>NZ_LVEM01000020.1 GCF_001641335.1 Bradyrhizobium stylosanthis
GCCGGCGACGTCGCCAGCGTCACCGTGACGTTCAGCGAGAGCGTCACGGTGACTGGCACTCACCGTGACGTTCAGCGAGAGCGTCACGGTGACTGGCACCCCGCAACTTGCATTGAACATCGGCGGCACGCCGGTGCAGGCGGCTTACGCCTCCGGCAGCGGCAGCACTCAGTTGGTGTTCACCTACACGATCCAGGCTGGACAGAATGACGCCAACGGCATCAGCCTCGACGCCAATGCGCTGACCCTGAATGGCGGCACCGTCATGGACGCCGCCGGCAACGCGGCGGTGCTGACCGCGGCAGCGGTGGCCGACAATGCCAGTTACAAGGTCGATACCGCTGCCCCGGCGGTGAGCAGCGAAGCGATCACCAGCGCGACGGGCGTGCAGAACAGCACGCTGAAYGCCGGCGACGTCGCCAGCGTCACCGTGACGTTCAGCGAGAGCGTCACGGTGACTGGCACCCCGCAACTTGCATTGAACATCGGCGGCACGCCGGTGCAGGCGGCTTACGCCTCCGGCAGCGGCAGCACTCAGTTGGTGTTCACCTACACGATCCAGGCTGGACAGAATGACGCCAACGGCATCAGCCTCGACGCCAATGCGCTGACCCTGAATGGCGGCACCGTCATGGACGCCGCCGGCAACGCGGCGGTGCTGACC
>NZ_LVEM01000021.1 GCF_001641335.1 Bradyrhizobium stylosanthis
CGATCACGGTCTCGTTGCTGCCGCGATCACGGTCTCGTTGCTGCCGTTCAGCGTCACCGTCTCCTGCTGCCCCGTCAGCGACACGGTATTGCCGCTGCCGTTGATCGTCGCCCCGCTGACCGAACCGGTCATCGTGAAGCTCGTGGCGCTCGCCGTCGTGATCGTGCTGCCACTGGTCGAACTGACGTTGACGCTGTCGCCGCTTCCGGTCAGCGTCAGCCTCGTACCATTGCCGGAGATCGAGACGCTCTCGTTGTTCCCGTTCAGCGTCACCGTGTTGCCCGGTCCGCTCACCGTCACCTGATGGCCGTCGCCGGTCAGTGTCACCGTGTCGCTGGTGCCGCTGATCGTCACGATGTCGCTGCTGCCCGTCGACGTCACGACGTCACTGGTGCCGCTCACCGTGATCGTCTCGTTGCTGCCGGTCAGCGTCACCGTCGACTGGTTGCTGGCGATCCCTACCGTATCGTTGCTGCCAACGAGCGTCGTCGTGCTCGATATGGTGGAGTTGACCCCGATGGTCGACCCCGATGCATTCACCGTGGCATAGTTGCCGTTGATGTTGACGTTCGCCCCGGTGCTCGTCAGCGTCGCACTGTCGCTCGTGCCACTCAGCAC
>NZ_LVEM01000022.1 GCF_001641335.1 Bradyrhizobium stylosanthis
TTCAGGCCCTTCATGTCGTCGGCCGTCAGCGTGTTCAGGCCCTTCATGTCGTCGGCCGTCAGCGTGATGTATTGCGGGCATGTCTCCGCATGCACCGGTAATCCGCGCTGCTGCGCCCAGCGCACCTGCTCCATGGCCTCGCGCCCGGAGACGTGCACGATCATGATGGGCACGCCGATCACCTCGGCATGGCTGATGGCGCGATGCGTCGCCTCGCGCTCGACCGCCTGCGGCCGCGAGGTGCCGTGATAATAGGGCGCGATGTGGCCYTCGCGCTCGAGCTTGCTSGTGAGGAAGCGGATGGCGTCGTAGCCCTCGCAATGGACCATGACCAGCGCCTCCTCGCGGCGCGCGACCTCGAACACCTCGAGCAGCTGCTTGTCGGAGAGCACGAGGTCGTCATAGGTCATGAACACCTTGAACGAGGTATAGCCGTCCTTGACCAGGGCCGGCAGTTCCTGCCCGAGCACGACCGCAGTCGGATCGGAGATGATGAGGTGGAAGGCGGTGTCGATATAGCATTCGCCCTCGGCGAGCTTGCGATAATTCTCGACGCAGGTCCGTAGCGACGTCCCCTTCTCCTGCAGCGCAAAGGGCAGCAC
>NZ_LVEM01000003.1 GCF_001641335.1 Bradyrhizobium stylosanthis
GGGTCACCTTGCCTGTACCGGCACTGCTCGACGGCGTCTGGTTGACGCTGTTGGTGATCGTCGCAGCACCTGCGGTGATGGACGCCGTATCCACGCCGCTGGCCAGATCGATCGCGGTCAAGAGATCGTCGGCGGTCGCAAGCGTCGACGCCGTGCCGGTGCTGCCCAGATAGACGGTGGTGTTGCCGCTACCGTCGGTGACGAGGTGGCCGTTGGCGCTCAGGCCCGAACCGGTCGGAACCGCGGTCGATGCCGGAGCGACGCCGGCGCGGAACGTGATGGTCTTGCCGTTCACGGTCAGCGTGTCGCCGTCGGAGGGCTGGGCGACGCCGGCAAGGCCGCTGGCGCTCGTGCCGTTGGTGGCGATCAGGGTGATGGTGCCGCCGAGGAGCGTGGTGCCGCCCGCGCCGGTCGTTGCCGCCGTGCCCGTGAAGGCACCGATCGTGGCGCCGAGCGTCGTGGTGCCGTTCGCCGCCGTGGTGCCGCCGGCCGTGCCGTTATAGAGCACGTTGCTGCTTGCGGTTGCGCTGGCGAAGCTCGTGGTGCCGCGCAGGTCCGCCGCCGTCGCACCGGAGATCGTGGTGGAGACGTTGGACTTGGTGGAGTAGCCGACGGTGGTCTGCAGCGCCTGGTTGGCAATCGACTTCGCGGAGTCGATCAGCTTCTGCAGCGAGGTGATGCCGGTGTTGGCAGCCTGCAGCACCTGCACGCCGTTGGCGATGCCATCGAGCAGGTTGTTGATGTCGCTGGCGCGGTTGTCGAGCGACTGGGCGGTGAAGAAGTTGGTGGGATTGTCCAGGGCCGAGTTGACGCTCTTGCCGGTCGACAGACGGTTCTGCGTGGTGGCGAGAAGATCAGCGGTGGACTGGAGAGAGAGCAGGTTCTGACGAACCGACGAGGAGAGGACGATACCTGACATAACTCTGTTACCTTTCTGGTAAACGACGCTACTGTTACGCGTCTGCTCGGATCGAGATGGACCCGGCGACCGTCGGACCCTGGCGCCGAGACCTCTAACGAAACATGAAATGAAATCGGCGCTTTCGCGCAGTCGGCGCGTGATTCGGCCGGCCCAGTCGCCGCCGGCGCTGCACCGCCAGGCAAATCCGACGTTGATATGATTGATCTTTTCCGCCCGAATGCCGGCGATTTAGAACTCGTTAACTAATGTTGAGGGAGTATTGCACCCTGATCCGCCGCAACTCACGCTCGGTTACGAAAGCGTTGATGGAGAACAGGCAATGGCTCTCAAGGTCGAGCTCAAACCGCACGAACGCATCATCGTCGGCAATTCCGTGATCACCAACACGGACCAGCGCGCTCGTCTGCTGATCGACGGTGAGAACGTGCCGATCCTGCGCGAGCGCGACATCCTCACGCCCGAGACCGCCGATACGCCCGCCAAGCTCGTCTACCTGGCGGTCCAGCTCATGTACATCTCGCCGGATCCGCAGACCCAGCACGGCACCTATTTCAACCTGGTGCGCGACATCGTCACCGCGGTGCCGAGCTCCTGGCCGATCATCGAAGGCATCAACAACAACATCCTGAACGGCGACCTCTACCGGGCGCTGAAGGAGGCCCGCAAGCTGATCGCCTATGAAGAGAAGCTGCGCAACCAGTTCGAGGCCACTCATCCCAAGGTGGAAGCGGTCAAGGACGACGTCAGCACCGCCGCCTGACAACGGTCCGCGCGGGCGACCAGGCTCCGCAAACGACAACGGCCCCGGATCGCCTCCGGGGCCGTTGTCGTTTTCGATCCTGCGTCGCGCTATTGCGCCACGAGCGGCGGCGCCTCGACGTCGATCACGCCCCCGCTCCGCCGTTCGCCGAACTCCAGCACGGCCGCGACCAGCGCATCGATATCGGTCTCGCTGGTGCGGTGATTGACGATCGCGGCGCGGATCGCGAACCTGCCGTTCAGCGTCGTGCCCGAGGGCGCGGCGATTCCTGACTCCTGAATGTCGGCGACGATCTCGCGGTTGACCGCATCGCCCGTGCGATAGCGGAAGCAGACGATGTTGAGATTCACCGGCGCCAGCAATTCCAGCCGCGGCTCGGCCAGCACGCGCGTCTCCAGATATTTCGCCAGCGCGCAGCTTCGCGCGATCACCCTGCCCAAGCGGTCGGTGCCGTAGGTCTTCAGCGTGAACCAGGTCTTCAACGCCCGGAAGCCGCGCGACAGGTCGGGACCGAGATCGCAGGGCCAGACCGTGCCCGCCGCAAGTCCCCTCGCCTCGCGGCTCAGATAGGCCGCAGGCTGCGCGAACGCCTGCCGGTGCTGTTCGCCGTCGCGCACCAGCAGGAAGCCGGCGTCATAGGGCACCTGTCCCCATTTGTGGAAGTCGAGCGCAATGGAGTCGGCGAGCTCGATGCCGCCAAGCAATGGCGCAAGTTCGGGAGAGAACATCGCGAGCGCGCCAAAAGCGCCGTCGACGTGGAACCAGATTCCTTCTTCGCGGCACAGCTCCGCGACGGCCCTGAGATCGTCGATCGCGCCGATATCGACCGTTCCGGCGGAAGCGACGACGAGGAATGGCTTGAAACCGACCTCGCGGTCGACGGCGATCTGCATGCGCAGCGCGGCGACGTCGATGCGATGATCGGCATCGACGCCGATCTTGCGCAGCGCATCGGTCCCGAGCCCCGCGATGTCCATCGCCCGGGAGACGCAGCCATGCGCGGCCTGCGAGGTATAGGCCGTGAGCAGCGCGCCGTCATTGCCGATGCCGTATTGCCGCGCCGGCATGCCGAGCGCAGATGTGCGCGCCACCAGCACCGCCATCAGATTGGCCATCGACGTGCCCGTGACGAAGATGCCGCTCGCGCTCTCGGGGAACGCGAACAGGCGGCGCATCCAGTCGACAATCTGGCGCTCGACCTCGATCGGCATGTGGTCGCGCCCGCCGAGATTGGCGTTGAGGCCGGCGGCGAGCATCTCGGCGAGCATCCCGACCGCGGTGCCGCCGCCATGCACCCAGCCCATGAAGCCGGGATGAACGTTGCCGGTCGCGTAAGGCGCGACATGCTCGGCGAACTCGCGATAAACATCGGCGAGATCGCTTGCCTCGCGCGGCACGTCGGACTTGATGGCCGCGCGGACCTCATCGGGAATCGGTTGCCAGACCGGGCGCGCACGCACGTTGGCAATGCCGTCGATCGCCTCGTCCAGCATGCGATGGGCAAGCGTGCGGAATTCGCTCCAGTCCTGCGGATCGAGCGACGTCTGCGCGAGCGAGCTTTGCGTGTTGCGGATGATCTCGTTCATGCCGCGCTCCCCTCGCCCGCTGCGTGCCGCGACAGCATCGCCGTGAACGCGGCAAATATCTTGCGCATCTGCGGCGGCTTGTACGGAAACACGGCGGGCGGATCCATGTTGTGCACGACGGCGGTGTTGTCGGCCTCGAACACCAGCAACTCGCCATCCTGGTTCTCGGCGCAGTCGACGATGAAATAGTCGAGGCCGACGCGCCTGCTCATCTCGTCGAGCGGATCCTTGTGACGCGCCGCGAAGTCATGATCGAAGTCCTGCATGAAGATGGCTTCTTCAGCGCGCTTCTCTTCACTGAACGCCATGTAGGCGTTGAGATACCAGATGTCCCAACGGTCCGCGATCGCCATGTGGCAGGCATAAGGCTTGCCGTCGACCATGGTGAGCCGGATCTTGCGAAAGAGCCCGTCGGGGCTCGCGTAGTTGACGAAGCGGGCGACGAAGAAGTCCTGCTCCTGCCGCTCGGCAAGGTAGGCTTTGAGCGCGGCCGCGTCGTCGATCTTCGCAAGCCCGACGCCGGCATGCGTGCCGCGTGGCCGCACGATCATTGGAAAGTGCAATTCGCCTGTGATCTCCGCGCAAGCGATCTGCCCCTCCGAGAGAGCCATCAACTGCGCACGGGTCGCGTTGGCGGTCACGGGAATATCGAGACCGGGAATATCAGCGAGCAACCGATAGAGCTTGTCGCGATCGAGATTGCCGATGAGCTCGGGGCGATTGAGCAGCGGCCGCGGCCAGCGCGGCGCGGCCTGCGCGATGACGGCCAGCGCCTCGCGGCATTCCTCGGAATCGGAGGCGACCACGATGGCCACGTCATGATCGGGCAATGTCTCGGGCAGGCCGACGCCCTTGATCACATAGAGCGTCAGCAGCTCGATGTCGGAGCCTTCGAGCAGGAACTCGATCGGGGTGTTGCCCCCCATGTCGATATCGGCCGCGAGCGCGAGCACGCGCAGGCGCGGTTTCGGCAGCCCGCACGGCGTGCGAAACAATTGATGGAAGGCGAGCACCTCGGTCTGGATCACGAGGCCGGCCTCCTTCTCGCCGAGAAGCTGCGCGATCAGCGACAGGTCGAGGCCCTCGCCCGCCTCCGCAATCCCGTCCGCGATCCGAGCCAAAAGCCGCTCGCGCAGCGGATGCAGGTCGCCACCCTCGAAGGCATGGCGCGTCAACTGCGCAAAGCCGATACGGTCGGAATAGGCTGGCGCGGTGACAGGCGCGGAATCGGAATGCAGCATCTTAGGCCTCGAGCACAAACTTCCGCGGCGCAGCCGTGGCACTGTTGAGCAGCAGCTCGATCTTCACCAGCACATGGGCGATGCGATCGAGGATATGCTGCAGATTGCGTTGCGATTGCGTGGCGTCCGCCGACCAGGCTTCCGTCACCAGCCGCGCGCCGACGCACAGCCGCAGCACGCCTTGCGGGTTGCCGTCCGCCCGCTCGAGCCGGACGGACTGACCGACGAGGCAGCGTTGCGCGGCAACCTGCCGGTCCGCCGCGCTGCCGTCGATGTCCTCGTTCATGTCGCGCGCGAGAGCACGATGCACGGCGCTGGTGTCGGCGATCGAAACCGGCTGCCCGTCACGGAGCAGCGTGAATGGAAAGATCGTGGCGGCCGCGAATTCCTCGTCGTCCGCGCCGGCCGACACCGATGGGTTCGGAACGGCTTGAAGCGACGGCGACAGCGCGATCATGCTGTCGATGCCGGCGGCGAGCTCGGAGAGCGCCCTGGCGCGGAATGCGCCGGGCACGGCGTAGTAGCTGCCGATCTCCGCAAGAGCGGCCTCCCAGCGCAGCCATTGGCCGAAATTCGGCCGGCGCTCGAAGCGCGAGCGCAGCGCCGTCCAGGCCATCGGCCAGTCGCAGCGGCCGGCATAGTCGAAGATACCTGGCGCGATCGCGCCGATCCGGTCGATCGACCGCGACAGGCCCTTCGGCACCAGCAGCGCGCCGCTGAAGGCGGGACCGCCGAAGAATTTGGAGCCTGTCGTCAGCACCATGTAGCCGCGGTCGAGATAGGAGCGCAGCCGGCGGCGGCCGAGCCGCGCCTGGCAGGCATCGACGACGACCTGAACCTTGCGCGGCCAGCGCCGCGCGATCTCATCGAGGCAGGCAGCACTCGGCGCGCGCCAGCCGAGTTTTGACGAATCCATGATGTGAAGGAGAACGCACCGGCCTTGCGCGAGGCTGTCCTCGACTGCACGCATTACTGCAGCATCTGCGTCCGCACGCATCGCGATGCCGGGTGCCGCGGCGTCGAGCAGCGGCACCGCGATGCTGTCGCCGGCAAGCCCGACCACGGCACCGTCCTTGCGCACCGCAAGGCCGCTCGCCGTCAGCGTGCTGAAATGGCGCCCGCCCGCGGTATGGGCCGTGCCGCTGCCGGTCTGGTCGGCGCCGACCACGATCGTCACCGGCGGGGCGCCGAGCACCGCGCGCGCCAGGAACAGCGCGTGAAGCTGGGAGTCGGTGCCCGATGGCGAGAACACGATGTCGACCCGCGGCGAAAGCTGCAGATGCCCGCGCAGCGCCTCGCGCATGCCCTCGCAGCGCGCGTCGAAGGCGACCTCGACCTCGTCGAACAGGCATTTGTGCATCAGCTCTTCGCGTGCCAGCGCGGCGCGGTCGTAGGCGAACTGCGAGATCGTGGACGCGGTCGACGAGGCGAAATTCCAGATCTCCGGCTCCGGCGAGGCCGCGCAGCCATAGGCGTTGACGCGATCCCTGGCGTCGAGCGTCAGGCGCGGATCGCCGCCCGAGACCAGAAGCGTGTCCAGCGGCGTGAAGAGATCGCGCAGGCGATAGCGCGAGCCGCCCTCGGACGCCCGCTCGATGTCTGGCAGACGGGATGCGCCGGTGCTCATCCCGGATGGCTCACGCCGCGTCGGCCGCCGCCGCGGGCGCCGGCGCGAATTGCGAGGCGATGTCGCCGTGGAACACCGACGGACCGACATGGTCGAGCGAGCTCTGGATGTCGGCCCAAATCTCCCCGCCGATATCGGTCCAGCGCTTGCAGAAGGCGAAGTCCTCGGAGAGATAGGTGCCGGTCGCGGGGTCGATCATGCATTCGAACAGCGCGAACCGGTTCTGGCTCGCGGCCAGCGTATCGTGCGAGTGCTCGCGGAAGAACTGCAGGTTCGCATAGTCCGGATGGCGGCACATCGCCTCCAGCACGTGGCGGCGGATCATCAGGAAGCCGGTGCCGGCGTAGCGCACGCGGGTAAAGCCGTTGACCACCACGATGCGGTCGGGGTCCTCGATCTCCAGCACGTAGTCGAGCGAGGCCGCCGGCACGTCGGTGCGGCCGGACTGGACCGCCCGCCTTGCCTTGTCCCAGTTCACCCGCTTGATGGGATAACAGCCCGCGACGACGTCGGCGCCGCATTCGATCAGGCGGAACACCTGCTCCGGCTTGAAGCCGATATCGGCGTCGATGAACAGGAAATGCGTCGCGTCGGGATCGTCCAGGAACATCGCGGCCGGATTGGCCCGTGCTCGCGTGATCAGCGCGTCGCCGTCGCGCAGGAGCACCTTGAGCTCGAGATTGGACATGCCGTGGACGGCGCGCTGGAGCGCGAAGATCGAGCTCGCATAGATGCTCGACACCTGCCCGCCGAAGCAAGGCGTCGCCACCACCAGCTGCATTCTGTCAGACATCGCCCGCTCCGCCCCGCTGCAATCCTCACCAAGAGGTAAACAGGCATGGTTAACGGCGTCTTAACGCATCCTTACAGGAACTTGACGAGCGAGAGCTGCGCCAGGTTCGAGGTCACCTGGTAGGACGCCTGCAACGCGTTCTGGAGCGCCAGGATCTCGCTCGCGACCTGGTCGGGCGAGGCCGATTCCGCCTGGTCGACGATGCTCTGGAGCTGCGCCTTGGCCTGGGTCTGGCGTGTGCTCGCATCCTTCATCGTGTTCTGGGCCATCGCGATGTCGGTCTGGATGTCCTCGATGCGCTGCTGGCCGGGCTGCGAGGTCAACGCCTGCGTCACCCGCTGGCTCAGCGCCGAGACCTGCCCGCCCGAATACTGCCCGGTCGGCGAGGTCGAGAACGTCCCGAACACGGCGATCGCCTGCAGCTGCCGGCGGATTGCGTCCTCGTCGGCCTGCGCGCCGTACTGCACCGTGACGGAATCGTCGACCCGCGCCACCGCCGTGGAGCGCGCCGAGCCTGGCCCGTCATTGCCGAGGTACCATTTCACTGTGGTGGCGGAGCCGTTGACCAGCGTCGTCGCCGAGCTCGCCGGCGAGGAGCCGACGCGCAGCGGCGGCTGCGTCGCGGTCACCGGCGTCGCGCTGAAGCCGAGCGAGCCGAGCGCGGCGGGATTGGAGCTCGTGATGCTCAGGCTCGCCGCATCGTCGGTGTTGATGGTGATCGCGCCGCCGTGCACGGTCGACGGCTTCGACGTCCCCGTGATCGCGTCGATCTTGCTCAGGAGGGTCTGGATGCTGTCGGTGACGTTGATCTGGTTGCCGGTCGCGCCCGAGGCGACGAAGCTGAGCGTGGTGCCGTTGACGGTGATGGTGTCGCCGGCGGCAAAGCCCGGCGAGATCGAGTCCGACGGGCCCGTACCGGACAGCGCCGTCGCACCGCTGATCGGCGCGGCCGGCGCGGCCTGGTTGGTCTTGGGCATGCCTATCGCGGAGCTCGCGGTATTGAAGAAATTGTCGCCGGCGGTCACGGCGGAGGCCGCCACCAGCGAGGTGTTCGAGAGCTTCTTGATCGCCGTGTTCAGCGCCGTGTTGAGATTGGCCGCGGTGTTGTTCGGATTGACCGGCACGCTCGCGTCGATCGCGAAGCTGCCGAGCGGCGTCGGCGTCGCCGAGGACGCGGTCAGGTCGATCTGCTCGGTGGTGCCGTCCGGCAGCGTGAACTGGATGCTCAGCTTGTCGCCGTTGCTCGGGTTGTTGCCGTTGAGATCGACGGAGAACGACACCGGCGAGCCGCTCGGGCCGGTGACGGTCGCGCCGGTCAGGGTCGAGGACACCGCCTTGATCTTGAGCCCGAACGGCGAGCCGGCGACGTCTTCCGACACCTGCACCGAGCTCGGCGTCGGCTGCGTCTGCACCAGCCGCCCCATGCCGTTGGCCCCGAGGTCGGCGGCCTGGCGTTCCGCCATCACGGTCTTGAAGCCGGCCTGCGTCGTGGTGCCGTTGATGATGTCGCCGGCGTCAGCGACCGACTGCGTGTTGACCGCCGTTCCCGAGAACAGATAGCGGTTGCCCGACTGGGTGTTGAGCACGCCGACCATCGAGCCGAACTGCGCCGCGGCGGTGTTCTGCGCGATCGTCTGTCCGTTGACGTTGAGATCCTGCGCGGTGTTGGCCGAGCCGGTCTGCACCGTGTTGCGGATCGTCGTCAGCGCCTGCAGCGCGGTGTTGGCGAGGTTGATGTTGACGTTCACGTTGGTGATCGTGTCGGTATAGGCGGAGATGTTGGAGAGCTGCGCGCGCGAGGCGATCGCGAAGCCCTCGTTGGTGCCCATCCCGGAATAGTTCTGCGACAGCTTGCCGGTCGAGAGCTGCGTCGACAGGTCGGTGAGCTGCTGATTGATGTTGCGGATCTGCGAGCCGAGAACCGACGACGAGTAGTTGATACTGCTGATCGACATCTTTCAGAGCCCTGTTACTTGTTACACTTGAGCCTGGATCAACGTGTTCATCATGCTCTGCACCACCGACATGACGTGGGCGTTGGCGGCGTAGGCATTCTGCAGCTGGATCAGGTTCGACATCTCCGAGTCCAGATTGACCTTGGAGGTCGAGTCGAACTTGGCCTGCAGCGTCGAGACCACGACGCTCTGGCCCTGCTGCAACTGGGTCGCCTGGGTCGAGGCGTTGGCCTGGACGCTCAGGAACTGCTGCAAATAGTTCGAGACGCTGCCGGTGAAGGGCTGGTTCGCCGAGCCGAGGCCGGTCGTCGGCGAATAGGAGAACACCGCATTGGTGAGCTGCGAATAGAGATAGTCCGAGCGCGTGGTGTCGCCCGCGGGCGTCACCGGCGAGGTGTTGTAGACCGACAGCCGCGTGGGATCGGCGACGAGCTGGGTGTTCACGGCGATGCGTCCGGCAAGGCCGGTCATCTGCGAGCCCGAGGCCGTGATCGCGCCGGTATAGAGCGCCTGCCCGCCGTCGGTGAACACCGCCAGTTGCGGGCTGCCCGAGGCCAGCGACGAGATCGTCTTGGACGTCGAGGCCGAATTGACCTTGGCAAGGCCGCTATTGTCGTCGGTCACCCGCAGCGTCGTGGCCGTCGCCGGCAACGGTGCGGCGGAGAACGACAGATGCGAGCCCGCCAGCGCGGTGTTGAGCGCGGAGGCGATCGCGCCCATGCCGCCGGAGAAGTTCACGCCCACCCGCATCGGATTGGCGTTGGTGGCGTTCTGCAGCGGCAGCGCCGTTGGATCGGTCACGTTGACAAGCGTGACCTGCCGCTGGGTGTTGGTCGCAGCATCCGTATAGGTGATGTTGACCGTGTTGCCCGGCAGCGCGCCGGCGAGGTCCAGGTCGAAGCCGGCCGGCGGGCCGGAGACCGTGGAGCCGGCCGTGGTCTTGTCCGACAGCGCGCTCGACATCGTGGCGGCGAGCTGGTCGAGCTGGGTCTGCGCCTGCACCAGCGTCTGGTCGCGCAGCTTGAGGTCGGCCGCGATCTGGCCCGACGAGACCACATTGTTGGCGACGACGTCGACCTTCGAGCCGTTCGGCAGCACGATGTTGAAGGCGCCGACGCCGGACTTGGCCGGGTCGGTGTTGTAGAGCGAGGTCGCCGACAGCGCGCCGGCGGAGGCAAAGGAGAATTGCGAGGCGAGCCCGGCGCCGACCAGCTGGATGCCGGTCGTGGTGTAGATGTTGGCCTGGTTCGAGCCGTCGGTGGTGACGCGGACGTCGACATATTTCGACAGCGTGTTGATGGCCTGGTCGCGCTGGTCCATCAGCGTCGCGGCCGAGGGGTCGTTGGCCGACAGACCCTGCAGCTTGGTGTTGATGTCGGCGACCTTCTGCATCGCCGCGTTGGCGGCTGCCGCCGAGGTGCCGAGATCTTGCTCGACGTTGGAGCGCAGCGACTGGACGCCCTTGGTGGCGACGTTGAGCTGCTGCGCCAGCGCCTGTGCCGCGCCCAGCGCGACGGTCTGCGCCGACGAGGCACCCGAGCTCGTCGACAGCGCCTGCAGCGCCGTGGTGAACTTGTTCAGCGCGCTTTCGAGCGTGCCGTCATTGCCGGGCGTGCCGTAGACACTCTGAAGCTGCTTCAGAATGTTGGCCATCTGGTCGGCGTAACCGCCGCCGCCGGTCTCGGTGCGCAGCTGGTTCAGCACATAGGTGTCGAGCTCCCGGCTGACGCCGGTCGTCATCGCCGTCGAGCCGAAATCGCCGGTGGTGACCTCGATCTGGTTCGCCGTCTGGACGACGTAGCCCGGCGTCTGCGCATTCGCGACGTTCGAGGAGACGATCGAGAGCGCGGCCTGGTTGGCACGCAGGCCGCTCATCGCACTGGCGAGGGCTGAACTCAAACCCATGTCACTAGCCGCCTTTGGTTACGTTACGCGCCGATCAGCGCAACACGTTCAGAAGGTCCTGCACCATCGAATTCGCGGTCGTGATCACCTTGGTGTTGGCCGAATAGGCCTGCTGGGTCACGATCAGCTTGGTGAACTCGTCGGCGATGTCGGTGTTCGAGCCTTCCAGCGACGAGCCGCTGATGGTGCCCGAAGCGCCGTCGATCGCAGGGCCCGACTGCTCGGTCGCGGCATAGGCGCCGCCATCGAGCGCCTTGAGGTAGTTGGTGCCGTTGAAGTGCGACAGCGAGACCTGCGCGAGGTCGAGGTTCTGGCCGTTGGAGAAGGTACCGACCACGAGGCCGTTGTTGTTGACGGCGACCGAGCGGAGCTGGCCGGCGGCGTAGCCGTTCTGGGTGATGGTGTTGATCGTCACCGCGCCGCTGGTGCTGGCATATTGCGTCAGGCCGCCCTGAGAGATGTTGAAAGCGAGCGAGCCGAGCGACTGACCGCCGACGGTGACATTGTTGATGGTGACGCCCGACGTGCTCGGCGAGGTCAGCGACCCGTCGGCGGCGAAGGTGAAGGCCTGCCCGGTATTGACCCAGCCGACCGTCGTACCCGTCGCATTCGGATCGGTCTGATAGAACAGGTTCCAGGTGTCGGAATGGCCGGTGCCCAGCGAGGCGCTGTCGGTCTTGGCCCAGCGCAGCTGCAGGTTCACCGGCGTACCGGCGGCGTTGTAGGCGGTGACCGCACCGCCGCTGATCGATTCCTTGGTGAACGTGGCGATGTCGTTGCCGATCACGCCGCCGGTGCCGGCTGTGCCGCCGCCGCCGCGGTTCTTGGAGACGGACGAGGTGAAGCCGAGCGCAGCGAAGGCGCTGCTGTTGTTGCTGGTCACCGTGAGGGTGGGATTGGCAATACCGGTGTTCAGGGTGATCACGCCGTTGCTGATCGAGGAACCGCTCGCACCGCTGAGCGTGTCGATCTGGGTGAGCAGGGTCGCGATGGAGTCGGTAATGTTGATCTGGTTCGGAGGGGTAGCGCCGGAGGCCACGAAGGTGATCGTATTGGCAGGTCCCGTGCCGTTGACCTGGATCGTGTTGCCGACCACGAAGGGCGTCGACAGGACTTCCGCCCCGCCGGGCTGCGCGGTGCCGCCGAGCTGTGTGCCACTCGTGATCGCAGGGGTGGACAGCACGTTGCCGCCGCGCGTCACGCTGCTGACGCCGAGCAAGCCTGCCGCAGTGCCGCCGATCGTGACGTCGGCCGTGGTGCTGGATGTGATCTGGATGTTACCGCTTGCGTTGATCGTCACGTTGGCGGCGGGAACGCCCGCTCCTGCAGCGATCTCGTTGAGGACGTCCTGCATCGTCGAGGTGGTTGGCGACTTCAGACCGATCGTGGTGACGACTGGGGGGCCTGCGGCCGTCGAAGTGTTCGAGACGGTGTTGTCGAAGTTGACGATCCGGCCGTTGACCGTCAATTGCTTGCCGGCGAGGTTGGTGAGCAGACTGGTGTTGAGATGCGTGCCCGAGCCGGAATCGAGTGACGTCGCGCCAGTTGCCACCGCCGACGCGCTGTCCAGCAGCGCCACCGTGCCGGTCGCGGTCGTCGCGGTATAGGCCGAGCGCAGATTGCCGGTCGCCGCTGCGCCGGAGACCGTCGCATTCGTATAGGGCGGCGGCGGCGTGCCGACGATCAGCGGGTTGGCGGCGAAATCGGACGGGTTCAGGCCGCCGGCCGCGAGCAGCGTGCCGGTCGCGGCGGTCGAGCTCGCCGCCGTGTTCGGGACGCTCGGCAGGTTCGCGGCGTACTGGATCGAGGTCGTCGCCTGGGCCGGAATGAAGTTGTTCTGGAATTTCAGGACGGTCGCGACGTTGCCGGTCGGATTGCCGGTCTTCGGGTCGACCGTGGTGCCCATCAGATAATAGCCGGCGCCGTTGACCAGGTTGCCGTTGGCATTGAGCTGGAAGTCGCCGCGGCGGGTGTAATAGGTGACGCCGCTGAACACGGGGACGTTGTCGACGACGCCGGTGGCCTTCTGGATCGAGAAGAAGCCGTCGCCGGTGATCGCCATGTTGGTGGCAACCGTGGAGCCGGAGATCGTGCCCTGCGTGGTGATGGTGGCCTTGGCGTTGGCGGTCACGCCGCCCGCGACCTGCTTGCTCGGCACCGAGGAGTCGGGAATGAGATCGACGAAGCTGGTGCCGATGCCCTTGTAACCGGTGGTGGATGAGTTCGCGATGTTGCCGGAAATGTTCTGCAGCGCGTAGGACTGCGCCTGCAGGCCACCCACCGAGGTGTTCATTGCATCGAAGATACCCATAACTTTGTCTCCAGATCCGATCTCGGCGGCCGGTCGACCATGGCCGCAGTCGGAAGAGACAGTCGCAAGGGCTATGCCAATGCGGGTATTCTCACGAAATCAATGACTTAATAAAAAGGCCCCGGTCCGATGACCGGGGCACAATTGCCGGGACCGGCAACAATTGCCGGGAAACATCGTCGTTCCCAGGCGATGCAAGGCATCGAACTCCGGTGCGCAATTGCGCACCTGAGAACCTCAATCCATCACGTCGCCGACGCCGCCGCCGGGTGGAAAACCAACCCGAAACCGTCGATGCAGTAGCGCAGCCCGGTCGGCTTCGGACCGTCGTCGAAGACATGGCCGAGATGGCCGCCGCAGCGCCGGCAATGCACCTCGGTGCGGAGCATGCCGTAGGTGCGGTCCTCGGTCTTGCCGACATTGCCCTCGATCGGCTGATAGAAGCTCGGCCAGCCCGTGCCGCTCTCGAACTTGGTGTCGGACGCGAACAGCGGCAGGTCGCAGCCGGCGCAGGCGAACACGCCCTTGCGGTGCTCCTTGAGCAGCGGGCTGGAGCCCGGCCGCTCGGTGCCGTGATTGCGCAGGATCTCATATTGCTGCGGCGTGAGCTGGGCCCTCCACTCGGCCTCCGTCTTGGTCACCTCGAACTTTTCCGCGGCCTTTTCGCCGGCTGCGGCCGGGGATCCCGTCAGCCAGCGGAAGGCCGAAAGGCCGAACAGGCCGGCGACAGTCGTAAGCAGGATGCGGCGGTCAAACATCTCATTCTCCGTGCGCGGGGAGTCCACGCCCTGAGATACGGGCTCTAACGGCCGACGTTACACTTCCGGGCGGAATTTTTCGCGGGTCTATTGCGAGACGGCATCATCCCGCGGAGCTGGTTCCGTCTCCCCGTGGACGCTCTGGGCCGCCTGGGCCGGCCGTGACGGCAGCCGCGGTCGCACGCCGGGCGGCGGACGGCGCGGACCGGTGCCGGCGGCCCGGTTGGCTTCGGCAAGACGCGCCTCGCGCTCCCGGTCCTTGACCCTGGCTCGCTCGCGGTAACGGGCAAGCGAGCCCGCGGCGGCGGAACTCGCCCTGCCCCAGATCCCGACCAGCTGGCCGGCGACACGGCCCGTGGCGCCGCCCGCCCACACCAGCTCGAACGGCGAGAACAGCTTCCAGCGCTCGTCGCCCCACAGGATGCTGCGCGCGATCAGCTGTCCGGCCATGGCCGAGGTGTTCATGCCCTGGCGGCCGAACCCGCTCGCCACCCACAGGCCTTTGCGCAACTGGCCGATCTGCGGCATGCCGTGCACGGTCTGGCCGGTGGCGCCGCCGAACATGTCGGTGATCTCGACGTTCCCGAGCTGCGGGAAGATGCTGCGGATCCGCCGCTTGACGCTGCCTGCAAAGCGCTGCGGACGCGCGGCCCAGGTGGTCTCGGGGCTTTCCCACATCAGGCGGTCGCCATCGACGATGCGGAAATGGTCGACCCCGTCGGAATCCATCACCGCCCCCTTGAAGCCGATGATCTCGTGCACGCGCTCGCCGAGCGGCGCGGTGATGCCGGCGTAGCGCGAGACCGGCAGCAGCGTCTCGGACAGCCGTCGCAACGGCGCGCCGAGATGGATGTTGCCGGCCAGCACGATATGAGTTGCGCGCAGCCGCGCCGACGGCGTGACGATGCGCTTGCGGATGCCGGAATGATCGATGCTGACGACCGGCGTATCCTCGAAGATGCGGGCCCCTGCCCGCCGCGCCAGCGCCGCAAGGCCGTGCACGTATTTGCGCCCGTCGACCTGGAACGCTTTGGGATAATACACCCCGTGGAAATAGTGATCGGTCTTGAGCAGCGCGCGGACGCGATCGACCTGCCAGCCCTCGACCTCGGTGTCGAAATCCTCGTTCAGCATCTGCAGCCGGCTGATCAGCCGGTCGCCGGCATCGACGTTGGAGACCTCCAGCACGCCATCGCTCGGAGCGATACCCGGCATGTTCTCCTCGGTGGCGTTGGCGCGGACGAACTCGGCCCCCTCCCGCGACAGCGCCCATAATTCGCGGGCGTCCTCGAAGCCGATGCGCTCGATCAGCTCGGCGAGCGGCAGCGCAAAGCCCGGCATCACGGTGCCGAGCTGGTTGCCGGAGGCGTTCCAGCCGATATGGCGGCCCTCGAGCACGGCGACGCTGGCCCCGAGCCGGGCCGCCTCCAGCGCGATGGAGAGCCCCGCAAGCCCGGCCCCGATCACGCAGATATCGGCGTCGATATCGAACGACAGCCGCACGCGCTCGCGAAAGCCGGCTTCTTCCTGGGACACGCTTGTGAAAGTCTCGCTCATGTCGTTTTCTTAGAGCATGATCCGGAAAACTGTGCAGCGGTTTTCCCAAGGATCATGCCCAAAAAACAGGAATTTAAAGCGCGATGTGGATTGCCCTAATCTGATCGCGCGTTAAAGGACGGTGCGGGCGCTTGTCACCTTGTCCTCAACGGGCGCCTGTAGATTATCCCTGACGTGGAACGATTCGAGAATGCCATGCGCCGTTTGATGCTGCTGCGTCACGCCAAGACCGAGACTGACGCGCCGAGCGGCCGTGACCAGGACCGCCGCCTCGACGACCGCGGCCACAAGGATGCCGCCCAGATGGGCGACTGGATCGCCAGTCACCCGCCCTTCCCCGATGCCGTGCTGGTGTCGCATGCCGTCCGGGCACGGCAGACCTGGGACATCGCCTGGCAGGCGATGAAGGACCGTGTCGCAGCGCCGCAGGTCGAGGTGCTGCCGGAACTCTACGGCGCCGATCCCGCGCAGATCCTCGACTCCATTCGCACTGCAACCGCCCCGGCGAACCCGAAGCAGTTGCTGCTGGTCGCCCACAATCCCGGCATGCACGAGGCTGCCCTGATGCTGATGGGCGGCGGCGATCCGGCCGGCGCCAAGGCGCTTTCCGACAACCTGCCCACCGCGGGGCTTGCGATCTTCGACTTTGACGTCAAGGATTGGGGCGACGTGGCCTACCGCCGCGGCAAGCTGGTGCTGTTCGTCAGCCCCAAGCTGCTTCGATCGGCCTGAGACGCGCGGGCGCCCGTCTCGACCGGTTGACCAGCTTGGTCAATAGGGAGGCGCAGATGTTCAAGTCCATCCTCGTGCCCATCGACCTCGCCGACACCGATCTCGCCAAGCCGGCAATCGCGACCGCGGCCACGCTGTCGCAGACCTGGAGCGGGTCGATACGGCTGCTCAACGTGTTGCCGATGACGCCGGTGATGCTGGCCGAATACGTGCCGGCCGATTTCGACGAGCAGCAGCGCCAGACCTCGGAAGAAGCCCTCGCCATCGTCGCACGCGAATCCGGCATCGAGCCGGCGCGCATCTCCAGCGTGGTCCGCCAGGGCGGCATCTATCACGAGATCCTGGAAGAAGCCGTGCACATGAAGGCGGATTTGATCGTGATGACCTCGCACCGGCCGGCGATGCGCACCTATTTCCTCGGCTCCAATGCCGGCCACGTGGTGCGCTACGCAAAATGCTCGGTGCTGGTGGTGAGGCACTGAGGGCTGCGAGCGAGCGCACAATTCGTAGCCCGGGTGAGCGAAGCGACACCCGGGACCGCTCGCGCAACGAAATCCCGGATATCGCTTCGCTCATCCGGGCTACAAGACCGTGTGTTGTCCGACGGGCAAAACGCACATTCCCTCGGTCAATGCGCACCGCGAAAAATATTCCACTTTACCGAAATTCGGAAACAGCGTATTCGTCGCCGCAACCCGGCCCTTGGGAAGAGGGGCGTATCGCGATCGTCACGAACGCGGGCCGGGCGGCGGTGGACGTGGGTCACATCGGCGCGAAGGGTTTTGCAGGGCGGGCAACCGTGAGCAAGGACGTCGCGCACACGACCGGTGCGGCTCTCGTACGGCAAAATCGTGTGGTCCTGGCGCCCGGGGTCTGTGCGTCAAGTCCCAGCGGTGATGTGGCGGCCCGACCGGGCACGTACATCAGTCATCTCGCGGGACGACGGGGGCAATAGTGCAACGCTCCCCGGGGAGAGCGCGACATAAGCCGTAAAGCCACTGCGCAGGGAAGGCCGGATGTTTGGCTTCACCTGTATGCCGCTGTGCAAATTCTTGCTGCCACCTTCCGCACAGTGGACCGTGGGTGCCCGGCCGGCACCCGGCCTTCCCTGCGCCCTCTTTCATTGAGGGTGACGCATCGAGGCAAAGCTCGGGCGAGATCAGCCGCGAGGATGCGAAGGCGTGCGTGCGAGGAGCGTAGGATGGGTAGAGCGCAGCGAAACCCATCATCTTTCCACGAAGGAAGTGTTGATGGGTTTCGCTGCGCTCTACCCATCCTACGAGCTGCCAACCACGCTCCGTCATTGCGAGGAGCGCTTGCGACGAAGCAGTCCAGACTACCCCGCACAGGCATTCTGGATTGCTTCGCTTCGCTGGCAATGACGGTGTGGAAATACTGGTGCGCCGAAACCGCGCTCTCGTGCCCCGGACGCTGCGCAGCGCGAAGTGATGCGCTGCAGAGCCGGGGCCCATGTCGCAGCGAACTCTGCAGCCTTCTGGGTCCCGGCTCTGCGCAGCAGCGCTTGCGCGCTGCAGCGCGTCCGGGACAAGAGGGCTTACAGATACCGCGACAGCTCGGTCTTGAACTGCCCGTACACCGCGTCCTCGATCTGGCTGCGGTTGATGCCGATGTCGCGCAGGGCGCGGTCGTCGAGCTCGTTCAGGGTCTTGACGGCGGAGCGGCGCTCCAGGCGGTCGAACAGCGTGGTGGCGGCATTGGCGAGCGTGGCAAAAAATCCGCTCGACGAGGGGCGTAAACTCCGCCCGGCAGTTTGCGAGATGGTGGTCATGTTTCTTCTCCGGCGTATGTCCCGCGCGGCGAAGCAGCTGCCGTTGGCGCGGACGCTTGTGGGCGCCTGCACCTCATTTGCCGTCGGATTGCTCTCGCTCACCTCGGCTCAATCGCGGAACTTGATGGAACTTAAATGCTCCAGTACACTACTCGGAGCAAGTAAAACATTGCTCTCGGTGCAATAATGTCCAAGTTCGAGTACGTGAAGCTTGCCGATGCCATTGCCTCGGATATCTCTAACGGCACGTTAAGGCCCGGCGACCGGCTGCCGCCGCAGCGCAATTTTGCCTATGACCGCGGCATCGCGGTCTCTACTGCGAGCCGGGTTTATACGGAGTTGCTCCGACGCGGCCTCGTGGTCGGCGAGGTCGGCCGCGGCACCTTCATCTCCGGCGACATCAGGCGCGAGGTCGAGGCGCTGAGCGAGCCGCGCGATACTCGGATCGATTTCGAGGTCAATTATCCGTTATTGCCGCAGCAATGGGCGATGATCGCCAAGAGCCTCGCCGGGCTCGAACGCGTCGACGCGCTCGAATCCGCGCTGCGCGTCTCCACCAGCACCGGCACCAAGAGTGCGCGCAATGCGGCGGCGGCCTATCTCGCGCGCAAGGATTTTGCGCCGCAGGCCGAGCACATCGTCTTCACCGCCAACGGCAAGCAGTCGCTCGCGGCCGCCCTCGCCGCGCTGGTCCCGACGGGCGGGCGCTGCGGCGTCGAGGCGCTGACCTACCCTTACGTCAAGAGCATCGCCGCGCGGCTCGGCATCACGCTGGTCCCGATTCCCATGGACGAGCACGGCGCGCGGCCCGACGCGATCCAAAAGGCACATCGCGAGGCGCATCTGTCGGCGCTGTATCTGCAGCCCATCATCCAGAACCCGCTCGGCGTCACCATGAACGCGACGCGGCGCGCCGACATCATGCGCGTCGCCGAGAAGCTCGATCTCACCATCATCGAGGACACCGTCTACGGCTTCCTCGCCGACGACACGCCGCTGGCAGCGCTCGGGCCCGACCGCTGCATCGTGATCGACAGCCTGTCCAAGAAAGTCGCACCGGGCCTCGCGCTCGGCATCCTCGTGACACCGCCGCACCTTCGTGAAAGCGTGATGAGCGCGGTGCGCACCGGCGGCTGGATCGCCTCCGGCCACGCACTCGCCTCCGGGCAGCGGCTGATGGCCGACGGCACCGTCGCCGAGCTGACGCGCCTGAAACGCATCGACGCCGCGCGCCGCCAGCAGACCGCGGCAAGGCTGCTCAACGGCTACCAGATCGCCGCGGATACGCGCGCCTATCATCTCTGGCTGACGCTGCCGCCGCACTGGCGCTCACAGACCTTCGTCGCCGCAGCCGCACGGCGCGGCATCGCGCTGACGCCGTCCTCGACCTTTGCGGTCGCCCATGGCCATGCACCGAACGCGGTGCGCCTCGCGCTTGCCCCGCCTACCCTCGAGCAGCTCGATTCCGGCCTGCGCACGATCGTCTCGCTGCTCGGCACCAAGGAMGAGGATTTCGACTCGACGGAGTAGTGCGCGTCCAGAGCTAAGGCAGCAGGGCCCTCGGCACCTGTTCGAAGCTGTAGCTCTGCGGCTGGTTGCGCCGGACGAAGCCGCCGACCTGCCAGACGAACAGCGCGGCAAAGCCGAGGATGAAGAGCACGCCGGCGAATTCGCCGATCATGAGCGCGCGGATCAGAAGTCCCGCCATCGCAACCGCCAGCACCGCCAGGAATGCCAGCACCGCCGCATAGGTCCTGCGGCCGAGGCCTGCGGTCAATTCGGCGCGGCTGCCCGCCTTCGCCATCCGCGCATGGAGCTCGATGAGAAAATCGCGAAAGCCATTGTCCTGCGGCGCCATCAGGGCCGCGGTCTGCCAGCTCGTCGAGAGGATGGCGATGCGGCCGCCGCCCTTGTGGCTGACATCGGCGCGAAAGCGGTGCTGCTGCATCGACACCGGGCGGAACGACAGCCGGATCGCCGAGATCTCGTCATAGCGCCACAGGCCCGACCGTCCGGCGATGTGCCAGGACAGCCCCTCCTCGGTCAGCTCGAAGCGATGCGCCGAGCCGATCAGCGACGCCTTGTAGGCGTAGCTCGTGGCCGCCCCGGCTCCGGAAACCTGCATCTCGAAATCAATCCCGTCCGCGATCCGCTTGCGCGGCCGCCCTCGCCCATCCTACAAGCGGGACATGGCTGAGACGACCTTTTTTCCGCGCCGCCTGATTCTCGGGGCCGCCATGATCTCCGGCGTGCTGCTGGCGCTCGCGGTGCACATGCTGGGCGCGCGCTACGGGCTCGACCTCGGCGGCCTCTGGCGCTCCGACGCGCACGAGTACATTCCGGCCGGCGCGGCGATCGCGTGGTGGCTGATCGCCACCGTCGGATTCTCCGGCGGCTATTTCACCGCAAGCCTGATGCAGAGCGCCGTCTCCGGCCAGATTCCGCAGCGCATGCGGCAATTCCTGATCGCGGTCGGCGTGCTGCTGCTTGCGGGGGCCGGCCAGGTGGCCTCGGCGCCGAGCCCGATCCCGACCGTCTCGGGCGTGCTGGCCGGGCTTGCCGCCCTCTGCCTCGGCGCCGTGATGGCATTCTGCGGCGCGCATTTCGCGCTGCGCCGCGGCTGATCCCTTACGCCGAGACGCGCAGCCGTGGCCGTTCCAGCATCATCGCGACGTCGGAAGCGGGCCGCGGCTTGCTGAACAGGTAGCCCTGCGCCTGGGTGCAGCCCTCGCGCCGGAGCAGCTCAAGCTGCGCATCGTTTTCGACGCCTTCCGCCGTGGTGACGATGCCGAGGCTGCGGCCAAGGCCGGTCACGGCGCGGATGATCGCCATGGAATCCTCGCGCGTCGCCAGCTCCGAGACGAAGGAGCGGTCGATCTTGATCTTGTCGAACGGGAAGCTGCGCAAGTAGCTCAGCGACGAATAGCCGGTGCCGAAATCGTCGAGCGAGATCCGCACGCCCATGGCGCGCAGCTCGTGCAGCGTGGTCAGCGTCGCCTCGCTGTTCTGGAGCAGCACGGATTCGGTGATCTCGAGCTCGAGACGGTTCGCGCTCAGTCCGGAGGCGGCCAGCGCCGAGGTCACGGATGCGATCAGGTTCGGGCTCTTGAACTGCACCGGCGACAAATTGACGGCGACGTCGATGTCGTCGGGCCAGCTGGTCGCGTCGGTGCAGGCGGATCGCAGCACGAATTCGCCGAGCTGGACGATGAGGCCGGTCTCCTCGGCCAGCGGAATGAAGCTGATGGGCGCGATCAGGCCGCGCTGCGGATGATTCCAGCGCAGCAGCGCCTCGAAGGCGACGACACGGCCGCTGGCGACGTCGCGGATCGGCTGGTAGTACGCCTGGAACTCGTCGCGTTGCACCGCTGCGCGCAGATCCATCTCCAGGAGGCGCCGCGCCTGCGCGCGGGCATCCATGCCGGTCTCGAAGAAACGATAGGTGCCGCGTCCGTCCGCCTTGGCGCGGTACAGCGCGAGGTCGGCGTTTTTCAGCAACTCGTCCGAATTGCTGCCGTCCTGCGGCGACAGCGAGATGCCGATCGAGACGCCGATCACGATCTGATGGTCGTCGATCTCGTAGGGCGCCGAGATCACTTCGACGAGACGGCCGGCCAGCGATCGCGCGGCGGCTTCCTCGGAACGTCCGATCTGGACCACGGCGAATTCGTCGCCGCCGAGCCGGGCCACTGTGTCGTGCTCGCCGGCGGCAGCCTTGAGCCTGCGGCCGACCTCCTTGAGCAGCGCATCGCCAATGGGATGGCCGAGCGAATCGTTGATGTCCTTGAAGTGATCGAGATCGAGGCAGAGCACCGCGAGCTGGTCGTCCGACTTCGTCCGGTGCAGTCCCTGCTCGAGCTGCTCGTGGAACAGCACGCGGTTCGGCAGGCCGGTCAGCGCGTCATGGCGCGCCATGTGCGAGATCTTGGCCTGTGCCTCCAGCCATTCGGTGATGTCCTCGAAGGTCGCGACCCAGCCTCCGCCCTGCATCGGCTGGTTGACGACCCGGATCGAGCGGCCGAACCGGTTGACGACGTCGGTCGTGGTGCGGCCCTCGCGTGCGTCGGCGACGAGGCGCGCGAAGAATTCGTCCGCATCGCCCTGCCACTGTCCCTTGGCCTGCTCTTCCCTGAGCACCTCGACCAGCAGACGGCCGGTGAGCGCGATGTCGGTGCGGCGAAGCATCGAGGCGTAGCGCTCGTTGAACAGGATGATCTTGCCCTCGGCATCGAACATGCACAGCCCCTGCGACATGTTCTCGAGCGCGGAGTCCAGCACCAGTTGCTGGCGTCCCAGTTCGCCCTTGGCGCGGCGGTCGAGCAGCGCGGCGACGAGCGCGATCGCGATGATCGCGACCGCCGCACTGGCCGTGAGGAAGGACATCGAGGCCGGCGGGATCGACAGCCCGCTGATCGCGAGCGTCGGGTCCGGCGTCAGCAGCACCGCGCCCATCGCGGTGAAATGATGCGCGACGATCGCCAGCGTCAGCAAGACGGTCGCGCCCAGTGCATGGGAGAGATCGTCGCGCCGCGCGGCGACGAACAGCGCGAGTGCTGCGAAGACTGCTCCGAGCAGCACCGAGGCGGTCACCGTGCTTCCGACCCAGTCCACGCGGGCCGGCATCTCCAGCGCCGCCATTCCGGTGTAGTGCATCGCGGCAACGCCGCCGCCGACGATGGCACCGCCGACGACGATCCAGACCGGGCGTGTGGACGAGACCGCAACGCTCAAGCCCACGAAGGTGATGGAGATCGCAAGGATCAGCGAGAGAATCGTGATGGGGATGTTGTAGGCGCCCGCGCCGCCCGGCCCATAGGCCAGCATCGCGATGAAATGCGTCGCCCAGACGCCGCACCCGCTGACGGCCGCATCAAGGCTGATCCAGGCGAGGCGTCCCGGGCCCTGCGTGGCGCGGGCCCGGTGAAACAGGCTGATCGCCGCGGCGCTCGCGAGCAGGCACACCGCGCCGCCCAGTGCGACCAGTCGCCAATCATGCTCGTCGGTGAGACAGTAAAGAACTTGATACATTGCGGGCCCCTATCAACCCGCACTTCAAACCGACAGAGGTGGACGATCGGTAACCGGCTATGTTCCGGCTCCGGGAATGGTGAACGGGAGATGTGCTCATTCGCTCGGATTGTTCATCCCCGCGAAGGCGCGCCGATCCTGATCACGGCCGCGGCGAGCAGCAACACGGCCGCCGATACCGCCAGCGAGGCGTGCAGCCCGGCCATGAAGGCGCCCTCGGAGGCCACCAGCGCGCCGAACAATGCGACGCCGAGCACGCTGCCGGTCTGCCGCGTCGCGTTCAGGACGCCGGCCGCGATTCCGGAGCGCGCCTTCTCGACGCTGCCCAGCAAGGTCGAGGTGAGCGGCGGCACCAGCAGCCCAAGCCCGCCGCTGATCGCGATCATCTGCCCGCAGATCATCCAGTAATGCGTATCGGCCTCGATCCACAGCAGGCCGAGACAGCCGAGTGCAGAAATGCAGGCGCCGGCGACGATGGTCGGGCACGCGCCGATGCGCTCGGCGAGGACCGGGGCCAGCAGGTTGACCGGCAGCACCGCCCCCATCATCGGCACGAAGGCGAGCCCCGTCCACCACGCCGACAGCCCGTTGATCCGCTGGAAGTACAGGCTGAGCACGAAGATCAGGCCATAGATGGCGATGTTGACGAGCAGGCCGACGATCGTCGTCAGCGTAAACAAGCGGTGACCGAACAGCGACAGCGGCAGCATCGGCTGCACGGCGCGGCTCTCCCGCCAGACAAACAGCACGGCCAGCACCAGGGCCGACGCGAAGGCGAAGAGCACGGCGGGATGTCCCCAGCCAAGCGCGCCGCCCTCGATGATCGCACCGGCCAGCGCGCCGAGCGCGCCGATCGCCGCGAGCTGGCCGGGCAGATCGATCTCGCGCGAACGCGCCCGCGTGGTCTCGGTCGCATAACGCCAGCTCAGCCAGAGACCGACGAGCCCGATCGGCAAGTTGACCAGGAAGATCGCGCGCCAGCCGACCAGCGTGATCAGCGCGCCGCCGACGAAGGGGCCCGCGGTGAGCGCCAGGCTGGCGCCCGCGGCCCAGACCGCGACAGCGCGGCCGCGCGCACGATCGTCCGCATAGGCATGGTTGAGCAGCGCCAGCGAATTCGGCACCAGGATCGCCGCCGCCAGTCCCTGGACCAGTCGCGCCGCGATCAGCACGACGGCGTTGGGCGACAGCGCACAGGCGAGCGAGGCCGCGGTGAAGATGGCAAATCCGGCCATGAAGACACGCTTGGCGCCAATCCGGTCGCCCAGCGCGCCGGCCGTCAGGATGAAGGCGGCAAAGGCGATCGTGTAGGCGCTGACCACCCATTGCAGCTCGGCAACGCCGCCCCCGAGGGTTTTGCCCATCGCAACGAGCGCGGTGTTGACGATGGTGACGTCGAGCTGCACCACGCCATAGCCGAGGCTCATCGCCGCCAGCGTCAGCGAAGTCGCAAGGCGCGACGAGGCGCGCCGTGCGCCGGCGTCGTCCCCGAGAGATTGATATCTGAGGGTGTTGGCTCGCATGCTGCACCTCGATTGCAGCCCCATGCGAATATAGGCCTTCAGCACGAAGTCATGTTTCGACAATGACCGAATGATGGCTGTGCGTGCGCGCAACTCGACAATCGGCGCGCTTTCCCCTCTCCCCTTGTGGGAGAGGGGAAGCGCTTTCGTTGCTCAGCTCGCCGCGCGCAAATTCACCTTGCTCTCGGCAAGCGTGGTCAGCTTTTTGTCGGTCGCCTTCTCCTCCTCGAGCGTCTTGGTGAGCACGTTGGCGCAGTCGGTCCGGCCGAGCTGCTTGGCCCAGGCGATCAGGCTGCCGTAGCGTACAATTTCGTAATGTTCAGCGGCCTGCGCCGCGTTAATCAGGGCCGCGTCCAGCACCGCCTTGTCGGCGACTTCGCCCGCGGTCTCGTCGGCCTCCTCGATGATGCCGTCGATCGCGGGGCAGTCGACCGCCTTCACCTGCGCGCCGTGCATCCTGAACACTTCCTCCAGGCGGGCGACGTGCTGCCTGGTTTCTTCAAGGTGCGTCAAAAAGCCCTGTTTCAGCTGCGGATCGGTGGCCTTGGCCGCCATTTTCGGCAACGCCTTGGTGAGCTGCTGCTCGGCGTAATAGATGTCCTGGAGCTGGTGCACGAACAGGTCGTTCATGGTCTTGATGTCTTTTGTGAACAGTCCCATCGTTCCGATCCTCTTGGGTTTCGGGAACACGGAGGCGCCGGCTTGCAGGAAAAGCCGCATATTCCGCCATGTTCGATTGCCGATGGGGCGCTAACGGACGCCCGGGATCGACGTTCCTAAAAAGCCCGCAGCGCTTGAGCTGGAACAATGCCGGCGGCGACACGATATGAAACCGTGCCGGCATGAGAATGGACGATCCGGACCTATCTGCCGACTCATATGCTTAACGCGCAAGCGATGTGAACCGCATATGACAAAAGTAGCGGGTCTGGCGCAGAACCTATCCTTGTCAAGGGCTGCACAAGCCACCGTTTTTGCCTTAAATGAGCTGGATCATATCTAGCGATCGACGCCTGTCTTCGGCAACGATCGCACCCGACTGGCCAACGCCCGGCCGGGTCGGTCTTGCCCCCCGCCGGGAGGATGAATGCACGGACTGCTGACCGCGCTGAAGCGCGGCTTCAAGAGATGGATCGGCTGGCGACGGCTCGGTGTTGCCGCGAGCGTCTTCATCATCGCCTTCGCGATCACGACGCTTGTGCGCACGCTCAAGCACATCGATACCGGCGTCATCCTGACCGCGTTGACCGAGATTCCCCGCGCCAATATCGGCTTGGCCGCGCTCTGCGTCGTCTTCGCGTTCTGCACGCTGACGTTCTATGACTTTTTTGCACTGCGAACGATCGGCAAGAAGCATGTGCCCTATCGCATCGCAGCACTCTCGAGCTTCACGTCCTATTCGATCGGCCACAATATCGGCGCGACCGTCTTCACCGGCGGCGCGATCCGTTTCCGGATCTATTCGGACTACGGGCTGAACGCGATCGACGTTGCCAAGATCTGCTTCCTGTCTGGCCTGACCTTCTGGCTCGGTAACATCTTCGTGCTCTCGATCGGCATGGTCATCCATCCGGATGCCGCCTCGTCGATGGATCAGCTCCCGTCCTCGATCAACCGGCTGATCGGGATCGGCGGCCTCGCCTCGATTGCCGCCTATCTGGTCTGGCTCTGCATGGGCGAGAAGCGCCGCGAGCTCGGCCAGAAGGGCTGGAAGGTGGCGCTGCCCTCGGCGCCGCTGACGCTGGTCCAGATCCTGATCGGCGTGGTCGACCTCGGCTTCTGCGCCACGGCGATGTACCTGCTGATGCCGGCCAATCCGCCGATCGACTTCATGTCGCTGGCGGTGGTGTTCATCCTGGCGACGCTGATCGGCTTCGCCAGCCATGCCCCCGGCTCGATCGGCGTGTTCGACGTCGCCATGCTGCTGGCGCTGCCCGAATTCGGCCGCGAGCAGCTCCTGGCGACGCTGCTGGTGTTCCGCATTCTCTATTTCGTGATCCCGTTCGGCCTCGCCATCTCCATCATGGGCACGCGCGAGCTCTGGATGAACGTGGTCGAGCCCTGGCAGGAGCGGCGGCGGCTGGCCGAGGCCTGCGCCCAGGCCAACCTGCCGAAGCAGGTGACGCCGATGGAGCGCGAGCGGTCGCTGCGGCAGGCCAGCAAGCGCTGAACCGCCGGGAGCGGCCCGCAGGATCATCAGTCAAAGGTTGCGGGCGGAGGCGCAATCCTCTCTTATTTCCGCCTCAACTTTGCCGTTGAAGACGCGGGCCATGATCTCTGTAGTCCTTCGTACCCTCTCCGCAGGCGCCGTGCTGCTTGCCGGCATTCTGTCCGCCCTGCCCGAGCGAGCCGCCGCGCAGGACGGGAGCCTGCAGATCAGCTGGGAGGTGCGCAATCGCTTCCGCCTATTCCGCGAGGAGCGCGACTTCCTGCTCCATGTCGAGAACGCGCGTAACCGCAACATTCTCGCCGCCGAGCAGTCGCTGGAGCTGCAGAGCGAGGGCCGCGGCTGGGCCCGCAACATGGTCAACCGGCTCTGCATCGACCTCCAGGGCCGGGTCAACCAGCCCTGCACCCGCGACAACGTCAAAGAGAACTACATCACCCCGATCGACCATCCCGTGACCGTGCGCCTGACCGGCGCGGTGCCGGTCGGCGCCACCTGCGCCTGGTCGTTCGACGACGGCGACGGACCGCAGGCCTCGACCTTCGACTGCGCCGAGCCGGTCAATCTGCGCGTCCGCTACGGCAAGCAGACGGTCGCGACCGTCGACGTCTCCTCGGGCTCCGATCCGACCCAACGCGTCCAGACCGAGATCCAGGTCCGCGACATCTTCGTTGCCGGCCTCGGCGACAGCATCGCTTCCGGCGAAGGCAATCCGGACCGGCCGCTGGCGTTGTCGGACGAAGGCTTCTGCTTCCGCTCCTATCTCGGCACCGCCGGCGCACAGTATTACCGGCCAAGCCGCGCCGGCTACAAGGGCGGCCGCGCCTGCGAGGCGCCGGACACGCTCGCCAACTGGCAGCACTACAGCGCGCAGTGGTTCAACGCGCCCTGCCATCGCTCGCTGTACAGCTACCAGGCCCGCACCGCGCTGGCGCTCGCCGTGCGGTACACTCACATCGCGGTGACGTTCCTGCCGCTCGCCTGCACCGGCGCCAGCATCGGCGACGGGCTGCTCGGCTCGCAGCGCGCCCGCGAATGCCCGCCCGGCAAGACCGGCGTCTGCAACACCAGCGTCAACGCGCAGGTCGCCGAGCTGAAGGAAGCGCTCACCGCCGCCAGGAAGCGCCAGCCCGACCGCACGCTCGATCTCGTGCTGCTCTCGGTCGGCGCCAACGACGTCTATTTCTCCGGCCTCGTCGCCGACGTCATCGTCGAGACCGCGACCGAGCGCGCGCTGTTCCGCCGCTCCGGCGTAATGGCGAGCGTCGACAATTCCCGCGACGCGCTGGCACGCGAGCTGCCCCAAAACTTCGTTAAGCTGCGCGAGGCGCTGAAGCCGCTGGTCGGTGGCGATCTCTCGCATGTGGTCTATGTTTCCTACGCCAACCCGGCGCTCGCCGACGGCGGCGTGCCCTGCCGCGGCGGCCGCGCCGGCTTCGACATCCATCCCTCGTTCAACGCCGATCCGCAGCGCCTCGCCCGCGTCTCGACCTTCGTCGACACCGAATTCCTGCCGCAGCTGAAGGGTCTTGCCACCTGCACCCGCGGCGCGCTGTGCCGCGATCCCGAAGCCGACCGCATGACCTTCGTCGACGCGCACCAGGCCGCGTTCGCCGATCACGGTTTTTGCGCGCATTCGGGCAATGATCCGGAATTCGACCGCGCCTGCTTTGCCGAGAACGGCCAGAGCTTCAACCCCGACATCGTGAGCGCGGCGAGCCAGCCGATGCTGTGCGGCCGCGGCGCGTCCGAATACCGCGCCTACCTGCCGCGCGCGCGCTGGATCCGCGACGCCAATGACAGCTACTTCGCAGCGATGACCTATCCGCAAGGCCTGCCCGCCGCGAGCCAGCCGACCGACATCCACGATGCCACATGGGGCGTGCTCTCCGCCGTCTATGGCGGCGCCGTGCATCCGAGCGCCGAAGGTCACGCCGCGATGGCGGACGCGGCACTGCCGGCGGCAAGCGCGGTGCTCGGCCTCGATGCCGTGCCGCCCGGCGTGACCAGCGGTTTCCTGCCGCAGCTGCTGCCGAGCGCAAGGCAGTAGCAAGGACAGTGCCGTAGCCCGGATGAGCGCAAGCGACATCCGGGACCACTGCCCCCGCATATCGCTTCGCTCATGCGGGCTACGCGCTGCCACCACGCCGTCATTGCGAGCGCAGCGAAGCAATCCAGAATCTTTCCGCGGGTAGGCTCTGGATTGCTTCGCTGCGCTCGCAATGACGAGCGTGTCGTTCGCATTTCGACGCTTCGCCGCCCTTCGTTCCCCGCACCTGCCGTTCCATCAATCCAAAAACGGCATTGATCGATACTGCCTTGAACTTGGACACCTTGCCGCACGCGCCTCTAGGACTCGCCTCGAGGAAACATTTCGAGTTCTAAGGAGGCGCATGATGAGCGCAGTGGTGTCCGCAGCGGACGTGAGGAGGTCTCGCGTCAGGCTGTTCATCGTGACCATGTTGTTCCTGGTCACCACCGTGAATTATGCCGATCGCGCCACGCTTTCGATCGCGGGTCCCGCGCTCTCCAAGGAGTTGCATCTCGATCCCGTCGCCATGGGCTGGATCTTCTCGGCCTTCGGCTGGTCCTATGTCGCGGCGCAGGTGCCGGGCGGCTGGCTGCTCGACCGCTACGGCTCGCGCGTCGTCTATGCCTTCAGCATCATCGTCTGGTCGCTGTTCACCCTGATGCAGGGCTGGGTCGGCTTCCTCAGCGCCGGCGCCGCCGTCGCCGTGCTGTTCGTGCTTCGCCTGCTCGTCGGCGTCGCGGAAGCGCCGTCCTTCCCGGCCAATGCGCGCATCGTCGCGGCCTGGTTTCCCGGCAACGAGCGCGGCACCGCGTCGGCCTTCTTCAACTCGGGGCAGTATTTCGCCACCGTGATCTTCGCGCCGCTGATGGGCTGGATCGCGCACAGCTACGGCTGGCGCTTCGTGTTCTTCGTGATGGGCGCACTCGGCGTGGTCATGGGCCTCGTCTGGCTCAAGACCATCTACGGCCCGAAGGAGCATCCATCGATCAACGAGGCGGAGTTCGACTACATCAAGGAGGGCGGCGCGCTGGTCGATCTCGACGCGCCCAAGGACGATGCGCTGCGCGCGCGTGCGCCCGAGGCCGGCTCCGGCTGGGACCACATCCGCCAGCTGCTCTCCAACCGCATGATGCTCGGTGTCTATCTCGGCCAGTACTGCATCAACACGCTGACCTATTTCTTCCTGACCTGGTTTCCGGTCTACCTCGTCAAGGAGCGCGGCCTCTCGATCCTCCAAGCCGGCTTTGTCGCGACCCTGCCGGCGCTGTGCGGCTTCATCGGCGGCGTGCTCGGCGGCATCATCTCCGATGCCATCCTGCGCCGGACCGGCTCGCTGACCATGGCGCGCAAGATCCCGATCGTCGGCGGCATGCTGCTGTCGATGTCGATCATCGCCTGCAACTATGTCGACGGACATGCGATGGTGGTCGGCTTCATGGCGCTCGCCTTCTTCGGCAAGGGCATCGGCGCGCTCGGCTGGGCGGTCGTCTCCGACACCTCGCCAAAGGAAGCCGGCGGCGTCTCCGGCGGCCTGTTCAACACTTTCGGCAACCTCTCCTCGATCACCACCCCGATCGTGATCGGCTACATCCTGGCCGCGACCGGCTCCTTCAACGGTGCGCTGGTGTTCGTCGGTGCCAACGCGCTGGTGGCCGCCTTCGCCTATCTCGTGGTGGTCGGCAAGATCGAGCGAGTGGTGCTCAAACGTTCCTCCTGAGGGCTCCCATGGGAGCTTGACCAGGCAACTCAACGGCGGCCCTCAAAAGCCGCCGTCTTTGTTTTGGGGGTGATCGATGCTAGAAGTGCCGGGGAAACGCCTTATCCATCTAAGGCATGTATCGATGTTCGACCTCAACCAGCTCCGCTGTTTCGTCACGGTGGCGGAGGAATTGCATTTCGGCCGCGCCGCGGCGCGGCTCAACATGACCCAGCCGCCGCTGTCGCGGCAAATCCAGGTGCTCGAGCACATCATCGATGCGCCGCTGCTGGAGCGCACCAGCCGCTCGGTGCGCCTGACGCCGGCCGGGCGCAGCTTCCTGCCGGAGGCACGGCGCATCCTCAAACTCGCCGAAAGCGCCTCGCAGGTCGCCCGCCGCATCGCGCTCGGCAAGACCGGCTCGCTGAAGATCGGCTTCACCGCGGCCGCCGCCTACGGCTTCCTGCCCGAGCTCGTCGCGGCCTGCCGCGCCAAGCTGCCGGAAGTGGATTTCTCCCTGAAGGAGATGGTGTCGGGCGACCAGTTCGAGGCGCTGACCTCGGGCCAGATCGACGCCGGCCTGCTCCGGCCGCCGATCGCGCGGCCCGAGCTGACCAGCCGCCGCGTCGTCGCCGAGCCCCTGCTCGCCGCGATCCCGAAGAAGCATCCGCTGGCGAACGCCGAGAACATCACCATCAAGGATTTCGACGACCAGCCCTTCGTGATGTATTCGCCCTATGAGAGCCGCTACTTCCACGATCTCTTGGTGGCGCTGTTCACCCGCGCCGACGTGCTGCCGCGCTACGTGCAGCATCTCAGCCAGATCCACTCGATCCTCGCCATGGTCCGCGCCGGCCTCGGCCTTGCCATCGTGCCGGCCGCCGCCGCGAGCCTGAAGATCTCCGACGTGCGGCTGCGCCCGCTGAAGCTGCGCACGCGCGTCCCCGTCGAGCTGTTCATGGTCTGGCGCCGCGACGACGAGAATCCGCTGCTGTCGGCGCTGGTCAAGATTGCCGGTGAATTGTCCTCCGCCGAGGCGATGGACGATTGATGCTGAATTCGCATCGGTCGATATAGGCTTTGGCTTGGACGCGCATCGAACCGTTGCCTAAACCACGGCGCATGGACGCGCGGCCTTCTGCTTGCGTCCTCCACAACACGCAATAAGGGAGCAGCGCCCATGAGCAAGATGACCCCGCAGGAAATGGCCCAGAAGATCGGATCGGGCCTCCTGTCCTTCCCCGTCACGCCGTTCAAGGCTGACTACTCCTTCGACGAGGCGACCTATCGCGCCAACATGGACTGGCTGTGCGGCTATGACGTCGCAGGCCTGTTCGCCGCCGGCGGCACCGGCGAGTTCTTCTCGCTGACGCCGACCGAGGTTCCGCAAGTCGTGAAGGTCGCCGTCGAGGAGACCAAGGGCCGCGTGCCCGTGCTCGCCGGTACCGGCTACGGCACCGCGATCGCCCGCGAGATCGCGATTGGCGCGGAAAAGGCCGGCGCCGACGGCCTCCTGCTGCTGCCGCCCTATCTCACCCATTCCGAGCAGGAAGGCCTTGCCGCCCATGTCGAGGCGGTCTGCGCCGCCGTGAAGATCGGCGTCATCGTCTACAACCGCGACAACGCCATCCTCCAGCCCGACACGCTCGCGCGCCTTGCCGAGCGCTGCCCGAACCTCGTCGGCTACAAGGACGGCATCGGCGACATCGAGCTGATGACCCGCGTCTACACCAAGCTCGGCGATCGCCTAACCTATGTCGGCGGCCTGCCGACCGCGGAAACCTTCGCGCTGCCCTATCTCGACATGGGCGTGACGACCTACTCTTCGGCCGTGTTCAACTTCGTCCCCGAATTCGCCACCAGCTTCTACGCCGCCGTGCGCAAGCGCGACCATGCGGCGATCCACGCCGGCCTGAAGGATTTCATCCTGCCGCTGATCGCGATCCGCAACCGCAAGAAGGGCTACGCGGTCTCGATCATCAAGGCCGGCATGAAGGTGATCGGCCGCGATTCCGGCCCGGTCCGCCCGCCGCTGACCGATCTCACCGAGCAGGAGGTCGCTGAGCTGGCCGCGCTGGTCAAGAAGCTGCCCGCCGCACGATCGTCACAACAGGCTGCAGAATAGAAGCACACAACAGGGAGGAGCATGCGATGGCCCAGACTGATATCGCCGGTGCACCGATCGTCACGGCGATGCAGGTGATCCCGGTCGCAGGCCGCGACAGCATGCTCCTCAACCTAAGCGGCGCGCATGCGCCGTTCTTCACCCGCAACATCGTCATCCTTACCGACAATGCCGGCCACACCGGCGTCGGCGAGGTGCCGGGCGGACAGAAGATCTGGCAGACGCTGCAGGACGCCCGGGATCTCGTGATCGGCAAGACCGTCGGCGCGATGAACAACATCCTGGCCGACGTCCGCACCGCCTTCGCCGACCGCGACGCGGGCGGCCGCGGCAAGCAGACCTTCGACCTCCGCGTCATGATCCACGCGGTCACCGCGATCGAATCCGCGCTGCTCGATTTGCTCGGCCAGCATCTCAACCTGCCCGTCGCCGCCCTGCTCGGCGAAGGCCAGCAGCGCAAGAGCGTCGAGACGCTCGGCTACCTCTTCTTCGTCGGCGATCGTCGCAGATCGAAGCTCGATTACGTCACGGGCGAGACCGGCAAGCCCGACTGGTTCAACCTCCGCCATCAGGAGGCGATGACGCCCGAGACCGTGGTGCGGCTCGCCGAAGCCACCCACGACCATTACGGCTTCGCCGATTTCAAGCTCAAGGGCGGCGTGCTCCGCGGCGAGCAGGAGATCGAGGCCGTCACCGCGATTGCAAAGCGCTTCCCCAACGCACGCGTCACGCTCGACCCCAACGGCGCCTGGTCGCTCGACGAGGCGATCGGCCTCTGCAAGAACATGCACGGCATCCTCGCCTATGCCGAGGATCCCTGCGGCGCCGAGGCCGGCTTCTCCGGCCGCGAGATCATGGCCGAGTTCCGCCGCGCCACGGGGCTGCCGACCGCCACCAACATGATCGCCACCGACTGGCGGCAGCTCTCCCATGCGCTGCGTCTCGGCGCGGTGGACATCCCGCTGGCCGATCCCCATTTCTGGACCATGCAGGGCTCGGTGCGCGTGGCCCAGACCTGCCGTGACAACGGCCTGACCTGGGGCTCGCACTCCAACAACCACTTTGACATTTCACTCGCCATGTTCACCCATGTCGGCGCCGCCGCCCCCGGCAAGGTCACAGCGATCGACACCCACTGGATCTGGCAGGATGGCCAGGCCCTGACCAAGGAGCCGCTCCAGATCAGGGGTGGCAAGATCGCCGTTCCGGATCGTCCGGGCCTCGGCATCGAGATCGACCGCGCCGCCATCGAGGCCGCGCATGAGCTCTACAAGAAGCATGGACTCGGCGCCCGGGATGACGCTATGGCCATGCAGGACCTGATCCCCGGCTGGACCTTCGACGACAAGCGTCCCTGCCTCGTGCGTTAGGACGTGATCCCAAGAAAGTGGACACCGGTTCTCCGGCAAGGATCACGCCAAACTGGAAATGAAACCTTCTCTGGAGGAAACGATGACTGCGATCCTTAAAAACTTCATCGGCGGCGAATGGGTCGACGGCTCCGGCGTCACCAAGAATATCAACCCCTCCAACACCAACGATCTCGTCGGCGAATACGCCAAGGCCGACAAGGCGCAGACCGAGAAGGCCATCGCCGCCGCCAAGGCCGCCTTCCCCGCCTGGGCGCAGTCGACCCCGCAGGTGCGCTACGACGCGCTCAACAAGATTTCCCTCGAAATCCTCGCCCGCAAGGAAGAGCTCGGCCGCCTGCTCGCCCGCGAGGAAGGCAAGACGCTGCCGGAAGGTATCGGCGAGGTCGCCCGCGCCGGCCAGATCTTCGCGTTCTTCGCCGGCGAGGCGCTGCGCCTGATCGGCGAGAAGGGCGCCTCGGTGCGTCCCGGCCTCGACGTCGAGCTCACCCGTGAGCCGGTCGGCGTCGTCGGCATGATCACGCCCTGGAATTTCCCGATCGCGATCCCCGCCTGGAAGATCGCGCCCGCGCTCTGCTACGGCAACACCGTGGTGTTCAAACCGGCTGAGCTGGTGCCCGGCTCGGCGCATGCGCTGTCCGAGATCATCACCCGCTCCGGCATTCCCGCCGGTGTGTTCAATCTCGTCGTCGGCTCCGGCTCCGTCGTCGGCCAGACCCTGCTCGATCATCCGGATGTCGCGGCCATCTCCTTCACGGGCTCGGTGCAGACCGGCCGCAAGATCGCGCAGGCCTGCGTGCTCTCGAACCCCATGAAGAAGTTCCAGCTCGAGATGGGCGGCAAGAACCCGCTGGTCGTGCTTGACGACGCCGACCTCAAGACCGCCGTCGAGGTCGCCGTCAACGGCGCCTATTTCTCGACCGGCCAGCGCTGCACCGCCTCGTCCCGCCTGATCGTCACCGAGGGCATCCACGACCGCTTCGTCGCGGCGATGGCCGAGCGCCTGAACAGCCTGTCGGTGGACGACGCGCTCAAGGCCGGCGTGCATATCGGCCCCGTTGTCGACCAGAGCCAGCTCGACCAGGATCTCCGCTACATCAAGATCGGCAAGGACGAAGGCGCAAAGCTCGCCTTCGGCGGCGAACTGCTCAAGCGCGAGAACCCCGGCCATTATCTCCAGCCGGCGCTGTTCACCGAAGCCAACAACAACATGCGCATTGCGCGTGAGGAGATCTTTGGCCCGGTCGCCGCCGTCATTCGTGCCAAGAACTACGAAGAGGCGCTGGCGATCTCCAACGACACCGAGTTCGGCCTCGCCTCGGGCATCTGCACCAGCAGCCTGAAATACGCCTCGCACTACAAGCGCAACAGCGAGTCCGGCATGGTGATGGTCAATCTGCCGACCGCCGGCGTCGACTATCACGTGCCGTTCGGCGGCCGGAAGGGCTCGAGCTACGGCGCCCGCGAGCAGGGCTCCTATGCCCGCGAGTTCTACACCACGGTGAAGACGGCCTATACGTTCCCGGGTTGAGGGGACATCGTAGGGTGGGCAAAGCGAAGCGTGCCCACCATCTACGTTTGACGTGAAGACTGGTGGGCACGGCGCGGTGCGCCTTTGCCCACCCTACGACTTCAGTTTCTGAGGGCTAGAGCAGATGGACCAGGACGTCGCAGCGAAAGAGCAGCCCCGCTACATCAAGCTCAACGAGCGCGACAATGTCGCGATCGTGGTCAATGATTTCGGGCTTCCCGCCGGCTCCCGCTTTGCCGATGGGCTGACGCTGCGCGCCTTCGTGCCGCAAGGGCACAAGACGGCGCTGGTCGACATCGCGCAAGACGCACCGATCATCCGCTATGGCGAGATCATCGGCTACGCGCTGTCGCCGATCCTGGCCGGCGAATGGGTCGACGAGGCTCGCATCCGCATGCCGGAGGCCCCTGCCCTCGACAAGCTCGAAATCTCCACCGCCGTGCCCGCGCCGCTGCCGCCGCTCGAAGGCTTCACCTTCGAAGGCTTCCGCAATCCGGATGGCTCGGTCGGCACCAAGAATATCCTCGGCATCTCCTCCTCCGTGCAATGCGTCAAGGGCACGATGGAATACGCCGTGAAGCGCATCCGTGCCGAGCTGCTGCCGAAATACCCCAACGTCGACGACGTCGTGCCGCTGACGCATGCCTATGGCTGCGGCGTCGCGATCACCGCGCCCGATGCGGTCGTACCGATCCGCACGCTGCAGAACCTCGCGCTGAACCCGAATTTCGGCGGCGAGATCCTCGTCGTCGGTCTCGGCTGCGAGAAGCTGGCACCCGAACGGCTGGTGCCGGAGGGCGTGAGTGATGCCATCGTCCGCATGCAGGACGAAGCCTTCGACGGCTTTGGCGCCATCGTCGATGCGATCATGACCCAGGCGGAAGCCCGCCTGAAGGTGCTCAACACCCGCAAGCGCGAGACCTGCCCCGCTGCCGACCTCGTCATCGGTCTGCAATGCGGCGGCAGCGACGCCTTCTCCGGCGTCACCGCCAATCCCGCCGTCGGCTTCGCCGCGGACCTGCTGGTGCGCGCCGGCGCCACCGTGATGTTCTCGGAAGTCACGGAAGTGCGCGACGCCATCCAGCTCCTCACCCGCCGCGCCATCAACGAGGATGTCGGCCGCGCGCTGGTGCGCGAGATGGCCTGGTACGATTCCTATCTGGCCCGCGGCGGCGCCGATCGCAGCGCCAACACCACGCCCGGCAACAAGAAGGGCGGCCTTGCCAACATCGTCGAGAAGTCACTCGGCTCGATCGTCAAGTCCGGCTCCTCTGCCATTACGGGCGTGCTCTCGCCCGGCGAGAAGGCGACGCAGAAGGGCATGCTGTTCGCGGCAACACCGGCAAGCGACTTCATCTGCGGCACGCTGCAGCTCGCTTCCGGCATGACGCTTCAGGTGTTCACCACCGGCCGCGGCACGCCCTACGGCCTTGCCGCCGCCCCCGTGATCAAGGTCGCGACCCGCAGCGAGCTCGCACGGCGCTGGAAGGACCTGATCGATTTCGATTCAGGCAGCATCGCTACCGGCGAGAAGACCATCGAGGAATGCGGCTGGGACCTGTTCCGCCTGATCCTCGACGTCGCCTCCGGCCGCACCAAGCCCTGGTCGGATCGCTGGGGCATCCACAACGATCTCACGCTGTTCAATCCGGCGCCGGTGACCTGACGCCGGCAGGCCTCACTGGCCCTCGATCAGGTGCATGTCGCCGAGCGTGATCGGCAGGCTGCGCCCGATCAGGTCCGCGACTGCCGCGCGCAGCCGCTCGCCCGAAGCAGCACCGCCGAACGTCTCGTCGACCGGCCCGCTCGGCCCCGCGAGCCGCAGCGTCCCCGTGTTGTCGAGCGGCGCGGCCGCCCGCTTCTCGATTACGTCGAACGATTTGCCGTCGATCACGCGCACCTCGTAGAGCACGTGGACCAGGCCGTAATCCGCAAGCAGCGTGCGATATTCGGCAAGCCCGACACCTTCGACCATGCGGCCGTTGCCGAGCTTCGATCTCGCGCGGGTAATGACGATGTACGCGTCCAGCCCCTGCGGTGCGACATCGCTGCGGACCAGCTCCTTGAACGGATCGCTACGCAGCAGGTTGACCGGTGTTACCGCTGAATCCCTGACAGCAGCGAAGGCCGGGCGTCTGTAGGTCACCGGCTGCACGCGAAAGCGTCCACCCAATAGCTTCGTCGCCTGCTGGACGATCAGCTCGTCCAGCCCCCAAGCGCTGATCGGGAGACTTTGCGCGGCGTTGCCAAGCCCGGTCAGGCCGGCCCGCGTCAGGCTCATCTCCTCGCCGATGGCCGAGACGATGCCGACGGTCTTGATCGCCTGCAGCCGGCTCGCCCGTGTCTCGAACGCGGCGGCGGCACCGAGGACGGCGGTCGCGATCGCGAAGCCAATCCATAGAACAGCTATGCGGCGCATGACGGCTCAACGAATCCTGAAGTCGAAGGAATAGGACGCACCGATGCCGACGGTCGTCTGGTTCGACGACCCCCGCAGCTTGACCAGCGGGCTATCCGCGGCATCGCCGAGCAGCTTCTCGTACTCGACATAGGCATGGACCTCCCATTGCGGATTGATGCGGTAGGAGATCTGGCTGCCGAAGCCGACCGAATGCGCGCCGCCTTTGGCGTCATATGTCGGCAACCCCGACGCCAGCGCCTGCGCGGCATCGACGCCGAAATAGGGCGCGGTCGCCTTGGTGCTCTTCCAGGTGAAGCGCGGGCCGGCCGAGATCGTGAGCCGCTGGATCAGCGGCACGATGACGTCGGCGGAGACGTCCGCCACCGTGCCGGTGTGGCCACCCACGCCCTGGCGTAATTCGCTGCGCAGGCGCAGCCAGTCGACCGGATAATACTCGACGAAGCCGCCGAGCTCGTAGGCGGCCTTGACGTCGCCGAGACCGGTCAGCTCGGCATATTTGTCGCTCTTGCGCGACGAGACGTATTTGAACGCGGGACCGGCGCGAAAATTGCCGACGTCGAGCAGCGCAATGCTGGCGCTGTCGCGCGGCCCGCGAAACTGGTCGACCGATCCGGCGCGGCGGATGGTGAAGATCGGAATCGGGCGAAACTTGCTGTTCTTCGATCCCACGAAGTCAGGCGTGTAGTCGCCGCCGATGCCGACCATCACGGTCCAGTTTCCCGACGGCGACGGCAGCATCGGCAGCTCGAATGGCGGGGCCGGCAGCGTGAAGGCAGTCTGCGCCGATGCGGATTGTGCTGTCGCCATGATCGCACCAAGTGCGGCAAGACTGGCGGTCGTCCACCGCGCATTCACCGTGAGGCGGAGAGCGGCTTCGTCGAAATTCTTCATTGCAGGGCCCCGGACCGGCCTTGCCGGCCTGATCGACTGATGTGGTTTGGAGCCCAGCATGTGGCCCAGCAAAATTGCCCCAAGATTGCAACGATGAAATACCCCTGCGACATTCCGCGCCAGGTGCGCCGCTGCAACCAACATTGCCCGAACATTGCCGGACGCGCGTTCACGCGGAGAAGTTTTGCGCGCGCGTGCCGTTCAACCCCTGCGTTCCTGCCTTTTATTCGCCAAGCTCGCTGCCTTAAAGGGAACCCGCGCACAAACCGAACCGCCGGACTTCGGCCAGGAAGCGTCAACGTCGGGGCTTGTGCCCCAGGAGAGTCGAGGACGACCCGCGTGCGCTCGCTCGTGATCGAAGACGAACCGCAGATCGGCGCCTATGTCAGCCGCCTCCTCGGACAATTGCATGGGGTCGTCGACCTCGTCGGCTCGATTGCCGACGCCCGTCAGGCGCTGGACAATTTCAAATATGATCTCGCGATCGTCGACCGCATGCTGCCCGACGGTGATGCGCTCGAGGTCGTCACCGCGCTGAGCCGGTCGCCGGATCGCCCCGCCATCATCATGCTGACGTCCAAGGACGCCAAGGAGGACGTCGTCGACGGTCTCAACGGCGGCGCCGACGACTATCTCGGCAAGCCGTTCGAGCCGCAGGAATTGATCGCGCGGGTGCGCGCCGTCCTACGCCGGCCCCGCCTGCTCGCACCTTCGGTCCTGTCGCTCGGCAATGTCGAGCTGCATCTCGGCAGCAACGAGGTCGTGGTTGCCGACAGGAAGATCCTGCTGCGCCGGCGCGAGGCGCTGATCCTGGGCGCACTCTTGATGCGTCGCGACCGCGTCATCACCCGCGCCGCGCTGATCGAGGAGATCTACGGCTTCGACGACGAGATCGAATCCAACACGCTCGAAGCGCAGGTCTCGCGCCTGAGGAAGAAGCTGGCGACGTTCGGCGGCGACGTGGAAATCCGCAGCATGCGGGGCATCGGCTACATCCTGCGGCTGGCAACGCCGCGATGACCTCGATCGCCCGGACCTTCGCGCTGTCGCTCGGCATTGCCGCGACCACGATCTTCCTAATCATGCTCGGCCTCTTCACGTGGCGCTATCCGATGGAAGAACGCGAGTTCAGGGCTTGCCGCGTCGTGGCTGCCGTTCTCGATCGTGCCACCGACACCGAAGGGCAAACCCTCAACGTTCGCCCGACCAGCGCGCTCGAGGAGCTGAAGGCGGACAGCCCGAACCTCTGGTATGTCGTGTCCGCAGGCGATCTGGTCAGCGAATACGGCAGCGAACGCCGGCCCGCCCTGCCCTTCGCGTTTCCCTATCGCGGCCCCGTCGGCTCGTCGGTGTTCAGCACGCTCGACCAGAAGAGCACATTCTGCCTCGCCGTCATGCAAAGAGGTTCGTTGCAGCTCACGATCATGGTCGGCGAGCCTCAGGTGCGCTTCGGCCGGATCGCAAGGAATTTTCTCATCCGCAGCGCCTTTTCGATCATCGTGCTGGCGCTGGCCTTTGCCGCGACCGTCGCGGCCGGCGCGGCGCTGGCCGCACGTTTCGTCTCACGCGGCATCGAGCGGGTGGCGCTCCGCGCGCTCGCAATCGACCCTGCAGCACCGCAAGGCCTGATCTCCCTGTCCGAAGTTCCGCGCGAGCTGAAACCTCTGGTCAAGGCGCTGAACCGCGCCTTCGGCGAGATCGACGCCTATATCAGGATGCAGCGCCGCTTTCTCGGCAATGCGGCCCATCAGCTCCGCACGCCGCTGACGCTGCTGCGCGCCAAGATCGACGACGTGCCCGATCCGGCCCTGAAGGCCGAGCTGGTGCGCGACGTCCGCCGCCTGACATCGCTGGTCTCCGCCATGCTCGATCTCGCACGCCTGCAGAATCATGCGATCGCGAAGCGGCCGATCGACCTGGCCGCAATCGCACTGGACGTGCTGGCCGATTTCGGTCCGTCGGCGCTGGACGCCGGCATCGAGCTGGCGCTGGAGCGTGCCCACAAAGGGCCACTCCTGGTGCAAGGCGTCGACGCCGCCATTCGCAGCGCGCTCGCCAATCTCGTCGGCAATGCGCTCATCCACGCCTACGGCGCACGGCGCGTTGTCGTCACGCTCGGCCGCGGCAGCATCGCGGTCGAGGATGACGGCGCAGGCCTGCCCGACGGCGGGGAACGCAAGCTGCTGGAGCCGTTCCAGACCGGCAACACCGCAGGCGGCGGCGCGGGTCTCGGCCTGTCGATCGTCCGCGAGATCATGGCGGCGCATGGCGGCGAGCTCGTCATCTCCTCGGATCCCGGCTGCGGCACGACGATGCGCCTGAGTTTCCCCGAGGCCGCCGCGGCGGCCGGATCGCCGCAGCTCGATCTGCAGGAGCACTAGGCCGCGCGAGCCGGCCCGCGTGAAACCGTCCGGAAACATTGGCGCGAAAAACTTCGTCCGCGTTTCACGCCTTCGCACCAAGCAACCAATATGTGCGCTGGAGGCAACAGGAATGTTCGCATACGAGCGAACCTGCGCCGGCATCGACGCGACCAAACCTCCGATTGACATCTTTCACGGAGATTTTCCAATGCGCGTTCTTTCATTGAGTGCCGTTGCCGGTGCAATGATTGCCAGCTCGGCCGCAGCGTTCGCCGGCGAGCTTCCCTCTTACGAAGTGCAGTCGTTTCCGATCTCGACGACGCAGGTCCAGGTGCTCGGCGGCGCCGGCGTCGAAGAGCAGTCGACCGCGCCCACGATGATCGTCGCCGGCATGCCCGCCTCGCCCGCGCAGGTGTCAGTGCTGTCGCCGCGCGTGAAGCGGCTCGCGAGCGCGAACGCGCAGAGCGAAGCGCGCTAGGCTTCCGTCATCTCCCAACGACGACGACGACGTCATGGCCGGGCTTGTCCCGGCCATCCACGTCTTACCTCACGGCAGCAAGAACGTGGATGCCCGGGACAGGCCCGGGCATGACGACGTGTTCCACTCCGTCCACGCTCCTACGCCCTCGCGACCTCTACGTCATGCTGCCCGGCATGAAGCAGCGCACGCGTGGATGGCCGTCGATATAGTGCTTCCACACCATGGTTCGGCCGATCTTGTTCGGCACGGTGATCACGGCCCCCTCCGGCACCACCACCCATTCACCGTCGAGCTGCACGCGATAGCGTCCCTTGTCGGATTCCCAATCGACATCGGCGACGACGTAACCGTCGGCATCCGAACAGCATTGGCCGAACTCGCTGTGCAGGCTCTCGAACCAGGGTTTGAGCGGCGAGTTGGCGTAGCGTCCGTCATCGCGCGCCAGCGCTGAAGTGGCGAGCAGCGCCCCTGCGCCGAGCAGCAGCGCCGCACATGGTCTTGCAAGTCTCATGTCGTGTTCCCGCGGATCGAGATCGTCGCCGCGGGGGGACAATGCCGCCCGCGCCCCGCGCGGTGGAACGTGCGCGGCGGCGGCGACTCGTTCCCCCAGCAGCTTTGCGACAGCTATGCAAATCGGGCGCCAACGCGCATTCCGGGGAACTACTGCCGCACGCACTTGCCCACGATTGCGCAGGCCTGCATGCATGCCGCGCCAGCGATTTGTCGCGGCCATTTTCGAGGCTTTCCTTGTCGCATCTCAACGTGTACGAACAGGGCCGCGACCCGCATCGCATCCTTTAACCGGCTGTTTCGATTGAGAAATCAGGTGACGGCGTGACTGGCATTGGACCGTCGGCGCTATGAGTTCGAGAGAGTTGCTCCCTGGCCAGCAGGACGCGACCGATCTGCCCGCAAACCAGGTTCAGTTTGCGCTGGTGATTTCGCGCATGCTCGAGACGGTGAAGGACGACGCCGAAGCCCGGCGGCAGATGGTCTACGATCTGGCCCGCTACAAGCTCCAGGAGCAATTCACCTACGCCGACGCCAAGAACATCGACCAGATGAAGCAGGCGCTCGAGGTCGCAATCCAGGAAGTCGAGAAGTTCTCGCGTGAAGCGGGAGAGCTGGAGCGCTTGCCGCAACATCAGCTCGCCTCGCCCAGGATGGCCGAGGCCGGCGGCGTTCTGATGTCCGGCGATGCCACCGTTCTGCGCTCGGGGATCGAGACATCACGCAGCAAGCCACCTGCAGTCTCGGGCCCGCTCCTGCCGGTGATCAAGCGCACCGCGGCGATCCTGCTCGCCGCCGGCGCCGTGATCCTGATCGTCTCGCAGCGGGACAATATCGCCGCACTGCGCCGGCTGATCACGTCCCAGTCCCATGAGATCGCGCAGGTCGCGCCAAGGCCGGAGACGACGGTCGCGGTCGCGAAACCGGAAATGGTGACGCAAGCCGCCCCCGCTCCGACGCGCGTGCTTCCGACCGATTACGGCGTCTACGCTCTGATCGACGACAAGTCGCTGGCCGAGCTGATTGCGACCGGCGTGATGGCACCGGACATCCGCGTTGCGATCTCGCCGGAGTTCAGGAAGCCCGACAAGCCGCATCTGCCGAACGGCCGCGTCAAGTTCATCGTGTTCCGCCGCGACGTCGCCAGCGTGGTGCCCGAGCGCGTCGAGGTCCGGGTCGTCGCGAAGATCGCGAGGGAGTTTTCGAGCGAGGCCGCAGGCCGGGCGCTCAGCGGCGGAGACAATGCCGGCGTCATCCGCAACTTCTCCTATCCCTTCCGCGTCGCGCCGATTCCGGGAAAGGCCGAGATGTACGAGATCCACGGCGGCGATTCCGAGCTCGAGCTTCCGCCGGGACATTACGTCCTGAGCCTCGGGCCGCAGGCCTATTATTTCCAGGTCGACGGCGACATCACCGATCCCCGGCAGTGCCTCGAGCGCGTCGTTGCAGGCAGCGGCACCTTCTATGCGCCGTGCAAGATCGCAAAGACGTATTGACGGTCTCGTAGTCCGGGTGAGCGCAGCGACACCCGGGACAAGCGGTCGCGCATGTCGCTTCGCTCATGCAGGCTTCGGCAATCTCAAGTGAAGCCAACTGCGGCGACAACGATGTCGCGCGAAGTCCCTACTGCTTCGGCGCCGGCGCCATCATCGCGCCGCCCTTCTTGGCTGCGGGCGCGGGCGCCGGCTTCGTCGTCGCGGCAGTCGCCTGCGCCGGCAGATATTTGGCGACGATGGCGGGATCGACCTGGGCGATGTTCGCGTCGGGCAGGCGCGTCCAGGTCTCGTCCTTGCCGAACAGGGAAATGCCGAGGAAGCCGCGCATGGTCAGGGTCTGGCCATCCGGGCTCACACTCATCTTCGCCTTCCAGATGTTGCCGTCGCGCGGATTGACGACATTGCCGCCGTCATACTTCAAGCCGTCGCGCTTCATGTCGCGGATGAAGGAGAGTCCGAGCACCGGCTGGTTCTTGCGATCGTCGGTGCATTTCGTGCACGCCTCGTTCGGATCGTCGCCGGGGCGCGGAAAGGTTTTTGCGATCACGCCTTCGAAGATGCCGTTGTGGTCGATGAAGAGGAACCATCCCACGGTCTTGCCGTCTTCGACCTTCTGCCAGAGCCCGGCGGCGGTTGGCTGAGCCGAGGTCGCAGCCGGGACTTGCGCCGCAGCCGGACTCACCGCGCCGAGCAACAGCGCGAGGACGGGCAGCAGCCGGAAGCCGGAAAAAAGAGTTCGCATTATCATCACCTTGCTGAGCCAAACGCCTTTGCCAAGCCGCCTTTTGGAATGGCCGCAGACTACGGCGATTTCGCGGGCGGTTCCAGCACCAGAAACATGGGGCATGGCCGTCCCGGCCGCCCGGTGTCAGTTGACTCCGAGCTTCTTTTGCAGGCTGGAGGACGAGGTCGTGTACTGGAACACGAGCCGCTTCTCCGGATAGACATAACGATGGGCTTTTTGCGACATCAGCGCGCCCTCGTGGAAGCCGCACAGGATCAGCTTGATCTTGCCGGGATAGGTGTTGATGTCGCCGATGGCGAAGATGCCCGGCACGTTGGTCTCGAATGCGCTGGTCTCGACCGGCACCAGATTGTTCTCGAGCGCGATGCCCCAGTTCGCGACCGGACCGAGCTTCATGGTCAGGCCGAAGAACGGCAACATGGTGTCGCAGGCAATTTCGCTGACATTGTTGTCGTTGCCCTTGACGGTGGCGCCGGTCAGCTGGCCGTCGGCGCCGGTGAGCCCGGTGACCTGGCCGAGCCGCAGATCCATCTTGCCGCCGGCAACCAGCGCACGCATCTGCTCGACGCTGTGGGGCGCCGCACGGAAATCGTCGCGACGGTGCAGCAGCGTGATGCGCTTGGCCAGCGGATGCAGATTGAGCGTCCAGTCGAGCGCGGAATCGCCGCCGCCGACGATCAGCACGTTCTTGTCGCGGAAGGTTTCCATCTTGCGCACGGCGTAGTGCACCGAGGTGCCTTCATAGGCCTCGATGCCCGGCACGGGCGGACGCTTGGGCTGGAACGAGCCGCCGCCGGCGGCGATCACCACCACCTTGCATTCGAACACCTTGCCGGCGTCGGTGGTGCAGCGAAAGCCGGGATCGCCGATCTTCTCCACGGTCTCGATCATCTCGCCGAGATGGAAGGTCGGGTGGAACGGCTTGATCTGCTCCATCAGCGCGTCGGTGAGCCCCTGCCCCGACACCTGCGGAATTCCGGGAATGTCGTAGATCGGCTTTTCCGGATAGAGTTCGGCGCACTGGCCGCCGACCTTGTCGAGGATGTCGACGAAATGCGCCTTCATGTCGAGAAGGCCAAGCTCGAAGGCGGCGAACAGGCCGCAGGGGCCCGCGCCAATAATCAGCACATCGGTTTTGATCACGTCGCTCATGTCGTCTCTTTATCGATCGTTATCGGTTGGACGGCGCCCGTTGGGCAGAGGTGACCCTGCCTGTCTAGCCAACGGGGATGGATCAGGGAAGGCATAAAAGCGGGATCGCCCCGCAGCCACGCCCACTTGCCGGGCCAAAATAACTGGGCTGTAACGAGGTTGGATATGACGGAGATCAATCGGTGAACGCACCCGCCCGCCTCGACACGACGCCGCGCCTTGAGGACTTTCCGTTTCGGCTCAGCGACAACGTCCGCTTCGGCGACCTCGACCCGAACCAGCACGTCAACAACGCGGTCTACGCCACCTATTTCGAGACCGGCCGTGTCACGCTGATGAAGCTTCCCGAATACGGGCTGACCCCGCCGGGCCTCGCCTGGATCATGGTGCGGCTCGACATGCATTTTCGCGCGGAGCTGCACTGGCCGAACACGATCGAGCTCGGCCTTGGCGTCGTGAAACTGGGACGGACCTCGGTGACGTTCGAGCAGGTCGTGTTCTCGAACGGGACGTGCATTGCGTCGGCGACGTCGGTGGGCGTCCTGCTCGACGAGGCGACGCGGCGACCCGCGCCGCTGACCGCGGAGGTGATCGAGAAGCTCAGACCCTGGCACAAGCGCGGCATCGAGGTCGCGCCGCCGAGCATCTAGTATCCTAGGGGACGATCAGGCCTGACGTTCAGGCGTTCCGACGACGAGCCCGTCGAGTTCGTCGGAGACCTTGATCTGGCAGGACAGGCGCGAGTTCGGGCGCACGTCGAAGCCGAAATCGAGCATGTCCTCTTCCATCGGCGTCGGGCTGCCGACCTTCTCGCGCCAGGCTTCGTCGACATAGACATGACAGGTCGCGCAGGCACAGGCGCCGCCGCATTCGGCTTCGATGCCGGGGATGCTGTTGCGGATGGCGGCTTCCATCACGGTTGCGCCGTTCTCGACTTCCACCGTACGGGTTTCGCCCTTGTGGTCGACAAAGTGAATCTTGGCCATGTGTGCTCGTGCTGCCGCGATGTTGGGAATGAAGGAGGGTCCGGGCTGTCCTATAACGGGTCGGTTAGCCCGGCGCCATAGCGTTTTCGAGCGGCGAGGATCCCACCGCGCGCGCAGAAAACCCGTCAAATCAAACGGCTACTGCGCGGAGCCCCACATTTGTGGGGGGCCTGCCTAATGCTTCAGGATCGCGGCGATGGCGGCGCGGGCCTCGGCCACCGCCTCTTTCAGCGCGGCCAGGGCATGCGGCCGATCATGGCCGGTCCGGATCGCCGTCTCGAGGCCGGCAGCGGCGTCGGCCACCGCAAAGGCGCCGATCCCGCGGGCCGAGCCCTTGAGCTTGTGCGCGAGGGCGCCGGTCTCGGCCGGCACGGCCGTCATGGCCGCGAGCAGGCGAACCGCCTGCTCGGCGAACATTGCGAGCACTTCCTGCTCCAGCTCGGTGTCGCCAAGCGTCATCCGGGAGAGGTGGTCGAGGTCGAGCGGGCTGTCGACGGGCGCAAGCGGGGGCGAGGGCATCCAGTCTATCCGTTGCAGTTCAGGCGTCATGGCGCTGGCCCCGGCATCGCGTGACGGTTCCGCCGGTCCGGCGGCGAGTTCGCCCCACCCAAGCATGGAAATGGTTAACGAAATGTTTGGGCCGTTTTACCTAAATCCGCCCGCATATTGACGAAAAGTTGCCGCAATCGGCCGAGTCCGGTGGAGAATTGCATTTGTTGCTAAGGCGTTAGGGCGCGATCCTGTTAACGATGATTAAGATTGTCTTAATCGCAGGCATTTCATTCGCGACGCTCTGCCAATAGGATGTTGCGGAAATTGGCGGACAAGCCGTCCGGGTGGGGACGGCTCGGAGATCCGCATAAGCGGCATGATCCGGTCTGTGGGCTTGCGTAGCGCGCAGGGCTCGCGGGGGGCGTGTACAAGTAACGAGGGCTCGGACTGAACATGGCGAACACTCCCAAAAAGGTCAAAGACCCCACAGAAGTTGCGCTTTCTGCGATCCAGGAAGCCCTGAACATCAGCGATACCGCTGCGGACACCAGCCGCAACGCCTCGATGCGCGGCGAAACGGCGCCCCAGGTGGCGCCGCCCGCGCCCCCGGCGTTCGACGAGCCGGACTTCGAGCCGCGCCCCGCCGCCAACGAGCGCTCGACCGTGTTCGACACGATCGAGGAGCCGCGCACCACGCGCCGCGCCGCCAATGACGACCGCGAGACCATCGGCCAGCTGCTCCAGGCGCTTCAGAAGGGCCGCCCTGCCCGCAGCGTCTACACCTTCGCCACCATCTTTGCCGGCGTCTGGCTCGCCGCCTGCGCCGCGCTGACCGTCGGCTTCCTGCCCTCGATCCAGGCCGCCATGGGCCAGAGCGGCGGCGTGCTCGTCATCGCCGGCCTGATCGCGATGTTCTTCGCACCCATCATGCTGTTCTACTTCCTGGCGAGCCTCGTCTGGCGCGGCCAGGAAATGCGCATGATCGCCCAGGCGATGGCCCAGGTCGCGATCCGCTTCTCCGAGCCCGAAGGCTCGGCCTCCGATTCCATGGTCACCGTCGGCCAGGCCATCCGCCGCGAGGTCGCGGCGATGGGCGACGGCATCGAGCGCGCGATCGCGCGCGCCGGCGAGCTCGAAACGCTGGTCGCCAACGAGGTCGCGGCGCTCGAGCGCGCCTATAGCGACAACGAAGTGCGCATCCGCGCCCTGCTCCAGGACATCGCGCATCAGCGTGACAATCTGGTCGGCCAGGCCGAGCAGGTCCGCAGCGCCATCTCCGGCGTGCAGATCGACCTGCGCCACGACATCGCGCTGATCTCCGACGCCATCGCCTCGCGCGTCGACGAGGTCGCCAAGTCCATCACCGGCGCGCTGGAAGAGCGCGGCGCCCACATCACCAGCGCGCTGAGCAATGCCGGCGACAACATGATCCTGGCGCTCGGCGAGCGCGGCGGCGACCTGCTCGACCGCCTCGAGGAAGCCAGCAACGAGACCACGCGCGCCGTGCTCGATGCCAGCGAGCGGCTGACCACCAGCCTCAACTTCAAGACCGGCCACGTCCACGACGAGTTCGTCGACCTCGCCGACCGCGTCCACGAGATGCTGAACGAGCGTATCGACCGCATCACCGGCGAGTTCGAGCAGCGCTCCGCCGCGATCGTCGACGGTATCTCCGAGCGCACCGAGCAGGTGCACGACTCCTTGAAGAACTCGTCGGACTCGCTGCTGCTCGAGCTCGAGCTGCGCTCCAACGACCTCTCGGCCAAGATCGACGACGCCGGCAGCCGCCTCGCCAACCACATCATGACGAGCGGCGACAAGGCGAGTGAGGCGCTCGACGCCACCGTCAACACCCTCGTCGCCAAGGTCGTCAGCCAGACCGAGACCGCGCACGACTCGCTGTCGCTGCAGATGAGCGCCTTCGACGAGCTGGTGAAGAACCAGGGCACCGAGCTGGTCGAGAAGTTCGCGCGCGATTCCGGCACGCTGGGCGCGCTGATCACCCGCCACATCTCCGAGTTCGACCGCACCGTGAAGACGTTCGGCGGCGAGATCGTCGATCGCATGGGCCAGCGCACGCAGGACATCCACGAGTCGCTGAAGACCTATGTCGACAATTTCGACACCCGCCTCACCTCGAACGGCGGCCAGATCACGGCCGTGCTCGACCAGCGCCTGGTCGAGTTCGAGACCACGATCGGCGAACGCGTCACCAACCTCGACGCCTCGCTGAACGGCAAGATCGCCGGCCTCGACAACACGATCGAAGGCCACATCAAGACCTTCGACGAGCAGCTCGGCGGCCGCGTCGGCGCGCTGGAGCAGTCGTTCGACACCCGCGCGAGGTCCGTCACCGAGACCATCGACGGGCGTCTCAACACGCTCGCGACCTCGCTCACCGACGGTGCCGCGCAGGCGATCCAGTCGATCGACTCCCGCCTCACCCACCTCACGTCGTCCCTCACCGACGGCGCTTCGCAGGCCATCGAGACCATCGATGCGCGCCTCAACCACCTCTCGACCTCGCTGACCGATGGTGCGTCGCAGACCATCCAGTCGATCGACACTCGCCTGACCCACCTCACGACGACGCTCAACGGCGGCGCGACGCAGGCGCTCGAATCCATCGACTCCCGCCTCACCTACCTGACGACCGCCGTGACCAACGGCGCCTCGCAGGCCGTGCAGTCGATCGACACGCGCCTCACGCTGCTGACCTCGACGATCACCGACGGCACCGCGCAGGCGATCGAGGCGGTCGACCGCCGCATCACCGGCGTCACCGAGCTGATCGACGGCCGCAGCACGCACCTGACCGACACGGTCACGGCGCGCTTCCAGGACATCCAGCAGGCCATCGAGACCAAGGTCGGCTCGGTCGCCAACGACATCGACGTCCGCGTGGCGCAGTTCGAAGACCTGCTCGGCTCGCGCGTCGAGGCCGTGGCCGGCCGCATCGAGAGCAGCGGCCGCCAGGCCAGCGAGGACATGATGTCCCGCGCCGAGATGATCTCGACCGCGATCCGCTCGCATGTCGAGGACGCCGAGCGCTCGCTCACCAACCTCGTCGTCAACACCAGCGAGACGATCCAGACCGGTGCGCGCACCGCCCAGCAGTCGCTGATGACGGTCTCCTCCGACGTCAACGCCCAGCTCAAGATGACCTCGTCCGAGGTCGAGCGCGCGCTGACCGCGGTCGGCACCGGCGCTGCGAACTCGATCCTGACCAGCGCCCGCGAGGCGCAGTCGAGCCTGGTCGCCGCCTCGGGCGATGCGTCCACCCAGATCAAGGGCCTCGCGGCCGACGTCGAACGCACGCTGTCCGCGGCGGGCTCGGCGACCGCAGCCTCGATCCTGGCCGGCGCCCGCGAGGTGCAGACCACGCTCGTCACGGCGTCCTCGGACGCGGCCAACCACGTCAAGACGCTCACCGCCGACGTGCAGCGCTCGCTCTCGATGGCAGGCACCACCACGGCGGAATCGATCACCGCCGGCGCCCGCGACGCGCAGAGCGCGCTGGTCGCGGTCTCGAGCGAGACCGCCAACCAGATCAAGGCGCTGTCCTCGGACGTGCAGCGCTCGCTCTCGATGGCAGGCACCGCGACGGCCGAGAGCATCATGGCCGGCGCCCGCGAAGCCCAGAGCACGCTGGTCACGGCATCCACGGATGCGGCAAGCCAGGTCAAGTCGCTCGCGGCCGAAGTGCATCGTTCGCTCTCGCAGGTCGGTCAGACCACCGCCGAGACGATCACCACCAGCGCCCGCGACGCCCAGAGCACGCTTCTTGCTGTCTCCGCCGAGCAGACCGGCCAGGTCCGTTCGCTCGCGGCCGAGATGCAGCGCGCGCTGGCGACCGCCGGCGGCGCCACCATCGAGGCGCTCACCAGCGGCGTGCGCGAGGCGCAGGGCACCCTGATCTCCTCCTCCACGGAAGCTGCGAGCCAGATCAAATCGCTCACCACGGATATCGAGCGCACGCTGACCGCGGTCGGCGCCGACACCGCCTCGACCATCCTGAACAGCGCGCGTGAGGCCCAGACCTCGCTGACCTCGACCTCGGCGGACGCCGCGAGCCAGATCCGCACGATCTCGACCGAGATCGAGCGTGCGCTGAGCTCGGCGACCACGAACGCGACCAACGACATCCAGACCAGCGCGCTGAATGCCCAGAACGCGCTGATCTCCGCCTCCAACGAGGCGAGCTCGCGCGTCAAGTCGAGCTCGGCCGACGTCGAGCGCTCCGTGCTCGCCGCCAGCTCCAGCTTCGGCCAGGCCATGACTGGCAAGACCGACGAGATCGTCACCTATGTGCAGCAGCAGGCCGACCGCCTGTCGAACATGATCGACTCCAAGCGCGGCGCCCTGGTCGACGCGATCGGCTCGAAGACCAGCCAGCTCACGCTCGACATCGACCGCGTCACCTCCGATGCGCTCAAGTCGATCGAGACGCGCGGCCATGCGTTCTCGCAGACCATGATGGGCAACGGCTCCGAAGTCGCCCGCACCATCAACGCGGCAAGCGAGATCGCCACCAGCGCGGTGGGCAAGTCGCTCAAGGACCTCGAGCAGGCCTCGCGTTCCGCGATCGACCAGTCGCGCCAGGTCTCGATCGCGGCCGTCACCGAGATGCAGGAGACCAGCAAGATCCTGCGCACCGACACGGTCGCCCTGTTCGAGCGCCTGCGCGAAGGCAACATCCTCCTCCAGGAGGTGCTGACCGGTGCGCACGACAACCTCAACTCGCTCGAGCGGGCGCTGGTGACGCGTGTCGCCGACTTCGTCTCGGCGATGAACGACGTCACCTCGCGCAACGGTGCGGCGACGCAGAACCTGGAAGACCAGCTCAACGTCTTCAACAGCAAGACCACGAAGGCGCTCCAGGACCTCGGCGAGCTGTCGACCCAGTTCGACGCACACGGCAAGGCCCTGGTCGACGCCGCCCAGGTCGTCGAGCAGAGCAACAAGAACACCACCGCCTCGCTCGCCGAGCGCAAGCAGGCGCTGGAATCGCTCGTCACCACGATCGACCTGCGCACGGCCGATCTCGACCAGCGACTGTCGCGCTTCACCGGCCTGCTCGATGAATCGCTGGCCGCGGCCGAAGAGCGTGCCCGCGACATCGCCCGCGTCGTCGCCGAGACCGCCGGTGCGGGATCTGCCGCGATCACCCGCCAGTTCGAGGCGGTGCGGTCGGCGTCCGAGGAAGAGCACCGCCAGACCATCGAGGCGATGCACGACATCTACCGCCAGACTACGGACGAGGCGGATGCGATGTTCAAGCAGTCGACCGAGAAGTTCACCAACCTCGTGTCCAGCATGAAGCAGATGGCCTTCGAGATGCACAACGAGCTCGAAGCCACCCGCAACGAGCTGCGCCGCGGCGTGCTCGAGATGCCGCAGGAGGCCGCCGAGAGCACTGCGCAGATGCGCAAGGTGATCGTCGACCAGATCGAGGCCCTCGCCGAGCTCAACCGTATCGTGGCCCAGCATGGCCGCGGCCTCGACGTCAGCACGACGGGCCGCGCGTCCGTCGCCGTCCAGCGCCAGGAAGAGCCGATGATGGCGTCTGCCGGCGGTCGTGGCACGGAGACCCGCATGCGCGACACCGGCAGCGCCTCGACGCTGCCGCCGCCGGACCTCGGCATGCCCGCCACCTCGCGCCGCACCGAAGCGCCGCCGGTCGCCCCCGGCAACGACCAGGGCCGCGACGGCTGGCTGTCGGACCTGCTGAACCGCACGGACGCCAACCAGGCCGCTCCGGCCGGCCGTCCCGAGGCTCCGCGTGCACGCCCGGCGCCCGCCCCGCAACCGCAGGCCCCGCAGGGTAGCGGCAATCCGCTGGAATCGCTGTCGCTCGACATCGGCCGGCTGATGGACCGCAACCTCGCCGCCGAGATGTGGGACCGCTACCAGCGCGGCGAGAACAAGGCCTTCACCAAGCGCCTGTACACGCCCGCCGGCCAGAAGGCCTTTGACGAGGTCGCCCGCAAGTACCGCGCCGACCGCAACTTCAAGGGCACGGTCGACCGCTACGTCGCCGAGTTCGAGCGCCTGCTCGACGAAGTCGCCCGCGACGGCCGCGGCCCGCAGGAGCTGCGCGGCCACCTGACCTCGGAGACGGGTCTGGTCTACACGCTGCTCGCCCACGCGGCGGGCCGGCTGGGGTAAGCGCGACAACGACACGAATAGAAAACGGAGGCCTCACGGCCTCCGTTTTTGTTTGGATGTCCCTGGCTCAATTGCCGCCGGGTTGGGCGAACGACAGCCGCTCGGCCAGCACCGCGGCCTGGGTGCGCGAACCGACGCCGAGCTTGCGCAGGATCGTCGAGACGTGGCCTTTCACGGTCTGCTCGGCGATGTCGAGCTCGCCAGCGATCTGCTTGTTGAGCTTGCCCTCCACGATCATCGCGAGAATGCGCAGCTGCTGCGCCGACAGCGTGGCCATTCGCGCGGCGAGCTCGACATCGGAGCTCTGGATCGAGCCGCGGCCGCCGACATTGGGAGGCATCCAGATCTCGCCTGCGAGGATCTTCGTGATCGCCTCCGCCATCTCCGGCAGGCCGAGCGATTTCGGAATGTAGCCGGATGCGCCGTAGGCGATGGCGCGGCGGATCGTGGCGGCGTCCTGCCGCGCCGAGATGATCGCCACCGGCACCGTCGGGAACTGGGCCGAGAGGATGAACAGCGCGGCAAACCCCTGGATGCCCGGCATGGTCAGGTCCCAGAGGATCAGGTCGATGTCGTCCGACTGGACCGTCAGGACGCCGATCGCCTCGTCCAGCGACTGGCAGGCGACGATGTCGAGATCGGGCAACACGCTCGACAGCGCGCTGCGCAACGCGGCCTGCACCAGCGGATGGTCGTCGCCGATCAGGATGCGCATTGTCAGGGAGTCCTCTGTTTGGTCCCGAACTGCCGGCTCAGGGCTTCGCCGCCGAGGAAACGCCGCAGCGCCGCCGGCTTGACCGGCTTCGACAGGACCTCGCAGCCGCGCCCCCGCGCCTCCTTGCGCATCGCTTCACTGCGATCGCCGGTGACGACCAGCGCGCGGACGTCGCGCCCCGACTTCTGCCTTAGATCGTCGAGAAAGTCCAAGCCGTTGCGGTCGCCATCGAGATGGTAGTCGAGCAGCACGATATCGGGTGGGGCGGCGGTGGCCGCTTCCATCGCCTCCGCTGCATCGGCTGCGACCAGCACGCGATGTCCCCAGCCGCCGAGCAGCGCCGTCAGGCCCTCGAGGATCGCCGCATCATTGTCCAGGCACAGGATCGTCAGCGGCCGCTCCGGCGCCGCTGGCGCGGTCATCACGGGATTGCGTTGAAGCGGACGGCCCGGCCCGGGAGCAAGCGGCACCGTGACGGCAAAGCACGAGCCATGTCCCGGACGCGAGCGGACGTCGACGGCGTGGTCGAGCAACCGCGACACACGCTCGACGATGGCGAGCCCGAGGCCCAATCCCTTTGCCGCCCCGGGCGCGAGGCGCTGGAACTCCTCGAAGATGCGCTTCTGGTCCTCGGCAGCGATTCCGACGCCGGTGTCCCAGACCTCGATGCGCAGGCCGCCGCCGCGCCGCCGGCAGCCCAGCAGGATGCGCCCCCCGGGCGTGTAGCGAAGTGCGTTCGACAGCAGGTTCTGCAGGATCCGGCGCAGGAGATGCGGATCGCTGCGCACCGCGAGGCGGCAATCGACGACGCGCAGAACGAGCCCGCGTTCGCGCGCCATCGCCGAGAACTCGACGTTCAGTTGCGCCAGCATATCCGCGATCGGGAAGTCGGATATCTCGGCGCGAACGGCGCCGGCATCGTAGGAGGATATGTCGAGCAGCCTGTCGAGCACGTGCTCGGTCGAGCGCAGCGCCGTGATCGCGCTGGTCGCGAGGGTGCGCTCCTTGCCGGCATCGCCGGCGCGCGAGGCGGCGTGCAGACTCTCGTCGAGTGCCGACAGGAACAGACGGGCCGCATTCAGCGGCTGCAGCAGGTCGTGGCTTGCCGCCGCCAGGAAGCGGGTCTTGCCGAGATTGGCCTGCTCGGCTTCGGCCTTCGCCTGTTCGAGCGCCTCTGTCCGCTCGCGGACGCGCAGCTCGAGTCCCTCATTGGCGCGCCGCAAGGCTTCGGCGGCACGGTGGCGCTCGGTCACGTCGGTATAGGTCGAGACGTAACCGCCCTCGGCGGTGCGGTCATAGACGATCTCGAGCACCGTGCCGTCGGGCCGCTTGCGCTCATAAAGATACGGCCAGCTTTGCCTGGCGACGTCACGGTTGACCAGCAGCGCGGCGAATTCGGAGGCGGCATATTCGCCGCGCTCGACGTTGAAGACGATGAGGTCCGCGAGCGGAAGCCCCACGCGCACGAAATCCGGCGGCAGATCCAGCAGCGCGATGAAGCGGCCGTTCCATGCCGTGATATTGAACTCGGCATCGAACGCGCAGATGCCCTGCGGCACGCTCTCGAGAGTGCTCTGCAACAGGCTGCGGTTGAAGCGCAACGCTTCGGAGGCCTCGTCGAGCATCGCCATCGCCGCCCGCCGCGACAGCGAATGCCCTTCCAGCGAGGCCGCGATCACCACCCGCGCCGAAGCCGCGCCGATCGCGCCGGCGAGCAGGTTCTCGGTGAACCGGATCGCGTCGAGATCGACGAGCCCCGACGGATCGAGGCGCGGCCCGGCACCTGCGACACGGGCCGCCAGATAATTGTCGAAGGCCGCGGCGCCGCGCTCGGCGCCGACGAAGCGCAGCGCCAGCGCACGGAGATCGTTCAGCCCGACCACCACGCGCGAGGACAGTTTCGGGATCGACTCGCGGACGACGCCATCGGCGAACGCGGCGGCCTGGTTGCGCTCGACGGTCGATTGCCGTCCGAGCATCGAGAACATCACGAAGCAGACGAGGTTGGCCCCGAGGCTCCAGAGCGTGGCGTGCGAGATCGGATCGACCCCTTCGAGACCGAACAGCGCGTTGGGCTTGAGCCAGGCGAGCTGCCAGGGGCCCTGGCGAACGATCTCCGCAATCCCCGGCCAGAGCGGCGCGGCCGAGGGAAGCAGCAGCGTATAGGCCCAGATGAAGAAGCCGGCCGCGATCCCGATCGAGGCGCCGGCCTTGTTGGCGCGCGGCCAGAACAGCCCTCCGACGAACGCCGGACCGAACTGGGCTACCGCGACGAACGACAGGAGGCCGATCACGGTGAGCGGATAGGACTGGTTGACAAGGCGGTGCATCAGATAGGCGAGCAGCAGGATGCCGAGGATCGAGAGCCGCCGCACCGCCACGAGCACCGACGTCATCGGGCGGCTCTGCGCGCGCGGCCCGAACACGCGCGAGCGCAACAGCAGCGGCATGATGACGTCGTTGCAGAGCATGGTGCTGAGTGCGACGGACGTCATGATGACCATGCCGGTTGCGGCCGACAGACCGCCGAGGAAGGCGATCAGGCTGACAGTGCCCGCATCCGCCGCGATCGGCAGGGAGATGACGTAGGTGTCGGGGTCCATCATCGCGCCGAACCGGGTCAGCCCGGCTGCAGCGATCGGCAGGATCAGCAGGCTGAACAGCGCAAGATAGGCCGGATAGAGCCACGCGGCGGTGCGCGTGTGGTTCGGGCTCTCATTCTCGACGACGGCGACGTGGAACGCCTGCGGCAGGCACAGGAAAGCGATGGCTGAGATGATGATCGTCGCAGGCCACACCGGCTGCGCCGGATCGAAGGTCAGAATGCCCGCCAGTTGCGGCTCGGATTGCAGCTGCGACAACAGCGCAGCCGGCCCGCCTGATAGCCCGAACAGCACGAAAAGTGCGACGATGAGAAACGCCAGCAGCTTGACGACGCTCTCGAACGCGATCGCGAGCATGAGCCCGCGATGATGCTCGCTGGCATGGACATGCCGGACGCCGAACACGATCGCGAACAGCGCCATCGACGCTGCCACGCCGAACGCCGAGTCCTGCCAGAACCTCAATGTCTCACCGCCGGCGCGCTCGGGCTGCAGGATCAGATAGTCGAAACTCTTGCCGACCGCCTTGAGCTGAAGCGCGATATAGGGAAGCACGCCCAGCAGCGACGCGAGCGTCACGAAGGCCGCGAGCACCTGGCTCTTGCCGTAGCGCGCGGCGATGAAGTCCGCGATCGAGGTAACGTTCTGCGCCTTGGCGATCGCGATCACCTTGGACAGGAGCTTCTGGCCGAACAGCAGCACCAGCGTCGGACCGATATAGATCGTGGCAAAGTCCAGCCCGCTGGTGGCCGCGCGTCCGACGGATCCGTAAAAGCTCCACGACGTGTTGTAGACCGCAAGCGTCAGGCAATAGCTGATCGCGGCCGTCGCGGAGCTCGGCGACACCAGCGCGCCTCCGGCGCTCCGCCGGTCGCCCCACCAGGCCACCAGGAACAGCGTGGTCACATAGCCGGCAGCGACCGCAAGAACGAACCACGCCTGCAAGATATCCTCACCCGAGACCATCCGATCCGCCGGCGACGAGCGGGGCCGGATCGCGGGCGGATACTATAGCGTTTTCAACTGCATGAAAGGCCATTTCAATGCGGAGACGAGCGGCGGCCGAAGCGATTTCCCGGCCGCCGATCACAGTCACTCAGCCGCCTCGCGGGACAGCCGTTGCTGCGGTGCGCGCTTGAGCACGAGGTTGACCACGACGGCCACCACGATGTTGAGCGCGAGCGCCAACAGACCGGTGTAGACCGCGACCGGACCCGCGCCGAGGTCCATGCTGTGCAGCGGCTTCAATCCGTCCGACCAGGCGAGCCACGATCCACCCGCGAGGCCGACGGCCCAGCCGGCCAGAAGCGCCGAGCTCGAGAACCAGTTCAGATAGAGACCGAACACCAGCGCCGGCAGCGTCTGCAGGATCCAGAGGCCCCCGAGCAGCTGCAGGTCGAGCGCGAACTGCGTCGGCATCAGGAGGATGGCGAGCAGCGCACCGACCTTCACCAGCATGGAGGTGATCTTGGCGACCTTCGCCTCACCTGCCGGCGTCACCTTCGGATCGACCCACACCTTCCAGAAATTGCGGGTGAACAGGTTGGCCGCGCCGATGCTCATGACGGCGGCCGGCACGAGCGCGCCGATCGCGATCGCGGCGAAGGCAAAGCCCGCGAACCAGCTCGGAAACAGCGTCTTGAACAGCTCCGGCACGACGTCGTTGTTGCTCGCGAGCTTCAGCCCCGCCGCATGGCCCATGTAGCCCAGCAGCGCGAGCAGGCCGAGCAGCAGCGTGTAGGCCGGCAGCAACATCGCGTTCTTGCGGATGGTATTGCCGCCCGAGGAGGCGAAGATGCCGGTCAGCGTGTGCGGGTACATGAACGCGGCGAGCGCCGAGCCCAGCGCCAACGAGGCATAGGGCACGATCTGCGCCGGCGACAGCAGGATGCCGCCTGTGCCTTTCTTGGCGAAGGCCGCGTCCGCCGCGGTGAAGATCTCACCGTAGCCACCGAGCTTGGACGGCACGATCGCGATCGCTGCGATCACCACGATGTAGATCATGATGTCCTTGACGAAGGCGATCAGCGCCGGCGCGCGCAGGCCCGACGAATAGGTGTAGAGCGCCAGCACCAGGAAGGCGAGCACGAGCGGCACCTCGCCGTGAAGGCCGAGCGCCTTGATCGCGACCTCCATGCCGATCAGCTGGAGCGCGATGTAAGGCATCGTCGCCAGCACACCGGTCGCGGCGACCGCAAGCTCGAGCCCGCGCGATCCGTAGGCGCCGCGTACGACGTCGCCCGCGGTGACGTAGCCGCGCTCCTTGGCAACCTTCCACAGCACCGGCATCACCGCGAACACGAAGGGATAAACGATGATGGTGTAGGGCAACGCAAAGAAGCCGTAGGCGCCGACTGCATAGACCAGGGCCGGAACGGCGATCACGGTGTAGGCGGTGTAGAAATCGCCGCCGACCAGGAACCAGGTGATCCAGGTCCCGAACTTGCGGCCCCCGAGGCCCCACTCGTCGAGATGGGCGAGCGTCTCCGGCTTGCGCCAGCGCGAGGCGACGAAGCCCATGCCCGTGACGAGGACGAAAAGAGCGAGGAATACGGCGAATGCCGCGCTATCTACATTAGTCAGCACGGCGCACGCTCCTGTAGACGATGTAGGTGAGGAGCGAGGTCAGGGGCACCCAGGCGAGCTGGTACCAATAGAAGAACGGGAAGCCGAACAGATAGGGCTCCCGGATATTGTAGAACGGCACGATCATCAGGCCGATGAACGGCAACAACAGTAACAGACGTATCACGCTCTCCTCCCCATGTGAGTGAAGTCGACGCCTTTGCGTGGGCGCGACTTGAGCGCGATATAGCGGACAAAGACGGCCAGCCCCTCCCCCTACCTTGGCTCGGCCACCCCCCATACTTTCGTATCGCCATGGCCCGCCGCGCACTCCGTCGTTGCGAGCAATCCGCGACAAGATTGCGTAGCAGTCTTACGCAGGCAACGAAGCAATCCCGACTGCCTCGATAGAGACAATCTGGATTGCTTCGCTACGCTCGCAATGACGGAGGAGAGTGCGTTACTGCTGCCGCCTGGGCGGCGTCGCCGCCGGCTTCGGCGGCTCGGGCGGCGGGGCGGCTTGCGATGAGTTGCTGGCGCCGAACAGCACGCGGGTCGGGTTGCGGTCGAAATTGTTCACGGCGCGGCTGATGTCGCCGAGCGTGCGACGGCCGTCGGCCATCAACGCACCGGAGCGCTTGTCGAAATCGTCGGCGAGCTCGCGGATCGACTTCACCGCCTGGAACAGCTCGCCGCCGTCCTTGCCGCCGGCCAGCGTGTTGAGGCCGAGCATGAGGCTGTCAGCCTTGAGCATGACGCCGTCGACCTTGGCCATCACGCCGTCGATCTTCTCGGAGTTGCGCGCCAGCGAGTTGGTGAAGGTCTCGAGATTCTTCAGCGAGTTCTTCACCGACTCCTGATTGTCGGCGACGATCTTGTTGATGTTCTGCAGCGTGCCGCGGATCGCCTCGGTGACGTCCTGCAGCTTGTTGGGATCGGCCGTCAGCGTCGGGATGCCGTCCTGGTCGAGCGGTGGCGGGGCGGCCGCCTCCTCGCCGCCCTTAAGCGAGATCGCGGCGACGCCGGTCAGGCCCTGGAATTCGAGGCCGACCAGGGTGTCCTTGCGGATCGGGGCGTTGTTCTCGATCATGGCGAGTGCGACAACCCGCCGCGGGTTGTCCAGCTTCACCGAGACCACCTCACCCACCCGGATACCGTTGAAGTTGACGCTGCCGCCGTTGCGCAGGCCCGCCGCCGGCCCCTCGAACACGACGCGCAGCGGGCTGCGCTGCTTGGTCGTGTGCAGCGACTGGAACCAGAGCACGAAGCCGATCGCCGCGGCGATCACCGCCAGCGTGAAGGATCCGATCAATACGTAATTCGCCCGCGTTTCCATCAGGTGCTCCGGCTACTCAACCCAGCTACTAACCCATGACCGCGCGGGCGCGCTTGCCATGGAAATACTGCCTCAGCCAGGGATGCTGCGAGGCCTGCATGTCGGCGATCGACCCTGCCGCAATGATCTTACCGTTCCCTAAAACGGCGATGCGGTCGCAAGCGGTGTAAAGGCTGTCGAGGTCGTGGGTTACCATGAAAACCGTCAGCCCCAAAGTGCGCTGGAGGGTCCGCACCAGCTCGTCGAAATCGCCGGCGCCGATCGGATCGAGGCCCGAGGTCGGCTCGTCCAGGAATACGAGGTCGGGATCGAGCGACAGCGCGCGCGCCAGCGCGACGCGCTTGATCATGCCGCCCGACAGCTCCGAGGGGAAACGGTCGGCAACTTCGGGCTTGAGCCCGACCATGGTCAGCTTGGCCATGGTGATCTCGTCCATCAGCCGCTGCGAGACGCGAAGATATTCGCGCATCGGAAACTGGATGTTCTGCCGCACGGTCAGCGAGGAGAACAGCGCGCCCTGCTGGAACAGCACTCCCCAGCGCCGTTCGACATTGCGGCGCTGCGAGGTGTTCGAGGAATCGAGGTCGACGCCGAACACTTCGATGGAGCCCGCGACCTTCGGTACCAGACCGATGATGGTGCGCGTCAACACGGACTTGCCCGCGCCCGACGGGCCGACAAATCCCAGGATCTCACCGCGCTTGACGTCGAGATTGAGACCGTCGAGCACGCGCGTCGCGCCGAACTGCACGGTGATGTCGCGGACGCGGATGATGGGGTTTTGAATTTCACCAGCCATCGTCACATCCCGATCGAGGCGAAGAAGATGGCGAACACGCCGTCCATGACGATGACGAAGAAGATGCCCTTCACCACCGACGCGGTGGTGTGCTGTCCTAGCGATTCCGCGCTGCCCTGCACGGCGAGGCCTTCGACGCAGGCGACGATGCCGATCACCGCAGCCATGACAGGTGCTTTCACGATGCCGACGATGAAATGGTCGATCGAGATGGCATCGCGCAGGCGCAGCAGGAAGGCCTCGGGATCGACGCCGCCATAGAGCCAGGCGACGAGACCGCCGCCATAGAGCGCGGCCATGGCGCCGAGGAAGGCGAGGATCGGCAGCGCCAGCACCAGCGCCAGCATGCGCGGCAGCACCAGCACCTCGATCGGGTCGAACCCCATCGTGCGCAGCGCGTCGATCTCCTCGCGCATCTTCATCGAGCCGAGCTCGGCGGTGTAGGCGCTGCCCGAGCGGCCCGCGACCATGATCGCAACCAGCAGCACGCCGATCTCGCGCAGGACCAGCACGCCGAGCATGTCGACCACGAAGATGTCGGCGCCGAAGCGGCGGAAATGGAAGATGCCTTGCTGGGCGATGATGCAGCCGATCAGGAAGGTGATCAGCACGATGATCGGCACCGCGCGCCAGCAGACCTGCTCCATGTGGTGCACGGTCGAGGTCAGGCGGAACGAACGGGGATGGATCAGCACGCGGAAGCCCGCCGCGAGCACCGCACCGAGCATGTCGATCAGGCCGGCCACGGTGCCGCCGACGCCGGCCACGGCCCGGCCGATCTGCTCCAGCATGCCGGTGATGGTGACCGTCGAGGTCTCGACCACGGGGGTCGCCCTGACCCGCCGCACCTCGTCGACGAGGCTCGAATAATTGGCCGAGAGCCCCGCGATCTGTGCCTCGACCGCCCCATGCGTCAGGCTGCGGCGCAGCCGTTCGATCAGCCAGGCGCCGAAGGTGTCGAGCTTGGCGACCTCGGAGACGTCGATGAAGATGCTTTGGGGGCTGCCGGCGAGCTTCTCGGCGTCCGCCACCATTCGCTCCAGGACCGGCGCAAAGCTCGCGGTCCAGGTTCCGGTGGCGCAGAGTGCCAGCGCGTTGCCCTTCGCAATCCGCTCCAGCTTCGGATCGCTGCTCAAGTTGTCCGCTCCCGTACCGGGGCGGAGAAAATCAGATAGTTGCGCACGCGCCCTTACCCAGAGAAGGTATCCCCAACTGGTTAACGTTAGTTGCTAGAGGTAACTAGCAGGTTCAGATTTCGCCAGAGTTCAAAATGACTTCCAGCAAAGTTCCGGCCCTTCTGGCGCGAATCGAGCGCTTTCCCATTGCCGGCAGTTTCACGATCAGCCGGGGCGCCAAGACCGAGGCCGTGACCGTCGTAGCCGAAGTGAGCCTGGACGGCCTCACCGGCCGCGGCGAATGCGTGCCCTATCCCCGCTATGGCGAGACCCCCGAGGCGACCCTAGCAGCCATCGAGGCCATGCAGGGAGCCGTGGCCGGCGGCATGACCCGGCAGGCCCTGCAGGCCGCCATGCCCCCCGGCGCGGCCCGCAACGCGCTGGATTGCGCCCTGATCGACCTCGAAGCCAAGGCGGCCGGCCTCCGGGCCTGGAACCTGCTCGGCCGTCCCCTGCCCGGCGAGCGCACCACCGCCTACACGATCTCGTTAGGGACCCCCGAGGCCATGGCCGCCGCAACGGCCAAAGCCGCGCACAGGCCGCTGCTCAAGATCAAGCTCGGCGGCGATGGCGATCCGGAGCGGATCGCGGCGGTGCGCAAGGCAGCCCCCGAATCCGAGCTGATCGTGGACGCCAACGAATCCTGGACCGAGGCCAATCTGGAAGCGAACCTCGCCGCCTGCGACGCCGTCGGCGTCACCCTGGTCGAGCAGCCGCTGCCGGCGGGCAAGGACGACGCCCTGGCGCGGATCAGGCGACCGCTGGTGGTCTGCGCCGACGAGAGCGTGCATGACCGCAACTCGCTGGCCCCGCTCCGCGAGCGCTACGACGCGGTGAACATCAAGCTCGACAAGACCGGCGGGCTCACCGAGGCATTGGCGATGGCGGACGCCGCGCAGGCGCTCGGCTTCGAGATCATGATCGGCTGCATGGTGGCGACCTCGCTGTCGATGGCGCCCGCCATGCTGGTGACGCCGCAGGCGCGCTTCGTCGATCTCGACGGCCCGCTGCTGCTGGCGCGCGACCGCGATCACGCCCTGCGCTATGACGACAGCCTGGTCTATCCGCCGGACGCCTCGCTCTGGGGCTGAGCCTTCAGCCGATGCCGCGCCGACCAGATCACGAGCGCACCGGCAGCCGCCATCGCGGCCATCACGTAGTAGAGGCTGTCGCCGATGCGGGCATAGATCGCGCCTGACGCGATCGAGGTCGCAGCGCCCAAGAGGCCGTTGCAGGCGGCATAATAGCCCTGCCCGCGCGCGATCTGATGCGAGGGCACGCGCTGCACCAGCAGGTTCATCGTGCCGACGATGGTCATGCCGAAGCTGAGGCCGTGGCCGAGCTGCACGATCGCGAGCAGCGCGAGCGGCGGCTCGCTGGCGGTGACGACCCAGCGCACGACGGCGCTCAGGCCGCCGATCGCAATCATCGTGGACGGATGCAGCGAGAAGCGCGGCGACAGCGCGAACACGACGATCTCGGCGATCACGCCGAGCGTCCACAGCCCCGCAATGGTCAGCCCGCTGATGCCATGGAGCTGCCAGTTGATCGCCGAGAAGGTGTAGTAGGCGACGTGGCTGCCCTGGATCAGCGCAGCCGAGGCGATGACCGCCCAGAAGCCGGCGTCGCGCAGCAGCGCGGTGTCGGCACGCGCCCCTGCGCTCTTGCGCCTGATGTCGTCGAGCGGCTGCAGCAGCAGGCTAGCGAGGATGGCAACGACCGCCCAGGCGACGATGACCCAGATCAGCTCGCGCGCCGCGATGACGTCGACGAGATAGCCGCAGGCGAGCGAGCCCGCCGCGAACGCCGCCGAGCCCCACAGCCTCAAGGGGCCGTAATCGAGCCCGTAGCGCGCGACGCCGCGCAGCGCATAAGCATCGGTCAGCGGCATCGTCGGCGTCCACATCATGCAGGTCAGCGCGTAGATCAGGAACAGCGCCAGCGGCTGCTGCTGCAGGCCCACGGCCGTGAAGCCGATCGCGGTCGCCAGCACCGACACCATCATGGCGGCGCGAATGGCGTGCCGCTTTTCGGCAAAGGCGGTCACTTGCGGCAGCGTCGTGAAGCGCGTGATCGCCGGCAGCGCGTTGATGAGGCCGATCCAGGCCGCGTCGATGCCGATCGCCTTCAGCCAGACCGGAAAGAACGGCAGATGCGTGCCGGAGACCGCGAAGACGGCCGAATAGAACAGCGCCAGACTGACGGCGAATCGCCGCTTCGCCGATGCTGGCGTGGGGATTTGTGATTCGGTCTGCATCAAACCAATTGCGATTCGGTCGATATCGTGGTGATCGTTACAGTAACGCGCACTGATTTGCGCGACGAGATTGTCATGGCCAACGAAGCATTCGCCCTTTCGCCCATGTCTGCCCGCGCGGCCGAGCCGAACGAGCAGGATTACGACGCGATCCGCGAAGCCTTCATGGAGACCGCGCGCGGCCGCTGGTTCCTCGGCGAATATGCCAAGCGCAACCGCAATGCGGACACCCGCATGGTGCTCGATGCGGTCGCCAAAATCGAAGAAACCCTTGCGGCACAGCGACAACCCGTCGTCGAGGACCGCCTGCCCCAGGCACTGATCGAGATCCGCCGCGCCATCCGCGAGGCCGAGACGATCGCGATCGCAGCGTTCGATCCCGCCGCGATGGAGGCGAGCCTCGCGCCGATCCCGCGCGGCGTGCGCATCATCAAGGAGATCTCCTGGCGCTGGCGCGAGATCGGCGCCGACGGGCGAATCTGCGACCTCATTGATTCGCAGCTCGCCTCGATCGAGTCGGCGTGCGGGCAGATTTCGACCATCGACCCCCGCGTCGAGCTCAAGGCCGCATTCGATTTGCTCAGGGAACGGATCGAGCAGACCGAGGGCGGCGCTGTGCCGCAGGCTGAGCGTTCCTCGCCCGCGCCTGCACAGGAATCACCGCCACCCGTCGCGGAAGCTGCGCCTGTCGAGGCCGCGCCCGCCGCGATGACGAGCGAAGCACCCGTGGCTTTTACGGAGATGCCGCAGGAGGTCGCAGCGACCTCCGAGCCAGAAGCCGCCACAGAGGAAGCCGGCACGACCGAGGCCTTCGCAATGGCCGAGCAGGCCATGGACGCGACCGTCGCGCCGGAGGCTGTGGCGGACAGCGAGATCGCGTTCGACGCGGCGGCGGTCGAGACCATCGCGGTCGAGGAGACTGTTGCTGCGGAGCCGGCCGCCGAGCCCGCCGCCATCGCCGATGTCAGCGACGCGTTTTCGCTCGACGCTGCTGCGGAGGCCGAGGACGAAGCCATCCTCGAGGCCATCGCGCTGGAGATGGCCGCGCCCGATCCGGAGTTCGACGAAATCATCGAGCCGGTCGAGATGGCCGTTGCAAGCCCGGAGCCAAGTCTGGACTCAAGTCCGGAGCCTGCGGCCGCAGTGGCGGTCGAAGCCCCGATTGCCGCCGAGCTCGCCGAGCCGGCTGCGCCGCAGCCCATTGCCGCGACCATCGCGGAAGAGCCGGCCGCCGACGCACCGATCGCGATGGACTCGCTCGCGCGCCTCACCGACGCCATCGCGGAAGCCGCCGCCGAAGTGATGGAGCAGCCGGCGCCTGCCATGGCGGCCACGGCAACGTTCGCCGCGGCGCCCGCTGCGGCGCTGCCCATGCCCTCGCCGCTCCCCGAGGCCTCGCTCGGCGCCACCATCCTCGCCAGCGGCATCCTGCAAAAGCCCCGCGCGCCGGCCAACGACCCGCTCGCGCCGATCCGCCGCATGACCCAGGCCGAGAAGATCGCGTTCTTCTCGTAAGGGGACGCAAATCTCTCTCGCTCGTGTCCCGGACGCCCTGCAGCGCGCCAGCGTTGCTGCACAGAGCCGGGACCCAAACGCCGCAGTCTCCATCGCAACATGGCGCACCGTCAAAGGGACGCTGCGCTGCGTCCGAGGCACGGAGCGAATTGCCGCGCGCCCTCGCTCCACATCGTCATTGCGAGCGCAGCGAAGCAATCCAGACTGCCGCCGCGGAAAGATTCTGGATTGCTTCGCTGCGCTCGCAATGACGCAACCACAACCATCTCGTCCTATGGTTGAACTTGCCTGCACGCACGGACTCTGACTTTCTGCCAAAAAAAGGAGACGCAATTCGTGGCAGAGAATTCCGGAGTTTTCTTGTTGCGGGGGGAAGACTCCCTGGTGCCGATGCAGCCCGGCAAATTTGACCTTGAGGATCATTTCCAGCGTCTTCTCGCTCGCTTCCCTGAACTCCTCGTCGGAGATCAGATCGATCCACAAAATCCAAGACGATGGATATTGGTCAAGCGAGAGCAAGCCATATCGACCGGCGAGATCGGCTCTCCGACATGGGCCGTGGACCTTGTCTTTCTTGACCAGGATGGCATTCCCACCCTCGTCGAGATCAAGCGCAAGGAAGACAGCCGCCTCAGGCGCGGGGTCGTGGGCCAGATGCTCGACTACGCCGCCAATTGCAGAACCCACTGGACCGCTGAAGCACTTCAGATCAGCTTCGAGAACTCCTGCCGGGACGAAGGCAAGTCGCACGAAAAGGTGCTCGACGGCCTGCTGGAGGAATCCGGCACCACACCACCCGAATTCTGGGAGCTGGTCAGGACCAATCTGAAGGAAAAGAACATCCGCCTGTTGTTCGTCGCGGACTCGATCCCGATCGAGCTGCGCCGGGTGGTCGCGTTCCTCAACGAGCAAATGAAGGACGTCGAAGTCCTGGCCGTCGAGCTCCGGCAATTCGTCAGCGGCGATCTCAAGACGATCGTACCGACCGTCTATGGTCATCAACCGCTTTCCCCCAAGCGCGCGACCGGGCAGAGATGGAACGAAACGTCCCTCTTCGCGCAATTCGAGCAAACTCTCGATGAGCAGGAATTGGCGATTGCACGCGCCATCTACGCGTGGATGCAAAAGGGTGGCGCGAGGAAAGTCATTTTCGGAACCGGCAAGGACTATGGCTCGGTCTATCCGCTCTTCAGGCCGAACGGCATCTCGATCAATCCGGCCTACCTCTCGACTGACGGCAGCCTCTGGCTGCAGTTCGCATCGCTGGACAAGAAGCCGGTGTTCGGGCCGATCCCGGCGCGACAGGCCTTGATGCAGCAGTTCAACGCCATCAAGGGCGTGGACCTCAAGGACAGCGATCTGACAAGATATCCATCCATAACGCTTCGCACGATCGCCGAGGATCCGGAAGGCGAAACCAAGGTGTTGAATGCCCTGAAATGGATGGAAGAGCAGATCGAGCGGGCCTGAGAACAACACATGCATCGATGACGAAAGCGGCTAGCGAAAACACCATCACGCTTTGGCGCCCCGTCGGCCCGAAGGAGCTCGAGCTGATCGCGCAATCCGGCATGCGCGCGTTTCCGCCGCGCCTGCCGGACCAGCCGATCTTCTATCCGGTGCTGACCGAGGACTACGCCGTCAAGATCGCGCGCGACTGGAATGTGCCGGCGAGCGGTTCGGGATTCGTGACACGGTTTGAGGTCAGGCGCGACTTCATCGCGAAGTACGACGTGCAGGAGGCCGGCGGGCGCTCACACCTCGAATATTGGATTCCGGCCGAAGAGCTTGACGCCTTCAATGCCGCGATCGTCGGATTGATCGAGGTCGTCCGCAGCTTTCCTTAAGCCGTCACCCGCAATTCCACACCGCGCCGATCGGCGTGCGCGTCCAGCACGGGCCAAAGCTGCCGCCGTTGTAGCGGCCGCCGCCGAAGCCGGGCCGGCCGAAATAGTGCCACTCGCCGTCCCAGCGGTAATATTGCGGAACCGGGTCGATGTACCAATGGCGGCGCTCGTTGCGCGCGAGGCGCCGCATCGCGTCCTTCTGCTTGTAGAGCGGAAGGCTGTTGCTCAGCGGCTGGCGATAGCCCGGCAGGAAGCCGTAGCCCTTCCAGACCGGCTTGGGTCGCTTTTGAGCGGGCTCAGCGGATGCGACAGCCGGCAGCAGCGAGAGGATGACAGCAACGAATAGACACACAAGGCGAGACATGGATCGACCATAGACGCTCGCCTCCTGGAAGGCCATTCAAATTCGAGTGGGAGGCTTCTTGCCGCTTCGAATTCGAAGGCCTGTCCCTCGCGTAACAATTGATCCGACCCATCGGGCTTTGTTGCTGTACTCTCTGCCTCGCTATTCGTGGTGCAGTATCGCGAGGCGCATGCATGTCCACCGCGATCTCGACGCTCGGCGGAGTAGGTCTCTTTCTGCTCGGCATGACCGTGATGACGGAGGGCCTGAAGGCGCTGGCGGGTTCCGCTCTGCGCGCGGTGCTCGGCAAGGCGGCGTCGACGCCGCTGCTCGGCTCATTCTGGGGAGCCATCGTCACGTTGCTGGTGCAGTCCTCCAGCGCAACGACGATGACGACGATCGGTCTCGTCAGCGCCGGCCTGCTGACGTTCCAGCAGGGGTTGAGCCTGGTCTTCGGTGCGAATATCGGCACCACGGGAACCGGCTGGCTGGTCGCGCTGATCGGCGTCCGCGTCTCGCTCACGGCCGCGGCGTTGCCGATGATCTTCGTTGGCGCGTTGACCAGGCTGCTCGGCCGCGGACGAATTGCCGGCACCGGTGCCGCGCTCGCGGGATTTGGACTCGTGCTGTTCGGACTGACGACCCTGCAGCAGGGCATGGGCGGGCTGGCGGAGCGTTTGCACCCGGCGGACCTGCCTGCGGTCCTCGGCAGTCCTGGGACGCCGTGGTGGTCGGGCCTGCTCGGCGTGCTGGCGCTGGTCGTGACCGGATTGGTCATGACCGCACTGATGCAGTCGTCGACGGCCGCCATCGCAGTGACCTTGTCCGGCTATTTCGCCGGCGCAATCGGGTTGGATCAGGCCTGCGCGCTGATCATCGGCCAGAACATCGGAACGGCCACGAGTTCCGCGCTCGCCGCGATCGGCGCGAGTGCCACCGCAAAACGATTGGCCATCGCCTACGTCCTGTTCAAGCTGATCGCCGCGCTCATCGCGCTGGTGGCTTTTCCCGTCGTGACGCCCTTGCTGCTGCGCGCCTCGGATACGATCGACGGCGTTACGCTGCTCGCCGGATACCACACCGCGTTCAACGTCCTCGGTGTCGCGGTCCTGCTGCCGCTGATCAACCCGTTCACGCGGCTGGTCGAACGGATTCTGCCCGAGCGCGGCTCGCCGCTGACGCGATGTCTCGATCCCTCGGCGCTGCAGACCCCGATCGTGGCGGTGGAAGCGGTCCGGCGCACGATCGCGCGCGTGCTCATGACGGTGTGCGGTTCGGTCGAGGCGCAACTGGCGGCCCGCGCGGGACCGATGCGCCTGGGACGGGACACCGTGTCCGTGCAGGAAGCGGCCGGCGCCGTGCGCCAGGCGCAACTATTCCTGTCGGACGTGGCCGGACCACCCGAGACCGACGACGAGCAACGGCGTCTCACGAGCACGCTCCACGCGCTGGATCACGCGACGCGACTGACGGACCTCGCAAATGGGAGCAACAATTCCAGCGCGGCGGCAGGCGGACCGGAGGACATCCGCGCCGGAGAGCTGTGTGCGGAGGTGATGCTGACCGCCGCCGCGATTGCGCGCGGCGTAGCGGCGCCGCCCCGCGTCGATGGATCGACACACGCCCCGCATACCGGGGACATCCTGGCGGGTCCCCGCGCGGATCCGCCCGACGAGGCCATCGCCGAGCTCGAGCGTTGCACGGCGCAACTCCGCGACATGCTGCGCGCCCACCGCAGCGCGACGCTCGGTGCGGTGGCCAATGGAACGCTGACCGCCGACGCTGCGCTCCTTCGCGTCGATGCGGTTCGAAACCTCGAGGCGTTGTCGCAGCACGCATGGCGTTCGGCGATCCATCTCATCGGTCGCGGCTAGCTTGAGATCACGCCCTTGCGGATCAGGAAGCAGCCATAGCCCCTGTTGTCGCCGACCTGCACGACGCCGAAGCCTGCCGCTGCCGCACGATAGAAATCCGGACGCGCGAGCTTGCCGGGCGTGACGGCGCTGCCGGCGGCACGCGCGATCTCCGCCAGCACCGCGCGCTGCACGTCGGGCACACGGTCGGGATCGTCCACCGGCGCCATCACGCGCACCGGGTCCGGATCGAAATCGTCGAGCGGATAGACCGACATGATGGCGCGGATCGCGGCCTCCATGGTCATGCCCGGCAGCTGGATCAGGCGCTGCGACGTCGTGCTCTGCGCGATGCGGGTGGCGGGGTGATTGGCATCGACGAAGACCAGGTCGTCGCCGTGGCCCATCGAGGCCAGCAGCCAGAGCAGGTCGGGCGTGAGGATCGGATCGATCGATTTCAGCATGAAGTCTCCCAAACGTCTCGTGGCCGGCAAGCAGCCGCTAACCAAGGCCGGTTCCAAGCGTGATTCAGATCACGCAGCCTATCATGGTGATTGCGGTCACGGACCTCTTCCTCGAACGCGGCCAGTCTTCCTCGCAACCAATCTCGCATCGAGATCAGTGCCGAAAGGAGCACGCCATGTTCCGCCTGAGACCCTTCCTGATGACGGCCGGCCTCTTGGGAAGCCTGTTCGGCTTCGCCTGCGGCCCCGTTTCCGCCCAAGTCGCCCCGGTCCAACCCGCCCCCACCGCGCTGCAGGGGCCGGAGCAGCGCGTCGCGCTGGTGATCGGCAATTCGAACTACCAGAACGCGCCGCAGCTCGCCAATCCCGACAACGACGCCCAGTCGATGGCCCAGTTCCTGAACTCCGCCGGGTTCGAGGTCGTCTCGGCAACCGATCTGGGCCAGAACGACATGCTCCGCGTCGTCCAGGACTTCTCCGCCAAAGTGTCAGCGCGGGGCCCGAACACGGTGGCGATGGTGTACTACGCCGGTCACGGCGTGCAGCTCGCCGGCGAGAACTATCTCGTTCCCGTGGACGCCAAGGTCGGCAACCCGACCGAGCTCGTCAACAACTCGGTGCGCCTCGTCGACGTGATGTCGACGCTGGAGACGATCCCCAGCCGCATGCGCATCGTCATTCTCGATGCCTGCCGCAACAACCCGTTCCCGAACGTGAACGACGCCGGCCGTGGCTTGGCCATCGTCGATGCGCCGAACGGCTCGATCGTCGGCTATTCCACCGCGCCGGGCGCCGAAGCGCAGGACGGCACCAACGGCCACAGCCCCTACACGCAAGCCTTCCTGGACGTTGCCCGCGAGCCCAATGTGCCGATCGAGCAGCTGTTCAAGCGCGTGCGTCTGCAGGTGAACCAGACCACCAGCGGCGCGCAGATCCCGTGGGAGAGCTCCTCGCTCACGAGCGACTTCACCTTCTTCGGCGACACCGCGGTTGCCGCCAACCGCGCGCCGGTGAATGCACCCGTCGTGCAGATGGCCGCGAACCTGCCGAGCCGCTCGACGCGGCAGGCCTATGACTATGTCGTGTCCGAGGGCCGGCCGGAGTACTATCAGGAGTTCATCCAGATGTACCCGCACGATCCGCTGTGCGACCACATCCGCTGGCTGCTCAACAATCTCCTGCTCACGCAGGCCTGGCACAAGGCGGTGCTGGCCAACTCGCCGCTCGGCTATCAGACCTTCTACGACAGCTATGGCAACAGCCCCTATGGCGTCTCCGCGCTGAAGCTCGCGGCCCAGCCGAAGCTGATCCCGCTGATGCAGGCGACCAAGTTCCTGGCGCCGCAGAACATTGCCCCGATCTTCAAGATGGGCAATCTCGGCCAGCCCAAATATATGCCGCTGATGCAGCAGGGTAATGGTGGCGGCCAGATCAACGGCAACCTGCCGGTCGTGCAGAAGCCGATCGACAGCAACGTTATCGGAAAGCTCGGCAACGGCGGCCAGGTCGTCAACCTGCCGGCGGGCAACAACCAGCCGAACGGCACGCCGTCGCAGACCCCGGGCAAGATCGTCACCCTGCCCGCGCCGACCACCGGCACCAACACCACCGGCACCGGCAAGATCGTGACCCTGCCCGTGACCAACACCAAGCCGAACGGCGGCATCACTGCCGGCACGGCCAACGGCACCACCAATGGCACGACCAACGGCAACCCCGGCAAGATCGTGAGCATGCCGGTGAATGTCGGCAAGGGCGGCTCGACCGTCGATGTGAAGCCGGTTCAGACCCAGAACGACCCGATCCGCGTCAACAACGGCAACACCGGCATCGTGAAGCTCAACAACAATCCGGTGAACAAGGTGCAGATCCAGAACCAGAACAACAACCGTCCGCAGCTCAATGCGACCAACCGGATGGTGAGCAACGGCGGCAACAACTTCCGCCAGTCGATGAACCAGGCCCCGAGCACGGGCGGCGGCAACAACCATCGCGGCTTCATGCACTGATCGCGGCAAGCCACACCACGAGAAAGGGCGGAGCGGAAACGCTCTGCCCCTTCTTTATGTCGGGGAATAGAAAGTGGTCAGCTAAGGTGCAGCGTGGTTGCTTGCCTCATTCGCAGACCTGGAAGAGCTCGTCATGCCCGGGCTTGGCTTGTCCCGGGCATCCACGTTCTTCGTGCTGTGAGGCAAGCCGTGGATGGCCGGGACAAGCCCGGCCATGACGCTGTGGCTCAGGCCACCAGCTCGGCGAACAGGTCGGCATCCACATTGCCGCCCGACAGCACGATGACGACGTTCTTGCCGGCGACATCGAGACGTCCGGCCAGCAATGCGGCAAGGCCAACCGCACCGCCCGGCTCCACCACCAGCTTCAGCTCGCGATAGGCGAACGCAACGGCCGCGCCGACTTCCTTGTCCGAGGCGGTCACGCCGCGTGCGAGCAGCTTGCTGTTGATCGCAAACGTCATCTCGCCGGGCATCAGCGCCATCAGCGCGTCGCAGATGGTGCGGCCGGCCGGCGGATGCGGCTCGCGGTGGCCCGCGGTCAGCGAGATGCCGTGATCGTCGAACGCCTCGGGCTCGGCCACCACGATCTCGGCTTGCGGATAGCGCGCCTTCACAGCCGTCGCGACGCCCGCGATCAAGCCGCCGCCGGAGGCCGGCGCCACCACGATGTCGGGGGCAAGGCCGAGCGTCGCCATGTCCTCCGCGATCTCGCGGCCGGCAGTGCCCTGCCCCGCGATCACGAAGGGATCGTCATACGGCTTGACCAGCGTTGCGCCGCGCTTCTCGGCGATGCCGCGCGAGATCGCCTCGCGGTCGTCCTTGTCGCGGTCATACAGCACCACCTCGGCGCCGTAGGATTTGGTGCGCTCGCGCTTGGACAGCGGGGCGTCCGCCGGCATCACGATGGTCGCCTGCATGTCGAGGATCTTCGCCGCCGCGGCCACGCCCTGGGCGTGGTTGCCGGAGGAGAACGCGACGACGCCGCCGGCACGCTTGTCCTGCGGGATCGAGAACACCTTGTTGAAGGCGCCGCGGAACTTGAAGGAGCCGGTGCGCTGGAGCATCTCCGGCTTCAAAAACACCTTCGCACCGACGCGCTCGTTGAGCACGGGAAAGGACAACAGCGGGGTGCGGATCGCATAGGGCGCGATCACGCGCGCTGCGGCATCGATGTCGGCAGGGCCGACCGGGAGGAGCTGTTCGGTCATGGCCGAATGTTATCGCGGCCGGTGAGGCTCGGGCAAGACACCTCTGTGCGAGGATCCGCAGAGCATTTTCGAGCGAAGCGGGTACCGGTTCGCGCCAGGAAAACGCGTCAAAACAAGAATCTACCCCGTCAGGCGACGAAGCGAGGCTGTTCCGCGCCGTTCCGGCCGGGCAGCACGGCCCCCACAGCCTGGATGCTGTCGACAAAAGCCCGCGCCGAGGCTTCCCAGGTGTAATTGGCGGCAAATTCGACGCAGTCCTGCCGGGAAATGTCGAGCGCGGCGAAGCAGGCGTTGCGCAGGTCGTGATCGAGGGCGCCGACCGGGGCATCGCCGATCACGTCGCGGGGGCCCTTCACCGGGAAGGCCGCGACCGGCAGGCCGCTGGCGAGCGCTTCCAGCAGCACCAGGCCGAACGTATCGGTCTTGCTCGGGAAGACGAACACGTCGGCGGCCGCATAGATATCAGCCAGTTCCTCGCCGTGCTTCTCGCCGAGGAAGATCGCATCGGGATATGCCTCTTCCAGCGCGACGCGCGCCGGGCCGTCGCCGACGATGACCTTGGTGCCGGGCAGGTCGAGGTCGAGGAACGCCTCGAGATTCTTCTCCACCGCGACGCGGCCGACCGACAGGAACACCGGCGACGGCAGGCAAAGGTCGATGGCGCGGGGATGGAACAGGCCGGTGTCCACGCCGCGCGGCCACAGCACGACGTTGTCGAAACCGCGCTCGCCGAGTTCGCGGGCGAGCGCCGGCGTCGCCGCCATCACGGCGCGGCTCGGCGCATGAAAACGGCGCAGCGCCCGCCAGATCAGCGAGCCCGGTACGGGGACACGGGCGCGGACATATTCGGGGAAGCGGGTGTGGAAGCTGGTTGTGAACGGCAGCTTGCGCTGGCGGCAGTAGCGGCGGACCATCAGGCCGATCGGACCTTCGGTCGCGATGTGGATGCTGTCGGGCCGTGCCTCCTCGATCAGCTTCGCAATCCGCGCCGGCCGCGGCATGGCCAAGCGCACGTCGCGATAGCTCGGCATCGCAAAGGTGCGGAACGATTGCGGCGTCAGGAACGTGAATTCGACGCCAGAACCTTGAACGTTAAGCCCCTTGGCGGCGTCAGCGAGCTTGGTCAGCGTCCGAACCACACCGTTGACTTGCGGGTGCCAGGCGTCGGTCGCGACCAGGATGCGCATCAGGCTGCCCTTGCCGCGACCTGCGGCACCTGCGCTGGCTTCTGCGCCTGGTCCGCCCAGGTGATGATCTCGAAATGGCCGTCGTCGTGCTCGACGAGGGCCGTGCAGCTCTCGACCCAGTCACCGCAATTCATGTAGCGGATGCCGGCCTCGTCGCGGATCACGGCGTAGTGGATGTGGCCGCAGATCACGCCGTCGGCGTCGTGACGCCGCGCCTCGGCGGCGAGCGCCTGCTCGAACGCGCCGATATAGTTGACGGCGTTCTTGACCTTCTGCTTGGCCCATTGCGAGAGCGACCAATAGGGCACCTTGAACATGCGCCGGAAGAAGTTGACGAAGCGATTCATCTGGATCGCGAAGTCGTAGGCCTTGTCGCCGAGATGGGCGAGCCAGCGCGCGTTCTGCACCACGAGGTCGAAGATGTCGCCGTGGATGACGAGATAGCGCTTGCCGTCCACGCCGGTGTGGACGGTGTTCTCGACCACGTCGATGCCGCCGAAATGCGTGCCGTAATAGTTGCGCAGGAACTCGTCGTGATTGCCGGGAATGTAGATGACCTTGGCACCCTTGCGCGCCTTGCGCAAAAGCTTCTGGACGAGGTCGTTATGCGATTGCGGCCAGTGCCAGTTTGACTTCAGCGCCCAGCCGTCGACGATGTCGCCGACGAGATAGATCGTATCGGCGTCATGATAGCGCAGGAAGTCGAGCAGAAGATCGGCTTGAGAACCGCGGGCTCCGAGATGAACGTCGGAGATGAACAACGTGCGAAAGCGCCGCTCCGGGCTCTCGTCACTCACATCGTAACTTCCCATGCGCCAGCCTGTAACAATGTCCCGTGACAGGGGGATGACCAATTGAACCTGTGAGGCACCTTCAAATACGAATCACGCCTTGCCTCGCCCTCCCCGCGAATATCAGTCGCATGCGACAATCAGGCGACATGGCACAGCAGCCGCCTCCGCAAAACCCCGGACCGGCATGGCCTGATTGGTTAACGGAGGAGCTGAGGCGCTGCGCGAGCGCGCCCGTCAGTAGAATTTGTGGAAATGATGGACCGGCCCATGGCCATGGCCGACGCTGAAGCGGTCGGCAGACGCGATCGCCGCGCTGATCCAGGCCTTCGCGGTCCGCACGGCAGGCTCGAGCTCCGCACCCTTGGCGAGTTCGGCTGCGATCGCCGAGGACAGCGAACAGCCGGTGCCATGGGTGTTTTTCGTGGCGATACGGGGCGCGGGGAGCGCGAGGCTGTGTGCGGAGGTGACGAGATAATCGGTGCTCTCGGCGCCCTCGCCGTGGCCGCCCTTGATCAGCACCGCACGGCAGCCGAGCGCCAGCAGCCGGCGCCCCTGGGCCTCGATCGCGGCCTCGCTCGCAGCGATCGGCTCGCCGAGGAGAGCTGCGGCCTCCGGCAGGTTCGGCGTGATCACCGAGGCCAGCGGCATCAGCCTCGTGCGCAAGGCATCGACGGCCTCGGACGCCAGCAGGCGGTCGCCTGAGGTCGCCACCATCACGGGATCGAGCACGATGTGCTGCGGCTTCCAGCGCGACAGCGCGGCCGCGATCGCATCGATGCTGGCAGCCTGCGCCACCATGCCGATCTTCACCGCGCCGACATCGAGATCGGAGAACACCGCATCGATCTGCGCGGTGACGAAATCGGCGGGCACCGCATGAATGCCGGTGACGCCGCGCGTGTTCTGCGCCGTCAGCGCCGCGATGGCCGAGGCGCCATAGACGCCGAGCGCGGCAAACGTCTTGAGATCGGCCTGGATGCCGGCGCCGCCGCTGGAATCCGAGCCGGCAATGGTGAGCGCGACCGGGGTCGTCATCGCCGGGGACACGCGTTTGAGGGGGAAGCCGCCATACCCTGTCCTAGCGCGCCCCGGATGGGCCAGCAAGCCGGGGCCGGCGAATCAGCCGAACGCCACGGGCATCCCTGTCGTCCCCCCAGCGTGCACATGCCAAGTGATATTCCCTATGCCTGGAGATATTCCCTCGGCATCGCCCGGCCTTGGCAGAGATTCGGTTGAATGAGAGGTTGACGGGTGGATTCGTCCAGCGACTCCATGTTGCGGGCCAGCCTCGGCCCGCAATCCTCTCGGGATACAAGCAATCATGTGGGCCTATTTCGCACGTCTCCTCGATTCCTCGATGTTCTCACCGCACGGGATCTGCCTGCTGTGGGAACCGGAGCTGATCTGGCTGCACGTCGTCTCGGACGCCTGTATTGCGCTCGCCTATTTCTCGATCCCGTTTGCGCTCGCGATCCTCGTCACCAAGCGCCGCGACCTCAAATTCGGATGGGTGTTCTGGGCCTTCGCCGTCTTCATCATGGCCTGCGGGCTGACCCATGTGCTGTCGATCTACACACTCTGGGTCCCGATCTACGGCATCGAGGGCATGGTCAAGGCGGCAACGGCGGTAGCATCGATCTTCACCGCCGGTGCGCTCTGGCCGCTGCTGCCGAAGCTCCTCGCCATCCCCTCGCCGTTCGAGCTCCGGAAGGTCCAGGCCGCGCTCCAGGAGGAGGAGACCAAGAACCGGGACGCGGCGCAGCTACTGCAGCAGGTCAACGAAGCCCAGCGCGCGCTGCGCGAGAGCATGACGCGTCTCACCGCGGTGGTCGACACCGCGGTCGACGGCGTCATCCTGTTCGACGCGCAGGCCCGCATCCTCCTGTTCAATCCCGCCTGCGAACGGCTGTTCGGCTACCGCGCCGACGAGGTCATGAATCTCGACATCGGCATGCTGATGTCCCACGAGGTCGGGTCCTCGAGCGCCCATGCGCGGGGCTTCGCAACCGGTGAAGCCGCGGGCCTGCGCAAGGACGGATCGAGCTTTCCGATGGACCTGTCAGTCGGCCAGGCCTGGCAGGACGGCGAGCTGATCTATGTCGGCATCGTCCACGACCTCACCGCGCGCAAGCTCACCGAGCAGCAGCTGCAGCAGGCGCAGAAGATGGAGACGGTCGGACAGCTCTCCGGCGGCATCGCCCACGACTTCAACAATCTGCTCACCGTCATCATCGGCAACGCGGAATTCCTCAGCGAGCAGCTCAAGGCCCGTCCGGACCTGCGCCGCTTCGCCGACGACATCTGCCAGTCGGGCGAGCGCGGCGCCGAGCTGACGCAGCGGCTGCTCGCGTTCAGCCGCCGCCAATTGCTGCAGCCCCGCGCGATCGAGTGCCGCGAGCTCCTGACCTCCATGCACAAGCTGCTCAAGCGCACCCTGCGCGAGAACATCGAGACCAAGACGGCGTTCGGATCCGGCTCCATCCTGGCCTTCGCCGACCGCGCCCAGCTCGAATCCGCCGTGCTCAACCTCGCGCTCAACGCGCAGGACGCGATGCCGTCGGGCGGGCATCTCACCCTCAGCACCGAGCTCACCGCGATCGACGAGCACTACCGCATCCAGCACCCGGAGGTGGTTTCCGGCAGCTACGCGATGATCTCGGTCACCGACGACGGCGAGGGCATGACGCCCGAGGTCATCGAGCGCGCCTTCGAGCCGTTCTTCACCACCAAGGAGGTCGGCAAGGGCTCCGGCCTCGGGCTCAGCATGGTCTACGGCTTTGCCAAGCAGTCGGGCGGACATGTCTCGATCTACAGCGAGCCGGGTCTCGGCACGACGGTCCGCATCTACCTGCCTCATGCCGGCGGCGAGCAGTCGCTGGCCGACATCGCGGCGCGCGAGGAGGCTGCCCCCCGCGGCCACGAGACGGTCCTGGTCGCCGAGGACGATCCGTTCGTGCGCTCCTCCGTCACGCTGCGCGTCGAGGCGCTCGGATATCGCGTGATCTCGGCCGTCAACGGCAAGGAGGCCCTGCAGCTGCTCCGCAGCAATCCGGCCATCGACCTGCTGTTCACCGACATCGTGATGCCCGGCGGGATGAGCGGCTGGGAGCTCGCCGACGAGGCCCGGCGCATCCGCCCCGGCCTGCCGGTCGTGTTCTCGTCCGGCTACGCCCTGGAGACCCTGGTCGAGCAGGGCCGCGCGCACGCACAGTCGATCGTGCTGACCAAGCCCTATCGCAACGCCGAGCTCGCCCGGCGCCTGCGGGAGGCGTTTGCCGCCGCGCCGCTTCCGTCCTAAAAGCGCCTCCGGCCCGGGCCGGCGAGTTCGCTTGCCAAGCCCGGCCGGTTTTGGCCTATTAGCGGCCAGATGCGCTTTCGGAGTGACTGCAATGGTTCCCTTTTTCGTCCAGATCAAATGCAAGCTTGGCCAGTCCTACACGGTCGCCAATGCGCTCGCCGAAGCCGAGATCGCCTCCGAGATCTATTCCACCGCCGGCCAGTACGATCTGCTGGTGAAGTTCTACGTCGACAAGGACACCGACATCGGCCACTTCGTCAACGAGAAGGTGCAGGTGTTGCCGGGCATCCAGGACACGCTCACCATCATCACCTTCAAGGCGTTCGGCGCGAGCTAGCGCGCGGCGATCGACGCGGCCCGGCCATCGCCGCTCAGGCGCCGCCCTCCTTGCGCTTTGGCCGCGGCGGACCGTCGACCGGCGGCAGCGACTTCAGGTAATCCGCCATCGCGGCGAGATCCGCATCCGGCAAATGCGAGGTGTTCCTGATCACGCGCGTCATCGCGCCGCCGATGCTGTCGCCGTCGGGCAATTCGCCGGTCTTCAGGAAATAGGCGATATCCTTCGCGCTCCACTCGCCGAGGCGCTTCTGGGTGATGTTGGGCACCCAGCCCTCGCCTTCCGGATTCGGCCCGCCGGCAAAGCGCTCGCCTGCGATGATGCCGCCGAGCGCATTGCGCGGGCTGTGGCATTCGGCGCAATGGCCGAAGCTGTTGACGAGATAGGCCCCGCGATTCCACTCCGGCGATTTGCTGCCGTCGGCGACGAACGGCTTGCCGTCCAGAAATAAGAATTTCCAGATGCCGATGTTGCGGCGGATGTTGAAGGGAAAGCCGACGTCGTGGTCGCGCACTTTTCCGCTAACGGCGGGCAGCGTTTTCAGATAGGCGAAGAGATCGAGCACGTCGTCGCGCCTGGCATGCTGATAGGAGGTGTAGGGAAAGGCCGGGAAATAATGCTGCCCGTCCGGCGAGACCCCGTGCATCACCGCGTTGACGAAATCGGTGTCGGTCCATTTGCCGATGCCGTAGGTCGGATCGGATGAGATGTTCGGCGCGTAGAACGTTCCGAACGGCGACTTGATCGCGACGCCGCCGCCGAGCTTCAGGCGGTCGGGCTGGTCGGGAACGGCGTGGCAGGACGCGCAGCCGCCGGCATTGAACATCACCTCGCCATTGGCGAGGTTCGGGACATGGGCCGGTGCGGCGCCGGCCGCGGCCACCACCGGCGCGCTGAGCCACCAATAGACGCCGCCTGCAATGACCGCGGTGAGCAGCGCCGCGAGGATTGTTCGTTGCAACATGCAGATCCATTCATCGTTGCGGCGAACTTACGGCCGATATCCGCGCGGCTCCAGCCACGAAGAATTTAGCCCGCCCTGGCCGGAAACGGGAATAAACTGAAACGCCAGATGTTGGAAGTTTGGTTGCCCAACGAAGCCACCAGGGAGAATGTCATGAACAAGACCGTCATTGCCATGATCGCGCTCGGCGCCGCTGCTTTTGCCGGCTCCGCCAGCGCCGAGAAGCTGAAAGCAACGCTCGACGGCAAGGCCGAGGTCCCGGCCACCACGAGCAGCGGCACCGGAACGGCCGATCTGAACTATGACGCGGCGAGCAAGAAATTGTCCTGGACCGTCACCTATTCCGGGCTCTCCGGCCCCGCGACCGCCGCCCATTTCCACGGCCCGGCCGAGGCCGGCAAGAACGCCGGCGTCGCGGTTGCGATCCCGAATGCGGCGGCAAGCCCCGTCAAGGGCGAGGCGACGCTCACCGACGCGCAGGCCGCCGATCTGCTCGCCGGCAAATATTACGTCAACATCCACACCGCCGCGAACCCCGGCGGCGAGATCCGTGGTCAGGTGACGAAGTAAAGCGAAGACGCAGCTTCGTCGCGGAAAGGCCGGGCGCAGGAGGGAGCGCCCGGCCTTTTCGATTTGCACGCAGGTACCTGCGATGTGCAGGCCCGTACCTTGCCAGCTCCGATCGTTCGGCCGTAAACTTCGGCCTTCACCAGCTCCAGAGTGCACCGTGCGACTTGTTTCCAGCGTTCCCGATCGGCGCAACGGCGCTAGCGCAAGAAGGGCGCGTAGGTGCCCGCATGGTCTGGCAGGCCTGCTCGCTGCCGGCGCACTGCTTTGGTTCTCGGCTCCCGTCGCCGCGCAAAGCGACATGGAAAGGCAGGCTCAATGCGAGCTGTCCGCCATCCGCGACACGCGCTCGCCCCTGGCCGTGCAGTACATCCGTTCGGCCTGCAACTGGCTCGCCGTCAACGGCGATTCCCTGCTGAACGCATCCAGCAAGGGCTATTACGTCTGCCTCGTGCGGCAGCTCTCGGGCGCGCAGAGCAACGAGGCCGCCGCGGCGATCATGTCGGCGTGCCGCGCGTCCAACCCGCTTTAGTCCCACCACTCAAGCCGCGTTCAGCGCCTGCGCGAGATCGGCGATCAGATCCGACGGGTTCTCGATCCCGATCGACAGGCGGATCGTTGAATCGAGCACGCCGATCTTCTGGCGGATGTCGGCGGGAACGCCGGAATGGGTCATCGTCGCCGGCAGGCTCGCGAGCGACTCGGTGCCGCCAAGGCTCACCGCGAGCTTGAGGATCTGCAGCGCATTGAGGAATTTGACTGCGGCCTCCTTGCCGCCGACGATGTCGAACGAGAAGGTCGATCCCGCCCCCAGGCACTGCCGCGCGAACACGCGTCCCGCCGGCGAGGTTTCGGGATGATGACCGAGATAGTGCACTTTCGCGACCTTGGGGTGATCGCGCAGATAGCTCGCGACGAGGCGCGCATTCGCGTCGGCCTTCTCCATGCGCAGGCTCAGCGTCTCCAGCGAGCGGTTGATCATCCAGCACGAATGCGGATCGAGCTGGGTGCCGATGGCGCCGCGCAGCGCCTTGATGCCCTTCATGATCGCCTTCGTACCGAGCGCGGCGCCCGCGATCAGGTCGGAATGACCGCCGACATATTTGGTCAGCGAATACAGTGACACGTCCGCGCCGTGCTCGATCGGCCGCTGAAACACCGGCCCGAGCAGCGTATTGTCGCAGGCGATGATCGGCGTGTGTCCCTGCGCCTTGCCGATGGAATCGGCGATGCGGCGGATCAGCGCGATGTCGACGAGGCCGTTGGTCGGATTGGCCGGGGTTTCGATCAGAATCATCGAGACCCGGCCCTTGCCCATCGCCTCGTCCGCGGCCTGCCTGACCGAGGCTTCATCGATGCCGTCGGCGAATCCGACGGCGCCGATCGACAGCCGTGCCAGCGTGTTCGTCAGCAGGGTTTCGGTCCCGCCATAGAGCGGCTGTGAATGCAGGATGACATCGCCCGGGCGGACGAACGCCAGGATGGTGGTCGAGATCGCCGCCATGCCGGACGAGAACAGCGCGCAGCTCTCGGTGCGCTCGTACACCGCGAGCCTGTCCTCGACGATCTCGCTGTTGGGATGGTTGAAGCGCGAATAGACCAGGCCCGCCCCCATCCCCTCCGGGGGCTCGCGCCGGCCGGCGACGAAATCGAAGAAGTCCTGGCCGTCCTCGGCGGTCCTGAACACGAAGGTGGAGGTCAGAAACACCGGCGGCTTGATCGCGCCTTCCGACAATTGCGGATCGTAGCCATAGGTCAGCATCAGGGTTTCCGGATGCAGCATATGGTTGCCGATATGGGTCTTCGACGGGAACGGTTTTGCCATGGCCAGTCTCGCTGTTCTGGTGCCCGCCGCGCGTTGGAACTCCCGACGTCTGGGGTCGGGGGAGATGCGTCGACTCGTGTCAGCGCACGGCCGTTGACATCAAGATAGCGGCTCCAGGTGCGATCCGTCAGACCTTGCGAACAGAATTTCCCGTGGGGCTGAGCGCCGACTCATCCGGGCCACGAGCTTGGCGCTGCCCCAACAAAAAAGGCGGCTGCTGTCGCAACCGCCCTTTCCTGATTTGGTCTCCCGTATTTCGCTTCGCTCCATCCGGGCTACGAAGCTACGAGGCTATGCCTCAGCTGTTCTTGAGGCGGAACGTCTCGTGGCAGGCGCCGCATTCCTTGCCGACGGCGGGGAAATTCGCCTTGAGCGTATCGAGGTCCTTGATCTTGCCCTTGGCTTCGCCGACGACCTTGGCGAAGCTCGCGACCTTGGCGTCGAAGCCGGCCTTGTCCTCCCAGATCTTCGGCGACGCCGAGTAGTCGCCCTCGGGCTTCACGCCCTTGGCGCTGGCCGGAAACAGGTTCGGCAGCTTCTTGGCGGTGTCCTCGAACTGCGCCAGCGCCGTATCGACTGTGGCCTGATCGTAGGGCTTCTCGCCCTTGACCATCGCGGCGACCGCACCGGCGTTCTTGCCGTTGCCCTTCATGAGGGCCTGGACCTCCTTGACGGAGTCCTGCTGTGCCCAAACGGCGCCCATGCCGAGCAACAGCGCGCCCGCGACAACCAAAACTCGTTTCATTCGCAAAATCCCTTTCCTTGAGACAGGATCGTGCTGACCCCACATTGGGCCAACACCGACAGGCAGACTTCATTCCACCGGGAGAGCGAGGATAAATTGTCGCGCTCCCCGTTGTTCGTCGGACACGATCGCCCGTGCAAACGCGCTTTTGCGCGTTTGTCGCGAGCTAATCATGCTTCGGCTTACAGGCTATGACGGCGGTGATGCTCGTTGATGGCGATCCACACCCGCTCGGGGGTTGCCGGCATGTCGATGTGGTCGATCTTGTATTCGCGCCAGAGCGCATCGACGATGGCATTGACGATCGCCGGACAGGAGCCGATCGCGCCGGCCTCGCCCGCGCCCTTCACCCCCAGCGGATTGGTCTTGCAGGGGACGTTGGCGGTCTCGAACACGAACGCCGGACCGTCCGCCGCGCGCGGCAGCGCGTAGTCCATGAAGGTCGCGGTGATGAGCTGGCCGTCGGTCGGCCCATAGACCACCTGCTCCATCAGCGCCTGGCCGATGCCCTGCATGGCGCCGCCATGCACCTGCCCCGCCAGCAGCAGCGGATTGAGCGTCTTGCCGAAATCGTCGACGATCACGTAGTTGACGATTCTGATGATGCCCGTGGCCGGATCGAGCTCGACTTCCGCCAGATGCGTGCCGTTGGGATAGGTGCCGTCGGCGCTGGCGAAGGTCGCGCTGCCGTTGAGCTTCGATGGATCGGCGCCGGGCCGCTTGGCGAGATCGGCGAACGAGATCGAACGGTCGGTGCCGGAGATGCGAACCACGCCGTCGGTGATCTCGAGGTCGCCGGCACTCGCTTCCAGCGCTTGCGCCGCAAGCTCCTTCAGCTTCTTGCCCAGCTCGCCCGCAGCACGCTCCACGCAGACGCCGCCGGTGGGTATAGAAGCCGAGCCGCCGGTGCCGAGACCCGTCGCGATCTCGCCGGTGTCGCCCTGGCGGACATGCACCCGCTCCGGCGGCAGGCCGAACTGCTCAGCGATGATCTGCGCATAGGCGGTCTGATGACCCTGCCCGCTCGATTGCGTACCGATCAGGACGGTGACGTCGCCACTGGGATCGAGGCGAACGTTGGCCGTCTCCTCGCCCATCACGCCGCAAATCTCGACATAGCTTGCGAGGCCAATGCCGCGGATCAGGCCGCCCTTCTTGGCCGTCTTGGCGCGCTTTGCAAACTCCTTCCACTCGCCGATCTCCATCGCGCGCTTGAGATGCGCGGCGAAGTCGCCGGAATCGTAGACCTTGCCGGTCGCGGTCTTGTACGGCAGCGCCTTCGGCGGAATGAAATTCTTGCGGCGGATGGCATCCGGCGTCATGTCGAGCTTTCGCGCACAGGCATCGACCAGGCGCTCGATCACATAGGCCGCCTCAGGCCGGCCCGCGCCGCGATAGGCGTCCACGGGAACGCTGTGGGTGAAGATGGTGCGCACCCGGCAATGGAAGGCCTGGATGTCGTAGAGGCCCGGCAGCATGCCGGCGCCGCCATGCGGGATGTAGGGGCCGAAGGTGGAGAGATAGGCGCCCATATCGCCCATCAGGTCGCAATCCATGGCGAGGAACTTGCCGTCTTCAGTCAGCGCCATCTTCGCGGTTGTGACGTTGTCGCGGCCCTGCGCGTCGCCCATGAAATGCTCGGAGCGGTCGGCCGCCCATTTCACAGCCTTCTTCAGCTTGCGAGCGGCGACTGCCATCAGGGCGTATTCCCGGTACGGAAACAGCTTCGTGCCGAAGCCGCCGCCGACGTCGGGGCAGATCACCCGCATCTTGTCGGTCGGGATATTGAGCACGTTCTGGCACAGGATGTCGCGCAGGCGATGGCTGCCCTGGCTGCCGACCGTCAGCGTCAGATGGTCGTGCTTGGCATCGTATTCGCAGACCGCCGCGCGCGTCTCCATGAAGCTCGCGACCACGCGCGGATTGACGATGGAGATTTCGGCGACCGCATGCGCTTTCGCAAATGCAGCTTCGGTTGCGGCCTTGTCGCCGATCGAGACGTCGAACAGCACGTTGCCGGCCTTGTCCGGCCAGACCTGCGGGGCGCCCTTCTTCACGGCGTTGACGACGCCGGTCACCGCCGGCAGCGGCGACCATTTGACCTCGATCGCCTCGATCGCGTCGCGGGCCTGATCGATGGTCTCGGCGACGACGAAGGCGATGGAATCGCCGACATGACGCACCTCGTCCTTGGCCAGGATCGGGTAAGGCGGGCCGGTGAACGGATCGGTCTCGAGATTGAACAGGCACGGCAGATTGCCGAGATCCGCCACGTCGTCCGCGGTCAGGATCAGCGCGACGCCGGGCAGGCCGCGGGCACGGCTCGCATCGATGGTGTATTTGGCATGCGCATGCGGCGAGCGCAGCACGAGGCAGCGCAGCGCGGCTTGCGGCGCGTAATCGTCGGTATAGCGGCCCTTGCCGCGGATGAGCGCGTCATCCTCCTTGCGCAGCACGCTTTGGCCAACGCCGAACTTGATGGGAGCCGCCATTTTCTTATCCCGTCCTATGGTTGTTTTGCCGGCATATTGCCGTGGAAAAAGTGGCAAGGCAAATGGGTTCGGGCGGGCAAAACCGGGGCACCCTCGTCCTCAGAGAGGGATCGGACGGAAGGGTCGCAACTCACTGGTCTCCCTGTGGAGATCGATGATCCTGCGGGCATCCTCGAACCGCTCGGTCTCGGCCAATTGGCTGGCATAGGCCATGCTGCGAACGACGGCGGCCGACCGGAAGGTCCAGTACTGCGACATCAGCGGATTGATGAACAGCTCGTTCCCGCTGGTCCGGTTGGTGGCATGATAGTTGCCGAACTCACCCCGCAGTGCACTCGCAATCGAATTGCACACGATACTCGGATGCTGCGGCTGGCGCTGGTTGGCGTATTCCACTAGGTCGAGGAAGGCCTCGGCCTCTTTGCTGCCCTGCGACAGCGAGAACATGCCAAGAAACCCGCCATCCCGAATCAGCTGCGCGGTATTCTCCAGGAAGGCGTGATGCGAGATGCCGTGATAGTGATCGACGCCGAAGCCGATCGCGGCGAGCAGCACGTTGCCGCCTGCGGCCTGATCCGCGGCGACGAGCGAGACCGCGTCCTCGACGACGCTGCCGACACCGGGCTCATCGCCGAACACGAGACTGTCCGTTCCGCCGTCGATCAGGATCGCAGTGTCGATGTCGTGGCGATCGATGATCAGGCGATACGCCGCAGCGAGCGGACGAACGCCGCTCTTGGCAAAAGCGTAGATCGGCGCGAGTTGCTCGCGGCGACCGAGCCATTCGGCCAGCCACTTCTCCGGGAAGTACGGAATCTCTGCAGCGAGCTGATCCACACGCCAAATCGTCTCGCCGACACGCTCGCCGCCGCATAGCCATAAATTCGTGAACGAGAAGCTGGCGAACACGACCTGTTTTCCCTGCGCCGCCAGACGCTGCGCGAGCGGGACTCCGGCGAAGACGTCGAAGCCGCCGCCGCAGCCCGCAACGAGCACTTTGCTTGCGCGGTCGAGCCGTTCGAGAAACGGGATCATATTCGCCGAACCGTCCGGTTGATCGATCACATGACACCCCGGCTCCATGGATCCGCGGCGCGATCTCTCAGCCTATCGATGACACGTTCCGGCGTGAAGTGGTCGATCTCGCCGCGCGTCAGGCCGATGTCCATCAACTCCCTGTCGCTCAGATCCTGCAACGTCAGCCGGGCGTTCTGGCGCCGCCAAAACGCACTCCAATATTGCTTGAGCAGACCGAGGACACCCGTTGGTCCGGCAGCATCCTTATCCGACAACGCACTTTCCAGCGCCGCCGCGGACGCCTTGAGGCGTGCTGCCAACGCCTGGTCGACCGCGCTCTTCGCCTGCACGATGGAGAGGCCGAGGCCGCGCCTTGCGGCATCGTCCTCGATTCCGGCTGATATGTCCGTCAGTTGTGGTGGCATCGCATGCTCCTGCTGTCGTGCCGGCAGGGAGCGTGGCCAAAGAAAAAGCCCCGTCCGATGCCGGCGGGGCCTGGTGGAAAAGATGTCGTCGTCAATCTCCTAGCGCGCGACTCCTCCCACGGCCCAGCCGAAGCGGGTCATGTGGTTGCGGTTGAGTTTGCGCGACGATTTGATCATGCGCGGCTCGTAGCACGGCAATCGCGAAAAATCAAGAGATGCGTCGTGATCGGTTACATCCTGGAGGCGAGCAGCCGCTTCAGCGCATTCTTCACCTCGGATTGATCCGAACCGTCCCCTCGGCCATCGGGCGATTATCCGGTCCGAGCGTGACCCAAGTCGGATGCGCGAGAGCCTGGTTTGGATCGAGCGGCTTTGCGCTGCCGCTGCCTTGCGGTCTCGCCGGCATTCTCGGATCAAAGCTGACATATTCCTCGCGCACTAGGCTGTTGCCAATCCTGACCGAGCATCCCGTCTGATAGTCCCAGATGGCTTCCAGATTGTAGGCCGCCCATCGATCCTTGCAGCGATCGCTGGCGATGTAGGAAATGACGACGAGGGTGAGTACGGTGAGCGATCCAGCTCCAATCCAGAATATTCGCATGGTGCTCGTCAGCTCTCAGTTGAAGTGCAGAGATACAACGGTCGTTAGACACAACCAGATGTTGCACGTCAGATCAAGAGCCAATGGGATGATGCAGGCCTAGCCGCGCACGAGCGAGACCAGCCAGCGACGGTCGAATAAGACGAGGATCGCGAGCGCGTAGACGATCGTGCCTCCGACGGCCAGCAGGGCCAGCGTCACTTCGTCGTGGAAGCGCATCGCGCCCAGCGACGCCCCGCTGAACCGCGCGATCAGCCAGAACGCGGCGGCGAGGATGATCCCGGTCAGCAGGAATTTGCCTAGCGACATCAGCCAGATGCGATCGAGCACGAGAAAACCGCGGCGCACGGCGAAGAACAGCACCAGCAAGAGATTGGTCCAGACACCAATAGCCGTCGCCAGCGCGAGGCCGATCTGCGCCAGCGATCCCATCAAGGCAACTTTGAGCGCAACGTTGACGGCGATGCCGGTCAGCGACGCCCGCACCGGCGTCGCGGTGTCCTTGCGCGCATAGAAGGTCGCGACCGCGCTGCGGATCAGCACGAAGGGAATGAGGCCGATGGCATAGGCCGCGAGCGTGGCGCCGGCGGCGGCGGCATCGGCTTTCGAGAACGCGCCGCGGGCGAACAGCGCGCGCATGATCTCGTCGGGCACGGTAAGGAAGGCCGCGACGAACGGCACCGAGAACAGCAGCGTGAAATCGAAGGCGCGGCGCTGCGCCTTCATCGCGCCGTCATGGTCGTTGGCGGTGATGCGCCGCGACATCTCCGGCAGCAGCACCGTGCCGATGGCGATGCCGATCACGCCGATCGGCAATTGGTTGAGGCGATCCGCATAATAGAGCGCCGACAGCGCGCCGGCCGGCAGGAAGGTCGCGATGATGGTGTCGGCGAACAGCGCCACCTGCGTGCCCATCGAGCCCAGCGTCGCGGGTCCCAGCGCCCTGAAGAAGCCGCGAACGTCCTCGTCGAGCTTCAAGGGCGCAAAGCGCGGCAGGCCGCCATGGCGCGCGAGGTCGCCGGCGAGCAGGAAATATTGCAGGAAGCCGGAGATCAAGACGCCCCAGGCCGCGGCATGGCCCGCGGTCGGAAACCAGACCGCGACCGCCAGCGTCATCATCATAGCGACGTTGAGAAAGATCGACGCCGCCGCGGCGCTCGCAAAGCGCTGCATCACGTTGAGCATGCCGCCATAGAGCGTCACCAGCGTGATCAGAAGCAGATAGGGAAAGGTGATCCGGGTCAGTTCGATCGCGAGCTTGCGCTGCTCGGCATCCTCGGAAAAGCCCGGCGCCAGAATGCTCATGGCCTGCGGCATGAACAGCCATGCGACGATCAGCAGCACCACCTGCGAGGCCAGCAGCAGCGTGAAGATGCGGTCGGCGAACAGCTTTGCCGCCGCCTCCCCCTTCTCGCCATGGACATGCGCATAGGCCGGCACCCAGGCGGCGTTGAAGGCGCCTTCGGCGAAGATCGCGCGGAAATGATTGGGCAGCCGCAGCGCCACGAAAAAGGCGTCGGCCACCGGGCCGGCGCCGAGGATCGCAGCGAGCATGATGTCGCGGGCAAACCCCGTCAGCCGCGAGAGCAGCGTATAACCACCGACCGTGAAGATGCGTCCGAGCATGCGTCTGTTTTAGAGCATGGCGCGATTAGGTCTAGGTGGAAGCGGCGGCGGAGGTCCGCCCCTCCCTGCCTGCGGGTCCGGCAATAGGACCCGACGCGTTCGCTAGCGGGCTCCGACAGTCGCCACAGCGTCATGGCCGGGCTTGTCCCGGCCATCCACGCCTTCATGTTGCACAAAAAACGTGGATGCCCGGGACAAGCCCGGGCATGACGACCAGCGCAACAGAAAGCGCGAGATCAGCCCGCGAGCGCGCCTTGCACGGCGGCAATGATTCGCTCCTGATCGGCTTCGGTCAGGTAGGCATGCATCGGCAGGCTGATGACGTCCTGCGACAGGCTTTCGCAGCCCGGCAAGCCGCCCTCGGCGACCGGATACTGCTTGTAGGCGCTCTGCTGGTGCATCGACTTGCCGTAATAGATCGCGGTCGGCACGCCCTGGGCCTTCAGCGCGGCGGCGAAGCCGTCGCGGTCGGTGCCCTTCGGCAGACGGATCGTGTACTGCGCCCAGACCGAGGTGTTGCCCGGCGCAAGCCGCGGCACCGTGACCACGTTGGACAGCCCACGCGCGTAGCGCTCGGCGACCCGGTTGCGGGCGGCGATCTCGTCGTCAAAGATCTTCAGCTTCTCGATCAGAACCGCGGCCTGCATGGTGTCGAGCCGGCCGGTGAGGCCGAGGCGGACGTTGTCGTATTTGTCGGTGCCCTGCCCGTGCACGCGGATGCTGCGCAGCGTCGCCGCGAGCTCGTCGTCATCGGTGAAGATCGCGCCGCCGTCGCCGAAGCAGCCGAGCGGTTTTGCGGGGAAGAAGCTGGTCGCGGTGGCGAGCCCGAAGGTGCCGAGCTTGCGGCCCTTGTAGCTCGCACCAAAGCCCTGCGCGGCGTCGTCAAGCACGAACAGGCCTTCGGCCCGGGCGATCTCGGCGATCGCATCGTGATCGGCGGGCTGGCCGAACAGATCGACCGGAATCACGGCGACCGGCTTGAGCCCGGCCTTTTTGGCGGTCGCGATACCGCGCTTGAGCGATTCCGGGCTCATGTTGAAGGTGGTCTCGTCGACGTCGACATAGACCGGCGTCGCACCGGTCCGCGCCACCGGCGAAGCCGTCGCGATGAAGGTGAAGGACGGACAGAACACGGCATCGCCGGGCCCGACATTCTTCGCCATCATCACCATCAGGATCGCATCGGTGCCGCTGGCGCAGCCGATCATGTGCTTGGCGCCCGAATAGGCCGCAAGCTGCTTTTCGAGCTCGGCGACTTCAGGGCCGTTGACGAACTGGCAGTGGTCCATCACGCGCTTCACGGCGGCATCGAGCGAGGCGCCGAGCCGGCGGCGCTGCGAGGCGACGTCGATGAAGGGAATGGGTTCGGAACGCAGATGCTGGTTCATGACGCCTTCTTGTGGTGTCGACATGGAAAGGGTTCAGCCGGCGACGCGGCGCGGACCTTTGAGCGCAGGCGATTTGGCTGCGGGCCGCGACGGCGCCTCCAGGCACTGCGTCGCGATCTCGAGGCTGGCGACGCCTTCGTCGCCGGTGACCGCCGGCGTCTCGCCGTTGCGCACCGCCTTGAGGAACGCCAGCAGCTCGGCGCGCAGCGGCTCGTCATGGCCGACCGGCAGATGCCGCATCGAATAGCTGCCGTCGGGCTTGAAGCCGAAGCATTCGGTGACCTGGCGCGTCAAGAGATCGCCCATCACGTATTTGCCGCGCGTTGCGACCGTGACGCTGCGCGCCTTGAACGGCGTCAGCCAGTTGGTGTTGATGTGGGCGAGCACGCCACTCTCGGTGCGGAACTGCAGGAGCGCGATGTCCTCGCGCTCGGCGACCGCGCTCGAGAGTTGCGGCTGCACCTCGACGATGTCGGATTCGGTGAACCAGCGGATCAGGTCGATGTCGTGCACGGCGAGGTCGATGACGACGCCGACATTGGACATGCGCGGCGGGAACGGGCCGACGCGCGTGATCGCGATGGAGAGGATGTCCTCGCCCGCGATGGCCTGCTTGACGGCGGCCACCGCCGGATTGAAGCGCTCGACATGGCCGACCATCAGCGTCACGCCGGCCTTTTGCGCGGCAGCGACGATCTCGCGGCCCTCTTCCACCGTGGATGCGATCGGCTTCTCGACCAGAACATGGATGTTCTTGGCGATGCAGGCGAGCGCGACCTCGTGGTGCAGATGGGTCGGCGCAGCGATGGTGACGGCGTCGACGCCGGCGGCGACGAGCTGGTCGAGCGTCTCGAAACCCTGGCAGTTCGCAAGCTCGGTGGTGCGCGTCAGATGCGCCGGCGAGGGATCGACCACGCCGACGAGATTGACGCCGGGAAGACCGCTCAGCACACGCGCGTGGTTGCTGCCCATCACGCCCGCGCCAATGACGCCGACGCGCAAGCCGGCCTTTGCCGGTGCTGACCCTTTGGAACTCATGTGAGCAAACCCCGATTCAACGCAAATCCCCGGGCCGCTTCTAGCACGGGTGCCACATTTGTGGCGAATGCCGGCTTAGTTGACCGGACACGATTTGATTCAAAAAATTACACGTTCTCCGGGCCTTAGGCCGCCCGAGGCGGGCCTTTCAGGCCCGGATCGCGTGATTCGGAGCTTGCTGGTTACGACCTTTGATAGTCGTCTTCAATCCGGATGATATCGTCCTCCCCGAGATAGGAGCCGGTCTGGACCTCGATCAGTTCCAGCATGATTTTACCGGGGTTCTCCATCCGGTGCACCGCGCCCATCGGGATGTAGATCGACTCGTTCTCGTGCACGGTCTTCACGGTCTCGTTGACGGTGACGCGGGCTGCGCCGCGGACCACGATCCAGTGCTCGGCGCGATGATGGTGCTTCTGCAGCGACAGGCGCCCGCCCGGCTTCACCACGATGCGCTTGACCTGGTGGCGCTCGCCATTGTCGACCGACTGGTAGCTGCCCCAGGGCCGGTGCACCTTGAGATGCTCCTCGGTGACCTTCGGCGCGACCGCCTTGAGTTTGGTCACGAGCCGCTTCAGGCCGTTGGCATCCTTCTGGCGCGAGACCAGCACGGCGTCGGCGGTCGCGACCACGACGAGATCGTCGACGCCCTCGAGCGCGACCAGCGCCTGATCCGTCGTGACGTTGCAGTTGCGCGAGTCTTCGAACACGGCGGCGCCATGCGCCGCGTTGCCCTGCGCGTCCTTCGGCGAGAGCTCCCATACCGCATGCCAGGAGCCGACGTCGGACCAGCCGCAGGACACCGGCACCACGGCGGCGCGCGCCGTCTTCTCCATCACGGCATAGTCGATCGAGATCGCCTTCGCCGCGCCGAACGCCTCCGGCTCCAGCGTCACGAAGCCGAGATCGCGGCCGGCATTGTTGACCGCATTGGTGACGGCGTCGACGCTGGCCGCATCGACCTTGCGGTATTCGTCGAGCAGGACGCTCGCCGGGAACATGAAGTTGCCGCTGTTCCAGAGATAGCCCGAATTGACATAGTCCGCGGCCTTGACCGCATCCGGCTTCTCGACGAAGCGCGAGACCGCATGCACCTCGCCCGAGATCACATCGCCCGGGCTGATATAGCCGTATTCAGTTGCCGGCCGCTCCGGCTTGACGCCGAAGGTCACGATGCGCCCCGCGCTCGCGGCGGTGAGGCCCTCGCGGCATGCGGCGACGAAGGCGGCGTTGTCCTGCACCACGTGGTCGGCGGCGAGTGCCAGCACGATCGCTTCACTGGCGCGGTTCTGAGCGAACACGGCGCCCGCGGCGATCGCCGGGCCGGAGTCGCGCCGCATCGGCTCGAGGATCACGTCGGCCTCGATGCCGATCTCGGCGAGCTGCTCCAGCACCATGAAGCGATAGGACGCATTGGTGATGACAACAGGACGATCGAACAGCGAGGCGTCCGAGACGCGCAGCAGCGTGTCCTGGAAGGTCGAGCGGGCGCCGAACAGCGGCAGGAACTGCTTCGGGCGCACCTCGCGCGAGGCGGGCCACAGCCGCGTGCCGGCACCGCCGCACATGATCAGGGGGATAATGCGTTTGTCCATCGTCATTTCAAACCTTGAAGGAGTCCCGATACCAGGTGACAAAATTACGAACCCCGAGCGCGATCGGCATTGTGCAAAGCCGGCCGCGCATCAGATGCTCGACATCCGCGAACGTTTCCAAGACATTCCCCGGCTGCATCGGCGGCAATTCTTCGATCGCCGTCCGACCCAGCGCCTGCTCCCGGAGTTCGACGGCGTGCGTCTGCTCCTCGGGGCGGTGGTTGCCGACATTGTAGACCTTAGACGGCGCATTTGCGGCAGCCGGATCGTCCGCGGGCACCTGATCGACCAGCTTGGACACGACAGCGGTGACGCCGTCAATACAGCTGAAGCCTGCGCGCATCCTGCCGCGGTCAAGGAGCCGGATCGGCCGTCCCTCCATGATGGCGTTCACACACGGAAACATGGCCATATGCCCGACATGCGTGAGTCTGTGGCGCGCCTCGCTCGGCGCCGGATCGTGGCAGCTGTCGAGATTGCCGGGCCCGCCTTCCGCCGGGAGCTGCAGGACGGGGTGAATGCCGATGCATCCGGCGGCATCCGTGACCAAAATCGCCTGATCCGTCATCCTGTTCCCTGGGGGACCCGATCCCCAGCCACCGGCGCCTCTTTAGCCGCCGCACGGAGGGGGTCGCAAGTGCCGTCCGGCCCGTCATAACGGCCGTTCATGACCGCCACTTATAACCGCTCCGATCAGCGCGCTGATCACCGCTATTGCAAGATCGGCGCCAAGACCATACCAAAGCGGCCGAATTCGGCGCCTCGCGTCGGGTTGCCTCGAATCTTCGCAAACCCTGACCATGCGGGCGAGATGCGCCGAATCCTGCTTTCTGCGGCCAAGATCCTGATTTCCGCGGCGCTGCTCTATTTGGCGCTGCGCAAGGTCAACCTGACCGAGCTGTTTTCGCGTTTCACCGTGGGCAGCCTGTTCTGGATCGGCCTCGCGATCGCGATCACCTTCCTGCAGATTTTCGTCGGCGTGCTGCGCTGGCGCGAGATCAGCGCCGAATGCGGTGCGCCGCTCGAGCTCGCCCGCGCCATGCGCTACAACGTGATCGGCTCGTTCTTCAACCAGACCCTGCCCTCGGCGATCGGCGGCGATGCGGTCCGGCTGTGGCTGGTCGCGCGCGCCGGCGCCGGCTGGCGCGCCGCGACCTACTCGATCTTCGTCGACCGCGCGATCGGCCTGATCGCGCTCGCGATCCTGATCGTCGCGAGCCTGCCCTGGAGCTACGCCCTCATCACCGATCCGCACGGGCGCTCGGCGCTGCTGCTCGTCGACCTTGCCGCGCTCGCGGGCGGTCTCGGCTTCCTGGTCTTCGGCGCGCTGAAATGGCGCTGGCTGAAGACGTGGTGGGCCACGCATCACATCCACGCCTGCGCGGTGATCGCGAACCGCGTGCTCTTCAGCCGCGGGCGCGGACCGGTCGTCTCCATCCTGTCGCTCGCCGTGCACGTGCTCACCGTCGTCATCGCCTGGTGCGTCGTGCAGTCGATCGCCGCTCCGGTCGGCTTCAGCGACGTCTTCCAGCTCGTGCCGCCGGTGATGCTGATCACGATGATGCCGATCTCGATCGCGGGCTGGGGCGTGCGTGAAGCCACCATGGGCCTTGCCTTCGGCTTCGCCGGCCTTGCCTCCAACGAGGGCGTCAACATCTCGCTGCTGTTCGGCGCGGTCTACTTCATCGTCGGCGCGGTCGGCGGCCTCGTCTGGATCCTGAGCGCGGAGAAAGCCGCGCAAGGCTCGGCGCAGCTCGGAGTGCCGGAGTGACGATGCTCTTCGCGACCGAGGGCGGCGCGACCGGACTGGCGCTGTTCGCGCTCGCGCCGGCCGTGCTGGCTGCACCGATCTCTGCCTGCACCACATGGCTGAGCATGCCGCTGCTCCAGCGTTACGCGCTGGCACGTCCGAACGCGCGCTCGTCACACAGGATTCCGACCCCCCAAGGCGGGGGCATCGCGGTGATCGCGGCCACCCTCCTCGTGGCCGGGTCTCTCGCCGGGATTCCCCTGCCCCTGATCGGCTCCGCCGTACTCATCGCCCTGGTCGGGCTCGTCGACGACATCAGGCCCCTGCCCGTCTGGCTTCGGCTCCTGCTGCAGGCGGCAGCCGTGGCCGCCGTCGTATTCACGGCGCCGGAGACGCTGCGGATCGTTCCGGCCCTGCCGCTTGCCGCCGAACGCGTCCTCATTCTCATCGCCGGAATCTGGTTCGTGAACCTCGTCAATTTCATGGACGGGCTCGACCTGATGACGGTGGCGGAAGTGGTGCCGGTCACCGCTGCGCTCGGACTGCTCGGATGGTTTGGTGACCTCTCGCTGTCCGCCGCGCTGCTCGCCACCGCGCTGTGCGGCGCCATGCTCGGCTTCGCGCCGTTCAACAAGCCGATCGCAAAAGTGTTTCTGGGCGATGTCGGCAGCCTGCCGATCGGCCTCCTGCTCGGCTGGTGCCTGCTCGAGCTCGCCTGGCACGGACATGCGGCGGCGGCGCTGCTGCTCCCGGCCTATTACCTCGCCGATTCCACCATCACGCTGTTCCGCCGCATCGCGCGCCGCGAGCAGTTCTGGTCGGCGCACCGCTCTCATTTCTATCAACGCGCGACCGACAATGGGTTCACCGTCCGGCAGGTGGTCGGCGAAGTGTTCGCGCTCAATCTCGTGCTGGCAATGCTTGCCATCGTCGCCGTTCGCGCCGGCTCGGTGGCGGTCACCGCCGTCTCGCTGCTCGCAGGCGCGATCGCCATCGGATTCCTGCTGCGCCGCTTCTCCCGCCCTCAGGCGCCCTGAGCCGACAGCGCCAGCAGCAGACCCTCGTCGAGCGAGACCTCCGGCTGCCAGCCGGTCGCGAGCGCCTTGGAGACGTTGAGCTCGAGCGAGCCGATCAGGCTGTCATGCGTATCCTGCCGTCCCATCGCGTTGAGCAGCATGCCGAGCAGGTCCGGCGGCATGCCGAACAGCCGCGGGCTCTTGCCGGAGGCCCGCGCCAGCCGCTCGATGAATTCGGGCGTCGAGACCTGCTCCTTGTCGGCCACCAGGAATATCTCGAAATTGCTGACGGGATCGGGATGAGAGAGCCGGCGCAGGATGAACGACGACAGGTTCTGCACGGCAAGGAAGGCGCGGTGGTTGCGGATCGCGGCAAACGGAAGCGGCAGGCCGATGCTGACCGCACGCGTCAGCAGCGCGAAATTGCCCTTGGCGCCGGCGCCATAGACCAGCGGCGGCCTGATCACCGAGATCTTCATCTCGCCGTCGCGCGCCAGTGTCCTCAAGCCCGCCTCGGCCGCGGCCTTGGACATGCCGTAGAGGCCGCGCGGCGTCAGGATGTCGCTCTCGCTGAACGGTGCGCGGCCCTCATTGCTGCGGCCATGCACCAGCACGGTGCTGACGAAGATGAACTGGCGCACGCCGGCCTTCGACGCGGAGCGCGCCAGGTGCAGCGTGCCCGCGATGTTGACGTTGCGGTAGAGCTGGACCGCGTGCTCCTCGTGCTTGTGATGCACGCGCGCGGCGAGATGGACGACGGCATCGACGCCTTCGAGCGCCGCGTGCCAATCGGTGTCGGGTCCGATCGTCTCGATCACGGTCTCGTCGTCGCCGCCCTCGGGGCTGCGCACCGCGCGGCGGACCGACCAGCCCGCGCCTGCGAGGGCGGGCACGACATGACCGCCGACAAAGCCGCTCGCTCCCGTCACCAGCACCACCGGTTTGCGCTCGCTCATCGCTGCTCCGGAAGGTCGGGGTTGCGCAACAATTCGTCGATCAGGGCCGCATAGGCGTTCATCGCGGTGGCGCGGTCGAACTTCGCCGCCGCCTTGACCGCGCGCTCCGCCATGGCACCGTCGCCGGAACGGGACGCCGCACGGATCGCGTCTGCAAGCTGGTCGGCGCGGCCCGGCGTCACGACCCAGCCGAGCCCGTTCTCCGTCACCGTCAGCGCGGCTTCGGCCTCCGGCTCGGAGACCAGCGCCACGGGACGGCCGACCGCAAGGAGATTGTAGAACCGGCTCGGCACCGACACCCCCGCAACGTCCTTCCGATACGGAATGATCCAGAGATTGGCCGCTGCCAGAAACGCCTCGAGCTCGGCGTCTTCGACCCGCGCCACGAAGGACACATTGGGCAGGTTCGCCTCGGCCTGCAACTGCTTCAGCCGCGCGAAGCCGATGCCCCACCCCGAGAGCAGGAAATGGATGTCCGGCTCGTCCCTGAGCAGGCGCGCCGCCTCGAACACGATCTCGGGATCGTGGGTGAAGCCGAGATTGCCGGACAGGCCGACGACGAAGCGCGCGGAGAGTTGTTTGCGGAACGGATTGTCCTGCGACAGCGGACGCGGGCCCGGCACCAGCGTCGCCCAGTTCGGGATGAAGCGGATCTTGTTCCGCCTCATGCCGGAATAGCTCAGCAGCGGCCGCTCGGCGTCACGGCCGATGGTGATGACCGCATTGAGCGCGCGGAACATCAGGCTGTTGGCGAAGCGCATCGTCCGCGTCACGAGCGAGCCCGGCTTCAACAGGCCCGCCATCACCAGCACGTCGGGAAAGAGGTCGTGCATGATCAGCGCGGAGCGCGCGCCCCTGAGCTTTGCCGCCGCGGCAACCGCGTAAGGCAGCATGAACGGCGCGGTCACGGTGAGCACGACGTCGCCTGCCCTGAGCTCCCGGAGCAGCGCGAAGAAGGTGCGCGCAACGAACAGCAATTCGGACAGGCCGCGCCGCACCAGCGCTGCCTTGCCCGCCATCCGGTTCTTGATGGCGACGACACGCGGCTTGCCCGGACCGGTCTGCGCGGCCGGCAATGCGCCCGGCGAGCCCGACAGCACGACGACCTCGTGATCCCCGGCGACGCGGCAGGCGATCTCAGCCATGATCGCCGCCGTCGTGCTCGGATCCGGCGGGTAATGCTGGCTCGCGACGACGATCTTGCCTCTGGATTGCATGATCAGGCCGCGGTCGACCCGAATTCGGGGACCGCATCCTTCAGGATGGTCCTGATCGTGGCGCGATCGTCGCGCGCGATCGCCTGCTCCAGCGCCGCGGTCCATTTGCGCAGCGTCTGCATCGGCGGCTCGTTCGGCTGCGCCGCCATGATGCCGGCAACGCCGATCTCGCGGGTCGGCTCCTCCGAGGCGAACAGGATCTCGTGCAGGCGTTCGCCCGGCCGCATGCCGGTGAACACGATCTCGATGTCGTAGCCGGGCTGCAGGCCGGACAGGCGGATCATGCGTTCGGCGAGATCGACGATCTTCACCGGCTGGCCCATATTGAGCACGTAGACCGAGACGTCCGAACGCTGCGTTCCGAGCGCATGCGTCGCCGCCGTGATGACGAGATCGCAGGCCTCGCGGATGGTCATGAAGTAGCGGACCATGTCGGGATGCGTCACCGTCACGGGACCGCCGGCCTCGATCTGGGCCTTGAACTTCGGCACCACCGAGCCGTTCGAGGCCAGCACGTTGCCGAACCGGACCGAGATCAGCCGCATCGGCGGCTTGCCGCCACCGCCCGCCGCCGCGAGGTCGTGGTCGAGCGCCTGGCAATACATCTCGGCGAAGCGCTTGGTGAGGCCGAGCATCGACACCGGCTCGATCGCCTTGTCGGTCGAGATCATCACCATGGCCTCGGCGCCGGCGGCATGCGCGGCATCGGCGATGTTGATCGAGCCGAAGATGTTGGTCTTGACGCCCTCGCTCCAGTCGCGTTCGAGGATCGGCACGTGTTTCAGCGCCGCGGCGTGGAACACGATGTCAGGCTTGAACTCCGCCATCAGGCGCATGATGCGCTCGCGGTCGCGGATGTCGGCGATCCGTCCTTCGATCTCGGCGGCCGTATTGTCCGCGGCGAGCGCCTCGGTGATCGCGTAGAGGGCCGGCTCGGAATTCTCCACGATCAGCAGCCGCGCCGCGCCGAAGGCGACGACGCGCTCGCAGATCTCGGAACCGATCGAGCCGCCGCCGCCGGTGACGATGACGGCCTTGCCCCTGATCAGCGCTTCCAGGCGCGCATAGTCGATCTTCTCGCTCGGCCGCAGCAGAAGGTCCTCGACCGCGACCGCCGTGAGGCGCGGCGTGTCGCCGCTCTCCAGCGAAGGCATGCGGTTGACGATCACGCCGAGCTTGCGCGCCCGCATCAGGATCTGCTCCGGATGCGCCTCCGGCTCGAACGCCGACGGCGTCATGACGAGGCGCGCGATGGGCTTGTTGCGCTTGGCGAAGTCGGCGATGACGTCCTCGATGTCGTCGATGCCGCCCAGCACCGGCACGTTGCGGATGAACTGGCCGCGATCCGAGCTCGACGGCGATAGCACGCCGACCGGCCAGATGCGCTTGATCGCCCCGCTCTCGATGCCGCGCAGGAGCACCTCGGCGTCCGCGGCACGGCCGATCAGCAGCGTCGGCGCCGCATCCTCGGTGCGGGCATGACGCCGCACCCGCGTGTAGCGGAAGTAGCGGTAGGCCATACGCGACGCGCTGAGGAAGGCGATCTCGAGGAACCAGTAGAGGACGATGGTCACCTTGCCGAGGAAGAAGGCGCCGCGGACATTGGGAGCGACGAAGACGTAGTCGAGCACCAGTAGCGCAACCGTCAGCACGCTCGCGACGCGGATGATGTTCAGCGCGTCCGGCAGCGAGATGAAGCGCCATTTGGTCGTCGTCAGGTTGAAGACGAAGAACACGACCACGCTGAAGGCGAGGAAGTAGGGCAGTATCTGGAACAACAGCGGCAGGCGGTCGTAGAAGCCGTCACCGCCCTCGAAACGCAGATAGAACGCGGCGAACAGCGCCGCCGCGGTCGCCAGGAGGTCGTGGAGCGCGATCAGAAAATTGCGCAAGGTAAGATGCGAAAGACGCGTCATCCGCCGACCGATGAATATCCCATTGGGTGCAACCTGTCCGCGCTGATAGCCCATCTGAACCGGACTTGCCAGCCGCGCGGCCGTTCAGGAACCGGCTTCCCCCATCTTCGCCTCGGCCTGTTGTGCCCGGATCACCATGCCGCCGGCGACGCCGACGCCGATGACGTACATCCAGCCCTCGTGAAAATCGAACAAATGGGAGTTGAACAGCGAGGTGAAGACGTTCTGCACCACGACCAGAAGGCCGACCCAGTTGGCGAGGCCATCGCCGCGGAACAGGCGCAGATGCAGGATCCAGATCGCGTAGAGGATGACGATACCGATGACGCCCCATTGCACGGCGACGTTCAGCGTCTGGTTATGGGGATTGCCGATCACCTCGGCGGAGGCCTGGTACTGACCGCTGGGTGTGGCAACACGCTCGAACAATCCGCGCGTCGAGCCCGTTCCATGGCCCTTGATCGGCGCCTCCGCGAAGAAGCCGAGCGACTTCCGCCAGAATTCGAGCCGCAGGCCCGCCGAGGTCGGCTCGCCCTTCTCGACATAGCGATTGTAGTCGCTGGCAAAAGTGTCGGCGGTCCTGCGCAATTGCGGCGAGGCCTGCCAGGCGACGAGCGCGCCGGCGAGCAGAACGGCCGAGATGATCGCGATGTTGCGCCAGCTCAAATGAAGCAGCGCGAACACGCCGAACATGATCGGAACGGTGACGAGCGCGGTGCGCGACACCACCACGAACGCCATGTTGACGAAGAAGCTGAGCGCCAGCGCCGTGAGCAGCCCGGCGATCCAATAGCGCTTCTGGCGCAGCAGCATCACGACGGGATAGGCGAGCGCAACCGCGCACAGCGCGAATTCCTGGCTCTGGTCGATGTAGTTCTTGACGAAGATGCCGCGCTCGGGCGGATCGTTCTTGAGCGCGAGGTTCGGGTAGAGGGCGACCAGCCAGGACATCACCGACAACAGCGCGCAGGACACCAGAAAGGCGACGAAGATCCAGCGGCCGCGCGACGAGCGCTCGAAATGGTAGAGCAGGACCGGCAGCACCAGCAGCTTGACGGTCGGATTGACCGCATAGAAACGGGCGCCCCAGGCCGCGTCAGACCACAGCGTTCCGACCAGCGCGAGCAGGACCAACGCGATCGGCGCGACGCAGATCGGACGCTTCAGCGATTGCAGGAAGGCGCGGATGTCGAGGAACGGCACCATGCAGACAAGCATCAGCGCGTTGAAGATCCCCGCCAGCGACGTCGACCAGGGCAGCGAAGCGGCGGTGAGGATCGCGAACAGGTCGACCGTCTCGCTCCAGGCCGCCGGGCTGCGCAGGCGACGCGACAGCATCTGGCCCATCGTCTCCCGTGCGAGCGCCGGCGCCTGGCCAGTCACTTGAGCCGTCACTTGCCCCCTCCCCGCGCGCGATGCACCAGCGCGGTGGTGCTGAAGCCCTTGAGGATGTCCACCAGCACGACCACGCCGCCCGCGGCCTCGACGACCTCGTGGCCGACCACTTGCTCGCGGGTGTAGTCGCCGCCCTTCACCAGCGCGCTCGGCTTGATCCGGGTGATCAGCTCGATCGGCGTGTCTTCCTCGAAGATGACGACGAGATCGACCGCTTCGAGCGCGGCCAGCACTTCCGCACGCGCGCGCTCGTCCTGGACCGGGCGATCGGCGCCCTTCAGCCGGCGCACCGAGGCGTCGCTGTTGAGGCCGACGATCAGGCGGTCGCAGGCGGCGCGCGCCGCGGTCAGCACCTTGACGTGGCCGGGATGCAGGATGTCGAAGCAGCCATTGGTGAAGCCGACGCGCAGGTCCTGGCGGCGCCATTCGGCGAGCTGCGCGTCGAGCGTATCAGGCTCGAGCACGATCTTCTCCTCGGCCGCAAGATAGGCGTGCGGCAGGATCTTGCGCCGCAGCTCGTCCGCACTCACGCTGGCGGTGCCCCGTTTGCCGACGGCGACCGCGGCGGCGGCATTGGCCACACGCAGCGCCGTGTCCCAGTCCGCGCCCGCCGCGAGCGACACCGCAAGCGCGGCAGCGACGGTGTCGCCGGCGCCAGAGACGTCGCGCACCTTCACCGGGACGGCCGGAACGTGAACCGCCTCGCCATTGCGCGGCACCAGCGTCATGCCGTGCTCGCCCTGCGTGACCAGGATCGCCTCGCAATCGGCGAGCCGCATCACGTCCTCACTGGCGTCGACAATGCTCTGCGGCGTGTCGGCGCGGCTGCGGGTGGCTTCCGCGAATTCCTTGCGATTGGGCGTCAGCAGCGTCGCGCCGCGATAGATCGCCCAGTTCAGGCTCTTGGGATCGACGATCACGGACTTGCCGAGCTTTCGCGCGGCATCGATGGTGTGGCGGATCACGCGCGCGGTCAGCACGCCCTTGGCGTAGTCGGACAGCAGCACGATGTCGGCGCGCGCGATCTGCGGCAGGATCGCCTCAATCAGCTCGGTCTCGACCGCGTCGGAGGCCGCTGTCGCCTGCTCCCAGTCCGCACGCAGCATGTGCGTGGAAAAATGCTCGGAGACGAAACGGACCTTGCGCGTAGTCGGCCGCGACGGGTCGCACACCAGCACGCTTTCGATGGCGCCATGTTCGGCCAGTGCCGAAGCGAGCCGCGTGCCCGCATCGTCCGCGCCGACGAGGCCGACGAAGATGCAGCGCGCGCCGAGCGAGGCGATATTGCGCGCGACATTGCCGGCGCCGCCGATGTGGATCTCGCTGCGCTGGGCCGCGATCACCGGCGTCGGCGCTTCCGGCGAGATCCGCGACACCTCGCCATAGACGAACTCGTCCAGCATGATGTCGCCGATGCAGAGCACCGTGCGGCCTGAGATGGTTTGCGCGAGGGCATCGAAATCGAGAATGGGCGTCGCCATGATCAAAAAGCCTCAGCGGAAGCGGTCGGGCCGGTCGAGATAATCCCCGACATAGGCCTTTACCGCGTCCTCGAGTGTCGTGAAGCCGCCATTGTAGCCGGCGCGGCAGAGGCGATCGACCTCGCTCTGGGTGAAGTACTGGTAGGCACCGCGGATGCTCTCGGGCATGTCGATATATTCGATATTGGGCTTGGCGCCGAGCGCGGCATAGGCAGCCAGCATCAGATCCTTGAAGCTGCGCGCCTTGCCGGTGCCGACGTTGAAGAGGCCTGAGACGGAGGGCGTTGCCAGCAGCCACATGACGACGCGCACGACGTCATCGACATAGATGAAGTCGCGGCGCTGGTCGCCGTGGGCGATGCCCTCGCGGTGCGACTTGAACAGCTGCACGACGCGGCCGGCCTTGACGTCGTCGAAGCGTCGCGCCAGCACGCTCATCATCGAGCCCTTGTGGTACTCGTTCGGGCCGAACACGTTGAAGAATTTCAGGCCTGCCCATTGCGGCGGGAGCGGATCGCCGTTGGCGACGCGCCCGGCGACCGCGAGATCGAACATGTGCTTGCTCCAGCCGTAGAGATTCATCGGCCGCAGCTTCTTCAGCGCCGTCAGCGAAGCGTCGTCGTCGAAACCGGTCTCACCGTCGCCGTAGGTCGCCGCCGACGAGGCGTAGATGAACGGCACGGCGCCGGCCGTGCACCACTCCAGCAGGCGCATCGACATGCGGAAGTTGGTCTCGAACACGAGGTCGCCGTCGGTTGCGGTGGTCGCGGAGATCGCGCCGAGATGGATCACGGCATCGAGCTTGCGGCCCTTCAGCCAGTCCATCAGTTCGGCCGGCGGCACGATATCCACAAGCTGGCGCTTGGCCAGGTTCCGCCATTTGCCGTCGCTGCCGAGCAGGTCGCAGACCACGACGTCGCTGCGGCCGGCGTCATTGAGCGCGGCCACGACATTCGATCCGATAAAACCGGCCCCGCCGGTCACCAGCAACATTCCACCTACCTGCCCGATTTCTTAAGGTCCGATCCTGCCGTAGCGCATCATCTGCCAAAGTGTAAGCATTTTGGGCGGGCGCTTTGGACTTGCGCTCTCCCGGCTTTACGTTCCGGCCCGGAGCAGCTAACCGAACCGCCACATCAGCCCTCTTCGGTCCTATTAACGAATGAACCAAGATTCGCAACTTAGTGGAGACGCAGACCGGAGCGACACGCGCCCGATCCTGATCGTTCCCTATATGTGGATCGGCGATTTCGTGCGGAATCACACCGTGGTGCGGGTCCTGAAGGAGCGCTGGCCGAACCGGCCGGTGGATCTCCTGACCACGTCCCTGTGCGCCCCGCTGGTCGATTACATGCCCGGCGTGCGCCAGGGCATTGTTTGGGACCTGCCGCGCAGCCGGCTGGCCGTAGGCCGGCAGTTCGGGCTGGCGAAGCTTTTGCGCGAGCGGAACTACGGCACCGCCCTGGTGCTGCCCCGGACCTGGAAGGCGGCCATTGCGCCGGCGCTGGCCGGCATCCCCGAACGGGTCGGCTTCGTCGGCGAGTTCCGGTTCGGCCTGCTCAACCGCTGGCGCTGGGGCGAGAAGAAGCTGCCCCGCTTCATCGACAAGAACGCTGCGCTGGCCCAGCCCGACGGCGCGCCCCTGCCGCCGGAATGGCCGGTGCCGCAATTGCGGGTCCCTGCCGACGAGATCGCCCGCTGGCGCCAGGCCAACGGGCTCAGCACCGGCGCCGCCGTGGCGCTTGCCCCCGGCTCGGTCGGCGTCTCCAAGCGCTGGACCTATTACCCGGAAGCCGCCCGTCTCCTGGTCGAGCGCGGCCTCGAGGTCTGGGTGGTCGGCGGCCCCGCCGAAAAAGGCCTCGCCCAGGAGATCGTCGCCGCGGGCGGCCCCAAGGTGCGGGACCTCACCGGTAACGATTTGCGCAACGGCGTGATGGCCATGGCGGCGGCCGGCGTTGCGATCTCCAACGATTCCGGCCTGATGCACATCGCAGCCGCACTCGGTACGCCCACCATGGGCATTTTCGGCCCCACCAGCCCCTATCTCTGGGCGCCCCTCAACGGCCTTGCCGCGACCGTGGTCCAGGACAAGAGCGTGCTGTCGTGCCAGCCCTGCCAGAGCACGATCTGCAAGATGAACGACCATCGCTGCATGCGGGACATCGCGGCGAGCGAGGTGGTGGCGATTGCGCAGCGCGTGCTGGGGGAAGCTGCCGCACGGGTCACGACCTGAGCGGCGCCGCCATGCGTGGCGGCCAGCCTAACATATGTTGCTTACACCCCCGGGAAGAATTGGCATCCTCTTGCTTCAAGGGGAAACAGCCAATGGACGAAGACTTCATCAGGAGACGCGCCGAGCACATCCGCGAGCTCGCGACGAAGGCTGACCCTTTCATCCAAAAGCGTCTGCTCGATCTTGCAGACAGCTATGAGCGCAGGCTTCGCCCGCCGCCGCACACGGCAGCGCGAGCAACCGGCGTCTATTCGCAGCTGCAGGCGCAGCGCTAGGGAATGCCCACGGAAAAGGAACGTGAGAGCCGGCGCGTCGCCTTCGAGCGGCCGCTGACGGCGCAGATGATGGCAATCGACGGCACCTGGCGTCGTCCCTGCCTGGTCAAGGACGTGTCCGAGAATTCGGCCACGCTGCGCGTCGAAACCTCCATCGAAGGCCTCGCGCTGACCGAGTTCTTCCTCGTGCTGTCCTCGACCGGGCTTGCCTATCGCAGGTGCCAGCTCGATCGCGTCAATGGCGACGAGCTTGAAGTCAGCTTCCTGCGCCAGAACGCGAAAAAGAAGCCGAGCCGCGAGGCGTCGGTCTGATCGAATCGCGCGGAAGGCGCGGAGTCCGGGCCTGCAGCGGCGGTGCGATCGGGCGTTTTGGGATGCTACCTGCGTAGCACTGTTTTGCCCGACGGGTCAAATCGACTTCGAAAAATCCGCAAGAGGCGACGCCCGCCGCCAAGCCGTTGATTCCGTTATTGCCAGCTACTGTGCATGGGGTTGTTTTCGCAGTTTTGTTGAGCGGCGCTTACAGCAGCGGCCGATAGACCTCGCCGATCCGCGCCGCTTCGGCATCGAGGCTGAATTTTTCGAGCACCCGCGCCCGCCCCCGCTCGCCCATTGCCGTCGCAGCCGCGACGTCGCGCATCAGCGGTTCGAGTGCTGCGGCCAGCGCATCCGCATCCCCGGTCGGAATCAGCACGCCGGTGACGCCCTCCTCGACCACGAGCTCGGCCGCGCCGGCGCGCGCGGCGACCAGCGCGCTGCCCGCCGCCATCGCCTCGATCAGTGTCAGACCGAAACCTTCGTTGCGTGAGGTGAAGGCGTAGATGGTCAACCGCTGATACCAGCGCTGCACCGCTTCGATTTCCAGTTCGCCGGTGATGACGATGCGCGCTTGCAGGCCGGCGGCCTCGATGCGCTTCTTCAGATCGTTCGCGAAGGGCGTCTGCTCGGCGGTGATTTGCCCGACGATGACGGCGGTGAAATCCGGATGCTGCGGCAGCAGGCGGCACATCGCATCGACGAACACGTCGGTGCCCTTCTGCGCGCGCACGCGACCGAAGCAGCCGATGGCATAGCGGCCCGGCAGACCGCTTTCGGCAAAGGCCGCGGCGCGATCGGTCGGCGGCGCATAGACGTCGGTGTCCACGCCATGCGGGATCACGGTCGCCTTCACCTTCAGGAACGAGGCGGAGATATCTGACGTCGCGATGATCGCGTCCATGCGGCGGATCAGCCAGCGCGTGATCCATGAATGATGCCGCTGCGCCGCCGAGGTGAACACCAGCTTCAGCGGCCAGCCGAGCGCGCGCAGCACGACGCCCGCGATCATCTCGTTGTTGCGCCGCGCATGCCAGATCAGGGGCTGCCTGCGGCGCCAGAGCTTGAAGAGCTCGCTCCCGCCGAGCCGCGCAATCCCCTCCGGCGCGTCGGAGCCGAACCAGGCGGCGCGATACAGCTTCGCCAGCCGCGGCGCGACCATCCGGTTGGTCGCGGTGACCCCGGAATAGCGCCTGTGCAGATTTGGCACGATCACTTCGAGATCGGCTGGGGAATTCGCCACGTCATGCTCCGTTTCGAAAGGTCCCTATACGCAACATTAAGCATAGTGACCAGTTCAGCCGCGCCGATACCCCCTCTTCACCACGCAAGCGCTAGCTTTGCGCGTTGATCGCAGACGGGTGAGACCATGACTGTGCTAGTCACCGGCGGCGCCGGTTATATCGGAAGCCATACGGTCCTGGCGCTGGCGGAAGCCGGCGAGGACGTCGTCGTGATCGACGATCTGTCGACCGGTTTCTCGGCCTATCTTCCCGAGGGCGTGCCGCTGTTCATTGGCGATGCCGGCGACGAGAACCTGCTCGAGGGTGTGATCGCCCAGCACAACATCGAAAGCATCATCCATTTCGCGGGCTCCGTGGTCGTGCCGGATTCGATGCGCGATCCGCTCGGCTACTACCGCAACAATTTCACCACCGCACGCAACCTGCTCAACGTCGCGGTCAAGCGCGGCATCGGCCGCTTCATCTTCTCCTCGACCGCCGCGGTGTACGGCAATCCGGACCAGGTGCCGGTGCCCGAGCACGCGCCGACGCGGCCGCTGTCGCCTTACGGCTCCTCGAAGCTGATGACCGAGATCATGCTGCACGACGTCGCCGCCGCCTACGGCATGCAGTACGTCACCTTGCGCTATTTCAACGTCGCGGGCGCCGATCCGCAGGCGCGCATCGGGCTCGCCACGGTCGGCGCGACGCATCTGCTCAAGATCGCGGTCGAAGCCGCCACCGGCCAGCGTGCCAAGATCGACGTGTTCGGCACCGACTATCCGACCCAGGACGGCAGCTGCATCCGCGACTTCATCCACGTCACGGACCTCTCGCAGGCCCATCGCTCGGCGCTCGCCTATTTGCGCAATGGCGGCGCCTCGACAACGCTGAACTGCGGCTACGGCCGCGGCTATTCGGTGCTGGAGACCATCGACGCCGTGCGGCGGGTTTCGGGGCGCAGCTTCGCGGTCCAGTACGCCCCGCGCCGGCCCGGCGACATCATGACCATGGTCGCCGACACCAGCCGCATCCGCGGCCTGCTCGACTGGAAACCGCAATACGACGACCTCGAGACCATCGCAGCCCATGCGCTGGCCTGGGAGGACAAGCTGTTCCGCGAACGCCATGGCGAGCTCCGCCACGCCGCCTCGGCCTAGAATCGTCCCCAGCGCAAGCCCTTAATTGGGCTTGAAAAACCCCGCTTGAGCGGGCACAGAGGCCCATCGATCCCTGACGCGCGGGCAGGCTTTTAAGCCTGAGCCGTCAATGGACACCGGATGGCTCAGTTTCCAAAGAAAATCACCGACGACCCCTATGCGGCAGCGGTCCTGATTCGCCGCCTCGTCACCGAACAGGGCGTCGTCTACTGGCGGCGCTACCTCGTCGCCTTCGCGCTGATGGCGCTCGCTGCGGGCTCGACTGCCGGCGCGACCTATGTGCTCGGCCAGGTCATCAACCAGGCCTATGTCGACAAGAACATCCCGGGCATCGCGATGTTCTCCGGGATCACGGTGGTGCTGCTCTTCATCAAGGGCGTCGCGACCTACGGCCACATGGTGATCCTGACCAAGATCTCCAACACCATCCTCGCCACCAACCAGCGCCAGCTGTTCGCGAAGCTGATGCGCGAGAGCGTCGGCTTCTTCTCCGAGCGTCATTCGTCCGAGTTCCTGGCGCGGCTGACGGCCGGCGCCAAATCCATCACCGACGTGCTCAACATGCTGGTCAACGCCATCGGCCGTGACCTGTTGATGCTGCTCGCGATGATCGGCGTGATGGTGTGGCAGGACCCGCTGATGTCGTTCATCGGCCTCGTCGCTGTGCCGCCGGCGATGCTGGTGCTGCGCAAGCTGGTCAAGCGCATCAAGGGCCTCGCCTTCAACCAGTTCACCGGCACCGCCGACATCATGGAGACGATGCAGGAATCGCTGCAGGGCATCCGCACCGTCAAGGCGTTCACGCTCGAAGAGACCATGCAGAAGCGCATCGACGAGAACATCGCGATCGTCGAGCGCAACGCCAACAAGATGGCCCGCGTCGCCAACCGCTCCAATCCGCTGATGGAGATGCTCGGTGGCTTCGCCGTCGCCGGCTGCCTGATGTACGGCGGGTACGCCGTGGTCGCGCTCAACGCCACGCCCGGCGCGTTCTTCTCGTTCATGACCGCGTTCCTGATGGCGACCGAGCCGGCCAAGCGGCTGGCGCGGCTCAACATCGACCTCAACAGCCAGCTCGTCGGCGCCCGCATGCTGCTCGAGATCATCGACAGCCCGGCGAGCGAGCGGTCAGACGACGACAAGCCGGCGCTGAAGCTCTCCGACGCCCGGATCGAGCTGCGCGATGTCAGCTTCTCCTATCGTGCCAACGAGACCATCCTCAACCGCATGAGCTTCGTCGCCGAGCCCGGCAAGGTCACCGCGCTGGTCGGCCCGTCCGGCGGCGGCAAGTCGACCGTGCTGGCGCTGCTGCTTCGGTTCTACGAGGTGACGCAGGGCGACATCGTGATCGACGGCCAGTCGATCGGCGCGATCTCGCGCAAATCGCTGCGCGCCCAGACCGCCTATGTCGGCCAGGACGTCTATCTGTTCCGCGACACCATCCGGAACAACATCGCCTTCGGCAAGCCGGGCGCGAGCGAGGACGAGATCATCGAGGCCGCCAAGGCGGCCTGCGCGCACGATTTCATTGCGGGCTTCCCGCTCGGCTACGACACGCCGGTCGGCGAGCACGGCACGCAACTCTCCGGCGGCCAGCGCCAGCGCATTGCGGTGGCGCGCGCGCTGCTCAAGAACGCGCCGATCATCCTGCTCGATGAGGCCACCGCCGCGCTCGACTCGGAGTCCGAGCGGCAGGTGCAGGAGGCGATCGAGCATCTCTGCCAGAACCGCACCACCATCGTGATCGCGCACCGCCTGCACACCATCATGCACGCCGACGCCATCCTGGTGGTCGAGGGCGGCGAGATCGTCGAGCAGGGCCGCCACGACGAGTTGCTGCGCCGCTCCGGCCGCTACGCCTCGTTCTTCCGCCTGCAACATCGCGACGCCGGCACTCTGGCGCCGATCAGCGCAACCGCATAGAGTTCCTTCACCCCACCAAGAGCAGCGAGACCGCTCCATGAACGCCGCCTCCTACGTCATCCCGCTCCCGCCCCAGGCTTCGCTTCCCGTCGTCGGGGAGAGCGGCCGCTTTCCCGTGCGCCGCATCTGGTGCGTCGGCCGCAACTATCTCGAGCACATCCGCGAGATGGGCAATGACGAGCGCGCCCCGCCGTTCTTCTTCGCCAAGCACGCCGACATGCTGGTGCCCGACGGCGCCACCATTCCCTATCCGCCGCTGACCAAGGACCTGCATCACGAGGTCGAGCTGATCGTCGCGCTCAAGAGCGGCGGCCTCAACATTCCCGCCGAGAAGGCGCTCGACCATGTCTACGGCTATGCCGTCGGCATCGACCTCACCCGCCGCGACCTCCAGATCGCCTCGCGCAAGAAGGAGCGTCCGTGGGAGATCGGCAAGTCGTTCGACGGCTCCGCGCCCGCCTCCGCGGTGCAGCCGGCCTCGAAGATCGGCCACCCCACGAAGGGCAAGATCTGGCTCACGGTCAACGGCAAGGAAGCCCAGACGGGCGATCTCGAGCAGATGATCTGGAACGTGCCGGAGACGATCTGGCAGCTCTCCCAGCAGGTGAAGCTCGCCGCCGGCGACATCATCATGACGGGCACGCCGGCCGGCGTGTCGCAGCTGCAGCCCGGCGACAAGCTCGAATGCGGCGTCGACGGCGTCGGCACGCTGAAGGTCAGCATCGGCCAGCCCGAGTAGGCTCCGCGACATATCGAAATCGAAAGGCCCCAGACACGTCCGGGGCCTTTTCTATTCCGGTCGCGTCTACCAGGCCTTCACCGGCCGGTTGGCGTGGCTCGCCTGCGGCACACCGCGATTGAGCGACATGTGCGAATGCACGCACAGCCAGCGATCGCCGTTCTTCGAAAAGATCATGGTCGCGCGGCCCGGGCGCGCAAACGCGCTGCCATCGGGGTGATAGCCCGTGCTGGTCCATGGCGCGATCACCGTCGCCATCGTGCCGTCAGGTGAAGCCAAGACCGAGATCTGATCGAGGACGAAACGGAAGTCGCTCGTCTTCGGCCAGACGTTGTCCCACTGTGTCGCGACCCATTGATCGAGCCCGGGGATGACATCGTTATGCGTGCCGAAGGCCAGCACATCAGGATGGAAGAGCGGCCGCGCCGAGGCATAGTCGACCTCGCGGACATAACCCGCAAAGGTTTCCAGCCACCCGCGGAAGAATTGCGCGATCTCGATGTTCGCAAGTGGCAAGGGCACCATTGCCTGCTCCATGTCTGGCTATCCGATCAAGGCAATCCTGTTGCCACGGCACGAACCATCCAGCAAGATATGAGAGCGCCGGTGAAGATCGAACGACGAACCGGCGCTGATGTCATGGAGCCAGTCTCATGAGACGCCTTGTCCTGCTTGCGGCCATGCTTATCGTCACCTGCAGCGCTGCCGGCGCACAGTCGGGCCAGCCTTATGCCGGCATGGAGCAGCGCTCCATCAAGGCTCTGTCGCATCAACAGATCGACGATCTCCGGACTGGACGCGGCATGGGCCTGGCACTTGCCGCTGAACTCAATGGCTACCCGGGCCCGAGCCACGTGCTTGAGCTCGGCGACCGCCTTGAGCTGACACCGGATCAACGCGTTCAGGTCCAGCGCCTATTCGATGCCATGAAGGAAGAGGCGATCCCGCTGGGCCACAAGCTGGTCGAGCAGGAAATGGAGCTGGACCGGCTGTTCTCGGCCCGCGTCGTCACATCGGAGTCGCTCAGGGCGACCATTGCCGCCATTTCCGAAACCCAAGCTCGGCTTCGTGAGGGCCATCTCAAGTATCATCTGTCGACCGCAGTCTTGCTCAGCCAGAGCCAGACGCAGCGATATGCGGAGCTGCGAGGCTATTTGCGCCCCGACAGCTCCGAAGGACACAAGCACCGTCACTAGCAATGCTGACGGTCTGCTTCGCTGTCGTCTCGCTTCTCTATGCGACGGTCGGACAAGCCGGCGGCACGGCATTTCTTGCCTTGATGGCCTTTGCCTCGTTTCCTCCAAACGAGATGCGGCCAACGGCTTTGCTGCTGAATATCGTCGCAGCCACTTATTCCACGTGGCTGTTCAATCGCGGCCGCCATATCGACTGGGTGAAGCTCAAGCCGCTTCTGGTCGCCTCACTGCCGACCACCCTGCTCGGCGCATCCATTGTGCTCAACGACGACATCTACCACACACTGACGGGGCTCGTGCTCCTGCTTGCAGCGGTCGTCCTGATCATGGGGCGGAGCGACGGCACTGCGCCCGATCACGTCACGCCGCTGTGGGCCGCTACATGCACGGGCGCCGGTGTCGGTTTCATCTCCGGGCTCACCGGCGTCGGTGGCGGCGTCTTTCTCGCCCCCATCCTGGTCGGAATGCGCTGGGCCTCGCCCAGACAGACGGCGGCACTCTCCGCGCCATTCATCCTCGGCAATTCCACTGTTGGCTTGCTCGGCACGCTCTATGTGGGACAGGTGCCATCGCCCCAGACCTGGCTCTATGCCTTGAGTGCACTGGCGGGCGCGATGATCGGGACCACGATTGGCCTGCGATGGTTTTCGCAGGCGGCAACGCGTTACATCCTCGCCGCCGTTCTCGGCTCTGCCGGCGTTCAACTCGTGGCGTTCGCAGCCAGATGATGCTGGGCGTCGTCGGGGGATTCGGCGTCAGCGCCGTAGCCCGGATGAAGCGCAACGCAACACAAGCTAGGCTCTTCGCCGATCCGCACCTACTTCAGCGCCGAAAACACGATCAGCCCAAGAACCAGCGCCGTCAGCGAGTATTTCAGCGTGTAGTAAACGTTGCGGTTCCACTCCTTGACCTTGCGGCTGCCGAGATGGATCTCGTAGAGCTTGCCGAACACCTTGTTGAGCACGCCGACACTCTCGCCCTCGACGTTCTGGGTCGCCGACGCCTTGACGATGTGGTGGCTGACCCAGCGGTTGATCGCGGTCATGAAGCCGAACTTCATCGGACGCTCGACGTCGCAGAACAGGATGATGCGGTTGACGTCGGTCTGGTTCTCGGCGCTGTGGATGAAGGTCTCGTCGAACATGAAGGCCTCGCCATCGCGCCAGACGCATTCGACGCCGTCGACGAGGATGCGGCACTTGTTCGAGTTCGGCGTGACGAGGCCGAGATGGTAGCGCAGCGAACCGGCGAAGGGATCGCGGTGCGCACCGAGCTTGCCGCCCGGCGGCAGCATCGCGAACATCGCGCCGTGCACGCTCGGGATCGACTTGAGCAGCTCCACCGTCTTCGGGCACAGCGTGTTCGCCGACGGCAGGAAGTCGTCGTACCATTTCAGGTAAAACCGCTTCCAGCCGCTCTTGAAGAACGAGTAGAAGCCCCAGTCGTTGTTCTTGGCGGCCGCGCGGATGAAACCTTCGTCGAACAGGCGCACGGCCTCGTCGCGGATGGTCTCCCAGTTCTCGCTGAGCGGCTTGAGCTCCGGAAACTGATCGACCGAGATCACCGGCTTGTTCGGCACAGCCGAGCCCGCATACATCAGCACGTTGTAGGGTGCGAGATAGGTCGAGTGATCGCCAAGCTGGCGCGCGAAGCGCAGCCGCTGCTTGCCGCGGAAGTGAACGTAAATCGTCGAGGCCGCAAGCACGTACAGAATGACGAGTTGCGGCGCAAAAAGCTGTTTCAGCATTTCCCCAATCCCAAGTGACCCAGCCGGGGTGTCGTGTAACCCGGCCCGACCCCACCGGGCAAGATATCACCGGTGGGTTGTGGTCACGCTCAGGAGAGCGGAGGGGATGGAACCTGGAGCGAAACGGACCGAAACGAGCCGAATCACGTCCGGGACAGCGCCTGCAGGCCCTTGAAGGTCAGGCGCTTGGGGTCGGTGACGCCGGCGAGATAGAGCTGGCGGATAAAGGCGACGACAGCGCTTCGGTCGCAATCGGTCAGCGCGACGACGGCGTCGACCGCGATCTTCTGGGCTTCCATTGGGCTCACCTCGGCCTTGCGAGTAACCCCGGCCGAGACAGGCTAGGACTCATCGGTTAAGCCGACCTTAACCGTTTGGGAACCATCGCCGATTCAGGCAGCCCACCGTATACGCGAAACAACGCATTGCGGGCGCGCGAAGCGGCTCAAGCTGCGCCGATGCTCTTCTTCAGCAGTGCAAACTGCTTCTTCAGCCGGGGTACGGCGAAATCGGTGAAAGCGCGCACCTTGGGCACCGACAGCCGGCCCTGCGGGCAGATCAGATGCGCCGGCATCTCCGGATCCTCGTCGTCCGCCAGCACGATCTCGAGCTCGCCGCGCCCGACCTGCTCGGCCACCTGGTACGAATACATCCGCGCCACGCCACGCCCGGCGACGGCAGAGGCCACCGCCGCATAGGTGCTGTTGACGAGGAGCCGCGGGGTGAACTGGACCGAGCGCGGCGCCGACGAGCCCGGCTGCGGCGCAAAGGTCCAGGAATTGGGCAGATGCGCCATCGCCACGATCTGGTGCTTGGCGAGATCGCCGGGCTCGGTGATGCGCGGGTGCTGCTTCAGATAGCGGGGCGCGGCCACCACGACGCGGCTGATCGCGCCGACCCGCATGGCCACCATGGCTGAATCCGCCAAAGGGCCGATCCGCAGCGCGACATCGACGCCCTCCTCGATCAGATTGACCGCGCGGTCGAACAGCAGAAGCTTGGCCGACACGGTCGGGTACGCGTCGAGAAACGCATCGAGGATCGGACGCAACACCATCTCGCCCGAGACCACGGGGGCGGTGATCGTGAGCAGGCCGCGCGGCGCCGTGCGCGGTCCGGCGGCGATGTCCTCGGCCTCCTCCAGCTCGGTGAGCACGCGGCGGCAGATCGCGACATAGCGCTCGCCCTCCTCGCTCAGCTTGATCGAACGGGTGGTCCGGTGCAGCAGCTCGACGCCGACCCGCTCTTCCAGGAAGGCGATGGCACGGCTCACCGCCGCGGGCGAGCGGCCCAGCTTGCGTCCTGCCGCGGCGAGGCTGCCCTCGTCCACCGCAAGCACGAACACATTCATCGCATCCAGACGATCCATGCGAGCCCCGTCGCCCCCGAGATTTCAGCTGCAGGCTAGGCGCTCGCCGCCGCCGCGACAACCGCCGATCCGGCATTCGTTCGCGCCGCGAAAGAGTGTCTGCCGGACGGCGGATATTCGCAGCCGGGCCGCGGGGGCGTACCTCACACGGCAAGCCAGCCGCTGCTGGCGCAGGTTCTCAAGCCAACCACAGGAGCCCGTCATGGGTATCGAGCAGAAGGTCGCCATCATCACCGGTGCATCGCAGGGTATCGGCGCCACCCTGGTCCAGGGTTTTCGCGATCGCAACTATCGCGTCGTCGCTACGGCGCGCTCCATCAAGCCTTCGGGCGACGACGACGTCCTCGCCGTCCCCGGCGACATCGCCGACCGGTCCACCGCAGAGCGTGTGGTGTCGCAGGCGATCGCCCGCTTCGGCCGGGTCGACACGCTGGTCAACAATGCCGGCATCTTCGTCGCGAAGCCGTTCACGCAGTACACGGCCGAGGATTACGCCGCGGTGATGGGGACCAACGTCGCGGGCTTCTTCAACATCACCCAGCTCGCGATCGCCGAGATGGAGAAGCAGGGATCCGGTCACGTCGTGCAGATCACGACCACGCTGGTCGACCACGCCAATTCCAACGTGCCGTCAGTGCTGGCCTCGGTGAGCAAGGGCGGGCTGAACGCCGCGACGAGATCGCTCGCGATCGAATACGCCAGGCGCGGCATACGCGTGAATGCGGTGTCGCCCGGAATCATCAAGTCGCCGATGCACGCCGTGGCAACGCATGCCCAGTACGGCGCGATGCACCCGCTTGGCCGCATGGGCGAGATGTCCGACATCGTCGATGCCGTGCTCTATCTCGAGGGTGCTTCCTTCGTCACCGGCGAGATCCTGCATGTCGACGGCGGCCAGAGCGCCGGGCACTGATCCGAGGAGATCCACGATGCCCATCGTCACCATTCAAGTGACCCGCGAAGGAACGACGCCGGGAACGGCGTCGCTCACGGCGGATGAGAAGGCCGCACTGATCAAGGGCTCGAGCGAGCTGCTGCGCGACGTGCTCGGCAAGCCGCTGGATTCCACCTTCGTCGTGATCGAGGAAGTCGACACCGACAATTGGGGCTGGGGCGGTCTGCCCGTTCAGGAATTCCGGCGCCGCCGCGTCGCCCAAACGGGATGATCCGCGCGCTCCGGTGCGCGCAGGAGGATGACATGACCAACGCAGATACAAAGCGACAGATCGAGACCCGGCCGCATCAGCGGCCGGGCTCAAACGCGCGATCAACTTCGCAAGCCACTTCACAACAAACCTGGCGATACGCGGTGGCCGGCCTGTCCGCATCGCTGGTCGGGCTCGGCCTCGCCCGCTTTTCCTACACGCCGCTGATCCCAGCCCTGATCGCGGCAAAGTGGTTCAGCCCGTCCGACGTCGTCTATCTCGGCGCGGCGAACCTTGCCGGCTATCTCGCCGGCGCACTCGCGGCACGCGCCCTGGCAAGCCGCATCGGCGCAGTCCGCGCGCTGCGGGCGATGATGCTGCTCGCCACACTCTCCTTCTTCGCAAGCTCGACGCCGGTGTCGTTCACCTGGTTCTTCGCCTGGCGCTTTCTTTCCGGCCTCACCGGCGGCATCATCATGGTGCTGGCGGCCTCCGTCATTCTGCCGCACACCGCTGCGGCGAGGCGGGGCATCGTCGGCGGCGTGATCTTCGCCGGCGTCGGGCTCGGCGTCGCCGCATCGGGCACGCTGGTTCCGCTGCTGCTGCAGCAAGGCTTGCAGCAGAGCTGGTATGGCCTCGGCGTCCTCTCCGCCCTGCTGACGCTCGCCAGTTGGTGGAACTGGCCCGCGGACGCCAGCAATGATGCCGCACCTTCGCACCAGGCCAAACCGCATCGCGCATCTCCCGCGGAGCGCGCGCTGCTGCTCCAGTACGGCCTCAACGCCGTGGCGCTGGTGCCTCACATGGTCTTCATCGTCGATTTCGTGGCACGTGGCCTCGGCCAGGGCATTGCGGCGGGATCGCGCTACTGGGTGCTGTACGGCCTCGGCGCCATCGTCGGCCCGCTCCTCACCGGCCATCTCGGGGACCGCTCAGGTTTCGGCCCGGCCTTGCGCGCGGCGTTCCTGATCGAGGCGGCGGCCGTGCTGCTCCCGACCGTGAGCACCGCACCGCTCTCGCTGATCGTGTCGAGCGTCGTGGTCGGCGGCTTTACGCCCGGCATCGTGCCGCTGGTGCTCGGACGCATCCATGAGCTCGTGCCTCATTCGACCGAACGGCAGCGCTCGACCTGGAGCCACGCCACCACCAGCTTTGCACTGTTCCAGGCGGCGGCCGCTTACGGCTTCTCATGGATCTACGCGCAGACCGGCGGCGACTATCTGGTCCTGTTCGGTCTTGGCGGCGCCGCCGTGGTGCTGGCCCTGGCAATCGATCTGGCGCTCGCGCTCACCACGCGCGAGGCATAGGGGCAGGCGACGGCGCGATCAGGAATATCGCATCACGCCGTCGTCGATCCGGCCGAAGCGCAGCGAGACGATGTCGAACGCATAGTTCTGGTACAGCCGCCACGGCCGCTTCGAACCCTGCTTCGGCATCTTGGCGATCGAGCGCTGCACATAGCCCGAGGTGAAGTCGAGCGAGGGCTGCGCGGTGATTTCAGGATCGTCATTGTGCGGCATGCATTGCCGGAAATTGTGCCGGTCCATGTAGTTGATGAGGCGGCAGACATATTCGCAGGTGAGATCGCATTTCAGCGTCCAGGACGCATTGGTATAGCCGAAGGCCGAGGCCATATTCGGCACATCCGCATACATCATGCCCTTGTAGGTCAGCGTGCTGGCGAAATCGACGGGGCGGCCGTCGACGCTGACCTCGAGGCCGCCGACGACCTGCAGCACCAGGCCGGTTGCCGTCACGATGATGTCGGCGGCAAGCTCGCGTCCATCCTTGAGACGGATGCCGTCGCGGGTGAACGTGTCGATCTCATTGGTGACGACGGAGGCGCGCTGCTCGCGGATCGCCTGGAAGAGGTCGCCATCGGGCACGAGGCACAGCCGCTGGTCCCAGGGATTGTAGCGCGGCGTGAAATGGGTGGCGATGTCGTAGTCGGGCCCGAGCGCCATGCGGACGCCACCGAGGATCAGGTTCTTCACCTTGTCCGGCCGGCGCCGGCTGAGCTGGAAGAAGAACATCCCCCACATCACGTTGCGCCAGCGGATCAGATGATAGGCAAGCTGCGCCGGGAGATTGCGGCGCAATTTGTTGGCGAGCGGATCCTGCGCCGGGCGCGACACCACATAGGTCGGCGAACGCTGCAGCATGGTGACTTCAGCGGCCTTCTTGGCGAGCTCCGGCACCAGCGTCACGGCGGTCGCGCCCGAGCCGATCACGACGACGCGTTTTCCCGCGTAGTCGATATCCTCAGTCCATTTCTGTGGATGCACGATACGGCCCGCGAAATCCGCAACGCCCTTGAACTCGGGCGTGTAGCCGGCCTCGTATTTGTAGTAGCCCGAGCACATGAAGAGGAAATTGCAGGTGAAACGCACGATCTCGGTCGCGCCCTCGCCTGTCGTGCGCTCGGCCTCGACGGTCCAGCGCGCCTCCGGCGTCGACCATTCCGCACGCTTGACGCGGTGGTGGAAGCGGATGTGCCTGTCGATGCCGTTGTCGGCCGCCGTGTCGCGCACATAGTCGAGAATCTGCGGCCCGTCGGCGATCGCCTTCGGATCGGTCCACGGCTTGAAGGAATAGCCGAGCGTGAACATGTCGCTGTCGGACCGGATGCCGGGATAGCGAAACAGGTCCCAGGTGCCGCCGATGCAGTCGCGCCCCTCGAGGATGACGTAGCTCTTCCCCGGACACTTGGTCTGGAGATGATAGCCCGCGCCGATGCCTGATAGCCCGGCACCGACGATGAGGACGTCGAAATGTTCGTTGTCACGCGCTCCCATAGGTTGATTAGCGCGCGATTGCCGAAAAAATCAACCACCAAACGATGCGCGGGACCCGCAACACACGTGTCGGACCGCCCTCAGGCCACGGTTCGCAGGTGCGGCACGCTCGGCTGGATGCTCGGCTGCGTGCTCATATTGTCCGCCAGACGGGCACGGAACGTCGGGTAGCGCAGCGCCTCGAGCGGCGAGAGCTTCGCCAGGTCGTAAAGCGGGGTACGCAGCCAGGTCTCCCTTTCCTGCCGATCCTCCGGCACAAAGTCCGGCAGCTTCCTGGGTGACAACCCATCCCACAGCTCCCGCCGCCGATACAGCAGTGCAGAGACGGCAAAGACGCCGGCCATCACGGCCCACATCAGGCTTGCCAGCAACGCGTTCGGCCATTGCAGATCAACGGCGTTCGAAAGCTTCCGGTAGTTCTGCAGAGCCGCGAATGCGGGTTTCATGCTCGCTATCTGCATTTGCAGGACATACAGATTGGACATGACCTCGCCCTTCGATAAGGTCGACAAGAATCCGCCAAGCTCGCAACCAGGCTTGAAGAGCTGCCGCCCACCGCCCAGGTCGCCCATGGTATCGCATTCCGTCACGATCGCAGACAGGGCTTCGGGCTCATAAACACTCTTGTCGCCCTTGAGGATATTCGCTCTCACATTCTGCAGCGCGGTTTCCAGGTTTCGCACGGACGCCTGCGATACAGAGGTGCGGAACCAGCTGTCTTCGTCCCTCTTGTCCTGATTGACCTTGTCGATGTTGCCGAGGGTGATGAGCGCCGATTCCACGTATTGCAGCGGCGTGCTGCTGACGATCGTATAATCCGACGGCCAGTACAGCACGAATGCGAATACGAAGGCGATGATCGAATAGCTGCCGCCTGCATAGAATGTCATCTTGAGCAGCTCGACGCGATTTGTGCGATAGCCCACGGTGGCGGCGACCGCCTCCTCCGTCGGTGGCGAACTCGCAGCCCAGCGCATCAACATCTGAAAAAGCAGGGTGGACGGAAGTGCTATCCCGAACGCCATCAGGAGCATCGCATAGAACCGCCCGCTTCCGCCCTGGTGAACGGCAAATGTCACCAACGCCGAGATGATCGTGATGGCGATCGTGTTGAGGATCGCGCAGCGAATGATGACATCCGAGCTGTACTTCCAGTCGCCGCTCGCCAGCCGTTTCTCCCGCCAGCGCGTGACGAAGAATGCGGTGAGCAGAAACACGAGAAAGGCCAGCGTGAGGTGCCACTTCTGCTGGACCGATTCATCCTGAAACTGCATCGCCCTGACTTTCATCAGGATCAGGAAGACCGACGCCACGCCACCGAGATAAAACGCCAGGTGAAAAATGAATGTCGCGGGCGAACGTGGCGCGGGCGTGCTCACGTTGAGCCTGATCGACCTCAGCTTGGCGTTGACGGCGGTCTCGTTCTCGCAGGCGCGCCACAGGATCGACGCCAGGAACACCGCGAGCGCATTCTTGAATGCGTCGATCTTCCGCGAAACATCTTCGCCGAGGTCACCGCGATCGAGCTCCTTGGTCAGGGCCTCGCGCTGCTCGCGAACGAACCCGAACGCACGCTCGTTCTCCGGCTGTCGCATCACCGGCTTGAACTGATCGTCCCGATCCCGCAACAGCTCGAGCCGCGAATAGAGAAACTTGGCCCGAATCCAGTTTTGCCGGGAGCCTTCCTGACTTTCCTCGATCAGGGCCTGCGTCGGCGGGGAGAGCTCTCCTGCGGCGCGCAGCTCTTCGTCTGTCAGCGGAAAGCTGCCGTCGAGCGCGACCGCAAGGTTGGTCACCGCGTAGGGGATGTAGGCCGCTTCATGGGCGATGGATCGGAGCCACCCCTCCATTCGGCCGAGATACTTGTCGTCGTCGCGGCTTCCGATCAATGTGATGATCGATGTCGCCGCGAGCGGCCACACCGAATTGTCGATCTTGCCGTCCGAGCCGCCGGGAATGTAGGACAGAACGGGCGCAATCGCGGTCGGGCCGATCGCCAGCAGGATGAAATAGAAGCCCAACATCAAGCCGACGTAGATCGCCAGACCCTTCATGTATCGCGAATGCGACGTGAGCGATTCCGGAGCCAGCTCGATGAATTCGCCGACCGTCGTCTTGGCGTAGGTGGGAACCTTGTAGTGATCGGTCGCAAAGACAACGACCACAAGGACGCCGAACAGGAATGAGGCAATCTGCGAGCCCGTAATCTGCTGAATGACAGGAGGAAGATACTGCGTCCATGCGCAGAAGGTGGAGAAAACGGAATATGGGCACTCCATCATCGTGGCCTCCTACCGAAATAACTTCCGATTAAATCCGCGGCTCTGCAAAATGTCTTGGACTGGAAATGAAACGATCCCTGGGTGTTTGCCGCGCCCAATGGATCATGCTGCGGAATGCCTCTGCAGCGGGCTGCACGGAGAATCTGCAGAACTGCGTCTCGGCAGACTCCAGCGACCCGTTTTCCTGCATCTTGTTGGAGGGCGCGCCGCCGCCGCACACCGCGAAGTATCGGCACCGCGCGCGGCACAGGTCCACGCCCCGCCGGATCTCCGCCTCGGTCCGGGCAACGAGCGCACTGCTGAAGATCCGGTCGAAATCGTCGGTCAGGACGTTACCGAAATTGAAATTGCGATGCGCCTGTGAGCGCACCTCCATGAACTCCGGCGAGAACGTCGTCACGTCGCCGTTCGCAGCGACCACGAGGACGTCCCAGGCGCCGATCTGCTCGTTGTGCAATTCTCCGCCCGCCAGGATCGAGGCGATCCGCTCGACTTCCTTGATGTGCAGCGGGAAGCCCTCGCGATAGGCGCGCTTCATCAGGCCGAACAGGAATCCGGTGATGGCTTCGGTGTAGTCCCCGGCACCGAACGAGCTCGTAGCGTGGCGTCCCTCGGACTCGTCGATCGAAAACGAGACGTGGGAGATGTCGTTGTCGCGGTAGAACTGGAAATAGGCGTCGACCGCCCCAAGCGAGCGCGGATGCAGGACCGTGACGACGTTGGGATGGATCCGCGCCTGCTGCAGCTCGCGCAGCGTCTGCATGGCGAGAGACCAGGTCCCCTTGCCGTTCCGCGTCTTCCTGCGTGCGTCGTGAAACTCGCGCGGACCGTCAATCGAGAGGCCGATCTGCGTACCGGTCTGCTGGGCAAACTGGATCCACTCCCGCCCGAGCCCGATCCCGTTCGATTGCAGCGAGAAGTTGGTCGCCTCCGGCGCCGTGTTCCGCAGCTCGTTGTAGGCGTTTCGATACCAGGGAATGGGCACCGTCGTCGGCTCGCCGGCATGCCAAATGACCGTCGGCGTGGCGTCACGGGCGATCCTTGGGAAAATCCTGTCGCGGATCGCAGAGACGACCTCTTCACCCATCACGGTGCGGTCGTCGCGGTGGCGCAGATAGCAATAGTCGCAGGCGATGTTACAGAACGGCGTAGGCTGAAGGACTATGAGAGCCGGGCGCCACATCGTTCAACACCTTCGCCAGACCCCGCTGAAACAATTGGCGAAATTGAACCACTGCGACAACCGGATCCGCCGTGGTCCCGCGCCCGGTCCCGCCCCGCTCTCGTCCTGCTTGACGTCGGCAGACGCTGTTTCAAGCGCATCCGCAAGGCTGCCGGATTGGAAGAACGCCGCAGGATCGGTGTCGATCGGAGTTGCAGCATTGGTGGGGTTGGCCGCCGCGAGCACAAAAGCCAACGGCCATGCGTCCTTGAAATACGCCACAGCACCCTCCAGCAATAAACCAAATCGCAATTGCCAGTATTCACTCCCAGAGGTTGCAGTAACACCCACCTGTCGACCGGCATGTGAGCCAGTTCACTAGTCGTAAAAAAAGCCGCGCCGGACAGATCGTCCGACGCGGCCAAACCAGGACAAACGTCCTGACGTAATCAGTAGCGATAGTGATCCGACTTGTACGGGCCTTCCTGCTTCACGCCGATGTAGTCGGCCTGGTCCTTGCGCAGCTCGGTGAGCTTGACGCCGATCTTGGCGAGGTGCAGGCGCGCGACCTTCTCGTCGAGCGACTTCGGCAGCACGTAGACTTCCTTCTTGTACTTGCCGTCCTTGTTGTTGGCGAACAGCTCGATCTGCGCCAGCGTCTGGTTGGTGAACGACGCCGACATCACGAAGGACGGATGGCCCATCGCGTTGCCGAGGTTCACGAGGCGGCCCTCCGACAGCATGATGATGCGGTGCTTGTCGGGGAACTCGATCTCGTCGACCTGCGGCTTGATGTTGGTCCACTTCAGATTGCGCAGACCCGCGATCTGGATCTCGTTGTCGAAGTGGCCGATGTTGCAGACGATGGCGCGATCCTTCATCGCGCGCATGTGCTCGATGGTGATGATGTCCTTGTTGCCGGTGGCGGTGACGAAGATGTCGGCGCGGGGCGCGGCGTCTTCCATGGTCACGACCTCGTAGCCTTCCATCGCGGCCTGCAGCGCGCAGATCGGATCGACTTCCGACACCATCACGCGGCAGCCGGCCTGGCGCAGCGAGGCGGCCGAGCCCTTGCCGACGTCGCCGAAGCCGGCGACCATCGCGACCTTGCCCGACATCATCACGTCGGTGCCGCGGCGGATGCCGTCGACCAGCGATTCACGGCAACCATAGAGGTTGTCGAACTTCGACTTGGTGACGCTGTCGTTGACGTTGATCGCTGGCCACAGCAGCGTGCCGGCCTTCTGCATGTCATAGAGACGATGCACGCCCGTGGTGGTTTCTTCGGAAACGCCCCTGATGCTCTCGGCGATCGCGGCGAAGTAGCCCTTCGGCTTTTCCTTGAGCTGCTTCTTCAGGAGCGCGAAGAAGACTTCCTCTTCCTCGGAGCCGGGCTTGTCGAGGAACGCGGTGTCGCCTTTCTCGGCGCGCAGGCCGAGATGGACGTACATGGTGGCGTCGCCGCCGTCATCGAGGATCATGTTCGGGTGGCCGCCACCGTGCCAGTCGAACAGCTTTGCGGTGTAGTCCCAGTAATCCTTCAGCGTCTCGCCCTTGACGGCGAACACGGGAATGCCGGCCGCCGCGATCGCGGCGGCAGCGTGATCCTGCGTCGAATAGATGTTGCAGGAGACCCAGCGGATGTCGGCGCCGAGGGCTGCCAGCGTCTCGATCAGCACGCCGGTCTGGATCGTCATATGCAGGGAGCCGGCGATGCGCGCGCCCTTCAGCGGCTGCTTCGGGCCGTACTCCTCGCGGGTGGCCATCAGGCCGGGCATCTCGGTTTCGGCCAGCGAGAGTTCCTTGCGGCCGAAATCGGCGAGCGAAATGTCCTTGACGATGTAATCGGTGAAGCCGGGCTTCGCGTTCATAGGGGGTTCCTGTTTGTTTGGCTCGTCATTCCGGAGCGCTCGCGAGGCGAGCGAACCCGGAATTCGAAAGGTTCGAGATTCCGGGGAGCCGCTGTCGCGGCGCCCCGGAATGACGCAAGAGAATCAGAGCGCGCGCTTGAGCTGCTCGACGAGGTCGGTCTTCTCCCAGGAGAAGCCGCCCTCGTTGTCGGGCGTGCGGCCGAAATGGCCGTAGGCCGAGGTGCGCGCGTAGATCGGGCGGTTGAGATCGAGATGGGTGCGGATGCCGCGCGGGGTGAGGTCCATCGCCTTGGCGGCGGCCTTCTCGAGCTGGTCCTCCGACACCTTACCGGTGCCGTGGGTGTCGATGTAGATCGACAGCGGACGGGCAACGCCGATGGCGTAGGCGAGCTGCAGGGTGCAGCGATCGGCAAGACCGGCCGCGACGATGTTCTTGGCGACATAGCGCGCCGCGTAAGCCGCCGAACGGTCGACCTTGGTCGGATCCTTGCCGGAGAACGCGCCGCCGCCGTGCGGGGCCGCGCCGCCGTAGGTGTCGACGATGATCTTGCGGCCGGTCAGGCCGGAATCGCCGTCGGGACCACCGATGTAGAACTTGCCGGTCGGGTTGATGTGCCAGATGGTTTTCGGGGTGATCCAGTCCTTCGGCAGCGCCTCGCGCACATAGGGCTCGACGATGTCGCGGACCTGGTTCGAGGTGAGGTCCGGAACCAGGTGCTGGTGCGAGACCACGATCTCGCGCACGGCGACCGGCTTGCCGTTCTCGTACTGCACGGTGACCTGGCTCTTGGAGTCCGGTCCGAGCACCTTCTCCTTGCCGGAGTGGCGGGCTTCGGAGATCAGGCGCAGGATCTTGTGGGCGTAGAAGATCGGGGCCGGCATCAGATCCGGCGTCTCGTTGGTGGCGTAACCGAACATGATGCCCTGGTCGCCGGCGCCCTCTTCCTTGACTTCGCCCGGCTGCAGCGCATCGACGCCCTGGGCGATGTCGGCCGACTGCGGATGCAGCAGGATCTCGATGTCGGCGGTCTTCCAGTGGAAGCCTTCCTGCTCGTAGCCGATGTCCTTGATGGCGCCGCGCACGACGGCCTCGATCTGCTCGTTGGTCACCGACTTCGGACCACGGGTCTCGCCCGCGATCACGACCTTGTTGGTGGTCGCGAGCGTCTCGCAGGCGGCGCGGATCTGCCACGGGTCGATGCCGGCTTTCGGCCCCTCGCGGTAGAACAGGTCGACGATTTCATCGGAGATCCGGTCGCAGACCTTGTCGGGATGGCCCTCGGACACGGACTCGCTGGTGAAGAGATAGGACGCGCGCATCAAGTAACCCCTTGTTCCGCCACTCGATGGCGGTTCGTTTGCGATATTTACCGTTGGATGATGTCAATCACGCCGGCGCGAGATGACGTAGGATTCGTCGAGAAACCAGAGGCCGTTGTACTTTCTCAGCACGTCCCTGGCGGCATCCAGAGTGCGGCCGTTTTGAGTCATTTCTGTCAACCGGTCGTCCTCAATCTGAGCGACATACACCGCCGCATTCCAAGCTGCAAAGGCCGTCGAGGTGCCGATGGAGCCCGTTACCTCGTTGGGCAGCGCTTCCATATCATACCTGAAGATCGAGCGGTTATCAGCATATGCATTAAAATTTAAGTCGCGGCCCAACGACCCGAGCTCGTACTTCACGGCGCGCAATAGCTCATGACGGCTCACCGAGAAAGGATTTTCTCCGGGCCAGATCGCCTGGATCATTTCCATGCCCGGATCCTGGCCGTGGGAGTGGATTCCGATCAGCCTCCCCCCAGGCCTCAGGGCCCGCGCCAGGGGCGCAATGATCCGTTTTGCCCGGAAATTGACCGAGGACAGCGCGCGGTAGGGCTGGGAGGCAATGACGAGGTCGAAATTGGCCTCGGTCTGGCCCGGCCGCGGAATGGTCGAATCGAGCAGGAACCTGTGGTCCTCACGATAGAGCACGAGGACGACGGGCCGCTCGTAGAGCGGCATGGCCGTGCGGGGGCTGATCGCCGCGCGCCAGTTCTGCTCCAGGAATGGCCGGAGCTCCGCGATCTGCGCCTCGAACTCGCCCGATGACGCTCCGCGCAGCGGCACCTCGTGCCAGACCGTGGCGGCTGCGGCCGCGGGCGAGGCCGGCGTCAGCCAGGGCGCCTCCGAATAGAACATGTTGGTGAAGACGAACACCGATGCCGGATGCTCGAAAATGCGGTCCGGCACCTTTTCCAGCGTCAGGCGCAGATCCTCGAGGCTGAGCTCCTTGCCGGCGACATAGAACGGCATGTGCGGATAGCGCTGATGCGTGGCGCGCAGCACCCGTGCCAGCACCGTGCCGTCGCCGACGCCCGCGTCGAAAATGCGCAGCGCCGGCGGGCGGGGGTGGATGGCGGCGAGCTCCAGCGCGACCCTGTCGGCGACCACCCGCTTCTCGCTGCAGGTGTGGACGAACAGCAAATATTTCTGCCGGTTCTCGAAGAACCGGAAATTGCCGCGGGGATCGCGCTTCTCCGGGGGCACCTGGAGCCCGCGCGGCGGCGGCAGGCCGCCCGTCGTCGATGCCGCGATATAGGCCTGGATCCGCTCCAGCGTATCGATGGTGATGCGTTTGCCCTCGCGCAGGCGATGCACGAGCTTCCCATCGTTCACCGAGCGGCGGCCGAAGGTCGATTCCGCCATGCCCGCCGTGCGGCAGAACTCGGTGATCTCTCTCAGGATTTCGTCGTTTTTCATGAGTGGGAAGGCGGTGGGCAGAGGAGTGGGATAGAGGACTTCTAACATCATCTGCCCACCGGGGAAAGGTTAGCCCCCCAATTTGCACAGGTCACACTTCCCGATATAGAGAGCGCCGATTGCGATACTCTGGGGTGTATATGTTCCGGCGAAAATGCCTGACGGTCATTTGGCTGATTGCGTTCTCAAGCTTCGCCCGCGCCGGCGACCCCGCCACCGACAATCCCGACCAGGTCTTTGAATCCGTCTACGCCCGCATAGGGGCACTGCCGGCCGCGGTGGCACGCGAGCGTCTGGTCTGGCTGAAGCTGGAAGAGCTCAAGCGCGAACCGTGCGACCAGCGGAGCATCGACGATCTGGCAGGAATGCTCGACAGGCGAGGCTACCGGCGGCAGGCCGCGGACGGGCTCTACAAGTTCGTCGTGACCTGCGGCGCCCCGCTGACGGCGCTGAACAAGGCCGCCGTCATCTATATGAGCATCACCGACTATCAGAAGGCCGTCGAAGTCTCCGAGGAGTATGTCAAACGTGCGCCGTCCGACCAGAGCGCACGTTATGTCCGCGCCATGGCCCTCGACGGCGCCGGCGACTACCGCCGCGCGCTCGCCGACTACTCCGACACGATCGAGCTGTTCAACGGCGACAAGAAGATGATCTCGGGCGGGATCTTCGTCCGCATGGCGAATGCTTACGCGGCCCTGAAGCAGTTCTGCGAGGCAACAGTGCCGATCAACCGCTGGGTCGCATTCGATCCGGCGACACGCGACACCAGCAGGACCCAGAAGATGATTGCCGACTACGAGCGGCAGGGCAATTGCGTCTCGTCGACCGACGCACACAAGGAAAGCTTCCCGCTGCACGGACCGAAGGGCATCGTCACCGTGAAAGCCGAGATCAACGGCGTGCGCGGATTGTTCGTCCTCGATACCGGCGCGAGCTACGTGTCGGTGAAATCCGCCTTTGCGAGCAAGGCCAAGATACCGGACGACGGCGCCGGCGACATCACGCTGATCACCGCCAATGGGGAGGCCAAGGCGAAACTCTCCAAGGCCGACAAGGTCGCGCTCGGCAAGCTCGAGGCGGTCAACGTGCCGGTCGCGGTGCAGAGCGGTGACGGCAAGGGTTTCGGTGCCGGCGTCGACGGCCTGCTCGGCATGAGCTTCCTGTCCCGGTTCGAGATCCAGATGGCGGGCGGGTCCATCGAGGTCCGCACCCGCCAGCCCAGGAAGTAGCGCCGCCTCACGATCGCAGGGTGAACCCGAAAAGCGGCGCGCGCGACCAAGAGCAGACAATCCCATCGCAAAACGCCTGCAGCCGAGGTCTCCTTGCGCCGCCTGCTCCTGGTCCCCGCTTTTCTCGCTGCCCTCGCCTGGTGCGCGCCGGCTTACGCGCAGGCGCGCAACCAGCTCGGGCCGCTCTGCACGACCGAGACCACGCCGGCGGACAAGATGGTCGATGCGTGCAGCAAGATCATCGCGCTGAAGGTGTTCAAGGGCGAGCAGCTCGCGACCGTCTATTTCTGGCGCGCCGTTGGCTGGAACAAGAAGGGCGACTACGCCAAGGTCATCGCGGACGCCACGGAAGCGATCCGGCTGCAGCCGAGCCAGGCCGTCTACAATCTCAGGGGATCGGCCTATTACGACAAGGGCGACTACGACATCGCGATCGCCGATTTCGACGATGCGCTGAAGCTCGGCCCGCCCAGCGGCACCATCTTCCACAATCGCGGCAATGCCTGGCGCGGCAAGCGCGACTACGCCAAGGCGATTGCCGACTACGACATGGCGATCAAGTCGGATCCGAGATCGGCGTTCTCGTTCCAGAACCGCGGCATCTCGAAGGAAGCGCTCGGCGATCTCGACGGCGCGCTCGCCGACATCAACCAGGCGATCCGGCTCGATCCGACGCTGCCGCAGCCGCTGATCAACCGCACCGCGATCTGGCGCGCCAGGGGCGATTTCGACCGCGCCATCGCCGACGGCAGCGAAGCGATCCGGCTCGCCAAGGAGAAGCCGCCGGTCAACATCATGACGCCGCCGAACAGCGTGCTGATCTCGGGCTACACACATCGCGCGCTCGCCTATGAGGCCAAGGGCGACTATGCCCACGCGCGCGAGGACTACCAGGCTACGCTGGCGATCGTGGCCTCGGACGCCGGCAGCAAGGCCAACCAGGCTACCGCAAAGGTGCGGCTATCGCTGGTGACCGACGCCACCGCGCCGGTCCCGCGCGATGCGCCTTCCCCCGCGACGCAAGCAGCCGCATCCCCTGCCCCGCAACAGACCGGCACGGCACCGTCCCCCTCGCCCGCCCCCGCCATTCGCGGCACGCGCATGGCGCTGATCATCGGCAACGGCGCCTATGCGCATGTGAAGGCGCTGCCCAATCCGGCCAACGATGCGCGCGCGGTCGCGAAAAGCCTGCGCGACATCGGCTTCACCGTATCGGAGGGCATCGACCTCGATCGCGCCGCGATGCAGAAGATGACGCGCGACTTCCTGCGCGCGGCGGCGCGAGCACAGGTCGCGATGGTGTATTATGCCGGGCACGGCGTGCAGGTGGACGGACGCAACTATCTCATTCCCGTCGACGTCGAGCTCAAGCCGGGGACCGGCATGACGGAGGCGATGATCGACATGGACACGATCATGGCCGGGCTCGACGACCAGGTCCGCACCAACATCCTGATCTTCGATGCCTGCCGCAACAATCCGATGGCGCAGCAGGTGGCGAGCACCGGCACCAATCGCGCCATCGAGGGTGCCTCGGGCCTTGCAGCGCCAACCAGCCTCGGCGCCGGCGCGACGCTCGGCGCCGGCACGCTGATCGCTTTCGCAACCGCCCCCGGTCAGGTCGCGCTCGACGGCGAAGGAGCCAACTCGCCATTCTCGGCCGCGCTGTCCCGCCATATCGGCACGCCGGGCCTGGAAGTGCAGCAGATGCTCACGCGCGTCCGGGCCGAGGTGGTCTCCTCCACGAAGAACAAGCAGGTGCCGTGGTCGAACTCGTCGCTGCTGGGCGAGGTCTATCTGGCGGAGAAGTGACGGCGGGAGTGCGGCCACTGCCGTGAGACGCAAACAACTCGCCTCAACGATAGTGTCGTCCCCGGCCTAGTGTGCAATTGCGCACTAGGCCGGGACGACACCGAGGAAGCGGCGCCCTACTGGCCCCACGTTTCCTTGGCGATCTCCACCGCGAGGCCGAGCTTGTTCCACTGCTCGTCCTCGGAGAGGATGTTGCCTTCCTCGGTCGAGGCGAAGCCGCATTGCGGGGACAGCGCGAGCTGCTCCAGCGGCGCGAACTTGGCGGCTTCTTCGAGGCGGCGCTTGATGTCTTCCTTCTTCTCGAGCTCGCCGAACTTCGAGGTGATGACGCCGACCACGACGACCTTGTTGCCCTTGGGCAGGAAACGCAGCGGCTCGAAGCCGCCGGCGCGGTCGCTGTCGTATTCAAGGAAATAGCCGTCGTAATTGGTGCCGGCGAGCAGGGTCTCGGCCACCGGCTCGTAGCCGCCGGAGGAGATCCAGGTCGAGCGGAAATTGCCGCGGCACACGTGCGTCGTCACCACCATGTCGGCGGGCTTCTCGGCCAGCGCGTAGTTGATGATGCGGGCATAGATCTGCTGCAGGCCGTCCGGATTGTCGCCGCGCTCGCGCGCCTTCTGCAATTCGTCCGGCGAGCAGAGATAGGCCCAGACCGTGTCGTCGAATTGGAGATAGCGGCAGCCGGCGTCGTAGAACGCCTTCACCGCCTTGCGGTAGGTCTTGCCGAGGTCCTCGTAGAAGGGCTCGAGATCGGGATAGACATCCTTGGAGATCGCCTTGCGGCCGCCGCGGAAGTGCAGCACGGCCGGCGACGGGATCGTCATCTTGGCGGTGACGTGGGCCTGGTCGGCGACCTTCTTCAGAAAGCGGAAGTGGTCCAGCATCGGATGGTCGTCGGGGAAGTCGAGCTTGCCGATCACGCGCACCGCGTCGTGACGGGTCTGCACGCCCGTGAACTGGATGCCGGTGTCGGGGTGAAAGAGCTCGCAGCCGGTCAGCTTGGCCAGGAAGTCGAAATGCCACCAGGAGCGGCGGAATTCGCCATCGGTGGCAAGCTTGAGCCCGATCGCGGCCTGCTTGTGCACGACCTTCTCGATCTCCATGTCCTCGATCTTGCGCAGATCGTCGGCGGAAATCTCGCCCTTCTCCAGCTTTGCGCGGGCTTCCTTGATCTTGGCGGGGCGCAGGAGGCTGCCGACCTCGTCTGCGCGGAAGGGGGCTTTGGTTCGCTGCATTCTCAACTCCCGAAAGTTTTTTAGTGGCCGGCCGCCCCTGCGACCCCGAGGTGGCGCTCCAGGACCGACGGGTCGGCCTTCAGCGCGGCGCTCGGGGCGTCGTGGACGATCGTTCCGCGCTCCAATATCACAACGCGGTCGGCAAGCCCCAGAATCTTTTGGGCATTCTGCTCGACGATGATGGAGCAGATGCCGCCTGCCCGGGTAATCGTCCCGATCGCCTTGAGCAGCTCCTCGACGATGATGGGAGCCAGGCCCTCGGTCGGCTCGTCCAGCAGCAGGACCTTCGGATTGAGGGTCAGCGCGCGGCCGATTGCCAGCATCTGCTGCTCGCCGCCGGAGAGCTGGTTGCCGAAATTGGTCCGCCGCTCCTTCAGCCGCGGGAACATCTCGTAGACCTTCTCCACCGTCCAGGGGCCGGGCTGGGCCACCGCGGTCATGTTCTCCTCGACCGTGAGCGAGCGGAAGATGTTGCGCTCCTGCGGCACCCAGCCGATGCCGGCGCGTGCCCGCTGGTCGGGCCGAAGCGCCGTGACATCGGTGCCGGCGAGCGCGACGGTACCGGAAAAGCGGCGGGTCACGCCGACGATGGAGTTGATCAGCGTGGTCTTGCCGGTGCCGTTGCGGCCGAGCAGCGCCAATACCTGGCCCTCGGCGAGGCGCAGGCTCATCTTCGGCAGCACCACCGCCTCGCCATAGCCGGCACGAAGGGCATCGATCGCGAGCAGGTCAGACATTGACCGCCTCCTCGCCGAGATAGACCGCCTTCACTTGCGGATCGCGCGCGACCTGCTCGGGCGGGCCCTCGGTCAGCAGCGCGCCGGAGACCAGCACCGAGATGCGGTCGGCAAAGGAGAAGACGAGATCCATGTCGTGCTCGATCAAGAGCACCGTGACGTCGCGCGGCAGGCTGCCGACGACGGCGAGAATGTCATGGCGCTCGCTCTCCGGCACGCCGGCGGCGGGCTCATCGAGCAGCAGCACGCGCGGCTTGGCAGCGATCGCGACCGCGATCTCCAGCAGGCGCTGCTTGCCGTAAGGCAGCGTCACGGTCTCTTCGTTCATGACGTCGAGCAGGTGGAAGCGGGTGAGAAGATCGGCGATCTCGTCGTTGACGTCGCTGCGCGTGCCCATCCGCCGCCACCAGTCGCCACCGTGGCCGAGGCGCTCCGACACGGCAAGGCCGATGGTCTCGAGCGGCGTGAGATCAGGATAGAGCTGGTTGATCTGGAAGGTCCGCGACAGGCCGCGCAGCACGCGCTTGTGCACGGGCAGGTCGGTGATGTCCTGCCCCTCGAGCAGGATGCGGCCCGAGTTCGGCTTGAGCACGCCGGTGAGCTGGTTGATGACGGTGGTCTTGCCGGCGCCATTGGGGCCGATCAACGCATGGCGGGCGCCCTGCTCGATCTTCAGGGACAGGTCGCGGGTGACGCGCAGACCGCCAAAGGTCTTTTCGAGATTCTGGGTTTCGAGCGCGATGGTCATGAATCGCTCTCCGGCACGGCGACGACGGCCTTGCGTCCCATCACCTGCTTGATGACCAGGTTGGGCACATACAGCACCCAGCGATGCAGGCGCTGGCGGCCGACGAGCACGATCACGACCAGCACGAGGCCGATCCAGAACTGCCAGTATTGCGGGGTGATCGTGGAGAAGAATTCCTGCAGCATGCGGAAAATCACCGCGCCGATCAGCCCACCATAGAGATAACCGGTGCCACCGATCACGAGCACCAGCATCAGGTCGGCGGAGCGCTCGAAGGCGAAGACGTCGAGCGAGGCGATCGCCGTGGTCTGGGTGAACAGCGCACCGGCGATGCCGGCATAGAACGCCGCAAGCGTGTAGATCGCGATCAGGCGGCGATTGACGGGGATACCGATCGCGGCGGCGCGCAGCGGATTGTTCTTGATCGCGCGCAGCGACAGCCCGAACGGCGAGTGCACGACGCGGCGGGCGAACAGGAACAGGAGGAACAGCACGGCCAGCGAATAGAAGAAGCCGGTCTTGCCGAACATGTCGAACGGGATCTCGCCGAAGATCGGCTGCATCTCGATGCCCTGCAGGCCATCGGTGCCGCCGGTGATGTTGGAGAAGCGTTCGGCGAGCGCTTCCAGCAGCAGCGCGATGCCGAGCGTGACCATCAGGCGGGTGAGATCGACGCCGCGGATCACCAGGAAGCTGGTGGCAAAGCCCAGCACCATCGCGGCGAGGCCCGCCACGACCAGCGCCAGCACCGGCTCCGTGATGATGCCGTGCAGCGCAAGCAACCCCGCGGCATAGGCGCCGACGCCGAAGAAGGCGGCATGGCCGAGCGAGACGATACCGGCATAGCCGAGGATGAGATCGAGCGACATCGTGAACAGCGCCAGGCGCAGGATGTCGGTCATGATCAGATAGCGCGAGGGAAACAGGAAGCCGCAGCCCAGCACGATGAGCCAGAAGGCGACTTCGCCGTAGTGCCAGCGCGCCTGGCGCTGGGCGTGATACCCGACGTCGGAAGAAGCGGTCATCGGCGAACTCAACGCGCGGCCGTGCGGCCGAACAGGCCGTTCGGGCGCCAGATCAGGATCACGATCATCATGGTGTAGATCACGAAGGGTCCCATCTTCGGCACGTAATATTTGCCGGCGACGTCGCCGATGCCGAGCAGGAGCGAGGCCAGGAACGGGCCCGTTATCGAGGAGGAGCCGCCGACGGTCACCACGATCAGGAAGTAGATCATGAACTTCAGCGGGAAATACGGATCGAGGCCGAGGATCTCGGCGCTGAGCGCACCGCCGAGACCGGCGAGCCCGCAGCCGAATGCGAATGTGAAGGCGAACACCTGCGGCACGTTGATGCCGAGGCCGCTCGCGGCGCGGGGATCATCGACCGCGGCGCGCAGGCGGCTGCCGAAGCGGGTCTTGGCCAGCACCATCTGCAGGCCGATGGTGAGCAGGCCGCAGATTACGATGATCATCAGCCGGTAGCGGCCGATGCCGACGCCGAACACGTCGAACTGGCCCTGCAGCGCGGCCGGCAAATTGATGAAGACGCGCGAGGAGCCCTGGATGTAGTCGACGGCCGCGACCGACATGAAGGTCAGGCCGATGGTGAACAGCACCTGGTCAAGATGGCTGCGCGCGTAGAGGTGGCGGTAGAGCGTGCGCTCGAGCAGGATGCCGATCGCGGCCGAGGAGACGAAAGCGAGCGGCAGCGCGGCAAAGAACGGCCAGCCCATCCGGTTGACCAGCACCATGCAGACATAGCCGCCGGCCATGGCGAAGGCGCCGTGCGCGAGGTTGACGAAGTTCATCAGGCCGAGCGTGACCGCGAGCCCGCAGGCGAGCACGAACAGCAGCATGCCGTAGGCAACGCCATCGAACAGGTTGGTGAGGATTGCGGTCATCGATCCTGCTTAGAGTTGATCGTCATGGCCCGGGCTTGTCCCGGCCATCCACGTTCTTGTCTGGTCGTTCGTTTCTTGGCCTTGCGTGGATGCCCGGGACAAGCCCGGGCATGACGCAGAGAGTGGCTCACGAGCTCCCCGCGCGCCAAGCGCGCTCGGGGATGACGCGCTTTTCGCGCGTCACTTCTTGGTCTTGCCGAGATCCTTGACGGCCTCGAAGGTCGCGAACTCGACATTGTAGAGCTCGCCGTCGACCTTCTCGACCTTGCGGATGTAGATGTTCTGCACGATGTCGCGGGTCTCGGGGTCGATCGAGATCGGGCCGCGCGGGCTCTCCCACTTCTGGCCCTTCATCGCCTCGATCAGCTTGTCGCCGTTGGTGTCGCCGTTGGTCTTCTTCAGCGCCTCGTAGATCAGGTGGATGCCGTCATAGCCGCTCACGGCCATGAAGCCCGGACGGTTGCCGTAGGCCTTCTTGTAGGCCGCGACGAAGTCCTTGTTCATCTGCGAGGGGTGCGCCGCCGAGTAGAGGTGCGCGGTGACCGTGCCGAGCACGGCGTCACCCATGTTGTTGAGCAGGTCGTCGTCGGTGACGTCGCCGGGTCCAATGACCTTGATGCCGGCCTTGTCGAGGCCGCGCTCGGCATATTGCTTCATGAAATTGCCGCCCTGGCCGGCCGGCACGAACACGAAGATGGCGTCGGGCTTGGCGTCCTTCATGCGCTGCAGGAACGGCGCGAAGTCGGGGTTGGCAAGCGGGGTCTTGACCTCTTCGACCACCTCGCCGCCACCGGCGGTGAAGTTCTGCTTGAAGAAGTTGAGCGCGTCATTGCCCGGCGCGTAGTCCGAGGTCAGCGTCGCCACCTTCTTGATGCCGTTCTTCACGGCCCAGTCCGCGATGATGGTCGAGGACTGCGCCAGCGTGAAGCTGGTGCGCACGATGTAGGGCGAACGCTCGGTGATGATGGAGGTGCCGGCCGCCATCACGACTTCCGGGATCTTGGCCTGCGTCGCCAGCGGCGCGGCTGCGAGCGCGGCGGGCGTCACGCCGAAGCCGGCGATGAAGTTGACCTTGTCGTTGACGATCAGCTCCTGCGCGGCGGTCTTGGTCTTGTCGGGGATCGCAGCGTCATCCTTGAGAATGATCTCGACCTTCTTGCCGGCGACGGTGTCGCCCTTCTGCTGCATGTAGAGCTTGATCGCGTTCTCGATCTGCTTGCCGGTCGAGGCCTGGCCGCCGGTCATCGGCAGGATCAGACCGATCTTGACGCTATCCTCGGCCTTGGCGGGCGCGACGGCTGCAAGGCCCGCGATGGCGGCGGCCGCAGCGATCGTCGAAAATTGTTTGCGTTCGAACATCAGATGTCCCTCCCCTTTATTCCTGAACTCTTGTGCCTTGGACCGAGTGCCCGATCCTTGCCTCACCTATGCTCACGCGCGAGTGATATCGCGCGCCACATGGCGTCCTTCGCGCCCTCCTTGTCAATCGGACGTTTGGCGACCCTTCGGCGCAAGCCGAGCCGTTCCGATTGCCGACAGCGGAGAGCGATGCTGAGGTTACGCCAGGGTAACCAAAGTCCCCCGACAGCAACCGCATCTATTTGTACGATTGTACAAATAAAATGGACCTGTCAACGAAAAATGCCCCCGCCGGCGTTGGCCAGATTGTCGCGAGCGACTTCAGCACAGTCTAGGAAAGCGTCCGGTCGGGTGGATGGAGGATTTCGCCATTCATTTGCAGAATCTGAACATCGGCGGGTGAGGCGCTCCACCATTTTGGGTATTTTCATACCTATCTCGAATAAGCCAATTTTACCTTGTTGAAGGCTACCCTTCCGGCGCCGGTCATCCGGCGTCCGATCTCCTTCCGACACAGCGTGCCTATCCCATGATCATGCGATTCCGTTCCTTGCTCCTCCTGCTCGCGCTCGCCGCGGGTCTGCCGGGCTGCGGCACGGTCAACGAGAAGCTCTCGGCCGGCATGGGCGACTACGTTCCGCAATGGGCCGGCGGCCTTCCGGCAGACGCACCGCCGCGGCCGGGAACGCCGCAATACGACGCCTACATGAAGGAGCGCGAGCGCAAGCGGTTGATGCCGGCGGCCGATCGCGAGAAGGAAGAGCAGGCGCAGAAGGGCGCGACGGGGACGACCGGCGCGACGTCGGGCAGCGCGGTGCGCTGAGGCTTTGCGCCCTGCAAGCGGCAGGACAAACATTCACGAGAAGCCGTCATGCCCGGGCTTGTCCCGGCCATGACGCTGTGGAGGCTCTCCGCCCCCACTCTCAAAACATCAATCCACGAACACCACGGTCTTGCGGCCGTTGAGGATGACGCGATCGTCCAGATGGTAGCGGATCGCGCGGGCGAGCACGCGGCGTTCGATGTCGCGGCCCTTGCGCACGAGATCTTCCGGCGTGTCGCGGTGGCTGATGCGCTCGACGTCCTGGTCGATGATCGGACCTTCGTCGAGATCGCGCGTGACGTAATGCGCGGTGGCGCCGATCAGCTTGACCCCGCGCTCATGGGCCTGGTGATAGGGTTTTGCGCCCTTGAAGCCCGGCAGGAACGAGTGATGGATGTTGATACAGCGTCCCGAGAGCTTTGCCGAGAGATCGTCGGACAGGATCTGCATGTAGCGGGCGAGCACCACCAGATCGGTCTTCGTCTTGCCAACGAGGTCCATGATCTGCGCCTCTTGCTCGCGCTTGGTCTCCTTGGTCACGGGCAAATAGTGGAACGGGATCTCGCCGAAATCGAGCCCCGAATAGACCTCGCGCGGATGGTTGGAGACGATCGCGGCCAGCGTCATCGGCAATTCGCCGGTGCGCCAGCGGTAGAGAATGTCGACCAGGCAGTGGTCGGACTTCGAGACCAGCAGCATCACCTTGCGATGCGCGGCGCGGTCGCGCATCTGCCATTCCATGCCGAAACGCTCCGCGATCGCGGTAAACCCGGTCTGCAGCGCGGACAGTTCCACGGCAAGGTCGGCCGCGGTGAACACCACGCGCATGAAGAACTTCTTGGTCTCGACGTCGTCGAACTGCTGGGCGTCGAGAATGTTCTGTCCGGAATTCGCCAGAAAGGTCGACACCGCCGAGACGATGCCGGGACGATCCGGACAGGACAGGGTCAGGACATATTGATGGTCGGGCATGGCTGTTGAAGAAATGGCTCTTGATGAAGGTTTGGGCACGGGCGCGGAACACCCCGCGATTTGCGCCCTGCTCTAGCACCGACCCCGGCCTTGCGCCAATCCCGACCGCGGAGTCAGGATGAATGGTCCATTGCGATTTGACTGACCGGAGCTCGCCCATGGCCGACCGCTTGAACGGCACCCGCATCCTGATCCTGGAAACACGCGAGGAGGCGCAGTTTTCGAAGCTCCTGGCCGAGCAAGGTGCCGAGGTGGTGCAATGCCCGATGTTCACCATCGAAGATGCACCGGACCCCGCCCCGGTCGAGGCCTGGATCCGCCGCGCCATCGACAAGCCGTTCGACGATCTCGTGCTGATGACCGGCGAAGGCCTGCGGCGGATCATGAAGCTCGCGCGCGCCCGCGGGCTCGACCAAGCCCTCGTCGCCTCGCTCGCCCAATCGCGAAAATTCACCCGCGGGCCGAAACCCGGCAGGGCCCTGCGTGAGGTCTCTCTGGACGCGCAGCAGACCACGGAGAAGCCGACCACCGAGGGCGTGATCGAGATGCTGGGCAAGCTCGACCTGAAAGGGCGGCGGCTCGGTCTTCAGCTCTATCCGGACAAGGACCACGGCGCATTGACCGGCGCGCTTTCGGCGCAAGGCGCCGAAGTCGATACCGTGCTGCCCTATATCTACGATTCCAAGGCCGCGGATGCCAATATCGTCGCCGCTATCGACGACATGGCGGAGGGGCGGATCGATTCCATCGCACTAACCAATCTCGGTCAGGTCCGCCGCCTGGTCGAGACCGCGCGGGCGCATGGCCTCGAAGCGCGCCTGCGCGCCGGATTCGAGCGGACGCTGATCGCCTCAGTGGGACCCGCGGTCTCCGGCGAGCTCGCCGCGCACGGCTTGCGCACTGATATCGCGCCGGTGGAGGACCACTATTTCATGCGCCCGCTGATCTCGGCGATGGCGCTGGCCCTCGCGGAGAAACGGCCGCACGCGGCGGATTAGTCGCCGGACGGCGACATCTAGCTCGCCACCTGCGAGGCGGCCGACATCAGCTCCTGTGGGCTCGGCGCTCCGAACATGCGCTGGCCGCCGTCAGGGACCTCGGTAAACGTCCAGCGCACGATCCCTTCCCGATCGAGCAGGAACTGGCCGAACAGCTGGCCCGTGCCGGCCGCCGCCATGCGCTGATCGGCTTCGGTCATCTCGTAACCGTCCTTGTTGTTGAGGTACTCGGCGGCCGCCGGCCGGTTCATCGGGCGAGGCAGTTCGCCGGGCATGTCGACGTTCATGCTCATGACCACGTCCATACCCACCTTGCGCGGCCACTCGGTCTCGTTCTCCGTGAACTCGATATTGGGCAGGCCGAACGCGCGATGCGAGATCCGGTCGGGGTCGGACGCGGCAAGCAAATTGGGCAAAGGATGATAGCGGAAGTAGAGCCGCGCCCGGTCGATCGGCGTATTGACGACCGTGAGGCTTTCGATGCCCTTGCCGCGCAACGCCCCGTCGAGCTGTGCCTGCGCGGCGATATGGCGCCGGCAAAACGGACAGTGCAGTCCGCGAAACAGGCCGACCAGTAACGGACTATGCCCGCGATAATCCTCGAGCGCGACCTTTCCTTCGCGCGTGATGGCGTCCAGCACGATGTTCGGTGCGCGATCGCCTGGCTGAAGTGGTGCATCGACGTGATGGTCTGACATGGTTGAACTCCCTCACATTGGCTAGTCAAGAAATGGCAGTACGATCAGCCCTGCGGGATCGAGGTCGTGCCGGGCGCAGACATCATGGGCCAGCGCGAAATACCGCTCGGCCTCGGGCATGTCGCCTCGATCAAGGTTCAGTGTCGCAAGACCATCATAACACGGAAACAGCTGCTGCGGCTCACCGGTCTCGGTCGCGACCTCGATGGCCTCGTCGTAGCAGCGCGCTGCGAGGTCAGGACGGAAGTGGCATTGATGGATCTGCCCGAGCACGATCAGGGGCACCGGAAGATGCTCGCGCTGATCGAGCGCGCGATCGATCTCGATCGCCTTCTCGGCGGCCGGCACCCCCTCGTCGGTACATCTGTCCGTGAAGGTGCAGCAGGCGACGGCAAAATTGGCCAGCAGGCGAGCCTGGAAGCCGAGGTCGCCGATACGATGCGCGACATCGAGCCCGCGTCTGCAAACCTCCATCGCTTTCGCCGGGTCGACGATCGTGTAGAGCACGCCAAGATTCGTGTAGCCGCGACATGCCACGTTGAGGAGGCCGGCGGCTTCGGCTGCCGCGACACTTTGCTCCACCTCGCGCACCGCCTCCTGGTGTCGCCCAAGCCGCGCCAGCGCAACACCCTTGGTGTTGAGCGCCTCCGCAATGGCGCGCGCCGCTTCGCTCCCGGCCTGCTCGTCCGCGTTCGCCGGCGCGGACCGCGCGAAGCCGAGCGCCTCGTCTGCCCACCTCGCGGCGGCGACGTGATCCCCCACACGAAACGCGAGACGGCCGCGCTCCTGCAGGAGGTGCGCCCACTCGATCGGCGCGTCGGTCCCGCCAAGCCGCTCGGCCGCCTCGGCATGATACGTCTCCGCGCTGGTGCGCTTGCCGGCGTCCCACAACAAGTGGCCGAGCTTGCGAAGAATTCGTGCTTCGCCGATCCGATCCCCGTCCGTGCGATGCTCCTCGAGGGCGCGTCGGTAGTGCTCCTCGGCCGTGCTTCGGCGGCCGGCCACGCGACAGAGGTCCGCGATCCGCTCATAGAGGACCAGGCGTTCCCCGTCCCGTTCGCCGCCGGCGAGCAGCACGGCGAGAGACTGCTGATAGAAGCGGATGGCATCGTCGTTGGCATAGCTCGCGCGTGCGCGATCACCGGCCGCGCGCAGATAGCGCGCGCCTTTCGGCTTGCTTGCGCTGAGACTGAAATGGTGTCCAAGCAGGACGAGATCTTCGAGCCGCTCGGGCTCGTTGCCATAGAGCCGCTCCAGCGCGGCGCCGATCCGACCGTGGAGTTCGATCCGGCGCTGCAGAAGCAGGTTCTGATAGATCACGTCCTGCAGCATGGTCTGCGTGAAGCGGTAGGTCCGCAGCGAAATCGAGTTCGAGCCGGCGACCTCCTCGACGATCTCGGCGTCGCACAGAAGTTCGAGCCCCGGCTCGACCCTTGCCGGCTCAGTTGCCGCCGCGCCGAGAATGGCCGCATCGAAGCGCGGGCCAATCACCGCGGCTTCCTGGGCCAGGCGCCTCACCTGATGCGGCAACCGATCCAGACGCGCCAGCAACAACGCCTGAATGCTTGCCGGAATATCGGCGGCGGCTTCGTCCGACGTCATGCGCCACTGCGCGCCGTCGCGCACGAGGGCGCCGGCTTCGATGAGGCCGCGGATGATCTCCTCGAGGAAAAGCGGATTGCCGCCGGCGCGATCGAGGATACGGCTGAACAATTGTCCCGGCGGTTCACGCAGGCCGTGACTGAAATACGCCGCGAGCAGCCTTTGTCCGTCAGCGTCGCCAAGCGGAGGCAGCCGAAGAGTGGTGTGACTGATCCGGCTCGAACCAAACTGGTCCAGCTCCAGCATCGGCCGATGTGTGAACAGCAGCATCAGCCGCGACCGCTCCAGCCGGTCCGTCAGGAACCGCAAGGCTTCGAGCGACACCGCATCGGCCCAATGCAGATCCTCGACGATGATCAGCAGCGGCGACAACGCGAGCCGGCGTTCGAAGACGGTGCGGATCGCGAAGAAAATCTGCCGACGAAGCTGTTCGGGCTCGACGTGCCTGAGCACGGCGTCGCGGTCGCCGTGGCCAAGAACATGCAGATAGAGAGGCATCAGGCGATCGGCCTCGTCAGTCGCAAGGCCAAGTTCCGACAGCGCTTCGGCAACCTTCGCCTCCGCCTCTGCGGCGCCGGCCTTCTGTGCGATGCCATAGGCGCTGCGCAGCACCGCGGCGAGTGTGCCGTAGGATTGCTCGCCGAGCGGCGAGCAGACCGCCTGCCGGATCGCCACCCCCGCGAAGCGATCCTCCTCGCCGATGCGGGCAACGAATTCGCTCACCAGGCGCGTCTTCCCGATGCCGGCCTCGCCGACCAGCCGCACCAGTTGAGCCGCGCCGCCGCAAGCGCGATCAAGGCTGCCGACCACGCGCGCAAGCTCGGCGTCACGTCCGATCAGCGGCGCATCGAGGCCCAGCGTGTCGAGGCCTCGTGCCGCACGGGGCGTCTCGAGCGGTCCCGTCAGTCGGTGGACCAGAACGCTGCCCATCTTGCCCTTGAGCGAGACTTCGCCAAGCGAATCATAGGCGAACGCATGCCGCGTCAGACGGTAGGTCATCGGTCCGACCAGCACCTCGCCCGGAGACGCCATCGACTGCAGCCGCTGGGCGGTATTCACTGTGTCGCCGGTCACCGAATAGGATTTGGCAACGCCGACGCCCAGCCCGCCTGCAACGACGTGTCCGGTGTTGATGCCGACATGGAGCAGCAGCGGCGAACCGGCATAGGCCTTCGCGCGCTCGCTAAGTCGCGCCGTCCGCACCATCATGTCGAGGGCAGCGCGGACCGCCCGCTCCGGGTCGTCCTCGTGCGCGGCTGGCGCACCAAACAGTGCGAGCAGCGCATCGCCGATGAATTTGTCCACAAAGCCGCCAAAGCCCTGCACCGCGGCCGTCAGCTCCGCGAACAATTCGTTCTGAAGCGTCTGCATGACCTCGGGGTCGAGCCGCTCGCTCATCGCAGTGAAGCCGCTGAGGTCGGCAAACAGCACGGTGATGGTGCGGCGGTTCGCTTCGCTATCGATTTTGTCCGACGGCGGTCGAAATACGTGTTGAGCCTCGGGCGTGGGCACGAGCGGTGGCGAAGAGATGGCCGATGGGACTGTCGTCGCCGTCCGCACCGCTGCCTGCCCGCCGCCCTTGGGGGCCGCAGCGACGAGAGTGCCGCATTTCGGGCAATACGCGAAGTCAGGCGCGCATGGAAAGCCGCAGCCAGGGCACGCGCTCGGCTGCTTCGTGCCGCACTGCGGGCAGAAGGCAAAGCCGCTCTGAACCTCGAAACCGCAACCCGAGCAGTTCATGGCCCAAAACCTCGCGGAAGCCGCGATGGCGCTATCGGCTGGGCCCGACCTCGGGGGCCCACGATGCGGACCAGAATGGGCTCGACGCACCGGAAGAGCAAGCGGCCGCGACTGCTCTACCCCTTCGAGCGGATATGCTGCGGGTGCGCTGGCGGATCGAAAGCCGGCCGCAGCGCGAAGTGATTCGTCGGCAAGCATGGCGGCATGCCGTAGCGTCAATTGACTCGCGCGTCGCCGGTACTACGCTCGCGAACAGAAGAACGAAGAATAAGGGCAGGGAATCGCCGTGAAACCCGTCATCGCATCTTGAGCACAACCGTACGGCCATCCGCACTCGCGCCATTCCGCATCCGCAACTATCGCTTCCAGTGGCCCTCCGACCTGCTCACCTCCTGGGCCTTCGAGGTCGAGACGCTGGTGCTCGGCTGGTACATCCTGGTCGAGACCGGCTCGGTGCTGCTGCTGACCGTTCTCGCCTCGCTGCAATATCTGGGAACGCTGATTGCACCCGTGCTCGGGATGGTGGGCGACCGCATGGGTCACCGCGATCTCCTCGTCGTGCTGCGCCTCACCTATACGGTGCTGGCCGCGACCATCATGGTGCTGGCGCTGACGGGGCACCTGGCCCCGCTCAACGTCATGATCATCGTGACGATCATGGGCCTGATCCGCTCCTCCGATCTCGGCCTTCGCAGCGCGTTGCTCGCCGACATCATGCCGGCCGCGCAGCTCGTCGGCGCGATCAGCCTGTCACGCACGACTCAGGATAGCGCCCGCATTGCCGGAGCGCTGACGGGAGCCGGCCTCTTCGCCGTGCTCGGCATTGGATTCGTCTATGCGGCGGTCGCCAGCCTCTATTTGGTGGCAGCAATTCTCATGTCCTGCCTGACCCGGCCGGAAAGATCCGTTGTCACGACCGATCTGCCGGCGAACAGCCGCGCCGTTTCAAAACTGCTCGACGAGCTGAAGGAAGGCATCGTCTACGCCTGGAATGGCCCTGGAATGGGTGCTGCACTGTGCGTGGCTTTCCTCGCCAACCTGACCGCATTTCCCTTCACTGGCGGACTGTTGCCTTACATCGCGCGGGAGATCTTTCACACCGACCAGACCGGTCTCGGCTATCTCTCGGCGAGCTTCGCCGTCGGTTCGCTGATCGGCTCCATCACGCTCAGCCTAGTCGGCGGATTGCGGATTGCCCGGCTGCTGATCGGCGCGACGCTGGCCTGGTACACCATGCTGCTGGTGTTCGTGGAGATCAGGACCATGCCGGTGGCGATGGCCTGCCTCGTTCTCGCCGGCATCGCGCAGAGCATGTCGATGATCTCGGCGGCCGTGATCCTAATGCGCACGGCGAGCGCGCATCTGCGCGGCCGCGTGATGGGCGTGCGCATGATGGTGATCTACGGCCTGCCGCTCGGATTGCTCGCGGCCGGCAGCCTGATCGACATCATCGGCTATTCCGCGACCGGCTCGCTCTACGCTGCCGCCGGCTTCATCGCGATGCTGGCAATCGCGATCCGCTGGCGCGCCGACCTCTGGCCGCTGCACGCCCCCGCCAACGCGCGCTAGAGCTCTGTTCCGATCAATCGGAACAGAGCTCTGGGTTCTTGTTTGACGCGTTTTCTCGACGCGAACCGGTATCCACTTCGCGTGAAAACGCTCTAGTCACCGTAGCCGCGCAGCCGCTCGACATCGAGGATGGTGACGCCGCCATATTCGAGCCGCAGCAGCCCCTCCTTCTCCAGCCGGTTCAGCGCGCGGTTGGCATTCTGGCGCGACATGCCGGACAGCGCGCCGATCTCCTCCTGGGTGATCTCCAGATGCGCGGTCGATTCCGGATAGAGGATCGGGTTGAACAGCGAGGCGATGCTGCGGGCGAGGCGCGAGGTGGCATCGAGCGTGCGGTTGACCTCGAGCATGCCGATGAACTGGCCGAGCCGCTCGTTGAGCTGGCGCACCAGGAAGCGGTTGAAGCCGACGCTGTTCTCGAACAGCCACATGAAGGCGCTGCGCTCCATCAGCGCGACGCGGCTGTTGCGCAGGGCGACCACGTCGTAGCGGCGCGGCTCGTTCTTGAGCACGCTGCCCTCGCCGAACCAGGCGCCGGCCGTCAGGCCGGCCAGGCTCGTCTCCTTGCCGTCGCGCGACACCCCGCCCATCCGGGCAAGGCCGAAGACCATTCCCGCCCAATAGTCGAAGGTATCGCCGCGCATGAACACGGTCTCGCCGGTGCCGTAGGACCGCTCCGTGATCCCGGCGCGCGCGACCTCGATCTCCGCTTGCGTGAGCTCGCGTGACCAGGCGGCAATGCGCTTCAGTTGATCCTCTGAAATCATGATCCCGAAGTCAGCCGCACCGTATCGTCACTCCGCTCCATGCTGCATCGCAGCATCATTATTCCCGCCGCCATCCGACGAAAGATGAAGACCGCCTCGGTCCGAAAAACTTTGTCGCAGAATTGTCAGGCCGGAGACATTTCAAAATAGCGCTTTCCCTTATTGAGAGCCACCTCGGGTGATGCGGCTTTTGATCCCAAACGGGAACGAAAGTGGCGCGGGTCCGGTCGGGACCATCTGCTGCATGGTCTGTCCGGCACGGCCGTACTAGGATCGCCCGCGAGCAACGGACGAAGAGCGCCGCAGAATGCGCCATCACCGGGAGGGATTTGTTTGGTGGCTACCAGTCTCGAAGTGCGCGGCGTGTCCCTGCGATTCGGCGGCGTCCGTGCGCTGACCGATGTCAGCTTCGCCATCAAGGAGGGCGAGCTGTTCTCGATCATCGGCCCCAACGGTGCCGGCAAGACCTCGATCGTGAACTGTATTTCCGGTCGCTACAAACCGACCGAAGGCCAGCTGTTCTACGGCGACCGCGACATCACCGGCCTGACGCCGAACGCCCGCGCCTCGCTCGGCATCGGCCGCACCTTCCAGAATCTGGCGCTGTTCCACCACATGAGCGTGCTCGACAACATCATGGTCGGCCGCCATCACCTCCTGAAGAACAACTTCCTCACGGGATCGCTGTACTGGCTCACCGGCGCGCGCAAGGAAGAGCTCGCGCACCGCCGCAAGGTCGAGGAGATCATCGACTTCCTCGACCTGCAGTCGGTGCGCAAGGCGACCGCCGGCACCCTCTCCTACGGCCTGCGCAAGCGCGTCGAGCTCGCCCGCGCCATGGCGCTGGAGCCCCGCCTCATCCTCCTCGATGAGCCGATGGCCGGCATGAACTTCGAGGAGAAGGAGGACATGGCCCGCTACATCGTCGATCTCAACGAGGAGTTCGGGATGACCGTCGTGATGATCGAGCACGACATGGGCGTGGTGATGGACATCTCCCACCGCGTCATGGTGCTGGATTTCGGCCGCAAGATCGCCGAGGGCGATCCGGGCGCGGTGCTCGCCGATCCCCACGTCAGGCGCGCCTATCTTGGCGAGGAAGACGAGGTGCTGGTCGATCCCGACGATGCTCCGCCGGCGCAGGAGAGCGCGGCATGATGGATTATGCGGGCCGCGTCGCGCAGGCCGACACCTATCCCAAGATGCTCCGCCTGAACGCGAAAGAGCACGGCAACGAGATCGCGCTGCGCGAGAAGGATCTCGGCCTCTGGCGCATCTTCACCTGGAACGACTACCAGACCCGCGTGCGCGACTTCGCGCTCGGCCTGATCGAGCTCGGCCTCGGACGCAACGATGTCATCGGCATCATCGGCGACAACCGGCCGGACTGGGTTGCGGCGGAAGTGGCGACGCATGCGATCGGTGGCCTCAGCCTCGGGCTCTATCGCGACGTGCTCGATGAAGAAGCCGCCTACCTTCTTACCTATGGCGAGGCACAGCTCGTCTTTGCCGAGGACGAGGAGCAGGTCGACAAGCTGCTGGCGCTGGCCGAACGCGTGCCGAAGCTAAAGCACATCATCTATTCCGACCCGCGCGGCATGCGGAAATATGACGACCCGCGCCTGATGTCGGCGGAGAAATTTGCCGAACTCGGCCGCGCCCGCGCGACGCGCGAGCCGCAGCTTTACGACAAGCTGGTCGACGCGACCAAGGGCGAGGACGTCGCGATCCTCTGCACCACGTCGGGCACCACCTCGCACCCGAAACTGGCGATGCTTGCCGCCGGCCGCGTGCTGGGCCATTGCGCGACCTATCTCGCCTTCGATCCCAAGGGACCCGATGACGAATACGTCTCGGTGCTGCCGCTGCCGTGGATCATGGAACAGGTCTATGTGCTGGGCAAAGGTCTGCTCTGCCGGATGAAGATCAACTTCGTCGAAGAGCCCGACACGATGATGAACGATCTGCGCGAGATCGCGCCGACCTTCGTGCTCTTTGCCCCGCGGGTCTGGGAGTCGATCGCCGCCGACGTCCGCGCCAAGGTGATGGACGCAACGCCCTTCAAGCAGCGCCTGTTCGACATCGGCATGAAATCGGGCCTCGCCGCGCTCGACCAGGGCGAGCGCTCCGGCTTTGCCGACGCCATCCTGTTCCGCGCGCTGCGCGATCGCCTCGGCTTCACCCGCCTGCGCTCGGCCGCCACCGGCGGCGCCGCTCTCGGCCCCGACACCTTCAAGTTCTTCCAGGCCATGGGCGTGCCGCTGCGCACGCTCTACGGCCAGACCGAGTTGCTGGGGGCCTACACGCTGCATCCCGAAGGCAAGGTCGACCCTGACACGACCGGCGTGCCGATGGCCGACAGCGTCGAGATCCGCATCGACAACGCCGACGTCCACGGCGTCGGCGAGATCGTGGTCCGGCATCCCAACATGTTCCTGGGGTACTACAAGAACCCGGAGGCGAGCGTTGCCGACATCAAGGACGGCTGGATGCTCTCGGGCGATGCCGGCTATTTCAACGCCAACCAGCAGCTCGTCGTCATCGACCGCATCAAGGACCTCGCCGAGACCTCGCGCGGCGAACGCTTCTCGCCGCAATTCATCGAGAACAAGCTGAAATTCTCGCCCTATATCGCGGAGGCCGTGGTGCTCGGCGCCGGCCGCGATGCGCTCGCGGCGATGATCTGCATCCGCTACTCCATCATCTCGAAATGGGCGGAGAAGAACCGCCTCTCCTTCACCACCTACAGCGATCTCGCCTCACGGCCCGAGGTCTACAAGCTGCTGCAGAAGGAGGTCGAGACCGTCAACGCCACGCTGCCGCCGGCCCAGCGCATCTCGCGCTTCCTCCTGCTCTACAAGGAGCTCGATGCCGACGACGGCGAGCTCACCCGCACGCGAAAGGTGCGACGCGGCGTCATCAACGAGAAGTACGAAGGGATCATCGACGCCATCTACCGCGGCGATGCCGACATCCCCGTCGACACCGTGATCCGCTTCCAAGACGGCACCACGCAGCGCGTGCGAACGACGCTGCGCGTGGTCGATCTCGGCGGACATGGGCACATGGCGGAGGCCGCGGAGTGAGGCACTCCATCGCCGCGCGCGCTGCTGCCCTTCGCCTCTCCCCGCTTGCGGGGAGAGGCCGGAGCGCGTCAGCGATCCGGGTGAGGGGGAGTCTCCGCGAGGGCGGTGAAAATCGTTTCGAGAACGCCGACCAGATTGCTCGAAACGTCGTTGTTCCAGAACCGCAGGATCCGATAGTTCCGATCGGTCAACCATTTGTCGCGCACGACATCACGCAAACTGTTCGCATGTTGACCGCCGTCTACTTCAATGATCAGCCGAGCCTCGCGGCAGATAAAGTCGACGGTGTACGGGCCGATCGGCTCCTGCCGAACGAATTTGTAGCCACTCAGCCTGCGGGCACGCAGGCGATACCAGAGTTTTCCTTCAGCATCGGTCAACGCCGCTCGCAAATGCCTAGCGCGCTCGGTCTTGGATTCATCAGCACCTCGCATGCGGAGACTCCCCCTCACCCGCCGCGCGTTCCGCGCGTCGGCCTCTCCCCGCAAGCGGCGAGAGGCGAAGATAACACGGAACCGACATGAACACCGCCTTCCTCATCCAGCTCCTGGTCAACGGCCTCGTGGTCGGCACGCTCTATGGCGTGGTCGCGATGTCGTTCGTGCTGATCTACAAGGCGACGCAGGTCGTCAACTTCGCGCAAGGTGAGCTGCTGCTGGTCGGCGCCTGGGTGTGCTGGGCACTGCTCGCCAAATACCAGGTGCCATTCTGGATCGGCATGCCGATGACCCTGGTGTTCATGTTCGTGTTCGGCATCGCGGTGCAGGTGCTGATCCTGCGGCCGATGATCGGCGAGCCCATTATTTCGGTCATCATGGTGACGATCGGCCTGTCGACCGTGCTCCAGGCCACGCTGAAATGGATGTTCGGCGTCAATCCGCAGCCGTTCCCCCGCGTGTTCGAGAGCCAGTCGGTGGGCCTGTTCGGCCTTCAGATCCAGACTGTCTACGTGATGAGCCTCGTCGTCTCGGTCGCGATGATGGTCGGCATGGCCTGGTTCTTCCGCGCCTCCAAATACGGCCTTGCGATGCGCGCCACCGCGTTCAACCAGCAGGTGGCGCAGTCGCTCGGCATTTCCGTCAAGAGCGTGTTCGCGATGGCCTGGGCGATCTCGGCGACGGTGTCGGCGGTCGCGGGCGTCGTCGTCGCCGTCGTCAACGGCGTCTCCTCGGGCCTTGCCGCCTACGGCATCAAGGTGTTCCCGGCCGCGATCCTCGGCGGGCTCGATTCCGTCGGCGGCGCCGTGCTCGGCGGCATCATCATCGGGCTGCTCGAGAACGTCGCCCAATATGTCGACAGCGAATATCTGCACTGGGGCAATCTCTACGAGATCGCGCCGTTCTACGTCCTCATCATCGTGCTGATGATCAAGCCCTACGGCTTGTTCGGCACCCACGACATCGAGCGGATCTGACCCATGGCCGGCCCTGCCCTCATCCCTGCTGGTGATTTCCGCACCTCCTACGCGGCCGACACCACGATCTTCCCGACCACCACCAGCCGCAACTTCGCGATCGCAGGCGTGCTGCTCCTCTGCCTCGCGCCGCAATTCTTCAGTGGCTACTGGCTCAGCATCCTGATCCAGATCGGCATCTTCTCGATCGCCGCGCTCGGGCTGAACATCCTGGTCGGCTTCACCGGCCAGATCTCGATCGGGCACGCCGCCTTCTTCCTGCTCGGCGCCTTCACCTCGGCCTACATCTCCAACAACGCGCCGATCCCCGTGTTCTTCGCGATCCCGCTCGCAGGGCTCGTGACCGCGCTGGTCGGGCTGATCTTCGGCATCCCGGCCGCGCGGCTGAAGGGCCTCTATCTCGTCATCGCGACGCTGGCCGCGCAGTACATCCTGCTCGACTTCTTCTCCCGCGCCGAATGGTTCTCCGGCGGCTCGGTGCCGGCGAGCGCAAACCCGTTCTCGATCTTCGGCTACACGCTGCGCGGCGACAAACAATATTTCTACGTCGTGCTGGCCTATGTGCTGGCGAGCTTCATCCTGGTCACCAATCTGATGCGCACGCGCGACGGCCGTGCGCTGGTGGCGATCCGCGACCATTATCTCTCCGCGGAGATCATGGGCATCAACCTCACCAAATACCGCACGCTGTCGTTCGGCCTCGCCGCCTTCTTCGCCGGCATCGCCGGTGCGCTCTATGCGCACTACCAGCTCGTGGTCTCCCAGGAAGGTTTCGGGATCGAGCGATCGATCCTGTTCCTGGCCATGATCATCATCGGCGGCACCGGCTCGATCATGGGCACGCTGATGGGCACCGCCTTCGTGGTGCTGCTGCCCGAGGGCATGGAGTTCATCAGCCACTATCTCAAGGGCGGCGCGGTCGACAAGGCTTTGTCGCTCAACACCAACATCACCTTCCTGCGCGAGATCGCGATCGGGGTGATCATCATCGCGTTCCTGATGTTCGAGCCCGACGGGCTCGCGCATCGCTGGCGGCAGATCAAGGCATACTGGAAACTCTATCCGTTCTCGCACTGAGCGCGGCAATCTCACTTAAACAATAAACAGGAGGAACCGACCCATGACGATAAAGTCCCTTTTGAGCACCGCATCGCTCGCTTTCGTGATCGCCGCATTCTCGGCCGGCGCACAGGCGCAGATCGCGATCGGTCATCTCGCCGATTATTCCGGCGGCACCTCCGACGTCGGCACCCCCTACGGCCAGGCCGTCGCCGACACCTTTGCGTGGGTCAACAAGAACGGCGGCGTCGGCGGCAAGCAGCTCAACGTCGACACCAACGACTACGGCTACCAGGTGCCGCGCGCGATCGCGCTGTACAAGAAGTGGTCGGCGCCGGACGGCAAGGTCGCGGCGATCATGGGCTGGGGCACGGCCGATACGGAAGCACTGACCGGCTTCCTCGCCCAGGACAAGATCCCCGATCTCTCCGGCTCCTACGCCGCCGCGCTGACCGATCCCGAAGGCGTCAGCGGCAAGGCCAAGCCCGCGCCTTACAATTTCTTCTATGGCCCGAGCTATTCGGACTCGCTGCGCGCGATGCTGATCTGGGCGGCCGAGGACTGGAAGGCCAAGGGCAAGTCCGGCAAGCCGAAATTCGTCCACATGGGCGCGAACCACCCCTATCCGAACGCGCCGAAGGCCGCCGGCGAGGCCATGGCGCAGGAGCTCGGCTTCGAGGTGTTGCCGCCGCTGGTGTTCGCACTCACGCCGGGTGACTACAGCGCGCAGTGCCTCAGCCTGAAGTCCTCGGGCGCCAACTACGCCTATCTCGGCAACACCGCGGCCTCCAACATCTCGGTGATGAAGGCCTGCAAGACCGCCGGCGTCGAGATCCAGTTCCTCGGCAACGTCTGGGGCATGGACGAGAACGCCGCCAAGACCGCAGGCGATGCCGCCAACGGCGTGATCTTCCCGCTGCGCACCGCGGTGAGCTGGGGCGGCGATGCGCCCGGCATAAAGACCGTGATGGAGATCTCCAAGATCTCCGACCCGAGCGGCAAGGTCTATCGCCCCGTGCACTACATCGCGGCAGTCTGCTCGGCGCTGTACATGAAGGAGGCGCTCGACTGGGCCGCCAAGAACGGCGGCGCCACCGGCGAGAACGTCGCCAAGGGCTTCTACCAGAAGAAGGACTGGGTGCCGGCCGGCATGGAGGGCGTCTGCAATCCCTCGACCTGGACCGACAAGGACCACCGCGGCACGCTGAAGGTCGATCTCTACCGCACCAAGGTGTCGGGCGCGACCGACGGCGACCTCAACGACCTCATGGCCAAGGGCACGATCAAGCTCGAGAAGGTCAAGACCGTCGAGCTGCCGCGCAAGGCGGAACTGCTGGGCTGGTAACCGCAACTTCAGGCGTGATGGCCGGGCAAAAGAGTGAAGCGCGTCTTCGCACAGATGTCCCGGCCATCCACGCCTGACCGCTCGGCACGAAGAACGTGGATGCCCGGGACGAGCCCGGGCATGACGAAAGCAGTAGATTGGCGGCATACCCAATGACCGAAATCATCGAAGCATCCCGCTCCGCGCCAAGCGCCGTGCCCGCGCCGCCCCTGCTCGCCGTGCGCAACATCGAGGTCGTCTATGACGACGTCATCCTTGTGCTGCGCGGCCTCAGCCTCGACGTGCCCAAGGGTGCGATCGTGGCGCTGCTGGGCGCGAACGGCGCCGGCAAGTCGACGACGCTGAAGGCGATCTCGGGACTTCTGAAGACCGAGGACGGCGAGGTCACGCGCGGCGAGATCCTGTTCGAGGGCGAGCGCATCAACGGCATCGATCCCGACAAGATCGTCCGCCGCGGCATCTTCCAGGTCATGGAGGGCCGCCGCATCGTCGCCGACATGACGTCGCTGGAGAACCTCAAGCTCGGCGCCTTCACCCGCAGGGACCGCGAGGTCGATGCCGACCTCGACATGGTCTTCAATTATTTCCCGCGCCTGAAGGAGCGCACCGGGCTCGCCGGCTATCTCTCCGGCGGCGAGCAGCAGATGCTCGCGATCGGCCGCGCGCTGATGGCGCGCCCGAAGATGATCCTGATGGACGAGCCGTCGATGGGCCTGTCGCCGCTGCTGGTGAAGGAGGTGTTCTCCATCATCCAGAAGATCAACCGCGATCTCGGCGTCACCATCCTGCTGGTCGAGCAGAACGCCCGCGCCGCGTTGTCGGTGGCAAGCCACGGCTACATCATGGAGCAGGGCAAGGTCGTGCTCGACGGCACCGCCGACGACTTGCGCGACAATGAGGACGTCAAGGAGTTCTACCTCGGCGGCGCCGGCGACCAGCGCAAGAGTTTCAAGAACCTCAAGAGCTTCAAGCGGCGCAAGCGGTGGCTCTGACAAAGCGTTTTCGAGCGAAGTGGGAACCGGTTCGCGTGAAGAAAACGCGTCAAAACAAAAGAGCCTTACTCGAGCACCTGCTCCGCTTCCGTGACTGCGCAGAGAACATGATAGAACGACGACGCAGGAATGGTGTCGACCAGCGATTTGCCGTCGCGATCGAACTGGTCGTACCAGCCGCCCTTGACGGGATGGCTGAGATAATTCCGTTCGAGGCGCACCAGCGCCGCACGCGCCTTGTCCGCCGCGCCCGCCTCGCCGGATTCGGCCTGCGCGATCCACGCCTTTGCGATCTCCGTCTGCGGCCACAGCCGGCGCGTGCTGCGCCGAATGTTGCCGCTCGCATCGCCCTCGTCGATCAGGCAGCCGGTCGCCTCGTCGCAATAGCGCAGCGCGGTCGCCAGCAGTTCGCTGCGCCGCTGCCCGGTCGGGCAGCCCGTGATGCGCTCAAAACCCTTCAGCAGCCAGACCCATTCCGCCTGATGGCCCGGCTCGACGCTGACCGGCTCGATCTTCGACCAGTCCTCCTCGAAATACTCGGACAGGACGTGCTTCTGCTTGTCGTAGAGATTGGCCAGGAACAGCGCGAAGAACTCGCCGGCGCGGTTCTGGAACGACAGATCGTGGGTCGCGTCGAAGCACGCGATCATCGCCTCGAACAGATGCATGTGCGGGTTCTGCCGGCGCGGCAGCGAGACCGGCAGGCCCTCGTGGACGCCGCCATGCGGCGAGCGGAGATGGCCGTCGAGGAAGCCGAGCAGCGCGTCGATCTCGGCGCGCACCTGCGCGTCCTTGTCGAGCCCGTAGACGGTCGCGAGCGCAAACAGGATGAAGGCGTGGTCGTAGGCATCGCGCCTTCCGTCCAGCACCGCGCCCTCCGGCGTCAGGCGGTGCACATAGCCGGGCTTGCCGTCCGGCGATTTGGCCTTCGCCAAGAGATGCTCCAGCCCCTTCAGCGCGATGGCGCGGCCCTCGGGGTACCAGCCCATCTGCGCCGCCTTGGCGTAGCACCAGATCTGGCGCGCCTGCACGAACACGCGCCGCGGCGCGGCGGCATCCGCCGTGCCGTCGCGGTGCAGCCGGTCGATGAAGCCGCCCGCGGCATCGTCCCAGCCGACGGTCGACCACAGCGGCATCGCGTCGTCGATCATGCGGCGTTTCAGGCGCGCGACGACGTCGGCCGTCTCCTCCGCCGCCATGACCGGTTCCTCCGCCATCTCGCTCTCTCCACGTCCCGACAATGGCCGTCTGATACCCATGCCGGCGGCGGCGTGCAACGGATGCCAACCCGGAAAGATCAGCCATGACCGCCCATTACGATGCCCTCGAGACGCGCGAGCAAGCTGCGCGCGAGGCCGAGCTGTTTTCGCGCCTTCCGGGCGTGCTGCGCAGCGCGATGACGGCGCCGGCCTACGCCGAACGGCTCAAAGGCGTGGATCCGGCCGCCGTGACGACGCGCGCGGCGCTGGCGCAGCTCCCGGTGCTGCGCAAGTCGGAACTGCCGGCCCTGCACAAGGCTTCCGCGCCGTTCGGCGGCTTCGTGACGGCGGCCCCGGGCTCGTTCGCGCGCCTTTTCACCTCCCCCGGGCCGATCTTCGAGCCGGAGGGACGCCAGGCTGATCCGTGGCGTGGCGCGCGGGCGCTGTTCGCGGCCGGGTTCCGCGAGCGCGACATCGTGCTCAACACCTTCAGCTACCATCTCACGCCCGGCGGTTTCATCTTCGACTCCTCGGCGCGCGCGCTCGGCTGCGCGGTGATCCCCGCAGGTCCCGGGAATGCCGAGCAGCAATTCGAGCTGATCGAAGCCTACCGCCCGGTCGGCTACAGCGGCACGCCGGACTTTTTGAAGATCCTGCTCGATGGCGCCGCGACCACAGGCCGCGACGTCTCCTCGATCAAGCGCGCGCTGGTCTCGGGCGCAGCCTTCCCGCCCTCGCTCCAGGCCGAGATCAAGGCGCACGGAATCGACGCCTACCAGGCCTTCGGCACCGCCGATCTCGGCATCATCGCCTTCGAGACCGAGGCCCGTGACGGCATGGTCGTGAACGAGGACCTGATCATGGAGATCGTCAGGCCCGGCACCGGCGATCCCGTGGCGCCGGGCGATGTCGGCGAGATCGTCGTCACCTCGCTCGATCCGCATCATCCCTGGATCCGGCTCGCGCTCGGCGATCTCACCGCCGCCCTGCCCGGCACCAGCCCCTGCGGCCGCACCAACATGCGGATCAAGGGCTGGATGGGCCGCGCCGACCAGACCACCAAGGTCAAGGGCATGTTCGTCCGTCCCGAGCAGGTCGCCGAGATCGGCAAGCGCCATCCCGCGCTCGGGCGCCTGCGTCTGGTCGTCACGCGTCAGGGCGAGGCCGACACAATGACGCTGAGGGCGGAAACCGCCACTGCCAGCGAGACGCTGCGCGAGGAGATCGCGGGCACATTGCGGGCGGTGACGAAGCTCGGCGGCGCGGTCGAGCTGCTCTGCCCCGGCGCACTGCCGAACGACGGCAAGGTGATCGCGGACGAGCGCTAGAACTTCCGGACAAGGTCGATCACCTCGTCCAGCTGCGGACGCGTGATCTCGGCAAACATCGGCAGCGACAAGATCTGCGTCTGGTCGCGATATGCGTTCGGAAACTGCTCCATGCGGTAGCCGAGCCGCTGGTAGGCGGCCAGAAACGGCAGCGCAACGGGATAGTTGATCGCGGTCTGCACACCATTGGCCTTGAGATGGGCGGCCAACGCGTCACGGCGCGGATGGCGGATCGTATAGAGATGGTAGACGTGACTGCGCCGGGGCGCGACCGCGGGCACGATGACGTCCTCGATCTGGCCGAGCCCTGCGTCGTAGACCTTCGCGGCGGCCTGTCGTGCCTCTGTCCAGGCCGCCAGATGCGGCAGCTTCGCCGACAGGATGGCCGCCTGCAGGCCATCGAGCCGGCTGTTGATGCCTTCGATCTGGTGCTGGTGCTTCACGAGCCCGCCATGGCGTGCCAGCATCGTCATGTGCTCGGCGAGTGCGCCGTCATTGGTGACCACCGCGCCGGCATCGCCCATCGCACCGAGATTCTTGCCCGGATAGAACGAATAGGTCGCGGCCGCGCCGAACGTACCCACCATCTGCCCGTTGTAGCGCGCCAGATGCGCCTGGGCGCAATCCTCGATCACCCACAATCCATGCTTGGCCGCGATCGCCATGATCGCGTCCATGTCGGCCGGCTGGCCGTAGAGATGAACCGGAATGATGCCAACCGTGCGCGGGGTGATCGCGGCCTCGATCGCCGCCGGGTCGATCGTGAAGGTCGCGGCCTCGGTGTCGCAAAACACGACCGAAGCCCCGGCATGGGTGATCATCGCCGCCGTCGAAATCCACGAATGCGCCGTCGTGATCACCTCGTCGCCCGGCTTCACCTTCAGCGCCTTCATGGCCAGATAGAGCGCGTCCGTCCCGTTGGCACAGGACACGCAATGCTTCACCTCGGCAGCCTCGGCGAATTCCCGTTCGAAGGCATCGACATAGCTGCCGCGAATGAAGGCGCTGTCCGCGATCACGCCCGCGATTGCGGCATCGATCTCGCGCTTGATGGTCTGATGCTGCAGATGCAGGTCGGCAAAAGGCACGGCCATCGATCGAATTCCCTCAACTACCCGTCTACAGCCGGCGCGCCGGATTGCCGGCATAGGTGCCTGCCGTCGTGATGTCCTTGGTCACCACGGAGCCCGCGCCGATCACGACGTCGTCGGCGATCTTCACCGGCAGGATGGTGGCGTTCGAGCCGATCGACACCCGATTGCCGATCACCGTCTCGCGCCACAGTTCCTTGCGGCCCCGCGCCGGGCCGCCCGTCGAAAACGTATCGTTGATGAACATCACGCCGTGGCCGATGAAGCAGTCGTCACCGATCGTCACGAGTTCGCAGACGAACGCATGCGACTGCACGCGGGTGCGCGCGCCGATCACCACGCCCTTCTGGATCTCGGTGAACGGACCGACGAAACAATCGTCGCCGATCGTGCAGCCGTAGAGATTGCAGGGCTCGACGACCTTGACGCCGGCACCGAACACGACATCGCGAATGGCGGCCTGATGAATCTCCGGCTTGTTCACGTGGTGACACCCAGGCGGCTCAGCCGCGGTGTAAAGCGCAGCGGCACCTCCGCGCCGGTCTCGATCGATTCATAGAGGGCGGAGATCAGCTCCAGGCTCTTGCGGCCCTCGAGGCCGTCGACCAGCGCGGCGCGCTGGTTCTCCAGGCAGTCGACCACATGGTGATAATAGGCCTGGTGGCCGAAGCCATAGACGTTGGGCGGATTGACCGAGAATTTCTCGATCACGTCCTTGTCGGACGGCAACTCGTCGACGAAGCGCCAATGCCGGATCTGATTGACCGCGAAGCCGGAGATTTCCACTGTGCCCTTTTCGCCGAGCACCGAGAGCGATCCCTCGAGATCGGTCGGCCGCGCCGCCGTGGTGGCCTCGACGATTCCAAGCGCGCCGTTGCGAAACTTCAACGTCGCGACCGCAGTGTCCTCGGTCTCGATCTTCGCCAGCGCCGTCATCCCTCGCGCATGCACGCTGACGACATCGCCGAAGAACCATTCCAGCATGTCGATGTGATGGCTCGCCTGGTTGGTGAGCACGCCGCCGTCATAGGCCCAGGTGCCGCGCCAGGAATCCTGGTCGTAATAGGCCTGGTCGCGGCACCAGCGCACACGCACGGTGCCCAGGATCAGCTTGCCGAAACGGCCGGCGTCGAGCGCCTCGCGCGCCTTGACGACAGGAACATTGAAGCGGTTCTGCTTGACGATGAACATCTTCACGCCCGCCTCGTCGCAGGCACGGATCATCTCGTCGGCATCCTGCAGCCGGAGCGCCATCGGCTTCTCGACGACGACATGCTTGCCGGCCTTGGCGCAGGCAATGACGTGCGCCGGATGCAGGCCGCTCGGCGTCAGCACCGCGACCGCATCGATGTCCTTGCGGGCCAGGAAGTCGTCCATGTCGTAGTGCGCCGGCACGCCGAATTTTCCGGCAATGGCATCGGCGCGCGCGCGGATGGGATCGCAGACCGCAACGAGGCTCGCACCTTCGATGTGGTTGCCGCCCAACAGGTCGGAGTGGCGTTTGGCAATCCGCCCGCAGCCGAGCAGCCCAAATCTAATCATACAGAGCCTTCATCATACCGGTAAACGCCGGTGGTCGCAGACGGGACCGGCCGAGGCAAGGCCGACCGTCCGAAGTGGCAGGCTCGTCAAATACAGGCAAAGCCGACGGCAAGGCAAGGCGAGCGGCCAACCGGGTCGATCGGCCCCCGCAGCGCCCGTGGCGCAGCCATCCGGGGCAGGATTGCGCGAGCGGACTGCCATGTCCGAGCCGCCCTTGATGAGGCCGGTTCCGGCGCCGACGAGCCGGTTTGCGGCGCCGGGACGCTTGATGCGGGAAACTTGCATGATCCGCCCCCCTGCCGTATCTAACGACTCGAAAAGGCGGCTCGCGCGGGGTTAAGGGCCTGAAATTCCTTCCCCTTTTTGGATCCATAGCATTGGCAGAAACGAGCCATCTCACCATCGCCGAAACGGAGACGATTGAGGAAGCCTTCCGGCGCCTCAACGCCAACATGCTCGGCATCCTGTTCGCACAGGATGGGGATGGACGAATCGTCGGCGCGGTGACCGATGGCGACATCCGCCGGCGGATGCTGACGGGCCTCACCATCCACGATCAGGTGGCAGCCTGCATCAACCGCAACTTCGTCAGGGCGCAGGCCGGGGGACCGCGGGAGCAGATCCTCAAGCTGCTCGACCAGCGCGTGCATGTGGTGCCCATCCTCGATACCGACGGCCGGCTGGTCGACGTGTTCAGCCGCGAGCTGTTCAACCTGTCGGAGGAGAGTGAGGTCTTCGCGCGCGCCCGCTCGCCGGTCCGCATCTCCTTCTCCGGCGGCGGCACCGATCTGACGCACTATTTCGTGGCCAATGACGGCGGCGCGGTGATCAGCGCCACGATCAAGATGTACGCGCATGCGACGCTGCGGCGCCGGAGCGATCCCCGCATCCGGATCTATTCGCACGATTTTCGCCGCACGGTCGAAGCCGACAATCTCGCCGAGCTCGGCACCGGCGGCGATCTCGCTTTGATCAAGTCGGTGGTGCGCCTGATCAAGCCGGCCTACGGCTTCGAGCTCGAGGTCTCCGCCGACTTCCCGGTCGGCTCCGGCCTCGGCGGCTCGGCGGTGGTTTCCTCCGCCATCATCGGCTGCTTCAACGAATTCCGCAGCGACCAGTGGGATCGCCACGAGATCGCGGAAATGGCGTTCCAGGCGGAACGGTTGATGCTGAACATCCCGGGCGGATGGCAGGATCAGTACGCCACCGTGTTCGGCGGCTTCAACCATATGGAATTCTTCTCCGACCAGAACACCATCGTACCGCTGCGTCTCGACCCCAACATCATCGCCGAGCTCGAGGAGAGCCTGGTGCTCTGCTACACCGGCGCGGGCCGCGACTCCGGGGCGATCCATCGCGACCAGAAGGCGCAGCACGAGACGATCGACGCCGTGAGCGCCGCCGCCAAGCAGAAGGAGGTGACGCGCGAGATCCGCAAGCATCTCCTGCGCGGCCGGCTGCAGGATTGCGGCCGCCTCATCGACGAAGCCTGGCACGCCAAGCGCAAGCTCAGCTCCAAGATTTCCTCCAGCGAGCTCGACGCGCTCTACGATTTCGCCAAATCGCACGGCGCCGTCGGCGGCAAGCTGCTGGGCGCCGGCGGCGGCGGCTACTTCATGTTCTTCGTACGTCCGTTCGAGCGCTACCAGCTCATCGCGGCGCTGGAACAGCAGGGGCACAGCTGCTCCCGCATCATGTTCGAAGAGAACGGATTGCGGACGTGGAAATCGCGCCTTCCGGCGCGATCCACCTGACGCATGTGAGACGAGAATGTTGATGACACCGCCCAAACAGCCAGCTCCGGTCCGTATCGGCAACCGCCTCCTGGGCGAGGGCGAGCCCTGCTACGTCATCGCCGAGATCGGCAACAACCATAACGGCGATTTCGACCGCGCCATCGCGCTCGTCGACGCGGCGGTTGCGGCCGGCGCGGATTGCGCCAAATTCCAGATGCGCAAGCTGGACGAGGTCTATCGCGCCTCCTCGCTCTCCGGAAAGGACGACGACCTCGCCGTCGAATACACGCTCGACCTGCTCCGCCGCTTCGAGCTGACCACGGAGCAGCAGAAGAAGATCGCCGACTATTGCGCCTCGAAGGGCATTCAGTATCTCTGCACGCCCTGGGACGCGAAGAGCGTCGCGGTGCTCGAAGGTTTCGGCGTGCAGGCCTACAAGGTCGCTTCCGCCGACCTCACCAACCTTCCCCTGCTCGCGAAGCTGGCCGCGACCGGCAAGACGCTGATCGTCTCGACCGGCATGAGCACGACGGACGAGATCAAGACCGCGGCAAAATTCCTCGACGACCGCAAGGCCGGCTACGTGCTGCTGCATTGCCAGAGCACCTATCCCGCGGCGCTGCACAACATCCATCTGCGCTTCATGGAGACGCTGCACGAGATCCATCCGCTGGTCGGCTATTCCGGCCATGAGCGCGGCACCGCGGTGTCGACGGCGGCGGTCGCTCTCGGTGCCGTCGTGATCGAGCGCCACATCACGCTCGACCGCGAGATGGAAGGTCCGGACCATGCCGCAAGCCTGGAGCCGGGGGAATTCAAGACCCTCGTCGCCGGCATCCGCGAGGTGGAAGCAGCGCGCGGCGAAAAACTCGCCGAGCGCGCGCTCAGCCAGGGCGAGCTGATCAACCGCGAAAATCTCGCCAAAAGCCTGGTCGCAGCGCGCGACCTGGAGGCTGGCACCGTCATCTCCGACGACGACATCGCCGTGAAGAGCCCGGGCCAGGGCCTGTCGCCGCTGAAGATGCCGGCGCTGATCGGCAGGACGATCAAGCGCAGGATGGCGGCGGACGATTATTTCTTCCAGAGCGACCTCGACGAGGGCGCGGCGAAGGCGCGGCGCTACCGCTTCGACCGGCCGTGGGGCGTGCCGGTGCGCTATCACGACACCGAGCGCTTCCTCGAGATCTGCGAACCCGACATCATCGAATTCCATCTCAGCTACAGCGACATGGAGCGCGATCCGGCGGCCTATCTATCCGGCACCTACGATCTCGGCTTCGTCGTGCACGCGCCGGAACTGTTCGCCGGCTCGAAGCTGATGGATCTCGCAACGCCGGACGAGGCGCTGCGCCGCTATTCGCTCGAGCAGACGCAGGCGGTGATCGACATCACCCGCGGCCTGAAGAAGTTCTTCCCCAAGACCAAGCGTCCGCCGATCGTCGCCAATATCGGCGGCTTCACCATGGACGAGCCGCTGCCTCCGGAGGAGAAGGCCGAGCGCTACCGCATTTTCGCGCAGAGCCTGAAGGAGCTCGACATGGACGGCGTCGAGCTGACGCCGCAGACCATGGCGCCCTTCCCCTGGCATTTCGGCGGCCAGCGCCACCAGAACATCTTCATCTTCCCGGACGAGTCGGCCGCGTTCTGCGCCAAGCATGATCTGCGCATGTGCGTCGATATCTCCCACACCAAGCTCGCCGCCAATCATTTCGGCTTCGACTTCGCGCAAGGCCTGGCCCAGCTCGGACCGCACACCGCGCATTTGCATTTCGGTGACGCCAAGGGACTGGACGGCGAAGGTCTCCAGGTCGGCGAAGGCGAGATCGACTTCGACGAGATCGGGAAGGTGCTGCGCAAGCATGCGCCGACCGCATCCTTCATTCCCGAGATCTGGCAGGGCCACAAGAACATGGGCGAAGGCTTCTGGACCGCGCTCGAACGTCTCGAGGGACACATCTGATGGCGCGCAAGACGCTGGCCGTGATCGCCGCGCGCGGCGGCTCCAAGGGCATCCCGCACAAGAACCTGCTCGATCTCTGCGGTAAGCCGCTGATCGCCTGGACGGTCGAGCAGGCGCGCGCCGCACGCGGCGTCGACGTGGTGGCGGTCTCGTCCGACAGCGACAGGATTCTGGAAGCGGCGGAAGCCGCCGGCGCGGTCGGCGTGCAGCGTCCCGACGACATTTCGGGCGACCTCGCCTCCTCCGAATCCGCCTGGCTTCATGCGCTCGAGGCCATCGACGAACGGATGGGCCGCTTCGAGCGCATCGTCGCGCTGCAGGCCACCTCGCCGATCCGCGAGCCCGCCGACATCGAGGCGGCGCTGGCGACCTTCGATCGCGAGCATCTCGACAGCCTGCTGTCGGTTTGCGAGGTCGAGGATTATTTCAATTGGCGCATCGGGCAAAACGGACCCGAGCCGATCAATTACGACTATCACAACCGCCGCATGCGGCAGCAGATCGAGAAGCGTTACCTCGAGAACGGCTCGTTCTACGTGCTCATTCCTTCGCTTCTGCGCGAACAGAGCAACCGCCTCGGCGGCAAGATCGGCTTCCATGTGATGGAGCGCCACAAGATGTTCCAGATCGACCGCACCGAAGACGTCAAGCTCTGTGGGGCCATCATGCGCAGTTACGGCTATGCCTGATCTCAGCGCCTTCTCCCTTGCCGGCAAGATCGCCGTCGTCACCGGCGCCTCGCGCGGCATTGGTGCTGCGATTGCAGCCGGCCTCAAGGAGGCCGGCGCCACGGTGTTCGGTCTCAGCCGTTCCGGGACCGCGCCGCAAGGTGTCACCGCGATAGAATGCGATCTCTCCGATGATGCCGCGATCGGGCGTGCGTTCGACGCCATCGCGGCCCAGGGCGGACGTATCGACGCCCTGGTCAACGCGGCCGGCATCAGCCTTCCCCCGCAGGCTGCCGAAAGCGAGCTCGCGCGCTTCCGCGCCACGGTCGCGACCGACCTCACCGGCGTCTACGCCACGATCCTTGCCGCCTATCCGCTTCTGAAGACGACGCGCTCGGCCGCGATCATCAACGTCACCAGCATCAATTCGATCCGCGGCTTCCCCGGCAATCCCGGTTACGTCGCGGCGAAAGCGGGTCTCTCCGGCCTGACGCGCGCGCTCGCCGCCGACTACGCGAGCGACGGCATCCGCGTCAACGCGCTTGCGCCGGGTTACGTCGCGACCGAGATGACCGCGAAGAGTTTTGCCGATCCCGCCATGCACGAAGACAGGCGGCGTCACACCATGCTCGGCCGCTGGGGGCAGCCCGGCGACATGGTCGGCGCCGCCATCTTCCTGGCGTCGGATGCCTCTGCCTATGTGACGGGCCAGGAAATCTTCGTCGACGGCGGCTGGACCGCCAAGGGCCTTGCCATCAGCTCGGATAACAAGTCGTGACCGCAACATCGCAACGCATCGGCTTCATGCAAGGACGCCTGTCGGCACTGGTCGACGGCAAGATCCAGGCGTTCCCATGGGATGAATGGCGCGAGGAATTTCCGCGCGCCAAGGCGCTCGGCCTGACGCGGATGGAATGGACCATCGATCAGGAACGGCTGCGGGAAAACCCGCTCACGACCGAGGACGGACAGGCCGAGATCGCCGCGCTGGCGCGCGAGAACGGCCTGCGTATTCCGAGCCTGACCGGCGACTGCTTCATGCAGGCGCCGTTCTGGAAGGTCGACGCCGTGGTGCGCGACGCGCTCGTCGGCGATCTCGATCTCCTGATCGCCGCCTGCAGCCGGATCGGCATCGAATTCGTCGTGATCCCGCTGGTGGACAACGGCAAGATCGATCGCGAGAGCGAGGGCGACACGCTCAAGCGGGTGCTGATCGCCCGCCGCGAGCAGCTTGTCCGACAGAACGTCAAGATCGTCTTCGAATCCGACCTGCCGCCGCGCGATCTCGCCCGGTTCATGGAGGCGTTTCCGGCAGACGTCTTCGGCATCAACTACGACAGCGGCAACAGTGCCTCGCTCGGCTATGACAGCAGCGAGGAGATCGAGGCCTACGCGCCCCGCATTCTCAACGTGCATGTGAAGGACCGCATTCGCGGCGGCACCACCGTGCCGCTCGGCACCGGCAACGCCGATCTCGCCAAGACGATCCGGCTGATCGAGCGGTCCGGCTACAAGGGACAGTACATCCTGCAGACCGCGCGCGCGGCCGACGGCGACCATGCCGGCGCGCTCGCCCGGTATCGCGACATGACGATCGGCTGGATCGAGGACGCGGCGCGATGAAGCTCGAGCTGGAAGACCGCGTCGCGCTCGTCACCGGGGCCAGCCGCGGCATCGGTCTTGCCATTGCCGCAGCGCTTGTCGCGGAGGGCGCGAAGGTCGCGCTGGCGGCTCGCGGTACCGAGGCGCTGAACGCGGCGCGCGCGACTATCAGCGGACAGAGCTCGATCCATATCGCCGATGTCACCGATCCCGCGGCCGCTGCGGCCCTGGTGCAAGACGTCGAACGGCAATGGGGCCGCCTCGATGTCCTCGTCTGCAATGTCGGCAGCGGCGCCTCCGTCCCGCCCGGCAAGGAGACCGCGGCGGAATGGTCGCGGCTGATGGATCTCAACTTCTTCGCCAGCACCAACACGATCGAGGCCGCGCGCCCCCTGATGGCACGCGGCAGCGGCGACCGCTCCATCATCTGCATCTCCTCGATTGCCGGCATGGCGGCGCTCGGCGCCCCCGTGACCTACTATGCCGCGAAGGCGGCGCTGAACGCGACCGTGCGCGGGCTGGCGCGGCCGCTGGCGCTCGACGGCATCCGCATCAATGCGGTCGCCCCCGGCAACATTCTCGCCGCCGACGGGACCTGGGCGCGCAAGCTGGCCGAGAACAGGCCAGCGGTCGAGGACATGCTCGCGCGCGAGGTGGCGCTGCGCCGGCTCGGCAAGCCGGAAGAGATCGCCGACCTCGTCGCGTTCCTGGCCTCGCCCCGCGCGGCCTTCATCACCGGCAGTGTCATGGTCGCCGACGGCGGCCAGTTGCGCAGTTGAACAGGAGCCCTTCCATGGCAAGCCCGTCCTCCCGCTATGACCTCACTGGGCGCACCGCGCTCGTGACCGGTGCCGGTGGCCTGCTCGGGCGACAGCATGTCGCAGCGCTCTGCGAAGCGGGCGCGCGCGTCGTCATCACCGAGATCAACCTTGCGCAGGCCGAGGCGGCGATCGCCGCATTGAAGGAGGCCGCGCCCGCCGCCGATCTGATCGCGCTCGCGCTCGACGTCACCACGCAGAATTCGGTGCGCGCCGCGAGCGAGCAGCTCGCAGGCCGCGGTGTCACCGTCGATATCCTCGTCAACAACGCCGCCATCGATCCGAAGGTGACGTCGAGCCCGGGCGTCATGCACTCCTCGCGCTTCGAGGCGTTCCCGGTGCCGCAATGGCAGACCGAGATCGCCGTGGGCCTGACCGGGGCGATGCTGTGTGCGCAGGAATTCGGCGGCCAGATGGCGCGGCGCGGCCGCGGCGTGATCCTCAACATCGCCTCCGATCTCGGCGTGATCGCGCCGGACCAGCGGCTCTACCGCCAGCCGAATGTGGCGCGGGAGGAGGAGCAGCCGGTCAAGCCCGTGACCTACTCGGTGATCAAGCACGGGCTGATCGGCCTGACGAAATACCTGGCGACCTACTGGGCCGACCACGGCGTGCGCGTCAACGCGATCTCGCCGGGCGGCGTCTTCAACAACCAGGATCCCGCCTTCGTGGAACGCCTCACCCGCCTGATCCCGATGGGGCGCATGGCCGAGGTCGACGAATATCGCGCCGCGGTCCAGTTCCTCTGTTCCGATGCGTCGAGCTACATGACCGGGCAGAACCTCGTGATGGACGGTGGCCGGAGCGTATGGTAGCGGCGCCGGCGCTACGCACGGCGCTGACACCGCGAAACTGCGGAACCTGGCTTTAGGCGGGACTGCGACAATTCAGCCGTGTTTCGCCGGCAAATGAGCGAGATTGCCCCCGGATGGTCTCGCCCGTAAGCTGAAATCCCGCACAACGCGACGAGTGTTTGCGCGTCGCCGTGGAATCAACTTTCAATGGAACCGCGTTGCGCCACCGCAAGAACCGGCATGACGCGGCGTTCCCGAAATGACCGGCAGCACTTCGTCGCGCCGGGGCCAGCCTGCCTCTTGCAACCGCCTTTCTCAGCCGGACGAGTTCCAGAGATGCTGCGATGTGGATGAATACATTGCTTCTGACGTTCGTGTTCTTCCTGATCCAGCTCGGCACTGGCCTGTCCATTGTGGCGCTGGCGCCACGCGAACTGATCTCGGCGAGCCGGCTGACAAAGGTCCAGTTCGTCGTACTGGGATATGCGATCGGCGCATCCGCCGTTGGCATTCTTCTCGGGCTGTTCTCCGCCCTGGTCGGCGACCTCCGGCTTCACCTCGCCATCATGATTTCGCTGTCCGCCTTCGGACTGGTATGGACCTGGCCGGTCTGGCGCCCGCGCACCGGCGACACCAGGCAGATCATGCTTTGGCTTCTGCTGGCGCTACCGTTGGCGCTGATGACGTGGTGGTGGACGTTCGGCGCCTTCTCCAGCTTCCCCTACTCGGATATCGGCGCCGACGTTCACTGGATGAAGACGGCGCAGGAATATGCCGATAGCGGCGTCGTCAATCCCTACGCCTCGCAGTCCTATGTCGATCTCCGCTCTGCTCTGGCAGGCGCATTGGCCGGCACCTGCAACCTCGATCTCCTGCATTTCGGGTGGACCTACCGCTACGTCTCGATCCTGTTCTTCCTTCTCGCTTTCTACGCCTTCGCGCAGGGCATCTATTCGGACCCGTCGCGGAAATGGATCGCATTTTTCTTCGCCGGGGCCGGCAACGGCATCGGACTGCTGACCAATGGCAGCCTGGCGGTTGCCGGCAGCGTGGTCTTTCTCGGTGTCCTTCTCGGCAAGTCCAGACAAGACGAGAAGGAGGATCTCCGGGCGGGCTCGATCGCGCTATTGATCCTCAGCGCGGTGACCTCGCTTTTCCTCGCCTTCATGCTCAACAACAATGCCCTGCTGCTTGCGCTCCTTGCGGTCGGGCTGTTGCTGCTCAGGCTTCAAGGCAAGGCCCACCGCCGCGGAAGCCTCCTTTTCATCGGTTGCGTGTGGCCCGCGACGCTGCTGCTGGCGCACCGGGGGTCTTACCTGCACATCCCAGCCGTCCTTGGCGCCTGGCTTGGCTACCTGCTCATCCTGCACGAGATGTCGCGGCGGCCTGCACGAACCCTCAGCCTTCTCCGCGCCCTCTCCATCGTGCTGCCGTTGGCCCTCGGCGCAATCGTCGCCTCCGTCGTGGCGATGCGCCTCGGCTATCTGCCGACGGCCAACGCCAACGCGATATTTTCCCACATCACCGGGCTGGTGCTTGGGCGAACGATTCAAAGCGGCGACGAGCTGTTCCTGGGCGCCGGCCCGGAGGTCGCCGTGATCGAGCTCGGCCGGGCCGTGGGCCCGCTGTTCGCCATCTGCATCGCGCTGGCCATGGCCTGGTGGTGGATCAATCGCGCGACCGCTTCCCCGGGCACGGCTTCCGATCCCACTCAAACCGCCCGCGTGTCGAAGCTGCTGTGGTCATGGACCATCGGCTGCGGCCTCGCCCTCGCCGCGCTTTCCGGCTTCCCGTTCCTGTACCGCACCACCATGATCGTCCTGTCCCTGCTGGCGATCACGGCGACCGAAGCCGTCTCTCAACTGCTCATCGACCCCTCTCCCGCGTCCTTGCGCCGGCGCGCGTCTGCGGCATTTACATTCACCCTGCTCGCCGCCGGCCTCGTGCTGGCGGTCTATACTTTCACCTGGCGGCCTGACCTGCCCTCCTCGCGGTACCAGGATTTCCTCCGGCCGGCCGAACTCGCGGGACTGGTTCTCCTCGCGGCGCTGGTACCGCTGACGCTCATCCGGTCCAGGCGGGTTCATGTCTGCGCGCTTGCGGCCGTCTTCGGATTGGGCGTCATCCTCGACCGCGCCGGCCTCGCCAGCATGTCGAAGAGCTACAGCTATGGCGCTCTTCCCGCCGGGGCCACGGCCGTCACCCACTACAATGCCAGCGATCTCGACGCCGCGCGCTGGCTGCACGACCACCTGAAAAAGGGCATCCTGCTGTCCGATCCTTACACGCTCGGCATGATTCAAGCTCTGACCGGCGCGCCGGCGGCCTACATGTTCTCGAATCTGGATACGGTGAACGAAGCTCTTGCCAAGCGGATGCGCACCGTCGTCTCCACGATTGTCGAGCCGGGCGACGGTGCCCTGCGGCTCGCCGAAGCCTGCACGACGATCCGGCCGCTGCTGCAGGACATCAATCAGGAAACGTATTTCCAGATGGGGAGGAGCGACGCGCTGAGTGGAATATTGCGGCCCGTCCGCACCACGAAAGCGCCCGAGACGGCCGCACCGCAGGCGACAGCCCCCGAGGTTTCGGATGCGACGGAGGACGCGGATCGAGACGTGGTGCAGAACTTCCTGGGCGCCGGCCAGGACACATGGCAGCTGGTTGCCGTGATCAATCCCCGCACGATCGAATGGATCAATCTCGGCGCGGGCGAGCGGCTTCCCTATTTTCCACCGACAACGCAGCTGGAGTCCGAATTCATCAAGTCGCTTCGCGCAGGGCCGTTCCAGGCGCTATATGCCAACAAGCAAACTGCGATCGTTCGCATTCCGTGCGAGCGATGATTTTTGGCTTCGCCGCGACGGCGAATGCGCATCTGGCGCGGACACCGGCGGCGCGGTATGGACATTGAGAATGACGTCCAATTTTCACCCACAGCTCGATCGATGCCGCAAAACACCTCTTCCATGCTGAGACAGGCCGTCATCCTCGTCGGCGGGCTTGGCACAAGGCTCGGCGAGCGCACCAGGCTGGTTCCGAAGCCGATGCTCGAGGTCGGCGGGCGGCCGTTTCTCGACACGCTGATCGATGAGCTCGCGCGCTACGGCGTGTTCGACGAAATCGTCCTGCTTGCGGGCCACAAGGCGGAGATCGTCGAGACGCATTACGCCACGGCCGCCAGGGGACAGACGCGCATCATCGTGTCGCGCGAGACCGAGCCGCTCGGCACCGGCGGTGCGCTCGTGCATGCGCGCGAGCTGCTGCACGACCGCTTCCTGCTGCTCAACGGCGACTCGCTGTTCGATTTCAACCTGCTCGACCTGATCGCGCGCGCGCAGGGCGGGCGCGTCCACATGGCGCTGCGCGACGGTGTCGTCGGCGACCGCTACGGGCGTGTCGCGCTGGACGGCGAATTCGTGCGGGATTTCATCGCGCCGGGCGCGGGCGCCACGGGACCGGTCAATGCCGGCATCTATGTCGTCGAAAAATCCGTTCTCGGAGACATCGCGAAGCTTCCCGCCTCGCTCGAGCAGGACGTGTTTCCCGGCCTTGCCTCACGCGGCGAGCTGCGCGGCACGGCCTATCGTGGCTATTTCATCGACATCGGCATCCCCGACGACTTCGCGCGCGCCGATCGCGAGCTGCGCGAGCAGCTGCGGCGTCCCGCCGTGTTCTTCGACCGCGACGGCGTGCTCAACCACGATTCCGGCTACACGTTCGAGACCCACAAGCTGGAATGGATCGAGGGCGCGCGCGAGGCGGTGAAGGCGGTCAACGACGCCGGCTATTTCGCCTTCGTTATCACCAACCAATCCGGCGTCGCGCGCGGCTATTACGAGGAGCATCACGTCGTCACCCTGCACCGCTGGATGGCGGACCAGATGGCAGAGGTCGGCGCGCATATCGACGCCTTCGAATATTGCCCCGATCATCCCGACGGAACCGTCGCGCGCTACTCCCGCGTCAGCGACCGCCGCAAGCCGGCGCCGGGCATGATCACCGACCTCGCGCGGCGCTTTCCGGTCGACATGACGCGCAGCATGGTGATCGGCGACAAGGACAGCGATATCGCGGCCGCGCGGGCGGCCGGCCTGCCCGGCCATTTGTTCGAGGGCGGCAATCTCGAGGCATTCGTGCGAGGGCGCCTGAACCCGGCCGGCAAGGCTTAGGCGGCCTTGCAAAAAACTGCTGCATCCCCGGGCATTTGGCGGCTATCGGGCGCTGCTCTGTTGCGCGCAACCGCCAGTGTGCTATAGCGCCATCTTGTTGCGAATACTGGCTTAATCGCCTTCTGAGGTCCGGCATGGCAGATCTGAGGGACGCCCGCGTCCTCGTTACCGGCAGCGACGGCTTCATCGGTTCGCATGTCGTCGAGGAGCTGGTGAAAGCCGGGGCCCGCGTCAAGGCGGTCGTCTACTACAACTCCTTCAATTCCTGGGGCTGGCTGGACACGGTTCCCGCCGACATCATGAAGAGCGTCGAGGTGGTCGCCGGCGACATCCGCGATCCGCATTTCATGATCGCGGCCGCCAACGGTTGCACCGACGTGCTGCACCTGGCCGCGCTGATCGCGATCCCCTTCTCCTATGTCGCGCCCGATTCCTATGTCGAGACCAATGTGCGCGGCACCGTCAACGTGCTGCAGGCGGCGCGCATGGCCGGCGTGCGGCGCTTCGTGCAGACCTCGACCAGCGAGGTCTACGGCACGGCGCAGACCGTGCCGATCAAGGAGAACCATCCGCTGGTCGGCCAGTCGCCCTACTCGGCCTCGAAAATCGCCTCCGACCAGATGGCGCTGTCGTTCCAGGCCTCGTTCGACATGCCGGTCGTCGTCATCCGGCCGTTCAACACCTATGGTCCCAGGCAATCGGCGCGCGCAGTGATCCCGACCATCATCAGCCAGATCGCGACCGGCAAGCGCCGCATCCGTCTCGGCGCGATCAGCCCGACGCGCGACTTCTCCTTCGTCACCGACACCGCGCGCGGCCTGATCGCAGGCCTCACCGCGCCGGCCGAGCAGTGCGTCGGCCAGACCATCAATCTCGGCAGCGGCTTCGAGATCTCGGTCGGTGCGACCGTCGAGATGATCGCCGACGTGATGGGCGTGAAGATCGAGATCGAGACCGACGAAGCGCGCCTGCGTCCGGCCAACAGCGAGGTCGAGCGGCTCTGGGCCGACAATTCCAAGGCGCGCCAGCAACTCGGCTGGAGCCCGGAATTCGGCGGGATCGACGGCATGCGCCAGGGCATCGTGAAGACGGTGAACTGGTTCACCAATCCCGCCAATCTCAGCCGCTACAAGGCGGATGTCTACAATGTCTGAGGCAAGCGTGGGAACGGCCGCAACCAGATCCGACAGCTCCGCACGCCCGTTCGATCCGAAGGCCGTGGTCGATGCGGTCCGGCGCGCCGCGGGCACGCCCAACGGCATCCTCGGCCTGCACGAGCCGGTGTTTGCGGGCAACGAGGTCTCCTATCTCGAAGAGTGCATCAAGAGCACCTTTGTCTCCTCGGTCGGCCCGTTCGTCGACCGCTTCGAGCGCATGCTGGAAGAGGTGACGGGCGCGAGGCGCGCGGTCGCCGTGGTCAACGGCACCGCGGCGCTGCATGCCTGCTTCCGCCTCGCCGGCGTCGAGCCGGGCGACGAGGTGATGTCTCCGGCTCTGACCTTCATCGCGACCACCAACGCGATCGCCTATTGCGGGGCGGTGCCGCATTTCATCGACAGCTCGCTCACGACGCTCGGCATGGACCCGCGCGCGCTCGCCACGCGGCTCGAGGCGATTGCCGAGCGGACGCCCAGGGGCGCCATCAATCGCGAGACCGGACGCCGCATCGCCGCGATCTCGCCGATGCACACGTTCGGCCATCCCGTCGCGCTCGACGAGATCGCCGCGATCGCAAGCCACTGGAACATCGCGCTGGTGGAGGATGCCGCGGAATCGCTGGGCTCGACCTACAAGGGCCACGCCGTCGGATCGCAGGCGCGGCTCGCGGCGCTGAGCTTCAACGGCAACAAGATCGTCACCACCGGCGGCGGCGGCGCCATCCTCACCAACGACGAGGAGCTGGGACGGCGCGCCAAGCATCTCACCACCACCGCGAAGCTGCCGCACAAATGGGCCTTCGTCCATGACGAGATCGGCTTCAACTATCGCCTGCCCAACCTGAACGCCGCGCTCGGCTGCGCCCAGCTCGAACAGCTCGACGGCTTCCTGGCGAGCAAGCGCCGGCTCGCTGCGGCCTATGAGCGCGTCTTTGCGGATGTGCCCGGCGTGCGCTTCTCGCGCGAGCCCGAGGGCACCACGAGCAATTACTGGCTGAACGCGATCCTGATCGACGAGGCCTATGCCGACCGGCGCGACGACGTGCTCACGGTGCTGAACGAAGCCGGCTTCGGCGCGCGCCCGGCCTGGACCCTGATGCACCGCCTGCCGATGTTCGCGCAGAGCCCGCGCGGCGATCTCGCCGCCGCCGAATCCATCGAGCGCCGCCTGATCAACCTGCCGAGCAGCGCGAGCATCAGGGCCCGCGATGAATAGCGGCACGCGAAAGATCTGCTTCGTCACCGGCAGCCGGGCCGACTTCGGACTGCTGATCTGGCCGATGCGCGCGATCCGCGAGACCTCAGGCCTGACACTGCAGCTCATCGCCACCGGCATGCATCTCGCGCCGGAGTTCGGCTACACCTTCAATGCGATCCGCGACGAGGGCTTCGAGGTTGACGAGCGCGTCGAGACGCTGCTCGCCAGCGACACCGGCGCGGGCGTCGCGAAATCGGTCGGCCTCGGCGTGATCGGATTTGCCGACGCCTTCGCACGGCTGCAACCCGATCTCGTTGTGCTGCTCGGTGACCGCTTCGAGATGTTCGCGGCCGCGCAGGCCGCGATGTTCATGCGGCTGCCGATGGCACATCTGTTCGGCGGCGACGTCACCGAAGGCGCGGTCGACGAGTCCATCCGCCACGCCATTACCAAGATGTCGCACCTGCATTTTGCCAGCAACGCGGGATCGGCGCGGCGGCTGAGCCAGCTCGGCGAGGACCCATCCCGCATCCACACCATCGGTTCGGTCGGCATCGACGCGATCAAGCATCTCGACCTGCTGGACCGCGACAGTATCGGCCGCGCGGTCGGCCTGCCGCTGGGCGAGCACAATGCGCTCGTGACGTTCCATCCGGTGACGGTCGAGGCCGGCCGCTCGATCGCCGAGCTGGACGAGCTGTTCGCGGCGCTGTCGGCGCTCGATCCCGAATTCCGCCTCGTCTTCACGCTCGCCAATGCCGATGCCGAGGGGCGCGCGCTGAACGAGCGCACCAAGGCCTTCGCGGCGGGCCGGCCGAACACGATCGCGGTCGCCTCGCTCGGTCAGCTCCGTTATCTCAGCCTGATGAGCCAGGTGGACCTCGTGATCGGCAATTCGTCGAGCGGCATCCTTGAAGCGCCTTCATTCGGCGTTCCCACGGTCGACGTTGGCGACCGCCAGAAGGGGCGCGAGCGCGCGGCTTCGGTGTTTCACGCTGCCTCCGAGCGCGGCGCGATCGGCGCCGCGATCGCACAGGCGCTCCGGCGCGGCCGCCAGGCCACCGTCAATCCGTATGGCGACGGCGAATCCAGCCGGCGATTTGCCGACATCGTTGCCGGCATCCCGGATTTCAGGCAGCTCCTGACGAAGGGCTTCTACGAACCTCCCGCAAGCGGAGCGCGGCCATGACGCACACGCTGATCATCGCGGAGGCCGGCGTCAATCACGACGGCAGCCTGGAGAAGGCGCTGGCGCTGCTCGATGCGGCCGCCGATGCCGGCGCCGACATCGTCAAGTTCCAGACGTTTGACGCCAAGGCGGTCGCGGGTAGCGCGGCGAAGAAGGCCGCCTATCAGCAGCGGACGACGGACGTCGCCGAGACCCAGCTTGCCATGCTGCAACGGCTGGAACTGCCGCAGGCTGCGCATCACACGCTGATCGCGCGCGCGGCCGAACGCGGCATTGAATTCCTCTCGACGCCGTTCGACGACGCCTCGCTCGGCTTCCTGCTGTCGCTGAAGCTGCCGCGCATCAAGATCGGATCGGGCGATCTCACCAATGCACCATTGCTGCACGCGGCGGCAAAGGCCGGAGCGACACTGATCCTGTCGACGGGCATGGCGACCCTCAGCGAGGTCGAGGAATCGCTCGGCGTGTTGGCCCATGGCTATGCCCAGCGCAACGATCCTGCCGGTGTAGCCTCGTTCCGCGCGGCATGGCGCGAACCGGCGGCGCGCGCCGCACTGACGCGGCACGTCAGCCTGCTGCATTGCACGACCGAATATCCCTGCCCCATCGCGGACGTGAACCTCGCCGCGATGGCGACGATGCGATCGGCGTTCCAGCTTCCGGTCGGCTATTCCGATCATACCGACGGGTTCGAGGTTTCGGTCGCCGCGGTCGCGCTCGGCGCAACCATCATCGAGAAGCACCTGACGCTCGATCGCAAGGCGCAGGGTCCCGACCATGCCGCCTCGCTGGAGCCGGATGATTTCAAACGGATGGTGAGCGCCATTCGCAATGTCGAGTCCGCGCTCGGCGACGGCGTCAAGACGCCGCGAGGGTCCGAGGTCAGGAACGTGCCGGTGGCGCGCAAGAGCATCGTGGCGGCACGCGCGCTGAAGGCCGGCGAGATCATCGGCCCAGCCGACATCACCACAAAGCGGCCGGGTACGGGGCGGTCGCCGATCGACTATTGGTCCCTGATCGGAACCGCGGCACCGCGGGCGCTCGAGCCTGACGACCCGGTTTGACCGGCCCATCGCCATCGGGCAAACCGACGACGATTCTCCTGCGCACGCACTGATTTTGGCGACCGGGCCACGGCCCTTCAAAGCGCCGGACGGGGCGCGAAAACGCGAGAATTAACAAGGACAACGCGGGGCCCCCTGGCGGGGTTGACGCCGCCTCTCGCAGCCGCGATATAGCAGGCTCAGCGGTGGGCAGCTCCCCGATATCTGGCGTATACGAGGCAGATTGCCATGAAATCCTGGCGTAAGGCCGTCGTTGGAACGCAGGCGACCGTAGGCGAGGCCATTGCCGCGATCGAGAGCGGGAGCATCCAGATTGCGCTCGTGCTCGACGGCCAGAACCGCCTGCTTGGCGTGGTCACCGACGGCGACGTGAGGCGCGGCCTGCTGCGCGGCATCCCGCTCACCGGCCTTGCCACCGACATCATGAACCGCACGCCGGTATCGGCTCCGGCGACGCTCTCCCGCGACGACCGCCTGCATGTGATGCGGCACAAGTCGATCAAGCAGCTGCCGCTGGTCGACGAAGGCGGCCATCTGGTCGTGGTCGAGACGCTCGATGAGCTGCTCGAGCCGCGCCACTATGCCAATCCGGTTCTGATCATGGCGGGCGGGCTCGGCGAGCGCCTCGGCGCGCTGACGCGCGACGTCCCCAAGCCCATGCTCAATGTCGGCGGCAGGCCGCTGCTCGAGACGATCGTCCGCAACGTCGTGCAGCAGGGGTTCCACAACATCTACATCTCGGTCAATTACAAGGCCGAGACGATCAAGGGCCATTTCGGCGACGGCGCCGCCTACGGTGCCAATATCCAGTACGTTCACGAGACCGAACGCCTGGGCACCGCCGGTGCGCTCGGGATGTTTGCCACGCCGCCCGATCTGCCGATGATCGTCACCAACGGCGACATCCTCACCACGATCAATTACGGCGCGCTGCTCGACTTCCATAACGGAACGCCGGCGGAAGCGACGATGGCCGTCCGAGAGCACAAGGTGCACGTCCCCTACGGCGTGGTTTCCACGTCCGAAGGCTTTCTCCAGACCATTCGCGAGAAGCCGACCGAAAGCTGGTTCGTCAGCGCCGGCATCTATGTGATCGGGAGCTCGGTGTTCCGCCATGTCGCCCCCGGCGTCAGGATCGACATGCCGGCCGTGCTGGAGCGTGTGATCGCCGGCGAGGGACGCGTTGCGGTCTATCCGATCCGCGAATACTGGCTCGACATCGGCCGCCTGGAGGATTTCGAGCAGGCGCATGCAGAGTTTCATGAGGTCTTTCCGTGACCTCGAAAACCGCTGTCGTGATCGGTCTCGGCTCGATCGGCACAAGGCACGCGCGGATCCTGCGTGAGCTTGGCCTCGCCGTCGCGACCGTGAGCCGCCGGGAGGGCGGCGACTATGGCTCGATCGCGCAGGCCGTCGCAGCCGCGAATCCGGATTACGCGGTCATTGCCAGCGAAACCGCGCGCCATGCCGGCGACCTGCAGGAACTCGCGCAGACCGGCTTCCGCGGCGCCGTCCTTGTCGAGAAACCGCTGTTCGCGACGCCGGCGGCGCCAGCGAAGTATCCGTTCGCCCATGTCAGCGTCGGATACAATCTGCGCTTCCATCCGGTGATGAAGGCGCTGATCGATACGTTGGGCGGGCGCGAGGTGATCACAGTCGCCGCCTATGTCGGGCAGGACATCAGGGACTGGCGGCCCGGCCGCGACCATCGCACCACCGCATCCGCGACGACAAACGCCGGCGGCGGCGTGCTGAGGGATCTCAGCCACGAGCTCGATTATCTCCTGTGGCTGTTCGGGCCGTGGCACCGCGTCGCGGCGCTCGGCGGCGCGTCCGGCGCGCGCGACATCGACGTCGATGACCATCTCGACCTGCTGATCGACATGCAGCGGGCGCCGTCGGTCCACGTCCACATGGATTATCTCGACCGCCTGGGCATCCGCCGCATCCGCGTCAATGTCGACGAGGACACCATCGAGGCCGACCTCGTCGGCAGCCGCCTGATCGTCAACGGCAAGGCCACGGACTTTGCCAGCGAGCGCGACCAGAGCTATCGCGACATGCACCTCGCGGCGATGCGGGGCGCGAGCCCGGTCTGCTCCCTGCCCGAGGCGCTCGGCGTCATGCATCTGATCGACGCCAGCGAACGCGCGCTGCGCAGCAAGACCTGGGTGTCGCCATGAGCCTGGTCTGCACCATCTGCGCGCGGGGCGGCTCGAAGGGGGTCGTCGGCAAGAATGCGCGCGATCTCCTCGGCAAGCCGGTGCTCGCGTGGAGCATCGCGCAGGCGCGCGAGACCGGCCTGTTTGATGCGATCGCCTTCAGCAGCGATTCCGACGCGCTGCTCGAGGCGGCGCTGAAGGCCGGCGCCGATATCGCGGTCAAGCGTCCCGACGAGATGGCGACCGATACTGCGCCGAAGCTGCCGGCGATCCGCCATTGTCTCGAGCAGGCCATCGCACGGACCGGCAAGACGCCGGAGATCTTCGTCGACCTCGACGTCACCTCGCCGCTCAGGCTCGCCTCCGACATCACCGGCGCGGTGACCCTGCTGCGCGACAGCGGTGCCCGCAACGTCATCACCGGAGCGCCGGCGCGCCGCTCGCCCTATTTCAACCTGGTCGAGCAGCGCAGCGACGGCAGCGTCGGCCTGTCCAAATCCGCCAATCCTCCGATCACGCGCCGGCAGGATGCACCCCGCTGCTTCGACATGAACGCCTCGATCTATGTCTGGCGCGTCGCGCCGTTCCTCGAGCAGCCCGCGGTCTTCTATCCAGACACGCGCCTGTTCGAGATGCCGGAAGAGCGCTCGATCGACATCGATTCCGATCTCGATTTCGCATTGGTGGAACTGCTGCTGCGCCAGCGACTGGGCTGAGGGGGCTTAAGCCATGACCACGAGCTTCAAGGCTCTGTTCGATCTGACCGGCCGCACCGCCGTGGTAACCGGTGGATGCGGCATTCTCGGGCGTCACTTTGCCAATGGTCTTGCCGAGTTCGGCGCCAATGTCGCGATCGTCGATCTCGACCAGGCCGCGACCGATGAGGCGGCCGCCGACCTCGCCTCGCGCCACTCCGTCCGCGCCAAGGGCTATGGTTGCGACATCACGCAGCCCGACTCCGTGCGCGCCGCGGCCGATGCGATCGAAGCCGATCTCGGGCCGGTGTCGATCCTGCTCAACAACGCCGCCAGCAAGACCCGCGACCTCGACGCCTTCTTCGCCCCGGTCGAGCAATTCTCGCAGGACACCTGGCGGGAGATCATGGCGGTCAATCTCGACGGCATGTTCACCGTCGCGCAGGTGTTCGGCGGCAGGATGGCCGAGCGCAGCTATGGCGCCATCGTGCAGACCGCCTCGATCTACGGGTTGATGGCGCCCGACCAGCGCATCTACGAGGGCTCCGAATATATGGGACGCCCCATCAACACGCCCGCGGTCTACACGGCCTCGAAGGCCGGTGTCATCGGCCTCACCAAGCACCTCGCGACCTACTGGGCGGCGAAGGGCGTTCGCGTCAACACGCTGACCCCTGGCGGCGTCGAGAGCGGACAGAACGAAACCTTCAAGCAGCGTTACGGTGCCCGCATTCCGCTCGGCCGCATGGCCCGTGCCGATGAAATGGTGGGGACCATGCTGTTCCTGGTGTCGGACGCAGCCTCCTACGTCACCGGCCAGAACATCGCCGTCGATGGCGGCCTGAGCGCCTGGTAGCGACACGGCAATGATCAAGCGCCTGATCCAGAATACGGTGATTTCGGCGCTTGCCTTCGGCGTGGCCGCGTTGCTTGGCCTTCTGGTCATCCCGCTGATCATCCGGACCTGGGGCGTCACCGAGTTCGGCCTGATCGTCATCTCGCGATTGCTGCTGCCCAGCGGCATGATGGCGGTGCTGGACCTCGGTCTGTCCGAGGTCGCCACACAAGTCGTCGCGCGCGCGCGCGAACACCGCAATTGGACAATGGTCAGCCGCCAGATCGCCTTTCTCGGAGCGGTCTCCGTCGTGCTCACCCTGGGCCTGAGCGCGGCGATCTGGCTGACGACGCCCTTGCTCGTCATCGTCATGAAAGTCGATGCGGAGCATCTGGAGACCTTCACCCGGATCATGCACTACACGGCGTTGGCGAATTTGATCTTCGTTCCTGCTCTGGTCTGGGAAGGCATCGTCAAGGGCTTCGAGCGCTACAATCTGCTCCGCGCCGCGGAGGTCACGTCAACCGCGGGCTATGTCGGACTGACATTCGCCGCAGCCTCGGCGGCGGCGGGCTTTGAAGTGGTCGCCTACATCTATCTCGCCACGCTGGTGGCCCGCGCCGTCGTCATCGGAATCGCAGCGTTCGTTGCCTTGCGACACAAGCACGTGCGGTTGCTGCCGTGGACGCGGGATATCCGCCAGGACATCCTCCATCGCTGCGTGCTGCTTCTGCAAGGCAAGCTGATGGGCGGCATCTCCGGCCCCCTGCAGCCGTTCCTGATCGGCTTGCTGTTCGGTCCGAAAGCTGTCGGCACCTACGATGCGCTGGTGCGATTGTCGCGGGTCTCCAAGATCGTCGTCAGCCTCCTGACATCCGCCCTGCTTCCCGTTGCCAGCCGCCTCGATGAGCGCGGCAGCGAGACATCGTTCCAGCGTCTCGGCGACCTCGGCCTCGTCATGATGCCGATGTTCGTGGTGCCGCCGCTTGCTGCAACAGCAATCCTCTCACCCGACATCATGAGCCTCTGGATTGGCTCACTTCTGGCTCCTTACGCGTTCTGGATGGGCTTGAGCTTCCTGGTCCCGATCTGCGCGCAATACGTTGCGATGGGTAGCCTGATCTTCCTGACGCGCCCCGAGGTGCAGGCTCGGCTCAACAGGCTGATGGCTATTCAGCTCCTGATCTGGGCGGCCGTCTCCGTCGCGACGTTGCACCTGTTCGCCGAACGCGCCCTGATTCTCGGCCAGGTGGTCGGCAGCATCGCCGTCCTGCCCTGGCAGCTTGGGGAATTGCGCAGCGCACTCGCGCTTGACCGCAATCGCTTCGTCAGAGCGATTGGAACCCAGCTCGTGATCCTGGCGCTGGCCAGCATTTTACTGGGGACAATTGCAGGTTACATTCGCTTCGACAGCGTGCTAAAGCTCGCGCTCGGTTCCATGGTTTTCTGCCTGATCACCTGGGTGCTCCAGTACTTCCTGGTGCTCGAGAAGAGGCACCGGACTGTATTTCCGGCGGTCGGACAATTGATGGGACTGACATCCAAAAGCAGCTGAATGAACATCCACGCGACAGACACGAAAGCCGTCCCCACAGGTTTCGCTCCGGCCTCGTTGCCGGACAGGGCGGCGACTTATGCGGTCGACGCGGCAAGGAGCATCGGCCGCCTCGCAATGCGCCGCGTGAAGCGCACGGCCGACGTCGTCGATTCCGAATACAACCTGTTGCACTGGCAGCGAACCCTTTCGGAAAAGAGCTGGACCACCGCGGCGAGCATCGCCGACTTCCTCGCGACGAAGAATTCCGCGCAGGATCTGCGCAAGGTCGACAACCAGATCTGCAGGGTCGCCGCCGACGACTACTATCGCTATCGCGCGGGAGCGCTTGGCGACCTGCTCGCCCGGCACATGGGCGGCGCCACGGAGATCGTCGAGCTCGGCGCCGGCTGCGGCATCAACCTGTTGTCGCTTCACCTCAACCATCCCGATTGGCGGCTGCACGGCTTCGACATTGCGCCGAACGGCATCGCCGCCGGCCGCGAGATCGCCACGCATTATGGCGTGTCCGACCGGATGACGTTCGACAGGATCGACCTCACCGACGGCAGCGACCCGAACTACCCCGCGATCGCAGGCCAGGTCGTCTTCACCTATTTCTGCATCGAGCAGATTCCCTATGACGTCCGAAAGGTCGTGGACAACATCATCGCGGCGAGGCCGAAGCGCGTCATCAACATCGAGCCGACGACCGAGCTGCTGAACCTCGCAAGCCCCCGGGATATCATCAGCTACCTCTACATCCGCTCGGTCGACTACCAGACGCAGCTGTTCTCGATCCTCGACGACTACGAGCGGCAGGGTCGCGTCCGCATTCTGGCGCGGGAGCGGATGCCGTTCGCGCCGACGATCCACAATGATGGTTTTTTGTATTGCTGGGAGCCCACATGACAGCCATCAACACGACGGCCGATCGGCCCGCCCCGAAGAAGCAGAAGATCAACCAGTTTCGCCGCCTGTTGTGGCACATCAACCGGACCGATCTCGGCTGGGTCACCAAGGCAGCCCTGACGACCCTGCAACCGGGCGCGCGTGCGCGGCGGGTCGCGCTGCTCGATCAGCTTCCCGCGAAGGCGGAATGGAGCGAGGCAAGCCGCAAGCTCGACCGCGACGGCTACGTCGACGTCTCCACGCTGATGGACCGCGGCCTCGCGGAGGCCGTCGCGACGGTCGCGGACAACAAGATGAGCCGGCTGAACGAGGTCTCGGACAAGCAGCAGCTCGGCCACAAATCCTTCTGGGTCAGCCTCCTCGACGAGGATCTCGTCAACGGCGCATTCGCGACCGACCATCCCTTCGTCCGCTATGCGCTGCAGCCCGCCGCGCTGCGCATCATCGGCGACTACATGCATGATCTGCCGCAGCTCTCCGACGTGCTGCTGACCCTGTCGCAGCCGACGCCGAACCAGGCGCTGAGCTATTCCCAGCTCTGGCATCTCGATCACGACGACAAGCGCGTCTGCAAGCTCTTCATCTACCTGACCGACGTCCGTGACACCGCCGACGGTCCGTTCACGTTCATTCCGGCAGGCCCGTCGAGGCCGTTCCGCAACACGCTGAAGAGCCACATGAACGATGCGACGGTGTTCGCCAAGACCGGTCCCGATGCGGTCAAGGAGATGATCGCGCCCCGTCTGTCGTGCTTCATCGTCAACACCGCCCGTTGCCTGCATATGGGAAGCCGGATCCAGTCCGATCACAGCCGCCTGCTCTACACTGCGACCTACATCCAGCAGCCTCGCATCTATCCCGAACCGCGCCCGCGTTTCCGGGCCGCCGGCGCCCTGACGGACCTCGAGCGCGCCGTGATGCGGCTCTGACACGGACCTGCCGGGAGCTGAGATCTTGCGCATAGGCCTGGTGGTCGATCACCCCAAGCGTGACCTGCCGGGGGCCGTCATGCTGGGCTATCAGCTCGCGCGGCGCGGCGTCTCCGTCGTGCTGGTGCCGATGTACGAGCAGGCCGTCGACGTGCCGCGACTCGGGCTCGATGCGCTGGTCGTCAACTATGCGCGCCCCGTCAATCTCGATCTGATGCGCAGCTTCGCCAAGGCCGGCCTTGCGCTCTACGTGCTCGACACCGAAGGCGGCGTGCTCGCCGAGAAGGGCGGCAATTCGCCGCCCGCGATGGCCGCACACGTCAAGGGCAGCGGCTACGCCGAGATCCTCTCGGGCTATTTCTTCTGGGGCAGCCGGCTGCACGACGCCTTCGTCGCGGCGGGAACCATGAAGCCGGAGCAGCTTCACCTCACCGGATGCCCGCGCTTCGATTTCGCGGCGCCGCGCTGGCGCGCACTGCTCGACGGCGAGCCGCGCGGCTATGTGCTCGTCAACGCCAACTTCCCGCTGGTCAATTCACGCTTCACCGGCAAGCCGGGCGGCGAGCGCGAGGCGATGGTGCGGGCGGGGTGGGACGGCGCCTATGTCGATCGCTTCATCACGGACCTGAAGCAGGTCTTCGCGAACTATCTTGCCGAAATCGACCGGCTCGCCGCCGCAAGGCCCGACCGCACCATACTGGTGCGGCCGCATCCGTTCGAGAGCGAGGACGTCTATCGCAACGCACTCGCGCAACACGGCAACGTCCTGATCGACGGGACCGGCAGCGTGCTCGACCGCATCCGCAATGCGGCGGCGGTCGTGCATCTCAACTGCGGCACCGCCGTCGAATCCGTGCTGCTTGGAAAGCTGCCGCTGCAGCTCGAATATCTGAACACGCCGGTCACCGCCGGCCATGCCACGCTGCCTGCGCGTGTGAGCCGGCCCGTCAGTTCGTTCGACGAGCTGCTCGGCGCGCTCGACCATACCGAACGCGAGACCGAAGCCTTTGATTTCGCGCGTGTTCATGCCGCCGACATCGAGGCATTCTTCCATCTCAACGACGGACAGGCCGCCGAACGCGTCGCCGATGTCCTGACCCGCAGCGCACCTTCGCGCCGGCCCTATCTGTCGTTGTTGGCGACCGTGAAGGGCACGCGCGACAAGCCGAGCATCGGCCAGATCGTGAAGGGTGCCGCAAGCGCCGTGCTCGGATCGGCCGTCACCGAGCGGTTGCGCAGCCGGTTCAATCCGGCCCGGCGCGACAAGCGGATCGAGCCAGCCTTCGTCGAGTCCCTGCTGCAGCGGATCGCAACGCATGACGGCGCCAAACCGGCGCAATTCACCGCAACGCGCGCGCATTGCGCGACGACCGGCTTGCCGCTCGCGAGCATCGCCATCGAACCCGCCCGATAGACCATGGCCACATCCGCAAGAACCATCCTCATCACCACGCTCGCCGAATACCAGACCCGGTTCTGGATTCCGGTCGCGCAACGGCTGCGCGCCGCGGGCGACGACGTCGAGCTGCTCGCCTTCGACGACCGCAGCGCCGAGATGTCGGCCGCCGAAGGCGTGCCTGTCACGAACATGTACCGCGAGGGCCTCAAGACCGGCCCCTCGCCCGACGACCGCGGCGCCTTCGACGCGCGCGTCGCCGCCTACGGCCTCGACGGGACCAATTTCCTGTTCAGCCATGAGCGCTTCACCTTCGGCATCCGCGACACCGCGGCGCTGCGCCGGCGTTTCATGATCTATGCCAATGCGATGGAAGCGGTGCTCGACCGGCTGGAGCAGCAGGGCAAGCGTGTCGAGCTGGTGCAGGAGCTCGGCGGCTTTCTCTCCGTCCTCGCGAGCTTTTACGCGGCGAGGCGCCGCAACATCCGCAACTGGTTCATCGAGCCCTCGTTCTTCCGCGGCCGCATGTACTTCACGCCGGACACGCTCGGCGCGCCCGACGTGATGCCGGCGCCGGCCGACGCCGTGTCGCCTGAGGTGCGGGCCTATCTCGACGACACGCTGGCGCAGCAGGCCATCGTCATTCCCAAGAAGGACCAGCACCATTATTCGGCGGCCTTCAAGAAGGTCGTGAACCTGCGCAACGCCCGTCGTCTCACCGAAAAGCTGTGGGACCAGTTCGCGCTCGGCAAGCACCAGGAGTTCGGGCACAATCTGCGCCACGCCCGCGTGCACGCGGCGATGGCGCTCAATGCGACCCGGCTGCGCAGGCTGTACAAGCCGATCCCCGAGGCGCCCTTCGTCTATTATCCGTTCCACGTTCCCGCCGACATGGCGCTGACGCTGCGCTCGCCCGACTATCTCGACCAGGTCGCGACCGTCGACTTCCTGGCGCGGACGATCCCGGACTCGCATGTGCTGGTGGTGAAGGAGCATCCCGCGCAGATCGGCGCGATCTCGGCCGACCGCCTGTTCGAGCTGGCGCGCCGGTTCGACAATGTCGTGCTGCTGCCGCCGCAGACCAACAATTACACCGTGCTCAACCGCGCCGACGCGGTCATCTCCGTCAACAGCAAGTCGGGCGCCGAAGCCTTGCTGCTCGGCAAGCCGGTCGTGGTGATGGGCGATGCGTTCTACCGCTCTTGCCCGCTGGTCTACGCGGTCGACCGTCTCGCCGACGTGCCCGCGCGGCTGCGCGAGGCGCTGTCCGCCGGGGCGTTCGATCCGGCCAGCGGCGCGCCGTATTTCGAGGCAGCCTGGCGCAAATCGCTTCCGGGCGAGCTCTATATCGGCGATGCCAAGCTGCTCGACACGTTTGCGGCCTCCTTGCGCACCGCGATCGGCGCGCCGGCCAGTGCGAATTGAACGGAGCCGTCATGCCGCTCGTCTCCATCATCACCCCATCCTGGAACGTCGAAGGCCTGATCGAGGAAACCATCCGCTCGGTGCAGAGCCAGAGCTTTGCCGATTGGGAGCTCCTGATCGCCGACGACTGCTCGACCGACAGGACGCCTCAAATCATTGCTGCGATCGGCGAGCGCGATCCGCGCGTCAAGCTGATCCGCCAGGCGAAGAACGGCGGACCCGCGCTGGCACGCCAGGCCGCGATCGACCGGGCGCAGGGCCGCTACCTCGCCTTCCTCGACAGCGACGATCTGTGGCTGCCCGCAAAGCTGGAGCGGCAGCTCGCCTTCGCGCAGGAGAGAAAGGCCGCCCTCAGCTACACCGCGTTCCGCCGCATCAACGAGGACAACACCGTCACCGGACGGCTGATCGAGGTGCCGGCCTCGCTCAGCTATGGGCAGCTCCTGAAAAACACCGCGATCGCGACGCTGACCGCAATGGTCGATCGCGAGATATCAGGCCCCATCGCGATGCAGAACGAGGGCTATGATGATTTCTGCCTGTGGCTCTCGATCCTCAAGCGCGGCCATGTCGCGCATGGCCTCAACGAGGACCTCGCGCGCTACCGTGTCAGGGGTTCCTCGGTCTCCAGCCGCCCGATGCGCTCGGCCAAATGGGTCTGGCAGATCTACCGCAACGTCGAGCACCTCTCCCTGCCGCGATCGGCCTGGTGCTTCGGCCATTGGGGCGCGCGGGCCTGGCTGAAGCGGCGGGAGTTCTAGACGCATCGCCGGGCGCCGGGCCGAAAAGTGCGAAAACAACCCCATGCACAGTAGGGGTACTTAAATACCTTAGTTCAAAACCCACTTGGCTATTGGCGAGTCCGGCCGTTGCCGATACCACTCAGCCCGCTCCTGCCGCGGACAATCTGGAACCGATCATGCCGTTTGAAACCTACAAGAACAGTCGCATCCTCGTGACCGGAGGCGCCGGCTTCATCGGATCGCACATCTGCGAGCGGCTGCTCGACGCCGGCGCCGAGGTGGTCTCCGCGGACAATTATTTCACCGGCAGCCGGCGCAACATCGCCCACCTGATCGCGAACCCGCTGTTCGAGGCGGTCAGGCACGACGTCACCTTTCCGCTCTACATCGAGGTCGACGCGATCTTCAACCTGGCCTGCCCGGCCTCTCCGATCCACTACCAGCGCGACCCCGTGCAGACCACCAAGACCTCGGTACACGGCGCCATCAACATGCTGGGCCTTGCCAAGCGGCTGAAGGCGCGGATCTTCCAGGCCTCCACCAGCGAGGTCTATGGCGACCCGCTGATCCATCCCCAGACCGAGGACTATTGGGGCAACGTCAACCCGATCGGCATCCGCTCCTGCTACGACGAGGGCAAGCGCTGCGCCGAAACGCTGTTCTTCGACTATTGGCGCCAGCACGGCCTGCCGATCAAGGTCGCCCGCATCTTCAACACCTACGGCCCGCGCATGCAGCCCAATGACGGCCGCGTGGTATCGTCCTTCATCGTCCAGGCGCTGAAAGGCGAGCCGATCACCGTGTTCGGCGATGGCGGCCAGACCCGCTCATTTTGCTATGTCGACGATCTCGTCGAGGCCATCCTGCGCCTGATGGTGACGAACGAGGACATCACCGGCCCGATCAACATCGGCAATAATTCCGAGTTCACGATCCGCGAGCTCGCCGAGAAGGTCATCGCGCTCACGGGCTCGCGCTCCAAGCTGGAGTTCAAGCCGCTGCCGCAGGACGACCCGCGCCAGCGTCAGCCCGACCTCACCAAGGCCAAGGCCGCGCTGAACTGGGAGCCGAAGGTCGCGCTCGAGGACGGCTTGAAGGAGACCATCGCCTACTTCAAGCACTCGCTCGAGATCGCCTGAGCCCGCTCGCAACTCCCCTCGTCCGCAGCGAGCCTGTCCGCTATGAGCGCACCGTCCGGCATGATCAACGACCTCCGGTCACGGCTGGATTCGAAAACTGCGCTGACGGTTCTGGTGCTGCTGCACAGCGCCCTCACCTGCCTGTCGCTGATCAAGGTCGCGACGTTCCAGTACTATATCAGCTTCAGCGTGGACCGCCTCTGGGTCGCGGTCATCGTTGCGGCCGGCTTCTCCGTGGTTTCGTTGCTGTTCGTCGTCGCCCGCTTCAGCTTCGGCTACTTCGTCGGGTTCTATTTCTACACGATGATCCTGGGCTTCCTCTGGATCGAGGTGTTCTCGCACTACAGCTACGAGCAAGTGCCTGCAGGCATCTCGGCGGCGCTTGCGCTGGTGCTGTTCCTGCTGCCGTTGCTGTTCGTCAGGGGGCCGTTGCGACAGCGAATTGCGTTGTCGAACGCTCTTTTCCAGCATCTGCTGACATCGATCCTGGCCGTCTCGGCAATCACCATCGCCGTGGCGGCCACCTACAATTTCCGCCTGGTCTCGGTCGCCCACATCTACGACTATCGCGACTCCATCGAATTTCCGGCAGCGGTGCGATACCTCACGGGCTGGGTTTCGAGCACGTTGTTGCCGTTCGCCTTCGCCTGCTACTGGCTGCTCGGCCATCGCTGGCGCGCCGGCCTGGTCCTGATCCTGCTCCTGTTGTTCTACCCCATCACGCTGACGAAGTTCGCCTTCTTCACGCCCGCCTGGCTGATCGCCGTCGCCGTGCTTTCGCGCCTTCTGGAGGCGAGAACGGCAGTCATCGCTTCGATCTTCGTCCCGATGCTGGTTGGCCTCATCTTGATCGTCGTGACCGGCGCCCCCCTCAACAGCGTCCCCGGCAGGTACTTCGACATCGTCAACATCCGGATGATCGCGACCGCATCCAGCGCACTCGACATCTACAACAATTTCTTTTCCAGCCACCCGCTGACCTGGTTCTGCCAGATCTCCGTGCTCAAGCCGCTGATGCATTGCCCCTATGAGGCACAGCTGTCCATCGTGATGCAGGACGCTTACGACCTCGGCAAATTGAATGCGTCGCTGTTTGCGACCGAAGGGATCGCGTCCGTCGGAATTTATCTCGCGCCTCTGACCGCGCTCGCATCGGGCTTCGTGCTGGCGCTCGGCAACCGTGCGTCTGCGGGCCTGCCGCCCCGTTTCATCCTGATTTCGGCCGGCGTGCTGCCGCACGCCCTGCTCAACGTGCCGCTCTCGGTCGCCATGATCACTCACGGCGCCGCCCTGCTCTTTGTGCTCTGGTATGTGGTGCCTCGAAGTCTCTTCGCGGAGAAGCGCCCGTCGGACGGGGAGCGCTCCCGATCCGGTACGGCTGGCTAGCGGTCCGCCGACCCGATCGCATCCCGTGTCAGCCGGATGAAGTCCGCAACGAACGCCTCGACGCGCGGCTCGAGATTTGGCGACAAATGACGGACCGTCGCGGGTGCCGCCGTTTGCGCAACCTCCGACATCTGATCGGCCAGCGCCTCGGCGTCGTGGATGCCGAAATAGCGCGCGCGTCCCTCGGTCTGCTCGCGATGCACGTCGATATCGGACAGGATCATCGGAACGCCGAACGACTTGGCTTCCTCGACCGTCGTGCTCCATCCCTCGCATTCCGAAGGATTGATGAGGGCGACCGACGCGCGCAGCAGCGCATAGACGTGATCCAGCGGAATCATCCCGAGGTGCCTGAAATTCGCGTCGAGACCGCGCGACCCGACCTCCTTCATGGTCCTTTCGAACAGATCTGGCTCGCGTGCGTCCTGCGTGTTTCCGGACGCCGCGACGACGACATCCAGCCCGCGGCGTTTCAAGAGATCAAGCGCCGCGACGACGACCCGGTGATTCTTGTGGCGCCAGAACTGGTTCGGCAGATAGAAATAGCGCGACGGCAGCTTGTAGCTTGCGATCACGTCGGACGGATTCGTGGCTAACAGGCTGGCTGGCGGCTCGGTCGCGAACCGGACCACGGAGACGCCGTTCTTCAGGCCCGGATAGAACCGCTTGAGATCGGCGAGCGCGGTGGCGCTGCTCACCATGATGTGCCGGCCGGACGCGATCTGGACCCGAAAGCCGAGATCGCGTCGCCAATAGGCGCCCCTGGAGAAAAGGTGCGGAAGCAGGCGGTGCTGGAAATCCGGAAACCAGGCGATCGCAGGGAACGGCAGGCGCCAGCCGAAGAAGCGCGCGGATTCGAACACCATGTTGATCCCGCGAATCCTGAATTCGGCGACGGCGGGGCCATCCAGACCAAAGGTCATCGCACGGGCGAGACCGGTCGCACGGGCAAGACCGGCTCCGGCGTGATCGAACACCGGCGAGCGCACGATTTCGACCGCGGGAATGCTGGCGAGAGTAGCGATCTCATCGGCGTCATCAGCCGTTCCCGCGAACAGCACCGGCGTCACCGCTCCGGGCGCGTATCTGTTAAGCGCCTCGAACAGATTGCGTTGATAGTTGTAGCCTCCCGCCCATAGGCGGCGCGGAATGTTGGTGAACGCGATCCGCAGCGGCGCACGCTCAGGCACGAGCTTCGCCCTTGAACCATGCGACGTAGTCGGCGAGACCTCGCTCCAGCGGAATGCGCCAATCGAAACTCATGTCGCGCACGCGCCCGTTGTCGGCCAGCAGGCTGGTCGGATCGCCCGGCCGCGCGATGCCCGAAAACTGCAGGGCCGTCTTGCCGCCCCAATGCCCGATCAGGCCTTCGGCAATGCCGGCGACGCTGACACCGCGCCCCGAGCCGCCATTGATCACGCAAAAATCGTCTTGCCACGCCCCTTCCGCGACGCGCGCCAGCAGGCGAACGACGTCGCGAACGTCGGTCCAATCCCTGATCTCGGATCCAGTTCCTCCGAGAGTCAGCGTGCGCTGCTCGCTGCGCAGCCGCGAGCAGATGTCCCAGAGAAGCTGTTTGCGAAGGTTCGGACCGTAGACCGAGAACAAGCGCACGACGGCGCAGCGAATGCCGAAGCTCTGGACGTAGCTCTGGCACAGTTGCTCCATCATCAGCTTGTGATGGCCGTAGGGCGACATCGGCGCCAGCGTCGCGCTTTCGCGGATCGGCCCGGCGTGCTTGGCGCCGTAGACGGCGGCGCTCGACACGACGATCAAGCGGCTCTCTGGCGCAAAGCTGCGAAGCCACTCCAGCAGGCGCGCCGTGCTGGCCACGGTCCGCGAAAAGTCTTCGAACGGACGCTCCATCGACAGCCCGACCGACGATCCGCCCGCGAGGTGGAAGACATGCGACGGCACTCCGTGCGCGACGGTGAGCGCGTTCAGGTTGGCGGCGTCGACCTCGCCATTGATCCAGGTCTGCAGGCCGAGCGCGCGCGCATCGGCTGGATCGAGGGCACCATGGCCAACGCCATGCACTGCATGCCCGCTGCTCGCCAGCTCGCGGACGAGATGGCGCCCGATGAACCCGTTCGCGCCGGTGATCCAGATCGACATGGCTACCTGATGTGCAGACGGTTGGTTTGTGGACACATTGCAATCCCAATTGTCATGGGCGTCCCTTATCGCTCGTCCGGCGACAACTCCCTGATCACAGTGGCAGGATTACCGGCCACGATTGAATACGCCGGAACGTCCTTGGTGACCACGGCGCCGGCAGCGACGATCCCGCCCTCACCGATCGTCACGCCGCGCATGACCATCGCGCAAGCGCCGATCCACGCATCGTCGCAAATCTTGATCGGACGATCGTCGAGCGAGAGCTTGCGCGGGTGGCCCAAGGTGAAGATCTGCTTCGCCTGCTCGTGCCGCTCGGAAGCACGGATCGGATGAGAGAGATTGTCGAATATGTTCACCGAATGCGAGATCAGGACGCGATTTCCGATGTCGATCGAGGCACCCGACCATATGCGCGTGCCGACGCCGACATAGCACCACTCTCCGATCGTGATGCGGCCGCCGTGACCGAGGATCATCAATTCTCCCCGGACGTGAGAATGACTGCCGATGGCGATCTTCTCGCTATCGCCCAGCGCATTCCGGATCCGTGCGCTGTGAGCCAGGAACGCGTCAGGATGCAGTCGGCAGGTCGCCCGCCCGATCAGGCGCTGGACGATAAAGTGCCAATTGATGCCGTCGATAGCATGCGCGCAGCGGCGCACCAGCGTGGAAAGGCCGGTCATCAGCGCACCCTCTCACGTCGCAGGATCGAACGTGTCCGGATTCTCAAATGACACCTCCAACGGAGTCAGCCTCCGTCCTCCACCGAATGAGCAAGTTGGAAGTCATGCAGTCAATCGGGAGGACGCGCGACAAATGCTCTAGCATGGCTACAGGCGCCCTACGAGATCGACAAACGCTTTCCACTGCACGTCCTTGCCATAGATGTCGCGCATGCGCGCCCGCCCCAGCGCGGCGATCTCGGCCGATCTGGACCAAGCCTGGAGACTGCGCGAGATGACTTCGGCGGCCTGGTCGGGGGTACCATAGGTCTCGATCGTGACGCCGTCCTGCATGCCCTCCGGATATCGTCCGGCGTCGGACACAAGCAGCGCACCGCACCCCATGGCCTCGAAGCAGCGCATATTGCCGCGATCCTCGCCCGCCATGTCGATCGCGCCATTGAGCACGATCTTGGATGAGCCGATCAGTTCATAGAGATCCCTTCCGAATACCGGAGGTCTTGCGATGGCCGCGATGGCGTCGGGGCGCCTGTGACGGCCCAGCGGCAGCAATCGTCCGATCGGGCTCTCGGCGAGCCTCGTCAGGCGCGATGCGTCGAGACACAGCACGATATTGTGGCTGTCGGCGAGGTGCGCGACCCGCTCGAGCGTTCTGGCCCGTGCGCGATGATGCCGCGAATAGCCGCCGACGAAGACGACGTCGATCGGACGTTCGCCGTGACCATATTCGTCCATCACCGGATCATGCGCCGGACGGAACAATTCGCCCCGGCATCCCTTGCCGCGCCAGAAGTCGAGGATCGAAGGAAAGTTGCCAAGCACGGCGCCATAGGCCGTGAAATCGGCATTTCCCGACGGCGCCGCACGCCAGCACAACGTCGTCTTCACGCAGCCCGGCAGCTTGGCAACGAATGTACTGGGGTAGCGTACCGGATCGAGATTGTAGAACACCTCGGTGGCATGATGCTCGATCTGCGCGAGCAGAATGGCCTCGAGCGTCGGCTCGCCCGACATACCCTGCTCGCGCGCCCAGCGGCGCTGCAGGACCTCGTCGTCGCCATTGGTGAAGAAGGCTTCCGGCGATCCATCGAGTACGGGTTGCAGGAAATGCGCCGCACCGAAACGGTCGTTGAGAAACACCTCGCGCCGCGCGTCGAAGCTGAGCGCCTTTGCCGCAAGTTGGTTGAACCGCGGCAGATAGGACGGATAGAAGCAGCTATTCTGGAACAGACGCATCGCTTACGCGTACCTCGCCAACATCCATTTCATGTTCAGGTACGGCCAGATCCGCCCGACCTTCTCCCAATCCCACGACTTCGACGCCGTCAAGCGGCTGACCGCTCCGCGCAAGGCCGCTTCATCCACCAGTTCGGCAAACGCCGGCACCTTGCGGTCGAGCAGGTCGGCGGTCCAGCCTGCCAGCGGCCCGTTCAACCACTCCGGCATCGGCGAATTGAAACCGACCTTGCGGCGCGCGGTGCGGATCGACTCCGGCATAAGGCCCTCCATCGCCCGCCGGGCAACAGCCTTGGTATAGCCGTCCGCCGACTTGCTGCTTTCCGGAAGCGCCATGGTGTAGGTGACGAGACGCCAATCCATGAAGGGCATGCGGACCTCGACGCCGTGGGCCATCGAGAGACGATCGAAATTGCGCAGGATGGTGGGCAGCACGGTGCTGTGAAACATGCGGTAGAGCCGCCGGTTCAGGCCACCCCATTCACGCGGCAGCACATCGTCCTCGCCGACCAGCGGAAGCGGGCTCGGAAGATCGCGCAGGCCCGACCGCAGGAAATAGACGCCCTGGCGTTTCAAGGCCAGCACGCGCAGGAGGTCCACGCCGCGACGCGCCAGCGGCGAGCGCGAAGCCAGATCTTCCGCGGCGTTGCGAATTCGAAACGCCGCGGCCCGGCCTTCCTGCAGATAGGCGCCCATCAACTCGTCCGCGCCGTGGCCGTCGAGTGAGACCGTCACGTTGTTCTGCCGCAATTGCCGGTAGATCAGCCATGCCGCGCTGGGCAACCCGATATAGACGTCGTCGAGATCGTCGAGAATCCGGTCGAGATCCGTCAACGCATCGCCCTGTCCGATTGCGAGGAAAGTGGGTTCGACCTTGGCCCAGGCGGCGGCCTCCTCGGCCATCGGCCGCTCGTCGTTCGATGCGCCCGGGAAGGTCGCGACGAAGGCGTGGCGCCACGCGGCGCTGTCGCGCGGTCCCATCCCGGCCTGCTCGTGCGCCGCCATGGTGCAGATCACCGCCGAGGAGTCGAAGCCTCCGGACAGGCACGTCCCGATCGGCACGTCGCTGCGCATCCGCAGGGCTACGGCGTCCTGGAACAGTTCGCGGAAGCCGGCCACGCGCTCGGCTTCCGTGGCCGGCACCGCAGGCAGATGATCGATCGTTCGCCACCAGCGCCTGACGCCGACCTTGCCCTGGCGCAGCCACATGCAATGACCGGCCTGCAGGCGGCGAACCTGCCGAAACAAGGTTCGGTCGCTGCCCTCGATGCCGAAGGCGTCGAACATCAGGCGCCGTGCCACTTCCGTCTCGACGGACGGATCGATCAGTCCGCTCCGCACCAGCGCCCGCTGCTCGGAGGCAAAGACAAACCGCTCCGGCGACACGGCATAGAGCAGCGGCTTGATACCGAAGCGATCGCGCGCAAGAAACAATTCGCGCGTGCCGGTGTCAAAGATCGCAAGGGCCCACATGCCGTTGAAGCGCGGCAGCATGTCTTCCCGCCAGGCCTCCCAGGCGGCCAGGATCACTTCGGTATCGGATTGGCTGCGGAACACTGTGCCGCGCGCCTCAAGCTCGCGGCGCAGCTCGAGGAAATTGTAGATCTCGCCGTTGTAGACAATGACGTAACGGCCGTCCGCGGACAGCATCGGCTGATAGCCGCCCTCGCCGGGATCGATGATCGCAAGGCGGCGATGGCCGAATGCGAGAGCCCGGTCCGCGCTGAACCACGTTCCTTCGCCGAACGGACCGCGATGCGCGATCAGGCCGGTCAGTCGCGAGATTTCGGCCGGCTCGACCGCATTGCCGCGCAGATTGACGATTCCGGCGATTCCGCACATGTCCTAGATCGCCTTCAGGGGCACGAAGCGGCTGAAAATGGCGCGCAAGTCCTGCAAGCAGGCCCTTCGATACGGTCCCAGCTGCGATGCGGCAACTTCGACGACAAAGATGGTCGCAGCCGTCACCGCCGCGACGGCTCCCACCGACCACCAGGACGGCGCAAGGTGGAACGGCGCGCGGTCGAGACCGATGCGCAGCGCCAGCGCGGTCGCGATCCCGATGCCAAGCGGCATCAGGACGCAATGGATGACGCGCGGCCAAATGCCGGAAATGTCAAAACTGCGGCGCAGCAGCACGACGATGGTCGCCATCTGCGCGATCATGCCGGCACAGGCGCTCCAGCCGGCGGCCTGCCAGCCGAAGCTTGGCAGCACGATCGCACTGGTGCCGAGCGTGACGATCCCCGTGATCAGCGCGATGAGCGCGTTGGAGCGCGAGCGCGCCTGCGCCAGCAGATAAAAGCCGAACACATTCGCACTCGATCCAAGGATACCGGCAATCGACAAGACGACGAGCACCCGTGCCGCCTCGGCCGCGACCTCGGCACCGGTCCAGACATGAAGCAGCGGACCGGCGACGGGGATCAACGCACCCAAGGCACTCGCGGCAAGGACGTTCAAAATCCAGGAGGACCGGAACAGCAGATCGACCTTGCGATCCTCGCTCTCCTTTTGCAGCGTGCTGAAGAACGGAAACAGGATCTCGCCGACCTTGAGGATGCCGATATAGGTGGCCTCCTGGAGGCGCTGCGCCACGCCATAGAAGCCGACGAATTGGGGTTGCAGCAGCGCGCCGAGCAGATAGCGATCGGCCTGCCCGGCAAGCAGCGCACCACCCTGTGCGGCAACCTGCCAGCCGCCGAGCCGAACCAACTTTCCGAGCGACCCGCGATGCAGCGCCGGCGGCGCCAGCCATTGACCGATACCGCGGGACCAGACCAGAGCCATCAGCAGACCGCTTGCAAACCCAAGCGCCTGGCAGCCGAGGAAGGTCGAGGCACGAGGCGCGGCGGGGATCAGCAACAGCATCGAAAGGGTCGAGACCAACGTACTGACAATGCCGATCGAAGAGATCCGGCGATAGTCCTGGCGCGCGGTGAACAACGACACGAAGACAGCCGATACGCATTGGCACAACCAGCCCGCACTGGCCAATGTGAAGGCCAATCCAAGATCGTCGGCGGCCGAACCCGCCAGATGAAAGCCGAGACGCGCGAGCGGAGCTCCGGCAAGCCAGAAGAAGACGGTGATCGGGCCGCCCAATGCGATCGCAATCATGATCGCCGTCGCGAACAGGCGCCGCGCATCCTCGCGGTCGGACGGCTCCAGCCGCTGGGCAAGCTCGCGCGCCGTCGACAGTCCGAGCGCATTGCTGAACACCAGTGCAGGCGCAATGCATGCCGTCACCAGACCCGCAACACCGAATGCCGCCAGACCGAGGCGAGCGATCACGAACGGCAGGATGGCCAGGTTCAGCACCACGGCCACCAGGAAGGCCATCGCGTTCCAGGCGGAGTTTCCCAGCAGGTCGGGCGGTCTTTTTGTCGAAGTCATGCCAGCCACCCGGCCGTACCCTCACCAAGCCTGTGCCACCTCGTCAATCGGGGTTCCCCCAAGCAGCGCAAATTCGGGCTAGCAGTCAGGGCATGGATTGTCGATAGCCTGGGGAGGCGACTGCCGTTCACCTGGGCCCGGCCCATTCCGTACGGCATGCCGTCCGGCGCTCAGAGCCCATCCGACTCGCCGTTCTTCGGCGTCGAACGCGGCACGAAGGGAGCGAACGCCGTATCGTTCATCGCCGGCATCATCGGCCTGCCGCCGGCATCCATGGGGGGAGCCGCGGGGGCCGCCACCGGATCGGCCGGGCGCTGGAGCACCAGGACCTCGCTGCGATCGCCCTGCTTGAACGTCACCTCGCGCGGCTGAACCTCGGTCAGCGACCAGCCGCCGAGCGATTCGCCCTGCCGCATGCGCACCACCTTCTGGTCGAAGCGATTGACGAGGATCGCGATCGCATCGCCCTCGCCGATCACGGCCCCCACCAGCAGCAGCGGGGGCGGCGGGGCCTCGACCTGCTTGGGCGGCGGCGCCTGCACCTCCTCGACCGGGGACGCAGCGACCGCGCGTGGCGGCGGCCGGCGCGAGGCCGAGAAGATCGGACGCTCCTGGGTTGCCGTCAGCGCCGAGAGCGGCACGGACCACAGCGGATTGCCGCGGGGGACCGGTTTGCTCACGGCCTGGGCCGGCCGCGCGATCGGCCGCATCGCACCGACATCGACGCTGTCGGCGGGCGTGCCTGCGGCATCGTCCGGCAGGATATCGATGCGCGAGGAGGTGGCGGCCGGAGCCGCGGCGCTGCCCAGCACCACCCACAGCACAGCCCATCCCACCGCTTGGAGCCACCCGGACATCATCGCCTTGCAGGTTCCTTTCCCCAGCAAACTAGGCCCGATGGGCCCGCCCATCAACCGCCTCGTCCGCCCAATTCAGGCCGACCGGCAGCGCCTGTATTGCGACACGTAAAAATGTTGCCCAAGAGCCACGATTGCGGAAATTGCGCCCGGAATGGGCAGGAACCCTGCTCTATCCAACCCCCGTTCATTGCGAGCCCGTGCGAGGTCATGAGATCATCGCGGACGGGGCTGCGCTTGCGCGCCCGGGTTGCAATGCCTGCGATTGTTTTTTTGATTTGAGAGCACCAATGGCCGGACCGAAAATGGCGCCCGAGAGGATCGGAGACCGGCTGCGGTCGGTCAGGCGCCATGCTCTGGCGACCCTGCTCGCCACGACCGCGCTCGGCGTCGTCGCCGCGCATGCCGTGGACGGCACCTGGAGCGGCGCTAGCTCCGACTGGACCGATCCGGCCAACTGGTCATCGAACCCGAGCGTACCGGACGGAACCGCGACCTTCACCAACACCGGAAACACGAGCGTCGACAATTTCAACGGCGTCGTCGTCATCGGCACGGTCCAGTTCACGAACACCGCGCAGGCCTACACGGTCACGATCGGCGACGCGTTCATCCTCAACGGCACCGGCATCATCAACAATTCCGGCAACACCCAGAACTTCGTGTCGGCGTCCAACGGCATCAACATGGTGTTCCAGAACAGCAGCACCGCGAGCGGCGGAACTGGCGCCGTGACCATCACCAACAGTTCCGGCGGCACGGTCTCGTTCCTGCAGAACAGCACGGCCGGGACGGCCAGCATCATCAACAGCAGCTTCCTCACCTTCGAGGATTCCGCCAATGCCGGCAGCGCCCTGATCAGCAACAATGCCGGCGGCCAGATCGATTTCTACACCAGCGCCTCGGCCGGCAGCGCCACGATCAACAACGCGGCGAGCGCCACGCTGAGCTTCCACAACAACACCACTGCCGCCACATCGAGCATCATCAACGACGGCATCGTGAATTTCGACGGCTCCGCCACCGCCGGCAGCGCCACCATCACCACCAACAACGGCGCGACGACGAATTTCAGCGCGTCGGCGACCGGCGGCAGCGCACGCTTCATCACCAATGCCGGCGGCACGGTCGACATTTCCGGCCTCACCAGCGGCGGGATGACCAGCGGCTCGATCGAAGGCGCAGGCAATTACGTGCTCGGCGCCAACACCCTCACCACCGGCAGCCTCAACACTTCGACCCAGGTCGACGGCATCATCTCCGGCACCGGCGGCGGCCTCACCAAGGTCGGCACCGGCACGCTGACGCTGACCAACGTCAACACCTATACCGGCGCGACGACGGTCTCGGCCGGAACGCTCGCACTGTCGGGCTTCGGCAGCATTGCGGACTCCAGCGTCGTCACGGTGAACGGCACGCTCGACATTTCCGCGATCACCCCATCGGCAGCGGCCCTCACCACGCTGGCCGGAAGCGGGACGGTCCAGATGGGCACCAAGGGAGTGTTCATCACCAACGGTTCGACCGAATTCTCTGGCGTGATCAATGGAACGGGCGGGGTCGAGATTTTCAACGGCACCCAAACGTTCTCCGGCGTCAACACCTATACCAACGCAACCCAGATCGACGTCGGTGCGACGCTCGCGCTGAAGGGCAGCGGCTCGATCGCGAGTTCCGTCCTTGTGACCTTCTCGCCGGGTGCGACCGGGACATTGGATATTTCGCAGACCACCTCCGGCGCCTCGATACAGTCGCTTTTCTCGATGGCTGGTGCCGGCTTCATCGCGCTCGGCTCGAAGACGCTCACGATCACGAACGGAAGCGTGTTCTCGGGCGTCATCCTGGACGGCGGTATCGGCGGCGGCACGGGGGGTAATCTGGTGATTGCCAACGCCGCCACGCAGCAGCTCTCGGGCAACAACCTGTATACCGGCACGACCACGATAGCCGCGGGCGGCGAGCTGGACCTTGTTTTTTTCGGCGGCCTGAATGGCAGCATCGCTTCATCCCGGAGCGTCATCGCCGATGGTATCTTCGACATCTCGAACCTGACCAACGGCGGCACCTCGATCAGTTCGTTGTCGGGGTCGGGTAATGTCAATCTCGGCGCCAACACGCTGACGATCACCAACGCCAACGGCACGTTCTCGGGCGTCATTGACGATGCCGGCGCCGGCGGCGGCCTCACGCTGGCCGGCGGCACGCAGACGCTGACGGGCGTCAACACCTATACCGGCGCCACCGCCGTGAACGGCGGCACGCTGGTGGTGGACGGCACGATCCTCAACAGCCCGATCACCGTCAACACCGGCGGCACGCTCGCCGGCAGCGGCAACGTCGCCGGCGTCCAGGTCAGCGGCGGCACATTGGCGCCGGGCAGCGCAGCCACCCCGTTCGGCCCGCTGACGGTGACCGGCAGCCTGATCTTCACCGCCGCCTCGACCTATCTGGTGCAGGTCTCTTCCACCAATGCCAGCCTCACCCAGGTCACGGGCTCGACCGACCTCGGCGGTGCGACGGTGCGAGCCAATTTCAGCTCGGGCACGGTCAAGAAGCAGTACACGATCCTGACCGCGGCGGGCAGCCTCGTCGGCACCACCTTCAATCCGACCGTTCTCTCCAACATGCCGACGCTGAACGCGACGCTGAGCTACGACCCCAACAACGTGTTCCTCAATGTCAACGTCAACTTCACGCCGGCGAGCGGCCTGAACACCAACCAGCAGAACGTCGCGAACACGCTGACCAATTTCTTCAATGCGACCGGCGGCATTCCCGCGGCGTTCGCAGCGCTGGGCCCGTCGGGGCTGACCACCGCCTCGGGCGAGCTCGGCACCGGCATCATCCAGTCCGCGATCAACGCCGACGGCCAGTTCCTCAACCTGATGCTCGACCCGACCGTCATCGGCCGCTCGGGCGGCTTCGCCAAGGCGGGCAGCGTCGCGCAATTCGCCGACAGCGAGGATGCCAGGGCCTATGCCAGGATGCGTCCGGCCAATGCGCGTGAGCGCGAGGCCTATGCGATGGCGACCAAGGCGCCTTCGCTGCTGTCGTCGCAGCCGAGCAGCCGCTGGAGCGTCTGGGCCGCCGGCTATGGCGGCTCGGCCGAGGTCGGCGGCAATGCGACGGTCGGCTCGCAGGACTTGACCGCACGGGTCTGGGGCGCCGCGGCCGGCGCCGACTACAGGCTCTCGGTCGACACGCTGGTGGGCTTCGCGCTCGGCGGCGGCGGACTGAACTACTCGGTTGCGAACGCGATGGGCTCGGGCTCGGCCGACCTGTTCCAGGCCGGCGTCTATGGCCGGCACAATTTCGGCCCGGCCTATATCTCGGCCGCCCTCGCCTATGGCTGGCACGACGTCACCACCAACCGCACCGTGGCGCTGGCCGGGGCCGACCAGCTCCAGGCCCGCTACAAGGCCGACACGTTCTCGGCCCGCTTCGAGGGCGGCTACCGTTTTGCGATGCCGATGATCGGCATCACTCCCTATGCGGCGGCGCAGGTGACGAACGTCAACCTGCCGAACTATTCCGAGGCCAGCCTCAACGGCGGCGGCCTGTTCGCGCTGAACTACGCCGCGCAATCCGTCACCGACACCCGCTCCGAGCTCGGCCTGCGCACCGACAAGTCGTACGCCATGCAGAACGGCGTGCTGACGCTGCGCGGCCGCGCCGCCTGGGCGCACGACTACAATCCGAGCCGCGCCATCACCGCGCTGTTCCAGACCCTGCCGGGCACCAGCTTCGTCGTGAACGGCGCCAGGGTCGATGCCGACTCCGCGCTTGTCAGCGCCAGCGCCGAGATGAAATGGCTGAACGGCTTCTCGCTCGCCGGCACCTTCGACGGCGAGTTCTCCGGCAACGTCACCAGCTATTCCGGCAAGGGCGTCTTCAAATACAGCTGGTGAGCCGGCGGGCCCGCCTGACGACGCGCCCTACTTCCCCGCCTGCCACTGGCCGGACACGCCCAGGATCACCCTGACGCGGCCGGTGGGGGCATCGCCGAGCGAAGTGGCCTGCGGCACCTGGACGTCGAGCTGCTCGACGAACAGGAACGGCATTCCGGCCTCGAGATCGTAGAGCAGCTTTTGCAGCGCCGGCTGTTCCAGCTCGCAGCTCACGACGAGACCGACGAAGCCGTCCTTCGCCTGCGCCCCTGTCACGTCGACCTGCGAGGACTGCACCGAGCCGCCGACACTGCCGACGGCGGCGGCGACCCGCTGCAACAGATTGGCGCCCGCCACCGTCACCGTCGGCCCTTCCAGGAACGGCGTGCCGGGATGCTCGGCCATTGCTGCCGCGGCGTTCTTGGCGCCACCCTTGCGGCCGCGCAGCTGGTCGAGCAGGTCGGAGGTCTCCGCCAGGGCCTGACGATGGGCGATGACATCGGCGATCGAAAGGCCCGCCATCAGCAACAGCCCGCCGGCGATGGCGAGATAGAGCGAGACCGCAATCAGCGGCGAGCCGGCGAGCGCCCGCGCCACACTGTTTCCGCTCGCGACCTTGCTGCCCACCGCGCTGATCTTGGCATTGCTCTTGGCGCTGCTCATGGCGCGTTCCTCGGCTCGACCTGCGCCTCGATATGGAAGCGCTCGCCGGGATCGGTGGGGCTGCGCGTCGTCGGGGCATAGAAGGTCGCGCGGGTGAAATGCTGGGACTGCTCGATCAGCGGGATCAGCGAGGGCGCATCGCGGGTGATGCCGCCGATCTGGATCTTGTTGCCGGCAAGATGCAGCTCGGTGACATAGGTGTGGTCGGGCAGCACCCGGCTCAGCGATTCCAGCACGATCACGCTCGCGGCGGTCTCGTATTTGCGCCGCTCGAGCAGCGCGAGCGGCGAGCGCTCGCCGCCGTCGCTGCCGCGGAGCGCGGCACGGCGCTGGGTGATCTGCCGTTCGAGCTCGCTCTGCTGCGTGCTGAGGCTGTCGGCGAGGTAACCCGCCGCGACAGACGCGGTCACCGCGGTGACCGCAGCAAGGGCCAGCACCGCCTGCAGCGTCCGGCTCAACCGCACCGGGTCGATCGCGCCGCGCGATCTCTGCTCGAACACCCTGATGCGGCGGCCCTCGGCCGCCTCCGTCACGATCGCGATCGCCGAGGGATGGAAGGCGGACACCGCCTCGACATAACCGAGTGCCAGCTTGCGCGGTGCCGCGGCGATCTCCGTGGTGATGCTCTCGCTGCCATGCGCCACGGGCGGACTGCACCCGAACACCGCGTCCGCGGCGCTCCACGGCGTCAGCCGGTCGATCTGCGCCCGCACGATGCCCTCGAGGAAATCGGCCGCACGGGCCGGCAGCTCCAGGGGGCGGAACAGGAAGCGCGTCGGCTGCAGCACGATCTCGACGCGGCTGCCCCGGACGATCTGGGCGAGATTGGCGCCGACGAACTTGCCGTCCTCGAAGCCGAGCTCCTTCGGCAAATTGTCGGTCTTGGCGGCCTCCAGCGCGAACGCGCCGCTCGTGGTCTCGACCAGCCGCACCACGCGCGGCGCCACCACCCGTTCCAGGGCGGTAACGATCGTGCCGGCGACGGTGCCGGTCCAGGCGTCGAGAATGCCGCGAAGGGAATCGAGCGAACTCATCTCACAAAGGCTTTCCGGCGGAGCCGTCATAGGCGTTGTGCCACGACAATACACGATACGGCTCATCGCCGCTGTCGAGAAGCAGGATCACGATCTCGGCCGAGCTGCGCCGATGCGAGGGCGCCTCGACGGCGACCGTCATCCGGTACGCGCGCGAGCCCTCGACCGTCGCATTGGCGCCTCCGGCGAGCCCCACCAGCGAACGCGGGTCGATCCTGGGATCGGCGCGATCGCGCAGCACCTGCTGCAGCGTTTCCGGGGTCATGCCCGGCAGCGCCGCCACCACCTGCGGCGCGGCGTCGAGCACGTTCACCGTTCGCATATTGCTGAACACCGTGACGAAGGGCAGCACGCGCTCGACCACGGCGGCCGGGATGCCGCGCACCAGCCACAGCTCGTCGCTGTGCGGAAACGGCGCGTGACGCGGCAGATACGACGCCCCGAGCGTGCGGTAGAAAGCATCTTCGGGATTGTCCTGTCCGGCTTCCGTAGAGGTGCGCCAGGCGAGGATCCTGTCGGCATAGACGGGCGCATCCGTCGCGGAGACGCCGAGCGCCGTCATCAGCCCTGCGAGCAACGGCTTCGGCGCCATGTTCAGATCGATGCGCGCCGCCTCCGAGCGGAACGTCACGCTGACCCGGCCGGCCCCGACGCGGGCATTGAAGGTGCCGCTGGTCGGGCGCACGGCTTCGTTCTGTACCGTCAGCCGGTAGGCGGCGAGCTCGAGCCCGGCGTTCACCAGCGCATCGGCCTGCAACCGGTCCGCGTTGACGGCGACCGTGACCGCTGTGTTGGTGACATAGGTCAGGTAGATCAGCGCGAGCGCAGCCAGCGACGCCAGCATCCAGAGCACCGCGACGACGATGAAGCCGCGGCTGTCGCCAAGCCTTGCCCGCTCCTGCCCTGCGCCCTTCACAGCTGCTGCTCCTGCTTCTCGGGCTGCTGCGACCGCGTGCCTGCGGTCACGCAGGTCGCCGGGTTCTTGGCCCGCGCGCATTCGGCCGGAGCCGTGATGTGCGGGATCACCGCGCCCGAGACCGCCAGCACCTGGCCGGTGGTGCTGTTGCGCACGGTGACGCGGATGCGCTCCGGCAATTGCGTCTGGCCGCGCCAGGTCGGCTGCCACTGACCGTCAGGCCCGGCATAGGTGAAACTGACGCGGAACGGCGCGCGGACCAGCACGACCTGGTCGAGGAAGCGGACCTGCCCGTCCGCCGGCATCGGCTGGAAGGTGGCGCGCTCGCGCACCAGCGCCAGCCCCTGCGCATCGGCCTTCTCGATGAAGCGGATGATTTCGAGCCCGGGACGCGCGCTGGGACCGAGCGCGGTGCGCAGGAACGTCACCGACAATTCGGCACCGTCGAACAGCGGCCCCTTGGCGTCGCCGTTGACGGTGATCTGCTCGGCGACCGAGAGATCGGCGACGATACGGTCGAGCCCGGTTGCGAGCCGCTCGGCCCGCTGCACCCGCGCGATGCCGCGATTCCAGTTCGGCAGCCATTGCGCCGTCACCGTCGCCAGCGCCGCCAGGATGACCGTCATCAGCAGCGTCGCCAGCAACACTTCGAGCAGGGTGAAGCCCGCCTCGTCGGCCAGTGCGCGGCGCAGGCGTTTCATCGCGAGGTTCTTCACTGCGAAGCCCTCGGCACCAGCTTCACCGTCGTGATCTGGATCGCAGCGCCGTCGGCGCGCTGCAGCCGCAGATTGACGGCCATCGGCACGAAGCGATCGGTTGCGGGATCTCCGCCCGCCACGTTCATCGGCGCGACGTCGAGGCGCCAGCGGCTGCCGGCGAGTTCGCCGCTGCGCCGGCCGGGCTTCAGCAGACCCCGTGCCGGCAGGTCCGCGAGCAGGGTCTCGGCGGTGCCGGCGAGCGCCATATGCTGGTCGATCGCGCGCGTACCCCGGGTCGTGGTGGCGATGACAGAGCCGATCGTCCCGAGCACGACAGCGATGATCGCGAGCGCGACCAGCGCCTCGATCAGCGTGAAGCCGGCGGCATCAGAGCAGCTTCTGCGGGACAATCTCGACGCCTCCGGTCAGCCAGTTGACGCGCACTTCATAGCCCATGCCGGGCCGCGCCAGCGCGATGGTTCCACCGCACGACATGCCCGACGGAAAGAAGTCGATGGACCGTCCCGCCGCGCGATCGGCGCAGCGCGAGGCCAGCATCGCCTGCACCACCACGTCGCGCGGCAGGCGGATGGTCTGCCCCGTGACGCCGGAACGGATCGATCGCCCCTCCGCATCCACCTGCGTCGTCACCCGCACCTGGCGGCGCAGCGCCGCATTGCGGTCCGCCTTCAGCAGCGCGGCGGTCTCAACCGCGTAGCTTTCCAGCTTCGCCCGCGTCGTCGTGCGCGGGATCGCGGGCAGGATGATCGCCGCAAGCATGCCGATGATCGCGAGCACGCACAGGATCTCGATCAGCGCGAAGCCGCGCGTATCGCGGATGCCCTCAGCGCGCGCCGCTGACAATGTCGGCTGCCGTTCCACTGCCGCCTTCCTGACCGTCCGATCCGAGCGAAATGATCTCGTAGGGCGCGCTCGCGCCCGGCGAACGATAGACGTAGATGTGGCCCCACGGATCGTTCGGCACCACGCCGCCGCGCAGATAGGGCCCGTTCCAGCCGGATTGATTGGTGTTGCGGGTGAGCGCGTTGAGGCCTTCGTTCGAGGTCGGGTAGCGCCCGAGATCGAGATAATACAGATCGAGCGCGCTGGAGAAGCTCTCGATCTGGATCTTCGCCGCCTTGGCCTTGGACTCGCTGAGATAGTTCAGCACCCGCGGACCGACCAGCGCCATGATCATCCCGATGATGGTGATGACGACCAGCATCTCGACAAGGGTGAAGCCCGCCTCCCCGCGGCCGTCTCGCCGGCGGCTGCGCCGTGCGGATCGATGTTTGGTCACTTCAAGCTTCTCCCGTTCCCTGCCTATCCGACAATCTGGCTCACCGACATCAGCGCCGTCATCACCGACGTGATCAGGCCGCCGACGACCAGCGAGATCGCGATGATCGCCGCCGGTCCCGCAATGCCGACGGCGCGGTCCAGCATGCGCTGCAACTTGGCTTCGTAGAATTCGGCGACGCGCCCCGACAGCATCGGCAATTGCCCGGTCTCGTCGCCGAGGCGGAGCATGCGCACGGCCATGGCCGGCAGCGCTTCCGTCTCGGCCAGCGCGTCGGAAAGTTTCGAGCCGTGGCGGACGCGGTCGGCAGCTTCGCTCCAGACCGTGGACGGACCGGTCGTCGCCATCATGTCGGTCAGGATGCGCAGCGTGGTGGTGAGATTGACGCCGCTGCCGAGCAGCAGGCCGAGATTGCGGCAGAACAGCGCCGTCCGGTACGCGTTCATCAGGTTGCGGATCGCCGGCAGGCGCGTGATCGCATTGGTGAGGCCGTGACGGACACGCTCGCGCCGCAGCAGGAGCCAGGCGGCTGCGATGGTACCGGCGAGTCCGGCCAGCACCGCGTCCGAATTGCTGCGCAGGACGGTGGAGATATTGAGGAAGACTCCGACGACCGGATCGACCTTGGCGCCGAAATCCTGCAGCACGGATGCGAACTGCGGAAGCACGAAGGTGAGGAAGAACAGCAGCACGCAGCCGGCTGCGCCGAGCACGAAGATGGGGTAGCGGATCGCGTCCGACAGCCGGCGCCTCAGCGCCTCGCTGCGCGCGCGTTCGCCGGCCAGAACCTCCAGCACCTGATCGAGCGAGCCCGAGGCCTCGCCGACACGCACCAGCGCGATATACATCGGCGGAAACAGCCCCTCGTGCCGCGCCAACGCCTCGGCGAAGCTTTCGCCCGAGACGACGCGCGAACGGATGTCGGCAACGATCGGACGCAACCGGCCGAAATCGGGATCGGCCGCGAGCAGCTCCAATCCGTCGTTGATGCGGGCGCCGGCGCGGAGCAGCAGGGCGAGGTCGCGGGTGAAGATGGTGACGTCTTCCGGCTTCGGCCGGTTGAAGAGGCCGCTCACACGGCCGGCCGCGCCGCCCTCTTCCGGTGTGACGTTGTCGACGAGGACGAGGCCGAGCCGCTCGATCCGCTGCGCGACATCGCCGGGCGCAGGCGCGGCGATGGCGCCGGAGACCAGTTCACCGTTGGCGTTGAGCGCGCGGTAACGATAGTTCGGCATGGGCGTCAGCGCACCGTCGTGACGCGGAAGACCTCGGGCACGGTGGTGAGCCCGGCCCGGCATTTGGCGACCGCGTCCTCCAGCATCGTCGTCATGCCGCCGCGCATCGCGGCGGCGTCGATCGAATGGGAATCGGTTTGCGGTCCGACCAGCGAGCGCACCTCGTCGGACATTTCGAGGATCTCGAACACGCCGTTGCGGCCGCGATAACCGGTGCCGCCGCAGCGTTCGCAGCCGCCGGCTTCGTGGATGACCTCGCCGGCCTTGAAGCCGATGACGGCGAAGCGCGGGTCCTTGGCGATGTCGGCCTCGGTCAGCGCATGCGGCACCTTGCAGCGATCGCAGAGCACGCGCACCAGGCGCTGCGCCACTACGGCACGCAGCGTGGACTTAAGAAGGAAGCCCTCGATGCCGAGATCGATCAGGCGCGGCACGGCCGCCGCCGCCGTTTCGGTGTGCAGCGTCGTCAGCACGAGATGGCCGGTCAGCGCGGCGTGAATCGCAATATGGGCGGTCTCGGCGTCGCGGACTTCGCCGACCATGATCACGTCGGGGTCCTGACGCACGAAGGCGCGCATGGCCGTGGCGAAGGTCAACCCGATCGACGGCTTGACCTGGGACTGGTTGATGCCGGGAATTTCGTATTCGACGGGATCCTCGATGGTGAGGATCTTTCGCGTCGGCTCGTTCAGGATCGACAGCATGGTCGCGAGCGTCGTGGTCTTGCCGCTGCCGGTCGGACCCGTCACGACGATCATGCCGTGCGGCATGGCGAGCAGCCGCGTCATCACGCTCTCGTCACGCGCGGCGAGGCCCAGCCTGCTCATCTCCAGGAGGCCGCGGTCGCGCGGCAGAAGACGGATGACGGCGCTCTCGCCGTGCTGCGTCGGCATGGTGGCGACGCGGACGTCGATCTCGCTGCGGCCGACGCGCACGCGCGCGGCACCGTCCTGTGGCAGGCGGCGTTCGGCAATGTTGAGGCTGGCGAGAATCTTAATGCGCGAGATCAGCGCCTGCGGCGGGATGCCGTGCGGCGACGGCAACGCACGTAGCAGGCCGTCGACACGCATGCGCACCGCAAGTCCGGCGCGGAACGGTTCGACATGGATGTCACTCGCGCGCAAGTCCACCGCGCGCTCCAGGAGATCGTTGAGCGCACGCACCACCGGCGCACCGCTGGCGAGATCGCGCAGGCTTTCGATATCGTCGTCGGACTGCTGCGCGACGCTCCTGCCGCTTCGATCGGCATGTGCGTCGTCGGCCTCAGCCCGTTGATCGAGCACCGTCGTAATGTCCTCATATGACGCTACGACGACATCGACCGACGTTCCGAACACGATTTCGGCGGCGCGGATGGCAGCGGTGTCGGAGGGGTCGGCGACCGCCAACCGAAACACGTCATTGGTCGAACTGAAGGGAAAGATGGTGGATTCACGCAGAAAACGGCGCGAAAAGCCGTCCAGACGGGGCGTGGCCGCGAGCAGTTGCGGAAGGCTCAGCCGTGGCAGCGCAAAATAATCGGAGACTTCATCGGCGAATTCGGCCGCGGAGAGATCGGTCGCCTCCCACAATTCGCGCAAGGGACGCGTGAGCGCGGGATTGGCCGACTTGTCGACATGGGCGTGTGCCCGCGGCGGCAGTGAATATTTGTCCAGGAGGTGCTGCCGGAAGCTATCTGCGGAACGGTCGCGCATCGCATTCACAGCGTTGACCTTGTTACCTGAATGCAACAACTTCGGCGGGTCATGGGCGACCCTTTGCCCTTGACTTATTTCTTAGCAAAAACATAATCGTGGCGCAAACAATTGCGCGTCCGAACCGAGGGGGATCGGATGCAATTTCCCATCACTCCTAGCGTTGGCAGGCGTATTTTGTTCGAGGTGGTCCAGCCGCTTTTGCGACTCCGCTCAGCGTTGCCTGGAACGCTCGTCCTGTTGTCATCCGCCTTCCTGCTCGGTGCCTGCATCGTCACCGCCGACCAGTCGATCGAGGCCGATCCAAAGGATCCTCGCGCCCAGGACATCGCTGACAAGATCCGCTCGCTCGACCTGCAGCCGCGGCAACCTGCGGATGCGGGCGCTGGCGGCATAGCCCAGTCGAAGTCGTCCAAGCCCGCGATCTATCTCAGCGATGGTGCATCGCCGCAAGGCGGCGCACTGGCCGAGCGCGACGATGGCGGCGGCAGCGGCTACGACCTCAACTTCGAGAATGCGCCTGTCGCGTCCGTCGCAAAGGTCATCCTTGGTGACGTATTGAATGTCGGCTACACGATCGACCCGCGCGTGCAGGGCACCGTGACGCTGGCCTCGGTGCGGCCCGTGCCCAAGGCCGACGCGCTTTACGTGCTGGAGAACGCGCTGCGCATGTCCGGTGTCGCGCTGGTCCGTGACCGCAGCGGCTATCGCCTGCTGCCGGCGCCGGAAGCCGGCCCCGGCGGGGTCGATCGTTCTGTGAATGCGGCGGCCGGGCAGGGCATCACGGTGGTGCCGCTGCGCTATGTCTCGTCGCAGAACATCTTCAAGCTGCTCGACGCCTTCGGCGTGAAGGCCTCGACCATGCGTGTCGACAACGCCCGCAACACTCTGATCGTCAGCGGCAGTGGTAGCGACCGTGCGACCGCGGTCGACACCATCCTCTCCTTCGACGCGGACTGGATGCGCGGACAATCGGTCGGCATCTTCCCGGTGCGCAATTCCTCGCCGGAGCCCGTCATCACCGAGATCGAGAAGATCATGGATTCCGGTGAAGGCGGCATGAGCCAGAACGTGATCAAGTTCCAGCCGATCGCGCGGATGAACTCGATCCTGGTGGTGAGCCAGAAGCCGGAATATCTCAAGCGTGCGCAGACCTGGATCGCGCGGCTCGATCGCTCCGACACCGAAGGGGTGAACCTGAAGGCCTATCCGCTGCGCTACGGCAATTCCAAGCTGATCGTCGCGCTGCTGAACGACATGCTGCTCAACCAGGGCTCGGCGAGCAGCTCGACGCTCGACAGCGCGTCGACCCAGATCTCGCCCGGCGCCGGCATGTCGACGACGACCTCCACCAATCCCGTGGCATCGCTGAGCGCACTGCCGACCGCCGCCGCGGGCGCGGCAACGCCCATCACCGCACCTGCGGGATCATCGCTCAGCGCCCGTCCCGCTCCGGCCGCCTCGGCGACCCCGGCGCAGGACAATGCGCTCGGTGGTCCCTCGGGCGGCGCGAAGCCCGGTCTCAACAGCATTCTCCAGAACGTGCGGATCACCGCCGACGTCACCAACAACGCCGTGCTCGTCTACGCCAACCAGGAGGCGCAGCGCATCGTCGAGCAGACCATACGCCAGATCGACCGGCCGCAGCGCCAGATCGCGATCGAGGCGACGATCGCCGAGGTGACGCTGAACGACCAGCTGAATTACGGCGTGCAGTTCTTCCTCGCGAGCAAGAAGGGCTCGATCTCCAACACCGTTTCGGGCATCAGCAACAGCGCCACGATCGGCAGCAACACCGAGGCAGCCAGCAACGCGGTCAATGCCGCCGCCGGCGCCCTGCTCGGCCGCGCGCTGCCGGGCTTCAACTTCCTGATCGGCGCCGAGAACTCGCCGCGCGTCGTGCTCGACGCCCTGCACGGCATCACCAACGTCAAGGTGCTGTCGAACCCGTCGCTGGTGGTGCTGGATAACCAGCCCGCGACCTTGCAGGTCGGCGACCAGGTGCCGTTCTCGACGGGCACTGCGACCGTGCTGACCGCCAACAACACCGTGGTCAACACCATCGACTACAAGAACACCGGCATCATCCTGCGCGTGCTGCCGCGCGCCAACGCCAACGGCAACGTCGTGCTCGACATCGAGCAGGAGATCTCGAGCGTCGCCGCCGGCAGCGCCAACTCGCTGACGCCGACGATCTCGCAGCGCCGGGTCAAGAGCTCGATCGCCGTGACGAGCGGACAGACCGTGCTGCTCGCCGGCCTGATCAGCGAGACCGAGAACAGGCAGCGCCAGGGCCTGCCGATCCTGGATTCCATCCCCGGCGTGGGCGATGCCTTCTCGCATCAGACCAATGCGCGCAGCCGCACCGAGCTGATCCTGTTCATCCGTCCGACCGTGATCAAGGACGGCGTCGATGCGCACGTCATCGCCGAGGAGATGCGCAGCAAGATGAACGGCCGCCTGGTCGGGACCAGCAATCCCGTGGTCACCGTGTCCCCGCCCGGGGCGGTACGCTGACCGCGTGATCAGACAGGTGGCGAACGACGGCACGGGCCCCTCGCTCGCGCTCGGCATCGCCCTGCTGCTGAGCGTGTTCGCAAGCCTCGTCACCGCGCCGGGCGCCGAAGGCCTGTATGGCGCGTTCCTGGCGGCCCTGATGCTGGCGATCGCGGCCCACGATGCCCGCCACTACCTCATTCCGAACGAGCTGACGGGCGCGGCCTTCGCGCTCGCCCTGCTGCGCGCCGCGGCGTTCGTGCCCGATATCGGCCTGGAGGCGCTGCTCTGGCCGCTCGTCCGCACCGTCGTGGTGGCGGTGCCGCTGCTGCTGCTGATGGTGCTCTACCGGCACTGGCGCGGCCGCGACGGGCTCGGGCTCGGCGACATCAAGCTCGCCGGGGTCTGCGGCGCCTGGCTCGACCTTGCGACCGTGCTCGCGGTGATCGAGCTTGCCGCCCTGCTCGCGATCGCCGCCTACGCCGCCAATGCTGCGTTGCAAAAGAGGCCGCTGCGCGCGACAGCCTTCCTCCCGTTCGGACTGTTCCTCGCACCGGCGATCTGGATCGGCTGGCTGGGCGAGACCTGGTACGCCAACTGGCTCGGCGGCTGGCCCGGCTAAGGCGCGATGCTGTCGGGATAAATCGCGATCACGGCGCAGGCGCGCCCCGCTCGCCCCCTACTGTGCATGGGGTTGTTTTCGCACTTTTGTCTTGGAGGGACGCGAACGGCCGAGGGGAGTTAGGCGCCCGCGGTCAATGCTCGCGGCTCGGCGCCCATTCCAGCGCCCGCAGGCGGGCCTGGGCGATCTCTCCGCGCGTCATCTTGGTGGTGACGGCGTCGCGGATCCGGGCCCGCGCCTCGCGCGCCGGAGGCGGCGCTGCGGCCGTCGAGAGGTTCAGCCATTTGGAGGCCTCGACGATGTTCTGCGGCACGCCGAAGCCGCGGTCGTAGAGCAGGCCCAGGGAATATTGGGCACGGCTGTCGCCCTGCTCCGCCGCGCGGCGGTACCACATCGCGGCCTCCGTATAGTTCTGCGGCACGCCGCGCCCGGTCTCGAACAGGAAGCCGAGATAGGTCTGCGCCGCCGCATTGCCGCGCTCGGCCAGCGGAATGAAGATGCGGGAGGCCCTCGCATAGTCCTGGCGCTGGAACGCGGAGACACCCTGGCGGAGCGATTGGGCAGAGGCCGGCGCGGCGAGCGCGAGCATCGGTGCTGCGATCGCAAAAGCAAGGACCGCAAGCCGCAGCGACCGCACCAGGCGACCGTCATCCAGACCGGGACGTGACTCACTCATCATCCGACTTCCCATCGACTGCACTTGCGCGAGGTTAGTCCGGTCCCGTGACGGAATCCACATCAGGATTGCTGGCCTCCGGCATACGCTTTCGCGGCCGGCCCGCTGCGCCACTGCCGCGACGGCCGGCCGAGAGCCGACTTTATCCAGTCCGACACGCGATGATAGTGCCGCTCGAAAACAAGCGCGAAGACGAATGCGAGGGCGTTCGCCACGACGATGGCGAACAACATCCTCCAGATCGTCGCATCCGGCCAGAGTGCGAAGATCAGCCGCAATATCGTGAGATGGATCAGGAAGAGCGAGAAGGAATAGTCGGCAGCGACATTGATCAGCGCAGCCAGGCGCTTCGGTATGATGCGGACGCGCTGCGTGACAAGGACCAGGCTGAAGAACGCCATGACCAGCATGGGATACTGCCGCAGGGTGGCATCATCGCCCGGCGTCAGCTCGATCAGCCACGTGGTCAGCGTCACGACGAAGGCCAGGCACCAGAAGGCGACATTCACCCGGTATTCGACCACGGTTTTCGCGATGTAGTAGGAGGCGAAGGCCAGAAGCCACAGCACGAACAGCGCCCGATCGGTCCCCGGGATGTTGGAGAAGTAGGCGAGCGGCATGAACGAGAATGGCGCGGCAATGAGGCAGCACAGCAGAACGTTCTTGCCCCGCAGCAGGAAGTACAACGCGCCCACGAAGAAGTAGATGTGAAATTCGACCGCAACCGACGTCAGCTGCCCTGCCGTTCCGAACGTGCTCACGCTGAGGCAGCAAGGCACGTTCTGCTGCATCAGCAAGCTGCCGATGAATGTCTTCAAGTCGACCCGGTCGGCCTTGATGTCGAGGCCGTACCATTGGATGGCAAGGGCCACCAATCCGATAGCCAGGATTGCGGGCAGATAGGCCGTGTAGATTCGCGCGAACCGTTCGATGCCGAAATCGACAATGCCGTAGGACGGCGACTTCGACTTGGTGTCGAGGGTATAGGCGATAAGAAAGCCGGAGAGAACGAAGAACAACAACACCCCGTCGGTGGGCGCGCTCGTCGATCCCATTCCTCCGAAATTCCAGGCATGACCAATGCAAACCACTTGGGCCGCGGCGGCTCTCAGGAGATTCAGGGTGACGGAGGTGTCATTCTTCGCCGGGTCCAAGGTAAACATAAAGCCGAGAGTTCCCTACCGTAGCGGCGCCGCTTTCAAGTCCAGCCTTGCCTCGCAAGTTCCGGCCCCGGGCTGCGCGGCGGCAGGCCGTTGGCTTCAGCTCAATGCCTTAGCCCCGGACCAAGCTCCGAACAATCCGTTTGGGGCTCAGCCTTGGGCCTCGGATAAGACTTTGACATCCTGACGGAACTTAATCAACGCAGCGCCCTTCTGGACTGCTGCGGTCGAGCGTCCGTTCGCCACCAAACCGCCCGCCCCCTCCCGGCAAGAAAAAGGCCCCGGGCGATTGTCGCCCGGAGCCTCGTGGATCAGATCAGTCGATGATCAGGGGGTTACTTGTAGCCGCCCGCCGACGCCGGGGTGGTGTCGGTGCCGTTGCCGTTGATCTGATTGTCGCCATAGGACAGCACGCTGCCCACCGTCGCCGATCCGAAATTGTTGACGATCATGGACCGGCCGATGCGAATGGTCGCCGCACCGCCCTGACCAACGCCACTGCCGGCGCTCTCGGAGATGTCGCTGTTGTTGACCTGAACATTGGACGAACCCTGAGCGTTCAGGCCGAGGAAGTTCCTATTGATGGACGTGTTGTTGATCAAAACCTTGGCGCTGCCGGCGCCGCTGGGTTGGATCAGAACGCCGTTCCCGTCCGCAGCCGAACCATTGTGCGAGACGAGGCTGTCCCGGATCAGCAGCAGCGCATTCGCGTTCGAAGGCGTGAACGAGACGCCAGCCCCGCCGGCAGAATTGAAGTTCCTGATGAAGCTATGCTCGATGACTACGGAGGCCGCCTGCAGGATGTTGACGCCCTTGATCCCGGTGCCGGCGCCATCGATGTCGAGGCCGCGCAGCACGATATGGTCAGTCGCGGCTGCGTTGACGTTGATGCCGTTGACGCCAGATGCCAGGACGCCGCCGATGACGCCTTCGCAATAGACCGAGATCGCCTTGACGATTGTGAGGGTACCGAACCCGCCCGGGTCGAGACAGTTGATCTCGCCGCCCGCCGCCGTCTTCGAGATCGCGCCAGCGAAGGTCTTGCAAGGCGCGGTGCGGCTGCACGGATTGGCGTCGTCGCCAACGCCGGACACCCAGGTTCTGGTGGCCTGGGCGTGAGCCGGCTGCGACGCCAGGACCGGTAAGAGCATTCCCGCAAGTAAGGCAAAGAGTGCAATTCGACGCATTTCATCCTCCCGAAATAGAGCTGAGGCCCAGCTCATTGCCATGCACAATTCATCGTCTGCCGCAGCTTCGCTTCCGCGGACCTACGGCATCACATTCCAAATGTCAGTGGAACTTCCCCCGCCGTTGTCGGCGCTCGCAATCGGACCTTCGTGTTCAAAATTATTAGGTACGCAAGGCTACTGGGAAAAATGGAAACAGTCTTGTCTTTTCTCATCGCGCAACTGTTGCGTGATGGATCGCGAGGCTTCTAGTGGTCGGCGCTGGATCGGGCAAGGTTCAATTTGACGTAGTTTTTTTATCGTCCTTATCGTGATCCGACACAAGAGGTCCTCGGCGACAACGCGGGTCTCTCGACGACAACGAGGGCCTTTGCGTTGCTCACTTGTCGCGCACAACCCCCGGGCGCAAGGCTAGACGCTGGTTGTGACAGACAGACCGCGCCGGGCTGCGTCGATTCGACGCGACGAGCCGCTGGCCGGCAGAGCAGTTCGTGCAGAGAGTCGGAGAAGTCGTCGATAGCCGTAACGGTTATCGCCTGAAGCGATTCCGTTGCGAGAGCGCTCAGGTCAACAGATGCCAGGCGACGCCCGCGGGGGCAGTCCCGACGATGGCATCGACGTTGAGATCCTGATGAAAGCTCGTCTCAAGTGCCTGAAGTGCAGTGCTCGTGCCCGAAACGATCCCACCCACCGCATTGCCGGTGACGTTGCCGTTCGTGTCCGTGTTCCAGACCGTGTACTGGTCGGCACCCGACAGGTGCAGCGCGACTTCGAAGCCGGTGGCCGTCTGTTCCGCGCCGATGAAGGCCCAATTGCCGAACTGACCGATCGTGACCGGCGAGCCGGAATATTTGAGCACGGGACCAGTCCCGCCCGAGCTGGGGTTCAGATAGTAGTTCCCGCCCGATTGCACGAGACTGGTCGCACCGAACGATTCAATCACCGTGGCAGCGGCGCCAGGCAGGCCAATCGTTCCGTCGCCATTGAGATCCTGGTGGAAGCTCGTCTCGAGCGCTTCGAAAGCCTGGCTGGTTCCCGAGACGACGCCGCCCACCGCGTTGCCATTGACGTTGCCGTTCGTGTCCGTGTTCCAGACCGTGTACTGGTCGGCACCCGTCAGATGCAGCGCAACCTGGAAGCCGCTGGCGGTCTGTTCGGCGCCGATGAAGGTCCAATTGTCGAACTGACCGATCGTGACCGGCGAACCCGAATATTTCAGCACGGGACCGGTCCCGCCCGAACTGGGATTCAAATAGTAGTTGCCGCTCGATTGCACCAAGCTGGTCGAACCGAAGGATTCGATGACCGAGGCCGGGGCGCTCGGCAAGCCAATCGTGCTGTCACCGTTGAGATCCTGGTGGAAGCTCGGCTCGAGCGCTTGCAAGACCTGGCTGGTCCCCGAGACGACCCCTCCCGCCGCGTTGCCGGTGACGTTGCCGTTCGTATCGGTGTTCCAGACAATGTACTGATCGGCACCGGTCAGATGCAGTGCGACTTCGTACCCGCTGGCAGTCTGTTCGGCGCCGATGAACGCCCAACCGCCGAACTGACCGATCGTGATCGGCGAACCCGAATATTTCAGCACGGGACCGGTCCCGCCCGCACTGGGGTTCAGGTAGTAGTTTCCGCTCGATTGCACGAGGCTGGTCGCCCCGAAGGATTCGATCACAGTGGCGGCGGCGCTGGGCAATCCAATCGTGCCGTCGCCATTGAGATCCTGATGGAAGCTCGTCTCGAGCGCCTCCAAGCCCTGGCTGGTCCCGGAAACAATCCCACTCAGCGCGTTGCCAGTGACGTTGCCGTTCGTATCGGTGTTCCAGACGATGTATTGATCGGCACCGGTCAGATGCAGTGCGACTTCATAACCGCTGGCGGTCTGTTCTGCCGCGATGAACGCCCAGTTGCCGAACTGGCCGACCGTCACCGGCGAACCGGAATATTTCAGCACGGGACCCGTGCCGCCTGAGGTTGGATTGAAAGAGTAGTTGTTGTTCGTCTGCACCAGGCTGGTTGCACCGATCGCTTCGATCACAACATTGCTGAGAAGGCTTGCAAGCGTCGCACTCGAGACCGTCTGATCCGCAAACTGGAAACTCTCGACACCAGTGACGGTATCGATGCCGTCAGGCGCGCCGGAGCGGTGGTCGGTGATCGTGAAGGTCTGCGTGGTGGAATTGTAGGCCAGGCCATAATTCGCGTAATTGCCCGAATACACCGCCGTGTCGGTGCCCGCCCCGCCGATGATGCTGTCGTTGCCGCCGCCGCCGGTGATCGTGTCGTTGCCGGAACCGCCGTTCAGGGTGTTGGCGATGGCGTTGCCGAGGATGGTGTCGTTGCCGGTGCCGCCGATGGCGTTGTCGATGTAGGAGCGCGCATCGCCGTTGTAGAGATAGGCGTTGTAGACGTTGCCGGACGCGTAATGGCCGTTGCCGAGATTGGCCAGTTGCGTCGTGGAGAACAGTGACGAGGCGCCGGGATTGAGGTTGATGCTGAGATTGGTCGTGTAGTTCGACAGGTCGTAGGTATCGACACCGCCGCCGTCCCAGACCGTCTCATAGATGCGGTTGGCCGAACCGCCTGTGCCGCCGCCCGGCGCGAGCTGCCCGACGCCGTTGATGAACTCCTGGCCCGTCGTCGCATTCCAGCTGTAGACCGTGTTGCCGCTCTGGGTCGAATAGTTCGCGCCGTACATCGACTGCAGCGCGAGGATATCGTTGGCCATATAGGTCTGCGGATATCCGTACGACTCGTTGGTGTAGCCGCTGGTCGTCGATCCACCGACATAGCTGCGATAGCTCATGACGGTGTATTCGCTGTCGTCATGCGCGCTCGGCACCGCGACGTTGGCGGGGCCACCGGCCTCCTGGCCGTGCTTGAGACCGAGAGCGTGGCCGAGCTCATGCAGCGCGGTCGTGAAATAGTAGTTGCCGAGCTTGGCCAGCGAGTAATTGTACTGGGTGCCGAACCATACATCGCCCCCCGCCGAATAATTGCCGGGGTAGTAGGCGTAGGAGGTTGGATTGGCCGACGGGGACTGCGCGACCATAATGTCGGCGCTACCGGTCCCGTTGAACTGGATCGTGGCGTTGGTGTAGCCGAGGATCAGACCGATCGCGTAGGTAATCGCCGCCTGCATCTGGGTCGGCGCCGATGCGAAACCCGACGCGGTCGGTTCGCTGCTGCCGCCGGAATAGGGATTGGAATAGTCGCTCGGCGAATCCGGAAAGCTGTAGCTGATCGTGCCGGTCCATTTGTAGCCCGACAGCAGGCCGTCGATCTCGGCATTGTTGGTGGCACTGACGGAAACAGCGGTAGCCAAGGAACTCTCCGGAGCAACGTAGGACGGATTGATTCGCGACGCAGGCGCTTGATTCTAGTTTGAGAGTGCTACGTTTGGTTTAAATTGGGCGTCGGGCGGGCGGCGCTGCGGTAACCTCGCATTAGCCATTAATTTCCGTAGTGATACGGATCGGCGCCGGGCATCCCCGCTCCGCGTGTAGCCTGTTCCGTAAAGGAAACTATGAAACTGGGTCCACTTGCGGCCGGTCTGATCGGAGCCGTGGCGATGCTCGCCGGGCCGGACCATCTACCCATCGGAGAACTGCCTGCCATGGCCTCGAAAGCCAATGCGGACGACAGTGGCAAGCCAAGCGCCAAGGCGGGGCGCGCGCCCTCCATGCCAATGGCGCGCGATCCTTCCGCCGCGGTGGCGGAAGAATTCGAAGCCGCCCGCCGGGCGGGCACGCGGGAAGCGTTCGAGCTCTTCATCGCGCGCCACGGCGATGATCCGCTGGCCGAGCAGGCGCGCGCCGAGCTCAAGCGCCTGCCGCGCTGACCCCGTGCGCAAGCAGGGCAGGCAGCGTCGGGCCAGCTTCGATCAGGCCTGCATTTTGACAGGCGGCATCCGCGTCGAGGCCGTCTTGCCCCCTGACGTTTCGGCCTTATGGTGGCTTCACAATCTGTCCCGGAGCCGCTCAAGATGCCCTTTCCGCATGCCTCGGAAGCCCTGTCGCGCTTCACCGTGCTCGATCTGACCCGCGTCCGGTCCGGGCCCACCTGTGTGCGTCAGCTCGCGGACTGGGGCGCGAACGTGATCAAGATCGACGCGCTGACGGAGGATGCCGGCGGCGAGCAGCCGGGCGGGCCGCGGCGGGGCTCCGACTTCCAGAATCTGCATCGCAACAAGCGGGCGATGACGCTGAACCTGAAGGACGAGCGCGGGCTCGCGGTGTTCAAGCGCCTCGCCGCCAAGGCCGACGTCGTGGTCGAGAATTTCCGCCCCGACGTGAAGAAGAAGCTCGGCATCGACTATGAGAGCCTTGCCGCGATCAACCCGCGCATCGTCTATGGCAGCATCTCCGGCTTCGGCCAGGACGGGCCTTATCACAAGCGGCCGGGCTTCGATCAGATCGCCCAGGGCATGGGCGGGCTGATGTCGATCACGGGCGCCCCGGGCGAAGGTCCGATGCGGGTCGGCATTCCCGTCGCCGACCTCACCGCCGGCCTGTTCTGTGCCATGGGCATCCTCACCGCATTGCTCGAGCGCGAGGTCTCGGGCAAGGGCCAGTGGGTGCAGACCTCGCTGCTGCAGGCCCAGATCTTCATGCTCGACTTCCAGGCCGCGCGCTGGCTGATGGAGAAGGAGGTCGCCAAGCAGGCCGGCAACAACCACCCGACCAGCATCCCGACCGGCGTGTTCAAGACCTCGGACGGCTACATCAACATCGCCACGACCGGCGGGCGAATCTGGGAGCGCTGCGCGCAGGCGATCGGCGCGCCGGAGCTCTACAGCCATCCGGATTACGCGACGGCGCCTTCACGCTCCAAGAACCGCGACACGCTCAACGCCGAGATCGAGAAGCGCACGGTGACGAAGTCGACCGAGACCTGGGTGCGCGAGCTCAACGATGCCGGCGTGCCGTGCGGGCCAATCTACGCCATCGACCAGATGTTCGAGGACGCCCAGGTCAGGCATCTCGGCATCGCCCAGGACGTGCCGAACGACGAGGGCCGGCATATCCAGCTGGTCGGCCAGCCCGTGACGCTGTCGCGCACGCCGAGCAGGATGGTGGCACGGCCGCCGGAATTCGGCGAGCAGACCGACGAGGTGCTGAAGGAATTCGGCTTCGGTGCGGACGAGATCGGCAAGCTCAGGGACGCAAAGGTCGTGTGAGCGCCTCGCCCGGCGTCGCCAAGGAAAAGCCCGGCGTTCACGCCGGGCTTTTTGCATCGTGCCTCACTAAGGCGCTCAGGTGCCGCTGAAGCGGTAGTTCACGCCGAGGCGCAGGATGTTGTCGGTGACATGCGAGCGATAGCCCACGACCAGCGGCGCGCCGCTGAGCGCGATCACGGGCGTCGTAAGCGAACCCGACACCGTTCCGAGATCGACATAGAGATATTCGAGCCGCGCGCTCCAATTGTCGGCAAAGGCGCCTTCGACGCCGGCGCCCGCGGTCCAACCGACCTTCGTCGTGCTACTGCCAAAGCTTGCCGCAACCGGCGTGAACGTGCCGCCATCGGCGCCCGCAAAGCCGCCGACATTGATCGCGCTCACGCTGCCCGAGGTGGAGATGCGGCCATAGGCGAGACCGCCGGTGCCGTAGAGCAGCACGCGCGGCGTCACGGCAATACCAAGCCGGCCTCGGACGGTGCCGAACCAGTCGAGCTTCTGGGTGAGATTGAACGCAACAGGCAGCGCGGGGTCGAACGTGTTGTCGCCGCGATGGCCCGGGGTGCAGACGCCATCCTGCAAGCCGTCCGGCGCACCGGCGCACAATGCCGCAAGACTGCCTTTCTGGCCGCTGGCCTGGAAATCGGCTTCAACGCCGAACACGACCATCTCGCGCTGCCAGTTGTAGCCGATCTGTCCGCCGCCGGTGACGCCGTCGAGATCGAACCTGCCGGGGCTCGAGCTGAGCAGCGCACCGCTCCTGCTGTCGGCGAAGTCCGCCGTGGCCGCCGAGCGGCCCCAGCCATAGCCGACGTTGAGGCCGGCATAGAAGCCGCTCCAATTGTATCCGGGATCGACCGCCACCGGCGGCGCCTTGGTGTAAATGTGCGGCACCGCCAGATCGGCAGCGAAGGCCCGCGGCGCGAGCATCATGGCGATCGCCGCCGCAGCCAGCAAAGTTCGTGTCATCAATCTTCCCTCGAGAATTGGCATTGCCTGTTCGCCTGCTTGACAGATGCGCGGGCGATTCAGTGCCGCGACACTAGGGAAGCGCCGCCGCCGCCGCGTCGTGCGTTCGAAGGTCACTCGTTTGAAGGAGACAAGGCAGCCGAGGGCGGGTGCAAGGCATGCATGGGCGATCGAGGGGATCTCGAAAGCACCAGTATTTCAGAGCAGTTTGATAATCTCGATGAGCTTTGCGGGCCGGCGCGATGTCGCCGGAGCAAGCTCAATGCGATCGCTCCGACAATGCGATCAGTGCAAATCAGGCTGGGGATGTGGCACGGCTGCAACTCGCACGCGGCACGCTTGCGACCATCCGCGCGGCACCGCCGTCAGGACATCCGGACAGAAACGACAAAGCCCGGCGCGGGGCCGGGCTTTGCTTCTTGTTGACGCCTTTGTTGATCTCAGTACTTGGCGACCACCGGGCCGCCGAACTGGTAGTTGATGCCGGCGCGCAGGATGTGATCGGTGAAGCGCGACGAGGTATTGGCAGCGATCGCAGAAGCCGGCGCGAGCGTGAACGGACCGGCGGAGAAGCGGCCCAGATCCATGTAGAGATACTCGAGCTTCGCGCTCCAGTTCTGGGTGATCTTGCCTTCGACACCGGCGCCGACGGTCCAGCCGACGCGCGTATCCGAACTCGTGCCGACGGACGCGATCGCGACACCAGCGGGGGTGAAGCCGGTCATGGTGCCCGTGGTCTTGATTTCGCCGAACGCCACACCGCCGGTGCCGTAGAACAGCACCTTGGGAGTCGCGAGGATGCCGACGCGGCCGCGAACCGTGCCGAACCACTGGAGATGCTGATCGATCGTCAGTGTCGTGCCGGCCAGGCCGCCGGCGGGAAGGAAGGTCAACCCAGGAAGACAGGGACCACCGGCAGGCGCGACGCCGCCGCAGTTGAAGAACGCGCTGCCCTTCTCACCCGACCACTGCAGGTCACCCTCAATGCCGAACACCCAGTTGGCGCGCTGCCAGTTGTAGCCGGCCTGACCGCCCGCGACACCACCGTTCATGTCGAACGATGCGCTGGTGATGGAGCCAGCCGGAGGCACGATCACCGCACCAGTCGCTGTGTTGTTGTAGGTGACGTCGGTGCGCGAACGGCCCCAGCTGTAACCGCCGTTGGCGCCGATGTAGAAGCCGGTCCAGCTCCAGACCGGATCGACCATGATCGGAGCCTTGACGTAGGGCTTTGCCGCGAGATCAGCAGCCAGTGCGCCCGTCGCGAACAGCGACATCGCCGCTGCCATTCCAATCACAATCCGCTTCATGGCAATTCCTCTTCCCCGCACAATTTTGTGATCAAAATATACCCGGCTCCCTGCCCTGGGGCTGTGCCGCGCCAGCAACATCGGGAAATAATCGAGCCTAAAGTAGTACCGGTATCAGAACGCCACCACCTTCCCTAAGCCATTGATTTGGAACAACGTTGTCCTAGGGCGCTACGGCGATGTCGTCCTGGTCCGCTGCGTCAGTCCGACGCGGCCCAGTACACTGTCGATGACTGGCCAGAACAGCAGCACGATCGCCAGAGTCGTGATTGAGCCGACCAGGCCGTTCGACCAGAACACCCCAAGCTTTCCACCAGAGCCGATCATCGAGAGGCGGAAGGCATCCTCGGCACGGTTGCCGAGCACGAGCGCGAGGGTGAACGGCGCCAGGGGAATGCCGATCTTCTTGAACACATAGCCGACGACGCCGAAGCCGAGCATCAGCCAGATATCGAACATCGCGTTCTGGATGGCATAGGCGCCGATGGCGCAGGACACCACGATCATCGGCGCCACCGCCGCGAACGGCACGCGCAGGATCGAGGCAAAGATCGGCACCGTCGTCAGCACCAGCACGAGGCCAACGACATTGCCGAGATACATCGAGGCGATCAGGCCCCAGACGAAGTCCTTGTGCTCGACGAACAGCAGCGGACCCGGATTGAGCCCCCATACCATCAGGCCGCCGAGCAGGATCGCCGCGGTGCCCGAGCCGGGAATGCCGAGCGCCAGCATCGGCAGCAGCGCCGAGGTGCCGGAGGCATGCGCCGCCGTCTCCGGCGCGAACACGCCCTCGATGCGGCCCTTGCCGAAGCTCTCGGAGTCCTTGGAGAAGCGCTTGGCGAGGTTGTAGCCCATGAACGACGCCGCGATCGCGCCGCCCGGGGTGATGCCGAGCCAGCAGCCGATGAAGGAGGAGCGCAGCAGCGTCACCCAGTACTTCGGCAGGTCCTTCCAGACCCCGAGCACGACGCGCAGCGAGATGCTCGCCGCGTGTCCGCGCAGCGCCAGGCGCTCCTCCATCGTCAGCAGGATCTCGCTGATCCCGAACAGGCCGATGACGGCGACCAGGAAGTTGATGCCACGGAGCAGCTCGGCCGAGCCGAAGGTCATGCGCAGATTGCCCGACACGGTGTCCATGCCGACGCCGGCGAGCAGAAGGCCGAGCGACATCGAGATGACCGTCTTGTGCTTGGCTTCGCGCCCGAGGCCGACAAAGGAGCAGAAGGTCAGCAGATAGACCGCGAAGAACTCGGGCGGCCCGAACTTAAGCGCGAAGGACGAGATCATCGGCGCAAGGAAGGTGATCAGCAGCACCGCAACCAGCGAGCCGATGAAGGACGACGTGAACGCCGCGGTCAGCGCCTCCGCCGCCCGGCCTTGCTGCGCCATCGGATAGCCGTCGAACGTGGTCGCGACCGACCAGGCTTCGCCGGGGATGTTGAACAGGATCGAGGTGATCGCGCCGCCGAACAGCGCGCCCCAGTAGATGCAGGACAGCATCACGATGGCCGAGGTCGGATCCATCGTGAAGGTCAGCGGCAGCAGGATGGCGACGCCGTTGGGGCCGCCGAGACCCGGCAGCACGCCGACAAAGATGCCGAGCACCAGCCCGACCATCATCAGGACGAGCGTCTTCCACGTGAGCAGGACGGCGAAGCCGTGAAGCAGGAGACCGAGAGCTTCCATCGTTCGCCTGCCCTAGTGACCGAAGGCCGCTTCGAGCGGCCCCTTCGGCATGATGACGTCGAAGGCGATGTCGAAGGTAACGAACATGATCGCCGTGAACACGAGCGCGGTGAGCAGCGACTTCCACAGCGCGATCTTGCCGACGAGGCGCATGAAGCCGGCGATCAGCAGGAAACTCGCGACATAGAGGCCAAGGAACTGCGTCACCAGGCAGAACAGCAGGGTCGGCACGAACACCGCCATCACGCGGCGGGCCTGCGCACGCGTGACGAAGGTCCCTGATGCCGCGCGCCGGGCCAGCAGGGCCACGATCAGGCCGTAGAGGCTGCCGCCGCCGAGGATGATCGAGAGATAGAACGGAAAATAGCCGGGCTCGGGCCCGGTCGCGTCCCAGGACGCGCCGGTGCGCCAATTGTCGTAGCCGAGGGTGACGGCGAGCGCGAGCAACAGGAGGCAGACGACGATCTCGACCGAGCCGGAGGAGACGACGGCGGGAGAGTCGTCTTCAGGCGCGGTCGGATCGTCGACGACGATTTCAAGATCGGTTTGGGACATGCTCAGTTAGGGACGGAGTACGATCAATTCCCCTCTCCCCGCTTGCGGGGAAAGGGTCGGGTAACGGAGAGTTTCTCCATGGAGACGGTGAGGGCTGGACTCGCGGCGGGTCCCCCYCACCCGGATCGCGCTGGACGATGCTTCGCATCGCCAGGTGCGATCCGACCTCTCCCCGCAAGCGGGGCGAGGTGAAGAAGAAAGCTACTTCGCGACGAATCCGGCTTCGGTCATCAGCGATTTGTTGATGGCATCGTCCTCCTCGAGGAATTGCACCATGTCCTTGCCGGTGAGGAAGATCGGCTTCAGCGCCTGCTTTTCCATGTAGTCCTTGTACTCGGTGGTCTGGGTCACCTTGTGGAACAGCTCGACATAGAACGCCTGCTGCTCGGCCGTGACCTTGCCTGGCAGGAACATCGCGCGCAGCATCAGATACTGCACGTCGACGCCCTGCTCCTTGCAGGTCGGGATGTCCGCCCAGGACTGGGTATCCGTCACCTTGCTGGTGTAGGAAATGCGCTCCTTGTCGAACACGCACAGCGGACGCACCTGGCCGGCGCGCCAGACCTCGAGATTCTCACTGGGATTGTTGACGTTGGCTTCGGTGTGGTTGCCGACGAGCTGGGTCGCGGCCTCGCCGCCGGACTTGTAGGGCAGATAGGAGAACTTCGCGCCGGTCTTCTGCTCCAGGAAGACGGTGAGCACGTGATCCTCGCGCTTGGAACCGGTGCCGCCCATCTTGAACGGCGAACTCGCCGCCTTCGCCGCGTCGATGAATTCCTTCACCGTCTTGGGGCCGGCGCTGTTGTCCCACAGCACGAACTGGTCGAGCGCGATCACCGAGACCGGGGTCAGTTCGCGCCAATTGAACGGGATCTTTGCCGAGAGCGGCAGCATGTAGATCAGCGAATAGGCGATCAGCACCTTGTTCGGGTCGCCCTCGCTGGACTTCATGTACATCAGCGCTTCAGCACCCGAGGCGCCGCCCTTGAGCGAGACGACCATGGGCTGCTTCATCAAATTGTTCTTCTGGATCGCGGCCTGCATCATCCGGGCCATCTGATCCGAGGCACCGCCCGCCCCCGCCGCCACGACGATCTCGACGGGCTTGGTCGGCTCCCAGCCGGCAAAGGCAGGCGTGCCGCAAAGCGCGGCCGCCAGCGCAATCGCGGCCTTCATTCCATGTCCCACGTGCGTCTTCCCTATTTTCTTGTTCGGATTGGAAATTCAGAGGTGAATTCAGCGCCATTGTGCTGGCGAATCCGACCGAGTTCAAGCCGCCCGGCGGCATCCCCCTTATGACTTTGGAATGAGAGGCCGAGCCGCAAAACGGCATGGGCCCCTTTCGGAGCCCATGCCTCTGGCGTCGAATGCGGTGGCTGCGGCCTACACGACCAGTATGTCGTGCTGGTTGAGCAGCACGCCGCTCTGGACGGTGACTACTGCGACCGCTGCGCCCTGCGTGCCGTCGGCGCTGTAGTAGAGCGTCTGGTTACCGGTGTCGAAATGGAATTGGGAGAAGCCCGAGAACGCATCGTCGCCGGAGGTTTCGAAGGTGACGCCCATCCCCGCCGTCAACCCGCCGCCGAAACCGCTCGCGGAGACGGCGATGCGGTCGTGCTCGGTGGTGTTGTTGAAGTCGCCGATCGTGCCCGGCGCCGACGGCGGCTGCAGGAAGGCGAAGACGTCGTTGCCACTGCCACCGGTCATGGCATTGCCGCTGGCCGCCGCGATCAGGACATCGTTGCCGCCACCTCCGCTCATCGTCTCGGTCCCGTTGGTGGCGATCAGGATATCGTCGCCGCCGGTACCGGTCAGCGACGTCGCCGATGACGCGTTGTTGATGACGGTCGCGGTTGCGGCATTGGACGAGTTCGTCGTCCCGTCGGAGACCGTGTAGTCGAACGAGCCGCCGAGCGTGGAATCGTCGACGAACGCCGCGTCCCCGAAGAAGGTGAACCCGCTGCCGCCCGAGCTTGTCGTGACACTGCCGAGCGAGAGGTGGTCGGTGGTGTCGGGATCGGTGTCGTTCAGCGCCAGCGCCCAGCTGGGAACAACGACCCCTCCGCCGGCACCGACATCCGTGATCACGGTCTCGCCGACCGCCGTCGGCGCGTCGTTGGTGCCGATGATGGTGACGGTGACGTCCTGCGTGGTCGACCCGCCATTGTTGTCGGCAATCGTCACCAGATAGTCCTGGGACAGCGTCTGCCCCTGCGCCAGGAACTGGATGTCGGCGTTGTCGACCGTGAAGTGCCAGGCGACGGATCCGCTGCCGCCGGCCTCGCTGACCGGATCGAGCGAGAACGTGCCGACATAGCCGCTGCCGTTTGGCAGGAAGCTCGCGCTGTGCGTATCTCCGGTCTCGGCGTCGGAGAAGGACAACGAGCCCGCCGTGGATTCGGTGGCCGGCCCCGTCGCCGGACTGACGTTGACGGAGTCGAGGATCATGCCGGTGGCATCGTCCTCATAGGTGAACTGCAGCAGCGTCGACGCGAGCGAGGCATCGCCGACAAGGTCGAAGGCATAGTGGTTGACGCCGGCCGGCACGTTGGCGAGCGACAGGATCGTCGTGCCATCCCACGAGACCGAGAGCGGCGTGTTGACGCCCTCGGAATCGCCGATGACGTCGAAGCTGACGAAATAGTGCTGGCCGGGCGTGGTCGAGATGCTCTGCCACAGCGATTCCGGTCCGCTCGTCGGCAGAAGCTCGACCGAATAGTGGCCGAAGCTGCCGCCGAACTCGAGTTGCGCGACGTGGATATGGCCGCCGGCGCTCACCGACCAGCCGGCGAGGTTGCCGGTCTCGAAATCGCCGTTGACGATCGCCGGCGGACCGGCATCCTCGGTGACCGATCCGCTGACATTGAGGGCAGTAACCTGCGGATTATCGTTGACGCCGGCGATATTGAAGGTGAGCGTCGTCGAGGCCTGGTGGCCCTGGCCGTCATCGACGGTGAAGGTGAACTGGTCGGTGACGTTGTCGCCGGCCAGCAGCGCGTCGACCGCCGCATTGGCCGCGTAGCCGTAGGAGCCGTCCGCGTTCAGCACCAGCGTACCATAAGTGCCGGCCACCGAGTGGCCAACATTGGCGGCGCTGCCGTTGACCTCGGTGACCGTCCGAGGCGTGCTCAGGTCGACCGGCTGGATGACGTCGAAGATGGCGCCGCTCGCGATCGACGAGCCGGCGTCAGGGCTCGACGTATCGGACGCGGCAATCGTCAACGGTGTCACGACCAGCGGATCGGCCGCACCGTCGATGGTAACGGTGACGGTCTGCGTCGAATTGGTGAAACCGTCCCAGACATTGACGTCATACTGCACCGTCAGCGTCTCGCCGGAGCTGAGGAAGTCGAGATCGGCATCGGCAATGCTGAAGGTCCAGTCGACGCTGCCGGTGCCGCTTCCCGTGGAGTCATGCAAGACCGTGGCGAGCGCCGACTGGAGGTCTACCAGCGTCTGACCGGGGACCGGAAGGCTGCCGTTCGACCACACCGCCGAGCTCAACGCCACGCTGACCGAATGCGTGTCCGACAGATCGACATCGTCGAAGCTCAAGCTTCCCGTCGGCACAGGGCTCGTGGTGTCCGGCGATTGCGATCCGGTGACGCCCGGCTGCTCCGCGAGCGAAGCCGATCCCGGTCCGCTGGTGATCACCGGCGCGTCATTGGCGCCGGTGATCACGACGGAGACGGTCTGGGTCGAATTGGACGAGCCGTCGGCGACCTTGACGATATAGTTGACCGTCAGCGTCTCGTTGAACGCGAGATAGTCGAGATCCTTGTCGGCAATCGCGAAATTCCAGTCGATGCTTCCCGATCCCGTTCCCGTGGAATCGTGCAGCACCGTCGTCACCGCATTGGCGAGATCGGCCTGCGTCGCGGCGGGCGGCGTCGGCCCGGACGTCGAATCCAGCGTCACCGTCACGGTGTGGGTGTCGCTGGTGTCCTGATCGGTGAAGGCGAGCGTGCCCGCCGGGATTGTCGGCGTCGTATCAAGTGCGGATGAGCCCGTGGTGGCGTCCTGCTCGGCGACGGTGGAGGATTCCGCGCCGCTCGTGATCACGACCGGATGGTTGACGCCGAGGATGGTGATGGTGACGTCCTGGGTGGCGGTGCCGCCGTGACCGTCGTCCACCGCGACGTGATAGACGAGCTTGAGCGTCTCGCCGCCATTGAGGAAATTGGTCGAGGAATTGGCCAGCGCGAAATTCCAGTCGACCTCGCCGAGCAGGTGACCGGTCGAATCCTGCAGCGAGGTGCCGAACGCCGCCAGCAGCTGCGCATTCGTCAGGGGAATCGCACCGCCGCCCGAACGGGTCGCCGTGACCGTGGTCGCGACCGTATGCGCGTCGGCGAGATCGATGTCGGTGAAGAGCAGGCTGTCATGGGCGGTGAGATTGCCGCTCGGGTCGACATTCTGGTCCTCGACGAGCGCGGCCGATTCCGGACACGACAGGAACAGCGGCTTGTCGTTGGTGCCGACCACGGTCACCGTGACCGTCTGGGTCGAGATGCCGCCGGCATGGTCGTCGAGCTGCACCGTGTACATAATGTCGAGATGCTGGCCGGCCGAAAGGTAGTCGAAGGCGAGATCGGGCGCCGAGAAGGTGGTGTTGATGGTGCCGGTCGAGGAGCCCGATGCCTTGATGACGTTGTCGACGTGGAAGAACGCCATCAACTCGGCGTCGCCGAACGGACCCGGCAGCAGGCCTGCCGTGGCGCCGGAGGCGGACACGCCCGTCACGGCCGCGGTGTGACCGGTGTTGGCGAGATCGTCGTCGGTGAAATTGAGCGCGACGTGCACCGTATCCGGCGACAGCGACAGCGTCTGGTTCGCCTGTTCGGTGACGGTCGCCGCCGAGGTCATGTTGAAGACCGGCTTGTCGTCAGTGCCGGTGATGGTGACCTTGACGGTCTGGATGGCATAACTGCCGTGGTTGTCGGAGACCTTGATATCGTAGGTCAGCACCAGCGTCTGGTTCTTGGCGAGGAAGTCGAAGTCCTGGTCCTGGTCGCTGAAATTCCATTTGAGCTGGCCCGAGCCGTTTGCATCGCTCAGTATCTGCGATTGCATCGCGGTCTGGAAATGCGCAAGCGAGGCTGCAGGGATGACCGTTCCGCCCGAGACCGTCGCGGAATGCAACGTCGCGGTCGTCGCATGGGTGTCGGTCTTGTCGCTGTCCTTGAAGCTCATCGTACCCGACAACGTGTGCAGCGTGGTCGAATCGTTGAGGTTGGCGAATTCGGTGAAGCTGCCCGTCGCGGATGACGAGGTGAAAACCGGCGTGTGGTTGGTCATGGAAAAATCCCTGCCTGCGTTGCCATGAAGGCGCCGCCGCATGAGGACGCGGCGACGTGACTAATCGGTCTGAGAAATCAGACGTGACTCAACGTTCGGGAATCAAAGGCCTTGGCTAAAGGTCTTGGCTTAGAGGTCTCGGTTGAAGAGCTTGGCTTGTTCGCGAGGTCGTGCCTGGCGTCGGGATGGTCAGCAGCAATGAATTCTGGCGCGGCTCGCGTCGTCGAAAACTACGTCGCTACTTCTACAGTTCAATTTCAATTCAATGACGTCCGGTTGCACCACGGTCGGTCAGAACGCTTCACGTTACCCAATTCAATAGACTTGAAATCACCTGCTGGCCGGCCTGCCGGCTCGAAAAATGCGAGACGGCATCATGCAACCTCCGCGATCTTATGCCCGAGCTTGTCGTGCCGTCAACGTGAACGCGTGGATGTGCCCGCACGCAATCGCGGTTCCGGGAGGCGGAACCGTTTGAAACATTTGTGACAATTGCAGATGGAGCGAAGCGGCTGAAGATCGATGCCGGCTTCGCTTTGACCTCGTGCCGCGTATCGAAGCGCCGCTACTTGCCCTTCCAGACCGGCGTACGCTTGTTGAGGAAGGCGTCCATGCCCTCGCGGAAATCCTCGCTCATATAGGCCTTGAGGATCAGATCCTCGCCCTCCTCGCGCGACAGCGTGCGGCGGATGCGGCGCACCGCTTCCTTGGTCGCTTCCAGCGTGAGCGGGGCGTGGCTGGCGACGAGCTTCGCAGTCTCGTCAGCGCGGCGCTGCAACGTCTCGACGTCCGGCACGATCTCGTTGAGCAGGCCGAGGGCGAGCGCTTCCGGGGCCTCGACCAGGCGCGCCTTGAAGATCAGATCCTTGGTGCGCGCGGGACCGACCAGCGCGACCACGCGACTGATGTTCGACATCGACAGGCAGTTGCCGAGCGTGCGCGCGATCGGGAAGCCCATCCGCGTCGTCTCGGTGCCGATGCGGATGTCGCAGCAGGCAGCGATCCCGGCGCCGCCGCCGGTGCAGGCGCCGGCGATCGCCGCGATCACGGGCACGCGGCACTGCTCGAGCGTGCCGAGCACGCGGTCGATCCGGGCCTCGTAGTCGAGCGCGTCCTGCGCGGTCTTGAAGGCACGGAACTGGGAGATATCGGTGCCGGAGGCAAAGGCCTTGTCGCCGGCTCCGGTCATGATCAGCGCCTTGATCGAACGGTCGGCGTTGATCTCCTGGCAGATCTCCGCCATGCGGTCGTACATGGCGAAGGTCATGGCGTTGCGCGCCTGCGGGCGGTTGAAGGTGATCCGCGCGATGCCGTCCGTGACGGAGTAGAGCAGGTCTTCGTTGGCAGTCGTCGGTGCGTTCATCGCGCGCTCACTTTCTTCACTTCAGTCAGCTCAGGCCGCCTGAGCCTTCAAGCCACTTGGGCCTTGGTCATCGGCACCACGTCGCGTCCCTTGAGGACGTCCATGGCCGCCAACACGCCGCCGCTCCGGTGCGGGATCTTTGCAAGATCCAGGCCCATCTCGACGCCGGCGAGCGTGCCCATCAGCATCAGATCGTTGAAATGGCCGATATGGCCGATACGGAACACCTTGCCCTTGACCTTGTTCAGGCCGGTGCCGAGCGACATGTCGAAGTTTTCCAGCACCACCTTGCGGAAGGCGTCGGCGTCGTGGCCGTCAGGCACGCGTACGCCGGTCAGCGCCGGCGAATGCGCGGCGGGATCGATGCACTGCGTCTCCAGGCCCCAGACCTTGGCCGCGGCGCGCGTCGCCGCGCTGTGGCGCTTGTGGCGAGACCAGACATTCTCCAGCCCCTCCTCTTCCAGCATCTTCACTGCTTCGCGCAGGCCGTAGAGCAGGTTGGTCGCGGGCGTATAGGGGAAGGTGCCGAGCTTGTTGAAGGAGATGACTTCCTGCCAATCCCAATAGGAGCGCATACCGGGGTTGGCCTTCGCGACCGCGAGCGCCTTCTCCGAGACGGCGTTGAAGCTGAGGCCGGGCGGCAGCATCAGGCCCTTCTGAGAACCTGCGACCGAGACGTCGATGCCCCAGGCATCATGCTCATATTCCATCGAGCCGAGGCCGGAGATGGTGTCGACCATCAGCAGCGCCGGATGCTTGACGCGATCAAGCAGCTTGCGGACTTCAAGCGGCGGCGTGAGGCAGCCGGTCGAGGTCTCGTTGTGCACGACGCAGACCGCCTTGATGGCGTGCTGCTTGTCGGCGGTAAGGCGCTTCTCCATCTCGGCGAGGTCGGCACCATGGCGCCAGTCGCTCGGGATGAAATCGACGTCGATCTTGAACTTGTCGGCGATGCCGCGCCACAGCACGGCGAACTGGCCGGTCTCGCACATCAAGACCTTGTCGCCGGGGGCGAACACGTTGACCATCGCCGCTTCCCAGGCGCCGGTGCCGGACGAGGGGAAGATGATCACGGGCTGCTTGGTGCGGAACACCCGCTGCATCGCGGCAAGCACGGCGAAGCCGAGCTCGGCGAACTCCGGTCCGCGATGGTCCAGCGTCGGCATGTCCATCGCCCGCAGCACGCGGTCGGGCACGTTGGTCGGTCCTGGAATCTGTAGGAAATGCCTTCCAGTATGCACGGTCATCGGCGTCCTTCCCGGTCTAGCCTTGGTTTTGATGGCCGCCGAATAGCACCATTTGACCGGCTTGTCCCCTCTCCTAAAGACGCCTCCCATGCATAAGCGGCGGGCCTCCGCCGGCCCCGCGGCCGGGGTGTACGGCATCACGGATTTGGGGCGCCGAAGCTTCCCACTTCGTCATGGCCGGGCTTGTCCCGACCATGACCGTGAACGCCCCCTACTCCGCGGCCACCATCTTTCCGACCGCTCCCCTGTCCTCGGCCTCCGTGAACGGGCGTTCCGGGTGCATCAGGAAGGCCGAAAAGCCGCCCAGCAGCAGCAGGCCCATCGACATCAGGAACGGGAGGTACCAGTTGCCGGTCGCGTCGATCACGAAGCCCGCGACCAGCGGCGAGACGATGGCGGCGAAGGCCGAGCCGGTATTCATGAGTCCCGACGCGGTCCCGGAATATTTCGGGGCGATGTCCATTGGGATCGACCACATCGGGCCGATCACGAGTTCGGCACAGAAGAAGCCCGCCGACAGGCACAGCGCGACGATCGTGATGTCGTGCACGAACAGGATCGGCAGCAGCGAGAGAAGCGCGCCCGTAAACCCCGTAACGGTGACGCTCAGCCGCGCCAGGCGGACATTGCCGGTGCGATCGAGGATCTTGTCCGAGAGCACGCCGCCCACGCTGTCGCCGACCACGCCCGCGAAGAACACGCCGGAGGCGAACAGCGCCGAGTTCTTGATGTCGAGATTGTAGTTGTTCTTGAAGAACAGCGGCAGCCAGTTGAGGTACAACCACAGGCACCAGCCGTAGCAGAAATAGGTCAGCGTCACCGGCCACATCCGCCCGAGCAGCGGGCCCCACGGCACGCGCGGCCGCTCGCCGGTCGGGCGCGGCGGCAACGCTGCGAGCTCGGCCTCGGTGATGGAGGCGTGGTCCTTCGGTTCGTTGCGGAAGTACCAGACCCAGACGACGCCCCAGACGAGGCTGACGAAACCGAGCACGACGAACGCGCCGCGCCAGGTCAGCCACAGGATCAGCAGCGCGACCACCGGCGGCGTCACGGCATTGCCGAGCCGGGCGAAGGAATGGGTCAGGCCTTGCGCGAAGCCGCGGCGGTTGGCCGGCGTCCAGTACTGCATCGCGCGCGTCGCGGTCGGGAACGTCGCGCCTTCGCCGAAGCCAAGCGCGAAGCGGGCGATGAACAGCGCGGCAAGGCCGTTGACGAAGCCGGTCGAGATGGTCGCGACGGCCCAGACCATGCCGCACCAGAACAGCGTCTTGCGCGGCCCGAAGCGATCGCCGACCCAGCCGCCGATCACCTGAAACAAGAGATAGGGATAGGCGAAGGCGGAGAAGACGAGGCCGAGCTGGGTGTTGGAGAGACCCAGCTCCTTCTGGATCTCGCTCGCGGCAGTACCGATGTTCACCCGGTCGACATAGGTGACGAAATACATCGCGCAGAGCATCGCCAGCACGACATGCGTCGCCTTGAACCTCACTCCCATCTCCACCCTCCCTGAACGCTTTTTATGATTTCCGGCCGCGTGTCCCGCGCGGCTTACGTGCCGACGACTTTCAGATGCGGCGATGCATTGCCCTGCGGGCGTTGCTCCAGCAGCTTCATCGCGACATCGACGCCGCCTGAGCGATGCGGCACGCCGGCGACCGACAGGCCCATCTCGACGCCGGTGAGCGCGCCGAGCAGCGTCAGCGCATTGCATTCGCCGAGATGGCCGATGCGGAAGACTTTTCCGGCGACCTTCGACAGGCCCGAGCCGAGCGACATGTTGTAGTTCTCGAGCACGACCTTGCGGAACTGATCTGCATCATGGCCGGGCGGCATCAGCACCGCGGTCAGCACCGGCGAGAATTCCGAAGGCTCCTGGCAGAGCACTTCGAGCCCCCAATGATTGACGGCCGCGCGCGTCGCGGCGGCAAGCCGCTGATGCCTTGCGAAGACGTTGCCAAGCCCCTCCTCGAGCAGCATCGCGATCGCCTCGCGCAGGCCGTAGAGCAGGTTGGTCGCCGGCGTATACGGGAAGAAGCCCTTGGCATTGGGCTTGAGCATCTCCTCCCAGTCGAAATAGGAGCGCGGCATCTTGTTGGTCTTGGACGCGGCCAGCGCCTTCTCCGAGATCGCGTTGAAGCCGAGGCCGGGCGGCAGCATGAAACCCTTCTGCGAACAGCTGACGCTGACGTCGACCTTCCACTCGTCGTGGCGATAGTCGACCGAGCCGAGCGAGGAGATGGTGTCCACCATCAGCAGCGCCGGATGGCCCGTGCGGTCGATCGCGGCGCGGATCTCGGCGATACGGCTGGTCGCCCCCGTCGAGGTCTCGTTGTGCACGACCATCACAGCCTTGATTGCGCGCGCCTTGTCCTCGGCGAGCTTTGCTTCGATCACGGCAGGATCGGCGCCGCGGCGCCAGTCGCCGGGGACAAAGTCGACCTCGATGCCGAAGCGGCCCGCCATCTGCCGCCACAGCGTTGCGAAATGGCCGGTCTCGACCATCAGCACACGGTCGCCCGGCGACAGCGTGTTGACGATCGCAGCCTCCCAGGCCCCGGTCCCCGACGACGGGAAGATGATGACCGGGCCCTTGGTCTGGAAAATCTTCTGGCTGCCTTCGAGCACAATGCGGCCGAGCTCGCCGAACTCGACGCTCCGATGGTCGATGACCGGCATGTCCATGGCGCGCAGGACGCGCTCGGGGACCGGGCTCGGGCCCGGAATCTGAAGGAAATGGCGTCCCTGATGCATGAAAACCTCCCTGTCGGCGGATCTTGGCCGGCTCCGGAGATTATTTTGCATTCATTTTTTGTCCTTTCAATCAAAATTTGGTATTCGATTGTGAACATCGACGCGACCCAACGGGCAAACTATTGTGCTGCAAATGAAATCCACGATTCCCGATACTGGGGTTCCGATCACCCCGCCGGCCGCAAATGGCGGCGACCGCCAGGAGGCCTCACTCCACGGCGAGATCCTGCTGCGGCTGCGCGACTACGTGGTCGAAGGCAATATCCCGGAGGGAGCACGCGTTCCCGAGCGGCAGCTCTGCGAGATGCTCGGCATCTCCCGCACACCGCTGCGCGAAGCCCTCAAGGTGCTCGCCGCCGAGGGCCTGATCGAGCTACTGCCCAATCGCGGCGCCCGGGTGCGCCAGCTCAGCCAGCGCGACCTCGAAGAGCTATTTGACGTCATGGCGGGACTGGAGAGCCTCGCCGGGCGCCTGGCCTGCGAGGCCATAACGGATGCGGAAATCACCGCGATCGAGCAGCTGCATTACGAGATGTACGGCCACTATTTGCACCGCGACATGCACGGCTATTTCCAGACCAACCAGCGCATCCATGAGAGCATCGTCGCGGCCGCGCGGAACGAGACGCTGAAGACCGCCTACACCAACTTTGCAGGGAGAATCCGCCGGGTCCGCTACTCCGCCAATTTTGCCCGCAAGCGGCAGCGCTGGGCGGAGGCGATGCGCGAGCACGAGGCCATCCTCGATGCGCTGCGCCGCCGCGCCGCCAGCGAGCTCAGCGACATCCTGTTCCAGCACCTGCGCAACAAGCGGACGGCCGCAATTGAGCACCTGACCGAGCCCCAAGAGGACACGCCAGCCTCACCCTGAGGGCGGCCGGCTTGCTCATTTTGAATTCATAATATAATCGGTCGGGAACCAGAATGAATGACTCAGCAAGGCAAGCCCTCGCTGAGGCAGTCCGGGATCAGGGATGACAAACGCCTCCTCGCTCGAACGGCGCCTGCGCGCGGAAATGACCGGCGACGTCCTGTTCGACGGTTTCAGCCGCGGCCGCTACGCCACCGACGCCTCGTTCTACCAGATCGTGCCCTCGGGCGTGGTCGTTCCCAAGACCATGGACGAAGCGCTGCGGGCCCTGGCGATCGCCCGCGACGAGGGCGTGAAGGTTACCCCGCGCGGCGGCGGCACCTCGCAATGCGGCCAGACGGTCAATGACGGCCTCGTGGTCGACCTCTCGAAACACCTTAACCGCATCCTGTCGCTCGACGTCGAGGGCCGCACTTGCGCGGTCGAGCCCGGGATCGTGCTCGACGACCTCAACCGCCAGCTTAGAAGGCACGGCCTCTGGTTTCCGGTCGACGTCTCCACGGCTTCCCGCGCCACCATCGGCGGCATGGCCGGCAACAATTCCTGCGGCGGCCGCTCGCTCCGCTACGGCACCATGCGCGACAACACGCTGTCGATGGAGGCATCGCTCGCCGACGGCACGCTGAGCCGTTTCGGCGAGGTATCGCGCGATCTCTCCGGCGTCGATGCGCCCGACAGCACCCGCGCCCTGTTCCGCGACATGCTCGATCTCGGCACGCGCGAGGCCGACGAGATCGCCGCGTGCTTCCCGAAGGTGCAGCGCCGCGTCGGTGGCTACAATCTCGATGCTCTGGTACCGCGTAATGCGCCGAATAACATGGCGCATCTGCTGGTCGGCTCGGAAGGCACCCTCGCCTTCACCACCAAGGTCGAGCTGAAGCTCTGGCCCGTGATCCGCAACAAGGCGCTCGGCGTCTGCCATTTCGGCAGCTTCTACGAGGCGATGGATGCGGCCCAGCATCTGGTCAAGCTGAAGCCGATCGCGGTCGAGCTGGTCGACCGCACCATGATCGCGCTCGGCCGCGACATCGCGATGTTCAAGCCGATCATCAATGCGGCGATCAAGGGCGACCCGGACGCCGTGCTGGTGGTCGAATTTGCCGAAGAGGACCAGGCGGACAATCTGCTGCGCCTGAAGCAGCTCGGCGAGTTGATGGGCGATCTCGGCTTCGGCTGGAACAACGAGACGCGCAAATGGGGCGGCGTGGTGGAGATCACCGAGCCCGCGCTCCAGAGCGGTATCGCCGATTTTCGCGCCGCCGGCCTCAACGTCATGATGTCGATGAAGCAGGAGGGCAAGCCGGTCTCCTTCGTCGAGGACTGCGCCGTGCCGCTGCCGCATCTGGCCGACTACACAGCGCGGCTGGGCGAGGTGTTCGCCAAGCACGGCACCAGCGGCACGATGTACGCGCACGCCTCCGAGGGCTGCCTGCATGTGCGCCCGGTGCTGAATTTGAAGCTGGAGAAGGACGTCAAGGCGATGCGCGCCATCGCCGAAGAGGCCTTCGCGCTGGTGCGCGAGTACAAGGGCTCGCATTCCGGCGAGCACGGCGACGGCCTGGTGCGCTCCGAATTCCACGAGACCATGTTCGGCGAACGTCTCGTCGCCAACTTCCGGGAGGTGAAACACCGCTTCGATCCCGACGGCGTGCTCAATCCCGGCAAGATCGTCGATGCACCCAAAATGGACGACCGCTCGCTGTTCCGCTTCAAGCCGGATTATCGCGTCGGCGAGCTGAAGACGAAGCTCGACTGGTCCGCCTATCCCGGTGCCGGCGGCGGTTTCCAGGGCGCGGTCGAGATGTGCAACAACAACGGCGCCTGCCGCAAGCTCGAGGGCGGCGTGATGTGCCCGTCCTATCGCGCGACGCGCGACGAGAAGGACGTCACGCGGGGCCGCGCCAACACCTTGCGCCTCGCGATTTCCGGTCAGCTTGGTCCCGATGCGCTCGCCTCCGACGAGATGATGGAGACTCTCAAGCTCTGCGTCTCCTGCAAGGCCTGCCGCCACGAATGCCCGACCGGCGTCGACATGGCCAAGATGAAGATCGAGGTGCTCGCGGCGCGCGCCGCGAGCCACGGCCTGACGCTGCGCGACCGCCTCGTCGGCTATCTTCCGCGCTATGCCGGCCTTGCGTCGCGCCTCGCTCCGCTGGCGAACTTGCGCAACCGCAGCCCGCTGCTGCGAAAGCTGTTGGAGCGCTTTGCCGGCATCAGCGCGCGCCGGGAGCTCCCCGCCTTCCGTAGCGATGTGTTCGTACCGCCTGCAGAAGCAGTCGGACCCGAGGCCGGCCGCGAGGTCGTGCTGTTCGCCGACACGTTCAATCGCATCTATGAGCGCGAGAACCTCGAGGCCGCGCTACGCGTGCTCGCGGCCGGCGGCTATCGCGTGCATCTGCCGAAGCCTGTGAGCGGCAACCGGCCGCTGTGCTGCGGCCGCACGTTCCTCTCGGCCGGCCTCGTGGATGAAGCAAGGTCCGAGCTCGACCGTCTCGTGGCCGCCTTCGCGCCCTTTGCGGCGCGCGGCGTGCCGATCGTCGGCCTCGAGCCGAGCTGCCTCCTGACGCTGCGCGACGAGCTCGCCTCGCTGCGCAAGGACAACGACGCCAAGGCGGTGGGCGCCCACGCCCTCACCTTCGAGGAATTTCTGGTGCGCGAAGCAGAGGCCGGCCGTCTGCAATTGCCGCTCGGCACCGTCGCTGAGAAGGCCGTCGTCCACGGCCACTGCCACCAGAAATCCTTCGGCGCCTTCAAGCCGGTCGAGCAGGTGCTGCGCCTCGTCCCCGGCCTGAAGGTCGAGACCATCGAGTCGAGCTGCTGCGGCATGGCCGGCGCCTTTGGCTATGGCGCGGACACGTACGAAGCCTCGATCCAGATGGCCGAACTCTCGCTGCTGCCTGCCGTGCGGCACGCGGACCCGAACACGCTGGTCGTTGCTGACGGTACGTCCTGCCGGCACCAGATCCATGATGGCGCCCAGCGCGAGGCACTTCACGTCGCGCGCGTGCTGGCGATGAGCCTCGATCGCGCCGACACCAATTCCACTTCAACCGCTGCAAAGGAAACAAGCCATGGCTGACCTCACCCTCGACACCGCTCGAAAAATCCTCGACGCCGCCTTCGCAAAGTCCACCGAGCTGAAGCTGAAGCCACTGGTCGTCACCATCCTGGACGCGCGCGGCGTGCTGAAGATCGCCGCCGCCCAGGACGGCACCAGCCTGATGCGCGCCGAGATCGCGCACGGCAAAGCTTACGGCGCGCTGGCCATGGGCATGGGCTCGCGCGCGCTGTTCCAGCGGGCGCAGGAGCAGGCCTATTTCATCGACGCCGTGAACACGATCGCCAAGGGCGCGCTGGTGCCGGTTCCCGGCGGCGTGCTGATCATGGACGGCGCGACGCTGCTCGGCGCGGTCGGCGTGTCGGGTGACACATCGGACAATGACGAGGCCTGCGCGGTGGCGGGCATCCAGGCGGCTGGGCTGAAGGCCAACGCGGGCTGAGGTGCCTCACGCTCTCGTGCCCCGGACGCTGCGCAGCGCGCTTCTCGGTGCGCCGCAGAGCCGGGGCCCATGTCGCCGCATCTGTCATGCCGCCTTCCGGGTCCCGGCTCTGCGCAGCAACGCTAACGCATTGCAGCGCGTCCGGGACACGAGAGCGATGCTCCCCCCTACTTCCCCGTCCAGACCGGCTTTCGCTTCTCGCTAAACGCCTTCAGTCCTTCCTTGGCGTCCTCGGTCATCGCGAGCAGCGCGATCTGGCTTTCGGTGTAGGCGATGCTCTCGTCGAACGACATCGCGGCGATGGCGCGCATGGCGTATTTGCCGCGGCGGATCGCGGTCGGGGACTTATCGACGATGCGGCCGATCAGCCAGTCGACCTTGGGGTCCAGCTCGGCCGTGGGCACGACATAGTTGAGCAGGCCCGCGCCCAGAGCTGCTTTCGCGTCGAACGGTTCGCCCGTGAGCGCCCATTCGTTGACGAGCCGCGGCGGCGCGATGTTCTGCAGCAGGCTCAAGACCTGCATCGGGAATACGCCGACCTTCACCTCCGGCAGGCCGAAGATGACGTGATCGGCGGCTACCGCCATGTCGGTCATGCACAAGAGACCCATGCCGCCGGCCATGCAGACGCCGCCGACCCGCGCAATCGCGGGTTTCGTGGAGTTCTGTGACAAACGTAACAGATCGGCATAGTCGACATTTGGTTTGGAATGATCCATCGCGAAAGCGGCGCCGGAGTTCTGCAGGTCGGCGCCCGCGCAGAACGCCTTGTCGCCCGCGCCAGTCAGCACGATGACGCGGACGTCCTTGTCGTCATGCGCGTCGCGATAGCCCTTGGTGATGCCGGCGATCACGTCGCCGTTCAGCGCGTTGCGTTTCTCCGGCCGGTTGATGGTGATCCAGAACGCCTGCCCGCGCTTTTCGGTGATGACAGCTGTGGTGTCGGTCATGGCACACTTCCCTGCTTTCCGCTTGCAGCCATTTGCGGCAGGTCGGGCGGCGCGCGCAAGGGCAATCTGCAACGCTGTGTCCCCATAGCGTGTGGGCGCAACTTCGCTGGGCGATTGAATTATGAGTTACGGCCACTACCCGACTGGAGATCTTGATCACCGATGAGCCATTTCATGCGCGCCGCCACTGTGCTGATGCTCGCCGGCTTGATCGGGCTCGGCATCAGCCCCGCAAGCCATGCGGCCGACGCCGCGAAAATTGCGCTCGTGATCGGCAACGCAAAGTACCCCGACAATGAATTCGTGCTCAACGACGTCGCCAACGACGCGCAGGACGTCGCCGAGGAATTGAAGCGCGACGGCTTCGTCGTCGATCGGCAGAGCAACCTCACGGGCGACGCCATGCGGCAGGTGCTGGACCGCTTCTATACCCGCATCGATCGCGGCGCGGTCGCGCTGATCTTCTTCGACGGTTTCGGTATCCAGTCCAGCCGGCAGACCTACCTGCTTCCGGTCGACGCGCAGATCTGGACCGAGCCCGACGTCTCGCGCGACGGTTTCAGCCTCGACGCCATTCTGGCCGAGATGAACACGCGCGGCGCCGCGATCAAGATCGCGCTGATCGACGCCTCCCGCCGCAACCCGTTCGAGCGGCGTTTCCGCCGTTACTCGGCGGGTCTCGCGCCGGCCATCGCCCCGAGCAATACGCTGGTGCTTTATTCCGCAGCGCTCGGCGCGGTGACGGCGGGCGGCAGGACTGATCACGGCCTGTTCGTCACCGAGCTGCTGCGCGAGATGCGCGCGCCGAACATCGGCGCCGAGCAGGCGCTCGCCAGTACCAGGAATGGCGTGGTTGCCGCCACCAGGCAGGAGCAGGTGCCATGGCTGTCGTCGTCACTGACGACGGAGTTCTCGTTTGCGGGTCCCGTGGCGCGTCCCCCGGACAGCAACGGCGCAGGCCAGACGCCCACCAAGCCCGAACCGCAGAAGCCGGCCTGCGTAGTGCCGCAAGCGGAGGCTGGCCCGAGTGCGGACGAACTCGCAAGAGATCCCGTCATCGCCGATCTCGGCCGCAAGATCGCGGCCAACGGCAACGACATGGTTTCGCGCTACAAGCGCGGCCAGGTCTACGCCATCAAACGCGCCTACACGCTCGCCATGCAGGATTTCGACGCGGTGATCCGCCGCGCGCCCAGGGACGCCGAGGCGCTGAATAACCGCTGCTGGACGCGAGCCGCGACCGGCGACCTGCAAGGCGGCCTCGCCGACTGCAACCTCGCGCTCCAGATCAATCCCGGCTTGAGCGATGCGTTCGACAGCCGCGGGCTGGTCAACCTCAAGCTCGGCCGGACCGCGGACGCGATCAAGGATTACACCGACGCGATCCAGCGCAACCCGCGCTCCTCGTCCTCCCTGTTCGGCCGCGGCGTCGCCACCCGCAAGGGAGGCGGCGACGGCACCACGGACATCGAGCAGGCGAAGTCGATGAACCCGAATATCGCGAAGGAATTTGCCGGCTACGGCGTCACGGAGTGCGTGCCTTAGACCACAGCCTTCTTGATCCAGACCTTGTTGTCGTGGAACGCGGCTCCGCCGATCGGTGCGATCGTGTCGGCACCCGTCAACATGTTGATGCCGCGGCCGCCGACATGATTCTTGTTCGGGTGAACCGACTCCGCGATCAGCACGCCGCGTCGCACGCCCTCGAACCACACCGCGACCAGCGTGGTCTCGCCGCGGGTGTTGCCGAGCGTCACCGTATCGCCGTCGGCGATATCGAGTGCCGCCGCATCCAGCGGATGGATCATGACGCTCGCGCGGCCCTCGCGCGCCTGCGAGGACGGCGTCTCGTTGAACGTCGTGTTCAGGAAGCTGCGCGACGGGCTGGTGGCAAGCCGGAACGGATGGACCTGGTCGGCATGCTCGATCACCGCCCAGTGGTCCGGCAGAGCTGGCATCTTGTCGAAATCACCCATCGTCACGCCGAACGGCGGATGCGCCCAGTCAGCCCTGAAGTGGAACTTCCCGTCGGCATGCGCAAAACCGTCGAGAAAATGCGAGGTGCGGAAATCCGGCTGCAGATCGCGCCATAGGTCGGCTTCGAGGCCGGCGATGTCGCCATGGTTGCTGAGCTTCAAGGTCGCGTCGATCAATTCGCGCGGCGTCATCTCGAAGCCCCGGTGCCTGGCGCCGAGCCGCGGCGCCAGCGCCTGCAGGACCTGGTGATTGGAGCGGCATTCGCCGGGCGGGTCGATCAGCTTGGGACCGACGGAAATGTGCTGGTGGCCACCACCGTAATAGAGATCGTCGTGCTCCATGAACATGGTCGCCGGCAGCACGATGTCGGCCATTTGCGCCGTCTCGGTCATGAACTGCTCGTGCACCGCCACGAACAGATCCTCGCGCGCAAAGCCCTGGGCGACCAGCGCCTGCTCCGGCGCCACCGTCACCGGGTTGGTGTTCTGGATCAGCATCGCCTTGACCGGTCCCTTGCCGCGCAGGGCCTCGGCGTCGCCGGTGAGGATGCGGCCGATCTTGGACTGATCGAGCGCGCGGACGCTGTGGTCGATCGCGTCGTGGCCCTCGATCATGGATTCGTTGAAGTGCCACAGCGCGTAATTGTTGAAGAAGGCACCGCCGCCTTCATATTGCCAGGCACCGGTCACCGCGGGAATGCAGTTCGCGGCATGCATCTGCATCGCGCCGTTGCGCGAGCGGGTGAAGCCGTAGCCGAACCGGAAGAAGGTCCGCTTGGTCTCGCCGACGGCCTTGGCAAAGGCCTCGATCTCCGCCACCGGCACGCCTGTGATCGCCGATGCCCATTCGGGCGTGCGCGTCCTCAGATGCTCTTCGAGCTCGGCCGGGCAGTCCGTGTATTTGTCCATGTAGGCGCGGTCGGCATAGCCGTCGCGGAACAGGACGTGCATGACACCGCAGGCAAACGCGCCGTCGGTGCCCGGACGCAGGATGATCTTGATGTCAGCCTGCTTCATGGTGTCGTTGTCGTAGATGTCGACCGCCGCGATCTTCGCGCCGCGCTCCTTGCGGGCCCGCGAGGCGTGCGTCATCACGTTGACCTGGGTGTTGACGGGATTGGTGCCCCAGATCACCACGAGATCGGACAGCGCCATCTCGCGCGGATCGACGCCCGCGATCTTGCCGGTGCCGATGGCGTAGCCGATGCGGGCGACATTGGCGCAGATGGTCTGATAGAATCGCGAATACTTCTTCACGTGCGTCAGGCGGTTGAGCCCGTCGCGCATCACGAGGCCCATCGTGCCGGCGTAGTAATAGGGCCAGATCGATTCCGCGCCGAACTCGCGCTCCGCCTGATTGAACCGCTCCGCGATCTCGTCGAGCGCCTCGTCCCACGAGATGCGCGCGAACTGGCCCGAGCCCTTCGGCCCAATGCGCCGCATCGGAAACGTCACCCGCTCGGGGTGATGGATGCGCTCGGCATAACGGGCGACCTTGGCGCAGACGACGCCGGCCGTGTAAGTCTGCTTTTTCGAACCGCGGACGCGGCCGATGCTCCGGCCCTCGATCACCTCGACATCGAGGGCGCAGGCCGACGGGCAATCATGCGGACAGGTCGAATGGCGGATTTCAATCTTGGCGTGCTGGTTCATGGCCAAGTTCGTAACATCAAAATACCGGCCCGCCGAGGGCATTTATCCGGCAATGCCCATGCGATTTGCTCAAATCGCGCGCGCGGCAGGTTCCTGCCGCAACCGCGAAAGCGGCCCAAACCACACCGGAAGCCCTCCGATATTCCTAGCCCAACCGGGTTTGCGGGGCGTCGACAGTCCGCCTGCCGTACCGCTACAGTGCCGGCCAACAAAAACGATATCAGAGAGGTGGGCATGACAGCCCGAAGATTGATGCTGGTGCTGGCGGCCGGCCTGCTCGCCGGATTCTCGGCGCTCCCCTCCCTCGCGCAAGACTATCCCAACCACGCCGTGCGGATCGTCGTGCCCTTCGGCGCCGGCGGCCCGGCCGACGTCGCGGCCCGGCTGATCGGCAACGTGCTCCAGGAGAGCTTTGGTCAGCCCTTCGTGATCGAGAACCGCACCGGCGCAGGCGGCGTCATCGGAACGGTCGAGGCGGCGAAGTCGCCCGCCGACGGCTACACGCTGCTGATGATGTCCAACACCCAGACCGCGAACGAATCGCTGCTGACGGCGGACAAGCGCAAATACGAGCTGATGCGCGACCTCGCGCCGATCGCGCCGGTCAACTATTCCGATCTCGTCGTCGTGGTGAACCCCCAGGTTCCGGCAAAGACGCTTGCCGAGTTCATCGCGCTCGCGAAAGCGCAGCCGGGCAAGCTGAACTATGCCTCTTCCGGCCAGGGCACGCCGTATCACATGGCCGGCGAGCTGTTCAAAGCGATGGCCGGCATCGACGTCCTCCACGTGCCCTACCGCAACAGCGGCGAGGCGCGCAGCGGCGTGATCGGCGGACAGGTCCAGATGATGATCGACGCGGTGCCGGCGATGGCACCGAACATTGCCGAAAACCAGGTCCGCGCGCTCGCGACCACCGGCGCGAAGCGCTCGACTGTGCTGCCGAACGTGCCGACCGCCGGGGAAGCCGGCGTGGCCGGCTACGAGGCGACGATCTGGCTCGGGCTGATGGCGCCTGCCGGGACGCCGAAACCGGTCATTGACAAACTCAACGCCGCTGTCAACGCAATGGTGAAGCGGCCGGACATCATAAAACTATGGTCCGAGCAGGGCGCCGTACCCATGTCAATGACACCGCAGGAATTTGAAAAATTCCTGCGCGGCGACATCGAGAAATGGGCCGACGTCGTCAAGAAATTCGACAAGTCCTGAGGCGTACTGCTCATGTCCATTCTTCAATTCCGGCTCAACGGCGATGCGATCGCCGTGGACGCTGATCCGGACCAGATGCTGCTCGACGTGCTGCGCGGCCGGCTCAGCATCACCGGTGCACATTTCGGCTGCGGGGCCGGCGAGTGCGGCGCCTGTCACGTCATGGTCGGTGACCGCGCGATGACCTCCTGCGACATGCCGATGTGGTCGGTCGCGGGCAAGGACGTCGTCACGGTCGAAGGCCTCGGCACCGCCGAGCGGCCACATCCGCTGCAGCGCGCCTTCATCTCGGAGCAGGCGATGCAATGCGGCTATTGCGCCTCGGGAATCCTGATCACCGCGGCCGCCCTGCTGAGGCGCAATCCGTCGCCGACGGAGGCCGAGGTGAGAGAAGCGCTCGACCGCAATTTTTGCCGCTGCGGATCGCATAACCGCATGGTGCGCGCGGTGCTTCGCGCCGCCTCGGAGATGGCTGCGTCATGACCTCCCCTGCCCCGACACTGCCGGTAAGCCTTGCAGCCAATCCAAGGCTGTCATCCTGGGTAAAGCTCAGCGGCGACGGCCGCGTGGCGATCTCGCCCGGCAAGGTCGAAATCGGCCAGGGCATCGTCACGGCGCTGGCGCAGATCGCCGCGGACGAGCTCGACATCGATATCGGCAGAATCGAGATGATCCGCGCCTCGACGGCGGCAAGCCCGAACGAGGGCGTCACGTCGGGCAGCCTGTCGATCCAGCAATCCGGCCGGGCGCTGCGCCATGCCTGCGCCGAGGTACGCCAGCGCTTTCTGGTCGCGGCGTCGGAGCGTCTCGGCGTTGACGCCGCACTGCTCAATGTCGATGACGGCACGATCTCGGGCCCCGGCAATGTCAGGACCAGCTATTGGGAGCTCGCCGGCGATGTTTCGCTCGAGCACGACGCCACCCCGGGCGCGACAGCGAAGATCGCCGCCAGGCGCGCCATCGCCGGACATTCCGTCCAGCGCGTGGACATTCCCGACAAAGTGTTCGCGCAGCCGCGCTTCATCCATGACCTTGCATTGCCTGGATTGCTGCACGGACGCGTGCTGCGGCCGGACGTGTCGGGCGCCAGGCTGATCGGGCTCGATGAAACTGCAGCGCGGACCGTTCCCGGCCTCGTCGCGATCGCCCGCGACGGCGGTTTTGCCGGCGTGGTCGCCGATAGCGAGACAGCGGCGGACGCCGCGCTGAAGGCCCTGCGCAAGGGCGCGACATGGTCGGCCGGCGAGCCGCTGCCCGATGAAGATGATCTCGCAGGCTTCCTGAAAAGCCAGCCGGTCGAAACGACCATCATCGACGCCAGGCCGGCGTCGGCGCAGCGCAAGCCCGCGCAAACCCTCCGCCGGCAATACACCCGCCCCTACATCGCCCATGCCTCGATCGCGCCATCCTGCGCCATGGCACAGTGGGACGGCGATCGCGTCCGTGTCTGGACACACAGCCAGGGCGTCTATTTGCTGCGCGCCGATCTCGCGATTGTGCTCAAGCTGCCCGCTGAACACATCGTCGTCGAGCATATGGAGGGCGCCGGCTGCTACGGCCACAATGCCGCCGACGACGTCGCGCTCGACGCCGTGCTGCTGGCGAAAGCAGCCGGCGGCCATCCGGTCCGGGTGCAGTGGTCGCGCCATGACGAGATGAGCCACGCGCCGTTCGGTGCGGCGATGGCCATCGAGGTCGAGGCCGATCTCGATGCAGACAACGAGATCGTCGGCTGGCGCCATTCGATCTGGAGCAACGGCCACGCGGCGCGTCCGGGGCGCGCGGCCCAGCCGGCGTTGCTCGCCGCGTCCGAGATCGCCAAACCCTACCCGCGCATGGTCTCGACCAATCCGCCGGCGGCCAATGGCGGCGGCGGCGACCGCAACTCGATTCCGCTCTACGACTTCCCGGCCTGGACGATCACGAGCCACCGGCTACTGACGATGCCGGTGCGAACCTCGGCGCTGCGGACGCTGGGCGGGCAAGGCAATGTATTCGCCATCGAGTCCCTGCTCGACGAGATCGCCGCCTTGCGCGGCGAAGACCCCGTCGCGTTCCGCCTGCGCCATCTGCGTGACGAACGGGCGCGCGACGTCATCCGCGCGGCGGCCCGACGTGCGCAATGGAAGCCGCAGAAGAGGGCCGGAATCGGCCACGGCATCGGCTTTGGCCGCTACAAGAACACGGGTGCCTATTGCGCCGCGATTGCCGAGATCGAAGGTGCCGAGGACATTCGCGTCAAACGGCTGACGCTTGCAGTCGATGTCGGCGAGGCCATCAATCCGGACGGCGTCATCAACCAGATCGAGGGCGGCGCGATCCAGGCGACGAGCTGGGTTCTGAAAGAGCGCGTTCGCTTCGATCGGACCCGCATCACCTCGGCCTCGTGGACGGACTATCCGATCCTGACCTTCAGCGAGGTGCCGGCGGTCGATGTCGAGATCATCCAGCGGCCGGAGATCGAGCCCGTCGGTGCAGGCGAAGCCGCGCACGGTCCGGTGACGGCGGCGATCGCGAACGCCGTGTTCGACTGCCTCGGCGTGCGCGTACGCGACCTGCCGATCACCCGCGACAGGATCATTGCAGCCATGGAGCTCGCATCGTGACGACAGTGAACATTTTGAGCGGCGGTGCCGCGCAAGGCCTGGTGCGCGGCCTCGCCGATGCGTTCAAGGCGCAGACCGGCGCCGGCATCGACGGCGAATTCGGCGCGGTCGGCATCATGGCCGACAAGCTGCGCGCGGGAACACCCGCCGATCTCGTCATCCTGACCCAGGCGCTGCTCGCAAGGCTTGCCGAAGAGAAGCTCGTTGTCCCCTCCGCGATTGCGGATGTGGGCCGGGTCGAGACCTCACTGGCGGTTCGCAGCCGCGATCCCAGGGTGACGGCAACGACCGAATCCGATTTGCGCGAGGTGCTGCGTTCGGCGGACGCGATCTACGTCCCCGATATCAAGGCGTCCACGGCGGGACAGCACGTCGCGAAAGTGCTGAACCAGCTCGGCATCGCCTACGAGGTCGCCTCGCGTCTCAAGATATTTCCAAACGGTGCAACCGCGATGCGGGAGCTCGCGATGTCCACCGCAACGCGGCCGATCGGCTGCACGCAGGCGACCGAGATCATCGCGACCGACGGCATCGCACTTTCGGGGGCGCTGCCGCCGGGATGCGAGCTCGTGACGATGTACACGGCCGGCGTGACCGCCCGAGCCGCGCATCCGAAAGAGGCCGCTGCGCTGATTGCGTTGCTGACCGGCGCAGACAACAAGGAACTGCGCCAGCGCGTAGGCTTTGCCGGCTAGGAGCCGATAACGGCGTTATTTGTGCAGCTGGGTGAGACCCGTCGGCGGGCCGTCCACAGCGGTCCAGCCGCCGTCGACGAACAGCGTGCTGCCGCTGACATAGCTCGCGGCATCCGAGGCGAGATAGGCCACCGCGGTGGCGACCTCGTCGGCGCTGCTCCAGCGGTTGAACACCGTGTGGCCGGCGTAGAGATTGTAGATGTCGGGGCGCTGCTTGAACGGGCCGGTCAGCGCGGTCTCGGCGATGCTCGGCGCGATCGCGTTGACGCGCACGCCGGCATGGCCGACCTCGGAGGCGAAGCCCTTCACCAGCAGGCCGATGGCTGCCTTGGTGGAGCCGTAGACGCCGAGGCCCGGCTCGATGGTCACCGCGCGCACCGAAGAGCAGGCGATGATGCTGCCGCCCTTCTGCGCGACCATGATGCGGCCGAAGGCCTGGAAGAACCAGACCGTACCCTTGACATTGAGGTTGAGAACGCGATCGAGATCCTCCTCGGTGTAGTCGAGGATGGTCTTGCGGATGTTGAGACCGGGCGTCGTCACCGCGATGTCGAGTCGCGAGAACTTCTGCATGACCGTCTTGGCAAGCGCATTGACGTCCGCGGCGCTCGCGGCGTCGCAAGCCGCTGCTTCCGCCCAGCCGCCCTTGTCGCGAATGCCGGCGGCGGTCGCTTCCGCGGCATCAAGCGCGCGATCGGCGCAGACCACGCGAGCCCCCAATCCGGCCAGCGCCTCAGCGGACGATTTGCCGATGCCTGAGGCGGCGCCGAGCACCACGGCCGTCTTGCCGGTAAGATCGAAGAGCTTGCGATAGTCGGTCACGGACGAAATCTCCCTGTTGCTGCTATCCCTTGTAACCCATCAGCAGGCGGGGCAGCCACAGCGAGAATGCGGGGACGTAGGTCACGAACATCAGAGCTGCGATCAGCGCGGCATAAAACGGCAGGATGGTGCGCATCACCGCGCCCACCGAGATGCCGCCGATGGCGCAGCCGACGAATTGCGTCGTTCCGACCGGCGGCGTGTTCAGCCCCAGCGCGCAGTTGATCAGCATGAGCATGCCGAACTGCACCGGATCCATGCCCGCCTTCATCGCGATGGGCAGGAAGATGGGCGTGCAGATCAGGATGGTCGCGGCCATGTCCATGAACGTGCCGAGCACGAACAGGATGACGTTGATGAGCAGGAAGATCACCCAGGGCTGGCTGGACACCTTGCTCATCAGGTCGCCGGCGAAGTCAGCGACTTCATAGAGCCCCATCAGATACTGGAACATGGTGGAGACGCCGATCAGCAGCAGCACCACGCCCGTCGTCTTCACCGCCTTGGCCGCGGCCCGCAGGAAGTTCGACAAGGTCATGGTGCGGTAGATGAAGAAGGTCAGCAGGATGGTGTAGGTGACCGCGACGGCGGCGGACTCGGTGGCCGTGAAGACGCCAGAGAGGATGCCGGCCAGGATGATGCCGACGATCAACAGGCCGGGCAGCGCTGCGGCGAGCGAACGGAACACCTCGGCCCAGCCCGGGAACTTGCCGGCGGGATAGCCGCGCTTCACCGCGACCGCGTAGGCTGCGACCAGCATGCACACCATCAGCACCAGCGCCGGCAGGAGGCCGGCTGCGATCAGCGCGCCGATCGAGACCTTGCCGCCGGCGGCGAGCGCATAGATGATCATGTTGTGGCTGGTCGGCATCAAGGCTCCGACCAGCGAGGCATGGGTGGTGACGTTGACGGCGTAGTCGGTGTCGAACCCTTCCTTCTTCATCATCGGGATCATCACCGCACCCATCGCCGACACGTCGGCTACGGGCGAGCCCGAGACGCCGCCGAACAGCGTGCAGGCGACCACGTTCGACATGCCGAGCCCGCCTCGGATGTGCCCGACGAGATTCTTGGCAAGCTTCACGATCTTGTCGGCGACGCCGCCATGCAGCATCAACTCGCCGCTGAAGACGAAGAACGGGATGGCGAGGAAGGAGAAGATGTTCATCCCCGACATCATCTGCTGGAAGATGACGGCGACCGGCAGGCCTTCATAGAGGATGGTGCAGATCGCCGAGAGGCCGATCGCAAAGGCGACGGGGACACCGAGGATCAGGAAGCCGAAGAACGTGGCGCCGAGGATGATCAGTTCCATGAGGGGACGACCTCTTCGCCACGCAGGAGAGCAATGATGTGCTCGATTGAGAAGGAGACGATCATGATGCCGGAGGCGATCAGCGGCACGTAGCGGATGACCTCAGGCAGGCCGAGATTGGGGATATGCACGGTCCCGACCGATGCACCCAGGATCCAGCCGTTGTAGACCATCGCGACGCCGAAAATCGCCACCAGGATGTGGATCACGATCTCGATCTTCTCGCGCAGATGATCCGGAAGCATGACCAGCAGACTGTCCATGCCGATATGGCCGGCATCGCGCACGCCGACGGCGGCACCGATCAGCGTGACGTAGAGGATGAGGACCAACGCAAGGTTTTCGGTCCAGGTCGGGCTGGAATTGAGCACGTAGCGCCCGAACACCTGGTAGAACACGATGGTGACGATAACGAGCAGTCCTGTCACCGACAGATACATGCCCAGGCGCGCGATGGGCGCATTGATCCGCGAGAGCAAGCCGGTGGACGGCCGTCCGGTGACCGCCTCCTGCTCGTGATCTGCGACGTGTGGGTCCGTCATCCCGCGCCTCCCTCGCGCGGGTCCGGCGTCACCTCGCGGGCGACACCGGACCCGTTCCGCCGTGGTTTACTTCGTGTCCTGGATACGCTTGACGAGGCTCTGCAGCTTCTCGTCACCGGCGAACTTCTGGTACACCGGCTTCATCGCGTCGACGAACTCCTGCTTGTTGGCGACGGTCACGACCTGGACGCCGGCCGCTTCGACGGTCTTGCGGGAGGCCTGCTCGCGCTCGTCCCAGAGCTTGCGCATGACAGGCACCGATTCCTTGGCCGCCTTGCGGATCATCGCCTGATCTTCCTTGCTCAGCGTGTCCCAGACCGTCTTGGACATCACGAGGACTTCGGGCGCCAGGGAGTGCTCGGTGACGTTGTAGAACTTGGCGGCCTCGAAATGGCGCGAGGACTCATAGGAGGGCCAGTTGTTCTCGGCGGCGTCTACGAGGCCGGTCTTGAGCGCGGTGTAGACCTCGCCATACGGCATCGGGGTTGGGTTGGCGCCGAGGCTCTGGATCATGCCGACCCACAGGTCGGACTGCTGGACGCGGATCTTGAGGCCCTTGAGGTCGGCGAGCGACTTGACCGGTGCCTTGACGGTGTAGATCGAGCGGGCGCCGCTGTCGTAATAGGCAAGGCCGATCAGGCCTGCGGGCGCCATGGCCGCCAGGATCTCGTCGCCGATCGGACCGTCAAGGACGGTGCGCATGTGCTGCGTGTCGCGGAACACGAAGGGCAGGCACAGGGCGATGGTCTCGGGCACGAAGTTGTTGAGCGGCGATGCGTTGATCCGCATCATGTCGAGCGCGCCGATCTTGAGCTGCTCGATGGTGTCCTTCTCGGAGCCGAGGGCGCCGTTCGGAAACACCTTCACGCCGAGCTTGCCGCCGCTCGCGGCCGCGAGCTGCTTGCCCATGAACTTGACGGCCTCGACGGTCGGGTAGTCGGCCGGGTGGATGTCGGCAGAGCGGAAATCGCGTGCGGCCGCCAGCGGCGCTGAGACCGCCAGCACGGCGGCTGCGATGATACCGGTGAGTGTCTTCATCTGGGCTCCTCCTGAGGTGATTATGTCGTTGTCGGGCAGGCTGCAGGCCGTCTTGGGTCGCTCTACTTCCGGTGGGAAGTCAAGCGCCAATGTCGTCCCTAGGGCCGGCGGCATTCTCTGTCCAAGCCAAATCCGGCATCGATCAATGCAAGAGTTGCATTGATCAATTTCCCGGCGCAATTCTCACAATGGCGGGTATGGCCGGCGGGCTCGATGTCGCCCGCACGTGACTTGACGCCCCCAACGGCGAGCCTTCAGGATGACCTGAGCATCGGACCGTTTCGAGGAATGCCTATGCCGCGGAAGCTGATCGATATTTCCGTCCCCCTGCGAAACGACGTGACGTCCGATCCGCCCGGCAATCATCCGACCATCCACTATATCGACCACCAGCAGGGCCTGCCGCGCATGCTGCAGTTCTTCGACGGCCTTCGGGCGGAAGACCTGCCGGACGGCCAGGGCTGGGCCGTCGAACAGGTCTCGCTGTCGACGCACAACGGCACGCATCTCGACGCGCCCTGGCACTTTCATCCGACCATGAACCACGGCGAGCGGTCATGGACCATCGACGAGGTGCCGCTGGAGTGGTGCTTTCAGCCCGGCGTGAAGCTCGACTTCCGGCATCTGCCCGACGGCTATGTCGTGACTGCCGGCGACGTCGAAGCGGAACTCAAGCGCATCGGGCACAGGCTATCGCCGCTCGAGATCGTCGTCGTCAACACCAGCGCCGCCGCCAAATTCGGCGAGGCCGATTACGTCAACTCCGGCTGCGGCATGGGCTATGAGGCTACCATGTATCTGCTCGAGCGCGGCGTGCGGTTGACCGGCACCGATGGCTGGAGCTGGGACGCGCCGTTCGTCTACACCGCGAAGAAATATGCCGAAACAAAAGATGCCGGCCTGATCTGGGAAGGCCACAAGGCGGGCCGGCACATTGGCTATTGCCATCTCGAGAAGCTGCACAATCTCGATCAGCTACCCTCGACCGGATTCACTGTCTCGTGCTTCCCTGTGAAGATCGAACGCGCCTCCGCGGGCTGGACCCGCGCGGTCGCCATCATCGACGGTTAGGTCGAAGCCGTCACTCGCCGTCGAGGCCGCTCTCGGCGAGCTCGCGCAGGGCATCGGTATCGAGCACCACGATGGCGCCGTGCTCCAGGCGAACCCAGTTGCGACCGGCCCAGGCGCGCAATTGCTTGTTGATGCTCTCGCGCGTCATTCCCACCATCTCGCTGATCTCCTGCTGCGTGATGGCGAGCGTGCCGCTGCCGGAATCGAGCTTGCGCTCCTCGGTGAGACCGAGCAGCGCGCTTGCGAGCCGGCCCGGAAGATTTTGCAGGATCACCTGCTCGACCTGCTGGCTGGTCCAGCGCAGACGCGCGCAGAGCAGCTCGATGAACTTCATCGCGAGCGCCGGTTGACTCTTCACGAACGGCAGGAAGTCGCGCCGATCGATGATGTAGAGCTCGCAATTGGTGTTGGCGGTCGCATCCGCCGAACGCGGCGCACCGTCGAGAACCGCGATCTCGCCGAAGATCTCCCCAGGGCCGATGAGATTGAGAATGGCATTCCGCCCGTCGGGCGACGAGGAGGATATCTTCACCGTCCCCGTGATCACCGCGAACAGATTGTTTCCGGGATCGCCCTTGGCGGCAATCGTCGCCCCGCGCTTCACGGTCGTGTGCTTGGCGTAGCGGCAGAGCTGGTCGAGCGCCTCCGGCTCCAGATCCGCGAAGATCGGGTGCTTGCGCAGGACCGATAATTTGTTGCCCGCCGCTTGTCGGGGGTCGCCGGTCTTGTCCTGAGGCACGCCGCTGGGCTCCTAAGACTGCGAGGCACTGGAGTTCCTGCGTAGTCAGTGTTGCCCGGCTTTTCAACCGGAAAGCATGCGCGCGGTTTGAGGCAAATGCGGCGAAAATGCCTCCTCCCGGTTCGGGGGTCGGCACCCGAAGGATGCGCCAATGCGTCCCCGTCGATGCAGAGTTGCAGGCCCCGCAGGCCCCTGTTGCGTTGAGGCGCTGCGAAACGGCCAACAAACGGCTTCGCTCAAATCGGCGGCCGGGGCTCTGCGATCGAGCTTCAACGCTTGGAATCGAGGTCTATCCGGGCGGCGCTGGATTGCCGGTCGGCCCATGCCAGAGCTACGCCAAAGGCGACGAAGACCGCCACCACGACTATGGTCACCAGCAACGCATCAGCAGGCATCATGCTCCTCCCCAATGTTTGGGGGCATTATTTGCGACGGGTGCCGAGCGTCATTGATCCGGATCAAGAATCCGGGAGCTGCTGCGGAAAAGCCGCCTCAGGCCGCGGCGAGGGCCTCAACACGGGCCTGGTCGAGCAGGCTGACACCGCCCTGAATGATCTCGATCGCGCCGTGGCGTTCGAGCTTGGTGAAGGTGCGGCTGACGGTTTCGATGGTGAGGCCCAGATAGTCGGCGATGTCCTGGCGGCTCATCGGAAGGGAAACCGTGTCGGAAGGCGCGTTGAGCATGAACAGCCGCTCGCGCCAGCCAAGCAGAAAGCTTGCGACCTTCTCGTCCGCCGAGCGGCGGCCAAGCAGAACCATGTGGTCGCGGGCCTGGCTCAGCTCACGAATGGCCAGCTCGTTGATCCGCCTGAGCAGTTGCGGACGATCCTCGATGAATCGGCCGAAGGGCCCTTTCGCAAACTGGCACACGGTCACCGCGCCGATCGCATCGGCCGAGAAATTGTGACGACCGGAAAGATTCATGCCCAGGAAATCGCCGGGCAAGGCAAAGCCGACGATCTGCCGCCGGCCGTCGGGCAGCAGCTTGTACAGCCGCATGACACCTTCGAGGACATTGTAGAACGAGGTCGTGATGTCCTCCTCGGAGAACACGGTCTCGCCCGAGGCGAAATGGACCCGACGTCCGAGATGCTCGAACTGCCTCAGCTCCGCCGCATCCAGCGAGGCGCAAACGGCCGATCCACGTACGGCACAATCGCTGCAAAAATGCCCAGTCGACTCAATTGTAACCACGGAAGGCTTCATCCACCGCTCCAAGCACAGGTCCCGCTCCGCCCCCAGGGCTGAGTCCACCACGCGCGGATGCATTTTACTGCGCTGCCACAAATGCGATTGACCCAGATCAATTTTGGTCTCCCTGCCCGCTCTATTCTGCGCCGAGCGTTCGACGGGATCCCGCCCTCCATGTTTCAGCATGCCCTGCGCCAGACCCTGATTGGTCTCGTTCTCATCACGCCTGCGCTGGCGGCCACGACCGCGGAACAACGCGGCAAGGCGTTTGCACGGGCCAATTGCGCGCGCTGTCATGCCATCGATCGGGTCTCAAAGAGCCCGCTCAGGATCGCGCCGCCGCTGCGGACCCTGCACCAGCGTTATCCGATCGAGGCTCTCGAGGAGGCTCTGGCCGAAGGCATCTCGACGGGCCATCCCGACATGCCGGCCTTCGAGCTCAATCCGGACCAGATCCACGATCTCCTGTCCTACCTGAAGACGCTGGAATAGACGGCCCTAGACCGCCTGCACCGTCCAGCCGATCAGCTCCTTGGCGATTCGGGCAAAAGCCACATCAAACGCTGCGACCGCGGCCGCAGGCTCGACCTTGTCGAGCTTCTCGCTGGCCTCGATGATGCGGGATGCGATCACCTTGCCGTTCTTGTCGACGATCCGCGCCGACAGCGCGATCTCGACCCGCGTGTCGCCCTCCATGGCAATGCGGAAGCGCCTGATGTCGATCAGAAGCTGGTAGTCGGCCTGGCCAAGGTCGGAGGTGCGCAAGGGCGCGTGGGCAATGTCGTAATTTTCAAAGCTGTCGATCAGCCGCGCCTGCACCAGTTTTGGAATGCTGTCGGCCCAGAGGAATTCGGCAAAGCCCGGATTGTCGCCCGCGGGCGAGAACAGCATGCGCTGGGTCTGGAGCATCGCGACCGCGGTCGGCTCGGGAATGGCCAGCGACGCAGACAGGGTCTTGCCGGCCGGGCCAAGATTTTGCGGCGTGCGCAGGTCGTAGGTGACCTTCTGGGCGGGCGCCCCTCCACCGGTCATCTTCTCCAGGCCCGCCAGGATGCCGTCGATCTTGCCGGTGTTGCGGGCGAGCCCGTCGGAGAAGGTCTTGAGATTGGCGATGGTGTCCTTCAGCGGGCCGGAATTGTCCTCCAGCACGGTATCGACCCGCCGCAGCGCATCACGCGCGGCCTGCGTCATGCTCTGGCCTGCGCCGGCCTCGGCGATCAAGGTCAGGGGCTCACCGGATTTGGCAACGATCACGCCGCCCTCCAGTGTCACCACCGGCACGCCGGTCAGCCCCTGGAAATCGAGACCGACCTTGGTGTCGGCGCGCACGGGCGTTGCCGACGCAACCGAGATCGTGGCGTTGACGAAGCGTGGATTATCCGGAGCAAGCCCGAGCTGGGTCACCTCGCCGACGCGGATGCCGTTGAACAGCACGCCGGCGCCGACCAGCAGACCCGGCACCGGTCCCTGGAATTGCACCTGATAGTTCGTGCGCGGCCCGATGCCGCCGGTGTTGTTCAGCCAATAGACGAAGCCGAACACCGCGACGATCGCGGCCAGCACGAAGCTGCCGATCAGCACGTAGGGAGCGCGGGTTTCCATGTCTCATCTCATCTCGTGTTGCAGCATCTGCGAGCGCTTGCCGTGGAAATAGGCGCGCACCCAGGGATGCTCGGATTGCAGCAATTCGCGCATCGGGCCGATCGCCACGATCTTGCCGTCGGCGAGCGCGGCGACGCGGTCGCAGACCGTGGTGAGGCTCGCCAGATCGTGGGTGACCATGAACACGGTCAGCCCTAGGGTCTTCTGCAGGGTCTTGATCAGCGCGTCGAAATCACCGGCGGCGATCGGATCGAGGCCGGAGGTCGGCTCGTCCAGGAACAGGATCGGCGGGTCGAGCGCGAGCGCGCGCGCCAGCGCCACGCGCTTGGTCATGCCGCCGGACAGCTCCGCCGGATATTTGTCGGCATCCTGCGCGCGTAGCCCGACCATCTCAAGCTTGGCGATCGCGATCTCGTCCATCAGCTCCTGCGACAGCACGAGGTTCTCGCGCAATGGAAACTGGACGTTCTGACGCACCGTCAGCGAGGAGAACAGCGCGCCTTGCTGGAACAGGATGCCCCACGTCGTGGCCGCACCGTCCTTGCGACCTCCGGTCGGCTGTCCCATGACCTCGATGATCCCGCCCCGGCGCGGGATGAGGCCGATGATGGTCCGCATCAGCACCGACTTGCCGCCGCCAGACGCCCCCACCAGCCCGAGGATCTCGCCCCGTCGCACATCGAGCGACAGATGATCGAGCACGGTCTGGCGGCCGAATCCGACCACGAGGTCGCGGACCCTTATCGCGAACTCTTCCTGCTGTTCGCCCATCGTCACATTCCGATCGATGCGAAGAAGATCGCGAACAGGCCGTCGAGCACGATCACCAGGAAGATCGACTTCACCACCGACGTGGTCGTCTGCCGCCCGAGCGACTCGGCGCTGCCCTTGACGCGCAGGCCCTCGCTGCAGGCAACGATCCCAATCACCAGCGCCATGAACGGCGCTTTCAGGATGCCCACCTCGAAATGGGTGACGGAAATGGCCTCATGCAGACGCGCGATGTAGATCGCCGGTCCCATGTCGCCATAGAACTGCGCGACCAGGCCGCCGCCATAGAGTGCCGCAATCGATCCGATGAAGGCCAGGATCGGCAGCGCGATAACCAGAGCCGCAACGCGCGGCAGGATCAGGACGTCAACGGGATCGAGCCCCATGGTCGAGAGAGCATCGATCTCCTCGCGCATCTTCATCGAACCGAGCTCGGCGGTATAGGCGCTTCCCGAACGTCCCGCGACCATGATGGCGACGATCAGCACCCCGAGTTCGCGCAGCACCAGGATGCCGACCATGTCGACAGTATAGGACTCTGCGCCGAACCTGCGGAAATGGAAGAAGCCCTGCTGGGCGATGATGGCACCGATCAGGAAGGTGATCAGCACGACGATGGGAATGGCCTGCCAGCCGATGCGGTAGAGCTGGTAGACCAGCGACGTCAGCCGCAGCGTTCGCGGCCGGCGCAGCACGCCGATGACGGCCATGAACAAAGCACCGAGCATTTGAAGAAAGATCGTGACGTCTTCACGCGCATCGACCGTGGTCTTGCCGAGGTCACCGAGCCTGAGCAGCACCGGATTTGGCGCAGCCGCAGGCGGCGGCGTGTGGCGGTTGACTTGGCGGACCTCGTCCAGGAGACCGCTGAAATGGTCGGCGACACCGACGAATTCGGCCGATCTGCCCGACGATGCGGCCCGGCGCGACAACTTCTCCAGGACCCAGGCGCCCAGCGTGTCCAGCGCGCTGATGCCCGACATGTCCAGGGTCACAATTCTCGACCGCTCGACCTCGGCGCCGACCGAGCGGGACAGCGTTTCGAGCCTTGTCACATTCGCTGCAGTCCAGGGCCCTTCAGGGCGCAGTTTCAGCGCATCGCCAGACGGCGTTGCCAGCAACAGCGGTTCGGAGTTCACGCTTCACCTCATCGGGACGATTGGTCCCCATTCAGCCGCCACTTCTAGGCCAGCATGTGGCGGCCGGTTTGACCTGTCTCAACACCGGGGCCGCCTCCCCGCTTGACGCAAATCAAGCCCGCGCGCGTCAGCGGCCCTAGGTTCGTTTCATTCAATGGAGGCATCAGATCCATGTTCGACAGCGACAGGATGAGCGAAGAACTGCGGACGTTGAAGGTGGACGTCACGCGTCTCTTGAGCACGGCCGGCGAGGAGATGCTCGAGAGCTCGAAGGAGCGCACCGAGGCCCTGGCCGATCAGATCAAGGCCGCGCTGGCCGAACTCGGCGAGACCGTCGGCGAGGAGCAGGAACAGCTTCAGGGCCTCATTGCGGATCGCCCGATTACGTCGCTCGCTTCGGCCTTCGCGCTCGGCGTGGTCGTGGGCTTCATGCTGAGGAGACACTAGGTGAATAGCGAGAATGTCGTCAAACATCTGCGCGTGCTGTGGCGCACGGACAGGATCATCGCAGAGATCAGGATGCGCCATCTCCTGATGGGACTCGGCCTGCGCGCGTTTGCAGCATTGATTGCGGCATTCGGGCTCCTGATGCTGGAGCTGTCGGCCTATTTCGCGCTGGTCCAGATCTGGAGCGCCATTGCGGCGGCCGCCATTCTGGGTGCCCTCAATTTCGTCATCGCCGCTGTTCTGTTCATCGTCGCGGGCCGCGCTCCGTCCGGCCGCGACATCGAGCTCGCCAATGAGATTCACGGCGCATCCATCGAGGCGCTTCAGCTCGAGGCCCGCGCGCTGCAAGCGCAGGTCTCAGGCGCAGTGCATCATCCGCTCAGCACGATCGTGCCGGTGCTGGTGCCCCTGATCGCGATCATCGTCAAGTCGTTGCGAACCAGCGCCAGAACGTCTGCGAGGGCACCTGCAGCCGCAAATTCGGAAGCGCCCTCCTAGGGGCGTGCTCAGAGCTTGAGCCTGACGTCGCAGATGTCGGGCTCGGTCGGATCCGGTTTGACCTCGAACCCGAGCTGCCGGCACATCTCGAGCATCACGGTGTTCTCCTGGAGCACATCGCCCGAGATGGCCTTCAGGCCTTCCGACTTCGCATATTCGATGATCAGTTGCATCAGGGCCCATCCGAGCCCCCTGCCCTTGAGATCGGACCGCAGCAGGATTGCGTATTCGCCGCTCTCGTAGATCGAGTCCGAATGGAGCCGGACCACGCCGACCATCTCGCCGGTCGCCTCGTCGAACGCAATGAAGGCCATCGCGCGGGCATAATCGAGCTGGGTCAGGCGCGCGATGAATTCGTGGGTGAACTCCTTCATCGGCGCGAAGAAGCGCAGGCGAAGATCGTGAGGCGTCACGTGACGCAGGAACGCGTGGATGGTCGGCTCATCCTCGGGGCGCAGCGGCCGCACGAAGATCGGCCAATCGTCCTTGAGCTTGAGCCGGCGCTCCCATTGCGACGGATAGGCCCGGACCGCGAAATTGGCGGGGCCGGAACCCGCGAATTTCCGCTGCGGCGGCCCGACCGCGACGCGGGCGTCCACCGCGGTCACACCGGTCTCGTCGGCCAGCAAGGGATTGATGTCGAATTCGCGGATCTCGGGAATATCGGCGGCCATCTGCGCCAGCTTGACCAGCACCATCGCGACGGCGTCCGGCTTCACTGCCGGTACGTCCCGATAGGCGCGGAGCAGCCGTGACACCCGCGTGCGGTCGATCAGATCGCGGGCTAGCTGCAGATCGAGCGGCGGCAACGCAAGGGCCTTGTCATTGATGATCTCCACCGCCGTGCCGCCCCGGCCGAAGACGACAACGATGCCAAAGGTGGGATCGTCGGCAAGGCCGAGGATCAGCTCGCGCGCCTTCGCCTTGACGACCATCGCCTGGACGATGACCCCGCCGATGCGCGCCTCGGGCCGCAGCTTCCTGGCCCGGGCGAGAATGTCGGAGGCCGCCGCACGCACCGCCTCCGGCGTCGTCAGATTGAGCACCACACCGCCGACATCGGATTTGTGAACGATGTCGCGCGACAGGATCTTCAGCACGACGGTCCCGCCTTGCGCAAATATCTCGTCCGCGCAGGCCACAGCCTGCTCGACGTCATCGGCGGCGTAAGTCGGCACCATGGCGATGTCATAGGCTTCGAGCAGGTGCTTGATCTCGACAGGCTCGAGCCATTCGCGGCCATCCGCAATGGCCGCGGCGACGATCTGCCTGGCTGCCCGGGCGTCAGGCACGAACGTGTCGGGCATCGCGGGAGGAACCTGGCTGAGCTCCTCGACCACTTCGCGATGCCGGACCAGATGCATGAAACCACGCACCGCGTCGTCCTCGGTCGGGTAGTTCGGAATCCCCGCGCCGGAGAGCGCCTGAGCGATGTTCTGATCGGCCCCGACCCAGGCGGCCAATACGGGCTTTGCCCACCGCCCGTGCTGCTTGCGATATTTGCCGACGAGCTCCGTTACGGTCGCCGCGATATCGGCCGCCGAGGCGATCGCAGTCTGCACATTGAGGACGAGAACCGCGTCATTGTCGGGGTCGGCGAGCAGCACCTCGAGCGCAGCCGCGTAGCGCGATGCATCGGCATCGCCCACGATGTCGACGGGATTTGCACCGGACCAGGTCGGCGGCAGCACCTCATTGAGCTTCTTGCGGGCGTCCGCCGAGATCGACGCCGGAACCCCGCCGAGCTCGACCAATCGATCGACGGCAAGCACCCCGATGCCGCCGCCATTGGTGAGGATCGCCAATCGCTTTCCGGATGGCGATTCGACGCGGCCGAGCGTCTCGGCGCAGTCGAACAGTTCGCGCAGATCGGAAACCCGCAAGGCGCCCGCACGGCGGAACGCCGCGTCATAGACGGCATCGGCGCCGGCGAGCGCGCCCGTATGGGTCGCAGCCGCCTTCGCCCCCTGCGCCATGCGGCCGGATTTCACCACGACAACCGGCTTGACGCGTGACGCAGCGCGCGCCGCAGACATGAATTTACGCGCGTCCTTGATGGCCTCGATATAGAGCAGGATCGCGCGGGTCTTGTGATCCATCGCGAAATAGTCGAGCAGGTCGGCGATATCGACATCGATCTGGTCGCCGATCGAGACGATGCCGGAGAAGCCGACGCCGCGCTGCGCGGCCCAATCCACCATGCCGGCGGCGATCGCGCCGGATTGCGAAATCAGCGCGAGATTTCCTGCTCCCGGCATATGTGCGGCAAAGCTGGCATTGAGGCTCACGCCGGGCATCATGATGCCGAGACAGTTCGGCCCGATCAGCCGCATGCCGTATTTGCGGGCTGCGGCGATCGTGGCCTCGTGCAGCGACCCCGGTCCATGGCCCAATCCTGCCGAGACAATGAGCGCGCCCGCCGAGCCGCGCCGCCCGGCCTGGTCGATGATACCGGGAACCTCGCGCGCCGGCGCGGTGATGACCACCAGCTCGGGCACGAAGTCCAGCCGGTCCAGGCTCTTCACGGAGGGAACGCCGGCGATCTCCGCATGGCGCGGATTCACCAGGCCAAACCGTCCCGCGAATTCGGCCTTGCGAATGTTCTCCAGAACGGCTCGTCCGACGGAGACCGGACGGGCGCTCGCTCCGACGAGCGCAACCGAATGCGGCGACAGCAGATTCTTCAGGCGATAGGTTGACATGACAGCAAATGCGCCCGGTCGGTGGCGGTTCCGATGGTCGAAAGATCGGGCTGGAAAGCAGCGGCCAGCCTAGTGGGAGATCATAACCCAGCACGGCGGCTGGCCAATGACAGTCTTTGTCACACCGCCCCAAACGATCTCATTCAGGCGCGAATGATGGTAGGCCCCCATCACGATCGCATCCATCGCATTGGAATTCGCCCAGCCTCCAAGCACCTTGCCGATCGAGCTACCGCCCCCACCTACCGTTTCGAACGAGGCGTAGACGCCGTGTTCCCTCAGATGGTCGACGAGGGAGGCCCCGGACTGCACGAGGGCGTCAGTCCTGTCGTCCGTCACGGTCACCACACGGACCGAGGCCGCGGCCTGCAGGACCGGCAGCGCGTCGCCAATCGCCCGTGCGGCGCGCGCGGAGTGATCCCAGGCGATCATGACATTCTCGAATTCCGGTCGCAGCGCCTCTACGCGCTGCTCCGGACACAGCAGCAGCGGTCGCCCGGATTCGAACAGGAGCGTCTCGATGATGTGCTCCGTGCGGCTGTCATGCGGCTTCACGGGGACCAGCGTGAGATCGCTGAAACGCGCATGTTCGGCAAGGATCGACGCGATCTGGTCCGGCGGCACCTTGCCCGACCGGCTCTCGGCGCGAATGCCGGCGCGGGACGCCGCATCGGTGAAGGCATTCAGAAGACTCTGCAGATCAGCCGCCCCGGCAGGTCCGTCCGCCCCGGCGGCTCCGGGATCTTCGGGAAGCAGCACTTTCGGCCGCGCGAACACCTCTTCCTCGAGCGCAAGCGCGTTGATCCTGGCACCGAGGGCGGCGGCGACGGACACGCATTTCTCGATCGCGGCGAGAGTCGGTCCGGCCGGCTGGCCGATGAGCGGCAGAAAAACGTCCTTGATGGGCATCGGGATTCTCCTCGATCGCCAAACTAGTCCGGCTTTCGTCAGGACGCTTGATCCTCGTCAAGCTCATGGGGAACTCCGGCAGGTCTGATCGGGCCTTGACGGAAGTCAAGGACTGGCCGCGCGCTGCCATTCTATGGATAGTTCGCTTGGAGCGGCGCAGCCGCGCTCCGGCCCTGACCGTATCCCGGGATAACAGCTTCGATGACGTACGAAACGGCTGCCCAGCAACGGATCCTCACCGCACTCGGCAGCCGTCCCGGCGTGACGCGGATCGATACTCACGCGGCATCGGTCTTCCTCGACGGGCCGCGCGCGCTGAAGGTCAAGCGAGCCGTGCGGTTTCCCTTCCTCGACTATTCGACGCTCGAGAAACGCAAGGCGGCCTGCGAGGAAGAGATCAGGATCAACCGGCCTCTGGCGCCTCAGATCTATGATCGTGTCGTGGCGATCACCGAGGAGACGGACGGATCGCTGCAGGTCGACGGCCGCGGGCGGCCGGTCGAGTATGCGGTCGACATGTCCCGCTTCGACGAAAGCCGGACACTGGACCATCTGGCGAAGGCCGGGCCGCTGGACGCGAGCCTTGCGTCCGCAACCGCTGACGCCATCGCCGCGTCGCATGCGGCGGCGAAGCAAGCCGACGGCAAGGCATGGGTCGCTTCCATCCCCGGGCTCATCGAGGCAAACAGCAATGGCTTGCGGCAGGGCCATCACCTCGAAGCGGAGGCGATCGAGCGGCTCGGCAAGGCCTCGCACGCGATGTTCCGGCGTGTGCAGCCGCTGCTTGAAGCGCGCGGCCGTCAGGGCTTCGTGCGCCGCTGCCACGGCGACCTGCATCTTGCGAACATCGTCCTGATCGGCGAACAGCCCGTCTTGTTCGATGCCATCGAGTTCGATGCGCAGCTGGCGACCGTCGACGTGCTCTACGATCTCGCATTCACCCTGATGGACCTGTTGTGCCATGATCAGGCCGCGGCAGCCAACATCGTCCTGAACCAATATCTGACCGCATCGCCGGTCGAAACTCTGGATGCGCTGGCCGCACTGCCCCTGTTCCTGTCCATTCGCGCGGCGATCCGTGCGCAGGTCGCACTGGCACGGCTGGCACGCCCCGATGCCGACCGGAGCGGAATTCTCGGCGAGGCACGTCGCTATTTCGACCTCGCCCGCGTTCTGATCGAGCCTCCCGCCCCGCGCCTGATTGCGGTAGGCGGGCTATCCGGCACCGGCAAGTCCGTCCTCGCCCGCGCACTGGCGCCTCACGTCGCACCGCTGCCGGGAGCCGTCGTGCTGCGTAGCGACGTCATTCGCAAGCAGCTGTTTCAGGTGGGACACACCGACCGTCTGCCACCGTCCACGTACCGGCCCGACGTCACGGCGCGCGTCTACGAGATGCTGATGCAGCGGGCGCGGCAGGCGCTGGTACAAGGCCATTCCGTCATCGTCGACGCCGTTTTTGCGCGGGAATCCGAACGGGACGAGCTGGCCGTCCTGGCCAGCGAATGCAACATCCCGTTGAGCGGATTATTCCTCGTCGCCGACCTTGCGACCCGGCAGGCCCGCATTGGCGGCCGCCATGGCGACGCCTCCGACGCCACGCAGGAGGTTGCTGCGCAGCAAGAGCACTATAATATCGGTCACATCGGGTGGGCGACCATCGACGCATCCGGCACACAGGAGCAAACGCTCCAGAACTGCCGGGACGCGATCGCAAGGCAAGCAAGGCAATCTGATTGACGCGGGCAAGGATGTCGCGACCTACCACGAGTTCGACGGCAACCGCGGGCGCTAATCCGGCGGCACGGCGCAATGTCCTGCCAGGCCGCCTCAGCCCCGGCATGGCCTGCGATACCGCATTCCGGATCATCGCGCGCCGCCATTTCGATGCCGTTCTCGCCCAGCATGACGGTACCTGCGGCGGTGACCCGGAGGCGCTGCATCAGATCCGGATTGCACTGATGCATCTGCGCACCGCGATTCGATTCTTCTCGCCGATGGTCGACGACGGACAGCGGCCAAACGTCTGGGCCGAGCTGAAATGGCTGAACAGCCAGCTCGGCATGGTCAGGGACCTCGACGTCGCGATCGAGCGGGTCATCGCCGAAAGCGGCGGCGAACTTGACGTAATCGCCGAGCTCCAGCACTGGGACGAAAAGCGCGCCGAGAGCCACCGCCTGCTGGCGCGCGCGCTGCAATCGGCGCGCTATCGCCGCCTGGTCGAGCAAACCTCGGCCTGGATCGAGAGCGGTCCCTGGTCGACCCGCCGCAGCAAGGAGGCGGTCAGGCTGCGGCGCTGCCCGCTGGCCGATCACGCGACGGCGCGACTGACCGAGTGGGAAGAGACGCTGCTCAGAAAGGCGCGGAAGCTGCACAAGCTCGATGTCGAGAAACGTCACAAGCTGCGGCTTCTCAATAAGCGGATGACCTATTCGGTCGGATCGCTCGCGGACCTGTTCGCCGACGAATCCCTGACGAAGCAGAAATCGATCCTCAAGCAATTGAAGAAGGCGCAGAAATCCCTCGGACAGCTGAACGACGATGCGCGTGGGCAAACGCTGGCGGCGTCATTGAACGAAGCCGTTCCCGAGGCAGGCATTCGCTTCCTCGACCACAAACGGGAAAAGAAGCTGCTGCGAGCCGCCTCGAAGGCCTACCGGAAACTGGACAAGGCCAAACCGTTCCGCTCGTCAGACCTTGCACCGAACGCGCAGCTCGAAGATTAGGTGTGAACGTAGTCGCCAGGCGCGTCTGGCAGGCCGTCAATGCCTCCAGCTCCCATCGACGGCGGATCGCAGGGCGCCCCGGAGCGCGCCGCCAGCCATTGCACCCATTCCGGCCACCACGATCCCTCGACCTGCGGCGCCAGCTTCAGCCACTCTTCCGGGCCGACATAAGGCGCATCCGCAGCCTTGGTCTTGATCTGGTAGCTGTGCCAGGATTCGGCGGGGGGCGCGACGATGCCGGCGTTATGACCGCCGCTGGTCAACAGGAACGTCACGTCGGCATCGACCTGATAGTGGATCTTGTGGACGGATCGCCACGGCGCGACATGATCGGCGAGCGTGCCGACCACGAACATCGGTGTGTGGATGTCGGAGAGCGACACACCCCTGCCCTCGACGCGGTAGCGGCCCGCGGCCAGATCGTTGTCGAGGAACAGCTTTCGCAGATATTCCGAATGCATCCGGTAAGGCAGCCGCGTGGCGTCGGCATTCCAGGCCATCAGGTCGTTCGGCGCCGCCGCTTCTCCCATCAAATAGTCGCGTGACAGCCGCGACCAGATCAGGTCGTTGGAGCGCAGCAGCGCGAACGCGCCGGCCATCTGTGCGGTATCGAGATAGCCGCGCTGCCACATCATGTCTTCGAGGAAGGCGACCTGGCTCTCGTTGATGAAGAGCGTCAATTCGCCGGCTTCGGTGAAGTCGGTCTGGGCGGCAAGGAGCGTGATGGTGCCGAGACGATTGTCTCCGTCGCGCGCCATGGCGGCGGCCGCGATCGACAGCAACGTGCCACCCAGGCAATAGCCGAGCGCATGAATCCTCTCGCCCGGCACGATCCGGCCGATCATGTCCAGCGCGGCCATGACACCCAGCTTGCGATAGTCGTCGAAGGCGAGATCGCGGTCCTCCGCGTTCGGATTGCGCCAGGAGATCGCGAACACGGTGAAGCCCTGACCGGTCAGATACTCGACGAGTGAGTTCTGCGGCGACAGATCGAGGATGTAGTACTTCATGATCCAGGCCGGCACGATCAGGATCGGCTCGGGGCGCACCTGCGCGGTCGTCGGATGATACTGGATCAGCTCGATCAGATCGTTGCGGTAGACCACCTTGCCGGGCGTGGCCGCCAACGTCTTGCCGACGACAAACTGATCTTCGCCTGCCGGCTTCGACAGCGAAAGCAGACGCATCAGATCGCTGCACCAGTTCTGCCAACCGAACACGAAATTCTCCCCACCGCTCTGGAACGCTTTTTCCAGAACCTGCGGGTTGGTCGCCGCGAAATTGGAGGGCGCCAGCATGTCGAGCATCTGGCGCATCGAGAATTCGACGATCGCTTCATTCGCGTGGGATACGCCGCGGACACCAGTTGCGGCATCGTGCCACCAGCGCTCGGTGAGCAGAAACGCCTGGGCGAGCAGATTGAACGGGGCCGCTTCCCATTGCCGGTCGGTGAAGCGGCGATCTCGTTCCTGCGGCTCGATGACGGACCACGGCTTTCGCGTCATCGCGTGGGCGGCAGCCTCGAGGAACCGGCCGGCATCGCGAACAACATTGCGGGAAATCTCCATCTGCCGCTGCGGGGCCGCCGCGAGATGCGCGCTCCAATCGAGCCAGGCGAGCGACAAGGCCACAGGCGAAATCCCGCCCGTAAAACGCGCCAGCATGGCATGAAACGCGCGATCCAGGACGTATGGCTCCGATGCAGGCGGAGAGCCGGCCGCGGCCTGCGTCCCCACGCTTCTACCAGCGGTCGACGCAGGGACCTCGGCCGCCGGATCGGCGGAGAGAACCTGCGGAGGCTCTTCGGCCCGTGGAAATATCTTCACGACGCTCATGGCTGAATGTCCCTGCGGGCTTTCTGTTCCGCGCAGGATATGGCGACGCTTCCGCCGGGCGTTGAGCTGCATCAAAGCCCGGCCCGCAACTGCTCGACCGGGACAAAACAGCTAGGTGCGTTTGACCTGAGTCAAACCGCCGCGGGACAGTCGGGCTAGGCTTTGCACATCGAAATTCGACAAGCAGCGGAGCTTTGCATGCGCGCCCACCAGATCATGACCCGGTCGGTCATCTCGGTCACCCCGGACACCAGCATCGTCGAGGCCGCGAACATCATGCTGAAGCGGCACGTCAGCGGCCTCACTGTCGTCGATGACACCGGCAAGCTGGTCGGCGTCGTCTCGGAGGGAGATTTCATCCGCCGCAGTGAAATCGGCACCGGACGCAAGCGCGGCCGCTGGCTGCGCTTCATCCTGGGTCCCGGCACATCGGCCAGCGACTTTGTCCAGGAGCACGGCCGCAAGGTCTCGGAGGTGATGACCGCCTCGCCCGTGACCATCACCGAGGATACCGCACTCGCGGAGATCGTCGATCTCATGGAGCGAAACAACGTGAAACGCCTACCGGTGGTGCGCGGCGACCTGGTGGTCGGCATCGTATCCCGCGCCAATCTGCTGCAGGCGGTTGCCGGGCTTGCCCGCGACGTACCGGATCCGACGGCCGACGACGATCACATTCGCAGCCGCATCATCGACACCATGGAGAAGAACGACTGGTGCCCGTTCGGACTCAATGTCATCGTTCGCGACGGCATCGTTCACCTCAGCGGCGTCATCACCGAAGAACGCGCGCGGCAAGCCGCCGTTGTCGCGGCAGAGAATGTCGAGGGCGTGAAGAAGGTGCACGACCATCTGTGCTGGGTCGACACGATGTCCGGCGTTTATCTGAACTCACCCGAGGACGATGAGCTCGCCAAGGCGAGCTGAACAGGCAAGCCGAACGTCTTCAGCGCGGGATCACGGCAGTTGCCTCGATCTCGACGCGCGCTGCTTTCTCTACGAGACGGACCACCTGAACCAGTGCCATTGCCGGATAATGTGCGCCGAAGATGGCACGGTAGATCTTGCCGAGCTCCTTCAGGTTGGTGAGGTACTCCTCCATGTCCACGACGTACCAGGTCAGGCGCACTAGGTGCTCGGGCCCGGCGCCGGCCTCGGCCAGGATCGCGGCGATATTGCTCAGGGTCTGGGCGACCTGCGCGACGAAGCCGGCCGCGAGACGCTCCTTGGCATCCCAGCCGATAACGCCGCCGGTGACGACGATTCGTCCTTCGGCGGCCATGCCATTGGCATAGCCCTTCGGCATCGGCCAGCCGGAGGGCTGCAGCACTTGCGCGCCCCGGCTTGTGTCGTCTTCGGCTGCGGTCGGCAGCACCGTGAGCTGCGGACCTTTCGGCGTCGTCACGGACAATTCTCTATCCTTCTCTCATTCTGCCGCGACGCCCGAAGACGTCGCTGCGGCCTGCGCCAGTTGCCGCAGGGCAAAGCGCTTCAACTTGCCGGTCTCGGTCTTCGGAAGTTGCATTACGAACTCGATTGCGCGCGGATATTTGTAAGGCGCGATCTCGCGTTTGACATGTTCCTGCAACGCGGCGACGAGCTGAGCGTCCGGCGTCACGCCGGGTGCGGCGATGACATAGGCCTTCACGATCATGCCTCGCGCCTCATCAGGCGCTCCGACCACGCCGCACTCGACGACAGCGGGATGCGTCAGCAGCGCTGCCTCCACATCCGTACCGGCGATATTATAGCCCGCCGAAACGATCATGTCGTCGGAGCGCGACTGGTACCAGAAATAGCCGTCGCTATCCATCAGATAGGTGTCGCCGGTGATGTTCCAGCCGTTCTGCACATATTTGCGCTGACGCTCGTCGGAGAGATAGCGGCAGCCGGTCGGCCCGCGTACGGCGAGTAGCCCCATGGTCCCGGGCGGCACGTCGTTGCCTGCCTCGTCGACGATCTTCGCTTCATAGCCCGGCACCGGCTTGCCCGTGGCGCCCGGGCGGATCTCGTCCTCGGTTGCGCTGATGAAGATGTGCAGCAGCTCCGTCGAGCCGATGCCGTCCATCAGTTTGATTCCGGTGGCCTTGAGCCAGGCATCGAATGTCGGCTTTGGCAATGTCTCACCAGCGGAGACGCACTTCCGTAGCGAGGAGATGTCGCGGCCGACGAGCTTGCCGATCATCGCCCGATACGCGGTCGGCGCAGTGAAGCAGACCGTGGTCTTGTACTGCTCGATGGCGCCCAGGATGTCGTCCGGCGTCGTCTTCTCCAGCACCACGAACGAAGCGCCGATATGCATGGGAAACAGCACGCCGCCGAAGCCGAAGGTGAAGGCGAGCGGCGCAGAGCCGATGAAGCGATCGTTCTGCCCGGCCCGCAGGATGTTGCGCGCATAGCCGTCGCAGACCGCCAGCATATCCCGATGGAAATGCATCGTACCCTTGGGATCACCCGTCGTGCCCGACGTGAATGCGATGAGGCAGATATCGTCCGAGGCGGTATCGACGGCCGTGAACTCGGGGCTGGCATCCGCGACCAGCGCCTCGAGCGAATCCGGCGCGCCGCTCCCCCAATAAACGACGTGCTTGAGGCCGGGCGCGGCCTGCTTCGCCTTCTCCATCTCGTCGGCGAGCTTTCCGTCGCAGAGCGCCAGCGATATCTCCGCCTTCTGGATCGGGTAGGACAGCTCCTTTGCGCGCAGCAGCGGCATCGTCGCCACGCAGATGCCACCGGCCTTGATCACCGCCAGATAGGTCGCAACCATCATCGGATTGTTGGCGGAGCGCAGCAGCACGCGCCCGCCAGTCACCAGGCCCAACTTGCCGACCAGCACATTGGCGATGCGATTCACCAGCGTCTGCAGCTCGCGATAGGTGAAGCTCACGGCGGGACTGATGACGCAAGGCGCATCGCCGTGGCCCTGCTCGACCCAGCGGTCGAGGAAATAGCTGACGCAGTTCAATCGAGGGGGATAGTGCAGCTCCGGCCGCGTAAAGATGAATTCAGGCCAGAGCTCGCGCGGAGGCAGATGCTGCCGCGCGAATGGGTCGACATGGGCCGTCGCGGCGTTGCCGTCATGCGAGCCCGTCAGTTGCACCTTGGCGGCGTTGGCCATCGCACGCTCCTTTCAGCATGGAAAGCACCCGGCAGCACTATCTGGAAAACATTTTAGGCTTAAAACAATTTGGCGCAATAGGGGATTTTGGGCATCCCGTGCTTTTTCCTGCGGCAAAAGGGAATTGGCGGCCGGCGTGGGGCGGGCCTAGGGCCGCCTGCGCGCGGCCGACTTTTGTGCGGACGCCTTGGTCTTCGCGAGGAGGCGCATCAGCTCGCGCACGTCCTTCGGCGTCAGGTCGGCGAAGAGGTCGGCGATCCAGGTCTCGTGCTCGGCAGCCATCCTGCGGAACTCGGCACGCCCAAGCTTGGTAAGGCGGATCACCTGGACGCGGCGGTCGGTCTCCGAAGTGCGGCGGTCGAGATGGCCCGATTCCACCAAGCGTTCGACGAGACCGGTGACGTTGCCATTGGAGACCATCATGCGCTTGGAGACATCGGACAGCGTCATGCCATCCGGCGCCTTGTCGAGCTGCGCCATCAGATCGAAACGGGGCAGCGTGACGTCGAACCGCTGGCGCAGCCGGCCGCGAACCTCACCCTCGATCAGCGTCGTGCAGGTGAGGAGCCGCAACCACAGCCGGAGCTCTTCGGCATGGTCCTCCGGCGTCTCGACGGCCTTGGTCTCGGAATCAAGCATCTGATGCAGTCACTGACGGCAGGCATTGGCGCCGGCGCGGACTCCCCAACGTTTTGAGCTTCAAATAAATCGGAGCCGGCCGCAAGTCCAAAGCTGCAGCAATCGACCGCATGCCGATTTCTTTAGGCTTCAAATAATTGGCGCGCCGCTTGCATGCTCACCGTGCCGCGGGATGGCGACGTCTTGAGCTTGCTTGCCGCGAGCGCCATCATCGGCATAAGCTTCGATTGGAGTACGCGGCTTGCAGCGCAAGCCCTGATGTCACGAGGGACAGATCATGAAAATGCAGTCGACCTTGGCCGCAGCGACCTTGCTGCTCGGCACCGCCGCTATGAGCCCCGCCCTCGGCCAGGAGAAGATCAAGCTCGGGGTGATCGTGACCCTGTCGGGGCCGGCCGCAGCGCTCGGCCAGCAGGTTCGCGACGGCTTCGCACTTGCGGTGAAAGACCTCGGCAGCAAGATGGGCGGCCGCGATGTCGAGGTCGTGGTGGTCGACGACGAGCTCAAGCCGGACGCGGCAGTGACCAAGGTCAAGGGCCTTCTGGAGCGTGAGAAGGTCGACTTCGTGGTCGGCCCGATCTTCTCCAATATCCTCCAGGCGATCCACCGGCCCGTGACGGAATCGAAAGTGTTCCTGATTAGCCCCAATGCCGGGCCGTCGACCTTTGCCGGCAAGGACTGCAATCCGTTCTTCTATGTGACGTCGTACCAGAACGACCAAGTCCACGAGATCCTCGGCAAGGTCGCACAGGATCGCGGCTACAAGCGCATGTACCTGATGGTGCCGAACTATCAGGCCGGCAAGGATTCGGTCGCGGGCTTCAAGCTCGACTACAAGGGCGAGATCGTCGAAGAATCCTACATGCCGCTGAACACGCTGGACTTCCAACCGGAGCTGTCCAAGATCTCCTCGCAAAAGCCCGATGCGCTGTTCACGTTCATGCCGGGCGGCCTCGGCGTCAATCTGGTCAAGCAGTACCGCCAGGCGGGCCTTGCCGACACCATTCCGGTGCTCTCGGCATTCACGGTCGACGAGTCGACACTGCCGGCACAGCAGGACGCCGCGGTCGGCATGTTCGGCGGCGCCAACTGGGCGCCCAATCTCGACAATCCCCAGAACAAGAAATTCGTCGCGGCCTATGAGGCCGCCTACAATGGCGTACCCGGCACCTATGCCTTCCAGGCCTATGACGCTGCGATGCTGATCGACAGCGCCATCAAGGGCGTGAAAGGCGACCTTTCGAACAAGGATGCCGTCGGAGCCGCACTGAAGAAGGCGGACTTCACCTCGCTGCGCGGCGCCTTCAAGTTCAACACCAACGGCTATCCGATCCAGGACTTCTACCTGACCAAGGTCGCCAAGCGTCCGGACGGCAAGTTCCAGACGGAGATTGTCCAGAAGGTCTTTGAGAATTACGGCGATCGCTATGCCAAGGATTGCAAGGCGGCGAACTAAGCCGAGCGTCGCGTCAAGGGAGGACTTCAATGAGCAGCGAAATCACCGGCATCACGCGGGCTAACGAGGGGATCCAGGGTATTTCCTGGAACATTCTCGGCCAGACCTATGTGCCGAAAAGCAAAACCGAGCACAGCTTCTCGTGGCACGCGACTTTGCCGCCCGGCACGTTCGTGCCGCCGCACATCCATCCCGACCAGGACGAATATCTCTACATGCTGGAGGGCAAGCTCGATTTCGTGCTCGGGAATTCGGAATCGCAGGCAACTGCAGGCGACCTGATCCGGCTCGGCATGGGTGTACCACACGGCATCTTCAACAAGTCGGAGCAGACCGCCAAAGTGCTGTTCTGGGTGTCGCCGACCAAGAAGCTGTTCGACCTGTTCTGGGGCCTGCACAACATGAAGGAGCAGAAGCCCGAGGACGTGGTGGCGATGGCCGCCGAGTTCAACATCCACTTCCTGCCGCCGCCCCCCGGCGCCGGCTAACGCCAAGCCCTAGGCGCGCACCGCCGCAAGTCCCGGGACAGCGGCGAAGCCAGCCTTGGTAGCATAGCCCCGCACGATCGCTTCGCGCTGGGAATAGCTGAGGACGTTGTCGACATTGTCGAAGCCGTCGGGCGCAAGCTGCTCGACGGCATCGATGACGCCTTCAGGACCGCCGCGCCTGTTGGAGCGGACGATGTCCGCGGTCATCGGCAGACGCTTCTTCTCGTACTCGAGCAACGCCTGGCGCGGATGTTCGGCGCGCACCAGCGCGTCCGCAAGGCAGCGTGCGTCGAGGATCGCCTGCGATGCGCCGTTGGAGCCGACCGGATACATGGGATGCGCGGCGTCGCCGAGCAGCGTGACGCGCCCGGATGACCAATAGGGCAAGGGATCGCGGTCGCAGGTCGGATATTCGTAGAATTCCGGCGTTGCCGAGATCAGGCTCTTCACGTCGATATAGGGCACGGAGAAGCGCGCCACGTGCGGCATCAGCTCCTCGCGGCGACCCGGGCGCGACCAGTCCTCCTTGCGCGGCGGCGGGGCATTGCCCTCGCCGACCTTGACCAGCACCGCCCAATTGGTCAGCCGGCTCGCGGGGCTCGAACCCTCCGCGATCGGATAGATCACCACCTTGGCATTGAGGCCGCCGGCCACGATCATCGATTTGCCGGTCAGGAACAACGGCCAATCGCGCGCACCACGCCACAGCATCAGGCCATTCCAGCACGGCGGCCCCTCGTTCGGGAACAACGTGTCGCGGACCCGCGAATGGATGCCGTCGGCGCCGATCAGGATATCGCCCCGCGCGGTATGGATGTGCGCGCCGGTGCGATCGAAGAAATAGGCGGTGACGCCGCCCTCGTCCTGCGTGAAAGCGCCGAGCCGGCAACCGGTGTGGATGAGGTCCTCGCCGAGCCGCTCCTCGACGGCACGATGGATGACACCCTGAAGGCGGCCACGGTGGATCGAGAATTGCGGCACGTCGTGGCCGGCGTCGATGCCGCGGGCTTCACGCCAGACCTCCTGGCCATGGCGATTGAGATAGTAGAGCTGGTCGGTGCGGATCGCGACGTCGTCGAGCTTCTGGAGCAGGCCGAGACCCGCGAGCTCACGCATCGCATGAGGCAGCGTGTTGATGCCGACACCGAGCTCGCGGATGGTCTCGGCCTGTTCGAAAATCTCGCATCCGATGCCGCGCGAGCGCAGCATCAAAGCCGTGGTGAGACCTCCGATACCGCCACCGACGATAATCGCCTTCATCGCCCTTACTCCACTCGAAATACGCCAGGCAATGGGGTTAACGTCGCACGGGCGGTCACTCCGCCGCAAGCGGCTTTGTCGCCTCCGCCTTGAGCTCGGCCCGGGTCTTGGGCTTAGCCTTAATTCTCAGCTCCTCGAGATCCTGCCGGTCGCGCACGCTGTTGCGGAAAATCTGATCCTTTCCGGGAAGGTATTGCGGCGGGCAAAACGCCTCGTCCGCGCCGTACCAGGCCGCCGCCCTCATGGTGAAGGAGGGATCGACCAGATGCGGCCGCCCGAGCGCGACGAGATCGGCCCGCCCGGCCGCCAGGATGGTGTTGGCCTGATCCGCGGTCGTGATGTTGCCGACGCACATGGTGGCGACGCGCGCCTCGTTGCGGACCTGGTCGGAGAACGGCGTCTGGAACATGCGGCCATAGACCGGCTGCGAATCGCGCACGGTCTGCCCGGTCGAGACGTCGACAAGATCGACGCCCGCCTCGGCGAAGGCACGCGCGACTGCAACCGCATCGTCCCCGGTGATGCCGCCGTCCGCCCAATCGGTGGCCGAGATACGTACCGACATCGGCTTGTGCGACGGCCAGACCGCGCGCAAAGCCTCGAAGATCTCGAGCGGGAAACGCAGACGATTCTCTAGAGAGCCGCCATACGCGTCCGTCCTGGTGTTCGTCAGCGGCGAAATGAAGCTTGCGAGCAGATAGCCGTGGGCGCAGTGCAGCTCGAGCATATCGAAACCGCAGCGCGCGCCGCGCTCGGCCGCCGCGACGAAAGCGTCTCTCACCGCGTTCATGCCGGCACGATCGAGCTCGCGCGGCACCTGACTGTCAGGGAAATAGGGCAGCGGCGATGCCGAGACCACGTCCCAGCCGCCCTCGTCCAGCGGCCGGTCCATGCCGTCCCACATCAGCTTGGTCGCGCCCTTGCGGCCGGCATGGCCGAGCTGCAGGCAGATCTTTGCAGCCGAATTGCCGTGGACGAAATCGACGATGCGCCGCCAGGCCGTCTCCTGCTCGTCGTTCCACAGGCCCGCGCAGCCGGGCGTAATCCGTGCGTCGCGGCTGACGCAGGTCATTTCCGTGAAGATGAGGCCGGCGCCGCCGATCGCGCGGGATCCGTAGTGCACGAGATGGAAATCACCCGGCACGCCCTCCTTCGCCGAATACATGCACATCGGCGACACCACCGCGCGGTTGGCAACTGCCATCTCGCGCAGGCGGAACGGCTGGAACAGCGGCACCATCGGCCTTTTTGTGTCGACGTCAAAACCGCTGTCGCGAACCTGCCTTGCGAAAGATTGCTCGACCTCGGCCACAAAATCGGGCGCGCGAAGTTTCAGATTGTCGTAGGTGATCGCCTTCGAGCGCGTCATCACGCCAAAAGCGAACTGCACGGGGTCGAAATCCCAGAAACGATCGACGTGTTCGAACCAAACCAGCGAAACGTCGGCGGCGTGCTGGGTCTTTTCAACCTCCTCGCGGCGGCCGTGCTCATAGACGTCCAGCGCCGCCTTGATGCTGGGCGCCTTCTCCATGGCCTCAGCCAGCGCGATCGCATCTTCCATCGCAAGCTTGGTGCCGGAGCCGATCGAGAAATGCGCGCTCGCCTTGGCGTCGCCAAGCAGCACCATGTTGTCCTTGACCCAGCGCTTGCTGCGGATCATCGGGAAATTGCGCCACATCGAGCGGTTGGTCAGCAGCTTGTGGCCATCGAGGAACCAGCCGAAGATCTCGGCCATCCGCGCGGCGGACTGCGTCTCGTTCAGTCCGGTCAATCCTGCCCGCTCGAAGGTCTGCGGATCGGTCTCGAAAATCCAGGTCGAGTGCCCGGCCTCATACTGATAGGCGTGGGCGATGAACGGCCCCCACTCGGTTTCCTGGAAGATGAAGGTGAAGGCATCAAGCGGCTTGGTCGATCCCATCCAGGCGAACTTGTTGGCACGGAGATCGACTTCCGGCTGGAAGTGTTCAGCATATTTCTCGCGAAATCGGCTGTTGACGCCATCGGCGACCAGGATGAGATCGGCGTCGGCGAAACGGGACTCGTCGTCGATATCCACTTCGAAATGCAGGCTGACGCCGAGTTCGCGGGCCCGCTCCTGCAGAATCAGAAGCAGCTTCTGCCGCGAGCAGCCGCAAAAGCCATTGCCGCCCACCCGGTGCACCGTGCCGCGGAAATGCACGGCAATATCGTCCCAATAGGCGAATTCCTGGGTGATGCGGCGGTAGCTCGGCAGATCGTGCTTCTCGAAATTATCGAGCGTCGCATCCGAGAACACCACGCCGAAGCCGAACGTGTCATCGGCCCGGTTGCGCTCGTACACGGTGATGTCGGCGCCAGGTCGCTGCTTCTTCAGCAGGATCGCCGCATAAAGACCCGCAGGTCCGCCACCGATGATCGCGACTTTCATGGGAGCCTCGCCAATTCAACCGGCCACGAAACTATTTTAAGCCTAAAATAATTTCGCGCAAGTCCCCGTCGACGGCGTGGCCGCATGAAAAGCCGACCTAATCGCCCCTGAAGACCGGCTTGACTTTGTTGGCGAAAGCCTCGAACGCGCGCTCGAAATCCGCCGTGGTCATGCACAATGCCTGGGCAACGGCCTCCGCCTCGATCGCTTCCTCCACCGACATCGCCCATTCCATGGCCAGCATCCGCTTGGTCATGGTGTTGGCAAAGGTAGGTCCCTCCGCGATCTGTTTGGCCAGGACATGCGCCTGCGGCAGCACCTGCTCGGGCGTGACGATGCGGCTGAAGAAGCCCCAGCGCTCCCCCTCCTCCGCGGTCATGAACCGGCCGGTGTAGAGCAGCTCGGACGCGCGGGACTGCCCGATGATCCGCGGCAGGATGGCGCAAGCCCCCATGTCGCAGCCGGCCAGCCCCACCTTGTTGAACAGGAAGGCCACCTTGGCTCCGCTCGCCGCGAGGCGCATGTCCGAGGCCATGGCGATGATCGCGCCGGCGCCGGCGCAGATGCCCTCGACCGCGGCAACGATCGGCTGCGGGCAGGCTCGCATCGCCTTGACGAGATCGCCGGTCATCCGCGTGAAGGCGGTCAGTCCCTTGGTGCCCATCTTGACGAGCGGGCCGATGATTTCGAACACGTCGCCGCCGGACGAGAAATTGCCGCCGGCACCGGTGACGACGATGGATTTGACCGCATCGTCAAACGCACAGGCGCGGAAGAAATCCGTCAGCTCCCGGTAGCTCTCGAAGGTCAGCGGATTCTTTCGCTCGGGACGATTGAGCGTCACCGTGGCGACACCGTCGACCACGGCCAGCAGGAAGTGCTGCGGCGAATAATCCGCGAGCGGTATGGTCACGGGATTGGCTGGTCTGCTCATGTGATCTCCTTGGCCTTCCTGTTCTGAACCCGCGCCGCGCTAGATCTCGCCGCCGGCAACTGCGATCGCCTGCCCGGTGATGGCGCCGGCGCCCTCGCCGCACAACCAGAGCACGGCATCCGCCACCTCCTGCGGCGTGATCAGCCGTCCTTGCGGATTGTGCCTGGCGAGGTCCGCGATCGCCTGCTCTCGGCTCCGGCCCGTCTTCTTCATGATGTTGTCGATGCTGCCGGCGACCAGATCGGTGTCGGTGAAGCCTGGACACACGGCGTTCACGGTGACATTGCTGCCGGCCATTTCGAGGGCGAGCGACCGCACGAGACCCACCACTGCGTGCTTGGCCGCAGTGTACGCGCTGACATAGGCATAACCCTTGAGGCCGGCTGTCGAGGCAACCGCCACGATGCGCCCGTAGGGACGATCCTTCATGCCCGGCAAGACCGCTCGGACGGCATGGACCACGCCCATGAAATTGACGTCCATCATGCGCGCAAAAAGAGCGCTGTCCGATTTCACGAAGGGTGCGGATTCGGCACTGCCGGCGTTGGCGATCAGGATATCGATCGGCTGCCGCGCACTCGCTTTCTTGATGGCGGCGTTCAGAGACGCTTCGTCCGAGACGTCAGCGACGGCGGCAAAATGCGCGGCTCCCGCTTTGATCGCCTCTTCAAGAGTTGCGCCGTTCCGGCCAAGCACCGTCACGGTAGTGCCGGCATCGACGAGAGCGGCCGCGATCGCGCGGCCGATGCCCCGGCCGCCACCGGTGACCAGCGCGTGCGGCGATTGCGGCAATGCGGACATGCGCTGGCTCCTTCCGGATCTGCTGATCGCTCCGTCGGATATATTTTAAACTTCAAATGATTGCAACGAAAGCGCCGCGCGGTGCCGTGGACGAGCCGCAGCGGAGACCGGCCCGGAAATTGCTTTAAGTATAAAATTATCTCTTCCCATCCCTCACAGGCCTGTTAGCATCGCCGGGCCAAAGCCAAAGGATGCCGCGTGTCGCAGCCTGCGCCAATGATAACAAGGGACGGCCGCTTCGCCTATGAAGCTGCTGGGGCTCCTGATGCGACACCTCTGATCTTTCTGCATGGCATCGGCGGCGCAGCGCGCGCCTGGCGACGGCAGCTTGTCACGTTCGGCAGCCGCTTTCGTGCAATCGCGTGGGATATGCCGGGCTATGGCGGGTCCGCACCGCTTCCCAGCGTCAGCATCGCTGCCTTGGCGGATGCGCTCCAACGTTTCATCGAACAGCTCGGTGCGACCAGCCCTGTTCTGGTCGGCCATTCCATCGGCGGCATGATTGTCCAGAAATGGCTGGTGCAATCGCCAAAACTGGCGCGCGCAGTCGTCCTGGCGCAGACCAGTCCGGCATTCGGCAAGGCCGATGGCGACTGGCAGAAATCGTTCATCACGGCACGGCTCGGGCCGCTCGACCGCGGCGAGACGATGAAATCGCTGGCGCCCTCGCTGGTGAAAGAGCTCGTCGGCGAAAATCCTGATCCGAGCGGAATGGAGCTTGCGCGCGAATGCATGGCAAGCGTGCCGGAGGCGAGCTATCGCGCCATGATGCTTGCCCTGATCGGTTTCGATCAACGCAGCACGCTCAAGGATATCTCCGTTCCGACGCTGCTGCTGTCAGGCTCCAAGGACAACAATGCGCCGGCGCCGATGATGGCGAAGACGGCGACCTACATCCCCTCCGCTGAATATACCGAGCTCGCCGGCGTCGGCCATCTCGCCAACCTTGAGCGGCCTGACGCCTTTGACGAGGCCCTCGGCCGGTTCCTGAATTCCGTCGCGACCAAAGCCTGAGGTGACTGCGCAATGACCATGCAAGTCAGCAAAACCATCGGCGCAACCGGCAAGATCGCGCTGGATGCGCCGATCTTCGACCCCGTTGCGTTCCGTCTCAGCGAAGAACAGGCCGGCATCATTGCGCGTGCACGGGAGATCGGTCAGAGCGTGTTCGCCGGCCGCGCCGCGACCTACGATCGCGAGGCGATCTTTCCGACGGAGAATTATCGCGACCTGCACCGGGTCGGCCTGCTTGGCATCGCCGTCCCCAAGAAGCACGGCGGGCTTGGCGCGAACTATCAGACCTATGCCCTCGCGGCCGCCGAAATCGGCCGCTATTGCGGCGCGACGGCGCTGACCTGGAACATGCATGTCTGCTCGACGCTATGGTCGGGCCCCCTCGCCGACGATCTCGACATGGATACGGAAACCCGCGCAGAGCACGAGCGACGGCGCGCAGTCCATTACAAGCGCATCGTCGAGGACGGCGCGATCTACTCGCAGCCCTTCTCCGAGGGCGGCGCGGCGGCCGCGGGCGGCGTTGCCTTCGGTACAGAGGCAAAGCCCGTCGAGGGCGGCTGGATCGTCAACGGCAAGAAGATCTTTGCATCCCTGTCCGGCCACGCCGACTATTACGGCGTGCTGTGCACCGAGATCGAGGAAGGCGAGAAAGCTTCGCGCCGCAATACGCTTTATCTCGCAATCCCCGCGAAATCGCACGGGGTCTCGGTCGTCGGCGACTGGGATCCGCTCGGCATGCGCGGCACTGTGTCGCGGACGCTGCTGTTCAAGGACGTCTTTGTGCCGGACGATTCTGCGCTGATGCCTCGTGGCGTCTATTTCCAGGCCGCGATGCGCTGGCCGCACATGTTCCTGACGCTGTCCCCGACCTATATGGGCCTCGCGCAAGCGGCCTATGACTTCACGGTGCGCTATCTGCGTGGCGAGGTTCCGGGTATGCCGCCGGTCAAGCGGCGGATGTATCCGACCAAGCAGATCGCGGTCGCGCAGATGCAGATCAAGCTCGAGCAGATCAAGGGAATCTGGTTCCAGGCGGTTACGGAAGCGCGCGCCAATCCGAGCAAGGAACAGGTTCTGCGCGCTTACGCCGCGCAGTATTCCGTCATGGAAGGCGCCAATGAGCTCGCTGCGCTGGCGATCCGCACCTGCGGCGGGCAGGCCATGCTGAGGTCGCTGCCGCTGGAGCGTATCTATCGTGACAGCCGTTGCGGCTCGCTGATGCTCCCCTGGACGGCCGAGCTTTGCCTCGACCGTATCGGACGCGAGGCACTGTACGAGGCCGGCGAAGCGGACGACTGACAGTGGACCTCTGTAGTCTGATCGACCGCAACGCGGCGTTCGCGCCAGACAAGACAGCCATTGCCTTCGAAGGGGAACGGCTGAGCTATGCGGCGTTCGCCGCGCGCATCGAGCAGACAGCCACAGCCATGAAGCAGGAGCTCGGCGTCGGACGCGGCGATCGCGTGGCCATCCTCAGCCTGAACCGGCCAGACTACCTGGTTCTGCTCTACGCATGCGCGCGGCTCGGCGCGATTCTGGTGCCGCTGAATTGGCGGCTGGCGGTCGCCGAGCAACTGTTCATTCTTACCGATGCGAGCGCCAAGGTGCTGGTGCTCGAACAGGCCTTTGCCGGAGTTCTGGCCGAACTTGCACAAACAGCGCCAGGCACGTCCGTTGTCGGCCTCGACTTCGCGCCGCCCGGTGGCACGACACTCGAAGGCCTGTTGACTGGCCGCGAAGGCAGCGGCCGCAACCCGCACACTGATCTCTCCTGCCCGCTCCTGATCGTCTACACGTCAGGAACGACCGGGCGACCGAAGGGCGCGGTGCTGCGGCAGGAGGCGCTATTCTGGAACGGCGTCATGAGCCAGCACATGCACAACATGACGTCCGACGATCATGTGCTGACCGTGCTGCCGTTCTTCCACGTCGGCGGCCTCAACATCCAGACCACGCCCGCGCTTCAACTCGGCGCGACGGTCACGATCCTCGCTCGTTTCACGCCGGACACTGCGCTCGTGACCATTGAGCGGGAACGGCCGACCCTGACAGTCATGGTACCCGCGATCATTCAGGCCGTGAGCGAGCATCCCGCATGGGCCTCAGCCGACCTCTCGTCACTCAAAGCCGTCGCCACCGGCTCGACCATCGTGCCACCGCATTTGATCGACCGCTTCGTTGCGCGCAGCGTGCCAGTCCTTCAGGTCTACGGCTCGACCGAAACCTGCCCCATCGCCGTCTACACGCGGCTTGGCGGCGATCTTTCGCGCGCGGGATCGACCGGGCTTGCAGGCCTGTGCTGCGAAGCCAAGGTGATCGATCAGGCCGGCAGGGAAGTTCCGGCGGGCACGCCGGGTGAGATCGCGGTGCGCGGTCCCAACGTATTCTTCGAGTATTGGGGCAATGCGGATGCGACACGCGAGGCGTTGCACGACGGCTGGTATCGCACCGGCGATATCGGCCTGTGCGACGCCGACGGCTATTTCTGGGTTCGCGACCGCAAGAAGAACATGATCATTTCCGGCGGCGAGAATGTCTATCCGGCCGAGGTCGAGCGTGTCCTCCTCGAACATCCCGATGTCAGCGAATGCGCTGTAATCGGCCGTCCGGATCCGCGCTGGGACGAGGTACCTGTTGCGTACGTCATCCGACGATCCGGATGCGGGATCGAAGCGGACGAGCTGAGAGCTCATGTTCAGGCGCAGCTCGCGCGCTACAAAATCCCCCGTGACATCGTCTTCGTTACCGATCTGCCGCGTACGGCACTGGGCAAGGTCCAGCATTTCCTGCTGAAGCAGCTTGATGCGCGCTCGCGCGCGCAAGGAGAAGCATCTTGAAGATTGCAGTCCTGGGTGGGGGAAACGGCTCCTTCGCGGCCGCGGGCGATTTCGCGCTGTCGGGGCACGTGGTCCGGCTCTGGCGCCGTGACGCGGATCAGGTCGCAGCACATGTTGCCGCCGGTTCGCGCATTGTGGTGAAGGATCACAACGGTCGTCATGACGTCAAGCTCGGGCTGGTGACGACCGACATCGCCGAAGCCGTCAACGAGGTCGAGCTGATCGTCTGCCCTGCCCCCGCTTTCGCCCAGCCGGACATTGCCCGGCTGCTCGCACCGCACCTGCGGGACGGACAGGTCGTGTTCCTGCCGCCAGCGACATTCGGCTCGATGATTTTCGCACAGGCCGCGCGGGAGGCCGGCAACCCGGCCTCAGCGAGCTTTGCCGAGACCGGCACATTGCCCTGGCTCACCCGCAAGCACGGGCCGTTCGAAGTCGCAATCACCATTCGCGCCAAGCGATTGCCCGTCGGTGTCTTTCCGCTGGATCAGGCGCCGCACGCGCTCGACGTGATCGGACGCGCCTTCCCCGACGCGATCGAACCATGCGGCGATGCACTGTCCGGCGCCCTGATGAACGCGGGGCCTATCATCCACCCGCCGCTGATCGTGATGAACGCCGGCCCGATCGAGCACTTCGAAAAGTGGGACATTCACAAGGAGGGGACGCAGGGTGCGATCCGCCGGGTTACCGACGCGCTCGACGCGGAGCGGATCGCCGTGCGCGAGGCACTGGGCTACGGCGCCCCCCATTTCCCGCTGGCGCACCACTATGCCAGGGAAGGCGAGATCTGGATGTACGGCCGCGGCTCGCACGACCGCCTGACCGATTCCGGCGACTGGCGTGAGCGGATCGTGCTGACCGAGCACCGCTATATGCGCGAGGATTTGCGGCTGGGCTTGTCGCTGCTGGTCTCCATCGCCTCCCTGGCGGGCGTGGCAACGCCACTGGCCAAGGCCTTCCTGGCCATCGGCGGAGCAATCTGCGGCGAGGATTTTGCTCAAGGCGGCCGGACGCTCGATACGCTCGGTCTTGGCAACCTCGGCAAGGCCGAATTGCAGACGCTGCTTCGCAATGGATTTTGACCAATGACCGGTCGCGCTGACATCGCCTGTCTCGGAGCCGGCCGCATGGGGCGCGGCATCGCAGTCGCGTTCGCCTACGCGGGGCATACTGTCACGATGATCGACATCAAGGGCCGCTCAACCGAGGAATTTGCGAAGCTGGAGGTCGACGCACTCGGCGAAGTCAGGAAGACCTTTGCAAGCCTCGCGAAGCTGGGGCTGCTGACCGAGGCGGATGTTGATCCGCTCATCGCGCGCGTGTCGGTGGTGCCGGCCGGTCAGGGTGACGCAGCACTCACTGAAGCCGGAATGGTCTTCGAGGGCGTTCCTGAGGTCGTCGAGCTCAAGCGGGACGTGCTCGGCGCGGCTTCAAGGCGGGTCGGTCCTGAGACGATCATTGCATCGACCACGTCGACCATCCTGGTCGACGATCTCTCCGGTGCGATCGTGAACCCGCGTCGCTTTCTCAACGTGCACTGGCTCAACCCGGCCTATCTTATTCCGCTGGTCGAGGTCTCGCCAGGTAAAGCCACCGATCCCGCTGTCGTAGCGGAGGTCAAGGCGCTGCTTGAAGGAATCGGAAAGGTCCCGGTGGTCTGCGCCGCGACGCCCGGCTTCATCGTCCCGCGCATCCAGGCGCTGGCGATGAACGAGGCCGCGCGCATGGTCGAGGAAGGCGTCGCGAGCGCCGAGGACATCGACAAGGCGATCCGATACGGCTTCGGCTTCCGCTATGCCGTGCTCGGGCTGCTGGAATTCATCGACTGGGGCGGCGGCGACATTTTGTACTACGCCAGCCGTTATCTCGAGGGCGCGCTCGGCAGCGACCGTTATCGGGCGCCCGAGGTGATTTCGAAGAACATGCACGAGGGCCGGATCGGTCTGCGCACGGGCGCCGGCTTTCTCGATTATTCAGGCATGGACGTTGACGCCTATCGGGTCAAGCGTCTGCAGGCCATGGTGGACCTGCTCCGTCACTTCAACCTGGCTCGCCCGCCTGTGCTCGACCGAAACTAGCCGAAGACGTCCTGGAGCACCCCGTCCCGGACCACCGCGACACCATCGAGCTCGATGGTCGTTCCCATCATCGGCAGATCGAAATGACCTGCCGTGTAGCGGCCGGCGAATTCGTTTGCTCCGGTCGAGAACAGGAAATTGCCGGACACGGCACGGATTTCCGTGCCGTTGGTGTCGCGCTGATCGTACATGGATAGCGCTTCGTAGCGCGCGCCCGGATTCATGCCGAAGCCGACATGGGACACAGCGTAGGCCTCGCGGTCGCCCCAGGCGGCAAGATAGGCGCGCATCATCGCGGCATCCGTGCCCTCGCCTTCCAGTTCGACGACATAATCGTCCTTCAGCGTCATCTTGACCGGCGAGGTCAGGTAGCGCTTGAAGGTCAGGTTGATGTCGCCGGGCGCCATCACCAGCGTGCCGTTGATCGTCCCGCTCTTGGGGAAGCTGACGACGATGCCGCCGGGCCAATGTGCCAGCGTGCCGGGCTTGTCGGTCCAGCCCCACACACCGACCGTTGAAGCCCCCACCATGTCGACGTCGAGCGCCGTGCCGGCCTTCGACGTCACCTGCATGCGCTTGGTTCCGCGCAGCATTTTGGCCGCGGCGCGGACGCGTTTCTCCAGCGCCGGATCCGGCACCATCCGTTCCAGCGCCTCTGGATGCTCGTTCGAGATCACCAGGATTCGCGCGCCTGCTTTGAGGATCTCAGGCGTCTCCACCGCATGCATCAAGCCCTCGATGGTGCAATCCACGACAAAGCCGGCCTGCTGAAGTGCAGTGATGACCGGACCAAGCTTTTGGATCGCCTCGCTCGCCCCGGTCGAGCGGACCGGAACGATATTCCGATTGCGCGGCGTCGGCATCACGACGTGGAACGGCCGCGCGCCCATGCGCAGCAGTGCGAGCTCTGCCAGATGAACATTCAACGCGCGCGACTGGGTTTCCGAGAGAATTGCCGCGGTATCGCCGGCCTTGACGGCGCATCGCTCAAAGATCTCACAAAATGCGTCGATCCATTTTGCTTCGATGCGATCGGCCAGCATGCTTCTCTCCCGGTATCCTAGTTTATTGTTCAGTCAAATCACGCTTCGGGAAAGCCCCGCAAGAGGTACGATCGCACGGCGCCCAACAAGGCGTTCAGAATCAACCCCAGCAGCGAGATCGTGATCAATGGCACGAACATGTCGACGGCCTGGAACGTCCGCGCCGCCGTAACGAGGGCATGACCGAGCCCGTCCGTCGACGTGATCATCTCAGCCAGAAACACCACGATGCAGGAAATGACAAGGCCGATCCGGCACCCAGTCAGGATCGACGGCATCGCCGCGGGCAAGATCACCCTGAACAGGATTTCGTATCGGGATGTGCCCGCCGCCATCGCCGACCAGATCAGTTTTTGCTCGACGGTCGATGCGCCATAATAGGTCGACAAGAGAATAGGAAAAAGTGCGTCCGCCGTCACCAGCGCGATCTTCGATCCGTGGCCGAAACCGAGCAGCAGGAGCAGTGCAGGATAGAGCGCGACCTTGGGCAACGGTGCCAACACCCGCACGATCGGCCGAACCACCGCGTTGATTGCCGGATTTGCGGCGGCGGCGATGCCGATACTGACTCCGAGCACGACCGCGATCGCAAAACCTGCAAACAGCCGGACCAGGGTCGCCGCGATCTCCTGCTGAAATGTCCACGACACGAGCTGTTGAAGAAGGCGGCTGAAGACATAGCCCGGGGGCGGCAGCAAGGTCGCCGGCGCAAAGCCGAACGAGACGAGGCCCTGCCACGCCGCTATGACTAGAGCGATCGGCGCGAGCCCGAGGAGGAGGTTTGCCGAGATGAGGCGCGATGTCATGAGAAGCTCAGGGGCATGTCGAACTGAGGCTCGGACCAGCGCACCAGCCTGGCGCGGATCCGCTCGAAGATCGCATCGAGGCAGATGCCCATTGCTCCCACGATGATGATCATCGCGAAGACAGTGTCGTATTGCCCCATGTCGAGCGCATTGAACAGGATGTTACCTGCGCCCGACTGACGGGCGATCATCTCACTGGTGATCATCGTGATCAGCGCCAGCACCAATCCCGTGCGGCACCCGGTCAGGATCTCCGGCAGCGCGGCAGGCAGCACGATCCGGACCAGGCGCTGCAGGGGCGAGAGACCCATCGCTGCGCCTGACCACAACATCTTCTCTTCCACCGCTTTCGCACCCTCGAAGCTGTGATAGATCACGGGCAGGCTGACGCCGAGGAAGATCACCAGCGTCTTTGTGACGTCGCCGACGCCCAGCCACAGCATGATGATGGGCATCAAGGCTGCCTTCGGGACCGGATAGATCACCATCAGGAGCGGATTGAAGAAGGCTGCGACGGCCCGGCTGCGCCCCATCAAGAGGCCAAGCGGAATCGAGAAAAGCACGGCTACACCGAACCCCATCGCCATACGGCGAAGCGAGGCCAGGATGTTGATCAGGGCTTCCTTGTCGCCAAGGATGTCAGGAACCGCACGAATCGCCTCGATCGCCGTTGGAAAGCTGTCGTTCTTCAATACCAGCGAGGCAACCTGCCACACTGCCAGCAATCCGATGCAGGCCAGCACCGGAGCGGCACGTCTGGTCAGGGCGGTTGGCGATATCACGTGGCAGACCCGGCTTCATCGCTCTCGTCGAACATGCGCTCGATGTCGACGACGTATTTCTGATAGCGCGGATCGAGCAGCAGTTCGCTGCGGCGGCGCGGCCGCGGAAGATCGATGTCGATCACTTGCCGGATGCGGCCGGGCGATTTCGACATCATCACGACCTTGTCCGACAGGAAGACAGCCTCGTCGACCGAATGGGTCACGAACAATACCGTCTTGCGGTCGCGCTCCCAGATATTCAGCAGGTCGTTCTGCAGGCGCGTCCGGGTGTGGGCGTCCAGTGCCCCGAACGGCTCGTCCATCAACAGGACCTCAGGATGGTAGGCAAGCGTCCGCGCGAGCGCCACGCGCTGCTTCATGCCGCCCGACAGCTCCTTGGGATAGAAATTCTCGTAGCCCTTGAGGCCAACCATCTCGATCAGCGAACGGCTCAGCGCATCAGCCTCGCTCGCCCGCACACCTTGCTGGCGCGGCCCGTACATCACATTGCCAAGGACCGTCTTCCAGGGAAACAGTGCAAACTCCTGGAACACCGGTCCGCGATCCGGACCGGGTCCTGTGATCGCCTGCCCCTTGATCCTCGCCGCACCACTGGTTGGGCTGACGAAACCGCCGACGATGTAAAGCAGTGTCGACTTGCCGCAGCCGGATGGCCCAAGAATTGAAACGAAGGCCCCTTCCTCGATCGTCAGCGAGATGTCCGAGAGCGCCAAATGATCCTTGCGCGCCGAGGTCTGAAAAACCTGCGAGACGCGGTCGATCTCGATGATCGCAGAAGCCGGCTTTTGTGACGCCACCGGTTTCACCCATTCGCTCGATCTCGAAGGCACTACCTTCATCCCGTTCTCACTTCACGCGTGCCATGTCGCACAACAAGTCTGCCGAATGCCCTCCGTCAGCTGAACGAGCTTAGCAAGAAACTTGCCAGATCGACTGCTGTTTCCGCCACCCACGCGGCTCATTGTTCGAACCAGGGCCATTCTGCCGGGCCCTCATGCGTCACGGCTCCGCCCGGCGCCTGCCCGACGAGACGCGCATATTTCGCGAGCGCACCTGCGCGGTGACGTGGCGGCCGCGGTTTCCAATCGCGCTGTCGCGCCGCGAGCTCTTGCTCGTCGAGCAGCACATCCATCCGGCGGCTGGCCGCGTCAATGCGGATCCTGTCACCGTCGCGAACGAGCGCCAGCGGACCGCCAACGAACGCTTCGGGGGAGACATAGCCGATGCACATGCCGCGGGTGGCGCCCGAGAACCGGCCGTCCGTGATCAGGGCCACCTTCTCGCCCATACCCTGGCCATAGATCAACGCGGTGACGCCGAGCATCTCGCGCATGCCGGGGCCGCCGACGGGTCCTTCGTTGCGAATAACGAGAACTTCGCCCGGCCTGTAGCTTCGGTCACGAACCGCCTTGACACAGGCCTCCTCGTCTTCGAAGACGCGGGCAATCCCCTCGAAGTATTGGCTCTTCAGGCCAGCGACCTTGATCACCGCCCCGTCTGGACAGAGATTGCCCTTCAGCACCGCCACACCGCCATCCGGCATGATCGGGGCACGCGAGGTGTAGACGATCTCTCCATCAGGCGCGTTGGCAGCGCCGTATTCCTCCGCGAGTGTACGGCCTGTGATGGTCAGGCAGCTGCCATCGATATGCCCACTCTGAATCAACTCCCGGATCACGACCGCAGCGCCGCCGATATCGTAGACGTCCTTCGCCGTGTATTTGCCCCCAGGCCGCAAGTTTCCGATCAGTGGTGTCCTGGCAAAGACCTCACCGACGTCATCGATCGTGAATGCGATGCCGGCCTCGTTCGCGATGGCGGGCAGATGCAGCGCAGCGTTGGTCGAGCCGCCCGTCGCAGCAACGATCGCCGCACCGTTCTCGAGGGATTTTCGCGTCACGATGTCGCGTGGCAACGGCCCGCCTCGCTCCAGCATCTCCATGATCAGTCGCCCCGCGCGCCGCGAGATCTGCGCGCGTTCAGCATAGACGCCGGGCACCATCGAAACGTTTGGAATGGTCAGGCCCATTGCCTCCGACACCATCCCCATGGTGTTCGCGGTGAACTGGCCAGCACATGCGCCGATGGTCGGAAGACATGCACGCTCAATCCGCTCTAGCGTGGCGCCGTCGATCTCACCCGTCATGAAACTGCCGACAGCCTCGTAGGAATCGAGCACAGTCAGCGTCCGCCCGTCCACGCGCCCGGGCAGCGAGCTGCCGCCATAGATGAAAATGGACGGCACGTTGCAACGGACCATGCCCATCATCACGCCGGGAAGGGTCTTGTCGCATCCGCCGTACCCGATCAGCGCGTCGTAAGCCAGGCCATGGACGACGGCTTCGATCGAATCGGCAATCAGCTCGCGCGAAAAGAGGGAAAACTTCATTCCCTCATGATTCATGCTGATGCCGTCGGAGACCGACACGGTCGAGAATTCGCGGGGCGTGCCGCCCGCCTCCTCAATTCCGGTCTTCGCTGCGGCCACCTGGAAGTCGTGAGTCATGTTGCAGGGCGTCTGCTCGCCCTTCATGCTGACGACGCCAACCATAGGCCTGGCAATCGCGGCGTCGTCGAGCCCCATCGCACGCATGAAAGCGCGGTGCGGGGCGCGGTCGAGCCCCTCTGTCGTCACCCGTGATCGCAACTTCTTCATGCGTGCATCTTCTTCATGCAACGCCCGGACGACCGGGCAGTTGCGATCTGACTGTTCGGATAGCTCGTTCTACCGCCTATTCCAGCGGAGCGACGATCGTCGGGTGCTTGAACTGAGCAACATCCAGCTTCGGCAGCATTCCCGTCTCTGCATAGATATCGAGCATCTTCTGAATCGCAGGGAAATTCGGCGCCGCCCCGGGATCACGGCCAAAGTCGTTGTCCTTGAGCAGATAAGTTTCCAGTACCGGAACCGGTGCCTTCAGCACTTCGGACACAACCTTCAAGGTCTCTTCGCGGTTCGCCAAGGCCTTCTTCATGCCTGACGTGATGTCGCGGACATAGGCCTTGACCAGTTCCGGATTCTTGTCGACGAAATCGGCACGGCAGGCTTCCAGAATGTGCACGATGTTCGGCATGGCCTGCGACAGCGAGAACAGTTTGCGGGTGCCGCCCTTCGCCTCAGCGCGCGCGGCAAACGGCTGGTTCATGTTGACGGCGTCAACGCGGCCCTGGCGTAACGCGTCCTCTGAGACGGCAAACCCGACCTCGACCAGCTTGATATCCTTGGCGGGATCGACACCGTTCTGCTTCAGGAGCAGATTGAACGGCCCCTGCGTGCCGCCCCCGATCACGGAAATGCCGACAGTCTTGCCCTTGAGGTCGGCAATGGTCTTGATCGGCGAGTCGTCCATCACGGCCCAATAGACCGAAAAGCCGCCCGGCTTCTCGAACACATGTTGCGCCACGATGTAGGCCTTGAGATTGCCGCCAACCACACCATTGGAGAGCGACAGCGGCGCCTGCGTCGCGCAATCCAGAGCGCCCGCGGCCAATGCCTGCGTCATCGGTGCGGTACCCTGAAATTGGGTCCATTCAATGTTGTAGGTCTTACCGATATTGGGGAATTCAGCCGGCCTGCGCATCATCCAGTATTTGGATTCCTCGGCCGGAATGGTCCAGCCGACGCGGATCGTCTGCTGCGCCCGTGACGGACCTGCGCCCGCAATCACGGCCACCACCACAGCGGTTGCCAGCATCAACCTCGAAACCGTTCGCATCGCGCCCACTCCGTTGCTCCGGCGCCGACCGGCGCCACCCACCCCGACCGGTCCAAATGTTTCATGGTTCAAACAATCAAGCAAGCCATGCAAGCCCACCCGGTTTCGCCGTTGCACGTCCCATGTATGGTAGGTCGGCAGTTGCGCTGCGACAGGAGGAAGCAACTTATGGCTGATACCAGCAAGACAAACTCGCAAGGCGTCGAGCGGCTCGGCTACCTCGGCCTCGGGCTGATGGGGACCCCCATGACCCATCGCCTGCTCAAGGCTGGCTATCAGGTCACGGTCTGGAACCGCTCAGAGAGCAAAATCGCGCCGCTCACCGACGCCGGCGCCATGCGCGGACCGATGCCCTGCGACGTCATGACTGGGTCGGACATCATCTTCATGTGCGTCACTGACGCCGCGGCGGTGGAAGAAGTGATATTTGGAGCTGGAGGTCTTGCGGCCGCTCCCGGTGCGGGCAAGCTTGTCGTCGACTTCTCCTCGATCCATCCTGACGCAGCGCGCGACCTTGCGAGGCGGCTGAAGGAGGCCAATGGCGCGGGCTGGATCGATGCACCCGTATCCGGCGGCACCAAGGGCGCCGAGGAAGGCACCCTCGCAATCATGGCCGGCGGAGATGCCGCCGACATCGAAAGGGTACGCCCCTACGTCCTCGCGATGGCGCGCAGGTTCACCCACATGGGCCCCACCGGCGCGGGCCAGACGACCAAGCTGTGCAATCAAGTGATCGTCGGATGCGCGATGGCCGTTCTTGCGGAAGCAACGCGCCTTGCCGTGAACTCGGGAATTGACGCCAATCGCTTGCCCGAAGCGCTTGCCGGTGGCTTTGCGGATTCCATTCCGCTTCAGCTCTTCGTGCCACGAATGGCCCAGGGCATTCACGCTCCGCCGCTTGGTCACATCGCAACAATGCTCAAGGACCTCGATACCGTTGCCGATGTCGCGCAGTCGACATCGACGCCTGTGCCGATGACATCGCTTGCCGGGCAACTCTTCAGACTGGCGAAGGCCGCGCGTGGCGCGGATGCTGACGCGCTGGAGATCTACAAATTATCATCGGCGGAACATTGATCCGTCGAATACGAGCAAGCTCTAGGGCGAATTCTTGCGGTCATCGTCGGCAAGAAACCGGCCATATGCCCCTCGCGCAAACAGCAGAGATTCCTTGGCATTGTAGGCATAGGCCTCGACTGCTCCGAGAAAGATCACGTGATCGCCGCCGTAGTAGCGGTTGACGGAGCGGCATTGAAAACTGGCGACGCTTTCGGCCAGCACCGGCGCGTTGCCGAGGCCGGGTGCCCAGGCGACGCCGGCGAACTTGTCCTCGGAGGATTTGGCGAACTTGTTCGCAAGTGCCTGCTGGGACGTGCTGAGGACATGGACGGTGAAGTGACTGGCATTCTGAAACACCGGCAGGCTCGAGGAGTAGACCCCAAGGCTCCAGAGGACCAGAGGAGGGTTCAAGGAGACCGACGCGAAGGAATTGCAGGTGATACCATAGGGCTTCCCGTCATCCGCCGTGGCCGTGATGATCGTTACCCCGGTCCCGTAAGTACCGAGCGCATTCCGAAAATCACGGGGATCGATCGGCGAGCTGTCGCTCGCGAGTTCGTTGGCTGGATCGGGAACGGCCGACTGCTTCGGCAGATCATTCATCGGCCGGCCTCACAGCGTAAGATTCTCGGACGGCAGGCCCAGCGCCACACGTCCATAGTTGGTTCCGGCCGCGTCGAAGTTGAACGCGAGATGCGAGTTGATCGCATGCGCATCGCGGAACTGCCGCTGCAACACCCCCGTCGTGAACAGGCCACGAGCCCCGCTCGCCGCAAACAACATCGAGACCGCATCCGTACACAGGTTCACCGAAAATGACCCGTCACGCCGATACCTGGTCTTGGCTGCCATATCGGGAATATGGCCGCGTCTTGCATCCTCCATTGCGTCGATACAAACCGAGCGCATGATCAGGCGCGCCGCGTCGATCTTGGCGGAGGCCTCCGCGATCTTGATCTGCGTGCTTTGAAAGTCGCTCAGCTTGGCCCGGTTGTAGGTGGAGATCCGGTGACGCGCGACCTCGATATAGTCGTTCAGGCAGGCTTGCGCATTGCCGAGCGCAACGCCGGACAACACGTAAGGAAACAACGAAAATACAGGCAAGGCGTACAATGGATTGGGATTGACCTTGCTTCCCGGTGTCCGGCCGCCGGTAAGCGCGCCAACGGCGACCGTCATATCGTCGGCCACAAAGGCGCCGCGGACTTCCACATCGCAAGATCCCGTGCCACGCAGTCCTGCGACGTTCCACGTGTCGAGTACCTTATAATCGTCCTTCGGAAGCAGAAAGATCCGATACTCGATGCCGTCGGCCTCGTCCTCTGAGGAAACCACGCTCGCAAGCATATTCCATTCGCAAGACGCGACGCCGGACGAGAACGGCCAGCTTCCATGCAACTGGTATCCACCCTTGACCTTCGTGGCGCGTCCGGCAGGAAAGATAAACGAGGAAGCGATCAGCGCATTGGGATCACGGCCCCAGACCAGATCCTGCGCCCTTTGCTCGAACATGCCGAGCATCCAGTGATGGCTCGCCAGATTGGCGAGATTCCACGCAACCGAAGCGTCGGCCTGGCCAAGCAGATCGGCGCAGTCGATGAGGGCGACGTAGTCAAGCTCGGCACCGCCGACGCGCTTGGGTTGAAGCATCCGGAACAGGCCGGCCTCGTGCAGATCCCGTTCGGTCTCGGGCGGCAGGCATCGCAGCTCCTCCGTTCGTGCAGCCCGCTCTCGCAGCCGCGGCAAGAGCGCCCGCGCCCTGGCGATCATTGCCGCATAGGCACGCTCACCGGATCCAAGCCCCTCGGACTCGCCCACGCTCGGCTCTTGACCAGGCGCCATTCCGCATCCCTCGCTTTCCCACATTTATGCGGCGGGAGCATCGCCAAATCAAGCCAATCGCTCTGGACCCGGCTACCCGAAAGGAAGCGATATCGCGAACACCGATATCGTGAAGCAGTGCCCAGAAGCCGCGGAGCCTGCCCACGAGGTCGACCGCTCTGACTTAAACCGAGCCCTTGCCCGATCCAAAGACTCCCTTTTGGCTGAACTCAGCGATCCGATGCTGGTCGTAGCCAAGTGTGTTCCGCAAGATGTCCGAGGTATGCTCGCCCAGCAGAGGCGCCGCCACCGGATCGATCGCACCGGTCAGACTCATATTGATCGGCGTCTCGATGTTGGGGACCCAGTCCGCAGTCGGGTGCGGAATCCGGCTCAAGCGATGGCGGTCGCGGGCCTCGGGCGCGTTAAATCCTTCTTCGACGGTACGGAGATAACCGACTGGGATATTGGCCAACTTCATCTTTGCCATCCAGTTCTCCAGGGTATCACTAGCAAAGACTTCCGCGATGGCTGCCCGCAGAAGCTCCTTGTTCTCGGAACGCGCTTTGCGACTTGCGAATTTCGGATCGGTGATGAGATCAGGCCGGTTCAGCACCTCGACGACCAGTCGGCGATAGAGCCGGTCGTTGGCGCACGCCATATAGAGCGGCCCATCGGAGGCCTCGTACACGCCGACGGTGGGAGACCCGCTCGGCGAATTCCCGAACCGGCCGGGGTTTTGACCGTTGATCAGATAGGCCATGCCATAAAAGCCGGTCATCGCCATCGCAATGTCGAACAGGGCCACCTCGACGTGCTGGCCGCGGCCAAGCCGATCCCGCGCCAGCAGGGCGAGAAGAATGGCGTTACAAGCCGTCATTCCTGTCGCAATGTCCACGATAGGCGGGCCAGTGCGAACCGGGGGACCGTCGGCAAATCCGTTGAGCGACATGAAGCCGCTTTCCGCCTGGGTGATGGGATCGAAGCCGGGGCGCGAGGCGAACGGGCCGGAGCGTCCATAGGCGGAGATCGAGCAATAGACCAGCCGGGGATTGAGCGATGCGACCACATTGTAGTCGAGGCCGAATTTCTTCATGACCCCGCTCGAGAAATTCTCGACAACCACGTCGGCCTTACGGATCAGATCCAGTGCGATCTCGCGGGCCTCGGGCACGGCGAGGTCGAGCGCGATGCCTCGCTTGTTGCGGTTGAGACTAAGATAAGCAGCGGTCTCGCCGCCGATTTCGGCGTGCTCATATGCGCGCGTATCATCACCGCCGTCCGGGTTCTCGATCTTGATGACGCGTGCCCCGAAATCAGCCAGCGTCTGTGTGCAGGCCGGACCAGCAACGACGCGCGTGAAGTCGACGACCAGCAGACCATCGAGCGCCGCAGGCCCTTCCGTAACCCGCGACGAACGTTCCGGCAGTTGAGGCTTGGTGGACATCGGTGGCGCTCCCTTACATCGGCTTATGGTCGCCGAATTGCCCGCAGGAGCAAACTTAAAGCGCGGCGCAGCCGACTTCGCAAGTGCTTCAGCCACATACCTGAAAACGCAAAAAAGGCCCGGCAGCCATCAAGCTGCCGGGCCTTTCGAATATTCTGGGCGTACGAGCCAGAAGCGCGCACCGCTCAACATGGACAGTACGTTCCGCGCCGCGGGAAACTGCTCAGCGAAGCCGCTTTCGCCAGTAAAGCGTCCGCGGCCACGCCCAGGGCGCCTCTGGTTCGAAGAGCCGATACCCCGCCTGGATGAAGTTGTTTGCAGAAACCGTGTTGTCCGTTGTGTCGGACACGATGCTGTCCCAACCGATACGCCGCCCCCTCGCTTCGATTACACGCATCATCCTGCGCTGAAGACCTCGCCCCCAATGACGCTGCAGCACGCCAACCCTGCAGAAATAGCCGCCATTCTTCACGTGCGTCGATGGAAGCGCCCCGGCAAAAGCGACTGCATCGTCTCCATGAAAGGCAAGCCACCACGTTCCCAGGCCGAATTGCGGAATGGCAGCCGTATCGAAGAACGTCAAATGATGCAGATCGGACAATATCTCCGCAGTATCTTCATCGTATGCATCGACCATGCGGATGATGTACATGAGACGTCTCGTCAGCAAGGAATACCGTGAAAGGAAATGCGGCGACGCCGCCTTGGCGAAGGCTCACTTGCTCAGCACGACCTTGACGCCAAGCCAGACGGCGCCCATCAGGCCGGTCGCAAGTACTGTGATCACAGCTTTGAAAGTATAACTCTGCGCCTGCTCCACGCTCTTTCGCCACCGGCGAAGGTGCTGGAAGTCAGCCCTGATTTCTTTCCGGTCATCATCCTCGATTCCAAACGAGGCCATTACTGACGCGACCGCCTTCGCTACGATCGCGTCTATGCTGTCCTGCTGGAGCCTATGCTGCTCGGCCAGCGTTTCGACGACAATGGCTCTGATCTCGTCCTCTTGCATCTTCACCGCTTGATGATCCTTGCGACATTCTCGAACCCGCGCTTGGCGAAGTAGAAGGAGACGACAATATTGGCGGTGATCGCCGCAAAGCCCGCCAAGGCGTCAGTTGTGCCAAGGCCGAGAACCTTGTCCCAGACAAGGAGCTTCGCGAAATAAACCGTCACGCAGTATCCGATCAGCTTGTCGGGTTCATACCAATAACCGAGCTCGGCGGTTCTATACTGCATGACGGCGTTGGTTTCGGCCGTCTGCGATGCAATCTCGCCGGCCGCGAGATCCGCAGCGATCTTGGCGTCGACATTCTCGGCCTTCAGTTTCGCGCTGTAGGCATCGATCAGCGCCTTGACGACGGGGCCGCCGAGAAACGAGATGAGTGTCATCCACATTGATCTTTCCTTCGAAGGGTTCGCAGGCGCGCGATGATCGTCACGACGGAGATCACCAGCAGGATACGGCCTGTCGCCTTGGCGTCGCCGATAGCAGCGCTGATTTGATCTTTGACACCCGGATCGCCCAACGCATCGGCGAGGTCGTCGATGACCGAAGCCAGTACGCCGGTGACTGCGATGCAATAGCTCCAGGCCATGGTCACGGAATGCAAGCAGACCGCCTTGATCCTTGCGAGCATCACGATTTGCCTCGCAGCGTCGCAAGTCTTGCCTCAAGGGACTTGATCAGGGCGTCGGTCCCGGTCACAAGCCGAACGACCGGGTCCTTGCAGAACCAGCTGGTGGCAAAGCCGGCTGCGAAGAGCATAATGTCGAGCACTGTCCACATGTTCACTTCCTTCTAAAGATTGCTCTGACCAGATTGACAATGAATGCGCCGATCGAGCCCTTCGACGGGTTCGTCAATGAAGGCTTGGCTGGGACGGCTGCCGCCGGGCCCTTTGCGATCGCTCCCGCGAAACCAATTTCGGAATCGAGCTCCATCAGAGCGATGATGAGCGCCGCGCATCCCAATTGCGGATCGATCTTGCCCGGATCGTAGACGCCGTCCCGAACATACTTTCCGGCACGGTATTGGTTGGTGCCGGCCCAGAGATAGGGCGATGGCACGCTGCGGGCTGCGTAGCCGATGCCGTTATAGGTCTCGAGGGCCGTCAACGCCGCGGCGATCGACCAGTCCTTGTGGCGCGCAAGGAACGGCGGGCACCTGACCAGAGCGTCGATCGCGGCCGCCTCCCACGAGGTAAACGGACCGCGCCCGGCCGGAATATGGACCGAGACGCGATTCCAGGGGTCGCCCTGCGCCAGGGACGCCTTCCAGTTCTGTGAGGATTCCCGCTCGTGAATGACGGCAATCGCCGGCCAAGGGACACCTGTCTCTCGCTCGACGGCCTGGTATCGGCGCTTGGCTTGGTAAAGACGGGAGGAGACTTTGGCGGCTTCGGCTTTACGGGTCGGCTTGGCATTCGCCCAGCGAACGCCGTTCGCCCGAGTGAGGGCGTTTAGGTCTACCATGGGTTGATCTGCCAGGGGTTGCAATGGTAAATCTCGCAATCTGCAGCGTTGCGGCGCAGATCAGCGAACGAGCTAGATTTCTTTGGCGTGCTTATAGATCGCGTTGCCGCGATCTGCAGTTGCAGACACGATGCCCGAACGATTGATGGCGTCCAAGTTGGGAAGCTGGCGACACGTTGCTTGTGAGGCCAACCAAGTCCTATCCGACGCAGCAGTCGTCAAAGGATTGTCAGGAGAATATTTACGATGATGATTGGCTGCGCGTCGAACCGGGGGCTCGTTGATCAAACCAACCATTTCCTAGAATGGTTTCGAGTTCGCTCAGGGTCACAATTCGGGGTTGGATTTTTTGAATAGACGTTTATGTACGTTGCTATGGGAATGAGGGAAGTTATTCCATGGATAGTTGCTGCTGCCTGCACGATTGCGGCTGGCGCCTCTCTTTCAGAGATCCATCGGCTTAAAGGACGCATCGGCGACTTGACGCGCCACGAATTCCACGATCACAAAGACGTACGGGAATACATGATTGACGCGGCGCTGACCGACGCCCCCGAGCCCATCTTTGTACTCGGCGACAGCGTCACAGAGATGGCCCCTCTCCCGCGTCAGATGTGTGGGCATCCAGTCGTTAATGCGGGCGTCGGCGGCCAAACAATCTACGAAGCAGGCCAACTGGCCTCGCGGGTGCTCGGTGAGCGTGGCGCGTTTTTGATTGCCCTTGCGGTCGGAGCGAACGACGTCGGATCGCCATCGGCTCAGAGCGATTTCACCACATTAATTGATGTAGTTAAACCGCTCTCTAAGCGCCCGCTCGTGGCATTGGCCGTGACCTCCGACGTAGCGACGAACCGAGCAATTGCCGCTGCGGCTGCCGGGCGTGGCGTCGGCTTCGTGGCACCGCAGCTTCCAGCGACCGCCGACTCGATGATGCCGGATGGGGTTCACTATCGAGCCGCAGCGTACAACTCTTGGATTCCGGCCCTAGAGGATGCCATCACCAAGATGTGCCCGGCGCCCTAGATGACGCGAAGCAACTTGTTCGCGATGATGGTAGGCGGGACGATGGAATGAGCACTGCCGCCGGTGTTCGTTGACGTAGAGCTGATCGAATTCGACCCGGTCGAAGTGATCACGCTCAGTGGAACGACGCCGAGCGTGCCAAGCCGTCCGGGAGCGTAGTAGCCATAGCTTGTACCATTGTACGCAAGGAAACCGCCGTTATCCATTCCTGACGGGATTCCGCTGACAGTCGACGTGACCGTGATGGAGTTGATCCCGCTCGAATTTATACCAGGCGGTAATTCTCCTAGTGAAAGGCTGTGTGCCTGCGCGCCTCCTACAGCTCCCAACGCTGACGCATTCGCGCCGAAGTACGAAGCCGTCAGTCGGGTAGCCGCACTACCGCCCATGTCATCTTTGCCAGCGGTAACTCGCCCTCGTAGGTCAGGGATGTTGAACGTGGTCGATCCGTCTCCTGTGCCGTAGGTCGTCCCGAATAGAGAAAATAGCGTCGAGTATGCGGTCCGTGAAATCGCCTGGCCATAGCCAAGCACAAAGGAGCTATTCGGTGCTATCGCACCGAAAAAGTCGATACAAGATCCGATCGGCACGTTGTAAGGATTGTTGAAGAAGCCAACCAGATAGAATGCGGCATCACTGCTGTTGTAGAGCGCGGCATACGGCGTTCCCTCGACAACGGTCCCTGCCGGCAACTCAGCGGACGGTGCAGAACGAAGTGGCCTTGCGCCAAGACCATCCACGTTGATCGTCACGATCGCCCCGTTCGTCGCATGCGGCGTGAACGCGATCACTTGGCCATTTAGTTGAGAAAGCGTCTGGAACGCCTGGTAAGTGTTGACTGCATAGGCGGTGCTGGTCCCGCTGGTCACAATCGCACCAGCGACATCATCGCGATATTTTGCAATCGCTGCCATCATCGCACGCGCCGAATCGTTGACGCTGGAGGGCGACTGGCCTTCCGTCCAGTTGATCGTCGTATCCGCCGTCGCGTCGGCGGAAGCAGTTTGAGACCATTTGTAGAGAGTCATTTATGTATCCTAGATCTAAATCAGTTTGCTCACAGGTCGTCGTAAGGTTGAAGCCGTCAGTCCGCAGTCTTTACGCCCAGTGTCTCTACCTCTGCGCCGCACAGCTCGATGTATTGCGCACAGCGACACGACGGGGCCCGGGCCGTGAGGAGGTTTCGGATCACGCCGTCCGGGACGCCAGGATTCTCGCTTGCGATCCTGACCACACGGGTGTCGATGATGCCGTCGATTTCGGCCCGCAATTCCTCGATGCGCTCCTTAATCGTTGTCAGGCGCTGATGCTTCGCTGCCATTTGGCTTTTGGTCCTTCGTTTGAGCCTCGAGTGCCGCCAGCTTCTGGCGGGCACTTGCAGCATCGTTCTGCGCGCGCCGGAGCGCGCGCTCCCGTTGCGCTTCGCGCGAGGTGAGATGAATCTGGATGTCATACGGTAACGCCGCAAACCGGCGCCTCAACGGCGCCGGCCAAGACCGTGGCGGAGGAATGGCCGCGATCGTGCTCATCGCGCTTGCCGCCGTGCCACCGAGGGTTGGATCCGCGAGACCGAGTGCCAGATGCATCCGCGATATGTCCTGCACGGCCGGCCAAAGCCGGTCCATGCCGAGCGACGCACAGTCGGTCACAAAGCGCGCCACCGAGGCAGGTGCGGCGGGACAAGCGCTCACACCATTCAGCTCGCACCATCTGGCAAACATCGGCGCATCGCGCAATCGCGCCTGAGCAAGCGCCGAGAGTAATGGATGAGTCATCGCTTCGCTTTGCGCAGCGCCTCGTGAAGATTGCCCATGTGCCGGCGCAGCTCGACGAGCTGCGCACGTTTGCGCAAGTTGTGAGGGCTCGAATCGATCTCGGTCAGGGTACGCGCCCTCGGTGTCTTACCTCGCGTGGGCACACGCTCCGGCGGATGCTCGATTTCACATTCGATATCTTCGCTCACGAAAACATCTCCCACAGCACGATTGCAACGAGGCCCACGATCGCGAGCGATATCAGGTAAGCGGTCATCATCTCTCCATAGCGATAAAAATGCGCGGCAGATCGCGCGACGTGGCGCGATCGTTTCGGGCGCGAACCCTATCTCCGTATCCCCGGAGACCGCAGCGGCGCGGGCAACAGGCCCGGCGCCGCAAGGCCGGCACGTTCGCGCGTGCACGGCCAGCAATGGTTCGGACGGCGGGCGCGCCGATCGGCGCTCCCTGACGCGTATCAAGCAAGTGCGTGGCCGCAATGCGCCGCCGCCGTCCGATCTCGACATCGAAACGAAAAAGCCCGCGGCGGATATTGCGCGCGGGCGAACCAAACTCGTCTCGATGATGTCAGTATGCCGGTGTTTTGCCCGACGTGTCAAACCTCGTGCAACGTGTTCGCGTCATCGCGATTGCAGTGTGCGGGCGGTCACGCCGGCGGCGGACGAACCGCGCTAGCTTCGCATCCGATCACGGCTTCGATCGTACGCAGGCGCCGCCGCGACGTCGAAGCCGCCTTCCGGAGATGGCCGATGAAATCCCTTGCTATCCTGCTCTCGTTCCTCGTCGCGATCGTTCCCGCGGCCGCCGAAGAGCCGGCGGCGCCGGATTTTTCCGGTGCCTGGAAGCGCGACTGCGAGAAGACTTACGGCCTGAAGATCCAGCGTATCAATGACAAGGCGTATTCAATCGCGTTCTGCTTTCCCACCGGCTGCAACGGCCATGCCTGGATTGCCGGGACGCCGATCGCGGGTGACCCGAAATTCAAGATCGTCTCGGAGACCGAGATCGGCCTGCGGCGCGTCGACGTTCCTGACGGCTGGCTGACCTATCACCGCTGCTCGCCCGATCCGGAATCCTGGACCGGGACAAACCCGGCCGAACGCCTCCGCCAAACCGGCTCGGCATCGCAATGAAAAAGCCCGCCGCGGATTGCTCCGTGCGGGCCGAACCATACTCGTTTCGATGATGCCACTCTGCCAGTGTTTTGCCCGACGTGTCAAACGAACGAATTCGTGCAAGCCGCGTTAGGCGATCGGGAGGACCGGCCATGATACCTCAGACGACCTCGTCCGCGACGTCGCGAAAGATTCCTGGGCCGACGCCGCGTACCGACAAGGAACGCGCCAGGCAGGAGGCGATCATCGAAGACGCCGGCGAGACGGAAGACGGGACTCGCGACCTCGTGCGTGGCGATGGTGGAACCATCGACATTCCGACGAAGCCCGGCGATTTATCGAAGGACGATTAGGCCGCGCGGCGACCGGCGCGCATCTCGATGATGCCACTCTGCCGATGTTTTGCCCGACGTGTCAACGAAGCGCGGAAGGGAGTCCCCTCCTCCCAGCTTGATATGTGGTGCGCAAGGGGCTTGCTTCAAGCCCCCGGTGATCGCGTAGAAGCCTCGACCCGAACAACTGGTCGAGGGGGTCACGACATGCCTGTATTGCTTCCGACATCCCGGTCGCGCAGCCGGACAAGCGCAACACGCACGGCCGCCAAGAATCGCGCCAAGGGCCATGCGGTGGTCATCGCCGGCGGCGGCCCGACCGGGCTGATGCTGGCCGCGGAACTCGCGCTGGCGCAGGTCGACGTCGCCGTCGTCGAGCGGCGTGCGAGCCAGGAGCTGACGGGCACGCGCGCCGGCGGTTTGCACGCGCGCAGCATCGAGATCCTCGACCAGCGCGGTGTCGCCGGCCGCTTCCTGCGCGAAGGACAGATCGTCCAGCTCGCCGGCTTCGCTTGGACCAGGCTCGACATCAGCGATCTCCCCACCCGCCACGCTTACGGCCTCGCACTGCGGCAGAGCCACATCGAGCGCATTTTGGCCGGCTGGGTCGAGGAGCTCGCGGTGCCGGTCTATCGCGGCGCCGAGGTCACGGCCCTTTCGCAGGACGACACCGGCATTGACGTCGTGCTGTCCGGCGGCGCGACGCTGCGCGCGGGTTATCTCGTCGGCTGCGACGGCGGCCGCAGCCTGGTGCGCAAGGCGGCCGGGATCGATTTTCCCGGGACCGAGCCGACGCTGAGCAATCTCATGGCCGAGGTCGAGATGCGCGAGGAGCCGGTGTTCGGCCTGCGGCACGACGCGCTCGGCTTCCACGGCCTCAGCAAGGCGGACAGCGGGCGCGTGCTCGTGGTCGCGACGGAAGCGTCGCTCGCGCGCAGCGGCGAGCCGACCTTGCGCGATCTCAGCGAGGCGCTCATCGCGGTGTACGGCACCGATTTCGGCGTGCACAACCCTGCCTGGATCTCCCGCTTCACCGACGCGGCGCGGCAAGCCGCCTCCTATCGCCGGGGGCGCGTGCTGCTCGCCGGCGATGCCGCACACATCCATCACTCCGTGGGTGGGCAAGGCCTCAACACCGGCCTGCAGGACGCGGTCAATCTCGGCTGGAAGCTGGCGCAGGTCGTCAAAGGCACCGCGTCCGAAGACCTGCTCGACAGCTACCATGCCGAGCGCCACCCCGTCGCCGCGCGCGTGCTGCGCAACACCAGGGCGCAGATCGCCCTGCTCCGCCGCGCCGACGACGGCCTCATCGCCGCGCGCGAAACCATCGCCGAGCTGCTCGCCCTGGACGAGCCGCGCAAGCGTCTTGGCGCCATGATGAGCGGGCTCGACATCCACTATGATCTCGGCGAAGGCCATCCGCTGCTCGGACGCCGCATGCCCGATCTCGACCTGACGATCGAAGGCCGGCCGCGACGATTGTTCACGCTGCTGCATGGTGGGCGCGGCCTGCTGCTCAGTTTCGGCAAGCCCGACGTCACCGACATCACGCCATGGACGGATCGCGTCGATGTCGTCTTTGCCGATCACGCCGGCGGATGGGCGCTTCCGGTCATCGGACATGTCACCGCGCCAAAAGCCGTGCTGGTGCGGCCTGACGGACACGTGGCCTGGGTCGGAGACGAGAGCCGAGGTGGACTTGCGGAGGCGCTGACGAGGTGGTTCGGACGGGCTGCGGCTTAGGGCACGAACACCTCACACATCGTCGAAACGAAGAAGCCCGCGAGATGCCGCGGGCTTGTTCCGAATTCTTTCGATGATGTCATCATGCCGGTGTTTTGCCCGACGTGTCAAACATCGACCCAGAGTGGTGTATGAAGAGCTCCGTGACTATCGTTCAATCCTGCCGAAGCAGCGGCCGTATCCAGCGGGAGAACCACTCCTCAGCCTCATTGTGCGAATTGCCTGAGCTATCTACGCCGAAGATCGGTGGTGGAATAAGGTAGCCCGGCTCATCCGCGAAGACACCCATCGGCCTGCTCTCTTGCGCTGGCCAGCCGTCCGCAGTCGGCACGGTCCAGATCCCATATCGATCGTTGAATTCAGTCGATGGGAGGTAGGGGATCGGCGCACTCCCGGACGAGAATACGCTACCTGCGTTCGCCTCATTCACACGAGTAAGACGCCGAACTTCGTCGGGCGCGACAGCATCGGCAGCCGCTGTGGACGGTACTCCTAGCGCATTCGACGTCTGCGCAGGCGCGGCGCCTGCCGGTGTTTCGATCCAGCTTCCGAAGCGGTCTGCAAAGGTGGTGGGCCGAGCAGCACTTGGCTCGTCTGCAGGACGGACAGAGTCGAACGGATTGTAAGGAGCCGCCCCCTTCGCGAAAACACTTCCACCGGCGGCTTTGGTCGCACTCGAGGTATTCGCAGAAAAAGCAGGTTGGCTGAGAGCGGCAGCGACTCCACCTGTGAGTATCCGAGCACCAAGCCCCTGCAGCCCAGGTGTCATCAGGGCGCCTGCACCCAGCACACCAGCTCCCATCAGCAACGCGGAGCCTCGATCAGGAGGTGCCGGCGGCCCTAGAACCTGCGATCCATCAGAAAGAAGCGTGAGCGGTTGGCCTGTCTCAGTGTGGAATTGCAAGACTTGCGGCTCGGGCGGCAATGCCGTGCTGGGAGGCAATTGCATGGCGCGTTGCCATTCAGGCGATGGCACCGGGAATCCGGGCAAACCGTAAGTCAGAAGTGGGCTGCTTGGTGCAAAACCTTCCGGCTTGTCAACGCCCTCAAGAGGAGGCGGGATTAAGCTTGGCAGTCGCGCATCAATCACCGGGTGAATGAAGCCAGGTAGATGGGGAACAGGTCCAACAGCTTCGAAGTGCTGCGAAATCGGTGATCCTCGCGTGTACCGTCCTATGATTGCCAACTTGTCCGCAAGACTGAGCGTGCTGTCCGGAAGGAGGACAGGAGCACGCAATGCGCCCTCCCACTGGCTAGCGGTATGAAGTTGATCGACAGTATCCTGCATCTGCTTGATGCTGTCTCGATTTTCTTCAGCATACGTTTTCCAGTTTACGTACCAGTCTTCAATACGCTTGTTCGCATCCTCCTTGGTCATTCCCAAAGGTGTATTGGCGAGCAAATGCCCCTTCGACAGCGCATGCTTGGCAGCGGCGAGAAAGCTGCTGAGTTCGGCGTCGAGCTGATCAACAGCAGCGGAATCGCCTTCCTGAGCAGCGGCGAAAGATGGATGCGACTGGAGTACACCGAGAAACTTGCAAAATATTCTGCTGTAGCTACCGAGATGACCTCCCGTGTGCGGACTTGATCCAAGCTCGCGGGCTGCTTGCTCATTTGATGGAAGATCCATCAGATTTCTGATGCCGTTGAGGTTGAAACGATCGCCCAAGACCTTGAGCGTGAAGTGGCCGGCAAGGGCCTGCGGCAAGATATGATGGATCTGGAACATGCTAACCCCTTGCATTGCGCCAAGGCGTCAATCAGCGCGGCCCCAAGACGTTTGGTGCCCGCATGCGGATGAAGGAAAATGAACTGGGAGTTTTGATTGCTTGTCTTTGCCATCGCGCGAAGCGAGAGCTAGCGACCAGCATGGCTCGAGATTCACAGCGGTTCGCGCGATGAAATTGCTCGAAGCGGGGTTCTCGCATGCCGCCGAGAAGCGACCGCGAGCTACGAAGAACAGATAACAAAAAGCCCGCGACATCGTCGCGAGCTCGCCTTTCTCTAGATCATGCCACTCTGCCGGTTTTTTGCCGGACGCGTCAACGAGCAGCACCAACAGCAGACGCCAAACACCCCACGTTCGTTCGGCCCGATGAGCCGGGTCCGAAGAGCGAGGCCTTCTCGTTCAATTGACAGGCTCCCATGCAACAGCATGTTCAAGCTCGACAGCGGCCGCGCGCATCTTCAATACCTGGTTGCATCGGTGAAGCCGATGCCCCTTATGCCTGCTTCCTTGCACGCATCCTTGAAGACCTGATCGCAGACGATCATGGGATAGAACAGCAGCCTGAAGATATGGGCCGCTCCGACAACGTCCTCCTTAAAGAGAAGGGTGCTTGTTCTGTTCAGATTGTAGACCTTACGCCCCGGCGTTGGGTACTCGATCTCGAGAACGGAGTTCGCTTCGTCGACGGCATCGAGAACTCTGACGACGTCGCAAAGCCAGTAGGTTGGCGCCGCGCGGCCGTCTGGGTACCTCGTCTCGCATCTGATAAAACGAATTCCCTCCAAATCCAGCTTCTCAAGGAGGATTTTCATCCGCTCGGAAACAAGCCGATAATCGTGAAAGAGCTCCCAGTCCGTGGGAGCGCGGCCGAGCGATTCGTCGATAATGAGCCGCGGTGGCTCGGAGAAAGCCACGAAGCCGCGCTCCCGCGGAGGAATGAGGACTTTGCGCTCGCCGGCGAGGGCTACGAGATTCTCCATCTCCCATCCCGGTGCTCTTTGAAACCTGAAATCCAGGCCCACGACATAGAACTTTCGAACCTTGGCTTTGCCTCGGCGACGCTCTGGAAGGGAGTGAGCCATCCGTCCTCTCTCGCGTACAATCAGGTCCATCTACCCAATAATAAAGCCCGCGGCATGCCGCGGGCTTCAACCAAACTCGTATCGATGATGCCATCATGCCAGTGTTTTGCCCGACGTGTCAAACCGAGACCATCCTCTTGGATGGCGCCAATGACCGCTTCGACAAGACTGGACACAGCCAACATTCTGGCTGGCGCCAAGCGCGGCCACGCTAACGACTTGTCGAAGCCGCTAATTGGCGTAGTGCCAATACCGCAGCGCGGCTGGGCGGCTCAAGAACTTGGTCGAACTTTGGATAATCGGCATGCCTCCGGACGAACTGACTTAATTCTCGAAAGAGCAAGGCCGTATCAGCCTTTTCAGAAGGCCTGAAACCAAATTCTCTTGAGACCCGCCGACTTGCATGCGTCCTTGAGCTCCTGGTCGCATACGATCGTCGCTTCGTTGAAAGCCATACGGAAAATGCGCTCGCTGCCGATCGCGGCTTCCCTGAAGACCAGTTTGCCGCCATAAATAAACTCATAGTACTTCTGCCCGTGGTCCAGATAGCGGATGTCGTCCCGGATTCCGATGATCAAGCGCGATTGCGATTCATCCAGCGCGTCGAGGACGCGGACTACATCGCAGAGCCAATAGTTTGGCCCATCATAGCGACCACGGGGTAGTCGCATGTCGCATGGCACAAATACAAAGGCTTCCGGGTCAAGTCTCTCGAACACTTCCTTTGTGCGGTCGGAAATGAGCCACCAGTTGTAGCAGAGCTCCAGGTCATATGGCCGACTGCCGACCGATTTATCGAACACATAAGGCACACGCGGGGTAGAAGMCGGCAKACGAGATTCTTCGTAAGGAGGAAGAACGCTCTCGTTCTCAACCCAGAAGCCCGGCCCGCCTCTTATTCTGAAATCGGGGCCTATTTGGTAGAAGCGGCGTTTTCGTGCTCTGGGGCGCCTTGCAGCAGGGATCGCTTCCTCATCACTCATGACTGAGCCTCGTTGAACATCATCCCCATGATGACTCCAAATGGAGAACCAAGATCACCGCACAACAAGAAACGCCCGCGGCATACCGCGGGCGTCAACTCTTTCGATCATACTAGTTTGCCAGTGTTTTGCCCGACGTGTCAAACGAACGCTCTCAACACGGCGCGAGCAATTTCGTGCGCACATCAACACACTCCGCCGATTACTGTGCCGAACCGTCGCTACAGAACAACACAGGCAGGCCGAACTGATCGGAGTTCTTGTATCTGACCGCGAAGCGCTCGCGATCATCGCGGCCAAACGTATCGCCGTCTTTGACTACAGGCCCGTGCTCAATCAGATAGGCGGCAAGCCCGTCCACCTTGGACATCAAGGTTGCAAGTGTCAGCTTGCGGGTCTCGAACTGGATTTCGCGCTCGGCAAATGCCGATAGCCCCATCGTCGCTGCGCCGATGCCGGCCTCCGACCGGAACGGCAGCATGTCGAACCACAACGAAGACGGATAATCGGGGAAAGGCGCGAACGATTGCATGGACATGTCCAACCACAGATCGGCAGAGCGTGCGACCTTGCCATTCCAGACCACGCCGCAGCATTGCGGCATGGTCGCAATCAACCCGCCGATGACGGCAGTGGTCAGACGCGCAGCGGACAATGGCTGCTGGTTTTGGCCAAGCACCGAAACGATCAGATGGCCGCGGTGCCGTGCCGCAACGGCCCTGCCCTCCGGCCATGTCGACGCTGCGCGCGACCACAGGCCTGAATCCTCCGGAATGGGCGCCGGCATCGACATCACCGCGACGAATTCGTTGCCGCAGCGTAGCAGCGGCGAGCCCTTGCGCACGCCACCCTCCCCGCCTCTCTCCACCTCCATCGGCAGCTCGGGATGTCGCGCGCGAAGAGCACCAGCAAGTGCAACCATGTCCGGCGTCGCAGGCTGCTCCAGCAAGACCAGCGCAAGAAAAGACTTACTCATCGGCGACCCCACCAACACTGCCAGCCGTCACGAACTCACGTCACGGCTCGCCCATAGGTTGAAATTAGAACAAAAAGGGAACATTGTCAACATGTGCCTCTCCCCGCCGGAGTCTCCTGACGATCGCTTCGAGATGCACGGGATTCGGGCGCGGGCTCGGCCATGGTCTTTCCCGGGATCGTCGCGAAATTGCACCGGGCTCTGACGTTTTTGGCCACAATCGGAACCGACCTTCCGCCCATGAAATTTCTGGGCATGATTTCGCTTCTGGCGCTGCTCACGATCAGCGGGGCCGCCATTTCCGATCTGTTTCTGACAGCCGATCAGCACGTCGCGCGCGGGGTGGAGTAGCGCGGCGGGCACGGGTGCTTTTGTCTCTGGGGGAGACAACGATGCTTTCGGTAGACCAGTTCTTGCGCTTCATCAGCGTGCCGGCCGTGTTCGCGGCCTTCATCATCGCATCTCAGATCTCGGCAGCGCTGTCGCAGGGCTAGTCAGCCGACCAGCGACGAGCCGAGCAAGGCGACAACGGCCAGCGCCATGATGGCGGTGCCGAGCCAGCCCAGCACGACCAGCCACGACCGGGCCCTGAAGCGGCCCATGATGGCGGCGCTCGCGACGATCAGCATCATCATCGCCATGATCGGAACGGCGACGATGCCGTTGAGCACCGCGCTCCACACCAGCATGTGAATCGAGTCGATCCCGGTAAAGCCGAGGCCGAAGCCGATGATGGTGGCGGCCGCGATGATCGTGTAGAAGCCGACCGCCTTCTCGGGCCTTGCCTCCAGCGTGGCGCGCCAGCCGAAGATCTCCGCAACGCCGTAAGCCGCCGAGCCCGCCAGCACCGGGATCGCCAAAAGCCCCGTGCCGATGATGCCGAGCGCGAACAGCGCGAAGGTGAAGTTACCGGCAAGCGGCCGCAACGCTTCGGCCGCCTGCGTCGCAGAATTGATGTTGGTGACGCCATTGGCGTGCAGCACCGAGGCCGTGGTCAGGATGATGAAGAAGGCGATGGTATTGGACAGCAGCATGCCGACGATGGTGTCGGCCCTGATGCGCGCAATCTCGGGATCGCCGCCGCTCGGAAGGTCGCGCAGCGGCTTGTCGCGCTTGCCCTGGTTCATCTCCTCGACTTCCTGGGAAGCCTGCCAGAAGAACAGATATGGGCTGATGGTGGTGCCGAGCACGGCGACGACCATCAGGAAATAGTCGCCGCTGACATCCGCCTTCGGCCACACCGCGGCGAGCAGCGCCGTGCTCCACGGGATCTCCACGGTGAAGGCGGTGGCGACATAGGCGAACAGCGCCAGTGTCAGGAATTTCAGCACCGGCGAGTAGCGGCGATAAGGCACGAACACCTGGAGAATGGTCGAGCCCGCCGCGAAGATCAGCGCGTGCTCGTGATTGAGACCGCCGATGACCAGCGACAGCGCCTCGGCCATTGCAGCGATGTCGGCGGCGATGTTGAAGGTGTTGGCGATGACGAGCAGCGAGACCAGCCCCAGCACGATCCAGCGCGGCGCGATCTGCATCACGTTGGCCGCCAGCCCCTTGCCGGTGACCCGGCCGATCTGCGCGCTGACGAGCTGGATCGCGATCATGAACGGCAGCGTCAGAAACACCGTCCAGAGCAGGCCGTAGCCGAATTGCGCGCCGGCCTGCGAATAGGTGGCAATGCCCGAGGGATCGTCGTCGGCCGCCCCCGTGATGAGGCCGGGGCCGAGACGTTTCAGCAGCGACGGTGCGGATTTCTCCGGCGCGTCTGTGGCGCTGTGGTTGCTGGGGCGGTGCTGCTGCCGGTTCGACAAGGCTAACCTTCCGGAATTTTCGAATCCACGTCTCAAGTGCGATCCTAGCCGCAAAGTTCCTGCGCCGTATCGCTTTGAATGCCCGCGCGCCGTCATCGCTTCGGCACGTCGGACAAGGACACCTGTAGTTCGGCACCCTGCAAAAATCTTTCGCACCCGCACTGTCGTCGGTCGCGGCTCTTGCTTTGCTTGTATCGCCTGTGGTGGCGCGACGCCCTTGCGAACGACACGTTTAGATTGTAGTCAACGTCATGAGCCGACATCCGCTGCCAACCAGGGTTGCGCCGCTGCAAGCAGAGCAGGCTGCCGCGCTCGACCATGACGGCTACCTGCTGCTGCGCGGCGCCGTCCCTGCGGCGTGGCGCGATGCGTTGCGCGCTGCCTTCGACGCGGGCGTGGGGAGCGGCGAGCAATGGACCGCTCCGCGGGGCGCCGGCTGGCGCCACGCCCTCGTCGATCTCGATCCCTCGGTGCAGCGAACCTGCCGCCTGCCGCCGCTGCTGGCCGCCGCCGCGCAGATGTTGGGCGCACCGTTTTTTCTCGCGCAGGTCGAGGGCCGCGAGCCGCTGAAGGACGGCGGCCACCAGCCGCTGCATCGCGACGGCGCGGGCATGACGGCCGTGGCCGCGCTCGTCTTCCTCGACGCTTACGGCCCGGACAATGGCGCAACGCGCCTCGTCCCGCGCGCCCTCGACCGCGGCGAGCCGGACGAGAGACTGGCCCTGGTCACGGCCGGCGAGGCGGGAGACATTCTGGTGTTCGATGCCGATCTGCCGCACGGCGCGGGCCGCAACCGCTCCGGCGCGCGGCGGCGTTCGCTGCTGCTCAGCTTCATGCCGCTCGCCCATCGCGCGGCGATGGAGGCGAGCCGCGCCATCCGCAACGTGCGCATGGACACCGGCGAGGTGTTTGCGCCCTGAACGGGCCGGATGCGCAGCTCAGGACAACGGCGACAGATGCAGATAGCGCCCGTCAAACTGGGCCAGCTCCTGCAGCTTGTGCTCGTTGAGGATCCTCACCGTGCCGCGCTGAAGCTCCAGCACGCCGTCGACGCGCAGATCGCGCAGGATGCGGTTGGTGTGCACGCTGGTCACGCCCATGGCCTCGCCGAGCTGCTCCTGCGTCAAGGGTATGGCGAAGGTGTTGTCGATGACGCGGCCGACCAGGCGAAGCCGCTCGCGCAGCTCGACGATCAGATGCGTCAGCCGGTTGTAGGTCGAGCGCTGGCCGACATTGACGATCCATTCCCGGGAGATGGCGGCATCGACCAGCGTGTCGCGCCAGAACAGGTCGGCCACGCCCGGCCGCTCCCGGATCAGATCCTTCAGCGCCCTGTGGCCGACGAACCCGAGCGTGCAATCGGACAGCGCGACGAGGTCGTGGTCCACCGTTCCGTAGTGCAGGTTCTGCAGGTTCGGAAGATCGCCGGGAATGTGGATCGACAGGATCTGCCGCCGTCCATCCGCGATCGTCTTGGAGCGCACGCAGAAGCCGTCGGCGATCAGGCAGCATTCGCTCGGCTGCTCGCCGTCGCGCAGCACGGTCTGGTTTTCGCGGTAATTGCGTAAGGCAATGGGCAACGCCGCCAGCGCCTGCAGGTCCTGGTCGGCGGCGCCCGTCGTGGTTTTCAGGCGCTGAAACAGCGGTGCCCAAATGCTGTCGCTTGTCACGTCACTCGATCCCCCACGCCCCAGGCGCGTCGGGGGTCAAAAAGCATAAAGGCGGCCTTGCTGTTGATAACAAAGGTTAAATTGAGCCGCGGCGACTTCGCAACATTGTGGACGATGCGTTTCCAAAAGCGCCCAACACAACAAATGTTAAGTCGCCGATCGAGCCGCCGGCGGCGTGGCCGAACATTCTTCGCCTTGTGCGCCTGAAATTAGGAACGAAACAGCGATGGGCCCGTTGCGCTGCCGTTTCGTGGTCTTGGCCAAGGCATGTCACACGCTCGCCGGCCTCTCAGGGGCCAGAGACAGGGATCGCGACCATCCGCGCTTCGGCGCGGATGCCGGACGTGAAAAGGGGGCTCGCTTGGCAGCCGATCTGATTTTCAAAGTCGCCATCATCGCCCTGTTTACGTTCTCAGCCGTGCTCGCCTCGATGCTTTGGCTGAGGGTGTGAGCTGCACACTTCCAGCATGAAAGTCCGTGCGACCGGTTGCCTCGGAACGGCAGATGCATTGCCGCGTTTTCCCGTTCGAGAATGCGGATCACCCACACGGACAGTGGAAAGACATGGACAGTTTGACGAAGCGCGAGCAGCCCGACCGCAGCAAGATCAACATGCACGAGCCCTTCGAGGTGAAGTACTGGACGCACGCGCTCGGCGTGTCGAAGGAGGAGCTGAAGAAGGCCGTGGACAAGGTCGGCAATGCCGCCGCGGCCGTCCGCAAGGAGCTGGCGGCGATCAAGGCGCGCGAGGCCGAGACGCGATCCTCTACTTGATGCTGACGAACATGCCCCAGGCGGCAGCCAGCGCCGCGCCGGTGAAGACGACCGCGGGATTGTCGCAGAACGTGCCGCCATAGCTGCACACGTTGGCGCCGAACTGACCGAGCTCGTGATGACCCGCGGAGTAGAACAGTCCCGACAACACCAGCAATGCGGCGGCGGCGTAATACATCGACGATCTCTCCGAAGCTTTCGACTTCGCCCTCGCGGGCGACATGTCCCAGCCTGACGCGAACAGATTTCATTCGGCCGAATCCGCTCCATTGCATTTGAGATAAAGTTGGCCTCATGCGGAAAGGCGCGGCCCGGCGAGAACGGCGATCGAGAAGGTCGGGAGCAGCCGGAAGAAGATGGAGCGCAAGCTGAAGACGCCCTGAGTGGCGTTAGGAACCTTCAGGTTCCAGCGAGACTTGGTTTCGCGCCGGCATCCCGCCGATTGCCGGCTGGAATGGCGGCTCCGGCGCCACCTGCCCCCGTCGCGCGCCGGGGCCGCTTCCTTGCTCCGGTCATTCTCGAAAGTTGCGAAGGAGCTTCGTAAACCCACTCACCGCCCGTCCCACGCTGCCGCTTCCGACGAAACACGGCTGAAACAATCCTGAAACCCGATTGTCCTGAACGCCTTTTCCGCTCGCCTCGACCAACGAAGCGAAAAGGAGAAAATCATGATCCAGATCGGTTCGAAGGAAGAAGTCGCGCTGCTGTTGGCGCTGTTCGGCACCCACACCCAGCCGGTCAAGCGGCCGAAGCCGAAATCGCAGGGCTGAGGGGTGAAGCCATGCCCGGCTTGGCCGAATGCCAGAGCCTCCTGCGTCTGTTGATCGCAAGGGGCGATCCTAAGGCGATCCCGCAAGCCAAGGGCGCCATCGATCAATTTCTCAACACGGCACCAGTGTGCGCCCGCGGGCGCGGCCTGCGCGTGCTGCAGCGCGACGCGCTCGACCTGCATATTGCGGCGGTCGGCGTTCAGCGCTCCTTCGCCGAAACGGTCGACGCCTATATCGAGCGGAAGCTCTCTGAGGAGTAAGCGGCCTAATGCCGTCGCTCACGCCCGTTTCGATGCCGGCCAGCCCCCGTCACATGGCGTGCCGCCTAGTCCAGCTTTTCGGCCCGCACCTCGATCCGGTAGATGAGCTTTTGCCCGCGAGCAACCACGAGGGACCACCGGCCTCCGCCGGGGCGAAGGCTCGTCTCGATGTCGCGCACGGTCTGAAGCGCCTGGCGCCAGGCCGCTTCGTCGTCGGGAAGGTCCTCGGTGTCCGAGAAATCCTCCCCGTTCGAGATCGTGAAGGAGTATTCCACCATGAAAGCGGAAACGGGTGGCGGGCGCGGTCGTTCCTAGGCCGTGTCGGCCGGCGGCGGCTGCTTCAGCAGGCCGATCTTGCGATCGAGCTGCCAGACCTCGACATTGCCCTGCCGGGTGAATTGCCGGGCAAAGACCAGCGCCGATGCGTCGGACGGTGCCTCGAAAGCCTCGGCGGAACGGAATACGCCGTCTTCGCCGACCAGATAGGCGCGGTATTGCAGGGTCATGTCGGCGCCCTCAGGCCGGGCGAATGAAGCCAGGCGTCGATCTGCATCGCCATCTCGTCCTGCCGCGCCTTGCGCAGCAGCATTTCGCGGCGCCGCCCGGGCGGCAGCCCGCGCGCCTCGTCGCGAAGACGCTTCACCTCGTCCTCGAGCCGCTCGTTGAGTGTTCTGATCTGCTTGAATCTACGCCGCCTCAGCATGGCGCTGCTCCCTCGCTTGCGTGGGGCGGGAGCGCAACTGGCGTTCTCATCACCGATTGATGCCACGGGCCTTGCGGTGATGGCTCAACCATACGCCGCCGCCGCAGGAGAGTCCCCATCATTTGTTGGGCCCGCCCGAAAGTTCGAGCGGAGGTGGGCGTTGGCACCAGATGAGGCCGAAGCGCCGTCCGGCCACGAGCGGGCTTCACGCCGGTCGGCAGCTTCCTTACAGTTGCGGCCAGGGCCGGGCTTGCGGCCCGCCACAAGAAGAACAAGGCCCACCGGGCGACAGGGAGCGACATGACCAAATCATCGAAAGCAACAAGCCTCGAAATCCTCGCCTGCGATGCCGGCTGGAGAAACTACCATTTCGTCAAGCTGACGACCGAGGACGGCGTGGTCGGTTGGAGCGAATTCGACGAGGGCTTTGGCTCGCCCGGCGTCGGCGCCGCGATCCAGCGTCTGTCCGCCCGCGTCATCGGCCAGAACGTCTTCCAGCATGAGCGCATCTATGCCGAGCTGTTCGCCGCCACCCGCCCGGCCGCCGGCGGCGTCGTGGCGCAGGCCCTCGGAGCCATCGAGAACGCGCTGCTCGACGCCAAGGCAAAGTGCCTCGGCGTGCCCTGCTACGAGCTCTTCGGCGGCAAGATCCGCGATCGTGTCCGGGTGTACTGGTCGCATTGCGCGACGTGGCGGATCAATCATCCCTCCTGGTACAAGCCGCCGATCGAAAGCCTCGACGGCGTCAAGGCGATGGGCCGCGAGGTGCGGGAGAAGAAATTCACTGCCCTCAAGACCAACATCTTCTCCTACGATGACGGCAAGCCGACCGGCTGGCGGCCCGGCTTCGGCTCACCCTTTGCGCCGGAGATCAACGTCGACCGCAAGATCCTGCGCGACCTGCGCATGCATCTGGAAGCGATCCGCGACGGCGCCGGCCCCGATGTCGACATCCTGCTCGACTGCAACTTCAACGCCAAGACCGAAGGCTATCTGAAGATCCTTCGCACCATCGCCGACCTCGACATGTTCTGGATCGAGATCGACAGCTTTAATCCGGAAGCGCTCGGCTATATCCGCAGGCAAAGCCCGCATCCGATCTCGTCCTGCGAGACGCTGCTGGGCTTGCGCGAATTCCTGCCCTATTTCCATCAACAGGCGATGGATGTCGCGATCATCGACACACCCTGGAACGGCGTCTGGCAATCGATGAAGATCGCGGCCGCCGCCGAGGCGTTCGAGGTCAACGTCGCCCCGCATAATTTCTACGGCCATCTCTGCTCGATGATGAACGCGCACTTCTGCGCCGCCGTACCGAACCTGCGCATCATGGAGATCGACATCGACCGGCTGTCCTGGGACCGCGAGCTCTTCACCCATGAGCCCGAGATCCAGAATGGCCATCTCGTCATTCCGGACCGGCCAGGCTGGGGCACCGAGCCGAACGAGGACGCATTGCGCGCGCACCCGCCGAGGACGAGCGGCGGGCTGCTCAACTACGGCCGCAAGGGCTGACGGGGATTACGGGGTCACGGGATTGACGGCCGGGGATGTCTTCGGCCCCGGTCGTGCCGGCTCGATCGGCGACCTCGCATCGGTCGGAAGCACTGCAGCGCCGGCGGCGCGTGCGGCTTCTCCCGTCGTCGCATACATCGCGATATGGGCCGGCTGTGTCTTGGCGCGGCTCCACGGGCCGTGGTCGACGATCAGCATGGCTGCAATCGTCAAGCCGGCCACGATGAGCGCAATCACGCCGGGATGTCGGAGCGCCGTGGAGATGGAGTTCGCGAAACGATCGGTCGTCATGAGGGGTCCGCTATTTTCCTATCGCAGGTTAAGTCAAATGCGCCCCTCAGAGTTCCCCGCTCAGTTCAAGCAAGTTCCGCGCCACCGCGCGGAACCTGCTCCGTTCATCTCTTCACATCCGGGCGAGCATCGCCGACGAATCTGTCGCGGTTCGGCATCTTCACGGCCGCCAGCGACTTCGCGTCGAGAATCGCATCCGCTCCCACCAGTCCGTTCAGGTTCAGGATGAAGGCGGATACTGCATAGACATCCTCATTGCTCAGCGACTGTGGCGCGTTCTGCGGCATGGCGCGACGGATGTAGTCGAACAATGTCGGTGCATAGGGCCAATAGCTGCCAACAGTTCGGATCGGCTTTGGCGTTCCGATCGTGCCCTGCCCGCCGGCAAGCCGATCGCCCAGACCGCCCTCGCCTTTCTCGCCGTGGCACGAGGCACATTGTTGAGCGTACACCTCGCGTCCATGGCTGACCGAACCGCTTCCTTCAGGCAGATTGCTGCCGTCGCGGCCGATATCGATATTCCACCCCGCAATCTCGGCGGCTGTCGCCGCTCGCCCGATGCCGTACGGACTCTGCGCCTGCGCTTCATTCGAGAAGGCCAACAGCGCGATTGCGACGGTGATCCCGCAGGTCTCAAGCCAGCGCATTGGTCACCTCGCCAGTGTCAGCGACGCGCCAGGGCCAGATCGCGTTGTTGTGGTAGAAATAGTTCTCTCCGCGCACGGCGAGCAACTCGGCCAGCGTCGGCTGCACGTAGCCGGTCTCGTCAATGGCGCGGCTCTGGATCACGGCGGGCTTGCCGTCCCATTGCCACGGCAGGCGGAAGCGCGTCAGGGCACGCGTCAGAACCGGCTCCTGCAAGCGGGCGTCCTGCCAGCTCTTCCCATCGTCAACGGACACCTCGACGCGCGCGATCTTGCCGTGCCCGCTCCAGGCGATCCCCGTGATCTCGTGAAAGCCCGGCGCGCTCAGGCGCTGACCGCCGGACGGACGGGTGATGATCGATTTCGCCTCCATGTAGAAGGAGAACTCGCGCGCCGTGCCGTCGGGCAGGAGGTCGGTGTATTTCGAAGTTTCCTCGCGCGAGTAAACCGGCTCCGTGGTCACGTGCAGGCGACGCAGCCATTTCACGCTCATATTGCCTTCGAAACCCGGTAGGAACAGCCGCAGCGGATAACCTTGCTGCGGACGGAGCCGTTCGCCGTTCTGGCTGTAGACCAGCATCGCATCCTCGAGACATTTTTCGATCGGGATGCTTCGCGTCAGCGCGGCAGCGTCGGCCCCTTCCGCGACCACCCATTTGGCTTCGGGCTTCAGCCCGGCCTCCTGAAGCACCAGCTTCAGGCTGACGCCGGTCCACTCGGCGCAACTCACGAGGCCGACGAGATCTGATGCCGTCTTGCCATAGGGCTTGCTGTAACCGGGATTGCCGGAGCATTCGAGGAAGTGGATACGCGACTCCGATGGGAAGCGCCGGAGATCGTCCACCGTGAAGGTCAGGGGGCGTTCGACCAGCCCGTGCAGCATCAGTCGGTGCTGCGCGGGGTCGATGGCTGGGACACCGCCATGATGCCGTTCGTAGAACAGCCCGTTCGGCGTGATGATGCCGTCGAGCTCCTGCAAGGGCGTCCTGCTGGCCGCGGAGATGTATTGCTTGAGAGTCTTCGAGATGTTCCTGACGACGCCCTTCTCGAACGGTGACGGCGTGCCATAGGGCTGGCCTCCCGTCGGCTCACCCGGCACCTTCATCCATTCGGGAACGTTGGGCGGAAGATTGTCCGCCTCTGCGGCAACGGAAGCGCCCGCGCCGAGAACGACACCTCCCGCCGCTGCGGTGCCCGCTGTCAGGAAGCGGCGGCGTGTGGTCGACACGGAATCATTGTCTGGATCTGTCGTGCTGCTCATGGCGGCCCCTCGGCTGGCGCTGAGCCTTCATGAAACAGTCCGGCGGCGGCATTTGCAATTCGCCTCCGTTTCAAAAGCAGGCGATTTGGATCAGGGCTGATCTAAATCGGACGGCCGCGAGAGCAGTTCCTTTCCTTGCATCGCACAAACATCGGCCGCACCGATTCATTCGCCCGGAGCGATCGCGTTGCTCGGCGTCGGGCGATCGGTGATCTGCTGGCCGAACAGGCTGCCGATCAACTCGACCGCGGTGCGCGCGGTCCGGCCGCGTTCGTCCAGGAAGGGATTGAGCTCGACGATGTCAACCGATCCCACCACGCCGGAATCGTGCAGCAGCTCCATGATCAGATGCGCCTCACGATAGGTCGCCCCGCCCGGCACGGTCGTGCCGACGCCCGGCGCAACGCAGGGATCGAGGAAGTCGACGTCGAAACTGACATGAAGCACGCCGTTGCATGCCTTGACGCGCTCGATGACACGCCGGATCAGCACCGCGACACCGAATTCGTCGATCTGCCGCATGTCGACGACCCTGATCCGGCGCGAGCGCATCAGCTCCTTTTCGAGCTTGTCGATCGAACGCGCGCCGAACAGGTCGAGCCTGTCAGGGTGAATCGACGCGCGCGGGTCATCGCCGAGCAGACCGTCGAGGCCCGGCTCGCCGCACAGAAAGGCCGCCGACATGCCGTGCATGTTCGCCGTGATCGTCGTCTCCGGCGTATTGTAATCGGCATGCGCGTCCAGCCAGAGCACGAACAGCTCACGTCCGCGCTCCTGCCAGTGGCGCGCCATGGCATTGACCGAGCCCATCGACAGGGTGTGATCACCACCGAGGAAGATCGGCAGCGCACCGGTGCTCGCGATCTCATAGCCTCGCCGGCTCAGCACGCGCGTCCAGCGCTGGATTTCGCGGTAGTGATTGGCTTTTTCCGGCGGCCTGTCGGCGAGGTCGCCGACCTCGGCCACGGAGAGATCGCCGTAATCGACGACTTCGAGATCCAGGCTCTCGAGCAGTGTCGCAAGGCCCGCGGTACGCAGCGCCGCGGGCCCCATCAGTGTGCCGCGCTGCGAGGCGCCCATGTCGATGGGAGCACCGAGCAAGGCGATACGCCGGGCTCGATCCGTCATGGTCCGATCGGTCACGGCCGTCTCCTGAGATCAGCAATGCTGCGCCAGCCTAACAGAGATTCGCATCCGTCGTTTCACGGGGATCGCTGCCCCCCGTCCGGAACAAAATCCCGCCCGCCGAATTGCCCATTCATGGCCGGCACCCGCCGTCAAATCACGGCGCCTGTCGCGGATAGCCAAAGGTCGTCAGACCCGCTGTTCAAAACGAGCGCTCGCGCGGATAGCCAAAGGTGCCGGCCTCCATCCATCGTCGGTTTCGGAGGTCGCAAGCTTGAGCACGGAAATACCGCAGCCCAATCCCCAGCCCGGCGTCGCCGAGCGCGCCATCGATGCAGCGACCGACGTATCCCGCACGATCGGCGAGGTCGCCGGAGGCCTGCACGCCGCCGTCGACCGCCTCACCTTGGCGATCGAGGAAGCGCGCAAGCCCGGCCGACCGCTGTCGACCGTCGCCGCGATCACGCGCGAAGCGCCTCTGGCGAGCCTCTTTGTGGCCTTTCTGTTCGGCGTTGCGGTGGCGCGCCGGCGCTAGCGAGCTTGCCGGACAGCCGGCGAACTAGGCGGCGCTGACCGCGACCTGCCCGGCCGCCAGGAACTGCCGGTCGAATGCGTCCGCCGGCATTGGACGCCCAAAGAAATATCCCTGCCCTTCCTCGCACCCCATGCTGACGAGGAAGTCGGCCGTGGCCCGGTTCTCGATGCCTTCGGCCACGACCGAGAGCCCGAGCTGTTTGCTGAGGCCGATGGTCGAGCCGACGATCGCGGCGTCGTCGGAATCGGCGAGCAGATCGAGCACGAAGGACCGATCGATCTTGAGGCCGTCGAGCGGAAACTTCTTCAGATAGCTGAGGCTGGCATAGCCGGTGCCGAAGTCGTCGAACAGGACACGCACGCCGAGCTGCTGGATCCGCTTGAACATATCCAGCACGCGGCCTTCGTCGTGCAGCAGGATGTCTTCGGTGACCTCGAGCTCGAGCAGCGACGGTGTCAATCCCGTCGCTTCGAGCAGCGCCGCAACCGAATGCGCGAGATCGCCGTCATCGAGCTGCGACGGCGAAAGGTTGATGGCGACGCGCACGCTGTTGCCGGACAATTCCCAGGCACGCGCCTGCCGGCAGGCGGTCTCCATCACCCAGCTCGCGATCCGCTCTGACAGTGCCGAGGTGTTGACCACCGGCATGAACTCACCCGGCGAGACATAGCCGCGCACGGGATGGCGCCAACGGATCAGCGCTTCGGCGCCGACCAGGCTGCCGTCGACCAGGCGGACCTGGGGCTGGTAGAACAGCTCGAACTCGCCGCGATCCGCAGCGATCGCCAATTCGCTCTCCAGCCTCAGGCGGTTTTCCAGCTCCTGCCGGATCGCACTCTCGAAGATCACGTGGCTGCCCCGCCGAGTCGCTTTCGTGCGGCTCAGCGCCAGATGGGCGTTGCTCAGGAGATCGTCGGCATTCTGTCCGCCGTCGGGATAGAGCGCAACGCCGATGCTGATCCGGACCCGATGCTGACGTGTGCCGGTCACGAGCGGCGCTTCGAACGCGCGCGCGATGCGCTCGGCGAATTCCGCGATCGGCTCGCCTGCTTCCGTGCCGTCGAGCGCGAGGGCGAATTCGTCGCCGCTGAGACGGGCGACGATCGCCTTGCCATCGACTTCGTTGCGGAGACGCTCGGCGACGGCCCGCAGCACGAGATCGCCGGCCGAATGTCCAAGCATGTCGTTGATCTGCTGGAATCCATCGAGCCCCAGCACGAGCAGTGCGACGTCGGAAGACCGGCGCTCCGCCGCAGCAATCAGACTGGCGAGGCCGGCATGCAGCATGTTGCGGTTGGCAAGGCCCGTCAGTGCGTCGTGTTCGGCCAGATACCTGACGCGTTCGGCTTCGCGCTTGCGGACCGAGATGTCGCGCAGGATTGCGCCGTATTGGAAGCCATCCGTTCCCTGCCAGCCTGAGAAGCTCGCCTCGACGGGAAAGGTCTCGCCATTCTTGCGCCGGCCTTCGAACTCGACGACGACGGCCCCGCCCGGGACCAAAAGCGCCTGGCGGGCGGCGTCGCCCATGGACGGCCGCGCCTCGCCGTTCGCCGGCACGGCACAGAGCGTTTCGAAGGGGCGGCCGATGATCTCGGCCGGCATATAGCCGAAGATCGCGCTCGCGCCGGGATTCCAGACCGTGATGCGGTGGTCCGCGTCGGTGCAGACGAGACCATCGCCGAGCGACATCGCGATGCGATGAAAGCGGCTCTCGGCGATGCGTCCCAACAGGCTGCGGAAATCGATCTCGTCGAGCGCAATCGCGGTCAGATAGGCGATGATCGCAATGTGGAACAGCGAGGTGTCGATGACCAGGGGCCATCTTGCCTGGACGAAAGCCGCGGTCAGTTCGACGGCCGCGCCGGCCGCGACAAGGATTGCAACGCGAAGTCCCGGCGCGAGGCGGCGCCACGAATACATCATCATCAGACAGATTGCGGCGAGGCCCAGCACCATGCCGATGTCGGAGGTCCAGCGCAGCGTCCGATTTTGCAGGATCGATTCCGCCGCCAGCGCCTGGAGAACCGGCCCCGAGATGATGCCGCCATTGGGAACGCTGAAGCGGTCGCCGAGTTCGAGCGCCGTGGCACCGATGATGATCTTCTTGTCCCGGAGCTTGTCGAGGGTCGCGGTATCGCCGCGCAGCACGTCGACATAGGAGACGCGCGGTATGGACGCCGCGCGGATGCCGAAATCGATCAGGAACGGCGGCCGCCGGCCGGCGTCCTGTCCGGCGAGCACGACGGCCATCGACGGGACCAAGGCATCGCCGAATTTCTCACCGAACGGATAACGACGGACAAGCCCGTCGGATTCGACCGCGACATTGACCAGGGCGGGCCACGACTGGTTGCTGAACGGCTTCAGCGGGCGATTGACGTGAACCGCACCGCCGTTCGGCGTCGCCTGCTTGAAGGACGGCAGGATCGTCGAGCCGCCGACATCGCGAAGCGCCTTGACGAAGGCCTCGTCTGAGGCCGGATCCGACGGCGTGCTGAAATCGACGTCGAAGGCGACGTCCTGCGCACCCGCCGCCTCGAGCCTGTGCAACAGTTCGGCGTGGAACCGGCGCGGCCAGGGCCACACCCCGATCTGTTCGATCGAGGGCGCGTCGATGGCGACGACGACGACATTGCCGCTTGCCGCCCGCGACTGCCAGGCGAACCGCAGATCGGTGAGCGCATTGCGAAGCGAGGCGTGCCATCCGGTGGACAGCACGACGGCAAGCGCGATCGCGACGAGAATATGCGGCCGATAGCGTTTCACTTTTGCTCCCCTGCACCGGCGATGCTTGCCGCCGAGTGCGCCCCTATGCCGAGTGCACGGTCCTAATGATGGCCCCTGCCCCAGTACCAACCGTAATGGTGGCCGTTGTTGCCGTTTCCGTTGTGGCCGTTGTTACCGCCGTTGCCATTGTTGCCAGTGCCGCCGCTTCCGTTGCCGGTCGCACCCGTTCCGCTGCTCCCGGTCCCGGACGTTCCGGTTGACACAGTGCTGCTCGACCCGGTGGTGGTCGCAACGGTCGTCGTCGCACTCGACGACGCCGATGCGGCGCTGGCCGTCGATGCGCTGCTGCTCGCGGCGACCGCCGTCATGGTGGAGCTGTTGGAGGCTGTGGTGGTGGTGTTCGTCGAGCCGTCGCTCCACACCGTGGCCGTGCCGATACCGGTGCCGGCATTGGCGTTCGCGTTGCGCACGCGCGCCGCTGCGACGCCGCCATGGGCGAGCCCGTGCGTGACCTTGTGGACATTCAGCTTGACCTCGCCGAGCGAGCTCGAGATGCGCACGACGCCGGCCTTGGGCGCATGCGCTCCGCCTGCCTGCTGCGCTTGCTTGAGCGCACCGGCGACCTTGTTGCCCTTGTCGATCGGACCGAGCGCATGGATCGCATGGCCGTTGGCCGCGTTGCGCGGCGCGGACAGGCCGGACTTCGGCACCGGAATGCGCTCGATCGTCGAGGCGCGCGGCTTGCCGTGCTCGATCGGATTGAAGGTGCCGGTGCCGCCGAGGCTGAGGCCGGGCTTGCCGTGCTCGAAAGCGGTGGCCGATTGTCCCGGCATGATCTGTGCGACCTGTCCGGTCTTGAAATCGGAGACCTCGACCTGGCCGCGGATCACGCCGACCTTGGTGTTGCCGGCCCCCACCGTGACGCTGAACTGCGTACCCTTGACCACGGCGGCGAGATAGGGCGTCTCGACCTCGAAATGCTTGACGTTGCGCTTCTCGACCTCGAGCAGGATCGACCCCGCCTGCTGGATGATCGTGGTCGAGAGTCCATCCTTCTTCTCGGCCGGCAGGGCGACCACCGAATTGGGGGAGATCAGGATGGTCTCCTCGCCGCGGACGAGCAGCACCCGGCCGTTGCGTCCGGTGCGAATGGTGTTGCCGGGCTTGAGCGTCTCGTCCTGATTCAGCGCGACCTGTTGCGCGCCGTCGGCCGCGATCCAGACCTCACCGGTGGCCTTGCTGACCGACCAGACGCCGTCGTCCGCGGCCCACGCAGCGGAGGCCATCCCCAGCGTCAGCGCTGCCACGAAGGCGCACCGTAGTCCATGTCTGCCGAGCATGCCGATCCTCAGTCCGCGTTACGTCAGGACCTGAGGCGTATCCGAAATCACTCAAGAGAGGATTAGCGGGAACCGCGCGATGGAACCGCCGCATTAACCAATCATTGACCATAAAAAACTATGAAAAATCATGTGGCTAACGACCCCTTACCGTTTTCTGAGAGGCTCTCCGTCAAACTACGGAGACGGGTTCGTTGCGCGCATTGAGAAGCGGCATCCGCTTACCACGCTGCTGCTGTTGGCATCGACTTTTGCGGGAGTCCCGCAAGCATTCGCACAACAGGCGAACCAGCCAGGTTTCGATCCTCGCCAGCCCGAAAAATACTTTGAAAACCAAACCGAGCGGGAAACGTTAAACCGCCCTCCGGTCAGGCTCCCGACAGTCGGACAGCCCAACACCGGCGGTGATACCAAGCCCCAATTCGTGCTGCGCGGCATCAATGTCGCCGGTGCTCACGCCATCCCGCGCGATCGGATCGCCGCGGTCTATCAACCCTATCTCGGCAAGAAGGTCTCGCAGGCGGACCTTGCCACGATCGCCGGTGCGATCAGCGATCTCTACCGCGCCGACGGCTTCCATCTGAGCCGGGCCATTGTGCCGCCGCAAGACATCGCCGACGGCCGCGTCCGCATCCAGGTGATCGAAGGCGCCATCGTCCAGACAGAGCTGAAAGGCGACGGCGCCGAGCAGTTCGGCGTGAGGCCGATGCTCGCGCCGATCCTGGCCGAGCAGCCGTCGCGGCTGGCAACGCTCGAACGGCAGCTGTTCCTCATCAACGCCCGGCCGGGCGTTCGCATCACCGACACCGCGCTGGAGGAGATCGGCGGCACGACCGGCCGTTTCCGCCTCGTCGTTTATCTGAAGACCTGGCACGTCTTCTCGTCGTTTGGCCTCGACAATCTCGGCTCGTCCTCGGTCGGCCCCTGGCAAACCTACGCGACCGGCGCATTCAACTCCTATCTCACACCCGGCGATACACTGGCGGTCAACCTGTCGACCATTGCCAACGATCCGCGCGAGCTCGGCTTTGCCCGGCTGTCCTATGACGCACCTGTCGGCGTCGACGGCGTGCGGCTCGGCGCGTCGGTCCTGTACAGTGCGGTCCGGCCCGGCGACGCCCGCCGCCTCGACAGCGACATCACCACGACCGAAGCTTTCGAGCTGCGCGCAAGCGCCGTGCCCTTCATGTCGCAATCCTCGGCACTGACGCTCACCGTGGCCGGGACCTTCAGCAACGTGTCGGAGCACGATCTGTACGGCCCCTGGTACAACGACCACATCAGGACCGCGAGCCTGACCGCCGACTACCGGCTGCAGGATCGCTTCGGCGGCACCAACTTCGCGACGGTGACCTTCCGCCAGGGCCTCGACGTCTTCGGCGCCTCGCATTTCGACGACGATCTGCTGTCGCGGGACGGCGCCTCGTCGAACTTCTCGGTGCTGAACCTCTGGTTCACGCGCTACCAGACGATCAGCGACGCCTTGTCGCTCAAGCTCTCTGCGGCGAGCCAGACGGCATCTCGGCCGCTGTTCACCTCGCAGCAATTCTATCTCGGCGGCGCGGCGTTCGGACGGGGCTATGGCGCTGCCGAGATCAGCGGCGACAACGGTCTTGCCGGCTCGCTGGAGCTGCGCTTCGACCAGAAGCTCAATTTTCGCTACTGGAGCGGCTATCAGCTCTACGCCTTCGGCGACGCCGGCGCGGTCTGGAACGACGGTTACCGGCTGAGCGATGGCCTGGCGCTGACGTCCGCCGGAGCCGGCGTGCGCTTCTTCCTGTGGGACGACCTCCAGGCCGATCTCGGCGTGGCCGTCCCCTTGAGCTACCCGGCGCCGGACAATGAGCGCCGCAGCCCCCGCTTCCTGTTCACGCTCTCGAGCGCGTTCCGGCTTTGCCCCGAACGCGGCAGGGGCGGTTGTCTCTAGCCCATTGCTCTCCGCAACAGGGCATGTCGTTTGCGGCCTTGCTCACAGACTTGCCTAAATTTAATCCCGTAACCTGCTCACGATCGGTCGATTTGGGGGCTTCCTATGACCATTTTCAGTCAAAAGTGATCGGGACGGAATCATGAAGAGGGTGTTTGCATTTCTGGCGTTCTTTTGCGTCCTCGCGGTCGGCGAATATTTCATCGTCAGCCGGTTCGCGATCCGCCACGAGACTTTGACCCTGTTCGACGCCTCGCGCCAGCGGCCGATCTCGGTCGAGATCGCGGTGCGGCGCGATTACGAGACCAAGGCCAATCTCGGTCTCTGGAAGCTCCCGCTCGCCATCATCAGCAACGGCAACACCGTCAAGGCCACGGAATATTCCTTCCTTGCCAACGTGCTCGCCGCGCGCGGCTATCTCGTTGCCAGCCTCCAGCAGGACCTGCCGAGCGATCCGCCGCTGATGACCGATGTCGGCCAGCAATATGTCGGCCGGCGCGAGGTCTATATTCGCTGCGAGGCCAACATCCTGTTTACGCTGGGCGAGCTGAAGCGGCGGCAGGAGAACGCGGACTACGACCACATCACCCTCGTTGGGCATTCCAACGGCGGCGACGTCTCGATGTATGTCGCCCATCAGCACCCGGAGCTGGTGTCGAAAGTCATCACGCTCGACAATCTGCGGGTACCTTTCGTCCTCAGCGACAACATGAAGATCCTGTCGTTCCGATCGAAGGATCCGCATTTCCAGACCGACTCGGGCGTGCTGCCGACCCCGGAAGAGGCAAAGGCACTCGGCATCGACATTGTACATACCGGTGCGCAGCATAACGAGATGAGCGATCGCGGCCCCGATGCGGTCAAGGAGAAGATCCAGGCGACGCTCGATCGCTTCCTGCGCGACAGCGCCAGCAGCGCGCTCGCGCCGGTCGACACGAAAACCCCGATGATCATGAACCCCGGCGACTACTAGCCGGGTCCGCCCTTTGCGGCAGATCAAGGCAACTCCGGACCGATCGCGATAGACAGGGCCTCACCATCCCGGAGAGGCACGTGTCGCACATCACCGAAACCCTCGATACGAAGCGCCTTGATACGAGACATCTTCGCCTGCCCGCGACGAGAATGCCGGGTTTCGCGCGGCATCTCTATCGGTCCGCCCGAAGGATGCTCCGGTCGATCATCGCCCGCATCGATCTCTCCCAATTCCCGGGATCGTGCTGCGGATGAGCCGAGCGGCCGCAAGCGAGCGCATGAGGGCTACCCGATGTACCTCCATTTGAGACGGATCTGCCTGCTGCTGGCCGTGACCTCGAGTTCGTCGCCTGCTCTCGCAGCCGACGCCGGTCACGGTGCCGATCTCGCAAAGCGCTGGTGCGCAAGCTGCCATGTGGTGGCCAACGGCCAGACGCAGGCGAGCGCCGACGTCCCCTCCTTCGCGGCCGTTGCACGCCGGCCGGACTTCAATCCGGAGAAGCTCGCCTTCTTCCTGCTCGACCCGCACCCGAAAATGCCGAACTTTCCGTTGAGCCGTACCGAGGCCGGCGACATCGCGGCCTACATCGGATCGCTGCGTCCGTAGGGCACGATGATGTCTCGCGGTCTCATCGCGCTTCAGAGCGCCCGCGGAACGTGACACCCGCCTCAAAATGCAAATCCCTGCCGGAGGACCGACAGGGATCAGCAGAAAGGATGGTGGACGGCGAATGAGACATCATTCGGTGGCCCACCATGGACCTGCGTTAACATCGAAATGCGGATCGAGAAGCCGCGCAAGACCAATTTGTAGGCACGCAGGAACCGCACAGACCAGCAATCAGGACTTGCCCTTGCCCGGTTGCATGAGGCTACCGGTCATCTGCCGCATGTGGTCCCCTGCGCTGGTGAACTGGCTGCGCAGGAAGTCGGACTGGATTCGCATCGCTTCCTGAAGATCGGTGGCATGAACGAGCTTGCGTGCATGCTCGAAGGCCGACTTCATGTTCTGCTCGGTGAAAGCGAGGGCCTGCTTCGACACGTCCGTCCCTGCGCCCGGAACGGATGACATCGATTTCGTGGCTGCGTCGAAAAACATGCCGAATGCCTTTTCGGCCTGGTCGATCGTCTTCTCGGCCAGGTCACGCAGTTCGGCCGGAACTTCGAGCTTCGGTTCGATCATGGTCTCCTCCCTTTTTCCTGACTGGATACCACACTTGCCGGACCGCCTTCCAGCAGCGAACGCCGGGGCAAACGTCCCCGGGGCGCCGGCTTGGGCGGGAAAATGGCGAAAATGGCGCGAGAGGCGGCGCCAGGCTCAGGACAGGGGATGTTCCGGGAGGGCTTCCTCCGTGGCGAGGTCTTCGACGAGCTTGATCACCTCGAAACGCTGTCGGGGCGCGAGCTTCAGGAAAGCACGGAGCAGGCGGAGGCTTTCGACGGTACCACTCGCAGGCGCGCCGAGCTTGAGGTGCAGCTCAGTCGCGAAATTGAGGTTCTTCATCTCGCACCTATGACAAGCATCGGCCTTAACATCACCGGACGCCATGCCGAGAACGAACGCTCGACCCGGGTCCTGCACATTAGCACGCTCAACACACGCTCGAACGGACGGGCTCACCGAGCAGGTTGCAATTATGCCAAGGAACAACCGATCCGGCAAGCCCAACCAACAGCTTAGCGATGCTTCATCTGCATCGCACCACCGCAATTCCGGATAACAGGAATATGAGCCGCCGTCACCCATCTGCGTCAAGAAGCGGCATCAATCACGCACAGAGCCCTGATCGTTGTCAATCAGCTCTGCATTTCGCCTTGTTTCCAGTGTGAACGGGCATCGACGGAAGCGGGCTAGCGCTTTTTCAGCGTATACACGTAATTGTTGAGTCCCACCTCGGCGGTTGTATCGTCGACAAAGTGAACGTCGATCTCGCATCCGGTCTCCAGGGTCTTGATCGGGACGCCGGCAAAGCCGAGCGAGGCGGCAAGCGCCTTCGGATCGGCCTTCTTGTCGACACGCTGCATCTCGTCGAAGGCCCCCTGGAAGATCATGTCGGGACCGTAGTCGGTCACCTTGTATTGCGGCCTGGCGCAGGCAAAGGGGCGCGGCCCTGCGATCTCTCGCCCCTTGAAGACCACCGCCTTGCCCATCAGCCGCAACCGCTCGGAATCGTCAGGCTTGCGCTGCCGATCGCCCCACGGCGCGACCACGGCGGACGTGAAGATCCAGCTGCCGATATAGAAGGGATCCGCGGCCGCGGCGCTGCCGGCGGCTGCAACCGACACGAGCAGGCAAACCATTCCGGCGAATTTCATCTGACATATTCCCCACGAGACTTTGGCTTGGACTCGCCTCTCCGCATCGAGGTTCACCGGCCCCGGGATATTTCCGCCCGTGAACCGTTGTTCAAGATCGAACGACCAAGCGGTTGCGAAACGGCCACGCAGATCACGGGCGCCATGGCTGATGACGGATTGATTCGGGCGCGCGTCAGCACCAAAGGACGACGGCATGCTTTCTCGCTGCGATCTCATCAAGGGCGCCGCGGTCGCGCTTCTCACCCTCTCGATACAAGGCGCATGGGCGCAGGAGACCAAGATGAACCTGTTCAAGATCGTCACCATCAAGGACGAAATCGTCGTCGGACTGTCGTCGGAAGAGCTTCAGGCGCTCGGCGGCAACGATGCGAGCGCGGTCGCTCACGCGCTGGCGCAGAAGGGCGACCTCACCGTCTGGCAATACAACGTGCATCGCGGCCCGAATGGCGAATTGCAGCAGGCGCCGACCGCCAAGATCGGGCTTTTGGCCAACGCCTCGCTGCGCGTCGAGCCCTACACCACGCCCTACCAGATCGTCCCTCATCCGTAAGGACGAGAACGGCGCGCCGGCGGTCGGCCCGCCGGCGCGCCCGGTCATCTGCGTCGGTCCGCACGCCGTGCCCCCGCCTCGGTCGCAAAGCCGTAGATCAGTGCCAGCCGATCGAGGCATTCGCGAAACCGGCGCCCGAAATAATCGTTCCAGCGCTGCGTCCGAACGGCACGGCGCTGCCCGATCTGGTCCATGGTCAGACCCAGCACCAGCACGTCGTGAACCAGCGCGGCGCCGTCGGTGCCAAGCTCGCGCTCGATCCGGTTCAGCCGCAGCACCGCCTGTCGCTGGCTCTCGGTGACGGGTTCGCGCGTGCCCGTCCCATCGACATATTCGCGGGTCGTATCCACGGCCTGAGGTCCCCGCTCCGCCCGCTCCCAATCGTTCTGGAAGGCGCGCCCGCCGCGGTATTGCGCTTCGTCGATCTGGTGGTGCGCGTGCAGCCGCCCGAGCGGGTCGCTGCGGATCGACCGGATCGCCAGGACCTTCTCGCCCTGCTCGAGTGCGAGCGGATTGTCGATCTCCACCTCCGCCACTTCGGCATTGAACGGCACCTCCCGCGACCGCCGGTCGTGGATCTGCATCAATTTGTAGGACTTGTTACGTCGGGCACGTGCCACTCGGATGCTCCTTGCAAGACTGACGATTGAACGGATTGCGGGCGCTCTCAGGAGGCGCTGACCAGCCTCAGCACGACGGGAGCACGGGCGGACGCCGCTCCGGAGCGGCGCGTCAGACGCGCATGCGGCGCGCAATAGCTCGAGCCCGGCTGACGCGGATGGCCGCAAAAGGCGATCGCCTCCCCGTCCTTGTCGCCGCCATAGGGATAGCGGCAGTCGACCTTCTCGAGCGCGACCAGTTCGACGAGGCGCGGCTGGACGCCGACACAGCGCAACGTCACTTGCGCCGCAGGCTTCATTGCGGACTTCGGCGGCAGGTTCAGGTTCGGCAGCGCGGCCCGGCGCGGCGAGATCAGATAGGGCTCACCGGGAAGAAACGGCGCGACCGACGGGCTCGTGATCCATTCCGGCACGACAAGCCCGAGCCGCTTGGCGCGGCCGATCACCGCACTGCGCGTGTAAGCTGTTCCGAATCCTGCGTTAATCTGTCGCGCGATCTCCGCATAAGACATCCCCTTGCGAAAATAGTCGCGAAGCGCGTCGGAGTGTTCCGACGGCCAGTGGCCCGGTTCCATGATGCTGTCCTGTGATGTGTGCCCCGCCGATCGTGCGTGCGACCGGAAGCGGGAGACACATTCCGTTATTCCGAAGCGCGTGTCAAGCCGTAATTCTGATATTCATAATTGCATCAATTCCGAATTTCGGATTACAAGAGGCGACACGATGGGCAATCGAGGGAATCACCATGTTGGACGTTGCTATGATCGAGCGGGGCCTGGAGAAAACGGGCAAGAGCAAGGGCGGCCTGGCGGCAGCCATGGGTGTGCGGCCCGGCGCGGTATCGGAGATCCTCGGCGGCGAGCGTCTGGTGAAGGCCTCGGAAATCATCCCGATCATGGAATATCTCGAGCTCAATCTCGCACCGATCATGGGCCGCGTCGGCGCCGGCGCGGTGATCGAACCGGATTACGAGCAGGTTCCGCCGGAAGGTCTCGGTGACATCGCGCTGCCCTTCCCGATCATGGAAGAAACCGTCGCCTTCGAGATCGTCGGCGATTCGATGCTGCCCAAATACGAGAGCGGCGACGTGATCGTTGTCTACAAGGACCAGCGCCATCCGCTGTCGAGCTTCTACGGCGAAGAGGCGGTGGTCCGCCTCAAGACCGGCGAGCGCTATCTGAAGACCATCGAGCGGGGCAAATCCCCGTCCGTCGTCAATCTCACCAGCTTCAACGCCAAGCCGATCGTCGGCGTCAAGCTCGAGTGGGTCGGCGAAATCTGCCTGTCCATGCCCAAGGGGCAGCTCGAACGGCTGCGGGCCAAGTCGGCGCGCCCCCGAAAGAAGGGCAAGTAGACACAGGACGATTTCCGATTTTTGGAAATCGACCTTGACTTTATTCTGATTTTCGGAAATACTCTGCCGCGCCGCCAGGTCATGGGGCGCGGCAGGGCCGTTTTGATGCAGTATTTCGTCGTGATGATCGACTACGGGCGGCGCGGCCGCGAGGCAGTCGTCGATCCTGAAATCACGAGGCGCGAGGTCGTCTCCCGCGTCGCATCCGGTGAATATCGGAACGTCTCGTTCATCCACGAGATCGCGGAGAACGCAGTCGAGGACGTGACCGAGGCCATCCTGGCGGAGGCGGCCCTCCCACAGATCGAGCCCGAAGATATCGACCTTCAGGCCATCCGCCTCGATCACGCCCGCGACCTGCGCAAGCACGAACGGACGTGATGCAGGCCGCGGCGGCCTGCACCGGCATCCGGCCGAATATTACACCAGGAGAACGGTCGATCCCGTCGTCTTGCGCGCAGCGAGATCGGCATGCGCCTTGGCCGCGTCCTTCAGCGGATAGGTCTGGTGGACCTCGATCTTCACCGCACCGGACTTGACGACGTCGAACAGCTCGCCCGCCATCGCCACCAGGCTCTCTCGCTTGGCGGCGTAGGTGAACAGCGTCGGCCGGGTGACGTAGAGCGAGCCCTTCTGCGCCAGCAGGCCGAGATTGAGCGGCTCGACCGCGCCCGAGGACTGGCCGAACAACGCTGCGACGCCGAGCGGCGCGAGACAATCCAGCGATTTCAGGAACGTGTCCTTGCCGACGGAATCGTACACCACCGGCACCTTCTTGCCGCCGGTGATCTCGTCGACCCGCTTCACGAAATCTTCCCTCGTGTAGATGATCACATGGTCGCAGCCATGCGCCTTGGCGAGCTTCGCCTTCTCGTCGTTGCTGACGGTGCCGATCACGGTCGCGCCGAGATGCTTGGCCCACTGGCTCAGGATCAGGCCGACGCCGCCGGCCGCGGCGTGAAGCAGGATGGTGTCACCGGCCTTCACCCGGTAGGTCTGCCGGATCAGATATTGCGTGGTCAGTCCCTTCAGCATCATTGCCGCCGCGGTCTTGTCGTCGACACCATCGGGCAGCTTCAGCAAACGGTCGGCAGGGATCAGCCGCGCCTCCGAGTAAGCTCCCAGCGGCGAGGCGCCGTAGGCGACACGATCGCCCGGCTTCAAATCGGTGACGCCTGCGCCGACTTCCTCGACGACGCCGGCAGCCTCGCTGCCGAGCCCGCTCGGCAGCGGCGCCGGATAGAGGCCCGACCGGTTGTAGATGTCGACGAAGTTGAGGCCGACCGCGGTGTGCCGGATGCGCGCCTCACCCGGCCCGGGTTTGCCGACGCTGACCTCTTCCCAGACCAGGACTTCAGGGCCACCGGGTTTGTGAAAACGAATGGCATGCGTCATTGGGTTGCTCCCTTATCGTTGCAGTGAAGGTCCGAGAACCGGATCGGCCTGTGAAATAGGCATTTGGTCCGCCCGTTACAGTACAGAGACGTATCAAGAATGTCACAGGGAACGACAAACGACCGCCGTTCCGCCTCTGTTCGAAAGAGTTGATGACGGCTCCGAAGCAACCGGTAGTAGCTTTTGCGCGGGGTTTGGTGGTCGCCTGCGAAGGAGAGCCGTGATGCCAGCTTATGTACAGCATCATCAGGACATCGAAATCGCGCCTGTGATTTGCCCGACGTGCATGGGGTTCCTGCCAATGTATGTGCGCGAGGTCGAGCCGCATTGGAGCCTTGCCAAGATCGACTTCATCTATGAATGCGCCGATTGCGGCGCCGAGGTCCGGCAGACGATCCGCAAGCCGGAGCTGCTGCGGCACTGAACGCGACCGGCGAGCCGCTCAACTATTTGCGCTGAACGGAAAAAATGCCGCTCACGCGGATCTGATGTCTCCCAAACGAGGCTTGTTCTTTGCCGGGAACGCAGGCAGAACAAGCCTTAAAGCAAGACCTTTGGGAGCGCCATTTCGTGGCTGATCAGAAGGCCTCGACGTCGATCGAGGCAGTGGAGAGCGGCCTCGCCGCGCAGGGCTACATCGCGAGCCGGCAGATCGCGACCGCCGTCTATTTGTCGCAGCAGATCGAGAAGCCGATCCTGGTCGAAGGTCCCGCGGGTGTCGGCAAGACCGAGCTTGCCAAGGCGATCGCCGCCTGGCGCGGCAAGAAGATGATCCGCCTGCAGTGCTACGAGGGTCTCGACGAGGCCAAGGCGCTGTACGAGTGGAAATACGCCAAGCAGCTGCTCTACACCCAGATCCTCAAGGACAAGCTCGGCGAGGTGCTCGGCGGCGCGCAGACGCTGCACGCCGCGCTCGACCAGCTCCATGATTTCGGCGACGTGTTCTTCTCCAAGGAATTCGTCGAGCCGCGCCCCCTGCTCCAGGCGCTGGAGCAGCCGGGCGGCTGCGTGCTGTTGATCGACGAGATCGACAAGTCGGACGCGGAATTCGAATCGCTGCTGCTCGAAATTCTCTCCGACTTCCAGGTCACCATCCCCGAGCTCGGCACAGTTTCCGCGATCACGCCGCCGACGGTGATTCTCACCTCCAACAGCGAGCGCGACCTGGGCGATGCCTTGAAGCGGCGCTGCCTGCATCTGCACATCGGCTTCCCCGAGCAGCGGCTCGAAGAGCGCATCGTCGAAAGCCGCGTGCCCGGCATCTCGCAGACGCTGCGCCGGCAGATGGTCGGCTTCATCCACGAAATCCGCTCGCTGGACCTGAAGAAGCTTCCCTCCGTCAGCGAGACCATCGACTGGGCGCGCGTCCTGGTGCTGCTCCAGGCTTCCGAGCTCGACACCGACATCGTCAAGGACACCCTCAACGTGCTCCTGAAATACGAGGCCGACATCGAGGCGGCAACGCCGCAGGTGACGACCTTCATTGCCAAGGCAGCCCGGTCCAACGTCTTCGGTTGACGCCGATGCGCGAGAACCTTCATCGTTTCTTTCGGGCGGCGCGCGGCGTGGGCGTCCACGTCTCGCCTGCCGAAAGCATCGATGCGATGCGTGCAGTGTCGCAGGTCGGCTTTTCCGACCGGGCCGTCCTGCGCGACGCCCTGCTGCTGACGCTCGCCAAATCGCAGGACGAGAAGCTCGCGCTCGGCGACTGCTTCGATCTGTTCTTCAGCCAGCCGGAGCCGCGGCAGGAGCAGCCCGAGAGCGCGGACCAGGATGCTTCGCAGGATCCGGATCAAGCGCCCTCTTCCGGCGCGGCCAGTGACGCCGGCGGCGGTCCGCAGCAACAGGAACTCGGACCGCTCGCGCAGATGCTGCTGTCGCAGGATCGCAATGCCATCGCGGCCGCGATCGCGAGCGCGGCCGGTGCGGCGTCCCTGTCCGACATCCGCTACTCGACCCAGCGCGGCATCTTCTCCAGCCGGATCCTCGATGCGATGGGCCTCCAGCGCCTGCGCGACGAGCTCGACGAGCTGACCGCAAGCAACCCGGCGCTGGCCGAGCGTCTCCGCGGCGCGCTCGATGCCTTACGCGAGGCGGTGCGCGACACGGTCTCGCAGGGGCTTGCGCTCTATGCCCGCGAGGAGGCCGAGAACCTCCGCAACGACATCCTGCGCAACGCACCGCTGGCGCGCATCGAGCGGCGCCAGGTCGCCGAGATGCGCGCCCTCATCCGCCAGATCGCGCGCCGGCTGCGCGAGCGCTACTCCAAGCCGCGCAAGCGCCAGCGCCGCGGCCATCTCGACGTCCGCCGCACGCTGCGCCGGAACGCGGCCTGGGGCGGCGTGCCCTTCCTCACCGCGTGGAAGCGCAAGCATCGTGACCGGCCGAAAATCGTCGCCCTGTGCGATGTCTCGGGCTCGGTCGCGCAAGTGTCCGACTTCTTCCTGCTGCTGATCCACTCCCTGCACGAGGTGGTCGACGACGTCCACTCCTTCGCCTTCTCCTCGCATCTGATCGAGGTCAGCGAGATCCTGGAAGCGAAGTCGCCGGAAGAGGCGATGGCCGAGATCATGTCCAAGGTGGGTTTCGGCTCGTCCGACTACGGCTCGTCGCTGGTCGATTTCGAGAAGGAATTCATGAGCACGCTGACGCCGCAGACCACGGTGATCGTGCTCGGCGATGCCCGCAGCAACAATCTCGATCCGCGCGCCGACATCCTGCGCCGCATCTCCGAGCGCTCGAAGCGGCTGGTCTGGCTCAATCCGGAAGGGCGGCTCGCCTGGGGCTTTGGCGATTCCGAGATGCCGCGCTACGCGACCTTCTGCAGCGTCGTGCGCCAATGTGCCACCGCGCAACAGCTCGAGCGCGCGGTGTCCGACATCGTGGCGACGTACCAATAGGCGGTAACGACGCCTTCTTCGGCGTCAGGCGGCAGTCAACTCGGCCTGGACGAGGTTGCACTCCCGAAAGTGGTAGGCGATTTCGTCGAGCGCACGCTGCTCCCACTCCTGGGCCTGCGCGAGCCAGAATACCCGGCGTTCTGAATCGAGCGCAGCGCGCTCGCGACACAGGGATTCCTGACTGCGAATTTCCACCAGCCTGTTCATGCACTCCACTCCTGCCTTGTGAAGCCATTCCCCGCGAATCAGCGTAACTGAGTCCTGCGTCCCTCGCCTCATGATTTCTGTGCATATCGCGACGCAGAATGGGACAGCGATGCTTCCCGTGCACCGCGGCAGTCGCAGCGCAACATCAAGTGCGGATCATCAATTAGTGATCGCACATCGGGACGATATTTGTGCGCAAACTATCTTAACTCTTGTGGCGCAACGAAGTGCGGCAATTTGTGAAGAGGCGTTCTAAACAGCCGACCGGATTCCCGACTCATTGTCGTCGCACGGTCTTCATGCGGCGCCGCTAACAGAGGCACGCGAACCGGACTATCGGCTGAGGCAACATGAGCAACGATTTCGACTTCGATCTTTCACATGACCAGTGGGAAGCGCTGAAGGCGCTTCGCAATCCGGTGTCGAACGGTCGCCTCTCGAAGGCCTATCTCAGCGAAAGCCTGGTCAAGCTCGGACTCGTCGTCATGAATGACGGCGTGCCTGCGATCACCCCCGCGGGACGCAAGGTGCTGGTGCGTGGATCGTGCCGTCTACTCGATCTCGTCGCGTGACGAGCTTGCCTGCTGCCGCGAAACTGCGCCGTCGCCTGAAAAATAATCTTTAGCTCTGCACCGAAATCGGATTTGCTTCCTGCGACAAGATCCGGCGCGCAACGACGCAGTGCCGGACAGGCAAGGGAGCTGATCATGAACGGACTCGGTGGGCTGAACAAATCTCCCAACGGCGTGGTCGTCGGACTTGTCCAGCTTCAGCTGCCCAATGTCGTGACCCCGACCGATCTGGCCAAGCAGACCGAGCGCATCGTCTGGATGGTCGGCAAGGCGCGCCGCAATCTTTCCACCATGGATCTGGTGGTCTTCCCCGAATACTCCCTGCATGGCCTCTCGATGGACACCAATCCGGAGATCATGTGCCGGCTTGATGGCCCGGAGGTCGCGGCCTTCAAGAAGGCCTGCGTCGACAACAAGATCTGGGGCTGCTTCTCCATCATGGAGTTCAACCCGCACGGCAATCCCTACAATTCAGGGCTGATCATCGACGACCACGGCGAGATCAAGCTCTATTACCGAAAACTCCATCCCTGGATTCCGGTCGAGCCATGGGAGCCCGGCGATGTCGGCATTCCCGTGATCGAGGGGCCGAAGGGTGCCAAGATCGCGCTGATCATCTGCCATGACGGCATGTTCCCGGAGATGGCGCGGGAATGCGCCTACAAGGGCGCCGAGATCATGATCCGCACCGCCGGCTACACCGCGCCGATCCGCGACGCCTGGCGCTTCACCAACCAGGCCAATTCGTTCCAGAACCTGATGGTCACGGCGAATGTCTGCATGTGCGGATCGGATGGGTCGTTCGATTCCATGGGCGAAGGCATGATCGTCAATTTCGACGGCACCGTGCTGGCGCACGGCAGCACCGGCCGCGCCGACGAGATCATCACCGCCGAGGTTCGCCCGGACCTCGTGCGCGAGGCCCGCATCAACTGGGGCGTCGAGAACAACATCTACCAGCTCTGGCACCGCGGCTATGTCGCGGTGAAGGGCGGCGCGATGGATTGCCCCTACACCTTCATGCAGGACATGGTCGCCGGCACCTTCCGCCTGCCCTGGGAAGATCAGGTCAAGGTCACCGACGGCACCTCTTGCGGCTTCCCGGCTCCGACCCGGATGTTCGGCCGGATCGCCAAAGCTGCGGAATGACGGCAGAGTGACGCCAGCCTTCAGAAGAAGCTCGTTCCTAGGCGGACGGCCTGATGAGGATGCAGACGGGACTTCCGACCTTCACGGTCTGCTCCGTTCTGGCGATGCGGCCGTTGTCTGGATTGCGGCTGAAGAGCACGGCCGTATCGCTGTCTTCGTTCGCCGCGAACAGGAATCTGCCTGAAGGATTGAGCGCGAAGAAGCGCGGGGTCTTGCCGCCACTCGCGGTCCAATCAACGGCACTCAATCGTCCGCTGGACGCATCGACGGCAAAGGTCGCGATGCTGTCGTCGCCACGGTTCGAGGCATAGACGAAACGGCCATCCGCAGACACGGCGATCTCGGCAGCACGGCTGTTGCCCGTGAAGGCATCCGGAACCGCAGAGACGATCTGGAACGGAGCAAGCGCGCCCGTTGCGGGATCGAAATGGTAAGCCGTGACGGTCGAGTCCAATTCGTTGACGACATAAGCAAGGCGCCCGCCCGGATGAAACGCGACGTGGCGCGGGCCGGCGCCCTCGCGCGCCGGGACCGGTTTGGCCGCCTGCACGAGCTTTCCGCTCGCGGCATCGATCCGATAGGTGAAAACCAGATCGAGCCCCTTGTCCGGCACGACGATGAATGCCCCCGACGGATCGAACTCGACCTGATGCGGCTTGGCGAACGGCTGCTCCACCCGGTGCGGCCCGATCTTTCCTTCCAGCTTGACGAGATCGATCACAGCGCCGAGCGAGCCGTCGTCCCGGCGCGGCAACAGCGCAAGTGTGGAGGTAATGTGATTGGCCACCACCACGAACCGGTTTCCCGGATCAATTGCGAGATGGACGGGGTTCTTCCCCTCGGTGCTCTGGCGATTGATCACGCTGAGCTTGCCGTTCGCGGGGTCGATTGCCATCGCGGTGATGTCACTGAGATCGCCGTGCACCGTGTAGAGAAACCGATGCGTCCTGTCGAAGGCGAGGAACGAAGGATTGACGAGGTCGCCAAGCAGCTGGACGTGACTCCAGGCCCCGGTCGCATTGTCCATCGCATAGACGTTGAGCCCGTCGCCGCGGGCATTGCGCTCTTTTGTGGTACGCGCGCCGACATAGACGAATGAGCGAGAGCCTTCGAGCATGGTGTTCTCCTTGTGGGCTCCCGGCGGTTGCGCAGATGCGGCAGGCAATGCGGAGGTCACGGCGCCGGCGGCGATGAGCTGCGCGAAGACGCGTCGCGTGAGACCCGCCCGATCGGTGCCGACAGACGAGGCGTCGCGCACAACAGAATATCCAGGCGTCATGCCTCTCCCCATATTGCTTTTTATTTTTTAAAACACAATTCCGCGGAAGGCGCAAGGAAGAGTTCTGCGACCGCTTGTGCCGCGCCCGCCGTTGGGCGACATCTCGCCAGTCAGGATCAGCCCGAGTCGCCAATGCCACGCCCCAATCTCGCGACCCAGATGACAGCCCGGATTCTCGACTACATCCGCGCCAACGGCTTGCAGGCCGAACAGCACCTGCCGAGCCAGACGCTCGCGGATGCGTTGCGGGTGTCGCGCGCACCGATCAACGCAGCGCTCCAGATCCTCGAAGACATGAACGTGGTGCGCTCCGAACCCAATCGCGGCTTCTTCCTGGTCAAGGGCGCCGGCGAGCTTCCCGATCTGCCCGATGCCGAGGACACCGAGCCCGAACGCGAGGATGAATGGTATTTCGCGATCGCCGAGGATCGCCTTGCGGGCAAGCTTCCGGACAAGGTCAGCGAGAACGAGCTGATGCGCCGCTACGGCCTCTCGCGCACGCGCCTTCTGAAGATTCTCACGAAAATCGCCGATGAAGGCTGGATCGAACGCCTGCCGGGCAACGGCTGGGCGTTCGGCCCGCTGCTCACCTCGCGCGAGAGCTATCAGCAGGGCTATCAACTGCGCGTCGCGCTTGAGCCGCAAGCCTTGCTGCTGCCGAGCTTCGAGATCGATCTTGCGGCCTTCGCCGCCGCACGGGAACAGCAGCAATGGCTGCTCGATGGCGCCTACAAGCGCGCATCGCGCTCGGAGGTTTTTGCCGCCAATGCCGAGTTCCACGAGATGCTGGTCGGCTGCGCGCGCAATCCGTTCTTTCTCGACGCGGTCAAGCGCGTGAACCGGCTGCGCCGGCTGGTGGAGTATCGCATCACGGTGGACCGCAGCCGCCTGCCGATCCAGTGCCGCGAGCACATCAACATCCTGACTTTGCTGGAAAAAGGCCTGCGGCAGGAGGCATCCGACTTCCTCCGCGTTCACATCGAGGGCGCCGGCCTGATCAAGGTCCCCAAGGTCTGATTCTGACGGTATTGTATTTTATATTATAAAATGCATAATTGCCTGCAAGGCGCCCGCCTGCAGGGGAAGGTCGGCGTTGTCAGACAAGCCCCCAACGGGAGCGCGCCAATGTCCGCCAGCACAGCGACCATCGAGCAATCCACCATGCGCAAAGTGCTTTGGCGCATCGTGCCCTATTGCTTCGGCCTCTACGTCATTTCCTATCTCGACCGCGCCAATATCGGCTATGCGGCGCTGCAGATGAACAAGGAGCTCGCGTTGACGAGCGAAGCCTTCGGCTTCGCCGCCGGCATCTTCTTCATCGGCTATTTCCTGTTTGAGGTGCCGAGCAACGTTGCGCTCAACAAATACGGCGCCCGCATCTGGATCTCCCGCATCCTGATCAGCTGGGGCATCGTCGCGACCGCAACCGCTTTCGTGCAGAGCGCGACACAGCTCTACATCCTGCGCTTCCTGCTCGGCGTCGCGGAAGCCGGCTTCTTCCCCGGCATCATCATCTATCTGACCTACTGGTTCCGCGCCAAGGAGCAGGCCACGACCGTGGCCCTGTTCACCGCCGCCATTCCGGTCTCCTACCTGATCGGCGCCCCCCTGAGCACCTGGATCATGGACCACGTCGGAGGCTTCGGTCTCAGCGGCTGGCGCTGGATGCTGCTGCTCGAGGGCGGTCCCGCCATCATCGCCGGCATCCTCAACTACTTCATCATGACGGATCGCCCCGAGCAGGCGAAATGGCTCACGCCGCAGGAGCGCGACTGGCTGACGGACGAGCTGCGCAAGGACCAGGCCGGCCGGCGCAACGTACAGCATCTCGGAATCATCGCCGCCATCACCAATCCGAAAGTGCTGTTCCTGTCGGTGATCTATTTCATCTACCAGGTCGGCAATCTCGGCATCGGATTGTGGATGCCGCAGATCATCAAGGGCTTGTCGTCGTCGCTGACGAATTTCGAGGTCGGGCTGATCGCCATGCTGCCCTACGCCTTCGCCACCGTGGTCATGGTGCTGTGGTCGCGCAACTCCGATCGCACCGGCGAGCGGCAGAAGCATTCGGCGATCCCGCTGCTCTGGGGCGCGGTCGCGCTCGGGCTCACCGGCCTCGTGGTCCAGCCTGCCATCGCCATGACCCTGATCTCGCTATCGCTCGCGGGCATCTACGCCTTCAAGTCGCCGTTCTGGTCCTTGCCCGGCCTGTTCCTGACGCGCTCGACGGCGGCGGTGTCGATCGCGGCGATCAACTCGATCGGCAATCTCGGCGGCTTCGTCGGTCCCTATGCCATCGGCGCCATCAAGGACTGGACCGGCAGCACCTATGGCGGGCTACTGTTCCTCAGCGGACTGCTGTTCGTGTCGTTCCTGATGACCTGGTTTGCCAGGATGGAGAATGCGGACGAGGCAAAGACGCAGCCAGCCGAGCAACATGCTTGACGTCGCAGCCAGGATGAAACGATGACCGCCTTCGCAACCCTCGTCAGCAGATCGCAGACCTACCGCATCGCCGACATCACGTCCGTGGCGGGCGAGAGCCTTTCCCGCCTGCCCATGATCCTGCGCATCCTGCTCGAAAACGTGCTGCGCAACGGCGGCGACGAGCAGGATCAATCGGCCGCCGCCATCCTCGGTTGGCTCGCCGAAGGTCGCAGTGACCGCGAGATCGCGTTCCAGCCCTCGCGCGTTCTCATGCACGACACCACCTGCGGCCCCGCGCTGGTCGACATCGCGGGACTGCGCGCCTCGCTTGCCGAGGCTGGCGGCGACCCCAACCGCCTCAATCCGGTCCTTCCCGTCGACGTCTCGACCGACCACTCCCTCGGCGTCGACGTGTTCGCGCGTCCGGATGCGATGCGGCTGAACATGGCGCACGAGCTCAAGCGCAATGGCGAGCGCTATCGCTTCATGAAATGGGCAAGCCAGGCGCTCGACGGCGTGCGCGTGCATCCGCCGGGCACCGGCATCATGCACACCCTCAACCTCGAGCGTCTCGCCAGCGTCGTGGCGACCACGACACGCGACGGCCAGCTGTGGGCCATACCCGACACGCTGATCGGCACCGACAGCCACACGCCCATGATCAACGGCATCGGTGTGCTCGCCTGGGGCGTCGGTGGGCTCGAGGCCGAAAGCGTGATGTTCGGCATGCCCGTGACGATGCGGGTCCCCGAGATCGTCGGCGTCCGCCTGACGGGACGCTTACGCGAGGGCGTGCTGGCCACCGATCTCGCATTGACCGTCACCGAGCGCCTGCGCCGGATCGATCTTGCCGATCGCTTCGTCGAGTTCTTCGGACCTGGTGTCGCCGCGCTCTCGGCCGGAGATCGTTCCGTCGTCGCCAACATGACACCGGAGTTCGGCGGCAATTCCGGCTACTTCCCGATCGACGGCCGGACGCTCGACTATCTCGGGCAAACCGGCCGGTCGCGCGAGCAGCTCGCGCTGGTCGAGGCCTATGCACGCCGCCAACAGCTCTGGTTCGATCCGGCCGCCGAGCCCCGCTACACCGAGACGATCACCATCAACCTCGACGAGGTCGAGGTGAGCCTTGCCGGCCCATGCCGCCCGCAGGACCGTATCGCCGCCGGCAGGACAGCCGAGACGCTCGGCCTGGAGCGCGCGGCTCCAGCCGCGGACACAGGTCGCGGGAGCCCGCCGGCCGACGGCGCGGTTGCGATCGCCGCGATCACGAGTTGCACCAACACGTCCGACGCGCGTCTTCTGATCGCCTCGGGCCTCCTCGCCCGCAAGGCGCGCCGGCGCGGGCTCAAGCCGCCTGCCTGGGTCAAGACCTCGCTCGCGCCGGGCTCGCCGACGGCCGAGCGCTATTTGCAGCGCGCCGGTCTGCTGGAAGATCTCGAAGCGCTGGGCTTCGGCATCGTGGGCTATGGCTGCACGACCTGCATCGGCAATTCGGGACCGCTGGCGCCGGCCATGGCAAGCGCGGTCGCTGCCAAGCAGGCGACGCCCGTGGCCGTGCTGTCGGGCAACCGCAACTTTCCCGGCCGCGTGCATTCGCAGATCGAACTTGCCTTTCTCGCTTCGCCTCCGCTCGTCATCGCCTTCGCACTGGCCGGCGACGTCAACCGCAACATCCTGCAAGATCCGATCGCGCGCGACGGCGCCGGAGCGGAGGTGCGCCTTGCCGATCTCTGGCCAACCGGTCCCGAGATCGATGCGGCGCTGGCCCGCGCCCATGAAGCAAGCGATGTCGGCAGCGCCTATGACGCCGCCGAAGCGAGCGCCGACTGGGCCGCCTTCGAGGCGCCCGGCACCGCGCTGTTTCCCTGGGACGACGCCTCCACCTACATTCGCCGTCCGCCCTTTGCGGATTTCGGCCATGGCACGCGTCTCGGCCACTTTGCGGCAACGCCACTGCTCGTGCTTGGCGACGACATCACAACGGACCACATCTCCCCGGCGGGCGCGATCGGAGCGAACAGCGAGGCGGCCCGCTATCTCGTCGCACGCGGCGAGGATCCGCAAGACCTCAATGTCTTCGCCTCGCGCCGCGGCAATTGGGAGGTGATGCTGCGCGGGCTCTTCACCAACAAGAGCGTGCGCAACCTGCTCGATCCCGACCTGCCGCCCGGGCACACGATCCTTGCGAGCTCGGGCGAGCGCCTGCCGCTTCGTCTGGCGGCGGACCGCTATGCGCAGGACGGACGGTCCGTGGTCATCGTGGCCGGCGAACGCTACGGCATGGGCTCCTCGCGCGATTGGGCCGCGAAGGGCGTCGCCCTGCTCGGGGCGCGCGCCGTGCTGGCGCTGAGCTTCGAGCGCATTCATCGCTCCAATCTGATCGGCATGGGCATTCTGCCGCTGCGTCTTCCCGCGAACCACGGGCCGCAAGCGCTTGGGCTGAGGCCGGACGACAGGCTAGAGATCGACGCAACCGTCGAAGCGCTCGCGCCGCGCGCCGCGGTCGCCGTTCGCATCCTGCGGGACGGCGCCGAGATCGACCGCTTCACGGCGACCGCAGCGGTGGAGACCAACCTGGAATGCGAGATCCTGCGCGTCGGCGGACTGCTGCCGCTGATCCTGCAGCGAAATTCGACTGAAGCGGCCGGTGAGGCCCGCAGGCCGGCTTCCTTACGGCCTGTCGCCGCACCGCTTTGAGCCACTGAGGGGCAAACTCCCGGTTTCCAGGGGGTAACCGCGACATTCTGGCACGGTTGTTGCTCCCTTTTTGGACGACGGAAGCGTCGTCCGAAACGGGGGAGTTCTCATGTCGACCATTGCCGCGGCCCCGGCCGCCGAGTCCAAGCCGCTCTACACCTCGCTGTTCGTCCAGGTCCTGGCCGCGCTCGTGCTTGGCGTCATCCTGGGGATGGCCGTCCCGGATTTCGCCATCGGCCTCAAGATTCTCAGCGACGCCTTCCTGAAGCTGATCTCGATGATCGTGGCGCCGATCGTGTTCTGCGTCGTCGTTCACGGTATTGCCGGTGCCGGCGACCTCAAGAAGGTCGGCCGCGTCGGCGTCAAGGCGCTGGTCTATTTCGAGGTCATGACGACCGTGGCGCTCGTGGTCGGCCTTCTGCTCGCTTATCTCTTCGGCCCCGGCCACGGCATGAACATCGATCCGTCGACGCTGGACGCCAAGGCGCTCAACACCTACGCCGACAACGCCCACAAGCTGTCCGGCGGCGGCATCGGCGCCTTCCTGATGAACGTAATTCCGACCACCTCCTTCGACGCGCTGTCGCGCAACGATGTGCTCCAGGTGCTGTTCTTCGCGGTTCTGTTCGGCGTCGGCCTTGCCCTCGTCGGCGGCGAGAAGGGCGCGCTGGTCACCAACATGATCGACGCGGCCTCCACGGTGCTGTTCCGTGTCATGGGGCTCATTGTACGCGTCGCACCGCTCGGCGTGCTCGGCGCAGTCGCCTACACCGTCGGCAAATACGGCGTTGGCTCGCTGAAGCAGCTCGTCTCGCTGGTAATGCTGTTCTACGTCTCGGTCGGCATCTTCGTGCTGGGCGTGCTCGGCGGCGTGATGGCGCTCGCCGGAATCAACATCCTCAAATTCCTCGCTTACCTGCGCGAGGAGCTGATGATCGTGCTCGCGACCGCCTCGTCGGACGCGGTGCTGCCGCAGATCATGAAGAAGCTGGAGCGCATGGGCGTGAAGGATTCCGTGGTCGGGCTCGTCATCCCGACCGGCTATTCCTTCAACCTCGACGCCTTCTCGATCTACCTCACGCTCGCCGTCGTGTTCATCGCGCAGGCGACCAACACGCCGCTGTCCTTCGGCGATTTGCTGCTGGTGCTCGGCGTCTCCCTGATCACGTCGAAGGGCGCGCACGGTGTTCCGGGTTCAGCCATCGTGATCCTGGCCGCGACATTGAACGCGGTACCGAGCATCCCCGCGATCGGTCTCGTGCTGGTGCTGTCGGTCGACTGGTTCATCGGCATGGCCCGCGCGCTCGGCAATCTCGTCGGCAACTGCGTGGCGACGGTCGTCGTGGCGGCCTGGGAAGGCGATCTCGACCGCGCCAAGGCGGCCAAGGTTCTCGAGGGCGGTGAGCTCGTGGATGTGACCGCGGGATAAGGTCGATCAATCATTCCACTGGAGGAGCGGCGTTCCATACGCCCTCCTCCAGACCGACAGGAAACGCGGAAACCAGGAATGCGCCACCGCGCCCTTGTAGGCCCAGGTGCGATATTTCAGGCCCTGCTCCGAGATCAACTCCTGATACCCGCCGTGGACCTCGGTCGCGGTGCGGATGTCCTTTAGAATCCCCTGCGCATAGACCCGGTAGGTGTCGCTCCCCGAGGCTTCGTCGAAGTCCAGCATGCGATCCGCGAACTCGACGTTGAACGTCGGCCAGGACGAACGTCCCTGGTAGGCCGGCGCCGCGATCTTGTGGATCATCTTGTTGCGCGGATTGTCCGTCGAGACGAAGAAATGGAACGTGCTGGGGATGCGGAAGCGCGGCTCGGCGATGATCAGATCCGTCGTCGCCGCGAACAGCGCGCGCTCGCCGGCATCGCTCATGTCCCAGAAGCCGCGATGCACGCTGACGAAATCCAGCGCGACCAGGGACACCGGCGGGCCCGCCGGGCCGTCGAGCGAATGCCTGACATAGCCTTCCTTGCCGAACAGGCGGAGCAGGTCCCTCTTGTACTGCGCGAGGTCGCGCCCGAGCAGCCGCTTCAGCTCGCTCTCGTCGACTACCCCGAGCTGCACGCCCCACACGAAGGTCGTGTAGACGCAGGCATTGGTGACGAAACGCCGGCGCTCGGCCCGCGTGTCCGTTGCCGCCGAGCGGGGCCCACTGGCGTCGCACAGCAAATATCCGACACCATAGGCCTCGAACGATTCGAGTTCGCTCGCAAGCTTCAGGATCGCCCGCTTCAGATCGGCGCCGTATTCGGCCAGCAGCAGGCGGCCGGCATGCGCGCATTGCGACATCGCCAGATAGGACGACGCCCGCTCCTCGGCCGAGAGCATCTGCTGGAGGCCGGCGATAATGCCGAGCAGCGTGTCCGAGGGGCGCGAGAAATAGTTCACGCCGAGATACCGGCCGCGTCCCGCCGGGACGATGGTCGTCGTGACGACGTCGGCGCGAACCGCCTCCAGCAGCAGGCGCACGCTTTTTTCGAGCAGGCGCGCCCGGCGCACCGCGTCCTGCGAGTCCATGATGGTCTCAGGGTCGAGAACATCAGGGTAGAACCAGGCGAAGTCGCGCGGGTAGTAGGCCGAGGCGTGCGGCGCGCCGGTGACGAGGAACGCCTCGGTCACCGAAAAGGCGCTGTCCATCGAGTGCCGGTAGAGGTCGGCGATCGCCGACAGCGAATGGGGCGACTGTCTCAGGAACCTGTCGCCGAGAAAGTTGACCGCCTGCAGTGCATTGGCGACGAAGGTCGCAGCCATGCCCTGGTAAAACCGATTTCCGTGGCGTGATGGCAAGGAAATTTCGCCGCTCATATGCGCTTGGTGTCTCATGATCCCGGCGATGGCCGGTCATCACTCCAATCGTGACCGATTCGTGTCTCACCCCGATGACGTTCGGCCCCGGCACTCAGCCCAGGCCGGCCGATTGCTCCCGCGGCCTGAAACTCTCGATCACCCCGAGCAGCACCCGCGCGCCGGCATCGGCATCGGCGAGCTCGACATGCTCGTCGGGATGATGGCTGATGCCGCCGCGGCAGCGCACGAAGATCATGCCGACATCGGCGATGTCGATCATGGCCATGCCGTCGTGGCCGGCCCCGCTCGGCAGCTCGAATACGCCAAAACCTTCCGCGCCGATCGCCTGCGCGATCTGCTCCTTGAGCCAGGGCGCGCAGGGCGCGGTGCGGTTCTCGTGGGTGACATCGAGCTGGAGCGCCAGTTGCCGACGCTTTGCAATCGCCTCGATCTGGCGGACGACGTCGGCAACCGCGCGCTTGCGGTGCATGTCGCTCGGCGCGCGCATGTCGATGGTGAAGGACACTTCGCCGGGAATGACGTTGGTCGCGCCGGGCCGCGCCTGGATGTAACCGACGGTGCCGACGAGGCCGTCCTCGTCGGTCCGGCAGAACTGCTCGATCGCCCCGATGCATTCGGCGGCACCGGCGAGCGCATCGCGCCTCAGCGCCATCGGCACCGTGCCGGCATGACCGGCCATCCCGGTGAGCCGCGCGGCAAGCCGTGTCGCGCCCGCGATCGCGGTGACCACGCCGACGGGCAGGTTCTGTGCTTCCAGCACGGGCCCCTGCTCGATGTGCAATTCGAGATAGGCGAGCAGCTCGCGCCGGGCCCTTGCGGCCGCGCCGATGTGATCGGGATCCAGTCCAAACTGAATGAGCGCATCGCGCATCGACACGCCGTCACGATCGCGCGTGTTCAGAACGCTCTCGTCGAATGTGCCGGCGACGGCGCGGCTGCCGAGCAGGGTCGAGGCAAACCGCACCCCCTCCTCGTCGGCGAAGCCGACGACCTCGATCGCGAACGGCAGGCGCTTGCCGCGGCGGTTGAGATCCGCGACGCAGGAGATTGCGGTGATGACGCCCAGCGGTCCATCCCATTTCCCGGCATCGCGCACGGTGTCGTAATGCGAACCGAGCATCAGGCAGGGCGCGCCCGGCCGCTCGCCTTCATACCGGCCGCAGACATTGCCGATCGCATCGAGATGCGCGCTCATGCCGGCCTCGCGCATCCAGCCCAAAATCAGGTCCGCGGCCGCGCGCAATTCCTTGCTGAGATAGATCCGGGTGAGCTTGTCGGACTCCTCCGAGATCGCGGCAAGCTCGTTGATGCGGCGAACGATCTCCTTGCCGAGTGATGCATCGTGAACGGTACCAGCGCCCATCTCGGCGAGCTTTCCATCTCTTGAGGACCGCAGCACGGCAGTCCTTGCGACAATCGATACAAGTTCGGTGCCAGCAAAAATCGCCGGCGGTGCCGTCCCAGTCAGGGCGTGGTTAGCATGGATACGCCTTGTCAGCCGACCGCCTGCCACCGGTCATGCACATCCCCGAACGGGTTAAGGCTGCTTAACTCCTCTGCATACAATAATGGAATAATGCCCATAAATTAACCTGCCGCTTTCCTGATCAAGATGTAGACCAGATATATAATTGTTATATTTCAATAGTTTGAATGCATATGCACGTATAATATCCTCTGGCACGAAGCTTGCGACATCTCGTCCGGCTCCGCCAGACCGGCGCGGCCGCGAGATCAGGCGGTTCGGCCGCCAAGGGGAGCGAGCAATGGATTTTGGCAGGATTTCACGACGTCATTTGTTGCAGGGCGGCGCGGCCCTCACCCTCGGTGCGGCAGCGGGCCTGCGCCCGGCCCTCGCGGCCGAGACCACCATCGGCTTCATCTATGTCGGCTCGCGCGACGACTATGGCTACAATCAGGCCCATGCGCAGGGCGCGGCGGCGCTGAAGAAGATTCCCGGCCTCAAGGTGGTCGAGGAGGAGAAGGTGCCCGAGACCGACGCGGTCGAGAAGACCATCGAGTCCATGATCAATCTCGACGGCGCCACCCTGCTCTTCCCGACCTCGTTCGGCTACTACAACCCGCACATGATCAAGATGGCCACCAAGTACCCGAAGCTGCGCTTCGAGCACTGCGGCGGCCTCTGGAGCGACAAGGACCCCAAGAACGCCGGCAGCTATTTCGGCTACATCGACGAGGCCCAGTACATCTCGGGCATCGTCGCCGGCCTGACGTCGAAGAGCGGCAAGCTCGGCTTCGTCGCGGCCAAGCCGATCCCTCAAGTGCTGCGCAACATCAACGCCTTCACGCTCGGCGCCAAGTCGGTCAATCCCAAGGCAACCACGCAGGTGATCTTCACCGGCGACTGGTCGATGCCGGTCAAAGAGGCCGAAGCCACCAACAGCCTGATCGACCAGGGCGTGGACGTGCTCACCTGTCACGTCGATGGCCCCAAGACCATGGTGGAGAACGCCGCGCGGCGCGGCGCGTTCGTCTGCGGCTATCACACCAACCAGTCGGCGCTGGCGCCCAAGGCGTATCTCACTGGCGCCGAATGGAACTGGGAAGCGCTCTATCCGAAGTTCGTCAAGATGATCGCGGCAGGCGAAGGCATTCCGAATTTCTATCGCGGCGGCCTGAAGGAAGAGATCGTGAAGGTCTCGTCTTACGGCGAAGCGGTCTCGGCCGAAGCGCGCAAGGCGGCCGACGATGCCAAGGCAAAATTCCTGTCGGCAGAAGGCTTCGCCATCTTCAAGGGCGGGCTTGTCGACAACAAGGGCAAGACGGTGATCGCCGCCGGTACCGACCGCGGCCAGAAGGATCCCGAGCTCGAGAAGATGGACTATCTCGTCGAGGGCGTGATCGGAGCGACTTCGTGACCACCGAAGCGGCGGATTCCACGGAAGCGGTCGGGGCAGTCGCCCCGGCCGCCGATCCCGGCTTCCTCCAGCGCTACGGCGGCACGATCGAATATGTGCTGATCCCGGGCGCGGCGCTCGTCGGCGCGCTCGCGGTCTTCGGCATCTTCGTCGCGATGTTCGGCAAGAACCCGCTCGACCTCTATTTCTACATGTATTACGGCGCGTTCGGCACCTGGTTCTCGTGGCAGAACACGCTGACGCGCGCCGCGCCCCTGATCCTCACCGCGCTCTGTACGGCACTCCCCGCGCAGCTCGGCATGGTCATCATCGGCGGCGAAGGCGCGCTGCTGATCGGCGCGCTATCGGCAACGAGCGCCGCGCTGGCGCTTCAGGGCATGCCGCCGTTCATCATCCAGACCGCCATGGTCTGCGCCGGCGTGATCGGCGGCGGCCTGTGGATCATGCTGTCGGGCGGCTTGCGCCAATACCGCGGCGTCAACGAAACGATTTCGAGCCTCCTGCTCGTCTACATCGGCCTTGCGATCCTCAACCATCTCGTCGAAGGCGCGATGCGCGATCCCGCCAGCCTCAACAAGCCGTCGACCCGAGAAATCGGTGCCGCCAACATGATCGGCTCCATTCCCGGCACCGACGTACATTGGGGTCTCGTCTTCGGGCTGATCGCCGCGATCGCCTCCTACATCCTGATCTATCACACCGTGTTCGGCTTCGCCGCGCGGGTGGCCGGCGGCAACATCCGCGCGGCGAAGATCGTCGGTCTCGGCGTCAGCAAGCTGATCCTGACCGTCTGCTTCCTCGCCGGCGGCGCGGCCGGGCTTGCCGGCATGGTCGAGGTCGCCGCCGTGCAGGGACGCACCAACGCCAATCTCGCGGCGGGCTACGGCTTCACCGGCATCCTCGTCGCCTTCCTCGCGCGGCAGAATCCGCTCGCCATCATACCCGTCGCAATCCTGCTCGGCGGCATCAGCGCCAGCGGCGGCCTGCTGCAGCGCCGCCTCGGATTGCCCGATGCATCGGTGCAGGTGTTGCAAGGCATCATCTTCGTCTTCGTGCTGGCCAGCGATGCGCTCTACGGCCGCATCGGCTTCCTGAAGGGAAAATCCTGATGGCAGACGGATCGATCGGACTCTGGACCGTCCCGCTCGCCGTGCTCGGCGGCGCCATTCGCGTCTCCACGCCGTTCCTGTTCGTGAGCCTGGGGGAATGCATCACCGAGCGCTCCGGCCGCATCAATCTCGGCCTCGAAGGCACGCTGGTGATGGGCGCGATGAGCGCCTATGGCATCTCCTACCTCTCGGGATCCCCGTGGCTCGGCGTGCTCGCCGCCGGCATCACCGGCGCGCTGCTCGGCGCGTTGCACGCCGGCATCTGCTCGCTGCCGCGGGTCAACGACGTCGCGGTCGGCATCGCCCTGATGCTGTTCGGCACCGGCCTTGCGTTCTATCTCGGCAAGCCGCTGATCGAGCCCACCGCGCCGCGCCTGCCCGCGATCGATTTCGGCTGGTGGAGCGACATCCCGCAGGTGCGCGCCGCATTGCGCATCAACGTGCTGTTCCTGATCGGCGTCGCGCTCGCGCCGATCCTCTATTGGGCCTTCCGCACCACGCGCTGGGGCCTTCTGATCCGCACCGCCGGCGAAAGCTCGGATGCCGCCCGCGCGATGGGCCATTCGGTGCTGTTGATCCGCCTGCGCGCCACCATGGTCGGCGGCTTCCTTGCCGGCATCGGCGGCTCGTTCCTGTCGCTGTTCTATCCCGGAAGCTGGAACGAGGGCCTCTCCTCGGGTCAGGGCATCACTGCCGTCGCGCTGGTGATCTTCGCGCGCTGGGATCCCCTGCTCTGCCTCTGGGCCTCGCTTGCCTTCGGCGGCGCGGCGGCGCTGGGACCTGCGCTGCAATCGGTCGGCGTCACCTCCGGCTATCATCTCTTCAACGCCGCGCCCTACATCCTGACGCTGGCGATCATGATCATCACCTGCTCGCCGAAGCGGACGCTGACCGGCGCGCCCGCCGAACTTTCGATCACACGCTAACACGCACGAGGTCGTTCATGCCCGAGCGCTACATCAAGTCCGAGCCCTATGCCTGGCCCTATAACGGCGATCTCCGTCCGGAGAATACCGCGCTCATCATCATCGACATGCAGACCGATTTCTGCGGGGTCGGCGGCTATGTCGACAAGATGGGCTATGACCTCTCCCTGACGCGGGCGCCGATCGAGCCGATCAAGCGGCTGCTCGCGGCGATGCGGAGCCAAGGCTTTCACATCATCCATACCCGCGAAGGGCATCGCCCCGATCTCTCCGACCTGCCCGCCAACAAGCGCTGGCGCTCGCGCCAGATCGGCGCCGGCATCGGCGATCCCGGCCCGTGCGGCCGCATCCTGGTACGCGGCGAGCCGGGCTGGGACATCATCGAGGAGCTGGCGCCGCTGCCGGGCGAGCCGATCATCGACAAGCCCGGCAAGGGCTCGTTCTGCGCCACCGACCTCGAGCTGATCCTGCGCGTCCGCGGCATCGAGAACATCGTGCTGACGGGCATCACGACCGACGTCTGCGTCCACACCACCATGCGCGAGGCCAACGACCGCGGCTTCGAATGCGTGCTGCTGCACGATTGCTGCGGCGCCACCGACAAGAGCAACCATGACCACGCCCTGAAGATGATCAAGATGCAGGGCGGCGTGTTCGGCGCGGTCTCGACCTCCGACGCGTTCATCGGAGCGATCTCGTGATCATCGGCGAAACGCCTCCGCCGTCCGGCGCCTTCGGCGTCGATGCCATCGCCATGACGATGCGGTTCGGCGACTTCCTGGCGCTGGACAATGTCGCGCTGAAGGTTCGGCCGGGCTCGTTCCATGCGCTGCTGGGCGAGAACGGCGCCGGCAAGTCGACCCTCGTCAAATGCATCATGGGCTACTACCACGCGACTGAAGGCGACATCCTCGTCGGCGGGCGCGAACAGGCGATCGCCAACCCCAAGGATGCCCATGCGCTCGGCCTCGGCATGGTCTACCAGCACTTCACATTGGTGCCGGCCATGACGGTTGCCGAGAACCTTGTGCTGGCGCGCGATGACGTGCCGGCCGTGGTGAACTGGCCCAGGGAGATGAAGGAGCTCGAGGCGTTCCTGGCGCGGATGCCCTTCAAGGTCCCGCTCGGCGCAAAGGTCTCCGACATTTCCGCCGGCGAACGCCAGAAGTGCGAGATCCTCAAGCAGCTTTACCTGAAGCGGCGTTTCCTGATCCTGGACGAGCCGACCTCGGTGCTCACTCCGGCGGAAGCCGACGAGGTGCTCGGCATGCTCCGCGGCATGGTCGTCAGGGGCGAGCTGACCATCCTGATGATCACCCACAAGTTCCGCGAGGTCATGGCCTTCGCCGACGAGGTCACGATCCTGCGCCGCGGCAAGCTCGCCGGCGCCGGCAAGGTCGCCGAGCTGACGCCGGATGCGATGGCGCGCACCATGATTGGCGCCGAGGAGCTGACGGTGCAGCCGCCGCGTACCGGCGAAGCCGGTCAGGCAAGGCTCGAGCTGCAGAAGCTCCGCGCCCTCGACGACGCCGGCGCCGTCGCCGTGCATGACGTTTCCCTCACCGTGCGCGCCGGGGAGATCGTCGGCATCGCCGGCGTCTCCGGCAATGGCCAGCGCCAGCTCGTCGAGGTGCTCGCGGGCCAGCGCGAAGCCGAGAGCGGCGATATCCGCGTCGCCGGCGATCCCTACCACGCCAGCCGCGAGGAGATGCGGCGCCACAAGATGTCCCTGCTGCCCGAGGAGCCGTTGAAGAACGCCTGCGTCGGCGGCATGAGCGTCGCCGACAACATCGCCTTCCGCGAATTCGACCGCGCGCCCTTCGCCACCGGCGGCTGGTGGCTCAACCGCGGCGCCTTCCGCAACGATGCCCGGAAGAAGATCGGCCAGTACAAGATCAAGACCCGCACACCGGATACGCCGATCTCGGCGCTGTCGGGCGGCAACGTGCAGCGCGCTGTGCTGGCCCGGGAACTTGCCGGCGACGTCGAAGTGCTGATCGCCGCCAATCCCTGCTTCGGCCTCGATTTCGCGGCGGTGGCGCAGATCCACGCCGAGATCATGGCAGCGCGCAATCGCGGCGCGGCGGTCCTGCTCGTCAGCGAGGATCTCGACGAATTGCTCGAACTGTCCGACCGGCTGGTGGTGATGTTCCACGGCGAATTCGTGTATGAAGCACGGACCAGCGAGGCCGACCTCACCGTCGTCGGCCGGCATATGGCAGGCCATTAGCCGCGGAGCATTGATGGGCAGCACCTCGGAACGCGACGAGCACTTCCTGCGCTTGTCCTTTGCGGTCGCACGCCGTTCGCTCACCCATGGCAACCATCCCTTCGGCTGCATCGTCGTCGATGCCGACGGCAATGTGCTGATCGAGCGCGAGAACGGCTACATGCCGGACCACGACGGCACCGCGCATGCCGAGCGCCTCGCAGCCACCCAGGCTTGCCGCACGCTCGACCGCGACGCGCTGGCCAAGGCCACGCTCTATTCCTCGGCCGAGCCCTGCGCCATGTGTGCGGGCGCAATCTACTGGGCCGGCATCGGCCGCGTCGTCTACGGCCTCAGCGAGCATCGCCTGCGCAGCGTCACCGGCAACCATCCGGAGAACCCGACGCTCGACCTGCCCTGCCGCGAGGTGTTTGCCAGCGGCCAGCGACCGACGGAGGTCGTGGGGCCGCTGCTGGAAGGCGAAGCCGAAGCGCTGCACGACGGGGTTTGGGCGAAATAGGTACTCAGCAAACACTCCCGTAGGGTGGGCAAAGGCGCCCTTGCGCCGTGCCCACGGTTCGCATGCAATAAGCCACAAATCGTGGGCACGCTCCGCTTTGCCCACCCTACGGCACCTAATCCACCCGACGTTCTTTCCTCAAACGAAGATGGCGCCGCGGAGGTTTGACGCGGCGCCATCGTCTTTCACCTGAAATCCCTCGGGTGATCAGAACTTTACGGTGATACCCGAGTAGAGCGAGGACTCCGTGCAGGATCCGGTGCTCACCTTGGTGGCACCGACGAAGGTGGTGCAGGCGAAGGCGTTGTTGTGATCGAGGCCGAACTTGTTCTGCCAGTAGCGATAGGCCACCCAGACGTCCACGAAGTGCGAGTACTTGTCACCCCAGAGCGCCTTCGAGGCATCCATCGTCAGACGGATCGGCTCCGAGTTGAACTCGACCTTGGTCGGATAGACGTTGTTGGCGACGCTGGCCGGAAGCGGCTCGGTGTCCGTGCCCTTCTTGCCATACCAGGCGGCGCGGCCGCTGATCGAGAAGTACTGCATGTTCGCCGGCAGGAAGCCGAGGTCCATGTAGTAGTTGGTTTCGATCGCCCAGGTCGGCTTGAACGAGGTGTTGCCGTCGGTCAGACACGGAGCGGAGAAGCCGGAACCGCACTGCGAGAAGGAGTTGTGGTTGGCGAACTCCCAGTAAACCAGGGGCGCGACGTTGAAATAACCCTTGTAGGGAAGGTCGAAGGCGAACTGCAGACCGGCGACGACGTCGCGCTTGGCGGCGCCGAAATAGCGGTTCTCGGTGTTGGCATCCATGCCAACCTCGAACGAGATGTTGTGCAGCGGGCCCTGCGTGAAGGCCTTGGTGTTGAAGATCTCGTTCCAGCCGAAGGTCGAACGGAACAGGCCGTAGATCTCGGTCGCGCCGGCGCAGCTCGCCGGTGTGAACGCGAAGCCCGCCGCCGGCGAAACGATACCGCCGGTCTGCGTGCAGGGAGCCGCCGGATCGTTGTGGTCCGACTTGAACATCGAGATCGTGAAGAAGTTGGTGCCGTAGGCCCAGGCGTCGAAATGGGTGAAGGAGTAGACCTGCTTGGTGGTCTTGGAGTTGATCACGCCGTTGGTGTTGGTGAACGCGCCGGGCTGGCTGGCGTCGAAGATGTAGGAGAAGGTGACGCGGTCGTCGATCACCAGGAAGAACGGAAGGTCCGGCGCCTTCTTGGCGGCCTTGACCGGCAGGTCCGCAGCCTGAGCCCAGCCTCCGGTGGCGAGCGTAGCAAGTGACAGCACCGTTGCTGCAACCGCCCTAGAACGAAACGACATCCTGAATACCCCCAAGTTTGGACACGTAAAAATGAACGTCCCTTGGGTGCGACACTTGCGCCGATCTCCCGAAGTGAGAAGCCTCAACTTTTTTCAAGGCATGCCGCATGTTTCAGCAGCCACGATTGCTCGCGCGCAGGATTCTGGGGTGTTTTGCGCGCGGCCATCACGCGCGTGCGGCCCCGCTAGAACTCCCCTTGCCTAACATTCCCGACTGATTTTGTTTGGCTTTTGTGTCGGCCGGATAGCGCAGACATGATCGTCGGCTGCGATCGCCGTCTTGATCGGCCATTGCATACTTGCGCTGGCACGTTTTTGCTCAGCTTCACGCCAAGTCTGCACAGCGGGTTCCGATTTCGTTTGGATCGTCACAAATTTGCAACAGGCGTCACACCGCGAGGGCGCTCTCGAACACCGGCGACGGATCATCGTCGGCCGGCGGGAGGAGATACTTGCCGACAACCGGCCGCCTGCCGAAGCGTTGAGCAAGGGATGACGCTTTTTCCCACCTTACGCGGCGGTTCAAACTAGCCCACTATTGAGGCACTTCACCCCACGCAAGCGCACCAGCGAATGTTAGATCCGACGTCTAATGGCCTGCATTCCGGCGAGCCCCCGCTGCTCCAGACGCTCGGGCTCACCAAGCGCTACGGGGATTTCCTCGCCAACGATGCCATCGATATCGACGTCTGGCCCAGGCAGATTCACGCGCTACTCGGCGAGAATGGCGCCGGCAAGTCGACGCTGGTCAAGGCGATCTACGGGCTGATCCAGCCCAGCGCGGGCGAGATCCGCTGGCAGGGCGAACGAATCGTGCTGTCGGGCCCGTCCGAGGCACGCCGCCGCGGTATCGGCATGGTGTTCCAGCATTTCTCGCTGTTCGACAACCTCACCGTCGCCGAGAACGTCGCCCTCGGTCTCGATGGGACAGAATCCTTCAAGGACATGTCGGCGCGGCTGGAGCAGGTATCGAAGACCTACGGTCTGCCGCTCGATCCCCGGCGCGAGGTCTGGCAATTGTCGGTCGGCGAGCGCCAGCGCATCGAGATCGTCCGCGCCCTGATGCAGGACCCGAAATTCCTGATCCTGGACGAGCCCACCGCGGTGCTGACGCCGCAGGAGGCCGACCAGCTCTTCATCGTGCTGGAGCGCCTCAAGGCCGAAGACCGTGCCATCCTCTACATCAGCCACAAGCTCGAGGAGGTGAAGCGCCTCTGCGATACCGCAACGATCCTGCGCGGCGGCAGGAAGGTCGAGACCTGCAATCCCAGGCTCGAGACCGCGGCTTCGCTTGCCCGCATGATGGTCGGCGGCGAGATCAAGGAAGTGAAGGCGCCTGCCGGCCGTAAGACCACGGTGCCACGGCTGGTCGTCAACGACCTCTCGCTCCCCCCTGGCGAGGCGCATGGCGTGCGCCTCGAGCACATCTCGTTCGAGCTGAAGGGCGGCGAAATCCTCGGTATCGCTGGCGTCGCCGGCAACGGCCAGGACGAGCTGTTCGCCGCGCTCTCCGGCGAGCGCTTGTCGAAGGACCCCGGCACCGTGGTGATCGAAGGCATCGCCGCCGGCCACCTTTCGATTACGCAGCGGCGCAAGCTCGGCGCCGCCTTCGTGCCGGAGGAGCGGCTCGGCCACGGCACCGCGCCGCGCATGAAGCTGTCGGAGAACGCGCTCCTCACCGGACATGCCGCGAGCGGCATGGTCCATCACGGTTTTATCGATACCGCGGCAACGCTGAAGACGGTGGACCGCGCAACCGAAACGTTTGACGTTCGCAAGGCCAAGCGCGATCCGGAAGCAGCATCGCTCTCAGGCGGCAATTTGCAAAAATTCATCGTCGGACGCGAGATCCTGCGCAATCCGGCGGTGCTGGTGGTGAGCCAGCCGACCTGGGGCGTCGATGCCGGTGCGGCCGCCGTGATCCGCCAGGCGCTGCTTGACCTCGCAACCGCCGGCGCGGCCGTGCTGGTGACCAGCCAGGATCTCGACGAGCTCGCCGAGATCGCCGACCGCATCGCCGTGATGTTCCATGGCCGGCTCTCCGCGCCGCTCGCGACAAGCGACGCGACCCGCGAAAAGCTCGGCCTGCTCATGGGCGGCAGCAGCCTCGAGCCGAGGGAGGCCGCGCATGCAGTTGGTGCTTGAGAAGCGCGCCGAGCGCTCCGGCACGATCGCGCTGATCTCGCCGCTGATCGCGATCGGCCTGACGATCGTCACCATGGTCATCCTGTTCGCGATCCTCGGCAAGAATCCGCTGCTTGCGCTGCACGCCTATTTCATCGCGCCCTTGACCGACAGCTATTCGCTGCAGGAGATCGCGGTGAAGGCGACGCCGCTGGTGATGATCGCGATCGGCTTGTCGCTGTGCTATCTCGCCAACGCCTGGAACATCGGCGCCGAGGGCCAGTTCCTGATCGGCGCCGTCGCCGGAAGCTGGATCGCAGTGAAGACGCAAGGCACCGACGCGGGCGTCTGGGTGCTGCCTGCGATGCTCGTGCTCGCAGCCGCCGCGGGCGCGCTCTATGCGCTGATCCCGGCGATCTGCAAAGTGAAGTTCGGTGCCAGCGAGATCCTGACCAGCCTGATGCTGGTCTATGTCGCCGATCTCTTTCTCGATTATCTCGTGCGCGGCCCCTGGCGCGATCCTCAGGGCTTCAACTTCCCGACCACGGCCGAGTTCGATCCCGTCGCGACGGTGCCGCTGCTGATCGAGGGCGGCCGGCTGCACCTCGGATCGATCATCGCCCTGTTCGTCGTCGCTGCAGCGGCCATCCTGCTCGGGCGCACCATCAAGGGTTTCGAGATCCGCGTGGTCGGTGCCGCGCCGCGCGCCGCGCGGTTCGGCGGCTTCAATGCCAACCAGTTGATCATCCTGACCTTCGCCGTATCAGGCGCGCTGGCGGGCCTTGCCGGCATCATCGAGGTCGCGGGACCCGTCGGGCATCTCCAGCCCGGCATCTCGCCCGGCTACGGCTTTACCGCGATCATCGTCGCCTTCCTCGGCCGGCTGAACCCGCTTGGAATACTAATTGCAGGCCTTTTTCTCGCACTGACCTTTATCGGCGGCGAGCAGGCGCAGATCGCGATGAAGATCCCGTTGGATGTCACCAAGGTCTTTCAGGGCATTCTGCTGTTCTACGTGCTCGCCTGCGACTCCCTCATTCTCTACCGCTTCAAGCTGGTGTTCCCGAACCGACAGGTGGCCAGTGGAACTCATTGAAGCCATCATCCTTGCGGTGCTCGCGGCGTCGACGCCGCTGCTGATCGCGGCAACCGGCGAGCTCGTGACCGAGCGCTCCGGCGTGCTCAATCTCGGCGTCGAGGGCATGATGATCGTCGGCGCGGCCTGCGGCTTTGCCGGCGCTTGGTTCACCGGCTCGGTTTTCATCGGCGCGCTGTTCGGCATCGTCGCGGGCATGCTGATGTCGCTGGTGTTTGCGCTGATGGCGCTCGGGCTGGCCGTCAACCAGGTCGCAACAGGTCTCGCACTGACCATTCTCGGCATCGGTCTCTCGGGCCTGATCGGCGCCGGCTTCGTCGGCGAGCGCATCACGCCCGCGGTACATCTTTACATTCCCGGCCTGACCGACATTCCGCTGATCGGCCGCGTGCTGTTTGGCGAGGACGGCTTCGTCTATTTCTCGATCGCGCTGATCGTCGGCGTCTGGTGGTTCCTGTACCGCACGCGAGCAGGATTGATCCTGCGCGCCTGCGGCGACAACCACGTCTCCGCGCATGCGCTCGGCTATCCCGTGCTCCGCATCCGCACCTTCGCCGTGATGTTCGGCGGCGCCTGCGCTGGACTTGCCGGCGCCTATCTGCCGCTCGCCTACACGCCCTTTTTCATTCCTGGGATGACCGCAGGCCGCGGCTGGATCGCGCTGGCTCTGGTGGTGTTCGCGTCCTGGCGGCCGGGCCGTCTCGTGGTCGGCGCTTATCTCTTCGGCGCGGTGACGATCCTGCAACTGCATGCGCAAGGATGGGGCGTCGGCATTCCCTCGCAATTCATGTCGGCGCTGCCTTATCTCGCGACGGTCATCGTGCTGGTTCTGCTGTCCCGCGCGCGCACTGGCGGTTCGACCGCGCCGGCCGCGCTCGGCACCGTGTTCGTGCCTGACCGCTAAATTTTCGTTTCCGCGGCATGCGCGATGGGGCGCGCAGGTTGCGGATCGTGGCTTTCCCCTGATGTTTGGAGATTGATGATGAGGAAATCACTTCGTGCGCTGGCTGCCGGGCTGTTGCTTGCCGGGAGCGTCAGTGCAGCCTCCGCCGCCGACAAGTTGAAGGTCGGCTTCATCTATTTGGGTCCGATCGGAGACCTCGGCTGGACCTACCAGCACGATCTCGGCCGCCAGGCGCTCGTCAAGGAGCTCGGCGACAAGATCGAGACCACCTATCTCGAGAACGTGCCCGAGGGCCCCGACGCCGAGCGCGCCATCGAGCAGCTCGTCCGCGCCGGCAACAAGCTGATCTTCACCACGTCGTTCGGCTACATGGACCCGACGCTGAAGGTCGCCAAGAAGTATCCGAATGTGCATTTCGAGCACGCGACCGGCTACAAGCGCGACAAGAACATGTCGACCTATTCGGCCAAATGGTATCAGGGCCGCTACATCCAGGGCCTGATCGCGGCCAAGATGTCGAAGTCGGGCGTGCTCGGCTATATCGGCTCGTTCCCGATTCCCGAAGTCGTCTCCGGCATCAACGCGACGATCCTCGCGGCCCAGACCATCAACCCGAACATCAAGGTCAAGATCATCTGGGCCAACACCTGGTTCGATCCGGGCAAGGAAGCCGACGCCGCCAAGGCGCTGATCGACCAGGGCGCCGACGTGATCATGCAGCACACGGACTCGCCAGCTGCCATGCAGATCGCCAGCGAGCGCGGCAAGCTCGCCTTCGGCCAGGATTCCGAGATGATCAAGTTCGGGCCCAAGACCCAGCTGACCTCGATCCTCGATACCTGGGGCCCCTACTATATCGAACGCGTCAAGGCCGAGCTCGCCGGCACCTGGAAGTCCGAGGACACCTGGGGCGGCCTCGACAGCCACATGTTCGCGATGGCGCCCTACACCAACATGCCTGACGACGTGAAGAAGATCGCCGAGGATGCCCAGGCCGCGATCACCGCGGGCAAGCTGCACCCGTTCAAGTGCCCGGTCATTGGGCAGGACGGCAAGGAGGTCGAGTGCAAGGGCGGCGCCAATCTCGCTGACGGCCAGATTCTCGGGATGAATTTCTACGTCAAGGGCATCGACGACAAGCTGCCGGGCAAGTAGCACGCTTCTTGCATTGCCTAAAACACCTGCTCCTCCCGGAGGAGGTTCGGAGGGGGTGGCCAGAAGCACCCGGCACTTGTGGTCGCCCCCTCCTTCAATTTTCGGCTTGATCAGCCCGTCTGCATGGCCCGCGCCGCCGAACTGTGGCGGCGGATGAGGTCGGCGACATCCAGGCCGGGGATCGCCCCGTCGATCACCGCCCATTTTCCCGCCACCATGACCCGGTCGGCCCGGTGCGCCCCGCACAGCACCAGAGCTGCCAGGGGATCGCCATGGCCGGAGAAGCGCAGCTCGTCGAGCTTGAACAGCGCGAGGTCCGCCGCCTTGCCGACCGCGATCTCGCCGAGCTCGGGACGGCCGACGCAGGCCGCCGAGCCCCTGGTGGCCCAGCGCAGCGCATCCTTGTGGCTGACCTTGGTCACGCCATAGCGCGCCCGTTGCAGCAGGAAGGCCGCGCGCACCTCCTGCATCAGGTTCGATCCGTCGTTCGAGGCGGAGCCATCCACGCCGATGCCGATGCCGACGCCCGCCTCCTCCATCTCGCACACCGGGCAGCAGCCGGAGGCCAGCAACTGGTTGCTGCACGCACAATGGCTGACGGTCGTCCCGGCCTTCCCGAGCCGCTTCATCTCGTCCGGATTGAAGAAGATTCCGTGAGCGAGCCAGGTCCGCGCATTGAGCCAGCCGCATTGCTCGAGATAATCGAGCGGACGGCAGCCATACATCTGTTCGCAGAATCTGTTCTCATCCTCGGTCTCGGCCAGATGGGTGTGCAGGCGCACGTCGAGCCTGCCGGCGAGATCGGCAGTGGCGCGCATCAGCGACGTCGTCACCGAGAATGGCGAGCACGGCGCCAGCGCGATCTGCACCATCGCGTCCGCGCCGCGCTGGTGATGTTTTGCGACCACGCGCGCGCTGTCGGCGAGGATGGTATCCTCGTCCTGGACGACGCTGTCGGGCGGCAGGCCGCCGTCACACTGTGACAGGTTCATCGAGCCGCGCGTGAGCAGCACGCGCATGCCGAGCCGCTGTGCGACGCCGACCTCGATATCGACGGACTCCTCGAGGCCCGCCGGGAAGACATAGTGATGATCCGTCGTGGTGGTGCAGCCCGAGAGCAGCAGCTCGGACATCGCCACGGTGACGCCGAGCTCCAGCCGCTCGGGCGTCAGCTTCGCCCACACCGGGTAGAGCGCCTGGAGCCAGGGAAACAGCTCGCGGTCCATCGCCGCCGGCAGCGCCCGTGTCAGGGTCTGGTAAAAATGATGATGAGTGTTGATCAGCCCCGGCAGCACGACATGCTCGCTCGCATCGAACACGGCGACATCGGCCGTCGCGGGCTTGCCGCCGGCCGGTACGAGCTCGACGATCCGGCCGTCCTTCACCACAAGGCCGTGATCAGCACCGTCGGCGAGGATGGCCAGGGGGTCCCGGATCCAGATCGGCTTTGGCTCGCTCATGATCCCGATTCTCCTTGAATTCGGTGACAGGCATTCAATGCGGCCAAGTGCCCGAACGCCATCTCGCACCGACTTGTTTGTTGCGACTTGGCTCCGGTCTTGCAAGACTCTATCGCACGATTCACCGGGCGGAAGCTTTCTGGCGCAGCCATGGATTTGAATACCATCACGACAGTCGCGCATCCGCAAACGCGCGCTGAGCTGCCCACCTGGACGCCAGGCGATGCTTGGCTTGCAGGCGGCACCTGGCTGTTCTCGGAGCCGCAAGCGCACCTGAAGCGGCTGATCGACCTCACCGATCTGAAATGGCCGGCGCTAACGACCGGCGAGAGCCATCTCAGTATTGCCGCCACCTGCACCGTCGCGCAGCTCGATGGACTCGCCTGCCCTTCCGACTGGCTCGCAGCGCCCCTGATCGGCCAGTGCTGCCGCGCGTTCCTTGCGTCCTTCAAGATCTGGAAGACCGCGACGGTCGGCGGCAATCTTTGCATGTCGCTGCCGGCGGGACCGATGATCTCCCTCACCGCGGCGCTCGACGGTGTCTGCACCATCTGGAAGGCTGATGGCGGCGAGCAGCGGATTGCGGTCGCCGACTTCGTGACCGGCAACCAGCGCAACCGCATGACGCCGGGCGACCTGCTGCGCCAGATCGATATCCCGATCGCCGCGCTGAAGCGCCGCACGGCGTTTCGCCAGATCTCGCTCGCACCGGTCGGCCGCTCGGCAGCGCTCCTGATCGGCAGCTTCGACGCCGACGGCACGCTCGCGCTGACGGTCACCGCTTCGACGGTGCGGCCGATCCGGCTGTCGTTTCCCAAGCCGCCCGACGCGGGCTCGCTTCGCGATGCGATCATGCAGCAGATCACGGATGACCTGTACCACACCGACATCCACGGCAAGCCGCTCTGGCGCAAGCACATGACGCTGCGGCTCGCCGAGGAGATCCGCGGCGAGCTCCTGGGGACGACATCATGAGCTTCGAGGTCAATGGGACGACGTTCGCGGAAGAGCCGCGCGCCGGTCAATGCCTGCGCACCTTCCTGCGCGAGCTCGGCCATTTCGGCGTGAAGAAGGGCTGCGACGCCGGCGATTGCGGCGCCTGCACCGTGCTGCTCGACGGCGAGCCGGTGCATAGCTGCCTGATCCCGGCGTTCCGGGCCGAAGGCCGAGCGGTGACCACGATCGAAGGTCTCGGCGGCGAGGCCGGCGCGCATCCGATGCAGCAGGCCTTCCTCGATGCGCAGGGCTTTCAATGCGGCTTCTGCACCGCCGGCATGATCCTGACCTGCGCGTCGCTGAACCAGGCGCAGCGCACCGACCTCGGCACGGCACTGAAGGGCAATATCTGCCGCTGCACAGGCTATCGCGCGATCGAGGACGCGCTGCTCGGCAAGACCAATGTCGAGACGAGCGTCGAGGCCGGCGCCGCCTTCGGCCGCAGCCTGCCGGCGCCCGCGGGCCCCGACGTGGTGCGCGGCGCGGCGCGCTACACCTTCGACACCGCGATCGAGGGCCTGCTGCACATCAAGCTGCTGCGTTCGCCCCACGCCCATGCGCGGATCGTCGCCATCGACGCCTCTGCGGCTCTCGACGTTCCCGGCGTGCACGCGGTACTGACGCATGAGGATGCGCCGTCCGTCCTGATCTCGACCGCGCGCCACGAGAAGGACTGGATGGATCCCGAGGACACCCGCGTCCTCGACGACGTCGTCCGCTTCATCGGGCAGCGGGTTGCCGCGGTCGTGGCCGAGAGCGAAGCCGCCGCCGAGGAGGCGTGCCGCCGGATCAAGGTGAATTACGAGATCCTGCCCGCGCTGATCGATCCGGAGCAGGCGATGACGCCGGGGGCGCCGGTCCTCCATCCCGACCGCACTCCTGCGAACCGCATCGCCGATCCCCAGCGCAACCTGGCGGCGGAGACGCATGGCGAGTACGGCGACGTCGCGTCGGCGCTCGCGACGTCTGCCGTCACCTATGAAGCCACCTTCCACAGTCACCGCGTGCAGCATGCGGCGCTGGAGACCCATGGCGGCCTCGCCTGGCACGACGAAGCGGGCGTGCTCAACGTCCGCACCTCGACGCAGGTGCCGTTCCTGACCCGGCGGGCGCTGTCGGACATCTTCCAGCTTCCCCTCGACAAGGTCCGCGTGTTCTGCGAGCGCGTCGGCGGCGGGTTTGGCGGCAAGCAGGAAATGTTCGTCGAGGACATCCTGGCGCTCGCCGCGCTCAGGACCGGACGGCCGGTGAAGCTGGAGCTGACACGCGAGGAGCAGTTCATCGCGACCTCGACGCGGCATCCGATGCGGGTCCACATCAAGGCCGGCGCCGGCGCCGACGGCAAGCTCACCGCGCTCCAGCTCGACGTGCTCTCCAACACCGGCGCCTACGGCAATCACGCCGGTCCCGTGATGTTCCACTCGCTGTCGGAGTCCATCGCCGTCTACAATTGCCCGAACAAGCGGGTCGACGGCTACGCCGTCTACACCAACACGGTGCCGGCGGGCGCATTTCGCGGCTACGGCTTGCCACAGACGCAGATCGCGATCGAGGCCGCGATCGACGAGCTGGCGCGGCAGCTCGGCATCAGCCCCTACGAGATGCGCCGGCGCAACATCATCAGGCAGGGCGATCCCATGCTGTCGCCGCCGCCGTCCGAGTTTCACGACGTGCTCTATGGCTCCTATGGGCTCGACCAGTGCCTCGATCTCGTCGAGCGCGCGATGCAGGCGGACGGCCCGCAAGCAGAGCTGTCGCGGGAATGGCTGATCGGCGACGGCGTCGCGCTGACCATGATCGACACCGTGCCGCCGGCCGGGCACATCGCGGATGCCACGATCACGCTCAATGACACCGGTGGTTTCGACCTCACGGTCGGCACCGCCGAGTTCGGCAACGGCACCAGCACCGTCCACCGCCAGATCGCGGCGACGACGCTCGCGACCACCGTCGATCGCATCCGTCTGCGCCAGTCCGACACCGCCCATGGCGGTCACGACACCGGCGCCTATGGCAGCGCCGGCACGTTCGTCGCCGGCAAGGCGACGCATGCCGCCGCCCTGCAGCTCGCGACCGAATTGAAGGCGGCTGCTGCGGACGCGTGGCTTTGCGACGTGGAGACTTGCGTGCTTGACGACGACGCGGTCGTCAGCGGCGTGCGGCGCATGCCTTTTGCGGAACTAGCGAAGCTCGCCCGCGAGCGCGGCCGGCCGTTCGCAGGCAGCGGCAATTCCGGCGGCACGCCGCGCTCGGTCGGTTTCAACGTGCAGGGTTTTCGTGTCGCCGTGAACAAGGCGACCGGCGAGCTCAGGATTCTCAGGAGCGTGCAGGCGGCGGATGCCGGCGTCGTCGCCAACCCCATGCAGTGCCGCGGCCAGGTCGAGGGCGGCGTGGCGCAGGCGCTGGGTGCTGCGCTCTACGAGGAGATGGTGATCGACGCGGAGGGGCGCGTCACCAATCCGAAGTTCCGCGACTATCATTTGCCCTCCTTCGCCGACGTGCCGCGCACCGAGGTGTTGTTCGCGCAGACGTCGGACACGATCGGGCCGCTCGGCGCCAAGTCGATGAGCGAGAGTCCGTACAATCCCGTTGCCGCGGCGCTCGGCAACGCGATCGCGGACGCCACCGGCATCCGCTTCACCGCGCCGCCGTTCAAGCCGGACCGGCTGTTTCCGGCACTGCACGACAAGTTCGGATAGGTCGATCATTCAGGGGGGATCATTCATGACCAGCGAAGTGCATCCCGTCGACGAGGTCCTGCCGCTCCCGCGCCTGCTGGCGCTCGGGCTCCAGCACGTGCTGGTGATGTATGCCGGCGCGGTTGCGGTGCCCCTGATCATCGGCCGCGCGCTGAAGCTGCCGCCGGAGGACGTCGCCTTCCTGATCAGCGCCGATCTGTTTGCCTGCGGGATTGCGACGCTGGTGCAATGCCTCGGCTTTCCCGGCGTCGGCATCCGCCTGCCCGTGATGATGGGCGTGACCTTTGCCTCGGTCGGTCCGATGCTGTCGATGGCGGCCGCGCCCGATATCGGCCTGCTTGGCATCTACGGCTCGGTGATTGCGGCCGGTCTGTTCGGCATCGTCGCCGCGCCGTTCGTCAGCCGGCTGTTGCCGCTGTTTCCGCCCGTCGTCACCGGCAGCATCATCCTCATCATCGGCATCTCGCTGATGCGTGTCGGGATCAACTGGGCCGGCGGCGGCCTGCCGACGCTGACGAAGGTCGTCGACGGCGTTCCCGGCAGCTTTCCCAATCCGGCCTACGGGCAGCTGCAGGGCCTCGGCATCTCGCTGTTCGTGCTGCTTTTCATCCTCGGCCTGATCAAGTGGGGCACGGGCTTTGTCGCCAATGTCGCCGTGCTGCTCGGCATCATCGCCGGCGCCGTGCTCGCGAGCGCGCTCGGCGTGATGCATTTCGACAAGGTCGCGGCGGCCTCCTGGGGCGCGCTCGTGATCCCGTTCCGCTTCGGCATGCCGCAATTCCATCTGGTGCCTGTCATCACCATGTGCGTCGTCATGATCGTGGTGATGATCGAGTCGCTCGGCATGTTCCTCGCGCTCGGCGACATCACCGGCAAGGCCGTGGACCGCGAAGCCCTGAGCCGCGGCCTGCGCGCCGACGGTGTCGGCACGCTGCTTGGCGGCATCTTCAACACGTTCCCCTACACCTCGTTCTCGCAGAATGTCGGCCTCGTCTCGGTCACCGGCGTGCGCTCGCGCTGGGTGACGATCACGGGCGGCTGCATCATGCTCGTGCTCGGCCTGCTGCCGAAGCTCGCCGCGCTGGTCGAGGCGGTGCCGCTGGTCGTGCTCGGCGGCGCGGGTCTCGTGATGTTCGGCATGGTCGCAGCGACCGGCGCACGCATCCTCACCTCGGTCGATTTCCGTACCAACCGCTACAATCTCTTCATCGTCGCGATCTCGATCGGCTTCGGTCTGATCCCGCTCGCCGCGCCCGGCTTCTTCCGCAATCTGCCGCACGACCTCCAGCCGCTGCTGGAATCGGGCATCCTGCTCTGCGCCATCGTCTCGGTGCTGCTCAATGCCTTCTTCAACGGATTGAGCGGCGGCGCTGCGGCGGAGACCGATGCAGCCTCAGCGGCAGCGTCGGCGCAGCATGTTTAGCTGCCGCGATAGGTCGAATAGCTCCACGGCGTGACCAGCAGCGGCACGTGATAATGGCCCTCCGGCTCGCTGATCGCGAAGCGCAGCGGGATCTCGTCGAGGAACGGCGGGTCCGACAGCGGCACGTTGCGCTCGGCGTAATACTTGCCGACGGTGAATCTGAGCTCGTAGCGGCCGATCGGCAGCGGCCGGCCGCCGATCAGCGGCAGATCGGTGCGGCCGTCGTCGTTGGTGACGGCGCGCGCGATCACGCGGCTCTCGCCGAGATTTGCGAGCTCGACGAGCTCGACCGGGATACCCGCCGCAGGCTTGCCGGCATGGTTGTCCAGCACATGCGTCGAGAGCCGGCCGTGCACTTTCAGCCTGTCGTCGGCGACGACGAGCTGGTCGAGCCGCAGCGCCGAGATACGGCCGATCTCCTCGATCGCGCGCCGCGTCTCGGTCTTGGCGATGTTGCGCAGCCGCGTCTCGAAGTCGCGAAGCACGGAATCCTTGGTGTGACGGCGCACGCAGACGATATAGGGGAAGCCAAATTTTTCGCGATAGGCGTTGTTGACGCGCTCGAACGCGGCGTATTCGGCCTCCGACAGCCGGTCGAGGCCGGCGCTGTTCTGCTCATTGGTCGATTCCGCCGTCAGACCCGCGGCGCGCTGGGTCTTGTTGGCGAGATCGGGATGGGCGCGGATCAGCGCCAGCTGCACGTCGGGCTCGGCAGCCTGGATCGCAGCAATCAGCGCGGCGTGCAACTGATTGACGCCCGCGAACGGCCGCTGCCCGGCGAGCTTCTCCGCGATCCACGGCGAATATTCGACGACGTTGGCGAGCGCGGCGACGAAATCGGCCTTGCTTGCAGCATTGAGATCGGCGAGCGGGATTTGCGACATCACACCATCATCCGATCTCGAACGCATCTGCCGCGAGATGAGCATGCTTGGCGTGCCAGTGCTGCGCGATCTGCAACCGCGTCGGCACCCAGACGCGCTCATGCTTGCCGATGTAGTCGAGGAAGCGGATCAGCCCCGCGGCGCGGCCGGGACGGCCGGCGAGGCGGCAATGCAGCCCTACCGACATCATCTTCGGCGCGGTCTCGCCCTCCGCATAGAGCACGTCGAAGGCGTCCTTCAGATAGGTGAAGAACTGCTCGCCTTCGGCAAACCCCTGCGGGTTGATGAACCGCATGTCGTTGGCATCGAGCGTATAGGGAATGATGAGCTGCTTGCCCTTGGCGCCCTTGACCCAATAGGGCAGGTCGTCGGCATAGGAGTCGCAGAGATAGAGGAAGCCGCCCTCCTCCATCAGCAGACGGTTGGTGTTGATCGAGGAGCGACCGGTGTACCAGCCGAGCGGCCGCGATCCGGTCGCCTCGGTGTGAACGCGGATAGATTCGGCAATCTCGGCGCGCTCCTGCGCCTCGGTCATGTCCTTGTGCTCGATCCATTTCAGGCTGTGGCTGGCGATATCCCAGCCCGCCTCCTTCATGGCCGCGACGATTTCCGGGTTGCGCTTGAGCGCAGTCGCGACGCCGAACACGGTGGTCGGCCACTTCCGCTCGCTGAACATCCGCCACAGCCGCCAGAAGCCGGCGCGCGAGCCATATTCGAACATGGATTCGATGTTGGCGTGACGCTGGCCGGGCCAGGGCTGCGCGCCGAGCACGTCCGACAGGAACGCTTCCGAGGCGCGGTCGCCGTGCAGGATGTTGTTCTCGCCGCCCTCCTCGAAATTGACGACGAACTGCACCGCGACCCGCGCATTATCAGGCCATTGCGGGTGCGGCGGGTTGCGGCCGTAACCACGGAGATCGCGCGGGTAGCGGATATCGGTCACTCAGACTTCCTCGAAGCGGATCGGCAGCGCGCCCTTCCACAGCACGCTCTTGCCCAGCGTGGCCAGGTTTTCCAGGCCCGAGGTCAGCGTGATGAAGTGATTGCCGGCGAGCTGGCCCATCTTGCTGGCGAAGTGGACGCCGCCATAGGCGAGCAGGATCTCGGTCTCGCTGATGCCGCCGGGATAGAGGATGATCTGGCCCGGCGCGGGATAGCTGGTGTGGTTCTCGTAGCCGACGCCGAAGTCGAGATCGCCGAGCGGCATCCACACGCCCTCGCCGCTCCAGCGCACATGAATGATGTGGCTTTCGAACGGCAGCGCCTTGCGGAACGCGGCGACGGTCTTGGGCGCGGCTTGCTCCTCGAAACGGGCATCGAAGGTGAAATCGCCGGCGCGGATAACGAGTTTGCTCATCTCATCTCTCTGGATCGGGGGCCAAGGCCCCGCGGGGAACTCTCAGCAAAGAGCACTCCATAAGGCTTCGCGCAAGGGCGAAGCCGCATCACCGGCGGTCGTAGGACCAACCGAAAATGCCGCTCCGCCGCACCTCGGGCTCCGGCTCGGTGGCGGCGGCCGGTGGCGGCGCCTCCTTCAGTTCCGCCTGCGGCGGCGGTGCGGGCGGTGCCGGCAGGTTCTCGCATTTCATGGAATAGACCAGCTTGCCGTCCGCAGTCCGCCCGATCGGCGCGCAGGGGTCCGGATGCGCCGCTGAACTCTTTGGCGAAGGCTTGACCTGCGCCGCCGCCGGCGCGGCAATCAGAAGCAGGACCAGCAGATATTTCGACATCGTTGTCGCCTGGAAAGCCAATTTGTCCCATTGAACCGGATTGCGCAGGCCAAGTCCACCGCGCGTCCGGGTGTGACTGCCGAATATTTAGCCGGGACCAGAAAATTTGCTCGCTCCAACGTGAAGGCCGCACCGCTGACATTCCAAAGGACGCATCGCCATGTGACCCGCGACGACGACGATATTTTTCACAGCCGGTGCGTCGTCACGGGAGAAACAACGATGCAAAAGACTTTCGTCCTTGTCGGCGCCATGCTGATTGCCGCCGCCACCGTCCAGACCGCCGCAGCAAGCGACCGTCACCACGCCCGCAAGGCGCAACCCGTTCCCATCACTCAATCGGTCCGCGACTCCAACGCCGCCATCTGGCCGTCGCAACCGACCGCGCCCGACTGGTCGCGCTACGCCAACGGCGCGATGTCGGCGCCGGCGGGTCGGTGATTGCCGGAAGCACAGAGCGGTCGAAGCGCAACCGCCTCCACGTCGTCATTGGGAGGAGCCTTGCGGCGAAGCAATCCAGAAATCTTTCTGCGGAGGGATTCTGGATTACTTCGCTGCGCTTGCAATGACGGAGTGTATGGCCTGCAGTTCTCCGACACGCACTCGTAGGATGGGTAGAGCGAAGCGAAACCCATCACGCATCCGCTTCGCCGTAGCATGATGGGTTTCGCTTCGCTCTACCCATCCTACGAACTCGCGGACACACCTCCGCAGCCTCGCGGCGCAATTCGCCCGAGCTTTGCCTGGTCATTCCACCCTCTCGATCCAAGAGGGCGCAGGGAAGGCCGGGTGCCGACTGGCACCCACGGTCCGCTGCGCGAAAGGTAGCGCAAAAGAACCGCACAGCAGCATACAGGTGTAGCCAATCACTCGGCCTTCCCTGCGCGATGGTCGGACGGCTTATGCCGTGCTCTCCCGGGAGCCGAATTCCTTCTGGCCTCCCTCACCCCAGCGAAACTCACCGGCGCCGCGCCGGTTGACGCGATCGCCGCATTCGCAAGAGCTTGGCCGTAGCAACGACGGCCAGGACCACACGGTTTTGCCGTACGCGCGGTCCGCCATGTTCGCCGCAGTTTTTCCAGCCCTGTCGACAAAGCCGGAAACCTACAGACGAGACGAGCCTGTCAGCGCCGTTCGTCCGCGCGATGCCCTGGGGGTTCACGGAGAGCAATCCGCCCTGCCCCGGTCATTCGCGCCGACGCTGCCGCGTCCACCGCAAGCCCGGCTCGCGACAATGACGATCACATGATCGCCCCTCAAGGATGAGCCGGGATGGGCGATACGTACGCCATTTCCGAATTTCGGTAAAGCGGAATATTTTCGCACGAATGGATTGACAGCGGCGCGACACAGCCCGGTCCCGTAGCCCGGATGAACGCAGCGACATCCGGGGTTCTTGCGACTGAGGCCCCGGGTATCGCTGCGCTCACCCGGGCTACGCACGAACGCAAGCACGACAAAGGGCGGCGCGAGGCGCCGCCCTTTTTGAAGCAAGATCGAAACCGGCCGCGGTACGCGCCGATATCAGTAGCCCGGGTCGTAGTAATAGGGATTGCCGCCGTAATAGCCCTGGCCGCCGTAGTAACCGGGGCCACCATAGTAGCGCCGGCCGTAGTAATAGTTGTTCTCGTAGTAGTCGCGGCGGCGCTGCTCGGCGATCACTCCGCCGATGATGCCGGCTGCCGCGCCCATGAAGGCGAGACCTGCGGCGTTCGACCCGCGCCGATAGTAGCGGCGACGGGCTGCGCTGAAATCAGTGACGTCGGAGGAGCCCTGCCCTGCGTTTACTGGCGCGGCCTGTGCCGGCCGGGGCGCTGCCGCGGCCGATGGCGACACCGAATTTGCGAGCAGCGCCAGGCCTGCGCATGCGGCCAGGACGGTGCTGCGGCCGGCTGCGGAAATCATGAATCTGCTCATCTTGATCTTCCTCTGCTTTCGGAAAAACACATCTATGCAAACCGTTGATAACGCGCAAACCACTGAAATGGTTTCATGATCGCGGCAATCTGCCACGCTTTGAACGATTGTAAACCGAACGACCCGATCCAGCTTGCGCCACTCAACCTGAGCGGATAATGAACAGCCGCGCCGTTTTCCGGTCGCCGTAAGCGTTCACGTGAACCAACGCATCAACCGACGCCGTCGGGATCGATGCCGATTTTGGGGTTCACCGTGCCTGACGCGTCCTATTCTCCAAGAGAAATCAGATGATTGCGGTTCGCAAACTGCCGGCGCGCTATGCGCCGATCGTAATGCCATTCGTGCTGTCCATCCTCATGACGGCCGTGGTGTCGGTCATTTCGACGCTCCGGAGCCTCGGCGCAACGCCAGCGTTCCTCGCGACATGGCCGGGTGCCTGGGGGCTGTCATGGCTCGTCGCCTTCCCGACGCTGCTGCTGGTGCTGCCGCTGGTCCGCCGGATCGTGGCCTGCCTCGTTGCGGCTCCGTCTCAACCAGGCCGCTAGACAACGCGGACGGCGCTGCGCATGCACGCCGTCCCGCCTCAACGTTGCCTACAGCGCCCCCAGCACGCCGCGCGTCGCCTTGTCGATCTCCTCGACATAGCGGCGGCGGGCAAAGGTCTCGGTGAGGAAGCCGACCACCTTGCGGCTGTCGGTGGAATCGACCACCGCCAGCATCTCCGCTTCCGCCTCGTCGAACACCGCCATCGCGCTCTTCACGTTCATTTCCGGGATCAGCACGATGTCGATCAGACGGGCGAGCTCGATCACCTGGATGTCGTCGGCGATGGTGTCGAGGTCGCTGGAGAACAGGTCGGGCAGCAGGACGAGGCCGATATATTCGTCGGCATTGTTGACGATGACGATGCCGGGCCGCGAGCCGAGCACGAATTCGCGGCGCACGGCGGCGATGGTCGTGGTCGACGGCACCTTGCCGACGTCGGAGCGCATCAAGCGCTCGACGGTGAGGTTGCGCAGCCAGCCGACGTCGTTGGCGCTGCGAATGGTCTCGCCGCGCAGATGCAGGCGCCAGGTCGAGAAGGAGTGGCCGAACATGAAGCGGACGCAGATCGAGGTGACGATGCAGCCGGCCAGCACCACGGCGGTGACGTCGACGTTGCGCGTCATCTCGAGCACGAGGAACGACATGGTGAGCGGACCGCCGACGATGGCGACGCCCAGCGTCGCCATGCCCGTCAGCATCGCCACCAGCGGATCGATCACGAAGTTCGGGCTGATCAAGAGCAGCACCGCGGCGAAGAATTTTCCGATCAGGCTGCCGACGAACAGCGAGGCGAAGAACAGGCCGCCGCGAAAGCCGGAGGCCAGCGAGATCAGGCACGCCGTTACCTTCAGGGCGATGATCAGCGCGATCAGCCCGATCGTCATGTCGTGGAACAGGTCCAGCACCATGGCGCCGTGGCCGGCCGCCAGCACCTGCGGTGTCGCAATCGCAAAGCTGCCGACGATAAGGCCGCCGATCACCGGGCGCAGCCAGACCGGAAGCCATTTGAACAGTCGTTCGAACATCGACGACGATCGCATCACCGCGATGCCGACACCGCTGGTGACGAGCGCAAGCCCGATCAGCGCCAGATATTGCTCGACGCCGACGGCGCTGACCTTGGGGATCTCCAGCGAATAAGGTGCGCCGCCGAGCCATTGCGCGGTCAGCGCTCCCGCCAGCGAGGCCGCGAGGATCGGCGCGGCGCTGCCGACCGAATAGACGCCGACGATCAGTTCGCAGGCATAGAAGGCGCCGGTGATCGGCGCACCGAACGCGGCCGCGATCGCGGCGGCCGCGCCGCAGCCGACCATCAGACGCAAATCGTTGCGGCGCAGATTGAAGAACTTGCCAAGCAGCGAGGCGATCCCCGAGCCGATCTGGGTGTAGCCGGCCTCGAGCCCGACCGAGGCGCCGCAGCCGTTGGAGATCAGCGTCTGGCTCGAGACCACCACGCTGTCGCGCATCGACAGATTGCCGCCGCGCAGGGCGTTGGCCTCGATCGGGTCGACGGCGTTCGAGATCTTCATCCGCCGCCGCGACCATTCCATGATGCCGAGCGCGAGGCCGCCAAGCGCGGGCGCCGTCAGTGCCGCCCAGGCGGTGACGCGCGCATTGGCCGAGAGGCGGACGTCGACGGGAATGCCGTAGATCACGACATGCGCGATCTGCGCGATCTCGGCCATCAGCGTCACGATGGCGCCGGCCAGCGTGCCGATCACCAGCGCCAGCGGGATCAGGTAGAACTCGTTGCTGCGCAGGAGCGCGCGCAGGCGAACCATGAAACGGTTCGATCCCTTGCGATCGACGAGACGTCTGAGCCGCACGAACACCTCTGGCCGCCCTACCCTTCCGACAGGCCGTAGCCTGCCATGCGCTGGCGGACCCGCTCGATCTCCTCGCTGGAGAGCAGCGGCGGCTTCCCGATCTGGAGGCAGCCGTGATATTGCCGCGCCAGCGTCTCGACCTCGACGGCGAGCCACATCGCCTTGTCCAGCGTCTTGCCGATCGCGATCATGCCGTGATGGTCGAGCAGGCAGGCGAGCCGGCCCTCGAGTGCCCGCACCGCATGGTCGGAGAGTTCCTCCGTTCCGAAGGTGGCATAGGGTGCGCAGCGGATGCTGTCGCCGCCGGCGGCCGCGATCATGTAGTGCACGGGCGGGATCTCCATGCCCATGATCGCCAGGATGGTGCAGTAGGTCGGATGGGCGTGGACGACGGCGCTGACGTCGGGCCGCGACTTCAGGATGTCGCGATGGAAGCGCCACTCGCTGGACGGCTTCTGGCTCGGGGCATGCTTGCCGTCCATCGTCATGAACACGATCTGGTCCGGCGTCATGGCCTCATAGGGCACGCTGGTCGGCGTGACCAGCAGACCGTCCGCGTGGCGGACGCTGATATTTCCCGATGTGCCCTGGTTGATGCCGAGCGCGTTCATGCGGCGGCAGGCGTCGATGATGGCCTGTCTCTTGGCGCGCTCGTCCGCTGTCATCGACATCCCGCCTTGCTGATGCTGCTGAAAGGGGAAGTACGTCAAAGCAACGTGGCTGCGCAAGCGAAAGCGACCGGCCTGTCCGGGATCTGGACGGCGCCCGCGCCATCCGGCGAAATAGATCGAAAAATCAACGGATTAACAGATTGTCGCAGGCCTATGTCAGGCTCGCGCGGACGGCGGCGACGCCATTGATCACGAACTGCACCGAATAGGCCGCGAGCAGCATGCCGAGCACCCGCGAGAGCACGGCATTTCCGGTGCGCCCGAGCGTGCGGGCGATCAGGTGAGCCGAGATGAAGCAGAGCATGCAGAGCAGGCACACCGCGAGCACGATCGCGATGATGACCACGAGCTTCATCCCATAGCCGGCATCGCCCGAGAGCAGCAGCGTGGTCGCGATCGCGCCGGGACCGGCCATCATGGGAATGGCCAGAGGAAACACCGCGACGTCGGACGCATGCTCGGAAGACGCCTTGTCGGCCTCGCGCGCCTCGCGATGCGGACGGTCGCCGAAGATCATCTGGTAGGAGACGCCGAACAGCAGCAGCCCGCCGGCGATCTGGAACGCGGGGATGCCGATCCCGAGCTGACGCAGCAGCCAGTTTCCGACCAGCGCGATCACCACCAGGATCGAAGCCGCGATCAGCGGCGCGCGCACCGCGATGGTCCGCTTGACCTTGTCGGGCATGCCTGACGTCGCGGCAAGAAACGCCGGCGCGAGGCCGACGGGATCGACCACCAGCAGCAGCGTCACGAAGGCGGACAGGGCGATGTCGAGCATCGGAAGGCGTCCCCAGGCAGGCTTGTCTCGGAAGAGCTTGGCTCAGGCGGCAAGCCATAGCGGCTCACGGCACGCTCCGCGAGGAACATTTGCGCATCCCGAATCTTGATCGCTCGAGGATTGAGGGAGGCGATGCCTTCCCGTGTCACCTCGAGAGGAGGACCCATGGCTAAACGAGCAAAGAAACGCACAACCAAAAAGACGGCGGCGCGCCGGCCGCGCCAGGCGCCGAAGATGCTCAGCGACCTGTTCCTGGAGACGCTGAAGGACATCTATTTCGCCGAGAACAAGATCATCAAGACCCTGCCCAAGATGGCCAAGGCCGCGCAATCCAGGGATCTCGCGGCTGCCTTCAACAAGCATCTGCGCGAGACCCAGGGCCAGGTCAGACGCCTCGACCAGATCTTCAGGATGCTGGGCAAGCCCGCACGCGGCAAGCCTTGCGAGGCCATCAACGGCATCACGGACGAGGGCGCCGAGATCATGAAGGAGTTCAAGGGAGCCCCCGCCCTCGACGCCGGGCTGCTCGCGGCCGCCCAGGCGGTCGAGCATTACGAGATCTCCCGCTACGGCACGCTGCGCACCTGGGCCGAGGAGCTCGGCATGCACGACGCGGCACGGCTGCTCCAGGAGACGCTGGACGAGGAAGAGGCGACCGACCACACGCTGACCGAGCTCGCCATCTCCGTCATCAACCTCGAAGCGGAAGACGAGTATCGCGCCGCCGCCTGATGGCACCCCGTGCGCTCATGATGGAACGCCGCGGCCCAGGCCGCGGCGTTTGCTTGTTGGATCGCACGATCCGCATGGCACGTCAGCGTCGCTGCACTGGATTTCCCGGGAACCAGCCCCATATGGTGACTTTCCCACCGCCGAGTCCGCATCATGCAACCCAAAAATCCCCTCGACTGGATGCTGTCCGAAGCCCTGGACTCGCTGACCCGCGCCGAACGGCTGCGGCAGCAGTTCGGCCGCCAGGACGCCTGCTGGGAGCCGCCGATCGACGTACTCGAGACCGAGCATGAGCTCCTGATCCTGGTCGCGCTTCCCGGCGTCAATCCGGATAACGTCGAGACGGTGATCCATGACGGCGTGCTCGTGATCTCCGGCCAGCGCACCCTTCCGCCGGAGCTTCGCAACGCCCGCATCCACCGGCTCGAACTGCCGCAGGGGCGCTTCGAGCGCCGGATTGCACTGCCCCTTGGCCGCTACGCGATCAGCCGCTTCGTGATGGACGGCTGCGTCGCACTGCGCCTCGCCAAATCCTGAGGTCGATCATGGCCACCGAACAGATGAATACCGAACAGACCAATTCCCAAGACATTACTCAAAACGGTCCCGACGTGAAGATCCCCGAGGACGCACTGATCATCATTCCCGTGCGCGAGATGGTGCTGTTCCCCGGCGCCATCGCGCCGATCGCGATCGGCCGTCCGAAGTCCATCGCCGCCGCGCAGCAGGCGCTGCGCGAGCAGCGGCCGGTCGGCATCGTCCTGCAGCGCAGCCCCGAGATCGAGGAGCCCGGCCCGGACGACCTCTACCGGGTCGCGACCATCGCCAACATCGTGCGCTACATCACCGCGCCCGACGGCACGCATCACATCGTCTGCCAGGGCGTGCAGCGCGCGCGCATCCTCGACTTCCTGCCGGGGACGCCGTTCCCGGCCGCGCGCATCCAGCAGATTCCCGAGCCCGCCACGAACTCGCCCGAGATCGAGGCGCGCGCGCTGAACCTGCAGCGCCAGGCGATCGAGGCGATCGAGCTGCTGCCGCAGGCGCCGCCCGAGCTGGTCGCGATGTTCCAGAGCACCACCGCGCCCGGCGCGCTGGCGGACCTGGCGACGTCGTTCATGGACATCAAGCCGCAGGACAAGCAGGAGGTCCTGGAGACCATCGACCTCGCCTTGCGCGTCGAGAAGGTGTCGAAGCACCTGGCCGAGCGGCTGGAGGTGCTGCGCATCTCCAATGAAATCGGCCAGAAGACCCGCGCCACCTTCGACGAGCGGCAGCGCGAGGCGATCCTGCGCGAGCAGATGGCGACCATCCAGCGCCAGCTGGGCGAAGGCGACGGCAAGGCGGCCGAGGTCACCGAGCTGACGGCTGCGATCGCCAAGGCCAACATGCCGCCGGAAGCGGAGGCGCACGCCAAGAAGGAGCTGCGCCGCTACGAGCGCATGCCGGAGGCTGCAGGCGAAGCCGGCATGGTCCGCACCTATCTGGACTGGCTGATCGAGCTGCCTTGGGCGCTGCCCGAGGAGAAGCCGATCGACATCAAGGAGGCGCGCCGCATCCTCGACGCCGACCATTTCGGCCTGGAAAAGATCAAGAGCCGGATCATCGAATACCTGGCGGTGCGCAAGCTGGCGCCGCAGGGCAAGGCGCCGATCCTGTGCTTCGTCGGCCCGCCCGGCGTCGGCAAGACCTCGCTCGGCCAGTCCATCGCCCGCGCGATGGATCGCCCGTTCGTGCGCGTCAGCCTCGGCGGCGTGCATGACGAGGCCGAGATCCGCGGTCACCGGCGCACCTATATCGGCGCGCTGCCCGGCAACATCATCCAGGGCATCAAGAAGGCGGGCGCACGCAACTGCGTCATGATGCTGGACGAGATCGACAAGATGGGCCGTGGCGTGCAGGGCGATCCCTCTGCCGCGATGCTGGAGGTGCTCGATCCCGAGCAGAACGGGACGTTCCGGGACAATTACCTGGGCGTGCCCTTCGACCTGTCGCGCGTGGTGTTCATCGCGACCGCCAACATGCTGGACCAGATCCCGGGTCCGCTGCTGGACCGCATGGAGCTGATCAGCCTCGCCGGTTACACCGAAGAGGAGAAGCTGGAGATCGCGAAGCGCTATCTGGTGCGGCGGCAGCTGGAGGCCAACGGCCTGACGGCCGAGCAGGCCGAGATCGAGCCGGAGGCGCTGAGGCTGGTGGTCAAGGGCTACACCCGCGAGGCCGGCGTGCGTAACCTCGAGCGCGAGATCGGCAAGGTGTTCCGCCATGCCGCGGTGCAGGTCGCCGAAGGCACGGCTGCGAAGGTGGTGGTGACGACCAAGGACATCGCCACCGTGCTCGGTCAGCCGCGCTTCGAGGGCGAGATCGCGCAGCGCACCAGCATTCCGGGCGTGGCCACCGGCCTTGCCTGGACGCCGGTGGGCGGCGACATCCTGTTCATCGAGGCTTCGCGCGTGCCCGGCCGCGGCGGCATGATCCTGACCGGCCAGCTCGGCGAGGTCATGCGCGAGAGCGTGCAGGCCGCGCTGACGCTGGTGAAGAGCAAGGCGCCGCAGCTCGGCATCGATCCCTCGGTGTTCGAGAAGAGCGACATCCACGTTCACGTCCCCGCGGGCGCAACCCCGAAGGACGGACCGAGCGCGGGCGTTGCGATGTTCACGGCGCTGACGTCGCTGCTCACCAATCGCACGGTGCGGAGCGACACGGCGATGACCGGCGAGATCTCGCTGCGCGGGCTGGTGCTGCCGGTCGGCGGCATCAAGGAGAAGGTGGTGGCTGCGGCCGCCGCCGGCCTGAAGCGGGTGATGCTGCCGGCGCGCAACAAGCGGGACTATGACGACATCCCGCAGAGCGCGCGGGACAATCTGGAGTTCATCTGGCTGGAGCGCGTCGACGAGGCCATCGCCGCAGCGCTCGAGCCGGCCGGAGCCAAGGTCGAAGCGGCGGAGTGACGCGATGAAGAAACTGCTGGAAGAAGCGAAGAGATCGCGCAAGACGCAGCGGCTGCGCCAGCTGCTCGATCGTGCCATCGACCGGGTTCGCGATGCGCTCGCAGGCCCCGAGCCGCGGCTTCAGCCGATCCCGGTCCGGGTGAAGCGCCGCAAGGGTTGAGCCCTCCGTCTCAGGCCCTCGCGGCTGCCCCAAATAAAAGGCCCCCTCCCATTCGAGGGGGCCTTTGCGTTATCAGGCCACGGCGTCCTTGGCAGCCTTGACCGGGCGGGCGCGGACGATCTTCCGGGCCGGCTTGGCCTTGAACATCATCTCTTCACCCGTGAACGGGTTGGTGCCCTTGCGCGCCTTGGTCGCGGGCTTCTTGATGACCACGAACTTGGCGAAGCCCGGCACCAGGAACAGGCCGTTCTTCTTGAGCTCCTTGTGGCCGACATCGGTCAGCGTCTCCATGACGCTCTTGACGTCGCGCTTGGAAAGCTCGGTGGCGGTCGCAATCTTTTCGATCAACTGCGATTTGGACATTTGGGCTGGCATCGTGTCTCCTCTGATTCGTTGCCGGTTGCATATTAGACCAAGCGGCGAAGGCCTATAGCCTTCTGCACAGTTTTGTCGCGATTTTACGGGCTTTTTTGGCCCTCTGTGGCAAAAAACCCTGCTTTTTAGCTACTTCCAGAGCGGAAGAAGCCTCTGACAGCGGATTTTACCTTGTTTCAAAGGCCCGCACGCACACTTGCTAAAGCTGATTCGCGCCTTTCGACAAGCGACGACCGAACGAGGACGCGCGATTCACCCTGAAAAATAAGGGTTGGAGCGCACGACAGCCGCTTTCTCTCCCCGTTTTTACGGGGGAGAGGCGACGGAGAAGGCAGCTAGATACGCTCGATGATGACGGCCGGCGCCATGCCGCCGGCGGCGCACATGGTGACGAGACCGCGCTTCAGGTCGCGCCGTTCGAGCTCGTCCAGTACCGTGCCGATCAGGATCGAACCGGTCGCGCCGATGGGATGGCCGAGCGCAATCGAGCCGCCATTGACGTTGACCTTGGCGCGGTCGAGCTTGAGGTCGCGGATGTATTTTTCCGCCACCACCGCGAAGGCCTCGTTGATCTCGAACAGGTCGATGTCGTCGATCGAGAGGCCGGCCTTCGCCAGCACTTTTCGCGTTGCGGGCACCGGCGCGTTCAGCATCAGGGTCGGCGAATCCCCCATGTTCGCCATCGCCACGACGCGGGCACGGGCTTTGAGGCCATGCGCCTTGGCGTAGGCGGGCGAGGCCAAGAGGATCGCGGCGGCGCCGTCGACGACGCCGGAGGAGTTGCCGGCGTGATGCACGAAGTCGATCTTCAGGTCCGGATATTTCTGCAGGATCAGGCCGCGATAGGTCGTGCCCTCGTCGTCGAGCGCATAGTCGGCGATCGCGGGGAATGCCGGCTTCAGGCTGCTGAGGCCCTCCATCGTGGTCTGCAGCCGCGGATATTCTTCATGGTCGAGCGCGAGGCTGCCGTCCTCGCGATGCACCGGCACGAGGCTCTTCTTGAAGTGTCCGCCGGCGATCGCCTGCGCGGCGCGCTTCTGGCTCTCGAGGCCGAGTGCATCGACGTCGCTTCGCGTGATGCCTTCCAGCGTCGCGATCGCGTCGGCGCAGACACCCTGATGCGACTGCGGATGCCGCGCGCGCAGGCGCAGGTTGCCGGAGTCCATCATCATCGGGCCGCCGCCGCGCCGCCCCTCCATCGACATCATCTCGCAGCCGCCGGCGATGACGAGATCTTCCGCGCCCGCCATGATCGAGGATGCCGCCATGTTGACGCTGGTGATGCCGGAACCGCAAAAGCGATCCAGCGTCACCGCGCTGGCACGTACGTCATAGCCGGCATCGAGCGCCGACATGCGGCCGAGATCGCCGCTCTGCGTTGCGACCTGCGCGCTGCAGCCCCAGACGATGTCATCGACATCGGCGGTGTTGATGCCGGTGCGCTCGGCGAGCGCGCGCAGCACGGTGGCTCCCAGCTGCTGCGGATGAATGCCCGAGAGTGCTCCCTTGCCGGCCTTGCCGACGCCCCGCGGGGTACGGCAGGCATCGATGATCAGCGCGTCGGTCATGGGCGTTGTCCTCTTGTTATGAGTGTTGGGGACGTTTTCGATCAGAGGACGAGGTGAGTCAATGTGCGGTGCTTGCGGCCTCACCCGGATTTTCCGCCGCACGTAAAATCTGGCCAATCGCATACGACCTGAGCTGTCGGCACTGGAGTTTCCGCAGCGTCATGGCCGGGCTTGTCCCGGCCATCCACGCCTTGGCATGTCGGACGAAGAACGTGGATGCCCGGGAAAAGCCCGGGCATGACGGCCCTCTGAGTGCGACAGAAGCGGTTAAGCTCCCGCGGCGTTCTTCGCGATCACGTTGCGATAGAAACTCGCGCTGAGTTTTGGTGTCCGGACCTGGGTGTCGAAATTGACGTGATAGAGGCCGAAGCGCTTGCTGAGGCCGAACACCCACTCGAAGTTGTCCATCAGGCTCCAGAGGAAATAGCCGCGCACCGGCACGCCCTCGGCGGTGGCGCGCTGCAGCTGGGCGAGATAGTTGCGCAGGTACATGATGCGATCGGTGTCGTAGATCTTGCCGTCGGGCGTGACCACGTCGTCGCCGGAGGTGCCATTCTCGGTGATGTAGATCGCATCCGTCTTCCAGATCTTGGCTGCGAGCTTCGGCACCCAGTACATCGTCTCCGGCGCGATGCGCAGCCAGTCCGAGCTCATATGCGGGAACGATTTCGGGATCGGTAGCGGCATGAAGCCCGCGCCCTCCGCTGAGGGCACCACATAGTTCTGCGGCGCGTAGATGTTGAGGCCGAGGAAGTCCACCGGCGAGGAGATGATCTTCAGCTCGGCCGCGGTGTATTTCGGCGCGTCGGCGCCGGCATATTTCAGGAAGGCGTCGGTATACTGCCCCGTCATGATGACGTTGAGATAGCCGGCATTCATCTCGCGCAGCGCGATCTCGGCGGCGAGGACATGCTCGGGCGTGTCGATCGCGGGAACGCAGACGTCGATATTCTCCGCAGGTCCGACCCTGGTGCCGTGACGGCCATGGGCCCGCACCGCCTGCACCGCGATCCCATGCGCGAGCGCGCTGTTGTGCCTGACCTGGTTGACCTCCCGTTGCGGCAGCGTCATGCCGGGCGCGTCGATGCCGAGGCCGTAGCCGAACTGCACGAAGCGGCCGCTCTCGTTCAGCGTGAACACGTTCTTGACCCGGTCGGTCAGGTGCTCGGCGACATAGGCCGCATAGTCGCCGAAGATCTTGCAGGTCTCGGTCGAGCGCCAGCCGCCGAAGCGATCTTGCAGCGATTGCGGCAGGTCCCAATGATAGAGCGTCGCCCACGGTTCGATGCCGTTCCTGAGCAGCTCGTCGACGAGGCGGTTGTAGAAGTCGAGGCCGTTGGGGTTCGGCTTGCCGTCTCCGTCCGGAAACACGCGCGGCCAGGCGATCGAGAAGCGATAGGCCTTGCAGCCGAGATCCTTGATGAGCGCGATGTCTTCCTTGTAGCGGTGGAAATGCTCGTTGGCGCGGTCACCGGTCGAGCCGTCCTCGATCTTGCCGGGAATGCGCACGAACTTGTCCCAGATCGAGACCCCTCGCCCGCCCTCGTTGACCGCGCCCTCGACCTGGTAGGACGATGTCGCCGTGCCCCAGACGAAACCCGTCGGAAAGCCGCTGTCGCGCGAGGCCGCCGCCGCCGGCTTGGCATCGGCGCCGTCCAGCGGATTCGCGATAGCTGCCGCGGACAATCCCGCCAGCGCGGCAAACTGGCGACGCGAGACCTTGTCCGACATGTGATGCTGCTCCGGGGGTGATTGTTGCAGCCGCACAATGACCGGTCACGGGCAGTTTGAGAAGCAGTGACGGCAAGAGTTGATGATGCAAAAATGCGAGAGCGCCCCGCTCCGCGCCGCACTATTCAGGCTCGATGCCGAGCCTCTGGATGATCTTGCCGGACGAGGCGAGCTGGTCGTCGAGGAAGCGCTTGGCGCCTGCCGTCGTCACGGCTTCGCCGACACGAACATCGAAGCCGAGGGTGGGCGCGCGCTCGCGCACATCGGGCGATTCCAGCGCGCGCGCAATCTCGGCGCTCAGTTTTTCGACGATGTCGGCGGGCGTGCCGACCGGGGCCATGAACATGAACCAGCCCTGGAGATCGACGCTTTGCAGCGTCTCCGCGATCGCGGGAACGTCCGGCAGGGACTCGATCCGTTTGGCGCCGGCAACGGCAACAGGCCGCAGCGTGCCTGCCTTGATGAAGGCCTCGGCGATCGAGGCGGATTGGATGGTCACCTGGATGCGTCCCGAGATGGCGTCCTGCACCGCATTCGTGGTGGTGTTGTAGGGGATGAGGACAAACCCGGTCCCGGCGTTCTTGTTGATCGCCTGAGCGATCAGGCCCGAGAGGTTGCGCGCGCCGTCGACGGCGAGGCTCAACGAGCCCGGTGCCGATTTTTCGAGTTTGATCAGTTCCGGCAGCGTAGTGGCCTTCACCTCGGGATTGACGAGAAGGACGTGGTTGCTTTTCGCCACCATGGCGATCGGCACGAAGTCCTTCACGGGATCATAGGGGAGCTTCTTGAACGTGTAGGGATTGGTGACGAGCGCCGCCGATGTGGCGAACAGGAACGTGTAGCCGTCCGGAGCTGCGCGCGCGACCGACTGCGTGCCGACGAGGTTTGCGGCGCCCGGACGATTCTCGACGACGAACTGCTGCCCGAAGGTCCGCGAGAGCTTCTCGGTGATGAGGCGGCACATCACGTCGGGGCTGTTGCCCGCAGGCTGCGGCACGACGACGGTCACCGGCCTCTGCGGCCACGACTGCGCGAAGGCCGGAAGAGAGRCGCAAAGCGCAACGCCGGCGAGCAGCAGACGACGCGAAAGTCCGGACATGGTGTTCCTCCCTGGAAGATGCCGCTTTTCGGGCTGTTATTGGTCGACCGTTCGCGCGCCGCAGCCGGCCGTTGCCGGCTGCGGCGGCTCGATCAAGCTTCGTCTGTGACGGGATTCCTGAGCACGCCGAGGCGCTCGACCTCGATCTCGACGACATCGCCGGGCTTCATCCAGAGCGGCGGCTCGCGCCGGGAGCCGACGCCACCCGGGGTGCCGCTGACGATGACGTCGCCGGGCTCCAGCCGCGTGAAGGTCGAGCAGTATTCGATCTGGCGCGGGATATTGAAGATCATCTGCTTGATCCGCGCTTCCTGCATGACCTCTCCGTTGAGACGGGTCTGCAGCTTGAGCTCGTCGAGCGGGCCGAGCTCGTCCGGCGTCATCATCCAGGGGCCGAATGCGCCGGTATCCGGAAAATTCTTGCCCGGCGTGAATTGATGCGTGTGACGCTGGAAATCACGGATGCTGCCGTCGTTGTAGCAGGAATAGCCCACGACGTGGTCCATGGCATCCGCGCGAGAGATGTAGCGGCCCGCCTTGCCGATGATGACCGCGAGCTCGCCTTCGAAATCGAGGTGGGTCGAGACGCGCGGCCGCACGATCGGCTGCAGATGTCCGGTCTGGCTGTTGGCATATCGCGAGAAGATGGTGGGATGTTCGACCTCGGCGCGGCCGGTTTCCTTGCGGTGGGTCTCGTAGTTCAGGCCTACGCACAGGATCTTGTCGGGGTTCGGGATGACCGGCAGCCAGGTGACTTTCGAGGTCGGAACGGCAGTCGCGGAGGCCTTTGCATCCGCAACACCGGCCAACGCGGCGCCGATCGCCGCCTTGAGATCGGCATAGCGCGCTTTGAGCACGACGCCGACATCAAAAAAGGTCTCGCCTTCGACGATGCCCCAGGTGGTGCGGCCATCGATGGCTACAGTTGCAAGTTTCACGGTGTTCTCTCCATTTTCAGATCGGGAATTCTGTCTTGCCCAGCCGGGACGTCGCGACGGCGCAGATCGACCTCGGCCAGGAGATCGCCGAGCTCGGTGGCATTGCGCGCGGTACCGAAGACGTAATGGTCGGGCCGAACGACTGCCGCGACCACAGCGTGACGGTCGAACCAGCTCGCCAGCACTCCCTCGGTCTCTTCGAGCGCATTCGCACAACCCATGCCCGCAGACGCGATTGCGGCGACAGACATGTCGGCACGCGTAAGGCCGAGCGAAAGTATGGACGCGGCGTCGTTGCTGCGGCCGTCGATGAGCAGCCGCCAACCGGGCCCGGTGATCTCGTCCAGCAAGCCAGACGCGGCGCCACGTGCAATGCACGGCTGCGGAAACAAAGTGCCGCGCGCCGGCATCTCGCGATACGACAGACATCCGGCACGGAGCGGCGGAATGATTTCCTGCCGCGTCAGAAGCAGCGGCTTGCCGCCGCCGTCGGCCAGGATCTGCGCATCGCGCCGCCGGGCGGCGGCCGGATCGCGCTCGCAGATCGACTGGCCGATTGCCTTGATCTTGCCGGTCAGCTCGATGACGTGCTGCTTGCGTTCGGCCGTGTAGCTGTCGAGCAGGCTGTCGGAAGAGACGCCCCTCAGCACATGATCCAGCTTCCAGACGAGGTTCGTGGCATCGCGCAGGCCCTGGCACATGCCCTGGCCGATGAAGGGAGGCTGCTGATGCGCGGCATCGCCGGCGATCAGGATCCTGCCGTTGCGCCACTCGTCGGCAACGAGGGCGTGGAAGCGATACGAGGCCGCGCGCCACAACTCCCCGTCCTCCGGCGTGAGCCAGGGCGCGAGCAGCTTCCAGACATTGTCGGGCCGCTCCATCTGCCGCGCGTCCTCGCCCGGCAGCAGCATGATCTCCCAGCGGCGGTGGTTCTTCGGGCCGATGAGGTAGCTGACGGGACGCGCCGGATTGCAGAATTGCGCGGAGCATTGCGGCAGGCGCGCGATCGCATTCTCGTCCACGCGGACGTCCACCACCAGCCAGGGTTCGTCGAAGATGAGATCCTCGAGGCCAAGACCTGCGATCTGCCGCACGGTGCTCGAGGCGCCGTCGCAGCCGATCACATAGCGCGCGGTCACGGAACGCTGCCGTCCATCGCCGTCCTTCAGTTGCGCCTCGACACGATCGGGCGTTTGCACGAGACCGAGCAGCTCGACGCCGAGCTCGGCGTGCACATTGGAAAAGCTCCGCGCGTGGCGCCGCAGCTCGGCCTCGACCGCGGGCTGGCTGAACACCATGCTCGGCGTGTAACCGAGCGGATAAGGCTTCGCGACCATGTCGATGCGGCGGATCAACTGGCCGTCGACGCCAAAATGCTCCGAGGCGGTGAAAGGCTCGATATGGGGCGAGATCGCCTCCGTGAGGCCCATATTGTCGAAGTGACGGAAGATCTCGTGATCGAGCGCGATCGCGCGCGGCTTGTCATAGACGTCGGTCAGCCGGTCGATGACCAACGTGCGATGACCGAGGCGGCCGAGCCGCCCTGCGGCAACGGCGCCGGTCGGCCCGAAGCCGACGACGAGCACGTCATAATCAATGGCGCCGGCAATATCCGTCATGCGCGCGCCGCCGCGAAGGGAACGGCAAGCTGCGCCGCTTTGCAGGCCTCCGACTTCGGCGGGGCGATGCCCCATTGATCGGTTCGGCCGGGAGGCCAGACCCAATCGCCCGGACCTTTCGCGACATAGCTATCGTCGATCTGCAGGACTTCGGCCGTGTATTCGATCACGGTGCCGGTCGGATCGACGAAATAGGCGAACACGTTGTCGCCCGGGCCGTGACGGCCGACGCCCCAGCCGATTGGATAGCCGTGGTCCACCATGCGGCCGGAGCCGCGCATGACGGACTCCAGATCGGGCATGAGGAAAGCCACGTGATTGAGACCGTTGCGAGGGGCCTCCGCAAGCACGACCGCGTGGTGATCGCTGTTGCAGCACAGGAATGCCATCAGCTTGGACCGATCCGACAGCCGGAAGCCCAGGGTCTCCTGATAGAACGCCGAAAGCTTCTCGATGTCGGCGCTGTTGATGTTGACGTGGGCCAACCGCTCGGGGCGATCGGCGATCACGCGCGCCGGCTTGGTACGATCGCCATGTACGAACTCGATGGCGCATCCCTGCGCTTCGCGAACCATGAAGCTTGTGCCGCCCGACGGCGCGGACGATGGCGCAGGTGAGCTGATCACCTCACAGCCGGCTTGCCGCGCACGCGCGAACAAGCGCTGCAGATCATCGTGAGAGCGGACGCGAAAGCTGATCTTGCGGAGCGATGCCGCCTCGCCCGATGTGAGCTCGAGGACGTGGAAATCGCTGCCCGTCGCGGCGAGGTACACCGTGCCGTCCGCCTCCGCCGCGACGTCGAGGCCCCAGACCTTGCTGTAGAACTCGACCGAACCGGCGAGCTGCGGCGTCGTGACCTCGACGCTGCGCAGGGCCGTCACCGGAAAGTCGGACATCGGATTTCCCTGTCAGGAACGGAAACGCCCGCTTCAGTAATATGTATAAAAACTCCAGTAAAGAAGAAATTTATAAATAATTGGCCCCAGCTCTGCTAATGTACACAGGCGGAGAGATTCCGATGGGATGCCCATGAGCCCTGACATCACACCCGAGCTGCCAAGCCAGAAGGTAGACCAGCCGGCAACGCTGGCGACCACGATCTACGCGCGCCTCAAGGCCGACATCCTGACGACGCGGCTCGAGCCCGGGCGCAAGCTGCAGTCGCGCTTCCTGATGGAGCAGTACAATGTCGGACAGACCCCGCTGCGCGAGGCCCTCAACCGCCTGACCACCGAGGAGTTCGTCGTCGGCATGGAGCAGCGCGGCTTCTACGTGAAGGAGGTCAGCAAGGAGGAGCTGCAGGAGCTGACCAAGACGAGGTGCTGGGTCGAGGGCCTGGCGTTGAGCGAGTCCATGCAGAATGCGACCCAGGCCTGGGAAGAGGCTCTGCTGGTTGCACATCACCGGCTCGATCGGACGCCGCGCTCGCTCAAGCCCGATACATTCGAGGACAATCCGGATTGGGAGAAGGTGCACCGCGCCTTCCATGCGACCCTGATCGGACTTTGCGGCTCACGGCCGCTGCTCGGCTTCTGCGAGCAACTCGCCGACCGGCTCTATCGATATCGCATGATGTCGATCGCGAAGGCCTATCCGGCGCGCAAGGTCGGTGCCGAGCACAGCGATATCCTTCAGGCGGTTCTCGCCAGGGACAGCGAGCAGGCCGTGCACCTGCTGCAGCAGCATTATCGGCGCACAGCCGACGTCATCTATTCCGACCTGGACGGATTGCTGGCCTAGCTTCGTCTCGGGGCATGGAGCGCATCGCGCTCAGCGCGAGCGCTTCGGCAGCTTCGGAAGCTTGTCGGGATTGAACGCCGGGATCTCGCCGGCCGGTTCGCGTGCCGCCGCTTGCTCGGTCAGGATCAGCGTTCCCTGCAGGACTATTCCCGGCGCCTGCGCTGCCGTCGCCGTGTAGGTCGCGATCTTGCCGGGGCACGTCCCCTCGATATTGAGCGTGAGCTCGTCCTCCACGCCGAAGACCGTCGCGCGTCCATCGGTATGACGCCTCGTCAACACGGTTGCCGTGAAGCGATCTCCGTCGACCTGACAGGAGCCGTGATAGGTCATCAGGCTGTCGCGGCCCCAGATCTGGCCGTCTGCAACATGGACGATGCCGGTACCCTGATCGATCGGCGTCTTGTACCAAGCCGCGTAGGTGCCGTCCTTCAGCATGGGAGCAATCTCCCTTGATAGTCCCCCACGGCTAATCCGCATGATCGGCGCTAAGAAAGCGTTAATCACGCGGCCCGTGACAATCCGGGATGTCCCTGCGCAGCTCCTCTTCAAGCTCCTCGATGATGCTGTGAAGCAGGCATACGGCAAGCGGATCGGTCACCTCCCGCTCCAACTGCCTGTAGCGCGCGATCTGACATTCCCGCTGTCTCAACTGGTGCTCTGTCATCATACGGGCCCTCCGGCGAACCGACGCACAGAGGGCCGCGCAGTTTCGTTACAATTTTCGGATCATTTTACATGGTTTCCGATCGGTAAAGAAAACGCCCCGCGGAGGCCGGCGCGCGCAACGCCGGCGCGTCGCCGCGGGGCGGTTCTCTAGCGCCGCACGCCGACGCGATTGACGCCGCCGTTCCAATTGGTCCCGCTCGCCGTGCCGGCACGCACTGCCGCGCGTGCCACGGGACGCGGACGGAGCACGACACCGGCCCTGGCGACGCAGCTCGGCGGATAGTCGACGTACTGACAATAGACCACCGCTCCAGCCGGTGTCGGGCTGAGCGTGAGGCTCGCCAGACCCAGCAGGGCGCTGGCGGCGAGGCCTGCGATTGTCGCGGACTTGAACGAATGACGCTTGCTGCGATGCATGAATTCCTCCTCATGGTACATGCGAACCGATGAGTGACGGACGCCACCTTCGAGCACGCCTGCACATGAGGCCAGCATCGATGAGCCGGCGGCCTTGACATGGATCAACGGTGAGCAGCGTCCACATCAGGGCCATTCACCGACAGCAATTTGCCGAGCGGGGGGCTGGGTGACGCCCCCGCCGGCTTCACGGCACGTCGGCGCTTCTGCGATTGTCGCCGATGCTGTGCGGCTTCTTGAGGAAGAACTCCCGATTGCCGAGAGCTGCTTCCGCGTATTGATCGATCGCGACCTGGATGGCCTCGATGTGCATGCGGCACCAGCCTTCAAGGCAGGACAGGCGCCGCGCGTGCTCGAGCGCTTTCAGGAACTCCGGCGGCTCCCGCATGTCGGAGAAGTAGGTCGGCCTCTCACCCTTCATGCCCGCGCGACCTCTCTTGGTGGAACAAGGCGGCGCTTCTCGACACCGATGCGCGGAGGCGCCGGGCGCCGGCGGGGGACGAAGAGGCTGGCAACGACGATCGGGTCGGTGTCGCCGAGCGCCGCCCGCTCCTGCGCGAGCCCGCTCATCACGGCCCGCATCTTCATGACTTCCCCGGCGACGAAGGTGCAGTCTTCATCCCGGTTGATTTGCTCATGCATGATGGCTTCGGCCTCACGCATGCTGACACGTAACGCTCTGATGATCTTGCGGATTTCGTTGATGCGGTTGTCCATGGCTCGCTCCTTGGTGGACGAGGAGCATAAGAACAAATCATGAACATTGAGTCAATCGGCCCGAGGTAGAACTCGTCCCGGTTCACCGCCCATTGCGGGAAGGCACTTGCCTCCGTTCAAGTGGCCAGGCGAAGCCAGATGTCCTTGCTCACCAGCGTACCGCTCGGCGTGGCGATCTCCAGATCCACGACGTGCAGCGAACCGGGCTGGTCGTCATAGATGTATCGGAGGTGCCACATGCGGCCGAGGTCCGGCGAAATGGTAAAGTCGTCCAGTCCGTCGGTGATGGCCCTGATCGCCTCGCGGTGCGGCAAGGGCGCGGAAAACATCGCATCGATCAGGTCGGCGAGGCTCATGCCCTCGACGAGCATGAGGCGCGCAACCTCGTCACCATAAACGTGTCGGAGCGCCGTAACGATGGCGGCGACGGCATCCGGATTTTTCAACGACACGACAAGACAAAGCCTCCGGCAGCATGATGCCGGAGGCAGGATATTCTACGCAAGCTGTCTGCGCAGGCGGTGCGGAGCATGGAATTCCGCCGGCCGCCTTGGTCAGTGCCGGTGCTTCCAGTTGCCGCGGCCGCGATACCAGCCGTAATGGTGACCGCGGTTGCCGTGCCAGCCATGGCCATGCCCGTGTCCATGACCGTGCCCGCCGCGGACCTGGATCACGGCATCATCAGTTGCTGTCGCCGGAGGGGCGAGGCCGATCCGTGCCGAAGCCGGGCCGGCAAAAAGCGTCGCCGCGAGAGCGCCCGCCGACAGCAACATGACTGCAAACTTCATTGCGTAGTCCTCCTTGTGTTCAGGCACAGCTAACCGGCCAAACCCCTCCTCGTTCCATTCCGGGAAAAATATGCAATCGAGCCGGCCCGCATGCGCGCGAGCCGCGGCTCCCGCCGGGCGGGACGCCAGCACCCTGGACGAGTCTAGAACGTCACCCGCATCCCCGCATAGAAGGCGCGCGGCCGTGCCGGGCTCAGCGAGCGCGGGTCGGTGAAGTCGGCGCCGCCATTGGTGAAGTTGGGCAAGGCTTCGCGATCGAAGAACTGTCCGTAGGTGGCGTAGCGCCTGTCGAAGACGTTGTCGACGCGGCCGTAGAGCTGGAAGTTCTTGGTCACCTGGTAGGAGGTGTGGAGGTTGAACACCGTGTAGGACGGCAGCTTCGAATATTGGTTCGACTCGTCGCCGACGAAATACTGGCTGGAGACGAACAGGGCGTTGCCGCCGACCTTCCAGACGTCGGTGACGTTGTAGTCGACGCCGACCTTGACCCGGTGGCGCGGGATCGCGGGAAGCTGGTTGCCTGGCAGGACCTGGATGGTCTCGGTCACGGGATCCCTGAACGGACTTTCGGAGCCGAGCTCGAACGCATCGAGATAGCGTGCGTCGACGAACGAATAGCTCGCCTGGAACTGCAGCGTGGGCGACTTGATGTTGACCTCGGCCTCGAGCCCCTGACGTCGCGTTCTGCCGACATTGCTGAAATAGCCGAAGCCGGTCCGCCCGACCGCGGGCACCGCGACGATGTCGTCATAGTTGGTGGCGCGGAACGCGCCGACCTTCCATCCGAGCGTGCCGATGTTGAGCTCCTTGCTGCCGCGGAAGCCGGCCTCGACGGTCTTGGACACCACCTGCTTCAGCGGCGGGTCCGAAACCAGGAAGGCCGCGATGAGACAGGGCCGGGTCGGATCGGCGCAGCCGAGCTCGAGCGGCGTCGGCACGCGGTTGGCCTCGGAATAGCCGGCATAGGCGGTCAGCTCCGGCGTGATCTTGTAGGTGCCGCCGATCACCGGGTTGAAGCGGGTGAAGGTGTGATCGCCGTTGAGAGCGGTGCCGAGCTGGTCTTCCAGCGTGATGCGCGCCACGTTGAAGCGGCCGCCGCCGGTGATGGCGAAGGCGTCCGTGACGTTGAAGGTGTCCATCGCGTAGACGCCGTTGTACTGGTTGACGGTCCGCAGCGAGACGGGACCAGCGACCGGATCTACCGTGGGCGTCGCACCCAGGAAGACGCCGCTGCCGCTGACGACGTAGTTTTCTCCCATCGATCCGATCTCGGCGGTGGCGTTGTAGCGCGTGACGCTGGCGTCGTAGCTCGTGCCCATCACGAAGCGGTTGTCGTGCCCGAACAGCAGATCGGTGTTGGTGGCCTGTCCCGACACGCCGAACGTGGTCGAACGGATCGAGCCGCGGTCGATCTCGCCGAGGATGGTCCCAGGCGCAAAGGGATTGGCGAGCTGCACGCCGCCCGCGCCATTGGCGGGCGTGGTGTCGTCACCGAAGCACAGCAGCGCCGGATCGACAGCGCACTCCTGGGCGTCGGTCGGATTGCCGTCGACGATCTTCTGCTCGTACCGGCGCACATGGGCGGTGCCTTCGAGCGTCCAGGTCGGCGTCGCGTCGACCTTTCCGGTGAAATTGAGATAGCCGACGCGGTTGCTCGTGGTCTGCGGCGTCGTGTAGGTCGCGCCCCAATATTTGTCGAGCAGCTCCGCCGGCACGGTGGCGCTGGCGCCGAAATCGTTCTTGGCGACGCCCATGTTGGCGTGGAATTCGCTGTCGCCTTGCTTATAGCCGACATCGCTGTAGAAGCGCCGCACGGTCGATTGCGAGAAATTGCGGAAGCCGTTGTCGCGCAGACCTTCGAGCGCGGCGTAGACGCCGTAGTTCTTGTCGACCTGCTTGCCCCATTGCGCCGAGCCCTGGATGCGGCCGAACGAGCCGCCCATCACATCGAGCTCGGCACCCTGATAGGTGAAGCCGTCCTTCATTTGCAGGTTGATCGCGCCGCCGAGCGCATTGAGGCCGAAGGCGGGATTGTTGGTGACGAGCGTCACCGACCTGATCGCGGCGGTGGGGATCAGGTCCCAATTGACGGCATCCGAAAAGGCTTCGTTGATGCGGACGCCGTTCTGATACACCGCAAGGCCCTGCGGCGTGCCCGTCACGGGCGAAGCGACGAAGCCGCGGAACTCGACATCAGGCGTGAACGGATTGCCGGTGACCTCGCTGATGTTGACGCCGGCGATGTTGTCGCGCAGCGCATCGGTGATGTTGAGCGAGCCGGTGCGCCTGATCTGGTTGGCATCGACCGCGTTGATCGACGAGGCGACCTTGTCGACGTCGAGACCCCGGCCGGTGCCCGGCGAGGTCGGGTAGACATAGATACGCGTCTTGGGGCGGTTCGACGATGAAGCGCCCGCGCGCGCCACCGGCCGCGTCGGCGTCATGCGTCTTGTCGCCGAGGGCGATGGCGCGCTCACCTCGACCGGCGGCAGGTTCTGGACGTTGGTCTCCTCGTCCTGAGCGGCCCCGGCGGGGCCCGCGACGACCAGCCCCGACAACAGCCCCGTCGATACCGAGGCCATCAACAGACGACGTTTGACCCAAAGACGCTTGACCCGAAGACGATTGCCCATCCCAGCCTTCCCACCCGTGACCGCCGGCTGTTTTGATGTTCGCCGGTTGGTGCAGACGAGTGTAATCGGCGGCCGCTCGCACGCCAGCCACAAAAGGTCGGGCACGATCCGCTCCCGCTTTCCCGACCAAATCGGGAATTTTTCCCGATGATATTGGGAACGGTCAGGCCGCCGCCGTCGGCACCAGCGCCTCGACGGTGACGCCGCCGTCGCCGGACACGACGTTGAGCGTGCCGCCGAGCGCCAGGATCCGCTCGCGCATGCCGACGAGGCCGAAGCCGAGCTTTTGGCCGGGCTCCATGCCATGGCCATTGTCACTGACGCGCACGCGGGCGCAGAGCCGGCCGTCACGCGTGAGCTGCTCGGCGGGCTCGATCACGACATTGACCGCGGTCGCGCCGGCATGGCGGAACACGTTGGTCAGCGCCTCCTGCACCACGCGATAGATGGTGAGGTCGGCGGTCTCGCCGGTCGTCCCCAGCTGCGGCGAGATCGTGGTCTCGATGGCGACCTCGGGATGCGATTCCCGCCACAGCCGCGACAGCGATTCCAGCGCCTGGCCGAGCCCTAGCTCGGCAAGGCCGACGGGCCGCAGGCGTTCCAGCACGCGGCGCGTGAATTGCTGGAGCGCGTTGATCTGCTCCAGCAGGGCGCTGCCGTGCTTGCGCACCGCCTCCGCGCTCGGCGCCTTCCCGTCCGCGAGCTTTGCCAGCGCGCTGGCATGCGCGCGCAGCGAGAACAGATACGGCCCGAATTCGTCGTGCAATTCGCGCGCGATCTCCTTGCGCTCGACGTCCTGCAGCGAAACCGCGCGCTCGGCGAGCCGCCGCTTGTCCTCGACCGCCTCGCCGAGGGTTGCGGCAAGATGATTGAGCCGGGTGCAGATAGCGGCGAGCTCCGGCGCGCCGCCCGGCGCGACGCGCGCCTCGTACTGCCCGCCTTCGAGCTTCCCCATGACCTCCGCCAGCGACTGCAGCGGCGCCAGCGCCCGGCCGACCACGTTCATCATCAGGAAAAACAGTGCGAGCGCGATCACCGAGCCGACCTCGAGCTGGGTCACGATGCCGTCCCAGATCTCGGCGATCTCGTCGTCGGGATGCGCGGTGATCCGGAGCGAGCCCGGCTTGCCATGGATCGAGACGGGTACGCTGACCGCGGTCTGCTCGGGATGAACCAGGCTGACGAACCAGGCCGGCGGGGCGCGCGTGTCGTCGTCGGCATCGGGCCGCGGCGGCGTCAGCGGGTTCCCGCCGGCGTCGTAAAGCGCGATGCTGACATGGCGCAGGCGGCTGAGATCGCGCGCGATCTGGTTCAGCCGCGCATCCGGATCGGGCGCCTCGTTGAGATCGGCAACGATCATCTCGATGAATTCGCGCGCGAGGCGGATCACGCTCTGGTCCTCGGCCTGCACGCGCGGCCCCGCCTCCGCGACCTGGCGGCCGATATTGACCGCGAGGCCCAGCGCCAGCAGCAGCGCCAGCAAGAGGTTGATGCGCCCGCGCAAGGAAAGATTCTGCCACATTGGTGCCGCCCGTGCCTCGCGAAGGTTGGCCCGCGCCTGTCCGATGACGTTGACAGGGGCGAAGCGCCCGATATCTAATCGAAAGCGTACAGCAATCCCGGCCGGGTTGCATGAGGCGACATGAGACGCACGCGTCTTGCCTGGTCGACGTCATGCGGCGCAGAACAGGCCGGCACTGTCGCAGGAAACGCCTATGCGCATTCTGATCGTCGACGATCATCCCATTGTCGCCTCCGGCTGCCGTGCCGTGCTGGCCGACGAGGGCGAGATCGAGATTCTGGAGGCCGCCGACGCCGAGGACGGCGAGTGCGTCTTCATCGTCGAGCGCCCCGACCTCTGCATCATCGACATCAACCTGCCGACCGTCTCCGGCTTCGAGCTCGCGCGCCGCATCCTCGAGCGCGCGCCGGAGGCCCGCATCATCATGTTCAGCATGAATGACGACCCGGCCTTTGCCGCGCGCGCCATCGAATGCGGCGCCAAGGGCTACGTGTCCAAGACCGGCGACCCGGACGACCTCGTCGAGGCGATCCGCGCCGTCGGCGGCGGCGGCACTTATCTTCCGACCGCGATCGCGCGCAGCATCGCCTTTGCCGGCCCTGCGCTGGCGCAAAGCCCGCTGTCGAAGCTGAACGCGCGCGAGATGGAGATCCTGCGGCTGCTCAGCGCCGGCAAGAGCCTGTCCGAGATCGCCTGGCTGGTGCAATCGTCCTACAAGACGGTGGCCAACACCTCCTCGATCATGCGCCAGAAGCTCGGCGTGAAGACTTCGGTCGAGCTGGTACGGCTGGCGATCGACAGCGGCGTGGCCTGACGCGTAGACGTCCGCCACAAATTCGGTCACACAAGCGTTGCATTCTTGATGTGGTGAGATGCCACGGAGCAAAACGGCATGACGATCCAGACTGTCTCGACCAATAAATCCTATGGCGGCGTGCAGGGCGTGTATCGCCATGCCAGCCAGGCGACCGGAACCGACATGGTGTTCTCGGTCTACGTTCCGCCGCACGCCGACGGCGCCAAGCTGCCCGTGGTCTGGTACCTCTCCGGCCTCACCTGCACGCATGCCAACGTCACCGAGAAGGGCGAATTCCGCAAAGCCTGCGCCGAGCTCGGCCTGATCTTCGTTGCGCCAGACACTTCGCCGCGCGGGCCGGACGTGCCTGGCGATGCCAACAACGCCTACGATTTCGGCCTGGGCGCCGGCTTCTATGTCGACGCGACGCAAGACCCCTTCGCCCGCAACTATCGCATGTGGAGCTACGTCACCGACGAGCTGCCGAAACTTGTGGCGGGAAATTTTCCCGTCGACGCCAAGCGGCAATCGGTCATGGGCCATTCGATGGGCGGCCACGGTGCACTGACGGTCGCACTGCGCAACCCGCATCGCTATCGCGCGGCCAGCGCCTTCGCGCCGATCGTGGCGCCCTCGCAGGTGCCCTGGGGCATCAAGGCCCTGACCGGCTATCTCGGACCGAACAAGGATGCCTGGCGCAACCACGACACCGTGGCGCTGATCGAGGACGGCGCCAAGTTCTCGGGTTTCCTGGTCGATGTCGGCGAGGCCGACAACTTCCTGAAGGAGCAGCTCAAGCCCGAGCTGCTGGAAGCCGCCTGCACCAAGGCCAGCATCCCGCTGACGCTGCGGCGACAGCCGGGATACGACCACAGCTATTATTTTATCTCGACCTTCATGAGCGATCATCTGCATTGGCATGCGGAAAGATTGAAGGGGTGATTTTTCTTCCCTTCTCCCCCTGTGATGAGGGGTGTCTCTCCGCGACCGCAGTATCGTAGGGTGGGCAAAGCGAAGCGTGCCCACGATTTCTCTCGAATCATTGATTGACCGTGGGCACGGCGCAAGTGCACCTTTGCCCACCCTACAATTCCCGACTCGCGGGGAGAGAGCCCTACTCCGGCTTGCCGTAATTCGGCGCCAGCAGGCGGTTGCGGATGAGATAGCTCATCGTGCGCGACCAGGATTCATCGGTGTTGCCGCGCATGTCGGCGCTGGCCGCGGCAATCATGTTGCCGGTCTTCACGTCGCGCAGATAGATGTTGAGGTTGATGATCAGGTTCGAGACCTTCTGCACCATGCCGGTGATCTCGAGCTCGGCACCGAGCTGCCCGGCGAGCTTGAGGTCGCAGCCACCGCAGGCCTGCAAGTTCGCGTGGCGGGCGGCGTCCCTGACCGGCGCGATGTCGAGCACCTGGAACCGGCCCGAGTCAGTCAGCTCCTTGCGGAGCTGTTCGCTGATGCGCAGCAGCCGCGCCTCCTCCGGCTTGGAGCCGTAGAACTCGCCGGGCAGGCTGGTGTCGATCAGCTCGAAATCGAACACCGCGAGCTTCGGCGGATCGGCGCGTGCGACCGATCCGGTCAACAGCAATGCTGCGAAACATAGCAGTGCTCGCATGATCGTGATTCCGCCTCCTCGCTTGCAGGGACGAAATGCGGGGTTGCATGCCCTGACAAATCGGTCATGCTTTAGCAGAGACAATTCTCCACCGGCGGTCAAGCCGGGGAGATCGTCCAGGAGGAAACATGATCCGATGGTTGGTCGGCCTGATCGGCTGGAGTCTCGCCGCGACGAGCGCGCTCGCGGCCGACCCTGTCACGATCGGCGTCGGCTATCTCGGTGTCGCCGGCACCAGATCGACGCTGTCGCTGGTCGAACAGCCCGCCGAGAATGACGGCGTCGCCGGCGCGCGCCTCGCCATCGAGGACAACAACACCACCGGAAAATTCACGGGCCAGCGTTTCACGCTGGAGGAACGCCGCATCAAGGAAGGCGAGGACGCGGTCCAGGCCGCAACTGATCTTGCGGCTCGCAACGGCTTCATCATCACCGACCTGCCGGCCGACGCGCTGCTGAAAGTTGCCGATGCCCTGCGCGAGCGCGGCACGCTGCTGTTCAACGCGGGGGCGATCGACGAGCGGCTGCGCGAGGCCGATTGCCGCGCCAACGTCATCCACACCGCGCCGACGCGGGCGATGCTGGCCGATGCGCTCGGCCAGTATCTGGTGTGGAAGAAATGGTCGCGCTGGCTGCTCGTCGTCGGCTCGCACGACGAGGACAAGCTGTTCGCCGATGCGCTCCGGCGCACCGCGACGCGGTTCGGCGCCAAGATCGTGCAGGAGCGCACCTTCGAGGACAAGGGCGGCGCGCGGCGCACCGACTCCGGCGTCACCCAGATCCAGCGGCAGATGCCGGTGTTCACGCAGCAGGCGCCCGCCTACGACGTGCTGGTCGCCGCCGACGAGAGCGAGGTGTTCGGCGCCTATCTGCCCTATCGCACCTGGGATCCGCGGCCCGTCGCGGGCTCGGCCGGCCTCGTGCCGCGCAGCTGGGACGCATCGCAGGACCAGTGGGGCGCGATCCAGATGCAGAACCGCTTCATCAAGCTGAATTCGCGGCGGATGACCCCGCTCGACATGCAGGCCTGGACCGCGGTGCGCATGATCGGCGAGGCCACCTCGCGCACCAAATCAGGCGACGTCGGCAAGGTCACCGATTTCATCAAGGGCCCGGATTTCTCCGTTGCCGCCTTCAAGGGCACGCGGCTCACCTTGCGCGACTGGAACCTGCAGCTCCGCCAACCGATCCTGCTGGTCGACGGCCGCATGGTGGTCTCAGTGTCGCCGCAGGAAGGGTTCCTGCACCAGGTCTCCGAACTCGACACGCTCGGCTACGACCGTCCGGAGAGCAAATGCAAGTTGAAATGAGGACATTAAAGTGAAGACTTGGATGTTGCGCATGTGGCGTGTGGGGCTTCTCGCCGGACTGGCGCTGGCGGCGGCGCCCGCGCATGCGTTCATCGCTTATGTCTCGAACGAGAAGAGCAACACGGTCTCGGTGATCGATACCGACAGCTGGACCGTGACAAAGACCATCAAGGTCGGCCAGCGTCCGCGCGGCATCGATTTCACGCGCGACGGCAAGTTCGTGATGGTCGCGGTCGGCGACGACGACACCATCCAGGTGATCGATGCCAAGACGCAGGCCGTGGTGGACAGCCTGCCCTCCGGTCCAGATCCCGAATTGTTCGCGCAGGATGCGGCGGGAAAAATTCTCTATGTCGCAAACGAGAACGACAATACGGTCACCGTGATCGACCTCGAAAAGCGCACCCGGCTCGGCGACATCCAGGTCGGCGTCGAGCCCGAGGGCATGACGATCAGCCCGGACGGCAAGACGCTGATCAACACGTCCGAAACCACCAACATGGCGCATTTTATCGACACGAGCTCGCGCCAGATCGTCGCCAACGTGCTGGTCGATGCGCGGCCGCGCTTTGCGGAGTTCAAGCATGACAGCTCGGAGCTCTGGGTGTCCTCCGAGATCGGCGGCACCGTGTCGGTGATCGATCCGAAGAAACATGAAGTGATCGGCAAGGTCACCTTCGAGATTCCGGGCTTGCGCAAGGAGGCGATCCAGCCGGTCGGCATCGGCATGACAAAGGACGACAAGACCGCCTTCGTCGCACTCGGTCCCGCCAACCGCATCGCGGTGGTCGACGTTGCCACGCGCAAGGTCACGAAATACCTGCTGGTGGGACAGCGGGTCTGGCACATGGCCTTCACGCCGGATGAAAAATACCTGCTCACCACCAACGGCGTGTCGAACGACGTGTCCGTCATCGACGTCGCCGCGCAGAAGGTGATCAAGACCATTCAGGTGGGCGAGCTGCCCTGGGGCATCACGATCGCGCCATGACCAGCCCTGCCCCCGTCACCGAAGCACTGGAGACGCCACGGCCCGATCCGGCCGCGGTGCCGGCGCTGTCGATCGACGGCGTCAGCCATGCCTATGGGCCGCGCCGCGCGTTGATGGACGTGTCGTTCAAGGTGCAGGCTGCGAGCTTCACCGCGCTGCTGGGGCTCAACGGCGCCGGCAAGAGCACGCTGTTCTCACTCGTCACACGCCTGTTCGGCATCCAGTCGGGCCGCGTCTCTATCTTCGGCCATGACATCGGCAAAAGCTCCGGCGAGGCGCTGCGGCTGCTCGGCGTCGTGTTCCAGCCGCGTACGGTCGATCTCGATCTGTCCCTGACGCAGAACCTGCTCTATCACGCCGCCCTCCACGGCATCGGTCGCCGCGAGGCCACCGCGCGTAGCGTTGAGCTGCTCGGCCGCATCGGCCTTTCCGATCGTGCCGGGAGCAAGGTGCGCGACCTCTCGGGTGGACAGATGCGGCGGCTGGAGATAGCCCGCGCCCTGCTGCACCGGCCGCGCCTCCTGCTGCTCGACGAGCCGACCGTCGGCCTCGACGTCAAGGCGCGCGCCGACATCATCAGCCATGTGCGCCAGCTCGTGACCGAGCAAGGCATCGGCGTGCTCTGGGCCACGCACCTGTTCGACGAGATCATGCCCGGCGACGATCTCGTGGTGCTGCACCAGGGCAAGGTGCTGGCGCAGGGGCCGATGAGCCGCGTCGTCACAGAAGCCGGCGCGCAGGACGTCAACACCGCCTTCATGCGCCTGACCGGCGCGCAGACCATGCCGGGAGGCGGCGCATGAGCAGCATCACCACGCGCGAGGCGCCGCGCGGCTTCTCGGCCGCGGAGTACATGACCTGCCTCACCGGCATCGTCTGGCGCGAGGGGCTGCGCTTCCTGCATCAGCGCGAGCGCTTCGTCTCGGCGCTGGTGCGTCCCCTGGTGTGGCTGTTCATCTTCGCCGCCGGCTTCCGCCAGGTGCTCGGCATCTCCATCATCCCGCCCTACGAGACCTACATCCTCTACGAGGTCTATATCGCGCCCGGGCTGATGGCGATGATCCAGCTCTTCAACGGCATGCAGTCCTCGCTGTCGATGGTCTATGACCGCGAGATGGGCAACATGCGTACGCTGCTGGTGAGCCCGCTGCCGCGCGGCTTCCTGCTGTTCTGCAAGCTGCTCGCGGGCACGGCCGTATCGCTGCTCCAGGTCTACGCGTTCCTTTTGATCGCCTGGTTCTGGGACATCACCCCGCCGCCGTCGGGCTATCTCACGGTGCTGCCGGCGCTGATCCTGTCCGGGCTGATGCTGGGCTCGCTCGGCATGCTGATCTCGTCGGGCATCAAGCAGCTCGAGAATTTTGCCGGCGTCATGAACTTCGTGATCTTCCCGATGTTCTTCGCCTCCTCCGCGCTCTACCCGCTCTGGCGGGTGCAGGAGGGCAGCCCCTATCTCTACTATCTGTGCGAGGCCAATCCGTTCACCCACGCGGTCGAGCTGATACGTTTTGCACTCTACGGGCAAATCAACTGGATCTCGCTGGCGGTGGTCGCAGCCTGCACAATCGTCTTCATGATCGGTGCGATTTGGGCCTATGATCCCTCGCGCGGGCTGGCACGGCGGGGGCCCGCAGGAGGCGAAGGATGACGGTTCGGATTCTGGCGACGGCTGTTCTGGCGCTCGCTGTTGCGGGATCGGCCGCGCGCGCGGCCGATCCGCGCTATCCGGACTGGCCGTGCACGCAGGCAAAAGTCCCGGAGATCTCGCTCGCCGCCGTCTGGGCCGGTCCCGCGCTCGGTGATGCCGAGACCAAGTGGAAGGACGACGCCAAGGTCAGCGCGCTGGTCTCGAAATTGGCGGCGCGCAAGACGCCGCTCGACGAAGCCGAGAAGTCGGTGAAGGAGTTTCTGGCCGGCTCGGCCAGCGACAAGGCGGCGAATGCAAAGCTCCTGTTCGCCGGGCTGTTCGAGACCCTCAACGCCCAGCGCGCCCAGGTCATGATCGGGCTCGAGCGCGTCAGCCGCAAGCAGCGCGACGCCGCCGACAAGATCCGCGACGAGACGCTGGCGCTCCAGGCCGTGCAAGGGGCGACACCGCGCGACGAGGCCAAGGTCGAGGCGCTCAGCAACGAGCTGATCTGGAAAACCCGTATTTTCGAGGACCGCCACAAGGTGGTGCGCTTCGTCTGCGAGGTTCCAACCTCGATCGACCAGCGCCTGTTCGCGCTCGGACGCGTGATACAGCAGGAAATGGAATAGCGTCAGCCACGCTGACGGCTCACGAAAAGTTCCCGCGATCGCCCCGGGAACGTTAAGCTTTTGCCGCGCTATCTGCCGGAACCAAATCGATTTATGTTGGCTTGTCGAAGTGAACTCCAAGACGTCGGGAGGCCTCGATGGGAACCACAAAAATCATCCTCGCAGGCGCTGCGGTCATCACCATGCTCGCATCCAGCGCTTTTGCTGACGATCTGACCGGAATGGTCACGCGGATCGACCGGCTCAACGGCACCATTTCGATCCAGCAGATCCAGAAGGGCACGGTCGGCGGCAGCGCCGGTGGTGCCGGCGCGATGCAGGAATACAAGACCAAGGATGCCGCCATGCTGGACGCGGTTCATGCCGGCGACAGGGTGACGTATTCGGCCACCGACACCAACGGCACGGGCACGCTGACGAAGCTGCAGAAGCAATAGGCTTTGCTTCGCCTCTTCGTGCCTGCAACACGGCGTCATGGCCGGGCTTGTCCCGGCCATCCACGTTTACCACAAGCCAAGAACGTGGATGCCCGGGACAAGCCCGGGCATGACGATCCATTATTGCTCGGGCCGCGGCTCCGGCTGCGCATCTTCCGTGGGGAGCTTCGCGTGCTCCCAGCCGTCGGTGCCTTCGGGGTACCAGGCGATGTTGGAGTAGCCGTAGGCCTGCGCGCGCTTGGCGGCATTCCACGACATCCAGCAATCGGCGAGGCAATAGATCACCAGCAGCGCGGCCTTGTCGCCGCGTGAGGCACGCGCGAGGCCGCGCTGGAGATAATCGTCCATCGCCGGCGACAGACTGCCGTAGCCGGTATCGGGCAGCCAGATGCTGCCCGGAATGTTTTTGCGCGGCATGTCGCGCCAGACCGTGCCTTCGGGCAGGTTCTTCGGCTTCGGCGGACGCGGGAGCACGTCAACGAATGCACCGCTCTTCGCGCGCCAGATCGCTTCGGCCTCCTCTGTGGTCAGCACACGCGCGTTCGCCAGCGTCGCCGGCACCGGCGCGCGGTAATTGTCGGTGCGATACCCCTCGGGCTCGAACGGCTCCTGCTGCTGCGCGAATGCCGGCGCCGTCAGCATGACGGCGACGAGCGCAGCGGCAGAAGCCCGTCTCATGGCGTCTTCTTGGCCGTCTCCGCACCGAGCGGCCGGTCGCTCTCGTCCAGCAACGGCACACCGAAGTCGAGCAGGATCTTGTTGATCTCGCCCTGGTTCTCCTGGATCAGCCGGTTGAGCTGCCGCTTCCAGTTCTGGTCGGCGGGCCGTACGCCCATGCCGATGCGATAGACCAATTTCGGCCCCGTCGTTTCTTTCACCAGCGGCGTGACATGGAGCGAGCCGGCCTTCTTGGCGTAATAGCCGGCCATCGGTCCCCACAGCACGCCGGCGTCGATCTTGCCGGCGGCGAGATCGTCGATCATGGCCTGCGCCGAATTGTCGAAGCGCGTGTCGATCATCAAGGGATAAGGCTTTGCATCGCCCATCAAGCCTGCAAGGGCCATGTTGGTCGCCGGCGGAGTACCGGCGACGATGCCGACATGCTTGCCTTTCAGGCGCGCATCCTCGAGCGTATCGACCTCCTCGAGCCCGCTGCCCGTCTTGGCAACCAGCGCATAGGTCGTGCGGTAATAGGGATTGGTGCCCTGCACGAGGTCGTCGCCTTGCGGGAAGCCCATGATGACATCGCAGCGATGCGCGCCCAGCGTCATCCGCACGAAACCGGTGGCCTGCGGAAAGAACACGTAGTCGAGCTTCTTCTGCAGCTTGTCCGCCAGGAATTCGGCGAGCTTGTTCTCAAAGCCCTCGCCCTTCTCGTTGGAGAACGGCAGATTGCGCGGGTCGGCGCAGACGCGCAGAACCTTCGGATCGACCAGCTCGAACGAGAGGTCTCCGGTCTCGCTTGTCTGCGCCAGGGCGACGTCGCCCAGAGCGCAGGTTGCAGCCAGGCCCCACAGCAGGGCCAACCAGCGACGATGTCGTCCGGCCTCCGTCATCGCGCTTCCTCCTCATTTTGTTTGAATGTTATCAACGCATGACGCGCCATGTTTTGCCAAGCCTTGTGCCGGCTTCGCTTTGCTGCAGTGCAACGCGACAAACCCTTCGAACTGAGGCGGAAAAGTGTTTCGCATTGCTTTCGTGATTGCAGTCTTGTCCCTGGGAACGGCGACGCTAGCACGCGCCGGAGCAGCCGAATTGCCTGTGAGCGAAGTCGCGCCGGGAATCTTCCTACACTCCGGGACCATCGCCCTGATGAGCCGCGAGAACGAGGGCGGCATCGCCAATGTCGGCTTCATCGTGGGCGATGACGCGGTGGCCGTGATCGACACCGGCGGCAGTTTTCGCGAGGGCGAGGCGCTACTGGCGGCGGTGAAGGCACGCACCAAGAAGCCGATCCGCTACGTCATCAACACCCACGGCCATCCCGACCATGTCTTCGGCAACGCCGCCTTCGTTGCTGAGGGAACCAGCTTCGTCGGCCACAGCAAGCTGCCGCAGGCGCTGGCGAGCCGCGGCCCGTTTTATCTCGACAATTTCAGACGCATCATGGGCAGTGAGTTGATCGATCCTGTGAAGATCGTGCCGCCGACGATGCTCGTCACGGACACACTGACGCTCGATCTTGGCGCCCGCCGCCTGACCTTGCGCGCATGGCCGGCCGGGCACAGCGACAATGATCTGACCGTTTACGACGAAACCACCAAGACCCTGTTTGCCGGCGATCTTGTCTTTCTCCGCCACATTCCGGTGATGGACGGCAGCATTCGCGGCTGGCTCGCCACGCTCGGGGATCTGGAGACCATCCCGGCCGTGCGCGTCATTCCCGGTCACGGCCCTGTGAGCGCGTGGCCTGCGGCGCTGGCGGATGAACGGCGTTACCTGTCAAAGCTGTTGTCCGACGTCCGCACGCTGAACAAGAAAGGCGAGCCGATCCGGGCCGCCGCGGACAAGGCGGCCACTGAAGAGCGGTCGCACTGGCAGCTGTTCGAGGACTACAATGCCCGCAACGCAACCGCAGCATTTTCGGAAATTGAATGGGAGTAGCGGGCGCGCTACGCTAGGCCAGACACTGCTTCGCCTGCGGGATCACGACCATGATGGGATGCACTCGCCGCCTGCCCCTGATCGCCGCCTTGCTCGGCATCGCCCTCGCGATGCCGGCGCAGGCCGAGGATGCCTATGATCCCTGGCCGGGCCTGGTGCAGGACATCTTCAATAGCCGTCCGATGAATGACGGTGCTGATATCATCGGCATCGAGATGCCCTATCGCGCCGAGGACGCCGCCATCGTGCCGGTGACCCTGCGCAGCAAGCTGTCGCCGGCCGACAGCCGCCGCATCCGCTCGATCACGCTGGTGATCGACCGCAACCCCGCGCCGATGGCGGCGAAGTTCGAGCTTGGCGCGGATGCCAATGTCACCGAGATCTCCACCCGCGTGCGCGTCAACAACTATACCGACGTCCACGCCGTCGCAGAGCTGAGCGACGGTCAGCTCTACGTTTCCAAGGTCTATGTGAAGGCCTCAGGCGGCTGCTCGGCGCCGGCGGGAAAGAACGTCGAGGAAGCCAGGAACCGGCTCGGCCAGATGCGCTACCGCCAATTCGCGCGCGAGGAAGCACCGGCGAGCCGCGTCCGCGAAGCCCAGATCATGATCGGCCATCCCAACAATTCCGGCCTGCAGATGGACCAGGTCACGCAGCTCTATATTCCCGCTTTCTTCGTCAACCAGCTCAAGCTGACGCAGGACGACAGCCCCGTGCTCTCGATGGAAGGCGGCATCTCGATCTCCGAGGATCCCAATTTGCGCTTCACCTACGTCTCCAATGGCGCGAAGCGCTTCCGCGCCGAGGCAAAGGACACGGATGGGCACGTGTTCCGCAACGAGTGGGATGTGGAGAAGCCGGGGACGTGAGGCGACCTGCCTTCCCCTCTTCCCTTGTGGGAGAGGGTGGATCGCCGCGGAGCGGCGAGACGGGTGAGGGGTTGCCTCCGCGCGCACCTCTCTCACGCTAGAATACGCCGATAGAACCCCTCATCCGGCGCTTCGCGCCACCTTCTCCCACAAGGGGAGAAGGAGGAAAGCTCCGTCTGCGCCGCTATACTAGAAACACCTCACCTCAGCCTCGGCCTGCGCGCGGCGCAAATCGTTCACCGCCGAGTTCGCCTGCTCGGACGTGCGGAACTGGACGCCGAGATTGCCGCGCACCTGCGACATGCTGAGCGCGGTCTCTGCGGTGACGTAGCGTGCATAAGGCACGATCGAGGCGACCACGTCGATCGAGCAGGAACATTGCTCGATCGACTGACGGCTCTCGCCATTGGCCTTCATGCAGCCATAGACATATTCCGCGCGCGCGGAGGTCGGATAGTCGTTGGCCTCCTCGGCCCGGGCCACGCACGCGGTCGCCGCCAATACCGCCAATGCGGCGACAATCGGTCGTAGCTGTCCGGCCAGTTTCATGCGCGTCCTCCCGCTGGTTGCGAGCAAAGCTATGCTATGCGTATTGTCCTGAAAAGCACTCTGTCAGAGGAAACGGCTCACAAGGCGATGAGAGTTTTGGGACGAACATTGGCGCTCGCGGCGACGCTGGCTCTGACGCTGGCAGCTCCAGCCGACGCTGCTGATACCATCCGTCTCGCGGTGCAGAAGACCGGGACATTTTCCTGGGAGCTGGCCGCGATCCGCAGCGCCGGCCTCGACAAGGAGGCTGATCTGTCGCTGGAGGTCACCGAGCTCGCGAGCACCGAGGCCGGCAAGATCGCGATGCGCGCCGGCAGCGCCGACATCATTCTGTCCGACTGGCTGTGGGTGTCGCGCGAGCGCGGACTGGGCGCAAAGCTCACCTTCTATCCCTATTCCAGCGCGCTCGGCGCGGTGATGGTACCGGCCTCCTCGCCGATCAAGACGCTCGCCGACCTCAAGGGCCGCAAGCTCGCGGTCGCCGGCGGGCCGATCGACAAGAGCTGGCTGCTGCTCCAGGCGCGGATGAAGCAGGACGGCATCGACCTGAAGTCGGAAGCGACCATCGTCTACGGCGCCCCGCCGCTGATCGCCGCCAAGGCCCTCGACGGCGAGATGGAGGCGAGCCTCAACTTCTGGAATTTCTGTGCCCAGCTCGAGGCCAAGGGTTTCAGGCGCCTCGCCGGCATCGAGGAGATTTTGCCGAAGCTGGGCGCCAAGGGTGCGGTGTCCGCGGTCGGCTATGTCTTCGACGAGAGCTGGGCCGCGAGCCACAAGGATGCCGTCGCCCGCTTCATCGCGATGACCCGCAAGGCCAAGCAGCTGCTGGTCACATCCGATGCGGCCTGGGAGAAGATTGCGCCGCTCACCGGCACGAGTGACCCGGCCATGCTGAAGACCTACCGCGAGCGCTACCGCGACGGCATTCCGCGGCGGAGCATCGACGACGAGGAGAAGGATGCGCGCGTGCTCTACCGCGTGCTGGCCGAGATCGGCGGCCGCGATCTGGTCGGACCGGCATCCGAGCTCGATCCCGGCACTTTCTATCACGCAGTCCCCGGAGATTGAGGTGCTGCGTCTGCTGTCGTTCGCCCTTTTCCTCGTGATCTGGTGGGTTGCCGCGCTGGCCGTGGGCGGCGCCAAGCTGCCCTCCCCGCCTGCCGTGCTTCAGGTGATGATCGCGGAAGCGTCGAGCGGCGCGCTGTTCCTGCATCTCGGGGCGACGCTGGCCCGCGTCGCGCTCGCTTTCACCTTGGCGATGTCGCTCGGCAGCGCGATCGGATATTTGATGGGGCGGGTGAAGCTCGCCGACCGGCTCGGCGATCCCTGGCTGATCCTGCTGCTCAACTTGCCGGCGCTGGTCGTGATCGTGCTCGCTTACATCTGGGCCGGCCTGACCGAAGCCGCGGCCATCGCGGCGATCGCCATCAACAAGCTGCCGACGGCCATCGTTACCTTGCGCGAGGGCACGCGCGCGCTCGACCGGTCGCTGGACGAGATGGCAAGCGTGTTCGCGATGCCGCGCTGGCGTGCGTTCCGCCACGTCGTGCTGCCGCAGCTTGCGCCCTATATCGCGGCCTCGGCCCGCTCCGGCCTGTCGCTGGTGTGGAAGATCGTGCTGGTCGCCGAGCTGCTCGGGCGGCCGAACGGCGTCGGCTTCGAGATCGGCGTCGCCTTCCAGCTGTTCGACACGCCGCGGCTGCTGGCCTATTCGCTGACCTTCGCCGCCGTCGTGCTCGTCATCGAAACCTTGCTGGTGCAGCCGTTCGAAGCCCGCGCAAACAGGTGGCGGCCCCGTGCGGCTTGAGGTCGATATCACAGGCAAGACGTTCAGGAGCGCTGCGGGCGGAACGCACGAGGTGCTGGCGCCGATCAAGTTCGCGCTGCAATCCGGCGAGGTCGGCGTGCTGATCGGCCCCTCAGGCTGCGGCAAGAGCACGATGCTGCGCATCATCCTTGGACTTGACCACGATTTTGCGGGCCGCGTCGCGCGGCCGCCGGAGGCCCGGGTCGGCATGGTGTTCCAGGAGCCGCGGCTGCTGCCCTGGCGTTCGGTCGAGCAGAACGTGCGGCTGGCGGCGCCTGAGGTCACCGAGGCAAAACTGTCGGAGCTGTTCAGGATCCTGGAGCTGGACGCGCATCGCAGCCACTTCCCCGGCGAATTGTCGCTGGGTCTTGCCCGCCGCGTCGCGCTCGCCCGCGCGTTTGCGGTAGAGCCCGACCTGCTCGTGCTCGACGAGCCGCTGGCCTCGCTCGACGACGCGCTCGCCGGCCGCCTGCGCGACGAGATCGCGACGCTGGTGGCGAGCCGCCCGGTGATGACGCTGCTCGTCACCCACAGTCTCGACGATGCGATCCGCCTCGGCGACCGCCTGTTCTTCCTGTCGCCGCGGCCGGCGCGAATTCTGGCCGAGGTGCCCATCGGCATACCGCGCGAGGCGCGCGGTGAAGCCGAGATCGCGGCGATCAAGGCCGGGCTTGCGCGGGATGTCTCATAGGCAAATGCGCGAGGCGTGCTAGATTGGGCCGCAGCGGAGTCTGCTGATGAAGCGAACGATCGCCCTGACGGCGCTGGGCCTTGCTCTGCTCGCGACAACGGCGCGCGCGCAGGACATGTTGCGCGACCTCGACCTGACGTCACCCGCCATGGTCTCCGCCGAGATGAGCCGGCAGGAGGTCGAGGCCATGCTGGCCAATGCGAACGCCAGTACGCCCGCCGATTTCACCGGCAAGCGGTTATCGGGGCTCGATCTCAGTGGTCTCGACCTGACCAAGGCGGTTCTCCGGACGGCACGGCTCAACAAGACGAAACTCTCCGGCGCCCGGCTGGACGGAGCGATTCTCGATCAGGCATGGCTGTTGGATGCGGATCTCAGAGGCGCGAGCCTGAAGGGGGCCAATCTATTCGCATCACAGATGGCGCGCGCTCGCCTCGACGGCGCCGATCTGACCGGGGCGCGCATCGCCGCCGATCTCAGCGGCGCGAGCCTGGTCGGCGCGACGATCGCGGATGCGCATCTCGGTGCCGACATGCGCAACCAGTCGATGGGACTGATGCGCGCCGTGCTGCGATCCGCCAATCTGGCGCAGTTGAACGCGCGCAACGCCGATCTGTCCCGGGTCGATCTCGAATTTGCCTCGCTCAAGGGGGCCGACCTGACAGGCGCATCGCTCAGAAACGCTCAGCTCGGCGGCGCCGACCTGAGCGGGGCAACCGTCATCGACACCGATTTCGAGGGCGCCGATCTCACCTCCGCCAGGCTGATTGCGCCGATTGGTCTTGACCGCGCCAAGAATTTCGACAAGGCAAAGAACCGCGAGCGCCTGATCAAACAATAGCGGCGCCGCTTGGGAGGATCGATGCGTTGGTGTCTCGTTTTGATCGCAGTGTTGGTGTGTGCCGGTGAAGCCGCCGCGCAGACCAAGGGCAAAGGCATCCGGCTCTGGAACCTGACGACGGAGACGATCTCCGGCTTCCAGCTCTCGCCGGCCGGCAAGACCGACTGGGGACCGAACCAGTGCCTGAACGACAAGGACAAGGAGGTCGACCACGACGAGCGGCTGCGCATCACCGGCGTCGAGCCCGGCCGCTACGACGCCAAGGTCAGCTATCCCAGCGCGCGGCAGTGCATCGTTCGCGACATCGAGATCAAGGCCGATGCGGTGTTCTCGATCGCCGACAAGGACCTGAAGGACTGCACGAAGTAGCTGGCGGCTCTCCCTCATCCTGAGGAGCCTGCGCAGCAGGCGTCTCGAAGGATGAAGGGCCCGGCTTTGGCGGCGGGGCCTGCATGGTTCGAGACGCCGCTTCGCGGCTCCTCACCATGAGGGGATAGATTTCGTCAGGCCTCACGCCTTGTCGTTGGGATGCGGATATTCGCAGCGCCAGCGCACTGCCTGCCATTTCGGGTGCTCGCCGACCCATTGCGCGATATAGGGCGGCGCGGCCATCACGCACTGGCGGGGCGAGCCCGCATAGTTGAACACCAGATGCTGCTCCTCGCAGGTCGCAGGCGAGAGCACCGCACACACAGTCACCACCAGGTCGATCGGGTTCATGCCGGGATCCTCTCACGGGCGCGATTGAGACTAGCATGAAGGGCTACGTTTCGGGCAGCGGGAAGTTTCAGAGCCGGCCGATACGACGGCGGAACTTCACCCTCCGACCTCGCCTTCGGCGGCACCGACTTCATCCAGCCAGACGTGAAACCGGCGCCTTGCCGCCCGCTCATTTCGTCAATAAGCTGGTTCCCCACAACGCTAACAGGCTGATGGCTCTCACAGAAACCTCCTGGCGCGACGTCGCCGTCGCCGTGAATCTGCTGGCGTGCGTCGCCGGCATCACTGCCTTCACGGGCCACGTCCGGCAGGCAGTTGCGCAAACGCCGTCGGACAAATCGGACGCGGGCCGCCCCGAGCCATCCCGTAACGCAAACAATGACCAGCCCGCGGTCAAGCTTACGCCCAGCCAGCAGGGGCAGGTCGGACTCGAAACCGCGGTTGTCAAAGCCGCTCCGCATCCCGAGCAAATCCGTGCCTATGGAGCGGTGCTGGACATCTCCCGCATCACGGAGCTCACCAACAACTACGCCAATGCGCAGGCTCAACTGCAGACGGCGCAGGCCCGGCTTGAAGTCGCCAAGAGCGCATTCGACCGCACCAAGAATCTGGTCGACTCCGCCGCTCTCCCGAGAAAGGAAGCCGAGACTGCCGAGGGAACGTTGCGGGCCGACAGGGCGGCGCTGACCGCAGCGGAATCGCAGGTCCGAACTCTCGCGGCAACAGCGCAGCAGGAGTGGGGACCGGTCATCGGCCGGGGAATCCTCGAACGCGCCCCCACCGTTGTCAGGCTGATCGAGCGCGACCAATTCCTTGTTCAGGTGACGTTGCCGCCGGGCGCGGCTGTGACGGCGGCGCCGGGCGCGGCTCTCGCGCAGGCGCCGACGCGGAATGCGAATATCGATCTCCAATACCTCTCCCCGGCAACACGCACCGATCCCCGGATCCAGGGATTGAGCTATTTTTTCTCTGCCCCCGGCGACAGCGGGCTGCTGCCCGGCATGAACACCATCGTTTATGTGCCGTCGGGCAACACCTACGAGGGCGTGTTCATCGAGGACACCGCGATCGTGCGGTGGCAGGGACGAGCGTGGGTTTACCTGCGTGTGGGCCCCGATAGCTTCCGTCGGCAGCCTATCAGCATGGATCAGCCGGTCTCGGACGATGACTACGTCGTCCGGGACATTCCATCCGGGTCTGAAATCGTCATGCGGGGTGCACAGGTCCTGTTGTCCGAGGAAGCCAAGAGTGAGCTCCGGGGCGGCGATGACGACTGATGACATCGGCTCCGGCAGGTCAGGGCCACAAGCCGCTCTCATCACCTTCGCTATCCGCTTCCGTGGAATCGTCCTTGCACTGTCGTTCGCGCTGCTGGGCTACGGCCTCTTTGCGCTAGGTGAAGCCAAATACGGCGTCTTCCCCGAATTCGCCCCGCCCCAGGTCACCATCCAAACCGAAGCTCCCGGCCTTAGCCCGGAGCATGTCGAGATCCTGGTCACGCAACCGATCGAGACGTCGATCAACGGACTCGCGGGGGTCGAAAGTCTGCGCTCGTCATCGATCCAGGGCCTCTCGGTCGTGACAGTCGTCTTCCAACCCCACAGCGATATCTACCGCGCGCGCCAACTGGTAACGGAGCGTCTCGCGGTCGTCGCCGCGCGACTGCCGCAGGGTGTTCAACCGCCGTCGACGACGCCGTTGACCCCGTTGGCCGGCACCGTGCTGGTCATCGGCCTCACGTCCGACACGCGATCGCTCATGGAATTGCGCACCGTCGCGGACTGGACCGTGGCAAGACGACTGCTGGCAGTCCCGGGCGTGGCGCAAGTTTCCATATACGGCAAGGACGTCAGGTCTTTGCAGGTCCAGGTCCGTCCGGATGATTTGATCCGCTTTCGTGTCGGCCTGAACGATGTGCTCGCCGCCGCGCGCAAGGCATCCGGCGTGCGCGGTGCCGGTTTCATCGATACCGCCAATCAGCGCATCACGCTGCAAACCCAGGGCCAGTCACTGACGCCCGACCAGCTTGCCCGCACGGTTCTTCTGCACGAAGGCGGCGCCAGCGTGGTCCTCGGCGACGTCGCCACCGTCGTCACTGCTCCCGAGCCGCCGATTGGGGCCGCCCTCATCGACGGCGAGCCGGGCATCATGCTGATGATCAGCCAGCAATACGGCGCGAACACGCGAGAGGTCACCACACGCGCGGAAGCCGCGCTGCAGGAGCTGCGCCCCGGCCTCGAAGCCGACGGCGTCAAGCTACATGCGGACATATTTCGTCCCGCCAATTTCATCGACGCCGCAACAAAGAGCGTTCTCAACGCGCTGCTGATCGGCGGGGCGCTCGTGGTCGTCGTTCTCTTTCTATTTCTGTTCGACTGGCGAACCTCGATCATCAGCTGCACCGCGATCCCCCTGTCGCTGATCGCGGCTGTGCTCGCGCTGCAATGGATGGGCGAGACGCTCAACACGATGACGCTGGGCGGCCTCGCCATCGCGATCGGCGAAGTTGTCGATGACGCCGTCATCGGCGTCGAAAACGTCGTACGCCGGTTGCGGGAAAATCGCAGGGCGACGATACCGAGACCCGAGCCTCGCGTCGTGCTCGATGCCTTCCTCGAGGTCCGCACCGCCGTTGCCTATGCGACGTTTGCGGTGCTGCTGGTTTTCTTCCCGGTTCTGGCGCTTTCCGGCATCGCCGGCCGTCTGTTCGGCCCCCTTGCCATAGCTTACATCCTCGCCGTGATAGCCTCGCTCGCGGTCGCCCTCACGGTGACGCCGGCTCTCTCCATGATGCTCCTCGCGGGCAGAACCGGCAGCGAACGCCTGCATGAACCGCCCGCGGTGAGGTGGTCCCGCCGTCATTACCAGCGCTTGCTGCGTCGTATCGGCCGCTTCCCGAAGCTGGTGATGGCGGCAGCCGCGGCCGTCACGATCGCCGGCGCAGCGATGCTCCCCTTCTTCGGCGGAACATTCCTGCCGGATCTGCGCGAAGGCCATCTGATCCTGCATGTCTCCGCGATCCCCGGCACCTCGCTCGACGAATCCCTGCGCATCGGCAAATTGATGACGGATAAGCTGCGACAGATCCCCGGCGTCCGCAGGGTGGCGCAGCATGCCGGGCGCGCCGAGGCCGGCATCGACACGGTTGGTCCGCATTCCAGCGAATTCGAGATCGATCTGGAGCCGGGGCTCTCGGGTCGGGCCCAATCCGAAGCCGAGGCGCGCATCAGGGCAGCCTTGGCCGATTTTCCCGGAATCGTCTTCTCAACCAAGACCTATTTGACGGAGCGCGTGGAAGAGACGGTATCGGGCTTCACCGCCGCGGTTGTCATCAACATCTACGGGCCCGACCTCGACTCGCTCGATCGTGCTGCACGGGACGTTGCGCGCGAGCTCGACGAGGTTGGGGGCGCCACGGACGTGCAGCGACGATCTCCGCCGGGAATGCCGCAGGTCAATGTGACGCTTCGCCCGACCGATCTACAGCGTTGGGGCCTCGATGCCGTCGATGTGCTCGAGCTGGTGCGCACCGCCTATCAGGGCGACATCGTCGGCCAGGGCTATGAAGGCAATGTTGTCTTCAACATCATCGTGATTCTCGATGCGCATGTCCGGGCGCGCCTCACTCAGATCGGCGATTTGCCGGTGCGCACGCCGAGCGGTGCCTACATTCTGCTAAAGCAGATCGCGGACGTCTACGAAACCTCCGGGCGTTATCAGATCCAGCACCAGAATGCGCAGCGCGTGCAGACCGTCACGTCGAATGTCAGCGGACGCGACCTCGAATCCTTCGTGGCCGCCGCCAAGCGCAAGCTCGCGCGCGAGGTCACGCTCCCGCCCGGTGCTCATCTCGAATTTGCCGGGGCAGCCGAGGCGCAGGCCCGGTCGCGGCGCGACCTCCTCGTCAACTCTTTGCTGGCCGGAACGGGCATCATCGTTCTGCTTGCGATGGTGACCGGACATTGGCGCAATCTGTTGCTGGTCATGATCAACTTGCCGTTTGCCTTTGTCGGCGGCGTGTTCGCATTGGCGTTGACGGGCGGGCTGCTGTCGCTCGGATCGATGGTCGGCTTTGTCACGCTGTTCGGCATCACGCTGCGCAACTCGATTCTCATCATCTCGCACTACGAGCATCTTGTTCTGGTCGAGGGCCGCGTGTGGGGGCTTGATACCGCGATCGAGGGCGCGGCAGACCGCCTCGTTCCGATTCTGATGACGTCTCTCGTGACGGGCCTCGGATTGCTACCGCTTGCGATAGGCGCCGGAGAGCCGGGACGTGAAATCGAGGGCCCGATGGCGATCGTCATCCTCGGTGGGTTGACGACGTCGATGGCGCTCAGCCTGCTGGTCCTGCCGACGCTGGCGCTTCGATACGCCCGTTTCAACAGCCAGCCGAAGGACACGCCGGAGCGTGACGATCTGAAGCCTCAAATCATGCGGCAGCGCTGACCGAGCGTCAGCGCATGATGACGGGCGAAAAAACGAAGGCCGTTCTTGGCGGGAAGGACCGACCCGAGCGATCACGTTCCATGAACGTCTGGGCGCGGGGTGCCGAAGGATGGGGCGCGACGGCGCCCCGACACTACCACGGCTTCGATGGCATTCGCCACCGAAGCCGCGGCAGGTTCGTCAGTCTTACTTGCGCGCAGCGCAGGCGTACATGTTGATTTCCATGCCGACCGGCACTTCCACGATCTTCGGAGCTTTCCAAGCCATCCGGGGTCTCCCAAGGTATTGAGCGCGACAATCGCGCCGGGCAAAACCTAGGGCTGCCTCAGGTGTAGCGCAAGCTGGAATCGAACCACGGAGCACAGCGAACTGTCGCATAACGCTTGCGAATTTCGCTCTCGTGCAAGCCGCCTTCGCTCCCAGTCAAACGCTTGCCGCACTCACCGCAGCAAGCGCAGCAGCGCCCGGCCGGCACGCGAGTTGAGCTCCTTCGCGTCCAGCGTTCCGTCCTTGTCCGGATTGGCCGCATTGAAGCGCTGTTCGACCACGGCGAGATACTCGTCGAGCGTCAGCGTCCCATCGCGATCGGGATCGGCGGCCGCGAGCTCCTTCGCCGTTAACCGTCCGCGCAATTCGCGCGCGTCCAGCGTGCCGTCGTGATCGGGATCGAGCTTTGCGAACAGCGCGGTCGCGGCCTTCTTAACCTCGGCCAGATCGAGCGTGCCGTCATTGTCGGTGTCGAACATCTTGACGGCGGATGCCGACCAGGCCGGGCCGGACAGCACTGCAAGCGTGAGCGCAAGTGCAACAGAGCGACGCGATATCATCAAGACCTCCCAGATCAAGAGCCCCGATTCGGGCGGGATCGAGCAGATTAAGTCCGCAAGGCGAGCCCGGGTTCAAGCGGAATTGCAACCTGCATACGGTCACCTCGGGGGAACCCGCCCGTCCGCAACTCCGCCGCTTTCGTCCGGTGCTGCATCATGCGGCGGAATTTTTTCAGCGCCTGCGCACAAGTGCAACGTGTGTTGTCAGGTTTCCGTCAGGTCACCGGCATCAGGCGTCCATCATATCGGCATCGCGATTACGACTTTCGTATTGACGCGTTTTGCATTCGGGCGGAGTGTTGTGATCGCAGCGTCAAAAGGCGCGCATATTGGGAGGAACGGATGAAACGCTTTGCGATGGCCGCGAGCCTCGTCATGCTTGCATCAACTTGTGCGTACGCACAGACCAGCGAACAGCTGGTCAAGGGTGCGACCGACACGTCGAACGTTCTCAACTACGGGATGGGCTACAATCTGCAGCGCTTCTCGACGCTGAACCAGATCAACAGGGACACCGTCAAGAACCTCGTCCCGGTCTGGAACTACTCCTTCAACGACGATCGCAGCGAAGAATCGCAGCCGCTGGTGTACCAAGGCGTCATCTACGTGACCTCTCACAACGCGACCATGGCGGTCGACGCCAAGACCGGCAAGCAGATCTGGAAATCCAAGATCGAATATCCCGCCGAGACGCCGCGCATCGTCTGCTGCGGCATCATCAACCGCGGCGCGGCGCTCTATGACGGCAAGGTGTTCCGCACCACGCTGGATGCCAACGTGATCGCGCTCGACGCCAAGGACGGCAAGGAGCTGTGGCGGCAGAAGGCGGCCGACATCAAGGAAGGCTATTCGATGACGGTGGCCCCACTGGTGGCCGACGGCGTCGTCATCACCGGCATCTCCGGCGCCGAGTTCGGCACCCGCGGCTTCATCGATGGCTGGGATCCGGCCACCGGCAAGCATCTCTGGCGCACCCACTCGATCCCCTCGCCCGACGAGCCCGGCGGCGACACCTGGAAGGGCGATACCTGGAAGCTCGGCGGCGGCTCGACCTGGATCACCGGGTCCTACGATCCCGAATTGAACACGGTGTATTGGGGCATCGGCAATCCCGGCCCATTCAATTCAGCGGTGCGCCCCGGCGACAATCTCTACACCTGCTCCGTGCTGGCGATGGATCCCAAGACCGGCAAGATCAAGTGGCACTACCAGTTCTCGCCGAACAATCCGTTCGACTATGACTCGGTCGCCGAGATGGTGCTCGCCGACATGAATGTCGAGGGCAAGCCGACCAAGGTGCTGATGGACGCCAACCGCAACGGCTTCTTCTACGTGCTCGACCGCACCAACGGGAAGCTGCTCGCGGCTAACCCCTATGTGAAGGTGAACTGGGCGACCGGCATCGACATGAAGAGCGGCCGTCCGATCGAGACCGATGTTTCGAAGGACGCACGCGAGGGCAAGAAGGTTACGGTCTATCCGTCGATCCTTGGCGGCAAGAACTGGGAGCCGATGTCGTTCAACCCGCAGACCGGCCTCGCCTACGCCAACACCCTCGCCTTCGGCGGCCGGTACAAGACCGAGCCCGTCACCTTCAAGCAGGGTGAATGGTATCTCGGCATGGACCTCACCGACCTCTGGGAATGGGGTGACGGCCCGCGCGGCCATCTGAAGGCGATCGATCCCATGACCGGCAAGGCCAAGTGGGAAGCCCCCGCCGACATTCCGCGCTTCTCGGGCGTGCTCTCGACCGCGGGCGGCGTCGTGTTCACGGGAGCGCTGACCGGCGAGTTCGAGGCGTTCGATGCCGACACCGGCAAGAAGCTCTGGCAGTTCCAGACCGGCTCCGGCATCGAGGGACAGCCGGTGACCTGGCAGCAGGACGGCGTGCAATACGTCGCGGTCACGAGCGGCTATGGCGGCGTCTACTCGCTGTTCTCCGGCGACGAGCGGCTTGCCAAGGTGCCGCCCGGTGGCTCGCTGTGGGTTTTTGCAGTCAAGCAGTAACCACGGCACGATGCTGAAAGAGGCAGCTCACAGGACGGTGGCGATGATCGCCACCGTCGCGGCGCTGACGGTCGCGCTTGCGGCGACCGTTCGTGCCGCGGACGATGCAACCGGCAATCCGCTTCAGGCGCAGATCGACCATGGCAAGTCGACCTATGCTTCGAAATGCTCGCACTGCCACGGCCCCAACATGATGAACTCCGGCACCATCACGCCGGACCTGCGCGCCTTTCCCGACGACAAGACGCGCTTCGTCACAACCGTGAAGAACGGCAAGAACAACAAGATGCCGCCCTGGGGCGACATCCTCAGCGAGGACGAGATCGGCGATCTCTGGGTCTTCGTCTCGAGCCGGAGGAAGCCATGAGGACCTGGCTTGCCGCGTGGAGCGTTGCCGCGCTTCTCGCGGCGACGGCTGCGCATGCGGCCGACGATCCGCTGAAGATCTGCCTCGACGAGGACCGGCCGCCGCTTTCGGTGCATCACAAGGGCAAGCCGGAGGCAGGCTTCGACGTGCTGCTGGCGCAGGCCATTGCGGAGCGGATGGGGCGACCGCTGAAAATCCAGTGGTTCGAGAGCAAGCTGGACGAGGATTCCAGCCCGCAGCTCGAAGCCAATGCGCTGCTCTCCGACGGGCGCTGCGCGCTGGTCGGCGGCTATGCGCTGACGCAGGATTCCCTGGTCAAGCCCGGCATGAAGACCGCGCGCCTGCCGGATTTCGCCGGGGCGACGCGCGATGACCGGCGCCGCCGCGTCGCGCTCGGCGTGCTCGCGCCGAGCCAGCCCTACATCTATTCGCCGATGACGGTGGTGCTCGGGCCGAAGGCGAAAGGACGTGGGATCACCGACATCGGCGATCTCGCCGGCCTCCGTCTCGCGATCGAGAGCGGATCGCTGGGCGATGCCATCCTGATGACGTTCGACAAGGGACGCCTGATCGACAGCATCACCCATCTCGTCCCCGGCCGCGACGACCTCCTCGGCGCGCTCGCGCGCGGCGACCATGACGCAACGCTGATCGACCTCGGCCGCTTCGACGCCTACCGCGCCGCGCATCCCGATACAGCGATCACCGCGTCCGGTTATTACTATCCCATCGGCGCCAATCGCGGCTATGTCGGGCTCGCCAGCGATCCTGCCCTGATCGACGCGGTCAACAAGGCGCTGACGGATCTCGCCGCGGCGGGGAAGATCGCCGAGTTCGGCAAGCAGTCCGGCCTCACCTACCTGCCGCCGCGCGAGCCGGCCATCCTCGGCGATGTCTGGATGAAGATCATCCAGCGGTGAGGCTATCGTGTCCCGGACGCGCTATGCGTTGCTGCGCAGAGCCGGGACCCAGCAGGCACGCGACTGAGGTTTGGCACGCTGCTGCATCAACATCGTCATTGCGAGCGCAGCGAAACAATCCAGAGTCCCTCCGCGGAAAGATCCTGGATTGCTTCGCTGCGCTCGCAATGACGGAGTGTGGAGTTGCGGCATCGACTCGCCTAACGGCACCCCGAACCGTACGATGCCCGCATTCCATCCGCCCCTTGGGTGCCCCGTGAATTCCCCGACCATCACCGGCAACCTGCGCGATCTTCTCGGCCGCGAAATCAAGGCCGCCGAGCTGCTACGCGCGCTGATCGTCGTCGGGCCGATGGTCGCCGCCTATTTCATCGCGCGCGAGACGGCGCTGCTCAACCTCGGACTGGTGGCGGTCTCGCTGCTGATTCCGGCGCTGCGGCTGCAGCTTCCGCCAAAAGTCGTCGCGTGGCACTACCTTGCCATCCTTGTCACCTTCGCCGCGCTCTTTCTCGCCGCTCCGGTCAAGCCGCTGTTCGTGGTTCTGACCGCACTGGCCGGCTTTCTTGCGGTGGCCGGGACACGCTATGGCGAGCATTTCCGCACGCTCGGCAATTGGGTGTTCATCCCGGCCGTCTATCTCGCCTGCGAGGTGCGGGAGGGTGTCAGTCCGTCCGAAGCGCTGCGCCATGCCGGCGTGATCATCGCCTCCTCCCCGATTGCGCTGGCACTGGTCTGCGCCATCCAGGTCTACGACCAGCGGCAGCGCGCCGATGCCGTCGTCACCTCGTTCGGACCGCCCGCGGACGAATGGCTTCTGCCCGCGCTCGCAACCGCCATGGCGGTGTTCGCGGCGGCTGCGCTGGTCGAGATCCTCGACCTTGCGCAGGGACAATGGGTGATGTGGTCCGCCGCAAGCGTCGTGGTCGGCGATCTCACGGCCTCGACCGGCAAGCTGAAGCAGCGGGCCATCGGCGCCTTCGTTGGCGTGCCGCTCGGCTTCCTCGCCGGAATGGCGCTGCCGGCGAGCCGGGTCGGCTATGCGGTCGCGGTTCTCGCCGCCACCCTCACGCTGATCTCGTTCTCGCGCTATGTTCTCGGCTTCGGCCTGCGCTGCTTCTTCATCGCGCTGGCGGCCTCCTTTGCCGGCGGCGCCAGCGGCATCGCGGAGGAGCGTATCGTCAACGTGCTGATCGGCGGCACTTTCGGCCTGATTGCGGTGGCCGTGACCGACATCGTCTGGCAACGGATGGTCCGGAAGGACCGATTGTCCGGGTGACGGGAGAAGCGGCACGAACGCCCGCTTGAATGCGCTGATCTGTCTCGCCTGCCGACCATGGCAGCACCAGGTGGATGCAGTAGGTTCGGCCAAAATCAGGAGGGAATCATGACCGCCCAATTCGACCGCCGCCGCTTCATTGCCGCCGGTACCACAGTCCTCGCAATGCCCTTCGTCGCGCGCGGCGCCTCGGCACAAGGCGCTTGGCCGTCGCGGCAGATCCGCATGATCTGCAGCTACCCGGCCGGCGGACAGACCGACCTGCTGGCGCGCGCCTATGGCGAATTCATCTCCAAGCAGGTCGGCAAGACCGTCGTCGTCGAGAACAAGCCCGGCGCCTCCGGTGCGATCGGCACCGCCGAGGTCGCCCGCGCCGAGCCCGACGGCCACACCATCCTGTGCTCGATCTCGACCACCTACATCATGAACCGCGTGGTGATGAAGAACCCCGGCTACGACATGGACAAGGACCTGGCGCTTGTCAGCGTCATTCCGGGCGCCGGCCTGCTGCTCGTGGCGAACCCGAAAACCGGCGTCAAGACGCTGGAGGATTTCGTCGCCTTCGCGCGCAAGAGCGGCAAGGTGAATTTCGGCACCTACAGCGCGGGCTCCGCCCCGCACATGACGATCAACGAACTCAACAAGCAATACGGCCTCAACATCGAGCCGGTGCACTATCGCGGCGAAGCGCCGATGTGGACCGGTATGCTGGAAGGCACGCTCGATGCCGCGATGGGCAGCTACACGGCGGCGCAATCGGTCCTGCAAAGCGACCGCGGCACCGTCTTCGCGGTGCATTCAAAGAAGGTCGATGCGATCCCGAACGTGAAGACGCTGCCCGAACAGGGCGCAACGTCGAAATTCTTCACCGTGAGCGGCTTCTCGGGCTGGGCCGTCCCGAAGGCGACGCCGCAGCCGGTGGTCGACCGCCTCGCGGAGCTCTGCGTCGCCGCGAACAGCGATCCGAAGGTGAAGGAGGTGCTCGCGACCTTCGTGCTCGAGCCCGCGATCGGCTTCAAGGAGACCAACGAGCTGTACCAGCGCGAGCTGCCGATCTGGATCGAGAGCGCCAAGTCGCTCGGGCTCGAACCGGCCTGAAACCCCGAGCGGCGGCGCGGCTCCGGCTGCGCCCCCTCCCGGCCCGGCGTCCGACCAAAGCCTAGTGTCGGAGGCACATTTTCGCGCTATGATTGTGCGTCGCTGCCGTCAGGCCGCAATGGGGCGGACAAGAAGGGCCGATCGCATGACACCGGATGCAGTCGCCGTTGCCGTTATGGTCATCCTGCTCTTTCCGATGGGCTATTTCACGCTGGCATCGCCTGCCTTCCTGCTGGTGAAGCTCGACATCCAGCCGGTTGCCCAGTTGCTGCGCGGAATGTTCAACGCCCATTTCCTGGTGATGCGCATTGCCGGACTGATCGGAACGGTGATCCTCCTGCTCGATGGTCGCCTGCTTGCAGCGACGGGCGTCGCCATGATCGCTGCGCTGGCGATCTGGGGACGCCGCTGGTTCATGCAACGGATGGACGACCAGCTCAGCGCGAGGGACGCCGGCGATGCCGAGGCTCCGCGCCGGTTGCGCAAGCTGCACTGGAGCGGAATGCTGGGCAACGCGGTACTGCTGGTCGCTCTCGTCGCCAGCATTCCCTACATCGCGACGGCGGCGTGACAAGCAGCATCGCCGCGATTGCAGCCCTCGCGCCGCAATCCTTCCGTCCATGACGTCACGCCTGAAGCTGTCCAGATCAGCTCTTCACCGAGCGTAAGCCGGCACATTGTCGCAGGTTGCATTTTTTGATAGGATGCACTTGGGATAGCACAACGCTATCCTCCATTCAGGAGAAGAAGGCGATGAAAGCTCCAGTTTTTCTTGTTGCCGCCCTGACCATTCTGTCGATCGGCTCGGCCAACGCAGCGCCCAAAAGCACCGACGCCCCAACTTCCGCAGTGAAGGTCAGCTCGGTCGCATGCTCCACCTCGGGTGGCGGCTTCGGGTCCTACCCGTCGGGCTGCCGCAACGCAGCCAACTTCAAGACCTACAACGAATGCAAGGAATCGGGCGTCAAGCGCGGCTGGAGACACGAAGACATGGCCTGGTATTGCAGCGGCCTCGGATTGCAATAGCGATCAGCCGCGCAAGAGACGTCGCGCGTCGCGCGGCCCCCGCGAATTCTTCGATCGACCAAGTCTCAGCAAGATCAAAATGTCCGGCAAGCAAGGGAGGGCTCCGCGCCCTTCCTGCCTAATGCTCGCCCGAGCTCGCGGCGCCCTGCTGCGCCTTGTGGATCGAGGACGGCACCACGCCGAAATATTTCCGGAACACGCGGCTGAAATGCGATGAGCTGGAGAAGCCCCAGGAGAACGCCACGTCGGTGATGGTCTTGCCGGCGTGGGCCTCGAGCTCCTGGCGGCAGTTCTGCAGGCGGGCCTGCCAGATGTAGTCGCTCACCGTGGTGCCGCGCTCGGAGAACAGCATGTGCAGATAGCGCTTGGAGCAGCCGAGCTCGGCGGAGATCTGGTCGATGCACAGGTCGGGATCGCGCAGATGCTCGCGGATGAAGAACTGGGCGCGCACATACATCGCCTCGGGCCCGACACGGTCGAACATCGTGTCGGCTTCGCGCAGCGGCAGCAGCAACAGGTCGATCAACGAATCGGCAACGCCGACTGCGCTGTTCGCCGACAGTTTCGCGGCCTCGTCGAACGTGGCGTGGACGAAATCGTGGGCGATCCGCCCGGTCCCCGTCTTCGCCGTCAACTTGCAGGCCGGCATCCGCTGCGACGGGAATCCGCGATCGCGCAGGAGTGCCTTCGGCACGATCACCACGTCGTGGCGGGTGAAGGCCGGGCTGATGATCGAATGCGGGCAGGAGACGTCATAGGCGATGATGTCGCCGGGGTTGATCTCGATATGCCGGCCTTCCTGCTCGAAATAGGAGACGCCGTAGGTCTGGAAGTGGATCTTGATGTACGGGTGTTCATTGGCCTTGGCGCGCGCCAGCGTGTGCGCGATGCGATGCTGGCTCACCTCGATCTGACAGAGCTTCAGGCGCGAGACCGTGGTGTAATCGATGCGCCCTTCGAGGGAGGATGCCTCCAGCGGATCGACGTCGAAATGCCCGCACAGGCTCGTGAGCCCGTCGATCCAGCTCTGGATCTGGCGCTTCGGCGTCATTCCGGTCGTCGAGAGCGTGTGAATGGTGTCGGACATTAATCCAGCCACTGGTTTGATCCGGAGATTCGACGCGAATCGCGACCAGCGCCTGCTGGAGCCCTCAGCCGTGATTGCGTGACGTTTACCTCGAATTTGAGCGGTCTTGTGAAACGAGCGCCATCGTTCCATCGCCACTCTTGAAACTTAATCCTCCGCCTTAGTTGCACCGCCGTCAAGGGGAACCTGAGCGTAGAAGGCGGCCTCAAAGGCGCACCGAAGCCGCTGAATTCGCTACTGCAAAATCAAAATCTTCGGCTCCGTGCGCTATCGAGCAAACCGCCTTCTCTCTTGGGCAAGTTTCCCGGTGGCGAAGTGGTTAGGGATTGCGGCAGGAACAACAAGAACGGGCCGCTCCTGCACGTGGACCCGTGGCTCTCATCAGGAGGAGGAAACACCACAGCATCGTTTCTGGTCCCAATCGTGACCGCCCTGCACGAGCAGACGCCGGACGAGAAGCCCGGTGATTGAGCAATGCTTCGGAAACAATAAACGAGACCAACGGAGGAATAACTATGCGCAAGGTGCTACTGGCGACCTATCTTGGCTCCGCGGCGGCTCTCGCCGTCGGCAGCGCCTCAGCCAATGATGAGCTGATCAAGATGTCGCAGAACCCGAAAGACTGGGTGATGCCGGCGGGCGACTACGCCAATACCCGCTATTCCAAGCTGAACCAGATCAACGCACAAAACGTGGGCAAGCTCCAGGTCGCCTGGACCTTCTCGACCGGCGTGCTGCGCGGCCACGAGGGCGGCCCGCTGATCATCGGCAACATGATGTACGTCCACACGCCGTTCCCGAACAAGGTCTACGCCATTGACCTTTCCAACGAGAACAAGATCGTCTGGAAGTACGAGCCCAAGCAGGACCCGAACGTCATTCCGGTGATGTGCTGCGACACGGTTAATCGCGGCCTGTCCTATGGCGACGGCAAGATCATCCTGCATCAGGCCGACACCAACCTCGTCGCGCTCGATGCCAAGACGGGCCAGGTGGCCTGGAGTGCAACCAACGGCAACCCTGCGAAGGGCGAGACCGGCACCTCGGCGGCGCTCGTCGTCAAGGACAAGGTCCTGGTCGGCATCTCCGGCGGCGAGTTCGGCGTGCAGTGCCACGTCACCGCCTACGACCTCAAGACCGGCAAGCAGGCCTGGCGCGCCTTCTCCGAAGGTCCGGACGACCAGATCAAGTTCACCGCGGCGACCACCTCGCTCGGCAAGCCGGTCGGAGCCGACTCCTCGCTGAAGACCTGGCAGGGCGATCAGTGGAAGATCGGCGGCGGCTGCACCTGGGGCTGGATGTCCTACGATCCCGCTCTGAACCTCGTCTATTACGGATCGGGCAACCCCTCGACCTGGAATCCGAAGCAGCGTCCGGGCGACAACAAGTGGTCGATGACCATCTTCGCGCGAAACGCGGACACCGGCGAAGCCAAGTGGGTCTATCAGATGACGCCCCACGACGAGTGGGACTATGACGGCGTCAACGAGATGATCCTCTCGGATCAGCAGATCAACGGCCAGGCGCGCAAGCTCCTGACGCATTTCGACCGCAACGGTCTCGCCTACACCATGGACCGCGAGAGCGGCGAGCTGCTGGTCGCCGAGAAGTACGATCCGAAGGTGAACTGGACCTCCGGCGTCGACATGGACAAGAACTCGCCGACCTATGGCCGTCCGAAGGTGCTCGACGCAGCTTCGACCGACAAGGCCGGTGAGGACCACAACGTGAAGGGCATCTGCCCGGCCGCGCTCGGCACCAAGGACGAGCAGCCGGCGGCCTACTCGCCGGACACGCAGCTGTTCTACGTTCCGACCAACCACGTCTGCATGGACTACGAACCGTTCAAGGTGAGCTACACCGCGGGCCAGCCCTATGTGGGTGCGACGCTCTCGATGTATCCGCCGCAGGGTGAAAGCCACATGGGCAATTTCATCGCCTGGGACGGCAAGACCGGCAAGATCGTCTGGTCGAACAAGGAGCAGTTCTCGGTCTGGTCGGGTGCGCTCGCAACGGCCGGCGGCGTGGTGTTCTACGGCACGCTCGAAGGCTACCTGAAGGCGGTCGACGCCAAGTCCGGGAAGGAGCTCTACAAGTTCAAGACTCCCTCCGGCATCATCGGCAACGTCACGACCTATGAGAACGGCGGCAAGCAGTATGTCGCAGTGCTCTCCGGCGTCGGTGGCTGGGCCGGCATCGGTCTGGCCGCAGGCCTGACCGATCCGACCGCCGGTCTCGGCGCAGTCGGCGGCTACGCGGCCCTCAGCAACTACACGGCACTCGGCGGTACGCTGACCGTGTTCTCGCTGCCGGCGGCCAACTAGCCCACTGTTCGTGTCGCTCCGGCGCGTGGATCTGATCCACGCGCCGGCTCGTCTCACCTGACGCCTTCGAGGACAATCTCTTGCGTAAAATCTGCTCTGCTATTGCTGCGATCATCTTCGTTGCTTCGGGGGGAATTGCCGTTGCGGACGGTCCGGGCGACCCGACCGCCGTGAAGAAGGAAGACGACGGAAAGTGGCTCGATAAGGAAGGAAACCCGACCTACAAGATTTCGGCCGACGGCACCGTGGACTGGTTCACCTATTCCGGCTACCGCCGCTACCACTCCGACTGCCACGTCTGCCACGGCCCCGACGGCATGGGATCCACCTACGCACCGTCGCTGAAGGATTCCGTCAAGACCATGAGCTATGGCGACTTCCTTGGCGTGGTCGCCTCCGGCCGCAAGAACATCTCGACGGCGCAGGAGAATGTCATGCCGGCGTTCGGCGACAACCCGAACGTCGCCTGTTACATGGACGATCTCTACGTCTATCTCCGCGCGCGCTCCACCGAGGCGTGGGGTCGGCAGCGCCCGGCCAACAAGGAAGCTAAGACGGACGCCTACACCAAGGCCGAAGACGCCTGCATGGGCAAGAAATGAACGTTACGGAGACTGCCAAGACTACTTCCTGGCGTCTGCTAAGAATTTGAGGAGCTACCGATGAAGACACGTGCCGCCGTCGCTTTCGAAGCCAAGAAGCCACTCGAGATTGTCGAGCTCGATCTGGAAGGACCGAAGGCCGGCGAAGTCCTGGTCGAGATCAAGGCGACGGGCATCTGCCACACCGACGCCTACACGCTCGACGGCTTCGACAGCGAGGGAATCTTCCCGTCGATCCTCGGACACGAGGGTGCAGGCATCATCCGCGAGATCGGCCCCGGCGTGAGCTCGGTGAAACCGGGCGACCACGTCATCCCGCTCTACACGCCGGAATGCCGGCAGTGCAAAAGCTGCCTCAGCCAGAAGACCAATCTCTGCACCGCGATCCGCGCGACGCAGGGCAAGGGCGTGATGCCCGACGGCACCAGCCGCTTCTCCTACAAGGGCAAGCCGGTCTACCACTACATGGGCTGCTCGACCTTCTCGAACTTCACGGTGCTGCCCGAGATCGCGGTCGCCAAGATCCGCGAGGACGCGCCGTTCGACAAGAGCTGCTACATCGGCTGCGGCGTCACCACCGGCGTCGGCGCCGTCGTCAACACCGCGAAGGTCACCCCGGGCTCCAACGTGGTCGTGTTCGGCCTCGGCGGCATCGGCCTCAACGTGATCCAGGGCGCCAAGATGGCCGGCGCCGACAAGATCATCGGTGTCGACATCAATGACGCCAAGGAAGATTGGGGCCGCCGCTTCGGCATGACGGAGTTCGTCAACCCGAAGAAGGTCACCGGCGACATCGTCCAGCACCTCGTCGGCCTCACCGACGGCGGCGCCGACTACACCTTCGACTGCACCGGCAACACCACCGTAATGCGCCAGGCACTGGAAGCCTGCCATCGCGGCTGGGGCACCTCGATCATCATCGGCGTTGCCGAATCCGGTAAGGAGATCGCCACCCGCCCGTTCCAGCTCGTGACCGGTCGCAACTGGCGCGGCACCGCCTTCGGCGGCGCGCGCGGCCGCACCGACGTGCCGAAGATCGTGGACTGGTACATGAACGGAAAGATCCAGATCGATCCGATGATCACCCACGTGCTCAAGCTCGAAGAGATCAACAAGGGTTTTGACCTCATGCACGAGGGCAAATCCATCCGTTCCGTCGTCGTGTACTAGCCCTAAGACATCACACCCAGGAGGATCGACCCATGACTGTTGCACTGCATCCATCGATCGACAACGGCGTCAAACAGGGCAGCGGCAGCTTCGCCGGCGGCACCCTGGCCTGCAAATGCAAGGACCACCAGGTCAAGGTCGGCATCAAGGGCGACGTCGCCCACAATCACGCCTGCGGCTGCACCAAGTGCTGGAAGCCGCAGGGCGCGAACTTCTCGGTCGTCGCCGTGGTGCCGCGCCAGAACGTCACCGTGCTCGAGAACGGCGACAAGCTCCAGATCGTCGATCCCTCGGCGGTGATCCAGCGCTACGCCTGCAAGGCCTGCGGCACCCATATGTACGGCCGCATCGAGAACAAGAACCATCCGTTCTACGGCCTCGATTTCATCCACCCCGAACTGTTCCAGGAACAGGGTTCGCAGGCGCCGCAATTCGCCGCCTTCGTCTCCTCGATCATCGAATCCGGCGTCAAGCCGGAGCAGATGGGCGCCATCCGCGCACGCCTGAAGGAGATCGGGCTCGAGCCCTATGACTGCCTGTCGCCGCCGCTGATGGACGCGATCGCGACCCACGTGGCGAAAGCCAAAGCAGCTTGAGCAAGGCGGCCTGAAGCCAGGCAACACAACCCCGCCGCGCCCGTCCGACCGCTGGTCCCCCTTCCCCCACCCAGCGAACCGGACGGGCCCGGCCCCCGGACGATCGCGGCGATGCCGCCTCCTCGCCGTCGATGGACTGGCGAGACCGTCGGCTCCCTCAGTCCTGGTCTCTGAATGACTGCGCAGTGCCGCAAACCTTCTTCCTGACGTCAACGGCCCTGCGTTTCTCCCTCCCTCGACTGAGGCATCCTGCTTCGTCCGCGCAGTCATACTGACGGACGAAGCCTTTTTTTGTGCACCTCGCCTTCGCGGGCGCAATGGACGCGGCGTGATGCCGCGCCCTGCTTTTGACAAACCATCGATGCAATCTTTTCCCGCCGAGAACACTCGGCTGTGAACGCCGGGCCGGCGCGATCTCTGCTAGGCTCGCGCCGTCACGATGCCGCACGACGTTCAATCAATTAAGAACAACACGGGGAGGTATCGCGCACATCCAGACATCGCCATTGGCGTCTCTGCCTCCCTCCGGGATTTGCCCGCGCGGGATGACGGCAGACATGCGGCGAACCACGAACCATCGACGACCGACATCGGCGACTTTGAATTTGGCATGCTTATGAAGAGCGAGGGACGATCATGATCAAGGTGAAGATCAACGGCCAGGAACAGAGCTGGGACGGCGACCCGGATCTCCCGCTACTCTGGTTTCTGCGTGACGAGGCCGGGCTGACCGGCACCAAGTTCGGCTGCGGCCAGGCCCTGTGCGGCGCCTGCACCGTCATCGTGGACAAGGAGGCCGTACGGTCCTGCATCACGTCGATCAACGACGTCGCCGGACGCGAGATCACGACGATCGAAGGATTGCATCCGAACGGCGATCACCCGGTGCAGAAGGCCTGGCGCCAGGTCAACGTGCCCCAATGCGGCTTCTGTCAGGCCGGCCAGATCATGCAGGCCGCGGCGCTGCTGATGGAGAACCCGAAGCCGTCGCACGACCAGATCCGTGAGGCGATGGCCGGCAACATCTGCCGCTGTGGCTGCTATCAGCGCATCGAGAACGCGGTCCACCTCGCATCGACGGGAGTGTGACATGAATTTCATCGACAATCCCGGCAAGCTCCGTGGCTTCGAGAAGAACATCAAGGTCGAGAAGGTCTCCCGCCGCAGCATCCTGAAGGGGCTCGGCATCACCGGCGGCTTCGTGCTCGCCGCGCCCGTGATGACGCGTCAGGCTTTCGCCTATGAGACCGGCGCCGGCAAGATGCCGCACGGCATCGTGGTGGATCCGCGCGTGTTCGTTGCGGTCGCCGCCGACGGCACCGTCACCATCCTCGCCCATCGTTCCGAGATGGGCACCGGCGTGCGCACCAGCCTGCCGCTGATCGTGGCGGAGGAAATGGAGGCCGACTGGTCCAAGGTGAAGGTGCAGCAGGCCCATGGCGACGAGGTCAAGTTCGGCAACCAGGACACCGATGGTTCGCGCAGCACGCGGCACTATCTGATCCCGATGCGCCAGATCGGCGCCTCCGCGCGCACCATGCTGGAGCAGGCCGCGGCCAAGCGCTGGAAGGTGCCGGCGACCGAGGTCAAGGCCGTCAATCACGCGGTCGTCCACAGCGGCAGCGGACGCAAGCTCGGCTTCGGCGAGCTCGCCGCGGACGCCGCCAAGGAATCGGTACCCAGCATCGAAGGCCTCAAGCTGAAGGACCCCAAGGACTTCCGCTATCTCGGCAAGGGCCAGGTCAGCATCGTCGACCTGCACGACATCACCACCGGCAAGGCGCAGTACGGCGCCGACGTTCGCCTGCCCGGCATGAAGTACGCCGTGATCGCGCGGCCGCCGGTGACCGGCGGCAAGCTGGTCAAGTTCGAGCCGGAGGCCGCGCTGAAGGTGCCCGGCGTCGAGAAGGTGATGCAGGTGCGCGGCTGGCCGTGGCCGTCGAAGTTCCAGCCGCTCGGCGGCGTTGCCGTGATCGCCCGCAACACCGGCGCTGCGATCAAGGGCCGCGACGCGCTGAAGCTGACCTGGGACGACGGCGCCAACGGCAAATACGACTCTGTCGCCTACCGCAAGGAGCTCCAGGAGGCCGCGCGCAAGCCGGGCCTCGTCGTGCGCCAGGAGGGCGACGCCGACGCTGCGTTGAAGACCGCCGACAAGGTCATCGTCGGCGAATACTACCTGCCCCATCTCGCCCATGTCAGCATGGAGCCGCCGGTGGCGGTTGCCGACGTCAAGGGCGACAAGGCGGAGATCTGGGCCCCGGTGCAGAGCCCCGGCGGCACCCGCGAGGACGTCGCCAAGACGCTCGGCATCCCCGAGGGCAACGTCACCGTCAACGTCACGCTGCTCGGCGGCGGCTTCGGCCGCAAATCGAAATGCGACTTCGCGCTCGAGGCTGCACTGCTCTCGAAGGAGCTGGGCGCACCCGTGAAGGTGCAATGGACGCGTGAGGACGACGTCCGCCACGACTTCCTGCACACGGTCTCGGTCGAGCGCATCGAGGCTGGGCTCGACAAGAGCGGCAAGGTGATCGCCTGGCGCCACCGCAGCGTGGCGCCGACCATCGCCTCGACCTTCGCCGCAGGCGCCAACCATGCCGCTCCCTTCGAGCTCGGCATGGGCCTCGTCGACATGCCGTTCGAGATCGCCAACATCTCCTGCGAGAATCCGGAAGCCGCGGCGTTCACCCGTATCGGCTGGTTCCGCTCGGTCTCGAACATCCCGCGTGCCTTCGCGGTGCAGTCGATGGTTGGCGAGATCGCGGCTGCGACCGGGCGCGACCAGAAGGAGACGCTCCTCGCGCTGATCGGCAGCCCGCGCATCGTCAAGCCGGCCGTGAAGGATCTGTGGAACTACGGCGAGCCCTACGACAGCTATCCGATCGACACCGCGCGCCTGCGCAAGGTGGTCGAGCTGGTCGCCGAGAAGGGTGAATGGGGCCGCCAGGTGGCCAAGGGCCACGGCCTCGGCATCGCCGTGCACCGCAGCTTCGTCAGCTACATCGCGACCATCGTCGAGGTGGCCGTCGACGACAAGGGCAAGCTGACGGTGCCGCGGGTCGACACCGCGATCGACTGCGGCACCTATGTCAACCCCGAGCGCATCGCCTCGCAGATGGAAGGCGCGGCGATCATGGGACTGAGCGTCGCCAAATACGGCGAGATTTCCTTCAAGGACGGCAAGGTGGAGCAGAAGAACTTTGACGACTTCCAGGTCATCAGGATGGACGAGTCGCCCACGGTGACCAACGTCTACATCGTGCCGCCCGGACCCGACACGCCGCCGAGCGGCGTCGGCGAACCCGGCGTTCCACCGTTCGCGCCTGCGCTGATGAATGCGATCTTCGCGGCGACCGGCAAACGCATCCGAAACCTTCCGCTCGGCAAGCAATTGGAAGCGTAAGGGAACGGAACCGAGACGGCTTCGCGCCGTTTCCATCGATCTGACAGGAGCAGATCGATGACCAACATCTCAAGGGCGCTCGCAGTCTCCGTGCTGTCGGGCGCCTTTTCGTTGACCGCCGTGAGCGTCTACGCCCAGGGCAACACGACGCCCCCGACCACCGCGACACGCCCCACCGCGCCGGAGCAGAACTCGCTGCCCAACGCCAGCGCGCCGCCGCCTTCGACCAGCCAGACCACGGGGCAGACCAGCACCGACCCCAAGGTTCAGGAGATGAACCAGAAGGAAAAGGACAAGGTGGACAGGCAGGGGAAGTAGCGGCTTTCGCGGAGTGACCTACTCTCTCCGTCATGGCCGGGCTTATCCCGGCCATCCACGACCTTGGCTGCAGCACCGAGAACGTTGATGCCCGGGACAAGCCCGGGCATGACGAATGCGCAGCAACGGCAGAGATCCCACCGCCCACGCAAAATGCGGCGGACGTTGCCGTCCGCCGCATTCGCCACCCCCCTGCTGCTCCGCCTTCGTCGATCCGCCGCGGAGCTTACTTCTTCAGCGCGAACACCCAGATCACGCCGCCTTGTGGCACGTTGGACTCGATGCCGATATTGTTGGTCGCGAGCGCATCCTGGATGCGCTGCGCGTCCACGCCCCAGCCCGACTGGATCGCGATATACTGCGTGCCGTCGATCTCGTAGGACACCGGCATGCCCATGATGCCGGAGTTGGTCTTCTGCTCCCACAACAGTTCGCCGGTCTTGGCGTTGAAGGCGCGGAAGTTGCGGTCATTGGTGCCGCCGGCGAAGACGAGATCGCCTGCGGTCGCCGTCACCGAGCCGAACAGCTGCGACTTCGGGAAGTTGTGCTGCCACACCTTCTTGCCCGTCGCGGGATCCCAGGCCTGGAGCTCGCCGAAATGATCGGCGCCGGGCTTGGCCTTGAGGCCGATATCCTCGGGCTTGGTGCCGAGCCAGAGCTCGCCGGGCTTGAGCGGGATCTTCTCTCCGGTGAAGCCGCCGCAGAAATTTTCGTTGGCGGGCACGTAGACGAGTTTGGTCCGTTCACTATAGGCCGCCGACGGCCAGTCCTTGCCGCCCCACAGCGACGGGCAGAACTCGACGCGCTTGCCGACCACGGGCTTGTGCGCGGGATCGACGATCGGCTTGCCGGTCTCCGCATCGATGCCCTTCCAGACATCGGTGGAGACGAACGGCCAGCCGGCGACGTAGTTGATCTTGGTCGGCGTGCGCTCGAGCACCCAGAAGATTGCGTCACGGCCGGGATGGACCAGGCTCTTGATGTTGCGGCCGTCGCGCTGCAGGTCGATCAGGATCGGCGCCTCGACCTCGTCCCAGTCCCATGAATCGTTCTGATGGTACTGGTGATAGGTCTTGATCTTGCCGTTGTTCGGATCGAGCGCGAGCACCGACGAGGTGTAGAGATTGTCGCCGGGATGCATCTCGCCGGGCCAGGGCGCGGCGTTGCCGACGCCCCAATAGACCGTCTTGGTGTCCTTGTCGTAATTGCCGGTCATCCAGGCCGAGCCGCCGCCGTTCTTCCAGTCGTCGCCCTGCCAGGTGTCGTGACCGGGTTCGCCCTCGCCGGGAATCGTGTAGGTGCGCCACAGCTCCTTGCCGTCCTTGGCGTCGAAGGCGGCAACATAGCCGCGCACGCCGAACTCGCCGCCGGAGCCTCCGACGATGACCTTGCCGTCGACGACGAGCGGCATCAGGGTCATGTACTGCCCCTTCTTGTAGTCCTGCACCTTGGTGTCCCACACCACCTTGCCGGTCTTGGCATCGAGCGCGACGACATGGTCGTCGGTGGTGGCGAGATAGAGCTTGTCTTCCCAGAGGCCGACGCCGCGGCTGGTCGGATGCAGCTGGAACAGATCGTCAGGGAGCTGCCGCTTGTAGCGCCAATATTCGTCGCCGGTCTTCGCGTTCAGCGCGATCACCTGCCCCATCGGGGTCGCCACGAACATCACGCCGTTGTTGATGATGGGCGGCGCCTCGTGGCCTTCGACGACACCGGTGGCAAAGGTCCAGACCGGCGTGAGGTTCTTCACGTTCGAGGTGTTGATCTGGTCGAGCGGGCTATAGCCCTGCCCGTCATAAGTGCGCCGGTAGAGCATCCAGTTGGCGGGTTCCGGATTTTCCCGCCGCTGCGCAGTCACCGGTGAATAATTCTCGATCGGTCCGGCCATCGCGGCGGTCGCGGCAAGACAGGTGAAGGCGACAAAGCCGGACAGGTACCATTGCTTCCTGGTCATCGAGGTGTTCATGGACGTTCCCCTTTTTCATCCGTTTTGAATTCTTGTGTTGAATTCTTGTCGTTCGTCCCGTCGTCCGCCCCTCGGCGGATGCGGCCTCTCGTGACGCGGGCATACCCCGCACCGTCCATCATCCCGGCTGCACGCCACCTACCTTTCCGATGAAGCTGCCGGCGACGCTCAGCGAGCCGTCAGCGATCGCGAGCGGCAGCGCCGCGAGGCGCCGCGGCGCCGGCCCGAACACGACCTGCGCGCCCGCGCGAGGATCGTATTCGGAGTTGTGGCACATGCACTTGAACACATCCTTGTCGCCGACATCGCTCTTCACCCAGGCGGTGACGGGACAGCCGGCATGCGTGCAGATCGCCGAATATGCGAGAATGCCGTCGACGGCGCGCTCGCGGGTCTTCTCGTCGAGGTCGGCGGGATCGAGGCGGATGATCAGGATTTCGTTGAGCCGCGAGCCACTGCGCACCACTGATGTCTTGGGGTCCTTCGGCCAGGCATGCACCGGCGGACCGCCGGCTGGCAGGTCGGCTACCGTGATCGGCTTTCCTTCCTGATCGCCTTCGGAAAAGACCAGCACGTCGCCCTTCTGCGGCCGTTCGTCGGAGCCGGGCGCATCCTCGCCCGCGCGCGATTGCGTCGAACAGCCGAGGCATGCAGTGGTGGCGAGTGCGCCGAGCAGCAGCGTTCGCCGCGACTGCTCCATGCCCGCGTCGACAGCAGGTTCCGCAGAACTCTCGGAGGATGAAGATGTGGTGTTGAACGATGCGCGCGCCATGCCCGCTAGCAGGCGCTGGAACTCTGCCGAAAACAAGGCGAAGAATTGGCGCCGCAGTGCATCAATATGGCTTTGCTCGCGGTGATTGAGCAAGACTGAACGCATTCGAGCGCGTTTTCGCAAATTCTACGTCGCGTCGCGCGAGCGGCATGATGATTTTGCAGATCAGACCGATGATGTTGGAATTGGTGCAACGCGCTATCGCGATGCGAGCTGCACGTTTCTCAGGCAGGCATTTTGTATTCACGACCTCAGCACGTGACGCGGGGACGCGATGCGGCCCGCGACAGTTGCCGACGCCATTTCAAAACTGTCGGCGATGCGCCTTGCCTTGTCGATGAAGAGCGCGGCCGCCGGTGGCGGGCAGACTTCGCGCGCGGTCTGTTCGAACAGATCGAGCCAACGATCGAAATGATCGCCGACCAGACTCAGCGGCATATGCGCCCGCATCGGCGAGCCATGATAGCGGCCGCTCATCAGTACGACCGACGACCAGAAATCCCTGAGCTTGGCGAGATGCTCGTCCCAGTTCTGCACGATCGCGAACACCGGCCCCAGCAGTGCGTCCTCGCGCACGCGCCCGTAGAAGCGAGTGACGAGTTCCCCGATCATTTCGTCGGTGATCCCGGTGCGCTCGATCGCATCCTGGGTCAACAGGTTCCGCCGTGCGGCCGCAGCTTCGCGCTCGGCCTTCAATCGATCCGACATGTCCTTTATTATCCGTTCCTTGTTCCCGCGGGGCCGCCCGTTCGACATTGTCGGGCCAATTGCGCGCGGCGTCTTTGTCACAGCGCAAATTGCGGGATGGAGCGGCGGGCATTTCGAGCCCGCCCGCTTGCACCTTGATCAGTAACGCAGGGTAGCAAAGGCGCACTTGCGCCGTGCCCACCATCAGTCCAATGCGGCAACGGGAGGTGGGCACGCTTCGCTTTGCCCATCCTACGGCACCGTGTTTGTAGCGACACCCAGGTCAGGTGCCGTAAGTGTAAAAGCCCTGCCCGGTCTTGCGGCCGAGATGGCCGGCATCGACCATCTCCTTCAGCAGCGGCGCTGGCCGATATTTGGGATCGTTGAAGCCCTTGTAAAAGACCTCCATGACCGAAAGCATGGTGTCGAGGCCGACGAGATCGGCAAGCGCCAGCGGTCCGATCGGGTGGTTGCAGCCGAGCTTCATGCCGGCATCGATCTCTTCCGCCGTCGCGATCCCTTCCTGAAGCGCGAAGATCGCCTCGTTGATCATCGGGCAAAGGATGCGGTTGACGGCGAAGCCCGGGCTGTTCTTGGCCGTGATCGCCACCTTGCCGACGCGCTTGGCGAAATCGAGCGCCTTGGCGTGGGTGTCGTCGGAGGTCTGCAGGCCGCGGATGAGCTCCAGCAGCGCCATCACCGGAACCGGGTTGAAGAAGTGCATGCCGATGAAGCGGTCGGGACGGTCGGTCGCCGCGGCGAGCTTGGTGATCGAGATCGACGAGGTGTTGGTCGCCAGCAGCGTGCGCGGCGACAGAGTGGCGCAAAGATCCTTGAGGATCTTGACCTTGAGCTCCTCGTTCTCGGTGGCGGCCTCGATGACGAGATCACAATCCGACAGCTTCGCGCGGTCCGTCGTCGCGGTGATGCGCTTGAGCGTCGCATCGCGGTCGGCGGCCGACATCTTCTCCTTCTTGACCAGGCGCTCGAGGCTGCCGCCAACGGTCGCCAGGCCGCGGTTCACCGCCGCATCGGAGATGTCGACCATCACGACCGAGAGCCCGGCCGCCGCGCAGATCTGCGCGATGCCGTTCCCCATGGTCCCTGCCCCGATGATGCCAACGGTCTGGATCATTGCCTCATATCCTTCATCCTTGCGGGCCGACCGGCCAGCGGCCCCGGCCCCATTGTTCCTGCATCAGGGTCTAGCACCGCCAAGGGGCGCCTGCGACCTGATCCTGCCCCTTCCATAAAGCATCCATGGCGGGAATAAAGCCGCCCGTCCGCGGCGAAAGGGCGTGATCTGGCGCTCCAGCGGCCCGTTTTGCCGGGTTTGCAGGGGATACCGCCTCCGGCGGCGCCGGAGGACGGCTGGCCGGTCGGCGCCGGGTCCCCGGTCAGTCGAGACGGAGCACCTTGCCCGGGTTCATGATGTTCTTGGGGTCCAGCGCCCGCTTGATCGAGCGCATCACGTCGAGCTCGGTCCTGGAGCGGTAGTGCTGGAGCTCGTCGAGCTTCTCGATGCCGATGCCGTGCTCGGCCGAGATCGAGCCGCCCATGGACGTGATGAGATCGTTGACCGCGCGCGTGATCGCCGGGGAATACTGGCCGAGCGTTTCGCGATCCATGCCCTTCGGACCCATGAAGGAGAAGTGCACATTGCCGTCGCCGATGTGGCCGAGCGGATAGGGCCGGATCGTCGGCAGGATGTCGAGCGCGGCCTTCAGGCCCTTGCCGATGAATTCCGGAATCCGGGAGATCGCGACCGACACGTCGTAGCTGATGCCCGGCCCCTCGGCGCGGGAGGCCTCGGCGACGCTCTCGCGAATGCGCCACATGTTGCGCGATTGCGCTTCGGTCTGCGCGATCACCGCATCCAGCACCCGGCCCGCCTCGAGCTGATCGGCCAGGAATTGCTCCATCCTGTCCGACATGCCGGCGCCGCCGTCCTGTCGCGGGCGGGCCGACGACCATTCGAGCAGGAGATACCATTCGGTGTCCGCCTTGAGCGGATCCTGGGTGCCGGGAATATGACGCAGCACCATGTCGGTGCAGGCGCGGCTCATCAGCTCGCAGGAGCTGACATTGTCGTCGGAGGCCGCATGCGCCTCCGACAGAAGCTCGATTGCCGCGCTGGGATCGCGGATCGCGAGCCATGCCGTGCAGACGTCCTTCGGCGCCGGCCACAGCTTCAGCACCGCCTTGGTGATGATGCCGAGCGTGCCCTCCGCGCCCATGAACAGGTGCTTGAGATCGTAGCCGGTGTTGTCCTTCTTGAGCGCGCGCAGCCCGTCCCAGACATCGCCGTTGGCCAGAACGACCTCGAGACCCAAGACCAGATTGCGCGCATTGCCATAGCGCAGCACCTGCACGCCGCCGGCGTTGGTGGAGAGATTGCCGCCGATCATGCACGAGCCCTGCGCACCGAGGCTAAGCGGAAAGAAGCGGTCGTGGCGCGCCGCCGTGTCCTGAAGCGTCTGGAGAATGCAGCCCGCCTCGACCGTCATGGTGTAGCCGACGGGATCGACATGCAGCACATGGTTCATGCGGCCGAGCGAGAGCAGGATGCCGCGGTGCTTGGGCCAGGGCGTGGCACCGCCCATCAGGCCGGTGTTGCCGCCCTGCGGAACGATGGCAATGCCGTTGTCGTGGCACAGCTTGACGACAGCGGAGACTTCCGCGGTGCTGGCCGGACGCACGACCGCCGCGGCCTGGCCCAGCAGCTCGCCGCGCCAATCGCTCACGAACGGCCGCTTGTCGTGCTCCTCCAGCAGGAGACCCTTGTCGCCCACGATGGCGCGCAGGCCGTCGAGAACGGCCGGCGTCACGGGCGCGGTCGGAATGGAGGGAGCGGTGACAAGGGCGGCACCCGGCATGTGTTCCTCTCTTTGCGGCTCTTCTGCGCTGGCCACTGATGAATTTGGGCCGCGCCGGCCTTCGTTGCTGTTTTCAGCTCTTGCGTTTGCACGATGAGGCTAGCATGAAGGCCACGGTTCGGGGAACGTGCCATGAGGTCCATGCGGACCTGCCGGAGACGCCTAAGGCAGACGCACTTCCGCCGAGACCCCGCATCCCCTACTGTGCCGGGCCAAGTTCGGATTGGAGATCATGAGCCGTTTCTGGAGTCCCGTCGTCCACACGCTTTCGCCCTATGTGCCGGGCGAGCAGCCGAAGCAGGACGGCATCGTCAAGCTCAACACCAACGAGAACCCCTACGGCCCCTCGCCGCGCGTGCTGACGGCGATCGCAGCGGCCGCGGAGCGGTTGCGCCTCTATCCCGACCCGCACGCCACGCGCCTGCGCGAGGCGATCGCGGCCTATAGCGGCGTTGCGCCCGAGCAGGTGTTCGTCGGCAACGGATCGGACGAGGTTCTGGCCCACACCTTCCAGGCGCTTCTGAAACACGACGCGCCGCTTCTGTTTCCCGATGTCACCTACAGCTTCTACCCGGTCTATTGCGGTCTCTATGGCATAGCGCACGTAGAAGTGCCGCTCGATGCCGCGATGAGGATCGAGACCGCCGACTACAGGCGGCCATCGAGCGCGATCCTGCTCTGCAATCCCAATGCGCCGACCGGCATCGCCCTTCCGCGCGCGGCGATCGCCGCACTGCTCGCGGAGAACCCGGACCGGCTGGTGGTGGTGGACGAAGCCTATGTCGATTTCGGCGCCGAGAGCGCCGTGCCGCTCGTCGCGCAGCACGACAACCTGCTCGTCGTCCAGACCTTCTCGAAGTCGCGCTCGCTCGCGGGCTTGCGGGTCGGCTTTGCCATCGGCCAGCGGCCGCTGATCGAGGCGCTGGAGCGGGTCAAGGACAGCTTCAACTCCTATCCCCTCGATTGCCTCGCCATCGCCGGTGCGGTGGCCGCCATCGAGGACGAAGCGTGGTTCATCGAAACCCGCGACCGCATCACCAAGAGCCGCGACGTGCTGACGCGGGATCTCGAACAGCTCGGTTTCGAGGTGTTGCCGTCACTCGCCAACTTCGTGTTCGCGCGGCATCGCAGCCGGAGTGAAACCGACCTCGCCGGCGCCCTTCGCCAGCGCGGCGTTCTGGTCCGGCATTTCAGGAAGCCGCGCATCGAGGACTTCCTGCGCATCACGGTGGGAACCGACGCGCAGTGCAGCCGACTGATCGAGGAGCTGCGCGGGTTGATCTGATTCCCGCGATCACGTGCGCCCGTGATCTCCTTGATCTGGATCAATCATAGGATGCAAAGCCGCGCGAACATTGCGCGGCGAGCCATGCCGGATTTCGAGATCCGGTACAATCCAGCAAGTTGAATCAAATCGACTGGGAGGCTTCATGTCCCACCGCATGATCGGCGCCATCCTCTTCATCCTGTGCACCGTCGGAGCGAGCTCCGGCGCCCACGCCGCCCGCTATTGCCTGCAGGGCGATCGATGGGGCTATCCCGGCAATTGCGCCTTCTCGACACGCGACCAGTGCCGGGCATCCGCCTCGGGCACACGGGCTCATTGCGGTATCAATCCGCGCTATGCCAATCAGCCGCGCGGGCAGAGCCGCTGAGCGTTGCCGCCCACAAATGCCTGGCGACGTTTTTGTGACATAGGCCACACCGGCCGCGTGCCGGGCCTGTTAGCCTCGTGCACATGAACAAGCACATCAAGCTGCCGATCATCATCGCCGCGCTGCTTCTCGCCACCCAAAGCTTCGCCGCCGAGACCAGAGGTGCCGGCTCGACCTTCGTTGCGCCGGTGATGGCGAAATGGATCGACGCGTACAAGGCGACAACCGGCGATAGCGTCAGCTATCAGGCCGTCGGCTCCAGCAGCGGTCTCGCACTGGTCAAGAAGGACAGCATCGATTTCGGCACCAGCGACATGCCGCTCGCACCCGAGGAGCTGGACCGCCTCGGCCTGATGCAATTCCCGATCGTGATCGGCGGCGTCGTGCCTGTCGTCAACATCGACGGCGTCAAGCCCGGCCAGATCCGCTTCACCGGCCAGATGCTCGCGGACATCTATCTCGGCAAGCTCAAATCCTGGAACGATCCGGCCATCCGCGCGATCAATCCAGACATCAGGCTGCCGAATACTGCGATCACGGTGGTCTATCGCATCGACGGATCCGGGACCACGTTCAACTGGTCGAACTATCTCTCGAAGGTCAGTCCGCAATGGAAGGCGAGTGTCGGCGAAGGCACCTCGGTCGAATGGCCGCTTGGCCTCGGCGGCCGGGGCAATGACGGCGTCGCCTCGCTGGTCGCTCTCGTGCCCGGCGCGATCGGCTATCTCGAATACACCTATGCGCTGCAACGGCTGGATCGAATCTCGTTCGGCATGGTGCAGAACAGCGCCGGCAATTTCGTCGTCCCCGATGCGGCCTCGTTCCATGCGGCAGCCGCGAGCGCGGACTGGAAGGCGGCGAAGGACTTCCATCTCGTGCTTACCAACGCACCCGGCGAAGACGCCTACCCGATCACGGCAACCACTTTCGTGCTGATGCCGAAGGCGCCGAAATCGCGCGAACGATCGGCAGCCACCATCGACTTCGTCCGCTGGTCGCTGGAGAACGGCAAGACCCAGGCCGCAACGCTCAACTACGTTCCCCTTCCCTCGACCTTGATCGGCCTGATCGAACGCTACTGGCAGGAGAGCCTCGACGCCCCGACTGTTTCGGTGTCGGCGAGCGCCAAACGCTGAGGCTGTCCGCGACCGGGCAGCCACCGCGATCGAGAACTGAAAGCTCGATCCCGATTGACAGCGCGTCGTCATTTCAATAATCGTTGAAATATGGAAAAGATGGACGCTGTCGCGGCGCTCGCCGCGCTTGCCCAGGACAACCGCCTCGACGTGTTCCGCCTGCTGGTGCAGGCCGGTCCCGACGGCATGGCGGCGGGCGCGATCGCCGAGGCACTGGATCTCGCGCCCAACACGCTGACCTTCCACTTCGACCGGCTGCGGATGGCGGGCCTTGCCACCGTGCGGCGCGAGGGGCGCTCGATGATCTATGCGGCGCGGTTCGAAACCATGAACGCGCTCGTCGGCTTCCTGACCGAGAACTGCTGCGGCGGAACGGCTTGCGCGCCGGCTCCCGCCTGCAAGCCCGCGCGAAAGCGCAGTCGAGTGCCAGCCTGAAAGGACAGAGCATGAAGCGCCTGCACGTCCACATGTCCGTCGAGGATCTCTCCGGTACCGGCGAGAACGGCGCGCGGGTTGCGAATGCCAAGCCGGCCGCGCAGCAGTCGGCCTGCTGCTCGCCTCAGGCAGCGCCGAAGCCGTCGTCGGCCTGTTGCTGAAGGTCAGGCCATGGACGCCATCATCTACCACAACCCCGCTTGCGGTACCTCGCGCAACACGCTCGCGATGATCCGCCACGCCGGCATCGAGCCGCACGTGATCGAATATCTGAAGACACCGCCGTCGCGGGCGATGTTGCAGCAGCTCGCCTTGCGCATGGGACTTTCCGTGCGCGAGCTGCTCCGCGAAAAGGGCACGCCCTATGCCGAGCTCGGGCTCGGCGACCCCGCCCTGACCGACGACCAGCTTCTCGACGCGATGATGGCGCACCCGATCCTCATCAACAGGCCGATCGTGGTCACGCCGCAAGGCGCAAGACTCTGCCGGCCCTCCGAGCTGGTGCTGGACCTGCTGCCGGCGCAGCAGGGCGAGTTCGTCAAGGAAGACGGCGAGCGGGTTCGGCTGGAGCGCGGCGCCTGATGCCGGGGCTTGCGCGCCGCGCCTTCGCCGAATGGCTCGGGACGACGTTCCTGCTCGCCGCGGTGGTCGGCTCGGGGATCATGGCGCAGAAGCTTTCGGGTGGAAACGTCGCGCTGGCACTCCTGTGCAACACGATCGCCACCGGCGCAATCCTGGTCACGCTGATCCTCACCTTCGCTCCCGTGTCGGGCGCCCATTTCAATCCGGCGGTGACGCTGGCATTTGCCATGCGTGGCGAGACCGCCTGGAGGGACGCGGCGATCTATGTCGCGGCACAGATTTCAGGCGCGATCGTCGGCGTGTGGATCGCACATCTGATGTTCGAGCTTCCGCTGCTCCAGCTCTCCCTGACGCAGCGCAGCGGAGCCGGGCAATGGCTCGCCGAAGCCGCAGCGACCTTTGGCCTGCTGCTGACGATCTTCGGCGTCGCGTCGCGAACACCAGCCGCCGTGCCTTACGCGGTCGGCCTGTACATCACCTCGGCATACTGGTTCACGGCCTCGACCTCCTTCGCCAATCCGGCGGTCACCATCGCAAGGTCCCTGTCCGACACCTTTGCGGGCATCGCCCCGCAGGGCGTGCCGGCCTTCATCGCCGCGCAGCTCGCCGGCGCGCTACTTGCCGTCCCGCTTGCGAGCTGGCTTTGGGGCGGCGCTCCGGCGCGGCCAAACGCGGGGCTGCGCGCGTCCTAACGCCGGGACGGCTGCGGCATTCCTCGCCGGATGAACCGGGTTTTCAAAACGCTCCTGCCGGGTATTCTGTGAGCGGCTTCGATCGCGGGCTGCGGCCCGCAGCTTTGCTCCAGACCACGAACCGCAGGGACCCGCCCGTGACGCACTTGCGCAACCTCGACATCGATACCCCGCAGGCGCGCTGCCGAACCCCGAAGTTCAGGCGCGGATGAACGACTTCGCGCAATCCTTTGCCGCCGCCTTAACGCTGATCGGCGAGGCCGATGCCGAGCTGCTCGGCATCGTGGCCTTGTCGGTTCGCGTCAGCCTGACCGCCAGCATCGTTGCGCTGCTGATCGGCGCGCCGTTTGGCGCCTTCCTCGCAATCGCCCGCTTCCGCGGGCGGCAGGTCATCATCGTGCTGACCAATGCGCTGCTCGGCCTGCCGCCGGTCGTGGTCGGGCTCGCGCTCTATCTGCTGCTGTCGCGATCCGGCCCGCTGGGACCGGCTGGACTATTGTTCACGCCCACCGCGATGGTGATCGCGCAGACGCTGCTCGCCACCCCGATCGTGGTGGCGCTGGTGCACCGGCCGGCGAGCCTGCTCTGGGCGGAGTATGGCGATCTAGCGCGGATCGACGGGCTGTCAACCTTCCGCAGCATGGCGCTCCTGCTCGCACTGGGACGCACCTCGCTGCTGACGGCCTTCCTCGCGGCGTTCGGGCGCGCCATCGCGGAGGTCGGCGCCATCATCGTCGTCGGCGGCAACATCCGCGGCTTCACGCGCACCATGACGACTGCGATCGCGCTGGAAACCAGCAAGGGCGACCTGCCGCTGGCCCTCGGCCTCGGACTGATCCTGCTCGCACTCAGCGTCGCGGTATCGACCGTGGCCTTCCTGCTAGTTGGCCGCATTGGGGAAAAATAGCTGCTCGCCGCCGACCTTGTAGCCGGCGATCGCCTGCTGCCCTTTCGGTGACACCAGCCAGTCGATGAAGGCCTGCCCGTCCTTAGCCTTCACATTCGAATGCTTCGCCGGATTGACCAGCATGACGCCGTATTGGTTGAAGAGCCGCTTGTCGCCTTCGGTGAGGATGGCGAGCTCGCCGCGATTCTTGAACGACAGCCAGGTGCCGCGATCCGACAGCACATAGGCATTCGACGACGAGGCCATATTCAAGGCCGGCCCCATACCCTGGCCGATCTCGCGATACCAGCTGTCCTTGCCGGCACCGAGGTCGACGCCCGCCTCTTTCCACAATCTCAGTTCGGCTGCGTGCGTGCCGGACTTGTCGCCGCGCGAGATGAACGGGGCTTTTGCCGCGGCGATCCTGCGCAGCGCATCGGTCACGTCCTTGCTGCCGGAAATCTGCGCCGGATCGCTTTTCGGGCCGACGATGATGAAGTCGTTGTACATCACGTCAAAACGCTTCACGCCCTCCCCTTCGGACATGAACTTGTCTTCGGCGGGCCTGTCATGGACGAACACCACGTCGGCATCCCCGCGGCGCCCGATGTCGAGCGCCTGGCCGGTGCCGACGGCAACGACCTTGACGTTGATGCCCTCGGCCTTCGTGAACAGCGGCAGCAGATGGCCGAACAAACCCGACTGTTCGGTCGACGTCGTCGAGGCCACCGTGATGGTGCGATCCTGCGCGAACGCGATGGTGGACCAGAGCAGAGCTGCTCCGATGGCGACTATCCTATTCATGCATCGTCCTTCCCAGGTGCCGTGGAGTTCCAAAGTACCCTCGAAGGGAAGCGCAGGGAACCCCGACTTGCGACGCAACGGGCGTTGATATGACGCGCGCCAAGCTGGGCTGCACGCCGAGTTAGGAACGCCTTTTCCACGCAGAGGTTGTTCCGGAACGCAACAGGAGAAACGCGATGAAGAAGATCATTTTGACATCGGCGTGCATCATGGCGCTGGCAACCGGCAGCGCCTTCGCGCAGACACAACCCGCGCCGGGCGCATCGGGTCAAGGCGATGTCGGTCAATCCTCGCGAGGTCCCGCCACCAAGGGAATGACCACCGGCAAGTCGTCGAACATGCAGAACGAGGCCGCCGACAGCAAGGGCACGCAGACACCTTCAGCCGGCGGCAGCAACACCAACAACATGGGCAGCCAGGCCGGCGGCAGCGCAGGCTCCGGCAAGTAACCGCGCGAACTTTGGGAGGGGAACAGCTCTCCCCTCCCGCAGAAAGACAAGATCGAACGGCAGAATTACATCGCTGCCGCAGATTCGAATCCAGATCAGGCCTACCCGCGCGAGGGCGTGCGGATGTTCTGCAATTGGTCCCGCCTACATTGACATCGATGTGACGGACGGGGCAGTTTTTCATATTGCTGGCGAATCAGCGATTGCCTCACGCCGAGTATCTCTTGGACAACTCCCTGTGCTTTCGAGACTGATATCGTTGCTGAGCCGCATTCCTGCGGTGAAATGGGCGTTTTCCCGGCTTCGGCCCGTGCCGCACGGCGGCAGTGTCGCTGCTGTGCCGATCGCGGCAGACGATCCGCCCGCCATCGTCGCAGAGACCGCATCTTCCGATGTCAGCGTCGAGGCCGAGCCGCCAGCGAGCGAGGAAGCGGTCGCAGCGAACGACGCCGCGATTCCCGCCGTCGCAGAGGTCCTGTCGGCAGCGCCAGTCGAAGTCTGCGTCGCGGACGAAGCGCCCGCCGCCGCAGAGACCGCATCTTCCGACGTCAGCGTCGAGGCCGAGCCGCCGGCGAGCGAGGCGGTCGCCGCGAACGATGCCGCGATCCCCGCCGTCGCAGAGGTCCTGTCGGCAGCGCCAATTGAACTCTGCGTCGCTGACGAAGCGCCCGCGGAGACGGCGACAGAGGTCGAGCCGGTTGTCGTAGAGGAAGCTGCAGTCTCGCCCATCGATATCGTGGCCGAGCCAACGGTCATCCCCGAACTCATCATCGACAACGATGCGGAAGTTTCGGCCGAGGTCGAGGCCAGCAACACCGAGCAGGCCACGGTCGCATCGATCGACGTCGAAAGCGAACCCGTCGACATCGCGCCCGTCATCATCTCCAGCGATCCGATTGCCGGGTTCCCGAGTGAGGCCGAACCTGTCGTTGCTGAAGAGACAACCGTCTCGTCCGCCGATGTCGCGATCACGCCGGTTGACGTCATCGATCTGACCGGCGGCGATGCTCACTCTCCCGGCATCCCCGAGGATGCGGAGCCGGTCGCCATCGAGGAGGCCTGCGTCGCGCTGGCCGCCAATGACGTCTCGGACGAGGATGTCGCCGCCGGCGATATCGACAAGGCGCCGTCTGCCAGCGCCACCATCGAGATCGAGCCGGCTCCCGCAAACGAACCTGAGCCGGTCGTTGAGGCGGTCGTCGCTGAGACCTCGCCCACCATCGTCACGGAGATCGCGCCAGAACCGGTCACTGCATCTCCTGCACCGGCGGTCCGCAGTGCACCGAAGGTCCGTGCCAGACCTGCGGAGCCGGCCGATCGCGCCGCACTGATCCGGCAGCGCTGGGCCGAGACCGGAATCAGGATGTGGAACCCGCGGCTTCACGGCACCGGCGATGCGACGCTGAACATCCAGGGCAGCATCGGGCTGCTGCCGCCGGCGGACGGCGAAACCATGCCGCGCTACGACAAGCTGGAATTCAGGATGCTCGGCGGCCAGATCGTCTGCGAGGGCGTCATCGTCGAGGCCCCCGCGCAGGCAGCCCATCGCAGCTTCACCCGGCTTGCCGAGCCGCGTGCTCCGGACCGGGCCCGTGAACCCACGCGGGAACGCCAGGCCGCCCTCGCCTGATCCTTTTCCCTGCGAACGCTCTCCATGTGCTAGAGTAGCGCTCTGGACATGGGAGATCGCATGCCCGCGACATCCTTCCGACTGATCGTCATCGCCGCCCTCTGCATCCCGCAAGGCGCTTTTGCAGCTTCCGGCAAGCGGCCGCACCACGCGCATGCGACGGCGCCCGCCACCGTTTCCGCCGCCCCCTCCAGGGCCGACCGGCTGTCATCCTCGCGCGGCGAGAGCATCCTCGACACGCCCGGCCAGACCACCGTGCTGACGCGACAGGTCCTCGACGACATGAACGCACGGAGCCTGAGGGACGCCATGCGCTCGACGGCGGGCGTGACGATCGGGCGATAGGCGCGCCCCCCGTTCAGGGGATCGGATAGCCCTTCCACACCCACTCCAGCGCCGACGGCAGCGTTTGCGCGATCGTCGGACGATCGACGTGCTTGGCGTTGCGCACGAACAGGAACTGGTAGTGGTAGCCCTTCTCCGCCAACACCTTCGCCATCAGGGCGTTCGATAGCGTCCAATCGTGCATGCCGTCGGGAATGGTGGGGTTCGGATAGAACAGGTCCTGGTCGCCCCCGAAGTACCAGAAGCGGATCGGCTTCGTCGGTGCGGCCACGATCAGCGGCACGCCGGGCGGATCGGAAGGCGTCAGCACGCCGGCTTTCCAGATGAGATTGGGACCGGCCGGCCCCGCCCATGCACTGTGATACTCCCAGGCGCCGCCGCGCAGCGACGGATCGTGCGGCCATTGCTGGTTGACCATGGTCGGCGAGAACGCCAGCACGCGGTGATAGAGATCGGGATAGAACCACGCCATGGTGAAGGCGGCAGCGCCGCTCGAGCTCAGCCCCATGGTGGCGCGGCCGTCGGGGTTTCTGGTCAGCTTGACGTCGGCGTTCTTCTCGACCAGCGGCAGCACCTCGCGTTCGACGAATTGTGCGTAGACGCCTGACACCGCGTCATACTCGCGGCCGCGCTGGCTGCCCTGCGCGTCCTGGCCGCCATTGCCGATCTGGATCGCGATCATCGGCGGGACCCGGCGCTGCGCGATCAGATTGTCGAGCGTGGTGGCGAGATCCTTGTAGGCGTTGGAGCCACCGTCGCCGACCACGATGAACGGCGCCTCGCTGCCGCGTACATACTGCGCGGGCACGTAGACATCGATCGTGCGCGACCAGATTCCGGGATGGCTGGTGGTGACGATCATGTGCGACTTGTCGTCCGGCGCCGTCACGGTCGTCATGATCGAGGAATTGGTGCAGCCGGCGACGTCGTCGCGGATCAGGCCGGGATTGTAGATCGTGCTCTCCTTCGAGGTGAGCGTGAAGGATTTCGTCGTTCCGCGCGGCACGCCCTCCTTCGCGATGGTCTCCGGCGCGGGATTGTGGGTGGGACCGATGATGAAATTGCCTTCCGCGCCCGGCGGCGGCAGCGTTCCGTCCGGCAATTCGGTCGCGCGCGGGTAGTTGGCACTGAGGGGATCGCGCGTCGGCGGCGCCGTCTTGAAGTCGAGACCCGTCGTGTCGATGAAGAACGGCGCGGCCTTGTCGGTGGTGTTGGCGCCCGGCGGCACGGCCATGTTCTGGGTGACGCAGGCCGGCTGCGCCAAACTTGCCGAGACGGAAACGAAAGCAATCAGCGTCCCCGCAAGGACGGATAATGAACTTGTCATTTCAGCTCCCCGTGCTGACGGGTCTTTCCGGCCCGTCTTGACGCAAAGTATGGCGGCCTCCTTTCGCGCGGTCAAACGTCAACCGGCCGCGTTGCGGCAATCCCGCCATGCTCAAACCGGAGAGGCGCGCTTATTCCGCGCATGCGACCGCTTATTTGACGGCGCGAAGCGGTTGCTGCCGCAACGACCACGACGTAGGTTGACCGCCGGTCGAGCCGTACGAGAGTCGCGTCCGATCAAAATGAAGAACAATAAGGGAGGCAAACGATGAGAAAGCTCGCGGCCACGCTGTGCGCACTGGCCCTGCTCTCGACCGGCGCGCAAGCGCAGACCATCAAGGATTTCCTGGCGATCGCCATGAAGAAATGGACGGCGCCGTTCGAGCCGTTCCAGCTCATCGGCAACATCTACTATGTCGGCACCGACGGCATTGCCGTCTACGTCATCAAGACCTCGCAGGGCCTGATCCTGATGGACACGGCGATGCCCCAGTCGACCGGCATGATCAAGGACAACATCGCCAAGCTCGGCCTCAAGGTCGCCGACATCAAGATCATCCTCAACACCCACGCGCATCTTGATCACACCGGCGGCTTTGCCGAGATCAAGAAGGAGACCGGCGCGCAGCTCATCGCCGGCGAGCGCGACAAGCCGCTGCTCGAAGGCGGCTACTATCCGGGCGACGAGAAGAACGAGGACCTTACCTTCCCTCCGGTGAAGGTCGACCGCACCGTCAAGGAAGGCGACAAGGTCACGCTCGGCGACACCACGCTGATCGCGCATGCGACGCCCGGCCACTCGCCGGGCTGCACGAGCTGGGAGATGACCGTCAAGGACGGCAGCCAGGACCGCGAGGTGCTGTTCTTCTGCAGCGGCACGGTGGCGCTGAACCGGCTGGTCGGCCAGCCGACCCATGCCGGCATCGTCGATGACTATCGCGCGACCTACGCCAAGGTGAAGGCGATGAAGATCGACGTGCTGCTCGGACCGCATCCGGAAGTCTATGGCATGCAGGCCAAGCGCGCGCAGCAGATCAAGGACGCTTCGCCCAACCCGTTCGTCAAACCGGGCGAGAACGCAACCTACGTGGCGACCCTGTCGGAGGATTTCGACAAGCAACTCGCCAAGCAGACTGCGGCGCTGGAGAAGAAGTAGCGGAGACGTTCACCTCGCCCGGAGAGGTGAGCCGCTCGTCGTCCGGCGCCGCCGGGCGACAGCTGCGGCATGCGCATGGTTAGCAGGACGTGACCACGAACGGGCCGACGGGGCCGCAGCGCGGTCTCCTGGCGTCCTCTATGCTTAACGGGACCTCACCAATGCACGCGGCCGGAAATTTCCGCGGCCGCGTGCAACCTGCACTCGCCTTTTCGTAGGGAACCCGTCTAACGCGCTCTTTACCCCCGCCATGCAAGATCGCCTCCGTTTTGAAGGGATACGGGGCGCTTATTGCAATGCCGACCGCCAATTTGAAGTCTCATCTCGCCGCCGCGGTGCGGCTGTTTCGCGTGCCGGACGACAACCCGGACCTGATGCGCGCGCAGTTCGACGCCTTCTCCAAGCAGATCCCGCTGCTCTACTTCATCCTGATGAGCAACACGATCGCCGTCGCCTACACCTATGTGAACGTGGCGCCGGACTGGCTGACGCTGATCGTGCCGGGCGTGCTCACCGTGCTGGCGGCGCTGCGTACCTTCTGGTGGCTGCGGCAGCGCCATCTCGTACGCACCGACGCCGACATCCTGCGCAACCTGCGCGCCACCAACTGGATGACGCTGCCGATCGGCGCCGGCTTCACCGCCTGGTCGTTCGCGCTGTTCCCTTACGGCGATCCTTTCGCCAAGAGCCAGGTCGCCTTCTACATGGCCGTCACCGTGATCGGCTGCATCTTCTCGCTGATGCATCTGCGCTCGGCGGCGCTGATCGTGACGCTGGTCGTCGACGTTCCCTATGTGCTGTTCTTCTGGGCCACCGGCGAGCCGACGTTGAAGGCGATCGCCGTCAACAACCTCCTGGTCTCGGGCGCGATGGTGACGGTGCTGGTCATCTATTATCGCGACTTCGCCGATCTGGTCGCCAGCCGCAAGTCGCTGCTGGCACAGCAGGCGGCGACGCAGGCCCTGTCGGACGAGAACTTCCGCCTCGCCAATCTCGATTCCCTCACCGAGCTGCCGAACCGCCGCCGCTTCTTCGCCGAGCTGTCGAGCGCCTTCACCGACGCCGAACGCAGGAACGTTCGCGTCGCGGTCGGCATCATCGATCTCGACGGCTTCAAGCCGATCAACGACAATTACGGCCACTCGGTCGGCGACCGCGTCCTGATCGAGGCCGGCCGGCGCATCCGCGAGGTCTGCGAGGGCTTTGGCCCGCAACGGGTCGAATTCGCCCGGCTCGGCGGCGACGAGTTCGGCCTTGTCGTGTGCGGCGACCCCGATGATGCCGATCTGCTCCGGCTCGGCCAACGCATCGGCGACCAGGTCAAGCTGCCCTACCAGCTCGACACCGCCCATACGGGACTCTCCTGCTCGATCGGCTTTGCGCTGTTCCCGCAATCGGCAACGACCGCCGAAGCGCTCTATGAATGCGCCGACTATTCGCTCTATCACGCCAAGCGCCATCTGCGCGGCCGCACGGTGATCTTCTCGAGCGAGCTCGAGGCCGAGATCCGCAGCCGCGGCGTGATCGAGAACCTGCTGCGCACCGCCGATTTCAGCACCGAGATGGATCTGGTGTTCCAGCCGATCGTGGACGCCATGAGCGAGCACACCGCCGGCTTCGAGGTGCTCGCACGCTGGCGCAGCTCCCGCCTCGGCCTGGTGTCGCCGGCCGACTTCATCCCGGCCGCTGAACGCATCGGCCTGATCCGGCCGCTGACGCAGGCGCTGCTGGTTCGTGCGCTCGCGGCGGCCAGGACCTGGCCCGATCACATCCGCCTGTCGTTCAACCTGTCCGCCCACGACGTCTGCGCAGCCGAGGGCATCCTGCCCCTGATCTCGATCATCGAGAAAAGCGGTCTGCCGCCGCACCGGATCGATTTCGAGATCACCGAGACCGCCGTCACCTTCGACTTCGTGCGCGCGCAGCAGTCGATCGCGACGCTTAAGGCGATGGGCTGCGGCATCTCGCTGGACGATTTCGGCACCGGCTATTCCTCGCTGAGCCACGTGCACCGGCTGCCGCTCGACAAGATCAAGGTCGATCGCAGCTTCGTCGCCGACATCAACGAAAACCCGGTCAGCCACAAGATCATCAAGTCGCTCGCGGGCCTGTGCGACGACATGGAGATCGCCTGCGTCGTCGAGGGTGTCGAGACCCGCGCCCAGCTCGACAGCCTCCGCCGCCTCGGCTGCGACTACATCCAGGGGTACTATTTCGCAAAGCCGATGCCCGGCGATGCGATCGGCGACTACCTGGAGACGGAACGGCGACGCCTCGACGGTTCGGCGGCCAAGGTCGTGGCCTAAAGGCCGATCAGACCGCGCAGTAGCGTTCCTGGATGTCCTTGTCGGCCAGCAGTGCCGCGGCGCTGCTTTGATGCACCACCTCGCCTTGGTCGATGATGACGGCACGATCGGCCAGCCGCAGGGCCCATTCGACGTTCTGCTCGACCAGGAGCAGCGTCTTGCCCTCGTCGCGCAAGCGGCGGAACAGCACGCCCATCTCCTCGACCAGAACGGGCATGATGCCCTCCGACGGCTCGTCGAGCAGGATCATTTTGGGGTCCGCGATCAGCGCCCGGGCGATCGCCAGCATCTGCTGCTCGCCGCCCGAGAGGGTCACGCCCTCCTGATCGAGACGTTCCTTCAGGCGCGGAAACGTTTCCGCGATCTCGTCGATCGCGGCACGCTCCTCGATCTCCCTGCCGGACGCGACGAGGCCGAGCCGTAGATTCTCCCGCACGGAGAGGCCGGGGACGATACGGCGCTCCTCCGGCACGTAGGCAAGGCCGAGATGGAAGCGCTGGTGGGCGCGCAGTGGCAGCAGCTCCCGGCCCGCGAAGCGCACGCGGCCCGTCGCCTTCGGCATCAGCCCCATCATCGCCCGCAGGGTCGTGGTCTTACCGGCGCCGTTGCGGCCGACGAGCGCGACCACCTCGCCCGGGTTCACGTGCCACGAGATACCGTGAAGGATATGGCTGGTGCCATACCAGGCGTGGAGATCGTCGATTTCGAGCAGCGGGGTCTCAGCCATAGCCTTCACTCTGTCCGAGATAGACCCGGCGGACTTCCGGATTGCTCCTGATCTCGTCGGGCGCGCCGTCCGCCAGCAGGCGGCCGTGGTGCAGCACCACGACGCGCTTGGAGAGGCCCAGCACCATCTTCATCTTGTGCTCCACCAGCAGCACGGTGCGCTTCTCGGCGAGCCTTTCGAGGAGCGCAACCATCTCCTTGGTCTCCTCCGGCCCCATGCCGGCGGTCGGTTCGTCCAGCAGCAGCAGCTCCGGCTCGGAGACCAGCGCGATCGCGATCTCCAGCGCGCGTTGCTGGCCGTGCGAGAGGAATTTCGCCAGCTCGTTCCGCTTCGCGAGCAGTCCGACCGAGTCGAGTGCCGCGTCGGCACGCGCATGCAGCTCGGTCAGCCTGGCCCGATTGCGCCAGATATCGTAGCTGACCGTCAGCGCCTGCGCCGCCACGCGCACATTCTCGTGCACGGGGAGATCGGGGAAGATGTTGGTGATCTGGTAGGAGCGGGAGATGCCACGGTGCACGAAACGGTGCTGCGGCAGGCCATTCAGCTCGCTGCCTCTGAAGTGCAGCTTGCCCGAGCTCGGGGTCAGCGCACCCGAGAGGATGTTGAAGAACGTGCTCTTGCCGGCGCCGTTCGGCCCGATGATCGAGGTGAGCTGTCCGGCCGCAAAGGACACGGTGATGTCTTCGAGCGCGACGAAGCCGCCAAAGCGCTTGCCGATGCCCTCGACGCGGAGCAATTCGCCGTTCATGGTCGCGCCTTTCCGACACGCAGCGCGTCAAGCAGCGTGCCCCAGATGCCCTTGGGCAGGAACAGCACGAACAGCACGAAGATCGCGCCGACGAAAATCTGCCAGTGCGGCGTCCACAGCGAGATGACATCTTCCAGGATCAGGAAGCTGGCCGCGCCGACGAACGGGCCGAAGAAGCTGCGGGCGCCGCCGAGCAGCACCATCATCACGATCATGCCCGAGGTCTGGTAGTGCAGGATGTCCAGCGGCACGATCGACAGGTGCAGCGCCAGCATGCAGCCGCCGAGCGAGGAGATCGCGCCCGACAGCATGAACACGATCAGCTTGCTGCGCTCGACGTCGTAGCCGCAGGCGCGCGCCCGCTGCTCGTTCTCACGGATCGCCTCGATCACGGCGCCGAACGGCGAGTTCAGGATGCGCGACTGGAACCACATCGCCAGCGCTGCGAACGCCATCAGCACGTAATATTTGTTGATGGGGTCGAGGAAATTGAGCTGCAGGCCGAACAGGTTGATGCGGTCGACGGTGAAGCCGCGCAGGCCATTCTCGCCGCCAGTGAAGGACGAGGCCTGCAGCGCGACGTAGTAGACCAGCTGGGCCAGCGCCAGCGTCACCATGGAGAAGTAGATGCCGCGCGTGCGCGTCGAGACGATGCCGATCGCCGCGGCAAGGCAGGTGCTGAGCAGGACCGCGACCGGCACCGCGGCGAACCACGGCACGCCGTAGCGCCCGATCGCGATGCCGGTGAAATAGGCGCCGGCGCCGAAGAACGCCGCCTGCCCGAACGACAACAGCCCGGTGTAGCCGAACAGCAGATTGTAGCCCATCACCACGACGCCGTAGATCAGGACGTTGACGGCCAGCGCCTGCGACGGCAGCACCCAAGGCAGCACCGCCAGCACCGCGACCGACAGCAGCACGCGCTGCTCCAGAAGCCAACTGAAGCCGCCGGGCGAGGCTTTGGCGACCGCTTCGCCGCTCGATGGTCCGGTCACGCGGTCCTCCCTCTCACCCCGAACAGGCCTTGCGGGCGGATCAGCAGCACGATCGCCATCAGTGCGAACATCACGATGGTCGCCATTTCAGGTGCGAACAGCGCCACCATGCTGATGGAGATGCCGACCATCAGGCCAGCAACGACCGCGCCGACGATCGAGCCGAGGCCGCCGATCACGGTGACCACGAAGGCCTCCGCCAGCACCAGCGAGCCCATTTCCGGATTGACGCTGCGCATGGGGCCCGCCAGCACGCCGCCCAGCGCGGCGAGGCCGACGCCGAGGCCGAAGATCGCGAGCCAGACCCGGCCGATATCGACACCGAGTACCTGCATGATGGTGGGATCGCGCGCGCCGGCGCGCACGATCAGTCCGACCCGGGTCTTCTCCAGCGTCAGCCAGAGCACGAGCAGCACCACCGCCACCAGCGCGATGACGAACAGGCGGTAGCGCGGGAAGAAGCCGATGCCGAGATCGAGCACGCCGATCAGCTGCGGCGGGGTCGGAAACGGAATGCCGTCGCTGCCGAACACAATGCGGACGCCCTCGACCAGGATGTAGCTGAGGCCGAAGGTGAGCAGCAGCGGATCGTCGATCGAGCGTCCATAGAGCCTGCGGATCAGGACGAACTCGATCAGCATGCCGAAGGCGCCGATCAGGATGGGAGCGAGCAGCAATCCCCACCAGAAGCTTCCGGTGAGCGAGGCCAGATACAGCCCCGCATAGGCTCCGATCATGAACAGCGCGCCGTGGGCGAAATTCACCACCCCGAGCATGCCGAACACGATCGTCAACCCAAGCGCAGTGATCACCAGGACCGCCCCAAGGGCGATCCCGGAGAGAAGCTGCATGATGATCAGCGACAGGTCCATCGTCCAAATCTTAGGTGGCGTGGCTTAGGTGGCGTGGCCGAGCTCGCTGCAGCTGCGCAGCATGTCGTCGGAGCCGGCATCGTTGGCGAGGACCGCGAACAGATCGTTGTCGCCCGCCATCGCCGACTTCTTCTTGGACTCCAGCACCAGCACCGACTGCACCGACTGGTGATCGCATTTGCGATAGTGCTGCGGGCCCTTGGTCAGATCATACTGCAGCTTCTCCAGCGCATCGACCACCTTGTCGGTGTCGGTGCCGCCGGCGGCCTGCATGGCGGCCAGCAGCGATCCGACGCCGGAATAGCCATAGGCGCCGTAATCGGTCGGGATCGCGCCGCCGTTGGCGGCCTTGAACGCCGCGTTGAAGCTGGCGGCCGACTTGCTCTGCCCCTCCAGGCCCCAATAGTAATTGGCGCCGCCGACCACGCCCTCGAACACGTCGGGGCCGACCGCGAGCCGCTGATTGTGCAGGATGACCGGCACGACGATCTTCATCTGCTGCTTGACGCCAAAATCCACGGCCTGCTTGATCGAGTTGGCCTGGTCGCGGCCGAAATTGGAGATGCAGAGCACGTCCGGCCGCATCGACATCAGGCGCGGCATGAAGGTGGAGTAGTCGGCCGCGCCGAACGGATGCAGGATCTCGCCGACGTTGTCCGCGCCGATCGCCGCCTGCGCGCGCTTGAAGCCGCGCAGCATCTCGTGACCATAGGCGTAGTCGGCAACGAGATGCGCGACCTTCATGCCCTTCTTCAGGGTCTGCCGGGCCACGGCCGCGGTCGTCATGTGCGGATTCAGCGCCTCGTGGAAGGTGTATTTGCTGAAATCCTTGGCCTCGTTGATGGTGTCGGACTGGCTGATCGAGACGTAGATCACGCCGCGGGCGCGGGTGACCTCGTTGACCGCGAGCTGCACCGCGCTGGAGAGTGCGCCGACCACGGCATGGACCTTGTCCTTCTCGATCAGCTCCAGCGTGCGCGTCGCGGCCTCGCCGGCGTTGAGCTTGTCGTCACGGACCAGCAGCTCGACCTTGCGGCCGCCGATGCCGCCCTTGTCGTTGACGAGCTTGACCGCGAGCTCGGCGCATTTGACCTGGTCGCGCGCCTCGGCCGCGAACGGTCCGGTGAGCGGGGTCGGGAAGCCGATGCGGATGGTCTCGTCCGCGGCGCGGCCGAGACGGGGCATGGCGAGCAGCGCCGCGCCTGCCGAGAGGCCGGCAAGCGCAGTACGGCGGGTAATCTTCGACGTCGAACCGGATTTGGGCATGGTGTCCTCCAACTGTCTTTTTTCTAGAAACGCTTCAAGGCTTTCAGGACTTTGACGGGCGTGATCGGAATCGAATTGATCGTCGTATCGAACGGGGCAAGCGCATCGTTGACGGCATTGAGAACGCAGGCGGACGCTGCCGCCGTGCCGGCCTCGCCAACGCCCTTGGCGCCGAGTACGGTGTCGGCGGTCGGCGTCTCGACATGGGCGATGACGATGTCGGGCATTTCCATGGGCATCGGCACGAGGTAGTCGGCGAGCGAGCCGTTCATGAGCTGGCCGGTCTCGCTGTAGCGGCACTCCTCGAACAGCGCCGCGCCCAGCCCTTGGACGATGCCGCCGCGAAGCTGCTCGTCCACCAGCATCGGGTTGATGACGCGGCCGCAATCCTCGACGATGAAGTGCTTCAACACCTTGATGAAGCCGGTCTCGACGTCGACCTCGAGCGAACAGCCCTGGATGCCGTTGGTGAAGGCGAAGGGATAGCCCTGCGGGGCGAAGTGATGGCTGACAGTCAGCTGCGCCTGCGTGCCCGGCGGGAGCGTATCGGAGCGGAAATAGGCGATGCGCGCGATCTCGGCGATCGGCATCCGCTGGTTCCGCGTCACCGCATCGACGACCTCGCCATCGACGATGTCGAGCGCCGACGGCTGTTCCTGGAGAATCAGCGCGGCGATCTCCAGGATGTTGCGCTTGAGCGCGCGCGTGGCCTGCAGTGCGGTTTCGCCGCCTATGCCGGCGCCGCGACAGGCCCAGGTGGCGCCGCCATGCGGGGTGACCTCGGTGTCCCCGGTGATGACCTTGACGTGGTCCTGCGCGATGCCGAGCTGATCAGCCACGATCTGGCCGATGATCGCCTCGGTGCCCTGCCCCTGCTCGGTGACCGAGATCAGGCATCGGACCTCGCCGGATGGCGTCAGGCTGAGGATCGCGCCGTCCTGCGAAGAGATGCGTGCGCCGCCGACGCCGTAGAAGGCGGGACTCGGATTGGTGATTTCGACGAAGGTCGCAATCCCGATGCCGCGATAGACGCCGCGCTTGCGCAGCTCGGCCTGCTCGGCGCGCAGGCCGTCATAGTCCATCAGCTCGTGCAGGCGCTTCAGGCAGGCCTGATGCGACAGCGCCTCGAAGCGATAGCCGGTCGGCGAGGTCTGCGGATAGGCATCGTCCGCGATCACGTTCTGCGCGCGGATCGCGAAAGGGTCGAGGCCGAGCTTGCTCGCCGCCATATCGACCAGCCGCTCGGTGACGGCGCAGGCGATGGGATGGCCGACGGCGCGATATTGGCTGGTCTGCACCTTGTTCTGGAAGATCACCTCCAGTGTGGCGCGGTAATTCCTGAAGCGATAGGGCGCGCCGATCAGGCGGATCACCTGGTTGCCCTCGACCACGCTGGTGCGCGGATAGGTCGAGAACGCGCCGATCGCGGTCAGGTCCAGCACGTCCACCGCAAGGATATCGCCGCCGGCGTCGAGCGCCATCCGCGCGCGGACGCGGTGGTCGCGGGCGTGGATGTCGGAGACAAAGGACTCGATGCGGTCGGCGACGTATTTGACCGGACGTCCCAGCAGGATCGAGAGGCCGACCACCGCCATGTCCTCGTGATAGACATGCAGCTTCATCCCGAACGAGCCACCGATGTCGGTCGCGATCACGCGAACCCGGGCCTCGGGGATGCCGTAGTGACGCGAATAGAGATCCTGGAACTGATACGGCGTTTGCGTCGCGTGGTGCACCGTGAGCGCACCCGCGGCGGGATCGTAGTCGGCGACGATCGCGCGCGGCTCCAGCGTCACCGCGGTGTGGCGGCCAAAGGAAAATTCCTCCTCGACCACATGGGCAGCTTGCGCAAAGGCGTCGTCGACGGCGCCGCTGTCGAGGTGGCTGCGGAAGCAAATGTTATTGGCGCTGCCGGGATTGATCACGGGACCGCCGGCCTCGCGCGCGCCGTCGATGTCGACGACGAGAGGAAGGTCCTCGTAGTCGACCTCGATAAGTTCCAGCGCGTCTTCCGCGATGGCCCGGCTCTCGGCAAGGACGGCCACCACCGCCTGCCCGGCCCAGACCACGCGATCCAGTGGCAGCGGCAATTGCGGCGCCGAGGTCATGCCCTTGAAATGGTCGAGCGTTCCGGTCCAGGGCGTGCAGATCTTTGCAAGGTCCTCGCCGGTGGCAACAAGATGCACGCCTTCGAGCGCGCGGGCCGCCCCGACATCGATCGAGACGATCTTCGCATGTGCATGCGGGCTTCGCAGGAACGCGGCATGGAGCATGCGCGGCAGCTTGAGGTCGCTGATGTAGCGTCCGCGCCCCGCCAGCAGCCGTTTTGCATTCGGCCGCGGCACCGAGCGGCCGATATAGGAATTGGGGCGATCGAGCGAGGTCAGCGGCGCGGTCATGTGGCACCTCCGCCTTGGCTACGCGCTTTGGCCACCGCATCGATGGCATCGACGATCGCTTCATAGCCGGTGCAGCGGCAGTAATTTCCCGACAGCGCGTCGCGGATTTCCTCGCGGCTCGGCTGCGCCACCTGCGACAGCAGCTCATGCGCATTCACCAGCATGCCGGGCGTGCAGAAGCCGCACTGCAGCGCATTGCGACGATGGAATTCGGCCTGGAGATCAGCGATCACGCCGCTCTCGGTGAGGCCTTCGATGGTGTTGATCGTCGCGCCATCGGCCTGCACCGCATACATCAGGCAGGAGTGCACGGCGCGGCCGTCGAGCTGCACGAGGCAGGCGCCGCAGGCGCCCATCTCGCATCCGGCGTGCGTGCCCGTCAGTTCCAGCGCGTTGCGCAGGCAATCGACCAGCGTCTCGCGCGGCGAGACTTCGCAGGCGACCTTGCGGCCGTTGACGACGAGGCGGACCCGCACGGTCTCGTCGGCCTCGTCCAGCAAGGTTTCATCAAAGCCGCTCATGCGCCCTCACCCAGACGTCCGAGCAGGCGGCCGAGCAGCACGCGGGCGATATGCAGCCGCATCGCCGGCGGCACCTCGTCGCTGTCCGGCGGCGCGAGATCGCCTTCGAGCGCGGCTTGCGCAGCGGCGATGCGCTCCGCATCCAGGCTCGAACCGATCAGGGTCGCCTCGGCGCCCTTCACCCGCGTCGGCGTGTTGCCGACCGAGAAGAAGGAGATACGGATGTCATCGACACGATCGTTCTTGAAAGTCGCGAGCATGCCGCAGCCGACCAGCGCATAGTCGCCGCGCCGGCGCGCCAGCTCGTCGAACGCGAAGCGCTGGTCCGCCTTGAACAGCGGGACATGGACCGCGGTGATCAGCTCGCCGGGCTGCAAGGCCGTCTCGAACAGGTCGAGGAAGAAATCGTCGGCCTTGACGCGACGGCTGCCGGAAGGACCCGCAATCTCGATCTCGGCGTCGAGCGCCAGCGTCATCGCAGGAAATTCGGACGCGGGGTCGGCGAGCGCGACGCTGCCGCCAAACGTACCGCGATTGCGGATCGCGGGATGGGCGACGAAGGGCGCGGCGGCATGCAGCAGTGGCGCAAATTCGGCGATCAGCGGCTCGCTCAGCATCTCGCAATGCCGCGTCAGCGCCCCGATGCGCAAATAGCCGCCTTCGCGCCTGACCCCGCGCAGCTCGTCGATATGAGTGATGTCGATCAACAGCCGCGGCGCCTGCAGACGCAGCGACAGCGCCGGCACGAGGCTCTGGCCCCCGGCAATGAAGCGCGCGTCGTCCCCGGCGCGTGCGTGAGCATCCAGCGCCTGGTCGATCGTCGCAGCACGAAAATAGCTGAAAGCCCTCGCCTTCACCGCCGTTTCCTCAAAATCCGTCGGCTCATCAGCCGGGATGCCAGATTTGTAACCATCTGGTCTCAAAATCCTGACACGGCGACGGAAGGCGGTCAACAGGAAATGACCATTTGGTCACAAATGCAGCTTTAGGCTAAGAAGGCAGCTTGAGATTGCTAAACAGCGACGAAATGGCCCGAAAAGCGCAGAAACCAGCGAAGCGACCTGTCCGGAAGCGGACCGAGACAGACAAGTCCGCGCCAAAGCGCCGCAACATGCGCGCGGCCGACCGCGAGCGCGCGATCGTGGACGAGGCCATCCGCTTTTTCGCGGAGCATGGCTTCGAAGGCCAGACCCGCGAGCTGGCCAAACGCATGGGCATCACGCATTCGGCGATCTATCGCCACTTCCCCAGCAAGGAAGCGCTGATCGAGCGCGTCTATCAAGAGGTCTATCTCAGCCGCTGGTCGCCCGACTGGGGCCCGATGATCCGCGACCGATCGCTGTCGCTCGAAGCCCGGCTGACGCGCTTCTACCTCGACTATGTCGAGCGCGTATTCGAGTACAATTGGGTGCGGATCTTCGTCTTCTCCGGCATGAAGTCGTTCGGCATCACCGGCCGCTATCTCGACATCGTCCGCCGCGAGATCATCGAGCCCGCGGCAGCGGAGCTGCGCCACGATCTGAAGCTGCCGGATGCGAAGGCCCGTCCGCTGAGCGAGCGCGAGACCGAGCTGTTCTGGGGCCTGCACGGCCGCATCTTTTATCTTGCGATCCGCAAGTTCATCTACGGGACGCCGATCCCGTCCGATCTCGACGCCATCGTCCGCGACGCCGTCCAGACTTTCATGGACGGCGCCAAGACGACGATGCCGAAGCTGCTGGTGAGCGGCTAGCTATTTCGCAAGGCTCGGCAGATCGAGCCCCTTGTCGCGGGCGCAGTCGATTGCGATGTCGTAGCCGGCATCGGCATGCCGCATGACGCCGCTGGCGGGATCGTTCCAGAGCACGCGCTCGATCCGCTTGGCGGCTTCCGGCGTGCCGTCGGCGACGATCACCATGCCGGCATGCTGGGAATAGCCGATGCCGACGCCGCCGCCGTGATGCAGCGAGACCCAGGTCGCGCCGCTGGCGCAATTGAGCAGCGCGTTGAGCAACGGCCAGTCCGACACGGCGTCCGAGCCATCCTTCATCGCCTCGGTCTCGCGGTTCGGGCTTGCCACCGAGCCGCTGTCGAGATGATCGCGCCCGATCACGATCGGCGCTTTCAACTCGCCGCGCGCCACCATCTCGTTGAACGCAAGGCCGAGGCGATGGCGATCGCCAAGGCCAACCCAGCAGATCCGCGCCGGCAGGCCCTGGAACTTGATGCGCTCCTTGGCCATGTCGAGCCAATTGTGCAGATGCTTGTCGTCGGGCATCAGCTCCTTGACCTTGGCGTCGGTCTTGAAGATGTCCTCGGGATCGCCCGAGAGCGCGGCCCAGCGGAACGGGCCGACGCCGCGGCAGAACAGCGGGCGGATATAGGCGGGCACGAAGCCGGGGAAATCGAAGGCGTTCTTCAGGCCCATGTCCTGCGCCATCTGACGGATGTTGTTGCCGTAGTCGAGCGTCGGAATGCCCTGCGCGTGGAAATCCAGCATGGCCTGGACATGCTCGACCATCGAGGTCTTCGAGGCGCGCTCGACCGCCTTCGGATCGGACGCGCGCTTGGCTTCCCAATCGGCCAGCGACCAGCCCTTCGGCAAGTAGCCGTTGATCGGGTCATGCGCGCTGGTCTGGTCGGTAACGATATCGGGCTTCACGCCGCGACGCACCAGCTCCGGGAAAATCTCGGCGGCATTGCCGAGCAGGCCGACCGAGACCGCCTTCTTGGTCTTCGTGGCCTCCGCCATGATCGCGAGCGCCTCGTCGAGCGTTGCAGCCTGGCGGTCGAGATAGCCGGTACGCAGCCGCATCTCGATGCGGCTCGGCTGGCATTCGACCGCGAGCATCGACGCGCCGGCCATGGTTGCGGCCAGCGGCTGCGCGCCGCCCATGCCTCCGAGGCCGGCAGTGAGGATCCATTTGCCGGCGAGGCTGCCGCCGTAGTGACGACGGCCGACCTCGACGAAGGTCTCGTAGGTGCCCTGCACGATGCCCTGGCTGCCGATATAGATCCATGAGCCCGCCGTCATCTGGCCGTACATCATCAGGCCCTGCCGATCGAGCTCGTTGAAATGATCGAGCGTCGCCCAGTGCGGCACGATGTTGGAGTTCGCGATCAGCACGCGCGGCGCATCCGCATGGGTGCGGAACACGCCGACCGGCTTGCCGGACTGCACCAGCAGCGTTTGGTCGCCTTCCAGATTCCGCAAGGCCGCCGTGATCCGGTCGAAGCTTTCCCAGTCGCGCGCGGCGCGGCCGATGCCGCCATAGACGACGAGCTCGCTCGGGCGCTCGGCGACGTCAGGATCGAGATTGTTCATCAGCATGCGCAGCGGCGCTTCCGTCAGCCAGCTCTTGGCGCTGATCTCGCTGCCGCGCGGGGCACGAATGGTGCGGTCGTTGTCCAGTCGGCGATTCATGCGGAAACCCCTTCAGTCAAGTCTTGGTCAGTCAAGTTTTGGAAACGGATCGGATGGAAGCGCAGCAATCGCTGCGGCCGGCAACGCATCGGCTTCGACAAGCGCGGCGGCCTTGGCGAGATCGCCCGCCATGTAGCGGTCGGCGCCGAGCGCAGGCACCTGCTCGCGGAGCAAGGCGATGACCGCGACCAGCGGCGCGCTGGTCGCATGCGGCGCGCGTAGCGTGATGCCTTGCGCCGCGACCAGGAGCTCGATACCGAGGATAGCGGCGAGATTGTCGGCCATGTCGCAGATGCGCCGCGCAGCATGCGCGGCCATCGAGACATGGTCTTCCTGGTTGGCGCTGGTCGGCGTCGAATCGATCGAACAGGCAGAAGCGCGCTGCTTGTTCTCGGCGTAGAGCGCCGCCGCGGTCACCTCCGCAATCATGAAGCCGGAATTGATGCCGGGATCGGGGGTGAGGAACGGCGGCAGGCCAAAATTCAGCGCGGGATCGACCAGCGTCGCGATCCGCCGCTCGCTGATCGCACCGATCTCCGACAGCGCCAGCGCGATGGCGTCGGCGGCGAACGCGACGGGCTCAGCGTGGAAATTGCCGCCGGAGACGATCTCGCCGGTTTCGACCAGCACCAGCGGATTGTCGGTCACGGCATTGGCTTCGACGATCAGCGTCCGCGCGGCCTGCGTGATCAGGTCGAGCGCTGCGCCCGCCACTTGAGGCTGGCAGCGCAGGCAATAGGGATCCTGCACGCGCTCGTCGCCCTCGAGATGCGACAGGCGGATGTCGCTGCCGTCGAGCAGCGCGGTCAGCGTCGCGGCCGCTGCGATCTGACCGGCATGGCCGCGCAACGCCTGAATTTCGGGGCGGAACGGCGCCGTGGACGCCATCGCCGCATCGACCGAGAGCGCACCGGTGACGAGTGCGGCCGTGGCGAGGCGAAATGCGCGCAGCACGCCCGAGATGGCGTAGGCGGTCGAGAACTGCGTGCCGTTGATCAGAGCGAGCCCTTCCTTGGGGCCCAGCGTCAAGGGCGCGAGGCCGGCGGCGGCGAGCGCCTCACTGCCGGACACGATCTTGCCGCCGACGACCGCCTGCCCCTCGCCGAGCATCACAGCCGTCATATGCGCGAGCGGTGCAAGATCGCCGGAGGCGCCGACCGAGCCCTGCTGCGGCACCAGGGGATAGACACCGCGCGCCAGCATCGCCTGCAACTGCTCGATCACCTCGCGGCGGACGCCGGAGGCACCGCGCCCGAGCGAGATGATCTTCAGCGCCATCATCAGGCGGACGATCGGCTCGGGCGTGGCCGGGCCGACACCGCAGCAATGCGAGACGATGAGATTGCGCTGGAGCAGCGCGGTCTGGTCGGGGGGAATGCGCTTCGAGGCCAGCTTGCCGAAGCCGGTATTGATGCCATAGACGGGGAGAACGGCTTGCGCCGCCTTTGCGACGATCCCGGCTGCGGCTTCGACGCGCGGCCAGAACGTGGGATCGAGGACGACGGACGCGCCTCCCAGCACGCGCGCGAGATCGTCGAGGCTGACCGTCCCCGGCTTGACGATGATCGCGGCGCCCTGCTCCGTCACTGGCCCCTCCAGATACGGCGATGCAGCGGATTGAAACCGATGCGATAGACGAGCTCGGCAGGACGCTCGATGTCCCAGATCGCGAGGTCGCACCATTTTCCGGCTTCCAGCGTGCCGGCTTCGTCGAGCACGCCAAGCGCCCGCGCGCCTTCGCGCGTGACGCCCGCGAGACACTCGGCGACAGTCATCCGGAACAGCGTCGCCCCCATGTTCATCGCGAGCAGGAGCGAGGTCAGCGGCGAGCTGCCGGGATTGCAGTCGGTCGCAAGCGCCATGGCAACGCCGTGCTTGCGGAACGTCTCGACCGGCGGCTTCTGGGTCTCGCGGATGAAGTAGAACGCGCCCGGGAGCAGCACGGCCACCGTGCCGGCTTTTGCCATCGCGATCGCTCCGGCCTCGTCGGTATGCTCGAGATGATCGGCCGAGAGCGCGGAGAATTTTGCTGCGAGCGCAGCGCCGGCGAGGTTCGACAGCTGATCGGCATGGAGCTTCACCGGGAGCCCGAGCCCCCTCGCCGCCTCGAACACGCGCGCCGTCTGCTCTGCCGAGAACGCAATGCCCTCCATGAAGGCATCGACGGCATCGGCGAGGCCGGCCTTGGCGACCGCTGGCAGCATCTCCTTGCAGACGAGATCGATGTAGCGATCCTTGTCGCCATCGGCTTCCACCGGCAGCGCGTGTGCGCCCAGGAAGGAGGTGCGGATCGCGACGGGCCGCTGGTGACCCAGGCTCCGCGCCGCCGCGAGCTGACGCATCTCGGTCCCGGTGTCGAGGCCGTAGCCGGACTTGATCTCGACCGTGGTGGCGCCTTCGCCGATCAGCGCATCGAGCCGCGGCAGCGCGCTCGCGACGAGCTCGGATTCGCTCGCCTTGCGCGTTGCCGCCACCGTCGAGACGATGCCACCACCGGCGCGGGCAATCTCTTCGTAGCTTGCGCCCTTCAGGCGCAGCTCGAACTCATGTGCACGATTGCCGCCATAGACGAGATGGGTGTGGCAGTCGACGAGGCCCGGTGTGATCCAGCGCCCTTCGCAATCGATCCGCTCGATCGCATCCGCATCGACAGGAAAGTCCGCCTTCGCGCCCGCATAGACGATGCGGCCGCCGCGCGCGGCGATGATACCGTGCTCGATCTCGCCGAGATCGGGACGGTCGGCCCGCATCGTGGCGAGGCGGGCATTGTGCCAGATCCTGTCGAAGCGCTCTGCCATGCGGGTATCCATTCGCCGTCGGATGCTTGACTTATATGTCTAGACATATAATCGTAAGGCGGTTCTGTCCAGCCGGCGTGTAAATTCATGACCCGACTGCATTTTGCCTCCGCGCTCCTGCCCTCGGGCTGGGCCAATGACGTGCAGGTGGTCGTCACCGCCGGCGCGATCGCGGAGGTGACGCCGGGCGTGGCGCCGGCTGCCGGCGACGAACGCCATCAAATCGCGCTTCCGGGACTTGCGAGCCTGCACAGCCACGCCTTCCAGCGCGGCATGGCCGGGCTGGCCGAACTGCGCGGCGACAGTACCGATACGTTCTGGACCTGGCGCGACACGATGTATCGCTTCGCGCTGGCGATGACGCCCGACGATGTCGCCGCCGTGGCGACGCTGCTTTACGTCGAGATGCTCGAGCAGGGTTTCACCCGCGTCGGCGAATTCCATTATCTGCATCACGATCGCGACGGCTCGCGCTACGCCGACATGGGCGAAATGGCAGCACGAATTGCACAGGCTGCCGAGGCGTCGGGCATCGCACTGACGCTGCTGCCGAGTTTCTATGCGCACGGTTCCTTTGGCGGCGCAGCGCCGCACGAGGGCCAGCGCCGCTTCATCTGCTCGGTCGATCAATTCGCCGCTCTGATGGCCGCCTCGCGCAAGGCGATCGCGAATTTGCCGGGCGCCAATATCGGTATCGCGCCGCATAGTCTGCGCGCGGTGGCACCAGACGAACTTGCGGCGATCATTCCGCTTAGCCAGGGCGGCCCCGTGCACATTCATGCCGCCGAGCAGGTCAAGGAAGTCGAGGATTGCCTGGCCTGGTCGGGCAAGCGCCCGGTGCAATGGCTGCTGGAACACGCCCCGGTCGATCAGCGCTGGTGCCTCATCCACGCGACGCACATGACGGCTGAGGAAGTGACGGCGTTCGCGCGGACCGGCGCGGTCGCCGGCCTCTGCCCGATCACGGAAGCGAGCCTCGGCGATGGCATTTTTTCGGCGCGCGAGTTTCTCGACGCCGGCGGTCTTTTCGGTGTTGGCACCGATTCAAATGTGCTGATCGGCGCTGCCGACGAATTGCGCCAGCTCGAATATGGCCAGCGCCTCAAGCACCGCCAACGCAACGTCCTCTCCGGCGGCGCAGGCCGCTCGACAGGACGTTCGCTGTTCGACGATGCGCTCGCGGGCGGCGCGCGGGCGCTGGCGCAACCGGCCACGGGACTTGCGCCCGGCGCACGCGCCGACATCGTCACGCTCGACGCCCTGCATCCGTCGCTGGCCGGACGCACGCACGATGCGGTCATCGACGGCTGGATCTTTGCCGCAGGAGGTAACGCAATCGATTGCGTCTGGGCCGGCGGCCACAAGGTGGTCGAGGGCGGGCGGCACAGGCTGCGCCAGGCAGCACGCGAACGCTTCAACGCGTCGGTGCGGAGGCTCGTCGCATGAGCCTTGCCACCGATGGGACCGACAAGCCGACGCTCTACAAGCGCATCCGCGCCGATATCGAGCAGCGCATCCTCACCGGTGAATGGCCGCCCGGGCATCGCATTCCGTTCGAGCACGAGCTCGTCGCGCGTTACGGCTGCTCGCGCATGACCGTGAACAAGGCGCTGTCGGAGCTCGCGCAAGCCGACCTGATCGAGCGGCGACGACGCGCCGGCTCGTTCGTGCGCCGACCGCAGCATCAGTCGGCGGTGCTCAAGATCGCCGACATCCGCGCCGAGATCACCGCGCTCGGCCGCTCATACGGCTACGAGCTGATCGGCCGCAAGCTTCGCGCGGCAACGGCGGCCGACCGCGAACGTCTCGGCATCAAGAAGGCCGGCAAGGTGGTCGCGATCGCCTGCCGCCATAGCGCCGACAACGTGCCCTTTGCCGTCGAAGACAGGCTGATCGATCTCGCCTCCGTGCCGAATGCGGCGACCGCCGATTTCTCGCGCGAGCCGCCGGGTTCCTGGCTGCTTCACCATGTTCCATGGACGGAGGCCGAGCACACGATCAGTGCCATCGTCGCCGACGATCGCACGGCGGAAGCGCTCGACATCGCCGTCGGCGCCCCCTGCCTCGTGATCGACCGCTACACCTGGCGCAGCGCGCGCACCATCACCGCAGTGCGTCTGCTCTATCCCGGTGACTCTCACCGCCTTGTCGCCCGATTCAAGGGAGGCTGAGAGGACATGTCGGCACAATTCGTGCAACGCTTCGGGCAACGGTCCATGCGGGCCGACAGACATCAACAGGACGTCAATCCATCTGGGCAAGAGGACGACAATCATGCGTAGTTCGACAATTTTCGCGACAATCATTGCTCTTTCGGCCGCCACTCCCGCGCTCGCCGACGACGTCAAGGTCGGCATCGGCATTTCCGGATGGACCGGCTTCGCGCCGCTGACGCTGGCGAAGGAGGCTGGCATCTTCAAGAAGAACGGTCTCGACGTCACCATCAAGAAGATCCCGCAGAAGGACCGCCACCTCGCGATTGCCTCCGGCGACGTCCAGTGCGCGGCGACCACGGTCGAGACCTGGATCTCCTGGAACGCCAACGGCGTTGCGACCAAGCAGATCTTCCAGCTCGACAAGAGTTTTGGTGCCGACGGCATGGCCGTGCGCAACGACGTCGCCGCGATCAAGGACCTCAAGGGCAAGACGGTTGCGGCTTCGGCGCCAGGCACCTCGCCCTATTTCGCGCTGGCCTGGATGCTCAAGAAGAACGGCCTGACCGTGAAGGACGTCACCGTCGTGAACCTCGAGCCGGCCGCGGCCGCGCAGGCCTTTGTCTCCGGCCAGAACGATGCCGCGATGACCTATGAGCCTTATCTGTCCACCGTTCGCGCTGCGCCCGACAAGGGCAAGATCATCGCGACCACGCTCGACTATCCCATGGTCATGGACACGTTCGGCTGCACGCCGAAATTCCTGAGCGAGAACCCGAAGGCTGCCAAGGCACTCGCCGACAGCTATTTCGAGGCGCTCGAGATGATCGCCAAGGACCAGGCCAAGGCCTACGAGATCATGGGCGCCGACGTGAAGCAGACCGGCGAGCAGTTCGGCAACTCGGCGAAGTACCTGCGCTGGCAGGACAAGGCCGCGAACCAGAAGTTCTTCGCCGGCGACTTCCTGACCTTCAACAAGGAAGCCGCGGACCTGCTGCTCGAGATCGGCATCATCAAGGCCGCGCCGAAGGTCGAGGACCTCTTCGACGCCAGCTACATCAAGTAACTCACCTTGGAGCTGCCGGCCTCGCCTCGCCGCGGGGCCGGCAATTTCGTTCACGACCCGGATAGATCGTCGATGCGTCCCCTTGATCCTGTGACATCGAAGCAGCGCCTGGCCTACGGCCTTGCGTTCTTCGTCGTGTTCGTTGCCTTGTGGTCGTGGGCGACCTTCGGCGGCCATGTGTCGAAAGTGTTCCTCGCCAACCCGCTCACCATGGTGCAGGAGGGCGTCGATCTGATCACCAAGCAGGGCTTCCTGTACGACATCGGCATGACGATCTGGCGCGTCGTCGGCGGTTTTGTGCTCGCCGCGATCATCGCGGTCCCGCTCGGGCTGCTGATGGGCGCCTACAAGCCGGTCGAGGCCTTCCTCGAACCGTTCGTCTCCTTTGCGCGCTATCTGCCCGCCTCCGCCTTCATCCCGCTGTTGATCCTGTGGGCCGGCATCGGTGAATTGCAGAAGCTGCTCGTGATCTTCATCGGCTCGGTGTTCCAGGTCATCCTGATGGTCGCCGTCACGGTCGGCGCCACGCGGCGCGACCTGGTCGAGGCGGCCTATACGCTGGGCGCCAGCGACCGCGGCATCATCCGCCGCGTGCTGCTGCCCTCCTCCGCGCCGGAGATCGCGGAAATCCTGCGGCTGGTGCTGGGCTGGGCCTGGACCTACGTCATCGTCGCCGAATTGATCGGCTCGTCCTCCGGCATCGGCCACATGATCACCGACAGCCAGGCGCTGCTCAACACCGGCCAGATCATCTTCGGCATCATCGTGATCGGGTTGATCGGCCTCCTCTCCGACTTCATGTTCAAGGCTTTCAACGCCTGGCTGTTCCCGTGGAGGCTCGCATGACGATCCTCAAGGTCGAACAGGTCTCGCGCACCTTCCCTGCGCGCCACGGCAATGCGCCGACAAGGGCGCTGGAGCCGACCGACCTCACCATCGGCAACAACGACTTCGTCACCATTCTCGGCCCCTCCGGCTGCGGCAAGTCCACTCTGCTGCGCATCGTCGCCGGCCTCGACCGCCCGACCAGCGGGCGCGTCACGCTCGACGGGCGCGAGGTGACCGGCCCCGGCGCCGATCGCGGCATGGTGTTCCAGTCCTACACATTGTTCCCCTGGCTGACCGTGCGCGAGAACATCGCCTTCGGCCTGCGCGAGCGCGGCGTGTCCGAGGCGGAGCGGAACAAGATCGCGGACGCCTTCATCCGCCAGGTTGGACTGTCAGGCTTCGAGAACCACTGGCCCAAGCAGCTCTCCGGCGGCATGCAGCAGCGCACGGCGATCGCGCGCGCCCTCGCCAATGACCCGAAAATCCTGCTGCTCGACGAGCCCTTCGGCGCGCTCGACAACCAGACCCGCGCGCTGATGCAGGAGATGCTGCTCGCCATCTGGGAGCGCGACCAGAAGACCGTGCTGTTCGTGACCCACGACATCGAGGAAGCGATCTTCCTCGGCAGCCGCGTCATCGTCATGAGCGCCCGCCCCGGCCGCATCAAGGCCGAGATCAATGTGGACCTGCCGCATCCGCGCTCCTACAAGATCAAGACCACGCCGGAATTCGTCCAGCTCAAGGAGCGGCTGGTCGAGGAGATCCGCACCGAGGCGCTGAAGGTTGCCGAACATGCCTGACACCAATCCACGCGCCGACGGACAGCGCGTTCTCGCCGACCTCAATGCACTGCGCGCCATCGGCGCCTACAAGACCGGCGTGCACAAGCCGACCTTCTCCGAGCCGCACCGCCAATCGCTGGACTGGCTGGTGCAGAAGCTGCCCGGCGCCGGTCTCGCTGCGGCGATCGACGGCATCGGCAACGTCCTCGGCACCAGCACGAAGTCTGGGCCGAAGCTTCTCGCCGGATCGCACCTCGAAAGCCAGAACTACGCCGGTTGGCTCGACGGCCCGCTCGGCGTCGTCTATGCGCTCGAGGCCGCACGCGTGCTCAATGGCGATCCCTCCGTCAAGGGCGCCGTCGAAGTCGCCGCCTGGTGCGACGAGGAAGGTCATTTCGGCAGCTTCCTCGGCTCGCGCTCCTACGTGGGACAGGTGACCGAAGCCGAGATCGACGGCGCGCGGGACCGCACCAGCGGCCGCGCCATGCGCGACGCCCTCGCCGACATGGGTCTTTCAGGGCGGGCACGCATCGGCGCCGAGCCGAGACGACACGTCGGATATCTGGAGGCGCATATCGAGCAGGGCGACACGCTCGAAAGCGGCAAGCTCGCGATCGGCGTCGTCACCTCCATCGTCGGCATCTGGCAATACCGGATCAGTTTCACCGGCGAGCAGAACCACGCGGGAACCACCCGCATGGCGGTGCGCAAGGACGCAGGCCTTGCGCTGGCAAGGTTCTGCATCGCCATCGATGAACGTTTCCCGGCCGCCTGCGGCCCGCGCACGGTCTGGACCACCGGCCGCATCACCCTCGATCCGGGCGCACCGAGCATCATTCCGGGCGGCGCCGAAATGCTGTTCCAGATCCGCGACGACAATCCGGACGTGATAGCACGGCTGGAGCAGCTCCTGCGCACCATGGCCGACGAGGTCAATGCCAAGGGCCCCTGCTCCGTCACGGTGGAGAAGATCCGCACCGGCGCACCAGCCATGATGAATTCAGGCATCCAGGACGCGTTCGAAGCTGCGAGCAAGGCCCTCGCCGGCGGCCGATCCATCCGCATGCCCAGCGGGGCCGGCCACGACGCGCAGATGCTCGCGACGATCATGCCGGCCGGCATGCTGTTCGTGCCGTCGATCGGCGGCATCAGCCATCACTGGACCGAAAATACCGCGGACGCCGACATCGTCACCGGCGCGGAGGTATTTGTCGACGCCTGCCGGCGGATCCTGAGCGCCTAGGATCGTTCGGCACCCGGCGCCGGAACGCGCCAAATTGCATTTCCGCATGAACCCTGAGCAGGATCGTGCAAGGCGCGATCGGTTCGGGAAAGACACCGGTTCGCACGACATCTAGCCTGCCTCGCCCACGCGAGAATGCTCACGATGTCCGACATACCTGCCGCAACGCCCGCCTCCATCGTCGAGGCCCTGAAGGCCGTCGCCGGCAATCCGCCGAAGGTCCGCGCCAGCTTTGCCAAGGGCTGGTGCGTTCGCGGCACCTACACCCCGTCGGACCGGGCGGGTGAGGTCACGCGATCGCAGAGCTTCACGAAGCCATCGCGCGTGCTCGCACGCTTCTCGGTCGGCGGCGGCAATCCCGCCGTAGCCGATACCAACAATCTCGTGCTGCGCGGTTTCAGCTTCAAGCTCGGCGACGACGATCACCGCTCGGACATCCTGGTGGAGAGCGCGCCGGTGCACTTTGCCCGCACGCTCGACCAGATGCTGGCCTTCCTTGGGGCGCGCATCCCCGGGCCGGATGGCAAGCCTGATATGGCCAGAGTCAAGGCGTTCTCGGCGGCCAATCCCGAGACGCTCAATCAGGCCAACTACATCGCCGCCCGTCCGCTGCCCGGCAGCCTTGCCGGCACGACCTATTGGGGTGTGCATTCCTTTCCCGCGACCAACGCGGAGAACGAGACGCGCTTCATCAAGTTCAAGGTCGTTCCGGCCGGCGGCGAGATCACGCTGAGCGAGGATGAGGCCAGGACCAAACCGTCCGATTTCCTGCGCGACGAGCTCGCCCGCCGGATGGCCACGGGCAATGTTCGTTTCAATGTGATGGCGCTGCTCGATCGGCCCGGCGATCCCACCATGGACGTGACCATCCGCTGGCCCGACGAGGATCATCGCGACGAGGTGCGCCTCGGCACCATCGTGATCACGGGGTTTGAACCGGATGAGGCTTGCGATGCCTCCATCTTCAATCCGGCCAATCTCGCCGAGGGCATCGGTCATCCGCCGGACGAGATCTTTGCGGCCAGGCGCGCCGCCTACACCATCTCGCTCGCGAAACGGCGCTGAGCGCTGCGCCTCAGGCCTCGCTGCTGGAGGCGCCGAGCGCTTCGCGGCGCCATGCAGCGGGGCTGACGCCGGCGATCGAGGAGAACACGCGCGTGAAGTGACTCTGGTTGGCGAACCCGGCCGAGATCGCAATCTCCGACAGCGGCAGGTCGCGGACACCCATCAACTGCTTGGCCGCCTTCACGCGCTGATGCAGCAGCCATTGGTGCGGCGGCATACCGACGGAGATTCGAAACGCGCGCGAGAAATGGCTCACCGACAGATCGAGCTCGGCCGCGATCTTGTGCAGCGAAAGCTTGCCGCCGAGGTCCGACTCCAGCCGCTCGCAGGCGCGCTTCGCCTGCCACGGCGCAAGGCCGCCGCGCGCGGCAGCGGACGTGCGCTGAAGTCCGCCGTAGGTCTGGGCGACATGGGCGGTCAGCGCGAGCATCATGTGGTCGACGAAGAGCTGGTTGGCCTCGTCCGGCTTGCGCAGGCCCAGCTGCAGCGATGCGCCGATGTGGCGCACGATCCCGTCGTCATGGCCAACGCCGACCTGACAGTCGAGTTCGTCGACCTGCGGCGCATTGCACTGGCGTGCAATGCCGTCGAGCGCCGAGCGCGGGATATAGAAGAACAGCGAATGGAACGGCTTGTCGATCACGTAGCGCGGATCGCGCTTGAGGTCGTAGAGGTAGGTCGTTCCGGCGTGGACGTCCGCCTTCATGACGGATTTGCCGCGCTCCCAGAGCTCGCAATCGGGATAATCGTGGAGCTTGAGGCTGACCAGAAAGGCATCTTCGGCGGCGAGCGAGCCGGACAGACCACGAACCGGGCAGTCGTTCCGCGTCTCGGTGACGGCAAGCTCGGCGCTGTGCAGCGAGCGCGCCACCAGCGCGGGTGGCGCATCCTTCAAGCGCAGGAATTGCCCAAGCCTCTGCCCGTAGGCGCCAGACTGTGTCATCGATGTCGTCCTTCTGTGGAAGTCCAAGTGCAGGCCACAGAGTCCTGTAGAGTCCGCCGTCCATTATCCGATATTCGCCGATGCCTGTCCACACGCGCGGACGCGAGGCCCATCACGCATTTTCACAAACGCACGACAGGCTTGCCTATGTCCTTTACGCCACACGGGGGCCGCCGTGCCGGCGCGAAACCTAGAATGAGGTGCCGCCTCCGAACCTGAACTCCTGGACCACGTCGTATTTGCCCTTGGTGATCGGCACGGCGTAGTCGAAGCGCAGCGGTCCGAACGGCGAGGCCCAGATCAGGCCGACACCGACCGACGAACGCACCACGTTGCCGTCGTCATATTGCAGCCCGCAGGTCGGACAGGCCTTGGTGTTGACCTCGCCCGTGGCCGTCCATGACGTCGGCCCCTGGTAGCCCCAGAGCGAGCCCGCATCGGCATAGACCGCGCCCTTGAGGCCGACTTCCTTCGGCAGGAACCAGAACGGCATCTGCAATTCCATGGATGCGCCCCAATATTTGGTGCCGCCGAGCGCATCGCCGCTGGCGCCGTAATTGTAGTAGGTGATGTCGCGCGGACCGATCCCGTTGGACGCGAAGCCGCGCACCAGGTTCGGCCCCATCTGGAAGTGATCGAGCATGCGCAGATCGCTGCCCATCTTGGTCAGGATGCCGCCCTGCAGATGCATCACGCTGACGATCTCGGACACCAGCGGCGTGTAGAATTTGGTGTCCACCGCCGTCTTGAGATAGGTGACGTCGCCGCCGACGCCGGCGAAATCCTGGCGGAAATCGACCAGCAATCCGTCGGTGGGATTCCTGGTGTTGTCGAGCGTGTTGTAGTTCAGGGTATAACCGAGCGCGGACGTCCAGGTCGCGCCGTTCGCCAGCTCCTTTCGGACCGGCAGGCTCGACTCGCCGTCGCTGTAGCAGCCATAGCCGTAGACGCCCGAATCCGTCGTGTTGGTCGGGTCCACGCCGCCCAGCACGTTCTTGATGTAGGCCGGCGTCGGGTTGAAGGCCAGCGAGGTGTTCGCGGCGTTGTTGTTGCAATTGTTGTAGGCGCTGGCGAGCGTGATGCTCTGCTGATAGAGCGAGTAGCGAAGCTGGAGCGAGAGGTCCTCGCGCAGCGCAAAGCCGAGGCGCGGCGAGAAGCCCAGCGTCGTCACGCCATAGCTCGTATAGCTGTTCGACAATTGCTGGCGCCAATAGGTATCGAAGCCGAGCGCGACCCTGTAGTCGAGCAGATACGGCTCGACGAAGGACAGCGAGATGCCGCGCGAATACTGGCCATAGCTGACCGACGCCTTGGCATAGAGACCTTTGCCGAGCAGGTTTCGCTCGGAGATCGACACCTCGGCCAGCGCACCGTCGGTCGTGGAGTATCCGCCGGAGATCGAGAAATCGCCGGTCGACTTCTCTTCCATGTCGACGATCAGGATGACGCGGTCGCTCGAGGAGCCGGGCTCCGTCGTGATCTTGACGCTCTTGAAGTAATCGAGATTCTTCAACCGCCGCTCCGCGCGATCGACCAGCGCGCGGTTGTAGGCATCGCCCTCGGCGAGGTCGAACTCGCGGCGGATCACGTAGTCGCGCGTGCGGGTGTTGCCGCGCAGATTGATGCGCTCGATATAGGTACGCGGCCCCTCGTCGACGTTGAACACGACCGACACCGTGTGGGCCTCGAAATTGCGGTCGCCGCTCGGCCGCACCACCGCGAAGGCATAGCCGCGGCGCGAGGCCTCGACCTGCATCTCCTCGACCGACTTCTCGACCGATTCAACGTTGTAGAGCGAGCCTGCGCTGACACGCGAATAGGCGCGCAGCGAACTGGCGTCGAAACCGGCGATGCTGGAACGGAGATCAACCGAACCGACGCGGTATTGCTGCCCCTCCTCGATCTTGAAGGTGACGTTGAAACCCTTCTTCTCCGGATCGTATTCGGTGAGCGCGGCAACGACCTGGACGTCTGCGTAGCCGTTCTTGAGATAGAAACGGCGGATCAGGTCGCGGTCGGCTTCGACGCGGTCGGGATCGTAGGTGTCGTTGTTGCCGAGGAAGCTGAGCAGATTGCTCTCATGCGTCTTGATCACGTCGCGCAGGCGTGCGGCCGAATAGGCGCTGTTGCCGACGAACTCGACCGACTTCACGCCGGTCTTGGCGCCCTCCACGATCGTGAACACGAGGTCGACGCGGTTGCTGGGCTGCTCGATGATTTCGGGGGTGACGCGCACGTCATAGCGGCCGGACCGGCGATAGATCTCGGCAATCCGCAGCGTGTCGGACTGCACCAGCGCCCGCGAGAAGGTCCCGCGCGGCTTGGATTGGATCTCGGCCGAGAGCTGCTCGTCCTTGATCTTCTTGTTGCCCTCGAAGGCGATGCGGCCGATCACGGCATTTTCTACCACCGATACGACGATGCGGCCACCGGCGCGGTTGATCTTCACGTCCTGGAACAGACCGGTCTCGATCAGCGCCTTGAGGCCGTCGTCGATCGCCGGCTGATCGAGCCGCCCGCCGGGACCGGCCTTGAAATAGGAGCGGACCGTCTCGGCCTCGACGCGGCGATTGCCCTCGACGACGATCGTCTCCGCCGCCTGCGCGATCGCCGGCCGCGGCCACAGCACGACGGGAGTTGAGCACACGATCGATACACCGCACATCGCCACCGCGATCAGCCAGGGCCGCAAAAACGACATTCCACACCTCAAGAGCACCTAGCCTGCTCTGAAACGAGACGGCTGTGGCCTCGGTGTGGCTTTGTGATTTCTGCATTGTTTCTGGTCGTTGAATTTGATTGGCGCATCAGCCATCTCGCCGCGGCGGACCGACGATCGCGCGGGCCTTCGGCGGAGACTGGCCGGCATGAGGCCAGCAGCATGCACGGCGCACCCTTGCCCGCCCCCAGCAACATTGCGCAACGCCCGGATTCTTTACAGACGTTTAAGCCGATGCGAGAGCCGACGAGATCAGGAACTCGCATGGGAATTCGTGGATGAAAACGCTCGTCATGACCGGAACGATGGTTGCCGCCCTCCTCGCCTCGACGCCCGGCGCGCATGCCGCCACCGCCGGCAAGCGCGACCGGCAGCAGACGACGCAGGACGTCGTCTACGAGTACGGTCCGCGCGGCCCCAACCGGTCCTACCAGGACGGAACGCATACGCGCATCTATGTCAGCAAGCGGTCCTGGCTCGATGGCGGGACCGAGGTGCTGCCCGGCGAACGCAAGTTCAGCGACTACGCCTTGCCGCCAGGCACATCGTTCGCGCGCGAGAACAACAACCGTCCACTCGATCGCCAGCCGCTGAGCCCGGACTTGGATCTCGGCGGGTTCGCGCAGCGAATCCCGATCTCGTGGTGACCGCCTCGCGGAAACTCCACGCACTGCTTCGTTGAGCGAGACGATAGGCCGTGCGCATTCGATAGTCCGCCGCTCATGCGCTCGCAATCGCGCGCGAGCGAATATGATGCTCGCGTGCGCGCATCTGCCGCACGCGAACTGACGTTCTCCACATTGATCTTGAACCATTCCAAATTCGCTCGTCGCACGTTCAAGCAATTCTATTTTGCGCGTGTGGAATTCCGATCGCGTCACCAATAAGAGTCCGCATCGTTCAAGCGCGTCAGCATGAAGCTAACGCGCGCTCGAGCGATGTCGGTTCGGCGAAATTGGGGATCATGATCGGTGGGCGTTGCCTTGTTGGAGAAGAAGCATCGTTGGTTCGGAAGCGCAGCTGCGATCAACGCCACGATGTTCGGTTCGGTCGTATTCGTATCTGTTGACGTCATCGCTTCACGGGCAGAGGCCCAGAGCAGCAACCTGCCGCCGGTCACCGTCGAGGCGCCGAGCGCGCCGAAGTCGCGCAGCAGCGCTGCTTCCAACCAGCGCACGCGATCTCAACGCACAGCCATTGCGAACCGCAGGGGCAATTCGGCAGCCAACCAGAATCTCGCGTCGCAGTCGGCCGCAGGCGCGAGCGGCGGCACGACGATCGGTTATGTCGCGACCAGCGGCACGGCAGGCACCAAGACCAACACGCCGCTGATTGCGACGCCGCAATCGCTCTCGATCGTGACGCGGAAGGAGCTGGAGGATCGCAACGTCCAGACGCTCAAGGATGCCGTCAACTACACGCCCGGTGTCACGACCACGGCGTTCGGCTACGATCCGCGTTTCGACGCCTTCTCCATCCGCGGTTTCGACGTGACCTACACGGGCATCTATCGCGACGGCCTGCGGCAGGGCGGCGGCAATTTCGCCATCCCCAAGATCGAGCCCTATGGTCTGGAGAGCGTGGCAATCCTTCGCGGACCGGCCTCCGGCCTCTATGGCCTCGGCTCTCCCGGCGGCATCGTCGATGTCATCACGAAGCGGCCGCCGCAGACGGCGTTCGGCGAGGTCCAGTTGCAGACCGGCAATTACGATCGTTACCAGGGCAGCTTCGACGTCGGCGGCCCGGTGCCCGGCAGCGATCAATTGTACTACCGGCTGACGGGCTTGCTGCGCGATTCCAAGACCTGGTTTCCCGGCAATGACGACGACCGCGCCTATATCGCGCCTGCCCTGACCTGGAAGCCGGACCTCGACACGACGTTCACGATCCTCGGTGAGTACCAGACCAGCCGCACGGCGGCGAGCATCGGAAACGCCCGGACCGCCGACGGGAAGCTGACCAACATCTACTCGAACGATCCGGCGTTCAGCGCCATGGACCAGAAGCAGTTCCGCATCGGCTATGCGTTCGAGCACAACATCAACGACACCTGGACCGTGCGGCAGAATTTCCGGTTCTATCAGGTCGGCGTCGACGCGAAATACACGCAGATCGATTCGATCGACAACGGAACGCAGACCGCATCGCGCTCCGCATGGCGTATCGTGGACAACCTCAAGACGGCGACGCTCGACAATCAGGCCGAAGCAAAGTTCACGCTGGGCGCGGTCAAGAACACCGTCCTGATCGGCACGGATTACACGCATTCGCATTACGACGACAAGATCGGGTATGGACCGGCGCCCGACCTCAATCTTCAGACCATGAACTACGGCGCGCAGGCGATCGCCTCGCCGCCGTTCTCGATCTTCACCAAGCAGTCGATCGACGAGATCGGCGTCTATGCGCAGGAGCAGGCCAGGCTCGGCGGATTCATCCTGACGCTCAACGGCCGCCAGAGCAGGGTCTCGCAGAGCACCACCACGACGCTGGACGGAACGCCGGAAACCTCGAAGCCGTCTGCCTTCACCGGCCGCGCGGGCCTCAGCTATCTCTTCGACAGCGGCGTTGCGCCCTACGTGAGCTACGCCACCTCGTTCAGCCCGCAGACCGGCGTGGACGCGACGGGCACCACCTTCAAGCCGACCACCGGCGAGCAGACGGAAGCGGGCATCAAGTATCAGATGCCGAATGTTCCGCTGCTGCTGGCCGCCGCGGTCTTCGACATCAAGCAGAACAATGTCCTGCGCACCAACCCCGACAATATCGCATTCCAGGCCGCCACCGGACAGATCGAGTCCAAGGGTCTCGAGCTCGAGGCCAAGCTGGGGCTGATACCGGGCTTCGACCTCACGGCGGCCTATACCCACCTCGACGTCGTGATCACGCGCGGCAATGCCGATACGACCGGCAACGAATATTCCGGCATTCCCAGGAACTCGGTCGCGGCGTTCGGCAAGTACACGTTCCAGTCGGGCACGCCGGTGGAAGGGCTCGGACTGGGCCTCGGCGTGCGCTACATCGGCGCGAACTTCGGCAACGACCAGAACACGTTCGAGAACGCGGCAACGACGCTGTTCGACGCCGTGGTCGACTACGATCTCGGCAAGCTCGACCGCAGCTTTCGAGGCGCCTATATGCGCGTCAACGCCACCAACCTGTTCGACAGGAAGTACGACACCTGCCAGGCTGGCTATTGCTATGCCGGCGCACGGCGGCAGGTGATCGGAACGTTGAGCTATCGGTGGTAGCGCCATCACCTGCTCTCGTGTCCCGGACGCGCTGCAGCGTGTAACGCTGCTGCGCAGAGCCGGGACCCAGAAGGGCGGCAACGCACGATGCGGAGACATGGGCCCCGGCTCTGCAGCGCACCACTACGTGATGCGCTGCGTCCGGGGCACGAGAGCGGAGTGTGGCGCGACACTTTCCACCTCGTCATTGCGAGCGTAGCGAAGCAATCCAGAATCTTTCCGCGGCGGCAGTGCCGTAGGGTGGGCAGAGGCGCAAAGCGCCGTGCCCACGCGCTGGTAACGATACGCAAGGTCGTGGGCACGCTTCGCTTTGCCCACCCTACGATGCCTGAGTTTGTGGCAAGCCGCTTCCTCCTCGTCATTGCGAGCGCAGCGAAGCAATCCAAAGGCTTTCCGCGGAGGGATTCCGGATTGCTTCGTCGCAAGAGCTCCTCGCAATGACGGCGTGTGAGGCAACACTGCAGTTCTCCGAGACGCACTCGTAGGATGGGTAGAGCGAAGCGAAACCCATCACGCATCCGCTTCGCCGGAGCATGATGGGTTTCGCAAGTGCTCTACCCATCCTACGACCTCGCAGGCACGCCTCCGCATCCTCGCGGCGCAATTCGCCCGAGCTTTGCATCTTCGTTCCACCCTCATAGCCAAGAGGGCGCAGGGAAGGCCGGGTGCTGACCTCGCACCCGCGGTCCGCTGCGCAAAAGGCACGCGCAGGAAGAACCGCACAGCAGCATACAGGTGGTGCCAATCACTCGGCCCTCCCTGCGCGATGGTCGGACGGCTTATGCCGTGCTCTCCCGGGAGCCGAATTCCTTCTGGCCTCCCTCGTCCTTGCGAAATTCACCGGCTCCGCGCCGGTTGACGCGATCACCGCCTCCGCAAGAGCTTGACCGTAGCAACGACGGCCAGGACCACACGGTTTTGCCGTACGCGCGGCCCGCCCTATTCGCCGCAGTTTTCCCGGCCCTGTCGACAAAGCCGGAAACCTGCAAACGAAACGAGCCTGTCAGCGCCGTTCGTCCGCACGATGCCCCGGGGTTCACGGAGAGCAATCCGCCCTGCCCTGGCAACTCGCGCCCGACGCTGCCGCGTCCACCGCAAGCCCGGCTCGCGAAAACGACGACCGCATGATCGCCCCTCAAGGATAAGCCGGGATGGGGGACACATACGCCGTTTCCGAATTTCGGTAAAGTGGAATATTTTTGACCGAGTGGATTGACAGATGGCGACACAGGGCACGAATGCTCCAAGGCAAGCCCTTCGCGGCGCCGACCTCGCTCGCAAGATCCGCCCGCGACAATTCGAGCGCCTCGCTGACATAAAGTCGCGGCAATCCTCGGGCTTATCGGCCTCCCCGCCCTTCATCCAGCCTCCCGGAGTTCCAATGTCGCCGACCGGCCGGCGACACGCCTTGCGACGCGGCTTGCCTTTCTCGTCGCGGGCTTCGGCATCGCGTGCTGGGCGCCGCTGGTGCCGTTCGCGAAGGCGCGGCTCGGCGTCGATGACGGCGTGCTCGGGCTGCTGCTGCTCAGCCTCGGCATCGGCTCGGTCGTCGCGATGCTCCTGACCGGCATCATGAGCGCGCGCTACGGCAGCAGGCCGATCATCATTGCCGGCGGGCTCGGCCTCGCGCTGGTCCTGCCGCTGCTCGCCGTCGCGAGCACGCCTGCGACGCTGGCGCTGGCCCTGTTCGCATTCGGCGCCGCGCTCGGCTCCATCGACGTCGCCATGAACATCCACGCGGTGGAGGTCGAGCGCGCGGCCAAGATTCCGCTGATGTCCGGGTTCCACGCTTTGTTCAGCATCGGCGGCTTCATTGGAGCGGCGCTGATGACGGCGCTGCTCTCGCTGCAAACAGGCGCACTCGCCTGCACGCTGATCTGCTCCGCACTGATGCTGGCCGCGATGACGGTGACCTCGCCGCGCCTGCTTCGCTCGGTGCAGGTGCAGGACGGGCCGCTGTTCGTGCTGCCGCATGGCTCGGTGCTGCTACTGGCGCTGCTCGGCGCCATCACGTTCCTCGTCGAAGGCGCGATGCTGGATTGGGGCGCGCTGCTGGTGATCGGCGCGGGCCTCGTGTCCGAGACGCAGGGCGGCACCGGCTACATCGTGTTCTCGATCGCGATGACGATCGGCCGGCTCGGCGGCGATGCCGTGGTTGCGCGCATCGGAGATCGCGCGACATTGCTCTGGGGCAGCCTGATTGCGATCGGGGGCTTCGTGGTGCTGCTCACGGCCCCCGTCGCGGCGGTTGCGATCGCCGGCTTCCTGCTGATCGGCCTCGGCGCGTCGAACCTCGTTCCGGTGCTGTTCCGCCGCGCGGCGTGGCAGACGGTGATGCCCACCGCTCTCGCCGTCGCCGCGATCACCACCGCAGGCTATGCCGGCATCCTGATCGGGCCCGCCGGCGTCGGCTTCGTCGCCCGCATCGGTGGACTGCCGGCGGCATTCTGGCTGCTGGCCGCGCTGATGGGGCTCGTCACCCTGTCGGCGGGCGTCGTGACGCGCAAGAGCACCTGAGCGATCCTACAGATTGCTCAGCCCGATCGACTTGATCACGGGCGCGAGGCTTGCCGTCGTCGCTTCGACGATGCGCTGGAACTGGTCGGGACCGGAATCGCTGTCCGGCTCCATGCCCTGGGCACGATAGGCCGCCTGCAGCGCCGGATCGGCCATGGCAAGGCGCGTCGCCTGCGCGATCCGCTCGATGATCGCATCGTCGGTGGCTCTGGGCGCAAAGATGCCGAACCATCCCTCATAGCGGAGATCCGGCATGCCGGATTCGACGGCGGTCGGAATCTCGGGCGCGCCGCTCAGCCGCTTTTCCGGGGTGACCGCGAGCAGCCGCACCTTCCCGGCGCGGCCCAGCTCCTGCAATTGAACGGACATCACGCCGATGACGAGCGAGATCTGGCCGCTGACGAGGTCGTTGGTCGCCTGCGCGATGCCCCGATACGGCACATGCACGATGTCCAGCCCGCCAGCCTGCTGCTTGAAGGATTCGCCGACCAGATGATTCCCGGTGGCGATGCCGGGCGTCCCGTAGGACAGCTTGCCCGGATTGGCCTTCGCATAGGCAATCAGCTCGCGCAGATTCGCCGCCGGCACCGAGGGATGGACGGCAAAGACCAGCGCACTGCTGATGAGGCGGTAGATGGCGCGGAAATCGCCGACGGAATAGCCGGGGTTGGCCGCAGTCAGGGGAATGATGACCTGCGTGCTGCCGTTGCCGAGCAGCAGCGAATAGCCGTCGGGCTCATCGCGCGCGACCGAGGCGGCTCCGATCGCGCCGCCCGCGCCGCCGATATAGTCGACGACGGTCGGCCCGAGCAGCGACGACATCTTGTCGACCCAGGGACGACCGATCTGGTCGCCCGCTCCGCCGGCCCCATAGGGCAGCACCAGCCGGATCGGGCGGGTTGGATAATCGGCGGTTTGCCCGCTGCGCGGGAAAGCGGCCAGTGCCGCTGCGCCCGATAATCCGAGGACGAAACGTCGGCGCGAGGAGGAAAGCATGTCCTGATTCCGGAAGTCGGCAGTCAATGTGGCGGCGGGACCGGCTCCCGAAGCATCCCATCGCAGCAACGGGCGACCGCCGTCAATGCTCCGTCCGCCCCACGCGGCTTTGTCATCGTTCTGTCATGAACGCCTAACTCATTCCTTTTGAAGGAATATTTCGACAGGGCCCAGACCGACCCACGCGATCTGCGCAGGTCTGCCACCCATGCTGCTTTCGGCCAGTTTACTGTACGCCTCGTTCTGATAGACGAGAAATATACACCTTTTGACTCCCGTTGCGGGGGCAATGGCGCGTGCCAGATCGTAGCGAAGACTCGGCCATTTCATTCGGGCCATTCCGACTTTTCCCGAAGTCCCGGCTCCTCGAGAGGGAGGGCGCGCCGCTTCATGTCGGCGGCCGTGCGCTGGATATTCTCATCTATCTAGCCGAGCGCCCCGGCGAGGTCGTCGACAAGCGAGAGCTGGTCAAACGCATCTGGGCCGACGTCAATGTCGACGAGGGCAGCTTGCGCTTCCATGTCGCCGCGCTCCGCAAGGCGCTCGGCGATACCGGCAAGTCGGCCCGCTACGTCGTCAATGTGCCCGGCCGCGGCTATTGCTTCGTGGCCTCGTTTGCCCAGCCGGCCGCGCCCGCCGCGCAGCAGCCGACCGTGGACATCCTGCCGCCCCGCTCCCTTCCTGCTCCGCTTTCGAAGATGGTCGGACGGGAAGAGATCGTCGACAAGATATCGAACGGACTTTCGCTCCACCGCTTCATGACGATCGTCGGCCCCGGCGGAATCGGCAAGACCGCGGTCGCCGTCACCGTCGGCCATCGCCGCTCCCAGGATTTCGGCGGGCGCGTCTTCTTCGTCGATTTCGGCCCGCTGCGGGACGCCAGCCACATCGCCACCACCATTGCCTCCGCGCTCGGGCTCACCATCAGCGCGGAGGATCCGACGCCGGCGCTGCTGACCTTCCTGAAGGCCAGCCCGGCCCTGCTGATCTTCGACAGCTGCGAGCACGTGCTCGACCATCTGGCGCCGCTGGTCGAGCGCATCGTCCGCGAAGCCCCGCAGCTTCGCGTGCTCGCAACCAGCCGCGAATCCTTCCGCAGCGAGGGCGAGAGGATCTTCCGGCTGTTCCCGCTGGATTGTCCGCCGGAGCGCGAGGGGCTGGGTGTGGACGACGTGCTCGCCTACCCTGCGGCCCAGCTCTTCGTCGAGCGCATCGCCCAGAGCTCGGGTCCGTTCCAGCTCAGCGCGGAAGAAGCCCCGCTGGTCGCCAGCATCTGCCGGCGCCTCGACGGCATCGCCCTCGCGATCGAGCTCGCGGCGGGACGCGTCAACGCCTATGGCATCGCCGGCACGGCCTCGCTGCTCGACAGCCGTTTCTCGCTGCAATGGCGCGGCCGGCGCACGGCCGTGCCGCGGCACCAGACGCTCGCCGCCGCCCTCGACTGGAGCTACGACCTGCTGCCCGCGGCCGAGAGCGCCACCTTGCGGCGGCTGTCGGTGTTCGCCGGACCGTTCGCGCCGGAAGCGGCTGCCATCGTTGCGGCCGGCGACGGCCTCAGCGCATCGGAAACGCTGGAGGCGATCGACAGTCTCGTCACCAAATCGCTGATCTCGCCCTCGGGCTCGCGGACGCTGCGTTATCGCCTGCTCGACACCACGCGCACCTACGCGCATGGCAAGCTCAACGAGCTCGGCGAGACCAGGCTGTTCGCGCGCCGCCACGCCGAGCATTTTCGCGATTTCTTCGCGCGCGCCGAGGCCGACCTTTCGACGCCGCTGCCGGAATGGCTCGGCATCTATGGCGCCGAGCTCGACAATGTGCGCGTGGCGCTGGACTGGGCCTTCGGCCCCGACGGCGACACCACGCTCGGAATCGCGCTGACCGCGGCCGCCGTCACGCTGTGGGTGCGCCTGTCGCTGTTCGCCGAATGCCGCGAGCGCACCAGGACGGCGCTGGCCGCGCTCGACGAAACCGGCGGCGACGACCGCGTCCGCATGCAGCTCTTGTCCGCGCTCGGCTGGTCGCTGATGTATGGCGAGGGCCGCGCGCGCGAGGCGCGCCCGATCCTGGAGACGACGCTCGAAATCGCCGAGAGGCTCGACGACAAGGATTTCCGCCTGCGCGCGCTGTGGGGCCTGTGCATCGACCAGTTCAACAACGGACAGTTCGGCAAGGCCCGCGCGTTCGCCGATCGCTTCGCGACCGCCGCGGCGAACTCGCCCGACAGGACCGACCTCATGCTGGCCGACCGGCTGATGGCCGTCGCGCTGCACTATCTCGGCGACCAGGACGACGCACGGCAGCGCATCGACCGCGTCAACGCATCCCTGCACCTGCTGGCGGAGAAGCCGAAGATCTTCCCGCTCGATCTCAGGATCTCCACGCAATATTTCCGCGCGCGCATCCTGTGGCTGCAGGGTCTCGCCGACCAGGCCCAGGCGCTGGCGGCGCGAAACATCGAGGAAGGCCGCGCCAACGGCCACGCCCTGACCTTCTGCAGCGTGCTGGGACAGGCCGCCTGCCCGATCGCCTTCTGGTCCGGCGACCTCGACGCCGCGGAGCGCCACGGCAGCGAGCTGCTCGAGCACACCGAGCGGCACGCGATTCGGCTGTGGGGACTGTGGGCAAGGGCCTTCAACGCGGCCGTCGCCGCCAAGCGCGGCGACATCGCGGTCGGCCTGCCGCTGCTGCGCGAAGAGCTCAACCGTGCCGGCGATGCGCGCTTCCTGCCGCGCTTCCTGCCGCTGCTCGGCGAGCTCGCGGCGGGCTTCCTCGAGGCCGACCAGATCGACCGCGGCCTCGACGTCATCGAGGACGTCCTGACCCGCTGCAACGACCGACAGGAGCTCTGGTATCTGCCGGAGCTGACCCGCATCAAGGGCGAGTTGACGCTCAGGAGTCCGCGGCACGCGGGCGAGGCCGAAGCGCACTTCCGCGAAGCGATGGCCATTGCCGCCCGGCAAGGCGCGCGGTTCTGGGAGCTGCGTTGCGCAACCAGCCTCGCGCGCTTCATGGTCGGCGCGGGCCAGAGCGCGGACGCTCTGACGCTTCTGGAGAACGTCTCGGCATCGTTTACCGAGGGCGCCGACATCGCCGACCTGCGCAGTGCGCGCGATCTCATCGCGCAATTGCGGAGCTGACGCCGTTCATCCGGCCCGCGGGATGAATCCGGGCACGCCGGTCTTCACAACTGTATTGAACCTGACAGTCGTCGAGATCTCGTCCCGCATCTGCCGCATCGCGTCTTCGGGCAGAGCCGAGATGTCGAAGTTCTCCCGGATCCGCCCGGGATTCGTCGAGGTCGTCAGGAATGCCGTGCCGCGCTGCACGGCCCAGGCCAGCGCAACCTGAGCCGGCGTCTTATGCACCTGCCGCGCAATCGCGGTGATGGTCGGATCGTCGAGCACGCGCGGCTCCATCGCATGTCCGAGCGCCGCGAACGCCTGCAGCACGATGCCGTGCTCGCGGCAGAAGTCAAGCAATTCCCATTCGGGAAGATACGGATGCGCCTCGACCTGTACCATGGCCGGCCTGATCCGCGCGACCGCGACGATCTCGCGCAGCTTGTCCAGGGTGATGTCCGACAGGCCGATCGACTTGCAGTGCCCCTCGTCGACGAGGCGCTCCATCGCCTGCCAGGTCTCCGCCAGTGTCACGCCTGAATCGTAGATGACCTGGCCACTCGCATCCCTCGGGTCCTGATCGTCGCCGGGCCGAAAGGCAAAGGGCGTGTGGATGATGTAGCAGTCGATATCGTCGACTTGCAGCCGCTTGCGGCTCGCATCGAAGGCAGGTCTGACCCGCTCCGGCCGATGATTGGTGTTCCACAGCTTCGTCGTCACGAACAGGTCCTGGCGCCGCAGCTTGCCGGCCCTGAACGCCTCGTGCAGCGCGTCCCCGACGGCCGCTTCGTTGCGATAGCGCTCGGCACAGTCGAAATGTCGAAATCCGGCCTCCAATGCGGAGCTGGTCGCCTGCCCGGTCACCACCGGATCTGGAATCAGCGTCCCAAAGCCGACCGCTGGAATCGTCCCCGATTGGTGAGTGGGAATCCTCGTGTAACGCAGCGAATCCGACGGCGCCATGGTGATACTCCTTTGTTGATCGCCGGCCGATGCTGCGGACGAAACGATCGCGGTTGCAGATGCAATGTCATGTCGCGCCCCCGGCATCAGCCGGCGGGACGCGGCTTGCGCAGAAAGAACACGAGCGGGATCACGACGAGCATGGCGAACATCAGGATCTCGAACTGATCGATGACCGCCACCGTGGCCGCCTGGTGCGTGACCATGCCGTTGAGGGCGACAAGATTTGGCTTGCCGATCGGGCCGGCCGCGTTGGCCGCAACGCGGAAGGGCGTCAGATGCTTGGCGAGCGCGAGGTGCACGGCCTGGGTATTGGCATAGAAGAAGAGCTGAACCACTGCGATGCCGATGGTGCTGCCATAGAGACGCGACAGGTTGATCAGCGCACTGCCTTCCGGACGAAGCTTCGGATCGAGCGTACCGAACGCGGCTCTGGCGAGCGCCGGCAGCACCATGCCGAGGCCTGCGCCCTGGAGGAGGCCGGCTTCGACGACGGGCCGCCAATCCATCGCGGGCGAGTAGCCAAGCATGAGCCAGTTCGCATAGACCACCAGCGTCATCCCACCCATGAGGAACGGCCGGTAATCGACCTGGCCCGGAACAAGGCTCGTCAGCACCAGCGCTCCCACCAGCGCCACGCCGCGCGGAATAGTCATGTAACCGGTCGTGTCGACGGGGTAGTTGAGAAGTTCCTCCAGCATCGGAGAGGTCAGCGCAAGTGTCGGCAGGAGAACAAAGCCGAGGGCGAAGGACATCACCGTCGAGAGGATGAGATTGCGATCCCGAAACAGCGCCGTGCGGAGGAAATGCTCTCTCTTCGTCATCACGTGCACGATGAAGAGATAGAAACCCAGGAGCGAAGCGCCGGCCTCGACCCAGATCTCCGTCGAGGCGAACCATTCGAGGCGCTCGCCGCGATCCAGCAGCATCTGCAGCCCGATCATGCCGACCGAGAAAGTCGTCAGGCCGAAGAAGTCGAAGGACTTGCTCCGCTCGACCCGCTTCTCGCTCAGCGATATGGCCATCGTCAGGAACACGAATGCCGTCATCGGCAGCCCGACATGGAAGATCGACGGCCAGCCGTAATATTCGCTCAGCCAGCCGCCGATGGCGGGGCCGGTGCTGATACCGAGCAGCGAGCAGACCGTCCATGCAAGGCTCATGCGCGCGTGCCGCGATGCGGGCACCGCCTCCAGCAGGATCGCCAGCGAAAGCGGTGCGAGCGGTCCGCTTGCCGCCCCCTGGACAATTCTGGCCAGCACGAACTGGATCGACGTCGTCGCCAGCGTGTCGAGCACCAGACCGAGCGCGAAGACAGCCAGAGCAGTCTGGTAGACCGTCTTCCGGCCATAGCGTCCCGCGAGCCATTGCGCGACCGACATGGTCACGGCGCTTGCCGCGATGTAGGACGAGAACACCCAGCCGACCTCGTCGTTCGCCATCGAGAGCGTCGCCTGGATGTGCGGAAGCGCAGCGTTCGGCACGGAGATGTTGACCGCCTGCATATAGGTCGCCAGCAGCGCCGCCGCGGAGATCGCATGACGGCCGTCGGTTGTGGCGTCCGATGGGAGGATCGTACTCATTTGACCTCCGTCGCACGCGCGGATTGGAGCAGAGGCAGCCAGCTGCGGCGATGGCCGGTGTCGACCCGCGCCGTCACGCTGATGCCGGAGAACAGCGGCCGGCCCGGATCGGGATCGTCGAGCTCGAGGCGCACCGGCAGCCGCTGCACGACCTTCACCCAGTTTCCGGTCGCATTTTCCGGCGGCAAGACCGAGAAGTCCGACCCGGTGCCGGGGCTCATGCTGACGATATGCGCCTTGAACTTGCGATCCGGATAGGCGTCGACGTCGATCGTCGCCTGCTGGCCAGGACGCATGTGAGTGAGGCCGGTTTCGCGGAAGTTCGCCTCGATCCAGACGTCGCGGCTCGACATCAGCGAGAACGTGGGCGCTCCCGCGTTGACGAAGCCACCGATCTGCAAATCGTCGACCTTCGTGACGACGCCGTCGTCCGGCGCCCTCACCGTGGCGTAGGACAGATCGAGCCGCGCACGGTCGAGCAGCGCCCTCGCGGCCCGCACGGTCGGATGACGATCGACATCGATATCGGGATCGCCGTTGAGCGCGACGACCGTGTTGGCGATCTGCTGTTCGATCGACGCCGTGCGATGGCGTGCGACCTTGAGATCGGTCTCGGCCCGCTCGTAGACGGCGCGCGGCGTGAAATCCGAGGCGACGAGCATCTTCTTGCGGTCAAACTCGCGCTCGTCGAAGGAGGCCGATTCCTTCGCCGATTGCAGTTCGGCTTGCTGCTGCCGGTAAGTCGCCTTGAGCGAATCGATCTGGAGCCGCGCGCTGCCGAGCCGGGCTTCGGCCTGGTCGACGGCGATCTGATAGGGCTCGGGATCGATGCGAAACAGGACCTGGCCCTGCCGAACGCGCTCGTTGTCGCGCACGGAGATCTCGACCGCCTGTCCGGACACCCGAGCATTGATGGTCACTTTCGCAGCGCGCACGAATGCATCGTCGGTCGCGACATACTGCTCCTGTGCCAGGTACATGAAGCCGCCGAACACGACGACCGCCGCCGGCACCACCACCATGAGGGGCCGGCGCAGCCGTCTTGCGGTATCCGCTCCGAACAACGGTGCGGCAGCCTCGCTCCGGCGGAGGCTCCAGCGATCGCCCAGCCAGCCGGCGATTGGCGCAAGATTCAAACGCATCGTAAGCCCTCGTCCAATTCATTTACTAACGTTCGTTACAAATATTGGACTGCCTCGCGCCGATCAAGACGCCGCCCATTGATTTTTATAACGATCCATACAAATATATGTGTGGACCGAGGCAACCAGGGAACCTGTCGGCATGGCACGGAAGAAGAGCGAAACGAGCCCGGCGCGCCGCGGACGACCGCCGGCCTATGACGCAGACACGGCCCTGAAGCGGGCCACCGAAACGTTCTGGCGCACCGGCTATTCCGGCACGTCGCTGGACAAGGTTGCCGCCGCAACCGGAATGAGCCCGCCGAGCCTCTATGCGGTGTTCGGCAACAAGCACGCGCTCTATCTCGAAGCGCTCGCACGCTATTGGGATATGAGTCTCGCGGCGACGCGCGAGGCACTTGCCGGGGACCACAAGCTGGATGAAGCGCTGATGCTGGCCTATGACGCAGCGCTGTCGATCTATTTCTCCGGCAAGGGAAGCCCGCGAGGCTGCTTCGTGGTCGGGACCGCGGTGACCGAAGTCGCGGAGGATGCGGCGATCCGCAGCAGCGTTGCGGCGGGGCTGCGCGCGATCGATGCCGATTTCGAAGCCCGCTTCCGTCGCGCGCAAGAGACGGGCGAGCTGCCTCCGGAGGCCGATCCTGCGGCGCTTGCCATCCTTGCCGCCGCCACCATGCAGACCATCGCCATTCGTGCACGCGCGGGCGCACGCCGCGCCGAGCTGCGGGAGCTGGCCCGGAAGGCCGTGGACGTGATCTGCGGGCGCCGGCCGCAGGCGCGAGAGCCAGCGGCCCATGCCTGAGATCAGGGGCTCGACGGGCCAAACCGGCCTGTAGCGAGCCAAGCGCCATCAACGCACCGGCGCACGGGTGCGCTAGTCGGAATCGTCTCATCCGGCTCACCGATCAAATCTGCGGTCTTTACGTCAGCCGCCGGTCACAACCCGCTGTCTTGCGTGTGACCGGCCGGCAGTGCTCATCCGAGCCCGTCGACGATACGGATATCCCGCTCGCAGGCATTGCCGAGCGCCTGGAGCGCTTCACGATAGGCGGGGCTCTCGTGAGCCGCGATAGCGAGCTCGACACTGTCGAACTCGATCAACGTGGTGCGCTGCGCGATTCCCTGCTCATAGGCCTTCACAGCACTGCCGCGGGCAAGGAAACGGCCGCCGCCGGCGGTGATGGCAGGGCCGGCGAGCTTCACATAGGCCGCCAGTGCCTCGGGGTCGGAGATCGACCGATAGAAGGTGATCCAGTAACCCTTGGCCATGACTAGCCTCCCGCGGCAGCCGCGCGGCGCGGCAGCTTCCAGTCGGGGCGGATGAAGTGACAGGTGTAGCCGTCAGGATAGCGCTCGAGATAGTCCTGATGCTCGGGCTCGGCTTCCCAGAACTCGCCCGCGGGCGCGACCTCGGTGACGACCTTGCCGGGCCAAAGGTCGGAGGCCTCGACGTCGGCGATGGTGTCCTCGGCGATCCGCTTCTGCTCGTCGCTGGTGTAGAAGATCGCGGAGCGGTAGCTCGTGCCGCGATCGTTGCCCTGACGGTTGAGCGTCGTCGGATCATGAATCTGGAAGAAGAACTCCAGCATGGTGCGGAAGCTCGTCTTCGCGGGATTGAAGATGATCTCGATGGCCTCGGCGTGGCCCTCGTGATTGCGGTAGGTGGCGTTCTTCACGTGGCCGCCGGTGTAGCCGACGCGGGTCGAGATCACGCCCGGTTGCTTGCGGATGAGATCCTGCATGCCCCAGAAACAGCCCCCGGCCAAAACTGCACGCTCAGTCGTCATCTGATGCTCCATTCGTTTTCGTCGCGATAGTCAGCTCTTGTCCGCATCCGGATGCAAGCGCGGATCGTCATGCGCGTCGTGATATTCGAGGCCCAGCGGGCCGATGGCGGAGACCTGCGTGACATATTCGCCGGATTTCGCCCAGTGAAAATGCCAGGTCTCGCCCGGCAGCACGATGACGCTGCCGGGCGGATAGGCCTTGACCTTGTCACCGTCGAACTGCTCGCCGAGCCCGATGTAGAAGACACCCGACATCACCGTGTAGATGCGGTCCTCCGGATGCTTGTGCGGCATCAGCCTGGTGCCGCCGGGCACCTTCACCCGGACCACGTAAGGTCCGGGTTCGCTGGGGCGGCCGACCATCACGGCCAGCCGCGCACCCGGCGGAAAGGCGGGAAACGGCTGCCATGCGACGTCCTCGGGCAGGATGGCCCGAAACCTGTCTTCGTCCGGCTGATGCTCTCGGGGCATGGCGGCGTTCCCTGTGCTGGCTCAGCCCAATTTGGCGTCGAGCGTGATCGTCGCGTTCAGCGCCTTGGATATCGGACAGTTCTTCTCGGCCTCGCCGGCGATCTTCGCAAAGCCGGCGTCGTCGAGGTTGGGCACCTTGGCGCGCAGGGTCAGCGCGGATTTGCTGATCTTGAAACCCTTGCCCTCGGGCTCGAGCGTGACGGCAGCTTCGGTCGACAGCTCGTCCGGCGTGAAGCCTGCCATCTGCAGGCCGAAGGCCAGCGCCATGGTAAAGCAGCCGGCATGGGCAGCGGCGATCAATTCCTCGGGATTGGTGCCCTTCTCGTTCTCGAAACGGGTCTTGAACGAATAGGGCGTCTGGGCCAGGACGCCGGACTCGCTCGACAGATGGCCCGTGCCATCGCGACCGGTGCCCTTCCAGACTGCTGTTGCCTTGCGGATCATCTTAGTTCTCCTTGTTTGATTTCAAGCACCGGCGCTCGGTACCGGAGGAAAGCGACATTGGCGCGACCGCCTGTCGCCGTTCCAACCGGCCGATCGCCGCGGCGGTTCCTGACCTCCGTCCCGATGAATCGGAACGGAGGTCAGATTTCTTGTCTTGACGCGTTTTCGTTCACGCGAACCGGTATCCGCTTCGCTCGAAAACGCTTTAGCTACCAATCTGTCCAACGTGGAAGCCGAGCCGGTTTTCGACATCGCCGGCACGGTGGAAGCCGCGCGCCATCAACGCCTTGATACGGGTCTGGCTCGCGGGGCGGCCGAGCGCGCCCAGGAACGCATCCCACTCCGGCTTGATCTCGGCATCCGGCGGCAGGCTCGCAACGTCGACGAGACGCTTGGTCTCGGCGATGGCTTCCTTATCGAACGAGGCGATGCGCATCGCGAGCGCCTCGACGAAGGCGTCGAGCTCGGCATCCGGCAGCGACCGGTTGACGTAACCATAGCGCTCGGCGAGATCGCCATGGATGTCGTCGGCGCTGAGCAGTACTTCGAGCGCACGGCCGCGGCCCATCAGGCGCGGCAGCCGCGCCATCGGTCCGCCGCCGGGCACGAGACCGGCGCCGACCTCCCATTGCGACAGGATCGCCTTCTCGCGGCTGGCAAAGCGCATGTCGCTGGCGAGCGCGAGCTCGCTGCCAACGCCGGTTGCGCGGCCCCGGATTGAGGCGATGGAGACGACAGGCGCACGGCTGAGGCGGACCAATGTGTCAGGCAGCGACTGCAGACCGGTCGGTCCCGGCGGGACCTTGAGAGAGTCTTCGAGCGGCGCGAGGAAGTCGTAATGCGTGATGAAGAAGCCTTCGACGGCGCTGTCGAACACGACGACCTTCACCTGCGGATCGGTTTCGATCGCCGTGACGACGTCGTTGAGCAGCGGAAGATGTTTTGGGCCGAAGATGTTCACCGGCGGCATGTCGAAAGTGACGCGCCAATAGGACGGCAGACGGCGTTCGAGACGGATGTCGCCGGCGGCGGAGTTGCGTTCTGGACGATTCATGGTTTCACTCCTGTTATGTGCTGGTTTCAGATCGACTGGCGCAGCGGGCGGAACGCGGTGCGCATCTCCGTCGAGAACAGCGCGGGCTGCTCCCAGGCGGCGAAGTGGCCGCCTCTGTCGAGGCGGTTGTAGTGCATCAACTTCGGATAGGCCTTCTCGGCCCAGCTCCGCGGCGCGGCATAGATCTCGTCGGGAAAGACGCTGACGGCGACCGGGATCTTCACGTGCTTCGGCGCGAAGAACACGAGCTTGTTCTCCCAATAGAGCCGCGCCGACGACACAGCGGTATTGGTGAGCCAATAGAGCGTGATGTTGTCGACCACGTCGTCGCGCGACAGCCCTTCGGTCTTGCCGTCGAACACGCGCGCGATCATCGCGGCGCTGCGCGCGTCGTGATCGAGCATCCAGGACGCAAGGCCCGCCGGCGAGTCCACCAGGCCATAGAGCGTCTGCGGCCGGTTCGACATCTCGATCGCATAGCCGAGACCATGCTTGTAGAAGTCGTCGAGCTGGTCGTAGGCGATCTTCTCGTCGCCCGAGAGGTTCGATGGCCGCGTCCCGCCGGGCTGAAGCGCCGTGGCGATGTCATCGGGCACGGTCGCGGGCATGTTGGTGTGGATGCCGAGCAGCTCGGGCGGCGCGATCAGCGCCATCTGCTCGGTGACGGCATTGCCCCAGTCGCCGCCTTGCGCGACGTAGCGGTTGTAGCCGAGCCGCTTCATCAGCACGATCCAGGCGCGGGCGATGCGCTGGGGATCCCAGCCCAGCGCGGCGGGCTTGCCGGAGAAGCCGTGACCGGGAAGCGAGGGGATCACGAGATCGAACGCGTCGGCCGCCTTCGCGCCATGCGCGGTGGGATCGGTGAGCGGTCCGACGATCTTGATCTGCTCAATGATCGAGCCGGGCCAGCCGTGCGTGACGATCATCGGCAACGCGTTCTCATGGCGGGAACGCACGTGAATGAAATGGATGTCGATGCCGTCGATCTCGGTGACGAACTGCGGAAAGCTGTTCAGCCGCGCCTCAATCCTGCGCCAGTCGTAGTCGTTCTGCCAGTAGCGGACGAGTTGCTGCACGGTCGTGAGCTGTACGCCCTGCGACTGGTCGGCGACGATCTCGCGATCCGGCCAGCGCGTCGTCGCGAGGCGGCGGCGGAGATCGAGCAGATCTTCCTCGGGAACATTGACGCTGAACGGGCGGATCGCGCCGCTCGCAGCCGCCTTGGCCGGACGCAGCGGCAGCAGGCTGGATATGCTGGCGGCCACAGCCGTCATCGCGGCCTGGCCGAGCAATTGACGGCGGTCGGGGTTGAGGATGTCGGTGCGTGCTTGCGTGGTCATCGTGGGTCTCCCTTGCTTTGGCCTGTGCCGTTGTCCGCGTTCGAACCCGAAGCGTCGGTTCGTCGTGGAGGGAGATTGATGCAGACAACGGCAATTGGCTCGTTATGGCTTGTTAGGGCGCGTTAGCCGTTGCGAGTCCCGCGCGATTGCAATCAGCAGGCATGATCGTCGATGCGCGCGGTCCAACGCAGAACGGCGCGCGACGACCAGGTCATCGCGCGCCGAGGCTCAGGACATCAGGAATTTTCACAACGGCAGCGTCTGGCCGGCCTGCTCGCGCACGATGTAGTCGGCGTACCAGTCCGCCCAGTTCTCGTCGTGACCGCCGGTCCGCTTCTCGTGCTCGCCATGTGCCACTGAGGCGCGGCGCAGCGCTGCGGCAAGATCGGTCTGCGATGCGAATGTCGTGGCGTCCGCCTCGATGCGGCCGGGCAATCGCGTCGTGACTTCCTGGAACAGCCAACCATTGCCGTCGGGGTCGCTGAACGAGGCGAAGGAGCTGTAGCTGCCGCGCTTCGGATCGGCGCCGCCGGCCCGGACGCTGCCGAACAGATACGGCTCATCGGGACCTGCGTGAACATCGCCGCCACCGTGGAACGGCTCGCTGACGGCAATGCCGCGGCCGAGCAGATCCTTTCGTGCGGCCTCCAGATCGGAGACGATCAGATACAGGCCGCGCGCCGAACCCGGCGCTGCCGCCGTGACGTTGCTGCCGAAGATCACCGAGCAGGCCGAACCCGGCGGCGTGAACTGGATCACGCGCCAGCCGTCACCCGAGGCAAAGTCGGCATCGAGCCGCCAGCCGAGGCGCGCATAGAACGTCTTGGCGCGGTCGACGTCGGACACCGGAATGACGACGACTTCGAGCTTGAGATCGACGCCGCGCGAGGCCGAAGGCTTCACCGCTGCGTCGCGATCGATTTCGAGTGTGGCCATGTGAAACTCCCGTGCTGTGCGTTGCGGCTGTGATTTCAGGCGGTGGTTGGCATCACGATGCTCACTTGCGTGCCGCCCTGCCCGGCCTCGCCTTGCAGCCGCGCATGAATGCTGCGGGCAAGTCCTTCGAGGATGCGGCTGCCGGTGCCCTGGAGCGGGCCGGTCGCGCCGATGCCGTTGTCGGCGACCGTGCAGACCCAGGCGCCGTCGCGGCGCGCGACGTCGACGCGGATCAGTGCGCCCTTCTTGTTCGGGAAGGCATGCTTCGCCGCGTTCGTGACCAGCTCCGTCAGCATCAGCGCGAGCCTGTGACATTGCGATGCCGGCAGCGTGCCGCTCTCGATCGCGGCTTCGCAGCGGATCCCGGCCGGCTCCAGCACGGCCTCCGAGATCGCGCCGCACAGATTTTCGAAGAAGGGCGCGACCGCGACCGGCGCCGGATCGTCGTTGTCCGACAGCAGCTGATAGAGCCTGCCGAAGGCGACGATGCGGCGCTCGAACCGGTCCACTGCCTGCGAGACGTCACTGGTGCCCGCCCGCGTAAAGTCGCGGCGGACTGACGCCCCCAGCAGCGTCAGTGTGTTCTTCATGCGGTGATGGGATTCCCGCAGCACGAGCTCCCAATCACCCGACTGATCGTCGAGACCTGCGATGAACTGAGATCGAACGGCACTGCCGTTCGGCATGGAGCCGATGGCGGACATGACAGCCTCCCGTTGGAATATGACCTAACTCGAGCCCTATACTGGCTGCGTCGCGCCGGTTCCGCCCGTTAGACGTTGCAAGATTTTGTTATGATCGCGCCACGCAGCCTGCGCGGCAGAGCCTGTCGATGCGACGGTCAAGCACACTGACGAATTGTCGCGGCCGCGTGACAAGCTGTTCGCGTTTAAGCAAAATTTGCGAGGGTTACTCCCCCTGATGCGCCGCGCGCGTCACCCGATTTCGCCACTTTCGATTAGTTTACTCACACTCGCGTTCTGCTAGACCAAGCATAGACAGCAGCCTTTGCCATCGGAGCCATTGGCCCGTGCCGGACACCAGCGACCAGGATTCGGCCATTTCCTTCGGGCCATTCCGGCTGTTTGCAAAGTCGCGGCTGCTGGAGAAGGACGGCGCTCCGCTCCACCTCGGCGGACGCGCGCTCGACATCCTGATTTTTCTCGCCGAGCGCGCCGGCGAGGTCGTGGACAAGCGGGAGTTGATCAAGCGGGTGTGGTCCGACGTCAACGTCGACGAAGGCAGCCTGCGCTTCCACATCACGACCCTGCGCAAGGCACTCGGCGACGCCGGAGAAGCCTCGCGCTACGTCGTCAACGTGCCCGGACGCGGCTATTGCTTCGCTGCCCCGCTGCTCCGCGCGGCCGTCGCGCAGAGCCGGACCGTCGCGCCTGTGGCTTCGCCGCACGCACTGCCCTCGCCGCTGGCGCGCATGATCGGGCGGGACGACGCCGTCGAGAAGATCGCCGCCGAGCTCGCCCAGCATCGCTTCGTCACCATCGTCGGCCCCGGCGGGATCGGCAAGACCTCGGTCGCGCTTGCCGTCGCGCATCGCGAGCTGGGGGCCTTCGGCGGCCAGGTTTGGTTCGTCGATTTCGGCGCGCTGACGGATGCACGGCTGATTCCTGGAACCATCGCGGCCGCCCTCGGCCTGACCGTGAATTCCGAGGACCCGATCCCGGGCCTGCTGACGTTCCTGCGCAGCCGGCGGACGCTGCTGGTGTTCGACAGTTGCGAGCACATCCTCGACGACCTCGCCCCACTGGCCGAGCGCATCGTCCAGGAGGCAAGCGCGCTGCATGTCCTGGCCACCAGCCGTGAATCCTTCCGCACCGAAGGTGAGCGCGTCCACCGGCTGTTTCCGCTGGACTGCCCGCCGGAGCGCGACGGCCTCGGCATTGCCGACATCCTTGCTTATCCCGCAAGCCAGCTCTTCGTGGAACGCATTGCCGAGAGCCTCGGCGATTTCGAGCTCAGCGAGGAGGATGCACCGCTCGTCGCCGAGATCTGCCGGCGGCTGGACGGCATCGCGCTGGCGATCGAGCTCGCGGCCGGCCGCGTCAACGCCTATGGCATCGCCGGAACCGCATCGCTGCTCGACAATCGCTTCTCGCTGCTGTGGCGGGGCCGGCGCACCGCCATCCCGCGGCACCAGACCCTGAGCGCCGCACTCGCCTGGAGCTACGATCTGCTGCCAGCAGCCGAAAGCGCGACGCTGCGCGGATTGTCGGTGTTCGTCGGGCCGTTCACCCTGGAAGCCGCGCTCGCGGTCGCATCCAGCCAGGGCATCGGCGAATCCGAGGCGGTCGAGGCGATCTCGAACCTGCTCTCCAAATCGCTGATCGCGACCTCGCCGGCGGAGCGGCGGCTGCGCTATCGCCTGCTCGACACCACCCGCGCCTTCGCCGGCGGCAAGCTCGCCGAGCACGGCGAAGCGCCCCGCGTCGCGCGCGCGCATGCCGAATATTTCCGCGATCTGCTGCGCGACATCGCGCTCAAATCCTCAGGCCTGCAGAGCGCGGGCGGCTTCCTGCCCTATGGCGACCATCTGCCCAATGTCCGGGCCGCGCTGAGCTGGAGCTTCTCGGACGGCGGGGACCGGACGCTCGGTGTCGATCTCGCAGCCTCGGCCGCGCAGTTCTTCCTCGAGCTGACACTGCTGACGGAGTGCCTGCGCTGGACGCAGCAGGCGCTGGCTGCCTCCGATACGGGCACGCTGGACAGCCGCCAGGAAATGACGCTGCAGGCCGCGCTCGGCGTCTCCGTGATGTTCACGCAAGGCAATACGGAGGCCGTTCGCGCCGCGTTCACGCGCAGCCTCCAGCTGGCCCGCGAGCTCGAGGACCTGCACTGGCAGCTCTGGCTGCTGCGCGGCCTGCACATCTATTTGACCAGGGTCGGAGATTTCCACGGCGCGCTTGGAACCGGCGCAGACGGCGAAAGCGTCGCACGCAAGCTGAACGATCCCGCGGCTGCGCTGAACGTGGAGTGGATGCTGGGCGTCGCCCATCACCTGATCGGCAACCAGAACAAGGCCGTGCGGTTCTGCGAGAGCGCGATGGTGCACAATCCCGGCTCGCAGCGGCTGAACATCGGGCATCTCGGCTATGACGACCGCATCGTCGCGCTGGTGGCGCTGGCGCGCGGGCTCTGGCTCACCGGCCGGCCCGATCGCGCGATCGAGGCGGCCAGATACACGGTGCGCGAGGCCGAGCAGCTCGAACAGCCGCTCACGCTCGGCATTTCCCTGATCTGGACCATCTACGTGTTCCTCTGGGTCGGCGACTGGGCCAATGCCGAGATCCTGATCGAGCGGCTGATCGATCATTCGGCGCGGCACTTCCTCGGCCCGTATCACGCCGTCGGAATCGGCCAGAAGGGCGAGCTGATGCTGCGCCGCGGCGACCTCGCCGGCGGGATCGAGCATCTTCGCCGCAGCCAGGCCACGCTCTATGCGACGCGTCACCGGATCATGACGACGGTGTTTGCGACGGCGCTCGCGGAAGGGCTCGTGGCGCAGAACCAGCCCGCCGACGCCCTGCGCATGATCGACGAGGCGATCGCGGAGGTCCCCGACCACGGCGAGTCCTTCGACATGCCGGAGATGCTGAGGGTCAAGGGCGACATCCTGGCCCGGTCTGGACATGCGTCCGAGGCAGAAAGCTGGCTGCGCAAATCGCTCGACCTGTCGCGGCGGCAGAGCGCGCTTGGCTGGGAATTGCGGGGTGCGATCAGCCTCGGCCGGGTCTGGCAGCAGGCCGGACGACGGGACGACGCACGCACGCTGCTCGCTCCGCTCGTCGCACGCTATCAGGAAGGCCTCAAGACCCGCGATCTCGTGACTGCCAGGGAGCTGCTCGGCACGCTGAATTGACAGCGTGTTCAACGAGATACCGCCAAAATTCCTGCTCGCAACTCCTAACAACTTCTAACATGCCAAGCCGCCTGCGCCCCGCCATGGTGATGGCGCTCCAAGGTGGATTTGGCGGGACATGGCTCTTCTTGACGACGTACTCGATGCCAGCGGCGGTTTGGCCCGCTGGAACAGCTTGAACCGGTTCACGCTCCACCTTTCCGTCGGCGGCACATTGTTCTCCAGCGCCGGACATGCCAGGGAATTCAAGGATGTCACCGCGGAGGGCTCGACCCGGACGCAATCCGTCCGCTTCACCGGCATCACCGGCGGCGAATATTCCGGCTCCTTTCAACCCGATGCGATCACGATCGAGAGTGTCGACGGGGAGGTGCTGCGCACCTGGCGCAATCCGAGCCTCGCCTTCCCCAATGCCGGCTCCGACCTGCTCGCGGACGAGCTGCACCTCGTCTTCTTCTGCGGCGTCGCGATCTGGAATTACCTGACCAGCCCGTTCCTGCTCGCGCATCCCGATGTCGTGATCGAGGAACTGCCGCCCTGGCAGGACAACGCCGAAACCTGGCGGCGGCTGCGCGCGCAATTCCCCTCGAGCCTGATCACGCTCGCGCCGGAGCAGATCTTCTATTTCGACGAGAACGCGCTGCAGCGGCGAACGGATCACGACCTGTTCGGAATGAAGGTCGCTCATCACTCCTGGGCCCATGACAGTTTCGGCGGCATCGTGGTGCCGACGCTGCGGCGCGCGCAGGCGCTGCAGCCCGACGGAACCGTGGTCGCCAAGCCCGTGCTGATGGATGTCGAGATTTTCGACGCCGTCTTCGAGTGACGGTTGCGCGAGCGCCGGACGGGCGCTCTCCACTCTCAAGGACTAACAATACATAACGAGCGGGCGGCCGGGCTTAGGCGCAGATTGGTCTCGCGGGCAACGAACAACGTTCGAGGCCCCGACGAGACAAGCCCGGCGCATCTCCGTGAGATCGGAGTGCGTCATTGCAACAGATGCACCCAAGGAGACCGTCATGAAGATCCTCATGGTTCTCACCTCGCACGACCAGCTCGGCAACACCGGACGCAAGACCGGCTTCTGGCTCGAAGAGCTCGCCGCCCCCTATTATGTATTCAAGGATTCCGGCGCGGAGATCACGCTCGCCTCGCCCAAGGGCGGCCGTCCGCCGCTCGACCCTAAGAGCAACGAGCCCGAGTTCCGCACCGACCTCACGCTGCGCTTCGAGGCGGACGCCGCCGCGGAAGCGCAGCTCGACAAGACGGTCCGCCTCGACAGCGTCAGGCAGGAGGATTTCGACACGCTGTTCTATCCCGGCGGTCACGGCCCGATGTGGGACCTCGCCGAAGACCCGAACTCGATCAAGCTGATCGAATCCTTCTTCGCCGCCGGCAAGCATGTCGCGATCGTCTGCCATTCCCCGGCCGCGCTCCGCCACGTCAAGACAGCGGACGGCAAGCCGCTGGTGCAGGGCAAGGAGGTCACCGGCTTCACCAATGGCGAAGAGGAGGAGGTCGGCCTCACCAAGGTGGTGCCATTCCTGGTCGAGGACGAGATGCTCAGGCTCGGCGCAACCTTCTCGAAGAAAGCCAACTGGGTTCCTCATGTCGTCAGCGACGGGCTCCTGATCACCGGCCAGAACCCGCACTCCTCGGGCCCGGCTGCGCAGGCCCTGCTCGCTGCGCTCAAGGGCAAGCCGCTGGCGAAGGCCTCGTAGATTCCTGATGCGGTCAGATTCGAGAGGCGCCGGTGATGGCGCCTCTCGACGGAGCGATGACATGAACATGACAGCCACCCTTGCCGTTTCAGCCGCCCTCGCCTGCGCCACCCTGCAAGCCTCCGCGCAGGAGCTGCGATCGAGCCGCAGCTCGATCCGCTATCACAGCGTCGAGATCCGGGGCCTGAATATATTCTATCGCGAGGCCGGCCGGGCCGACGCGCCTACCGTGCTTCTGTTGCACGGCTTTCCCTCATCCTCGCGGATGTGGGAGCCGCTGCTGCCGCTGCTCGCCGACAAATATCATTTGATCGCGCCGGACTATCCCGGTTTCGGCAACAGCAGCGCGCCGGCGCCGTCCGGTTTCAGCTATACGTTCGACAACATCGCCGGCGTGATCGGCGAGCTCACCGAGAAGCTGGGCGTCACCAGCTACGTGCTGTTGATGCAGGACTATGGCGGTCCGGTCGGCTTCCGGATGGCGCTGGCGCATCCCGAACGCGTCCGTGCCGTCATCATCCAGAACGCGGTCTCGCACGAGCAGGGCCTCAGCCCGCTCTGGCAGGCGCGCCGCAAATACTGGGCCGATCCGGCGCGTGAGCTCGAGGCGCTCAAGGCCAACTTCACCTCGTTCGACGCGACGCGTCAGCGGCATCTCGGCTCGACGCCGCATCCAGAGCGTTACGACCCCGACACATGGACCGACGAATACGCGTTCCTGACACGCCCCGGCCAGGCCGAGATCCAGACCACGCTGTTTCTGGACTACCGGACCAATGTCGCATCCTATCCGAAGTGGCAGGACTGGCTGCGCAGGACGAAACCGCCGACGCTGGTGGTGTGGGGCAAATACGATCCGTCCTTCACCGTCGCAGGCGCCGCCGCCTACCGCGACGACGTGCCGGAGGCGGAGGTGCATCTGCTCGACGCCGGGCACTTCGCACTCGACGAGGCGACCGACGAGATTGCAGCGCTCGTCCGCGACTTCCTTGCCCGGCTCGACCGGCACAAGGGCTGAACGGGACAAACGGCACTTAACAAGGCTTAACGGGCCCTCGCCGCCGACGTGGACTATCTCCATGGGACGACAAATCCCATGGAGATGCCGGATGCTTCCGCTGCTGGCGAATGCGATCGAGGCGCATGGCGGCCTCGGTCGATGGAATGCACACCGGCGTCTCACCGGCACGATGGTGACGGGAGGCGATCTATGGGCCCTGAAGGGCATCGACCAGGATCAGGCGCCGCGCACCATCGGGATCGAGCTCCATCGCGAGCGGGCATCGGTCGAGCCGTTCGGCAAACCCGGTCAGAGCGTCGCGTTCAGCCCCGGGCGGGTCGCGATCATCGCCGCGGACGGACGGGTCGTCGCGATGCGCGACAATCCGCGCGCGGCGTTTGCGCGGCACGACATGCGGACGCATTGGGACCCGCTGCACCGCGCCTATTTCGAGGGCTGCGCGCTGTGGACCTACATGACCACGCCCTTCCTGCTGGCGACGGACGGATTTGAAATCCGCGAGATCGAGCCCTGGCAGGAAGGTGCCGAAGTCTGGCGCGGATTGCGGGCGAGGTTTCCGGCGGAGATCACGAGCCACAGCCTGGAGCAGGATTTCTATTTCGGCCCCGACATGCTGATCCGCCGGCATGACTACCGGGTCGAGATCGCCGGCAACTTTCCGGCGGCACATTATGCGTCCGAGCCCGTCACCGTCGCCGGCCTTACGCTGCCGACGCGCCGGCGCATCTATCTGCGCGACGCGGATCTGATGCCGCTGCGCGAGGAGCTGATGGTGTCGATCGATCTCTCGGAGCTTCGATTCGACTGAGCTTTCTTAAGTCGGCGGCTTGCCCAGCATGAGCCGCGCCGCCGTCAGATCCGCCGTCTCGAATCCTTCCGTGAACAGCTCATAGGTTGCGGCGAGTTCGCCGAGCGGCTTCTTGTCACCGCGTTGCTGCTTCAATCGGGCGAGCGACATCGCGGTGCGCAGCCGCCAGGACAGCGCGCCCTGCTGCTCAGCCAAAGCCAGCGACGCGGCAAAGCTGGCTTCTGCCGCATCGAGCTCACCGGCGCGCGCCTCGAGCTCGCCGCGCCGGCGCAGCAGCTCCGGCACGTCAAAGCCTCCACCGCCCTGCTCGACGCGGATAATGGTTTCGCCAATGACCTGAGCGCCCTCCTTAACGCGTCCGAGGGCGGCCAGCCCGTGCGCCAGGTCCGCGGAAAAGGCCGAGGCATAGAGCTCGTAGCGGTCCGCGTGCAGGCGGGCGAGCGCGGTCCGCAGCAGATCGATGCCGCCGGCCGCCTCGCCGCGCGCGATCATGGTCTGGGCCCGAAAGCCCGTCGCGACGGCTTCGTAGGGCGCAAGACCATGCATGTTCGCATGTGCCGCGAGGCGCTCGGTCATCGCCTCGACGGCAGCCCAGTCGCCGACCCAGCCGAACACCGAAGCGGACCAGCACAGCGCGATGCAATGCATCACCACGTCGCGCGGCGCGGCCGCGCCGACGAGCGGGCGGACACAGTCGAGCGCGCGGTCGGGAAAGCCGCGCAGCCACAGCACGCGCGCCAGCGGAATCTGCGGCGTGCGCGAATAGGCGAAATGTCCTGGCTGCGTCCCGCGCAGCGCCGCGGCGTCACGCACGCCCTCGTCGAGATGGGCCTGTGCCGCGACCTGGTCGCCGGCAAGATGATAGGAGACGCCGAGAAGGGCCTTGCTGCCCGCGATCCCCGCGGTGTCGCCGATCGTCCGCGCGATCCGCTCGGCATGGACGGCGGTCGGCACCAGATGCCTGTAATCGCCGGTGCGGCGGTAAAACATGTTCAGCCGCGACAGCAGCCTGAACGTGTTGGCGTGATCGCCCAACGCCTCCGCGATCTCGAGCCCCCGCCGCAGCGCGGCCTCGGCCTGCTCGCTATTGCGCTCCGTGAACATGAAGGCGTGGCCGAGCGTCGACTGCAGCTCCAGCTCCCACCTGCCGCCGCGGCCGGCGTCGTCAAGCGCAGCGAGCGCGCGGGCCGACCAGATGCGCGCCTCGTTGAGGAGATTGAGCTCGACGAACAGTCTGGCGCAGCTGCCGGCAAGCGGTACGCGCAGGGCGGCCCCGTCATTCCCGGCATGGCACCATTCCAGCGCCGCGCGGGCATCGGCGAGCAGGCTCGCGCGCTCCTGCAGGCGGGACGCCTGGTCGCCGGCCCCCTGCTCCATCATGCCGGCCTCGAGCGTGCGCTGGACATAGACGGCGTGACGGCGCGCGATCGCGTCCGCTTCGCCTGTGTCTGTCAGCTTCTGCATCGCGTAGGATCGCGTCGCATCGAGCAGGCGGTAGCGGCGCGACGCACCATCCGGCTGCGCCGACACCAGCGATTTGGCGACGAGCTGCTCCAATGCCTCGACGACGCGATCGGCCGTTGCGCCTTCATCCGCCGCGATCGCGATCGCCCCGTTGAGCGTGAAGGGGCCGGCGAAGATGGCGAGCCGCTGGAACACGATGCGCTCGCTTTCGCCGATCAGGCCAAAGCTCCAGTCGAGCGTCGCTCCCAATGTCTGCTGCCGCGGAGGCGCCGTCCGCCGCCCGCGCCATTCGAGCTTGAGCCTGGAGTCGAGCAGCCCGGCCATCTCCCGCAATCCATAGACGCCGACGCGCACGGCGGCGAGCTCGATCGCCAGCGCAATGCCGTCGAGCTTGCCGCAGATCTCGGCGAGGATTTCGGCATCCTCATCCGTGATGTCGCCGCGGTGCCCCGCGGCCGCGGCGCGATCGACGAACAGCTGCGCGGCGGGATAGTCCATCACCTCGCCGGCGCTGATGCGGACGCCTTGCGGCGGGCCCGGCAGCGGAACCAGTTCGAAGATCTGCTCGCCTTCCACCAGCAGCGATTCGCGGCTGGTGGCGAGGATGGCGACACCGGGGGCCTCGCGGTAGATGCTCTCGGCGAGGCGCGCGACCTCGTCGATGACGTGCTCGCAGCTGTCGAGGATCAGGAGCAGCCGCCGTCCGCGCAGGACGTTGACGATGCTGCCCGAGGGATCGTCATGATGCACGACGAGGCCGAGCGCGGCCGCGACCGTGCTGGCGACCAGCGCAGCGTCCTTGAGCGGGCCGAATTCGAGGAAGTGGACGTTGCCCTCGAAGGCCTGCCACATGTCGTGGGCGAGCGCGGTCGCGACGGTGGTCTTGCCGATGCCGCCCGGCCCCCGCAGCGTCACGAAGCGGTCGCTGAGGAGGCGCGCCGACAGTTCCGGCAGCACATCATCCCGACCGATCATCCGGTCCAGCCGATGCGGCAAAGATGGCGGCGGCGCCGTGCGTTCAGGGCTCGGCGCGGGCGCCGGCGCCGCTGCGCGCGTGCCACGCTGCACGGGCGCGACGAAGCAATAGCCCCGGCTCGGGATGTTGGTGATGTAGCGCGCACCGTCCTTGCCGTCGCCGAGCACCTTGCGCAGCTCGGCGACATGGACCCGCAGGCTGATCTCCTCGACCGCAAGCCCCGACCATGCGTAGCTGAGGATCTCGTTCTTCGGCACCACCTCGCCGGCGCGGCTGACGAGCAGGCGCAGAATGTCCATCGCGCGACTGCCGAGCTTGACGGGAGCGCCGTCCTTCTCGAGCAGCCGTGACCTCAGGGAAAATGGCCCGAACGAGACGGCCTCGAGATCGAGATTCGCTCCAGTGGCATTGCTGCGGGAGCCATGTCCTGCCGAGAGCCCGGTCACGTCCCGCTCATCCTGCCACCACGTCCAAATCCTCGAAATTCGCGGCGACTATAGCCGGCACCAAGGCGAGGTCCAGTGAAGGCAGGCCGCGAGCCCTGCACCGGCGCCTTGATCACACGCCATCTCGCGCGTCCTCCTCGCACCGCTGCGGCCAACGCAAGGAGTTGAAAAGTTTAACGAAGTCAGACCCCTGCGGCGGGCTGTCACACCATATGCGCTCGCACAAAATCTAACACATCCTAATCATCACTAACGAGCTTCTTGCAGGGTGCGCGCCTATCCTTCGAGCATGGAGAGCCTTCTGAAAGCCTAGTCGACGGCTTTGGGTTTGGGGGTTTGCCGGTCGCCACGAGCGACCGTGATGCAGAGAGGACGAGCGATGTTTACCGACTTGCAGGTGGCACATGCCTGGATTGGTCTTCAGGCGGGCCCGCGGGATCACCAGGTCCGTCAGGCACAGGCGATCCACAAGGAGAACGGATGGCGGCGGCTCGAGGGCGGCCTGGATGCCGCATTCGAGGACATCACGATTTCGCGATGGGAGGATTTGCGGGATTCCTCGTCGCATCAGGCTACGACGCCCGAGGACCGCTATTTCGTCGGCATCGCCCTGAAGACCACCCGCGCGAAATTGACGCGTGACCGCCAGGTCATCTTCGACGGGACGATGCCCGCCGGCACGCTCTATGTCAGCGCGCCGTCGAAGTCCCTCAGTGCGCAATTCCAGGCGCCCTGCGCCTTCCTGCACTTCCACATCTCCGCCGACCATTTGCCGGCGCAGTCGGTTGCAGGCGACGGGCTTCGCGATCTCCTCGGCGACCTCGTCCTGCTGCGCGACCCGCTGGCCGCCGAGCTCGCCAAGGCGCTGACCGATCATGGCGATGCCGCCGACCGCCAATTCGCGCGCTGTATCGGCCAGACACTGGCGATGCATCTTGCGCGGCTGGAGCCGCCGCGCGCGCGGGTCAACGCCTTGCCGAAATGGCGGCTGCGGCGCGTCGAGCAGCACATCGCCGATCATTTCGACCGCAGCATCAGCCTGTCCGAGCTCGCGAGCGTCGCCGGTCTTTCCAGGATGCACTTCGCGGCGCAGTTCCGTGCCGCGACCGGCTATCGTCCGCGCGAATTTCTGCTCAACTACCGGATCGAGCATGCAAAGACGCTGCTGGCGACGACCGGGCGGCCGCTGGCCGAGATCGCCCTTGCCGTCGGCTTCAGCACGCAGGCGCATTTTTCGACCGTCTTCAAGCGCATCACCGCCCAGTCGCCGGCGCGGTGGCGGCTCACGAGCAAGAGAGAGCCCTTTGAGATCGAGGCACAGCCGCGCCGCCGGCCTGCTGTGGACAGGGACTGGGCCGCAAGCGCGGCGGCATAGTCTGTCGTCTCGCGCGGAAGGAATGGACTACAGAATACGCAACTCGTTCGTCTCGCCTTCGGCGCAAGTGCCCTGCCACATGCGCCGGCTCGCGCCCTTGTCCTCCCGGGCCTCCGAGCCACTCGGGGCCGTCCTGCTCCCACACAGGGCGGCCCTTTTTCATGGCTGTTGACGGGGGTGGAGTTGCACTCACAGGCTCCACATCGTCATTCCGAGCACAGCGAAGCAATCCAGACTGCCAGCGCGGAAAGACTCTGGATTGCTTCGCTGCGCTCGCAATGACGGAGCAAGGGGCAAACGCCCCTACACCGGATCGAACGCCCGGATCGGCGGCAGATTGCCGGTGAACTTCTCCACCTCCACCGCCGTCAGCTGGCCCGTGCAGCCCTGCGCGAACGACGAAGTACCGATGTCGCGGGTGAGCACGTTGGGATTGCCGTGGACGCAGAGCGGCGCGTCGTCTTCGGGATCCATCGGATCGTACCAGGCGCCGGTCGGAAGCTGCACGACACCGGCCGCAATCCCGTCGGTGACGTGGACGGCGGCAAGGCAGGCGCCGCGCGCGTTGAACAGGCGGATGATGTCGCCGTCCTTGATGCCGCGCGCGTCGGCATCAACCGGGTTCATGCGCGCGACCTCGCGGCCGCGATGCTTTGCGCCGAGCGAATGTCCGCCGAAATCGAGCTGGCTGTGCAGACGCGTCACCGGCTGGTTGGCGACGAGGAAGCACGGCGCGCCGGGCTTGGGCGTGTCGGTCTTCTCCAGCCAGACCGGGTGGCCTGGACAATCCGCATCGTTATGGCCTGCGATCTTCTGTGAGAAAATCTCGATGCGGCCGCTCGGCGTCGGCAGCGCGTGATCGACCGGATCCTCGCGGAAGCGGCGCAGCCGGCCGCCGTCGTCGGGCTGCTGCGGCACGACCAGGCTGCCGCGGCGCCAGAATTCGTCGAAGCTCGGCGCCTCCAGGCCGCGCTTGGCGAGCGAGGCGCGGGTCGGCTCGTAAAGATGCTCCAGCCACTGCCGCGAGGTGCGTCCTTCGGTGAAGGGCTCGCGCGCGCCGAGTCGCTCGGCGAGATCGGCGAAGATGTCGTAGTCGTCGCGCGACAGGCCGAATGGCTCGGCGATCTCATGCATCGCGACCATCAGGGGATCGTTGGTGGAATAGCCGATGTCCTCGCGCTCCAGCGTCATGGTCGAGGGCAACACGATGTCGGCATGCCGCGCGGTCGCGGTCCAGGCGAGCTCGTGCACGACGAAAGTGTCGAGCTGCGCGAAGGCCTTGCGCAGGCGGTTGATGTCCTGGTGGTGATGGAAGGGATTGCCGCCGGCCCAGTAGACGAGGCGGATGTCCGGATAGGTGCGCGTCTCGCCATTGTAGCGATAGGTCGTGCCGGGATTGAGCAGCATGTCGGCGATGCGCGCGACCGGAATGAAATCGGCCACGCCGTTGCGGCCCTGCCCCAGCGTCGGTCCCGGCACGTCGTTGACGCGGCGGCCGTAATAGCCGATCGCACCCAGCGAATAGGCGTAGCCGCCGCCGGGAAGACCGATCTGGCCGAGCGCCGCCGCCAGCACCATGCCCATCCATACCGGCTGCTCGCCATGTTCGGCGCGCTGGAGCGAATGCGAGACGGTGACCAGCGCGCGCTTGCCGGCGGCACGGCGCGCAAGCTTGCGGATCGTCTCCGCCGCGACGCCGCAAATCGCGGCGGCCCATTCGGCGTGCTTTGCTTGCCCGTCGCTCTCTCCGTTCAGATAGCGCAGGAAGACGGGCCAGCCTTCGGTGTAGCGATCGAGGAAGGCCTGGTCGTGCAGGTTTTCCGCGACCAGCGTGTGGACGATGCCGAGCATCAGGGCGGTGTCGGTGCCGGGCAGGCAGGTCATCCATTCGGCGCCGGCCTCGACGGGAAGATCGTCGCGGAGCGGGCTGACCAGGATGAACTCGCAGCCGCGCCGGCGCGCCGCTTCCATGGCGCCGCGCTCGACATGCTTGCTGATCGAGCCGCCGGCCACCATCGAGTTCTTCAGCGCCATGCCGCCGAACGCCAGCACGATGTCGGTATGACCCGCGATCTGCTCCCAGGTGACGTTGCGCTTGGTGATGTCCTCATAGCCGCAGAGGATCTGCGGCAGCAGCACCGAGGACGCGCCCGAGGAGTAAGTGTTCACCGAGCGCACATAGCCGCCCATCGCAATGTTGAGGAAGCGATGCACCTGGCTCTGCGCATGATGGAAGCGGCCCGCGCTCGACCAGCCATAGGAGCCGCCGAACACGGCGCCGGGACCGCGCGTGTCGCGAATGCGGCCGAGCTCTTCACCGAGCAGGTCGAGCGCCTTCTCCCAGCTCACGGAGACGAATTCATCGCGGCCGCGGCGATCGTCCGGACCGGGCCCGCGCTCGAGCCAGCCGCGTCGGATCGCAGGCTGGGCAATGCGCGCCTGGTGGCGCAGCGCGCCGGGGAAATTGTCGATGATGCCGTTCGGATCGGGATCGCCCGCATAGGCCCTGACCTCGAGACCGGCCTTGCCCTGACGCGCGGAAAACACGCCCCAATGCGAGGTGTGCGGCTTGAAGCCGTCGGACAGGTCGAGGCCGGGGTCGGGGAAGCCAATCGTATCGTCCATCGTCTGATCCTTGTTCCGGTGCGGGACGCTGGTCGCTCCCACCGCGATCGGGGGTGGCAGTATACCGATCCATAGCCCGATGTCGTCGCGATCAGGGCCAGCGGAAATGCTGGGCTCCTGCGCGCAAGGACAACATCGATGGAACGCGCGACGGCCAGCGAAGGCCGTTTTCTCACGTATTACCAATGCATTACGGGCCACCACGATCCATCCGTCGGTTCGCGCCCGCGCTACATCTCTTCAAACGACAGCGGCATGGAAATGTGCGATATGCCGCTCGTTCCACAGGAGCATCGGTCTCATCATGATAAATCGCGTCTTGCCCTACGAAGGACTGCTCCACGAGGTGGTCGAGCACAACGGCGTGCTCTACATCGGCGGGATCGTCCCCGAGGACACCAGCCTCGACATGGCGGGCCAGGCCAACGACGTCCTCAAGCAGCTCGCGCAGCTGCTGAAGTCGCAAGGGTCCGACATCTCCCGGGTCCTGCAGGTGACGATCTTCATGACCGACCTGAAGGAGAAGGCCGCGTTCAATGCCGCCTGGAAGGCGCACTTCGCGGCAGCCCATCTGCCGGCGCGCGCCGCTGTCGGCGTGGCCGACCTCGGCCCGGGCGTCAGGCTCGAGATGACCGCCACCGCCGCGCGGCAATAGCGGACACCCAGCCCGGGCTCGCTCGGCGAGTCCCGGGTCAGTCCAGCTTGATCCAGACGCCCTTGGTTTGCAGATATTCGTCGAGGTGCTCGGTGCCACCCTCGCGGCCATATCCGCTCATCTTGTAGCCGCCGAACGGCATGGCGGGATCCAGCGCATGATAGGTGTTCACCCACACCGATCCCGCGCGCAAGCTGCGCGAGATGATGTGTGCCTTGCTCACGTCGCGCGTGAATACACCTGCGGCGAGCCCGTACGGCGTCGCGTTGGCGCGTTCCACGGCTTCGTCGAGGTTGTCGAACGGCAGCGCGGAAATGACCGGGCCGAAGATCTCGTCGCGGGCGATCTGCATGTCGTCGGAGACGCCGGCGAACACGGTCGGCTCGACGAAATTGCCCTTCGCGAGATTGCCTTCCCTGATGCGCCGGCCGCCGGCGACGACTTTCGCTCCCTCCGCGCGCCCGCTTTGCAGGAAGCCCTCGACCTTGTCGAGCTGGCGCTGGGACACGAGGGGCCCGATCTCCGTCGCGGGATCCGCGCCGTCGCCGATCTTCAGGGCCGCGGCAAACTTCCCTAGCCGCTCGACCAGTTCGTCATGAATGGCCCGCTCCACGAACAGGCGCGAGCCGGCGATGCAGATCTGGCCCGAATTGGCGAATGCGGCCATCGCGGCGATCGGCACGGCCTTGTCGAGATCCGCATCGGCGCAGACGATGACCGGCGACTTGCCGCCGAGCTCGAGCGACACGCGCTTGAGGTTGCCGGCCGAAGCGCGGATGATCGCCTGGCCGGTCGCGGTGGAGCCGGTGAAGACGATCTTGTCGACAGCGGGATGTTCGGCCAGCGGCGCACCGGCCTCCGTCCCCGTTCCCGTCACCACGTTGACGACGCCGGGCGGCACGCCGGCCTCGTTCATCAGATCCGCGATCAGCAGCGGCGTCAGCGGCGCCTCTTCGGACGGCTTCAGCACGATCGTGCAGCCGGTGGCGAGCGCGGGTCCGATCTTCCAGACCGATGCGGCCGTCGGCGCATTCCACGGGATGATGGCCCCCACCACGCCGATGGGCTCCTTGCGCGTGAACGAGACGATGTCGCCGGGAAGCGAATTGTCGATGGTGTGGCCATGGAGCGCGGTGGCCATGCCGGCGTAGTATCTGAGCATGCCGATCACGCGAAGCTTGTTCGCCCGCGTCCGCGCGATCGGCATTCCCATATCGGCCGTATCGGATTGGCTGATCTCTTCCCAGTGCTTCTCGAACAGGTCGGCGATCCGCAGCAGCAGCGCCTGCCGCTCGAACGGCTTGAAGCGGCTCCATGGCCCCGCAAAGGCCCGACGGGCCGCGGCGACGGCAAGATTGATATCGGCCGCCTCGCCGCGCGGGACACGGCCGATGATCTCGCCGGTCGCGGGATTGCGCGTCTCGAACACCTGCCCCGAACGCGCCTCCACCCAGGCACCGTCGACGAACATCTTCCGGGTTCGGCCATCGAGCGGAAATCGGATCTCGGCTTGTGTCATCGCAGTACTCCAGTCTCAACAGAGGCGATGGCCGGCGTGCCCCGCATCGTTCGTCACGCTTTCATAGCGGTGATTCCTCGCCTCGGGCAGGGTCTTTCGGGCGGCCCACGGCCGCTTTCGCGGGGGCGGCGGGGACTCGAGGAACATGCGGCAGACTGCTTCGTTGGCAACGACCAGCACCCTTGCCGGCGGGGACGAGGAGATGGCGCCCATCCATATCGGGACCTCGTGCCGGCATTAAGCGTCCGAGTCCATTTTCAATGACGTCCAGCTTCGATCATCTCAGCGACTCCAGCCTGTTGCGGCTCTATGAGGGCATTCGACAACAAGTCGAAGCCGACAGGGCACTTGGCGGCAGATACCGTCTGGTTGGCAAAGCCACCGAGCAGCGAGCCAAGGGCCTGCAGGCCGAACTCGCCCTGCGCGGAGTGAAATTCACGCCGATCATTTGGCCCTAGCTAGGGCCAGGTTGCGGGGAACCAGTTCGAAGCCGGCTCCCCCGCGAAAACGGCGGCGCGATCTTCGGTCGCCCTCGTTCCTTTGATTAGGAACCCCCGGGAGCACACCGAATTGTCAGGGCATAAATTCGGAGGAATTCGCATGGATGGGATCATCTATCTCGTCGGCTTGATCGTGATCATCATGTTCATCCTGTCGCTGTTCGGCTTGCGGTGACGATGATGGAAACGCTTGTTACGGCCGAAGACGCGACGCTGCGCGAGCAAGGGCGCGTGCCGCCCTGGAGCCTGCAGTGGACGCCGATCGTTGCCGGCGCCCTCGCAGCGTCGGCACTTTCCCTGATCCTGATTTCGTTCGCAACGGCGCTCGGGCTCGGTGTCGCCTCTGCCGCACCGACATGGCGCGACACGTCGTTTGCGCTGTGGTTGCTCTCGGGCCTCTTTCTGATCTTCCAAGCCCTGATCAGCTTCGGTTGCGGCGGCTATTTTGCCGGACGCGTCCGGGCGCCCTACACGTCGCTCAACGAGGAGGTCGCAACCCGCGACGGGATGCACGGTGTCGCCTCCTGGGCGCTCGCCGTCCTGATCGGCGCGATTCTGACGGCATTGGTGGCGTGGGCGGCGAGCAAGCCGTCATCGACGTTGCAGCCGCCGTCCGCTACCGAACCCTCGGTTCTGAGCTTCGAGCTCGATCATCTGTTCCGCGCGCCGCGTCGGCCACCGAATGTCGATCTGAGCGCCGAAAGAGCCGAAGCTGCGCGCGTCCTGATGACGTCCTCGAGCCACAACGGGGTCGCGCCTGAGGATCGCACCTATCTCGTCCAGCAGGTCACCGCCCTGACCGGCCTCACCGGCCCGGATGCGGAGAAGCGGGTCGATGTCACGATCGCGAACGCCAGGAGTGCCATCGCGAGAGCGCGCGCGGCGAGCATCATCCTCGCTTTCTCGGCCGCCGCGGCATTGCTGTTCGGAGCCGTCGCCGCATGGGCGGGCGCCGCAGCAGGCGGACGGCACCGCGACGGCCGGCCACTGTCCGCCTGGATGTTGCACTCGAACCGCTGGTCGAGCCACCCGGCGGAAACGCCGTCGTCCATGCCTTGAACGACGGCGATCAAGACCGACTTGCTCGCACTAGACTTGGGGCGCCTCCGGTTAGGGGGCGCCCCTCTCGTTCCTTCATCAGATCAGCTTCTGCCGCGCGAGCAACAATTGGAATTGGGTCCGACGGCTCACGTCGCATCGCGCAGCACGAGACGCGCGATGTTGAGCTGGTGAATCTGGCTGGTGCCCTCGTAGAGCCGGAACAGCCGGACATCCCTGTACCAGCGCTCGATCGAGGAGAGATCGGCGATGTAGCCGGCGCCGCCGAACATCTGGACGCAGCGGTCGGCGACGCGGCCGCACATCTCGGTCGCGAAATATTTGCACATGGAGGCTTCGAGCGCGACGTCCTCGCCGCGATCGCGCTTGCGCGCGGTCTCGAGGATCATCGACTGGGCCGCGAAGATCTCGGTCCGGCAATCGGCGATCATCGCCTGCACCAGCTGGTAGTTCGCGACCGGCTCGCCGAACTGGACACGACTGGTGGTGTGGCGGATGGCCATGTCGAGCATCCGGATCGCCGGCCCGGTCGACAGCGCGGCGAGGTGAATGCGCTGCTTGTTCAGCACCTTCGTGATGGTCTTGAAGCCCACGCCTTCGCGACCGCCGATCAGATTGGCGGCGGGCACACGGCACTGGTTGAAATAGACCGCACTCACGGGCGAACCCGCCTGCCCCATCTTGCGATAGGGCGTGCCGGTCGCAAGGCCCGTGCTGCCGCGCTCGACGATGAAGGCCGAGACGCCCGCCGCGCCCTTCGACTGCGGATCGGTCCGTGCCGTGACAGTGAAGACATCAGCGACGGGCGCGTTGGTGATGAAGCACTTCTCGCCGTCGAGAATGTAATGATCGCCCTCGCGGCGGGCGATGGTGCGCACGTTCGAGGCCTCCGAGCCGGCGTCGGGCTCGGTCACAGCGAGACAGCCGGTCCATTCGCCGCTGGCAAGACGCGGCAGGTAGGCCTGCTTCTGCTGCTCGGTGCCGTCGGCGACGATGCCTTCCGAACCGATGCCGGTGTTGGTGCCGACGCGGGCACGAAAGGCGACCGAACATTGCGACAGCTCCAACGCCGCCAGAACCAGCTCTTCGGTCGTCAGCCCTGCCCCGCCATAAGCCTCGGGAACGCTCCAGCCGAAGAAGCCTTCTTCGCGCATGATGGCGACGATGTCCGCCGGGACCTCGTCACCTTCCTCGACGCACGCCTCGGCAGGAATGGCAACGTCGCGGACAAACCGGCGGACGCGCTCCAGCAGCGCCTCGAAGGCGGCGGGTTCGCGGATCATGGCGAGAGCCTTCTCATTCCTGGAGCGCCTCCTCGCGGCGCGCGCGGATCGTCGGCAGCATGATCAGGACGATCGCAATGGCGGCCGCAGCCAGGAGGCTGGCCGAGAGCGGCGAGGTCAGCAGCACGGTGGCGTCGCCCCGCGACAGCACCATGGCGCGGCGGAAGTTCTCCTCGATGGCCGGGCCCAGGACCAGGCCCAGCAGCAGCGGCGCCGCCGGCAATTGCAACTTGATCAGGACGTAGCCGAACACGCAGAACAATGCGGCCTCATAGACCTCGAACGTTCCGCTGTTGATGGAATAGACGCCGATCGAGCAGAACACCATGATCGCGGGGAACAGATAGCGATAGGGAATGGTGAGCAGCTTCACCCAGAGGCCGACCAGCGGAAGGTTGAGGATCAGCAGCATCAGATTGCCGACCCACATCGAGGCGATCAGGCCCCAGAACAGGGTCGGGTTCTTGGTCATCACCTCCGGGCCCGGATGGATGTTGTGGATGTTCATCGCGCCCACCATCAGCGCCATCACGACGTTGGAGGGAACGCCGAGGGTCAGCAATGGAATGAACGAGGTCTGGGCGCCGGCATTGTTCGCGGATTCCGGCCCTGCAACGCCTTCGATGGCGCCCTTGCCGAACTGCTCGGGATGCCGCGACAGCTTCTTCTCCAGCGTGTAGGACGCGAACGACGACAGCACCGCGCCGCCGCCGGGCAGAACGCCGAGCAGCGTGCCGAGCGCCGTGCCGCGCAGCATCGCCGGCACCATGCGACGGAAATCGTCGCGGGTCGGAAACAGATTGGTGATCTTCTGCGTCACCAGCGAGAGCTTGTCGTCCTGCTCGAGATTCTTGACGATCTCGGCGAAGCCGAAGATGCCCATCGCCAGCGGCACGAAATCGAGCCCGTCGAACAGCTGGGGGATGCCGAAGGCAAAACGCTGGCTACCGCTGTTGAGGTCCGTGCCGACGAGGCTCAGCAGCATGCCGAGCACGACCATGCCGATGCCCTCGATGAAGGGCCCGCTCGACAGCACCGAGGCGAGGATCAGGCCGAGGATCATCAGCGCGAAGAATTCCTTCGGCCCGAACAGCAGCGCGGTCGCGGTCAGCGGCCCCGCGAGCGCTGCCAAAGCGAGCGTCGCGACGCATCCGGCGAAGAACGAGCCGATGGCGGCGGTCGCAAGCGCGACGCCGGCGCGGCCCTGCTTGGCCATCTGGTAGCCATCGATCGTGGTCACGACGGACGAGGACTCGCCGGGCAGATTGACCACGATGGCCGTGGTCGAGCCGCCATATTGCGCGCCGTAATAGATGCCGGCGAGCATGATCAGCGCGGCGTCCGGCTGCAGCGCATAGGTGATCGGCAGCAGCATCGCGATGGTCGCGAGCGGGCCGAGGCCCGGAAGCACGCCGATCAGGGTGCCGAGCAGGCAGCCAAGAAACGCGTAGAGCAGATTGGCGGGCTGGGCTGCTGTGGCAAAGCCGATCGCCAGATTGTGGAACAGATCCATCGACCGGCTCGCTCAGTTGAGAAGGGACGGCCAGACGGGCAGCGGCAGCCCGAGACCATAGACGAAGACGGCAAGGCACAGCACGATGAGCACCGCCGCATTGGCCAGGGCGCCCGCCCAGGTGAACTCGGGGCTAGCCCGGCTCGACACCATGATCAGGACGAACAGCGCGCCGACCAGGCCGAGCGGAAACAGGAGGGCACCGAACAGGATGACGGATCCCGTGATCCAGGCGAGACCTTTGAAGTCCCATTTGCGCAGCGCCTCCCGGCCCGCAGCCGGCGTCATCGCGCCGAACATCACGACAAGTCCGATGGCGGCGAGCACGATCGCAAGCAGGCGCGGGAAATAGCCCGGCCCCATCTTCGCGGCCGTGCCTGCAGGGTATTGCAGCGCCGTCACGAAGAAGAAGATCGCAAAGGCGAGAAACAGGGCGCCGGAGGCAAAGGCCCTGTGATTGCGGATTGCCAATCCCTTCATTCCGATCCTCCCTCCTCGTCCTTCGGGGAGCCCTCCCCGAGCGCCTCCATCAGAACCGGCACGCCGAGGGCGCAGGCGTGTACGCCGAGATGCGCGCTCATCTGCAGCACCTGGCGGATGTCCCGCTGGCCGATGCCGAGCCGCAAGGCCCGCCTGATCTGCACGCGCAGCCCTTGCGGGTTGAGCGCGGTGAAGCAGGCGTTCAACGCAAGCGAGATCAGGCATTGCGAGCGCAGGTCGAGACCGTCGCCGCCAGGCCGGTGGGCGAGGAGATCCAGCAGGACGGCGAAATAGCCGGGATCACACCGCAGCCATTGCTCGCAGAAATCCGGCCAATCGCCGAATTGCGCGATGTAGGCATCGCGCAACGCCTGCTGCTCTTTCGTGAGCTCGGCATGATCGGCCTGAAGACCCGCGCTCGCCAGCTCCTCGGCAAGGATGCCGATGCCGACATTGCAGCCGTCCAGCCCCTGCATCGTCGCGAGGCGAAACACGTCGACGATCTCCCGCGCCGTGGCGCCCTCCTTCAGTGCGATGCGAAGGTGCAGCGCGAGGCCGGAGCGGAACAGATGCGTCGCCGATACGTCGAGCGCGACGTAGATCAGCTCGCGCATCTTGGCCGACAGCGGTCCGTTCTCCGCGGAATAGCCGCCGTATTTGCCGTAAGCTTCCAGAAACGCCGGATCGAACCGCAGCAGCCCCTCGGTCCAGGGCCGCCAATAACCGCGCGCCTTGATATAGGCTTGCTTCAGCGCCTGCTGTTCCGGCGTCAGGACGGACATCGCGCTTGTCCCGTCAGGCAATGTTTGTGAGGGTGATGCCGCCGTCGACGGTGAGCACCTGCGCCGAGATGAAGCCGGCCTCGTCACCGGCGAGGAAGCAGATCGCCTTGGCGATGTCGTCGACCGTGCCGAGCCGGCCGAGCGGCGTACGCTCGACCCGGCGCGCATCGAGCTCGGCATTGCGGTTGCGCATCGTTCCTTCGGTCGGGATCGCCGAGGGCGCCACCGCGTTGACGCGGATGTTGCGCGCGCCGAGCTCAGCGGCGGCCGCCCGCGTGACGCCCATGACGCCGGCCTTGATGCCGCTGTAGACGATGCTGTTCTTGGCCGAGATTAGGCCGGCGACCGAGGCGACATTGACGATGGCGCCGCCGCGCTCGGCGTCCATGACCTCCGCGGCGGCCTGGATTCCCCAGATGATCGCCTTGAAGCCGATGTTGAGCATGCGATCGACGGTTTCCGGAGCAATGTCCGGAACGGATTGATAGCGCACCCACGCCGCGTTGTTGACGAGGATGTCGAAACGCTTCTGACCTTCCGCCAGTCCAAGCACGGCCTGCCGCATGCCGTCGCGGCTGGCGACGTCCTGCGTGACGGCAACGGCGCTGCCGCCTGCCGCCTTGATCGCCGCCACGGTGCTGTCGACGAATTCCGGCTTCAGATCGTTAATGCCGACGATGGCGCCGCGCGCGGCGAGCTTGAGCGCGGTCGCGCGGCCGATACCGTTTCCGGCGCCGGTGACGAGTGCGACGCGGCCTGCGAGCGTCTGATCCCTGGTTTCGGTCATGGCTGTCTCCCTCACGCTCCTGCCTCGGCAAACGGAGCAACTTCCGATACGTAACGGCGGCCGAACCTGCCGATCAGGCCGCTGGCATCACCCTGTGCCTGCAGCGTGCGGATGCGGCGCAGATGGCGATGCACCGGCACGTCCCACGTGAAACCCATGCCGCCATGGATCTGCAGCGCGCCTTCGCTGATCGAGCTGCCATAGGTCGCGGCCGCCAGGAACGCGGCATCGCGCTGCACCGGCCCGCCGTCCCCGGACAGGCTGCGGGTGATGGCATGACGGATGCTCTCGAGGCCGAGCTTCTGGCGCGCCAGCGCATGGCGGATGGCCTGGTTATAGGACAGGGCGTGACCGAACTGGCGGCGCGTCGAGGCATGCTCCTGCGCAAGCGCCAGGCACGCTTCGGCCGATCCCAGGATCGCCGCGGCGCGCAGCACATTGGCATCCGAGGTGAGTAGATCCCAGGTGCCGGGCGGCAGGATGGAGCCGATGGGAACCTCGACCGCTTCCAGCCGTACGGCGTGTTCCGGCACCGTCAGATCGAGGCCGGCCGCGTCCTCTATCACGACGCCCTTGGCATTGGCCGGAATCAGCGCCGCGGCACCGCCGCTCATCCGCACCAGAAGATGGTCGGCCGACGCCGCGCACGGTACGCGCGCGAGCGCACCGTTCAGCACCAGCAAGCCGCCGTCCCGCTCGGCCGCAGCCTCGCCCTGCCAGGCGATCGTCGCCAGCTTCTCGCCGGACACGATCGCAGCCGCAAGACGCGTCAGCGACGACTGCAGCAGCCGGCCGATGAGGATGGTCTCAAGCAGCGGAAAACCGAGCAATCCCGAATGGGCGGCGGCGATCACCGGCACCGCGAAACCGAGCGGCAGGGCCAGTCCACCGACATCCTCATCCGCGATGACACCGAGCAGGCCATCGCCGGCGAGATTTTTCGCCTGCTCGCGTATGCCCAAACCGGCACACGCGGTCACTGCGCGTGCCGCGGTTGCCGCGAACTCGTCGGGCTGAAGTCCTTCGGCCATGCTCATCATCGTCCTCTCTAAAAACCTGGCGCCTGCGATCGTTCACTAAGCGAGATAACCGCCGTCGACCGGCAGGATGACGCCATTGACGTAGGAGGCCATCGCCGACGCCAGAAAAACCACCGGCCCCGCGATCTCCTCGGGCTGCCCGACACGCTTCATCGGCGTGCGCGCCATCAGGCCGGAGAGTCTTGCCGGATTGTCGCGCGTGCTCTCGCTCATCTCGGTCGCGATGATGCCGGGCGCAACCGCGTTGACGCGGATGCCGTCGGGCGCGAGATCGCGGGCCAGCGCCTGCGTGAACAGCCTCACCGCGCCCTTGGACGGCGAATAGCCGAGCGCACCATTCATGCCGCCGAAGGCCGCGACGGATGCCACATTGATGATGGACCCCCGCGACTTGCGCAGCGCGGGGATGAAGGCGTGAACGACGTTGAAGGTGCCGTTGACGTTGACGTCGAACACCTGGCGCCAGTTCTCGTGGGCGCGCGGGCTGTCGATCGGCTCGCGGATGATGATGCCGGCATTGTTGACGACGACGTCGGCGGGGCCGATCTCCTCGTCCACGCGCCTCGCCACGTCGCGACAGGCCTGCGCATCCGTCACATCGAGGCAATAGGCTGCCGCCTCCCTGCCGCCATCCCTGATCTCGCGCGCCGCGGCATCGGCCCGTTCCTGCTGCAGATCGGTCACGACGACCTTCGCGCCGGCAGCGGCGACGCCGAGCGCGATGGCACGGCCGATCCCCTGGCCCGCGCCGGTCACCACGACGAGACGATCGTGCAGCAGGCCCGCGACCATTATTTGCCTCGCGAGAGCTGGAGGATCCGGTCGGCGATGATGCCGAGCTGGATCTCGGTTGTCCCGGCATAGATCGTCTCGGCACGCGCCTGCAGGTAAATGGCCTCGAAGCGCTGCCGCGCCACCTTGATCGCCTGGATCTGCGGCAGCGAGGCCTGCGACAGCAATTCGATGGCGAGCGCGGCAAAGCGCTGATGCGACTCGCTCCAGTACAGCTTGGCGAGACTGCCGCGCGCACCGATCTTGTCACCTCTGGCGAGCGCCTCGACGGCGGTCTCGACATGCGCCTTCAGCACCTCGATCTCGACGGCGACCTCGCCGAGCCTGACCGCGTAATGCCGGTCCGCCACCATCGCCGACAGCGCCGCATCGGCCTTGCAGGCCGAAATCAGGTGGCGCAGCTCGTTCTCGAAGCGCCAGGCGCGGTACATGCGGTTGGTCGCGCGCTCGATCTCCAGCACGCGGATGGCCGCGGCCCAGCCCTCGTCGGGCGCGCCAATCGCGTCAGCTTGCGCGACCTCGACCTCGTCGAAGAACACCTCGCAAAAACTCTCGCGACCGTCGATCGACTTGATGGTGCGCACGCGCACGCCCTTGGCATCGAGCGGCACCGCGAACATGGCGAGGCCGCGATGGCGGTCCTCCAGCGCTCCGGTGCGGGCGAGCACCAGGCAGCGGTGTGCGCGATAGGCGCCGCTGGTCCAGATCTTCTGGCCGGTGATACGCCAGCCGTCCCCGTCGCGCGTCGCGCGGGTGCGCAGGCCCGCAAGGTCCGAGCCGGCCTCGGGCTCGGAAAAGCCCTGGCACCAGATGTTGCGCATCTCGAGGATCGCCGGCAGGAAGCGCCGCTTCTGCTCCTCGGTGCCGACCGCGAGAATGATGGGTCCGGCAAGCTCCTTGCCGATCGAGTTGACGCTCTCCGGCATCGCGAGCCGGCCGATCTCCTGATTGGCGATGAGATGCTCGCGCAGGGAACGGCCGTGCCCGCCATAGGCCTGCGGCCAGGTGATGCCGGTCAGGCCGGCGCGGTACATCGCCGCCTCCCAGGCAACCGACTGCTGCAGTGTCGGCGATGCGAACGCGGCGCTGTCGCTGCGGAAGCTGCCCGGCAGGTTGGCATTTAGCCAGCGATGCATCGCATCCCGATAGGCCTCGCCCACGAAGTTCTCGCCCGCGATGGATTGCGCCGATACCGCCTGAAGTACACTCATCGCCTGCTTCCCGCTTTCGCCAAACTTGCCGTCATGCCGCGCCGCCTGTTCGTCACTGCGACTTCAGGAGGTCGCAGGCGCTCTCCGAGGCCGGCCGCCACGCATCCTCGGGCGCGATCGTGCCGGTGATCTCGTAATAGTCGTAGGTGTATTTGGATTCCGCCGCGGTCTTGATCCGTGCGACATAGAGCGGACGCATCACCTGGCCGTCGGCCCGGATGCTGACGTTGTTCATCTCGAAATCGTTGACCGGCGTGTTCTTCATCTGCCTCATCACCGCATCGCCATCGTCGGAACCGGCAGCAGCGACCGCCTTCAGGTAGTGCGAGATGGCGCTGTAGGTGGCCGACTTGCCTTCGTTGAGGAGCTGGCCGTTGGTGGCGTCGGCAAAGCGCTTGGCAAAGGCCCGGCTCTCCGGCGTCATGTCCCAGTAAAAGGGCGTCGTCAGCCGCACGTTCTGGAGGTCCTTCAGACCGATCCCGTGGGTCTGGCTGATCATGAGGCCGAGCGGAACGAGCAGTTGCGACTTGGTCAGGCCGAATTCCTGCGCCTGCTTGATCGAATTTGCGAAGTCTGAGCCCGAATTGGCGAGCGCAATCGCCTTGGCGCCGCTGGCCTGCGCCGTCAGCAGGAACGAGGACAGATCCGACGCGTTCAGCGGATGCAGCACCGAACCGACCACCTTGCCGCCGCCCGCTTCGATAAACTTGGTCGCGTCCGACTGCCAGGCCTTGCCGAAGGCGTAGTCGACGGTCAGGAAGAACCAGCTGTTGACGCCCTGCGCGAGCAGCGCCTTCACCGTGGCCTTGGGCTGCGCGTAGGTGTCGACCACCCATTGCGTGGTCATCGGCGAGCATTTGTCATTGGTGAAGAACGAGCCCGCCGTGCCCGCCAGCATGTAGGGCTTTCTGCGGTTCTTCGTGATCTCCTGCACGGCCAGCGCGATCGAGGAGGCCGAGCAGCCGACGATGGCATCGACGCCCTCATTGTCGAGCCAGCGCATGGCAATGGCGACGCCGACGTCGGGCTTGTTCTGGTCATCGGCGATGACGAGCTCGATCTTCTTGCCGGCAACCATGCCGCCGAAATCGGCAATCGCGAGCTTGGCGGCCGCGACCGACCCGAGGCCGCAATTGTCGGCATAGGGACCGTTCTGGTCGTTCATGATGCCGATTTTGACCACGTCGCCCGTGATGCCCTGTGCCGCCAGGGGCGCATTCGTCAGCAGCAAGGCCATCATGCCGAGCGCCGCGATCACCGATCTCCTCATCCTATCCTCCTGCTTCCTTGCGTTTCCTCTGGGGCCGCTTGTGCGGCCTCTTGTCGTTGGGTTCAGTGGCTCTGGCTCGGCCGCGCGCCATGCGGGATCAGCAGCGCATCGAGCGCCACGGCGCCCTCGCCTTTGGCGCGAAGCAGCAGCGGGTTGACGTCGATCTCGGCAACCGCGCCGGCATTGGCGGCGGCGAAGCGCGACAATGCGGCGACGGCCCGGGCCGCGGCGTCGAGGTCGGCCCGCGGACGCCCCCGCGCGCCGTCGAGCACGGCGAACGCCTTGAGCGATGTCAGCATCTCCATGGCCTGCGTCTCGCTGACCGGCGCCATCTGCACGGCGGAGTCCTGCAGGATCTCGGCAAAGATGCCGCCGAGACCGACCATCACCACCGGTCCGAACACGGGATCGATGCGGCTGCCGAGGATCAGCTCGGCAACGCCCTTGGCCATCGGCGCCACGATCACGCCGTCGATCGCAGCGCTCGGTACGTTGGTGGCGACGCGGTCGCGCATCTGCGCATAGGCGCGCCGGACCTCAGCTTCGGAGCCGAGGCCAACGATCACCCCGCCGACTTCCGTCTTGTGCGGCAGATCGGGCGAGGCGATCTTCAGCACCACGGGATAACCGATCTCGGTGGCGGCACGCGCGGCGGAATCCGCATCCTGCACGAGACGCTCGGCGAGCACCGGCACGCCTGCGTCGGCCAGCGCGCGCTTGGCGCCGAGCTCGTGGCGGAAGGCATCGGGCGAAAGCGGCGCCCCTTTCGCGACTGCCACCGGCCTGTCCTGCGGTCGCTGCGCCGCGGCGTGCAACCGCACCAGCGCGGCGACGGTGGCGCAGCAGCCGTCGAAGCTGGCGACGGTCGGAAAGCCCAGGGCATGCAGCTCGATCAGCGCATCGGGCGGGCCGTCGACGCACAGCACGATCGGACGGTGCGGAAACTGCGCCCGCATGTTGCGCAGCGTGTCCATGTAGATGGAACGCAGGCGCGGCAGATGCAGCGAGAACGGCAGCGGCAGGATCACCGTGTCCGTCCGCTCGTCCGCCACGACGGCGGTCATGATCTTCTCCAGAAGATCGGGGCGGCTCGACATCTGCGCGGTGGCGTCGACGGGGTTGCGGGCCGATGCAAACGGCACCAGCTCCAGGATTTTTCGCTGCGTCTCCGCGCCGAGCTCCGGCAATGTCAGCCCGACCGACTGCGCGGCGTCCGCGAGCAGCACGCCAAAGCCACCCGATGCGGTGAGGATCGCAATGCCCGGGCCCTTCGGCAACCGGTCCGGCAGCAGGATCGATGCAGCGTGGCCGAGATCGATCAGCTCGTCGAGGCTGCGCACGCGCACCGCGCCGCAACGGGCAAACAGCGCGTCGAACACGGCGTCCGATCCCGCCATTGCGCCGGTGTGGGAGGCGGCCGCGGCCTGACCGGCCGCCGACGTGCCGATCTTCATGGCGATGACCGGCTTGCCGGCATCGCGCGCCGCTTCCAGCGCGGCGATCAGGCGGCCGGCATCGCGGCACGCCTCGAGGCAGCACAGGATCACCTTGGTGGCGGGATCGCGTGCCATCCAGGCAATGCCGTCGGCGATATCGATGTCGCACTCGTTGCCGGTGGTGATGAAGCGGCTGACGCCCACGCCGCGCTCGCTGGCGAGGCGCATGGTGTAGCTGCCGAGATTGCCGCTCTGCGAGACGATGCCGAGTGAGCCCGCGGCCGGCATTCCGTGCTCGAGCACGATCGAGAAGGTCGCGATGCTCTTTTCGGCGATGCTGACCGCACCGAGACAGTTCGGCCCCAGGAGGCGCATGCCGCTCTTCTGCGCGGCAACGCGCAGCCGGTCCTGCATCGCGCGGCCCTGCTCGCCGAGCTCGGCAAAGCCCGACGAGAACACGACGACACTGCGAACGCCGCGAGCAGCGCACTGCTCCACGGCCTCGCCTGCGCGCTCCGCATCGACCGCGATGATGGCGAGGTCCGGCGCTTCCGGCAGCTCGGTGACGGACGCATAGGCCTCGAGCCCCTGCACCGTCGCAGCCTTCGGATTGACCGGATAGATCCGGCCCGCATAGCCGTGCCGGCGCAGCAGATCGACCGGCCGGCCGCCGATCTTGGTCGCTTCCTGCGAGGTGCCGATGACCGCGATCGAACGCGGCGACATCAGCGCATCGAGCCCTTCTCCCGGCCGCATCTCAGCGCCCCTTGAACACCGGTGCGCGCTTCTCCAAGAACGCCATGCGCGCTTCCTTGGCGTCTTCGGTCTTGGACAACGCCATCGTGATGTTCTGCTCGAAGCGGTAGGCATCGCGCGGCGGCATGAGCTCGACCATGTTCGCCGCGTTCTTGGCGTATTCCATCGCGATCGGGCTCTTCGAGGCGATCTCGCGCGCGAGCTTCATCGCCTCGGGAATCAGGTTCTCCTTGGTGGTGCAGGCCTCGATGATGCCGAGACGGTAGAGCTCGGCGGCCGGCACGCGATAGCCGGTGAAGAACATCCGGCGCATCAGGGAGCGGCCGAACAACGTGTTGAGCATCGCAGCGCCGCCGGCCAGCCCGACATTGATCTCGGGCATGCCGAACACGGCGTCCTCGCAGGCGTAGAAGATGTCGCAGGAGGCCATCAGGCCGACGCCTGCTCCGAGCGCGACGCCGTTGATCGCGGCAATCACCGGCTTCGAACATTCGCGGATGCAGTTGCCGGTCTCGCGCGTGATGCGGTTATGGCTGTGAAACGCGCCGACCTTGGTCGGGTCCGGACGGTCCTTCAGGTCAGCGCCGCTGCAGAACACCTTTCCGGCGCCGGTCAGGATCGCGACCCTGACGTCCTGGCGCTCGGAAATCTCGTCGAACACCGCCACGATGCGGTCGCGCATGGCGCGATCGAGCGCGTTCACCGGAGGCCGGTTCAGCGTCACCAGCGCGATGTTGTCGGACACTTCGAGGGTGACGATATCTCCTGACATGGGCTTCCTCCTGGTTTCTGTTCGTCTTGCTTGCGGTCGCATCGCGACGCCTGACCGATCGGTCAGCTTTTCGTGCTGATAACACCAACCACGGCCGCTTGCAATATCCTCTCGTAGTCCTATTGACCGACCGATCGGTCAGCCGCTAGTTTCCGCGGCAAGCAAGAACGACCTTTGAGGAGGATTCCCATGCCCAGCATCAGCCGACGCCAGGCGACAGCTCTGATCGCCGGCGCTCTCGCCGCACCGCTTGGCGCACCCGCGATCGTCAGGGCGCGCGGGTCGCAGATCTTCATCATCGTGCCCTATGCACCCGGCGGCTCGATCGACAGCCTGATGCGCTCGATCGCGAAGGTCATGGCGGAAAGCCTCGATCAGCCGGTGCTGGTCGACAACAAGCCCGGCGCCAACGGCATCGTCGGCTCGCAATATGTGGCCCGCGCGCCGAAGGACGGATCGGTCCTGCTGGCGGGCGGTACCGGGCCGATTTCGCTGAACGTGCTGCTGCGCAAGAACCTGCCCTACAAGCTCGAGGACTTCGCCTCCGTCGCCATGCTCTGCAACGGACCGCTGTCGCTGACCGTGAACGCGCGCACGCCCGCCACCGACGTCAAGAGCTTCGTCGCCTACGCCAAGAACCGCGACAAGCCGCTGTTCTATGCAACGCTCGGACCCGGCAGCGTCACGCATCTGTTCGGGATCATGATGGGCAAGTCGATGGGATTTTCGGTCACCGAGGTTGCCTATCGCAACAACCCGGCCTCCATCATGGAGACGCTGTCGGGAGAGTGCGATCTCAATTTCGCGACGCCTGCCGCCGTGATCGAGCACGCGCGCGGCGGCCAGCTCCGCATCCTCGCGGTCTCATCGGAAAAGCGCATGGCGACGCTTCCCGAGATCCCGACGCTGGCCGAATCCGGCTACCCTGACCTCACGGCCTCGTTCTGGACCGCGCTGCACGCGCCCGCGGGCACGCCGCGCGACGTTATCGCGCGCCTGAATGCGGCAGCAAACGCTGCGATGCAGAAGCCCGAGATCGCAAAGCAACTCGAGACCGACGGCCTGATGGTCGATACCGGCGCGCCGGAACGGCTCGACGCCCAATTGACCAAGGACGCCGCGCTCTGGGGGCCGGTGATCAAGGCGCAAAACATCGTTCTGGAATGAGACGCCGTGCGCGGCGCCCCCTGCCGGTCAGCGCGCCTTGCGCCGGCCGGCCTTGGACGGCTCCGCCCCGGGAAGCGCGACCAGTTCGCCGCTGCGCAGGCCATTGAAGATCATGTCGAAGAAGACGTCGGCGATCTGCTCGGGCGTCGCGGACTTGTTGGGATTGTACCAGCGATGCATCCAGTTGAGCGAGGACAGGATCAGCCGCCCGGTCATGGGCACATCGACCTTGCGGATTTCGCCGGCATCGATGGCTTCCTGGATCAGGCCGCGCAAAAAATTCTCGAAGCGATCGCGGCGCGTCAACCGCTCCTTGTGCCTGCTTCGATCGGGATCGTTCCAGAACGCGGTGGTCGAGGCGATCCAGGCCCAGCGGTAGCGGCGGAAATATTCCGCGGTGGCGACCATGAAGGCGCGGATCTTCTGCGACGGCGGCCCGTCGGGAATGCGGTCGCGCACGAACAGATAGAGCTCGAGCGTGGAGCCGACCGCCACGCGCGCGTAGATCTCGTCCTTGTTGGAGAAGTGATGATAGAGCAGCGACTTGGATATGCCGCAGGCGAGCGCGATGTCGCGCATCGAGGTGCCCTCGAAGCCTTTGCTGGCAAACAGCCTGCCGGCCTCGGCGAGGATCTGCAGCACGCGGTCCGAGGCCTCGGCCTGGTTCGCAACGCCATCCTTCATCGTTGACAGTTCAGTCATGAACTCCGCAATCCATTCATCAGCCAGCGAGTCTTTAGAATGAACCTAGGTTTTCACCGACCGATCGGTCAAGCCCGGCGAATCCCGCGGAAGGAACCATGAGCGCAGTCCGCATCAGCCGCATCGGCGCAACCAGGGACCAGCTCGGCGAGAGCCCGGTGTGGGACGAGCGCGGGCAGCGCCTGTTCTGGATCGACGCCCTGGCCGGATCGATCCACGTGCTCGATCCCGCGACCGGCGCGGCCGAGCAGTTCGGCGTGCCCGCCCCGATCGGCTCGCTGGCACTGCGAGGCGATAGCGGCGCGGTCCTCGCCTTGCGCAACGGATTTGCGACTTACGATTTCGACAGGCGGACCCTGTCGCACGGCCCCTCGATCGGGCTCGATCACCCGAAGGTGCGGCTCAACGACGGCAAGGCCGATCCCCACGGCAACTTCCTCGCAGGCACCATGCATGGCGACCGCGCACCGGACGAGACGCCACTCGGCGGTCTTTATCGGCTGGACGTCTCAGGCGCGCTGCAATTGCTGGAGAGCGACCTCGCCGTGAGCAACGGCCCCTGCTTCAGCCCGGACGGACGCACCTTCTACCTCGCCGACAGCGCAAGGCGGATCATCTGGGCCTATGATTACGGGGCGGACGGCCCGCTGACCAACAAGCGAATCTTCGCCGACACGGAAGCGCAAGGATCCGGATGCGACGGCGCCACGGTCGATGCGGACGGTCACCTCTGGTCCGTGCTGGTGCGCATCGGCAAGATCGCGCGGTTTTCGCGGGACGGAAGGATCGTACGGACGATCGACATGCCGGTCCGTCATCCCACCAGCGTGACGTTCGGCGGGCCCGATCTCGACGTGCTCTACGTGACGTCGATCTCGCGCAGTCACGCGCTCGCCGACGATCATCCGGATGCCGGTGGCCTGTTCGCCGTCGAGGGCCTCGGCGTGCGCGGCTTGCCGGCGCACAGGTTTGGCGCGCCCTGACCGGCCGCCCGGCTATTGCGCCGACCGCTTGACCTGCTTGGGCACGTTCTCCGCCATGTAATCGACGAACACCCTGATCTTCTCCGGCCGATAGCTGCTCTGGAGAAACGTCGCGTAAATGCCCTCGTCGAAGGTGGAGTTCGTCACGCGGAAGCCCGGCAGCAGGCGAACGAGCCGCCTGCTCTTCACCTCCTCCGCCACGGTATAGTCGTCGAGCAGGGCGATGCCGTGCCCGGTGACGGCTAGATCGCACAGCACCACGCCGTTGTTGCTGCTGAAGGACGACGGCACCACGATCTCGCGCAGCTTGTTCCTGCGCATGAACTTCCAGACGACATCGTCGGGACCCATCCAGTAGGTCAGGCAATTGTGGCGGGTGATGTCCTCCGGCTCGCGCAGTTTCGGCATCCGGCCGACATAGTCGGGCGAGGCCACGAGAATGCGCTCGCTCCGCAGCAGCCTTCGCTGCATCAGGCCGGGGTCCGTGGGCGCCTGGATCTGGAAGTCGACATCGAATTCGCCTTCGCGAAGCTGGGGCCGCCGCTCCGACAGGCGCAGCTCCACCTTCAGCTCCGGATAGAGCTTCTGGAAGCCCGGGATCAGCGGCGTGAGCACCTTGATGCCGAACAACGTGCGCGAATGCACCCGCAACGTGCCGCGCGGCGCGGTCTGCAGCGAAAGCGCGGCGGCTTCGGCATCCTCGATGCCGTGCAGCACCTGCTCGGTGCGCTGGAAGAAGATCTTGCCCGCATCGGTCAATCCGAGATGGCGCGTGCTGCGGTTCAGCAGTTGCACGCCGAGCTGCGCCTCGAGCTCGCCGATATAGCGCGACACCGAGGCCGGCGACAGCCCGACGCGGCGCCCGGCGGCCGAAAAGCTGCCCTCGCGGACGGCGCTGACGAACAATTCCATGGCCTGGAGGCGATTCATCGATCTTTTCAGATTTTGCAAAGGACATGCTCAGATTACGTCAATTGTTCGAAAATGCTCAAGCCCCTAACGTCATGAGAACGCGTCGCAAGAGCGACCAAGGCGGATCGCAAGAGCGACCGCGGGATCGCAAGCGCGACCCAGAGGCGGAGGAAGCAATCGATGGAATTCGGCGTATTCATTCTGGCGCAGCAGCGCGGCTATCATCAGAGCTCGCAGCAGGTCATCAACAACGCCGTCGAGCAGACCGTGATCGCCGAGCAGGCCGGCTTCGATACGGCCTGGTACGCCGAGCACCACTTCAACAATTACAGCCTCTGCCCCTCGCCGCTGATGATGGTCGCGCATTGCGCCGGCCTGACCAGGCGCATCCGCCTCGGCACCGCGGTCTGCGTGCTGCCGTTGTACAATCCGGCGCGGCTGCTCGGCGAGATCGGCTTTGCCGACACCGTCTCGAACGGCCGCCTCGATCTCGGCATCGGCTCGGGCTACCAGAAATTCGAGTTCGACCGTTTCGGCGTCGACCTCGACCACTCGCACGCATTGTTCGCCGAATTCTACGACGTGCTCGAGGCCGGCATGCGCGAGCGCATCTTCTCCTATGACGGCGAGCACCTGAAGATGCCGCCGACGGCGATCGCGGTGCGCACGGTGCAGAAGCCGATGCCGCCGATCTGGGTCACCTCCGGCCACGGCGAGACGCTCGGCCGCGCCATCCGCGACAACCACAATCTCTTCGTCACCGCGCTCCTGAACGGCCTCGACGCCATCAAGGCCTTGCGCGAACGTCTCGAAGGGATCGCGGCGAAGGAAGGCCGCTCCATCGACGACACGCATGTCGGCTTCCTGCGCTGCGCCTATGCCAGCGACAATGACAGCGAGATCCAGTCCTATCTCGACAATGCGCGCTTCCAGCGCCGGCTCTCCGAAAGCCTGAAGTTCCGCCGCGCCCAGAGCGACGACGGCTATCTCATCAAGGAAGAGGCCGGCCCGAACGACATGAGCCTGGAGACGATGCGCAGCAACCTGCCCGTCGGCAGCGTCAACCAGGTGATCGACCGCATGCTGGAAGAGATCAGCATTCTCAAGCCGACCCACATCGCGCTGCAGACCCAGCTCGGCGATTTCGACCAGCGCACGATGCTGCGCCAGATCGAATTGTGGGGCAGCAGGATCATTCCGGCGATCCGCAAGGAGCTGAAATCCGGCCGCGGCAAGGTCGCGGGCGAAGCGGTGTCGGCGTAGGCGCACCCGGCGAGGCAGGGTTCGGAGGCACGTCATGGGATGCCAGATGTCTCAAATGACCGATGTCCGCTCGGTCGAAGCCGCCGAATTCCGGCTGGCCATGCGCAACCTCGCGAGCGGCGTCGCCATCGTGGCGACGGGGACGGAAACCACGCGGCGAGGCCTGACGGTCAGCTCCGTCACCTCGCTGTGCATGGACCCGCCCTGCCTTCTCGTCGGAGTCAATTCAAGCTCCGAGACGCATGCCGCCATCCTCGCCAACGGCCGTTTCGGGGTCAGCCTGCTCGGCAGGGGGCAGGAGGACCTGGCGCTGCGGTTCGCCGGCAGCGTCAAGGGCGTCGAGCGCTTCGCGACGGCGGCATGGCAGCAAGGCGTCCTCGACGTGCCGCTGCTGGAGCCCGCGATCGGCGCGCTGGAATGCATGCTGCATCATCACCAGGTCGTCGGCACGCACGGTCTCTTCATCGGCAGGATCGTGGCGACGCGCGGCGGCAACGGCGATCCGCTGGTCAATTATAGGGGTGCTCTACGCGCCCTGCCGCAGGTATGATCGCCTTGCGATCGGCACGACGCGCTCCATCGCAACAGGCCGGACTCTGGGAAGGACCGATATCGTGATCATCGAATGTTTCGACGGCGGCGAGGTCCGGCTGTCGGAACCGTCCGACTTCCGCAAATTCAAGCTGGTTCTTCACCCGACAACATCGCCGGCGATGCAGTGGAAGGGAATCACGTTGCTGGACGAGCGTAATGCGCTGGTGTCGATCGACCTGGTCCCCACGCTCGCAGGTCGCCCCGACGATGCGGACTGGGATCGGCAGTACGCGGAGATGGTGGCCAAGGCGCGCGAGCACGGCTGGATCGATGCCGAGCAAGCTGCGATCCGGGCCCACATCGAACGAACGCCTTGACGGACGGACCAGTACGCCGGCGACGGCCTGATCGCGCTGCCGTACGCTTCAGTCGGCCACTCGGCCGAACGCGACGTTTGTTCGCAATCGGAGATCCTATTCCTATATAGTAATTTCGTCAGTCAGCCTGTTTTTTGGAGGATCGCGATGAGGGCTTTCATCCTTGCCTGCGTTGCCGCGATCGTAACGGCGGCGATTGGATTTGCTGTGCTCGACAGCGTGCAGCAACCCGTCGCGGAAGCCTTTGCGACGACGGGCGTGCGTCTGTAGACACTGCTCCGCCAGCTCATTCAGCCGCGGATGCAGCATGGCGAGGCCGCGCCTGAGAGTCGTTCACCTGCTCGTCGAGCCACAGGCTGTGGTGTTCGCGCGCCCAATTGACATCCACCTCACCTGATCCCATCGCCTCGAATGCCCCCTCCATTCCGATCGTGCCGATGTAGATGTGAGCGAGCATCGCGGCGACAAACAGCACGGCCACGACGGAGTGAACGATCTGGGCAATCTGCATGCCCTCGATTCCCGTCAGATAGAACGGGAACATGAGCTGATACCCGGTCGCGGCGACGAGGCCTCCGCCGATCACGACGATCCAGTAGATCCCCTTCTGGCCGGCGTTGAAGCGACGCGCCGGCGGATGATCATGACCGAACAGGCCGCCTCCCCGTTTGATCCACTCCACATCCACCTTGTTGGGAATGTTGCCGCCGATCCACATCAGAAAGATCAGGACCACGCCAATCGTGAAGGGAAAGCTCAAATAGTTGTGGGCGAATTTCGCCCATTCGGACCATTCCGAGAAGGCTTCAAGGCCGATCAGCGGCAGCAGCAGCGGACGGCCAAACGTGATGTTGAGGCCGGAGATCGCAAGGATGACGAAACAGGTTGCGGTCATCCAGTGCACGAAACGCTCAAAGAAGTTGAAGCGTATGATGGTGCGGCCGGATCGCCCGCTTTCGAGGCGGATCATGCCGCGCGTCAGATAGAAGATCACGAGGACCGCCAGCATTCCGAGGATCGCAATGCCGCCGACCCAGCGCAGCGCGACGTTGCGGAACTCACGCCACTCGCGCCCAGCTGGCTGTATGAGCACGCTGGAGCGCTGATCGGGAATGCTGACGCGTCCCTGGATCCGGTCCATCTCCTGGAGCAATTGCCGCTCGTTGACCGAGCTTGCCGTCGGGTTGATCTGCTGGGCCGATACCGGTGCCGGCGCCGCCAAGATCAACAGAAGCATCGCACACGCGCCGACGGCTATTCGAATGAACCTTCCCAATGACGGCATGAGCTCCTCCTCGGGATTTGCCCGCGCGGCCGCGGGCGAGCTTCAGGACTCGATCGTCTCGCGATAGGCTGTCTTCCAACCCCACGCGCCCGAGCCGTAGCCGCGCTTCAACACGCGCTCCTTGTAGATCTGGGCAATAATCTCGCCGTCACCGGCGAGCAGCGACTTGGTCGAGCACATCTCGGCGCAAAGAGGCAGCTTGCCTTCGGCAAGCCTGTTCGCACCGTACTTCTCGTATTCCTCCTTGCTGCCGTCGGCCTCTGGGCCGCCGGCGCAATAAGTGCATTTGTCCATCTTGCCGCGCGAGCCGAAATTGCCGACCTTCGGATATTGCGGCGCGCCGAACGGACAAGCATAGAAGCAGTAGCCACAGCCGATGCAGAGATCCTTGGAGTGCAGAACAACGCCGTCGGCGGTGGTATAGAAACAGTTCACCGGGCACACCGCTGCACAGGGCGCATCCGTGCAGTGCATGCAGGCCATCGAGACCGAACGTTCGCCCGGCTTGCCGTCGTTGATGGTGACGACCCGGCGCCGGTTGATGCCCCAGGGCACTTCGTGCTCGTTCTTGCAGGCCGTGACGCAGGCGTTGCACTCGATGCAACGGTCGGCGTCGCAGAGAAATTTCATACGTGCCATCGTCGTTGCTCCTTATGCCGCCGCGATCTGGCAGAGGGTCACCTTGGTCTCCTGCATGTTCGTCGCAGGGTCGTAGCCGTAGGTGGTGATCGTGTTCGCGCTTTCGCCGAGCACGATCGGATCAGTGCCCTTCGGGTAATTGCTGCGAAGATCCTTGCCGCCGAGCCAGCCTCCGAAGTGGAAGGGCATCCAGGCAACGCCCTTGCCGACCCGCTCGGTGACGAGCGCCTTCATCCTCGCCCTGGAATTGTTCTCTGCGCCCGTGACCCAGACCCAGCCGCCATCCTTGACGCCGCGCTCGGCTGCATCGGCCGGATTGATCTCGATGAACATGTCCTGCTGCAATTCGGCGAGCCAGGGGTTGGTCCGCGTCTCCTCGCCGCCGCCCTCATATTCGACCAGACGGCCCGATGACAGGATGAGCGGGAACTGTTTTGCAATTCCCTTCTCCACCGCAGCTTTCTGCACGGAGAAGCCGATATTCGGCATCCGAAACTGCTTGGCGTCGGGCAGCGTCGGATACTTGGCAACGAGATCGACGCGCGGCGTGTAGATCGGTTCGCGGTGAACGGGAATCGGATCGGGCAAGCCGAAGGCATTCATGCGTGCCTTGCCGTTGCCGTAAGGCACGCAACCATGCGCCAGCGCGACGCGCTGGATGCCGCCCGAGAGGTCGAGCGACCACGACACCGCGTCCGGCGTTGCCGGGTTGACCTTGTTGATCACGGCCATCTCCGCTTCGGTGAGCTCGGTGTCCCAGCCGAGCTTCTTCAGGCTGGCGAGCGTGAATTCCGGATAGCCGTCCTGGATACCCGACCCCAGCGAGTACGAGCCGTCCGCAAGCAGGCTCACCTTGCGCGTCGTGCCATCCGGCAGCTTCTCCTCGCGCTCGACACCGAAACGCGGCCGGAACGTGCCTCCTCCATCCATGACGTGCAGATTGGTGTTGTAGAGCAGCGGCGTGCCGGGGTGCTTGACCTCCGGTGATCCCCAGCACGGCCAGGGCAGGCCGTAATAGTCGCCGCCGACCTCGGGATCGTCCTTCGGCGCCCGCATCGTCAGCATGTCGAACTTGGCCTGGTTCTTCATGTGCGCCTTGAGGCGCTCGGGCGATTGCCCGCAATAACCGGTCGACCAGCTGCCGCGATTCATCTCGCGCAGGACGTCCTCCGCCTCAGGCAGATTGTTCTCGACCTTGATGTTCTTGAACATCTGTTCGGCGAAGCCGAACTTCTTCGCCAATCGATAGATGATTTCGAGATCATCCTTCGACTCGAAGATCGGCTTCACGATCTGCTCGCCCCATTGCAGCGATCGGTTGGAGGCGACGCGCGACCCCTTGCACTCGAACTGCGTGGCGACCGGCAGAATGTAGACGCCATCCTTGCGCCCCGTCTCGACTGCGAGCGAGGCCCAGGTCGTCGGATGCGGATCGGCGATGACGAGCAGATCGAGCGCCTTCAAGCCATTGAGGGATTCGGGGATACGGGTGATGCTGTTGGAGGCGTGCCCCTGCACGAACACCGCCTTCACATTGTCCTTCTGCGCGACCTGATCCTTCGGCAGCGTCACCGCTTCGAACCAGCGGGTCAGCGGGATGCCGGGAGTTTCCATGATCTGCTTGGAATCGAAGCGCGACTTCAGGAAGTCATAATCGACCTCCCAAACCCGCGACCAGTGCTTCCAGGCGCCCTCGGCGAGGCCGTAGTAGAACGGCAGCGTGACGATATCGAGCCCGACGTCGGTCGCGCCCTGCACGTTGTCGTGGCCGCGGAAGATGTTGGCTCCCTTGCCCTCTCCGCCGACATTGCCGGTCATCAGCAGCAGGATGCAGCTGGCGCGTACATTGGCGGTGCCGACGGTCTTCTGGGTCTGCCCCATCGCCCAGATCAGCGTCGCCGGCTTCTCGGTGGCGAACATCTTGGCGACGCGCTTGAGCTGCTCGCCGGGAATGCCGGTGACACGCTCGACTTCTTCCGGATTCCACTTTTCCACTTCCTTGCGGAGATCGTCGAACCCGTAGACACGCTGCCGGATGAACTCCTTGTCCTCCCAACCGTTCTGGAGGATGTGCCACATCATGCCGTAGAGTATGGGGATGTCGGTGCCCGGCCGCATCCGCACATATTCGGTCGCGTGCGCGGCGGTGCGCGTCAGGCGTGGATCGATCACGATAAAGTTGGCCTTTTGTAGCTCCTTTCCTTCGAGCAGGTGCTGCAGCGAGACCGGATGCGCCTCCGCCGGATTGCCGCCCAGGATCATCTGCGTCTTCGAATTGCGGATATCATTGTAGCTGTTGGTCATCGCGCCGTAGCCCCAGGTATTGGCGACGCCGGTGACGGTGGTCGAATGGCAGATGCGGGCCTGATGATCCGTGTTGTTCGTGCCCCAGAACGCGCCGAGCTTGCGGAACAGGTAGGCACCCTCGTTGGTCATCTTGGCCGAGCCAAGCCAGTAGACGGAATCGGGGCCTGACTTCTCACGTACGGTTTGAAGCTTGTCTCCGATCTCGTTGATCGCGGTATCCCAGGAGACACGGGTCCACTGCCCGCCCACCAGTTTCATCGGATAGCGCAGCCGCCGCTCACTGTGCACGAGCTCTCGAACGGAGGCGCCCTTGGCGCAATGCGAGCCACGATTGATCGGTGAATCCCAGCTCGGTTCCTGACCGATCCATACCCCGTTCAAGACCTCGGCCGTCACCGTGCACCCGACCGAGCAGTGCGTGCAGATGCTCTTGCGGACGGTCGCACCCGAGGTGAGCGGACCCGCCATCGCAGCTTCCGCCTTGCGCACGCCGGCGACCGGCAGGGCGCCGAGTGCTGCGAGCGCGCCACCGGCAAGACCGGATTTGCGCAGAAAACTGCGGCGGTCGAGGCCGCCGGCCTGACCTGCAAGGGACTCCGCGACGGAGCCGTGGCGCTGGGAATGCTGGTGTGTTCGCTTGATCAGCACGGTCAGCCTCCCTTAGCCGGATAGCGATTGACGCGATAAAAGGCCTTGACGTGATCGGTCTCCTTGTAGCGCGCCTTACGCTTCTCATCGTTGGTTTCGCTGTCGGCCAGGGCTGGCCCGACCAGCGGTGTCGCGAGCGTCGCGCCGGCACCAACCGTACCGATGCCGACCTTGCGCAGGAAGTCACGTCGCCCGACTGTGGTTTTCCCGTCTTCACTCATCGCATCTCTCCTGGATCCGCGCGTGCGGGTCAGTTGGCGAATGTGAATGCTTTCGTCTCGATCTCGATAAAGGCGCGACCAAGCGCGCCGACCGCACGATAAAAGGTGGCGCTCTCTGCGCTCTCGATGTCGGCGAACAGCCGCCCCATCCAGGGCGCGACCTGTTTCTCGAAGAAGGTGCGTTGCGCGTCAGACGACGCTGCGAAACGGCCTCCCGCAAAGCCAGCCATGATCTCGCACAGGATGGCCGCGTGATCTTCCGGCTCGAAATTGCCGGCGACGCGCTCGATCCCGAGGGCTGCGAGGTCGGAGCGCAGGCGCGAGAGCGGACGCTCGTTGAGGAACCCTGTCAGATAATAGGAGGCATAGGGCAGAAGCTCGCCGCGCCCGAGACCGACGAACAGATCGAAATATTCGCGCTCGACCTTCGCCGCGACCGCGCCGGCGGCGGCTTCGGCCAGCGCAGCATGCGCGCGCCCAAGCGGCGTCCCATCGCCGATCAATGCGGCCAGTTGATCGAGCAGCCTTTTCGACGGTGCCGCGGACAGAAGCGAAGCGAGTAGCAGATATTCCTGCGCACGCGCCGCGTCGACGGGATCAATCTGCCCTTCGGACATAGGCGACTCGCTGTAAAGATCGGGCCGCAATTGGTTCCGCGATACGCCGGTCGCGGCTTCGACCGCGATCACCCGTTGCGCGGGAACCTTGCTCCAGCTCGAAACGGAAGGCTGGCTGACGCCAATTTTGCGCGCAAGCCGGGCAACGCCGCCAGCGGCGTCAATGGCGCGGTCGAGGCCATCATCACGCACGTGGACCTCCAAGTCCCAGGTGCTTGATTCTGCTTTTGTTACAAAGCGCTGGGCGAAGCGTAATCCCGGCCCTGCGGGGGGTCAATCGCCTCCCCATAGCCTGAGGCTATAGCTCTTCGTCGGGGCCTCTAACGGGGGAGCGCGCCGCCATGCGTGTGGCGCCGGATGGGCTCAGATTCGCTCTCGGAGCTCTCCTGAGGCTCGTTGGTTACCGACACCGTCGGTTGCGTCGCAACAGAAACGCGGGCGAGTTCCGTCGACGTGGATTCGCCGGCGGCGGCGACTTCAACACTCGCCATCTCGGCTCGAGGCAATTCCCGCGAAGAATCCGTGACATCAGCCGGTGTCTCGGGCAGCGGCTCGGCTGACCCGCGCAGGCCACCGAGGATCCGGTCAACCAGCGCCGCCAGCTCTCCTTCCGAATAATCCAGCGGACCGAAACCGGGCATCGCAGAGGGATCGTTGAAGTCCCAGGCGTTCTCCGCCAGCCCGACGAAGTCGCGAATGGCCGGATCGGCGCTCCAGGCGCGACGAAGCGCCGCACGCGTCAGCTCCTGCGGAATTCCTTTGCGCAGAAAGGCTTTGACGTCTGTGACTGACGTGATCGACTCGATCGAAGGCAGGCTCGACAGATCGACTTCCGGCTCGGCGTCCTTGACGAGAGGCTCCGGTGCAGATTGCACGTCGGCGTGCATTGGCGCGGCCGGCGGCATGGTGTTCGCCTTTGCCTCCTGCTTGCGGCGGGACCAGCGCACCAGAAACTTGTCCTCACCCGGCCTGTCCTCGCTCATTCGTGTCCGCCCTCATTCTGGCGGCGCGCCAGCACCTCCGGGTCGGCCTGTTGCCGCTTGCGCTTGAAGAACTCACGTTCGACGTGGTGCTCGGCTATGAAACTTTCAATCGTCTCGCGCAGCACCGCCGGCATCGGCACCGCCTCGACGAGATTGGCGCCGGCCTCTGTGGACGCCTCGCCCTCCGCAGGATCGGCGGTGGCGGCCGCCACCGAATAGGGCCAAGCGCCTTCCGCGGGCGACAACACGATCCAGATGCTCGGACTGCCCGACGCGAGATTGTCGCGATAGCGCGCCGTCTCGGACGAATAAAGATCGACCGTGGCGCTGCTGGCATAGAACAGGGTTTTGCCGTCCTCCTCGCGGAGTACCGTCCAGGGCTTTGTCACCGGCTCATCCGGCAACACGGCGACAGCGCGCCAGACGAAGTCGGCCCATGGCGAGTCGGCCTTGCGCCGCTCGACCACGATGCCGACGGGAATGCGCAGGAGTGGCAGTGCGGCGGGGCTCACGACACCGTCTCCCGGCGTTTGATCGGCAGCCCCGTGAGCAGGTTCTGAGGCTTCATCCGGAGTTTCTGGTCCGGCGTCATCGCCAGGATGAGATAGACCGGCTCGCCCCGCATATCCTCTGTGGCCGCGCCGGTGTCCGCAAACGTCAGGCGAAACAATGCGAGCACGCGTCCGGCGCTGCGTTCGTCGAGCTGCTCGCCATGCCAGAGACGGTCGCCAAGACCCGTAGCGTCCGTATCCAGCCCGACATACCAGCTGACCTGCGCATCCTGCAGCTCGCGCAACGGCTCGATGGCGACGTCGACCGCTAGCAGATGGGAAATCCAGCGCGCCATCGCCTGCGCCAGCGCATGCGCGCCTCGGCCACCCGAGGTGAGGTCGAACGCCATGTCGAAATGGTCGCTGCGGCGCCAATACTCGTCGGCATTCTCCTCGTTCAGAACGTCAAGCTGGACGTCGGTTGCAGCCCCCAGCATCGACATCAGCGAGAGCACCGGGGTCGGGCTCTGCCCACCGACCACCTCTTCATCGCCGAGCAGCAGGGCCTGCTCGTGCGGCAAGACGCGCTGCTGGCGGAAGAACAGTTCGGCGGCACGCGGTACGAACGGATCATCGCAGCCATCAAGCGCGTTGCGCAGGATCACGTGCACGAGCTGATTGACGAACAGCGGCGGTAGATCGTTAGTCCGCGATCGGACGGCCGCAAGATAAGCAGCCTCGAGCGTCCGATGCCGAAGCAGGAGATCGCGAAAAGCGAGCACGAACCGCCAGTTTTCGCGTGCGTCCTGATCGGCAATGGCACCGATCTCGTCATCGCCTACCGGCTGGCGCGGACCAGCGAGCAATTCGCGGTGCAGCCTTCTTTCGACCGGGCATGCATCGTCCGGCGGCATCAGCTCGGGACGGGCAAAATAAGCCTTCAGGAATTCGTCCGTGACGCAGAGCCCGCCGCTCTCGTCGCGATCGAGCAGATGGTGGCCGCACGCGATCCAGAAATCCTTCATCGGTGTCGGGGCTCCTGGCCCAGATCGGCAAGGTGGAAATCGCTGTCCGGCCCGGCATCGTCCTCCACCTCCATGAACGAGAATGCCTTGCCGTGCCCCTGCCCTTCGCGCAGTTGCAGCCTGCGAAAAGCCTCGCGGACCTCGCCGTTGCTTGCCGAGCGATGGACGGCAATGAGCGAGCTGATCGGATAGGTGCAGAGCGATTGTGCGAAGGCGACTTCCTCCTCCGCCGCAGCCCTCGCAGTTGCCATGTCCGGCGCGCCGAAGCGGTCGACGAGCCGCCCGGCAAGCAATTCGATCACCCCCCGGCAATCGTCCTGCGTCGCCGGGACGATCTGCACCAACGTCGACCATCCCCAGGATTGCACGCCGAGGAAGCCGCTGCGGAAGGCCACACGCTGCTTGCCGCTCAGAGTCGCCGGATCCTGATCGCAGAAGCGGAAGGCGCCGGAGACCGCCCATTCGCCCGATACCGCCGCCGGGTCGAACACGAAGGTGTCGGAAGGATCGAGCGCGATCGTGCGCAAGAGTTTCACAGCCGTGGCCCTCCGAGCTTCGGATCGAGCCAGGAGGGCGTGGCGAGCGCCTTGGCCAGCTCACGCCGCTCGGTCCGCTCAGTGGTGATGTGACGTGCGAGGAGATCGCCGCAATCGTCAATCCGCAGGATCGTTCTCCGCTCGCGGACGACGCGGCTCAAATAGTCGCGCGCGACGCCGTCAAAACCATCGACCTGCCAGCTGTCGAACGCCCGCATCAGGTGTCGAGCAAAGCTTTCCGTCATCTGCACGGCCCCGGCTTCGCCAAACCCCTCCTCGTCCAGCGCAGACGCCAGCGGATGAGCGCCGGGCCCGGGGTCGGTCATGGCGACGGTCCGGATCATGGCGCCAAACACGAGCCAGGCCGGCGGCTCGTCCTCGCGCACAGACGACGGCCAGCCCATGCGCCCGCCGCCGACCAGCCCGCCGTCAATCCTGATCGCATCGGGCCAGTCGATCGCGACCGTCTTGTTCGGCGGCGCGTAGGCGCGAAGCGCGTCGGTGAGCGCGACCATGCCGGCGTAGAAGGCGCGCCGCGCGGTGCGCAAGGGTTCGCCCGGCTCCAGCACCACGGCGAATTCGGCTAGATCGAACCGTCCGACATAGACCAGCGTGCCGGCGCCGCAATTGGGTGCAATGCGGCAAGCGTGGGCAAAGGCATCGCCGCTCTCGCGCAACCGGACGAGCGCGAATGGCGGCGGCAGATGGATCTGCTCCGCCGGGGAAACTTGGATGGTCGGGGTCGACGGCAAGGCCGTCCTCCACTTTCCTTTTCTTCCCGATAGGGAATATCTATACGAGGCCAAGGATCGGCGCGAGTCCGCTAAGTCCGCGCCGCCCGGACGGAGGAATTCACCTGGAGCAGCCAGCGAAGACCGTCCTGATCTGTTCGTGCGAGGACACGATGCGCCTCGACACGGCCGCGATCCGGCGTGGCTGCCCCGGCTGTGAGATTGGCAGCTTTCGGCATCTCTGCGGCGCGGAACTCGATCATTTCCGCAACGCGGCAAGAGCGGACGGCCCGCTGATTGTCGCCTGCACGCAGCAGGCGGCGCAGTTTGCCGATGAGGCCGGCGAACGCCCTGAGGGGATCACCTTCGTCAACATCCGCGAGACGGCGGGCTGGTCGCGCGACGGCGCGAATGCGGGCGCGAAGATGGCGGCGCTGCTTGCGGCGGCCGCCACTCCCGCGCCGGGTCACCCGCTGGTCACACTGTCGAGTGACGGCATCATCCTGATCTATGGGCGCGACGCGGCCGCGATCGAAGCCGGGCAGCTGCTCGCAGATCATCTCGATGTCACGGTCATGCTCAAGCCGCCGGCAGACCTGACGCCGCCCGCTGCGGCCGTGTTCCCGATCGTGAAGGGCACGATCCGCAACGCGCGGGGACATCTTGGCGCCTTCGAGCTCACGATCGACGACTACGCCCTACCACACCGGTCGTCGCGCGACCGCTTCTTGTTCGAAGCCAGCCGTAACGGGGCGATCTCGCGCTGCGATCTCGTGCTCGACCTCTCCGGCGAGCCGCCGCTGTTTTCCGCGCACGATTTGCGCGACGGCTATCTCCGCGCGGATCCGAGAGATCCCGCGGCCGTGCTGCGTGCGGTGCTCGGCGCTCGCGATCTCGTCGGAAGCTTCGACAAGCCGAAATATGTCGACTTCACGCCCAGCCTCTGCGCGCATTCGCGCTCGAAGCTGATCGGATGCCATCGCTGCCTCGATCTCTGCCCGACCGGCGCGATCACGCCGGACGGCGACCATGTCGCCGTCAATGCTGAAGTCTGCGCAGGTTGCGGACAATGCGCGGCCGCCTGCCCCACAGGCGCTGCATCCTACACACTGCCGCCCGCCGACATCCAGTTGCATATCCTTCGCGCCATATTGCTCGCCTATCACCAGGCCGGCGGCACGCATCCGGTGCTGCTGCTGCATGACGGCCAGCACGGCACGCCGCTGATCGATGCGCTCGCCCGTCATGGCGATGGCTTGCCAGCCAACGTGCTTCCCCTCGCCGTCAATGAGCTGACGCAGGTCGGGCTGGAAGCGGTTATCGGAGCATTCGCCTATGGCGCGTCCGCGGTGCGGTTCTTGCTGCGCGCAAGGCCGCGGCATGCCGTGACCGGACTGTCGCAGACCATTGCCACGGCCGAGGCCATTCTGGCCGGGCTCGGATTTGACGGGCAGCGCGCAGCGACTATCGAAACCGACGATCCCGACGTGCTCGGTGCGCAATTGAGCGCGATCGACATCTTTCCGGCGGTCGGGATGCCCGCCACCTTCAAGACAGTCGGCAAGCGGGGCGATCTGCTTCGCTTCGGCTTGAGCGAACTGCATCGCCTCGCGCCCAAGCCGGTTGACGTGATCGCCTTGCCGCAAGGCGCGCCGATCGGCGCGGTCAGCGTCAATACGGATGGTTGCACACTGTGTCTGTCTTGCGTCTCGGTCTGCCCAACCGGCGCACTTCGCGATGATCCCGAGCGTCCCGTGCTCAGATTCGTCGAAGACGCCTGCGTGCAATGCGGCCTGTGCCAGAGCACCTGCCCGGAGAAGGTGATCACGCTCAAGCCGCAAATCGATTTTCGCGCGGCGCGCGCATCTGCGGTTATTGTCAAGGAGGAAGAGCCCGCCCTGTGCATCCGCTGCGGCACCCCCTTCGGCGTGAAGAGCACGATCGATCGGATTGCGGCAAAGCTCGAAGGACAGCACTGGATGTATCCTGCCGGGGGCGAGCGAGCAGCGGTTTTGCGGATGTGCGCCGATTGCCGCGTCATTGTCATGAGCGAACAGCAGTTCGACCCGATCCAGGACGTTCCGGAACGCGCGCCACCACGGACGACGGATGATTATCTTCGCCAACGCGAGAACAAGGAATAGCCGCATGCTTCGTTTCATGATGGGTTTTTCGACGTGCCTTGCCATCACGGTTCTCGCCGGCACAGCCGTCGAGGCCGCCGCCCTCACGAAGGCGCAAAAGGTTGCGCTCAAACAGGCGATCGTCGCCTGCAAGGCCGAGGCAAAGGGCAAGAAGATCAAGTGGCTGTCACGCCGCAAATACGTCAACGAGTGTGTCACGACGGCGCTTAGGGAACATCCCAGCATCGACGTCGCTCGCATGCTCAACGAAAAGCCGGAGCTGACAGACATTCCCGTGGAGCAATGGCCGGCGTATTAGAGCGTTGATCATGGACCCTTGCCGCCTTCGCTTGAGGAAGCCGCAAGCGATATTGCCGGTTATTTCGACGTCGCACGCGCCAGAAAGTCCGTGAGCGCGCGGCGATCCTCGGCCGAGCCGATGTGCTGCTCCGGCATCTTGGTGCCGGGCGTGTAGGCGTTCGGCCCGATCTCGAACAGTTTTGAGACAGTCTCCGGCGTCCAGACGATATCCATCGCCTTGAGGGCCTCGGAGAAGCGATAGCCGGGCAGCGAACCGATCTTCCGGCCATAGAGTCCGGCAAGCGTCGGGCCGGCACGCTGGACTTCCGTCTCAGACAATGTGTGGCAGGCGACGCAGGCCCTGAAGATTTCGGCTCCGTGATCGCCGGCATAGGCGATGAGCGGATCCACCGGCGTGCCCACCAGGTTCGACCCGATCGCCGCACCGGTCAATGCATTCCACCGCCTGATCTTGCCGTCAGCATCGCCAGTCAGGAGCGTCGCGCCGTCGGGCAGAAACGCAACTGACCAGACCGGCCGACCCAGCCCGGCAAGCATGCGCAACACGCTGCGAGCCTTGCGATCGACAATCGCGACGGTGCCGTCAATGACCGGCGCGGCGATCAGGGCGCCGTCATGCGAGATCGCCAGGGCCACGATCGGCGCGGCGCTGGCCACGACCTCTCCGGTGACCTTGCCATCGGCAGTGATCATGCGCAGCTTGCCGTCCGCTGCGCCGGTGACGATTTCGCCGTCAGGCGATATGGCTACGGCATTCAGCGGCGACGGCATCATGACGATGTCGGCGCTGCCGCCCGGCAGGCGCCAAATCCGCGCCGTCAGATCGTAGCCTACGCTCACCAGCGATTTTCCGTCGGGAGCAAACGCCACGCCGTTCACGTTTTGGGAGTGGCCTTGCAGCACGCGTGTCCCACCGTCGGGTAACGATAAAATCCGCACCGTATGGTCCCACGAGGCCGATGCGAGCTTCGATCCATCGGGCGAGATGGCGAGCCCGGCAACGGGTCCCGAATGGCCTTCGAAAACCTGGTCCGGCTGCGGCCGGCCCGGCGTCCAGATCGCAACCCGGCCGTCCGCACCAGCCGTTGCCATCCTTCCGTCGCCGACGAAGGCGACCGCATTCACCGCATCAGAATGGAAGCGAAGAACTTGCTCGGCGGATTCGGTTGCCAGCGACCATCGGATCGCCGCGGTGTCGAAGCTACCCGACAGAAGCGTCTTGCCATCGACCGATATGGCCAACGCGCGGACGGGTCCACCGTGCCCAGCCAACTGCGCTTGCGCGGGTGGCGGCGCCAGCAGCAACAACGCTGTCAGAAGCGCAGTGACGAGACGCAAGGTCAGATCCATCGGCCGTGGGAGACACCCCGGGGTGCGCATGCCAGCCCGACAAAAACCCACCCACTTGATCCAGGTCAACGAGGGGGCTCGCATTGGGTTCCAAGGTGCGGCAAGCGGCGCCTTGAGCGACGACCAGTTTGCGCGCAGGCTTGGCAAAGGCGCCTCACAAGCCGGGGCCGAACATGCAATTGCACCCGAAAGCATATCGGCAGCTCATATCGAGGTTGTGGCACTTTCGCGATTTGCTGCCGCGAAATCGCGATCCCGCCGGGCGAGCCGCGTCGCCACTGCTCATCTACATCGCCGTCGTGTTGGCGCTGCTATTGGCGATCCTTGAGGTTGACCTCCACCGTGAGTTGCTCCAGTCCTTCGGAATGCTCGGCTATCCCGTCGGGATCGACCCGACTTTCATGAGCCCTTGACCCAGTGCTGTTCTCGCCGGCGAGACGGCCACCTGCAGCATCGGCCTGCTCGAAACCATGCGAGCTGCACGACGCACCACCTCGGACCACAATCACTTCGGAGCGCAGCGGCAGTATTCCCGCTATCGCTGCGTTTCTCTTGGAAACACCAGGGATCGATCTTCGAAGTCTTCAGTCGGCAGTTTGCCGGGCTGCGCTGCCTTTTGCATCTCTTGGATTGCGGGCATCCCTGTTACCGGTGTGCTACCGCCCGACGATGGATGCGGTCGCTGCATATTCGTCGCAGCTAGAAAGAGCCCAAACGCGGCGAGGCCAGAGATCATCAGGAGCTTCATGCGAACCTCCGTTGGTTCGAAGAGAGTCGAAGCTCTAACTAGTGCAAGGCTCGAGGCCCCCGTGTGAGATCCCTCACATCTCTCTTTTTCTTGATTGTCGATGGAGTTGTCATCCTCCGCTCACGCGACCGAAGTGCCTGGTGTCGCCTTGCGAGAGAATACATTCGCCGAGACCCAAGCAAGCTGTGTGGATTCCAGATTCGACGCGGACGAGGCGATCACAAATCGTAGTCACGCTGTCTTTGAGGATGTCTCCAGCCGGCCCGCATCGCGCGCCGGCCGGTTCCGGAGAGCGAGCATCAAGCGCACCACGTCGCAGAAAATCGTAGCACAACACGTATTGGGAACACGTAGCGCGGGAGCGCCTCGCCCCCGACCCGAATGATCGGTTCTGGTCTGCCGCAAGCTGTGCCCTGCGGCGACGGGCAGAACAGATTGTCCGTTTTGCTCGCGCTGATATCCTCGTCTACGACGAGCAGGTCATCGACCTGTGGCATCGGGTCTGTGCGCTGGATCGAATGGGATGAAGATACAGAAGCAAAGGAAAAGTCGCGGAGCAATCTGGCCGTACGACGGTCCGATCACCAAAAACGCCGAACGAAACCCGTTCCGTTCCTGGCGACCACCCTCTCAATCCATCGAATGAGAAGGCCCTTTGTTTGGTGGGCGCACCAGGGCTCGAACCTGGGACCCGCTGATTAAGAGGCCTCTGGTACAGCAGGTCCATCAACGTCATTTCTGACAAGTCCTCCTTTCGTTCACGGATTGAACGGAAAGGAGAATTTGGAAATGTCAAAACGAAAGCGGGGTAGCCCACCCTGCCCTAAAAGCGAAAGGGCCGCCCTGCCAGGCGACCCCGCTCTTCGCAGCAATATCCAGTGCCGAGATAATGCCACCGACACGGCCGCGCTACAAGCCCGCAGGCTCGTAGAATTGTTTGCGCTGCCCGCCGCAGTCGCTGCGACCGTAGCAGAGCTTGCGTTCTGCGGAGGCCGGCGATGACCCGTCGTCACCCAATTCGCTCGGCCGACCTTCACTCCATTGGCGGCATTGTTTCCGTCCTTGAGGCCCGCGACCGCGACGGCGAGCCCTGCTTCCGGATTCGGCACATCAGCCGCGGCGGCGATCTGTCCTGGCTCAGCGAGCGCATCGGAACTGTCGATCGTGCCGACGCCGGAGCAGAGGCGCTGGCGCAGTTTCTTGGCGCCTCGGTGGTGCGCCAATGAGCGACCGCTGGACCGCGCGCAAGCTGTGGTGCCTCGATAAAATCGTCGTGGACCAGGAGGTGACCGACCTCGACTTCAGGATCGCCTACCTCGTCAGTTGTCGGATGGACCGCGCCACCGGAATTGCTCGAGTTCGCCAAGAAGACGTCGCCAAGGCCGTCGGTGCTCAGCGGCGATCCGTTCAGCGGGCGATCGAACGACTATGCAAACTTGGCCATCTTGAGATGACGCCAGCCACCGGGCGGGGGAACGTCAACGGCTACCGGCTCCCGTTGGAAAAGGCGCCCATAGAGTCGCCCTTTACCGAACAAAGCACGACTTCAGAGTCGCCCTTTCCTTCGGGCAAAGGGCGACTCAAACGACACAAAAGGGCGACTCAAACGACAAGAAAGGGTGACCCGCCATTCGCACAATCTCCCTTTCTTCTCCCAGTAAATCTCCCAACGCCGCGCGACGCGATGCTCGCTGACGCGCTCGCATCGCTCGGCGAGGAACTCGGGGTTCGCATCGGGGCCGAAAAAGCCAGATCGTGGTTCGGTCGGACGGAGGTGGTCGACGTTGCCGGTGACGTGCTTACGCTGGCGGCACCATCGAAATTCGTATGCTCGCGCATCCTGTCGGAATTCGAACCGGAACTGGTCGAGGTCGTCGCCAAGCTTGTCCCATCGGTGCGCAGGGTCAGCGTCATTGTGGCTTCGCAAGGGGGCGCGGCGTGACGGCGGCCTCGCTCCCTCAACTCGCCGCAGCGATCGAGGCCGACGCCGAGCCGCCGATGGCAAGGCGCGGGAAGATCGACACCTTCGCCGCGATCCTTCGAGTGGACGCAGCTGCACTCCGGCACGATGTCCGGTCCGCGGCGGCAGCTGCTGAGCTTGCGGTCGCTATCCGGCGGGATCACCGTAAGGCTGCCGCCGACGGCAAGCGGATCCTCACCGGTCTCATTCCCAGGGCCGAACAGGCTGCACGGCAGATATCGCGGCTCGATCCAACGCGCTTTGTGCAGACGACCGTGGCGAAGGCCGAAGGTGCTGATGGGCTGGCGGAGGCCATGGTTCGACAGGCTCGAGATTTGGCCGCGACGCTTCGCCAACTGCAGACCAAGCGCGACTACCCTCGGCTGGCGGCCGGCGGCGGCACCGACCAGGACCAGCTCGCGGCGAAGTTGATCGAGCGTTTGGCTCGCATCTGGACTCGGCACACCAACCAGCCGGCGCCCGGTGGCGCGTCAGGTCCGTTCGTGGAGTTCGCTGCGGCGGCATGGATGGACCTTGGCCTCCCTGAGTTCAAGGGGCGCGACGGATCGCCTATGGCGCTACTGGACGCGATCGGGGGGCGGGTCGTCAAGTTTCACTTGCGACACAATCGCGATGAAAAAAGTTCGGCATTGTGCACTAAGCGATCAGCGCGGCGTCGTGCATGCTCCCAATTATCGAAGCGGGAGTGATTGAAGATGGCCGGACCGAAGACGTCTATCGCCAACCTAGAGGCAAAAGCTCGGGAGACGCAGAGCGAACTTTCCGCGGCCGAAGCCGCGTTCGCCAATGCCGTTCAATCGATGGAAGCGCCGCCGATCGAGTTGTCCGATGACCAAATCGGCGACCTCGTTGGCGTCAAGAACCTCGCCGAGGTTCGCCTCGTGAAGGCTCGTGCCGCTCACCGGCGCGCCGACCACGCTCTGACGGAAGCGAAGAATGCAGCTGCCGATAGGGAGCGGAGGGACAATTTGGCGCGCGTCCACGGGCTGGGCGCCTCGGCTCAGAAGCAGCTGCAAGATGCTGTCACTACCGCAACCAAACAGCTCCGCGCCGCGATGCGCGCGATGGCCGAAGCCGAGATGGAGCGCGAAGCTCTGAACCGGCAGCTTCCGGACGATCAGCAGATTCCGGGCTTCGAGGTGGCCGTCATGGATAGGCCGGGCGTGCCCCGAAAGGAGATCTCGCGCGTCCGCGAATTGCACTGGATTCGCCCGGGCAGCGGCAAGCCCTACGACCCCGAGTACGCGGCGAAGATCAAGGTCAATTCAAACGGCTCTGCCTATCTGTCACATGGCGGCCTGACGACCAACATCACGAGCCGAGCCTATTTCGATCGCGTCACGTATAGCGATTCTTTGGGGTATGCCGGCGTGTCGTCGGTCGCAAGTGCGCTCGCCTTGCCTGGGCTGAAGGGTGCGCCCGCCGGTTGGACACCAATGCGCTTTGTTTCACCGCAGACCGTTCTTGCCGAACTCGATCGAACTGAAGCCCACGTGCACAGCGATCCTGTTCCCGAGGTAAAGCAAGAGCTCGAAGCTGTGTCGCCGATCTTCGAAGACACCGAGTCCATGAGGGCCTGGGAAGCCGAGCAGCGCAGTAAATCGGCGGCCGACAAGGCCGCCTGAGGTCGCCCGCAAAGGATCGAAGATGAACCAAACAATGCCATCCGCCTCTCAAATCTACGCTGCCCGCAGGGCTGCGGTCGACGTTTCCCGATCCAAGGAACAATCACCAGCATCTTCGGTGATCGAGAACTCCGGAACACTTAACCCGGTTGCGATCTATACGCGGCGGCGCCAACAGCCTGCCATGCGATCAGGAGGTAACGTCCCCGAATGACGGTGTCAGCATTCCAAATCACCGGCCTCCGGCTGGCTTGCAGCAACACCGACGCAACGGGCCCGACCCCGATCGCACGTTTCAGCATGAACATTGCGGGGGTTGCGTTGAATGGCTGCCTGCTTGCCCGAAACTACGGCGGCGAAATCACTGTGTTCGGCCCGTTCTCGAAGAAGGAGGGCCAAAAGCGCGGAGCTGAAGTGCACTTCGATCCTGAGCTTCGCGCAGCAATCACAGTCGCTGTTTTGGCAGTCTATCGAGCAATCGCCGGCGACGAACGGGATCAGTTAACCGATGCCGCCGTGTGTCGCCTTGTGGCGCGGGCCGGCTGATTGTCAGCGGAGGAACTTTGAATGACTACGCGCGACTACATCACTCGACGTTCAGCACAGCTAACTGCCCAGCGCTCTGCAACTCGAGCCCAGATAGTCGGGCTTTGGGATAAGGCCATCGCAAGGCTCAACATGGCCAGTGGCGCACACGAGACTGCCGCCACCACGACCATGCCAGCAGCCGGTACTGATCCTTGGGAGCGAGCTATATCCGCGGTCAACGCTCGCCACGGTCTGCGGGAGCAGCGATGACAGGCCTCGCTGACGATCGCGCCGCGGCTATCGAGGGTTCGCCGTTAGCTAAGGGGCAAAAAAACCTAGCTGCCTATCTGGCGACCGAGACCGATCTCTCAGTGGAGGCTGCGCTCCAGATCATGAGCATCTCGGCCCGCAATCTGCGCCCCATGCTCGTCCCTCCTGTCGATGGCAAGGTATTCACGAGGTGACATGCTCTCTCGCGGGGTCCTCCCAGCGGCTTAAACCAATGCGGAGGGACTAGGCACTCGAATGCTCCAGAGCCAGACCGCAAAATTGATGCAACACGCAACACCATGCACGCAACGACGCAACGTTCGGGAAGAAATTTGAGCGGAAGGTTAGCAATATCAAAGGCTAGTGACGCATGCGCAATCTGCATGCCAGCGCGCGAACGAGCCACGCTGGCGTTGCATATGCACGATTTGCGCAACGTTGTTGCACGGAGTGCGCGACAGTGAGCGCCGATGATCCGCTGATCTCGATTGCAGCCGCCGCGAAGGCCATCGGCCTGAACCGGAGTACCCTGAGCCGACAGGTCAATCTCGGCCTGGTGCGGTCGCACGATGGCAAGGTGCGGTTGAGCGAAGTGCTTGCGGACCGCCGTAGTAAGATCGCGGCCCGAAATCCGGCCACGGCTGCAACACTGGAGACCGTGGTCCATGAGTCGGCAGCCGTCCGCCCGAATCTCGTTGATCTGCCGGCACAGCATCCAACCTCGCGGCTGCCGTTCGAAAGACGACTGCAGCTCGTTGTCGAAGCCGCCATGGCGGGCCTCACCTGGGATCAGTGCCAAGCAGAAATTCACGCGGTGGAAAGGAAGCTGACAAATGGCTAAAGGCGGCAAGAACGAAATCCTGCTCTCGATCGCTCTAGAGGGGGACGCCGAGATCAAGGCGAAGCTGAAAGCCGTCGGCGAGGCCGGCAAGCAGTCACTGGCGGATATCGAGCGGCAGGTGGGCCGCACGGGCGAAACCGCAGGCAAGAAGTTTGCAGAGTCGGCAACAGCGCCGCTTTCGAAGATCAGCGACGCAATCGCGCCCCTGCTCGAAGGTAGTGGATTTGGTGGCTTACTAAAGGGGCTTGGCGGATTCGCGCTTGGCGCCGGCCTTCCTGCCGCACTGGCGGGTCTTGGCGCACAGCTTGCCAAAATCCGCGAAGAGACCGAGCTGGTCGAGAGCCGGTTCAAGGCGCTCGGCGCCAGCGGCGATGCGTTCGACAAGCTGCGCGAAAGCGCTCGGAAAGTCGGTGCGGATCCGAAAGATTTGGCCGCCGCGAACGAGGATTTCCTGTCGTTCAAACGGAAGCAGGAGCTGCAGTCGCCTTATGGCATTGCGGACGCGACGGAGGAACAGTTTCGAGCTGCACAGCGTGCGTTGACCGCCGGCGGTCGGATTGATGGACTTTCCGCAGCCCAAGCTGCCGAGAAGGCCCGCGGCTTCCTTGGCGACATCTATGCACCGCATGATGTCGGAAATGGCGAGCTGGCGCAGGGTCTGACATCGGGTGCCTTGCAGTCACTCGGTCCGAACCTTGGAAACCTCGTGGCTCGTTCTATCGGTCGTGAGCTCAATGTCCCGATCCGCAATCGAGAGGAGTTGGATCTTCTGCTCAGCCGCCGAGACGCGCAGGGGCGCACGGGGGTCATTAACCCGCAGACGGTGTTTCGCGCCCTGTCGGGAGCCGAACCGCAAGCCGTGCGAGAGGCAGACAAGCGCCGGACATTCGGTGAGCGTGTCGGTGGTGGCTTGGGCGAGATCAATCGCCAGTTTGGCGACATTCTGGGGCCGCAAAGCAGCAACATCGGTACCGATGCTGGGCGCACTGTAGAATCTGGACTCGATCTGATCGCCAAGGGGATCAAGGCGAGCAAGCCGACCGCAGAGGCGTTCGGTCGCTCGGGTCGTGATCTTGGCGAGCGGACGCGCATACCCGGACTTGGGACCGCCGGCGAAGCGCTCGGAACTGCGGAAGGGTTGACCTACGGCATCTTGCGGGACAGCGCCAAGGGCTACGGCCGGATGGGCTCCGCCATTGGCGATCTGCTCGGCGGCACGGCCATTGGTGGTTTTTTGTCCAAGGCGTTCGGTGATCCCGGCGCCTTGCAGGAAAAGCCCCGACCTGGGGAGGGACCGAGTTCCCTTCAGCCGCAGGCAGCGCCCCCGCAGCAGCGCAGCGACTTGTTCGATGCGTTCCTGCAAAGTCTCGGCGCGAGGCTGAACAATATCAATCCAGAGAGCACGAAGGTCGAGGGTCCGGTTGACGGCCTCGGCCTCCGCGGTGCGTTGGAGGGCAGCACCGAGGATGTCGCCAGCTCAGTGAAAGACGCCGGCAGCAAGCTCGCCCAAGCGATCGAGGAGATTACGGCGAACCTGAAGAGCAGCAGCGGTGGCGATAGTGCTCCATCGGCCGAAGTAGCAGCCGCTGGCGGCGGCCTGGTGCGCTGCCTGGATGGCGGCGGCCACGTCATGGGACCGGGCACGTCGACGTCGGACAGCATCCCGGCGATGCTCTCCGACGGCGAGTACGTTATCCGGGCGGAGGCGGCGCGAAGGATCGGTCGAGGTCAGCTCGATCGGCTCAATGCCGGCAACTATGCCGGCGGCGGCTTCATCAGCCGACTTCTCGGAAAGGTCAGCGGCTTCGCCAAGGGCGGCCGGGTGGCGCACCTGGCTGGAGGCGGCGGCTTGTCGCCGGAATGGTTCGATCCCGATCTGACGCCGGAAGAGTCCATCAATTTGCTCAACGAAACGGTGCTCAGCCCGGCGCAGCTGAGACTCGTCGCCCTCAACAATGCGAAGACTCCGGAAGAGAGCATCAAGCTACTCAACCGCTTCGTCATGGGGCGTTCGGGCGGCGGCCCAATCGGGCATTTTGCGGATGGCGGCGCGGTCGGTACGTTCGGCGATAGCATCGGTCACCTCTTCACCGGCGGCGCTGCGGCTGATCTTCCTTCGCTCGACGGTCTCTCGGGTGGAGGTGGCATCAGGGAGTTGCACCCGGTGACGATCCAGATGCCGGGCGGCAATTCTGTCGGACCCATGCTGGCCGACAGCGCCATCGTCGATGCCGTTCGCCGTGAGGCGCGTGACAGTGCCAACTTCAAGACCGGGCCGGCTCCGGGCTGGGTGCATGGGGGCCGGTGATGCCTAGGGTTGACGAAGCAAAAATGGCCTTTGACGCGGCCTGCGCGGCAGAAGCTGCGAGGATCCGCGAAGCTGAAGGCCTAGGGCCTGAAGTATCCGTCGAGATCGAAATGACGCCGGACATTCTGGCGCTCTCCGAGAGCTATGAAGCCGCGCTCGCCGCGGCCGGCAAACCGTCCCCGTCGATCTCTTGGACCGAGGACTGATGGGCACCAACAAGCCGGACAGCCGCAAGACGCACATCACGCGCGTCTACGGCACCAACAAGAAAGGCGAGCGCCTCGACGACATGTGGGCCGACGTCGAGCGCACCGACGTCATCAAAAGCAAAAGCCAATCGTCCGAATCGCAGTCACAGGGCATCGTCCGAAAGCTGAAATGGTGCGACGACCGGACCAAAGACGATTACAACCCGAAGGGCAACAAGACCCGAAAAACGGAAGTCCTGAAGGTCTGCGATCCAGAGACGACGACGGACGTCAACAACCCGGACGAATGGATTCCGATCCGCATCATCAAGTCCGCTAAATCGACCGGCGGAAACGGCCGCGGCGAAGATTACCAGGACCATTTCCTGAATACGGCGGTGCACTCTGCCCGCATGACCAAGGTTCGGCGCATCGTCGGCTACGAGACCAACATCGACGAGCTAGCGCAGAAAGCGATCGACGCAGACCCGACCCTGATGGAGTTTGTCGTCGACAGCCAGCACTATGACAAAGACCTCGAGACCAAGGACCAGGCACAATACATCGAAGTCGAGATCCCGCTCGCCTTGAAGCACAGGGGCAATTCGCTGTCTGTCAACGGTCAGGCCGGCAGGATCAAGCTGCTGAACCAATACCTGGTCGACGAAAGCGAAAAAGCTACGCTGAAGATCAAGGGTAAGGACGACATCAACCCGCCGTACCGCCTCGATCCGTTTCAGAACATCGTCAACATCAACTGGGGTGGGCTGGCGGCCAAGTTCTACGACCGAGAGAGCCACGCAACGCTGGCGACGCTCGTTCCTGATGCGAAGAAGTTCACGCTGTCGATCTGGTTTCGCGCGCCGACGAAGTCGATTGAGGCAGCGCAGGCGGAATTTTCGGCTTGGCAGGCTGCCGGTGGACCTCGGCCGTTGCTGTGCGGTGTCGTGCCGCTCGTGGTGTTCGGGCCGCCGACGATTCAGAAAGAAGTCGATGCGTCGGGCGGCGAGACGCGAACGATCGGCCACACCCACTCACAGGATTATCTGCGCTCGTTCGGGAGCATCTACACGCCGACCGGCGGTCTGATAGATCACGACAACACGGTAACATTGCCGGCATTCACGGGCGCGACCGAGACGGTTGACCCCTCCTATATCGGCATCGACTGCACCGGCGACTATCCGCAATTGTCGATCAACGTCGTCATGCCGCGGGGCGATGCGCCGGCCTATGAGGGCACGAGCACGTTCGGGCTTGCGACCACGCAGAACATTCCGGACGGCGGCCTCTATCTTGGTTCGGTCGCCGACGGTCAGCTGATCACCGACGGGCCTCTAAGCCCTAGTGACGATTGGTATTCCGACGCGCTGGACACAACCGCCGACATCTTCCTCGGGCAAGTGCCTGAAACGTATCGCACGCTTCAGGCGCGCCGCGGTGGCGCTCCGTTCGACAATTCCGACCCTGGGTACAATGGGCAGCGCGTCACGCCCGATCGCTGGCACCACGTTTTGCTCTCGCTCGACGTTTCTCAGCCGGTGAAGACGGCCGGCGGTTTCATCGTGCAGGAGGCGATCTCTCCGCCGGAAGGGCCGGCCGTCGGCTACGCCGTCGTCAGCGGCTCACTGGCAACGCCGGCAACCGTTGGCTCGCGTTCGACGGGCGTGTCCAGGATGTGCCTGGCATTCGACGACGTGAACCTGACCGGAGGCGCGCTTTCCTGTTACCATCCGCAGGGCCATTCCGATTCAAACGCGGTTCTGACGGTCAACGCCTACACCGTTGCGATCGATACGGCTTATGACTCGACCACGACCAGCCCAATCAATTTCGGCCGCATCCAGACCATCCATTCCGTCGGCAAGCAAGGCAAGTACGACTACAGTCCGAGCGGCGTCCCGTTTGCCGGCGGCAGCGATCATGATGGCTTCGGCTTCCCGACCACCGGCGCCTATGTCGATGCGGTCAAGGAGATCGAGCTCGGCGAGTACCAGTTGTTTCTAGATGTCGCGCTCGACAGCGGCCTGGTCGAGAACCGCCGCGGCTTCATCACCGACGAAGGCAAGCCGGCTCCGCTGTCGAGTGCCGCCGAGCTGATGGGCAGGAAGCCAAGCGCCCTCGTGCACGGCTCCGGCAACTGGAAGAAGGCCCGCGACACCGGGGCGATCGCGGCGGCCTCGGAGCCGCCGAATCCGGACGGCATCACAAGCGGCCGCATCGAAGCCTACAGGCCGAACCCCGGCCTGCACGGTCCGCTGGGCGAATAAGTCGGGGCTACTTCGATTGGGCCGGTTGCGAACATCCGACTTCGTTGCAGAGAACGGAGCGGAAATCGGGGCTGTCCGTCGTTTGCAGAACGTTCGGACCGCTCTGGTTGATGATGGTGATACCGCCTGCACCCGTGCTTCCTTGGCCACCTCCCTGTTGCCGAGATGGCGGCAGGAAGAGCTTCACCTCGTGCTGATCGCGGTAGACGGTGACGGTTCCCCAGGTCCTTTGCGTACCATCACTTGATTCGAGCATCACCCTAGACGTGCCGGGAGACAGGCCGGTAAATGCAATGAGATGGTCGCTTCGCGGTTCGGCCGCGACCACATTCTGATCCTCGAGCCTGATGCCCTTGAACGGCATCTTGAAATGGACCTGCGCCGTGTCGCCGAACCTGACTAGAAGGTTGCGATTGCCGGGCTCCGGCAGGATTGGCTGGTTGAGTACCTCTCGCTCGGTCGTGGTACGATTTTGCTGTGCGAACGAGGGTGATATCAGCGCCAGTAGCGTAAGGGCGGCAAACATGAGTTTCATTCGCAAACCCCCTTAGAGTGAAATAACTGAAAGCTACCTACAAAGATTCAACTACTTTTTTGGACCCGCTTGCTCGCGCATCATTCGTCTAATCCTGATGGCATACGAGGCGGCGTGGATGCTCAGACCCGAGTTCAGGAATCAAATATGCTGGCTGGCGGCGCTGGCGAAAGAGTCGCTCCGTCAGGTCACCGTCACAAGTTTTAAGCTGTTGAACGTAGTCGCAGTATTCGTTCGGCAGTGGCGGCCGGACGCGAGGATCCTGATTGAGACAAGGCCTATCGGAGGGATAGCCGGGCTCCGCCGACCAAGCCTCAGAAGAGACCAGCGCGGATAGTAGAAATATTCCGAATAAAAATCGCATCCAGCCGTCCCCGACTGAAACTGAAAGCGCCAGTGTTGCTCAACCATGAGGAGAGTGCAAGAGGGATCGGGAGAAAGTTGCAATCGGGAGATAGTCCGCGAATTGCCAGGTTGTCGGTGGGCGATGCCCTACCCATCACAAGGGTTTGCCGAAAACCCATTCATCCCTCCCCTCTTGTGGGGGCATCAATCCCTTCAACGCCTGGCTGCTAATGGGCTTTCACTTTGAAGCATCGTCCCAAGCACCTCATCCGCCTTCGCCAGCACGCCTTGCAGTTTCAAAGCGATGACATCACGATCATCTCCGTAGCCACCCCAAATGTCGGCCTCAAGTCTCGCAAAAAGACTTGGGTTGTGGCTTTGGTTGCCGACGTACTGGATGAGCATACTCGCGGCAACCCGAATTGAATTCACAATTTCAGCAGCTGGTTGAAAGGCCTCTTCAAGCGCACCCTGAAACAACGCTCGTGCCTGGTATCGCCTGCTGAAGAGGCTCGATAGGAATTCTTGTTCTTTCCTAAGCCGTTCAAGGGGCACAAAGTAGATATCGCGGTTGCGAGCAGTGCCCGCGTATTCGGCATCTTGACGTGGTCGCGATGAACCTTCGTCACCAAACGCCCCAGGTGATCGCACTGCGGATATGATGTCAGCGAACTTATAGAAGTCAGCTAACAATTGCTCGGCAAATTCAACGCGTCGCTTACGGTCATGCAACTCACGCTCATAATGAAATTTGCGCTCGGCGAGGTCCACGTCGAAGCCATAACGTCTTTCTGCGAGCCGTTCATCAGATTGCAATTTGTCCATATGCAGTCGCCTCGCCGCCCTATTGGACAGGAAGCCACTTACAATCGAGACGAATCCCGAGACAGCAGCGGCGACGACAGCGGGGCCGACTAGATCATGCGTATCCACGGCAGTTTTGCTCAAACTGAAAGCCTACAGTCTTCCGCAACCGCAGGGCGAGCGCAAGTGGCAATGTGTGCTCATTGGCATCGAGTTCGAAACGAACCAAAATGGTAGCCATGGTCATGGTCCCGATCCGCCGACAGGCCCGGGGATGGTCGCGATGTCGGACAGATCCTGATTAGCGAGGGACTTGTTCGCGCCTACGTCTGCAGCGCGACGCGGTGCCCGCCGCGGCAGCGCTGGTGCTGAACGAGCAATCAAAACGCGGCTCTCATTGTCGGATGGTCCGATTCTTCACCATTCTGCGAGTTCTGTGTCGACGACGATGGGGCGAGGGTACTTTTCTGAAAATTGCTTCCTTATCCACCCGGGCCAGTCGAGGCCCTTTGGCAGCTCCGATCCACCTATCGTGACGTGATTCATTTTCAGGCGGCGGCGGATTCCGTTGTTAAAGCTAGAAAATGAAATATCGGTTCCAACAAATGCGACTCTCAGGAGCGCTGCTTCGTCGAACGTTGCCCCGCGAAAGTTCGACTCCTTGATGCTGACGGCTTCCAGGTTAACTCTGGTGAAATCGGCCTTCTCGGCGAACGCCTTCTCGAAGGTGGTTTCGTTCACGTGGGCATCCTCGAAGCGCGCCCTCGCAATCCGTGTTTCCGTAAATTCCACCGTCTTGATTGTTGCACCCGAGAAGTCACTGCCCGTGAGATCTAGGCCCCTCAAATTGACATTGGATATAGTTGCGTTGCGAAGGTCGGCATAGTCGAATCGGGCTCCCGCTGCGGCAATAATTGAGAGGTTCACGTTCATCCGCGCAAGGGCCAAAAGTATCTGGCCTCGCTCTGGACTTAGTGCCATCGGAATGCGCTTCTGTCCTCCGCCGACATCGTTGGCCCTTAGCGATTCACCTGCGGGTTGTTTGCGCGGCTGAAATTCCAAATAGTAATATGGCGTGGCGCTCGATGTCAGGACAACAACTCGCGTGACAAGCTCCTGGGAGAGCTGACCGTCCTTTATGCCACCCAAAGTCGCGGCCTGCACAATCGAGAATAGCTCGCTGACAAATGCGCTTCGTTTTTGCGAGTCCGACACCATCGTCTGTTGGTCGATTTTGCCATTTTGATCTTCGAGCAGCGATAACTGCTGATCGATTTTTTGGTTTTGATCACGCAGCAGATCGACCTGCGATTTCACCATCAGATTCTGGTCGCGAAGCAATGCGTTCTGGTTAAAGAGAAGAACAGATCCGATGATTCCACCAAATGAAATGATAAGTCCCAATGCAGCCTGAGCGACGAAGCGGCGCGTTGCACCGAGAGAATACCAAGCCGCTCCTTCGCCGATGGCGCGCCCGACATGGCCCACAGCCTCGGCAGGCTTTCCCTCAGCGTGAGCGCGGCCAGCTTGCGTGAGTTCTTCAACGATAGCGGACAAAGTTGCGCGGAATCTTGCAATTAAACGGGGAAGAATAATTAGCCAAGCTACGCCGCCTATAGCGGCACACCCCGCGAAAGTAAGAAACCCACCGACAGCGAACGAGAGCAGCAACTGGCCTTTCAGTTCCAACCGTTCGACAGCTAGGAACAGGGCCGGTCCCAAACTCGCGCCCAAAAGCAAGACCACGACATAATTTGCAATGGTTCGCGCGATATTCGCCGGTGGCCGAACCCTCTCGGTTTTGCTCGTCAATTCAGACACGTATTTCAGCTCCCAAATGTGCTCGCTCCCTGGGTTTGCGGTCTATCGCTGCCCAACCATGAACTAGGTTCTGCGCCGCATCATGAAGACGGTGGCCGACATGCGTGACTACGACGCCCGCTACTCATGACGAGCTTGGACGCCAACCTTTACTGCACGTCTGCGCCTGTCGCGTAGCACCCGCCCCCAGCACTACACAGAGCACTGCAATTACCAGCCATCGCATTTTCTGCCCCCCAAGGGGTATCCAAACGCAACTGTCGCGGGAAATCAAGGGATTGCACTAGTTTTGAAGGGTAGCCGCGCGGAAGCTAACGCTCTTCCGTCGGATGTACCCACTTGTAAGGCGTGATCTGCCGCACAGCAGTCAGCTTGATCATGCGGGCGGGCGGCGCGTAGCGGGTGCTGCGGCAGGATCGACACTTCAGTGAAGCTTCCAGCTTCCAAAGCGGCGTATCCGCGCGCCGGCGGATAGCGTCAAGCGGGAGGCTCGCGCGCGTCTTACAACGAGCACACTCGACCTCGAGCCAACCCAAGCCGCCATTGATGCACTGGCCGATCGTAGGGGATGGCTGGGCGGGGCCACCGTAGCCCTCCATGCGAACCGACCAGGCTTTAGCCTCAGCCCGATCCGCCTCCCGGACGGCCTCCCGGGCACGCTCGCGCGCTCCCTGGGCATGGATCTTTGCGCCCATGATCCGACCGCCCCATATGACCTCTCGCGACTTGGTGCTCATGGCGGATAGATTCCGCGAGGGAGCATGACAAGCAAGCCGCTAGGCCTAGCTGCGCCTCTGCATCAATGGACAGCAGGTTGGTCAACTGGTTCATGCCCTTGGGTTGGGGGCGATAAGGTGATGCTCTGCTTTACGAATCGGGGCCGCGTCTGAAGACGACCCCTCTTTCCAGTTCGTTTGAAAGCATACGACCCGAGGAATAACCCGCTCCCGTCAAAGCAGCAAACCGTACAGCAGAGAAAATGATTAACTATCAGCTACTTACATGCACTTTCCGTGCACTTTTAGAAGTTGCGGGAGAGCCACGGAGACACTACTTTTGGGGCAACGCAGATAGACCTCCCTTCTGATTGCGTGTAGCAGAGTGCAGGGGATCTAAGATTTCATGCCTTTCCGTCCGCTCAACGACGATCACGCCATTCATAGCGCCGCCTTCGGGATTGCGCTGAGTCAACCGATTGCGTGGAGCTCGATCGAGGCTGTTATCAAGAGCGCCCTGGATTGGCGCCGTGAGTTGCCAGCGATCGATCTCCCCCAGTATGTAGACGTTCAGATCAACCCCAATACGGGAGCTCCCGGCGGCCGTCTTGTCCGCGGCGTCGAGTTCTCTCATAAACGTCCCGACGGAAGCGCGAGCTGGCTGCTCAGTATTCTCAATAACGAGATCAAGGTCGTCGCCACGGTCTACACGCGATGGCAGCCAACTTGGGCCAAGGCCGGCGACATTCTTATCGGCGCGGTGGAACAACTGGCCCTGCACGAGAAAGATCGAAACAATACTATCACCGGGAATTCGTTGATCGTGACGGATGTTTTTCTTTGCGACGATGAAACGCCTAATTATGTCGAACTTTTTGGTAGCAGCCGAGAGATAGCTCCAGCGATCTTTGAAAGAGGTCGTCTCTGGCATAATCACACTGGCTGGTTTGCCGAGCGGCCGTCCGGAAATATTCTCAACCAATTGAACGTTGATGTGCGGCCGAACGCTGGTGATATGGTCATCAGGGGCGCACCGGATGAAATGCTGCGAGTAGTTGTTCAGCACACTCAACTCTTTCGCCCTACCGAGCCCCCTTTATTGAGTCCTTCTGACAAGCTGGAGGACGCAATCGCGAGTGAGTTCCCGGTTATGCATGACGCCAACAAGGCGGTGATGCGCTCTCTTTTAAGCTTAGACATCCAGACAACAATCAATCTCTCGACTTAAGCATTCTGATCATGCCAACAACATCCGAGGCGATCGCGCCTAAAACCGGCTACATGTTTCGCGCCGCTCCGCGAACGCTTGGGCCACAGATCCTCGATCTGAGTGAGGACTGGGCAGCTAAGATCGACGACGACTGGTCGCTCGATACAATAGAGCTGGATACTTCATGGCAACAGTCGAGAACGGGGCTTGAAGCCACGACGGAGGCATCGGCTGATCTAAACCTGGAAGTCAGATCGAAGGCGTTCGGAAGTCTAGGCGATGCTGTACGTTTGATGAAGCGCTGGACGACGAGCAATCCTTCGTGCACGAGCAGCATATTGCTATCGCCGCTTTTTAGTGCTCTCCGGGTTTCTGGAATGAGCGGCAGCACTGGTCTCACCGGAGTGACTCAGAGTGGCGCCGGGCTGTACCCGCTTCATATTGGGGCCAGGTTGAACCGCGAACATTTTAAGTTAGCTCCTCTTTCAGAAGATCGAGAGGCTCTTGTTCGTATCGAGGATCATTGGAGAGCGTTTGCCCAGGCGTGGCGCTCCCTAGCTGATGCAGCGCTCCAGGCGAGTGGTCCCACCTTTGCGGCGGCACTCGAACTTCGGCTGGCAGAGATACCAAACATCCCTGCGGCGCCTGACTCCGTCCTTCCCGATCGGGACGTTATCAATGCAGCCCGCCAAATCGCCTCCTACCTGCCGGTTCTCGCCAGGCTGCCTGAAATCGAGATCGACGACTCAGTGGGGTCTATTTCCTTGATTTGGAGAGACGATCGGCGGGAAAATTCATATTCGCTTGAGATTCCGAACGCGCGCTATGTCGTTGGTATTGGCATCGGAAAGAGGTTTTCGAATGCGCGCCCATGGCGGCATCGTATCTCGGATGAACGCCGGATCACCGCCGAGATCCAATCATCAGCCGCGGCACAAGATCTGATGAAGAGTTCATGAAGTGTCTTGTTCTCGGTTATGATCGCCCGTGCTCGCGGGAGGCTCTACACGAGGATCCTGTTTCGCCTGGCACGGTAGCGGATGATGAGGTACTATGCCGAGGTGGTTACACTCAGCACAATAAGAACGGCAGTCCGAGGATTGGCTTGATCCGCGCGAACGAATTGGCCAGTGGCCAACTCTCGGTTTGGCGAGTCCGCGGAGGAAATTCATCTGACCTCGCCGAGGTGATCGAGCTTCTGCAACAGCGAAAACCAACAAACGACGAACTGCTCTGGGTGTTTGGTGTGCCGGCAGGAGAACTCCGAGGCCTGATCGCCAGTCAACCGATATGCGCAATCGACGATACCGACTGTGGGCCCGACTGCCATCCGCGTCATTGCGCTCTCGCGCCATGCAACCAGCTTCAATTCAGCGACAATCGAGAGACCTTGCAGGACACCGGCTTCCTAGCTATGCGTCGAGCGCTCCTTGAGGCTTTTGCCAAGCGAGAACTCTGGGCCGCGGGACGACCCTGATCTAGCGGCGAATATAGTGGTTCGGTTCCAGGGAGGCGGCTGGGCCGCCGCCGGGCTCTTCCTTCTCGGCGTGCCGAATGAATGCGGCCTTCGTGGGTGCCTTTGCGGGAAAGGCCGACGTCCGCAGCAGAAGGTGGAGCTTCGACCAAACGTTCCTGTTGGGGCGCGTTTGCCAACGGCGGCAATCTCGCCCCGCTCCTGCGCTGCGTCGTCCTCGGCCTCGATCTCGAGCGCGTCGGCCTGAACGCGGCAAGAGGCGGGCGGGGGTCAGCTAGAAGGGGCCGCGCAGGTTTTTTCTATCAATTCGACGATCGGATGGCCCCGCAATCGTCAGGCCGTCGGGGCCGTGCGGCATTAATCGGCGGCCCTCGGTCAACTTCAGCCTGGGTAACACCCACGTTTCCCTCATCACGATATAGCCGGGCCCGGTACGGTGCACATTGGCGCAGATCTGCGGGTTCAACCGCGGCGCTGGCGCGCGATATTCGATAGCAGCGGCGATCAATGTTGCTAGGACGATCATGCTGTTTTTCGATCTGAGGCGACTACCGTCACCTTCGGTTTAGAGAGCGCGGAAAAAGCGGACTGCGCCTTTATCACGCCGGCCCCGAAACACGCGATTGAGGTCGCAGCCGCGATAACCGCGACGTAGCGGAAAATTTCACCTGCAAAGTGGTGCCGCTTAGATGATGGAGTAGCACGCAAAAACGGTGCATCGTATTCACGCTGCTTTAGGTTGGATGAACCGGCGATCATCAGGTTTGTGAAATAGGCGGCGGCGGTTGCAATCATTGCAGCGATCAAGCCGCTCGCGAAGCAGATCAACGGCGCAGAAATTTGCCCAAGTTGAACAGGCGAAAGCATGTCCCTTGAAGCCAGTGTTCCCATAAATGCCAGCATGGCGACCGAACTACCGCCATTTATCAGGATCATTGCCTTGATCGCTTCTTCGCCAGATTTAACCGCGGCGTCGTTTGCGCTCTTGCCAAAAGCGGTCTCGCTGTCATGCGCGCGCTGGGCTTCTCGAACGCGCATTTCCAACTGCTCTTTAGGTCCTAAGACAGGTTTGGTTTCGAGCGGTTCTGAGTCCATCACTTCTTCGCCTTCAGCCCAATCTCGACCAGCCATAAAACGGCCTCACAGCACCCTTTCCACTCGGACGCGGCCAAGATTGCGGTTTAATACCCTCAGGTGTTCGTGCGTAGGAAGGTATCTTGCGATGCCGGAGACGTCTTTGGGCGAGTACCATTTCCTCTCGCCCGGGAAACGAACCCAGACCTTATAGTTGCCGCCGCGATCAGCGCGACCAGCCTGCGGGCTGCTATAACCAACAGCATCTCGTTTTGGCGGCTTCATTTCTTCGTCTTAAGCCCGATCTCGACCAACCGGCGGATGGCCTCGGGCCGGCTAGGATCGTCCGCTTGACCCTCGCGCCAGGCATCAATGGCCTCCAATTCAGGCGCCTGCCAGCGCATGCCGATCTGCGTGCCCCTGCCCGTTGTGGGTGGACGACCGCGGCGCTTTTTCGGGGTACCCTTAATTGACTTGACCATGAAAATGGGGTACCACAAAAACAAGCCGAGGGGAAGTTGCGACCTTCGCCTCGGCTCTAACCCAAGTCATAGAGGACCGAAATCCAATGACCCAAGCTAAGCGCGTGTATAGCACGCCACGGATCAACTCGTCCGCAGTTCTGAACGAGAGCGGCGGCGCCGAGGGCGCCGATAAATTGTCTTCTTGCTCTCTGATTCCAGCCAGCCCAGACCGCGCATATCTGGGCGGCCCTGTAGATGGCGAACTAACCAAAGGCAGAGCGATTCAATCGACAGGGGCGCAGAATAGGAGATTCTTCCTCATGAATTCGATTGTTTCGATCGCGATAGCGTCAGCCGTTCCCGTGGCCGCACCTGCCATGCCCGCCTACGATCGGCGCGCGCTGGAGGCTTATGCCTCGTGGCTGCACATGGAGCGGCGTCTCCTGTGCCTGGAGCTTTGGCCCCAAATGGGCACCGCTGCCGAGAGATACGTTTGGGCAGACAACGCGGGCCACGATTGGCACTTCCGAGGCGAAGGACATTGGCGCGATCTCCCGCAGCCATCAACTCGAGCCGCGGCTGTCCTGGATCTCGTTGGCGTCGATTGGAAGGATACGCGGTATGGCGGCTCGAGCCCTCGCGACGATGGGCAGCGGCCGCCCCTACCTGACAATTGGCCTGCGACAAAAGATCCAATCTTTGCTGCCATCGAGGCTCACAAGGCGGCAGAGGCCGAATACATCAAAGTGATCGAGTTATGTGAGGATGTGGAAACGGCAAGTGCGGCTGAAGAGGAGCGGTCTTACAGCGCTTGCGTCGCCACGAACGACGCCGCCCTACAACTCCTCAATGTGGCTCCGACCACCCTAGCGGGCGTTCTCGCGTTGCTCAGATACGCCACCGAGTCCGACACCGACGGCATGGAATTTCCCTGCGAAGTTCATAGCGGCGACGACCGCGACATCGTGCGATCGTGGCAGTTCTTCCTGATCGAGAACGTCGCAACTGCCTTGGCGCGCATAGCCGCCTAACGATCTAGCCGAGCAATAGGGATGCCCGGGCCAGTCCCGGGCATTTCTTGTGCTCCCGATTACTTTTCCTTGCCGCGTGGATTGGCTAGAGGCATCACGATGCTCGCCAAGGTTACGAGGAACGCAACGAGGCATAGAGCCCCTAGGTAATCTTTGTCGCTGAGGCAATCCTTGAATTCCTGCAAAGCCTGAAAAGCGGGAAGCTTAAATTCTACGGACTTTTTTCCGACCTCGGCTGCAGCCCTTTCCGCAAAAACCAGTCCTTCCTCACGCTCTTTCTTCGTGATGCTACGGTTGCGCAGCGTCCCGTATACCGCGTCCATCTCCCTGCGTTCTGCGTCCGGACGCCTTTGAAGTTTACTCTTTCGATTCGCATTTACGAGCGGCACAACCACTATCGAACCAAGATACCGCCTGACTTCTCTCCCTTTCAGGACTTTCTCAAGCGTGTTGAGTGCGGCTGTGGCCTGGTCAGCCAGCTCGTCGTCGTAGTGAGAAATAAATGGCACGGACAATCTCGATAGAGAGTAGTGGGGAAACGTCAAACGGAGTGAGGCTATCACACGTTAAGAGCGAAACGCTATCATCCTACAAGCGATACTCTCGCGATTTGCCTGGGCTATGGACTTGCGGCTGCGGGCTGAGCGCCGGCTAGGCTACGATCGGGTTCAATCGCGGCGCCGCCGGCGGTGGTGGTGGAAAAGACGGCCCACGCAGTTCGTTGAAGAACCGCGCGGCAAGTGCCCCCTTCGGATAGGCGACGCAGCGATGCCCGGGCCGGTCCCGGGCATCCCACTTTCCACAGCCCCTCAAATTTTGCTGTTCCAAAGCTTAGCGAACCAGATTATTACTATTCTATCTAGCACTAAGCCGGATGGCAAAATGGACCCCCTCGCCCCTATCGACCGCGCCGACTTCCTGAAGCTGATTGAGCGCGGCGATCGTCAACTCGACAACGAGATCGCAGCTGGCCAAGTGATCTACTGGGGCCAACCGAAGCGGGACAAGCGCGAACCTGGAAAGCGCTACAAGCGCAATTTCATCGGCATCGACGCCGTTCTGATCGCCTTGGCGGACCTCTACGAAGAGGGTGGCCCACATCAGCTTTTCCCGGTTCCGAAATCGGGGCTCGTTCTCGCGCTAAACGGCATGCAACTGGCGTTGCCAAATGGTGTCGATCAAGAAGACGCCCAAATGGTCATCGGGTTGGAGGATCGCCACACAATGACGGTTGCTTGTGACGCTCTCCCGGCTTTGGAGCGAGACGGCTATCTCGACCAGAAGCGCTTCGTGAGATCGTTTCGCATGCCCGTAAGATTTGCGGTCCAGCGCGTGCGAGCTCGCGCCAAGAAGAACCGCGTCACGCTACCCGAAAAATTCGCCCCTCCTCCCACGGAGTTGCCGCTAGCGGCTCAAGGTGGCCTTCCATGGAGGTTTGCGATGGGCGAACGCGGCAACAAAGAAAGTCGTTGGTGGCCCGTCGTTGAAATGCCGCTTCAGGTCTCGGCTGGGGATCTCAACTGATGGCCCGCCCCGTCGCAATTCCGGCTGGTGCCTGGCCCCTTGAGATGAGGGCCGAGACCGCCGCTGCATATTGCGACGAGCCGAGTGTTGAGGCGTTCTTGGCGAAAGTCCAGCGCGGCATCTACCCGCAACCGACTCGTCAGCTTGGCTGTCTGCCTAAATGGCATCGCGGTAAGCTTGGTGAGGTCATTGCGCGGCGTCACGGGCTAGTGGAAGTCCTTCCGGGTGAAGTTGTAGAGGACGCCGCGGCGCTGATCTGATGCGGAAGCGAAAACCCCTTGGATGGCCGAAATACATGGAAGCGCGACCGTCGAATGGCGAGGTACGCTACTATTGGAATGCGCCGACTTGGGCGCGCAAACGGGGCTATCAAACCAAAAGCGAGCCGCTCGGGACATCCTATGCCATAGCAAAGGCCCGATGCGACGATGTGCTAAATCCGATGTTCGATAGCTGGCGCACCGGAGGCACTAGCGATTCCGAAATCGCACGCAGAGTTGTCGTCGGAACGTTCGATTGGCTGTGCACCCAGTACAAGAAGGCGCCGCGATACACCAAGCGTCCGCAGCGAACCAAAGACAGTTACGATCGCGTTCTTAAGCTGGTTGCCGACTACACCTTGAAGGATGGCCGTCGTTTTGGCGAGCTAAACATCAGGAGCATCACTCCTGCCGCCGTCGATCTTCTATACGAGAAGCTCAAGGTCGGGAGCGGCGGCAAGATGTTGAGCCGCACTCCCGGCCTCGCAATGTCGGTTTGCAAGACCGCATGGGACACCGCGAGACGCGGACATGCATCGATTATTCCTTCCGACAATCCGTTCGAAAAAGTCGAGATCGACTATCAGCCAAAGCTGACTCGCGCGGCGACAAAGGCGGAGTTGGAAATTTTCGTGGCTGGGGCAGATGCAGACGGTAGCGCCTCGCTCGGAACAGCGGCGATGATCGCGTTCTACTGGATGCCGCGCGAAGAGGACATCTTCATGCGCTGTGCGTGGTCCGACTACTGCCCCGCCGACAATCCAAACAGCATCATGATCTGGCATCACAAAAACCACCAGGAGCGGCTTCCAATTCCGCTCTACGATGTCGACGGAAGTGAGCTTTGGCCGGAAATGACCCTACGGCTTGCGCAGGCGCGCCGCGTCGGGACGCTTATCGTGATGCGCGACGCACCGGATCCGAGACGCAAGGTGCATCTGCCGTGGATGACTGGGGGCAAGAATCCGATGCGGTACGTGCAGTCGGAAGTGAGGCGCATTTGCCGAAAGGCCGGACTGCCGGACGAGATCACCTTCACCAGCTTCCGCCATGGGGGCCACACTGACGGCGCCGACTCCGGATTGACCGAGGCGCAGATGCGGGCTCTCGGAGGGCATAAGACTTCCGCGGCGCTCTATCGCTACGCGAAACAGACCGAAGCGCAGCGTCAGATTGCCGGCCGAAAGAGACGCGACAACAGAACGAAAAAGGGGAATTTGTCAGAATGAGCAGGTGACGAAATGTCAGAACGACATCTCGGACACCAGCTAAGTCGTTGATGTCAATGGTGGGCGCACCAGGGCTCGAACCTGGGACCCGCTGATTAAGAGTCAGCTGCTCTACCAACTGAGCTATGCGCCCGAAGGCCGGTCAAAGCCTTGCGAGGCCGGTCGTTTAGCAAAGCGATCCGGGTCTGGCAAGCGATGCGACGCATGTTTTCCAATGTTCTTCCACAGCCCCGAAAATGCGAAAAGCCGCTGGATTCCAGCGGCTTCGCAAAGGTTAATTCCCCGGGAAATCCCGGGTGTTTCAGAGACGGCCCTCGCGATCCCGGTCCGGGCCGCCATCGCGGTCGAAATGGTCGCGGCGGAAGTGCTCCATGCCCCGCTCCATCATCCGGTCCATGCCCCGTTCCATGAAGTGGCGGGGCGGGCCGTCCTCGCCGCCGCCAAACGGGCCGCGGTGACGGGTCAGCACGGCGAGGCGCCGCTTCTGGCCCTCGTCCAGGGTCTTGTAGAGCGGGTCGGCGGCATCGGCGATCTTCTTCAGGGCGGCGGAGGACGCCCCCATGTCCTCGGCGCGCTGGCGCAGACGGGCGATCGGATCATCCGGCTTGTCGCCGCTGGCGGCATCGCCCGGGCCGGCGTTCATGCGCGCGTTGGCGCGATCGAGGCGCAGCTTGGCGAAGTCGCGCACGGCGGCCTCGACCGGCGGCCAGAGCTTCTCCTGGTCGGCGTTGAGCTTCAGCCCGGCATGGACGGCGGCGATCCGCGCGTCGACGAAGGCGGCGCGGTCCTCCGGGTTCATGCGGATGTGGCGGAAGTGCTCCATCCACGGGCGATGATATTGGGCATAGACCGCGCCCGAGCCGGCGATGCTGAGCACGGCGATGGCGGCGATGGTGAACTTCCTCATGACGTACCTCCTCTGGAAGGATGGACGTGAGGATGAGCGCGCGCAGGCTGACGCGCAACTTACAACTTGGACAGGGAGGGCGTTCTTACAGAGATGTAACTGCCGTGAATGTCCATTCAGATGCATACTGAAACGATTTGCAACAAAAAGGCTTCCGTGCAGTGCACGGAAGCCCTTCGTTCATGCATTATTTTTCCACGCAGGGCGTGAGCAGTTCGTCGTGACGATCAGTTCGTCGCGCCCTTGGCTTCCTTCTGGAATTCGTCGATCAGCGGCTGGCCGACGCGGCTCGCGGCGTCCTTGTAGACCGGCTCCATCGCCTTGCGCATCGCAGCGTCCTGCTCCGCCGTCAGCTTGATGATCTCGCTCTTGCCGCTCTTCTTGATCTCCGCCAGCGCGTCGTCGTTCTCCTTCTGCGACTGCGCGTTGTTGAAGTCGGTCGCTTCCTTCATCGCCTTCGACAGCTGCTCGCGGATGTCGGCCGGCAGATCGTCCCAGAACTTCTTGTTCACGATCACGACGTAGCCGATGTAGCCGTGGTTGGTCTCGGTGATGTACTTCTGCACCTCGTGCATCTTCTGGGTATAGATGTTCGACCAGGTGTTCTCCTGCCCGTCGACCACGCCGGTCTGGAGCGCCTGGTAGACTTCCGAGAACGCCATCACCTGCGGCAGCGAGCCGAGCGCCTTGAACTGCGCCTGAAGCACGCGCGAGGACTGGATGCGGAACTTGACGCCCTGGTAGTCGGCGGGTGCGACGAGCTTCCTGTTGGCGCTCATCTGCTTGAAGCCGTTGTCCCAGTAGGCGAGACCGGTGATGCCCTTGGGCTCGAGCAGCTTGAGCAGCCGCGCGCCGAGCGGGCCTTCCGTCACTTTCCGCAGCGTCTTCAAATCGGGAAGGATGTAGGGCAGATCGAACACCTCGAACTCGCGGATGCCGAGCGGGCCGAACTTGGAGTTGGACGGCGCCAGCATCTGCACGCTGCCGAGCTGCAGCGCCTCGAGCTCTTCCTTGTCCTTGTAGAGCGTCGAGTTCGGGTAGACCTCGATCTTGACCTTGCCGCCGGTGTATTTCTCGGCGAGCTCCTTGAACTTCTCCGACGCCTTGCCCTTCGGCGTGTCGGTGGCGACGACGTGGCTGAACTTGATGATGATCGGCGATTGCGCCGATGCCGTCCCGGTCAGCGCCAAGGCCGCAATCGATGCCGCAGCCCAAATCAGTTTCCGCAATGCTTCCTCCCGTAGTTTTTGTGGGGCGCGGACCGCCGGCCCCAAGCCTTCATTTCTTGGGAGGCAGCTTTATAGGGAAGCAGGCTGAGGCGCCATTGCCCCTTAGCAGGGGTCTCCCTGCAAAAATGCGGTGTCCGGGAGGAAGCATCCTCCGCGCCGCTCAACGAAAAACGCGGTGCCGAGGGCACCGCGTTTCCGCCGTTTCATCCGGAGCGAGCGTAAACGTCAGCTCGCCGCCGCCGTCGTCACATTGTCGCGCTGGCGCTTCATGACGATCTTGTTGAGCGCGCCCAGATAGGCCTTGGCAGAGGCCACCAGCGTGTCCGGGTCCGCCGCGCGCGCCGTCATCGATCGGCCGTCCTGCGACAGGCGAACCGAGACTTCCGCCTGCGCGTCGGTGCCTTCGGTCACGGCGTGGACCTGGTACAGCTCGAGCTTGGCTTCATGCGGCACCAGGCGCTTGATGCAGTTGAACACCGCATCGACCGGACCGTTGCCCTCGGCCTCCTCGATCTTGATCTGGCCGTCGACGTCCAGCTTCATGGTCGCGCGCTGCGGGCCATGGGTGCCGGCGATCACGGTCAGCGAGGTCAGCTTGATGCGGTCGTGGGATGCCGCCATCTCCTCGTCGACCAGGGCCTCGATGTCCTCGTCGTAGATGTCCTTCTTGCGGTCGGCGAGCGCCTTCATCCGCGTGAACGCATCTTCCAGCTGATTCGGGCCGAGCTTGTAGCCCATCTCCTCCAGCTTGTGCACGAAGGCGTGGCGGCCGGAATGCTTGCCCAGCACCAGCGAGGACTGCTTCAGGCCGACCATCTCGGGCCGCATGATCTCGTAGGTGGAGGCGTCCTTCAGCACGCCGTCCTGATGGATGCCGCTCTCATGCGCGAACGCGTTCCGGCCGACGATGGCCTTGTTGTACTGGACCGGGAACGAGGTCGCCGCCGACACCACCTTCGAGGCGCGGGTCAGCTGCGTGGTGTCGATCTTGTTCCAGTACGGGAATTTGTCGTTGCGCACGTTGATCGCCATCACGATCTCTTCGAGCGCGGCATTGCCGGCGCGCTCGCCGATGCCGTTGATGGTGCACTCGACCTGGCGCGCGCCGCCGACGATGCCGGCCAGCGAGTTCGCCACGGCCATGCCGAGGTCGTTATGGCAATGCACGGAGAACACGGCCTTGTCCGAGTTCGGCACGCGCTCGATCAGCGTCTTCATGAAGTGGGTGTATTCCTCCGGCACCGTGTAGCCGACGGTGTCCGGGATGTTCACCGTGGTGGCGCCGGCCTTGATGACGGCCTCGACGATGCGGCAGAGGAAATCCATCTCGCTGCGGGTGCCGTCCTCGGCCGACCATTCGACGTCGTCGATCTGGTTGCGGGCGCGCGCGACCATGGCGACCGAGGTCTCCAATACTTCTTCCGGCGTCTTGTTCAGCTTCACCCGCATGTGCAACGGCGAGGTCGCGATCACGGTGTGGACGCGGCCGCGCTTGGCGAATTTCACCGCCTCGGCGCAGCGGTCGATGTCGGCGGGATGGGCGCGGGACAAGCCGGCGATGACGGAGTTCTTGGAGCGGCGGGCGATCTCGCTCACCGCTTCGAAGTCACCCTGCGAGGTGATCGGGAAGCCCGCCTCGATGACGTCAACGCCCATATCGTCCAGCAGCTCGGCGACCTCGAGCTTCTCCTCGAAGGTCATGGTGGCGCCGGGGCACTGCTCGCCGTCGCGCAAGGTGGTGTCGAAAATGATGACGCGGTCCTTGTCGGACTTGTTCGCGGGGGCCATTGCAAATTTCCTTTTAAGCTTGTGCGCCGTCAGTGTGCTGGGCGCTTGAGGTGTCCGGTGATCTCGACCAACCCCTGAGCGCCCAGGCGCGTGGCGCCCAGCCGGCCCTCAGGGGCAAGTAAGAAGGAGGCCGCCAATAAGGAGGGTGGGCAGCAGCGCGGCCGGGATCGTGGCGGCGGCCAGAGCCACCTCCCCCGAAATCCCATCGATTTGGCCGCGAATCAGCATTGCCAGACCCTTTTGAGCCCCAAATCCTCGGCGAAAACCGTTGACGGTTGGTTGCCGGGAGGCCCGATAGGGCCGTTTCTAGACGAGAAACGGGCGCAACTGCAACGCCAAAAGATGGTCAGCATAGGTGACCTATGGAGCCCGCGTGGCGGCTAGCCGGCCCGGCGGGCGCGCGCCCTGGTCTCCCAGCGGTCCAGCATCTGGCCGAGCTCGCCGGGGGGCACCGGCACGGCCGCGTTGGTGTTCGCGACCTCGTTGGTATTGGCGGGCTCAGAGGCGAGCCAGCTCGGCCCGGTGTAGCCGCGCCAGCGGCGCGCCTGCTCCCGTCGTTTGCGGGAGAGGTAGTCGCGCGTGAAATAGCCCGCCGCAAATGCGATCGCGAGCAACATGATCAGGACGACGACAGCTACCGCCATAAGTTCAGGCCTCTTCTCCCCCACGCACCGTTCTGCCAGCATGGCGCGCGAGGTCAAGGCTTGACAGGCCTCAAAACCGGGCCCGGTCTTGCGCTCATGCACAGGACGAATTGTCGCTGCGCCCAAGCGCAATGCGGCAATGGTGCGGCGATCTCGCGACATCACGCAGAGGCTGCGTATCTCCCCCTCGCAACCGTCATCAGACCGGACTAACCTTCTCGCGCTCGGCCGGATCAACCGGCCAGCCAAACATGACCGGGAGGACGCGATGACACTCAAGGAGGCTCGTGACCACGAGCCGCATGAGCACGATGCTGCGCTTTCACGACGTACGCTTGTCCGAGGACTGGCGCTCGGCGCCGCCGCCACCGTCGCCGGCCCCGCACTGGCCCAGACCGGGCCTGCCGCGCCGCCGACCACGATCACCACGCCGCCGCGCGATTTCAGCCCGCAGGGCGCACCGACCACCTATTTCTGGGACCCCGACATCATCGCGGTCGATCCGTCCTTCAACGACCTCGCCCAGCCCAACACCGCGATCAAGCGCCTCTATACCGGCCTGTTGTGGGCCGAGGGTCCGGCCTGGAGCGCGCAAGGCCGTTATCTCCTGTGGAGCGACATTCCCAACAACCGGCAAATGCGCTGGACCGAGGACGACGGCCGCGTCAGCGTATTCCGCACGCCCTCCAACAACTCCAACGGCAACTCGTTCGACTTCCAGGGCCGCCAGCTCTCCTGCGAACATCTGACCCGGCGCGTCACGCGCTATGAACACGACGGCACCGCCACCGTGCTGGCCGACAAGTACCAGGACAAGCGGCTGAACTCGCCGAACGACATCGCGGCACATCCCGACGGCAGCTACTGGTTCACCGATCCGCCCTATGGCGGCCAGCTCTACGAAGGCGAGCCCGACGTCGCGGGCGGCGCGAGCAATGCGGGCGGCAAGCTCAATCCGCGGATCGGACAGCCGGCCGGCTTCGTGCCGGGCAAGCGCGAGCTGCCGACCAACTGCTATCGGATCGATCCCTCCGGCCGCATCGACCTCGTCGTCACCGAGGACCAGGTGCCGGATCCGAACGGGCTGTGCTTCTCGCCCGACTACAAGAAGCTCTACATCGCCTCGACCGGCAAGGGACCGGGCGACACCGGGCCCGGCGGCAAGGGCGAGATCTTCGTGTTCGACGTCGGCACGGACAACAAGCTCTCGAACTTGAAGAAGTTCAGCGATTGCGTGATCGACGGCGTGAAGTGCGGGCCCGATGGGCTGCGCTGCGACGTCAACGGCAATGTCTGGGCCTCCAGCAATGCCGGCCGCGCCGTCGGCTATAGCGGCGTCACGGTGTGGTCACCGGAGGGCAAACTGCTCGGCCGCATCCGCCTGCCGGAAGTCTGCGGCAACATCACCTTCGGCGGCCCCAAGCGCAACCGCCTGTTCATGGCTGCGAGCCAGTCGCTCTACGCGGTGTACACGGCCACGCAAGGCGCAGGGCCGGGCTGAAGTGCGGCAGGTCTTGTCACGACACGGCGCCGGCGGGCCTCGCCGGCGCCGAACTGTTTTGGCTCGCGCGCCGACCGGGGGCAACGGAGGTGACTTCCGGACCGGGCGCGTGATAATTGAGCCATGGCAGAGAAAATTCGCGTCGTTGTCCTCTATGGCGGCAGGTCGGGTGAGCATGAGGTCTCGCTGAAATCGGCAGCCTCGGTGTTCAGGCATCTCGACCGCACCCGCTTCGAGGTGATCCCGGTCTCCATCGACAAGGCCGGCCGCTGGCAGTGGAACGACCTCGGCGCTCTCGACCTGGCGCAGACGGCGTCCTTGCCGATCCTGCCCGACGCGCCCGAAACACGGCTCGCCCGAGACGTCGATGGACGCGTCTGGCTCGTGCCGATTTCCGCCGGCACGATGCAGCCGCTCGAAATCGACGTCGTCTTTCCGGTCATCCACGGCCCGCTCTGCGAGGACGGCACCATGCAGGGCCTGCTTGAACTCGCCGAAATCGCCTATGTCGGATCGGGCGTTCTCGCCTCCGCCGTCAGCATGGACAAGGACGTCGCCAAGCGGCTCGCGGAATTCGCCGGCGTTCCGATCGCGCCCTATCGCGTGCTCACGCGCAAGGCGTTCGCGCAGGATCGCGCCACCTCGCTTGCGAAAGCGGCCGAGGGGCTGAGCCTGCCGGTCTTCGTCAAGCCGTGCAACATGGGCTCCAGCGTCGGCATTCACAAGGTGAAGACGTGGGATGCGCTCGGAGCTGCGCTCGACGATGCGTTTCGCTATGACGTCAAGGTGCTGGTCGAGCAGGGCATCGACGCGCGCGAGATCGAGGTCGCGGTGCTCGAGGGCGAGACGCTGTTCGCGAGCCTTGCCAGCGAGCTCAATCCCAATGCGCATCACGAGTTCTATTCGTACGAGGCAAAGTATCTCGATCCCGACGGCGCACGGGTCGATCTTCCGGCGAGGCTCGATGCCGCGCAGATGGAGCGTGTGCGGTCGCTGGCAACGCAGGTCTTTGCGGCGCTCGAATGCAGCGGCTTTGCCCGCGTCGACTTCTTCCTCGACCGGCAGACCGGCGCGTTCTGCTTCAACGAGATCAACACCCTGCCCGGCTTCACCTCCATCAGCATGTATCCCAAGATGATGGAGGCCTCGGGCGTGCCCTATGGCGAGCTGCTCACCCGCCTGATCGAGCTGGCGCTGGAACGGCACCGGCAGCGGCAATCGCTGGAACGGGGCTACGACAGCTAGGTTGTTTCCGCGCGGGAGCATGGCGCCCCGGGACGTGACACAGGCCGGGAACACATCATGCGCGTTATAGTCTGCGGCGGCGGCGTGATCGGAGCCTGCACCGCCTATTTCCTCCGCCGCCGCGGCATCGACGTGACGGTCGTGGAACGCACCGAGGTCGCAGCCGCCGCGTCCGGCAAGGCCGGCGGTTTCCTGGCCCAGGACTGGTGTGTCGGCTCGCCGCTCGATGCCTTGGCCCGGCGCAGCTTTGCGCTTCATGCGCAACTGCCCGGCGAGATCGCGGGCGACTGGGCCCACCGGCCGATGAGTGCCTATAGCGGCTTCGTTGCGCCCGACGGCGATGCGCGCCGGGACACGCCGTCCGCGCTCGGCTGGCTCAACGACGGCGTCGTGATCACGCAGCGCATCGGCACGGCGAAGACGACTGCGATCGTGCATCCCCGCAAGTTCACGGCGGCCGTGATGGACGCCGCCCTCGCACTCGGCGCCGAGCTTCGTTCCGGCCGCGTCACCGGCATCGCGCGCGATGGCGATCGTGCTGGGGGTGTCGAGGTCGAAGGCAGCGTCATCGCGGCCGATGCCGTCGTGATCGCGATGGGTCCATGGTCGCTGCTGGCGGCGCAATGGATGAGCCTGCCCGCCGTCTACGGCCAGCGCAGCCCGAGCATCGTCTACGACACCGCCGCGGACGTGCCGGCCGACGCGCTGTTCCTGGAGTATGAAGAAGACGGCAGCCCAATCTCGATCGAAGTCTTTCCACGCGCGGACGGCAGCACGCACATCACGGCCCTCTCCGACATCGCGCCGCTGCCGCTCGATCCCGCCGCCGTGACGCCGGACCTCGATGCGATCGCGCGGCTGCAGACCATGTCCGAACGGCTGTCGCCGCTCTTCCGCCCCGAGAGGATCATCGCGCAGCAGGCCTGCTTCCGGCCGGTGACGCAGGACGGCTTGCCGTTGATCGGCAAGGTGCCGCGCAGCGAAGGCCTCTTTGTTGCGACCGGACACAATGTCTGGGGCATCCTCAATGCACCCGCCACCGGCGAAGCGCTGGCCGAGTTGATCGCCGAAGGCGCAACGCGCGAAGTTGATCTCGCGCCGTTCAATCCTGCGCGGCTCAGTCCGCTCGATCCATCCCTGCTGAAAGCACGCTGAACCGCTCGACGGCATCGCGGATCGTCAACCGCCGATTGCCCGAGGCCGTTGATACTCACGCATGCCTATCGGCGGAATCTGCATGCCTGCGTGCGCGATGCGTGTCTCGCATCTTGTCTGCCTGCGATTTACGCATGCTCTAGACTTTAGTCCCCTCTCACAATCCTGAACGCAGTTTCACTTGCCGAGAAGGCCTCGGCCGGTATAGTCCGCGACACAATGGCTCACAAGAGGCCTGTTCAAAGGGAGAGAACAACATGAAAAAGCGACTCTCTGTTGCGTTGCGAATAGCACTCGGTACGGCCGCCGCCGGTGTGCTGATGACGGCATCAGGCGCGGCACTTGCAGCCGATCCGCTTCGGATCGGCGTGATCGCGGAAGCGCAGGCGATTGCCGGTGCATCCATTCCACAGGCGGCGCAGCTCGCCGCCGACGAGATCAACGCCAAAGGCGGCGTCGACGGTCGCAAGATCGAGATCATCTCCTACGACAATCATTCCTCTTCGGCGGATTCGGTGCGCGCATTCCAGCGCGCGGTGAACGAGGACAAGGTCAACGCCGTCGTCGCCAGCTACATCAGCGAGGTCGTGCTGGCGCTGGAGCCGTGGGCCTCGCGGCTGAAGACGCCGTTCGTCACACCCGGCGCTGCCTCCAACGAGATCAGCAAGAGCGTCCATGCCGACTACGAGAAGAACAAGTACACCTTCCACGGCTATCTGACCTCGGCTGCGCTCGCGCTCTCGGTCTGCGACGCCGCGAAGGATCTGCTCGTCGACAGGATGCACATGAAGTCGGCAGTCATCATGAGCGAGGACGCCGCCTGGACCAAGCCGCTCGACATCGGCTACGAGGAATGCCTGCCCAAGATCGGGCTGAAGGTGCTCGACCACATCCGCTTCTCGCCCGATACCACCGACTTCACGCCGATCTTCAACAAGATCGAGGGCTCCAAGCCCGACGTCATCATCACCGGCATCTCCCATGTCGGCGTGCAGCCGACGGTGCAGTGGAAGAACCAGCAGGTGCCGATTCCGATGTTCGGCATCTCGTCGCAGGCGACCAACGAGACCTTCGGCAAGGACACCAACCAGGCCGCCGAAGGCGTGCTCTACCAGGGCGTCTCCGGACCGGGCGTCGCCGTGACGCCGAAGTCGGTGCCGTTCGCCGAAGCCTTCAAGAAGAAGTTCGGCAACTACCCGTCCTATGCCGGCTACACCGCCTATGACGAGGTCTACTACATCGCCGATGCGGTGAAGCGTGCGGGCTCGACCGAGGCCGACAAGCTCGTCACGGCACTGGAGGCGACCGACTGGGAAGGCACGATTGGCCGCGTCCAGTTCTACGGCAAGGACGATCAGTTCACCCACTCGATCAAATACGGCAAGGGCCTGATCACGGGCCTGATGCTGCAATGGCAGGACGGCAAGCAGAGCGCGGTCTGGCCCAAGGACGTCGCCAAGGTGGACGTCAAGTTCCCGAGCTTCATCAAGCTCAGCAACTAGCGAGGACATGCTCCCGGGACGACCTCCCGGGAGCTTCCACATGCGTCCTGGCGCAGCACCTTCCCTCAAAGCGGCAGCCCGGCTGCCATCCGGCCAATCATAGATGCGAGCTTTCCAGATATTGATCGATGGCTTTGCCATCAGCGCCCTCTACGCCCTCGGTGCCACCGGCTTCACATTGATCTTCGGTGTCTCGGGCGTGCTCAACCTCTCCCACGGAGCCATCATGGTGGCCGCAGCCGTCGCGGCCTGGGCCGCCGCCAGCGTGCTCAATGTCGGCACTTATGCTGGCGCGCTGATCGGTGTCGGCGTCGCGCTCCTCACCGCCTTTGCCACCTATTTCGCGGTGGTGAAGCCCATTCAGGACTCCCGGCGCATTCCGAACGAGGAGAAGGAGATCTTCGTCCTCACGGGAACGCTGCTCTGGGGCATCATGATCCAGGAGCTGATCGCCTATTTCTTCACCAACAACGCCAAGACCGTGCTGCCGATCGTCGAGGGCGTGGTCGAGATCCTCGGCGTGCGCACGCCGAAGAACGAGATCTTCACCGCCATCGTATGCTGCCTCGTCATTGCGCTGCTGTGGCTGCTGGTGAACCGCACCCGCACCGGCAAGGCGGTGCTGGCGGCCTCGATGAATCCGCGCGGCGTGACGCTGCTCGGCCTCGAGCTCACCAACATCTACATCGTGGTCTGGGCGATCTACGGCATCCTCGCCGGCATCGCCGGCGTGCTGCTCGGCATGTTCTTGGGCGTCAGCTCCTACAGCGTCGGCCCGCTGACCGCGAGCGCGTTCTCGATCGTGGTGCTCGGCGGCCTCGGCAGCGTCTCCGGCTCGCTGATCGCCGCCTTCGTGGTCGGCTATCTCGAAACGCTCACCGCCTACCTGGTCTCGCCGGCCTACCGCACCATTCCGGCGCTGCTGCTGCTCGTCTTCGTCATGTACATCCGGCCCCAGGGCCTTCTGGGGAGGCGCTGAGATGTCCACCTTCTTCTCATCGCGATTGTTCTTCATCTCGCTGGTGCTGGTCGTGCTGGCGGCGACGCTGCCCTTCTACGTCTCCGGCTATGTGCTCGGCCTGCTCACCGTCGCGTTCTATTTCGGCGTGTTCGCGATGGCCTGGGACCTCCTGTTCGGCTTCGCCGGCGAGGTGAATTTCGGCCCGACCTTCCTGATCGGCGTCGGCGCCTACACCGCCGGCATCCTCAATGCGCAGTTCGGCTGGTCGGTGTATCTCTGCATCGTGCTCGGCGCGAGCGCCTCCGTCGTCGCCGGCCTCGTGCTGGCGCTGCCGGCGCTCAGGGTGCGTGGTCCCTATTTCGGCCTGACCACGCTGGTCGCGGTCCTGATGCTGCAGAACTTCATCGTCGTGTTCGCCGATCTCACCGGCGGCGAGATCGGCCTCACCATCCCCGACGTCATCAGCATCAATGCCGGCACCAATTACTGGATCGCGCTCGGCTTCATGACGATCTCGGCGGCGATCCTCTACGGCCTGTCACAATCACCGATCGGCCTCGTGCTGCAGGCGAGCGGCCAGGACCCGGTGCAGGCCGGCGCGCTCGGCTTCAACATCGTCAAGCACAAGCTCGCCGCCTTCATCGTCTCGGCATTCTTCTCGGGGCTCTCGGGCGCACTCCTCGTGTTCTACTTCGGCACCGCCTCGGTCGGCACCGTCGTCGACGTCGCGGTCGGCGTCAACGTGATCGTCTCGGCCGTGCTCGGCGGCCGGCGCACCGTGCTCGGCGCGGCGCTGGGTGCGATCTTCCTGATCGTCGCCGGCGAATTCCTGCGGCCCACCGGCGAGCTCGCGACCTTCATCGTCTCGGCGGTCGCGCTCCTCGTCGTGCTGTTCTTCCCCGGCGGCTTCCTCGGGGCGGCCCTCTCGCGCGAGGCTCGTTCGTGATGGATATGAGGCTTTCAAACCGGGCCGTGCTCGAAGTCCGCGGCCTGACCAAGCGCTTCGGCGGACTGACCGCGGTGAAGAACCTCGGCTTCGAGGTCAACAGCGGCGAGATCTTCGGCCTGATCGGACCGAACGGCTCGGGCAAGTCGACCGCGATGAAGAGCGTGATGGGAATCGAGCGCCCGACTGCGGGCGACGTGATCTTCGAGGGTGAGAACGTCGCCGGCCTGCCCGCGCACAAGATCGCGCGCAAGGGATTCGGCATGGTGTTCCAGCACTCCCGGCCGCTGAACCGGCAAACGGTGCTGGAGAACATCCTGGTCGCGCTGCTGCCGGACAGCCTGTTCATGCTGTTTCCGGACAAGGCCCTGGTCGAGCGCGCCAAGTGGATCGCCGAGCGCGTCGGGCTCGGCAACGTGATGAACCGCCGGCCGCCGACGCTGCCCTTTGCCGATCTGCGCCGGCTCGAGCTCGCCAAGGCGATCGCCCGCGATCCCAAGGTCGTGCTGGTGGACGAGCCGTTTGCCGGGCTGACGCGGGCCGAGGTCGACGTCTTCTCCGACCTGATCCGCAGCTTCCGCGACGAGGGCCGCGCGGTGATGCTGGTCGACCACAACGTCAAGAGCGTCGCTGCGCTCGTCGACCGCGTGCTGGCGATGTACCTCGGCGAGGAGATCGTCACCGGCAAGGCCGAGGACGTCATGAAGAACGAAACCGTGCGCCGGGTCTATCTCGGCGGCGCCATCGAAACCCATGCGCGGCCCGAGACCAGCTTCAAGGACAAGGTGCCGCTGCTCCAGGTCGAGAATGTCAGCGTGTTCTACGGCAAGGCCCAGGCGCTGGAGAACGTCTCGATCCACGTCCACGAGGGCGAGTTCGTCTCCGTGGTCGGCCTCAACGGCGCCGGCAAGACCACGCTGTTCAACACCATCTCCGGCTTCCTGCCCTATAGCGGCGAGATCGTGCGCGGCGGCGAGAAGCTGCGCGGCACGAGTCCTGCGAAGATCGCGCGCGGCGGCCTCGTGCAATGCCCGGAATCGCGGGAGCTGTTCGGCGAGATGAGCGTGCGGGAAAACCTCGATCTCGGCGGCCAGCATCTGTCCGACGACAAACGCGCCGCGCAGCTCGCCTGGCTGTTCGAGCTGTTCCCGATCCTGAAGGAGCGCCAGGGCCAGATGGCGCAGACGCTCTCGGGCGGCGAGCAGCAGATGCTCGCGATCGGCCGCGCGCTGATGATGCAGCCGCAGATCCTGATCCTGGACGAGCCGACGCTGGGCCTTGCTCCTGTCATCCTCGAGCAATTGTCCAAGGCGCTGACCAGGCTGCGGCAGACCACGGCGATCACGGTGCTGCTCGGCGAGCAGAACGTCACCTTCGCCCTGCCCCACGCTGACCGCGTCTACGTGCTCGAGCATGCGCGGATCGTCTGGGAGGGCGACCCCGCCCGCTTCGCGAGCGAAGCCGGCGCCGATTTTCTGTAAGCCCGTCGACATCAACAAAAAGCATAGAAAGGGAAACGACCATGCGAACTTCAGTTCTCAGCGGCAGCTTCATCGCCTCGGCGCTGGCGTTCTGCCTTGCCGCGCCGGCCTACGCGCAGTCGAACGATCCGATCAAGATCGGCGTCATTGCCGAGGTGCAGTCGATCGCGGGTGCCGCGACCCCGGGCGGCGCGCAGATCGCCGCCGACGAGATCAACGCCAAGGGCGGCATTCTCGGCCGCAAGGTCGAGATCGTCACCTATGACAACAAGAGCTCCTCGGCCGACTCGGTGCGTGCCTTCCAGCGCGCGGTGAGTGAGGACAAGGTCTCCGCCGTGATCGCGAGCTACATCTCCGAAGTCGTGCTGGCGCTGGAGCCCTGGGCGGCGCGACTGAAGATGCCGCTGATCACGCCGGGCGCGGCCTCGAACGAGATCACCAAGGCGATCCACAACGACTATGAGAAGAACAAGTACACCTTCCACGGCTATTTGACCTCGGCCGCCCAGGCCCAGCTCGTCTGCGACGCCGCCAAGGAGTTGCTGGTCGACAAGCTCAAGTTCAAGACGGTCGCGATCATGAGCGAAGACGCCGCCTGGACCAAGCCGCTCGACGTCGGCTATGAGGCCTGCCTGCCCAAGGCCGGGCTCAAGGTGGTCGAGCACGTGCGCTTCTCCCCTGACACCACCGACTTCACGCCGATCTTCAACAACATCGAAGCTAAGAAGCCCGACGTGATTGTCACAGGCATCTCGCATGTCGGCGTGCAGCCGACGGTGCAGTGGAAGAACCAGCAGGTGCCGATCCCGATGTTCGGCATCAGCGCGCAGGCGCTGAGCCCGACCTTCTGGAAGGACACCAATGGCGCAGCCGACGGCATCCCGTCGCTCGCGGTGGCAACGCCCGACGTCTCCGTGACCTCCAAGACGAAGCCGTTCGCGGCCGCCTTCAAGGCCAAGTTCGGCACGCCGCCGGCCTATACCGGCTACACCGCCTATGACGAGGTCTACATCATCACCGACGCGATCAAGCGCGCCGGCTCGACCGACCCCGACAAGATGGTCGCTGAACTCGAGAAGACCGACTACGAGGGCACGATCGGCCAGATCCAGTTCTACGGCAAGAACGACGAGTTCACCCACGGCATCAAGTCCGGCCCGGGCACGGTGACGGGCCTCGTCTTCCAGTGGCAGGATCAGAAGCAGGTCGTGGTCTGGCCGGAGAAGATCGCCGAAGGCAAGATGAAGTTTCCGAACTTCGTGAAGCTGTCGCAGTAACCGGCTCGTAGCCGGACAGCGTCATCGTCCTTGCAATGCCCGCCGCTGCCACAGCGGCGGGCCTTTCTGTTTTGTGCAGAACGGCACTGGAGCGCTGGCCTGACAGGACCCATCCTGCGATCTTGCCGTTAATCCCCAGATCGGGGTGGAGGCGCCGGATGGACGATCGACCAAAGCAAACTGACGGCCTGATGCAGGACGACGGCTTCGTCCGGGTCCGGGGCGCGCGCGAGCACAATCTCAAGAACGTCGACGTCAGGATTCCGCGGAATGCCCTCGTCGTGTTCACCGGCGTGTCGGGCTCCGGCAAATCCTCTCTCGCCTTCGGGACGATCTATGCCGAGGCCCAGCGGCGCTATCTGGAATCGGTGTCGCCCTATGCCCGGCGCCTCTTCCACCAGATGCAGATCCCAGAAGTGGACGACATCGAAGGCCTGCCGCCCGCCGTCGCGCTCCAGCAGCAGCGCGGCGCGCCGACGACACGGTCGTCCGTCGGCAGCGTGACGACCATCTCCAACCTGCTTCGGATGCTCTATTCCCGCGCCGGCGACTATCCGCGGGGACAAGCGATACTCTATGCGGAGGCGTTCTCGCCGAACACGCCGGAGGGCGCCTGCCCGACCTGCCACGGCATCGGCAGGATGCTCGACGTCACCGAGAAATCCATGGTGCCGGACGACACCAAGACGATCCGCGAGCGCGCCGTGGCGGCCTGGCCGAGCGCCTGGCAGGGCCAGAACCTCAGGGACATCCTGACCACGCTCGGCTACGACGTCGACAAGCCCTGGCGCGAGTTGCCCAAGAAGGACCGCGACTGGATCCTGTTCACCGAGGAGCAGCCGACCGCACCGGTCTATGCCGGCTACGATGCTGCCGAGGTCAGGCGCGCCCTGCGCCGCAAGGAGGAGCCGAGCTACCAGGGCACGTTCACCGGCGCAAAGCGCTACGTGATGCAGACCTACGCCAAGTCCGAGAGCGCGATGATGAAGCGCCGCGTCGCGCAATTCATGGTCACTCGGGACTGCCCGACCTGTCACGGCACGCGGCTGAAGCCCGAGGCGCTGAAGGTCAAGTTCGCGGGGCTCAACATCGCCGAGATGTCGCATCTGCCGCTCAAGCAGCTGCACGAACTGATCAAGCCGTTTGCAAAGCCCTCCCCGGACAAGTCGGAGAAGACCGTCGTCGCCCGGCGCATCTGCGAGGATCTGTCGTCGCGCCTCGCCGTCCTGCTCGACCTCGGCCTCGGCTATCTCGCCTGCGAGCGCAGCACGCCGACGCTGTCACCGGGCGAGCTGCAGCGCCTGCGGCTGGCGACGCAGGTCCGTTCCAACCTGTTCGGCGTGGTCTACGTGCTCGACGAGCCGTCCGCCGGCCTGCATCCCGCTGATACCGAGGCGCTGCTGCGGGCGTTGGACCGGCTGAAGCACGCCGGCAATTCGATCTTCGTGGTCGAGCACGAGATCGAGGTCATCAGGCATGCCGACTGGCTGGTGGATGTCGGGCCCGATGCCGGCGACGGCGGCGGACGCATCCTCTATAGCGGGCCGCCGGCAGGGCTCGGCGAGATCGGGCAATCGCGAACCGCGACCTATCTCGCTCATCCACGCCGGAAGCTGCCGACGACGCGTCGCGAGCCGAAGGGGCATCTGAAGATCAGAGGCGTGGTCCGCAACAATCTGCGCGGCCTCGACGTCGATATTCCCTTGGGCGTGATCGCCAGCGTCACCGGCGTATCGGGCTCCGGCAAATCGAGCCTCATCAGCCAGTTCCTCGTCGAGGCCGTGGCCGAACATCTCGGCCACGCGCTTGCCGCCGAGTCCGAGGACGACAGCCTGGCGCCCACCGTCGCGACATTGGGCGGCAGGATCGTCGCCGGCCTCGACCAGATCGATCGCCTCGTCGTCGTCGATCAGAAGCCGATCGGCCGCACGCCGCGATCCAACCTTGCAACCTATACCGGCCTGTTCGACCACGTGCGGAAACTGTTCGCGGCGACGCCGCAGGCCAAGGCTCGCCGCTACGACGCCGGGCGCTTCTCGTTCAATGTCGCGAAGGGCCGCTGCGCGACCTGCGAGGGCGAAGGGTTCGTCTGTGTCGAGCTGCTGTTCCTGCCCAGCGTCTATGCGCCCTGCCCGACCTGCAAGGGCGCGCGCTACAACGACAAGACGCTCGAGGTGAAGATACGCGACAAATCCATCGCGGACGTGCTGGCGATGCGCGTCGACGAGGCCTTCGACTTCTTCGAGGGCGATGCCGCGCTGAACCGGTCGCTGTCGGTCGTCCGCGAGGTCGGCCTCGGCTACATCCGCCTCGGCCAGTCCGCCACCGAATTGTCCGGCGGCGAAGCGCAGCGCATCAAGCTGGCGACCGAGCTGATGCGTCCGCAACGCGGGCACACGCTCTACGTCCTGGACGAGCCGACCACCGGTCTTCACCCGCGCGATGTCGAGCGCCTGATCGCCCAGCTCGACCGGATCGTGGACGCCGGCAACAGCGTGGTCGTGGTCGAGCATGACATGGACGTCGTCTCCCACAGCGACTGGATCATCGATCTCGGTCCCGGTGCCGGCGACGAAGGTGGCCAAATCGTTGCATCGGGAACGCCGCATCAGGTCGCCCGGAGCGGCGCAAAGGCCGGCGGGAAGACGGCGCATTATCTCGCCCGCCGCCTGGAGCAATAGCGTCCGGTCTGATCGCCGATCATTTCGCATTTGCGTCCCGTGATGGGGAGGTCCGCCCCCGACTTTCGCCTTGTTGACTTTCCGCCACCCCGCTCGCCATAATTCGCAAAAAAATAACAAGACCAATCAAACAGACGGGTTTTGAGGGAGGATAGGATGCCGACTTCTCGCAGGCAGCTGCTGAAGGGCTCGGCGGCTGCCGCCGCTGCACTCAGCCTCGATTGGACACGGGCCCAGGCGCAAGCCGAGAGTTTACGCATCGGGCTGATCTACGACCTCACCGGCCCGTTCGCGGCCGGCGGCTCAGTCGCTTCCTCGGTCGGCGCGCAGATCGCCATCGATCTCGTCAACGAGAAGGGCGGCATCGGCGGCAAGACCAAGATCGTGCCCGTCGCCGCGGATTCCCAGAGCAAGGCCGATGTCGCGATCAACGAGGCCGAACGCCTGATCAACCAGGAAAAGATCGACATCATCAACGGCGTCTATTCCAGCGCGCACGCTGTGCCGATGGCCGCGAAGGTCGAGCAGCAGAAGAAGATCCTCTGGATCACGACTGCGGTCTCGACCGCCGTGTTCAAGGACAAGAACCTGCAATACGTGTTTCGCGCGCAGATCCATTCGGATCAATACGGCCAGGCGTTCGCCGGCTTCCTCGCCGAGCACGCGAAAGCCAAGCTCGGCATGGAGCCCAAGGAGGTCAAGGTCGCGCTGATCCACGAAGACGGTCCCTACGGCGTCGGCGTCGCCGCCGCGGACGAGGCCTATGCCAAGGAGGCCGGCATCCAGGTGGTGATGCGCGAGGGGTATTCGGCGTCTGCGCCCGATCTCTCGGTGCTCGTCACCAAGCTCAAGCGTGCCAAGGTCGATGTGATCTCGYATGCCGGCTATAACCCCGACATCACCCTGTTCCTGCGTCAGGCGCGCGAGAGCGGGCTGCGCTTCAAGATGCTGTTCGGGGCAGGCGCCGGCTACAGCCAGCTCGACAAGCTGCGCGCCACGTTCGGTGCCGACATCGACAATTTCTGCAACATCGATCCGGTGCCGGCGCAATTGCTCGATCCGGCAAAGCTCGCGCCGGGCATCGGCGATCTGACCAAGGCCATGGTCACGCGCTACAAGGCCGCGACCGGCGCCACCGAAGTGCCGCCGCACTGCTCGATGGGCTTCAACCAGACCTGGCTGCTGCTCAACAACGTGCTGCCGGTGGCCAAGGAGAAGTACGGCAGCTTCGAGCCCGAGGCGGTCCGCAAGGCCGCGCTCGACGTCGACATTCCCGCGGGCGGCACCGTTCAGGGTTATGGCGTCAAATTCTTTCCGCCGGGCACGCCGATGTCAGGGCAGAACGAACGCTCGACTCCGGTCGTGATGCAGAACGCCGGCGAACGCATCTCGGTGGTGTGGCCGACCAACATCCGCACGCAGGACCCGGTGTTTCCACTGCCGAAGGGCTCGACCTACGGCGCGTAGCGCAATGACTGCACGCCTCACCCTATAGTGGTGATTGGCTCGCGGGAACGGAGAAGCCAATGAGAGGTTCACGCGACGCGCGAACCTCTCATGTATTTTTCCCCCGCGTCCGGTGCTCTCTTACCCCATCGCGATTTCGTTTCACGCTGATTTCACGCCATAATTCGATTCTTGTCCGATGATCGCACTTACAGGATGCAGCTCGCATTGCGGAGCCATCCGGCAGACATCGGAAATTTTCAGAACGTGAATTCCAGCGATGGGGGTGCCAATGCCCGCCATATTCGAATTGCTCTACAAGGAATTTTGCCGCGCCCGCCTTGCCGAGATGCGCAAGCAGCTTTTGCTGACGGGCAAGCATGCCGAACTCTTCGCGGCGGACAATGACCCCACCGATTCCGGCGATGCCGACGGAACGGATGAACCGCACGACCCCGCACTGAAGCGCGTCAAGAAATAGACGCTTCACCCGTCGTCAGCAGCATTTCACGAAGGGGGCATTGTTTCAGGAGGCAATAATGAGCACACCTGAATTCTATACCGTATCGGTTGCCTGCCTTTCGTGCATGACCATCGTCATCATGATGGCTATCGGGACCTGGTAGGCGACAAGTTCGCCCAGCATCAAGCGCGTGGTGGCATTTTACAACACCACGCGCCGCCCCTCCTCCGCAGCCCAGTAGCCGGCATAGTTCACCTTGATCGTCTCGTAGGCCAGCGCGAGGTCCGACAGCGGCTGGCGGCCGGTCGCGGCGCACTCCATGAAGTCCTGGATCTCTTGGAGATAGCCGCGCGTCCACTCCTCCTCCAGGCAGACATATTGCCAGCCGGTCTTGCGATCGACCTTCTCGGTGATGTAGACGCTGGCGAGCTTCTCCTCGCTGGTCTGGTAGCTCATCAGATGCGTGTTCGGCGTGATGTTGGCGAACAGCGAGCCGCCGGACGTGTAGGTCTCGATCAGATTGCGCACGCCGCCCATGATCATGTCGCCGGAGAAGACGGTTGCCTTGGTGCCGTCGGAGAACGTCGCCGTCAGCGTGCCCCAGTCCTCGACGTCGACGGGATTGGCCTTGATGTAGCCGCGCTCTTCGGGCTTGAGCACGGCGGTGACGTTGCCGACATCACCCGTGACGCTGGCGACGCGGATGCTCTCGCCGCGCGCCTTGGCCTCGACCTGCTTCAGATAGAGCACGGCCGAGAGCGGATGGCAGCCCATGCGGATCAGCGAGCCGCCGCCGGTCATCGCCCATTGTGCCGCATGCGCGGCGTGTGAGCCCGAATGGCTTTCCTCGCCCTTCATGAACAGGATCTTGTCTTTGGTCGCCCTGATGATCTCCGCGGTCTTGGTCACCGCCGGCGCGTAGATCCAGTCCTCGGCATACATGAACAGTTTCCCGGTCCGCTCGATCGCAGCCCGCGTCCTGTCCATCTCTTCGATGACGCGCTCGTACATCAGCGCCTTCGGCACGTGCTTGCCGATCGGCAGCTTGTCCCCGTCCCGGCCGAAATAGCCGGCGAACGGCTTCTCGCAGATCACGTGCTTGCCGGCCTGCATGCTGGCGACGATCATCTCCGCATGGAGGTTGGGCGGCGTGCAGATGTCGATGACGTCGAGCTCGCGGTCGGCGATGATTTCCGCGAAGCTGCGATAGACCCTCGGAATATTGTGATGCCGGGCGAATTCGACGACCTTGTCGCCGCGCGCGGCGACCGCCGCGACCTCGACGTCCACGCCGTAGACGCGCCGGAATGCATACATGTGCAGCTCCGACACGAAGCCGCAGCCGACGAGTCCCACCCTGATCCTGGCCATAGTGCCCCCTGCTTTGGGCGGCACTATAGCGCGCTCGGAGGCCTAATCCACCGACACCCGCACCACGCCCGCGCTCATCATGCCTAGCGCGCGGGCCGCGGGCACCGAGAGATCGACGATGCGGCCGCGGATGAACGGACCGCGATCATTGACGCGGCATTGGATCGTGCGACCGCTGTAGGACACTTTCAGGACGGTGCCGAACGGGCGCGTGCGATGCGCGCAGGTCAGCTCACCGCCTTTGCCGGCCCGTCCATATCCGTAATAGGAGGCAAGCCCGCTTTCGGCTTGTGCAACGGAGATGAAGGCGAGAGATGAAGTGGTCAAACAAAGCACGACTATCGTTTGCGCTCGCACGGCACCGCTCCCGGTTGGCCCTGCCCGGCGCTGCAAACGCGGTTTTGTTCCCTCCGGTTCCGGGAACCCTGCCGGGAAGCACCCGGCAGGGCCATCACACTTTGTTACGACTTGTGGAACACCAGCGTCCGGACCTCGATGCTTTCGCGCGGCGCCGCATCGGCAGGCGTGGTCGGATCGATGAACGCGGTATGCGGCCCGAAGCGGGTGCGGCCGTCGGTTGCGGAATCGTAGCACTTCAGCAGCAGCGCCTCGTCGGGCGTCATCTCCGGGAAATAGAACCAGCGATGGTTCGGATTGTATTTCACCGAATAGGTCTCGCCGCGGCGGTTCGGATAGATCAGGTCGGAGGCGACGAGATCATCGGGCGCCACAGTCGTGCCGTCGGCCATGGCCAGCGGTGAATCGCGCAAAGGCCCACGGATCGGCCGCCACAGATTGATCACCTGCACGCGCCCCTTCAGCAGCTCCTCGGCTTCGTCAGGCAGGTGCTCGCGAACGCGGTTGGCGCCGGAAACATCTGTCTGGTCGACATGGACGCGCGTCGCCGGCTGGCGCGGACCACCGTCGCGGAGATCCGGTGCGCCCTCGACACGCCTGCGGACGGTGTGGTCGAAGATGACGACCCGGTCGGCCTTCAGCGTTGCACGCAGGAACGCTTCGACGGCGGGATAGTAGACGGCGCGGATCTCTTCCTCGTTGTAGAAGTCCTTCACCCGGGTCGGATGGCGCACCAGCGCAAAGCCCTCGCGGTCGAGCGAGAAATTGTCAGCAATCAGCCGCGCATCGAACACCGGCACCTGATGCGGCTCCGGCAGCGACGTGCTCTTGGGCTCGCCCGGCGGCGGATCGAAGGCATAGGTGCGCGGCTTGCCCGTAACAGGCGCGAGATAGTTGAGTTCGGCAGTGACGAAGGGAAGCGATTCGATTCTTGTTTCTTGCAGGCCCATGGCCGGTCTCCCGATGTGGTCGTCGAATTGATTTTTGACGGGATGTGGCGGCGCGCAAGGGAGGGAGTGCAAATAGCAATGGAGCTATCGCAACCCGTGCGCGGCGTAGAACGAATGCTTCGGGGAGAGCACCGGGATTGGAAAGCGCTCTCTCCGCTTCACGCTTGCTTGAGAGCCTTGTGAAGTCTCGTGCCCCGGACGCAGCGCATCACCATAAGCGCGTTTACGCGCGTCTTCGACGCGCTATGGGGGTGCGCTGCAGAGCCGGGGCTCGTTTAGCCGAGAGCCATATCTTTGCATGGGTCCCGGCTCTGCGCAGCAGCGCTGCGCGCTGCAGCGCGTCCGGGACACGAGAGTGTGCGTAGAGGCTCTACAGCCCCGCCTTCGCGATCGTATCCGCAAACGAGCGGTCGACGATCTCGGCCGCATCGAGTTTCTGCTTGATCAGCCCCCAGCGGAAATAGAGATCGATCGTGCCCTGCTCGTCCGCGACCACGCCGTCGTCGATCGGCGCGATGCGGATCTTTGCGCGCGACAGCCAGTTTTGCGGCACCGCCGTCGGGATGTTCATCAACCTGCCCCAGGTCGCGGCGTAGCTCTCGATATTGTTCAGCGACCACGCCCGCGCCGCGGTGAGGCGCCGCACGAAATCCGTCAACTCGGCGCGCTTATCGCGGATCGCATCGGGCCGCGCCACCTGGAAGCTCAGGCCCGGCGTCAGCCCTTCCGAGGTGATGATCCGCCGCGACCTGAACAGCACCTCTTCCTGGCTGACATAGGGCTCCCAGGTCGACCACGCATCGACCGACCCTTGCGTGTAGGCGATCTTGGCATCCGACGGCGCGAGGAACGCGATCTGCACGTCGGACGCCGCCCAGCCGTTCTTCTCCAGCGCAGCGAGAATGAGCTGATGGCCGATCGAGCCGCGGCCGGTCGCGATTTTCTTGCCGCGCAGATCTGCAAAGCTCTTGATCGGCGAATTCTCGGGCACGAGGATCGCGAGCCCCTCGCGCGTCTGGCGGATGGCGGCGATCGCCTTCACCGGCGCACCGGACGCAGCGGCGAAGGTGAAGGGCGCGTCCCCCACGAGCCCGGTCTCGATCGCGCCGGCGCTGAGCGCCTCCAGCAGCGGCGCTGCTGCCGGAAACTCCTTCCACTCGATCTTGTACGGCAGATCCTTGAGCACGCCGGCGGCTTCCATCACGGCCTGCGAATTGCCCTTCTGGTCACCGACGCGCAGCGTGGTTTGCGCCGACGCCTGCCCGAACGAGGCAAACAGCAGCGCGCCGGCCAGCACGAGACGGATCATTCCGCCGCCTCGCCGCGAACGGCCTGGCGCCTGGCGATCAAGTCGCGAGTCAGCGGGATCAGCTCGCGACCATAGTCGATGGCATCGGGCAGCGGATCGAAGCCGCGGATCAGGAAGTGGCTGACGCCGAGATCGTAGTAGTCGCCGAACACTTCGGCGACCTGCTCGGGCGTGCCGACCAGCGCCGTGCTGTTGCTGTTGGCGCCGGTGAGCTTTGCGACCTCGGTCCACAGCCGCTTGTCGATGCGCGCGCCCTGGTCGGCGAGCGCCAGCAGGCGCTTGGCACCGTCGGTCGCGTGATTGGGCCGGCGGTAGCCGGTCTGGTCCTGCAGCGCGGTGGCGCATTCGAGGATCTCGTCGGCCTTCTTCCACGCCTTTTCCTCGGTGTCGGCGAGGATCGGCCGCACCGACAGGCTGAAGCGCGGGCTTGGCCGGCCATGCTTCGCCGCCGCCGCACGCACCCGCGCGGTGACGTCGCGCACCTGGGCGTAGGATTCGCCCCACAGCGCAAAGGTGTCGGCATGCTTGCCCGAGACCTCGATCGCGGCATCGGAGCCGCCGCCGACGAAGGTGTAGATGCCGCCCGTCTGCTGCGGCTTCACCTGCGAAAAGCCGTTCTCGACGGTGTAGTACTTGCCGCTGTAGTTGAACGGCTTCTCGCTGGTCCATTCCAGCCGTACGACGTCGAGGAACTCGCTGGTGCGGGCGTAGCGCTCGTCCTTGTCGTCGAGCGTGTTGCCGTCCTGGCGCAGCTCGATGGCGTTGCCGCCGGTGATGACGTGCAGCGAGACGCGGCCGCCATAGAGCTGGTCGAGCGTGGCGAGCTGGCGCGCGAGAACCGTGGGCGCCGTGAAGCCCGGGCGCTGCGCGATCATCACCTTGAGCTTGTTGGTGATGGTCAGCACGTGCTGGGCGACCTGCAGCGCATCGGGCGTCGTCGAATGGAAGGCCAGCAGCGCGCGGTCGAAACCGGCGAGCTCATGCGCTTTGGCGACCGCCTCGATATAGGCGGGATCGAGCACCGGCCCCTGGCGCACGATGGTCTCGGAAGCATTGCTGTTGGCGATAAAGCCGATGAACTCGACCGACATCTGGAACTCCTTGAGGTGAAAGATCAGACGCCCAGGGCGGAGCGCCCGGCGATGATCTTGGTGGTGTCGTCCTGGGGGGTGTGGACGCGGCCGCAGAGCACGTCGCGGTAATGCCGCTCCAGCGGATTCTTGCGCGACAGGCCGTGATTGCTGGTCAGCGACAAGGCGTCTTCCACGGCGGCCACGGCGTTGTTGGTCACCGTGAGCTTGACGATGTTGGATTCGATCGCGCTGAGCGGCAGGCCGTCGTCGAAATCGGAGGCGAAGCTGTCGATCAGGCGGGCATTGACCGCGAGCCGCGCCTCGATGCCGCCGAGAATCTCCTGCGCACGCGGCAGGCTCGCCAACGGCGCGTCCAGATTGGTCGGCACCCGCGTCTTCAGGAAGGTGACGAGCCAGTCCCGCGCCGCACGGGCGATGCCGTCATAGATTGCCGCCACGAAGATGGTGTGGACGGTTGCCTGCGCCGGGTCCGGCGCGCGCCAGTCGGCGGGCTTGCGGACATCGACCTCGGCATCGAGCGGGATCACCACGTCGTCGAAGATGACGTCGTGGCTGCCGCTGGCGCGCAGGCCGTGATGATCCCAGGTCTCGACGATGCGCGTGCCCGGCAGACCCGCCGGCACCAGGAACTGGCCGACGCGCGGCTCGGCCTCGTCGGTGCGCGCCCACACCAGGTACCATTTCAGGATCGGCGATCCCGTCGAATAGATCTTGTGGCCGGACAGCCGCCAGCCGGTTTCGGTGCGGCGCGCGATCGTCGCCGGCAGGCCGCCGCGCGCGGGCGAGCCGAGTTCGGGTTCGACGCGCAACGCGTTGATCAGCGCAAGACCCTCGACGGTCTCCTGCGCGAGCTTGCGCGACAGCCGCACCGGCCAGGTCTGGCTGCGCGCCATGACGAGATGATTGATGTAGTGCATCGACAGCACCAGCGCCGTCGACGCGCAGGCCTTGCCGACGATGCCGAGAACGCGCGCCGCATATCTCGCACCGGCGCCGGCACCGCCGTAGGCGGCAGGCACCGTGAGAGACAGCAGGCCCGCTTCCGAGAGCTCGCGAAAATTCTCGAACGGGAAGCTGGCGATGCGGTCGTGCTCGCCGGCCCGTGCTGCAAACCCTTCAGCCAGAGCCTCGGCGCGCGCAATGTAATCGGGCTCGCTACGGACCGTGCGCTCCTTCGCTACCGACGTCACCATGTGGCATCCAATCCCAACAGGCCGAGGATCTGCCGGCGCAGATCGGCCAGATACGGATCGCCGCGATGGCGCGGATAGGGCCGGTCGACGCGGATGTCGGCCTTCACCCGCGCGGGGCGATCGCTGAACACGATGACCCGGTTGGCGAGCACCAGCGCTTCCTCGGCATCATGCGTCACCAGCAGCGTGGTAAAGCCCTTGCGCTGCCAGAGCGACACGATCTCGGCCTGCATGGTGATGCGGGTGAGCGAGTCCAGCTTTCCCAGGGGCTCGTCGAGGATGAGGATCTTGGGATCGTTGACCAGCGCCCGCGCCAGCGCGACGCGCTGCGCCATGCCGCCGGAGAGCTGGTGCGGATAGGCATTGCGGAACGAGGCCAGCCCGACGAGATCGAGCGCGTCGTCGACGCGCTGCCGCTGGCTCTTTAGAATGCCCTGGGCCTCGAGGCCCAGGGCGACGTTGTCCCAGACCGACCGCCAGGGAAACAGGGTCGGATCCTGGAACACGACCACGCGCGAGGGATGCGGGCGGGTGATGCGCGCCTCGTCTTCGCGCAAGCTTCCCGCCTTGGGCCTGTCGAGACCGGCGACCAGCCGCAGCAGGGTCGACTTGCCGCAGCCGGAGGGGCCGAGCAGCGCGACGAACTCGCCGGGCTCGACCGAGATGCTGACGTCGCTGAGCACCGGAAGCTCGGTCCCGTCGATGTCGAAAGCGTGGCTGACCTGCTCGATATCGAGCGCGGCGCCTGCCGCGGACGGAGTGGCGGCTTCGGCCAGTGCAGTTGCAGCTACCATTTCACGGTCCCCTTCTGCCAGACCAGCAGGCGGTCGCGGATCGCAAACAGCAGCGTGATCGCGCCCGAGCAGAGCAGCGACATCACGATCAGCGCCGCGTACATGTTGGCGTAGGCGGCCCAGCCCTGCGCCCATTGCAGGTACCAGCCGAGGCCCGCCTTGACGCCGATCATCTCGGCGACGACGAGCACGGCGAAGGACGAGCCGAGCCCCATGAACAGGCCGACGAAGACGTGCGGCAGCGCCGCCGGGATGGCGACCTTCAGCACCAGGAATGAAGGCTTTGCCCCCAGCGTGCGCGCAACGTCGTAATAGGCGTTGCTGACGCTCGCGACGCCCGACCAGGTCAGCACGGTGACGGGAAAGCCGGTCGCCAGCGCGATCAGGAAGGTCGAGGCGCTCCAGCTCGACGGGAAGGTGAAGAAGGCGATCGGCAGCCAGGCGGTCGCCGGCAGCGGGCCGATGAAGCGCAGCACCGGATGCACCCAGTAGCCGACCGCGCGCGACCAGCCGATCGAGACGCCGGTGAGGAAGCCCACCGTTGCGCCGATCAGATAGCCGCCGAGCTGCAGCTTGACCGAGGCAAACACGCTGTCGAGCAGCTTCGGCAGATCGTCGGTATAGACCTCGATGATCGATTGCGGCGGCGGAAAGAACGGCAGCGGCAGCCAGGCGAACTTTGCGGTGGCCACTTCCCACACGGTCAGGAACGCGCCGAGTGCGACGAGCCAGGGCGCACGCTGCCGCAGGGCTTTTCCGGCCGAACCGAGATAGTCGGCACCGACGGTTCCGAACAGCGCAACGGCCGCGATGATGAAGGCGGCGATGCCGAGCGAATGCGTGCGCGACCAGTCGCCGACATCCTCCCACCACAGGCAGGACAGGCCGAAGGCGATCCACGTGACGCTGGCGAGAACGCCGACACCGGAGTCGCGCAGCCAGCCTGCGAATACGGGCGCACTCCGCGGCGCGCCCGAGGCGAGGCCGTCAGACAGCGAATACGTCGACATAGATGCGCTCCGCGAATTTGGCCGTGTCGGTGCTCTGCTTGAAGACCTGCACGCTCTTGAGGTCGTCGGCATAACCCTTCAGCTCGCGCTTCAGGACTTCGCCGACGGGATGATGATGGTGGGTGTGGTAGCGCACCATGCCCTCGATATCGGCGAGCGTGGCCGACTTCGGCGCGTAGGGCTGGAACGATTTGGCCGTCACGACCGGGTTCTGCGCGGTGAACATCGCAGCATCGAGCAGCGCCTGCGTGAGAGCGCGTGCGACTTGAGGCTCTTCGCGCACCAGCGAGCCGCGCAGGCCGAGGATGCAGCAACTCTTGTCGCGATATTCGCCGTCGAGATTGGAGGCGACTTCCTTGTACTGGCTGTCCTTGAGCCAGAGATAGCCGAGCGGATCTGACGACAGGAATGCCTGCACCTCGCCCTTCTCCACGGCGACGTTGAGGAGGTTGCCGGGATAGGCGCGCCAGTCGACGTCCTTGACGGGATCGATGCCGAGCTTGGAGAGCTGGATCGAGAAGAAATTCTTGTCGGGGCCGCCGAGATCGCCGACCGCGACGATCTTGCCCTTGAGATCGGCAAGCTTGCTGACGCTGGAGTCCGCGCGGGTCAGAACGCGCATGCAGCCGCCATGGGTGCCGGCGGCGATCTTGACGTCGAAGCCCTGCTCGAGCGGCTTCAGCCAGCGCAGCGCCATGCCGAGGCCGGCGTCGCTCTTTCCCGTCGCGATCGCCTCGAGCAGCTGGTCGGTCGAGCCGGAATAGTTGATGAGCTCGATGTCGAGATTGTGCTTCTGGAAGAAGCCGTGCTCGATGGCGACGGGCACCGGCGCAAGGCACACCGCACCGGCATTCCACGACAGCTTCAGCTTGCGCGGCGCGCCCGTCAGCACGGGCGCATCGGATGCCGTCCGGCACAGCGGAAACTCCGAGAGATCGACGCCGGGCGCGATCGCCTGCGGCGCAAACGCTTGTGCCGCACCGAAGGCCCCGAGGGGCGCAGCGAACGCCGCGGCCAACCCGGCCTGGAGCAGATGACGCCGGTCGAGGCCCGATCCGCCGTTCTTGTTCTTGTTGTCCATCAGCCCCACTCCTGAAGTTGGCACAGCTCCGCCGTTCGCGCAGCGCTCCGCGCTGCGCATGTTCCGTATGGAGCTGCGTTGAGAGAATGTTTTTCGTCGGCGCCTCACGCGCCGCTTTGATGCGATGCGCAAATCATGCGGCGCGCGTGTCGCATCGTCAATGAAATGGAATTTCGAATGTGGCGCGAAGCGAGGTCAATCTCTCCATCGGCGCGCCGCACAGCGATGAAACGATTTTCGTCGATGCATCGCCTCGCAACGATACCCGCGACTCCCTTCCCCTGCCTCATCCTTGCGCATCTTCGCCCGCGGACGTCGCTCGTTCTCGAAAGCATGGCTTCGCGAAAACGTCCTTGCCCGACGCGTACGCAATACGAACGGCCATTTCATTGACTGCGCATCGCGCGCTCATAGACTTGATCGTCTCGCTGCATCGTTCGCTCACGCGCCGTGAGCAAAGCAACAAGACAGGCCAATGAGCATCAACTCCCACGACCATTCCATCACCCGCCGGCTCGCCGCATCCCTGCTCGCCGCCGCCATCACGCTGTCGACGGCTGCGGCCTCGTTCGCGGCCGACACCGTCGTGCTGCGCGTCGGCGACCAGAAGGGCGGCAACCGCTCGCTGCTCGACATCTCGGGCTTCGCGAAGGACCTGCCCTACAAGATCGAATGGTCGGAATTTCCGGCGGCAGCACCGATCCTCGAAGCGCTCAATGCCGGGGCGCTCGACGTCGGCTACACCGGCGACCTCTCCTTCCTCTCGGTCTATGCAGCCGGCGCCCCGATCAAGGCGATCGGCGGCACGCGTTCGGATGCGAAGACGCAGGCCATCCTCGTGCGCCAGGATTCGCCGATCAAGTCAGCGGCCGACCTCAGGGGCAAGCGCCTCGCCGGCACGCGCGGCGGCTGGGGCCAGTTCCTGATCGACGCGACCTTGGAGAAGGCGCAGATCAGGCTGGAGGATGCGACCTTCGCGCCGCTCGGCCCGGTCGACGCCAAGATCGCGCTGGTCGCCGGTTCGATCGACGCCTGGGCGGTGTGGGAGCCCTACGTCTCGTTCGCGACGCTGAAGGACAAGGCGCGCGTGATCGCCGACGGCGAAGGCCTGACGCCCACCATCACCTTCATCGTCGCCTCCGACAACGCCATCGCCACCAAGCGCGCGGCGGTCCAGGACCTCGTGCAGCGGCTGAACAAGGCACGGCTCTGGTCGCTAGACCATGTTGCCGAATACGCCAGGAGCACGGCCGAACTCACAAAACTGCCGGAGGACGTCCTGCTCTCGGCCTACACCGCACAGCGCACCAGCCCGATCGTGATCGACGAGAGCGTCGTGAAGGAAATCCAGGCCGCCTCGGACCGTTCGACGCGCTACGGCATCCTGCCGAAGACGCTCGACGTCAGCAAAGCCGTCGACCGCAGTTTTACAGCGGCGGCCGCGGGGTCGAATTAGGAGGCCGCGGCACATCCTTCGAGACGCCCGCCTGCGGCGGGCCCTCAGGATGAGGACGGAGTGCGCGGCAGCAAGTTCGGCAGACGAAGATGCTGCTTAGCCTCATCCTGAGGAGACCGCGAAGCGGTCGTCTCGAACGAGAGGCGCTCGCTCAGGCCCCGCGCCAAGGCCATACAAATCCAAAGAGGCGAAAGGCGACGAGATGCACAGACCCCGCCTCAAGGCCGGTCCGCGGCATCTCGCCGTGATCGTGCTCGCGCATTTCGCATGCATGAGCCTGATGGTGTGGCTCTCGCTCTAGCTCGGCGAGGTCTTCACCAATATCCGCGGTAATAGGGCCGGTAATACGCGCGAGGCCGGTAGTAGCCGTAGCCAGGCCCGTAGTAAGGACGATAGGCCCGATAGCCGTAATAGCGAGGCCGCACGTAATAGCCGCCATAACCGTAACCCGGCCCGTAGCCGCCGCCATAATAGGCCGGGGCATAACCATAGCCGTAGCCGGGATATCCATAACCGCCATAGTACGGGCCGCCGCCATAGTAGCCGTAGCCATACGGCGCGCTGCTGGCGATGGCACCGCCGATGATCGCGCCGGCTGCGAGGCCACCGAGACCCCATCCCCATCCGCCGCCGCGCCAATGCACCTGAGTGACGTCGTCACCGACCGCGGCCTTCATGGTCGCGACATTGGTCGGCAGCGGGGCTGCTGCGGTCTGCCCGATTTGGCCGACCATGACCGCGCCCGCCAGTGAACAGGCAATTGCCGTTGTCCAGATCCTCATCGACTTGCTCCCTGTCTGACGTTTCGCTTGGAAGATGGATTGCAGGCATATGATCGGGCATCGTTGCGTTAATTCAAAGCCTCGATTTTGCGTGCGGCGCACAAGAGGCCCCATGCCTGCCTATTCCCATGCCTGCCTGGTCGTGCCTGCCTATTCCTGGGTCACCGGCACCCCCGCCGGTGTGACAGACACGCGACACTCAAGGCCGGGTTCTCACGGCAAAGCATTAAGCTTCCCGCGCGTTCGCAACCAACAACCGTCTTCCTGATTTACTATTCGTACCGCTACTATCGGTTCCAATGGGGCGCGGCCGGGAGGCATCTCGCCAAGCGCTGGAGTTTTGGGAGGACGACATGAGTGCGAGACCCGAGCCGCTTGCCCGCCAGGCGCTTGCCTTCGTCCTCGCCGGCGGACGCGGCAGCCGGCTGCTGGAGCTGACCGACCGCCGCGCCAAGCCGGCCGTCTATTTCGGCGGCAAGTCGCGCATCATCGATTTCGCGCTGTCGAACGCGGTGAACTCCGGCATCCGCCGCATCGCGGTCGCGACCCAGTACAAGGCGCACAGCCTGATCCGGCATCTGCAGATGGGCTGGAATTTCTTCCGCCCGGAGCGCAACGAGAGCTTCGACATCCTGCCCGCGAGCCAGCGCGTCTCCGAGAACATGTGGTATGTCGGCACGGCGGATGCCGTGTACCAGAACATCGACATCATCGAGTCCCACAACGCCCGCTTCATCGTGGTGCTAGCGGGCGACCACATCTACAAGATGGATTACGAGGTGATGCTGCGCCAGCACGTCGACAGCGGCGCCGACGTCACGGTCGGCTGCCTCGAAATGCCGCGCGTGGAATCCTCGGGCTTCGGCATCATGCATATCGACGAGAACGGCTGGATCCAGGAGTTCCTGGAGAAGCCCAAGGATCCGCCGCCGATGCCCGGCAAGCCCGACGTCTCGCTCGCCAGCATGGGCATCTACGTGTTCGACGCCAAATTCCTCTACGAGGAGCTCAAGCGCGACGCCGCGGACCCGAACTCCAACCACGATTTCGGCAAGGACATCATCCCCTATATCGTCAAGAACGGCCGTGCCATCGCACATCAGTTCTCGAGCTCCTGCGTCCGCTCCGGCGACGACCCCCGCTCCTATTGGCGCGATGTCGGCACGGTCGATGCCTATTGGGCCGCCAATATCGACCTCACCGACGTGGTGCCGGAGCTCGATCTGTTCGATCGCGCCTGGCCGATCTGGTCCTATGCCGAGATCACACCGCCTGCGAAATTCGTCCATGACGAGGAGAGCCGGCGCGGCCAGGCCGTGAGCTCGCTGGTCTCGGGCGGCTGCATCATCTCCGGTGCCTCGCTGCGCCGCTCGCTGCTGTTCACCGGCGTGCGCATCAACTCCTACGCCAATGTCGAGAACGCCGTGATCATGCCCTACGTCACTGTCGGTCGCGGCGCGCGGCTCAAGAACGTCGTGATCGACCGTGGCGTCGATATCCCCGAAGGTCTCGTCGTGGGTGAGGATCCGGGCCATGATGCCCAGCGCTTCCGCACCACCGAGCAGGGCATTTCGCTGATCACCCAGACCATGCTCGACAGGCTCGATAAATGACGCCTGTTCGCGTCCTCGCGGTCGCCTCCGAAGTCTATCCCATCGTCAAGACCGGCGGCCTCGCGGATGTCGCCGGCGCGCTGCCGCTTGCGCTCAAGGCGCATGGCGTCGAGATGCGCACCTTGATGCCGGGCTACCCCGACGTGCTGCGGCTGCTCGCGGGCGCGGCCGAAATCCGGCGCTGGCCGGACTATTTCGGCGGCCCCGGACGCCTGCTCGCGGGCTCGCATGACGGGCTCGACCTGTTCGTGCTCGACGTGCCGCATCTCTATGACCGGCCGGGCAATCCTTACGTCACGGCCGACGGCGTCGACTGGCCCGACAACGGCGTGCGCTTTGCAGCGCTGTCGCGCATCGCCGCCGATATCGGCCACGGTCTCGTGCCGGCCTTCGTGCCCGATGTCGTGCACGCGCATGACTGGCAGGCCGGGCTCGCCCCCGCCTATCTGCACTACGACAACCGTCCGCGGCCCGGCACCGTGATGACGATCCACAACATGGCCTATCAGGGCAAGTTCGCGCGCGAGCTGATCGGCACGATCGGCCTCCCCTGGGAGTCATCGTTCGACGTCCATGGCCTCGAATATTTCGGCGGCATCAGCTTCCTCAAGGCCGGGCTGCAGCTTGCCGATCGCATCACGACGGTGTCGCCGACCTACGCGCACGAGATCCAGAGCGACGAAGGCGGCATGGGGCTCGGCGGCCTCCTGCGCGAACGCGCGAGCGTGCTGAGCGGCATCCTCAACGGCATCGACATCGAGGTGTGGAATCCGCAGACCGATCCGCACATCGCCTACCGCTTCGGCGCGCAGGACCTCACGTTCCGGGCCGCCAACAAGGCGGTGCTGCAGCAGCAGTTCAATCTCGATTCATCGGACGAAGCGCCGCTACTCGGCGTCATCAGCCGCCTGTCCTGGCAGAAGGGCCTCGACCTGCTGCTCGAAGCGATCCCGACCATTCTCGCCGAAGGCATGCAGCTCGCGCTGCTCGGCAGCGGCGACCGCGATCTCCAGGACCGCTACAAGGCCGCCGCCCGCGCCAACCCCGGCCGGATCGGGGTGATGATCGGCTATGACGAGATCCTGGCGCATCTGATCCAGGCCGGCTCGGACGCGCTGCTGGTGCCGTCGCGGTTCGAGCCATGCGGGCTGACCCAGCTTTGCGCGCTGCGCTACGGCGCCGTGCCGATCGTCGCGCGCGTCGGCGGCCTCGAAGACACCATCGTCGATATCGGCGAGGCCGGCACATCGGGACGCGATGCGACCGGCTTCAAGTTCGGCCCCGTCACCGCGGATGCCTTCGCCGGCTCGCTGCGCAAGGCGAACGCCGCCTTCCACGACAAGCCGACCTGGCGCCGCCTGCAACTGAGCGGCCTTGCGACCGACGTCTCCTGGCGCAACCGTGCCGGCGACTATGCCGCGCTGTATCGCGGACTCATGGCTTCGAGCGCGTGAGGCAGCAGGGCTATCGTAGCTGGATAGCAGCCTCGCTGCGGCCCATCCTTCGAGACGCCCGCTCCGCGGGCTCCTCAGGATGAGGGCGGAGTATGAGGCAACCATTCCGGCAGCACGGTGCTGCTCAGCCTCATCCTGAGGAGGCGCGTAAGCGCCGTCTCGAAGGACGAGGCGCGCGCAAACTGCCGCCAAGACGTCCTGTGCGACGCCCCCGGCCGAAGGCATGACCGGCGTCGAATCCATGCTATAGAGCCGGCATGGACCCTCTTATGATCAAGCTGATCGGCTTTGCCGCCGCCACCTGCACCACCGTGGCCTACGCGCCGCAGGCCATCAAGGTGTGGAAGACCCGCTCCACCGGCGACATCTCGCTCGGCATGTTCCTGGTGATGGTGCTGGGCCTCGCGCTCTGGCTGATCTACGGCCTGCTCTCGGGCGATGCGCCGCTGATCGCCTCGAACGCCGTCACCATGCTGCTCGCCGGCGGCATCCTGGTGATGAAGCTGCGCTACGGGTGAGGATTGAATCCCTCTCCCCTTGTGGGAGAGGGTGGCTCGCCGCGGAGCGGCGAGACGGGTGAGGGGTATCTCTCCACGAATCCAACTCTCATTGAATGCGCGGAGAGATACCCCTCATCCGGCGCCATAGCCGAAGCCTTGCTTCGGCGTTTTTGGGAACGGCGGCCAACGGCCGCCTATGCCACCTTCTCCCACAAGGGGAGAAGGAAAAAGATCAGTCACCCGAACTTATACGACGCCATCGCGACACTCGCGACCTCGTCCACGAAGACGCGATGACCCACGTCGCTGCCGGCAGCTCCGGCTGCCACCATCAGCGGCAGCAAATGGTCCTCGCGCGGATGCGCCAGGCGCGCGCTCGGCGCGTTCTCCCAGTCGACCAGCATGGCGTTGCGCCGCGCCGCATCGGGGTTACTGATCGCCTCGTTCAGATAGGCCTCGAAATCATACGAGACCGGCTTCGACTCCGGACGATTGAAGCCGCGCATGTTGTGATAGGTCAGCCCGCTGCCGACGATCAGGATGCCCTCGTCGCGCAGCGATGCGATCGCCTGCCCGGCCTTGATGTGCTCGGCCGGATCGTAAGCCGACTTCAGCGACAGCAGCACGATCGGCATGTCGGCGTTCGGATACATCAGGCCGAGCGGCACGAAGGTGCCGTGATCGAAACCCTGGTTGGGATCTTCGCGGCAATCGAGGCCGGCATGCTTGAGCAGCGCCCTCACCTCGGCGGCAAGCTCCGGCTTGCCCGGCGCCGGATATTTCAGGTGGTAGGTATGCTCGGGGAAACCGTAATAGTCGTACACCATCGGCGGATGGGCCGAGGTCGACACGGTGAAGGCGTCCGCCTCCCAATGCCCGGTTATGACGAGCACGGCCTTGGGCTTCTCCGGCAGAAGCTGCGGCAGCCGGGCAAACTCCGCGGCGGTCTTCGCATATTGCACCCGCCTGTCCTCCATGAACGGCCAGGGGCCGCCGCCGTGCGACAGGAACAGGGTCGGAAATCGCGTCATGGGGTTTTGTCTCGTTGACCGGCGCGTGCGAGCTTGCCCGCGCGAGGCCGAGCATAGGCAAAGCCGTATGGTTAGCAAGTCGTTAACGATTTGCCTTCCAAAATCCCCGCCGTGGCCGAAGCAGTCGGCCAGAAGACGAGGACGTGAGATGAGGAAGTTTTCGCTGGGGGACGTCGTCAACAGTGACAAGGGCCGCCGCGGCGTCGTTCGCGCCGCCTACAGGTCGCGCGAAGGCCAGCAGTTCTATGCCGTCGAGAAGGACGGCGCGATGGACTATCTGGAGGAAGACCGGCTGAGCCCGGCCCCCCGCGTCGAGCTCGCCGCCTAGCTCCGATTTCATTCTTGTCGCGCTAGCGCGCGAGCCGGTCGAGACGCTCCGCGAGGGGATCATCGCCGCTCGCGATGCCGTCGTTCGTAATCAGCAGCAGGCGGTCGCTCCCCGCCGCCGCGTCCCAGCGCGGCAGCTCGGGACCGTTGGGATCGCCGCTCCTGGCGAAATTGATCCAGTAGGCGCGCATGCGGCTCGCGACCTCGCGGTCGCGCCGCGACAGGATGCCGGCGCCGGGCACGCCTTCCGCGCCGAAGATGAATTGCAGCTCCCGCCCCTGGCCGCCCTCGGGATTGGCGCGCCGCGCCTCCGGCACATAACCGAAGCGATAGCGATAGGTCGGCGCGCCGCTTGCGGCATGCAGGCGCGCGAGCAGCCGCACCGGTTCGGAGAACACCTTGTCCGTATAGAAGCGCGCTGCAACGTCCGTGGACTTGGCGAGGTCGGGATAGAGTTGCTCGGCTGTCGCGCCTGACGAGGCCAGCGCCTCCGCGATGTCAGGCTCGCTGTCGAAACCGGTCTCGTCATCATTGGCGCCGACGATCAGGGGAATGCGGCTTTCATGTCCGGCCGCAAAGCCCGCGGCGATGTCTTCCGTCACGAGGCTTCCGTCGATGGAAGGCGCAAAAGCGTGCGGGGATTTCGCGAGCAGCTTGCTTTCGGCGGCAAGCAGCCGCGTCACCGAGACTGCGCGCAAGCCAGCGCCATCCTGCCCAAGCGTTGCGGCGAATTGCAATCCTAAGGCCTCCGCGTCCGGGCGGGAGCGCGGGCGCACGCGGCCCGGCACCGATTGCAGGATGGCTTTCTGGAACAGTTCGCGCGCCTCGCCGCACAGCATCAGCAGCGCGATCGAGGCCGCACCCGCGCCGGTGCCGAACAGCGTGACGTTGCGCGGATCGCCACCGAATGCCGCGATGTTGTCGTGGACCCAACGCAGCGCCGCGACCTGATCCATCAGGCCGTAATTGCCGGAGCCGCCGTCCGACAACGCGGGATGAGCGAGCCAGCCGAGCACGCCCAGGCGATAATTCACCGTCACCACGATGAGCCCGGCCTGCGCGAGCCTGGCGCCGTCGAACAGCGGATCGTTCGCGGTGCCGCGGACGAAGCCGCCGCCATGGATGAACACCATCACCGGCAGCGGACCGTCGACTCCGAAGGGACGAAACACGTTCAGCGTGAGGCAATCCTCGCTCGTCCCGGACAGCGACGGCTGAGGGCACGGCGCAGCGTACTCATAGGCCGTGCGCATCTCCGAACTTTTCTCGGGCGTGAGCTCAGGCGGACGAAAGCGCAGCGGACCGACCGGCGGCGCCGCGTAGGCCATGCCCTTGAAGGACGCCACCTCGCCCTCGACGGCGCCGAGCATCTGGCCTTCGCGCGTCAGCGCAAACGGAAACTGTCCGACCTGCTGGGCATCGGCCGGGCCGGTCCAGCAAAGACATGCGGAAGCCGCAATGAGCGCAAGCAGGAACCGCATCTCTTGGCATCTCGATGCGCGGACAGGTTGTCTGCAAGGTTATGTCCACGGCCGCCGGCGAGGCAAGCCTCGCGGCCGGCGCCTAACCGCCCTTCGCGACGATCTCCGCCAGCGCGCGACGCGCGATGATGCCGAGCTCGCCGAGCGTGGCGTGCCCCGCCTGCGCAGCCTCGATCAGGCGCTCGGCGATGAACCTGCGGCTGTCATGGTCGCCGCCATGCGGCAATTGGCGGCACGTCTCCTCCAGGACGACGTCCATGTTGGCTTTGGTTCGCTCACTCAACTCAGTCATGACGCCCGGTCATACGCGTGGCTTGTAACCGCAAGCATACACAGACGGATCGTCCATGATTAGCCCGGGTAATCACGGCCATGGTGCATCGCGATGCGTGCATTGGAGCAAGCTTCGCGCTGCCACGGTGAAGCCGCAAACGACTACCGAAGATTGCACTTGCTCTGATGACAAGCCGAGCCTGCAGGATTAGCCTGCCGGCAAAACAAGATGCACGGGAGGAAATGCCATGCCTGAAGCAATGGTCGCTGCGCGCGCCTCTGATACCGCCCTCAAATCTGCCCAGCTGGTCGACGTCGCCGTGGTCGGCGCCGGATTTGCCGGCCTTTATCTCCTCCACCGCCTGCGCAAGGCAGGCTTCTCGACCGTCGCCCTCGAAGAGGCCGGCGATGTCGGCGGAACCTGGTATTGGAACCGCTACCCCGGCGCGCGTTGCGACATCCAGACCATCGACTACAGCTACACCTTCGATCCGGAGCTCGATACGGCCTGGACCTGGTCGGAGAAATACGCGACCCAGCCCGAGATCCTGCGCTATCTCGGCTTCGTCGCCGACCGCTATGATCTGCGCCGCGACATCCGCTTCAGGACCAAGGTGACCGAAGCCAGATGGGACGAGGCGGCCGAGCGCTGGCAGCTCACCACCGACAATGGCGCGCCTGTCTCCTGCCGTCACTACATCATGGCCACAGGCTGTCTTTCCGCGCCGAAGCCGCCGGAGATCGACGGCGTCAAGGACTTCAAGGGCAAGGTCTATTTCACCGGGCGCTGGCCGCATGAGGGCGTCGATCTCGCAGGGAAACGCGTCGCCGTGATCGGCACCGGCTCGTCGGCGATCCAGTCGATCCCGCTGATCGCCGAGCAGGCCGCGCATCTCACCGTGTTCCAGCGCACGCCGAATTTCGCGTTGCCGGCGGGTAATGGTCCGGCGCCGGAGGATCGCAAGACCTTCTTTGAAAGCGATCGCGCGGCCTATCGCGAGCAGGCGCGCCAGTCGATGGCCGGCGTGCCCTATCCGCAGCAGACGGTGGTGAGCTGGCAATTGAGCGATGCCGAGCGTCGCGAGCGCTTCGAGCGGGCCTGGGCCGCCGGCGACCTCGTGCACATTCTCACGCAACTGTGGGCCGACCAGGCCGTCGACGTCGACGGCAACAAGATCGTCCAGGACCTGATCCGCGAGAAGATCCGCGCCGCCGTTAGGGATCCCGAGACCGCCGCCGCGCTCACGCCGCACGATCATCCCTTCGGCGCAAAGCGTCCCTGTCTCGACACCAACTACTACGCCACCTACAACCGGCCGAACGTCACGCTGGTCAATCTGCGCCAGGAGCCGATCAAGGCCATCACCGCGAGCGGCATCTCCACGAACAGCCGCAACGTCGACGTCGACGTCATCGTGTTCGCGACCGGCTTCGACGCCATGACCGGCGCGATCCGCGCCGTGCACCCGATCACCGGACGCGGCGGCAAGTCGCTCACCGATGTCTGGGCCCACGGTCCGCAGACCTATCTCGGGCTCACGGTGGAGGGCTTCCCGAACTTCTTCATGATCACCGGACCCGGCAGCCCCTCGGTGCTGTCGAACATGGCGGTGTCGATCGAGCAGCATGTCGACTGGGTCGTCGATCGCCTGGCCGCGCTGCGCGATGCCGGCTTCACCACGATCGAGCCGACCGAAATGGCGCAGGCCGGCTGGAACAGGCACATGGCCGATTGCTCGATGCTGACGCTGCACCGGCTCGCCAACACCTGGTACACGGGCGCCAACGTCCCCGGCAAGGTGCAGGGCCTGATGCCCTATACCGGCGGCGTCGGCCCCTATCGCAGCATCTGCGACGAGGTGACGAGCCGCGGCATGCTCGGCTTCAAGCTCACCGGCCCCGGCGGTGCCGCGCAGTGCAATGACGGCGAGGTGGTGCGCCTGCAGCCGGACGTGCGGCTGGTGCTGAACCTCTTGGCCACGCTCAACCTGCCGCCGATCGAGTCGATGGGCGCGGCGGGCGCACGCGCGTTCGTCAACGAGTTCAACAAGGGCCGTCCCGCCGGACGCTTGATCGGCGAGATCGTCGACGGCACCCTGCCCGGCACCGACGGTCCGCTGCCCTATCGTGTCTTCAAGCCTGCAACGCCCGGCCCGCATCCGGTCGTGGTCTACTTCCACGGCGGCGGCTGGGTACTCGGCGACGAGCAGTCGGACGAGCCGTTCTGCCGCGACATGGTGCGCCGGACCGGCATGATGTTCGTCAGCGTCGGCTATCGCCACGCCCCCGAGCACCGTTTCCCCGCCGCGGCGGAAGACGGCTATGCAGCAACGCGCTGGATCGCCGAGCATGCCGCCGAGCTCGGCGGCAAGCCGGGTGCGGTGCTGGTCGCCGGCTGGAGCGCCGGCGGCAACATCGCCGCCGTCACCTGCCAGCTCGCGCGCGACCGGGGCGGACCCGAGATTGCGGGCCAGCTCCTGATCTGCCCCGTCACCGACTGCACCTTCGACCGTCCCTCCTACAACGACAATGCGACCGGCTATTTCCTGACGCGGTCGCTGATGTACTGGTTCTGGGACCTCTATTGCTCGCCGGCCGACCGCACCGATCCGCGCGTCTCGCCATTGCGCGGCAAGGTCGACAAACTGCCGCCGGCTTTCGTTGCCACCTGCGAGTTCGATCCGCTGCGCGACGAAGGCATCGCCTATGCCGAGGCCATGGCGGCGGCGGGCGTTCCGGTCGAGCAGTTGAAGGCGCACGGCCATTTCCACTCGTCCTTCACGATGGTGGACGTGGTGATCACGGGCGTAGCCGGCCGCGTGCAGATGGCCGAAGCCTTGCGGCGCTTCGCCGGGCTTCCGCCGGAGGTCAGCCGCGGTGACGACCATAGCCAGGGCCACACCAGCCCGGGGCACAAGATCGCCGCGGCCGCGAGCTGACCACAGCGCCGCGGCCGGGAACCTTTTCCCGGCTGCTGCGTTGGGGTGCCGTGGCATTGAGATGCAGCGATAGGTAATGGGCCCCGGTGCGCAGATTCGCGCGCTGGGGTCCTTGTTTGCGTGAGGCGGGACCATGGGGGACGTTGTCGTTGAGTCAAAAGTCGATTTCGGCGCGCTCGCGGCGCTGCGTAAATGGCCGTCGCTGGCCAACCAGCGCAGGCCGGATCGCGAGCCCTACCAGGTGAGCGAGGGCACGCTCGACGAGTGCATCTCGGCCTTCATGCAGAAGCCGGCGGCAACCCGCCACCTCTATGAGATCCGCACGGCGGCGCAGCCGCCGCTGGTCACGGATATCCTCTCGCCCGAGCACGTCACCGAGCTCTCGCGCTGGCGCGAATTTCTCTGATTGCGTGCAGACCCTCCGGCTGCACGCGCGCGACAAGCTTCTCATCCTGGCAGGAACCTTCTTCCGGTTTTTCCCGTTAACGGGGATCGGATGCCAAGGCGTGAGTGACGACAATGCTTGAAGCTGGCGTACCTTCCCCCGTCGTGCCCTATGGCGCAGACCAGACCTTGTTCGTGGTGATCGATCGCCGCGACAAGGCGACCGAGATCCGCATCGAGCGGAGCGATCTCGAAACGACCATCGGCGAGCTCGTTGCCGGCTGCTTCAACGATCCGATCAAGGTGATCTCGTTCAACACGCTCGAGCACTGGATGAAGGACATCTCGACCGACGTCGCCGGCGAGATTCGCGCGCGCTGTGACATCGACGGCGTGACGCTGCCCGACTATCTCAGCGATTTCGTCGAGAGCCACAGCTGAGCGCGCAATCGCGCCCCGAACGTTTCAAATCCCGGGCAATAAAAAAGCGCCGCTTCCGCGGCGCTTTTCGCATTTCGACTCTCGTGTTTGAGCATGATCTTATCGGAAAGCCGCTCTACACTTTTCCGGATCATGCTCTAGTGGTGCCAGAACAATGCCAGCAGCAGAATGATCGGCAGCGGCACGCCAAGCAACCAGAGCAAAGCACCTCGTCCAAAGCCCATGATGTCCTCCTCCTCATTCACTGCCCAGATGACGCAGCAGGCGAGAAGAAGTTCCCCGGCCAGAGACGAGGCCGGATGCGTTCAGTGCATGGTTTGGAAGCGTTATGCGCGCCGATATTTGCCGGCGATGACCTCGATCTCGCGGCGGCGTTCGCCGGCGAAGGTCAGGAGCTTTTCGATCGTCAGCGTATCCGTGATCCGTTTGGCGAGCCGCTCGGCGCGTGTGGCCTGATCTTCGAGATACTGGATCGTGTTCAAGCGCCGCCTCCGCAAGGACTCGACAGGAGCCCCGAAATGTTTGGGCAGCCATGGTGCTTGAGAAGCGCCTAACAGCCGGTTAAGCGCGGAGCTTCATCTCGACCGAACGCGGTTTGTTCGAGCATGATCCGAAGCCGCTGCGCACTATCGCACGACGTCGAGCCGGACATTTGCGAGGCCCTTGTCGACCATGCCGAGCGCCTCGGCCGCGGACGGCGAAATGTCGACCACGCGCCCGCGAACGAACGGGCCGCGATCGTTGACCCTGACCGTGACGAAGCGGCCGGACGATACGTCGGTGACGCGGAGCTTGGTGCCGAACGGCAGCGTGGGATGCGCCGCAGTCAGCTCGTTCTTGTCGAACTTCTCGCCGCTCGCAGTCTCGGTGTCCGAGTAGAAGCTGGCAAGGCCATGCGAGGCGGTTCGCTTCGTCTCAGCGTCGGGAATGCGCGCCCGGCTGATCGGCCGCGGATGCAGCGCTGCCACACGGTGCGGCCGCTCCACGGCGGCCTGCCGGCTTGTGCCGGCGAGATCGGCCTTCTGACGGCCGACCGGCGACTGGGCGCACGCGGCGAGCGAGGCGGCACCGATGATTGCGAGCAGCAACCGGCTCGAGGTTGCCAACGACATCCGGGCAGTTTCGGCACGTGCAATGCGAGACATGGTACGCCCCTCCGAACTGCCGCGATTTTCGGTGGGCAATGAGGGCAGAACCTTGTCGGAACAAAAGCGGCCCTGGGGCCGCCTTCGTTTGCGCATCAGCTGTGACGATTCCACCACACTGCCTGTCCTGAATCGGGACAGGCAGTGTGCATGTCGGGTGGGTACTTCAGTACTTCGGCTCGTACATCTGCGACTGGACGAGGGCCTTGACGTCGTTGGGCGCCGGTCCGTCCGCGAGCCCGCGTTGATAGGCAACGTCCGCCACGGCGGCGGCGATGCTGGCCGAGACCTCGCGAATGCGGGGCAGTGCCGGATAGAGGCTGCCCTGCGCGAGGTCTTCCTTCCCGACGCTGTTGGCGAGCGTGTGCGCGGCAGCCATGAACATCTCGTCGGTCACCAGCCTGGAGCGGCTGGCGATGACGCCGAGGCCGACGCCGGGGAAGATGTAGGAGTTGTTGCCCTGGCGCGGCACGAAGGTGCGGCCGTTGAGCTTGACCGGATCAAACGGACTGCCGCAGGCGAACAGCGCGCGGCCCTCGGTGTAGCGATAGGCGTCCTCCGCCGAGCACTCCGCCTTCGAGGTCGGATTGGAGAGCGCGAACACGATCGGCTGCTCGTTGAGCTCAGCCATGGCCTTGAGCACCTCGGGCGTGAAGGCGCCGCCGACCGCGGCAACACCGATGATCGCCGTCGGCTTCAGCGTCTTGATCGCGGTAAGGAAGTCGGCGATCGGCGCTTGGTCGGTGTGAGCATAGCGCAGCTTGTGGCCGTGCAGGCCCTCGCGGCTGCTGACGACCAGGCCGCGGGAATCCACCAGCCAGTTGCGACGGAGTGCTTCAGCTTCCGATGCGCCCTCGGCCATCATGGCGGAGACGACGAGATCGGCGATGCCGGTCGCGGCCTCGCCCGCACCGAGGAACAGGATCTTCTGGTCCTTCAGCTTGCCGCCAGAGATGCGCAGCGCGGTGAACAGGCCGGCCAGCGCGACCGCTGCGGTGCCCTGGATGTCGTCATTGAAGACGCAGGCTTCGTCCCGGTATTTATGCAACAGCTTGAATGCCGAGTGATTGGCGAAATCCTCGAACTGGATCAGCACATCCGGGAAGGTCTTTCGCGCGGCGGTCATGAACTCGTCGACAAAGCTGTCATAGGCCTCGCCGGTGAGCCGGCGTTCGCGCAAGCCGAGATAATAGGGATCGTTCAGCAGCTCTTCGTTGTTGGTGCCGACGTCGAGCACGATGGGCAGGCAGTGCTCGGGATGCACGCCGGCGCAGGCCGAATAGAGCGAGAGCTTGCCGACCGGAATGCCCATGCCGTTGGCGCCGAGATCGCCGAGACCAAGAATTCGCTCGCCGTCGGTCACGACGATGAGTTTTGCCGGACTGGGCCAGTTTTTCAGGATGTCGGCGATCTGGCCGCGATCGCGCGAGGAGATGAACATGCCGCGCGGCCGTTGCCAGATCAGGCCGTATTTCTGGCAGGCGAGCCCGACGGTCGGCGTGTAGATGATCGGCTGGATCTCGTCGATATTGTCGACGACGACGCGGAAGAACAGCGCCTCGTTGCGGTCATGCAGCGCATTCAGCGCGACGTATTTTTCGAGATCGGTCGGCAGCGTGCGCAGATTGGTGAGCACGCGCTCCGCCTGGGTCTCCATGGTGAGCACGCAGGGCGGCAGCAGGCCGCGCAGGCCGAGCGCCTGGCGCTCCGCTTCCGTGAAGGCGGTGCCCTTGTTGAGCAAGGGATCGCGCAGCAGCGTCATGCCATGTGCGGTGTCGGATGAGGTCGAATGGTCGCTGACCCGAGCAGGTCTATTCACGAAATCCCCCAGGGAGTTTCTTATTGAAGGGCACGCATTGTCGGCCAGCGCTCCCCCGAGATCAAGGACGTAGAAATTCCGACCGCGATTGTGATCTCGCACCGCAGCGAGATTGGCGCGCGGGACTACAGGTTGCCGAGACAAAGGTTAATGCGACAAAACTCCCACCCCTCATGGTGAGGAGGCGCGTCAGCGCCGTCTCGAACCATGCAGGCCCCGCTCTCGCCTGTAGCCATCCTTCGAGACGCCCGCTTCGCGGGCTCCTCAGGATGAGGGCGTGTTGCGCGGCGACAGCGCTATTCCGGCTTGATATCGGCGGCCTTCACGATCGGCCACCATTTCTCCGTCTCGGCCTTCTGGAAGGCCGCGAGCGCCGCGGGCGTTTGCTGGGCAACGGGCGGTATCTCCTGACCAAGCTCGGCAAAGCGCTGCTTGACGGCGGGATCGGCGAGCACGGTGACGATGGCGGCATTGAGCTTTGCGACGATGTCCTTCGGCGTGTTCTTCGGGGCCCAGATGCCGTGCCAGTAGGAGATATAGAGCCCGGGCAGCCCCGCCTCGTCCACGGTCGGAATGTCGGGCGCGGAGGCGAGCCGTGTCGGCGATGTCACCGCAAACGCCTTGATCGCACCGTTCTTGTATTGCGGCAGCGAGTTCGAGGCCTGGTCAAACATGATGTCGATCTGTCCGGCCACGAGATCGATCATGGCAGGCCCGGCGCCGCGATAGGGCACGAACTGGAAGTCGGTGCCGGTCTTCTCCTTGAAGAAGACGCCGGCGACATGCGCCCCGGTGCCCGCGCCCGCCGTGCCAGCGGTGGCCTTGCCGGGGTTGGCCTTCAGCCACGCGATCATGTCTTTCAGGCTGTTGGCCTCGAGCGACTTGCGGCCGACGATGAGCTGCGTGCCCATCGCGATGGTCGCGATCGGCTCGAAATCGGCGAGCACGTCGTAGGGCAGCTTGAAGATCGCGCCGTTGAGCACATGCGTGCCCCAATGGCCGATGGTGATGGTGGTGCCATCGGGCGTTGCGCGCGCGACCCGGGCGCCGGCGATGCTGCCGGAGGCGCCTGCCACGTTCTCGACCACGACCGTGGTGTGGAGCTCGGCCGCGATCCGCTCGGACAGGATCCGCGCCAGCGTGTCGGTGGGGCCCCCCGCCGCGAACGGCACCACCAGGGTGACGGACCGTGAGGACTGGGCGCTCGCTGGCGCCGCCCCCACAGCACATCCCATCAACGCGCAGATGACGATCACATGACCGCGTAGTCCGGCCCACAGCCCCCGCATCAGTCTCTCCCACCCTTTTTGCCGCCCGCATGTTGTCCGCGGGCTGGGCCGGAGTGAACGCTGCCGGGGGATTGGAGGCAAGCGGTAAGTTGACCGGGTCTCTATCCGGCTGCGCGCCGCGGCGTCAGGTTCGCGGCATGATCTGCCGGCGGCACGACGTGCATGAGAATGGTCTGGGTTGCGGAGGCGACCTCGATCCCATGCTGCTGGAAGCGCTGCTTCATGCGGCGGTTGAATTCGCGCTGCACCGGCCAGCGCCCGGCTTCGGTGCATCGGATCTGGCCGACGATCGACACCATCGCGCCATCGACCTTGTCGACGCCCCAGAGCTCGAGATCGCCGCGGATCAGCGCGCGGAAGTCCGCTTCGCGCCGCATCTCGTCGACGATGTCCTTGAGGATCTGGCCGGCGCGGTCGGTGTCCTCCTTGTAGGCGACGTTGACGCTGACCGAGGCGTTGCCGGCACCACGGCTGGCATTGGTGATGGTCGTGACCGCGCTGAACGGCACGATGTGGACGGCCCCATCGCCCGCGCGAAGCCGGATCGTGCGGATCGAGACGTTCTCGACGACGCCGGTCAACCCGGAGACGCTGACATTGTCGCCGACCTGCACCGTGTTCTCCAGCAGCAGGAACAGGCCGGTGATGAGATCCTGCACCAGCTTTTGCGAACCGAAGCCGATGGCGATGCCGACGATGCCGGCGCCTGCGAGCAGCGGCGCGACGTTCACACCGATCTCGCTGAGCGCCGTGAGGCCAACAACGGTGGCAATCAGGCAGAGCAGCGCGGTGCGCAGCATCGGCTGGAAGGTGCGTAAGCGCGCGGCGCGCGCATAATGCCCGTCCCGCGACAGCGTGTTGATCTGGCGGTCCAGCAGCGCGTTGCTGATTTCCCAGATGGCGGCGGCGACGAACACGGCGATGCCGATCGTCACCACGGCCGAGATCAACCGGCTGCCGATCTGGCCGCCGTAGAACCAGACGATGGCATCCACACCCCAGACCTCAAGCACGGCCACGAAGCCGATGAAGGCGATCACGCCGGACACGATCTTGCGCAGCAGCGGCAGATAGCGGTTGGCGCGGACCTCCAGCCCCGGAAAGCGCTGCAGGATCTCCGGCCTGATGCGGAAGCCGCGGTCGATCAGGCCCAGCGTCAGCATGATGGCGACGCGCGTGATCAGCGCCACCACGACGGTGCCGACGAAATATTGCAGCAGCAGGGAATAGCCGTTGCGGATGTTCAGCGCCCACACCGCCCATAGCGCCAAATCGAGCACGATGGCGAGATAGTGCCAGCCGCCGGCGATGCGGTTGCGCAGGCCGGCCGCGACGCCCTGCCGATCGGCCGGCGCACGGATGGCCTCGGCGACCTGACGTCGGCATTGCAGGATGATGACGACGACGAAGAGATGCACCACCAGCATCACCATGCGCAGCAGCGCGGCATAGCCGCCGCGATGCAGGCCGAGCAGCAGCGCCACATTGGCGAATGCGATGCCGGTGACGCCCACGCCGACGATGCGGCGCGCCCAGATCTCGATATAGGCCGCGGTCTCGGCCCGCACCGGAAACAGGCCGAACGGCCCGGCCAGCGCACGGACCAGGCAGATCAGCCCGCGCGAGAACGCATAGGCGTTGACGACGGCGAGGATCACGAGACGAACGGTCGTGGGTTCGCCGATCTCCGTTCCGAGCAGCGCGGTGGCGATGCCGACGAAGACGAACACGGGAAGCAGCTCGAGCACGAAACGCCCGAGCACGAAGGGCAGGCGCAGCATGACCTGCCAGATCCGAGCGAGGCTATTGCGGCGCTTTTGCAGGTCGGGTGCCGGCGTCACGTCGGCGACCGACGACGGCGGATCGGCGATCGGCAGCGCCTGCACCGGCAGGCGGGCGCTCTGTGGCACGCGTCCTTCCAGGAACGCGACAGGGCGCCGGATCAGGCGGAAGATCACCCATTCGGCAGCGAGCGCGCAGCCGAGCACCAGCGCGAGCTTCCAGGCGATCTCGATCAGGAGATTGTAGGCCGCCGGATCGTTCGCGGTGCGCATGATCCAGTAGTAGAAGGCCGGAAAGTGCGTGAGCGTTCGCGCCATGCTGGCGATCTCGCCCGAGATCTCGCCGATCTGTTCGGACACTGTGAGCAGGAGCTGCGCGCCGAGGCCGTCGGCCGAGAGCGGGATCGGCGATTTCGTCTCGGGCGCGGGTTGCTGCGGGCCGGAGGCATTCGCGATCGCGCGCAGCGTGTCGATCATCTGCGCGCGTTTCTTGTCGTCCTGCAGGGTGTCCAGCGCGCGTCTGGCCTCGTCAGGCGACAGCGCGGCCGCATGATGGGCCGCCGGCGCGGCCGTCTCGGCGCGCGCCGTGGAGAACGAGAAGATGGCGAGGAAGAGCGCGGCGAAGAGCGCCGGAGCAAGCTTGTGCGACACGCGGAGTTCCCAAAAATGAATGCGCCGGCGGCGACGGGAGCGTCACCGCCGAAGCACGTACGTCATGTCGGATTGCCGTTATTCGCCCCGGCGCTGTGTCGGAAGTTGGCCGATCAGGCGACATTCTCTTGGCATTTGCCGCAATGCAGGACGCATGCACGGGCGATCATGCCGAGATGGAACACGATGCTCACGCCAAAACCTCTCCCGTCATTCCGGCTTTGACGCCGGAATGACGGCGAGGAGGAGAAGAGAGAAGCATGAGGGCAACCGCACGCCGCGACCTCGGCAGGGCCGCGCAATGCGAAGCGCGTGAAAAATACAGCGCCGGGCAGGTAGGGGCCATGCCTCACTGATGCGGCCCTCTAGACCTTTGCCCGGCGTGCCGTTCGCGGTTTCTGCCGCTATGCGATAGTCCGAACGAGCTCCATCGCACTTAACGCGGCTGGATCTGCGGAGGTGGTGTCATAGACCTCCCCTTGCTCATGTGGTGGACGTTACGCGTCGCGTTGAGCGACCACAGGGATGCTCCTCCCCTGCCACAAAACTGTCAAGCGGGATCAGTGGCGCAGTCACGAAATGTGAAGGCTGCGGGCGGGACGCTTTGACAGGGAACCGACGCAAACATAACGTGCCAATTCATTCATTGATTGTTTTTTCTGGTCTCCACATGAACCGGCGCGAATTCATCGCCCTTGCGTTGTTCTCGACCACGGCTGTCCCGCTTCGCGCACAGACCCAGGCACGATCGTTTCGCATCGCCCTGCTGACGCTGGATTCCGGCGACCCGGATCGGATCAAGGGACCGTTGCGCGATCTCGGCTATGTCGAGGGCAAGAATCTCACCTTCGTTCATCGCACCGCAGAGGACGATGCGAGCCGGCTTGCCGCCATCGCGGAAGAGCTCGTGCGCGACAAGCCGGACGTGTTGGTCGCCGGATGGGGCACGCTTGCGCCCAAGGCCCTGAAGGACGCCACCAGGGACATTCCCATCGTGTTCACGACGGTCGGCGACCCCATCGGCGCAGGCCTCGTGCAAAGCCTCGCGCATCCCGGCGGCAATTTGACGGGCCTCAGCGGCCAGTCCACCGAGTTCAAAAGCAAGCAGCTCGAATTGTTGCTCGGCTGCATCCCCGGGCAGCGCGTCGTCGGCGTGCTGCTCAACCCGGATACGCCCTATGGCGCGCTCTCGCTTGCGCAGCTCCAGGCGGCGGCCGAGCGGCGCGGCGTCCGGCTCGAACTGCTGCAAGTCAGCCGGCCCGACCAGTTCACGCCGGAAGGGATGGACCTGCTCGTGGTCAGGGGCGCGACCAGCCTGATGATCGTCGAGGATCCGCTCGTGGCCAGCATCCGCGAGGCGGTCGTCGCAGAGGCGCGGCGATTGCGTCTTCCCACCATGACCGGTATCGCCGACTACGCCCGGGCGGGCGGCCTGATGGCCTATGGCTTCAGCCAGCCCGCCAATTACCGCCGCGCTGCGGAGCTGATCGACAAGATCCTGAAAGGCGCACGCCCGGGCGACCTCCCGGTCGAGCAGCCGACCCGGTTCGAGCTCATCGTCAACCTCAAGACCGCGAAGGCCATCGGTATCGAATTGCCGTCCTTGATCATGGCGGCGGCCGATGAAGTTATCGAGTAACACGACCGCCGGCGGAATATTGGCCGTCCGCCGGCGTTTCTGGTGTCGAGGGCGTCCGCCTTCCGTACAATCCGATCATTCGCCGGAAAGCAACAAATGAAAAAATCAATTTGCCTCGCTACGCTTGCCGTACTCATCGCCGGGCTCGGGTCCGCCGCCGCGCAGAATCCGCCGCAGACCTCGACCAGGAAGGTGGACGGCACCGACAACGTCTACATCTTCCGCTATGGCGGCCATCAATCGATGTTCGTGGTGACGCCGCAGGGCGTGATCGCGACCGACCCGATCTCCTATCTGCGGCCGGCCAAGCCCTATATCGACGCGATCAAGGCTGTCACCGACAAGCCGATCAAATACGTCGTCTACAGCCACCATCACTACGACCACATCGCCGGCGGCCAGCCCTTCAAGGATCTCGGCGCGACCTTCATCGCCCACCGGCGGACCAAGGAACGCCTGCTCGAGCTGAAGAAGCAGAAGTCGCTGATCGCGGATGTCGTGATGCCGGACCAGGTGGTGGACGACAAGAAGAACATCACGCTCGGCGGCACCACGCTGGAGCTGGACTATGTCGGCCGCAACCATTCCGACAATTCGCTGGTGATGCGGCTGCCGAAGGAGAAGATCGTCTTCGTCGTGGACTTCGCACCGATCGAGTCGGTGCAGTTCCGCAACATTCCGGACAACGCCTCGCCGCTCGAATACATCGCCTCGCTGAAGAAGCTCGCCTCGCTCGACTGGGAACGCATGATCCCCGGCCATCCCTATGCCGGCGGCCGCCTCGGCACCAAGAAGGACGTCGAGGACGACGTCGCCTACATGGAGGATCTCTCCGCCGAGGTGAAGAAGGCGGCGGACGCCGGCAAATGCTTCGACACCGCGATGAAGGAGGTGAAGCTGCCGAAATACGAGAAGTGGGCGAATTACGAAGCCAGCCTTCCCGCCAATATCGAACGCTTCTGCTACTGGTGGGGCCGCGGCTACTGATCTCTTGCGCTGAACTCGCTAGCCGAACTCGTAGGGTGGGCATAGCGACGAGACGCGCAAGGCGCGGCTCGTGGCGTGCCCACCATGCAAAACGTGATCGCGGAGAGATGGCGGGCACGGCGCAAGAGCGCCTTTGCCCACCCTACGAGATCAGAGATCGCGGCGACGCGAGACAGGTACGCTCTGCATACGCTACCGGCCTGTCGCGACGATGACACCATAGCCCTGTTTTGCCCGACGCGTCACCCAGATTTCGCAAAATCCGCAATACCATGCGTCTACCCGGCAAGCCCTTGATATCGCTATTCCCGTCTACTGTGCATGGGGTTGTTTTCGAACTTTTGGCCGGGGACGTGCGGCCGCCTGCGCGAAATAGGGATTCATCAGGCAGGTCGCGGGCCGCCCCGATGCGGCGGCCTGGCACTCGGGGAAGGACCGGAAGATGCAATCCATCCGCTCGCCCTCCAGCTCGCCGAAGACCTGCAGGCAGACCGGCGACCGCGGATCGTAGGTCTGGGCGCGCGCCGGCGCGCTCGTCAGGAGCGCGGCAAGCGCGATCGCCGCAAGAACAGGCTTCAGCATCGCCTCACCTCTTCCCTTTCCCCTTGCCCTTCCCGTTGCCCTCGCGCTCGAGCGCCCTGCGCACGGCCTTGAACTCCTCGAGCGAAGCCTTGTCGGCGCGGGGAAAGCGCAGGTCGAGCTTTTCGAGTGCCGCGTTGATCACCGATCCGATCACGACGCGGGCGAACCATTTGTGGTCGGCGGGCACGACGTACCACGGCGCGTGCGAGGTGGACGTGTGCCGTACGATGTCCTGATAGACCGCCTGGTAGCGCGGCCACAGCGCGCGCTCCTTGATGTCGTCCATGGAGAACTTCCACTGCTTGGACGGATCCTCCAGCCGGTCGAGGAAGCGCTCGCGCTGCTCGTCCCTGGACACGTTGAGGAAGAATTTCAGCACCACGGTGCCGTTGCGGCAGAGGTAGCGCTCGAAGGCGGAGATGTCCTCGAACCGCTCCTTCCAGATGTTCTTGGTGACGAGCTTTTGCGGCAGCTTCTCCTTGGCGAGGATCTCCGGATGCACCCGCGTCACCAGGCATTCCTCGTAATGCGACCGGTTGAAGATGCCGATATGGCCGCGCTCGGGCAGCGCGATCGCGTGGCGCCAGAGGAAGTCGTGGTCGAGCTCCTTGCTGCTCGGCGCCTTGAAGGCCGTGACCTCGCAGCCCTGCGGATTGATGCCCTCGAAAATCGCCTTGATCGCGGAATCCTTGCCGCCGGCGTCCATGGCCTGGAACACGATCAGCAGCGACCAGCGGTCCTGGGCGTAGAGCTTCTCCTGGAACTCGATCAGCCGCTTCTTGTTGGCATCGAGAAGCGCCTGCGCCTTCTCCTTGTCGAGGTCGCCCTTCTCGTCGGTCTTGTGCTCCTTGAGGTGAAACTTGCCCGAGCCATCATAGCGGAATGGCGTGATGTAGCGGTCAAGTTCCTGGGCGAGCGATTTGGACGGCTTCTTGCTCATGAGCGCGGGGCACCTTGCGTTGCGGCTTCAGTCGGTCGAGCAAGCTACCAAGGATGCCCTTGGGAAGGAATATGATGAAAAGCACGAGCAGCACGCCGTAAACGAGGTTGTCCCAGCCGACCGCCTTGGTGCCGAAGCCAATCCGCAGGGTCTCCGCCAGCAGGATGGTGATCACGGCGCCCACGGTCGGCCCGAGCGAGACGAACAGGCCGCCGACGATCGCCGCGAACACCATCTGCAGCGACACCGCGATGCCGCTGACCGTATCGGGCGTGATGAACATCTGGTACTGGCAGTAGATCGCGCCCGCGAGCGCGGTCATCAGCGCGCTGAGCAGGGTGATCTTCAGCTTCTCGGCGGTGACGTCGACGCCGGCCGCAGCCGCAGCATCCTCGTCCTCCGAGATCGCCTCCAGCGCATAGCGCGCCATGCTGCGGTCGACCCAGTGCCAGACCACGATGCCGAATAGCCAGACCCCGAGCGCGATCAGGTACCAGGTGATCTTGTCGTCGAATTGCAGCGCCAGCAGCTTGTTGCCGGTCGCTCGGTTCGGCGTGTAGCCGAGCGAGCCGCCGGTATAGTCTCGCGTCGCGGTGATGACCTGGAGCACGATGCCCGACAGCGCCAGCGTCACCAGCACGAAATAATGCCCGGTGATGCGGAAGCGGAAGCAGGGATAGCCGACGATCATCGCCAGCGCACCGGCCGCGGCCATGCTGATGGGAATGCCGATCCAGGGCGACAGCCCCAGGTGATTCCACAGGAGCGCAGTCACATAGGCGCCGATCCCCATGAAGCCGCCATGTCCGAGCGAGACCAGGCCGAACCGCCCCATCATCGACCAGGACGTATAGGCGAACGACCAGATCAGGATCAGCACCAGGATGTGCAGATGATAGGGGTCGCGGTAGACGAAGGGCAGCGCGACCAGCGCCGCCAATCCTATGCCCCAGGCCGCAAGACGTCCCTGCCCATTCATCGGCGCCTCGCAAGCAGGCCCGCGGGCCGGATGAACATCATGACGATGAAGAAGGCGAAGGCCAGCACGTAGCCCCATTCGAGGTCGGAGAACAGGCCGCCGAGCGAGATGATCTCGGCGAAGACGAACGCCGCGATGAAGCCGCCGATGAAATTGCCGAGGCCGCCGAGCACGCAGATCAGGAAGGTGATCGGCCCGAACGAGAGGCCGACGAAGGGGTGCACGTCATATTGCAGCACCAAGAGGCACGCCGCGAGCCCGGCCAGCGCGCCGCCGAGGGCGGACGTGATGATATAGATCCGCTTGGTGTCGACGCCCATCAGCGCCATGATCTGCCGATCCTGCGAGATGGCGCGGATCGCGGTGCCGGTGAAGGTGCGCGTCATGAACAGGTACACCGCGACCATGCCGACCAGCGCGGCCAAAAACGACAACAGTCGTGCGTAGCTGAAATTCATGTCGCCGAAAGCGAGCACCGGCAGGCGGATACCGAGATTGCGGAAGTCGATGCCGAAGGCGACGGTGGCGAAGCTCTGCAGCACGAACAGCACGCCGCCGGTCGCGAGCAGCTGGTTGATCGGCGGCGCCGTGAGCAGCGGCGCGATCACGAGATAATGCAGGAGCGCGCCGAGGATCGCGACCAGCAGGATCGTGAGCGGCGCGGCGACGAAATAGCTGACGCCGTAATACTGCACCATGAAGTACATGGCGTACATGCCGATCATGACGAGCTCGGCGTAGCAGATCCAGGTCACGTCGATGACGCCGAAGATCAGGTTCAGCCCGAGCGCGAGCAGCGCCAGCACGCCGCCGAGCAGGATGCCGTTGATCACGGCCTCCAGCAGGTAGATGTCGAAAATGTCCAGGAACGCCTGCATGCCCATCACACCCCGAGATACGCTTCCTTGACCGTGTCGCTCGCCAGCATCTCGGCCGAGGTGCCGGAGGCGCGGATCGTGCCCGCCTCGATCAGATAGGCGCGGTCCACCACCTTCAGCACTTGCTGCACGTTCTGCTCGACGATCAGCACGGTCAGCCCGCTGGCGCGGATCCGCTTCACCAGCTCGAATACCTGCTGCACCACCACCGGCGCGAGACCTGCGGACGGCTCGTCCAGCAGCAGCAGCTTCGGATTGGACATCATCGCGCGGCCGATCGCGCACATCTGCTGCTCGCCGCCGGACATGGTGCCGGCCATCTGGTGACGGCGCTCCTTCAGCCGCGGGAACAGGTCGAACACGACGTCCAGCCGCTCGGCATAGTGCCCGCGCGCCTCCTTCATGAAGGCACCCATCTTGAGATTGTCGTCGACCGTGAGCTGCGGAAACAGCCGCCGGTTCTCCGGCACATGCGCAATGCCGAGGCTCACGATCTTGTGCGCCGGCGTCGCGACGACGTCCACGCCCTCCATCGTGATCGAGCCGCGCGTGGGCCGGATCAGGCCGGAGATGACGCGCATCAGGGTGGTCTTGCCCGCGCCGTTCGGCCCGATCACGCCGACGGCTTCGCCCGCCTTCACATCGAGATTGACGTCGAACAGCGCCTGGAAAGTGCCATAACCGGCGTTGACGCCGCGGAGTTCGAGCATCACTGGCCTCCCGCGCGGCGGCGCGCTTCGGCGGCCGCGGCCTGCGTGGTCTCGGCGTCGGTGCCGAGATAGACCTCGATGACGCGCGGATCGCCGGCAACCGCGCTCGGCAGGCCTTCCGAGATCTTCTCGCCGTGATCGAGCACCATGACGCGATCGACGACGCGCATCAGGACACCCATGATGTGCTCGACCCAGATGATGGTGATGCCGAGTTCGTCGCGGATGTTGCGCAGCATGTCGGCGGCCTGGTCCATCTCGGCCTCGTCGAGGCCGCCGAGGCTTTCATCGGCGAGCAGCAGCTTTGGCGCGGTGGCGAGGGCCTTGGCGAGCTCGAGCTTCTTCAGGCCCGCCGCGCCCAGGCCATCGACGCTGGCGTGGCGATCGGTCGGCAGGCCGACCATCGCCAGTGCGCGCTCGGCCGCCTCCTCCGCCTTGACGCGGCTGTGGCGGCCCTGGCCGTAGAAGCCGGCGAGCGCGACGTTCTCGAAAATGGTCAGGCGGCGGAACGGCCGCGGGATCTGGAAGGTCCGGCCGATGCCGCTGTTGATGATCCGGTGCGGCGCAAGGCCCGCGATCTCATGCCCCCCGAACAGGATCGAGCCGGATGTCGGCGCCAGCGTGCCCGAGAGCATGTTGAAGATCGTGCTCTTGCCCGAGCCGTTGGGGCCGATCAGGCCGAGGATCTCGCCCTGGTCGACCCGGAACGACACGTTGTTCACGGCGGTGAAGCCGCCGAACCGCTTCACCAGCCCGCTGACTTCCAGCACCGCCTGCTCCGCTACTGGTTGCTGTAGGTGGTGCCCTTGGGCAGCGGCAGCACGGCCTCGCGCTGCGCCTGACTCTTGGGCCACACCACATGGGACTTGTCTTCGAGATACTGGATCACGACCGGGAAGGAGCGCTCGTTCTGGCCCGCCATCGGCGTGCCCTCGCCGTAGAACTTGACGCCGAAGCCCAGCATGGTGCCGCCCTCGGGAATGTCGGTGTCGAGCGCCGCCTTGCGCAGCGCCTCCGGATCGACCCCGCCATACTTCTTGATCGCGCGCGGCAGCACGTCGCTCATGAACACATAGGTGTTGGATGCGCCGATGCCGACATGCGCCGAACGGATGGCAACGCCCGGCTTGATCTTGTCGAACTCCTCGCCGACCATCTTGATGACGGGCGGAAGCTTCGGATCCATGGTCTTCTGGTTGGAGAGCCAGATGGAGATCGGATCGGTGTTGAAGATGTAGGTCGCGTCCGCGCCCATGCCCTCCTTCAGCTTCTCATAGACGCCGTAGCCGGCGCCATGTCCCATCAGCGCGCCGAATTTCAGCCCCTGCTCGCGGGCCTGCCGCAGCAGGAGCGTGATGTCGGGGTTGTAGCCGGTGTGGAAGATGACGTCCGGCTTGGCACGCTTCAGCTTGGTCACCAGCGCGGAGAGATCCGGCGCGGTCGCCGAATAGCCTTCCTTGAGCACGACGTTGAAGCCGGCCTTCTTCGCGCCCGCCTCGTTGCCCTTGGAGACGTCGACGCCATAGGCGCCGTCCTCGTGGATGATGGCGACGCGCAGCTCGCTTGGCTCCTTGCCGAGCTTCGCCTTGGCGTTCTGCGCGATGAAGTCCATCGTCATCATGCCGAACTGGTCGCCGCTGGCCTGCGGGCGGAAGACGTATTTGTAGCCCTTCTCGTTGAACACGGCCGACGAGATGCAGGTCGTCATCCACATGAACTTCTTGAGCTGCTCGACGCGCGAGGCGACCGGCACGCATTGCGCGGAGGAGAAGAAGCCGAGCACCATGTCCACCTTCTCCTGCTCGAGCAGGCGGACGGATTCGTTGATGGCGATGTCGGGCTTGCTCTGCGCGTCGGCGTAGACCGCCTCGATCTTGTAGCCCTCGACGCCGGACTTGGCGAAATGGTCGAGGATGATCTTCGTGCCGACATAGTTCAGCTCGGAGCCGCCGCCCGCGAGTGGCCCGGTCAAATCGAAAACGACGCCGATCTTGATCTTCTTCTCTTGGGCCTCGGCCGAAGCCGCCAAGCCCGTCGCTGACATCGCGATCAACAGCCCATGTACCAAGCGGGCAGCCATGCGCAGGCGCATCTAAACCTCCCTGGACGATTGTGCATTGCAGTCTTCTTGCTTTTGCTTTTTCGCCCATCACATGGGCTGCGGGCGGCGATGTCAAGCCTTGCGCATCAGCGCGAGGCGAACTGCTGCTCGACGAAGGCCGTGACAAATCGCGGCATGGCCGGCGTGAGATCACTCAACCCGCGCACGATATGGATGGCCGACAGCTCCGGCTCGATCTCGCGTGCGAGATTGGCTTCGATCCGGGCACGGGCCACGTCGCCCGGCATATCCAGGTTGATGACCTGCAGCATTGCAAGCGTAGGGCCGGTGACGACGCAATGCCAGCCCGGCTCGATCCGGTAGTCGGCTTCCGTCAGCCCGGTCTCCTCGCCGAGTTCGCGGACGACGCTGCCGGCAATGTCGAGCGCGCCGTCGACGACGTCGTCGAGATCGGGCGTGCCAGAGGGGAAATAGATGCGGCCCTCGTTGGCGGTATGGGCCGCCATCTCGCCCATGATGAAGGCGCCGTCGGAGGTAAGCAGCGCGCCCATGCCAAAGCCGTTGAAGACAGCCTTGTCGGGAAAGCCCCAGTCGCGCCAGGCGAGAAAGCTCGCGAAATCGGTCTCGAAATAGGTTGCGGAGAGATGGCCGCCGGTGAACACCGCGTCGCGCCCGAGCAGGACGCGGCCGTTCCAGAGCTTCGGCCGCTCGCGCTGCTTCTCGGCGAAATGCGCCGTGATCTCGGCGCGCCGCTCCTCCGCGAACGGCCACACGACCGGCCGCACGGCAAGATCAAGCGTCGTGACGCGATGAATGAGCGGTGACGTCATGACGCCTGGTTACCACGCCTTCGCGTCAGCTATTTGGCGCTCCCCGTGGTCTTCTTGGCCTGGTCGACGTACTTGTTGGTGAAGGTCTTGCTGACGTCGATCTTGGCGTTGGCGACCTCGGGCGAACCGACGCTGAACACCGCGAGCACGGCGTCGGCGCCCTTCGGGTCCATCTTGCCGGTCTCGGAGAACATGGGAATCGTGTTCTTCAGCGCGGCGAGATAGAGGTCCTTGTTCTTGCCGACCACCTCTTCCGGCATCTTCGCCATGACCTCTTCAGGCGTATGCGAATGGATCCAGGCGAGCGTGGCCAGGATCGCATTGGTGAGCGCCTGCGTCTCCTTCTGGTGGCCGTTGACCCAGGCCACCGTCGAGTACAGCGCGCCGCCCGGATATTCGCCGCCGAAGGTCTCGAGCGTGTCCTTCTGCGTGCGAGTGTCGCTGAGGATGCGCAGATCCTTGTGGCTGCCCTGAAGCACGGTGACGGACGGATCGAGCATCACGGCCGCATCGATCTGCCCCTGCTCCATCGCGGCGACCGCGGTGGCGCCGAGGCCGACGCCGATCACGGCGGCGCTGGTGGGGTCGAGCCCGTTCTTCTTGAGCATGTACTTCAGGAAGAAGTCCGTGGACGAGCCGGGGGCGCTGACGCCGACCTTCTTGCCGGCGAGGTCCTTGACCGACTTGATGTCGTTGGTGCGCGAGGGCGCGACCACCAGCACGAGGCCGGGATAGCGGTCATAGACCACGAACGCCTGCAGCTCCTGCTTCTTGGCAGCGAGGTTGACGCAATGATCGAAATAGCCGGAGACGACGTCGGCGCTGCCGCCGAGCACGGCCTTGAGCGCGTCCGAGCCGCCCTTGAGGTCGACCAGCTCGACATTCAGACCGGCCTTCTCGTATTCGCCGAGCTGCTTGGCCAGCACCGTCGGCAGATAGCACAGGCAGGAGCCGCCCCCAACCGCGATGGTGACCTTGCTTTGCGCCGCGGCAAAACCCGTGGTGAGCGTCAGCGCGAGCAGCGCGCCGGCGAGCCTGGCAATCGTGTTCTTCATTGGTTTCCTCCGTTCGGCCGGCGGCACCATAGAGCAGCGGGACTGGCTTGAGAAGCGCTGCCTAAGTGGGCTGGCCATCAGCCTTTTGGCGCAATAGCATGCCCGGACAAGAACAATTCCAGATGGGGAGAATCAACCATGAACCGCCTTGTTGCCGGGCTTTCGATTGCCGCCGCCTTTGCCGCCGGATGCGGCGCCAACCAGCTGCTCCGGCCGGCGCTGGCCGCCGAGAACGTCACCGCGCAGATCATCCACACCGGCGAGATGGAGGGCGACGCGCTGGGCGCCGCCAACAAGGTCGGCTTCCGATCCAAGACGTTCATGACCGCGGACGGCGCCACCGTGTCGATCCAGGTCGGCAACGTGCCGAAGCACCTGCATCCCAACACCAACGAGATCCAGTACATCCTGGACGGGACCGGGACGATCTGGCTTGGCGACAAGGAAGTGACCGTGAAGCCGGGTGACCTCGTCATCATCCCGAAGGGCACGCCGCATGGCGGCACCAAGCCGATCAGCGGGCAGGTCAAGGCGATCGCGATCAAGACCCCGCCGCAGGCGCCGGACGACGTCAAGCTGCTGGATTGACCGTCCGGGCCCGCGCCGAGGCGCGGGCCCGCGTCTCGGGCTAGATGGGACCGGCCTGCTTCCGGATCTCGTTCGCGATCGGCTTGAGCGTGTCCGCGGGAAGCTGGCCGACCAGCGTGTAGCCCATGCCTCGATCCGCCCAGGCGAAGCCCGCGACATCGCCGGTCGATTGCGGCAGCATCGGTGTCGCCTGATCCGGGTTGCTCATCGGACGCGTCAGCACGACGAGGCGGTTGCCATGATCGTCGTCGTACATGAACATCGCGGCCGGACCATGCGACGTTGCAATGAGACGTCCTCCCATCAGCCGATAGCCTGACACGGCGAGATCAGGCACCTTGACCGGCTGCTTTAGCCGGTTGGACACCCATTGCGTCAGCTCGGCACTGTCGGACGCCCGTATCTCCACCGGCCGCACGCGATCCGGCGCATAGACGCCATAGGAGTAAGCCGCTTCCTGCGCCAACGCAGACAGTCCGCTCGAACGATCCGGCAACAGGCTGCGCATGGTCCAGCCGCCGAGGCCGCCGAGACCGAGGAGCAACAGCGCCGCGATCGCCGCCCACACTCTTGACGGGCGCCGCTTCCGGCTCTCGATGATGCGTGACAAGTTCAGCGCGGCCGGCAATGGTTCGTCGGTGATGGAGGCCAGCGCGTCACGCAACTGCTCGCGCTGGGCGGCGAAAGCCGCGACGCGCTCCGCGACATCCACGTGATCGGCCAGATAGGATGCGACCTCGGCACGGCGCTCGGGCTCCAGCGCCTGGTCCACATACGCGTGGAGATCATCTTCCGCGATCGGCCGCCGGCTCATTTCATGCTCCGCAATGCCACAACGTTCTCCGGTGCAACGCCGTCCATCTCCTGCAAAAGCCGTTCTCGCGCACGCGACAGGCGCGACATCACGGTTCCGACCGGGATGTTCAGTACGGCCGCGGCATCGGCATAGGAAAGATCCTCGACTGCAACGAGCAGCAACACGGCCCGCTGCTCCTCCGGCAGCTTCGCGAGCTTGTTCAGGACGTCCTGATAGATCACCCTGTGCTCCTGCGCGGCAGCGCTGACGAGTTCCTGCTCGCCTGCATCGTCGATCCGCATGTGCCTGCCCCGCGCCGTTGTCTGCCGGAATTGCGTGACCGCCAGATTGTGGAGGATGGTGAACAGCCAGGCTCGCACGCTGCCGTCGCGACGTTGATGCCAGCGGCTGACGGCACGCTCCAGGCAATCCTGGACCAGATCGTCAGCCGCCGAACGATCGCGCACGAGGGCGCGCGCATAGCGACGGAGCGCGGGGATCAGCGGTTCGACCTGAACCAGCATGTCCTTCATGGCGCGCTCCGCCTGCCCGCTATTGCTGCTCGACGTCGCGTCATCGCGTCTCGATCTGGACTGCCTCGCCCGGCCCGGCCGCGTCCCCGGATACGATCACCAGATAGCGCTTTCCGGCCGCAGCAGACTGGTCGACGACAATCTGCCGGATCGGCCCCGCCACGTTGACAATGGCCGATCCGGCCGGATTGGTCATGAAGGCTGCCAGCGGCTGCAGCGATCCGCCACCATCGCTGCGCTCCGCGAGCGCCAGCGTATATTTCTGCTTGGGCTGAAGTCCCGTCACCGAAGCCTGCAAGATCTGGATCAGGCCCTGATCGAACAGCGAGACGCTGGTCGGCGCCTTGGCGTCCGTTGACGCGTCCCTTGAACCAAGCGACAGATGAGCGACCTGGCCGGCCACACCCAGCGCCTGCAGATTCTGGCGGTCATCCGGGTTTGGCGCGGCGTTTGGAACATAGGCGATCGCCTGCGGTGCCTGGCCGATCGGGACATTCGCCACCACGCTGTTGGTCGCGGTATCGATCGCCGCGAGGGCATCGGCATTCTCGAGCCCGACATAGATCCGCGTGCCGTCGCCGGACGGCCAGACGCCGTGCGGCAGGTTGCCGACCGGGATCGTCGCGACCTGCGAGAAATCGTCGGTGCGGAACACCTTGACCTCGTTCAAGCCGCCGATCGTCACATAGGCAAAAGTCCCCTTGGCGGTATGCGCGAAGTTGACGTGATTTGTGATCGGACCGGTGTCGATCGTCTTGATCGGGTTGAATGGCGGCCTGGCGTTGAACACCTGTGTGCGGCCGGTATCCTTCAGCGTGAACCAGACCTGATTTCCATCCGGTGTCGCCGCGATGTTCGGGCAGAACGGGCTCTCCTGCTTCACCTTGGCAATGATCTTGTGCTCAGCGACGTCGACGACGTCGGTCTCGGGATTGAAGGACGAGCAGATGTAGCCGTATTTGCCGTCAGGCGAGAAGATCTGCATGCCCGGCCCGTTCGGGGTGATGATACGGGTCTTCTCCGTAAAACTCTTTGCATCGATCACCGAGATATAGTTCTCGCCGCGAACGGTGACCCAGACCTCCTTGCCGTCAGGCGTGAAGAACGCCTCGTGCGGCGACCGCCCGACATAGGTCGTATGCTTGACCGCGTTGGTCGCAGTGTCGATGAACGTCACCGAATTGGAGCCGATCGACACCACGGCGAGCGTCCTGTGATCGGGCGAGAACCCCATGCCATGCACGAGAACCTGCCCCTTGTAGAGCGGGCTGAAATTGCCGGGCTGCGGGTCGCCCAGCCGGATCACACCGAGCAGCTTGTTGTCGACGGGATCGGTGACCGAAACCGTGTTCGAGAACTGCTCCGCCGCGTAGACGCGGTCGTGATGGCTAACCTGAATATCGGGCGCGGACAATGCACCAGGCGCCTGCCCCGCCCATGCGGCGGAACCGGTGGCAAGCATCGTAGCCGCCAGAAAAATGCTCTTCATGATGTTGTTTCGCGGCGTCTTCATCTTGAGGTTCCTACTTCTTCGTTCCGGCGGACATGTCCATCTGCATGCCAGAATGGCGATGAACATTTGCGAGGGGAACGGGTGGCACTGGCTGAGTCGGGGCAGGCGTCGTGTCCGTCGCCGGTTCGCCGATCGCGAGCTTCATGGCTGCGATCTCCTGCATCTGGTCGACGATGATTTCCTGGGCGATGCGCCGCAACTGCTCGTTCTTGCCGTAGCGCAATTCGATGATCGCCATATCGATTGCGCCCTGATGATGCGGAATCATCATCGCGGCGAAATCGCGATCGACGTCGCCGGTCGGCTTGGCCGCCATGTCGTTCATCATCTTCGTCATCGCGGCATCGTTTTCTTCCAGGAACGCACGTTCCTCGGCACTCGTCGCAGCCGGCGGACTTACCGGGTGGGATTCATGCGCGAGCACGAGCGAGGGAAGCGCAAATGCCACGAGAATACGCGCGCCGACGAGCGCCGTGCCGAAGCCAGACCTTACGAGGCGAAGTCTTGGCCATCTGCATGCGCCCGCCGCAGCGACGCTACGAAACCGTGATTGGTGCATTTCGAACTCCCATGCGGGTGGTTGCATGGGGGTATGACGCACGGGCGCGCGTTCTATTCCGGCCCGTCCATCACATAAATGTCAGCAGGCAAACGGGCGCCTTAGCCGCGCCCGTCCGACGCGGTCGGCCGCCAGACCAGCAGGCGCCGCTCGACCAGCGTCACCCCGTAGTCGATCAGGATGACGAAGGCCGACAGCACGAACATGCCGGCGAACACGCCGGCAACGTCGAACACGCCCTCGGCCTGCTGGATCAGATAGCCGAGGCCCGCGGCCGATCCCAGATACTCGCCGACGACCGCGCCGACCACGGCGAAGCCGACCGAGGTGTGCAGCGAGGAGAACATCCAGGACAGCGCCGACGGCCAATAGACGTGCTGCATCAACTGCCGCTCGCTCATGCCGAGCATGCGGCCGTTGTCGAGCACGGTGCGGCTGACTTCCTTCACGCCCTGATAGACGTTGAAGAAGACGATGAAGAACACCAACGTCACGCCGAGCGCGACCTTGGACCAGATGCCGAGGCCGAGCCACAGCGCGAAGATCGGCGCCAGCACCACGCGCGGCAGCGCGTTGACCATCTTCACGTAGGGGTCGAACACCGCGGCAACGATCGGCTGGCGTGCGAACCAGAAGCCGACCAGCACGCCGCCGAGCGATCCGATCACGAAGGCGAGGATCGATTCCGCCAGCGTGATGCCGAGATGCTTCCAGATCACGCCGGAGGCGAACCACTTCACGATCTGGCTGAACACGTCGAGCGGATTGGAGAAGAAGAACGGCGGCAGCAGGATCTTGCCGAACACGGGGACGGTCGACAGCACCTGCCACAGCACGATGCAGACCACAGCGACCAGCACTTGCAGCGCAAACAGCGTCGGGCGCGACATCACACCGCCTCCGCCGCGTGGGTGGATTGCGCGTAGCCCTTCATCACCTCGTCCTTCAGCACGCTCCAGATCTCGCGGTGAAGCGCGTGGAACTCCTTGTCGAGCCGCACCTCGAAGATGTCGCGCGGCCGCGGCAGCGTCACCTTCCAGTCGCCGATGATGCGCGAGGACGGCCCGGCCGACATGATCACGACGCGGTCGGCGAGCGCGATCGCCTCTTCGAGATCATGGGTGACGAACAGCACCGCCTTGCGGTCGGCGCTCCACAAGTCGAGCAGGAGGTTGCCCATCACCTGGCGCGTCTGCGCATCGAGCGGCCCGAACGGCTCGTCCATGAGCAGGATTTTGGGGTCGCGGATCAGCACCTGCGCCAGGGCGACGCGCTTGCGCTGGCCGCCGGAGAGCATGTGCGGATAGCGCCCCGCGAAGGCGCCGAGGCCCACGGAAGTCAGCCATTTCTGCGCCCGCGGCAGCGCCTCGGCGCGAGGCGTGCCCTTGATCTCGAGCCCGATCGCGACGTTGTCGAGCGCGGTCTTCCAGGGAAAGAGCGCGTCGGCCTGGAACAAATAGCCGGCATCCCGGTTCAGCCCCGCGAGCGGCTGGTCGAAGATCCTGACGCTGCCGGCGGCGGGCTTGAGCAGCCCGGCCGCGACGTTCAGCAGCGTCGATTTCCCGCAGCCGGTCGGACCGACAATGGCCACGAACTCGCCCTGCGCGACCGCAAGATGCGCCTTCTCCACCGCCGTATAGACCCGGCCGTCTCCGAGGCGGAACGCAACCTTGGCATCTTCCAGCGCCACTGCCGTGGGCGTTGTCATGTGTTTCCTCCGAACTCTGCTCGATGCCTTAGCCTCTCGCGCCGCCAAGTTCAATCAAGCCGCCAAGCGTGCTACGCATGGGGGCAGTCATCCCCTTCACCCTCCCCTGGAGGGGGAGGGTCGGTGCGCATGAAGCGTAGCGAAATGTGAGACGGGGTGGGGTGACGGTCTCTCCCCATCCAACAGTGCCCGAGTGGAGAGATCACCCCACCCCGCTCGCGCTACGCGCAATCGACCCTCCCCCTCCAGGGGAGGGTAAGAGAAGAGCGAGCCCACCTGCGATGCCCTCCAAGCCGGCGATCAGCTACCAAAAGGTCACCAGGAGCTTCGGCTCCCTCAAGGCTGTAGACCACGTATCGCTCGACGTCGCCGAGGGCGAGTTTCTGGCCATCGTCGGCGGCTCCGGTTCGGGTAAGACGACGCTGCTGCGGCTTGCCAACCGGCTGATCGAGGCCGATGCCGGCACCATCACGGTGGAGGGCGAAAACGTGCAGGACGTCGATCCGGTCGCGCTGCGGCGCCGGATCGGCTACGTCTTCCAGAGCGGCGGCCTGTTCCCGCATCTGAGCGTCGCCGACAATATCGGGATCACGCCGAGACTGCTGGGCGAGCCGGCCAACGCGATCGCAATGCGCGTCGACGAACTGCTGGAGCTGGTCCAGCTCGACCGCACCGCGCACCGCGACCGGCTTCCGGAGGCCCTCTCGGGCGGTCAGCGCCAGCGCGTCGGCGTGGCGCGGGCGCTTGCGGCAAGACCCCGCATCGTGCTGATGGACGAGCCGTTCGGCGCGCTCGATCCCCTCACCCGCGATGCGCTCGGCGACGATTACCACTCGCTTCACCGGAAGCTCGGCCTGACCACCGTGATGATCACGCATGACATGACCGAGGCGATCCTGCTCGCCGACCGTATCGCGGTGATGCGCGGCGGACGGCTGCTCGCCCAGGGAACGCCCGCGGAGCTGTCGAACAGCAGCGAGGCCTATGTGCTGGAGCTGCTGCGCACGCCGCGGCGCCAGGTCGAGCGATTGAACGCACTGCTGCCCGCGAGCGGTGCGGCATGAGCCTGCTCTCCGATCCGCGCTGGGGCGAGGCGCTGTCGCATCTGCCCGATTATCTCGGCAACCATGTGCGGGTGAGCCTCGCCGCGCTCGCGATCGGCCTCGCCGTCAGCCTGCCGCTGGCGATCCTGACGCGCAACCGGCCGGTCCCGCGCGCTGTATTGCTTGCGCTCGCCAGCATCGTGCAGACCGTGCCCGGGCTGGCGCTGCTCGCGCTGTTCTATCCGCTGCTGCTGCTGGCCGCCTCCGTCACGCTCGCGTGGTTCGGCGTTTCCTTCTCCGCATTCGGTTTCCTGCCGGCGATGCTGGCGCTGGCGCTCTATTCGATGCTGCCGGTGCTGCGCAACGGCATCACCGGTCTCAACGGCATCGATCCCGCCCTGATCGAAGCCGCCAAGGGCGTCGGCATGACGCCGCGGCAGTCGCTTGTGATGGTCGAGCTGCCGCTGGCGCTGCCGGTGATGATGGCCGGCATCCGCACCGCTGCCGTGTGGGTGATCGGCACCGCGACGCTCTCGACCCCGATCGGGCAGACCAGCCTCGGCAATTACATCTTCGCGGGATTGCAGACCCAGAACTGGGTGTTCGTGCTGTTCGGCTGCGCTGCCTCGGCGCTGCTCGCGCTCGCCGTCGACCAGTTGCTCGGCCTGATCGAGAGCGGCCTGCGCCACCGCAGCCGCTTGCGCACGGCGCTCGGCGGCGTCGGGATCGCAGCGCTGGTGGCGGCCACGCTGGTGCCGACCATGGCGCGCTCGTCGTCAGGCTATGTGGTCGGCGCCAAGACGTTTGCCGAGCAATATGTGCTGTCGGCGTTGATGAGGGACCGCCTGCAGGCGGCGGGCCTCTCGGCCACGGCGCGGTCCGGTCTCGGCTCCAGCGTGATCTTCGAGGCGCTGAAGGCCGGCGACATCGATCTCTATGTCGATTATTCCGGCACGCTCTGGGCCAACCAGCTGCATCGGACCGACATCAAGCCGCGCGCGGAACTGTTGGCAGAGCTGAAGACGGCGCTCGCCAGGGACAACATCACCCTGCTCGGCGAGCTCGGCTTCGAGAATGCCTATGCGCTGGTGATCCCGAAGAAGCGCGCGGAAGCACTCGGCATCCGCAGCATCGCCGATCTCGCCGCGCATGCATCGACGCTCTCGATTGCCGGCGACTACGAATTCTTCTCACGCCCCGAATGGGCGGCGCTGCAGAAGGCCTATGGGCTGCAATTCCGTGCCCAGCGCCAGATGCAGCCGGATTTCATGTATGCGGCGGTCGCCAGCGGTGAGGTCGACGTCATCGCCGGCTACACCAGCGACGGCCTGATAGCGAAATACGATCTCGTCACGCTCGACGATCCCAAGCACGCGATCCCGCCCTACGACGCCATCCTGCTGCTGGCGCCGAAGCGCGCCGGCGACGAGCGGCTCAAGTCGGCGTTGCAACCGCTGCTCGGCAAGATCGACATCGCCACCATGCGCGAGGCGAATTTGCGCGCCAGCGGTAACGACGCAAATTCGTCACCGGATGCCGTGGCGAAGTGGCTGTGGGGGAAAGTGGGCCAGCGCTAGGCCTTCCCCCATCCGCCGCCCTTGCTACGTCTTCTCGGTCGCGCCTCCGGCATCGACCCAGTCCTTGAAGCCGCCGACATTGTAGACATGGCCGTAGCCCATGTCCTGAAGCAGCTTGCCGGCGAGCGCAGAACGGCCGCCGGACGCGCAATAGAGGATCACGGTCTTGTCCCTGGCGAGGGTCTTGTCGTGATAGGGCGAATCCGGGTCGGCCCGGAACTCCAGCATGCCGCGGGAGATATTCAGCGCGCCCGGGATTTTTCCGCTCTTCTCGACTTCCGGTGCATCGCGCACGTCGAGCACGAGCGCGCCCTTCCCGATCATCTCCTTGGCCTGGGCGGGCGAGATCTTCGGCACGGCCGCGTTGGCGGCCTCGAGCATCTGTTTCACGGAAATGGCCAATGACGTCTCCTTTGGGTTGACGGTTGTTCGGGCCCCCATTAGCCGGCATCGTCCGTCATCGCGTCCCTCGATCGGACGACGACGCCAAGGCCGAAATATCCACGGCCGCGGTGGCGAATGAATGGCCGCGATGGAGGCTACAGCCCCCGGATGATCCCCGCATTGATCAGCAGCCGGTTCAGCCGCCGCGCCTCCGCGCCATCCTTGCAGCCGTAGAACATCCCCTTGCAGCGGAGCATGATCTGCTTCTGCTCGGCAAAGGACGGGTCGAGCGGGATGCCGGCGGCTTCCTGGATCACCAACGGCAGATAGGGGCCGTCGATCGTGTCCATCACGGCCTCGCTCTTCACCGGCTCGAAATTGACGGCGTCGATCGCGTAATAGGTCGCGTAGAGGCGCGGGTCGTAGGCATCGAGCTTCTTGCCGATGGCGCCCTCGTCGAGCCCAGGCTCCAACAGGTTCGGCGCGAATTCCGGCTGGTGATCGCCGTAGCGCACGATCAGGAAGGGCTCGTTCGGAAAGCTCTTCTTCAGCCCCGCGACGAACGCCTTGTACTGCTCGGCGCTCATCGCCTGCCGGCGCAGATATTCGTCGATGGACGGCACATTGCCCGGCGCGCGCCAGTTCGGCAGCAGGTCGGGACGGAAGCGCGTCTCCCAGGGGAAGTGATTGGCGCCGAGATAGATGAAGGTGAACAGCGGCTTGTTCGGCGGCTGCTGGCCCATCAGTTGCAGCGCCTTGTCGTAGAAGAAGCTGTCGGGCTCGACATCCTTGGCGCCGAGATCCTTGGAATCGAGGAAGCGCTCGATGCCGGTCGTCATCTGGAAGCTGCGCGCGCCCATGAAGCCGCCATAGGCGGGATAGAGCGATAGCGTGTCGTAACCGCAGCGGCGCAGCGCCAGCGGCAGGCCACGCTCGACCCGGTTCGAGGCAATGCGCGTCACGAAATAAGCGAAGCGGCCGAACGAGCGCGAGGAGAGCCCTGCAAGCACGTTGTATTCGGTGAACCAGCTCGGCCCGCCATTGCTCTCGGCGAGGAACGTGCGCTGCCTGCCGTCCCAGGACTTGAAATGATCGCCATAGCGCGGCGGCACCTTGATGCCCTGCGCCGCGCGGATGTCGAAGCTCGATTCATCATGGATCATGATGATGTTCGGCCGGCGGCCGGCGGGATGGCAGGCATCGACCAGCGGCATGTTGAGTCGCTCGTTGGTCGAAGCCGCGGACTCCATGAAGCCGTACTGGACGAAGTCGGAGACCGAGCTCACGCCCGAGCGGAAGAACTTCGAGAGATAACCGTCGTCGTAATAGCCGCGCCAGGCCTCGTCCGGATGATAGAGCGAATAGCCGACGAGAGCGGCAAGACACGCGAGCTTGCAGGCCAGCGCCGGCAGGCGGCGGATGCGGAACGGGTCGAGCCACCACAGCGCATACATCAGCGGCAGCGTGACGAGACCGGCCAGGATCACCGACCAGCGCAGGTTCGGGAAGATCGTGAACAGAAACGCCACGGTGTCGCGGTCGATCATCATCAGGTCGATGAAGTTGACCGTCATCTGCACGACGTCGTGCTTGAGCCGCGACAGCAGCACCAAGACCACGACCATGGTCAGCGACAGCGCCCCCGACAGCGCCGGCCGCCGCAGCAGCGTGATCCAGAAGAAGTTGAGGATGCCCCAGGCGAGCGCGAAGGACAGGCGCGAGCCGAAATCGGTCTCGGTCTCGTACATCAGCGCGAGCGCGGCCAGATGCGGCGCCGCAACGGCGAGCAGCCGCCAGATGCCGAGCGCGGCGACGCTCGCCAGCACGGCGGTCGTGGCAGAAGGACCTGGATTGGGCGCGGACGCCATCGACGACACGCAACTCTGGTCCGGCGCAATGATACCTAGCCGTCTGGCCAGCCTGACGGCGGCTAGGGCGTCCGGGGCAGCCGGAAGCCTGCACCGTGTCATAAAACTGTAACGGAACAGTCAAGGACAGGCAACGCGTGCGGTGATCCGACCTTCGCTTGATGTAGGCTGGCGAGCCGGGCGCCGGTGCGCGCCAGGAAACGGCGCCCGGCTAGAGCCCTTCCACGCTGACCAGCCGGGCGGAGCTGCAGGCGTCCCGGACGGATTTCAGGCCCTGATACGTGGCGCCGTTATAGAATTCCTCCCAGGCCGCCACCGACGGGAATTCCAGCAGGACGATCCTGCGGGGATTCCAATCTCCCTCGTAGACCTTGTGGGTCCCGCCGCGTGCCAGATATCGCGCTCCCGCCGCCTCCAACGCGGGTTTCACGCCCAGCATGAAGCTCTGGTACTGCTGGGGATCGCTGATCTCGACGTCGAAAATCACGTAGGCCGCCATTTCAATCCACTCCAGGGATGAGCCAGGACATTTCGCCGCGTCTGCCGGGCCCGCGCCGGCGGCGTCCGTCTAGTCGAGGACTTCGTCGGCACGGGCGAGCAGGGTCGGCGGAACCGTGATGCCGAGGGCTTTGGCCGTTTTGAGATTGACGATGGTCTCGATCTTGGTCGAACGCTGAACGGGAAGTTCGGACGGCCTGGTACCCTTCACGATCCGTGCCGCGTAGCCTCCGACGAGGCGCGAGGCGTCCTGCGCGCTCGCGCCGTAGCTCAGGAGGCCGCCCAGATCGACGAACTCGCGCTGAAAATACAGCGTCGGCAGCCGCAGTCTTGCCACGGCCTCGATGATCCGGACGCGGTTGACGATGAAGACCGGATCGACCGTGACGAACAGCGCATCGACGTGCGCCGGCCCGACGTCCGCGAACACCTTGTCGATATCGTCCCGGTTGGCCGCCTTGAATGCGAGCACGGTCTTGCCGATGGCCTTGGCCGCGCTCCCGGCGCTTTCGAGCTGGGCCTCTGCGGTCGGGCGGTTGGGATTGACGAGGACACCGATGGTCGCGGCATTCGGCAACAATTCGCTCACCAGCTCCAGGTTCTTTGCGCCGAGTTCGGCGGCAAGCCAGGTCACGCCGGTGGCGTTGCCGCCAGGCCGGCTCAAGCTTTCCACGAGCCCCGAGGACACCGGATCATCTGCGGTCAGGAACACGATCGGGATGGCGGGCGTCGCCCGCTTGGCCGCAACCGCGGCGACGTTGCCGCCCATCGTGACGATGACGCCGACCTGCTGCTGGACGAGCTCGGCGGCAAGCGAGGGCAGGCGATCGAACTGTCCCTGCGCCCAGCGATACTCGATGGCCACGTTGCGCCCCTCTGTCAGCCCGGAAGCACCCAGACCTTCGCGAAAACCGGTCACCACGGTGGCGAAGGTCTCCGGCGAGCCGCTGGCAAGCAAACCGATCGTGGGGCGAGAGGCTTGTGCAAGAGCCGGCGAAAACCACAGCGGCATGGAGCCGGCGGCGAGAACAAATGTGCGTCGATCCATCTTTACATACTGTCAAAATATCGAATTCGAATATGTGCGCGAGTGTATGCGCAAGGCGCGGCACCTGCCAATCCAAATCCAGGACAAACAGGATTCCGTCCGGGCTCCTAGCCCTTGGCAATGCCTGAGATGAACAGGTCGATCACCGCTTCCGCCATCCGCTCGATCTCGGTCTCCGCCACACCCCAGCGCGGAAAATGACCATCGAGGTTCATGCGGGCAAAACCGTAGACCAGCGCGCGGCCGGCGATCTGGATGGGCTTGAGGTCGGCCGGCCGCAGCAGCCCCTGCGCGGCCGCGTCAGCCAGCATCTGCTCGGTCAGGGCGATCAGCTCGGCATTGTCGCGGGTCAGCTCAGCGGAGCTGCCATGGGCGAAATAGCGCCCTGTCGAGATGATCTCGAAATGCGCGGGGTTGCGCATCGCCCAGCGCAGATAGGCAAGGCCGAAGGCGCGGAAGCGGCCGAGCGGATCGGTCCCCGGGGCCTGCGCCAGCGCCACCTCGATCTCCGCGCGAAAACGCCGCTGCGCCTCCTGGGCCGCCGCCGCCATCAGGGCATCGCGGTTGGGGAAGTGCCGGAACGGCGCGCCGGGCGACACCGCGGCGCGGCGCGCGGCCTCGCGCACGGACACCTCGGCCCCCTCTTCGGCCAATTGCAGCGCAGCATCGATCAGCACGCGGCGGAGGTCGCCGTGGTGGTAAGGCCGGGCGTCGGAGGTGTGACGGCGGGCGCGCGGCTTGGACGGCTGTCGGGCGGGCATGGCAATCCCTAGCATCACCCGAACGTGAATGTAAGCAGCGATTACACCGTTGACCGCTCGAGGCCGACGAAATGTAATCGATGATTACATAGCGAAGGGGATTGCCATGTCGTCACGTCAAAGCTGGTTCGAGGGCTGGCGGCTGCTGGCCGTGCTCACCTTTATCCTGGTCGCGCTCAGCCTCTGGATCGCCTCGATGCGACAGTTCGAGGTCGAGGGCGTGCGGATGGTGATCCGCTTCACGGCACGAAGCTCGCTGCTGCTGTTCTGCCTCGCCTTCGGCGCAGCGGCACTGGCGCGGCTGTGGCCCAACGCCTGGACGCGCTGGCAGCGGCGCAACCGCCGCTATCTCGGCCTCAGCTTTGCGGCCTCCCACGCGATCCACGCCATCGCGATCGTCGCCTTCGCCAAGATGGACCCGGCCGGTTTCGCCGAGGCCACCTCGCCCGCCTCCTACATCTTCGGCGGCATCGGCTATGCCATGATCATCGCCATGAGCGCGACCTCGTTCGACCGCACCGCCGCGCTGATCGGGCCGCGCGCCTTTCGCGCGCTGCACCTCGTCGGCGGCTATTACCTCTGGTTCCAGTTCATGGTGTCGTTCGGCAAGCGCGTGCCCGCGATGCCGCTTTATGCCGCCTTCCTCCTGCCGCTGTTGGTCGTGATGGCGCTGCGGCTGATCGCCATGGCCGACCATCCGCGTGGACGGACGGCCGAGGCGCGCTGAACGACGGTCAGCCCTGCGGCAACAACCCGAGGCGCTTGGCGATGATGCGGTCGACCGTCCGCTTCGGCAGCACGGAGCCGATCAGATGGCGCAGCGGATCCGGCGTGATCTGGTAGCGCACCTTGGGGCTTGCCGCGGTCAGCGCCTCGAACACGATTTCGGCGATGCGCTCGGCCGGCAAGCCCTTGGCGCCGAGCTCCATCATGAACGCCATGACCTTGTTGAGCGCCGGCAGATAGGGCGAGTTCTGGTAGACGGAGAGGTCGATCTCCTCGGCCTTGCTCCAGATCGGCGTCTTCACCGCACCGGGGGCGACGATGATGACGTCGATGCCGAACAGCATCAGCTCGCGGCGCAGGCTCTCCGACAGCCCCTCGACCGCATGCTTGGAGGTGCAGTACGGCGCCGACAGCGGGTTGCCGTTCTTGCCCGCGACCGAGCTGATCATCACGATCCGCCCCTTCGGACCCTTCAGCGAGGGGTCGGCGCCGAGCAGCGGCCCGAACGCCTGCGTCGCGATCACGGGGCCGATGACGTTGATGTCCATCTGGCGGCGGAAATCGTCGGCCGACAATTCGAGCACGGGGCCGGCGACCGCGATGCCGGCATTGTTGACGAGCCCATGGAGCGTCTCCCCGCCCAACATCTCGCGAACGCTTCGCGCCGCAGCAAGGACTGCGGCCTCGTCGGTGACGTCGAACATGAGCGGCGTGAAGTTTGCGCCGAATTCACCCTTCAGCCGGTCGGCATCGGCCTGTTTGCGAACACTGCCGAAGACGCGATAGCCACGCCCGACCAGATATTTTGCAACGGCCCAGCCAATGCCCGTGGACGCGCCGGTGACGACGACAGATCGCATGGTCCTTCCCCCCGATAGTTCCGGGGATCATGTAGGAGAAGGATGTGCCAGCGCAATGGACGGCAGTTCTCAGGCCACGCAGCAACAGCATTTTCCGCGCACGCGACGCAACGCAAGAAGCCGCGGCAGATGTCGGTTCTTAGGATGAACGGGCACGCGAACTCGTGAGGTGAGACGGACCGCACGATGAGACCACGGATGAAGAGCCGAATCTTTGACTCTGACGACGTTGATGTTTTGGGGTTCGACGGCGCGCAGGAAAATCTGAGAAACGACGCCGGATCAAGAATGTGGTTTAAGTGTCAGTTCTTCGAGCTCAGGAGACACATCAGCTCGCGAAGAATTTGAATGAAGCAGCAATGCTTCCGGCGAGATGAAAAGAGCGAGACCGCTGTCTGCGATCTCGCTCCAATCTAGCCGCGAAGGTTTAAGATTTGGTTTGACGGGCGAAGCTTGTGTTTCGCTGTCGTGTCCCGGACAAGCGGAGCGCAGAGCCGGGACCCAGAAGCCGCCGTGGACCCCGGATCAGCAGCGCACCGCTCACGCGCTGCGCTGCGTCCGGGGAACGCGACTTAGTTCTTCGACTTGTCGACCAGCGCGCCCTTCTTGATCCAGGGCATCATGTCGCGCAGCTTGGCGCCGACTTCCTCGATCGGATGCGCAGCGAGCTTGGCACGGGTCGCCTTGAACGAGGTCTGGTTGACCTTGTTCTCGAGCATCCAGTCGCGGGCGAACTTGCCGCCCTGGATGTCGGCGAGAACGCGCTTCATCTCGGCCTTGGTCTCGGCGGTGACGATGCGCGGGCCGGTGACGTACTCGCCGTACTCCGCGGTGTTGGAGATCGAGTAGTTCATGTTGGCGATGCCGCCTTCATAGATCAGGTCGACGATCAGCTTCACTTCGTGCAGGCACTCGAAATAGGCCATCTCCGGGGCGTAGCCGGCTTCGACCAGGGTCTCGTAGCCGCCCTTGATCAGCTCGACCAGGCCGCCGCAGAGCACGACCTGCTCGCCGAACAGGTCGGTCTCGCACTCTTCCTTGAAGGTGGTCTCGATGATGCCGGCGCGGCCGCCACCGACGGCCGAAGCATAGGACAGGCCGAGGTCATGGGCATTGCCCGAGACATCCTTGGCGATCGCGATCAGGCAGGGCACGCCGCCGCCGCGCTGATACTCGGAACGCACGGTGTGGCCGGGGCCCTTCGGCGCGATCATCAGCACGTCGAGGTCGGCGCGCGGGTCGAGCAGGTTGAAGTGAACGTTGAGGCCGTGCGCGAACACGAGGGCAGCGCCCTTCTTCATGTTGTCGTGCAGGTGCTCGCGATAGATGTCGCCCTGGAGTTCGTCCGGGGTCAGCATCATGACGAGGTCAGCCCATTTGGCGGCTTCGGCGACTTCCATCACCTTGAAGCCGGCGGCTTCCGCCTTCTTCACCGAGCCCGAGTCCTTGCGCAGCGCAATGGCGACTTCCTTGACGCCGGAGTCCTTCAGGTTGAGCGCATGGGCGTGGCCCTGGCTGCCATAGCCGACGATGGCGACCTTCTTCCCCTTGATCAGGTTCAGGTCGGCGTCGCGATCGTAATAAACACGCATGGTCGTTTCCTCGTTGAGGGCCGAAAATCGGCCGATGGTCAGTGTCCGAAGGGTGAAATTTGCGGATTTCGGGGGCTGTCTAGAGCATTTTCAGCCCTGAGGGAAACCCGTTTCTGCATGGAAATCCGCGACATCATGCATCCACGAGAACGGGGTAGAGGGAGGCCAGCAGCAGGATCGCCATCAGGATATTGAAGGCGCGGACCAGCCGCTCGGAGGTCAGGACGGGCCGCAACGCGGTGCCGAACAGGGCCCAGACCACGGTCGAGACCGTGCCGACGAGCAGGCTGATCAGGGTCTGGATCGCGATGTTGACGGGAAACTGGGCAATCGCCGCGTAGGCGGTGATGGTGCCGATCACGATCACCCAGCCCTTGGCGTTGATCCACTGGAACATGGCCGCACCCCAGAAGGTCATCGGGCCGCGGCCGTCTTCCCCGCCCGGCTTGGCGGGACCGGACATGGCGATCACGGCGGCAAGATAGATCAGGTAGGCCGCACCGGCATATTTCAGGATGGTCTGGAGGATCGGATAGGCCAGGAACACGGTGCCGAGCCCGAGACCGACAGCGGCGACCATGAAGGCAAAGCCGAGGACGATGCCGACGATGTGCGGGATGGTGCGGCGGAATCCGTAAGTGAGGCCGGACGACAACAGCATGATGTTGTTCGGCCCGGGGGTGAAATACATCACCACCATGAACACGAGGAAGGCATAGAACAGCGAATAGGTCATGTTCACCTCACGCGGTCTTCGGCAGGACTTGCGGACGCTTCGCCAGCACCATCACGGCGATCCCGCCGATGACGGTCAGCATGCCGGCGAGGCGAAGCGGTCCGAACCGTTCGCCGAACACGATGCTGGATGCGGCGGAGCCGACGAATGGCACCAGCAGCGCGAACGGCACCACTTGTGCCGCCGGATAGTCGCGCAGGAGGCGGCCCCACAGCCAGTAGGCAATGCTGGTGGAGATGCCGCCGAGCATCAGCATGCAGAGCGCGGATGTGAGCGATATGTGCGTCAGGGACGTCAGGGTCGGCGCCGACCCGTTGGCGATCAGCGCCAGCACGAACAGCGGCACGGCCGAGGCGAGGCACAGCCAGGCGAACAGGTCGAACATCGGCACGCCGCGGGCGCCGCGCAGCAGCAGATTGCCGATGGCAAAGCTCAGCGGCGAGATCATCAGCACCGCGAAGGCACTGACGCTGAAATCGTAGCCGACCGTGCCGCAGATCATCAGCAGGCCGATCGCGGCAATGACGATGCCGAGCGTCTGCACCGGCGTCGGCCGCTCACCGAACGCGAGCGCGGCGAAGCCGATGGTGAACAGCGCCTGGCTCTGCACGACGACGCTGGTCAGCCCCACCGGCACGCCATGGGCGATGCCGTAGGCCTGGGACAGGAACTGCCCGAGAAACAGCGTGAAGCTGATCGCGATCAACAGCGACCAGGCGACCTTCGGTTTGCGGATGAACAGGCACGGCACCGCGGCGATCGTAAAGCGCAGCGCCGTCATCAGCTCCGGCGAAAGCTCGTCGAGCGCGATCCGGCTTGCCACGAAGGCAAGCCCCCAGATGATCGCCACCATGACGGCGATGAGGATGTCGGCCGGCTTCATTGTTGTTTCCGGTTCTGCCCTGTCGTGCAGCCCTGTTTGTTGTTCTGGTCTAGCCTTGCTCGCCGGCCTTTACGTGGAAGAATTGGGTTTTCGCAGCAGATAGGTTCCGTGCATCGGCGCGTGGTAGTCGGCCGAGACCAGCGTGAAGCCGACGTCGGTCAGCATCCGCTCCATGACCCAGCCGAAGGTGGAATATTCGTCGCGCATATGCGTCACCACGCCCTCGCGGGAAAAATCGTGGTTCTTGATCTGGAAGTCGGCCCATTGCTCGACGTCGCGCTCGATCGCGTCGGGCATCGAGGCGTAGACGATGTCGCGCAAGTAGAAGCTCGCACCGGGCTTGAGCGCCCGATAGATCCGCGACATCGCCACCGCCTTCCAGAAATCCGGCAGATGATGCAGCGTGAACTCGCTGACGATCAGGTCGTAGGATTCCGGGCGGTAGGCGAAGGAGAGCAGGCCCGCCGACTGGGTGCGCACCGGCGCCTTGCGGTCGCGGGCGTAGATCTCGGCGAGCGCCAGCATCGCAGGCGAAATGTCGATGGCGTCGACCTCCGCGCCCATCAGGGCTGCTTCGGTGGCGAGCACGCCGTTGCCGCAACCGATATCGGCGATGCGCCAGCCGCGCTGTACCCCAAGCATTTTCAACGCGGCGCGCGCCCGCAGGTCGGCATCGTCATGGTTGTCGTAGATCGAGGCCACAGCGGGCTCGATCCCCATCCGGTTCCGCTCGTTGTAATACCAGTCGCGCGCCAGCATGGTTCACATCCCTTCAGGCCCGCGACCGATCGCGGCAACACCCGTGCGCGACACCTCGACAAGGCCGAGCGGGCGCATCAAGTCGATAAACTGATTGATCTTGTCCGTATTGCCTGTGATCTCGAACACAAAGCTCTCGGTGGTCGCGTCGATCACGCGGGCGCGGAACGCATCCGCGAGCCGCAGCGCCTCGACGCGATGCTCGCCCTGCCCGCGCACCTTGACCATCGCCAGTTCGCGCTCGATCGAGCGTTTGGTCTGGGTCATGTCCACGACCTGGTAGACCGGGATCATGCGGTCGAGCTGGTTCTTGATCTGCGTGATCACCATCGGCGTACCCGTGGTGACGATGGTGATGCGCGACAGATGCTTCTGGGCCTCGGTCTCCGAAACCGTGAGGCTCTCGATGTTGTAGCCGCGGCCCGAGAACAGGCCGATGACGCGCGCGAGCACGCCCGGCTCGTTCTGCACGAGCACCGCGAGCGTGTGCGTCTCGTTGGGATCGTGGCGGTCTTCGATGAAGTAGGCGGATGCGGGCTGGTTCATTGTCGTCCCCTCTTGTCTTTCCATCACGCCGTCGCCGGCGCGTCCGTCCCGACCCAGCGGCGGAACAGATCGAAATCGATATTGCCGCCGGACAGCACGAGACCGACGCGCTTGCCCTTCAGCTTGCTCTTCTCTTGCAGCGCCGCGGCGAGCGCGGCTGCGCCGGCGCCTTCGGCGAGATTGTGCGTATCGGTCCAGTAGGCGCGGATCGCAGCGGCGACCTCGTCGTCAGTGACCTGCACGATGCGCGCGGCCCCCTTTCGGATCAGCGCGAACGCGTCCTCGTCGGGGATGCGCGTCGCCATGCCGTCGGCGCGCGTGTTGCTGGTCTCGGTCGTCACGATCTTGCCGGCCGCAAACGACAGCGCGTAGGACGGCGCCTCGGTCGACTGCACGCCGACGATCTCGGTCTTCAGGCCCAAGAGGTCGCGCGCCATGATGCATCCGCAGATCCCGGAGCCCTGTCCGATCGGCACGTAGAGGACATCGAGGTCGGGCGCGGAGCGAAACAGCTCGAGCGCGTAGGTCGCGACACCCAGCACGAGGTCCGGATGGAACGACGGCACCATATGGAGCCCGGCGAACTGCGCACGGCGCTCGGCCTCCTCGCGCGCGGCCTGAAAATCCGCGCCGTGCTCGACCAGCTCGGCGCCAAACGCCTTCATCGCCCGGTTCTTCTCGACCGAGTTGCCTGACGGCACGTAGATCACGGCCGGCACGCCATGGCGGCTCGCGGCGAAGGCCAGGCTCTGGCCGTGATTGCCGCGCGTCGCCGAGATGATGCCCGGCGTGTTCGGCCGCTCGCGCTTGAGCCGGTCGAGATAGACGAGGCCACCGCGCACCTTGAAGGCGCCGATCGGCGTGTGGTTCTCGTGCTTGACGACGACCTCGGTGCCGAGGCGCTCAGCGAGCAGCGGCCAGCCGCGTGCCGGCGTTGCCGGCACCGCCTGCCCCACGATCGCATGTGCGCGCTCGAGCTCCGTCAGGTCGAACATGGTCTCACACCAGGGCCTTGCCGCCGGCGAACGCCTTGGCCGTCGCCTCGTCGTTCGCCTGCTCCGGCAACAGCATCTCGTTGTGCGCCTTGCCGGAGGGAATCATCGGGAAGCAGTTTTCCAGTGCGGCGACGCGGCAGTCGAACAGCACCGGACGCTTGACCGAGATCATCTCCTTGATGGCGCCGTCGAGATCGGACGGCTTGTGCACCTGCAGGCCGACGCCGCCATAGGCTTCCGCGAGCTTGACGAAATCCGGCAGCGCCTCCGAGTAAGAATGCGACAGCCGGTTGCCGTGCAGCAGCTGCTGCCACTGCCTAACCATGCCCATGTACTGGTTGTTCAGGATGAAGATCTTGATCGGCAGCTCGTACTGCACCGCCGTCGACATCTCCTGCATCGTCATCTGCACCGAGGCATCGCCCGCGATGTCGATGACGAGGCTGTCGGGATGAGCGACCTGCACGCCGATCGCGGCCGGCAGGCCGTAGCCCATCGTGCCGAGACCGCCCGAGGTCATCCAGCGATGCGGCTCCTCGAAGCCGTAGAATTGCGCCGCCCACATCTGGTGCTGACCGACCTCGGTCGTGATGTAGGTGTCGCGGCCGCGGGTCGCCTCGAACAGGCTCTGGATCGCGTGCTGCGGCAGGATCACGTCGTTGCTCTTCTTGTAATAGAGCGAGTTACGGGCGCGCCACTGCGCGATCTGCTGCCACCACGACTTGATGTCCGGCTTCTTCGCCTCCGCCTTGAACACCTGCAGGATGTCGCCGAGGATGTTGCCGCAATCGCCGATGATCGGCACGTCGACGCGGATGTTCTTGTTGATCGAGGACGGGTCGATGTCGATGTGGATCTTCTTCGAGTTCGGCGAGAACGCATCGACGCGGCCGGTGATGCGGTCGTCGAAGCGTGCGCCGACGCACAGCATGACGTCGCAATCATGCATCGTCATGTTGGCCTCGTAGGTGCCGTGCATGCCGAGCATGCCGAGCCAGTTCTTGCCCGACGCCGGATATGCACCGAGGCCCATCAGCGTGGAGGTGATCGGGAAACCGGTGACCTCGACCAGCTCGCGCAGCAGCTTGGTGGCCTCGGGGCCGGAATTGATGACGCCGCCGCCGCTGTAGATCACGGGCCGCTTGGCGTTCGCGAGCAGCGAGACGGCCTTGCGGATCTGCGTCGCATCACCCTTCACGCGCGGCGCGTAGGAGCGGTGCACGTCGGATTTGCGCGGCGGATGATAGGTGCCGGTCGCGAACTGCACGTCCTTGGGCACGTCGACCAGCACCGGGCCCGGGCGGCCCGTGGTGGCAACGTAGAAGGCTTCGTGCAGGACTTTCGCGAGATCGTTGACGTCGCGCACCAGCCAGTTGTGCTTGGTGCAGGGCCGCGTGATGCCGACGGTGTCGCATTCCTGGAAGGCGTCGTTGCCGATCAGATGCGTCGGCACCTGGCCGGAGATGCAGACCAGCGGGATCGAATCCATCAGCGCGTCGGTGAGCGGCGTCACCATGTTGGTGGCACCGGGACCGCTGGTCACCAGCGCAACGCCGGGCTTGCCGGTCGAGCGCGCATAGCCCTCGGCGGCATGGCCCGCGCCCTGCTCGTGGCGGACCAGGATGTGCTGCACCTCGCTCTGCTGGAAGATCTCGTCATAGATCGGAAGCACCGCGCCGCCGGGATAGCCGAAAATGTCGGTCACGCCGTGATCGATGAGCGCGCGGACGATCATCGCAGCGCCGGTCATCTGGTTCGGATCGTGGCTCTTGTCGGTCATTGGCTTGCTCCGGATGCGCTGTTGTCAGCGGCTTCGTTCGTGTCGGTTTCGGGAAATAAAAAAGGCCCCGAAGAGGGACCCTGCACACCGCCTGTCATGTGGATGGCAGCTAGCCACCCCCGGCGGTGTGCCTGGGTACGACGGCGATAAGGAGTTTGGTAATAATGTTGCGCATGGTAGACGCTCGGCTTCCCAAAGGTTGCGCGAAACATAACGACCAAAGCCCGGATGTCAAGGCAATGCGGCCATTCCCGCGCGATTTTGGCAGTGTAGCGGCGTTCCCTGGGTTCGGCGAGAGGTAAATTAGGGAACCCTGGCACAAAAGCGCGTCAGCCGGGGTCCCGGGCCGCGCTCACGATCGCGGCGAGCCAGCCCCTCGCCTCCTCCGGCTTCACCCATTCGAATTCCGGCAATTGGTGCCGGAACCAGGTGAACTGGCGCTTGGCGTAATGGCGGGTGTCGGCTCGGCCGATCGTGGCGGCCTCCTCCAGGCTGAGCTCGCCGCGCAGATGCCGGATCAGGGCCGGCACGCCATGGGCCTTCATGGCCGGCAGCAGCGGATCGAGGTGCCGCGCGGCGAGCCGCTCGACCTCCCGCAAGGCGCCGCCACCAAGCATGGCATCGAAGCGGGCGTCGATGCGGGCGTAGAGGTCGTCGCGCGCGGGGGCGAGGAACACCGCGCGAAAACTGTCTTTGGCCAGCAGCGGCGGCTGGCCCTCCTGGTGCCAGTCGAGCAGCGAGCGCCCGGTCGCCTCGACAACCTCGAGCGCGCGCGCAATCCGGGTGCGGTCGCGCAGGTTCAAGCGCTCGGCCGCGCGCGGATCGCGGGCGGCGAGTTCCGCATGCAGCGCCTCGACGCCGTTCCGCTCCAGCCGCGCGCGCACGTCCTCGCGTACCTCGGCGGGGATCGGCGGCACCACGGAGAGGCCCGCCGTCAGCGCCTTGAAATAGAGCCCGGTCCCGCCGATGAAGATCGGGAGGCGGCCTTCGGCACGAGCCTCTTCGAGCGCCTTCGCAGCATCCGCGACCCAGGCGCCGGCCGAAAAATTCACGGCCGCATCGACATGACCGTAGAGACGGTGCGGCGCCCGCGCCTCCTCGCCGCGCGTGGGCCGCGCCGTGATGATGCGCAAGTCGCGATAGACCTGCATGGAATCGGCATTGATCACGGTCCCGCCGGCGCTGAGGGCAAGCTCGAGCGCCAGCGCCGACTTGCCGCTGGCGGTCGGGCCTGCGATAAGCACGGCCTTGCTCGAACGCTCCTCGCTCACGAAAACCTCAAATGTCCCTCGTCGCCACGCTGATCTGCAACCCTGACAACCCCGCGCTCGACTCCACCATCGTCGACGGCGCCCGCGCCGTGCTGCCTCAGGCCGCTCCCGCGCACTGGCTGTTCGACGGCGTTGCAGTCGACATTCCCTTCGGCGCCGACAGTAACCTCGAAGCCGACCGGCACGCCATCGAGCAGCGGTTGCGCGAGCTTCGCGGCGACCTGCCGATCGACATCGTCGTGCAGCCTGTCGGCTTCCGGCGCAAGAAGCTTTTTCTCGCCGACATGGATTCCACCATGATCGGCCAGGAATGCATCGACGAGCTCGCCGACCTCGTCGGGATGAAGGCCCATGTCGCAGGCATCACCGAACGGGCGATGCGCGGCGAGATCGAGTTCGAGCCGGCGCTGCGCGAGCGCGTCGCGCTGCTGAAGGGCCTTCCCGCCGGCGTCGTCGACGAGGTGCTGGACAAGCGTATCACGCTGACCCCGGGCGGCCGCGCGCTGGTCGCCACCATGCGCGCGCACGGCGCCTATACCTGCCTCGTCTCCGGCGGCTTCACGCTGTTCACGCGCGCGGTCGCCGAAAAGATCGGCTTCCAGGAAAACCGCGCCAACGAGCTGATCGTCCGCGACGGCAAGTTCACCGGCGAGGTGAAGGAGCCGATCCTGGGCCGCGCCGCCAAGCTCGCAACGCTGGTGGATCTCATGGAATCCTTCGACCTCGACGACATCGACTCCGTCGTGGTTGGCGACGGCGCCAATGACCTCGCGATGATCCAGGCGGCGGGGCTGGGCGTGGCCTATCACGCCAAGCCTGCCGTGGCCGCGGCCGCGGCGGCGCGCATCGATCACGGCGATCTCACCGCGCTGCTGTATGCGCAGGGGTATCGGCGGGACGAGTTCGTGGAGGCGTAGCCTCTAGCTGCATACTCAGCAGCCGTAGGGTGGGCAAAGGCGCCTTAGCGCCTTCGCGCCGTACCCACCACTCTTCGTTGCAGCGATGGAAAGGCGTGGGCACGCTCCGCTTTTGCCCACCCTACAAGTCCATGCCGCGTCAGGAGACCGCGCGTCCCTTACTGCACGCTCAGCGCGACAAACCGCAGCTCGCCGTCGGCGTTCGACACCAGCAGCAGCACCGACTTCTTGCCGTCCTTCTTGAGCTGGTCGACCCGCTTCTGGATGTCGGCGCCGCTGGAGACGGCCTCCTGTGCCACCTCGACGATGACGTCGCCGGCGGAGAGGCGCTTCTCGGCGGCATCGGAATTGGCGTCGACACCGGTGACGACCACGCCCTTGACGCTTTCCTTGATCTTGTAGCGCGTGCGCAAATCCTTGTTCAGCGCAGCAAGATCGAGGCCGAGTGCCTTCTGGGTCACCGGCTTCTCCGGCGCGGGCTCGTCGGTCTTCACCGCGGCCTGCACCTTCTCGGGATCCTGCAGGCGGCCGAGCGTGACCTTCTTGGTCTGCTCCTGGCCCTTGCGGATGACGACGACGTCGACCTCCTTGCCGACCGCGGTGTCGGCGACGACGCGCGACAGATCCTTGGGGTCCTTGACGTCCTTGCCGTCGAACTTGACGACGACGTCGCCGGGCTCGATGCCGGCGGGCTTGGCCGGGCCCTTGTCGTCGACGCCGGCGACCAGCGCGCCGCGCGCCGGCTTGATGCTGAGGCTCTCGGCGATCTCGTCGGTGACGCTCTGGATGCGCACGCCGAGCCAGCCGCGGCGCAGCTCGCCGAACTGGCGGAGCTGATCGACGACGCCGGCGACCGTCTTCGACGGCACCGCGAAGCCGATGCCGATCGACCCGCCCGAGGGCGAGATGATCAGGGTGTTGACGCCGATGACGTCGCCTTCGAGGTTGAACAGCGGGCCGCCGGAATTGCCGCGGTTGATGGCGGCGTCGGTCTGGATGTAGCTGTCATAGGGTCCGGAGGAGATATCGCGGTTCTTGGCCGAGACGATGCCGGCCGTCACCGTGCCGCCCAGGCTGAACGGGTTGCCGATCGCGACCACCCAGTCGCCGAGGCGCAGCTTGTCGCTGTCGCCGAACTTCACCGAGACCAGCGGCTTGGTCGGCTTGAACTTGAGCACCGCAAGGTCGGTCTTCTTGTCGACGCCGACCAGCTCGGCCTTGATCTTGGTGCCGTCGTTGAGGATGACATTGATCTCGTCGGCATCCGCGATGACGTGGTTGTTGGTGACGACGACGCCCGACGTGTCGATGATGAAGCCGCTTCCGAGCGAGTTGGTCTTGCGCGGCGGGCCGCTGTTGTTGTCGCCGCCCTTGCTGCCGCCACCGGGGCCGCGGCGGTTCTTGAAGAAGTCGTCGAAGAACTCCTCGAAGGGCGAGCCGGGCGGGAGTTGCGGCATCGAGTTGCTGCCGCCCTTGGCCTCGACGGTCTGCGAGGTCGAGATGTTGACCACCGCGTCGATCACTTTCTCGGCGACGTCGGCGATGCCCTCCGGTCCGCGCGCCTGAGCCGGGTTGCCAAGCGCAGTGAAAGCACTGATGGCGAGCGCGGCCAGCCCAATTCGCACACCGTGGCGCAAGCGGGTTGGGGCAATGATGGCAGCGGTCATTGTAATCTCCAGAGAACAAGGATTCGGCGCCAGACTGCGCTCGAACGGGGGCACGGCGCAAGCGCGGACGTTAACGGGCCTCAAGACCCCGACAATATGGCGAAAACCGGCGTCTCGCCTTCACTTTGGCGTTGGCCCTGCAGTTAAATCGGACGCCGCATCACCCAGATCAGGATCAGGCCGACGACGGCCGAACCGATCCCGACCGCTCGCAGGATGTGGTCGGGAGTGGCCATCGCACTCTTCATGGCCTTGCGCATCCAGTTTGGACTTGCCGCAAACATCAAGCCTTCGAGCACGAACAGGATGCCTAAGCCGATGAGGAAATCGGTGAACGCAATGGACCTCATCGGCCTGGAACCTCCCGTGGTGCTGTTCTTGTCTGGACAAAGGGGCGGCAGAACCGCCGCCCCTGTCTAGCTTAAGGCTTCGCCGGCGTCTCGGCCGCCTTCTTTCCGGTCGGGTTACCGAAATACCGGAAGAAATCCGACTCCGGCCGCAGCAGGAAGCGGGTGTCGTTCGCACGCAGCCCGTTCTCGTATGCCGTCATCGACCGGTAGAAGTAGAAGAAGTCGGCATCCTTGCTGTAGGCCTCGGCGAACAGACGATTGCGCTCGGCATCGCCGGCGCCGCGGGTCTGGTCGGCCTGCGAATTGGCTTCCGCGATGATCACGGTTGCCTCGCGGTCGGCCTTGGAGCGGATCTCCTGCGCCTTCTGACCACCCTGCGCGCGGAACTCGGCGGCCTCGCGCTCGCGCTCGGTCTTCATGCGCAGATAGACCGCCTGGCTGTTCTGCTCCGGCAGGTCGGCGCGCCGGATCCGGACGTCCACCACCTGGATGCCGTAACCGTCGGCCTCGCGATCGAGCTGGTCGCGGATGCGCTGCATCAGCTTCTCGCGATCGTCGCGCACCACGTTGATGAAGGTGACCTCGCCGAGCACGCGGCGCAGCGCCGCGTTCAGGAGCGTGGTGAGCTGGATGTTGGCAGCCTGGATCGAGCCGACGCTCTGATAGAAGCGCAGCGCGTCCTTGATGCGGTAGCGCGCGAAGGCGTCGACCACGAGCCGCTTCTGGTCGGACGCGATCGCTTCCTGCGACGGGTTCTCAAGATCGAGAATTCGCTTGTCGATGTTGATCACCGAATTCCACGGCGCCTTGAAGTGCAGGCCCGGGGCGGTGACGACGTCGACGGGCTTGCCGAACTGCAGCACGATGGTCTGCTCGGTCTGCTGCACCGTGAACAGCGACATGTAGCCGACGATCACGACGAGCAGGAGGCCCAGCAGCGTGACGATACCTGTGACTGGAGACCTCATCGGTTGCCTCCGCTCGGCTGCTGGCCGGCGGCGGGCGGCCGCTTGGTCGTCAGTTCGTTGAGAGGCAGGAAGGGCACGACGCCCTGGCCCGAGGGGCCGCCGTCATAGACGAGCTTGTCCGCGCCACCGAGCACGCGCTCCATCGTCTCGAGATAGATCCGTTCACGCGTCACGTCGGGCGCCTTCTTGTATTCCTCGTAAACCTTCAGGAAGCGCGCGCTCTGGCCCTTGGCCTCGGCGATCGCCTGCTCCCTGTAGCCTTCGGCAGCCTGCTGGATCTGCGCAGCACGTCCGCGCGCCTGCGGCACCACCTGGTTGGCATAGGTCTGCGCTTCGTTCTGCAGCTGCTCGAGATTGGCGCGCGCCGCCTGGACGTCGCGGAACGCGTCGATCACCTGCGCAGGCGGATCGACCTTCTGCATCTGCACCTGGGTGATGAGAATGCCGGCGCCGTAGCTGTCGAGCGTCCGCTGGATCAGTTCCTGCACGCCCTGCTCGATCGTGTTGCGGGCGCCGGTCAGGATCGGCTGGATCTGCGAGCGGCCGATCACCTCGCGCATTGCGCTCTCGGCAACCGCCTTCACGGTGCCTTCGGGGTTCTGGATGTTGAACAGGAAGTCGCCGACGCCGCCGGCATCGGGCTTGATGCGCCACAGCACGGTGAAGTCGACGTCGACGATGTTCTCGTCGCCGGTGAGCATCAGGCTCTCTTCCGGCACGTCACGGATGGAGCGGCCGCGCCGCGCCGGATCGTCGATCAGGGTCATGCCGATGGAGGTGGTGTTGACGCGCAGCGCCTTCGGCAGCAGCACGGTCTCGATCGGATAGGGCAGATGATAATTCAGGCCGGGGTCCACGGTGCGGACATGCTTGCCGAACCGCAGCACAACGCCGCGCTCTTCCGATTGCACGCGGAAGAAGCCCGACAGCAGCCAGAACGCGATGATGAGCAGGATGATCAGCGTGATGCCGACACCGGAGAAATAGCCGCCCGGCATGATCTGCTGAAGGCGGTCCTGGCCGCGCCGGAGAAGATCTTCCAGATCCGGCGGCCTCGGCCCGACCGGTTGCGGGCCTGAGCCCCATGGTCCCTTTGGACCCGAGCCCCATGGGCCACCGCCCTGATTCTTCCACGGCATTCGACGCTCTCCTCGGCAGGGTTCGATGGGCCCCCGCCCGCTTTGTCCGGTCCGGCTTTATAGGGGACAGGCAGGTCCCTTACAACGCGGCCTTGGCCGCCTTTCGAGCTATGCTCGGGCACGAAAAAGTCAATGTAAACATTGACGAAAGCGGTTAATGGCCGCGCCGCCGACGATATGTCACATAGGAGTAGTCGGCGCTGTCGTCGGGTCCGGCAGGATGACGGACGCGGGCCACCTCGTCCCATTCCGCCTTGTCGATGTCGAAATGCGTGTCGCCGTCGGGGCGCGCATGCACTTCCGTGATCTCGAGGCGATCGGCGCGATCGAGCCATTGCCGATAGATCTCGGCGCCGCCGATCACCGCGATCTCGGTGACCGAACGCCGCAGGGCATCGCCAAGCGCGACATCGCCCGCGGCAGCGGACGATGTCGTGACCACGGCACCATTGGCGCGATAGGCCGCATCGCGCGTGATCACGATGTTGGTGCGGTTCGGCAGCGGCCGCCGCAAGGTTTCGAAGGTCTTGCGGCCCATGATCACGGGCTTGCCGATCGTAAGCGCCTTGAAGCGCGCCATGTCGGATTTCATCCGCCACGGCATCCCGTTGCCGGCGCCGATGACGCCGTTCTCCGCGATGGCAACGACGAAGACGATTTCCATCAGGCAGCGCTCCCGGCAAGCCGTTGCAGCGCAGGACCGCTGACGCGGCACAGCGTCCAGTCGTCCATCATCACGGCACCGAGCGACTTGTAGAACGCGATCGACGGCGCGTTCCAGTCGAGCACCGCCCATTGCAGGCGCGACCAGCCGTTATCAACGCACTCCTTCGCGAGATAGACCAGCAGCGCCTTGCCGAGGCCTTTGCCCCGATGCGACGGCCGCACATAGAGATCTTCGAGATAGATGCCGTAGCGGCCGCTGAAGGTGGAGAAGTTGGCAAACCAAACCGCGAAGCCGACCGCCTCGCCGTCCCACTCGGCGATCGCGCAATAAAGCCGCGGATTGCTGCCAAACAGCGCCTCCGCGATGTCGGCCTCGGTTGCCTCGACCTCGTGCGAGAGCTTTTCGTAGTCGGCGAGCTCGCGGACGAAATCGAGAACCAGTCCGGCTTCGCCCGGGCGCGCGCGGCGGATATTCAACGCCATCGGCGCTAGACCGCGACTTCCGCCTTGATGTGCGGATGCGGATCGTAACCGACGAGTTCAAAGTCCTCGTAGCGGAAGGAGAAGATGTCCTTCACATCAGGATTGATCCGCATCACCGGCAGCGCCCGCGGCGCGCGCGTGAGCTGAAGCCGGGCCTGCTCCAGATGGTTTGAGTAAAGATGGGTGTCGCCGAGCGAGTGCACGAAGTCGCCGGGCTTCAGGCCGGTGACCTGCGCGACCATCATGGTGAGCAGCGCGTAGGACGCGATGTTGAAGGGCACGCCGAGGAAGACGTCGGCCGAGCGCTGATAGAGCTGGCACGACAGCTTGCCGTTCGCGACATAGAACTGGAACAGCAGGTGACAGGGCGGCAGCGCCATCTTGTCGACGTCCGCCGGATTCCAGGCGGTGACGATCAGCCGCCGGGAATCCGGCGTGCGCTTGATCATGTCGATGACCTTGGCGATCTGATCGATGCTGCCGCCGTCCGGCGTGGGCCAGGAGCGCCATTGATGCCCATACACCGGGCCGAGGTCGCCATTGGCGTCGGCCCACTCGTCCCAGATGGTGACGCCGTTGTCCTTCAAATATTTGATGTTGGTGTCGCCCTTCAGGAACCAGAGCAGCTCATGCACGATCGCCTTCAGCGGCAGCCGCTTGGTGGTCAGCATCGGGAAGCCGGCCGACAGGTTGAAGCGCATCTGATGGCCGAACACCGACAGCGTGCCGGTGCCGGTCCGGTCGGTCTTCTCGGCGCCGTCTGAAAGAATCCGCTCGAGCAGGTCCTGATATTGGTGCATGTGCGATAGGCCTTTGGGGAGGCGGCGAACTTACCGGCCGCTTCCGCGCTGCGACAGCGGCGATTCGCTGCTCCCACAGATTATACCCGGAAAAGGTGAGCGTTCCCCCGGCAAACGACAAGGGGCGGAACCTGCGTCCCGCCCCTCGCCTATCGACTTGAAAGTGCTGGTTAAGTTGCCGGCTTGAGCACCGGGCTCCACTTCGCGATCTCGTTCTTGACGAGGGTCGCCAGGGCCTCCGGCGTCCGGTCCTTGGGCGCCGGGATGACGCTGCCGAGCTCGAGCAGGCGCTTCTTCACGGTCTCGTCGTCGAGCGCCTTGATGACGGCGGCGTTCAGGCTGGCAATGATCGCCGGCGAAGTTCCCTTCGGCGCGAACATCGCGTTCCAGGCCTGGGCCTGGAAATTCGGCAGGCCGGCTTCAATCGTGGTGGGCACGTTCGGCAGCGACGGATTGCGCTCCGGCGTTGCGATCGCATAGGCCTTGATGGTGCCGGCGTTGATCTGCGGCACGGCATTGACGATCTGGTCGCACATGTAGTCGACCTGTCCCGCCACCAGCGCGTTCATCGCGGGGCCGGTGCCGTTGAAGGGCACGCCGACCGGCTTGATGTCGAGGATCGAGTGCAGCAACTCGCAGGAGACGTGCGAGACCGAGCCGACGCCGGCATGCGCCGCGTTCACCTTCTCGGCATTCGCCTTCACGTAAGCGACGAACTCCTTGAGGTCCTTCGGCGGAAAGTCCTTGCGCGCGAGGATCAGGATCGGCGTGCCCGCGAGCAGCGCGACGGGTTCGAAATCCTTCTCGGGGTGATAGGCGAGCTTCGGATAGAGCGGCACGGACGCCGCATGCGTGCCCATATGCCCGGTGATGAGCGTATAGCCGTCATTGGCGGCACGCGCCGCGCGTGTGGTCGCGGTGGTGCCGCCGGCACCGACCACGTTCTCGATGATGATGCTCTGGCCGAGCGTCTGCGCCATATGCGAGGTGACGATGCGCGAGATGACGTCGGTCGGGCCGCCCGCCGCGAACGGCACGATCATGGTGATGCCGCGTGTCGGATAGGTCTGCGCCTCCGACGGTGCGACAAAGGCGCACAGCGATGCGATGGCGGCAGCACAGGCACCCGTAGCGAGCGCGCGAATGGAAGTCATATCGTTTCCCCGGGACACGAACAAAAATGCCGGCCGCAAGGGCCGGCATTTTCATGTCACGAAGACATCACAGACGTCGATTCGACTTCCGAATGCGGCGCGCGGACGCAGGGCGCCGCGCGGACACAGTTACCGGCTAGTTCTCGGACTCGGTGAACACCTCGTCGCGCTTGGCACGCAACGCGGGCAGCACCGTGAGCAGCAGAAGGCCGAACGAGATCGCCAGCAGCACCGCCGACAGCGGCCGCGTCAGGAACACGCTCCAGTCGCCGCGCGAGATCAGCAGCGCACGGCGCAGGTTCTCTTCCATCAGCGGTCCGAGCACCATGCCGAGCAACAGCGGAGCCGGCTCGAAATCGTGCTTGATCAGCCAGTAGCCGACGAGGCCGAACACACCTGCGAGGATGACGTCGACCGGTGCGTTGTTCACCGAGTAGATGCCGATCGCGCAGAAGATCACGATCGAGGGGAACATCAGCCGGTAGGGCACGCGCAGCAGGCGGACCCAGATGCCGACCAGCGGCAGGTTGATGATGATCAGCATGAGATTGCCGATCCACATCGAGGCGATCATGCCCCAGACCAGATCCGGCTGCTTCTGCATCACCTGCGGACCCGGCACGATGCCGTGAATGGTCATCGCACCGACCATCAGCGCCATCACCGCGTTCGGCGGGATGCCGAGGGTGAGCAGCGGGATGAAGGAGGTCTGCGCCGCGGCGTTGTTGGCGCTTTCCGGCGCCGCCACGCCCTCGATCGCGCCGCGGCCGAACCGCTTCGGATCCTTTGCGAGCTTCTTCTCGAGCGTGTAGGCCGCGAACGAGGCGATGACAGCGCCGCCACCCGGCAGAATGCCGAGGATCGAGCCGAGCACGGTGCCGCGCAGGATCGGCGGCGTCGAGTCGATCAGATCCTTTTTGGTCGGCATCAGGCCTGTGATCTTCTGCTGCACGAGGTCGCGGTTCATCTCGGCGCCCGCGTCGAGATTGCGGATGATCTCGGCAAAGCCGAACACACCCATCGCCACCGTCGCAAAGCCGAGACCGTCGGCAAGCTCAGGAATGTTGAACGCCATGCGCGAGGCGCCGGTCTCGATGTCCGAGCCGACCATCGAGAGCAGGAGGCCGAACACGATCATCGCGATCGCCTTCAGCACCGAGCCCTTGGCCAGCACGACCGCGAAGATCAGGCCGAGCACCATCAGCGAGAAATATTCGGCCGGACCGAACGCCAGCGCCAGTTTCGTGAGCGGCGCGCCGAGCACGGCGATCAAGACCGTCGCAACGCAGCCCGCGAAGAACGAGCCGATCGCGGCGATCGCCAACGCCGGGCCGGCACGGCCCTGCTTGGCCATCTGGTGACCGTCGATGGCGGTGACGACCGATGTCGCCTCGCCTGGAATGTTGACCAGGATCGACGTGGTCGAGCCGCCATATTGCGCGCCGTAATAGATGCCGGCGAGCATGATCAGCGCGCCGACCGGCGGCAGACCGAAGGTGATCGGCAGCAGCATCGCGACCGTCGCGATGGTGCCGATGCCCGGGAGAACGCCGACCAGCGTGCCGACGAGGGCACCGATCAGACACATCAAGAGGTTGATCGGAGAAAGCGCGACGGCGAAGCCGTGAGCGAGGTTGGCAAAAATATCCATCACGCCCTCACTGGACCAGGAAACGCGGGAACATCGGCATCGGCAGCCCGAGCACGTATGGGAACAGGATGGCGCAGCCGAGCGTCAGGCATGCGCCGACGACGGCGGCCTCCAGCCAGCGCGTTTCATTCGACCCTGTCGCTGCAATCATGAAGCTCGCAAAGGCCGTGACCACGAGGCCGAGCGGCCGGATCGCCAGTGCGAAGAACACGATCCCGGCCATCACGAACAGCGGCCCGCGCCAGGAATAATGGGACATCCCCGGCCCGTCGGTGAGAAGGCCGGTCAGGGCGATGCCGGCCGACAAGGCGACCAGGAGCCCGCCGAACATCCGCGGCGCGGTACCCGCGCCGAAGGAGAAGCCGCGCATGCCCTGCAGATCGCTCGAAGCCCACAGCGCGAACAAGGCGACAGCCATCAGAATGACGCCGCCGACATAATCCTGCGCCGACCGGATGGTCATGAACAGCGAGACGATCGCCACGGCGAGGATCGGATAGGAATAGATCAGCGCCAGCAGAACCTCGGAGGACGCCTTCTTGGTCTCACCGCCAGCCGCTCCGATCAGGGCTGCGGGAGCACCCGCGACCAGCGCGGTCGCGTGGCTGATCAGGACGGTGGCCGGACCGCGCCCCGCGCCCCAGCCGAAGATGGTCCCGATCGACCAGATGAATTCGAAAATCTGCGGCACAATCGCCAGCAGGCAGAAGCCGATCGCCACCGAGGTGTTTCGGGTGGCTGTCGCTGAGTGGCCCATCGTCTCGGCCATGCATGTCTCCTCCGCGACCCGTAAGTCACGAGCACTGTTGTTCTAAATCGGCTTGAAAGGTATCCCCCGGGCCGCAGCACTGCCTAGCGATTTTCATCACACAATGCCAGCAAAACCGAGCAGGCCCCCGGCCAGCAGCAGCCAGAGTGGATTGATGCGCGAGATCGATGCGACCACCGCAACCACCGCGGTCAGAAGCACTGCAGCAATCGTGCGGTCGGTCGACTGGGCCAGGATCAGGGCACTCGCCGCCATCAGTCCGATCGAAAGCGGAACCAGTGCAGCCTGGATCAGGGCCGGCCAGCGCGATTGGCTGGGCCGGTTCAACAGACGGCTGACATAATAGGCAACCAGCGCGGTCGGCAGGCACATGGCCAGCGTCGCCGCGAGCGCGCCGGGAATGCCGGCAACGGCGTAGCCGATTAACGTCACGATAAGCACGTTCGGACCTGGCGAGAGCTGCGCGATCGCGTAGGCGTCGGCGAACTGCTTGTCGGTCATCCAGTGGTGCACGTCGACCGCGATGCGGTGCATCTCCGGCACCGCCGCCGCAGCGCCGCCGACCGCGAACAGCGACATCAGGCCGAAGGTCGAGATCAGCGCCCAAAGCGGGTTCTCGTTGTTCACGCTGCTACCTTCCGCCGCAGGAGGAAGGTGGCGCCGATGCTCACGGGAATCGCGACCAGCAGCACGGCCTGAAGCGGCAGGCGGACGACGCCGATGGCGAGGAAAACGCCGAGCATCAGCAACAACGCGATGGGCTCCATCCGCTTCAGCAGCGGCGTCATCATGCGGAACACCACCGCGATCAGCAGGCCGACCGCGGCGCAGGAGATGCCTGCGAGGATGCGGCTCAGCACCTCAACATTGCCGAACCGCGCGTAGATGATCGCGAGCACGGTCATGATCAGCGTCGGCGGCAGCAGCAGCCCGGCAAAGGCGGCGATGCCGCCCGCGATCCCGCGCAGCCGCGCGCCGAACACCATGGACAGATTGACGATGTTGGGGCCGGGCAGGAAATGGCAGAGCGCGAAGGTCTCGTTGAACTCGTCCGCCGTCATACAGCGGTGCTGCTCGACGATCGCCCGGCGGGCAAACACCAGGACCCCGCCGAAACCGGCCAGCGACATCCGCGCGAAGGCCAGGAACAGCGCCAGCAAGCCGGGCGGCTGGACTTGGGCGGCAGGGATATCCGGCTCTTGAGCGGCCGGTGCGGAATCCGGGGACATGTCAGGAGCTTAGAACGGAGCCTGCGGTGCGGCCAAGGTCAGGCGCAGGACGATGGCGGATCTATCCAAAGGGAACCGCACATCGCCGCGCGAAACCTCTGTTTTTTGAAACCTTTGCCCCCTATATTGGGGGTGCCGGTTCGCCGGCTATGGAAATAAACGGTCGTCGCAATAAACCATTCGGACCCGGGGGCGGTACCCGGCGCCTCCACCAAAGCCCACCATTGGGCAAGCCCAGAAAGCGGGCTTTGGCGGGGGCGAAATAGGATCGACGAGGGCGTAAAGGGCGTACTTTTTCCCGGTATTGTTCCGCCGTTATCGGGCTACTGCAATAGTTGCCAACGACAACTTTGCTCCGGTTGCTCAGGCTGCGTAACGCAGTTTGAAAGACCACTTTAAAGTCCTAACGGGTTAAGCTCCGTTAGGCGGGGTTCGGAGGCACCTGGCAACAGAAGCCTCCACTTACATTTCACTTCTTCCCCGGCGGGGACTCCTGCTGACCCGTCAGGCGGGGTACTATTGCGGCTTGGCGAGTCGGGCCGGCAGGGTCCGGCTTCGGGGGATGCAACAGGACCACCATGGCGACCGATCATATCCGATACGATGTGCTGGCCCGCGACGCGCTGCGCGGCGTGCTGCGGAAGGTGCTGACCGACGCCGCGTCCCATGGCCTGCCCGGCGAGCACCATTTCTTCATCACCTTCGTGTCGAAGGCCGAGGGCGTGAAGCTGTCGTCGCGGCTGCTGGCGCAATATCCGGAAGAAATGACGATCATCCTGCAGCACCAGTTCTGGGACCTGACCGTGCTCGAGGATCGCTTCGAGGTCGGCCTGTCCTTCGGCGGCATTCCGGAGCGCCTGATCGTGCCGTTCAGCGCCATCAAGAGCTTCCTCGATCCGTCCGTGAAATTCGGCCTCCAGTTCGACACCTCCGATGTCGCCGAGGTCGCGCCGGAGAATTTGCCGGCGGCCCCCGCGCCTTCGGCGTTGTCCGTGCCCGCGCCTGCCGCCGAAAAGGCGGAAGCCAGCGACGAGCCGAGCCCGCCGAGCCAGGGCGGCGCCGAGGTCGTGCGGCTCGATCGTTTCCGCAAGAAATGATCTAGGTTGGGCCCGCGCCCGTCGCGCTTGGCCAAACTCCCTATATAGAAGAGCGCATGAAGAAGCCGCGCGGCATCTCGCGCGGCAGAATGGATGTGCTCATGGCCAAAGCTGCCCGCTCCAAGCCCACGAACTCAAAGACCGCCCGCCCCGCGACCCGCATCGAGACCGACAGCTTCGGCCCGATCGAGGTCCCCGCCGATTGCTATTGGGGTGCGCAGACCGAGCGTTCGCGCCAGAACTTCCGCATCGGTACCGACCGCATGCCGATCGCGCTCGTGCACGCACTCGGCATGGTCAAGCTCGCCGCGGCGCAGTCCAACCTCGAGCTCGGCCTGCTCGACCAGCGCCGTGCCAATGCCATCATCCGCGCCGCGCGCGAGGTGATCGAGGGCAAGCTGGACGACCATTTCCCGCTCGTGGTTTGGCAGACCGGCTCGGGCACCCAGAGCAACATGAACCTCAACGAGGTGATCGCCAACCGCGCCAACGAGCTGCTGGGCGGCGAGCTCGGCGCCAAGAAGCCGGTGCATCCCAACGACCACGTCAACATGAGCCAGTCGTCGAACGATAGCTTCCCGACCGCGATGCACATCGCGGCCGCCAGCCGCATCAGTGCCGATCTCGTCCCTGCCCTCGGCGAGCTGCTGCGAGCGCTGCGCAAGAAGGAGAAGGAATTCTCGAAGATCGTGAAGATCGGCCGCACCCATACCCAGGATGCGACGCCGCTGACGCTCGGCCAGGAATTCTCCGGCTATGCCGCGCAGGTCGAGAGCGGCATCGCCCGCCTCAAGGTCGCGGTGAAGGATCTCTATCCGCTGGCGCAGGGCGGCACCGCCGTCGGCACCGGCCTCAATTCGAAGCCGCGCTTTGCAAAGCTGTTCGCTAAGCACGTTGCCGGGATTACGAAGCTCCCCTTCACCAGCGCCGCCAACAAATTCGAGGCGCTGGCCTCCAACGACGCCTATGTGCTGGCGCACGGTGCCATCAACTCCGTCGCGACCGGCCTGTTCAAGATCGCCAACGACATCCGCCTGCTCGGGTCGGGCCCGCGCTCGGGACTGGGCGAGCTGATCCTGCCGGAGAACGAGCCCGGCTCCTCGATCATGCCGGGCAAGGTCAATCCGACGCAGTGCGAGGCGATGACCATGGTGTGCTGCCAGGTGTTCGGCAATCACACCGCGATCACGGTCGCCGGCAGCCAGGGCCATTTCGAGCTCAACGTCTACAAGCCGGTGCTGGCCTACAACATGCTGCACTCGATCCGCCTGATGGCCGATGCGGCGCGCTCCTTCACCGAGCATTGCGTCGACGGCATCCGCGCCGACGAAAAGCGCATCAAGGAGCTGATGCAGCGCTCGCTGATGCTGGTCACCGCGCTTGCGCCCAAGATCGGCTACGACAACGCCGCCAAGGTGGCCAAGACGGCGCATGCCAACGGCACCACGCTGAAGGAGGAGGCGCTCCGGCTCGGCTTCGTCTCGGCCGACGAGTTCGACCGCCTGGTGCGCCCGGAGAAGATGACCAGCCCGGGCTAGATTTCCGAATTCCGATATTCATCCGTAATGATACGGACGCCTGGCGCCCAAAAATATGCGGTTTTGGGGGCGGGATTTGATTACCGTCAATGTTGCGGCGGGGCGGCGTGTTACGCCCCCCTGCTGCCCTTGACGGGGCGAAATTCATCGTTTGATGGCCCAAGGGCCGATTGACGAGGACGAGCGAATGACGATCAAGTCTTGCAGGGCGCAATGCGCCAACCAGTTTCTGAATGTTTCATCCTGTCTGCAGAGGGTCGGGTGATGGAGACGCGGCATGGGGAACGTCATCAACCTGAATCGTTTCAGGAAGCGCGCCGAGCGGGAAGCCTCGGCGAAGCTGGCGGACGCCAACCGGGCGAAGTTCGGCCGCAGCAAGGCGGAGCGGTCGGCGGAGGAGACGCGCGCGGACAAGGCGAAGGCGCACCTGGACCAGCATCAGATCGATCACGAGGATCAGTCATGAAGTCGCCCGTGGTGAAACGGTCGATCGTGGTCGCCGGCCACAAGACCAGCGTCAGCCTGGAAGAGGCGTTCTGGAACGGCATGAAGGAGATCTCGGGCCTGCGCAACATGACGCTGTCCGAGCTCGTCGGCGAGATCGACGGCGCCCGCCAGCAGGGCAATCTGTCCTCGGCGATCCGCCTGTTCGTGCTCGACTACTTCAAGAGCCGGGCCATGGCCGTCCAGCCGGACAAGGTCCCGGCGCAGTAGCCGCCGGGGCGTCTTTCCGCCGCATCCCGGCGCCTGCACTTTAAAATCACTCTAAGGTGCAGTTTCAGCCGCCGTGCGCGCTTGACCTCAATGCCCTGCGTTGAAAATACAGGGCATGACCGACCATGATGATACGCGCGCCCACATGCCGCTGGGTCTGGCCCTGCGCGGCTATACCGGCGTCATCCAGCACCTTTCAACCAAGGACACGGACTCGGCGCTCTCGGACATCGAGCTCGAGAGCCGCCTGATCGAGCTTGGCTTCGTCGAGGGGGCCCGGGTCGAGGTCCTGCACGAGGGACTGGTCGGGCGCGACCCGATCGCCGTCAGGGTCGACAACATCACGATCGCGGTCCGCCGGCGTGAAGCCATGGCCGTCATCGTCGCCTAGCCAGCGACCGGATATCCGCCCCAGGCCTTTGATCCCATGGAATTACCCCTGCTGCATCTCGCCCTGGTCGGCACGCCCAACAGCGGCAAGACCTCACTGTTCAACGCCCTGACCGGCAGCCGGCAGAAAGTCGCGAACTATCCGGGCGTCACCGTCGAGCGCAAGGAAGGCTTCTTCGTCACGCCCCTGGGGCGCCAGGTCTCCGTGGTCGACCTGCCCGGCACCTATTCGCTGCGCGGCCGCAGCCCGGACGAGGAGATCACCCGCGACTTCGTGCTCGGCAAGGCCTCCGGCGAGACCGTGCCCGATCTCGTCCTGTGCGTGGCCGATTCCACCAATCTGCGCCTGACCATCCGCCTGCTGCTGGAGCTCAAGCGCACCGGGCGACCGATGATCCTGGTGCTCAACATGTTCGACATCGCCGCCCGCCGCGGCATCACTGTCGATGTCGAGCGGCTCGCCAAGGAACTCGGCGTGCCCGTGGTCACCTCGATCGCGGTGCGCAAGGGCGGCACCGCCGACCTGCTGGCGCTGACCGACGAGATTTCGGCCAAGCTTGCCGCCGAACAGCAGGAGAGCAGCTGGCGCGCGCTCAGCGTCGCGGAATTGCGCGCCACCCAGCGCGAGGCCGACCGCATCATCGCCGACTGCGTCAGCCTGCCTGCCAGGCCCGACACCTGGACCGCGCGGATCGACGCGATCGTGCTGCACCCCGTCGGCGGCCTCATCGTGCTGGCGCTGATCCTGTTCTTCATGTTCCAGGCGGTGTTCGCCTGGGCGCAGCCGCTGATGGATCTCCTCAAGTCCGGCTTCGACGGGCTCGGCGAGCTCGTGCATGCCACCCTGCCCGAGGGCCTGCTGCAGAGCTTCCTTCAGGACGGCGTGATCTCGGGCGTCGGCAGCGTCATCGTGTTCCTGCCGCAGATCATCATCATCTTCCTGTTCATCCTGCTGCTGGAAGATTTCGGCTACATGGCGCGCGCCGCGTTCCTGATGGACCGCATCATGGGCGGCGCCGGGCTGCACGGCCGTGCCTTCATCCCGCTGCTGTCGASCTTCGCCTGCGCCATTCCCGGCATCATGTCGACGCGCGTGATCGACAACAAGCGCGACCGGCTGACCACGATCCTGATCGCGCCGCTGATGACCTGCTCGGCGCGCATCCCGGTCTACACACTGATCATCTCCGCCTTCATCCCCGCGAAGGACGTCTGGGGCTTCATCAACCTCCAGGGTCTCGTGATGTTCGGCCTCTACGCCACCGGCATCACCAGCGCGCTGGCCGTCTCGTTCGTGATCAAGTTCTTCATGATCCGCGACTATGCGCCGGCGCCGTTCATGCTGGAGCTGCCGGACTACAAGGTGCCGCGGCTGCAATCGATCGCGATCGGCATCTACACCCGCGCCAAGATGTTCCTGGTGCGCGCCGGCACCACGATCTTCTCGATGATGGTGCTGATCTGGTTCCTGGCCTCGTTCCCGCAGCCGCCGGCAGGCAGCACCGAGCCCGCCATCGACTTCAGCCTCGCCGCGATGATCGGCAAGGCGCTCGAGCCGCTGCTCGCCCCCGTCGGCTTCAACTGGCAGATCGCGGTGGCGCTGATCCCGGGCATGGCGGCGCGCGAGGTCGCGGTCGCAGCCCTCGGCACCGTCTATGCGATCGAAGGCGGCAAGGAAGCCGCCGAGCAGATCGGCCAGGTGCTCGCGACGAAGTGGTCGCTCGCCACTGCGCTGTCGATGCTGGCCTGGTACGTCTTCGCCCCGCAATGCGCCTCAACGCTGGCCGTGATCCGGCGCGAGACCGGAAGCTGGGGCTGGATGGCGGTGACGTTCTTCTACATGCTGGTGCTGGCCTATGCGGCAAGCTTCGTGACGTACAATGTCGCGGTGGCGCTGGGAGCGGGATAGCGCCTTCCGAAACCAAACTTCGAAAACAACCCCATGCACAGTAGACGGGGGTTGTGAAATCAAGGGCTTACGCGTGTGCGAATGATCCGGCCGTAGTTCGGAGGCAGCGCAGCGCAATCCGGGCTAAAGACTGCGCCCTTGTTGCGGCGTCGGGCAAAACACTGGCACGATGGCATCGTCGAAGAACTGCCAGCCGCGACGTCCCCTAGCGCGGATACCATTGCCCACGAGGGTCGCGCTGCTGCGCGAAGGCATGGGCCGGATTGACGCCGCAATAGGCATGGGTCCCTGACGCGGTTGCCATGCACTGCTCATAGGTCGCGAACTGGCAATTGCCTGGGTATCCCCAGATCCGCCCCTGCAAGCAGTAGAGATCGGGAGCGCTCGGGGCGACCGCATGGCGATACTGGCGATGGGCCGCCGAGGAGATCGAGACCGTCGACAGCAGGATCGAGCCAATCGACACAATTGCGAGAAGCGGACGGGTCATCTTCATCTCCTGTTTCCCGGTTGCCGCGCGGCGGCGATCACCGCAGATGCGAGGGCAAGACCAGAACAAGAGGACAGCGCATCATGCTTGCTGTCCGGGCAACCGGGAAAACTTGCTGACTGCACACCCACGTGGCTTGATCTATCTCAAGCCCTGAAGTGGCCGACGGCGCGAACCTTCATAGAACTCGTTCCCTTCAAGCAGGAGGCGGAGAACGAGGCTTTAGGGCGGCACTCACATGTCCTATTCGATCTCGAGACGCGCTCGAACTCGGATCGCGTGCGTTCCGCCGACACACGGAAAGGCCTGGTAGTGCCCGCGCCGTGTGTGATGCTTTGAAGCTGCGCAGTCAGATGAATCGTATCCGGAGATCGTCGCAAGCTGGGCCCATCATGGGGGGCACGGAGCGACCGAGATGCCGCTGTTGAAGTATTTCTGGAAAGTGGGCGCGACGCTGCTCGCACTGCTGCTCATTGCGGACCTTTGTCTGCCCCGCCCCCCGATCGCCGGGAAGACGAGCGAGGACCATGCGGCGATACGCATTCACTCGGATCGCAAATGGCCCGAGCGCGTGGTGCTCGATACGAGCATGCCGGTCATCTCCGCGGCGGCGTCTGAAATTTCGACCGCACAGGCCGCAGCTCCTCCACACCTTGCAGAGCCTCCGGTCATCCGGGCAGAGGTCCCTGCGGTTGCCAATGCGCTCGCCATGGCGCGCACGGACGCGCCGCCCCGCGCACTCGTCGAACACAAGCGGACGCGCAAGTCCCAACACATCGCGATGCGATCGAAGCGGCAAGCGCCGCCGCAAATGATGTTGGCCGGGCGTCAGGGGCAGTTTGCGTGGTTTGGGTACAGATACTGGTGATCCGAGTTATCGGGCGCCGCTGCACTTGATCACGAACCGCAATGCGTGCGACGCCCGGCAATGATCCGCCTATTGGCAAACATACATGATGCCGTCGCCGCCCTTGACGAGCGTGCCCGGCGTGCAGCCGATGCCGTTGCGGGCGGCGTAGTCGGACCAGCCGCTGTAGCCATAGGTCCAGGGGCCGCCGTAATAGTACGCCCGGACCGCGTACCAGGGCAGCCCCGTCTGCTCGGCGATGTACCCGGCGCGATAGAGCGGACCGACATAGATCCGGTCTCTTGCTTCGGCGCCGCTGATCGAAAGCGACAGCTGGCCCCGCTCGGACCAACTCAATGACAACAAGGCTGCGCACGCGAACGCGGCAGCGGCCACCATAAGCCGTCTTGCATCCATATTCGCCTCCATAGGCTGGTGAAATCCAGCACGCGGAGCATTGAGGCTTCTCGAACGCCGATGTTGCGCTAGATCAAGTTGGACCGCCTCCCTTCTTTCCTTCTAAGTGCAAGCGGGTCGACCACCAGCAATGAATGCGATGAGCGGCGCATCTCCATGAGAAACGGCCTCGAGCGAGCCTCAACGACGGACTTCATCCGGTATTGGCGCTCTTTCGGGTTTTATTTGCATTGGTCCTTGCACTCCCGCGCCGGACGCGCGGCAAGACGCGCATGCTCCTGTCCATTGGTACAATGAACCTTAGGGCCATAGTCGTCAGTTCCGGTTTCGAACAAACTCGGCAAGAGGTAGCGCGACACTACCGCGTATGAGACGCGCTGCGACTGACAAACCCGATCGTCACGAGATTGAGGAGTTGGTCCGATGCTGATGCACCTGACCCCGACCTCCCTGCCCCGCCCGCATTCTCTCAGCGAACTCGGATTGGCCGCGGACTTCGATCCGCTGATCGGCCTGAGCGAATTCACCTACCGGCGCGGCAGCGAGATCTACGGGGAGAAGGAGCCCGCCGAATATATCTACCAGGTCAAGTCGGGCACGGTGCGGAGCTACAAGCTGCTGTCGGACGGACGCCGGCAAATCAACGCATTTCATGTCCCCGGCGACGTCTTCGGATTGACGTATGGCGGCAACCATCGCTTCACCGCGGAAGCGGTGGCGGACACGACCTTACGGCTGACCAAGCGGGAGAGCCTCACCGCCGCCGCCGAGAATGACGGCACGCTGACGAGGGATTTGCTCCGCATGACGACGACGAACCTTCGGCATGCGGAAGATCACATGCTGCTGCTTGGACGCAAAACATCGATGGAACGTGTCGCCGCCTTCCTGATCGAAATGGACAGGCGGCTCACCGCCGCGGGGATCCTCGCATTGCCGATGCCCCGACGCGACATTGCGGACTATCTCGGCCTGACGATCGAGACCGTCTCGCGATCGCTGTCATATCTGCGCGAACTCGGTGTCATTCGCTTCATCGACAACAACCAGCGTCACATCGTCCTCGTCGACAAGCAGCAACTGGCCGTGTTCGATCGTCAGAACTGACGGCGCAGACGTCGGACATGCTGTCCTCTTCGAACTCCCATGAAAAAGGCCCCGGACGGTGCCGGGGCCCTGAGTTCACCGGGAAGACCCGAGATCAGTAGCGGGCTGCGACCGGTGCGCCATATCCGCCGAAGCGGTAGTTCACCCGAAGCGTAACCATGTCGACGTCCTGGCTGACGCCAGTGCCTGTGAGCGTGAACCCGCCGGGCGTGACCACGCCGAGAAAGGTGGAATTGTCACGCCCCATCCAGAGATGATCATACTCGACACCGATCGACCAGTTCGGCGTAAAGCCGTACTCCCAGCCGACACCCAGGGCGCCGCCCCAGCGTGTGTGTCCCGCCGAGGCCAGACCGACGCCGGTGACGTTGTTGAAGATGTCGAAGCGATTGCGCGTCACGGCGGCGCCGCCCTTCACGTAGAACAGCGAGGCGTTCCACGCCCAACCGAGTTGCGCCGTGAACAGCCCGATGCCGTCGATCTTGCCCGTGGTCGAGACCAGCGGATCGAAGGTGACGCGGGTGTTCTTGATCTCGGCCCAATCGCCCTGCGCTTCCAGGCCGAGCACGAACTGATTGGTCTGCCAGCGGTACCCGATCTGTCCGCCCGCGAGGCCTCCGGAACGATCCGCGCAACCGCCTGCGACGGTCCCTGCGATCGTTACGAAATCCACGCAACCGTGGCTCTGCCCCCAGCCTCCGTTGGCACCGATGTAAAACCCGGTCCAGTTGTAGATCGGCACCACCGGCGCCGGCGGCGGCGCCTTGACGGCCATGTCGGCCGCCATGGCCGGAGCCGCCATGCTCAGCGCAGCGAGGCCGATCGCCGCGATCAAAAGCTTTTTCATCGTCTCGTCCCCTTTTCTTTGTTCCGTCAGGAGCGAACCCGTGTGCAGGTTGGCGTGCATAAGGCTCGCGAACATCCTGAAGTTTACGCGCGAGGGGACCATTGACCGGTGCCAAAATGGCAACACTCAAGCGCGATCGCTGTGCATGGAATGATGCTTAGTCGGCATCCGACGCGTCAGCAGCGCTGTCCTGCTCGTCCGCAAGCCACTCATTGATACCGGAGGACGGAATCAGCCGCTTGGGACGGTACGGGTTGATCGTGCCGGCAAAGACGGCAAGTCCCTCATCGCGCCTGGCGCGCGCAAAGAGCTTCGCTTCATGCTCCGTTTCAAAGGTCTTCGTCTCACGCGGACTCCGTTGTCTCGGAAGAATGCCTCGCCGTTGCACCTCGAAGGTGACGTACCAGGTCGGACTCATCGCGCACACCAACATGTCACCAGCCCTGGGTGGTGTTGTGATGCGGCTGTCATCCGCGTGCTTGATTCAGATCAAATCGCAGCTCGACCACGATCTTGCGAGAGGCCGATCGCCGAACGACCGCACGCAGATCATCTGTCGGTCTTCGTCGCGCTGGATCTCGCCGCCGAGACATTGCGCCATCTCGGCGACGTTCGCCCGGGGGCTCAGCCAGTTCGCAGCCGGACAAGCGATCGCGGCAGCGAGGTGAGAAGCAGCACGACGCAGACGCAGAGCAACACGATGTCCTTGAACAGGAACTCGCCGGCCAGATTCCACGCCATCGGATCGGATGACAGGCTCCATGTCACGACGCCGGGCGTCGTGAAGAAGAACGACCACGTGATCGCGAAGGTCACGACGCCCATCAATGAACCGAGGGCGGACAGGACCGGACTGAACGCGCCGGCCGCGAGCAGCGCCGCGATGACGAATTCGGCGACACCGAGAAAATAGGCCTCTCCCCGCAGGCCGAACACTGACAGCCACGAGATGAACGGACTGTTGCTGATGAACTGGGCGATGCCTTGCGCGGATTGCAGCGTGAATTTCTGCATGCCGAACGACACGAAGATGACCACCATGACCCAGCGGAGAATGGCGAGCGGACGATACGAACCGCCGCCGCTCTCTGCGACGTTGAACCCCTGCATGTAACGATATCTCCCCGGCTTGCGCGCTCGTTGTTGTGCGAACGAGACGTTCGATACGAGGCTGTACGCGGGGACGACGTGCCTCGTTACCTGCAGCCGGAGTTCCATCGATCACGGATGCGTGCGATGCGCAGGCCTGCGACGAACGCCGCCGTCAGCGCGGACCGCCCTGCCCTTCTTTCGTCTCGCTCTCCGGCTCCCGGATCAATACCGCGGGTTCGTCATAGCCTGCGCGACTGCTGTAGAAGACCAGCGCCATCAAGCCGATGCCGACGATCAGGGAGAACACGACACCGAGCACCAGCGCAACATAGCCGGACTCCGGCACGTCGTGATCCGTGCTGAACCAGCCGAGATAGCCGAGCGCGACGGCACCGGCGAGCATCGCGCATAGCGCCGCGATCACCAGCCATCTGGCGAGCTTGCCGTCCTGCGACGTGGATGAGACCGATTGTTCGTCAGTGCTGTTCATGGAGAGCCCCTGCAATCGTCAAGCTTACGGTGCCGTGGCCTTGGCCGCGATCGCATGCAGGGCACCGCTCAGGGCGGCGACGACAGCCTTGCCCGGCTCGCCAATACCATGACGCCCGGCAAGATAGGCAGGATCGTTGTAGGACAGCCAGGTCATCCCCGCCTCGTCCTGCCACACCAGCGCTTTCAGCGGCAGGTCGATGCCGATGGTCTGCACCTGCTGCATCAGCGGCGTGCCGCCCTTGGCATTGCCGAAGATGATGAGATCCGTGGGCCGTAAGTTCATGCCGACGGCGGCGGCACCCGCCGCGTGATCGACATGAGCGAACACGGTGAGGCCCTTGGCCTTCACTTCGGCCTCGAGCCGCTTCATCGTGTCTTCGGGCCCGAAGCTGCTCTTGATGGTGATGAGTCCGTCTATGGCCATTGCCTGTGTCTCCCATGCACATATCGCCGCAATCAGAGCGAGGGTCTTGATCAGCGCCGAGAACCTCATCGCCCGCTCACTTCTTGCGGAACAGTTTGGCCGGATCGAATTCCGCCTCCGGAATGAACCCGTCGCGGTTGGGCATCCTGATCTTCGGCAAGCTGTCCCTGTCGACCTTGCCGTCGGCGGGTACGATGCCGTTGAGACTGAGGATGTAGGCGGTCAGGGCATAGGTCTCGTCCGTGCTGAGCGAGCCCGGCGTCGGGTACGGCATCGCGCGACGGATGTAGTCGAACAGGGTCGTGGCATAGGGCCAGAAGCTGCCGACGGTCTTGACCGGCATGTTCGAGGCAAGCGTGCCCTGTCCGCCGGCGAGACGATCCTTGATGCCGCCCACGCCGTTGTCGCCGTGGCAGGCCGCGCAATTGTCGGCGAAGATCTGCTTGCCTTGCACGGCCGTGCCACTGCCGTCAGGCAGGCCCTTGCCGTCGGGACCGACGTCGATGTCCCATAGCTTGATGTCCTGCGGCGTCGCCGGACGCCCGAAATCGAACGCCAGCGCCGGCGCAGCGAGCAAACCGAGAGCGAGCACTCCTGCCAAAAGCAGCTTGTCATGCGAGGACATTGCGGACCCTCCCGGCCTCGTCGATGCTCCAAGTCTGCTGGGCGTTGTAGTGAAACAGCGCGTTGGTCCCCATCGCGGCGATGAAGGACTGCCGGTCCGGCTGAACGTTGCCCTTCTCGTCGGTCGAGCGGCTCACGATCCTGGTCGGCTTGCCGTCCCAGACCCAATCCATCTGGAAGCGAACCTGCGCCTTCGACAGCACGGGAAGGCTCAATTGCGCCTGCTTCCACGATTTCGCGCCGTCGGTCGAAATCTCGACCTTCGCGATCTTGCCATGGCCGCTCCAGGCAAGGCCGGAGATGCGATTGTAGCCGGGCTGGATCTGCATCATGCCCGATGGCTGGGTGATGACGGAGTTGGTTTCCATTCGCAGCTGGAATTGCCGCGCCTTGCCGTCCGCCAGCAGCTGAGTGTAACGCGCCGTCTCCCAGCGCGTCATCCAGGGCGCGTTGCCGAACTTGAGGCGGCGAAGCCATTTGATGTTGAGGTTGCCCTCGAAGCCCGGCATCAGCAGCCGCATCGGAAAGCCGTGCGCGGGCCGCAGCGGCTCGCCGTTCTGTCCGTAGGCGACGAAGGCCTCGTTCACGATCTCGTCGGTGAGCGGAATGCTGCGATCGACACCGGCGCCGTCGCCGCCCTCCGCCAGCATCCAGTTCGCGCCCTTGTCCCTGGCGACGAGGTCGATCAGGAATTTCAGCGGCACGCCGGTCCATTCATTGGTGCTGACGAGGCCGTGCGTGTTCTGCACGGTCACATCGGGATCGGCCTTCTTCCAGTTCTCCCAGCCGTTGCCGGTGCATTCGATGAACACCACGCGCGTGACCGATGGCATCCGCTTGAGGTCCTCGACGCTGAACACCAGCGGCTTCGAGACCATGCCGTGAATCAGCAGCCGGTGCTGCGCCGGATCGATATCTGGCACGCCGGAATGGCTGCGCTCGTAATGCAGATCGGTCGGCGTGATGTTGCCGACCAGCTTCTGATGCGGCGTCTTGGAGTTGATGGCATCGCCGGGATCGACATTGCGCTTGCCCGGCGTCGCTTCGGGGATGCGATCGAGCTTGGCGAAGCGCGAGCGTTCGCTGTGGGCGCTGAGATCGGCGCCGGGTCCACGATCGGGGACGTCGGCCAGCGTTTCGGCATTGGCCTCGGTCGCGGCCGCACCCAGAATTCCTGCCGAGAGGCCTCCCACGAAGCCCCGGCGCGATAATTTCGCAGGCCTAGGCAATAGATCAATTGGCGCCCTGGTCGTCATATCATCTCCCGTCGATATCGTGCCTTTTGAAAAATCGCGGCAACGTTCATGCCGCAACATTGACCCAACGCCGCGCAGATTGCTTGTTAGGTTGTGTTAGAAGGAATGAGCGCCGGCGCGCTCACTCCCGAGATCACTCAAGCTTCCTTGAACGCCTCGTGCGCACGGGTCGAGTAAACCAGCGCAGCTCCTGCATTGACCGAAATCGCGGCGCCGAGCGCCTCGGCGACCTCGGCTTCGGTCGCGCCGTGCTTCTTCGCTTCGGCGGCATGGACCGTGATACAGCCGTCGCACCGCAAGCTGATCGCAGCTCCCAGCGCGATCAACTCGCGTGTCTTGGCATCGAGGTGGCCGGTTTTCGCGCCTGCACCACTGAGAGTCGCGTAGCCCTTCACCGTATCCGGCGCCAGCTTTCCGATTGCGCCGACGCCGGCGACAACCTGGCGGCGGTAATTGTTCCAGTCGAGCATTGACATGGCACTCTCCTTGTCTTGATGAGATTGATCTAGAAGCGCTTGCGGTTGCTTGGTATGGCCGGGCGGCTCGCAATCATGTCCGGGCGGATCAAGGGAATGTCGGGGGTGGAAGCCGCGGAATTGTTGAAGGCGATCGTGCCGCTGCTCAGAATCCGGCCGGTGATCGAGGATTCCTGCAAATTCGGCGGGAACTGGCAGTCGCTCCACGCGCCGAACGGCCGGGGATGGGCGCAATTCCACATGGTCACGCGCGGCGCCTGCGTGGTCGAAAGGCCCGGCCTGGGCTCGCAGCGGCTCGAGGCCGGCGACATCCTGCTCCTGCCGCATGGCGACAGCCATCTGCTGCGCAGCCGGACCGGCGGCGGCCTCGCGCAGATCTCGAGCGAGGTGCGAAACGGCGTGCGGCAGCGCAGCACGGTCGATGCCCGCGTCGATACCGAACTTCTCTGCGGTCGCTTCCTGTTCGAGACCGCGGAGGAGAACCCGCTGATCGCGGTGCTTCCCGATGAGGTCGTTCTTCACACGGAAGGACAGCCGGTCCTGGAAAGATTTCGGCGCCTGCTGATCGACATCCGCGACGAGCTGGACGCAGGACGAGCCGGATCCGAGATGGTGGCGGCCGACCTTGCACGCGCGTTGTTCGTCATGATGCTCCGGGACCATTTGACGAACACTGCCCCCGCCGACGGCACGGTGTCGCTGTTGCAGGACCGCACCACGGCGCGGGTCGTGCTGGCGTTGCTGGACGATCTCTCCCGGGACTGGACGCTCGACGAGATGGCGGCTGTCGCAATCTGCTCCCGCGCGAGCCTGGTGCGCGCCTTTCGCAAGGCGGCGGGGACTGCGCCGATGACATTCCTGTCCGATCTGCGGTTGACGACTGCGCGCAAACGGCTGGCCGGCACCTCCGATTCCATCGCAGAGATCGCGAGTGAGGTCGGCTATGCGTCCGAGGGAGCCTTGAGCAAGGCCATCATGCGCAAATACGGCGTACGGCCGGGCGCGCTGAGGATGGCGGAGAACGGGCCATAGCAGCGGCCCGAGCTGCGGCGCCGCACGAATAATCGCTCCGGCATGGTGACGCGCGGCTTCGAAAGAGGCTATCTGACGCCATGGAGCACTTCAGCACAGATCGACTGAGCGCCGAAAGGCTGAACGAAAGTCACCTCGCCGACCTCGTCGCGCTGCATCTCGATGCCGAGGTGTCGCGCTATCTCGGCGGCGTGCGCTCGGCGGACGTGACCAAGGCCTATCTCGACGTCAACATGGCCCATTGGGACCAACACGGCTTCGGGCTGTGGGCGCTGCGAACGAAAGACGGCGCGTTCGCCGGACGCGCGGGCCTTCGTCACATCCTGCTGGATGACGTCGACGAGGTCGAGATCGCCTACGCGTTCAAGCGCGGTGCCTGGGGCCTGGGATTTGCGAGCGAGATCGCCACCGCCATGACCGAGATCGGGCTTTCGCACCTCAAACTGCCCTCGCTGATCGGCCTGGTGTTTGCCGAGAACGCTGCATCCCGCCGCGTGCTGGAGAAGTCGGACTACCTGCTCGAGCGGAGCATGGTCCGCCAGGGCCATGACGCCGTGATCTACCGCATCCGGCGGTGAGAACCCGGCAACCTCACGGCTCCAGCGTGTAGGAGCGCCCGGGTTCGAGCACGTAGATGGTCAGGAAGCGGAGCGGACGCTCCGGGTCGCAATTGCGAAACAGGGTGTGCGGAACATCCGCCCGGTCCTGCAATGTCTCGCCGGCCCGGTATCGCCGCGGTTCGTCGCTGCCATAGGCGGATTCGGCAACGCCTTCCACAATGTAGATCGCGCCGGCGACGGGATGAAGGTGAAGCGGAGCCGTGCCGCCCGGCGGATAGGTGACCTCGACGACCATGAGCTCCTTGTCGCCACCGGGCAATGGCAGCCGTTCGAGAACCTTGCGCGTGACGCCGGCAAACCCGGCCCGCTGGGCGTCAACCCGGCCGTCATTCGGTTGATTCATGGAGCACCTGTCTCGTCGAGACCTGACCGGCAGACCTGACCTGCAGACTTCACCTGCAGACTTGGCTATTTTTAGGCCCCGCCCGGCCACGCCGCCATGGCCGTTTTCGCCGCGCCTCTCAACTCCGCCGCCGTCGCACCGTCCTTGGCCTGGATGGCCATGCCCTGGATGACGCTGAGATAGAACCGGCCCAGCGCCTCGACGTCCACTGCATCGGACAATTCGCCATTGGCGATCGCGGCCTCCAGCCGTGCGCGCAAGCTGTCCAGCAGGTCGAGCCTCACCTTCCTGACCGCACGCGTGATGGCGGCCGGCCATTCGTCACTGACGGCTCCCAGCGCCACCATGCAGCCTGCGGGCGACGTGCGGGACTTCGGCAGCGCCTCGGCCATGCCGATCAGCAGATTCTCCACGCCGGCTCGCGCGGTGGCACCTTCCCCGAGCTTGTCCCAGACCGCCTGCCCCTCGGTGGCGACGTAATGCTCGAAAGCGGCGAGATAAAGCGCCTCTTTGCTCTCGAAGGCGGCATAGAGGCTGGGCGAGCGGACGCCCATGGCGTCGCAGAGGTCGTGCATCGAGGCTGCCTCGAAGCCCTTGCGCCAGAACAGGAACATGGCGGCTTCGAGTGCTGCGTCCCGGTCAAATTCCCGCGGCCGGCCTGCCATCGCGTGCTGTCCCATCGTTCATTTCTGTAATGATCAACACATAATTGACTTGACCGTTTCCTTCAAGGCCACACATATTCTGTGTCGATCGTTACAGAATTGGAGAGGACAAATGACACTGCAAGGAAAACGGGCCCTGGTGACGGGCGCCAGCAGAGGTATCGGTGCAGCCATCGCGAAGACGCTGGCCGCGGAAGGCGCCGATGTCGCGATCACCTACGAGAAGTCGGCAGACAGCGCTGCGAAGGTCGTCGACGCGATCAGGGCCGGCGGACGCAAGGCCGTGGCGATCCAGGCCGACAGCGCCGATGTCGCCGCCGTTCAGGCCTCTGTCGCCAAGACCGTCGCGGAGCTGGGCGGACTCGACATCCTGGTCAACAACGCCGGAATTCTCCGCCTGGGCGGCCTCAACGACATCGCGCTCGCCGACATCGATGCGCTGCTGAACGTCAACGTCCGGTCCCCGATCGTGGCGAGCAAGGCCGCGCTGCCCTATCTCGGCAAGGGCGGCCGCATCATCACCATCGGCAGTTATTTCGCCGACCGCGTGCCCTCGCCGGTGCTTGGCATGTATGCGGCATCGAAATCGGCGCTGACAGCCTTCACCAAGGCCCTGGCCCGCGAGCTCGGCCCCAGGGACGTCACCGTCAATCTGGTGCAGCCGGGCTCGATCGACACCGACATGAACCCGGCGCACGGACCGACCGCGGAGACGTTGAAGCAGTTCATGGCGCTCGGCCGGTACGGCGCGACGGACGACATCGCGAGCGCAGTTGCGTTCCTGGCGAGCGCAAAGGCCAAATACATCACGGGCACGACATTGACCGTGGATGGCGGCGCCAACGCGTAAGCATGCGTGACGCGCCGTGCCCCGCGGCAATGCGCGCATCGACAACGCCCCGTCCCGGGACGCGGCGTTGTCGATTGCGGGGATCCACGGTTTCATGCCGCGAACCTGAACAGACATTCAAGAAAGTTTCGTCCCTGTTCCTGCAACGGGTCGTGGCCGCAGCCGTTGACCCCGCGACGATGCAGACCAAGGAGGAACAGATGAGGAAGCTCACTTACGCTCTTGCGGCGGCAGCGACGCTCGCAATCGGTGCCCCCACCATCGCCAACGCGGCCGGTTTCGGTGTCTATGTCGGCGGCGACAGGGACTATTATGACGGCCCGCGCGCGCGGATCTACGAGCATGACCGCGGCTGGCATCGTGGCTGGTACCATCGAGACCGCGACTACGACCGCGGCATCGTGATCCGCCGCCACCATCACTGGGACGATTAGTGCGAGCAGCACGATCGAACTGGAAGGCCCCGCTTCGGCGGGGCCTTTTGCGTTGAAGCGCAGGGGCACGGCTACAGCGGCAGCCTGATCCGTGCCTTCAGTCCGTCAGGCTCGAAGTTCAGCTCGACGCGGGCATCGAGTTGATGCGGAAGCAGCCGCTTCAGGAGCTGCGTGCCGAAGCCCGTCCGGGCGGGCTCGACGATGAAGCGCAGATCGCGCTCGTTCCACTCGAACTGGAGGTCGCCACCGGTGCGATACCAGTCGACCTCCAGCCGTCCGCCACGCGCGGACAGCGCGCCGTGCTTCACCGCATTGGTGGTCAGTTCGTGGATCGCCATGCCGAACGACACCGCCACCTGCGCCGGCAGATCGACGTCCGGGCCCGCAACCAGAAGACGGCCATCGTCGCGGTCGGCGTAGATCGACAGCTCGTTCTCGACGAGCTGGCGCAGCGGCACCTGGCCCTGGGCGCCGTCGGTGAGGAGCGAATGCGTCCTGGACAACGCGGCGATACGGCCGGTGAAGGATTTCTCGAACTCCTCGAGCGTGCCGGCGCGCCTGACCGTGAAGCCCGCCAGCGCCTGAACGGTCGCAAGATTGTTCTTGATGCGGTGCTCGAGTTCGCGGACCAGAACGGACAGATGCCGCTCGCTCTCGTTGAGTCTTGCGGTCTCGTCGCGGCCGGTCGCCTGGGCGGACCAGCCATTGCCCTCGCAAGCAATCGTGAAGTCATGGCGGCAGACCACGTCGAGTACCTCCTGCGGCCCGCAACGGTCGAGACAATAGCTGCACATCGAGATCATGCGGCGGCCCTTGAGCCCGCGTGTGACGCGCGCCTCGTAGTCCTGGAAGTCGGCCCATTGGCCGGGTTCGACCCAGCCGATATTGCCGTTGGTCCGAAAGCCGCTGTAGCCGTCGGCGCGGGCCTGCGCTTCGCTGCGGAGAAGGCCTTCGACGATCTGCACGCCGTCGATGCGGCTTCCCGCCGCGTACCAGGTGCGCACATCGTGAATCTCGATCTGCTTTAACAGCTCGCGCCGATCGAAATCGCCGACCGCCGACCGCAGCGCGCTGCGGGCATCATCGGCGCCAAAGGGGTCCATCGCGACGAGCAGGCAACGCTCGCCATTCTCCAGCCCGGCCTTGAAGTACGGCACGAGCGTCTCGCGCAACTGGTCGCCGCTGCCGAAGAACTGGCACAGATGCGTGCCCCAGGGCAGCTGGTCGATCCCCGCAAGGCCGGTCGGCGCATGATCAGACATCGTCTCTCTCCCGGATTCCCGATCGCATGTCGACGCGGAATCCAGGTTGAATCCAATCTCTGGGAGCGGCCGCGTCTGCGTCACTGGTCCGCGCGGAGCGCAGAGGCTATCCGCAAGGTTTGGCGGGCTTTCGCGGTTCCGTATGTTCACTTCTGAACGTTGCGGCGTTCAGACACATCATGTCAGGCCTGCAGGGAACACGAGCCGCGTTGGGCTGACGTTCATCCGCGACGATGTGCGCCGGAGAAGTCGTGGCCCGGTTCGAGCGCGGAGAAATTCGGGAGTGATTGCGCCAGTCTGCGGAGCGATGACGGCACTCAGAATTCCGTCATTGCGAACGAAGCGAAGCAATCCAGACTTTTCCGTGGAAACCGCCTGGATTGCTTCGTCGCAAGGGCTCCTCGCAATGACGACGGAGAGGCAATCGCGCAGTCCGGATGGAGCGAAGGCGATCCGGGCCGCGACGTGTCTTACCTGAAATAGCCCAGCACGAGATCGACGTCCGCGCTGCGGGCCACCGTGCCGTTCAGCTCGGCATCGATGACGCGGCGGCAGGCTTCGATCGCGGCGTGGTCGCCGAGATCGTTGGCGGCTTCGAGCACGAGCCAGGCGGCGTCGACCGAGGCCTTGTCGGGCGCTCCGCCGTCGGGATCGACGGCAACAGGCTTGTTGAGGCTCTTCTTGCGAACTGCGGTGCCGAATTGAGGCAACATTGCAAATACTCCCCTCTCGAATTCCTGCTCAGTGAACCTGAAGCTCGGGCTGACGGCCCGAGGTGGAATCGGCACCCGCGCTGTTCTTGCGCGACTGGTAGAATTTGAGAATGCTGCGCGACGTCTCGATCTTGAGCCGGCCGAACTCGCGTTCATTGTCCTGCAGCTCGCGCGCGGTGATCAGATGATCCTTGGCGCCGAGGAACAGCAGCGACATCGTCGTGTCCCAGGAGAAGTCGAGCGCCTTGCACAGCACCAGCAGCATCTCACGGTTGCGATCCATCAGCGCGCGCTCGATCACGTCGACCGGCAGCGCCGACAGCAGCGACAGGCCGATCTGCACCTCGTCAAAGCGGTGCTGGCGCGCGTAGTTCGAGATCGAATCCTGGTTGAGGTTTCCTTGGCGGTACTGCGTCGTCACCACGCGCTTGGCGACGAAATAGCTGCGCGAGGACGGGCCGAACTTGGATTGCAGGTCGCCGGTGACCTCGGTCACCGAGCTCTGGATCTGCGCCATCATCTCGGGACGCTCGGTCTCGAGCCGGCGGCGGACGTCTTCCGACGCTTTCGAGATCAGCTGCTGGAAGATATGGCGCGGCACGTCCTTGCGCAGGCCGAGCTGCTCGGCGAGAATCGAATCGCCCTCAGCGCGGCGGACCATATGCAGCAGGCCCGAGCCGGAGAAGCGCGCGCCCTCGTTCTTGGCAACGGAGGTCACGACCTCCTGGTTGCCACGCTTGACCAGCACGTCGGTCACGGCCTCGCCGATCTGATCGCGCTGCGAGATCGCGAGCAGGTGCGCCTGGCCCTTGGTCAGGGCGCTCTGGACCAGCATCTTCTCGTCGATGCGATTGGACTCCCGCAGCACGGGACCGGCGACCTCGATCTCGTCGTCGAGGGCGAGTTTCTCGATGACGTTGAGCGGGGCGTGATCGCACGCCGCCATCAGATCCGAGAGCTGCGCCCGGGCAGCCACTTCGATCTCGTCGGCGAGCCGGCCGATGACCTCGCCGAACATGCTGATCTCGTCGTCGCTGTAGCGGCCCGTAATCAGAATGTCGGTCGCGTGCCACAACGCCTTCGCACGGCTTTCGTCGGTGCCGCGCGCGATCGCGTCGTCCAGATCCTGCAGAAGCGATTTCGCCCCGTTCATCTCGATACCCCAGTTCTTGGTCGTCTTTGGCGGGCCGTCCCGCCCGAGCGGGCGCGACGCCGAATTCCTCTGGGAACCAACGCTAGAGATGAAACGCGCAAATCCGGTAAAACCGGCAGATCAGTTTTGCCGACTAAAATTCATTCAAATGCGAGGGAATGGGTTAACCGGGGCGCGAGGGCTGGGATGGACGAGGACTGTGAAGCTGCCCGGCCTGCATGGTTCGAGACGCGCCGAAGACGGCGCTCCTCACCATGAGGGTTTTGGATGTCGCCGGGAAGCACGACCTCATCCTGAGGGCCCGCCGAAAGCGGGCGTCTCGAAGGATGGCCACAACGACGCTGTCGGCCAAGCTCTTCGAACGTCGATGCCTCTCCGCCGTCATGGCCGGGCTTGTCCCGGCCATCCACGGCTCGCCGCAGAGAAGAAAGAACGTGGATGCCCGGGACAAGCCCGGGCATGACGGATGTTTGCGGCATCCGACTCGCGCCGGCCTCAGGGGTTCTGCGGCGTCAGCACCAGCGGCGGCTTTGGCTTGGGCTTTGCGGGCGCGGGGCCCGGGGCCGGCCGCACCTCGATCGGCGGCGGCAATGGCGCGACCTGCTGGCTGGCGAGCGGCGGGCTCGTCAGTGGCGGGCTTGGTGCGGCAGGAGCGGCCTGCGGCGCCTTCGGAATCGGCGCGGCCCTGGGCTCAGCCTTGGGTTCTGCTTTGGCCTTGGCCGGCGGCGCACGGCGCGGATCCTGGCCGGGCAGCGGCACATTCACGGGCGCCTGCTCCGGCACGGGATCGGGCGAAACCAGCGTCGGCAGCGCGGCGGTCGCCGGCGGCGGCTCGCCGCGCTCGATCGCGTCAAGACGGCGCGTCTCGCGGTCGATCGTGCGCACCGCGAGCCACGACGACAGCGGCGCGAGGTCGACGGTGCGATTGAGCCTGTCGGGCGGGCCCGCCGCGAACAACTGGATCTCGGGCGGCGCACCGGAGAGCCCGGTCATGATCGGCGTCAGGCTGGCGCGGATGTCGGCCTGATCGGCGGGAATGTCGTAGCCGCCGGACACGATGGCGCGGGCGTTCTTCGCCTCCAGCGGCGTCGCGCCGACACGCAAGCGCCCGTCGCGGATCGTGAACGGGATCTGCGCCGAGGCAACCGCGATGGGGCCGGCCGACAGCGCGGGCTCGACCAGCTGCCGCAAGCGGTTATCGTCGCCGACCTGACCGCCGTCGCTGGCGCGAATGGCGATCTCGAAGGCCCGCGGATTGAGGCCGCTGATCTCGGCGGAATCCAGCGTCACCGTGCCGTTGCCGGCGAGCGCACCGGTCAGCGCCGCGACGCTGCGGCCCTGGCTGGTCAGCGCCATCTGCACCGAGGCGCGTCCCTTGGGCAGCGCGAGGTCGCGGTAGCGCAGCACGGTCGCATCGACATTGCTGAGCTCGATCCGCGCATTCAATGCAAGACCGCCCGGACCGTTGCGGGCGTCGAGGCTCGCCGACATCTCGCCGCCGCCGACGCCACCTTTGAGGCCATCGAGCGCGAGCGACTGGCCGTCGCTGCGGATCGTTCCGCCGAACGGCCGCAGCTCGATGCCGCCGGGCATCGTGCCGTGCAACGCCTGGAAGGTGATGCGGCCGCGCCAGCCGCCGAGCAGCCCCGCGCTGAGCGGCTCGCTTGCATCATGTCCCACGGCGCCGATCGCCATCGCCAGCGCAGGCCCAAGGTCGAGCGTATCGAGGCCGATCTCGCCGTCGATGCTCTTCTCCTGCTCGAGCGTGACCGCCAGATGGCCGCGCAGATGCGAGCCGCCTGCGCTGCTGTCGAGATCGTTGAAAGTCAGGCGGTTGCCGGCGAGCGTGAGGCGCGAGGACAGGCTGACGCGTTGCGCCGATTTGTCCGCCGGGCCGATGCCGAACAGCGGCGCGAGGTTGACGTTGCGCACGCGCAGATTCACGTTGGCCTTCGGCTCCGACAGCTCGACACTGCCTTGCGCGTCCGCATCCAGCCCGCCGCCACCAAGCTTTGCGGTCAATTGCAGCGGCCGCCGCCAGGCGCCGTTGAGCTTGCCTTCGAACTGCGCGGCACCTTCGCCCGCGGCCACCACGCGGTCGAGGCCGAGCAGGGCCACCAATGAACGGGACTCGGGGGCCGAGACCTTCGACTCCAGCGTGAAGTCGCTATTGCGCAGCTTGTCGAGGTCGATGCCGTTGACGGCGGCGAGCTGGGCCTGCGCGGCGAGCGTCGCCGTCGCCTTGAGCTGCGGCGCGTCGAGATCGAGCACGACGCGGGCATCGCTGCGATCGGCATGCTCGGCGTTCCTGTCGAGGCTGAGATCGAGCTTCAGGCGCGTCGCGCCCGGCAGCGGCGGCAGCGCGTCGAAGCGCGCGCGCAGCGACGGCGCGAACGGCTCGAGCAGCGCGGTGAGTTCGCGCAGCGCATTGGCCGAGGATTTCAGGGCAAGCTTGCCGGTTGCCTTGGTGCGATCGAAGCTGCCGCTCGCTTCCGTGGTCACGCCGCTGGTCTGGCCGAACCGCAACTGCTCCAGCGACAGCGAATTCGGCCCATAGCCGAGCTTCGCCGCGAACGGCCGCAGCTCCTGGCCCGCGGAGATGGCGCGGCCGACATCGAGCGACAGCTTGGCTTCCTCCGGCCATTCGCCTTGCGGCCCCGCCAGCGCGCGGACGAAACTCGCGGCGGCATCGAGATCGAGCCGGTCGGCCCTGAGCTCGGCGTCGATCCGCGAGCCCTTGCTAGCACCGGTCTGGACGAAGGCAATCCGTCCCTCGATGGCGCCGCCTTCGATGTCCGCCTTCAGCTTGTCGATGGCGAGATGGTTGGCGGCAATCGTCACGTCGCCGGCGAGGCGCAGCGGCCGCGTGCTGCGGCGGTTGATCTCGCTGCGGCCCTGGAGCCAGGCCACCAGCGTATCGGGGTCGGACGATTCGACGTTGAGGCGGCCGCTGAAACTGTCCGCGCCGGGTGTCGCGCCGTTGAGCGAGAGCTGCGTCATGCCCGGCGCGCGCAAGTCGAGCCGCTGGAACGTCCACGACCGGCCGTCGGTCCTGAGCTCGGCGGCGATGTTCTGCAGCGGCCGGCCGCCGAGCATGATCTGGTCGGAGTTGAACTCGATCTGCGCCGGGATCGGCGCCTGCGGAATCGCCGCAAGGCCCGCGCGCAGCGCGGGCAGGATCCGCAGCGGCTCGGCATCGTCCTTGCCGGCCAGCTTGTCGGCATCGATCTGGCGCGCGGACAGCACCGCGCGCAGCAGCGGCGAGGCGCCGAATTTGAGGTCGCCGACGCCGCCGGCCTTCAACGAATTGTCGTCCGTGCCGAAGCTCGCGTCGATCTGGTCGAACTTGGCACCAACAGGATCGGCCTTGAGCTTCGCGGTGAGCTTCCAGGGCGTCGGCCCCGCCTCGCCCGGCTTCTTCGCCGCAGGCACCGCGAGCGTCAGTGCGCCGTCGAATTTCGGCAGGCGGTTGTCGAAGGCGAGCACGCCTTCGAGATCGGCGAGGATCGCGCGCTCGCCGGGATCGATGTTGAGATGCAGACGGGTCGCGCTGCCGTCGGCGCTCGGGCCTGAGGAGATGCGGAACGGATAGCGCGTGCCCGATACCTTGAAGCTGCCGTCGCCGCGCACCGAGCCCGCGAGCGAGCGGACGTCGCCGGAGAAGGCGATGTCGTTCAGCTCCAGCGTCGAGCGGCTGGCGGCATCATGCAGGGCGATGCGGCCGGTGAGGTTCACCCGCTCGATGGCGAGCGAGGCCAGGTTGAAGCTGCCGCTAGCGGTGGACGGCAGGTCGACCCGGCCGCGCGCGTCGAGGCCGAGATCCACCGCCATGCCGCCGACCGTCAGCTCGGTGGCGCGCCATTCGCCGCGCATCAGTGAGCCCAGGCTGAACTCGACGTCGAGCTTGTCGGCGCGCAGGCGGCCGAGATCGTTGTTGCCGCCGAAGGTCACCGAGCGCAGCCGCAGGGTCGGCGCCGGCAGGAGCCGCGCGTCGAGCTCGCCGGCCACGCGCACCGGTACGCCGATGATCCGGGCAGCCTCCGCCTCGAACTGGGGCCTGAACTGGTTCCAGTCGATGAAGTAAGGCCCGATCAGCGCGGCCAGCAGCGCTAGAATGAAGGCAATCGCCAATCCGAGCAGCGTCGTCTGCACGGGTCTCCCCTCGGCCAAACCGGCACCCGGGTCAAACCTTGACCCTGCAAACCTTGGCCTTGAGGCTTCAGGCGCGCCGGAACAGCCCCTTATATAGAGGGAAGTGTGGCGAAGTCACAGCGACTGTTGCGCGCGGAGGTTAACGCTGGCGAGAGACCCTCACCCTGAGGAGGCCGCAGAATGCGGCCGTCTCGAAGGGCGAGGCCCGGCTATCGCCGCGTGGATGCAGCGGGGCCCGTCATCCTTCGAGACGCCCGCTTTGCGGGCTCCTCAGGATGAGGAGCCGGTTCGCAGAACCAGGCCGAGGTCGTCACCAACTCGCCGGAAGCTGCGTCAGGCCGCGCAGCACGAAGGTCGGCCGCCATTTCGGGTTCTCGACGTCGTCGATGCGCAAATCGGGCAGCCGCCGGAGCAGCGTCGCGATGGCGATCTCGGCCTCGATACGCGCCAACTGGGCCCCGAGGCAGAAATGGATGCCGCCCCCGAACGACAGCGGCCTGACGTTCGGCCGGGTGACATCGAGCCGGTCGGGGTGATCGGGGTAAACGGCGGGATCGCGGTTGGCCGAGCCGAGCAGGCAGAGCACCGTCTCGCCCTTGGGGATCTGCCTTCCGCCGAGATCGTCGATATCCTCCAGCGCGACGCGCCCCGTCATCTGCACGGAGGAATCGTAGCGCAGGAATTCCTCGATCGCGTTCGTCATCAGCTCCGGCCGCGCTTTCAGCAGCGCGAGCTGGTCCGGATTGCGGTGGAGCGCCAACAGTCCGTTGCCGATCAGGTTGACGGTGGTTTCGTGGCCGGCGCCGAACAGCAGGATGATGTTGGCGGTCAGTTCCTCATTGGTCAGCTTGTTGCCGTCCTCCTCGGCCTGCACCAGCTGGGTGATGAGGTCGTCGCCGGGATTCTTGCGGCGCAGCTCGAACAGCTGCTGGAAATACATCTGCGCCATCATGTTGCCGGCATTACCCTTGGCGATCTCCTCCGGCGAGAGCGGCACGGGATCGAGCAGACGGCCGCCGTCGCGCGAGCTCTTGTAGAAGACCTCGCGATGATCCTCGGGGATGCCGAGCATGTCGCAGATGATGGTGACGGGCAGACGGAAGGCGAAATCCTCGATCAGGTCCATGTGGCCGCGCGCGATCACGGCGTCGATGGCCTGGTCGACGATCTCCTGGATGCGCGGCCGCATGTCCTCGACGCGGCGGGCGGTGAAGGCCTTCACCACGAGGCCGCGCAGACGGGTGTGATCGGGCGGATCGGACTGCAGCATCCAGTGGCTCATGCTGCGGAACACCGGCTCGTCCATGATCTTTTCGCTGTAGCGGCGCTTGGAGCGCTCGACGAAATCCTTGCCGAAGCGCTTGTCGCGCATCACGAGGCTGACGTCGGCATGGCGGCTGGTGACGAACTGGCCGAACGGGGTCACGTGGATCGGATCGATCGCACGCAGCCGGTCATAGTGCGGATAGGGATCGCGGATGAAGTCCGGCGACAGCGGATTGAACAGCGGATCGCTGCCGGTGGGTTGCACTTGCTCGTTCATGGTGACCTCGATCGGTTGCCGCATGACACGAATACGCCGATCGCAGCCCCACTGCCCGGCGCAACCATCCCCAAAACCGTTGAACTGTTATCAACTCGATACATTGTTGTATCGAGTTGCATTCTGCCCTAACCTGCGCTGATGTCAAGGGTGAGAACCAGGCCGACCAGGGACGATACGCGCGACAAGTTGTTCGAGGCGGCCGCGCGCGTGTTCGAGGAGGACGGCATCGGCGGCGCCAGCATCGAGGCGATCGCGGCGGCAGCCGGCTTCACCCGCGGCGCGTTCTATTCGAACTTCAAGAGCAAGGACGAGCTGATCATCGCCATGCTCGAGGATCATGTCGAGCAGTCGATCCGGCGCAACATGGACATCCTCGCCCAGCACGACAATCTCGACGATTTCATCGCGGCGCTGAAGACGATGGACCGCAGCCGGCAGGATCCGCTCGGGCGCGCGCCCCTCCTCCACATGGAGATGATCCTCTACGTCGCGCGCGCCGAGAAGCGCCGCCCCGAGCTTGCCAAACGGCTGCGCGCGCGGCGCAAGCTCGTCGCCGATATCGTCGAGGCGACGTTGAAGGGCAATGGCAGAAACAACTCGGTGAACCCGCCGTGGATGGCTTCCGTCGTGCTCGCGCTCGAAGACGGCTTCCGCCTGCACCGGCTGATCGATCCCGAAACGACGCCGGCGGACAGTTTTCTGCGTGCAATTACGGATCTGCGGCGCAGGACTGGACTTTCGTCGAACTAGGCCGTGGCTTCGGATGACGAGATCGCGTCGTCTGCCTCTCTCGCGAGCACGCGTCTGCGATCAAAAGGACACAGTCGACGTTCGGCACAAATACTGACTCAGAATTAATTTGCGCGTCGCGATTTCAGGACGTAACTGCCGATCAAGAGCGACGTGATCCGGCAATGCCGGACGAGAAGGCGCTGCACCAACAAGCAAGAAAAGCAAGCACAGCAGCTACTTTTCGTTCAGGAGACATCATTGCCCGGCATCGTCCATGTCGTGGATGACGACGCATCGTACCTTTCGGCCATCCAGCAACTCCTCGAAGCGAGCGGTTACCGCGTCGCCACTTATGCATCGGCGCAGCAATTGCTCGACCGGCAGCCGGACGACAGCAAGGGCTGCATTCTGCTGGATGTCCGGATGCCCGGCATCGACGGGCTCGAGCTGCAGAGCCGCCTGACCGAACGCGGCTCGAAGCTGCCGATCATCTTCCTGACCGCCTATCCGGATGTCAGCATCACCGTGAAGGCGATCAAGGCGGGGGCGGACGACTTCCTCATCAAGCCTGTCGGGTCCGAAGATCTGCTCAGCGCCATCTCGCGCGCGATCACGCGGCATCGAAATGTGCGCGCGCTCGACGGCGAGCTGGAAGCGTTGCGGAGCCGTCTTTCGACTCTTACCTCGCGTCAACGGCAGGTGTTCGAGATCATCGTGCAGGGCAAGACGAACAAGCTCGCCGCGCGCGAGCTCGGCAGCACCGAGCGGACTGTCAAGGCACATCGAAGCGCGATCATGGACAAGCTTCAGGTCCAGTCGGTGGTCGACCTGGTCAGGATCGCCGAGCGGCTCGGCGTGCTCGGCGACAAGGACGGGCCGGACGCGGCTGGATGAAGTGGCGCACGCTCCCTGCTAGCGAGCGCGTTTGCCTTTGGTCGTGGGCAAGGGACAATTCGTGCAGACGCTATCGTCGCACATCCGGCAGATCGTGAAGCGGTCGAGCTCCGAGGTGTCCTGACGCGCCAGCAGATCATGGATCAGCGTTGCGAGCCGCTTCGTCTCGGCCGGCGACAGCACGTCAAGCAGCGACCCAACGGCTGAGATCCGCGAGGACATCAGTTCGTTCCGTGTCGCAGCACCCGCTTCCGTCAGATACAGAGCGATTTCCCGGCCGTCCTTCCCCGGCCGGCGTTCGACCAGCCGGTCCGAAACCAGACGGTCCACGAGCCGGACCGTTCCCGAATGCGACAGGCCCAGGATCCGCCTGAGCTTGTCATTGGTCATGCCCTGCCCGTATCCGATGACGACGAGCGCCGCCGGCGTCTCGCCGCCACGGCCGATGACCTCGCGCGCGCCCTGCTCGATCCGGTCCATCACGGCGAGCGAGAGCGCCCCCAGCAAATTCGCGATTCCTGTCTCCATGCGCCCGAGAATATGTGCGCTGCGCACAAAAAACAACTTGACCAGATATGTGCGCCACGCACATATTTGGGAAACGCAGACGAGAGGGAGAATGGCGATGACAACCCAGAGCGCGGCACGATCGATGCCGCACGCGAACGACGAACCCGCCCTGAAATACGTAGAGGCCAACGGGGTGAGGTTTGCCTATCTCGAACAGGGCAGCGGTCCCCTCGTCATGTTCATGCATGGCTTTCCCGACAACGCATGGTCCTATCGAAAGCAGATGCAAGTGTTCGCGGACGCCGGATATCGCGCGGTCTCGCCGTTCCTGCGCGGCTATGCGCCGACCGAGATCCCGGCCGACGGGATTTTCGATCCCATCGCGCTGGGCAAGGATCTCGAAGCGCTCATCGCGGCCCTGAGCGATGACGGGCAGGCGTGCGTCGTGGGCATGGATTGGGGTGGCACGTCGACCTTTCAGGCGCTGGCCACGGCGCCATCGGCGATCAAGGCCGCGGTGGTGATGAACACCGCCCACCCGATCACATTCTCAAGCATCAGGAGGGATCCCGATGCGGTTCGATCGATCTTCCATTTCTATTTCTTCCAGCTTCCAGGCGCCGACTCCGCGGTGAACATCGAGGGGCTCCCCTTCGTCGACTATCTCTGGAAGCTGTGGTCGCCGACATATGAGAACGAGGAACATCTCCGTTCGATCAAGGAGACACTCAGCTCTCCCGGCACGATGAGCGCGGCGCTCAAATATTACGGCGGCCTGTTCAATGCGGGATTCGCGCGCCGGCTCCCGATGAACGAGATGTACACCCCGACACTGACGATCTACGGCGGCAACGATCCGACCGCGAGATATTCGGTGAAGGAGGAGCCATTCTTCAAGGGGCCGCACAAGCGCGTCGTCCTACCCGAGGTCGGGCACTTCCCGCACCTCGAACGCGAGGCCGAAGTCACGGGTCTGATCATGGACTGGTTCAAGACCTACGCGCCCAACTGAAGGCGTCGCCACAAACATCCCTAGAGCCCTCTGACCGGGAGTACGCGCGATGGACACCAAGACACAGCAGCAGCACGCCGAAACATTTCACGCCCTTCACCGAAACACAGACCCCCTCGTCCTGTTCAACGCCTGGGACGCTGCCACCGCCAGAGCCATCGCGAAATCCTCCCCTGCCATCGCGACCAGCAGCGGCGCGGTGGCGGCCGCGCTCGGCTATGCCGATGGAGAAAACGTCCCGCTGGATATCGTGACGGGCCTGGTGTCGCGGATAACAGCGTCCGTGTCAGTCCCGGTGTCGATCGATCTGGAGGCAGGATATGGCCACACCGCGGACGCCGCCGCGGCATCCGCGGCCAGGATTCTGCAAGCCGGCGCCGTCGGCATCAACATCGAGGACGGGCTGTCCGGAGGAAAGCGGCAGCTTGTCGGCCCCGAACAGCATGCCGCGAAGATCAAAGCCGTACGGGACGCCGCGCAGGCCCGCGGCATTCGTCTGTTCATCAATGCGAGGACCGATCCGTTTCTGCTGAAATTCGGATCGCCGGATCAATGCCTGGATGAAGCGGCAAGGCGCGCCAAGGTCTATGCCGAGGCGGGTGCCGATGGAATCTTCGTCCCTGGCTTGACCGACCTCGCACTCATCGCGAAGTTCGTCCAACTCACGCCGCTGCCGGTCAACATCATGGTGACGCAAGGCGTCCCCGCAATCGCGGACCTTACCCGCGTCGGCGTCCGGCGGGTGAGCCTCGGGCCGTGGCCGATGATGGCAGCGATGCGTATCGTCGGAGAAGCCGCAGCCGGGGTCGCCACGAGCAGGCAATACGGCACGTTCCTGCAGCCGAATGCATGAGCCGACATCTTGAAGCACACGGTCGTTAGCCCGAGCAACGCCACGCGGCTTGTTCGGCAGCGAACTTGGTCACCATAGAAGCAAAGCGGACGTAGTTATCGGTCACATAACGCCGCCGGGCTTATAGGTACACGGCCTACGCCGACCGCTTCACCGCCTCGCGTTCCACCACCGGCGCAACATCCAGCCGTCCCAGCATCGCCCTCGCCTGCTCGGCGCAATGCTCGATCAGCCAGCGCTCGAAGGCGACGGGCGCGAGCGCAGGGGCGTAGAGGAAGCCCTGCACGACGTCGCAGCCGAGCTCGGCCAGCGTCCTGCGCTGGCCCTCGGTCTCGACGCCTTCGGCGACGACGGTCATGCCGAGGCCCTGGCCGACGCGCACCACGGCGGTGGCGATGGCGAGGGCGCCCGCGTCCTTCTCGATGTCGCGCATAAAACTGCGGTCGATCTTGAGCTCGCGGATCGGCAGATGGGCGAGACGGCTGAGGCTGGAATAGCCGGTGCCGAAATCGTCGACCGAGAGGCCGACGCCGAGCTCGCGGATCGCGTTCATGGTCTCGAGCGCGGCGACGCTGTCCTGCATGAACGCGCCCTCGGTGATCTCGAGCATCAGGGCATCCGGCGGCAGATCGTATTCGGCGAGGATGCCCTTGAGGCGCGCGGCCAGCGTGACGTTGCGGAAATTGATCGGCGACAGGTTCACCGAGACACAGGGAATGTTGAGTCCTGCCCGGCGCCAACTCGCCATTTGCCGGCAGGCCTCGCGCACCGACCAGAGGCCGATCTGCTCGATCAGGCCGCACTCTTCGGCGAGCGGGATGAACTTTGCCGGCGAGACGTCGCCAAGCTCGGCATCGTGCCAGCGCGCCAGCGCCTCGACGCCATGGATGGCGCCGTCGCAGCTGCGGATCTGCGGCTGATAGCTGAGGGTCAGCGCGCCTTCGGCGATGGCGCGGCGCAGCGCCGCGATCAGCGCCAGCCGCTGCTCGGCGAGACCGTTCATCTCCGCGCTGAACAGGCGGTGGGTGGAGCGGCCGGCCTGCTTGGCCATGTACATGGCGGCATCGGCCTGCTGCATCAGCGTGTCGATATCCGTCGCATGGTCAGGATAGAGGCTGATGCCGATGCTGGCCGACATCTGCATCGGCCTGGATCCGAGCCTTAAGGGCGCGGACAGCGCTTCGGCGATGCCGGCCGCGACGCGCTCGGCGGCTTCGGCGTTGCGTTGCGGCAGCAGGATGACGAATTCGTCGCCGCCGAGCCGCCCCAGCATGTCCTCGGGACCGATATGCTCGCGCAGGCGCTGCGCGAGTTGGATCAAGAGCTCGTCGCCGGCGGCATGGCCGAGCGTGTCGTTGACGTCCTTGAAATGATCGACGTCGAGGAAGGCGAGCGCGACATGGCTGCCGGTCGGGCACGCATCGATCGCCGTGGTGATCAGGTGGCGCAGCTGCGCACGGTTCGGCAGGCCGGTGAGGATGTCGTGATAGGCGAGCCGCGCGATCTCGGCGCGCGCTTCCTTGCGCTCGATCGCGAAGGCGCCGAGATTGACGCAGGCCTCGACGATGCGGCGGTGCCAGCTGCTCGGCGCGCGCGGCTCGCGATAGTAGAAGGCGAAGGTCGCGATGACGCGGCCGTCCTTGGCCTTGACCGGCGTCGACCAGCAGGCGCGCAGGCCGATCGCGAGCGGCATGGCCTTGTAGGGCTGCCAGCGCGGGTCGGTGTCGAGATCCTCGGCCAGAACCGGCTCGCCGTAGAAGGCCGCGGTTCCGCACGAGCCGACATTGGGACCGATCGCGACGCCGTCCAGCGCGCGGGAATAGTCTTCCGGCAGGCTCGGACCGCCGAGCGGATGGATCAACCCGGCGGCATCGACGTGGAGCAGCGAACAGACCACCTCGGGCGCGATCTCCTCGACCCGGCGGCACAGCCTGTCGGCGATGTCGGTGATCGGGATCTCGTCGGCGAGCGAGCCCATGATGAGCTGCTGCAGCGAGCGCAGCTGCTTGGTCTCGGTGATGTCCTCGATCAGCGCGAAGATGTGCTTGACCCGGCCCTTCTTGTCGCGGAATGCGTCGATCCGGGCGCAGATCCAGATCTCCTCGCCGTCCTTGTCGTAGACGAGCGTCTCGATCTCGCTGCGCCGGCCGCCGGTCAGCAACCGCTTGACGAGCTTTGCGACGGCGTTGCGATCGGTGTGGCGGCCGGCGATGAGCTCGCCCGCGCGGCGCCCCTCCGCCTCCTCGCTGGTATAGCCGAACAGCGCCGTGAACGCCGAGTTGACGTAGACGATGTTCTGCTCGACGTCGGTGATGATCACCGCGCGGTTGGTCTGGTCGGAGACGGCGTGGAGCAGCCCGATCCTGACGCGGCGTTCCGCATCGGACGTCACGTCGCGCGCGAACAGGATGCGATGGGTTGCGCCGCCGGCCGTCACCGACGACATCACGACCTGCGCCCTGATGCGGCTGCCGTCGTTGCGCACGAGGCTGATCTCCTCGCGGACATCGGCACCGGCATCGTCCTGAAGACATTTGAGCGCGAGAACGGCGGCATCGCGGCCGATGACCTCGCCGGACGAAAGCTTCCAGATCCGCTCCGCGGCGGCGTTGAAATGCGTGATGCGATGCGCGCCGTCGACGATGACGACGCCGTCGTCGGCGCGCGCGAGCGCCGCGCGCAGCACGTCCGGAATTTCTGTCACAAGGCAATCGGAGGCGGACATCGTCAAACCCGGCGGCATCGCAAAATGCGGCAATCTGCCCGAGGCTAACGCTCCGATGGTGTTCAAGACGTTTTTGCAATCATGCCGCGTCCGGCCAAGACGCGACATGCTTAACGTTCTGCGAAAAAAGCGAAGGTAATCCGGTGCGTCCGGAACCTATCCTGTGGTTCCGCTGTGCAGTTTGTGCAGCCGGCCCGCCACCGCCCGCACCTTGCCCGGTGAGGCCCGCCAAACCGAGAATGCCGACAAGACACTCACGATCATGGCGATCAGAAAGGCAAGCGTGTAGTCGCCGGTGCGATCATAGAGCAGGCCGGTCACCCAGGGACCTGCCGCACCACCCGCCAGGGCCGCCAGCATGATGGTGCCGAAGATGCTGCCCTGGTGCCTGCCCTGGAAGATCTCGAACACCACCGCGCCCATGATCGAGGTGAGGCCGTAGCCGAGCGCGCCTTGCGTGAACACCATGATATAGACCAGCCACAGCGAGGGCTGGAACTTCAGCGCGATCAGCGCCGCGAAACAGATCGCAAAGCCGGCGCAGCTGATCGCCCACACCGCTTCGCGCCCGATGCGGTCGGAGACATAGCCGAGCAGGATCTGGCCGGGAATGCCGAGCAGGCTGACGATGCCGAGCGCCCACACCGCGACGGACGGACTGAAGCCGATGTCGAGCAGGAACTTGGTCTGATGCACCTGCACGGCGTACCAGATGTACAGGCCGGAGAAATAGCCGATTGCGATCCACCAGAAGCGCGCGGTCGCGACGGCCCGCTTCAGCGTCCACTCGGTGTTGACCCAGACGGGATCGACGACGTTAGAGACGGCTTTGGCCGCGCCTGCGGCGGGCGCGGCGTCGCCGTCCGGCTGCAGGCCGAGATCCTCGGGGCGCTTGTGCAGCAGCAAATTGATCGGCGCCAGCGCGATCAGCACGAGCAGGCCCATCGCGGTGCAGGCGGTGCGCCAGCCGGTCTGCTCGATCATGTGCTGCACCCAGGGCAGCAGCGTCACCGAGCCGATGCCGACGCCGGCGAAGGCGATGCCGATCGCGAAGCCGCGCTTGCGGATGAACCAGTTCGGCAGGAACAGCGACTGGCCGGAATAACCGAGACAGACGCTGCCGGCGCCGACCATGACGCCGATGGTGACGTAGAGATGCCAGGGCTGGCTGGTGAGCGGAGCCAGCAGCAGCCCGCCGCCCATCAGCACGACGCCGAGCTCCATCACCGCGCGGGGGCCGGCGCGATCCATCAGACGGCCGATCAGCGGGCTCGCCACGCCGGAGGCCACGAAGCCGAACGAGAACGCGCCCGCAGTGATGCCGCGCTCCCAGCCGAACTCGGAGATGATCGGTGGAAAGAACAGAGAGAAGGCGGTGCGCGCGTTGACGCCGATAGCCATGGTGACGAAGGTCACGGCGACCACGACCCAGCCGAAGAAGAACGGAAGCCGCATTGTACATTTCACCCCTAGATGGTTCTTACCGACCATCCGGGGCTGTCCGGGTCAAGCGATTTTCGCGCTTGCGTTTTTTGCAGCGGGTTGTTCGCGATGAAAGGCGTGGCAGGCTGCTTTATTGCGGCCATCCTTCGAGACGCCCGCTGTCGCGGGCTCCTCAGGATGAGGACGGAGTACGCTGCTGCAGTTTCAACAGCCAGCGACACCGCTTAGCCTCATCCTGAGGAGACCGCGAAGCGGTCGTCTCGAAGGACGAGGCGCGCGCTCAGGCGGCGTCGCGCTGCGATGGCGGGGCGGATTCGTCGAATGCGATCGCATCCACCGGCTGCGGACGGCCGAACAGATAGCCTTGCGCAAAGTTGACGCCGATCGCCCGCAGCCGTTCGAACTCCTCCACGGTCTCAACGCCCTCGGCAGTGACGGACATATCGAGCCCGCGCGCCAGCGTCAGGATCGAGGCGATGATGGCGGAAGAGCGCGGCTGGTGCGTGAGGTTGCGGATGAAAGACTTGTCGATCTTGATCTTGTCGAACGGGAATGCGGTGAGATAGCTGAGCGAGGAATAGCCGGTGCCAAAATCGTCGAGCGCAAGCTCGATGCCGATGCTCTTCAGCCGCTCCATGAAGGCGAGGTTCTCGACGCCGCGCTCCAGCAGAACCGATTCCGTGATCTCGATCTCCAGCCGCTGCGGCGGCAGGCCGGAATCGGCGAGCGCCGCGCAGATCATCTCGAACAGCTCGGCCTCCTTGAACTGGATCGGCGACAGATTGACGGCGACCGTAAGGCCCGGCGGCCAGCCGGCCGCGTCCGCGCAGGCGCGCCGCAGCACGAATTCGCCGAGCGGCACGATCAGCCCGGTCTCCTCGGCCAGCGGAATGAACTGATCCGGCGGGATCAGGCCGCGGCTCGGATGCCGCCAGCGCACCAGCGCCTCGAAGCCGCGCCGCTCGCCGCTCACGGCATCGACGAACGGCTGGTAATGCACCTCGAGCTGGCAGCGCGCGATGGCGTCGCGCAAATCGCCTTCCAGCGTGTTGCGCGCCTCGAGCTCGGCGGACATCGCCTCGTCGTACACGGTGAAGCAGTTGCGGCCCGCCGATTTCGAGCGGTAGAGCGCAAGGTCGGCTTTCTTGAGCAGCTGCTCCTGGTCGCTGCCGTGATCCGGCGCGATCGCGATGCCGATGCTGGTGCCGATCTCGACGCGATGCCCGGGAAGCAGGAACGGCTGCGCCACGAGCTTGGCGATCCGCGCCGCGAGCTCGGTCGCGCAGGCGCGCTGGTCCTCGCGGGCTTCCTGGATGATGGCGAACTCGTCGCCGCCGAGCCGGGCCAGCACGTCGCCGGCACGCAACGCGGATTTCAGCCGCTGCGCGACCTGACGCAGCAGCACGTCGCCTGCGCCGTGACCGAGGGAGTCGTTGACGTTCTTGAAGCGGTCGAGGTCGAGCATCAGGATCGAGAAGGTCGCGCCGCCCATGTCGAGCTGGCGGTTGAGCTCGTCGAGCCGGGCGAGGAAGAAGGCGCGGTTGGGCAGGCCGGTCAGGATGTCGGTCTGGGCGAGCTCGAGCACCCGCCGGTTCGCCAGCGACAACCGCCGCGAGTTGCGGCTCGCGAGCATGAGATAGGTCGACAGCGACAGCGTCAGCAGCATGCCGACGATGAGGACCGCGACGGCGCGATCATAGCCCGTCTCCAGCGCGCCGCCCGCGGTCGGCATGGCGCGCACCTGCCACTCGGTGTCGCCGATCTTGAGACTGCCCGACCAGTGCAGGGCCCGCGCAACGTCCCGCATCGACTGCGGTGCGGTGGCGGCGGACGAATAGTCCGGCCGCATGTCCTCGAGACTGACGATCTTCCCGGTGAAAGGCGGGTAGACGTTGACGCTGACCGCGGGGCTAGCGCCGGTGGTCACGCGGATGGACTGGATCAGCAGCGGCAGATCGAAGACGCCGACCACGAAGCCGGCCAGATTGCGGCGCCGGTCGGCAACCGTCTCGCGCGACGTGCCCTTGGCGTAGACGGGAATGGCGACGAGGACGTCGGGCACCCGACCGCCCTCCCTCGGTTCGTAGAGACGGGTGCGGATGGCTGCGACCCGATCTTTGTCGCGGGCACGCTCCAGCGCCGCAAGGCGTTCCGGGATGCTCGCATAGTCCATGCCGTAGACCGGCGACGTCTTCGGCTGGGTCGAGTAGAACACGGGAAAATATTCGTCGCGCTGCGGCGCGGTCGCGAAGCCCTCGCCCTGAAGCGACTTGATGCGGTAGCCGGACACGCCGTCGGCGATCGCCGCGGCCTCGTATTCGGCGCGCTCCTTGCGATTGACGCGCGGCAGCCAGGCGATGCGCAGCATGCCGGGATGACGCTCGAACAGGCGGGCGCTGAAGGTCTCGAACTCGCTGCGGGTGATTTCCTCGTTGGTCGATTCGAACAGCGTACGCAGCGCGACCAGCCTCGAAATGTACTCGCCCATGCCGTTCTGCATGACGATCGCTTCGGTCTCGGCCGCGTTCTCGAACTCGATCTTGTTGACGCGGTTTTCCCATCGCGCGACGGCGGCAGCGCCCACCGCCGAGAACAGCAGCCCGACGGCGACCGCGACCAGCGCAGGACGATAGAGCCCGAGCAGCGGCGCGGCACGCCACCAGCCGGTCCTTCGCTCCCGATCCTGATCGTTCTGACCCCGACCGCCCATCTTGATCCGCACGTCCCCCTCGGCACGGCGGCTTGAACTTCTGGTTGAGCCACCGGAACCGCTATCGGACAAGGATCGCGGTTAAGAACTGAACAATTTCGGAATCCGGGCGTGCCGCATTGCGCGGCTTAGTTAACGAGCGCCCTGCAAGTCGCTGCAGACTGGACATATCCTGCCGGTTTTACCCGGATTTTTACGGATCGGTTGTGCGACGCCGGATTAGCGACCTGTTCAGCCCGCAGAACTATTGTTTCCGCAAGGACCCATCCTGCATCGGCAAGACTCCTCATGACACGATCGCGCTCCGCGACATGCCTCGCCTTGACCATCGCCTTGCTGGCCGCCGCCGTGCTGCCGGCACGAAGCGGCGAGGCCGGCGTCAGCGACGATGCGATCCTGTTCGGCCAGGCCGCCGCGCTCGAGGGCCCCTCCTCCGCGCTCGGACAGCGCATGCGCCAGGGCATCGTCGCGGCGTTCAACGAGATCAACGAGAAAGGCGGCGTCTACGGCCGCAGGCTCGACCTCGTCAGCCGCGACGACGGTTACGACCCCGACCGCTCGGTGGCGCAGACGCTGCGGCTGATCGAGGACGACAAGGTGTTCGCGCTGATCGGCGCGGTGGGCACGCCGACCGCGATGGCGACGATCCCGATCACCAGCGCGAGGAACGTTCCCTTCATCGGCCCGTTCAGCGGCGCCGAGTTCCTGCGCGACCTCGAGCTTCCCAACGTCGTCAACATCCGCGCGAGCTATGGCGCGGAAGCCGAAGCATGGGTCAAGCACCTCACCGAGGATCGCAGGTTCACCCGCATCGGCATCTTCTACCAGGACGATGCCTTCGGCCGCGACGGTCTGCTCGGGGTGAAGCGCGCGCTCGCCAAGCGCGGACTGGAGCTTGCCGCCGAAGGCACCTTCGAGCGCAACACCCGCGCGGTCGGGTCGGCCTGGCGCACGATCAAGCGCGCCGAGCCCGAGGCCATCGTCATGGTCGGAACCTACGGTCCCTGCGCCGAGTTCATCAAGCTCGCGCACCGCAGCGGCGCCTATCCGACCTTCGTCAACATCTCCTTCGTCGGCGCCAATGCGCTCGCCAAGGAGCTCGGTCCCGACGGAGAAGGCGTCATCGTCTCGCAAGTGGTGCCGTTTCCCTGGGATCGCTCGCTGCAGCTCGTCGCCGACTACCAGGCGGCACAGAAGGCGATCGACCCGACGCTGCCGCCGGATTTCGTCTCGCTCGAAGGCTACCTCTCCGGCCGCCTCGCGGCTGCGGCGCTGGTCAAGGCCGGCCCGCAACCGACGCGCGCGAGCCTGCTGCGCGCCATCAACGACGTCGGCCGCTTCGACATCAGCGGCAGCATCGTCACGGTCGGCCTGCGCATGATCGACACGCCGCCCAAGGTGTTCCTGACGGTGATCCAGAAGGACGGGACGTTCAGGGCAGTCGATGGGCTTTAGGGCGCGACAGCACGCGCAAATGTTGGAGATCGTCATGCCCGGGCTTGTCCCGGGCATCCACGATCTTAGTGCCTCAGGCAAGACGTGGATGGCCGGGACAAGCCCGGCCATGACGATGTGAAGACGGCGGTGCTTCCAGCGTCAGCGCGACTTGCGATCGCGCCGTCGATTCAAGGCCGCCGCGTCCAGCGGTCGGCATTGACGGCGCCCGGAGGCACCTCGCCTCGCACGATCGCTTCCACCTGCCGCACGGTCTCCAGCGACTGGTATTCGATCGCCTGCGGCGTCAGCCCGCCGACATGGGGCGTCGCGATCACGTTGGGCAATCTCGCCAGCTCCGGGCTCGGCATCTGGTCGGGCGCGCGGCCGACATCCATCGCTGCGCCGGCGATGCGGTTCTCGCGCAGCGCCTTCGCGAGCGCTGCTTCGTCGACGAGATTGCCGCGCGAGAGATTGACGAACACGGCGTGCTTCTGCATACGCGCGAGCGCGGCGTCGCCGATCAAATTCTCGGTCTGCTCGTTGGCGATGGCGAGGCAGACGACAAAGTCGGACGCGGCGAGAAGCTCATCAAGGCTGACGTGCCGGATGGCGCTGTCGCTGATCTCAGCGAAGGGATCGGCGACCAGCACTTCCATGCGCATCACCTTCGCGATCTCGGCAAGATAGCGCCCGATGCTGCCATAGCCGATGATGCCGATCCTGCTGCCGGCGAGCTGGCGGCCCATCCGCGCTTCCACCTTGCGGCCGGCCTGGTAGTCCGCGGTCGCCCGCGACACCCCGCGGGAGAGATCGACCATGAAGCCGACCGCGAGTTCCGCGACGGCCTGCACGAAGCCTGGACCGGCCCGGGTTACGAGCACGCCGGCCTTCGAGGCCTCTTCCACATTGACGTTGCGGATATCGACGGCACAGCGGACGAAGGCCCGCAAGCGCGGCAGCTGCGCGAAAATCTCGCCGCGGCCTTCAGTCATACGATCGGCGACGATGATGTCGGCATCTTTCGCGGCGTGCACGAGGCCACCAGCGTCGAGCGTCTCGTCGCTCTCGTGCAGGATCACCTCGGCCGCCGCGCGCAGCCCGCTCAGGCTGCGGTCGCCGTAATAATTGCGCCGCATCTCCGGCGTGTGCGCGAGCAGGACCTTCACGGCAAGTCTCCTTCAGTAGCCGAATGCCCGCGGCAGCGCGGTCGAGAGCCACGGTACGAAGGCGATGACGAGCAGGCAGAGGAACAGCAAGCCGAGATAGCCCATGATCGGCTTCACCGTCTGCTCGATCGGCACATTGCCGATCAGGCAGGCGCCGTAGAGCCCGAGCCCGAGCGGCGGCGCGAACAGGCCGATGCCCATTGCGATGACGAGCACGACGCCGAAATGCAGGGGATCGACGCCGAGCTGCACGGCGACCGGCAGCAGCAGCGGCCCGAAGATGATCAGCGCGGCCGCCCCCTCCAGCACCGAGCCCATCACGATCAGCACGACGATCGCGAGCAGGATGAACAGCCAGACGCCCGAGGTCTTCGACAGTCCCAGCATGAAATCACCGACCGCATGCGGCACCTGCTGCAGGGTGAGCGTGAAGGCCAGCGACTGCGAGGCGGCGACGATGAACAGCACGAGGCCCGCCCTGGTCGCGGCCTGCACGAAGCTGTGCGCGGCCGTCTTGAAGCTGAGCTCGCGGAACACGAGGCTGCCGACGACGAGCGCATAGGCGACCGCGAAGGCCGAGATCTCCGTGGCGGTGGCAAAGCCGCTCTTGAAGCCGAAGAAGATCATGAAGATCAGCCCGAACGCGGCGATGGCGCCGCTCCAGAGCCCGGACACCGGCGCCTGGGGCGCGACATCCTCGTCCTCCGCAGGCGGCTTGCCGAAGATGATGGAGACCGCGATCAGGACCAGCGCCATCAGCGCGGCCGGCAGCAGCCCGGCCATGAACAGGCCGCCGATCGACAGATTCGCGACGAAGCCGAGGATGATCAAATTGATGCAGGGCGGAATGGTCTCCGCCATCACCGCGGACGCCGCGAGCAGCGCCACCGCGCCGCCCGGATTCTGCTTGGAGCGGCGCGCGGCGGGGATCAGCACGGAGCCGACCGCGGCGACGTCCGCCATCTTCGAGCCCGAGATGCCCGAGAACAGCACCATCGAGGCCACCATCACGACGTTGAGGCCGCCGCGCATACGCCCCACGGCGCGCTGCAACAGCTCGATCAGGCGCACCGACATGCCGTTGGCTTCCATGAGGTAGCCGACGAGGATGAAGAACGGGATCGCGAGCAGCACGAAATTGTCGATGCCGCGCGCCATCTGCTGGGCGAAGATCACGCCCGGCAACGCGCCCTCGACCCAGATGAAGAGCAGCGCGGCCAGTGCCAGCGCGAAACCGATCGGCAAGCCGCCGAACAGGGTCGCGAAGAAGCCGATCAGCATCAAGGTGCCCGCCGACGGCACCGATGACGGCGACAGGTAGTCCCAGGCGAGATAGAGGCCGGTGACAACGAGGATCGCAACGAGCCCCCTGACGATATCGGGCAGCGGCCTTGCGCAGAGATGGTCGATCGCGAACACCGTCATGAACAGTGCGCCGACGCCCATCGGATAGAATGTCAGCTCCAGCGGCAGGCCGGATCCGGTGGTCTGGCCGGCCGTGAGCGAGCCCAGCTTGATGGCGTTGTAGGCGACGTAGCCGGAGATCAGCACGATCAGCAGCGCGCTGGCCGCATCCACGAGCGTGCGCAGCCGCAGCGGCAGCAGATCGCGGAAGAAGGACACGCCGACATTCTCGCCGCGCGCGAGCGCGCTGGCCGCACCGAAGAAGGCCGAACCGACCATCAGGCCGCGGGCGACATCGTCGGACCATTCGACCGGCGCATTGAAGAAGAAGCGCAGCAGCACGGAGGCGCACACTACGACGAGATCGGCGGCCAGCAGGATGGCCGCGATCGCGTCACTGAGGCGAAGCAGCAGGGTGATGCTCCCGTGGCGAGCGCCCGGGAGCGACATGGCGCCTGTCATCGCCATGTCAGGCTTGCGTCGCGCGAACGATGTCGATGACGGCCTTGGAGTCCGGCCGCGCCTTGATGAAGTTCTCGATCTGCGGCGCGACGCGCTTCTTGAAGGCCTCGCGGTCGCATTCGGCGACCGTCACGCCCTTCTCGCCGAGCGCCGCCAGCGCCTCCTTCTCGACCGCGAGCCCGTGGGCGCGGGTGTCGGCCGCCGCTTTCTTCGCAGCATCGAGGAAGCCCTCACGCAGCTTCGGGTCCATGCGGTTGTAGGTCATGTCGCTGAAATAGATCGCGAGCGGCGAGAAATTGTGCTGCGTCAGCGCGTAGAATTTCGAGGTTTCGAAGAACTTGCTGGCGAGGATCGTCGGCGGATCGTGCTCGAGGCCGTCGAGCACGCCGGCCTGCAGGGCGGTGTAGATCTCGCCGAAGGCCAGCGGCGTCGCGGCCGCGCCCATCAGGCGCAGACATTCGGTGATGACGGGATTGGGCAGGGTGCGAATCTTGAGGCCGGCGAGATCCTCCGGCGTCTTCACCGGCTTCTTCGCCAGCACGCTGCGCGAGCCGAAATTGTAGGCCCAGGCGATGATGCGGATGTTGCCACCCTTGAGCAGAGCGTCCTCGATCGGCTTGGCGGCGCCGGCGTCGAACGCCTTGGTCTGCTGCGGGAAGCTCGAGAACAGGAAGCCGAGATCGAAGGTGCCGACCAGCGGCACCAGATTGGCCGAGATCGACGAGCCCGACACCATGAGGTCGATGACGCCGAGCTTCACCGAGTTGATGACGTCGATTTCCTGGCCGAGCTGGTTGTCGGGGAAGAAGGCGACCTCGACCTGCTCGCCGAGCCCGTTACCCTTCAGGTTCTTGACGAGGTTGTCGTAGTAGACGCGGCCGTTGGCGTATTTGGGATCGTTCGGCAGCGAGGAGGAGCATTTCAGCTTCAGCGTCGCGGCTTCGGCGCGGCCGATGATGGCGGGAGAGAGCACGAGGCCGGCGGTGACCGCCGCCGATGACTTGATGAACGCGCGACGGTTCACGGGCACGATGGTCATGGTGCGGTCTCTCCCCAGGCATTCTTGTTTACGGCCGTGATCGTTGTCGCGGCCTGTTGTGCGGACTGTATGGCCAAAGCGACAGCACAGGCAAGGGACGCGCATCCCGCCGCCGCGCGCCGCGCGGTGGACGACGCGCGCACGAGCGCCGCGCGAAACCACCATGTTGTCCCGGGAATTTCGGCGAGATCGGCCTGCGGCGCGATGTTCGAATGGGCGCTCGTTCGCACGAGCGAGGATCAATCCAATTGGCGCATGGATCAATGCGCAATTCACATGGATCGTGCCGAAACGATGCTCCGGCAGACACCCTGCCCCATTTTGCCGCAGCCGGCAGAGTGATACAGCGCACAGACAGTGTCATGGCGGGCCCATAGAAAAGGTGACATCCTCGCGCGCATTGCCGATGGAGGTGACACTATGCGCCGTCCAGTCTTTTGCAATTTCCTGCTTGCGTCCGGCCTGCTTGCTTTCACGCAATTGATGACACCGACCGACGCCGCCGCCGAAGCGCGGCTCGCGCTCGTGATCGGCCAATCCGCCTATCGCACCGTCCCGGAACTGCCCAACGCCGCCAACGACGCCAAGGGCATGACCGAGCTGCTCGGCAATGCCGGCTTCACCGTCACGTCCGCTGCCAATCTCGGCCAGAACGAGATGCGCGCGGCGATCTCGGACTTCGCCGGCAAGGTCAGCGCCAGCGGCGCCGACACTGTCGCGCTGGTGTTCTATGCCGGCCACGGCCTGCAGATCGACGGCGAGAACTATCTCGTGCCCGTCGACCTCGATCCCAAGCGCGAGGCCGACATCCCGCTCCAGGGCGTGCGGCTGAACGACATGCTCAACACGCTCGGCGCGTTGCCGACGCGGGCGCGCATCTTCATGCTGGATGCCTGCCGCAACAATCCGTTCCCGGCACTCAGCGGCGCCGGCCACGGCCTTGCGATCGTCGACACCAAGGCCGGCGCGCCCGGCTCCTTCATTTCCTATTCGACCTCGCCCGGCGCCGAAGCCGAGGACGGCAACGGCCTCGACAGCCCCTACACCACCGCCGCGCTGACCGTCGCCAAGCAGCCCAACCTGCCGATCGAGGAGGTGTTCAAGCGCATCCGCGTCGCGGTGGCGCAATCGACCGACGGACGGCAGATCCCCTGGGAAAGCTCGTCGCTGACGACCGATTTCAGGTTCTTCGGCGGCGACAGCAGCAGCCAGCCAGCCCTCCCGGGCGCATCCGCCATGGCGCTCGCCAGCGGCACGCGCAGCGTCGCGGAGTGGCGCAAGGATCTGCAGGGCAAGGAGGCCAAGGTCGCCTATGAGCTCGTGCTCACCGACGACACCGTCGAGGCGTATCAGGCCTATATCGAGCTCTACACCCAGGACGCCCGCACCCCGCGCCTGCGCACGGTGGTGGAGCGCCGGCGCCAGATGCTGGCCTGGGAGCGCGCGGTCGCCATCAACACCCGCGCCTCGTTCGAGGCTTATCTTGCCAATTGGGACAACAGCGACCTCGCGGCAACCGCGCGCCGGCTGCTGCTCCGCGTGCAGAACCGCAACTATGCGTTGCCGGTTTCCGCCGCGGCGATCCCCGCTCCGGTCGCCGTCGCGATGGCACCGACCTGCCCTTGCTCGACGCCCACGCCTCCGGCCTCGCCGGTCAACCCGGCCGTGGCGCCCGTGATCAAGAAGCGCGTCGACGACACGCCGCCGAAGCGCAAGGTGGTCGAGACCCCGCCGAAGCCGCGCCGCCCGCCGCCCGAGGAAGTGGTCTACGAGCGCGCACCGCCGCCGGATCGCGGCCCGCCGCCCGGCGCCGTGATGCAAGGCATCGGCATCGGGATTGGCATCGGCATGGGTATGGGTGGCGGCGGTCGCGGCGGCGACTACCACAACGACCGCGGCCGGTACTGAGCTCAGCCTGATGCGATAGGATGTCCGTAAGCCCATGGCTTGCGGGCATTCCTGTTGTGGCGACGGCCGATAACTCCTGTGTCCCGGACGCGGTGCGGCACGAGTTGCCGCTCCGCAGAGCCGGGACACGCGTAGCGGATATTCTCCACCTGCCACTTTCCGGAAATGCTGTAGTCTCATCCACCGACGCCAGCCTTGCCGGGGATTGCTCATCGATGCCGCACGACGTTCAGGCCAAGGGATCGGTCAAGCACGCATGGCCGCTGTTCCGTTCGCTCGCCTCCTATTCGCTGCCGGGCGACCTGATGGCGGGGCTGACATTGGCGGCGATTGCGATCCCCGAGCAGATGGCCACCGCGCGGCTCGGCGGATTTGCGCCGCAGATCGGCTTCTTCGCCTTCATGGCCGGCTCGCTCGGCTTTGCGCTGCTCGGCGGCAACCGCTTTTTGTCCTGCGGCGCAGACTCCACGATCACGCCGATTTTCGCCGGCGGGCTCGCGGCGCTCGCGGCTACCGGCACGCCCGAATACCAGGGCCTTGCGATCGCGCTGGCGCTGATGGTCGGCGCGATGATGCTCGCCGGCGGCGCCTTCCGTCTCGGCGGCATCGCCAACCTTTTGTCGGTGCCCGTCATGGTCGGCTTCCTCGCCGGCATCTCCGTCCACATCATCGTCTCGCAATTGCCCGGCGTGCTGGGACTGCCATCGCCGAGCGGGCCGACGCTCGATCGTATCGGCGTGCTCGCGGGCGAGCTTGGCCGCAGCAACCCTTTCACGCTGTGCATCGGCTTCGGTGTGCTCGCGGCGGTCTTCATCTCCGAGAGGATCAGCGCGAAAATCCCGGGCGCGCTGATTGGCCTCGTCGGCGCAACGCTGGCCACGATCGCGCTCGGCCTCGAAAGCAAGGGCGTCAGTGTCGTCGGCAGCGTGCCGGGCACGCTGCCGCAGCCTACCTTCCCCGAGCTTGCACCGGAGCTGTGGGTTCGCCTCGTCCCGCTCGCCTTCGTCATCACGGTCGTGGTGATGGTGCAGACCGCCGCGACCACGCGATCCTTTCCATCCGATCCCGACAAGCCCGCCGACGTCGACCGCGATTTCCTCGGCGCGGGCGCCGGCAGCGTGCTGTCTGGGCTGTTCGGGGCGTTTCCGGTCAACGCCAGCCCGCCGCGCACGGGGATCGTCGCGGAGACCGGCGGACAGTCGCAGCTCGCGGGGCTCGCGGCGGCGGCAATCGTGCTGGCACTGCTCGCATTCGGCACGGGACTGCTGCAGCACGTTCCCGACGCGGCGCTCGGCGGCATCCTTCTGTTCGTCGCGCTGCGCATCATCCGCGTGAAGCAGATCGTGACGATCTACCGCCAGTCGCCGAGCGAGTTCCTGCTGATCCTCGCCACCGCGGCGCTGATCATCGTGCTGCCGATCCAGCAGGGCGCCTTCCTCGGCATCACGCTGTCGCTGCTGCACGGCATCTGGAGCACGACACGGGCGCGGCTGGTCGAGTTCGAGCGCGTGCCCGGCACCACGATCTGGTGGCCGGCGCATCCGCACATCAGCGGCGAGCGCGTCGACGGCGTCGCCGTGATCGGGCTGCAGGCGCCGCTGTCGTTCCTCAACGCGCCGGGATTCCGCAACGACGTGGCGAACGTGCTCGGCACGGCAACGCCCCGATTGCTGGTGCTGGAGGCGAGCGGCATGGTCGAGATCGACTTCACCGCCGCGCAGATCCTGCTGGACGTGTTCAAGGCCTGCGACGAGCAGGGCGTCACGGTGGCGCTGGCGCGGTTGGAATCGGTGCGCGCGCAGGCGGCGTTCGAACGCTTCAGATTGTACGACACGCTGCCGCGCGAGAACGTTTTTCACAGCGTGGACGAGGCCGTGCGCAAGCTGGCGAAATGATCGCTCTCACTCCACGAGTGTCGGATGATCCTGCTGCACCGTCTCGCGGATCCAGCTGGCGTGGATCGCGCGGAACAGGATCTGCGCGGTCTTGAGGTCGTTCGCCTTCATGCAGAGATCAACGATGCGATGCACCGCGTCGTCGCGCATCAGCCCGTCCGAGATCTTCATGGCGATCTCCATCGCGACCTTGGCCGCGCGCTCGTAGCGCGCGCTCTCGCGCTTGTCGCCCTGCGCGGCCCGCGCCGCGCTTGCGGCCGCTCCCTCGCAGATCGCGCGGATGCGCGCAGCCGCCTCGATGTCGCCGAGCGGCCCCTCGATCGCTTCGTCCCAGATGTCCTGTCGCGTCTTGCGCGCGAACCACTTCATCGCCTCACCATCTGCGATCTTCGAGCCGCCCTGCTGCCGCGCTTCAGCCTCCCTCCAGCATAGAGAAGCCCGCCGGGATCGGCGAGGCGATTTTCCCGTCACATTCCGGCCTGATGCGCATTCAGGACGTCCGGCGCGGTCCGATGGCCTCGAACTGCGCCTTCTGCTCGTCGTTCAGCGTCGCGTAGAAATCCTCGAGCGCCGCGCGCACCGACTTGACGCCCTCGAGCATCGTATCGAGCCGCTTGCGGACCGCCGCCATTCGCGCCGGCGGCGTCATCACCTCGCCCGGCTGGCAGGCCGCCCTGAGCGACGCGCTGGCCTTGGTACTGGCGTCCTGGAGCACCTGCAGCGCGGCGCGCTGCGTGTCGTTGGGGCGTAGCCGGGACTCGATGTCGGCGCCGGGCCAATCGAGCGCAGCAGGCGCAGCGCAAGTCTGGACCAGCGATCCCCCGCTGCTGCTGGACGCCGCTACACGGCGCTGGTCCTCTGCCAGCGCGTTGAAGCGCGCCTTCTGCTCGTCGGTGAGCGAGCCATAGAAGCTGTCGAGGGCGGGCTGGACGAGATCGACGGCTTTCACCATCGCCTCAACACGCTGTTGCATCGCCGCCAGCCGGCCCGGCGCGGTCGCTGCGACCTGCGTCGGACAGGAGGTGCGGATCAGCGCGGCAGCGTCGATCGAGGCATTGCCAAGCGCATCGAGATTGGCGCCTTGCGCCTCGGTCGGCTGCACCGAAGCGGCGATCTGGTCGATCGGCAGACCGACGATCTCGCGGCGGTCGCTGCCGCACAACTGATCCAGCGCAACGCCGCGCGCCGCCCGGCGCCGCCCCTGTGGCGGCGGCGGCAGATAGGCCGACAGACCGTCATAGCCATAGGGGCCGAACAGGCCGGCATAGATGTCCGGATAGCCGTAGCCCCAGAAGCCGAGACCGTCGCCCCAGATCGTGTAGTCATAGAGATCGTTGTAGGCGAACGGCCAGAACAGCGGGCCGACCCAGCCATAACCGCCGCCCGCATGCTGCCACCATCCGTTGCTCGCGCCATGCCAGCCGGCGAGCGCGGCCGCCGCCGTGATCTGGGCCCGCGCCGCCGGATTGCTGATCAGGCGGCCGTTGCGGAAAGCGCTGGAATGCAGGTTGAGGGCGTTGCGGAAATTCGCAGGGCGCACCGACGCGTTGCGGATCTGACCGAAATTCGAACCGTGGCGACCGGTCGCAAACCGCATCGCGCCATGATGACCGCCACCATGTGCATGCCCGAAGCCATGGCCGCGGAAATGGCCGCCGCCGTGATGACCACCACCATGATGGCCGCCACCATGCCCGCCGCCGTGACCACCACCATGACCGCCGCCGTGGCCGCCGCCGTGGCCGCCGCCGCCCTTGCCCAGGGCCGTCCCTGCCAGCAGGCAGGCAATCGCCATCACGGCAATTCCAATGACGGGTCGCAACATCGCATCCTCCCGAGAAGCCGCGCCATTGAGGCATCGGAAATTGTCGGGAATTGGAACCAACCGGACCGTCGAAAGTTCCGCTGACCGCAGCGCAGCGGACCGCACCCAAGCACGCGACGAGGTTGCGATAAACCGTCATCGCGCTTCAGGTTGTTGTTCGAGCCCTTAAGGCCCGGATCGTGCCCTAGGCCTCCGGCACGATCTTTCCGGGATTGAAGATGTTGAGCGGATCGAGCGCCTTCTTCAGCGCCCGCATCGCGTCCAGCGCCTCCGGGCCGAGTTCGGCCTTGAGGTATTTCTGCTTGCCCTGGCCGATGCCGTGCTCGCCGGTGCAGGTGCCGTCCATCGACTGGGCGCGCTCGACCAGGCGATGCATGAATTCCTCGCCGCGCGCCATCTCGGCCGCGTCGTTGGTGTCACACACGAGCGAGCAGTGGAAATTGCCGTCGCCGACATGGCCGACGATCGGAGACAGCAGGTTGAGGCGCTTGAGGTCTTCCTCGGTCTCGCTGACGCAATCGGCAAGCCGCGAGATCGGCACGCAGACGTCGGTTGCGACCACGCCGATGCTGTCGCCGGGACGCAGCGCCTTCACGGACCAATAGGCATCGTGCCGTGCCTGCCACAGCTTGGTGCGATCCTCCGGCTTGGTGGTCCAGGAGAAATCGCCGCCGCCGCAATCCTTCGCGATCTCGCCGAACGCCTTGGACTGCTCGGCGACCTCGATCTCGCTGCCGTGGAATTCCATCAGCAGCAGCGGCGTCTCCGGCAGCGTCAGCTTCGAATACGCGTTGCAGGCCTTCACCTGCGCGGCATTGAGCAGCTCGATGCGCGCGACGGGAATGCCGGTCTGGATCGCCAGGATCACGGCCTGACATGCCCCATGCACGGTCTCGAACGACACCGCGCCGGCGGCGATCGTGTCGGGGATGCCGCGCAGGCGGATGGTCAGCTCCGAGATGATGCCGAGCGTGCCTTCGGCGCCCACGAACAGATGCGTCAAATCGTAGCCCGCGGACGACTTCTTGGCGCGCGTCCCCGTCGTGATGATCTCGCCGTCGCCGCGCACCACCTTCAGCGCCAGCACGCTGTCGCGCATGGTGCCGTAGCGCACCGCGTTGGTGCCGGAGGCGCGAGTCGAGGCCATGCCGCCGAGCGAGGCGTCGGCGCCGGGATCGATCGGGAAGAACAGGCCCTGGTCGCGCAAATGCTCGTTCAGCGCCTTGCGGGTGACGCCGGGCTGGATCACGCAGTCGAGGTCCTCGGCATGGACCGCGAGCACCTTGTTCATGTCGCGCAAATCGATCGAGATGCCGCCGGCGGGCGCGTTGACCTGGCCCTCGAGCGAGGTGCCGGTGCCGAAGGGAATGACCGGCACGCGGTTCTTCGCGCAGATCCGCACCACGTCCTGGATGTCGGCGGTCTCCTGCGCCATCACCACGCCGTCCGGCGGCTGGTTGACGATCCACGTGGTGGTATGGCCGTGCTGTTCGCGGACGGCCTGCGAGGTGATGAGGCGGTTGCCGAAGCGTGCGGCAAGCTGCTCCAGCGCGCTCGCGAGGGCTTTCGGCTCCGGCCGCGGCGGATTATTGGTGATGGTCGTACCCACGGAAATTTCCTCCCGACGAGAAGAGACCGTGGCAAAGGACATATGACCGGTCAAGTCAAGGGATCGGACGCATAGCTTGGGAAGGACACATGCCGGAGACAGCCACCGCCGAGCCGTTCCGCTCGTCGATCATGCAGATCGAGCCGCAATGGATCGACTATAACGGCCACCTCAACATGGCCTATTACAACGTGATGTTCGACCGCGCGATCGACCAGATGTGGCTGCAGCTCGGGATCGGGCCTGGATACATGAAGGAGCGCAACGGCTCGACCTTCACCGCCGAATGCCACGTGCGGTATCTGCGCGAGATCCACCTCGGCGATCCCGTGCAGGTCTCGGTCTGGCTGCTGGAAGCCGACGACAAGCGGCTGCATACATTCCAGGAACTGCGGCACGCGACCGAGGGCTGGCTGTCGGCCACCTCGGAGAACATGTCGCTGCATATCGACATGGGCTCGCGCAAGGTGGCGGCCTTCCCGCCCGACATCCGCGAGCGCATCGCGACCGTGGTCAAGGCCCACGGCGCCGTGCCGCGGCCCGAGGGCATCGGCCGGAACGTGGCGATGCCCTCGAAGCGGTAGCCAAGGAGCTCACTCTACTCCCTCATCCTGAGGAGCCCGCGAAGCGGGCGTCTCGAAGGATGCAAGGCCACAGCCGGGCCTTCATGGTTCGAGACGCGCTTCGCGCTCCTCACCATGAGGAATTTGCACCGCTATATCCTGCGGCCGCGGGCGAGGCCGACCACGGCCGAGACCAGAAACAGGACGACCGCGATGAAGAAGATGATCTTGGCGATCTCGATCGAGGCGCCGGCGATGCCGCCGAAGCCCAGGATGCCGGCGATCAGTGCGATAACCAGAAACGTCACAACCCAGCCTAGCATGGTCAAACCCTCGTCTTGATGTCTCTCGGCGCGGCTGGCCGCGCCACCTGCCCAGACAATCTCGACGCGGGAACGATGGTTCCGGCACGCAAAGCGGCGAAATTCGCTGCCTTCGCTGGAACAATTTGGCCGGCTGCGCACGTGGAAAACCCCGCGCGGACGCCCCATATAGGCACCAATCCCTGTTAAGAAGGCTCCCTTCCGCCCCCCCGCGGTGCCATCGTGGGGCCGAATGATTCGCATGACCGATCCGAGCAAGATCACCAGCGTACCCGACCACCAGCCCGCAGCCGGCGGTATCGCCGCGCGTGCGCGCGCCTCCGTGGGCCCGAAATACCTCACCGGGCTCAATCCCGAGCAGCGCGAGGCGGTGGAGACGCTGGACGGTCCGGTCCTGGTGCTGGCCGGCGCCGGCACCGGCAAGACGCGCGTGCTGACCACGCGCATCGCCCATATCCTCAGCCAGGGCCGCGCCCGCCCCGCCGAGATCCTGTCGGTGACCTTCACCAACAAGGCCGCGCGCGAGATGAAGCACCGGCTCGGCCAGATGCTCGGCCACGCTGTCGAGGGCATGCCGTGGCTCGGCACCTTCCACTCCATCGGCGGCCGCATCCTGCGCTTCCATGCCGAGCTCGCGCAGCTCAAGTCGAATTTCACCGTGCTCGATGTCGACGACCAGGTGCGGCTGCTCAAGCAGCTGCTGCAGGCCGAGAACATCGACGACAAGCGCTGGCCGGCGCGCATGCTGGCCGGCCTGATCGACGGCTGGAAGAACCGCGGCCTGATGCCGTCGCAGGTGCCCTCGGGCGAAGCCGCTGTCTTCGCCAACGGCAAGGGCGGCAAGCTCTATGCGAGCTATCAGGAGCGGCTGAAGATCCTGAACGCCGCCGATTTCGGCGATCTGCTGCTGGAGAACATCCGGATCTTCCGCGAGCACCCGGATATCCTCAGGCAGTACCAGCAGCGCTTCAAGTTCATCCTGGTCGACGAGTACCAGGATACGAACGTCGCGCAATATCTGTGGCTGCGGCTGCTGTCGCAGGCGCCGTCGAAGCCTGCCGCCGCACAAGCCGTCCTTCCGGAGCAGATCGAAGACAGCAGCGAGTCCGACGATCCGGATGCCGGGCATCAATCCGCGATGACGGAGCGCGCAGCGATCACGGCTCCTCCCACGGGCCCCACCAAAAACATCTGCTGCGTCGGCGACGACGACCAGTCGATCTATGGCTGGCGCGGCGCCGAGGTCGACAACATCCTGCGCTTCGACCATGATTTCCCCGGCGCCAAGGTGATCCGCCTCGAGCGCAACTACCGCTCGACCGGCCACATCCTTGCAGCCGCCTCGCATCTGATCGCGCATAATGAAGGCCGGCTCGGCAAGACGCTGCGCACCGAGGACCATGACGGCGAGAAGGTCACCGTCACCGGCTCCTGGGATTCGGAAGAGGAAGCCCGCGGCATCGGCGAGGAGATCGAGCAGATCCAGCGCAAGGGCGAGAAGCTCAACGAGATCGCCATTCTCGTGCGCGCGTCCTACCAGATGCGCGAGTTCGAAGACCGCTTCGTCACGCTTGGCCTGCCCTATCGCGTCATCGGCGGTCCGCGCTTCTACGAGCGCGCCGAGATCCGCGATGCGCTGGCCTATTTGCGCGTGATCAATTCGCCGGCCGACGACCTCGCCTTCGAGCGCATCGTCAACGTGCCCAAGCGCGGGCTCGGCGATGCCACCGTGCAGATGCTGCACGACCACGCCCGCAAGCGCCGCATTCCCTTGTTCGAGGCGGCGCGCGCCGTGGTCGAGACCGACGAGCTGAAGCCGAAGGCGCGCGGGTCCTTGCGCGAGGTCGTCGCCCAGTTCGACCGCTGGCGCGCCCAGCGCGAGGTCACCGCGCACACCGATCTCGCCCAGATCGTGCTCGACGAGAGTGGCTACACCGAGATGTGGCAGAAGGACCGCTCGGCCGACGCCGCGGGCCGGCTCGAAAACCTCAAAGAGCTCGTGCGCTCGATGGAGGAGTTCGAGAACCTGCAAGGGTTTTTGGAGCATATCTCGCTGGTGATGGACCGCGACGGCGGCGCCGAGGACGACGCGGTGTCGCTGATGACGCTGCATTCGGCCAAGGGTCTCGAATTCGACAACGTATTCCTGCCCGGCTGGGAGGAAGGCCTGTTCCCGAGCCAGCGCACGCTGGACGAACAGGGCCGCGCCGGTCTCGAAGAGGAGCGCCGGCTCGGCCATGTCGGTATCACCCGCGCGCGCCGCCGCGCCATGATCTATTTCGCGACCAACCGGCGCATCCATGGCACCTGGTCGACCACGATCCCCTCGCGCTTCCTCGACGAATTGCCGGCCGCCAATGTCGAGATCACGGAATCCAAGGGCGGCTCGGCCTGGGGCGGCACCGGCGGCTACGGCGCCTCGCGCTTCGACGACATGGAGGCGTTCGGCTCCAGCTATTCGACGCCCGGCTGGCAGCGGGCGCAAGCCAACCGCAATCGCGGCGGTGGCCGTAGTGGCGGCGGCCGAAGCGGCGGCTTCGAGGAAGAGGCCGCGACGTTCTCCCCCTCGTCATCGGACCCTGATTTCGGCAGCTTCTCCTCGCGCCGGCGAGGTCCCCTGACCATCGAGGGCGAGCTGGTCGCCAAGTCCACCGGCACGACTTCCGAATTCGCGCTCGACGACCGCGTGTTCCACCAGAAGTTCGGCTACGGCCGCGTCACCAAGATCGACGGCAACAAGCTCACCATCGCCTTCGACAAGGCCGGCGAAAAGAAGGTCGTGGACAGCTTCGTGCAGCGGGCGTGAGCCCGCCTCACGAAGGCTCTCCCTCAACTCAGCCCTTCAGGATATCGGCGCCGCGGTCGTAAATCATCTGGTCGACGTGCCCGGCGCCCGGTGCAATGTCGAGGCGCCAGCCCAGCTCCACGCCGAGGCTCCTGGCCAGCTGCGTACAGTGTTCGAAATGCCAGAGGCCGCGCGCGAGGCGATGAGGTCCCTGTGCCATCGCCTCGTCCCAGCGCGGCAGATGCGGGTCGTCAGGGTCGTTGTCGGCATCGCCCAGCAGGATGACCAGAGGGCGCTCCAGATACTTTCGCAAATGGCCGGGGTCGAGGCCAATCCCACCCATGCCGTCCGGATAGTCCTTGGCGAAATCAGGCAGCATGTAGCAGCCGCAATTGGCGGCCACGGCAAGATCAACGGATAGGGCCTCGTTCAGCGCGAGATAGCGCAGCACGAATTGCGCGCCCGCGGAGTTGCCGAACAGGCCAAAGGTCTCCCGGCTGGATCCGATCGCGTCTCGAACATGGTGAAACAGCCGGTCGACCGTCTCGAAATTCCAATGATCGCGCGGCAGGACCGCATTGTCGGGCGGCTGCCGCCGCACGCCGCCGAAATTGTACGCATGGACGCCCGGAAACTGGTCCGGATCGAACTCCGGTACCAGCACGATCTGCCCGTTGCGTTCTGCTTGCGGCGCGAGCAGATCGCGAAACTCCGCAGCGGCACGGTCGACGCCGTGCATCGCGATGACGATGCGCGTGCGCCGGTCGCTCGCTCGCGGGCAGAACGAGAAGACCCGCATCGAACGTGGCGACGGCGCGGCGCCGTCGTCGCGGAACACGAACGAGCCGGCACCCTCGGCCAGAGTTAATTTGCTCAATTGCTTGCCTCCTCGGATCAGGTCGTCATAAGTGACGCAAACCCAGCGGCACAACCTTCACGGCCACCGATCTGCCATGCCCCACTACGTCGCCATCATCGATGAAGCCGACCCGGACGACGGCGTCAGCCTGTGGTTTCCCGATCTGCCGGGCTGCATGTCCGGCGGCGACGACGCCGACGAGGCCCTGGAGAACGCGTCCGAGGCGCTTGCGCTCTATGCGCAGGACCTGATCGCGGACGGCCGGCAGCTTCCCCCGCCGCGGACGCTGGCCGAGCTCGAGGCCGACCCTGCCATGGCCGACGATCTCAGGAACCACACGGCCGTCCTGGTCGAATGGCCACCCCGCCCCGACGCCGACGAGTGAGGACTGTTCGCCGCACTCGCCGGACCTTCGACAGTTCTCCGCCGAACAGCCCTTGACCACCGCGAACTTCCCCGTATCAGATAAACCCATGGTCCGGGGCTCCATCACATTGATCGTACTGGCATTGGTTATGCCGTCGCTTGCGGCGGCGGAGACCATGAGCTTTGGCGATTCGATCGGGAAGCTGGCGGCGAGCTGCGGCGCGGAAATCGTCGCCAATTGCCGCGGCGTCAACCCGGATTCGACCCGGCTGAAGGAATGCCTGTCGCGCAACCGCGACGTGCTCTCGCCGCAATGCGCGAGCGACTATTTCGGCGTCTTCGACGCCATCCAGAAGCGTGTTGCCGCGCGCGTCACGGTGGCGAATGCCTGCCAGCGCGAGATCGTCAAGGTCTGCGGCGGCTCGACCAAGGAGACCAGCAAGTCGATCCCCTGCCTGGTCTCGACGCCCAAGGGCATCAGCAACAACTGCCTGAAGGCCGTCGACGACGCGGGGTATCGCTGATGCGCGCGTCCAGGGTCGCCCTCACGCTCGGTATGACTTTTGGCTTGGCACTGCTTGCGGGCGCAGCACGCGCGCAGACGGCGGCGCCGACCCGCGACGACATCGTCGGCAAGCTGAGCCACTTCGAAGAGGCCGGCGAGGTCGATATTCCCGCGCTGAAGACGCAGGTGATGGAACGCGCCAAGGCCAGGATCAAGAACGACCCGGGTCCGGTGAACCGGCCGCCGATCGCGCCCGACCTCGCCAAGCTGCCTACCTTCAACGCGCAGATCCAGTTCGACGCCGACACGCCGATCATCCAGCCGGCGTCCTACCAGACCGTCGGCCGCATCGCGGATGCGCTGGTTCACTCCTCGCTGCTGCCCTACACCTTCCTGATCGTCGGCCACGTCGAGTCCAATACGAAGACGCGCGAGGCCAACGCGATCCTGAGCCAGCGCCGCGCCGACGCGATCCGCGACGTGCTGGTGAACACGTTCAAGATCTCGACCAAGCGGCTGCATCCGATCGGCCTTGGCGAGGAGCAGTTCCTCGACCGTGCCAAGCCGACGTCGGCGGTCAACGGTCAGCTGCAGATCCTGACCTATGCCAAGATACCCGAGGATGCGCCTGCGCATCCGGCTGCGGCACCTGCGCCTGCGGCGAAAAAGCCCGCCAAGAAACGGTGAGCAGGCGCGGCCTGGCGTCCGGCGGAACCCTTTGAAGTCTTGCCGGTTTTGTGATCTGTCCCACAGCGCGACGGTATGGTTTTGCGCGACAATAGCGGCGGTTTGTGCACCGCCCTATCCGGTGCTATAGGCTTTTTTCGTCCTTCCCCCGACCACGTGCAGCATGAGACCAAGATGGGTGGCTTTTTCCAACGCCAACTTGCCGTTTACGTCGAGTACCATCGCGATCCCCGGAACACGGCGATGCATGTGATCGGCATTCTCCTGCTGTTCACGGGCGCGGTCATGCCGCTGACGCTGGTGAAGGTCCCCCTGTTCGGACACGAGTTCAGCCTGGCCGTGATCCTGGCCCTGCCGGTCCTGGTTTACTGGCTGCTGCTCGACGTGGCGCTCGGGGCCGGCATTCTGGCCGTCTCCATCGTGCTGTTCTCGATCGCGACAGCCATCGCGACCGGGGTCAGCACCGTCGCGATGTGGGCGATTTTCGCCGTCCTGGTCGGGCTCGGCTTCGCCGCGCAGGCCATCGGCCACAAGGTTTTTGAGGGGCGCGAGGCCTCGCTGTTCACGTTTCCCTCGCATCTTTTGCTCGGACCGATGTTTGTCATGGCAAAATTATTTATTGCATTGGGCTTCCGTCGCGACCTTGCCGCGATTCTGGCGCCTCTTCCGGCCAATTCCCTTTCAACCCGATAGCTCCAGAAGCGAAACAGCAAACCTTCTTCATGGCTCTCGTACTGGTTACCGGTGGCAGCGGTTTCATCGGACATCATCTCGTAGAAGCGCTCCGCGCCCGTGGGCAGCGGGTACGCGTGCTCGATGTTCGTCCGCCGGCCGCCGCCAACGCCGAAATCGACTATGTTCATGGCTCCGTGCTGGATAACGCCGCGGTCGACACCGCGCTGGCCGGCGTCGAGCAAGTGTATCACCTCGCCGGCCTGCCCGGCATGTGGGTCGCCAACAAGCAGGACTTCCACGACGTCAATTTCCGCGGCACCGAGATCGTGCTCGCGGCGGCGATGAAGCGCGGCGTGTCGCGCTTCCTGCACTGCTCGACGGAATCGATCCTGTTCCCCTACACCGACCTCAACGGTGTTCCCGCCGAAGAGGCGCTGCAGCCGGCCGACGCGATGCCCGGCGCCTATACAAGGTCGAAGTCGCTCGCGGAGCATCACGCCGCCAAGGCCGCGGCCGACGGCTTTCCGCTGGTGATCGGCACGCCGACCATGCCGATCGGCGCTGCCGACCACAATCTGACGCCGCCGACCGCGATGCTCTGGTACTTCCTGCAGAAGAAGGTGCAGCCGCATCTCAACTTCCTGGTCAATCTCGTCGACGTCCGCGACGTCGCCATGGGCCTCGTGCTGACCATGGAGCGCGGCCGCATCGGCCAGCGCTACATCCTCGGCGGCGACTGCGTGCCGCTCGGACGGATCCTGCGGATGATGTCGGTGATGAGCGGCCGCCGCCAGTTCCCGGTCGTCGTGCCCGGCAGGATCGCCGAGCTGTCCGGCGTCATGCTCGAATACCTGGCCGACAATTTCACGCGCCGGCCGCCCAACGGCACCGCCGAGGGCGTGCGCATCGCGCTGGCCGCGAACGATCTGTCGATCGGCAAGGCGCGCACCGAACTCGGCTATTCGCCGCGCCCGATCGAACCGGTGCTGCGCGAAACCATCACCCATCTGCTCGCACGCAACGGCCAGCAGCCCTCCGGCGCCATCGAGCATCACGCGCTCTCCTCGCGCGCGAGCTGAAGCCGCCGCCCAACGCAAAGAACCTTCATGTCCTTCGATTTCAGCAAGCTTCTCTCCGTGGCCTGGGGTGGCTGGACCACGGCCTGGCCGACCGAACTCCTGGCCCTGATCTGGCTCGGCTTTCTCGCCAGCTGGGTCGGCGCCTCGTTCTGGCAGGGGCAGACCAAGAAGCAGGTCATGACGCTGGAATCGCAGCGCTATCGCCTGCCGATCCTGATCGGCGGCATCCTGTACACGCCTTTTATTGCAGAGCTCATGGGCTGGAAGCCGCTCTGGGTGCTCGGCAACGCCGGCATCACCATCGCCGCGATCCTCTCGGTCGCCGGCATCGCCTTCGCCTGGTGGGGCCGGCTGCATCTCGGGAAGTTCTGGTCCAACACCATCACCCAGAAGGAAGACCATCGCGTCATCGACACCGGCCCCTATGGCATCGTGCGTCACCCGATCTACACCGGGCTGATCTTCGGCATGCTGGTGACCGGCGTTGCGATCGGCCTCGTAACGACGATCCTCGGCGCGATCCTGATCTCGCTCGGCATGTGGCAGAAGGGCCGGATGGAAGAGGTGTTCCTGTCGAAGGAGCTCGGCGAGGACGCCTACGGCGCCTATTGCCGCCGCGTGCCGATGATCATCCCGTTCACCTCGCCGCGGTGATTTAGCGGGCGCTTCACACACTCGCAGTCGTCCCGGCGAAGGCCGGGACCCATAGCCACAGGCAGTGGTTTGGCGAAGACACGCCGTTCGGTACGCCCATTTCCACAATCGATAGATTCCGCGGTATGGGTCCCGGCCTTCGCCGGGACGACGCTGGGGAAGCAGTGCGCGACTGCATCACCTCCGGCGCAAGGAACCGCCCCTCCGCTCACCCGTTACCCTCGACACCTGCACCAATCGCAGAGCATCGAGCCATGTCGGACGCCTACGATTATTTCCGCGCGCATGCGATCGCCGCCGTCCGCAAGGCGCGGGCGCTGCCGCCGGGGCGGCCGAAGCAGAAGCAGCGCACGGTGGCGCGGGTCTATCACCTGCTGTCCAAGGAAGCCGCGCTCGCGCCGAACGTCCATCACCTCGACGATTTTCGCAGTGCCCGGCGGCTGGAGCGGCAGATCGGCCGCTGATCTCTCTCCATGCAAATTTGGTCGGCTGCCATTCCGCAGGAATTGATCCCGCCTGCGTGCCGCACAGGTTGACGTGTGCCCCGTCAGCCAGTTGGATGCGCGCGCAAACAGGGGCTCCTCATGACATTTTCCAGCATCTTCGCGCAGTTCGTCGCTCTGCTCGGCGGCATCGCGCTGCAATGGCGCAAGCTCTCGGGCACGGTGCCCGCGCCCGCCTGGGGCCAGACGCCCGCCATTCCCGAGGCGAAGCCGCAAGGCGCGATCCCGACGCTGAAGATGCCGACCGCACGCGGCTGGCGCGATGGCGAGAAGCCGACCGTCGCGCCCGGCCTCAAGGTCAACGCGTTCGCTGGCGGGCTCGACCATCCGCGCTGGATCGAGGTGCTGCCCAACGGCGACGTGCTGATCGCGGAAGCGACGCAGATCGCAGGTGCCCCGCGCAGCGTGTTTCACTATGCGATGCAAGCGACGATGCGACGCGCCGCGGCGCTCGGCGTCTCCGCCAACCGCATCACGCTGCTACGCGACAAGGACGGCGACGGCGTCGCCGAGCATCGCGGCGCCTTCATGGAAAACCTCAACCAGCCGTTCGGCATGGCACTGGTCGGCGACACCTTCTATGTCGGCAACACCGACGGCGTGATGGCGTTTCCGTATGTCGCCAATGCCGACCGCATCACCGCGCCGGGCAAGCGGCTCACGACGTTCAAGCCGAGCGGCCACTGGACGCGCAGCCTGCTGGCAAGCCCCGACGGCAAGAAGCTCTATGCCGGTGTCGGCTCGCTCAGCAACATCGCCGAGATGGGCATGGAGGTCGAAGAAGGCCGCGCCGCGGTCTACGAGCTCGATCTCGCCGCCGGCACGCATCGCATCTTCGGCGCGGGCCTACGCAATCCCGTGGGTCTTGCCTGGGAGCCGAACACGAATGTGCTCTGGACCGTCGTCAACGAGCGCGACGGCCTCGGCGACGAGACGCCGCCCGACTACCTGACCTCGGTGCGCGACGGCGGCTTCTACGGCTGGCCCTATTGCTACTGGGGCAAGACGGTGGACGATCGCGTGCCGCAGGATGCGGCGATGGTCGCCAAGGCGCTTCAACCCGACTACGCGCTCGGCGGCCACACCGCGTCGCTCGGCCTATGCTGGATGCCCGCAGGGACCCTGCCCGGCTTCGGCGACGGCATGGTGATCGGCCAGCACGGCTCGTGGAATCGCAGCACGCTGTCCGGCTACAAGCTGGTGTTCATCCCGTTCGAGAACGGCAAGCCGTCCGGCCCCGGCCGCGACATCCTGTCGGGCTTCCTGTCCCCGGACGAGAAGGAATCCTACGGCCGCCCGGTCGGCGTCGTGATCGGACCCGACAAGAAGTCGCTGCTGATGGCCGACGACGTCGGCAACGTGATCTGGCGCGTGACGGGGGCTTGAGGGTTACGTCCCCACGCACAACGTGGCGCGCTGCTTGCGGAGCAGCGCGATCACGGACAGCGCGGTGATCATGCCCGTCTTGGGATTCACCGAGGGGACGTTCTCGATGCCCATCGAGAACCGCGCCGAATCCGCCTCGACCTCGATGCGGTGAACGTTGCGCGTCACGGTGGGATCGGCCCAGACCTGCATCTGGGTGCGATCGGGCCCGATACCTGCCAGCGACAGCGCCACGGCGACATTGACGTTCGCCGGAAAACCCTTCGCCGCCTCACGCGCGCTGCCCTCGAACAGTTTCAGCGGCTCGCGCAGATTGTCGATGTCGATGTTGTTCTGGACGATGAACGGCGCGCCCTTGAGCCCGTCGATCGGTTTGCGCGTCACCATCTTCACCGAATGGATGGTGCCGACCGCCGCCGCATTGACGGCATCGAGGCCGATCAGCGCGCCGGTCGGCACGAGGATGCGGCCGCCATTGGCGCGGGCGAGATCGACGAGATCGAAATTGTCGAGCAATCCGCCGACGCTGACGACGACCGCGGCCCTGCCCCGCTTCACCGCGGGCTCGACGATCGCGCGAAGCTGGCTGCTCGGCGCGCATTCGACCACGATGTCGGCGGCCTCGCCCAGCTGCTCGAGCGGCAGGATCTGTGGCGGACGGCGCAGGCCGCCGATGAAGGCCTGATGCTTGGCGGGGTCGCGCACGGCGACGGCCGCGAGCGACAGGCCTTCGATGCCCTGGTCGAGCGCGGTTGCGATCTTGGTGCCGATCGAGCCCAGCCCCGCAATGGCCACCCGCAATTCGTTCCGATCCGTCATCGCATCACACCTTCTGTCCGCACCAAGTCATAACCGCTCAGGCCTCCCGCGCATAGCTGCGCAGGCGCGTCTCCAGCACTGCCAGCATGGCATCGCGGGCCGGATCGCGCGAGCCGCGCAGCCAGGCGGCGGCGAGCGGCAGTCGGCCGACGGGGCCGCTCTGCCTCGGCCGGAGCGGCACGAAGCGCACGCCCGAGACCGCCATCCGCGTGGTCCAGCGCGGCACGATGGCGACACCGAGCCTGGTTGCGACGAGGTTGATGATGGTCTGCTTCTCGTCGGCGACCTGCACGATGCGCGGCGTCAGCCCGGCCTGCTCGAACAGCTTGACCGTGAGGTCGTGGCTGTGCGGCCGCGAACGGCGGTCCGGCACCAGCATTGCCTCGTCGGCGATGTCGGCCAGCGTGATCGATTTGCGCGCGGCCAGGGCGTGCCGCTGCGGGAACGCGACGATGGCGGTCTCCTGCAGCAGGTCGCGGAATTCGAGCCGCTTGTCGGCGCGATCGGGCGGGCGGACGAAGGCGAGATCGAGCGCGCCGGTCAGGATCTTCGGGAGCAGCCGGACGGTCTTGTCCTCCAGCAGTTGCACCGCAATCTCCGGATGCCCGGCACGGAAATCGCGCAGCAGCGGCGGCAGCAATCCCGCCGCCGCGCTGTCGATGGCGCCGACCCGCAGCCGCCGCGCAGCCCCCGCGCGCGAGCGGTTGCGCAGATTGCTCTCGACCGCCTCGACCCTGGCGAGGATGGCGCGGGCATCACGCAGCAGCGTGGTGCCGTCTTCGGTCAGCGAGACCGCGCGCGTGGTCCGCGCGAACAGGCGCGTGCCGAGGTCCTCCTCCAGCAGCCTGATCTGGCGGCCGAGCGCCGAGGGCAGCATCTGCAGCTGCTGCGCCGCGCGGCCGAAATGCAGCTGCTCGGCCGCCGCCACGAAGCATCGGAGCTGATGCAATTCCATCCAATGTCCTTCCGCCCCGCATTCCATTCGAGGCCGTCATGCCCGGGCTTGTCCCGGGCATCCACGTTCTTCGTGCCGCAAGCAAGATCGTGGATGGCCGGGACAAGCCCGGCCATGACGCCGTGGAAGCTCCTCCCCACGAACACGAGCTCTACATGCGATCGCCCGCCTCGCCGCGGCCTCCCGAGGATTATATCATTTTTTTGTATAAACCAGCGCCAATTGAGTATGCCTCCTGCCCCCGACTAGGCTTGCCACCTCACAACAACAAACCGGTGTTCAGGGGAGGCCAGGGTGGCGAGCGAGATTCAGACGCGCGTGCTGCGCAAGATCACCTGGCGCATCGTTCCCTTCATCATGCTGCTGTACTTCGTGGCCTTCATCGACCGCGTCAACATCGGCTTCGCCTCGCTGACGATGAACAAGGACATCGGCCTGTCGCCCGCCGTCTACGGCTTCGGCGCCGGGATCTTCTTCTGGGGCTATTTCCTGTTCGAGGTGCCCTCCAACATCATCCTGCACAAGATCGGCGCGCGGATCTGGATCGCGCGGGTGATGATCACCTGGGGCCTCGTCTCGGCTGCGATGGCGTTCGTGCAGGGGCCGACCAGCTTCTATATCCTGCGCTTCCTGCTCGGCGTTGCCGAAGCCGGATTCTTTCCCGGCATCATCCTCTACCTCTCCTACTGGTTCCCGGCGCGCCAGCGCGCGGCAGTCACCGCGCTGTTCATGGCGGCCGCGCCGCTCTCCACCGTGCTGGGCTCGCCAATCTCGGGCGCGCTGCTGGAGATGGACGGCCTGTTCGGCTTCAAGGGCTGGCAATGGCTGTTCGTGCTGGAGGCGCTGCCGGCCGTGCTGCTCGGTTTCGTCGTGCTCGGCTTCCTCACCGACCGGCCCGAAAAGGCCAAGTGGCTCGCCGACGACGAGCGGCGCTGGCTGGTCGAGACCATGAACGTCGAGACCACCAGCAAGGCGGCAACCGCGAGCCACAGCATCTGGCGCGGGCTTGCCGATCCGCGCGTGCTGGCGCTGTCGCTGATCTATTTCGGCACCTCCGCGGGCCTCTACACGCTCGGCGTCTGGGCGCCGCAGATCATCAGGCAGTTCGGCCTCTCCACGCTCCAGGTCGGCTTCCTCAACGCCTTGCCGGCGACCGCCGCCGTCGTCGCCATGATCCTGTGGGCGCGGCATTCGGACCGCACCGGCGAGCGCACCTGGCACGTCGTCTGGGCCTGCCTGATCGCCGCAGCCGGCCTCGCCTATGCCGGGCTCGCGGCCGGCGTCGTCGCCGTGCTGCTCGCGCTGGCGCTGGTCAATATCGGCATCTCCTCCGCCAAGCCGCCGCTGTGGAGCATGCCGACGCTGTTCCTGTCCGGCCCCGCGGCCGCGGCAGGCATCGCCACCATCAACTCGATCGGCAATCTCGGCGGTTTCGTGGGTCCGGCCATGATCGGCTGGATCAAGGACCAGACCGGAAGTTTCGTCGGCGGGCTGTACTTCGTCAGCGGCCTGCTCGTTCTCTCCGCGGTCCTCACCTTGCTATTGTCGCGCGCGAAGACCGCGCCTGTCGAACCCGTCCCGCAATCCCACTGACATCCCAAACGGAGCACATCCATGCGCACTCATTCCATCGCAGCCATTCCCGCCGACGGCATCGGCCCCGAGGTGATCTCGGCGGGCGTCCGCGTGCTGGAGGCTCTCGCAAAACGCAGCGGCGACCTTGCCTTCAACGTCAAGACCTTCGACTGGGGTTCGGACTATTACAAGAAGCACGGCGTGATGATGCCCGCCGACGGCCTCTCTGAGCTCAAGAAGTTCGACGCGATCTATTTCGGTGCGGTCGGCGCGCCCGACGTGCCCGACCACATCACGCTGTGGGGCCTGCGCCTGCCGATCTGCCAGGGCTTTGACCAATACGCCAATGTGCGGCCGACAAAAATTCTGCCCGGCGTCGCCTCGCCGCTGCGCAATGTCGGCGTCGGCGACCTCGACTGGGTGATCGTGCGCGAGAATTCGGAAGGCGAATATGCCGGCATGGGCGGTCGCGCCCACAAGGGCCTGCCGGAAGAGGTCGGCACCGAGGTCGCCGTCTTCACCCGCGTCGGCGTCACCCGCATCATGCGCTACGCGTTCCAACTCGCACAGTCGCGGCCGCGCAAATTCCTGACCGTTGTGACCAAGTCGAACGCACAGCGCCACGGCATGGTGATGTGGGACGAGATCGCCGCGGAAGTCGCGACCGAATTCCCCGACGTGACCTGGGACAAGATGCTGGTCGACGCCATGACGGTGCGCATGACGCTGCATCCGAAGAGCCTCGACACCATCGTCGCGACCAATTTGCACGCCGACATCCTCTCGGATCTTGCCGGCGCACTGGCGGGCAGCCTCGGCGTGGCGCCGACCGGCAACATCGATCCGCAGCGCCGCTTCCCCTCGATGTTCGAGCCGATCCACGGCTCGGCCTTCGACATCACAGGCAAGGGCATTGCCAACCCGGTCGCGACGTTCTGGACCGGCGCGCAGATGCTCGAGCATCTCGGCGAGAAGGACGCGGCGTCGCGGCTGATGGCGGCGGTCGAGCGCGTCTGCGCGGCCGGCGTGCTGACGCCTGACGTCGGCGGCAAGGCGACGACAAAGGACGTGACGGATGCGGTGATCGACGCGATCCACGGCTCGAACGTCTAACGGACCGATGTCGGCGGGCCGATCCCGACGTCACTGCACGCCGTAGCGGGCGAACGCGTCGGCAACCTTGAGGTCGATCAGCTTGGCCGCCGCGACGTCGCGATCGCCGCCGGCGCTGTCGCCCTGCCTCAACCTGGCAAGTCCGCGTCCATAGAGCGCGCTTGCCAGGTTCGGCGCCAGGCGCAGCGCGGAACTGTAGTCGTCGACGGCCGCGGCGAACTGCCCCATCTTCAGACGGATCAGCGCGCGCGAATCGTAGGTCGCGGCGTCATTCGACCCCGATTGAATGACCTTGTCGCAGTCGTCGAGCCCGGCCTGCAGTTCGCCGATGATCGCTCGGGTCCAGCAGCGCCCGCTCCTTGCCCACGTCAAATTCGGATCGAGACGGATGGCCTCGTCGAAGTCCTGCACGGCCCGGTCATACCGGTTCAGCTTCAGGTAGGCTTCCGCGCGATTGGCGAAGGCACTGCCATAGGCCGGGTCGAGCCTGATCGCCTCGTCGAAGGACTTGACCGCGTCCTCATAGGCGCCCTTCCGCAGATAGGCGACGCCGCGATTGTTCACCGGCTTGACATAATTCGAGGCGAGTTCGATCGCCCGATCGAAATCGCTGATCGCACGGTCGTACTCTGCCGCCGCGGCAAAGGCATTACCGCGATTATTGTAAGCCAGAGCCAGCGCGGCGGGCTTGGTATCACCCGAATTGATCAGCGCCGTGCAGCCGGCGACCCGGACTTGGACCGGAATGCGGTCCGTGCCGTTGCACTGCTCGATGCTCTTGAGGTGGCTGTTCTTCTGCGCCTGCTGCGCGGCGGCCGGCAACCCAAGCGACAGCATCACGAGTACAGTCGCGACGCTGTCGGTGATGGCGGCCCTGATGGTCATGCCCCTGTCGCTTCAGCATCCTCTGCAGATGTTCGGCCTGGGACCGCTCCCCTGCTCGGGCATGACAGCAGTCGCGTGCTTCTTTGCAAGCTTGCTCTTGCCCTCTTCGATGAGCGTCGAAAACTTGACCGCGCCGTCATCCGCAATTTCGATGTGCGGCGTGGTGCCCCGGATTCCCATCGTTGCAACGGGCGTATCGACTTTCATGTCGCCGGTCTTCGCGATCTGGCCGGCGACGAATGTCGCTGTGCCTTTGGCCAGGTTGAAAAATGTCGCGTTGGACTTGCCGTCGGGATCGTAAACGTACTCATCCAGGGTCATGCGCGCGTTGCTCGACAGATTGAATGAGGAGCCATCGCTGAAATTGATGCTGACCCGGCTGTCAGCACCGGTTCGCACCACGTCGCGCAGATACACGGCGTCGCCGGTCTTTGCCTGAGCGGCATCACCGAGGTTCGCCTGGACGACGGCCGCACCTACGTGCTCGATCGAGACCGAACCTGTGACGGCTACGACCTTGCCAATGGGTTTCGGCACAGCATCATCGGCGCCACGTATCACAGGATTGACTGGAGCCTGCGCTTGCGCAGCAAGACCGCTCGCAGATGCCAGAATGAAACCAGTCGCCAGAACCGCAATCATATGTCTGCACATGACCCGCCCTTTCCGAGAAGGATCTGGTTTGCGAGCCGCTCGATGGAGCTGTATGAGCCCTAGGCGAGGCTCGCAATTCGTGCATTGCCAATATCTGCAACCTGAATTGGTCCTAACGGACCTGCCTTCCAGACAAAGTATTTTTCCGAAACTGATGTTAGGCCCAAGCCGTTTGCCTGACCAGAGAAAGTAAGCTAAATTTAACGCTGCTCGACCGTCAACTTCTTGAGAGCGCAAATTGCAATTGCGGAGAGATATCTCCGCTGAACCGGCCATCGTCTTGGCCATACCAATAGAGCTCGATTTTTTTACAGAACGTCTTCGGCGTGCAGGCCTGGGGTTGCTAGCGCCAAAAATTGCATATTTCGCCAGTGGCGTAGCAAAACCGATAACAAGACGCGGCACGCGCCGAGCCCGAATTATTCGGTACGCGAGGCCGCAGCCATGTCAGTTGCTTTTGGCGTTGGACCCCAGAATTGGGGCATTAGATCTTTCCCCCTCCAGATCATCGGCATTGTCCAAAGCACGTTGGGGTGCGTAACCCTCACGCGCGATGACGGCCCGGCCATGCAGGTCAGCATTGGCGACCTTGTCTGCCGCAGGGACGTCATCGAAACGGCTGCGGATGCGCAGGTCGGAATTCGCCTTCTCGACGACACCGTATTCAACATCGCCAGCGGGGCTCGCGTCGAACTGCGCGAATTCGCCTCCGATTCCGACGCTGCGTCGCGCTCGACCATCGTTACGATCACCAGCGGAAGCTTTGCGTTCGCCGCCGGCCGGCTGGCAGACGGCGGCACTCTGACGATCGACACGCCCCTCGGCAGCGTTCGCAGCCGCTCCCAAGCGACCGGCTTCGGCATTCTGACGATGGCGGCGTTGACCTTCGCGATGGTGGACCAGGCACGAGGCGCGGACCCTGACGGTGCGTCCTTGGACAACGACACGCTCACCTACAAGGACCTTCAGCACGGCGTGTTCGAGCTCATCACCAAGGAGCGCGTGCCGCGACACATCATTGTCGATGATCCCGGCGAAACCGTTGTCCTGAACAGGATCGGCTCCTCGATCAGCGTGAATCAGGTTACCAACAGCGCTGCGCGCATGGATGAACTGCACGCCGCCCAACAGGACGTGCTTGCCAATCTCACGCGGGGCCCGATTGGCTCCAGCACGCCGCCTTTTGTCGAGACGCTGTCGCTGCAGCACATCAACTTCACGTCGGAAAATACGACTGCTGCACCCAACCTGCTCCCGAACGCGCCGCCGGTCGTGCTCCCCCCGATCGAGGTGCCGCTCCCCACGCTGAAGCTGCCGGCCGGCCCGGTCGAAATCGACACGTTCAGGTTCGACGACAAGTTCGCCACGACATCGGGCACCTTCACCGCCAGCAACCCGTTCAGCAACACCCTCACCTACGGTCTCGCCGGCGGAACGGCCGGCACCACGGTTCTGAACGGAGAGACCTACGACCTGTCGCAGAACAGTCCTTATGGCACGCTCTATCTCAACAGCGCATCCGGCGCCTACACGTTCGTCCCGAATGCGTTTGCCATCAACGCCCTGTTGTCGCCGACGACCACGAGCTTCGTCATCACGGTCTCGGACGGCTTCGTCTCGACGAGCCAGAGCTTCGTCATCACCATCAACGGCGTCAACGACACCGCCATCATCTCGGGCAACGCCGAAGGTACGGTGGTGGAGGCCGGCGGCGTCGCCAATGCGGTACCGGGAACACCGAGCGCAACCGGCATGCTGACGGACGCGGATGTCGACAATCCGCCCAACACGTTCACGACGGTGAGCTCGCCCGCCAGGAGCACGGGCGGTTACGGCACTTTCACGATGACGGCCGGCGGCGTGTGGACCTACACGCTCGACGATAGCAACACCGCAGTACAGTCCCTGAATGCCGGCGACACGCTGATCGATCGATTCACCGTGACCAGCATCGACGGCACTCCCCAGGTCGTGACGATTGCGATCCAGGGCAGCAACGACGCCGCCATCGTCTCCGGGGTCACGGCCGGTTCGGTCCTCGAGGCGGGCGTCACCTTGCCCGGCACACCCGTTGCGACGGGGGCGCTCTTCGCCAGGGATGTGGACAACCTGGCCGACACATTCGTGGAGGTCAACGCACCCACCGCAAGCGCGCAAGCCTATGGCAGCTTCACCGTCACCACGGCCGGCGTGTGGACCTACACGCTCGACAACACCAATGCCGCGGTGCAGGCACTCAACAGCGGCGACACGCTGACGGACAGTTTTACGGTGACAACGATCGACGGCACGCCCCAGATCGTGACGATCACGATCAGCGGCAGCAACGATGGAGCGGTCGTCTCCGGAACGAAGACCGGCGCGGTGACCGAGGCCGGAGGTGTGGCCAACGGGACGCCCGGCACGCCGACTGCGAGCGGGACATTGACCGATATCGATCCCGACAACACGGCCAATACCTTCACGCCGGTCATCACGCCAAAGCCGAGCGCAGGCGGCTTCGGCGCTTTCACGATCACCGCGCTCGGCACCTGGACCTACTCGCTCGACGATGGCAACGCCACGGTGCAGGCGCTCAATGCCGGCGATACGCTGATCGACCAGTTCACCGTGACCACGGTCGACGGCACGCCGCAGACGGTGACGATCACGATCCACGGCGCGAATGACGCCGCCATCATCTCCGGAACGGCGGCGGGCGCGGTGCTCGAAGCCGGCGTCATCACGTCCGGCACGCCGGTGGCGACCGGCACGCTCACCGATACCGACGTCGACAATCCGGCCGACACCTTCACGGCGGTGATCTCGCCCACCTCCAGCAACGGCGGTTACGGCACGTTCACGATGACCGCGTCCGGGCTGTGGACCTATACGCTCGACAACACCAACAACGCGGTCCAGGCGCTCAACAACGGGAACACGCTGACGGACAGCTTCACGGTGACCGCAGCCGACGGCACGCCGCAGACGGTGACGATCACCATCAACGGCAGCAACGACAGCGCGGTCATCTCGGGAACGGCGACCGGCGCGGTGACCGAGGCCGGCGGGGTGGCCAATGCCACGCCCGGCCAGCCGACGACGACGGGAACACTGACCGATGTCGATCCCGACAACACGGCCAATACCTTCACGCCGGTCACCACACCAAGGCCGAGCGCGGGCGGCTTCGGCACGTTCACGATGACTGCGCTGGGCACCTGGACCTACACGCTCGACAATACCAACGCCGCGGTGCAGGCCCTCAATGTCGGCGATACGCTGACCGACCAGTTCACCGTGACCACGGTCGACGGAACGGCGAAACTGGTGACGATCACGATCAACGGCAGCAACGACGCCGCCATCATTTCGGGAACCACCACAGGCTCGGTGCTCGAGGCAGGCGGCATCGACCCCGGCACGCCCGTCGCGAGCGGCACGCTCACCGATACCGACGTCGACAACCTCGCCAACACCTTCACGCCGGTGACCTCGCCCACTGCAAGCGACGGCGGCTACGGCAGCTTCACGATGACCGCGTCGGGGGTGTGGACCTATACGCTGGACAACAACAACAGCGTGGTGGATGCGCTCGGCCCCGGCGATACGCTCACCGACCATTTCACGGTGACGTCCATCGACGGCACCACGCAGGAGGTGGCGATCACCATCCATGGCGCCAGCGACGCGGACCCCAACGACTTCGACAATCTGGCGGTGGGAAGCACCGTCGTATCCGATCCCCCCTTCGTCTTCGGCACGGCTGGTGGCGACAGCGTCGCCGGCGGCGGCAGCATTTCCCAGATCATCTACGGCGGCGCCGGCGACGACACCCTGAACGGGACCGGCGTGAACGACACCATCTATGGCGGATCCGGCGACGATACGATCAAGGGCAACAACGGGGACGACGTCATCTACGGCGGCTCCGGGCAGGACACGATCGACGGCAGCAACGGAAACGACACCATCATCGGCGGGTTCGGCGCGGACAAGCTCCAGGGCGGCAATGGCGCCGACGTCTTCACTTATCTATCGGTGCTGGACTCCAGAGCCGGCCGGTTCGATACGATCGAGGATTTCAGATCGGGCACCGACAAGATCGATTTGACCGCTCTCGGCGCGCTCGGCTTCGTGATCCTGGCATTGAGCTCGGCAAGCTCGTCCGTGCCGCCCCACACCATCGCCTGGCTCTACGACAGTTCGGCCAACGAAACCATCGTGTATGTCAATCCGACCGATCAGACCCTCCAGATCGGCGATTCAGGCCTGCTGGAAGTTCATCTGCAGGGTGTCGCGACCATCGATTCCGCGGACTTCATCGTGAATCAGGCTGCAGCACCGGTCATGGCGGTGAGCGACACGCTCGATCCGGCCGCAGCTGTGCAAAGCGACGCGCTGGTCACGACGCTCGGCACCTCCGACGTCTCCACGGCGACGACGAACAGCGGCGGCGCCGTATCGCTGGATAGTGGCTGGACCGCAACCGATGCGAGCTTTCTCTTCGAGGCCGATCGAGATCACGGCGGACGGAGCCACGAGACCGCCGCTCCCGCCCCGGATGAGATCGCGACGGCAACCAGCAACCCTGAACCGGCAATCCACGCGCTATCGATAGAGAATTTCAAATTCGTCTTCGAACCATCCCAGACCGAAGACGGTATCCATGCGAACGGAATTGGCGCGACCGGCATGCCGGAACAAACTCATGCCGCAGCTTTCAGCGTGCCGGATGCGCTCCCTGCCATCGACCCGCATCTCGGCGACGGCAAGTCCGCGGAGGCTCACGACCGAAGCAACCCTACCGATATCGGCAGCGCGCGCGATGCCGCTCCCGAGAACGGCCACGTGAACGGCCATGTGAACGGCCAAGAGAACGGCCAGGCGAACGATCACGCGAATGACCACGCGAACGGCGGCGACGCTCATTCGAATTCATCGCAGGCAGGTGAGCACGGCCGTGCTTCGGTGGAGGCGCCCGATGCGCCCAAGAACCAAGGGCATTCTGCGGCGGACGGACCTCCCGGCCAGCACGGAAACTCGCAGGCCCATCCGCCCGGCCGTGGGGATTCCTTCAACTTCGCGACCCCGGCGGTGGAGACGCCGGGCATCGCCTTCATTGACGATCACCCGGCGCCGCACGATCCTCATGGGGTCGCGGCACATGGCAATGGACATGATGACGTCGCGCTAGCGGGCGATGCTGCGCACCCGGTTGACCACACTCACATCCCGGGCGGCATGGGTGCCTCTCATGTGCCGCACGATTTCCTGGTGTGACATCTGCCAGGCATGCGCATGTCGAGCTTGTATCGCGCGACGTTCGCGCGAGGCCGCCTTGCGGGTCTACTTCCGCCCCGGCGGCGGCGCGGCCATCGCAGCCGCAGGCTCCGGCGGCGTCAGATGGCGCGGGACGATGACGGTCTGGCCCGGCGTGAGCTGCGCGTTCTCTGCCAGCGAGTTGCTCTGCGCGAGCGTCCACAGCGGCACGCGGTTGGCTGCGGCGATGCTCTCCATGGTGTCGCCGCGCCGTACCGGCACCCGCACGCCGCTGTCCCATAGTTCGACCAGCGTATCGCCGGGCACGAGATAGCGCAGCGGCACGGCATCGGCCTGGGTCTGCGGCGGAATGCGCGGCAGCTGCGTCACCATCTCGACGATCTGGCGATGGATGTCGTCGGACTTCTCGATGTTGATATGCGAGACGCGCGCGTTTTCCTTCAGGTCGTAGCTCGCGTAATGGCCGCGAAAGCCGGGCACGGCCACCACGTCGCCGCCGCCGAGCACGCTGTCGGACAGGAAGATGTTGATGAAGCGCTCGACATTGAGCGGTACGTCGCCGGTCGCATGTGCGGGATCGATGGCGATGACGAGGCTGATCGGGACGTTCTCCTTGGCCGCCATCTCGGAGATGACGACCGAGCACAGACCGCCCATGGAATGGCCGATCAGCACGATCGGCGCCGGGCTCTCCTTGTAGCTGGCGATGGCGCGGTTGCCGATCAGCCGGCAGATGGTGAATTCGTAGACATCCGCGGAGAAGCCGGCCTGCGTCAGCTTCTCGCTGAGCCGGTCCATGCCGGTCGAGAAGATCGGGCCCATGGCGCCGCGGAACAGGTAGATCTTGGGCGGCGGCAACGGCTCGAACGGCGGGGGCGGCGGCGCGGCAGGCACCGCCGCGGTGGCCTTGGCCTTGGACTTGGCCGGTGAGGCAACGGCCGGGCCGGTACCGAGGGCCAGCAGCGCAACCGCTGCCAGCACGACTAGCCGCCTCAAATCGATCATCAGTCCGGTAGTCCCACCACGAGAGGCAAAATGCCTCTCCCACCGGGGCTTAGTGACCACCGATTTGGCGGATTTTGGGGCACGGCGGGGCGTTCGCCCCCCCGCCCGGCGGCCCGGCTCTGACCGGACTCTAATACTTTGCGACGACCGGCGTACCCCAGTCGAACTTGTAGTTGAGGCCCGCCTTCACGATGTTGCCGCGGGTCGAGAAACTGTAGGTCCCGAAATCGACCCCGACGGGATTGGTCTGCGGGCCGGTGATCGTGCGGCTGCCGAGATCGTAATAGAGGTATTCGCCCTTTACGCTCCAGTTGCGGGCGAAAGCCCATTCCGCGCCGGCACCGACCGTCCATCCGAACCGCATGTCCGATGCGCTGGCGATAAACTGGCGCCCGAGCCCCGGCACCGCGAAGAATTCGTTGATGTTGGCGGTGTCCTTGACGTTGGCGTAGGCGAGACCGCCCGTCACGAACAGCAGCAGCCGTTGCGACACGATTCCGCCGAGACGGCCGCGCACGGTCCCGAAGAAATCGATCTTCTCGCTCGCGCTGGTTCGGACGGCGGGACCGATTGCCGGCAGATCGACATTGCGAGAATCGTTGATGTCGGCGAAGTCGAAATCCGCCTCGATGCCGACCAGTCCGGCCCCGAACTGATAATTCCAGCCGACCTGTCCGCCAACGAGGTAGCCTTCCGGCCGCAAGCCGCCGACGGCGAAGGGAACGACGCCCGGCTGCGAGACCGTGATCAAGGGACTGCCGGAAACGGCGACGTCGCTGGAGTTATTCCAGGCATAGCCGCCGTTCACGCCGATGTAGAAGCCGCTCCAATTGTAGCCGGGGTCGACAGCCGCAGGACGCGCCTTGTAGGCGAGGTCGGCGGCGGACGCCGCCACGGGTCCAATGGTGAGGAACAGGGCGGCCGCAAGGAATTTCTTCATATTCATTCCCAGTCCATCGCGCCCGACATGCAGGGGCGCGAGATTCCAAATGTCTTCAAGGCTGAGCAAATCCTAGAGGGTCTGGTCGCATTTGGCTGTCACCGCCAAGACACAACCTTGGCGGGTTGGCTTGGACAATTCCGACGGTGTTAAGCGCGTCGCGACGCCGAGCGGCGCGCGCCGGATGCGTCGCCGCCACCCGTGACCAATCATTGCCTGCTCTTGAGCCGGCTGCGATGCGCGGCCTGCTTGGCGCGATTGCCGCAGACCGCCATGATGCACCATCGCCGCGCCCGCCGGCGGGTATGGTCGGCAAACAGCATCGTGCAGTGATGGCCCTCGCATGCCTTCACGTCGGAGAAGTCCTCCTCGCAGACGAATTTTGCCATGGCTTCGCCGATCGGCAGCAGCAGGGATCGGGATGATTGCCAGCGCCGTGTCGTCCGCAGCGCGAGGCCATGATGGCTATCGCCGGACCGCGGCTCGATCCGGCTGAACATCTCGTCCTGCTCCAGGAGGTTGTTCAGTGGTCCGAGCTCCTGCAATGCGGCCGGGCCAAGCGGCTGGCCCGCATGCTCCCGAACAAAGCCCCTGAACCATTCGCGCAACGCACGCGCCTCGCCAGCGACCTCGTCGAGCGCGCCCGGCCGGGCGCGCGCCTTCAGCGCGTCCAGCTCGTCCGCCGGCACCAACCCGGCCTGCGCCAGCCAGTCGATCAGACCGTCGCCATCCCCCAGCCAATCCACGGGCGTATCGACCGGTGTCGCCACCGAATTGAGAAAATCGAGGCCGAGCGAGTCGGCGATGAACATGGCGGGCGGTCTGTCCATGAGCGGTCCTTGGCCTGCGCAGAAGAGCCACCCCTACGTAACCAGTAAAATAGCTATTGACAAGTTACTTCTGGGATACATAACCTAATAATACCAATTTAACAGGTTACATACATTGGAGACGGTCATGTCCAAGACCACCTACCGCAGCGCCGACGTCGATGGCTTCAAGGTGTTCTATCGCGAGGCCGGCCCCAAGGGCGCGCCGAAGCTGCTGCTGCTGCACGGCTTCCCGAGCGCGGGTCACATGTTCCGCGACCTGATCCCGCTGCTTGCCGACAAGTTTCACATCGTCGCGCCCGACCTGCCGGGCTTCGGCCAGTCCGACATGCCCTCACGCGAAGACTTCATCTACAATTTCGAAAACATCGCGCATGTGATCGAGCGCTTCACCGAAGTGATCGGGTTCGACCGCTTCGCGATTTATGTGTTCGACTACGGCGCGCCGACGGGCTTTCGGCTGGCGCTCAGCCATCCCGAACGGATCACAGCCATCATCTCGCAGAACGGCAATGCCTATGAGGACGGCCTCAGCGATGGCTGGACACCGATCAAGGCCTATTGGCAGGATCCTTCGCCGGCCAACCGCGAGGCGCTGCGTGCCTTCCTCACGCCGGACGCGACGCGCTGGCAATACACTCATGGCGTCCCCGATCCGACCATGGTGTCGCCCGACGGACAGAACCTCGACAATTTCTATCTCGCGCGCCCGGGCTCCGACGACATACAGCTCGACCTGTTCGGCGACTACAAGAGCAATGTCGCACTCTATCCGTTATTCCAGAGCTACTTCCGTACGCGCAAGCCGCCGTTCCTGGCGGTCTGGGGCAAGAACGATCCGTTCTTCGTTCCGCCCGGCGCCGAAGCATTCAAGCGCGACAATCCCAATGCGGTGGTGCAGTTCTTCGACACCGGCCATTTCGCGCTCGAGACGCATGCGGCCGAGATCGCGGACAGCATCCGCGCGTTCTTGAAATGACGGACTGCGGCGAGAGGCGCAGTGACATCGCGGCCTTGCTCTAGGAGGCCTTGCCCTCAAACGGCAGCAACCGGTTCAAGAGGTCGAGCAGCGTGCGCTGCTCGGCCTCGCTCAGCGGGGCCAGCATCTTCTGGTTATAAGGCTCCGTCAGCCGCGCTCCCTCGGCAATGACCTTTGCGCCCTTCGGCGTGAGCATGAGCTCGACCGCGCGGCGATCGGCCTTCGAACGGCTGCGCTTGATGAAGCCCGACGATTCGAGCTCGTTGAGGATCTTGATCAGGTTCGGCAGGCGCAGCCGAAGCAGGCTGGCGAGGCTGCTCGGCGGCACGCCGGGATTGTCGCGAATGACGACGAAGATCGCATAGGTCGCAGGCGTCAGCCCCAGGGCGGCGAACTCCTCGTAAAAGCCTTCGAAGAACTTGAGCTGCGCGAGGCGCAGCATGAAGCCGGGCGTGCGTTGCAGCGCGCGCAGGTCCAGCGAGCTTTCCGGCTGGGATGCGGACTTTGTTCCGGGACTCACTCGTCTTGGGCTCATCATCCTCATCCGCGCGCGGCCGAAATCGGCCGAATTGACACTCTCAAAAATAGCTATAAAATATAACTATTATTCAGCGGCACCAAGACCGCCCATGGGAGGGACACAATGAACAGCAAATTCCTGCATAAATTATGCATTCTGGCCGCGACGCTCGTTGCAGCGCCGGCATTCGCCCAGGACGTGGTGAAGATCGGCATCCTGAACGACCAGTCCGGCCCGTTCGCGAGCTATCAGGGCATCGGCTCGGTGGTCGCCGCCAAGATGGCGGTCGAGGATTACGGCGGAAAGGCCGCCGGCAAGCCGGTCGAGGTCGTCGCGGCCGACCATCAGAACAAGACCGACATCGGGATCGGCATCGCCCGGCGCTGGTACGAGAACGAGAGCGTCGATGCGATCTTCGACATTCCGAACTCGTCGATCGCGCTCGCGGTGGCCGGCATGAGCGCCGAGAAGAACAAGGTCTTCGTCGGATCGGGCGCCGGCACGGTGCTCCTGACCGGCGAGAAGTGCACGCCGAACACCGTGCACTGGACCTACGACACCTATGCCTACGGTCGCGGTCTCGGCAAGGCGATCGTGCAGCAGGGCGGCAAGAAGTGGTTCTTCATCACCGCCGACTACGCCTTCGGTCATGACCTGGAGAAGCAGGCCGCGGAGGCCGTGAAAGCCTCGGGCGGCGAGGTGCTCGGCAGTGTGCGGCATCCGCTGGGAACAGCCGACTACGCCTCCTTCCTGCTCCAGGCCCAGGCCTCCGGCGCGAACGTCGTGGGCTTCGCCAACGCCGGCGACGACACCATCACGTCGATGAAGCAGGCCGCCGAGTTCGGGCTGACCAAGGATCACAAGCTGATCGGATTGATCCTCGGCATGAACGGCCTGCCTGCGCTCGGCTTGAAGTTTGCGCAAGGCGCGCAGATCATGAATCCGTTCTACTGGGATCTGAACGACGGCACGCGCGCGTTCGCAAAGCGCTTCGCCGAGCGCATTCCGTCGAAAGCCTATCCGAACGACATGCAGGCCGGCGTCTATGCCTCGGTCATTCACTACCTCAAGGCGGTCGACAAGGCCGGCGGCGCCAAGGACGGCAAGGCCGTCGTCGCCGCGATGAAGGAGATGCCGACCGACGATGTGCTGTTCGGCAAGGGCTATATCCGCAAGGACGGACGCAAGATCCACCCGCTGTATCTGTTGCAGGTCAAGGCGCCCGAGGAATCGACATCGGCCTGGGATCTCCTGAAGGTCGTCGCCACGATCAAGGGCGAGGACGCGTTCCGCGCCGAGAGCGAAGGCCAGTGCCCGCTGACCAAGCAGTAGCGGCGGAGCAGACCATGAGCGGCATTGCTTCCAGTCCGGCCGATCCGTTTGCGCCCGACTTCCTGATCGCCCCCTATCCTGCCTATGCCGCGCTGCGCGCGCTCGGGCCGGTCTTCGAGATCGAGCGTTACGGCGTGTGGGCCATGGCAGGCTATGCCGAGGTCGAGCCCGCCCTCAAGGACTGGAAGACGTTCATCAGCGGCGAAGGCGTCGGGCTGCACGGCATGAACCCGGCGCTGCCGAAGCCGCTGACGCTCCAGATCGATCCGCCGGATCATGACAAGGGCCGCCGTGTGCTCGGCCGCACGCTGTCGCCGGGCGTCGCAAGGAAGCTGCGCGAGACGTTCCAGAAGGAAGCCGAGAAAAAAGTTGCGGAGCTGATCGACAAGGGCACGTTCGATGCCGTGACCGACCTTGCGGAAGCCTTTCCCATGAAGGTGTTTCCGGACGCGATCGGCATCCGGCCGGACGGCCGCGAGAAGCTCCTGGCCTGGAGCACCTTCGTGTTCAACAGCTTCGGGCCGGAGAACGAGATACTCGCGGCGTCACGGAAGGAAGGCCTCGCCGCACAGAGCTGGATCATGGAATGCTGCGCGCGCGATGCGCTACAGCCCGACAGCCTCGGCATGATGATCTACCAGGCGGCCGACGAAGGCGAGATCACCGAGCACGAGGCGACGCATCTGGTGCGGCCGTTCCTCACCGCAGGGATCGACACCACCGTCAACGGCATCGGCAACACCCTGCTCGCGCTCGCCACCCATCCGGACGAATACCGCAAGCTGCACCACAGGCCGGAGCTGGCGCGCAACGCTTTCGAGGAAGGCCTGCGCTACGATTCGCCGGTGCAGACGTTCTTTCGCACCACCTCGCGCGACGTCGAGATCGGCGGCGGCGTGATCCCCGCCCACCGCAAGGTGCTGCTGTTCATGGCCTCCGCCAACCGCGATCCAGCGCGATGGGACAGGCCCGACCGCTTCGAGGTCGAGCGGACAGCAACCGGACATGTCGGCTTCGGCGCCGGCATTCACGCCTGCGTCGGCCAGATGATCGCGCGCCTGGAGGGTGAATTGATCTTCAGCGAGCTCGCAAGGCGCGTGAAGACCATCGAGCTGACGGCGGAGCCGAAGCGCAGGCTCAACAATTCGCTGCGCGGGCTGGAGAGCATGCCGGTGCGTGTGACGGCGGCCTAAAGCATGATCCGGAAAAGTGCGAAGCGGTTTTCCGGAAAGATCATGCGTGAACAACGACCTAAAGCGCGATGACGATTCATCGCGCTCTAGGTTGCGTCACACGCATCAGCGATCTGCTCAGTTCCTTGCCGGAGCCGTTGCGGCGGCGGCGCGCGCGGGCCGCGGCCCGCCGGGTTCGGCGACGGGAGCCGCCGGGGCGCGCGAGCGCATGATCGCGGCGTCGATCTCGGCGATGACGCGGCGCTGGATCGCCTCGTTCTTGTCGATCGAGATGTGGCCGACACCGGTGCCGCGGACGTCGACATTGTCGAGCTTGCCGCGCAGGCCCTGTGCGGCCCGAACCGGCTCGCCGGGACCATCGCCGATATAGATGTTGATGTAGCGCTCGGCGCCGGTCGAGAGCTTGGTCTTGAACACGGAGTCGAGGCCGATCGCGAGCTTCACGGGCACGCCGAGCTGGTTGAGCTTGGCGATCATGTCCGGCAGCGCGGTCGCGCCGGAGGAGTGGCCGACAAGGATGATGGTCTTGATGCGGCCGGCCCTGTAGGCAGTCGCGGCTTCATCGGCGAGCGAGGACCAGGACACGAAGTTGGCGACGGTCACCGGGATGCCCTGCGCCTGGAGCCGGGCACCGATGGTGTCCAGGCCGAGCGAGAAGATGTTGAGCACGCCACGGAGCAGGTAGACATGCGTGGTCGCAGCCGCGGCCTGGCTCGGCGCGGCCTGAGCCGTGGACGGGCTGATGGCAACAGCTGACAGCAGAAGCAGGCCCAACGCCCATACGCGGAGGGCGGACAATTGGCTGGCGCCGGCGGTGTGACGGCCGTTCGGTCTCATCGATCTTTTCCCTGGGGACAATACGCTTTGCGATTGGCCGGAATCGTAGCCATGGCCTGCTCGCAGACGCAACAAAGAGCCGCGTGAGCGACAATCTTAGCAGCAGTCCGTGGCGGTTGCGCAACACTTGCCCGGAACCCGCCACGGAAGGGCCTGTTTTGAGGCCATTTTTCTCCCGCCGATTGCGACCGGGCAAGGGCATTCCTATCTCAGGGCTCCGCTGGCCGCCCTTCCCGGCAGCTCCAGCCTCCCTCCCCAGCCCTTTTGCCCCCAAGCCTTGCGGCCATCATGTCCTCCATCATTTCCGTCGCCAATCTGTCGAAGACCTATGGGTCCGGCTTCAAGGCGCTCAAGAACGTCAATCTCGACATCAAGCGCGGCGAGATCTTTGCGCTGCTCGGCCCGAACGGCGCCGGCAAGACCACGCTGATCTCGATCATCTGCGGCATCGCCAACCCCAGCGAGGGCCGCGTCCTCGTCGGCGGCGAGAACATCCAGACCTCCTATCGCAAGGCGCGCTCGCTGATCGGCCTCGTGCCGCAGGAATTGCACACCGACGCCTTCGAGAGCGTGTGGGCGACCGTGAGCTTCTCCCGCGGCCTGTTCGGCAAGCCGAAGAATCCCGCGCATATCGAGAAGGTGCTGAAGGACCTCTCGCTCTGGGACAAGAAGGACAACAAGATCATCACGCTCTCCGGCGGCATGAAGCGCCGCGTGATGATCGCGAAAGCGCTGTCGCACGAGCCGCAGATCCTGTTCCTGGACGAACCCACCGCCGGCGTCGACGTCGAGCTGCGCAAGGGCATGTGGGAAGTGGTGCGCGGCCTGCAGCAGTCCGGCGTCACCATCATCCTCACCACCCACTACATCGAGGAAGCCGAGGAGATGGCCGACCGCATCGGCGTCATCAACAAGGGCGAGATCGTGCTGGTCGAGGACAAGGCGACCTTGATGCAGAAGCTCGGCAAGAAGCGGCTGACGCTGCACCTGCAGGGCAAGGTGACCTCGCTGCCCGAGAGCCTCGCCCATTACGAGCTCGACCTCTGCGACGGCGGCGCGACGCTGGTCTACGACTACGACACCAAGGGCGAGCGCACCGGCATCACCAGCCTGCTCGGCGATCTGCGCGCCGCCGGCATCCGCTTCAACGATCTCGACACGACGCAATCGTCGCTCGAGGACATCTTCGTCGACCTCGTGAGGACGTCATGAACCATCGCGCCATCCGCGCCATCTATCTGTTCGAAATGGCGCGCACCTGGCGCACGCTGCTGCAAAGCATCGTCTCGCCGGTGGTCTCCACCTCGCTCTATTTCGTGGTGTTCGGCGCCGCGATCGGCTCGCGCATCAGCCAGGTCGAGGGCGTCAGCTACGGCACCTTCATCGTGCCGGGCCTGATCATGCTCTCGGTGCTGACCCAGAGCATCGCCAACGCCTCGTTCGGCATCTACTTCCCGAAATTCACCGGCACGATCTATGAGATCCTGTCGGCGCCGATCTCCTATTTCGAGATCGTGCTCGGCTATGTCGGCGCCGCCGCGACCAAGTCGATCATCCTGGGCCTGATCATCCTGGCGACGGCCGGGCTGTTCGTGCCGCTGCACATCCATCATCCGGTCTGGATGCTGACCTTCCTGGTGCTGACGGCGGTGACGTTCAGCCTGTTCGGCTTCATCATCGGCATCTGGGCCGACGGCTTCGAGAAGCTGCAGATGATTCCGATGCTGGTGGTGACGCCGCTGACCTTCCTCGGCGGCAGCTTCTACTCCATCGACATGCTGCCGGCGGGATGGCGCTCGGTCGCGCTGCTCAACCCGGTCGTCTATCTGATCTCGGGCTTCCGCTGGAGCTTTTACGAGATCGCCGACGTCAGCGTATCCGTCAGCATCGGCATGACGCTGGCGTTCCTGGTGATCTGCCTCGGCATCATCTGGTGGATTTTCCGCACCGGCTACCGGCTGAAGAATTGAGACGCGTAGCCCGGATGCAGCGCATCGAAATCCGGGCTACGAGGCCGTCACCTGTAGCAGTGGAAGCGGTGATAGCCGTCGTAGTATCCCCGGCAGTGGCGATAGTGGCGGTGGGGAATGCCGAACACGCCCTCGACTGCACCGACGGCTCCTCCGACGCCGGCGCCGACCGCGCCACCGACCACGCCGCCCACGGGACCGGCGATCCTGTTACCTTCATAGGAGCCTTCCTGCGCGCCGCGCACGATGCCCTGGGCATGACCGGCTCCAGGCAACGCCAACAGTGCAAGTAGAATGACGGCGGCTGCGAACAGCAGGCGGACAGGCAAGCCGGCCGGCAGGGTCGCGGCGCCGACCGGTAGCGCGGCGGCGGTAACACGGGCTTTGTTCATCTTCAGTCCCAAGGGGTAAAACGGCGGCGAACGCCGCCAATCGGCAGGTCATGATCAACGCACCGAGCGGCCAAATGGTTGCGCCTTTGTGACGAATTGTCGGCGTTGTGAACGCATGTCCGCTCGCGAAAATGTCAGCATCGCCGCCGCCTGCGCGGCACAAAGCGGCCTTGCTTACATCGGACATCACGTTAACGATGGGCGGGCAGGCCGCTGGAACGAAAGCCGGATTGCAGGCATATTGCACGCCGGGGGACGGAGAGCCGCGGCGCCAGCGTGAACAGGCCGGAGGCCAGAAGTCAGATGCGTTCGTTTTTTATCGCTTTCACATCCCTGATGCTTTTGAGCGCGGGCACCGCGCAGGCCAAGGTCGAGATCACCGTCGACAAGGACAATCAGCAGATGACCGTCGCGGTCGACGGCGTCGCGCGCTACCACTGGCCGGTGTCGACGGGCATTCCCTCGCGCGAGACCCCGAACGGCGGCTTCCGCGCCTTCCGCATGGAAGAGGATCACTACTCCAAGGAGTTCGACGACGCGCCGATGCCGCACGCGATCTTCTTCACGAAAGTTGGTCACGCCATCCACGGCACGGACTCGGTCGGTCGGCTCGGCTCGCCCGCCTCGCATGGCTGCGTGCGCCTGTCGCGGCAGAACGCATCGACGCTCTATGCGCTGGTGCAGCAGCAGGGCGTGCTCAACACCACGGTGACGCTGACCGGCTCGGCGCAGGTGGCGCTGGCGCGCAATCCGCGCGGCCGCGCCAACAGTGCCGTGGCCCGCGCTCCGCAGCAGCCTGCCGAAGAGCAGTATGCGACTACGGGCGATCCGGTGAACCTGACGCCGCCGCAGCAACCCGCCCGCCGCTACATGCCGCAGGATGACAATTACATCTATCCGGCCGACGGCAGCGACACCGGCGCGCGCTATCCGGCGCCGCGCCCGATCACGCGCCCCTATGGCACCCAGGCCAATCAGCAACTGCCTCAGCCAAATTACGACCAGGGCTATGGCCAGCAGGGCTACTACTACCAGCAGCAGCAGCCTCGCCAGTATTATCAGCCGCGCGGCTACTACTATCAGAACTGAAATTACCTGAACGCGGCGTCGCCGCGTTCGACGATCTTCCGTGCAGCATCGACGAAGGCATGGGCGACCGGCTCGAGGATTTCGGGCCCGGTCGCGCCGAGATCATCCGACGGCGTATGGAAGGTGCGATGGCGGCCGGCCATGCCGAGGAAATTGGCGTAGCCCGCCGCGTGCACGTCGCGGAGCTCGCCGACCGCCTGCTTCTCCGTCACCAGACGTTTTGCCGCGACGTTTGCAAAGGCCTCGTCGGTCAGGGCGACCGCGGATTTGCTGAGCACGAGATAGCGTTCTTCCTCGGGTCGATCGGTGCGGGCGCCCTCCGCAAAGCCATAGCAGGCGTTTGACGAGCCGAAGTGAATCCACGCCAGCGTCTTTTTCGGCGCGGGTGCGCCGTGCTTCAGGAACAGCTCCATGCCGCCATGGCCGATCTCGTGGCCGGCAGTGGCGATGAAGACAAAATGCGCCGGCCATGTCTCGGCGGCGACGGTGCGCGCCAGCGCGAGGAAATTCGCAATGCCGGGGCCGCGCTCGCAGACGCAGGAGTACCAGCCGGTCATCGGCGTGGAGACGACGACGGTCGGGCCGCGGCCGGTCCCGATCTCGGCAATCACATTGCGGCCGGCGACATCGCGCTCGTAATGGCCCTTGACGTCCAGGGTGACGGGCGTGCCTGCGGCGAGCACGCGCTCGAACGCCGCGCGCGACTTCGCGCCGACCACGATCACCGGCACCGGCCAGGGCGCATCCTCCTGCGTGACGTTGTAGGCGAAGCGGTCGTCGGCGGGATTGCCGATCGTCAGCAGGATCGCCGCCGGCTTCTTCGCTGCCGCTTCACCGATGGCGGCACGATGCCCCGGTCCCAGATAGGCACCGCGATCGAACGGCAGATCGAGCAACAGGATCTTGCCGGCGGCATCGCCATCGCGCGCGAGCGGTGCGGACAGGCGGAAGCTCGCCCGGTCCTCCGGCGGCCACCAGAACGGCGTCGCCTCCACAGTGGTGCCGGCGGCCTCGGCGCTGGCCCGCTCGACCACATATTGCCGGCCGAGCACGACGGGCTGAAAGCTGACGTCGAAACCCGCCTGCTTCATCTCGCCGGCGATCCAGTCGGCGGTCGCGCGGTCGCCGGCCGAGCCGAAGCGGTGCAGGCCGAACGAGGCATAGCGTGCGACGTCCTCGTAGAGGATCGCTCCCGAAAGCACATCCTTGGCTGCCGCTTGTCCAATCATGAGAATCACGAACGCCGCGATGAGGATTGGCCGCATGTGAGCCCCCTGTTTTTGGCGGCCAGTTTCCGCCTTCCGCGATGGCCGTCAACCGCCCTGGGCGGATGGCATGCCGCCGCCGACCGGAAAACAGGCCGAGTGGGCGTCGATTGAGCAGCCGGGCGACGCAGGAAGGCAACAGTCCCCAACCTTCAACGCGGTGGCGTCGCGGCTAAATTGACAACCTTGGGGTCAACCGTATTGTCTTTCCCATTATTTCTGGGAAATGACATGACACGCGAGCAGATTTCGGATTTCTGCGTTACCGCACTGGCCAATATCCTGCGTATCTCCAAGGATCGGGTCGACACCGGCACAAAGTTCAACCGCCTCGGTCTCGACTCGGCGATGCTGGTCTATCTCATGATGGAACTCGAGGAGAAGCTGGATCTCGAACTGTCGACGGACGACTTTTACGACCATCCGACCGTCGAGGCCTTGTCCCGATTTCTCGCCGACAAGCGCGCGATCCGTACCGCCGCCTGAGAGCGGCTAGACCCGGCGCACTCCGATGGACAATTTCCGCTCGCTCGTGGCTGTGCTGGCCCGGCGCGCGGTGGAACAGGCCGACGACCGCGCCTATGTCTTCGTCTCCGATCGCGGGACGGAGGAAGCAGCCCTCACCTTTCGCCAACTGCACGACGCCGCCAGCGCGCTCGCCGCGCGCCTGAGTGCGGCCGCACGCCCCGGCGATCGCGCCATCCTGGTGTTTCCGCCCGGCCTCGAATTCCTGGTGGCATTCTTCGGCTGCCTGATGGCCGGCATCATCGCGGTGCCGATGATGATGCCGCGGCGAAACAGCGCGCGCGATGCCAGCGCCGCGATCCTTGCCAATTGCACGCCGGCACTGGCGCTGACCACGTCTGCGTTCGCGCTCCGCGGTGATCTGCAGGCGCGTTTTGCACTCGCGAACATCCGCTGGATCGAGGTCGATCTGGGTCATGACGGCGCGGCGGTCGATCTGACCGCATCGACGCCGGACGATATCGCCTTCCTCCAATACACGTCGGGCTCGACGTCCGAGCCCAAGGGCGTGATGGTGAGCCATGCCAACCTGCTCGCCAATCTCGAGATGATCCGGCTCGCGCTCGGCAACACGAGGCAATCGACCTACGTCAACTGGGTGCCGCTCTATCACGACATGGGTCTGATCCTGAACGCGCTGCAGACGCTCTATGTCGGGGCTGCCTGCGTGCTGATGGCGCCGAACGCGTTCATGCAGCGGCCGCTCGGCTGGCTGCGCGCGATCTCGCATTATCGCGCGGAGGTGGCGTGCGGCCCGAATTTCGGCTTCGACCTCTGCGTCAGCCGCTATCGCGCCGACCAGATGGACGGCATCGACCTGTCCTCGCTCAGGATCGCGCTCAACGGCGCCGAGCCGGTGCACGCGGAAACCATCGACCGGTTCATCGCGACATTCGGGCCGCATGGCTTCGATCCGCGCGCGATGTATCCGGCGTACGGCATGGCGGAAGCGACGCTGCTGATCTCCGGCGGCCGCCGCGCCGATGGTCACATCACGCGCACCGTCAGCCGCACCGCGCTTCAGGCGCATGCGGCGGAGACGCCTTCCGGCGACGACGACGCGCAGATCGTGGTCGGTTGCGGCCGCGCGCTCGAGGGCGAGCAGATCGCCATCGTGGATCCGGAGAAGCGTACACGGCTGCCGGCGGACCATGTCGGCGAGATCTGGGTCAGCGGCGCCAACGTCGCACGTGCCTATTGGCGCAACGATGAAGCCACGCGCGGGGCGCTCAACGCGGAGATCGCCGGCGAGGACGGCCCCTGGCTCCGCACCAGCGATCTCGGTTTCCTCGACGACAGCGGCGAACTGTTCGTCACCGGGCGGATCAAGGATCTCATCATCATCCGCGGCATCAACCATTATCCGCAGGACATCGAGCGCACGGTGCAATCGCTCGACGTGGCTTTGCGCGAAAACTGCGGCGCGGCGTTCTCGGTGCCGGACGAGACCGGCGAAGAAGCACTGGTGATCGTGCAGGAGGTCGAGCGCACCGCGCGCCACGCGATCGACAGCGAGGACATCAAGGGCCGGATCCGCGAGGCCGTCGCCGACAACCACGAGCTCTCGGCGCGCCACGTCGCGCTGATCCGTCCGGGCAGCCTGCCGAAGACCACCAGCGGCAAGATCCAGCGCAAGCTGGCGCGCCGGCTCTGGCTTGAGGGCGGTTTCGAGAAGATCGGCTGAGCCGGCTCAGAAATCGATCTTCGCGCTCTCCCCGTCGCGCAGGCTCGCAGCAATCCCCTGCTCGATCTTGCGCGCAAGAGTTCGACGGTAGTGGATGTAGTCCGCGAAATTGGCGCGGTCGCGGGTGAGTTCGTTGTCGACGCGATAGCTGATGAAGTTGCTGCGCGGGCGGCCCGCCACGACCTTCTTCAGCGCGGCATCGCAGGCACTTCGCTCCGCGGCGGTTTCCGTGCCGGGTTTCGGCACGGTGGCCGCGAAGGTCGGGGGCACGATGATGACGACAGGCACATCTGCCTTCAGCTTTTCGACCAGGCTCGTCAGCGCCGCAATCTCGGGAAATGTCGCCCGCATCTCGGCCGACGCAACCGGCGCCGGATCGGTGGGCCAGCCGACCTCCCTGAACTGGCCAGGCGGCCAGATATCCTCGTAGCTGACGAAACCGTCCGGATTCATCCGCGGCCGCCGGTCGAGCCCAATGCTGATGCGCTGAAAGGCGTGCTCGATCGCCTGCCAGGAGATCAGCCGCACCGCATAGGTGACGACGCTTCTGTCGTAGAGCCAGTCAGGGAACGGGACGCCACCCTCTTTCTTCTCCCGTGCATGCGCGCACCAGCTCGGATCGGCTGCGATGACGAGCGCGCCCACTTCCTTGTGGTTGCGCAAGTAAAAATCGAGCACCGCGAGCTGTTGGCGGGGAAGGCCGCCGGTCATGTAGAGCTGCACGAAGCGCAAACCCGTCGTACGCGACAATTCCGCCGGCTCGATCATCTGCGCGGTCGAATTGCCGAGGATGGCGGCATTGAAGTCCGGATTCCGTGCGCGGCTCGCGGCCGTGATCTGCGTCAGGCGATTGTCGACGCCGTTTATCCCGAGCAGGCCAAGCTTGCCGCTGTCATAGGGATCGACCAGCACCATCAATCCGAGCACCAGCAGCGCAGCGCCGGTCAGCGTGCCCAGGCACGCGAGCAGGCCCCGTCCCCAGCCCGGGTCAGTGTCAGAACTTGAAGTAGACGAACTCATGGAGATCCCGACCACCCATGTGAAGCAGCAGTGCGAACAACACAAGACCGAGCAGAGCCGCGAGCCACGGATTGGGGCGGCGGGTCAGCGCCGCGACGATGTCCTGGCTCGCCGGCAGCAGAAAGGCGAACAACGGCGCTACGACCAGCGGCCACAAATGTTTGCCGCGGTCGAGCGGCCATGGCTGGGCAAGCCCGGCAAACACATGCCACGCCGCCTCCACCGATCCCGCGCGAAAGACCACGCCGGTGGCGAGCACGAACAGCACGGTGAGTGCCCAGCCGAGCCATGATGGAAAATCCGGCCCGTAGCGGCGCCAGAGCGAACACATCACTTGCGCAAGGCCGTGCAGCACGCCCCAGAGAACGAAGGTCCAGCTCGCGCCATGCCAGAGGCCGCACAGCGCCATGGTGATCATCATCGCGCCGAAGAACTGCACCGGCAGAAGGCGACGCGGCAAGAGGCGCGTGTTGACCAGCGGGTAGAACACATAGTCGCGCAGGAACAGCATCAGGGTGATGTGCCAGCGCTGCCAGAAATCCTGGATATTCGTCGAGCGCAGCGGCGCATTGAAATTGTACGGCAGCTGCACGCCGAACAGCAGGCCAAGGCCGATCGCGATGTCGGAATAGCCGGAGAAGTCGAACAGGATCTGGAACGAGAAACAGAAGGCGAGCCAGGCATCGCCGCTCGCAAGCGGTCCGCTTGCTGCCTCCTCGTAAATGGGATCGAGCAGACGCGCGAGACTGTCGGCGATCACGACCTTCTCGAACAGGCCGAGCGCGATGAAGCAGGCCGCGATGCAGAACTGGCGCTGCCAGCCCGGTGCGTACACCTGCCGGCCGAACTGGTGCATCACCTCCGACCACCGCGCCAGCGGTCCCGCGATCGCCTGCGGAAAGAAGGCGATGTAGAGCGCATAGCGGTCGAGCGCGTAGAGCGGCGCCTTGCCGCGCTTCAGATCGACCAGGTACATGATGTGGTGGAAGGTGAAGAAGGAGATGCCGAGCGGCAGCCCGATCTCGAGCGACGGCAGCTTCGCGCCCAGCAAGAGGCCAAGATTGGCGAGCAGGAAGTTGGCGTATTTGAACAGCCCCAGCGCCGCGAGATCGAGCACGATCACCAGGCTCAGCACCGCCTTCCACTTCACCCGCCCATAGGCGACCGAGGCGGCCCAGTTGATCGCGATCGAGGCGATCAGGAGCACGATGAAGGACGGACTGCCCCAGGCGTAGAAGGCGAGCGACAGCGCGACCTGCACGCCGATCCGGAGTTGCGGATAGGGATCGGCCAGGCGGTAGATCAGCAATGCCGCCGGCAGGAAGACCAGGAGAAAGGGATAGTCGTTGAAGAGCATCGGATCAAAGCCGCGCCATCACCGGCCCTCGCGCCGGCCGATGACGCTCAGCCCGTTTCCAGGTCGGGCGCCGTCGCATCGCCCGGCTGCCGCAGCATGCGCCGCGCGATCTTCTCCTCGCTCGGCACCTTGACGTCCCAGGCAAGTCCGAGCGCCTCCAGCGCGCGGATGAAGATGAAGCCGGGATCGAACTCGAACCAGCGCAGACCGAAGGCGGCGGAATAGGGAAAGGCGTGGTGATTGTTGTGCCAGCCCTCGCCCCAGGCGATCCAGGCCATCACGCCCAGATTGCGGCTGTTGTCGTCGCGGGTGACGAAGGGCTGCGTACCGAACGTGTGCATGATGGAGTTGATGGCGGAGAAAGTCTGCTCGACCACGAACATGCGCACCACGCCGCCCCAGAGCATGCCGGTCAGCGCGCCCCACAGGCTCATGGTCGCGAGGCCGCCGATCGCCGCGGGAAGCAGCAGACCGAGCACGACCCAGCTGTAATAATAGCTGTTGACCGCAACCAGCCTGCGGTCCGCCATCAGGTCCGGCACATAATGCGCGACGTTCGGATAATCGTGCGCGATCATCCAGGTCAAATGCGCGTGCAGGAAGCCCCGCAGGCGCCCGATCAGGCCGCCGCCATGCAGCCGCGGCGAGTGCAGATCGCCGTCGTGATCGGAGAGCTCGTGGTGGCGCCGATGCATCGCCGCCCAGGACAGCATGGGGCCGCGCCCCGCCATCGACCCCATGACGATCAGGGTCGCGCTCATGGTCGTGGAGGTCGCGAAGGCGCGATGGGTGAACAGCCGGTGGTAGCCGACGGTGAGGCCGAGGCCGGTGATCAGCCAGAAGCCGAGGAACAGGCTGAGCTCCATCACGCCGACCGGGCGATAGAACAGAAGTCCAAGTGCAACCAGCGTGCCGACAAAGGGCAGAATGTCGAACACGATGAAATGCCGGCGCTGCATCTTGTGAAAATGCCGGCTGCGAATGATGCGGTGATCGCGTTTCTGTGGCACGGGCGGGATTCCGGGGCGGCGTCCATGAGTACATACAAGCCTGGCAGACGCAACCCAAGCCGCAGCCCGAGGTTTCAACAGGCGCAAAAGCCTATAGAATAGGCCGGACCTGCGTTAGAATTCCGCCGTCCTCTTGCCCCCCCGGACTGTGATGCCGTCACGTGCCACGACAATCCTGACCGTGCTCGCGGTTCTCGCTGCGGGACCAGCCCATACGGAACAAGCCATGGCGTTCGATCTCGAAGCGCATCGCGGCGGGCGGGCGCTGCTGCCGGAGAACACCCTGCCCGCCTTCGCCAACGCGCTGTCGATGGGCGTGGACACGCTGGAGCTCGACGTCGGCGTGACCGCCGACGGGGAAATCGTCATCTCGCATGAACGCGGGCTCAACCCCGACCTCGCACGCGATGCGAGCGGCGCCTATGTCACCGCGCCCGGCACGCCGTTCGTGAAATTGCGGCTCGACGAGATCAGGACCTATGACGTCGGCCAGATCCGCCCCGACAGCGCCTACGCCAAACAATTCCCCGAGCAGCGCGCCGTGCCGGGGACGCGCATCCCCACGCTGAAGCAGCTGTTCGCGCTGGTGCGCAGGTCCGGCAACGCCAACGTGCGCTTCAACATCGAGACCAAGATCGATCCGAACCACCCGGACGAATCCCTCGACCCGCAAGGTTTCGTCACTCCATTGCTCGACCTGATCGACGCCGAAAAATTCTCCGATCGCGTGATGATCCAGTCGTTCGACTGGCGGACCCTGCAGCTCGTGCAGCAGCGGGCGCCGAAAATTCCAACCGTGTACCTGACACTCCAGCGCGGCTCGGCTCCGACGGTGGTGCTCGACAAGGCCACCAACTGGACCGCGGGTTTCAGCCCGGCCGATCACGGCGGCTCGCTGCCGCGAACCATCAAGGCTGCGGGCGGCGCGATCTGGTCGCCCTATTTCGGCGACGTCACCGCGGCGCTTGTTGCCGAGGCCCATGCGCTGGGATTGCGCGTCGTGGTCTGGACGGTGAACAAGCGTGACGACATGGCGCGGACGATCGACATCGGCGTCGACGGCATCATCTCGGACAATCCGGACCTGTTGCGGCAGGTCGCAGGCGAGAAGGGAATTGCGCTCCCGGCGGGGACGCCGGTGGAGCCTTAGAATCTCTCCGCCGTCATGGCCGGGCTTGACCCGGCCATCCACGTCTTGGACGCGCGGATCGAAGAACGTGGATGCCCGGGACAAGCCCGGGCATGACGACCTCCGACAAAATCTGCACGTCTTGTTTTCGGCCGCCCCTACTCCCCGTCCCGCAACCGCCGGTACAGCGCGCCCAGGATGTTGGAATAATCGTCGGTCCAGACCCGCACCCTGTCGTCGGCTTCGGTCTGCTCCCACGACTTGGAAGCGGCGAGCTTGCCGACGTCTTCCTCCTCCCGCGCGGAGATCACGACGTCGGTCGAGAAGATGTAGTCGGCATCGCGGCCCGAATCCTCGTTGAAGACCCAGCTCTTGAGATCGTTGGCGTCGGCGATGCCGACCACGACGGTCTCCAGATCGAGGTGGCGGTTGGAGACGTGCATCACCACCGCACCATGCGGCGCGAGCTTGTCCTTGTAGATCTTCATCGCCTCTTCGGTGGCGAGATGGATCGGGATCGCATCGGACGAATAGGCATCGACAATGATGAGATCGTAAGCGCCGTCGGGCTCCTTGGCGAAGGTGAGGCGCGCGTCGCCGATCACAGGCTTCATCTCCGGCATGCAGCTCGAGATGTAGCGGAAGTTCTTGGGGTCGCGCGCGGCATCCACCATGGACTGGTCGATCTCGAAGAACTTCCAGTCCTCGCCGGACTCGGCGGCGCAGGCGAGCGTACCCGAGCCGACACCGATCGCGGCGACCTTGAGCGGCGCGCCCTTGCGCTCGCGGATCGCGGTGACGGCCTGACCGATGCCGCCGTCCTTGTGATAATAGGTGATCGGCTCGGGGCGGCCGGTGACCGGCGTGCCGTCATTGTTGCGGAAGCGCTCGGCGCCGTGGATGGTGGTGCCGTGCATCAGCACGTGGAAATAGCCGCCGGGCGTCTCCACGATCTTGTGCACGCCGAAGAAGCTGCGCACCGTGGTGACGCGCCCCTCGTCCGCCGGATAGATCCTGATCAAGGCCAGCGCCAGCGCGACGGTGGCGAAGATCTTCCAGCGCCCGGCATTGAGCGCCAGTGTCAGCAGCGCGGCGAGCACGCCGACGCCGCCGGCGACCCAGACACGGTGATCCTCGAACCAGGTCGAAAGATTGCCGGTCGTATAGGACGGCGCGATCAGCGCCACCGCGAGCGCGGCGAGCGCCAGCCAGTACCATTTGACGATCCCCGCAAGACGCTCGTTCGCAGACGGCCGGCATAGCACGGCAAGCGCGATCAGGATCGGGTATTCGGCGATCCAGGAGAAGGTGAAGGGCGCGACGAGGCCGGCAAAGAGGCCGCCGACCATGCCGCCGAACGACAGCGCGACGTAGAAGCCGGTGAGATATTTGGCGGCCGGCCGCGTCCGTGCCAGCTCGCCGTGACAGGCCATGGCGATGACGAAGAAGCACAATTGATGACCGCCGAGCGTCAGCAGCAGGTTCTGCTCGCCGCCGAAAGCCAGCAGGACGACGACGCCGGCGATCGCGACCGGCTGCAGCATCAGCATCCATTTGTGCGGCAGCAGCGGCCGCGACTGGAACACCACCACCCAGGTCAGCAGGTACAGCGACAGCGGCAGCACCCAGAGCAGCGGCGCCGCAGCGACGTCGGTCGAGATGTGCGCGGTCACCGCGATGAGCAGGCCGGACGGCACCGCGGCGAGGAAGATCCAGCGCAGCCGCGTCATCAGGCCCGGTGCGGGCGCATTGACCTCCTCGGTGCGCGCGTCGGCCGCCGCGAGCTTCGGAGAGCGCAGCAGCAGCACGCCGCAGGCGGCGATCAGGAGGATCAGCAGGCCATAGCCGCCGGTCCAGAACCGGTTCTGCGTGTGCAGCGAGAACATCGGCTCAAGCAGGAAGGGATAGGACAACAGCGCCAGGAAGCTGCCGATGTTGGAGGAGGCATAGAGGAAATAGGGATCATGCCCGGCGGGATGGCCGGTGCGGACGAACCAGGCTTGCAGCAGCGGATTGTTGGCGGCGAGCGCGAAGAACGGCAGCCCGATCGAGACCACAAACAGGCCGAGCAGCCAGAACGCGTAGCCCGAGGCCGGCGGCTCGCCATAGGCGGTGGCGATACCGAGCGGCAGCGTGACGAAAGCCAGAACGAGCAGCACCAGATGCACCGCGACCGGAACGATCCGGTTCCTCGCCTGCATCAGCAGATGCGCATAGGCATAACCCGCCAGCAGCAGCGACTGGAAGAACACCATGGCTACCGACCACACCGCCGGCGAGCCGCCGAGCCGCGGCAGCACCATCTTCGTGAACAGCGGCTGCACCGAGAACAGCAGCAGCGCGCTGACGAAGATCGCAGCGGTGTAGACCGTCAGCAACAGCCGGTTGCGCGACGACGACGGCTGCTCCGTGGCGGCGGGGTGCACGATCGAATCCATGAAAGCTCCGGCAAAGCGTTTTCCAGCGAAGTAGGCACCGGTTCGCGCGGGAAACGCGGCGGATATTGCCCCCGGCGGGCGCCGGATGGGGTGCAATGGAGCACAAGGCGCCTGAACGGGCAATAAAGGGTGTCGTGATGTTGCAGCAGGGAATGCTTGATATACAGATGTCGTTCCGGAGCGCCTCGAAGAGGTGAACCCGGAACCTCGATACTTCGGGTTCGATGCTGCGCGTCGCCCCGGAATGACACCAAGGAAATCATGACCGAAACCGACGTCGTCATTATCGGCGCAGGCCATAACGGCCTCACCTGCGCGGCCTATCTCGCGATGGCGGGCCTGCGTGTGCGCGTGGTCGAACGGCGCAAGGTGGTCGGCGGGGCTGCGGTGACGGAGGAGTTTCACCCCGGCTTTCGCAATTCGGTCGCCGCCTACACCGTGAGCCTGCTCAACCCGCAGGTGATCGGTGACCTCAAGCTCACCGAGCAGGGCCTGCGCGTGGTCGAACGCCGTGCGCAGAATTTCCTGCCCGCACCGGACGGCAGCTACCTCCTCACCGGCGAGGGACGGACGAAAGCGTCAGTGTCGCGGCTCAACGCGCATGATGCGGAAGCGCTCGACGGCTTCTCGCGCGAGCTGGAAGACATCGCCGACGTGCTCAGACAGTTCGTGCTGCGCGCACCACCGAACCTGCTCGACGGCTTCGGCACCGGTGCGATCCGCGAGGCCGTGAACGCATTCCAGAGCGCCAACATCTTGCGCGGCCTGACGCTGGAGCAAAGCCGCAGCCTGCTCGATCTGTTCACGCGCTCGGCCGGCGAGATGCTGGACGAACGGTTCGAGCATGATCTGGTCAAGGCGCTGTTCGGCTTCGATGCCATCGTCGGCAATTACGCCAGCCCCTACGCCGCCGGCTCGGCCTATGTGATGCTGCATCACGCCTTCGGCGAGGTGAACGGCAAGAAGGGCGTCTGGGGTCATGCCATCGGCGGTATGGGCGCGATCACGCAGGCGATGGCGCGTGCCGCGCGCGACAAGGGCGCCACGATCGACACCGACGCCGGCGTGAGCGAGGTGATCGTCGAGCGCGACCGCGCGGCCGGCGTCGTGCTGGAGAACGGCGAGACGATCCGCGCGAAATATGTCGCGGCCAACGTCAATCCGAAGCTGCTGTATACGCGGCTGATCGCAGCCGACGCGTTGCCCAAGGACTTCCTCGCCCGCATCAAGAACTGGAAGAACGGCTCCGGCACCTTCCGCATGAACGTGGCGCTGGACCGCCTGCCCTCCTTCACCGCGCTGCCCGGCGAAGGCGATCACCTCACCTCCGGCATCATCCTGGCGCCGAGCCTTCCCTACATGGACCGCGCCTATCTCGATGCGCGGGCGCAGGGCTGGAGCAGGTCACCCGTGGTTGAGATGCTGATCCCCTCGACGCTCGACGATACGCTGGCGCCCGCCGGCAAGCATGTCGCGAGCCTGTTCTGCCAGCACGTGGCGCCGGAGCTCCCCGACGGATCGTCATGGGACGACCATCGCGAGGAAGTCGCCGATCTCATGGTCGCGACGGTGGATAAATACGCGCCGGGTTTTGCCTCCAGCGTGCTCGGCCGCCAGATCCTGTCCCCGCTCGACCTCGAACGGCAGTTCGGCCTGCTCGGCGGCGATATCTTCCACGGCGCGCTGACGCTGAACCAGCTGTTCTCGGCCCGGCCGATGCTGGGCCACGCCGATTATCGCGGGCCCCTGAAGGGCCTCTATCACTGCGGCTCCGGCGCCCACCCCGGCGGCGGCGTCACCGGCGCCCCCGGCCACAATGCGGCACGCGTGATCCTGCGGGACCACCGCGCACTGTTCGGAAGCCGTGGATAGGGCTGTTGATGGGCTGTGGACAGCCTGTTGGCAGAGCTGTGAAACGCAAGTGGAAGCGCCCCGTATCGGCCGGGCAAGGACCGGGGACAACGCGGTGGAAAAGCTGGGGACGAGTGATGGGACAAGGCTCGACAAACAGGTGGACATCCTGTGGGCGCGCTCGTGTCTCAGATTGAGATCCGGGAGCTGAGGGCATGGAGATCGGCGACCGGATTCGGATCGGCGGTATGACCGGCCGGGTGGTCGCACTGATCTCCGAGGGCAGATTTTCTCCGGCATACCCGGCCGAACAATGGGCTTGTCTCGAAAAAGGGACGCTCGTGGAGACCGACGAGGCTGGCCTGGTCCACTATCCGACCCTCGAAGGCCTAGAGGTGGAGAGAATTTCGAACTGAACTGCGGCCGGGCGTTTCAGGCAGCCCCCCAAAACGACATCGCCCGCCGAGGGCAATTCCCCGCGCGGGCGCTCGTCTGGATGTCTATGAAGAAAGATGCCCCCGCTGGGAAATCGGAGGCGGAAATTACTTCAAGGAGCTGCTAATCGAACCGAACTTCTCGTTCATCGTGCTGCCCAGGCTGTTCACCACGGTGATGATCGCCAGCGCGATACCGGCCGCGATGAGGCCGTATTCGATTGCGGTCGCACCGGATTCGTCGGACCAGAACTTCAAGACCATGCGCTTCAAGACACGCCTCCGTTTCAATTTCAAGCTGTGTTGGCTCTCCCCAACAGCCGCAAATCTACGGGGTGCGACCTTCTGTCCGGTTAATCCGGAACTCGCAACTTGTGCGGAAAATTGACGACAAAAATACCCAAAATTGACCAGACGGACCCCAAAACATGCAGCCTTCCCCTACCCATCGCGCCAGCTTTTCGATCGGCACCGAGGCCGCGGCAAAGCGCGTGGTCGACGTGCTGACCGAGGTGTTTTTCGAAGGTGACGCGGCGGTCGCCGCATTCGAGCGGCCCGACGGACAATGGGATGTCACGCTGCATTTCGCCGATGCACCGGACCAGGCATTGCTGCGCGAACTCGTTGCAACTTCAGCAGGAAATGACATCGCTGATACGCTCCTTTTCGACACGGTCGAGGCCAAGGACTGGGTCAAGGCGAGCCTGGAAGATCTCGTCCCTGTGCCGGCGGGTCGCTTCGTCGTTCACGGCAGCCATGACCGCGACCGCGTGGCGCCGAACAAGCTCAAAATCGAGATCGAGGCTGCGCTCGCTTTCGGCACCGGCCACCACGGTACGACGCGCGGCTGTTTACTCCTGCTTGACCATGTCCTGAAGAGTTCCCTTCCCCGCGATGTCCTCGATCTCGGCACCGGGACCGGCGTGCTGGCCATCGCCGCGGCCAAGGCGCTGCACCGCGCGGTGCTGGCCTCCGACATCGACCCGCCCTCGGTGCGGGTGGCAGCCGAGAATGCCGCTCTGAATGAAGTCGGCCCCAACGTGCGGGTGATCCGTGCCACCGGCTTTGCCGCGCCCGATTTTGCCAGATGCGGGCCGTTCGACCTGGTGCTAGCCAACATCCTCGCCAATCCGCTGCGGCAATTGGCGAGCCCGATGACGCGGCACCTTGCACCCGGCGCCCACGTCATCCTCTCCGGCCTCCTGACCCACCAGGCGCCCGCCGTGATCGCGGCCTACCGGGCGCGCGGGCTCGTGCCGTTGCGGCACCTGCGGATCGAGGGATGGAGCAGTCTGTTGCTGCGGAAGGTGTCGTAGGGTGGGTTGGCCCCGGGCTGCGCGCAGCGCAGTCCCTTGGCGTAACCCACCTCTCCCGTCTCTGCGGATTCGCACCGTGGTGGGTTACGCCTACGGCTAACCCACCCTACGAGACCGTCACTCCGCCGGCTTCTCGTCCTGTCGCGGCGCGCGCTGGCGCTGCAGGGCGCGCCTTGCGCGGCGCTCGGCAAAACGGTCGATCATCTGGCTGATGAGACCGCGCGGCTTCTTGGGTGTCGCCGCAGCCGGGGCGCGACGCGCCGGCGGCGAAATCTTCTCAAACGTGAACGCTGGCATCGTGTGTCCCCTCGCCGTTGAGATGAACCACTTGCTCGAATTTCCCTGTTATCCGGACGAAGCGCGAATGCCGCATCCTTTACCCCACTCAACTCGAATGGAACTATTTCAAGCACAGTCCATGCCAGATGCGACGCAAATGCGTCTAGATTGCGGACCGATCCCCATGATCCTAAAGTGATCCACCATGTTCGAAGCGCACTTCCAGACATTCGAGGAGCCGGAGGCCGGCGTCGCGTTGACGGCGCGCCTTGCCGCGCTCCGCGAAGAACTCGCCCGCCGCAAGCTGACCGGCTTCGTGATCCCACGCGCCGACCAGCAGCAGAACGAATATGTGCCGCCGTCGGAAGAACGGCTGGCCTGGCTGACCGGATTTACGGGATCGGCGGGGCTCGCGGTGGTGCTGACGCACGAGGCCGCCTTGTTCGTCGATGGCCGCTACACCATCCAGGCCGCGAAGCAGGTCGACGCGAAGGCCTGGGCGGTGGAATCGCTGATCGATCCGCCGCCGGAAAGCTGGGTGTCCTCGCACCTGAAAGCCGGCGACCGCCTCGGATTTGACCCATGGCTGCACACTTCTTCGGCAGCCGAACGCCTCGCCGCCGCCTGCGCCAAGGCCGGCGCCGAACTGGTCGCCGTCGACGGCAATCCGATCGACGCGATCTGGCAGGACCGGCCGCAGCCGCCGCTCGCCCCGGTCGCGGTACACAACCTCCAGCATGCCGGCGTCGGGGAAGCCGAGAAGCTGACGCAGATCAGGGGCGAGATCGCCAAGCTCGGCACCGATGCGCTGGTGCTGTCGGACAGCCACGCGGTGGCCTGGACCTTCAACATCCGCGGCGCCGACGTCGCGCACACGCCGCTGCCGCTGTCCTACGCGCTGGTACCGAAGGACGGCCGTCCCACCATCTTCATCGACCACCGGAAACTCTCCAACCTGACGCGCGACCATCTCGAGCAGTCCGCCGACGTGCGCGAGCCCGATGCGATGGCGCCAACGCTGATGGCGCTCGCCAAGAGCGGCGCCACGATCGCGCTCGACAATGCGACCGCGGCCGACGCGCTGAGCCGATTGATCGTGGGGGCCGGCGGCAAGCCGGTGCGCGGCAGCGACCCGATTGCGCTGCTCAAGGCGGTCAAGAACCCGATCGAGATCAAGGGCACCAAGACGGCCCATGTGCGCGACGCCGTGGCGCTGGCGCGCTTCCTCGCCTTCATCGATCGCGAGGCGGCAAGCGGCAAGCTCACCGAGATCGACGCGGTCGAGGCGCTGGAGACGTTCCGCCGCGACACCGGCGCGCTGAAGGACGTGTCGTTCCCGACCATTTCCGGCACCGGACCGAACGGCGCCATCGTGCACTACCGCGTCACCCGCAAGAGCAACCGGCGGATCGCGCCGGGCGACCTGCTGCTGATCGATTCCGGTGCGCAATATGAAGACGGCACCACCGACGTCACCCGCACCATGGCGGTCGGCGAGCCCACGGACGAGATGCGCGACCGCTTCACCCGCGTGCTGCGCGGCCACATCGCGATTGCCCGCGCGGTCTTCCCCGACGGCACCACGGGCGCGCAGCTCGACACGCTGGCGCGGCAATTTCTCTGGGCCGCCGGTGTCGATTTCGAACACGGCACCGGCCACGGCGTCGGCAGCTATCTCAGCGTGCACGAAGGGCCGGCGCGGATCTCCAAGCTCGGCACCACGCCGCTGAAGCGAGGCATGATCCTCTCCAACGAGCCCGGCTACTACAAGACCGACGGTTTCGGCATCCGCATCGAGAACCTCGAGCTGGTGGTCGAAGCCAGCATCAAGGGCGCCGAGAAGCCGATGAACGCCTTCGAGACGCTGACGCTCGCGCCGATCGACCGCCGCCTGATCGATGTCGCGATGCTGAACAAGGACGAGCTCGACTGGCTCAACGCCTACCACGCGCGCGTGCGGGCCGAGGTGCGGCCGGCGCTCGACGAGGCGACCGGGGCCTGGCTCGACCAGGCCACGGCGGAGCTGAAGGCGTAGCGCGCGCGAGAGCGCGACGCATGGCGCTACGCGATTTGCGCAAGGCTGCTTCCCCAGCCACCGCCGTCATGCCCCGCGCAGGCGGGGCATCCAGTATTCCAGAGACAACAAACGTATCCTGAGAGGCCGCGGCGTACTGGATTCCCCGCCTGCGCGGGGAATGACACCGAGAATGCGGCACGACCGCACAACATCCCGGCATACCCGCTCCCGTAAAATAACGGCCATACTGCGCCCTCATCAGCACCGTCCCGGAATCCGTATAGCCGCATTCCGAAACGCCGATTTCCGTCTTGTGCAAGCACGCTACAGTCGATTCGAATTTCGACGAGACGGACTCTTTATGCACGGCATGATCAGCAAGCCGCCGGAAACGGCTAGGAACATCGCGACCTCGCGCGTGGTGTTGCTGCTGCTCGTGGTCATGACCGGGATCGCGCCGATCTCGCTCTACATCCTGGTTCCGGCACTGCCGGTGCTGGCGACGAGCTTCGGCAGCGACATCTCGATCGCGCAGATGACGGTGTCGCTCTACATGGTCGGCATCGCGTTGTCGCAGCTGATCATGGGGCCGCTGTCGGACAAGTTCGGCCGGCGCCCGGTTCTGCTTGGCGGCCTCGCGCTGATGGTCGCGGCGAGCATCGCCTGCATCTTCGCCGAGACCCTGCCGCAGCTGATCGCAGCGCGCTTCTTCCAGGCGCTTGGCGGCGCCTCCGGCATGGTGATCAGCCGCGCCATCATCCGCGACATCTATCCGCGCGAACGCGTCGCCTCGATGATCAGCCTGGTGGTCGCCGCGCTGATGATCGGGCAGATGGTGTCGCCGCTCACCGGCGGCCTGATAGAGACCGCATTCGGCTGGCGCGCGATCTTCTACGCCGTCACGATCGGCGCAATCACAGTCGCCGTCGGCATCGCGATCGCGCTGCCCGAGACACGCCGCGGCCGCGCCGTCGGCAGCGGCGGCTTTCGCACCGACGTAGGCACCCTGATCAAGAGCCGCGCCTTCATCGGCTATGTGATGTGCCAGGTGCTGGCCTCCCAGATCATCTTCACCTTCGCCGGCGGCGGCCCCTATATCGTGGTGACGCAGATGGGACGGACCAGCGCCGAATATGGCGCGTGGTTCGCGACGACCGGCTTTGCGTATCTCGTCGGCAACCTGCTCTGCGTGCGCTTTGCGCCCAGGCACTCGCTGGAAAAGCTGATCTGGTTCGGGCTCGGCCTGCAGCTCTGCGGCAGCCTGCTGAACCTGCTCCTGAGCTTCGCAGGGTGGAACGAGGCGCCGGCCTGGCTGTTCGGAACGCAGATGATCGTGATGGTCGGCAATGCCTTCGTGATGGCGAACTCCGCCGCCGGCGCGATCAGCATCCGCCCCGAAGCCGCCGGCACCGCCTCGGGCGCGATGGGCTTCCTCCAGCAGGGCATCGGCGCGCTGATGTCGCAATTCGGCGCCTATCTCGGCGGCCATTCCGCCACGACGCTGCCGCTGACGTCGGCAGTGCTGGCGATCTCGCTGCTCTGCGCCTGCATGATGATCTTCGTCGTCCCCCGCCGCGAACTGGTGGTGAGCGAAGCGCTGATCGGGCAGGCGGAGGAGGAAGAGAGCGGGATGATGTGACACTTCCTTCCTTCTCCCCTTGTGGGAGAAGGTGGCGCGCGGAGCGCGCCGGATGAGGGGTCTCTCTCCGCACGGCCCCGCTCAAAGTTTGCCTCGAGGATAGAACCCCTCATCCGGCGCTTCGCGCCACCTTCTTCCACAAGGGGAGAAGGAGGAAAGCCTCACTCCCCGATCAGCTTCAGCCACTCGTCCTCGGTCAGCACCTTGACGCCGTGCTTGTTGGCATCCGCGAGCTTCGAGCCCGCGCCGGGGCCGGCCACCACCAGGTCGGTCTTCTTCGACACCGAGCCCGACACTTTCGCACCCAGCCGCTCCGCGGTCGCCTTCGCTTCATCGCGCGTCATCTTCTCCAGCGAGCCCGTGAACACCACGGTCTTGCCGGCGACCGGCGAGTTGCTCTTCGGCTTCTCCGCGTCGACGATCTCTTCGAGCTCATTCACGAGACGTTCGACGATGCCGCGGTTGTGGCTCTCGCCGAAATAGTCGGCGATGCTCTTGATCACGGTGTCGCCGATCTGATCGAGCGCGTCCATCTCCGCAATCGCCTCCTCGTCGCCCTTGGCAACCTTGAGGCAGGCATCGTGGAAGGCCTCCCAGGAGCCGTAGCCCCGCGCCAGCGCCAGCGCCGTGGTCTCGCCGACATGGCGCATGCCGAGCGCATAGACGAAACGCTCCAGCGCGATTTTCCGGCGGCTGTCGATGGCGCCGAACAGATTGCGCACCGAGGTCGCACCGTAGCCCTCGATCTCCTCGAGCTTGAGTTTTGAATTGCGCTTCTCGAGCGTGAAGATGTCGGCGGGCTCCTTGACCCAGCCTTCGTCGAAGAAATACTGGAGCTGCTTTTCGCCGAGACCGTCGATGTCGAAGGCGCGTCGCGACACGAACAGCTTGAGGTGCTCGATCTTCTGGTAGGGGCAGGCGAACTCGCCGCTGCAGCGGGCGCGGGATTCTTCTTCGCCGGCCGCCGTCTCCCCGCGCACCACGTCGGTGTGCAGCGGGCACGGGCACTTCTTCGGGAAGGCATATTCCTTGGCACTCTTCGGCCGCTTGTCGAGGACAACGTCGACGATCTGCGGAATGACGTCGCCGGCGCGCTGGATCACGACGGTGTCGCCGATCCTGATATCGCGGCCCTCGCGAAGCACCTCGCCCTTGTTGCCGATGCCCTTGATGTAGTCCTCGTTGTGCAGCGTGACGTTCTGCACGATCACGCCGCCGACGCCGACCGGCTCGAGCTTGCCGACCGGGGTGAACGAGCCGGTGCGGCCGACCTGGATCTCGATGTCGCGCAGCACGGTCATGGCGCGCTCGGCCGGGAATTTGTGCGCGATGCCCCAGCGCGGCGTGCGCGAGACGAAACCGAGCCGCTCCTGCCAGTCGATGCGATCGACCTTGTAGACCACGCCGTCGATGTCGTAGTCGAGCTCGGCGCGCTCTTCCTCGATGCTCTGGTGGAACGCGACCAGCTCCTCGACCGAGTGGCACAGTTTTGTCAGCGGATTGGTCTTGAAGCCGCAGCGCTCGAACCAATGGATCATGCCGGTCTGCGTCGGCTCCGGCATCGCGCTCATCTCGCCCCAGGCATAGGCGAAGAAGCCGAGAGGCCGCGACGCCGTGATGGCCGGATCCTTCTGCCGGAGCGAACCCGCGGCCGAGTTGCGCGGATTGGCGAAGATGGTGTCGCCCGCCGCCTTCTGCCGTTCGTTGAGCGCGAGGAACGCCTTCTTGGTCATGTAGACCTCGCCGCGCACCTCGCAGACATCAGGGACGTTGCGGCCTTTCAGCTTCTGCGGCACGTCTTCGAGGGTGCGGATGTTGGCGGTGACGTCCTCGCCCTCCGCGCCGTCGCCGCGCGTCGCCGCGGTGACGAGCTCGCCGCCCTCATAGCGCAGCGACATCGACAGACCGTCGATCTTCGGCTCGGCGGAGAAATTGATCTTGTCGTCGTCGAGCTTCAGGAAACGCACGATGCGGCCGACGAAGTCGCGCACGTCCTCTTCCGCAAAGGCGTTGTCGAGCGACAGCATGGGCACGGAGTGGCGCACCTTCCTGAACCGCCCCGACGGTGCCGCGCCGACCTTCTGTGACGGCGACTCTGCGCTGACGAATTCAGGAAACCGCTTTTCGATCGCGTTGAGACGCTGGCGCAGGGCGTCGTACTCGGCGTCGGTGACGGTCGGCGCGTCATCCTGATAGTAGCGCTCGTTGTGCCCCTCGATCTCGAGCGACAGCCGCATGAGCTCGACCTTGGCCTGCGCCTTGGTGAGATCGGCGACATCGCGAAGCGGTTTTGCCTGGGATTTTGCTGCTCTTGCCATGGCGCTTGGATACGACGGAGCGGGTAGCACGGTAAAGGCGGGAAAGGTCTCGTGCCCCGGACGCAGCGCAGCGCTTCTTCAGCGGTGCGCTGCAGAGCCGGGGCCCATGTGGCAGCGCTCTGGGTCCCGGCTCTGCGGAGCGGCACTGCGTGCCGCACCGCGTCCGGGACACGAGAATTAAGCCGTCGCCGCCTTCAGCAGCCTCTCCGCAGCAGCCCGCGCCTCGGCCGTGATCTCCGCCCCCGCCAGCATACGGGCGATCTCTTCGCGGCGGTGGTCGGCGGCGAGCGCATTGACGCGGGTGGCGACGCGCTTGCCCTTGTCGAGGGCGTCCTTTGAGATGAGCAGGTGCTGGTCGGCGCGGGCGGCGACCTGCGGGGCGTGGGTCACGGCCATCACCTGCACCTTGCCGGCGAGCCGCGCCAGGCGCCCGCCGATGGCGTCGGCGACCGCGCCGCCGACACCGGTGTCGATTTCGTCGAAGACGAGGGTCGGCGCCGAGCCGCGGTCGGACAGCACCACCTTGAGCGCCAGCAGGAAGCGCGACAGCTCGCCGCCGGAGGCGACCTTCATCATCGGGCCCGGCTTGGTGCCCGGGTTGGTCTGCACCCAGAACTCGACGCGGTCGAAGCCTTGCGAGCCCGGCGCGGCCTCGTCGGTCGCGACCTGGGTCATGAACTTGGCGCGCTCGAGCTTGAGCGGGGCGAGCTCGGCGTTGACGGCCTTGTTGAGCTTCTCCGCCGATTTCTGACGGGCCAGTGACAGCTTCTTGGCGGAAGCCGCATAGCGCCCATCGGCCTCGATCGCGGCCTGCTCCAGCTTCTTCAGCTGCGAGGCGCCGGCGTCGATCAGCACGACGTCCGCCGCGTATTGGGCGGCGAGCGCCGCGAGCAGGTCCACCGGGGTCGAATATTTGCGAGACGCTGCACGCAAGGCAAAGAGCCGCTCCTCGATGCGCTCGAGCTCGGCCGGGTCGAAATCGGTCGCGGCCAGCGCGGCCAGGAGATGCTGGTCGGCTTCTTCAAGCGCGTTGATCGCGGTGTCGATCGCCTTCACGGCAGGCTCGACCAGCGCCGGCGAATTGACGCCGCGGCGCTCCAGCCGGCGCACCGCCGCCGACAGCGCCGCGACCGGCGAATGATGGCCACCGACGGCTTCCTGCGCCTCGCGCAGATCGGAGGCGATCTTTTCGCCCTGCATCATCGTGGTGCGGCGATGGGCGAGCGAAGTCTCCTCGCCCTCCTTCGGCGCGAGCTGCTTCAGCTCGCTGGAGGCATGGCGCAGATAGTCGGCCTCGCGCGCGGCGCGCTCCATGCCGGCGCGATGTTCCTCCAGCGCGGTATTGGCGGTGCGACGCGCGTCCCAGAGCGATTCGACGACCGCGACGTCCTTCTCCAGGCCCGCGAAGGCATCGAGCAGGCGGCGATGGGTGGCGGCATCGACCAGCGCGCGCTCGTCATGCTGGCCGTGGATCTCGACCAGGGCGGCGCCGACCGCCTTCAGCGTCTGCACGCTGATCGCCTGGTCGTTGATGAAGGCGCGGGTGCGGCCGTCCGCGAGCTGGACCCTTCGCAGGATCATCTCGCCGGTATCGTCCAGCCCGTTCTCGGCCAGGATCTTGGTCGCGGGGTGATTCTTCGGGATATCGAAGACGGCGGTGACCTGCCCCTGCTCCGCGCCATGGCGCACGAGGCCGGCGTCGCCGCGGCCGCCGAGCGCCAGTGCAAAGGCATCGAGCAGAATGGATTTGCCCGCACCGGTCTCGCCAGTCAGAACCGCAAGGCCGGTGGCGAATTCGATATCGAGCCGTTCGATCAGGACGATGTCACGGATCGACAGACGCGCCAGCATGGAACCAAATTTCCTAGCCGAGGCCCATCTTCTTGAAGGTCTTGCTGATCCAGGACCCCTGATTCTCGCTCGGCTCGAGACCGCCGGATTTTACAAGATTATAGGCGTCCTTGTACCAGCGGCTGTCAGGAAAATTGTGGCCAAGCACGGCGGCGGCGGTCTGCGCCTCGCCGACGATGCCGATCGCCATATAGGCCTCGGTCAGACGGTAGAGCGCCTCCTCGACGTGGCGCGTGGTCTGGTACTGGGTAACGACGGCCTTGTAGCGGTTGATGGCGGCGGTGTAGTCGCGCTTCTGCATGTAGTAGCGGCCGACATTCATCTCCTTGCCGGCGAGCTGGTCGCGGGCACCCTCGATCTTGGCCTTGGCCGAGGTCGCATATTCGGAGGTCGGATATTTGCGCACCACCTCTTCCAGCGAGGCGATCGCCTTCTCGGTGCGGGTCTGGTCGCGGCTGATGTCCGGGATCTGGTCGTAATGCGAAGCGGCGATCAGGTACTGCGCATAGGCCGCGTCCGGACTGCCGGGGTGCAGCGTGACGTAGCGGGTCGCGGCGCCGATGCAGCCGTCATAGTCACCGCCCTGGTAGGACGCGTAGGCGGACATCAGCAGCGATTTGCGGGCCCAGTCGGAATAAGGATGCTGGCGGTCGACTTCCTCGAACTTCTTGTTCGCCGCCTTCATGTCCTTCTTCTCGTTCATGAGGTACAGGCCCTCATTGTAGATCTTGTCGGCGGGCTCCTCGACGAAGGTGTCGTCCTTGGCGGTGAACTTGTCCCAGAGATCGCCGGTGCCGCAGCCGGCCAGCGGCAGCGCGAGCAGGACGAAGGTGGCGGCCTGGAGCAGCCCGCGGGCCGCGGGCCCTGGCGACATCGAAAGAGATCCGCGCGTCGTACGCTGTGCCGACATGAGTTTAAGCCCTGACGCCCTGTGATGCGGTGCCCGCCAGCCCATGAACTCCGTCATGGGCGCGAAATGGTGCCGTGGTGCCTGCCCTACGCCCACGCCGATGTATCCGAAAAACGATCGTTAAACCGGATAGGCAGGCATTTCGCCCGGATTAAGGCGAACGTGCCGCAATGCTAGCCGATCATGGTTACCAGGAGTTTCCCGGGGAAAAGTCGTCGCCAAGCGTCAGCGGCGGCAGGTCCCTTCAGGAGACGTCTCTCTTCAGGAAACGTCCGGCCCGTAGGCCGCCGCGATCCGGCCGCCGACGATGCTACCGCCAACCTCGGCCACGGGACGCGTGGTGCGACGCACCGCCTCACCCTCGACCACCCGCCAGGCGGTACGGTCGGCAAGCAGCGCCGTCAGGACGGCGTGGTTGAGCTTGTGGCCGCCGCGGACCGAACGGTAGGCACCGAGCAGCGGCAGGCCGGCCAGCGCGAGGTCGCCGATCACGTCCAGCACCTTGTGGCGGGCACATTCGTCGGCGTAGCGCAGGCCCTCGGTGTTGAGCAGCCGCTCCTCGTCGAACACGACGGTGTTGTCGAAGGACGCGCCGAGCGCATAGCCGGCGCTCCAGAGCCGGGCGACGTCGCACATCAGGCCGAAGGTGCGGGCGCGGCCGACTTCGCGGCGGAAGCGCTCCGGGCTGAGCTCGAAGGTGTAGCTCTGCTGGCCGATGACGGGATTGGTGAAGTCGATCTCGACCTCGGCGCGGAACCCGTTGGCATAGGGCCGCATCTCGCCGAAGGAGTCGCCGATCTTGACCGAGATCGGCTTCAAAACCTGGATGAAGCGGCGTTGCGCCGACTGGGTGACGATGCCGGCCTGGTCGATGGCGGCAATGAACGCCGCGGCGCTGCCGTCCATGATCGGTACTTCCGGACCGTCGAGCTCGATGGTGGCGTTGTCTACGCCCATGCCCCGCAGTGCAGCAAGCACATGCTCGGCAGTGGAGACCAGCGGGCCGTTACGATCGCCGAGGACGGTGGCGAGATCGGTCGCGATCACCTGCTCGGCGGTCGCCTGAACTTCGCGATCACTTCCCTCGAGGCCGGTGCGGACAAAAATAAAACCTGCGTCGATAGGCGCAGGCCCCAGCGTGAGAGTGACGGGAAGACCGGAATGAACGCCTACGCCTGCCACGGTGGCTTGCGCGCGAAGCGTTGTTTGCCGGCTAAATTTCATCAGGAACCCGCCCCACTACGACCACTGCGACTTATACTAGACCCACTTGGCCGGCCAGTGCCGACGGTTGCGAATCTCCGTATCCCCAAGTCACGGCAAACCATAGTCACTGCCCCAAACAGCGCCAACTCACGCTTTTTTACCGATTGTTACCCCAAACCTGCCGTATTCGCGCCAAGGCTTAACCAAATTGCGCCGAGATTTTGGGCCGCTGCCGGCGGTTTTACTGAACCACCGAATGCATAATTAATGATTTAAAATCAGTTGCTTGGCTCTGCAATCCGGACCATCCCGGACAAAAAGGAAAGGCCCCGGCAAGCTTCCCGCCGGGGCCCTTTTGGGTCTGCCTTATTGTAACAATCCTCAGGTCGCCTGCCGCCGCAGGAAGGCCGGGATATCAAGATGGTCGTCGCCCTGTGGCGCCGGCGCAACAGGCGCCGGGCGGCCATGCATGTCGAGGCCCTGCGGCGCGGGACGACGGGCGTACTCTGATACCGGCTCACTAGCCGCGATCTGCTGCGCCACGGTCTTCTGCGGACGGCGGTCGGGCAGCGGCGGCATGGCGGGACCGGCGGTGCGGGCGGCGACCGGCGGCTCGCTCTCCTCGTCGCGGCGGCCGAGGCCGACATTGGCGAGGCGCTGCAGCAGCGACAGGCGGGTCTTCTGCGGGGTCTCTTCTTCCACCTCACCGCGGGCCTGGCGAAGCTCGGCCTGGGCCGGCATCGGCAGTTCCTCGATGCGCGGCATGCGCGGAGCGCGGACCGGCGGACGCTCGGCCTGCGGCGGGATGAAGTTTTCCGGCGTCATCGGCTCCTGCATTGCTACCGGGGCCATTTCGGGCTCCGGGAACAGGGTCGGCTTCTGCGCGATCGGGCGCACGGTCACGTCGCCATAGGTCTGCGGCGCGGGCGCCTGAGGGACCTCGGCGACGGCAGCCGCGATGGCGGCGAGCGCGGCACGCTCGACGTTCGGGCGCGGCGCGAGCGGGGCGGACGCAACCGGAGCCGGCGCGGCAGCCGGGATCTGCGATTCCAGCTTCTGGGCGCGTTCGGCCAGGCGCTGATTGTCGGCGCGCAGGCGGGCGGTGAGGTCGGCGAGACGGCTCTCGGCAGCGGCGGCCGGAGCAGCGGGAGCCTGCTGCACGTGCTGGATCTGCTGCGGCGCGGCGTTCGCCACGGGAGCGGAGGTCGCCTGGCTGTTGCGGGCGATCGCAGCCTGCTCGATGCCGGTGGCGACGACCGAGACGCGGATCAGGCCGTCGAGCGCTTCGTCGAAGGTGGCGCCGACGATGATGTTGGCGTCCTGATCGACTTCCTCGCGGATGCGGGTCGCGGCTTCGTCGACCTCGAACAGGGTGAGGTCCTTGCCGCCGGTGATGGAGATGAGGAGGCCCTTGGCGCCCTTCATCGAGCTATCGTCGATCAGCGGGTTGGCGATCGCGGCTTCCGCGGCGGTCAGCGCGCGCTTGTCGCCGGAGGCTTCGCCGGTGCCCATCATCGCCTTGCCCATCTCACGCATCACGGCGCGGACGTCGGCGAAGTCGAGGTTGATCAGGCCTTCCTTGACCATCAGGTCGGTGATGCAGGCGACGCCCGAGTAGAGCACCTGGTCAGCCATCGCGAAGGCGTCGGCGAAGGTGGTCTTCTCGTTGGCGACCCGGAACAGGTTCTGGTTCGGGATGATCAGCAGCGTGTCGACGACCTTGTGAAGCTCGTTGATGCCGGCTTCAGCGGTGCGCATGCGGCGGCCGCCTTCGAAGTGGAAGGGCTTGGTCACGACGCCGACGGTGAGGATGCCCATGTCGCGCGCGGTCTTGGCGATGACGGGAGCAGCACCGGTGCCGGTGCCGCCGCCCATGCCGGCGGTGACGAACACCATGTTGGCGCCCGAGAGATGGTCGCGCAGCTCGTCGATCACCTCTTCCGCCGCTGCCGCGCCGACGTTCGGCTGCGAACCCGCGCCGAGGCCCTGCGTGACTGCCGTGCCCATCTGCACGATACGCTGCGCCTTCGACATCGTCAGCGCCTGCGCGTCGGTGTTGGCGACCACGAAGTCGACGCCCTGCAGGCCCGCCGTGATCATGTTGTTGACGGCGTTGCCGCCGGCGCCGCCGACGCCGAACACGGTGATCCGGGGCTTCAGTTCGTGAATATCAGGAACATTGATGCTGATGGTCATGGTTGCCTCTCGATCACGCGCGTGTGGGTTCGCCCCGGCCGGCGGCCGCGGGAGTTGGTGAAAATGGGAGATTGCGGAAAGGAGTCATCAAAAGCCCTCGCGTAGCCATCGTCCAACCTTTCCGAAATAACCGCCGGTCCCTGTCCTCACCTGCTGCCGCGTATGCCGCGGTTCGACATGTTCCTGGTGAACATATTGCGGGTAGACGAGGAGTCCGGACGGCACCGCGAACGCGGCGTTCTTCGCCTCGTTGGGCAGCCGGCCGAAGCCGAGGGGACGTCCGACCCGCACGGGCCGGCCGAGAATCTGGGTGCCGAGCTCGACGAGACCGGTCAGTTGCGAGGCGCCGCCCGAGAGAACGACGCGGCCGTTGGGCTCTGACGCGAAGGGCGAATCCTTCAGCCGGTCCCGGACCATTTCGAAGATTTCCTCGGCACGGTGCTTGACGATGTTGGCGATGGTAGCGCGGGAGACGATCTGCGGCAGATCCTGCTCGTCACCGGCTGTCGGCACAGACATCAGCTCGCGCGAGTCCGATCCGCCGGTGATGACGGTGCCGTATAACGTCTTGATTCGCTCGGCATCGGCAATGGTCGCGGAGAGTCCGCGCGCAAGATCCATCGTGATGTGTTGCCCGCCGACCGCAAAACCCGCCGCGTGCACGAAGCGGCCGCCGGAATAGACCGCGATCGTCGTGGTGCCGGCGCCCATCTCGACGACGGCGGCACCGAGATCGGCCTCGTCGTCGGTCAGCACCGACAGGCCGGCGACATAAGGGCTCGCCGCCATGGCTTCGACATTGATATGGCAGCGCTCGACCGCCAGCATCAGGTTCCGCGCCACCGTGGCGTCGCAGGTGACGACGTTCATGTCGACGCCGAACTGGTGCGCGACCATGCCGCGGGGATCGCGGATGCCCTTGACGCCGTCGAGCGTGTAGCCGACCGGCAGAGCGTGCAGCACGGTGCGGCCCTCGCCGGTGGCGTGGCGCATGCCGGTGGAGGTGACGCGGCTGACATCGGCCGGCGTCACGGCGCCACCGCGGATGTCGGCGGCGGCTTCGACCAGCGCGCCGGAGAGCCGGCCGCCGGAGACGGACAACAACACGGACTCGACCCGCACCTTGGCCATCTTCTCCGCAAGCCCGACGGCCTGGCGGACCGCCTGCTCGCATTCGCCGAGATCGACCACCGCGCCGGCCTTCATGCCGCGCGACTGGATCTGGCTGTAGCCGATCAGCTCCACAGCATGGGTGCGGCCGCGCAAGGCTTCGCTCGGCGCCGACGGCTTCAGCCGCGCGATCATGCAGGCGATCTTGCTGGTGCCGATATCGAGGCAGGCGACCAGGCCGCCGCGCTTGTGCGGCATCTGGCGCGTCTTCGGGGTCTGGGTGCGATCAAGACCGGTCATGCGGCGTCCCCGGCCTTCTTTTTCTTCTTGTCCTTGAACAGCTCCTCGCGCGCCTTGGCGGCGTCGTCGGAGAGCTGCACCACCAGACGATCCGGCAGGCGCATGTCGACGGCGACGATGTCGCGGGAGAACAGCCTGTCCTCCTTGTCGAGCTTGGTCAGCATCGCGAGCGCGTTGCCGACGTCCTGCTCGGGCAGGCGGATGTCGAGACCGTCCTTCAGCCTCAGGTTCCAGCGCCGCTCGCCGACATAGATGGCAGCCTTGGTGATCGAGTTGACCTGCGGATAGCGCGCCAGCAGCGCCAGGAAATCGCGGGCCTGGGTGTCAGCCCCCTTGCCGACGACGAGCGGCAGCGACAGGAAGCGGCGCGAGACGTAGGGTTCGAGCACGGCGCCGTCGTCGGCGATGACGGAGAGCCGGCCGGCCTCCTGCCACAGCGCGAAGGCTTGGCGCTCGGTGATGTCGATCATCAGCCGGCCCGGATAGAGCTTCAGCACGGTCGCGTCGGCAATCCAGGGATTGGCCTTGAGCTTCTCGCGCACGACGTCGGCATCGAGGAACAGCAGCGAGGAGCGGCCGCTGACGCCGCCGATCGCGAGGATCTCGTCCTGGGTGAGCTGCTTGCGGCCGTTGATCACCACGGAGGTGATGCGGAAGCCGGCGGAATTGGCCATGGCGTTGCGGGCATCGCTGACCGCCGTGATGAAATCCTGGAGATGGCCGCCCTTGACGATGCCGAAGCCGCAGCTGCCGATCAGCAGCAGCACGGTCATGGTGATCCCGACCCGGCGCGGCGCATAGCGCTCGACCAGAGCGACCAGGCGCGGCGGCGGTTCGCGCTCGACCACGGCCTTGGCCTTGATCCTGGCGGCGGCGCGCTTCTCCTCGCGCTTGTCCTGCACCCACTCGCGCAGAAGCACGACCGCTCCGATAGCGGCCGCCTTCAGATCAGCTTGGGGCCTCAGCGATCTCAAAAACGACCGGGTGAGGCTTCCTGCACCATCCATTGCACGAGCTCGTCAACAGTTTGCCCGCGACATCGCGCGGGTCCTGGCGAACATGACGTCTCGGACGTGCCGGGCCGGATCAGCAGAACGAAGCCTCTCCCATCATTGCGTTCGCTGGAGGTGACATCACCCGCAACAGCTCACGCGCCGGCAGCCAAAGCGCCATATGCGCCGCCAGCGTTAACCTTCGGATGTCCTGGTAAACAAAAGGTAAAATTCGTTAACGCGGAATGCTTTTTGCCCAGCCATGTGAGGCATTTATGCCGCGATCTCCGGCATTTTACCGGATTTGGGCTCCAAACCGGGCCGTTTCGCCCGCCTGGCCGTTAACCAGTCCTAATTATTTCCGCACGCCCCGCCCGGCGAGCTCGACCAGCCCGTTCAGGAACTCGACGAACGCGATGCCCTCGGCTTTCAACGCCTTGGGGTAGAGCGACGACTTGGTCAGCCCGGGCAGCGTGTTGGTTTCGAGGTAGACGAGGCCCCTGTCCGAGACGATAAAGTCGGAGCGCGAATAGCCGGTGCAGGACATCGCCCGGTGCGCCAGCATCGCCTGCTCCTTCAGAGCGGCCATGATCTCCGGCGAAAACCGGCCGGGGCAGATCTCCTGGGTCGACTTCAGGAGATATTTTGCGGCGTAATCGAAACTGCCCTCACCCGGAATGATCTCGATCGGCGGCAGCGCGATGATCGACCCGTCGGCGCGCTCCAGCACGCCGCAGGTCGCCTCGACGCCGGCGATGTAGGGCTCGATCACATAGTCTTCGTGCCTGGCCGCGTTGCGGACGGCGACGAGATCCTGCTTCGCGTTGACGAAGATCAAGCCGTAGCTCGACCCGTCCCGCGCCGGCTTTGCGATCAGCCTGCCATATTCGGCGAAGGCCTCCTCGATGTTGCCGAGCGCGACGTTCGCCGGCGGCGTCACGCCGCCGAGTGCGGCAAAGTGCTTGGCCGCGATCTTGTCGAAGGCGAGATGCGAGGACGCCGAGCCGGATCCGGTGAACGGCACGCCGCGCGCCTCGCACATCACCTGCAATTCGCCGTTCTCGGCGCGCCCGCCATGCAGGCCGAGCACCAGCACGCGGCCTTCCGCCTTGGCCTGGTCGAGCGCTGCTTCGAGCGGAATACCCGACGTGCCCGGCTTGAACTCGTCCTCGAAGGGCCGGGCATGCTCGAGCAGCTGCTTCGACTGCACCACATGCACCTTGTCCTCGACGTCCCACCACCAGAGATCAGCCTCGGGCAGCGCCTGATGCAGCGCCTGCGCCGAAGCGACCGAAACCAGACGCTCGCGATTGGAGCCGCCGAAGAGGATGGTGATGCGCATTCGTGTCCTCGCATTTCGTCATTCCGGGATGGTGCGCAAGCACCAGACCCGGAATCTCGAGATTCTCAGGTGCGCAATTGCGCACCGTAGTTCGCGCTCCGCGCGCCCCGGAATGACTGTTAAATAGAAACCCCGATCCGCTTGATTTCCCAGTGCAGCTCGATTCCGGAATTCGCCTTCACGCGCTCACGCACCGTCTCGCCCAGCGTCTCGATGTCGTGCGCGGTGGCGTCCCCGGTGTTGATCAGGAAATTGCAATGCATCTCGGACACCTGCGCGCCGCCGACGCGCAGGCCGCGGCAGCCCGCGGCATCCACCAGCTTCCAGGCGGAATGGCCGGGCGGATTCTTGAAGGTCGAGCCGCCGGTCTTTTCGCGGATCGGCTGCGCGGTCTCGCGGTGCGTCTGCACCTCCGCCATCCGCGCGCGGATCGTCTCGGCATCTTTGACCTCGCCGCGAAAACGCGCGGAAGTGAAGATGATGGAGGGATCGACGCCGCTGTTGCGGTAGACGAACTTCATGTCGGCGTTGGAGAAGATATGCCTGGTGCCGTCGCGCCCGACGCCGCGCGCCTCGATCAGCACGTCCTTGGTCTCGCCGCCATTGGCGCCCGCATTCATGCGCAGTGCGCCGCCGATGGTGCCGGGGATGCCGAAGAAGAATTCGAGCCCGCCGATATTTGCGGTGGCCGCAACTTCCGCCACGCGCTTGTCGAGCGCGGCAGCGCCCGCGGTGACTATGTCGCCGTTCGCATTCGCTTCGCCAAAGGCGCGCGGCGCAAGGCGGATCACCACGCCGGCAATCCCGCCGTCGCGCACGATCAGATTGGAGCCGACGCCGACGACATAGACCGGGATGTCGCTGGCAAGATGCGCAAGGAAATAAGCGAGATCGTCCTCATCCGCCGGCGTGAACAGCACCTGCGCCGGACCGCCGACGCGAAACCAGGTCAACTCGGCCAGCGACTGGTTGGCGAGCAGCCGGCCGCGAAGTTGCGGCATCGCGGCTTTGAGATCAGGCGTGATGTCGGGAAAGCTCACCGCCCTACCCCAGCGCCTTCAACTGGTCCGGCAGCGCATACGCCCATTGCGTGATGTTGCCGGCGCCGAGGCACACGACGAGATCGCCGGACTTTGCGAGCCCCTTGACGATCCCTGCAAGCTCCGGCGCCGTCGGCAGCGGCACCACTTCGCGATGCCCATGCGCACGCAGGCCCGCGACGAAATGATCGCGGTCGATGCCGTCGATCGGCGCTTCGCCGGCGGCATAGACGTCGGCGACGACAACCGCATCCGCGTCGTTGAAACAGGTGCAGAATTCCTCGAACAGCGATTGCAGGCGGGTGTAGCGATGCGGTTGCACCACGGCGATGATCTTGCCGTTGGTGGATTCGCGTGCCGCCTTCAGCACCGCCGCGATCTCGACGGGATGATGGCCGTAATCGTCGATCACGGTCACGCCGTTCCACTCGCCTGTCTTGGTGAAGCGGCGTTTGACGCCGCCGAAGCCGGCGATCGCCTTGCGGATCGCTTCGTCCGATACGCCGAGCTCGCGCGCGACCGCGATCGCGGCCGTCGCGTTGGAGGCGTTGTGGCGGCCCGGCATCGGCAACATCAAATCCGGGATCTCGTGCACGGCCCCGGTCTTGCGATCGCGGAACGCGACCTTGAATTTGGAGCCCCCGCCCATCGGTGTGAGATCGACGAACCGCACGTCGGCCTGSGGATTCTCGCCATAGGTGATGATGCGGCGATCCTCGATCTTGCCGACGAGGGTCTGCACCACGGGATGATCGATGCACATCACGGCAAAACCGTAGAACGGCAGGTTCTCGACGAAGTGACGGAACGCATCCTGCACCGCCTCGAAGGTCTTGAAGTGATCGAGATGCTCGGGATCGACATTGGTGACGATCGCGACATCGGTCGGCAGCTTGAGGAAGGTGCCGTCGCTCTCGTCGGCCTCGACCACCATCCAGTCGCCGGCGCCGAGCCGCGCGTTGGAGCCATAGGCGTTGATGATGCCGCCGTTGATCACGGTCGGATCGAGCCCGCCGGCATCGAGCAGCGTTGCGACCATCGTGGTCGTCGTGGTCTTGCCGTGGGTGCCGGCGATGGCGACGCAGCTCTTCAGCCGCATCAGCTCGGCCAGCATCTCGGCGCGGCGCACCACGGGAATGCGGCGCTCGCGCGCCGCCATCAGTTCCGGATTGTCGCGCTTGATCGCGGTGGAGACGACGACGACCTCGGCGCCGTCGACATTCTCGGCCTTGTGGCCGACCGACACCTTCGCGCCCTTCTTGCGCAGGCGATCGAGATTGTAATTGTCGGAGGCGTCCGAGCCCTGCACGGCATAGCCGAGATTGACCAGCACCTCGGCGATCCCACTCATGCCGATCCCGCCGATCCCGACGAAGTGGATGGGTCCGATCTCGCGCGGCAGTCTCATGCTCTGTTCCCTGACCTTGCCGCCGGAAAGGCGGCATCTGGCGAAGGTCACGGCCAAATCAGCCGCGCGCCCTTTCCTACTGGATGCCCCGCTTTAGAAGGCGATGACAAGGGCTTTTTCGCGTCAGATTCCCGCGACTTTGGCCACCAGATCGGCCAGCCGCTCGGCGGCGTCGAGCCGCCCTGCCCCCTTTGCGGCCGCGGCCATGGCGGTGAGGCGCGCCGGCTCGGCGGCAAAGGCGGAGATCTCGGACGCCAGCCGGTCCGAGGTGAACTCGGTCTGCGGGATGCGGACCGCACCATCCACCTTGGCCAGCACGCCGGCATTGGCGAACTGGTCCTGGTCGATCGCGCCGGGCAGCGGCACGAGGATCGAGGGCCGCCCGATCGCGGCGAGTTCAGCGACGGTGCCGGCACCGGAGCGCGACACCACCAGATGATTGGCGGCGAGCCGCGCCGGCAAATCGGTGAAGAACGGTGCGAGCTCGAACTTGATCTTGAGCTTGTCGTAGACCGCGCGGACACGCGCCATGTCTTCGTCGCGGACCTGCTGGGTCAGGACGAGCCGGCTCCACAGCGCAGGCTCGAGCCGCTCGATCGCGCCCGGCACGATGTCGGCCATGATGCGCGCGCCCTGGCTGCCGCCGACGACGAGCAGGCGCAGCGGACCGTTCATTTCGGGCGCGGCATAAGGCACCGCAGCCGCGGCGAGCACCGCCGGACGCATCGGCGTGCCGACGGTCGTGGTCTTCCCGGCCAGCGCGGGATCGCGGTCGAGCACGCCGGGCAGCGACGTCGCGATGGCGTTGACGCGGCTCGACAGAAATCGGTTGGCGCGGCCGAGCACGGCATTGGCATCGTGGATGATGCCGGGCACGCCGGCGTATTTTGCCGCAACCAGCGGCGGCAGCGTCGGGTAGCCGCCGAAGCCGATCACCGCGACGGGCTTGAGCCGCTTGATCAGGCGATAGGCCGAGAGCGTCCCCGCCGCCAGCGTGAGGCCGGCATAGGCAAGCTGCAACGGATTTCGTCCGCGCGCGGTCTCGCTCGAGACGACGTCGATCATGTCCTTGCTGAACAGCCCGCTATAGCGCAGCGCACGCTCGTCGGTGACGAGGCGGACGCGAAAGCCGCGCCGGATCAACTCGACGCCGAGCGCCTCGGCCGGAAACAAATGGCCGCCGGTGCCGCCCGCGGCGAGAAGAATCAGGGGGGAAGTGTCCATGGATAGGCCTTTTACAAGGTCTTTCCCGTCATTGCGAGCGAAGCGAAGCAATCCAGAATGCCCCAGCAGAGACAGACTGGATTGCTTCGCTTCGCTCGCAATGACGACTTAGGCGTAGCTCCGCATCGCCTCGGCGTGGCCGCTGGCCTCGACCTCGGTGCGCGGGCGCAGCCGCGTCAGGGCCAGCATCATGCCGACGCCATAGGCGAGCGACACGATCGAGGAACCGCCATAAGAGATGAACGGCAGCGTCATGCCCTTGGCGGGGATCAGCTGCAGGTTCACCGACATGTTGATCGCGGCCTGCACGCCGAACAGGATCGCAAGGCCGGAAGCCGCGAAGCGCGAGAACATGTCCTCATTGGCATAAGCGCGCGACAGCGTGCGGATGACGACGAAGGCGAACAGCGCCAGCATGGCCAGGCACAGGATGATGCCGAATTCTTCGGCCGCGACCGCGAACACGAAGTCGGTGTGGCTGTCCGGCAGGCTGCGCTTGGCAATGCCCTCGCCCGGCCCGAGGCCGAACCAGCCGCCGTTGTAGAAGGCTTCCATGGCGGTATCGACCTGGAAGGTGTCGCCGGAGGCCGGGTTCATGAAGCGCTTGATGCGACCGGCCACGTGCGGGACGAACAGGTAGGCGCTGAACAGGCCGGCGGCGCCGAGGCCGGCAAGGCCGAACACCCAGATCATGCGCATGCCCGCGATGAAGAACAGCGAGCCCCACACCATCAGGATCAGCATGGTCTGGCCGAAGTCCGGCTCCATGACCAGCAGCGAGACCAGCATCAGCAGCAGCACCAGCGCCATCGAGGTCGCCGGCATTTCCGGCCGCTTGGTGGATTCCGCAAACAGCCAGGCGGCGATGACGACGAAGGACGGCTTTGCGATTTCGGACGCCTGGATGTTGACGCCGAGCAGCGTGATCCAGCGCCGCGAGCCCTTCACCTCGGGGCCGATCGCGAGCGTCAGCACGATCAGGATGATGCTGGCCGCGAAGATGATGAGCGCCGAGCGGCGGATCGCGCGCGGCGAGAGGAAGGACACCCCGAGCAGCACCAGGCAGGACGGGAGGAGGAACATCACGTGGCGGCTGAAGAAATGAAACGGGTCGAGCCCGATGCGGGTCGCAACCGGCGGGCTCGCCGCCAGCGACAGGATTACGCCGGTCAGCATCAAGCCCAGGATGGCGCCCATCAGCGGCTTGTCGACGGTCCACCACCACTCGGAAAAGGGGGTGCGTTCTTCACGGGAGAGCATGGGCGGCCGCTTTCGGACAGAGGTCCGTCCATTGGTCGCCGAGGTTGGTTACCGCAAGGTTAAGGAAACGCCGATGTTTGGATTTGTAGGATGGGTAGAGCGAAGCGAAACCCATCAATTCCACGGGAGAGATGGGCTTCGCTTCGCTCTACCCATCCTACTGCTCTCGCTGCGCAGCAGCGTTGCCCGCTGCAGCGCGTCCGGGACACGGGAGTGCCACGTGACCGAGCCTCCCCGCCGCCCTACTCGTAATTGATCGCCACATCTCCCGCACGCTGATCGCGCTTGTAGACCTGCTCGGGACCGGGGATGAATCCGATTCTGACCGCCCGCTCGCTGCTCCAGGCGACGACGACGTCAAGATGCCCGCGCACGCTGACAAAAGTCGGCGTGCTCTCAGGCGAGAAATTCCGGCCGCGCGCCAGGATGCTGGCTTGCGTGCTGTCGGGCACCGTGGCTCCGCACGACTTCCAGACCACGACGACGAGCTGGCTGCCATTTGGCGAGGCGAACGCGCGCTGGCGAACGACGCGGCAGGCGCCGAATCCGCTCATGACGCTGTCAATGAGGACGACAAACAGGAAGCCCGCAACGACCGGAACGGCAAGCACAGCGGCGCCAATCCAGATCCAGCGTCGCCGCGACATCCTCACACCACCGGCTTCACACCCGGCAGCGCCTGCACCAGCTCGCGGAACTTGGCACCGCGGATCTCGAAGTTGCGGTACTGGTCGAAGGACGCGCAGGCGGGTGACAGCAGCACCACAGCATCCGTAAGCCCCGACGCCTCCGCATCGCGTGCGGCGTGCTCGACGGCGACGTCGAGCGTCCCGCTGATCTCGTGCGCGACCGAGCCCAGCGTTCCCGAAAACTCCTGCGCGGCTTCGCCGATCAGATAGGCTTTCCGGATGCGCGGGAAATAGCCGGTCAGGCTGGTAATCCCGCCCGCCTTCGGCTTGCCGCCGGCAATCCAGAAAATATCGGCGAACGACGACAGCGCGTGCGCGGTGGCGTCGGCGTTGGTGCCCTTGGAGTCGTTGACGAACAGCACGTTGCCGCGGCGGCCGACCTGCTCCATGCGGTGCGCAAGGCCGGGAAAGCTGCGCAGGCCGTTCTGCAGCACATCGAGGCTGATGCCCATCGCGAGCGCGGCGGCGGCGGCGCAGGCCGCGTTCTGCGCATTGTGCAGGCCGCGCAGCGAGCCGATGCCGCCGAGCTTTGCAACCTCGCTGCGAGCGCCGCCCGAGCTGCGCACGATGTTGCCGTGCTCGAAGTAAATGCCGCTCGCCAGCGGATTCCTGACGGAGATGCGCACCACATTCTTGCCGGTACGATCGAGCCGGTCGGCGATGTCGCGGCAATAGCCGTCATCGACGCCGACGATCGAGGTGCCGCCCGCCTGCACGCCCGCGACGAGGCGCTCCTTCACCGCGGCGTAGTGCTCGATGGTACCGTGACGGTCGATATGGTCCTCGCTGACATTGAGCAGGATGCCGACGGAGGGATCGAGCGAGGGCGTGAGGTCGATCTGGTAGGACGACATCTCGATGACGTGGACGCGGCCCATGCGCGGCGGCTCCAGCGACAGGATCGCGGTGCCGATATTGCCGCCCATCTGGGTGTCGTAGCCGGCGACCTTGGTGAGATGCGCGATCAGCGCCGTGGTGGTCGACTTGCCGTTGGTGCCGGTGATGGCGACGAACGGCGCGTTCGGCGCGTGACGCCGCCGCTCACGGCAGAACAGCTCGATATCGCCGATCACCTCGACGCCGGCCTCGCGCGCCTTCAAGACGCTCCAATGCGGCACCGGATGGGTCAGCGGCACGCCGGGCGCGAGCACGAGCGCTGCGAAGTTCGCCCAGGAGACGTTGCGCAAGTCGGCGGTGATGAAACCGGCCTGCGCGGCCTTGGCGACGTTCTCCGCATTGTCGTCGGCGGCGATCACCTCGGCGCCGCCCGCCTTCAGCGCGTGGCAGGAGGCGAGCCCCGAGCCGCCGAGGCCGAACACCGCGACCGTCTTGCCGGCGAAGGATGTGACGGGGATCATCGCTTTACCGTCACCGCAGCTTCAGGGTGGAGAGGCCGGCGAGCGCCAGCATCACCGAGATGATCCAGAAGCGGATCACGATCTGCGGCTCGGTCCAGCCGAGCTGCTCGAAATGGTGATGGATCGGCGCCATCCGGAAGATGCGCTTTCCGGTGAGCTTGAACGACACCACCTGCACGATGACGGAGACCGCCTCCAGCACGAACAGGCCGCCGATCACCGCGAGCACGATCTCGTGCTTCACCGCGACCGCGATCGCGCCGAGCATGCCGCCGAGCGCGAGCGAGCCGGTATCGCCCATGAAGATCGAGGCCGGCGGCGCGTTGAACCAGAGGAAGCCGAGACCCGCGCCCAACAGCGCGCCGCAGAGCACCGCGAGCTCGCCGGTTCCTGCGACATATTTGATCTGGAGATAATCGGCGAACACCGCGTTGCCGGCGAGATAGGCGATCATCGCAAAGCTCGCGGTCGCGATCATCACGGGCACGATGGCGAGGCCGTCGAGGCCGTCGGTGAGGTTCACCGCATTGCCGGCACCGACGATGACGAAGGCACCGAAGATGACGAAGAACCAGCCGAAATGCAGCACTGTGTCCTTCAGGAAGGGGATCGTCAGCGCAGTCGAGGCGGGATCGCGGTTGAGGCGTACCAGCGCGTAGCAGGCGACCAGCGCGATCGCCGCTTCGATCAGCAGGCGCAGCTTGCCACCGAAGCCGGTCGTGGTCTGCTTGGTCACCTTGAGGTAATCGTCATAGAAGCCGACGAAACCGAAGCCGAGCGTCACGGCGAGCACGATCCAGACATACGGGTTGAGCGGATTGGCCCACAGCACGGTGCCGACCGTGAGGCCGGACAGGATCATCAGCCCGCCCATGGTGGGCGTGCCCTTCTTGCTGAGATGCGATTGCGGGCCGTCGGAGCGGATCGGCTGGCCCTTGCCCTGGCGGATGCGCAAATGGTCGATGATCCAGGGCCCGAACAGGAACACGAACAGCGCGCCGGTGACGACCGCGCCGCCGGTGCGGAAGGTGATGTAGCGGAAAACGTTCAGAAGGGTACGGAACGCACCCAGGCTCGGAAATGTGTTGGAGAGCTCGATCAGCCAGTAAAACATTCAGACGGTCCTATGGCGCCTTTCGCACGCGGTCTTGGCCCTCGGCCTCACCGTGCCTTACGCGCATTCGCTTCATCATGGGGTCGGGCGACCTCTGGGAAAACGGACGGCTTGGTGCCGTAAACGGCGGGATTGGGAACAGCGCCTTCCAAGCAGTTTACGCCTTTGCCTGCAAGGCGGCCACTAGGCCCGGCACAAACTTGTTGACCCAGAACATCTTCTTGCTGCCCTTGACAACCACGACATCGCCTGCCTGCAGCAGGTTCGCGATCTCGCTGGCTTTCAGCGTCGCGGGATCATCATGCCAGCCGAGGCCCTTGCCCGCCGGCAGCACGTCATAGAGATGACGCATCAGGGGGCCGACGCAATAGACGCCGTCGATGCCGTCGAGATGCTTGGCGAGAGCGGTGTGGTAGCTCGGTGCGTCATCGCCCAGTTCCAGCATGTCGCCCAGCACCGCGATCCGGCGGCCGCCGGTCATGTGGCGCGCCTGCAGGCTCTGCAGCGCAGCCGCCACGCTGGCAGGGTTGCCGTTGAAACTGTCGTCGATCACGGTGATGCCGCCGACCGCCTGCTCGACGCCGCGGCCGGTCATGATGCCGACGCGGTCGAGCTTGATTGCGAGCGTCGCCGCATCGAGATTCGCGGCCCGGATCGAGGCGAGCGCGGCCAGCGCATTCTGCACGCGGTGCGGCGCGCCCGGCGTCAGGCTAAAGGCGATCTCCTTCTTGCCGATCATGGCCACGATCTGCCAGCTCTCGCCGTGCGGCGCGTGCGCGACCTCGTGCACCTCGGCATGCTCGCCGAACCGCACCACCTTGCCCTTCCACTCCGACGCCTTGAGCCCGGCGGGCAAAACCAGCACGCCGTCCTCGGGCAGACCGAGCGCGATCGACACCTTCTCGCGGCGGATGGCTTCGAGCGAGCCGAGCTTCTCCAGATGCACCGGCTGGACGTTGACGACGAGCGCGACGGTCGGCCGCGTTAGCTCGCTGAGCCGCGCGATCTCGCCGGTCTGGTTCATGCCCATCTCGACGACCCACAGGCTGGCGTCTGGCTTCGCATTGCACAGCGTCAGCGGCACGCCCCAGAAATTGTTGAAGCTCGAGGGGCTGGCATAGGCGCCGGGATAGGCCGCCAGGAACTCCTTGGTGCTGGTCTTGCCGGCGCTGCCGGTGAGCCCGATCACGGGGCCGTTGAAGCGCGCGCGCGCGGCCCGCGCGAGGCCCCAGAGGCCGTCGATCAGGGTGTCCTTCACCACGATCTGGGGAATGCGGATGCCCGCGATCTCGTGCGGCACGATCATCGCGGCCGCGCCGGAAGCCTCCGCCTTGTCCGCGAATTCCCAGCCGTCGCGCGCACTGGCGAAGGCCGAGACGAAGCCGCCGCTCGGCGTGCCGCTCAGCGCGACGAACAGGCTGCCCGGTTTCACCAGGCGGCTGTCCTGGGTGACGAAGTCGATCGGCGTGTCGGGGAACGATCCGGCCACGCCCAGCGCACGCGCGACCTCGGCAACCGTCCAAATTGGCGCGCTCATGCAATCCTCGACGCTAGTGCGGCGGCAACCGCCTCGTGATCACTGAAGGGCAGCACCTCGCTGCCGACGATCTGCCCGGTCTCGTGGCCCTTGCCGGCGATGAGCAGTGCATCGCCGTCTTGCAGCTCGTCGATCGCAGTACGGATCGCCGCGGCACGGTCGCCGATCTCGCGGGCGCCCTTGGCAGTGGCAAGGATCGCAGCGCGGATCGCTTCCGGCTTCTCGCTGCGCGGATTGTCGTCGGTGATGATGACGCCGTCGGCATTGTCCGCCGCGATCTCGCCCATGATCGGCCGCTTGCCGACATCGCGATCGCCGCCGGCGCCGAACACGACGACCAGCCTGCGCTTCGCATAAGGCCGCAGCGCCTGCAGCGCCTTCACCAGCGCATCGGGCTTGTGCGCGTAATCGATGAAGATCGGCGCGCCGTTGCGCTCGCCGACGCGCTCGAGCCGCCCCTTGGCGCCTTCGAGATGTTCGAGGCGCGCAAACACCTTTGCGGCGTCGCTGCCGGTTCCGATGGCAAGTCCGGCCGACACCAGCGCGTTCTCGATCTGGAATTCGCCGACCAGCGGCAACCGGATCGCGTAGCCCTTGCCGCGATGCTGAACCGTGAGCTTTTGCGTGAAACCCTCGACCGTGGCCTCGGTGAGACGGATGCCCTCGCCTGCGCCGTCGCCGTTGCGCCCGACCGCCATGACGCGCAGCCCGCGGCCCTTCGCCGCTTCGATCGCTTCGGCCGAGCAATCGTGATCGGCCGAGATCACCGCTGCACCGCCTGGAGCGACCAGCTCGCGGAACAGCCTGAGCTTCGCGGCGAGGTAATGCGCGACGGTCTGATGGTAATCCATGTGATCGCGCGACAGATTGGTGAAGCCGCCGGCGGAGACGCGCACGCCGTCGAGCCGGTACTGATCGAGCCCGTGCGAGGACGCCTCGAAGGCGAGATGCGTGACGCCTTCGCGCGCGATCTCATCCAGCTGCCGGTGCAGCGCGATCGGATCCGGCGTCGTCAGCGAGCCATAGACGGTGCGCTTGGGCGAAACCAGGCCAATGGTTCCAATGCTGGCCGAGGCGTGCCCGAGCCGTTCCCAGATCTGGCGCGTGAAGGCCGCGACCGAAGTCTTGCCGCTGGTACCGGTCACCGCGGCGATGGTCGCTGGCTGCGAGGGGAAGAATCTTCCCGCGGCGAGCGCCAGCGCGCGGCGCGGATTGGCGACCGCGATGAACGGCACCTTGCACGCTTCAGGCGCGTGATCGCCGACCACGGCGACCGCACCTGCGGCAATGGCGGCATCGATGAAGCGGGCGCCGTCGGTCTTGCTGCCTGCCAGTGCGAAGAACAGATCCCCCGGCCTGACCGCACGGCTGTCGAGCGCAACGCCTGTGACCTCGAGCGCCGCCACGGCGGGCTCGATCGTGGCATCATTGCCTAGAACATCCTGACCTAGGAGGTCGCGCAGCTTCATGGTCTTCCAGTCGACACGCCGCGCCGGGGAAGCCGAATCGTCAGGAAAAGCCGAATCAGCACCGGCGATGGCCACTCCAGTTGATTACTGGGTTGTCCGGGATGCTGCAAGAATAAGGCGCTCGGACGGCGGCAGGTCGAATCGCGGCTCGACGCCCAGCAGCGGCGCGATGCGTTCGATCACCTTGCCGCCGGTCGGTACTGCGTTCCAGCCCGAGGTGATGAAACCCTTGGTTTCGGGGATCGCCTGCGGCTCGTCCAGCATGATCAGGATCTGATATTTCGGATCGTCGCAGGGCATGATGGCGGTGAACGAGTTCAGCACCCGCTTCTTGGCATAGCGGCCGTTGATGACCTTTTCCGACGTGCCGGTCTTGCCGCCGACGTAGTAGCCCTTCACGTCGGCTGTCTTGGCGGTGCCGATCTCGGCGTTGAGCCGCATCAGGAACCGCATCTTGTCGCTGGTCTCCGTCTTGATCACCTTCTTGGCCAGCGCCGCGGCCTCCTCGGGGGTGCGTTTCATGAAGGTCGGCGGAATCAGATAGCCGCCGTTCACCAGCGAGTTGATGCCCATCACCGCCTGCAGCGGCGCCACCGACATGCCCTGGCCGAAAGCGATGGTCACGGTATTCAGTTCGCCCCAGCGCCGAGGCACCAGCGGCGCCGCGCTCTCCGGCAGTTCGGTGCGCAGCCGCGTCAACTGCCCCATCTTGCCGAGGAACGCCTTGTGCGCCTCGACGCCCTGGCCGAGCGCGATCCGCGCAGCGCCGATGTTCGAGGAGTAGGTGAACACTTCCTTGGTGTTGATGAAGCGTCCGAGCGGGTGGCTGTCGTGGATGGTGAACTTGCCGTAGTGCAGGTTTCCGCGCGCATCCCACGACGTGTTCAGGTTGATCTTTCCGGAATCGAGCGCCATCGCCAGCGTGAACGCCTTGAAGGTCGAGCCCATCTCGTAGACGCCCGTCGTCAGGCGGTTGATGCGGTCGGGGTCGTGCGCTTCCTTCGGATTGTTCGGGTCGAAGTCCGGCAGCGAGACCATTGCGACGATCTCGCCGGTCTTGACGTTGGAGACGATGCCGGAGGCAGCCTTGGTGTGGTACTTCTCTTTGGCCTTGAGCAGCTCGTCGCGCAGCGCGTGCTCGACGCGCAGATCGATCGACAGCTCGATCGGCTTCTGCAGACGGTCGGTGGCAAAGCCGGCGCGGTGGAGATCGGCGAGGCCCTGATTGTCGAGCCACTTCTCCATGCCGGCGATGCCCTGGTTGTCGATGTTGACGAGACCGATGAGGTGGGCGACCTCGTTGCCGGTCGGATAGACGCGCTTGTTCTCGCGCAGGAAGCCGATGCCGGGAATGCCGAGCTTGTGGATGTCCTGCTGCTGCTTCGCCGTGACTTCGCGCTTGAGCCAGACGAAGCCCTTGCGCGTCCTCAACCGCTCGCGCACCTCGGCCTCGTCGAGGTCGGGCACGGTCGCGGTCAGAAGCTCGATCGCCTCGTCCTTGTCGATGATGCGGCGCGGCTCGCCGAACAGGCTCGCCGCCTTGACGTCGGTCGCAAGGATGGCGCCGTTGCGGTCGACGATGTCGGGCCGCGCGGTCGCAACCACCTCCTGCGACGCCGCGCGGCGCGCACTGTGGGCGTCGGCACCGATCGCGAACATCACGAGCCGGCCGCCGATCAGGACGTAGACCGAGGTGAAGGCGAGCATGGCAAGGCCGACGCGGGCGCGCGCCTTGGCGGCGCGATCGACATTGCGCCCGTAGAGCAGGCTGCGGATCAGCCGTTGCCGCCAGGGTTCGATCGGCTTTTCGGTGGGTTTTGCAGGCACCGGGCTCATTGCTTGTCCTCGGGCTGAGGCACGGAGCCCGTTACGGTGTCAGGATCGCTCGCGGCTTCGATGGTGTTGAGCATGGCCCCGATCGGATCGGGCTCGCCGGGCCTGAACATCCGCGGCGGACGCTCGGGCAGATTCTTCAGCGAGTCATATTGCGTGCCGTTGACCGGCTTGAGCGGCAGGTGCCGCTCGGACAAGCCCTGCAGGCGCAGGGGCGCATCGAGCTTGGCCCATTCCGAGCGCAGCGCCGCGATCGCGTCGCGCTGCTCGCGGATCTCCGCGTGCAGCCGCAGCACCTTCTCGGTGCGCGCCGTGGAATCCATCTTGATCCGGTAGACATAGGCCGCCGCGAAGATCAGCGCGCCGATGACGAGGAGGTGGATGATGCGCATGCGCTAGCCTCCCCTCATCACGTCGGCGAGCCTTGGCCAGGACGATTGTTCGTCGTCGCGGTGCGCCGGCGCCGACGTGCGCTCGGCGGCGCGCAGCTTGGCGGAGCGCGCGCGCGGATTGTTTGCGACTTCCTCGTCGCCGGCAATCACGGGCCGCCGCGTCAGCAGCTGGAAGCTCGGCGCGGTCTGCGCCATCTCCGGCAAGTGACGCGAGCCGCCGCCGGTTTTGGAACGTTCGCCCAGGAAATTCTTGACGATGCGGTCTTCCAGCGAATGGAACGAGACGACGACGAGACGGCCGCCGGGCTTGAGCACGCGCTCGGCTGCCGCGAGCGCGGTCTGGAGCTCGTCGAGCTCTTCGTTGACCAGGATGCGCAGAGCCTGGAACGTCCGCGTCGCCGGATGGATGTCGCCGGGCTTCGAGCGCACGATCCGGCCGATGAGATCGGCGAGCGCGCGCGTCGTCGTGAACGGCGTCTCCTGGCGGTCCGCGACGATGGCGCGCGCGATGCGGCGCGACTGCCGCTCCTCGCCGAAGAGATAGATGACGTCGGCGAGATCGCCTTCCGAGGCGCGCGCGACCACGTCGGCCGCGGTAGGCCCGGTCTGCGCCATGCGCATGTCGAGCGGACCGTCGAGGCGGAAGGAGAAGCCGCGGCCGGCCTGGTCGAGCTGCATCGAGGACACCCCGACATCCATCACGACGCCGTCCACGCCATCGACGCCGTGCGCCGCGCAGACTTCGGCGAGGTGGGAGAAGCGGTCCTCGACCAGCGTCAGCCGTCCGGCGGACCGCTCGACCAGCTCGGCGCCACCCGCAATCGCGGTGCGGTCGCGGTCGATGGCAATGAGGCGGGTTCCCGGCACATCGAGAATGGCGCGGCTGTAGCCGCCGGCGCCGAAGGTGGCGTCGACATAGATACCGCCGTCGCGCGGGGCGAGATGATCGATCGCCTCGCGGCCGAGCACGGGAATGTGAGGAGCGGAGCTCATGGGCCGCGCCTTCCGGCACAAGGCCTGCCGAACGACCACGCCTGATCGGGGGCGAACCAGCCCATAATGCCTCGAATGATTCCGCGTCGCGGCGGTTCCACGACCAAGCCCCAGTCCAACATGGTTACCGAGCCCGGTCGTCCCGGGCGGCAAACCCAGAGTTCCCAGCGGAATTTGTCGGGCAGCCATGGGATTTCGAGCCAAAATACGCTTTGGCCGCCTCCGGACGCGGGTCGGCTCTTCATCCCTCAGTAACGGCCCTTAGCGTTAAGAAAGCGTTGATCGGGTGGCGACAACTCGAAAAGGTGACGTGCCGGTGATGCGTCATCCACACACCGGCGCAAAATGCATCCGTTAACCTCGTCGCGCGATTGCGTCCGGCGGAGGGTAAAGGAATAGTAAAGAGAAGGGCTTGGCCCACTCTCGTCCGATTTGAGCTGTCATGCCGTCCGGTTCGTCCACACCGTCTGATTCGAAGCGTCAGCGCGTTCTCCCGGTTCCCAAGGCCGCGGCGAGCATGCGGACGTTCGAGCCGGATTCCTCGATCGTCTCCGACATCATCCCGTCGCCCAATTACGGCGAGCGCAACAAGGGACGGCAGCCGGACATGATCCTGCTGCACTACACCGGCATGCCCGACGTCGAGGGCGCGCTGGCGCGGCTTTGCACGGCGGGCACCGAAGTATCGGCGCATTATGTCGTGCTGGAGGATGGCCGCATCGTGCAATGCGTGTCCGAGGCCAAGCGCGCTTGGCATGCCGGCGTCTCGTCCTGGGCCGGCGAGGACGACATCAATTCCTGCTCGATCGGCATCGAGATCATCAATCGCGGCCACGACTGGGGCTACCCGGAATACCCGCTGCGCCAGATCGCCGCCGTGATCGCGTTGTGCCGCGGCATCATGCTCCGCCGCAAGGTGCCCTCACACCGGGTGCTCGGCCATTCCGACGTCGCGCCAGCGCGCAAGAAGGATCCCGGCGAAAAGTTTCCGTGGCATTCGCTGGCCAATTCCGGCGTCGGACATTGGGTGACGCCTGCGCCGGTCGTGCGCGGCGAGACCCTGATGCTCGGCACCATCAGCGACGCGGTGCTGAGCATGCAGCAGGCGCTCGCAAAATACGGCTATGGCGTGCCGCTGACCGGCAAATACGATGCCGCGACCATGGAGGTCGTCACCGCCTTCCAGCGCCACTTCCGCCCGGCGCGGCTGGACGGCGTCGCCGACCATTCCACGCTCTCGACCTTGCAGGCGCTGCTGGCAAGCCTGCCCGCGGAAGAAACGGCGGTCGCGTCGAAGTGAGGCTCTTGCGCTTCGTCGCGACAAGAATTCCATTTCCGCAGTTCGCTCGAAAGTGATCGATCGATCGTCGCTGCAACTCCCGGCGCCGGGCTATTGTCCGACGATCGGCGGGATGCAGGACGAACGACACGATGCAGATTGATCGCAAGCTGCTGATTGACCGCCTCGCCGCCTTTCCGCGCCTGGGCCTCGCCGATCTTCCCACGCCGCTCGAACCGATGAAGCGGCTGACGGCCCATCTCTGCGGGCCGCGGCTGTGGATCAAGCGCGACGACGCGACCGGGCTCGGCTTCGGCGGCAACAAGCTGCGCAAGCTCGACTACGTCCTGCACGATGCCGTCTCAAACGGCGCCGACACGATCGTCTCGGGCGGCGTCGTGCAATCGAACAGCCAGCGGCAGGTCGCGGCGGTTGCCGCCAAGCTTGGCCTGCCCTGTCATCTGGCCGTCTATCACGGCCGGCTTGCGCCGCCGACGCCGGAATACGAGACCTCGGGCAATGCCTTTCTCAATCGGCTGTTCGGCGCGCAACTGCATGACGTGCCCTGGACCGGCGATCGCAATGCCGCCATCCGCGCGCTCGTCGACGATCTGCGGGCGCAAGGGCGCAAGCCGTATTTCGTGCCTTACGGCGTTTCGAACGCACTCGGAGCAGTCGCTTACGCCACGACGATCTGCGAAATCGAGCAGCAGGCGGCGCGGTCGGGGTTCAAGCCGGCCGCGATCGTGCATTGCACCGGAAGTGCCGGCACGCAGGCCGGTCTCGTCGTCGGCGCGGCCGCAGCCATGCCGGACACGCGCATCGTCGGGATCGACATCGATGCGGAGCCCGCGCGGGTTCGCTCCGACGTGGTCGCCCTTGCGCGACAGGCGGCGGACCTGCTCGGCGTCGGCTTCGACGATGCCATCGTGGAAGTGGTCGCCGGCCATGCCGGACCAGCCTATGGGGTACCGCACGAGGCCACGATAGAGGCCATCCGGCTGGCGGGACAATCCGAGGCGCTCGTGCTTGACCCCGTCTATTCGGGCAAAGGGCTGGCGGGCCTGATCGCGATGATCCGCCAGGGGCGTTGGCGCAACGACGAGGACGTCATTTTCCTGCACACGGGCGGCGCGCCCGCCCTGTTCGCGTACCAAAGCGCGCTCGGCATCTAGCCCATCTCCCTCATCCGCCGCGCATAGAGCCGCCGCAACGGCTCGAGCTGCGTCGTCTCCGTCGCCGCACGATAGGCCGCGCGCGCCTCCTCCTTTCGGCCCAGCCGCCGCAACAGATCCGCGCGCACCGCGGGCAGCAGCTCGTAGCCATCGAGCCCGCCGCGCGCGGTGATCGCATCGACGAGGTCGAGCGCGCGCGCGGGGCCGTCGACCATCGACACTGCCGCGGCATGATTGAGCTCGATCACCGGCGACGGGTTGAGACGCAGCAGCACCTCGTAGAGCCCGGCGATCTGCGGCCAGTCGGTCGCCTCGAAGCTCGGCGCCCGCGCATGCAGCGCGGCGATCGCGGCCTGCACCGCATAGGCCTGCGGCCGCCCGGGCATGCGCAAGGCATCGTCCACCAGACGCAGGCCCGCCTCGATCTGCGCGCGATCCCACAGCGCGCGGTCCTGCTCTTCCAGCAGCACGATGTCGCCGGCCGCTGTCTCCCGCCCGGCGCGCCGCGCATCGTGCAGCAGCATCAGGGCGAGCAGGCCCTCGATGCCGCTGCGACCGGGCATCAGGGCGTCGAGCAGGCGGCCGAGCCGGATGGCCTCGACCGCAAGATCGGGCCGCATCAAATCCGCGCCCGAGGTTGCGACATAGCCTTCGGTGAAGACGAGATAGATCACGGCGAGCACGCCATCGAGCCGCGGCGCCAGCGCGTCGCGCTCCGGCACCTCATAGGGGATGCCGGCCAGCCGGATCTTCTGCTTGGCGCGGACGAGGCGCTGCGCCATCGCCTCCTCGCTGACGAGGAAGGCGCGCGCGACCTGGGCGGTGGAGAGCCCGCAGACGGTGCGCAGCGTCAGCGCGACCTGGACCTCGGCTGCGAAGGCGGGATGGCAGCAGGTGAAGATCAGCCGCAGCATGTCGTCGTCGAGCATCGCCGGCGGCTCGTCGGCGACTTGCGCGTTCAGCTCGAGCTCATGCACCAGCGCCTGCTGCTTGCCGCGGAAGACGGCCTGGCGCCTGACGCGGTCGATCGCCTTGTGCTTGGCGACGTTGACCAGCCAGGCGCGCGGATTGTCGGGTCGCTCGCAGACCTGCCAGCGCTCGAGCGCCACCGCAAAGGCGTCCTGCAGCGCATCCTCGGCGAGATCGAAATCGCCGACGAGGCGGATCAGCGTGGCCAGCGCCCGCCCCGCCTCGTCGCGGAAAATCTTGTCGATCTCGTTTGGAGTCATGCGTCGGTGCGCAGGCTGGCCATCATTTGTCGTAGACCCAGATCGGCCGCACCTCGATCGACCCGACGCGGGCGCTCGGAATTCGCGCGGCAATCTCGATCGCGGCGTCGAGATCCCTGGCTTCGATCAGATAGTAGCCACCGAGCTGCTCGCGCGTTTCCGCGAACGGACCGTCGGTCGTCAGCGTCTTGCCATCGCGCACGCGCACCGTGGTCGCGGTCGTGGTCGGGCGGAGCCGGTCACCGGCCTTGAAATTGCCGTTGCGGATGATGGATTGCGTAAAGGCTTCATATTCCGCCGACATCTTCTGGGTCGTCCCCGTGTCGATCTTCGCGTACTCGGCCTCGTTCTGGTAGATCATCAGCAGATATTGCATCGCTTCACTCCTGTTGTTCGGCTACCTCGCCGACATCCAGTCGAACGGGCCACGTTCCAAACGACATCTTCAGGATAATTTATTTCGAAGCGGGCGTGCAGGCGATCCCGGCTTGACGGAACCGTCACAAATGCTCCATGCGTAACCCCGTCAGTCGGCCGGACGGCCGCTCCGGCAGGTGCCGAAAGGCCGCCGGGGAGGAAAGTCCGGGCTCCCTTGACATGCGGTGCCGGATAACGTCCGGCGGGGGTGACCCCAGGGAAAGTGCCACAGAGAACGAACCGCCCCGCTTCGCCTTCGGGCTTCGCGGGGTAAGGGTGAAAAGGTGCGGTAAGAGCGCACCGCGGGTCCGGCAACGGAGCCGGCATGGTAAACCCCACCGGGAGCAAAACCGAATAGGGACGGCGTAGCGGGCTGTTCGCGCAAGCGATAACGCCGCGGGGCGATGTCAGGCCCGCCGTCCGGGTAGGTTGCTCGAGGCCATTTGCAAACATGGTCCCAGAGGAATGGCCGTCACGTATCGCTTGCGCAAGCAGGCGGTGCCCTACAGAACCCGGCTTACAGGCCGGCTGATATCTTGCAACGAGGGGTTCGATGCTAGCGCATCGGACCCCTCACCATTTGGGGCTGCTTTACGCGACGATCTCGTTCAACACACCCATCAACGCCTCCGGCGCGGTGACATTCGGCGCATGGCTCGCGTCGAGCTCGACATAGCGCCATCCCTCCTCGTTCTTCGTGCGCAACGCGAACTGCCCGAACACGTCGCCGGGCGGAATGCGCGTGCAATAGATGTAGCTCCGCGGCATCGCCGGCTCGCCATGCGCGAGCTTCAATCTCGTCTCGAAGCACTTGACCGGCATATTGACGCGGCGCGCATTGAGCCAGTCGAGATCGGCCTGCGGCGTATCCGGCGGCGGCGGGTTCGGCGGGATGCGATAGCCGTCGCCGGCGCTTGCGGCCTTGCGCATCGGCTCGCGGCCGGCTTCGTTGAGGTCGAACAGCGACTGGCCGTCGCGCGGCACGAAGGCGTCGAGATAGATCAGCTGCCTCACCCGCTCGCCGGCGCGGTCGGCAACCCCGGTCGCGACCATGCCGCCATAGCTGTGGCCGAGCAGCACGATATCGCGGAGGTCCTCGAAGGCGATGACGTTGAGAATGTCCTGGATATGCGTATCGAGGTCGATCGCGGGACTTGCGAGATGCGCGCGCTCGCCGAGGCCGGTGTAGGTCGGCGCCACCAGGCGGTGGCCGGCCTGCGCCATCAAGGGATGCATCTTCTTCCAGGCCCATCCGCCGGACCAGGCGCCATGACAGAGCAGGAAGGTCTTCGCGCGCACGGCCATCGGCATTTCCATCGTTCTTGCTTGTGCGATGGAGTGTAGCGGCCGGCCGCGCGCGATGTAAACGCTATGGCCGCTTCAGGCGGTCCGCGTGTTCGCTTTTGCGAGGACGAGCGCACCGGCTTCGCGCCGCAGCTTGCTCGCCTCGAAGCCGTGCATGCCGAGCTGCCATTGCAGGCCGACGATGGCGCCCTTGGTCGGTTGCAACAGCGCAAGCGAGGCGAACAGCGTCACCGGCAGCCACACAGCCAATTGCAGCCAGACCGGCGGCGCGTAGGCAGTCTCGATGGCGAGGATCGCCGGCACCACGATATGACCGACCACGACCATCACCAGATAGGCGGGGAAATCGTCGGCGCGCTGATGGAACAGCTCCTCGCCGCAATGATCGCAAGCGTCGGCGACCTTCAGGAAGCGCCCGAACATATGTCCTTCGCCGCAGTTCGGACACTTGCCGCGAAATCCGCGCCACATCGCCTTTCCCAGAGAAACTGAACCGGTCGTCATGACGACACCTCTTCCGTTTTGCTGATCCATACAATATTATCTTGCATCCATACATTCAAAGGATATGGGCCTAAATTGCATGGATTGGACTCCTACAATCTCGGAGCTATCAGGGCCACGCTACCAGCGCATCGTCGAGGCCATGGAGGCCGACATCGCCGCCGGCCGCCTGGTGCGCGGACAGCAATTGCCGACCCAGCGCGCGCTGGCAAAGGCGCTCGGCATCGACCTCACCACCGTGACGCGCGCCTACACCGAGGCGCGGCGGCGCGGCATCATGGAAGCGCGCGTCGGCCAGGGATCGTTCGTGTCGGAGACCAGCGCACGCCGCGCGGTCGATCTGCCGCATCCCGTCGCGATCGACCTGTCGATGAACGTGCCGCCACATCCGCTCGAAGCACAGCTCGACGAGCGCATCATCGCCGGGATGGAAGTCCTCCGCGCCCAATCGGGCCTGACCGCGTTCCTGAACTACCAGCCTCCCGGCGGCAGCGTGCATGAGCGCGAAGTCGCGGCGCGCTGGATGCGGTCGCGCGTGCCGCATGCGCATGCCGACAGGCTCGTGATCTTCCCGGGCGCGCAGACGATCCTGTTCAACCTGCTCGCGCACCTTGCGCGGCCCGGCGATGTCGTGCTGACCGAAGCCCTCACCTTCCCCGGCATCAAGGCAGCCGCGGCGCAGCTCGGCGTCAAGCTCATCAGTGTCGCCATGGACGACGGCGGCATCCTGCCCGATGCGCTGGCAAAGGCCTGCCGCACCCACAAGCCGAAGGCGGTCTATCTCATTCCGACGCTGCACAATCCGACCACGGCGACACTCTCTCCCGAGCGGCGCAGCGCGATCGCCAGCATTGTCCGCGACGCCGATACGATGCTGATCGAAGACGACGCCTACGGGCTGCTCGACCGCGCGGCCTCGCCGATCGCCAACCTCATCCCGGAACGGACATATCTGGCGACCACGCTGTCGAAGTGCATCGCGCCCGCACTGCGCGTCGCTTATCTCGTGACGCCCGACAACGCGGCACAACAGGAGATGCGCACGTCCCTGCAAGCGACGGTGCAGATGCCGGCGCCGCTCATGGTCGCGCTGGCGACGCATTGGATCGAGAGCGGCGTTGCCGACCGGATCATCACCGCCATTCGCAACGAGGCGGTTGGCCGCCAGCAGCTCGCGCAACGCGCGCTGAAAGGGTTTCAGTTCCTGGCCAAGCCCGCCGCCCATCATCTCTGGCTGCGGCTACCCGAAGGTCGCCCCGACGTCGCGGCCCATCTGCTGCGGAACGGTCTCGCCGTGGTCGCCGGCGACGCCTTCACCGTGGACGGAACACCGCCGCACGCGGCGCGGGTGTCGCTGGGCGCAGCGCGCAACAGGGCCGAGTTGACGGAGGCGCTGCGCATCCTCGTCGGCGCACTCCACAAGCCCGCCGATAGCAGGCAGATCGTCTAGACACTTATTGATATTGATGATGACGGCGGTGGCGCGGGCGAACGGCCGGCGCAACCGCCGCAGGATAAGCCGCATAGGCCTCGCTCGGGACCACTGCCTCGCCGCGGGCTGCGCGCCCCGCGGGCGTGAGCTGGCCGCCATTGAGCACGTCGCGATCGGGATGCGCGGCCTGATAGGCCGCAGGCTCGGAAAACTGCGCCTGCGCCAATGTCGGCGTCAGGGCGGCGGCGGACAGCAGCGCGGCCGCAACGGCAATATTCATGCGGGTCATGGTCATTTTCCATCTCGTTCGGGGAACAGGCCATTCAGGGCGCATATCGGCGTCGGGCGGGCCCCCAGATTGAAGTACGACCATCATGTAGGGGCGCCTTCCACGAACGCTCGTCCCCGGGCGCCCCGAGGGATCACGCTTGCGTGCGGTTTGGAAATTGACCTGCATGGCCGAAGGCGTGCTATGCGGGCAATGGCGATCAACAGTTCGGGATCGCCCATTGCGGCAGGAATAATTCGTTGGAAACGCTCACTTACGCGCTGCTGCTGTTCGGCGCATTGGCCGGCGGCTTCGTCTCGGGACTGGCGGGGTTCGGCACCGCGCTGATGGCGCTCGGGATATGGCTCTATGTGCTGCCGCCCTCGCTCGCGGTACCGCTGGTGTTGATCTGCTCGGTGATCGCGCAGACCTCGACGCTGCCGTCGATGTGGAAGAGCTTTGATCTCTCGCTGGTGTGGCCGTTCCTGATCGGAGGGTTGATCGGCGTGCCGCTCGGCACCATGATGGTCGCCTCCGCCGATCCAAAAGTGTTCAAGCTGAGCGTCGGCGTGCTGCTGCTGATCTTCTCGACGGCGCTCTATCTGAACAAGAGGCCGTTCGCCATCACGTTCGGCGGCCGGATCGCCGACGGCGCGATCGGTTTTGCCGGCGGCATCCTGGGCGGGCTCGCCGGATTGTCCGGCCCGCTGCCGATCCTCTGGGCCAACATCCGCGGCTGGAACAAGCATGAGCGGCGCGGCATCTTCCAGCTCTTCAATTTCACGGTGCTCGCCACCGCATTGGTGCTGCAGACGGCATCCGGCCTCGTCGCATTCAAGGTGGTCTGGCTGGCAGCCGTCGCCTTTCCCGGCACGCTCATCGGCGCCTGGGCCGGCGCACGCGTCTATCACGTGCTGAATGACAAGCATTTCGGCGATGTCGTACTAGGCCTGCTGTTTCTGTCGGGTCTCACACTCGTCTGGAATAGCATCGGCGCGCTATAGCCCCACGGCAAAGGCAAGAGCCGTGGGACGGAGGCGAGCCTAGCTACGCCGACGCGCGCGCAGGCGGCGTAACGGGCTCGGCTTCCACCGGCTCCGCCGCCTCGTGCCGCGGGACCGTCGGCAGCCGTTTCCTGAACTCGCGGCGCAGCAGCCACACGCTCAAGGCGGCCTGGAACGTGGTCGCCGCGACCGACAGGTACCAGACATACTCGATCCGGAAACCCGGACGGGTCGAGAGCAGGATCGCCGGCAGCGAATAAGTGAACACGCGCGTCGCCGAGCTCAGCAGCACCGGCCTGGTGTTGCCGAGGCCCTGGAACATGCTCGAGCAGGTGAAGATCAGCCCCTGCGCCACCATGTTGAACGAGATGATCCGCAGGAACAGGTGGGCGATCTCCATCGTCTCCTGGTCGTTGGAGAATCCGCCGAGCAGCAGATCCGGCTTCAACTGCGCGAGGGCCATGAAGCCGAGCATCACGATGGTCACGATCAGCGCCGATTTGACAAACGTGTCCCGCACGCGCGCGCCGTTGCCGGCGCCGAAATTCTGGCCGGCGATCGGCCCGGCCGCCAGCGCAACCGCCAGCGCCGGCATATGGATCAGGCCGAGCACCCGCTGGCCGATTCCGAATCCCGCCTGCGCCGCCGCGCCGAAGTCGCGCAGCACGTAATAGACCACGGCCATGAAGATGAACATCATCGCGAACTCGCCGCCGGCGGGCAGGCCGACATCGAGGATGCGCTTCAGATGACGCGGCTGCGGACGCCATTGCGCCGCATTGAAGGCGACGTAGCGCTCCACCTTGCGGAAATAGGCCAGCAATATCAGAACGCCGATGGCGACCGCGATCGAGCTCGCCAGTCCCGCGCCGGCGACGCCGAGCGCATAGCCCGTGCCCCAGCCCGAGATCAGCACCGGCGCCAGTGCGATGTTGATCGCGACCGCGAGCGTCTGCACCAGCATCACGGGGCGTACGATGCCGGTCGCGCGCAGCGCGGACCCGATCACCTGCGTCGCGAATTGCAGCGCCAGCGCGGGCATGAACCACAACAGGTAGATGGTCCCCGCCTCGACCGTGGCCTGGTCCGCCGCGACCGAATGCATGTAGGGTCGCGACAGCGTCGCGCCCATCGCCAGCGTCAGCAAGCCGAGCAGCACCGACAGCGCAATCGCCTGGTTGAAGATCAGGTTCGCATCGCCCCGGTCCTTGCGTCCCACGGCATGCGCGATCAGCGCCACCGTGCCGACGCCGAGCACCTGCATCAGCGCGTTGATGAGGAAGCCGGCATTGCCGGCCGCCGCGACGCCCGCCACCGCGGCATCGCCGAGACCCGACACGAAGTACAGATCGACCAGCTGGCAGACCATGATCGAGATCATCCCGACCATGATCGGCGGTGCCATGGCCAGGATGTGTCTCGCGATAGAGCCGTGTGTCAGGTCTTTCATGTCATTCCATCCTTGGCGACGTGGCTGTCAGGGCATTTGCCCGTCAGCCAGGCGCCACAACTGCCCTGTAACCGCTGCCTAGTCTTCGTCATCCCGCATCAGCAAATCGAGCCGTTCCGGCTTCAACTGCTTGAGCTTTCTCTCCATCTCGCGACTGTAACGGCGGTCGTTCGGCTCGACGCCGCGTTGGGCCTTGCGGCCATATTGCTGCGTGAACACGCACACGACCGCAGCTTCCAACGCACGCTTCTGATCGGCGTTGAGATGCCGTCGTGTTGGCCTGGCCACGTCAACCATATCGCCTCTCACTCCGCTGCCGCGATCCGCCCGAGCTCCACCACCTGGCGCTCGAACAGGCCGCGATAGATGCCGCCCGGCTTGCCCGCGAGCAGAGCATGCGTGCCTTGCTCGACGATCTCGCCGCGGTCGAACACCAGGATCCGGTCGAGGCTCCTCACCGTCGACAGCCGGTGCGCGATCACGATCGAGGTGCGCCCCTTCATCAGGCGTTCCATCGCCTGCTGGATCAGCGCCTCCGATTCCGAATCGAGGCTCGACGTCGCCTCGTCCAGGATCAGCACCGGCGCATCCGCCAGGAACGCGCGCGCCAGCGCCACGCGCTGCCGCTCACCGCCCGACAGCTTGACGCCGCGCTCGCCGACCAGCGTGCCGTAGCCCTTCGGCAGGCGCAGGATGAAGTCGTGCGCATTCGCCAGCCGCGCGGCCTGCTCGATCGCATCGAGACTGGCGCCGGGCCTGCCATAGGCGATGTTCTCGGCGAGCGTGCGGTGGAACAGGATCGGCTCCTGCTGCACGATCGCGATCTGGCTGCGCAGCGATTGCTGCGTCGCCTGCGCGATGTCCTGCCCGTCGATCAGCACGCGACCATCCGTGACGTCGTAGAGCCGCTGCACCAGCTTGACGAACGTGGTCTTGCCGGAGCCGGAGCGGCCGACGAGGCCGACGCGTTCGCCGGCGCGGATCCTGACCGACAGGCCGTCGTATAGCGGCGCGCGATGGCCGCCATAGTGGAACGTGACGTCGTCGAACACGATCTCGCCGCCCTCGATCGCGATCGGCCGCGCACCCGCGGTGTCCGCAATCCCGATCGGCTCGTCATGGATCGCCACCAGTTCCTCCATGTCGTTGACCGAGCGCTGAAGGTTGTTGATGTGCATGCCGACGTCGCGCAAATAGGCGTGGATGACGTAGTAGCTCGTCAGCACATAGGTGACGTCGCCGGGCGAGGCGTGCCCGTACATCCACAGCAGCACCGAGCCGCCGATCACCGACGCGCGCAGGCACAGCAGCAGCGAGAGCTGCGCCATGGCCGTGTAGTTGTAGCGGAACCAGGTGCGACGCACGCGCGTGCGCCAGCGGTTGATGACGCGGCCGAGCCGCGCATCCTCGCGCAGCTCGGCGCCAAAGGATTTCACTACCGCATTGCAGGTCAGCGAATCCGCCAGCGTGCCGCCGACCTTGGTGTCCCAGGCGTTGGAGACGCGGGCGGCCGGCGCGATGTAGCGCGTCGAGAACAGCACCGTCATCGTGACATAGGCGAGCGCGCCGAGCGCGATCACCGCGCCGAGCGAGGCCCAGTGCACGCCGAGCAGGATCATCGAGCCGATCAGCACGACCAGCGACGGCAGCAACGCCAGCAGGATGGTGTCGTTGAGCAGGTCGAGCGCCCACATGCCGCGCGTGATCTTGCGCACGGTCGAGCCGGCAAAGGAATTGGCGTGCCAGTCGGTCGAGAAGCGCTGCACGCGCGTGAAGGCATCCTGCGCGATCTCGGACATCAGCTTCAGCGTAAACGGCACGATCGCCTGCAGGCCGGCAAGCCGCAGCACCATCGAGGCCGCGCCAAGCGCCACGATGGCGCCGAACGCGACCAATGCGGCGTGGCGCGCATCGGGATCTGAGGGCCCGCGCGTCAGCGCATCGACGAGCTGGCCCGAGAATACCGGCATGAACAGGTCGGCGGCGGTCGCCCCCAGCAGGCCGGTGACGATGGCGAGCGTCCGCCCCGGCTGCTTCAACCAGTGCCGGAACACGAAGGGCAGCACCACGCGGATCGCCGCGGGCTTCTTTGACAGAGCGGTCATGGCATCGTCCGGCCGCTTTGCGCGAGCCGGCTCCATCGATGGACGCGAATCGGCCGCGAGGGGCCAGGACGGCGTCACTTGAGACTGATTTAGACTTGGGAAGCGGAGCGATCGGGAGACAAAACCCAATCGAAGCTGGCGGAAGAGGCCTCTAGCAGGCCGCGTACATACCGAGCCAGGTGAGCATCGAGCGCGGGCGTACGATCTGCGACTGCGACGAAATCATGCAAATCTCTCCCCGGTTCGATGAAATGAGGCGCGATTTATAGATGTGTCGTTTCCGCTTTGCAACGGGACTTCCGCGAGATCACGGATGAGTGTTGCAATTTGGTTCGGGGGTGGCACCTCACACTCCGCCATCATTCCCCGAGAAGGCGGGGAATCCAGTACGCCGCGGCGGATGTGGTGAGAGCGAGCTCTCCAACATCGGCCTCTGGAATACTGGATCGCCCGCCCCAGTGCGCAACAGCGCACAAGGCGGGCGATGACACCGAGACTATTGCTGCGTCAATGCGCGTCGCCGCCGCCGGTCATCGCGGCCGGCTTGTTCAGCAGCGTCACCAGCAGGCTGAGGCCGAGATAGAACACCGTCAGCACGAAGAAGGCATCGCCAAAGCTCATCACCACGGCCTGGCGGTGCACGATCTGGCTGAGCTGCTTCATCGCCATCAGCGTGGAATCGCCGAGCCCCTGGAATTTCTGCTGGAGCATGGTCAGCGTTTCGGTCGCGGTGGCATTGCCCCAGGTCACGCGTTCCTGCAGGCGCGTGATGTGCAGATCGGTGCGGTCGTTGAGCACGGTGTTGATGACGGCAAGGCCGACGGCGCCGCCGAGATTGCGCATCAGGTTGAACAGGCCGCTCGCGTTCTTCACCCTCTCGGGGGCCAGCGTGCCGAGCGCGATGTTGTTGGTCGGCACCATCGCGAACATCATGCCGATGCCGCGCAGGATCTGCGGCACCAGCAGCTCGACGAAATCGTAGTCGCGCGTCATCCAGGTCATCTGGTAGGAGCCGATCGCGAACACGACGAGGCCGAAGGCGATCATGTAGCGCATGTCGACCTTGACCATGAGCCGGCCGACCAGCGGCGCGACCAGGAACATGGTGATGCCCGAGACGAACATCGTCTCGCCGATCATCAGAGCACTGTAGCCGCGCACCTCGGCGAGATAGCGCGGATAGATGTAGGTCAGGCCATAGAGGCCGATGCCGATGCAGAATTGCAGCAGGCAGCCAATGGCGAAGTTGCGGTTGGAGAAGGTGCGCAAGTTCACGATCGGCTCGGCCGCCGTGAAGACGCGCCAGAAGAAGGCGATCGCCGAGATCGCGCAGATCCAGGCGCAGATCGCCACCGAAGTGTCCTGCATCCATTCGTGCTGAGGCCCCTCCTCAAGCACATATTCCAGCGTGCCGAGGAAGCCGGCCATGAACAGCAGGCCCCACCAGTCGAAGCGGTCGAGCAGCTCGAAATGCGGCTCGTCGAAATCGACCAGCGCCAGCACGCCGACGGTGATGCCGATGCCGGGCACGACGTTGATGAAGAACAGCCAGTTCCACGACATCAGATCGGTGATGTAGCCGCCGACGGTCGGGCCGATGGTCGGGGCCAGCGTCGCGACGAGGCCAATGATGGGGCCGACGATGTGAAATTTCGTGCGCGGAAACACGGTGTAGGCCGAGGCGAACACGGTCGGGATCATGCCGGCGCCGAGAAAGCCCTGCAGCGCGCGCCACAGGATCATCTCCTCGATGGTGGTGGCGAAGCCGCAGAGCAGGCTCGATGCGGTGAAGCCGGCCGCGGAGATCGCAAACAGCAGCCGTGTACCGAAGGCGCGCGACAGGAAGCCCGACAGCGGGATCGCGATCACCTCGGCGATCAGGTACGCGGTCTGGACCCAGGCGACTTCGCTGGAGCTTGCCGACAGGCCGGCCTGGATCTCGCTGAGGGACGCCGAGACGATCTGGATGTCCAGGATCGACATGAACATCCCGAACACCATGATGATGAACGCGAACAACCGCTTCGGCGCGATGCGCTCCGAAGCGGGGTCCGCCATCATGGCGGGTGAAGCAGTCGTTGCGTTGGCCATGGCCCGACCTCGCAGTGCCCGATGCGTGCTTACTGCGGATGGATCGCGGTGGGATCGTCGAGATCGACCTCGCTGTCGGCGTCGGCCGCGCCCTTGTTGGTGTCGACCGTGGCGTAGACCGACATGCCGGCGCGGAGCAGGTTCTGCTTCGCGACCGACTTCGGCACGCGGATGCGGACCGGCACGCGCTGCACGATCTTGGTGAAGTTGCCGGTGGCGTTGTCGGGCGGCAGCAGCGTGAACACCGAGCCCGCGCCCGCCGCGATGCTGTCGACCACGCCGGAGAACTTGCGCATGCCGTAGGCGTCGACCTTGATCGTCACCGGCTGGCCGGGACGGATGCGCTTGAGCTGGGTTTCCTTGAAATTGGCGTCGATGAAGACGTCGTCGAGCGGCACGACATTGCCGAGGCGCTGACCGACCGCGACGAAATCGCCGGCATTGACCAGGCGGTTGGAGAACGTGCCGTTGACCGGCGCGCGCACCGCGGTGAAGGCGAGATCGCGTTCGGCCTTGGCGAGCGCGGTCTTGAGCTCGGCGAGCTGCGCCTGCGCTTCGGCCTGCTGCGCCTTGGCGACATCCACATTGCTGACCGCGACGTCGTAGGCGGCCTGCGCGGCCTTCACGGCAGCGGCGCCCTGGTCGCGCCCGGCTTCCGAACTCTCGAAGGTGGCGCGCGAGGCAAAGCCCTTGCTGCTCAGCGCCTGCTGGCGCTCATAGTCGAGATCGGCGCGCTTGAGGCCGGCTTCGGCGGAGACGAGCTGCGCCTTGGCCTGCGCGACCTGGCTGTCGAGCGCGGCGACCTGGCGGCCGATGCGGTCGATGGTCGCCTGCTGGGTTGCGATCTTGGTCGCCGCGGCGTCGACCGCGATCTTGTAGTCGCCGTCGTCGATGCGGAGGATGATGTCGCCGGCGCGCACAATGGTGTTGTCGCCGGCAAGGATCGAGGAGATGTGGCCGGCAACGCGCGCGCCGAGCATGGTGTTGTTGGCGCGGACATAAGCGTCGTCGGTCGAGATGTAGAAGCGGCCGACCAGCGTGTAATAGCCGGCATAGCCCGCGGCCGCGAGCGCCAGCACGAGACCGACGCCCATCAGGACGAATTTGCGCTTGCCGGATTTCGGCGCGCCGGCGGCGGGCGCGTCCGGCGCAGCGGCCGGCTTGTCGGTCACGGGCTTCTCCGGGGCCTCGCTGCGGCGCTTGGTTTCCTCGGCCACGTGCGAGCGCAGCTGCTCGGCAAGGACCGCCGATGACTCGGGCGCGGCCCCATCGTTCGCCGATGCCGTCTCCACCGTGTCCTGGCGAATGACGCGCGCCGCCTGGTCTCTCGATACGGCCATAAAGGCCTCCCCAAAAAAAGCACGATCAAGGGCGGCCGTCCTGCGGCCGGGTCCTCTCGCTCATCCCAAATATCATTGACCGAACGGTTCGGTCAATATACATAATGTTCCCAGGCGACCCTAGGGACCCGAATCCTTTATTCAGGTTTCATCGTCCGAGCCCCGACCCAAAAACCTGCCGAGACCCTGAACCAATGGTTGTAGCTGAGCGCGAACATCCGCACGTCATCCAGGAGGAGGACAGCTCCAAGCGCCGCCAGATCCTCGACGGCGCCCGCAAGGTGTTCATGGATCTCGGCTTTGACGGCGCCAGCATGGGCGAGATCGCCCGCTCCGCGCAGGTGTCCAAGGGCACGCTCTACGTCTACTTCGCCGACAAATGCGCGCTGTTCGAAGCGATCCTCGAGCAGGAGGCGCTCCAGCACGGCCAGGTCGTGTTCAATTTCGATCCCGCGCGCGATGCCGAGACCACGCTGAAGGATTTCGGCCAGGCCTATATCCACCTGCTCTGCCGGCCCGGCGGCGGATCGGCGATCCGTACCGTGATGGCGATCGCCGAGCGCATGCCCGATGTCGGCCGCCGCTATTATGCGCGGGTGCTGGACAAGACCATCAACCGCCTCTCCGATTATCTCGGGATCCACGTCGCCTCCGGCGATCTCAGGATCGACGATTGCGACCTGGCGGCGTCGCAGTTCATGGAACTGTGCAAGGCCTCGCTGTTCCTGCCCTTCGTCTTCCAGGCCGCGCCCGCGCCGTCGGAAGAGCGCATGACCGAAGTGGTCGACAGCGCCACGCGGATGTTCCTGGCGGCGTACCGGGCGAAGTAGCGCCGCGCGTTGCGCGTGCCGGTCCGGCGGCTATATTCGGGCCATGTCCCGTGATCTTCGCCCGCCTGTCGATATCCTCCATTACGAGATCGTCCAGGAGCAGGCCTCCGCACTCGGGCGGATGGGCCGCACGCTCGAAGAGGCGCTCGCGCGCTTGCGCGAGTTCGACACCGCTCACGCGGCGACGGGGACGCCGGCCTCGATGCAGCCGGCGCGGCGCAAGCTGGTGCTGGAAGCCGGCCAGGCACTCTGGATGTTCGTGGTGCAACGCGAGGCGTCCGGCCTGCGGGACAGCCGCCACATCATGCGCACCTACAACGTCCCGGGCGAGGTGCAGCTCTGCATGGGGCTGATCCCGGCATCGGCGAAGCCGGCCTCGAGGTGATTCAAGCGCTTTCGTGACGCGGCGGTAGCCCGCATGAGCGCAGCGACATGCGGGAGCACTGCCCCGGGTATCGCTGCGCTCATCCGGGCGACAGGAGACGCGACGCGCTAATCGTCGGCGTACTCGTCTTCCTCGCGCTTGCGCGTCGTGCTCTTGCTCGCGCCGAGCGAGCCGGTCACGTAAGGGTCTTTCGAGTTCGCATAGGGATTGCGCCGCTGCGCGCGCCCGGCAACCTCTTCGCCCGACACGGCGGCGGGCTGGCAGATCAGGCGGCGGCTGGCGCGGCGCATCAGATCGACGTGGATGTGATCGTAGTGATAGACGTTCGATCCCGGCGCCAGCACCGTGGTGAAATGCGCGCACGCGCCCGACTGAACGTCGCGCAAAAAGCCCTGCTCTTCCGGCATGCCGCGCCAGCCGTCCTTCACGGTGACGCGGCGGCCGTCGGCGAGCACGAAGGCGGAGATGTCGAGCGCATTGCCGAAGGCGTGCTCGGAGATGTGGGAGTGCGGATTGCCGTTCATGCCGCGGCAGGAATAGGCGGAGATCTGCTTGATCTCGGCGACGCGGGCGCCGAACCAGCGCATCGCCGACGGCTGCACGGTGTCGGCGAGCCAGCGGTCGAGCTCGGACACGATCGGACAGGCGAGCGTCGCGGTCGGCTTGATCGTGACGGGGCCGACGGCGGCGACGGGATTGCCCTGCGGCGGACCGAGACGCGGCAGCGGCTGCTGCGCGGGTGCTTGCGAATAAGGCGCCGCCGATCGCGCGGGATAGCTCGGTGCATTCATGTAGCGCGCGGCACCCGCGGCATCGGTGCCCTCGGGCGGCAGATCGATCTCGTCTTCCTGCGGCGCGACGCCGGGTGCGTTCAGCGACATCGGCCCGGAGGACGCACCATAGCCGGACGGCTGGCGCACCGCGCTCTCGGGATAGTTCGATCGCTGCGGATAGGACGATGCCGGATAAGTCTGACCTTGCTGATAGTTCGACTGCGGCTGCACCGGCCAGCGCGGCTGGTTGCCGATGCTGCCGGGCGGGCGGATCGCCTCGTCGGCGAAACCATAGGTGCTGGAGGCCTCGCCGAGCGCGGCGACCTTCAGCGGATACTCGGCGCCGCACATGCCGGGCCCCGAGATCGGATCGATGCGGACGATGTCCGCGCTCTCTTTGACGGCGCCCGATTTCAGGCACGCCGCTTCGGCCTCGGCCCGCCATGGTTCACGTTCGGCCTGGAAGAAGCCGCGTCCGCAACCCGCTAGCGAAACAAGGACGATGGAGCCGACGAGATACAAACGAACTCCGCGCGTCATGCACGCACGTTCGGTGAATTTACTTAAAGACTCTTCAACACGTTGATTTCAGTGTTCTTTAACCATACCGGCCCGAGCCGCGCCGGCAGCGCACAAACACGAGCGACAGCAGGGCTGACTTTTTCGAAGAGAGACTTTCTGTTAACCATAAGCCATGCGCGCGGGGCGGCGCGCATGGAGGGAACGACCTCATGACCTTCGCCGGGAGACTGAGCGTAGTCACCGCGTACCTCGCCATGGCCTTCGTCGGCGCCATCGTGCTCGGCATGATCTAGAGATTGCATAGACGGCACCGCGGGCTTGCCCGGCTGAGCGCATCGCGCAGCCGCTGTGTGTCACTGCGTGCCCATCAGAAATTCGAGCATTCCGAACCCGTGATGCCGCCGATCTTGAAGTCGCGGCACATCATGCCGGGATTGTCAGGATCGGGATAGCGATCGTCCTTCTCGCGACGCGTGCGGCTGAAGCGCCAGCCGCGCGACAGCATGCAGCGCTTGTAGCGTGCCGATGTCGCCGTGCCGTTCTGCGGTGCGCCAACCTGAGCATCGCAGAAAGCGCTGTCGACATGCAGCACATCGTCGCCGCGCTGCTGCTTCAGCACATTAATCCAGATGTCGGTGTCGGCGTGGACAGGGATCGCGCTGCCGATCAGCAGCGCGGCGATGAGGCTGATGCGTTTCATGCCGGCTCTCCTTGCCCATCGGTCGCGTGCAAGGCAGAAGCAGGTTCGGTGCAGGACGGTTACAAATTGGACAGGGGATGACGCTTCCACCCTCCCCCTCCAGGGGAGGGTAAGAGAGAACTACGACCGCGCGCTCCACTGCCGTGACGTCGAGACCACCTTGTCCTCCGGCTCCTCGATGCGGGTCCAGTCGTTGCCGGAGCACCAGAAGCGGCCGAGAGCGCAGGCCTCGACGTAAAGCCTGCCCGAGCCCTTCAGCGTCATCGTCGCATAGTAGGTGTTGCCGCTGGAGCGGCTGTAGATGCTGCCGGTCCACACATTGTGCGTCTTCGGCTTCATGTTGACGAGCACGCTCTCGCCCCGGTTGGCGGCCTCGGTAAGCGCAAAGCCGCACAGCGCCGAACCGCAGCGCTCGATGCGAACCGTGCCCTTGGCACCTCGGCTCTCCCATTCGCCGAGCGGGGAATATGCGTCCTCGTCACCGCGCTGCGCGATCGTCGTGCCCTGCCCGGTTTCGGGTTGAGGGGCAACCGGCGCTACGCGCGGCGGATCGAGCGCGACGGTCTTCGGCGGATCCACGTGCTGCAGGTCGACCCGCGGCGGATTGGGACTCAATGCTTTTGGTGTCTCAAGTTTGGGCGCCGGCGACGGCACGACGGGCTGCGACGTCGTCGCGGCAAGGAGAGGCGCCGTCGATGCCGGCGATGGCGCGGCCACGGCCGGCTGCGGCGGCCGGACCGGAGCGGGCGGAACGACCGGCTGCACCTGGACCAGCGGCGCCGGCGGAGGCGGCGCGGCCCATGTCGTGGTGACATTGTCCGCCGGCCGAAGGCTGCGGCTGGACACCGAAACACAGGAACTCGACCGGCAATTCCTGGGCGCCTCGACGTGGAACCGGTGGCCGCCGATCGAGAAGGAATAGGAGCCGGCCTCGGCCGCAGGCGCCATCGCCATCAGGGCGATCAATATGCCAAGCGAAGTCGTAAGCCGTGCCATCGGCGCCTCCCGTCGTGTCGCGGCAAGGTTACGTCGCGCAAACAGCAGCCGAATGTGCGCTGCCTCACCAAGCGGCGGCCGGCCGTTGTGACGTCCGTCACGGAAGGCGGGAGCGGCACGGCGTAAGGTCGAACCACGCTTCATCCACCAGCGACTTCAGTCCATCACGGGACCGCACAATTTCGGAGGCTGTCATGAACAAGCTCACCATCGCCGCCACCGCGCTCTTCCTGGCTTCGACGGCGGCCGCCCATGCCGGCGGCAACTCGATCTCGTTCCAGATCGAGGGCCAGCACATCCGCATCGAGACGCCGCGCAACTGCGCCTCGCTCAACTGCGTGACCATCGTCGCGCCGGGCCTCTCGGACAAGCCGATCAAGCTGAACAACATCAACCTGAAGGGCCTCGGCGGCTCCAAGGACGATGACGTCGACACCACGCCGGCTCCGGCCACGACCGCGCAGCCCGCACCGGCTCCGGTGCAGCAGCAGCCCGTGCAGCAGGCGCCGGTCCAGGCGACCGCACCGGCCGCCCCCGCTGTTGCGCCCGCCGCGCCCGCGCCGACCGTTGCCGCCGCGCCGTCCGTCGACACGACGACGCAGGCCGCGCCGGTTGCGCCTCCTGCTCCGGTCGCGGCTGCGCCCGCTCCTGCCTACGTGCCCGCTCCGGCTCCGGTCGCCGCCGCACCAGTGGCTGCGCCGAACTCGCCGATCGGCGTGTGGGCGACCGAAGAGAACAAGGGCAATGTCCGCGTCGAGCAGTGCGGCGCCAATCTCTGCGGTTATGCCCAGAAGACCAATGAGCGCATCCTGATCAACATGAAGCCCGACGGCGCGAAGTGGAGCGGCCGCATCCACGATCCCGACTCCGGCCGCAACTACGACTCGACGATCGCGATGAAGGGCCCGAACGCACTGCGTGTGCAGGGCTGCGCCTTCGGCGGCATGTTCTGCGGCGGCCAGACCTGGAAGCGCGTGAGCTGACACCGAAGCGAGTCACGAGACATACCCAACTGTCCGTCATGCCCGGGCTTGTCCCGGGCATCCACGTTCTTAGTGGCGCAAAGCAAGACGTGGATGGCCGGGACAAGCCCGGCCATGACGTTGGGGAGAGGACCGAGCCACATTCATGGGCGCCGTGCGCCGCTTGAACGTTCACCCCGTCCCTGCGACACATGTTCATCCGCCATTCAGCTACCCCCGGCTGAAATCAAAAAACACCCGCCTCGCATTCTCACCGGGACATCCTCGTGACTTCATTGGTAGCCTGGCGCCGCTTCGGCTTCGCGCTTGCCTTGCTGGCCTTGCCGCTGGCTGGCAGCAGCGTGGCTCATGCATCCGACACCATCGAGCTTGCCCAGGCGCAGCCGGCACCCGCGCCGTCGCCATCCGCCTCGCCGACGCCGTCGGCATCACCGGCGCCCGCGACAGATGCGCAGGCGCCCGCGGTCGAGCCGATCGGCAACGTCGCGACAGTGACGGGGATCGCGACCGTGGTCCGCGACAAGAACTCCTATCCGCTGCGCGTGCGCGACGACATCTATCTCAACGACGTCGTGCAGACCTCGTCGAACTCCTCGCTCGGCATCACCTTCAACGACGCCACTACGTTCAACCTCTCCGCCAGCGCCAGGATCACCATCGACAATTACGTCTATGAGGACGGCGGCAAGCAGAACTCGGCGATCTTCGACATCGGCAAGGGCACGGTTGCCTTCGTCGCCGCGGCGGTGGCGAAGAGCGGCGACATGAAGATCGCAACACCGACCGCGACGCTCGGCATCCGCGGCACCACCGGCGTCGTCGACGTGCCCGAGGGCGTGACGGCCAGCACTGCGAACAACGTCAACATCAAGCTCTATCCCGACGCCGACGGCCGCGTCGGCCACATCGAGGTCAACGACCGCAGCAGCGGCGCGCGGCTCGGCGCGCTCACGCAAGGCGCCAGCGGCTTTGCCATCCGCCCGGGCGCAGCCACGGGCGGCGTCATGCGATTTGCCGCCGTGCCCATCACGATTGCCCCGCAGCAGATCGCACGCGACCGCGGCTTCGTCAGCCAGGTTCATCTGGCGCAAACCACGGGCCGGCAGATCGTCACCGAGCAGCGCGACTTCCGCCGCGCCAATCCGGCCGCGATCAGCCGCATTCCGCGGCCGGCCCAGCCGCCGCAGCAGCAGCAATTGCGGCCGACGACCGCGCCGGGCCAGCAACAGCAGCGGCCGAACGGCCAGCCGGGCCAGAACAACCGTCCGGGCCAGCAGCAGCCGGGTGCTCCGGGCCGGCAAGGCGCACAGCCGCCGCAGCGGCAAGGACAAGGACAGCAAGGCGGCGCGGCTCAGCCGGGCGGCCAGCGGGCGGGCCAGGGTCAGCAGCCGCGTGGCCAGCAGCAGAAGGGCGAGCGGCAACCCGGCCAGCAGCAAGGCGCCGCACGTCCCGGTGCACCGCGCACCGGACGGGACGCGGCACCGAACGGCACGCCACAAGCCCAGCCGCAGCGCGGCGGACAGGTTCAGCCTGGAGCAACCGTGCCGCCACAGCCGGGCGCAACGCCGCAACCGCCGCGCACCGGCCTGCAGCCGGGGCAACCGCCCGCAGCGCAGCAACCGGGCGTGCAGCGCCCCGGCGGCTTCCAGCAGCGCGTTCCCGGCGTGCAGCGTCCCGCAGCCCCGCGCAAGCCGGCTCCGAAGGAGAAAGAACGGCGGTGATTTTCTTCCTTCTCCCCTTGCGGGAGAAGGTGGCATAGGCGGCCTACGGCCGCCGTTCTTAAGAACGCCGAAGCGAAGCTTCGGCTATGGCGCCGGATGAGCGGTTGCCTCCGCGAACGCGCATCAAGAGATTCATTCGCGGAGAGACACCCCTCACCCGCAAGGGGAGAGGGCTCACCGTCATCGCGACGACGGGCCGTATCGTAGGGTGGGCAAAGCGCAGCGTGCCCACGACTTGCATAATTGTTGGAAGACGTGGGCACGGCGCAAGCGCGCCTTTGCCCACCCTACGAGTGTTCGACGGGCGGAGGGATACAACCTCACCCCGCTGCTTCCTCCGTCATTGCGACGCGGTGCAATCTCACGCCTCGCCGCGCAGCCAGGCCTTCACCTTCTGCAGCAAGCCGTGCTGCAGCTCTTCGACCGAAGCCGCCTCGGCCGGCGTCAATGTCTGCAAGGCCGCATCGATATCGTCGGCCGCCAGCGGCGATTTCGGCTCGGGCGGAATCTGCTCCGAGACCGGTGCGGGCTCGGCGACGACCGCAGGTGCCAGCCCCGCCGCCGCGAGCGCGATCGGGCCGATCTGCGTCAGGAACGCACGCTCGTATTCGCGCGACAGGCGTGCGATCGCGTCGTCCAGCGTCAGCCAGTCGACCGCCTTGATGTCGTTCATCAACTTGCGGACCGGACCTCCGTCGGCCTCCATCCGCCAGAAATGCACGACCTTCGAGCGTCCACCGGACTGGTAGACGAGCGTGCCCAGGAATTCGTGGATGGCGACGTCGTGGCCGGTCTCTTCCAGCACCTCGCGATGCGCGGCTTCTTTCGGCGTCTCGCCGTCGTCGAGCTTGCCCTTGGGCAGGACCCATTCATTGCGTTTGCGCTGGCGCACGATCGCGATCAGCGGCGTCGAGCCACGCCGCAACACAATACCACCCGCCGCCACGACCGGCGCTCGCGCCATCACGAAATCCGTTATCGTCAAATCGTCCCCGCGGACGATATAGGCGGCGGGGACGGCGGTTTGAAGGCTACTTTCTCCGGAGCAGCGCCTCGCCGGCGCGAATGCGCGTGCCCTCGGCAATGCCGTCGCAGAAGGTAAAATCGCCGGGCGCGAGGATGATGATGGTCGAGCCGTGCTCGAACCAGCCTAGCTCCTCGCCCTTGGTCACGTTGACATCGCACGGAAAATTGACCGGCCCGCGGGTCTGCGCGTTCAGCACCATGTCGAGGAAGTGCAGGCGGATGCTCGCGACCAGGATCGCGGCCACCGGCACCAGCGTCACCGCCTCTCCGGTTGCAAGATGCGTGCGGATCACGGCGCGCTCGTTCTTGCAGAACAGACGCTCGACCCGCTTGAGCGCGATCGGGTTGACGTTCCAGACGTCGCCATGGATCAGCGTGACGCGTTCGATATGCGCGTCATAGGGCGCATGGAAGCGGTGATACATGCTCGAGGTCAGCCGCAGCGTGACGAAGCTTCCGTTGCGGTGCTGCTCGACCAGCGCGGAATCGCCGAGCAGGTCCAGCAGCGAATAGGGCGCGCCCTTGACCTGGAATAGCTCGGTGTCGGCGATCTTGCCATGGGCGCCGACGATGCCGTCCGAAGGGCTGGCGACGACTGAGGGGTCCTGGTCGAACGGCCGCAGGCCCGGCTTCAGCTCCCGCGTGAAACAGTCGTGCAGGCTCCGAAAGTGGGTCTTGCGCGCCTCCGACAGGTCGAGGTCGGAGAACAGCTTCCACAGCGCGATCGAGAAGTCCCGCACGATCGGGTTCTCGATCTTGGAGAACCAGCCCATGAAGCGGGTCAGGGCCGCGCGGGGGATGCGGTTGGTCAACAGGAAGTTCAGGTCTTCCTGCTGGGTGAAAGAGGCGATGAGGGCTTTGACTGTCATGAATCTGTCAGCTCGCAGTATTAGCGCTTGTTGTCATGGAAACGACACTCCCGATTCTCTCATTTTCCGTGGCCGCCGCAGCGTCTGCTGCCGCCGTCCTCCCGAAGATCAAGGCGCGGGTCGAACTGTCCCGCGCCAAGCACCGATCGCTCGCCGGACACTCCAAGATGTCGCGGCGGGTGGCAAAGCTGCTCCCGTTCTACGAATTCGAGGGCGACAAATATTTCGGCTGCGACGGCGCGCCCGACAACGTGGTGAAGCAGCGCAAGGACGCCTTCTTCCGTCTCGCCAGGCTTTACGCCGAGCGCTACCCGAAGGGCCGCGCGATGACGAAGGAAGCGGCGGAGACGATCTCCGATTTGAACTTCACCGAGAGCTACCGCGTGCCGTTCCAGTTCTCGCGCCTGGTGCGCGAGCATCTGGGCACCTCGACCTTCATGGAGTCCTCGCGCGGCGTCACCGTCACGGATGTCGACGGCAACACTTCCTACGACCTCACGGGATCCTACGGCGTCAACATCTTCGGCAACGACTTCTACAAGGAGTGCATCGAGGGCTCCGAGAAGCGCGCCCATGCGCTGGGCCCGGTGCTCGGCCCCTACCACCCTGTCATCCTCGAGAACGTGCAGCGGCTCTGCCAGATCTCCGGCCTCGACGAGGTTTCGTTCCACATGTCCGGCACCGAAGCCGTGATGCAGGCGGTGCGGCTGGCGCGCTACCACACCAAGCGCACCCATCTCGTTCGTTTCGCCGGCGCCTATCACGGCTGGTGGGGCGACGTGCAGCCTGGTGTCGGCAATCCGATTCCCGCGCACGAGACCTACACGCTCTCCGAGATGTCGGAGAAGACGCTGCACGTGCTGCGCACCCGCAAGGACATCGCCTGCGTGTTGGTCAATCCGCTGCAGGGCCTGCACCCGAACGGCAATGCGCCCGGCGATTCCTCGCTGGTCGACAGTTCGCGCGGCGGCAATTTCGATCGCCCGGCCTACACCGAGTGGCTGAAGAAGCTGCGCGAGGTCTGCACCGAGCGCGGCATCGTGCTGATCTTCGACGAGGTCTTCGTCGGCTTCCGCCTCGCCGCCGGCGGCGCCCAGGAATACTTTGGCGTCAAGGCCGACATGGTGACCTACGGCAAAAGTCTCGCCGGCGGCCTGCCGGTCGGCGTGGTCTGCGGCAAGCGCGAATTGATGCGCCGCTTCCGCGACGATCGTCCCGCCGACATCTGCTTCGCCCGCGGCACCTTCAACTCGCATCCCTATGTCATGACGGCGATGGACGAGTTCCTGAGCCGGCTCGCCAGTCCCAACTTCCGCGCCGTCTATGACGGGCTGGAGGAGACCTGGAACGGCCGCGTGACGAAGCTCAACCAGATGATGACGGACGCAGACCTGCCGGTGCGGTTCGCCAACTTCTCGTCGATCTGGACGGTGAAATACACCACGCCGTCCCGCTACAACTGGATGCTGCAATACTATTTGCGCGCCGAGGGCCTGGCGCTGAGCTGGGTCGGCACCGGCCGGCTGATCTTCAGCCTGAACTACACGGACGCGGATTTCACCGAGGTCGCCGAACGCTTCGTCCGCGCGGCCGAAAAGATGCAGGCCGACGGCTTCTGGTGGCACGACGGCGTGCTGACCAACAAGACCATCAAGCGGCAGATTTTGAAAGAGATGCTGGCCAAGCGCTTCGGGCGCTGAGGCCAGCACAGGCACAGCTCTCCCCTCCCCCACCCCTCGCGCGCGGCGAGCGTATCGCTCATGGAAAGAGCTTGGCGAAGAGCTCGCTCGCGGCCATCCTTCGAGACGCCCGCCTTTGGCGGGCTCCTCAGGATGAGGACTGGCTTCGCGGGAAAATCCTTGACCCTCATGGTGAGGAGCCCGCGATAGCGGGCGTCTCGAACCATGCAGGTCGAGCTCGTTCGGCAGCATAAGCGAAGCAGCCCCCAAGACGTGGATGCCCGGCGCAAGGCCGGGCATGACGTAACCATCAGACATCGGAGCGTTTGGTGTGCGCGGCGCGCTCAGGCGTGCTGCTCTTCGAGCACGGGCTCGTCGATGAAGCCCAGCGTGTGCTCGGGATTGAGGTGCAGGCCGGGGTCCATCAGCTCGCCGCGCATCAAGGCGAGCGGCGCGCTGCGATAGAGCATCAGGTCGTGGAACGGATCGGTCAGGATCTTGGTCATCCAGACCAGGCCAGTCTCGACGTCGCGGATGAAGAACAGGTGCACAGTGCGGAACAGGAGGCCGCCGCCGCCGATGAAGAGCCAGATCTTGGCCGTCTGCCGCATGAAGTCGGTCCCGCTGGCCCAGGGGGTGAACAGGCCGAACACGGTCGGATCGACGAACAGCACCAGCGGCGAGAGCGCCCAGATCGCCATCAGCACCACCTTGCGCTGAAGGTTGTAGCCGACCTTGATCTCTTCCTTGTACTCGTGCGTCGCCTGGTTGATGTGGTCGTAGGTGTGCGGCTCGAAGAAGAAGTGACCGGCCTGGCGCGAGGTCATCGACACCAGCCAGCCGACCAGCGCCGAGACCACGGGGTCGATGAACAGCCAGACATAAGCGAAGAGGAAGCTCAGCGCGCTGACGAAGTGCAGGCTCTGATTGATGCGGCTGTGGTGATAGTAGCGATGGTCGTCCCAGCGCTGGATCCGCAGCTGCTCGAGATAATTCTTGATCATGCTCTCCCCCAAAATACTTTCGGGTTCAGGATTTACAGGGATTCGATGTAGGCCGTGTGACATCATCATTTTGTCATGTGACGATGTGCAGCGGCGCGATGACGCACGTGAACGCGTGAGCGGCGAACGGCGCCGCCGCTCTCAGTCCGCCCTGCTCACGCCGCCTTGGCGACGTCGACCTTGCGGAAGCGCACCAGCGAGAAGTGACCGAGCGGCGGGATCAGGCGGCGCTCGGCGAGTTCGATGCCGTTGGCGCCGGCCAGCCATTTGGCGTAGCGCGACCAGGCGAACTCGGCGGTGCGGAAGCCGAGCGGACGCACCACCGGCTGCAGCTTCTGCTCGATGAAGCGGCGCATGCCGGCATCCGCGCTGACGCGGGTGAGGATGATCAGTTCGCCACCCGGACGCAGCACGCGGGCGAATTCGTCCAGTGCCTTCTCCGGGTTCGGCACGGCGGTGACGACATATTGCGCCATCACGACATCGAAGGAATTGTCGGGGAATTCGAGCTTCTCGGCGTCCATCACCGCGAGGCCCTCGACGTTCTTGAGATTGCCTTCGGTGACGCGCTGGCGCGCCTTGTCGAGCATCGCGTCCGAAATGTCGGTGCCGAAGATGCGCAGGTGCGGCGCGTAGAGCGGCAGCGAGATGCCGGTGCCAACACCGACCTCGAGCACGCGACCACCGATCTTGTTGGTGGCCGCGATCGCGGCCGCGCGGCCCTTGGCGAACACGCCGCCGAACACGAGATCGTAGACGGGCGCCCAGCGGTCATAGGCCTGCTCGACCGAGCCGCGGGTGAGGTCGAGCTGCTGGGTGCCGTCAAGGTTCATGATCTTAGCCATCGATGAGGTTCTCGCTGTGGTTCAAAGGTTCGATCAGCTGCGCACCGGCCGCCGCGCCATGACAGGCGTGGGACGCAAGGCGCGGCTGGGCTGAAGTGAGGTGAGATTTCCGACGAACTGCCGCGCGCTGTTCTCCCAGGAACGCTCCAGCGCGAAGTTGCGGCAGGTCTCGCGCGACATGGTGAGTGCGCGCAGGCACGCGGTACGCAGATCGTGATCGATCGCGCCGATCGGATGGTCGGCGATGACGTCCTTCGGACCCGTCACCGGAAACGCCGCAACCGGCGTGCCGCAGGCGAGCGCCTCGAGCTGCACCACGCCGAACGTATCGGTCAGGCTGGGGAAGACGAACACGTCCGCGGCGGCGAGATGCGCGGTGAGATCCGCACCCTTCTTCTCGCCGAGGAACACGGCGTCCGGATACTTCTTCTCCAGCGCCGCCTTCTGCGGGCCGTCGCCGACGACGACCTTGGTGCCGGGCAGGTCGAGCGAGAGGAAGGCGTCGAGATTCTTCTCCACCGCGACGCGGCCCATGGTCATGAAGATCGGGCGCGGCAGATCGAGCTTGGCCGGGCTGTCGGGATGAAACAGCTCGGTGTTGACGCCGCGCGTCCAGAAGCCGAGCCGCTTGAAGCCGCGCTCGGACAGCTCCTGCCGCAGCGAGGGCGTCGCCACCATGGTCATGGCCGCGGCATCGTGGAAATGGCGCAGCACGGCATAGCCGACCGCATCGGGGATGCCGGTCCGCACGGAGACGTATTCCGGAAAGCGCGTGGTGTAGGAGGTGGTGAAGGCAAGCCGGTTGCGGCGGCAATAGGCCCGCGCGGCCCAGCCGATCGGGCCTTCGGTCGCGATGTGCAGGGCCTCGGGCGCCGCCTTCTCGATCCGCCACGCGATCTCCTTCCCGCTCGGCAGCGCGATGCGCAGGCCCGGATAGGTCGGCAGCGGCCAGGAGGGGAAGCCGTCCGGCGTCAGGAAGTCGATCTCGACATCGAGGGCCTTGGCCGCGTTCGCCAGCGAGGTCAGCGTCCGCACCACACCGTTAACCTGCGGATGCCAGGCGTCAGTCGCGATTAATACCCGCATGGGGAAATCCCGAGAGTTGATGATTCTCGGCTTAGGACCATCAACGAAGGATATTTCAGGCGTGTGACGTCACAGAAGTGTCGGCCCGCTGTTTTGTTCGTTAACGAACCCCTGCGGCCACGAAACTGTCATGAAACAATCCTTTCCGCGACGAAACCGTTTTCGGTTTTCCGCGCAAACGTCCCGAAACTTGTTTCCGTTAGTGATTTAGGCAACGGAGCACCGCAACGGTGCCGCGGTGATCAAAATCACCGAGCAAACAGGGGCGATCACATGTTCAAGCTGGACACGTTCAAGACGTATTCGCGCGCCGTTGCTTTCGGCGCAGTCGCGATCTCCGCCATCGCGTTCGCAGGCCCGGCCAAGGCCGCGCCGGTGCAGCTCTTCCCCTTCTTCCAGCCGCTGCCGCCGATGGCGGCGCCGCAGCCGATCCAGCCCTATCAGCCCTACCAGGCGGCGCCCTCGCAGGTGGCCCCTTCCGAGGATCAGGACACCGTCGAGATGCCGGCCCGCTTCCGCCGCCAGACGGTTTCCTACGCGACGCGTGAGGCGCCGGGCACCATCATCATCGATACGCCCAACACCTATCTCTATTACGTGCTCGGCAACGGCCAGGCGCTGCGTTACGGCATCGGCGTCGGCCGCGACGGCTTCACCTGGTCCGGCATCCAGTCGGTGAGCAAGAAGGCCGAGTGGCCGGATTGGACCCCGCCGCCGGAGATGATCGCCCGCCAGCCCTATCTGCCGCGCCACATGGCCGGCGGCCCCGGCAACCCGCTCGGCGCCCGCGCCATGTATCTGGGCGGCACCATCTACCGCATCCACGGCACCAACGCGCCCGAGACCATCGGCAAGCACGTCTCCTCCGGCTGCATCCGCATGACCAACGACGACGTCACCGACCTCTACTCCCGCGTCAACGTCGGCACCAAGGTGATCGTGCTGCCGATGAGTGAGCGCCGCGCGGACCTCGGTGCCGCCACGCGCTAAGCCCACAGGACATTCTGACGCAAACGGCCCCGGAACCCCACGGGGCCGTTTTCGTTTGCCCTCGACATTCCGACGCGCACCTTGCTGCGGTGCAGTCCCCGACGGAGGCACATATGCAACCACGCCTGCAGACAAGCACATGGCTGCGCGCGATTGCGGTTGCGGGAGCGCTGACCTCACTCCCGTCCGCCTCCTCTTTCGCGCAGCAGCCGGCGGGCGACGCGGCAGCCCAGCAGGCCTTCAACAATTCCTGCCGCACCTGCCACTCCGTAAAGGAAGGCGACAACCGCCTCGGCCCCAACCTCAACAAGATCGTCGGCCGCAAGGCCGGCTCGCTGCCAGACTACAACTACTCGTCCTCGATGAAAGAAGCCGGCTTCGTCTGGGACCAGGACAAGCTCGCCCGCTTCATGGTCAAGCCGGACGAAGTCGTATCCGGCAACAAGATGCAGCCCTATGGCGGCATCTCCGCCGACGAAGCCGGCAAGATCGTCGCCTATCTGCAGGCGGAGTCGCAGTAGCAGGTCCGGCGGTGTCGCAGCGTTTCCCGCCTACGCCCGCCTTCCCGCAATCAGCCGCAGCCACGCCGCTGAATGAAACGCGCTCATCAGGAGATACATCGGCATCATCCCGCCCTGCCAGGAGCCGGCGCCGCACAGCATGTCTGCCGGACCGCCGCCGGGCACGGCGGTCAGCAGGGCCATGATCGCGAAGGTGGGCGTGGCCGCAAGGCCGAGCCATTTCGCGAGGTGGCGCGCGGCCGCGACGCCGTCGGGGCCGGCAGGCGGGGCCGCGCTGACGGGAGCTGTCATTTCCGTTCTCCCGCGGCCTCCTCGCGAAACGCCTTCTCGCCGGCGTCCGAGATCTCGACCCATTTCTTGTCGGGCGCGGCGCCTTCCGCGTAGCTGTCGTGCCAATTCCACCACTTGTAGGTCGGCGTCTGCGGATAACCTTGCGGCGAATCCTCCCACACCTCCTGGCGGCCGAGCGGGGTGATGTCGAGGTAGTTCCAGGTGCCGCCCATCTGCTCGTCGCCGCGGCTCTTGACGAAATAGGTACGGAAGATGCGCGATCCGTCGCGGTAGAACACGTTGGTGCCGTGCCATTCGTCCACGCCGAAATCGGCATCGAAACTGTCAGTAACGGTGACCCAGGGAATGGTCCAGCCCATCCGCTTCTTCAGCCTGGCGATGTCGGCCTGCGGCGCGCGCGAGGCGAACACCAGCGTGGTGTCGCGGGCGTTCAGATGCGAGACATGGGCGACCTGGTCGGCCACCATGGAGCAGCCGCGGCAGGCATGATCGGGCCAGCCGAACACGCCGGGCTCGAAGAAGGCGCGGTAGACGATCAGCTGCCGCCGGCCCTGGAACAGATCGGCCAGACTGACCTTGCCGCCGGGCCCCTCGAACGCATAGGTTTTGGTCACTTCCATCCACGGCATGCGCCGCCGCTCGGCGGCCAGGGCGTCGCGGGCACGGGTATGCGCCTTTTCCTTCACCAGCAATTGCAGCCGGGCGGCCTCCCAGTCCTGCGGCGATACCACCGGCGGGGTGTGCATGGCCTGTCCGTTCGTCCGTGCATTGTCGACTGATGTCATGATGTCTCTCCAAACCTCTTGCCTGGGCGGCCGGTCCGCATCTCGTCATCGCGGAACCGCTCGCCCCTTGCCGCACGCTGTCGGCCGTCAACGATTTCTGGCACCGGGCGGTTGCGCGGTGGGAGTAACAAGTGTGGCGGGATTGACATGGAGTCGCTGATCACGGCCGCCGCCCGCGCACTCGAGGCCGGCGATCCGCTCGGCGCGCTCAATCGCGTCGCACTGCGCAACGATGCACCGTCGCTGGCGTTGCGCGGCATCGCGATGGCGCAGCTCGGCGATCTCGCCAGGGCCAAGACGCTGCTGCGCAGCGCCGCGCGCGCCTTCGGTCCACGCGAGGCGGTGGCGCGCGCAAGATGCGTGGTGGCCGAAGCCGAGATCGCGCTGGTCTCGCGCGATCTCGGCTGGCCGCCGCATGCGCTCGCGGCCGCGCGGGCGACACTCGAGAAGCACGGCGATCTCGCCAATGCCGCGCACGCCGGTCACATCGAGGCCCGCCGCCTTCTCCTGCTCGGACGGCTCGACGATGCCGAGCGCACGCTGGCGGAGCTCGGCACCGCGCCGCTGCCGCCCGCCTCCCGCGTCGTCCGCGAGCTGGTGGTCGCCGGCATTGCCATCAGGCGGCTGCGAACGACGGACGCGCGCGCGGCGCTGAAGCGCGCAGGCAGCGCAGCGCGGCAGGCAAGAATCCCGGCGCTCACCGCCGAGGTCGACGGTGCGAAGCTGATCCTCGACACGCCGGCTGCGCGCCTCATCGCACGCGGCAGCGAGCATCCGTTGCTGCTCGGAGAGGTGGAGCGTCTGGCGAGCTCGACGGCGCTCGTCCTCGACACCTTCCATCATGTCGTGCGCCGGCAGGGCGTCGTCATCCCGCTCGGAAAGCGGCCGGTGCTGTTCGCACTCGCCCGCCTCCTGGCGCAGGCCTGGCCCGCGGATGTTTCGCGCGAGCGGTTGATTGCAGGCGCGTTCCGGGCGAGGCACGTCGATGAATCGCACCGCGCGCGCTTGCGCGTCGAGATCGGCCGGCTCCGCACCAAGCTCAAGCCGCTCGCCGACATCAGCGCGACCAGACAAGGTTTCGTGCTCGCGCCGCGCAAGACGCGCGACGTCCTCGTGCTGGCACGGCCCGTGGAGGAGAAGCATGCCGCCGTCCTCGCCTTCCTCGCCGACGGCGAGCCGTGGGCGAGCTCGGCGCTCGCCCTTGCGCTCGGCATCAGTCCGCGCACCGTGCAGCGCGCCCTCGATGAGCTGGCGCGGTCGAACAAGGTCCAGTGCTTCGGACACGGACGTGCGCGCCGCTGGATGACGCCGCCCGTGCCGGGTTTCCCGACAGGCTTGTTACTCCCCACTCCGCTCCCCAAGACCTAAGGTGGCTCACCTCACAGGGATCAGACACATGAAACGTTCGGCCGCCGAGATCGTCAGGGAATACGGACCGTTTGACGGCGTCGACGCCGTGCACGGCGTCACCTATGACGGCACCCATGTCTGGTTCGCATCCGGCGAGAAGTTGAACGCGGTCGATCCCTCCAGCGGCAGGATCGCGCGCTCCATCGATGTCGCCGCACATGCCGGCACGGCGTTCGACGGCCGCCACCTGTTCCAGATCGCCGAGGATCGCATCCAGAAGATCGACGCGGCCACCGGCAAGGTGCTCGCCACCATTCCGGCGCCGGGCGGCGGCGGCGATTCCGGATTGGCCTGGGCCGAGGGCTCGCTCTGGGTCGGACAATATCGCGAGCGCAAGATCCACCAGATCGATCCGGCAACCGGGAAGGTCCTCCGCACCATCGAGAGCAAGCGCTTCGTCACCGGCGTGACCTGGGTGGATGGCGAGCTCTGGCACGGCACCTGGGAGGGCGAGGACAGCGACATCAGGCGGGTCGACCCCGAGACCGGCAAGGTGCTGGAGCAGCTCGACATGCCCGCCGGGACCATGGTCTCGGGGCTCGAGTCCGACGGCGCCGACCGCTTCTTCTGCGGCGGCGGGCCTCGCGGCAATGTGAGGGCGGTCCGCCGGCCAAAGCGCGGCTGACAGCAATACGGCGCGGCGGCCGTTAACCTGTTCGCCCCAATTCCACCCCACCGGTGCGCTCTAGCGCCCTCCTCGCCCGCCCTGTAAAATCCCCACCGGGGCGGCTTGGGGGATTGATGCGTCTGACGTTGAATCTGAAGACTATCCTGATCGGCGTCGCGGTGCTCGCGGCGTCGTTCTTCATCAGCCTGAAGGCGATGGACTTCTTTTCGCCGCGCGCGACGAATTCGGCGCCGCCGGTCGCGCAGTTGCCGCCGCTGCCGCCGGCCGCGAAGAGCTCGGTCGTGATCGCGCCGGTCGCCATCGCGATCTCGGCGATCCGCGAGCAGGCCGAGAAGGCCGCGCCGCGCAACTTCGCCGGCAAGGCCGACAACCCGATCTCGCAGATCCTGGAGAACGCCGACATCGGCTGGTCCGCCGTGCGCGGGCCGATGGCGGCCGCCGGCGACAAGGACGTGCTGACGATCTCGACGCCGCTCAGCGGCAAGCTGAACGTGACGGGCTCGCTCTCGGCCAAGGCGACCGGCGCGCTCGGTGACGCGCTCGGCAGCGTGCTCGGTGGCGACGCGGCGAAACGGATCGGCGCCGTCAACATCAAGAATTTGAACGCCAGCGCCGAGATCAAGGGCAACGTCATCGTCACCTCGCGCCCGAAGCTTGCGGCGAACTGGCATCTCGAGCCCAACCTCGCCGCCCAGGTCAATCTCGGCGACACCAACCTCAACGTCTCCGGTGCCAAGGTCAATGTGCCGGCGCAGGTGAAGCCGCTGATCGACAAGAATGTCGCCGAGCAGATCAACATCGTCTCCGAGCGCATCCGCAACGACCCCTCGCTGCGCGAGAATGCCAAGCTGCAATGGGCCAAGGCCTGCCGCTCGATCGCGCTGCAAGGCTCGGGCAACTCGGCCGCGCTGCCGCCGCTGTGGCTGGAGATGAAGCCGACCCGCGCCATCGCGGCGCAGCCGCGCGTCGATGCGCAGAACGTGACGCTGCTGCTCGGCCTCGAGCTCGAGACCCGCGTGACCTCGACGCCGTCCAAGCCGGACTGTCCGTTCCCCGAAAAGATCTCGATCGTGCCGCCGACCGGCACCGGCGTGAACATCGGCGTGCCCATCGACGTGCCCTTCACCGAGATCAACAAGCTGATCGCCGCGCAGATGGTCGGCCACACCTATCCCGAGGATGGCTCGGGCCCGGTCGACGTCACGGTAAAGGGCGTCAACGTGATCCCGTCCGGCGACCGGCTGCTGATCTCGCTGCTGGTGCGCGCCAAGGAGAAGAAGAGCTGGCTCGGGCTCGGCGCCGAGGCGACCGTACACATCTGGGGCCGGCCGATGCTGGACCAGGCGCAGCAGACGCTGCGGCTCGCCGACATCCAGCTCGCGGTCGAGTCCGAAGCGGCCTTCGGCCTGCTGGGAGCGGCGGCGCGCGCCGTGGTTCCGCAGATGCAGCAGGCACTGGTGCAGAAGGCGACGCTCGACCTGAAGCCGATCGCCGCCAACGCGCGTGAGAAGATCGCGGCCGCGATCGCCGACTTCCAGAAGAGCGAGGACGGCGTCAAGGTCGATGCCAGGATCGAAAGCCTGACGCTTGCCGACATCGCCTTCGATTCCAAGACCCTGCGCGTGGTCGCCGAAGCCGGCGGCGCGCTGAACGTGTACGTGACGAAGCTGTCGGGGATGTAGCGCGCGCTGCCCGCGCGCCACTTGCGCCGCTGGCATTCTCGCCCGAGGGTGTTAAGCTGCTTTTCGCAACCTCGGACGAGGGAGCGACAGCTTTGGTGCCGATGACGCGAGGGTAAGATGGAAGCCGGCATGGTTGCGCCTGCGCCGGCACTGGTGCGCTTTTCCGGCATTCAAAAGACCTATGACGGCGAGCACCTCGTGGTGAAGAACCTCGATCTCGACATCAGGAAGGGCGAGTTCATCACCCTGCTCGGCCCGTCCGGCTCGGGCAAGACCACCACGCTGATGATGCTGGCCGGCTTCGAGGTTCCGACCCAGGGCGAGATCTACCTCAGCGACCGGCCGATCAAGAACGTGCCGCCGCACAAGCGCGACATCGGCATGGTGTTCCAGAACTATGCCCTGTTCCCGCATTTGACGATCGCGGAGAACATCGCCTTCCCGCTCTCGGTTCGCAGCACCAATAAGGCGGAGACGCAGGAGCGCGTCAGCGCGGCGCTGCGCATGATCAAGATGGAAACCCTGGCGCAGCGGCGGCCGGGGCAGTTGTCCGGCGGTCAGCAACAGCGCGTGGCTCTGGCCCGCGCGCTGGTCTTCAATCCGCAACTCGTGCTGATGGACGAACCGCTCGGCGCCCTCGACAAGCGCCTGCGCGAGCAGATGCAGTTGGAGATCAAGCAGCTGCACGAGACGATGGGCATCACCGTCGTCTACGTCACCCACGACCAGAGTGAAGCGCTCACCATGTCGGACCGCATCGCGGTGTTCAACGACGGCATCGTGCAGCAGATCGACAGGCCCGACGCGCTGTACGAGCATCCGGTCAACAGCTTTGTCGCCCACTTCATCGGCGAGAACAACGTGCTCGCCGGCACCGTCGAGACGATCGACAAGGATTATTGCCGCGTCGCGCTGACCGGTAGCGGCGCCGTGACCGCGCGCGCCGTCAACGTCTCAGGACCAGGTGCATCGACCTCCCTGTCGGTGCGGCCGGAGCGCGTCGCCATCGTCAGGGATGGAAGCTCAAGCGACGGGCCGAACCGGCTGCCGGCCAAGGTGCAGAACACCATCTATCTCGGCGACCACGCGCTGGCCGTGCTCGATGTCGCGGGGAATGCCGAGTTCATGGTCAAGCTTCAGCCGGGAGCTCATGACAGCCTGCAACACGGCGAAAGCGTCCATATCACCTTCCGTCCCGAGGACTGCCTCGCCCTCGATCCGGTTTGATCCGGGGCAGGCGGATCTGAAATAATCACGCTCAACGCAATGCAGATGAAAAAAGGAACCACGACCATGCTGAAGCGCAAGACTGGCAACATTGCTCTGGGTTTCGCCGCGGCGCTCACGGCCAGCGCTGCGCTCGTCACGGTCGCACAGGCGCGCGACCTCACCGTCGTGTCGTGGGGCGGCGCCTATCAGGACGCCCAGAAGAAGGTCTATTTCGAGCCGTTCAAGAAAGCGTCGGGCGTCGCGATGAACGACGAGTCCTGGGACGGCGGCGTCGGCGTGCTGCGCGCCAAGGTGCAGGGCGGTGCCGCCACCTGGGACGTCGTTCAGGTCGAGAGCGACGAACTCGCGGTCGGCTGCGAGGAAGGCCTGTTCGAGAAGATGGATTATACCAAGATCGGCGGCGAGGCCGCCTACATCCCGCCGTCAGTCAATCCGTGCGGCGTCGGCGCCATCCTCTATGACTTCGTGCTCGGCTACGACAAGGACAAGCTGAAGGAGGCGCCCAAGGGCTGGGCCGACTTCTTCGACACCAAGAAGATTCCCGGCAAGCGTGCCCTGCGTCAGGGCCCGAAAACCACGCTGGAGATCGCGCTGATGGCCGACGGCGTCGCACCGAACGAGGTCTACAAGGTGCTGGCGACCGACGAAGGCGTCGATCGCGCGTTCAAGAAACTGGACACCATCAAGGGCGACATCGTCTGGTGGAAGGCCGGCGCCCAGCCGCCGCAATTGCTCGCCTCGGGCGAGGTGGCGATGACCTCCGTCTACAACGGCCGCATCGACACCGCGAACAAGAACGACAAGAAGAACTTCGGCATGGTGTGGGACGGCGCGCTGTTCACCCTCGACAGTTGGGTCATCCTGAAGGGCAGCCCGAACAAGGATGCCGCCTACAAATTCCTCGACTTTGCCGGCAAGGCGGAGAACCAGTCGAAACTGTCGGAGAACATTTCCTACGGCACCTCGAACAAGGACGCCGCCGGCAAGCTCGCGCCCGCCGTCCTGAAGGACCTGCCGACGGCGCCCGACAACATCAAGAACGCGGTAGAGATCAATGTCGGCTTCTGGCTCGAGAACATCGACCGCCTGACCGAGCGCTTCAACAAATGGGCGGCGAAGTAGCGCGCGGCAGCACCGGCGTGCGGGGCGGGCTTGAGGAAGAACGCGGTGTATACCTCGCCCGCAGTGCATCCTTCGAGACGCCCGCCTGCGGCGGGCTCCTCAGGATGAGGTCTGAGTTTGTGGCTATATCTCCATTGGCACCGATATCGATCAGCCTCATCCTGAGGAGACCGCGAAGCGGTCGTCTCGAAGGACGAGGCGCTTGCTCAGGCCTCTCGTCAAAGAGGCTCGCCCCATGACCGCCGCGTCCCTGACCGAGACCGAAGTCCCGCTCAAGCGCCGCCTGAAAGAGGCGGAGCGTGCGCGCCAGTTCAAGGCCTTGGCGCTGGTGCTGCCACTGCTCGTCTTCCTGCTGTTCACGTTCGCCGGCCCTATCGCCGGCATGTTGTGGCGCGCGGTCGATGACCGGGAAGTGCGTCAGGTGCTGCCGCAGACGATCGCCGCCCTCGCCGACTGGGACGGCAAGGACCTGCCGGATGAAAAAGCCTATGCGGCGCTGGCTAGCGACATCCAGGCGGCGCGCGCCGCCGGCACCATCGCGATTGCGGCCAAGCGGCTCAACTACGCCCTCAACGGCTTTCGCACGATCCTCACCAGCACCGCACGCAATCTGAAGGCCGTGCCGGAAGCGGGCACGGCGAAGGAGACGCTCATCAGGATCAACCCGGCCTGGCGCGAGCGCGCCACCTGGAGGACGATCAGGGATGCCGGCGGCCCCATCACCGGCTTCTATCTGCTGGCCGCGCTCGACCTGACGCGAAACGCGGACGGCGCGATCACAGCGGCCGCGCCGGATCAGGCCATCTATCGCGACATCTTCGCCCGCACCTTTCTTATCAGCCTCGGTGTCACGGCGCTCTGCCTGATCCTCGGCTTCCCCGTCGCCTACCTCCTGGCGACGCTGCCGCCCGGCCGGTCGAACCTCCTGATGATCTTCGTCCTGCTGCCGTTCTGGACGTCGCTGCTGGTCCGCACCTGCGCCTGGATCGTGCTGCTGCAGAGCAAGGGCGTCGTGAACGACAGCCTGCACTGGCTCGGCATCATCGACGAGCCGCTGCGCCTGATCTACAACCGCTTCGGCGTCTGCGTGGCCATGACCCACGTGCTGCTGCCGTTCATGATCCTGCCGCTCTACAGCAGCATGAAGGCGATCTCGCCCGCTTACATGCGCGCCGCCGCTTCGCTCGGTGCGCCGCCCCTCACCGCCTTCTTGCGGATCTATCTGCCGCAGACGCTGCCCGGGATCGGCGCAGGCAGCCTGCTCGTCTTCATCCTGGCGCTCGGCTACTACATCACGCCCGCACTGGTCGGCGGCGCCGCCGACCAGATGATCAGCTACTTCATCGCGCTCTACACCACCGAGACGGCCAATTGGGGCCTCGCGTCGGCGCTCGGTGCGGTGCTGCTGCTCGCCACGCTCCTGCTCGCACTCGTCTACGGCAAGCTGGTGCAGGGACAGCAGGTCACGGGAGGGATGAAGAATTGAGCGACAATTCCGCCCTCCGCACACCGAGCCAGCGCATCGCGTGGACCGCGACCATCGTCGTCTCCACGCTGGTGTTCGTGTTCCTGATCGCGCCGATCCTTGCGATCATGCCACTGTCGTTCAGCTCGGGCTCGTATCTGACCTATCCCCTGCCCGGCTTCTCCCTTCGCTGGTACGACGACTTCATCAACTCGCCGCGCTGGATGAATTCGCTGAAGAACAGCCTGATCATCGGCGTCGCCTCGACCTTGCTATCCATGGCGCTCGGCACGCTGGCCGCGCTGGGCCTCGCGCAATGGAAGAGCCGCTTCAAGCCGCTGGTGCTGGCCTTCGTGCTGTCGCCGGTCGTTGTGCCCGGCGTCATCACCGCGGTCGGCCTCTACTTCTTCTTCGCGCCGATCGGGCTGACCGGCAGCTATCTCGGCCTGATCCTCGCCCACACCGCGCTGGCGACGCCCTTTGTGGTGATCACGGTCGGCGCGACGCTGCAGAGCTTCGACACGAACCTCGCCCGCGCCGCCGCTTCGCTCGGCGCCTCGCCGCTTCAGGCATTCCGCCGCGTGATCCTGCCGCTGATCCTGCCCGGCCTCGCCTCGGGCGCCCTGTTCGCCTTCGCGACCAGCTTCGACGAAGTGGTGATCGTGCTGTTCATGGCGGGCCCCGAGCAGCGCACCCTGCCGCGCGAGATGTTCAGCGGCATCCGCGAGAACATCAGCCCGACCATTACGGCAGCCGCGGTGATCCTGACGACGGTGTCGGTCATCCTCCTCGCGACCATGGAAGGCCTGCGCCGGCGCAACGAGCGCCTCAAGGGCGGCGGGTAATACTTTCTTCCTTCTCCCCTTGCGGGAGAAGGTGGCGCGAAGCGCCGGATGAGGGGTTGCCTCCGCAGCTTCGACTGCAAGATGGGCGCACACGGAGAGAGACCCCTCACCCGCAGGGGAAGAGGGTTCGGAACACCGCCCACCCCCTACTTATTCTCAACCCTCCTTGCGCTGCCTCGCCCTTACGGCTGCGACGGTTTGTCGCTACAAGGGTCCCCGCAAACAAAGCCCAAACAACAACGCTGAGGGAGAACAACCATGCAAAAACTCATCGCCGCCGTCGCGGCCGGTCTCGCGCTTGCCGCCACGTCAGGCGCGGCGCAGGCGCAAATCTCCGACGACGTGGTCAAGATCGGCGTGCTCACGGACATGTCGAGCCTCTATGCGGACGCGACCGGCAAGGGCTCGCTCGCCGCGGTCGAGATGGCGGTCGCCGATTATGGCGCCAAGGTTGCCGGCAAGCCCGTGCAGGTGGTCGCCGCGGATCACCAGAACAAGCCCGACGTCGGCGTCAACATCGCCCGCAACTGGTACGACAACGACAAGGTCGACGCGATCTTCGACGTTCCGACCTCCTCGGTGGCGCTGCCGATCTCGGCGCTGACGCGCGAGAAGAACAAGATCAACATCAATTCCGGCGGCGGCTCGTCCGACATCACGGGCGTTGCCTGCTCGCCCAACACCGTGCACTGGACCTACGACACCTATGCGCTGTCGAACGTCGCCGGCAAGGCGATGGTGAAGCGCGGCGAGGACACCTGGTTCTTCGTCACCGCCGACTACGCCTTCGGCATGGCGCTGCAGCGCGACGCCGCCAACGTGGTCAAGGAGAGCGGCGGCAAGGTGCTCGGCGAGGTCCGCCATCCCCTCAACTCGTCGGACTTCTCCTCGTTCCTGCTGCAGGCCCAGGCCTCCAAGGCCAAGGTGGTCGCGCTGGCGAACGCCGGCGGCGACACCACCAATGCGCTGAAGCAGGCGGCCGAGTTCGGCCTGACCCAGGGCGGCCAGAAGATGATCGCGCTGCTGCAGGAGATCACCGACACGCACTCGCTCGGCATCAAGGCGACGCAGGGCCTGATCGTCACCGACGCCTTCTACTGGGACATGAACGACGAGACCCGCGCCTTCTCCAAGCGCTTCAACGAGAAGGTCGGCCACATGCCGACCATGATCCAGGCGGGCCTCTATTCGGCGACCATGCACTATCTGAAGGCGATCGACGCCATCAAGACCGACGAAGCGCCGAAGGTGATGGAGCAGATGCGCAAGACGCCGGTGAACGACTTCTTCGCCAGGAACGGCAAGATCCGCATCGACGGCCGCATGGTCCACGACATGTATCTGTTCGAGGTGAAGAAGCCCGAGGAGTCCAAGGGCGAGTGGGACCTCTACAAGCTGATCGCCACGGTCCCCGGCGACGAGGCCTTCCGCCCGCTCGACAAGGGCGGCTGCCCGCTGGTCACGCACTGAGCGTTTGCTTCTGCCTTGATAGCGGCGCCTCAGCTTCCGCAACGTCATGGCCGGGCTTGTCCCGGCCATCCACGCCCTTCTCAGCCGCACGCAGAACGTGGATGCCCGGGACAAGCCCGGGCATGACGGCATGCGCAGTGAAAAGACACGACAGCGCGCCCGGTGAAAGCCGGGCGCACTGCGTTTGAGCCGTCAGTCGGGCCGCATTACTCCGAGTACTTGAACTCGGGCATGTTCTTCAGCTCTTCCTTGCTCGCATTGAACACGGCGTGGTCCGGATACCACTTCGAGGTGGAGGACGCCGTCGTGGTCGTCGCCGCGGGCTTGGTCTCGGTGGTGCCGGTCGCAGCGCCCGTGGTGGTCGTGGCGGGCTTCGCGCCGGTGCCGGTATAGGCCACGGCCTCGTTGACGAACTTCAGCTTCTCGTAGGGCACGGCGACCAGATGCTCGCCCATGCCGAGGAAGCCGCCGACACCGATCACGGCGATCTTGACGGCGCCGCTCTTGTCCATCAGCAGATCGCTGATCGAGCCGATGTTCTCGTTGGCATCGTTATAAACCTTCACGCCCGACATCTTCGACGTACGCCATTGGCCGGTGGCCGACGTGGTCGTAGTGGTGGCCGCAGGCGCAGCCTTATCGGTGGTGGCGGTCGGCGCTTGGGCGAACGCAACGGTCGCAAGCAGGGCGGTGCCGGCAAGGCCGGCGGCGATCGATTTCATCAGCATTTGTTGTCCTCTCCTTCACAGAAAACTTGTGCGGGGAAAACAGCGCTGAACACGCGCAGTTCCTTTGCGCGCGGCAATTTCGTCGCGCCATGCGCGAGTGCGAAACGCGACGCTTGTTCCTGCGTCACTCAGGAACATTTTGCGGCGCACGGTTCCCCGCCGACGTTCATGCGCCCTGGGTGATGCATGAGCGCGGCGGGGACGCGCCGACCTTGCGTCGCGCAGGTCAGCTCTGAAAGTCAGCTCTTGAAGTCGATCAGCAGCGCAGAAAAATTCGAGCCGCTCGACGAGCCGCCGTTGGCGCCGTAGGACGCGCTCGACGATTGCGACTGCTGCAGCGCCTGGAGAAACTGCTGCAGGATCTCGGCCGTGGTCTGGTCCGTCGAGCTGCTGCTGGTCTGATCCGTGGAGGATGAATCCGAAGAGCTGTCGTCCGGCGGCGGGCCGGGCGGAGGTCCGCCGGCACCACCTGGACCGCCCGCACCGCCGGGACCGTTCGCGAAGGCGGACTGGAAGACGTTCTTCAACTCGTCGGCCTGATCGGAGGTCAGCGTCCCGTTCGACACTTCGTTCGAGATGAGATCGTCGATCTTCGACTGCATCTCGTCCTTGGAGGGACGCGTGCCGCTGGACTGGTCGCTCGACCGGCTCTGCTGGAGCGCGGTGTCGATGTCGGTCAGCGCCGTCGAGAGCGCGGACTGGTCCGACGACGAGATCGTGCCGGCGGAAACTTCCGATTGCAATTCCTGCTGCAGCCGCTGCAGCGGCGACTGGTAGCTGCCGGCGGAGGCCGCCGAAATCGAGGTCATCATGACTCCGTGGGTTTTGCGGGGTTTCTTACGCGACGGCGCCACGGTATGGTTAACGGCCTTAACGAGACCTTGCCGCTTTCCTGCCCGGTGGTGTCCCCATGTTGCGGACCGGCCAGCGGAAACAATCTGAAACAAAAATCTTCGCCATTTGGCCCGAATCTTGGACAAACAAAGCGCATGGCCATTCCCAATCCCAACATCCTGGTCGTCGAGGACGACCGCGAAACCCGGACGTTGATTGCGAAGTACCTGCGCAACAACGCCTGCAACGTCACCGCCGTGAGCGATGGCCGCGAGATGTCGCGCGCCATGGCCGATCATCGCGTGGACCTCATCATTCTCGACGTCATGCTGCCGGGCGAGGACGGCCTGAGCCTGTGCCGCAAGGTGCGCTCGGAGTCGCAGACGCCGATCATCATGCTGACCGCGCGCGGCGAGGACATCGACCGGATCGTCGGCCTCGAGATGGGCGCGGACGATTACCTGCCGAAGCCGTTCAACCCACGCGAGCTGCTCGCCCGCATCAACGCGGTGCTGCGCCGCCAGGCCGCCGCGCAAGCGGCGAGCTCGATCGAGGGCGCAAGCACGCTGGCCTTCGAGGGCTGGCGCATCGACCTGCGCCTGCGCGAGCTGCGCAATCCCGAAGGCGCGCGCGTCGCCGTCACCAGCGCCGAGTTCGACCTGCTCCGCACCTTCTGCGAGCGGCCCGGCCGCGTGCTGTCGCGCGACAGCCTGCTCGACCTTACGCAAGGCCGCAACACCGGCTCGTTCGAACGTTCCATCGACGTGCTGGTCAGCCGCATCCGCCGCAAGATCGAGCCCAACCCGGCCGATCCCACCATCATCAAGACGGTGCGCTCCGGCGGCTATCTGTTCACGCCGAGGACTGAACCGGCAGGCACTGAAGCGGTCGCGGCGTCCCTGAGCAGCTGAGGGGGACGCCGACGATGAAGCCGTTCGGGTTCTTCCATCTCAGGGGTATCGGCGGGCAGATCGCCGCGCTGGTGCTGGCCTCGACCGTCGCGCTGCATCTCGTCGTCACCACCGCCTTCCTGATCAGCCGGCCCGACCGTCCGGACACGCCGCCGGACGGCGCGCATCAGCTGACCGATGCCGCGCTGCTGCTCGGCGCGGCTGACGCCGGCGATCGCCCGCGCCTCGTTGCCGATCTCACGCGCGCCTTTCCCAAGCTCGGCATCGAGATGCTCGCGCCCGGCGCTGCCGGAATCGTCGAGGACAGCGACAACCCCCATCTGCGCGGCATGCGCCGTCATCTCGGCCGCGGCTACAAGGTGGTGCAGCTGCCCGGAGGCGGCCCCGCGCACCGCGTCGGCATCGAACTCCCCGACGGCAGCATGATCGCCGGCCGCGTCGAGGGCGGCGGCCCGCGACCGTGGTTCTGGGGCGCGCCGTGGCTGGTGACGCTGATGACGGCTTTCATCTGCATCACCGTGCTCGGCCTGTGGGCGGCGCGCGCGCTGGCCGCGCCGCTGTCGTCCTTCGCAAGGGCCGCCGAGAATTTCAGCCTGGACGGCGGCGCCGACCCGCTGCCCGAGCGCGGTCCGGAAGAGATCCGCTCGGTGGCGCGCGCGCTCAACCGCATGCATGAGCGCATCGCGCGGCTGATGTCGGACCGCACGCGGATGCTGGCGGCGATCAGCCACGATCTGCGCACGCCGATCACGCGGCTGCGCCTGCGCGCCGAGTTCATCGAGGACGAGACCAACCGCAAGCGCATGCTGATCGACCTCGACCAGATGCGCTCGATGCTGGAAAGCGTGCTGTCGCTCCTGCGCAACGACCGCAAGATCGAGGCGGTGACCCTGGTCGACATCGCCAGCACGCTGCAGCTCATCGCCGACCAGTTCGGCGACATGGGCCATGTCGTGCACTATGAGGGGCCGATATCGGCGACCGCCGCCGCGCGGCCCGACGACCTGCACCGCGGCGTCACCAACCTCGTCGAGAACGCGGTGCGGTTCGGCGCCGAGGTGACGATCCGCCTCGACGCATCGAGCACAAAATTCGTCATCGACGTCGAGGACGACGGTCCCGGCATTTCGGATGCGCGCAAGCAGGAGATGCTGGAGCCGTTCGTGCGCGGCGACGACGCACGCACCATGGACGACTCCACCGGCTTTGGCCTCGGCCTGTCGATCGCGCGCGCGATCGCGGTCGCCCACGGCGGCGAACTCTCGCTGCACGACCGCGCGCCGCATGGCCTGATCGTGCGGATGCAATTGCCGGTGTGGCAGCAGCCGCGGCTGGCGGCTTAAGCTGCGAGCGGCGGATACGTGACGGCCGCGGGCTCCTCGAAGATCGCCACAGCCTCGAAGCGATAGTTGCAGGCGCGGCAATTCCAGAGATAGGAGATGCGCCCCTCGCCCGGCTCGATCCAGTCGGGATGGGGGATCGGCGTGCCGCATTGGGCACAGGGGTTATGTCTGGGGATGTCGCCGGTGTGCGCACTGACGAGGCTGGCTTTTGTCATGGCACCTCTCCCGATTTGCAGCGCTTACATACTCGCTTTCGCAGGCCGGCGCGAATAGACAGGCGTGCTGTCGCGAGCGGGGGTCGTTCGCCCCGGCAGCCTGACTACGCCAGCATTGAGTCGTAACAGCGGCTCGGCACCGCAAAAACGTTAACGGCGGCGTTTGGTCACATCATCGCCGCCTTCGCCGGGCCTAACGGCAGCCGGGTGCAGGTCACTTTTCTAGGACCTCAGGAATATCCCATGAAAATTTTATCCATTGCCGCGCTGCTCGCGGCCGCACTCTTCGTTCCGCAGGCCGCATTCGCGGGCGAGGCGGACTATGCCGAGATGGTCGCGATGCACGCCCGCGCCAACGGCGTGCCGGAGGCGCTGGTGCATCGCGTCATCATGCGCGAAAGCCGCTACCAGCCCGGCCTCGTCGGCCATGGCGGCACCATCGGCCTGATGCAGATCAAGCTCGCGACCGCGCGCGGCGTCGGCTACACCGGCGATGCCGCAGGCCTGCGCGATCCCAACACCAACCTCACCTATGCCGTGAAGTACCTCGCCGGCGCCTATCGCGCCGCCAATGGCGACCACGCCCGAGCTGTGCGTTATTTCGCGGGCGGCTATTACTACGCTGCAAAGCGCCAGCGCCAGGAGACGGTGCAGCAGGCCAGCAACGACGCCTGGCTCGAGCCCAACGGCAACCCGCCGCCGATGTTCGGCACGGTGCCGCACAAGAAGCTGGCGCAGCGCGTGCGCAATGCGCGGGCGCAGGCTGCGCAGTAGCTCCCCGTGTCCCGGGCGCAATGCGGCGCCATAGCGCGTTGAAGACGCGCGTGAACGCGCTTACGGCGCCGCTGCGCTGAACCGGGACCCACGCCAGCCACGCAAATGGGCCCCGGCTCAGCAGCGCACCACTGCGCGATGCGCTGCGTCCGGGGCAGGTTCCCGCCTGGCGCGTTGACCACGCCGCCCCGCTGTCCTACATTAGAGCCGTTCCGAGGGGTGCTCCGAGGAGGAGCTGAGATACCGCTAAATGGGCAATACCGCCCAGGACCGCGGTGACCCTTTGAACCTGATCCGGGTCATGCCGGCGAAGGGACAGGGATGTTGCACACGACCAAGCGTCCGGATTCACCGGTATCCATCATCGGCGCAGGCATTGCAGGCGCCTGGCAGGCGTTGTTGTTCGCGCAGGCCGGCCACACCGTCACGCTACACGAGCGCGGTGACGCCGCCATGGCCGATTCCACCAGCCATTGGGCGGGCGGCATGCTGGCGCCCTATTGCGAGGCCGAGGTCGCCGAACCCATCATCTCCAGGCTGGGCCTCCGCTCCCTCGACATCTGGCGGCGCGAGCTGCCCGACACCCCCTTCAACGGTTCCCTCGTCGTCGCCCATCCCCGCGAGCGCAACGATTTCGAGCGTTTTTCACGCATGACCGAAGGCCACCGCCGGCTGGATGCCGCAGGCCTTGCCGAGCTCGAGCCGTCGCTGGAAGGCCGCTTCCGCGATGCGCTGTTCTTCCCGACCGAGGGCCATGTCGAGCCGCGCCGCGTGCTGCCGAAGCTGCACGAGCGCATCAAGGCGGCCGGCGGCACCATCAAGTTCGACAGCGACGTCACAGCCAAGGATCTCGCAAACCTTGATCCCAAAGGCATCGTGATCGACTGCCGCGGCCTGTCCGCGCGCGAGGAGCAGCCCGACTTACGCGGCGTCAAGGGCGAGATGATCCTGATCGAGACGAGCGAGGTGCAGCTGTCGCGCCCGGTGCGGCTGATCCATCCGCGCTGGCCGCTCTACGTGATCCCGCGCGAGGACAATCTGTTCATGCTGGGCGCGACCTCGATCGAGGCCGAGGATACCGGCGTCAGCGTGCGCTCCGCGCTGGAGCTGCTGGGTGCGGCCTATGCCGTGCACCCGGCCTTCGGCGAAGCCCGCATCGTCGAATTCGGCTCGGGCCTTCGTCCCGCCTTTCCCGACAATTTGCCGCGCATCGGCATCCGCGGCGAGACCATCGCCGTCAACGGCCTCTACCGCCACGGCTTCCTGATCGCGCCGGCGCTCGCCGAGCTGACGCTGAACTACGTCGAGCGCGGCCAGATCGACAACGAGGTGATGCAATGCGCGTGATCGTGAACGGCGAGCAGCGCGAGGTGACTTCCGCGAGCGTCGGCGCGCTGCTCAGCGAGCTCGACTACGAAGGCACGCATTTCGCCATCGCGCTGAACTACGACGTCGTGCCGAAAAGCCGCTGGGCCGAGACCAGCCTGAAGGCCGGCGACGAGATCGAGATCATCACGCCGCGGCAGGGAGGGTGATTGGACATGATCGCACTCCAGCCGCGCGGCCCTCTTCACCTCTCCCCGCTTGCGGGGAGAGGTCGGATCGCCCTTCGCGATCCGGGTGAGGGGGTACAGGTCTCACGTCGATCTCTCCCGGGGAAAGAGCCCCTCACCCCACCCCTCTCCCCGCAAGGGCGGGGCGAGGGAGCAGACCGCAAATCGCGGAGACACTGATGGTCAATTTCTACGGCAAAACCTTCGCCTCCCGCCTCCTCATCGGCAGCGCGCTCTATCCCTCGCCCGCCATCATGCAGGACGCGATCCGCGCCTCAGGCTCGAACATCGTCACGGTGTCGCTGCGCCGCGAATCCGCCGGCGGCAAGTCGGGCGATGCGTTCTGGAAGCTGATCCGCGAGCTCGACGTCACCGTGCTGCCGAACACTGCCGGCTGCCGCACCGTGCGCGAGGCCGTAACCACCGCCAAGCTCGCGCGCGAGCTGTTCGGCACAAGCTGGATCAAGCTCGAAGTCATCGCCGACAACGACACGCTGCAGCCCGACGTCGTCGGCCTGGTCGAAGCCGCCACCATCCTGATCAAGGACGGCTTTGAAGTGTTCCCCTATTGCACCGAGGATCTCTCGGTCGCCAACCGCCTGGTCGATGCCGGCTGCAAGGTGGTGATGCCGTGGGCCGCGCCCATCGGCAGCGCCAAGGGCATCACCAACCGCGACGCTCTCAAGCTGATGCGCGAGCGCCTGCCCGACATCACGCTGGTGGTCGACGCCGGCATCGGCGCGCCCTCCCACGCCGCGCAGGCGCTCGAGCTCGGTTACGACGCCGTACTGCTCAACACCGCCATCGCCAAGGCCGCCGATCCCGTCGCGATGGCAAACGCCTTCCGCCTCGGTATCGAGGCCGGCCGCACCGCCTACGAGGCCGGGCTGATGAACTCGCGCGACTTCGCCTCCCCCTCCACCCCTGTCGTTGGGACCCCGTTCTGGCATGCCGTATCCTGATCGCTTCTATCCCGTCGTCGACAGCCTCAAATGGGTCGAACGCCTGACCAAGCTTGGCGTCGGCACCATCCAGCTGCGCACCAAAGAGCTCAACGACGCCGACGCGCTGCAGATCGTCACCGACGCGCTGGCGATCACTGAGGGTACCCAGGCCAAGCTGGTCGTGAACGACTATTGGCGCGCGGCGATCGTGGCCGGCGCGAAATACCTGCATCTCGGCCAGGAAGACCTCGCCGATGCCGACCTCAAGGCGATCCGCGAGGCCGGCCTCTCGCTCGGCGTCTCCACCCATGACGACGCGGAGCTCGAGACCGCGCTCGCGGCAAAACCCGACTACGTCGCGCTCGGCCCGATCTTCTTCACCACGCTGAAGTCGATGCGCTTCGAGCCGCAGGGCATCCCGAAGATCACGGACTGGAAGAAGCGCATCGGCACCATCCCGCTGGTCGCGATCGGCGGCATCAAGTTCGAGCACGCCGCGGAGATCTTTGCCGCGGGCGCGGATTCCATCGCGGTGGTCAGCGACGTCACCCAGAACGCCGATCCCGACGCCCGCGTGCGGCAATGGCTCGGCCTGAAGGAGGCTGCGTGATGCAGCCCCACTCTTTCCCCGCCGTCATTGCGAGGAGCGAAGCGACGAAGCAATCCAGACTGCTTCCGCGGAAGCATTTCTGGATTGCTTCGCTGCGCTCGCAATGACGAAACACACCAGCGTCGCCTTGACGCAAGCACAACAGAATTAAACCGGAGGATCCCATGAACATCCGCTCCAATCCCGACAAGACCGTCCCCGCCGTCACCACCGGCCCGCTGCCCTCCTCGCGCAAGATCTTCGCCTCGCCCGACGCCGCGCCCGACGTCCGCGTGCCCCTGCGCGAGATCATCCTTTCGGAGGGCGCCGGCGAGCCGAACCTGCCGGTCTACGACACCTCGGGCCCCTACACCGATCCCTCCGTCACCATCGACGTCAACGCCGGCCTTGCCCGCAGCCGCAAGCAATGGGTGCTGGAGCGCGGCGGCGTCGAGGAATATGACGGCCGCCAGATCAAGCCGGAGGACAACGGCAGCGTCTCCACCGACAAGGCCGCGCGCGCGTTCAGCGCCTATCACAAGCCGCTGCGCGGCCTCGACGGTCACAAGATCACCCAGCTCGAATTCGCCCGCGCCGGCATCGTCACCAAGGAGATGATCTACGTCGCGGAGCGCGAGAACCTCGGCCGCAAGCAGCAGCTCGAGCGTGCGGAAGCAGCCCTTGCCGACGGCGAGAGCTTCGGCGCTGCGGTGCCCGCCTTCATCACGCCGGAGTTCGTGCGCGACGAGATCGCGCGCGGCCGCGCCATCATCCCCTCCAACATCAACCACTCCGAGCTCGAGCCGATGATCATCGGCCGCAACTTCCTGACCAAGATCAACGCCAATATCGGCAACTCGGCGGTGACCTCGTCGGTCGAGGAAGAGGTCGAGAAGATGGTGTGGGCGATCCGCTGGGGCGCCGACACCGTGATGGACCTCTCCACCGGCCGCAACATCCACACCACGCGCGAGTGGATCTTGCGCAACTCGCCGGTGCCGATCGGCACGGTGCCGATCTACCAGGCGCTGGAGAAGTGCAACGGCGATCCCGTCAAGCTGACCTGGGAGCTCTACAAGGACACGCTGATCGAGCAGTGCGAGCAGGGCGTCGACTATTTCACCATCCACGCCGGCGTGCGTCTGCAATACATCCACCTCACCGCCAGCCGCGTCACCGGCATCGTCTCCAGAGGCGGCTCGATCATGGCGAAGTGGTGCCTGGCGCATCACAAGGAGAGCTTCCTCTACACCCATTTCGACGAGATCTGCGACCTCATGCGTAAGTATGACGTCTCGTTCTCGCTCGGCGACGGCCTGCGTCCCGGCTCGATCGCCGACGCCAACGACCGCGCGCAGTTCGCGGAGCTGGAGACGCTCGGCGAACTGACGAAGATCGCGTGGGACAAGGGCTGCCAGGTCATGATCGAAGGCCCCGGCCACGTGCCGATGCACAAGATCAAGATCAACATGGACAAGCAGCTCAAGGAGTGCGGCGAAGCCCCGTTCTACACCCTCGGGCCCCTGACCACCGACATCGCCCCGGGCTACGACCACATCACCTCAGGGATCGGTGCGGCCATGATCGGCTGGTTCGGCTGCGCCATGCTCTGCTACGTCACGCCGAAGGAGCATCTCGGCCTGCCCGACCGCAACGACGTCAAGACCGGCGTCATCACCTACAAGATCGCCGCCCACGCCAGCGATCTCGCCAAGGGCCACCCCGCCGCGCAACTGCGCGACGACGCCCTCTCCCGCGCGCGGTTCGACTTCCGCTGGAGCGACCAGTTCAACCTCGGCCTCGATCCCGACACCGCGAAAAACTTCCACGACGAGACCCTGCCGAAGGAAGCCCACAAGGTCGCCCATTTCTGCTCGATGTGCGGCCCGAAGTTCTGCTCGATGAAGATCACGCAGGACGTGCGCGACTACGCGGCGACGCTGAACGATCCGAACAGCGTGGGCATGTCGATCAGCGGCACCGCCGAGGACGGGATGGCCAAGATGAGCGCGAAGTTCAAGGAGATGGGCGAGAGCCTGTATCTGGATGCGGAGAAGGTGAAGGAGAGTAATCGGGTGTTGTGAGGCGTGATCAATTTCACACAGCTTCTCAGTACAAAAGCCGGGCAATGCCCGGCTTTTTCATTCAACGGCATTTACATTCTTGCTACCCGAGATAGAGTAACCACGTTACTCGCCACTTTTTTGCTCGCTAGATTATGGCTTTACCCTACAGCGCGCCGACACCGGAATTGGCCTTAGAACTCGATGAAGTTCGCGCCGATGCACTGGCGCTAGCTGAGATATTCTCGCAGATCAACGCCCCACTACCGAAAGAATTCCCAAGAGAAGCCGTCGTTGAATTGGCCTCCGCTCTCCATAAGCTTCCTAGCGGAACCGCAAAGGGTTGCCTAAGGCCCCTTACAGAAGCCCAAGCCCAGCTCGCCGCTATACGGAGTCAATTTATCAGGCACGACCACTTCGAGGAAACTCTCGAAACCGATGCCCCGCCTCTCTTTAGAGGTGAACCTATCGACCAGAAGCTACGCAGCCTCATGAGTTCTGTCTCTACGGCGCTCCAAACGGCAAACCGCTTGGCTGCCGAAGAACCCGAGGCCGAAGAGCCCGAATATAGTTCGGCTCCCCTGAATGAGGCCTCCACGGCCGAACTGATAAGGAAATCGGCAAAAGCGCAACAGGAAATAGAGGGCGAGAAAGACGAACTAGACTCTTTAGGAATCGGTTCTGAATCTTCGGACACACTAAGCCGTCGCCTCACGGACGCAGCCGTCCTAAATCAACTTGGGCGAGGTGAACTTCGTCTACCTCGAATAATCTCAGCGCGACTTCGGCGAATTGCTCAGGCCTTGAGCGATTATCCTACTCTCATTCGGCGCGCCGCAGAATTGGTGACCGCAGGCGCTCATGTTGCAGATTACGCTCACGAGAAGTGGTCGGCGCTGGAAACCCGAATATTTCAAGCAGGAACGGCTACCATACGAGAGGTCGCGGAAGATATTTCCAACTACGCTAAGAAAATCGATGCGAACCGTAAGGAAAGCGGGCAACAAAAAGGGCCGGACGACTTCGACTTGGAACAGGCCACCCGAATGATCCACACGGGAACATGACCTCCCGCGCATTGGAGACCACTAATTAGAGAGCTCCCCCTGAAGAATCGGAGGTTGAAATCGCTAGATGGATTAGCGGGGCTATCGAACCTTCAGGAACTCACTAGACTGAGCGTCAGGGTGAATGATGTATCTGCTCTGCGAGAGCTAACGTCGCTACAAGAACTTGCCCTAAGCTTCACCCAAGTTCGAGACATTCGACCGCTTGCGGAGCTCAAGCAACTAAGAAGTCTCTCTCTGATGGGAACTCAAGTCTCGGACCTCAGTCCTCTCGCAGGACTACCCAACCTTCAACACTTGGACATCGACGGGACCGAGGTGACAGACCTCAATCCGTTGAGGAATATTACGAGCTTAACTCGATTGGACTTGCGACGCACTAAGGTGTCTTCCTTGGCTCCAATTGCGGGGCTTACGAACCTCGAGTCGGTATATGCGGATAGAACGAGCATCGAGGACATTACCGGCCTAACGGAGCTTAGAAAACTCAAGTCCCTAGTGTTAGCTAAAACTGCGCTACTCAACCTCGCGCCGATTGCAACTCTTGTCGATCTAACGTTACTGAACGTCAGCCAAAACAAAATCAACGACCTGGGCCCTTTGGCAAAGTTGGTCAGGCTTGAGTCTCTCAATGTGAGAGAGACTGACGCGAAGGATCTAGCGCCTCTCTCGCTTCTTACGGAGCTCAAATTCCTGGACCTAAGCCGGACAGCCGTCTCAGATATTAGTCTTGTTCGAGAGCTGACTAATCTTGTCAGTCTGTATATCGACTATACAGCAGTTTCCGATCTAACCCCTCTATCTGGTCTTAGAAGGCTTTGGTTCCTAAGCCTTGAAGCGACGAACGTCACCGACCTGAGCCCCCTGAAGCATCTGCCCGAGCTGAGCTCAATCCACGTTGCAAGGACGCCGATTCAAAGCTTTGACAGTTTGATTGAGTTTGGACGCCTTAGCTTAATTGAGATCAGTGGGGATCAATTCGATAAGATCCCCAAGGCGCTATCAAAGCGCGGAGTCAGAATCACGATAAAGTCCTGACCAACAGGTACCGCGCAAGGGCTGATCTCGGCCTCAACCCAAGGAAGCCAATTCACGCGCGAGATTCTCGTGGGCGTGAGACTTCGTCAGCCGGATCATGCGGCCAATCTCATGGCTGAGATCGGTGCGCACGTGCCGTCAGCCAGTTGAGCGCCGAGCTCTTCAATATCCGAGCGAGTGAGATCGTAAACGACATCGTGCCACCAGATCGCTTCCGACAGAATCTCGCGCTCGCTCACCGAGAGCCCCCACCTGTGCGAGCGCAGCGAGGCAGTCCTCGATATGCGCGAGATTGTGATAGTGACGGCCCGGCGCGGTGTAGGCGGCGGCTAGTTCTTCGCGGTTCATCGACAAAGCATAGGACACGAGCGGCAGAAATGGTAGCAAGCGGACGGACAGCTCGCCCGCCGCATACAGTTCACTGGCCCTTCGATGTCCAACAGCGACGCACACCGCCTCCCCGACCAGCTCCTCCCCAACCTCCGCCTCGTCTTCGTCGGCACCGCCGCCTCGACGCGCTCGGCCGAGGTCGGGCACTACTACGCCCATCCCGGCAACCGGTTCTGGCGCGCGATCCATGAGGCCGGGATCACGCCGCGGCGGTATCAGCCGGGCGAGTTCGCGGCGCTAATCGAGCTCGGGATCGGCTTCACCGATCTCTCCAAGACGGGCGCGGGGATGGATCACCAGATCGCGGCGGAGACGATCGACGTGCCCGGCTTCAGGGCGAAGATGGAGAAGTATCGGCCGCGGACGATTGCGTTCACGAGCAAGAAGGCGGCGAGCTTGTTTTATGGCAGGCCGTCGCGCGGGATTGCGCTGGGGCGGCAGAAGCGCGACGAGAGCTTGCCGGAGGTGTTCGTGCTGCCGTCGCCGTCCGGGGCGGCGTCGGGGCATTGGACGCTGGAGCCTTGGCGGGAGCTTGGGGCGTGGATTAATTCATAGGGGTCAGCGCCTCACACTCCGCGGTCGTCCCGGCGAAGGCCGGGACCCATACCGCGTGATCTATCTGCTGCGGACGGTCGCAGTACCGAACGACGAGTCTTCGCCAAACTCCTCCCTGGGGGTATGGGTCCCGGCCTTCGCCGGGACGACACCGAGGGCTGTCGGAATCCGCCCCACCCGTTCGTCCTCTGGCCACATCCTGCAATCACCCGGAGCCCCCATGCCCACCATCACCGCCTTCGAAAACTCGCCCGACCGCGGCCGCGGGCAGGCGCGTGACATGCGTGTTCGCTGGGCGCTGGAGGAGGTCGGTCAGCCCTACGACGTCCGCCTCGTCTCGTTCGCGGCAATGAAGCAGCCGGCGCATCTGGCGCTCAATCCGTTCGGGCAAATTCCGACCTATGAAGACGGCGATCTCGTCCTGTTCGAAACCGGCGCGATCGTGCTGCACATCGCCGAGCGTCATGCCGGGCTGTTGCCGACGGACGCGAACGCCAGGAGCCGCGCGATCGCGTGGATGTTCGCCGCGCTGAACACGCTGGAGCCGCCGATCGTCGAGCTCGGCATGGCGATGCTGTTCGAGCGCGACCAGAGCTGGTACGCGGAGCGCCTGCCGATACTGCAGGAGCGCGTCCGCACCAGGCTCGGCGAACTGTCCCGCCACATCAGTGAAGCCGACTGGCTCGACGGGGCGTTCAGCGCCGGCGACCTCATGATGGTGACGGTGCTGCGTCGGCTCAACACATCGGGGCTGCTCGACGAATACCCCGAGATCGCTGCCTATGTCGGGCGCGGCGAAGCGCGGCCGGCGTTCCGGCGCGCGTTCGAGGCGCAGCTTGCGGTGTTCAACGCGGCGTCGCGTTCGTAGCCGCCATCGCCTCAGCCCAGCGACGCCAGCTCGCGCGCGAGGTTGTCACGGGCCTGCCGGTCGAAGGTCGCGGCGAAGTCCGGATCGGGAAAGATGACCGGACGGTCGGCGAAATGGTGGAGCACCCGGGCGCGCCCGGCGCGATAGTCGCCCTCGCTGACATGGCTGAATTCGTGGCGGATCGCCGCGGCATAGGCATCGTAGCGCGCGGGCTCTGCACCGAGAATGCTGAGATCGATCGAGATCAGGATCGCCCCGAGGCGATCACCGGCGGCGACGTCGTGCGTCTTCGTCAGGCGGATCAGGCGGCCGACCTCCCGGCGAAGCTCGGCGCGGACGTGCTGCTCGGCAAGCTCCGCGCTGCGCTCCTCGTTATCCGGCCGGGTCGGATCGTACACGACGTCGTGCCACCAGATCGCCTCCGACAGCGTCTCGCGCTCGGCGGCCGAGAGACCGCCGAGGCGTGCGAGCGCGGCCAGGCAATCCTCGATATGCGCGAGGTTGTGATAGTGGCGGCCGGGCGCCGTGTAGGCGGCGGCAAGGTCTTCGCGGTTCATCCTGCGAGTATAGCAGCGTAGGGTGGATGAGCGCAGCGCAATCCACCAAGGCCCGTTTCCGCGACTTCGCCAACATCGCCTATGGCGTCGCCCGGATGAGCGACGAGGCCACCATTGCATCCGCCCGCGCGCCCCGTCATGCTGCCTCCACCACCCGGAGGAGCCCGCCCATGCTGACGCTCTACTCCTACCCCGAGCTGTTCGGCGTCGCCGACAACAACGGCTACGGCCTGAAGGTCTACGCCTTCCTCAAGCTCGCGGGCGTGCCGTTCGTGCACGAGCACATCTTCGACGCCTCGGCCGCGCCGCGCGGGCAGCTGCCTTACATCGTCGACGACGGCACGACCATCGGCGACAGCGAGAGCATCATCGCGTATGCGACCAGCAAATATCGCCTGACCATCGATGCGGCGCTGTCGGCCGAGCAACGCCGCACCAATCATCTGGTCACGCGCATGCTCGACGATCTCTACTGGGTGATGTCGTATTCGCGCTGGAAGGACGAGCGCTTCTACCCCGCGTTCCGTGACGGCTTTATCGCGCAACATCCGCAGGTGACTGCCGAAGGTTTCGAGAAGGCGAAGGCGTACAACGCGCAGCGCTATCACTATCAGGGCATCGGCCGCTACACGCCCGAGCAGGCTTACGCGCGGGGGCTCGCCGACCTAGAGGTGCTGGCGGAGATCGTGCCGGCAAAAGGCTTCGTGCACGGCGCGACGCCGACCAGCTGTGATGCCGGCATCTATGGCTTCGTCGCCAACATCTATTATTTTCCGATCCCAACGCCGCTGAAGGCGTTCGTCGATGCGCATGCGAACCTCGTCGCGCATTGCGAGCGGATTCATGCGGCGGTGAGCGCGTAGTCCGCGATATCGTAGGGTGGGCAAAGCGAAGCGTGCCCACCAGCGCTGTCACCGCAAATACAGACCTCATCCTGAGGAGGCCGCAAAGCGGCCGTCTCGAAGGATGGCCGCAGGCGAGAGATCGTGGGCACGGCGCTTTTCGCGCCTTTGCCCACCCTACGGCACCGTCTTCTACCGCATCGTGATCGCGAGGCCGCTGAGGTCCGCGTTCGCCATCAGGCCGACCTGCGTGCCGGAGAGCTCCAGCACGGCGCCCTTCTGGTTGGTGAGCACGATGGCCCGCGCGCCGGCGCCGACCGCCAGGCCCGCACCGGCCGCGCCGTAGACGCCGGCGACGTCGGAGGGACGGTTGATGTTGGAGACGCGGCCGCGCAGCACGGTCTTGGAGCCGCCGAACACGAGGCCGTAGTCGAGCCCGCCGGTGGAGAGCCCGTAGGAACGGCCGCGGAAGTTCAGCACGCCGCTCCCGCCCGAGCCGCCGATGATCCAGCCCGCCTTGTAGATCGTCAGCACCACGGTGCCGCCGTCGGCCAGCGCCGAGGTCGAGAGGCCGGCGAGCGCAGCAATGGCGACCAGCGCGGCGCGAAGGGTGGTTGCGATCTTCATGGGGGTCTCCGGGGGCTATTTTTTGAGGAAGGAAACGAATCAGACGCGATGAATCTATCCGATCGATCGCGGCGGCAACATGATGGGGGCGGGCGACGCATCGCAATGCAAGGCAAGGCGGCCGCATTCGAGATCGCGTTGCAGGCACCGTGCCGCCACGGCGTCATGGCCGGGCTCGACCCGGCCATCCACGTCTTCCACGCGGCACGGTGAACGTGGATGCCCGGGACAAGCCCGGGCATGACGGCGGCGTTTGGTGCTCCACCCCCACCATTCCCATCATCCCATTCTGCCCCTGATTTGCCCGACGGCGCAAGCAGACGATTCTCTTTTTCAGAATTCGAAATTGTTCAATGATTTCTGTCCGGCTCCTACTGTGCATGGGGTTGTTTTCGCAACTTTTGTTTTGCCTCCTCTTCCCCAAGGCGATTGCAACTGCCCCGCATCGCGCTACGCTCACGCTTCCGACACGCCCAGAGGTGATGCAATGCCGATCCAGCACTTCGCAGCCCCGCCGCACGTCAAGGCGCCGCCGCTGTCCTTTGCGACGCGCGTCGGCGACCTGCTGTTCGTCTCAGGGATTCCCGGCTTCGATGCCTATGGCGCGCTGCCTGACGGCTTCGAGGCGCAGTTCGCCAATGTCGTGGTCAACATCCGCCGCGTGCTGGACGAGGCCGGCGCGACCGTCCGCGACCTCGCCAAGGTCAACGTGCTCTTGACCCGCGCTTCGGACGTCGCCGCCATGAACGCGCTCTATGCCGGCGCCTTCGGCCCGCCGCCTTACCCGGCCCGCACCACCTGCGTCGTGCATGCGCTGCCCGATCCGAGGATGCTGATCGAGATCGAGGCGGTGGCGTCGCTTGCCAAGTGAAACTGCCGAGTCAGCTTGCGAAGTAACCGCGGTTCGGCACCTGTGACCCATCGGGCACGCAGCCGAACCAAGTGCGCCGCACCGCCTGACATGTCCGTGAAACCGTGGCCCGGCGGCTTGCAAAGGACCGGCTTTTACCGCACGGATTTTTCCGTCACAGTTCACAAGTTCCCCACAAGGAGATACTTCATGCGTCGCGTTCTCGCCCTCTGTGCCGTTGCCGGCATCGCTAGTTCCGTGTTCGCCGTGCCCGCTTCCGCGGCGCCCGCCTACTACGTGATCCGCTGGGACAACACCGGCATCTGCCAGGTCTGGAACGAGGACCTCAAGTACAAGCCGTTCCAGTGGGGCGTGTCGACCTACAAGGTCGTCAGCAAGCCGGTCCCGACCTTCCAGGCCGCGTCCGACCTGCAGATCAAGATGCGCGCCGAGCGCCGCTGCACGCTCTAAGCTTCAAGCGACACACATCGGATTCAAAGGGCGGGTCGCGCGAGCGATCCGCCTTTTTCTTTTGGCGCACGGCCCTGCATGTCCAGCCGAAACCGCGCATTTCCAGCGCCCGTTCTTTGAACCTCATCGGCGTGCGGAACTACTCACATCTTGTCCGGGGCGCATCCCCAAAAGCGCTCCGCGCCACCCTCCCCATCATTGTCGGGAGGCGCATCACATCTTTCATTTCGAGGAGCTGATCATGCGTCGTCTTTCCATGCTGTGCGCTGCTGCGAGCCTGGCCGTCACTGCCTTCGTCGCCGCGAGCCCCGCCGAAGCCAGCTATCACCTGATCCGCTGGCAGGACTCGGGCTTCTGCCAGATCTGGGACGAGGCCGTCCCGACCACGCCGTGGCCGGCCGGCTATCACCGCGCCAGCGAGACCGTGCCGACCTTCCTCGACGCGCTCGTGCTGAAGGACAACGCGCTGAAGTCCGGCCACTGCAGCTGGTAAGATTCGATCGGCGGACGACAAGGGCCGGGCAAGGATGCGCTGCTAGCATCCTTGCCCGTTCGCGTTTCCATCCAGCGTTTCTCTTCGGTTTCTGCGGGATCAATCGATGCGCACGCTTCTCACGACGGCTGCCGTCTTCGCCCTGTCGCTCGCGCTCGTCGGCGCGGCGCCCGCGCAGGCGCCGCAATCCTTCCGCGTGATCTCGCCGATCTTCGGCCAGCTCGTCAGCTTCGCGATGCCGTCGAACTTCGCGGTGGTGTTCGAGAACACCAAGGGCGGCCGCTACATCCGCGAAGCCGTGCTCAAGGGCGAGACGCCCGAGCGCTGGACCCAGATGATCACGGTCACAGGCGAGAAGGGCATGACGCTGACGCCCGGCGCATCGCCGGAAGGTCTCGCGGGCACGATCGCCGGCGGCTTCAAATCCGCCTGCCCCGACAGCTTTGCGGCCCAGCCGCTCGGCGAAATGACATTCGGCCGCTTCGAGGCGTTCGCCGCCGTGATCGGCTGCGGCCGCATCGACAGCGGCCCGACCCGCCACAGCGAGACCGCGCTGCTGATCACGCTGAAGGGCACGACCGATTACTACACCATCCAATGGGCCGAGCGCGGCCCCGAGACCGACGAGCCACCGGTCAGGGACGAACGCTGGCAAGCGCGCCTGGGCGACCTCAACCCGATCGTGCTCTGCCCGATCGTCGCGGGGGAAGCTGCGCCCTATCCGAGCTGCGTGGGCAAGAGCTGAGGCGGCTCCGCGCTCGAATGCCGTAGGGTGGGCAAAGCGCAAGCGTGCCCACCATTCCATCCATCATGAAGATCGTGGGCACGGCGCGTTGCGCCTTTGCCCACCCTACGAGATCTCGCTTGCGGGTCTCACGCGTCCTTGTGCGCGCCGGGATGGATCAGGATGTCGCGCGCGGCGGCGAGGTCGATGAAGGCTTGCGCGCTGCCGCCCTGGTCGGGATGCGTGCCCTTGGCCGCACGGCGATAGGCCTGGTTGATGTCGTCGCAGGTGAGCTGCACCGCGAGCGGCAGGCCCAGCATCTTGCGCGCGCGATCCTCGCTCGAGAGCTTCTTCGGCATGGCGCTGCGGCGGCCGAAGCGCGGCGCGGCGAGATCGTGGACCACCTCGAGCACCACGCCGATGCGGCGCTGGGCCGCCACCGTGACGCTGTGGTCGTCATTGCTCACGGCCTGGCGCAGCACCGGAAGCGCCTGCTCGGCCGCCTGGCGCAGCATGGTGTCGGTGCTCATCCGCGCGATCTCGGCGACGAGCCGCCCCGCTTCGGCCCAGTCGGCCGGCTGTGCCGACCGCAGGCGTTCGAGACCCAGTTTCCAGGATTCAAGCCGTTCCATCATGCGCGCAACGTTTAGCAACCGGGATCAGTATGCCAAGGCCGCCGTTTCCGACCCCTTAATTTCGAGTTAGCCTTTCATGAAACTTAGAAACGAAATCGGGAGGAAAATGTCATGGCATTGCTCGCAAACCACATCGCCGTCGTCACCGGCGCCGGTTCCGGCATCGGCCGGGCCATCGCGGCCGGCTATGCCCGCGAAGGCGCGCAGGTGGTGCTGCTCGACGTCAACGCCGACACGGTCGCGGAAGCCGCAGGCGAAATCCGCAAGGTCGGCGGCAAGGCCGAGAGCTTCGCGCTCGACGTGACCAAGCGCGACGACTGCTTCGCGCTCGCCAAGCAGGTCGAAAGCAAGGTCGGGCAGGTCTCGATCCTCGTCAACAATGCCGGCATCACCCGCCGCAACGCCTTCACCGCCGAGACCGAGACGGTGGCCAAGGACTGGAACGACATCATCTCGCTCAATCTCAACGGCGTCTTCAACATGACGCAGGCCTTCCTGGCTCCCTTGCGCGCGAGCAAAGGCCGCATCGTCAATATCGGCTCGATCCAGTCTTTCGTGCATCTGCGCACGCCGAGCTCGGCGGCTTACACCACTTCAAAACACGGCGTGCTCGGCTTCACCAAGGCGCTTGCGGTCGAGCTCGGCAAGGAAGGCGTGCGCGTCAACGCGATCGGACCGGGCTTCATCGAGACCAACATCAACGCCAATGTGCGCGCGACCAATCCGGCGCTGGTGCAGGCCTTCGTCGATCACACTCCGCTCGCGCGCACCGGCAAGCCCGAGGACATCGTCGGCCCCGCGATTTTCCTCGCCTCGGATCTGTCGGCCTATGTCACGGGCACGATCGTGATGGTCGACGGCGGGTATCGGACAGTGTGAGGGGCGAACACTTCCACTACATGCACGTGTCATCGCGGCCGCCTTGTGCGCAATTGCGCACTAGGCGGACGCTGACACCGCATGTGCCGCGCGAGATTGTCCCGCTTTGCTGTGCATCCCGTGCCAATCGCGGCCGTACCGCGGCATTCCCAAGGTCAATTGGTGCGAGCGCGAACAATTAACCTTTCATTAACCAAACCCGCCCACCGTGGTTCTACGGCCTGGGGGTCGTTTGTTCTCGATCCGCTTCCAGCGAAGGAAGCGGGCGTTGATCGGGGTGTGTAGATGACCACTGTTCATGTCGCGGCGCCGCAGGACGCGCAATTCCTTGCTCCAAACCAGATCGTTCCGCTCCTGATCGGCGCAACCGTCGACGAGGTCGAGCGCGAGCTCGTGCTCCAGACGCTCGCGCGCTGCGACGGCAACCGCACACGCGCATCGCGCGTGCTCGGCCTGTCGGTGCGCACGCTGCGCAACAAGATCAAGATCTACGCAGCCTCGGGCATCGAGGTGCCGGCGTATCACGACTAGCGTGTGATGTTGCACGGTGGATCAATCCGCCTGCGAGGATCGCAAGTGCGATGGTCGCGAGCCCCGCCGCGATCAGCTCGATGGCGCGGAGCATGAACGCCGTCATCACAGCCCATGACGGCTGCGGCTCCTCGGCAAAGGCCACCGGCACCACATCCGGCACGAGCAGATGAGCAAGCCCGATCGCGGCCGCGAGAATGAGGATCGACAGGCAGAAGATCGTCCACGCTGCGCGCATCGTTCGCTCCTCGCATGGTTGTGTCGGCCTGCGATTCAATGACACGGCACAAGCCGCCGCCGATTGATGTTGATCAAGCGCGACGCAACGCGCCGGCGGAATTGCTGCTGTCGTCAAACGCCGCTAAGTAGCTTGCTTCCGATCAAGGGAGCAGTGGCGTGGCAGACGATCAGGGACGGCAGGGACCTCAGGGTCCGCGTGGACGGCAGGGCGAGCCGGGAAGGCCGGGACCGCAGGGTCATCCGGGCAAGCGGGGCCCCGACGGCGCGCGCGGCAAGCCGGGGCCACTGGGCAAGCCGGGCCCGGCCGGAAAGGCGGGACCGCAGGGCAAGGCCGGCCTGCAAGGCAAGCCGGGCGAGGCAGGTCCCCGCGGCGCGGGCGGCGCGCAGGGGCCCGTCGGTCCGCAAGGCCCTGCCGGGCCACAGGGCCCGCGCGGCGAGGCCGGACCTCCCGGCCAGCTGCCGTCGATCGAACAGGTGCTGCCGTGGCTCGATCAGCTCTTCGACGCCTGGGACGAACGCCGCCGCCAGCGCGAGCGTGACGCCGCCGAGCGGGACGCCCAGGAAGCCGCCGAGCGCGCAGCGCTTGAAGCCGCCGTGCGCGAGACCGACGAAGCGTTCGGCGACGATGAGAGCGGCGACGACGACGGCGACGATCACAAGAAAAAGAAGAAAAAGAAGAAGCACGGCCACAAGGATTAGGATAAGTGGCGCTCGCGTGCCCCGGACGCGGCGCCGCGCGAAGCGGTGCGCTGCAGAGCCGGGGCCCATGTCACCGCGGCGAGATGGGTCCCGGCTCTGCGGAGCGGCACCATAGCGCGTCGAAGACGCGCGTAACCGCGCTCATGGCGCCGCACCGCGTCCGGGACACGCAAAACAATCAAGACGTCCCGGATGAATCGTCCTTGCGCGGCAGCATGCCCATGCGCTCGAACTGCCAGCGCATGGCGCGATACCAGAGATAGCCGACCACCGCGCCGCACACGGCCAGGATGACGACGTTGGCGCTGGAGAACGAGCCGCTCCACCACATCATCCACGCGGTCCACAGCAGCGTGAAGATGATGGCACCGGCTTTCAGCGGAAGAAGGGGGCGGCTCATAATCGTGCTCCGGGCTGTCAAAACCCCGGCAGGCATCATCGCAAAGTGAGACGCCCGGTACCGTGAGCCATATCACGGAAGGCCCGGGGAGCCCGCCGCTAACCGAAGCGCAGCCGCGAGCGCTCCTTCGCCTTTCCCGCCTCCACCTCGCGGTCGCGAGCCGGTGCATGCGTGTGCAGCGAGGTCAGGAGCTTTCGCGCAGCCTCCGAGACCTCGGCCACGGCGATCTCGAACGCCGCCTCGTTGGCCTGCGACGGCTTGTTGAAGCCCGACAGCTTGCGCACGAACTGCAGGGCCGAGGCGTGGATCTCGTCCTCCGTCGCGGGCGGCTCGAAGTTGAACAGCGTCTTGATGTTGCGGCACATGCAGTCTCTCCCGATGGTGTCCTCATAAGACGAACGGCGGAGCCGAAATCCTACATCCTTACCTATCCTTCTGCTAAGGTCCGCGCCAACGCGGCCGCCCGATATGAGCCGTAGGGGAGAGGAACATGAAAGCTTCTTGCGCGGCGCTGTCGGCCGTTCTGCTGTCCATCTCGGCATCGGCATTTGCCGCCGACTATCCAGCGCCGAAACAGGGCGATTGGGTCGCCAAGGACTTCAAGTTCCACACCGGCGAGACCATGCCGGAACTGAAGCTGCACTACACCACGGTCGGCGAGCCGACCGGCCAGCCTGTCCTGGTGCTGCACGGCACGGGCGGCTCCGGCGCAAGCATGCTGACGCCCGCCTTCGCAGGCGAGATGTTCGGTGCGGGACAGCCGCTCGATGCATCCAAATACTACATCATCATTCCCGACAGCATCGGCCACGGCAAATCGTCAAAACCCTCCGACGGCATGAAGACGGGCTTCCCGAAATACAATTACGACGACATGGTCGAGGCGCAGCATCGCCTCGTGACCGAGGGTCTCGGCGTCAAGCATCTGCGGCTCGTGATCGGAAACTCCATGGGTGGCATGCAGACCTGGCTGTGGGGCGAGAAATATCCGAAGGACATGGACGCGCTGATCCCGATGGCCTCGCAACCGACCGAGATGGCGTCGCGCAACTGGATGATGCGGCGGATCATGCTCGACACCATTCGCAACGATCCCGACTACAACGGCGGCAACTACACCAGCCAGCCGCGCATGATGAAATACGCCATCACCGCCTATGGCATCGCCAGCATCGGCGGCACCCTCGCCTATCAACAGCAGGCGCCGACGGCGGCGAAGGCCGACAAGATCGTGGACGACCGGCTCGCGGCGCCGATCACGGCGGACGCCAACGACTTCGTCTATCAGTGGGACTCCTCGCACGACTACAATGCGGGCGAGAAGCTGGAGCAGATCGAGGCCTCGCTGCTGCTGATCAATTCCGCCGACGACGAGCGCAATCCGCCCGAGACCGGCATCACGGACGCCGCGATGAAGCGGGTGAAGAACGGCAAGCTGTACCTGATCCCCGCGAGCACCGAGACGCGCGGCCACGGCACCACGGGCAACGCAAAATTCTACGTCGAGCAGGTCCGCCAGATGCTGCAAACCGCGCCGCAGCGAACGGCTGAATCGGCCACCCGCTGATTGTCCGTCGCGCCATCCGCGGCGCCTGTCGCGCCGCAGGCCAATAAGCCTTCAGGTCTTCTTGAGGCCTCGCTTGGGCGAGGCCTCGACGAATTCGATATCATCGCCGAAATCATCGAGCGCGGCGCGGACGGACCTGGCGTCGGCCTCGGCGACGGTGAAGATCGCCGCAAGCGCTTCTCGCGTCTGTCCCGGAAACAGGCTCCGGGCGGTGTAGCCGGCGTCGCCGAGCGTCTTGATGATCATGCGCCGCCGGCGCTGATCGACACGATTCCGGAATTTGAACTGCACGGACATGCCGAGAACCTAGCCGTTCGCGGCGCCCGATCAAGGTCGCAGCAACCTATTTTCGCCGTTTCCGCGCCGGCTTGGCGCGACCGAGCGCAGCGGCGACGTCGAGCAGGCCTGCGCCGTATTGCGGCGTGAAATTCCGTCCCCGCATCGCCGGCAATTTGGTTGCCGTCGCGATCAGGCGCCTGGCAACCGCAAGCCCGGCCGCCCTGGACTTCGGCTTGTGGACGTAGACGAGTGCGGCGGCGCCCGTCACGTGCGGCGTTGCCATCGACGTTCCGGGCCAGGAATCGTAGCGCGTATGATCGGCGAAGCTCGCCTTCACCCGCGGTACCGTCGACAGGATGTTGACGCCCGGCGCGACCAGCTTGATATGCCTGCCCGTGTTGGAGAACGAGGCGCGGCGATGAGATTCATCGACGGCGCCAACGCCGATCGTGTCCGGGTAGCCGGCCGGATACTCCTTCGGATTGCCGCTCTCGAACTCGTTGCCCATCGCAGTCGAGATGACGACGCCGGCATCGATCAGCTCGGCGAAGATCGTTGCCTCCGCCTTCGAATGGTCCTCGCCGCCGATGCTGAGATTGATGACCTTGATGTTGGAATCGAGCGCGGCCGCGAGCGCCTTGCTGTAGAATTCGAAGTTGAAGTTCTCGTCGTCGCCCGGGCGCTTGGGATCGTCGAAGACCTTCCAGCAGTGCAGCCGGCAATTCGCGACGCCCGCGATACCGACCGAATTGTTGACGACGGCCGCGATCGTGCCGCTGACATGCGTGCCGTGGCCGAGAAAGTCGCGCGTTCCGTTGCCGTCGTGCCGGTACTCCTCGATCGCGGCTGCGAGATCGGGATGTCCGGCATCGACACCGCTATCGAGCACGGCGACATGAACCCGCCCCGCACCCGGCCGCCGCTCGTCGAACCATCTGATGGCGCGAAGACCCCATTGCCTGATCTTCATGGGATCGGCGGCGGTCTTGAGCCAGCGGCGGGGAACGGGTTCGACCAGATCGATCGCCTTGGAGGCACTCAGCCGCTTCAGAGCGGCTGCACCCATCTTCTTGTCCTTGACCTGCACGATCTGAAATCCGGCCAGCGTCTCTCGCGGTGCTGCCGTTGCGGAGCGCACGATCGAACGATGAACCGCGTCCAGCGCCTGCGGCTGCGCCGGCGCGTCACCGGCGTCGACCACGAACAGCGGCTTCATCGACTGAAGCCCGAAATTGTCCCGCAGGAGTCCGATCGGACCTCGCACTTCATCGGGCATCGCATCCGCCAGCGCGCGCGACGTGGCCGCCCGAGGCGCGTCCGCCGCGATCTGCCGGGCAACGGACGGCTTCAACCGAACGATGATCTGTCCTGGAACATTCTCACGACGGCGCGGCCGCTCGCCCGCGACCCGCATTGCCTGCGTCAGGGCCATGTTGAAATTCCTTCTTTTGAAAAGCGATAAAGTACGGCACTCGTTATAAGCGAAATCCCCTGGTGACGCCACCTGGGCAGCCGGAAAACGCCTGCTTCCGTGCTGTGCGGTGCAGTGACGGCACCGCGGCTCACATGCTATTGATGCCGAGAAGTCCTCAATCAGGGAGACCTTCGTGACCGATCTTTGCGCCGACGACCTCGCAACCATCTATGCCAAGCCGACCCCGCGCGTGATCGCGAAGGCACGCCCCGCAATCGACGCGCACGCGAAGAAGTTCATCGAGATGTCGCCGTTCTGCGTGCTCGCGACGTCCGGCACCGACGGCAGCGTCGATGCCTCGCCGCGCGGCGGTGGCGTCGGCTTCGTCCACGTCGCCGGCCCCAACCAGTTGCTGATGCCCGATCGCGCCGGCAACAACCGCATCGACAGTTTTCGCAATGTCGTCGAAGGCTCGGGCTTCGTGCATCTGTTGTTCTTCGTGCCCGGCATCGACGAGACACTGCGCGTCGGCGGACGCGGCACGCTGTCGGTCGATCCGGATCTGCTGGCTTCGATGGTTGAATTCGGCAAGCCGCCGCGCGCGGTGCTGAACGTCGCCGTCAGCGAAGTCTACTTCCACTGCGGGAAGGCGCTGATGCGCTCAAAACTGTGGGCGCCGGAGAAGGTGCAGCGCTCGGTGATGCCGAGCATCAGCGAGGTCATCCACGAGCAGACCGGCCTCGGCGAGCCGGAGAGCCAGCAGATCACGGAAGAGCGTTACAAGACGCAGCTGTAGGTGGGGCGCTCGCCGCCGTGGCAGCTCGTCATGCCCGGGCTTGACCCGGGCATTTACGTCTTCGTCGTGCGGAAAACGTGGATGACCGGGTCAAGCCCGGCCATGACGAATGGAGAGAGCCGGGCTCAGTGCCCCTCGCCCTCGAGCCCGCCGACGTGCTTCTGGGTGTAGAGCTCGAGGCCGATGCGGCCGATCAGGTCGAGCTGGGTCTCGAGGAAGTCGATGTGGTGCTCCTCGTCGCTCATCAGCTTCTCGAACAGGTCACGCGTGACGTAGTCCTTGACGCCGTGGCAATAGGTGGCCGCTTCCTGATAGAGCGCCCGCGCGCTCATCTCGGCCGCGAGATCGCACTCGATGATCTCCTTGACGTTCTGGCCGATGCGCAGGGGATCGAGCACCTGCATGTTCGGGAAGCCGTCGAAGAACAGGATGCGCGCGGTGAGCTTGTCGGCGTGCTCCATCTCCTCGATGGATTCCTTGCGCCAGACCTTGGCCATGTCCAGCAGGCCCCAATTGTCGAGGAAGCGGTAGTGCAGCCAGTACTGGTTGATCGCAGTCAGCTCGTGACGCAGCGCCTTGTTGAGATAGTCGATGACTTTTGCGTCGCCCTGCATGGTTCACTCCAGCTCTTGCAGTCCAAATCGGTCCTATCCGACTTTAGAATGCTTCTAAGTCAGATTAAACACTGGGGCAACCGGCTACGGGGACGCAGCCGGGGAAAAACTCAGCCGACGGTGGGGAAAGTTTCAGCAGGCCGCGAGGGCGAACTCGGCGGGCGCGGCGGTCTCGTCGTTGGCGGCCACGGTGTGGCTGTGCGGGCAGCCCGAGCAGCAGGACTTGGCGCAAGGGCCGAGCGCTTCGTCGATGATGGTCTTGATCGTGCGGGCGCAGCGGCCGCATTCGGCGCTGCAGCCGAGGCATCCGTAGACTTGCTTGGCATGGCGCACAGCGTCGTCGGACTCGGCGACGGCGGCGCGGATGTCGTCATCGCTCAGCACGTTACAGGAACAAACGATCATGGAAGCGGTAGGCCCTTCGGTGATGCGCCATCATCGATATTTAACGGGCCGTCCGGATGCAAAGGGAAAAACCGGTATTTGAAGCTATTCCAAACTGGCCGAAAAACAGCCTAGAACGGCTCTAAATCAAAGCGTTGCGCTGGATCAAGATGGGGCCGGATCTAGTCGCCGCCACCGCCTCCTCCGCCGTCGCCACCGCCTCCACAATCGCCGCCGCTGCTGCCGCTATCGCTGCTCGAACAGCTACCGCCGTCGGTCGAGTTCCCCGAGCTGTCGCTGGAGAACCAGCTGCCCAGCGAGAAGCCGTCGCCGCTGCTCCCCGAATAGCTGTCGCCGCCGCCCTCGCCACCGGCCCCTGCGCGCGAGCGGCGCTGGCTGCGGTTCTGGAGGTGGGTGATCCAGCCGTACCCGATCGCAAAGACGATCCCGACACCAATCAATGCATTGATCATCGCGTTGCCCATCCTCGCCTCCCTGGCGGAGCTGCGGTCCACAATAATTGGTCGCCCCCCGCGAAGGTGCCGTTCATTGATCATTCGAACGAAGTATGGAACTCTGCGCCCCCTAAGAGTTCCCGCGTGTTTGTACGAAAGGTCATCCGATGAAGAAGTCGCTCCTGGCAGCCGCTGCCCTCGCCATTGTGGCCCTGACGGCCGGAACGCCGGCGCAGGCCCAGCGCGGCGTCGCGGCTGGTGTCGCGGCCGGCATCATCGGCGGCGCCATTGTCGGCGGCGCGCTGGCCTCTCCGTATTATTACGGACCGGGTCCCGCCTACGGCTACGGTCCGGGTTACGGCCCCGGCTATTACCCGCCCCGCTACTACGCGCCCGGTCCCGGCTATGGCTATGCCGCTGATGACTACTATGGCGGCTGCGCCTGGCAGCGGCAGCGCTTCTGGGACGGCTATGGCTGGCGCGTCCGCCGCGTCCGAGTCTGCGGCTGAGCGCGCCGTCATCCGCTTCATTTGAGTCGCTTCGCCGCAAGCAGTTGCTTGGGCCGGTGCACTACGGGGGCGCCGTTCATCTCGGGGCCCGAAAAAGACCGCTTTTTCTCGTCACAGCTCCGTGTGCGTTTACCGTGGATTGACCATTTGCGCGCTTCCTAGCCGCAAGGACAATTCCATCAGAGTGTGCGTGAACCTTTGAAACCCGGGCGCCTCTAACAAGAGGAACCCATCTCCCAGGAGAGCCAAGAGCATGAAGAAGACTATCGTTGCCGCCCTCACGGTTGCGACGGTTGCCGGTTCGCTGGTGACCGCCACCCCGTCTGCAAAGGCCCATGACGGCGTCGGCGCCGGCATCGCAGCCGGCCTGATCGGCGGCGCCATCGTCGGCGGCGCAATCGCCTCGAGCCGTCCCGCCTATGGCGGCCCCGTTTACGTTGCCGAGCCCCCGCCGCCCGCGCCCTGCTACTGGCGCCGTGAGCGCTATTGGGACGGCTACGGCTGGGTCAGCCGCCCGGTTCGCGTCTGCTACTGATCTGATCGCACGGCGCCCCTCGGCGCCACGATCGAAGCCCGGCCGATACTCTCGGCCGGGCTTTTTCTTTTGTGGAGGGCCTTAACGCGCGGCCTGGATCGAGCGCAGCACGTCCTCGCTCGGCCAGCAATCGACCTTCAGGCCAGCCGACTTCTGATAAGCGCCGAGCGCGGCACGCGTCTGCATGCCCGCCTTGCCGTCGATCTTGTCCTTGTAGAGCCCGACGCGCGTGAGCCCGCGCTGCATGGTCTCGACGTCTTTCGTGCGCAGCTGCTTCGAAGCCGCCCACGATGTCGCGAACGGCAGCGGGCTCGTCATGCGGTCGCTGAGATGACCGACGAACAGCACATAGAGGTCGGAGAAATTGTATTCCTTGATGACGAAGTAGTTCTTCGTCGTCAGGAACGACGGACCGTAGATGCCTTCCGGCTGCAACAGCGAGGCCGGCTGGGCCTGTTCAGCGGCGCTGAGCTTCTGCCCGCGCACCGGCACAAAGCCTTCGCGCAGCCACTGGCTGATCGGCTTGGTCACCTCCGGCACGCCTGTAGTGCAATCGACTTTCGCAGGCGCCTGCACCTCGTAGGCCCAGCGCACGCCGCTCTGCCAGCCCTTGTTGACGAGCTGCTGCGCGGCCGAGGCCAGCGCATCCGGCACCGAGTGCCAGATGTCGATGCGGCCGTCGCGGTCGAAATCGACGCCGTGCTTGTAATATTCGGACGGCAGGAACTGCGTGAGGCCCGTGGCGCCGGCCCAGGACGAGCGCATGTCCTTGCGCGTCACCACGCCCTCGCCGAGGATCTTCAGCGAGAGGATGAACTCGTTGCGATACTGGTCCTTGCGGCGGCCGACATAGGCCTGCGTCGCCAGCACGCGCACGAGGTCATAGGGAAGCGTGTAGCGGCCATAGTCGGTCTCGCGGCCCCAGATTGCGAGCATGACGGTCGCGGGCACGCCGGAGCTCTTCTCGATCTCGGTCAGCGCAGGGCGATACTTTTGCAGCAGGCGCTGCCCCTCGCCCGCGAGCCGCGCGATCGAGGCTTCCTTGACGTAGTCCGCCGGCACCTGCACGAACTCGGCCTGCGACGGCGCGCCAGTCGCGGGTCGTCCCGGCAGGATCAGATCGGGCAATTTGTAGTCGGGCTCGAGCCCGCGCGTTTCCCGGTCGAACGTCGCGCGCGAGACGCCGGCCTCTTGCGCCTCAGGCCAGAGCGAGGCGATGAACTGCGTGAAGGCCGCATCAGTGGCACGGGCGGACGACCAGCCGCAGGTGACCGCGATCACCGCAGCGATGAGCGCCCGCCGCATCATGCCGCCGTCACCGCGTCAGCTTCTTGTACTTCACGCGATGCGGAATGATGCTGTCCTGGCCGAGCCGGCGCATCTTGTCCTTCTCGTAGTCCTGGAAGTTGCCTTCGAACCATTCGACGTGGCTGTCGCCTTCGAAGGCCAGGATGTGGGTCGCGATGCGGTCGAGGAACCAGCGATCGTGGCTGATGATGACGGCGCAGCCGGCGAAATCCTCCAGTGCCTCTTCGAGCGCGCGCAGCGTGTCGACGTCGAGGTCGTTGGTCGGTTCGTCGAGCAGCAGGACGTTGGCGCCGGACTTCAGCATCTTGGCGAGGTGCACGCGGTTGCGTTCACCGCCCGAGAGCGCACCGACCTTCTTCTGCTGGTCGGCGCCCTTGAAGTTGAACGACGAGCAGTAGCCGCGCGAATTCACTTCCTTCTTGCCGAGCAGGATCAGCTCGTTGCCGCCGGAGATTTCCTCCCACACATTCTTGTTGCCGTCGAGCGCGTCGCGCGACTGGTCGACATAGCCGAGATGCACGGTTTCGCCGACCGTGATCGTGCCCTTGTCCGGCGTTTCCTGCTTGGTGATCATCTTGAACAGCGTGGTCTTGCCGGCGCCGTTGGCACCGATCACGCCGACGATGCCGCCGGGCGGCAGCTTGAAGGTGAGATCGTCGATCAGCAAGCGATCGCCATAGCCTTTGCTGAGCGCTTCGAAATCGACCACGTTGGCACCGAGCCGCTCGGCGACGGGGATGATGATCTGTGCCGTCTGGGTCTGCTTCTCGCTCGCCTGCTTGAGCAGCTCCTCGTAGCGCTGGTAGCGCGCCTTCGACTTGGCCTGGCGTGCCTTCGGCGAGGACGCGACCCATTCCTGCTCGCGGGCAATCGTCTTCTGATGCGCGGCGTCCTCGCGCCCCTCCTGCTCGAGGCGCTTCTGCTTCTGCACCAGCCAGGACGAGTAGTTGCCCTCGTAGGGAATGCCCTTGCCGCGGTCGAGCTCGAGAATCCAGCTCGTGACGTTGTCGAGGAAGTAGCGATCGTGGGTGACGATCAGGATCGCGCCGGGATAGGTGCGCAGATGGCCTTCCAGCCACGACACCGACTCGGCATCGAGATGGTTGGTCGGCTCGTCCAGCAGCAGCAGTTCGGGCTGGTCGAGCAGCAGCCGGCACAGCGCGACGCGGCGGCGCTCACCGCCGGAGAGTTTCGTGACGTCGGCATCGTCGGGCGGACAGCGCAGCGCGTCCATGGCCTGGTCGACCTTGCTGTCGAGATCCCAGAGGCCCTGGGCCTCGATCTCGTCCTGCAGCTTGGTCATCTCGTCGGCGGTTTCCTCGGAATAGTTCATCGCCAGCTCGTTGTAGCGATCGAGGATGGCCTTCTGCTTGGCGACGCCCAGCATGACGTTCTCGCGCACGGAGAGCGCCGGATCGAGATGCGGTTCCTGCTCGAGATAGCCGACGCGGGCGCCCTGGGCGACCCAGGCCTCGCCGTTGTACTCCTTGTCGAGGCCCGCCATGATCTTGAGCAGCGTCGACTTGCCCGAGCCGTTGACGCCGAGCACGCCGATCTTGGCGTCCGGGTAGAAGCTCAAATGGATGTTATCGAGCACCTTCCGGGTCGGGTAGCTCTTGGTCAGGCCCTGCATGAAATAGATGAACTGGCGCGCCATCGGTCCCGAATACCTTCGATTTGAGGAGATTTGCTTGCCGCCGATGTAACGATCCCGCCCCCAAAGGGCAACGTTTTCCCTCCGTTCACCACGGATGAATACGGGACGGACACCATCCGGACCCCAATCCGGACAATTGAAACTATCTTTTAATAAATCAGGCCAAAGCTCGGTTTCGCGCGGAAACAGCGCCACCCGCTCAGAATGAACGGGAGCACAGCGAGGCCGACCATGGCTCTGATCGAGACCCACTCATTTCCCGTTCCGGCCGACGCCGGGAACGCGTCCGGACTCGTGTCGGAGATCAAGGGCTTCTGGAAGCGCTTCTTCGCGACTGCCTTCAACCCCTATCGGCCCGAGCTGCACTACATGCGCGGCCCCGGCCCCGCCTGGCGCGCCAAGCATGGCATGGATGCGCCGATCCGGCTGAAGCCCCGCGACCTCTAAGCGGCTCCCTGCTATCGCATTTTTGAAGACACCAGCTGCTTGCGCGCGAGGCTGATTGCGCGCAACCATGGCCAGGTTCCGACGATGGCGCACCGCCTCGCGCCGTCATTCTCGCCATCAACCCTGGTCCTGGAAGAACGCTGATGAGCCGGCTGCGCTGCGCAATTCTCGACGACTATTTCAACCTCGCCCTCGACGTCGCCGACTGGCCGAAACTGTCGGACCGTGTCGATGTCACCGTGTTCAGCCATCCCTTCGCCTCGGAAGCCGCCGCGGCGAGCGCACTGGCCGATTTCGAGATCATCTGCGCGATGCGCGAGCGCACGGCGTTCCCCAAGAGCCTGTTCGACAAGCTGCCCAAGCTGAAGCTGCTGCTGACCTCCGGCATGCGCAACGCGTCGATCGACATGGAAGCTGCGAAGGGACGCGGTGTCGTCATCGGCGGCACGCAATATACGCGCGATCCCACGGCGCCGCTGACCATGGGCCTGATCCTGGAACTGACCCGGGGCATCGGCCGCGAGAATGCGCGCATGCATGCCGGCGAGCCCTGGCAGACCTTTGCCGGCGTCGAGATCGAGGGAATGACGCTCGGCGTCATCGGGCTCGGCAAGCTCGGCACCAAGATGGCAGGCATCGCCAAGGCGTTCGGCATGAACGTGATCGCCTGGAGCCCGAACCTCACGCCGGAGAAGTGCGCGGCCGCCGGCGTCGGCTACGCCACCAAGGAGGAGCTGTTCGCCAAGGCCGACATTGTCACCATCCATGTCGTGCTGAGCGACCGCTCGCGCGGTCTCGTGGGCCGTGCGGACCTCGCACGGATGAAGCCGACCGCCTTCCTCGTCAACACCGCGCGCGGGCCGATCGTGGACGAACAGGCCCTGCTCGAAGCGTTGCAGCAGAAGAAGATCGCGGGCGCCGGCATCGACGTGTTCGCGGTCGAGCCGCTGCCGGTCGACCATCCCTTCCGCAAGCTCGACAATCTCGTGCTGACGCCGCATCTCGGCTACGCCACCGAGGACGGCTTGCGCATCCATTACGGCCAGATGGTCGATTCAATCGACGCCTTTACCAAGGGCGGCGAGCTGCCGCGCAAGCTGGCCTGAAAACGAAAAGGGCGTGCCGACGGCACGCCCTTCGCAATTTGATCTGGCTCGAAGCCCTTAGCGCACGGTGACCGGCGCGGGCAGCGGCGGCACCACCGTCGGCTGGGTGCCCGGAACGGGGCCGGCCTGGGCGGCCATCGGAGCCGGACCAGCAGCAGCAGGACCGGGCACCGGCGCAGCCGAGGCGGTCGCCGTTCCCGGCGGCGGGCCGCCCGGCATCACCACGACGCGGGTGCCGACCTTGACGCGGTCGAACAGGTCCGAGACGTCCTCGTTCAGCATGCCGATACAGCCCGACGACACGAACTTGCCGATGGTCGAAGGCTGGTTGGTGCCGTGGATGCGGTAGACGGTCGAGCCGAGATACATCGCACGGGCGCCGAGCGGATTGCCGGGGCCACCGGCCATGAAGCGCGGCAGATAGGGCTGGCGCTCGATCATCTCCGTCGGCGGATGCCAATCCGGCCACTCCGCCTTGCGGGTGATCTTCTGCACACCGGTCCAGGTGAAGCCGTCACGGCCGACGCGGACGCCGTAGCGGATCGCGCGGCCGCCGCCGAGGACGTAATAGAGGTAGGTGTTGGGGGTATCGACCACGAGCGTGCCGGCCGGCTCCTTGGTCTGGAAGGAGACTTCCTGGCGGCGCAGGTTCGGCGCGAGTTGCGCCGGGGCCGCATCAGGCTGCTCCTCGGGCGGCAGCGAGGCAACCGTCATCGGCCGGCCATCGGCGCCGACGGGCGGCTGTCCAGCCTGGACCGTACCGGTCGCGGCGGGACCACCGACGGCCTCCGGCGGACGCAGACCGTCACTGGCCGGAGCCTGTCCCTGCTGACCCGGACGATTGGCGTAGATCACCGGCGGCGGGCCGGCGGGGCGGCCGTAGCGGGGATCATCGGGCGACATCACCGGCCCCTGCGACGGGGCGGCGGAGTAGACCGGCGGAGCGCCTGCGGGGCGGCCATAACGGGGATCATCCGGCGACATCACCGGCCCCTGCGGCGGGGCGGCGGAATAGACCGGGGGCGCGCCGGCCGGGCGGCCGTAGCGCGGATCGTCGACGGGACCGGGCGGCGGCAGCGCGGCCTGCGGCATCGCGTCGTCGTCATCTTCCAGCGCGTCGAAATTCGGCGTGCGATCACCGGGGCGGTATTCGGCCGGGGCGCCATAGCTCGGCACCTGCTGGACCGGATAGCTCTGCGCCTGTGCGAGCGAGGTTCCCGCCGCAGCGACTGTTGCGGCAGCGCATATCGTCAGAAAATGTTTGATCATCATCGCTCTTATATAGCCCCGGGGCCCCGTCCGGACCGTTAACGGCCAGATGGCCGAAGATAGCGGCACATTCAAGACATATCGGGCTTATTTGCGCCGGATTGGCCGATTTGTGATCCGCAAGACTACCGTTGCCCCGTTGCATCACGGGACGGAAATCGCATCGTGCCCCCAATTGCCGGAGCTTCGGCCCCGATTTTTAGGGAATGACGCTGAATCGTTGCGATATGTTCGAATCAGCCTGATTCGCCGCCGCGTTGAGCTCCGATTCCCGCGTGGCGAACGCGGCAAGCTGTACCGTCACCGCGTTCAGATGGCTCTTGGGCCCTGGCCTCCACACCGCCGGGGCGGAAATTCGTAACCCGTCCGATGCTTCCCGGCTTTCGCTTCCTGTTTGCCGCGATCGTGCTGTCTACCTCCATCCTGGTGTTCGGCCTGGGCGCCGCAGCGCTGCTGCGGGCGACGCACGAGCAGTATGTCAGCGCCCCTTACTGGCGGAACGGCCCGCGGGAGCAGGTGTTCGCGCAAGCCTCCGAGCCGGCCCAGCCAGTGCTCGCGGTCTTGCGCGCCGAGCCTGATATCGCCGAGCCCGCGCCGAACCTGCGCGACCAGGTGCCGACCATCGGACTGCCGGCGAGCGGGCCTGACCAGGTCGCCGCGCTGACCACCGAGGCCGACGCTCAGCCGCAGGTCACCGAAGCCCCGGCTGACGCTTCGTCCGCCGAACCGGCCAAGACTGAGGCCAGCAGGGCTGAGGCCACCGCGACCGACGCGACGGTGGAAGCCGTAGCGCCTAGCGATACGCTCACCCCGGCCGACACCACGGCGTCGATCGATGCGAAGCCAGCCGCGACCACCAGCGAACCGGCCCCGGCCGGCGCCGATGTCTCCCTCGCTACCGCCGCACTCGACGTCGCCGCGGCCAGGCTGGCGGCGCTGAATGCGCCCGCCACCACGACCGCCAAGGATGCGCCGCCGAAGGCCAAGGCGGACAGCAGCAAGGCCGACGACAAGGCGGCCAAGAAGGCAAAGGCGAAGAAGCGGCACCGCGTGGTACGCCGTCCGCCGCCTCAGCAGTTGCAGCAGCAGCTCGATCCGTTCGGACAGCCGCAGACATTTGCGACGACCGCGCGGGCGCGGTGATCTTTCTTCACCTCTCCCCGCTTGCGGCCGGGCAATCGTTCACAGCAGGTCGTCATGCCCGGGCTTGTCCCGGGCATCCACGTTCTTCGTACCGCGCGCCAAGACGTGGATGGCCGGGACAAGCCCGGCCATGACGTTGTGGAGGCCGTAACGCCTCCAATGTTCATCTCACGCCGGGCCCGTCGCGATCGGCGGGCCTTTTTCCTGGCCCCATTCCGACCACGAGCCGTCGTAGAGCGCGGTGTCGGTGACGCCCAGGCGATACAGCGCGAGCGTCAGCACGCCGGCGGAGACGCCGGAGCCGCAACTCGTCACGATCGGGGCATCGAGCTTGACGCCGGCGCCGGTGAAGGCGGCGCGCAGATCCTGGAGCGGCTTCATCTCGCCGGTCGCGGCATCGAACAGCTGGTTGTAGGGCACGTTGCGCGCGCCGGGGATGTGACCGGAGCGGATGCCCGCCCGCGGCTCGGGCGCGCGACCCTCGAAACGGTCGGCGGCGCGCGCGTCGATCACCTGCTCGGCGCGGGTTTCGACGTTGGCGACGAGCTGCTGCATGCTGCGCACGCGTTTGGCATCGTAGCTCGCCCTAAAGGTCGCCGGCTTCGGCTTCACCTCGCCGCTCTCGGTCGCGCGCCCCTCGGCACGCCACTTCTTCAGGCCGCCATTGAGGATGCGCACATTGGCGTGGCCGAAAGCCAGGAACATCCACCATGCGCGGGGAGCAGCGACCCAGCCGCCGGCATCGTAGAGCACGACGGTGTCGGCGTTGGAGATGCCGAGATTGCCGATGTCGCGGCCGAACTGCTCGGCGCTCGGATACATGTGCGGCAGCGGGTTGGAATGATCCGACACCGCATCGACGTCGAAGAACGCCGCGCCCGGCAGATGCGCGGCGAGATAGTCGTCCTTCGGCAGCGGCAGCACGCCCGGCAGCTTGAAGCTGGCGTCGAGCACCTTGACGTTGGCGTCGTTGATGTGGGCGGCGAGCCATTCGGTGGAGACGAGAGGGTCGGTGGCGGTGTCAGTCATTGATGTACTCTCTGGCGGCTTTCTCAGTCGTCATGCCCGGGCTTGTCCCGGGCATCCACGTCCGTCGGCCTGCGGGTCAGAACGTGGATGGCCGGGACATCTAGCGCGAAGGCGCGCTTCGCGCTTTTGCCCGGCCATGACGGAGTGTGTGGTAGGCGCGGTATTCGCCTCACCCCTTCTTCTTCGGCTCCCACGCTTCCGTCGGGCCGCCGGCGTCGCGCCAGGCGGCATAGCCGCCGGCGATGTGGGCGACGGGCTTGAGGCCCATGTCCTGCGCGGTCTTGGCCGCGAGCGCGGAGCGCAGGCCCCCGGCGCAATGGAAGACGAACTTCTTGTCCTCCTGGAAGACCGGTTTCGCGTAGGGGCTCTGCGGATCGATCCAGAATTCGAGCATGCCGCGGGTGCAGGCGAAGGCGCCGGGGATGCGGCCGTCGCGCTCGATCTCGCGGGGATCGCGGATGTCGACGATGACGACGTCGCCGTTCTTGGAGATCTCGATCGCGTCCTTGGCGTTAAGCGTCTCGATCTCGGCATTGGCCTCGTCGATCAGCGCCTTGATGCCGCGGGTGATGTTTTGGGGCATGTGTTTCTCCCTCTTGTCGGCCGCGCTCGCAGCTAGTGCGTCAATTCCTTCATCGCAGCTTCGAGACCCTCGATCGTGATCGGGTACATGCGGTTGGTGAAGATGCGCTTGATGATGGTGGTCGATTCCGAATAGTCCCAGTGCTTCTGCTGCACCGGGTTCAGCCACACCGCATGCGGATAGGTGTGGATGATGCGGTCGAGCCAGATCGAGCCGGGCTCCTCGTTGACGTGCTCGACCGAGCCGCCGGGCACCATGATCTCGTAAGGCGACATCGAGGCGTCGCCGACGAACACGACCTTGTAGTCGTGCGGGTATTTGTGCAGCACGTCCCAGGTCGGCGTGCGGTCGGTGAAGCGGCGCTTGTTCTGCTTCCACACGCCTTCATAGAGGCAGTTGTGGAAGTAGAAATACTCCATGTGCTTGAACTCGCTCTTCGCCGCCGAGAACAGCTCTTCGACCTGCTCGATATGCGCGTCCATCGAGCCGCCGATGTCGAAGAACACCAGCAGCTTCACCGCATTGCGCCGTTCGGGGCGCATGTGCACGTCGAGATAGCCGTGATTGGCGGTCTCGCGGATGGTGGTGTCGAGATCGAGCTCGTCCGGCGCGCCGGTGCGCGCGAACTTGCGCAGGCGGCGCAGCGCCACCTTGATGTTGCGGATGCCGAGCTCGACATTGCCGTCGAGATCCTTGAACTCGCGCTTGTCCCACACCTTCACGGCGCGGTTGTTGCGGTTCTTCTCCTGGCCGATGCGCACGCCCTCGGGATTGTAGCCGTGGGCGCCGAACGGCGAGGTGCCGGCCGTGCCGATCCATTTCGAGCCGCCCTGGTGCCGCCCCTTCTGCTCCTCGAGGCGCTTCTTCAGGGTCTCCATGAGCTTGTCCCAGCCCATGGCCTCGATCTGCTTCTTCTCTTCCTCGGTGAGGTACTTCTCGGCGAGCTTCTTCAGCCACTCCTCGGGGATCTCCGCCTTCTCCATGGCGTCGAGCAGGCTTTCCAGCCCCTTGAACACCGAGCCGAAGACGCGGTCGAACTTGTCGAGATTGCGCTCGTCCTTCACCAGCGAGGCGCGCGACAGATAGTAGAAGTTCTCGACCGTATAGTCCGCAAGGTCAGCGTCGAGCGCCTCCATCAGCGTGAGGTATTCGCGCAGCGTCACGGGGACCTGCGCATCGCGCAGAGAGGTGAAGAATTGCAGGAACATGGGTGACAGATTGCCCGTCGGCCGGCGAACGTCAAGAGGCGGAGCCCGGCGCTCTGCGCTGGACCGGGAGGCTTTTTGCACTAGAATTGGGGGCCTCACGGGGTTGTTTTGGGGACGTTTGCAATGGGAATTCTCGCAGCACTCATCATCGGCGCGATCGCCGGCTGGCTTGCCGGCAAGATTGTCCATGGGGCGGGATTTGGGCTGATCGGCAACATCGTCGTCGGCATCATCGGCGCGCTGGTCGCAAGCTGGGTGCTGCCGCAGCTGCATATCGCACTGGCCACCGGCACGGTCGGCTCCATCGTGGATTCCACGATCGGCGCGGTGATTGTGCTGGTCATCCTTTCGCTGATAAGACGGGTCTGAAAGCCTGACCGAACCAGGAACGGCCGCCAAGCGCGGCCGTTCCCATGTCGCGACCGGGCCATGACATTGGCAAATGCCCGGGATGACGACCAACAAGGACGCGCAATGAAATTTACCGGCACCAAGGATTATGTTGCGACCGACGATCTCAAGGTCGCCGTCAACGCCTCGATCGTGCTCGAGCGCCCGCTCCTCATCAAGGGCGAGCCCGGCACCGGCAAGACCGTGCTGGCCGAGGAAGTGGCGAAGGCGCTGAACGCGCCGCTGCTGACCTGGCACATCAAGTCCACCACCAAGGCGCAGCAGGGCCTCTACGAATACGACGCGGTGTCGCGCCTGCGCGACAGCCAGCTCGGCGATGCCCGCGTGTCCGACATCAAGAACTACATCAAGCGCGGCAAGCTGTGGGAAGCCTTCACCGCCGAGCAGCGCCCGGTGCTGCTGATCGACGAGATCGACAAGGCCGACATCGAATTCCCCAACGACCTCTTGCTCGAGCTCGACCGCATGGAATTCCATGTCTACGAGACCGGCGAGACGATCAAGGCCAAGCAGCGCCCGATCATGATGATCACCTCCAACAACGAGAAGGAGCTGCCCGACGCGTTCCTGCGCCGCTGCTTCTTCCACTACATCAAGTTCCCCGATGCCGACACGATGGGCCGCATCGTCGACGTCCACTTCCCCGGCATCAAGAAGCGCCTCGTGGAAGAAGCGCTGCGCATCTTCTTCGAGGTGCGCGAGGTCCCGGGGCTGAAGAAGAAGCCGTCCACCTCGGAGCTGCTCGACTGGCTGAAGCTGCTGCTCAACGAAGACATGAGCGTCGAGCAGCTGCGCGAACGCGACCCGCGCAAACTGATCCCGCCGCTGCACGGCGCGCTGCTCAAGAACGAGCAGGACGTGCATCTGTTCGAGCGGCTGGCGTTCCTGAGCCGGCGGGAAGTGTGAGAGGATGGACTTGTAGGATGGGTAGAGCGTAGCGAAACCCATCATCAGGCTCCTTCCGGGAAGAGTGAGCGATGGGTTTCGCTTCGCTCTACCCATCCTACGGACTGCGGCTATATGGGCCCCGGCTCTGCAGCGCACCGCAAGAGCGCTGCGCTGCGTCCGGGGCACGAGTGCGGAGTTTGGCGCACACTCTCTCCTCCTCGTCATTGCGAACGCAGCGAAGCAATCCAGAATGTCCCCGCGGTGGCAGACTGGATTGCTTCGTCGCAAGGGCTCCTCGCAATGACGGAGCGAGCGACTTCACCGCCCCCTCCAACTCACATCTCAATCGCAGACACACCTTCGCATCCTCGCGGCCCACTTCGCCCGAGCTTTGCTTGCATTCCGCCTCCCTCTTCAAACAGAGGGCGCAGGGAAGGCCGGGCGCCGGCTGGCACCCACGGTCCGCTGTGCGCATGTAGCGCAAAAGAACTGCACAGCGGCATACAGGTGAAGCCCAACACACGGCCTTCCCTGCGCGATGGTCGGACGGCTTATGCCGTGCTCTCCCGGGAGCCGAACTTTCCCTCTGGCCTCCCTCGCCCCGCGAATTGACGATGCCGTCTGCCCGGTCGGGCTCGCGCACATCTCCGCGAAAGGCTTGACCGTAGCAACGACGGCCAGGACCACACGGTTTTGCCGTACGCGTTCAGCGCCGTCCGTCTACACGCGGTTTCGGGCTCACAGGGACTACCCGCCCTGCCCGCCACCTCTCGTGCCGACGCTGCCGCGTCCACCGCAACCCGGCCCGCGTTTCGAACGATTCGCGAACCGCCCCTCTTCGCTGGGCCGGGCTGCCGCGACTTATGCCGCAATTCCGAATTTCGGTAAAGTGGAATATTTTCTCAAAAAGGGATTGACGGGTGGCGGGTGTTTTGCCCGACGGGCAGTTCGTAGGATGGGTAGAGCGTAGCGAAACCCATCATCGTGCAGCGGGTGCCGAAGCGCGATGGGTTTCGCTTCGCTCTACCCATCCTACGGCTGCATCAACTCCGCTCTCCAAATTTGGCACTATCGTCGTAGCGCGATAGATCACCAGCCCAATCAGCCGGATAGGTACCTAGTTCGACATGGCGATGGAACGATGACGGAGCCCAATCCCGAACTCGATTGACCAAGCCGTGCTTCACGGGATTGATGTGCACATAGTCGACGTGTCGAGCGTAGTCTTCATCGTCCCGAATGGTGTGCTCCCAATAACGGCGCTGCCAGATGCCACGCTCGGCCTTGCCTGCGCGACTTGCAGAGATCGGTTCCTCGGTCGCAAGGCTACGTGAGAACGCCGCCTTGATCTGCCGCCAGCGCATTGCAAAATCAGCATCTCCGTCGGGCATCGTCCAAACAGTGTGAAGATGCTCCGGCAGCACCACGATCGCATCGATCGTGAACGGATGCCGCTGACGTATTTCGCGAAATGCCGCGCGCAACAGGTCAATGTTCGCCGTCAAGAGCGACTGACGACGGTCGGCGAGGTTGACGGTGAAGAAGAAGCTTCCGCCAGCAGTGAAGTTGCGCCGATAGGAGGTCATGCCTCATGGTAGCACAACTTAAGATAGACGTCGAAGTCTTGTAGGATGGGTAGAGCGTAGCGAAACCCATCCTGCTTCGCGAACGTTGCACGATGATGGGTTTCGCTTCGCTCTACCCATCCTACGAAGCTGTCACGCCACGGCTGCGTCCGGAATGCGCGCGGCTTCCATCGGGGCCTTGCCGCGGATGAGGTCCGAGGCGCGGTCGGCGATCATCATGGTCGAAGCGTTCAGGTTCGCCGAGATCATGCGCGGCATCACCGAGGCGTCGATGACGCGGAGGCCTTCGAGGCCGTGGACGCGGAGCTGGTCGTCGACGACGGCCCAATTCGAATCCGCCGGGCCCATGCGGCAGGTGCAGCCGGGGTGGAAGGTGGTGGTGCCACGCTCCGTTGCCGCATGCAGGAATTCGTCGTCGGTGTTGACGTTGGGGCCGGGGAAATCCTCGTAGGCGTAATAGGGCGAGAGCGGCGCGCTCTTCAGCAGGTTGCGCGCGAGCTTCATGCCGCCGACGATGACGCGGCGGTCGAGCTCGGCGTCCAGATAATTGGTCTGGATGATCGGCGGCGCGAACGGATCATTGGAGCGGATGCGGACATAGCCGCGGCTCTCGGGGCGCTGCTGCCAGGACGCCACCGTCATGCCGGGCTCGTCCTCGAGCTGGCCCTGCACGCCTTCCTTGTAGGACGCCGGCGTGAAGGTGAGCTGGAGATCGGACGAGTCGGCGCTCTCGCCGGAATGCCAGAAGCAATAGACCATGGTCGGCGACAGCGACAGCAGGCCCTTGCGCGCGGTCGCCCATTTCAGCGCCTCGATCCACAGCGAGAAGCCGCGGCGAAGCTCGTTGATGGTCTTGATGTCCTTGACCCGCGCCACCGTGCGCGGCGCGTAATGGTCCTGCAGGCCTTCGCCGACCGGCAGCGCGTGACGCACCGCGATGCCGTGTTGCTGCAACAGGTCGGGCGAGCCGACGCCGGAGAGCTGGAGCAGCTGCGGCGAATTATAGGTGCCGCCGGAGAGGATCACTTCCTTGTTGGCGCGCACCTCCACCGGCGTGCCGCCGCGGCCGCCCTTGGTGTAGCGCACGCCGACGGCGCGCTTGCCTTCGAAGATGATCTCGGTCGCGTGCGCATGGGTGTGCACATGCACGTTGGGCCGCTTCATCGCCGGCTTGAGGAACGCGGTCGAGCCGGAGACGCGCAGGCCGTTGTTGATGGTGCGCTGGCAGTAGGAGACGCCTTCCTGCGTCTTGCCGTTGTAGTCGGGGTTGCGGGGAATGCCGAGCGAGACCGCGCCTTCCATGAAGGCCTCGCAGAGCGGATCGCGCCAGTCCATGGTGGTCACGGTGAGGTTGCCGTCGCGGCCGCGGAAGGTGCTGTCACCCTCGCCGACCCGCTTCTCCAGCCGCTTGAAGTAGGGCAGCACGTCGGCATAACCCCAGCCGCGATTGCCCATCTGCGCCCAGGTGTCGAAATCCATGCGCTGGCCGCGGTTGTAGATGTGGCCGTTGATCGAGGACGAGCCGCCCAGCGTCTTGCCGCGCGGGGCGTAGATGCTGCGCCCGTTGGTGTAGGGCCCGGGCTCCTGCTGGTAGGCCCAGTTGATGCTCTTCATATGGAAGGTCTTGATGAAACCCGCCGGCAGGTGAATGTAGGGATGCCAGTCGCTGGGGCCCGCCTCGAGCACGCAGACGCTGACATTCGGATCTTCGCTGAGCCGGCTGGTGAGGATGCAACCGGCAGAGCCCGCGCCGATGATCACATAATCAAATCTGTCCATGGTGCCTCGGCCGCCCCTAGCGCGGCTTGTCGTTGAGTTGAAATTCGAGATGCGCCTGCACCGTCGGCCATTCGGCGGCGGTGATGCTGTAAACAACGGTGTCGCGCAGCGTGCCGTTCGGCGCGATCTGGTGGCTGCGCAGGATGCCGTCCTGCTTGGCGCCCAGGCGCTCGATGGCACGGCGGCTCTGGTGGTTGAAGAAGTGCGTGCGGAACTCGACCGCGATGCAGTTCAGCGTTTCGAAGGCGTGGCGCAGCAGCAGCAATTTGCACTGGGTGTTGAGCGGGCCGCGCTGCGCGCTCTTGCCGTACCAGGTCGAGCCGATCTCGACGCGGCGGTTGGCGGCATCGATGTTCATGTAGGTGGTCATGCCGACGATGCTGCCGCCGGCGTCGAACACGGTGAAGGGCAGCATCGAGCCCGCGGCCTGCAGGCCGAGGCGGCGGTCGATCTCCTTGCCCATATTCTCGGGCAGCGGGATCGCGGTGTACCAGAGCTTCGAGAGCTCCCCGTCCTTCACGGCCTCCGTCAGCCCCTGAAGATGCTGGTGCGACAGCGGCTCGAGACGGGCATGCTGTCCGCGCAGGGTGATGGGATCAGGCCAGGGCATTTGAAATCTCTCCTTACGACATTGTGCAGCGAGGCATTCCAGTCACCGGAACCTCATCCTGAGGAGCGCGGAACGCGCGTCTCGAAGGATGAAGGCCCGGCTGGTGGCCTCGCCCTTCGAGACGCCGCCGAGGGCGCGCTCCTCAGGGTGAGGGTCTGATAGTTGCTTTGCCTCGCTCGCAATGACGGTAACTAGCACCGTTTATTTGTTTAGGAAATTGAGCGGCAATCCACCGCGCGGCCAGTCCATGGCGATCAGCTCGCCCTTGCCCGACAGCGTGATGTAGGCGGTCTTCAGCTCGGGGCCGCCGAAGGCGATGTTGGTGGTGACGCGGTCGCCGGTCGGGACCTGCTCGACCAGGGTGCCGTCGGGCGCGATCACCGAGATGCAGCCGGAGACCAGCGTGGCGACGCAGACATTGCCGTTCGCCTCGACCGCGAGCGAGTCGAACATCTGGTAGCCGCCGAGGCCGCAGATCGGCTTGCCCCGCTCGCCGCGATAGATCACGTCGCGCGGCTTGAGCGTGCCGGGCGCAGAGAGCTCGTAGGCCCAGAGCCGGCCGGTCGGCGTCTCCGCGATATAGACCGTGCTCTCGTCCGGCGACAGGCCGATGCCGTTGGCGGGCAGCACGCCGTGCACGATCTCGACGATCTCGCTCATGCCGGGCTTGAGGTAATACATGCCGCCGACGTCCATCTCGCGCGCGCGGCGTTTGCCGAGATCGGAGAACCAGAGGCCGCCCTGCCTGTCGAAGACGAGGTCGTTCGGCCCGCGCAGATCGTGCTCGCCGCATTTGGTCACGACGGTCTCGACCTTGCCGGATTGCAGGTCCACGCGCTGGATCGAGCCGCCGAGATAATCGTCGGGCTGCGGGCCCGGCATGATCATGTTGCGGGTCGGGATCCAGGAGAAGCCGCCATTGTTGCAGATGTAGATCTTGCCGTCGGGGCCCAGCGCCGCGCCGTTCGGGCCGCCCGGGACCTTGGCGACAATCTCCTTGCGGCCGTCGGGATAGACTCGGGTCAGTCGCTGGCCGCGGATCTCCACCAGCACCACCGAGCCGTCCGGCATCACGACCGGCCCTTCGGGAAATTCGAGGTCGGTGGCGAGAACGCGGACGTTGGACATGTGGGACCCTCCCGGCTGCTTGTTATGGCTTGCACGGGATGTCCGGCACGGGCCCCACACGCAAGATTTGCCTGCGGTTATGACAAAGTCATCCGGGCTTGCCAAGCAAGCGGGATGGTATGCCAGCCTTGCAACCTAAAGCGCGCTAGAATATCGCGCTTTAGGTTCTCGTTTGAGCATGATCTTTTCGGAAAACCGCTGCGCACTTTGCGCTCACGCGGCCCTTCGGGTCCGGATCATTGCTATTCTCTGACTGGTATCCAAATCTCGAAGCCGCCATTGCCGGTTGCGGGATCGAATGCCTCGTCATAGCGCTCGAAGTTCGGTGCATCCGCGGCCTTCAGGCCGGAGGCCGGCAGCCATTGATTCCAGATCGTGCTGACGGTGCGGCGGATCGAGGCGACGTGGTCGGTGTGGGTGAACACCGCATAGCGCTGCTCTCCGATGCGGATGCGGCCGAAGCGGCGCGGCAGGTCGGAGAAATCGGCGACCTCGACGCCGGCGATGTAGTCGAAATTGCCGGCATCGTCGCCGTTGCAGCACACGCCATAGGCGACCTGACCGACGCGCGCGGGGATGTCGGCGACCTCCTGATGGAAGCGCTGCCACAGCCCCGGAATTGCTGCGCCGTTGTCGCAGGAGATGCGCTCCATGGGGCCGGCGACGAGGATGGCCTTGGCGGTTTCGAAACGCGGGGGCTTGAGATGGTCGAGCATGGTGGAGTCCATGAGGATCGGCTCCTGTAGCTTGAGATGGCCGGTGCATGCCGCGGCCCGAACCGCTTCCGGCGTGGTGCCGAACTGGTCGCGGAACGCGCGGGTGAATGCTTCGTGCGAGCCGTAATCCGCCTGAAGCGCCAGCGACAGGATGTCCGGCGCGCCGTTCGCGAGACTGCGCGCCGCTTCGCTGAGCCGCCGGGCGCGCACATACCGCATCACGGAAAGACCGGTGGCTGCGGCAAACGCGCGCACGATGTGGAACCGCGACACGCCCGAGACCGCGGCGATCTCGTCGAGCGTCATCGGCTCGGCCAGATGGCTCTCGATGTACCAGAGCGCGCGCTGGGCTGGGTTCACAGTGGTTTCCAGTCTTCGTTCGAAGCAAGGCCATGATGCGCCCAAGACCAACGCCTTCGCTTGATCGGCGTTGCGGTCCGCAGGGGAAGGATAGCGCTGGAACAGCCTCTGGCAACGTGCGGCCGTTCGTGCCTACATTCGGCCGCTCAAAACCGCTCACGAGAAAGCAGGAGGAACCAAGCATGAAGATCGCCGATGTGCGGGCGCACCATATCCGCATCCCCTACGACGCCGGTGTTGCGAGCTTCCGCCAGGGCGCTTCCGCGATTTCCGCGCTCGACATGGTGCTGGTCGAGGTCACCACCGACACCGGGCTGACCGGCTGGGGCGATGCCTTCGCCTATGTCTGCCCGCGCACCACGCGCAGCGCCGTCGAGGAGATGATCGCGCCGCAGGCCATCGGCCTCGAGGTTCCCGACGCCGCCGACATTGCCGCGGCGATGGAGCAGATCCAGCGCAATCTGCATCTGTTCGGCCGCTACGGCATCACCATGTTCGCGATCTCCGGCCTCGACATCGCGCTGTGGGATCTCGCTGCGAAGATCGAAGGCGTGCCGCTGCACCGCCTGCTCGGCGAGACCAAGCGCACGAACATTCCGGCCTATGCGAGTCTTCTGCGGATCGGCTCGCCCGACAACATCGCCGGCGAATGCAGGAAGGCGCTGGCGCTCGGCTATGGCGCGATCAAGCTGCACGAGACCACGACGCCTGCGGTGTTCGCCGCGCGCGAGGCGATCGGGCCCGGCATTCCGCTGATGGTCGACATGAACTGCCCGCTCACAGGCGAGCAGGCGATCGCCTTTGCGAAGGCGTGCAGGGACGCGCAGCCGATGTTCCTGGAGGAGCCGGTGTGGCCGCCCGAGGATTTTGCCGCGCTCGCCGACGTGCGCAGCAATGGCGGGCTCGGCATCGCCGCGGGCGAGAATGCCTGCACGGAATATCAATTCCGCCAGATGATGGATGCGGGCGCGGTGAGCCACGCCCAGCCGTCGGTGATCAAGGTCGGCGGCATCACCGAGTTCCTGAAGGTGGCGGCGCTGGCCGATCAGCACGGCGTCAAGATCGTTCCGCACTCGCCGTATTTCGGCCCCGGCCTGCTGGCGACGCTGCATCTTCTGGCGACGCGCGACGACGGGCTGGTCGAGATGTTCTATCTCAAGCGCGAGGCCTGCCTGTGGGGCGGGCGCGCCGACGTCGATGCCACCGGCCATGTCGCGGTGCCCGCCGGCAAGGGGCTCGGCTACGAACCCGACCGCGGCGTGATCGAACGCTATCGCGTGAGGTGACCGCCTATTTCGCCGCGTCCTTCGGCGGCGGCGCGTCCTGCTTCTTCTTCACATCCTCGGCGGTCTTGGCCTGCGCGGCCTGAAGATCGCCGATCGTCTTCTGCAGGCCGGCAACGCTGGTCTTCAGCGCGTCGATCTGGCGGGCCGCCGCATCCAGCTTCTGCTGGTGATCGAGGTTGAGCTTGGTGATGGTCTTCTGCAGGAAGTCGACATTGCTCTGAAGGCAGCTGGTGCGGCGCTCCATGGTCTTCTCGACCGTGCAGATCTCGATGCCGGGCACGTCCTGCGCGCGGACCGGCGCGGCCGCCAGCGTGGCGAGCAGCAACATCGGGACATGGACGCTGGCACTTCGAAGCTGCATGCGGGTTCCTCGTCGAAAATATCACGGCAATGTGCGCTGTTTGCGCACGACCGCCCAACGCTACCACACTCGTACCGCATTCTCGCGTTGAGCTTGGCGTGTTCCCCCGGGACGGGGAGCACTGAACCGCATGCGGAGGGAGGTGGGCGCTCTTTCCGCGGCTTTGATTAGGGGAGATTTTTGCAATGGCAACGCGTGATAGACGGTTGGCGGAATTTGACGGCGCGGGAGAACCGCCGCCCGGCCTGCCGGTCGAAGTGCTGTGCGAGGATCACAGCGGTACGTACCAGCTCCCGTTCGCCTGCCGCTATGTCGGAGGACGCTGGCAGAACCACGAGGCCGGCATTGCGGTCGAAGCGACCGTGATCGGCTGGCGCCTGCCGCGAGTGAAGCAGCCGGTCTCCTGACGGCAGAAGCTGTTTCAAAATGCAACGGAGCCGCGCTCCGTCTTAACGAACGGAACGCGGCCCGAACGAATCACGTCCGAATCAGCGGAAGAGCCTCGTACGCGGCTGTTCACGGCTAGATGTCGCAACCACCCCGCAGCCCCCCACAATATCTGCCCAGCACGCAGGCCTGACGCGTCCTGCAACGAGGGCCAAAGGTTAACGGCTTCAACGACATGACTGCAGGGGCCCGCGGCACCGGGCCTCGCTGCCAAAACAGGCAGGGCGATGCCGCGGCTGCCTAATATTCGACCTCGAGCTCCTCGATCTCGGCCGGCTCTTCCTTCGCCGCCGCGATCCATTCCTTCATCTCGGGCATGGCCATGATGGTATCGGCATAGGCCTTGAGGCGCGGCTCGAGCTTGACGTCATAGGTGACGAAGCGCGTCACCACGGGCGCGTACATCGCATCCGCCATGGTGCGCCGCTCGCCGAACAGGAACGGCCCGCCCGACTTCTCCAGGCAGTCGCGCCAGATCGACCAGACGCGGTCGATGTCGGCCTGCGCCCGCGACCAGATCTTGAAGCCGGGGAAGTGCCCCTTGAGATTGACCGGCAGCGAGGCCCGCAGCGTGGTGAAGCCGGAATGGATTTCGCCGCAAATCGAGCGGCAATGGGCGCGCTGGACGCGGTCATCCGGCAACAGGCCGGCGTCCGGCATCAGGTCGTTGAGATATTCGGCGATCGCCAGCGTATCCCAGACCGTGGCACCGTCGTGCCGCAGGCACGGCACCAGGATCGACGAGGACAGCAACAGGATTTCGGCGCGTGCCGAGGCATCGTCCGGCGCGGTGATCACCTCGTCGAAATCGAGCCCGGAAAACTTCGTCAGCAGCCAGCCGCGCAGCGACCAGGACGAGTAGTTCTTGCTGCTGATGGTCAGTGTCGCCTTCGCCATTTGGCCCCTTTCCTGCGCCTGTCACCGGCACTCCGCCCGGCTCGCGGCGTGCCCATTCGCTGTGCTTCGCGTGAAACGAGCAGCAAGCGACGTGCCAATTTTGAGGGCGATACCGCCGCCGCTTGGCTTCGATATTGCATGGCAACATGGGTCAGGGTGGGCATTTCAGTATGATGTCGATGTATTATCAGGCCTTTCAGAACCAGATGGATCTGACGGCGCCGTTTCGGGTGGGCGCCTCGTCCGCGCTCAAATTCCTCCATCTGGTGCCGCAGGGCATATCGGACCAGGTGGTCGGGCGGCTGTCTGCGGCGCTGGAGCTGATCTCCCGCTCCACCCTCACCTATGACCGCCCGGCCTACGGCATCGACAGCGTCATGGTGGGCAACCGCGAGGTCGCGGTTCGCGAGGAGATCGCCTACGCGACGCCGTTCGGCTCGCTGCTGCATTTCAGGAAGGATGGCATCGCCGAGCAGCCGCGCATGCTGCTGGTGGCGCCGATGTCCGGGCACTTCGCCACGCTGCTGCGCGGCACCGTGAAGACGCTGCTGCAGGACCACGACGTCTACATCACCGACTGGCACAATCCGCGCGACATTCCGCGCAGCGAGGGCCGTTTCGGGCTCGACGACTACACCGATCACCTGATCGATTTCCTCGGCCAGCTCGGCCCGCGCCCGCACATGGTGGCGATCTGCCAGCCTTCGGTCTCGGCGCTCGCGGCCGCCGCGGTCATGTGCGAGGGCAACCACCCCTCGCGGCCTGCGACGCTGACGCTGATGGCGGGCCCGATCGACACGCGCATCCAGCCGACCAGGGTCAACGAGTTCGCCAAGAGCCGGCCGATCGAGTGGTTCGAGCGCAATCTGATCAACTACGTGCCGGTGCAATGCCGCGGCGCCATGCGGAAAGTCTATCCCGGCTTCGTGCAGCTCACGGCGTTCGTCTCGATGAACCTGGAGCGCCACATCAAGCAGCACATGGATCTCGCCAACCACATCGCCAAGGGCGAGAAGGAGAAGGCGGCGAGCATCAAGACCTTCTACGACGAATATTTCGCCGTGATGGATTTGCCGGCGGAGTTCTACATCGAGACCGTGCGCGACGTGTTCCAGGAGCATTTGCTGCCGCAGGGCAAGCTGATGCATCGCGGCCGCCCCGTGAACACCAAGGCCGTCAGCCGCATGGGGCTGATGACGGTCGAGGGCGAGAAGGACGACATCTGCTCGATCGGCCAGACGCTGGCGGCGCAGGACCTCTGCACCGGCGTGCGCGCCTATCGCCGCGTCCACCACATGCAGGCCGGCGTCGGCCATTACGGCGTGTTCTCCGGCAAGCGCTGGAACAACGAGATCTACCCGCTGCTGCGGGATTTCGTGCACGTAAATTCGTGAGCCTCACCTCCGCCCAAACGACGGCCGGCCAGGGAAAGCGGCACGCGCCTCATGCTCTTGCCTGAGCAGCTCTTTGGCTTCCATGAATTCTGGAAGATTTCGCTCAGCCTCGAATTCAGCAAGCACCGGAACGAGCACCCGGGGTATCGCAGCCGCCCGGCCATTTGTGTCGTACAGGCGCGCAAGTTCAAGCGCGCTGCGCAGCTCGAAAGTCCTGGTTTGCTGGTGACGCGCGATGTCCAGCGCTCGCTTGAAGGCGTCTTCGGCACCGGACGCATTCGAAGGGTCATGGCGCGATAAAAGCCTGCCGCGGACACGATGCAGCTCGGCGTCAAGCCAATGCTGGCCGGATTGTGCCGTCCCGGCGATCAATTCGCCCAGGATGTCCAGCCCGGTTTCGACTTCGCCCAGTTCGGCATTCGCCATGGCGACTTGCATCCCCCAGAACGGTTCGCAGAGGCAGCAATCGTTCTCGTGCAGCATCGTCCAGCCGTGACGCATGTCCGCAAGTCCAGCCATCCGGTCGCCGGCACGCCATTTGGCCAGGCCATTCAGATAGGTGCCCGCGGCCACGTACAGCGGCATCGTGTGCTCGCGCGCAAGACCGAGCGCCAGGATCGTCTCCGTTTGCTGCAGCATGCCCCCGCATACCCCGTCGAACACAGCGCGATGAACCAGCGCATTGGCCTGGGACAGCGCCCGCTTTTCTCCCGGAGCCCCCACCGCTTCCGCGGCAAGCCTGCGCGCACGAGCGGTGCTGCCGAGCGGCCAGAGCACCAGGGCAAGAAATCTCATGATCACGAACGGTAGATCCAGCGCCGAAGCCCTGAAGGTCGCGGGATCCGGTTCAGCACCATGGATCGACAGCGCCTGCTCGAGATGCGTTCTCGCATTCAAGTAATCGCCCCCGAACCAGCAGGTGACGCCGCCCGTCCAATGGGCGACGACGGCGGCCACCGGCGAGTCCGGTCGCCGGTCCGCTGCGCTCCTGATGGCATCCGCCAGCTCCCGCATCGGAGCGAGTTCGCCGTGTGTCAGGCAGGCATTGAAGAGCCCTGAATGCACCGGCGCAAGTTCAACGGGATCATCGATGTCGGCTGCGAACTGGCGCGCACGCGTCCATGCCGCGACCGTTTCGGGAGCGCTGTGGCCGAGGCTGCCCCTGAGTGCACGGCCGTATGCGATTTGAAGATGCAGCCTGCTCATCATCCGGCGGGGCTCGTCAGGCAATTGATCGGCGATCGCAATGGCCTTGCCGAGATGCGCGATGGCCTCGGAATAGGCCGAGCGTTTCAGCGCCTGCTGGCCTGCCTTGCGCCACCATTCGAGCGCGACCTCGCTCAGCCCCGCCTCGGTAAAGTGGTGCGCCAGAACTTCCGGCTCGGTCTCGGCGACGGCTGGAAACTTCTCGCGCAGGACCTCGCCAATTCGCGTGTGCAGCACCTGCCGCTTGCTCCTAAGCAGGCTCTCGTAGGCCGCTTCCTGAACGAGGGCGTGCTTGAAGCTATAATTTGCGTCGGGCGGAGCCCCAAGACGCAACAGCAGTTCGGCCTCCTCAAGCTGTCCCAGCGCAGCGGTCAGCGTCAGATCATCGCGTCCTGCCACGGTTTTCAGCAGCGCGTACGAGAAGTCGCGGCCGATGGCGGCGCCTATCTGCGCCACCTCCTTGACCGGCGCGAGCCGGTCGAGCCGCGCCATCAGCGAATCCTGCAGCGTCGCGGGAATGGCAAGCGGCGGGAGCGGACTATTCAGGCGATAGCGTCCGGCATCTTCGACCAGCAGCCCGGACTCCAGCACCATCTTGGTCAACTCCTCGACGAACAGAGGGATGCCGTCGGTCTTGTCGATGATCTGCTTCATCATCTCGCGTGGCAGCTGGCGGCCGACGACCACCTGCTCGACCAGCGCGCGCGTGTCCTGCCGATCGAGCCGGTCGAGCCGTAACAGACTGACGTTGGCAAGGCCCGACCAGGACGGCTCGAACTCCGGCCGGGACGTCATGAGCACGAGTATCGGCAACCCCCTGATGCGATCGACCGCGAGATCGAACAGTTCAAGTGTGGTGGCATCGGCCCAATGCATGTCCTCGCAGATGACCAGCAGAGGCTGGTCTCGCGCCAATCCCTCGAGCTGATCGAGAAGGGCGGCAAATGTCTGTCTCCGCTGCTGCGCCGGGCTCAAGCCGAGAGGCGGGCAATGGTCGCCGGTGGGAATCGAAAGCAGGGCCGCAATGAGCGGTGTCGCTCGGGCGACCTGCTCGGTTCCCAGCGCCAGCATGGCCGCGAGCTTGTCGAGCTTTTGTTCCGGCGTGTCATGCGAACGAATTCCGGCGGCGCGCTCGAGCTGCGCGACAAAGGGATGAAGCGCACTGTTGGTGTGGTAAGGCGAGCACTGATATCGCACCCGGCGGTGCGTCCCCAACGAGGGGCTTTCGGACAGCGTTGCGACGATCCGCGACTTGCCGATACCCGCTTCGCCGGAAATCAGCACCATCTGGCCCTGGCCCTGCCATGCCTCCCGCTGGCGCGAGAGAATGAATTCGATCTCGTCCTTGCGGCCGACAAAGCCGATCGAGCGCGCGGCACGGACCGCCTCGAAGCGACTCTCCGATGCGGTCGCTCCTTCCACCGCCCAGACCGCGATCGGCTCGCCTATCCCCTTGACCTCGCGGCGGCCGAGATTGCGAAAGGTGAAGAGATCGCCAAGCAGCCGGCGCGTCGATGAAGCGACAACGACCGCCCCAGGCTCCGCCAGGCTCTGAAGCCGGGCAGCGAGGTTCGGCGTGTCGCCGACGGTTGCATGCTCCTCCGATGCGTCTCCGCTGATGAGGTCGCCGACCACCACGAGCCCGGTCGCGATCGCGATCCGCAGTTCAACCCGTTCGCCGGCGCCTGTCTTGAGCTGGCGAATCGCGGCGACGATATCGAGGCCCGCTCGCACTGCGCGCTCCGCATCATCTTCGTGAGCGCGCGGATAGCCGAAATAGACGAGTATTCCGTCACCGACGAACCTGGCTATCCTGCCGTCGTAAGCGGCAATGACACGCGCACACGCGGCGCGGTAGGCGCGGATCACCTCCCACAGATCCTCGGGATCGAGACGCGCCGAGAGCGCAGTCGAGCCGACCAGATCGCAAAACATCACGGTGAGGTGACGCCGCTCGGCGTCATGAGCAGGAGCCGGCGACGCGATCAAGGCGGCCGGATCGAGCTCGGCAATGGCCCGCAGCATCTTGCGGCGATGACCGAGCAGGACTCCGAGCTTGTCGAAGTCCTCGTCCATCAGTTCGGGGAGGATGCCCACATCGATCCCATTTTGGGCAAAACGCTCAGCGTATTGCCCAAGCCCCAGTTTCTCGAGCCACTCCGCAATCTGCATGGCTCCCACCGATGTTGTGGCTGGCGGTTAGCAGAATTTTGGACCACGGCCGCAAGGGGAGAATATCCCAACGTCACCATGATGGCACGTCTTGTTTGTGGACGACTTGGCTGCTCAGGCCAATACGCTTCGGAGCGGAAAGTCATTCGATGCTCGTCTGCGCTACCAAAAATCGTCTGCAGGCAGCGTTGAACGACAGAGGTTGCTACGAGCCGTCAACCACCCGCTCAGATCTGAAGCCGAATCCGGCATCGAGCTTGTGCCCACCACACGACACCGGACGGCTTTCCCTGAGCACAGCCGTCCTCACTCCTTGTCCATGGGCACGTCGTAGCCGCGCGCCATCACGCCCGCCGCAACTTGAAGCGAAGAGCCGACCATCCAACAGCCGGCAACAAAGACTATCAGGCCATCGGGAAGGCTTTGATCAAGGACAAGAATGCTGACGGACAGAGCTGCTGCAATCGCCGCGCCGAACGTTCCGCCCGCACTCATGATCTCGATCGCCTCGGATCCATTGTATTCCTCCGGGACGTTCGAAATCGACCTGCGGGCGACAGCGCGGGACAGGTCAATTCCAACATAGAAGCTGACAGCTCCATAGAGCATCGTGAGCAGCACGATCCAGCCACTTTCAAGAAGCCCGTCTTTCTGACGTACCAGGGTCGCCCCCACATAGAGGCCGCAAGTGGCTCCAATGGCTGCGAGCCCAATTCTTTCAAGAAGATGGGCCGACTTGATAAGACTGGAACGAGCGATCCGAAAATTGCCGACCTGCCTCGTCTCGGAAAATGAGCTTGAAATTTCATTGCTTGTCTTCATTGGAGGGCTCCTTGGTAAGTAGCAGCCTACCGGCCGACCCGAATAGGAGCTGCGTGAACGCGTTTCCCGATTGCCCTGGATTCCAATTTTTGAAAGATCGCTGAGTGATGGGACCGGCTCCCTCGTGAACACGACGAGGGCCAATCCAAAGCTGCGAGCACATGGCATCGCAGGCATTGCATCTCACCCACATTTGCCAGCCTGGCTCCGGGTGAGGCAATTTCTTGCGGATGTGATAGCTCGAAAGGAGAGTGACCAAATATGAGACGGTTCACATACCCGAAGCTCCCTGTCGCTTCCCGCCAGTCACAATTTCAGGAGGACAGGCTGCACGGTCGCGCACTCACAGGTCGCACGAGCTGAAAGGCACCCTCAGTTATTGGCCGACCACTCCTCGCCCCAAACCTGCACGACGTGGCCCGGCGAGACCTCGCGATATTGCCGCACCGGCGGCTGGTAATCCGGCGCGCGCACCGGGCTTCTGATCTCGTCGTTCGCGGCTTCGCGCCTGGTGCCGCGGCGCAACGGGTCCGGCACCGGCACGGCGGCCATCAGCTTCTTCGTATAGGGATGCTGCGGATTGCCGAACACGGATGCGCGCGGGCCGATCTCGACGATCTCGCCGAGATACATCACCGCGACGCGATGGCTCATGCGCTCGACCACCGCGATGTCGTGGGAGATGAAGAGGTAGGCGAGGCCCATGCTGGCCTGGAGGTCGAGCATCAGGTTCACGACCTGCGCCTTGACCGAGACGTCGAGCGCGGAAACCGCCTCGTCCGCGACGATCAGCTTCGGCCCGAGCGCCAGAGCGCGCGCGATGCAGATGCGCTGGCGCTGGCCGCCGGAGAATTCATGCGGGAAACGCGCGGCCATGTCGGCGGTGAGGCCGACGCGGACGAGCAGGTCGGCAACCTTGTCGCGCGCCTGCGAGGCCGTGGCGAGGCCGTTGGCCAGCAAGGGCGCTGCGATCGCCGCTCCCACCGACATGCGGGGATTGAGGCTCGCGAACGGATCCTGAAACACGATCTGCATGTGCTTGCGGAAGTCGCGCAAGGTGCGGCCGTTCATCGCCAGCACATCCTGGCCGTCGATCAGGACGGTGCCGGCGTCCGGCTCCGTCAACTTGAGGATGGAACGGCCCGTGGTGGACTTGCCGCAGCCGGACTCGCCGACCAGCGCCAGCGTCTCCCCGGCGCGCAAGGTGAAGGAGACGTTCTCGACCGCATGCACGCGGCCCGAGACCTTGCCGAACAGGCCCGAGCGGATCGGAAAGCGCGTGGTGAGGCCGGCGACTTCGAGCAGCGGCCGCTCGGCCGTCGAGACCGTGTCCGGCGTCTCCGCCGGCTCGTCCGAAGTGCCCGTCACCTTGTCGACGATCGGAAACCGCATCGGCCGCGCGCGTCCGTCCATCGAGCCGAGGCGCGGCACGGCGGCGAGCAGTGCGCGCGTGTAGTTGTGCGCGGGCGCGGCGAAGATGCGCGCGGTCGCATCCGTCTCCACCGCCTGCCCGCCATACATGACCACGGTGCGGTCAGCGATCTCGGCGACCACGCCCATGTCGTGGGTGATGAAGAGGATCGACATCCCCTCCTCCCGCTGCAGCTCCTTCAGGAGCTCCAGGATCTGGGCCTGGATGGTGACGTCGAGCGCGGTGGTCGGCTCGTCCGCGATCAGGAGTTTTGGTTTGCAGGCCAGCGCCATCGCGATCATGACGCGCTGGCGCATGCCGCCGGAAAAACGATGCGGATGCTCGTGAAAGCGCGCTTTCGCCGCGGGGATACGGACGCGGTCGAGCAGCCGGATGGTCTCGGCCTCCGCCGCCGCGCGTGACAGGCCGCGATGCTGGATCAGCGCCTCCGCGATCTGGAAGCCGATGGTGAGCACCGGATTGAGGCTCGTCATCGGCTCCTGGAAGATCATGGCGACGTCGTTGCCGCGGATGTCCTTCATGTCGGCTTCGGGCAACGCGAGAAGTTCGCGGCCGGCGAGCATGACGCGGCCCTCGATGCGGCCGCTCTCCTTCGGGATCAGCCGCATGATCGACAACGCGGTGACGCTCTTGCCCGAACCGGACTCGCCGACGATGGCAACGGTCTCCCTGGGGGCGATGTCGAAGGACACGTTGCGGACGACGGGGATCCATTCCCGCTCGCGGATGAACGACGTGGTCAGCCCGGAGACAGACAGCACGGGGGACTGCGTGTCGGCGATCACCTGATTAATCCCGCTGATGCCCATGCTCATGCGACTGTCCTAATACCCGCGCGTGCGATCGACGAGACCCGGCAGTTCCTCGCCGCGACGATGCCGCGCGATGACGTCGAGCACGTAGTCGACCGCGGTATCGGGCGTGGTCATGCTGGCATTGTGAGGCGTCAGCAGGATGCGCGGATGGCTCCAGAACGGGTGACCCGCCGGCAGCGGCTCGGGATCGGTGACGTCGAGCACCGCGCCCGACAACGTGCCGCCATCGAGCGCCGCCAGGAAATCGGCCTCGATGAGATGCGGGCCGCGGCCGACATTGACGAGCCCCGCACCGTGCGGCAGGCGCTTGAACAGATCGGCATTGAGGATGCCGCGGGTCTCGTCGGTGAGCGGCAACAGGCAGACGAGAATATCGGTCTGCGCGAGGAATTCGGTCAGCGCCGCGGCGCCGGAATAGCAGGTGACGCCGTCGATCTCGCGCGGCGAGCGATTCCAGCCGAGAAGCGGAAAGCCGAACGCCGTGAGGCGCTCGAGCACGGCCTGGCCGAGCTGGCCAAGCCCCATCACGCCGACGCGGCGGCGCTTTGCCGGCGTGATCCGGATCTCGCGCCAGACCTGCGCTTTCTGCTGATTGATGAAGTGCAGGAGATCCCGATGCAGGGCGAGCACGCTCATGGTGACGTACTCCACCATGGTCTCGGCGATGCCGGGCTCCAGCATGCGCAGCAGCGGTATGTGGACCGGGAGTTTCGAGGCGTCGAACTGATCGACGCCGGCGCCGACCGAGAACACCAGCTCGATGTTAGGGAAAGTCGTCGCGATGTCGTCGGGCGGCACCCAGGTCACGAGATAGCGCACGTCGGCGGGATCGCCGATGTCGGGCCAGAGCCGGAACGGCATGTCGGGCGCGCGCTCCGCGAAGAAGCGGGCCCACTCCTCGCCGCGCACCATGTTGGCCTTGTAGAGAACCGTCATGTCGCCCTCAGAACGGGCTGACCGGCGCGAGGCGCCGGCCGTCGATCATGCGCTTGTGGCTGTAGGCGGCGGGATCGACCAGCGGCGTTGAGCCGGTGACGATGTCGGCGGCGAGCTTGCCGGCGGCAGGGCCGATGCCGAAGCCGTGGCCGGAGAAGCCGGTCGCGAGGAAGAAGCCCGGCAGCGCGTCGACCGGCGAGATCACCGGGATGGTATCGGGCGTGCAGTCGATCGTGCCGCCCCAGGCTTCCGCGATCTCGATGTCCTTCAACTCGGGGTTCGACTTGATCAGCGACGCCAGAGCCGCGTTGACCAGCGACATGTCGGGCGCGGGATCGCGCACGCGTTCGGTTTCGAACGGCGACGGCTTGTCGAAGCTCCAGCTCGTGCCGCGCATGAGCTGGTCGAAGAACGACTTGCCGAACGACAGCTTCAATCCGTTCTTGCGGTGCAGATAGGTCGGCCAGAACGTGCGCGCGTAACGGAACAGGTCGGGCGACAGCTCGACCGTGCCGCGGTTGCGCAGCGCGAGCGTAAAGCCGCCGTCGAGGCGGCGGCGGATGCAGTAGAAATCGGTGCCGAGCGCGCCCGAGGTGATCTCGGGTCCCGGCGTGGTCCGGCATGCCGTGGCGTTGACGAGGCCGATCGGCAGCTCGACGCCGTGACGGCGGCAGAACAGCGACGACCACGCCCCGCCCGACAGCAGCACGGCTTGCGTGCGAATGGTGCCCTTCTCGGTCACGACGGCACTGACCTTGCCACCAGTCGTCTCCAGCCCGCGCGCGGCGCAGCCCTGATGGATGGTCACACCATGCTTGCGCGCGGCGGTCGCAAGCGCGGGCACCGCCATCGACGGTTCGGCGCGGCCGTCGCTCGGCGTGTGCAGGCCGCCGACCCATTGCTCGGCATTGCCGGGCATGCGCTCGGCGACTTCGGCCGGCGTCAGCACGGTGGAGTGCACCTGCTGCTCGCGCGCAATCGCCGCCCAGCGCTCCCAGCCGGCGAGCTCGTCCTTGCTCTTGGTGAGGAACAGGACGCCGGTGCGACGGAAGCCGGCATCGACGCCGGCATCGTTCTGCATGTCCTCCCACAGCCGCAGCGCCTCGCGCGCCAGCGGGATTTCCTCACGCGCGCGGCCCTGCTGGCGACACCAGCCCCAATTGCGGCTCGATTGCTCGCCGCCGACATGACCCTTCTCGACCAGCGCGACGGAAAGCCCCTTCTTGGCGAGATGATAGGCCGCGGAGACGCCGATGACGCCGCCGCCGATGACGACGACGTCCGCCTGCACCGGCAGGCGTTCGTCGCTGTTTATACGGGTGAGCGGCGGGGACATGGGGCACTCCTGGGATTCAGTTCGAACGAAGCCTGGCTCGTCATGGGATGTTCATCCGCGGGTCGAGCGCATCGCGCAGGCCGTCGCCGAGGAAGTTGAAGCTCGTCACCGCGAGCGTGATGGCGACGCCCGGCGCGATCGCGAGCCACGGCGCGCTGGTGAGATAGATCTGCGCATTGTTGAGCATGTTGCCCCAGCTCGCCGCCGGCGGCTGGATGCCGTAGCCGAGATAGCTGACATAGGATTCGAGCAGGATCGCCTTGGCGACGTTCAGCGTCGCCGCCACCACGATCGGCGCGATCGCGTTGGGCACGAGCTCGCGGAACATGATGCGCAGGTTCGACGAGCCGAAGGCGAGCGCGGCGACGGCGAATTCCCGTTCGCGCAACGAGCGCACCTGGGCCTCGACGACGCGGGCAACGCTCATCCAGGCGGTGGCCGCGATCAGCACGGTGGTGGTGACGAGGCCGGGCTCGGTGAGCGCGGCGAGCGCCAGCAGCAGGAAGATGGTCGGAAAGCACAGCACGGCGTCGACGAGCCGCATCAGCACCGCGCCGACGGCGCCGCCATAGAAGCCGGCAAAGGCGCCGACCACGATGCCGACCGCCATCGCGATCACCATGGCGACGATGCCGATCGAGAGCGAGATGCGCCCGCCCATCATCAGGCGCGCCAGCACGTCGCGGCCGAGCTCGTCGGTGCCGAGGATGTGCGCGCCGGACAGCGGCGGCGCGAACCGCTTCATGATGTCGATATAGGTGTCGTCGAACGGCAGGAGGTAAGGACCGAGCGCCGAGCCGAGCACGAGGATGACGATGATCACCGCGCCCGCGAGCGCGAGGCGATGCCGCCGAAAGCGCCGCCACGCGGCCTGGCCGGGCGCGAGCTGGACGGTGGAAAGAGCCGCGGTCGCCATCGCCTAGCCCACCCGGATGCGCGGATCGACGACGGCATAGAGGATGTCGGCGATCAGCGAGCCGATCAGCACCATGGTCGCCGAGAACATCAGGATGCCCATCACCACGGGATAGTCGCGATAGCCGATGGAATCGAGGAACAGCCGCCCCATGCCGGGCCAGGTGAACACGGTCTCGGCGACCAGCGCGCCGCCGAGCAGCGTCGGAAACTGCAGGCCAGCCACGGTAATCATCGGCAGCAGCGCGTTGCGAAGGGCGTGCACCGTGAGGATGCGCCATTCCGGCATGCCCTTGGCCCGCGCGGTGCGGATGTAGTCCTGGCCGATCACCTCGAGCATGGAGGAGCGCATGAAGCGCCCCCACATCGCGGTCTCGATCAGCGCCAGCACCATGGCCGGCGCGATCAAATGATGCAGGAGGTCGAGGAAGGAGCCGTCGCCGATGGTCTGGCGGTTGCCGGCCGGCAGCCAGCCGAGCTTCACCGAGAAGACATAGATCGTGACGAGGCCGAACCAGAAGGTCGGGATCGACAGCGCGATCATGGCGCCGACGGTTGCAAGCGTATCGAACAGCGAATAGCGGCGCAGCGCGCCAAGGATGCCGATCCAGCAGCCGAGCAGCACCGCGATGATCGTCGCCGTCGCCATCAACTCCAGCGTCGCCCCGAGATGCGAAGAGATCACCGACAGCACCGCCTCGCCGTCGCGATAGGATTTGCCCCAATCGCCCTTCAGCATGCGGCCGAACCAGTCGAGATACTGGATCGGCAACGGCCGATCGAGGCCGAGCTGCCTGGTGACGCGGTCGAGATCCTCCTGCGTCATCTGCCCGGAGATGGCGAATTGCGACAGCGGACCGCCCGGCGCCAGATGCAGCAGGGCGAAGCCGATCGCGGAGACGATCACAAGCAGCATGATCGCCTGCGCCAGGCGGTTGACGACGTAGCGGGCCATCTCAGCCGATCCAGCGCGACCGGGACATCAGGCCCAATACCATTCGCGGATGTTCCAGCAGTTGATGGAGGTGTTGATGTTGGGACGGAAGCCCTGCAGCCCCTCCTTCACGCCTTCGGCGATGAAGCCCTGGAACATCGGCAGGATCGCGAGGTCGTCGCGGATCAGCTTCTGCAGATCGCCATAGGTCGCCTTGCGCTGCCCGAGATCGAACTGCTTCGCGCCCTCGGCGAGCAGACGATCCGCCTCGGGGTTCCTGTACTGATATGTGTTGTAGCCGCGGCCGCCCTTGGCGGGGATCGCGCCGGAGCCGAAGCGCGGCGTCACGTCGGGGTCCGAGCCGAGCATGAAGTTCACGGACACCAGCACCGAGTTGAATTTCGACTGCTGCCAGAAGTCGCCCCAGATCACGGCGGCCGGCATGTTGTTGACGCGCATCGCCGCGCCGATCGCGCGCCAGTCCTGGATCAGCAACTGCTGGGTCTGCTCGCGGACCGCATTGCCCGAGGTCGTCGAGTTGGTGAATTCGAGCTTGACGCCGCCCTTCTCGCGGATGCCGCCGGAGCCGCGCACCCAGCCGGCGGCGTCCAACAGCGCGTTGGCCTTGGCCGGATCGTATTTGTGCTGCGGCAGGCCCTTCTGGAACGACCATGCCTGCTGCGGCACGAAGCTCTCGGTCTGCGTCGGCAAGCCGTAATAGAGCGCGTCGATGATCGCCTGCTTGTTGATGGCGAGATAAAGCGCCTCGCGCACCGCGCGGTCGGCGAAGGGACCGAACTCGAGATTGGGCGCGATATGCTCCACCGACGAGGTCGCGGAGACGAAGATCTTGCGGCCCTTCAGTGTCTTCGCCTCCTGCACGAAGTTCGGCAGGATGCCTTGCAGGCCGGTGTAGTCGACCTGGCCGGTGCGGAACTGGGTGTAGAGCACGGTGAGGTCGGGGATGTACTTGAAGACCACGCGTTCGACGTAAGGTCCCTTGCCGTGATAGCCGGTGTGGGCATTGAGCAGGATGTGGTCGCCCGGCACGCGCTCGCCCCAGCGGAACGGCCCGGTGCCGACGGGCGCATTGTGGAACGGCGAGGCGTTCGGATCGGTCACCTTCTCCAGGATATGCTTGGGCACGATGAAGGTCAGCGATCCCAGGATCGACATGTAGGGCGAGTACGGCGCTTCCATGCGCCAGTGGATTTCGTCCGCTGCTACGACCTTGATGTCCTTGACGAGGCTGTGGCCGACGCGGCTGCGCGCGCGGAAATTGGAATCGTTGATCAGCTCGAGCGAGAATTTCACATCCTCGGCCGTGAACGGCGTGCCGTCATGCCACTTCACGTCGCTGCGCAGCTTGATCTTCCAGGTCAGGCCGTCGGCCGACAGGCCGCCATTCTCGATGGTCGGGACCTCGCGCGCGAGATCGGGAACGAAATTGCCGTCGGGATCGATGTACCAGAGCAGCGAGAACACCTGCCACCAGATGCCCTGATCGACCTCGATGCCGGGCATCAAGGGATGGAAGACGGTCGGCTCCTGCGACAGCGCCGCGATCACCTGCCCGCGCGGCTTGTCCGGCGGATTGGTCGGGCGTTCGGTCTGGGCAAAGGCGCTGCCGACGAGGCTCCATCCCGCCGCGGCGCCCGCGCCGAGCTGGAAGAACTGACGGCGACTGGGACCACCGGGAAGCACCGCCCCAACGCCGAACCTGCTGGTGTCATCTGCCATGACCAGTCTCCGTTCCCGCACGCGGCACCGTCTCCCGCGCCCCCGAGACCCCGGCAAGGGACAGGAGTGGGCTTTAGTGCTTCTAAATTTTTCGATCAAAAGTTCATCATGACTAAATACAGCTGTCAATCGCATTGCTAGTATGCGCGACCTTTTCACTGTGACTGAACCTCGGACCGACGCGGTCCGCAGGCGAGACGATGCATGGGAGAGCGACATGGATGGTCGCGGCGAGACGAACGGCAGCAAGGACGCCCCGGCGACCGAGGCCGATGATGCAGTTGACCAGCGGCTCGGCGAAACCGTGCGGCTGCTGCGTCAGCGCGCCGGGCTCTCGATCCAGGACGTTGCCAACAAGACCGGCCTCTCCAACGGCATGATCAGCCAGCTCGAACGCGCACGCGCCATGCCGTCGATCCGCACGCTGCGCCTGCTCAGCATCGCGCTCGACGTTCCCATCTCCTACTTCTTCGAGACCACCGATACCGCCGACGTGCAGCGCTACATCGTGCGCAAAAACTCGCGGCGGCTGCTGCGGCTCACCGCCAGCGGCGTGGTCAAGGAGGCGCTGACGCCGGAGGGCAAGGGCCAGATGGAGCTCTACGAACTCACGCTCAATCCCGGGGCCTCCTCCGGCACCGACTTCCTGCAGCACACCGGCGAGAAGGCCGGCTACATTCTCTCGGGCAGCCTGCGGCTGTGGCTCGACAACCAGGCCCATGTGCTGGAGGCCGGCGACAGTTTCCGCTTCCCGAGCATCGTGCCGCACATGTTCGACAACCCGACCCAGCAGGTGGCGCGCGCGATCTGGGTCACGACGCTGCGCCAGACCGATTCGCCGCCAGGTTGAGGGCGTGTCGTTTTTCCCGGCAGCCATGGTGCTGCAAATTGACCCTCGACGGAGACACGGGCAGTCTGTAGCTCCCATGATGCCGGGCTCGTCGACAGGCAGGGGCGGTCCGCGGCTGACGTCACTGGTGTGAGAGATGAAACTCAGGGGGCTTCTGACACTCGCGATGATCGCGCAGGTCGTCGTGACCGCCGTGGCCCTGCTCGCCTCCCAAGCCGTGACCGGAACCGGGTTCGGCATTGCCCAGGTCATCGCCCTCGCCGTCAGCGGCGCCGTCGCGCTCCTGCTGGCGCGGGTCTGCATGCGCGCGATCGAGACGTCGCAGAACAAACGCGTCGCCGCGCAACTGGCCGAGCAGGCGCAGGTCGGCGCGCAACTGACGCAGGCCGTCATCAAGACCGCGCTCGATGCCTTCGTTCAGACCGATGAGCGCGGCATCGTGCTGGAGTGGAGCCTGCAGGCCGAAGCCCTGACCGGATGGACGCGCAAGGAGGCGCTCGGCAGCGATGTCGTCGATCTCCTGATCGCCGAACCGCTGCGCGAAGGCTTTCGGCAACGCATGATGCGGCTGTTGCCCGAGCTGTCGAACGCGCCGATCGGCATCCGCTTCGAGGCGAGCCTCGTGCACCGGAACGGCGAGGCGATCCTGATCGAGGCGTCCAGCACGTCGCTGCATCTCGGCGGACGCCATCTCATCAACACCTTCGTCAAGGACGTCACCCGCAGGCATGCCGCCGAGGAGCAGCTGATCCAGGCCCAGAAGATGGAGGCGGTCGGCCAGCTCACCGGCGGCATCGCGCACGAATTCAACAACATGCTGACGGTGATCACCGGCACGATCGAGATCCTCGCCGATGCCGTGAAGGACAACCCGCCGCTCGCGACCATCACCAAGCTGATCAGCGAGGCCGCCGATCGCGGCGCCGCGCTGACCTCGAGCCTGCTCTCCTTTGCACGCAAGCAGGCGCTGCAGCCGGCCGAGATCGACGTCAACGAGCTGCTCGAGGAGCTGGCAAAGCTGCTGCTGGCGACCTTCGACAAGAAGATCGAGATCGTGACCAAGCTCGACGCCAAGGCCTGGCTCGCCTTCGCCGACCGCGGCCAGCTCAGCGCGGCGCTGCTGAACCTTGCGATCAATGCCCGCGACGCCATGCTCGCCGGCGGCAGGCTGACGCTGACGACGCGCAACGTCGTGTTCGGCGTGCGCGAGGCGGTCGCGGTCGGCGCCGGCTATGCCGGCGACTATGTCGAGATCGAGATCGCCGACACCGGCTCGGGCATCCCGCCGGCCATTCTCGAACGCATCTTCGATCCGTTCTTCTCGACCAAGGACGTCGGCAAGGGCACCGGGCTCGGGCTCAGCATGGTGTTCGGCTTCGTCAAGCAGTCCGGCGGCGGCATCAAGGTCACCTCCGAGGAACGGCGCGGCACGACATTCACGATCTATCTGCCAAAGGCCGAGACCAGCACGCTTCGTCCCGCCGGCTATGACGAGCGCAAGATCGTGGGCGGACGGGAAACCATCCTCTGCGTCGAGGACGACAATGACGTTCGCCAATACGTCACGGTGCAGCTCGAGAGCCTCGGCTACAAGGTCATCCCGGCCGCCAATGCCGCCGAGGCGCTCGCCGTCGCCGCGGAGAGCAAGACGTTCGACCTGCTGTTCACCGACATCGTGATGGCCGGCGGCATGAACGGGCGCGAGCTCGCCGAGCAGATGGTGGCCGCGCGGCCGTCCCTGCGCGTGCTGTTCACCTCCGGCTATGCCTACGACTCCTTGCACGCGCAGGGCCGCGCCACCCTGGACGCGCCGCTGCTGACGAAGCCCTACCGCAAGGCCGAGCTCGCGCGCATGCTGCGCCGCTCGCTCGACACCGCCGTCGATTCCGCCGGCGACGCGATCCCGACGCCCTACTCGGTGCAGGCGGATGTCGAGGGATTTCTGCGCAGGCAGGCCACTGAGGACAACAGCAGGCCGCGGTCGCGAAAGTAGCAGCCACGAGATTGGCATTGTGCCGCAATGGACGCTCCAGCACTGGCAGCAAGATGGATTTTGTGCTACCTATGATCGCATGTTTGCAGGAGACGGCATGAGCGCGGTTTGGCCTGCTCTGATTGCTGCTGTCATAGCCGCGATTGGCTGGTTCGCCAATGACAAGCTAACCTCGCAGCGCGAAGAGCTTCGCAGAAGGACGGAAGCTCAGTTTCGGTTTGTCGAGCGGCAGCTCGAAGAGCTCTATGGTCCTCTTTCTGCCGAACTTTACGAAGGCCGCAGGACATTTTCCGATCTGCTCGAAAGTCTTGGCAGGGACTATGTATTCCCTGCCAATGATATTCTTTCGCCGCTCGAACTCAAGACATGGCTATTCTGGGCGGAGTCAGACTTCTTGCCAAGAAACGAGCGAATTAAGGTACTGCTAATGCGCAAGACCCATTTGATCGAGGGTCCGACATTTCCCGACAGCTACGTTTTGTTTCTTGATCACTGTAATTCTTGGGCGATCAACCATCTCCGATGGAAGCAACAACAGGTAGAGTACTCTTGGCACTCGAAGGTAAATTGGCCAGAGGCTTTCGAAACCGAGGTGCTTGATACGTTTCACGAGTTGAAGCGCAGACACGCCGACCTGCTCGGTAAACTGGCATCACCCACACTCTCCTCGCCAGCCGTCCCCGTTGACGACAGCGCGAGACGAGCAACAACATAGGAATTGCGCTACGTCGGCTCCGACGGCCGCATCTCTCTGCCCACGGCTAGCGCGTTGCATCAGCACGCGCACCCCTGCTCCGTCAGCTCATCCGTCGCCGCAGTGTCGCCGACGGCGTCTCGCCGAACTTTTCACGATAGGCGCCGGCCATGCGGCCGAGATGGGTGAAGCCGAGATCGAAGGCGATCTCGGTGATCGACGCATCGGGAGCCGCCTGCGCGAGGCGCGCCTGCAGGCTGGCGAGGCGCATGTCGAGCAGCATCTCCGAGATCGACAGGCCGAAGTGACGGCGGAAGCCGAGCTGGAGCGCGCGGATGCCGATGCCGGAGGCGCAGGCGAGCTGCGCGAGATCGAGCGGCTCGCCGGCATTGTCCTGGAGATGGTCGCGCGCGGCGCGCAGTGCGCGCGGCAGACGCTCGGCCTGCCCCGAGAACGTCCGGATTGCATCCGACTGGTCATGGCGCTGGCCATTGAGAAGCAGGTCGAGCAGCGCCTCGCGCCAATCGGCCATCGCGAGCGGCGACAGGCGGCCGGAGGGACCAAGGCGCTCGGCAAGCAGCATCAACTCGGCGAGGCTGGCCTGCAGGCTGCGCCCGGCCGGCGTGTCCAGATCGATCGCAGGATCGAACTCGACCGGCCCGGCCGCCCTGCCCGCCAGCGCTGCGGCACGCTGCTCCACCATGCGGCGGTCGAGCAGCAGAATCGCCTGCGCACAATCGCTCCACATCATCCGGGTCGGGATGGTCGGCGACAGCAGCGACGCCGTCCGGCCTGGCGAGGCCTCGAACTCACGGGCGCCGGCACGAATATGGGCGCCGCCGCTGAGCGGGACCTGCACCAGAAAGAAGCGCTCGAGGCAGCCGGGGTCGATGCCGACCGATCCGCCATAGGCGACGTAGTTGATGGAAAAGCCCGGGAATGCCGCGCAATTGTGCCGGGCGGAGAAACCGGCCGCCCGCGGCCGTACCGGCGCGAGGTCGTGCGGGCAGAAGATGCGCCCGATCTGCTCGGCCGCCTCGTCGACGTCGTCGGTGGTGACGCGGGCGAAATCCGCAAGCCGCTCGGCTGCGGACGCCCCTGCGCTCATTTCCTGCACGGCTGCGGACATCGTCGACCACGCTTCGCGTCACGGAATTGCTTTAAGCCTATAATAGTTCCCCGAACGCGAAAAGGGCGGCGAGGCGCAAAATCGTCGTGCTGCACGGCAACAGCCGCGTCCGGATTCGTTTAGCGGATAGACAGGCGGCCCATGGCTGGCCGAAGCTCCGTCCTCGCCGGAATCCATCAGGGAGCAAGCCATGACTGCACTCGAAAAAGGCATTACCGCGAACGGCACGGGCTATGGCGGCAAGACCTGGAACATCCTGGGTCAGGTCTATTTCCCCAAGGCCGTCACCGATTCCACCTTCGCGTTCGAGACCAACAGCGATCCCGGCCAGTTCGTGCCGGTGCACATCCATCCGACCCAGGACGAGTTCATCCTGGTGCAGGAGGGCACGCTCGACCTCAAGCTCGACGGCAAATGGGTGAAGGCCCATGCCGGCGACCTCGTGCGCATGCCGCGCGGCATTCCGCACGGCTATTTCAACAAGTCCGACAAGCCGTGCCGCGCACTGTTCTGGGTCTCGCCGATGCAGAAGCTGGAGGCGCTGTTCAACCAGCTCCACAATCTGACCGACCCCGCCGAAGTGGTGCGCATTTCGGCGCTTCACGAGGTCGACTTCCTGCCGCCCGAGGCCAACGACTAACGCCGCTCCCTCGTCCACTTTCATCTGCTTGCAGGCCCTGCCGGCCGCGCGTTGCGGCCGAACGCGGCCGCTTGCGCGAAACACATCGATTGCGAGCAATCCCATGGTCAGCCCAAAACATGTCTGCGTGATCGGCGCCGGCGTCTCCGGCCTTGCCGCGGCAAAGGCGTTCTTCGCCCGCGGGCACCGCGTCACCATCGTCGAGCGCAGCGGCGATCTCGGCGGCGTCTGGGAGCCGGCGCGCTCCTATCCCGAGGTGCAGACCCAGAGCCCGAAGGATCTCTACCGCTACACCGACCGCGCCATGCCGGACGCCTATCCGGAATGGCCGACCGGGCCGCAGGTCCACGCCTATCTCGCCGACTATGCGAAGAGTTTTGGCCTCGACCGTATGCTGCGCCTCGACACCGGCGTTGAGGGGATGGCGCGGCGCGCCGACGGCAAGCCGGGCTGGACGCTCGCGCTGAAGGGCAAGGACGGTGCGACGACGAACGAGGATTTCGATTTCATCGCGGTCTGCACTGGGCAGTTCAACGAGCCGCGCGAGCTGCACTGCCGCGGCGAAGGCAGCTTCCTCGACCAGGGCGGACAGATCCTGCATTCGTCGAAATACGGTGATCCCATGCTGGCGAAAGGCCGCCGCGTCGTCGTGCTCGGCGGCTCGAAATCGGCGACCGACATCGCCGTGAACGCGGTGAAATCGGGCGCTCGCGAAGTGACCATCGTGATGCGCGAGCCGGTCTGGCGCATCCCCTATTTCATCGGCGGCCTCGTGAACTTCAAGCGCATCCTCTACATCCGTGCCCAGGAGGAGATGTTTCCGGGCTGGGGGGCGAGCCCCATGGCGCGGCTCGCACTTCGTCTCGCCGCGCCGCTCATCTGGGCGAACTGGCGCGGGCTGGAGAGCCTGCTGAAGGCGCAGCTCAAGCTCAACAAGTGCAAGATGGTACCGAAGGAGCGGATCGAGGACGGCGTCAACTGCTCGGTCCCGATCGCGACGCCGGGCTTCTACGAGATGGTGGCCGACGGCCGCATCAAGGCGGTGTTCGGCACGTTCGATCATTACGAAGCCGACAGCATCGTGATGAGCGGCGGCGAGCGCATCGGGGCCGACGTCGCTGTGCTCGCGATCGGCTACAAGCTCGGCGTGCCGTTCCTCCCCGAAGCTTACAAGCAGAAGCTGGTCGATGCCGACGGGCAATACCGGCTCTATCGCCTGATCGCCAACCCCGATCTGCCGGAGCTCGGCTTTGTCGGCTTCAACTCCTCGTTCTGCACCGTGCTCTGCGCCGACCTCGCCGCCAACTGGCTGGTGCGCTATGCCGACGGCCAGCTCGCGAAGCAGCCCACCGGGCAGGCGATGCGCGACAACATCGAGATGATGCTGCACTTCAAGCGCGTCGAGCGGCCGGCCGCAGGCGTCTATGGCGGCCTCTGCGTCGCGCCCTATCACTACCGCCATTTCGACGAGCTGATGGCCGATATCGGCGCGATGCCCTGGAAGCGCGGCGGACCCGCCGGACATTTCCAGCCGCCGGACGCGGACGCCTATGCCAAGTTCCTGGCGACGGCGCCGGAATACCGGGCGGCGTGACGAGGAGAATTGCGGCTGCTCGCGTCTGATGCTTACGATCTCGCTGGCCATCGAATCGACGGGAACCAGCCATGGGATCGAGACGACTTGCCGCCGCGGCCTTCGCGACCGTTGCCTTCCTGGTGACGACGCCCGCCTTCGCACAGGGCGGCGCGCCGACGCCGAAGCAATCCGAGGCGCTCGCGGCCTATGAGCGCGCGCTCGGCGAGTTCAAGTCGGTCCTCGCCGAGCGAGGGCGCCAGATCGAGGCGAAGGAGCCGCTGCCGAACCTGCCGGGACAGGCGCTCTATCTCGCCCGCGTCGCCGTGATCAGCAGCTACAAGGACCTGACCGACGCGATGCCGTCGCGGATCGGCAAGCCCAACAAGTTCGAGATTCCCCCGGCCTATTTCGACGCCGCGATCGAGCCCCTGATCGACGAATATGCGCGGCTGTTCGACATCATGGAGGCGCCGCCGGCCGGCGCGCAGAACTCGCCGACGCCGTTCAAGGACGTCGTCGACCTCGCTGCTGCGATCGCCCGCGCCAAGGGGCTCGGGCCTCAACACGCCGAAGCCGCCGGCCGCATCAGCCTCGGGCTGTTCTTTGCCGAAACCAACGGCAAGCAGAATGTCCGCAACGGACGCTCGAACACTTATATGGGCAGCTTCCAGACCGGCCCCTCCGAGGACCGCAACGGCCACCGGAAATGGGAGGCCATCAAGGGTGAGATCGCGGCGCTCGATCCGCAGCTGAACGCGCGCGACGACAAGGAAGAGGCGCGCGCCCGTGGTACCGATTACCGGTTCAATCACTGGACCAATGTGCGCGACGGACTGATGAACGCGCATGCGGATCTCTTCCGCGAGATCCCGGGGATCGTGAAGACGCTGCCCGACCCGATCGACCAGATGAAGCTGTTCGAGCTGATCCAGATCGTGCCGACCCCGACCAGGTCCGCACTCAAATCCGGCGATCTCCTGAACTACCGGGTGTCCAGCCCGACGGTCATGAAGCACCTGCGCAACAACAGCATCTTCGCGTTCGGCCAGGCCGACCGGGCGCGCACTTCGGCAAGCTTCCGCGAGATCCTTGCCGCGATGTGGCTGTTCAACCGGAAATTCGAGAAGGCGATGGCGAAATACGCGGAGATCAAGGCGCCCTAGTTCTCTATCTTGTAGCCATCCGTCAGCGTCTTCAGGAAGGCGATGATGTCGGCCTCGTCCTGCTCCGTCATCGCCGGCTTGTCGCCGGGGTGGCGGTCGAACGGCGGATCGGTGACGTCGACATTGGCGTGGTATTTTGCCGGCAGGTCGTCGTATTTCCGCACCGTGCCGTCGGCGGCGCGCGGAAAGACCTTGTCCGGATTGGTGTCGCGGAAATTGTAGAAATCCATCACCTGCTGAAGCGTGCTGAAGACCCCGTTGTGGAAGAAGGCGTGGCGGGTTGCCGTGTTGCGCAGCGTCGGTGTCAGGAACATGCCGCAATATTGCGTCTGCTCGGGAATGTCGGTGCGCTGCGGGCCGCAGACGCCGAGATCGAAATAGCCGGGGTCCCGATTGCCGACGAGCGCGGCATTGCGCGGCGCGCCGAGCGCCTCGTACTGATGGTCCGTGAACAGCGGCGGCAGGCCGTCGCGCGTCGGCGCCGAGGTGTGGCATCCCGCGCAATTGGCCTTGTCAGGGTCGTTGAACGCCTGCAGGCCGCGCAGCTCGCTCTCGGAGAGGCGCGCCTTGCCTTCGAGCCAGTAATCGTACTTGCTGGTGTAGGGATGGAAGCTCGGCTCCTCGACCTGATAACGCGCGACCGCAAACATCGCCTCCGCAATCAGGAGCCGCTGATTCCTGAGCACACCGGCGCCGAACAGCTCGACGAAGCGGCCGGCATAGGGCGCGCGGCGCAGCTTGTCGGCGACGATCTCGGCGCTGCCGCCGTCCATCTCGTTGGGATCGAGCAGCGGAAACAGCGCCTGGTCCTGCAGCGTGTCGGCGCGGCCGTCCCAGAACAGGCCGCCCTGCGGCACGATGTTCGCAGACGCGCCGGAGCCGCCCGCGGTCTTGGTCGTGCGCGCGGCCTGCTGGCCGATCGCCGCCATCTGCGCGAGATCGACGATGTTGTCGTCGTCGCCCTTGTCGGGGCCGATGCTGAAATTCGGGTGACGGTCCAGATAGGTCAGCGACGGCACCGCGCGCGCGCCTTGACGCGACAGGTCGGCGCCGCCGAGCATGACCGGGCCGTCATTGGGCGGGCCGTAAGCGTGATCGGGGCTGTGGCAGGACGCGCATGACAGCTTCCCGGACGACGACAGCGAGGCGTCGTAGAAAATCTCCTTGCCGAGCTGCGCCATCGCCGACAGCGGGGCGACGGGCGAACGTCTGAGCTGAACCGGATTCGGGTTCATGCCCGCCGGATTTGTCTCGGCCGCAAAGACGGCGCCGGCCAGACAAAGCAGGCCGGCGCCGAGAAGCCACATGGTGCGGCTGTTCATATGAACTGATGTCCTAGTGGTGGTGATGCTCGTCGGGCGGGCTGGTCATCACCGTGCCGGAGGTCGGATCGAGGAACAGCGCATCGGCCCGGAGGTCGTGGCTGTGGTCGTGATCGAAGTCGAACAGGTCCATGATCGATCCGGCGCCGGCATCGAACGCGCCGCCGCCCAGACGCTTGCCGTGCAGCCAGTTGTCCTCGATGAAGCGGACCACCGACGCCTGCGTGGTGTAGGTGTGGCTGACGTAATTGGTCCTGGCGTAGGGCGAGACCACGATCAGCGGAACGCGCGTGCCCGGACCGCAGCGGCCGTTCACCGGCTGGCCGGACAGGCCCTTCGGCGCGGGCTGCTTGTTCGGACCGAGGCCGCACAGGCCGGCGCCGTTGATCTGATCGGCGGTCGCATCATACGAGGCGTTCTTCGGCGCGACGTACTGATGATCGTACCAGCCGTCGGAGTCGTCATAGGTGATGATGACGGCGGTCTCGCGCCATTCCGGCTGCTTCTGCAGGAAATTGATCAGCTCGACATTGCCGGCCTGCTCGTCGAGCGGGTCGGAGTTGCCGGCATGACCGTCCTGGTAGGCCGGCATCTTGACGTAGGAGACGGCCGGGAAATTGCCGGCCTTGATCGCGGCATAGAGGTCTTCGAGGTCGTAATTGTGGTTGGCCGGGTCGACCTTGCCGTTGAGATCATGGGTATGGCCGATCGCATGGACCGAGCTCGGCCGCGCATGGGTCGGGTTCGCCGTGGACGCGTGATACTGGAAGAAGGCGTGGTGCGGGGTGTAGTCGACCACGGTGCTGTTGACGTTGCTCGAGAACGTACTGCGCGCGCAGCCGGTGGTGCCGTTGGCATTCTTGAGCGTCAGGTCGAAGCCGCCCATGAAGCTGCCCCAGCTGATATGCTCGTCGGTGAGCAAATTGCCGATGTTCTTGCCGCCCATCAGCATCGTGCTGGTGGTGCTCGAGCAGGCGTCGTGGCCGGGGTCGGTGTCGCCGATCAGCGTCAGGCCGCCCTGGCCGTCGGCGATCGACGATGACGTGCCGACGACGTTCTGCACGCCATTGGTCTGTGCGGCGACCACCTCGAGCACGCCCGGCGTCGACGGGCCGAACGTGTCCGTCCAGTTGTTGTCGCTCATGGCAAAGTGCTGGGCGTAGTTCCACAGGGCCGTGACGGTGTTGCCGTCGAAATAGCCCATGACCTGGCCGTTGGTGCCGAACGCACCGGCGCCCCCGGCGGTACCGCGGCCGGTGTACTTCGGAAACAGGTCGTCCTTGCCGTTGTCCACGGCCTGCTGCTCCGGCGTGTAGGAATGGTTCTGGGAGCGCGTGTTGGCCTGGGTGCGGTCGAGACGGAACGGGTCGGTCGCGCCGGTGCCGTTGGCCGGATTGCTGTTCGGGTTGTTCACCAGCAGATTGGCGTTGGCGAGGTTGTTGACCTTCGGCGTATGCGGCTTCGGCACGAACGGGATCGCGCCGGACGGATTGGCCGCGTTCGGATAGGTCGCGAAATAATGGTCGAACGAGCGGTTCTCGTTGAAGATGATCACGAGATGCTTGATCGGCGTTTCCGTATGAATGTCATGCGGATGACGGTGATGATCATCCCGATCATGGCCGTGATCGCGGTCCCGGCCGAAATCGTCCGCGAGGACGGGAAGAGTGCAGGCGAGCGCGCTCGCGGCCGCGACAATCGCAGCCGTCGTCAGTAGTTTCGATTTCATTTTTGTGACGCCCCGAAGAATGAGGATGTTTACGATCAGAAATCTTCTAAACACCGCGAATGACAGGCCTGTGTCAGTTTGACGCAGGCAACACGTTGCGCAGTGGTCGAGACCTGATCTTTGCAATGCCGCCCACTGCGCCACGCTCAGCCACCGCGCGCCGCTTTATTCCCCGGGCCAAGGCAAAAATGATCGCGCCTGGATTGTTGCCTGATGCGCCCGGTTGCATTTAGCTTGGCCCGACAAGAACAAAGCCTCAGGGGGAAAACATGGAAGCCGCTTTTCGCAGGCGCACGCGCCTTGCCGCGTCAGCTCTGGTCACAACTTCGCTGGTTGGCCTCGCTGGCTTCGCCGCCCATGCCGAGATCGTCGTCACCGCCAATGACGGCAAGATGGCTTTGGAGAACGGCAATGCCGTGGTCCGCAAGCAGCCGCTGCCGGACACGGTCAGCGTCATCGATCTCACCGACGGCACGCTGAAACTGCTTGGCGAGGTGGCGGCGCCTGCCAGTGTCGTCGGCCCGCCGCCGAGCGTGGCAATTGCACCCGATGGTTCGTTTGCGCTGGTCACGGGCGCGATGAAGATCGATCCGGCGGATGCGACCAAGACGGTGCCTGACGACAAGCTCTCGGTCATCGACCTGAAGTCCTCACCGCCAAAAGTGCTCGCGACGCTTCAGGCCGGCGCGGGCGCGGCCGGTGTCTCGATCAACCGCGCGGGCACGCTGGCGCTGGTCGCCAATCGCAGCGAGGGCACGGTCTCGGTCTTCACCATCAACGGGACCACACTGACGCCGGGCGGAAAGATCCAGCTCGGCGACGCCAAGTCCGGCCCGAGCCACGCGGTCTTTTCCCGCGATGGCGCGACCGCGCTGGTCACCCGCGACGGCGACAGCAAGATCTCGCTCCTCACCGTGGACGGTAGCAAGGTCGAATACGCCAAGCGCGACCTCACCGCGGGCATCCGCCCCTACGACATCGACCTCACCGGCAGCGCCGCGGCCGTCGTCGGCAATGTCGGCGCCGGCACGGGAGACAACGACACGATCAGCCTGATCGACATGACCGCAAAACCGGTCCGCGTCGTCTCGACGGTGAGTGTCGGCCAGACGCCGGAAGCGGTGAAGATGTCGCCGGACGGCAACCATGTCGCTGTCACCGTCATGAACGGCTCGAACAAGCCGACGGCCTCGCCCTTCTTCAACGATTTCGGCCTGCTCAAGGTCTACAGGATCTCGGGCACCGAGCTCGCGCCGGTGGCGGAAGCCAAGATCGGCCATTGGTGCCAGGGCATGGTGTGGTCGAAGGACTCCAAGCACGTCGTGGCGCAGTGCATGGTCGAGAACGAGCTGATCGCGTTCTCGTTCGACGGCAAGGCGCTGACCAAGACCTCCACCCTCAAGCTGCAGGTCAGCCCCGCGGGCATTCGCACCGCGGAGCCATGAGGCGCAAGGCGGCGCAGCCTCGCTGCGCCGCCTGCCCTATTCGGTGCGGATCGGCGTGTCCTTCAGGCCGTTGTTGTCATAGGCCTTGCGCAACGTGCCGTTGGTCACCGCTTCGTTCATGAACTTGGTGACGAAGGTCAGCGCCTGGTTGTGGCCGAGCGGGACGGCGACGGCGGTCACCGTCTTCTTGAAGGTCTCGTCGAGCACTTTTGTCCCGGGGATCTTCTGCGCCATCTTGTTGAGCTGGTCGCGCGACAGCGCGAAGGCGTCGATCTCGCCATTCTTCAGCAGGCCGAAGATCTCGTCATAGGTCTGATAGCCCGTGACCTTCGCCTGCTTCAGGTGCGCGACGGCGCCGCGCATGGTGGTGGTGGCGTTGACGGCCGCGACCTTGACGCCGGGCTGGTCCAGCGTGGCGAAATTGGTGACGGCCGAGCCGGGTTTGACGATGTAGGTTGCGTCCGCGACCTCGTAGATCGGGCCGAACAGCATCCTGGTCTCGCGCTCGGGATCCTTCGGAAGCCAGGTAACGTCCCAAGCACCTTTCTCAAGAGCGCCCTTGCCGGCGGCATCGGTGATCTGACCGGAATTCTGGTGCACGACATATTCGACGGGCACGCCGAGCTGCGCGGCCATCTCCTTGCCGAGGTCGACCGGCACGCCGGCATAGCCTGCTTCCGTCTTGGTGGACCAGAACGCGCCGCCGGCGGGGCTGATTGCGATCGCGACGCGCAGCTTGCCGGTCGGCGCGATCTCGTCCTTCAGGCCATCGGCTAGCGCGGGCATGGCGACCGCCGCTGCGAGAACGAGGCCGGCAAGGGCCGATTGGAGCAACGTTCGCATGTCATGTTCTCCTCGCTTTTCTTCTTGTGGTCTCTTCCGTCTCACGCGCCGTCTCACGCGCAGTCACGTGACACTTGACACAATTCTGGTCGATCGTGCGCCCGGTGAAAAGCGATTTTGTCATGACAAACCTGTCAAAGGCCACAGCGCGGTTTGCAGTGCAAGGCCGGCAACCGCCAAGAGAGTGCCATGCGTATGGTGTTCCACGACCGGGCGTTTGTTGGTAGCCTGCCGCACCGACAGCCAATCATCGGGGGCCTCCGAATGACGTCAGCGAATCCTGCATCTCCGGCACATCGCAATGGAGCGTGGAGGCATGCCGGACGGGCGCTTGCCGCCGCGACCGCGGTGATCGCGCTCGCCGGCTGCGAGGACAAGAACACCTTCGTGGCGCCGCCGCCGCCCAAGGTTGACGTGGCCACGCCGGTGCAGCGGGCGGTGACGCGCTATGTCGAGGCCACCGGCAACACCGCGCCGATCAAGAATGTCGACCTCGTGGCGCGCGTGCAGGGCTTCCTGCAATCGATCGACTATCAGGACGGCACCTTCGTCAAGCAGGGCACCCAGCTCTTCACGATCGAGCCCGACACCTACAAGCTCAAGCTCGAGCAGGCTCAGGCGGCCGAGGCCGGCGCGCAGGCCACGGTCAAGCAGGCCGAAGCCGATTTCAAGCGGCAGGTCGAGCTGGTGCAGCGCCAGGCGGTCTCGCAGTCCACCCTCGACACCTCGACCTCGACCCGCGACAACGCGCAGGCCAACCTGCAGCAGGCCCAGGTCAACACGAGGCTTGCCGAGGTCAATTACGGCTACACCAAGGTGGCAGCCCCGTTCGACGGCATCGTCAGCGCGCATCTGGTGTCGATCGGCGAGCTCGTCGGCGTCTCCTCCCCGACCCAGCTCGCGACCATCGTCGCGCTGGACCCGATCTGGGTGAACTTCACCGTCAACGAGCAGGACGTCCTTCGCATTCGCGCCGAGGCGGCCCGCCGCGGGCTGACCGTCGCCGACCTCAAGCAATTGCCCGTCCATGTGGGCCTCCAGACCGAGACTGGATATCCGCACGAAGGCCACCTCGACTACGTCTCGCCGACCCTCAACACATCGACGGGCACGCTCGCGGTGCGCGGCGTCATCCCCAACGACAAGCGAACGCTGCTGCCCGGCTATTTCGTTCGCGTCCGCGTGCCCTTCGACCAGGACAAGAACGCCCTCCTCGTCCCCGACACCGCGCTCGGCAGCGACCAGGGCGGCCGCTATCTCCTCGTCGTCAATGCCGACAACGTCGTCGAGCAGCGCAAGGTGCAGATCGGCCCGACCGACAACGGCCTGCGCGTGATCGAAAGCGGCCTCAAGCCGGACGACCGCGTCGTGATCGCGGGGCTGCTGCGGGTGATCCCCGGGCAGAAGATCGACCCGCAGGTGACGAAGATCGAGCAGTCCCAGGCGTCTGCCAAGTAGGAGCCGCCGGCCATGATCTCAAAGTTCTTCATCGAGCGGCCGGTCCTCTCGAACGTCATCGCACTGCTGATGATCCTGATCGGCGGCGTCGCGCTGTTCAACCTCGCGGTCGCGCAATATCCCGACGTGGTGCCGCCGACGGTGCAGGTCACCACGCGCTATCCCGGCGCCAGCGCCAAGACCGTGATCGACACGGTTGCCCTGCCGATCGAGCAGCAGGTCAACGGCGTCGAGGACATGCTCTACATGCAGTCCTACAGCGGCTCCGACGGCACCTACACGCTGACCGTCACCTTCAAGATCGGCACCGATTTGAACTTCGCGCAGGTGCTGGTGCAGAACCGCGTCTCCAGCGCGCTCTCGCAATTGCCGCAGTCGGTGCAGAACCAGGGCGTCACCGTCCAGAAGAAATCGACCTCGATCCTGCTGTTCGTGACGCTGACCTCGCCGGACAAGAGGTACGACAGTCTTTTCCTGAGCAACTACGCCACCATCAACATCCGCGACGAGCTCTCGCGCCTGCCCGGCGTCGGCAACGTCACGGTGTTCGGCGCCGGCCAGTATTCGATGCGGGTGTGGCTCGATCCGAGCAAGCTGCAGGCGCGCGGGCTCGTGCCACAGGACGTCATCAACGCGATCCAGCAGCAGAGCCAGCAAGTCTCGGCCGGTCAGGTCGGCGCGCCGCCGACGCCGCCGGGCCAGGCGTTCCAGTACACGCTCAACGTCAACGGACGGCTCGACGACACCGGCCAGTTCGAAAACATCATCGTCAAGACAGGGACCAGCGGCGACGTCACGCGGGTGCGCGACGTCGGCTGGGTCGAGCTCGGCGCGCAGACCTACAGCCAGATCTTCTCGCTCAACAAGCAGCCCGCCACCGGCATCGGCGTATTCCAGTCGCCCGGCGCCAACGCGCTGCAGGTCGAGCAGGCCGTCGAGAAGAAGATGGCGGAGCTCGCCAAGCGCTTCCCCGAAGGCATCAAATACGACACGCCGTTCGACACCACCAAATTCGTCGAGGCCTCGGTGCACGAGGTCTACATGACGCTGATCGAGGCCGGCCTGCTGGTGCTGGTCGTGATCCTGGTCTTCCTGCAGGACTGGCGTGCGATGCTGGTGCCGGCGACGACCGTGCCCGTCACCATCATCGGCGCCTTCGCCGCGATGGCGGCGCTCGGCTTCACCATCAACATGTCGACGCTGTTCGCGATCGTGCTCGCGATCGGCATCGTCGTCGACGACGCCATCGTGGTGGTGGAAGGCGCTGCGCACAATATCGAGCAGGGAATGAACGGCCACGACGCCGCGATCAGGGCGATGGACCAGCTGTTCGCGCCGATCGTCGGCATCACGCTGGTGCTGATCTCGGTGTTCCTGCCGGCCTCGTTCCTCGCCGGCCTGACAGGGCGCATCTATTCGCAGTTCGCGCTGGTGATCGCGGCGACCGCGCTCTTGTCCGCCATCAACGCGGCGACGTTGAAGCCGACGCAATGCGCATTGTGGCTGCGGCCGACGGTGCCGCCGGAACAGCGCAACTTCTTCTACCGCGGCTTCAACAACGTCTATAACCGGGTCGAGCGCGGCTATACGCGGCTGATCACCTTCCTGGTCAGGCACGCCACCGTGTCGGTCGCGATTGCCCTCGTGCTGATCGGGATCGGCGGCTACGGCCTGTCGCGGGTGCCGACCGGCTTCCTGCCGATCGAGGACCAGGGCTATCTGATCGCCGCCATCCAGCTCCCCGACGGCGCTGCGCTGGAGCGGACCCAGAAGGTGCTCGACCGCGCCAGCGAGATCATCAAGGAGACGCCCGGCGTCCAGCAGGTCATCACCATCGCCGGCATCTCCGCGCTCGACAGCAGCGCGAGCCTTGCCAATGCCGGCGTTGCCTACATCATCCTGAAGGACTGGGACGCGCGCAAAGGACCCGGCGAGGATCTGCGCTCGCTGGTCTACGGCCTCAACGACAAGCTCGCGGTGATCATGGAGGCGCGCACCATCGTGCTGCCGCCGCCGCCGATCCAGGGTATCGGCAACGCTGCCGGCTTCTCGATGCAGGTCGAGCTGCGCGACGGCAACAGCGATTTCGCCAAGCTGCAGGCGATCACCGGGGCGATGGTCAGTAACGGCCAGAGTCAGAGCGCGCTGCAGCGCGTGCAGTCATCGTTCCGCTCGTCGGTGCCGCAGTTCAACGTCGAGATCGATCGTATCAAGACCCAGACGCTGCACGTCACCACCGACCAGGTGTTCTCGGCGCTGTCGACCTATCTCGGCTCGTCCTATGTCAACCAGTTCAACAAGTTCGGCCGCGTGTTCCAGGTCTACACGCAGGCCGATCCCGCCTTCCGCGTCACCGAGCGCGACATCGCCAACATGCAGGTGCGCAACTCGAACGGCGACATGATCCCGATCGGCACCGTCGCCACGATCACGCCGGCCACCGGACCGTCGCTGATCAGCCTCTACAACCTCTATCCATCCTCGACCATCATCGGCCTGCCGGCGCAGGGCTACTCGTCCGGCCAGTCGCTCAAGCTGATGGAGGAGATCGCGGACAAGACGCTGCCGCAGGGCACCGGCTATGAATGGACCGCGATGTCGTACCAGGAGAAGGCGGTCTCGAACCAGATCTACTGGGTGTTCGGACTTGCCATGCTGCTGGTCTATCTCGTGCTCGCCGGCCAGTACGAAAGCTGGTACGCGCCGATCTCGGTGATCCTCGCGGTGCCGCTGTCGCTGATCGGGCCGATGCTGGTCCTCAACGGCCTCAAGATCGACAACAACCTCTACTGCCAGATCGGCCTGATCCTCCTGATCGCGCTGTCGGCCAAGAACGCCATCCTGATCGTCGAGGTCGGGCTGGAGCTGCACAATCGCGACGGCAAGCCGGTGCTGGAGTCCGCCATCGAGGCGGCACGCGCCCGCTTCCGTCCGATCCTGATGACGTCGTTCGCCTTCATCCTCGGCGTGGTGCCGCTGGTGCTCGCGACCGGCGCCGGCGCAAGCGCGCGCAAGTCGATCGGCATCACCGTGTTCTCGGGCATGCTGGCCTCGACCTGCCTCGCGGTGCTGTTCGTGCCGGCCTTCTTCGTGGTAGTGCAACGCTTCGAGAACTGGCGCGCGTCGAAGAAGAAGCCGAAGGCACAGGCCGCGGCGGAGGTGAAGGGATAGGCGACGACCGTCGGCCCAGGCCGTCATTGCGAGCGAAACGAAGCAATCCAGAGTCCTTCCGCGGAGGGATGCTGGATTGCTTCGTCGCTTCGCTCCTCGCAATGACGGTGGAGAGAGTGAGCACCGACCGCTACGCCTGCTCCGACGGAGCCTGTCGCGTTTCGCCGCTGGACACCAGCAGCACCGAGACCTTCGACTGCCTGAGCACGGCGTCGGCGACGCCGCCGAAGGAGAGATGCTCGCCCTGGATGCGGTCGACACCCATGACGACGAGATCGACATCGGTGGTGTCGATCTCGCGCAGGATCGCGGCCTCCGGCGCCCTGTTCACGCGAAGCGTCGTAGTGATGTCGACCTCGTAGCGGGCGGCGAGATCGCTGGCGTCCTTGAGGATACCCGCCTCCTGGCTGAGGCCGCGGGAGGCGCCGCGCTGGGCGCCCTTGTCCCGCGTCGTCGCCACATAGATCACCCGGAGCGAGCCTGACCCTCCTTGCGCCAGCGCCACCGCGACCTCGGCGCCGCGCTTGGAGACGCCGCTGCCGGAGACCGGAACGAGGATATTGAGCGCCTCGGGCACCGGCTGCTTCGCATGTCTGCCCTTGGCCGCGACGATCGCGAGCGGCCCCTCGAACGTCGCGGCGATGTCCTCGATCCTGCGGTCGAAGCGATCCTTGGTCGCGACGACCTTGTCGATGCCGACGACGAGGAGATCGAAGCCCTTGCGCGCCTCCTCGGTGATGGTCTCGCCGAGCTCCGCGCGCCGCGCCCGGGTGACGACGTCGACGCTGCCGGCATCGCCGTCGCCATTGGCGGAGACCGTCTCGGCGGCCTTCTTCACCACCGCCTCGTGGCTCGCCGCCTCGTCGCGGACCTTCTCCTGATCCTTCGCGCGCTTGCCGACATGCAGCACGGTGATCGGCAGGCCGCGCATGCCGGCGATCAGGCCCGCGATGTGGGCGGCGAAGGTGGCGTTGACGCTTTCGTCGACGGCCAGCAGCGGACGCTCGAGGTTGGCGACGAAGCCGCGCTTCTCGAACTCCTCCCGCTCCAGCCGCTCCTTCTCCTCCTTGTCCATCGGCAGCTTCGCCAGCGCCGCGCGCAGCATCGGCGGCATCGCCATCGTGGTCACGATCGCCATGGTGACGATCATCGTGAACAGATTTTGGCTGAGCACGCCGATGGAGAGGCCGATGGTGGCGATGATCACCTCGGTCGAGCCGCGCGCATTCATGCCGCTCGCAAGCGCGAGCGATTCCCGCGTGCTCAGCCCGCCCAATGTGCCACCGACGAAGGCGCCGCCGAACTTGCCGACGCTGGCGATCACGACGAGGAGGCCCGTGAGCATCAGGAGATTGGGATCGCGCAGCACCGAGAGATCGGCGGCAAGGCCGGCGAGGCCGAAGAACACCGGCATGAAGAAGCTGGAGATCAGGCCGCGCAGACGCTCGTCGATCTGCCGGGTCAGGATCGGGGACTCCCCGACCAGGATGCCGGCGACGAAAGCCCCGAGCACGGTGTGGACGCCGATCGCATGCGTGATCATGGCCATCACACACATCAGGAGCAGGATCACCGTGATCACCGCCGCGGCGCTCACGAGGTTGTCGTTGGCCCAGCGAATGAGCTGGAACACCAGCCGGCGGCCGATCGTGAAGCTGACGGCGAGAAAGGCGAGCGTGCCCAGCACCGCCTTCGCGACCGAAGCGATGTCCAGCGTGCCATGCGATGCCAGGCTGAAGATCACGGCGATGATGATCCAGCCGATGGTGTCGTCGATCACGGCCGTCGCGACGATGATCTGGCCGACATTGCGGCGCATGAAGTTCATCTCGCGCACGACGACGGCGACGATCTTCACCGAGGAGATCGACAGCGCCGTGCCCATGAACAGCGAGGCGACGAGGCGGGCTTGCGGGTTCGGCAGCAGCGCATCGGGCAGGAATTCGCCGAGTGCGAAACCGCAGGCAAAGGGCACCAGGATGCCGGCGATCGAGATCGCAACGGCGGCCTTGCCGACCTTCCTGACCAGCTTGAGGTCGGTCTCCATGCCGGTCAGCAACAGCAGCAGCAGGATGCCGACTTGCGCGATGCCGTCGATCATCGCCTTCTGCTCGGGCGCCTTCGGGAAGATCGCGGCTTGCGCCTCCGGCCAGATCCAGCCGAACAGCGACGGCCCGAGGATGATGCCTGCGAGCAGCTCGCCGATCACCGAGGGCTGGCCGATGCGCTGCATGAGCTCGCCGAGGCCGCGCCCGACCGCGATCAGCAGGACGATCTGGACGATCAGGAGAAATTCGGACGGGCTCGCCGATTTGCCGCCTTCAGCGCCGGCCGCGATGGTGGTGAGCACAAGCGCCGCGGGGACGAGGCCGACCGGCCGGAGCAGGCTCCACTGCATGCAGGTGTCTTTTCCCCGTTCGCCGCCCGGCAAGGTTGCCGAGGCCACAGGGACAGAACCCGCGGGATGCGGGGCCGGTTCCCTGCCCGTGACGGAGGGATTTCAACCGGCGAGGCCAAAAGTGCGAAAACAACCCCATGCACAGTAGAGGTGGCATTGAAAAGGCTGGCGTAATTTCGGTCTTGCCGAATCGCGTTGCGGCGTCGGGCAAATCAGGGGCATAATGGCATCATGGGTGGTGTGGCTGGCGCTGCGCCTGGGGCACGACCGGGATACACGGCCCACACGATCCACTCGTCATTGCGAGCGCAGCGAAGCAATCCAGAGTCCCTCCGCGGGGGCAGTCTGGATTGCTTCGTCGCTACGCTCCTCGCAATGACGATGTGGCAAGAGCCCGGCCCATGCGTCACGGGAATTCGCAGCCTCTGGGTCCCGGCTCTGCGCAGCAACGCTGACGCGTCCGGGACACGAGACTTCACACCGCCTGCGGCGTCCGGATCTCGCGGGGCAGGATGATCGCCGCCACGATGGCGAGCAGGCAGAGCGCGGCGAAGGCGTGCAGCATGGTGACGAAGCCACCCTGCTCGTAGAGCCAGGCCACGAGGCCGACGGACGCGCCGGCGGCGGTGAAGCCGATGAAATAACGCACCGCATAGGCGCGCGAGCGCCACTCCTCGCTGGTGTATTTGCCGACCATGGCGTCGTTCACCGTGACCTGCCCGAACGCGCCCATGACGATGCCGATCGAAACCAGGATCAGCGGCAGGTTTTCCAGGCTGGCGGCGAGATAGAGGAACGGCGCCAGCATGAAGGACAGCGGCAGCGCCACGGTCTTCAGCGAGTAGCGGTCGAGCAAGCGACCGATCGTGTACTGCGTCATCGCGCCGAACACGTAGACGCAGGCTGCGATGACCCCGAGCAGCGCCGGGCTCCTGGTGAGGTCGGCGAGCCGCTCCGCAAACAGCTTCGGCAGCGCTACGGTGACGGCGTTGAAGGTCGTGGAGATCGCGATCACCACGATCAGCAGCGACAGGATCACGCGCCACATGTCCTGCTTGGCGACACGCGCCTGCGCCGCCGCCTGCTTCGAACCCTTGCGGTCCTCGTGCACGACCATCATCGCGAACACGATGCCGATCAGGACGGTGACGATTCCGGGAACGATGAAGGCGAAGCGCCAGCCGAGATATTGGCCGATCACCCCCGTCACCAGCGCCGAGGAGGCAACGCCGAGATTGCCCCAGACCCCGTTGATGCCCATCTCCCGGCCGAGACGGTCGGCATAGGACACGATCATGGCGGTGCCAACGGGGTGGTAGATCGAGGCGAAAATGCCGATGGCGAGCAGCGCCGCGCCGAGCTGCACCGGCGTCTGCACGAAGCCGACCGAGATCATGGAGAGGCCGATGCCGACGAAGAAGATCAGCATCATGTGGCGGCGGCTCCAGCGGTCGCCGAGCCAGCCGGTGAGCAGCGAGCCGGCGCCGAAGGCGATGAAGCCGGGGGTCGCGTAGGGCAGCAGCTCCGAATAGGCCATGCCGAGCGCCGGCCCCATGATGATCACGGCGGCGGCAAAGATCAGCATCGAATAATGGTCGATGAAATGGCCTGCATTGACGAAACTGATGACCCGGCTGGGGCTGTTCATTCCCGAATCCTCTCCTGCTCCGAAATGAGTTATATGTCCTCCCCATGACGGGATGCCGCCAATGACTGTCTTGGAAACGCCAATCCTTCGGGAGGTCCGCAGCAACCACCGCTCGCCCGCGGGCGTGCACCTGGTCGCCCGCGACTATCCCAAGGGCATGCGGATCGATCCGCATTTGCACCGCGAGGCGCAGCTGATCTATGCGGCCAAGGGAACGATGCAGGTGACGACGCCCGAGGGACGCTGGCTGGTGCCGCCGGACCGGGCCGTCTGGGTGCCGGCCAGGCTGGAGCACGCCATCGACCTGCTGGCCGACATCGAGATGCGCACGCTGTATTTCGACCTCGCCTGGCTCAAGCGCGAAAAGCGCTACCAGGGATTGACCCGGGAATTCGTGGTGCGGGTCTCGCCCCTGCTCAACCAGGCGATCCTGGCGCTGTTCGACGCGCGCAACACCGAAGAACGCACCGAGCTGCTGGTGCGCCTGGTGATGCTGGAACTGCACCAGGCCGAGGACTCCGCCACCTTCGTGCCGCTGCCGCGCGAGCCGCGCTGCCGCCGCGCCGCGATGATCGTGCTCGACGATCCCACCGGGCTGCACGACATCGACACCCTGGCGCGCGAGGTCGGAACCTCGGCGCGTACGCTGTCGCGGCTGTTCTCGAGCGAGACGCAATTGAGCTTCAAGAGCTGGTGCCAGCGGGCGCGCATTGCGGCGGCGATCCAGCGGCTGTCCACGGACGCGAGCGTGTCGGTGAAGCAGCTGGCGACCCAGCTGGGTTACGCCAGCGTGCCGGCGTTCTCGGCCGCGTTCCGCCAGGTCACGGGGCGGACGCCGACGGAGTTTGCGGGGAAGGGGTAGCCCCGACCTCGTCATTGCGAGGAGCCCTTGCGACGAAGCAATCCAGACTGGCTCCGCGGAACGACTCTGGATTGCTTCGCGGAGCCTGTCATCGGGCCGCGCTTTGCGCGGACCCGGTGGCTCGCAATGACGGCGGGTGGGTAGGCAGCTTCGTCCTCCAAATGCAGAGAACCGCAGGGTGGGCAAAGCGAAGCGTGCCCACGTCTTTTTCGCTATCGGCGAGATATCGTGGGCACGGCGCAAGGGCGCCTTTGCCCACCCTACGGCAGCTTTCGTGCGGCATCAGCACGGCGCTCACCGTCATGCCGCCATTCTCCAAACGCACGGCCCGACGAAAGATGCCGCATTCGCCTGCTTGATTGTGATCGGCTTCCACCTAAATCCCGTGTAAGCTTCCGCATCGCACAATTCCGGACTCGAAAGCCCAGATGGCCAACGCCTTCTTCTCCGACCTGCTCGCCACGATCTCCGAGCGCGGCCGCACTCTGCTTCGGCGCGGCGACGGCTCCGACACCAAGCAGGACGCCGACGGGCTGGTCGAGCTTTGCAACGCGCTGCTGTCGGGCCGGGGCGAAGCCTCCGGCACCGCCATGGCGCGCGAGGTGCTCGATCTCTACCGGGAGCTGGATGCGGCGGGACGCCGCGCCTTCTTCGAGGCGCTGGTGCGCGATTTCGGCCCGGACCGGGAACGCCTGTCCACGGCGATCGAGAAATGGCGCGCCAAGCCGACGGACGAGGACGCAAGCTCGCTGCATTTCGCCTCGGAGCCGCGGCGGCAGGAGCTGATTCGCCGCCTCAACCGGGCGCCCGGCGGCACCGGCGATCTCGTCGCCATGCGCGCCGACCTGCTCGGCATGATGAACGGGCATACCGATCTCGCCGCGCTCGATCGCGACGTCTCGCATCTTCTCTCGTCGTGGTTCAACAGGGGGTTTCTCGTGCTGCGCCGGATTGACTGGTCGACCCCGGCCAACATCCTCGAAAAGATCATCCGCTACGAAGCCGTGCACGAGATCTCCGACTGGGACGATCTGCGCCGCCGCATCGACCCCGTGGACCGCCGCTGCTACGCCTTCTTCCATCCGGCGATGGTGGACGAGCCCTTGATCTTCGTCGAGGTGGCGCTGACCGAGACCATCCCGGGTGCGATCGCGCCGCTGCTCGCCGTTGATCGCCAGCATCTTCCGATCGAGAAGGCGCGCACCGCCGTGTTTTATTCGATCTCCAACACCCAGCGCGGCCTTGGCGGCATCTCCTTCGGCAGCTTCCTGATCAAGCAGGTGGTGGAGGAGCTGCGCCGCGAGACGCCCAAGCTCGATACCTTCGTGACGCTGTCGCCGGTGCCCGGCTTCATGCAATGGGTGAAGCAGGACAAGGACCTGCCGCTGTCGGACGAGGACCGCGAGGTGCTGAAGCGCCTCGACGATGCCAAATGGTTCGAGAGCCCGGAGACGACGGCGCTGCTGCGCGGCGTGCTGGAGCCGCTTGCCGCGCATTATTTCCTGAAGGCACGCACGCCCAAGGGCCGTCTGATCGACTCCGTCGCCCGCTTCCATCTCGGCAACGGCGCGCGCCTCGAGCGCATCAACTGGCTCGGCGACCTCTCGCCGAAGGGCGTGCGCGAGTCGGCCGGCGTGATGGTGAACTATCTCTACCGGCTCGACGACATCGAGAAGAACCACGAGGCCTACGCCAACGACGGCGAGGTCGTGGCGTCCAGTGCAGTGAAGAAGCTGCTCAAGGGCGAAGGACGCCGGCTGCTGGATATGCGGCTGTCGTAACGTACGATGCTGACGGCTTGCCCCGTCCGCCACAACTTCGGTGTCGTCGCCCGGCTTGACCGGGCGATCCAGTATTCCAGAGGCCGACGTTGAAGAGCTCGCACTCCCTACATCAGCCGCGGCGTACTGGATGCCCCGGTCAAGCCGGGGCATGACAGCAGAGCATTAGGCTCGCGCCTCACTGTCATTGCGAGCGCAGCGAAGCAATCCAGAGTCCCTCCGCGCAGACAGCCTGGATTGCTTCCGCCTCCGCCGAGGCTTCGGCGGACAAGTCGCTGCGCTCGCAATGACGGAAAATGTACGCTAAACGTTTCATCGAATTCCTGCACCAAAGACGGGACACCATGAAACGACGCGACTTCCTCGGCCTGACCGCAGCGGCCGCCGCCGGCCTCACTCTCGCGCCCCGACGCAGTTTCGCGGAAGGATACGGCTCCGGGCCGGAGATGACGGCGCTGTGCGACTACATGAGCGCTGCCAGGGACCGCGCGCTGCCGCCTGACGTCGCCGAGCACGCAAAGCACCACATCCTCGACACGCTGGCCTCGATGATCTCGGGGTCGGACCTGCCGCCGGGCCAGGCCGCGCAGCGCTACATCCGCGCCAATGCCGCGCAGGGGACATCGACCGTCGCCGGCACGGCGCTCAGCGCCTCGCCGGTCGAGGCCGCGCTCGCCAACGGCGTCATGGCGCACGCCGACGAGACCGACGATTCGCACAGCCCGTCGCGCTCGCATCCCGGCAGCTCGGTGGTCCCGGCGGCGCTCGCGCTCGGCGAACATCTCGGCATCGACGGCGCGCATTTCCTGCGTGCGGTGACGCTCGGCTACGACGTCGGCACGCGCGTGGTGATGGCGATGGGCGGCGCCGATTTCAGCTATGAGAGCGTGCTGAGCACGCACAGCATCGCCGGCACCTTCTGTGCCTCGGCTGCTGCGGCCTGCGCCGCCGGATTCGACGCACGACGCATGCGATGGGTGCTCGACTATGCCGCGCAGCAATCCTCCGGCTTCATCGTGTGGCGGCGCGACGTCGACCACATCGAGAAGGGTTTCGTGTTCGCGGGCATGCCGGCCCGCAACGGCGTGACTGCGGCGCTCCTGGTGCGCGCGGACTGGAACGGCGTCGACGACGTGTTCTCCGGCCCGGACAACTACTTCCTCGCCTATGCGCCGAAGGCCGCAACCGCGAAGCTCGTCGAAAAACTCGGCGAGCGCTACGAGATCGCGGGCACCGACATCAAGAAATGGACGGTGGGCTCGCCGATCCAGGGACCGCTCGACGCGATCTATGCGATCCGCGGCAAGCAGGCGTTCGAGGCCGATCAGGTCACGCGCGTGACCGTGCGCCTGGCGCCATCCGTCGCCGAGGTCGTGGACAACCGCGACATCCCCGACATCTGCCTGCAGCACATGGTCGCCGTGATGCTGCTCGACAAGACAGCCTCCTTCCACGCCGCGCACGACAAGCCGCGCATGCAGGATGCGGCGGTGCTGAAGGAGCGCGCCAAGGTGAACCTGGTGCGCGACGAGGAGCTGGCCAAGCTGCTGCCGGTGCGGGTCGCCGTGGTCGAGATCGAACTCGCCGACGGGACGAAGCTGTCCGAGCGCGTCACGGCGGTGCGCGGCACCCCGCGCAATCCGATGACGCGGGACGAGGTCATCGACAAGGCCCGCGACCTGATCGCACCGGTGGTGGGGCGTGAGAAGAGCGAGCAGCTGATCAAGACAGTGTATGGGATCGAGGCTGTGGCGGATATCCGGACGTTGAAGCCGCTGCTGCAGCGGGGGTAGTGGCCGTCCTGCCGCAACTCGCTCAGTCGTCGTCCCGGCGAAGGCCGGGACCCATAACCACAAGATTGGTTTGGCGAAGACTCGGAGTTACCAGCTCGCCCCAAAACCTCTCCCTGGGGGTGTGGGTCCCGGCCTTCGCCGGGACGACACCGAGTTGTTGGAGACGTCTTCACGCCTCGCCCTTACTCCGCCAGCGCCGTCATCTCCTTGTAGAGATCCGACTTGCCCTCAAAACCGATGCCCGGGAGATCCGGCATGGTGATGTGGCCGTTCTCGACGCGCACGCCATCCGGGAAGCCGCCATAGGGCTGGAACAGGTCGGGGTAGCTTTCATTGCCGCCGAGACCGAGGCCGGCTGCGATGTTGAGCGACATCTGGTGGCCGCCGTGGGGGATGCAGCGGCTCGGCGACCAGCCGTGGGTTTTCAGGACTTCGAGCGTGCGCTGGTATTCGCACAGGCCGTAGGACAGCGCGCAGTCGAATTGCAGCCAGTCGCGGTCGGGGCGCATGCCGCCGTAGCGGATGAGGTTGCGGGCGTCCTGATGGCTGAACAGGTTTTCACCCGTCGCCATCGGGCCGGGATAGAATTCGGCGAGGGCGGCCTGCAGCGCGTAATCGAGGGGATCGCCGACCTCCTCGTACCAGAACAGCGGATAATCGCGCAGCATTTTTGCATAAGCGATGCCGGTTTCCAGATTGAAACGGCCGTTGGCGTCGACGGCGAGCTGCGCGTCCTTGCCGATCTCCTTCAGCACCGCCTCGATGCGGGTGCGATCTTCGTCGATGGGCGCGCCGCCGATCTTCATCTTCACGACGTTGTAGCCGCGGTCGAGATAGCCGCGCATCTCTCCGCGCAGCATCGAGAGATCCTTGCCGGGATAGTAATAGCCGCCGGCGGCGTAGACGAAGACGCGCGGATCAGCCTTGACGCCATGGCGCTCGGCAAGCAGGCGGAACAGCGGCTTGCCCGCGATCTTCGCCACCGCGTCCCACACCGCCATGTCGATGGTGCCGACCGCGACCGAGCGCTCGCCATGACCGCCCGGCTTCTCGTTGGTCATCATCGCGGCCCAGACCTTGTCGGGGTCGAGATTGTCGCCGGCGCTATTGAGCAGCGACTTCGGATCGGCCTCCGTGATGCGCGAGGCGAAGCGCTCGCGGATCAGGCCGCCCTGGCCGTAGCGGCCGTTGGAATTGAAGCCGTAGCCGACGACGCGCTTGCCGTCGCGCACCACGTCGGTGACGACGGCAACGAGGCTCGTCGTCATCTTGGTGAAGTCGATATAGGCGTTGCGGATCGGGGATGAGATCGGCTTGGTGATCTCGCGGACGTCGACGATGCGGACGGACATGGGGGTGGCTTTCTCGCGGGCTCTCTCGTCTCGTCATGGCCGGGCTTGACCCGGCCATCCACGTCTTTGCCGCCTAGAGAACGTGGATGCCCGGGACAAGCCCGGGCATGACGGCTCACACTACTTCTTATCCCGGAAATACGGCTCGACCGGACCGTGCACCTTGATGGTCAACGGGTTGCCGTGGCGGTCCTTGGCGTTGCCGGCGGTGACGCGGACCCAGCCTTCGCTGATGCAGTACTCCTCGACATTGGTCTTCTCGATGCCCTTGAAACGGATGCCGACGTCGCGCGCCAGGATGTCCGCGTTGTAATAGGGGCTGTTCGGATCGACCGACAGGCGGTCCGGAAATTCGTCGCTCATGATTGTCTCGCTCATAACAGGGTCTCGATTTGATTTCGCAGTCCTTCCGGCCTTGCGGTCGGCGCGTAGCGCGCGATCACCTTGCCGGCACGGTCCACCAGGAATTTGGTGAAATTCCATTTGATGGAGGCCCCCAAGAGGCCGGATTGCTGACGTTTCAGGTACTCATACAAAGGATGCGCCTGCGGCCCGTTGACGTCGATCTTGGCGAACAGCGGAAAGGTGACGTCGTAGTTGGTCGAGCAGAACGCCTGGATCTCGCCCGCCTGCCCCGGCTCCTGCGCACCGAACTGGTTGCAGGGAAAGCCGAGCACCGCGAAGCCGCGCGGCGACAGGTCGCGATAGAGATCCTCGAGCCCGCGATATTGCGGCGTGAAGCCGCATTTGCTCGCGGTGTTGACGATCAGCAGCACCTGCCCCTCGAAACGGCGCATGGTCACCTCCTCGCCGAGAAGCGAGTTGGCCTTGAAGTCGTAGAAATCAGTCATCGCTAACCCACGGGGTCGATTGGCGAGGGCGGCACGCCGCCGGCCTCGATCGCCTCGCCGGCGAGCAGGCAGAGGTCCTCGCGATAGCGGCCGGAGACGATGTGCACGCCGACCGGCGCCTTGCCGACGAGGCCGGTCGAGACCACGAGGCCCGGCAGGCCCATGAAGGGCGTGGCGATCTGCGGCATCTGCGCTTCCCAGACGCGCTCGAAGGAAGCGGCGTCCTTGCGGTCGAGATGATCGGGGAACGGCAGCTCGCCGGAGACCGGCGTCAGCACCACGGCGTATTTTTCGAAGAACACCATCCAGTCGCGTGTGAACGTGGCACGGCGGGTCAGCGCCTGCGCGTAATTCGCCTGGTCCATCGGCGTGACCTTGGCGCGGTTGCCGCGCAGGCAAGCCAGCGCGCCGGGATCGCCTTCGCGCTCGGCCATCTCGAGCTGTGCCTCATAGCCGTCGCCGAGCCAGAGCTTGCGCTGCCACTCGACCGCCTCGCGCATCGGCGGGGTGTTCTCGATCACCTCAACGGTCCAGCCGGCGCGCTCCAGGCGCTTGCCGGCGTCGGTCACGGCGGCCTTCACCTCCGGCTTGGTCGCAAGGCCATCGGGATTGAGGCAGAGCGCGGCGCGCTTCTCGCGTGCGGGGCCTTGCAGCGGCGCCGGGACATACCAGGGATCGCGCGCGTCGGGCGCGGCCATGGCCGCAAGCGAGATGCGCAAATCATTGATGGTGCGCGCCAGCGGGCCCGAGACCGCCATGATCTGCGGCCCGATCGGCCGCTCCGGCAGCGCCGGGTTGAAGGCGGGAATGCGGCCCAAGGTCGGACGCAGGCCGTGCACGCCGCAGGCATAGGCGGGATAGCGGATCGAGCCGGCGATGTCGGTGCCATGGGCGATATGGCCGATGCCCGCCGCGACCGCCGAGCCGGCGCCGCCGGAGGAGCCGCCGGGGGTCAGCGAGGCATCGCGCGGGTTCTTGGTGTCGCCATGGACAAGGTTGGTGGTGAACCAGCGGTAGGAGAAGGCCGGGCAATTGGTGCGGCCGAGCAGGACGGCGCCGGCTTTGCGGAAATTGGCGACGACCGGGTTGTCCTCGCGCGCGATCAGGTCGCGCTGCAGCTTGAGGCCGTTGGTGGTGGCAAAGCCTTCCTGGTCGACATTGGCCTTGATGGTGACGGGGACGCCGGCCAGCACGCCGGGGTCCTCGCCCCTGGCAATGGCGGCATCGACCGCATCGGCCTGCTTGAGCACGTCGTCCGGCCGGTGGTCGATCACGGCGTTGAGCGCGGGATTGACGGCGTCCAGGCGGGCAAGGCCGGCCTTGGCGGCCTCCCGGGCCGACACTTTCTTGGACCTGACGAGGGTGGCGAGGTCGGCGGCCGACAGGCGCCAGAGATCTTGCATGGCTTGCTCCGTGTGACCGGCGTCTTTTAGCGCCGGGAACGCGGCAAAGCCATGCGGATTTCGCAGGGGCGAAGGGCGGCGCAGGCTCGGATTGCCGCATCTTTCGTCATTGCGAGCGAAGCGAAGCAATCCAGAATCCCTCGTCCGAGGCGGTCTGGATTGCTTCGTCGCAAGGGCTCCTCGCAATGACGAGGGGAGAGAGAGGGGCTAATGCCTTGTCGCCGACTGGTCCGGCATGTCCAGCAGCGCCTCGGTGAAGGGAAACTCCAGCACGATCTCACCTTCGACGTCGGTGACCTCGATGACCGCCTCCAGCAGCGCCGGCTGGGTCCCCTCCGATTTCAGGACCTCCAGGATCATCTGGCGGGCGACCTCCCAGGCGCGATCGGGATTGCGCAGATCCTCGCCGTCGGGATCCACGATCAGTTCGTCACCGATCCGGGTGTTGAAGAAGTATTTGGGCATGATCGAGATCCAATTGGGCCGCCTGTACCGGATTGAAAGCTGCACTGCACTCACAACTGCTTTATCAGGACAGGGTTCGCGACCGAATGCGCCCTGCGCAAGGCAGTGCCGTCACAAGTGATGTTCCCCCGGCCATTTTCGCGGCGCAACATGGACCTTCTCGGGAAAATTTCACTGGCGAACTTCTACGCCCGCATTAATTTAATGGTTGGGCGGATACGTCCGAATTCGCGAATATGGAGAGCCAAAATGGCCTGGAAAGCCCCGAAGATCGTCGAAGTGCCCTGCGGCATGGAAATCAACATGTATGTGAGCGCCACCCGCAAGTAAGCGGTTGGTGAGTTTTGCGTTCTGCGCAGGTGGATCTTGCGGTCACGATTGGTTTCCGGACGAAGGAAGCCGTGTCGGCCTGAGATTCACCTCGCGACGTTGCCTCCAGGAGACGTAACATGCTTCGCGTCGTCGTCCTGGGCGCCGGGGCCGGCGGCGGGGTGCCGCAATGGAATTGCGGCTGCGAGGGTTGCCGCGCGGCCCGTGCGAATGGACATGAGCTCCACCGGACCCAGGCCTCGGTTGCCTTCAGCGGCGACGGCGAGCACTGGTTCCTGATCAACGCCTCTCCCGATCTCCGCCAGCAATTGAACGCCACGCCGCAACTGCATCCGAAGGCGGGCGCGCTGCGCCATACGCCGGTCGCGGGCGTGATCCTGACCAATGGCGAGGTCGATGCCGTGGCCGGCCTGCTGTCGATGCGCGAGGGCTCGCCCTTTACGGTCTATGCGCATGAGAAGGTGCTGGCGATCCTGAAGAGCAACAGCATCTTCAACGTGCTGAACGAGAAGAACGTCAAGCGCCAGGCGATCGACATCAGCGAGCCGTTCGAGCCGCGACTGCCCGACGGCGCGCGGTCAGGACTTGAGGTGCTGCCCTTCGCGGTAGCAGGCAAGTCGGCCTGGTATCTCGAAGGCAAGGCGCATCCGGGCGGCGAGACCGGCGACGGCGATACGCTGGGCCTCAAAATCACCGACAAATCGACCGGCAAATGCTTCTACTTCATCGCCGCCTGCGCCGAGGTCACCGACGCGCTCAAGGCCGAGATCGACGGCGCCGCGCTGGTGTTCTTCGACGGCACGGTGTGGCAGGACGACGAGATGATCAAGGCAGGACTCGGCCACAAGACCGGCAAGAGCATGGGTCATGTCGCGATGTCCGGTCACGACGGCGCGATCGCGCGGCTCGCCGACCTCGCACTCGACAGGAAGATATTTCTGCATATCAATAACTCGAATCCGGCGCTGCTGCCTGACTCGCCCGAGCGCAAGACTGCGGAACAGGCGGGCTGGCAGATACCCGCTGACGGAACGGAGATCGTGTTGTGAATGCCGCGTCAATGACTGGAATGACCGCGCTCTCGATCGGCAAGGACATCAGGCTGAACTCGGCCGACGAGCTTGAGGCGACGCTGCGCCATATCGGGGCGACGCGCTATCACAGCCTGCATCCGTTCCATAAGCTGCTGCACGGCGGCAAGCTGAACAAGGGCCAGGTGCAGGCCTGGGCGCTCAACCGCTACTATTACCAGAGCACGATTCCGATCAAGGACGCGGTGGTGATCTCGCGCTTCCGCGACCGCGCCACGCGCCTCGAATGGCGCCACCGCATCGAGGACCATGACGGCGACGTCGGCAGCGAAGGCGGCATCGAGCGCTGGCTGAAGCTGACCGAAGGCCTCGGACTCGACACGGCCTACGTGGAATCGACGGAAGGCATTCTGCCGGCGACGCGCTTCGCGGTGGAGGCCTATGTCCATTACTGCCGCGAAAAGAGCCCGCTGGAGGCGATCGCCTCCTCGCTCACCGAGCTGTTCGCGCCGAACCTGCATGAAGAGCGCATCTCCGGCATGCTGGAGCATTACGACTTCGTCAATCCTGACATCATGAGCTACTTCAAGCGGCGCCTGGCGCAGGCCCCGCGCGATGCCGGCTTTGCGCTCGACTACGTCAAGGCGCATGCCACGACGCCGGAACAACGCGCGCAGGTCTGCAACGCGCTGATCTTCAAGACCAACGTGCTGTGGGTGCAGCTCGATGCGCTCCAGCACGCCTATGTCGAAGGCCACATTCCGCCGGGCGCGTTCGTGCCCAAAGCGAGCTGAGGACAAAAGCAATGGCCGGGCCGCGTAACATCAGCGTCAGCGAGGCGAGCCGCCCCGTGCTGCCGCGGCATGCCAAGCTGAAATACGACGAGACGCGGCAGGTCTGGGTGATCCTGGCGCCGGAGCGGGTGCTGGCGCCCGACGAGATCGCGGTCGAGGTCCTGCAGCTCTGCAACGGCGAGCGCAATGTCGGCGATGTCGCCGATCTGCTCGCGGCGAAATACGCGGCTCCCCGCGATGCGATCCTCACCGACGTCATCGCCATGCTGCAGGATCTCGCCGACAAGGGTTTTCTCACTGAGATCAGGGAGAAGACGTCATGAGCGAGGTGCTTGGACATCCTCCCGTTGCGAGCGACAGCCTCGCGGTGCTGGAGAAGCAGCGTTCGACGGCGGAAACCTTCGGCATTCCGCTCGCCGTGCTGCTCGAAATCACGCATCGCTGTCCGCTGCAATGCCCCTATTGCTCCAATCCGGTCGAGCTCGACCGCTCGGGCAAGGAGCTGACCACCGAGGAATGGAAGAAGGTGCTGAGCGAGCTCGCCGAGATCGGCGTGCTCCAGGTGCATTTCTCCGGCGGCGAGCCGACGGCGCGCAAGGACCTCGTCGAGCTGGTCAAGCATGCCAGCGACGCCGGCCTCTACACCAACCTCATCACCTCCGCCGTGCTGCTGACGCGCGAGAAGCTCGGCGAGCTGGCCGATGCCGGGCTCTGCCACGTGCAGATCAGCTTCCAGGGCGTCGAGGAAGGCCTTGCCGATCGTGTCGCCGGCTACAAGAACGGGCATCGCAAGAAGCTCGAAGTCGCGAAATGGACGCGCGAGCTGGACCTGCCGCTCACCGTGAACGCGGTGATGCACCGGCAGAATTTGCACCAGCTCCCCGACATCATCCAGATGTCGCTCGATCTCGATGCCGACCGGCTCGAGGTCGCCAATGTGCAATATTACGGCTGGGCGCTGAAGAACCGCGCCGCGCTGATGCCGACCGTGGCGCAGCTCGAGGAATGCACCCGCCTCGTCGAGGACGCCCGCGAAGCGCACAAGGGCCGGCTGACGATCGACTACGTCGTGCCTGATTACTACGCGCTGCGGCCGAAAAAGTGCATGGGCGGCTGGGGCCGCCAGTTCTTCAACATCTCGCCCGCCGGCAAGGTGCTGCCCTGCCACGCCGCCGAGAGCATCACCGGGCTCGAGTTCGAGTCGGTGCGCTCCAACCATTCGATCGCCTGGATCTGGCAGAACTCCGAAGCCTTCAACCGCTATCGCGGCACCGGCTGGATGAAGGAGCCGTGCAAGACCTGCGAATTCCGCGAGATCGATTTCGGCGGCTGCCGCTGCCAGGCCTTTGCGTTGACGGGCGATGCCGCCAACACCGATCCGGCCTGCGCGCTGTCGCCGCTGCACGAGACCATCTTCAAGCAGGCCGAGCGTGAGGCCGAGGGCGAGACCAGCCGCTTCCTCTACCGCAACTTCGCCGGCGGCACCCTGGAATCCGAGAATGGCGCCTGACTCCGGCACGTGCGTCCCCGCCAGACGCGCCGATCCCTTTGCTCCGCTGACCTCCGACATGCTCGATGTCGGCGACGGTCACGAGATCTATGTCGAAAGCGTCGGCCGCCCCGACGGCATCCCCGCGATCTATCTGCATGGCGGGCCCGGCAGCGGATGCCAGCCCGACCACCGCCGCCTGTTCGATTCCGACCGCTTCTGCGCCGTGCTGTTCGATCAGCGCGGCTGCGGCCGCAGCCGGCCCAAGGGATCGCGCGAGCACAACACCACCGCGCATCTGATCGCGGACATCGAGAAGATCCGCGAGAAATTCGGTTTCGAACGCTGCATGGTGGTTGGTGGCTCCTGGGGGGCGACGCTGGCGCTGGCTTATGCGCAGGCCCATCCCGAGCGCGTCAGCGGCATCGTCGTGCGCGCGACCTTCCTGGGCACGCGTGCGGAGGTCGAGAGCGCCTTCACCACGCGCCTGGCGCGCTTCTATCCCGCGCTCTACGAGGATTTCCTCAGCGTGCTGCCGCCCGAGGAGCGCGACCGGCCGGTGGACGCCTACTGGCGCCGCATCCTCGATGCCGACCCTGCCGTGCACGGACCGGCGGCGAAGGCCTGGCACGACACCGAGCGCACCCTGTCCGAGCACAAGCCGGCGCGGACGCGGCTCGACCTCGCCTCGCTGAACGTCTGGCGCACATTGCCGTCGACGCCGTTCATGGAGGCGCATTACTTCGTCAATGACAGCTTCATGACCGAAAACCAGCTGCTGCGGAATGCGGGACGGCTCCAGGGCATTCCCGGCATCATCGTCCAGGGCCGCTACGACCTGCTGTGTCCGCCCGAGACATCGCACGCGCTCGCGAAAGTCTGGCCCGGTTCCGAGATTCGCGTCGTGGAAGAAGCCGGACATTCGCTCTATGATGCCGGCGTGAGGGACGCGGTCATGAAGTCGATCGCGGACGTCGCGTCGAAAATCTCGCGCTGAATATATCCCCTCATCCTGAGGAGCGCTCGCAGAGCGCGTCTCGAAGGATGAAAGGCCGGGATGCGGCAGCGCGGGCCCTCATGGATTCGAGACGGCGCTGACGCGCCTCCTCACCATGAGGAGATGGACTGGGAAGGACAAGAAAATGCCACTCGCCGGGAAAGGCATGCTGCTGACGTCGATGAACATCGACGCTTCGGATGAGGCCGAATTCAACCGCTGGTACGATCGCGAGCATCTGGAAGAGCGCGTCGCGATCGAGGGTTTCCTGGAAGCGCGGCGCTATGTCGCGCACGCGGCCAATCCCAAATATCTCTGCCTCTATTCGACCGCGACGCTCGACGTGCTCGACAGCCCCGCCTACAAGGCGCGGCTCGCCAATCCGACCGACTGGTCGCGGCAGACCATGGCCCGCTTCAAGGACATGCTGCGCGTGGTGGCGCGCATCACCATCAGCAACGGCACCGGGCGCGGAGCTGCGCTCGGTGTGGTGCGGCTGCGGCCGACGGCGGACAACGCGGCACCATGGCGTGATGCACTGCAGGAAAAGCTGACGCCGGGGACGCGCGAGGGCATCATCTCCATGCATCTTATGGAGAGCGAGCCAGAATTGTCGGGCGCGACAGCGGACATTCCGGCGGTGCGCAACGAAGGCGCCCGCGACTGGTTCGTGCTGATCGACGGCACGCATGTCGGCGCCGTCTCGGCCATCATCGCCGAACGCTTTACCGGCCCGGCTGCGGCGCCCTTCCCGCTGCCCGTCTCCGTCGGCACCTACGGCCTGATGTGGGACCTCGCGAAGAGCGACATCGCGCGCGTCTGACGCAGCTATCCGCGATGCCCCGTCAACTTATGCACTATGCTCGATTTGATTCACGTACTTCCGAGCTAGCTGCCTAATTTTCTGGCTGGCCCACCTTGAGTCTCTAACCTCCGAAAGCAGGTCCTTGAGGGTCGCTTTCTCCGCTGTCGTGAGGAGCGGGACCCAAACCATTGCCAGATCGGTCCATTGACGGGATTGAGCTTTTAGGGCGGACCCTATCAGCTTCGCAAACGGGAAACCGGTTGCCGCGTTTGCGTTGTAAGCCAACTGTTCGAGCCCAGCCTTTACGTCAGGGAAAGGCCGCTCCAGCAGCAGCCAGGCCCGATAGAAATCTTCGACCACCTCAAGCCGAAACTCTCGATCATCGGCCCTTATTATCCAAGCGCCAGCTTCGGTGAGGGCGATGCTTAGGCCACGATCAATTTCAAACTCGCTTGATACAGATCGGCCCATCACACCTCTTCCTCGATCCGAGCAGCACCACAACACACTACACCTGTCAGGCGCGTTCGCATCGCAGCATATTGCACCGCACGCAGCCTGCGCGCGGCGCGTTAATGCTGTGCGCGCGCAGCTCCCATGAAAGGCGGTGATCGCGAAAATTTGCCGTTGTACTTCGGAACGGTTCTAATAAGCTAACCCAATGACGTCATTCAGAAACCAGATCGCCGCGCATTAAGCGTCGACAAGCTCAAAGAAAAGGCCGCCGGGTCTTTGGGCCTGCGCGGACGAGGGTAGGAATGAAACCGACCGATATCGCGGCCCCCGACTACTTTCACAAAGTAGTCGATTGCCAATGGGCCTGTCCTGCGCACACCCCGGTTCCCGAATACATCCGACTGATCGCACAAGGCCGCTATAGCGACGCCTACATGATCAATTGGAAATCGAACGTGTTTCCCGGAATCCTGGGACGCACCTGCGATCGTCCATGCGAGCCGGCGTGCCGGCGCGGACGCGTCGAGGAAACGCCGGTGGCGATCTGCCGCCTCAAGCGCGTTGCCGCCGACTTCAAGGACGACATCAAGCAGCGCCTGCCCCGCCCCGCGCCGAAGAACGGCAAGCGCGTTGCGCTGGTCGGCGGCGGTCCTGCTTCGCTGACGGTGGCGCGCGATCTCGCGCCGCTCGGCTATCACTGCACCGTGTTCGACGGCGATCCGGAAGCCGGCGGCATGATGCGCACGCAGATCCCGAAATTCCGCCTGCCCAATTCCGTCATCGACGAGGAGACCGGCTACATCCTGGGTCTCGGCGTCGACTTCAAGGGCGGCCAGCGCATCGAGAGCATGAAGTCGCTGCTGGCGGAGAAGTATGACGCGATCTTCGTCGGCTCCGGCGCGCCGCGCGGCCGCGAGCTCGACATTCCCGGCCGGAAGGAAGCCGCCGGCAACATCCATATCGGCATCGAATGGCTGGCCAATGTATCGTTCGGCCACACCGACAAGATCGGCAAGCGCGTGATCGTGCTCGGCGGCGGCAACACCGCGATGGATTGTTGCCGCACCGCGCGCCGGCTCGGCGGCGAGAAAGTCACGGTGGTCGTGCGTTCCGGCTTCGAGGAGATGAAGGCCTCGCCCTGGGAGAAGGAAGACGCGATCCACGAGGATATCCCGATCCTCAACTACATGGTGCCGGTGGCGTTCAAGCATGTCGCCGGCAAGCTCATCGGGGTCACCTTCCAGCACGTCAAAGCCGAATTCGACGCAAAAGGCCGCCGCAATCTGGTGCCTTCGGGCGATCCCGACCAGACGATTCCCTGCGACGACGTGCTGGTCGCGGTCGGCCAGGAGAACGCCTTCCCCTGGATCGAGCAGGATTGCGGCATCGAGTTCGACAAATGGCACATGCCCAAGGTCGATCCCGCGACCTTCGCCTCGACCAACCCGAAGGTGTTCTTCGGCGGCGACGCCGCGTTCGGGCCGAAGAACATCATCTGGGCGGTCGCGCACGGCCATGACGCCGCGCTGTCGATCCACAAGATGCTCTCCGGCGAGGACATCACCGAACGGCCGCTGCCGGACGTGCAGGTGTCCTCGCAGAAGATGGGCATCCACGAATGGAGCTATGACAACGACATCTCCATCGACAAGCGCTTCAAGGTGCCGCACCGCGACAAGGTGATCGCGCTGAAGGACATCCGCACCGAGGTCGAGCTGGGCTACGACGTCAAGCTCGCGCTCGGCGAGGCGCATCGCTGCCTGAACTGCGACGTGCAGACGGTGTTCTCCACCTCGCTCTGCATCGAGTGCGATGCCTGCGCCGACATCTGCCCGATGGATTGCATCACCTTCACCGACAACGGCGAAGAGAGTGACCTGCGCCATCGGCTGAAGGCGCCCTCGCCGCACCCGGACCAGGACCTCTACGTGTCCTCCGACCTCAAGACCGGGCGCGTGATGGTCAAGGACGAGGATGTCTGCCTGCATTGCGGGCTGTGCGCCGAGCGTTGTCCCACCGGAGCCTGGGACATGCAGAAGTATTTCATCGAGATGACCCACGCAGGTTCGACATGTCCGACAAAAAGCCGCTCAGCAGCGTAAACGACTTCGTCGTCCGCTTCGCCAACGTCAACGGCTCGGGTTCGGCCAGCGCCAACGAGATGTTCGCGCGTGCGATCCTGCGCCACGGCGTTCCGGTGTCCCCGCGCAACATCTTCCCCTCCAACATCCAGGGCCTGCCGACCTGGTACGAGGTGCGAGTGACGGAAGACGGCCATCTCGGCGCCCGCGGCGGCGTCGACATGATGGTGGCGATGAATCCGCAGACCTGGGACAAGGACGTCGCCGGCATCGAGCCCGGCGGCTATCTGTTCTACGATTCCACAAAGCCGATGCCGTCGACCAAGTTCCGCGACGACATCACCGTGATCGGCGTACCGCTGACCGCGATCACCAACTCGACCTACACCGATCCGCGCCAGCGCCAGCTGTTCAAGAACATCATCTACCTCGGCGCGCTCTCGGCGCTGCTCGACATGGACCCGAAGCTGATCGAGCAGCTGATCGGCGAGCAGTACAAGGGCAAGGAGAAGCTGCTCTCCTCCAACGTCCATGCGCTGCATCTCGGCCGCGACTGGGCGCTGCAGAATTTGAAATGCCCGATCGGGCTGCGCGTGAAGAAATCCGACAAGGTCGGCGACCGCATCTTCATCGAGGGCAACAGCGCCGCCGCGCTCGGGGCCGTCTATGGCGGCGCCACGGTGTGCGCGTGGTACCCGATCACGCCGTCCTCGTCGGTGGCGGAAGCCTTCACCGCCCATTGCAAGAAATACCGGCACGAGCCTGATACGGGCAAGGCCAAGTATGCCATCGTGCAGGGCGAGGACGAGCTGGCCTCGATCGGCATCGTCATCGGCGCGTCCTGGAACGGCGCCCGCGCCTTCACCGCGACCTCGGGCCCCGGCATCTCGCTGATGACGGAGTTCATCGGCCTCTCCTACTTCGCCGAGATTCCGGCTGTCATCATGAACATCCAGCGCGCCGGCCCCTCGACGGGCATGCCGACGCGCACCCAGCAATGCGACATCATCGCCTGCGCCTATGCCTCGCACGGCGATACCAAGCACGTGCTGCTGTTCCCGGAAGATCCGGCCGAGGCGTTCGAGTTCGCGGCTGCCGCCTTCGATCTCGCCGAACGGCTGCAGACCACGATCTTCCTGATGCTCGACCTCGATATCGGCATGAACCACCGGCTCTGCCGCCCGCTGAAGTGGGACGACGCGAGGCAGTACGACCGCGGCAAGATCATGACCACGGAGATGCTGGAGGAGGGCCGCGACTTCGGCCGCTATCTCGACGTTGACGGCGACGGCATCCCCTATCGCACCTACCCCGGCACGCATCCGACCAAGGGCTCCTACTTCACCCGCGGCACGTCACGCGACCGCTACGCGCGCTATTCCGAGGAAGGCTCGGTCTATGCCGACAACATGCAGCGGCTGGTGCGCAAGTTCGAGACCGCGCAGGACCTGGTACCGCGACCGCTGCAGGCCAATGCGGAACGGCCGACCAAATACGGCGTGATCTATTTCGGCTCGACCTCGCCGGCGATGGACGAGGCGATCGGCCTGCTGGAGGCGCGCGGGCATCAGCTCGACCGCCTGCGCATCCGCGCCTTCCCGTTCCACTCCAGCGTCGCGAGCTTCCTCGCCGAGCACGACTTCGTCTACGTGGTCGAGCAGAACCGCGATGCCCAGTTGCGGCAGCTCATCGTCAACGAGAACGGCATCGATCCCGTCCGCCTCGTGCCGATCGTGCATTATGACGGCACCCCGATCACCGCCCGCTTCATCGCAAAAGCCATTGGCGACCACCAGGATCACCTCAAGGTGACCCCGCTCCGCAAGGCCGTGTCATGATTTGGGCATCACTCTCTCCGTCGTCATGCCCGCGCTTGTCGCGGGCATCCACGCCTTTCTTTTTCTCGGCCAAGACGTGGATGGCCGGGACAAGCCCGGCCATGACGGCCTTGGGATCGCAGGTGCTTTCATGACCTATATTGCCAAGCCAAAGTTTCATCATCCCGGGCTGAAGAAGAACGACCTCGGCTACACGCACCGCGACTACGAAGGAAAAATCTCGACGCTGTGCGCCGGCTGCGGCCACGACTCGATCACGGCCTCGATCATCGAAGCCTGCTACGAGCTCTCGATCGAGCCGCACCGGGTGGCGAAGATCTCGGGCATCGGCTGCTCGTCGAAGACGCCGGATTATTTCCTCGGCAATTCGCACGGCTTCAACTCCGTGCACGGCCGCATGCCATCAGTACTGACCGGCGCCAACCTCGCCAACCGCGACCTGATCTATCTCGGCGTTTCCGGCGACGGCGATTCCGCCTCGATCGGCTTCGGCCAGTTCGCGCATTCGATCCGGCGCGGCGTCAACATGACCTATATCGTCGAGAACAACGGCGTCTACGGCCTGACCAAGGGCCAATTCTCGGCGACCGCCGACCGCGGCTCGAAGAGCAAAAAGGGCGTCACCAACACCGACAACGCCATCGACCTCGTCGCGATCGCGCTGCAGCTTGGCGCCACCTTCGTGGCGCGCTCGTTCTCCGGCGACAAGACCCAGTTGGTGCCGCTGATCGCGGCCGCGATCCGCCACAAGGGCGCGTCCTTCATCGACGTCATCAGCCCCTGCATCGCCTTCAACAATCACGCCGGCTCGACCAAGAGCTTCGACTATGTCCGCGAGCACAACGATGCCGTGAACCGGCTCGACGTGCTGGTCGGCCGCGACCCCATTGCGGTGGACTACGCGCCGGGCACGGTGCAAATGGTCGAGCAGCATGACGGCAGCAAGATCGCGCTGCGCAAGATCGACGCCGACTACGATCCACATGACCGGCTGGGGGCACAAACCTTCCTGGCAAAGCACGCCGCCAAGGGCCAGATCGTCACCGGCCTCCTCTACGTCGATCCCGATGCGGAAGATTTGCACGAGCACCTCAACACGGTCGAGACCCCGCTCAACACGCTGGAAGCGGACACGCTGTGCCCGGGCTCGACGGTGCTGGACAAGATCAACGCCAGCCTGCGGTGATCACTTGCCGCCAACTGGCTGCCTGACACGGATGGTGATCTTCTCGGACACGATGGGCGGCTCGAACGGATAGTGCCTGGCGTCGCCCAGCACTAGCTGGAGAGTGTGCGTGCCCGGCGGAAGCTCGAGCAAAGTTTCGGTCTGCCCTGCACCAAAATGCAGGTGCGACTTGTCTTGCGGGATAGGCTCCTTGGGATCGATGGGATCGGTGACATCGATCAGAAGATGATGATGCCCCGCGTTCTGGTAGTCATCGCCGGCATGCGTTACGCCCATGTTGCGCAAACCGAACCGGACCCAGAATGGACCGCGAAGCTTCTGCCCGTCGCGCGGGCTGATGAAATAGACCTTGGCGTCCTTGGGCGCGGTCTTGCCCTGCGAGTAGGCTGCGCCCGGAGGCAATGCGATCGCCGCCGCCAATGCGGCGAGAAAAATGATCTTCATCAAATCCACTCCAGCATTTACGGACTGAGCGCGACGCGGAATCCGTGCGTGGGGTAACGGACATTGGTGTCGTAACCATCGCGGTTGGACGGCCGCACATATCGCGAATCGTTCTTCCAGGAGCCCGAGCGAAGGACGTGCGAGGAGCAGTCACCGCCGCTCCATGCCGAGCCGTCGCCGGGCGCGTCCTGATAGCTCTTGTGCCAGCAATCCTCGACCCACTGGTCGATCGCGCCGCCCATGTCGTACAGTCCGAACGGGTTTGGCTTGAAGCTGCCAACCTTCGCCGGCTGTTCGCTGGCAAGGTTGCCGCAATCCTTGCAGCCGGCCATGCCCGGCTGGAGCTTGTCACCCCACCAATACTTGCTCTGCGTTCCGCCGCGCGCCGCATACTCCCATTCGGCTTCGCTCGGAAGCCTGTACGGCTTCTTCGTCGCCTGAGAGAGATACGCCACATATTGCTGTGCGTCGGTCCAGCTCACATTGCTGACCGGCGCATCGTCCTTGCCGGTCGCCGTGAAGGAGCACGCCTTTGCGGCGGCGCATTCGTTCCACTCCTGCACGGTCACCGGATACTTGCCGATCGAGAACGGCTTGATCGCGACCTGGTGGACCGGGCGTTCCGTCGGATCGTCGTTGCTTCCCATGGCGAAACTACCGCCACGAACGGCGATCATCTCCGGTTCGCGAGGCGGCGCCGCCGATGGGCTGGGCGTCGGCGATGGCGGGGCGGAAGCCAGTGAGGGAGATGGTGACGGCGTCTGCGCCGCCGCTTCGCGCGGCGGAGGCTGCGGGCTCGGCGTTGGGGCCGGAGCGACGATCGGCGCGGCGGCCTGGTGGCCCAGCCTGCCCGGTGCCAGCAAGTACCACAGCGCACCACTGGCGATGACCAGCAGGGTGATAGCAAGAAGAAAGATCAGGATCGTCTCGCGCCGACCTCGCGTCCCGACGACGGCATCCGCATCCGGCAGCACGCGATAGACGCGTACGGGATCCGTGATGTTCTTGACCTTGCGGTCGCCGAGCGACTCGTAGCCGCACACGACCTTGTGCTTGATCTGCTCGTAGATTGCCCCTGAGATGTAGACTTGGCCAGGTTCGGCAATGCCTTCGATGCGGGTGGCGATATTGACGCCGTCGCCATAGACATCGTCCGGCTCGATGATGACGTCGCCGAGATGGACGCCAATCCGGTATTCGATCCGGGAATGCTTCGGGAGCCCGGCATTGCGGCCGACGAGATTCTGCTGAATGACGATGCTGCATCGAACAGCCTCGACGGGACTGTCGAAGATGGCGATGAAACCGTCGCCCGTCGTTTTCACCAGGGTCCCATGGTGCTCGAGGATACTGGGCTCGATGAGATCCCGCTCGATACGCTTGACGCGGGCATGCGTCCCCTCCTCGTCGGCTTGCATCAAGCGACTGTAGGATACGATGTCGCCGACAATGATCGCCGCGAGACGACGAGGCATGGAGCCGTGTGGCGGCGGCCCATCCTGATTTCCGGATCTGAAGTTGCGAATTTCGCCCATTGCGGGGGGACTCCACACACTACAAAGAGGCGGCCCCACTCTACGACTGCCAAACGCAATCGCCTGTGAAGGCTATCACATCGACGAACGGGAACAATGTCGAATGGCTGACAGCATCGGGTTCCCAAAAAAGCGAGGGGCTACACCGATTGAACCTTCCTGGGTTGAGGTTCGACTAAGGCCGCACATGGAACCACGCCGCCGCGCTCTGCCGTGCGCGTATGCGAGTTGAACGCGCCACGCGTGCGGCGACTGCCGGCACGCAGTGTCGCGTGAAAGCCGCGTGGTCCGCCGCGGTTGCGGCCTGGACTAGTGGACGGGCTCGGGCTGCGCCGCGGGACGGGCCGTCGATGCGAGACGGCCGGCCTTCCAGTATTGCTTGCAGGTCTCGAGCAGCGTTTCGCCGTCGATGGTCAGGCCGCCGGGATTGACGAGCACACCCTCGGCACCGACCGCGTTGTTCATCATCGAGATGATGCGCTTGAGAAGGCCAACCTCGAAGCGGTCGGCGACGAGCGGATCGAGCTTGAGCACCACGATGATCTGACTGCGATAGCGCCAATCCGATATGTCGCGCACGGATTTCCAGGAAATCGTGTCATCGGCGATGCGGGTGTCGCGAAGGCCGACGCGGGTGATGAAGAGAACCGGCTGCCTGCTCGAGACCAGCCGCCAGAGCACCCTGAGCGTGGCAAAGCCGCACACCGCGAGACCGACATAGCTGGCCGTGATCTGGAACGCGGTGAGAGTCTTGATGTTCAGCCAGTTGAATGCGATCGCTGCGCACAGCAGCGTGAGGAAGACGCCGGCGGCCAGCATCTTCAGCAGCCGCGGCACGGAATAGCCGAATGCAAGGTTGGGCAAGTTCTGACTTACGGACATTTTGACCGCCACCAGTCATCTGCAACAACCAGGGGTTTACCAACGCCCCTCCTTCTAAATTATTAAGGCGGGAACCTTGCGCGAGACTGCCCGCAAAGGGCGCAGCCCGGCGCGCTTGAACGCGCCCCTCGCCGCGGGCGACTAAAGCCAAGTCCGCCCCGCCTGCCCGTTGCGGGTTAACGATGGTTCACACGCCCGGTGCGATCATGAAGCTTGCCCTTCTCCTGCCGCTCGCTGTTGCCGCCTTTGCCGGTGTCGCCCACGCCGACGAGGACCAGGTCCGGGAGACCACGAAGGCCGAGGCCGACGCCTTCACGGCCCGGGTCTATGCGGGGCCCACCGGCGACAAGGCCTATGCCTGCTTCGTCCGCCGCTACGACGCCGAGCACCTGGCGCGCCATCCCAAGCAGAAGGTGGCCTCCATGAAGCTGCTGATCTCGGCGGAGACCGACAAGGAAGACAAGCAGATGCACAATTCCTTCCGCCTCGGCTTCCGCTATCGCCACCGCTCCGGCGATTTCGACTCCAGCGGCTCGTGCGGCAGTCACGCGGTGCTGCTCAGTGACGGCGCCGAAGTCCGCATGGGCTGCGGCGTCGATTGCGAGGGCGGCGGCATCGAGGTGGGACTGTCCAAGGACAACAAGTCGGCGATCATTCGCCTGGTGCAGATCCGGGTCTGGCAAAACAACAAGCCGGACGACGAGGCCGAGCATGCGCTTGTCGCCGGCGCCGACGACAAGATTTTCCGGCTCGACCGCACCGACACCAGCGAATGCGCGTCGCTCGTGACCGACCGCAAGGAACTCGCAGCGCTCCGCCACAAGTGATATGTCTCCTTCGCATTCAGGCCGTTATTTGCGCATGATCTGTCCGGAAAACCGCTGCGCACTTTGCGCTAGCGCGGCCTTTCGGGGCCGGATCATGCTTCGAAGGAGATCGCATGAACCGCCGGAACATCCTGTGGAGCGCCGTTTCGGCGCTTGGAGCTGCGTTTGGCGCCTCCAGCGCGAAAGCTGCGACCGAGGCCCCGCCATCGAGCAAGCTCAAGGTCGTCTATCACCTCAGCGACGCCGAGAAGGTCAATTTCGTCCTCGGCAACATCCAGAACCACATCGACGGCGTCGGCGGACCCGACCATGTCACGATCGCGCTCGTGATCCACGGGCCGGCGCTGAAGGCGTTTCACGCGGCGCAGGCCAACCCCGACATCAGCAAGCGCATCGGTGACTTCTCCAAGGACGGTGTCGAGCTCGCCGCCTGCGGCAACACGATGAAGGCGCAGAACGTCACGCTGACGGACCTGTTGCCCGGCTTCGTCAGCGCGGAGAAAGGCGGCGTGGTGCGTTTGGCCGAGCTGCAGTCGCAGGGATATCTGTATCTGCGGCCCTAGCGCTGCGCAGTTGCCGCCACCGCATCCCCCGCCGTCACCACATTCTCCGTCATTGCGGGCGTAGCGAAGCAATCCAGAATTCCTCCGCGGAGACAGTCTGGATTGCTTCGTCGCACGAGCTCCTCAATGACGGCCTAGAGAGCTGCGAGAACCGGCGCCAATATCCTCCCATCCTCCCCTTGACTTACCCATAACTCTACGGTTATGAATTAATCCATAACCTACGAGTTATGGATTCCGCATGTCCGCCGCCCACGACCTCCTGTTCAGGACCCTCGCCGACCCGACCCGGCGGGCGATCTTCGAGCGGCTGTGCCGCGAGGGCGAGCAGACGGTCGGGGCCCTGACGGCGCGATCCGGCGTTTCCCAGCCGGCGGTCTCGAAACATCTGGGCGCGCTGAAGCAGGCGGGCCTGGTGCGCGATCGCCACGAGGGACGGCAGACCCACTACAGCGCGCAACCCGGCGCGCTCAATCCGCTGGTCGACTGGACCAGCCAGATGGCCGGATTCTGGCAGAACCGGCTCGATGCGCTCGACGATCTCCTGAAGAGGATGGACCAATGACCGAACCTGCGACCGAAACCCGCTCCGTCGTCGTCGAGCGCGAATTTGCGTTTCCGGCCGAGCGGCTCTGGCGCGCGCTGACGCAGCCGCATCTGATCGAGGAATGGCTGATGAAGAACGACTTCAAGCCCGAGGTCGGTCATCGCTTCAACCTGCGTGGCGAATGGGGCGGCGTGCTGGATTGCGAGGTGCTCACCCTCGAGCCGCAGAAGAGCCTCGCCTACACCTGGAATTTCTCGCACGAGGACGCCGCGTTCGACCTGAAAAGCGTCGTGACCTTCACGCTGACGCCGATGGGCGCGGGCACGCACCTACGCGTCGAGCAGGCGGGCTTCAGCCCCACCCAGAAGCAGGCCTATGGCGGCGCGCATGCCGGCTGGAAGCAGTTCTTCACCAGGCTCGACGAGATGCTGGCGCGGCCGGATTGAGCGCAAGCCGTTTTCGATCATCGCAGAGGAGTCGTTAAAACATGTGGATTCGACAAACCCATCGCTGGCTGTCCATCGCCTTCACCCTCGCCGTCATCGCCAACATCGTCGCGATGACCATGCAGCTCGACGCCGCCTGGATCGGCTTCCTGGCGCTCGTGCCGCTGATCCCGCTGCTCGCGACGGGGCTCTATCTGTTCGCGCTGCCCTATCTCGGCCGCAGCGGTGCGCGCAGCGAGGCGTGGTCATGAAGAAGGCGGTGGTGGCGAAGACCGGCAGTGCGAAGGCGGACAACGCAGCTTCGCCCGCAAAGCTGATCGACGGCAGGATCAGGGAGCTCGGCGACTGGCGCGGCGAGATGCTGGCGCGGGTCCGCGGCCTCATCAAGGAGGCCGAGCCTGAGGTCGTCGAGGAATGGAAGTGGCGCGGCGTTCCCGTGTGGGAGCGCGACGGCATCATCTGCACCGGCGAGACCTACAAGGAAGTGGTGAAGCTGACCTTCGCCAAGGGCGCGGCGCTGGCGGATCCCGCGGGCCTGTTCAATTCCAGCCTCGACGGCAATGTGCGGCGCGCGATCGATATTCGCCATGGCGAGAAGATCAACGAAAAGGCGTTGAAGGCGCTGATCCGCGCGGCGGTGGAGTTGAATGCGAGCAAGAAGAAACCGGCGAAGAAGCGATCGGCATAGAGCGCCGACAGTCGTTAGAAATTCATCGAGGCGGCGGCCGGAGCACGCGCCTCGTCCTTCGAGACGACTGCTTTCAGCGGTCTCCTCAGGATGAGGCTAAGCAGCATTTTTGAGTATCGTCATTGCTGCCGCACACTCCGGCCTCATCCTGAGGGCCCGCCAAAGGCGGGCGTCTGGAAGGATGGCCGCAGGCGAACTGCCCGCCACGTCCACGCAGGACTTGCCGGCCAGGCTCAGGCCACCGCCGCCGGGATCGGACGCGGGCTGACGACGTATTCGCGCAAAACCTTGTCATTGGCGTCGACTTCGATCAGCGAGACGTCGTAGGTCCAGAGATCGGCGAGGTGCTGCAGCACGCGCTTGGCGTCGGTCTCGTTGAGCTGCGAGCCCTTGATGACGTGGTGATGCAGGATCAGCCTGCGGTCGCCGGAGAGATCGACGTCGACCACCTCGATATTGGCGTCGATGTAGCCGACATCGTGCTGCCGTGCCAGCTCGCGCCGCACCCGGCGGAAACCGCGATCGTCGTGGATGGCGTCGACCCGGATGCCGGCGCGCTCTTCGGGATCGTCGTGCAGGTGGAACATGCGGAAGTGCCGCATCAATCTGGGACTCAAGAATTGCGCGATGAAGCTTTCATCCCGGTAATTGGCCCAGACGTCGCGCAGCACGCCCATCACGTCGTTCTTGCCGGCGATGTCGGGGAACCATTCGCGGTCCTCATCCTCCGGATTGGTGACGATGCGCTCGATGTCCTGCATCACGGCAAAACCGAGCGCATAAGGATTGAAGCCCGAGAAGCGCGGATCGTCGAATTCGGGCTGGAACACCACGTTGGTGTGCGATCCCAGGAATTCGAGGAAGTTGCCGTCGGTGATGCGGCCCTGCTGATGCAGCGCGGTCATGATGCGATAGTGGACGTAGGTCGCCGTCCCCTCGTTCATCACCTTGGTCTGGCTCTGCGGATAGAAATACTGCGCGATGTGGCGGACGATGCGCAACAGCTCGCGCTGCCAGGGCGCCAGCCGCGGCGCGCTCTTCTCCAGGAAGTAAAGCAGGTTCTCCTGCGGCAGGCCCAGCAGCTTGCGGCGGCGCTCGATGCTGAGCGCTGACCGGGTCTTGCTCTTGCCGGCCGGAACGGTACGCCAGAGATCGTTGAAGACCTCCTCCTCGTGCTGGCGGCGGCGCCCTGCCCGCTTCTCCTCGGCGCGCAGGTCGAGCGTCTTCTTGCCGGGATAGCGATCGATGCCGTGCGACATCAGGGCGTGCGCAGCGTCGAGGGTGCGCTCGACCTCGATGCGGCCGTAGCGCTCCTCGCATTGCATGACGTAGTTCTTGGCGAAGTCGAGATAGTCGAGGATGCCCTCGGCATCGGTCCACTGCTTGAACAGATAGTTGTTCTTGAAGAAATGGTTGTGGCCGAAGGCGGCGTGCGCGATCACCAGGGTCTGCATCGTCGCCGTGTTCTCCTCCATCAGGTAGGAGATGCAGGGCGAGGAGTTGATCACGATCTCATAGGCGAGGCCCATCAGACCCTTGCGATAGGACGCCTCGTGATAGGCGAATTGCTTGCCGAACGACCAGTGCTTGTAGAACAGCGGCATGCCGACCGACGAATAGGCATCCAGCATCTGCTCGGCGGTGATGACCTCGATCTGGTTCGGATAGACGTCGAGGCCGAGGTCCTTCAGCGCCACCTCCTCGCAGGCATCGGTGATGCGCTGCAAGGTGTGGAAATCCCAATCGGCGCCTTCGAACAAACGTCCCGTCATGGAGCGGCTTTCTCCTGAGCAGTTTCGCGGCGCTGGAACAGGTCGTGGAACACCGGAAAGATCTCGCTGCGCTCGGAGACCTTGCGCATCGAGAGCGGTGCGCCGCTGTTGCGCAGGCGCTCGTAGAGGGTCCAGAGCGAAGAGTCGGAGAGATCGAAGGCGCTGCCGCCGGATTCCCCGACCTCGAGATAGGCGAAGAACTGGCAGACCGGCAGTATCTTCTCGGTCAGCAGCAGCCCGGTGAGCTCGCCGTCGGAATAGGAATTGTCGCCGTCGGAGGCTTGAGCGGCGTAGATATTCCAATCCGACGGATTGAAGCGCTCGCGCACGATTTCGTGCATTGCCTGCAGCGCGCTGGAGACCAGCGTGCCGCCGGAGGCCGGGCCGTAGAAGAAGGTCTGCTCGTCGACTTCCTCGGCGCGGTCGGTGTGGCGGATGAAGACGATCTCGACATGCTTGTAGCGCCGCTTCAGGAACACGTAGAGCAGCATGTAGAAGCGCTTTGCCAGATCCTTCATGTGCTCGGACATCGAGCCCGAGACGTCCATCAGGCAGAACATCACGGCCTGCGCGACGGGCTTGGGCACCGTCTCGAAGCGGCGGTAGCGGATGTCGAGCGGATCGATGAAGGGAATGCGCTTGGACTTGGCCTTCAGCGCCTCGAGCTGGGCAAGAAGCTCGGTCCGCTCGTCCTCGTCGGTGCAGGCGGCGATTGCGGCCTCAAGCTCCTCGATCTCCTCCTTGCGGGGACGCTTGAGCGCGATCCGGCGCGCCAGCGCGAGCTTCACCGTCCGGCTCACCGAAATGTTGGCGGGCGAACCTGACGTGGTGTAGCCGGCGCGCTGGATGCCCTCGCTCTCGGTCTGCGCGATCTTGCGCTTGGCAAGATCCGGCAGCTCGAGGTCGTCGAGGAAGAGATCGACGAATTCGTCGCGGGAGAGGACGAAACGAAAGGCGTCCTCGCTGTCGCCTTCACCGGGACCGGAATCCTTGGCGCTGCCCTGGCCGGAGCGCTGGAGGTAATCGCCCTCGATGAACTTCTTGTTCCCGGGCAGCACCATGTCGCGCGTTCCGCCTTCACGGCGGAACCGCGGCTCGTGCATGCCGTCGAGCGGTATCGTGACCTCACCACCCTCCAGGACGTCCTTGATGTCGCGTTCCTGCGAGGTCTTCTTGACGGCGCCCTGCACCAGGGATTTGGCCCGACGCAAGAACCGCTGGCGGTTCTCAAGACTCTTACCGCCTGGATTCAGGCGCCTGTCAATAATGTGAATGGGCACTTTTCCATCCGCCTCAACCGGCCTGCTTCACACGCATGTACCATTCGACGAGCCGGCGAACCTGACGCTCGGTGTAGCCGCGCTCCACCATGCGTGCGACGAACTCACCGTGCTTCTTCTCCGTCTCGCCGTCCTTCTTCGACCCGAAGGAGATGACCGGAAGCAGGTCCTCGACCTGGGAGAATATCCGCTTTTCGATCACGTCGCGAATCTTCTCGTAGGAGGTCCAGGTCGGATTCTTGCCGCCGTTCTGGGCCCGCGACCGTAACGAGAATTTGACGACCTCGTTGCGGAAGTCCTTGGGGTTGGCGATGCCGGCCGGCTTCTCGATTTTCGTCAGTTCCTGGTTCAACAATTCGCGATCCAGCAGCTGCCCCGTATCGGGATCCTTGAAGTCCTGGTCCTCGATCCATGCATCGGCATAGTCGACGTAGCGGTCGAACAGGTTCTGGCCGTAATCCGAGTAGGATTCGAGATAGGCCTTCTGGATCTCGTTACCGATGAACTCGGCGTAGCGCGGCGCCAGATCCGCCTTGATGAATTCGAGATAGCGCTTCTCGACCTCCTCGGGCAGCTGCTCGCGCCGGATCGACTGTTCCAGCGCGTACATCAGGTGCACGGCGTCGGCGGCGACCTCCTGCGGATCGTGGTTGAAGGTGGCAGCCAGGATCTTGAAGGCAAAGCGCGTGGAGACGCCGTCCATGCCCTCGTCGACACCGGCGGCATCGCGATACTCCTGGACGCTGCGCGCCTTGGGATCGGATTCCTTCAGGCTCTCGCCGTCGTAAACCCGCATCTTGGCGAACACCGTGGAGTTCTCGTGCTTGCGCAGGCGCGACATCACCGAGAACCGCGCCAGCGTCTCCAGCGTCGAGGGCGCGCACGGCGCGGACGCGAGCTCGGAGCCCTGGATCAGCTTCTCGTAGATCTTCTGCTCTTCCGTGATCCGCAGGCAGTAAGGCACCTTGATCACGCAGATGCGGTCGATGAAGGCCTCGTTGTTCTTGTTGGACTTGAAGCTCGCCCACTCCGCTTCGTTGGAGTGCGCCAGGATCACGCCCGTGAACGGGATCGCGCCGATGTTCTCGGTGCCGATGTAGTTGCCTTCCTGCGTCGCCGTCAGCAGCGGATGCAGCATCTTGATCGGTGCCTTGAACATCTCGACGAACTCGAGCACGCCCTGGTTGGCGCGGTTGAGGCCGCCGGAATAGCTGTAGGCGTCGGGATCGTTCTGCGCGTAGGTCTCGAGCTTGCGGATGTCGACCTTGCCGACCAGCGAGGAGATGTCCTGGTTGTTCTCGTCACCGGGCTCGGTCTTGGAGACGGCGATCTGGCGCAGCCGCGACGGCTGAATCTTGGCGACGCGGAATTGCGAGATGTCGCCGCCGAAGGCCTCCAGCCGCTTGTAGCACCACGGGCTCATCAGGCCGGTGAGACGCCGGCGCGGAATGCCGTACTTCTCTTCCAGCATCGGTCCGAGGTTATCCGGATCGAACAGGCTGAGCGGGCTCTCGAACACCGGCGAGAGCTCGTCACCGGCCTTGAGCACGTAGATCGGATGCACTTCCATCAGCGACTTGAGCCGCTCGGCGAGCGAGGATTTGCCGCCGCCGACCGGTCCGAGCAGATAGAGAATCTGCTTGCGCTCTTCGAGACCCTGCGCCGCATGGCGGAAGAAACCGACGATGCGCTCGATGGTTTCTTCCATGCCGTAGAAGCCGGCGAAGGCCGGATAGGTGCGGATGGTGCGGTTCAAAAAAATACGGCCAAGGCGTGGGTCCTTGGCCGTGTCAATCGTCTGGGGGTCACCGATCGCTGCTAGAAGTCGTTCGGCCGCGTTGGCGTATTTCATGGGATCGCTTCGACACGATTCCAGATATTCCGCCATCGACATGTCGTGCTGGCTTCTCGCCTCGAACGACCGAGCGAAAGCGTTGAATAGAGAATCGTTGTACATGATCCCTCTCCGCGTGAGTTCCGCTACAAGCTGAAACGAAAGCAGTTACTGGACCGTTCCTCAGGCCGCTTCTCGAATCAGCGTGAGCACATGACGATCATTGGACACCCAGGGGCCGACTCGACGCAACGCACAACGTAGGCAACCGGGTGAGTTACGAACAGGCACCTGCCTGTTATTTATGCGAATCTATGTATATCTTCGCTCATTTCCAGCAAATGTCACTCGGTCGCAACATCCGGGCGTTACCGGATATCCGTTCATCCGGCGGTGCAGCATAGGCGCCTGCCGGCGGCAGCTTTATGACGCTTGTGCGGCCAGGCCTTGAGCGCCAGAGTCACGATTGACAGACTCTTGATCGCGGTCGCGCCGCGATGCGGTGCGTGAATCGCTGGCGGCATGGCACTCGCGGCAAGCGCGCAGCAATGTCTCAAAATCGGTCGCCAGGCCCTCGGCGGAGATGAGGATGCGATCGTCCTGTGCGCCGCGCGACGCCGCCCGGCTGCTGGCGCGAATGCAGGAGAGCTGCCGCTGCAAGTCCGGCGTCGGTGTCAGCACGATCATCCTGTGCCCGCGGCGCTCCGCGGTCGAAATCTCCGCGATCGACTCCCACAGCAGAAATTCGTTGCCGATGCGCAGGTCGCGGATGCCGTAGGGCGTGACGATCACCACGGCCCCCCGTTCGGAGGGGAGCAGCCAGATCAGCCAGCCGGTGATCAGGCCGAACACCGCGACGCCGGCATAGCCGGCCGTCGTGTCGTAGTCTCCGAGGCTGTCCCACCAGTCGAAGGCGAGGCTCGCACTGAACACCATCATCGCGAAGCCGGCCGCGACCAGCAGACGCAAGCGCATGGCGCATTGCCCGATTTCGAGATCGTGGGAGGCATCGGCGCGTATGGCCGGCGCGACCGATTGCGGGATGTCGGAGACGGCAAGATCGCGGCCGTCAGGATGTACGTGCATGTTTTCCCCCAGCACGGCCATTCGCGACCGAACCACAACCTATCGGGCGGATCGGGATCCGCTGACGACCCGCTGTGCAGCGGCCGGCAGACGTTACGCAATGAGACCTCGGCCGAACCTTTCCCGGCCAACGACTTTTTACGCAACACAGCCACTGCCGCCTGGATCGCCATGATCGCGACGGAGTTACACTGGAGGATATGACTCCCACATGCTTGATTGGTTCCCTCCCGGGAGCATGTAAGCTAGAGGATAGCGCGTCAGGACCGGCGCGGAAACCCCTCGCCCGCAGGCTTGGAGATAAATAACTATCATGAATCCCGTCAAAGAACTGGAAAAGCACGGACAGGCCGTCTGGCTGGACTTCCTGGCCCGCGGCTTCATCGCCAAGGGCGACCTGAAGCGGCTGATCGACACCGACGGCGTCAAAGGCGTCACCTCCAACCCCTCGATCTTCGAGAAGGCGATCGGCAGCTCGGACGAGTACGACGCCCCGATCGGCAAGGCGCTGAAGCGCGGCGACCGGACCGTGGCCGAGCTGTTCGAGGCCGTCGCCGTCGAGGACATCCAGAACGCCGCCGACGTGCTGCGCCCGGTCTATGACCGCCTCAAGGGCGGCGACGGCTATGTCAGCCTGGAAGTCTCGCCCTACCTCGCGATGGACACCGCCGGCACCGTCGCCGAGGCGCGGCGGCTGTGGAAGGACGTCGGCCGCAAGAACCTGATGGTGAAGGTGCCGGCGACGCCGGAAGGCCTGCCCGCCATCGAGACGCTGATCGGCGACGGCATCAGCATCAACATCACGCTGCTGTTCTCCAAGGCGGTCTATCTCGAGGTTGCGGAGGCCTATCTTTCGGGTCTCGAAAAATACGTCGCCGGCGGCGGCGATCCGTCGCATGTCGCGAGCGTGGCGAGCTTCTTCGTCAGCCGCATCGACGCGGTGGTCGACAAGCAGCTCGACGAGAAGATCGCACGCGCCAACGATCCCTCCGAGAAGGAGCGGCTCGCCGCGCTGAAGGGCAAGGTCGCGATCGCCAACGCCAAGCTCGCCTACCAGGATTACAAGCGCCTGTTCTCGGGTCCGCGCTGGGAGAAGCTCGCCGCCAAGGGCGCCAAGCCGCAGCGCATGCTGTGGGCCTCCACCGGCACCAAGAACAAGGACTACAGCGACGTGCTCTATGTCGAGGAGCTGATCGGCCCCGACACCATCAACACCGTGCCGCCGGCAACGCTCGATGCGTTCCGCGACCACGGCAAGCCGCGCGACAGCCTGGAAGAGAACGTCGAGGACGCAAGGCGCGTGCTGGAGGAGCTGGAACGCTCTGGCATCTCGCTCGATGCGATCACCGAGGAGCTGGTCAAGGACGGCGTCAAGCTGTTCGCGGACGCCGCCGACAAGCTCTATGGCGCGGTCGCGCACAAGCGCGCCACCGTGCTCGGGCCGGCGCTCGACCGTCAGCAGCTTTCGCTCGGCGACGGGCTCGGCAAGGCCGTGGCCAAGAGCACCGAGGAATGGCGCGCCGCCGCGAAGATCCGCAGGCTCTGGCAGCGCGACAAGTCGGTCTGGACCGGCACCGACGAGAACAAATGGCTCGGCTGGCTCGACAGCGCGGCCAAGGCCGACGTTGCCGACTACGAGGACTATGCGGGCCGCGTGAAGGGGCAGAAGTTCTCCGATGCCGTCGTGCTCGGCATGGGCGGATCGAGCCTCGGACCCGAGGTGCTGGCCGAAACCTTCGGCAAGAAGCCGGGCTTCCCGAAGCTGCACGTGCTCGACTCCACCGATCCCGCGCAGGTGCGGGCGATGGAGGACAAGATCGACATCGCCAACACGGTCTTCATCGTCTCCAGCAAGTCCGGCGGCACCACCGAGCCGAACGCGATGAAGGATTATTTCCACGTGCGCGTCGCCAAGGCCGTCGGCCCCAAGGTGAAGACCGGCCATCGCTTCATCGCGGTGACCGATCCCGGCTCGTCGCTGGAAAAGGCGGCCAAGAAGCTGAACTATGCCCGCATCTTCCATGGCGAGCCTTCGATCGGAGGGCGCTATTCGGTGCTCTCGCCGTTCGGTCTCGTGCCGGCGGCAACCGCGGGCATCGACGTCAAGACCTTCGTGAAGCATGCGCTTGCGATGGCCCGCTCGTGTGGGCCGGACGTGCCGCCCGCCGAGAACCCGGGCGTGCAGCTCGGCCTCGCCATGGGGCTGGCCGGCCTCGAAGGCCGCGACAAGGTGACGATCCTGTCGTCGAAGAAGATCGCCGATTTCGGCGCCTGGGCCGAGCAGCTGATCGCCGAATCCACCGGCAAGGAAGGCAAGGGCCTGATCCCGATCGACGGCGAGCCGCTGGGCGATCCCTCGGTCTATGGCAACGATCGCTTCTTCATCGACATCCGTATCGAAGGCGAAGCCGACGCCGCGCACGATTCCCAGCTAGCCGCGATTGAAGCGGCGGGCCATCCCGTCGTGCGCATCGTCATGAAGTCGATCGACCATCTCGGCCAGGAGTTCTTCCGCTTCGAGATGGCGACCGCCGTGGCGGGCAGCATCCTCGGCATCAACCCGTTCGACCAGCCCGATGTTGAGGCGGCGAAGATCAAGACCCGCGAGCTCACGGCGTCGTTCGAGAAGACCGGGGCGCTGCCGGACGAGCAGCCCGTGGTCTCGACCGACGAGGCCGATCTCTACACCGACGAGGCCAATGCCACGGCGCTGCGCGCCGCCGGCGCCAATGGCGATCTCACCTCCTGGCTCAAGGCGCATCTGTCGCGATCCAGCGCGGGCGATTATGTCGCCCTGCTCGGCTACATCGCACGCGACAAGGCCACGATCGACGCGCTCCAGGCCATGCGGCTCGAGGTGCGCGAGAAGCGGCATGTCGCGACCTGCGCCGAGTTCGGGCCGCGCTTCCTGCACTCCACCGGACAGGCCTACAAGGGCGGGCCCGACAGCGGCGTGTTCCTCCAGATCACCGCCGACGATGCCAAGGATCTGGCCGTGCCGGGCCAGAAGGCCAGCTTCGGCGTGATCAAGGCGGCGCAGGCGCGTGGCGATTTCGACGTGCTCACCGAGCGTGGCCGGCGCGCGCTGCGGGTGCACCTGAAGGGCGGGCTCGAGAAGGGCCTTGCAACGCTCAATGCTGCGCTCAACGACGCGCTGAACTAAGGGAATCTGTTACATGCAACTCGGCATGATCGGCCTCGGCCGGATGGGCGGCAACATCGTTCGCCGCCTGATGCGCCACGGACATTCGACTGTGGTCTACGACAAGGACGCTAAGGCCGTCGCCGGCCTTGCCGCCGACGGCGCAGTCGGCTCGGCGACGCTGGAGGAGTTCATCTCCAAGCTCGAGCGGCCGCGCACCGCCTGGGTGATGCTGCCGGCAGGGCACATCACCGAGACCACGATCGACACGATCGCGGGCGTGATGCAGGACGGCGACGTCATCATCGATGGCGGCAACACCTTCTGGCAGGACGACGTCCGCCGCGGCAAGGCGCTGCAGGCGCGCGGCATCCACTATGTCGACGTCGGCACGTCAGGCGGCGTCTGGGGTCTCGACCGCGGCTATTGCATGATGATCGGCGGCGAGAAGGCCGTGGTCGACCGGCTCGATCCGATCTTCGCCGCGCTCGCGCCCGGTGCCGGCGACATTCCGCGCACCGAAGGACGCGAGGGGCGCGATCCCCGCATCGAGCAGGGCTACATCCATGCCGGCCCCGTCGGCGCCGGGCATTTCGTCAAGATGATCCACAACGGCATCGAATACGGCCTGATGCAGGCCTATGCCGAAGGGTTCGATATTCTCAAGAACGCCAATATCGACGCCCTGCCCGCCGATCATCGCTACGATTTCGACCTTGCGGACGTCGCCGAAGTGTGGCGACGCGGAAGCGTGATCCCGTCCTGGCTGCTCGACCTCACCTCGACGGCACTCGCCGACAGCCCGCAGCTTGCGGAATATTCGGGCTTCGTGGAGGATTCCGGCGAAGGACGCTGGACCGTGAATGCGGCGATCGACGAGGCCGTGCCGGCCGAAGTGTTGACCGCCGCGCTCTACACACGTTTCCGTTCCCGTCGGGAACACACCTTCGCCGAAAAAATTCTCTCTGCGATGCGCGCCGGCTTCGGCGGGCACAAGGAGCCGAAGCAGCCGGGCGCTTCGAAGCCGAAGTGAGCGTAACCAAAGCGAAGGCCGATCGTTCGTGACACAAGACCCGCAAGCCAAGCGCAAGCCGGAAAATTGCGCCTTCGTCATTTTTGGTGTCACCGGCGATCTCACCCATCGCCTGGTAATGCCCTCGCTCTACAATCTCGCCGCCGAGCATCTGCTGCCGGAAAAGTTCTGCGTGGTCGGCGTTGCGCGCAAAAGCCAGTCGGATGACGAGCTGCGCGACAGCCTGATGAAGGGCCTGCGGCAGTTCGCGACGCGGCCCATCGACGACGACATCGCCAGGAAGTTGCTGGAATGCGTGACCTTCGTCGAGGCCGATCCGAAGGACCCGCCCTCGTTCGACCGCTTGCGCGAGCATCTGGATTCGCTGGAATGCGCGCAGGAGACCGGCGGCAACCGCCTGTTTTATCTCGCAACCCCGCCGGCCGCTTTCGCGCCGACCGCGCGCGAGCTCGGCCGCACCGGCATGACGAGGGAGAACGGCGCCTGGCGGCGCCTCGTGATCGAAAAGCCGTTCGGCACCGACCTCGCATCGGCCAAGGCGCTGAATGCCGAATTGCTGAAGATCATGGACGAGCATCAGATCTACCGGATCGATCATTATCTCGGCAAGGAGACGGTGCAGAACATTTTGGTGCTGCGCTTTGCCAACGGCATGTTCGAGCCGATCTGGAATCGCAACCACATCGACCACATCCAGATCACGGTGGAAGAGAAGCTCGGCGTCGGCCATCGCGGCGGCTTCTACGACGCCACCGGTGCGCTGCGCGACATGGTGCCGAACCACCTGTTCCAGCTGATGTCGCTGGTCGCCATGGAGCCGCCGGCGCGCTTCGACGCGCATTCCGTGCGCTCCGAAAAGGCCGACGTGCTCACATCGATCCAGCAGCCGACCCGCGAGGAAGCGCTGAGGAACTCGGTCCGCGCGCAATATCTTGCGGGGCGCATCGGCGACGACGAGATTCCGGACTACCGCAAGACCGAGGACGTCAAGCCCGACAGCACCACCGAGACCTTCGTCGCGCTCAAGCTGATGATCGACAATTGGCGCTGGGCCGGCGTGCCGTTCTATTTGCGCACCGGCAAGGCGCTGGGCCACAAGCGCACCGAAGTCGCGATCAAGTTCAAGCAGGCGCCGCTGTCCATGTTCTCCGGGACCACGGTCGACCGCCTGTCGCAGAACTTCCTGACCATCGGCATCGCGCCGACCGAGACCATCGAGCTCCAGTTCAACGCCAAGATCCCGGGGCCGAGCATCACGATCGACGGCGTCGAGATGAAATTCAAGTACGGCGACTATTTCCGGGCCGATCCCTCGACCGGCTACGAGACGCTGATCTACGACTGCATGATCGGCGACAACATCCTGTTCCAGCGCGCCGACGGCATCGAGGCCGGATGGCAGGCGGTGCAGCCGTTCCTGGACGCCTGGACAAGCGAAGGCACCAACGGCATCGAGACCTATGAAGCCGGCAGCGATGGCCCGAAATGCGCCGACGAGTTGCTGCGGCGCGACGGGCGAAGCTGGCGGAAATACTCGTGATCGCGGCCGGGCAGCCGAAGCTGATCGTCGCAGGCGACGCCGAGGCGCTGGCGCTAGTCGCCGCCGAACGGGTGATGGCGCGGATCGCGGCCAACCCCTCGCGCATCGCGATCTGCCTGACCGGCGGATCCAGCCCGAAGAAGCTCTATCAATTGCTCGGCAGCGACGCCTGGCGCGGCAAGATCCCATGGGATCGGGTGCACTGGTTCATCGGTGACGAGCGCTTCGTGCCCGAGACCGATCCGCTCAACAACATGGCGGTGGCCCGCGCCACCTTTCTCGATCGCAACGCACCAGGCGGCCACATCCACCCGATTCCGACCGTGGTTGAAAATCCGGACGAGGGCGCCGCCGCCTATGCGCACGCGCTGCAAGCCTTCTACGGCTCGGACCAGCTCGATCCGGCGCGGCCGCTGTTCGACCTCGTCCTGATGGGCGCCGGGCCGGATGGCCACACCGCCTCGCTATTTCCTGGCTACCCCGAGATCGAGCAGACCCGGCGCTGGGCCGTCGGCGTTCCCAAGGCGAACGTCGCGCCCTTCGTGCCGAGGATCTCCCTCACCCTGCCCGCTTTGGCCTCCTGCCGCGAAATGCTGTTCGAGATTGCCGGGCACGACAAGCAGCCGATCTTGACGCGCCTCCTCAATGGCGAGAATCTGCCGGCCTTACGCGCGCGCTCGAATGGTGAGACCGTCTGGCTGGTCGACAGGGCCGCGCTTCCGGAGGAATTTCGTGGGCCGCGTTGAAGCACCTTGTGCGTTGATCGTGATGGGCGTGTCGGGTTCGGGCAAAAGCACGGTCGCAGGCGCGCTCGGCCAGCGGCTCGGCTGGCGCTTCGAGGACGGCGACAGCTTTCATCCCGCCAGCAATGTCGAGAAGATGCGGGCGGGCCATCCCCTCACCGACGAGGACCGCTGGCCCTGGCTCAACGCCATCGCCGACGAGATCGAGCGGGTCTGCAAGGGCGGCGGGCACATCATCATCGCCTGCTCGGCGCTGAAGCACACCTATCGGGACGTGCTGCTGCGCGGCCGCAGCGACGTCCGCTTCGTCTTTCTGCGCGGCACCAAGGAGCTGATCGCTGAGCGGCTGGCGCAGCGCAAGGGCCATTTCATGCCGCCCGGCCTCCTGAAGAGTCAGTTCGACACGCTGGAGCCGCCTGAAACGGGCGAGCACGTCATCACCGTCTCCATCGACGAGACCGTCGAAGCGATCGTGGACGGCATCGTGCGGCAATTGAAACTGGGCGGTGCGATACCCAAGGTTCTGCCATGACCCCCATCTCACTCGTGGTCTCCGACGTCGACGGCACGCTGCTGACCAAGGACAAGACGCTGACGGACCGCGCGCGGAACGCGGTACAACGGCTGCACCAGGCCGGCATCGGCTTCACCATCACCTCGAGCCGCCCGGCGATCGGCATGCGCTTCCTGATCGAGCCGCTCGCGCTGTGGCTGCCGGTCGGGCCGTTCAACGGCTCCTCGATCATCGATCCCGAGATGAGGCCGGTCGAGCAGCACCTGATTCCCACGAGCGCCGCCGAGCGCTCTTTGCAGATCCTCCGCGAGTTCGGTGCCGATATCTGGGTCTTCACCGCCGACAAATGGCTGATCGACAACGCGAGCGGCAAATACGTCGCGCACGAGCAGCACACGATCCGCTCCGATCCGACCATCGTAACCGACTTCACGCCGTATCTCGCGAGCGCCTGCAAGATCGTCGGCGCCAGTGCCGACGCGGCCGGGTTAGCTGCCTGCGAGAAGGCGATGCAGGAGGCGCTCGGCAGCGCGGCCACTGCAGTCCGCTCCCAGACCTATTATCTCGACATCACCCCGCCCGGCTTCGACAAGGGCACGTTCGTTCAGGCCATGGCGAAGCGCCTCGGCATCTCGACCGATACCGTTGCCACCATCGGCGACATGCAGAACGACCTCGCGATGTTCCGCGTCAGCGGCACCTCCATCGCCATGGGCAACGCCACCGACGACGTCAAGGACGAGGCGACCCACGTCACAGCGAGCAACGAGCAGGACGGTTTTGCGGAGGCGATGGAGATGATTCTGAAGCGGAACGGGGTTGGCTGAGTGGTCGATGCGACCTTGGCCATTGAGCATCTCACTTTTCTGGACGACGGCGCGCAGCTGTTTCGGCAGGCGCTGACCTCCGATCAATTGCGCCAGCTCAAGGCAATCCTGTCCCATCTGCCGCCGGACCACGCCGGCATGAGGCTGAGGGGTGTCGAGGGCCTCTCAGCCTTTCTTGCGGCGGATGGGCCGATCGGAAGCTGCGCGGCCTCAGTGCTTGGAGTAGCCAGTCGTCCGGTCAGGACCATCCTGTTCGACAAGACGGCCGCGACGAACTGGGCCCTGGGCTGGCACCAGGATCGTACTATCGCCGTGAAGCAACGTGTCGCCGTTGCGGGTTTCGAGACCTGGAGCGTCAAGAGCGGCATGCAGCACGTCGAGCCGCCGTTTACGCTCCTGTCGGGCATGGTGACCTTGCGGGTTCACATCGATCCAGTCCCGGCCAGCAATGCGCCGCTGCTGATCGCGCCCGGATCGCACAAGCTCGGACGGATTCCCCAGGAGAACGTGAAGGACGTCGTCCGGCGCTGCGGCACGGTCGCGTGCCTGGCTAAACCTGGCGACATCTGGCTTTATGCGACGCCCATCCTCCATGCATCGGACGCGGCGACCGCTCCGGCGCATCGCCGTGTCCTGCAATCGGACTTCGCCGGAGGCGAGCTTCCGGGCGGCCTGGAATGGCTCGGGGTCTAGGCCACTATTTCGACCGCTGCACCGCCGGCTTCTCGCTCTCCTGCCTGGCTGCGGAGAGGTTGTGCGCGGTGTTGATCAGCGCGATGTGGGTCAGGGCCTGCGGAAAATTGCCGGTTTGGCGCCTCGCACCTGAATCGTATTCTTCCGCCAGGAGCCCGACATCGTTGGCGATGCCGACGACGCGGTCGAGCAGGACTTGCGCCTTGTCGAGATCGCCGGCCAGCACGTGGGCATCGGCGAGCCACAGGCTGCAGGCCAGGAAGGCGCCCTCGATCGGCTGCTTTTCCTCGGAGACTTCGCGCGGATCGTGCCGCAAGACAAAGCCGTCGCGCATCATGTGTTTCTCGACGGCGGCGATGGTGCCGCGGATGCGCGGATCGTCGGCCGGCAGGAAGCCGACGGAAGGCAGCAGCAGCACGGATGCGTCGAGCAGCTTCGCGCCGTAGGACTCGACGAAGGTATTTTCCTTCGCGTCGAAGCCGTTGCGGCAGACCTCGCGATGAATGGTCTCGCGCAAGGCGCGCCAATGCAGTAGCGGCGCCTTGAAGCCGAAAGTCTCGGCGCTCTTGATGCCGCGGTCGAAGGCGACCCAGGTCATCACCTTGGAGAAGACGTAGTGCCGGGGCTGGCCGCGCCGTTCCCAGATGCCGTGATCGGGCCGGTCCCAGACCTCGGCGAGATGCTGCAGCACCGCGCATTCCAGCGCCCAGCTCTCCTCGTCGAGCTTGAGCTTGGCCATGCGCGACTGATGGAAGGCATCGATCAACTCGCCGTAGACGTCGAGCTGAAGCTGCGCATGCGCGGCATTGCCGACGCGCACCGGCTGCGCGCCTTCATAGCCGGCGAGCCAGCCCGCCTCCCATTCCAGGAGGCGCCTTTGGCCCCAGATGCCGTACATGATCTGCATGTTCGACGGCGAGCCGGCGGCGGCGCGCAAGAGCCAGTTGTGCCACGCCAAAGCTTCCTCGGTGTAGCCCGAGTTCATCAGCGCCAGCAGCGTGAAGGTGGCATCGCGCAGCCAGCAGAAGCGGTAGTCCCAGTTTCGGCCACCGCCGAGCTTTTCCGGCAGCGACGTGGTCGGCGCGGCGACGATGCCGCCTGTCGGACCAAAGGTCAGCGCCTTCAACGTGATCAGCGAGCGCACGATCAGGTCGTGATAGTCGCCGTCCCGGGTGCAATGGCCGCACCATTCATTCCAGAACTTTTCGGTCTCCCGGAAGGCGATCTCCGGATCGATAGGCTTGGGCGGATCGAGATGCGAGGGGCCGTAGGTGAGGACGAACGGCACGGTCTCGCCTTCCCCGACCTCGAAGTCCGACACCGTGGTCAGGTTCTCGCCGCAGGTCTCGACCGGCGTCCGCAGCACCGTCATGTCCTGCCCGGCGATGGCCATCAGGGAATGATCGATCCGCCGCACCCAGGGAATGTCCACGCCGAAGCCGAAGCGGATGACGAGCTCCATCCGCATCTTCACTGTGCCCTTGATGCCGCGGACCAGGCGCACGATGTCGGAGGCCTTGCCGCGCGGCGGCATGAAGTCGATCAGCGCGACAGTGCCGGTCCCGGTCTCGAAGCGCGTCTCGAGGATCAGCGTGTTACCGAGATAGCGGCGCGAGATCGAGATCACGTCCCCGGCGGGCGCCACCAGCCAGCGGCCGTTCTTGCGGTCGCCGAGAATCGCGGCAAAGCAGGCATCGGAATCGAAGGCCGGCCAGCACAGCCAGTCGATCGAGCCGTTGCGCCCGACCAGCGCCGCGGTCTCGCAGTCGCCGATCAGCGCATAGTCCTCGATCCTCTGAGACAATGTCGTGCGAGCCTGAAAGAACCCCGCCCAATCAACTCCCGCCGGTCAGGGTACGTTCCCGCGTCGCCGCTCGCAAGGCCGTGAGGTCGACCTTGGAGGCGATCTTGTCCAGCGCGACGGGAAGACGCTGGCGCCAGTTCGGATGCTCGTCGATCGTGCCGGGAATGTTGGGCTGGTCGATCACGCCGAGCAGATCCTCCATGGACACCGCGAGCAGCCGCGATGGCGTGCGCGACAGGAAGGCGAGCACGGAATAGAGGTCGTTGGCGTTGATGCCGTTCTGGCGCAGGATCGCATCGAGCCCGCCGAGCGCATCCCAGCGCGCCTGGTCGTCCTCGCCGGGATCGAGCCCGAGCGAGTGCTTCATCTTGAGGTCGCTGAAGGAGCGCCAGCCGGCATAGGTGCACAGATCATGCGTGTTCAGCGTCACCAGCGCGTTGGGCCGGTAGTGGTCGACATTGCGGAAGCGGCCGGCCTCGTCGCGCTCGAACATCATGACGAGATAGGACCAGATGCCGAAATCCTGCATGGTCTCGCGGAAACCTTCCGGAACGGTGCCGAGGTCTTCGCCGATCACGATGCATTTATGGGCCGCGCTCTCGCGCACCACGGCGCCGAGCAGCGCCTCGAACGGCATCTGCACATAGGCGCCGTTGTCGGGCTTGAAGCCGCGCGGCACGAGATAAAGCCGCTTCAGGCCGAGCACGTGGTCGAGCCTGATGGCGCCGGCATGACGCATCGACGCCGCCAGCATGTCGGCGAACGGCACGAACGACTGGGCCTCGAGGCCGCCGGCATTGAAGCCGGCGAGGCCCCAGTCCTGGCCGATCGTGTTGAGCACGTCGGGCGGCGCGCCGACCGCGAGATGCCGCGAGATCGCGGTCTGCTCGTTCCAGGCATCGAAGCCGTTCGACTGCACGCCGACCGCGACGTCGAGATAGAGCCCGACGCGCATGCCGAGTTGGTGAGCAAGCTCCTTGGCCGCATGCAATTGGCTGTCAGCGGTCCACTGCACGAATTCGACGAACTCGACCTCGCGCTTGTCGGGGCCGTTACGCAGCTCGGCGAATTTCGCCTCGTCCGGCTGCTGCCATTCGGACGGCCATTCCCACCACGGGCGGTTGAAGCGATGGCGCAGCACCTCGAAACAGGCAAAGCGCGACAGCAACGGCGCGCGGTCGGCACGGAAGGCATCGAACTGGTTGCGGCGGACGCCGCTCGCGCCTCTCACGAAACTGTCAAAGGCCGCGCGCAGGGCCAGCCATTTCAGCGCCGCCATGTCGGCATAGGGCACACGGTCGCCTTCGCGCAGCCGCGCGGCGGTCGCAGCCGCGTCGGGGATGAGGTCGGCGGAAAATTCCGGGATCGCCTCGACATCGATATAGAGCGGATTGAGAAACAGCCGGCTGTTCGGCGAATAGGGGCTGCAATCGGCCGGCTGGTCATCGAACAGCACATGCAGCGGATTGAGCCCAACGCCGTCCGCGCCGAGCTGTTTTGCCAACCGGACCAGGCCGGCGAGATCGGTGAAATCGCCGATGCCCCAATTGCGGTCGGAGCGGACGCTGTAGAGCTGCACCGCGAGCAGCCAGCCGCGGTCGAAATCGCCGCCGAAGGCCCGCTCGGGCGCCACGATCATCGGCACCTCTTCGCTCACGCCACCGGCATCGGTCAGCGTCAGGCGGTGATAGCCGAGCGGTATGCCGTCGGGCCAGGCGATCACAGGCTCGCGCGTCTCGCCTTGCGCGATCACACTGCCGTTGCCGGCGACCTTCCATTGCAGCGGCGGTGTCCCGACTGTCACCAATTCGGTGCGCGGATGCCCCAGGGCGCGGACCACGACAGGGCCGCTGACGAAGCGGTAGACCCGCTTCTCCGGCAGGGCGTCAAGGATGGATTTGAGCGCCTCGGGCGCGGTGACCCGCAGCTTACCGAGGGCATCGACGAATTCGGACTGAACGCCCTTGATCCGGGCTTGAGCTAAAAGATCCATTCGGCACGCAGCTTGCAGGCCATGGTTTGGCCGGGGGCATCGATTTTAACGAGGTCGCGGAAGAGGTTAGTCAGGGGTAACTCGCAAACTGCGCCTGCCGTTCCCCAGGGAACCAATGACACACAAGCGGCTTTCTATAATGGTACCAAGCGTAGGTTCCCGACAAGGGAAACGGGCTCCTGCTTTCTTGTCAATGGCATCACCGTGAACAAGACAATTCAAACTGTCGAGAGTGCCGCAGCCGGCAGCGCTTTCCTCATCGAAGACATCTATCCTTTGATCGACGGCGGCCGCTTCGCCGTGAAGCGCATCGCCGGCGAGCGGGTCGAGGTCTGGGCCGACATCTACCGCGACGGCGACGCCGTCGTCGGTGCGGCCCTGGTCTGGCGAGGAGAGCAGGATCGCGAATGGCGGAGCGAGCCGATGATCCATCACGGCAATGACCGCTGGTCCGGCGCGTTCACGCCCCTTGAGCCCGGGCAATATGTCTACGCGATCGAGGCCTGGACCGACGAGTACGCAACCTGGTCGCACGCCGTCGCGCGAAAACAGCGGACCGGGGCCGATGTCAGCCTCGATGCGATCGAGGGTGCCGGTCTCCTGACCAAGGCGCATAGCGCGCGGCAGGACGCCGCAGCCATCATCATCAAGCAATGCGAAGACTACCTCCAGACCGGCGACGTCGCCCCGCTGCTGGCGGCCGAGCTCGGCGAAGCGATGGCCGAGAGCCAGTCGCGGCCGGACCTTACGCGCTCGCCGCCCTTTCCGCTGACGATCGACCGCGACAAGGCGCGCTTCAGTGCCTGGTACCAGATGATGCCGCGCAGCCAGAGCCAGGTGCCGGGCCGGCACGGGACCCTGCGCGACTGCATCGCGCGCGTGCCCGATATCGCCGCGATGGGTTTCGACGTGCTCTACTTCACACCGATCCACCCGATCGGAGACACCCGTCGCAAGGGCCGCAACAACGCGCCGGTCGCGAGCGCCGGCGACCCCGGCTCGCCCTATGCGATCGGCTCCGCCGCGGGCGGGCACGATGCGCTGCATCCGGAGCTGGGCACGATCGAGGACTTTCGCGCGCTGGTCGCCACATGCCTCGAGTACGGGCTTGAGCTCGCGCTCGACTTCGCCGTGCAGTGCTCGCCGGACCATCCCTGGCTGACGCAGCATCCGGAATGGTTCAAATGGCGGCCGGACCGCTCGGTGCGGTCGGCGGACGGGCCCTATTCGGACATCGTCATCCCCGATTTCGGCTCGGTCGACCGGGCCGGGCTGTGGAATGCGTTCCGCGACGCCATGCTGTTCTGGATCGACCACGGCGTGACCATCTTCGCCATCGACAATCACGACACGGCGCCGCTCGCGTTCTGGGAGTGGCTGATCAGCGACATCCGCCGCCGGCATCCCCAAGTGATCCTGTTCTCCAAGACCTTCGCACGGCCGAAGCTGATGAAGGGCCTCGCCAAGCTCGGCTTCGCGCAGTCCTTCAGCTACTTTCCCTGGCGCACGGGGAAATGGGAGCTGGAGCACTATCTCGCCGAGCTGACGCGTTATCCGGAGCGGGACTTCTATCGGGCCAACCTGTTCGTCAACACCGCCGACCTCCTGCCCTATCATCTCCAGAGCGGCGAAGCCTGGGCGTTCAAGTCGCGCGTCGCGCTGGCGGCGACGTTGTCCGGCAATTACGGCATCTTTGGCGGTTTCGAGCTGCTCGAACATGCGGCCATTCCCGGCCATGAGGAATATCTCGATTCCGAGAAGTACGAGATCAAGCAGCGCGACTGGGACGCGCCCGGCAACATCAAGTCCTACATCGCCGCGCTCAACCGCATCCGCAACGATAACGCGGCGCTTCAGCAGACATCAAACCTGCGCTTCCTTGGCATCGAGGACGGCGAGACCATCGCCTTCTCCAAGGAGGCGGCCGATCCCGCGAACACCGTCGTCGTCGTGATCGCACTCTCGCGCCATGCGCGCGAATTCTGGCTGCCGCTCGGCGACGTCACGGTTGACGCCGGCGGGCAGCGACACCATGTGACGGCACTCGAAAACCTCCTCACCGGCGAACAGGCCCGTATCGAATGGGGCGGGATCAGGTTGCGTATCGATCCCGAGCGCGATCCGGCGCTGCTGTTCCGCTGCCTGGCGTAAGGGGTCACGCCATGAACGTATTGTCTTCCGTCGATACCAAGAAGGCCGAGGCTGCCGAGGTCGTGGATGAGCTCTGGTACAAGGACGCCATCATCTACCAGCTCCACGTCAAGGCCTTCGCCGACAGCAACAATGACGGCATCGGCGATTTCGCCGGCCTGACCGAGAAGCTGCCCTACCTGCAGGAGCTCGGCGTCACCGCGCTGTGGCTGCTGCCGTTCTATCCTTCGCCCGGCCGCGACGACGGCTACGACATCGGAGACTACGGCTCGGTCAATCCCGATTTCGGAACGATGAAGGACTTCAAGCGCTTCATCCAGGAGGCGCAGAAGCGCGGCCTGCGCGTCATCACCGAGCTCGTCGTCAACCACACCTCCGACCAGCACAAATGGTTCAAGCGCGCGCGCCGCAGCCAACCGGGCTCGAGCGCCCGCAACTGGTATGTCTGGAGCGACACCGACCAGAAGTACCAGGGCACGCGCATCATCTTCACCGACACCGAGAAATCGAACTGGACCTGGGATCCGGAGGCCGGCGCCTTCGACTGGCACCGCTTCTTCTCGCACCAGCCCGATCTCAATTTCGACAATCCGCGCGTGGTCAGCGCCATCATCCAGGTGATGAAGCGCTGGCTGGATGCCGGCGTCGACGGCTTCCGACTGGACGCCATTCCCTATCTCTGCGAGCGCGAGGGCACCTCGAACGAAAACCTCCCCGAGACGCACACGATCATCAAGCGCCTGCGCCAGGAGCTCGACGTCTATTCGAAGGGAAAGCTCCTGCTGGCCGAAGCCAATCAATGGCCGGAGGACGTGCAGGAATATTTCGGCCGTGGCGACGAGTGCCACATGGCCTACCACTTCCCGCTGATGCCGCGCATCTACATGGCGATCGCGCAGGAGGACCGCTTCCCGATCACCGACATCCTGCGCCAGACACCGGACATTCCGGCGAGCTGCCAATGGGCGCTGTTCCTGCGCAACCACGACGAATTGACGCTGGAGATGGTCACCGACGTCGAGCGCGACTATCTCTGGACCACCTACGCCAACGATCCGCGCGCCCGCATCAATGTCGGCATCCGCCGGCGCCTCGCGCCGCTGATGGACAACGACCGCCGCAAGATCGAGCTGATGAACTCGCTGCTGCTGTCCTTCCCGGGCACGCCGATCATCTATTACGGCGACGAGATCGGGATGGGCGACAACATCTATCTCGGCGACCGCAACGGCGTGCGCACGCCGATGCAGTGGAGCCCGGACCGCAACGGCGGCTTCTCGCGCTGCGACCCGGCCCGTCTCTACGCGCCACTGATCATGGACCCCGTCTACGGCTATGAATCGGTCAATGTGGAGGCGCAGTCGCGCAGCCTGTCCTCGCTGCTGAGCGCCACCAAGCGGCTGATCTCGGTGCGCAAGTCGACGCTCGCCTTCGGCCGCGGCACCATGACCTTCATCCGCCCGGCCAACCGGGCCGTGCTTGCCTATGTCCGGCAATATCGCGACGAGGTGATCCTGTGCGTGGCGAACCTGTCGCGCGCAGCCCAGGCGACCGAGCTCGATCTGTCGCCATGGAAGGATCGCATCCCGCAGGAGATGCTCGGACGGACGCGTTTCCCGCCGATCGGCGAACTGCCCTACATGATCACGCTGGGGCCCTACGGCTTCTACTGGTTCCAGCTTCAGGAGCGCGACAAGTCCGAGCCCGTCGTGCCGCGCGCGGTACCCGAATTCGAAACGCTGGTGGTGCCGGTGAACTCGAACTGGGTTTCTCTGGCCCGCGAGCGCGGCGTGTTCGAACGCGACGTGCTGCCGGGATTCCTGTCGCGGACGCGGTGGTATCCCGAGCACAATCCCAAGCACATCGAGACCGCACTGACCTCGGCGGTGCCGTTCTGCGACATCGGCGACAACCGACCCTGGATCGCCTTCTTCCAGACGAAGCAAGGCGACCCGGCGACACGCTACGTGCTGCCGCTGCAGATCGAATGGGTGCGCTTCGACCGCGAGCGCTTCAATCCGAAGGCACTTGCCGCCGTACGCCAGGGCGCGCGCGAAGGCACGCTGCTCGATGTCGCGAGCGAGCAGATCTTCATCGGCCTGTTCCTGCGCAACCTGTCGCAGAACCTGGTGGTGGAGGAGAACGACCTGCGGCTGGAGTTCAAGGCCACCAGCCGGTTCGCCGACTACTCCATCAAGGAGCCCCAACGGATTCGCGCGATCGAGCAGTCCAACAGCACGGCGCTCGTCGACAATCAATACGTCACCAAGATCTATCGCCGGCTCGAAGACGGCATCAACCCCGAGATCGAGATCGGCCACTACCTCACCGAGGTGGCCCGCTTCGCCAATGCGCCGGCGCTGCTCGGCAGCGCCGAACTGGTCGAAGGCGGTCGGCGCAGCGTGCTCGGCGTGCTGCATGCCTATGTCGAGAACCAGGGCGACGGCTGGACGATGACCACGGGCTATCTCGACCGCTACATCGACGAGCAGCGGCTGTTGTCCGCGGGCGAGGCGCCCCGCGAGACGCAGGAGCAGGCGCCCTATCTGCACTTCATCGCGCAGGCCGGCCGGCGGCTCGCCGAGTTGCATGTCGCGCTGGCGGCGGCAAAGCCGGCCGATCTCGCCCCGGAGCCGATCAGCCCCGCCGACGTCAAGCGCTGGACCTCCGATCTCAAGGCACGGGCCGAACGCGTCTTCGAGCGGTTGGCCGACAGCCGCGACAGCCTGCGGGAGGCCGACCGCCCGCTGATCGACCAGCTCGCGACCACGCGAGCGAGCCTGCCCGGTCATTTGACTGCGCTATTGCCTTCCGGGATCGGCGGGTTGAACATCCGTCATCATGGTGACTTCCGCCTCGGGCAAATTCTGATCGTGAAGGACGACATCTTCATCATCGACTTCGACGGCGACCCACGCCTGCCCGTGGCCGAGAAGCGGCGCAAGCTGCCTGCCGCGCGTGACGTCGCCGGCCTGATCCGTTCGATTGATCTTTCGGTTAACAAGGCCCTTAGCCGGGTGCTTTCGGGCGGGACCGAGGAGCAAGGCCGGCTTACGGCCGCGCTCGACGAATGGCGCGGGCGTGCCACCGCGACCTTCCTGTCCGCCTACCGTGACGCGATGACCGACCGGCGGCTCTGGCCGCAGGATGCGCAGGCCGCGGACGGCCTGTTAAGATTTTTCCTGCTTGATCAAGCGTTCGACGAAGTAGAGTACGAGCTGTCCCACCGGCCTGAGGGGCTCCATGCGCCGCTGACCGTGCTGCTTCGCATTCTGTCCAACGCCGAAAGCGAAGCCTATGCCTAAACTTCCAGCCGAAGCCTACGCGATCATCGAGGGCCGCCATTCGGACCCCTTCCACTATCTCGGGCTGCATCCCGAGGGCGGCAAGAGCGTGGTGCGCGCGTTTCTGCCCGAGGCCTCCAATGTCGAAGCGGTGGGCGACCATGGCGAGGTGGCGAAGCTCGACCGCGTCCACGATGCCGGCCTGTTCGTCGGCGCGCTCCCGAACGGCTCGAAGCACTACCAGCTCCGCGCGAAATTCGGCGACAATGTCGTCGAGTTCGAGGATGCGTATCGCTTTCCGCCGATCCTGACCGATTTCGATCTCTACCTGCTCGGCGAAGGCACGCATCAGCGCCTCTATGACAAGCTCGGCGCACATCCGATGCGGCTCGAAGGCATCGACGGCATCGGCTTCGTGGTGCTGGCGCCGAATGCGCGGCGTGTGTCCGTGGTCGGCGACTTCAATTTCTGGGACGGGCGGCGCCATCCGATGCGGGTGCGCGGCGCCGGCTATTGGGAATTGTTCATCCCGCATGCGAAGAACGGCGATCACTACAAGTTCGAGATCATCGGGCCGCATGGCCACCTGCTGCCGCTGAAATCCGATCCGCTGGCCTTCGCGAGCGAAGTGCGGCCGAAGACCGCCTCCATCGTGTTCGACGAGGCGCACCTGCCGCGTCCGCGGCCCGCGCCCGACGGCATCAACGCGCTGTCGGCGCCGATGTCGATCTACGAAGTCCATCTCGGCTCGTGGCGGCGCAAGAACGGCGATGAATGGCTGACCTATCGCGAGCTGGCCGAGCAGCTTCCGGCCTATGCCCGCGACATGGGCTTTACCCATCTCGAATTCCTGCCCGTCAGCGAGCATCCGTTCGACGGCTCATGGGGCTACCAGCCGACCGGGCTCTACGCGCCGACCAGCCGCTTCGGCACACCGGAGGATTTTGCCGCCCTCGTCGATGCCTGCCATCGCGAGGGGATCGGCGTGCTGCTCGACTGGGTGCCCGGACATTTCCCCGACGATCCGCACGGGCTCGGCAGCTTCGACGGCACCGCGCTCTACGAGCACGCCAACCCGCTGCAGGGCCGCCATCTCGACTGGGGCACCCTGATCTACAATTACGGCCGCACCGAAGTGACCAACTTCCTGGTGTCGAACGCGCTGTTCTGGCTCGAGCGCTACGCCATCGACGGCCTGCGCGTCGACGCCGTGGCCTCCATGCTCTACCTCGACTACAGCCGGCCGCCCGGCGCCTGGATTCCGAACCAGTACGGCGGCCGCGAGAACATCGAGGCGATCAACTTCCTGCGCCGTTTCAACACCGAGCTGTTCGCGCGCTTCCCGCAGGCGACCACGGCGGCGGAAGAATCCACTGCATGGCCGCAGGTCTCGCGCCCGGTCGAATTCGGCGGGCTCGGCTTCGGCTACAAGTGGAACATGGGCTGGATGCACGACACGCTGAACTACATCAGCAAGGATCCCGTTCACCGCAAGCACCATCACGGCGAAATCCTGTTCGGCCTGCACTACGCCTTCTCGGAGAACTTCATCCTGCCGCTGTCGCATGACGAGGTCGTGCACGGCAAGCGCTCCCTGCTCGGCCGCATGCCCGGCGACGAGTGGCAGCGCTTTGCGAATTTGCGCGCCTATTACAGCTTCATGTTCGGCCATCCCGGCAAGAAGCTGATGTTCATGGGCGCCGAGATCGCGCAAAGCCGCGAATGGAATCACGACCAGTCGCTCGACTGGCACCTGCTCGAATACAAGTACCATTCCGGTGTCCAGGCGGTGATCCGCGACCTCAACCGGCTCTACCGCGCGGTGCCGGCGTTGCATCAGATGGACTGCGACCAGGCCGGGTTCGAATGGGTGATCACTGACGATGCCAATCGCAACGTGTTCGCCTGGCTGCGCAAGGGTTTTGACGAGCACGCACGGTGCCTGGTGATCGTCAACTTCTCACCTAACGTCTACCAGAACTATCGCGTTCGCGTGCCCCTGGCCGGCAAGTGGAAGGAAGTCTTCAATTCGGACTCCGCCCATTATGGCGGCAGCAATGTCGGGAACATCGGCGAGGTTCGGACCGTTGACGGCAAGACGCCCGAGCTTCGCCTGACCATCCCGCCGCTCGCCGCGATCTTCCTCGTTCCGGAAAGCTGACCGATGCGCCTCACTGCTGGATCGCCCGCTCGCCTCGGCGCAAGCTGGGACGGACGCGGCACCAATTTCGCGCTGTTCTCCGCCAATGCGCAGAAGGTCGAGCTGTGCCTGTTCGACGCGCAGGGCCGCCGCGAACTCGAACGCATCGAATTGCCCGAGAAGACCGAGGACGTCTGGCACGGCTATCTCAACGACGTCTCGCCGGGCCAGCTCTATGGCTACCGCGTGCACGGTCCCTACGAGCCCGAGCACGGCCACCGCTTCAACGCCAACAAGCTGCTGCTCGACCCCTATGCCAAGCGCCTCTCGGGGCGGCTGGTCTGGAGCGATGCGCATTTCGCCTATCGCACCGGCTCGCCGCGCGAGGACCTATCCTTCGACCGCCGCGACAACGCGCGCGGCATGCCCAAGGCCGTCGTGGTCGACGAGACCTTCAACTGGGGTCGCCGCGAGATCCGCCCCAACATCCCCTGGGAAGACACCATCATCTACGAGGCCCACATCAAGGGCCTGACGCAGAAGCGCGACGACGTGCCGCCGAATTTGCGCGGCACCTATGGCGGCCTGTCCTCGCCTGCGATGATCGAGCACCTGAAGAGGCTCGGCGTCACCACGGTCGAGCTGCTGCCGATCCACAGCTTCGTCGACGACCGCATCCTGGTCGAGAAGAAGCTCGCCAATTACTGGGGCTACAACACGCTCTCCTTCTTCGCGCCGGAGCAGCGCTACGCCCAGGACAATGCGCTGGATTCCTTCCGCACCACGGTCGCGCGCCTGCACGATGCCGGCATCGAGGTGATGCTGGATGTCGTCTACAACCACACCGCCGAGGGCAACCATCTCGGCCCGACGCTGTGCTATCGCGGCATCGACAATGCGTCCTATTACTGGCTGAACCGCGAGAACCCGCGCTATTACGACGACTTCACCGGCTGCGGCTCATCGGTGAACCTCACCCATCCGCGCGTATTGCAGATGGTGATGGATTCCTTGCGCTACTGGGTCGAGGTCTGCCATGTCGACGGCTTCCGCTTCGACCTCGCCACCACACTCGCGCGCGGCCCGAACGGCTATGATCGCGGCATCTCATTCCTGACCGCAGTTCGCCAGGATCCGGTGCTGGCCACGGTCAAGCTCGTCGCCGAGCCCTGGGACCTCGGCCTTGGCGGCTACCAGGTCGGCGCATTCCCCTCGCAATGGTCGGAATGGAACGACCGCTATCGCAGCGCCATGCGCCGCTACTGGAGCGGCGAAGGCAGCCTGATCGGCGATATCTCCAGCCGCATGACGGCGTCCTCCGACCTGTTCAACCACGACGGACGGCGGCCCCGCGCCAGCATCAACCACATCACCGTGCATGACGGTTTCACGCTGGCCGATCTGTTCAGCTACAACGAGAAGCACAACGAGGCCAATGGCGAGGACAATCGCGACGGCTCCAACGACAACCACAGCAACAATTGCGGTGTCGAGGGCCCGACCGACGACCCGGCCATTCTTGGCTTGCGCCGGCAGCTGCGCAAGAACGTGCTGGCCTGCCTGATGCTGGCGCAGGGCGTACCGCTGCTCCTCGCCGGCGATGAGGTCGGCAATACGCAAAGCGGCAACAACAACGCCTATTGCCAGGACAACGAAGTCGGCTGGGTCGGCTGGGACAATCTCGGCAAGGACGGCGAGGACATGGTCGAGTTCGTCGCGCATCTCGCCGATGTCCGCAGCCGCTTCTCGCAGCTTCGCAGCCATCGCTGGCTGGACGGCCGTCCCAAGGACGGCATCTCCTACGGCGCGCTGTGGCTGACGCCTGCGGGCGACGAGATGACGGAGAGCGACTGGACATTCCCGGATGGGCGGTTTCTCTCCTATGTGATGGGCCCGATGGAACCGGGTAGCGCTGCGATCTTTATCGTTCTGAACGCCGCCCCCGAAGAGATCGCATTCAAATTGCCAAAGATGCCCGAATACAAGAGCTGGCAGCAGATCCTGAACACGACTGACGCCAAGCTGAACACGATCGATTTCCCGCCCGGAAGCGACAGCAAGGCGCCGCCGCGCTCCGTGCTCGCCTTCGCGGGGGCGCCATGAGGGCATCGTTCGGGGCGAAGCCGATCAAGGACGGCGTGTCGTTCCGGCTATGGGCCCCCGGCGCACGCCGCGTCGATCTCCTGCTCGACCGCAGACATGCCATGCAGCGCCGGCAGGACGGCTGGTATGTGGCGGAGATTGCCGGACTGCCCGTCGGCAGTCCCTACAAGTTCAGGATCGACGACGAGATCGACGTGCCCGATCCCGCCTCCGCCTTCCAGCCGGACGACGTGTTTGGCCCGAGCGAGGTGATCAATCACGACGCCTTCGCCTGGCGCGCAAAGGATTGGCGCGGCCGCCCTTGGGAAGAGACGGTGCTGATCGAGACCCATATCGGCACCTTCACGCGGGAAGGCACCTACCGTGCCATGATCGACAAGCTCGATCATCTCGCTGCGACCGGCATCACGGCGCTGGAATTGATGCCGCTGGCCGATTTCGCGGGACGGCGCGGCTGGGGCTATGACGGCGTGCTGTGGTACGCACCCGACAGCGCCTATGGTCGCCCCGAAGATCTGAAGACGCTGATCGACGAGGCGCATCTGCGCGGGCTCATGGTCTTCCTCGACGTCGTCTACAATCATTTCGGCCCCGAAGGGAATTATCTCGGCCGTTATGCGCCGACCTTCTTCACCGACGCGCACACCCCATGGGGCAGCGCGATCGACTACCGCGTGCCGCAGGTCCGCGCCTTCGCGGTCGAGAACGCGCTGTCATGGCTCACCGACTATCGCTTCGACGGACTGAGGCTCGATGCCGCCAACCACATCATGGCGATCCCCGGTGAGCAGTCGATGCTGCAGGATCTCAGCGTCGCCGCCGGCGAGCTTGCCAAAGCGACGGGGCGGCACATCCATCTCGTGCTCGAGAACGGCGACAACCGCGCCAGCCTGCTCGACGCCGCGCAGGAGCCGCCGAACGGCAGATACCGTGCGCAGTGGAACGACGATTATCATCACGTCTGGCACGTGATGCTGACCGGTGAGCTCAACGGCTATTACGCCGACTACCAGACCCCGCGCATGGATCTCGCCCGTGCGCTCGCCTCCGGCTTCGTCTACCAGGGCGAGATCTCGGAATTCTGGGGCAAGAAGCCGCGCGGCGAGGCCAGCGGCGAGCTGCCGCCCGCGACCTTCGTCAACTTCCTGCAGAACCACGACCAGATCGGCAACCGTCCGCTCGGCGACCGGCTCGAAAGCCTGGCCTCGCCGCAGCAGATTGAAGCCGCGCTCGCAGTGACGCTACTGGCGCCGATGGTGCCGATGCTGTTTCAGGGCGAGGAATGGGGCTCGAAGGTGCCCTTCCCGTTCTTCTGCGATTTCCAGGGCGGGCTTGCGGATGCCGTGCGCAAGGGCCGCAAACAGGAATATGCCTGGGCTTACGAGAAATACGGCGACGACGTTCCCGACCCGCTCGATCCGGCAACGCTGCAATCGGCCGTGCTGGACTGGAGCGGCCATACGCCGGAGCAGAACGCGCGTCTGGCGCTGGTGCGGGAGCTGCTCGCGCTCCGGCGCAAGGAGATCATGCCGCGGCTGAAGGGCGCGCGCTTCGGTGATGCCGAGGCGACCGACAACGGCCTGCTCAGCGCGCATTGGCGCATGGGCGACGGCACCACGTTGCGGCTCATCGCCAATCTCGGGGATCACGAGATCGCGGCCAATGTCAGCGCGGGCACGCCGATCTGGGGCGGCGCGTCCGCCGATCGGCTTCCGCCCTGGTCGGTGGTCTGGCGCCTCGGAGGTTAGCATGCCTCCTGCCATTCCGCTCGCGACCTACCGGCTTCAGCTCACCGCGGATTTCGACTTCGACAAGGCTGCCGCGGTGGTGCCGTATCTGAAGGCGCTGGGCATCACCCATCTCTATGCCTCGCCGGTGATGAAGGCGCGCAAGGGCTCGACACACGGCTACGACACCGTCGACCACAGCCAGTTCAATCCGGAGCTCGGCGGCGAAGCCGGCTTCGCGCGGCTGAGCGAGGCGCTTAGGGCGCACGATCTCGGTCTCATCATCGACTTCGTGCCCAACCATGTCGGCGTTCATTTCGCCGACAATCCCTGGTGGCTCGACGTGCTGGAATGGGGGCAGGCTTCGCCGCACGCGGTCTCGTTCGATATCGACTGGGATCAGCTGGCCTATCGCGCCCGCGGCGGCGTGCTGCTGCCGATCCTCGGCTCATCCTATGGCGAGGCGCTGGAACGCGGCGAGATCGAGCTGCGCTACGATCCCGACGAGGGAAGCTTTTCCGCCTGGTATTTCGAGCATCGCTTACCCGTCGCGCCGGAGCGCTACGGCGAAATGCTGCGGATCATCGTGAAGGAGGCCGACGCTGCCGATACCGTGGCCGGCAAACGCCTGCTCTCGCTCGCCGCGCGCTACACGGGCCTACGACGGCCGAACCGCAAGGAGGCTCCAGCGTTCAAGGCGGAATTGAAGGAGATCGCTGGCAGCGCCGACATCATCGCCCGCGGCCTCGAGGCCTATCGCGCCGGGACGGACCGTCCTGCGCAGACGCTGGTGCTGCATCACCTGCTGGAGCGCCAGCACTACAAGCTCGGGCACTGGCGGCTTGCCTCCAGCGACATCAACTATCGCCGCTTCTTCGACGTCAACGGGCTGGCCGGCCTGCGTGTCGAGGACCCCGGCACCTTCGCCGCCACGCACCGGCTGGTGAAGCAGCTCGTCGCCGACGGCAGGTTGCAGGGCATCCGCCTCGATCACATCGACGGCCTGCGCGATCCCGCGCAATATTGCCAGCGGCTGCGCCGCCTCGTCCGTGATGCCCAGGGCAAGACCAAGCCGTTCTACACCGTGATCGAAAAGATCCTCTGCGAGCACGAGAAGCTGCCGCATTTCGCCGGCGTCCAGGGCACCACCGGCTATGAGTGGATGAACGTCATCACGCAAGTGCTGGTCGACGCGAAAGGGCTGGAGGCGCTGGACGAGACCTGGCGGCAGATCAGCAACCGCCCGCCGCGGCTTGCGCCTTACGTCAAGGACGCCAAGCGGCGCGTGCTGGAGACGCTGCTCACCAGCGAATTCACCGTGCTGACGCGCCTGCTCGCGCGCATCGCCAACGGGCATTATTCGACGCGCGACTTCTCGGCAGACAGCTTGCGGCAGGCGCTCGAGCTCTACGTGCTGCATTTCCCGGTCTATCGCACCTATCTGACTCACAGCGGTCCGACGGCAGCCGACCGCAAGCTGATCGACGACACCATCGAGCGCGCCCGCCGGGAATGGTTCGCCGCGGACGAAGGCATCTTCGACTTCCTGCGCGACGCGCTGACCATGGACCTGCTCAAGCCCGGCCGTCCGCCGCACAGCACGCCGCGGGTGCGCCGCTTCGCGCTGAAGGTGCAGCAGTTCACCGGGCCGATGATGGCGAAGTCGCTGGAGGACACCGCGTTCTACCAATTCCACCGGCTGCTCGCCCTGAACGAGGTCGGCGGCGATCCCGCGAGCACCGGCCTCGCCATTGCCGCGTTCCACGAGACCATGCGGGCGCGCGCCAAGGAATGGCCGCAGGGCATGACGGCGACCGCCACCCACGACACCAAGCGCGGCGAGGACGCCCGCGCCCGGATCGCGGGCTTGAGCGAGATCCCCGGCGAATGGACCAGCGCGGTGTCGCGCTGGAAGGTGCTGAACGCGCCGCATCTCGAGCTCCAGGGCAATCTGCGCGCGCCATCGGCAACGTTCGAATACATGCTGTACCAGACCCTGCTCGGCGCCTGGCCGCTTGGCGAGACGCCTGATGCCGAATTCGTCGGACGCATCCAGGCCTATGCGCTGAAGGCCGCGCGCGAAGGCAAGGAGGAGACGAGCTGGCTCAATCCGCACGACGCCTATGAGAACGGCATCAAGAGCTTCATTGCCAAGATCCTCGATCCCACGCTGTCGGGCGAATTCCTGGAGGCGCTGCAAACCCTGGCCCGCCGCCTCGCACTGCTCGGCGCGCTCAACTCGCTGAGCCAGCTCACGCTCAAGGCGACACTGCCTGGTGTGCCCGACTTCTATCAGGGCACCGAATTCTGGGATCTCTCGCTGGTCGATCCCGACAACCGCCGCCCTGTGGATTTTTCCGCGCGGAACGCGGCGCTGGCGGCACTGGAAGCGCCGGACTGGAGCAGGCTGGTCAAGACCTGGCCTGACGGCCGGTTCAAGCTGGCCTGGACGCGGCAGCTGCTCAAGCTGCGCAACGCGCACGCGGACGTCTTCGCGCAGGGCGACTACCAGCCGCTCGAGGTGCGCGGCGCGCACGCCGACCATGTCATCGCCTTCGCCCGCCGCCATGGTCGCGCGGCCGCGATCGTCGTGGTCGGGCGCCAGTTCGCGCCCTTCACCCAGGCCGGGCGCGAATGGCCCGTGCTCGAAGGTTTTGACGCGACCGTCGATATCACCGGCTACAGCGCGCCGGGGCTGGCGGGCAACGAGCTCCCGCTCGCACAGGCTTTCCGTGATGTTCCTGCGGCTGTCATCGAGGCTCGCGCATCCAGTGCCATCATGCCGGCGCGTCAGCGCGCCCGCGCCTGACACTCATTTTCCGTCGTCCTTGGTCAGCAGCAACTGCCCGCGCTTCCTGATCGTCGCCTGCGCCATCTCGGCGAAGCGCTGCAGGAGCCAGGGCAACACCACCTGGACCTTGACGTGGTCGTCCGCGACATCGACCTGACCGGTCGCGATCTGCCCGAGCGCGCGAATGCGGAAATTCATGGTGTCGCCGCTCCAGCGCTCCTCCTCGACCTGCACCACGGGAACGCTCGCTGCAGCGCGGCCGAGCCCGGTCTTGAGCCGGCGCGCGGCCTCCTCGCGGCCAAGACGATGCGGAATGGAGACGACAAGCGGTGCTGACATGGTCCCTGCCCTGCGCTGAATGATCCTCACATAATCATGCCGGGCGGACGCGCAAAGGTTCCATGCAGTTGGGACCTGCCAGCCCGTTTCAAATCCGGAACTTTAAAACATGCGGCAAGTTGCCCTCGCACAAAGGGACAGGTGCAAACGACCCTTTCTCAAAGGGCTGGAGGAGATTCGCATGTCTATCGGCACGATCATTCTGATCATTCTGGTCATCGCCCTGCTCGGCGGCTTCAGCGGCATCGGCGGCGGCCCGTTCTACGGCACCGGCTATTACGGCGGCGGCGGCCTCGGACTGGTTATCGTCATCCTGTTGATCCTGCTGCTGATGGGACGCATCTAGCAGCGCCCGCGATGAGTAGGGTGGGCAAAGGCGCTCTTGCGCCGTGCCCACCTCCTCGTCGTAACGAAGAGATGGTGGACACGCTTGCGCTTTGCCCACCCAACGGGAGTTACGCCCGTAGCGCCGACCTACTTCTTCCCCGCAAGCTTTTTCGCCGCTGCCTTGATCGACGCGGCCGCATCATCATAGCCCTCCCACGCCTTCGAGCGCGCCAGCAGGCCCGGCACGGTCCGCACCGTGTATTTCTTCGGATCAAGATCGCTCTTCACCTGCGCCCAGGTCAGCGGCATCGAGACCGTCGCGCCGTCGCGCGCGCGGGGCGACAGTGGAGCGACCGCGGTGGACAGGCGATCGTTGCGCAAATAGTCCAGAAAAATCTTTCCGTTGCGCAGCTTCTTCGACATGTTGAGCAGATAGCGCTCGGGATCGTCGTCGGCCATCCACTGGCAGACGCCTTGCGCGAAGGCCTTGGCCTCCTTCCAGCTTACCTTGTCGCGCGCGCCATGGAGCAGCGGCACCACGACGTGCAGGCCCTTGCCGCCGGTGGTCTTGCAAAAACTCTCCATGCCGACGTCAGCGAGGCGCTGCCGCATCTGCTTGGCCGTCTCGACGACGTCGGCGAAATCGACATCCGGCGCGGGATCGAGGTCGAACACCAGCCGGCCCGGCGTGTCGTAGGCGTCGGGTGCGCAATTCCAGGGATGCAGCTCGACGCCACCGATCTGCGCGACCGCAGCGAGGCCCTCGACCCGATCGATCTGCAGGTAAGGCTTGCGATCGCCGGAGACCTTGGCGAGCTCGAGCAGGTTCGACGTGCCCTGCATGGCATGGCGCTGGAAGAATGTTTCGCCGCCGATGCCGTCGGGAGCGCGCAGGATCGAGCACGGGCGCCCCTTGATATGCACGATCAGCCATGCGCCGACCGCTTCGAAATAGCGCGCGAGATCGAGCTTCGTCACGCCCTCGCCGTCGCCGCCATCCGGCCACAGCTCCTTGTCCGGCTTGGAGATGACAACGCCCATCACCTCGGCCGTTCCGGCGTCCTTCCGCTTGCCTGTCTTGGGCACGGCGCGCTTTCCGGACGACGGCTTTGCCAGCGCGGTATCGGCAGGTGTCTCTGCCTCGACCTCCTCGGCCGGCTTGTCCTGCCGCAGGCCCTTGAACGCAGCCTGGCGGATATTGCCGTCGGCGGTGAAGCCGGCGAACTCGATCTCGGCGACGAGCTCGGGCTTCAGCCAGTGCACATCGCGCGTCTTCTTCGGGGCGTTCTTGCCCCCGAACGGGCTTTCCTTGGCTTCCATCGCTTTCAGCGACGGCATGATACGCTTGACCTTGTCGGCGCCGAAGCCGGTCCCGACCATGCCGACAAAGGCGAGATGATCGCCGCGATGCACGCCGGCCATCAGCGAGCGGAATTTGCCGTTGGTGGTCTTGTAGCCGCCGATCACGATCTCATGCCCGGCGCGGCACTTTGCTTTCGTCCAGCTCTCGGTGCGACCCGAGCGGTACGGCGCATCGACCTTCTTCGAGACCACGCCTTCGAGCTCGAGCTTACAGGCCGACTGCAGCACGGCGTCGCCGCCGCTTACGAAGTGCTCGACATAGCGGATCTGGCTCGCCTTCTTCTTGCGCGCTTCCAGCAGCGCCTTGAGGCGCTCCTTGCGTTCGCCGAGCGGCAGCCGGCGGTAGTCGAGGCCCTCGGCGAACAGGAGGTCGAACGCGAAGAAGATGAGGTCCTCGGTCTTGCCGTCCGACAGCGCGGCCTGGAGCGAAGAGAAATTCGGCGCGCCGTTGTGATCGAGCGCGACGATCTCGCCGTCGATCATGGCGTCCGGGAGCGATGTGCCCTCCTTCGCGATCGTCCCGAACTTGTCGGTCCAGTCGAGGCCCTTGCGCGTCTTCAACGTCGCCTCGCCGTCCTCGATGCGTAGCTGGACGCGATAGCCGTCGAACTTGATCTCGTGGCACCAGCGGTCGCCCGGGGGCGGCCGCTCGACCGGCGTGCAGAGCTGCGGCGCGACGAAATCCGGCATCACCGAGACCTTGCTGGCGTTCGTGGCCGTCGTCGTCTTCTTTCCGCTCTTTCCGGCCTTCAGCGCCGTGCGCGGCGCCGGCTGCAAGGTCCTGCCTTTCGTCTCCTCGGCGCGATTGGAGTGCCAGACCGCATCGGCCTTGCCCTTGGCTCCCTTGGCCAGCATGAACGGCTTCGGCGCGCGGCCCTTGCCGCCGGCGATCTGATCCATCGCGCGGCCGGATGCGACGGATTTGTCCTCTGCCAGGATATCCTCGTCCTCGCTGGCATATTCGTCGCGGTGCTTGATCAGCAACCAGTTGGTGCGCTTTTCGCCGCCGCGGTTGCGCATGCGCACCAGCACCCAGCTGCCGTGCAGCTTGTCGCCGTGCAGCGTGAACTTGAGATCGCCCTTCTTGAAGCCGCGCTCGGGATCGTCCGATTCCCAGGTGCCGCGATCCCACAGCATCACCGTGCCGCCGCCGTACTGGCCTTCGGGAATCGTCCCTTCGAAATCGCCATAGTCGAGCGGGTGGTCCTCGACCTCGACCGCCAGGCGCTTGTCGTGCGGATCGAGCGAAGGCCCCTTGGTCACGGCCCAGGACTTGAACACGCCGTCGAATTCGAGCCTGAAATCATAGTGCAACCGGGTCGCGTCGTGCTTCTGGATCACGAAGCGCCGCTGCTTTGATGGCGCCACCGCGGTCTTGCCCGACGGCTCCGGCGTCTTCTCGAAATCACGCTTCTGTCGATAGGTGGAGAGTTTTCGCAGCACGACCGGTCCCGCATCTCATTCGGCGTTGAAGCCTATCATGGCAAAAGTCCCACCCGGAACCAAAACACGACGGGAGGGTTGGGGTTCCAAAACACGTTGAAAACGCTGGAGAATGCAATGGCGCCCCGAGCCTACTGGAAGGGAACGTTGAAGCTGTCGCTGGTTAGTTGTCCGGTCGCGCTCTATCCCGCGACCACGGCGGCCGAGAAGACCCGGTTTCACATGATCAACCGCGAGACCGGCAACCGCCTCAAGCAGCAGATGGTCGATTCCGAGACCGGCGACGTCGTAGAAAGCGACCAGAAGGGGCGCGGTTACGAGCTGCGCAAGGGCAAATATGTCGAGATCGAGCCGGAGGAGCTCGAGGCGGTCCAGATCGAGAGCAACCACACCATCGACATCGAGAGCTTCGTGCCGAGCGAGGAGATCGACCAGCGTTATCTCAACCATCCCTATTACATCGCGCCCGACGGCAAGGCCGCGGTCGACGCCTTCGCGGTGATCCGCGACGCCATGAAGGACCAGGACCGGGTGGCGCTCGCCAAGATCGTGCTCACCAACCGCGAGCACATCATCGCGATCGAGCCGCTCGGCAAGGGCCTGCTCGGCACCACGCTGCGCTTTCCCTACGAGCTGCGCGACGAGGACGAGTTCTTTGGCGACATCAAGAGCCCGAAGATCACCAAGGACATGGTAGAGCTCGCCGGGCACATCCTGCACACCAAGGCTGCGCATTTCGATCCCAGCAAGTTCAAGGACGAATACGAGACCGCGCTGAAGGCGCTGGTGAAGCGCAAGGCCAGCGGCAAGACCATCAAGCTGCCCGAGCCCGAGGAGCGCCCGAGCAACGTCGTCAGCCTGATGGACGCCTTGAAGCAGAGCTTGAAGGGCGGCGGCAGCGGCAAGAAGACCGCCGCGAAGTCTCATGCGCGCCGGGCGACGGGCCGGCGGCAGGCCGCGAAGAAGGCACACCGGTCGACGGCGCGGGCGAGGAAGGCGGGTTGATTTGCTCTGCCATCGGGAAACTATTGTAGGATGGGTAGAGCGAAGCGAAACCCATCACATATCGGCGCGCGCAGAACCATGATGGGTTTCGCTTCGCTCTACCCATCCTACGGGTCTGCGGAACGCTACTCCCCCGCCTTCAGCCGGTACCCGATTCCCGTCTCTGTCAGCACATATTGCGGGCGCTCGGGATCGGCTTCGATCTTCTGGCGAAGCTGGCGGACATAGACGCGCAGATATTGCGCGTCGGTCAGCTCGTCCCACAGCTCCTTCAGCAGGAACCGATGGGTCAGCACCTTGCCGGCGTGCTGCACCAGCACGCGCAGGAGATCGTATTCCTTCGGCGACAATTTCACCTCGCGCTCGCCGACCTTGACGATGCGGCGCACGAGATCGACCGAGAGATCGCCGGTGCGGAACACCGGGCGCTCGCCCTGGACCTGAAGCTGGTGACGCAGCGCGGCGCGCAGGCGCGCCAGCAGCTCGTCCATGCCGAACGGCTTGGTCAGGTAGTCGTCGGCGCCGAGATCGAGCGCCTGCACCTTGCCGGCCTCGTCGCCGCGGCTCGACAGCACCACGATCGGCACGGCTTCGTTGCGGGCCCGGATGGTGCGCAGCAGCTCATGCCCTTGGATGTCGGGCAGGCCGAGATCGAGGATGATCAGCGCCGGCCCTTCCGCCAGCTTCTCCAGCGCAGTCTTGCCGTTCGGCGCTTCCAGTATCTCGTAGCCCTGCGTCGTCAGCCCCATCCGCAGCAATTTGCGGATCGGCGGCTCGTCGTCGATGACCAGGACCTTGATCGGGGCGGCACTCATGCGGCGGTATCCAATGCGTGGGTCTGCGCGGGAACGGGCAGACGAATGGTGAGGATCGCGCCGCTCCGGTCATTGCGGTTGGCGGCGGAGATCGTGCCGCGCATGGCTTCGACGAAGCCGCGGGAGATGGCAAGCCCGAGCCCGGTGCCGGGACGGACACGATCGCCCTTCTGCGCGCGGTAGAACTTGTCGAACACGCTCTCGAGCTCGGCGGGCGGAATGCCCTCGCCCTCGTCGGCGATCTCCAGCACGACCTGATCCCGCTCGCGCCTGCTCCTGATCGCAATCGTGGTGTCGGGCGGCGAATACTTCGCGGCGTTGTCGAGCAGGTTGAAGAGCACCTGCTCGAACAGCACGGCATCGAGCTCGAGCATCGGCAGGTCGGCGGCGAGCACCAGCTCGACCTTGTGCGCGGTCAGGATCTTGCTGGCGCGGCGGAGCGCGCTGCCGACGATCTCGCCGAGATCGTGCAGCGCGGTGTTGGGCACGATCGCGCCGGATTCGAGCTTGGTCATGTCGAGGAGATTGGCGATGAAGCGGTTGAGCCGCTCGGATTCGTCGATCACGGTGGCGAGCAGATCGCGCTTCTCGGTGTCGGACAGGGCGCCCGCGAGATCGCGCATGGTCGAGGCTGCGCCCAGCACCGAGGCGAGCGGCGTCTTCAGGTCGTGCGAGATCGAGGTCAGCAAGGCCGAGCGCAGCCGCTCGGATTCGACGGTGCGCTTGACGCGATCCATGTCCTCGACCAGCAGCACGCGCTCGATCGCGAGCGCGCCCTGGTCCACCAGCGCGTCCAGCAGCCGGCGCTGGTCCGGCGTCAATAGCGGGCCGGTGCGGTCGTTGTCGATGCCGATCACGCCGATCGGGCCGCGCCCGGTGCGCATCGGCAGGAACAGCCGCTTTGCACCCGGCAGCGTGTCCGAGCCGCGGCCGGCGGAACGATCATTGCTCCAGGCCCAGTTGGCGGCGGCAAGATCGGCCTGGTCGAGCTCGTCCTCCGGCGGATAGCCGGATTTCACCGTCAGGAGACCGTCTTCGGGCAGGAGCAGCACGACGCGCACCTTCAGCATCAGTGCGATCTGATAGGCACTCGCCCACAACACGTCATCGAGCGTCGCGGTGCCGGCAAGCTTCCGGCTGAACGCATAGAGCTGCTCGGTGGTGCGGATACGGCCGATCGCGGTATCGGCCTGGGTGCGCACCCGTCCGGCCACGTTCGACACCAAGATCGCAATCAGCATGAAGAAGAAGAACGCCGCGACATTGGTCGGATCTGTGATGGTGAAGGTGTAGACCGGCGGCAGGAAGAAGAAATTGTAGGCGAACGACGAGACGAGGCTGGCAAGCAGCGAGGGCCACAGTCCATACCGCACCGCGACCGTCACCACGGCGGTCAGGAAGACGAGATCGACATTCTCGATCCCGAAATAGGGCTTGATGACCACGGCGGCCGCAAGGCCAAGCGCGGTAATCCCGATCGCCTTGAGATAGGGCCGGGCATCGAAAGGATCGGAGCGCGCCGCCGTCTGCACCGCGGTTTTGGGTGCGGCTTCTTCGGACAGTTCGTCGCCGGGGATGACGTGGACGCTGATATTGCCGGCCCGGCGCACCAGATCATGCACGACCGAGCCGCGCGTCATCTCGAACCAGCGCGACCGCGTCGACTTGCCGATCACGATCTGGGTGACGTTGTTGGCTTGCGCGAAACTGATGACATCGTCGGCGATGCGGCGGCCGACGGCGGGAATGGTCAGGGCTTCGCCGCCGAGCGATTCCGCAAGGCGCAGCGTGTCGGCGAGGCGGTCGCGCTCCGCGTCGGACAGCTGGAGCGATCGCCGCGTCTCGATCGAGATCGCGATGAAGGGTGCGTGCAGCCGGTCGGCCAGCCGCTTGGTGTAGCGCACGAGGCCGGCCGCGCGTGGATCCTCGCTGACGCAGACGAGGATGCGCTCGCCGGCGGCCCAAGGGCCCGCAATAGCATTCGCCTGCATGTGGTTGAGCAGCTGCTCGTCGACCCGCTCGGCGGTCCGCCGCAGCGCCAGCTCACGCAGCGCGGTCAGATTGCCCGGCGAGAAATAGTGCTCCAGCGCCCGCTCGGCCTGTCTGGGGACATAGACCTTGCCCTCCTTCAGCCGCTGAATCAGGTCGTCGGGCGTGAGGTCGATCAGCTCGATGGCGTCGGCGCGGTCGAACACAGAATCCGGCACCGTCTCACGCACGCGCACATGGGTGATCTGGGCGACGACGTCGTTCAGGCTCTCGATGTGCTGGATGTTGACGGCGGTGTAGACGTCGATGCCGTGGGACAGCAGCTCCTCGACGTCGAGATAGCGCTTGGGATGACGGCTGCCGGCAGCGTTGGTGTGAGCGAGCTCGTCGACCAGCGCGATGGCCGGCCGCCGCGCGATCACGGCGTCGAGGTCCATTTCCTCGACGATCTGGCCGCGATAATCTAGCCGCTTGCGCGGGACCGCTTCGAGGCCGCGCACCAGCGCCTCGGTCTCGGCGCGGCCATGGGTCTCGACGAAGCCGATCACGACGTCGATGCCGGCCTTGCGCTTGGCGTGCGCGCTCTGCAGCATCTCGTAGGTCTTGCCGACGCCGGGGGCGGCGCCGACGAAGATCTTCAGCTTGCCGCTCGCGCTCTCCTCCCGCCGCGCCGCTTCCAGCAGCGCCTCGGGCGAGGGACGTTGTTCGGGATCGCGGCGCTCTCGGACCATGAGGGCAATATAGTCATCCTGACGCCACGGGCATAGACCGCTACTTCGCCGACGCGCGATCGAGCGCGAGGTTCAGGGCCAATACGTTAACGCGGGGTTCGCCGAGCACGCCGAACAGACGGCCCTGGACGTTGGCGGCCACGAGCTGGTTCACCGCCTGCTCCGGCATATTCCGCGCCTTGGCCACGCGCGGCACCTGGAATTGCGCGGCTTCCGGCGAGATGTCGGGGTCGAGGCCGCTGGCCGAGGTGGTGACCAAGTCGACCGGGACGGCCGCATTCGGATTCTCAGCCTTGAGCTTGTCCACATCCTCCTTCAGCCGGTCGGCCAGCGCCTTGCTGGTCGGGCCGAGATTGGAGCCGCCCGAATTAGCGGCGTTGTAGGGCGCGGACACCGTCTTGGTCGAATCGTTCGGGTCCGGCGCCAGCGTCGCCGAGGGACGGCCGTGGAAGTATTTGTCCTCCTTGAATTCCTGCCCGATCAGGGCGGAGCCGACTACCTTGCCGTCACGCTCGATCAGGCTGCCCTGCGCCTGCGCAGGGAAAAGCGTGCCGGCAATGGCCGTCATCGCGAGTGGATAGGCAAGGCCCGTGATGGCGGTGAGCACCAGCAGCAGGACGATGGCGGGGCGGATTTCTCTGAGCATGTTGGTCTCCAATGTCTTCGTCGAACCCCAGGGCGCGCGTTGCGCGCCCTGGGACGGCGGTCAGGCGAGGTGCAGGGCGACGACGACGAGGTCGATCGCCTTGATGCCGATGAAGGGAATGACGATGCCGCCGAGGCCGTAGATCAGGAGGTTGCGGCGGAGCAGCGCGCCGGCGCCGACGGCGCGATAGGCGACGCCTCTCAGTGCCAGCGGGATCAGCGCGATGATGATCAGCGCGTTGAAGATGATCGCCGACAGAATGGCGCTCTGCGGGCTCGACAGGTTCATGATGTTGAGCACGTTGAGCTGCGGGTAGAACGCCAGGAACATCGCCGGGATGATCGCGAAGTACTTGGCGACGTCGTTGGCGATCGAGAACGTCGTCAGCGCACCGCGGGTCATCAGCAGCTGCTTGCCGATCTCGACGACCTCGATCAGCTTGGTCGGGTTGGAGTCGAGGTCGACCATGTTGCCGGCTTCGCGCGCGGCCTGGGTGCCGGTGTTCATGGCGACACCGACGTCGGCCTGCGCCAGCGCCGGCGCGTCGTTGGTGCCGTCGCCGCACATCGCGACCAGCTTGCCCTTGGCCTGCTCGTCGCGGATCAGCTTGAGCTTGTCCTCCGGGGTGGCCTGCGCCAGGAAGTCGTCGACGCCTGCTTCCGCCGCGATCGCAGCCGCCGTCATCGGATTGTCGCCGGTGATCATGATGGTGCGGATGCCCATGCGGCGCAGCTCGGCAAAGCGTTCGCGGATGCCGCCCTTGACGATGTCCTTGAGCTGGATGACGCCGAGCAGCTTGCCGTCCTTGGCGACCGCAAGCGGCGTGCCGCCGGCCTTCGAGATCTCGTCGGCGATGGTCTGGACCTCGCGGCCGACCTCGGAGAGCCCGCCGGGCTGCAGGGCGCGCGCGGTGTTGCCGGAGGCGACCGCCAGCGGCGCACCGCCGCCGACATAGTTCAGCATCGCATCGACGGCACCCTTGCGCACCGACGAGCCGCCGGCATCGACGCCGCTCATGCGGGTCTGTGCCGTGAACGGGATGAAGGTGGCGCCTAATTCGGCCATGTCGCGGCCGCGGATGCCGTATTTCTCCTTCGCCAGCACGACGATCGAGCGGCCTTCCGGGGTCTCGTCGGCGAGCGAGGCGAGCTGGGCCGCATCGGCCAGATCCTGCTCGGTGACGCCGCGCACCGGGCGGAACGCGGTCGCCTGGCGGTTGCCGAGGGTGATGGTGCCGGTCTTGTCGAGCAAGAGCGTGTCGACATCGCCTGCGGCTTCGACGGCGCGGCCGGACATCGCCAGCACGTTGAAGCGCACCAGGCGGTCCATGCCGGCGATGCCGATGGCCGACAGCAACGCGCCGATCGTGGTCGGGATCAGCGTCACGAACAGCGCGACCAGCACGATCACCGAGATCGAGCCGCCGGCATAGGCCGCGTAGCTCGGAATGGTGACGGTGGCGAACACGAAGATGATGGTGAGGCCGGCCAGCAGGATGTTGAGCGCGATCTCGTTCGGCGTCTTGGCGCGCTCGGCGCCTTCCACCAGCTTGATCATGCGGTCGATGAAGGTCGAGCCCTGCGCCGCGGTGATGCGCACGCGGATCCAGTCGGACAGCACCTGCGTGCCGCCCGTGACCGCCGAGCGGTCGCCGCCGGATTCACGGATGACGGGCGCGGATTCACCGGTGATGGCGGCCTCGTTGACGGAGGCAACGCCCTCGATCACCTCGCCGTCGGACGGGATGGTGTCGCCGGCCTCGACCAGCACGATGTCGCCAACCTTGAGGCTGGTGCCCGCGACCAGCTTGAAGGCCTGGCCGGCGCCGGTCAGCAGCTTGGCCTGGCTCTCGGTGCGGGTCTTGCGCAGCGATTCAGCCTGGGCCTTGCCGCGGCCTTCGGCGACGGCTTCGGCGAAATTGGCGAACAGCACCGTGAACCAAAGCCAGAGGATGATCTGGAAGGTGAAGCCCAGACCTGTACCGCCCGTGACGAGGTCGCGCAGGAAGATCACCGTGGTGAGCGCGGCCACGATCTCGACCACGAACATCACGGGGTTCTTCACCATCAGCCGCGGATCGAGCTTGGTGAAGGACGCGCGGATCGCAGGCAGGACGATCTTGGGATCGAGCATCGCCGACGTCGGAGCGCGCTTTTGCAGTTTCATCGTATCCATGGAGGTCACTCCGACAATCAGAAGACGTTACCGGCGTTCATCGCGAGGTGCTCGACGATCGGGCCGAGCGCGAGCGCCGGGAAGAAGGTCAGGCCGCCGATGATCAGGATCACGCCGACGACGAGGCCGACGAACAGCCCGCCGGTGGTCGGGAACGTGCCGGCGGACGGCGGGATTGACTTCTTGGCGGCGAGCGAGCCGGCGATCGCCATGGCCGGAACGATCATGAAGAAGCGGCCGACGAACATCGCGCTGGCGAGCGTGAGGTTGTAGAAGAAGGTGTTGCCGGTGAGGCCTGCGAAGGCCGAGCCGTTGTTGCCGGTCGCCGAGGTGAAGGCGTACAGCACCTCGGTGAAGCCGTGCGGGCCGGCATTCGCCATCGAGGCGACCGCCGCCGGATAGACCACGCCGACCGCGGTCCAGCCGAGATACATCAGCGGCAGCACCAGGATCGCGAGCATCGCCATCTTGACCTCGCGCGCCTCGATCTTCTTGCCGACATATTCCGGCGTGCGGCCGACCATCAGGCCTGCGACGAAGATCGCGAGCACGACGAACAGCAGCATGCCGTAGAGGCCGGCGCCGACGCCGCCGATGATGATCTCGCCGAGCTGCATGTTGATCAGCGGGATCATGCCGCCGAGCGCGGTGAAGCTGTCATGCATGGCGTTGACCGCGCCGCAGGAGGCGGCCGTCGTGATCACGGCGAACAACGAGGACGCCACGATACCGAAGCGGACCTCCTTGCCCTCCATGTTGCCGCCGGTCAGGCCCAGCGCATGCATGATCGAGGTGCCGTTCGCTTCCGCCCAATAGGTCACGGCGACGCCGGCGATGAACAGCACGCCCATCACGGCGAGGATCGCCCAGCCCTGGCGCTGGTTGCCGACCATGCGGCCGAACACGTTGGTCATGGCCGCGCCGATCAGGAAGATCGACAGCATCTGCACGAAGTTCGACAGCGCGGTCGGGTTCTCGAAGGGGTGCGCGGCGTTGGCGTTGAAGAAGCCGCCGCCATTGGTCCCGAGCATCTTGATCGCGACCTGCGAGGCGACCGGGCCGACCGCGATGGTCTGCTTGGCCCCCTCGAGCGTCGTCGCGTCGACATAGGCACCCAGCGTTTGCGGGATGCCCTGCCAGACCAGGAACAGCGTGTAGACCACACAGATCGGCAGCAGCACATAGAGCGTGGTGCGGGTGACGTCGCCCCAGAAATTACCGACGGTGCGCACCGAGGCGCGCGAGAAGCCGCGGATCAGGGCTACCGCGAGCGCGATGCCGGTTGCCGCCGACAGGAAGTTCTGGTGCGTCAGGCCGAGCATCTGGACGAGATAGGAGACCGTGCTCTCGCCGCCGTAGTTCTGCCAGTTGGTGTTGGTGATGAAGGAGATCGCGGTGTTGAAGGACAGATCCGGCGCGACGGCGGATTGATCCGCCGGATTGAACGGCAGCATGGCCTGGAGCCGCATCACGCCATAGATGATGAGGAAGCCGCCGACATGGAACAGCAGCATGGCGACCGTATAGGTCAGCCAGTGCTGCTCGCGCCGCTCGTCGACGCCGGAAACCCAGTAGATGGCGGCCTCGATGGGGCGCAGCACCGGCGACATGAATGTCCGTTCGCCGTTGAAGACGCGCGTCATGTAGCCGCCGAGCGGCTTCGCGAGCGCGACGATGATGACGCAGAATAGAATGATCTGGAGCCAACCGATCATAGTCATGGCATTAACCCTTCAGACTTTGTGTCTGGCGCAACAGCGGCAGGAGCACCGCAAGCAGGCAGACGACGAGCGCGGCGTCCGCCAGCAGCAATTCGGCAAGCAGCAGCACGGCTCAGAACCGTTCCGGCCGCAGCAGCGCGTAGGTGAGATAAACCAGGAGGCCGAACGAGACGGCGCCGGCGAGCGCATAATCGAAGATCATGGTGCGCCCCTCACAGCCGTTCGCAGGCATAGGTGTAGCCGATGGCGAGGGCGAAGAAGACGAAGCCCAGCCCCAGCATCAGAATGTCCATCATGGCGATACTCCTCAATACGAGACGATATCCGGCATTGCCTGTCTCTGGATTCCCGGCAGGCCGCTTGCTGCAAGCGAACGCAGCACGTGTCTCTCCCGGCCGGGAACTTCACCGCGCTGAGGTGCCATTGCGCACATAGGTTTTCGAGATGAGGCCTATGGCGACGTTATAGGAATCTCATAAAGGCCGGCACGTCGTGCCGCCCGCCATGTGACACCGACACCGCATTCCAGACGTACATTCCCGGGCAGGCTTTGCAGCATGCAATCCGCCGGCACCTTCACCTGTGGTTGGTACGGCGGACGGCGACCGCGCGTCTTCTCAAAATGCCCTGCTTCTATAAGTCCCGACCTCTGGCCAGGCGGCGGCGGACACTCCGTCGGGCTTAGCGGGAAGAATACGGGCACTTATGAAATCCCTATATCGCCCGCCCGGTCCCCATCTCGTTTTCAAATGCCCTTCCAGCCATCTTGGAGGTGCCGGCCGACTGACCGACACCAACTCCAGGAGGCCTGACATGACCGCCGCACTCCGACGCCTAAGCCCACCGTCCCTCGCCCAGCAGCTCCGCGCGGCACCGGCGATGACGCGGCCGTTGATGCTCGAGATCATCGCGCACGCCTGCCGGCGCTTTCCGCCGCTCGGCCAAAGCGAACGCAGCGCTCGCATCATGCGCCTGATCGACGTCGAGGCCTGGGCCGATGCGGCATTGGCGCTGATCGACCTCGAGCTGCCGATGTGGCAGGTCCGCCGCATCGCCTATGACGAGGGCGAGTGGCACTGCGCGCTTTCGCGCGAGCGCGAATTGCCGGACTGGCTCGACGCCGCGATCGAGGCGCACCACGCCGACCTCGCGCTCGCTCTGCTGTCCGCCTTCGTCGACGTCCAGGCGCTGACCGCCGAATCGGCGCGACCGAGCGTTCCCACGGTGCGCCCGGCGATCGATCCGCTCTACGAGCCGGTCGCCTGCGACAATTTCGGCTAGAGCCGTCCGGCGGATCGAGGCCATGCCGCAGGCCCCCAACATGCCGCGCATGTTGAACTCATCGCGGGTGATCGCGCGCTTTGCCGTTCGCATTGTGCTGCTGGCCGGCTTTGCCGCATTCGGCAGCGTCGGCTTCGGCCGGAGTCTCTCGGTGCTGCTCTGGATGTCGATCATCCTGTGCGTGCTCGCGGGCCTCGTCAGGCGTGAGCCGCTGTTCGGAACGGCGCTCAATCATTGGGACGAAGGCGTCGCCTTCGGCGCACTGTTCGCGCTGATCCACATCGTCAGCGAGCTCGCCTGAGCAAGTGCGTTCGCCAGAACGCCCGCCCTTATAATCTTCCTATGAGATCGCCGCGGTCCCGCCCTCGAAATCATATTCGCGACGGGGAATATTGATGACGCCGGCAGAAAAATGCGTCCCAGGCCGGCATCGCTGAGAAGGAATACATCCGTGAAACTCGTCGAACCTCCCTCGTATAGCTCGCCTTCGACCGTCGTCTTCATCGGCAGGAATCGCCGCGGACAATGGGTCGCGCAGGAGCAGAACGGCCTCTATGGCGGCCTGTTCGTCAGCCGGGCCCAGGCCATCAAATACGTGCTGTTCGAGAACGGGCAGCATTCCGAGACCATCGTCGAGCTGCCGCGCGAGATCGAGCTCGACATGGGCAAGAGCCCCAACAACATCGTCTCGCAGCGCGCGGCCTGAGCCGGAGCCTTGCAGCGAGCAAAGCCATGTTCATTCCTCCCTCCGCCTGGTTCACCGGCTTCATTCCGGACCTGCCGACGCCGTTCGATGCGGCGGACGCGGTCGATCTCAAGGCCTTCGCCGCACTCTGCGAGCGCCAAATCGCCGCGAATGTTCCCGCCATCGTGGTCTGCGAAACCGCTGGCGAAGCGCCGACGCTCTCGCCGGCCGAGCAGGAGCTCGTGATCCGCGCCGCCGTTGATATCGCCCGCGGCCGGGTGCGGATCATCGCGGGCACGGTCTCGAACGCAACCGACCGCGCCATCGAGCTGGCGCGGCGCGCGGAGGCCGCCGGCGCCGACGCCGTCATGTCGGTCGTCCCCGCCTACAACAAGCCGATGCAGGAGGGAATGCTGGCGCATTTCCGAGCGATTGCCGGCTCAATCGGCCTGCCGGTGATCCTGCACGACAATCCGTCCCGCACGCTGCGGCCGCTTGCCGACGAGACGCTGCTGCGTCTCGTCGAATCCCGCCAGTTCGTGGGCTTACGCGATGGCAGCGGCGACATCACGCGTCCGATGCGCCTGTCCCGCAACCTTCCCGCGGGCTTCCGTTGTCTCTCCGGAGACGACAGGACCGCGTTCGGCTTCATCGCTGATGGCGGCGACGGCGCGATCTCGGAGGTCTCCAACATCGCGCCGGATCTTTGCCGCACGATCTTCTCGCACGTCAGGCAGGGCCGCCTGCAATCCGCCCGCTATCTGCACAAGCGCCTCATTCCCCTGAGCACCTGCCTGTCGAAGGAGAGTCCGGCCGCGCTCAAATATGCGCTGAGCGTGCTTGGCCTGATGGCGGCGCATACGCGGCTGCCGATCGTGCCGCTGGACGCAGCGGCGCAGAGGGAGGTGGTACGGGCATTCGCCGCGATCGCCGACGAGGAATTGATCGACGGTGTCGGCGCCTGAGGCGCCGATTCAATCCGGACACCGCATGCCGAAACCCGCCGACGGATCCCACAGGCTGCTCCACGCCTGGCAGCTGGCGCTGCTGCGCCTCGCCGTGACGCGTGACGAATCCGACAGGATCAACGTTGCGGCGCTCGCGGCGGAGCTCGATCGTTCCGGCGGACGGCACGATGCCGGCTGTTCGCTCCACTTCTTCCGACGCACCAGTTCCCGGCTCTGCGCCGCCATAGGCGGGCAAATCCCGAACGCCGAGGCCATCCTGGACGGCTTCTGCAAGCAGATCGAGCAGCCGCGGCTGCGGCTTGCCTTTGCGGCGGCGATCGGGATCACGCGTTCCGATCCGGTGCCATCCCAACCGGTTCAGCCGAAGCGACACCCCGGCCTCTTCAGAGGGCTGCCGTCGCGCCGGTCCGCATCTTTATGACATTCCTATGCGGCCGCCCCGGCGCTCATCTCGCAATCCTACGCGCCGATGAACATCATCGAAGGGACAAGCGGCGGTCTCGCCGCCCACAAGCAAGGAACAATCACATGTCGATGCTGACATATGGCTTTGACCGGCGCTTCGATGCAGCCGAACGCCCCGCGACACCGCCGGCGGCGCCCCAAGCCCGGCTCAAGGACATCGCGCTCCAGGCATTCGGCCTGCTCTCGATGGGCAGCGTGCTCACCGCACTGATCGCGCTGAAGACCGCGATCTATGTCTGGCATCTCCATGGCTGACCTGTGGAGTACGCATCATGACCCTGCAGATGTGTGAGGAGGCCGCCATGGCCGCCATCGCCCTCCAGGCGGACCGCCGCCAATCTCAGTCCAGGCCAGCGGCGGCGCTCAAGCCGCTCGATCCCGAAATCCTCAGCGCTGCCATCCCGGCCTTCTTCATCGGGCGCAACAGCGCCGGCTTCTGGGTCGCGCGCGAGGCGAACGGCCGCATCGGCGGCCTGTTCCTGTTCAGGAGCTCGGCCGTGGACTTCGCCAACCGCCAGAGTGCGCCGGCGCGGTGCGCGCTGGTATGCCCCACCGAGACGATCGAGCTCGACGTCGAAAATCGCGGCAATCCGCTGATGGTGCTGGCGGAGAGAGCGATGCGGCTGCTCGCACGCATGACCACGCGGCGGCCGACATGATCGAGCTCAAGATCGCCATCCTGATTGCGCTGGTGACCGCATTGCTGCTCGGCATGCGCGCCGGCGCAAAACCCGCCTCGGACAAGTAGCGTGCAACTCCTGAAGGGACATCTGGAGCACGCGGTCACCACGACCATCCTGACCATGACGCTGAGCCTGGTCTGGGGCGCGGTCCTGACGATCGTGATCACGCTCGCCGCCCGCGGGCTCGGCGTCTAGCCCTCACCGCTTCTCGGCCTCGATCAGGCGCGCCAGCTCTGGTCAGCCATGCGCACCGCGATCGACCGTGAATTGACCATGGCTGCCTACGAGGCAAGCAACCGGCCGCGCAGCGCGGTGGCGATGCCTGCCTGAGCCCCCGGGTCCCGGGGAAAAAGGCTTGAACGAACGGACTTGCCGATCTGGCGCAATTTCACGGAACCGTGTAGAGCGGTTTCATGAGCACCAGCACCGTCAACGTCGTCACCCACCCCCTGGTCCAGCACAAGCTTTCCCTGATGCGGGAGAAGGATCGCTCGACCAAGAGCTTCCGCGAGATCCTGAACGAGATCGGGATGCTGCTGGGCTACGAGGTGACGCGCGACCTGCCGCTCGAGCTGGTCGAGATCGAGACGCCGATCGCTGCGATGCAGGCGCCGAAGATCGCCGGCAAGAAGCTCACGCTGGCGCCGATCCTGCGCGCCGGCGTCGGCTTCCTCGACGGGATGCTGGCGCTGATGCCGTCGGCACGCATCGCCCATATCGGCCTCTACCGCGACCCCGAGACATTGCAGGCCGTGGAATATTACTTCAAGGCGCCGCAGGACCTGTCCGACCGCACCGTGATCCTGATGGACCCGATGCTGGCGACCGGCAACTCGGCCTCCGCCGGCGCGTCCCTGCTCAAGGACCGCGGCGCCCGCGACATCCGCTTCGTCTGCCTATTGGCCGCGCCCGAGGGCATCGCCAAGTTCCAGAGCGAACATCCCGACGTGCCGATCTGGACGGCGGCGATCGACGAGCGGCTCAACGACCACGGCTATATCGTGCCGGGCCTGGGCGATGCCGGCGATCGCATGTTCGGCACCAAGTAGACAGTTTTGCGCGATCGGGCTACTCCGGTAGCCATGAGTGCCGACGACTTCTCGCTGCAATCGCTGATCCGGATCGAGGACGCCGCCGATCCCGCCTTCGTGTTCGATGGCGTGGCGGTCTCGCGCGCGGAATTCCAGGAGAAGATCGGGCAGACCGCGGCCTGGCTTGCCGCGCAGGGGATCGGCAAGGGCGACGTGGTCGCGGTCTGGCTGGTCAACCGGATCGAATGGGTCGCACTGCTGTTCGCCGCCGCCCGCTGTGGGGCGATCGTCGCCGCCGTCAACACACGCTACCGCAGCGCCGAAGTCGCGCATCTGCTGAAGGTGTCCGGCGCCAGGCTGATGGTGGTCGAGGCCGCGTTCCGCACGATCGACTTTGCCGCCATTCTCGCCGATGTCGCCAAGGCCGAGGTGCCCGCGTTGCAAAAGCTTGCAGTCGTCGGCGCGGACGCGATCCCGGCGCACTGGCCTTGCGTGCGGTTCGACGCGTTCGACAAGGCCTATCCATCGGCGCCACGCGCCGGGGACGATGTCGACCTGCCGGTCCTGCTCTACACCACGTCAGGCACGACCAAGGGACCAAAGCTCGTCGCGCATTCGCAGCGCACACTGGCCAGCCACGCCGCCTCGGTCGCCACGGCGCTCAAGCTCGATCCGCGGCGTCATTCGCTGCTGGCGATGCTGCCGTTTTGCGGAACCTTCGGCATGACGAGCCTGCTCGGCTTCATCGCGGCGGGCGCGACCGTCCATGTCCTCGATGCCTTCGAGGCCGTGCCGGCAAAGAATATCCTCGAAGAGCAGAGGATCACTCATTCCTTCGGTTCTGACGAGATGTTTCGCCGCATCCTCGCCCTCACCGATGCGCAGCGCCCGTTTCCGCATCTCGAGATCTGCGGCTTCGCCGCGTTCCAGCCGGGCTGGCGCGAGCTGGCCGCGGAGGCCGAGGCGCGCGGCATGAAGCTGTTCGGTCTCTATGGCTCGAGCGAGGTGCAGGCGCTGTTCTCGATCGCCCGCACCGGCGACGCCTTTGCCGACCGGATCGAAGGCGGCGGCTGGCCGATGTCGCCCGACGCTGAGGTCCGCGTGCGCGACACCGAGACCGGCGCGCTTGCGGCCCACGGCGTCTCCGGCGAGATCGAGATCAGCGCGCCCTCACGCTTCCTCGGCTATTTCAACAATCCGGAAGCGACGCACGATGCGATCACTGCCGACGGCTTCTTCCGCACCGGCGACATCGGCCGGCTGCGCGGCAGCGGCGCTTTCGTCTACGAGACCCGCGCGGGCGATGCGATGCGGCTCGGCGGCTTTCTCGTCGCCCCCGGCGAGATCGAGGACGAGCTCAAGGCCTGTCCGGGTGTTGCCGACGCCCAGGTCGTCGCGGTCGACCTGAAAGGCCACGCGCGCTGCGTCGCCTTCGTGATCCCGACCGAGGCACCGCCGCAGCAGGAGGCGCTGACCGCGCGCCTGCGCGAGCGGCTCGCCGGCTACAAGGTGCCGGCGCGGATCTATCTCGTCGAGGCCTTTCCAGTCACCGACAGCGCCAATGGCGTCAAGATCCAGCGTGCCAGGCTTCGCACCATGGCGATGGAGCGGATCGCGGCCGAATAGCGCGCCTATTTCAGGTAGCTGGCCAGGTTCAGGCTCAGGATCTTGCCGAGCGCCGAATAGGATGCGGTGAGCTGCGTCTGGTAGGTCGAAAGCTGCGCCGTGATGGCCGCGACATCGACGCTGGTGAGGTCGTTCGACAACGTCTCGGCATAGCTCTTGTAGTCGGTCTGGCGCGCGCTCGCCGTCTCGATCGCGGACGCCGCGCTGGAGAGCTTTGCCTGCACCGCAGCGGTGTCGTCGAGCGCCGTGCTGGCGAGATCGAGCGCGCTGGTGATGTCCGCGGACGACAGCGTGGTGCTGTTGGCAACGAACTTCAGCACGCGCATTACCTCCTCGAACGCCGAATTATCCGCGGTGACGCCATAGGACACGGTTTCGTCGGCCGCGACCCGCACCGACGCGATTTCGCTGTCGCCGCTATAGTAGCTGGCGTCCGCAATGGTCGTCGAGCCGGTGCCGGACGAGAAGCTCGTGAGATCGACCGGCGCCGTCTCCGTCTTGCCGCCGGCGAAGACGTACTGGCCGTCATACTGCGTATTCATCAGCGAGCCCATCTGCTCCAGCATCTGCTGGGCGGAGCCGATCACCGAATTCACCTCGGTGGAGCTTCCCGTCGAGGCCGCGCTGAGCTGGGAACGGAGCTGGGTGAGGATGTCGGTGACCGAACCGACCGCGGAATACATCACCTGGACCTTGCTGTCGGCGAGCGTTGCGGCGTCGATGTAGGATTGCGCGCGCGTCACCGAGACCTGGAGGTTGACGACGTGCTGTGCATCGGAACCATAGCCCCCGAAATCGGTGGAGACGACACCAGAGGATTCCTGGATCTGCTTGTTGGCCATGACCGATTCCACGCGCATCGCGTCGGCGATCATCCTGTTCGACTGGGCGAAGGTGGCAACTCTCATCGCGACCATGCGCGTGCCCCTCTTACGTCGACTGCACGGCGGTGAGCAGCGCCGAGTACATGGAATTAATGGCCTGGATCAGGGCCGAGGCCGCCGAATATTTGTTCTGGAGCGTGCTCAGATTGGCCGATTCCTCGTCGAGGTTGACGCCGGACTGCGACGCCAGCGAATTCGCATAGGTCGACTGCGCGGTCTCCTTGGCGGTGTAATTGGTCGACGCCTGCGAGGCCTTGCTCGAGACGTCGGACACGATCGCCGAGGCATAATCGGCCAGCGACCCGGTCGAGGCGGCAAGACCTCCGGTCGACGCGAACGACCGCGACTCCGTCAAGGCATCGTAGAAGGCATTGATCACGGTGGCCGAGCCCGAGGACAGCACCGTGCTGCCGACCGTTGGGCCCGACGACGAATCCAGCGTCGCGAGCTGCAGCTCGTTCGTCCCGGACAGGATCTTGCTGTTGACCGCGATATCCGAGGCGCTTGTTCCCGTCACGAGGTCGTTGAGACCGAAATATTCCGAGAACCCCTCGCCCGAGCTGCCGACCGAGCTCGTCATCTCGTTGATGGCGACGCCGTTGCCGGAACCAGTCGCCGTGATCGAGAGATGGCCATCGGAATCGACAGAGGCCGACAATCCGGAGATGCCGTTGATGGCGGTGACGAGGTCGCCGACGGTGGCATAGGACGACAGATCAAGATCGCTGTACGAGACCAGATTGCCGCTCTGGTCGGTCACGGCAAGCCGCACCGTGCCGGTGGCGGACAGCGCCGTGCTGCCGGTGACGGACGTCGTGCCGGTCAGGCTGGTCGCCGCCGGCACCGACGAGGCGCTGTTCGAGATGCTGTTCATCGCGGAGGCGAGCTGCTGTGCGAGTTGGTCGAGCTGGGACTGCGCGTCCGGCAGCGTGTCGTCGCGCAGCGTGACGAGTGCCCCGATATCGCCCCCGGAGATCTGGGAGGTGATATCGACCCCGTTCACCGTGATCGCGCTGAAGCCGCTCGACGACGAGCCGGCCGTGTAGGTCGTCGACGCCGTCACATTGGCGGCGGCCGTATAGCTGATCGTATGTGCGGACGAGTCGACCAGCGCCTGGCCCGACTTCGTATAGATCTGGAGATCGCCGTTCGACGCCGTGAAATAGCTCACGTTCATCTTGGAGGCGAGGTCCTGGAGCGCGGTGTTGCGCTGGTCCTCCAGGTCCGCGGTCGACTGGCCGGTCGCCGCGGTTTGCTTGATCTCAGCGTTCAGATCCGCGATCTGCTGCAGGTCCGCATTGACGTCGTCGATCGAGGACGCGATGTCCTGGTCGGCATCCGACCGCAGCTTCTGGATTCCGCTCGAGGTCTCCCGCAACTGGCTTGCGACGTCGTCGAGCGCGCTGACGACGTTGGACTGCAGCGAGGCGCTGCTCGGCGTGCTCGCCAGCGACGACAGCGCCGATTCCAGCGACGCGATGCTGTTGGCGAGCGAGGTCCCGGACGATGAATCGTCGCTGCTGCTGATCGAGCCGTAGAGCTTCTGGAGCGACGTCAGATAGGTGTTAGTGGTGTCGGCCGCGCCGAGCTCGGAATCCGCGCCGACCAGCGACTTCAACAGCAGCTTGTCGACCGTCGAGGTGATGCCCGTCACCGTGACGCCGGTGCCGACGCCGTTGGTGACGCTGCTCGACTGGTTCGCGGACTTCTTGGTGTAGCCCGTCGTGTCGGCGTTCGAGATGTTCGACGACGTCACGCTGATCTGCACGGACGTCGCCGACAATCCGCTGAAGGCGATCGATCGGGCGATATCGAGTGACACGGCGGGCCCCTTGAACCGTCAGGCGCTGCGGCTGGTGCCGCTGGAAACGGCACGGGCAGCGGCGACGCGGCCGGACGCGCCATAGGGCGACACCGCCGCGATCTGCTCGCGGATCGCTTGCATCACCGCCTCGATCCGGCGGTTGCTGGCCTCGATCGCCGCGCGCAGCCGCACCAGATTCTCGTCCATCGCCATACGCAGCTTCAGGATCCGCTCCATGAGCTGCTCGCGCAGGATGCGGTCGCGCACATTGAGGCTGGTCGTGCCCGCAGCGCATTCGGCCACCGTCCGCTCGAACATCTCCGCCAGCCGGTTCTTCTCGTCCACCTGCTTCAGGCGCGAGGCCGGAAGACCCTTGGCGAGCTCGGCATTCTCCTCGGCGACAAGCGCGGTCAGCGTGTCGATCAGCGTGATCAGCGACTTGATCCTGACATCGCCATTGGCGGCGTTCGTCGTCCTGGCTTGAGCTACACTCATGGTCATCGCCTTCTTCTAGTTGTGCCGCTTGCCGCGGTAGACTTGCGAGTTGCGCAAATATGCGCCGATCGCGCTCGCCCTGACGGTTGCCTGCCGCATCTCGCCCTCGATCTCCGCACATTCCCTGAGGAGACCACCGCGCGTTGTTTCGACATCATCGAGCAGCGCGAGCAGTTGCTTGCGGTCGCTACCCCTGACGGTCGCGGCTCGCGCCAGCAGCCGCTGCATCCGGAGCAACAGCGCTTTGCCGGCCGCGCTTGCCTTTTCACCAGGCATCGCTCACCTCATCGCCGAGATCAGGGTGTCGTACATCTTGTTGACGGTGGAGATGACCTGGGACGCGGCGGAATACGCCTGCTGCGCCGAGATCATGCTCGAGAACTGGCTGGAGGTGTCGGTGGTCGAGGATTCCAGCTCGCTGCCGTAGACCGTGCCCGCGCCGTTCTCGCCGGAGGCCTGCAACGCGGCATTGCCCGACGCCACGGTTGCCGAATAGAGCCCGTCGCTGGCGGCCGCGAGCCCGTTGGGATCGGCGAACGTCGCCACCGCGATCTTGTAGATCGCGATGGTCTCGCCGTTGGAATAGGTGGCGTCGACCACGCCGTTCTTGCCGATCGAGATGCTCGACAGCTTGCCGTAGGACAGGCCGTCGGAATCGATGCTGGTGACGTTGACATCCGGCGTCGTCTCGCCGGAGGCATATTGCGTCAGGCCATCGGTGCCGCCGACCGTGCCGAGAGCCATGGTGACGGTGCTGTCGGCCGCGCCGTCGGTCCAGCCGGTGATCGAGACGGTTGCCGGGTCCGGGCTGGTGCTGGCGAGAGAGCCGTCGCTGTTGAAGGTGATGTCGATCGTGCCCGAGGCCGTGCCCGTCGCGGTCGTGGTGTCCGAGCTGGAGGTCGGATTGGCGAAGCTCGCGCTCCAGGCGTTGGTGCCGGTCTTGGTCCAGGTGATCTGCATCGTATTTGCGGCACCGAGAGAGTCATACACCGTCATCGAGCTGGTATAGGTGTCGCCGGTGGCGGCATCCGACGGCAGATTGGCCGCGATCGTGGTCTTGGTGGTGGCGCTGCCGCTGGTCGAGGCGATCTGCGTGTTGATGGCCGAAAGGTTGCTCGCGGACTCGCTGCCGACGACGTTGCCGTCCGCATCGGTACGCCAGCCCTCGAGGTAGCTGCCGTTGTTCTCGAGATAGCCGGCGTTGTTGATCGTGAAGGCGCCGTTGCGGGTATAGGACGTGATGCCGCCGGTCGCGGCGCTGGTCACCACGAAGAAGCCGGAGCCCTGGATCGCGACGTCCGTCGCATTGGAGGTCGCGGCGAGCAGGCCCTGCTGTGTGATGTTGGAGCGGCCCGAGACGGTGACGCCGCCCGATGCGTAGGAGGTGGTGTTGCTCGACGCCGTCACGAGCGCGTCGAACATCGCCGACGTCGTCTTGTAGCCGGTCGTATCGGAGTTGGCGATGTTGTCGCTGATCATCGACAGGGACTGGCTCTGCGCGCTGAGCGCGGAGATCGCCGAGGACAATGCACCGGTGAGACTCATGATGAAACTCCGAGAAAAGCTGGCCGCAGGGTCAGGACGTGACGCCGAGGATGTTGGCGGCGCTGACCGCGACGCCGTTGACCGTCAGCGACGGCGTGGACGTCGAGGTATCGATGCCGGTCACCGTGCCGGTGACGGTCGTGTAGTTGAGGACCGAGTTGCCGGCGCTGTCCGTCGCGGTCACCGAGATGGTGTACTTGCCGCCGTCGGATAGCTGATTGCCGCTGGAGTCCTTGCCGTCCCAGGTGAAGCTGTTGGAGCCGGAATTGCCCGTGCCGGTGCCGGTGTAGACGACGTTGCCGGAGGAATCCGAGATGCTGATCGAGACGTTCGAGGCGGCCGAGGACAGCGAATAGCCGAACGTCGCCGAGCCGTTGCTGAGGGTCGACGTGTCGGTCTTCGCCTCGACGGTGTGGCCGATATAGTTCACCGAGTTGAGCGTCACGAGGCTCGAGAACGAGCTCGCGAGCGAGGACATGTTGGAGTTGATCGACTGCTGCTGGGTGAAGTTGGCGTAGGAGGTGAGCTGATTGATGAAGTCGGTGGTCGAGGTCGCGTTCAGCGGATCCTGGTTCTGCAGCTCGCTGACGAGCAGGCTCAGGAAGTCGCTCGACGTCAGGGACGAACTGGACGACGTGCTCGACGACGACGTCGTCGTGCTTGCGGTCGTCGTTGAACTCACGGCCGAAACGGTCATCAGAAACTCCGCTTTCCTGCGCGATCGGCGACTGCGTGTGCGGTCGCGGCGCTTGAAATTTGTGTGCTGATGAAACGCGTGGGCGCGCGGATTCAGGCGAGGATTCGCGCGCGTGAAAACCGCTTTCGACACGGCAAAATCTGCCGCGTGGAGAGATGTTGTTCTGTAGAATTAACGCTGCAGCGGCGATGCGCTCCCTCTCCCCGCTTGCGGGGAGAGGGTTGGGGTGAGGGGAGTCTCCGCGAGAGCAGTAACAGTTGGGCTCGCGGAGAGTCCCCCTCACCCGAATTCGATCTACGATCGAATTCGACCTCTCCCCGCAAGCGGGGCGAGGTGAAGGCACAGCGTCAGAATGTCTGAGAAAGAGCCGCTCAGCTCCCCGCCGTCTCGCCTTCGGTGCGCGGCTCGGCGGTGTCGCTCTTCGTCTGTGCAGCGGCGGCGACGATGCGGTCGGCGAGACCCGCGGGCGCGCGGACCGGAGGGGCGGCAAGTGCCTGGCGCAAGACGCGCGCTTCGTCCAGCAGGGCCTGCGCGTCGGATGATCGCGCCAGCAGCTCTTCGGCGGGCACGCGCCGATCGTCGGGCCAGAGGGAGAGATCCTCGCCCAGCCGATCGATCAGTTCCTCAAACTCGGTGACGTCCATCGCCCGCCGGTCCCGCCTCGGTCAGGCCCGTCATAAAGCATTGCAGGCGCGGCGGAAACCGGATTTCGACGGCTTCGGGCGCCAAAACCGCCCGCAGCACTACGGAAAGCAACGGAGCGGCCGGTGGCCTGCCCTCCCCGCGTAGCCGACGACCAGTTTCTTCAGCCCTTGCGGGCCGAATCGGCCGACCCCGGCTTGCCGCCGCGCACCGTCGTGTCGACGAACTCCCAGGCCTCCCGTAGCTCGCTCAACCCGGCGATGATGCGGCCGAAACTCTGGCGGGCGTGCGGGCGTCCGTAAGCCTTGAGGCTTGCCAGGATCATCGCATTGTAGGTCTGGAACAGATGCTCCGCCACGTCGCCGCCTTTGGCGAAATCGAGGTTGTGGCTGAGCCCGCGCAGGATCGCCGTCGCCTTCATCAGGTACTCGTGCCCCTCCTCGAAGCGCCGCGCCTCCTGGGCGGCCAGCGACTTCTGCAGGAACGTGATCGTGCCGCCGAGCAGCATCGAGACCGCCTTGAGCGGCGGCACGGTCGTCGCCGTTCCCCGATAGGCCTGGTTGGCCATGTACGCCATCGGATTATGCATCATCAATCACTCGAGCTGGAATTGAGCAGGGCCTTGAGATAGTTGAGCGTGCTGTTGGCGCTCTCGATCGCGGCCTGGTACTTCGCGTATTGCGTCTGGAGCTGCGACTGCAACGTCGAGGCCGCGCTGTTGATGTCGTCGACCTTCTGCTGGAGGTCGTCGTCGCGGTTGGTCAGGCTGGTGATCTGCGTCTGCAGCGCACCGGATGACGACGAAGAGTTCTTCGCGATCTGATAGATCTGCGATGCGATCCCCGTGGTCGAGGTCACCGTGATCGACTGCGAGGTCGAGCCGCTATAGGTGAACGCCATGCCGGCATAGATCGATCCGGCGGCGCCGATGATCGTGGCGCCGCTGACCGTGAACAGTGAGGAATCGCCACCGACCGAGGCCGAGGCGAGATTGCCGTCGGAATCGACGGTCAGATCCAGGGTGAAGGATTGCGGCGACGTCCCGGTGTTGACGACGCTGAGCTGGCTCGACGACGTCGTGGTCTGCGCCGACAGCAGCTTGGTGACGCCGCTGAGATTGGTGCTCAGGATATCCGATAGCGTCGAGGTGTCGAGCTCGAGCTCGTTCTTCTCGTTGAAGGACAGGCCGAGATCGGCCATCGTCATGCCGCCCACGGTGCTGTTCAGGGCGTTCTGGAGCGCGTCCATGATGTTGCGCATCGTTCCGTCGCCGAACAGGACCGCGCTCGAATCCGCCGTGCCGTCGGTTGCGGTCGCCTGCTGCGCGACGACCTCGTCGCGGAAGGCGTTGTAGTTGGTGACGAACGTCTCCACCGCCGATTCGATCTGGCTGGTGTCGGTCTCGATGCTGATGTTCAGCGAGGTTCCGTCCGGCGTCGCCTGGAGCAGGCTGAAGGTGACACCGCTGAGGACGTCGGAGATGTCGTTGGTGTCGCGGGTCATGGCGATGCCGTCGAGCGAAAACTCGGCCGACTGCGCCTGCTGGATGACGTTCGTGAAGCTCCCCGAGCTGTCGGTCACGCCGAGCTCGTTCATGATGTCGTCGCCGGAGGTGCTGGAATAGGTGATGTCGGCCGCATCCTCGGTGCCGGTCAGCACCATCTGGTACGACGTGCTGGAGACCTGCACGATGGAGGCCTGGACATTGGTCGTCGAGGTCTGGGCGTTGATGGCATCGACGACGTCCTGGAGCGACATCGTGTCGGTGACGGTGATGTCGGACGTGGTTCCGCCGGCAAGGCCGATGGAGAACGTTCCGGAATAACCGAGCTCGTCGGTCTGGCTCGATTGCGCTGTGCCGGACACCTTGTGCGCGGTGGCAAGCTGGCTGATCGTCAGCGTGTGGTCGCCGATCGCGGCCCCGTTCTTGATCGTCATGGAGAGCGCCGAGGAGGCGCTGACGTCGCCGGTCGAGCTGATGCTCGCCGAGCGCGTCGCGAACGCGCTCGAGGAAAGCGAGTTGACCACCGCGGTCGAGAGCGACGACAGGCCCGAATACAGCGTCTGCAGATCGGTCTGCAGCGTCTGATAGGCCGAGATCTTGGCCTCGTTGCTCGTGATCGAGGTCGAGATCGTGTCCGCCTGCGCGGTCTTCGCGTCGACCGCGGCCTGGATCAGCGCCGACCAGTCGATGCTGCTCGAATTGGTCGTCCCGCTCGTGGTGACGCTGACACCGGAACTTGTGCTGCTGCTGACGCTGGTCACTTTGCCTGACTATCCCCTGGCAGGACGCGGGCCGGCGTCATGCCGGCCCGCTTTGGTCAACATCAGCCCAGCAGCTTGAGCAGGTATTGCGGCATCTGGTTCGCCGCGGCCAGCGCCGACACGGCGGCCTGGGTCTTCACTTCCGCCGACGACAGCTTGGACTGCTCGGCCGCGATGTCGACGTCCTTGATCGCCGAATTCGCCGACTGCAGGTTCTGCGTCTGGGTCGAGATCGAATCGGCGCTGAAATTGAAGCGCGATTCCTGGGCACCGATGCTGGCGCGGGCGGCGGACACCGTATCGATCGCGGTATCGAGCGTGGTCAGCGCCGAGGTCGCATCCGACAACGTGCTGACGTCCAGCGAGGACACGCCGAGCGAGGACGCGGTGAGGCTCGTGAGCGTGATCGTGATGGTGTCCGAGCCGGAGGAGCCGACCAGCACCGAGACGCCCGAGGCGAACACGCTGGAGCCGTCGAGCAGGCTCTGGCTGGAGTAGCGGGTGCCGCTCGCGATCGAATCGATTTCGCTGGTGAGCTGGGTGAATTCCGAGTTGATGTAGGCGCGGCTGGAATCGGTCGTGGTGCCCGAGGCGGATTCGGAGGCCAGCGACTTCATGCGGGCGAGAATGTCGGAGATGTTCGAGGCGCCGCCGTCGGCGGTCTGCAGGATCGCGGTCGCCTGCGAGGCGTTGGTCGCGGCCTGCTGCAGCGTGGTGACGTCCGAGGAAATGCGGGTGGAGATCGCAAGGCCGGCGGCGTCGTCGGAGGCGGAGGTGATGCGCGAGCCGCTCGACAGCTTCGAGAGCGAGCTGGTCTCCTGCGAGGAGTTGATGTTGAGGTATCGGACCGCGGCGTTGGCGGCGGTATTGGTATTGATCGCGGGCATTGGAAGCTCCTGTGCTGATGGGCATGGCGTGCCGCATCGTGGAAATCGACTTACGACGACGCGGACCGCAGCCCCGTCCGTTCGCTCAAACGGCGGAGCGCAGCGAGATCAGGCGCGAAAATTCGTGCGGGGAAAATTTTATAGTTAGCAATCGGTAAACGCGGTGCGGATGTCGCGTTCGTGCTTGCGCAGGAGCTGGCGCAGCTGCTGACGGCCGCGCTTGAGCAGAGACTCTACTGCGGCGACCGTCGTGCCCATCACCTGCGCGATCTCGCCGTTGCTCATGTTCTCGTGGTACGAGAAGATCACCGCGATGCGCTGCTGCTCAGGCAGGCGCTGCATCGCCACTTCCAGCATGTCGTTCAGCTCGTTGCGCTCGATGATCTCGACGGCGCCGGGCTGGCCGTCGGCGACTTCCGGCACCGTCTCGACATTCTCGTTGCGCGGCTTGCGGCGCAGGTCGATGCAGCGGTTGGAGATGACGCGGTAGAGCCAGGTCGAGAACTTGGCGCGGCCGTGCTGCCAGCGGCCGCGATGGCTCCAGATCTTCAGCATGGTGTCCTGCACCACGTCCTCGGCGTCCGCCGCGTTGCCGACGATGCGGAGCGCAATGGCGTAAGCGCGATCGATGTGACGCTCGACCAGCATGCGGAACGCTGTCTCGTCGTCGGCGGCGAGCCTGTCGAGAAGTTCGCTGTCTTCATCGAGGACGACATCGGCGGCATCGGGCGCGCAGTCGGGCGCAAGCGGCACCGACGGCGCGACCTGCACGATCGCATCGACCGGCGCCGTCGTCGCGATCTCCGCCTCGGCGGGAGCCCAGACATCAGCAGCGTAACTCATCCCGCAACCTCCAACCCGCAACGCCGGCGGCGCACATGCCACACGGCTTCCAGGCGTTGAACGGGCCGCCAAAACAATCCAGGCGAAGAATTTTTGTTATTTTTCAAGATGTTAGCCGGTCGTTTTTGCCGGGTGTCGGGCAATAATTGCCGATCGCGCGATCATCTCGCGCATCGCGATTGCAATCATCACATCGTCTCGCGCCATGGCGGATCATCCATCCTGAACAGATGCAGTGGGGAGAAAACGCTGACATTACGCGGCACTAGGTGATCGAACGCGACACGCACTTCGCACGTGACACAGCGATTGTTTCCGAGTGTGAATGAACGCGGGACGACTTCCGCACCCGGCAATTTTTTCCGAATCACCTTTTTCGAACCTAGCGATTTTTTTGAATCTGTCAGTCGCGACGAATGCGATTTTGAATCGCGCGTGATTTTTTTTCGCTCGCACGGCGCCTGAACGGCCGCATGCGCACGTTAATCGTGATGGTGGACGGGGAATTGCAGCATGACGATCGCAACGACCGGCGCGGTGCGCCGTGCTCAAATTGTTTCCGCATGGTCGTTCGATGTTTTCGATACATTTCTGCTTCGCGCCTGCACGACGCCGGATGGTGTATTTGAAAGGACTTACGAGCTCTCGGGCATTTCAAGAACTTGTCCAAATATTTCCGTTAGTTTTGTTCAGCATCGGATCCAGGCCGAAGGGCGCGCGCGCAGGGCCGCGAAGGACAGGCGCGGCGCGGTCGAAGTTCGCATCGAGGAGATCTATTCGTTCTTTCCGTTCAACCTGTTCGGCCTGGCGCGCCGCGATCTGAGCGACCTTGTCGAATCGGAGTTCGCGGCCGAGTTCGAGCTCTGCCGCGTCAATCCGGACATGCTTCGGCAATATCAGGACATGAAGCGCGCGGGCCGTCGCGTCGGATTCATCTCCGACACCTATTGGGATTCCCACCGGCTGGCGCGGCTGCTGCGCGCCTGCAGCCCCGGCCTCGTCTGGGACTTCCTCTACGCCTCCTGCGACCATGGCAGCGGCAAGAGCGAAACGCTGTTCGCGAAGTACCTGGCCGAACAGGGCGTCGATGCGCACGCCTCCTTCCACATCGGCGACAACGAGCACGCGGACGTCAGGGGAGCGCGACGTCACGGCATCCGGCCACGCTACTATCCCCAGGCGTCGCGCGAGCTGGCCTCAAAGCTGCAGGGTGAAACCTCGCTGTTCGAGCTGCTCTGTCCCGGTGTTCCCTCGCGGCTCGACAACGGCATGCGCACGTTGCGGCGCATGATGGCGGCACGAAGCGCCGAGAAGTCTCCCGCCTTCCACCTGGGTGCGATGGTGCTCGGCCCTGTCATGACCGCCTTCGACGCCTTCATCGCGGAGCGCTGCGAACAGGTCGCAGGTCCCGGCCGGCGGGTGGCGCTCGGCTTTCTCGGCCGCGACGGCTTTCTGTCGCACCGGATCTGGCAGGATCTGCATGGCGCGACCTCGGCGTATCTCGAGATCAACCGCCGCGTCAGCCTGATGGCCTCGGCCGATACGCTGCAGCCCCTGCTCGAATTCCTGCCGAAGATCGCGAAGTTCGACGCGCCGACCTTCCGCGACATAGTCAAGGTTCTGCCACCGAAGGTCGCGGCGTTCTTCGCGAAATCGCCGGACGGCATCGTGACCGGCGAGGCGCTCGCCGAGGCGCTGCCGGAATTGATAGAGACCAGCGAGCTTCTCGCGCTCGCCGCGATCCTGCGTGCGCGGCTGCTCGCCTATGTGCGCGACGCGATACCGGGCTTCGATGACTGTACCGATCTCGTGCTCGCCGACCTCGGCTATTCCGGCAGCGTCCAGAAGGCGCTCCGGCGGGTCTTCGACCTGGAAGGGATCACGATCCGCCTCCACGGCGCCTACCTCATCTCCCTCGACGATTCCTTCCACGACCTCGCCGGGGAAGACAGCGCGACGGGCTTCATCTCAGATCTCGTGATCACGCCCCACGCCAAGCGCATGCTGGTGCGCAATGTCGCGCTGCTGGAGCAGGCCTGCTGTTCCGCAGATGGCTCGGTGCTCGACTATGACGGCGGCGAGGTCCTGCGCGAGATCAACCCGCACACCGCCAGCCAGATCGCGCTGGCCGCCGAAATCCAGGCCGGCGCGCGCGCCTTCGCGGCAGGCGCCGGAGACGTCGCACGGGACTTGTCCCTGCAGCCCTATGATGCACCGGATGTCGCTGCACGCTGGAGCGCCGCGACGCTGGCCCGCCTGCTGCTGCTGCCCGACGAGGACGAGCTGGCGCTGCTCGGCGACCTCAAGCACGACGTCAATCTCGGCACGCAGGCGCTGGCGCCGATGCTCGACCGCGATTTTGTCCGCAATCAGATCACCGCCCGCGGCCTCTCGGCCGCCTGCACGTCGGCCGGACCGCCGATGTGGCTCGCCGGCAGCTTCGCGCTAACGTCGCCGTCCCACGCCTATCTCTATGCGCTGTTCGGCGCCAACCGCCTGCCCGCCGACGTCTTCGAGGAAAGCCCTTACGGCACGGTTCAGGTCGGATTGTTTCGTGCCGATGGCGAGGCGGTGCTGGAGCAGGTCGCCATCCACCGCACCGGGCTCGGGGAGCTGCGCGTGCGCATTCCGGTCTCGCGCGCCATGGGAATCGCCATGCTGGCGCTTCCGCTGCCGAAATTCGCAGCCCAGGGCCTCCTGCATGGCGTCACCGTGCAATCCGCCGGCGAGATCCGTGAGGCCGCTGCCAGCCAGGACGTCATCGGCATTGCAGCCGAGAGCCTGGTCTTTGCCCGCATGCAGCGGAACGGGGAACATTATCGCAGCGAAAGCGAGGACGGCTGCCTGCTGATCCCGGTCGCCTCGATGGCCCGGGAGATCGCGATCTATTCCGTCGCGATCACCCCGCTCGGCTCCAGCCCCAAATAGTCCGCCTGATTGCGCCGCCCGGATCGTTGAAGTCCAGGGTTGACGCGAAGGGGCATGGACTTGACGGACGAGACGCACGAAGACCTCGATCTGTTGCTGCGATCCGGCGGCATCAAGCTCGGCCCGGCCCAGCGCGGCCGCCTGGAATGGCTGGTCGGCCAGTACGGCGCTCCGATCCTCGATCTCATCAGCGAGGGCCGGCGGAACGGCGTCATCATCTTTAGGGAGCCACTGAGCGGGGCGGCCGCCGAGCTGTTCTATCGCTCGCTCAATCCCGGCTGTGCCGTCGTCATTCCCGCAAGCGAGAATCCCGGCTTCGATTTCCTGAAATCGAAACTGACCGAATTCGGCACCGTCGGCCCCTGCGGCGCCGACGGCCCGCACGAGATGTGGTGGGGCGGCATCGGCTGGTCGAAATTCCTCACCGCCGCCGATGCATCCACCGCCCGCCCGCGGATCGTCTCCTGCTATCCGCGCGGAGCCGATGCGACCGCGGCATTCGCGCTGCGGCACTCGCTCGAACGCTTCGACCTCGCCTGTCATATCGAGCCGATCGACACCCAGATCGGCGACCGCATGCTCTGCTTCGAGAAGGCGGAGTTCATGTTGCGGATGTGGAACAAATATCGCGAGCCGCTGCTGTTCGTCGAAGTGGACGCGAGCTTGCGCGAGGCGCCGCTGCTGCCGTCCTTCCTCGGCTGCGACGTGTCCCTGCACAAGTGGAATCGCTGGGAGATGTCGGCGCGCGTGCTTTATCTCGGCCGCACCGCGCGCGCCGAAATGCTGCTGCGCGCCTGGCAGCAGCTCGCCGCATCCTATCCCGCGATCTGGGAGGGCTATCTGCTCGATCAGGCGTGGAGCTTGACCTCGTCACAGGTGCCGCTCGATACCGTGTGGCTGCCCCGCTCCTATCATTCGTTCAAGGGCGATCTCGGCGCGATGCGCGCCACGATCCTGCACGACCGGCAGACCACGACGCTGGATCTCGGTCCCGATCCCGGCTTTGCCGGCATTGCCCGCACGGCACGTCGCGCCGGACGCACCGGCGCCCGCGATGCCTTCATGGTGATGACTTCGAAGGCCGAGACCGGCAACGGCATCGCCGTGATCCTGCGCGACGTCGCGGCAAGCGACGCCGGTGCGGTGGCCGCGACCGTGGAAGCCGTGACCGGCGCCTATGCCGCCGATTGCGGCGGCTACGACCGGCTGGAGCTGTCGCTCTGCGCCTGGCAGGACGACATCGGCACCGCGCGCGAGGCCGCCGCTCTCGCGCGCCACCGCATCCTGGAGATCGCACCGGGCCAGCGCATCGCCAACGATTTCTTCGCTGCCCATGCGTCCGACCAGGCGGTCATGACCGCCCGGCACCTTTTCCTCTGACGGATATCAACCGATGCTCAAGACCATCATCCTGCTCACCGACACCGTGCAACAGCAGCAGCCGCTCGCCAATCTGCTCCGTGAGCACAATCGCGACCTCGCCTTCTGCTCGGCGCTTCGCGCATCGGACCTCAGCGCCATCGAAGCGGACGTGCTGAGCGAGGCGCGGCTGGTGTCCTTTGCCGCCGACGTCGCCGTCCCCGAAAAGCTCCTGCTCCAGCTTGGCTACGGCGCCTACAGATTCTACGCCGCGCCGACGCAATATCCGAGCCTGCCGCCGGCGCCCGACGAGAGCGACGAGGATCCGCGCTGCTATTCCGTGATCGCGCAGTCGATGACGATCTGGCCGGATTTCAAGAAAGTCGTTGGCCTCGAGACCGTGACGATCCCCGACGGCACCGTCCCTGCCGAGCGCGAGCGACTGGTGTTCTCCCGACTCGCGCATTTGTTCTGGGGAATGTCGCACATGATTGCCGGCGAAGCGGCCGATATCCCCGGCATTATCGGATCCGGCGAGAGCCAGCGTCCGACGCTCGCGATGATGAACTGAGCTAGCCGGCGGGTTTGCGGATCTGCGCCGACAGCGCGTCGCGATGCTCGGGCGCCGCGATCGCGATCAGGCGGCGCGCACGCTCTGCGAGGCCGCAGCCGCGCAGCTCGGCGATACCCCACTCCGTGACAATGGCGTCGACGTCGGCACGAGGCGTCGTCACGGTCTCGACATTGGCGACGATTCGGCTGCTCCCGTCCGACGCCGTCGCCGGCAGCGCGATGATCGCCCTGCCCCCGCGTGACGCATTGGCGCCGCGCACGAAATCGAGCTGGCCGCCGATCGCGCCGATCGCAATGCCATTGAGCGTCTCGGAATTGACGCTGCCGTCGAGCCCGACCTGAAGCGCCGAGTTGATCGCAACCAGCCGGTTGATCTGCGCCAGAGTGCCCTGGCCATGCGTGTAGGACGTCGGCCGCACTGCGACCGCCTTGTTTTCATGCACGAAGCGATAGAGCCGCTGCGTGCCGATCACCTGGTTGGTGACGGCGATCCCGGCATCGATCCCCTTCTCCGCATTCGTCACCGCGCCGCGCTCGATCAGGTCGACGACGGCGTCGTTGATCAGGCCGGAATGGATGCCGAGATTGCGCGCGTGGGACAGCGAGGACAGGATCGCGTCGGGGATACGGCCGACGCCGAACTGCAGCGTGCTGCCGTCGGCGATCAGGCTCGCGGCATGGGACGCGATCCGCCGGGACGTGTCGTCGAGCGATGTCGATGCCAATTCGACCGGCGGACGGCGCGCCGTCACGCGCCGGTGGATCGGCACGTCCTCTGGCCACTCCGCGCCGAAGGTAAAAGGGGCCTCGGGATTGATCTCCGCGATGACAAGGCGCGCGCCGCGAGCGGCATCGCTGACATAATCGTTGGAGAGGCTGGCGCTGAGACGCCCGCCAGACTGCGCAAGCTGCACGAGGACGACATCGGCCTGATGCCTTCGCGTGGCGAAGTCGGCGCAGAAGGCGCTGTAATTGCTCGGGATCACCTCAAGCCGCCCGGCCCTGGCCAGCCGTCGCGTAGTGCCGATCACGCCATAGCTCTGGAAGGACACGTTCGGGCTTGCCGCGGAAAACGTCTCCGAGAACACCGGTCCGATCATCATGCGAAAGGGCGGAAGCTGCGCCGCCTGCGCCATCAGCGCTTCGGTCAGGGTGAGCGGCTCCGCCGTCGCCTGCCCGCACACCACGAGATCGCCTTCACGGATCAGGCCGGCAAAGTCGATCGGCAGTACGCTTTCCGACATCGCGACCTCAGCCGATCGGCGTGAGACGGGCGGAAGCCTCGCCGAGCAGCGTGCGTAGCTCCGTCTTCACGATCTTGCCATAGCTGTTTTTGGGCAATTCGCCGGTGAGGTAATAGTGCTTGGGCCGCTTGAAACGGGCGATCCAGGCGTTGCATATCTGGTCGAGTTCGTCTCGTGTGACCGTCCTGCCGTCGGCGGCAACCACGATGGCCACGACCTCCTCGCCCCATTCCGGATGCGGCCGGCCGATCACTGAGACTTCGGCGACGGCCTCGTGCCGCAGCAGCACCTCCTCGACCTCGCGCGGATAGATGTTGGTGCCGCCGGAGATGATGACGTCCTTGGAACGGTCCTTGAGCGTGAGAAAGCCGTCGGCATCGAAGGCACCCATGTCGCCGGTGTAGAGCCAGCCGTCGCGCAGCGTGTTCGCGGTGGCGTCCGGGTTCTGCCAGTAGCCGGACATGACGGTGTCGCCGCGCACGATGATCTCGCCGACCTCGCCGGGCGCAACATCCTGCCCCGCCTCATCCACGGTGCGGACCTGCACCACGCCCTGCGCGATGCCGACGGAGGCAAGGCGTTCCTCATGACGCGGATGGCCGGCGTCGGCATGCATCGACTTCGGCAAGTAAGTGATGGTCATCGGCGTCTCGCCCTGACCATAGATTTGCGCCAGCTTCGGCCCGAACACGGCAAGCGCCGCCTTGCAGTCGGCAACATACATCGGACCGCCGCCATAGATGATGGTCTTCAGCCCCGGCGCGGTCGCGCCCGCAGCTTCCGCCGCGACCGTCAGGCGCCGCACCATGGTCGGCGCAGCGAAGAAGGAGATGTTGTCGCGCTTCGCCGTCAGCTCGAGAATCTCGTCGGGCTCGAAGCGGCCGCTTTCGGGAATGATCTGCGCGCCCATTCCAAACACATGCGGCACCATATAAAGGCCGGAGCCGTGCGACATCGGAGCTGCGTGCAGCAGCGCCTCGCCCGGCAGGATCGGGTTGATCTCGGCGAGATAGTTCAGCGACATCGCCAGCAGGTTACGATGGCTCAGCACCGCGCCCTTGGGCCGGCCGGTAGTGCCGCTGGTGTAGAAGATCCAGGCGGGATCGGTGATCGCGACATCGGCGATCGCGATGCCGTCCGCCTGCTCCATGCGGCGATGCTCGGCCGAGCTGATCTCGACGATGCGCGGCAGGGTCGTGCCCAGCGCCAGAGCTTCCGACGCGACGCCCGCCATGTCCCCGGTCACGAAGACGACGGCGGCGCCCGAATTGTCGAGAATGAACGCGACCTCGCGCGGATGAAGTTTTGCGTTGATGGGGACGGCGACGAGGCCCGCGTGCCAGCAGGCATAGAGGCAGGCGACGTAGTCGGGCACGTTCTTCATCAGCAGCGCGACACGGTCGCCTCTGGCGAGGCCGAAGCGTTGCTGCAGCGATGCAGCAAGCGACGCCACCGTCGTGGCTAGCCGGCCGTAGTCGGCAACCGGCGTCAGACCCTTGAGCAGCGCCGGAGCTGAAGCGTCGGCCTTGGCAGCACGCAGGAGATGATGAGCGAGGTTCATGACGATCCTCCGCGCAGCCTAGTACGACTTGGCGAGCCCGAGCACCTTTTCCGCGATGAAACTGAGCGCGAGCTGCGGGCTGACCGGCGCGATGCGCGGGATCAGCACTTCGCGCAAATAGCGCTCGACGTGGAATTCCTTGGCATAGCCGAAGCCGCCATGGGTCATCACCGCCTGCTCGCAGGCATGATACCCGGCTTCGCCCGCGAAATATTTCGCGGCGTTCGCGCCGGCGCCGCAGGGCAGGCCCTTGTCGTACTGCCAGGCCGCCTGCATCACCATCAGCCAGGCCGCCTCGAGCTCGACCCAGTTCACCGCGAGCGGATGCTGGATGCCTTGATTCTTGCCGATCGGGCGATTGAACACCGTGCGTGTCTTGGCATATTCGGTCGCCCGCGACAGCGCGAGCTTGCCGAGGCCGACGGCTTCCGCCGCGATCAGAATGCGCTCCGGGTTCATGCCCTCAAGGATGTACTGGAAGCCCTTGCCTTCCTCGCCGATCCGGTCCTCCATCGGGATTTCAAAATCCTCGAAGAACAGCTCGTTGGAATCGACGATCTTGCGGCCCATCTTCTCGATCTCGTGGACCTTGATCTTCTTACGGTCGAAGTCCGTGTAGAACAGGCTGAGGCCATGAGTCGGCGAGCGCACCTCTTCCAGCGGCGTGGTGCGCGCCAGCAGCAGGATCTTGTGCGCGACCTGCGCGGTCGAGATCCAGACCTTCTGGCCGTTGACGATGTAGCGGTCGTTCTTCGCGACGGCGCGGGTCTTGAGCTGCGTGGTGTTGAGGCCGGTGTTGGGCTCGGTGACGGCGAAGCAGGCCTTCTCGCGGCCCTCGACCATCGGCGGCAGCATGCGCTTGCGCTGCTCCTCGGTGCCGAACACGACGACGGGGTTGAGGCCGAACACGTTGATGTGCACCGCGGAGGCGCCGGACATGCCGGCGCCGGACTCCGCGATCGTGCGCATCATGATCGCGGCTTCGGTAATGCCGAGCCCCGAGCCGCCATATTCCTCCGGCACACAGATGCCGAGCCAGCCGGCATCGGCCAGCGCCTTGTGGAAGTCGTGCGGGAAGCCGCCGTCGTGGTCCTTCTTCAGCCAATAGGCATCGGGAAAGCCCTCGCAGATCTTGGCGATGGCATCGCGAATGGCTTCCTGCTGATCGGTAAGCGCGAAATCCATGTTCTTGTTCTCCTTATTGGGAGCCGGGCTCCGATCCTAGCGCCCCATCTGCGAGGGCAGCCAGAGGATGATAGACGGAAACGCCACCAGAATCGCGATCGCAATCAGGTGCGCGATGAAGTGCGGGAAGGTGCCGTGGAAGACTTCCGCGACCGGCCGCTTGGCGTAGCGGGCGACGATGAAGCAGTTCAGCCCGACCGGCGGCGTGATCATGCCGACCTCGGCGGTGACGATCTTGATGACCCCGAACCAGATCGGATCGAAGCCGAGCGTCTTGATCAGCGGCAGCACGATCGGCACGGTCAGAACCAGGATCGCGATTTGGTCCATGAAGGAGCCGAGCACGATATAGCCGCACAGGATCAGCGTGATGATCACCCAGCGCGAGGTCGGCAAGCTGCCGATCCAGGCGACGAGATCCTGGGTCACGTGGGTGAGCGTGAAGAAATAGCCGAAGATCGAGGCCCCGACCAGGATCATGATGATCATGCAGGTGCCGTGGCTGGCGCGCAGCAGCGTCCTGTAGAGCGATGACGGCGTGATCTTGCCCTTGACGATCGCGAGCAGAAACGCGCCGAATGCGCCGAAGGCCGACGCCTCTGTCGGCGTGGCGACGCCGAGATAGATCGTGCCCGTCACGATCGAGAACAGCACCACCATCGGCGAGACCTGCCACAGCAGCGCAAACTTTTCGCGCCACGGCACCGACTTCGCGGCGGGTGCGCGCGCAGGATCCTGCCAGACCAGGAAATAAATCGTGGCCATGATGGTGATGGTGACGAGGATCGCCGGGATGATGCCGCTGATCAGGAGCTTGCCGATGTTCACCTCGGCCAGCAGGCCGAAGATGACCAGCGCGACGCTGGTCGGCAGCAGCATCGACAGCGTGCCCGAGATCGCGACGACGCCGGCGGCCATCTTCGGCTCGTAGCCCTGGCGGATCATCGCGGGCAGGCTGGTCGAGGACAGCGTCGCGGCCGAGGCCGTCGAGGTGCCGCAGATCGCGCCGAAGCCGGCACCGGCCAGCGCGGTCGCCATGCCGAGACCGCCGGGAATGCGACCGACCCAGGCCGAGGCGGTCTTGAACAGATCGTCCGCAACGCCCGACAGCAGCACGAGGTCCGCCATCAGCAGGAACATCGGGATGGTGATCAATTCGTAGGACGAGACGGTCGAGAGCGGCGCGGTTTGCAGGATGCCGAACAGCGTGGACCAGCCGCCGACCATGACGAGGCCGACCGAGCCGGCAAAGGCCATGGCGAAGCCGACGGGTGTGCCGAGAGCCAGCAGGCCGAACAGCAGGGCGAGAACGATGAAAGGTGTCATGGATATCGCCCGTTACTCGAAGGATCGCGCTTCGCCGACGCCGGTCACCGGCGGCAGCGGATAGAGGTCGCGGCCGCTGACGAGGCTCAGCACGTTGCCGACGAGCTGCAGCGCCAGCCGCAGCACCAGCACGCCGCAGCCGAACGGCACCAGCGCCGCCGATATCCAGGTCGGCCAGGCAATCGCACCGGCCAGCACGTCGTGCTGCTCGTAATTCTCCAGCGCGCGCTCGAACCCGACCTTGCAGATCAGGACGAACACGAACAGGCCCGCAAGCGCGGTGACGATCTCCGACAGCCGCCGGCCCGCCGGCGAGAAGCGCGACAGCAGGATGTCGACGCCGACATGCGCATGCTCGCGCAGGCCGTCCGACAGCGTGAAGAAGAACACGCCGGCCAGCAGATAGAGCCCGATCAGGTCATAGGTGAAGGCGAACGGACTGTTCAGCGCGTAGCGCATGAACACGTCGGTCACCACCAGCAGCATGATCGCGAACAGGAACACCACCGCGATCACCGTCAGCGCGCGCTCCAGCGCGCCGAGCACATCTCCTGCCCGCTTGATCACCTCTCGCGCCTCCCTCGTTGCTGTCGGATTACTTCGTGCCGCCGGAGGCGAGCAGGTCCTCGAACTCCTTCAGCGCGGCGGATGCCTGCTTGCCACGGCTGTCGAGCCCGCTCGCCCATTCCTTGCCGACGCCCTTGAGCTTGTCCTTGATCTCGGCGCGCGTCGCTTCCGGCAGCGGATCGAAGCTGACGCCTTCATCCTGCATCTGCTTCTTGGTGACTTCGCCTTCCTTGTCGACGTCGGCGCACGCTTTCGGCGTGATCGCTTCCGAAGCCTCGTCCATCGCCTTCTTCACGTCGTCGGGCAGCTTGTTCCAGACCGACTGGTTGATGGAATAGGCGACGATGAAGCTGCCGAAGCTGACGCCTTCGGTCGCGTGCTTGACCAGCTTGTCGAGGCCGTAGGAGACGACGCTGTCGAGCGGGAACAGCAGGCCGTCCATGGTGCCGCGCGACAGAGACTCATAGGCGTCGGGCGCGGCCATGCGCACCGGCACGGCATTGAGCGCCCGCAGCGTCAGATCCTGCGCGCCGCCGGTGGTGCGCAGCTTGAGGCCCTGCATGTCCTTGGTGGTTTCCACCTTCGACTTGACGGTCCACACCTGATAGGGCGGCAGCACCACGGCCATCAGCAGCTTGATCTTGTTCGGTGCGTATTCCTGCTTGGCCAGGATGCCTTCGCGCGCGGTCTTCCAGTAGGCGAGCGTGCCCTGGCAGCTGGTCGCGAATGCGCCCGGCAATTGCGCGACTTCCGACAGCGGCATCTTGTCGGACACGTAGGACGGCCCGATGTAGCCGATGTCGACCACGCCGGATTGCGTCAGGCGCAGCATGTCGGCTGCCTTGCCGATCTGCTGGTTGGGATAATAGGTGAAGGTCACCGCGCCGTTGGTGCGCTTGGTGACGTCGTCCATCCAGGGCTTGAGCAGCAGGCGGACGAGGTAATGGCCAGCGGGAAAGCTGTCGGCGACCTTCAGCTCGAGCGCGTGTGCCTGAAGCGTCGAGACCGGCAGCGAAAGCGCGAGCGCGGCGGCAGCCCAGGCCAGATTCTTCTTCATTTGGTTCTCCCTAACGCGTCCCCACGCCGAAGGCGGCAGCGGCTTGCTGCAGCACCGTCCGGCCCTCGCTCCATTTCTTGCTTGAGGAAAATGTACATATATGTGAATTTATCTGTCAAGTATATGAACTGCGCATGGCGCTATGCACGCCAGGCCGACTTCGCTGAATTGACACCAGCGTTTTATGAACTCTAACTCCACGTATATGAATTCATCTCACGAGGCCCCATGGGACCGCTCGCCGGCTTCACCATTCTCGACCTGACCTCGGTGCTGATGGGCCCCTACGGCACCCAGGTGCTCGCGGACATGGGCGCCGACGTCATCAAGGTCGAAAGCCCGGAAGGGGACATCGTCCGCCAGATCGGTCCCGGCCGCACGCCCGGCATGGGCGGGATGTTCCACAACGCCAATCGCGGCAAGCGCAGCATCGTGCTCGATCTGAAGAAGAAGGAAGGCCGCGACACGCTGCTGCTTCTGGCCAAGCGCGCCAACGCGCTGGTCTACAATGTGCGCCCGCAGGCGATGGCGCGGCTCGGCCTCGACTACGAGACGCTTCGCGAGATCAATCCGTCGCTGGTCTATGTCGGTGCGTTCGGCTACGGCCAGTCCGGCCCCTATGCCGCAAAGCCCGCCTATGACGATCTGATCCAGGGCGCCGCCACCATTCCGACGCTGCTCGCTGCCGCCGGCGACGGTACGCCGCGCTACGTGCCCGTCACCATCGCCGACCGCATCGTCGGGTTGATGATGGTGAATGCGATCATGGGCGGGCTGATGCACCAGCAGCGCACGGGTGTCGGCCAGCGCATCGACGTGCCGATGTTCGAATCCATGGCCGAGTTCGTGCTGGTCGATCATTTGGGCGGCCTCACCTACGATCCCCCGCTCGACCATGGCGGGTATGCTCGCCTGCTCTCGCGCTACCGAAAGCCCTACAAGACCAGCGACGGCTATCTCTGCGTCCTCATCTACAACGACAAGCACTGGCGCAGCTTCTTCGAGGCGATCGGGCAGCCGCACTTCCTGGAGCAGCCGCGCTTCGCCAACCACGCCGCGCGCACGAAACATATCGACGAGATCTACGAGGAAATCGGACAGATCTTCGCGACGCGCCCCACGGCGGAGTGGCGCGAGCTCCTGGAGCGCGCCGACATTCCGGTGATGCCGATGCACACGCTGGAGACGATCCTGGACGATCCGCACCTCAAGGCGACCGGCTTCTTCCAAACGGTTGAGCATCCCGTCGAAGGGCGCATCCGCCAGATGCGCGTGCCCTCGACCTGGAGCGTGACCCAGCCGGAAGCCGCGGGTCCCGCCCCGACGCTCGGCCAGCACGGCCGCGACATTTTGCGCGAGGCCGGTCTCTCGACTGAAGAGATCGAGCAGCTCGCAGAGCAAAAAGCAGTTCACCTGGCCGCGCCGCCTTAAGCCGCAGCGCGGGCCAAATCGCAAGACACACAGGGAGGAAACCGCGATGGCCGGACTTTATTTCGAAGACTTTTCCGTAGGCCAGGAGTTCAGGCATCCGCTGACCCGGACCGTCACGGAGATGGACAACACCATGTTCAGCCTGCTGACGCTGAACCCGCAGCCGCTGCATATCGACGCGCATTTCTCCGAAAAGACCGAGTTCGGCCAGCGCATTTTCAACAGCCTTTACACCCTCGGCATCATGATCGGCATGACGGTCTATGATACGACCATGGGCACAACCGTCGCCAATCTCGGCATGACCGACGTCACCTTTCCGAAACCGGTCTTCCATGGCGACACCTTGCGGGCGACGACGAAGGTGCTTTCGTTGAGGGAATCCAAATCGCGCCCCAAAGCGGGCATCGTCGAGTTCGAGCACCACGCTCTGAACCAGAACGACGAGATCGTCGGCAAATGCCGCCGCATGGCGATGATGCACAAGAGGCCGGTCTGATGCGTTCGATGCTGTTCGTGCCGGGCGATTCCCCGCGCAAATTCGAGAAGGCGAGCGAAGGCAAGGCCGACGCGCTGATCATCGATCTCGAGGATTCCGTCGTCACCGACAAGAAGCCGGAAGCACGCGGGCTGACGCTGGCGATGCTGAAGAGCCGTGCCGGCTTGCACCAGCTCTATGTCCGCGTCAACGCGCTCGACACCGGCATGACGCTGGCTGATCTCGCCGCGGTGATGCCGGGCCGGCCCGACGGCATCGTGCTGCCGAAATCGCAGGGCGGCGACGACGTGCGGCAGGTCGCGACCTGGCTCGAGGCCCTTGAAGCCGCGTCCGGTATCGCGGTCGGCGCGACCCGCATCGTCTGCGTCGCGACGGAGACCGCAAGCTCGATCTTCGGTCTTGGCAGCTACAAGGGCTGCTCGCCTCGTCTTGCCGGCCTGATGTGGGGCGCGGAGGATCTCTCGGCCTCGCTCGGCGCCACCGAGAAAGCGAGCGGCGGCGTGTTCCACAGCCCCTACCGCCTCGCGCGCGATCTCTGCCTGATGGCGGCGGCCGCGGCCGAGGTCGCGCCGATCGACACCGTCTACACCGACATCGACAACCTCGCAGGTCTCGAAGCGGAAACGCGCGCGGCGCGGCGCGACGGGTTTTCGGCGAAGGCGCTGATCCATCCCAAGCATGTCGATATCGTCAACGCGGCATTCGCACCGACCGACGCCGAGCGCGCATGGGCGGAGAAGGTGATCGCGGCGTTCGCGAGCAATCCGAATTCCGGCACGTTGCGACTCGACGGCCAGATGATCGACAAGCCACATCTTCGCGCCGCGAAGAAGATTCTCGGCCAGAGTTAAAGGATTGCAAGCCTCGCCATGATCGTTCGCCAAGCCGCAAACGTCCTGGAGATCATGGAGTTCTTCGCGCAAGTGAAGAAGCCGGCGACGCTTGCCGAGATCGCCGATCATTTCGGCTGGCCGCGCTCGTCGACCTTCAACCTGCTCGCGACGCTGTCGGAGAAGGGCTATCTCTACGAGCCGCGGCCGCGCGCCGGCTTCTATCCGACGCCGCGGTGGCTCGCCATGGCGCGGATGATCTCGGAGGTCGAGCCGCTGCCGTCGTGGACGCATCAGTTGATCTCCGATCTCTCGGCGGAGACCGGCGAGACCGCGTCCATCGTGGCGCCGGCCGGCGTGATGGCGGTGTTCATCGACGTCGTCGAGTCCAAGGCCGCGATCCGCTATTTCGCGACCATCGGCCATCGCGTGCCGATCCACGCCACCGCAAGCGGCCGCGCGCTGCTGCTGCAATATTCGCAGGAAGAGCGCGATAGCGTCTATCGCAAGATCGAGTTCAAGCAATACGGCCCCTCGACGCCGATCAGCATCGAGGCCGTCGAGACCGAGTTGCGCAACTCGATCTCACGCGGCTATTGCCAGAGCTTTGCGGATTACAGCCGCGATCTCGCTGGCGCCGCGATCCCGCTGCCGATCGGCGACCGCAGGCTGTCGGTCGTCGTTGCGGGACCGGAGTTTCGCATCGGCCCGAAGGTGCCGGACGTGGCCGCGCTGATCGCGCGGACGGTCGACCGGCTGCGGCCGAAGACCACCGCGGCCTAGGTTCTTTGAATTGAGTCAAACTGCGACCGCGTCAGCGGTGCGCCCCCTCGCCCCGTTCTTACGGGGAGAGGGTTGGGGTGAGGGGCCTCTCTCCACAGGCGAGATCGCCGAGAGACCTGTACCCCCTCACCCGAATTCGATCTGCGATCGAATTCGACCTCTCCCCGCAAGCGGGGAGAGGTGAAGGCCTGGCCTTATTCGAATCCCTGAGCAGGCGGCGCCGACGTCTGCACGGGCGCGGCGGGAGCCTCTTGAACCGGCTGCGGCGCCGGCGCGGCTTGCACCGGCGGATTGCTGGCGGCTCTCATCTGGCCGTTGGCATCCATCGCCTGGCGTGTGCGCGGCGGGGCGCCAGCCGTGCGATTGGCCTCGCGACGCGGCGGCGGCCGCTGTCGCGCCGAGCGCGAATCTCTCACGCCCCAGGACCGGGCGATTGCAGGTCCGGCGGTATAACCGATCGCCGCGCCGGCGACGGCGCCGATCGGCCCAAGCACCACGGCGCCTGATACGGCTCCGATTGCCGCAGCGCCGGCACGCTCCTGTGCGGCAGCGCTCGCAGGCACGCCCGCGAGCAGCACGACGGCAGTGATCAGAGCTTTGTTCATCGGAGCGCCTCCCTCTCGGGAGATCACTTCTTACTGAAATATGGCCGCAGGACGTTTGTCCGTTGCCCAACACGGGGCAATCGCGCCGGGAACTCCGGCAATTCAAGGGCAAGCCGGACGCCGATAGCGCAACTACGGCGCGACCTTGTCGCGGGTGAACCCGTTGCCGTCGAGTGCGCGGCGCACCGTTCCATCCGCCTTGGCTTCATCGAGGAAATGCGCCGCCCAGACCTTCGCCGCGGCCTTGCCCTTGGGCACGACAACGACCACGCCGGTCGACTGGATCACCTCGTCCAACACCTTCGTTCCCGGCAGTTTTCGCGAGAGATCCTCCAGGGCCCCCATGCCCATCGCGAGCGCATCGAGCTCGCCCTTGCCAATCAAGGCGGCCGCCTCTTCCGGCTTGGCGAATTTCGTCAGCTTCGCCTGCTTGATCGACTTCTCGACCGTGCGCGACGTCGACGTCCCCTCGATGCAGCCGACCCGCATGCCGACACGATCGACATCCGCAACGGTGCGAATGTCCGAACCGGCGCGCACGAGATAGCCGCTCATGTAGGCGACATAGGCCGGACCCTGATCGACGAACGCCTCGCGCTTGACGTCCGCCGGCATGAAGGAGAGATCCCAGACGTCCTTGCTGCTCGCCGCCGCGATCTCGTCGGAGCTCTGGTATTCGACGAGTTGGAGCGGCACGTGCAGCCTATCGGCGGCGGCCTTGGCGAGCTCGACGGTGACACCGCGCGGCTTGCCGCTCGAAGGATCGCGCGTGGTCCAGAACGCGGAGGCGGCGGGGCCGACGGCGACGGCCACGCGGAGTGTGCCCGTGGGTGCGACGTCGGTGGGGCCTTCGGCTTTCGCATCAAAGGCAGCGGTCGCGAGGAAGACAAAGCCTAACGCAGCAGTCAAACCTTGCCGCAGCATCTCAGCCTCCAAAGTTGGACGAGCCATTAGCAACGCCGGCAGTGCACCCCCTCGCCCCGCTTGCGGGGAGAGGGTTGGGGTGAGGGGGAGTCTCCGCGGGGACGGTGACAGTTGGATTCGCGGAGACTCCCCCTCACCCGGATTGCATCTGCGATGCAATCCGGCCTCTCCCCGCGAGCGGGGAGAGGCGAAGAAGCACCGTCAGACGATCTTGATCGACATGTCCGGCAGGCCCTCGAGCTTGCACAAGAGCACGTCGCCCTTCACCACCGGCCCGACATTCTCCGGCGTGCCGGAATAGATGATGTCACCGGCCTTCAGCTCGAACGCCTCCGACAGCTTCGCGATCTGCTCGGCGACACTCCAGATCATCTTGCTGAGATCCGAGTTCTGCTTCACCGTGCCGTTGATCGCGAGCGAAATGGCGCCCTTCTCGAAATGGCCGGTCTTGCTCGCCGGATGAATCGGGCCGAGCACGGCGGCATGATCAAAACTCTTGCCGATCTCCCATGGCTTCTTCTCCGCGGCCATGCCGTTCTGGAGATCGCGCCGGGTCATATCGAGGCCGAGCGCGTAGCCATAGACATGGTCGAGCGCCTTGTCGGCCGGGATGTTGGTGCCGCCGGATTTCAGCGCGGCCACCAGCTCGACCTCGTGATGGTAGTTCTTGGTCAGCGACGGATAGGGATGGTCGGCGACCTCGCCGATCGCCACGTTCTGGATCGCATCCGTCGGCTTCTGGAAGAAGAACGGCGGCTCGCGGTTCGGGTCCGAACCCCGCTCGATCGCGTGCGCAGCGTAGTTGCGCCCGATGCAGTAGATGCGGCGGACCTGGAACACCTGGGTCTCGCCGACGATCGGAATGGCGACCATCGGCACCGCGAAGATCGGCTTCGGTGCGCCTTGCGCGGCAGCCGGCGTTGCTTCGGCGATGCCCGCCGCGGTCATCGCGGCTGCGGCGGTGAGGAGGTCTCGTCGTGAGGTCTTGGTCATCGTCATATTCCCTGGCTTGGGCATTCGTTTCCTGCGGAGCTATTCATAGGGCCAAACACTCAATGGGCCAATGGATCGGGCCGCATCTGCACCTTATAGACTTTAGGCGAGGATTCCTTGCCGCCCTCCCCATGGAAGCTGGCGCGTGTTCCCGTCGTGCTCCACAGGCCGCGGCCCTTCCAGCCGGTATTGGGATCGTCGATCCGGCCGTCGACATTCTTGGTGAAGAAGCCGAGCGGATAGGGATTGCGCAGGTTCACCAGCTCGCCGTTGACGAGGGCCAGCAGCGACTCGCTGCCGTTGGCGCTTGCGATCGGCACGTTGGCGCCGAGGCCGAACGTGTTGTAGCGGTCCACCCAGACATAATAGGCGTGGTTGGCGCTGCCGCTGGCATCGAGGCCCTTGAACTGGGGTCCCGGCATGCGCCAGGTCTTCCATCCCTCCGGGCATTGCTTGCCGTCGGCGGTCGTGGGTCCATTCAGCGGCCCCTTGCAGAGCTTGCGGTCGAAGCTTGCGAGATGACCGCTGGACAGCACCGTCCACACCACGCCGTCGAGGCCGATGTCGAGACCGCGCGGACCGAACGTCCCCTCCGGCGGCTGATACACCTCCGCCAGCGCGGTGTTCGCCGGATCGGGCCCGGGCATCACGCGCACGATGTAACCGGGCTGATCGATGCGGGAGAAACCGCGATCCATCGCCTGGCCCCAGATCGTGTCATCCACCGGGCTCGGCATGATGCCGTAGAACGACGCCGCGATGCGCTTGTCCTTGGACGGATCGACGGGATCCTTGTGCTCGACATAGGCATCGCGCTTGCCATTGCCGTTGGTGTCGATGATCAGCGGCGTCCAGCCCTGCGATTTCACGTCGTCCAGGCCCTCGCGGTACTGCTTGGTGTTGAGCCAGCCGACCAGACCGCCGCCGAGCCCGGGACCGCCGGAGCTGGTCCACAGCGTCTGGTTGGCGTCGTCATCGAAATACAGGTGATGGGTGGTGAAGCAGGTGTTGATCAGGTCCCACTTGCCCGTCGCAGGATCGAAGCGCGACAACTGCCGCAGCGAAGTCGCCTGCGGCGCCACCTTCGCCGATGGCAGATCCGAGCCCTGCTTGCAGTAATCGGGATTGGCCGGCGGACGCAGGCGCGCGGTGAACCAGACCTTGCCCTGCTCGTCCATCATCACGTTGTGGATGCTGGTATGGCCATCCCAGATCGGCTCGTCGCCCCAATAGGCCGACGGCCCGCGCGGCGCATCGGTCGACGACGGCGTCTTGGGATCGAGATAGGGATGCTTGATGGTGCCGGCGATGTTCTTCACGGGGTCGAGCGTCGGCACGAGGTCGGAGCTCTCTTCCGACGATCCGTAGATCAGGCCATTGGCGTTCAGGCGCGGGTTGCGCTTGTCGGTCGAGATCGCATCGTGCTGATAGCGCGTCGGCGCCGCCCAGTCCCACATCGTGAACACGACGTTGCGCTCGATGCCCTTGGGCCTCTCGGGCCTGGCGAACGGCAATTCGCCGGCCGCGATGCGGTCGGTCCATTTCGAGAAGAGATCGTAGACCTTTTCCGGGCCCATGCTGGCGAGCACCGTCGCCATGTACTCCTGGGCCTGACCGGCCTGGGTGCGGACCGCCCAGGCGGTGTGAGAGTCATAGCCCTCGGTGAACAGTTTCGGGACTTCGCGGATGCCGCGCGTGCCGAGTGCGTGGCAGGACTGGCACATGTTCTTGACCGTATCGACCCACTGGGCCTGCGACTTCATGGTCTCCGGCATCTTGTTGCCCTTGTCGCCGGTGCCGGGAAATTCTTCCGGCTTGGGGATGTCGAGCATCGAATACCAGTACATGCCTGGATAGTTCTGCGCGTCCTGCTTCGGCGCGGCCTGGGCGGCTTTGAAGTCGAGAACCTTGCCGGGACGGGCGTCCTGCTGCGCGGTGTCCTGCAGGCCATAGCCGCGGACCCAGACCTTGTAATTGGCCGCGGGAAGATCCGGGATGACGAACCGGCCCTGATCGTCGGTCACCACCACCTTGGCGTATTTGGTCGGCAAGTCCTTCGTCTCGGCGATCACCCAGACGCCGGCCTCCGCCCCCTTGTCGCTCGTCACCTGGCCGCCGATGTCGCTGGCGGATATTTCGACAGTCGCCGCCATCACGGCGCCGGCATGCAGCAGCGCAGTCGCACCGAGATAGAAGGCCAGCATTCGCCTTAACTTCATCATTCCCTCCCGTTTTTTTGCGTTTGGTCCGGGCCTCTTGCGGGCCTTATCCGGACTAGTCTCTCATGTCTTCAGCCGGTCGAAGAACTCCCTCACTTTCCGCGCGCAGACATCAGGATCGGTGGCGGCGACGTGGTAGGAATCGCCCGGCAGCACTTCGAGCCTCGATCCCGGGATCGTTTCCTGCCAAGCCTTGACGGAATTGACGTCGCCGAGGCCCGAGCCTGTCGTGGTGATCACCAGCGCCGGGCGTCTGATCGACGGCAGCTCACCGGTGACGTCGACCGTCGGTACCATCTGGAGGAACGCCTCCAGCGTCGAGGCCTTGGTCTTCGACATCAGCGCGATCCACCAATCGAGCGCCGCCGGCGGCAGCGACGAGCCAAGCCGGCCGGCGGTGGTCTCGCGCACCCAGGCTTCGACGCCCTGCTCGCGGATCTGCTTGCGCCAGGTCGGCGCCCTCTCGTTGAACGAGGTCAGCGACGCCGGCGCGCCGACCGCGGCGACCGCAATGACGCGATCGGGGTGCTTCGCGGTGAGATGCATGGCCAGCGTGCCGCCGATCTTGCCGCCGATCAGGAACACGCGATCGAGCTTCATCGCATCGAGCATCCGGATGATGTCGTCGCCGAGACCGGCAAAGCGATAGACATAGTCGCCCGGCATCGGCGTCGAATCGCCATAGCCGCGCAGGTCCGGCCGCACGACGAGATGATGCGTCGCGAAATACGGCACCCAGCGCCGGAACGCCTCGCCGCTTTCGGCGAGGCCATGCAGCATCACGACCGGCGGCCTGACATCCCAAGGCAGAAGATAGTCGTCGACGCGAACCGCAAGCTCGCAATCCTCGCTGACGCCGATCTTCCTGAGTTCGCTAGCCATCAGATACACCTCGTTCCGCCGCCATCGACGTTGATGCAGGTTCCAGTAATGAAGGATGCGCGGTCTGAACAGAGGAACGCGACGAGGCCGGAGACCTCCTGCGGCTGCCCGACCCGCCCCAGCGGAACCGAGGCGATCGCCGCGGCATTCGCCGCGCCCCGATCCTGCCCGGCGATGGCCGCGCCCTGCGCAATCAGGCTGTCCCAGCGATCGGTCTGGACCGGACCGGGATTGACGCCCGTGACCAGGACGTTATCGGGCGCGCATTCCTCGGCAAGCGCCAGCGTGAAATTGAGCAGCGCCGCATTGACCGCGCCGCCAGCCATATAGGCCGCGCGCGGCTGGTGTCCGCTGCGGCCGATGATGTTGATGACGCGGCCCCAGCGGCGATCGCGCATCTCAGGCAGGACATTGCGGGCGCAGCGCATGTAGCCGAGCAGCTTCAGCTCGATCGACTTGGCCCAGATCGCGTCCGGCGTCTCCGCGATCCGGCCCATCGGCGATGCGCCGGCATTGTTGACGAGGATGTCGATACGGCCGAAGGCCTCGCGCGCCGTATCCATCGCCCGCGCAATATCGTCTGGCTTGGTCATATCGCCGGCGCAGGCGATCACCCGCCGTCCCGTATCCAGCGACATCTCGCTAGCTGCCGCCGCCAGCCGCTCGGCGTCGCGCGCGACGATCACGACATGCGCCTGCTCGCGCGCGAGCTCGGCAGCAATGGCGTGTCCGATGCCGATGCTGCCGCCGGTGACGACGACGACCTTGCCGCCCAGCTTGAGATCCATGACGCTGTCCTAATCCACCGTGGCGCCAGAGGTCTTGACGAGTTTGCCCCACTTCGTGGTTTCGTCCGCCATGAACTGCCCGAACGCGCCGCCGAAAACCGTGCCCGGTTCGGCGCCAAGCTCAGCAAGCCGCTTCTTGACATCGGGCATCTTCAAAATGGTCTCGAGCTCTCCGCTCAACTTCGCGAGCGCGGGCTGAGGTGTCTTCGCCGGTGCCACCAGTCCGAACCAGGATGAGGCCTCGAAGCCGGGGATGGTCTCGGCCACAACAGGCACCTCGGGCAGCGCGTCCGCGCGCTTGGCGCCCGCAACCGCAATGGCATTGATGGCCTTGCCCTGAACCTGCGGCAGCACCGCCGGCATGTTGTCGAACATGAACGGGATCTGCCCGGCAAGCAGATCGTTCATCGCCGGCGCCGCGCCGCGATAGGGCACGTGAACGATGTCGATGCCGGCCATGCTCTTGAGCAGCTCGCCGGCCAGATGATTGGTCGAGCCGATGCCGGACGAGCCGAAATTCATCGTCCCGGGCTTCGCCTTGGCGAGCGCGATCAGCTCGCCGACATTCTTCGCCGGCACCGAGGGATTGACGACCAGGACGATCGGCACGGACGCGATCAGCGCAACCGGCGCAAACGCCTTGGCCGGATCGAACGGCAGCTTCTTGTAGAGGGAGCCGTTGATCGTCAACGGCGGCGGCGCGGTCAGCAGCAAGGTGTAGCCGTCGGGATCGGCGCTCGCGACCGTCTCGGCACCGATATTGCCGCCGGCGCCACCGCGGTTCTCGACGACGAAGGTCTGCCCGGTCCGCTCGGCGAGCTTCTGCGCGACGATGCGGGCGATGATGTCGTTGGACCCGCCGGCCGGGAACGGCACGATGATCTTGACCGGTCGCGACGGGTAATCCTGCGCGAGCGCCGGACCGGACAGTAGAATGGCGCCGCAGACGGCGAGAACCCAGCGGCGGCAGTATCGGTACATCAGGCGTTTCCTCTCTTTTTACTTATCGTTGACCGCCCTTGTATCAGGTCGTCATCAGCGGCCTTAGCTTGCCGATGTCGTCGACCTTTTCGAGATTGCGGATCTGCTCGATCAGCTTCTCCGATTTCTCGGCGCCCAGCACCGGCGCGATCAGATCCCTGGTCTTTGCTTCCACGGCTTCCGTATTCAGCGGATTTTCCTTGGTGCCCGGCGGATATTTGGTGAAGTGTTCCACCTTCCTGCCATCGGTCAATGTCATCTCGACGACGGCACCGCGCGGCGCGGCCGGATCCATCAGCGCCTTGTCACCGGCCAGCGCCACCTTGGCGCGCTGCTCCAGGATCTTGGGATCGTGCATCAGCGCGACGTCGTGGCTGTCGTTGAAGGAGACGGCCCCCTTGACCAGCGCGACCGCGACGAGATGCTGGCAGTTGACATCCGGCATCGCGCTCTCGCCGACGATGCCCATGGCGTCGGTCGGCAGCTTGACCAGGATGCTCTTTACCTTGTCCGGGGTGAGACCGTGCTGCTTGCGCAGCGTCAGGGTCGCGTCCAGCGGCGACTGGATGGGATAACCAACCGAAAAGGTCTTGATCGCGGTTTCCGTGACATAGAAACGGCTGCCGAGATCCTTCACCATCTCCTCGGGCTTCGGATCGCTCGACAGCGCGATGAAGAGGTTGTGGGTGCCGTCGAGCACGTCGTCGACGCCGGTCAGGCCGTTCTTGACCATGTCCACGGCCATGACGCCGTTGCGCGCGCCCATGCCGGCGAAATCGAACGCCTTCTCGATGTGGTCGTGATCCTTCACCCAGCTCCACAGGCCGGAGACCTGTTGCGACGAATAGGAGACCGCATAGCGCATGCCTTTCTCGTCGAGCCGTGCGAGCGAAGCGGCGGCGCCGAGCGCGCCGAAGGTCGATGACGTGCCCTCCGCGCTGCGATGCGAGCCGCGCACGAGATCAGGGCCCAGCGCCATCAGGAGGCGGCAGGTCAAATCGTAGCCGAGCGCGACGGCGCGAAGGACGTCCTGGCCGCTGCGATGCTCGCGCTCGCCGAACGCAAGCGCGGCCGGGACCACCGAGCATCCCGGATGCGCCTTGGTCACGGGCTCGAAATCATCGGTCTCGTCGGCATGGGCGCACATCGCATTCGCAAGCGCCGCGTTGACCGCGGTGGTCCGGAAATCGGAGCCGATGACGGAGGCCTGCGCATCGCCGCCGAGCGTTCGGACATATTTCAGCGCCATCTCGCCCGGCCGCATGCGCGCGCCCGATACCATCGCGCCGAACGTATCCAGGATGCGGTGCCTGCATTCGAGCAGCACTTTCTCCGGCAGTTCCTGGTCGCGCGCGACGACCATGTAGCGGGCGAGCCGCTCAGTGACGCCAGGGCCTGCCGCCAGAGCGGCGCGGCCGCCGGTTGCGGCCAGCGCGGCAACCGAGCCTGCGGATTGGAGGAAGCGGCGACGTGAGGGCATGCGTCTCTCCCTCGCGATCAGACCGCGACCGACATCTTGGCAATCTCCGCCGCATTCGGCAGGTTCTCGACACCCCAGCAGGCATCCATGACCCGGCGGATGGTCGCCGCGGGAATGATGCCGTCCGCGAGGTCGGAGAACTTGGTCTCGAGCTGCTTGTCGGTCATCGGCACCTCGACGCTGCCGATCGCATGCTCGATGTAGCGGTTGAGCTTGCGGCCGTCCTTGAGCACGATGGTGAGATCGACCTGCTCCGGCTTGATGCCCGGCGTGATCACCGGGTTCACCTTGCCGCGTAGCGCGACGACGCTCGCATCCGTCACGGCGCGATCGCTGAACTGCTTCTCGCCGCCGGCGCCCTCGATGATCGCCACGGCGACTGCGTGATAGACGCTGAACTTGCCTTCCAGGCCGAGCTTCGGCGTCTTTTTGCCGGTCAGCTCCAGCACCAGCGGATGCACCTTGAGGTCGACGCGCTCGATCTGGTCGGCGGCCAGCTTGTTCTCGTTGCGGAGCTGGATCGCCGCATCGATCGCCGGATGCAGGACGATGCCGCAGGCGAACGGCTTGTAGGTGTTCAGCGCCGCCTCGTAGCGCTTGCCGAGGTCGCCCAGGATCTCGTTGTAGTCCTGCTTGGTGCTGATCGTGTTGGCCCAGCCGCGCTTGGCCTCGATCATCGCGTCCGACGAGGTGAAGTTCTTCGAGGCCAGGATGGCGGCGAAGATGCCGCTGGACGCCGCCCGGCCCGGGTTGAAACTCTTGTTCATGGAGCCGAAGGATTCGCGCAGGCCCACGGGCTGCGAGGCGGCAAGGCCGAGCGCCCAAGTCATCTGCTGCTCGTTGAGCTTCAGGAGCTTGCCGACGGCTGCGGCCGAGCCGAACACGCCGGCGGTGCCGGTGATGTGCCAGCCCACGTCATAATGGTTCGGATAGACCGCGTTGCCGATCCGACACTCGGTCTCGACGCCGAGCACCAGCGCGTTCAAGAACTCCTTGCCCGAGACCTGCTGCATTTCCGCCAGCGCGAGAATGGCCGAGGCCACCGAACCCGCGGGATGAATGATGGTCTTCAGATGGGTGTCGTCATAGTCGAAGATGTGGCTCGACACCCCGTTGATGAAGGCGGCATTCATGATGTCGAACCGCTCGCGCCGCCCGAACAGCGAGGCCTGCTGCGGGCCCGAGAACGGGCCGAGTGCCGAGACCGCGATATCGACCGTCTCGTGATGCGAGCCGCCGATGGCGACGCCGACCCAATTCAGCAGCGTGCGCACCCCCTCTTTCCGGACATTGGTCGGCAAATCGTCATAGCTTGCGGTGACGAGATAATGCGCCAGCGCGCGCGTGACCTCCTTGGGCGGCGCGGCGGCAGGCGCTGCGGCCGGCGCCTGAGCAAATGCGGCACTCGCACCGGCGGTGGCGAGCGGGAGCGCGGCTGCGGCCTGGAGCAGGGTTCTGCGATCAGTTTGCATAGGCGGCCTCCTTGACCTTGATCGAGACGAGCTTCGCGGCGAGCCGGACCGCGCTCTCCAGCGCGCCGGTGTTGGCCACTCCCTTGCCGACGATGTCGAACGCCGTGCCGTGCGACGGCGTGGTGAAGACGGTTTCGAGGCCCGCCGTGACGGTGACGCCGCGGTTGAAGCCGCGCAGCTTGGTCGCGATCTGGCCCTGGTCGTGATACATCGCGACCACGCTGTCGAACTCGCCGGCGAAGGCGCGGATATAGACGGTGTCGGCGGGGTAAGGCCCGGTGCAGGCAATGCCCGTCTTCGCGGCCGCCTCGACGGTCGGACGGATCATCTCGATCTCGTCGCGGCCGAACAGGCCGTTCTCGCCGGCATGCGGATTGAGGGCCGCGACCGCGATGCGCGGCTTGGCGACGCCGGCTCGCTTCATCATGCGGTCGACCAGCACGATCGAGTCGGTGATGCTTTCGGGATGGATGCCGTCGAGCGCTTCGCGCAGCGACTGGTGCCCGGTGACGCGCGACATCCACTGCCCGTCGAGCACGTTCATCTCGGAGAAGTAGGTCTTGTGACCGAGCAGGCTGGCGAACATCTTGTGCTCGTCGGGAAACTTCCAGCCGCCATCGAACATCGCGCGCTTGTTCAGCGGCGCGAAGGTGATGGCATCGACCTCGCCTGCCCTAGAGAAATCGATCGCGCGCGACAGCGTCTCGCCGGTCAGCCGGCCGGACTCGGCGCTGGCCTTGCCGAGCGGGAATTGGGCGGGATCGGTATTGCCAAGATCGACGAGCTGCACCGTGCCGCGACTCCAGTTCGCCGCCTTGGGCGAAGAGATGCGCTCCAGTTTCAGCTTCACGCCGGCATGCGCCATGCCCATCTCGAGCACGCGGGCATCGCCCACCACGACGAGACGGGCGGCATCCGCGAGCCTGTCATCGGAGAGCACGCGCGCAATCTGCTCAGGGCCGATGCCGGTGCAGTCGCCCGGGGTCAGCGCGATGACGGGCAGTTCATTGGTGTTGGTAGCCATAGACGAACCTTGGATCCTTAACTCGCTGCTTGGATTTGCGCGGCGGACTGTGCCCAGTCCTCCCGCCTGAATTCCCCGTCCCATTTCGCGACGACGATGGCGGCAACGGCATTGCCGATGGTGTTGGTGATGGCGCGCGCCAGCGACATGAAGCGGTCAATGCCGAGCAGCAGCGCGAGGCCCTCCGCCGGAAGGCCGGCCGCGACGACGGTTGCCGCCAGCGCGGCGAACGCGCCGCCGGTGACGCCGGCCGCGCCCTTGCTGGTGAACAGCATCACCACGAACAGGCTGAGCTGCTGGCCGGCGGAAAGCTCGATGCCGTAGACCTGGGCGACGAAGATCGTGGACAGCGGCAGCGTCAGCGCGACGCCGTCAAGATTGAAGGAATAGCCGGAGGGAATGACGAGGCCGGCAACGGCGCGTCCGACACCCGCCTTCGGCAGCTTCTCCATCATGCCGGGGATGGCGGTCTCCGACGACGAGGTGCCGAGCACGACCAGCAGCTCGGTGCGCAGCAAGCGCAGCAGATCCATCAGGCGGATACCGACCATGCGGCAGATGGTGCCGAGCACGACGAAGATGAAGAACGCCATCATCGCCCAGGCGGTGCCGACCAGCAGCGCCAGCGCGTAGAGCGTGGCGGCTCCGAATTTTGCGACCGTGAAGGCCATGGCGCCGAAGGCGCCGATCGGAGCGAGGGCCACCACGACATGGACGACGCTGAACACGAGCTCGGTCACCCGCTCCATGCCGGAACGCAGCGGCGCGGCCTTGTCGCCGAGCAGCAGCAGCCCGATGCCGCAGAGCAGGGCCAACACGAGCACCTGGAGCACGTCACCGGTCGCGAACGCGCCGACGAAACTTTCCGGGATCATGTGCTGGATGTAGGCGGACAACGATCCGACATGGGCCTGCTGATAGCGCGCGACGGTCTCCGCCTGCTGCGCCGTGGCGTGCGCCACGCCCGCGCCGGGCTGGACCCAACGTACCACCACGAAGCTGATGAGCAGGCACAGCGTCGTCACGGCCTCGAAATACACGAAGGCCTTGAGCCCGATGCGGCCGACCGCCTTCATGTCGCCGACCTGCGCGATGCCCGTGACCACCACCAGGAAGATCAGCGGCGCGATCGTCATCTTGATCAGCGAGATGAAGCTGTCCGCGAGCGGCTTGAACTCGACGGCAACGGCCGGGAACAGGGCGCCGAACAGCACGCCCAGCGCGGCACCGGCGACCACCAGGACATATTGTTCGCGCCAGAGCGGCTTGCGCCGCCGTTCGGACCTGGTGCTCGGGATCGGCTCGGACAGCGGCGTTGCGGCAACCTGCAATTCACGTTCCTCCAACGGCATCGTCGCGCCATGCGAGGTGGCGCTTTGTTCTTGTCTTGCGATGCCGTTTACATTGGACCAGCGGCGCTTCAGGCGCTAATGCCGTATCGGTATCATTTGAGGACAAAACGTTATTATGGACCTGATCTGGCTGGAGGATTTCCTTGCCATCGCCGAGGAGCGCGGGTTCTCACGCGCGGCCGAGCGCCGGCACGTGACGCAGCCGGCGCTGAGCCGCCGCATCAGGTCGCTGGAGGAGTGGCTGGGCACGCAGCTGTTCGAACGGTCCACCCACACCGTGACGCTGACGGCGGCGGGCGAGAGCTTCCGGCCCGTAGCCGAGGATGTGCTGCGCCGGGTCCAGGTCGGGCGCGAGGAAGCGCTGGAGGTGGCCCGGCTGAAGGCCGAGACCATCACCTTTGCTGCAACGCATGCGCTGTCGCAGACGTTCTTTCCGGAGTGGATCCGCAGCTCGGAGAGCGCGCGCGCCGGTGCTGCCGTGCAGCTCGTCGCCTCGAATTTCGCCGGCTGCGAGAAATTGCTGCTGGATGCACAGGCCCACTTCATGCTGGCGCATTATCACCCGTCGCTGGTGAGCCGGCTCGACATGGACCGGTTCCAGCGCATCGAGCTTGCAACCGACATCCTGATTCCGATCAGCGCGCCGGCCGCCAAGCCCGGCCGTGGCGCGCGCAGCAAGAAGTCACAGCCCCGCTACGCCCTGCCCGGCGCATCGGGCGCGCCGCTGCCCTATCTCGCCTATCATCCCGGCTCGGGCGTGGGACGGCTGGTCACCTCGTTCCTGGCGGCGAAGGATCCGTCGGCCTGGCTCGCCCCGGGCTTCGCCGCGCCGGTCATGCTGCTGATCGACATGGCGCGCGAGGGACGCGGTGTGACATGGGCGCCGATGACCCTCGTCCGCGCCGATCTGGACACCGGCCGGCTGCTGCGCGCCGGCGGCGCGGAATGGAACATTCCGATCAGCGTCTCGCTGTTCCGCACGCGGGCGCGCATGACGCGGGCGGCCGAGAATTTCTGGAGTGCCGTGCGCAAGGGCCGGCCGGCGGGAAAAGCCGCCGCCGCGCCGCGAGCGAGGTGACGACGGCCGGACCCGTCCGGTTCGTTTGGCCGCTTTGGCGGCGCATATTGCTGACGGGCCTTGCCGCGGCGGCGGCGGCGACCGCCGCACAAGCCGCCGATTTTTCGGTTACACCTGCCGAATTAAAGGCAATCGGCTCCGTCGAGCCACGCTTCCAGTCCTACAATATCGAGATGGTCGAGGTGACCGGCGGACGGTTCTGGAGACCGTATCCGCGCGCGGGCCGCGCCTTCGATCAAGACGATCGCTATAGCCCGAGGGCGCCGATCGATCTGTCCAACCCACGTCTGCGCATGCTCGCGGCGGCGCTGTCGCCGGCTTATGTCCGCGTCAGCGGGACCTGGGCCAATGCGACGTTCTTTGGCGATGCGGAGACCGCACCGGCAAAGCGGCCGGCCGGATTCAACTCCGTGCTCACGCGCGCGCAGTGGCGCGGCGTCATCGGCTTTGCGCGCGCGGTCGACGCAGAGATCGCAACCTCCTTCGCCGTCAGTCCCGGCAGCCGCGACGGTGCCGGAAATTGGAAGCCGGATCAGGCCCAGCGTCTGATCGATGTCACGCGCTCGCTCGGCGGCCGCGTAGCGGCGGCCGAGTTCATGAACGAGCCGACACTCGCCGCCACCAACGGTGCCCCGCCCGGCTATGACGCCGCGGCCTATGCCCGCGACTTCAAGATCTTTCGCGAATGGATCAGGCAAAGCACGCCGGAGACGCTGATCCTCGGCCCCGGCTCGGCCGGCGATACCGCCTCTCCCTCGACATCGGGCATCACGACGCGCGATCTGCTCGCCGCATCCGGCCTCGGTGTCGACCGCTTCTCCTATCATCACTACAACACGATCTCGCCGCGCTGCGGCGGCCATGACGATCCGACCCAGGCGCTTTCGGACCAATGGCTCGCCCGCACCGACACGACGCTGGCGATCTATCGCGACTTGCGCGACAGGTTCGAGCCGGCGAAGCCGATCTGGCTGACCGAGACCGCGGATGCGGCCTGCGGCGGCAATCGCTGGGACAAGACGCTCCTCGATGCGTTCCGCTACCTCGATCAGCTCGGACGCCTGGCAAAAGCCGGCGTTCAGGTCGTCATGCACAACACGCTGGCGGCCAGCGATTACGGCCTGCTCGACGAGACGACGTTTCGTCCCCGCCCGAATTACTGGGCCGCGTTGCTGTGGCGCCGATTGATGGGACCGACGGTGCTCGATGCAGGGGCGGCCCCGGCGTCCGGTCTCCACATCTACGCGCACTGCCATCCCGAACGGCAAGGCGCAGTCACGCTGCTCGCGATCAACACCTCGCGCGACGTATCGCGCCGTATCGTCCTGCCGCTGTCGTCCGAACGCTTCACGCTCGGCTCACCGCGGCTACAGGGCGGGACGGTGCAATTGAACGGCAGCACGCTGGCGCTGACGGCCGGCGACCGATTACCGGGCATCACGGGCATCGCAACGGCGGCCGGGACAATCCGCCTCGCACCGGCGACCATGACCTTCTTCGTGATGACGGGCGCGGCGAATCCGGCCTGCCACTGAAGTTCAGGATTTCAGCGCGTCGCGCGCCGTCTCCGGCGCCATCAAGGTCGCGACGATCGTGATGATCGACAGTGCGATGATGTAGACCGACACCGCCCAGTACGATCCGGCCCAGGCCAGCAGCGCGGTCGCGATCAGCGGCGAGAAGCCGCCACTCAGCGCGGCCGCGACGTTGGCACCGAGCGATGCGCCGCTATAGCGCACCTGGGTGCGGAACAGTTCCGGCATGAATGCGGCCTTCGGCCCGAACAGCAGCGCATGGGTCAGCGTCATCGTGACGACGAGCGCGAGCGTGATCAGCGCGGGCTCCTTGGTGTCGAGGAACCAGAACAGCGGAAACGCCAGCGCCACCGAGAACACGCCGCCGGCGAGATACAGCGCCCTGCGGCCGAAGATATCGGACAGCCAGCCGGCGAGCGGCAGCGTCGCGAACTCGACGATGGCGGCATAGACCACCGCGTCCAGAATCACCTGACGCGGCAGGCCGAGTTTTGTGGTGGCATAGACGACCGTGAAGACGGTGAGGAGATAGGCAAGCCCCACCTCCGACACCGTGATGCCGATCGCCAGCAAAAAGCTGCGCCAGTCGCGGCGGAGCACTTCCCATACCGGCTGCGCCAGCACCTCCTTGCGCTCGACCACCTCCTTGAAATGCGGCGTCTCCGCAAGCCTCATGCGCACGATGAAACCGACGCCGACCAGGAGGATGCTGATCAGGAACGGCACGCGCCAGCCCCAGCTCAGGAAGTCGGCCTCGGGCAGCTTGGTCATCAGGCCGAAGATGCCGGTGGAGGCGGCAACGCCGACCGGAAAGCCGATTTGCACCAGGCTGCCGTAGAAGCCGCGGCGGTTTCCGGCGTGCTCGATCACCATCACGACCGCGCCGCTCCACTCGCCGCCGAGCCCGATGCCCTGGACGAAGCGCAAGGCGATCAGCAGGATCGGTGCCCAGACGCCGATCTGGCTGTAGGTCGGCAGGCAGCCGATCAGGAAGGTGCCGAGCCCCATCGCGATCATGGTCGCGACCAGCATCGTCTTGCGCCCGAGCCGGTCGCCGTAATGCCCGATGATGGCGCCGCCGATCGGCCGCGCCACGAAGCCGACCGCATAGGTCGAGAATGCGACCAGCGTGCCGACGAAAGGGTCGAAGCTCGGAAAGAACAGCTTGTTGAAGACGAGGGCCGCGGCCGTGCCATAGATCAGGAAGTCGTACCACTCGATCGCGGTGCCGAGCGCGCTCGCCCACACCACATGCGCTGTCGTCGATCGCTCCGCCGAAGTGGAGACCCCCGCTGCTGCCGTCATGCCCTGCCCCATCATTCCAGCGGGCATCATGGCCAATCGTGGAGATGGTTGCAACCTGTGGACGCAGTTGTTCACTCTCGTGTCCCGGACGCTGCGCAGTACCGGAAGCGCGTCTACGCGCGTCTTCAACGCGTTACGCTGATGCGCTGCAGAGCCGGGGCCTACGCGTTCTCGAACGGTCCCCGCTAGATGGGTCCTGGCTCTGCGCAGCAGCGCAAGAGCGCCGCAGTGCGTCCGGGACAGGCGAGGGTCGAGCGACGCTGCTCGCCACATCCGTCATTGCGAGGAGCCGTTGCGACGAAGCAATCCAGCCTGCACCTGCGGAACAGAGCTGGATTGCTTCGCTTGCGATGACGGTGACGAGGCAGTGCACCAAGGCCTTTCCCAGTGTCGTCCCGGCGAAGGCCGGGACCCATAACCACAGGGAGAAGTTTGGCGACGGCTCGTGCTCTGGAACTGCGACCGCCCCGCATCGAGAGATCAACGCGGTATGGGTCCCGGCCTTCGCCAGACGACGGAGAGACCTTATTCGCCATTGACAAACTAATTCGCCATTATCTAATTTGCCGCCCGATAAACCGGCCGCCCCAGGTGGCCCATAAAAGAGAGGGAACGACGATGAGAGGGCTTCTGGCCTGCGCGATGCTCGCGGCCATGACATCAGCTGCGATGACGTCCGCGGCCACCGCGCAGGTCTCCGACGACGCGGTGCGGATCGGCGTGCTGACGGATCTGTCGAGCTGGGGCCGCGACAACTCAGGGCCGGGCTCGGTCGAGGCCGCGAAGATGGCGGTCGAGGAGTTCGGGCCGACCGTGCTCGGCAAGCCGATCGAGATCATCAGCGCCGACCATCAGATGAAGACCGACGTCGGCGTGCAGATCGTGCGCGGCTGGTTCGACAACGGCAAGGTCGACGCCGTCGTCGATATCCCCAATTCCGGCATCGCGATCGCCGTGCACAACATGGTGCGCGAACGCAACAAGATCGCCCTGCTCTCCGGCCCCGGCGCAAGCTCGCTGACCGACGAGCTGTGCAGCCCGAACACCGTGCACTTCACCTACGACACCTATGCGCTGTCGAAGGTGACCGCCTCCGCCGTCATCAAGGAAGGCGGCAAATCCTGGTACTTCATCACGGCGGACTACGCCTTCGGCCAGCAGCTCGAGAAGGACGCAACCCGCTTCATCAACGAGATGGGCGGCAAGGTCTTGGGCGGCGTGAAGCATCCGACCAACACCGCGGACTTCTCCTCCTTTGCGCTGCAGGCGCAGAGCTCGAAATCCGACGTCGTCGCCTTCGCCAATGCCGGCCAGGACACCGATAACGCCATCAAGCAGTCCGGCGAGTTCGGTCTGGTCCAGGGCGGCCAGAAGCTGGTCGGCCTGTTGATGTTCGACACCGACGTGCATGCGATCGGCCTGAAGGCCGCGCAGGGCACTTACATGACCACGGCGTCGTACTGGAACATGGACGAGGCGACGCGGGCCTGGTCCAAGAAGTTCTACGAGCGGACCAAGGTGATGCCGACCATGATCCAGACCGGCGTCTATGGTTCGGTGCTGCACTACCTGAAAGGCATCAAGGCCGCCGGCACCGACGATCCGGCCAAGGTGATGGCCAAGATGCGCGAGCTGCCGATCGAGGACGTCTTCGTCCACGGTGGTAAGCTCCGCGAGGACGGCCGCGTCATCCGCGACATGTATCTGGCCAAGGTGAAAACGCCGGAACAGTCCAAGGAGCCGTGGGACTATCTGGAGATCATCAAGACCGTGAAGGGCGAGGACGCCTTCCGTCCGGTCTCCGAATCCAAATGTCCGCTGCTGAAGAAGTGAGGTGAGACATGACCGGCAACGAGCATAGCGCAAGCGAAACATACGAGTGCGATGTGCTCGTGGCCGGATCGGGCTGCTCCGGAATGTCGGCCGCGATCACCGCGGCATCTCGCGGCCTGAATGTTCTGATCGTCGAGAAGGAGCCGCGCTTCGGCGGCACCACCGCCCGCTCCGGCGGCTGGCTCTGGATCCCCGGCACCTCGCTGGCGAAGGCCTATGGCATCGCGGAGACGCCGGAGCAGGCGCGCACCTATCTGCGCCATGAAGCCGGCAACAATTTTGACGCGGCACGCGTCGATGCGTTCCTGACCGCCGGCCCGGAGGCGGTCGATTTCTTCACCACCAAGACGGCGCTGCGTTTCGACATGCCGCTGGTGTTTCCGGACTATCACGCCGAAGCGCCCGGCGGCGCACAGGGCGGCCGCTCCATGGTGACGCGCCCGTTCGACGGCCGCGAGCTCGGCGACCAGATCAAGACGCTCGGCATGCCCCTGCCCGAGCTCACCGTGTTCGGCATGATGCTCGGAAGCGGCAAGGAGATCATCCACTTCATGCGCGTGACGAAGTCGCTGACCTCGGCGGCTTACGTTGCCAAGCGCCTGTCGCGGCACCTGATGGACGTGCTGCGCTATGGTCGCGGCATGACGCTGACCAACGGGAATGCGCTCGCGGGCCGCCTCGCGAAATCCGCGCAGGACCTGAAGATCCCGATGTGGCTGTCCTCGCCTGTGCGCGAGCTGACGGTCGAGAACGGCACTGTCACCGGCGCGATCGTGTCGCGCGAAGGACGCGACGTGCGCGTCCGCGCGCGGCAGGGTGTCGTGCTTGCCTGCGGTGGCTTTCCGCATGATGTCGAACGGCGCAAAAAAATGTTTCCGCACGCACCGACCGGCAACGAGCACTTCTCGCCGGGCCCGACCGGCAACACCGGCGACGGCCTGCGCCTTGCGGAAAGCGCCGGCGGACATGTCGAGGATCGCCTGCCGAACGCGGCGGCCTGGGTGCCGGTATCGCTGACCACGCGCAAGGACGGCTCGAAGGGCGTGATGCCGCATTTCATCGATCGCGCCAAGCCCGGCGTGATCGCGGTGATGCGCGACGGCAAGCGCTTCGCCAACGAGGGCAACTCCTATCACGACTTCGTCCAGGCCATGATCAAGGCGGCAAAGCCGGGCGAGGAGATCGCGGCCTACCTCGTCTGCGATCATCCCACACTGCGCAAATACGGCCTCGGCTGCGTGCCGCCCTTCCCGATGCCGCTGGGTCATCACCTCGATACCGGCTATCTCATGCGCGGCGACTCACTTGAAGCGCTCGCGGCGAAGGCCGGCATCGATGCAAAAGCCTTCACCGAGACAGTCAGGCAGTTCAATGCGACCGCGCCGCAAGGCCATGACGCCGCCTTCGGCAAAGGTTCAAAGGCCTATAACCGCTACCAGGGCGATGCGCTGCACGGCCCCAACCCTTGCGTCGCACCGATCGAGAACGGCCCGTACTACGCCATCAAGATGGTGGTCGGCGATCTCGGCACCTATGCCGGCATCGTCACCGACGAGAATGCGCGCGCGCTCGACGCCGAGGGCCGGGTGATTCCCGGGCTCTATGCCGCCGGCAACGACATGGCCAGCATCATGGGCGGCAATTATCCCGGCGCCGGCATCACGCTTGGGCCGGCGCTGACCTTCGGCTACATTGCCGGCCGTCATCTCGCCGATAGCGCCGCGAGGCGCAACGCGGCGTAAGCTAAGCGCATCGGAGGCGCATGAAGAGAGAAAGCCGCGGCATCCAGTCGATCGAGGTCGGCGGAGAACTGCTCCGGGCGCTTGCCCGCAGCGGCGAGCCGATGATGCTGCGCGATCTCGCGCGCGAGGCCGGCATGACGCCGGCCAAAGCGCATCCCTATCTCGCCAGCTTCTCGCGCATCGGCCTGATCGAGCAGGACGAGACCACCGGCCGCTACGAGATCGGCGCGCTGGCGCTTGAGCTCGGCCTGATCAGCCTGCGCCGCCTCTCCGGCGTGCGCATCGCACGGCCGAAGATCGCTAGCCTCGCAAGCCAGATCGGGCACGCGGTGTCGCTCGCGGTGTGGGGCACACACGGCCCGACGGTGGTGCAGCTCGAGGAGCCCGGCCAGCCCGTGCATATCGTGATGCGGGCGGGCTCGGTGATGGCGCTGCTGGAAACCGCGACGGGGCGCGCCTTTGCGGCCTTCCTGCCGGAGAAGACCATCAACGCCGCGCTCGAGAGCGGCCTCGACCGTCACGGCGTCGGCTACAATCCGAAGCGTTCCGTCAAAGGCGCGAAGGTCGCCGATATGCTGGCCGAGGTCCGCAAGCACGGCCTCGCCCGCGCGCTCGGCGATCCCCTGCCCGGCGTCAACGCATTCTCCGCGCCGGTGTTCGACCATGCCGGCCATGTCGCGCTGGTCATCACCGCGATGGGGCCGGAAGGCACGTTCGATGCGCGCTGGGACAGCCCGATCGCGCACGCGCTGCGCGATTGCGCGGGCGGGATTTCGAAGCGGCTGGGCTATGGGATGACGGTCGCGGCGGAGTGAGGTTCGAGATTGTGCCGTCATGGCCGGGCTTGACCCGGCCATCCACGTTGCGCCACGATCGTCGGAAGACGTGGATGCCCGGGTCAAGCCCGGGCATGACGACTGAGAGACACGACGCCCCCTACTTCTCCTTCACCGGCACCGTGTAATTCAGGACCAGCCGGCCGCCATCGGGATAGATGGTCTGCCCGGTGATGTAGGACGCATCGTCGCTGGCAAGGAACGCCACCACCGAGGCAACTTCGCTCGGCTCGCCGCCACGGCCGGCCGGCGTGCGTGACAGCACGGTCTTGCGGGCATCGTCGGACGTGTAGATCGACGACGCCACCATGTCGGTCAGGATCGTGCCCGGCCCGACCGCGACGACACGGATGTTGTGCGGGGCGAGCGCGACGGCGGCCACGGACGTCAATTGCTTCATGCCGCCCTTGGACATGGCGTAGGTCGCCAGCGCCGGGATCGCCAGCAGCGCGTTCACCGAGGACATGTTGATGATGACCCCGCCGCCGCTGCCTTGCGCGATCATCTGCTTCGCCGCCGCCTGCACGCCGAAGAACGCGCCCTTCAGATTGATGCCGATGATTTCGTCGAATTCCTGTTCGGAAATCTCGAGGATGTCGCGGTTGCGGGCGACGCCGGCATTGTTGACCATGATGTCGAGCCGCCCGAATTCCTTCACGGCGGTTGCGACGAGCAGATCCACGTCGGCGCGTTTGGCGACATTACCGACCACGGTGCGCAACGCATCCGGCCGTCCGAGCTCGGCCGCGGTCGCGGCGAGGCCATCGGCATCGACATCCGAGATGACGACCTTGACGCCGTCATCCAAAAACCTCTTCGCGCAAGCCTTGCCGATGCCGCGCGCCGCGCCGGTGATGGCGGCGACCTTGCCGGATAGTTTCATGGTCTCACTCCAGGATAGCTCTTCGCGGTAGAACCCGGGCCCGGACGAGGACTCCGACTTAGGCGACCGCAAAGCGTAGATGAGCACGGAACCAGCATTTGATAAAGACCGCGTCGGCGCGATGCGCATTGCTGCGCCCTCTCCCCTTGTGGGAGAGGGCATCACCGCGGGAAGACACGGGCTCACTAGGGTGAGGGGTTGTCTCTTCGCACTCATCTGCACTTGCTTTAGCAGAGAGATACCCCTCATCCGGCGCTTCGCGCCACCTTCTCCCACAAGGGGAGAAGGAAGAAGTCAATTCGCCGCGGTCCTCGCCGCAGCCGGCATGTAGATCTGCGCGTAGCCTTCCTTGATCGCGGAGGTGATGCGATCGAGGCGGCGGTCGATGTGCTTTTCCAGCACGGAAACGCATGCTTCCTCGTCGCGCGCCTTCAGGCCTTCGACGACGGCGCGGTGCTCGGCTTGCGTGTTGGAGCGATTGATGCGGTCCATGTCGATCCAGCGCACGAAGCGGATGCGGGCGTTGACGTTGCGCAGCACGCGCAGCATCTCGGCGTTGTTCGACATGCCCATCAGCCGCTCGTGAAAGGTCTCGTCCAGCTCGACCAGCTCCACCGAGGAGCGCTCGCCGGGATCGGGACCGGTGGCTTCGAGGAATTTCAGCAGCGCGTCGATGTCCTCGTCACTTGCCCGCTTGATGGCGAGGCGGATCGAGGCAACCTCGATCGACTTGCGCAGCTCGTAGAGATCGAAGATCTCGTGGGCATCGAGCTCGCGGCAGAAGAAGCCCTTGCCCGGCGTGAAGCGCAGGAAGCCCTCCGTGTTGAGACGGTTGAGCGCTTCGCGCAGCGGGGTGCGGCTGACGCCGAGGCGCTTGGCCAGCTCGCCCTCATTGAGCCGTTCGCCCGGCTTGAACTCGTAGCTCACGGCCATCGCCTTGAGCTGTTCATAGACGCGATCGACGATACTATCGGAAGCCAGTTCCACGTTGCTCATCATCAGCTGCATTCATGCCCGAACACAGCCCAATATACCGGGGCTGGTTGGCCGATGGCAATGCAAACCAGAGTTTAGCCGAGTTTGTTCAGAGCTTTGCGACAGAAGGAATCAGGCGAAGGCGCGCGGACGCAGTCCAGCATGAAACCAGGTGATCATGGAATAGATGTCGTAGACCGGCAAGCCGACCTCGGCCTGTAATGCCGCCGCATAAGGCGGCATGTTGGTGCATTCGAGCACGATGGCGCCGACATCAGGGTTTTTGGCGACAAGCTCCTTGCCGGCCTCGACCACGTCGCGCTCGGCCTGCGCGATGTCCATGTCGTCCTTCTCGGCCTTGATCAGGACGCGGAAGAACTCCTTGCCGTGCTCGGTGCCGACCAGGGGCGTATCGAGCGGCACACCCGCGCCTTCGAGATGGGCCGGCGTCAGGGTCGAGCCCGACACCGTGACGAGGCCGACGCGCTTGCCGGGCGGCAGCGTCGCCTGCACCCACGGCACCTGCATCAGCGACGAGGTCGCAACGGGAACGCCGACGGCCGCAGCGATCTCCTTCTGGAACAGCGAGAGGAAGCCGCAATTGGTGGTGATGGCCTCCGCCCCGAGCCGCACCAGATCTTTCGCCGCGTCGATGAAATCAGGCAGCAGGCCGGCCGCGCCCTTCAGCACCACCTTCTCCGGCGAAGCGCCGCTCACCACGCGATAGAGCACCGGGAACGGCCAGGTCGTGCCGTTGCCCATGTCGCCGGGAATGCGGGGAAAGCGTGCTTCCAGCATCAGGATGCCGAGCGGCGCGCCATAGACGGCCTTGCCGCCGCGGGCAATACGGGAAGGCGAGTTGGCAGGATAGGTCATGGGTGCGATCTCAGAGGAAGCGGGTGGGTGCGAACGGCGCGAGCGGAATCTCGGGCTGCTTGCCGCTCAGGAGCTGCGCGACGAGGCGGCCGGTGCGGGCTGAGCCGACCAGGCCGACATGACCGTGGCCGAAGGCATAGACGATGTCGCGCGAGGCGCGGGCATGGCCGATGCAGGGCAGCCCGTCCGGCATGCTCGGCCGATGGCCGAACCAGGTCTTGATGCGCGAGGCCGGAATGTCCTTCGGCAGCTTCGGGAACATGCCGAGGAGGTTGTTGCGCAGGATCTCGGCGCGCTTCCAGTTCGGCGCGGCTTCGAGCCCGGCGATCTCGACCGTGCCGGCGGCGCGCAGGCCTTTGTCGGTCCAGTTCACCACCATCTTGGCGTCGGACGCCATCATTGAGCTGCGCGGACCTGATTCCGGATTCTCGATCATGACGTGATAGCCACGCTCGGTCTCGAGCGGCAGGGGATCGCCGACCGATGCGGTGAGCCGTTTTGAATGCGCGCCAGCCGCGACCACGGCGGCATCGCAAGCAATCTCGCCGGTCTCGGTGATAACGGCCACGACCTTGTTGCCGTTTAGCTTAAGCCCCGTCGCCTTGGCGCGCACGTGCTTGGCACCATTCGCGATCGCATGATTGGCGAGCGCTGCGACATAAGCACCGGGATCGCGGCAGCGTCCGGCCTCCTCCACGACGACGCCAAAGGTGTAGCGCGGATGCAGATCCGGCTCGCGCTGGCGCATCTCGTCGGCGCTCAGCTCCATCCACTGGACGCCGACCTTCTTGCGCAGGCGCCAGCCGAGATCGTTGTCGAAATTGCCGCGCGACGGGAACACGTGCATCACGCCGTTGCGCTCGACCAGTTCAGGGACGCCCGCCTCTTCCGCCAGCTTCCGGTGCAGCAGCGGTGCGTCCTTCAGGAGATCACGCAGCGCGAAGGCCGTCTTCTCGACCTTCGCCTCGGTCCAGCCCGACAGCAAATACTTGATCAGCCAGGGCAGCGCCTTCGGCAAGTAGGACCAGCGGATCGCCAGCGGGCCGAGCGGGTCCATCAGATAGCCCGGCACCTTCTTCCAGATGCCCGGCTCGGCCGGCGGGATCACCGAATGCGAGGAGAGCCAGCCGGCATTGCCGTAGCTTGCCGCCTGCTCGCCGCCCGGCTCGCCCGGATCGATCAGCGTGACGCGATGACCCTCGCGCAGCGCCTCGATGGCGCTGATCACGCCGACCGCGCCGGCTCCGATGATGGCGACGTGGCGGCCTTCCGGCATCGCTTAAGCCTTCACTTGCGGCGTGAAATCCTTGCCGACCGAGATCGCCCTGGGATCGATGATGCAATGGAGGATCGACGGCTTGCCCGAGGCGAGCGCGCGCTCGAACGCCGGCGCGAACTCCTCGGTGCGCTCGACGCGCTCGCCATGACCGCCGAACGCCTTGGCGTACATCGCGAAGTCCGGGTTCTTGAGCTGGGTGCCGACGACGCGGCCGGGATAGTCGCGCTCCTGATGCATGCGGATGGTGCCGTATTGCGAATTGTCGACCACGATCACGACCAGCGGCGCATCGTACTGCACGGCGGTTGCGAATTCCTGGCCGTTCATCAGGAAGCAGCCGTCACCGGCAAAGGCGACGACGACACGGTCCGGATATTGCCGCTTCGCCAGCACGCCCGCCGGCACGCCGTAGCCCATCGAGCCCGAGGTCGGCGCGAGCTGGGCCGCGAAGCTGTGGAAGCGATGATGGCGATGGATCCAGCCGGCATAATTGCCGGCGCCGTTGCAGACGATCGCGTCCTTCGGCAAGCGGTCGCGCAGCCAGGTCATCACCTGGCCGTACTGGAAGTGGCCCGGCAGCTCGCGCGCCTTGTCCGTCCAGGCGAGATAATCGGCGTGCGCCTTGGCGGCCTCGCCCTTCCAGGCGACCGCGCCCGCGGGCTTCAGCGTCTCGACGGCGGCGGCGAATGCAGCGGGCGTTGCCTGGATGGCAAGCTCGGGCTGGTAGACGCGGCCGAGCTCTTCCGAGCCCGGATGCACGTGGATCAGCTTCTGCTTCGGCGTCGGAATGTCCAAGAGCGTGTAGGACGAGGACGGCATCTCCGACATGCGGCCGCCGATGAGAAGGACGACGTCGGCGTTGTCGATGCGCGCCTTCAGGCCCGGGCTCGGCCCGATGCCGAGATCGCCGGCATAATGCGAATGATCGGCATCGATCAGCGAGGCCCGGCGGAACGAGGTCGCAACTGGAAGGTCGAAGCGTTCGGCAAAGCGCGCGATGCTCTTGGTCGCCTCGTCGGTCCAGCGCGAGCCGCCGAGGATGACCAGCGGCGCCTTGGCGCCGGCGAGCATCGCACCGACGCGCTCGATATCAGACGGCGCCGGCCAGCTCACCGCGGGCTCGATGCGCATGGCATCGGCGACGGCGGCGGTCTCGGTCAGCATGTTCTCCGGCAGTGCGATCACGACGGGACCGGGACGGCCCTGCATGGCGACGCGGAACGCGCGCGCGACCAGCTCCGGGATACGGTCGGGACGGTCGATCTCGACCGCCCATTTCGCCATGGGACCGAACACGGCCTTGTAGTCGAGCTCCTGGAACGCCTCGCGCTCGCGCATGCCGGTGTCGACCTGGCCGACGAACAGGATCATCGGCGTCGAATCCTGCATCGCGATATGGACGCCGTGGCTGGCATTGGTGGCGCCGGGGCCGCGGGTGACGAAGCAGATGCCGGGGCGTCCCGTGAGCTTGCCATAGGCCTCCGCCATCATCGCGGCACCGCCTTCGGCGCGGCAGATCACGACGTCGATCGGGCTGTCATGCAGCGCATCGAGCGCCGCCAGATAGCTCTCGCCCGGCACGCAGGTGACGCGGTCGACGCCCTGGGCCACCAGCTGATCGATCAGGATCTGGCCCCCGGTGCGGGTGTTTCTGATGGTCATGACAGCTCCCTGCAGGCTTTGGCGATGCGCTTCAAGGCTTCGCGCAAGTTTTGTTCCGAGGTGGCGTAGGACAGGCGGAAATAAGGTGCAAGGCCGAAACAGCTGCCCGGCACCACGGCCACGTCATGCCTCTCCAGCAGGAAGCGGCAGAACGCCGCGTCGCTGTCGATGACGTCGCCGCCAGGCATGCGGCGGCCGATCAGGCCGGCGCAGCTGGCATAGGTGTAGAACGCGCCCTCCGGCCGGCGGCAGCTGACGCCGTCGATCGCATTGAGCGCATCGACCACGATGTCGCGGCGGCGCTGGAACGCAGCGCGGCGCTCCACAAGAACGTCCTGCGGTCCGCTCAAGGCGGCGATCGCGGCCGCCTGGCTCACCGAGGACGGATTGGTCGTGCTCTGGCTCTGCACCACCGCCATCGCCGCGATCAGTTCGCGCGGCCCGCCGCCATAGCCGACGCGCCAGCCGGTCATGGCGTAGGCCTTGGAGACGCCGTTGACGGTCAGCGTGCGCGATTTCAGGCTCGGCTCGAGCGCTGCGGCGGTCACGAACGGCATGCCGTCGTAGGTGAGGTGCTCGTAGATGTCGTCGGCCATCAGCCAGACATGCGGATGGCGCTTGAGCACGTCGAGGATCGGCCGGAGCTGCGCCGCCGAATAGGCCGCACCCGTCGGGTTGGACGGCGAGTTCAGGAGCAGCCAGCGCGTCTTCGGCGTGATCGCGCGCTCGAGATCGGCGGCATCGAGGCGAAAGCCGTTGTCCTCACGGCAGAGCACATCCACCGGCGTGCCGTCGGCGATGCGGACCATGTCGGCATAGCTGGTCCAATAGGGCGCGGCGAGGATCACCTGGTCGCCCGGACTTAAGCTCGCCATGAAGGCGTTGTGGATCACCTGCTTGGCGCCGGCGCCGGCGGTGATCTCGTCCGCGGCATAGACGAGATCGTTCTCGCGGCGGAATTTCTCCGCGATGGCCGCCTTCAGCTCCACCGAGCCGTCGAGGATGGTGTATTTGGTCTGCCCGGCGCGGATGGCGCTTATCGCCGCGTCCTTGGCGTGATCCGGCGTGTCGAAATCAGGCTCGCCGGCCCCCAGCACGATCACCGGCCGGCCCTCGCGCTTCAGCCGCTGCGCGACCGCGCCGATCTTCAGGATCTCGGAGACGCCGATCGCGCTGATGCGCTGTGCAGACCGAAAGCCGGATGCGGATGCCCTGACGGTCACGGCCGAGCCCTTACTTACTTACTTGCGCGCGGCGATCGCGATCACTTCGATACGGAAGGCGGGATCGGCGAGCTCGACCTTGCCGCAGGCGCGGGTCGGCGTGTTGCCTGGCACGACCCAGGCGTCATAAACCGCGTTCATGGCGTCGAAATCGTCCATGGTCTTGAGCCAGACCTGGACGCTGAGCAGGCGCGACTTGTCGGTGCCGGCGCGTGCCAGCATGTCGTCGACCTTGGCCAAAGCTTCCTTGGTCTGCTGGGTGATGTCGGCGGTCTTGGTGTCCGCGACCTGGCCTGCAAGGAAGACGAGATCGCCGAACACGGAGGCGCGGCTGCGGCGGGCGTTCTGGTCGATGCGGGTGATGTCAGACATGGGATATCCCCTTACTTGCCGGTGGCGATGATGCGGCGGCAATGATCGAGCGCCGCGCCGATGAGGTTGTCGCTCGCCTCCGGCGTGCGGAACGCCGAATGCGCCGACAGGGTCACGTTCGGCAGCTTCGTCAGCGCATGGCCCGCCGGGAGCGGTTCGACGGTGAAGACGTCGAGGCCGGCATGGGCGATGTGGCCCGAGCGGAGCGCCTCCAGCATCGCGTCCTCGTCGACGACCGCGCCGCGCGCGGTGTTGATCAGGATGCTGCCCTTGCGCATCTGCGCGATGCGCTCGCGCGACAGGAAGCCCTTGGTCTCGTCGTTGAGCAGGAGATGCAGCGAGACGACGTGGCTCTCGGCGAGCAGCTTCTCCAGCGACACGAACTCGACGCCCGGATGGGTCTTCGGCGTCCTGTTCCAGGCGATCACCTTCATGCCGCAGCCCGCCGCCATGCGCGCGGCTTCCGCCGCGATGCCGCCGAAGCCGATCAGGCCGAGCGTCTTGCCGGTGAGCTGGACCGCGTCGCGGCGCAGCCAGTTGCCCTCGCGCATGCCGCGATCCATCTCGCCGAAGCTCTTTGCGGAGGCCCACATCAGCGCGATCGCGCATTCGGCAACGGCCGTGTCGCCATAACCCTTGATCGTGTGGACGGAGATGCCGCGCTCAGCGAGCTCCTCCGGATTCATGTAGCTGCGCGCGCCGGTACCGAGGAAGACGACGTGCTTGAGCGCCTTGCACGTCTCGGCGATCGGCGTCGGCACAGCTGTGTGGTCGACGATCATGATCTCGGCATCGCCAAGGAGGCCGGGCAGCTCGTCGGGCTTGATCGAGGGGTTGCGGTTGATGCCGACAGGCAGATCCTGGGAGCGCAGCAGCTTGTCGGTCACCGCCGCCAGGGTGTCGTTTGCATCGACGAATAGAGCGCGCACGGGCCCCTCCTTCAGCTTACATTCGAATTGCGTTCAGTCTTGTATTCAGACTTGAATGCGATTTGCAATCCCCGTCGCCGGGGAATTTTGCGCAATCCTGCCAAGATATTGGGCTCACCTCTGCCTTGCCGCACAAATGACCAGCAACATGAAATACCGTATTGCATTTTATCCTGAATACAGAAATAGTCCAGTGGCCGGAGACGATCCGACCCAAAATCCAGGGAGACAGAGACCATGAATCGCAGGGACGCTCTCACCACAGTCGCGCTCGCGGGCGCAGCGATCGCCGCCGCCGGCACCCCGGCCAAGGCCGACGCACCGGCCTCCACGCTCGACCGCATCAAGAAGAATGGCGTGCTCCGGGTCGCCGTCATCGTCGGCCAGGAGCCCTACTTCCATAAGGATCTCGCCACCAACGAATGGTCCGGCGCCTGCATCGAGATGGCCAAGGACATTGCGAGCAAGCTCGGCGCCAAGGTCGAGACGCTGGAATCGACCTGGGGCAACCAGATCCTCGACCTGCAGGCCGACAAGGTCGACCTCGCCTTCGCCGTGAACCCGACGCCCGAGCGCGCCCTCGTCATCGACTTCTCGACCCCGATCCTGGTGCACTCCTTCACCGTCATCACCAAGAAGGGCTTTGCCAAGCCGCAGACCTGGGCCGAGCTCAACAAGCCCGAAGTGAAGATCGCCGTCGACATCGGCTCGACCCACGAGACCATCGCGCGCCGCTACTGCCCGAAGGCCAACATCCTCGGCTTCAAGAACCGCGACGAGGCGATCCTTGCGGTTGCGACGGGACGTGCCGACTGCAACGTCTCGCTCGCCGTGCTCTCGGTCTCGACCCTGAAGAAGAACCCGAACCTCGGCGATCTCGCCATCCCGCGCCCGCTGCTGACGCTGCCGACCAACATGGGCATCCGCGCCGAGAACGACCGCCGCTACAAGGACTTCCTCAGCGCCTGGGCCGACTACAACCGTTCGATGGGCCAGACCCGCGAATGGATGCTCAAGGGTTTCGAAGCGGTCGGCCTCACCGCGGACGATCTGCCACCCGAAGTGCAGTTCTGACGGCCGCGCGACGATGTATGTCTGGGAGTTCGCGGCGCTCAAGCCGTATTGGGGCCTGATCTGGCAAGGGCTCCTGGTCACCGTCTTCTACACGGTGACCACGGTCGCCGCGGGCCTCGTGATCGGACTGATCGTCGGCATCCTGCGCACGACGGCGCCGCGCTGGATTGCGGTGCCGCTGCGTCTCTATATCGAGATCTTCCGCTGCACGCCGCTGCTGGTGCAGCTGGTCTGGATGTATTACGCCCTGCCCGTCCTGATCGGTGTCGACATGTCGCCGGCGATGGCCTGCTTCATCGCGTTGTCGCTCTATGCCGGCTCGTTCTACGCGGAGATCTTCCGCGGCGGCATCGAGGCCGTCGATGTCGGCCAATGGGAGGCCGGGCGCGCCATCGGCATGCGCCGCGGCAAGATCTTCCGCCGCATCGTGCTGCCGCAGGCGACGCAGGTGATGATCCCCTCCTTCATCAACCAGACCATCATGCAGCTCAAGAACACCTCGCTGGTGTCGGTGGTCGCGGTCGGCGACCTGCTCTACCAGGGCTCGGTGATCACAGCGGCGAGCTACCGCCCGCTCGAGGTCTACACCACGATCGCCGTGCTTTATTTCGTCGTGCTGTTCCCGCTGACGCTGGTCGCGGACCGGGTCGAGCTGAGGATGGGAGCACATCGATGAGTGCCCTGATCGCAAGCAATATCCACAAGGCCTTCGGCGACCATGAGGTGCTCAAGGGCGTCTCGCTCGATGTCGCACGCGGCGAGGTCGTCACCCTGATCGGCGCCTCCGGCTCGGGCAAGTCCACCTTCCTGCGCTGTCTCAATCTCCTGGAGATGCCGCAGCAGGGCGAGCTCGCGATCGGCACGCACCAATTCGCCTTCGGCAGGGGCGTTCGCCCCGCGGGCGATGCGCAACTTGCACTGCTCCGCCGCAGCGTCGGCATGGTGTTCCAGCACTTCAACCTATTCCCGCACATGTCGGTGCTTCGCAACATCACCGAAGGCCCCGTGCAGGTGAAGGGCATGGCACAGGCGGAGGCCGACGCGCTCGGCCGCGACCTGCTCGCCAAGGTCGGCCTCGCCGACAAGGCCGACGCCTTTCCGAGCCGCCTGTCCGGCGGCCAGAAGCAGCGCGTCGCAATCGCCCGTGCGCTCGCCATGAAGCCCGAGGTGATGCTGTTCGACGAGCCGACCTCGGCGCTCGACCCTGAGCTCGTCGGCGAAGTCCTCGCCGTCATCCGCAGCCTCGCGAGCGAGGGCATGACCATGGTGCTGGTCACGCACGAGATGACCTTCGCCGCCGACGTCTCCACCCGCGTCGGCTTCATGAACGACGGAATCATGGCCGAGATCGGCACGCCGGAAGAGACCATCCGCCAACCGCGCAGCGAGCGGCTGAAATCCTTTCTCAGCCGCTTTCACGAAACGCACTAGACTGCCGGTCACGACCATCCCGAATCGATGGAGGGATTCATGAAGCTCCGCGGCGGCTACACGAATTACGGCGAGACCATCGGCATCCTGATGCTCGATACTCGTTTCCCGCGCCCGCGCGGCGACATCGGCAATGCGCTCTCCTACGACTTCCCGGTGCGTTACAAGATCGTGCGCGGCGCGCACGCCACGCGGATCATGGGCGACCTGCCCGATCCCGCCCTGCTCGAGCCCTTCATCGCCGCGGCCCGCGAGCTGGAAGCCGACGGCGTCAAGGCGATCACGACCAGCTGCGGCTTCCTCGCGCCGTTCCAGAAGCAGCTCGCCGCCGCCGTGAACATCCCGGTCTTCACCTCGAGCCTGATCCAGGCGCCGCTGATCCACGCCATGCTGCCGCCGGGCAAAATCATCGGTATCTTCACCGAACGCGGCCACCACATGAACGCCGGGCATTTCCGCGGCGTCGGCTGGTCGCCGGACGAGATCGCCGTGCAGATCCAGGGCATGAAGCCTGATGCGCAGTTTCCCGCAACCTACATTCTCGGCCGCGAGGAGCTGGACACCGACGTGCTGCGGGCCGAGATGATCGAGATGACGGAAGCCTTCATGGCGTCCTGCACAAATCCCGGCGCGATCCTGTTCGAGTGCACCAACATGTGCCCGTTCTCGAAGGACGTCGCCGAAATCTCAAACCTTCCGGTGTTCGACATCAACACCCTGATCAACTTCTTCTACCGCGCGGCCCATCCCGTGCCGTTCCTGCGCTGAGCGAAGAACACGCCCGACTGAACATCAGGACGAAAACCTTCATACCGCGCCGACCGCGCCTAAGGAAACCACGCAGTGGAACCCGCCGGATCTCTCAGATGAACTGAATTCCGACATCTTTGTTGATTGATCTATCTCAAGATTACATCCGGAAGGCGAGCTAGGCTTACCCTTTGCAGTCGGCGATACGTCCGCACAATCGGGAGGTAGAGCATGTACCGGCATATTCTCATTCCGACAGATGGGTCCGAGCTGGCGGAGCGTGGGGTGACGCACGGATTGGCACTCGCGAAATCCCTTCGCGCCGCCGTCTCCATCATCTTCGTCGTGGAACCGTTTTCGGACCTATCGGGACGGTTCCTCGAAGCCGTCGCGACCTATGTCGAGTATCGCAAGGAGCAGGCCACGAAGGTGCTCGATCGCGCGTCGGATGCCGCCAGGACGGCCGGTGTGTCCTGCCAGACGATCCAGACGGAGAGCGGGCAACCCCATCAAGCCATCCTCGCGGCTGCCGCGGACAAAGGCTGCGACCTCATCGTCATGTCGTCGCATGGGCGAAGCGGACTGTCCGCACTTCTGATCGGCAGCGTGACCAACAAGGTGCTGACGCACGCGAAGATCCCGGTCCTGGTCTGTCCATGAGGTGCAGACCCGCTTGAAGGTCAACCCAGCGCCGGAACACGCTGACGACGTTGTTGAGAAGGGAGTTCGCAAATGTACGCCCATCTTCTTCTGAGCACGGATGGATCGGAGGTCGCGAAAAACGGCCTCAGGCACGGAATTGCCCTGGCGAAGGCCTTGAAGGCCAAGGTGACGGTGATCGCCGTGACCGAACCGCTGCCGGTCGACTACGGAAGCGGACACGCCTCGGGATGGATACCGTCGCAGCACGAGATGGATGTCTTCGACGCCGCGTCCAAGCAGCGCGCGGGCAATTTCCTCGATCAAGCGCGCGCCATGGCGGAGCAGGCCGGGATATCCGCCGAGCTCCTGCATGTTCCGAACGCGCACCCCGCCACCACGATCATCGCGACGGCCAAGTCGGGCGGCTGCGACTTGATCGTCATGGGCTCCCACGGACGCCGCGGTCTCAAGAAGCTGTTCCTCGGGAGTCAGACATCGGAGGTCCTGGCGGACGGAAGCGTGCCGGTGCTGGTCGTGCACAACGAACAGAAATGAGAGCTACGTCCCCTCCCGCTCTACCCAACCCGTTGCGATGGCGCTCGCCCAGGTGAGCATTCCCTTGGCCTGCGCCAGTGCGGCCATGGTCGCGGTGTCGTAGGGCACGTAGCGGATCATGGCGGACCAGCCGCCTCGGACTTGCTCCAGGATTGCGTAGCTCGCGTGCGGCGTGCCGACCTCGACCACATAGGGAACGGGCACCTTCCCGTCGTAACCGGGCAATCCGACGCTGCCGGGATTGACCACCATGCGCCCGTCCCTGAGGCGAACAACTCGTGGAATGTGCGTGTGCGCGCACAGGATGAGGCCTGCATCGATCCCCGCGGCACCAGCTTCGATGGCCGCGATTCCGGCCGGGCGCACGCTGCCGTCATCCGCGATATGATCGAGCCAGAACGCAGCATCGTCCTTCGGCGATCCATGGCACAGGAACACCCGCTCCCGGTACATCAGGGTGGACGGCATGCTGGCCATCCAATCGAAATGCCTGGGCTCGAGCTGCCGGAAATCGCTGCGCGCCGAGACGCCGGCCTGCCGGATCTCCAGCAAGATGCGATCCTGATCGCCCCGTATCGACGGAAAGCCGCGCTGAATCAGCAGGTCCGCGGTTCGCGCCGCCTCGAGCGGGCCGCTGACGTGATCGCCGAGATTCACGGTCTCGTCGATACCGAGCGCGGCAATGTCCGCGAGCACGGCCTCGAGCGCCGGACGATTTCCGTGCACGTCCGCGATGGCAGCAAACTTCATGTGGCCTCTCCGTTCGAGATGGCCGACGATTCACGCAATGCGGGTCGATGCAGGGTCTGCGGTTCTCTTTAGCTGCATTTTTAAAAAGCGCCCGCAAGCTGAGGATCAAATCGGCGCTGGAGCAAGCCTTACATGAGCGGGCTATCGCGTTCAAGCGATCGCCGGGACGCGCGGCGCGCCGGATTGCAGCTCCGCCCACAGGCGCGGACGCACGCCTTCGCTGAGAGGCACGACATGGAACGGCTGGCCGAAGATGGCGAGCGGCTCCCTTTCCGGTTCGAACCGCGGCCAGGCTTCCGCGACATCGGGCACACCCGTCGTGACGAAGCGCAGCAGGCTCGCCTGAAAACGCGCCGCAACATCGATGTCGGCAGCCGTCATCGGTCCGCCCTTGCGCTTCAGGATCGGGCGATCGATGAAGTCGGGCAGGTGCGCCCAGAGGCACGCATTGTCCGCGCCGTGGGTCGGCCCCTGCGACAGGAACGGCTCCAGTGCCGGGCGATGGTCGAACCGGCTCAGCCACACCGCGCCGCCGGCCGCAGCATGCAGCCGCGCCAGATCGGCCATCGGGCGATGCCAGAACGCGTCGGATAGCAGCGCTTCGTAGGGATCTTCATCGACGCGCGCCGTGGCGCGGTAATAGGCCAGCAGACGTTCCCAGCCGGCATCGCCGAGCGAGGTCCGCACCTGGCGCTCGGTGGTGCGGATCATCGCAGCCGGCGGCGTGCTCTTCAGGAACATCGCCATCTCGTCGCGGCAGGAGCCGAGCCAGAGCGGAATGTGGCGCAACCCGCCGTCGGCGAAGGCGTCGCTCGGCTCGCGCGGGATGACGCTGCCGTCGAGCACCGGACCGAACACGGTACCTGACGCCGTCTCATCCGCGATCATGCGGCCGACGCGCTCGACTGCGGCAAAGAGCCTTGGCAGCGGCACCGAGGCGATCGCGGTCGGATCGCGCGCCAGCTCGACCTCGTCAAGCACGCGGCGCGCGACCGCGTCGGCATGATCGGCGCTCATGATGCTCCGCCCGGGCGCGCTCAGCGCGAGGGCGCGGATGAACTTGCCTCTCGCCTGCGGCAGCGTCGCCAGCGCGATCACCAGGGAGGCGCCGGCCGACTGGCCGGACAGAGTGATGGCGTCGGGATCGCCGCCGAAACCCGCGATGTTGGCGCGCACCCAGTCGAGCGCGGCGAGCGTATCCGTGATGGCGAGGTTGTTGGCTTCGCTCAATCCGTGACGGTGGAGCTGCAGGAAGCCGAGCGGGCCGAGCCGGTAGTTGATGGTGACGACCACCGCGGGGCCATGCGCGGCGAGGAATGCGCCGTCGTAATCGGCGCCGCCGCCGGTGACGAAGGCGCCGCCATGGATGAAGAACAGGACGGGCAGCGGGCCATCGGCCTTGGCCGGCACCCAGATGTTCAGGCTGAGACAGGCCTCCTCAGCGGCTTGATCGAGGTGGCCGGGCTGCGGCGCGTAGGCGCCGTAGTCCGTGCAGCGACGCGGCTCCGTCCACGCGCGGGGCGGTACCGCCCTTGCAAAGCGCCGCGCGGTTGCGAACGGCACGCCCTTGAAGGCGCGCAGGCCGTCCTGCTCGGCGCCGACGACCGGCCCGCTCGTGGTCGAAACTGCGTTGGTCAGCATGCGCTGCTATCCTGTCTGTTCGCTCAAGCGCGCCGCTTGCCGAGATCGGCGATATCCACGGTGTGGGTTTCGCGCGCGGTCGCCGCGGCCGCCGCCGAGATCACGCAGCAGCAGGCCACGAAGATCGCCACCGGAACCCAGCCGTTCGGTCCCTCGCCGACCAGGCTCGCACTGACCAACGGCGTGAAGCCGGCGGCGAGGAAGCCAAGCTGGGTACCGATCGCCGTGCCGGAATAGCGCACGCGCGCTTCGAACATCTCCGCGTAGAACGACGGCCAGATCGCGTTCGGCGCGGCATAGACCACGCCGGACAGGATCATCGCCGCTGCAAAGATCGCGATCGTGTTGCCCGACGTCACCAGCATGAAATAGGGGAACAGCAGCACGGCGCAGCCAAGCACACCGCCGATGAATACCGGCTTGCGGCCGATCCGGTCAGCGAGCAGCGCCCACAGCGGCTGGGTGATCAGCGCGGTGACATTGCCGAGCACACCGGCCCACAGCATGGTCGGACGCGCGACGCCGAATTTGGACGTCGCGTAGCCGAGCGCGAACACGGCGGTCATGGTGCTGACGGTGGCGATCAAAGCGCAGACGATCACGCGCAGCACGTCAGGCCAGTAATCGCGCAGCAGTGCCACGACGGGAAAGCGCGCCACCTTCGCCTTGTCCTTGATGTCTTCGAAGACCGGCGTTTCCGGCATGGTCCGCCGCACCAGATAGGCGACGACCAGCACGAAGAACGACAGCAGGAACGGAATGCGCCAGCCCCAGCTCAGGAGCTGGTCTTCCGGCAGGCTCGACACCGGGATGAACACCAGCGTCGCCAGGATCGCACCGGCCTGGGTGCCGCTCAGCGTCCAGCTCGTGAAGAAGGCGCGGTTGGAATTGGCGGAATGCTCCAGCGTCAGCGAGTTCGCCCCGCTCTGCTCGCCGGCCGCCGACAGGCCCTGCAACAGGCGCAGCAGCGTCAGGATGACAGGCGCGGCATTGCCGATCGATTTCGCGTCCGGCAGCAGCCCGATCGCGAGCGTCGAGCCGCCCATCAGCACCAGCGTGAACAGCAGCACCGTCTTGCGCCCGATGCGGTCGCCGAAATGACCGAGGATCACGGCGCCGACGGGACGCGCGATGTAGCCGATGCCGAAGCTCAGCAGCGCGAGCAGCGTCGCCGTGCCGGGATCGACATTGGCGAAGAACACCTTCGGGAAGATCAGCGCCGCCGCGGTGCCGTAGATGAAGAAGTCGTAGTATTCGAGCATGCTGCCGACGAAGCTGACCAGCGCGGCGCGCTTCGGCAGCTTGTTCGGCGTGGCTTCCGCTGCGGATGACGCAGGCAGCGATGCGGTTGACGTCACCGTCATGAAATTCCTCCCCATGTGTCCCGTGCGGTTCGCGTCAGGCGGTTCGCCAGTACGCGTGTTCTGGTTTTTGTTGCCGCAGCTTTGCTTCCCGCGCATAATGTACGAACTAGTACGTTTATGCAATACGCGTTGGATCACGGCCCGAGGGGGCGAAATTTGCCTTCACCTTCAAGGTGATCCGTGGAAACTGGCGGGAGAAACAGCAATGCTCGAGCGCATGCCGCCCCCATCGAAGCGCACCAACGACCCCGAGCGCACCAAGCGCGACATCCTCGAAGTGGCGATGGCCGAATTCGCCTCGGAGGGCTATTCCGGCGCCCGCGTCGACGCGATCGCGGCGCGGACGCGCACGTCGAAGCGCATGATCTATTACTATTTCGGCGGCAAGGAGCAGCTCTATCTCGCCGTGCTGGAAGAAGCCTATCGCAGCATCCGCGCGCTCGAGGACCAGCTCGACATCGAAAGCTGCGATGCCCGCGAAGGCCTCCGCCGGCTGATCGAGGCGACCTTCGACCACGACGAGCGCAATCCGAACTTCATCCGCCTCGTCTCCATCGAGAACATCCACCACGGCAAGCATCTGAAGCAGAACCTGCAGCTGCGCCAGCTCAATGCCAGCGTGATCGCAACGCTCGACGGCATCCTCAGGCGCGGCCGCACCGAAGGCGTGTTCCGCGACGACGTCGACGCCATCGATTTGCACCTCGCCATCTCCTCCTACTGCTTCTTCCGCGTCGCCAACCGCCACACCTTCGGCGCGCTGTTCGATCGGGATCTCAGCGAGCCCAGGGTGCTGGCGAAGAGCCGGGGGCAGATCGTGGAGATGATCCTGGCGTGGCTGGGGGCGAAGGCTTAGCTGGCGCCAAACATTCGGTGTCGTCCCGGCCTAGTGCGCAATTGCGCACTAGGCCGGGACGACATCGGGGCCCTACCCGCCCCGCTTCTGCCGCGTGCTCGCCAGCAGCACCAGCATGAACGACGCCGCCGTCATCAGCGTGGAGATCGCGGCGATCGTCGGGTCGATCTCGTCGCGCAGCGCGGTGAACATGCGCTTGGTCAGCGGCTGGTACTGGCCGCCGGAGATGAACAGCGCGACGATGGTCTCGTCCATCGCCGAGATGAAGGCGAAGATGCCGCCCGCCACCACGCTGGACTTGATCTGCGGCAGCGTCACCGCAAAGAAGCTGCGCAGGCGGTTCATGCCGAGGCTGCGCGCTACCATCTCCTGTGCGGGATCGAAGCTCTGCAGGCCCGCCAGCACCGAGATCACGACGTAAGGCAGTCCCAGCATCACGTTGGCCAATACGAGGCCGGGCATGGTCGCGACCAGGCCTACCCTGGCATAGACGAAGAAGATGCCGACCGCGGTGATGATGATCGGCACCACCAGCGGCAACAGCAGCGCCATGTGGATCAGGCGCATGATCCGCAGCTTCGACTGGCTGATGGCATAGGCGGCGGCAACGCCAAGCGGCGTCGCGATCACCACGGTGAGGAGCGCGACCGTCAGCGTCACCCGCGTCGCCTGCATCCAGGCGGGATTTGAGAAATATTGCTGGTACCACCGCAGCGAGAAGGACGGCGGCGGGAAAGTCAGGAAGCGCGCGCTGGAGAACGAGATCGGCGCGATGATCAGCACAGGCAGGATCAGATAGACCAGCACCAGCGCGCTGATTACGTAAAGGACGATCCGGGCGGGCGAGGCGCGCATCATTTCTGCCCCAGCACGCGATCGAGCGAGATGAAGCGGCTGACGACGAAGAAGATCGCAAGCACGCTGAGCAGCAGCACGACGGCAACGGCGCTCGCGGCGCCGAACTGGTTGTAGAGCTCGACATTGCGGCTCACCAGCATCGACACCATCACGGTGCGGCCGCCGCCGAGCAGCTCCGGCGTGATGTAGAAGCCGAGGCAGAGCACGAACACCATGGTGCAGCCGGCGAGCACGCCCGGCAGCGACAGCGGCAGGAAGACCCGCATGAAGGTCAGCGACGGGCTCGCGCCCAGGCTGGCGCCGGCCTGCATGAGATCGCCGGGGATCTTCTGCATGGTGGCGTAGAGCGGCAGCACCATGAACGGCAGCAGGATGTGCACCGTCGCTACCACCGTACCGAACGTGTTGTGGACCAGCGCAAGCGGCTCCGAGATCACGTCGAGATAGCGCAGGAACTGGTTGATCACACCGGTACGCTGCAGCAGCGCCAGCCAGGCATAGGCGCGCACCAGCACGCTGGTCCAGAACGGCAGCACGACCAGCGACAGGATGAGGATGCTCCATCCCTTCGGCACGGAATTGGCGAGATAGGCGACGGGATAGCCGAGCAGTAGCGCGATGACAGTCACCGCGAGGCTGATCTCGAAGGTCAGCGCAAAGCTGCGCCAATAGACGTCTTCGGTGAAGACGCGGCGATAATTCTCCAGCGTGAAGCCGTCATGATAGATCGACTGCCAGGCGAGCCAGCCGACCGGCAGCACGATCAGCGCCAGGATCACCAGCAGTGCCGGCGACACCAATGCCAGCATCAGCGCATGCTCGCGGCGCTGATGCTTCAGGGATGGATCTGGCACCGATGTCGTCAACGCCGCCTCGCCCTACTTCTGCATGAACGATGCCCAGCGCTTCTCGGCGGCCTCTCCGGCCGGAGAAGACCACCAGGCATAGGACATCAGCGCCTGCTTCGATGCGTTGGCGGGCTCGCTCGGCAGTTGCGCGGCACGCTCGGGCTTGATCACGTTGGTCTCGAACGCCTTGGGATTGCCCGGACCATAGTCGATGTGCAGCGGCAGATTGGCCTGGTGCACGGGATCGACGGCCTCGTTGAGGAACTTCACCGCCGTCTCGAGATTCGGTGCGCCCTTGAGGATGCACAGCGAAGTGCTCTGCAGGATGCCCTGATTGTAGGTGAAGGACACCTTGGCGCCTTCCTTGGCGACCGCGCTGACACGGCCGTTCCAGGCCATCTCCATGTCGACCTCGCCGTCGTTGAGGAGCTGCGCCGATTGCGCGCCCGAGGTCCACCACACCGTGATGTGCGGCTTGATCTCCTCCAGCTTCCTGAAGGCGCGGTCAACGTCGAGCGGATAGAGCTTGTCCGGCGCGACGCCATCGGCCATCAGCGCGGCCTCGAGCGTAGCGAACGGGTGGTTGCGCAGCGCACGGCGGCCGGGGAATTTCTTCACGTCCCAGAAATCGGCCCAGCTGTTCGGCGCGTCCTTCGGAAAGGTCTTCTGGCTGTAGGCCAGCACGCTGGAATAGAACTCGTAGGACACCGAATAAGGACTGCGATACGCCTCCGGCATCGCCGCGCCGTTCGGAATCTTCGAGAAGTCGAGCTTCTCGATCAGCCCCTGTTCGCCGCCGCGCAGGCAGTTGCCGGTCGGCGTGTCCACCACGTCCCAGATCGGCTTGCCGCTGCCGACCTGCGTCTTGATCGCGGGCCAGGCGTCGGGGATGGAATCCTGGTTGATGGTGATGCCGAGCTTCTTGGCGGAGGGATCGAGGATCGCCACCGTCTGCGCCTGCTGATAGGCGCCGCCCTGCGAGACGAAGGTGATCTGTTCGGCGGCATTCGCCGCGGTGCCGCCGAGCGCGAGCGCGCCCAACAGCGCGCAGCCCATTTCAAAATTCCGTTTCGTGTTCATCCTCGCCTCCTCCATCGCCAAAATGATCTCACCGACCGATCGCATCGAGAAACTGGTACCAGCCGGCGACCATGCGCACGGCGGGCTCGCGCAGCGGATAGAACGGAATGGCCTTCATGCGGCTGACATCGAGCAGGCCGACGTCGGGGCTCTCGCCGCGTACGAGGGCGGCGAGATAGCGGCCCATCAGGCTCGACATCGCAACGCCGGCGCCGTTGTAGCCGAGCGAGACCAGCGTGCGGTCGTCGAGCCGGCCGATATGCGGCACCGAGTCCAGCGTCATGGCGACGAGGCCCGACCATTTGTAGTCGAGCGGAATGTCGGCGAGATCCGGGAAGATGCCGACCATCGCCTTGCGCAAGGCATCGAAGGCGGCCTGCGAATCCTCCTTGCCGAAGGCGCCGCGGCCACCGAAGATGACGCGGTTGTCGACCATGCGGAACCAGCGCATCATGCGCTTGGTCTCGGTATAGGTGCGCCCCGTCGGCATCAATTGTCCCGCGAGATTGCGCGGCAGTCGTTCCGTCGCGACCATGGCGCTGCGGAACGGGATCAGCGTGCGCTGCAGATGCGCGGTGGCGCCGGTCAGGTCGGAATAGCTGTTGGTGGCGATGATCGCCTGCTTTGCGCGCACGGCGCCTCGTGGCGTCTCGGCGACGATGCCGTCCTTCTCCCGCCGAAGCTTTATCACCGGCGATTCCTGGAAGATGGGCACGCCGCGGCCGGCCACGCCGCTCGCGAGCCCGCGCAGATAGTTCAGCGGATGGATGCCGCCCGAGCCGGGATTGAGCACGCCGCCGACGAAAATGTCGGAGCCGGTCTCCTCGCGCACGCCGTCCTTGTCGAGGATGCGGACCTCGGCCGATCCCATCTCGCGCGTCATCCAGTTGGCCTCGTCGATCGCCGCCCGGAGCGTCGTCTCATTATGCGCAGCCTTGACCTGGCCGGTGCGCGTCAAATTCGCGCTGGCGATGCCGAATTCGGAGACGAGCTCCTCGACCATGTCGGTCGATTCATGTGCGATCTCGTACATGCGCTTGGCCATGGAGCGGCCGTGCACGGCGTCGATCTCGCGGAACGAGAGGCGGAACTTTGCGGTGATCACCCCGCCGTTGCGCCCGCTCGCGCCCCAGCCGGGACGGTTCGCCTCCAGCACGACAGGCGCAAGCCCACTCCTGGTGATGTGGTGCGCGGCGGAGAGGCCCGTATAGCCCGCGCCGATGATCACCACATCTGCCTGCTGTTCGCCCGACAGCGCGGGAAAGGCGCGCGCCGGATCCGCCGTGGCTTCCCACAGCGAATTGACCGATGGCAGCGCGCTCCAGTCCCGTGTCATGCCCGTACTCACGACCTTACGCCGCCGGCCCGATCGCCGCGTCGGCCAGCGCCTTCAGTGTCGGATAGTGGAAGTCCGGCTTGGTCAGCGTTTCGACCGCCGGCGTGCCGCCGAAACCGGCGATGCCCTGGCGGCGCTCGATCCAGCACACTTTGTAGCCAAGTTTCCGCGCGATCCCGATGTCGTGATACTGGCTCTGCGCGACGTGCAGGATGTCGGACTGCTTGTAGCCAAACGCCGACTGACGGCCCCTGTTGTAGGCGAAGAACTCCGGGTTCGGTTTTGCCACCCCGGTGTCGTCGGCGCAGACGGTGTCGTCGAAGGGGTTGCCGAGCGCATGCGCGTAGCAGGACAGCGCAACGCGGTCGGCGTTGGTCATCGCCACCAGGCGGAACTTGGTGCGCAGGCGCTTCAAGGCCTCGACCGAATCCGGGAACGGGCCCCAGCGCAGCACGGCGAGCTGGAACACGTCGCAGGAGGCGTCGTCAGCCGGCAGCCCGAGCTCCTTGGCGAGATAGCGATAGACGTGGAACATCACCTCGCTCGAGCGCTCATAGTGCTTGTCGCGGCCGCGCTTGTAGGATTCGAAGATGACGTCGTCGCTGAGCTCGGCCGGCGTCTTGCCGGAGATCCTGCGCACCGCTGCGAGCACGCCGGCCTCGAAATCGATCAAGGTGCCGACGACGTCGAAAGTAAGAACCTTGAAGTTGCTGAACGCGGCTTGGGTCGACATGTGGTTTCTTCTCTCCGGTTGGACGCGGCTTTAGGTTCAGTCCCCCACCCGGGGCACGACGATGGTGTCCTCGGGGTGGAGCGTGACGGTGAGGCTACCGCCGAGCGGCGGGATGCGGTGATAGGCCTGGTGATAGGCCGGCTGGCGCAGACTGAGCGCGATGCCATCGGCAAGCGCCAGGAAGATGCGCAGGCTCTCGCCCTGGTAGACGATGTCGGTGACCGTGCCGGTCAGCCGGTTGCAGGCGCCGTCCTGCGCGCCGTCGTCGATCAGCAGCTTCTCGCTGTGCACCGCAAGCATCAGCGCATCGCCGTCGGGAATGGCGCGGGCGCTGCGCAGAAGTGCGTTGCCGAGCGCGACGCTGGAGGCATCGACGCGGCGAACGGGGAGCATCGTCGCCTCGCCGATGAAGCTGGCGACGAAGGAATCCGCGGGATGATCGTGCAGCCGCTCGGGCACGTCGATCTGGACCAGCCTGCCGTCCTTCATCACGGCGACGCGGTCGCTCATGGTCAGCGCCTCGCGCTGGTCGTGGGTGACATAGATGATGGTGGCGCCGATGCGCCGGTGCAGCGCCCGCAGCTCGATCTGCATGGATTCGCGGAGCTGCTTGTCGAGCGCCGAGAGCGGCTCGTCCATCAGGATCAGGCGCGGCTCGAAGATCATGGCGCGCGCGAGCGCAACGCGCTGGCGCTGGCCGCCGGAGAGCTGAGCGATGCCGCGCTCTTCATAACCGGCAAGGCCGACCATGCCGAGCGCCGCGCGCACCTTGTCCGGCCAGGAGGATTTCGGCAGGCGCCGTGCGCGCAGCGGAAAGGCGACATTCTCGCCGACGCTCATATGCGGGAACAGCGCATAGTTCTGGAACACGACGCCGATGTCGCGCTTGTGCGGCGGCATGTAAGTGACATCGCGCCCGCCAAAGAGGATTGTGCCCGAGGTCGGCAGGATGAAGCCGCCCAAGATGCCGAGCAGCGTGGTCTTGCCGGAACCGGAGGGGCCGAGCAGCGAGACGAACTCGCCGGCGCCGACATTGAGGGACACGTCGTCGAGCGCGCGAACCGCGCCGTAAGCCTTGCTCGCGGACCTGATCTCGACGCTTTCCGCTCGTTTGTCCAACGATCGACCTCGCCATGTCCTGCAATGGCGTGCCTCACTGCGCGCCATAAGCCTGCTTTATAGACAGGGATCTGGAGCCCGCACCGTCAAAGCGTGCGCCGCACCAAATCTTCTCCCGAAGCCCCTGTGTTTAGGCTGTCATGCCAATGACACCAGACTTGGCAAAACTCGGCAATTGCCAAATTCTCACCGCGTCCATAACATGACGTTATGCCAGAGCTGCGCCGCATGCTGCCGTCGAGTAACGCCCTGTTCGTCTTCGACGCGGCGGCGCGCAACGGCAGCTTCACGGCGGCGGCAGCCGAGCTGAACGTCACGCAGCCCGCGGTGAGCCGCATGCTGGGCCAGCTCGAGGATCATCTCGGCGTCCGCCTGTTCGATCGCAAGGCGGGCCGCGCGGTGCTCACCGAGGAAGGCGAGCTGCTCTATCGCCGCGTGCTCGAAGGTTTTCGCAGCATCGAGAGCGGGCTCGTGGAGATCGAGCGGCGGCGCAAGGGCACCGAGACAGTGACGCTGTCGGTCTCCTCCGCCTTCACCACGCACTGGCTGATGCCGCGCATCGACAAGCTGCAGAAGCAGTTTCCGCAGGTCGACCTGCGCTTCCAGCTCATCTCAGGCGCGCTGCGCGGTCCGGTGGAGAATGTCGATCTCGGCATGCGCTTTCGCGACCGCGACGAGCCGTCGTCCGGCGGCACGCTGGTGATGAAGGAAGCGATGCTGCCGATGTGCAGCCCGGCCTATCTCGGCGAGACCGATCCCGCCGAGGGCAATACCATCATCCGCCTCGCCGAGACGCCCGGCGACTGGGCCGCAGACTACGCCTCGCTGCTCACCGGACGCCGCGGCGCAGCCAAGGGACTGAGCTTTACCGACTATGCCGTCGTGGTGCAGGCCGCCCTGCTCGGCCAGGGCATCGCGCTCGGCTGGCTCACGGTCGCCTCGCACTGGCTGCTGACCGGCGCGCTGGTGCCGGCCTCCGACCGGCTCACCACCACGCGCCGCATCTGCGAATTCCTGCCGCCACGCAACCGGGCGATGCGCCCGATCGCTGCCGAGATCCGCGACTGGATCATCGCGCAGATGCGAAGCGAGATCGCCGCGATCGACCGGCTCTATCCGAAGCTGAAATTGATGACCGCCTGCTATTGAAGCGCGGATGCGCCGTCAGCCGGCATCCAGCGGCCATTTCGGTCGCTTGATCTTGCGATACGGCAATGACGTGATGTCGCGCGCGACGACGCCGGGCACGTCGACCATGATGACCTTCGCAGCGATCGGCTCGAAGGATGCGCGGAAATGCTGGGATGACTTGACCACGACAATCTTGCGCTGCGCGGGATCGACCCCGAGCTGCGTAAAGAGATCGGCGCCGAAGGCCTGGCAACGGAAGGTCGAGAGCGCGACCTCGACGCCGTTGCACGCTATGAGCGCGCAGTCGCCGAGCTTCGCCGGCGTTCCCGCAAGTCCCGTCATGACCATGTCCGCCTTGAGCGCCCGGATTTCCCAGACGGCGTCGACGGGATCGCCGGACAGCGGCCCGATCTTGCCGCCGATGCGCAGGCCAAGGCGCGCGCCGACGCCGGCATCGAAGGCAATCCGCACGGCGCCGGGATCCCACAGCGGCCCGAGACAGGCACTCGCGACGTTGCGGTCGAGGAGGCGCCGCAGGATATAGGTCGAATCGCCCGGCGCGCCGCCGCCGGGATTGTCGTTGCCGTCGCCGAGCACCACCGTACCGTTCGTGGCGACCGCCGCATCGAGCGCGGCATCAACACCGATCAGGGGCTCGACGAGCGCATCGCGCAATTCGCGCAGCTCGCGCGCCAGACGTTGCGCCAGCTCCTTCCCCCGAGCGCCGTCGGGATCCGCCGCGGCGTCGCTGTAGACGAGCATCCTGGTGCCCATGTCGGGCACATCGCCCCACGAGAAGCCGTGCACGATCGAGACCGACACGATGCCGTCCTTGCCCTCGAGCGCGCGCACGCGGTTCACAAAGCTCTTTCCCGGTTCACGCGTGGTGTGCAGCGTCGCAATCATGCCGGTATCGACGACCGCGGATTTGAGCTTGAGCCGCTTCTCGGCCAGTGCCGTGCAGAACGCGACGAGCTCCCTCGCCCGCTCCAGAATGTCCGTGTGCGGATACTCCTTCCAGCAGATCAGGAGATCGGCATTGCCAACCATGGCATCGCTGAGATGGGTATGCGGGTCGAGCGTGCCGCCGATGACCGTATCGGGCCCGACGATCTGCCGGACACGCGCAAGGAGATCGCCTTCGCAATCGTCATAGCCGTCGGCGACCATCGCGCCGTGCATGCCGAGCAGGACCATGTCGACGGGAAGAGCGGCCTTGAGGTCCGCAAGGAGCTGGTCGCGCAGGCTCTCGAAGGCTGCGCGCGTCACGATGCCGTTGGGCACGGCCGCCGCCACCAGCCCCTCGATCAGGGTCCAGCCACGCGAAGGCCCGACCTCGCGCGCGGCCCAAAGCGGGCCGCCGTGCATCTGCATCCGGTCGGGATGTTGCCCGGCCGGATAGTAGGCACGCTCGTGGAAGGCCGACACGCCTGTCGGCATCGGCGCAAAGGTGTTGGTCTCGGTGGCAAGGGCGGCGGAAAAGACGCGCATGGAAGGTCAGTTCTCCCTGATATCGTCACGGATTATCGCCGCTCTGCCGCCAAAACTAAAGCGCTGGCATCACCGATGCTCGATCGCCCGGATCGCGCCGCGCAGCTCCGCAAGGCCGCGCAGGCGGCCGATCGCGGTGTAGCCGGGATTGGTGCGCTTGGTCGCCGCGAGATCGTCCAGCATGCGATGACCGTGGTCGGGCCGGAACACGATTTGCTTGTCCTTTGAGCGCCGCGCGTTCTCCTTCAGGAGTGCCTTGAGCACCGCGACCATGTCGACGTCGCCGTCGAGGTGATCGGACTCGTAGAACGACAGGCCGTCCGCCTCGCGCTTGGTGGCGCGCAGATGGGCAAAGGCGATGCGCGGGCCGAAGCGTTCGGCCATCTCAGGCAGGTTGTTCTCCGCGCGCACGCCGAGCGAGCCCGTGCACAGGCAGATGCCGTTCGCCTTCGACGGCACGGCGTCGAACAGCGCCTGGTAATCGTCGGCGGACGAGGCGATGCGCGGCAGGCCGAACAGCGGCCGCGGCGGATCGTCGGGATGCAGGGTCAGCGACACCCCGAGCTGCTCGGCGACCGGCGTCACCTGCGCCAGGAACTCGGCCAGATGCTGCCGCAGGATTTTTGGCGTGATGTCGCGATAGGTCTCGAGCCGGTCGCGGAACTGCGGGATCGTCATCGGCTCGGTGGTCGAGCCCGGCAGCGCGCTGGCGATCACCATCACGAGATAGTCGATGTCGGCCTGGCTCATCTTGTCGAACAGCGCTTTCGCGCGCGCCTGCTGCTCCGGCGAATATTCCTGCGCGGCGGCCGGGCGCTTCAGGATATGCAGCTCGAACGCGGCAAAGCGGTCCTGGTCGAAACGCATGGCGCGGGCGCCGTTCGGCAGCTCCCATTCCAGATCGGTGCGGCACCAGTCCACGACGGGCATGAAATTGTAGCAGATGATCTTGATGCCGCTGGCGGCGACCGCCTCCAGGCTCGCGATCCACGCCTCGATCGACTTCGTCGCCTTGCCCCCGAGACGCTTGACGTCGTCGGGGATCGGGATCGATTCCACCACCGACCAGGTCAGCTGCGAGCGGCCGGGCTGGCCTTTCTCGATGAAGTTCTTGCGCTCCTCGACCGCCTTGCGCGTCCAGGCTTCGCCGATCGGCACCTGATGCAGCGCCGAGACGATATCGCTCGCCCCGGCCTGCCTGACGTCGTCGAGCGAGACCGGATCATCCGGCCCGTACCAGCGCCATCCCTCGAGCATCATCTGGCCTCTCCAATCAATTCGCGGTCAGCACGACCTTGACGCTCTGCGAGCGGTCGAGCGCCAGCCGCAGCGCGTCGGGCGCGGTGGACAGCGGCCGCTCGGCGGTCACCAGCGACAGCACGTCGACGCTGCCGGCGCCGATCAGTTCCACCGCATTCATGAACTCGAAGCCGAAGCGGAACGAGCCGCGCAGGTCGATCTCCTTCGCCATCACCGCGTTCGACGGCGTCGGGATCTGGCCGCCCGGCAGATTGCCGATCTGCACCACGACACCACCGCGCCTGACAATGCCGATCGCGCTGGCGAGGCCCGCAGCAGTCCCCGAGACCTCGAACGCGACGTCGTAGGGACGCGACGCGGCCTGGGCCTTCAGTCCTTCCTCACCACCCGAGACGTTCTCGACGTGCGAAGCGCCGAGCTTGGTCGCAAACGCAAGCGGGGCGGGCGCGATGTCGGCCACGGTGACATCAGCCATGCCGGCGCGGTGCGCGGCGAGCATGGTCAGCAGCCCGATCGGGCCGGCACCGAAGATGATGCCGCGCTTGCCGTCGATGTTGCCGGCGCGCGCGACCGCGTGCAGGCAGACCGCGAGCGGCTCGGCCAGAGCCGCCGCCTGATACGATACGTGGTCCGGAATCTTCACGCACTGCGCCGGGACCGCGTCGAAATAATTGGCAAAGCCGCCCTGCATGTGCGGGGTCTTCGAGGCCGAGCCCATGAAGTAGATGTTCTCGCAGAGGTTCGGCCGGCCTTCGCGGCAGGCGACGCAATGGCCGCACCAGCGCGACGGGTTGACCGCGACGCGGTCGCCGACCTTCAGGTTGGCAGCGGCGCCGGAGATCTCCACCACCTCGCCCGAGATCTCGTGACCGAGCACCAGCGGCGACTTCACGACGAAATCGCCGGTCCGGGCGTGACGGAAATAGTGCATGTCCGAGCCGCAGATGCCGCCGGCGCCGAAGCGGATGCGCACCATCCCGTTCGCGAGCTTGTCGAGCGGATGCTCGACCATGCGCAGGTCTTCGGGGCCGAACAGGGTTGCGGCGAGAGCGGTCGAGGTCATTTGGAGAGTCCCATGTATTTAGGCAGCCAGAGGGTCAGTTCGGGAATGTAGGTGATCGCGATAAGCGCGAGCATCAGCGGCACCAGCCAGGGCAGGATCGCGACCGTCGTGCGCTCGACCGAGAGTTTTGCGACGCGGGCGAGCACGAACAGCACCATGCCGAGCGGCGGATGCAATAGGCCGATCATCAGGTTCAGCGTCATGATCAGGCCGAAGTGGATCGGATCGATGCCGAGCTTGAGCACGATCGGCAGCAGGATCGGCACCAGGATGGTGATCGCCGCCGTGGTGTCGATGAAGCAGCCGACGAACAGGATGAGCACGTTGGCGAGCGCCAGGAACACCCATTTGTTGTGGGTGATGCTGAGCATCCAGTCCGACAGCATCTGGGCGGCCTGCGACACCGTCAGCAGCCAGGCGAAGATCGAGGCCGCGGTGACGATGAACAGCACCGAGGCCGTGGTCTCGATGGTGTCGAAGGTCGCCTTTGCCACCGTCTTCAAGGTCATGGTGCGGTAGCGGACGAGGCCGAGGAACAGCGACCAGATCACGGCTGCCACCGCGGCTTCCGTCGGCGTGAACCAGCCCAGCGTCATGCCGCCGATCAGGATGACGGGCGCCATCAGCGCCATCACCGCCGAGAAGTCGAAGTACCAGTCGATGATCAGCAGCGTGCCGAGACCGATGACCACGGCCATGTTGACCGACATGCCGGCCATCACCATCAGCCAGATTGCCATCGGGAACGCCAGCACGATGGCGATCTCGAGGCCGGCCGAGCCGAGCTGCGGCCAGGAGAACGGCGTGTCGCTGCCCCATTTGTTCTTGTGCGCGAAATAGGTGACCGTCGCCATCATCAGCAGCGTCATGACGATGCCGGGAATGACGCCGCCCAGGAACAGCGCGCCGATCGAGACGTTCGCCATCATGCCGTAGATCACGAACGGCAGCGACGGCGGGATGATCGGCCCGAGCGTGGCCGAGGCCGCGGTAACACCGACCGAGAACTCGGTGGAGTAGCCGTGGTCCTTCATCGCCTTGATCTCGATGGTGCCGAGACCCGCGGCGTCCGCGATCGCGGTGCCGGACATGCCGGAGAAGATCACCGAGCCGATGATGTTGACGTGGCCGAGACCGCCGCGCATCCACCCCACCAGCGCGACCGCGAATTTGTAGATGCGGCCGGTGACACCGGCGATGTTCATGAGATTGCCGGCCAGGATGAAGAAGGGAACGGCGAGCAGCGGAAAGCTCTCGACGCCGGCGATCATGCGCTGCGCCAGCGTAACGTCGGGCGTCACGCCGCTGACCAGGATGTAGAGCAGCGACGATGCGGCCATGGCAATCGCCACGGGAACGCCGAGCAGCATCAGGACGAGGAAGCCTCCGAGCAACAGAAACATGGGATTACCCTTCAAAACCGTCGTAGGCGCCGGGACGTTCGAGGATCGAATAACCCTGTCGCAAATGTTGAATGGCTACCTGCACCGAGCGCGCGAACATCAGCACGAAGCCGGCCAGCACGGCGTAGTAGACGTAGTCCTTGGGGAGATTGATCGTGGTCATCGACTCATCGCCGATGATCTGGATGTAGACCCAGACCAGCTTGATGGCGTAGCCGAAGAAAGCGATCCGGATCAGGTCGATGATCGTGGACAGCGTGCGCGCCACGGGATGCGGCAGATAGCGGTAGATCAGGTCGACCTGGATGTGCCGCGACAGCCGCACGCACATCGATGAGCCGATGAAGACCACGCCGATCAGGCAATAGGTCGCGATCTCCTCGGTCCAGGCATAGCTGTCGTTGAGGACGTAACGAGTGAAGAACTGCAGGAAGACGGCAAGCGCCATCACCCAGAAGATCGCCAGCGCCACCCAATCCTCGAAGGCGTAGACGCCGAGATCGACCTTCGGCGTCGCCTCCTCCTCGAAGGTATGGGCGATCTCGTCGCCGGTGATCTGCCTGTGCACTTCGACGGTGGACATGGGGGTTACTCCTCAAACGGGCTCGGTCGTTCCGGGATGGTGCGCTAGCACCAGACCCGGAACCTCGAGATTCCGGGCTCTCGCTGCGCGAGCCCCGGAATGACGAGTTAGGTCTATTGCGTCACTTTGCTCCGCTCCTCATCCTGAGGAGCTTGCGAAGCAAGCGTCTCGAAGGATGGTCCCGGGCGACACCTGAGTGACACCCGGGCCTTCATGGTTCGAGACGCGCTTCGCGCTCCTCACCATGAGGGTCTTGCTTACTTGACCGCCTGGATCCGCTCCCAGTCGGCCTTGCGATAGCCGAAGGTCTCGAACGGAACGTTCTTCAGAACGGTGTCGCGGAACTCGTTCTTGTCGACCTCGGTCACGGTCAGGCCCTTCTCCTTGAAGAAGGCGACCAGCTTGGCCTCGTTCTGCTTGATCTCGCCGGTCGCCTTGGCAGCGGCTTCCTGCGCGACGTCGGTGAAGATCTTCTTGTCCTCGTCGCTGAGCTTCTTCCAGAGCGCGCCCGCCACCACGGTGTTGAGGTGGTCGACGATGTGGCCGGTCAGCACGATGTGCTTCTGCACCTCGTAGAACTTCTTGGCCTCGATCGTGGTCAGCGGGTTCTCCTGCGCCTCGACGGTGCCGTTCTGGAGCGCAAGATAGACCTCGGCGAACGCGATCGGCGCGGTGTTGGCGCCGCAGGCGCGCGGCATGGCGAGGTAGGCCGGCACGTCGGGCACGCGCATCTTCAGGCCCTTGAGGTCGGCGCAGGTCTTGATCGGCTTGTTCGACGAGGTCTGGCGCACGCCATAATAGGTCACCGCGACGATGTGGTGGCCGCTCTTGTCCTCATAGCCCTTGGCGAGCTCCTTGAAGATATCGCTCTTGGTGTAGGCGAGGAGATGGTCCGCGTCGCGGAAGGTGTAGGGATAGTAGGTCACGCCGATCGGCGGGAAGCTCTTGGCCGCGAAGCTCGAGCCGGAGATAATGATGTCGACCGAGCCGAGCGACAGGCCCTGGTTGATGTCAGCCTCCTTGCCGAGCTGCGAGGCCGGATAGACGTCGATCTGGTAGCGCCCGTTGGTGCGCTTGCCGATCTCCTGCGCGGCCCAGACCGAAGCGGTATGGAACGGCTCCGAGGTCTCGTAGACATGGGCCCATTTGAGCTTGGTCTGCGCCATGCCGGGGTTGCTTGCTGCGAGCATCGCCGCGACCGAAGTCGCCAGCACCATCGTCATCTTCTTCAACACTGTCTTATCCTCCACTGACTAAAGTCTGCTTCTTGTTTGTCCGCCCCAAAATCGGGAACGGGCCGCCCAATCTCATCGCCGCCGTGCACTGCCGCTCTTGGCACGCTCCTTGGCACTTTCCTTGGTGTGCTCCTTGGCCTGCTTCTTCGGCGCGCTATCAGATTTTGCCGGAGCTCGCGCCGGCCGGCTCCCGCCGGCGGCAGTCTCGGCGCCGAAATTCTGCGCAAAGCGTTCCTGCGAACGGGCCAGATGTTTTCGCATGGCCTCACGGGCGGCGTCGGGATCGTGTCTCGCGATCGCGTCGCGCACGGCACGATGCTCGTCCAGCGCGGTGCGCCACGTGCCCCGGCTTTCGAAATAATGCGCAAGCTGCGCGAAATAGGGATTGAGACGCTGGTCGAACAACTCGCCGACCACGCGCACCAGCACCGCGTTGCCGAGGCTGCCGGCGATCGCGACGTGGAAGGCGCGGTCATGCACCATCGAGGCTTCGCCGGGGTGCTCGACATTCTCCATGGCGACGAGCGAGGCATCGATGCGGGCGATATCGTCCCTGGTCGCGACGCGCGCGGCCTGCTCGGCGATGGCGCTTTCCAGGAATTCGCGGGCGCGCAGCAGCTCGAACGGGCCTTCGATACCGGCGGCCGGCAGCGTGGGCGCGGCGTCCGCCGGCTCGGTCACGTAGATGCCGGAGCCGACGCGGATACGGACGCGGCCTTCGACCTCGAGCGCGATCAGGGCCTCGCGCACCGTGGGGCGCGAGATCTTGAGCTGCTCGGCGAGCTCCCGCTCGGTCGGCAAGCGGCTGCCGACCACGTACTCGCCGCTGTCGATCAGGCTTCGCAATTGATCGGCGACCTGGCGATAAAGCCGTCTCGCCTCCACAGCTTCCAGCGGCACGCTGGTCCTCCCGAAAGGGCTGCGCGGGGGTCGTCAAACCCGCGGCCCGCCAATTTTTGGAAAATTGGTCTTACCAATTGACCGGAGCATTGACCTGATACGGGCGCCATGTCAAGCAGCGGCAAAGCAAGGGGGAGACGTCCATGCGCAATTCAGAGCGCCTTGGCAGCGCCAATCTCGACCGGTTGGCACCCGGCATCCGCCGCCCGGCCTATGACCGCGCACGCGTTACACCCGGTATCGTGCATCTCGGCCTCGGCGCCTTCCACCGCGCGCACCAGGCTGTGGTCATCGACGATTGCATTGCCGGCGGCAGCATGTCCTGGGGCATCGTCGGCGCCAGCCTGCGCAGCCCGGATACGCGCGACGCCCTCGCCCCTCAGGACCATCTCTATACCGTTGCCGTACGCGCAGCCGAAGGCACCGAGCACCGCGTGATCGGCGCCCTGCTCGACAGCGTCGTCGCGCGCGAGAAACCCGCAGCGCTGGTCGAACGGATGGCCGATCCCGCAGTTCGCATCGTCTCGCTCACGGTCACCGAGAAGGGCTATTGCCACACGCCGCAGACCGGCGATCTCGACGAGCGGCATCCCGACGTCGTGCACGATCTCAACAATTTTGACGCGCCGCGCTCGGCGCCCGGCTTCATCGTGGCGGCGCTGGCGCGCCGGCGCGCGCAGGGACTTCCGCCTTTCACCGTGCTGTGCTGCGACAACCTCGCTGCCAACGGCCACACCGTGCAGCGGATCGTGACGCAGTTCGCCGCGCTCCGCTCCAAGGATCTCGGCAAGTGGATCGCAGACAACGCCGCCTTCCCTTCGACCATGGTCGACCGCATCGTGCCGGAGACGACGGACGCCGACCGCGATGCGGTGTCATCCGCGCTCGGCCTGCTCGACGCCTGGCCGGTGATGACCGAGCCCTTCACGCAATGGGTGGTCGAGGACCGCTTCACCGCGGGCCGGCCCGACCTTGCCGCCGCCGGCGTCGAGCTCGTCACCGACGTCAAGCCGTTCGAGCTGATGAAGCTGCGGCTGCTCAACGCGAGCCATTCGGCGCTGGCCTATCTCGGCTATCTCGCAGGTTACGAGACCATCGCCGACACCATGACCGATCCGCATTTCGCGCGTCTGGCCGCGCGGGTGATGGAAGAGGCCGCGGTAACGTTGACGATGCCCGCAGGCACGGATCTCGCCGCCTACCGCGCCTCGCTGCTCAAGCGTTTTTCCAATCCAGCGCTGCACCATCGCACCTGGCAGATCGCGATGGACGGTTCGCAGAAATTGCCGCAGCGCCTGCTCGGCGCGATGCAGGATCGTCTTGCGCGGAACCTGCCGGTCGACACCCACGCGCTCGCGGTCGCCGGCTGGATGCGTTACGTCACCGCCACTGACGAGAAGGGCCGCGCCATCGACGTGCGCGATCCGCTTGCGGCCGAGTTCGCCGCGCTGGCACGCGAGGCCGGTCCCGTCGCCGAACGGCTCGCGCCCGCACTGCTCGGCGTCCAGAAGGTGTTCGGGCCCCTGGGCAACGAGCAGCGCCTGCGCGAAGCCGTGACCGCGGCGCTCGGCCGCCTCTATCAAGACGGCGCGCGACGGGCCGTGGAGATGCTTGTCTCGGCATGACCATAAAGTGGGCAGCGTCTTGAATGCTGCACTGCGGTCAAACCAAACGCAAAATCGAACGGAAGTCGCGCTTGATTTTTGCCTGTCATTGCCGCACCCGAGAGGTATGGCAAAGGACAGCAAGGTCATCGCCGCGAACGCGGCCTTCTATGCCGCCTTCTCCACCGGCGACTTCGCCGGCATGGAGAAGATGTGGGCGGACGACGACGCCATCTCCTGCATCCATCCCGGCTGGCCCGCGATCATCGGCCGCGCCACCGTGATCGGAAGCTGGCGCGACATCCTGCAGAATCCGGAACGGCCGCAGATCGTTTGCGCCGAGCCGCAGGCCATCGTCGACGGCGACAGCGCGCGCGTGCTCTGCATCGAGATCGTCGACGGCACAGCTCTGGCCGCAGCCAACCATTTTCGGCGCGTCGGCGACGGCTGGCGCCTCGTCCATCACCAGTCGAGCCCGATTGCGCAGATTGTCGAGCAGGCTGAAGACGATAGAGCGAGCCACAGGGTCCACTGACGACGGGCTCTTACGCCGGCGTGGTCTACTGTGCATGGGGTTGTTTTCCAACTTTTGTGTTGGCCCCCTCATCCAAGGCCCGACAGATCATCCAGCACGGCCCTCGCCGCGCCGAAGTCGTCATCCCCAAAGAACATGCTGCGCGTGATCAGCACCGGAATGTTGGCCTGCGAGGCCGCGATCAGGCCGTTGGCGGAATCCTCGATCGCAAGGCACGCAGACGCGTCGATCTTCAGCCGCGCCAGGACCTCGAGATAGACATCCGGCGCCGGCTTCTTGTGCCTGACATCGTCGCCGGCCACGATCGCATCGAAATCGGCGGCCCAACGCTGGCCCAGCGCCCGCGACAGCAGCGCATCGATGTTGCCGTGCGAGGTGGTGGTCGCGATCGCAAGCCGCTGGCCGCGCGCCTTCGCGGCAGCAAGCAGTTCCGCCACGCCCGGTCGCAAAGGACAGCAGCCGGTCTCGACCAGCTCGGCGTAATGGGCAGTCTTGATGCGGTGAAGCTCGACGATATCCGGATCCGACAGCGGCGGCGCGATCCACTGCCTCGTATGGTAGGCGCGCATGCGTTCCTTGCCGCCGGTCACGCGCAGCAGGTCCTTGTAGGTGGCCCGGTCCCAATGCCAGTCGAGACCGTGCCGGGCGAAGGCGTGGTTGAAGGCCCGCCGATGCAGCTCCTCGGTCTCGGCCAGGGTGCCGTCGACATCGAGGATCAGCGCAGCCGCGCGCCGGACCAGTTCGACTGCACCCGCTGGAGCGATCGCTTCTGCCTGCATGGTCGATGCCTCCCTGTCACGGGCGACCATCGCCCGCACTGGCGGTCGAGTAAAATCGCAATATCTTTTGCCGGACCCAAAAATCTCTTATGAGCGACAGGCGCACCGCCAGCGCGAACGGGAACCTCGACCTGCACGGGAGACGCATGCGGCTCTTCATCCTCGGCCTCGGCTACAGCGCCCAGCATTTTGCCCGCAAGTTCGGCGGCGCCTTCTCGCACATTGCCGGCACGGTGCGCGATCCCAAGAAGCGTGACGACCTTGCGGGTATCGAGCTGCACGGCTTTTCCGGCGGCAGCCCAACCGACGAGACGGTCAAGCGCGTCAGTGAGGCCGATGTCGTCCTGGTCTCGATCCCGCCCGGCAGCACCGGCGACCCCGCGCTCGCGGCATTCGGCGACGTGCTGGGGAGGCACCGCCGCAAGATCATCTATCTCTCCACCATCGGCGTGTATGGCGATCACGGCGGGGCGTGGGTGGATGAAAGCACGCCGACGCAGGCCGCCTTCGAGCGCACGCGCCTGCGGCTCGCGGCCGAGCAGGCCTGGATGGACATCGCGCCGGGCAACGTCGCGATCCTGCGGCTCGCCGGCATCTACGGCCCCGGCCGCAACGCCCTGGTGACGCTGCGCACCGGGACGGCCCGGCGCATCATCAAGCCGGGACAGGTGTTCAACCGCATCCACGCCGACGATATTGCGAGCGCGATCATGGCCGCGATCGGCCACCAGGGCGGCATCTTCAATGTCTGCGACGACGAGCCCGCGCCGCCGCAGGACGTGATCGCCTATGCCGCGCGGCTGATGGGTGTCGCGCCTCCGCGGGAAGAGGCGTTCGAGACGGCCGAGATGTCGGCGATGGCGCGCAGCTTCTATGCCAGCAGCGCCCGCGTCTCCAATGCGAAATTGAAGCGCGAGCTCGGCGTTGCGCTCGCCTATCCCAGCTATCGCCAGGCGCTGGATGCGCTGTGGCGCGCCGGCGAAGGCCGCTAGGTTCCGGCACGATCGGCGCCTCCCAGACATGCCGTGCCCGCGCTTGACTTCGTTCCGGCGCGGTCGTGATCTAGGCAGCGCGCGAGCCACTCCGATAACGAGCTCGCCTGGGAGGAATAGAATGAACAAGACGATCGCCATGATCGCGGCGGCGGCTGCCGCCATCACGCTCGGTGCAGCGCACGCCGCGCCGCTGCCCGAAACCAATCCGGATGACGCCGGCTTCTCGAAGCAGGGTCTTGCGCGGCTCGACAGTTTCTTCGCACGCGAGATCGCCGCCAAGCGCGTCCCCGGCGCGGTGGTCGCCGTCGCGCGGGACGGCAAGCTCGTGCACTACAAGGCCTATGGCATGCTCGATCCGGGCAAGGGCACGCCGATGCCCGTTGATGCGATCTTCGCGCTGGCCTCGATGACCAAGCCGATGGCGGCGGTCGCCGGCCTGACGCTGATGGAAAGGGGCCAGCTGCCGCTCCAGGCCAAGCTGTCCGACTACTATCCCGGCTTTGCCGACATGAAGGTCGGCGTGCCCCAGAGCGACGGCTCGCTCAAGCTCGAGCCGCAGGCATCGCCGATCTTCATCCACGATCTCTACCGACACACCTCCGGACTGATGTATGGCGGCCGCCCGGACTCATCGAGCCCGGTGGCGCGGCAATATCCTGACGGCGTCGCGCCCGCAATCGAGGGCGACACCCAGGCTTTCGTCGACCGCATCACGAAGCTGCCGCTGGCGCACCAGCCCTCGACCGAATTCGAGTACGGTTTTTCGATCGACGTGCTGGGCGCGGTGGTCGAGAAGGTCAGCGAGCAGAAGCTCGGCGACTATCTCGCCGCCAATGTCTGGCAGCCGCTCGGCATGAAGGACGCGACCTTCCACCCGACCGACGCGCAACGCCCGCGCCTCGCCCGCCCGTTCGCGAACGATCCGCTGACCGGCAAGCCGCAGGCCATCAAGCTGCTCGATAGCCCGACCAAGTTCGATTGCGGCGGCGCCTGCTCGTTCGCGACCGTCGGCGACTACGTCCGCTTCGGGCAGATGCTGCTCAACGGTGGCGAGCTCGACGGCCAGCGCATCCTCGGCCCGAAGACCGTGCACCACATGACGACCAATCACCTTGGCCCGGAGATCAAGAACAACGTGGCGAATGTCGAGCCGCATCGCGGCGGCTTCGGCTTCGGCCTTTCCGTGGCGGTCCGCACCAGCGAGGGCCTGTCGTCGGTCCCCGGCAATCCCGGCGAGTTCACTTGGAACGGCGCCTATGGCACGCAGTTCTTCTGCGATCCGAAGGAGCGCCTCGTCGTCGTGGTGGGAACGGCGGCGCCGGGCGAGCTGCGCAAATATTATCGCGAGCAGGTCCAGGACATCGTCTACGGCGCGATGACGAAGTGAGACCAGCGCTGCTTGATAGAGAAAGGGCGGCCACGCGGGCCGCCCTGAAATTCGGTATCAGCTCAACACGCCGTATTTCTTGAACCAGGCTTCCGCCTGCTTCCAGGCATCGTCCGCGGCGTCCCTGCGATAGCTGCCGCGATAGTCGGCGTGGAAGCCATGCGGCGCATCGGGATAGATCTTGAATTCGGCCGTCTTCTTGTTCTCTGCGAGTGCCGCCTTCATCTGCTCGACCTGGGCGACGGGAATGCCGGTATCGGCACCGCCATAGAGGCCGAGCACCGGTGCCCTCATCTCGGGAACGAGCTGCATCGGGCTCTTCGGCCAGAGCGGATTGGCGGGGTCGACCACCGTGCCGTAGAAGGCAACACCGGCCTTGAGATTGCCGTTGTGGGCCGCGTATTCCCAGACGGTGCGTCCGCCGCGGCAGAAGCCGATGATGCCGAGCTTCGCCGTGTCGCCGCCCTGCGATCCCGCCCATGCCACCACCGCGTCGAGGTCGGACAGCAGTTCGGCGTCCGGCTTGGCGTTGACGATCGGCAACAGGTCCTTGATGTCGGTGATCTTGGTGAGGTCGGTGCCCTTGCGGAAGTAGTAATCGGGCGCGATGGCGAAGGCGCCGAGCTTGGCGAGGCGCCGCGTCACGTCCTTGATGTATTCGTGCAGGCCGAAAATCTCCATCGCCACGATGATCACCGGCGCCTTGGTGTTGCCGGCCGGGCGGGCGAAATAGGCCGGCATCTCCTCCGAGCCCACCTTGATCCTGGCATCGCCGGTCTGGAGGCCGTTCGTGTCAGTCGTGATGATGTCGGCGCGGACCGGACCGGCCGCGAGCGTATAGCCAGCGGCGACGGCCGCGGTGGCGCTCATGAATCCGCGGCGGGAGAACGGGGCGACTTTTGTCAGCCCGACGACGTCGGATGTCATGGTGGTTTCAAAGCTCATCGGTCTTTCCCTTCCTATTCCCTGTACTGGTGCCCCCCGGGGCGAGGCATTCGCCAATAGTTGCAGGGCAAAGGCAAGTCACCAGCCTGCGAGGACGCCGCCCTCCGTCTCATTCCTTCGTTGGCGCGCACCGGCGTCCTGCGACTGTCGCTCGGGTCCGCCTACCCGGATTTGATCGTGTGCGGGCTTTAACCGCGTAGCTGCATTGCGGCGCAACATCCATTAACCCAACATTGCGACTCTACAGCCGCGGCCCGCGCGGTCAGGAGTTGCAGATCCGTGGCCGCTTCGCGCCGTTCGAAGCGTTCGGTTGCAACAAATAGCCTGCGCAGTGGCGGTAACGACACATCATGTTGCCGGGATGCCGCGCGCGCGGTCGGAATCCGGCGCGAAGCGCAGTCATTTGACTGAAATTTTCCGAAGAGTTGAGCCGTGCGATTCACCCGAACTTTCTTTGTGACGCTCTAGTTCGACGGCCGGAAGTTCCATGTTCGGGAACGGAGAAGCGTCATCCCCCAGGGCGTGCTCCGCCAGGACGAAGGATCATCCGAGAGCTTCATTGTCGCCCACCCAGATTGCGCTGCCCCAAGGCTCAATTGACTAAAGATTTATCCGACCTGGAATTGAAATGAATTTGGCTCGCGAATCGATCGAACTGGTGGAGCAGGTCGCTCGCATCCTGTGGTTCGAAGGCACCAAGCACGGCCTGCGCGACCGCGAATGGATGGCGCTGCGCTTCCTCTCCCGTGCCAACCGGTTTTCCCGCACGCCTTCGGCGCTGGCGAGTTACGTCGGCACCACGCGCGGCACCGCCTCGTTCATCATCGGTGAACTCGAGCGGCTCGGCTATATCGAGCGCAAGCGCTCGGCCAAGGACAAGCGGTCCGTCATGCTGAGCGTCACGCAGCAGGGCAAGAAGTTCCTGGCGCGCGATCCCGTCAACGTTCTCGTCGACGCCATTGCCGTGCTCGATGACGAAGCCAAGATCCGTTTGCGCGACGCGCTACGCCACGTGCTGGATCAGTCCGACGCGGCCGAGCAGCGGCACCATACCGACGTCTGCAAGCGCTGCATCTTCCTCCGGGAGGATCGCATCATCGCTGACGGCAAGACGGCGGCCGAGTTCTCCTGCCGCCTGTTCCGCGCGCCCATCGCCGAGCCCGAAGTCGAGCTGCTCTGCACCAGCTTCGAGCATCACCGCCTGTAGACGCCGGGCTCAGATCAAGGCGTCGTCTTGCGTGACGAGTAGATGACACCGCCGCTGGATTCCACGACCAGGCGCCCGTTCTCGGATCTGATCTCCTCGATGCGGCCGAGACCTGGCACCTGCTGCCCCAGCACGGCCTCGATGACGCCGTTCGGACTTTGCAGGATCGCGATCCCCTCATAGGCCTGGCGCACGGACCAGCCCTTGACCACCTTGCGCGGCGCCGCCGTGCGTTCGGACGCGGGCACCGAACCCGTGTATTCGGGAACAGCGACCGAGGCCATCATCGGCATCGTCTGCGAGGTCGGCTGCGAGGCGACGGCCGCCGGTGCCGGTACCTGGACTTGCGCCTGGGCGAGCTTGTCGAGTTTCACCGTCGAGGACGAGCTCACGCGCTCGATGCGGTCGAGGTTTTCGGCGAACCTGCCGAAGCGATCACTGGTCGCTTTGCTCGACTGATCGACCGCGGTGCGCAGGCCGTCCAGATTTTCGGACACGCCCGACAGCTGCTTGCGCAGCTGCGCGACCGTCTCGCGCAAATTCCTGATCTCGGTATTGGCCGCGACATTGTTCTGGGCGGGCTGCGTGGTGAGATAGGCGATGACGCCGGTGCAGGCGCAGACCACCAGGATGGCTGCGGCGGCCAAGGTGGCGAGCGGCACCACCCAGGTCGGCCGCGGCGGCGGCGGCTTGGCCACGATCACGGCCGGCTTGATCACGGCCGGTGCCGGCGTGGGAATTGCCATCTTGTCGAGGCGCGCCTTGGCGCGGATGCGCTTCAGTCCTTCGAGCGCCTCTTTCGCCAAAGTCTCGTCGTTCGCTGCAGCCGACATGCGCTTTGCGTTTGGCGCGGGCTTGGCCGCTTGCGGCGAACTTGTATTGCGTGCTTCCGGAGCCGGCTTCGCCGCCGCGGCAACATCGGCCGTTGCGCCGGGACGAGCTTGTCCATCGGACGACATGTGAAAATGCTCCGTTCGCTTCGATCTATCGAGCGACGAATTTATTTGTCGAAGCTTGCCTGAAACGTGCGCGTCGAAAACTTTTCATCGCGCGCGATGCGACGTCGAATGAGTCAAACGCGTCACGCACGCGGCGAAAGTGCGACTCGAAAGACACACACCCGCCAAGATTTCGCCAAGCTGGAGTCCAGCCGCCACACATGAGTCGAATTGTCGCATGTGGACAAGCGGTGGATAGAGTCAATCCGGGGTTGAAATCCCCCCTCTACGCACGACCCCCAGCACCACCCAAAATAGTAGTGATTATACAGAGATGCGGAACTGTAGACACAGCGCGATTCAGAAGTAGTTTAGATTCCAAATCAATTGGTGCGATCAGATACATCAAGAAACAACTCGTAACAAACCAACAGTATCAAACACGCATAGCAATCGCTTTGTTCCGCGCGCTTGATCGGAAATCGGCAATCGTTACGGTCCTACTTAAGTGATTCTCGCCAGTTGGCGAGGAGATCGGCAAGGTTCAGTAGCGTTCGGACGCGATAAGCAACTTGGCGCAACTGTTCTAGGTCGCTGTCTCAATCCGCCCCGCGAGGTGATCCGTAAGACACCCGCCGGGCCTCACGCAGTAAGCGTTCAGTATCGAGTCGAAGTAACAGGCCCGCGGAAAACGCAGGCACTGAATGCGTAGGGCTGCCCGCGAATATCGAAACCATAACAACGGTTCGCGGGATGGGAATATCGTCAAACAGCATAGTCGCCGAGCCGGGCATCACAACAACCAGCCGGCCGCGATAAGTGCGAAACAGGAGCGAAAGACTGATGTATATTATCGTTGATGATCGCGAGAGCGTCACGAACAGCTACGTTGGAGGGCTCGTTCGCGAAGGTGTATCGTCGATCGGCTTCTCCTCCGGAGAGTTCTGGGAGTGGCTGCAATCCGCGAGTGAATCGGACTTGGCGGCGGTCGATGCCTTCCTTCTCGGGGATTGCGACGGCCGCGGGACTCTGCCACGGGCGATGCGCAAGCGCTCTTCGGCTCCCATTATCGCCATGAGCGGCCAGAAGATGCTCAAGAACACGCTGGAGCTGTTTGAATCGGGCGTCGACGACGTCGTGCACGTGCCGATACATCTCCGCGAGATCCTGGCCCGAACGGCTGCTATCGCGCGCCGCCGGGTCGGCGAGCTGCCGAGGCCTTGCGAGACCAGGATCCAGGTCTTCTTCAACGGGCGGGATCCCGAAATCGCCGGCCACGCGCTCACCCTGCCCCGCCGCGAACTGCGCATTCTCGAGTATATGGTCAGCAACCACGGCAAGTGGATCACCAAGACGCAGATCTTCAACGCGGTCTACGGCATCTTCGAGTCCACCTTCGACGAGAGCGTGATCGAAAGCCACGTCAGCAAGCTGCGCAAGAAGCTCCGCGACCGCCTCGGCTTCGATGCGATCGTGGCCCGCCGCTACGTCGGGTATCGCCTCAACATCCCGGCCGGCGAGACCCTCGACGAGCCGATGCAGGACCTCGACGAGGTCGGCATCCTCCTCAACAGGGCGCATGCCGCCCCGGCGGCGTATCAACCCGGAAACTGACCCGGCGAACACCACCGCACGGACAAAGGCTTCTGCGAAGCACTTCGCAGAGGCCTTTTCCATTTTTAGACCGGAAGTGCGGAATGCAGGCCCTGCAGCCCGCGGCCGCCGCGAGGCGCGACCAGACCAGGGCTCTCGCCCCGGCTTTCATACGGCACGACTGTTCAGGACGGCCGGGGTTTGCCCGCCGGCGATGCCTACGGCTTCGACTGGAATTCTTCCTTGGAGACGTAGTTGAAGTCCTCGACCAGGACGTCCTGGACGACGTCGGCCTGCATCCGCTCGTTGACGCGCTGCTTGATCGCCGTCGTGAGGATGCCGAGGTCGTAGCGGGCGAGCTTCCGGAAATCGAGGCGGTCGTCGGCATAGATCCTGCGGAAGGCCTCGTCGACGACGAACGGCTCCGGCGGGACGTTGAGCTGGTGCATGGTCCGCGCCTCCACGGTGTAGACGAAGCGCGCCACGATGTAGCCCTGCACGTTGCCGTTCTCGACCATGGGCACGCTCAGCGCACGCGTCTTCTGGTATTGCAGCCCGTCGAGATAGGCGTCCTTTGGCGGCAGCAGGCTGCCGTTCTCCTTCCAGTAGGCCACGCCATAGCTCGTGCCCGCGGTGAGGATGCAGACCCAGAGTCCGGCCAGCACGACCCTGATCATTTTCCGTCCTGTGCTGCGCGACCGGTATAGGTGCCGTCCGACTCGACGTCCTTGATTGCCCTGACGATGATGGAGGCGACCTCGCGCACCGCATCGTAATGCATCTCGAGGAGCGAACGATTGCGCTCGAGCTTCTCGCGCAGGCGCTGGATCTCCTCGGTGACCTCGAGCTCGGCGCCGAGATGCATGCGCGCCCGCATCAGGCGGACGAATTCAAGCATGCCGCGGCTCTTGCGGGCGCTGAATTCGTCGAAATCGATCTTCTTGCCCGTCGAGAGCGCCTCCGTCTCCTCCTCGACAATGCCTTCGAGCCGGCGGATCGACGCCAAGAGGCCGCGCACCTCGTCCGACTTCTCCGGCTCCGTGGCCTCGATGACCGCTTCGCCGCCGACATTGGTCAGCAGCACGGGCAGCAGCGCATCGCCTGATGCCGCTTCCATCGCTATCGCTTCGGCGTCCACCACCGGCTGCTCCATCACCAGGGCCGCCGCGCTCTCTTGTGCCTGCATAGGAAATTCACCCCTCAACGTCTGTCACCCATTCCCTGATCGTCATCCGGCCTTGCCTGTCGTGTCCGGTCCCACCGGATGGGCGCCGGCAAGCTGCTTGGCAATGCCAATGCCCTTGCCCTTCGCCAACTGAGCGCCAAGCTGCTCCGCCAGCATCGACTTCCACACTCCGCCGGCAGTCCCCTTGCCGAACACCTGTTCCGAATCCTTCGGCAGCATCGTCTCGACGAAGGTCTGCAGGATGAAGGCTTCGAACTTGCGATAGACCTCGTCCTGGCCGGGCTTCTTGATCACCTGCACCGGCGGCCCGTTCACGGCCGTCGACTGCGTCCCCGCAAGCGTCGCCGCGGACTGATCGGCCGCCGCTTTTGCCTTGCTTGCTTCCGTGGCCATCGTGGCGGCGAAATCGACATCCGACGATTTCAGCGCATCGAGCTTCGCGGTCGCCGTGCGCTGCGTCACGGGATCGGCGGCCTCGAGGACGTCGAGGACGAGGTCGGGTGTTGCTGTCACGATCATGTCTTGGTCCGGCTGGCTGGCCGTGGCGTCCACGCGCGCACGGTGAGGCTTGTTCCCGTCATCTCTTCGAGCGCGCGCTTTTCGGCGTCGCGAACCTTGTCCGCGAGCGCTGCCTTGGCGACTTCCTCGAGCTGTTTCACGCGGCGGGTCTCGGCGCGAACCTGGTCGAGCTGCCGCGAGGCCTGCTCCTTCACCACACGCGCCCCGACGCTCGTCCTGTTGAGCCGCCGTGCGATCGAGTCGCTCGACGAGCCCGCCGGCGGCTTGCCCTCGTTCAGCGCGCCCACCAACCATTCCTGCTCGTCCTGCAGGCTGCGCTCCTGCTGCCGCAGATGCGCGAGCTGCCACTCGGACAACCGCAGCTGAAGCTTCACCAGCGAGACCATCCGACCGAGCTTGTCCGCGCGCGCCTTCATGATCCCTCACTCCGCCAGCCACGACGAGACGCCGAGGATGAATTGCGTCAAGAGCTCGTCGCTGGTCAGGTAGAGCAGCAGGAAGCCGCCGAACAGCACGAAGGGCACCGAGATGAAATAGACCGGGATCGCCGGCGTCAGCTTGTTGAGCAGCCCGACCGCGAAGTTGACGATGACGGAATAGACGATGAAGGGGCTGGCGATGCGCAGTGTCAGCACGAACGCCTCCGACAAGCGGCCCACGAGCTGGTCGAGCGGCATGCTGCCGCCGATCCTGCTGCCGGGATGCCAGACGTCGTAGGAGTTCATCAGCCCACGCAGCACCTGCCAGTGCTGGTCGGTCATGAAGAACAGCGTGGTGACCGATGCCATGATCAGCGGCACGAGGGCGGGCGCCGGATCGGTGTCGGCGACCGGCGTGCCCGGGATGTTGCTGAGCCCGATCGCGCTCGCCATCACGGTCGCCATGGTCTGGAGCGCGAGGAAGAACACGCGACCGCCGAGGCCGATGACGCTGCCGACCAGGATCTCGGAACCGATCAGGAGCGCGAGCGACAGCGGCGCCGCGTTGTCGGTGAGAGGCTTCACCACCGCGATCAGGATCGGCGTCAGCGCGAAGGTCGTGACCAGCGCGATGAACAGGCGGACCTGGGCCGGGACGTTGACGCTGGAATAGCCGGGCACGAACATCAGGCAGGCGCCGATGCGGCAGAACACGATGAACGTGACCAGCACGCTGTCGGCGAGGCCGCTGATCACGAGATGGCTCCGAGCGCACGGATCTCGGCGCTGCGCGCCACTTCCACATGCGACAGGATCGGAAGCGTAGGGAATACCCGTTCCAGGATCATCCGGACATAGGGCCGCGCCTCGGGGGTCACCGCCAGCACAACGCTGGTGCCGTTCTCGGTGAACTTGCGGATCGCGGCGCTGGCTTCCGTCGCGAACTGCTCGATGAGGCGCGGATCGGCGTCGAATTCGACGACGTCGCCCTTGGCGTCGCGCTTGAGGCTCTGGTGGAAGGCGAGATCCCAGCGGTTGCCGAGGCGGACGACGTTGAGCACGCCGTTGTCGGAGAGGTCGCCGCAGATCTGCTGGGCAAGGCGCGTGCGCACATGCTCCGCGACCTGTTCGGGGCGCCGCACATGGGGCGCGATCTCGGCGATCGCCTCGAGGATCAGGTGCAGGTTGCGGATCGACACGCGCTCGGCCAGCAGGATCTTCAGGATCGCCAGCAGGCCCGAATAGGAGATCTGCGAAGGACAGAGATCCTCGACGAGACGCTTGTACTCGGGATCGAGCCTGTCGAGCAGGCCGCGCATGTCCTTGTAGGACAGGAGCTGGGCGAGATTTGCCCGGAGCACTTCGCTCAGATGCGTGAGCAGCACCGACAAATTGTCGACCGGCTTGCAGCCCTGCCGCTTGACCTCGTCGGTGAAGGCTTCCGTCACCCACAGCGCCTTCATGCCGAAGGCGGGCTCGATCACCTCTTCGCCGGGCACGTCGGGCTTGCCGTCCTTGTCGACGAGCACCAGCACCTCGCCGAGCCTGAGCTCGCCGTGGGCGACGCGGGTGTCGTGAATCCGGATCTGGTAGCTCTTCGGATCGATCGACAGATTGTCGGTGAGCTTGATCTCGGGAATCACGAAGCCGTATTGCTTGGCGAACTTCTTGCGGATCTTGGCGACGCGGTGTCCGAGCTCGGTGCGCGAGCCCAGCAGGTGGACCGAAAGGTGGCCGCCGAGCGCCAGCTCGATCTCCGCGGTCTTGAGCGAGTCCTTGACCGCTTCCTTGGCCTGGGCCTGGGCGCGCTCGTCGGCCTTGCGCGCATCTTCCTTCTGCTTCTCCGCCGCCTGCCGCTTCGGCAGGGAGTAGCCGACGAAGGCCATGACGCCGCCGAGCAGAATGAAGGGCGGCATCGGCAGCCCCGGCATCAGCGCGAGCACGAACATCATCAGCGCGGCGGCCGACACGGCGCGAGGATAGCCGCCGAGCTGCCGCAGCACGGCCTGCTCCGCCGAGCCCCTGGTGCCGCCCTTGGAGACCAGCAGGCCCGCCGACAGCGACACGATCAGGGCCGGCATCTGCGACACCAGACCGTCGCCGACGGAGAGCTTGGTGTAGACGTCGGCCGCGCGCGACAGCGAGAGGCCGTGATGGGTGACGCCGATGACGATGCCGCCGAAGATGTTGATCGCCGTGATGATCAGGCCGGCGATGGCGTCGCCGCGCACGAACTTCGAGGCACCGTCCATGGCGCCGAAGAAGGCGCTTTCCTCTTCGAGCTCGCGGCGCCGGCGCTGGGCTTCCTTGTCGTCGATCAGGCCCGCGGACAGGTCCGCGTCGATCGCCATCTGCTTGCCGGGGATGGCGTCCAGGGTGAACCGCGCGCCGACTTCGGCGATACGCGTCGCACCCTTGGTGATCACGACGAAGTTCACCGTGACCAGGATCGCGAAGATGATCAGGCCGATGACGAAATCGCCGCCCATGACGAATTTCGAGAAACCGGCGACGACATGACCTGCGGCCTGCTCGCCCTCCCCGCCCCGCGACAGGATGAGACGCGTCGTCGCGATATTGAGCGCCAGGCGCAGGATCGTCGCGATCAGCAGCACGGTCGGAAACGCCGAGAAATCCAGCGGCCGCTGGATCCACAGCGCGACCATCAGGATCAACGCCGACAGCGCGATCGAGAAGGCAAGGCCGAGATCGATCAGGATCGGCGGTATCGGCAGGAACAGGATCGTGAGCATGGTCACGATGCCGGCCGCAAAGAAGGCGTCCGCCCCGAAACGGCGGGGGCTGGGCAGGCTAGCAGCTAACGTATCGGCCATGGGTCACCGGCAGAGGGTCCGCCCCGTAATCTGCCGTGCAAAGCTTACGCGAGGGTGGTGGACCCTCGCGGCTCAGAAGCCCCGCTCGATATGCGAGTAGACCATCTCGGTGAAGGTGGAGAGGTGGGCGCCGATGAAGGAGCCCGAGACGGCAACGACCACGAGAATGACGATGATCTTCGGAACGAAGGTCAGCGTCACCTCCTGGATCTGGGTCAAGGCCTGCATCAGTGCAATGATGGTGCCGACCAGCATCGCCGCGCCGACCGCAGGCCCGGAGGCGACGATGATGGTCCAGATCGCCGCCTGGACGATGTCGAGGGCGTCCCGCTCGTTCATGACTGGCTGATCGTGAGGCCGGGCCCGACGGCGACCTTGGTGCCGTCCTCGAGGGTCGCGACGGAGCCGTCGCTGTTGATCGAGATCGACTTGACCTTGCCGGAGAAGGTCGCGCCGGTGGAATCGGTGAAGCTGACGGTCTTTCCGATCAACCCGTCCGCCTGCGACAGCGACTGCGAGGACAGCAGCGCATCCAGCTTGGTGTTGGTCTGCATGGCCTGCTCGACCGTCGAGAGCTGGGCAAACTGGCTCATATACTGCGAGGTATCCATCGGATTGGTCGGATCCTGGTTCTTCATCTCGGCCACGAGGAGCTGAAGAAACGTATTGTAGTCGACGCTGTTGCTCGCCGTGGTCGTGGAGTTGGTCGAGCTGGACGACTTGCTGGTGCTGTCGGTCGCGCTGGTGACGTTCATGTGCCTCTCCGCTGTCAGGCAGCCTGGAATGGGACTTCAGTGGTGGCGCCGGCCAGGATGGCCTGCTCCACCGGGAACAGCGCCCGGATCCGCTTGAGCGCTTCGAAATAGCGGGTCGCCCCGACCAGCTCGTCGACCGCGGCCAGCCCCTCCAGCATCTCGTGGCTCTCGCATACCGCGGCCAGGGCCGCGTGATGCTGGGCGTAGAGCGCCGAAGCGTCGCGGACGTCGGTCGGGTTCATCAGCATGAGCTGGACGATGAAATAGAGCTGCCGCATCGCCGTGGTGGCGTCGGAGGCCTGCATCACCTGCCCTTCGAGCAGGAACATCACGTCGTTGACGAGCTCGACGGAGACCTTGCGGTCCACGCGCAGCACCGCGCCGTTGATGTAGATCCGTTCGCCCGCCCGCAAGGATATCTTCATTAGAGTGCGTCTCGGATCAGGCGGTTGATTTCGATGAGCTGCACGACGTCGTTCGACTTCTCCTCACGGAGGCGGTCGGCTTCCTTGACCACCCAGAGGCCGATCGAGATGATCTCCGCGCGCAGCTTCTCGGGAAGCGCGTTTTCCGGATGCGAGAGATCCTCGATGAAGATCGTCCACAGCCGTCGTACATAGAGCAGGCTCTGGACCTGATCCTCGAAACTGGCGCGGCCCTTCTGAAGGCGCTCGAGGCGGTCGATGCCGAGGCTGAGCGCCTGCCGCTCGCGACCTCTCGCCTCGGAGCCGCTCTCGTCGACGACTGCTTCATAGGCTTCAAAGCTCATCAGCACCACTCTGCGCAGGAAACGGAATTACAAGACAAGGGTCGTAAACCTCGAAAACGTGCTCTGGCTCAGAGATAGTTGATGAGGCTGATCTTCTGGAGCTGCGAGGTCAGCGCCAGCGCCGTCTGGATCTGGGTCTGCAGGGTGTTGACCCGGACCGAAGCCTCCGTCGGATCGACTTTTTCCATGCCGACGATCTGGTTGTTCAGAATGTCCTGCTGCGTCTTCAGCTTGTCGGTCGCGGAGTCGATCCGCTGCTGGACCGTGCCGACGCTGCCGCCGAGCGTGGCGAGATCGGTGATCGCGCCGCCGACGAGGGAGATGGCCTTGTCTACGACGACCTGGAACGTCTCCTGGCTCAGTTTCGCGTTCCCGAGATCCGCCATCATGGTGTAGGCCTCGGCGAGCTTGCGGAAGCCGGTCTGGTTGGCGCTGACGGACGTATCTGCGATTTCGGTCGTGGAGATGCGGCTCTGCATGACCTGGTCAGTCGCCGTCGACCAGTTGGTGTTCCAGGCCGGGCTCGCGAACTCGGCATCGAAGGTGGTGTTGAGGAACGTCTGCATCTGGGCCGGGGTGATGCTGGCAACGCTGCCCGAGGACTGCGAGAAGCCGAAGGTCGCGAGGAAATCCGCGTCGACCTGGTTCTTGCTGGCCGAGCCCGTGGCATAGGCCGTGACCGGCATGTTCGCCGTGTTGACGCCCGAGAAGAGATACGAGCCGTTGTAGGAAACGTTCAGCGCGCCGATCAGATCCTGCAGGTTGGCGGACGCGGGCGGCAGGACGATCCGCCCGCCATTGTCGGTGCTGCGGGCCGCGATCAGGTCCTTGAGGAAGTCCGTTGCGGTCGTGCCGAGCTGGGTGATCCGGTTCTGCGTGACGTCGAGGCGTCCCGAGACGAGCTCGTTGGTATCGATGAGCTGATCGGCGAAGCTCCAGTCTGCCCGCAGGGTAACGTCGCCCCCCGTCGTGGCACCGAGCTCGAGGCCGACGTCGGCGAAACGGCCGGTGGTCGCTTCCGTCGAGGCCTTGCTCAGCGCGGCCTGGTTGTTCGTGATCGAAGACCTCAACGATGAAGACAGCATCAAGGTCGAGATGTAATTCGCGCTCATCATGGCTTAATTCCCCACGGCAGCCAGCAGGCTCTGCAACATTTCGTCGACGGTCGAGATGATCTTGGACGAGGCCGAATAGGTGCGCTCGACCTGAAGCATCAAGGACATCTCGTCGTCCATGTTGACGCCGCTGACGTTGGATAGCGCCGCGGTGCTGCGGTCGAGCAGCGTTTTCTGGTAGGTGACGTTGGAGTCCGCGGTCTGGCGCTGGTTTTCGATCCAGCTCGTCGACGACGACGCGAAGTCGATCAGGCTGCCGCTCGGCTTGCCTTGCGTGGTTGCGTCGAACGGCTGCGAGGCATCCATGCCGCCGATGAGCTGCTGCAGGCGGGTCGAATAACCGGCGTTGCCGGCGGTGTTGTATCGGTATGCGACGTTGCCGCTGATCGCGCCGTCGCGCAGCAGGTTGGGATTGCCGCCCTGCGCCGGATCGACGGACGCCGCGACGCTGATCAGGCCGGCAAGGCCGACCGAGACGGTGGCGCTCGCCGGCATGGCCGGCGCGCCGGGATAGGTGAAGAGGCCGGGAACGTCGGGCAGCGCCGCCGCGGTCTGATCACTCTCCTTGAAGGTATTGATCAGGCCGCGCGCGATTTCGTCGAGCTGGCTCTGATAGGTGACGGTGTCATTGTCGCGCAGCTGGGCGAGACCCGCGAGCTTGCCCGACTTCAGCGGCATCACCGAATTGGCGCCGGTCACGGGGACGCCGTCGATATAGACCGCATTGCCCGTGGTGCCGGGCGAATAGTTGTTGGTCGCGGTGAAGCTGACCGTTCGCGCCGTCTTGTCGAACAGCACGACGCCGCTGTCGGTGTAGAGCGCCGCGTCGCCGTTGGGGCGGAGCGACATCTCGACGCCGACCTCTTCCGACAATTTCGAGACGATACTGTCGCGCTGGTCGAGATAGTCGGTGACGTCGTCGCCGGAGATCGTTCCCCTCACGATCGCGTTGTTGACCTTCTCGAACTGGGTCAGCAGCTGGTTGATGTTGGCGACCGAGGTCGCCATGTCGGCATCCGCGCCCTCACGGACCGTCTGCACGGTATTGGTCGCCTGGTTGAGCCCGGCCGCCATGTCCTTGGCGGACGTGACCGCCGCCTGCGCCAGCGTGGTGTTGTCCGGGGCGTTGGCATATTGCTGCAGCGCCTTCTTCAGTGCGTTGAGCTGCGCCGTCGGCGACTGGTCGAGCTCCGGATCGTCCACGGTGGCCGTGGCGATCTTCTGGAGTCCGTCATAGATCGCGCCCTGCTTGGCCGACGACGAGGTCGCGGTCAGGACGTTGTTATAGAGACCCGAGCTGGCGGCGCGCTGGATCGCCGCCACATAGACGCCGGCCCCGGGCAGATTGTCCAGCACGGCGATCTTGCGCGAATAGCCGGCGCTGCTGGCGCCGGCAATGTTGCGCGAGATCGTCGAGGACTGGATGCCCGACGCCATGAGCGACGCGCGGGCGGAGTCGAGAGCAGCAGTAAGGGACATGTTTCGCTCTTGCCCGGAGTGCGCGCCGAAGAATTCAGCGCTTCAGGTTGACGACGACGTCGAGCAGGTCGGCGCCGGTCTGGAACGATTTCGAGTTCGCGGTGAAGCCGCGCTGCGCCTCGATCATCCCGGTGAGTTCGTCCGCGAGATCGACGTTGGAATCTTCCAGCGCGCCGCTCTGAACCGTACCAAGCCCGCCGGTGCCGGCATTGCCGGCCTGCGCGTTGCCGGAATTCATGTTGGTCGAATAGACGTTGCCCGGCTCGGGCGTCAGATTGTCCGGGCTTGCGACGTCGGCGAGCATGATCGTGAAGAGCGTCGTCTGCTGCCCGTTCTTGAGCACGGCCGTCACGTACCCGTTCTCGTCGACGTTGACCTTGTCGATGGCCGAAGGAGCGCTGCCGTTGACGGTCGCCTTGAAGCTGAAGTCGGTTCCGGCCTGCGTCATGTTCGACAGGTCCAGTGTCATCGCCGCACCGCCGGGGACGGTGAAGGCGAGCGTCGTCGGGCTCGCCGCGGCCAGCGCGCCATTGCCGGTTGCGGTCGTATCGAAGGTGAAAGTGGTGGCGGCGCCGACCGACGTACCCGTTGCGGAGTTGTAGGCCTGGATCTGCCAGGTGTCCGTGCCGGCGGCCGTCGCCGTGTGGGACATGTAGACGTCCAGCGTGACGGCCCGGCCGATATTGTCGTAGGCCACGATCGAGCTCTTCGAAGAATATGACGCTGGGCCGGGAGGACCGGCGATCACGGCCGCCTTCGGATCCATATTGCCGGTCGTGAGCGTGCCTGCCGTCGACGGCACGGGCACCTGCGAAACCTGGGCAACGTTGACGATCTGCATGCCGGACAGGCTGTTCTGCGAGAAATTGGTCACCTTGCCGGGCTGGCCCAGGAGGTAGAAGCCGGCCGCGTTGACGAGGTTGCCTTGGCTGTCCGGGACGAACGAGCCGGCGCGCGTCAGATATTGCTGCGTGTTGTTGGCGTTCGACACGACGAAGAAGCCGTTGCCCTGCACGGCAAGGTCCGTGGTCGAGGTGGTGAACTGCGTGTGGCCTGCGTCGCTAATGGCGTAGCGCACAGTGGTCTCGACGGCGCCGGAATCGTAATTGCCCGAACCGCTCTTGAGGATCAGCGAGGAGAATTCGGTCGAAGCCCGCTTGTAGCCGGTCGTGTTGACGTTCGCGATGTTGTCCGAAACCGTCGACAGCTTGTTGGATTGCGCAGACATGCCGGAAACGCCGGTGCGCATAACACCATACAGGCTCATGAATTGGGCTCCTTCGGTAGGTTGCAGTTACAATGAGGGTTCTTGCTTGCGCGGGGCTGATGGTCGGGAACCATGCACAACTTCATGTTGTCAGGTCGTTTTCGGCTGACAGAACGAGCGCGCCTTGTCGGTCCACGCGCCGAAGCCGCTCGAAACGAGATGGGCGACGATGTGACAGACGTAGCGCTTCTGCGCCGGCTGGTTGTTGGGGCCCGCATTGTAGCGGGCCACCGCCATGGTCCAGCTTCCCTCGCGCTGCTTCAGCTCCTTGAGGAAGCGCGCGGCGTACTCGACATTCTTGGCGGGATCGAACATCGCCTGCACGGAGGCGAACTTGTCGCCGTGATAATAGTGGTTGATCTGCATGCAGCCGAGGTCGATCAGCTTGATGCCCTTGGCGCGCATCGCCTCGAAATTCGCGATCGCATCGCTCATGTCCTTGGCGAACACGGTCTGGCCGTCGGCACCGAGCGCATAAGGATAGAGCGCGCCGCGCCGTCCGGTCTCGGTGAGGCCGACCGCGTAGAGGATGCCGAGCGGAATGCCGTGCTGCTGGGCCGCACGCGCCATCTCGCGCTCGCAGGGGCGCGCGCTGTCGGTGGCGGCCTCGGCGGCGCCGGCGTTACAGATAAACAGGGCCGCGACTAATCTGCGGCGCCACGTCCTGGTCATGACGCGTCTCCTGGTTGGACTGGCGCTCGTCGCGGGCCTGCCTCGCACTGCCGTCCGATTGTCCGGACGACGTACCGGAGCCGTCGAACGAGCCTTGCGACTGCGACGAGGGCTGATGCTGACCCGAGAGCTGCTGTCCCGAGGGTTGCTGTTGCGATTGGCTGGAGCCGCTCTGGAATCCGTCCAGCGAGCCGTGCTGGACCGGCGCGACGTCGGCGACGTAACCGGCCGAGTGCATCAGGTCGCGGATCGTGTCGCGCTGCTGATCCAGCATCTGGCTCGTGTCCTTGCGCTCGGCGGCGAGGTGAACGGAGACCTCAGAACCGACGAGGCGAAGCCGCACGGTGACGTTACCGAGCGACGGCGGCTCGAGACTGACGGTCAGGACCTTCAGCGGCTGGTCGGGCGCGTTGGTCTGGGACGTTGCGAGATCGGGGACTGCGGACGCCGCCGATGCCGAGGATTCCTTCAGCTCAGAGACCACCGCATTGGCGACCTGCTGCGGCGCGTTGAACTGCGCCGGCGGCAGATGGGTCTCCTGCTGGAGCACGGTGACCTTGGTTGTCTCGGGCAGCGCGTCCCGGGCCGAGGCCTTGACGGCGCGTTCGACATTGGCCGTGACAGCCTCGAAGCCCGGCGTCGCGGGCATCGCCTTCGCGGACGCCTCGCCGCCTTGCTGCGCGGTTGCCGTTGCCTGGGACGCTGCGGCCTGCGAGCGCGCGCCGGTCGGAGCGGCGGCGGACGGCTCGGCATCGACCGTTGCGGCTTTCGCCATGCCCGCCGCCTGCACGTCGCGCTTCGACGTGGAGCGCTCGTCGCGCGCGGACGCATCCTTGCCCTCGCCCGACGGCGGTTGCAGTTGTGACTTCACGGCCGGCGCGACGGCAAGCTGCTCGCCGACGATCGCCGGAATGCTCGCGCGGTTCGCAGCGTCCGCCTTCACGGCGACGTCGAGCGGGCGCTCCGTTTCCGACGCGTGATCGGTCTTCTGGTCGGATGCTTTGTGGCTGGACTTGGTGTCGTCGGCCGCTTCGGTGCGATCGTCCACGGCGTCGTCCTTGCCAGCCGAATGCGCCAGTCGCGCACGCAGCGTTCCGGCTTTCACGGTCGTATCGCTGCCCTCGTCTTTGAGTGCCCGCTTGGCCAGGTTCGAGACGGTGTGGAGCAGGTCGTTGAACGACGAATCCGCCTGCGACTTCGTCGCCGTGCCCTTCGCCGACCGCGACGCTCCGCGCATGTTGAGGCTCTCGGCAAGTCCCGAGAAGAGCTGTCCGGAGGTTCCGCTGAGCTTGGTCATGGGCGGCGATCCCTGGTGAGAAGTTCGAGTTCGCCGAGCTGCTGCTGCGCGCGCGCGAGCATCGCGGTCGATGATGCGAGATCGAGGCGCGCCGGCGTGACCGGCGGTTTCTCGGCGGTGGATTTGCCCGCGAACGGCTTGCGGATGTCGAGCGCGAGCTGGACCGTCGCATTCAGAAGCGGAACGTCGCGCTCCGGCAGCTTCGACCGGTCGACCGCCTTCAACTCGGCAAGACCCCCGTCATACTCGTCGGTGAGCGCCCGCGAGGCGCCGCGGAAGAAACGCGCGCGCTCGCGCTCCGCCGAGGCGTCGGCGCTGAGCGCCAGCGCACGCTCGGACGCGAGCCGGGTCACTTGCATCAGTCCACGCAGCATCGCATTGCGCGCGATCATGAGATGAAGCTTGAGCCGGCTGGCGCGGTCGATCTGCTCCAGCAGCGCGGCGATCCGCGCGAAGCGGCGCTCGTCGAGGGCGAGGTTCGATTGCGTCAGGCCCGAGGAGAAGCGCTGCCAGAAATCGCCGGCATAGATCGAGTTGCGGTAGTGGCGGACATAGGCCTGCGTCAGGAACTCGAACTTGTCGAAATCCTCGGCCTGCCCGACCAGCAGGATCTCGCGCCGCAGTGCCGCCTCTTCCACCAGCGTGCCGGGCAACAGCAGGCGCGCGTCGTCCAGGCGCTCGATCGCCAGCGACGCTTCGGTGCGTGCGAACAGCGCGCCCTGGACCAGCGCGACCTGACCGCCCAGGCCCGAGGGGAGCGTTCGCGGCTTGATGTCCTTGAGCAGATCGCGCGCGTCGTCCTGCCGGCCCTCGACATAGGCGAGCGCACCGTCGAACAGCCGGCTGTCGACACTCATCTTGTCGCGCGGGAGCTTGCGGACCAGTTGCGGCGCGCCGCCGCTGAGCAGGTAGATGACGACGGCCTGGCCGTTCTGCGGATTGCTCCAGACGCTCGCATCGGCGGCGAGAAACTTCTCGCCGACCTGACGGATCAGCGCGATGTGGCTGCCATGCGCCGCGGTATCGCCATTGGCGATACCGTCCTGCACCGCCTGCAAGGCACGCACGAGCTCATACGGTTCGCTCGACCTCGGGGCAGGGCCCGGCTCGGCGAGCGCCAGCGGCGACACCATCAGCAGCGCTGCGCAGAGGAGCGGCCTGATCACGGGCGCTTCTCCCGGATCAGGATCTCGATCCGGCGATTCTGCGCGGCCGCAGGGTCGTTCGGAAGCTTCGGCCGCCGGTCGGCGTAGCCTTCGACATGCTCGATCCTCAGCGCGTCGACGCCCGAGCGGACCAGCATGTAATAGGCCATCTGCGCGCGGGCGGTCGACAGCCGCCAATTGTCGTAGTTCTCGGACTTGTACGGCCGATTGTCGGTATGGCCGCGCACGATGATCACGCCGGAACGTTTCGACAGCAGCGGTCCGATCTTGTCAATCACGCGGATCAGTTCGGGCCGCGGCTCGGCCGAGCCGACAGCGAACATGCCGAAGCTGGCGTCGTCGGTCAGGCTGACGAGCAAGCCTTCCTCGACCTGGCGCACCTCGGCCGCAGGTCCAGCGCCGGCCTTGACGTCCGACAGCGCTTCCGCGATCGCGGATTGAAGCTGCTTGACGGTCGGTTGCTGGGTTTGCGCGGCCTCGCGCTGTTCGGAATCCTTCTTCGCGTCGCCGGCGCGCGCCTGTGCTCCGGCATTGGCCTGAACGTTCGCCTGGACATTCGCTTGGGCACTGCCTTCGCGGGACGATTGCGACGGCGCAGGTCCCGGCGGCAGCAGGGGCGACAGGCTTGCCGACGACGCATCGGCGTTCTGAGCAACGCTTCCGCCGGCATCATCCGTCTTGGCGCGGCGCGGCTGCGGCTCGCCCTGCCCCGCGCTGGAAGCGCTGTCGCGTGCGGATACGTTCGGCTTGGGTTCGCTGTCGATGATACGATCGGCGTCCTTGGACGATTGCGGCGCCAGTTTCCAGAAGCCGGGATCGAAGGGATCGCGATAGGCATCGCCGCCCTTCAGGCCGTCTTCTTCGGCCGAAGTCAGCGAGCCGGCGCGACGCTGGCCCGAGGCCTCGTTCGCGTTGTTGGCGATCTCGGCAAGCGTTGCATAGGGATCGCGGAACAGGACCTTCTCCTCGTAGAAGGGCGGCTTCTCGGCCGTCGGCGAGTCACCGCGACGCTCTTCGCTCGGCCCGCCCGGCTGGCGCCGGCCCTCCTGGCCGTCGAACGTGGTCGGCTCCTTCTTGGTGAGATCCTTCAGACCTTTCGGCGCCGGCGCGTTCTCGGCGAGCTTGATCGGATTAAAATAGCTCGCGACCACCTGCTTCTGGTCCTGGTTGAGCGCGTTGAGCAGCCACATCACCAGGAAGAACGCCATCATCGCGGTCATGAAGTCCGCATAGGCGATCTTCCAGACGCCGCCGTGATGCGCCTCCTCGGCGAAAGCGTTGCGCCGGCGGATGATCACCAGCTCTTGCTTGACCTCTTCCATGACGGGCTACCGGCGCGCTTCGTTCAGTCGTTCGCTCCAGGCCGCAATCTGCGTCTCGATCACGGTCTGGTCGGCCACGACGCGGACCTCGAAAGTTTCGGCGGGCTCGTACGCCACCCCCGTCCGCCTGGAAGCGTCGAGCTGGATCTTGACCAGGTCGAGCAGTTCGCTCGGACCGGTGATCTTGAACGCCGGGACCGGGGAATTACCGGTCAGCGCCGCGATGTGCTCGACCAGCGATCCGATCGCCTTGTCACGGACCGCATCGGCGAGAAAAGGCAACAGGATGCGCGCGACTGAGCTCGCGATGTTGGTCTCGATCTCGCGGCAAGCCGCCTCGAAGCCGCCGACGATCGTGGTCGCCTGCTGGTCGGACCATTTGGCGCGTTCCTCGCCGAGCCGGATCGCGCTGCGCACGCGCTCCTCGGCAACCCTGGCATCGCCTTCGGCAACGCCGGCAGCATGGCCGCGACGATAGGCGTCGTCGAGAAGATTGGCCGACGGCGATTCCACCGCGGTCGCCGGCATCGGCGAATCGAGCTGCGGTTGCGGCTGAGGCTGATGCTGCTGCGGCTGTGCCTGCGGTTGAGGCTCCCGCCGGGTTTCCTTCGTTCTCGTCAGCACATCCTGGAGCTTGAGCGGCGGAGGCGGCGGAGACTTCGCCCGGCCGTTCGCGTCGAACTGCGTCAGGAGTTTTCCGATTGCCGCGTTCATGCCGCCTCCTCGCGTCGCATCCAGTCTTTAAGGATCGCTGCCGCCTGGCCCTGGTCGAGCCGGACGATCTGCTCCAGCCGCTTCTGCGGCGTTCGCTGCATCTTGCCTTCGAGATCCTCGACAAGGTTGAGCTCGGGATCCTGGCTCTCGGCCAACGCGAGGGCCGCGGCGGCTTCGAGCTCGGCGGCCTCCGCCGCTTCGGTCTGCTCCTGCGCCGCGCGATGGGTCAGGATGCCGTTGACCGCGGGCCGCAGGCCGAACCAGACCAGCATTGAAGCGACCGCGAGGATGGTCACCGCGTTGATGACGCTGCCGAGCTGCTTGTTGATCATCTCGACGAAGCTGATCGGCGGCACCGGCGCGAGCTCGCGCGAGCCTTCGATGAAGTCGACCGCCGTGACCTGGATCTGGTCGCCGCGCGCCTTGTCCAGTCCGCCGGCGGTCGCCGCGAGCTGGCTGATCTCGGCGAGCTTGCTGTCGACGATGGCCTGGTTGCTCTTGTCGCCGAGATCGGCGACCAGGCGCGCGCGGTTGACCAGCACGGCGATGAAGAGCTTCTTGACCAGATAGCCGTCGCTGACGGTCGTCGTGGTCTTGGACGAGACCTCGAAATTGGTGACGTCCTCGCGGCGGGTCTTGTCTTCGCTGGAATTCTTGCTGCCGCCGGCGTTCACCTGCTGGTCGGGCAGATTCTGCTGCACCGTGGTCGGCTGCGACCGGTCCGCATTCTGCGACGATTCCTTCTCGCGCACGTTCCGCACCGACCGCTCGGCGCGGCCCTCGGGATCGTAGACGGTCTCGTTGGTCTGCCGCTTGTCGGTGGAGAGCTGCGGGGCGACGCTGACCTCGAAATTGTCCAGACCCAGATACGGCGTCAGCGCCTTGCGGATGTTCTCCTGCACCATCCCGCCGACCGTCTTCTGCAGGCTCGCCATCTTGGTCGGCGCAGCGCTCGCCTCGTCCTCTTCGGCGAGCAGCATCGAGCCGTCGGCATCGAGCACGGTCACCTTGTCGCGGCTCATGCCCGGGATGGCGGCGGCGACGAGATGACGGATCGACTGCGCGGTGCGCGCCTCGATCGCGCCGTCGGTGCGCAGCACGACCGATGCCGAGGGCGGCTGCTGCGTCGCGCGGAACGAGCCGCGCACCGGCAGCACGATGTGCACCCGCGCCGCCTTCACGCCCTTCATCAGCTGGACCGTGCGCGCGATCTCGCCCTCGAGCGCGCGCAGCTTCGTCACTTCCTGCATGAACGAGGTCAGGCCGAGCGAGCCGATCTTGTCGAACAGCTCGTAGCCGGAATTGGCGCTGGTCGGCAGCCCCTTCTCGGCGAGCAGCATGCGCGCCTGCATGGTCTGGCTCGGCCGAACCGAGACCGCGTCACCGGCGGTATTGACGTCGAAGGCGATGTTCTGCTCGCGCAACGCGGCGCCCATGCGCGTCACGTCTTCCCGGGTGAGGCCGGTATAGAGCGTCTCGAACTCGGGCCGGCTCAGATAGTACGCGCCGCCGACGACGGTGACGAGCACGGCAAAGCCGATCAGGCCCAGGGCCATCAGCCGTCGTGGCCCAAGCTCCAGCAGATTGTTGAGCAGTTGCTGTATCTGCGCACGACTGAACAGCATATGACCTCGTACCAATGCGAACGTGGACGACATTCCGCTGCCAACCTTGTCTGAAGGTTGCGCGAGAACACGAATGTGTCGGTTCGCGGGCGAGGCGTTGCAATTCTACAAGAAAATGAGTGACGCCATCCTGCGCGCCGGCAACAGGCGGACAGCCGGACGCATCGCAGCGCAATCGGCTGCGGCGTGTTGCCTGGAATTCGGCGTCAGGAGACCAACGCAGGCACGTCATGTGCCGGCACATCCGCCGTTCATGGCGGGACCGGGCTCCCGAGGGAGCCCGGTCTTTTTCGAAGCCTTGAGCTTACTTGAACAGCGACAGGATGCTCTGGCTGTTCTGGTTGGCGATCGAGAGCGCCTGAACACCGAGCTGTTGCTGGGTCTGGAGCGCTTGAAGGCGGGTCGATTCCGCATTCATGTCGGCGTCGACGAGCTGGCCGACACCGCGATCCACGGAGTCAATCAGGTTCTTGACGAACTCCGTGTTGGTCGCGATGCGGTTCTTGACGGCACCGAGATTGGCGGCGGCTGAGGCAACCGTGTTGATCGCGGTGGTGACCTGCGTGATGTAGCTATCGAGCTTGGTCTGGTCTGCCGCCGAGTCGGTCAGCGCACCAATGGCGATCGTGTCGACCGACGCGCCGGTCGAACCGCCGGTGACCGTATCCAGGATGCCGGTCTTGGTGGCGCCGCCGGTGGTGTAGAGCGCGTAGGTCGCGGTCGTGACGGTGATGGAGCCGATGGTGGGCGTACCGCCGACGCGCGAGTACGACGACACGAGGTTGAAGGTCGTCGGCGTGGCCGTGGAGCTGGTCGAGGTGTCGATGCTCAGCCAGTTGATGCCGTTGATCGTGGCCGAGCTGGCCTTCAGCTTCATATCCTGCTGGATCTGAGTGATTTCCGACTGAATCTTGGTGCGGTCGATACCGGCGGTCTTGGCTTCGACCAGCAGCGCCTGCAGCTTGGTGAGACCGGAGTCCTTGTCGCCGATAACCGTGTTCAGAGCGGTGTATTCGGTGTCGACCATCGCGGCCGACAGACCGAGCGAGTCGGAGATCGCGGAGAGCGCGGCGTTGTCGGAGCGCATCGAGGTCGCGATCGACCAATAGGCCGAATTGTCCGAAGCGGTCGAGACGCGCTGGCCGGTGGAGATCCGGTTCTGCGTGGTGGCGAGCTGCGAGCTGACGTTACGGAGCGTCTGCAGCGCGGTCATTGCAGACGAATTGGTGAGAAGGCTGGAACTCATTTCTTGACGCCCCTTTGAAGATTAAATGGAGTTTTGGGGACATACCGGGCTTGCACCGGTACGGCAGGGCGGCATCATGCCTTTGGGCTGCGGAAAAGCGCACTCAACCTGACGTAACAGTGGCGATAGCACGCGAAGTTTGTGCGAAGCTTGTGGCTCCGTGACCCGGGCGCAACAATGGGGCGGGATCACTGCTTGTACGCGACCTTACGCCGGACAAGAAAAAGGGCCGCGCTTCGTGAGAAGCGCGGCCCCTTGCCGATGGTTCGAAGCTTAGCGGAACAGCGACAGGATGCTCTGGCTGTTCTGGTTGGCGATCGAGAGCGCCTGAACGCCGAGCTGTTGCTGGGTCTGGAGCGCCTGCAGGCGGGTCGATTCCGCGTTCATGTCGGCGTCGACGAGCTGGCCGACACCACGATCCACGGAGTCGATCAGGTTCTTGACGAACTCGGTGTTGGTCGCGATGCGGTTCTTGACGGCACCGAGATTGGCGGCAGCCGAGGCAACCGAGTTGATCGCGGTGGTGACCTGCGTGATGTAGCCATCGAGCTTGGTCTGGTCAGCCGCCGAGTCGGTCAGCGCGGAGATGCTGATCGTGTCGATCGACGCACCGGTCGAACCGCCGGACACCGTGTCCAGGATGCCGGTCTTGGTCGCGCCGCCGGTGGTGTAGAGCGCGTAGGTGGCGGTCGTGACGGTGATCGAGCCGATGGTGGGCGTACCGCCGACGCGCGAGTACGACGACACGAGGTTGAAGCTCGTCGGCGTCGCGGTGGAGCCGGTCGAGGTGTCGATGCTCAGCCAGTTGATGCCGTTGATCGTGGCCGAGTTGGCCTTCAGCTTCATATCCTGCTGGATCTGGGTGACTTCCGACTGGATCTTGGTGCGGTCGATACCGGCGGTCTTGGCTTCGACCAGCAGCGCCTGCAGCTTGGTCAGACCGGAGTCCTTGTCGCCGATGACCGTGTTCAGAGCGGTGTACTCGGTGTCGACCATCGCGGCCGACAGACCGAGCGAGTCGGAAACCGCCGAGAGCGCGGCGTTGTCGGAGCGCATCGACGTCGCGATCGACCAATAGGCCGAGTTGTCAGACGCGGTCGACACGCGCTGGCCGGTGGAGATCCGGTTCTGCGTGGTGGCGAGCTGCGAGCTGACGTTGCGGAGCGTCTGCAGCGCGGTCATTGCAGACGAGTTGGTGAGAAGGCTAGAACCCATTTTTGATGTCCCTTGGATTGAATTGAGTTTGGGGACATACCGGGCTTGCACCGGTACCACAGGGCGGCGTCATGCCTTTGGGCCGCGCAAATGCGTGTGAAGGGCCCAACCTGTCGTACCGGAGAGGCTAGCCGCCGAAGCTTGTGCGAGGCTTGTGGCTCTGTGTCCCGACCGCAACACCGAGCCGGGATCTTGGCGTGGGTTCACGCCGAACAAAAAAAGGGCCGCGCTTCGCGAGAAGCGCGGCCCTCCCCAGATGACCTGAGATTTAGCGGAACAGCGACAGGATGCTCTGGCTGCTGTTGTTGGCGATCGAGAGCGCCTGCACGCCGAGCTGCTGCTGGACCTGGAGGGCCGCCAGGCGGGTGGACTCCTGGTTCATGTCAGCGTCGACGAGCTGGCCGACACCGCGATCCACGGAGTCCATCAGCGACTTGACGAATTCCGTGTTGGTCGAGATACGGTTCTTGACGGCACCAAGGTTGGCGGCGGCCGAGGCGACCGAGCCGATCGCGGCGGTGACCTGCGCGATGTAGCCGTCGAGCTTGGTCTGGTCAGCGGCCGAGTCGGTCAGCGAGCCGATGGCGATCGTGTCGATCGACGCGCCGGTCGAACCGCCGGACACCGTGTCCAGGATGCCGGTCTTGGTGGCGCCGCCGGTGGTGTAGAGCGCGTAGGTGGCGGTCGTCACGGTGATCGAGCCGATGGTGGGCGTGCTGCCGACACGCGAGTACGACGACACGAGGCTGAAGCTCGTCGGCGTCGCGGTGGAGCCGGACGAGGTGTCGATGCTCAGCCAGTTGATGCCGTTGATCGTCGCCGAGCTGGCGGTCGACTTGAGCTGCGCCTGGATCTGGGTGACGTCGGCCTGGATCTTGGAGCGGTCGATACCGGCGGTCTTGGCTTCGACCAGCAGCGCCTGCAGCTTGGTCAGACCGGAGTCCTTGTCGCCGATGACCGTGTTCAGAGCGGTGTATTCGGTGTCGACGGTTGCGGCCGACAGACCGAGCGAGTCGGAGACCGCGGAGAGCGCGGCGTTGTCGGAGCGCATCGAGGTTGCGATCGACCAGTAGGCAGCGTTGTCCGAAGCGGTCGAGACGCGCTGGCCGGTGGAGATGCGGGTCTGCGTGGTGGCGAGTTGCGAGCTGACAGACCGCAGGGTCTGGAGCGCGGTCATTGCGGTCGAGTTCGTAAGCAGGCTTGACATTGCGAATGTCCCTTTATGTACGCGTTACATTTCACGAGGGGACATACCGGGCTTTCACCGGTACGGAGGGGCGGCATCATGCCTTTGGACTGATGTGGGTGGGGTCCAACCCGCCGTGACGCATTGCTAGCACGCCGAATCTTGCGCGCAGATTAAGATCGGCTTGAATTCTTCAACAAAATCATATGGTTAACATTACCCAACGCTAACCATAAGCCGGTACTTCGCGCTAACCATAACCCGCCCGCCGGCGGCGGGGTCGCTACGAGAACGACCGCACGAGGCCCGAGGCCAGCAGATTCCAGCCGTCGATCAGCACGAAGAACAGCATCTTGAACGGCAGCGCGAGGATCGTCGGGGGCATCATCATCATGCCCATCGACATCGTCAGCGTCGCGACGATCATGTCGATCACGAGGAACGGCAGCATGATGAGGAAGCCGATCTCGAACGAGCGCCTGAGCTCGGAGATCATGAAGGCCGGAATGATCACGCGCAGATCGATACGCTTGTCGTCGAACTTCTTGCGGAAGCTTTCGGCGGCGAGCGACTCGAAGGTCTGCAGATCCTTGTCGCGGACATGGGCCAGCATGAACTCGCGGAACGGATCGGTGATCTTCAGATAGGCTTCTTCCTCCGAGATCTCGTTCTTCATGAGCGGCTGGACGCCGGTCTCCCAGGCACGGTCGAAGGTCGGCGCCATCACGTAGAAGGTCATGAACAGCGCAAGGCTGACCAGCACCAGATTGGCCGGCGTGGTCTGAAGGCCGAGACCGGAGCGTAGGAACGACAGCGCCACCGCAAACCGCGTGAAGCTCGTCACCATGATGAGCAGTCCCGGCGCCACCGACAGCACCGTGATCAGCGCCATCAGCTGGATGATGCGGCCACTGGTCGAGCCGTTGCCGGGCGGCAGCAGCGAGTTGAGGTCCGGAATCTGGGCCAGCGCCACCTCGGGCAGCACGACCAGAACCAACGCGAGCAGCAGGACTTTCACTCTCACTGAATCACCAACGTCTCGATGATCAATTCGCGCACCTTGCCGGACGAGCGGATATTGGCGCGCTCGGTCAGGTCGTCGCGCAGATGCTGGAGCCCGCGCGATCCCTCGAACTGGGCAACCGATGACGAACGCAAATAAGTGATGATGTCCTCGCTGATATGGGCGGCCAGGATGCCGGCGTCCTCGTCGCTCATGCTTTCGGTCACCATCGAGGCTTCGACGCGGGCCCAGTTGTTGGCCGGCGCGGCGAGATTGGTCACGATCGGGGATAGCTTCCTAAGCCGCGCACTGCCGGTGTAGCTCGTCGCGATCGGTGGCGGCGTGGCATTCTTCTTCGCATCGGCCACACGCTCGGCGGCCGCAAACAGATGCATGCCGGCAAGCGCGCCCGCACCGATCGCGACAAGGGTCAGCACCAGGATGGCCGCAATCAGGCGCATCACGTCCCCTGCCCTCGCGACCCGGTCATGCCGGCACGAACCTCAGAACGGTGCCACGGCGTCATAGATCCGATGTCCCCATCCAGGCTGCTGCACGTCCGACAGATTTCCGCGACCACCATAGGACACGCGCGCCTCGGCGATCTTGTCGTAGGAGATCGTGTTGGCCCGCGAGATGTCGCGCGGACGCACGATGCCGCCGACATTGAGCACGCGCATCTCGGTGTTGACCCGGAACTCCTGCGATCCGCTGATCATCATATTGCCGTTCGGCAACACGTCGGTGACGATGGCGGCGATCGACAGCTTGATGTCCTCGGTGCGATCGATCTGGCCGTTGCCCTTGATCTGGGTGTTGGTGCTGAGGTTGGCGCTGGTGGAACCCTTGTCGCTCCATCCGGCGACGTCCATCAGCCAGTCCAGCCCGAACTTGATCTGCGAATCGCGCGAACGGTCGGTCTTGTTGTCGAGCTTGGCCTTGTCCTGCATCGAGATGATCACCGTCACGACGTCGCCGGTGCGGCGGGCGCGCGGATCGCGGTAGAGATCGGTGCCGTCGTCCCAGGTCGAGCGATAGCTGACGGGCGTGCGCATGCGCGGCGTCACCGGGATCGGATCGGCCTGCGTCCTCAGGCCGCTGCCGACCGGCGACAGCCGCGGACCGGTCAGGACCTCGGCGGGATCGCCGACGCATCCGGCAAGCATCAGGAGCGAGAGGATGAGGATCAGATACTTCATCTATTTGGTCTTTCCGTCGTCCACGCGACGCATTCCGCCGAGCAGATCGGCAAGATGCGCGGCGCGCGCCGTATCCATCTCGTTGAAGATCGCGCTCGAGCTCCTCGGGCTGAGTTTGGCGAGCACGGCGGCGGCGGTCTCGTCGGCCATGCCGGCGATCTGCGTCGCCGCGGCGTCCGGCTTCATGCGTGAATAGATCTCGACGACCTGCGCCTCGGCCTTCTTCAGGAAGTCGTCGCGCAGCGCCATCCATTTCTCGTATTCGGCGCGCTTGGCCTCGACCTCGGCGATCCGCTCGCGAAGCAGGCTCTCGGCCTTCTCCAGCTCCTTGAGTTGCCAGGCGAGCCTCGCATCGACCGCGGGATCGGCCACGTTGCTGCAGAACAGGGGGATTTCGTTGTCCGCGGACACGGCACCCTGCGGCGCTGCGGGCTTGGGCAGCGCCGTGACGCTGGCGGGCTTGGCCGGCCGCACAGGCGCGGCGGCTTGTGGCGGTGCGGGCTTTTCGGGCGCCGGCACAGCGCCCGTGGTCGCGGGCCCCGAGTCTTCGGCTGCCCACGCCGTTGCGCGGGTCGCCGCATTGTCGCTTGGGTACGACGTAACCGGCTTCTGCGAGCCAGGCGCGCGGGCGCGCGCGAAGGACAGCAGGTTGAGCGGCTTCGTCGGCTTGGCTTCATCCAGCGCCAGCACGGGCGAAACGCCCGCGAGCGCCGCGGCCGCGACCAGCAGGAGGAGTTTGGCTTTGTGATCCAGCTTCAACATCGGGCCGCGTGCGATTCTCGGTCGAGACCTCAGCATTGGGCGACCAAGCTTGCACGACGCTTATGCATCATTGCACGATGACGTCAGCCTGGAGCGCGCCGGCCGTCTTGATCGCCTGGAGGATGGCGATGATGCCCGACGGCTTGAGACCGATCTGGTTCAGCCCGCGCACCAGGCGCTGGAGATCGACGCCGCTCAGGATGGCCACCTGCGATCCGGCCTCGTTGGCCTCGACCACGGTCTGGGGAACGACCACCGTCTGGCCCCGGGAGAACGGCGCCGGCTGCGATACGACGGGGAGTTCCGTGACCCGGACTGTCAGATTGCCGTGCGTCACCGCAACCGTCGATATCCGCACATCGCGTCCGATCACCACCGTGCCGGTGCGCTCGTTGATCACCACCCGCGCCGGGGTATCGGGCTCGACTGTCAGTTCGCCGACTTCCGCGAGGAAGCGGACCGGCCCGACATTGCGCGGCTTCGACAGCACGATGGTGCGGTAGTCGCGCTCGAAGGCGATCTGCGAGCGGTAGCGGCCGCCGGCGTAGCGATTGATGGCATCGAGGATGCGCGTCGCGGTGACGAAATCGGGATTCTTGAGCTCCAGCACCAGGAACTCCATCTCGTGGAGGCTTCCCTGCACTTCGCGCTCGACCAGCGCTCCGTTCGGGATGCGTCCGGCAGTCGGCGTGCCCTGGCTCACGTTCTGGGCCTGGCCGCCCACGCTGTAGCCGGCGACCGTCACCGCGCCCTGCGCTACCGCATAGACCGCACCGTCCGCCGCGCGCAGCGATGTCATCACCAGCGTGCCGCCGAGCAGCGAGGTCGCATCGCCCATCGACGAGACCGTCACGTCCATCCGTTCGCCGGGGCCGATCGAAGGCGGCAGGTCCGCGGTCACCATCACGGCCGCGACGTTGCGCGTGCGCAGCGTGGTCGGACGGGCGGGATTGGTGGTGCTGGTGGTCTCGTTCCTGACGTTGATGCCCATGTTCTCGAGCATCGATTGCAGGGACTGCTCGGTGAACGGCGCATTGCGCAGCGTGTCGCCGGTGCCGTTGAGGCCGATGACGAGACCATAGCCGACGATCTGGTTTTCGCGCAGCCCCTTGATGTCCGCGATGTCCTTGATGCGGACGGCGGCTTGGGCGCTGGCGGCACAGAAGAGCAGGACGAGTGCGAGCAGAACTCTGGTCATGATCCGTCCACGACCTTGACGGTGCCGTCCGGCTGGACAACGCCCCTGATGATCACGCCGGTGTCGGTGTTGCGCACCGGGATCAGCGCGCCGGCCGCGCCCGACTGCATTGCCGAGCCGTAGGTGACAATCGACAGGCCGCTGTCTTCGACCACGACCTTGACCATGGCGCCGCGCGCGACGGTCCAGGGATCTTCCACCGCGTTGCTCGGGATCGGCTGCCCCGGCAGCAGCGCGCGCCGGGCCATGCGACCGACCAGGACCTGGCGTCCTTCGACGAACATCGCGACGCCGAGGACGTTCGGCGCGAAGGCGCGCTCGGTGATCATGTCGTCGCGGATCAGCTCGCCGGCACGGATCGAGACCGCCGGCACCGGTAGCCGCTTCTCCTCGGCGCCGGCGAGGCGCGCCGAGGCGAGAACCAGCAGCACGGTGGCCAACCCGCGCACGATCAGGCCAACCCTGTTCAACATGGACACACCGGAACTAGCGAAGGCCCTTCGATACGGTCGAGGCCATTTCATCCGAGGCCTGGATGACCTTGGCGTTCATTTCATAGGCGCGCTGCGCCGAGATCAACTCGGTGATTTCCTTGACGGGATCGACGTTCGAGGCTTCGAGATATTGCTGGTTGATCTTGCCGTAGCCGGCATCGCCCGGCAGGCCGACGACCGGCGTGCCGGAAGCCGTGGTCTCGCGATAGAGATTGCTGCCCAGCGGCTCGAGGCCGGCCTCGTTGGCGAAGTTGGCGAGGTTGAGCTGGCCGATCTGCCGCGGATTGATTTCGGTGTCCAGCTTGGCAAACACCTGTCCGGTCTGGTTGACCGTGACCTGGACCGTTCCCTGCGGAATGGTGATCGCGGGATCGAGCAGATAGCCGTCGGTGGTGACGAGCTGGCCGTTGGCATTGGTGTTGAACGAGCCTGCGCGGGTGTACTGCACCTCGTTGTTCGGCCCCAGCACCTGGAACCAGCCGCGGCCGTTGATCGCGAGGTCGTAGGGGTTGCCGGTCTGGGTGAGCGCGCCCTGGATGTGCAGCTTGCGGATCGCCGCCGACTTGACGCCGAGGCCGAGGTTGGCGCCTTCCGGGATCGGCGACGAACCGTTGACGTTGGCGACGCCCTGCATGCGGTCCATCTGGTAGAACAGATCGGTGAACTCGGCGCGCGCCCGCTTGTACGACGTCGAGTTGATGTTGGCGATGTTGTTCGCGATGACTTCGATATTGGTCTGCTGGGCGTTCATGCCCGTGGCCGCAATGGCGAGCGATTTCACTTAACCCACTCCCTCAGATCAAATCGACATCCGGACGACTTCTTGGTAGGCCTGCACGACCTTGTCGCGAACCGCGACAGCCGTCTGCAAGGCCTGCTCGGCCGACATCAGCGCTTCCACGACCCGCCGGGTCGATTCCTTGCCCTGTATCGCCGAGATCGACGCCGCTTCGCCCGCCTTAAGCGTGCCGATCGCGTCCGTCGTCACCTGCTTCATCACCGACTCGAAGCCGACATCGTCGCCGGCCTTGACCAGAGCCGTCGCGGCGGGCGAGATGGCCTGCGTCTCGGTGGCGCGGGACGCCGCCTGGCCTGCGGAAATCGCGGTGGACGAGATTGCTTCAAGCATTGTCAGCCCCTCAGAAGGTCGATGGACATGCCAAGCATCGACCTCACCTGTTTCACGACCTGGAGATTGGCCTCATAGGAACGGTTGACTTCCCGCATGTCGGCCATTTCGATCATCATGTTGACGTTCGGCAGCTTGACATAGCCGGCCTTGTCGGCGGCAGGATGCCCCGGGTCGTATTCGACGCGGTAGGGCGTGGTGTCGACGCCGATTTCCTTGACCTTCGCGAGCTGCGCGCCCGAGGCACGGTCCATCGCAGCGTCGAACGTGATGGTCTTGCGCTGATACGGATCGGCGCCGGCGGTGCGGCCCGTCGAGGTCGCGTTGGCGAGGTTTTCCGAGACGATGCGCATGCGCGTCGACTGCGCCTCGAGCCCGGAGCTCGCAACCGTCAGAGAGGCGCTCAGTGCGTCCAGCATGTCAGTTCACCTCAGGTTTTAACGCTCGACATGAGCATGCGGTGGAACGAGCGCACGACCGCGGAATTCATCGAGTAGTCGCGGCTGACGTCGTTGCCCTTGATCATCTCCTGCTCAAGGCTGACGGAGTTGCCGGAGTGAACCACTTCCCAGCTGTCTTTCTTGGCGGTCGCGCGCGTGTCGGTTTCGGCGCCGGACAGCTGCAGGTGCGACGGCGATGTCGTCGCAAGCCGGACCGGCATCGTGTCGAGCACCTTGTTGAACGGCTCGACGTCGCGTGCCTTGAAGCCCGGAGTATTGGCGTTGGCGACGTTGGTCGCGATCGTCGACTGGCGAAGCTCGAGATGACGCGCCTGCGACGATGCGAGTTCGAAGAGATAAAGCGGTCCCACGACAGCCCCATTATGATCTGTTGGGGGTAGCCTAGGGCGTTAAGCTTTCGTCAAGCTGTTGGGCAAAGCGCCATCCCAGGAAATCTACTGAACCTTCTCGGTCCGCGGTGCCTGCTTGGACTGCAGGAAGTAGATGATCTCGGCGACCGGACGGAAAAATTCCGCCGGAATGACCTGATCGACCTGGACCGCCTCGTAAAGCGCCCGCGCCAGCGCCTTGTTCTCGATCACCGGAATCCTGTTCTGCTCGGCGACCTCGCGGATCTTCAGCGCGATCACGTCCATGCCCTTGGCCACCACGAGCGGCGCCGGGTTCTCCTCGCGCTTGTAGCGCAGCGCGATCGCGAAGTGCGTCGGATTCGCGATGACGAGCGTCGCGCGCGAGGCGGCGGCGATCATCCGCTGCCGCGAGCGATCGCGGGCCAGCGAGCGCAGGCGGGCCTTGACCATCGGATCGCCTTCGGCCTGCTTGTGCTCGTCCTTGATCTCCTGCTTGGTCATGCGCAGCTCGCGCCGCCAATGGAAGCGAGCCCAGGCGAGGTCGATCGCGACCAGGACGATGGTCGCAATGCAGATCGCCGAGACGATCCGCATCGCGATGTTGAGGATCATCTCCGGAAGCGCCACCGGATCGGTGTACATCGCCTCGAACGCCCTTGCTTCGGACGAGCGCAGCACCACGGCGACGACGGCGCTGACCGAGCCGAGCTTGAACAGCGACTTGCCGAACTCGACGAGGCCCTGCGTTCCGAACAGACGGTTCCAGCCGCTGATCGGGGAGATCCGCGACAGATCCGGCGCGATGCGCTGCAGGACCAGGCGCGGTGCATTCTGCAACAACGAGGCGGCGAGGCCGAACACCATCAGGATGACGACCAGCGGCACCAGGAATCGAAGCGCCTGCAGCCCCACTACGGTGAGCAGGTTCTGGGCGTCGGCCCCGGTGCCGAGGGGAAAGCCCTCGGGATCGTCGAGCAGACCCTGCAGGGTCGGCACCAATTGCTGCACGCCCTGGCCGATCAGGAATGCCTGGATCACCATCAGTGCGGCCATCGAGGCGAAGATAGACGCTTCCCGAGAGACGGGAATTTTGCCTTGCTCGACCGAATCGCGGACTTTTTTCTCGGTCGGCTCTTCTGTCTTGCTCTCCTGATCGGTTGTTTCTGCCATGCCCGTTCAGCGGTCAGCGGAAGACCAGCTCATCCTCCTGCTCGGGGTTGAGCTCGATTTCGCCCTTCTCCGCCAGCTCGAGCGCGAGATCGGTGATCACGCGCCGCGCCTCCAGCACGTCGCGCTGGTTCGACGGCTCGCCGATCGCGAGCTCGTGCTCGACGACGCGGCGGACGCGCGAGGCGACCGAGGACAGGATCAGCTCGCGGAAGTGCTTGTCTGTGCCCTTCAGCGCGACGACGATGCGATCGGTCGGCACCTGGTCGAAGATCATGGTGCGCGCCTTCGGCGTCAGGTTGATCACGTCGTCGAAGGTGAACAGCAGCTCCTTCAGCACTTCGGCCGACTTCGGCCGCTTCTCCGACAGGCTCTTCAGCATATCCTCGATGTGGCCGCGCTCCATCTTGTTGATGATGTCGGCGACGCGGGCATAGGTATCCGCGCCGAGGTTGCGGGCGAAGTTCAGCGTCAAGTCCTCGTGCAGCGTCTTCTCGAGGACCTTCATCGCATCGTCGGCAATCGGCTTGAGGCTGAGCACGCGCCGCATCAGCTCGTTGCGCAGGCTCGACGGCAGCTGGCTCATTACCTTTGCGGCGCAGGACGGCTTGACCTTGGACAGGATCAGGGCCGCAGTCTGCGGATGTTCCTTGGAGAGGTAGGTCGCCAGAGAGTTTTCCGACACCGACGAGACACGATCCCACACCGACCGGCTCGAATTGCCGAGCAGGTCCGTCATGATCGCCGAGACCTGATCGGCCGGAAGCACGTCGCCGAGCACCGCTTCGAGGCCGCCGAGCGTGCCGAGGATGTTGGCGCCCATCGAGAACTGCTGCGCGAATTCCTCGACGATTCCCTCGAGCTCTTGCGCCGTGATCGGCCGCAGCTCAGCCGCGGCCTTGGTAACGATGCGGATTTCCTGCGGCTCGAACTGCGAGAGCACGCTCGCGGCCGCCTGCCGGCCCATGGCCAGCAGGAGTGCCGCGACCTTTTCCGTTCCGCCCAGCGTGGCAACGCCGCGCTGTTTGATGGGAGCGACGCCGCCCTGTGCCGCGGCCATGGTTAGGTATCACCCTGCCCCAGCGGTCCAACGATCTCCGTGAGCGAGACACCGAAGCGGGAATTGTCCTCTTCGACCACGACCACCTCGCCGCGGGCGACGATGCGGCCATTGACGACGACGTCGACGGGCTCGCCGACCCTGTGATCGAGCGGGACCACGGCGCCACGGCCGAGCTTCATCAGGTTTGCCACCGGGATGGTCGCCGAGCCGAGCACCACCTGCATGGTGACGGGAATGCGCAGGATGGCGTCGATATTGGCGAACTTGCCGCTCTCTTCCGCCGTCCGCGCGGCGATCTCCGCCAGCCGCTCCAGCGGAGACGCATCGCTCTCTCCCGATGCCGGTTCCGACTCATATTCGAAGGATTGCGCCATTTGGTATCGCCTCTTGGTATTTCCACTCCCGGAACGCCGCGGGCGCCCCGATCGTCATTGTCCGGCCGGTTCGAGTCTCAGTGCTTGTTCACGTCCGCGCCGCCGGCGGTGGCGGATGCCAGCCCGCTCCTGGCATCGAGCGCCGCGATCGCGTCGTGAGCCTGGTCGATCTTGGCGCTGAGCACGTTGGCGAGCCGCCCGAGATTTGCCGTGGAGTCGTGTGCCGCATGGATCACGGTGTCGAAGGCACCCGCAGTCTCGTGCACGATGGTCGAGAACTCGCCCTGGTAGCTGCGCAGGCGCGCCAGCTCGCGGTGCATCCGGGTCACCCGCATGCTGGTGAAGGCGAGCGCAATGAGCAGCACGGCATCAACGAGATAGGATATCATCGACGAACTCCCGTTTCTGATCCACCGGATCGGACACCTGCATGGCGTAATAGCCATCAAGCTGACCGATCTGACACCAGAACAGCACCTGGTTGTTGCTTTCGAGACGGGCCAGCGTGCGCGGCGTGGCTTCGAGCTCGAGCACCTGCCCGACGTGGAATTTCACGACGTCGTCGAGCGATATCATCTTCTCGTCGAGCACCGCGCTCAGCGTCACCTCGGTGCGATGGACCTCGCTCTCCATCTGCTCGCGCCAGCGCGGATCGGTCGCCCGGCCGTCGCTGACGACGACATGGGCGAGCTTCTGGCGCAGCGGATTGAGCGCGGAGTGCGGAATGATGAGGAACATCTGACCGCCGCGGAACAGCGCCTGCAGCATGATGTTCGCGCAGATCGACATGTTACCGCTGCGTCCGATAGCCAGCGACGCCATGGCCGTCTCGACCCGCTCCACACGGAAGGTGACGTTGGAGGTCCCGGCAAAGGCGAGTTGCAGTGCCTTGGCGAAGCGTTCGAACAGGGCCTGGACCAGGCGGATCTCGATGTTCGAGAACGAGCGCTCGACGTCGAGCGGCGGTTCGGCGCCGTCCGAACCGAACATGGCCTCGACCATGGTGAACACGAAGTCGCGGTCGAGCATGATGATGACGCGGGAATCCCACTGCTCCGCGTAGAGCACGGCTGCGACCGCGTTGCCCTCGTAATCCTTGATGATGTCGCCGAGAGGATCGTTGGTGATGCCGTTGACCGAGAAGTAGCACGGCGTTCCGGCCATCGGCTGCAGGCTGTCCGTGCACGATGCCGCCATGCGATCGAAGATCACATTGAGCATCGGCATGCGTTCGATCGATATGCCGGCAGCGTCCAGCAGATAGTTCGGCAGCTGCTTCTTGTGATCGACGTCGACGTTTTCCATCATCATGCGCGCGCAGCCTTGGGTTCAGCGTCGCTCACGACCGCCTTGGGACCTGCGATCGTCTCGTTCTCGACGACGTCGATCGACGGCCGCTCGTTGCTCGAGATCATCTTGCGGCCGTGCTCGACCGCGATCTGCGGCATGGCGCCGTTCATGAAGGCGAGCAGCGTCTGCTTGACGATGATGTAGGGCCGGCACTTCTTCTCGCGCATCATCTTGATCTTGATCGCGAAGGGCGAAATGATGCCGTAGGACAGGAAAATGCCGGCGAAGGTGCCGACCAGCGCGGCGCCGATGAAGCCGCCGAGCAGCTTCGGCGACTGGTCGAGCGCGCCCATCGCCTTGATGACGCCGAGCACCGCGGCGACGATACCGAGCGCCGGCATCGCCTCGGACACCGTCACCAGGGCATGGTAAGGCGCAAGCTTGCTCTTCACGATGGTGTGGATCTCCTCGTCCATCAACGATTCGATCTCGTGCGTGCGCGCGTTGCCCATGATGATGAGGCGGACATAGTCGCAGATGAACTGGAGCAGCGAGGGGTCGCCGAGCACGCTGGGGAACGCCTTGAAGATCTCGGAGGACGAGGGGTCGTCGATATGCGCCTCAACCTCGTTGCGGCCCTTGCCCCTGAGCTCGCGCATCAGGGCATGCAGCGCCCCGAGCAGGTCGAGGTAATAGCGCTGTCCGGGCACCGCATTGGTGATGGCCTGCATGCAGGCGACACCGCTGTCCACGACCGTCTTCCACGGATTGGCCACGATGAAGGTGCCGACCGCGGTGCCGATGATGATCACGAATTCCCACGGCTGCATCAGCACGGCCAGATGCCCGCCCATGGCGGCAAATCCGCCGAGCAGCGCCGCCACCGTGATGAATATCCCCACGAAACTGCCCAACGCGCCGCTCCATCGCCGATCCCACCGGAAATATTTAGTCGGCGAGCCTTGCGCGAAGCTGGCTTCCCGCACCGTCAGCCCCGCGCAAGCAATACGCGGCAGCTTGAGCAAAAGTCGCAATAGCGGCCACAGGGGCGCGTGCCATGCTATCCACCATCGCGGACTACACCAGACTGACCACGGACCTTGGCAAGTCGATGACCCAGGTCGCGCAGGAGCCGGACGTCAGCCGCGAGACCGATTATTTTCTCAGCCACATCGGCAATGTGAAGACGATCGACGACTTCCTGAAGGACTACCGCCTCTACAGCTACGCGATGAAGGCCTACGGCCTCAGCGACATGACCTACGCCAAGGCGTTCATGCGCAAGGTGCTGACCGAGGGCGTCTCGGACAGCGCCGCCTTCGCCAACAAGCTCACCGACACCCGCTACCGGCAGTTCGCCACCGCCTTCAACTTCGCCGCCCTCGGCGACCAGGCGACCCAGACCACCGCAGCCACGACCGGCACGGCGACCCAGTACGTCACGCAGACGATGGAGGAGAAGGCCGGCGACCAGAACGAGGGCCTGCGGCTGGCGCTCTATTTCACCCGCAAGGCCTCCACGGTTGCCAACGCCTACCAGATCCTCGCCGACAAGGCGATGACGCAGGTGGTGCAGACCGCCATGGGCTGGCCGGCGACCATCAGCTCGTCCGACATCGACGTCCAGGCCAAGATGATCACGGACAAGATCGATCTCACCGATTTCCAGGACCCCACCAAGGTCACCAAATTCGTGCAGCGCTTCGCCGCGATGTGGGACGCGACCCAGGCCCAGAGCGACAATTCGACCAATCCGGCGCTGGTCCTGATCGCCGGCGCCGCGTCGTCGATCAGCCTGGACACCAACATGCTCACGACGCTTCAGAACATCAAGTTCAACAGGTAAGTCATGCAATCGGCTCTCTATGTCGGCCTGTCGGCGCAGGTCGCTCTCGAAAAGCGCCTCCAGACGATCGCCAACAACGTCGCCAACGTCAACACGGCCGCTTTCCGCACCGACGTCGTGAAGTTCGAGACCGTGCTCTCCAAGGCCGGCGCGAACCCGGTCGCGTTCTCCTCGCCCGGCGACAACATCATCTCGCGCGAGCAGGGCAACATCACCGAGAGCGGCAACCCGCTCGACGTCGCCGTGGTCGGTCAGGGCTGGCTCGCCTTCGCCGGCCCGAACGGCACGGTCTATACGCGTGACGGCCGGCTCCAGATCGCCGCCAATGGCGATCTTCAGACCGTGTCCGGCTTCCCCGTCGTCGATGCCGGCGGCGCGCAGATCACGCTGGACCCGAACGGCGGACCGGTCTCGATCTCGCGCAGCGGCGCGATCACCCAGGACAACAACGAGATCGGCACCATCGGCCTGTTCAACATTCCTGCCGATGCCAATCTCGAGCGCTACGGCAATTCCGGCGTCACGCCGGACCGGCCCGCGACCGCCATCGCCGACTTCTCCCGCGACGGCTTCAAGCAGGGCTATGTCGAGGGCTCCGGCGCCAATCCGATGATGGAATTGACCAAGCTGATGGCGGCCTCGCGCGCCTTCGACGGCACCAATTCGATGATCGAGGGCACCGAGAACTCGCTGCAGAACGCGATCCGGACTCTGGGCGAGCCGGGCAAATAGACTAACAAGTCAAGTGCGCCACGTGCGCAATGAGGGTGGACGGTTTCCTTGAACGCTCTTCGGCAACTCGAGTGGGCGCTGCTGGACCTTCAGCAGAGCACTCCCCTGGCCAGCGTCAGCGGCGCGATCTCCGAGATCGCGCCGACGCATTTTCGTGTCTCCGGCCTGTCGCGTTTCGTCAGACTGGGTGAGCTGATTGGGGTCAATTCCGGCGGCAAGCCCCAGATCGGCGAAGTGGTGCGGATCGACAGCGACGGCATCATCGCCAAGCCGTTCGACCGGCAGTTCGGCGGCGGCCTCGGCTCCGTCGCCTACCGGATGCCGCCATTGTCCTTCGCGCCCGATCCAAGCTGGAAGGGCCGCGTCATCAACGCGCTCGGCGCCCCGTTGGACGGACAGGGTCCGCTCACGCCGGGATCGCGCGCCGTCTCGGCGGAAGCCGAAGCACCGTCGGCCATGAAGCGGGCGCGCGTCCACAAGCCGCTGCGCACCGGCGTGCGCGTCATCGACCTGTTTTCCCCGATCTGCGCCGGCCAGCGCGTCGGCATCTTTGCCGGCTCCGGCGTCGGCAAATCGACGCTGCTCGCCATGCTGGCCCGCAGCCAGGGCTTTGACACCGTCGTGCTGGCCCTGGTCGGCGAGCGCGGCCGTGAGGTGCGCGAATTCATCGAGGACGTCCTCGGTCAAAACCGCAGCCGCGCGATCACCATCGTGTCGACGGGCGATGAGAGCCCGATGATGCGGCGGCTGGCGCCGAAGACGGCCATGGCAGTTGCCGAATATTTCCGCGATCGGGGCGAATCGGTCCTGCTGATGGTCGATTCGATCACCCGCTTTGCCCACGCCGCCCGCGAGGTCGCACTCGCCGCCGGCGAGCCCGCCGTGGCGCGCGGCTACGCGCCGACGGTATTCACCGACCTGCCGCGCCTTCTCGAGCGCGCCGGCCCGGGCGAAGAGGGATCTGGCACGATCACCGGCATTTTCTCCGTGCTGGTCGACGGCGACGATCATAACGAGCCGATCGCCGACACCATCCGCAGCACGCTCGACGGCCACATCGTGCTCTCCAGGCATATCGCCGACCAGGCGCGCTATCCGGCCGTGGACGTACTGGCCTCGGTCTCCCGCCTCGCCCACAATGTCTGGGACCCCGAAGAGCGCGAATTGGTGAGCAAGCTGCGCACCATGATCGCCAAATACGAGGACACGCGCGACCTGCGCCTGATGGGCGGATACCAGGCGGGGCGCGATTCGGGCCTCGACCAGGCGGTCGACATGGTGCCGCGGATCTACAGCGCGATGCGGCAGGACGCTTCGGCGCCGCCGAGCGCCGACCCCTTCCGCGAACTGCGGGACATGCTCAAGGGCGAGTAAAGCGCGCGGCGATCCCGCGGGATCGCCGGCTCGCACTAGAGCGTTGTTTGCGCGCGATCTTTCCGGCGAACCGCAGCGTATTTTTACGGATCATGCGTGGGCCGGCCGAGATGGGCGCGCATCGCCCATGATGCGGCCTTGCTCATTATTTCGACAGCCGGTCACTACGTGCCGCCGCGGCGCCGCGGCATGCGCGCGAACGACGGCCATCGCTTCCGCGCGCGAGGCACCTCAACCGTTCGGATGAGCATGACCGGGCGGGTGGCGGTCGAATCCCCGATTCTCCGAATCGCGCCCACAACAACCGCCACGTGTAATTCCTGCGGGTTCCCTCAGGCTATTTCCCCGTAAAACCCACAAGTTGTGGATGACTCGTCGATGCGTAGTGTCCCGGTCGTGCACAAGCATCGATCAATTTGCATCACCAACGGACAACAACATGTCGTGCAATCAAACCGTCGTATAGTTGCGCGCATGCTGTTGCAGGACAACGTATTGCGTTCACTATCATGTGTCCGTAAGAGCGAGATTGTCTTGAACGTTACATTCGTCTGCAACGACACCCAGTCAGCGAGAGCCTCTCTACTTGATTTTGTTGAGAAGCTCATTCATCGTTTCGGGCGGAAGATAAGAAACGTCTGCGTGTGACTTGAACTTCAGGGGCTTCGGTTGAACAATTCCGATCCATCGTCCGGCTGTGACGGCAACTCGGGCTTGCGTTCGACGGCGTCGCGGTTGGCATACCATCAGCGGCATAGTCTCTGGCGCCGGACTTCGTGGCGCCCTTCGGTCCAAACCGGACGAGCAGCAGTGCAGGCCTTCGCACAAGAGCCCGACACGACGTGCGCATCGCACATCGCCGGTCGCCAGGCTTCTTGCGGCAAATTCGTGCGTCATGGCGAAGAGCGGCTTCGGGCCGCGACACACGACATTCCCGGGGCGAGGTAGGAATCCATGCCGTTGGCAAGAGAGGCCGTCGAGCTGCTGGTTCAGGCGGCGCGGGCTTGGTATTTCGAAGGCAATCAGCATGGATTGCGCGACCGGGAATGGATGGCGCTGCGTTTCCTCGGCCGCGCCAACAGGTTTTCGCGCACACCGTCCGCGCTCGCCGGCTTCATCGGCGCCACCAGGGCGACTGCATCGCAGATCGTGAAAACGCTGGAGGGCAAGTCCTTTCTCGTGCGCAAGCCGTCGCATGAGGACAAGCGTTCGGTGGTGCTTCACGTCACCGCGCAAGGCGAGAAGTGTCTCAGTCAGCACGATCCGATCAACCACGTGGTGAACGCGGTCACGTCGCTCGGCACCGACGAGTGCATTCGCTTGCGCGACTCGCTGCGGGAGATTCTCAATCACCTCGACGCTGCGCATCAGCGTCTCGACGCCAGCATCTGCCGCGACTGCATGTTTCTGGCCGAGCGCGGCCCGGGCATCGGCCCGGCCGCCGCAAAGGGGCGCACAACCGCCGAGTTCATGTGCCGGTTGTATCGCGCCCCTGTTTCGCTCGAGGAGACCGAGCTGCTCTGCACCAGTTTCGAGCGCACCCGCGACCGCCCCAAGATCGAGGAGCATCTCGACCGCGCGCGCGTGGCGAGCCAAGGCTGAGGCGTGTCCCGCCTCCGGGCGGGAAAATTCGGCAAGGCCTGCGGAGAGATCCGCGGCCATGCGCGACTCACTGATATCATCGGGAAATAGCGGCACTGCACTCCGCAACGCATCGCCGGGGCGCTGCGTCCGGGGCCCGAGAACAGCGAGTGACCGACACTCTTCCGGCTCATCATTGCGACTTGTCCGCCGCAGCCTCTGGCGAAGGCGGAAGCAGCCAGCCGCGGTGCCGTAGGGTGGGCAAAGGCGCGGAGCGCCGTGCCCACGTGCCGTAATGATACGCATGATCGTGGGCACGCTTCGCTTTGCCCACCCTGCGATGCCCGAGTTTGTGGCAAGCCGCTTCCCATCGTCATTGCGAGCGCAGCGAAGCAATCCAGAGTCTTTCCGCGGAGGGATTCTGGATTGCTTCGCTGCGCTCGCAATGACGGAGTGTGAGATAACACTGCAGTTCTCCGACACCCACTCGTAGGATGGGTAGAGCGAAGCGAAACCCATCACGCATCCGCTTCGCCGGAGCATGATGGGTTTCGCAAGTGCTCTACCATCCTGCGAACTCGCGGACACACCTCCGCAGCCTCGCGGCGCAATTCGCCCGAGCTTTGCCTGGTCACTCCACCCTCTTGAGCCAAGAGGGCGCAGGGAAGGCCGGGTGCTGACCTCGCACCCGCGGTCCGCTGCGCGAAGATGTAGCGCAAAGGAACCGCACAGCAGCATACAGGTGGTGCCAATCACTCGGCCTTCCCTGCGCGATGGTCGGACGGCTTATGCCGTGCTCTCCCGGGAGCCGAATTCCTTCTGGCCTCCCTCACCCCAGCGAAAGTCGCCAGCGCCGCGCCGGTTGACGCGATCGCCGCCTCCGCAAGAGCTTGGCCGTAGCAACGACGGCCAGGACCACACGGTTTTGCCGTACGCGCGGTCCGCCATGTTCGCCGCGGGATTCGTCGACGTTGTGCACGTTGCCGCCGACCCCTTGGCGAGACGAACCTGTCAGCGCCGTTCGTCTACGCGATACCGAGGGCTCACGGAGAGCAATCCGCCCTGCCCTCAGGCCTTCGCGCCCGACGCTGCCGCGTCCACCGCAAGCCCGGCTCGCGACAATGACGATCACATGATCGCCCCTCAAGGATGAGCCGGGATGGGCGAGACGTACGACAAATCCGAATTTCGGTAAAGCGGAATATTTTTGGCGGAGCGGATTGACAGCGATACGAAACAGGCCGGTCCCGTAGCCCGGATGAGCGCAGCGACATCCGGGATCCTCGCGAGCGACGTCCCGGGTATCGCTGCGCTCACCCGGGCTACGAAACGCACACTACGGGACAGCAGTCCTGCCGCCATCCGCGCGAACAAAAAAACACCCGGCGGTTGCCCGCCGGGTGTTCGCTTCAATCTTTCGACCGAAATTACCAGTTGCGCTGGGCGCGGAGCAGCAGGGTGATGCTGTCCTGGTCCTTCAGCTCGTACAGAGCGGCCGGCTTGGCCGTCGTACCGGCACCGGCGTAGCCGACAGTGCCCGAGTACTTCTGGTCGAGATGGGTCCAGTTCAGGTCGCCCGAGAACGTCAGGTTCTTGACCGGAGTCCAGCGGGTGATCAGGCCGATCTGGCCGACCGCGAAGTCAGGGTTACAACCCGTGACGCCAGCCAGGCCGCCGAAGACGCCGCCAGCACCGCCGGCGCCGCAGAGAGCGGTCTTGGCCAGCGAGCCGTACTGCGCCTGAGCGTAGGCACCGTAGAGCGCGGTGTTCCAGTACGGATCCCAGTTGTGGGTGTACGCGCCGCGGAAGCCCCAGGTCTTGACGGTTTCCTGCGAAGAGCCCGTGATGAACACGGTGTCCGGAGCATAGGCGAAGCCAACGCTCTGGTAGGCAACGCCGGAGCTGCCGAACATCGAGTACGAGCTGCCCGCCAGGTTCTGGAAGTTGTAGCGGGTCGCACCGTCGGTGTAGACGGCCGACACGTTGATCACGTCACCCGCGCCGGTCGGGATGTTCTTGATCGACAGAGCGAGCTGAACCGCCCAGCCCCACTTGTCGTCGGGGTGACCGGTGTTCTCGGTCGCACCGTAATAGGCAACGTGGTTGTCGTGCGCGGCGATCGACGCCTGGAACAGACCCCAGGCCTGGTCGACGCGGACCATACCGACGAGGTTCGGCGAACGGCTGCCGCCGATGGCGTTGGAGCCGTAGGTGCCGCCGATCATGCTGGTCGCGGTCGCGCCAGTCAGGTTGACGTTGCCGGCCTGATAGTAGGCCGTCGCGTCTTCCGCCGAGAACGCCGCCGTCACGCCCTGACCGAAGTCAGCGGTGTAGGTGAACTGGGTGACGCCAGTGACCGTGCCGGAGCCGCCGACGAGACCGTCGAAGTTGTTGCCGGGATAGTTGGTCCAGGGCGCGTCGAACTGCGACACGGCCTTACCCATGGTGAAGCCGGCGAACTGGATGAAGGCGTAGTACACGCCGAGCGAACCGGCCGAGGTGTTGCCGTCGGTGCCGTTGATCGACGAACCAACGAGCGCCGGCGTTGCGCCGGAGGTGTTGAGGCCGAGGTTGCCGGTGTAGACGGTGGAGCCGGTCGCGGAGCCCGAACCCTGGTAGCCGCCGGTGGTCCAGGTGAACACGCCGTCGAAGAAGGTACGGACGACGCCGTACTCGGTCGCGGTGCGCGTGTCGATATTGAGGTCTTCACGAGCGCGCATGGTGTAGTAGTTGCTCAGGCGGTTGTGCGCACCGGCCGGGGAGCCGTTGGCAGCGCCGTAGGAGCTGTTGGTGCCCAGCGCGACTTCGGCGCGGAGGTAACCACCGAGCTTGATGCAGGTGTCGGTGCCCGGGATGTAGTAGAAGCCGGCGCCGTACAGCGAGCAGATCTTCACGTATTCGACCGCCTTGGCCTTCACGGGAAGGTCGGCAGCGAACGCACCGGTAGCGGCCATCAGGCCGGCTGCCGATCCGAGAAGAAGCGTCTTCGTAAACTTCATTAGTAAACCTCCAGGTGGTCGGTTCAGGGGGCTCGGCTCCTCGCTGGAGGCCGCGTTACCCACATCAATTTCCGTTCAATTCAGGTCCGCACTGAAGGTCCGGACTGAAACGACAGCGAGGTGCCCCCCCTCCGTCGTGCTTCACGTATAGTTTATAAAAACAATCGTCTCAATTCATTGATTTGATGAAGGGCCCGTTTCGACGGAACATGTTGCCTGCAAGCAACAGCCTGATTTGACGGCCAGAGAGCTGTTGTAATCAAAAAGAAAAAGCCCTCAGGGGGCATCCCGAGGGCTTTCTTGGAGGTCTCACATTACTGGCTGTCGATTTGATCAATAGCCGCAAACTTTGAGTGGGATGAGACGTAACTCAATTAATTGATTTTTGCAAGCATTATTCACTCGGGTGGTTTCACCGACGCGATATCGGCGCGCGATCGGCCTGCAACTTCAGCGCGCTATCCGCGAGACACACGCAAGATATCTCGATACAAGAGCTGTTTTGACGCATCTGCCTGATTTTCCCTTGCTTGCTGATTCCGGGACCCCATGAGCGAGAAGCGACTCGACAGAGCGATTACGGACTTCATCTGGAACGTCGTCGAGATTCACTCCCAGCTCGAGGACATCCACACCAGTTGGGCCGCACTGCTGGGCATCACCGAGCCGCAGTGGCTGATCCTGATGGCCATCACGGAGCTGGACGAAGGCCGCGGCGTCGCCGGAATCGACATCGCGAACAAGCTGCGGATTCACCCGGCCTTCGTGACCAACCAGACCAAGGCTCTCGAGAAGGCCGGATTCCTGTCGCGACGGCCGGCAGCCGACGATGCCCGTTTCGTTCTGATGTCGCTGACGGAAAAGGCGACGACGGAAATCGAGAAGCTCTCCAAAAGAAGGCTCGCGCTCAATTCGACCATGTTCAACGAGCTTGACGAGAAGACCCTGGCCGACCTGAATGCCGCGCTCGCGACGATTGCCAAGAATGCCCGGCTCGCCGCGCGACTGCTGGCTATCGACGTGTCGTGATCCGCAAGCCCTTCCTGACACAACCCAGGCGCGACCGATGATGAAGAAGCGCCGGTGCGCTTCGTGATGCGTTCCGGCCCGATCTCCGACCGTGCTTCCTAGAGATAGGTTACGGGATCGAGCCGATGGCCGGCCCCGAGCTTGCCGTCGAGCCATTCGACGATGAAATCATCCACCGCGATGAAGTTGTCGACTTCGCCCCTGGGGTACGCGATGCGGTTCGGCACGACGACCGAGCAATCCGCTCCGGCCCGCCGATAACCGGCTTGCAGCTCCAGCGCCTCTTGTTCCCGCACCATCGAGCGATCGCCAACGACGACGAGAAGCGGACAGGCGATCCGGCGCGGCGGCATCGACGAATCGGCCGGGCTTGCGTCGTGGACGGACTGCCCGACGCCGGTCATCCAGCGAACCGAAGCCCGGCGCATCACCGACGTCACCAGACCGCCGTCGCACACGGCGGCGGCTATCCTGCGATCGAGGAGCGCAAGGCGGGAGGCATGACGGGCGCCCGTCCCCTCGCCGTAGATCGCGATCCGCTGCGAGTCGACATCCGGACGAGCGTCCAGATAGTCCATCCAGCACTGGATAATATGTTGCGGCTTCAACAGGCGGGGCGCAGGCGAATGCTCGGCATCGACGAGCAGGAGCGACATCTTCCGGCGCAGCGAGGCGGGCAGAAGCCTGCTCATCATCGAGGCCAGCGGGATGTTCTCGTCGGCGATACAGATGACCGTGGAGGCGGATGGGCCGCCACGGAGTGCCGGCAGGAAGTAGCCGGTCAGCGCAGCACCATCGAAGCCGTCGATCTCCACGCGCTCGATCGCCGGATCGGCCTCGTCCGAGAAGCTTCTGAGGCTGAGGCCGACCTTGTCCGCGAGGTCGCTGGCCGCGAGATCTCCCGGGCAGGACAGGGTTCGCGCCACTTCGAATGCCGTCAGCGAACACATCCAGGCTTCGCGCGCAATCCGGTCGGAACCACTTGCACGCGCGAACTCGGCCGAGGTCCAATAGTCTTCCGCGACCCTCAACCAGTCCGAAAGCCACAGCTGCCTGTGCGTCTCACGCGCAAGCTCCGCGACGGACAGGCTCTCGAAGAATTCGGACGCGCGTTTCCGCAAGCGTACCAGACTTCCACCGGCGCCATCGCAGGAGCCGTGAGGCCAATGATCACCTTCCATTTTATTCCCCGAACGGCGCTGTCAGCGATTGTCCAGCGCAGCGCCGTGCACGTCAGCTCGATGCGGCCGCAAGCATACTTGATCGAATCCGCCGGGCTGACGTGTGCAGATGAAGTCCGCGTCGGGCCCCCATCCGATGATGATTCCTTTTTCACTTCGCGACAGCGAAGGCATGGACCGAAGCGGCATGTCGCCCCGACGAACCGGCTTCAACATCAATTCCACGCCGGCTCCAACTCAATCGTCACGTCTCAGCTCCGTTGCTGATGCATAGTCTAAGGCCCCACGCCACTCTGCCATTTTTGCGGTCCAGCAGTTGTATTTTTTTGTTGCGATCAATGACCAAAGTTTGGCTGCCGTTTGATGACAGAACAGGCACGACCATCCCGATGCTCATCGCGATTTTCTTATGGCCGACTGAATCGCGCCGCCAATCACGATCATGCGGGGCGATGCGACGGATTGCCGCTCGATCGATGCGAGCTGTCGAAGTTCGCGAAAACTGAGAAAACGATTCTCCGTTCGCCGCACACAACGCGTGACGACGTCTATCGCTGCACGATGAACCGGACGACATTCCGGGCTTCGCCGAATTAGCTTGCTTGGAGCAAGGACAACCATGCGCAGACACCTGGCGTCATAATTCCGTCGTCGGCGGCCGGACGGGTGGGTCCGGTCCAGTGGTCCCTTGTATGCATTATCCCAGTTGCCATCCTCGGCCACTTCGCCTTACATGCCGGCAACCCGCCCTGGAACGACGGCCGGGGCGCAAAAATCACCGACATTTCCAAGGGACGAAGCATGGCACGTAACATATTGATTCTCGGAGCTTCCTACGGCTCCCTGCTCGGCACGAAGCTGCTGATGGCCGGGCACAATGTGACCCTGGTCTGCCGTGCCAAGACCGCCGAGCTCATCAATCGCGACGGTACAGAGGTCCGCATCAAGTTGCGCGACGAGGCGGTACACCGGGCTATCTTCTCGCGCGACCTGCCCGGCAAGCTCGACGCGGTGACGCCGGGCGACGTCGATCTCAAGCGCTACGATCTGGTCGGCCTTGCGATGCAGGAGCCGCAATACACCAACCACACCGTGCGCGTGCTCATGGTCAAGATCGCCGCGGCGAAGCTGCCTTGCCTGTCGATCATGAACATGCCGCCGCTGCCCTATCTGAAGCGGATCCCGGCACTCGCCGACATGGATCTGGAAGAGGCCTATACCAATGCCCAGGTGTGGGAGCGATTCGAGCCGGGCCTTGTGACGCTGTGCTCGCCCGATCCGCAGGCCTTCCGTCCGCCGGAGGAAGCCGCGAACGTGCTTCACGTCGGGCTGCCCACCAATTTCAAGGCATCGGCCTTTGCCGACGAGAAGCACAACAAGGTGCTGCGCGAGCTGGAGGCCGACATCGACGCGGTGACGCTCGACGGCCATGACGTGCCGGTGAAGCTGAAGGTTTTCGATTCCCTGTTCGTGCCGCTGGCGAAATGGTCGATGCTGCTCACAGGCAATTACCGCTGCATCACGCCGCACGATCCGCAGTCGATCCGCGACGCCGTGCACGGCGATCTGAAGCGCTCGCAGACGATCTACGACCATGTCGATGCCATCGCCCGCCGCCTCGGCGCCGATCCGCAGGACCAGGTGCCGTTCGCGAAATACGCCAAGGCCGCCGAAAGCCTGTTGAAGCCGTCATCGGCCGCGCGCGCGGTCGCGAGCGGCGCGCCCTTCATCGAGCGCGTCGATTTGCTGGTGAAGCTGATCTCGCATCAGCTCGGCGTGCCCAATCCCGAGATTGATCGCACGGTCGACACCGTGGATCAGAAGCTGAACGAGAAGATCGTGCAGGGCGGATCCGGCGCGCAGTAGCGCGCCGCGTCCAACCGCGCGCCGGCGATCACGCGCCGAGAAGCGACTGAAGCCAGATCAGGCCGGTCACGGCGACGAGCGTGACCGCGCCGGCGCGGGTGATCAGGTCTGGACGCCCGAGCCGCCGGGCGCCGCGACCGAGCGCAGCCCCCAGCGTCACCCAGCTCGCTCCCGCCGTGACGATCAGGAGCGCGATCACGCCGAACCAGGGCAACAGCTCGAACAGTCCAGCCTGCAGCGGCAGCAGCAGGAAGGCAAACACCATCGCCTTCGGATTGAGCAGCGTGGCGAGCAGCACCTGCCCGAACTGCACGGGCGCGCCGGCGCGCAGCTCGTTCGCGCGGAAACGCCAGAGCACGACGGCAAGGCCGAGGATGTAGACGGTCACGGCCCCGCGGAGCGCGACAGCCGCGACCGGGATATTGCTCAGGACCGGACCGAGCGCCAGCCGCGCCAAGACGATCGCCAGCAGATAACCGCACAGCTCCGCCGCCAGCAAATGCAGCGAGCGCGAGATACCGACCCCCGCCCCCGATGTCGCGAGCAGGGTGTTGGTCGGACCGGGCAAGGCCAGCATGAAGCAGGAGGCGGTGAGGAAGGCCAGAAAACTCATGCGCCCAGCTAACTGATCACGAGCTCACGCGCCTTGATCTGCGTCATTGGACGCAAGCGAGCGGAACGCCGATTCCGCTGGCTTCGCGCGGCACTGTTCCGGGTGTGGCGCTGACGTCACCGCTGCCCGATCACGCGATCGTGTCGCCGTCGCGGAGCTCCTGAGCGCCGCTGCAATATCACGTGTGCGTGAGAGCAACGCACTTGATCTCGTCGCGCGGCAGCGTAAGGCAGCTAAAAACGTGGTGTTTCCGTGTGAACACAACGAAAGCGCGGCGAATTCTGCTCTCGTCCTGCATGCGGACACCCTCAGTCGCCGCTGCGTGATCCTTCATTTGCGCAAGGCCGCATGCACGCGCAGCGGGCAGCTCGCCTTGCCTCGCGCCATGGCGTGAGCAAGATCGTTTTTCAGATCAGTTATTTTTCAACTGCTTTTTCAGGCATCGATTTGCGATGCCTGCGTTGGTGTTCCAGAAGAACAAGAGAAGAAGCGATGGACCAGGCGATGCTGAGCGTCGTCCGCGCGGTCGAGGCGGGCGCGACGACGATGAAGGGCGTCATCGACGCCACCGGCCTCTCCCGTCTCAAGATCGAACGCGCGCTGACCGCGCTGGAAAAACAGAAGCTGCTGGTCCGCGACGGCCAGGGTTTTCGGGCCACCGGCCTGCCGAAGACGGCGCGGCCCGCCCGGGAATGCGGATCGTGCAACGCCTGCTGCGATATCCTCGAGGTTGCCGGCGTCGACAAGCCGGTGAACCAGCTCTGCCGGCATTGGCAGACAGGGACCGGATGCACCATCTACGAGCGCCGTCCGCAGATGTGCCGGTCCTTTGTCTGCGCCTGGCTGCAGGGCCATCTCGACGACGACTGGTTCCCCGCGAAGTCGGGCATCGTGGTCCATTTCAGCCAGGATGCCGTCAACGTCACGGTCGACGACGATTGCCCCGATCGCTGGCGCGAGGAGCTCTACTTCAACAAGCTCGCCGAATGGTCGCTGAACGGGATCAGGCGGATCGGAAATCGCGGCTATGCGACCCTGATTGTCTCGGGGGCCGAGCGGTTCCTGCTGCTCGGGCGCACCGTCGTTCCCGAGCCGACGTCGTTCGGCACCGCGTTCCTGCCCCTCGCAGCCGACACCTTCGCCTTCTGGCGGGCGAGATCACCGGGGCACCTGCAGCGTCTGCACGAGCGCATCGCCGAGATCGAGCGTATCCGGCAGGAATTCGGCTCGTGCGCCATCCCTGCGAACGAGGACGACGATCCGCAGGCCCCCTACCGGCCCGCACTTCTACGGTTGTCCGGTCACGCCTGAACGCCGCCGTGGGCAACGCCGCCTGATTCGCGCCGGAGCGCTCGACGCGCCCCGGCCGGGTTGGTAAGCCGCTGTCCGCGAATGGAAGGGCTTGAGTCGGGACATGACGGTTGCGATCGAGATGGGGCTGACCACGGCAGGCGCCGCGGCCGCCATGGACCTCGAGGAACTCCTGGCGACCCGTCTCCTGGTGCAGGGCAATTCAGGCTCCGGCAAGTCGCATCTGCTGCGGCGCCTGCTGGAGCAGAGCGCGCCCTGGGTGCAGCAGGCCATCATCGATCCCGAAGGCGACTTCGTCACGCTGGCCGAGCGCTTCGGCCATCTCGTGATCGACGCCGAGGATCACACCGAGCGCGGCCTCCAGGTCGCCGGCGAGCGCGCGCGGCTGCATCGGGTCTCCACCGTGCTCAATCTCGAGGGCCTCGACGCCGAGAACCAGATGCGGCGCGCCGCCGCCTTCCTCGGCGGGATGTTCGACGTCGACCGCGACCATTGGTACCCGATGCTGGTGGTGGTGGACGAGGCGCAGCTGTTCGCGCCGGCGGTCGCCGGTGAAGTCTCGGACGAAGCGCGAAAGCTCTCGCTCGGAGCCATGACCAATCTGATGTGCCGCGGCCGCAAGCGCGGCCTTGCCGGCATCATCGCAACCCAGCGCCTGGCCAAGCTCGCCAAGAATGTCGCGGCCGAAGCCTCGAACTTCCTGATGGGCCGCACCTTCCTCGACATCGACATGGCGCGCGCCGCCGATCTGCTCGGCATGGAGCGGCGGCAGGCCGAAGCGTTCCGGGATCTCGAGCGCGGCCAGTTCATGGCGCTGGGGCCCGCGCTGTCGCGCCGTCCGCTGCGCCTGAACATCGGCCCGACCGATACCTCCCCGCGCAACTCCACGCCGCGGCTGATGCCGCTGCCGGAGGCGGCGACGGAAGAGATGCGCGCGGTGATCCTGGCCGCGCCGCCGCCGGACGCCAGCCGCCCGCAGCGCCGGCCGGCGCCGGACCTGCTCGAGCAGCTCCGCGCCGCCAAGGCGGCCGCGGTGCCGGAGGTGCGCGCGGAGCCGATCGAGGTGCCGGTCAGCGCCGAGGAGCTCGCCGAGCGGCGCGAGCGCGTCGATCGTACGCTGCGCGCCGTGCTCGCCGAGCCCGACGCCGGTTTTCGCGCGATCGGCGTGCTGTACCAGGAATTCGTGGTCCGCTGCCGCATCGAGGGGCTCGGCTCTGCGGTGCCCGATCTCAACGAATTCCGCCGCATGCTGACGCATGCGCGCGCCGGGCTCGGCACCGATCTCGCCGATGACGACGCCTGGCAGGAGGTGTCGCTGCGCGCCTCGATCCTGCCCGACGACATGCAGGGCGTGTTCATGATGATCGCGCGGGCCGCTAAGGAAGGCTGGCCCTGTCCCGGCGACGCCGCGATCGCCCGCGCCTACGGCTCGCACTCGCTGCGCCGCGCGCAGCGCCTGCTCGGCTACATGGAGGAGCAGGGCCTGATCGTGGTCCAGCTCGACGGCGGCGGCCGCCGGTTCGTGACGCTGGTGGAGCTGGCCTGGGCGACCGCGCCGGGCGATCCCAATGGCGACGAGCAGCCGCCGGCCGAGCCAGCAGCTCGCGCAGCTTCGGCGTAATACGAGATGGACGTCGTCATGCCCTAGCCGTCCGAAGGACGGCGTCGCTTCCGCTCGCCTATGCCCGGGCATCCACGTTCTGCGTGCCGGGAAGCAAGACGTGGATGGCCGGGTCAAGCCCGGCCATGACGTGGAGAGGTCAGCGCACTGCGTCAGGCGGCCTCAGAACCACCGAGATAGGCGTCGCGCACCCTGGGATCGTCCTTCAGCGCGCGCGCCGGACCCGACAGCACGATCTTGCCGGTCTGAAGTACGTAGGCCTCGTGCGCGATCTCGAGCGCGAGGCTGGCGTTCTGCTCGACCATGAACACCGACACGCCCTCCTGGTTGATGGTGCGGATCAGCTCCAGCACACGGTCGACGTAGAGCGGCGACAGGCCCATGGTCGGCTCGTCCATCACGATCATCCTGGGACGGCTCATCAGCGCGCGCGCCATCGCCACCATCTGCTGCTCGCCGCCGGAGAGCGAGCCTGCGCGTTGCGACAGCCGCTGGCCGAGTTTCGGGAACAGGGTCAGCATCCTCTCGAGATCCTGCGCGACCGCGTCGCGGTCGTTGCGCACGAAGGCGCCCATCAAAATGTTCTCGCGCACGCTCATGTCGGCGAACAGGCGCCGCGCCTCCGGCACCGAGGCGATGCCGCGGCGGACGATCTGCGGCGTCGTCAGCCCGATCAGCGAGGCGCCGTCGAACGTGACATCGCCGGAACGCGGCTTCACCAGGCCCAAAATGATCTTCATCGTCGTGGACTTGCCGCTGGCATTGCCGCCGAGCAGGCAGACGATGTGGCCGCGCGCGACCGTGATCGACAGGTCGAAATGCACCTGGGCCTGGCCGTAGAAGGTATTGACGCCGGACAGCGCCAGCAGCGGTTCGGGTGTGCTCGCCGTCATGCCGCACTCTCCTGTTCCGCCGTGCCCGACAGTCCGTGGCCGAGATAGGCCTCGATCACCTTGGGATCGGTGCGAACCTCCTCGCCCGGCCCTTCCGCGATCTTCTTGCCCTCGTCCATGACGATGACACGGTCGGACAGCCGCATCACCATCTCCAGCTTGTGCTCGATCAGGAGGATGGTCAGCCCCTCGGCCTTCAATTCGGCGACGAGCGCCTGCATCTCCGCCGTCTCGGTCGGGTTCATGCCGGCGGTGGGCTCATCGAGCAGCAAGAGGCGCGGCTTGAGCGCGAGCGCGCGCGCGATCTCGACGCGGCGGCGGTTGGCGTAGGACAGGCTATAGGCCGGCTGGCCGATGCGCGGCAGCAGCCGCTCGCCGAAGCGGGCGAGGATGACTTTCACCTCCTCGCGCAGCCGCTCCTCCTCGGCCCTGACGCTGGAGGGACGCAGCAGCGCGAGGCCCAACTCCAGCAGCGGGCCGATCACCGGCACGGCCGGCTTCACCGCCCGCAGCCGTGTGTGCGCGCCGATCAACACGTTGTCCATGACGCTGAGATTGCCGAAGACGCGGCCGAGCTGGAACGTGCGCGCGATGCCTTCGGCCGCAAGACGCTCCGGCGACAGGCCGGTGATGTCCCGGCCTTCGAAGTGGACAGTGCCGGCATCGGGCCGGTCGAGCCCGGTCACGAGATTGAACAGCGTGGTCTTGCCGGCGCCGTTCGGACCGATGATGCTGATCAGCTCGCCTTTGGCGAGATCGAGGTCGATGGCATCGACGGCGGTGAGGCCGCCGAAGCGGCGCGTCAGCCCGCGCAGCGACAGCATAGATGTGTGCTGCTCCGCCATCAGATCGTCCCCAGCAGGCCTTGCGGCCTGAACCGCACCAGCAGCAGGAGCACGATGCCATAGATCAGGATGCGATACTCCGCCGCGATCCGGAAGACCTCGGGCAGGCCGACCAGCGCCACCGCCCCGACGATGGCGCCGACCACGTTGCCGAGGCCGCCGAGGATGACGACCGTCAGCGCCAGGATGGATTGCTGCGTGTTGAAGGTCTCGTGGTTGATGTAGGAATAGAGATGCGCGGCAATGCCGCCGCTGACGCCGGCCGCGAAGCCGCCGAAGATGAAGGCGAGCGACTTGTAGCGGTTGAGGCTGAGGCCATAGGCGCGCGCGGCGATGTCGTCGTCGCGGATCGCGCGAAAGCTGCGGCCGAGATGCGATGTGAGCAACCGCCCCTGCAGCAGCGCCAGCACGGCCATCACCACGAAGCTGAACCAGTAGATCGAGGACGGGCTGATCAGGTCATAGCCGAACAGCGACAGCGGCGGGATGCCGGAGATGCCGATCGGGCCGCGCGTCACGCTTTCCCAGTTCAGGATCACCAGCGACACGATCTCGCCGATCGCGAGCGTCGCGATCGAGACGTAGTGCCCGCGGAGGCGGAAGGACGGCGAGATCAGCAGCGTGCCGAGCGCGGCGCTCATCAGGCCGCCTCCGATCACGGCAAGGCCCACGGGGACGTTGAGGGTCAGCGACAGCAGCGCCGACGTATAGGCGCCGATCGCGAGCAGCGCGGCGTGTCCGAGCGAGACTTGCCCCATGGTGCCCGCGACCAGTGTCAGGCTCAGCGCGAGCATGCCGAGCAGCCAGGCATTGATCAGGGTCTGGAGCACGTAGAAGGACACAGGGAAGAACGGCAGGATCGCGAAGATCGCGGCGGCGACCGCAAGAGCCCAGCGCGGAATACGGACGGGGCGGCTCGGCGCAATAAAAGTGCCGGTGAGCGGCTCGGGCGGCGCCTGGCGCGCGCTGGCGAACAGGCCGTTCGGGCGCAGCACAAGAACGACAACGAGCAGCAGGAAGGCGAACAGGTTGCGATAGCTGGTGCCGAACACGGCCACGCCATAGCTCTCGACCAGGCCGAGCAGCAGGCTCCCGATCACCGCGCCGGGCACGTTGCCGGCGCCGCCGACGACTTCGGCGACGACGCCTTTCAGCGTCGCCTGCAGGCTCATCGCGGTGTCGATCTGGTTGTAATACATGCCGACCAGCATGCCGGAGACGCCGCCGAGCGCGGCGGCAATGCCGAACACCGCCTGATTGACCCGGTTGACGTCGACGCCCATCTGCATGGCCGCATCGCGGTCCTGCGAGGCCGCGCGCACCGCCCAGCCGAGCTTGGAGTAGCGCAGGAACACGAACAGCAGCAGCGCACTGGTGAGGCCGACACCAGCAATGAGCAGATCAAGAGGTCCGATGGTGCCGCCGCCGACCTGGAAGCGAACATCCGGCAACTGGCTCGGCAGCGCGCGCGGATTGGGCGAGAACGTCAGCATCACCAGCTGATCGAGCACGAAGCTGATGCCGATCGTTGCCAGCAGCGGTGCGATGCGCACCGAGTTCTGCAGCGGACGCAGGCCGAACCGCTCGATGATCAGCCCGACGATGGCGGCGGCGGCCGCCACCACGATGATGGTGAGCGGCAGCGGCGTATGCAGCTGCACCACCGCGACCCAGCCGATATAGGCGCCGACCAGATAGATCGAGCCCTGCGCGAAGTTGATCAGCCGGCTGACGCCGAAGATCAGCGCAAGCCCGACCGCAACGAGCGCGTAGACATTGCCGACGATCAGCCCGTTGATGGTGTAGTCGAGCCAGGAAGACACGCTTGAGCCCCGCGTCGAGAGGAAAGCGGCCGGAGCCCCCGCTCCGGCCGTCGGATCAGGTCGGCTTGCCGTCCCAGAGCGCGAACTGGCCCTTGCGAACGACCAGCTCGGCATTCATGGCGCCCTTGACGCGACGGGTCGCGACGTCGAACGTCGCGGTGCCGAAGATGACGCTCGGCACGTCCTTGACCTTGGTAAAGGCCTCGCGGATCGCCTTGCGATCGGTGCCGCCGATCCTCACCACCGCAGCCGCCATGTTCATGGCGTCGTAGGCGTAGGCGTTGAAGGCGTCTGGCTCGAGCCCGTTGTACTTCTTCTTGAAGCCGGAGATGAACTTCTGCACCTCGGGCCGCGGATCTTCCGGGAAGTAGCGCGTGCCGACGTGAACGTCCTCGACGGCCTCGCCGCCGAGCTCCAGGAATTTCGGCGAGTAGACCGAGCTTGCGGCGCAGATCACCTGCTTGAGCCCGACCTGGCGCGCCTGACGCGCGATCAGCGCGCCGTCGGAATAGTAGGAGATCAGGATCAGCCCGTCCGGATTGGCATCTCGGACGCGCACCAGCGTGGAGCGGAAGTCGCGCTCCTCCGCGATATAGCCCTCGGTGACCACGATCTCCGCGCCATATTCCTTGGCGGCGTTGACGAAATAGTCGCGGCTGGTGCGGCCCCAATCGGTGTTGAGATGCAGCACCGCGAGCTTCTTGAGGCCGAGCCGCCTCACCGCATAGGACGCCAGCAGCGGCTGCTCGTCGGCCTGACTGACCGAGGTGCTCCACATGAAGTCGCCGCCCTTGGTGAAATCAGGATGCGAATTGGTGAAGCCGAACTGCACGAGGCCCGCACGCTGGTAAATCGGCGAGGCCGCCATCGAAGCCGGGCTGGAGAAGTCGCCGAGCTCCAAAACGATGGCGGGATTGGAGACGAACTTCTGGGCGATCGCCACCGACTGGCGCGGGTCGCTCTGGCTGTCCTCGAACTGGTAGGCGAGCTTGCGGCCGTTGATGCCGCCGGCCGCCTGGATCTCGTCGAGCGCGAGATCAAAACCCTGCTTCCACTGCGTGCCATATTGCGCATTCGGTCCCGTCAGGGGGCCGCTGACACCGAGCAGGATCGGCTCGGAGGATTGGGCGAAGGCGCCGCGCGAAAAGGCCGCGCCCGCCATCATGGCGGCAAGCGAGCCCTTGACCAGACTACGGCGATCGATGTTGCTCATGAAAGGCTCCATCCACTCAGGTGTTGAAACAAAGCAGCAAGTCTTGTGCCGGTGAGAATGCCTATTTCGAGGGCCCTCCGAGCGACAGCATCAGCCGGTTCGCCCAGTTGAAGAACGAGGCGCCGTTGATGACGTCGACGATCTCGGCATCGTCAAGGCCGGCGCTCCGCAGCTCCTTGATATTGTCGGGACCGAAAGCGATCGGCGTCGCGGCCAATGCCACGGACGCCTTGACCACGGCATTCCAGCGCTCGCCGAGATCGGCCTTGACGCCCTCGTCGAGCAGCTTCTGCACATCTTCGCGGCGCTTGGAATAGGTGCTGGCGAAGCGCGCATGCACGGAAGCGCAATAGATGCAGCCGTTGTAGCGCGAGGTCGCGGCGGCGGCGAGCTCGCGCTCGGCGCGCGGCAGGCCGTCGGCGACGTTGTAGAAGATGTCCTTGTCGGTCTTGGTGCGGGCTTCAAGCACTTCGGGGTCGCGCACGAGCAGGCGGAAATATTCCGACTTGGCGCGGGCGCGGTCGACGAGGCCATTGAAATGCCGTTCGGTCAGCTCGGCCTCGGGCAGCGGGTCGATCCACGAGACCCAGCCGAGCTCGTCCTGGGTGAAGACGACGGGCGGATTGATGGTGCTCATGATTGTTGCCTCCTACGTGCTTGCCGCGGCGAGCGTGCGCAAGCCGCTGACGACGCGGACCTGGAACGACAGGAACGCCACGAGCTGGGAGAACGTGACGATGCCGGTCGCCGACCAACCCGCGGCCAGCAGCGCCTTCATGTCGGCGGATGCGGCATCGCGCGGGCGGAAGACCAGGAGGTGCGCATGCTCCAGGGCCGCGACGAGCCTGGTGCCGAGAACGGATTTGCTCGCCGCACTGACGCGATAGATCAGGCCGGCGGTGTTCTCGGCCGAGAGCGGCCCGGCCGGAAAGGAGCCATACGGACCCGAGGTCCTGCCCCGCGCGATCTCCGCGTCGATCGCCTCGAGCAGAGCCGCACCACCCGAACTCGCCGCAAGCTTCTCGCGATAGAAGGTTGCAACGGGCGACTCGCCATGAAGCCCGGTGACGAAGGCCGCGACCGCGGCGCGCTCGACCAGCGAAAAATCGCTCGCGTCGATCGGCTCGAACAAGGAGAGGTAGCTCTTCTGCGCGTTCTCGCGCGCCTGCAGGCGCCGCGCGCGGATGCCGTCCAGGACCGAGCCCGGCGCGATGCCGGCAAGCGTGTCGATGATATCCTGTGTTGCCATCATTCAGCCTCGTGCAGTTTCATTTCGGCTAGCCCGCCAGCGCCACGGCGGGCGCCGTGCGCGTCCAGCCCAGCGCCGGCGCGACCTTCTCGGCGACCAGCTCGATCGAGCGCAGAACATAGGGATGCGGCGCATCGACCGAATGGACCTGGAAGACGAGATCGGTCACCCGCTCCAGCGTCGCATCGGTGCGCAGCGAGGCGATCACCTCGTCGGCCGCGCCGACATGGGTGTCGAACGCGACGATCATCTCCTCCAGCGTCTCGCCGGGTGGAAGGTGACCGCCCTTCATGAATTGCGGCAGCGCGCGACGCAGTCCAATGTCGGCAAGGCGCAGCGCCTCGCGATGGTCGTCGGCGACGAAGACGCTGCGCGAGGCCATGATGCGCGGCTCGCAGCCCGGCGGCAGCGCTTCGAGATAGGCGTCGATGATCGGGTTCTGGATCTCGGCGAGCGTCGCCGTCGGCGCGTCCTTGGCGCGGGGCTGGGTGCGCGAGAGCAGGAGGCCATCGCCGGCCTTGCCGGCGCGGGCGCCGCCCGCGACGGAGAACGTCGCCTGCCAGATGCGCTTGTCCAGTTGCGGCCGCTGCGGATAGAGCGTGTCGCCACCGTCGAGCTGCTTGCCGGTCAGCGCCTTGCGGACGATGTCCAGATTGCGCGCAAAGATCTCGTTGCGCTGGGCGCCGTCGAGGCCGAAGGCGGCGAAGGCCGACGGATTGCCGCCGGTACCGACACCGAGCTCGAACCGGCCGTTGCAGAGCAGATCGAGCACCGCCGCGTCCTCGGCCACCCTCACCGCACTCTCCAGCGGCAGCGTCACGATGCCGGTGCCGAGGCGGATGCGCGAGGTCTGGGCGGCGACATAGCCGAGGAAGGTGAAGGGCGACGGCAGGCCGCCCTCGCGCTCATGGAAATGATGCTGCGCGATCCAAGCGGAATCGAGCCCGGCCTTCTCGGCGCGCACGATCTGCTCGGCGGCGAAGCGATAGCGGTCCGCCGGCGGCGCCTCGTCGAGGAGCCGCGTGAAGAAGCCCAGGCGTTTCAGGTTTGCAAAGCGTTTCATACGACCCCTGTCGGGCAAGGATGGCCACGCCCCCGATGATGTCGGTTGCCGCAGCTCCAGACAAGCGGGCATTGCGCAAGGCTCATGCGCACGGCTGCCCGCCGGATCGCCCTGGACGTCTGGCGGGCAGGCTGCCTACCAGCTCGGCAGCACCGCGCCCTTGAACTTGGTCAGGACGAACTCCTTGACCTCCGGCGAGTGATAGCTGTCGACCAGGATCTTGACCCAGGGCTTGTCCTTGTCGGCGGTGCGCACCGCGATCAGGTTGACGTAGGGGCCCTTCGGGTCCTCGCGCAGGATCGGGTCCTTGACCGGGTCGAGGCCCGCCTGGGTTGCATAATTGGTATTGATCGCGGCTGCGTCGACATCGTCGAGCGCGCGCGGAGCCTGCGCCGCATCGACCTCGATGAACTTCAGCTTCTTGGGATTCTCGGTGATGTCGAGCACCGTCGGCTTGAAGCCGGTGCCGTCCTTCAGCTTGATCACGCCCTTGTCGCGCAGCAGCAGCAGAACGCGGCCGCCGTTGGTCGGATCGTTGGGGATCGAGACCTTGCCGCCTTCGGGAATGTCGGCGAAGGCCTTGTGCTTCTTCGAGTAGACGCCGATGGGGAAGTTCACGGTCAGGCCGACGGCCTCGATCTTGTAGCCGCGGTCGGCCTTCTGGTTGTCGAGGTACGGCTGGTTCTGGAACGAATTGGCCTGGATCTCGCCGGCGTCGAGCGCGGCGTTCGGTACCACGTAGTCGGAGAACTCGAGGAGCTGGATGTCGAGCCCCTGCTTGGCGGCGATCGGCTTCACCGCTTCGAGGATCTGCGCATGCGGCCCCGGGGTCACGCCGATCTTGATGGTCTCGGCCGCGGCTGCGGCAGACCATGCGGCGAGCACGGCCGAGAGGATCAGGGGGAGGCGAAACGACATCTTGGTCTCCACGGGTCTGCAACGATGAATGGAACCGTATTCGCTTCTCTGCCGGGCGAAATCAATGAAATGGAAATCCATATTGGCTGCCGGGGCAAGCGAGCCTTTCTCCGTTCGGCGTGAAACGGGAAACGAATTCGCGGGGAAGGCGGCGCCCCGGGCAAGCGTGAGGTGTATCACGGCACAGCGGCGCACCGGGAGCGAAATTGGCGGCAACCATCAGCCAGGAGAGCCGCCATGACCGCCCTCGCCGTGCCGAAGCTCGCAGCCCGGAACCGCCTCGAATGCTTTGCGCTCTACGCCTTGTTCCAGGGCGTACCGCTCTATTCCAGCGTCGTGCTGATGATGAAGCTCGTGGCGGCCTCCGAGATCGTTGGGGAACGCTATGGCGCCACCATCTTCATCGTGCTGGCGGCGGCCTTCCACGGGCTGGCGATGATCTGGCTTGCACCGAAATTCCCGCGCTTCTTCCGGCACAACAACGCGCCCGCCTTCGGCGATGCCACGCTGTCCTTCACCGGAAAGGTCTCGCGCTGGCTGGCTGAGCCGAAGACGGCGGTGGAGCTGCTGACGAATGTGATGCTGATGTCGGTGCTGGCGATCGGCGTCGCCAGCATCAGGTGATCACTCGGTCCGCCAGGTCGACGGCGACAGCATGATCAGGACGCAGATCGCGGCATAGGCGGCCAGGGACAGCGTGACCATCGTGGCGAGCCCCGCCATGCCCGCGCCGAAGCTCGCCACCGCGATCCAGCCACCGCCGGCCGCGATCAGGATGCGTACGAAGGAGGACGCGAGCGGGCCCATGGCGCGGCCGGTGCCTTGCACGGCGAAAGAAGAGACAAAACCGAAGCCGAGCGCAGCGTAGGCCGGCGCGACGATGCGCAAATAGGTCATGCCCTCGCCCACCACCTCGACATCGTGGCTGAACAGATTGAGCCAGGCGGTCGGAAAGATCGCGACGAAGAGCCCGATCGCCCCGGTCATGACCATGCCGGCGACACCGCTGATCCAGCCGATTTTCCGCGCCCGCGCCGTCTGCCCGGCGCCCATGTTGACGCCGACCATGGTCAGCGTCGCCGTGCTGATGCCGAACAGCAAGGGGATCATGATGTAGTCGAGCCGTGAGGCGATGCCGTAGCCGGCAAGCGCGGCGGTGCCGAACAGGCCGACCGCGCCGGTGACGAGGATGACGGTGAGATTGGTGAGGACCGCGTTGAGCGCGGTGGGAATGCCGACCTTGAGCATGTCTGCGAAGATCTTGGCGCGGAGCGGCACGAGATGCAGCTTCAGCCCGGTCGCGCCCGACGCCATGTAGCGCAGCAGGAACAGCATCGCCGCGCCGTAATAGAGGCCGAAGGCGACACCGGCGCCGCCGATGCCAAGCCGCGGGATCGGCCCGAACCCGAAGATCAGCGCGGGCGAGACCGGGATGGTCACGATCGCGCCGACCAGCGTCACCAGCGCGGGCACCCTGACATTGCCGGAGCCGCGCAGCGCCGCGGCCTGGAGGTTGACGATCCACACCGGAATGGCGCCGGCGAACAAATAGTTCGAATAGGTGGTCGCGGCCGCGAGCGCGCCGTCGGTGCCGCCGAGGGCGCGATAGAGATGCGGGCCGCCGAAAATCACGCCCAGGGTAAAGACGCCGCCGGCGATGATCGCCAGCACCACGGCGTGAAGCAGCGCCGCCTCGGCATCGTCCCGGCGGCCGGCCCCCACCGCGCGCGCCACCGAGGATGCAACGCCGGAGCCGAACCCGCCATTCGACATCATCGTCATCAGCATGAAGATCGGGAAGACCAGCGCGGCGCCCGCCAGAGCATCGGTGCCGAGAAAGCCGACGTAATAGGCCTCGGCGATGTTGACCGCGGTTTGCGCCACCAGGACCGTGACCGTCGGGGCCGCGAGCCGAAGCAATGTCGGCAGGATCGGTGCGGTCAGCAGCGCAGCCCGCCTCTGTTCGGCCGCGCTCGGGGCCGCCGGCGCCGCCGGGCGGTGTGGCGCGGCCGGGCGGGCCATGATCGGCGCGGCGGACGGAGCCGGTGCGGTAGCATCTTCGACTGACATGGGTGCGGTCCTGTGGTTCCCCGAAGGCATTGCCCAAAGACCGCCCTCTTTGTATTATGACCATAATGTATTATTATGATCGTAATGCAATAGGCCCCTGCTCACGATTTTGTTGGGGGGCCGCGGACCGAGCGGCACGGAGGCGGAATTGGCGCGCTACGACAAGGGACACCGGGACACGACGCGGCGGCAGATTCTCGACGTCGCCTCCGCGCAGTTCCGCGAGAGCGGCATCGCCGCCGTCGGCCTTGCCGGCATCATGTCGGCGGCCGGCCTGACCAACGGCGCCTTCTACACGCATTTCGAATCCAAGGAGGATCTGGTGCGCGCGGTGCTGCTGGATGCGCTGGAACGGCGCGAGCAGCGGCACAAGGACAATCTCAAGAACGGCGTCGCGCTGGAGACCACGATCCGCGACTATCTCTCGCCGCGTCATCGCGACCATGCGGCGACCGGCTGCCCGACCGCAGCGCTGGCGTCCGAGATCGCGCGGCATCCCAAATGGACGCGCGAGGCCTTCACCGGAAAGATGTCCGACATTCTCGCGCTGATGGCGGCGCAGATGCCGAACGGATCGGCTGCGGAACGCCGGCGGCGCGCGCTGTCCGCCTATGCGACCATGGTCGGCGCGCTGCAATTGTCGCGCGCGGTGAGCGACAGGCAATTGTCGGAGGAGATTCTGGAGAACGCGGTCGAGGCCGCGCTCACGCTTGCGAAGGGGGCGTGATGCGTGCGGGCTCAACGGCCCCAAACATCTCGAGGCTACCCAGGCCGCGGCCATTTCAAGTGTGGCCATTTCCAGGCCACGGCAACGAAACTGTCGTCGGAGCAACACCAGGAAACTTGAAGCGTTCGCGCCGGCCGGGCTAGCGTTGCGTCGCGGCCTTACAACTTCCCCAAGTTCGTCTAGATCGCACTGGACCGCCGTCTGAAGATCTCGGCCGGCGGTCCAGTCCAGCCGTCTCCGCTACACAATGCCGTTCTGCCGAAGCGCTGCGATCGCGGCGCCGTCATAGCCGAGTTCGGCGAGGACGCGATCGGTATGCTCGCCGAGCGTCGGCGGGCGCGATGCGATTTCACCCGGCGTTTCCGACAGCCGCACGGCGGCGCGCGTCACCGGCGCAGGCTTGGGCAGGCCCGGATAGTCGATGTCCTGCATGAAGCCGGCGGAGCGGATATGCGGATGATCGAGCGCCTGTTGCGGGCTCAGCACGGGCCCGGTCGGGATCATCGCCTTGCCCAGCGTATCGACGGCCTCCTGCGTGGTGCGCTCGGCACACCAGCGCGCCATCCGTTCGCTGATGACGGGGCCGTTGTTGCCGCGACTGATGTCGTCGGCAAAGCGCGGATCGTTCAGCCACTTGTCTTCTTCACCCATCAGCCTGGCCCAGCGCTTGAACAGCGGATGGCCAGTGACCTGGCACAGCACCCAGCCGTCCTTGGTGCGGTAGATGTCGGCGGGCGCCGCCGTCTGGCCGAGATTGCCGGTCGGCACGCGGTTGACGTTGATGACGGCCTGCTCGATCAGCGTGGCATTGGTGAAGGACAAAGCGGTTGCAAGCAGCGCGCCCTCGACGATCTGTCCGCGGCCGGACTTGCCACGCTCGATCAGCGCGGCGAGCGTTCCGAACGCGCAGTGCAGCGCCGTTCCGAAGTCGACCCAGTTCACGGCGGCGCGGTAAGGCGGGTCGCCGGCGCCGGTCATGTAGACCGAGCCCGACATGACCTGGCCGACGCCGTCGAAGCCGACGCGGTCGGACCAGGGCCCGGGCCCGCCGAATGCGGTTGCCGTCGTCAGGATGATGTCCGGCTTGATCGCCTTCAGGGAGTCATAGTCGAGCTTCATCGCCCGAAGGGTCTGCGGCGGCAGATTGGCGACGACGACGTCCGCGGTCGCGATCAGCCGGCGCATCACTTCCTGGCCTTCCGGTGTCATCGGATCGAGCGTGATGCACTTCTTGTTGCGGTTGACCTGGAGGAACAGCGCGCCTTCGCCGCCCTCACCCACCGGCGCCACGAACCGGTCCTCGCTGCCGTCGCGCTTCTCCACGCGAATGACCTCGGCGCCGAATTCGGCCAGCAGGGTCGCGCAATAGGGCCCCGCGATGTAGCGCCCGAAATCGAGGACGCGCACGCCTTCCAGAACTCCCCCCATAGGTCCTTCCCTTGATGTCTTTGGCCCAGATTACAGGGACTGGTTGCCGCGGCAAGGTGGCGATAAGGCGTCATGCCCGCCCTCAAGATGTGATTGCGAACTTGTTTCGGCGGACGGAAATTCTGCTCTAGTATGGCTCGTCCGTCCCCCCAAGCGAGAAGCGCACAGCCATGCCGCAACAATTCGATCGATCCGCAGAAGATCTCGGCAACGCGATTCATTTCGAGCACGTCAACATCCAGGTCCCGGACCAGCGCCTGGCGACGTTATTCTACGTCACGGGACTTGGGCTCACCCGCGATCCCTACCTGATGGTGTCCGACACCAACATGTGGATCAACGCCGGACGGAGCCAGTTTCACCTGCCGAGCGGCAGGCCGCAGGTGCTGCGCGGCCATACCGGCCTCGTCATCGAAGGGCGCGAGGCGCTGCTGACGCGGCTGGCATCGGTCGCGAAGAAGCTCGAAGGCACGGCCTTCACCTTCGCCGAGCACAACGACCATGTCGAAGCCGTCTGCCCGTGGGGCAACCGCATGCGCGTCTACGAGCCGGACGCGGCGCGCTTCGGCCGCATCACGCTCGGCATTCCCTATGTCGAGTTCGACGTGCCCATGGGAACGGCACCCGCGATCTGCGCCTTCTATCCGGAGATCATGGGCATGCCTTCAGGCATGCAGAACGGCGACGGCACCGTCGCGGCGGTGCAGACGGGCCGCGACCAGCACCTGCTGTTCCGCGAAACCGACCGGCCGCCGGGCGACTATGACGGGCACCACGTGCAGATGTACATCACCGATTTCTCCGGCCCGTACCGCAAGCTGCTCGCGCGCAATCTGGTCTCGCGCGAGGACAATCAATATCAGTACCGGTTCTGCGACATCGTCGATCTCGACAGCGGCAAACCGCTGTTCACGGTCGAGCACGAGGTGCGCAGCGCGACCCATCCGATGTTCATGCGGCCGATGATCAACCGCAATCCCGTCGTCAACAACCGCAACTATGCGTATGGCCACGATCAGACATCGTGGGCGATGGGGCCGGATCAGTACGACTGATAGCGCGCCTGCGGAATTCCGCCCCGGCCGCAGCTCACGGAACATCACCGGTTGCTTGCAGCGCACCCGGCACGCGCCGCGCCTCGCGGGGCGCCATGCGGCGATGGACCACGACCGAGACCAGCCACGCGATCACGAACAGCGCGATCACGGCGAAGCCGACATGGGCGAGCGAGTCGTTGAGGGCCTCGACCAGCGACCACGGCCCGCCCGTCAGGCCGAGCCGGTCCGCGATCAGGCCGAGCGCCTCGATACCGCCGATCAGCAGCGCGACCGCGACGGAGGCGCCGGTGATGGTGAGGTTGTACCAGAGCTTGCGATAGGGATCGACGAAGGCCCAGCGATAGGCGCTGACCATCAGCGCGGAATCGGCGGTGTCGACCAGCGCCATGCCGGCGGCGAACAGCGCGGGGAAGACCAGCACATGCAGAAGCGAGACGCCGCGCGCGGCTTCGGTGGCGGAAATGCCGAGCAGGCCGATCTCGGTCGCGGTGTCGAAGCCGAGCCCGAACAGCAGCCCGAGCGGATACATGTGCCAGGGTTTTGTGACCAGGCGAAACATCGGACCTAGCAGGCGCGCCATGAATCCACGCGAAGCGAGCAGCGCCTCGAGCTGCGCGGCATCATGGATGCCTTGCTCGCGCACCTCGCGCAGGATCCGCCACAGGCCGACGAAGATGGCGAGGTTGATGGCCGCGATCACCAGTAGGAACAGCGCCGACACCGAGGTGCCGATCAGGGAGCCGATCTCCTTGAGCAGGCTGTCGCCGCCGAGGGTGACGACACCGAGCGCGAGCAGCATGGTCGCGACCAGCACGACGGTGGAATGTCCCAGCGCGAAATAGAGGCCGACGCTGCGCGGCGTATCGCCCGCCTGCATCAGCTTGCGCACGACATTGTCGATTGCGGCGATGTGGTCGGCATCGACGGCGTGGCGCAGGCCGAACACCCAGGCCAGCAGCGCCGTCGCCATCACGGTCGGCCGATCGCCGAACGCTGCGAAGGCGAAGGCCCATGCCGCGACGTTGGCGGCGATCAGCCCCCCGAACAGCACGACCGAGCCGGGCTCGAACGCCTGCCCTTCGACTTCACCTGACCGAACCACGCCACCTCTCCAAGTATGAGGATCATAACAATCCATCATACTGGCGGGCAAGAGCCGGGCCATGTTCGCCGGACGCAGCCGGTGGGGCGGAAACGCGCATCTCGTGGAACGGGACGTCCATTGCGTAAAGTCGCGCCGTGGCTCCATTCCTGTCCGCCGGGCAGCGGCGAATTGTCTGCGCTCAGGAAGCTCCTTGCTTCTGTTGCGCCGTCTACTTGACCGGACTTGCGAGCGTGTCGTAGCGATCGCGCAGCTCGACGCGCCGGTTGCCGGAAGCGGCCTCGGCGACGGCGAGGGTCGCGATCAGGCTGCGTGCGCCGTCCTCGACCGGCTGCAGGGACTGCGCCTTGCCGCGGATGATGTCGCGGAAATGATCGAGCTGGGCGAAATAGGGATCGAGCGAATTGGCATGAATGCGCTGCGCCTGGATCGGCTCGTTCCAGCTCTGCGCATCGCCGGATTGCGACCATTGCACGAGCGCCGGAAACTCGATCGAACCGCGGCGGCCGAGGAAGCGGTAATTGCTCTCGCCGCTGAACGGAAATTCGGGGGCTTCGCCGAGCCCCTGCTCGGACGTCCAGGGCGAGACGGCGCTGTCGCTGATGAAGAAGGTGCCGAGCGCGCCGCTGTCGAACTCGATCAGCGCCGCGGCGGTGTCCTCGACCGCAAAGCCGCGCTGACGGTTCGACGCGATCGCTTCCACCGCGACGATCTCGCCCACGGTGAAGCGCAGGAAATCGATCTCATGGATCAGGTTGATCAGGATCGGACCGCCGCCGGCCTGCGAGCGCCATGGCGCAATCTCGAAATAGGCGGCCGGCTTGTGCGTGGCCCAGATCGCCGACACCCCCACGATATCGCCGATCCGCCGTTCTCCCAGCACCGCGCGGAGCGTCCTGACCTGCTGATGGTGGCGGCGGTGATGGCCGACCAGCGACTGGATGCCCGCCTTGCACACTTCGCCGATCAGGTCTGCCGCGGTGTCGAGCGTATCGGTGACCGGCTTCTCGATCAGGATGTGAATGCCGCGCCTGGCGCAGGCGATGCCCTGTTCGGCATGAAGCTGGTTGGGCGAGGCGATGATCACCGCTTCCGGCCGCGCCTCGTCGAGCAGCTTCCGGTAGTCGGCGACGACAGGGGTCTTGGGATAATCGGCGGCCGCCCGCTCGACGTTCACGTCCGCGATGCCCACGAGGTCATAGTCGGTTCGCCCGGCCAGCTTGGCGAGATGCTTTCGCCCGATCAGTCCCGCGCCGATGACGCCGATGGTGATGTTCTTCATCTCAGGCATTCCGTGTCTGGATTGCGCCGCCGCCCTGGCGGCCATGATGTGACCTTGACGAACCTCGCGGCCGATCATCGAGCAGCCGTCTTGCTGCATCGAACGCCGTGGCGAGCCGGGTTCGCACCGGCAATGCCGGTCGCGGCATCTCGACGCTGATCGTCGCGTCCGCCGGCAGCGCGTCCAGGAACGCGCCGAGCGGCAAAGCACCCTCGCCCGGCGGCAACCGGCCTTCGCGCGCCTCGGCGATGATTGCCGCATCGTCCACGGGCGCCCGCGCAACTGCGTCGCAGATCTGCGCGGCCCGCAGGTGATGCGCGGGGATCCGGATCAGATCGTCCGGTTGGCCGCCGGAGCGATGGAGATGCAGCGCATCGACGAGAATGGCGCCATTGGCCCTTCCGGCGTCGCTCACGATCGCTTCGGCACGCTGCAGCGAGCCGATCGCGCGCCAGCGCATGAATTCCAGATCGACACGCAGACCGAATTGCCGTGCGAGGTCACAGAGCTCGGCGAAATTCGCAGTCAAACGGCCGGAATCATCGTCGTCTCCCGATGCCGTGACCGCCACCGCGCCGAGATCGGCCGCGGCCCCGAAGATCCCCGCGAGCGCCGGAATATCCACGCCGGGCGTAAGCTGGACGAACTCGATCTCGTTCAGTCGCATCCCCTCGTCGGCGAGCAGTCGCTTGAGAGAGCGGTGCGCATCGGTTCCCACCCGCGTCGGATAGGCCGGCCCGCCGACGATCGCCGGAATCACGCGCAGGCCGATGAAGCTGAAGCCAGCGCGCGCCGCCTCGGGCACGAGCGTTTCGGGCGCAAGGTCCAATGCCGTCAGATGAGCAAGGCCGAGGTCAATCACGATATAATTATCCCGTTGGATAATTATAATTAACCTATGGGATAATTGCTGTCAAGCGCCGCCGATTGCGCTATGGATGAGGGACCAGCAGGCCTGGCCGGACGCAGAGGACCGAACCGCCGGATGACAACCAAGGAAAAGCGAGCCGCCGAGGATACGAAGCAGCCGCCGGTGCGGCGACGCGACAAGGAGCGCACCAGGCGGGAGATCCTGGAGATCGCATTCGCGGAATTCGCCGAGAACGGCCTCGCTGGCGGCAATACCGATGCCATCGCCGCGCGTGCCAACGTCACCAAGCGGCTGATCTTCTATTACTTCAATACCAAGGAGGAGCTGTTCACGGCCGTGCTCGAAATGGCCTATGCGAAGATGCGCATCGCCGAGCAGGACCTCCACCTCGAAGCGCTCGAGCCGGAGGCCGCGATCCGCAGGCTGGCCGAGTTCACCTTCGATTTCGACCAGGCCAACCCGGAATATGTCCGGCTGGTCACGATCGAGAACATCCATCGCGGACGGCATATCCGCGCCAGCAAGAAGCTCAAGGAGATGACGCGGCCGATCGTCAGCCAGATCGCCGCGGTGTTGGACAGGGGCGTTGGCGCCGGTGTGATCAGGCCCGGCATCGATCCGGTCGAGCTGCACATGTCGCTGAACGCACTATGTTTCTTCTCGGTCGCGAACCGGCATACGTTCGAAGCTCAATTCGCGGCTGACATGTCCTCGCAGAAGGCCAAGGCACAGCGGCGGGTCGAGATCGCGGACCTGCTCTGGCGCTACGTGCGGAACGACCAGGGGGCGGCAAAGAGCGCCGCCTCGAAGTCTTGACCGGCGGCGGCGGCCGGCATCGTGAACCGCGGCCTTCGCCATTTCGCCGCAGGCTTCCTCCTTGACACCACGACATCAGACGTCCTGAGCTAGGGTGCACGCAACTTGCATGCTGGTGACGACGTTTTCGTGTGAAGGTGGAGGTCCCGATGAACGAGCACGACATCCGCAACCTGGTGGCGGAGGTGAAGGACGGCACGCTGTCGCGGCGCGCGTTCATCCGAACCATGGCCGCGGTCGGGATCGCTGGCCCGGTCGCGAGCCAGATTCTGCTCTGGAACGACGTGGCCATGGCGGACGCCACGCTTGCCTACAAGCCGACCAAGGCCGGTGGCGGCGGCACGCTCAAGATGCTGCTCTGGCAGGCGCCCACGCTGCTCAATCCGCATTTCGCACTCGGTACCAAGGACCAGATCGCCTCGCGCATGTTCTTCGAGCCGCTCGCCGGCTGGGACAAGGAGGGCAACCTCATCCCGTGCCTTGCCGCAGAGGTTCCAACCAAGGCGAACGGCGGCCTCGCGGCCGACGGCATGAGCGTGATCTGGAAGCTGAAGCAGGGTGTCAGGTGGCACGACGGCAAGCCCTTCACCGCCGACGACGTCGTCTTCACCTGGCAGTACGCCGCGGATCTCGCAACGGCGGCCTACACAACAGGCTCCTACAAGGACCTCCAGGTCGAGAAGATCGACGATCACGCCGTCAAGGTGATCTTCAAGGCGCCGACGCCGTTCTGGGCCGACCCGTTCGTCGGCTCGGTCGGCCAGATCCTGCCGAAGCATCATTTCGGCGACTATGTCGGCGCAAAGTCACGCGAAGCTCCCGGCAACCTGAAGCCGGTCGGCACCGGCCCCTACAAATTCGTCGAGTTCAAGCCGGGCGATTTGATCAAGGCCGAACGCAACATTGACTACCACATCAAGAACCAGCCGCATTTCGACATGATCGAGGTCAAGGGCGGCGGCGACGCGGTCTCTGCGGCGCGCGCCGTGCTGCAGACCGGCGAATACGACTTCGCCTGGAACATGCAGGTGGAAGAAGAGGTCCTCAAGCGCATGGAGGCGGGCGGCAAAGGCAAGCTCGACATCACGCCTTCGGGAAATGTCGAGTTCATCATCCTCAACACGACGGACCCCTGGACCGAGGTCGACGGCGAGCGTTCGAGCGTCAAGACCAAGCACCCGACGCTGTCCGATCCCGCCGTTCGCCGCGCGATCAATCTCCTGATCGACCGCGATTCGATCCAGAAGTTCATCTACGGACGCGGCGCCATCGCAACCGCGAGCTTCGTCAACGCGCCGAAACAGTTCAAGTCCCCCAAGCTGAAATACGAGTTCGACATCGACAAGGCCAACAAGATCCTCGACGAGGCCGGCTGGACCAGGAATGGGGAGGGCTTCCGCGAGAAGGACGGCAAGAAGCTCAAATACGTGTTCCAGACCTCGACCAACGCCCCGCGGCAGAAGACGCAGGCGATCATCAAGCAGGCCTGCCAGAAGGCCGGCATCGACATCGAGATCAAGGCGGTCACCGCATCGGTGTTCTTCTCCTCCGACGTCGGCAATCCCGACACCTATTCGAAGTTCTACGCCGACATGGAGATGTACAACACGACGCAGCCGCAGCCCGATCCGGAGCGTCTATTGAACCAGTGCGTGTCCTGGGAGATCGCGACCAAGGACAACAAATGGCTCGGCCGCAACAATTCGCGCTATTCCGATCCCGAGGCCGACAAGGCCTACAAGGCCGCCCAGAACGAGCTCGACCCGGTCAAGCGCGCCGCGCTGCTGATCAAGGTCGACGAAACCTTCTGCGGGGCCAACGTGTTCCTGCCGCTGCTCTCGCGCCACATCGTCAACGCGAGCGTCAACAACCTGATGATCGATATCTCGGGCTGGGACACCATCACGTGGAATCTGGCGAGCTGGTATCGGGTCTGAGGAGCGGCGCGATCAACGCTTGCTCATCATTGATCCCGAAGGGCGGACGGCGGCCGTCCGGTCCCTTTCAAGTCTGCGAGACCGTTTCCCCTGGGAAGCGGTCAATCGATGCATAATGCGCTGCGCCTGCGGCGACGATCCGGCAGAAATTCAGGGTGAAGCGGCCGTAGAGGGCGCCTGACCCGGGTTCCGAGGATGCGAAGCGGTAGGAGGTGCCGAGACCGCGGGCGATCTCGAACACGCCCATGACCTCGTAGTGCGTCAGTGCCGAGTGTATGCCGAGCAGCGACAGCAGCAGGGCTGGAATTCCGACGCTGGTCACGACGCCCTCGCCTCGGGGCGCGGCAGCGGCAGGAACTGCGCGAGATGGGCGCTCCTCCACTGATAGGGAGTGTCGCCGGCGAAGCGCTTGAACACCGTCGTGAAGTGAGCCTGGGTCTGGAATCCGACGGTCAGGGCGACGTCGACGAGCGAGGCGTCGGCCCGCTGCAGCAGTTCCTGCGCACGCTCGATCCGCCGCTTCAGCAGATAGTCGTGCGGCCGCATGCCGACGGCGGCCCGGAACTGGGCTGCGAAGTGCATCCGGCTGAGGCCGGCGACGGCGGCCAGATGCTGCAGGGTGACCTTAGCGTCGAGATTGTCGTCGATGTACTGCATGACGCGCTTGAGGCGCCATTTCTGCAGCGACCGCACCGTCCGGCCGGTCTGCCCTTCGCGATCGCCATCGACCGGCTCAAACTCATCCGGGCCGGCCACCGCCCGCCGGCTGGCCTTGCGGGTCAGCATGGCCAGACGCAGCGCGTCGACAAGGATGGCGGAATGGGGATGGTGCATGGCCTTGGTGGCCGCGAGCGCATCCGAGAGGCGCCGCATCACGGGGTCCGTGACCTCCTCGGCATCCGACGCCTGGTCGGACTTGGCGGACGCGCAGGCAAGACGCTTCGCGGACACCCTGAAGCTCGGCTCGATATCGGCAGATCCGCGCACGTCCCGCGCGGGCGGCTCGATCGCCAGCGCGACATCCAGATGCACCAGGGAGACCGTGACGGCCTCCTCGCCGGAGCGCGGCGATCGTCGCGATGACCGCAGCTGCGGGCCGTCGATCGACGAGGCGTCGATTGCGGCGGCGACATGATCGTTGACGTTTTGCGGGTATGACATCAGCAGCGACATCGTCGAACCTCCTTGTCCCAGTTCGCACCGGCTGTGCCTGATCGGCTTGTCCGAATGCGATGGGATCAGAGTAATTCGGCGGTCCGTACGCTCCATTCTACGCGCGGGTGCGCGCATAAGGTCTCGGGTTAACCGCGTCATACCTAGGTATTATCGCAGCGCCGCCGCCGGTCCGGAGCGTGAGCGGGACGCCTTGCCCGCGCGCACGAAGGCGTGAGTACGACGTCACGGCAGCCTGCGGTAAGTTGACGCGCCCGAGAGCGGCGAAATCACCGAATTGCCCCGTTCGGCCGGAGAATCCAGTGGTCGGCCTCGCGCCGAATTCAACTTCCCACGAGTTCTTCCACGAGAGCACGAAAATCACCGGGGCGCATATTGTGGACGCGATGAAATCGCGGCATCAACGCCGCTGCGATGAGACGAAACACCGCCTGCGACGATGACTAATCTTGATCGGCCCACGGGCTCATCCATGGGCCGCGCCGGCTTGCGGTTCTGGTCCGCCGTCCTCGCCCTCGCGGTCTTCATGGTCGACGTGCTGACGCCGCTCGAGGGCGCGGTCGCGGTGCTCTATGTCGTCGCGATCCTGCTTGCGGCGAGGACGAACCGGCGCAACGACATCGTGGTTGCCGCAACCGGCTGCATCGTCCTGACCGTCGTCGCCTATCTGACGTCGCACGATCTGCAGACGATCGCCTCGCCTGCCCTTCGCGCACTGGTGAGCCTTGCGGCCATCGGAATCACGACGCTGCTGGTACTGCAGAACCACGCGGCGACGACGCGTCTTGCGGCGCAGGCGCGCCTGCTCAACCTCTCGCATGACATGATCTTCGTCAGGGATCGCGGCGGCGTGATCACGTTCTGGAACAAGACCGCGGAACAGACCTATGGCTGGTCGGCCGACGAGGCCGTCGGGCAACTCGCCGACAAGCTGCTGCGAACCAGCTATGCCGCACGGCGCGAGACCATCGAAGCCGGCCTGCTCGAAACCGGGCGATGGGAAGGCAGGGTCGAGCAGCGGACGAAGGCCGGCGCCATGCTCACCGTGGATGCCCGGTGGGCCCTGCAGCACAACCATCTCGGCAAGCCGGTCGGGGTGCTCGAAACGCACACCGACGTCACCGATCGCGTCGCGGCACACAACGCGCTAGTGCAGAGCGAGCAGCGATACCGCCGCATGTTCGACGCCAGCCGGATCGGCGTCGTCGAGGAAGACTGGAGCGGACTGCGGGCGGCGCTGGATGCGCTACCGGCACAAGGGGCGGAGCTGCGCGATTACATGGCGCGGAATCCCGATTTCGTCCGCCAGGCCCGCGGCCTCGCCAGGATCACCGACGTCAACCCGGCGCTGCAGAAGATGGCGGGAGCAGCAAGCGCTGCGGCCTTCATCGAGAACGTGGACAAGCTGCTGGGCGAGAACGACCGCAGTTTCGTCGACGCGCTGGTCGCATTCGCGCAAGGCGAGCGCTTCCACGAAGGCGAGACCGAACTCGTGCGCCTCGACGGACGCAAGGTGCCCGTGCTGTTCACGATCACCTTTTCGCCGCGGTCCGACGAAGATCATGATGTGCTCGTCTTCGTCATCGACATCACCGAGCGCCGGCAGGCGCAGGACGCGCTGCTCGCGGCGCAGGCCGAACTCGCCCATGCGGCGCGCGTGGCGACCCTCGGCGAGCTCAGCGCGTCCATCGCGCACGAGGTGAACCAGCCGCTGGCCGCGATCGTCACCAGCGGCGAAGCCGGCCTGCGCTGGCTGCGGCGCGACATCCCAGATCTCAAGGAGGTTGCGACGACGATCGGCCATGTCGTTGCCCAGGGCCGCCGCGCCAGCGAGATCGTGACCCGCATCCGCACCTTCCTGAAGAAGGCCCCGCCCGAGCAGGGTGTGCTGCATGTCGGCGAGATCATCGAGGAGGCAACCGAACTGGTGGCGCGCGAGCTCGCCAGGGACGACGTCGCCCTCGTCGTCGAGACGGCGCCCGACCTGCCGCCGGTTCGCGGCGACCGGGTTCAGCTGCAGCAGGTGCTGGTCAATCTTCTGATCAATGCCGGCCAGGCCATGTCGGGCCGGCCCGGCTCCCGCACCATCACGCTGCGCGCCACCGTGGACGGCGAAATGCTTGGGATCACGGTGCAGGACAGCGGCCCGGGTATCCAGGCGGATGACCTGCCGCGCCTGTTCGACCCCTTCTTCACGACGAAGGATGGCGGAATGGGCATGGGACTTGCGATCTGCCGAACGACGGTGGAAGCTCACGGCGGCCGGTTGTCGGTGGCGAGCACCCCGGGCTCGGGAGCGACATTCCACCTGACACTGCCACACAGCCAAGAACACGCTTTGCCATGACACGACCAAACCAGGCCCAACCGCCGGCCCAATCCTCCAGCGCGACCGTCATCATCGTCGATGACGATGCCGGCATCCGCACCTCGCTCGACAGCCTGTTCCGGTCCGTCGGCCTCGAGACGCGGCTGTTCGGCTCGCCGGCCGAGCTGCTCGGCGGCCCGCTGCCCGACGGCCCCGGCTGCATCGTGCTGGACGTCCGCCTTCCGGGCGTGAGCGGGCTCGATCTGCAGGGCCAGCTCGTCCGGCAGGGCATCAGCTATCCGATCATCTTCATGACCGGCCACGGCGACATTCCGATGTCGGTGCGCGCCATGAAGGCCGGCGCCGTCGATTTCCTCTCCAAGCCGTTCCGCGACCAAGACATGCTCGATGCCGTCACCGCGGCGCTCGAGCGCGATACGCTGCACCGCGCCGAAGCCGCGACCAAGGACGACATCCGTGCCCAGTACGAGACCCTGACCGCGCGCGAGCGCGAGGTGATGGGCCATGTCACCGCCGGGCTGATGAACAAGCAGGTCGCCGCCCTGATCGGCCTTAGCGAAATCACGGTCAAGATCCACCGGGGGAACGTCATGCGCAAGATGGGGGTCCGGTCGCTGGCCGACCTCGTTCGCAAGGCCGAGGCGCTCGGGGTCTCCCAAACCCGAAGGACTACGGACCAAACCTGAGTATAATTTCGGCGGGCCCACCCCCGGGTGCATATGGCATCATCGGCCGCGCAAACGGGAGATGTCCTCCCTGCCTTGCGGAACACCGCGGTCAGGATTGTGCGCGAATGGCCCAGAACCCCGTGATTGCGATCGTGGACGACGACGAAGGCGTTCGCACCTCGCTTGCGAGCCTGGTCCGCTCCCTCGGCTACGAGGCCCAGGCCTACGAGTCCGGCGTCGACTTCCTGCAGCATGCGCCGGGCGACGATCCGGCATGCATGATCGCCGACATCCAGATGCCCGTAATCACCGGCGATGAATTGCAGGCACAGCTGATCGCCTCCGGCCGCCGCTTCCCGATCATCTTCATGACCGCATTTCCAAGCGAAATCGTGCGCCAGCGCGTGATGGCGGCCGGTGCACAGTGCTATCTCGGCAAGCCCTCCAGCGGCGACGAGATCATCCGCTATCTCGAGGCCGCGCTGGCCGGCCACGGCCCATCCTGATCCCTCCTCCCCGCCGCTCGCGCGGCGACTTCGTGCCCAACCAGCCGTGCATTCCGGCAACGGGGTTGGTGGACCGGAAATACCGGCACCCCAGGCCAACCTCATAGTCGGCGTCGATTTTATCGACATCGGGGGCGGCACGCCCTGCCGAAACGGATGAGGCACGATTGCCAGTGAACGCCGCCAGTACCGCCGCGCCGCGCCCGCTGGTCTTTGCCGGATTCCCCGCGAGCTCCTGGGCCTTCGCGTTGCGCATATGGCTGGCGATGCTTCTCGCGCTCTATGTCAGCTTCTGGCTCGAGCTGGATTCACCGTCGTCGTCCGCCCTCACCGTGGGTGTCCTTGCACTCCCGACACGCGCCCAGGGCATGGAGAAGGCCGGCTACCGGCTGCTGGCGACCGTCATCGGCGTTATGGCATCCATCGCGATCGCGGGCACGTTTTCCCAGACCGACGGTCTCCTGCTCGCCGTGCTCGGCATCTGTGTCGGGCTTTGCACCTATGTCGCCGGGATGCTGGACGGCAACCGCGCCTATGCGGCGGCACTGTGCTGCATCACCGTCGCCCTGGTCGCCATCGAGCAGATCGACACGCCGCTGCAGGTGTTCCAGACCGGCGTCGCGCGCGGCGCGGCTATCGGCATCGGCGTCATTGCCGTGGCGCTCGTGAACGAGGTTCTGGCCGCGCCGAACTACCATCCGGTGCTCGCAAATCGCATCGAGACGCTGCACCGCCGGGTCACGGACCTCGCACAAGGTGCCGAGCCTGCCTCGGCGCCGGCTGCCGCGAGCCTTTTGCACGATATCGCGGCACTGCGTCCGGAGATTCGCACCCTGGCGACGGAAGCGAGCATCGGGGCGGCAAGAACCGAGGCTGCGCGCTCCGCGCTGGTCGAGATCGTCAATGCACTCTCACTCGGCCGCATGCTTGCCGCACTCCCCGCCGTCTCCCCGGCTACAGCCGGGCTGGTCGCGACGGCTCGATCCTGGCTTCGTACTGAAATCGGCCGAACGAACGCGGCGGTCCGCGACAGCCTCGATGCGCTCCACGAAGGGACGCGGCCGTCTCATGCGTGGCATGCGCCGCTCTATCGTTCGCGCCGCATCGCGACGGAAGCCGCCGTACGGGCCGCGATCTCGTTCACGCTGATCGCGCTCTTCTTCGTGCTGACGGGCTGGCCGGCCACCGACCTATGCCTGTCGCTGGTCGCGGTGATCCTCGCCCTGGGCTCGACGACGCCCGCGCCACGCAGCTTCACGCTGGTGGCAGTGATGGCATTGCCGATCGCCTCCGTGTTGGCGGGCATCCTGAAATATGTCGTGTTCAACGGTGTGTCCGAGTTCCAGCTGCTGGCGATCGGCCTTGCGCCCGTCGTCATCGGCCTCGCGCTGCTGATCACGCTGCCGAACCCGATGCTGTCGTCGCTCGGCCGCCTCGTCCTGGTGTTCACGATCGCCGTCCTCGCACCGACCAATCCGCAGAGCTACGACCCCGAGGTCTTTCTGGTGACGAGCTTCTTCGCCTGCCTGTCGGCGGTGCTGTCCTTCGCAGCGCAGATGCTGCTGCCGCCGCTCCCGGGCGACCGAAAGATTCGGTTCCTGCTGGGGGAGGCTCGGCGCGAGCTGGACCACCTCGGGCGCGGACGAACCCGACACCTCGCGCCGGAAGAAGCTGCGTTTCGCGACGCGGCGCGGATCGAGCAGGTCCTGACCGCAAATGGCGCCGCGCCTCTCGATGGCAAGATCTCGGCCGAAGCGATGCGTTATTTCGACCAGGCTGAAGCCTTGCGGCGTTGCCACGCCGAGCTGGACCGGCTGCAACGCGGTCCGCTCGCCGGAGCAGCGCAGCAGGCTGAAAACGCTCTCGCGCAGCGGAACGGCGGCGCCATCCTGGCGGCCGCCGAGGCGCTGCGCCTGGCGGCCGCGCGAAGCAGATTGTCCGCCGATGCGGCGATCGCCATGCTGATTCCGGCGAGCAGCGCATTCGCACCGTCACAGGCGTCGGGCCGGGGCGAACGGCCATGACGAACACCTATCGGGAGCTCGTCATTGGCGGCGTGCTCATCGCTCCCATCGTCGCCTACGCGGCAATTGCGCTGCTTGCATTCCTGCTGCTCCGCCCGCTGCTGCGCTTCATCGGATTCGCAAGATTGTTCAGCAACCCGTCGCTGGCCGAGCTCAGTCTCTACGTCGCGATGTTCGGCCTGCTCGCATTGTTGGTCTAGGGAGAAAAAAATCATGGACGCCGCCCTGCCCCGGGACGCCGCCCTCCGCAGCGAACCGTCGACCGAAGTCCAGGCCGATACCGCCGATGGCGAGAACGGCCAGGGCATGCCCGAGTCCGTGGCGCGCGACACCGASAATCGCGTGACGGACAACGCCAGGCCCCAGGGACCGGCCACATATTCCTCAAGGCCGCGGCGCGAGGTGCTCACCCATTTCATCGGCGCGGCCGGCAAGCATCTTGCGACCCTCGGCATCGCCCTGATCGCGGTACTGATCGCGGTTGCGACCTGGCAACATTACGTCACCGCGCCCTGGACGCGGAACGGCAGCGTACGTGTGCAGGTCGCCAACGTCGCGCCGCAGGTTGCGGGCAAGATCGTGGAGCTGCGCGTGGCCGACAACCAGTTCGTCCACAAGGGCGACGTCCTCTACGTGATCGATCCGTTCGACTTCGAGGTCGCCGTCCGCGTCGACAAGGCGCAGGTCGAGCAGCGGGCCGCAGACGTCGTGGTGAAGCAGGCCGAGTTCGACCGGCGCCAGCACCTGTCCGATCTTGCGACGACACCCGAAGAGCAGCAGATCTTTGCGGGCAATGCGGCGCAGGCGAAGGCCGCCTATGAGGCGGCGACGCATCAGCTCGCGCAGGCGGAACTCAACCTGAAGCGCACCAGCGTGGTCAGTCCGGTGGACGGCTACGTCACCAACCTGCTGCTGCGCGCGGGCGACTATGCCGTCACCGGCGTCAGCAACCTCTCCGTCATCGACTCCAACAGCTTCTGGATCGACGGCTATTTCGAGGAGACCAAGATGGCACGGGTCTGCGTCGGCGATCGTGCCGAAGCGCAGCTGGTCGGTTATCCCAGGCCGATCCTCGGACACGTGAAGACCGTGACGCGCGGCATCAGCGTATCGAACGCTGCGGCCGGCACGCAGGGCCTGCCCAATGTCGATCCGATCTACACCTGGGTGCGGCTGGCGCAGCGCGTGCCGGTGCGCCTCGCCATCGACACCGTGCCGCCCGATGTGCCGCTCGTCTCCGGCATGACCGCGACGGTGACGATCCGGCAGCCGTCCGTGGTGGGTGGCCAGACCTTGTTCGACCGGTTCCGCGCCATCTTCGTCGATCCCGTCTCCGATCTGTTCGGTGTGGGACGTCCGCCCCGTCCGGATTGCCTGCAGGCGTCGTCGCAACAGCGCCCGGAAGTTGAAACGCTTCCCTATACACGCGAGCCCACGGTTCCGCCGGCAGAGAAGATCGCACCCGGCATCACGCCCGGCATCGATGCCTCGCCGCGTCTTCCCTGAAGCGGGCCGATCCACCTGACCGGGGCGAGACGCATCTCGCGTCTCGCCACACTGCGTCGCCCGCTTGCTCCAAGTGCTTGATCGCCTTGGTCCAATCGAAGATTTTGCGACACCCGGTCGCACCATGTTGCGCTTGCAACATCTAACACCCTTTAAGCATCCGTAACGAGCCTTGCGGCGGCTTCAGACTTATCGTTCGAGCATCAGCCAATTGCATTCTGCACGCCAATGACGGCAGCAGAATCCAGGATACGGGACGAACGATGTTCACTGATCTGCAAGCGGCCGGCGCCTGGTCGCCCTCTCAACCCACCCGTCACGAAGTCGACGCCCCGAGGGAAGCGCGCGTACTCCCCTGCGAGCGGAGATGGCGCCAGCCCGGCCAGATTGCCGGCACTGCCGCCGAGGACATCACGATGTCGCGCTGGATCTGCACGCAAACGGGCATACGGCAGGACGAAGCGACGACACCTGCCGACCGGTACTTCCTCGCCATCGCCTTGACCACGACCCGCCTCAAGCTGAGCAGAGGCCGGCGTATCATCTTCGACGGCATCATGCCGGCAGGAACGCTGTATGTCGGTGCGCCGTCGCAGCAGCTCAGTGCGCGGTTCTGCGCGCCTTACGATTTCCTGCACTTCCACCCCTCCGCAAGCATCTATTTTCCATGCGCGCGGCCCGAAGCTGATCCTGCCGCGTCCGAGTTCCTCAACGACCTCATCCTGCTCCGCGATCCCTTCGCCGAGCAGCTCGCGAAAGCGCTCACCGAGCACGGCCAACTCGCCGATCGGGAATTTGCCCACTGCATCGGCCGGACGCTGGCGATGCACGTCGCCCGGCACGAGCGTCCGCACACGAAGGTCAACGCCCTGGCGAAATGGCGACTGCGGCGCGTCGAGGACTATGTCGAGTCACATTTCGAGCGCTGCATCAGCCTGTCCCAACTGGCCAAGGTCGCGGGACTGTCGCGGATGCACTTCGCAGCGCAGTTTCGCGTCGCGACGGGCTACCGGCCGCGCGAGTACCTGCTGCATGAGCGTGTCGAGCGCGCGAAATCGCTGCTGGCGGGCTCGGACACGCCGCTGGCCGAGGTGGCGCTGGCCGTCGGCTTCTGCACGCAGGCGCATTTCTCGACCGTCTTCAAGCGGGTGACCGGCGAAACGCCCGCGCGCTGGCGGAGCGCCATGCGGAACGCGTCAGCTTCGTCCGGCGTCGCCGACGGCGATCCCCACGTCGAGACGCAAGGCCTGTCCCGCGTGTTGGGCGCGGACCTCTCGTGAATCATGCGAAATGAGAAACAGCAGGGCTTCGTGAAATACTCCTGCTGCGGGATCGGCGATGGTGTGCGTGTTACGTGACTGAGTCCCCCAAGTCACGGCTCGAGCCTTCCTCCTCCCTGGGCATACGAGCATTTCAGGGGCCGTCCTTCCCCAAGGGACGGCCCCTTTTTTTCGCCACCACAAACGCAATCGACTGTATCGTCCGTCGAGGCCCGTCGATGCTAGGAGCTGAGGTGCCCCCTGAGCCAGGCGCGGACGCCCTGAAGACTTCTGAAATCGTCCAGGGAGTGCGCCGGAAGCTTGGGCGCGACGTGGGCGGCCATGCCGCTCAGTGCAGGGCCCGGACCAAGCTCGAGAAACCCGGTTGCATCCGCTTCGACACAGGCTTGCAGGCAATCGGCCCATTGCACGGTCTGTGAGATCTGTGCGGCAAGCTTGTCGAGACCGGTCTCGCGCGAGAGGACAGGAGCCGCATCGATTCCACTCAGAATGCGCGCGCCGGTCCGCGGCGGGAGCGACACCGGCACCTGGTTCAAGACTTCGCGAAATGCGACAGACGCTGCAGCGAGCCGCGGCGTGTGCGAGGCAACCTCGACCGGCAGGGCGACGATCCTTGCCGCGTGCATCGCGCGCACGTCTGCTGCGATCCTGTCCAGCGCCTCACGGCCACCACCGACGACGAAGGCATCGCCGGGATTGACGATGGCGATCGCAGCACCGTAGCGCTCGCAAAGGCGCGTCACCTGTTCCCGCACAAGGCCGCGGACGAAGATCAGCCCGTCGCCGGCATGCGTGGCCGCGTCCATGATCTCCGCGCGGCGCGCCACGAGGTCGAGCGCGGCGATTGCGTCGAACAGGCCGCCGACGCCCCAGGCCGCGACCTCGCCAACGCTGTAGCCGGCAACGATGACACCGCGCGGAATAACATCGCCGAGCGCGGCCGCAGCAGTGAGCGCCTGAAGCGTGCACAGGATCTGGCCGGCGCGGTTACGATGCAGGTCCTCGTCCGGTTCTGTGCGGACGAACTCGCGCGGATCCTTGCCGAGCAATGTCGCAGCATGCGCAAACAGGGGCGCGGCTTCCGGGGCATCGCCGGTGAGCGCGAACATCTCCCGGTGCTGCCTGCCCTGCCCCGAGCACAGAATCGCAAGCGTCATGGTCGCGGCCTAATGGGGAAAGAGCGTCGCGATCGCAATCGCGAGCGGCACGATGCTGAAGCCGGTGCTGGCGATGACCATGGAGCCGATCGTCGCCGAGTCCAGCCGGTAGTTGACGGCAAACAGGATGCCGAAGAAGCCCGAGGGCAAGGCCGCGAGGAGGATAGCCGTCCTCGCGACATCGGGCGTGAGGTGCAAGGCGTAGACGATCGCGACGGCGAGCAGCGGACGAATGACGTCGGCGGCTGCCGTTGCGGCAACCACCCGCCAATCGAGGCGAAGCGACTGGGCCGACAGGACGAGACCGGTCAGGAACAGCGCGACGCCCGCAGCCGCGTTCCCGATCAGGGTGAGACAGGCATGGACAAGCGCATTGAGGTGCAGGTCGAACAGCGAGAAGGCGACGCCGAGCGCGGGCGCCCACACCACCGGCTTGACGAGCGCGCGCCGCACCGCCGTCAGAACCGGCTGCGACGGCGCATCGGCGCCGCTGAGCTTGGCGATGCTCATCTCCACAATCACGAGGGTCAGGGGGCTGACCAGGATCGAGCCGGTGGCGAGCGCGACGGCGACCGGGACGACGCCGGCCGGCCCGAGCACGGTCGACAGGATCGGCAGCCCGACGCCGGCAAGATTTGGGAAACCGACCGTCAGCGCCTGCACCGACGCGTCGGACCGCGTCACCGCAAAGAAGCTGCGCTCGAACCAGTACCAGCCCAGATAGATGACCAGCATCGTCACGCCGAACACCAGGAACACGGGCGCCTGCCCGGTGATCCCCTCGCGCGGGGCCGATGCAGTCGCGGCGAACAGCGAGGCCGGCAGCGCGAAATCCATCACGAGGGCATTGAGACCTTCGACGTGATTGTTGTCGACGATGCGGGCCTTGCCCGCCACGAATCCCAGCAGCAGCACGAAGAACACCGGCACCAGCGCCATCAGGATCACGCCGGACGTCATGGGCCCGGACTTTCACAGGCATCGACGAAGAGCGTCATCGCCAGCAAATCGGCCGATCCGCCCGGACTGAGACGACGGGCGACGAAGCCGTCATGGATCGCCTGCGCGCGGGCGCGCCAGCCGGATGCGCGGACACCGCCCGCAGCGATGAAGCCGCGCGCCGCATCACGCGCAAAGCAAAGTCCGWCGAGCCCACCGCGATGCAGGAGGTTGGTGTCTTCGACGGAGGCGATCAGGGCGAAGCACGCCTCGACCCGTGCGGCTTCCGCATCTTCCGGCACCACGGACGCCGCTCGCTGCAAGGCCGGCAGACCGATCCGGTAGACGCTGGGAAATCCGCTCGCGGCCTCGAGGCGCGCGCCGCCGGCACGAAACCGCCGACGGGCCGCGCTGCCATGGCTGTGCAGCAGCACCGGACCGTCGAGGATGCTCTCGCCCCACAGGCGCATCACGACACCGCCGAGGGAAAGTCTGGGATCGGCGAGCCCGCCGGCTCTCGCCCCCGCCGCCGCACACAGCAGGCCGAGCCCGAAGATCGCGCCGCGATGCGTGTTGACGCCCGAGGTCGCCGCGAGCATCGCGCGCTCCGCCTCGAGGCCAATGATCCGCAGCCGCCCCATGCCGCAGCCGAGCGCGCCCGCATCCGCGAGACCTTGGAGATAAGGGGCGATGGAAGCGGCGCTGCGGCGAAACGTGCCGGCATCCATGTCGTCGTGACTGCCATTGTCGATATGGCTTACGAGCCCCGGCTTGGGCCAGGTTTCCAGCTCCTCGACGAGGCAGCCGGCGGCGACGGCGCCGATCGCGGAGACGTCTCGCGCAATGCCCGGCCGGCGCTGAACGGGCCGTTCGAACCTTCGTGCAACCGCGGCGGTCATGATCCCTTCGCTCCCGCAATGAATCGATCCCGGTCGAGCAGGACCACGCACTCGATGCTCTTGACCAGCAGCTCGCTCGCGCCGCCGTGGAATTCGCGCCAGTTCACCGCGGCACCGTCGGCACCCATCAGCTCGCCATCGAGCCGCATCGGCGCATCGCTCTCGATCGCGGCAAGGTCGATGACGAGACGATCCAGATCGGTTTCGGGGCGGGTCTCGAACAGCAGGTCGAGATCCGAGCCCGCAGTGACGTAGCCAAGCCCGGTCAGCGCCTCCCATGCGAGGCTGCCGAACACGCGCACATGCACCGAGTGGCGAAGCGCGAGCTCGTCGATCCGGTCGAGCGTCGGCCGCCAGGACGGCGGAGCAGACGCACGCGCCTGTCTCAACGACGGCGGCCGCGCAACCCTGACGATGTCGTCGAGGCCGGCGAGAAGCGAGAGCCGCTTCTTGCCGGCAGAGGGAGGCAACGGCAGGCCCAGCGCGAGGCCGGTTGCCTCGGATGGCAGTGCGCGCCGCCTGACCGTCGGCCAACCCAGCTCCGCCCAGTGCAGCACGAGGGGATCGCAGGCAAGATCGCCATGCGGATCGAGCATCGCGCGCCATCCTTCCGGACGGACAAAGACGAGATCGTGACGGCCGGCGAGCCGCTCAGCGTGCTTGCAGGGCGAGGTCACGAACGCGCTCCGCGATATCGGCGGCCTTCAGCCGGCCACCACGCGCCTTGCCGAGCGCATCCCGCCCGTCACGCACGGCCGGCATGTCGGCCAATAGCGCCTCGAGCTGATCGGCGAGTGAGCCGTCCTGGCTCCATGTCATGTGGACCGCGCCCATCTGCGCGAGATTGGACAGGCCCGGCGCGAACACCGGCGTCGACTTCGCCTTCTCTTCCAGAGCTTCCATCGACAGCTTGGTGACCTTCGCCATCGACGGCAGGTCCATCACCGCGGGATCGGCGCCGGGCAGTCCGACCAGGACGCGGGTCGCAAGCCCCGTCGCCAGCAGCGCGCCCGCGGCCGAGTGACCGTAGAGCAGGCCGATGGTCGGACGACCGTTCGTGTCCGCGTGGATCAGCACCTTGGCCAGATGCGCGAGGAATTCGTTGAGCCCGAGCAGCTCGTCGCGCTTGCTCATGCGCTGGCTGTCGCTGTCGACCAGCACCAGGATCGGGCCGCTGTCGCGGCCGATCGACCTCAGGACATGGCCGGACAACCGGATCGCCTCGTCGACGCCCAGCGCAGTGCGGCCCGCGACACCGAGGACGAGCATGTTGGCACCGGATCGCAGCGTCGTCGAGCCGAGCAGGACGCCCTTGTCGTTCCTGACCTCATGCCCGTCGGGGAAGAGCGAAGAAAGAATCTCATCGAGCGTCACGGCTGGTCCTCCCGATCCTGTCGGCGAGCGCAATGAACTGATCGGCCGGCAGTTCCGGAACCGTCTCGGCATGCGCGATGCCTTCCGCCGTCCAGATGTCGACGGCATCCTGACAGGCGCCGTAACGGCGCAACCGGTCGGCAAGCCGCTCCTGCTCGGCCGTGAGCTTGTCGAGGCCGAAAGTTCCGACCAGACCGATCAGCTCCAGCGCGGCTTCGCGGAAATCCTGCACATTGTCATCGGCAAAGACGTCGGCGGCGCCGAGCAGCCGGCGATGCTTGCCGCCCATGGTGCGCCAGACCAGCGCGCGGTCGCGGGAGTCGAACTCCTCGACACCGCGATTGGTCTCGATCACTTCGGGGCCCGACACTGCGATGCGCCCGGGCTCGGAAACGGCGAGTGCCGAGCAGCAGCCTGCAATCAGGCCGCCGCCGCCATAACATCCGGACCGGCCGCCGATCAGGCCGATCACCTTGACGCCGGCGGCGCGTGCTTCCATCACCGCCCGCATGATCTCGGCGATGGCGAGCTCGCCGGCATTGGCTTCCTGCAGCCGGACGCCGCCGGTGTCGAACAGGATCAGGACGGGGATCGTGCCAATCTCGCGCGCGGCGCGGAGCAGCCCGGTCAGCTTGGCGCCGTGCACCTCGCCGAAGGCGCCGCCCATGAAGCGGCCCTCCTGCGCGGCGACGAACACCGGCGATTCGTCGAGACGGCCGTGACCGACGACGATGCCGTCGTCGAACTGCTCGGGCAGATCGAAAATCTTCAGATGAGGACTGACCTCGCGCTGCTCCGGGCCGATGAACTCGACGAAGCTGCCGGCATCGAGCAGCAGTTCCAGCCGCGTGCGGGCCGACGCCTCGTAGAAGCTGGTGCTGCGGGCGCGCTCGGCCGGTGTGATGTCCTTGAGCGGCGCGGTCATTGGCCGTTCTCCGCGATCAATCGCACCGCCTGCGCCAGCCGCAGCGAAACCGTATCCGGGCGCGCGCCGCCGTCATTGATCGAGAATCTCAGCCCGCCCGGCGAATGGCGCTCGACGAAATCGCCGATCACCGCGGTCCACACCTCTCCGAAGCCGATCGCCGCGGTCTTGATGTCGATGGCGCATTCGGTATCCGGCAGGACGCGCTCGACCAGGACTTCCAGATTGCCCGAGGCGACCACGCCGACGATCGCGCTCGTCCTGCTGCCGCCAGCCCGCGCGCTGACGCTGTGCTCAAACCTGAGATCTTCCATGGCCCGTCCTCACCAGTTCCTGAATTTCGACGGCGGCGAATAGAGTCCGCCCGACCAGCGCACCAGATCCTTGATCGAGCGCGCCGCCAGCATGCTGCGGTCCGCATCGAGCGGATTGATGCCGAGATCCTCGGGGCGACGGATCACGCCGCGCTCACGCAGTCGCGCGACCATGCCGTGGTCCCGCCGGCGGCCGACATCGGTGTAGCCGGCGACGCCGCGGATGGCCTGCTCGCGCTCCTGCGCCGTGCGGCACAGCAGCAGGTTGGCCACGCCCTCCTCGGTGACGATGTGCGTGACGTCGTCGCCATAGATCATGATCGGCGCGAGATCGAGGTTCAGCTTCTCCGCAAGCTCGATGGCGTCGAGCTTCTCGACGAACAGCGGCACGTTCTTGTCCCCGAACGTCTCGCCGATCTGCACGACCAGCTTGCGGCCGCGGCGCATCAAGGCAGAGCCGTCGGGATCGGCCTCGGCTCCCGCCTTCAGCCAGGGCTCGCTCGGATGACGCCGCCCGCGGGCATCCGCTCCCATGTTCGGCGCGCCGCCAAACCCGGCGATACGGGACGCCGTGACGGTGGACGAATTCCCCTGCAGATCGATCTGCAAGGTGGAGCCGATGAACATGTCGCAGGCATAGAGACCGGCGGTCTGGCAGAACGCGCGATTGGAGCGCAGCGAGCCGTCGGGGCCTGTGAAATACACGTCGGATCTGGCGCGGATGTAGTCATCCATGCCGACCTCCGAGCCGAACGAATGGATCTGCCGCACCCAGCCGGACTCGATCGCCGGGATCAGCGCCGGATGCGGGTTCAATGCGAAATGGGTCGCGATCTGGCCCTTCAGCCCCAACCGCTCGCCGAAGGTCGGCAGCAGAAGCTCGATCGCGGCCGTGCTGAAGCCGATGCCGTGATTGAGCCGCTGCACGGCGTAGGGCGCATAGATCCCCTTGATCGCGAGCATCGCGGTCAGGATCTGGCCCTCGGTGATCGCGGCCGGATCGCGCGTGAACAGCGGCTCGACGAAGAAGGGCTTGTCGGACTTGACGATGAAATGGACGCGGTCCGCCGGGATATCGACGCGCGGCACCGCGTCGACGATCTCGTTGACCTGGGCGATCACGACGCCGTCCTTGAACGCCGTCGCCTCCACCACGGTCGGCGTGTCCTCGGTGTTCGGGCCGGTGTAGAGATTGCCTTCACGGTCGGCGCTGACGGCGGCGATCAAGGCGACGTGCGGCGTCAGGTCGATGAAGTAGCGGGCGAACAGTTCGAGATAGGTGTGGACCGCGCCGAGCTCGATCTTGCCGCCGAACAGCATGCGGGCGATGCGCGCCGATTGCGGCCCGGAATAGGCATAGTCGAGGCGCTTGGCAACGCCGCGGTCGAACAGGTCCAGGTGCTCGGGAAGCACGACGCCCGACTGCACCATGTGGAGATCGCTGACCTTCGCGAGATCGACGGCGAGAAGCGCGCGGCTGAGCAGATCGGCCTGCTTCTGGTTATCGCCCTCGAGGCAAACCCGGTCGCCCGGCCTGATAACGGCCTCCAGCAGATGCGTGGCGTCCTGCGCCTCCACGAGCTTGCCGCGCGCGAAGCCGGCGCCGGCCGCGATCCGCGCATCGCGCGCGGCACGGTTGTTCTGCCAGCCGGTCATGGCTTCCGCTCCTTCGCGGCGTTGGCTCCGCTCCAGAGCGACCCGGGATTGGCACGATCGGGATAGAGCGCCAGCATGGCCTCATAGAGCTCGCGCGGCGATGCGGTGGCCTGGTCGAGGCGGTTGAAGTCGAGCAGATATTGCCGGGTTTCCGCAATGTTGCGCGGATCGTCGTCGTTGTCCGGCTTCTTGTGCCCGGCGATCACGAAGCGCGGCTTCAGCGCCTCGAGCCGGTCGAGCGCGGCGATCCACTCCAGCCGGCTCGCGGTATCGGTCTCGGCAAGATAGGGATGAATGCCGTTGTAGACGGTATCGCCGGCAACGATCAGGTCGAGAGACGGAACGTGCAGCGCTGTGGACCTGGCCGTATCGGTCCGGCCCATGTCGATGACGGCGAGCTTGTGTCCTTCCAGCGTGAGCTCTCCGGCCAGTGGCTCGGCCGCGACCAGACGCTCTGCGATCTCGCCCGGGAAACGCTTGCGCCAGAAGCCATCGAGCGAGGCCGGCGAAAGCTGGGCCTTCATCTCGCGGACGACGTCGGGAGCGGCTACCGCCCTGGCATTCGGAAAGCGGTCGAGCAGCGGCACGAGACCGAAGAAATGATCGCCGTGGCCATGCGTGACATAGATCGTCGTGAGATTACGCCCGTGCGAAACGACCCAGTCCAGCAGCGTCTTCGACTGGCTTGCGGTGAGGAACGTGTCGACGAGGATCGCATCCCGCTCGCCGTAGATCAGCGTCGACGAATTGGCGACCCACATCAGGTCCGGATTGCCGGACGGCAGCTCGCGGCTCAGTCCGGCCCGCTTCACCGTCATCACCTTCCAGGTCAGGACGGCACTGGTGGTCTCGATCACGCTCATGGAATGCTCCGGGGTGGGCGGTCAGGTCGGCGGGAGTGCTGTCTCTCCCGCCGACCGTCCTTCTGCCGGCCGTGCGTCAGGACCGGCAGAAGGGATTTCAGCGCGTGGCCGGCTGCTGGATGCTGCGGGCGGCGCGGGTGATCACGGCCGCCACTTCCTTCGGATGCGACTCGTAGACGGAATGGCTGGCGCCCGGGATTACGGTCGTCTGGCTCTTGGCGCGCTCGTAGTACCAGCGCTCGAGATCGGGATTGATGATCTGGTCGCTGCCGGCAACGACGCCCCAGCTCGGCTTGGTCTTCCACGCCGCCGCGGTGAGCGGCGTGCTGAACACCTGCGTCGCGGCCAGGACCTGGGAGCGCGCAACGAACTCGGCCCGCTCGCGCGGCAGATCGGGCGCGAACAGTTTCGGGAATTGCACGGGATCGAGATAGGTGAACTTGTCGGGCGTGACCTTGATGACGCCTTCAGTCTTGCCGAGCACGCTCGGGGTTTTCTTGCCCAGCGCCGATTCATCCTCGCCGACGTCGGGGGCGTGTGCGGCGACATAGACGAGGCCGACGACGTTCGGGTGGACGCCGGCTTCGGTGATGATCGAGCCGCCATAGCTGTGACCGACGAGGAGCGTCGGGCCGTCCTGGAGATCGAGGATCCGCTTCGCCGCCGTGACGTCGTCGGCAAACGAGGTCTCGGGCTCCTGCACCATCGTCACGCGGAAGCCTTCCTTGGTCAGGATCTCGTAGACGGGCTTCCAGCCCGACGCATCGACCCAGGCGCCGTGCACGAGGACGATATTCTTCAGCGGTTCGGCGCGCGCCGGGGTGACGGTCGCGAACAGGGAAAGAGCGGCAGCGAAGGCGAGGCCAGCGTTGAGGGGTTTCATGTCGGGATCACTCCGGGTTGGAATGACGCGACACTAGGTTCGACGCTTCATTGCGTATTTCGGCAAACAACGGCCATTGCCACTTCGCACGCCGGCGGGTGCCGGCCCGCAAATTCTACTCCAGCTCGCGCTCGCTTTGTCTGATGGCACGCCTCCGTGCGCATGCCGGGCAGCCGGCGTTCGTAAGCGAAAGACGGCTCGTGCTGGCGCTGTCATGTCGCAACAGACGTTCAATCACCGACAGGAGAGGATCGACAATGACATCGAATTCACTCATCCGGATTGCCGCGGCCACTATAATCCTCGTGAGTGCGGCATCCCCGGTTGATGCAGCGTCCTGCAAGGCTTCGATCTGGCGTGTCCAGGCAAAGCTGGACGCTGCGATCGAAAAGAATGCCGGCGCACATGGCTGGGGCACCGAAAGCCTCGCCGCACTACGCAATCATCAGCCCACGCCGCGATCGCTGGCGCGGGCGGAAGGTGCGAGCGGTGCGCAGTTTCTGCTGGCGCTCGATGCTCTCGATCGCGCGCGCGCCGCGAACCGTTCCAGCGACATCGCCGGATGCCGCCGGGAGCTGTCCGAGGCCACAACGCTGCTTCAGAAGCATCCGCAATGAGGGGATGCCGTTCCGATCGTGCGGCCAGACAGCGGGACGTGCGTTCAGGGAATACCGCCTCGCCGGCCGCTCCCTATCGTCCCGCGCAAATGAAGACTCCGGAGCGAGCCATGCGAGAACAGCTCTCATCGAACAAATCTGGATCCCGCCGGTTCGCACCGGTGCATCTGCGCGCGGCATTCGCGGCCGGCCTGATGTGCCTGATACCGGCCGTGGCACATGCGCAAATGGCGCTACCGACGACCCAGCTCCCCGCGCAGGCCCCCGTCGGCATGACCGCGACTTCGCCGCTCAATCTCGGCTCGACGCGACCTGAAGGCATTCCGCTGGGCTCGACCGAGATCGCAACGCCCGGCGTATCCCCGATCAATCCCGTGCAAGACATGACCAACTGCCCCACATCGGGGAATGCCGGATCATCGGGCGCCCTGTTCGACGGCGGCGGCCTCTCCGGAAGCTCGTCGTCTGGCTGCCCTAACGGCACGACGACGTCCTCGGCCCTGCTTCCCCAGACATCGACGGTCGGGCGCGTCGGCATTCCGCTCGGATCCACCGAAATCGGCGGCGCAGGCATCAGCCCGTCCGTGCCGGTGCCCGGTCCCATGTCCCTGAGCGGCACGACGCCCATCGACGGCTCCGGCAATCCCTGAGATCAACAAGGACCCTCACCGTGAAGCGGAACCTCACCATTGCATGCGCGGCGCTCGCCGCAATCCTGATCGGCGGAAGTCTCTGGTTCTTCGGCACCGACCGCAAGCCGGCCGTCGCGGCCGCGCCGGTGCCGGTCGTCGTGCCTGTGGTCGCCGCCACCGTCACCGGCAAGGACGTCCCGATCTATCTGCGCGGCATCGGCACGGTGATCGCCTACAACACCGACGTCGTGCGCAGCCAGATCCAGGGCCAGATCGTCAAGATCGCCTTCACCGAAGGACAGACCGTCAAGACCGGAGACCTGCTCGCCCAGATCGATCCGCGGCCTTACGAAGCACAGATCGAGCAGCTGACCGCCAATCGCGACCGCGACCAGGCGCAGCTCGCGAATGCCGAGGCCAATCTTGCGCGCTACAATCAGCTGGGCGACAAGGGTTATGCGACCCCGCAACTGATCGAGACGCAGACGGCGCAGGTGGCGCAGCTCAAGGCCGCCGTGAAGGCGGACCAGGCCCAGATCGACGAGGCCAACGTCCAGCTCAGCTACACGCGCCTGACATCGGCGATCCCCGGCATCACCGGCGTGCGCCAGATCGACGTCGGCAACGTGATCCATCCGACCGACCCTAACGGTCTCGTCGTCGTCACCCAGATCGAGCCGATCTCGATGCTGTTCACGCTGCCGCAGACCGACCTGCCGGTGATCCAGGAGCACGCGGCGAAAGGCCCACTGAAGGTCATCGCCTACAGCCAGGACAACAAGGTGAAGCTCGACGAGGGTACGCTGCTGCTGGTCAACAACGAGATCGCGGGCACCACCGGCACCGTCCAGCTCAAGGCGGTGTTCCCGAACCATGAGCACCGGCTGTGGCCGGGCCAGCTGGTGAACGCGCGCCTGCTACTCCAGGTTCAGAAGGGCGCGCTCACCGTCGCCGGCTCGGCCGTGCAGCAGGGGCCGAACGGCAGCTATGTCTATGTCGTGACCGATGGCCAGACGGCGGCCTTGCGTCCCGTGCACGTCGCGCAGATCAGCGACGGCCAGGCCCTGATCGACCAGGGGCTGAAATCCGGTGAGGTCGTCGTGGTGGACGGCCAGTACCGGCTGACGGAAGGCAGCCGTGTCCGCGAGCTGCATGGCAAGGCCGCACAGGAAGCGGATTTGCAGAGCGCCGTGCAGGATGCTATCCCGTGAACCTCTCCGCTCCCTTCATCCTGCGGCCGATCGCAACCGCGCTGCTGATGGCCGGCCTGTTGCTGTGCGGTCTTGCGGCCTATCCGCTGCTGCCGGTCGGCGCGCTGCCGAACGTCAATTACCCGACGATCCAGATCTCGGCGCAATTGCCCGGCGCCGATCCCGGCACCATCGCCTCGTCCCTCGCCACGCCGCTCGAGCAGCAGCTCAGCCAGATTCCAGGCGTCACGCAGCTCACCTCGTCCAGCGCGCTCGGCGTCGCCCAGCTCACGGTGCAGTTCGAGCTGTCGCGCACGGTGGACAGCGCAGCGGTGGACGTGCTGGCCGCGATCAATGCCGCGAGCCCGTTCCTGCCGCCGAACATCCCCTACCCGCCGACGATCAGGAAGGTGAATCCGGCGGAGACGCCGATCATGCTGATCGCGCTGACGTCGGACTCGCTGCCGCTGACCACGGTGGACGCCTATGCCGAGAACATCCTGCTGCCGAAGATCTCGCAGGTGCCCGGCGTCGGCCTCGTCGGCATCGGCGGCCAGCAGAAGCCGGCGATCCGTGTCCGCGTCAATCCACAGGCGCTCGCCGCACGCGGCATCGGCCTCGAGGACGTCCGCAACGTCATCGCAGGCGCCAATGTCGACCTGCCCAAGGGCACGCTCAACAGCCCGCGCGTCACCTACACGCTGAACACCAACGACCAGCTGCTCAAGCCTTCCGCCTATGACGACCTCATCATCGCCTATCGCAACGGCTCGCCGGTGCGGATACGCGACGTCGGCATGGCGATCGAGGGGCCCGAGAACGATCTCCTGGCCGGCTGGTACGGCAAGGATCCCGCCATCATCCTGGCGGTCCAGCGCGTTCCCGGCGCCAACGTGATCGAGACCGTCGACCGCATCAAGACGCTGCTGCCCCAGCTCCAGGCCTCGGTCCCGCCGGCGATCAAGGTGACGATCGCCGCCGATCGCACCGCCACCATCCGCGCCGCGGTCTCCGACGTTCAATTCACGCTGATGCTGACGGTCGCCCTGGTGGTGATGGTCATCTTCCTGTTCCTGCGAAATTTCTGGGCCACCATCATTCCGGCGATCACAGTTCCGCTGGCGCTGGTCGGCACGTTCGCGGTGCTCTATGTGCTCGGCTACAGCCTGGACAATCTCTCGCTGATGGCGCTGTCGATCGCGGTCGGGTTCGTGGTCGACGATGCCGTCGTCGTGATCGAGAACATCGTGCGCCATCTCGAACAGGGCATGACGCCCATGGAGGCCGCGCTCAAGGGCTCCAGCGAAATCGGCTTCACCATCGTCTCCATCACGCTGTCGCTGATCGCGGTGTTCATCCCGCTGTTCCTGATGGGCGGCTATGTCGGCAAGCTGTTCCAGGAATTCGCCGTCACGATCACCGCCTCGCTGCTGCTGTCGCTGATCATCTCGCTCACGCTGACGCCGATGATGTGCGCGCGGCTGCTGAAGGACGATTCGCACAAGAAGCACGGCCGCCTCTATCTCGCCTTCGAACGCGGCTTCGATGGCCTGCTGGCGGTCTATGCAAAGGGCCTTCACGTCGTGCTGCGCCATCGCTTCGTGACGCTGCTCGTGATGCTCTCGACCGTCGCGCTGACCGGCTATCTCTATGTGATCATTCCCAAGGGCTTCTTCCCGCAGCAGGACACCGGGCAGATCGTCGGCATCACTGAGGCCGCGCAGGACATCTCCTTCCCCGCCATGTCCGAGCGTCAGCAGGCCATCGTTGACATCCTCTCGAAGGACCCGGCGGTGCAGTCGGTGGCGAGCTATATCGGACCCGGCGGCCCGACCGCGACGCTCAATCAGGGACGCATCTTCATCGTTCTGAAGCCGAAGCCCGAGCGCAAGGCCAGCGCCGATCAGGTGATTGAGCGGCTGGGGCCCCGGCTCGCCCATATCCAGGGCATCAGGCTCTATATGCAGGCCGCGCAGGACATCACGATCGGCGCACGCCTGTCGAAGACGCAGTATCAGTACACGCTGACGGATGCCGATTCCAACGAGCTCACGCATTGGTCGGCGATCTTCCTGGAGAAGCTCCGCGCGCTCGACCTCATCACCGACGTCGCCAGCGACCAGGCCAATGCCGGCCCGCGGCTGGAGGTCACGGTCAACCGCGAGGTCGCTTCCAGCTTCGGCATCCTGCCGACGACGATCGACAATGCCCTCGACGACGCGTTCGGCCAGCGCATCGTCTCGACCATGTTCACCTCGCTGAACCAGTACCATGTCGTGATGGAGGTCGACCCGCGCTTCCAGTACGGGCCCGAGGCGCTCAAGGACATCTATCTGAACTCGTCGACCGGCCAGCAGGTCCCTCTCAGCACGCTGGTCCACGCCGTCATCAAGCCTGCGCCCATCCTGATCAATCACCAGAGCCTGTTTCCCTCGGTCACGATCTCGTTCAACCTGCGTCCCGGCGTTGCGCTCGGCAATGCGGTCGAGGCGATCCAGAAGATCGAGAAGGACACCGGCAAGCCCGCCTCGCTCACGGCCTCGTTCCAGGGCAATGCGCAGGCGTTCCAATCCTCCCTGCGCGGCACACCGCTGCTGATCGGGGCGGCGCTGATCGTGATCTACATCATCCTCGGCGTGCTCTATGAGAGCCTGATCCACCCCATCACGATCCTGTCGACGCTGCCGTCGGCCGGCATCGGCGCGCTGCTGCTGCTGCTGGCGGTCCACATGGATCTCAGCGTGATCGCGATCATCGGCATCATCCTGCTGATCGGCATCGTCAAGAAGAACGGCATCATGCTGGTCGACTTCGCCCTCGAGGTGGAGCGCCAGCACGGGCTCAGCCCGGAAGAGGCGATCTACCAGGCCTGTACGCTGCGCTTCCGCCCGATCCTGATGACGACGATGGCCGCGCTGCTCGGCGGCGTGCCGCTGATGATCGGCTCCGGCACCGGCGCCGAGCTGCGCCAGCCGCTCGGCTATACGATCGTCGGCGGCCTGATGCTGTCGCAGGTCCTGACGCTCTACACCACGCCCGTCGTCTATCTCTATCTCGACCGGCTCGGCAACTGGCTCACCGGGCGCAAGCCGCGGGCCGAGACATCCACCCCACCCACGACCGAGGCAGAGACGGGACTGAGCCATGAATCCACTTGAGCAGGTGACCGCGGGCATGACGGCGGAGAAGCTGGTCACCGTCACACCGGAGATGACGGTCGGCCATGTGGTGCCGGGCATGCCCGAAGTCTACGGCACGCCGATGATGATCCTGCACATGGAGATGGCCGCGGGATCGGCGGTTCAGCCGTTCCTGCCGAAGGGCCATGTCAGCGTCGGGATGATGGTCAATATCCGTCATCTGGCGGCAACCCCGGTCGGCCGCACGGTCCGGGCGATCGCCCGGGTCGTCGCAGTCGAGGCCCGGAGCATTCTGTTCGAGGTCGAGGCCTGGGACGGCGGCCGCAAGATCGGCGACGGCACCCATCGGCGCGGCGTGGTCGATGTCGCCGAGTTCGAGCGGCGCTTCGGCGTGACGAGGCCCGTGGCCGAGATGGCCTAAAGTCGCAGGCGGCCCGGCCGCGGCTTCGTGCATTTTGGCAAGACCCCTGCGAAAACGCAAAAGACCGCCTTTCGGCGGTGCGGTAGACCTTCCGCATGACAGTCGAACGCCTGGATGGCTCCAACCCAGTACAGCCCCGGCGATGGTGGCACCGCGTGCGGCCGATCCAGACGATTAGGGATCGCATTCTGCTGTGGGCCTGGGGCAGCCTGGTTTTGACCCTGCTGTCCTTTGGCTGCTCCCTGCTCGGGGACAATTTCACGACAATCGCCTTCGCCGCCTTCCTGGCCTCTTCGCTGACGCTCGTCGGCGCGATCATGGATATCACGGCCCTGAAGAGGGCCCACGTCGAGCTGGAGCGGAGCGAGCAGCGTTACCGCCATCTGTTCACCCGCATGCCGATCGCGCTCCGGCAGCTCGACGCCAGCAGGCTCCTCGTGCTTTTTCGAAAATTGAAAGCCGAGGGCGTCAAGGATCTCGGCCCCTATTTCGACAGCCATCCCGAGTTCCTCCGGACCTGCATGGACGCGCTCTCGTTCGAGGAGGCCAACGAGCGGGCCGTCCAGATGTTCGGAGGCGGGCCAAACGGCTATGTCGGACGTGCCATGGCCGACACCTGGAGGGAGCGGCCCGATACGTTCCGGCGGGCGATGGAGTCCCGCTATCGCGGCGAGACGAATTTCGAGGAAGAGACCAGGATGGTCACCTGGGACGGCCGCATCGTCGACGTCCTGTTCACGACCGCCCGTGTCGGCCCTATCAACGATCTCGAGATCAGCCTGGTCGGAACCATCGACATCTCACCGCGGCTTCGCGCCCAGCAGGAGCTGCAGCGGGTCCAGGCCGAGTTCGCGCATGCCGCACGCGTCTCGATGCTCGGCGAGCTCACCGCCTCGATCGCGCACGAAGTCAACCAGCCCCTCGCCGCCATCGCCACCAACGGCGCCGCCGGGCTGCGCTGGCTGAACAGGCCGGTGCCCGACATCGGTGAGATCCGCAAGACCATCGAAAACATCGTTGTCGATACCCAACGCGCGGCCAGGATCGTGGCGCGTGTTCGCGGCATGGCCTCGCGGAAGGTCCCCGAGCACGCATCCCTATGCTTTGACGAAATCGTTCGCGAAGCGCTCCTGTTCCTGCGGCACGAGCTCGAATCCCGCGGCGTGGCGATCCTGCACCGGCCTTGCCCGGCTACGCCGCAAGTGGTCGGCGACCGCACCCAGCTGCAGCAGATCATCGTCAATCTCGCCATCAACGCCGCGCAGGCGATGACGCAGGCGGCGCACGACGACCGCAGGATCGTCATCAGCACGGTCACGCAGGACGCATCCACGCTGTGCTGCTCCGTCGAGGACAACGGCCCCGGCATCGCCGCCGAACATGCCGGCCGGCTGTTTGAAAGCTTCTTCACGACCAAGGAGAGCGGCATGGGCATGGGTCTCCCCATCTGCCGCTCGATCGTCGAGGCACATGGAGGCCGGATCGGCGCCGAGTGCAGCGCCGCGCATGGCGGCGCCCGCTTCTGGTTCACCTTGCCGAAGTCCGTGGCGGCGGAATCGCCACGGCCGGATCTCGGTGTCGAGGCCTGACCGCGTCCTCTGTGCGGCTACGCCAATGGCTCCGGGCCGGCCGAACGCACCAGGCGGATCGGCACGCCCTTGTATGAGGGCGTGAAGCTGAGGGGATCTCGGGCATAGAGCGGCACCAGCGGATTGGTCTCCGGATAGTATGCCGCACAGCAGCCGGTCGGGAAGGAATAGGCCACCACGCGAAAATTGCGCACGATCCGCTCGGCGCCGTCGGTCGAGGCGGTGACGAGGTCGACGCGATCGCCGTCGGCAAGTCCCCGCCGCTTCAGCTCGTAGTCGTTGAGGAACACCACGTCGCGCTGGCCGAACACGCCGCGATAGCGGTCGGACATCGAGTAGAGCGTGGTGTTGTACTGGTCGTGACTGCGGATCGTGGTGAGCCACAGGAAATCGTCATCGCTCTGCGGCGGATCCTCGCCGCAGCCGGGGAAGACCAGGAAGTTGGCCTTGCCCGACGGCGTCGCCCAGATCCGTTCGCGCGCCGTCGAGGTGAGATGGAAGCCGCCGGGAACGCGGATGCGGGCATTGTAGCCCTGGAAGATCGGGAAGACGGCCTCGATGGCGTCGCGGATGCGGTCGTAATCGGCAACGAAGCCGTTCCAGTCGACCACCGTGCGCGCGCCCAGCGTCGCTTTGGCGACGCCGGCAATGATCGCGACCTCGCTGAGCAGATGCTCCGATGCCGGCTTGTTGCGGCCGCCGGAGGCATGCACCATCGACATCGAGTCCTCCACCGTGACCGACTGCGGCCCCGAGGCCTGCACGTCGATCTCGGTGCGGCCGAGACACGGCAGGATCAGCGCGGCGCGGCCGTGGATCAGGTGGCTGCGGTTGAGCTTGGTCGAGACGTGGACAGTCAGGTCGAGCTTGGCGAGGGCCGCCTGCGTCGCCTGCCAGTCCGGAATGGCGGCGGCGAAATTGCCGCCCATCGCGAAGAAGGCTTTCACCTCGCCGCGGATCATGGCTTCGAGCGCGGTCACCACGTTGTGCCCGGGCGCGGACGGAGGCTTGAAGCCGAAGTGCTGCTCCAGGCGCTCGAGGAAATCCGCCTTGGGAACCTCCGTGATCCCGACGGTGCGATCGCCCTGCACGTTGGAATGACCGCGAACCGGGCAGACGCCGGCGCCTTCGCGCCCGACATTGCCCCGCAACAGCGCGAGGTTGGCGATCTGCTGCACGTTATTGGCGCCGCGCCAGTGCTGGGTGATGCCCATGCCGTAGACGAGGATGGCGCGCTCGGCCTTCATATAGGCACCGGCGGCATATTCCATGTCCTCGCGCGTCAGGCCCGACTGGCGTTCGATATCGGGCCATTGCGTGCGCTTGAGATCGTCGATCAACGCCTCGATGCCGGCCGTGTGTCCGCGAATGAAGTCCCAGTCCAGGATCTCCGGCTGCTCGGCGGCACGGGCGGCCTCGTCGGCCTCCACCAGGACCTTCATGATTCCCTTGAGGACGGCGACGTCGCCGCCGACCCGAACCTGGAAGAGTTTCGAGCTGATCGTCGTCGACGACAGCGTGATCATCTCGACCGGGCTCTGCGGCGCCTGGAAACGCTCCAGCGCGCGCTCGCGGAACGGGTTGAAGGAGAGGATGGAAGCGCCGCGGCGCGCCGCATTGCGCAGGCTCGTCATCATCCGCGGGCTGTTGGTGCCCGGGTTCTGGCCGAAGATGAAGATGCAATCGGCCTTGTCGAAATCCTCCAGCAGCACGGTGCCCTTGCCGACCCCGAGCGACTGCGGCAGGCCGACGCTGGTCGCCTCGTGGCACATGTTCGAGCAGTCGGGGAAATTGTTGGTGCCGTATTCGCGCACGAACAGCTGGTAGAGGAACGCCGCCTCGTTCGACGTGCGTCCGGACGTGTAGAACTCCGCCATATCGGGATTCGGCAGCGCCGCAAGCTCGCGCCCGATCATGTCGAACGCCTCGCTCCATTGCACCGGGAGATAGCGGTCGGATGCGGCATCATAGGCCATCGGGTGCGTGAGCCGCCCGACCATTTCGAGATCGTAGTCGCTCCAGCTCGCAAGCTCGGTGACGGTATGCTGGGCGAAGAATTCGGGCGTGCAGCGCTTCGACGTCGCCTCCCAGGCGATCGCCTTGCCGCCGTTCTCGCAGAACTCGAACGAGGAGGTGTGCTTTGGATCGGGCCAGGCACAGCCGGGGCAATCGAAGCCCTCCGGCTGGTTCATCCGGCGCAGCGTCGCCGCGCCCTTCAGCGGCACCCGCTGCACCAACAGCGCCTCGCTAAGCGCCTTGAGCGCACCCCAGCCGCCGGCCGGCTCACGGTAGGGACGAACCGATTTCGTGGTCATCTGATATCTCTCGATATTGCAACCCTCCCAGTTAAGGATCGCGCCGACGAGCCGTCTTCCCAAAACGAAGCGCGATTTCTCAATTGCACTCGCCCGGTCCCTTTGCCCTGCCCTAGCAGCCAGTGCATTCCGGCAAAAAGAGCGCTGTTCCCGGAAGCTGAAACCCCAGCCGGAAACTAGGTTTGGAGGTTGGAGCCCCATTACAATGGAGGGCTTTCGACCATTTTCAGGAGCGACCCAAGATGTTTTCAAGACGTGATCTGCTGGCCATGTCCGCGGCAGGGGCCGCCATGGTCGGCTCCAGTGCGCAAGCCGCAACCTTCGGCAATCCGGACGAGCCGCCGCAGGGCGCCGTGAATGCCAAAAGCCCAAGCAGCCTGAGCGATCCCGGTCCGCAGAACCCGGCGCTGGCCAAGCAATTCCCCTCCGCGCAAACGCCGCCGGCGACCGATGTCGGCGGACTGCCGATGGATTGGGCCTCGTTCAACAACGCCCCGCGGCGCATCCAGGACGGCGGCTGGGCGCGCCAGGTCACCGTCGAGGACTTCGCCATCTCGAAGGAAATCTCCGGCGTCAACATGCGCCTGTCCGCGGGCGGCATCCGCGAGCTGCATTGGCACCAGGCCGCCGAATGGGCGATCATGACCTACGGAAGCTGCCGCATCACGGTGCTCGACGCGCAGGGACGCCCCTATGTCGGCGACCTCAAGGCCGGCGACCTCTGGTATTTCCCGGCGGGCGCGCCGCACTCGCTGCAGGGCCTCGGTCCCGACGGCTGCGAATTCGTGATCTGCTTCGACGACGGCCACGCCAACGAGTTCAACACGCTGCTGGTGACGGACTGGCTCGCCCATACGCCGCCCGAGGTGCTGGCCAAGAACTTCGGTGTGCCGGTCGACGCCTTCGCCAAGATCCCGCTGCACAATCGCTGGATCTTCCAGGGCACCCTGCCCGGCGATCTCGCCGCCGACCGTGCCGCCGTGGCAAAGCACGCGGAGGCTCCGCCCTATCCGTTCATCCATTCGCTCGGCAGCTCGACCCCGGTCAAGGAGAGCGCCGCCGGCAGCATCCGCGTTGCCGACAGCAGCAACTTCAAGGTCGCCACCACCGTCGCGGCGGCCCTGGTGACGATGCCGCCGGGCGCGGTGCGCGAGATGCACTGGCATCCGAACGCCGACGAGTGGCAGTACTACATCAAGGGCAAGGCGCGGATGACGGTGTTCGACACCGGTCCCAACGCGCTGACGACGGATTTCTCGGCCGGCGACATCGGCTATGTCCGGCGCAATCTCGGCCACTATGTCGAGAATACCGGCGACACCGAGCTGCAGTTCATCGGCGTGTTCCGTGCGCCGCACTACGAGGAGGTCTCGCTCTCCAACTGGCTGACGCACACCCCGCCGAAGCTGGTCGCCCAGCACTTCAACATCGACGAGAAGGTGATCGCGCAATGGCCGGACAACGGTCCCGGGATCATGCCGAAATCCTGACCCAAGCACTCTGAACGAAAAAGGCGCCGGAAACGGCGCCTTTTCTCTTGCTTGTCTGCAGGGCCTGCGGCCCAGGTCGAACCGCGCGGCCTTTAGTAGTGATCGGCAGCCGGCTCCGCCTTGCCACGGAAGACGCGATAGCCGACCGCGACATAGAGCAGCATCAGCGGGAAGACGAACAGGCCGGCGCCCCAGAACATGAAAGCGAGGCTTGCATGCGGCGCCGCGGCCTCGTCGATCGTGACGACGAACGGGATCATGTAGGGCCAGAACGACAGGGCGAGCGTGCAGAACGCCGCGGCGAAGATCAGCGACACCATGTTGAACGGCCAGTAATCGTCGTGGTGCAGGATGCTCGTGGCGAGCCTCGCCGCCGCGCCCGCGCCGATGAGGGGAAACACGAGCAGATAGGGCCGCTCGATCCATCGGCGCAGGATCGGCAGATGCTCGATCAAGGCATGCGCGAAGACGACGACGAGGAAGGCCAGCACGGCAACCGCAAGAAACGGGATCTGCCGCCGCGTGGCGTGGCGGACCGGGTCTTGGCACTTCCTCACGAGCCAGCAGGCGCCGAGCAGCGCGTAGCCGAAGCACAGGCCGATCCCGCACAGGACCGAAAATGTCGTCAGCCAGCCGAAGGTGCCTCCGACATATTCGCCGTTCGAGAACTGAAGTCCCTCGACCAGCGCGCCGACCATGACGCCCTGCATGAAGCTCGCGGCAAACGATCCCGCGGAGAAGCTGACGTCCCAGATCCAGCGCGAGCGCGAGGCCTTGCCGCGAAACTCGAACGCGACGCCGCGCAGGATCAGCCCGAGAAGCATGACCACGACCGGAATGTAGAGCGCGGACAGCAGCATGGAATAGACCACGGGAAACGCGCCCCACATGATCACGCCGGTGACGATCAGCCAGGTCTCGTTGCCGTCCCAGACCGGAGCGATCGTGCGCAACATCGCCTGCCGCCTCGCCTCGCTGCCGGCCAGGCCGAACAGCATGCCGACGCCGAGATCGAACCCGTCCAGAAGGAGATAGATCAGGATGCTGATGGCAAGCAGGGCAACCCAGTACGTCACCATGGCTATTCTCCCGCTTCGGCGATGGCCGGCATTTTGTCGGCGAGCGACATCGGCCGGTTGGGCACGGGAACATGCAGCGGCTTGCCGCCGAGTCCCGCAGGGCCGGCGCGCAGCAGCCGATAGATGTAATAGGTCCCGAACGAGAAGATGAAGGCGTAGACGGCGACGAACAGAATCAGCGATGTCAGCGCGGCGGACGCCGTTAGGAACGGCGTCACGGCGTCGGCGGTCCGCAACACGCCGTAGATGGTCCAGGGCTGGCGGCCGACTTCCGCGGTGTACCAGCCGGTGAGGATCGCGATCCACGGCAGCGGAAAGCTGAGGAAGATTCCCCACAGCAGCAGGCGGCTGCGCTCGAGCCGATGCTTGAGGCCGAGCCAGGACCCGAACCAGGCCAGCCCCAGCATCACGAAGCCGCAGCCGACCATGATGCGGAAGGCAAAGAACGGGATCGCCACCGGCGGCCGGTCCTGCGGCGGAAAGCTGATGAGACCGACCTCTTTCGAGGTCAGGCTCATGCTTCCGATGATACTGCCGAGCACCGGAATCGAGATCGCGTATTTGTTCGACTCCGTGCTCGAATCCGGAATCGCGATCAGCACCTCGGAAGCCGGCTGCTCGTCATGCCAGCGCGCCTCGATCGCGGCGAACTTGGCCGGCTGGAAGTCGTGGACGTAGTCGCCGACGAGATGCCCGATGAAGAGCTGGACCGGAAGCAGCACCGCCGCGAGCGCCAGACCCATGCGCAGCATCACATGCGCCTCGGCCCGATAGGTCCGCCGCAGCAGATACCACGCGCCGGTCGCCGCCACGCAGAAGGCGCCGGTGAGATAGGAAGCGAGCAGCATGTGCGGAAAGCGGACCCAGACCACCCGGTTGAAGATGATCTGCGCCCAGTCGTTCGGCACGAACTGGCCGTTCTCCAGCACGTAGCCGGTCGGCACCTGCATCCAGCTGTTGTTGACCATGATCCAGAACGCCGACAGCGTCGTTCCGAGCGCGACCATTGCCGTGGAGAACAGGTAGAACCAGGGCGGCACCCGCGGCCGGCCGAAGATGAGGATGCCGAAGAAGCCCGCCTCGAGCATGAAGGCGGTGAACGTCTCATAGGACAGCAGCGGCCCCTGGATCGGCCCCGACATCTTCGAGAGCACGCTCCAGTTCGTGCCGAACTGGAACGCCATCACCACGCCGGAGACGACGCCCATGCCGAAGGCGACACCGAAGATCTTCAGCCAGAACTCGAACAGCGTCCGGTAGACGGGCCTGCCGGTGTACTGGTGCATCGCTTCGAGAACGGTGAGCCAGGCGGCAAGCCCGATGGTGAACGCCGGGAAGATGATGTGGAACGAGATGGTGAAGGCGAACTGCAGCCGCGAGAGAAGAAGCGCTGTCGGGTCCATGGCAAGCCCCTTTTCTTCTCACGCCCGTTTCGCGATCGCCGGCGCGCGCGCGGCCGGTTGCGGGATGTTGTCGACCTTGAGCACCTCCGCCGTGGCGGCGCGGATCTGGCGGCAGAAATCCGCATCCTCGATCAGCGAGACGCCATAGGACGGGATGATCTGCTTCAGCTTCGGCAGCCAGGCGCTCGCCGTCAGCTCGCCGGCAAAGCACTTCTCCAGCACGCTGATGGCGATGAACGCCGCGGTCGAGGCGCCCGGCGAAGCGCCGAGAAGCGCGACGAGGGAATGATCGTCGGCGCCGACGAGCTCGGTGCCGAACTCGAGCAATCCGCCGCGCTTGACGTCGGGCTTGATGATCTGGACGCGCTGGCCCGCGACCTGCAATCGCCAATCCTTCGGATCGGCTTTCGGGAAATACTCGTCGAGTGCCGCCAGACGGTGGCTCTCGGACTGCAGCACTTGCTCGACCAGATACTCGGTGAGATCGAAATTGTCGCGTGCCACCGCAAGCAGCGGCTTGACGTTGGCGGGACGAACGGACTCGAACAAATCGAGCAGCGAGCCGTGCTTGAGGAACTTGCTCGAGAAGCCGGCATAGGGGCCGAACAACAGCGAGTGCTTGCCGCCGATCACGCGCGTGTCGAGGTGAGGCACCGACATCGGCGGCGATCCGACCGCGGCCTTGCCGTAGACCTTGGCATGATGGCGTTTGTTGATCTCCGGATCGTCGCAGCGTAGCCAGATCCCGCTGACCGGGAAGCCGCCATAGCCACGTCCTTCGGGAATGCCCGACTTCTCCAGCAACGGCAGCGCACCGCCGCCGGCGCCGATGAACACGAACTTGGCACGGACCGACCGCGTCTCGCCGCTGTCGGTGTCGCGCACCTCGATGCGCCAGCGACCGTCCTGCTCACGGGTGAGAGCGGTGACGCAGCTCTTATAGTGCGTCGCGCAGCCCGGCTGGCCGACGAGATGATGAACCAGGAGATGGGTCAGCGAGCCGTAATCGACATCGGTCCCCGTGATGATCCGCGTGGCGGCAACGGGATCGCCACCGTCGCGGCCTTCCATCACCAGCGGCGCCCACTCGGCGATTTTGGCCGGTTCCTCGGTATATTCCATGCCTTCATAGCAATGATGGGCCGACATCGCCTTGAACCGCTTCCTGAGGAAGTCGACGTTGTCAGTACCGTGCACAAAGCTCATGTGGGGCACGGGATGAATGAAGGACCGGGGATCGGCGATCGCGCCGCGCCCGACGAGATAGGACCAGAACTGCCGCGACAGGTCGAACTCGACATTGACCTGGAGCGCCTTCGAGATATCGACGCTGCCGTCGGGCCGCTGCGGCGTGTAGTTCATCTCGCAATTGGCCGCATGGCCGGTGCCCGCATTGTTCCACGCATCCGAGCTTTCGAGCGCGCAATCCTCGAGAACCTCGAGCATCTGGATCGAGAGCGACGGCTCCAGCTCCTTGAGAAGGACACCGAGGGTGGCGCTCATGATCCCTGCGCCGATGAGGACGACGTCGGATTCGGAAGTTCCTTGCATGGCGGTTCTCTTCGTTTGGCTTGAGGGGGACGAGAGGTGCTTGGGATGGCTCGGTCAGGCCCGCGCCGGCTGGCGTGCCTTGGCGCGGTACGGCACGGCGGCGCCGGGCCGCAGCACCACATAGGCGCGGCGCCAGGACGAATCGTCCGTCAGCTTCCAGCTGTGGCCGGAGCCCGCGGTGTCCTCGGCCAGCAGGATGTTGCCGGGATGAATGAGGAAGTGGTGGCCGTCACGCGTCTGGAAATCGAGCGTTCCGCTGAGCGTGATCACGAGCTGGCGGACCGGCGCGGTGTGCCAGGAGAAGGCGCCGCCGGACTCGGTCTCCTGGAAGGAGACGCTGACGGCATCGATCTTGCCGGTGAGGAAGTCGCCGCGCTGGCCGGGCTCCAGCTCGATGACGCCTTCCTCGAAATGGGAGTTGTTGTCCTCCCCGGTCCACAGACGCACGCAACGGATCATCGTTCTCTCCTTTCAGCCGGGCTGCTTCAGACGGCCTTGTTCAAACGGCTTTGGCGCCGATCGCGAGCGGCACCTTGATCTCGGCGACGTAGGGCTTGACCATCTTGGCGGGATCGACGATGCGGTCGAACTCCGGCTCGGTCACGAAGCCGAGCTTCAGCGCGGCCGATTTCAGCGTGAGATCGTTGTCCATCGCGTAATGCGCGATCCGCGATGCCTTGTCGTAGCCGATCACCGGCGCCAGCGCGGTCACCAGCATCAACGACCTCTCGACATATTCCTGGATCTTCTTGTGGTTCGGCTCGGTACCTTCGACGAGGAAGGTGCGGAAGTTCGTGCAGCCGTCGGAAAGGATCGTGACGGATTGCGCGATGTTGTGGATGATCAGCGGTTTGTAGACATTCATTTCGAGATAGCCGCCGGCGCCGCCGAAGCCGACGGCAACGTCGTACGCCATCACCTGCACGGCGATCATCGTCAGCGCCTCGGCCTGCGTCGGGTTCACCTTGCCCGGCATGATCGACGAGCCCGGCTCGTTCTCCGGGATCAGCAATTCGGCAAAGCCCGCGCGCGGGCCGCAGGACATCAGGCGGATGTCGTTGGCGATCTTGTAGAGCGAGCCGGCAAGCGTGCGCAGCGTGCCCGACAGCTGCACCAGCGCATCATGCGCGCCCTGCACCGCGAACTTGTTGGGCGCGCTGACGAAAGGCAGGCCGGTCAACCGCGCGATCTCGGCCGCGACGGCCTCCGCGAAGCCCGGTGCCGCATTGATCCCGGTGCCGACGGCCGTGCCGCCGAGCGCGAGCCGGTAGACGCCCTTGAGCGCGTCGTCGATGCGCGTCAGATCGTCCGCGAGCATGCCGGCGTAGCCGGACCATTCCTGCCCGAGCGTCAGCGGCGTTGCATCCTGCATGTGGGTGCGGCCGATCTTGACGACGTGATCCCACTTGTCCGACTTCTTGGCGATCGCGTCATGCAGCGCCTCGACGGCGGGAACGAGGCGCTCGGTTACGTTCGTTGCCGCCGCGATGTACATGGCCGACGGGAAGCTGTCGTTCGACGACTGCGACATGTTGACGTGATCGTTCGGATGAACCGGATGCTTGCTGCCGAGCGGCGTGCCCGCGATCTGGCAGCACCGGTTCGAGATCACCTCGTTCACGTTCATGTTGAATTGCGTGCCGCTTCCGGTCATCCAGACGTGAAGCGGGAACATGTCGTGGTGCTGACCGGCAAGGATCTCGTCGCAGACCTGGACGATCAGCTTGTAAGGCCCGTCCTCGAGACGGCCGCCGGCATGGTTCGTGATCGCCGCGGCCTTTTTCAGCACCGCATAGGAGTGGATCATCTCGCGCGGCATGAGGTCCTTGCCGATGCTGAAATGTTCGAGAGAGCGCTGCGTCTGCGCGCCCCAGAGCTTGTCCGCGGGAACGGACACTTCACCGAGGCTGTCTGTCTCTTTGCGGAACTCGTTCATCCTGGCCTCTCGCGGCGGTTGATGTCTGAAAGCGCCATCCCGGCACTCGCGGAGGACGATACGTCGCGCACCGTGCACCTGCTTCCGCGAACGAACGTCGCTTTGCCGAATGGCATGGCGTGACGGCGCGCGGCCGCGAGAGATCGCTCAACCGTGATCGTGGCCGGTCCGGTTCAGACGGCACCACAGCAGCGCGCACGCCGACAACGCGATCGGCACCGCAAGACTGGCCGCGCCGAGCCGCGTCGTCGCAAAGCCGCCGATGGCGGCGCCGCACAGGAACATCAGGCAGAGCACGAGCATGACGACGCCGCCACGCGAGCCATCGCGATCGGTGACCGACACGAACTGATCGATCGCGCGCAGCATGTTGCCGGTGACGGTGACCGAGAGATAGTTCCAGCGCTCGACGCGCCTGAAGCTCGCCGACTGCAGCGCGACACCGAAGGAGATCCCGAGAATGGCGAGCGGCTCAGAGATCCGGTGTACCAGCAGCATCACCACCGCAAGACAGACGATCTGCGCCATGAGACAGCGCAGCGGCGCCTGGATGCGGATCGCCACCCATGCGCCGAGAAGGAAGACGGCGAACGGGAGCAGGTGGTGCGCCGCGCTCTGCCATTGTCCCGAGAAGACGTCGATGCCGAGGAAGACGACATTGCCGGTCTGCGAGCTCGCGAACACACCGCCGAGCGAGAGCCAGGTGAAGGCATCGATGAAGCCGCCCGACAAGGTCAGCAGGGCCGCGACCGGCAGCGACCGTTCCGGTGCAAAGGCGGCGGCTCGCAGCTCGGCTGCGGGCTCCGGGGATGCGGCCTGCATCGCCATGCGATCGGCCGGGGTCAACACCCCGCGCGCGGCGCAGCCTCGTCGGGCAGCAGCACGCGTCGCGGATGCGTGAACACGCCGTATCCGTCATCCCTGGCAATCGCCACCAGCGTGATGCCCGCCTCCTTCGCGGTCTGGATAGCGAGCGCGGTCGGGGCGGACACGGCCACGACGACCGGCACGCCCATCATCGCCGCCTTCTGCACCATCTCGACCGAGACGCGGCTCGTCAGCAGCACGGCGCCGTCACAGGCCGGGCTGCCGTCGCGCATGATCGCACCGGCAAGCTTGTCCAGCGCATTGTGGCGGCCGACATCCTCCCTGACCGGGCCGATGCCGGTGCGGGGACTCCAGAACGCCGCCGCGTGAACGGATCGTGTTTGCTGGTTCAATGTCTGCAGGGGCGACAGCGCCCGCATCGCGCTCAACAGGTCCTCGGCCTGAAAGGCAACGGCACGGCCTTCCACCCGCGAGGGCGTGCGGCGTGCCTGTTCGAGGCTTTCGATGCCGCAGAGCCCGCACCCGACCGGACCGCTGATGGCGCGGCGGCGGGCGGCCATGGACGCCGCGCGGTCACCCTCGAGCCACATCCTCACCTCGATGCCGAGCTCGTTCGGGATCAGATCGATGCTCCTGATCTCGTTCCGCCGTTCGACGATGGCTTCCGTGAGGCTGAAGCCGATGCCGAAATCCTCGAGATCAGCCGGCGTCCCCATCATCACGGCATGGGTCGAGCCGTTATAGGTGAGCGCGATGGCGGTTTCCTCGGCGATCAGCCGTGAGGTGGACCGTGTCTGTCCGCCGCGCCAGGCAATCTCCCAATGCCGCGTGAATGTCGAACCCGTCATCATGGTTCACACCGCCGCCGGCTGGGCCGAATGGCGCGAGGCCCGGCTTCTGAGGGCGAGGCCGAATGCAATGAAGCCCCAGCCCTGGAAGATCAGGTCGACGACCAGCATCGCACCCAGCAGCCACAGGCCGATCGCCGGCCAGGCCGCCACCAGCAGGACGCCGACGCAGAATGTCAGAACGCCGGCAGCGACGATCCAGCGCCAGCCCGGAGCCGGCCGCATATGAAAGCCCGCCCATATCCGGATCGCACCGGCGACGACCAGGAACGCGCACGCGACAAGAGACAGCGTGAACGAGGCCAGGACGGGATCGCGGAGTATGATGATCCCAGCAGCGCCATAGACGATGCCCGCCAGCAGCCAGAACAGGAATCCCCGCATGCCGCGCACCGAGAAGGCATGCACGATCTGGAAGATGCCCGCGGCGGCCATGGTGGCGCCGATCACCAGCACGGAGGCGAGACTGGCGGCCATCAGGTTTGCGGATGCGATGCCGCCGAGGATCAGTTCACCTGCGCCCAGCGCGACGAACCAGCCCCATTTTCCGCTAATCGCATGGATGGCTCTTCCAAGCGACGCCTTCGAGTTCGAGATATCCGTCATGGCTTGACCCTTGCGCGTGTGACCGGTCCTCCGGTCATGGATGGCGCAAGCGTACACGCGGGTGCGCGCCCCATCTTTCGCAGAGGCGACCGTATTCTTGATCTGCACGATGCGGCGCGCCACGCTCGATGAGCTTGGCGGCACGGACGGGAAGCTCTGCGATGGCACACCATCGCCGCGCGCCTGCGCCAGTCAGGCCCGGCGCGGGATCTCCACGACGGTTCTCGTTGCGCCGGGTCCTACGCGGACGTCCATCGACCCGTTCAGACGTGCGACGAGCATCTCGACCGTGGAATGCGCGCCCCGGGTCCGCGCTTCGTCCGGTGGCCCATTGTCAATGGCACAGCACGTCACCGAATTGGCCGTCCCCCGGACCTCGAGCCGGATGCTGCCGGTGCCGGAGCGGACATGACGCGCCGATGCGGTGATCAATTCGAAGACGATCCTCCCGAGCAGCCAGCAGCGCTCGGAGCTCATCGTCAACGGCTGTAGCCGGAGGGACAGCGCGATGCCTTCGGGCTCGAGCCGTGAGCGACTGATCGACCTGCCCAATTGCTGGAGATAGGCCGCCAGATCCACGGTCGTGGCAAATTGCGGCATCTGCAGCGCGTGGTGAAGCCGCATATGGTTTTCCAGCCGGTCCTGCACCGATGCGAGGGCCGCCCTCGCCTCCGTGCCATCGCAGCTGCTCGCGGCTTCCGACACCATGTCGATCACGGACACCAGCTCGTCGTCGATCTGCTGCGCGAGCTCGCGCAGCAGCATCCGCTCGGCGCTGGCGCCGTCATGCGGCAGGAGCTCCGGGAGACCGCTCATCTTTCGCCAGCCTCCGGCCGCACGGCTCGCCCCGCACTTACGAATTCGGGCCGCCGCGCCCGGTTTCGTAGAGGAACCAGATCCGCCGCTCGGTCTCGTCGATCCAGTTTTCCAGCAGGCTCGCGGTGGCGACATCGCCATATTCGTCGCAGAGCTCGTGGACCCGGCGCATTTCACGCGTGAGCTGCTGGTTGTCGCTGCGCAGCTCGGCGAGCATGTCCAGCGGATCGACATAGTCCGCGTCGTTGTCGAGAATGCGCTGCTCGCGCGCGATCTGGCCGATCGAGCGCAACGTCGTGCCGCCGATCTTGCGCGCGCGCTCGGCGATGTCGTCGGTCATGGCGAAGATCTGTTCGGCCTGCTCATCGAGCAGGAGGTGGTAGTCGCGGAAGTGACGACCCGACACATGCCAATGGAAGTTCTTCGTCTTGAGATACAGCGCGAAGACGTCGGCCAGCAATGCGCGGAGCGCGGCGGGAACGTCCCGGTTCGCATTGGCTCCGAGATCCGTCGGGACTTGCAGGTCGGCTTTGGTCATGGTCGGTATCCTTGTTGGAGGTGGGAACATTTCTAGCGAGGTGGCGGACGACCGGTCTTTCCGTCCCGTCAGGATCATTCCCGGATCGCACGCCTGCCTGCGCGCTCATTCGGCGGGGTTCATCCGCTCCTCTTGCGGCAGCGGCGAGATCGTCGCGAACACATCGTCGCGACGGACCAGGGCGTGGAACAGCGCCGCCGCCACATGCAGCAGCACGAGCGCGAAGAACGCGAGGCCCAGATAGACATGGGCGTTCCAGAGCAGCGTATGCGCGCGGTCGCTCTGCGGCAGCAACGCCGGAATTTCGATCCCGCCGAACAGGACGACCGGATAGGCCGCCGCCCAGAGCATGCCGAGACCCAACAACGGCATGACGATCATGAAGCCGTAGAGCAACAGATGCGACAATCTCGCGCCGAGCTTGATCGCCGGCGGAAGATCGGCCGGCAATGGTGGCGCACCGAGGCGAAGCCGCAGCGCCAGCCTCGCAAGGACGAGGATGAGGAGCGCAACGCCGAGCGTCTTGTGGATCAGGATGAGCGGCAAGTATTTCGGCGCCACGGTGGAGACCATGCCGACGCCGATGAAGAGCATGGCGATGATGCAGAATGCCATCAGCCAGTGCAGCAGCCGCTGGATCGGGGCGAAGCGATGGGGAGCACCGGTCATGGCTTGGCGGCCCCGCTTCTCGGATAGTCCGCGGCTTCGGACGCGCGCAGGTCGTAGGATTTGCGGTAGACCGACGAGCGCGCGGCCGGGAAGGGATCGTCGGAGACGCTAACTCCCTGCGGCAGCACGGTCGGATCGAAATTGATGTCGCGGCAAGGTCCATCCCGCTCCGGTTCGATACGCTGCACGACCAGTGTTCCGACCTGCACCTTGCGCCGGCTCTCCGGCCAGGCCCTGCTCGGATCCGCAGTCGGATCGCCGGGATCGGCGACGGTGGTGACCATGGTCCATCGTTGCGGCGCGGACTTCACCCGCTCCGTAATGTCCTGCTCGAGGAAATCCGGGCCGCGCTTGTCCAGCTCCGCCTGCGTGATGGGAACAGGCGTTGCCGCGGGAACGAGCGACCAGCGCACGGCGTGCTCATCGCCCTTCGCATTCGTGAAGACGAAGCTGTTGAGACTGTTGTAGGGCTCCTCCGCGTAGCTCGCGGTCCACGGCGCCGACTTGGCCCAGGCCGCGAAGGCGGCGAACTCCGGGTTGGCGCGGATGAATGCCGCCATCGCCTCCGGATCCTTCTTGCCGGCCGCAACCAGCAGGTCGTGAAACGCATCTGGCGTGGAGACTGCAAAGACCGGCGGATTGATCATCGCCATCCGCCACGTCTCGCCGTCCGCCGCCGATATCTGCAGCCCGAGGCCGCGCACGCGCACGGTCGCATCCACCGCGTTCGGATCGGCGGTGCCGAGATTGAAGCGGCCGAGAGCGGGATAGCGGCCCTGCACGAACACCTTGGCGCGGGACAGCTCCACACCGTTTCCGTTCGCTTCGAAGGTGCCGGTGAAGCAGATCCCCTTGGCATGATTGCGGCGGTGTCCGAGCGGCGGGCCGCTCGGCGGCGTCAACGCTGCGATCATCCGATCCGGAGTAAGACGCCCCGGCGAGAGCCACCCCGCGGTAAAGGCGAAGGCTGCGGCGCTACAGCCAAGGACGGCCGCAATCAGGATGAGCGCTCCGAGGCTGGATCGCTCCGGTCTACCCGGCAGTTTCATCAGGTCTCCTTGCGACGCGAAGGGCGCCTCGCGATCGAACGCGCAGCTTTCCGCTCGAATGACATCTGATGTTTAGCGGGGTCACGCACGCGCGATCTTCCGAAACGCACCGTGAATTTCGCGAAGGCACGCCTGACCGCGTCGTTGCCGGCGGCGGTCGAAGCTGGTCGGGCATTTTGACAAGGTTTTGCGCCGCCGCCGCGGCCGCGTGCAATCCGGATACAAGCGCGCGGAACCGGAAGATCGCCTCGATCCGCCAGGGCATTCTGATCCCGCAACAGGTTGTGGAATGTTCTGGAGCACGGGGGATGCGGCGCTCACCGAGGCTGCAACGCGTCCGATCGATGGATCGGACGGCGCCCCCGGGTGTCCCCTAAGGTTTTAGGTAGCCAGGAGTTCGGCCATCATTGCCTGCGCGAGCTTCATGTCCGAGGTCTCGAAGCCTTCGGTGAATTTGCCGCAGACTTCGGCAAGAACGCCATGCGCATCCGCGGCACGGTTCTGACTCATCCGGAGCCTCGCGACGCTGATCGCCGTTCGCAGCTCCCAGGATAGCGCACCCTGCTCCTGTGCCACCAGGAACGCCTCGTCGAAGGCCTGTTCGGCCGCGGCCACCGAACGGCACTGGCCCGGATGCAGCAATAATTCGCCCTTGATCCGCCAGAGCTCGGCTGCATACCAGCGCTCGTCCCTCGCCTCGCACCTGGCGAGCGCCTGGTCGGCGGTCGCAAGGCCCTCCGACACTTCGCCGGCCGCACCGAGGCATGCCGCCAGCTCGCCGAGCGGAAGCAGGAAGCGCGGCAGGAAGCGCGCCTCGCCCGCCAGCTCGAGCGCTTTCTGAAGCAGCGGCAGTCCGGTGGCGATGTCGCCGTTCTTGGCCATCACCACGCCCCGGAAGGCACGTGCCCATACGTTCCACAGGCGGATCGGATGGCGCTCGGTGTGCTCGATCAGCATCGTGCAATAGCGCTCGGCCGCACCGAGATCGCCGGCGAGGAAGGCGACCGGGCAAGCGCCCTGGCCGAGGATGCTGCAGAACGTCAGGGCGTGGCCGCTCTCGCGCCCCTCCTCGACATTACGCGAGACCACACGCAATGCCTGGTCCGGCAGACCGAGCAGCCACAGAATCCGCGCCTGGAAATACTGCGCCGAGGCTCTGAGGTCGAAGCGGAAGCGGATGACCTGCGGCCTCGCGGCGAGATCCGAGAGGCGGGACAAGGTCCGCTGAATGTGGTCATGCGCCAGTCGCTGGTCACCAAGATAGTGCAGCGAAGTGGCGAGCAGCCGGTCGGCCATCATCCGGTCGACGGTGTTGCTGCAATCGGCCGCGACCTCGGCGAAGCGGTGTGCGAATTCTAGCGCCTTGCGAAACTCGCCGTTGTTGAACTGATCGATGGACAGACCCCAAAGCGCCCGCAGCAGGTAATCCCTGTCGCCGAGCTGTTCGGCAAGCTGCAGGGCCGCGGCCCAGGCAGGCCCGGCCTCCCGTGCTCTTCCGACGCCGTACATCAATGCCCAGCCACGCGCGGCCGACAATTGCATGCGGAGCCGGGGCGCGTTGGCGGCGCTCTCGTCGAGGCTGGCGAGGGCCAGTTCAGTCCGCTCGCGGCATTCTGACAGGAGCGACAATTGCACCCACAGCGGAATCGCTGCCGCGGTCAGCGCCGCGCCGATCTGCGCGTCTCCGCCGGACGAGAAGGCCCAGTCGAGGCACGCTCGCACGTTGTCGATGTGGCGGCCATAGGAGGCGAGCCATTCCGATTGCGGCTTCACCTCGCTGTCGCTCTCCGCACTCGCGAAGAAGCCGCAATAGTATTTCGCCTGGCGGCGGGCCGCGTCGGCGGCTTCTCCGGCGGCATGCAGCTTCTCCATCGCGTAGGCGCGCGTGGTATCCAGCAGGCGATAGTAGGGGCGGTCGCCGCGAATGTCGGCGAGGACGAGCGACTTCGCCACCAGATTGGCGAGATGCGCGGTGACATCACCGATGCTCTTGCAGGCGACCGCGATCACCGCCTCGAGCAGGAACTCTCCGGCGAATATGCCGAGCTGCCGCAGCAGGCGGGCTTCGGTCTCCGGCAGCAGGTCGTAACTCCAGTCGAGCGTCGCGCGCAGCGTCTGCTGCCGCGGCAGCGCCGTACGCCGGCCGGTCGTCAGGAATCGAAACCTGTCATCGAGAAGCGCGGCGATCTTCGGCGGGCTGAGCATCGCCGCCCGCGCCGCCGCGAACTCGATCGCAAGCGGAATGCCATCGAGCCGCCGGCAGATCGCCGCGACGGCGTCGAGGTTCTCGTCGTCGGACGCGAAGCTGGAGCCCAGCGCCCGGGCGCGCGTCGTAAACAGCTCCATGGCGGCATAGGCCGATGCCGCGCCGCGATCGAGCCGGGTTTGCGGCGGCACGCCGAGGGGCGTGACGCGATAGACATGCTCGCCGTCGATGCGCAGCGCTTCACGGCTCGTCGTCATGATCGTGGTGCCGGGACAACGGCTGACGATCGTCTCCGCGACCTGGGCCACGGTGTCGACCACATGCTCGCAATTGTCGAGGACCAGCAGCAATTTCCTGGCGCCGATCGCGCGTGCGATGGACTCAGGCGAAATTTCCTCGCCCTCGAGCTTGATGCCGAGCACGCTCGCTACCGCGGAGCAGACGAGCCTGGGATCGGACAGCGCGGCCAGCTCGACCAGCAATCGATCCGCGGCAAAACCGGCCGGCGGCCGTCTAGCGGCGTCCAGTGCAAGCGCCGTCTTGCCGATGCCGCCGGGTCCGACGAGGCTCACGACACGATAGGCCGAGAGCAGCTCCCACAGATGCGTGGTCGCAGTCGTGCGGCCGATGAGATCGAATGAGGCGTTGGGGATATTGGTCGACGGCAACACCGCAGGTGCGGCCGATCGTAGCGGGGCCTCGGCCTGCCGGATTTGCCAGACGCCGGCCAGGCGATAGCCGCGGCCGACGGTGGTGACGAGCATGTCGCGCTGCGACCCAAGGGCCTTGCGGATCGCCGCGATGTGCACGCGAAGTGCGCTGTCCTCGACGAAGACGCCCTGCCAGACCCGTTCCGTCAGATCGTTCCTGGTAACCAGTTCGCCCTGCGCCTGCGCCAATTCGGCAAGAATCTCAAAGGCGCGTCCTCCCAACGGAACAAGCTCGCCCGTCGAGCGCAACTCGCGTCGGGCAAGATCGACTTCCCATTCCCCGCACACATACACGGGTCGCTGGCCTGGCTCCGCCATCCTCGACAGCCCCGAGCGGTTTCTGGATCTCTTGTTCAGCCTACCACCAACCTTTCCGAAAAACACAGCTCGCCCGGCAGCCAATTCCGGCTTCGGAGCACCCTCATCACACTTCGATCCGGACGTCTCAGCAGCCGCGGCAGACCGATCCCTCGAGCATCTTCTCGAGGCGCGCGTCCTCCTTGGCGATGGCCTGGTCCGTGCCGAGCAATGGTCCGCCCATCGCATGACCGCCGCTCTCCGACGACGGAAGCGCGGTGCCGAGCGAGTTCGTCCCGGGCCTGCCGGCACTCGTGCCGAGCGCACCGCCGCTCGCCATCGACATCGAGGAGCCGGCGCCGCCGCGGGCATACGCTACGCCCGCGAGCGCAAGGCTGGTGACAACGCAGAGAAGCAGGATCGCCTTCATGGCTGCACTCCAAATATACTTTACGACCTGAATCCAGAACTGGGCGCCGCGCGCGATTTGACCATGCACGAACGCGCGATGGTTTCTGACATCGCTGACAGGATTCCCTGCGACACCGCACAAGGTATTCGTCGATAGCCGGGGCTCCATGTCCTGCACTCGGCCATCTTCGCGCGAGCGTGATGCACACGCACGGGCTTTGCGGGCCAAGCGACCTATATATCCCTGCATAGAAGACGATTTCGGAAACGCCACTAGCCGAGCAGCGATCATCGCCAAGCGACTCTCCGCACAAGGCAACAATGGAGATTCGCCATGACTGCATTCAAGATTCTGATCGCCACCGCACTGATCTCAGCAGCGACAGTGTCGTCGGCTTCCGCCGCCTGGTCCTTCGCCGACCAGGAGCCCGCAACCTATGCCTCGATGTATCCCAACCGCGACGTGCTAAACGGCGGCGCGTTGACACCGGCAGGACGCATCGGATTAGAGCGCGCCGGCGGCGCCGCTCCCGTGTTTGGCGCCGGCCACATTCACGGCTATCACTGGCGCCGATGACCGGGTGCAGTGAGCACATGATGCCAGCCGCAGGTACAAACGACCATCGTACGCGAGATCAAACAGAGCGACATGCGCGCGCAATCACCGTGGACATCGCGCGCATGACTCCGTGCAATGACGAAAATGATCGTTCGTTTGGCACTGCAGATCCGGTACGCGCATGCACATGTCTGGCAAGCGAGCCGAGGTGTTCCCGGCGTCGCTTTGTCAAGGAGACGTACGATGACTACACTGAAGCTGTTCTCGGCCGGACTGATCGCCGCGGCGATGGTTGCTTCCCCGGCGATGGCGCGCGAAGCCAATACGAATGCGCGCAAGATGAATGCCGACGCCTACGCATCGGCGCAGCGCGTTCCGGTCACGTCCAAGCGCAGCTGCGCGCGGGCTCCGGACGTCGGTGCTTATGCGACCGCCCCCTGGCGCCGTCCGCCCTGCGAGCCGACCTCCGGCTATTGATCGATCGAGCCGACGAGGCTCCTTCGGCGCGACGTCATTGCGTGCGCCGGGCCGAAGCGGACCGTCACATGGTCTCGAGGCTCTCGTCAGGAAAGAGGAATGGCAGCTTCTCGTGACGCTGTCATTCCTCCGATTCCGATCGGGCAATGACGGACCGGCCGCTCCGTCGCCGTCACCGCGCGGACGACCGAGACCTCCCGTCAGGAAAGAGTGTCGCCGCGAGGCAGGACGATATCGTAGGGCAATGTCCCCGTTCTCTCGAAACCCGCCGCAGCCGCGTTTCGCCATCGGCTCGGCGTGTCGCCGGTGAAGCGGCGGAACGTCGTCGTGAAGTGGGCCTGGCTCTGAAACCCCACCGCGAGCGCAATTTCAACAATCGACATCTCACAGTCGCGCAGCAGGTCCTTGGCCCGTCGTATCCGATGGCGCAGGATGAACTCGTGCGGCCTGCAGCCCGTCGCCGCCCGGAACTGCGCCGCGAAATGCATGCGACTCAAGCCGGCGGCCGCCGCCAGATCGGCAAGCACGATCTTCCGGCCGAAATGATTGTCGATGTAATCGATCACGCGCTTCAGGCGCCATTTCTGCAGTCCCTGGATCGGCTTCTCTCGTTGCTCGCCGGATTTCGACTGCTCCTCGGAGCGCAATGCGAACAGTCTGGCGAGCACCGCGAGCCGCAGCGCATCGGCACAGAGGGCCGTGTGATCTTCCTGCATGCTCTCGACGGCAAGGAGAGCTTCGGACAGGCCTTGAAGCACGGGATCGTCGGAAGCCGTAGCGCGATGACCGACCTCTGCTCCGTGATCCTGGATGAGCGCCAGCTTCGCCGAACTCGATCTGATCCCGGATCCGGACTGCGGCGGAATTTCAACCCGCAGCCGGCCGGCATCTTGGGCGGCCTCGCGCGGCGGCAGCCCGGGATGGCGCTGCGGGCGCGCCTCGATGGCAACGACCAAGGCGAGCTGCTCGAAGGCTATTGCGCTGGCGTCCCGAACCGGCACACCATGATCGCGCTCATGGGCAGCATCACCGACCGCATCCGAAAGCGATGCGAACGCTGCCGGCATGATGGCCGGCGATAGCCCAGCCCCTTCTTCATCCGCGATGGTCGTTGCAGGCACGTATCCATCATTCGATCGTCGCAATAGTTGAGGCATGGTCACGACTCTTGCTGTGATACTGAGGGGCACAGTCTTGCGAGGAAGGTAGCAAGGTAGGCAGCACTCGCCAGTTAAGAGACGCAAAATCAGGAATCTTCAGGTGCTCCAATCCGAGCCACCACCGCGCAAATCGAGGATGGGCGCGGCAAGGCGCGCCGGCTGATCAACTCGCCCAATCGATCCATTGGCAATCCCGATCGTCTCGCGATGCGCGCGAATGCGTGATCGGACAGTGTCGGAGGTGACGGCGCTCTAGAATGCGCCACTATGGAGCTGGGCGGCAAAGGCCCTGAGCTCCTCCTCGGCGATCTCCCATCCTGATCCGGACAGGATCGCCGGGCCCGAGCAGGCCAAGGCGGCCGGACGAACTCCGAAGCAGCCGGCCGGAAGCGGAATCGCGATGCTGCGCAGGCCTTCGGCATATTCGGAGAGAGTGCCGACGAAGCGGCTCTCGCGGGCAGCCGCGATGTCGCGCATCAAGGACGACATCGTCGTGCGGGTGTTTGATGCCAGAGCGACCAGCTTGCCGCGGCACAGCTCCTCCACTTCGCCATCGTCAAGCTGCGACAGGATCGCCTTTCCGCCCGCGGTCGCGTGAAGCGGCACCTTCTCGCCCAGCATGCACCGCGAGGTCAGCGGCGTCGACCCTTGCCTGCTGGCAATGACGACCATCGCGCCGCATTGTAATGCAGCGATATCCGCAGTGAGGCACGTCGCAGCGCTGAGCTCTTCGATCTTCCGGATCACGACACCCCGAAGCCGGCTGCCCGCGACGTAGACCGACGCAAGCTGTACCGCGAGCACACCGATGCGGTAGCGATCATCGCTGGTCCGCTCGAGCATGCCGATTTCGGTCAGGGAGACCAGGAAGCGATGCGTCGTCCCGTCGTCCCAATCGAGATGGCGCGCGATATCCTGCAGCTTGCAGATGCTGCAAGCGCTTTCATCGACGGCGTCCGGAATGAAGAGCTGAAGCAGGCTGCCGAGCTTCTGTACGGTTGGAACACGAAATCCCCTGCCCTGCGCTCCTTTCCGATCGCGCTTTCCGCTTCCTTCCGCCGCCCCACCCACTTTCGTCATCTCCGCTCGCCGTCACGAATTCGTGTAGCAAACGATCAGTACGTCGATGCGTCCATCACGCAATGATGGTTCATCGGCTACTGAGAAGGTCTTCTTGACACGGCAACGAGCTTCCCTGTACGACACCCGAGCAAATTTGCGCTTTCAAATTCTTGCCAGGGTCGGTGATTTCCGGGTCGGTTCATTGCCTCTCCCCGGGTCACGGCAGTGAAGCTGATCCACGGACCCCCTATGTCGCCTTTGCAGGCTGGTCGAACCTACTCTTTCAAAAACTGGCTCATCGATTGCCAGCGCAGGGAACTGAGGTACGACAGCGTCGCCGTACCGATCGGAAGCCGCGCGTTCGAGATCCTCGAGAGGTTGGCAAGTTCCGCCGGACATCTGGTGACGAAGGATGATCTGATCGGATGCGTCTGGTCGGGCCTCTCCGTCGAAGAGAACACGCTGCAGGTTCACATTTCCGCAGTCCGCAAGGCGCTCGGCAAGGATCGCGATCTGCTCAAGACGGTCTCCGGCCGCGGTTACACGCTTGCAGGAGCCTGGCAAAGCGGGCAACCGGAGCGCTTCACGGCCGCGCCGGTGTCCGAGCCGACAGACTCCGCGTTCGCAACCAACCTGCCGAACACGCACGCGCCGCTCATCGGCCGCGAGGATAGTCTGAACGAGCTGGTCGACGTGCTGTCCGCATTCCGGGCAGTGACCCTGGTCGGCCCCGGCGGCATCGGCAAGACGAAGCTTGCTGTCGAACTCGCGCACCGTGTCGCGTCCTCGTTCGACGAGTCCGTTGCGCTGGTCGAGTTCGCGACCTTGCAGGATCCGGCACTTGCAACATCGGCGACGGCCCGCGCCTTGAAGCTCGCCTTGAACGACAAGGAGGTCTCGGCTGCGGGTGTCGCTCAGGCCATCGGCTCGCGCCATCTGCTTCTCGTCCTCGACAATTGCGAACACGTCATCGACGTCGCCGCGCAGATCGCGAGCGCCGCACTTCGTTACTGTCCGAACGTCACCGTTCTCGCAACCAGCCGCGAGGCGCTCCGCATCGAGGGCGAATACGTCGCGGCGATCCCGCCATTGTCGGTCCCCCGTCCGGACGTGTGCGAGCCGGACTTGCTTCTGCAGGAAAGCGCCGTGCAACTGTTCGTCGCTCGCACGCGGGCGCTGCGCACGAGCTTCGCGCCTGACGCGGGGGACCTCGCCAAGATCGCCGCGATCTGCCGCCGGCTCGACGGAATTCCGCTCGCGCTTGAATTTGCGGCCGCCCGGGCCGCCAATCTCGGGGTGGATACCGTACTGCTTCGCCTCGACAAGCGCTTCGAGCTCCTGAGCGGCGGGCGCCGCGACCAGTTGCCACGGCACCAGACGCTGCGCGCGACGCTGGACTGGAGCTACGATCTGTTGCCGCCGGAAGAGCAGAGACTGCTTTGCCGGCTTGCGATGTTCCCCGCCGGCTTCACGCTCGATGCGGCCATCGCAATGATGGATGACGACGCATCGCGGCCGGACGTCATCGAGACCCTGTCCAATCTGGTCGGCAAGTCCCTCGTCTCCCTGGACCTGTCCTTCGACGGGCGATGGCGCCTGCTGGAGAGCACCCGCGCCTACGCACTGGAGAAGCTGGCGGAGGCAGGGCTCGTCGAGCAGGCCGCCCGGCAGCAAGCGGACTTTCTCATACAGCTCATCCAGCGGCCCGGCAGCAGCCCCACGACCTCCGACGATTTCTCCCGGCTCGCCCAGGAGATCGGAAACGTGCATGCGGCGCTGGATTGGGCGTTCTCGCCCAACGGAGATGCCGCGCTCGGGATCGCGTTGACCGCGGGATTCGTCCCGGTATGGATGCAGCTGCTGTCCTTCGCGGAATGCTCGACCCGGATCGAGCACGCCCTTGCACATTTCAGCTCCGAACTGGAATGCGATCCCGGGCTCAAGGCGCAACTCTTCGTCGCCCTGGGCTTTGCGCTTCTCAACACGACGGGCTCGGCGGATCGCATGAAGGCGGCGCTGAGCATCGGGCTCGTGCTCGCCGAGGAACTGCGCGACCTCGAGCTTCAGCTCAAGGCCGTCTGGACGCTGTGGAGCTACAACCTCAATTCCGGCCAGTACGGCACGGCCAAGGACGTCGGCGAGCGATACCTCGAGATCGCGCTGCGCACCGGGAATTCCGCCAGCGAGACCGTAGGCCGGCGCCTGATCGGCGCGGCGACGCACTTCTGCGGAGCGCAGGAGGATGCGCGACGTGAGCTGACCCTGTCTCTGGATCGCTCGGCGCATGGCTTGAAGGACGGCACCAACCAGATGTGGTTCCTGCTGAACCAGAGCGTTCTGGCCAAGGCCATGCTGGCGCGCGTCCTGCTGCTGCAGGGAAAGATCGCCCAGAGCAGATCCCTCGCCGCCGAATGCCTCCAGGAGGCGGAGAGCGAGAACGACAGGCTTGCGATGGCCTACGCCCTGCGCAACGCCGTCTGTCCGATCGCATTGATGACGCACGATCTCGACGCTGCCGACCGCGCGATAGCGTCGCTCTCAAAGCTCGTCACGCGCGAGGGGATCGCATTCTGGGCGAGCTGGACATCGTGCCTGAAGGGGCAGTTGCTTGTCCTGCAGGGCGAGCATCGCGACGGGATCGCGCTGCTTCGCGATGGATTGAAGGCGCGCGCCGAGAACGGATGGCTGATGCGCAATCCCGAGTTTCTCGGATCGCTGGCCGAGGGCCTGTTCGCGATCGGCGAGAACGCAGAGGCCTTGGCCGCCATCGAGGACGCGCTGAGCATGTCCCGGCAAGGCCGGCAGCTGTGGTGCGTGGCGGATCTGCTGAGGATCAAGGGCGAGCTTCTGCTGGCCGACGGCACATCCGACACCTCCCGCGCGGAACTGCTGTTCTCGGAAGGCCTATCCGTTGCCAGAGAGCAGCAATGCCGCTTCTACGAGCTGAAGGTTGCGGCCACCTGGGCAAGGATCATGGCGGGATCGAAGCGCCGCCAGGCCGCACTCGATCTCGTCGGTCCGCTCAGCGCGCTGTTCGATCCGGAAGTCGATCTTCCCGCCCTCGCCTTCGCGCGCGGCCTCGCCGCAAGACCGGGCATCCAGGCCTCGGCTTCGCCCGGCGAGCACCCCGGCTCTCCCACCTGCCACTAGATCTTGCGGCGGCTCGGCCAAGGCGACGTGTCAAGGCGACGTGCCAAGGCAGCCTGCCCCGCAAAATCGGCAGCATCCCTTCGTTCAACTCTCCGGACCACACTTGATGAGCATCTCCAGACGACAGGTTTTGGGCGCCGCCGGCGCGTCATTGTTTTCGCCGGCCATTGTCCGGGCACAGGGCACGCGACCGATCAGGATCGGCGAAATCAACTCCTACAGCAGCGCGCCTGCGTTCACGCTGCCTTACCGGCGCGGCTGGCAGCTGGCGGTCGAGCAGGTGAACGCCAGTGGAGGCCTTCTCGGCCGCGAGCTGCAGGTCATCAGCCGGGACGATGAAGGCAAGCCGAGCGTCGCCATTCGTGCCGCCGAGGAGCTCGTGCGGCGGAATGGCGTCGATCTCCTGGCGGGGACCTATCTGTCGAATGTCGGATTGGCGATCAGCGACTTCGCGCGGCAGAACCGGACCCTGTTCGTGGCGAGCGAGCCGCTCACGGACGCACTCGTATGGGATCGCGGACACCGATATTGTTACCGGCTGCGCCCCTCGACCTACATGCTGGCAGCCATGCTGGTGGAAGAGGCGGCGAAGCTGAAGGCGACACGATGGGTGACGATCGCGCCCAACTACGAGTATGGGCATTCGGCCGTCAAATGGTTCACCGAGCTTCTCAGCCGCCGGCGTCCCGACGTCCAGTTCATCGCCAACCAATGGCCGCCGCTTGGCGCGATCGATGCGGGGGCGGTCGTGAACGCGCTCGCCCAGCAGAACCCCGAGGCGATCCTCAACGCGACCTTCGGACCCGACCTCGCGAGATTCGTCCGTCAGGGCAATGATCGCGGCCTGTTCGAGGGGCGGGACGTGGTGTCCTTCACCACCGGCGAGCCCGAATATCTGCATCCGCTCGGAGCGGACGCGCCGAAGGGATGGATCGTCACCGGCTATCCCGTGACCGAGTCTCTCGGCGAGACCAACAATGACTTCGTTGCAGCCTATTCGACGCGGTATGGCGAGGCTCCGACGATGGGCTCCGTGGTGGGCCACGCCATGATCAGCTCGATGAAGGCGCCGATCGAGAAGCTCGGAAGCGTCGACACCGAAACGATGGCCGACGGCTTTGGCAATGTCGGCTTCGCGACGCCGTTCGGACCCGCAAGCTGGCGTTCCATCGATCACCAGAGCACGATGGGCACGTTCGTTGGCCGCACCGCCGTCAGGGGTGACAAGGGTGTCATGGTCGACTGGACGTACCGGGACGGCGGAACCATGCTCCCATCGGACGCCGAGGTTCGCAAATTGCGTCCGTCGACCTGAAGGAATTGGCGGTCCCCGCACCTTTCGCGCCGCTTCAGGAATCTTCACGACGACGCCAAGGAAATGCGCAGCCGTTTGGATCATAGTGCCGCCCTGACCATGATGGTGGGCAACGCAGATGATTCCCGAGCCGGATTCACATGATCAAGCGCCTGACAAGGCGCGCCACGAGCCAGGCGTGCGCGCCCTGATCCGGCCGGGTCTTGAAGAGTGGCAGATGCGGCGCATCCGGGCGGCGATCGAATCCACCGAGACGTCATGGACGCTGGACGCCCTGGCGGCGCTGGTCGGCATGAGCCCGGATCGCTTCTGCAAGCGCTTTCGCGCCGCAACCGGATGTCCGCCGCACCGCTGGCAGATGCTGCAGCGGATCGAACGGGCCAAGCAGCTATTGGGCGATCGGACTCTCACATTGACCGACATCGCCTATGCCTGCGGCTATGCAAGTTCCGCGCACTTCTCGACCAGCTTCGGACGCGCGACCGGCTCGACCCCGAGCGAATATCGGCGGCTGCACGTATCGTCCCTGCGGAACTCTGGAGCGGCACAGGCCGAAGCGCCGTCTGCGGATATGCCCGCGGCCCGATGAGGCCATTGCGCCGCACGGCTTGCTCCTCAGCAGCCCGGCGGCAAGACCGGCGAGACGCCGGGTGTTGACGCCGCGCCTGTTGCGTTGGCCGGCATCACTGTCGCAGGCGACGCCAGGTTCATCGTCACGCTTTCCGCGCAGGCCGACGTGTTGGGGGTCGGCGCGACCGCGGCGTTCGGATCGATGCCGGTGCCCCCGCCATCGGTGATGACCTGCGGAATCGTACCGAGCGAGGACGCGGCCGGCACGTCCCCGATCGAGAGCGGCAAGGTTGCAGCGCTCGGCGCCAAGCCGCCCGGCGTTGAACTGCACGCCGTGGTCGCCGCCGTTCCGGCCGGCGCAGCTGCGGGAACGGTCCCGATCGAGCTGGTGTTCTGCCCGATCGGCGGCGTGATCGCGGACACACTTCCTGAAGCTGTCGAACCCATGCTCGATACGATCGGGGTCGCCGGCATCGGCGTCGGAGACGTCAATGGCGGCGCGCAGACGACGACCGTACCCGGCGTCGTCGGATTGAGGGCGAGTGGAACAGGCGCCAGTGTGGTATCGGGCGCCCCCGGCACAGTCGTTGCGGAAAACGGTCCCGGGCTGTTGAGCGGTGACGTGACGATCGCGCCCGGCACGGTCGGAAGATCCATCGCTGTGCTGCCCATCGTCGCCACCTGGGCATTGCTCGCAGAGCAGCCGAGCAATAGGGCAGCGAACGCCGCACACGCGATCCGGATCATGTCTGGCTCCCCGGCCCCGCATCCTGCTTGCGGATGGTGACCTTGCTCCCCTCGACCAGATTGACCGGCGGATTGAGCACGACCTGGTCACCGGGCTGCACACCTTCGCGAACCTCGATCGACGTGCCGAAATCCCGCGCGATCGAGACTTGCTGCAAATGAACGACGCCGTTGCGCACGACGTCGACATGAAGGCCATGCTGGTTGAAGACCAGCGCATCCGCCGGAACCGAAACCGACGGCGTCTTGCGCGGGATCGACAGCTCGACCGTGCAGTAGATGCCGGGATTCAGGAGGCCGTCAGGATTGGGGACGTCGATCTCGGTCAGCAGCGTCCGGCTTCCCGGCTGCAGCGCGGTGGCGATGCGCGTGACCTTCCCTGGAAAGGTCCGGCCCGGGATCTCGGGAACGCGGATATCGGCATCCACGCCCGGCGCAACGCCGAAGGCCTCGTCCTGCGGCACGAAGACCTGCGTTCGGATCACGTTCGAATGCATCAGCGTGAACATGAAGGTCGATCCGGCCGAGACCAGGCTGCCATTATCCACGTTTCGTTGCGTGATCACGCCGTCGAACGGCGCCACCACGCGCTGATAGGCCTTCTCCTGCTGCAGCACGCGGATCTGAGCTTCCTGCGCCGTGATGTTCGACTGCGCCACGTTCACGGCCGCCTGCTGGGCACGCAGGGTGAGGCGATCGTTGTCGCCCTGCTGGGCCGTCAACCAGCCCTGCTTGACCAGGTTGCTGTCCCGCGAATTGGTGACGTCGGCAAGCTCCTTGCTCGCCTGTGCCTGCTGCAACGCGGCCTGGTTCTGCGCCAGCGTCGCCTGCGCCTGCGCGATCTGCTGGTCGAGCTCGGGCGCGGTGATGTCCGCAAGCAGATCGCCTTTCTTCACGCGATCGCCGATGTCGACATAACGCTTCTCGATGTAGCCGCTGGCCCGCGCGAAGATGTTCGCCGCTTCGAATGCCGTCGTGGTCGCCGGCAGGGTGACCTTGATGATGTCGCTGCTGGGATGGACCGTCGCCACCCGGACCTCCGGAATGGCGGTCCTGATCTCTTCCGCCGTTGCGGCCAGGTCGCGGGCGGCCTGATAGTGCCGCCAGACGCCGATGCCGAGCCCGCCGGCCAGGATCAGGAGCACAGCGCCGCCGAGCCAGGCGCCGCCATGCCGGCGCCGCGGCCGCGCGTCCTTGCCGGGCAGCTCGACGATGCGGCAGCTTTCCGCATCGGGCGGATCGCTGACGCCGTCGCTGTTGGTCCGCACGCGAACATCGCTCATTCCGGTTGCTCCTCGAATACGCCGTGGTGAGCCTTGCCGTCATTGCCCTTGCGCAGCCAGGCGAACAGATAAGGCACGATCAGCAATGTCGTCGGCGTCGCGAACAGCAGCCCGCCGATGACGGCGCGGGCGAGCGCCGCGTTCTGCTCCTCGCCCGGGCCTCCGATCGCCATCGGGATCATGCCGACGATCATCGCTGCAGCCGTCATCAGCACGGGACGGATGCGCGTGCGGCCTGCGTTCAGCGCAGCCTCGAAGGCGGACTGTCCCTTCAGTTGCGCCTCGCGTGCGAAGGTCACAAGCAGGATGGAATTGGCCGACGCAACGCCCACCGCCATGATCGCGCCCATCAGTGAAGGCACGTTCAGCGTCGTCCCGGTGATGAACAGCATCGTCACGATGCCGCAGAAGGTCGCCGGCAGCGCCATGATGACGACGAAGGGGTCGCCGAAGTTCTGGTAGTTCACGACCATCAGCATGTAGACCAGGATGGCGGCAAACAGCAGCCCGATCCCGAGGTCGCGGAACGATTGATGCATGCTCTGGATCTGTCCCAGGACCTGAATCGAATTACCCGGCTGCAGTTGCTTCTGAAGCGTCGAGGTCACCTTCTCGATATCGGCCGCGACGCTGCCGAGATCGCGCCCCTGAACGCTCGCATAGACGTCATATACCGGCTGGACATTGGCCTGGTTCAGATTGGTCGGCACGGTCCCGCGCTTGAAGGTCGCGACATTGCTGAGCAGGCCGGGCACCGTCTGTCCGCTTGCGGCCAACGAAGCCGACACCGGCGTGTTCCCCAGCGCGTTGAGCGAATTGGCGCGGTACTCCGGCGTCTGCACGGCGAGGTAATAGGGAATGCCCGACGTCGGATCGGTCCAGAAGTTCGGCGAGACCTGGGCGGACGAGCTGAGGCTGACATTGATGTTGGTCGCGACCGTGCTGGCATTGAGTCCGAGTTGCGCGGCCCGGGTCCGGTCGATGTCGGCATAGAAGGCCGGCGCGTCGACCTCCTGCTGGAGATGCGCATCGACCACCCCGGGAATGGCCGCCAGTTTCGTCTGCAGCTCCTTCGCCACCGACAGATTGTTGGTGCCGTAGCCGACGGTCCGGACGTCGATCTGCGCCGGCAGGCCGAAATTCAGGATCTGGGTGACGATATCGGCCGCCTGGAAGTAGAAGGTATCCTCGGGGAATGCCTTCGGCAGGACCTCGCGCAGCTTCTTGACGTAGTCCGCGGTCGGCTTGTGGCCGTCCTTGAGCGAGACGAGGATCGTGCCGTCGTTCACGCCGATCGTCGAACCGTCGGTGAACGCCAGATTGTAGGGGCGCGCGGGCAATCCAATATTGTCGACGATCAGCCCGCGATCGCGGTCCGGAATGACCTCGCGGATCTTGTCCTCGACCGCCTGGAAGATCGCCTCGGTGCGCTCGATGCGGGTGCCGGCGGGCGCGCGGACATGAAGCTGGATCTCACCGCCGTCGATCAGGGGATAGAAGTCCCGGCCCACATAGTGGAACATGACGCCGCCGAGAGCCAGCACCAGCACGGCCACGACCGGCACGATGCTGCGCCGCCGGAGCAGAAGCACCAGGAGCCCGGAATAGCCGTTGCGCAGCCGCTCGAAGGCGCGCTCGAACGCGGCGGAGGCACGCGAAAACACGCCGGTCGGGGCCCCGCCCTCGCCATGGCGCCGCTCGCTCTTCAGCAACAGGCCGATCGTGATCGGCGTAAGGGTTCGCGACAGCACGTAAGAGGCCAGCATCGCGAACACCACGGCGAGGCCAAGCGGCGTGAACAGGTATTTGGCCGGACCTTGCAGGAATACGACGGAAGTGAAGACGCAGCTGATTGCGAGCGTGGAGACCAGCGTCGGCACCGCGATCTCGGCCGCGCCGTGCAGCGTCGCCTCCGACAGCGGCATCCCCTCCTCGGTCCATAGCCGATGCGTGTTCTCGATCGTCACCGTGGAATCGTCGACCAGGATGCCGACCGCGAGCGCGAGCCCGCCCAGCGTCATGGTGTTGAGGGTCTCGCCGAGGAAATGCAGGACGATGAGCGAAGACAGCATCGCGAGCGGGATGGAGATCAGGACCACGAGCGTCGAGCGCCACGATCCCAGGAAGACCAGGATCATCAGCGCCGTGAGGCCCGCCGCGATCGCGCCCTCGCGCAGCACGCCGTCGACCGAATGGGTGACGAAGACCGACTGGTCGAACAGCTCGCTGATCTTCAAGCCCGCCGGGGCCGACGCCCGGATCGACGCCAGGGCATGCTTGACGCCGTTGACGACGGCGAGCGTCGAGGCGTTGCCGTTCTTGATCACGCTGAGCAGGACCGCGCGGTGGCCGTCCTCGCGCACGATGTTCTGCTGGACCTGCGATCCGTCGCGCACCTGGGCGACATCCTTCAGCTGGATGGTCGCGCCGTTGGCGAACTTGACCGGGATATCGTTGAGATCCTTGATCGTGGCCGGCGTCGCGTTGGTCCGGATGGTGTACTGGGTGTCGCCGATTTTCGCCGTGCCGGTCGGCAGCGTCAGGTTCTGGGTGTTCACGGCATTGACGATGTCGAGCGGCGTCAATCCGCGCGACAGCAGCTTGTTGGGATCGATGTCCACCATGATCTGCCGGTACTTGCCGCCCGCGGGCGTCGGCAACGTCACGCCCGGAACGGGGGCCAGCTGCTGCCGGATCCGGTAGATGCCGAAATCGTACAATTGCTGCTCGTTCAGCTTGTTGGACTCGAGGCTGAGCTGCAGCACCGGCACGCTCGAGGCATTGAACTGCACGATGACGGGCGGCTGGATGCCCGGCGGCATCAGTGCGCGGATGGCATTCGTTGCCGAGACGATCTGCGAGATCGCGAGATCGAGATTGACGTCCGGCTGGAAGTAGATCTTCTGCACCGACAGGCCGTTGAGCGTCTGCGCCTCGATGTTCTTGATGCCGCTGACATTGGCGCTGATCGAGTACTGGCTGTACGTGCTGACGCGCTGCTCCATCTCCGGCGTCGACAGGCCGGTATAGCTCCAGATCACCGTGACGACGGGGATGCGGATCTCGGGAAAGATGTCCGTGGGCATCGACCAGACCGCGATGCCGCCGAGAAACATGACCAGCGCCGCGAGCACATAGAACGTGTGCGGAAAGCGGAGCGCGAAACGGACAATTCCCATGATGACGACTGCCTGAAGCAGGTTGCGCGAGATCTGTGGTCAGGTGGCGGTGCTGCGCGAGCGTTCAACTGAAAACGAGTTCAGCATCGCTGCGAGCCGGCCGCTCGCCTCGCAACGGCGGCGAGAGGCGCCGCTGTTCATCGGAAGCTATTGCGCGCTCCTGCGTGGCCCGGATGGCGGCCCGGCGGACCTTCGCGAAGGCGCGGATCTCGATCTGCCGGACGCGCTCGCTCGAGATCGACAGTTCGCGGGCGAGCTGGTCGAGTGTCGGCGGGTGCTCCGCGAGCCGCCTTGCCTCCAGCACGCGCCGCTCGCGCCCCGTGAGGACCTCGAGTGCGGCGCGCAGGGCGCCGCTCCGGCGTTCCGTCTGGTCCTGATCCGCAAGGACGGTTTCGGCGTCGCTGGACTCGTCCACGAGCAGCGCCTCCCACTCGGCGCCCTGCTCGTCGCCGCCAACCCGCGCATTCAGCGACAGGTCGCCGCGCAGGCGGCAATCCATCTCGAGCACGTCGCGTGTGGAGACTTCGAGCCTGACGGCAATCGCCTCGGCAGTCTCGGGCGTCAGCGCCGCCGCCGCGCCGCCGGCAGTCTTTCTCATCTCGCCGCGGAGGCGGAAAAACAGCTTCTTCTGGGCTGCGGTCGTACCGATCCGGACCAGCGACCAGGAGCGCAGGATGTATTCGTGAATGGCGGCCTTGATCCACCAGGTCGCATAGGTGGAGAACCGCGAATTGTGGCCGGGCTCGAACCGCGAGGCGGCGATCACGAGCCCGAGATTGGCCTCGGCCATGAGATCGGCGAACGGCAGGCCGTATCCCCGGTAGCTGCGCGCGACCTTGGCGGCGAGGCGGAGATGGCTCGTGACCAGCGTGTTCGCGGCCTCGCCGTCGCGCGTCTCCTGCCAGCGGCGCGCCAGCTGCTGCTCCTGCTCGCGCTCGAGCATGTCGTAGCGGCCGATGATCGAGGAATATGCACTCACTGCACCGACAGCCGTCCGGCTGGCCGGCACGGCGATATCGGTCCTGGTCACACTTGCGTGGCGCGTTGACATCTCTTGCTCCCACATTCGAACCGGCGAACGGAGCGTAAGAGGCCTCCGACTGACGGCGCCAGTAAATTGCACTTAACAAGCCTGAAATAGCTTTCAGAGATCGCGGCCTTATTTCCGCTTCGCACGCAGCGCGCACGCCGCTCGCGGTCACAGCGGCGCGAGGGATTCGTGACGCTCGCGCGCGGGATCGGATGGCGCGGCGTTGCACGCGACCGCTCGCGCGGGGGCGAGGATCTCCACGCGCCCGCCGGGCCCGGGGCAAATGGTCAGGCGGAAGCCATGCAGCTTGACGATGGCGGCGACGAGGCTCAGCCCCAGTCCCACGCCCGGCGTATTGCGCATCTTGTCGGAGCGATAGAAGCGCCGCAGCACTGCCTCGCGCTCGCTCTCGCCGATGCCGGGCCCGGTATCGCTCACGCGCACGCGGACAGCCTTGCCGTCCGACATCAGCTCGAGCGTCACCCGTCCGCCGCGCGGGGTGAACTTGACGGCGTTGTCGACGAGATTGGCGATCGCCTCGAACAGCAGGTCGCGGTCGCCCCGTACCTCCGCCTTGCGGTCGATGGCGACGCGAAGCGCGACGTCCTTGTCCTCGGCGATCGGCTCATAGACGTCGCACACCTGCCGCAGGATCTCGTCGAGCGCGACGTCGCCGAAACCGGCGGTGCGGCTGTTGCTCTCGATTTCGGCGAGGCGCAGCAGCGCGGTGATGATCGCGAGCGCCTGGTCGATGCCGCCGATGGCCTTGTCCGCGACCTCCTGAAGGTCCTCCAGCGTGGCCGCGTGCGTGCGCCCGCGCTCCAGCGCCAGGCGAACCCGCGTCAGCGGCGTCCTGAGATCATGGGCGATGTCGTTGCCGACACCGGCGAGCGCATTGATCGTGGTCTCCATCTCGTCGAGCATGCCGTTGACGATGCCGGCCAGCCGCGCGAACGGATCGTCCGCATCGCTCTGCGGCAATCGCTCGCGCAGATCCCCGGCCACGATGCGCTGAACGCGCTGGTTCACCTGCTCGACGCGCCGCTCCGCGCGGATGCTGAGCCAGGCTCCGGCCAGCAGGCAGAGGCAGAATGCCGGCAGCAGGCCGAGCAGCAGCGCCTGCCCGACGACCGTGGATATCTCGCGCGTCTCGTCGACGTGCCTGCCCATCACGAGGATATGGCCGTCGCCGAGGCGCCTCGCCGCGGCCTTGACGGTCGCCTCGTGAACCGTGGGCGCCGCGACCCGGGCGAGCCGCACGCTCCGCACCGGCCCGCCCGGATCGAGCTGCGGCGGCAACCGCGCGATGTTGCCGGCGAGCCGGGAGCCTGCGGCATCGAACAGGCCGGCATATTGCACGCCTCGGGAATCCTGCTTGAGATGATCGGAGATCGCGTCATTGAGGCGCCCGGGCGGCAGCTCGGCCAGGAAGTTGAGCTGCGTTGCGATCATGCGGTCGGACCGCATGATCAGATAGTCGTCGATCTTCCAGTAGATGAAGGCGAACAGGCCGGCGACGAACAACGCCAGCGTGGCCGCCACCGCGGCGGTCCACAGGAACGTGTTCGAACGAATGAACTCGATCTGGCGCATCGGTCCGCCGGGCTTTGTTCAGCGCACGCGCAGGATGAATCCCGAGCCGCGAACGTTGTGGATGAGCTGGGTCTCGCCGGGACCGTCGACCTTGTGCCGGAGGCGGCCCATGTGCACGTCGATGAGATTGGTGGTCGCCGGCACGAATTTGTAGTTCCAGACCTCCTCGAGCAGCATCGCGCGCGTCAGCAGCTGGTCGCTCCGGCGCATCATGTATTCGAGCAGGCGGAATTCGCGCGGCAAGAGGTCGATCTCGCGCTCGCCGCGCCGCGCGGTACGCTCGATCAGGTCGAGCTCCAGCGGGCCGGCCTGCAGCGTGGTCTCGCGGCTGTCGAACGGACGGCGCAGCAGCGCCTCCACCCGCGCGACGAGCTCGACCAGCGCGAACGGTTTTGTGAGATAGTCGTCGCCGCCGACGCGCAAGCCGCGCACCCGGTCATCGACCGCGCCGAGCGCACTCAGCACCAGCACCGGCGTTCTGACCTGGTCCTTGCGCAGGGCCTCGATGACGGTGAGCCCGTCCATGCCGGGCAGCATGCGATCGACGATCAGGGCATCGGGCGAAGACTCGCGCGCGCGGTCGAGGCCGCCGATGCCGTCGGGCGCCCATCGCACCTCGAAGCCGCGCTCGGTGAGCTCGGACACGATCGCGTCCGCGGTCTCGGTATCGTCCTCGATCAGGAGAATGCGCGTCATGGTGCTGGTCCCACGTGCTGCGAGACGTTGGGGCCGACGGCGCGACATGGGGTCACTGGTCCGCGACGACATGTTCAATGCCCGTCCGGACCGAACATGCGGGGCAGCACCGCCATACGACGCGCCGCCGGCTCTCCACGGAGATAATCCCGCGGCGAACCGATCACCATTAAATAGCGTGTCAGGGAATCCATGCGCACGGCCACGGCCGGCGACGGCGCGCGGGAAATCGAATGGGCTGTCGCCGGGGTCATCTCTCATCTCCATGCAGCAGGACGCTCCCGCATATATGCCCCGGGACACGCTGTCGTTACGCGCCGGCCTCGCATGCGTTGCCTGATTGCACGATCGTGCTTGCCGGCAACGCCGGCATCACGCGCCGTTGAAGGCGGGTGAGCGTTTCGTGCGTTTTGTTCCTGCAGGGTCGTCCGCACTTGTCGCGCAGGCCGGCCTGGACTGGCTGCTGTCACACAAGGAGACTTCCAATGACCACTCTCAAGGTGTTGTCGACCGGACTGATCGCTGTCGCCATGCTCGGGGGACCCGTCATGGCGCGCACCAGCCATGCCGTTACGCATTCGTCCACCATGCAGGCCGAACCGGCCGCATCCGAGGGCTTCGGCTATCAGGGCGAGCGCGCCTGCGTTCCGGCCCCGCGTGTCGGCGCGTTCGCGACGGCACCGTGGACCGGCAACAACGTTCCCTGCGAGCCGGGCACCGGCAGCTTCTGATCCCGATGACGTCGCGGCCGGTGCCTCACCCGGTCGCTGCCATTCAATGATGCAGGCGGGCCCGTTTGTTCGGGCCCGCTTGCGTTTGGGGACGTGCATCGGCGCGCGGCCGGATCATGTCGCCGATGCGCCGGGCCCTCGCGCCTGACATCGAATTCAGTGGGAGCGATGCGCGCGCTTCCTATCTGTTTTCACGATAGGGCTTGCCGGCAGCACGAGACGCAAGCGAACGCATCGGCCGCCGCGCATCCGGACACGAAAGGAGTCCCTCATGAAACGAGCATTGATCATTCTGGCGACAGCGGCGCTGGCTTCCACACTGGCTGTCGGAACGGCCGAAGCACATGGCGGCGGTGGCGGCGGCCACGGCGGCGGCTTCGGCGGTGGCGGCCATATGGGCTTTGGCGGCGGCGGGCATTTCGGCGGCATGGGCCATGCCGGCGGGTTCGGCGGCGGGCACTTCGGTGGCGGGCATTTTGGCGGCGAGCACTTCGGCGGCGAGCATCTCGGGTTCGGCGGTCATGTCGGCGGCCTGCGCCAGCACGCGTTTCACAGCTTCGGCCACCACCACGCCGGATATGGACTCTACGGCGCCTATCCGGATTGCTACGACTGGTACGCCTATCATCCCTACCAGCCGCTGCCGCTGAGCTGCAGCTAGACGAGCATGCACGGTGTCGATCGGTCCGGGCCACACCTCCAGGGTCGGCCGATCGCACCGCGCTGGTTCGCATGCGCGGCTTTCGCGATACATTGCGTGGCAACACGGCTTCGCATTCTCGCGGCCCAATTCGCCCGAGCTTTGCCTCGTCACTCCACCCTCAAAGCCAAGAGGGCGCAGGGAAGGCCGGGTGCCGACCTCGCACCCACGGTCCGCTGCGCGAAAGGTAGCGCAAAAGAACCGCACAGCAGCATACAGGTGGTGCCAATCACTCGGCCTTCCCTGCGCGATGGTCGGACGGCTTATGCCGCGCTCTCCCGGGAGCCGAGTTCCCTCTGGCCTCCCTCGCCCCCACGGAATTCACCGGCGCCGCGCCGGTTGACGCGATCACCGCCTCCGCAAGAGCTTGACCGTAGCAACGACGGCCAGGACCACACGGTTTTGCCGCACGCGCGGCCCGCCTTTTTCGCCGCGGGATTCGACGACGTTGTGCACGTTGCCGCCGCTCCCTTGGCGAGACGAGCCTGTCAGCGTCGTTCGTCCGCGCGATACCGAGGGCTCACGGAGAGCAATCCGCCCTGCCCCAGACCACTCGCGCCCGACACTGCCGCGTCCACCGCAAGCCCGGCTCGCGAAAACGACGACCTCATGATCGCCCCTCAAGGATGAGCCGGGATGGGCGACACATACGACAAATCCGAATTTCGGTAAAGTGGAATATTTTTGTGGGGAGGGGTTGACGGGCGCGCGGGTGTTTTGCCCGACGGGAAAGACGGCCCGGTCATAGGCGTTACATTCGTTCTGAAACGTATTCGAGCGAACTACTCGGGATAAGACTCCATGCCCTCCCGCGTCGGCTTCTCGAAAAGAATAAACAGCAGAGGATTGCCGGGCTCGGATGTCACGTCAGTACGCAGTGCAAAGACCTCCCCCGTGACGCTGCTCGTGTATTCGGCAACAATCTCGCCAAAGCTGTTGCGCTGTACAGCGACCTTCTGCCCAGGGCTGACCCTGTCGTGAAGCTTAACCAGAGGTTCGACGAAGCCGGCTTCGGTCGCAATAATCGGGAAGCCGCTGTTGCCAATGAAAACCGTCACGTCCTTGCCGGTTTTGCCCATCGGGCCGGATACGATACCGTGGTGTTTGAGTACGTTCATCGTACCCTCAACGAACAGATCGATCATATCAGGAGAGAGTACCCGAGCGGGGCCAATCTCTGTGCAGATCGCAGGAATTCCCACGTCGATCAGAGCATTATGGAGAACAACCGGATACACCGGATTATTGAAGATCTGGGCAACGGGAAAGAGTTCCAGCATCGCCTTGACCTCCGGAATATTCATATCGCCGAGATTGAAGGCACTGGCACTAAAGCCGGTTGCTCCGGTGTGGAAATCGATGGCGAAGTCGGCGTTCGGCCGCAACAGACGATTGAACAGCAACCCCGCATGTCGGCTGGTCGGGGTGGGGCCGTTTTCGTCTCCCGGCCATACTCGGTTGATGTCTACGAGGTCGGCACCCAACCCCACGTTGGGCCATCGCCGCTGCATGCTTTCCAGGGCGGGGCGAGACACATCGGTGACCGCCATCACCGTACCCGACATACTTTTGGGGTCGAGCTGGTTCATCACGGTCATGACCGTATGGATCGAGCTCATCTCGTCGCCGTGCACACCACTGGTCAGAAGGGCACGCTTGCCTGGCCTTACCCCCTTCGCGACCACCACCGACACATTCCAGTGTTTGCCCGTAGGCATCTGCACGCCCTGAAAATAGAAGAGATGCTTCTGCCCGGGCTCAAGGTCGTTGACGTCCAGCGCGCTGATGACCTTCTTCCCCTGGATCACATCGCCGGTATAGACGGTCCTCCCCGGCGTAGCCGGCGCAGCAGCGTTAGCGTTGACAGCGAAGGCGGCCGAGGCGCCAGCGGTGGCGATAGATGCAATCAAGAAGTTGCGGCGATCGGGACCTTTTTCGGAATTGTCCGGCATGTGTCGATTCTCCTATGACCGTCCGATCAGAGAATGAGACGCATAATGGTCGCGACATCCCGCGACTGCAGCGCACCGAGTCTGCTACTGATCTCATCAGGGTGCAAGATTGTTGCGCGAGCTATGTTGGAATTGGCTCGGACCAGGGACTTTGCAGCGCTGTTCGCCAAGCTCCAGGATGCGCGATTTCTGTGACAGCGGCGGGACATCGGTCCGCAGGAGGGTAGAGCGCGAGCGAAACCCGCCGGAAGACATCATTTTCCACTGTGTGTTTCAGATCACAGCAGAATCATATGCCCTCGCCTACAAAGACCAGGCATGGCCGCAAACAAGGTAACGGCGGTACGCACGAGGCTGCGGAGACCATCAACAGCTACGGACTCTTTCGGAGCCGCTGGGGTGAAGAACCCGGCGGCTTTTTTCTGTATTGCGGGGAAGCGAACGGGCGATGCCATCGATGCCCTTGCGCCGGTTGCGTTTGCCGCACCACATCGCTCTCCCCGAACGACGGTGCCCTCGTAGGATGGGTAGAGCGAAGCGAAACCCATCAATACTACCCGACGTGAAGCATGATGGGTTTCGCAAGTGCTCTACCCATCCTACGGAACCCCAAACCCTCACCCCAGCTCGAACGCGCCGCGCGCCGCCTTCACCGACGACGCGATGAACCGGTGCACTTCCTGCACTCTTCGCGTTCCGTGCGTGTCGGGGTGTGACGTCAGCCAGTAGCTCCGCACGAAACGCACCTCGGGCAGCAGGCGGCGGAGTTCGGGGTAACGGCTGGCGGCGTAGTCATGCAGGATGCCGATGCCGTGTCCGGCGCGGACCGCCTCGATCTGCGCGACGATGCTGCCGCATTCGTAGCGGCGGGACATCAGGCGGCCGAGGGCGGCCGCATAATCGAGCGCGCGGCTGTAGGCGAAGTCCTCGATGTGGGTGACGAACAGGCGGCCGGCGAGATCGGCCTGCGCCTCGATTCCGCCCTCGCGCTCCAGATAATCCTGCGAGGCGTAGACGCTGAGGCTGTAGTCGGTGAGCTTGGACAGGATGAGCCGGCCCTGCTTCGGCCGGTCCAAGGTGATCGCGATATCCGCCTCGCGGCGCGACAGCGAGAAGGTGCGCGGCAGCGGGATGAGCTGGATGATCAGGCCCGGATGGCGCGCGGCCAAGGCGCCGAGATGCTCGGCGAGAAAGAAATTGCCAAGGCCGTCAGGCGCGCCGACGCGCACCGTGCCGCTGATGGTGTCCGCGCTGCCGCCGATGCTGGCGCCGACTTTCAGAAACTCGCTTTCCGCGCGCTCGGCCGCCTGGACCAGGGACTCGCCGGCGGCGGTCAGCGTGCAGCCGGCGGTGTGCCGCTCGAGCAGCTTGGCCTTCAGGCTCTTCTCCAGCGCGGTCACCTGACGCGCAACCGTGGTGTGGTTCAGGCGGAGGTTCTTCGACGCCTTGAGGATCTGCCCGGCGCGCGCGACCTCCAGAAATATCCTGACCCGCTCCCAATCCATCGACGGCACCCTTTCGGACCACGTTTTCCAGAGCGACACTTCATGCACAATGGAGGCTAATTGTCGTTCATTGATGTGCAATTTTATGAGCCATAGATGATGCGGGTCAAGCCTGCAGATCGCGCGCAACCAGAGAAAGGACAACCAGATGCCGCTGCTCCGATTCAACATGTTCGAAGGCCGCACCGATGCCGAGATCAAGACACTGCTCGACGCGGCGCATGAAGCGGTGGTCGCCGCGTTCCACGTGCCCGAGGGCGACCGCTACCAGCTCGTCTCGGAATATCGTCCGGGCCGGATGATCGCCCTCGATACCGGCCTCGGCATCGCGCGCACCGGCAAGGTCGTGCTGGTCGAGGTCCGCTCACGGACCAGGCGCGAGGACGACAAGCTGCGGTTCTACGAGCTGCTGTGCCGGAAGCTGAAGGACGCCTGCGGTCTCGACAGCTCGGACATCATCGTGTCGTTCGTCGAGAACGGCGATGCCGACTGGTCGTTCGGCCTTGGCCGCGCGCAATTCGTGACGGGCGAGCTCGCGTGAGGCTGCGCGCAAATTGGACCGCTCGGCGCAATTAAGCGTGCGGTTGGCGATGGCGACACCGTTGTCGCTCGCCGAAATCAACCGCCGCCCAGCCTCGAAGGGTCATTGGGCGACGGCGGGTCGTCGTGATCGGTCCGAAAGCCCCCTGGAGCGGATGGGTCGCGATAGATCCTTTCCCCTCCCGGCGCGATGTAGACTGGGCTCGCCGCCGCGTTGGGCGAGCCCGCAAGGGCGCGCGGATCGAAATGGCGTCCTCTTTGGGCCGCGTTCGCCGAAGCCCCGAGAGCGAGCAAGAGCGATAGTGCAACAATGGAGCGCATTGGTTCTTCTCCAATCACAAGCGACCGGTCAGGTTTGCGCGGCCCGGGTCCCGGCAGCGCCGATTGGCGGTCGCGTTCCCGGTCGAGCTATGAACGGGCCTCGCGCTCCGCGATCCCCTGGGTTTCGTGTTCGCACGACCGCTTGGCCGGACGGTCTTCCATTTCGGCAAGCGCATTCAAATCTAGGCAGTACCACTCACGAGCGTATTCGGCGGGGACGCTCATCGTCGTGCCAACGTCCACGCCACCAGGGAGCCAGCACGATGCCAAGACCAGCGCTTCTCCTCGCATCGCTCGCGATCAATGCGATATCGCTTCCGGCTCTCGCCTCGGATTGCGTCTCGACATCGGACATCGCAGCATCGCGCGCGCACTGGGCAACCGTCCGCAATCACCCGGCAGGCGCCTCCGAAAACGAGAAAGCCTGCCGCGCATTCGCCGCTTCTTTCTATGAATCCGTGACGACGCGCCAGGCAGCCGCGGGCTGCATTCGCAGCAACGACCGCCAGCGCGACCTTGCCGCGCTCGATTCCGAAATTGAGGCGTTCAATACCGCTATCGCCAGCAGATGCGGCGGCTGAGAGCGGCGGCAATGGCTGGTCAAATATCGACCCCGCTCGAGCTTTGAGGAGATGAGCATGAAGATCGTCAGCCTGAGTGCCATCGCCATCGGCAGCATGATCGCTCTGGCGCCGCCGGCGCAAGCCCGATCGCCCTACGATGGCTGGTGGGATCTCGTCTTCGTCACGCAGGCTGGAGGATGCGACGCATCCTATAATTTTACGGTCAACGTCGCGAATGGCGTCGTGACCCACCCGAACCTCGTCAGGTTCAGGGGCTACGTTGCGAAGTCCGGAGCAGTTCGCGCCTCCGTCACCGTCCAGGACAAATACGCATCCGGCTCCGGCCGATTGTTCGGCACGAAAGGCCGGGGAAAGTGGAGCGGCTATTCCGGCTCGTCGCGTTGCTCCGGGTATTGGACTGCCCAGCGAAACTGATCGTCTACGCCCAGGCCTTCACTCCGTCAGGCCGCCGCACGGGCGACGAAGCAGATGAGCGATCATCCCGCAACGACACCCCAAGCTCGCCTTTGACTGCAAAAGCGGGAGTTGCCGCCGCGAGCTTCCGCGCGAATTTGCTCCACCGAGAACATCACATAGAGAGCTCGTTCGCGCGCAGGGGCGAACAGGCGAGACGAGTATTTTCATGGATTTATCGGGAATTTGGTAGCGGGAGAGCGCTACCGCCTTTCCCCACACGACCCAATCCTACTTTATTTCCTTCGATCTTTCGCATGAGGCAGGTCACTCGCCTCGCGACAAACGTCACCCAGACACGCTTATCCAAAAACGCAGTCTCCCAACAAGCACCGAAGCCAACCGAAGAACCTAATCTCAATTTAGGCGCCAACAGTTGGCGCCGGAGACATTGGGAACAGCGGAATCAAAATCAGCTTGAATATCCAACGATTTCAAAGCGCATTGGGAAAAAATAGCCGAATTCACCTCTAGCAATATCAATTACTTAGCTAGCATTTCCAAAGACTGAGGCGCCTGGTCTCCAGTAGAGAACGTACGACAATACAGGGTAGCGTCGAGGGTTCGCCGCCTGACGATCGCTTTGCAGAGCTCAACCAGAAGCGACCGTCCCACAGGGTAGCGCTCCTCACATGTTCCTATCGCCTTAGCGCCCAGCCGGTACATGTGGAGCCTGACGGCCGCAGTAAGGAATGGTTTTAACTGTCTAATACTTCGCGCTATAGTTGCACTACAGTTGGTTTTTGAGCCAATCTGAAATCGCCCGAACTTAGGGTGATCGGGAAGCGTTTTTGGCCAATGGGTTCGAATTCTGCCACGCACCAGTCAAACGGCTCGCTCTAGCATTAGCGGGGGACACGAGATCCGCCGCGCTGTGCTTGCCGTATCTTGTGCCCTGTTGATTGCCGTCTGTAGCACAACGCCATTGCTCGCCCGATCGGGCGTACCCGATGTGACCGAAGACCGGTTCGTTGCCGGCATAGTAAGGCTGTTGTCCGCTCCGATCTGTCTCCCAACGTACTCGGGGTATTGGCAACCAAGCGCGCCGAAATCTTAGAGCCGGGAGACGATTTCTGCCCGAAAACCATCGATGCGATCATGTCGAGGAAAGAAGTGCAAGATGCGCTCGAGAAGCGCGTCCGATCGAATTTTTCCGACAATCGCGATCTATATACCCGACTACCCAACAGTTGCCGGCGCTCGCCGATACGCTGGCGAAGTCTCCGCTTCGACGTGGTCGATGGCAAGCCCATCGACGAAGTTCTGCGCCGAATGCGCGTTGCGCCAGCGACCGCGCGGCGTGCTCTGATCGCAACGGCGATCGAACCTGCGAACGGCTCGAGCGACGAATTGGTCGAGCGTATTGCATCGCCTCCCGAAATCACCGCGGACCTGTACGTGAACACATCGTCTGACGATCTTAAGCAAGCGTCGTACCACTGCATAAACAAAGTGACTCGTCCCATCTCACCGGTCATCACCGGAAAAACACGACAGTCTTGTGAAGCGGCATTGCTCACAACTCGTCGAAGTCGCAACACATTGTCTGGATTGCGACATCTAACGCGGCTGCGCAAGCCTGGCCGCTCTCTCGGTGTCGATGACAACGAGCGGAATCAAGAGAGGTCAGAAGCAGAAGCCAATGAAATTTCAGCACTCCACATGCAAATCCGCGCCGGTACGTTCATCAGCTGTTGACAGCCCGTCCCGAACGTCACTACATATTGGCATCGCGGTCCACTTGATTGCAAGATCCAGTGGCTAAGAGGGAAGCCGGTGAACTGCGCCTTGCGCGCGGAATTCCGGCGCTGCCCCCGCAACTGTCAGCAGCGAGCTGCTTCCGAACGACGTCACTGGGGCGACTGCACCGGGAAGACAGGAAGTGCAACGACCTGCGAGCCAGGAGACCTGCCGTGATGATCAGAACGTCCACGGGCGGGGTGTCCCGGCGGTCGCTTGCATGCACTGTTCGGCACCTCCAGTGCCGGCGTTTTTTGCAGCGCCCTTGCCTACAGCCCCGTTCAAACACAACACGCATCACGGGGCCTATTGATGTCACTGAACCTACATGACGCGGACACCGCATCCGCACCCATCATCCACTTCCGTCCACAGTCACTTGCGGCTGCTTCCAGCGAGCCGTCCATGCAGATCATCCGCCGCAACGGCAAGGTCTCGCCATTCGATTCCGCAAAGATCGCGGTGGCCATGACCAAGGCCTTCCTGGCCGTGGAAGGCACCAGCGCGGTCGCCTCGCGCCGCGTCCATGAGAGCGTCGAGCAGCTCACGTCCGAAGTCGTCACCGCGCTGATGCGCCGGGCAGGCGAGGGACGCACCTTCCATATCGAGGATGTGCAGGACCAGGTCGAGCTCGCTTTGATGCGCAGCGAGCACCACAAGGTCGCGCGCGCCTACGTGCTCTACCGCGAGGAACGCTCGCGCCAGCGTGCGGAGGAGGTCGCTGCGGAAGCCAAGACGGCCACCGCACCCGAGCTCCACGTCACGCTCGCCGACGGCTCCCGCGTCGGCCTCGACAACAAGCGTCTCGCCTTGATCATCGGCGAAGCTTGTGCCGGCCTCGACGGTGTCTCCGCCGCGCCCGTGCTGACTGAGACCACCCGCAATCTCTACGACGGCATCAGCCAGGACGAACTGGCGCTGGCCTCGATCATGGCCGCGCGCACGCTGGTCGAGCAGGAGCCGAACTACGCCTATGTCAGCGCACGCCTGCTGCTCGACAAGCTCCGCGGCGAAGTGCTGTCGCATGTCCACGGCGTTCCAACCTCGGCCTCGCAGGCCGACATGGCAACCCGCTATGCCGAATATTTTCCGGCCTACGTGAAGGTGGGCATCGCCGCCGAGCTGCTCGATCCCGAGCTGTCCCGTTTCGATCTGTCGCGCATCGCTGCCGCGCTGAAGCCCGAGCGCGATTTGAACTTCCAGTTCCTCGGGCTCCAGACGCTCTACGACCGCTACTTCCTGCACGAGCACGGCAAGCGCATCGAGCTGCCGCAGGCGTTCTTCATGCGCGTTGCGATGGGTCTCGCCGTCCGCGAGATCGACCGCGAAGCCAAGGCGATCGAGTTCTACGATTTGCTGTCGTCGTTCGACTTCATGGCCTCGACGCCGACCCTGTTCAATTCGGGCACGCTGCGCCCGCAGCTCTCGTCCTGCTTCCTCACCACGGTGTCGGACGATCTCGACGGCATCTTCAAGTCGGTCAAGGACAACGCGCTGCTCGCCAAATATTCCGGCGGCCTCGGCAACGATTGGACCCCTGTGCGCGGCCTCGGCGCCCACATCAAGGGCACCAATGGCGAGAGCCAGGGCATCATCCCGTTCCTGAAAGTCGCCAACGACACCGCGATCGCCGTTAACCAGGGCGGCAAGCGCAAGGGCGCGGTTTGCGCTTACCTTGAGACTTGGCACGTCGACATCGAGGAGTTCCTCGATCTGCGCAAGAACACCGGCGACGACCGCCGCCGCACACATGACATGAACACCGCCAACTGGGTTCCCGACCTGTTTATGCAGCGCGTCGACGCCGACGGCGAATGGACGCTGTTCTCGCCGGACGAGACGCCCGATCTGCACGATCTTTACGGCACGGCCTTCAAGACCGCCTACGAGGCGTATGAGGCCAAAGCGAAGGCCGGCACCATCCGCGTGTTCAAGACCGTGCGTGCGACCGACCTCTGGCGCCGCATGCTGACTATGCTGTTCGAGACCGGCCATCCCTGGATCACCTTCAAGGATCCCTGCAATCTGCGCTCGCCGCAGCGGCACATGGGCGTGATCCATTCCTCGAACCTCTGCACCGAGATCACGCTGAACACCTCGGCCGACGAGGTCGCGGTCTGCAATCTCGGCTCGATCAACATGCTCGCGCATGTCGGTGCCAATGGCATCGATCAGGCCAAGCTGAAGCGGACGGTCAAGACCGCCGTGCGGATGCTCGACAACGTCATCGACATCAATTTCTACACCATCCCGGAGGCGCGCCGTTCCAACATGCGCCACCGCCCCGTCGGCCTTGGCCTGATGGGCTTCCAGGAGGCGCTTCAGGTCCAGCGCATTCAGATCGCCTCGGATGCCGCCGTCACCTTCGCCGACGTCAGCATGGAGGCGATCTCCTATCACGCCATCGAGGCGTCTTCGGATCTCGCAACCGAACGCGGACGCTATCTGAGCTTCGAGGGCTCGCTCTGGTCGAAAGGTATTTTGCCGCTCGACTCCATCCAACTTCTTAAGGATGCCCGCGGCGGACTCGATGTCGATCGCTCCTCGACCCTGGACTGGGATCGCCTGCGCAAGAAGGTCGTCGCTGGCGGCATGCGCAACTCCAATGTGATAGCAATTGCGCCAACGGCAACGATCTCCAACATCTGCGGCGTGTCGCAGTCGATCGAGCCACACTATCAAAACCTCTTCGTCAAATCGAACATGTCGGGGGACTTCACGGTCGTGAACGAGATGCTGGTCCGCGATCTCAAGGCTCGCGGTCTGTGGGATGACGTGATGATCTCCGACCTAAAATATTTCGACGGCAGCGTCGGCCAGATCGATCGGGTGCCCAATGATCTCAAGCATCTCTATGCGACAGCCTTCGAGGTCGACAGTTCCTGGCTGATTGAAGCGGCTGCGCGGCGGCAAAAATGGATCGACCAGTCGCAGTCGCTCAACCTCTACATCGCCAATCCATCTGGCAAGTCACTAGACGCACTTTACCGCTTGGCGTGGCGCCGTGGATTGAAAACCACGTACTATCTGCGATCCCACAGTGCCACCCATGTCGAGAAATCGACCCTGAAGGGCACTGATGGCAAGCTCAACGCCGTGTCCGCCTCGGCTGCGATTTCGTACGCGCCGGTTGTCGTCCCCGCCATTGCGGCGCCGGACTTGGACGGCATGAACGCCTGCCATATCAACGATCCCGAATGCGACGCCTGCCAGTAAGGAGATGACGATGCTCGATTGGTCCAATAGCGAAACGATCGTTGCGGCGCCTCCCGCCGTCCCAAGCCTCACCACCCTACCTCCGAAGTCCCGGCTCACGCTTGAGGCGGCCGATCCAACTGGCCTCGGTGCGATCGATCGTGCTGGCGGCCGCGTCTCGGTCGATGAGAAGCAGATGATCAACTGCCGCGCCGACGTCAACCAGCTCCTGCCGCTGAAGTACAAATGGGCTTGGGAGAAGTATCTCTCTGCTTGTAACAATCACTGGATGCCGACCGAAGTCTCGATGCAGTCTGATATCGCTTTGTGGAAGGCGCGCAACGGGCTGACGGAGGACGAGCGGCACACGATAAAGCGCAATCTCGGCTTCTTCGCCGCTTCGGAATCGCTTGTCGCCAACAACATCGTGATGGCGATCTATCGCCACCTCACCAACCCTGAGTGCCGGCAGTACCTCTTGCGGCAGGCGTTCGAGGAGGCAGTCCACACCCATACCTTCCAGTACATCGTCGAAAGCCTTGGGCTGGATGAGGGTGAGCTGTTCAACATGTACCGCGAGGTGCCCTCGATCACCGACAAGGCGGCTTGGGCGCTCAAACACACGCAGCACCTCGCCAATCCGTCGTTCGAGACCGGCACGCCGGACGATGGCCGCGCCTTCCTGCGCGATCTCGTTGCCTTCTACGTCGTTTTCGAAGGCATGTGGTTCTACACCGGGTTCGCTCAGATACTATCGCTCGGCCGCCGCAACAAGATGGTCGGCATCGCCGAACAGTATCAGTACATCCTGCGCGATGAGAGCATTCACCTGAATTTCGGCATCGATGTCATCAACCAGATCAAGATCGAAAACCCGCACCTGTGGACATCCGCGTTACAGGATGAGGTTCGCGGCATGCTTCGTGACGCAACAGAGCTCGAAGCCGCTTACGGCCGCGATACCATGCCGCGGGGGTTCCTCGGCCTGAATGCGGTTCTGTGCGAGCAGTACATGCACTTCATCGCTAACCGGCGCTGCGCGCAGATCGGACTCGCGCCTGTATTCGCCGAGGTCGATAACCCGTTCCCCTGGATGTCGGAGACGATGGACCTGAAGAAGGAGAAAAACTTCTTCGAAACCCGCGTCATCGAATATCAGAACGGAGGCGCACTGACTTGGGAATAACCTGATGCAGAGCGATCGCCAGATGACCTCGCAACAGTTTGCGAGGTCGTTCGGCACTTGATACGCGCCATTGCGAAGCGAAAGCTTGCAAACGAACGTCATCTAAACGATCCCTGCTATGAGACTTCGTGACTTGTCGCTCGGCCGATATGTCTCACTCCGCCGTGCTGGTTGATACATCGGCAGCACGGCACATGAGTGAGTGCACGCCTTTCTGCCCCAGCAATTCGCGATCGATAGCGACCTCGAGACACGGTCGATGCTCATGATTCGCTGCCCGCACGATTGCGACCACCTTTAGGCATTGGCCAAGTAATTACAAGAAAATTGAAAGTCGGCTCGAATTGACGTTGGCCAGTACATTGGCACCTATGCCGTTTACAAGGCGTCGTCTAGATCCCGCATTGCACGAGCAACTGCGGTGCGTTGGTTCCCCGCTGGAAGTCGATCACGCGATCAGCCTCTTATTTTTCTCATCCGCAGATCGCGACCGGGCCGATGACGGAGCACGGGTTGGTTTCATGCTCCCGCGCGTTACCTTAGCGGATGCCCTACAATTCGCACGTTCCCGAGAGCTAACAACGGCTCAAGCAATACCGGTGCGAATCGCCTGCTCGCGTCTGAATGACCGCACCACCCTGCCGTACGGAGCTGAAATTTAGCATCGATCACATTCAATCTGATAGCGCTATCAGCCAAAATAACTCGTTTAAATTGCTTAGATGAGTCCTATAACGAAGTCCCTCTCAGCTACTGGAGTGATATGGAGTCGTAAATGTCCGAAGCAAAGTGGAAGTTGGCGAGGTGTATGGGTTCGGCCTGCCTAGGCCTACTCCTCACGGCGCCGGCAAAGGCGCAAGCGATCTGGACCTGGACCAACCAATACGGATCAAGCCTAGCGGTAGACAATTATAATCCAAACACAGGCGCAATTTCCGGCGCGTATACGAACAATGCGAGCAATAGCTGCGATGAAGGTACTCCTCGAGCGTTGACGGGCTGGCTCGCGCAGACCAGTAGCGGCGCGGCGATCAGCTTTTCGGTGAATTTTGTAGGCTGCGGATCGACGACGGTGTGGACTGGGCAGCTGAACGCTGCATCGGGATTTCAGGGACTCTGGCTACTTTCGCTCGCCGAACCGGTGGCATGGAATGGCATCAGCGCCGGCGCGGACACTTTCACCTTTGCAAGCGGCGACAAAGCGAAACTGCCTTCCGCTAGCGGAGAGGTGGCCAAGAGCGGTGCAGGCGAGAAGCTCTCGAATACAAAGAACCGCAAATGACATGGCCTGCCTGCGGCAAGAGAAAGAACGTCATCATGCTAATTTCTGATCCCGCCTTTATCAAGCGCCGACGCTCGCTCTAAAGCTGATTTGATATCGAACTCGAGATCGATCCCTGCCGAGCCTGAATCGCCCACCTGTTCAGGCTCGGTCTTGTCGTTGGACTTCTAGGGAGGCTGACGTATCCATTGGCCAAGGTTCGAACGCGCGCGCCTGGCCCTTTTGCGCACACCGTCGGGATCAAGTTACGCCTTAAGCCGATTTGGCGCGATGTCCATTAGCAGGTCCGCTCCGAGAGTCGCCCACGCTGCGGACAGACCTTAAAGCCGAACGTTCTCTACTTCGGCGCTCAGACAGGAATGTCATCATTATGCATAGCCAGGAGTTTGAGATTACCGGCGGTGCACGTTGCAACAACTAGAATGATTGCCATTCCGATCAGGCCAGCTTCAAACGATCCTGTTCTGTCCTTAAGAAAGCCGACCATGTAAGGGCCGACGAAGGCGCCAAAGGCACCGATGGAATTGATAAATGCGATGCCTCCGGCGGCAGCGGGACCGGTAATGCGCCGATCAGATTAGAGATCTTTTGCCTCTTGCAATCAACAAGGCGCGCCCAGAGCTACATGCCTATTGTCACGAAGAAATAGGCCATGGCTGAGAGCCAGCCAACCTGCATGTTGTTCAAGTTGCGGCTCTTTAAAATCAGAGGGAGCCAGATACCGATCCCATAGGAGCTGATCGTGAAGGCGAAAGTGATGCCCGTCAACATTACCACGCGAACGTCCTCCATCGCAGCCCAGAAATCCTTTCTGAGTCTATCGTGCTTTTCTCCAGCGAGCTCGTCCAGCAGCGCTTCCCGCTCGCGGGGCGTCAGCCGCGCTGCTTTGTCTGGTGTGTCGGCTAGCAGAACGAGACATAGGAGGCCGAGCAGGCAGGCCGGAAGATCTTCGATGAGAAACCTCCATTGCCAGCCGGCCAGCCGCCACCCTCCATCCATCCCTAACAACGAAGCCGATAGCGGATTGCCGATCAAAGAAGACATCGGTGTTGTAGCCATGAACCAGGCGAGGACGCCGGCTCGCGATCGCGCCGGAAACCAGATCGAGATGTACCAGATGCCCCCGGGAACACGCCTGATTCGAAAACACCCAAAGGAAAACGGATCGCGTAGAAGCTGTATGGTCCGACGGCGAACGCCGTCGCCGCGGCCGCAAGGCCCCAGGTTATCATGACAAGAGCCAGCCAGCGGCGCGCACCGAAGCGATACATCATCATATTGCTGGGCACTTCCAGCAGGCAGTAACTAAAGAAGAGGCTCCCGGCGCCCAGCCGAATTGTTCGGCTCTTAGGCCAATGTCGTCGTTCATCTGTAACGCGGCGATGCCGACACTAGTACGGTCGAGGTTGTTGAAGAAACAAGCGAGGCCCAAAAGCGGCACGAGCCGCCGCGTATTCTTGGCGACAGCGCTCCCGACCAATCCAGATATCACTTTGTCCTCGGCATGACACTGGTCACCAACCAACTCCAACAATTCGTTACGCTCCTAAAACAAGTCGCGGCTCACCACACATTTCGCCCAAGTTTTGGGGCTGCACTGCGACACCGGGCTGATATTATCGAACCCATGGCCGGAGTGTCCGATCGAAGATCGACAACACTTCCACGGGCGGCGCCCGCGCTCAGGATTTAACCTAGCGACGCACCGAATGGATGGGCGGCGACTATCCCTCATATGCGAGGCGTCAGCCCGAGCGTCGCCCGAGCCTCTACTGCGGTGGCGGCCTCGTACCTAAGTTCACGGATAATCCTTACCGTCTTTTCGACCAGTCGCACGTTAGTGGCTAGTGTACCCTGCTCGAGGTAGAGATTGTCCTCTAGCCCGACACGAACATGGCCACCGGCGAGCACCGGTTCAGTCGTTGCGGGTAGCTGCGGGCGGCTTATCGAAACCTTTATTGATGAGGCGTATCGGATCTTGGACGAGGTGGGAAAGTGAGAAACATTGCCATTCAAGTTTGATGCCCGCCTTTTGGAACCGTTTCGCCATAATGTCGCAGCGGGTCGGCGAGGTGTTAACGACAATCTCGCGTCCGCCAAAGCTGGCCAGAACAGTGTGAGCGTCAAACGTCGCCATGTCGGCGCCGGCCTCGAGTCCTTTTAAGCGCTCTTCGAATATAACCTCGTCAAGCCCGGGCTCTAGGGATCGCACCATGTCTCCATCAACGCCCCCTCCGGTGCTGTTGTTGATGATGATGCAGCACTTTTTCAGGATCCGAGAATTGATGACTTGGTAGATTTTCGGATTACAGGTTGCGCCGTCGTTTGTCCTGCGCGCATGCAGCGCCACGATAGAGGCACCTGTATCGTAGCACCGGTACACATCCTCGGCGATCTCGCTGGGCTAGGTCGGTAGGTGTGGGTTTTGCGGTTTTTTCACCACACCTCCCGTCGGAGCAATCGTGACAATCACTTTGCTCTCAAACTTCATGCTACGTCTCCTGTCATCGACCGCTTAGCTCATTCAAGAGCGGATTTAGTCTGCTCCGGACGAGTCGTTTGGCATGGGCGCCGCCGCATACTGCCTCAACGCATGTTTTTGGCTTCTGCAGGGCGTCATCCGCGACGATCTGCGCTCTGCTGCTCGCAAACGGAGCTGTCCAGCTCGTGCGATAAGTGGGCGGCGAAGACGCCACTTCGTCGCAACCGGCGTGTTCCGGTCATTTCATTCCTTCGGCGGGTCAGATTTCTGCATACGCAATGTCCGTGAAGTTGCCCTGGGACCAGAGGAGATTGTGCTTGTTCTTTCCACCAAGGTCGGTGGAATAGATCGAACCGGCGAGTTCCGTAACGAACATCTGATTGCCGGGAACGTCGAGTGCGATGCCGATTCCCTCCATCAGGTGCGTGATGAGAATTTCCGGCTCCGTCTTTAGATCGACGCGCGCGCGATTGACCGTGTTGCCGCGCGGAGGGTCACCGCGGTCGGTCCGATAGAGGACGCGGTTAGCGAGGTCTAACTCAGGGTGAATCGGCTCCGGCAAGCCATCGAATAGCACCTCGATGTCGAAGCGATTTGCCGGGCGTCGCCGTCCGGAATGTCGATGTTGGCGCGAAAGATTTGGCCTAGACCGGCATTGTCCGGACCTTTTTGCGTCCAGTAGAGCTGGTGGCGCATGGGGTCCGGTGTCGCCGTCAACGATGGCTCGATCGAGCGCGACGATATCGATGGAACAGCTCGAAGAGTCATCGTTACCTGCGGTGCCACTTTCACGTCGAAGCAGATCCAGCCCGATCGCAGATGCGGCAAGCTGTACTGGTCTGACCGCGAAGGGATGCGGGTTATGCATGCAATCTCGACGGCTCGAAGATTGAGACGCTCATCGAGGCAGGCCTCGATGAGGTGGACCGCCGTGACCCGACAAGGTGGTGCATTGGCGTCACCATCGACATTGATTATGACTAGCGTGGACATCGATTGCGACTCCGTCTGGAGCTGACAATCCGTAACAATAACTATTTCGATCGGAACCATCTGGATTCATGGCTTGAATGCGGTTGGTGCTCACCTCGAGAAACAACAGCCGACGAACTGGGACTTCTCCGGCGGGCGACACTTCCGATTCGACGGCGCTAGCGTCCGTCATGTTCTCCCCTCACGATTGGGCGGATGTGCTAAACGCAGGATGGCGTTCCAGCCTGTATGATTCTTGCCGAACCGAAGCTTGCTCGTGCACGGGTGCGGACAGTCGTTTTCACACACCACCTTCTATCCCAGCTGCCCAGCGATGGAACGCATTCTAAAGACGAAGATCAATACTTCGCGACCGCGTCACCCAAGCGGTAATTTACACGGACTAAACCGATGTCGATATCCTGACTGATGCGGGCGGTCCCTGCACGATCGCCCGCCGGAATGCCTGACTTCCTGTCAAAAACAGGAAGTCTACGTCCCTACGGCCCATGAACAAGTGATCGCACTCAATACCGACGGACCATTCGGAGCGAAGCCGAATTCAAGGCCCGCGCCTACCGCACGGCCCCAACGGGTTTCCCTGCCATTATCGATTGTCAGCCCAGTTGCAAACTCTGAGACTCGATATTTCTCGCGGACGCCCGCAGCGCCCCCCTTCACATAGAGCAGCACATTATTCCAGACGTAACCGACCTGACCCGTGAACAACCCAAATGCATCAATTTTGGATTCATCCTGGACGCCTGCGAAAGCAAGATTGACGTTGGAGCCCGCGAAATGCCCTGCGCCTCAAGGCCGAACACCGAGTTCGCTATCTGCCAGCGGTAGCCGACTTGACCGCCGGCGGTGCCTCCTGTCGCGTTATGGCATCCGATGGCGAGCGGCGGAGCAAAGATCAAGCTGCCGGCGTTGACGACGTCCCAGCACTGATGTGCGGAGCCACCGCCACCGTCAATGCCGATGTAGAAGCCCCTGCAATCGTAGATCCGAGCGACCATTGGGAGGGCTTTGATGGAGGGCTGCTCCGCCAAATCAGCGGCGGAGACCGGCCCGGCCAGCGCGATTAGCGCTATCGTGCCCAGCAGCAGGACTGCTTTCTTTTTTTGGCCCGTTCCCTTGATGGTTGATTGACCACACATAGCCATGTGTCGGCCCTCTCCATTAATTGCCAAAGCTGGTAGTTGACTACACCGCAAGCGTTCCCTGAGCATTCGACTGAGGGACAAAAGCTGATGTCGGTGGCCAGGCATGCGCGATCGATTGGCACGCCAATTGCTAGAAAACGTCACCGCCTCGATGGTCGAGAGGATATCGATGTCAAACCCGAATTGGTTCTCATGGTACTCTTTCCATTCTTTACGCCACTCAGCGGGGCAGTTAATAAGACATTGAAACAAATGTTGGCGCGCGACTCGACCTGGATGTAGCCAAAAAGACTAGCGTAACCGAACGGTTCGACACCCTCTTCCGACGCCGTGGAAGAACTTGATGAGAAGCTCGGGACGCTCGCGAAGGCATTCGGGCAGACTCCTTCACTGGAGACCTTCTGGGAGAAACCCAGGCAGACAACGCCGATGCAGCGTCTAAAAGACATGGTATTGCGGTAAACAAGATCAAAGACCGTCATCGCCGAGACGCCGATCTGGAAATCAAGCGCGCTGGCCAACTGAAGACCGTTGATCCTGCGCGATACAGCGAATTCATTCGTGAGTACGAGGACGGCGTCTCTCGGAGAGACACTGGTCGGCCGAACGGCTGATGAGCCCAGCTGGGCAAACCATAACCCCTGCTCTGACCCGCATTCGATCCTGATCTGCCGGCACTCACTTGCCGGCGTCCCCGACATCAGAGGCTAGCGTGTTCGCGGCTGACATTTGATCGCTCGATGAGCGTATCTTCCGCTGAACAGCATCAATGCCGCCCTCGCGATGCTTCATCAGCAGGTCGATCAGCCTGGATGCGAAGTTCTCCCGAACAACAGCGGCCTACAAAAGCAGCGCGTCATCTCAAACAGCGTGTCACTCATTCGGAACTTTCGAGGCGCTCTGGCAAGATTGCGTCTTCAGCGGCTGCTACTCGGCACGAATCTTCTTATCCAGGTGATCACTCTCCGCGTGGAATCTTCTGCACTGTCTGCCTTAAGACACCGCTGGCCGAACTTCTACACGAAAGCCGACGCATTCCGGGGGCGCGGCACAAAGCACACGCTTTCCTCTTCGTAAATGAGGCTCGAACACATCATTCGTGGCATGGCAATTGCTGGGACAGATTTGAGAGCGGACGACGATGCGCTCTTGTCTCCGGCCCAGGGGTTCAGATGAGGCCTTCTCAATCGATCAATCGAGGCCATGCTGATGCTCCCATCCGTCAGATGCGGAGTCGCCCTTGGTCTCGCGGCGCCGAGCTGAGCAAAGCGGCAGAGTTCGTTCCTACCGCATGTTGCTGCATAAAAGTCCTGAAAACGCGCCAGCGGCGATTTGCTGGTGTGTTTCCACAAACTGCATTTTCCATCGATGCCTTCCCACACCAGGCGATTCCAGCGCACTAGCGCTGTTGCTAGCAATCACACCGAGACAAGGAGATAAGGATGATGAAGGAAGCCGGGATCAACGCTGACGTAGACGGGGCAGCAGGCGCATTTCAGGACTTTGCCAAGCAAACCATCGGAACGCAGACGGAGTTCTCGAGAAGATTTTTCGACATCTATTCGCATTGGCATGAGCGGATTCAAACCGAATCTACGCAGGCGATAGAGCTCTTGGCGAAGCTTACTTCCACGACCTCCGCAAACGATCAAATCGGTTATCTTCAGAGCTGGATGAAAGGTGCCACGCAGCGGGCCTCGCGGGATGTGATCTACTCGATTGAAACCACCAAAGCTCTCGCAAACGCCGACCTTCCGCCGTTCGCCAGCCCGGAGCTCTTCAAGCCGACAACTCTCTTCCCCCATTTGGCATCGTTCAACTTGCCAGCCGGGGCTGGGGTCAACTTCCATTACGGTTCTTGGCAGCTGCCGACGCTCCGGATCGAAGGGTGTCGACCAGAGCGTTGAAAGTTGGGCTTTTCTTACCAGGAGTTCACAGGAAGACGGGTCCTTCGGAAGGAGCGTCGCCAGCACATTTCATTGGCGCTCGTTGGTCGCAATGACGTTTACTTCCGCTGCTAGCAACGCCACCAACATCATTTCGGACGGGCTATGATTGTCAGCCGAGCCGGGCATGACCGCATTAGATAGGTTCGGCGAGTCCGGCGGTGCCGTTACGGGCGCCCCTTGTGCCGCTATCTCGGAGCAGGGGATGCCGGCAACTATCGGCATCACGATGTTTTTGTCTCGGCTGTTAGGTTTACGACGGGTTGTTTGCCTTTCGCTAGCTCCCTTCGGAGAGCATCGACGTCCCAATGATGCCCTCCGAGGCCAATTGTGCGATCTCGGCGCAGGAGAGCCCGAGAAGACCTGATAATACCTCGCCGTTATGCTCTCCGAGCGCTGGCGCGGCTGTGCGGACGGCAAACGGCCCCGCACCATCGCGGATCGGCATTGACGGCTGTGGATGCAAACCAATGAACGCGCCCCAGATCCGATGCAGGATCACTGCGAGCTTGCCTGCCAGGACAACCTTTGCGCGCTTCGCGCCTCTTCCCTTGGCGACGTCCATCCCGCAGCGCTTGAGTTTGAGAACCGCGTGATGCGCGATAGTATAACGTTAGCGGCTTCATACAACACCCTCCGCACCGTCTCATCTCAGGCCAACGTGATCCCGCCTGTGACGTCTTTTTCTCCCGATTGGTATTTTTTGGCGTAACCCCGAACAGTGCGCCTGCGGCCTTCGTTTTAACGATGCGATGAGGGTCATCAATCGCCGATTTGTAGGTGATCGCTACCAGAGGACCAACGCCAGGCACTGTCATAAGCCGGCGACAGACCGCATCGTCGCGCACAAGTGCCAGCACAGCCTTGTGTAGCCTTCCGTACTCCGCCTTCAAGGTCGATCGCGCCGAAAGCACCGCAGTGGCAATGCGCTCCAACGTCGCGTGACCCGCAACCAACTCTCGGATCCGCACTTCGAAATTCCTCCGCATCACCGGGCCAACCTTCAGCCCGAAGCCACGCAAAATCTCGCGGATACTCAACTACACGTCGATCAGCCGCCCAAGAAGCTGTTTACGCGCGATCAGGAGTGCCCGGATCTCCTACGCACCGACTGACTTTGCGTGTACCGGCTGGAACCAGCCCATCCGGATCAACCGGGCGATCCCGCGCGCATCCTTGCGAATGTCTTCAGCGTCATCGCAGAAAATGCGGCCTTCACATGCGGTGTTTCCAGCAGAACCGTCTCGAATCCTGCTCCTTTAAGGGCCGCATATAGCCATTGCGACAGGGGCCCTGCTTCCAGCCCGATCCGCTCAATTGCAAAGCGAAGTTTCTCGAAAAACTCGACCAAGGCGTCGGGTTCGCTCGCAACCTTCGCCTCCTTCAGGATCTTACCCTGGGCGTCCACAACGCATACGCTCGACAGTTCCAGGAGACGTCAATTCCGGCATAGTTCTGCACGGCTGTCCGCCGTCTCCAGATGCTTGGGGCCGACTCACGTCGTGACCCCGCTTCATCATCTGACGGGGGACAGCCACCATCATGACCGCTTGCTCGGAGCCGGTTCCATCACGGCATCTAGATCGCCGGGATCCAATACAGCGCTGCGAAGCGCACTTCCCTGCGCGACGTTGCAGGACTTGTATCTCCGCCTATACCGGGGCGCAGCGGGGCGGCCCCGACGCCTGGACCTGGGATGCGTCGAGTCCGCCCCAACACCACCATGGGGGGGGGGCGCCCGGTGATGTTTTGTTTGGCAGAGCAAGCGATGTGCCAGACGGAAGCAGCTTTAGGCAAGTCCGCCCTTACGGGATGAAGCTCGGGAAGAGAGAGAAATTGCATGCATGAGTGCTAATGCCCAGGACGATCCCTTTCATCAAACCGTTGCGACCGCAAATTCGGTTCGTTGTCGCAGTTCTGTTTGGCGTTATGGTTTGAGGAGTACGGGCCACGCGCTCAGCTCGACGAACGCAGCGCGCCTGTTGTGTTCAGGACAATACAGCCCGCATCCCGCGAATGGGCACCCAACCCAGTCGATGTTGCCGCCTTTTGTTCGCGACGGAGCCCCCAGCGATATTGTCTCAGGAAGACCTAATCACCAGCCCTGGACGACGCATCGTCAGGCTTGAGATGCCGTTTCCGAACATTATAACTGACCAGCTAAATCACGCCGACGGCGATCGGCACGAAAGCCGCGGTTACGGACGCTGGCTCTACGTGCAGTCCAACATCCTGCGCGCCTTTGGCAAGATAGGCAAATAGGCTGACCACATAATATCCGATAGCCCCGACTGACAATCCCTCGACCGTGGACTGCAGGCGAAGCTGTTGCCTCGTCCGTTCATTAATCGAGCGCAAAAGGTCGCGATTCTGTTGCTCGATTTCAACGTCCACGCGTGTTCGCAACAGGTCCGCGGCGCGGGCCAGCTTGTCCGATAGATTCGCCTGACGCTCCTCCATCGTTGCGCAGGTCCGTATAGCAGGCGCCATACGGCGCGCGAGGAAGGCCGACCAAGTCGGATAATCCGCGACGCCCTCGCCTTCAACGATAGATAATCGCGATTGAACCAGCTCGTTGTATGCTCTGCTCGCACCGAAACGGAACAAACTGCCTGCCACATCTCTTTCAAAGGAGACTGCCAGCGCCGTTAGTTCTTGAAGGAGATGGTTGTTGACCTTTAGCCCTTCCGCGCCTGCATCTCCTCAAGCACCTCGACGAGACGGCGATCTATTCGATCTACCGATGGGCCAAGCTCCAGCGCGGTCGATAGACCAAGCAGGGCCAGGGACCTGTATGTCTCGATTTCTAACAAGCGTTGCACCAGCGCGCCGAGATCGTGTGGCGTCAATCCGCGATCGTGGACCAGAATTCTGGTGAAACCCTTATCGTCAGCGCGAAAGTCCGAGGCCACAACGCTCGCCCCGCCTTTGACGTTGACCATCGCCAGGCTACTTCTCTCAAAAATCTGCTCGGTGCGCTCGGTCGGACAAGTGCCCCGTTCTGCCTCTAACTTGATCGCGGCAAGCAGTTCTCCAGCCTGCGATAGTGCACGGATTAGTGACTGCGCGGAGTTATGGACGTCGCCGAATTGACGAGCGGCTAGACTGTTCGTGGTGCTCCAGATCCAAGTGAAGGTCGCAAATTTCGAGTGCTGCTCCTAGCGTAGCGCCACCGGTCCGAACTCGATCTGATGGTGTTTCGCGGACGGCTCGGGCGGAGTTACCTTGTGCTACCGACAGAATTCAATGAACCGGCCGCGATCATTTGCCGCATCGTCGCCCTTCGCGAGAAATACAAAACGTACCATTCCGAACGACGAAACTAGACTGGCAAACGGCCACGCATGCACTTCGCCGAGGACAGCCTTCCGCTCAGGATGCAGTTTGCATGATGCCAAATCCAATTCATTGCCCATCGAGGCCTCCCGAGTCAGCAGCATTCGCATCACCGCGAGCGGCATGGTCGCCCACCGAGTCGGTGCGCCCGCTAGCATGAGATCAAGCTCGGATCGACGGCCTTGAGCTTGCAAATGAGACCCTGCGCGAGCCAGATCGCCAGGCAATCGATCTCGAACGCGGTCATCGAGGCGTTTCTTGAAGTTGTCGGAGCCATCAGCTCTACGTCCTGCAGGCTTTTAGACAAATTGCCGCCATTTTGCGCCAGCAGTGGAGCTACATCCGCATCGTCGCTTTGATACATTAAGTTTCAAATGCGCCTCCGTTTCATAAGCCTCGGCGTTGCGTTTTTGTGCAGTGCAGGATTTGGGCCAGTGGGCACGCGAACACGCGCGTTGCCTTCAGGCACCATGTCAGTCTCGCGACAACTTGGTCACTCCTGGCATGGGCACTTATGGTCGGAATCGGACGCACGACACCGAACAAAACGGCCTGTACGATACTTGCCTAGCTACGCATGCTCGAACCGGCTCACCGCTCTGACATAGCCATCCTTTGCCGGATGATTAGGGCTGAGACTCGATCAGAGCCAGCAGGCGACGGCGGTTGCGAGCGCCACGGCAGGCAGGAATTGGCGGCGATCGCCGCCCATGCCGCATCCGACGACCAGAACAACGGCATACGTCGCGTCCCGTTATCACCCCCTCTGTGAATCAGGAAAACCGCACCTACTCAACACGCTGATCGGGTTTTGACCCTAATCACGTCGCGACCCAGAGGGCTTGCTCGATGCGCGGAGCGAGTAAATTACACAGCACACCGAGACAAGCGCCTCGGACTGCAGAATTTCTTCCCTTTGAGCGAATTGAGCCCGATCGGTCGCGCCCACGCCACCTGTTCGTGGCTCGCGCATTGCGAGCTGAACTCGACGAGTTGGTTGAATGCGATCGTCGAAGACCGACACACGGTCATCCCCACTTTAATGTCTAAGGGGCGCACGCAAATCGGCGCCCTGCAGCGAGGCCGGTCTTACATTCGCTTTTCACATGACGCGCACAGAATGACCTGTGGGTCGGTCGCCTAAACTGCTACAAATTAGCGGAGTCGCGGAGCCTTTTGACAAACCTCGCCTCAGCACCGGGTATGCATAACTCAGCAGATCAATGCCAGGAACATGGATGTCGCATATACCACTAAACCGCTGCGGCTCTCTTTTAACGTGACAGCATGTCCTACAGCGATTCTCTGCCCTTCGGCAGTGGGGCTACAGCTCCAGCTGGTCAAGAGTTTGCTACCTAAACAGCCGTTTACGCTGAGGGCTTATTGAGGAACTATCAGTCTGTAAACTCAAGCTTGAATTTGCCAAACCCAGCTGGCTTTGCTTTGAAGTTGACCGTCTTATCTGTGAGACACTCCAAGGTACCCGATGCGAACTTAAACGACGTCTTACCGTACGCTTCGACTCCAACGGCTTGGTCGTCCTCTAGGACAATGTCCCCCGCGCCTTCCAAAAGCTGCTCGTTTGCAAAACCATCGGGGGAGCGGTGAAGGCTAAGCGAAGCCCAAAAGTTTCCCTTCTCGTTATCAAGCTCGACGACAGAAATTGCTGTCACTACGGCTTCTTGGAATACCCCATCAACGCCTGTGCACGCATATTGGAAGCTGATGACGTCGTGTTCATTGCGATCACCCACTGGATATCGAGTTGAAGCGACTATGGTGCAGTCGTAGCGTCCGATTGTGCCAGCGAGCGTGACTCCGCCCATCCCGATCAAGCCGAATGCGGAACATAGTATAGTAGCAAGAAAGGCTCGTGCCATTTTGATTACGTCTTCTGAAGCGGATTCGTGCACCCCATATACAACTTGACGCAACGTCAGATTCAACCCCCTTCAGAAGGGGACGTAACGTCCATCTGTTCGACTACAACGGCGGCTCCGTCTGACCGTCGATGCCAGCATATCTGATTTCAATAGACGCGAGCGAGGCCCCGCAGGAGATAAGCTCAGTATCGGTAAGGTGGTAAGCTAGCTGGCGCGGGCACTCGGCTAGCAAAGACGAACAGTCTTGTGGACATTACAGCATATCGATGTCGACAAACTACAATCGTCGCCGGAGAAGAAAGTGGCATTGAGGCGGCCGCGGTCTGGCGACTTTGGTCACAGGATAGCGCCCACCGTCGCTGCTGAAACATACGTCTCTCGGTCAGCCACATGCGGAATTTCGAAAACTAGCGGTAAGCTACAGGTCATCAAGGCATCGAAAGCACAACGCTCCTCGCGCAAACGTCGCTCGATATATTGGCGCTCGGGCCCATTTGGCTTGGCTTTCAGTAAACGGCGATATCGATGGATGCGGTTACGGTGAGTGCGCATGGCTGCAAAATCCTCGTTCATCATCCTCTTCACTCACTTGCCCGTGCTTCAATTCGTGCCAATGCGCTGATTGGCGAGAGAACCCTGACGTGCTTTTCGCAGCACCTGTTTTCGCCGCTAATTGCTGTTCGTGCGGTCGGCGGCGGACGGTCAAGCAGCACTCCCAACGTCATTGCATTGACGAACCATCGTAATGCGTTCTCAAACGTTGACGAAGCTAGCTCGTAATGCCAAGCGACAGACTGAACCTTCACTGTCTGCGTCCCCAAGCTTGGAAGATACGCGGCAGGCCGACAGTCGTGCTAGACCGGTGGAGGAAGGCCCCGAGCTCGGCCGTAATTGACCCAACCTCCTGGATGCTGGTAAGTCCTAGCTGCATTAGCGCATCCCTAATTGCGACGAAAGTCAGCATTGGAACCCGTTTGACGTCACCGTTGCGCCCGTATGGCTGAACCATTGAGGAATGGACGTCAGAGAAGCCTGCTGCCTCAAGGAGCTCGACGAGTCTGCGACCAATCAAGGGATCTCCACCGCGCCGGCACAGAGCTGCAATGAAGAGCTCGCCTTTGCGACGAAAATGCAGGTAACGGCGGATCGCAGAACTCGCCGTCTCAGTCGATACCCTGCACGATGGCCATCCCCCCAGGTCGGAGTGCCTCGTATGCTTGCTCAAGCGCATGGGCAGGATTGGCGAGATAGGTAAGCACGAACTCACGCTTACCAGTGATTCCCCGCGTACCGGCCAACGATGAGCGATGTTTGCGCGACAGAATACCACATTAGATACCAAGCTGCTTAGCTTCCGTCCGCGCCAGGAGGATTTTGTCTTCGTCGAGATCCAGACCGACGACTCGACCGGCACTGCCAACCCTCTTTGCCAAATCGTACGTAACATCGCCACCGCCGCAACCTGCATCGACGGCCGCGCACCCCTCAAGCGATTCAGATCGATCGAGCAGCATGCGTGTCGCGCTTCTGCCAGCACGCGGGCAAGCACTGCAACACGTGCGCGCCCCTCTTCCACACCCCTTTAGAACGTAGGAGGCGAGATCTTCGGTCCTCATCGAAATCCTCTGCGAATCGGATCTTGATATGGAAAATATCGCATCCTCGAAACCTCTCATTTTGCCTCAGCCGAATTTGAACAGCACGCCGTAACCGCCTCGAGGATAGCTCCATTCAATGTCGCCGGTCTCCTCGCAAATTATTCGGCAAGTACCGCATTCGATGCAGCCATCGACGGTGGCCTCAACTTGGCCATCTTCGCTGAGTTCGTAGCATCGCGCCGGGCAAGCCTTCAGCATCGACAAAAGCTGCGTCGATGGCTTGGCATGGGGGCGCACCTTGATATGGGGGCGGCCGGTATCGACGAGGTAGCGGTTGTTGAATAGCTTGTCCTCGACACGCGTGGATAGCTCGATCGACATAATTTGGTCCCCGTTATGACATCCAGTTCTTCCATTTACCGCCATGCGCGCACGAGGCGAAAGGCGTCGCCAAACAGGCCGCTCCGTGAGCGCGCGTTCGTGAACGACTTGAGTGCGAGCTTTTCCTTGTCGATCTTAGGCGTGCCATCGACACGCACAAAATTCTGCATAGCCTTGGAAACGAGCTGCGGATAAGTCAGGAAGAAGTTTTGCGAGCGAGTGTGCATCAGCGCCGGCATATCCTTGTACTTCCTTAGATCCTTGATCACGAAAGATTCATCGAGCATCTTCTTATACAGCACTAGGTTGTGTGGGATCATCGGTTGATTCCTCGACTTGATCTTAAGAATCGCTTCCGCCGCAATTTGACCCGAGGTCATCGCGAGGTTTGATCCTTCACGATGTATTGTGTTGTTAAGCTGAGCGGCGTCGCCGATCACTACCCATCCGTTGCCGTAGAGTTGGGGTATCGCCTTGAATCCTCCCTCCGGGATTAGATGCGCGGAGTATTCCTTCACCTCGGAGCCTTCTATCAGTGGGGCGACCGAAGGATGACGCCTGAAACGATCGAGCAAGCCATAAGGCGTCTCGCCGGTGCGCTGGAAATCGGCGACCAGGCAGCCGATACCCAGCGAGATGCATTCCTTGTTGGCGTAGATGAAGCCCATGCCGGTCATGCCGCGAGAAATGGTGCCTACGGCCTCAATCACTACCCCTTCGTCACCCCTGAGATTGAAACGCGCCTCAATGGTCTCGCGCGGCAGGAAGTGCATTTCCTTAACTGCAAGCGCAACCTTCTCGGGCTTTGGCCGCTCACGCAGGCCAGCCCGCGTACCAAGCATGCCGTTAACGCCCTCCGCCAACACGACGATATCACCGTGGATCTCCCCATCGCGGCGATCGGCCTTCACGCCAATGACCTTGCCAGAGTCGTCTCGTACGAGTTCGGTGACCGTGGTCTCGCATAATACTGTGGCCCCGGCTTCGCGAACCTTTTGCGAAAACCACTTGTCGAATTGGGCTCGGATGATGGTGTAACGGTTCGGCTTCTCCTCGTTAAAATCTTCGGATCGGTAGTGCAAGCCGGTGTGCGAGCGATCGTCCATCATCCAGAAGCGCTGCTCGACCAAGTGCCGCTCAAGCGGAGCATCCTCACGGAAATCAGGGACCAGCTTCTCAAGCATGTCGGCATAGAGGATCGCGCCCTGCACATTCTTCGAGCCCGAATACTCACCGCGTTCGAGCTGCAGCACCTTCATGCCGCCCTCGGCCATGGTGAGCGCGGCCGCATTGCCGGCCATGCCTGCGCCAACCACGATGGCATCGAATTTTTCCTCAATCATGGTCGTACTCCTTTAACCTGCTATCCGATCGCGGCAATGCGGCGACAGCCGCTCGCGGAACGCAGCGATGAGCGGCGGTAAGAAGTGGATGGCATCGGTAATGATGCCTATATGAGCGAAGTCGAAGATTGGCGCGTTCTTATCAGTGTTGATAGCGACGATAAGATCGGCCCCCTCGACACCAACTCGGTGCTGGATCGCTCCCGAAATGCCGGCAGCGATATAGAGCTTTGGTCGGATCGTCTTGCCCGTCTGGCCGATCTGGCGATCGGAGGTGACCCAGCCCTTCTGCACCAGCGGCCGCGAACTGCCATATTCGGCACCAAGCGTGCTCGCCAGTTGGTGTACCAGCTGAAAATTCTCGGCTGATCCGAGCCCGAGGCCGCCCGCGACGACGGCGTCGGCATAAGCCAGGTTGGATTTTGCTGAGTTGCGGTCGGGCAAGAAATCGAGAACTTTTGTGACGATGTCGTGTTCGACCAGACCGAGTGAGTGCGTGATAATGCGACCGACCGGGCGCGCGATGCGCTTTGGCATCGGCATCACACGTGGGCGGACAGTTGCCATCTGCGGACGGAAATTCAGCGTATAGATCGTGCACAGTAAAGAGCCGCCGAAGGTGGGGCGCGTCGCAGCGAGCGATCCGTCGGCGTCTACGTCGAGCTCGGTGCAATCCGCAGTTAGCCCCGTGAGCAGCGTGGTTGCGACGGAGCCTGCGAGATCCCGGCCGAGCGTAGTGGCGCCCAACAGCAGGATCTCCGGCTTGTAGCCGTTGACGAGGTCGGTCAGAGCCTTCGTGTATGACTCGTTGCGATAGTCGGCCAAAAGATCATTGGAAACGATGTAAACGAGGTCAGCGCCATAACAGAACGACTCGGCAACCGCCTGCTGTGTCGCCTCGCCTTCTGGTCCGATGATAACTGCCGCGAGATCCACATTGAGCTTGTCTGCAAGCCTACGGCCGGCCCCCATGAGCTCCCACGATACGGGGTGCACAATACCGCGTTCCTGCTCTATGAAGACCCAAACGTGCTTGTAGGCCTTAAAGCGCTCAGGCAACTCCTTCTTGGTCGCGGCGCGGCCAGAAGCTGCGGCCGGAGCGCGGCTTTTGGAGGTGGTGCTCATAGTATCGGTTTTCCTTGCTGTACTAGCCACGCGCCGACGCCGCGAGATCGGTTTTCGAGTTCGTCTGGCCAGCGAGGATCACCCCTCTAATATGCGCCGCGGCCGGGTTGCTTGCCGAACTTCGATTACAAAAGTCTTGCTGTGTGACCGAGGCCCAAATAGGCGTTCGGCAAAAACGCCGTGCGACGCGCAAACGGCTCTTGCACGTTGGGCCTTCCCGCCTGTGACACGACGATCTTGTTCACAGGGTGCACTCGCATCTGCGCGGAAGCAGGAACTTGTTTAGTGCAGACTACGATGTGCATGCGCTTCTCCAAGGCTTTGCTGCGATATAGCAAGTGTCGTACCAACTGGGTACGCAGTCGAATTACGGTATAGAGACAGGGCGTACCAAGCCCGCGGCGCGCCCTTCGTCCGAGGAGGGCCGGAGGCCCGACAAAGATGCGGGGACCACCCGTCGGAAATCGAACAGGGCCATTTTTATCAAGACACAGCGATATTGGTTGGTGCCCAGGGCCATTCAGCTCGCGACTGTCGAAGTCTGCCAAGCCACGGCCGCAAGGTTGGTCAGACGAACTGAGAGAGCCTGTGTCAGAAGGAGCCGAAAATCAGGTATCGTTGGGTCAAGTGGCCCTATTTCGTAGGGTATCTTTTTTTCGAAAGGCATTTCTTGCGCAAGAGATGTGTCTGCACCCGGAAGACACAGTTCGCTTCGAACACGTAGGCAAGCACGCCGTGTCCGTCGATTTTGCGTATGTTGGAAAGGTGGAGGGATATTGAGGGTTGCCTTCACCGTCAGCTCGGCGCATCGGAGGCGCGCATTGACATATATCTCGGCGGGCCTACGCTTTCTACGAGGGGCTCTCGGCGGGGATGGTCCCACAGGAGATTAATCCCAAAGATCTGTCACCCTCTGAAGATATGTAGAACAGATCAAACGACCCGGTTTTCCGCTATACGGCCCCCCTTTCTGAAGGATGCCATCACTCCAGTAGGGGCAGAGATCGAGCAAGCAGTACCGAGAGTCGTGGCGCTTGCTCGGTGGCGATGCAACCGTCCTGGCCCAGTTGACTTGCCAAGGTAGGATCCCACGAGTGGTTTATCGATGGCGAAGTGTGGAGACCCGACGTCTGTCGGCCGGCGACGCCTGTGGGCCCGACCTGGTGGTATTCGACGCCCGGCGCGCCGATATCTTACGACTGCTTGAGGCCAATGAAGATGACCGCTCCATCAGAACTTGCTGCGCGAGGCCGAAAGTCTGTTGGAGAACAATTCTCGGAGCGCCCTCGCCATTGGCGCGGCTGCTGTCGAAGTAGCCGTCAAAGCTCTCGTCTCGAAGCTCGCACCCAAGACGTCCTGGCTCGTCCAGAACATTCCTCCACCGCCGATCTTCAGAAAATCGATGAGCATATACCGCTGCTCCTGCCCCAGGGGCACCGCGCTTTTGACGTGGCACTGATCAAGGATCTAAGGTGGCTGTATCGCAGCGCAACGAGCTGATCCATGGGGCAAAGGTTGAGTCTGCGGAAGTTAACTCAGCATTGACCACCTTTCGGGATATCGCGGGGCTCTGCGACTACATTTCAGGGGGGCTTGGACAGCGAATAGGATGAGCCAGCGATTTCGCGCGGCGATGGATCTCCCAACAACAGTCGATAGCATCGGGTGGTTCGTGGACTGACATTGCCGCAGGCGCTGTCGCAGCACCCGATCCATCCTGATGGATGTTTCCATGCGAACGTAGCCATGACAAGGAATGTTAGCATGACGTCGCAAACCGCAACCACAACAGCCTTCGAGTAAATCGTGGTTCCCGCCTCGGCAGCCCTTGCCCCACCCGAGACGATGGGGAAGAAGCAGCGAACGAAAGCAAGTGAGGTGATGCCGTCACTTTAGCCTGCCCAGTTGCACGAGGGACTCTTTCTTCGGCCGTGGAGCGACAGCTTCCTTAAGAACTTTGAAAACGCGTTGGTCGATTGGAGAGGAAGCCACGAAGTCGGCGTAGGCCCGTTCCAGCACGGCTTTACACCGTTCTGCGACCTCCGAATCAGTTGCAGCAGTCAACTCTTCAGCTGCGAGATACTGCCCCATGCGCCGCAGGATGTGCAGCCGCGCCACGTTGATGATCTTAGGATCGTACTTGACACCCAGCAATTCAAAAAACTCTTCGGCCGCAGCGGCCTTGCTCAATCGAAACAAAATTCCGCTAGCCATCATTTTCCTCCGCAACTCTAGCATGGCGCGATGCTAGGTATGCCCAGAATGCGCGTCATAAAGACGCCAAGACCCAGACGTGCTGGCTTAACCACCCGTTCAAGGACTGAGATGGCGGCTAATCGGGACATGCCGGCCCTACATTCCGTTGAGCAGCGAGCGATCGTGGACCTCGCGCCAGATTGTCATCACGGTCTCGGGCGGAACCCCGCCCTTGTGCTCGACGGCATGCTTTCGGATACGCGCAAGGATCGCTCTGCTTTCTTCGTCGCTGACTGAAAGCTGCAATTCGGACAGCAACGCCGTGATCGCAGAGAGCCCTGAGTGTTTACCGATCACAAAGCGGTTTGAGCGACCGAGCAGTTGAGGATCGAGCGCCTGATAGCTGCGCCGATCCTTCCGCAGACCATCGACATGGATGCCGGATTCATGGGTAAAGACATGCTCGCCGACGATCGCCTTGTTGAGTGGAATAGTGCGTGCGGCGGCCCCTGCGACGAGGGCCGCAACATTCTCGAGCTCCGACAGCACGACGCCTGTATCACATCCATACAGCTGTTTGAGCGCGACAGCGACCTCTTCTAGCGGCGCATTGCCAGCACGCTCGCCGAGGCCGATCACGGTGACTGAGGCATGCGTTGCGCCGGCCTTGATTGCAGCGAGCGTGTTAGCCGTCGCGAGACCCAGATCGTCATGGCCGTGGAATTCGATCTCGAGATCGGTGTTTGCACACAGCTCCGATACCAACGCAAAGCTCGCATCGGGATCGAGCACGCTGAGCGTATCAGCGATCCGAAAGCGCCGGGCGCCGACACTTTTTGCCGCAGCGATTAGCTCGACCAGAAAGTCGACATCCGCCCGCGAGGAGTCTTCGCCTCCCACTGCGACATCGAGTCCCCTGTCGCGAGCGTAACCCCCGACCCTCTTCAACTGCTCGAGCGCAGCGCCTCGACCGATGCCGAGCTTGGCAGCTAGTTGCAGGTCAGAAGATGGGACCGAGACATTCACCATGGAGACGCCGGAATCGATTGCCGCATCGACATCTGATTTCTTCAGCCTGCACCAGCCGATGATCGTCGCGGCTACGCCGGCTTCGACAATTGCACGGATCGCGCTGACTTCCTCATAACCCATCGCCGGCGTGCCGGCCTCAATCTCGGTGATTCCGGCCTTTTCCAGGACACGTGCAATGGATACTTTTTCCTCTGTAGTGAAGGCCACGCCAGGAGCCTGCTCACCGTCGCGCAGCGTGGTGTCATTTAGGACAATCCGTCTTGTCTGCAACATGCCAGATACAGTCGTTTGAAAGGTCATGCGCGCATAACGCCTCCCCGCTGAATCGTGAGCAACGGCTGTGCCAGCGGAATTGATGACGGAGAACTCCTGAAATTGAAGTCATTATGGGCAGCAACTGGTCGGTCGCAGATGCTACAATGTAGGGAGCCCGACTGTCAGATGTCGGGGCGCGTACGGCGGATCTGGACGATGATGTCGAGCCGGGAAATCTCGTAGCCCGGCAAGGCCTCCGGCATCTGCTCGAACAGACGCTTTTCGGAGATATCGATCAAGGTGTCTTCGCCGACGAGATAGAAATGCGGATGAATGCGGGTGTCGGTATCAAAACACGATCTTGAGCGGTTGGGCATGACTCGGTGCAACAAGCCAGCTTGCGTGAACTGGCTTAGCGTGTTGTATACGGTCGCAAGCGCGACCTCGATATGGGCTTCGATCGCCTCGTTGAAGAGCATTTCGGCGGTGACGTGGCGGTGGCCCCTTGCGAAGAGCAACTGAGCCAGCAGTACACGCCGGCGCGTCGGCCGCATGCCCGCCTCACGCAGTCGGCGGATACACGACTTCGCCGAATATCCGGTCCAATGCCGCGGCGCGAATTCAGGCTGCGCAGTCTCCCGGGCTCCTGCGACTTTGTTGGCGGAGCGCCCGTCCATAATCTTCACTCGGCCTTGCGAATTGCTGGCGGCTCGGATGTGACTTCGACTCCGCGCAGATAGTCGTTGCGGCGCTGCGCCATCCGGCTCTCGCCGACCTCCTCACCGAAACAGTGATTGAAATCATTGCATTGCGTACACACGGGCGTCGTGCACATGACCAAACCATCCTCCTCGCACAATCTGCGGTAGAAGAAGCGCTTCCAACGCATGTTGTTGGTATTTTGCGCCGCCAACGGCGCAAAATGGCGCGCCAATAGGCGCGATAACTCGGGCCTCTCGCGCAATCCGAGATCTTCCCACAAATGATTCGGCTCCATCGCTCGCCGTGCGATCATGGCTGCCAACCAGCGGCTGATCTCGCCTTCCGTCGATCGCTGTGCAAGCAGAAGGTCACGCACCATGATCTCCTCGTCGCTGGCCGAGCCGGCATTTTCCATCGAAACGACAGTGCGCACGGGCGCCGATGAGAAACATTGCGCTAGCAGTTGGTTGAGGTCCTCTGCGGTCAGGCCCGCTCGCTCGGGGAGCGGCCCGCCATCCATCACAGCGGCACAAAGGACGGAGGCAAGTACATGCCGGTCAAACTCTCGGTCATCACTTACGTCGGCGTCTGCCGGATCGCAGCCAGTTAGGAGATTGTAGAGTTCAATTCCGGCCTGTCGTCTGTCCGCGGGGAAGCCGCCTGACGGAGTTGACATGGCATCGATTGGTCTGTCTTCGACAATCACAAATAACTCCATCGCGTCAGGCTCTCAGTTTCGACGCCGGCCTTGCTCGCGAGGTCTCGGCAGAGACGCCGGTATACCCGGCCCTCACTCGATGCTGCGGCATCCAATTAGCAACTGGCGTGCCATTCGCGCGCGTGCGTTAGGTGCTTGATCGCGCTCAAACGACCGTTGAGGTTCACGGCGGCCAGGCGCCGCCGACCGATCCCGTTAATAGCGCTCCTGTTAGAAGCTGGACAAAGTCGGTTGCGAGGGTGGAATTCTGATGCGAATCTAACCATAAACTTTGCGGAACAAAAATTGCTTGCCAAGCAACCATTGAGCAAATTCGCGGTCTCGAGGCAACCAACGCAGTTGACCGCCGGTGCGTCTCGTCGACGCTGAGCACAAGATCACACGCGCGCTGCATTGCAGTTGGCATCTCAAGCCAAGTTTAGCACCACCAACTCGCTCAGTCCGATATCGTGCCGCTTGGCACTACTGAAGAGGGGCGGACTCCGCAATCGGTCAATTTACTGAATTTCGAAGGTATCTGCATTTTGATTGCCTAGACAAACACGACGAGATGATCGCGGTCCGGTGCACACCACTGCGGTGATCCTCCAAACGCTCGACGCGTCCGCAGAAGGATGGACAGCGGCGCCAGTGATCCAGCTCGGAGCAACGGCATAGGAATTTTGACATGGCTACTGTTCTGTTTTGGGAGAAGCCTGGTTGCGGCACGAACGCGCGCCAGATTCGCGCGCTGGGGTCGGTGGGCCATCAGGTCATTGCGAAGAACTTGATGACCGAGCTCTGGACCACGCCAACTCTGCTTCTTTTCTTTGGTGGCTCGCCGATTCCGTCATGGTTCAATCCCGTCGCGCCGCGGGTGACATCTGGTGCGGTTGACCCCGCGGCGATTAACGCAATGGACGCGATCGCCTTGATGCTTGAGGACCGGCTGCTGATCAGGTGTCCGCTGATAGACGCGATTAGTCTGAAATGTGCCGGATTTGACCGCGAGCCGGTACTGTCGCTCCTAGGCGCAAGCCCGAGGCGGAAGCTTCAGGGCTGCACGTGCACAGCGGCGTTGCCGCCTTATAAGTCCGAATGAAAGCAGCATTTCTAGGCATCGGAACCATGCGCGGCATCGGTCACAACAAGCCGTCGCCGCCGCTGAGGTGCGAGGAGAGGGGTCCGCTCCCCGCGCCAATGCAGCGGCGTCTGCCTTCATACCGCACGAGGCGGGAGTGCTACCTTCGCCTGAGCACGATAACAAGGCGGTCGACGCGGTTGCCATTCTTCAGATGGGAGTCAACAATCTCATCAATGTCTTCCGGGTTGCGCGGACGATACCAGACACCATCAGGATAGACGACCATCAGCGGCCCGGAGCTGCAGAAGCCGAGACACCCGGCTGTAGTGAAGCCGACCTCGGTGAGGCCTCTCGCCTCAATCGCTTTGCCGAGCCGCTCCCACAATGGTCCACCGCCCGCCGCCCCGCAGCTGCCATGTGGATGGTCGGCGGGGCGCTCAGTGTGACAGGCAAAAACGTGATGCCGGTAGAGCTGCGGGATTTCAGGCTCGTTCATATTGCTGCTCATACTGGTGTTACCGTGATTTCGCCATCGTCAGAACTGGTGAGCTGCCCGTCTCTGGACATCTTGAGAGACATCTTGCAGTCGCCGAGGATCCCTGTGTGAACGTGGAGCGGCAGGATAATTGGCCAGTTCGAAATCGTTGTGATGTCGTCTCCAGCACTGACGTACTTAGTGCAAATTTCGGTTAGGTCGCTCATTGAGTCATTCCTTGCAAGTAGCTCTTTGGAACGGCTGTTTCGAGCACGAGCGCCTGGACCGTGTCGGTTGTCTTTCCCTTTAGCGCCTCATAGATCATCTGATGCTGTTCGATGCGACTTTTACCGGCAAAGGCCTGCGACAAGATTCGCGCCCCACAATGGCACCCGGTGCCTGCGAGCTCGGTCACAATCACATCCGCGTCCGGAAACGCTTCGCGGATCAAAGCCTCGATCGCCGGTCCAGCCATCACCATGGTCGTTCACTCCTGCTCTCGCACGGCTGCATGCAAACTCCAAACCAACTATACCACTGCCACCCGACGACGTTAAGGCCAACGGTCCCGCTGGGTAGCGCGACGGCATACTTGAGCCCGAGATAGGCGGCGAATGCCGCCTTGAATGGTTACGAGAGTGCCGTTGGAGAGCAGTTCTAAGCGCAACACGCGATCGACTGCCGCGATTTCGGCCAGGGTGATGAGAACGGAGTTAATCATCCGAGCCCCGGAACCCAACTCTTCGTCGGCCTCTACGACAGCTAAGCGTGATCCGGGGCCACCTTTTTTTGGCCAGAGCGATGCCGGCCGCACGCTTCGGATCATCCGCGATCCACACTCAAAGATCCGCGCTATCGAGTAAATGCAGGTCGAATTGCCTAATGCTACAAGAGGGTGTTTCGGTAGGTCGGACGAGTCGCAGCGGATCCAAGCCAGATGCGGGTATCTCTGTCGCAAAGACTTGAGATACATCATCGAATGACGCGAGTTCCTGCTCGATCTTCGCGATTTTACCTGCCCCCAAAGCCATCGATCGGCTCCTTATTGCCAGAAGGCACGTTCTGGATCCGCCTTCAAGAAATCCGTAACCGCTGCTAAGCGCCGGTGCGTCGAGTGAGCTTCCAGACGCATTGTTTATGATCCTTTCGGAACACCTTCCAGCACGCGCTTGCGCTGTCGTGGTGCAGCAGGGCCACCTCAATAAGGCCTCCTTGGATGTCGATGTTGCGAGAGCACCATGGGCTTTCGACCAAGTAGCCGCCGCCAACTGCAGTGATACTTGCTGAAACATACCGGTATCGATGTCTAGACTTCAGCGCGCGCTCGATTCGCCTGCGATCACCTCATTAGGGTGCGCCGGTCTCGCTGACTTTATGCCTAAGCCGACGATCATGCGCCCTCTTCCTCGATCAGGCCGATTCTCTTTCGAAGCAGCCGACGACCAATTTTCTACCGAACTCGACGAGATGGATCGGCAGGTTCGCCTCAGTGTGCCGGCGAATTCGGGCGATCTCGCCCATCGCCTAAGCCGGACCAGGACGCGTTCGGCTGGAGCATTTGAAAATGACCCGTCATTGACTAGATCGAACTTCGCCTTAACGCGCTGGCCGCCGCTTGCGGTTCGGCCTCGATCGTTGTGCTTAGCTCTTGCGCAACAGCAGGCCTTCTGCCGCCCCTCACGACCCGATCGAGCTCCTCACGCTTCATGCCGACTCTGTTTCCGCTTTCGATGAATTCGACTCCGTAGATGTAGAACTTCTGCAGGAAGGTGCCGATCGATACGACGTAGCCGACCTCGCCCTTCTTGGCCAAGATGTCGCCGATTTCTCTACCGGCATATGTGCCGTCATTGCGGATGATGCGATTGGCCCGCACCTTCTCGCCGAAGTCGAAAGCGGGCGCGCTGGTCAGCTCGACGAGGTCGTTATAAGGAACTCCACTGCTCATGCTGATGCCCGCGGTCCTCGTTCTGCCTCGACGGCAAGCCGCGAGCGCGCGACGTCCCGCACTAGGCTGTATGGGTCATAGATAAGGCCTATGAGCTCAGACGGTGCGATCCGGCTCGCCACCTCGTGCCTGATACGCCAGTCTTGGTCATGGCGCAAAAGCGACAATAACTGCGGAGACAGCCGCTGGGCTATCGTCAACCGCACCGACGCGTCACGGTCATCGACCATGCGAAGCAACCAATCTTCTGGAATACGCCGTGCTACCACACGGCGGACCTCGGCCTCCTCATCGTGGATCAGTCCGCCGAGCAGCGATGGCGCGATCCCCCGCGCTACCACAAGGCGAACGTAATAGTATTTATCCGGAGCCATCAGCAGCAGCTCGTCTCCTTCGAGCCGAGTTGCGACCCTCATCCTGACTTCATCACAGGGATCATTGTGCAAATGCAGGACGTCGCGTCCGGGTAGGCGACGGACAGCGCTTGATCGCACAGTTCCATCCTCATCGGCGAGTAATGGCGGCAAAAGAAAGAGGCTGGCGAATTTCGCCGCTATCGCGCGCACCTCAAAATACGGGTGAGCGAGGTAGCTGTCCGCAAGTTCTGGATTCCAGTCGAAGAAATGAGCAATCCGTTGAGCATAGCGGTCGTTGATACAAGCCTGTTTTGGATGACAGCGGCCGGAGGTCTTCAGATCGACATGCGCGCAGCGCGTACAATCAATCGGGTCGTCTTGCCAATTTCGGGCCTCGTCGATGTCACCACTCATCGTAGCGCCCCATGCGTTTAAGCACTTGCAGGAGACCCTTGGCTCCAATCTTATCACTGGGATCGAGCTCAAGAAGCTTTTGAACAGCTGTCCGCCCCTCCTCGATTTGACCGAGGCGCATTTGCAAATAAGCATATCCTTTCAGCGAAAATAAGAAGAAGCGCGGCAGAATGCTCTCATACCGGCCGAACTCCGCGTCACTGGCTCGCACAAGGCGCCAGTCGGACGAAAAGCTATTCACCTCAGCCGCCTTAGCTATGCAGCGCTGAGCAACCTGCAGCGCCTCGCCAAGTCGCGCCTTGTAGAAATAAAAGCGAAAGAGGCCTATCAGCACTGCCGCGTGCCCTGGCGCGAGCGCCTCCGCCTGGCGCAAGTGGCTTTCGGCAATGTCATCGACGTGATAGGAAAGGCTGGCCTCCCATAGGTGATGCTCAGCTTCGCTAGGCAACGCATGTCCGAGCAAGGTGCTGGTGAGGAGCGCCTCATTAATTTCGGATTGTGGGCTGAACGGAGCGTCTGGCATCGTTGGCAGACTCTTCCAATCAATCGCTGGTGCTGAAGACTTTCTTGCGCTGTGGTAATAGCGACCAAGTCCGTTTCAGCTTATCGGGATCGACCGTCGCACAGCCGAGCAGCGGCAGCTGTCCGTACCGGCGCTTGAGGGGTCTGACGTATTCGCGCCCGGCCCCAGGGTCAAAGATCCGCGGCTTTTGGAGCAAGCTCATTTGACAGGCAAGCCCGGAACATCCGCCAGGGCTAATTGCGAGGCAAGAATCGCAGCAGGCGAGGCCGTCGGACTGGAGAATTATGCGGATGGCACGTACAGCGTTAACAATCCTGCGCTTCATATCCTGTCTCCTGCTCATGCGCGCACCTGGTAGCGCGCAAACGAAGTGTCGATGACACAAGTGTTATCGACTGGACAGACGGCCATGCATTGCGGCTCATCGAAATGGCCGATGCATTCGGTACATTTTTTAGGATCAATCACAAACGTCCCGCCCTTCTCTGTGATCGCGGCGTTCGGACATTCTGATTCGCATGCGGAGCAACCCGTGCACTGCGATGCGATGATCTTGAATGGCATTATTTCTCCCATTTCACGCCGTGGAGATCAGCGCGCTTCGTCAGATCGCTGGATCGCCGTGCTCAATATGTTTGATCGCGCCGCTGTTGACCCGATCGAGATAGGCTTCGAACCAAGCGCTCGTTGACTTATCGATTGGCTCATAAGCGTATAAATCGACCGGCTCGACGCCAGCCCCGATCAATTCGGCCCTGGGACAGCCGCCGATCTTGGCGATGAATACCGCGTGGCAATCGTTGATGCTGCGGATGATGGTCCCGAGGTTTCTTTCCTCGGCATAGCCGCCCTGGCAATACACATCGACGGGGCGATGACCAACGAATTTGACGCCGCCTGTGGAGAGCTCATAGACTTGGAATTCCTTGGCATGACCAAAGTGCTCGTTGATCAGACCTGAACCCTTCGTCGCGACTGCCACCAGCACCTTAATGTCGCTATCATTATCTGCGCATTTCGTAAGATCTGCACGCTCGGCAATGGTCTTTCCGGAGCGCTCCACCGCGATACTGGACTGATAGCTCTTGCGGCTCTCGACATCATATTTGACATCCATCTGGATAATCTTCTCGGTTGTGAACTCCGCGCTGCGGTCTTCCCCGAGAAGGCCGACCGCGTCGGCCCGGCACTGGCGGCAATGGCGCATCATGTGCATCTCACCCTCGCAGCTATCCTGTAGCGCCTTCATTTCCCCTGGGGTCGGGCCACGCTGGCCACTCAGGCCGAACGCGGTTCCGTGTTCGGGCGAGGAAATCAACGGCACGATGTTGTGCAGGAAGGCGCCGCGCCATTTCACGGCCTTGTTGACCTCGATGAGGTGCTGATCATTTATCCCGGGGATCATGACTGAGTTGATTTTGCAGAGGATGCCGTGCTTAGCGAGCATCTCCACTCCCTGGAGCTGTCGATCGTTGAGGATTTTTGCAGCTTGGATGCCGGTGTAGCGTTTGTGCCTGTAGAAAATCCAGGGATAGATCTTTGCGCCGATTTCGGGGTCGACCATGTTGATCGTAATTGTGACGTGGTCGACATTTAGTTTTTTAATGGTGTCGATGTGATCGGGCAACACTAGACCGTTCGTCGACAGACACAGCTTGAGATCGGGCGCTACTTCATGGATGAGCTCGAACGTCTTGAAGGTCTTTTCGGGGTTGGCGAGCGGGTCGCCAGGACCGGCGATGCCGACCACGGTCAGCTGGGGGATGGTAGAAGCAACCGCCATCACTTTCCTAGCGGCCTGCTCGGGTGTCAGCCTCTCGCTCACCACGCCGGGGCGCGATTCATTGGTACAATCATATTTGCGGTTGCAGTAATTGCACTGGATATTGCAGGCTGGCGCGACCCCGACATGCATGCGCGCGTAGTGATGATGCGCTTGTTCACTGTAGCATGGGTGGTTTTTTACCTTCTCCCATGTCTCGGCTGGTATATCACCACGGCCCGCTGGCGAACCGCAGCCAGTCGTGCCGCCTCCGCTACTCCTGCCGCAGACCATTTGCACCGCATTCAATTGCGTGATCTCGCCGATCTCGTTACCGATGCTCGATGCTTCCTGTTGCGTTGGAGCATCCATATGCCCAGTTCTCCCTTCCGGCCTGAACGGCTTGACGTATCCAGGTCTTAGCAACCGGTGTGCCATGGCAAAGCAGGCGATTTTTTCGACCGTCTTCAATGAGTTAGAAGAAACATGGATAGAGTGTTGCCGAGGTATGCTGGAAAGCAGACATGCTTTGTGGCGAACAAGACTTGCGGCCGGCGCGAGCGTAAACGTTGACTGAGCCATCGCCCTCATTCGCCTATATCTTTCGTGAAAGGATGCCTCGCGGCGTGGTTGCGATGCAGGGCGCTTCCTTGCGAACTGCTGAAAAGAATGATTGCGCGATGCGCCCGCTAACTGGCCGAGAGGATCTCCACAGCATGGGTTAGCGGAATTGCGAGTGGCGTCACGCCCTGCTCGAGCAGGAAGCGGCATTCATTCTTGGAGACCGTGTCAGGCTCGATAACTGCGTAGTGTACATCGGATGATCGCTTCGAAACCTGCCGCGCATAGGTCCGCAGAAGCTGGTCATTGAAGCGGCAGCCAAGGAATAGGAAGCTGCGGCCGGTACGGCGAACGATCACCTCCTTAGGAATCGGCGTCTGTATGTCGATTTCGGTTAGCACCTCAACATAGTCGGCATCGGACACCAGAAAATTCTTGGCCGGAGCGACGCTGCCGTGCGGCTTGTAGAGGATGATTCCCCAGCTTCTTGCCGAAGCGGAATCGACTTCGGCGCCCGCGGCATCATAGAAGCGATACCAGCGCTGCTCCCTGAGACCTGCGCGGCTGATTCCTTGAATCTCGCCCCAATTGCTATGCCCAGCAAGGGCATTTCTCATCGCGCCATCGTACCAGCTGTCGACGATAAGCGGCAGCGGCAGCATTGAAAGAAGTCGGTGAAGCTGCGTTGGCTCGACCGGCTTGCTAAAGGCGTCCGCCATCATCGCTGTCAGCGCGGTGCGGTGCCTTGTGTTTTCGATGTACTGCGCGGCCGCCCAAGCGTTCCCTCGCGCGCGCCCTGGCATTGCCACCTTGGCGGCGAAGAATGCCGCTAGGTCCTCCGGGTTCATCGGCACACCCGGGTTCGACAACTCCGCTAAGCCGGTCCCGAGATAGGGAACAACATTGCCGCCACGAAGCCCCTTGCTAACCTTGCGGAGCATGGCCTCGGCAGCCGGGAGATGAACGAACTCGCTGCATGGATCGGGACGATTCATTCTTCCTCCCGGTCCCCGCCACGCTTCTTTGCGTTGACCGTAATCGGCAAAGTTGTGTCGCTCCTTATCTGCGGCAGATCGAGCACCCAGCCATTAGCGAGTCTGATCCACCCGCCCCAGAGCGTCTCGTACTCAAATTCAACAATCGGCTCTTCAAGATCCTTCCTTGGGACGTAAATCGAAAGACCAATTTCAGGAGAACGACGAATAATTACTTTCATCCAATGGACCCATTGCATCGAGAGTTGACTTCTTGCGCGCTCCAGCTAACCCGGAAGATGCCTCTCTCAGTTTCGTCATGATCTTCCGGAGCGCAACAACGACATGATCGACCTCCTCGCTGGTAGTCTCGCGAGACAGTGAGAAGCGGATCGCGCCGCGCAATCGGGCCGACGGTACGTTCATCGCGCGCAGCACATGCGATGGCTCCATAGAGCCGGACCTGCAGGCTGATCCCAGCGACACGGCAACGCCGGCCCGGTTCAAATGATGAGTGATTGCTTCACCTTCCATATATTCAAAGGCAATGTTTGATGTGTTTGGCAGACGGTTCTCCTGGTCGCCAAGCACCACGCAGTTGCCGAGATCAAGGATTCCATGCTCCAATCGGTCGCGCATCGCAGCAATTTCCATCCGCTCCCGCCCGAGATTCACCGCAGCGAGCTCCGCAGCCCTACCCAGCCCAATGATGCCTGGCACATTCTCAGTGCCAGAACGTCGGCGACGCTCCTGCGGTCCACCGAAGATCAGCCGCCTGAATTTTGTATCTTTGCGCACATAGAGCGCGCCAATCCCTTTTGGACCATGAAGCTTGTGACCAGAAAGCGACAGCATGTCCACCTCGGTTGACTTCACATTGATTGGAACTCGACCAATAGCCTGCACCGCATCAGTGTGGAACAGCGCGCCGACGGAGCGCGCCATCTTGGCAAGGACCTCGATCGGAAAGATCGTGCCGGTCTCATTATTGGCCCACATGACCGAAGCAACCGCAGTACGCGGAGACAACGCACGGCGATAAGCATCCATGTCCAGTCGGCCGGCGCGATCGACAGGAATTAGATGACACTTGTGGCCGCGACGTTCGAGCTCGTCTGCAAGCGAGAGGACGGCGGGATGTTCCACAGCCGTGGTGACGATCTCGTCGCGGTGCTCCTGCACAGCAAGCGCCGAGAGGATCGCGGTATTGTCCGATTCGGTACCGCCTGAGGTAAAGACGATCTCGTGATCAGAGGCAGCACCAATCAGCGTCTGCACGCAGCTGCGAGCTGTCCTTATGCTTTCCGCGACTTTCCTGCCCACCCCATGCGCTGAGGAGGCATTGCCGAACTGCTCAGAAAAAAATGGCAGCATGGCCGCTACCACAGACGGATCCGTGCGTGTGGTTGCGTTGTTGTCGAGGTAGATCGGCCGCACGTTTCGTCTTCCTTAGTTTCCATTTCTGGCAGATCCCGCGACCGGGATCAGGCGCACGAACTCGCCCAGCCGTTCGATCAATCGCGCCCGAATGCCTTCGAGGGTCACATTTGCGAGCTTGCAGAACACGCAGGCACCTGTGAGCTTGATCATGATCTTGTTGCCCTCGATCTCGATAAGCTCGCAATCTCCGCCGTCACGCTTCAGGTTGGGCCGGATTTCGTCAAGCACGGCACAGACGATCCGCTCACGCTCCAAATCCTCATTGGCTCTCATTTCTCTGGATTGTTCAGTCTCGACGAGCATTTGTCGCCTCTCCGCAGTCTTCCGCGCAAATCGGCCCTAGCTAAATGACTTTCCACATGAGCAGTTCGATTTTGCATTCGGATTGTCAAAGGTAAAGCCCGAGCTCTCGAGCGACATCACGAAATCGATCGTGGTCCCGGCAAGGTGCTCGCGACTGTCGTTGTCGATAAACAGCTTGATGCCGCCTCGCTCGATCACAGTGTCGTCGGGCTTCGGTGCCTCCGCGAGGCCCATCGAATATTTGAACCCGGCGCAGCCGCCCCCTTCGACTATTATCCGCAGGCCGCTCACTGGCTGAGCTGCTGTAGAGATCGCGCTCTTCACCGCATTTTGCGCGGCTTCTGTCAGATTGATCATCGCTTTCCCTCTGCGCTGATTTGGCCCTCTGCGCTGATTTGGCCCTCTGCGCTGATTTGGTGAAATATTAGCAAGTCCCATGCCAAGGATCGTACTCCTAACAGCCCTTGTCTTTTGCCGCCTGACCGCGGCCGAAGGTGTGTAGAACTTCCGACACCAGGCTTGTCACCTCGGGACGGCTTTGCCGCGAGTGTCGTGTTGAGAACGAAATGTCTGCCTAGGCAAGGACGAAGGGCTGTCATTTTAACGTTCGTTGCCCACGTGGGAGGCGGCAAACAATTTGCATACAGAGCAAGGCGTCTTTATGCGATGCGACATCTGCACCGGCCACATCAAACGAGAAGATTCATGACGTCCATTAACAACACTGCTTTCGGTCGGCTCGACAAGGAAGGCCGTCTACTAAATGCGGTGCTAAAGGGGGAAACCACAAAGCCCGGCCGCTTCGGCTTCCGCGGCGATATCGCCCTGAGGTTCCAGGCTCAGCTTGCCGATGAGAAGCGTCCGCCCGACTATTCGCTTGAGCAAGTATTGACTATCGCAAACGAGGGGGAGACAACGATCCCGGTCTTGGCCGGCTACCTCCATTCTTTTGCTTATCTAGCCGACGTCGCAAAAGTGTTGGATGGCGCATTGAGCCAGAAGGGTAGCTACTTCATTTTCTGCAACAACATCGACTTATTGGCGAAATATCGCACCAAGATCGGTGATATCATATTCAACGTGCTGCCATGTGACGAATCGACGGTCTGGAAGGAGATGATGGATCTCGCCGGTGTCGACAAGAACGACATTAAGAAGCTGGATACTGGAGGCAAGCTCGACTATCTGCTCGATGCCGCCAAGAATGTCGACGCCGGTTATGCCGAGATCTCATACGAGGAAGCTCTCGCGAAGATGAAGCCCATGAAGAATCGCAACGAGAACCGTCCTGTCTAGCGTTTTGCGTCAGATCTCTTCTGCTCTCGTGCGGCCAAGCTTGTTCGCACGGGGAATGGGGTCTTTCAATCGTCGCTGAGGACGGCTGGAGTGGCCCGACAAACGACAAATGCCCGCCAACGCCCAGGCTTTGCCACACCGATACTCCTACCGCGTCGAGGAGCGAGTGCGAAAATGGGTGAGGTGCCAGTACGTTGGGGTTTGACGAGACGGAATTCGAGTTGCTGCCTCATCAAAGCTGCCCGATTCTGTCCTGCGGCCCAAGGCAGCTTCCCATTGTGGATCTGCCCCCAGACACCTCATGATACCGCACGCTTCCAACAGGGTTGTCGCGCGGTCAGACGCACGACGACGCTTTGAACTCTGACCGTGCCTTGACGCCACTTCTGGGATCGCGGGCCTATATCTAGTTCGCCGCGCAGGAGACCGAATAGAAATGGCAACACTGATCAAGACCACTCAAGACGGCCGCAAACTCGAAGTTGTGGGGCTCGCAATCATGCTTGCGGGCAAGCTTGAAGCCAGCGAACTCATCGAAGTCAAGGATCACCCTTACCGCCGAACGATTCTGGCCACGGTACCAGAGGCCACCCACATGGCAGGCCGCGTCCCGCTGACGCGCGCGGAAGCGGAGATCGTTCTCGCCGCCTTCAACAAAGCGGAGGCCGACGTGCTCGGCAATCCCGTCGCTATCCACGAGCGGTTTCGCATTGCTGCGATGACGAAGGCCCGTGAACAGGGGATCGAGTAGCGTGACCTGAGATGCCTCGAAGCTGCATCGGTGCCCCAGCGCCGAACTCCCTGTTGCATACCGAATCCCGCGGACTAACGGCGCCGATCTCCCGCCCCCTCGTTAGATTTATTCCAAGCCGCTGCGGCGGGAGGAGGAAATGTCACTCGTACTCTCGCTCGGAGCCTTACCGCGTTTGACCCATTTCGGAAGCAATTTAAGCTATCATCGCCTCGCCTGGCGCGAGGGCTACATTCAAGAGGCTGAAGCGTGGTTCTGGCAGCTAGCCGCGCACACCCGTGCGCAGGCGCCACAGCCGATGCACGCTCCAGCATCCTTCAGCACCATGACCTTCCTTTCGATCTCGTCATCATCGTCTTCTAGATCGACGATCTCACCGGCCTCGTTGATGCCCTTTAGCATCATAACCTCGCGCCCGCACACTTTGTAGCAACGGCCGCATCCGATGCACCTTTTGGGATCGATGGAAATCAGATACTCGGGCTTCCAATTGCGACCGTCCCGTGTTGCACATGACATGTCACGATCCTTATGCCTATTCCCGCGCCTTGAGATCCTCGCGCTTGCGCTCGAGCTCGTCGAAGGCGTCGTGAACCTGTTGGGCAACACTAAGGATTGACGTCCAGTTGGCGGGCAGTTCCTCAGCAAGGTCGTGGAGATCCATCTTTGCCTGAGTGGCCTTAGCCGAGAGCTTCTTGATCTCGGCTTTCAGTGCTTCTAAGTTGCTCATCCATTACCTCAGTAGTTCGCAACTTCCGGGAACTTTCGGATCATCTCGGTCCCGCTGTCGACATGTTTATCACCTTCCGAAGCGAGCTTTGAGAGATTGTCAAAACCGAAACGATGCACGTCGCGCAGTTGCTTGTTTACGACAATGAGCCGACCACCTATCAGCACAATGCGGCCAAAGCCTTCATGGTGCATTTTCAGCATCGGCGAAACCATCACGCCGGTGGCCTTCTCGATGGATAGCGCAACAGCGTTGAAGAACAATTCCAATCGCCAGATCGTGTCCGGATCGGGATCGCCCACAATCGGCAAGGCCCGGCGCTTCTCGCTGTCGAGAATATAGGGCTCTAGCAGCTCGAGATCGCTCTTGCTCTCCCAAACGCCGTGGCCGTCCTCGGCGCGCCAGATCTTGACGAGCTCCTTCACAAAGGGCGCCTCCTCCGCCTGGCCAGCTCGGATCAATCCACCCGCCTCGTTCATAATCGTTTGCCCTCAGTCCTCGAAATGAAGCGAGCGATTCTGGCCCTTGCCTAGCACTTTGCGCAACCAGGGTGGCGGCGAGCCCTTCAATACACCTTCGAGCTTAATACAGAGATCGTCGATCGCTTCAGGCATACTCACTTTCATCGGATGAATATTATTTGCCACGACACGCGCGGCGCCGGAGCCGCCGATCGCAGCAACGTAGAGGATCGCGCAGTCTTTGATGGCCTCGATCTTCGCCGTGAGCTTGTCTTCATTGCCGTCCTCCTTAAGATCACCGTCGAACTGGATGGACTCGATCAAGTGGTGCCCTTCGGGCCTAACGTCGTAGATGGCGATGTTTTTGGCCCAGCCAAAATGTGCGTCGACGCGCTTTAAATCCTGCGTGGCAAATGCGACCTTCATCGGCTCTGATTCCTATATCAGCAGTTCAGTTGCGGCGGAACGACATCGGCCGGCGTCTCCGGTCCGCCAGGTTGCCGGCGTGGGCTGGCGGTTGTCCTCGCGGTCAGCAATGATGAGGTTTGCGAGGTCAAAGATAAGCTCGCGCGTACCGCGATAGCCCACGCTCATCCGGTGACCTGCGCCCAGGCGATCGAATATCGGAAAACCGGCACGGTAGAAGGGAATGTCCAGCCGGGCGGCCGCCTGCCGGCCGTGCGAATGAGAGATCAGCAGATCACACTGCCGCGCCTTGGCAAGATCCTCCAGATCTCCGAGATCGCCGATGACAACCTCCTTGGCCTTGACGCGTTCGAGCACCGGAGATGCCGTTGTCGTCACCGCCGCAGTCACCTGCGCACCCATCTCGTACAACACGCTCGAGATGTCAAACAAGAGGTCCGGCTCAGCCCCAATCGCGAGCTTTCGACCCGCGATATGGAAATGCGTATCCAGCATGGCGTCCGCGAGCTGGCCACGTTGCCGACGATATCTTTTCGGCACCGACTTGCCGCTGATATCGCTCAAGAAAGTGATGAATTCATCATTGGGAATAAGGCCACAGAGCCGTTCAAATAGCCGGAACGGCACGCCAGTCCTGGCCTGCATCGCCTCAGCCGCGCGCCTCATCTGCGCTCCGATAGCGATCGTCCAGGCGGCCTGCCCCATAGTTGCTATCTCGTCGACCCCAATTCCGCCGATCGTAGTCTGCGTGAATTCGTCGGGGATGTGACCGTCGAGCGAACCTGAAATATCCGGAAGGAAGGACGGCCTGATCCCAAAATCTTCAAAGATCGTTCGTAGCTCGTCAAGGTCGCCAGGGGTTAGGTGGCAACCAGGTAGGACATTAACCCGCAAGGAATCGTGCGGCGCGGCCGCATCAACGGAATCAACAAGCACTTCGACCATTCGCGCCACGGTCTTTTCCCAGCCATCCTGAAAGGCGTCCTTGAAATCGGGCGTCGAGACGTAGACGAGCGGAAACTTCTTGAGATGCGGATGATTTTGCCGAATAAGGCGAATGAACGCCTCGACGTCGTCGCCCTTGGTCTCGGTGACGCCAGTCGAATTGATGCCAATAATCTCCGGCTTGACGCGTTTGTAGATATTGAGAATTGCCTGTTCGACATTCTCATACCCACCGAGCACGGTCGACACCTCGCTCATTGCGGTGGTCTGCAAGGGCACCGCTTCCTTAAAATGGCGGACAAACAGGGTTAATCCGAAAGACGTGCAGCCCTGAGGACCGTGTAAGAGTGGCATCGCCCCCCGCAGTCCCAAGAAGGCGAAGGAGCCGCCGATCGGCTGGCTCATCTTCAGCGGGTTGATCGTACAGGCCTTGTCGGAATAGGTCACTATAGTCATAGCTTGCACCCTGGTTGGGGCCCTACTCCACCGCCTGCAGCGCGGAAGTCGGCTGGGCCGGCGTGTTCTCCTCGGTCCGCCGCATACAGGCCGCGGAAGCCTCGGCGTCATGGGCCATGGCATCGGTGGCAGTGGATCCGTGAGCGGGAATGCGATGGTTGATGATGCTGAAATCGACTGTACTGCACGAGTGCGTTCTGTTGGCGCGCGCGACTTTCTCGGCCCCGACCGAATTCGGCCGGCCTCCGGCGACAGGCACCTCCATTGGCCCAAGCGCTTTGGCATGCCAGGTCACCTCCGTGACATCCCACGGCGCGGGCCTACGGAGCTGATCCCACATCGGATTGTAAAGCGCCTTATCGATCTCTTCCATGAGCCTCACGATGCCCACATAGCCCATGTAGGCGTGGCAACGCTCTTGATTTATGTCGAGCCATGGCACGGCCGCTTTTAGAGCGACGAATTGCGACTTGCCGCCCGAGAGCATGATGTCTGCTTTAGCCTCTCTAAGCATCTTGTACATTTCACGGGGCGTAAGATCCTCGATCATGTGAGCATCATGCCCCATCAATTGCTGAATACGCTGCTTGTCGTCGCTGGTTGATTTCTTGACAGAAGTACCGACAATCTCGAGCCCTGCTTCCTGCAGAGCAGCAACCACGGACCATGACTTCACGCCGCCAGTGACGAGTAGTACCTTCTTGCCGGCAAACCGCGGCCTGAATCGCTCGATTGCAGCCCAAGCCGTTGCTTCCTCGCGTGCGACTACAGCCTCAGTGCACTCCATTAAGTGACGCGGCGCGCCGCGCTCGATCAGCATGCGCGCGATCTTCCGTAGAGCCTCGCTGGTGTCTTGGATGCCGTAGAACGATCCTTCAAAAAATGGAATGCCGTAGCGTTCTTTCATCCTGGTCGCGACGTTGATCATGGCCCTGGAGCACACCATCATGGCGGCTCTCGCCCGATGTGAGCAGGCGGCCTCGTGATATTTGCCATCGCCAGAGATGCAGGACAGGATCCGAATGCCGATTTCGTCCAGCAGCGGCTTGATCTGCCAGAGCTCGCCCGACAAATTGTACTCACCTATGAGATTGATATCGTAGGGCGTTATGTAATCGGGCTCCTGCGTGCCAATCACATACTCGAGCAGCGCTTCACCGGCGAGCTTATTGCCTAGGCTTTTCGAACCGACAAATCCCGGCGAATTGACCGGAATGACGGGCTTGCCGAATTTCGCTGCCGCAATTTTGCAAACCGCATCAATGTCGTCACCGATCATGGCCGGAACGCAGGTCTGATATACGAAGATCGCCGGGGGATCATACTTCTCGATGATTTCCTTGATGGCCTTGTACAGCCGCTTCTCGCCGCCCAATACGACATCAATCTCATTCATATCGGTCGTGAAGCTTGTGCGCCACAGATCAGGTCCTGACGAGGCAGAGCCGCGATTGTCCCAGGAGTTGCCTTCGCACGCGATCGGGCCATGAACGAGATGAGCGACATCTGTAAATGGCTGTAGCGCAATCTTGGCGCCATCAAAGGAGCACCCTCCGGCGGCCCCGCCTGGCTGCAGCTGCTTGGTGCAACCTTTCTTTCGCTCAACCTCCGATTTGTTGGCGTTCTTAGGGCAACCCGCCGCGTTGAAGACGTCCTGAATCGTGGCTGACAGCGAACTCACGTTAGTCTCCTTCCGCAAACGCTTTTTTGTCTACATGATCGATAATAGGTGTGCAGAGCCCCACCCCAAGACCGCGACATGTGGCCATGAGGTGGAGACACGCTCGCATCATCGTATAATATCAAAGCTGTAGTCGGTTTTACCCACCACGTTGCTCTTCTTGTCGATCTCCTCAAATATCTTATCGAGTATCTTCACCAGTACATTCAGGCCGCCCTGATAGCCCCATACTGGGTAGCGGTGGTGGTGGTGCCGGTCGAACACGGGGAAGCCGATGCGAATCAGCGGCGTACCGGTATCGCGCTCCAGGTACTTGCCGTAGGTGTTGCCGATCAGAAGATCGACCGGTTCGGTAAACAGCAGCGAACGCATGTGCCAAAGGTCTTTGCCCGGATAGACATGGCAGTCCTTGGCGTACTGCGAACTGGCAAACAACGCCTGCATCTTTTCTTCCCAGGCCTTGTTGCCGTTGGTAGACAAGACGTGGGTCGGTTCGGCGCCGAGCTCGAGCAGGAAGGCCGCTAAGCCATAGCAAAGGTCGGGATCGCCATAGATTGCGAACCTCTTACCGTGAATATGTGCACTGGAGTCCGCCATGGCATCGACGAGACGGCCGCGCTCCTGTTCTAGGATCTTCGGGATTGCTTTGCCCGTAATGTGTGACAGAGTCATCAGGAAGTCGTCGGTCGCGCTGACGCCGACCGGATGATTAAACGAAACGACCTTTTGACCATGGCTCTCGATGAACGACAGCGTTTTCTCTGTACAATACTGCTGCATTGAGATGGTCGCCTTGGCGTGGATGGCATTTGCAGCGTCCGCCAGAGTGGTCCCTCCATCATACATACGGAACTCGCCCTCCGTCGGCGTGTCGAACACGTCACTATTATCGGCGAGAATTGTGTAATCGACGCCCATTACCTCGAAAATGCGCTTTATCTCGCGGATATTGCCTACGGTGTAGCCGTCGAAGCCGCCAATGAAGTTGATCCTTTCGTTCGGTTTACGCTCGAGCTTGGGCTCAGAACCGGCCTTACCGTCCCAGAAATGCTCGAGGATGCCTTTTAAAGCGTTGTCATAGCCCGTGACATGGCTGCCGACGAAGGCGGGCGTGTGAGCGAAGGGAACATCGAATTCCGCCGGCACCGAGCCTTTTTCCTTCGACGTCTTGATGAAGGCGTTGAGGTCATCGCCGATGACTTCCGCCATGCAGGTGGTCGAAACCGCGATCATCTTCGGTTTGTACATATTGTAGCTGTTGGCGAGCCCGTCGACCATATTGTTGAGACCGCCGAATACAGCTGCATCTTCGGTCATCGACGAGGAAACACAGGAGGTCGGCTCCTTGAAGTGCCGAGATAGGTGACTTCGATAGTAGGCGACGCAGCCCTGTGAGCCGTGCACGAAAGGCAACGTACCCTCGAAACCGACCGACGCAAATACGGCGCCCAACGGCTGGCAGGCCTTGGCCGGGTTGATGGTCAGTTCTTCGCGCGCGAAGTTCTTCTCGCGATATTCGGGTGTCTTGGCCCATTCGCGGATACGTTCGACCTCCGCAGGATCATGCGCATTCTCGAAGAGCGCGCGTTTATTCGCCAGCATTTGCTGGTATTCCGGACCTCGAAACAGCTCGAGATGATCGAGGACGTTTTCGGCATTCTGAGTCATCATGGCGTCCTTGTTGGATTCGTGTTCGATCGTCTGGCCCGGCCGCCTTATTCCGCCGCCATCAGGCTCGGCCGCGGGACCTCCTTCCACGGTGGCCTGGTCTTCTTCCAGATCGGCGAATTGATTGCCATATCCATGTCGCGAGCAAAGATTGCGAACCCATCATAGCCGTGATAGGGGCCCGAATAGTCCCAGGAGTGCATTTGCCGGAAAGGCACGCCCATCTTCTGGAAGACGTATTTCTCCTTAATGCCAGAACCAACGAGATCGGGCTGGATCTTCTCGACGAAGCGCTCGAACTCGTATCCCGTGACGTCGTCGTAAATTAATGTCCCATCCTTGACGTAATGCTGGGCCGTACGCTGATAATCGTCGTTGTGACCGAACTCGTAGCCGGTCCCGATAACCTCCATACCGAGGTCTTCATAGGCGCCAATTACGTGCCGAGGGCGCAAGCCGCCCACAAAGAGCATCACGGACTTACCTTCTAGACGCGGTCGGTATTTGGCGATGACGGCATCCACCAACGGCTGGTATTTAGCTATGACGCGCTCGGCCCCCTCCCTAATCTTGTCGTCGAAGAAGCTTGCGATCTTACGCAGCGACTCCGCGATCTTCGACGGGCCGAAGAAGTTATACTCGCACCATGGAATCCCAAACTTTTCCTCCATATGGCGCGAGATGTAATTCATTGAGCGATAGCAGTGCAGGATATTCAGCTTAGCTTTCGGCGTTGCCTCAAGCTCAGCGAGGCTGCCATCGCCAGACCACTGCGCAATCACGCGCAGGCCCATCTCCTCCAGCAGGATGCGAGATGACCAGGCGTCGCCACCGATGTTGTAGTCACCGATGATGGCAACGTCATATGGCGTGGATTCGAACCGCCGTTCGGTTTCCGGGGTAAGCTTGTCGAAAATCCAGTCGCGTACAGCGTCGTTGGCGATGTGATGGCCAAGGGACTGCGATACGCCGCGAAACCCTTCGCAGCGCACCGGCACGATTGTCTTACCATCATATTCCTTCGACTTTGCCCTCGACACTGCTTCTATGTCGTCGCCTATGAGACCGACCGGACATTCCGACTGGATGGTGATTCCGTGGTTGAGCGGAAACAGGCCTTGGATCTCGTCGATCACTTGGGCGAGCTTTTTATCGCCGCCGAAGACGATGTCTTTCTCCTGGAAGTCGGAAGTGAACTGCATGGTCCCGAAAGCATCGATTCCGGTGGTGCCGACATAATAGTTGCGTCGCGACCCCCAGGAATATTGGCCACAACCGACAGGGCCGTGACTAATGTGGATCATGTCCTTGATCGGACCCCATACGACGCCCTTAGAGCCGGCGTAGGCGCAGCCTCGAATGGTCATTACACCAGGGATCGATTTAAGATTCGACTTAACACCGCAATCAGACTTGCCAGCCTCGTGCACGCTAAGGTGCTTGGCACGCCGTTTGGCTGTCTTCTCGGGGTAGACTTTCAAGACCTCGTTGATCAATTCCTTGTTGCGGGCCTTGATCTCTGCGACACTCTGGGTGGATGCCAGACTCATGCTAATGTCCTTATTGCTCTCAGCGTGTTCGGGCCGACACTTTTTTGTGCTGAATGTAAGGTATCCGCTCAAGCCGAAACGGCGGCGAGCTCGGAAGCGGTCTTGCCGACCTGGTTTTCGTCGATCGGCTTCATGATACCGTGCTCCATCAGCATGTCCTCAAGTTCATCCATGCTGATCGGCGTCGGGATGATGCCCTTGCCGCCGTTATTGTGAATTTTGGTCGCGAGATTGCGATAGTGTTCCGCCTGCTTGGACTCCGGCGCATATTCCAGCACCGTCATTCGGCGTAGCTCTGCGTGCTGGACGACGTTGTCGCGGGGGACAAAGTAGATCAGCTGGGTGCCGAGCTTCTTGGCGAGCGCCTCCGCCAGCTCCAGCTCCTTGTCCGTCTGCCGCTCGTTGCAAACCAAGCCGCCCAGCCGTACGCCGCCGGAATTGGCATACTTCAGAATGCCTTTAGAGATGTTATTGGCGGCGTACATCGCCATCATCTCGCCGGACATGACGATGTAGATCTCTTGCGCCTTGTTCTCGCGTATCGGCATCGCAAAGCCGCCGCAGACGACGTCACCGAGCACGTCGTAAGATACGTAATCAATGTCCTCGTAGGCGCCGTTCTCTTCCAAGAAGTTGATCGATGTAATGACGCCGCGGCCAGCGCAGCCTACGCCCGGTTCCGGACCACCGGATTCAACGCATCGAATATCTTTATAACCCACTTTCAAGACATCCTCGATCTCGAGGTCCTCGACGCTGCCGGCGCTCGCCGCGAGACTCAAGATCGTGTCCTGTGCCTTGGCATGCAGGATCAGGCGGGTCGAGTCGGCCTTCGGATCACAACCGACGATCAATATTTTTTGGCCCATCTCGGCAAGAGCTGCCAGCGTATTCTGTGAAGTCGTGGATTTGCCGATACCACCCTTGCCGTAAAACGCGATTTGTCTCAGCGAAGCCATGTTGTTCTCCATCAATCGATTGACGATCTGCGCCTGCGTCGCAATCCATCACTCGGCTCGCAGCATTCGCAGCTCGATGACCTACAAAGGCAGACAATCGCGCCCCTGCAGAACGACTTTTGCAACGAGCGTGCCAGCGCTCGCTCAAAACAAATAACTATGCGAGCGTAGATAGATACGGGTGCACAGGGTGGTGCTGTCGCAAGTCCGACATCGGCACTTCTCGACATGAGCGGTCGCACGCGTTTGTCTGAAACAAGGCAACGCCTTGCTTTACTTCCTTCCGGAAACGACAGCTCTAGTTCGCACACAGGTGAACAGCTACGGCACGGCGCGTGCTTGCTGCGTATGGATCAATGCACAGAGGCTATCATGCTGTTCGACACCGAGGCTTATACGAGTAGCAAGCGTCCAACCATTTTCCTGATCGAGCCTGAGCAGGTTGTACGTTCCGCACTCGATTACATCCTACGTGAACGTTACCAGACACATCCTTTTGCGACCGTGGATGAGGCCGTGAGGTCGCTAATTAAGACCCCCGACGTAGTCCTGGTCGGCGTTGCCATTCTGCACGGCCGAGGAGAGGCAGTCCTGGGAGAAGTCGCGAGGGCATTCGCGCGCACCAAGATCCTGCTCGTAGCTGAGCGGAAATCCGACCCTCTAGTGCAGACGGGGCTTAAACGAGGTGCACACGGGTACATCAGCAATCCAATCTCCACCGATTCTGTCCGCGGAGCCGTCAGGATAGCTTTGGGCGCACCAGTCTTTCCCAACCGGCCGCCCGTTCTCATTCCTCCGAGGTCCGGTTAGGAATTCCTTGCGCAATTTCGGATGGTGTAGTTTCAGCTCGACATACTCTCGGGTTGTCTCGCAATTGGCGCAAAACTCACGCCGTTTCAGCCTTGAGGTCCGCGGCATAGCACACCGGTTTAAAGACCGCTTCGACCGTGACTTAGCGGGGCAGATCTCCAGGCGACCTCGCGGAGAGTAATAGCAATTTTCTGGTGGGCCTTCCGAATATCAACTCGGGTGCCGAGGCGAGGCGACCGAGACCTTCGATCTCGGTGCACGTAGTAATGGGATGTCCGAAACTCCATTACTGGACTAAACGCGCGACGATAGGCTCCATCATGATCAACGAGCGGCAATACCCCCTGGCATTGAACGCATCCAAGCGAGCTTGCTTTTTCTTTGGTCGCTATAAATCGTTTAGGACCTTGTTGTATTGCATCCGCCTCGCAGAATAACGCTCGCTCGGCGTCGAAACCGCCTACTCGCTAGACCGTTCTGAGACGTCGCCACTCCATTTGCCAACCAATGCATCGCCCGGCTGCTTCCGATAATGCCCGCTATATTGCCCGTAGGCGATCACACCACTGACGCCTAACTTCCGCGGATTCGATGAGCGCGCGCCGACGATCGTTCGATTGAACGCTTCGGCGAAACTTTTCGCTCAGCGTTGTCAGGCGGGAACACACGTGCCCTCCATCGGACAGACCACCGCGCATCGCGGCGTATCGCAATGCCCGTCGCACTCTGTGCACTTTTTCGGATCAACCACATAGACATCGCCCTTTAGGCTAATCGCGCCGTTCGGACACTCAAATTCACATGCACCACAAACCGAGCATTGCGAGGCGACGATCTTATAGGCCATGGATTGCAACTCCCTCCTAGGGTGAAAGGTGATAATTCCCTTCAAGCCTCGTGCCACATGCGTGCCTTAGTAGTCACGTTGGAAGTCAACCTGTTCTGTCTGGTTTAAGAAACCTTTTGTCGCCTTCGCTCTTAGCCGATTCGCGACATCAACTTGCGCTGCCACATCCGACATCTCGCTTTAATTAGCGCACCAACTCCGCGATCAGCCACTTCGACAGTATCACACGTGTTGTCCCCCATTGATTGGCACTTCCGCACCTGTGACATAGCTCGCGGCGCTTGAGCAGAGGAAGAAAATGACCTTCGCAACCTCGTCGGGCGTGCCAACACGGTGTAGCGGTATAATCGGCGCCAACTTTTCTTCAGTTTCCGGTGACAAAATGTCGGTCTTGATCTCGCCCGGTGCGATCGCGTTGACCCGAATTCCGAATGGCGCGTAGTCGTGTGCCATCTCGCGCGTGAGGCAGGCGAGCGCCGCCTTAGAGGTCGCATAGGCAGTACCCGCAAAAGGATGCACACGGGTGCCTACGATGGAGGTGACATTGACGATCGACCCGGATGCCATTTTCAATTCTTCGAACAGGCCTTGAGCAAGTAGAATCGGCGCGACAAAATTCACGTGAAACACGCTCATCCATGTGGTGATGGACGTCGTTAAAGAATTCAGCCTACCACCGCCTGGTGCCTTTGGAGAAATGGCGGCATTGTTGATCAGGGCGTGAAGCGGCTCTCCATCGAGCCGCTCCTTGATCTTGGCAATCGCGTTCGGCAACGCGCTGCGATCGCTCAGTTCCACTTGCACATGATTGTTGATTCCCGATTCCCATGGGCATCGACCGCTATCAAAGGGCTGTCGGGAGCAGGAGATGATTTGCCAACCAGCTTCGGAGAACAACTTGCCCGTGGCGTGACCAATGCCGCGCGAGGCGCCGGTCAATACAAGTGTCTTCCTTTGGCCGAGTCGCCGCTGCGACGTATCTTCTTGAAGCGGACAGCGCGCCAGACCAGGCACAGAGCTCGGACCGGCAACACTGTGCGCATCTAGTTTATCGAGAGACAAGCGAGCTCCTTAAGGCATGATCTTTGGTGGGAGTTAGCAACAATTGGGCCAGCCAGATAAATGGCGATGGGTGCTCTCTGCCCAATGTCAGCTAAGAGACATCAGCGTCGATTCGAACAGGAGCTCGATGCTTTCATTGGCGTGCTTCACGAGACGGCTGACAAGACGTCTCTCCGGCGCGGCCCATAATTCATAGCGCGCCGGCTTGAGGCTCCCACCTCAAAGCGCTGCCTAGACAACGCCGTTGTGTTTTGTGCAATCGACAGGACTCCCATTGCTGCTCGCGGAGTCATCCGAGGCGCCCGGCGCACTTTTTGCCAGTCATAAAATGCGCCGGGTCCCGCCTCTGCACCATCAGTACATCCGTGATGATGCTGCCCTGACTGACGCGAGCAGCGTGGCGAAACTGAGGCCCTTAGATGGGCTCTACAGCGCCGACACAAAATTATCTGCCAAGCTTGAATCGCACGCAGCGTCAACTTGTATGATCTCCCTTTTGGCATTTGCTCTCCAACGAGACTGGTAAGTCCTAGTGAACGGAGGTGATCGAGGACCTGACCTATTGAGGTGGCGACACGATGGACCATATACATGATCGGTAGACTGCAGACAGATCATGGGCTCCCACAGCGGCAACTTTGCATGGATACCTACTTGTCTAAGTCCATAGGCTTTCCGGCGTGAGACTCTCGAATGGAGTAATTCGCCGCTCGATCGAGCGCCGTATCGCGACGTTCAACCGAGCGCAACAGCATATGTATCAGCTCCTGAGGCGTCTTCTCCAGTTGATGGCAAATGGGCTCGGTAATCATTCCTTCCCAGACCTTTGCGGGTCTCATGGTCCAACGTCGCGGCAGACGAAACCGGTTTTCCGCCGTCGGTCAGCAAGTAGTTCGCGCATCGCGCATAAGACGTCGAAAATTCCGCCGTCATTGACGAAGATGCCCCTAAGGTCCGGATTCCGGTGAATCAATTTGCGGATGGTTCCGTGAGCGTTTGCGAGCTCTCTCTGAATGAGCGTGTGGCATGCTTCACACTCCCGGGCATGCTCGCGCATGTAGGAGCGGAAACTCGCGGCTGAAATATCATCGCACTGATAGCGGTGACTGCGATCAAGGGACATACCTTGCCTGGCCCCGGACCATCTGCCTGATGAGCCTACCCGCTGTTCGACCGGCTTTCCAGTTGTCGGTTCCCACAAAGCCTGCGCGGCTCGCGGCGGGCAGGTCAGCGACATAGGCAACGATCGGAACACTTGTGGTCTGGTCGATTGCCTGACTGACCAGCGGACGGTCGGCGCAGATAATAGCGACGGCGTCGCTTTGCTTGACGAAGGTCAAGAGATTGCTGGCAACGGCTTCCGCGGTCATGTCGTCCTCAAAGTGCACATTCGCCTTGATAACAGTATCGACGCGCCGAGATGCGGCAGCGACGATTCCAGTGCCCTACAACTGGTGAAGCGGCCGGTACGACTGCTGCATGAGAAAGCCAGGATTTCGGTGGAGTTTCTTGCGTTGGCGCGGCGTACCCAACTCGCGAAAGCCGATCTTTTCCACTGTTTACACGATGCGCTCGGCGGTTTCGGAGCGCACTGTGGCGCAACCACAAAGGGCCCGATTTACTGTCGACACACTCACGCCAGCTGCCTGCGCGAACTGGGCAATCGTCGGCCGTTCATCGCTATCCCCAGAATGCGTCATCCGTGACGGTTCTCAACGGAAAACTCATCCTGACGCAACGTATCCTTCCTCGGATGTGTACTCGTCGCGCTTTAACGATGATGCAGAGACCGCGGTATCCGTCCGGTGAAGGCCGCCTTGCCTAATGAGGCGTGTTGTTGAGAACTGTCCTTATGGACAGTGATAAGCGCAGTGCCCAAGTCGAACAGCTTGCGGTGGTGGACACGGGTCGGCGGCGGCGCTGGTCCGAGGCTGAGAAGCTGAAGATCGTCCTGGAGAGCTTACAGGCGCCGCGCCAAGTCGCGGCAACAGCGCGGCGGTATGGCGTTTCGCGCTCATTGCTGCTGCGATGGCGACGCTCGCTTCGGCCTGAGCCGAAGAATACCGCCCGTCAACCTGGCTTCGTACCGGCGATGGTGGTCGCGGAATCTGGGCCGTCGTCTTGTCCAGTCGCGCCGGCCAACAGCGGCGGGCCGATCGAGATCGAGTTTGCTGCCGGGGCTCGGATGCGGATCACAGGTACGGCCGACGCGGCGACGCTGAAGGCCGTCGTGGCGGCGCTGGCAGATGGACGGCTGCGGTGATCCCGATTGCGTCGGGCGTTCGGGTGTGGATTGCGACCGGTCACGCTGATATGCGTCGCGGCATGAACTCGCTGGCCTTGCTGGTGCAGGAAGCGTTCACGCGAGACCCGCACGGCGGCGACCTCTATGTGTTCCGTGACAAAAGCGGCAAGCTGATCAAGATCCTTTGGCACGATGGACTGGGCATGTCGCTTTATGCCAAGCGGCTGGAGCGCGACCGCTTCCTGTGGCCGTCGTCGGCTGATGGCGTGGTGACGATCACCCCCGCCCAGCTTGGCTACCTGCTGGAGGGCATCGACTGGCGGATGCCGCAACATACCTGACATGGCGACCGCAGGCGGCCGGCTGATCGTTGGGATTTGAATCGGTGGCACGATCAGCGGTTCGGACAGCAACCGCGTCTTGTGATTCTCTGGTCGGCGATGGGCGCTGATGATTCTCTTTCCGACGACGTGACCACGCTGCAGGCGATGCTGCGCGCCGAGCGAGCGGCCCGGTTGGCCGCGGACGCCGAGGCCCAGGCGGGGACCTTGCTGATCGAGAAGCTCAAACTCACGATCAAGAAGCTCCGGCACGAGCAGTTCGGACAGTCCTCCGAGCGAGGCGCGTTGCTGGACCAGCTCGAGCTACAGCTCGCCGACCTGGAGGAGAACGCGGCGCAAGCTGTTACCGCGGCGCAGATGGCAGCCGAGAAGATTGCGGTGCCATCGTTCGAGCGCCGCAAGCCAGCCCGCCGGCCGCTGCCGGAGCATTTGCCGCGGGAGCGCATTGTCTATCCGGTGCCTGCCACCTGCCCATGCTGCGGCGACAGCCGATTGCGCAAGACTGGCGAGGACGTGACCGAGACGCTGGGGCTCGTTCCGCGCCAGTGGAAGGTGGCCAGCACGTGCGCGAGAAGCTCGTCTGCCGGACCTGCGAAGCGGTCACCCAGCCGCCGGCCCCTTCGCATCCGATTGCGCGCGGGCGTGCAGGGCCCAAACTGTTGGCCCATGTTCTGTTTGCCAAGTACGGCCTGCACCTGCCGCTCAATCGCCAGAGCGACGTCTACCAGCATGAAGGCATCGACCTCGACGTATAGATGCCTGCGGACTGGGTAGGTGCCTCCGCGGCAACCCTGATGCCTTTGGTAGATGCGATCCGGAGCCACGTCTTCGCAGCCGAGCGCATCCACGCGGATGACACTACGGTGCCGATCCTGGCCAAGGGCAAGACCCGGACCGGCCGGCTCTGGACCTACGTGCGCGACGACCGTCCGTTTGCCGGCCCAGATCCGCCAGCGGCCGTGTTCTTCTACTCGCCCGATCGTGGCGGTGCGCATCCGGAGGAGCATCTGGCGGGCTATGCTGGACTGATACAGGCCGACGCCTACGCCGGCTTTGGCAGACTCTACGAGGCCAATCGCAAGGGCGGCCCGATCATCGAGGCCGCTTGCTGGGCGCACGGCAGGCGCAAGTTCTTTGATCTCGCGCGGCTCAGCAAGGCGCCGATCGCGGCCGAGGCGGTCAGGCGCGTCGATGTTCTGTTCGCCATCGAGCGCGAGATCAACGGTCTTACTGCGCAGGAGCGTTTGCGTCTGCGCCAGGAGCGTAGCCGCCCTCTGATCGTCGAGTTGGAGGCGTCGTTACGCGAGCAGCGCGCCAAGATCTCCAGGAACAACGACACGACCAAGGCGATCAATTACTGCCTCAGCCGCTGGGATGCATTTAGCCGCGTCCTTGATGACGGACGGTTTTGCATGTCGAACAATGCTGCTGAGCGTGAGCTACGGGCGGTCGCCGTGGGGCGAGAAAATTGGACCTTCGCCGGGCCCGATGAGGGCGCCGGCGTGCGGCCGCCATCTACAGCCTCATCGCCACCGCCAAGCTCAATGACATCGACCCACAGGCTTGGCTTGCCGACGTGCTGGCGCGCCTGCCGGATCACCCTGCCAGGCGCATTGACGAACTGCCGCCTTGGAATTGGCAGCCTCAGAGCGTCGCTCACGCCGCTTAAGCGCGATCAACCTTCCACCAAAAACGGCCTAGCCAGGGGCCGTCGCCGGATGCGTACAGACCGCGTCGCGCATTCGCGTACTCGGCAAGGCCGGCTGCGCCGCCTTTGAGTGTCGTTGCGGACAACGGCTGGCAATCAAGGACCTGGCGAGCAGACATGCCCTATTGTTGAATACCGAGACAGGAGGGAGGGAGATTTGCGAGCTGGGCGGAAGGGCGAGCGCACGTAAACGCGTACATGCTGGACTTGCTGCTCCTTACCTCACGAGCCCCTCCGCGACCAATTGGGTGTGCGCCCCCAATCTACCCTGAGCGCTTCGCTGACCGACAGAAGAGACATCCGCTGCTCGGATCTATCATTTGGCTTGGCGATCGCGCACATGGCTCCGCCAAAGCAGGAGCATATGCACGTACGGTACTATTCGATTTAGCATGGCAGAGGCACCCACGAAGCTCGTCCAGAAAGAAAAGCAGAACGAGATTGAAGCGAACCGCTTCTTTCTTCCCATGCACACGGCGAGAACATCATGCGCTGCGTCACCCTTCGCCCGGCGCGATGGAATCTACGATAGCTGCCACAACTCGACCTTACGTCAGGTTCAAGCTCCATAGGCATTTGTGTGCACAATTGCAGAGGCAATGATTGGACATGCTGCTTGAGTCATTGGAAATGACGTTGTCATGAATGCTTTGGCAATGTCTCACGGACCGGCGCACATCAGCCTGACGAAGCGCGCCGGGACGCCTCAGCAAACTTCCTGCAGCAGCGTCTTCTCGCATAAAGACGAATGGGCTCGCCGCGTTGGCTCCGTGTCGACGACATTGTCATGATCGGGTTGGCGCGACAAGTCAGCTTGGCGGTCGTCGCCTTCGACCACTCAGCACGACCATTCGCATGTCACGATCGCTGGAAACGATCCTGGCATAGAAGCCAAGAAGAGACTGACTTATGTCATCGTCCATCGTATTCGGCCCAGGCATCGGAGGTTTCATAGACTCGAACGGACGAGATTTGCGTAAATAAGCGATGCAGTCTTTTTCAGATCCACGCAGCGATTTTTTCTGCAATTGAATTATTCAGTCCCTCAACTTCATTCAGATATCGATGATCAAGAGATTCACCAGTTCGATAAAGGACTCCTCCGGGTAAGGACAATCGATGACGACTCTGGTGACCGGGTCCACGTATCCATCAAGCTGCACCCCGACTCGATAGGAGCCCGTGGGTGCGGCTGCACCTATGTGTGGCCGGCACATTGGGAAGGCAGTGGGCTGCCTCGAACCTGAACGCCTGTGGTATCGTCATCGTTTCTCAGATGGTTGCAGTTTGGAGCCTCAGCCGTTGCGAATATGGCGACGACCGAACATGACCTCAGGCAAGTTCTGCTCCATCATTCGACCTTGGCTGCCTTGGCAAATATTTCGCGCGAAACCATCGCGATCGCGCCTCCGCGGGTCGGATCCGCGAACGTACCGCCCGCCGTAGCATAGTCCTTACCTGTGCGCCGCTCGAGTAGGATACCCATAGCTTCAACGTTTGGGATGTCCTTCTCGTTCAGCTCCGGCATCAAGGCCTTACGGGCTAGCGCCGCCTCGATGTAGGGCGCCAGCTCCTCGTCTTTTTGTCGAACGCGCTCGTCTTCCCGTTCTTTTAGTGCGGGCATGACCTCTCTGGCAAACAGCTCGAGCGCATCGCAGATATGTTCGTGCTTATTCAGTCCGCATTGTTGGATAAAGATCATCTGGTCGATACCGACGTCGGCATAGCCCATGAGATGGTCTCGCACGTCTTGGGGCCGGCCGATGCTTCCCGAGCCTGGTATCTCTTTCACGTCATCTTTAATCGCTTGGAAGCGCCGCCATAAATTCGTGCGCCCAGGACGATGTTCGCCATAGATCGCGTAATGCGCGATCGAATATCCGAAGAACTTGAAGCCGTCGATACCACGATGCATCGCTTCTTCGGCATTCTCGTGAACCATCATGCCGTTAAGTGTTGCGATATTGGCGTTCACCGAATGACCGATTGGCACGCATTCGTCGGACTTTATCGTCTCATAGTATTCGTCGCGCCAGACTTTCGCTTGGAACGGTTCGACGAACCCAAAAACCAGTGCTCCTACCCCGTGACGCGCGGCGCGCAAAATGCTCTCGCGCCGCGAACACGCCATCCAGAGCGGTGGGTGCGGCTTCTGTATCGGCTTTGGGACGATGTTGCGGGGCGGCATTTTGAAGAATTGCCCGTCGTATCCAGGATACGGCCGCATCGCCATCATGTTGGCCGTCTGCTCGACGCCCTCGCACCACATGGCAGTCTTCTGGTCGGGGTCTATACCAAACCCATGCATCTCAATTAACGAGGCAGATGCTCCAGTCCCCCACTCGACGCGTCCTCCGGAGATCAGATCAAGCGTGGCGAGGTGCTCAGCTACCCGCGCTGGATGATTGTAGTGCGGCGGGGAAAGACAAATTCCGTGCCCAATTCGGATATTCTTTGTACGCTGCGAAACGGCGCCTAGAAAGACTTCCGGTGCGGACGAGTGGGAGTATTCCTCCAGGAAGTGATGCTCAACTTGCCAGATGAAATCGTATCCGAGCCGATCAGCGAGCTCGATCTGCTCCAAAGCATTTACGAACAAATGTTCCTCGCCGCCGTTTTCCCAAGGTTGCGGCAATTGGTGCTCATAGAACACTCCAAGCTTCATCTGTTTCCCTCCGTGGCGGAACGGGCGTAAATCGGTTGATATTTCTCAGATGTGATACGTGTTCTCGCGCCGTCGATCACCACGGTTGGCACCACGTAACCCGAATGTTCGGATCTACTTCACAATTCTCGTCCCCACGAAGCGTTGCTGCCATTGTTCAAGCTAACGAGAAGTCGGACTTGGCAGAGCGTCGTCCGGACGGCGTTTTTTCGTCTGAACTCCCGCCAGCGAGTGCAACAAGGCTATTGTCGTGACGGCTCTTACTGTCTACGAGCAATGGGCGTGCCATGTCCTACATGGCCCTAATTGAGGAAAAGAAGGCAACGATTTGCGTCGACCGGCGACGAAGTTTCACGCTAATGTCGTGTTTCCGACATGAAGTTCTTTGAGAGAGATAGTTCGAAGCGTCCGATGCGAGCATCGAAGTCTCATGATATTTTCTGTCGCCCTCGAGCCGACGCGGACGCGGTCGATCATCATTCACGACTGAATTGCCGACGGTGCGTTTCAAAGTAGAATGGGGAAGCCGCTAAGGTGCAGGTTCATAAGGCTTGAATGAGCAGCGCATCCAGGTGAGTCCAGCGCCCGGATTAGACAGCCTGACGCTAGCCTTACGAAGAGAGAGCATTGTGCGACTGTTCTTGATGTACGTGGTTCTGGCCGGGTGCTTCCACCTCTCGGAGGCAAATGCTGAGAGACTTTTGGTTTCGCAATCCGGCCATATGGGGTATCGCTCCGTCCAGGAGGCGGTAGACGCATTGCCCCCTCGAGGCGGAGACATTTTAGTCGCGCCGGGCATCTATCGCGAGAAGGTCAAGGTTGCCAAGCTTGGCGTTCACATCAGAGGCGGCGGCGAGAAGCCGCAGGACACGGTGGTCGTCTACGGTGACGGCGCCATCAAAGTGGGCGGAACCGTTCATTCCGCCACGATGGAAGCATCAGGCGATGACTTCCGGCTCGACAATGTCACAATACAAAACGACTATTCTTTAAATCCGGCCAATCCGCCGTCGCAGGCCGTTGCGCTGTCTGTTACCGGAGACAAGGACGTTATCACTCGCGTCCGCCTGCTCGGCGCACAGGACACACTATTCGCCAGCAAAGCGCCGAACGGCCGAACAACACGGCAATATTTTTCGGACTGCTACATTGAGGGACATGTCGACTACATATTTGGCAACGCCAAAGCCTATTTCCAGCGTTGTGAGCTGCACGGCATCGCCAACCAGGCTGTGGTCTATACAGCACAAAGCAAAGACGCGCCGGACGAAGAAAGCGCCTACGTTTTCGACCATTGCACCCTGACCGCTGATCGCGCCGCGCATGGCATCGCCCTTGGCCGACCTTGGCGCTCTTACGCTACCGTAATCTTTTTATCCACCCGGATGAATGCGCCGGTGATCGCCGAGGGCTGGAGCGAGTGGGATCGCGCCAAGACTAACAGGCTGAAGACCGCTTACTATGCCGAATACCAATCAACCGGTATCGGCGCCAATCCCAAAGGACGAGAACCTTATTCCCATCAGCTGACCGACCAGGAGGCGAAGCAATGGTCGCTCAAAGCGTTCTTTGCTGATGACACGAATTGGCTGCCGAACCCTCCATCAAGATAGGGAAACTATGAGGCGGTCGCGGAATTTGGTCTATCTGCACCTGCACCGCTCTGGATCGGGCGCGCACACCTGTGCACCGCTCCACTATTTATTACGGTTGCCCCCGCGCGCTTCGTCAGCTTTTCGGAACAGTCGATCGTAACCGGTGAGGTGATCGGTGCCATATAGGCGAGAACCCTGTTCCTCTGGTTCGTCCCGTGCCGTAGCACGATGCAATAGATTCTATTGGGGCACGCTGCCGATCGTGCGTTTGCTGGGCGTTTTGAAGAATGCCTTTGCACAACCTTCCCATACGCTGGATGACACTGGCCCTTGGCCATCCCGCAAAGGCGGCCACACGCCTGAACCTACCACATTCGCATTTTCCACCTGCCAAGTCGCACTTTCGGCAAATCGCACATCCTCCAGCTCAATCTCAAGCGGATGGGCTAGATCGAGTCCGTGCATCACCAGTGCACCATCACCGCCACGCACGTGGCGCAGAGCGATTTGTCGGTAGACCGGAATTTCGTCACCGTGCGCCTGGGGATCATAGCGTGTATCGAAATAAATAGGCCATCGGTTGTTCCGCAGGCATACGTTCTCATAGGTGACCCTCTCCACCAGTCCACCCCGGCTGACGTCACTCTTAATGCGCAGGCCGGACGTCGTGCCCTCCAGGGTCAGGCCGTGCACCAGTATGTCGCTGACACCTGAGCTAATCTCACTACCGATCGACATGCCGTGCCCCCAGCCGAAGTAGTTGTCGATAATGGAAATATAGCGAACGGGACCATTGGTTCCGGCTTTGATGGCCACATTGTCGTCTCCAGTACGGATATTACAGTGAGTAATTGTCACATCCTGGCTGGCGCCAGGATCGATGCCGTCTGTATTGCGAGCATCCGCCGGTGTATCGATTGTGACGCCCCAAAACGTCGCACCTTCGACCCGGTTCATCGCCACGTGGAAATTCGGCGCATTGCGCAGTGTGATGCCATGGAAAGTAATGTCCTGGGCACGGTCGACCTGGATGAGGCGCGGGACGTTCTGATTACCACCTTCTGTTTGCGCGCGCCGTGCCAGTTGCCACCAACTCTCGCCGGCGCCGACCATGAGCGCGCCGCCCTGGCCGTCGATTATGCCATCGCCATAGATGCCGCCTCCCCGTGTTTTGAAGAAGCTAATGAATGGCCGGCAGCCGTCGCCCTTGCCTCCGATGCGACCACAATTTCCAGAGCCTTTGTCATAGGCCTTCGGCTGCGCGAGAGCGATAAGCGTGGCGTCACGCTCGATCCATAGCATCACTCCAGATTTCATCTCGAGAGGGCCTGAGAGGAAGATACCGCCCGCCAAGTAAACCGTCGATCCGGCGGGGCAGTGAGCCAGGGCATCTTGCAGCCTATCAGTGACGCTTTCGCTCGATGGCGCCAGCCGGGCACAGATACGGCTAGGTACGACGGGCTCGGCGACCGCGCGGCGATCCCTGGCTTGTGAAAGGCCCATGACGGCTATCATCGACAGCAAGGCGCAACAGTGCAAACGGACCAACATACCAACTCTCGTCTGGCGGACTCCCTCGGTCGCTCACCGGCGCCCGTCAGCAACTTAAACTTCTGTGGTCTCCAATCGACGTGAGATGCGCAGTTATGATGGTCCACATTTGATGGCCAGAAACGATCGGCGCGTTCTGTCGGGCTTATTCGACGGTCACGGATTTGGCGAGGTTGCGCGGCTGGTCGACATCGGTGCCCATCACAATGGCCGTGTGGTAAGCGAGTAGTTGCACCGGGATTGCATAGATCATCGGCGTGAAAGCGTCCGCCATGTCAGGCATGATGATGGTGGCGAGCGAATCGACCGTCGCCTCAGCCGCGCCCTTGGCATCCGTCATCAGGATGATGTTGCCGCCGCGGGCCGCGACCTCCTGCATGTTGGAGACCGTCTTCTCGAACACGCTATCATGGGGCGCAATCACCACGATCGGCATGGTCTCGTCGATCAGCGCGATCGGCCCATGCTTGAGCTCGCCGGCTGCATAGCCCTCGGCGTGAATGTAGGAGATCTCCTTCAGCTTCAGCGCGCCTTCGAGCGCGAGCGGGAAGCTGGTGCCGCGGCCGAGATAGAGCACGTCGCGCGACTTGGCGATCCTGTGCGCCAGTTTCTCGATCTGCAATTCGGTGGTCAGCGCGTCTGCCATCAGGCGCGGGACCTCGACCAGGCCGTGCACAAGCTTGGTCTCCTCCTCATCGGACAATTCGCCGCGCGCCTTGCCGGCCACGACCGCGAGCGAGGCGAGCACCATGAGCTGGCAGGTAAAGGCTTTTGTCGACGCGACGCCGATCTCGGGACCGGCGAGCGTCTGGAGCACCGTCTCACTTTCGCGCGCGATCGTCGAGGTCGGCACGTTGACGACGGCGAGTGTGTGCGCGCCTTCGGCATTGGCGTAGCGGAGCGCGGCGAGCGTGTCGGCGGTCTCGCCCGATTGCGAAATGAAGATCGCCAGATCGCCCTTGCGCAAGGGAGCTTCGCGGTAGCGGAACTCGGAGGCGACATCGACCTCGACCGGCAGGCGCGCCATTCGCTCGAACCAGTATTTTGCGACATAGCCGGCGTAGCTCGCCGTGCCGCAGGCCGTGATCGTGATGCGTTGGATTTCGCGGAACTCGAACGGCAGCTTCACCGGCAATGACACCCGCTCGGAAGCCATGTCGACATAGCGAGCCAGCGTGTGGCCGACGACCTCGGGCTGCTCGTGAATCTCCTTCGCCATGAAGTGGCGATAATTGGCCTTGTCGACCTGCGAGGTCGATGCGGCATGCTTGATCTTGTCACGCTGGGCGGCACGGCCGTCTTTGTCGAAGATCGCAACGCTGTTGCGGGTCAGCACGACCCAATCGCCGTCCTCGAGATAGCTGATCGTATCGGAGAACGGGCCAAGCGCGATCGCGTCCGAGCCCAGGAACATCTCACCGTCGCCGTAGCCGACCGCCAGCGGCGGACCGTTACAGGCGCCGATCATCAGATCGTCCTCGCCGGCGAAAATGAAGCCGAGCGCGAACGCGCCGCGCAGCCGGCTCAAGGCGAGCTTCACCGCCTCGACCGGCTTGTTGCCGCGCGCCAGCAGTTCGTCGACAAGGTGCAGCACGATCTCGGTGTCGGTCTCGGTACGGAACACCGTACCCTTCGCTTCGAGCTCCTCACGCAACTCACGGAAGTTCTCGATGATTCCGTTGTGGACGACCGCGACGCGCTCGGTGGTGTGCGGATGGGCATTGTGCTCGGTCGGCTTGCCGTGGGTGGCCCAACGGGTGTGGCCGATGCCGCTGCTCCCCTTCAGCGGCCTGTCACGCAGCCGCGCCTCGAGGTTCTTCAGCTTGCCTTCGGCGCGGCGGCGCTCCAGATGATCGCCTTCCAGCGTAGCCACACCCGCGGAATCGTAACCGCGATATTCAAGCCGCTTGAGCGACTCCACCAATTGCTCTGCAACCGGCCGGCGCCCGAGAATGCCGACAATCCCGCACATGCGGATCAATACCCCCAGATCTTTGAAACGTTGATTCTCAATTCCGCGTCACTGTTTTGCGACACTCGAGTGCCTGCGCTAACATTTATATTAGCCGCGCCCGCTGTCGGACCAGTTACTCTCATGTGTTTCTACGCGTGAGGTCTATTCATCAATTTCGGCTCGCCGAACCGCAGCGAGGCCCTAGCGAGCATGACCGAATACCAGCAACAAATGCCGCAAATGACACGACAGTTTCGAGGTAAATCAGATAGCCATGTCGGAGCCCATCGATGCTCCATTTGGTCGCGAGCCGATACACACTTGGTCTGTTCTCCTGGCAACGACGATAGCAATTGTAGTCGCAATAGACTTACCGCGTGGACATATCTCGTCGCGAATCGCCGAATGCGCCGAGGATCATTCATGATGCAACAGCCCGGCTCTCAAGAGGTGCACCGCTGCTGCCGGAATGAAGCGAACCCTGATTCAGGCTTCCGCCTTCATGCTCTCGCTCATATTCCGCCAGCAAAAGAAGCCCGGCCACTTTTGGTGGCCGGACAGAAGTCAGTCTCGGAGGAGCGACGCTGCTATACATCGCACCAACTTCCGCCGGCAGAGAGAGGGATGCTACCGGCGGTCCATTTGCGGCGATGGCATTCGCCGCTAACCTTAGCCACAGAAGGCCGATGTCCGCTTCCAACGTAAATTTCTCTCTTCTGTTCCATTAGACCATTCAACGAACTCAACTTCGTGCTCGTATCTAAATTTGTGACAACGTGCAGTTCTTCCGCCACGCCCCCGTGGTTTTGAAAGTCAGACATACCGAATAAGGCAGACCGAACGAGCACTGACCTTATGCGCGCTGGATACCGAACGTTTGCTCGCACAGCCGAAGATCGATGACCATTCAGATTAGACCGAAGGCTCTTCTCCAAACCGAGGCCTCCGTTATGCAAGATCCTACGTGACTAGTAAAATCGATTGTGTAAATGGGCAGCATCTACACTATGGATAATGCAGCTACTCTTATTCGACCTCGAGATCGCACGGCTGCAGCATCTTAATAATCTGGAAAGGCCGGCGATCTGGCCGGCATGCCCTCTGACCCAAGCTCGATTCTAATCGTGCAGCTGCGCCGACAGCAATGACACGCACCAACTAAACGTAAGCCGCTCGACGAGACGAATCCCGTTTTCTGGACTCGGAAAGAGCAGGATCACAAGTTTCTAAAGCCCTGCTAGTGCAGTCTGGGGGAACACCTAACGTGCTCTTGCAGGGCAAGCCGGACCAGAGATCCGTGCGATAAATATCCGATGAGCCGCCCACCCGTATACGTTCCGGATTGACAAAGGACCCATTGCTATGAGAGCCCCTCTGGGCTTATCCGGAGAACCCTAAATGTTATGAAAGCGTTCTGCGGCCTCTGTCGCCCCTCGCAAGAGCCGCGATCCTCTTCCTTGATGAATGGAAATCATAAATCATAAAGATCGGAACGCGCCGCGCACGACGCCGGCACGTACAAATGGTTAGAGCTTTGATGACTGATCAAACAGCAACAGCCGCGACAGAACGCAGGTCGACCTCACCCGACAGAGACCTGAGTTTTGATTTCGCTAAAGGAATTCTCATTATTTTGGTCATGATTGGCCATCTTTTACAATATATCATGTACCGAGATAATCAGTATTGGTATTCGCCGTACTTCAAATCAATTTACATGTTTCACATGCCTCTCTTTATGGGAATAAGCGGATATCTTTCCTCGGGCGCGCTCTTGCGAAAAACGTTCACTCGGGGCGTCCAGGAGCGCGCGATTCAGTTACTGTTGCCCGTGCTTTTCTGGTCCACGCTCATGGAAGCAGTTAAGTTGGCTGTATTTTCGCCCGCTCTGCCAAGCGGTCTGCTGGGCTTTCCAAGCGAATTGGCAGGCGCATACTGGTTCGTTTGGGCAAACTTTGCTTCTTTTCTTCTCGTTGGGCTTCTCAGCGCCGCCGGTCTGGGCTCGACAAGGATCATATCCATATCTGCAGTCCTAGTCGCGTTCGCACCCGTTACATTTTCGATTGCTCCGTTGATTAGGTACACCTATCCGTTTTTTTGCCTCGGGCTCCTACTCGCCAGGTCTGACTGGCGGACGAGCGCTCTTTTACGTCACAGATTGATTTTATTCTTTTTACTCTCTGGTCTGGCTCTCGTATGCTTCCTTGCCTGGGGCATGGAGACTTATGTCTACAACAATCTCGTTCTGGTCTACGATGTGCAGTCGGCGAGGCAAGTATTGCTGATGTTCATTGGCTCTGCAGCTGCCTCTGCCGTTGCCTTTGAGGTGGTGCTGCGATGCTGGCAATTTTCCCATTCAAGTCGGATTGCTCGCTTTATCGCCGTGGAGCTGGGTCAGAGCACGTTGGTTCTCTACCTTATCCAAGCAAGCCTCTTTCGACTCATGGACCTCGTCCACTTTAGAGAACTTTGGAATTTTCCGGCTAGAATAGCTGCCGCAATTGCGCTTGGCGTCACGATCGTTGTGATCGGGATAAGCGTTCGCCGGAGTGTGAGCGGCTTTGGATTCATGTCGCGACTTGTCCTCGGAGCGAAGCCACGCTCAACTCTGCCAAACACTCAGTTTGCTGTGCCAAACTGTGGTGAAAGCTATACTGCGCAACCTACCAAGCGATAGCTGGCACAAGCGAACTTTGAAGGCTCGGCGTCGTCGCGCAACCGCCCGGCCTCGACTTTGCTCGGCGTCGGTGATCTGAGACCGGAAAACTGGCCCATTTTTGGTTAGAGTCTTGCGCTGCCGAATCCACTCGGCTGGGAGGAGCGGAAGACGATGAAGGCCTCGAAGCTTTCGGACGTCCAGAAGCCGTTTATCCTGAAGCAGGGCAATGACGGGGTCCCGGTTGCGGACATCTGCCGCAAGGCCGGGATCAGCCAGGCGACCTATTTCAATTGGAAGAAGAAGTACGACGGACTGCTGCCGACCGAATGCGCCGGTTGAATCAGCTTGAGGACGAGAACGCCAAGCTGAAGAAGCTGGTGGCGGATCTGTCGCTCGACAAGGAGATGCTGCAGGACCTGATCCGCCGAAAGCTGCGAAGCCTGGTCGGAAGCGCAAGCTCGTCGACGAGGTTTGTGGTGAGTGGCAGGTGTCGATCCGCAAGGCCTGCGCGACCCTCGAGTTCGATCGATCGACCTACCGTCGCTCCGGCCAGGCGGCTCTGGAAAATCGGATCAAGGAGATCTGCCATTTCCGTGTACGCTACGGCTATCGCCGCGTTCACGTGATGCTGCGCCGTGAGGGGTGGCGTCACGGCCAGAACAATATCCGTCGCATCTATCGCGAATTGGGCCTGCAATTGCGCAACAAGTCTCGCAAGCGTCGGGACAAGGCCAAACTACGCGATGACCGTCGGCCGGCGACGCGGGCCAATGAGACCTGGGCGACGGACTTTGTCCATGACCAATTGGCAACCGGCGGCAAGCTCCGGGTGCTTACGATCATCGACATCTTCTCCCGCTTCTCGCCTGCGCTGGAGCCGCGGTTCACCTTCCGCGGCACCGATGTCGTGGCAATACTGGAAAGGGTTTGTAATGAAGTGGGATTCCCGGCGACGATCCGCGTCGATCAAGGCAGCGAGTTTGTGTCGCGCGACCTTGACCTGTAGGCCTACCAGCGCGGCGTCACGCTGGACTTCTCACGGCCGGGCAAGCCGACCGACAACGCCTTCATCGAAGCCTTCAACGGGCGCTTCCGAGCTGAATGCCTCAACGCCCACTGGTTCCTGTCCCTTGCGGACGCCCAGGGAAAAGTGGAGACTTGGCGCAGATACTACAATGAGGAACGGCCCCACGGGGCGATCGGCAATCAGCCGCCGATTTTGCTGCAAAACCACGTCGGCGCCACCAGCCCGCCGGCGTGATCAGAGGCGCAAAACTCTGGTTCTCGGTGGCCCAAAGTCGGTCTCACTGCAACACCCCCGAGACTTTAATTGCCGCTGATGAAACTTCAGTGGCAGGCAATCGGCTGTAGCGGTTCGGCCTCTTGTGAGGCTTGTCTCTACACTTAAGCTGAACGTGAGATAAGCGAATTGCGTGATCACCGACGAGTCCTTGAGAAGCGCGCTGTAGGCTTACGATAGCGATTGCACCTAGGCAGCTGCAATGAATAGGTTCAGTTGTCCTCTTCTCTAATCCTCTCCGTTTTCCGCAACACTTTTCAAATGGGCAACTACTGTTGAAAAGATCTGCCGGATTTGATGGGCAGCGCGGCAAAGTTGGTCGCGTTGCGGGCAATTCCGATCAACATCTCGCCTTTGTGCCATGCCGCGAAGACGCCGCCTCAGCTCACCCTCAAGATGCAAATGCGCTCATGGCAGATTAAGATGACTTATGCGAGCCCGCAGAAAGGGGTTGAAACGCACGCTGCGTCAGCTTGTAGGATCAAGAATGGCAAAGGAGACCCACGTCGCCGCGTCGACGGTCGGGTGGATAGAGCGAATGATTTGATGAATCGGTCGTTCTCGCAGCCCCTCCTCGTCGCGGCCGGAATTTGGCAGGCAAGCGAGCAGTACGCGTCTACTGGAGTCATCAGGTCGGAGAGAGGCCGGAAGACTCAATGGGCCGCTCAGTTCTATCCACGAGATGAATGGCCTCCATCATAACAATCAATTTTACCAACCCTGCTGAAGGCTGCTAGTCAAAACGGCGATTGATCTGGGGGATGGTGCAGGTCGTGAGGATTAACCGTCGACTGTTAAGGTCAGTTGCTCTCGGCAGCCTAGTTGGCCCCTACGCAACGGTAAGGCTCAAGAATGGTCTTTTGAACGGTTGCCAGCAGTGTCTTGTCAAGCCGCAACTACGCCGCGCTGGAGGTCAGCACGGTGAAGGTAGATTCCTGTGCCAGAATGATGCATGAGGCAGCCATGACTATGAGTGTATACGGGTCCAGTAAATCCACGACGGCGGCGCCCCTAAATCAAGCCTATCGGGAGATGACGTTTGGTTTTTTTACGCAACTCATTCGATCTTTCGCTCTTCCTCTCCGAGTTTTCACCAACTCAATTTCCGTTCGACTGAAGGCTGACGTTCCCACACATATCGTCACTGCGTCACCCTCAGGAGAATGTGCTCATCACCCTCCCTTCCGGGATTCGCACGTTAAATATCTAAAACAAACCATTGAGTCGCAAATTGAAGAGGTTGCCAGACTGATCTGTGAGGACGAGAGCGCGCTCGAAGCGACCCGATTGCTCAATGCGCTTACAAGCGAGCTGGTAAAGGCGAAGCTCGGCATGTGTTCGCACCTCGACGAGCAAGCCGGTGGTGCGCTCAACGGAGGCGATGCAAACCGTCTCGAAGAGAAACACGGAACACTGTACGAGCCGGAACAGCTTTCCACTCTGGGACAGCTTTTTGATGGGGCCGTCTTGGCATTACCTCCAAGCATGCGAACTCCAATTAACCGGATCGAGATCGCCAAACTCATTCTAGAACGCGCATCTATTGATCAAGTCGAGCCGGAACTTCTTATTAAGTTGATTACCGCCCTTGTCACTGCCGCTTGATATAGCCGATCCACCTCCTCCGCCGCGCCATAGCGCGATCCAGGCAGAGAACTGATTCTACAAAAGGAGACGTCGAGCCGCATTCGCCTCCGTGTGGACGGCTCGACACTTCCACGATCTCGAGCACATCGTAAATGTCTGATCCGTTCACCCGCGCGACAATTCACGGCTAGGCGACCCAACGCCAGCTATGGCTGGATCTTCATCGAAGCCTCTGCTTCGCCTAACCGCTGCCTAAGCCCAATGATCCATAGAGATCAGCCTGATCATTGTTGGCAGCGATCGTTTCGGTTTCGCAAGCTTTCTCGCGCTCTGGATCCGAGCCCATTAACTAAAGTCCGTTTGCTCGCAGCTTCCCTGCCCGCGACCGTTCAACTCAGCGCGCGAATCACGGCAAGGACAATAGCTATCCACGTGGCGACGCAGAACAATAAAGCGAAGCGCCACGCACTTACCCTGACTTGACGGCGCCAGTTGACCAGATCTGATGCGCACCCGGTAAAGCAGCGGCCCCGAACGACGTCAATCATCTGACGGTAGTCGTGAAATTCAAACTGCTGTCGATTTTTGCGGATGTACTTGATTCGATCCTGAGGTGAGAAGCAGTAGGCCCATATGTTTTGTGCTCTCTCCTGCCCATTCTCAGAGCGGCCGCATTTGTCGGCTACGGTATCATGAGCTCCGGGCAAGATGATGCTGTGCTCTGTACCGAGCGTGTAAATTGGTAGCATGTGGGTCATGGCGCGCACCTTTCGTGTTCCGCTATCCACGCCTACAATGTGACGTTACGTGAGTTTCAAGCTATTCTTCTCGTCTTGACCAGATCTAGTAGTCCCGGCTGCAACCTTGCTCACATTTCGAACCTGAGCGCCTTCAACTAGCGACGCAGCAATCGCTAGCCGAATAGGCCAACAGCAGTTCGTACACTTCCTATTGGCCGCGTTTGCGGCGGAGCAATCCCTAGCTCTGAGCGATTTCGCATGATCTGCACGGTGCGCCGCCATCGGGCGAGCCGCTTCGAATGTCTCTTCCGTCTACCGTGAAGCAAATTTGTAGACAGTCGCGCGTGAGCGGCTGTCACCGGCATAGTAATTCACAAATTTCATCGGACCACCGGCTCGGAGGGGTTGAACCGCACGTAACGTCAAATTGTATGATCTCGAACAAGTAGCGATGGTCTCCGGCGGACCGACGCCTCTGACGAGTACAAGGATGGCCGATGTCTCAGCCTGTTCAGATCTACACCGCACGACACTATGACGGTCCAAACCTCCTACATGCGTGGAATTTCCTGCCGTTTTTGGTCCATCTTGGCCGAACCACAGGGACGCCGGAGTTGAGTACATCTCCTTTCGCCTATTGCGAGAGAGTTCGGGTCCGTTTAGACGCTCAAGGCCGCATTGGACCGTCTACTCTTCCTCACAAACTGACTTGGTATGATGCAGCACACTCCCATGGGCCACGAGGCTGTCCGACGCAGAACATTTTTGGTGGCGATAGTCGGGCGCAGTTGACTCGCATCCATGACGAGTAGCGATTGTCCCTTATTAGCCACCTTCGGATGCATTCTCCGTCACGCTTGATCCTGCGGTGAACCGACTGATGGATCAAACCCGAGTTCTGGCGGCGCGTTCAGCCGTCCTCCCGGAAGTGCGGCCAATCCGAGCCTAGCCTACTTTCTCAGACACGCACCATTGAACCTCACAAGAAGGCTAGTGGGGCGCCGGGCACTCTCAAGAGGATATCGTGAATCGAAGGCGGCAACTTTTTTTTCCGCGAAGCTATAGAGCCGGTCGGCATGTGACCGCTTTCATTGCCTTTTTGGCAATGAGTTCTCTAGGTGCTGTGGCCCGAGATCGAGGGGCTACGGAGGAGGAGAAACGAGCTTGCACCCCGGATGTGTTTCGGTTGTGTAGCGGCGCCATACCGGATGTCGCTGCAATCGCTGCTTGTCTCAAAACAAAGCTCAGCAGCTTAAGTGTCCAGTGTCGGTACGTGATGTCGGCGCATGACGGCACAAAAGTGAAGACGGACTCTAAGTGACGATCGCACCAATGTGTCGCAATCGCGCCACGTGCCCCGATCCACAGGATCGTCGCTAGCGCGTCGTGACTAGAAATAGCCTCGAAGGTCTCGTGCAGACCTGACAGCTCTCCAAAACCTAAGAGCCGATTTGTGTTAGCGCGAATGCAGAAATTTCCATTTGATACAGTTCTGATCGCTAACAGAGGCGAGATCGCCGTCCGTATCCTAAAGACCTTGCGACAGTTGGGCTTACGTTCAGCCATCGTCTACCACGGTGTGGATGCAGCCACACCAGCCGTTTCCATGGCGGATATAGCAATCGCGATCGAGGGCTCTTCCCCAATTGCTGCCTATCTTGACGCCGAGCAAATCATCGCCTCCGCCCGCAGAGCTAATGTCGGCGCGTTGCATCCTGGCTATGGGTTCTTGTCGGAGAACGCCGATTTTGCGAGAGCCGTCGCAGGGGCCGACATTGCATTCGTCGGGCCTGCCCCCGAATGCATCGAGCTGATGGGTGATAAGATCCGCGCCCGGAGATTTGCTCAGCAGATCGGATTTCCGGTCGCGCCCTCAGTTATTGAAGAAGACGAACCAGAAACCTTCACATCCAGAGCTCGGGCCCTTGGCTTACCTTTGCTGGTGAAACCTTCGGCAGGCGGTGGTGGCAAGGGCATGCGGATCGTGCGCGATCTCGACACCCTCGACGATGCAATTGCTCAAGCTGGACGCGAGGGGCTGCGCTACTTCGGAGATAACCGTCTCTACGTGGAGCGCTATGTTGAGAAACCACGCCACATCGAAGTGCAGGTGTTAGGCGATTTCTTCGGAAATGTCGTCCACCTGTTCGAACGCGAGTGCTCGGTGCAGCGCCGCTTTCAGAAGATCATCGAGGAGACGCCTTCGCCTGCCCTATCCGTAGAATTGCGGGAACGGGTCTGTGAAATGGCGGTCGGCATCGCTCGTAGCGCCAACTATCGAAATGCAGGGACCGTCGAATTTATCTTTGATGGACAAGAGTTCTACTTCCTTGAGATGAATACTCGGCTTCAAGTCGAGCATCCTGTGACTGAAATGGTCACTGGCGTCGATCTCGTTGCCCAACAACTCCATATCGCAGCAGGGCACGAGCTCACATTTTCGCAATCCGACATCGTCTCCAAAGGTCATGCAATTGAAGCGAGGCTATACGCTGAAGCCCCTGAACGCGAATACGCGCCGACCACCGGAAAGATTCTCATGTTGGAGTACCCAGAGTGCGACGGCGTGCGCATCGATAGCGGTATCGTCCAAGGTCAGGAGATCACGCCCGCATTTGATTCGATACTCGCAAAAGTCGTCGCACATTCAACTACACGCCGTGAAGCCGCGTTAAAGGCGGCACATGCGATGCGACAGCTAGTTCTTCTTGGCTGCGAGACGAACGCCGACTTTCTGGCCCGGCTGCTCATGGACGACACATTCTTGAGCGGCTGGATCCATACCGGTTATCTCGATGAACATCCGCACCTGGCCATAGGCCCATGTGGAAGCGACTTGCCCGCCATTTTGGCAGCCGGGGCACTCCTGACGAGGAGCGTTCGGAATTCGGCAGACGCCGTGCCCAGGCTTCACGCGGAGCTCGGCAAGTGGAGAAACTGACGTGAAGCACTGTTTTGGGCTCAATGTCGAGAACTATGAATTGTGGCTTTCACCCGGCCAACACGACTATCGCCTTCACTTGGGCGATGAGGTAATTGCGCCGGTGGCACTCTCAGATCATTCAGACGGAAGCGCTCTCCTTTTCATTGCAAACGAGGCCGTGCCGGTCAGATTTGCAATCGACGGTGACACACTTCACCTGCATATGCGTGGCAGGACACACATCCTGCGATACCGCGATCCATTGCGAGAACTTGCGAGCTTGGACGAGCAGGCAAGTCTTCTTGTGGTCCGCGCGCCCATGCCCGGCGTCGTGATTGCGACCGCGGTTTGCCAAGGTGATGTGGTCTGCGCAGGCGCGACGCTCATGGTGGTCGAGAGTATGAAGTTGGAAGTTGTCGTACGTGCCCCTCGCGGCGGTGCAATCGAGCGCATTCACTTTGGTGTAGGCGAGAGCTTTGAGCGAGGCGTGGCTTTGGTTACGTTTTCCGAGGAAGGACGCTGACATGCAGCGGATCGTCTCTCGGGTGGACACCACGTCGCAAGAATTTCGTCTCAACGAGCTCCATAACCGACGACTTGCGGCCGAACTGAAGGAACGACAGCGTTCCGCTCGCTTCGATCGACCCGCGAGAGACCTTAAGCGTCTGCGGCAGCAAAACAAGCTCTTCGTTCGCGATCGGATCGATGCGCTGCTTGATCCAGAAACTCCATTTCTCGAGCTATCAACGCTCGCGGGCAACAAGGCCTACGATGGTGAGGTGCCAGGCGCAGGGCAGATTGTCGGCCTTGGCATTGTTGCTGGTCGCGAGGTCATCGTTCACGCGGATGATGCAAGCGTGAAGGGCGGCGCTTGGTATCCGTTATCCGTCAAGAAGATTGTGCGGGCGCTGGACATTGCAATCGAGAACCGTCTTATGGTGGTGCATCTTTGCGACTGCGCCGGCGGCTTCTTGCCTCTGCAAGCGGAATTCTTCGCAGATCGCTACCACGCAGGCCGAATCCTGCGCAATCAATCGATTCTCTCTAAGATGGAAGTGCCGCAGGTCGCCATCGTCATGGGCCACTGTACTGCAGGGGGGGCCTACGTTCCGGCGCTGAGCGATTACAACATCATTGTGCGGGGGAATGGAGCCGTCTTTCTCGGCGGACCTCCGGTCGTAAAGGCCGCCACCGGAGAAGTGGTATCAGCCGAAGAGCTCGGTGGCGCTCAAATCCATACGAGCGTGTCGGGAACGAGTGACTACCTCGCTACGAGCGAAATGCATGCGATTGCCCTCGCGCGGGACATTATCGCTCACATGAGGCATCCAACGAAAGAAGCCGTTGATCGGGCCGCTCCGGAGCTTCCCGTCTACGGCGCATCCGAGCTATACGGCATCATTCCAAAAGATCCCCGCGTTCAATTTGACATTCTGGAGATCATCGCTCGCCTAGTGGATGGTAGCCGGTTCCATGAGTATCAGCCTAGCTATGACCAAACCCTGATATGCGGTTTCGCGCGTCTTCAAGGTTATCAAATCGGGATTGTTGCAAATAATGGCGTGCTGCAGAACCACAGTGTTCTGAAGGGCGCTCACTTCATCCAACTCTGCGATAGGAACCGAACGCCATTGCTCTTCCTGCAGAATACCACTGGCTTTATGGTCGGACGAGAATACGAACATGATGGCATCACCAAGAATGGCGCCAACCTCATCATGGCCGTTTCCGCAGCGTCGGTCCCCAAACTTACGGTGATCTGCAACGCCTCTCACGGAGCAGGAACATTCGCTATGGCGGGTCGCGCGTTCGATCCCCGCTTTATGTTTACCTGGCCGCAATCGCAGATTTCGGCCATGGGCGCGGAGCAAGCGGCAGGCGTACTCACCCATGTCAAAGCAAAGCAATTGGCTCGTGAAGGAGGGCGCTTGTCGGACCAAGAACTGGCAGCCATTCGAGAACCAATTATGAAGGAGTATCGGGCGCGATCAAGTGCCTATTATGCGACTTCGGAGCTTTGGGATGACGGCATTCTTGATCCCGTAGATACCCGAAACGCGCTCTCAATCGCCTTAAGCGCGTCGCTTAATGCTCCAATTGGAGCGCCCCACTACGGTGTCTTTCGAATGTAGCCTTGCGGTTCGCGCGCAGCGAGTTGGGCACAGTTTGCCTACGATCCGTCGCGCTGACGCTCACTTCACACGTCGGAGAGTTCCAAATCTAGTCGAGCTTTCCACTCCACCCGACGCGCTACTCCCCTTCGGCGGAACGCACTTGTTTCCACCGACCCGAAACCAGTAACAAGCTGACACCTGCCGAAGTCCCGCCCATGCAATGCCCGAAATGTCATGCCAATGATCAAAACATGTCACATGATCCCTGGAGCGGTCGCCCTGTGATCGCCTGTAAAGCCTGCGGCGACTTTGTTGAGAACGAGTTGATCGAGCGCGAAAGAGCATACGCCATCATCACCGGAGTCGTGGCATCTCACTTGATTGGCGAGCGCAAGGGTGGCGCTCAGCGCGTCGCATGCGAGATCCTCGAAGCTCTTAAGAGTGCCGGCTTGACGATTCATCGCGCCTGACTTGCTGAGGCTCGCCGTAGACGACCATTGATTGATCAACTTAGCCGCGGCAAGGCCATCTACCATGATGGCTTCCGTAATCCCCAGCCGAAGAGAACGTTCTGATGGCAATCAAAACATACAAACTCCAACATGAACCGAGCTACACGCGCTTCCATGACCGTAATGGATCGCACCATCGGCGACTATAGCGTCTGTCGATGTTTCGAAAATCGGACGATCTCCTCCTTTGGCCATCGTAGTGTCGAAGGCAGGACTGGAAACACACAGACGACGCGCTTCGCGGTCGCGTGGATTGAAGAACAAGCATCTTGAGAGGACTTGTATGGGCAAGCCAGTTGTAATTGTGGTCGGCGCGGACAAAGGCGGGGTGGGAAAAACGACCGTATCTCGCACGCTTTTGGATTATTTTAGCGCGAATAATGTGCAAACCCGCGCATTCGATACCGAGTCGCCTCGCGGGACACTGAAGCGCTTTCACCCTGCGATTACCGAAATCGTCGACATGACGAGAACCGCGGACCAGATGAAGATCTTCGATACGCTGAACTCGGGCCTGTCCGTCACGGTCATCGACGTTCGAGCCGGACTGATGTCACCAGCCCTGGCGTCCCTACGAGACATCGGCTTTTTGGACGCCGCCCGATCAGGCCAACTCACCTTCGCCGTGTTTCATGTGTTGGGATCGTCCATCGCCTCGCTAGACGAGATCGCCGAAACAAGCGATTTCATGGGGGGCGCAAAATACTTCCTGGTCAAGAACTTCATCAACGACACCCAGTTCTTTCAGTGGGATCAGTCGACCTACAATTCCTACTTCAACCGAATCAAAGACGCCACTGATCTGACCATCCCGAAACTTAACGAGATGGCCTATGAACAGGTCGAGGTCGCCTCTGTTCCGTTCGCCAATTTCGTTGCGAACAAGGGACAACACGAGGACGCCGCGAACTTCTCGTTTGTGTTGCGCGGTTACGTACGGCACTGGCTTGCCAATGTCTGGAGCGAGTATGACCGGATTAACCTAACAGACCTCGCGGGCGCGAAGTCGGTGACCCGTGCGGGCGAAAGATAGCCGCTTGCGGACCTATGCGCACTGGTTTGGCGATTTTGCCCACCCCCGTCTACATCATCTGCTCTGCAAGCCCGCAGGTCGGAAAGACACTGATTGCTCGGCTCTTGAGCGAATTCTTGCTGCTGAAGAACGGTGCGGTGCTCTCCTTCGACATCAACCTAAGGGAGCCGTCCTTGCTCGACTATCTCCCTTCCATCACAGAGACAGCGGATGTCACGGATACCTATGGCAAGATGCAGCTAGTTGACCGACTTGTTCTAAACGACGGAGTGGCCAAGGTGATCGACCTTGGCTTCCACGCATTCGACGAGTTCTTCAAGATGTGTGGCGAGATCGGCTTCCTGAGCGAGGCGATACAACAAAGGGTCGTACCAATCGTGCTATTCGTAGCGGATACTGACCGTGTCTCGGCACGTGCGCATGAAATGCTGCGGCGGCTGATTCCGACGCAGATTCTGATCACCGTCCATAACGAATTCTTCGTCCGCGGCGACTTGTTCGAGGCCATGAACCAGGGCCGCGTCATCCGTTTGGCGGCACTGCCGGTATTTCTACATAACTACATCTGCCGACTAGGCCTGTCTTTCACCGGCTATCTACGCCATGAGAGGGACTCTACGTCGGAACTTCATCAGTGGATTCGGCAGAATTACACGATTTTTCGCGATATCGAAATGAGCGTGATCCCCCAATGGTCGTCGTGACACAGAACACAGGTGGTCCGAAGGCGGGAATTGGAGTCGATCTGTTGCGGCGAGGATGTAGAAATTGTCGGTGTGCCGAATACCTCTGATCCCAAACGCGGGTATAGCCAAATTCACTCGCACGATTGCGTCTCAGCTCGAACACTTTGGCATGCAGTTTAGGTGCATTCGCCTGAGCGGCGTAACCCGGTCACGTCCTTTAACGGGTGCTGACACGCATCGGCCCCGCCAATGAGGGCGAGCCGTCTCGGGACCTACGACACAGGGAATGACAAGTGAATCTCTCCACATTGATTGAGCGCAATGCAGCGTTCGCTCCTAGCAAAGCTGCGGTCAATTTTGAGGGCGGCACCTTAAGTTACGCCGACCTTAATGGACGCATCGGCCGGGCGGCACAAGCTCTACAAAGTGCGTTTGGCGTCAAGAGAGGCGACCGCGTCGCCATCCTGAGCCTCAACCGCCCCGAATATCTAGTTCTCCTCTACGCTTGTGCCCGGCTCGGGGCGATATTGGTTCCGTTGAATTGGCGATTGGCGGTGTCCGAGCAGCTTTTCATCCTGTCCAACGTTGGCGCCAAGGTTCTGGTCCTTGAGCAGGCCTTTGAAGCAGTTCTGCCGATTTTGTCGGATACGCTGCCCGATATTGCAACCGTAGGCTTCGGCTTTGCGTCTTGCAGAGCGTGCACGTGGGAGGGCTTGTTGGATCAAACAGAGGGAGACAGCCGCGATTCCTGCGCAGGCTTGGCCGACCCACTTCTGATCGTCTACACTTCAGGCACCACCGGCCGGCCGAAGGGAGCGGTGCTGCGCCAGGAGGCCTTGCTCTGGAATGGCGTGATGAGTCAACACATGCACGCCTTGACACCCGACGATCATGTGCTGACCGTCTTGCCGTTATTCCACGTCGGTGGGCTCAACATTCAGACGACGCCTGCATTACATCTCGGCGCGACTGTCACGATCCATCCACGCTTCACGACTGAGGCTACCCTTGCCGCCCTCAAAGATGATCGCCCCACTTTGACCGTGCTGGTGCCTGCGACCATCCAGGCCTTGACCGACAATCTCACGTGGTCCAGTACCGATCTTTCATCACTGAAGGCGATCTCCGTCGGCGCAACGACGGTGCCGCAGTATCTGGTTGATCGCCTGGTTGCCCGCCGCGTGCCAGTCCTCCAGGTGTACGGCGCCACGGAGACGAGCCCCATTGCGATTTATACAAGGCTTGGCGGAGACCTTTCGCGAAAGGGCTCGACCGGCCTGCCCGGACTATGCTGTGAAGCGGTTGTCATGGATGATGCCGGCAATGAGTCGCCCGCAGGGACTCCTGGTGAGATCGTTGTACGCGGGCCCAACGTTTTGCAGGACTATTGGGGCAATCTTCCCGCCACGCGCGAGGCTATGCATGACGGGTGGTACCGTACGGGCGACATCGCCCGTCGCGACGCCGACGGATACTTTTGGGTCCATGACCGTAAGAAAAACCTGATCATTTCCGGTGGAGAGAACATCTATCCGGCGGAGGTCGAGCGGGTACTTTTGGAGCATCCTGATGTTGCGGAATGCGCTGTGATTGGCCGACCCGATCCCCAATGGAATGAGGTGCCGATAGCCTATGTGATCAGGCGGCCCGGATCCTTTGTAGACGCGGGAACACTCATAACGCATGTGCGATCGCATCTTGCGCGCTTCAAGGCTCCGCGCGAAATTCTCTTTCCGGAGGAATTGCCTAGAACGGCACTGGGCAAGGTTCAGCACGCTATACTCAAAAGACTGGATTCTCGATTAGATAAAAAGGATTTCGGCGACTGATGACCCCACTCTTGGAGTGGTCGCAATGCTGCCTGCGCCCTCGCCCTCGTGCGCTTCATCCGCGCGTGGTGGTCGCCCGCATGCGTCAAAAGAACCAGCGGGGCATCTCAGTTTGCAGCGATCGCGTTTTGGCGCGGGGAAGAGCAATATTCCGGGCAGCCGTTGCCTCGGGCATTTTGGATAGTCGGCGAATCAACCATCGTTGAGCCAAGGATCAGATCGACTGCAGCTGTGTGTCACGAGTCATCACCGAGTTTTCGGGACGGAAGTTGACACAAGCGCGAAAGATATCAGGCGTTGTCGATTTGTCGCTTCAACAAGCGCGCGAAGGCGCCACACATGCTCGGTATGAAGTCGGCCGAGGTTACTTGAAGAATTGCAGAGCAGAATGCACATAGACGGCCGGAGACTACTAGATACCCGTTCAAAACATCAGCTGCTTCGATATAGCTCGCGGATTACGGCAAGCAAAGAAAGCGAGCGCTCAGCAGCTTTCCAGGGAGGCGGCGACAGACCGTCATTGCGACCGACAATTTGACTTTCGAAAGGTGTGTCGATCTGAAGTAAGACCTACGTGCACGACCCGATTCCCTCTCATCCTGGGGCCGCTTGAAATATCATTGCCGCTGGCTGGCGTGACATTGATAGAATCGGGCCGTGTGTTGATGAGTTCGCACTCGCGCAGCAAAGGTCAATCGCCGCGACAGACGGCGGCCCGCTTACTGAACAACGCAGTGGCCTCTGCCCTCCGTGCCAAAAGGGAGTAGCGAGCAGCTGAGACATGCAAATGTCTTGAGTTTTTCCGCAGCACTTCCGAAAGTCGCCTTGGTCGCCATCCCCCGAGGCCCATTTACCCAAACCTGAAAGATCCACGTGATTCAGATTCCACCACCTAAGGGGCCCACCATCCGACATTGCTTGTCCGATCGGAAACCGCCTTCCGACTCGGCTATACTGTCCTGCGCAAGGGAGTTGCGGGAATTCTACCACCGATACTCGAGGCTAGTTGACGGCATCTCGTTCGGCCGGTGGCAGCGCTGGCTCCTTCTCGAACCTGCTTCCGAAGTCCTGACGCTCGCTTTCGGCGGACTGCTCCTGTTGCTGGCGCTTGCCATTTCGACTGCTCGCTCCCGCTCCCAAGAGGAGTGTTTGAAGGCTTCCGATGTCACGGCTTGTCTTCTCGGCCAGTTGACCGATGCGACGGTTGGCGGGGGGATTGGCCGTGGCGTGCCGATCCTTCTTCAAGATTTGCCCGACGCGCAAATCAAGGCTACGCTCGCAACCGAGGATCGCCATCTTTATGACTACGTCGGGATCGATATCCCACGAGCTCTCCACGCACTGCTGGTAGCGACGCAGAACGGCGCCCGTGATCAGGATGATTTCTCGATAAGCCAGCAAATCGCCCGAACTTTTCTTTTGAATCCCGGGCCGGCATTGGACACCCCATCAAGCAGGCGTTGCTTGCGGTTTGGCTTGAATGGAATCTGACAATGATGAAATTCTGAGACTCTATCTAAACTTGCGGCCGAGATAGCTGTCGAGCATCTGAGCAGCCGTCAAAAATAGAACCAGGCGGTAGATCGCTAGACCGAGCATTGGAACCGATTCACGAAAACTGGTCAGATCGGCTTCCTCAACGCCTGCCGCACGATCGGTAACGATCGAAATCGCGGCCCCTGCTTTGGACGTCTCCGGAGAAAACTCGACCAGAACATCGCGTAGTCGGTACCACCTTCGAAGCGAAGATCCCGCCGACTCGGGGGAACGTCGCATCCTTCGCCGAATTTGACTCCTTTTGATTGCAGCGCGAAAATCGGGCTCTGCTAAAACAATTCATCGGTCTCGGCGCCGTGAGGAGCCGCCTCGAGTTGGATCCCCCTGTCTCGCCGCCAATGCAGAGTCGCGCCACGAAATTGCAGACCGAGCGTCGGAATTGCGACGCTGACGCGCCACAAGGGGACTTCACCACGAACCAATGTACTGCGGACCCCGTCAAGCAAGTCTTCTGCTGAGTCGCTCGTCGTAGCGCATACACGAACCACCCAGGAAGGTCGACGATCTGATCTGGAGTCGCAGGCTTCGTCAAAAATCCTCGTGGATTGTACCGGTCTCGGAACGTAGCGGGCCATTATGCCCAATTGCAGCGCCCAAAGAAGCGAGAAGACGTGAGGCCGAAGCAAACGCAACATGCGTTCGTCTCATCGAGTAGTGATCGTGACATTCTCGACGTGCCGCCCCCCTGCGGATCGCAGTCCTACTTTAGAGGGCGGCTGCCGTGCGGCATTCTCGTTCTACGCAGAAAATGCTGAAATGAATCCTGACTTCCGCAAGATCTACGATGAATGGTCGAAGTTTCGCGAGGATATCGTGACCTGGTTCAGAGTAGCGGAGGCGAGCTTCGACTCCAATCTATATAACCTCCAAAAGACCTAATCAAAGTCTCAGGCTCGTCGCCAGCTTACTAAGTGGAGGTGTGAGACTGAGCACTGTCCTTTAATCAATCCTCATTTGTGGAGCCGAAGTTCGGCCAACTTCGGCAGCAACGCCGGTTATGATCTTGCGCAATCACATCGGTGCGGCATCCGTATGAAACGACGCCGGCCATTACAACGATTTCCGAAATGCCAGGAAGCGGACTGCTGCGTCTCACGCGATAGATCGCTTTGTGAAATTGCTGTTGTCGACCTAGTATTGCTCGCTGTCCCTGTAGTGCGCGGCTACGAGCAAGAGCCAGACAATCGCGCATATGATCACCAATTGCCTTGCCCACCAGAAGACAGCGCTGTTCGTGTCGCAGAAGACGGCGGCGCTGGAGGTCGTGAGGCATCGCATGCACGCGATCGGGCTCGGCAACTACAGCCTCGAAGTCCATTCGACCAAGGCCCAGAAGTCGAGGGTGCTCGAGCAGCTTGCCGCCGCCCGGCGCGAGCGCAATCTTGTCACCGAAGAGCATTGGTCGACTGCCGCCAGCGAACCGAAGCGGCGGCGCGACCAGCTGAACACGCTTGTCTCTGCGCTGCATCGGCGCCGCCGTACCCCGATTGGAACGGTGTATTTGCCACTGCTCGATATTGGCGGGCAGAACGCCCTGACCACCTCAAGCGCCAGTTCGGCGACTCAAATCTGCTCGCGACGATTAGGAACAACTTCGCATGTCACCATCCAAAGAGTGACGACGTCCAGGACGCGTCTTGCACCGCTGCGGATGATCAGCGATTCGACGAGCCGTGGTGCTTTTACTTCTCCCAACATGGTTACAACACCATGTTTATACAGTCCGACTTGATCATCAGCCAGGGATTTTTCGAGCGGTACGAATCCAAGATTCTGTGGACGGTCAGCGAAGACTGATTAAAGAAGTGACGGACGCTGCAAACAATCTGTTGGAGTTTGCTAAATCGTTCACCAAAGCCGTATGGCTCAAGCATTTCGGCGACGAAATCATTTGCGACAGATTGTTCGACGTTGTCCACGCTCCCATTGTCGACGATGTCATTCTCCTCTTTTTCGTGACCTTACCGTAGGCGCCGCCGCTTGGCCCGAAGACTGGCATTTAGGAGCCAACGGGATTAGGAACCGTCGCTTGCGCTGCCAGGGTCAGCCAATCGTCAACCTCTCGGCTCGCCGCCGCGGTAAGCTCCACCAAAGAGCGCCTGCAGCGTGTAGGCTAGCACGCCGCATTTTTTGCGTGTAGCTCATGAGTTAATGACTCCTCCACAGAGCTTCTTCAAGATCCAGCGCCACAACTCATGAACTTCCGCCGAGGCTCTTCCCTCTTGCGCAAGCTCGGTCACGCCTAATGCTCCCCCAAGCGCGTCCTGGTGATCATTGCGTTGCCCAACATCGGGAAGCGCAAGCACACCAAGCGAATTTAGCGACGTTGCAGCTTCACTCAAGCGGCAGCCCCGCGGTCAAAAGCAAATCGGCGGTTGTGCCTACGAATAGCAATCAGCGTCGGTATCGCAGCTTCGATATCGGCGGGACTCGGACGCACCGGGATCAGGCAAAGATCGGCCCTCGCGATGGCGTGTATAGCTAGTGCATTGCTAGTGGCGGCCGTATCGATGACCGTAGGCCTGATCCTCTCAGCTTCGAGGCTAGCGAGCGCCCCTTCCATTTCGGCAGGATCGCAGACCTCAACGATACGCGGATAGGGATGGCCACGTCGCTCTTTCTATTTAGCGATCGTGCCTTGTGGATCCGCCTCGACAATTGCGACGCGCTCGCCGTTCGGCATGGCGGCGACTGCAATTACGACCGCCAGCGTGCTCTTGCCGCTTCCGCCTTTTTGGGTGACCAGAGCGAGAACATACATCTCCTGCGCTTCCTGGTTGACCATGACATGAAACGACGAATCGTCAAAAGCCCCGCTCAAGATGGACATAACGCACAACCACAGCGAGGGCGTTTTCCGCGGTCGAAGGGAGATTGATGCCATGTGCAAGCTCATTCTCGCGCCTCATACATCCTCAACGTTCTGGAAAATGGCATGCATTGTTAATGCTAGCTTGAGACAGGAGCAACGCGCAAAGGCTTTCGGGGTCTCTATGTGAAATAGACGCAAAATCGAAAACCCGGCATTTGTCTCTTACGACCGCAGCTCCACCTTTCAAGTAGAGCAGCACGCTATTCCACACACGGACGACTTGGCCCGTGACCAGGTCGAATGCATCAAACTTGGATTCATTCAGGACGCCTGCGAAAGCGAGATTCGCGTCGGCCATTGAAATCAGACCAACTGCCCTGAGCTTCCAGGCAAACAGCGAGTTCGCTATTAGGCGGCGATATCCGATTTGACCGCCGACCGTGCCGCCGGTCGCATTATGGTACCCCATGTCAACGGGCGGAGCGACGACCACGCCGTCGGCGTTGACCGTTTCCCAACATTGATGAGCGGAGAAGCCGCCGCCATTGATGCCGATGTAGAAGCCGCTCCAATCATGACTTGGAATGACCGGCGGGGAGGCTTTGACGTGGGGCTTCGCGGCAAGAACAGCGGCAGAGGCGGCCAGCGCGATGAAAGCTATCGCACCCAGCAAGACTCTATTCATTCTTAATCCAGCTTCACATCTGTTGCCGCTGACGATTGCCATTTGACCATCTTCTCCATCAACTCCCAAGGTTGATAGGTTGATAGTTGACTGAGCTTCAGCAAGGGCACGTCACGCCGTCGGTGCATGCTGTCTGCCAACTAGTTTCGCCCACCTTGTGTCCTTCAGAGCCCGCTGAGCGTGGGGTTGCGTATTGTTGTAGTCAGCGCCTCTAATCACAAGCCGAGCCGGTCACAAAGCTCCCCATTGCGGAGTCTCGCCCGCCTCGCGCCAAGATGCACGCGCCCACCCTCGCATGACGAAAGCGGCTGGCTATCCCCTAGCAAGACGGCCTCCGCTCGATGAATCGTACCTGTACATCTCAGTTTGCAACCCTTGCGCCCCGATCGCTCCAGCGGATGAAGCGATTGTAAAGCGTCTTGTGCGGACCGTAGCCCTTCGGTGCGTCCTTCCACTGCAGACCGTTGTGAATAACATAGACGATACCACTGACAACGCGGCGGTCGTCGACCCTCGGCACGCCATGCGCCAACGTAAAACACGGCGATATGCGCGCGCGCCAGCCTCGACTTTCTCGGAGCTCTGATCGCGGCGTTCCCTACAAGATCCACACGGTGCTCACCGACAATGGAATCCAGTTCACCTTCCGTGCCACACCATGCGGACAGCCCGGCGGCAAGATACGTGACACATATGTCGACATGCGATGCCAGGACAACGGGTTATAAGATTGGCTGACCAAGATTAAGCATCCGTGGATTAATGGCCAGGTCGAGCGAAACTGCACGAAGGAAGCGACCGTCCAACGCGACCATTACGATCGACACGATCAGCTCAAATCTCACCCTGCCGACTTCATCACCGCCTACAACTACGCTCGGCGGCTGAAGAGCCTGAAGGGCCTCACATCCTACGAATGCATGTGCAAATGCTGGACTTCCCAGCCCGAACGGTTCAAACTCAACCCGCTCCAGCAAATGCCGGAACTAAGCAGCACCGCCACACCTCCGCTGTAAGCCAAGCCTGCTTGATGAGGTTGAGGAGCGCCAAAAGCGCATTTGCAAATAAGGCATGAGTATCGATTCTTGAAGCCATGCCCGGGCAAGGTGGAAGCAGCACGAATCAACATTGCCCCATCATCTCCCGCTTCCGCTAGCCTCCCGCCCCCAACATCCTCCCCGTCTTAGCGCGCCTGACTGTGTCGATCACTTTGCCTTGGCAACGCAGCATCGTGCTGCGCAAGCGCCCCCCCCTGATAAGGGCCACCCCTTTTTCACTGGCGTCGCCTTGGATAACGACCGGGCTGCCGGCGTGAACTATCATGGCGCCAGCTGATGGATCAATCAAGGAGCGCCACGAGCACCTCAGACAAATCATTCAGTAGTGGTCAAAGTTAAGCGTGACGAACGTTGAGCGGTTTCTCGCGTTCGGGGAGCGGCGCTATGCGAAAGTGGATCCGCCTGTCGGCTTCTCGTCAGGTGAATGCGGCACACGTGGCGAACTGAAGCTCGCGTAAAGGCAACCTCTTCCGGCGATGGAGTTGCCGGCGCAACGGCGCGAGCTTGGGTAGCACGCGGTGTTGTTTCCCCCGAAGCGCGCCGCGTGCCGATACAACGTTAGCGCCCGGCAAGCCCCCCATTCGTCGTACCGCATTGGCTCCCCTAAGCAGGGCCTGTGAAAAGTAGACGGCTAGCAGCCCCCGTAGCCTTCGTCTCTTCAGAGATAAGCTCAGCACAATTGCAGCAGCGCGAGCGGCTTTCGCCCCTTCGGTCGAGTTGTCTATCGTTTGAGCGCTGAAGCCACGCGCTAACTCCGCGCTTGGAGGAAATACGCAGGACAGGTCAGCAGCATTAATGGCTGTGGCCGACGCTCTCGTCACCGATGTTTTGAAAAATGAACCGTTGGAGATGGCGCGCCGCACTTAGTCAGCAGAATAACCAAGGTCGCGCGCAATGTAGCGAACAGGTACTGCTGGTTTTCGTTTTGGCTTGTTAGCACAAACTTGTTGAGGTAAGCGGCGACCTTATGCGCCATTGCATTGTATTCGTACTTCTTGAACAGGAGCTTTACGCTGCAACGACGATACTGCTTTAGCTTTGGCATTACAGGAAAATGAGACATAAACCTCGCCCATAATGGCTATCTTGGCGACGGAAGCAACGCGAGCGCGGGAGCGCTTTCACCGAACACCGCACCTACCTGGATTGGCAGCCGCCGAATCCACCCATTACAGCGCGTCGACACCGAACGAGGCGCAGTGTGCAAAGAGCGGCCTGCTCATCGCCCGTCAGACCGGTGAGCGCGTCCCAGAGATCGGCTTTGTCCTTGGGCAGACGCTCCGCCCAGATCTTGTGGCGCGCCTCGGTCGCCTTGGCCACCAGCGTGCCCATCAGCCCCTGCGCCTGCACCGAAAGCTGACGCTGCGCACGGAGACCTCCATCGCCGCCCCCTGGGACAAATAGCGGGAGAGACATCGAGGCAGCATTTGTGCAGCACGGCCTGGAAGGCCCCCGAAGGCGTGTTCGCAAGCTGGTCGCGCATCGCCATATCTAGACTGTCGAATCGCGTGTTTCGCGCGATTGAGGATTAGATTGCGCTTCGGGGCCGGGATCTAATCCACCGGGGCGCAGCATGCGCACGCGACCAACCGTGGACATCAAATTTTTTTCGGCCAGAAGGTCCGACCCCACCGAAGAAGTCGGTCTCGATGATCCGCCTTGCTCTTCCGCGCCAATGGAAGGGATTCGCCAATTTAGTGATGCGGCAACCCAACAAGCGCGGTCAGTAGCGAGAGATAGACTTGGTCATCGTGGATGCCGGACAGGCTGATCTTGGTCGACCTCAAACATCCCCGTGGCCGAATCACCGCGATTGTTTTTCCAAGCCATGCCGCACTTCATGTAAGCCAGCTTATGGCCCTCCGCGCCCAAAGCATAACCGGCGCGGCCGGTCCCGGTGGCAAAGACGTTGGGACCTGCCTTGCAGTTTGTGCTCACAACAAAGCCGGAGGCGGCGAGGCAGGTATTTGTGCCTTCGGAGACGGCAGCACTTGCATCGAGTTCGACGCTACGCACCCAGCTGTTGGTCTGCCAGTTGTAACCGATCTGCCACCTGCGAGGAATATGGGGTATCGACGGCACCCCGTAGATTGATGGACCGTACGATTGCTGAAGACGGCTCGACCGTACCCACCGCCGAGTGCCCGCCCATATGGCCTCCGGACCAGTTCCATACCGTCGGTCGCAGCTTCACTTCTTGCTCAGGGAGCGCCACGTTGGCTATAACCGCTTGCGACAATCGCAATTGTAGGGCTACCGAAAGCAGATCTCCAGATCGCATCAAAGATTGCCCTACACTCTTGTTCGCAGCCGGCGCCCTAAATTATCGCAGGACAGCACACCGTCGGGGCAGGCCAGACGCTAGCGCGCGACGAGTTCGCCCCGAAGATCACCGCACCGTTATCGATGAGTGTTGTGAACGGAGCAAGCCGCGTGCCGAACTGAATTCGCAGCCTCTGAAAGCATTTTTTCGTGGCGCGCCGTGTCGAGGTGCCGACATTTCAACTCAGACAATCTGTTAGTCGACAGGAGATCGACGCGGCACTGAAGGTAAAGAACGCGCCGGAAGCCGTGCCCGAGCAGGCGTCAACGCAGCCTTTCAAAGTTATAGCAGCTACAACGACCTTACTCTGATGCGGCGGATCGACGAGTTGTTCACCGGCTGGTCGTTCCTCGGCCCGCGACGAACGACTGCGATGCTGAAAGCTGAGGCGCTTCAGGTCAATCGCAAGCGCGTGCAGCGGTCGATACGCCACGGTCGCAGCGCTGGACGTCCTAGCCTTGGCAAAGGCTCCACTTATCGACGCGGAAAATCTGCTCAGACCACCAGGACCACCTCACTGGGATTGGCCTCACTTTTGCTTACTTTTGGTTCGCTGGCGGGCAGGTCTCAGGTGGAGATTAGAATGCTTGAGTTGTCGAAGATAAAAGTACTTGCGCTGCCTTTTGCGGCAATGATTGCGTTATTTCCAGCATCTGCGAAAGCTCCGATCTGGAGTTCAAGCGATCAATACGGCAATTTTTCCCTTAATGGCTATTCCTGGAACAACGACGTGTATGGTCAAGGTGCTGGGCCTCAAACCATCTCGGTCCATTCGGTCACTCAATGGAGCGTGTGGTCGAACCAACCTGATACCGGCGGCATCAAGAGCTATCCCCACGAGGCTTTCAATGTTGGGAAACCGCTGAGCGCGATCAACAACCTGAGTTCAAGCTTCAATCAGAGCGTCCCGACCAGCGGCAGCTGGAACTTCGCCTACGATATCTGGGACAGCTCAAATGCCTACGAAATAATGCTTTGGACCAATTACACCGGGAATCCCGACGGAAGCGGCGATGTTAAACCCATTTCTTACAAGTATAATTCGTCAGGGACTGCCGCGATCCCAGTCTACACAAGCGTCAATGTGGGCGGCGCGACTTGGAACGTGTTTGAAGGCTGGAACAAACACAAGGTTATCTCGTTCCTGCGTACCTCCAAGACCAACAGCGAGACCGTGGATATCAAGAGTATCCTGCAATGGATAGAGTCGAAAGGATATTTCGGGGACATAGCCGTCGGCAGCGTCCAATACGGCGTTGAGATCACCTCGTCCCCCGGCGGCCAAAGCTTTGACGTCAACCATTGGTCCGTGATCTCAAAGTGACTACTTGGGTCGTTTGCAACAAGGCGGCCCCCTTGGTTGCCTACCATCTTAATTCGGCTCGGCGTTGGCGTACGGAGTTCAGATTGTCCTTGAGCGCGGCGGCTTTCAGTCTCCGCCTGAGACATTAGAAGTCAGCTCTGCCACACGCAGAGATGATCGAGAGCCGTTGATTGCGGAGGCGGTGGTCAGAATCACTGAGTCAAGCGAAGACGGTTTGGGGCCGCTCTGTACCCGATTACATAGACGCCAACTCTGACCTCCACGATTAGGTGTACGACCTACAAGTCTGCACAGCAAGCGTCGTGCCACACAGCTTGAGGTCAAACGGGCCAGAGGTTCACTAAGTTGCGTCCCGCGCCCGCGCCCGCGCAACATGGCGATGCGCAGATGTCGTGTTGCAACATTTGCGCATCAAAGCGAACAAAAACTCGACAAGATTACGACAGCCGGAGGAGGTGCAGAAGCCTAGGGACGCAGTTTGCTTCGCTAGAGTGAGCATCGCCGGGCTTGCAGGGGCGGCGATGCTAAGGGCGGGCTCGGGCTTTTTACACGGCCATTTCGGGTCCGGCCAGTCAACGCGAGGCAACATGGAGCAACAATGCTCGAGCGGCTTGCGCGGCGATTGTGTTCGCGCATGCGCTCGATCACGAAGATCTCAGCGTGTACGAACATGACGGCCGTGGGTACAAAAGGATGAGTGTTCGCGTAACCGGGAGCTTAGCAGTTACGACTTCGACAGTGAGTTCCACATCGCCGGTTCACTTCCGAGTATATACCGCTCATTTCATCTGGCGCATTGAATCGATTTACCGTTGACCTCCGACCACGATTGCCATGTGTGCGCCCTGCCATCAATTGCCAAGGGTTGGCTAGTTGGGCTCTTGATCCTGCATACGGCTTCCTTGGCGTGATCTTCCGCAGGGGTTAGGAGAATGAAACAGACATTGCCGGCGTTCTGCGGAGCAGCGAGGATGTTTGGCAACAATTCGCCAGACGTTGTCCAGTCCTAAGCCTAATCGTGAAGTCCTCCTTCGTCGGGACACATCGCTACTCACGTTGGGTCGGACAAGAGGATCTACAATCGACCGTTCCTTTCCTCACTTCTCTCGTCAATCGGAGATCACCTGATGGCCCCCAAGCAGTCCTCCAAGTCCGGGAGACTCAACCGCCTCCAGCAATAGCTGGCGGAGGAACGCTGGTTCAATCTGCATTTCCTTGCTGTCACGCAGTCGAGCGATAGCGGCAAGTATTCGGCGAACATCGTAGGTCGAGTTGAAGACCTGTGGCACCCCGCGTTCAATGTTGAGAAGGGTGTAGGCGGCCTCCATCGCGGTGCGAACCGAATACTCAGTTGTGAATACACAATCTCGCTCGGCTGACTCGGCAAATTGTCCGATGAACGCGAAATTGGCAGCTCCTTTTGGCACGACATCTGGCCGGTCGCCCGCTTGCCTGGGCATAAAAAGGGAGGTGACATAGGGCATCATGACGGGAACGGTTCTTGCGCCGGTCTCGGCGAGTTGCGGTATCTCGGCAACGGGCACACCAAGGTGATATAGCCATTCCTGCGTAACTTCCGCACCTGTGCAGTCTTGCATCGGCTTCTTTACGAAATCGCCGAGCTTGTTGACAAAGAGAGAATAGAGCCAGACGATGATTTGGTCTTTTGGCTGATTCTTGAAGTGCGGCTGGCGGTTCACCGTCCAACTGAGCAGCCAACTCGAATCCTTTACCGTAACGATACCGCCAGTGACGACCTTGCCGCTGAATGGATCGCGTTTGGCGATCTTACGAATATACTCTGGGATGCGCGTATCCAAGGTCGTAATGGTCGCAGATTCCCACTTGGTCGCATGGATGCTGCCGCCGAAAACGTCAGGCCGGCCGAACGCCGCGCTCTTTGCCGCGATACGTCGCCAGAGGTCCCATGCTGGAGCAGGACCTTCAATGAGCGTGGCGGGCGTGTGATGGTCGCCGATGTCGGAGTTCTCCGTCAAAGAGCCGATTGTCACGAAGACGAGATCGTCGGTGCAAACATCAATTCCGCCGCTGTCACCGTCTCTTTTGTAGTTGATGCGCGTGGCCTGCTTGTATCCAGGCCGGATCTCGAAATCGACGTCGGTGACTTCGACGCCGAATTTAAAGATGACACCCTGCCTGGTTAGCCAATTGCACAGAGGCAGAACAAGTGATTCAAACTGATTGTACTTGGTAAACTTCAGTGCGCTGAAATCCGGGAGCCCACCAATGTGATGGATGAATCGATGGAGGTAAAGCTTCATTTCTAGCGCAGAATGCCATTCTTCAAAGGCGAACATTGTGCGCCAGTAAAGCCAGAAGCTGCTGTTCAGAAGGTCCTGCCCGAAGACTTCATCGACGCGCTTCTTCTCCAGGTCTCGAGGGTTAGCAAGAAAGATGGCGATCAACTCTCTTTGCGCATTGCCGGTCAGGCCGAAAAGGCCATCGGTATGGGCATCTTGCCCTCGATTTACTGTCGCTCGTTGTAACGAGTAGTTCGGATCATCCTTGTTCAGCCAATAGAACTCATCGAGCACGCTGGCGTCTTCCACTTCCAGGGATGGGATCGACCTGAACAGATCCCATAAACACTCAAAATGGTCCTCCATTTCCCGGCCACCCCGAATGACGTATCCCTTCTCGCGCTGCTTGGCCCCGTCGAGCGCACCGCCCGGCAGCATCAGCCGTTCGAGAATTGTGATCCGCTTACCGGCCATATGTCCATCGCGAATGAGGAAGGCCGCTCCGGCAAGCGCCGCCAGGCCCGCACCGATGAACCAAGCGGTCTTCTTGTTTGCAGTATCGGGCTTACGGGGACGGGCAAAGGCTTCGTAGTTTCCGCTGCTATAATACATGACATGTTCTCCGATTGGCCGGCACGTCGGTTAATGTCACGAAAACATGTTCTCCAGCGCCGCGCCTTTATGCGGGACCCCGATAGTCAAGCCGCCATCGAGCACAATCTCGGTACCGGTCATGTAACTGGACGCGTCGCTAAGTAGAAACACGATCGCCTGAGACACTTCCACCGGATAGGCGGCCCGGCCCAATGGAATTGGAAAAAGCGCAGGATCCAAGTTCTCACTCATCGCCGTGCTGACGAGCCCAGGATGAACCGAGTTAACGCGCACGCCGGAGGCCGCGCACTCCAGCGCGGCAGACTTGGTGACACCCCGGACACCGAACTTGGAGGCGACATAAGCATGAAGGCCAGGGCTGCCTCGCAGCCCCTCGACCGATGAGACGTTGACGATAGAACCTCCGCCCGCACGTCGAATTGCTGGTAGAGCGGCCTGGATACCGAGAAATACGCCGGTCAAATTAACTGCCAGAGTCCTATTCCATTGATCGAGTGAGAACTGCTCGATAGGAGCCACGCTGGCGATACCGGCATTGTTGACGAGCCCATGTAATACCCCAAAGGTGCTTACTGCAGCCCCGATCGCCGTTGCCCAGGATTTCGGCTCGCTGACATCCTGGTGCACATAGATCGCGGCATTTCCCAATTCTGACGCGAGAGCCTCTCCGTGTGCATCAAGGACATCGGTGACTACGACGCGAGCGCCTTCCGAAACCAGCAAGCGGGCATGGGCCGCTCCCATCCCTCGCGCTGCGCCAGTCACCAGAATGACTTTTTCGTTCACACGTCCCATGACATAGTCCTCGCCCGAGGCTGGGGATCGGCGTCAATGAAATACCTTGTCGCACGGAAAGAGGCGCCGCGCTTCCCTTGAACAGTCGCCAAATGCGGCTCTTTGGACCGAAGGACAATCATTGTAAATTCTCGAGAGTGACAGATGATGGCGATCGCCGCTGCCCAGCCAGCGCGACCGGTGACATCAAGACGCAGTTGGCTCTGCTCGTCGCAAGACGAGTTTTCAAACGCACATGACGCTCTCCGACGAAGTAGTTGAAGATGAGCGCTCGCTTCAGCCCGCCATTAGTCGGCTATTGAGCCGACCAATTCGGATGCCTCTCGATGCTTCCGGTAGAGCCAGTACAGGCTCGAACATCTTCGGAGTTCTGCCGCCATGTGAGATGTCTTCTCATCGCCACTGCTCTCCAATTGGTACGGCGCTGCCGGCGCTCGTCGGACAAACCAATACGAGCAATGCGCATGCCAGGAGAAGGCAGCTTTTATTATGCGAACTTTGGCCACTACGGCCGACGTCCGACAGCGGTCAAGTCGGCCGTCGCGTCAGATTTCCAACATTATGGGCTGAACCAGCCATTAGTTGAGACGGGGGCAACAAGCCAAACGCAGCTCAAGCTGGGTCGCCGGATTGCAAGCTGCCTTCCGAACGGAAAGAGGCGATCCCAGCTCCCATCCTCTCAAACTACCATCATCGGCTTATCAATGGTCCAAGCGTCCTCTCAGCAGCGGCGATTCACGCGCTCGAAAGAAGATCGACAACCTGCAGCCTGGAATCGTACTCCTCGTACGTTCCAAGCATGATCTCGCGAACGGCCACATTGTGCACGGGATCGATGACTGAGGGCGAGTCGTAAGTTAGCGAAATAGGACCCGTGAATAGGACTTCTTCGCCCGACTCATCTCGGCGGAACGTTCGGTCTGTGCACCACTTGACGAGCTGTGTCGCAGCTCCTTTCCCGGATTGGGTTATCGGAGGCAAATGCCGAATCGAATAGAAGTTGGTGTGTGCCGAACAAATCTGCCGTGCGGCCGTTCTCAGGCGCGAATCAGGTTGAGCAGTGATGGTCAACAGACGCTTGCCTGCCGGACGTTCAAGCGTCCCTTGAACTAAGCCGCCCTCCCGGGTCAATGCGATGTGTGCAAACTTTTTGGGAGCTCCGAGCCCCTCGCGGCCAGAGGCGAGGGCAGCGTCGTTCGCCGTCACATAGATATAAGGAATATAGAAGCCGGTCTGCCCGCCAGGATCACGGACTTCGATTCCAGAATATTGCTCCAGATATGGTCCGACGATGCTTGAGCCGTAGCTTGCGATACCTACAACCCCGATTGGGGGATTTGCGGCAGGAATTAGCTGCTTTGGTAATAGGCGTCCCACGTCGCTCGCAATTGTAAAGATGGCTTGAACGGCTTGGCAATTAAGAAACGCGCTGTCATGCTCTTCGTCCCCGTGATAAAGGGGCGCATCGAACGGAATACCTCTGATTTCTGTCATTATTTACCCTCCGGTTGAGCGCCTGCGGGGCGCCTGGTGAAGTTCGCGCGCAGGTCACCGATCACGCGCGATAGTGGTTCACGACTGCAGACCCGGATCCCACGTGTTGGAGTCGTCTTGCAGCGAGGTCAATCTATGTACCACCCAGAACTAGAATTTTATGTCCTTTGGCGCGTGCGATGCGACAAAAGCACTGTCTTTCGCGCCCCCGACTGGGGTGGCCGGAAGCGGACTCGTCTGTACTGACGTTCACGGCGCGTTCGCGATGGCGATGTCTGTCGCGAGCGATTTCAAACAGAACAGTATCACCGACGTAGACCGTATTGGCATCCCTTAACGCACTGCCGCGAACAAAGTGATCCGCGCGACCGTCGTCACATCGAATGAAACCGTAATGGCGCTCCCGATTCCAGTAGGTGACTTTGCCCGTCTTCATTCCTGCTCTCCGTTAGTCAAGACCACAAAGTGAACGTAAAGTGGGATCCTTCCCGGCAATCGAATAGGCAGGCACGACCGCAGCTGATCTTCGCTGTAAAGTAGGATTCGGTGTCGTGATCGAAGCCGATGTACACTCCGAGGCGCTTCGGAGCGAGCTGCAAGCGCGCCCCCGTTCCATAGTGCTGCACGCTAGGTAACGAGCCGCTGAAGTGACAGTTGTGCTCGTAGTCGAATCCGTTCGCGTTATTCCCGCGTACAGAGACGCTAGTTCGACTGTAGCCACGAGTTTCATGCTCGTAGACGCTCACAACATCGCGGCGAAGGCCGTGCGCAAATGCGGTTCCTGCCGCAGCAGCTCGAACATGTGGTTTCATTACGCAACACACCAGCATGCATTTTTGAGCGAGCGGACCCGCCTGAGGCGAGCCCGCCCTACATCACCGGTGGTGGTTGGAACGGAACTCGGCGATGTCATCATAGCGCAGCAAGTTGCGTGCCAGCGTCGCAGTTAAAGCGCTTGCCGGCCGACCTCGTTGCGCCAGAAACCTACAAGGTTTGGCAGGCGGCTAAATCAACAGGGTCAGATATGCGAACGGCTTCGGTCGTGCAATTCCACACGAACGAAGGAGGCCTAAAGAAACATCCAAGAAACTCGTCAATCAAAGCGAGCTGACGCTTACGGTGTTGCTCATAGGCGTGTTGGCTAAGAAGCCGAACCAGTAACGAACCGATTGTCGCGGCGGCGCTACCGGCGGGCGGCAGGCGGATGAGTACGGAAATATGCAGAATCCTTCCCTCAGAACGGCTCATGATTTTCTCGTCTTCCGATGGGGCGTTTTCGAACACCCCGCAGACCGTAACAACTCGCCGCAGCAGCTGCGGCCTCTGCTGCACACAACACGCTGACCGTCAGCGGAACTGGAAGGACGTGATGAGCTCGAGCACATGAATGTAGCCCAGAGCCTGCTGATCCCAGTCGCGGGACCTGGGCCGCTTCTGGACGACAAGGCGGATCCTATCGGCCCCGCCGACAGTTCGACAGGTTCCGCAGACGGAAGAAAAGCACCGGTGCAGCGGTGGTCGCGCGGGCCCCTGGTTGAGTGGCGTGTCGACCGCGACGCAGCGTGGCTCCTTCATCTGAGTAGATGCAGCAGGGACCGAAGGTACTCTAGGCCAGCGTATCCCTCGGAGACGCCCGAGAGTCTATGAAGCGACCTCAGGTCATGATGGGAGGCGGTATATGCACATGAGCACCAATCTTACGGTACACGAGCCGACCAACGCACTCCGGCTGGTCACACAGGCGTATATGAGACTTCTCCTCATCGCCTTCGCCCTGATGCCCGCCCACTTCATCGCCTACCTGTATTTCCAGCAGGATCCCGGGCTAAAATTCGAAAATCACCTATTCCACGAATTCGCGATTGCCGTCGCCACTCTCGAAGGGTTGTTCGTCACCTATGTCACGTGGCGATGCTACCAGTCTTCAGGCGAACCTCTGTTGCGTTGGTTGACGCTGGGTTTTCTCGGCTTCGCGCTGATCTATTCGCCGCACGGCGCCTTCACCGGGATGGCACATCGCAATATTTGGCTGTTTCTGCTCTATGGTCCGGCGTCGCGTCTCGCGATGTCGATCCTGCTCTTCGTTGGGCTGCTCAGCTACAACCAGCCGTCAGACGAGGTCGAGAAGCGTTCGGATCCGCGCGCATGGCTGATCTGGATCGGCCTGTTCCTGACGATGGACCTAGCCGTCGCCCTGATCGCCTACTCCCCCTATGCGGGACACCCCGCGGTACGCTTGTCCATGGAGGGCGGCGCACTTGTATTCAGCGCGCTGAACGTCGCGGCCATGCTTATGCGACGGATTCACTCGCCGCTCATGCTTATTTTCGGCATTTCGGTCGCGTGGTTTGCGCTATCGTCGCTCGCATTCATTCTGGCGGCGCCCTGGAATCATATGTGGTGGCTCGCCCACGCGATCTTTGCTGGCGGGTTCTTCCTGCTAAGCTATGGCGTTGTCCGGGCTTTCCGAACGACGCAATCATTCTCGACCATCTATAGCCAGGAAGAAATGACGGCCCGCCTGGCCGAATCGATGGCTGACACCCAAAGGGCGCTGCAGCAATTGCAACTGAGCAATCAAAGGTTGGAACGCCTTGCCGCCACCGACCCACTGACTGGTGTCGGAAATCGTCGCCACTTCATCGAGCATATCGGCGACGAGATCGCGCGGGCCAAACGAAGCGGTGCCCCATTATCTCTGCTGTCAATCGACCTCGATCATTTCAAAGATATCAATGACTCACGTGGCCACAGTGTCGGCGATGAGGTCCTCCGCGCATTCGTGCGAAGATGCCTCGAGGCGATCCGCCCTTACGACTCCGTCGCGCGCGTGGGCGGTGAAGAATTTATGGTGTTGCTGCCGGGTGCGACGCTCGATACGGCTTGCGCGGTAGCCGAGCGTCTTCGATCGACCATAGAAGGGGCTGCATTCGACGTCGGAGCCCAACCGTCGATCGGCATCACGATCAGTGTTGGGGTATCGGAGTTCGGGCGCGATGGAGACACCCTTGACGGATTCCTGAACGTCGCCGATCAGCGGCTCTATCGCGCAAAATATGAAGGCCGCAATCGTGTGATTGTCGCGTAAGCCGCTTCCCGAGAATTGCCATGTCGTTGATTGGTACGGCGTTGTGAAACAACTTTCGTTCCGTCGCGCGTTGACGCGTAAGATCTTCATGTCGACGACCAGTGGCGACGGCGTAGGCAACATGGCCTTTCCGATTCTGCCAGTTCTTGTCACGATCGTAGGCAGCCTCCTTTGGCGGGGCGAAGCGACGGAGGTCGACAAGTCGACGCCGTCAAGGCCCGGATCGGAGAGCCCCTGGGACAAGGCCCTAGTGGACTGGTCGCGGATGTCGCCCCTGGGCTTGGTGTTAGCGAGCTGGCGGTGGCCGACTTCTAAGCTTCTCGTACACGACACCGGTAGCCTGTTAGTCGACCATCGCGATACCGAGAAAGGTTCCTGGGTCGCGACCATGGCCCCGGCGCTGCCCTCGCACCATCGTGGCTGCGAACAAAACGTAGATCTTGTCTTGCTGTGCCCGGTCTGCGAACCGCTTTATCGATCAACGTCGCAAGCAGGACAGCGACTTCGCAGTCGGCACGGTTCGTTAAAGCTGCTCGAGCAGGCGCGCAACATTCTTCGTTGTTCAAAACAGCAACATGTAGCTGCTCCAGGTCGTCGAGGCCGCGCTGTCACAGATAAGCGGACGCAGGCGCCTTCTCGGTGGCTCGTCGGCTGCGGGAGCGCGGCTAAAGCGGGACCATCTTGGGCCCCATTCGTTCGCTCTTGCGACGCACAAGCGCAGACCAGAGCCCTCAAAGTCTTGAAGCGGCACCTTGAGGGCGTAAATCGTGACTTTGGCCTCGTTAGCGATGGGCGAAGTTGCCGGGTCGTTCGAAAACACTCTGCGGGGAAGAACTATCGCGATCCGACGGCGCGTTTACCGTCGTGGCTTGCGAAGCGTTGCTCGAACTCCGATGTTCGACACACGGCATCTGGTGGCACGCCAATCTTTATACTACCTGCAAGAACACTCAATCCGGAACAACCGGCCTCAGCGAAGGTTTGACTGTCATGAGTTGTCCAACTCCACGATCACGCGTATTGCACGCCGATTGGTTTGATTGGCGTAGTTCTGCCACAAGGGATTTCGTTGCTCTTTTTGGGGCCGTCGTTCTCGCCTCGATTTTGCTGCATGTTTATGAGGTTGGCCCTCTTTTGTTTCAACTGGGGCGGAGCTATGCGGATTCAGCACTCGACGATATCATGTTCACTATATTCGTCGCGTTATTCCTGTGCGTTGCGCTGACAATTTTTAGTGTCCGTCGCTATCGAGATCTCGCCCGCGAAACCAAAGCGCGAGCCATTTTGGAAGGAGAGACGCGCGACCTAGCGCGACACGATCCAATGACCGGCTTGCCAAACCGTCGCCTGTTTGACGAGAATCTTACTGCGTGCCTTGGCCTCGCCCGCGACACACACCAGGTGGCCGTTCTGCTGCTTGGCCTTGATGGCTTTAAGAGGATCAAGGATACGCATGGCCACGCAGCGGAGGACAAGGCGCTATGCGAGTTTGCCAACAGGGTCGCCAACATCTTGCGCAAGGATGGCATCTTGGCGAGGATTGGGGGCGACGAATTCGGGATTGTCCTACCAGACATTAGCTCCCTTGAGGTTCCCACCAATCTGGCGCGCCGTATTGTGGCGTCCGCCACCGATACTTTCGCGGTCGAGACGGGGGCAGCCGAGCTTGGGGTTGGAATTGGCATCGCCATCGCTCCGATTGACGGCGACAATCTCCAAGAACTGGTCAGGCGCGCAGAACGTGCACTTTATCGCGCACAACGCGATGGCAGGTCGTGCGTCCGCTTTTTCGAACCAGAGATGGACATACATGTCGAGCGACGCATCCAGATCGAGCGAGAGCTTCGCAGTGCGATCACGGCCGATATTATCGAGCCGCACTACCAACCGCTAGTTTCACTCCAAAGTAATTGCATTATCGGGTTCGAGGCACTAGCGCGTTGGGAAAACAGGACATTGGGGCGGATTCCGCCCGACGTGTTTATTCCGATTGCAGAAGAAACAGGTCTCATCAGCGCACTTGGAGATCAGCTTTTTCGTCGCGCTTGTTCCGACGCCATTGCGTGGCCGGAGACTTTTACGCTGGCCTTTAATATTTCACCGATTCAGTTGCGTGATCCCGCGCTTGGTCAGCGCATTCTATCGATCCTTGGGCAAACCGGGTTCAGTCCGCGCCGCCTGGAGATTGAAATTACCGAGAGCGCCTTTGTGGAAAGGACCGGGGTTGCGAAGACCGTGATTGACGTGCTCCGTCAAGCGGGCGTCCGCATCGCGCTAGATGATTTCGGAACAGGTTATGCGACGCTGAGCCAGCTGCTTTCGTTTCGTCTCGACAAGATCAAGATAGACCGCAGCTTCGTGTCGCAACTTGACGACAGTACCGAAAGCCGGGTGATCGTTCATGCTATCCTTGGCCTTGCCAAGGGACTCGGCTTGACGACTACCGCCGAGGGCGTCGAAGACGCCTGCCAGCTGGGCTTTCTGGTGGCCAATGGTTGCACAGAAGGACAAGGCTACCTATTCAGTGATGCCGTCCCGACCGCCGGTATCCGTGCGCTGCTTAATCGCGAATCCGGCAGCACGACGGTCGCTGAAGATGGAACACCAATCCTGCATGCGTGAGCCGAAGCGCTCGTTTGTTCGGAGCGGATCGGCAATAGGACGTCATCTATGATGGCTTTTCGAGCATGATCCGGAGAAGTGAATGTGTTCCTATAAAATTACCCTCAAACAAGAAGTTAGAGCGGGACGAGGGTTCGAAGGTCAGCCATCACGCTCCAAACCCGTCGATAGGGATGGGCTGTCGTCCAGACGAATTCCGGGCCATTGCGGACCGGGGAGAGGAACGGGGCGAGCGTCGTTCGAGGTCGCAGCGCAGGTAGTAATAGTTATCAAGCAGAATGCGGTTCTTGAGGCCTGGTGCCAACGCACGATCAATCTGGATGAAAGCCAGAGGACAAGGTCTCAGTGCTATTGTATTTGCCCGGTTGGGCGATGGAAGCGAAAGGAACTGGCCAGAGCCTTTGGCGTAGTGCAGCGCAAGATATCGGCGTCGAATTGGCGATAGCGAACTCGGATGGATATTACATCCGAGCTACAGTGCGGTCGTGTGTTATTGTACAATGACGTTTGAGAATGCCCACAGGACCGTTCATCGCGAGGTCCCTGGTTTGGTCGCCGAGTTGGCGGGATGGTCGACCGGACCGCCTCCCTGAGCCCGAGCTTCAGACAGCTGAGCCGTTAGTTGGCATCTATGCACTTGTGGCGCTTTCTGCGCATCTCGATCTGGCGTTGAGCGATCGGGCGTATCAACTGCACCGCTTTTTTGAAGTGCGAATCCGTTTGAGTAAGAGGAACCCAACCGAAATCGGCAATCGCGACATTGCCGAAGGACCAGCCGCCCCCATCTGTGCACCACTCCCGATGGCCTAGGCATGAATGCCGCGCGGACCACGAATAAGAATGCGGTTGATCCGCATATCTGTCCATTCTGGCGTCGAACAGCAGGCGGGCGATGGAGGCATCACCGTCAGGGGAATGGAAGCCGGAAACGCCGTGTACATGTCAGCGCCGACATCGTGTCGGAATTTGACGCGACGAGATCGTTGAAAGATATTTGGAAATACTACGCAGGCCCTCTCGCGCAGGCTGTCGTGCTGATGAGACATTCCCGATCGCTGGTCCTGGCGAGACCGCTCTCCTTGGCATCGAAAGCCAATCCCTTAAGATAATCGATTGGCGCTTTACGGAAGGCAACAAGAGCCGCTTTGTCCGCTTCCGCGAGTGGAAAACCAGCGATGAAGGCTTTTAGCCTGCACGCGTTCAGCCGATTGGGAAGCTGGTCGTCACCCTGGATACAGAACGGATCGCCGGTCGCAGGCTTGTCTTCGCCCGAGTTTTCCTTGTTGAGGACACCGCGGCTCAGATTTCTGCATGCGTATAAGGTGCGGTCGAATGCCTCGGTGAACCGGTCGAGATCGATGCTAGCGATTTCACAAGCGCTACCAAAGAAGGTAGGCGTGGAGATGTTGGAGGTTGTGCTACCTTCTGAAGAGTCGATGATCGGAACTGAGTAGAGAAGCACGAAGCACGTTGTCAATCTTTATTCAGATTGGGGAGATATCGATGCCCACGATTGCAGCGGAGATGAGAAGCGCGAAAGGCGGACACGCTCAGTACCCGCGCCGGCTATGCTCTGCGCTTCCGCAGCATATAGCGTTTCAGAAACGGCGGAGCTGCATCGCGCAATTCAATTGCGTTTCTGAAACAATCAACCGAATCTCCTGCTGCCGGCTCAAGGGTCCTTCGGACTTGTTGAAGTGGGAATTCCCGGAGAAATACTGCCCGAAGTCGCGGCCAAAGCTCGACAATATTGGATCAACTCAAAGCGCAGCCATTGATTACAACGCGGCCATCAATCCGCCGAACGTGAACAAGGGACGATTGCGCTCTACGCCCTCCTGGGAGCGAGCCCGCGAGAAACGGCGCCCGATCGATGTTGTGATCTCTAACAGAACGACCTATCGAATCGATTCAACCCCGCTCAACGTCAGGGTGAATTAGATAGTTCGACCGCCTCCACGAGTTCGTCTTTAAGTTGCACAACAAAGGCCTGGAATGCGGTTGGAAGTCTCTCATGAAGCTCGCGCGCGTGGTCATCGGCTTGGTTCTCCTCGCCGGCGGATTGTACGTCATCATCGGCGAGCACTTTGCTGGAACTTCGGCAGATGCCACGGTAAATGCACGACTTTACATCGTGCGTGCGCCGATCGAAGGCCGGGTGACGCTTGCCGTCAAGAGCATTGGGGGCCGCATTAACGCGGGGGAACTCGCGGCCGAAGTGGCCGACGAGCGCTTCGATACCGCTCGGCTTCTTGAGCTTGAGCGCGATCGGGACAATCAGCGCATTGAACTCAAACGCATTGCCGGTCACCGTGACGCGCTATCGCAATCGAGAGCCGGATTTGATGCGCAGTCAACCGACTACCAGCGCGGCAGAATTCGCCAGATCGAGGCGCGGATCGCCGAGACGAGGGCGACGCAGGATGCGGCAGCCGCGCGCCTGCGCGAGGCAGATGCGGAATTCAAACGCGCCAATGAGTTGAACAATCGCGGCGTTCAGACGGCTGCCAACCTTGATCGAGCCCGCGCGAAGTTTGACGTCGCACAACAAGACGTAGAGAGCGTGCAGCAGCGCATCAATTATTTCGAGACGGAGCTCGCCTCAGCCCGCATGGGAGTCTTCATCGGCGAGTCCTATAACGACGCCCCCTTCTCGACGCAGCGCATTCGGGAACTCGATCAGCGCCTGGCGGAACTGCATGTTGATGAGGAGCAGATTAAGGGGCGCATCGCTCAATTCGATCGGCAAATCGACGCCGAGCGTCTGCGGGTCAATCGCCTGACGTCGGCGACGCTCAATGCTCGCGTCCCGGGCCTCGTCTGGGATATCCTGGTGGACGATGGCGCGTACGCGCGGCGGGGGCAAGACCTGGTCAAGCTCGTCGACTGCAATAGCCTTGTGGTCACCGCGGGCGTGTCCGAATCTCTTTACGACAGTCTCTCCGTCGGCGCGACCGTTCAGTTTCGGCTGTTCGGCGACGAACGTATTTTTGATGGAACCGTCACCCGGCTTGGCGGATCCGGCGCATCGACCCTTTACGCAAACCTCGCCGTGGGCCCGAGTCCGCAGCATTTGCAGCGTTTCGACGTCACCGTGACGGTGCCGGGCCTCGCACAGCAGCCGGATCTTGGCTGCGCCGTGGGTCGCACTGGACGTGTTTTGTTTTCGAGCGGCCCAATCGCCCAATTCCGTCGCTTTCTCACGCGTTATGGCTTCTAATGCTTCTGCTCTCGCCACTTCTCGCCGCCTTGGCCGGAGCCGCCGTCATCATCGGGCTCCGCCTGACGATCCTACCGGTGCTCGACCCGAGCCGATGGTACTGGCGTGCCGTTCTGCTCGGCCTGGCAACAATTCTCTCTTGGCGCTACGTGGTATGGCGGTTCACCGAGACACTGGTGCCACTCGACTGGACCGCGGACGCATTGGTCAGTTGGGGCTTCGCCGCACTCGAGGGCATGACGGTCCTGTCCTCGTCCATTGCCTTTGTGATTCTTTCACGCGTCAAGGAACGTACCGCGGAAGCTGACCAGCACGCCAGATGGTGGCTGCCTGGAGAAGCACCGAGCGTAGACATCTTTATCGCGACCTACAATGAGTCCCTTGAAATCCTTGAACGAACGATTATCGGCGCCAAGGCGGTGCACTTTCCGAAGCTTCGCGTCTTTGTGCTTGACGATGGCCGCAGGGACTGGCTCCGGCAGGCCTGCGAGCGGCACTCTGTCGGATACATCGTGCGGTCCGACAACGCACATGCCAAAGCGGGAAACATCAACCACGCGCTTTCCGCGCGTGCCCTGGATCCGGATCGACCGGATTTTGTAGCCATCCTTGATGCGGATTTCGTTCCACATGTCGATTTCATCGACCGCACAGTGGCACTGTTTCACAATTCACGCGTCGGCCTGGTCCAAACGCCGCAACATTTCTTCAACCCGGACCCGATCCAGCACAACCTCGGCATTACCGCCGGGTACCCGGATGAGCAACGACACTTCTTTGATAACGTGGAGCCGGCTCGGGATGCCTGGGGAATTGCGATCTGCTGCGGCACCTCGTCCGTGCTGAGGGTACGAGCAATCCAACAAATAGGATTGCTTCCGACGCAAAGCGTGACCGAGGACTTCCTGCTCACGCTCAAGCTTGCGGAAAACGGATGGCAAACTGTCTATCTCAACGAGCCTCTGACTGAGGGTTTGGCTCCAGAGGGTCTCAAAGAGTACATCGTCCAGCGCGGCCGCTGGTGCCTCGGTCTGATGCAGATTGCCCGCAATTCCTACAATCCATTCGGCTCGAATCGACTGAGTTTGATGCACCGGATCAGTCTGATCGATTCCCAGCTCTATTGGCTAACCACCTTTCCCTTCCGGTTGGCGAGTTTGATTTGCCCACTCCTGTACTGGTGGCTCGGTATTACGATCGTAAATGCCTCGCTCGTCGATATCATCAGGTACTATGTCCCATACTACGTCATGGTCCTAGTGGCCCTGAACTGGCTTTCGAAGGGGCTGTTTATCCCCATCGTCAACGATACCGCCCAGCTGATTGCCGCCTGGCCAATATGTCGGGCCGCGGCGCTCGGCCTCTTGACGAGAGGACCGCATAGATTTTCGGTGACGGCCAAGGGCGGCGACAGAACGAGGGTCGTTGTCCAATGGTCATTGATGCGACCGTTCCTGATCCTGTTTGGATTGACCATTGGCGGCCTGATCGTGCCGCTGAATTCCGATTTCGTCTTCACTACCTCGTCTTCGGCCGATGACGGCGTCGCCATCGTTCTGTTCTGGACGGTATACAACGTCCTCGTCCTAGTGGTGGCGATGGCGGCGTGCATCGAACGCCCCCGATACAATCGACCGCAGCGCCAGGTGCTCGAACCCATCACGTTGACGATCGGAAATGACAGGCACCGTGGCTGGCTCGTGAATCTCGGGCCGGAAGGCGCTCGCATCAGCGGGCCACACGGCCTTTCAGTCGGGGCGAGAGGCAATTTGAAAATCCCAGCTATTGGCGACGTGGAGGCGCAGGTTCTTGCGCCAACTCGTGATGGCTACCGGCTAAAGTTTTCGCCGAGCGTTGAGCAGCGGGCACAAATTGTAAAAAAGCTCCACACCGCCCGAGCCCTTCCGGGATCCGATCGCGGGGATATCGTTCGCATCATCCGCGAATTGGCTCGGGCTCTAACTCACTGAGGAGGCGTGATGGCGAACAGACGACTGAGCTTGCGCACGCTTGTGTTCTTTGGCGGCGCAACGTTGATGCTTGCGCCGGCCATGGTGACAGCGACACTGTACACTGCGGCGTTGGAGCGGCGCGGCGAGAAATTGCAGGTCGAGAAGTTGGCGACCCGCGGCGAACTGAGCGCGAACCTGCTGGCGCGGCGCCTCTATGGGGTTTGGATGGACGTGGCACGTATGGCTGACCTAATCGACCCCACCGATCTGGCAAATGCCCGTGAGCAAATCAAATTCCTGAGCCGCCTGGATGGCCGATACTCCTGGCTCGGCATAGCCGATCTTGAGGGCAAGGTACTGGCGGCCAGGGACGGGATGCTCGAGGGCGCAAGTGTCGCGCAAAGGCCATGGTTTAGGCGCGGCCTGGATGCGCCAACTGCGGTCGATGTCCACGAGGCCCAACTCCTGGCAAGCCTCTTGCCTGTGTCCGCTGAGCCCTATCGCTTCGTCGATCTAGCCGCACCGTTGCGGCATGATGGTTTCGTTGCTGGCGTAATCGGAGCGCACCTCAACTGGAAATGGGTCGAGGAGGGCATGGCCGCGTTGCAGGCGCCTGGAATCGATGTGCTGCTGCTATCGCGGGACCGAACCGTCCTGTTTGGCCCGACCGATGTCGTCAACAAGCGGCTAAGCGTCAGCTCAGCGTTTGCGGCCAGTCGTGTCACCAGCGCGTTCTCGAGCGAGCGATGGTCCGATGGAAAGGACTATTTCACCGTCATGGTTCCGAGCGTCAGTTTTGCAGACCTTCCGAGCTTCGGCTGGTCTCTTCTGGTCCGACAGAACGCCGACGACGCTATGGAATCAACTCGAGAACTAATCCGTGCGTTCTGGTTCATTCTGGGCGCCGGCGCCGTCGTCGCATTGGTCCTGCTCCTGTGCGCGGCTCAATGGCTCAGGACGCCGCTCCGCCGGCTCTCGCAATCCGCCGAGGCCATCGTGGTCGATCCCGACTCGCGCCCGCCGCACCAGGAAACCCGATTCGAAGAAGCAGCAAGGCTGAGTGACGCGCTCGCCCACATGCAGTCGAAGCTTTTGGGCCGTTTCCAACCGTAAGTGGGGGCGCCAGGGAGAGAGTGGAAGAGTGCAATTGGCCGAACCGAGCGGCTTGACCGTACGGACTATTCAACGGATATAGCGTGGACAATCGCACGCGACGGCAGTGGGCGCGGTGTTCGAAGTCGATTGTTCAACTCTCAAGGAGACACGTGAATACCAGTGCGAGCCCGACTGTGAGCCCAGATAGAGCGCTTGCCTTACCAGAGTGCGCAGACTGAAGCCGCTGTGCGTTCTGCGCCGGGCACATGAAGGCCGAAAATCACCTCAGCCACGGCTCAAAGGCCGAGCCAGTTACACGGCCAACGTGTCCTCTCAGCTGTCTGCCACAACTTCTGGGTTAGTCCTAGATTGCTGTGCGCCTCTCCACCACTCTAGCCGGCTTCTTAAAATCGCGTGATCGCGGCCGACGTCAAATTAGCGCCGTCCTCGTTGCAGCCCGGATTTGCATGATATTTTTCGGGCCGTTGCTCTTGGCTCAGCCTTGTTTGATCGAGCAAATTTCGAATATTTTCTCGAGAACTCCTGGTGATGGCGAAGTACGACCGGCGGTTTCCGAATGATGACCCTTCTCGGTGTCGGTCTCACCGCTCTTGTCTTCGTTGTTACCGTCGACAACCAGGCTTGGTTCGACGTTCCGTCGACGTTGGCGCCTATCTCGACCTAACACCAAGACAGGTGAGATCGCGATCGCACCGCCCTCGCGGCAACCGCTAGGTTCGGACTTATCTATTCGAGGCTGCGAGCGTGCTGTTGACCCGTTGTAAAGCGAAGCTCTACCTTCAAGCGTTGGGTAGCAAGCTGACCAAACGGTCAGTGCCAAGAAGGCAAAGGTCGCCGTCGCGCCAAAGCGCGGTCCTCCTCCATCCTATCTGGACCATTGGTACTGAGCTTAAGGTGGGGATACCCGCCGCATGAACAGTCTTAAATTAACCCAGATTTGACTTCGGACGGAACACTTGTCCCGGCCGGGACGAAGGTGTTGGCAATCTCGAAGTCCTCCTTGCAGACTTTACGCACAGCGCCCTTCACATCGAGATGCCCCCTTGAACGCCACCATGCGGCGGTTCTTGTAGAGACGACCGCGAAAAGAACCATGAACCCGGCAGTGTATTCACTCGTCTATCGGGGTTGATAACCACCCGCGAGTAAAGAACGGACGACTGCATAGGCACGAGCACAGTGGGTGAGCTGCTCAAGATGCGGCAGCAGGGCAGAGCACAGATCCTACCAAGTTCAGCAGGCGATCCGCTTCCGAGGCCAGCTACGATGCTAGAGGCGCATTTACATACGCGATAGCCCACCGAAACAAGTCGTGCATCACGCAGCTGGGGAGTAATCGCTATAGCCGAAGCTATCATCAAATCAAGGCACAAAAGAGAGAGCTAAGGATGTTGATTGAGGGACCCGAGGAGCCTCACACAAAGCCGAGCTGATCGTTGCGAAATGATACCGGTTGTCGCCGCCTGATGACGCTGTCGAGTGCCAGCTATCCTTTATCCATTGCCGGAAGTCTCGTCACCGGGAGTTGGATTCAGCGGCCCAATAGTTCCGCCACGGTTGCGCCAGCTTAGGGTCGGGCACGCGACTCAGATTGATTGAGGATACTTCGTCAGATGAGCAACTATGATCCGCTGTTATCCGATTTGGAGTTTGATGCGCCGCTGCATCGCGCTCGCCGAATCCAGCTGATCTAATGGAGAATAACCATTTGCCGCGGTATCGCCGGCCGATATGGTGAGGTCGTTTGCGACGCGTCCGACATGGCGCGACGCGCAGGCGACGTGACGAGCCACGCCAAGATGGTCGCGTTGTCGGACGCCCAGCCGATGCTGCATACTAGGTCGGCACGCTGTATTCAAGGGTCGAGCCGTGCGCCATGTGCGCCTATGCCATTCGCGAAAGCAGGATCGGCAGGGTGATATTCGGCTTGCTGCCGCTCTTGGGAGGCCATTCGCGCTGGGACATCCTGAAAGACACGGCACTGTCGTCGGTAATGCCGGAGGTGTTCGCACCGCCACCTTATGTGCTCGCAGGCTGCTTGTGTCAGGAGAGGAAGTGTGCAGCCTTCTTGGTTTGCAGCATCCACTCGCCTGGCGTGCAGTCGAGGGCCGAAGAATATGCGTTGAGGGGCCATGCTAGCGAAAAGCACGAGGCCAACGCTGTGCCGGAGCTACGACTGAAGCGGCAATTCGCCAACTAGGCCAGAAACCAGATCTTCGACCGTCTTTGGCGCGCATAGCCGCGATAATTTCGATGGCGCATTGCGAGCCGTTTGAGTCAATACAATGTAGGTAAGGGGTGGCCGTGCGTGCGGCGGGTGAGGTGGCGAGGTCGATGACCTCATACAGCAAGAGGCCGTCACTCCTGACGTGCGATGCACCGAACGCGATTCTTCCAGCCGGATGCGAATTCTTTCACGTCGCCTTGCGCGCGACGATAGCGCAGCGATCACGTTCGAGAAAGTCTCGAGCTTCATTTCCAATCCCGGCCTTGGTATACACGCTCGTTTGTTGGCGTGCCTGACGCGACGTGTCCAGAAGCGCAGAGCATTAACAATTTATTGCGGATCCAAAGAGCTATCGCGCCCTCCGGCGAGGAGACGTCCGAAAGACTGATCCTTCCGGTTAGGAGCTGGACGAGTCGCGCAACTGCTAATCGGGCCCTCACAAGCGCTGCCAAGCATTGATTGCAGCAATTCGCTTCAACGCGTAGATGGCAAAAAATACAGCGAGACCCTTGCCGACGCACATCGCGAACGCCGTCCCTCGGTGTTTGAACTCCATCACGAAGTTCGAAGAGCGGCAACTTCAAATTTTGCACGGGAGCACTCAGCGCGCCGCCCTGCCTTCTTGGCTTTCGTATCAAACCTAGTTTTACTTCGATCGGATCTATCTCCTCGACCGAGATGTCGCCAAAGCAACTTAAACCTGTCCGGCTCCTCCTATCACTTGCTCAAATGAGTCGCCGATAACTACCCAGAAGCGTCCCGTGCCGACGATACGACCGCGAGACCGGTAACCCTCGGCGGCTACGCTTCAGCTACGGGAGCCCCCCATAACGAATGGGAAAGCGTGCGTAACAGTCGACGAAGCTAATCTCCATCACTTCTGGGACACCGAGTTCGTCGACCAGCTGGGGCCGGACGCCCCGCACGATCGCTTCGGATCTGAAGGGCATATCACCAACGCGCAACAAGCGTAGTGGCAAACCTGACGGCTCCGGCTTGTGGCCCGGAGGCGTTCGCTAAAGCTGATACCGATGGCGAACTTCCCGCGCGCCCATCCAGCGTGGACGTTATCGGTTGAGCGACGATCGAGACGATGCCGGCGGCCCTTCCACAGAACGGGGGGACCAGGAACGGCAGCGCCACTCGGGATCGCGGACGACGCCGGCCAGTCGCTGCTCCACGCAAGTGCGCAAGGCTGTGTTGGCCAATGCGTAATCGCCGCCACCGCGACCGCCAAATGGCATCAGGCCGCAAGGTAGTCGCTGGTCGTCGTGACCCTGCCATAGGCAAAGCTAAGTGCCGCCATGAAGGCCGCATGCACCTGCGCGGCGGGTACTATCACGCAGCCGAAATTGAGATCGCACGTGGCGCAGGCGTCGTGGACGATGGTGGTCTTGTAGCCGTGATCGACGGCGGCCCGGCTGGTCGAATCGATGCACATGTGGCTCATCGCACCTACGATCACAACTTCCTTAACTTCCCTCGCGTCAAGCTGCTGCTTCAAATCGGTCTCGTGGAAGGCGTTCGGATGATGTTTGACGATGACAGGTTCACGCTCCATCGGCTTGACAATTGGATTGATCTCCACGCCTTTTGTGCTCGGCTTGAAGATAGGAGTGTGAGGGTCCTCGACTTCGTGCTTAATGTGAATAACAGTATCTCCCCTGGCACGGGCGCCTTGAATCACCCTGGCCGCGTTAGCAGCCGCGTACTCGATGCCCACCAGGGGCAGCTTCCCCAACGGGAAGTATTCGTTCTGGATGTCGATGACGATGACGGCGCGTTGGCTCATAGCTTGCTTACAATTGTTGGACGGGCCGCAGATCGGGCTTCGTCAGGGCGCTCCCGACGGGTTACGGTCGAACTGAGCGCGTTGCTGCGATGATGTTGGCGTCCGCAGTATCTGCGAGACTCGAGTGTTCTGCATCTGAGTTCTAAGTAGGTGCTATCGGAACAAAATGGGAGCATCGGCCTGTCCGAGCGACGGCTCCGCCACTTCTTATTGATGCAGGTCTTCTTTCGCGTTGAGTTTGGCATGGCCATCTAGCGGAACCACCTCCAGGATCGGTCCATCCAAGTTAAAATAGCATTTGCGGCTTCGATCGATCGTGTCGCATTCGAGCACAAGGCGATAGGGATAGAGACCCGGCTCCAGATCGGGCACGATTGATCCTGCCCAGTAATAATAGGACGGCGTCCACGGACTGCGAACCTTGTCCGGGCCGCCATAGATCTTTAGATCATTGCATATCTTGCGGTACTGCGGCGTGTTGTCGGACAGAATGAACACGATGTTTACGACGCGTGCGAAAAGGGGCCAACTCCCGTCGGGACGCTTTTCCATGTCGGTACAATAAACCAGCCAGTTCAGGACCTGGCCCTGGCGACAGACGGTGCGCAAGGCGTTCGTACCTTTGCCGGTACTCTCGCCGCCATTATCCATCAGCCCGGTGTTCCCGGTGACGCTGCCGGTCCGTAGTGTGCCTACAACGTCTATGAGTGTGACGATGTTCAACTGCGTGGAAGGCAGAGTGGGGATGCAAGGAGGCTTTTGAGATGCCGGAATGTCGGGTTGCATCATGATGAATTCCCGGTTCGCTAAGCGTTGTGAGAACGTTGGAGAGAGGCATCGATCAGGCGTGCGTGCGCACCGTTGTTAAGCGTCCGCGTTCGGCTGCCGAGTTCTAAGGTCAGGCCATAAGGTAGGTTACCGACCGACTGCTTCACCTTACCGCGCCAGTAGGAGACATCTGAGTCGCGATAGGTTTTACGCTCAAGCTCGCAGATGTCCGGCGACAGTTCGATCGCCCGCACTGCGGCATGGGTCTCGCATTCAATCGGAAGCAACGTCCAGATGATCCAGTCTCCCGGTGCCACTGCAGTTGCGAGCTCGGCAGTCGCCTGATTGCGCGATCCACCAAGACGGTTGTCATCGATCATGTACAGCGAGCCAGCCAGCGTATCCGCCTCCAGCGCGCCAACGACATCCACCACTATTCGAATATTGATTGTGCTCATATCGCCTCTCCCGCAGCGCTCGTCAGACAAGAAGGTAGGATCGGCAGGAGGCCGGGAAAGAAGCCGCCAGTGAAGCCGTTGATTTCCGGGGCGGTGCCAACCTGGATGCTGCATGTCAGGCTGAAGGGCCGCGGTTCCCACACCGACTCGCCGTTCTCCTGAACCTGCTGATAGAGCGTTACGTCCATCTGATATTCGTGGCAGCCCACATTGGCTGTATTAACGGTAGCGCTCCAGTACCAACCATCCGCCAGCAAGTCGGGCGAACCGTAAAGAGCTGGATATAGAATACCGTGCTCTACCGCCGGACCGCGGATGTGGGTGACAACCGGGGGCGCGCTGGCCTCGGCGGCGGGGTCGTCAGGTTCGAGCACCTCGCCAGCACCATTGAGCAGGGGGGCGTCATAAGGCCGGACCGCGCCGTTGCGGCGAACTAGCAGGGGTTTTGGCATACTAACGGCTTCCGGATCAGACAGCAGCTTGGCTCTACCGTCTCGGGTCGCCTTGCGGAGTGCGTCCACCAGCCGGTGTTCGGCATTCGCCTCGTTGTAACGGTGGCGATAGCTGCGGGGCAGCGTCAATGGCAAATCGGCGACTCCGACGGTAATCCAGTTCAGGACCGCCTCCGTCGTCTGCGAACCGTCGGCATTGTATACACCGGGCACATTCGTGACGCGGGAGCCGGCTTGCGGAGCGCATGGGCCCGTATTGTCGATCAGATAGGCATTCCCGTCGAGAGTGCCCTCTTTCAGAGCCGTCACAATATCGATTACGGCAACAATCGAAATCTGCATCTTATCATCCTCCCGTTGGAGCGGATTGTGCGACCGCCCAGATGGGCGGTGAGGCCTGAGGCGGAATCGGTTGCCCTGCCGGTGGAGGCATGAATAGAAGGGACGGCCCGTCGATTGTAATGGTGCGCCCAGTCAGGCCGCCCGTGACAAGCGTCAGCCGGTAGCCATGGCGCGAGCCCGGAGCCAGCCACCAAGGGACGTGTCCGTGCCAGCGCAGCGCCCAGGGAGCCGGAAGGCCTGCGGCCGGCGGCGCGTTCCCGTCGAACGATACGCCCGTCAACCAAGCCATAGTCTGGACGTCGAGCGGCGTCAGGCTCCAGCGGACCAGCTGCCCCGGCCAGACAGGGCTGGTCAACTTAACGGTGCCAGAATCCTGTCCGCCGCAAAGACTATCGTCAAACAAGAAGACGTTGCCGTCGGCCGCATTGCCAAGTAGCAGGGCGACGACATCGACGAAAACTCGAATATTAAGCGGTGTCATCATTTGCCTCCTCCGGCGGCGGTTCCTGGTTACGGTTATCAAACGCGGTCGACGACGAGGGGCACCTTTCCGACTGCCGTCCGGACCAAGTCAGTCCCCGTTGGATCTACAAACCGGATGGCAAAGCTGTAGCCTGAGCTCCGCAGGCTCGCCTCATTCGCTTCGAGCGCGTTAAAGACGGACAGGGAGCGGACCAGCCCGGCGATGATCAACGGCGATGAGCCCTCCGGTGTAAGGCGTGCGGCGACGTGCGCCGAGAGGGACACGGCTTCCAGCGTACCGAGCAACAAGTGGAACTGGCGCTTCGCGCGATCGATCTGAAACTGCATGTCAGTGGCGACACTGTCGATCTCCAGAACTTGTCGCCGGCGGAATTCGGCAATGATGGCCGCTAGGGCCTGGGACGCCGAATATTGCGTGTCGCCTATATGCATGAAATCGCCGCTGCGGCCGACATACTCAAACTGCATGGCATTCAGACTGGCCGACCGCAGATCCGGGCGACGGATGACTCGGTCGCCCATTTTGTAGCGCAGTACCGGGGCCGCGTTACCGAACAGCCGGGTGACCACCAGTTCGCCTTCCTCCCCCACCGCCGCCCATTGTCCATCCGGCCTGACCACCTCCACTAGGTGCAGGCCGGGTACTGCCGTGAGGAGGGGGCTTTCCGGGTCGAGCTGCAGGCCGATGGTTTCCGCTTGGGTGGCCGCGAAGTAGCTCAGCACGATCAGGTTCGGATAGGCCCGCCTTAGATCCGCCCGCGCCTTGGGAGTCAGCACGCCACTGCCATAGAGGGCCACGCGGAAGCTGTGCCGCGCCTCGCGGGATAGGCCGTCAGCGAAGCTCGAGAGCAGTTTGATGCTTTGGGTAATGCCCATGATCGCCTTCGGCCCAGGATAGGACATCATCAGCTGGAAGACTTCACGGCTCATCGGCCCAGCGCCGATAAAGTTGACCCCGGGAATCTTCTGAAGCACGCCGCCCACCATGGTGCCGCTGCTCCACATCTGATAGTCGGCAAGCGTGGTGGCCACCCATTTCGCTCCACCGCCAGCAAGATGGCGCGCCATAATGTGTCGGCCCATGAAATCCCCCGCCCAGCCGTATGTCTCCTGCAGCTCGCCTAGCGGATAGACAGTTTCCGATGGTTTGCCCGAGCTAGTGCCACCGCTCGCCACGACCTCAAAGCCACAGCGCTCGATGGGCACGACCATGCCCGGCCGCCTCCCCGTGAACATCTGATGGAAGTCTTCTTTTTCGGTCAGAGGCAGCGCGCGAAACCGGTCGAAACTGTCCACCGGACCGACGCCTACAGCATCATTGATGCGTCGGCGCCACAAGGGGTTGATGCGGGCGATAGAGACGAGCTGCGACACCCTGCGCTGGACGATGACGGCTTGCGCTTCCAGGCTCATTTCATCGATCCGACAGCCGACATGAGCTTGCGCGGAAAGGAGTGTGGTCAGGAATGAGGGCAGATCTAGCACGTGATCCACAGTGCGCGGATTTAACATCGTGTCCGGCTGCGCCTTGTAGTCGAAGTTGTCTAGCGGGGAGGCGAAGTGGCCCATAGTCATTCCTCAGGTTCGAGCCCAACGGGTAGGTCTTGGCCACCCTTTGTGGATTCGTTCTCAAGAATGTCGCCCGCATGGCGTCGGATTTCCGCCGCCATGCCGGCGATGTCGGACAGGCCGACCCTATCATTCATGAGAACGATGCGGAGCATCGTCTGTCCATTTAGATCGACCTTGGATAGGAGATACCGCCCCGCAGCCCGTACGCGGTTGCGCAGCTCAAGTTGGAGGCTAGAGAGGCTATTACCGCTCAGACCCGGAGGCTGATGAACGAAGCAGAGGATATTGGATTCAGGCTGGTAGGGTACGATGAAGTCCGGCTGATCGATGAAGTAATCGTACGCGGACCTGGTGATCTTCACTAACTGCTCCAACTTATCGGCGAAGGCTCGGCGACCATACAGCGACCAAGCCAGCCACAGGTTGAGGATTGACGGACGCTTTGTGCATTCGAAGTTCTTCACGCCGCTCTGTACGGCAGCCATCTCATCTTCGAACGGGTCGAATACGTAACTGTCCTTCTGGGGGAAGGCGGTTTCCGCCAAGCCCTTCTCGCGATAGAACAGCAAGGTGCAAAGGGCCGGGACAAAAAGAGTTTTATGGGCATCCAGGCAGAAAGAATCCGCGAGCTCCAGTCCCGCAAGGCGTGGCCGCAGTTGGTCGGAAACCAGAAATGCGCCATTGTGAGCCGCATCCACATGGAGCCAAGCGCCGTGTCGCTTGGCTAAGGCAGCAAGCTCCGGCAACGGATCGTTAGCGCCAATCGCGGTCGTCCCGGCCGACGCAATCAGGCAAAAGACGTTCAAGCCCTGGACCATCGCCCCGTCTATGATCGCTCGCGCGCGTTCTGGGCAGATCTGCCGTTGTTTGTTCAGCGGCAGCCGTATCACCTGATCCTGGCCGATCCCAATGATGCCGGCAATACGGGAGACCGAGAAATGCGCATCCTCACCAATGGCAATGGCTGGCCGGCTTGCGCAGCCAACCGCAAGTCCGCCGTTCCAGCTTCCCGAAATGCGCCGATTACGAGCTACTAATGCGGCAGTCATGTTAGCGAGCGAGGCCCCGGACGTCGTCACCATCTCGAAGCTGCCTTGCGGCCAGCCGATGAAACGGCCGAACACCTCTTCGATCAGCCGGTCCGCAATGTTGGCGAGCTGTCCCGCCTCGTAGTAGGAGGCCGGCTGGGGGGCCATGGCGGACACCATCTCAAAAACTGCGGTGACGGGCATCACCGAGCTGAACTGGCGGCCCATATATCCGCGGGAGTTCACCTTGATTCCTGTTTCCAGGTAAAGTTCGAGGATGTCGGCGAAGCGGCGCGCGTCGAAGCCCCCCAAATCAGCCTTCGTCATGAGACTGCGGGCCCTTGCCATCAGGTCGACTGGCCTTTGCAGCCGGACCCCTTCCACCTCGTCACGCGAGAGCATATTAGCGAGCCACTCGATAGCCTGATGAGCGGCTGCGCTGAACTCTCGGACCTTGAAAACCGATTCTGTTTCGGTGGCGAACGTCTCGCGTTGATGCGAAGAACCTTCGTCAAGCACGCAAAGACTGTCCATATCGTCGCGTCCCTCGAGGTTAATGATCGCTGCCGACTCACCCGCGGTACAGGTCAGCCATCTTCTCGGGTCGGCGTGTTAGGCAGTGTGATTGAAAAGCGCTATGTGAGGGTTTCACTGGGGTGCAGCGTTGTCGCACACAGGCAGCAGCGCAAAGCAGAATGACCATCTTAAACATCGCGATTTCTTTCAAGTCGCTGCGTCTCATGTGATATTTCCAAACATCCAACAACGAGTGCAATGTAGGCGACATGGTGCTCGTTTGGTGAGCTCGTTTGGTGACCACTGAGCGTGCGACATTCCTGCCGGTCGAGTCACCTACCAGGAATGGTTGGCATCCTAGGCAACGCCGGAACCGCCCTTGCCTGCGCGACACGAAATTTTTCGTATGTTGGTTCCTGACAGTTTTCACCCGCGACAACTTCGGCCTAGTCGGAGTGTCACTTATACAGGCGAAGGGGGATCAACCACGCCTGAGGTAGAGCGCTATCAAACCTGCTAAAGCACAGGCTCACTGCTCGCAGTTGCTTAAGACGAAGCAATTGACCCAAGTCAACACGGGCAACGCGGAGCTCAGAGATCATTCAGCATCGGATAAACAACGGAGACGATCATGCTAGAACAGAGCGGCTTGCACTTCTACCTGAACTGGGCCAAGGAGCGGATCGACGAGATGGATGCCGCACTAGGTTCGTTCGAGATCAGAGCCGGCAAGGCTAAGGCCGAGGCCGAGGCCGAGATCAAGGCCGACCGGATTGTCGCTGATCTGAGGAAATGCCGCGACAAATTCCAGGCGGAGCTCAAGGCGCAAGCGCAAGCTGGCGAAGCCACTTGGGCGCACACCAAGATGGATCTTGAAAGGCAATGGAACACCTTCGAGACGCAGATGAACGCCTACTTCGAAAACGCCGGCAAGCAGATCGATCAGCAGAAAGCCACGTTCAAGAACATAGCCGGGGCGCAAGCAAGGGCTTGGCACGAGGCCGCTGACAAGTTCCGTGAGGCGGCAGGCAAGGTGGCAGCATCTCACGCCGGCGAGTTCGAGGCCGGACTCGAGCAGATGAAGGCCGATGCGTCCACGGCGAACGCGCGTCTAGCGACGCTGAAGCAGGCGGGCGGCGAGTCTTGGGCGGTGCTGAGCGCCGCCTTGGCCGAATCCCGCAAGGCGTTCGATCAGGCCAACCAGGCGGTCTGGCATGCGTTAAAGGGCTCCGGCGGGAAGAGCTGAAGGTTGTCGGGTCCGTAGCCGCCGCTTCAGCGGAGATCCAGTCTTAGAGTCTGGTCCCGCAAGAATAATAGGCCACCATCAGCGAGCCGTCGTTCAACAGGACGATTCCGTTCGCGATGAGTCCGACGTAAGGCGCGAGATTGGCGAAAGACGGGCCGGAACCACAGAAAGAGCACAGTGCGACCATTGGAGCGGACCTTTGTTAGTGGCGCCAAGGCGTTGAGGTCGACCGGCAGTACGCGGAATGGCAGATGTGGCGGGCAACGACTCGCCGCATCTCAGGTCCGCTTTCGCCATCATCTGTAGCGCCGCCACGACAACGATCCAGATCACGGCGCCCTGGATTGCCGCGTACGCGGCAAGCCCCGGTCAGTACCAGCTCGCGATCGGCGCCGAACAGAAGGTTCGGTTGCGACAGCGCGATGAATGCGGTTGCGTCTGAGATTGGCGCCGACATCAGCCACGACCAAGGTCACTTGTCATGTTCGTGATCGCCGGCGAGTGCCCGCCTCGCCGATCGAGGCACCGCTCGAAACGAACAAAGCCACGAACGATCTGCGTTGCCCCCGAGAAAGATGCCGGCGAAGAGCACGACGTACATGAGCGTCGCGCAAATCGTTGAGCTTGCCCCGGAAGCTCTGCATGCCGCCGGCAACAGCCACGCCACAAGTGTGATGATCCCGGTCACCGGGCGAGGCGGCGCTCAGTCGCGTGCGCGACGAACCAATCTGGGTTGGCGTTTGACATCGATATCCTCTCCACCCATCAAGATGGCGGCATTCTTGAGCCATGTACCAGCAATTGGCGCGCCAATGGGCCGCGGTTTGACGATAACGCAAAACGAAAAGATGGGGAGCTGACGCTGGAGAACGATTCCTAAGAAATGGCAGCACCGACTTTCGGCTCCGGGGGTTGGAGAACAAAGCCGATGCCTTTGCACGCCGATGCAAATTGTTGAATACTCGCGTTCGGTAACGCGTTTCGTGGGACGGGGTCCCCGGGTCAACATAGTCCATTCCGTATCGCAAAGTATTGTAGAACAGAATTGCGATCTTGCGGACCGTGACGGTCACGGCCTTGGCCTTGCGGATGCGCGCCGAGAGCCGTCTAAAAAAGGCGCCGAGCGCCCAGCGAAAGGTCTTCCCACGCACCTACCTGAATTGGTTGGCTGCCTAACCCAAGCATCGTGGACTAGGCTGGTCCTCAACCTTTTGCCAGATTCAGGAAGACGAGAATGGCCAAACTCGCACGCATTCATTGCATCAATAAGACCAACAGGGTGAATCCACACGAGAGGATTGAAAATGTCGGTGGCGTAGATTCAAACGGCAGTCATTGGAAGCAATCTGTCGGTCAAACAATCAAAGACATCGAAAGTGGCGAATGGGAGTTCTATGTCGAAGAAGACGGAATCATAGCCGGCTTGATCGTGGCCACACACGATGGACACAAGTACATCAAGACGACGGCGGACGACATTCAGCCCGACGATCTTCTTTCACTCGCTGAGTGTCCGTAATTTTCGGCAACATCCAGGCCCGGCGCGAATGCGGTTTGCTTAAACGCCGCAGACGAATCGATATCCAATTCACAGGGCGTTATGCTTCGCTGTCACCTCCCCCTTGGACGCGCGCGCTCGCCAAGCGGTTCTGTCCCACGAGATACACGATTTGTGCAGGAGCACTCGACTAAGACATGAACACTGAAGATGAGAAGAAGTCCCCAAGCACGCGAGGCGGCTCACGGCATGCCTCTCTACCCCAGCTAGGCGCAGATCGCTCGCGCGGTGCTGGGCGATCGAGCGAAGGATTGGAAGCGCATCGCCAAGTCCAACCATCCGGAGGGAATGACATGGGGCGAATGGAGCTGACAATCTTGCTGACCGGAATCTTGGCTGGGCCAGCCAACGCACATTGGCAATATACGAAAGGGGAATGAGTCCTGATCATGTTGCCGCCGCGTCTCACGGAGAGATGAAGAAGCGCGATGAGACGTGCGATAAGCAAGGGACCGACACCGAAACCGCCCTAATGTTACGTCAAGTACCACACAGGGGAGTTCTCCTTCACAGCCTTCGCATTTTTTGGCAGTATCTCAAAACGACTGGAATGTGTCGAGCTCCGCCTTGACAATGCTTCGAAAGCGTACCGATTGCTGGCGGAGATGAAAAGCAAGTACGGCGAACCGACTTCCCAGAACAACACGCAGCTTTCAACTATCGTCAGCTGGCGTGGCGCTGGAGATTAATTGCATCTCATGATCCTCGGCGCCCAGTCGCCCAACCACGCAACCATTATCTATCGTCCCCGTTTCACCAACTCGAATAAGGGGCTCTAGCGGAACTTGAGCATGTGACCAGAGCTACCGTTATCCGACTCCTGTTTTCAATCGCCGTGACAGCCCTCGTGGTGATCGGCGCATTCACGGCTATTCGGTCCCTCGCAGGAAACTGATGGGGGAACGCCAAAGTCAGCGTAGAGGCGCCGTAGCCGGGCTCCTCAACGCCAAGAGGTTCTGTCCCGCGCCGACGCCCCCCTCTCGTCCTGGATAATAGCAGGAGCACCGCAAACCGAACCGGGGATAGCAGCCGCGCCACGAATGGTAGTTATCCGAAATTTCTTCAACCTGACGATAGATCTAATATAACTATCGCGGCGATAATTGCATTCCGGAACCGTGGGAAGAGCGGAGAGAGCGTGAGTCTGCAGTGCCAGTGGGAGCTCAAGACTCTGGGAAGAGAGGGTTCACCAATGGGAGGCAAAAGCGTTGTTCCCAGCGGACGATTGAAAGGCGGTCGGTGTGGCGAGATGTTCTTCTCTCAATTCCGCGCCACATCACCTCCGAGCCCTACGCGATCTCTCCGTTAGGGGCGTCGGCATTCAGCTTAATGGGCTCACGATTCTGCCGACCGAGTCTTCGCTTTCCTTCGACGAGTTTCGCACCACCCACCCCTGTCGTCTCATCTGGCGACAAGGCCACTTCATTGGGGTGGAATTCCAACCGGGGATTGCCGAGCACTTCAATGTGGTGCACGCCTCTTGGCGCTTGCTCCCCTACAGCCGCGCGCTAGCGCGTGTACTGGATGAACGCTTGAACATCGGGCACGGCATTAGGGTCGCCGGTAAAGAAGCCATTCTGCGACGCATTGAAGGGGCCAGGATTTATAACGACGTTATGGTTCCATGTGGATGTGTTGGCGGTAGGATAGGACATCTGACGTGGCCGTTACCGTCCCAATGCAAGACAGTAGGGGCAGCGCGCATGGACACGGGAAATATGATCGACCCGTGCCCAGTACTGGCGCTGTCGCTCCGAGCGATTCTTCGCGTGGGGCACACGCTTCCGAAGGCTGATCAAAGACTACGAGCGATGCGCGCAGACCCTCGCCGACCTTAACCTCATCGCCTTCGTATGCATCATGCTCAAAAACGTCGCTAACCTCGCTGCTGGTCCTCAACAGCTTCTATTCCCCCTCGTTCGGCATAGTCGCACGTCATATTTGCTCTCCGCGAATCGATTAGGCATTTCGGTCGCCGGAAACTCCACGTCCGCAATCTGGACCGCGACCTAATCGCGAACTAAAGATCGCGCCGCACGACATAGACGCTGGCGGACCGAGCGTTGCGAGATCCTGCGTCAGGTCCTGGCAACCGAAGCCTCCCCCGACGGCCTTGCGGCTGAGCTTCGGAAACTCAATGTCTCGCCCAAACAGACCAACCTCCGAGGTGCTAATGCACGAAGGCTGGGATGAGAGGGGGGCGATCGACAAATACTGCCGGCGGTCGATTGCCTGGTCAACGATCGTGGTCCTCTGCCCGCCTTCTACGATGTCGGCTGCCACTATTGCAAAAGCGACCTTGTTTGAAATTCGGGGCCGTCGCGGGCGACGTAGGCCCGGAGGCCTACAGATTCTAGTAGGTGACCAGTGCGACGTTCTTCGGGCGGAATCTCTGCGCACGCTGGCACTACCCAGTCAGCGACATTAAGCGCAACAAGGTCTTAAGGAAGGCCAAAGTGATGTCGCCAAGAGAAGCAACAGAAGCAATCGTCAGCTGGCTAGAAGCGCAAGATCTGGACCTGCAGCTCGATATCGCGTCATTCGGCTCATTCTTGATATTCGAGGATGGCGACGATCCATCGCTTAGCGTGCCTGAGCAGCTCGAAGCTCTTCGTCAATGGTTGAACGAACCCGAATTGGAATCCCAAGCCGCCGCAAACCGCGCTCTGACCTTCCGTATCACCATCGATTACTTCGTCGAGAGTAGAACTACCGGCTGCGGATGGAAGACAATCGAAGCGAAGCTGCACAAAACTTTAGAAGAGGCTAAGTGTGTCGGGAATTTCTCGGCTGCACGCAAGGCGCAAAGGATGCTTCAGCTTTTGCCCGCACGACAAGAGAGATGGCATGAGGTGGCGAGATCCTGGAATGAACTGGCTTCGACTCGCCTGACACTTGAGGCTCTCACTGATTGGACGATAAGCGTCCCGACCTGAAAGTTACTCAGCCGAGTATCCTCCATTGGCTGGCATCGGGTCGGACCATCGTCATGTCTGTTAATGAAGGTAGCCCCACAGCAAGGAAAGCAGCACGAGCGGTAGGGACAGCGCCGTTTCGTTAACATCCCCCGAGCCTTTCAGCGCCGAGTCGTCCGCGCTGCTTCTGCTCAGCTTCCTATTCTCGTCAGGCCCACCCTTCTGACAGGTCTTAATTCGCTGCCGAGAACAAGATTCCGAGTGCTTGGGGGGCCGTTTCTCGGCTTCAGGGACCTTTGAGATTGCAGCATTCGGAGGTTGAGGCCCTCCAAAAGGTGAAAATTCGTCTGTGAACTTCGGGAACGATGCAACAAGAAGCACAGGATGACGCGATCGAAGGATCTGTTCCGGGGCACGCTGGACCAAGATCATCATCATGAAGCACGAGCTGGTTCTTGCGCCCGCGCCCCGCCGCCCTACAGCGAGACCGGCGGCAGGGATGGAGACCACTTCATGATTGGGCTGCTCCTATACTCACGATCTGAGTCACCACGAGCGGAAATGCCTCGTCGAGCAGAACCATGGCGCGACCTCCCGCGCCCCATCGGTGCCGCGGACCCCATCGTTACACCGATATCAGCTTGCCGTCACGTGGATGCATCGTTGAGATCATCGCCGGTCATGATGAATACGTTGACAGCTGCCTGTGGGCGGGCATCACGCCGCCTCTACTTTCTACTGCTGGCTGAAATAGACTGGGTCACCGGACAAAGCTTGGCCGGGCGACCTCAGGCATTCGGAGTGGAAGAAGCGTAGAGCGCGACAATCTGGGTGGGGAGCCGTATTGCCGCATATGGCGATGCTCCCGAGTGTAATCGGTTGCCTCATTTCTTTTGCTCCCCGCGTGGATTGAGGAGCAGGCCTGCTGCGGAGATGGCCGGGGTTTAGCCCGACCTCCTCCGCTGGCGTCTGCTACCTCATTGGGTTGTTGTGACCTCATGCCCCAGCAGTGTTTTCTCCGTGGGAGCGGATAGCGACGCGTTCGCTTACTCGCTGCGCCAGGATTTCAGCCGACGTTGAAGCGTTCAGAAGCTTGTTCGGATAGTCTCCAGAGTATTCCGCCTGCAACCGTGAGAAAAATTCGCTACCAGTCCGCCATGGCTCCGCTTCAAACCATTTTCGCAAAACTAGCGTCGCCCGGATGAGCGGGTCAGGACGGCGCGGCCTCTTTTCGCTTTAACGATTGGCCGATCCGTCGGCCAGCAGGATGGGCAATTGACTGGGTATCCGCGAGCCCGCGAGGCGTTCCTGCGCGCCGCGAATGTCGCGCAACAACCGACCGGATCGAGAGCGGCAAAGATTTCTTCGAGATGGTGGCGAACCGCGTCGGGCGTGCGGGCGTCGGCGACTAAGCGCTGGTGTGGCGTTGCCGGCGCGCTGTATGTCTTGCGCACACGAGCACCGTCGCGCTGCTTGGTCATCAGTTTGAATGGGGGTTGGAAGAAGTTCACGAACAACCGCGCCGATCGATAGTGCTTAGCCAGCAGCTTGGCCGCTTCCAGGCCCTCGAACCGACGATAGCCGACCATCCTGCGCACGACGGCGCCGTTCTTCTGCTCGACGAATGCCTGGTCGTTCTTCCGGTAGGGCCCGCAACGCGTGAAGACGATGCTGGCCGCACCGCAGTAGGCTTTCAGCGTCTGATTCATGAACACGGTGTCATTGTCCGTATCGAGGCCGGCCAGCGCAAAGGGCAATTGTTTGCGCAATTCCGACAATACCGTGCTCAACAGCGTTTGTTCGCGCAGGATCAGAGGAACGCACTCCGTCCAGCCAATAGCAATGTCGGTCAGCACGAGGGTCTGGATGAAGCTGCCGCACGCCGATGGACCGTTATGCGCTACGAGGTCCGCCTCGACGCACCCCGGCGCCGGATCGTTCCAATCTGCCGACGTCCGTATTGGAATACTGCGACGCAACGAGTGCGTCGTGTGCCGCCAACGCTTGCGACCTAATGCTTCTCGGACCCGCGCCAATGCGCGGTCGATCGTCGCAGCTCTCATTGCCAGCAGTTTATCGCGGATCTCGGGGGCAAGGCCGAGATGGCCCTGCCGTTCCATTGCCTCAATCAGCGCAGGCATCAACGCCTTCAGCCGCTTCCCGCAAATCCGGTCTGACGCCTCCCAAAGGAGCACGAGCGCGTTGTGTTCTGCCTCATTATAGACCCGGCGTCGCGCTCGCCGGCCTGAGCGCGCTGACCTCGAAGAAGCCGCATCGCATGCTTGCGATGCAGTCCCGTAATGCCGACGAGCTCCTCCAATATCCGAGCCTTCTTCGCGCGATCCGACGCCCGATACCGCGCGCCTGCCGCCGGCGTCAGTTCCTTGCGCGTCGCCATGCTTTGCCACCCAATTTTGCCCCCGCTCGTTCCCAATCCAAGGGAGCAATTTACGTGAGGCAACAGCTCAGCATCCAGTAACAACTAGAGAGACAATGCGGGAGCGCGCAACAATGAGGATGGCGAGTCAGTGTCGCGGCGTGGTGATGATTGCCGCGACGACTGTCACGCGCAAGAGCTTTGTTGGCTCTGATTGTCGCGGAGCGTCGATCCGGAAAGGTTTTGGGTGTCGCGTGCGATGGCGGTCGTCCAAGGCCACGTTTGCGTTCGAGCGCGGTACACCTGCGATAGCTTTCGAAGTTCATCTCGACGGTGGTGGCATGGTGAACGAGGCGATCTGTCAGGAGACAATTTAGTTCTTCTTAGACAATAGAGTGTTCTTCATGGACAAAATAGATCTATCGGCGGTAGATTGGCTCTAAGGCGGCAGCGCCGCCGAAGGCCGATAGGCGACGGCCTTCGACAACTCGAGGGCGGTCGGCGGCACCTCGAGTGCGAGGTCGGAAGCATCAAATCAGCTTGATCCGTTCCCCAGCGCCACCGCTCTCAATCTGCCGGGTCACGGATCGGACGGTAGAATCCGCGCGCGGGTCATCTGCTGTAGAGCCATCGCCAGAGACCTGCCACGCCTGGAATTGCCAGATGACCTGTTCAGCGGTCCGGTCCAGCTGTCGCCGACCATCGCAGGTTAATTGCCGCATGCTCGCCCCGCTCGATCATCGCCGTGACCGCGGTCCGGGTCCGCCGAAAGCCCGCCACGTCCATCTGAAAGCTCCGGCCCTCGCTCCGCTGCCGCCACTGCAACTAGGCATTGCATGAGCGGCCGCCCTCCGCCAACATTGTGCGGCTCCGCAAGTAAAACACCCCTTCCGTCATATCGCGCTGAAATCGCTAGCTTTTTCGGCAACATTATTGTCGACCTCGGTTCAGCCGCCGGAGGAGCCGGATCTCTCGCCTTTGTAACTCGGAAAGCAGCGCATCCTGCGGCTTGTTCACGTCACACCTTCTGTCGGGGCAACCGCCCACCACATCGCAAGGCGCGTGATGAGATCCGAGCGACACTTAAAGCTGGATTTTCGGATTGGCAACGTTTCGCCGATCGTAGTCTGGTTATCGAAGCGACTGCAGTTCGGAAAGGCGCGACCGAACCTCGATTGCGCCCGAAGTTCCGCATGCAGGGTAGTGCTTCACCCGCGTATCGCACCCCTATCGGCTCTTCGCTATATTCTACCAAGGGAGTGGGTGACGGACCGTGTACGTCGGCGCAAAGCCGGAGCCCCCAAGAACATCACCTTCAAGACGAAGGCCGGCGTCCATAGGACCCCGCCGCACGGCAAGCCCACCGCACAGGCCCAGCGCAAATGATCAAGTGCAATTGCCGGCTCATTCCACCATCACAGCAACGCTGTGCATCCCCCTTTATGGATTCCTGGTCTCGGAGCAGAAACGATTTCCCCCTCAGCAACAGCCTCCATAAAAAGTCTCAAGGAAGCTACCGTTCCCTAAACTTATTGGCCGAGGGGATCTGCCATTGCGGTCTGAACGGCACGTTCCAAATTCAATTGTGACCGTCCGACGAAGATTGAGCGCAGCTCTCGTCGCTACACTATCTCGATGTCCTGTTGCATCAGAGCAATCTCAAGTCACAGTAGCCATCGAAATTTACGACGAGTAGACTAAAGGGCCTCACGCCCTCCGAACGCATCTGCAAAGGCTGGACATCCCAGCCAGAACGATTGAAATTTAATCCGCTCCAAAAAATGCCGGGACCAAACACCAGCAACAGTGGAAACACTTGTCCCTGATCATCATGCTCGACGGCGTGTCGACGGACTTCAAGCGCGCTTTCATGAACCGTTGCGCAGCGCGCGAGTCTCTTCGGCGTTGGACCACGACGTCGAGAACGAAAACTTTCTGGTCGAGGGCCGAGAGCCAATGTTGTTCGCCCGCGAGCGGGAGCACGCTGTCGGATCTCGGATCGAAAAACGCTTGCCAAGTTTCCGCCCTCCCACTGGCGGACGCTTTATTTCACGCCAATGGCCACGCGCCGCCAGACTTCCTCACCATGCGCAAGCTTAAGGGAACTGAACACAACCAAACGGCGTCGCCGTCACTTCCAGCGAGGAAGAGGGGCTCCAGACGATCGGCATGCACAGTCATCTGCCTCTCGGCGGTTCCAATTGGTAAACTTGACGGTGCCGTTTTCCTTCTGAAAATTGCGCTGTGTAATCTCTCCAGGCAATCGGGCTTGGGGCGCACTACGCGAAGTTGGGTGAACGCTAGTGAGGCTCGAAAGAATTAACCACAGTCGACTTAAGATCGTGAAGCATGCCCGTGATCCCGTCGATGAGTTCGTCGATTTGCTCCTTGGTGACGATCAGAGGTGGGCACATCGACAATGCATCGTCTACATTCCGCACGATGATGCCTCGCTCGTGCAGCAAGCGGCTTGCGATGCTGCCAACGTCGCCCGGACTAGTAGCGGCGACTTTTTGTTTCTTGCCCAGCACCAGCTCGATTGCCGCAATAAGGCCAACGCCGCGGACCTCCCCAACGAGTGGATGATCAACGAGCGTGCGCAGCCGTTCCTGCATGTAGGTTCCGATGCGGTCAACATTCGCAACCAGGCCCCGCTCCTCGATGAGTTTTAAGTTTTCGAGCGCAACGGCGGCTCCGACCGGGTGACCGCCGCCCGTGAAGCCATGGGCCAGCAGTCCAACCCTATTGCTCTCGTCCGCGATTGGTTCGAACATATAGTCATTCATTATGATTGCGGATAGCGGAAAATAGCTCGACGTAAGCTGCTTCGAAACTACGAGTACATCGGGCGCGATGTTGTAGGTTTCGCAACCGAACATTTTTCCGGTCCGGCCAAAACCGCAAATCACCTCATCGGCCACCAAAAGGATGCTATGCTTTTTTAGTACTCTTTGAATTTTGTCCCAGTAAGTCGGCGGCGGAACGATGACGCCCCCGGCACCCATTACGGGTTCACCGAAGAATGCCGCAATGGTATCCGCGCCTTCGTGCTGAATCAGCGACTCGAGCTCCTCAGCCCGACGTGTCGCAAAGGCCTCCTCCGATTCGCCCGCACGGCTGTCTTTGTAGAAATGAGGGGAGCCCGTGTGCATAATGTTAGGCAGCGGCAGATCGAAAGAGCGATGGTTATCGGGAAATCCGGTCAGGCTTGCCGCTCCGATCGTGACGCCATGATAGCCACGCAACCGGCTGATGACCTTCTTGCGCTGAGGCTGGCCCAATGCATTCGCCCGATAGGCAATCAGCTTCAACACCGTATCGTTCGCTTCCGAGCCGGAGTTTGTGAAGAAGACCTTACTCATCGGAACCGGAGACATCTTCACTAGCTTCTCAGCGAGCGCGATGCAGGGCCCATTCGATCGTGATGCGAAGGTATGATAGAATGGCAGGAGTTGCATCTGGCGATGTGCGGCTTCGATAAGCCGCTTTTCGCTGAAGCCGAGACCAGCACTCCAGAGACCGGCCATCGCATCGAGGTAGCGCTTTCCTTCCGTGTCGAAGACGTACGGGCCCTCGCCGCGTTCAATTACGAGCGGCCCGGCCCGTTGGTGCGACCGCGCGTTGGTATAGGCGTGAAGCTGATAGGCCACATCTCGGGCCTGTTGAGAATTGGGCAGCATGGTCGGTGTCACATCATCGGTTCAGAATTGGATAGAACTGGAGCATCATTTGGAGAAGCGCCGAGCCGTTTCCCGCTTCGCTGGGCCTTGAGCTTTGGTTGACCATCTCTCAAGGGAGGTGGCTTGGGCCTATGCCTGACCACAGGCTAACTGGAGACGCACGGTCTGGAAGTGATTACAGAGAGCGAACGATATCGAAGCACGACAATGCGCCAAATCTCCGGGACGTGGTGGTCGCAGACGGGAGCCTTCAACAAGCTGCCGACGGCGTTCAGGCCGTAGCGACTCGGTCGTCGTAACGTGGATTGTGTATTCGAGCCCGTTATGTTCCGCTGGCCGTCAACGTCGCCGCGATGGTCGTCCCGGACTGGCTGGGCTCCAAGCCAATTCCGTGTGACGAGCAATACTATAGGCATGAGCCGCTCTGATTGGGACTAATTAGGCCATCTGTGATCTCCTTGATCTGGTCGATGTCCCGGCATTACGCGGAATGCGCGCCCGACCTCTTGGCAAGATACCTTAACTCGTTGAGTTCGTCGCCTGCCAAAGCTTGTAGCTTAGTCAACAGCCCTTCAGCAACATGTCCGGTGCGTGAGATGCTGATCTTGCTGTGCGAGGGCGAGATCGTGCGCAGGAATCACCGCCGGTTCGAGTTGGGACGCAGCGAACCGGCCACCTTCCGCCGCTACGCGGTTGCAGCTCCGACATCGTTCTGGGCGAGCGAGGGGGCGATTGAAGGCGGGAGATGACACGCCACCACTCTTGCCGGCAGCCGGCTCACCTGGCTCTCGGGGATGTCGGTCATGCCTATGGCCAGCATCATCCCGTCCACCGAGCGGGTAGAGGCGCCCTGCATATACGTTTCCTGCGCCACCGCGGTGAGCGCTAACTCGGCTATCCGGCGCGGCTCCAGGATTCCTGGAGTAACTGCTTTCTCTGGAGAATGCGAAGTTCGAACGCGCCGACGCGGGTCACCCAGTGAGACAAATTGAAAGATTCTGCGAGGGAGGAATTCTGGTTCATCGTGGCCACCAGGAGCGAAGATGAACCAGAAATCCCGACCGAGCAAAGCGACGGCAGAATAGGTACTGGAAGACATTCGGCGGTGGACCCTCCGGCGCTATTCTGCGCAAGAGAAGATCCGCATCGCGTTGGATACGGATTGCGCGCCGAGGAGAACATCTCTGAGCTGTGCCGCCGCGAGGGCATTGACGGCTGGTCCAAGGAGTTCCTTGAGGCCGTAGAGATGGCCGAGATCATCCAGCTGGTCTAGCAATCGCATCTCTCGGCCAAACAACGCTGGACAAGCTTGGTGTCCCGCGCCCAGTTCCAAACCCAGCAAATTGATTTGTGGACTTCCTTTTGCTGCGCGCCCCGATTTAGTGGCGCATCGGAGAGGCGATGCGGCCGAAGAAGCACAAGACCACGGGATCAAATGACCTGTTCCGGGCACGACTGGACCAGATCATCAACATGAAGCACGAACTGGTTCTGCTCGCCGGCAAGGTCGACTGGCATTGGATGGACTGCGAGATCGCTCCGCTCTACAGCAAGAACGGCAGGCCGGCATCGAGACCCGCTTCATGATCGGGCTATGCTGCTCAAGCACATTTACAAGGGTCGAAAGCGCCACATCGTCACCGACATCCAAGGGCTCCTGGTCGGAGCGATCGTTCACGCTGCCGACGTCCAGGATCGCGACGGCGCGCCAGACGTCCTGTGCAGCATTCGCTACCGCTTCCCCTGGCTGCCACATCTTCGCGATAGCAGCTATGCCGGCGAAAAGCTCGAGGCGGTGCTGGAAAAGATCGGCCGGTGGACTGTCGAGATCATCAAGCGCTCCGATGCCGCACGGGCTCTGAGGTGCTTCCGCGCCGCTGGGTGGTCAAACGAACTTCGTCGGCTCGGCCGCAATCGCGGATTGGCCAAGGACTTCGAGCTAACCATCGAAAGCGCAACTGCCTGGCTCTTCCTCGCCTCTGTCCAAGTCATGACAAGGCGCATCGCAGCGATAAAAACAGCAACGCGATTTTGAGTCAGGCTCTAAGCGGAGCAAAGCGTCAGCGGTCGCGCGTCAATACAGTGGCTGACCGGGGCGGATGGAGCGTTGGCACGACGGCGGACGAGATTTTGATAAGACACAGTGCCGACCCGCACGAGGTATACGTGTGGGTAAGCCTGTCACACGAAGGAATCTGTCTGAGTTTCCGTCACCCCGGAACGGCGAGCGCCCGAAGCGCGGTGGACCGCTATTTCGCGGAAGTCACGACGCTGGCGAACGGGATCAGCGGCGCATTGCCGCGGCCAGTTGTGGCGACTGACTTCGCTACCGGCGGCGACGCCAACTCGCTTCGGTTGAGTGGCTTCCGGCCAATCTGTGAACTCCAGCTCGAACCGACCAAATCCGGCCATGTGTCCTCCATGACAGAGGTGCCCCCTCCAAGAGCTGCCCATTTACAAATCCTTCGAGCGCTCGGTGAGCATCGCGGGAAGCCAAATACCTCCCTTTCTCCCTATCCCACTCGCTGACCGATGTTGCTGGAATATCGGCCTCCTTCGGCGGCCCTTCCGCGGCGCGACAGGTATATTGAACCCGGGATGCGATAGTTTCAGCGGTAGCGGCAATCGCTGTGATGGTTTCGGCGAGGGCGTTGTCATAGGAATCTCCGACACAGCCGACCGAAGGCTCCACGCCGGCTTCGGCCAGGCGTTCGGTGTATTTGACCGAGACGTCTTGGCTGCCCCTGTCGCCGTGGTGCACGAGCGCGCCGCGGTGTACCGGCCGTCGATCATGCAGGGCCTGCTCCAACGCATCGAGCACGAAGCCTGCGTTCGCCGTACGCGAAGGCCGCCAGCCCAAGATCCTGCGGGCTTAGGCGTCGATGACGAAGGCGACGCAAACGAAGCCGGTCCAGGTCGCGACATAGGTGAAGTCGGAGAGCCACAGGACGTTCGGCCTCGTCGCCTTGAACTGGCGGTTGACGTGATCCAGCGGGCATGGCGCGGCCTTGTCGCTGGCCGTGGTTTTGACGGGCCTGCCACGGACGACCCCTTGCAGGCCCAAGTCACGCATCAGCCGGCACTGTGCAACGGGCAACATCGAAGCCTTCGCGCTTGAGCTGGCGCCAGACCTTGCACACGCCATAGACGGAGAAGTTCTGATCGAACACTCGCCGAACCTCGTTCTTCAGGGCTGCATCCTGCCTCGCGCGGGCCGACAGCCTAGCCGGATCGCGCCGCTAGGCGACATGGGCCTGGTAGGTCGAGGGGGCGATCGGCAAGACCTTGCAGGCTCGACCCCATGCGCCCCACGATGATCGTCGATGAAGGCGATCATGGCTTGGACCGGAGGTCGAGCTCTGCCATCGCAAAGTACGCGCTTGCCTTGCGCAGGATCTCGTTGGCCTGCCGAAGCTCGCGGTTCTCCCGTTCGAGGGCCTTCAGCCTCTCGGCCATGTCGGTCGGAGCGCCGGCCCGCTGGCCGCTGTCGATCTCGGCCTTCCTGACCCAGTCATGCAGCGTCTGCGGCGTGTAGCCGATCTTGGCCGCAATAGATGTCACTACCGGCCAGCGCGACGGGTGCTCACTGGCGTGATCCAGAACCATCCGAACCGCACGGGCCCGGACCTCGGGTGAAAACTTGTTCGTCGTCTTGCTTGTCATGGCTCCATCCTCTCAGGAGTCGGAGCCTCCGGCAAACCCGGCGCGGTTCAACTTCCATGACGTTGGGAATCTCCATGATGCTTGAAGAAGAGATCAAGACTCACAGGCTCGCCGGTATCTCGCCAGAACAGTCTTTTACCCATGCTGCCCGCTACCGCGAGGTGATGGTGGCCGCCGATTAGAGTCAGATCATCCGTCTGGCAGGCATCATGGGTGCGCGCGAGAGGTAGAAGCTGCGAATCGAGCCTTTGCCTGGGCTCTCCCGCAACACGCCAAGCCTCAAGCAGCGCGCGTCAATGGAGCTTCGGATCAAGGGTCCGCTGGACATCGCGTGAGCACTGCGCGCTCGAACGTTCCACCCTTACCTGGTGCGAGCACCACACCGAAGGTCTTCAATAGACCAAGTATTTGATTGTAAAGCGTCGTACGAATTGCGAGGAGTTCGCTCCTGGCTGAGAGCAGAGCTCGGATACGACAGCTCTGCAGGCTCTTGATGGCGCCGGGTCGATACCAACCGGAGCGCACCACGTGCGCGATCCTAAATGCATCGTTCACCCGTATTGTTAACTTGTAGCGAGGGAGCTGCCGCGACATGGCGCGCGTGGATGCAGTCGATTGGAACGTCGAGAGCGCGCAGCCCATGCCAAAGCCAGATCGCCAGCGGCCCGGTTTCCATGCCTCGATCACACAATTCTCCGTCTCCTTCTGCGATACGTCTAAAGGCTCATTACATGCTCTTCGTTTGCACTGAGGAGAACATTCTGCCTCAGCCTCGCGCCTGCGATTACGCCTTGTGGTTGATCAGATAGCCCTCCCGCTTGAGCAGAACATGCAGGCGCCGATAGCCGAAGCGACAGCGCACCTCGGCGACCGCCCGCATGCGATGGCGAGGCACGGCGTCATCCGCCCGGGTCGTCTGGTATCTGATGGTCATGCGGCAACAGCCGATGGCTTTACACGCCCGCCGTTCTCATCCCGAGGGGATCCATGAGATGCGCAACAGCTTTCCGCTTGGCCGCGGGCGTCACCACTTCGCTCGCCATGGTCGGCGTCCATTCGTCGGCCTAGCCAGCTTGTTGGATATCTGTGCTTTTTTACGCAGGGATACCTGCAGCAGATCTGCAAGTCCCGAGTTGAAAACGCGCTCTGACGAATCGAAATAACGCTCATAGTGATAGAACAACGACTCGCCATATCGATCGATAACCTTTGCCCGACTCTTGATGAGGCGAGCTTTCCATTCCGAAAGCGTTCTAGAGTAGTCTTTACCGATCCGCCGTAGCTCCATGACCTCGTAAATCCCATTGCTTGCCTCCAAGACGTCATCAATGTACGGAAGCGCCGACCCCCTGAACACATCTTCAAGCAGAAACCGTACATCGCGCACCTCGCTCAAATCGCGCGGAGGCCGCGTGGAGATGATCGTCTGCAGGCCAAGACTGGCCTGGTCCATCGAAATAGCCGAGCACCACTGAAAGAACTTCCTATAGATGTCGCGATGAACATTTTCTGCGCGATCTTCCATCGACGCAAAATGCTCAAACGCGCCTACCGACATCACTGCGTCAAATTTCTCCGTTGGTGCGGGATAGTCGGCCCATGAGCAAAGCTCCACACGGATAGTCTCTCTACTTCGTCCGGAGATATAGGCGAACTGATCGTTGCTTAAAGTAAGCCCGACCGCTGAAGCGGCGCCAAGTTCATCCAATGCGTAGCGAATCAAGCCACCCCATCCACACCCGACATCCATGACCCGGTCCAAAGCTTTCACCCGGGCAAACGAAGCAATTCGAGCCAACTTTTGCTTTTGCGCATGCTCAAGGTCAAGCGCACCATCCCAGACGCCACAGCTATAGGCCATGTGATCCTTGTCTAGGAAGACTGCGTAGAAATCGTTATCTACGTCGTAATGATAGGAGATTTCGGCTTGCGTCGCCATGCGTTATAAAACCTTCCATTTCAGTATACTTAAGCTTTTTGCTGAACCGCTGGAGACTGTTTGACGAACCGAACGCCGAAAGCCGATGAGAGATTCATCAGGATCGCGTCCTTCACCTTCTTTCCGAGCCGGTCGCATTCGGAGCTATTCTGTTGACGGCGCTCAGGCTGCGCCGCGTAGGGAGCATGTCTTGCGGGTCGATTTCGGGTGTGCTACAGTAAAGTGCCGTTAGCGTTTCCGAGCCAGTCGCTTTCTGCTGTGCTACAGGCGGTCTGTGTGTCATTCTGTAATTCGTCTGTTCATTGCTCGTTAAAGTCCGTGCTCCGCGCAGTCCTGCGCAGCACGCAAGCTATCGAATGAACGTGCATTTGCCCAACCATATCGGAGTAGACGCTCTCCATTGAAGGGTATGTAGAGGCTATACGATGGTTTAAAGCCGTGACCTAGCGCGCACCCCGTCTGAGCCAGCAAGGGTATTTCAGAGCGGCATATCGCCATAGCTAACCGCTGATCTACGGCAGAGCTTGGTGGCGTTGACCTCCGCGTTTGGAATCGCTGAAGAATCCTGCGGATCCGAGCTTTCCTCGCACCAAGTTGGTTTTCGTCTCCGAATATCTAGGTGATACCGGTCGCCAAGATCTGGTTGCAAAAGATGTCGAGCTGAGTGCCGCCTACCGGCCCAACAACGTGGTCAGTCCCAGCGCCATCCGCAGAATGGAAATCGGGTACGCGCGCAGCGCCTGAAGAAGCAATTTCAATTCGGCAAGGTCAAGGAACCAGTGCGACACACGAAATTTATCAGCTGCAGCGCTGCCGTCGAGGATGACACGCTCCACGCCGATATCGGCGATACTCGGTAGTTTCTCGAACGCGGTGCGGAATTCGCCATTCACGTCGAGGACTAAGAATGTCGCGCCGGGCGCGTGACGTTCTTCCGACTTCCTGAAGATCGCCTGAAGATGGATTGGACTGCGCAAGACTTTCCGCTGCTCGTGTTGCCGAGCACGGCGACATGATCTCCGAAGAAGTCGCCGATACGAACGTTGACTTCGTAGTCCTCAAAGATGACTGACTGGCCGAACGCGAGAGTCCAAGCGAGTGGCGTCGGGGGGAATGCAATCAGATTCATTATGCCCATGACTGCACCGCATCGGCTTCGGTGTCGTAGATTGCGATCGAGCTCGTTATCGAGAACATACTGCGCGTCTGAAAGGAGCGATGGGACGACTGAGACTCCAAAACGAAACTTGTCACTGGGCGCAGCCGCAGCATGCCGACGGGAACGACGTCCAGGAATTTGGCCAAGTTTGTCTTGTCGATCTGACCATCGCCGCCACCGGGCCGTCCCGGAACTGGCAGGCCAACCACTTCGGCGACGACACACTCGGCTTGCGCGGAGATCATGAGAAACGAGCCGAGCCGCGCGACGAAGTGGATGTCGTCGAAGCCAACAACCGTGGAGTAGCCGGTCCCGCTATGCACTTCGATGACGAAGCAGCGTGCGCGCTGCCATGATAGAGACCAGCGCCAGATCGTCCTGGCTGAAGCCACGCGGGTGGTTTGTGGGGCACTGGAGCGGCCGAGACACCGTCAAGCCCTGCGCAAGCTTCGCCATTGATCAAGGCAAGCGGCTAGGCCGAAGCGCTGGCGCACATAAGGTGCTGCTTCGGAGAGGCAATTGGCGCTTTCACAGCTCTGGCCCGTTACGCTCGATGATTGTGCCCGCAGGCCACTCGCTCATGGATCGCGCAATAGGGAAGACCACGAGCAGCGCATCATCGACGCGAGTTGGCGGCAAGTTGTCATAGAGATCGGGGAGAGTGGACCGCACGCGAACCCCCGAAACAATTGTCGCCAACCCCGGCCGGCCGAGTAGCCTTGAGATATGCTCTTTGAGTTCGTGTCGAACCGTGCCGAACCCGAAGGGAACACCAAGCTCCCGCAGCACCGGATACATCACGCGCATAGCATGACTGATTCCGAGTCCCTCGAGATCTGGACGTACCGCGTACAATCCAAGTTCAGCTACCAACAGATCGATCTCGTCGACCTTGATGAACCGGCGCAGTGCGCCGATATGAGCCGCCACGCCACGATCATCGTAGCCAACTACGCGCAGCTCAGGTCGCGCACCAGCCCAGCTTCGATTACCTTCAAAGGGTATTGCGTTAAAAGCCCCGGTCCGCCCGTAGGCCCTTTGAAAGAACTCAGAGATTTCGACGTGGTCTGATAATTGTAAGTCGTTTTCCCAGCACGTCCTCCATTGGAGCCGAGGGCGCATGAAAGAGTCTCCTGCTTTTTGCTGCGTTCCTGAGGCACGCATCAGGTGAACGACGAGCCCGGTGACGGTGCCGTTCGATGGTGTCGTCAGCGAGTGGGAATAAGGTTGTTTTGTTGACGGCGCTCAGGCTGCGCCCCGTAGGAACGCACGCCTTTGCGGGCGCCCGCGATTTTGGGTGTGTTACAACTAAGTGCCGCTAACGTTTCCGGGCCAGTCGCTTTTGGCCGTGCTACAGACGGTCTGTGTACTGTCCTGCATCCCCGTTTGTTCATTGCTCGTTAAAGTCCATGCTCCGCGCAGGCCCTGCGTAGCACGCAAGCTATCGAATCAATGTGCATTACCCAACCATATCGGTGTAGACGCTCTCCATTGAAAGGTATGTAGCGGCTATACGATGGTTTAAACCGTGATCTAACGTGTCCGTCGTCAAATAATTTGAACTTATCGGGCTTTTCGAGAAGGGAGGCGCTGGCTCATCACGGTTAGAGTTTGGGCGGCCTACAGCTGATGCTGCAAGCGGCGGTTTGCGACCGTGACAAGCTTGATGCGTTTGCGTTCTGCAAGGATCGCTTCGGCCCTGCCGAAGTAGACATCAACAGGTGAGAGGTTGTCGATGCTCCCATGATAGCTGACATGATTGATTTTTGCCGTCAGCTTTGACTACGTGAGCATGCCGCAGCCCGCGATTGCGTCGATAAGCTGCACCACGGCCGGCATGCGCCGCGGAAAGCCGGTTGGGTGGACGACGGGCGCGTTCCAGACCGGCGCGCCATCCTCGTAAGCCTTGACATCCCCCTATAGAGCTTGCTCTCCCGCCGATAGATCGTGGTTGCGACAGCGCCTTGCCGTCGAGCCAGCTCGAACATTTGTAGGCCGGGCACTTTAATATGGCATGCACCCTTGAAATGGAGAGTTTTGGTAATCTCGGCGGTCTTTGTTAGGGCCAGGTGTGGAGTTGAATGTAGTTTTCGGGCCTGGTGTTGGGTGCCCTCTGACGCGTGGTGGCTAGGCGGCAAGCAGTTTGGGAATGCGGATCAGGTTATAGGCGATCAGATTGAGCTGGAAGTCGGCGGCGACGCGAGCGAGGCCCCGGTGTTGGTCTTGCGCATGGTGCCATGCTGTTTGCCCCATCCGAAAATGCATTCGACCATCGCCCGGCGCGACTGCAACATGCCGTACCCGGGATGCCGCGTGGTTCGTTGGTCGATGGCGCTGTTGCGGTTCCTGCCGGTTTTGGTGACGGCCTGGTTCTGTGTCACATGCGGCGTCATGCCGGGTGCGGAGATTGGCGACGTGATCGGCCGTATCGTACGCCTTGTCCTCACCGGCCGTGATGCGGCGGCCTGCGGCTTTGCGTCTCGCCTTCAGCATGGTCTCCTAAGCCCGGCGTTCGGCGGTGCCATTGGCATGCGTGACCTGCCGGCCACCGCCAGCCCATGCCAGGCGTGGCCCATTTAGCAGAGCTTGGCCTCCCGTCCGGCCGCCTTGCGATAAAGCCTGCTGTCCGGGTCGCTGGTGCTCGCATGGGTGTCGTTCTTGCGCTTCTGGCCATGGAAATTGGCGCCGTCATCATCGTCGCCGCTGCCGTCCTTGGGACGAAAGCTCTTCTGTGAAGCCCAGGCTTCGATCAGCGTTCCGTCCACCGAGAAGTGCTCGTCCGACAATAGCGGCTTGACCTGAGGATGGTTCAGAAGCCTGGTCATGAACTTGGTGAACACATCGCCGTTCTGCAGCCGCTCGCGGTTCTTGGTGAAGGTGGTCGGGTCCCAGACCGGATCGTCCGGCGACAGCCCCACGAACCAGCGGTACAAATGATTGTAATCCAACTGCTCCATCAACTGGCGCTCCGAGCGGATGCCGTAGAACACCTGCAGCAGCAAGGCGCTCAGCATTGCTCCGGAGGGATCGAAGGACGTCCCTCGCTGGCGTAAAGCCTCCCAAGGCTGCGGTTCAGATCACTCAAAACATCTCGGACAAGTTCCCGCACCTTCCGCAGCGGATGGTTCGTTGGCACACGCTCATCCGGCGCGATGTACGAAAACAGACCGCCCTGATCCGCATACCTGCCGCGCATGATCGTCTCCGCCGATTCGAGATGATAAAGTGAATTATCAAGCCCTTCCCTGGCGCGGGGTTCTTCAGCAACCGGGATAGGGCGGTGACGCGGCAATCAGTCTTGGTTCGCAGGCAGCGCGGGCGCGAGTCGCCATCGGCAACTTACTACCAAGGAAGGTACAGCGCGACGAACAGTACCAAGAGGATTAGAGCGCACGCCCACGCGAACAACAGCGCCTTATCCATCGGCCGAATTCGATCGATCTGCTCGGCCGGACGCAGCGGCGTACCACTGCGGCCTTTCTGTTGAGCAACACTATGGCTGGCGCATCACTCGATTCGTAGATTTTCCGCCGAGTCTTTTCCGCGATCTTTCACGATGTCGAAGCTGACTTTTGCGCCCTCTGCGAGCGAAGTAAAACCAGCCTTCTCAACCGCGGAGATGTGGACAAAGACGTCATTGCCCCCCGAATCCGGTTGAATGAACCCGTAGCCCTTTGTCGGGTTGAACCACTTCACTGTCCCAATTGCCACCTAACTTCTTCATTTTTCAAAAGTGAAAAGTAGTGCGCGACTCAGACAAAAGAATGGCTTGCAGGCGCCCGCACCAACGCTACATCCTGGCTAGAACGCTGAACGTGCGATCTCGCGCTCGCACAGCAGGATCAGCGTCTCACGCGTCGACAGGTTCGCGCGCCGCCTCGTCGAGCAGGCTGTCGAGCTGATCGCGGATACCGGAGAGCTGCAGTCGCGCCAGCATGGCATAGCGGACGCCAGCATGGCATCGAGCGGATCGGTCGTTGCTTCCATTATCTTCTTTGCCCGCGCCATCAGAAGCTTCCTCCGACCACGGCTTCGTATTCGGCAAGAGGGCGCAACAACGACGGCGGTGAGGACGACGCCCGGCACCGCCGGCGCGATCTAAGCCCGGCGGACCGCGCCATTGCGACCAGCAACACCATCGAGATGAGCGGTGTCGATGATCCGCAGCCGGCGTCCATCCGATTGCTTGTGGATCGCAACTTGGTCAATCCATGGCGGATCCGCACTTCACCAGCCACGATCGTTACCGCCACGCGTTCGCCAATCAGGCGCCACGGCACTGAGTAGCTGTTCGTGTTGATCTCGACGGCGCAAATCATGGCCGACGACGCGGGTCAGTTCACGCAACGATCCGAACGACGGTTGCCCGCTAAGCGGCTTCAACCGGTGTGCCTCGTCACGCGCAAAGCGAGCAATCGGCGCCTCGCCGGTCGTGCCGTGGATACGCACGTTCGCCACCTCACGCTCCCGTTAAGCCAGATGCGCCTCGAATGCTTCCCAGCTCGCGAAGGAATGCCCCGCGATCGCGTTCTTCTTCACGTAACCGACGCCATTCTCCGTCTTGCCCTTCGTCCGCGCCCGATAGGGCGCGCAGGCGCGAGGACGGAAGCCCCAATGCTTCGCGAACGCGATAAGCTTGTCGTTAAATTGGACCGACCGGCTCACGGCGTCGTGGCGCACCACCAGCGCGCGTGGATTGTCCATCACCACTTCCTCCGGCACGCCGACGAAGGTCGTGAACGCGCTCTCAAGCCCCGCAAACCTGTGCTCCTGCTTCTCAGCCCGGAACGCACGCACATGTAGCCGCCGCGAATGTCCGAGCGTCGCCACGAACACGAATGCTTTGATCTTGGCCCCGCCGATCTCGACCAGACGCTCGCCGAAGTCGATCTGCAGCTGCCGGCTCAGCGGCGTCTCGAACCGCGTCGTCGCCAGCGCTTCGGCCTCTAACGCCTGGCGACACGGCTGCACGGCCGTTGTAGGGTTCGCCGGCTGACCGCCACGTCTTTCTCTGCCAACAGGTCCTGGCGCACCACATCCGCATTGCCCCGATGCCGGATGAACCGCTCGCGCAGCCAACCTTCAAGGCCGTCGAGCCGCTTCGCCCGCTCAGGGGACTTGAACGGCTTTACCCCGCCCGCCGCCACGTAGTCTTTCACCGTGTGATGACTGCAGCCCAGCGCGCAATCCGCTTTAGACCCCGCCCGCTCGCACTCAGGCGCAACATCTCCGCCACGTCATCCAGCGTCTTCATCACCTGCCCCCGTGGATCAATCCACGACGAGCTTTCCGCGATTCCTTCCTCTTTCATTCACTCTCTCCTCGACTATCCAAGGAGGGGGCAGTTTTCCATGGCGGGCGACAGCAATCGCCTGCCGAGCGAAGGCATCCTTATTGATCATGAACATCTTATTGATCATAAACATGATATCGCACAATCGAGAGTAGCGAAAAGACCGAGGACGCTGATCAATCCTCCTCCCCGCAACGTGGCCCTCATCACTCCCGAAAGCGCGGTCATACCGTCGGCAGTCTCCGACCCTTCAGAGGTGAAGTGGACCCCGGATTTTGGACCGGCGGCTTAGGTGGTGCGGATGCCGTTCCGTTTTGATAAACGGAGCGAACCATGAAGAAGACGAGACGGACAATCGATGCGGGCGCTGAAGGCAATGATCGCCTTGGAGGCGCGGCGAGAACAATCAACGGTGACGGATCTGGCGCAGCGCTACCAGGTGCATGTGAATCAGAATTATGCCTGGAAGAAATAGCTCCAGGATCAAACGGTTCGGGCGTTCGAACCGGGCGCTGGTCGGGATGGCGAGGCGGCCCACGAATGGAGGTCGAGAAGCTCCACGCCAAGATCGGACAGTTGACGGTCGAGCGGGATTTCTTAACCAAGAGGTCCGGAAGATGAGCGCGCCGGATCGCCGAGGATTGCTTCAGCGCGATCATGCGAGTCTATCGATCCGCCGGCAATGCCAACTGCTGAGCGTTGCGCGATCGAGCGTGTATCGGCCGCCGCGGCCGGCCAATGACAACGACCTTGAGCTGATGCGGCGGATCGACGAGCTGTTCATGGTCTGAACTTTCCTGGGCTCGCGGCGAATGACGGCGATGCTCAATGGCGAAGACTGTCGCATCAATCGCAAGCGCGTGCAGCGGTTGATGCGCAAGATGGGCATCGCAGCGCTGGGACCAAAGCCCAGAACCACAAAGCCGGCGCCGGGACACAAGATCTTTCCCGTATCTCCTGCGCCATATGGTGATCGACCGACCGAATCAAGTGTGGGCGGCCGACATCACCTATGTGCCGATCGGCCAGGGCTTTCTGTATCTGGTGGCGATCATCGATTGGGCGAGCCGTGCGGTGCTGGCCTGGGCGCCTGTCGAACACGATGGACATATCGTTCTGCGTGTCTGCGCTCGAAGAGGTGCGCGCTTCGGCCGGCCTAAGATCTTCAATACCGACCAGGCAGCCAGTTCACCGGCGCTGCCTTCACCGGCACGCTGGCCGCCACCGGCGTCAGGATCTCGATGGATGGTCGTGGGCGCTGGATGGACAACGTGTTCATAGAGCGGCTGTGGCGCTCGCTCAAATACGAGGACATCTATCTCAAGGGTTATTCGGATGGCCACGAGGCCAAAGCCCGAATCGCCCGATCGATCCAATTTTACAATTTCCAGCGCCCTCATCAGGCGATGGGAAACCGCGCGCCGATGGCGGTCTGGCAGGCCGGTGTCACCGGCGCATTCGGCGAACAGGCTGTGGATATGAAGCTTCTCGCAAGCGAGAAGCTTGGACAATGCTACGCGTTGCCCTCATCCCCGCAGCCACAACAGCAGCAGCCAAGGGTAGCGTAAAGCTATTTGTTGGGAAGAACGAACGGCAGCAGCTCCACCTACAACGCCTGGCCCAGTGGTCCTCGGCATAGGGTCCACTTCAGCGGACCACCGCATCGATATCGATGCCGTCAAGAATCCAGTGCAATTGCCCGGTCGTAACTCGGACAACCGCTGCCTCGCGGCGCGGCCATCGGAACTTGTCCTCGGTAGCCGCTTCAGGACCAGGAACGCAAGGCTGTTGATGCCGGCCCGGAAGTCGATCGGCTCACGGTGCAGATAGACCTGCAGGTCACCGCCCAGTCTGAACATCGCGCAGGGCTCCGATGATCGCTGTCAATGCATCCACATCGCCGCATTCCAGCGCTACCTTCACGCTGTTCGGCAAGGAACACGCTCACTTTGGCCGGAGAACCAAAGGCTGGAGATCTCCTGGGTTCCGACCCACGCACTTCATCGCAAGTCGCCGGAAAATCCACCGCCGCAACGCTGCCTTGCCGCGACTGAGCCCGCTCGGAGGTCCCATCAAGCTGAACCGGGATGAACGCCGGGCGTGACGGCGGCGGCAGCGACCTGGCCGCGGTGTGCTTCTTGACCCACTTCCGAAGGACGTTCGCGTTGACCCTGTGTTCGAGTGCAAGTCTCGAGACCGAAACGTCAGGCTCAAGGCAGGCCGCCACAAGACGCTCCTTCGATGTCGTCTCGTAACGCCGGCGCCCGTTTCGGCCAACAAGCCTGACCCGCAGTTTCTGATCGTCGTCTGCCATCACGAGGTGTCCACATATTCAAGTGGACACCACATGCATCAGAGCACTCAAAGGCAAAAGGTGCTACGAAATTCGCGCTTACTCCTGACCGGGGTCGATGATTGCACGCGCGAGTGCCTGGCGCTGGTGGCTGACACCTCGCTCTCGGGCGCCCGGGTAGCACGGGAACTGGACTGGCTGATGACCGAGCGCGGCAAGCCCGAATGGTTGTCAGCGACAACGGCACCGAACTCACCAGCAACGCCATCTTGACATGGGCCGATCAAAGCCGCGTCGGCCGGCATTACATCGCGCCGCGCAAGCCCATGCAGAATGCGTTCATCGAAAGCTTCAATAGACGGCTACGGGACGAACTGCTCAACGAGACGCTGTTTACGTCACTGGCGCAAGCCCGCGTCGCGCTCGGATGCTGACGAGCCGATTACAACGACGCACGACCACACTCTTAGCTCGGATGGAAGACGCCGTCCGAGTTCGGCTTCACCTGCCATCCGCAACGGGATCTGGCGCTGCGCTATTCCGAAGGCTCCGCGCCAGCTCCCTTCGCTCCCACCGCCCAATTGGGCAAATCCGACGACCGGGACGAGCTCAGGACCGGATAAAACTAGGGGGCAAGGTCACATCTCGTCCAGCAGTGCGCCTGCAGTGCAGACAATCAACGCGCTGAGCTGATCATCCCCTTCGCCTATGTCAAGGACAAGCCGCAGTCGGTCAGCTCGACCACGACGTCGGTTGTGGAAATGACCCCTTTGCGATGAGTGATTGCCAGCACGGTCATATCTTCCGCTAGGCTGCGAATATGGTCCAAAATTTCCCGCTCAGTTCGTTCGTCAAGCGCGGAGCTGGCCTCGTCGAGAAGAAGGATCGCCGGCTCGCCATAGAGCGCGCGGGCAATAGCAATACGCTGGCGCTCCCCGCCTGAAAGCTTCAAACCGCGTTCTCCAACGGTTGTTTCAAATCCTTCCGGCAGAGCCTCGATAATGGGGAGAATAGCGGCTTTTTCCGATGCACCGCGAAGGCGGACCTCGTCGCGGGGCCGTCCTAGCAGAATGTTGTCGGCTAGCGACTCATTGAGCAACATCACATCCTGCGGCACAACAGCAACTGCGGTATACCAATCCGTGTGATCGATGGTTGCTATATCGGTTCCATCGACCAGAATACGGCCGCAGTCTGGCTCAATCGATTTCAGGACGAGCTTGAATATTGTCGACTTCCCCGATCCGGTTTCGCCGACAAGGAAGGTAATGGCGCCGCGCCTTGCCATAAACGAGACATTCGCAACGCCACGACCGTTGTCGTAGGCATAACCAATGCCCTCGAAGGATAGCTGGCCAGCGGAGGGCGTGAAATGATGAGCATGAGATGTTCGCCGCTCTTCTGGTGCGATCCACAGTCTGGCGAGAGGAACGATGTCGGCACGCGACCGCGCCGCGTCAGAGATCGCACGCGCGACCATCTCGAAGGGCATGTTGAGTTGGAGTAGAAGTGTGTTGAATAGCACAATATCGCCGATCGTGACCGCGCCGGCCCGGTATTCAGGTATTAGAAGGAGAAGTGTGACGGCAAATTGTAGCGCGATGGCTAAGCCGAGCACGGCTATGTAGGCCAATCGTTGAAACACGTAGGTTCGCCAGTTATCGCGCACTTCGCGCGCCTTCATCGTAAAGCGTTGGCTCATCCAGGAATGACTGCCGAAATGGCGCAACGTGTCCATGGAGTTCATGACGTTGCCGACGAAACGCGCATTCTCCTGTCCGGCTTCGATGGCCCGGTCCAGAAACACGCGCGCCCGACGCGTGGAACTCCACCCCAATGTAATCGCGACAGCCCCATAAGCGACGACGATTGCAGCGATCTGGATATTGACGAGCACACCGAGAATAGCGAGCGTAAGCAGAAGCTGCGCTGCAGCTGGGATGAATATCATAATTCCAAGCTGGACCAACGTCGTCAACGCGCTGCATCCGCGCGCGGCCGCACTCTGTATCTCCACGGGATTGTGCTCAAGAAAAAAGGCTGAGGTTTTTCTCAGGATGCGATCGAAAAAGTGAGTTGCAGCGATGAAGCCCAGGTTCTCGGCTGTCATGAAGGAAAGATACTGCAGCATGCGCTGCAATGCGGAGGCTATGCCGAGCAGGACCGCATAGCCGGCGAATCCCCAGGCAAACGCCGACATGCCTTCCCCCCGCGGGAGGCGATCAATAAGACCCGAAAATACATAGGGGGCCGCGACGCTGCTCGCGCTGGAGATCAGCACCACTGTGGCAACGATGAGAAGCAAGCGCCGATCGGATCGCCAGTACGCATGCAGAATTTCTGAAACCGGCGACAAAGTACTGTCGTTGACCTGATCTGCGGCGGATCCAGGGAATGGGGCTTTGCTTGCACTGAGAGAGCCGACATGGCCTTGCGATCTGGATTCCATAAGATCTCATGTAAAGATGCGGCTCTGCGGAATTTGGTGCCGTTTACCGTTACTAAGCTCTAACCCAATTCTGTCCAGCACCGTCATCCAACCCCGCAAATCTTGGTAGGTTGTCGCCCGGCTTCCCACATGAGAAACGCTATAGAGTGGCTCGACACGCTGCCGCGCCACACGACGAGAAGCCCGATCACGCTATCGATAGGAACACGACATGAAGAGCGCAACGACAGACACGTCTAAGCGGCCATCGCGGTCCGACACAACTGACCTCCCCTTACCGGTGCTCCCGCCTCCCACTACTTCGTATCCGAAGGGCCCCTTCCCTAGCGATAGCGCTAACGAAGGTTACCTTTAAGATCATTCTTCAGTCTGTCACCGCCTCTCACACGAGAGGCGGTAACGTTTAAGGAGGAACAAATGCTCAAGGCCACTCTAAAAATGGCCGACCTGGAAAACTTCGATCCTGTTGTCAAAGGCTGTTCGATAGAGTTTGGTGAAAGCTGCATCTGGCCATTCCAACATAAGAGTCTTGAGAGCTCGTTAGTGAAGAGCACTGAGCAATGGTTCTTCGTCATACGTGAGCGTCAAGGAGCGGCGGACGGGGCTAGCGATCATTCGGTCGTAATAGACCAAGCGTCTACAGATCAGTTTCGTCAGCACTACCAGAAATGCATGCACTGGCCGCTCGATTTTATCGTGATCGAAGCCGCTCGCCGGGGTCCTCGGTTGCGTGTACGAGCAGGCCATATTGGCAGCCTCCCAATTTACTTCCACGTGGCGGAGCGCACTCGCACGGTTAGGCTCTCCTGGGATTTTGTCGAGTTTTTGGATGAATCGCGAGCGATTGATGCAGAGATTATAGCGCATCACCTGTCGATGAGAACGTTCTACTCTGCGCGACAGGCCTGCGTTGGCGTTAACCTGCTCACTGCTGGCTCCACCTTGTACGTCGATAGATCGGAAACGTCATTTGAGTACGGCGCGACAACTTCATCGGCCCCTGAGCTCTCCGGACGAGAGGAGAGCGATCATGTCCTTGAGTTTTCTGATACTCTTCAGGCGGTTGTTCGTTCGCGGCCGACGACCTTCTGCGCAAGCGCTGTGGAGCTGAGCGGAGGAATGGACTCCGCTTCCGTCGCAATTGCTGTTGGCGAGAGCGTAGCATCGCTAGCATGTGGCGGGATACTATTGGGCGACGGGAGTAGCCCCAAGCAGATTGACCGCCGAGCGAGCATCTTGAGCGTACTGAACTGCCGCGATCACAAAGTTGAAATGTGCGCCCACATGCCGGCGATTGATTTAGATCTTGACCTGAAAGGACGCCTGCCACTCAATTCAGAGTATTACCTTGAGGCGTTCGGGTCGCTCTGGGATCGGTTTCGCGGCGATGGCTGCGAAATAATCTGGTCGGGCATGGGAGGAGACGAGCTTTGCGCTCGCTTCAGCAGCGACGAGGGGGAGCCCAGATCTCCCTCTTCACCGCATCTGGATATCGCGCTTGGGGTTGCAGAAGACCTGTTGACGAAACGCGGGCTCGACGCCGCTCGTTCATCCTTCCTTTTTAGCGCCCCCCTCAGCGCCGCTCTATCCACAACTCTGCTCGCAAGTCTTTGTCATGCTCGCCCACTCGCGACGCGAGGTCTTTGGCCCGTCCGCCCATTCGGCGATCCGAGATTGATCAATTTGGGAGCGAAGCTTCCGTTTTCACTTCGCTCGGGCAAGGAACTCCTTCGTTCCTATTTGAGTGAGCGCTTGGGGTCTGACGTATTTCCACACGGATACGCAAAAGAGACTTTCGCGCTTGTACTGCCAAAGGCGATTGCGGCTCGTGCAGACATAATTTCATCACAGCTTGCGTCTTGCGCCTTGGCCGACTTCGGCTTGGTTTCGCAAGAGGCTGTCCTGGCGCTTTTCAATAGGGTGATAACAACACACGAATTTTCCGCAACAAGCACCTTGGCTCGCTTTTTATGGGCGGAACGTTTCGTTCGACAACTCTGTTGATTGCGTTATGACAAACGATCATGCGTCAGAACACCTGCTACAGTGGAGAAGGCTTGCAATTGGGCGTTCTCGCTAGTCGATCCGACCGAACGAGAAACTATGGAGTATCTTTAGCGGTGGGGCACTCTCGGGCAGAGCACGCGAGCTAAAAGCTCCCGCTTACCCAGATCGCTTCATGTCGTTTTAGCCACGTTGCTCTTCACTTCCAACTTACCGGTTCGAGCACGCTCCTGCACAGCAACCTCCGGCTCAAAGCGTTGCCGGAGAAATCTGATATTCCGTTTGCAGATCGCGAATGATTTGTTGCGCCCACTCGGCACGTTTTCCATGAAAACTGTGCTCCCAGCTCGAAATTCATGAAGCTTTCATGACTTAGCAGAGGAAAACGCCGTCAAGAAGGAGGGCGTGAACGTCCGAGTGGACTCGGGAACAGTGCTATCGGCAGACCGAAAACGATGATGATCGCCCAGACCGCTCGTAGCAGGTCTACCGTAACTCCCAGATTCCAAATGAGCACCGCGGCGCCAATGAGTCCATAACCCGGATTGGGGGATAGACGATGAAGACGAGCCGGTTCACCGAAGAGCAGATCATTGGGATCCTGCCCAGCACGAGGCTGGGGCATCGACCGCCGACGTCTGTCGCAAGCACGGGATCAGCAGCGCGACGTTCTACAAGTGGAAAGGTAAGTACGGCGGCCTGGAGGTCTCGGACGCTAGGCGGCTGAAGGCGCTGGAAGCGGAGAACGACAGGCTGAAGAAGCTTTTGGCCGAGGCGATGCTGGACGACGCCATGCTTAAGGACGTGGCTTCAAAACAATGGTGAAGCCCGCCGCGAGGCGAGAGGCCGTTGCTCACCTGCAAAAATTCGTTTGAAGTGAGCGAGCGGCGGGCGTGTGCAGCACTTGGCGTAGATTCGTGAATGTGGTACTCGCCTACGTCGAAGTAAGTGCATTGGAAACCGATCGCGCCATGGTCCAACTCTGAAGTGCGGGCCCAACGGATAAATCCTCTCCGAATTGCTGCCGACGCTTAGCGAAAAGGGGCGCCACGCCTGTCTTGAAGGACGCACCAATTTCACTCTTAGAATACTAAAATACCGAATTACATGAAATCCAAAAGCTTCAACTAGTCATCATGGCTTCAACAATCACATGTATAGGCTCCGATCAACGCATCGACATGCAATAACTTGAGCTGAATGACTGCGGCTCTCTTGAGCATTCAAGCGTCAGCTTTCGACCTTCCAATTCTGCAGCAGCATGCCCTGCTGGAAGAATCTTTTGCTGGAGTTTCCATTCATGGATCAAACTTCTTCACAACAGAAGCAAACATTGGACGCTCTGGTGAGCGTGGCATTTGAGAAATCATGGCGTTTCGTAGAGAAAGACCCATTCCTGGCCCATAATGCCGAGGCATTGCTGCGCGCTCGGCTACGTCTCCACCTTGAACGTTCATCGAAAATTGGCGAGAAAAATGTACTTCATCTAGCAAACAACGCGATCCGGGATTTGCGTACAGAACTTGGACGGCGGCCCGAACTATAATGGACTATAGTGCCGCCTCAATGGAGACAGCGAAGTCGGCCGCAAGTGCCGACTGGCGCCGTACGACGCACTCAACTTGCATTACCTAGAGCGCTTCCCGTCGCAGGTCGCGAATCTGATCAATCGTCGTACAGACTCCGTCTTTGAAGTATTGTGCGCCCGGTTGGCACTTGGGATGCGCCAGCTTGCCGGTGTTTCGCGTACCAAGCCTGCCTTTCTCCTGTCCTGAAGTCCGATCAGATAGTGCCGAGGTTACTCTGCGGCCCGGTGGTCGTCGGTCTACGATGGCCTTTGCAGATACGAGAACCGACAAATTCAAATCGACCAGGTTCAGAAGCCGCTTACAGGCGCTTAATTTCGATGCAATATTTCCTCAGTGCGTATCCGATTTGGCGCGGCGTGAGTCCGAGCAGGCGCGCCGCCTTTGCCTGTACCCAGCCAGCTTTCTCCATGGCAGCAATGAGGCGCTCTCGATCTGTCAGCTTGCCACCGCTCACGATGTTTCCATCGACCGGCTCAGCCGCGACAGGCGGACCCAGGACCGCAACCGGCGTTGCTGCCTCAGGTATTGGCGTAACTGCCGTGGGGGTTAGCTCACCGATCAGCGCGGCCCGAGGCTTCGCTTCATCCAATCCGCTCTTCCACAGCAGCGCGGAAAGGCATTGACCATGGCAGCAGGCAAAATCGTTCCTGACGATGAATGGCCCCGGCGCCAGTGTAGCCGTCCGCTGCACGCAATTCTCGAGTTCACGCACATTGCCGGGAAATCCGCAATTCATAAGCACGTCTAAGGCACTCTGATCGAACGTCAATGTACGACTGTTCTTGCAGTTGAAGTTCTTGAGAAACTCAGCGGCAAGCAGCGGAATATCGCTGCGCCTTTCGCGCAAGGGAGGCAGCATCAACGGAACTACGCTAATACGATAATAGAGATCAGCGCGAAACTCGTTCTTTGTCACCGCCCCTTCGAGGTCCTTGTTGGTTGCAGCAATCACTCGGACGTCAACTTTCATCGTGTGGCCGCTACCCACCCGCTCGAACTCTTGCTCCTGAAGAACCCGCAACAACTTCGCCTGAAAAGCCCCTGAGATCTCGCCAATCTCGTCTAGAAATAGGGTCCCTTTGTCGGCTAGTTCGAAGCGTCCTTTGCGCGAGTTAAGGGCACCGGTAAAGGCTCCTTTTTCATGGCCGAACAATTCGGATTCCAGCACAGTCTCGGGCAGCGCCGCGCAGTTCATTTTGATGAACGGCCGTTTTGCACGCGGGGATAGCTCGTGAATTGCCTTGGCCACCAGCTCCTTGCCGGTGCCTGATTCACCTCGGAGCAGAACCGTGGCATTTGACCTAGCAACCACCGCGATCTTGTCCAGCAACCCGCGCAGTACCGGACTGGTACCGATAATACCATCGATGTGAACCTTTTTACGCTCACGCGCTGGCTGCTTAAATTCGAGTAGCTCCTTCTGCCACCGGTAGCTCTCCGCCATGAGGCGCTTGCGGTCGCGCGCGACCAAGCGATGGAGCTTCACCGCCTGTCCAATCAGGTTTGCGATCATGGTGAGTAGCCTGACATCGCAATCGAGTGGGAACATCGAGTCCAGGTCGGGCACTCGCTCAATGGATAGGGTGCCAACGACCTTTTCGTCAATGCTTATGGGAACCCCAATGAACGATAATCGCATGTGGTCGGACGCACCGAGCACGTCCAGGTCAGCTGCGGTAAATGCGGGATGCTTGGCGATGTCTTCAGCGACAAACGGCATGCCCGTTGTCACAATCTCCTCAATCGCCATTAGGGGTAGGCGCATGCGGTAGCGCTCATCGCTTCCTTCGCTCCAGCCAGCGCCAACCGCAATCTCGGGCTCGTCATCGTCCGCTAGGAGAGACACGACACCGTGCCGCATCTGCAAAGACGACTGTAGCAAATCGATGACGTTTGCCAGCGCGACTTCGAGTCGCGAAGGACTGGCGAGCATGTTCGATATTTCGAACACTCCTCTGAGTGCAATTTCGTTCACCGGCAAGACCACGGGAGCGTTCGAGCCTTCTTCCGGACCGTGCCATTCGCCTTCGGACTCACTCTGCACCTTGACAAGTTCGACGCCACCCTTGCTCTCTTTGCTTGCAGTTAGTTCGCACTTCGAAACATCGTCTTGCATCTCACTCTCGATCTCGCGCCTACTCTAGCGGCGCCAGCACACTTGTTCATGGCACGATGATAAACAAGCTTTCATTTGCTTCACGCTCCTTCAGAAGATTCCGCTGGAACTCCGTTGGAATACGACCGACGTCGAGCCAGCAAAGCAGAGCAGCAATTTCTACCGCGTCTACGCATCCGACCACATCTGTTCTACGTCAGCACAAAGAACTTGCGTGACTTGGTCTTAACTCCAAAACAAGATCAGCTTTTCCATTCGCGCGATCCGCCTTATGTGTGATCTTCTGCAGATGCTCCACGCAAATAGATGTCGGCCTCCATGTTCAACAAATAACGCGAGAGCGCGTCGCGGTCCAACATTCGACAAATGAGCGAATCTCCCCGTTCGCCCTGGTGGCATTCACTCTCGCCAAAGGCGTGCAGGATTTGGACCAATGCGATAGGGAGAAAGCTGACATGATTGCGACGCAGTGTCACGCCGCGCAAACAACTTAGCACCTTCCGGTCATGTGGCGCGTGCCGTTCCGAACAGCAATAGCCGCGGTGTATCAGCTCTTTGCTTGAAAGGTCCCACCGGGGACACGTGCGCCCGCCTCTTTTCGCATGAGCGCTACCTGGACAATCGAGCGCGTTGTCGGAAATGCTTCAAAACATGCAAAGGCAGACAATTTGTTTGCGAGCCGACGAGCATCACGTCCGCTGGAGCATCGATGGCACAGAGCCTCTGATTCGCAGGAAAAGAGGCTGCAAGATTTCGCCGCGGTGATCTGAGAATGAGGCTGCGGCCGGATACCTTTCAATTTTCCCTCTCTCTTGCTCCAAACCGGGCTCTTGACTGCCAGGAGGCTGTGGCCATCGAGAACGGCAGCTTACATGTAAGCGTGCAGATCGGCGCCAAAAGGGTAGATTGTCTTGGCGTCCTTCAGCGGGATCAGGAATCAGACGTGGCAGCCTAATACGTCCGATTTATCCGCTACCCATCCCACATACGACACAATATGAGCAAGCTTCGCTCCGAGGTTTTGCAACCTTTGACTTCATGAAGTGATCTAGAGGCGCACTCGCTCCAGCGCTCCTTGGCCATTCACCAGCAAGCCCGTTTGTCGACGCTAAGTCTCCCCATAGGACAGCCGACCCGGCTCGGCGGGAAAACACTTCATCGACGGAGCCAACAAGCCCATGAGACATCGTCGTAGGATCGGCGAGAATAGCTATGTGGCTTAGGCGACTGGGTAATCCTTGGCCGGCTCGTCAATCAGGATTAGGCGGGTCGGATCATTCAAATCGAACTCGATGCTGCGCGGGGCAACAAGTCGGGCATAGCGGGTAAAGGCGCTGGTTGGCGGAAAGCGAATCACGGTATCGCATCGTCCGAGAAGGTACATCTCGATGAGAGCCGACGATCCCCCGTCCGCTCCAAATTCGGCACTGTGTAACGGGCCTGCTTGATCGGCCTGAAAGCGTTTTGAGATCGTGAAGATGTCTGGGAACCTAGCCAAGACTTGGTCCAGAACCTTCGGGCTGTCGGTGCATAAGAAGACCCGCGTAGGTTTTGCATGGGGCAATGCTTTGGCCTTTTGGATGGCAGTGCATACCTGCCGCAAGGCAAGCTCTGGATCGGCCCAGTATGGCCTGTGCCCCATGATATCCTCGCCATTTCCGTGTCGAACATGAACGCCGATTACGCTGCAACCCTCAAACTGCTCGCGATGTATCGCATCGATCCGAGTCTGAATTTCAGACCGAAGTTTGATGCTACGAAATATCTGTCGCTCGGCCTCCTGATCGCAAGCCCACATCAAACAAGCGTCACACACCACGGTATTGGCGTAAGTATCATCTTTCGTCTCGAAGAGCTGCCTCAGCTCGTCGCGTTCTCGGAATATCTGTTCGTCCGGTCGATAAACGCAATCGATGGATGGTCGATTCCACCAGGTTGGAAAGAACGGTCCGGGAAGAGAGAGGGAGTTGACCCGATCATCACAGATCACACGTACGCCGGCGATGTCATGAACCTGTTCGAAGAACACTCGAAAAGCGTTGGTAAAGGGTTGATCGAGATAGCAAGAGCCGCGCCAATCGATAACCAGTGTACGTCCTGTCCGCTTGGCGTACTGCCAGGCTGCCGCGAGTGACCACAGGCAGTCGCCGAGACCAGTACGTCGTCGAGAAACGACGAACCTTTCCTTCGTAACACCACCAAGCATTTTAACTTTCCTCGTCGCAACGTACCCGATCGATCAGCGAGGTCGCCTTAACTTTAGGCTCCAGCCCTCATCGCATTGGGCGCGGCTTGGCACTACCCTTCAAAGCTGCTTAAGGCCGGGCCGAGTGGCAATCAGCTCGAACGCTATGGCATTTGACAGAGTGCACGTCGGTCGGCTCCTCTCGCCTGGAAGGCGTATCGCCGGAATACGCTCTCCTTTTGAGCCCTCTAGCCTATATTGCGAGGTTCTCCACTATGTTGAGCCCGCCTTAAGCTTGCTCTGTCATCTGATGACACTCACTCTTCAAGTGAATGGCGCGCGAGGGAGGATGTAGGCGGACGCGGCGTTGCTCCCACAGGCCCTTCAGTTCTTCGACGAGAGTTTCGCGCTCGGCGTGGTCCATCATCATCGAATCGAAAAGGTCGCGGAGGACGGATTCGCCCTTGATCCGCATCAGCAGATCGAACAACACTCCTGAGATAGGCACTGTCCCGCCGCCAGAAAACGCCGTGCGGATCTCGCATACCGTCTCTTGCCGATCCCGTGCTGTATGAGCGCGGACGCGATACAGAGATACATAAGGCGGCAATGAAACCGCAAGCGAAGTCCAGTCCTCTAGCGTTACCGCCCGCTTTTTGACTAGAAACGGACCGACTACAAGGGCATCGAGCTCGGTGGTCAGAAATGTGGCCACGGCGTCTGCAACTGAATCGACGATCGGTTCGGCGTTATTGTTAAACGAGGTATTGAGTAGAACCGGAATGCCCGTCCGCTTTTTGAACTCGTCGATAAGGCTCCAGTAGGTCGGATTTGACTTGCGCGACACTGTCTGTAGCCGTGCAGTGCCATCAACATGCGTAATGGCGCCCAGCGAGTCGCGCTTGGAATTGCGCACGCGAACTACGACGTTCATGAATGGAAATTCCGTCTCACCGGCCGGGAGATCGAAATATTCTGGTGCATCCTCCGCCAACACGGAAGGCGCAAATGGTCGGTAGCCCTCGCGCTTCTTGACCATCGCGTTTATGCGGTCCTTGTTAGCTGCAGGTCGGGGATCGGCGAGAATACTGCGGTTACCGAGGGCACGTGGTCCGAACTCCGATCGACCCTGCACCCAGCCGATCACTGCGCCGCTTGCCATCCAATCGGCGGCTCTGCCCGACACATCATCGCTGCGCTCAATGTCGAGGTGCCCGGCCCACGCATTCAGTTCCTGTTCAACGGCATGCTCGGTACCGAGATCGGGACCCCAATAGACATCCTGGAGCCGCTCGCGCGGCGCGGGTCGACCACCCTCGTGAGACGCCATCAGCGCGGCGCCTAGTGCGCAACCGGCGTCGTGGGCCGCCGGCTGCACGAAAATGTCTTCGAAGAGCCCTGAATAAAGTAGCTTACCATTCACGGTGCAGTTGTGGGCCACTCCGCCAGCCAAGCACAACCGATTCATGCCTGTGGCTTCTCGATAATGTTTCAGTATGTGGAACACGACCCGCTCAAGCGCTTCCTGCAACGAAGCGCTGACATCGCGATGCTGTTGGGTGAATGGCATTCCTTTTTGCCGGACCTGAATATTGCGGACCAACGCAGGACCGATGCGATCCAGGTAGAGCCGGTAGCACCCGTTCTCAGAAAGCTCGTAGAACTGCGCAAAAAGATTGCGATAGGGCGCGGGGTCACCATAAGGAGCAAGTCCCATGACCTTGTACTCATCGAACAAGCTATAGCCGAGATACCGGATCGTCTCGAGATAAAACAACCCCAATGAGTTACTCTCCGGGAAGCTCTGGAGTATGTTAACTTCGGTTCCGGACCCGATGGCCACGAGACCAGAAAGAAAATCACCACCGCCGTCGATTGCAAGCACCAGACTTTGCTCAAATCCAGACATCGCAAACGCACTAACAGCGTGCGCCTGATGATGACTTACGAACGAGATGCGGGACGGATCAACTTCGGTGCCGAACTCTTGCCCCAGCATCGTCCTCAGCAAAAGCCTGGCATCCATAGGAATAGCGTCGGACGGCTGCGAAACAAACAAGCGCTCCAGCATAGCATTGCAGTAGGCCTCGGTCGCATAGAACGCGATCCGATCGACGTCCTTCAGTTCAACACCTGCAGCTTCTAGGCAGTATTGGATGGACTGGCTCGGAAATTTATTAGAATGTTTGATCCGGTTGAGTCGCTCTTCTTCGACGGCCGCTATCACACGTCCGTCGCGCACGAGCACCGCGGCGCCGTCGTGCAGAAATGTGCTTGGAAGCTCGGGTCGGCATTCATAAACCCGATCTAGTCCGCCGCTCACGCCGAGACACAGCATCATACTCTCCGTTTATTGTAAGAAGACTCAGTTGGTACCAGCAGCCTCACAGCCGCTCTCTGCTGCATGCACCAGCCCGACATGAACACCCTAAGCGAGATGCGACCTTGCCGGATCTCCAAAGTTCGGGCTCTCGCGTTCATCAGATTCGCCACGCCCCCCCGCTCAGCGCATGAGGCGTCGGAGAAGAAGCGCAACCGACAGCAAGAACGGCAAGACCGCGTAAATGCAGAGTGCGCCAATATGGATCCCGACGCTGGCAGCCGGTCGGCCAAGCATCGCCGGACGAATGAGCTCAATCGAATGCTCCAGGGGTAACATGCCTGCTACGATCTGCAAGGCGGCTGGCAACTGGCTGATCGGGAATACCGCGCCGCACAGGAACACCATGGGTGTAAGGACGAGCGTTTGGTAGAACACGAAATAGTCGTAGCTAGGCGCTAGCGACACGATCACCATCGCCAAGCTCGCGAAGACGAACCCGGTGAGAGCGATTGCGGGTAGTGCATAGAGCATGGAGGGCCATGCCGCATAACCCATTCCCGCGGCAACGATCGTAATTCCTGTGCCAGCCAGCACGGCCTTGCTGGCTGCCCATGCCACTTCACCGAGCAGGATGTCGCCGAGCGTGAGCTGTGTGCACAGCATTGCCTCCCATGTTCGTTGGGTGTGCATGCGGGCGAATGTGGCGTAAATGGTTTCGAAGCTTGCGGAAGTCATCGCGCTGGTCGCAACCATGCCCCCGACCAGGAAATCGACATATGAAGTCCCGTTCACGCGGCCGACAATCAGCCCGAGGCCAAAGCCAAGACCAAGTAGATTGGTCATTGGATCGGCGAGATTGCCAAGAAGCGATGCAAGCGCAATCTTCCTCCATGCCAAATAGTTGCGACGCCATACTGCGACCCAGTTAACCGCATTGGCGGGCATAGCCGCGCTATAAGTCATTCTCATCATATCTCTATCTCGCGTCCGGTAAGTCGCAAGAACACATCCTCGAGATTCGGCGGACGCTCCAGAAGGCGCAAACCCGCCCGCCCCCGCAACTGCTTACGCACCTGCTCCAGATCTGGTGCATAGCAAAAAATAGTCTCGCCGCTCTGCTCGATGCGTTGTGCGTAGGGCCTGATCAGCTCAATGGATTCCTGCGGGTTTCCGCCATAGATCTCCATGACGTCACAGCCAATCTGCTCGTTGATCAGCCCGTGAGGCTCGCCTTCGGCTATCTTGCGTCCCTCTTCAAGCACGCACAGCCTGTCGCACAACCGCTCAGCCTCTTCCATAAAGTGAGTGGTCAGCAGGATCGTCTTACCACGCGCAAGTAGCGATCGTAGTCGTTCCCAAATCAAATGTCGGGCATGCGGGTCGAGCCCGGTCGTTGGCTCGTCCATCACGAGCAGTTGCGGATCGTTGATCAGCGCACGTGCCAGCACCAACCGCCGCTTCATGCCTCCTGATAACTCGGAAACGCGCGTATCCGCTTTGATCTCGAGGCGGGCAAAATCGAGCAGTGATGGAGTAACCGCCTCGATTTCACGCGCGCTTAAACCGAAATAGCGCCCGAACACCAGTAAGTTCTCGCGTACGGTGAACTCGTTCTCGAGATTGTCAAACTGCGGGACCACGCCCACGCCTGCGCGTGCCAGGCGAGCCTGTACCGGCACTTGCTGGCCGAGCACCGCGATCTTGCCAGAGTCCGGCGGCACCATGCCGAGGATCATACGCACGATGGTGCTTTTGCCCGCGCCGTTCGGTCCAAGCAGACCGAAGCACTCCCCCGCCGCAACACTGAACGTTAGCCCGTTGACAACGACTTTGCCGCGATACGATTTGTGTACAGCGGCAACGTCGATCGCTACGCTCGACATGCGTCCATCTCGACTGGTCGATCAGACAACGACGCTTCTGTTGCTGTCGTTCTGCTCCACAGCAGACCATCGCACCAGATGTGTTCGATGCGTCCCCATTCGCAGGCGGCTGCGACATCGGGGAAAAAGCCACGTCCATGATGGTTGGCGCTTGTATTGCAAAGCAGCGGGATGCCTGTGAGTTTCTCATATTCAATGAGCAACTCAGCAACCTTATGCCCCGATGTTCTGCCAACCGTCTGCAATCGTGCAGATCCGTCAAGGTGCACAACCGCCGGGATTTTGTCTCGCCATTCTGGCCGCGTCTGATGGTCGAAGAGCATATAAGGGTCCGGCGTTCCAGGATCGAAAATCTCCGGCGCTCGGTCTTCCAGACATATCGGGGCAACCGGTCGGAAATGCTCGCGAATTTTGATGTCGTTGAGATAGTTCTTCATGGCTGGCGAGGTCGCCGCAGCAAGAATGCTTCTTCCCCCCAAGGCGCGCGGTCCGAGTTCGGCGCGACCGGCCAGGAACACCACGGGCTTATTGGTTGCGAGCAGCGCGGCAAGCTCGCTGATGTTGCACGGCGTGGCCCTCCATTCCACTGATGTATCGCCGCTGGTGAGGGACGGCCCGCTATAGACCGACCATTCCAGTGGCACGAAACCCTTGTCCGCCACCATTGCCGAACATGCTGCCCCGATTGCTGAGCCACTGTCATTCGGAAAAGGCGGTACCCATACGCCTTCGAACAAGCCGGACGCACGTAACGCACTGTTCCATTTGATGTTAAGGCCACAACCACCCGCTACGCAAAGATTGCGCGGTCCGTGAAAATTAGAATGCCGCAGCAGAGCAAGGCCCATTTCGTTCACGAGCAGACGCTCAAGGAAAACGTGAAACGATGCAAGAATGTTTTCGGCTCGCTTACCGTCTAATCGAAGGGCGCATTCTCCGAAGTAGTCGTGCGTAGCGGCAAGTGACGCCTCGGCGTCATTAATGTTTGCACGGTAACGCCGAGCAGCCTCCGTGTTCGCCGCAAAGTGCTTCTCATAGCCGTCCTTAAACACCGTTACGATGTCTTCATCAGGCGCCCCCAGGCCGATATAGGCCATCAGCTTGCCCGCGACGCCAAGGTCCCAATTCTTCCGGTTCGGTTGCTGGTACGGCCCGAAGTGGTGGCCCGCAACAGCATAGGCGTGGCCTATCATCGGGAATAAGGATTCCAGGAAGCGGCCGCCACTGGCGTCTACATAATAGAGACGCGGAAAGATGCAGCCGTCCCACACCAGGCAGAAGGCGGGTTCCCCAGCTTTCGCAAACGGGCTAGTGCAGTATGCGGAGGCAACATGGCCTGTGACGTGTGCATAGCTTCGGTAAGAGAAACTCTTCCCGTTGAGCACAAGGCCAAGCCTCTCGTGAGCAGAGAGGAGCCCCTCGGGACGTTCAACATAGGGCGCACCTTTGAGTGTGAGCAGATCGGCCCCACTCAAGACCTGGAATTCCGATTCGGTCTCGCCGTCCCAGCCATCAATGACGAACTGATCAATGTCGCGGGGATCCAGCCCGTGCTCCGCCAAAGCAAGCACAACCGCGTCGAGATTCTCGATGGTTTGATACCGCCGATTGTTTTCGCGTTTCTCCTGCTCGATGCAAAAGACTAGGCGTCCATCCTCTACAAGAGCGACGGACCCGTCATGCGTCAGCTTGATGCCACAGATGCGCATAGTGCCTCAATGCTTAAGATGGATTTTGGAGCAAAAGGGTGGGTGAATTCGAATTCCGAAAACGAGCCAGCAAGCAGTCTTCGTTGGTCGATTGCCCTTGGCATTGCACCCGCTCGACCTCGACCAATGTTTCGCTCAACATTGCGATGATCGTTTCCGCGCCGGCGACATGCCCCCAGCCTTGGCAGGTGGCATCACGCGCCGATCCGAAAACCAGATGACCACCAGGCGCGAGCATTCGCAGCAGATTGTCGACGGCCGCACGCATCTCGCCGACATCGCGGAGATAGTAGAGAACTTCCGCCACCACGATCAAATCGAACTGCTCTGCCCTCGAGAACTGTTCGATGTCAGAGACAATCCATGTGATGTGGGACCATTGCTTCGTCCGTAGGCTCGCCCGATCGATCGCTCGCGGTACGACGTCGATAACTGTAAGTCGTTCGCAGTGGGGCGCGAGCTTTTCCGTGAAGGCGCCAGCTGCGCATCCGACTTCGAGCGCATTCATGACAAAACCATCCAAAAGCGAAAGCCGCAGCATTTGCGCGTGGCGCTCTCGCTCGAACGGATTTCCGTCCAGTCGCCACGGATCCACGGCAGCCAGTTCGCGCTCTAACAATTGGTAATTCTCATCCAGCTTCATGGCCAGCCGCTCCTTAGTCCGCACGATCGCTGGCCGCTGCTAGGCCGGCCGCGTCACTACCAGAAGGTCGACGCAAACCATCGCGCTTGCAAACGGGCGCAGTCGGTCCCGAGAGCCAGGCAGCGTCTGGTTGAGACTCTTGGCTCTGCTTGAGCGACTGTTCCCCGCCAGACACCGTCGCCTTCGTCGATTTTCGTGAGAGCCAATCGCTGTTGCTTAAGGTACACAAGGCATATGCTTTGACCGGAAGTAGCATAAAGATATTGATGGGAGTGTGGAGGGAAAAGGCGAGAAATCGTAATTGGCGAGACCGAAAGGCCGCGACGCTGCATCGTACCATTGTCATTGATGCGATCATCACACATGTCCACCATGGCACCGTGCACGTGAATGCGAGTTGAGCGATACCCGTTACAACTGAAAGGGCCAGAAGAAGGGGGCCTACGTTTTGCCCGATAACATCTAATGTCAGGTATGGATCGAGACCTGGCAGAAGCCGCAACGCAAGCAGCGTGTCTCGGAAAGTGCTCCGCGCCCAGCGCAGCTGTTGGCGCAGATACGGGGTCAACTTATCTGGAACGACCGTTGCGGCGTAGGCGTCAGGAACGTACTCAGTCCGAAATCCCGCTTTCAACATGAGGATCGTGAGGTGGCGATCCTCGCCGAAATCACTTGGCTTTCCTCGAAAATATTGCGCCTCGTACTGATCCAGCAGCAAAGCGAGCGCCGATCGCCGGTACATCGCACATGGGCCACAGCAGCACATGACCGCGCCGAAACGCGCTTGAGCTGCACGCTCTTCGTTGCACGCCAGCCAGTACTCCATGTCGATCAAGGAAGTTAACCAAGTGGCGTTCCGGTTGCTCGCTGTTAATTGCCCCATGGCAGCCCCGACGTCGGTGTCTTGCATTCTCAGCGCAAGCTTCCCGACCATATCGGTCGCGAGTATCGTGTCCGAGTCGACATTGAGTACAAGATCTCCGGATGAGCGGCGAATTGCGGCAATCTGCGCCTTCCGCTTTCCGACATTCTTTTGCAGGAGAATGAAATTGAACCTCGAGTCACCCGCAAAGTCTTGATGAACATACGCCACGTCCTCGCGATTTGACGAACCGTCATCAACCACATAGACATGGAGCTGCCCCGCGTAATCTTGGCTTGCGATCGACTCTAGACACGCCGAAAGCGTCTGCGGGTTCTCGTTGAAGCATGGCACGATCACATCCACGCTCGGCATGGCTTCGGGACGAATTGCATGTGTTGGACTCGACGGCGCGTGTGACGGAGAGGCGTGGAACGCCTGCACGGTCTTGTAGACTGCGGAGAGCAACGCGTAAGACGATACGACTACAGTGCTGGTTGTGGCAAGCAGGTTCATTGGGCTCAATTTTGTTCAGGGAAGTGGGGAAGCGGGCTAATCGCAAATCCACGCTCACGCAGTGCTGGAATGAGTTGGGAAAGCGCCTTCAGGGTCTGGCTGCGTAGACCGGCATGAATGCCCCGCCTCAACTCATCGGGAGGGCATCCATCGTGCAGGAGCACAATCGCGCCGGGGCGAACAGATGCTAGTACCGCGTCGACGATCGCATCGACGCCCGGGCAGGACCAGTCCCGTGGATCTACTGACCAGTACAGAGCGGCTAGTTGCGCCTTCGCCGACAGCGCGAGCACTTCTTTTGTCCAAATGCCATAAGGCGCACGCACGCGTCGCACCGCCGCCTGCGGGCATGCGCATCTGATAGCCCGACTTGCCGCTAGGATTTGGTATTGCACTTCGTCTGGTTCGCAGCTGGATAGATCCGGATGTGTCATCGTGTGGTTAGCCACCTCGTGCCCCTCCGCAATCATCCGTCGAATTAGACTCGGCTCATTCGCAGCATACGTGCCAAGGACGCAGAAGGTGGCCGGCGCGCGGTATTCCGCCAATACATCGAGAATATCAGGCGTGCAGTATGGATTCGGTCCGTCATCAAACGTCAAATGCACGCTGCGGGTATCCATGGCGCGCCTGGTCTGCGCTTCGAAGGAGCAATTGGCGTCTTTCACAGCTCTGGCCCATTTCGCTCGATGACTGTGCCCGTCGGCCACTCGCTCATCGGCCGCGCTATAGGGAATACGACGAGGAGTGCTTCATCGACGCGAGTCGGCGGCAAGTTGGGATAGATATCCGGAAGAGTGGAGCGAACGCGAACGCCCGGAACAATCGTCGCCAAACCCGGGCGGCCGAGTAGCCTTGAGATATGCTCTTTGAGTTCATGTCGAACCGTACCGAAGCCGAAGGGAACACCAAGCTGCTGCAGCACAGGAATCATCACGCGCATGGAATGGGAAATTCCGAGCCCCTCGAGGTCCGGACGCACTGCGTACAATCCGAGTTCAGCCACCAGGAGGTCGACTTCGCCGACCTTGATATACCGGCGCAGCCCTCCGATATGGGCCGCCACGCCGCGTTCATCGTATCCGATGACACGGAGCTCAGGTCTCGCGCCCGCCCAGCTTCGAATGCCTTCAAAGGGCTTTGCATTAAACGCCCCTGTCGGCCCGTAGGCATTGCGAAAGAACTCGGATATCTCGGCGTGGTCGGCGAGTTGTAAGTCATTTTCCCAACACGTCCTCCACTTGATCTGAGGGCGCATGAAAGTTTCTCCTGCTTCTTGCAGTGTTCCTGGGGCACGCACGAGCCTAGCGACGAGCAGCGTGACGTTGCTCGTTCCATGGTGGCGTCAGCGACTTTGGATGATGTTGACTTATTGTCGGCGCTTGAGTTGTCGCGGCGAACGGGCGTGTTCTGAATACTCCGGATGCTCTGCGTGCCGCAGCTAACTGTTGCCGTCGTCTCCTTCAGGCGAGTAGCGGTCGGTGCTGTTACAACAATTGCGTCATCTACTGCTCTGCATCCTAGTTTGTTGCCATTGCGCCTAGACGTCCATTCTGCGCGATGATTTTCCGGTCCCCGCAAGGTAGCGGAGGGCCATGCACCAACCCAATCATATCGGGGTAGACGCCTTCCATAGAAGCGTATGTAGCGGCTATACGATGGTTTAAACCGCACTCCTGCACGCGCTATTGAGCGGCATGCGGTTGCAATAAAACACGACCGTGATGTAGAACTCACCTCGCGAGGGATTTTGTTGCGAAGGCGTCCCAACTGCGCTTCGCCAAGCAGCACCCTTCCCAGCTTGCACAGCGAAAATGCTGCTTGCGTGTAAGGAAAACGGAACGGGACAACCCTAGTCGCGGCTGGATTCGCCCGGCTCAACGTCTGGCAGGGACTATGACGCACGCGAGGACTTTCGTGCCCTTGAGTGATCTTCTTAAGAAGAGCTTGATGGATCGATACATCAGCGCTCGTAGATCCTTCGCACGAATGCTTACCATTGGAATCGATGCGATGTCTTCGAAGACGACAATATGATGACGATCGTCGAGCTAAGCTGCGCTCAGCTGCGGACGAAATCCCAACGCCAATCTTTGCGACATGCCGCGCCACGCTCCGCTTCTCCAAAACCTACCATGTTCTTAAATTCTGACAGCTTCCTAACTGGCGCCGCGCGAACTGGTAAAATCGATTGTTTGGATGAAAAACATCCACACTGCGGATAGGTGACAATGCGCTTTCGGGGCCTTGATCTAAATCTTCTTGTCGCGCTCGATGCTTTGATGACCGAGCGAAACCTCACGGCGGCGGCGCGCAGCATCAACTTGAGTCAGCCGGCCATGAGCGCTGCGGTTGGCCGGCTGCGCACGTATTTCCGTGACGAGCTCTTTACGATGAGGGGACGCGAACTTATCCCTACTCCACGTGCTGAGGCGCTTGCCGCTCCAACTCGGGAGGCTCTGCTTCACATCCAGTTCTCCATTACGTCGGGCAATACGTTCAAGCCGAGCGAGTCGAATCGCCGCTTCAAGATCTGCGTGTCCGACTTTGCCACGATCGTACTACTCCGAAACGTGGTGGAGCGTGTCGCGCAAGAGGCTCCCGGCATCAGATTCGAGTTCATGCCTCATGCGGACCCGTTCGATCAGCCGATTGAACGCGCAGAAATCGATTTCCTTATAGTGCCCGAGGTATACATGTCGCACACGCATCCCAGAGCGGTGCTCTTTGAGGAAAGCGTCGTGTGCGTCGGTTGCCGTTCGAATAAGCAGCTGTCTCGACAGCTTACATTCGAGCGATACATGTCGATGGGGCACGTCGCGGTGAAGTTCGGGCGTTCCCGAGTGCCCTCCATAGATGATTGGTACATGAAGGAGCACGGCCTGAAGAGACGGGTCGAGGTCGTCGTGCAGAGCTTTGGCATGATCCCGCATATGCTCGTGGGCACCAACCGAATTGCCACGATGCCCTTGACCCTTGTGAAGTACTTCGCGAAGACGATGCCACTGCGAACCAACAGCCTTCCGCTACCGCTGCCTGGTTTCACCGAGGCGCTCCAGTGGCCTTCGGTCCACAATACAGATCCAGCGAGCATTTGGATGCGCGAGGTTTTGATTGAGGAAGCGGCGCGCCTAGCCCCTGTTGGTTCTAAATCTCTCGTAGGCCATCGATCGACTTCCTCTTCGTCAGCTACAGACGCGGCTTCAGATGGCTCAAAATGACGACCGCCACTCGCCCGCTTGCTTCTCCAAGAAGTTCCGTCGAAGACAATGGTCAGGCGAAGCAGCTTGCCGTATCGAGCGATTCCGCAAGGTCAGTCTCGGCCGTTCCGCGCTCGATTAGGTCATGTGGCGCCCCTCGAGCATCGACCGCCCTTCGTCGTCGATGCTACTCGACCACCTCGATCGTGTTGTTCCACCAGCGATTTACTACGAAGCCGGGGGACGCATTGTCGCCCTTTGCATCGAAACGAACTTGGCCGACCACGGTGTCAACCTCGTGCGCCCGAAGGGCTTTCGCCACGCGCAGAGCGTTGAACGATCCAGCACGCTTCGCCGCGTGTGCCCATGCCTGCACGGCGGCATAGGCGTAAAGTGTATAGCCCTCGGCCGACCCATTGGATGCTTTCAAGCGAGCGACGAGGTCGGCCGCATCGGGCCTTTTGGTGGCGTCGGGCATAAATGTGAACAGAGTGCCGTTTGCGGCGCTGTTCGCAATCACCCAAAACTCGCCTGTCATCAGAGGATCATTAGCCATGACGGTAAGGCCGGCTTGTGCGTCCGCGGCTTGCCGTACAATCAAGCCGATTTCCGTGTGGTAGCCGCCGATATAGGCGATCTGAATTCCTTCTCTCTTCAGCCTCGACACCAGGGCCGAGTAATCTTTCTCGCCGGCCATATAGCTTTGCCGCATCAGGTCCTGCAGGCCCGCATCGTGAAGACGAGATGCAACGATATCCGCGATGCCTTTCCCGGCAGTGCTCTTATCATCAAGGATGGCAATCTTGCTCTTGGAATAGTGCCGCAAGATATAGTCCGCGGCGACGACGCCTTGCTGGTCGTCACGGCCGCAGATCCGAAAAACGTTCTTGAGCCCGCGCTCGGTCAACTGAGGATTAGTTGATCCAGGCGAAATCTGGATAATTGCGGCTTCAGCGTAAACGTCGGAGGCAGGAATGGAGGAAGAGGAACAATAGTGACCAACGACCAACCTGACCTGGTCCGCCACCAATCGATTCGCGACTGCAACGGCTTGCTTCGGATCGCAGGCGTCGTCGGCAACGATCAATTTGATCTTTGTATCGAGAAGCACTCCGGAAGAATTTAAATCGTCAACCGCTGCACTGACACCATACCGCATCTGCTCACCAACAGCGGCGTTGCTTCCCGTCATGGGGCCCGCCACTGCAATATAGACTTCGTCAGCGGACGCGACCGAGATCAATACAGAAGCGAGGACCGCCGCGCCGGCAACCGAGATCTTGCTAAAGAATGGCATTTGACGCCTCTGACTATGGTTTTGCCCTTAGGACTTGCTGTGGCCTGATGGCTCGCCTCTGTAGCGACATCAACTGCCGCACAGACGATCTTCCGCATCGCTCGATTGTTCTTTCTTATGCGCCTATCGATCAGCATCATCCGGGGCGCGCGCCCGCCGGCGCGCATGTCCGCAGCCTTCCTGCGACATCGCGTCTAGGCGAGTAGGTAGTTCCTCTACACTCACGTCCGATTCGGCGTTCTTGGTAATGTTGCGCAAACGATCGCGCAACTTGGTTGCTCGCGCGACCTGAATCTCCGCTCGCTCCAATTGTTCACTCAACAAGTTTGGAAGTGAACACCTGCCCTCCATCGCTTTCCTGATCTCTTGCAAAGAGAATCCAAGCTCGCGAAGCGCGAGAATGTGATAAACTCTTCTGACGCTTTCGGAGTCATAAATTCGGTGACCGCCGCCCGTGCGCTGCGACGCTCTGAGCAATCCCGTATGCTCATAGTGGCGCAAGGCGCGCACCGTCACGCCGGTCGCCTCCGCAAGTTCACCGATGCGTCGCCACCGACGCCTGAGTACAGTAGGTCTGGTCATGTTTCTCTTTTTCAAACCTACAACCTAACGTCACGTGAGGTTCAAGGGGTTTCCACCACCTGCTGCTCGTGTTGCCAACTTTCCGCCGGCAATATCGAACTCGACTTTCCTGGAGCGGCTACGCAGGCTGGGTGACATGCATGATACAAGCAACCACTCTACTGCCATAGCGCCGGATAAAGCCGACACAGTGTATCGGAGAAGAAGCATTCTAGCGCCGGGGGACTAGGCGGCTGACGCAATCGCCACCATCAGCTTTCGGAAGAGAACCAATTGGCCCTCACTAGCGGCTGTACGTCCAAGCACAAGTTTGGCAATCTCTGTTCGATTGACGGGAGTTCGCATGCTTGCAGGCATCGCCGCCACCACTTCATCGTAGATCTTTCCCAACACTGAAAGGTCTTCTGGATCGAAGACCCCACTTCGTACCTGCAAAACTTCCACCGTCTCTCCTATCGAAAATCGCGCCGGCGCTCGGCTCCTTGCAAAGGGTTAGGGCAAAAAGAAGACCGACCTGCGGCGCGTCGGGCATGAGCATGTCGACTTGCTGCGCGCTTCGGCAGGGAATCGCACTGGCATGATCGATGCGGGCAAAACGCTATGTCGACTGGATTTTGACTGCGCAACCAAGCGCGCGGAGCCTCGAACGCATGGCGAAATCCTTCTGCCCACCAGCTTGCGCGGAGATCGCGAATTTTCGCGTGTTCTTCCAAATTGGTTCGAACTTTCTGACTTGCTCACACGCAATCGGGCAGCTCGTGATGAACGAGCCCGAAGTCTGAGCCACGCCTCCGACGCGCTAAAGCAACGCTTTATCGCTGCCTGGAACACAAGGCTGCATACACGGGAATGGCTCTGCTCGACCTACGTCAACGTCGTATCGCCGTTTCATTGTTTTTGTGCCAACGCACGGCGTGGTTCGATCCGACCGGCCATGGTTGGCTTTAGAAAGAGACGATCCGCAAGAGTTCGGTTAGAAGCACCGCAATACCGATTGCATTCGACTGATGCTGTTAGTAGCGCACACTGATGTGACCGCGGTCGTAAATCGGCTCAAACATCGTACCACGCTGCGACTGATCAACATCGTGCAGGAAAGTGCGCGACTCACATTGATCCCGCAAACTGCAAGAGCAGGATCAGCATGTAATACCACCGGTCAAAAAAACAGAGAACCACTCCAAACGAGCGAAAGCAGGAATAGGTTTTCGGCCTGCAGAGTCGCGCGGTCCTGGCAGGCCGGTGCAGAGATTGCTTTCGGCGATAACTCACGCGGACGACCGCCGTTAGCGCAGCGAATGAATTGATCGAATAGAGTCTATTCGGCTTCGGAATTCACATGGAGCCTCCGAAACTACGCGCCTTCGTCGAGGTCGTACGGCAGGGCGGGTTCTCCAAGGCCGTCAGATTCGTGTTCGCGACCCAGTCTACGGTCAGCAAGGCGGTCAAGCAGTTGGAACATAAGATCGGTGTGCCCCCTACTTGACCGGATCGACCAACACATCAAACTTTCCGCTGCCGGCGAAATTGTTTACCGCCGTGCAATCAGGATTCTGATTGAACGGGACGATCTAGTATCCGAACTCAACGAGCTGCGCAGCCTCAAATGCGGCATTCTCAGGCTCGGTTTGCCACCAGTTGAGAGTGGCATACTCTTCGCGAAGCTATTTGCGATCTGCCGCAACGTTATCCAGGCGTCGAGATCCGCTCGTGGAGTACGGAAGCGAGCGACTGGAGCAGATTTTGCTATCAGGCGAGGTCGAACTTGCCACCTCGTTCTTCCCGTATCGGAAGCTTTTGAATGACAATGAGGTCAAGCCTGAGCCCCTTGCTGTTCTGCTAACCGATGACCATTAGTTTTTCGCAGTGTCAATCCCTTGACCTTTCGACATTGCGCGTGATTCCGTTCATTCTCTTCGAAACCGGGTTTGCATTGAACCGCGTGGTTATGGACGCATGCCGACGGCACGGCTTTGAACCGCGGGTCGTAGCGCGCACCAACCAGGTTGATTTCATCATCGAGCCTGCTGCGGCGGGCATGGGCGCCGCCTTTCTGACAAGGATAATTGCTGAGCAACGCACGCATCGTTCGCTCGCTTGGGTACCGCTCCACGAAGCTGATACAGACTGGCAAATTGCAAGATCTGGCGGCGCGATGCTTGTCTGTCGCCCGCCGCGAGGGCTTGGCTGGATCTGGTAGCTTACACGCGCGCCGAAAGTCATTCCGAGAACGATTGAATCGCTACCGAACGTCAATACCGTCCTATCGCATGCAATGCGCATTGCATCTCGTATACCACCTATACCACGAGGGGCCGGCGAACGATCGTTAGCGCCGCACGAAGACTAACTGACTATTTGACATTGACTGACGAGCTCACTCGTTTCCGGGGGCACGATAGTGTCATCTGCAACTTCGCAGGCGGCGTTCAGTGCGCTATGCAAGTCTGCGATCAGCTCGGTCGGACTTTCCATTCCCGCGTGTATGCGAAGCAACGGGCCTGGAAAAGGAAGCGACCCCTCCATTCGTTTCGGCGGCTCGACGAGCAACGCGAGACTTTCGTACCCGCCCCACGACAGCCCAATCCCAAAGAGACGCAGGCTATTGAACAGAACCGAAAGTTGCGGCGGCGACATGGGCTTCAGAACAACTCCAAAGAGTCCGCTGGCGCCCAGGAAGTCCCTCTTCCAAATGACATGGCCTGGATCGTTGGGAAGAGCCGGGTGGAGCACCCTGTCGACGGCTGGATGAGTTTGCAGATTCTGCGCCAGGACAAGGCCATTTTCCCAATGCCGCCTCATACGCAGACCTAGAGTACGAATTCCCCGGAGGGCGAGATAAATATCATCCGGTGCGCCTATTTCGCCGAAATGCTGCGCAGTTGACTTTAGCGCGTGCCATGCCGCTTCGTTCGCAGTGGCAACGCCAAGAAACGCATCGGAATGGCCAACGATATATTTCGTCGCAGCCTGGATCGAAATGTCGACCCCATGCTCGAACGGCCGGAAATACAGAGGAGTCGCCCAGGTGTTGTCCATGATCACAAGTGCGTCCGACAGATGTGCGATCGCCGCGAGCGCCGGTACATCTTGCACTTCGAACGTCATGGACGAGGGCGATTCCAAGTAGACGGCGCGTGTCTTTGCGCTGATTTTCGCGGCCAGTTCTGACGGCTTGGTTGAACAGAAATACTCCGCCTTGATTTGCAGCCTGGCAAGAACATTGTCCGCGAAGGCTCTCACAGGCGAGTAGACGCCATCGCTGATCAGAACCGAATCGCCCGCCTTCAAGCACGCAAGCAGTGAGTGACTACAAGCCGATTGCCCTGATGGGAAAAGAATAGAACGGTAGCCGCCCTCTAACTTACAGATCGCGGTCTCCAGGGCACGCGACAGGGGCGTACCGAAGCGACCGTAGCTGGGATAGTCTTTGTTCCGGATGTCCCATTCCTCTAAGGTCTCCGATATGATGGTAGATCCGCGATAGATCGGCACATTCACCATCCCAGCATGTTCTGCCGGTGCACGGCCGAGGCGACATAGTAGAGTTTCGGTGTCTCTTACGTCCTTTTCGACCTGCAAATACCTCATGACAACTTCTCTTCAATCGCACTACCTTACCGATCGCGCCACGTTGCCAGGCTGCGGGGCCACTTGCCTGCTTTGGCTGCATTGGTGCAACAACGATGCCAACCTCGAGCAATGCGACTGCGACCTCATCCGTGACTCCTCTTGAACGGTGATTTGCCGCATTCAATGCGACTTTGACCCCCGCTGACTCAGCATGCTGCGATTATTTTTGATTTTGCAATTCAGCTCGCCCACATCGAGATCGGCTTTCCTTGTAAGGAGTGAGACATTCTCCGATCAGGATCGAAAGGTCTTGAAACGAACGTAAGGTCAAGTTGTAAACTACCAAAACTGGGGAGGCATCGGGGCCTTCGACGGCTCGCGAACGAGGATTGTGAATGACTCAAACGCAAAAGTCTGCGCCGCGACCATCCGTCACGCCCCCCGATCAGCTCCGGCAAGACGCGTGCAAATGCCTGCGTGTGCCTGCTGGAGAACAACGGCAATGCCCCTTCGTTCGAGGCATGACCAGGTCCCAGACGGACATTCTTGCGGGCAGCCATCGCCGAACAGGTGTGGCTGAGGTTCGTGCCAATAGCTTGCCGCGCGGTATCGCCGAGATTCCCGAACCCGGCCATGACTGCTCGCAGCAGTTAGGCAGCACCCGAGTTGGGCGCCGTTCTCTGCTCGATCATCAGAGAGCCCACATCCGACTGGTGCGCCGTTCGCAATGCATAAAGCCCCCTATGCAAGTTGCGGTTTTTCGTTTGGATTTTAGGATCGGTCTTTAAAACGGGTTAAGCTCCGCGCTGGCCGGCTCTGGCGAGACATGGTCGGCCTGCTGACGCGTAAGCTCATGCGCATGTCCCGGAGTGTTCACCCAGATAGGATCATAGCCATGCTCAAAACCCATGCCCTTCGACGGAGCGACCAGATGTCAGACGCAAGGCTGCTAAGCGCACTCTCATCTCTTTCGCACGTGGCAAAACAGTTGGAAGTTCCGCCACCTGCTCTCCCCGCGCTTGGCGCAACTTGCGTCAAACTCAACATGAATGAGAACCCGTTTCCACTGCCGCCAGTTGTCAAGAAAAGCGCGACTGCAGCGTTTGAGCGGCATTATTTGTACCCGGAAGATGACAATGTAGGCTTAAGAGAGGCTGCCGCCTCTGCTTACGGGCTTTCCGCCGATCAGGTGATCGCGGGGAACGGATCGTCCGAACTTCTCGGCCTCATCTACAAAGCGTTCCTCGCTCCAGGTGACGCCGTAGCGATGATATCGCCCGGATTTTCGTTCAACCGCAAGCTCGCGATGTTGCACGAGGCCCAATTTCTGGAGATTGGGTGGGGTCAGGATCACTCCTTGCCGACGCAGCAACTGCTTTCCGGCCCCGCCCGCGATGCCAAATTTATCGTGCTAGCCAATCCGAACAATCCGACGGGAACGTTTATTGCGATCGCCGAAATCGAAAGGCTCGTAGCACAATCTGATCGACTGATCGTCCTTGACGAAGCGTATGTGGACTTTGCGCCGGACAATGGACTACGGCTCGTCAACCGCTATCCAAATGTTCTGCTCCTGCGCACGTTCTCGAAAAGTTATGCCACGGCCGGCCTCCGCATAGGTTTTGGCTTCGGTCATCCCGAGCTTATCGGCAGGCTTCGTACCATGCAGAACCTCTTCAACATGAATGTGATTGGTCATGCGGTCGGCATGAGCATCATTGAGCATCGAGACGCGTTCGAGGAGAACCATCAATATGTCGTGCGTGAGAGAGAGCTAACAAGCGTCGCGCTATCAGCACTTGGATTTACCGCATTGCCGTCCCACGCCAACTTTTTGCTAGCTCGCGTGCCAGAAGGACACGACGGAGCGTGGTGGCAAGCCGCACTGCAGAGACAGAACGTGCTTGTTGCGTTCTTTCCCGAGAGCGGTCTGGAGAATTTCATACGCATTAGCATCGGCACAGAAAGGCAAATGGATGCGCTTCTTTCAACCGTCAGTGATATTCTTTCGTCGCCAAACTGACCCCAAACCAATGGCCATCCTGCTTACATGAGGTGATCGAGTGACAAGTACTTTCCCTTCAAAACTGGCGTTCGGCATCTTCGATCACCTGGACGCGGACGGTCATGACGTAGCCAAACAGTATAACGATCGCCTCCTACTTGCCGAGGCATGCGATCGACTGGGATTCTATGCGTATCATCTAGCAGAGCACCACTGCACTCCGCATGGGAGAAGCCCCGCACCAAATCTGTTCTTGTCGAGCGTCGCACAACGCACATCACAGCTTCGCGTCGGTCCGATGGTCATGCTGCTTAGTCTTCATCACCCGCTGAGAGCCTTCGAAGAGGCGTGTATGCTGGACCATTTGAGCGGTGGCCGACTTGAGCTTGGCATGGGACGCGGCTCACTTCCAGTGGAATTGGGCTATTTCGGGGTCAGCGCCGAGGCGGCACCAGGCCGTTATGCAGAGGCCAGCGAGATCCTTGTTAAAGCCATGCGAGGCGGCTCGCTCTGCTACGAAGGGGATCACTTCCGGTTGGACGACGTTCCATTGACGCTAACGCCTTATCAGCGACCGCATCCGCCGACATGGATCGCCGTTAATCAACCCGGCTCGGCAAGCTGGGCCGCTGAGATTGGCGCAAACATCGCAAGTATCGGACCTGCATCCTCTGTTCGGAGGATTACTGATGCGTATCGCTCGCGTCGAGAGGTACGTCCAGATGTGAATGGTAAATCGCCGTTTCTTGGCTTGCTCCGCATGGTTGTGGTCGGCAACACTGAAGCAGATGCTTATGCACTTGCTGCGCCGGCCTACGATCGTTGGCTCAAGAGCTTCAAGTTTCTTTATGATCGCAACAAGATCCCCACTCCACCGAACCTCCCCTTGACTTTCGATGCAGCAATCGAGAGTGAGCTGTGCGTCGCGGGGACCGCCTCTTCGATCAGGCACACTCTTCTTAATCATCTAGAGGAGGCGGGTGCCAATTACCTTCTGTGTCAGCTCGCATTTGGGGACCTCTCGCTGGATGCTTCATTGGCCACGGCAACGATTATTCGCTCAGAAATCATCGCGGGCGCTGGCTGAACACGAGGCTCTGCGTCCCGCCGCCGGCAGGCCCCTTCGGCGTTTCATTTCAGCTGGGGGGGCGACCGCCAGTTTTGAAGTGAAAGGCAAAACGCTCAGCCGAGCGGTACTGTTCGAAGTTCGCCGCGACAGTTGATAAGCGGATAGCCGTCTCCTGAGCGGACCGCCACGGTCCGGCCGATGAATACTCCGTGCGTGCCGATGACTTGGTAGTGCTGTAAAACGCACTCGAGAGCGCATATTGCGCTTTGCAATAAAGGTACATCGAGAATCCCCTGGACCCAGGGAGCCGTGTCGAACCGTTCGGCTCCTTTAGAGCCATCCCGGCCGGCGAATCGCAGAGCGATGTCCTGATGATCAATAGCAAGGAGGCTCACGCCAAACCTGCCGTTCGCAAGTATCGCATCGTGTGTCCCGGAACTGATGTTGATGCCCACCAGCAAACAGGGCGGTTCTATGCAAATCGAGACAATAGAACTCACCGTTAACCCGCGCCGGGCACGCGCCGTTCCTGTCGCCACGATGGCGACGCCGCTGGCCAGATTTCGCATGGCCTGGCGAAATTCGGCCGCCTCGATTGATTGAATGTCACTCATGTGGCAAGACAACCGAGGATTTGCATCCCCCTAGTGGGGATGTGCAAGTTCTCGCCTCGGCTGCGTGCGGGCATTGTCTTGCTTGCGGCTCTCGGCGCCCGTGTCGAAGCAACCGGCTTGAGACTTTGCGTGTCATTGATGCGCCCCCTGACTCCAGCGTGATTGATTTGAAAACAGTGCGCGGGTTGCTGCCGTTACGTCGGTCTGCCGCATTAGGCTCTCGCCCACAAGGAAGGTTACTATACCGGCTCGTGAGAGCCGCTCGAGATCAGTGAACGCGCAGATTCCGCTTTCGCTGACAATCAGTCGGTCCTTCGGGATGAGTGGTGCTAGCATTTCGCTTGTCTTGAGATTTGTCACAAACGTGCGTAGGTTGCGGTTATTGATGTCAATCATCTGCGAGCGAAGTGTCAGGGCGCGATCGAGTTCGCAGCGATCATGGATTTCGATCAACACGTCCATACCGTATGCTAAGGCCGCAGCCTCGAGGTCGCGGGCAGCCTCGTCGTCCAGCGCGGCCATAATCAGCAGAATGCAATCGGCACCACGGGCGCGAGCCTCGACCACCTGGTAAGTGTCGAAAATGAAATCCTTGCGCAGGACCGGCAGGTTTGTGGCGGCGCGCGCCATCTCCATAAAGTCAAGGTCACCCATAAAAGAGGGTTTGTCCGTTAAAACTGAAAGGCAAGCCGCGCCCCCTGCTTCATACGATCTGGCGAGCGAAGGCGGATGGAAGTCGGCTCGAATGAGCCCCTTCGACGGCGACGCTCTCTTGATTTCAGCGATCAGGGCATAGCCGCCAGATGTGTGCGTTTTGCGAATTGTGTTTAGAAAGCCTCGCGGGGGTGGCGCGTACCGTGCGCGCGCGTCGAGCTCGGCGCGCGAAAGCGCGCGTCTTGCCGCTGCAATTTCTTCCCGCTTATAGATCTCAATTCTCTTCAGAATGTCGGGCTCAGCCATCTTGTCTATTCGGCGTTGGAGACTGCTACCAGATGCTTCAGGCGGTCTGCGGCGGCACCACTATCAAGTGTGTCCCGCCCGATAGCGACGCCTTCCTTCAAAGTTGTGGCCCGACCGGCCACTATAAAGGCCCCTGCCGCGTTCAAGAGAGCAACATCGCGATATGGGCCTGGTAGGCCCTCGAGCACGCTTCGTAGTGCAATCGCGTTGGTATGAGGGTCCCCACCCTTCAGCCTCTCGTTTCCGTAACGCGGGAGCCCAGCTTCCTCCGGTGTCACCTCGAACGTGCGAATTTGGCCTTTGTCGAGGGCGCTGACAAAGGTGGGACCAGTGAGCGTCATCTCGTCAAGTCCATCGCAGCCATGCACCACCCACGCCGCTTCCGCACCGAGCCTTTTGCAGACTTCCGCTAAAGGCTGCACCCACTTGCGCGAAAACACGCCAATCATCTGCCGCTTCACCCCCGCGGGATTGCAGAGCGGCCCGACGAGATTAAAGATTGTGCGGGTCGCGAGCTCGACCCGGGTTGCGCTAACGCTTTTTAACGCCGGGTGGTGGTCCGGCGCAAACATGAACCCGATGCCGGCGTCCCGGACACAGCGAGCGACATCTTCTGGTTTCAAGTCGATTTTGACGCCCAGGGATGCCAGTACATCGGCCGAGCCCGAGCGTGAGGAGAGTGCGCGGTTGCCATGCTTGGCGACAGGAATGCCGGCGCCCGCGATGATAAAAGAGGTACATGTCGAGACGTTGAACGAGCCCAGACCGTCGCCGCCCGTGCCCGCAACGTCGATCGAATCGGCGGGTGCATCGACCCGCAGCATTTTGCTGCGCATCGCGGAAACCGCACCGGTGATTTCTTCAACTGTCTCGCCGCGCACCCTCAGCGCCAGCAGCAACCCGCCTATCTGCGAGGGCGTCGCCTGGCCCGACGTCATAATGTCGATCGCCAAAGCCATTTCCTGGTGGCCCAACGGGACGCCGCTAGCGACTTTGCCCATGATCAATTTGAGATCCATCACGTGCTCTTGAGCCTGTCGGTATTAGTAACGCTTACGAAAGTTCGAGAAATTAAGCGCTCTTATGCGAGCGACGTGAAAGACTGGAGCTTTTGCCTACGGCCTTCCGCCTGTCCGGCGACACTTCTGGCCTCCACAAAGGCCGCGCCGACTACTGCCTGGCAACATCCAACGAAGCGCGCGGCAGCTGTAAGATGCTCCAGATCGCGTTTTTGCCACGCCAGCTACCTTCATATTGGCATTCATGCGCACCACGAGCGTAGCTGCGCCATTGGCGAGCGCGTCACTTTGCCTCGCGATCGATTTTCAACACTTACAACTTGACGCTGCGGCAGCTTCAAGCCATTTCGGTGAACGAGCTCGAGGCCATACTCACAAAAATAAGCAGACTAGCGCCGCCACCGGGTGTGCATGAACCTGGCATACATTTGCCACACTACTCAGCCTCGACGCCCTTCCGACAGGCGACCAGGAGGCCTCGCGTACCGGACCTTGGTCAATATCTCTACCGAGACCATCCCCCCGCGGGCTGGTCGCCTCGGGGACTGGTCAGCCTAAAACAAAGGCTGCCCTTCACGGAAGAGGAGAGTATTCGCTCCCCCCCATCTGAATGGAACTGCCTAGCCTGCTTCGGCTTAGATCACTCGGAATGGAATTGGCAACAAGTAGGCAATGCTTAGGAACCGATCTCGTCAATGGTGCAAGGAAGACGATGGACGACTTCTCGACCTCGCGTCAAACAAGGAGCCGCCGAAGAGACTTTCTATCCTGCTCGAGAGGAGCGAACGGGCTGTCGCTCTGCGGCTCAAGAAATTGCGATCGCCACCTCCGAGATGCCGGGCTTACTCTGAGGAGTTCGCCTGATTTGACCTCGCGCCCGTAGCGGGAAGGTCAATCAGGAGACTAAAGGGACGGGTTATATTCGTCGCACCGCCTTCTCCGGCAGTGCGTTCCATTCCTTGTGACACTGCTTGCGAGCTTCATTCCTTTCGCCCGCATCACGGCTCATGCGGGCACCATCGCGCCGGATATTGCTTTCCCGCCTCCCTGAAAAAGGGGACACTTGGCTTCAATTGAGTAGCAACGCATGCGTCCGAACGGAGAGGCTCCGCCTGCCCAAAGACCAGTGATAGTCCGGCGCATGGTGTCCAGGCGATTGCCGAGGCCCAACCGATGCAGTCTTAAGACGGAGGCGTTCAGAAGACCCCCCCCGCCGATGCACTCGGCGGGGGCTCTGCAGGTGGATGACGCGAGGCTCGCGAAAGAGGTGTCGCATCAGGCCCCGCACTCATCGGACGCTATGACCACCGGCAGTTTGCATCAGCGCCATACGTCCATGATCGCGTATGGTCCATAAGAAATGATTCGGTCGCGGAGAGGCGCCCATCGGCGCTGTCCAATGAACCGCCGAATACGCACGCTCTCCGGCTAGCCGCCTCAGCTCCACACTCCGCTGTTGTTATGAGTATCAGAACGCTCTGCGCTTAGACAATTCAGTCGGGCGTTCTGCAATGCGGGATGTCGGCCGCAGGTGGACCGTGTGCAAACGATAGCGCTCACGCCTCTTTCGAGAACGCCATGCACGGATACCGTACCCAGCTGCGAAACCCACAAACATAATCGGAAGCAGAACTAGAAACAGCGTCATTGAGAAGTCTCTCCTTCCAAAGCAATTGCGCTTTCCGGGGCGACAAGCCAAGACATCATGAAGCGCCTTGTTGTTTGTGCTGACACTACCCTTGTCGAATCTACAACTTGACGCCGGGTCCGATTCAAGATTCTCGCGTGGAATATTATGCTGCCGCGGAAGCCGCAGACCAATATTGCTTCACTCAAGTCCGGATCGCCCAAGTACTGCTGTTTGGCAGCCCAGAAAAATGAATCAGCTTTGCGGGGAACTAATCCTACCGGCTCGTAATGCGCCACTCGTCCTCGCGCCCCAGCTTTGTTTGTGTGATGGGCGCTGGCCGGATCAATTGATCAATCATGACAGGTATCCGCAAACCCGGTGCCGCGTTGAGCTTTTCGACCGGGCATGGAGATGGCACTACGCTGGGACTCAAAAGTCGAGGCGGCGCTTGATCGCGATCGGTGGCTTGCAGCTTGACGTGGGGTTTACAGATCCTACAGAAGTCATAGATGGATACTTCTCGCAACTGCGATCCTAAGGCCGTGAAATGAAGGTGAAAGAGCTTATTGAGCTTCTATCAAGATGCGAGCAGGACGCCGATGTCGTCATCCCAGACTCGTTCTCATCACGCGGGGCCTTCGCCGTGGTGAAAGCGGTCCAGACTGGGTGGACTTTTAATCCGCAACTTGCGATCGACGATATCTCCTTTTGGATCGATGGGGTCGACTATGTTGAGCCGCCGCGCGGTAGCTATTTAGCTCGTGGCGTTAGGTTGCTCGGTCCAAAATGTGGACCTGTACTCGCAATCCAATAGCACCCAGAAGCCGCTAACGTCGTTGAAATAGCCGGCCCTAAGCCATCGATCGCTTTCGCCATCGCCCTTAAGGACGTTGTGGCGGTGCAGCCACTCGGGTGCTTTGGCCGCAAGCGCCAAGAGATTTGCAACCAAACGGACCAGATCTCTTGGTCAGCAAATGATGCCTGGCACGTCGCTTCGCTGGCTAGCCGATCATTACTCCTCATTGAGGGCCTTGAGGCCCAAAGAGGCGATGCCGAAATGCCTGGCCTCGCCGGACGGCGTTGGCCGCTCTTGTTTAGCTATTGGTGGCTGGAGAGTGAGGACGCGGGGGCCGAGGGTACTGACGAGGCTATCGAGCCTTTGCGAGACACGCGTGAAGAAAGCCGTAATTGCTTAGCCAACGATTCAGAACAAGCATCGTCGCATACGGTCAAATCAGCATTACTGATGGACGTGTCAGGATTTTTGGCTACGCTTACGCGCAGATCGGCCAATGAGGACCTCATCTAACTTTCGGCCGGAACGAACTTGCGGGTCGAGCCATCTGGACATTTCCCACGCCCTGACCAGGTTTCCGGCGGGTTCTTTGGATTTCGATACCTTGGCCGCACGGTCGGATAGGGTCGACGCTCAGGGGGGGGCCGGGTGAGTTCATCGAGCCTGACCTTTTCGCCGTAATCCGTCGGGTTAGAGCAGCGGAGATCTTCTCGTGGACATTCCACAACTCATGGCCTTCAGGTCATTCAGCTTCATTGCTGCCCGCGCGAGACATTTCATCAACGAGATAATCTCGCGCGGACAACTCTGCAAGCGCTAGCGCGAGTAGCGGGGCGAATAGCTTCATTAAAGCGAAGCGCGTTCATGATCAGCAGCAGCGGCTGCATCACTGCGACTCCGGTATAACTCGATAGTCTGCAGCATCATGCGATCGCGTGACGCGGCCGGCTCGCCATGGAAACGCGCTAACAGCTGGTATTCCTGAGCAACACATCACCCTCAACCGCGCGCGGATAGAGCCGCACCACTTCGAATGAAGGTAAGAGCTCAAGGATGGCTTGCAGGGACAGCTGCCCTTCATAAAGCTCGCGGTCACTATACTCCGTGTAGATATACCGCGTATTGCTTAAGGTCCGCCCGCCACCAGCTATGACATCGGACTCCGCTCCCTGAACGTCCATCCAGATCAAATCGAGCTCATTTACGTTCGCTTCACTGGCCCAGTCATCGAGCCGTCGAGTTTCAACTGAGATTGGTTGATCAAATCGAACCCACTCATACTCAGTAAGATGGTTCTTTGGCCGGCGTATTGAACCCGAGAGGTCCCAGTCTTTCACCTCAGCATCTGCATTGCTGGGGTGGAATTCAATCTGTCCATTCCGATCGCTGATCGCGATCTCAAAGAGCCTGACGTTTTCGAGATCCCGATGCAGATTCTTCTTAAAACGGACCACCGCACGGGGGTCCGGCTCAAAACAATAGAGCCGCGCCTCGGGGCAGAGCTCGAGAAACCGTTTTGTGTCGGTTCCATCGTTGCAACCGATGTCCAAGATGGTAGGACTTGGATTTCCCAGCAGTGAAACAAGCTGCTGGTGTACATCCAATGATGAGGTCGATTCTAGCATGCGCTGTAGTCCTCATGCCCGGATTGCGTTAACGGCGTCGGTAGACTTCCCCTGAACAACGGCATCATGTTTAAATTTGACCTCTCGTTTACCTAATGCACGAGCGACTCCTGCCGTGCGACTATCGGCCGACGCTCTGGCACACTGCGTTTGATCGCCTTCAATGCGCTGGAAAAGGCCGGATCGTTGCTCCCAAAACGATTTGAGCTGGCTGATTTAAGACCCCTCAACCCCTTCGCCGTTACCAGGAGCGGGCTCAACGGGCTCCCGCACCATGGGGTCTCCAAGCGGCGCGCGACGATTTTAAGCGCGTTCGAAGCGTCGTTCCGTCTTTAAGTGTCGAGTTGATGCACGCGAGCAGCTCGCTATTGTTGAGCGGCTTCCGCAGGAGATGTGACACGCCGGCTTGCAACGCGCGCGTACAGTTGTCGTCGTCGGGCTCGGCCACAAGCAGAACGGTGGGAATTGAGATTCCGGATGCGATGATCCGCTCGTACAGTTCGAGCGGATTTGCGGTCGGTAAATCCACATCCGCGATCAAACAGGATGTGCTGATGCAGCTTTTCGAGCTCAGGAACTCATCGGCATTCTGAAAGAGCTCTGGCACGCATCCAAGTGAAATGAGCATCTTTAATAGCGGCTCAAAAACCGACGGATCATTGCACACGACGGAAATGATATCGAGCGCATGGGCCATTCGGACTAGATCTAGGAGCGACCTCTTTTGCACTTTCGGCACGAGCTGACCGCACGGCACTCGATCCTTCTGAAGCAACATCAAACACCTGCAATCGGCAGTTCTCGCCTTCGCCGCGAGGCTAGGACGGGACGCATGGTCGGTTCAATCGAACGTAAGTAGGTGGCCGGCATCGAAATGGTTGCAACGTCTATACGAAGGTTTGCTGACGGCGGGACCACGCGTCTCTGGCAGGTTTACGCAAGCCGCCGAGAAGACGTTGCCTTAATAGGCAACCGCCCTCGATGCTCGAGGCGCCCCTCATAATTCTTCTCGGTGCCATCCTGATAGACCTGAATTCGTGTCTTGAAAGTGATTTTTGTTATCCGCCGTTCTCGGCGGCTCGTAAAATCGATTGTATCAATAGAACATATCTGAACGTTGGATGGGTTCGCATCGCGGACAAAAACCGGCGAATGACTGCAAGCGCGGTGCGCCAGCGCAACGGGTTATGTATCCACGCGATGCTCCTGTGAACCGCAAAATGGATCGATGTGACCGTCCATGCTTCCTGTCCGCGGACCGGACCCGCATGCGGCGCACTTGCCGCGGAAGATAAGCGGCCTCACCCCTTGATCGGGCGAGCTCCCTCAACACAGTTCCCATTCGTCGGAGTCATCCGCCCCCTATTTGTGCCGCCAGGCTCGCTGCCTCAGATGGACCAATCCCGACTATGCCAACGAGCCACGAGGGTGGCGTTGGAATTTCCTGACAAGTCGGCCTCCAAAGATGCAGACAGTAGCGGTTGTTATTCACGTATTCGGACCGAGGCGGATGAAGCTGCATGACGCACTCTTCCCCATCCCAAAACAGATCCTTGACGAAGCACATCTCCTGCCAGTTCGGACAGCGCCGCGGTATCGACACGGAGACATGTTCCCAATGCGGATGGAGCAGTGAAATGATCTTTAGTTCACAGCCGCAAGGCCCCTGCACAATGAAGAGACCGCAAGGACCTGATCCCGGAGCGCTGGCGAATTGTCCATATCGTACACGACCGCCCTCGAGCTGGTCCCCAATTTGCGCTCTCATGCTACCTCCTTTGCCGCGTAGATACACCGCTCTGACTCATGATGTCGCGCTCAGACTCTTCCTTCGCGTCAGACGAGCACTGACGAGCGATGCTTGTACTTTTCTTCTAATTTCATGATCTGCAAGCGGATGTGGCAGGACGTCCTGCCCGGACTCAAGCCGCACACTTTTCCTGACTGACAAGACCATTCTGCTTCTGATTCGTTCACTTTTAATCATCAATCGCGACGCGCCGTGTCCCGCGTGTTCAGCTCCGCTCCGTCGTGCTCGTCCTGATTCGATCAATGCGCGATCCGGTAGAAGCTGGGCAAAGACCAAATGCAGCGACAGGAAATGCCACGTTTGCCGCCACTTTTGTTGGCTTCTCCGATTGATACGATTTGAACGACCCGCTCTCGCTTCGAGCTTCCCAAGCACCAGCATCAAGGCACTAGCTCACCGATAAGCCATCAGCGCGACCTTAACGCCGAGCTCCGTTGTTAAGTTCACCGCGAATCTCCGAGCGGCCCGTGATGGGCGATTTGCCTACTAGCGCCTCTATCCTCTAGGATGATGTGTTCGGCGCGGCCGTCGTTCGATTAAGACCAAGACATCCCGCAGAATTTCGGGAAAGCGACGGACATGGCGCAGTCCACCAACGGCCCTTATTTGATCCGATGGTGCTATCACGGTCCTATCTTCATTCTGCCCAGCCTACCGAGGTCGCCAAGCATCCGCCCCCAACGAGACGGACGCGCCGCGTCCGACCTCAAGGGGTCGTCCCACCCTTGGAGGCCGCGTGCGGGCGCTTCGATACGAACGCTCCGACCACAGCGACCTTGATCTCGCTTGTGCCGTTCATCGCGCATTGATTTGAACGCTCTTGACACGTGTTTGATCCCACACAGCCGGTCAACTCTCCTCCGAGCGCCGACCACTCGACCCACCTATTGGCGCGTAAGTCGATCGCGAATGTCTCCAGTCCTACAACCTAACGTAACGTCAGATTCAAGCCACTCCCAACGCTTATTCACGACCAGCCAGACCGGCGGCTTGGCGAAGCCCTAGCTTGCCCGTCTACACGACGGTCGCGGCTGCGAAGATGGCAGATACAAGCAGGTCTGGTGCGACTTCAAAGCGCCAAGCATTCGACGAGCAGTTCCCAATTCAGCCACGAAACATCGTTAAGACACAGCGCGAGCCAAAAAGGGGACAACTTATGCGAGCGCGGCGTGTCTGAACTACTAAATCTCCAACAACACGCCGATGATACGGACATCGACCGACTTCAGAGTCAGCTAGAAGTCCTCAACGAACGCCTGAATGAACCTGAATGTCAGATTCCAGATCTTTCGGCCATAGCAGCTATTAGAGGAGAAGCACTCACGCTATCTCGGGACATTGAGGATATTCGGTGCTCGGCAGACGCTGACGCACTAACAACACGTCTCCAGAAATAGCTCGTCTCGATGCGGCGCCGTAGCAAGGCAACTCTGTCGCCGCATAGACGGTTGCGCATCCTACATATGATGATGTCTCTTCCAGATACCCTGCAGCTGCGGCTAACGGCCGATGTCCGCTACAAGAAAGCGGCTATGTCCGGCTTTCGAAATCCGCCGGCATCTTGGTTTGGCTGCAAAATTCGAATCGGTGGGTGCCCCCCCGGTCATGCCTAGTTCGTCAGCCGCCCGGATTGCCGTCTCGTGCCCTTTTGTCATCCCAATATCCGGTGCGTAACGCCCCTAATCTAATCTGATTTCCTGATGGGATCGATTTTGGCAGCGCCCATTCAGCTTCTTTCGGTCGAGTTCGCCTTCCCACCAAGCAACGATCACGCAGGCCACGCCGTTGCCGCAGAGATTGGTCAGGGCGCGGCATTCGCTCATGAACTTGTCGATGCCGAGCACGATCGCCATGCCCGGTACGAGCCGCGGATCGACCACCGCCAGTGTCGCGGCGAGCGTGATGAAGCCCGCCCCGGTGATGCCGGATGCCCCCTTTGAGGTCAGCATGGCCACGACCAGAATTGTCATCTGCTGACCTAAGGTCAGATCGAAGCCGAGCGCTTGCGCGATGAACAGCGTCGCCAGCGTCATGTAGATGTTGGTGCCGTCCAGGTTGAACGAATACCCCGTGGGTACCACGAGGCCGACCACCGACTTCGAGCAGCCGAGCCGTTCGAGCTTCTCCATCAAGGACGGCAGCGCGCTCTCGGACGACGAGGTGCCGAGCACGATCAGCAGCTCGTCCTTGATGTAGGCGAGAAACTTAAAGATCGAAAACCCGGCGAGCCGCGCGATGAGGCCGAGCACGACGAACACGAACAATGCGGCAGTGAGGTAGAACGTAGCGATCAGACCTATCAGGTTGAGAATCGCGCCGGTACCGAATTTGCCAATCGTGTATGCCATCGCGCCGAACGCCCCGATCGGCGCTGCCCGCATCACAATCGAGATGACGCCGAACACAGCATGGGCGGCATCATCGATGAAGTTGCGGATGGTGTGGCCGCGCTCGCCGAGCCCCATGATGGCGAAGCCGAACAGCACCGAGAACAGCAGCACCTGGAGGATCTCGCCTTGCGCGAAGGCGCCGACCACGGTGTCAGGAATGATGTGCAGGATGAAGTCGACGCTCTTCTGTCCCTCGGCCTGCCTGGCGTAGTTGGCGACCGCATTCGCGCTCGCCGCGGCGCTGCCGAAGCCTGCGCCGGGCTTGACGAGATTGCCGACGAGAAGCCCGATCAGGAGCGCGAAGGTCGAGACAATCTCGAAATAGACCAACGCCTTGACGCCGATGCGGCCGACCTTCTTGGCGTCTTGAATATGGGCGATGCCGGAGACGACAGTGCAGAAGATAATCGGGGCGATCACCATCTTGATCAGCTTGACGAAACCGTCCCCCATTGCCTTGACCCAGTCGTTGGTGGCGACGGAGGGCCATAGCCAGCCGACGACGGTGCCCGCCACGATGGCGATTAGCACCTGGGCATACAGGATCTTGTACCAAGGCTTCATGGGCGGCACAACGACGCGAAAGTCGAAAGAGATTTCAGGCTCAGCACTCCGAGCTCACGTCGGAAGCGTACGCCAGGGCTGAAAGTTCAGTTTCAAGATTCGGCCGGCGCTTGAAAATTGCGTCGATTAACGCCGACACGGGTTGATCGGCACCCTCGACTAGCATTGCCTTCTCCTCGCGCTTGGAGGGAGCAAAAACGCGTTTGACGATAGTCGGCGAGCCCTTAAGACCACATTTCGAGATGTCTGCAATGCCCGCATCATGAGCATTCCATTTTACGATGTCAGTACGGGCGGCGCGCAGCGCATCGATCATTCCACCTCGCCGGATCTCGTTCGTCGCCTCCAGCATGGTGATGAGACATGGAAGTCTTGTACGCAGCACTTGTACGCCGCCTTCCGAACGTCGCTCCACCTCTATTGCGCGGGCCTCGAGATCCAGGCTCGTGATCTGGGCGACGTAAGTGAGCTGAACTACGCTAAGCCGCTTGGCAATACCGGGCCCCACCTGAGCGGTGTCGCCATCGATCGTCTGCTTACCAGCGAATATGAGGTCTGGCGGGCCGTACTCTTCTCCGATCTTATGAATGGCCGCCGCTAGCGCATAAGTCGTCGCCAGCGTATCAGCGCCTGCGAAAACACGATCGGTGAGCAACACAGCGCGGTCTGCACCAAAGGTCAGCGCTTTTCGCAGCGAATCTTCGGCGGCTGGAGGGCCCATCGTCAGCACAGTGATCTCGCCGCCAAACTTATCGCGTAGCTCCATGGCGGCCTCGAGCGCAAACAAATCGAAAGGATTGACGATTGTCGGTACGCCCTGGCGCATAATGGTGTTCGTTACGGGATGGACCCGAATCTGCGCGGAGTCCGGAACCTGCTTTATGCAGACGACGATGTGCATCGGCTATTTCTCCAATAGCTGTGAGATTTGGGATAAAATGCCAGATCTCAGACCGGGAGACGGACACCCCGGATCAGACGTTGGTGTTAGTGGATTGGCGCTGTCTAAGCGAAGGCCAAGCTTGGTGGCCGCAACGCCACAATGCCGACGATACGTCGCAGACCGGACAATGGTCTTCGCATGTTGAGGCCCGAACACAACAAGCGATACTGCGGCTGCGATTGGTCCAAGCGTTTCATTCGACTATCCCTTCGGGCGGCCTTCAATCCTAGGCCGTCTCAAGTTTTTGTATTGCCGCCACGGCGATGCGAGTCCCTGACTCACAGAGCTGAACAGGGCGGGCCTGACGGACGAGCAGGGGTGCGCCGGCCCGCCCCTGCATCACCAGGCTGGGCGGCGATGCTACGTCGAACAAAGCAAGTAGCGTGCCGCATCGCTGCCTTGTCGAGCAATTCGCACGAGCATCCTCAAGGGGCAGCTTTTCTGAGCATCAAGCCATTCGAATTGTCACCAAGCCAACAATTGGCTGCAGTCTCCCACGTAGGCTTGGCAACAGCCTGGCCCCCCGCCAATCGTCTACCCGCAGCTTTTCAATCAGAAATGCTGCAACTTTCCGAATCAGCTCGTGTGCCAGCGGCCACCAAGGAGCAATTCTGTCCTCAGTAGCAACGTGCCGTCCATGAAGATTTTCCCAAGCGGTGGGCCCGGACTGCGCAGCAATCCGAGCCCATAGCCTCAGCAACCCGAGAGGACCGGTTGTTCGGCTACAAGTACACCGTAAATGAAGACGCTCTTAATTCGCATTGATGTTGCTCAAGAGCTGCGTGTCGGCAAGCTAGGTAGGCAAACATCATATCGCAAATAGCGGCCGACCAGTGATCGTGCAACAGGATGCCGCGAGCGATTCAGGATTGTGCCTGCGCCCGAATTGTCTTTGGACAACTTTTCACGAACGATTTGGGGAATTGAATCGTACGTGACGTCAAGTTGTAGGGAGGGTTCAACGAAGTCGCTTTCTCGGTTACGTCCGCGAATCTCAGCTCTATAGCAACGCTAACGACGCGCCGCTTTCCCGAGGACCGTAAAGCAAATGATGCTGACAAGGATTGGACACTTGGTTATCTCGACCGGGTGAACTCGGCTGCATAGTTGGATTTTCCTCAGCCCGTCGTGAGGGCGTTCGCATGATCCTGCTTTTCCCGTTTGTCCCGAGTATCGACCGCGGCGGGCTCACACTGATCCGTCGGCCTTCCAATCAAAACTAGAGGGCTAGGCGCTGTATCGATGACAACGCGCAATTAGCCCTCCGTGGAGCGAACCCAACGCTCAACCTCAAGACGACCGCTCGATCGCAGACGCAGGATACCCAACAGGCAGCTGGAGATACGATAGCTACAGTTGCACGCCTGGTTGAACGGAGCACGTATGGAAGCCATTGGCTTATTCGTAGTCGTCATAGCCGGAATGAGCTCGGGTGGCTTGGCTGCTGCCATCGCACGCGAGACGTCCGAGCGTGAGTCGTCTTGCTGGGAATACCTCGCGCTGTGGGCCGCCTCAATCGCTCTGCTATGCTTCATTCCAAGTAGGGTGCGATCGCGTGAAAACGCCCCGAACCCAAACAGGAAATACTTGACGCGAGAGCCCGCCGCGAATCGCTCGGCAGTCCCTGATAGTGGCGTTTTCACGCGCATTTCGATGCAAGACGGGCGCAGAGCCTCGGTCAGAGCGTTGAGTAGATCCGAGAATGTTGGTCAAATCTCTAGGTAATAAGGCCCGAGCGCGCAGCCAAAAAAGGCGGCCGGACACCGCACAGGTCGGATCATTCGATGGTTTCGGTTGCTTTTCTTAACTGTCGCATCAGGCAATTCCGACGGCCTCTGTAGAGACCGCAAAACTGAGCGCCACACCATCCCCGTCAGCGGGAAGGACAAGGCGCGGCGACCTGTCGGGGCCGAAAGCATAAGCAGAGAGTATAGGACTGAGACATTAGGACGCAACTTTCACACTCGGTTGAATTTTGCGTTCACACCACCGGCTCGTATTTTTCTATTCGTGATCGGCCTCTCCTTGCTCGGAGCCGGATTCGTTCGTTTCTGGCGGAAGCCGCGCAGCGACGTGTCGCGCTTCCATCATATCGAGGAGGGCACGGCCCTCGTCAGTAATACGCCAGCCACCGTTCTTCCGTTCTATGAGTTTCTGGGAAAAAACATCGGTTCGGGACGCGGGCGGCCATTCTCGCCGTGCGTTCGGCCCACTCTTCGTCGCTAGAATCGCCTTGTCGCGCTTGAGCTCCGCCATCGATGCGAAGCCGCTCGGATAACTCACAGGGATCTTTAGGACGGTAACTTGGAAATTCACCCGAGTGAGACATCATATTGTCCGCACCTACCGCCACATGGTCGGTGCTTCGCGAAGCGCTTCGACGCCAATCTGTTTGAGGCGGCTGGGCGTCTTTTCACCTCTAGTGGCGGCTTCGAGAAGCCTAGCGGCAACATGTGCGCGGACGCCTGTTTCATAGCGGGAAATGCTCGCGCAGACCTCGTCGAGGACAGCGCGCAGAAGTTCGGCGGTAGCGGCATCCAACATTGGAGATCCCCCTTCCCCTCATGACCATGATAATCAGATTGCGGGATCCGAAATTCAAGTGGGATTAGATCACGACATCGCTTCTACTACTGCTTCATCCACGAATGGCCCCAACTTCTTATGCGGATCACGCGAGCGACACCCTTTTTCCCAGTCGCCCTCGCCGATTCGCCGCCTCATTCTCTCCAGCTACCGGCAGAGCGGCGCGTGCAAAAGGTTGGAGTTCTCGCTGGGTAATATGCAAGGCTTCCATTCGGATTGATGCAAGGGGTCCTGCATCGGCGCATTATTTCCGCGCCTTATTGCTTTTTCGACAGATTGCGTTGGCTCGCTCTGACCGTGATCCTCACGATGTCGATCCATCTTTTTGGTTATGGAGATTGCGGCGCCGAACTAACAGGACGAGCTTGCGATTGCCGATAGGGGTAGAAACTGGAGAGCATCTATGGCCGGCGCGGCACGCTCGGAGCGACTGTGACTGAACTTCTGCATGGCCAAACACTAGAGAGCGGCTACAAACTCGGCAAGAATGTCGTAAGCGTCTATACTAGCGTATACTGTCCTTCGGCAGCCTTTTGTTTATTACCGCGTCGGTTTTGCCCCTCGAACAGAGTTCCGGCCGGATACGCACGACCGGTTGGTGAGCGTGGGGGACGGAAAACTGATCAGTTCGTTTGCATAGGGTAGAATTTGACTGACGAGAACTCTCAACAGCGGGTCGCGCTGATTACGGGCGTGACCGGGCAGGATGGCGCCTATCTCTCCGAATATCTACTGTCGCTCGGCTATGTCGTGCATGGCATCAAGCGGCGGTCATCTTCCTTCAACACCGCGCGCGTCGATCATCTGTATCAGGACCAGCATGCCGGAAATGTGCCGTTTCTGATGCACTACGGCGACATGACCGATTCGACCAACTTGATCCGCTTGGTCCAGCAGATTAGGCCGACCGAGATCTACAATCTGGCCGCGCAGAGCCATGTCGGCGTCAGCTTTGAAAGCCCCGAATATACTGCAAACGCTGACGCTATCGGTGTGTTGCGCCTTCTCGAGGCGATCCGGATTCTTGGTCTGGAAAAGGAGACGCGCTTCTACCAGGCGTCCACATCCGAGCTTTACGGCCTAGTTCAGGAAGTCCCCCAGAAGGAGAGCACTCCGTTTTATCCACGCTCGCCCTATGGTGTGGCAAAGCTTTACGGCTATTGGATCACGGTGAACTACCGCGAAGCCTATGGCATGTTCGCAAGTAACGGCATTCTGTTCAATCACGAAAGCCCAATTCGCGGCGAGACCTTTGTTACCCGCAAAATCACCCGCGCCGTTGCGCGCATTGAGGTCGGCCTTGAGGATACGCTTTATCTTGGCAACCTCGAAGCCAAGCGCGACTGGGGGCATGCACGCGACTACGTCGAAGGCATGCACATGATCCTGCAGGCGAAAAAGCCCGATGATTTCGTGCTCGCAACCGGCGAGACGCGGTCGGTGCGGGAGATGGTCGAGCTCGCCTTTGCGGAGGTTGGTCATCGCATCGAATGGCGTGGCAGCGGGGTAGAGGAAACGGGGATCCATACCAAGAGCGGCAAGACTGTGATCAGGATCGACCCAACCTATTTCCGGCCGACGGAGGTTGATCTTCTCATTGGAGACGCCAGTAAGGCGCGCGAACAGCTTGGCTGGAAGCCAAAGCGCAGCTTTGCGCAACTGGTGAAGGAGATGGTCGCGAGCGATCTTGCCGAGGCGAAACGGGAAGCGGAAAATGGCAAGCGCACCGTTTGAGCTGAAAGGGAAGACAGTCTATTTAGCCGGCCACCGCGGCATGGTCGGCAGCGCGCTCGCGCGTCGGCTCGCACAGGAGGAGGTGCGGCTCGTCACCGTGGAGCGAAACGAGATCGATCTGCGCGACCAGGCGAAGGTGTTCGGCTGGTTCGCCAAGACGCGGCCACAGGTGATATTTTTGGCTGCCGCCAAGGTTGGTGGCATCGTCGCCAACAACGCGCTGCGCGCCGAGTTTCTGTACGACAACATCGCGATCGCAACGAACGTCATCCATGCCGCGCATCTGAATGGGGTGGAGAAGCTGATGTTCCTTGGCTCATCCTGCATCTATCCAAAACTGGCGCCGCAGCCCTTGCGCGAGGATTCGGTGCTGACCGGCCCGCTCGAGCCGACCAACGAGCCCTACGCGATCGCCAAGATCGCCGGCATCAAGATGGTGGAAGCCTACCGCCGTCAGTACGGAAGCGACTTCATCAGCGTGATGCCGAGCAACCTCTACGGTCCCGGCGACAACTACCGCTACGAATATAGCCATGTGGTCGCAGCTCTGATCCGCCGCTTTCATGAAGCCACGGTCTCTGGTGCAAAACGCGTCCTGGTGTGGGGCACCGGCACACCATGCCGCGAATTTCTCTATGTCGACGACATGGCGGATGCCTGCGTCCACCTCATGAAGACCTTTTCGGGCGCGGAGCTGATCAATATAGGAACCGGCGAAGACATAACGATTGCAGAATTCGCTCGGCTTGTGGCGGAGATTGTTGGCTATCAAGGCGAGATCGCGTTCGATGCCTCTCGCCCCGACGGTACGCCGCGTAAGTTGCTCGACGTCAGCCGTCTCGCAGAGCTGGGCTGGCACGCGAAAACTTCTCTGAAGGATGGTATCCAGCAGGCTTACCACGCCTTTCTGACATTAGGCGAGGACTGAAGATGATTGCGCGTAAAGGCTCGTCTTCGGCGTTCGCTTCCGCAAATCTTTTTGGCATACCGCGATCCTCCGCTGCTGGTAAGCGGTCAGGTCAATGCGATTCTGATCGCAGACTGAGGTAACCTCTCGAATAACGATTTCTCGGAGCGCGAACCGACCAGATCTGAGCCGCCAACGCAGCCAATATTATGCCACGCACTTGGCCTGCGACTCGAAACAACGGAGCTCCTCTCTCGCGTGACCTCGCCCGAAGATGCGAGATACTTGCGGATATCACTGACCCAAAAGGCGCAGGCGGAAGTCAGGAAGCTGTCAATCAAAAGACAATCCCTCAACTCCACCATGCTTGAAGGACTCAACGAGGAGGCTCTTCACTACGTCAACAAACGGCTAGTGCTAATCGCAAGAAATAGCCGGTTGGCATCTCAAAGGCTCAGCATTATCGAACAGGTCTGAAAATCGATCGGCCAGGCCATCGATAAAGAACACGGCCTCGAACTCTAGTGCCATTGATGTGCTGCACGTCGAAGACTCGGATGTCCTTGTCCTGTCCGACGCTCTGCCCACGAACGCAAGCGACGGCGCTGAGGCTCCGATCCGCAAGGCCCGCGTCGAGTTCTCATGCAAGAGGCTCGACGCCTTCTTCCATGCCAGGACGGCCATTGATGGCATAGTTCCCGTAAGGCGCTCGATTTCACCGATTCGCGCGGCGAGCCACTCAGCCAATCGAACCCGATCCGATACTCCCCTCAGCAAAACCGGCTTGTTTCCTTCATTGACGACATCTTCGAGAATAGCCGTCCTTTCTGCACTGGGGTTAAAAATCAGAGCTATCCTGTAGGCCAGCTCGTTCACTGCTGCGTGCGGCGATAACTGCTTCTTGAAAACTCGAACCGTTAGTTCGAAGTTTGGGGCCATTGGCATTGTTATTCAGGGACATGCAGCGATGTGCCCCAAATCTCAACCCCAGCGATAGAGCTAGAGGGCTACCAGATCGGCGAGCTTGGCCGCGACGTCAACCATTGACTCTTCCGCAGTGTCGAGGCCGGTTCGCGAGGCGAGCATAGGGCTGACTTCCCGGAGAGCTTCATACGTCGTCTCATGCACAACGGGAACGAGACGCCACCGGCCAGGAGTGCCGAAAGTTCTTTGTCGACGATGCCTTCTTTTGGGAGGCGTTGCAGCAACGCAGGGGTCACTAATACGATCCCAATCCGCGAGTTCGCTAGGCCCTTGTCAATGGCGCGGAGTAATGGCACGCGGAGGCCAACGTCCTTTTCGCTGAACCATACCTTGACACCGCGTGCCTCAAGCAGATCGTGCAATTGCTTGGCTGCCCCTTGTCGGTCGTCCCACGCATGGCAAAGAAAGACGTCCCGAGGTCAAGGGACGCCCTGCTTCGACTGCCTCGCGGACCGGCGCGAGTTCCCGCACCTCGGTCGGCGTGTACATCACGGACAAACCGGGTCGTGACCATCGCGCCCTTACGCGGCTGCCAGACCCGCCGCCGTTACTTCGGCCGCCCCCACTGCTCCCCGACGCGGAGTAGGACGGAGTGGCGTACGATGGCGAGTAAGAGGGGGTGTAGGGCGACCTGCAGCCGCCATAGCGGCCACTACATGCGGGGCAGTCCGCTACTGCGCTCGCTGTGCGATGGCCCCTTACTGGTGCTGTGCATCTAGCCATGATGTCCTCTCACCGTCCGCTGCGCTGCTTGATTAGGTCCACAAGGCGTAGCCCATGCCCGGAGCGGCAGTCGGAGGAAGTGGCTCGCCCTGGGTAAGGTGCGCTCCTCTCCGGTCCGTCCGCCACGGGCGGCCGCCTCGCTCGTATTGTCCTGATCGTTGGGCTGCTTCACCCGGTTTAAAGGTCTCCGCCATGCGACTCTCCTAACGACAGCCGGAATTGACCGCGGGCAACGACCTGAAGAACAAGTCGCCTTACCAGGCCCGCCCCATGACGGCTCTCGACGACATGGGACGGATTTTGAAGCCGTCAGGTCCGATCCACCTGGCCGCTTCGTCGTTCAGGCGCCACATTTTGCGAGAAGCTCGCCCGTCCCCCTGCTTCAGCCTTGAGAGAGTTCCCTTACCGTCTCTGATCAAGTCAATTCAGCTCATGGCCATTCGGCCGCATGCATTGTGTGATTCCGGGCCAGCGGTCCGCCTCGCCGGATTGACGGCTGGGGTCTCGCTGGTAGTTCGCTCCCGAGCCGCATCAGGTTGTATTGTAGCCAAAGCCTTTGCTGCAGATCGCACTTGCTGTGCCGTAACAAGTCTCGGCATGAGGGCCCATATCGAGTCCGTAGAAGTGGCCGGCCATGTTCAGCTCCCTGCCGCCGCCGGACTGAGATCGGCCTTCCTTGCCGACCCCAAATTACTGTGCCTAGCCCTTGCATGGTAGCGGTTGATTGATACTGATTAATGCAATGAACTGCGCATGGACGCCCAAATTCGGCGTCCGAGACGCTTTTTAGATGTATTTCACTAGCCGATTTCCGGCTTCTGCTGCTGGTGAAGCCAACTACTTTGTCATCGCGATGTAATAATCCATAAAGACGTACCAACGAGCGGAGATTGAACTATGTTCCTACCCAACTCTCACGCCGATCATCGCACTTCCCTCCATGCTTGACGCCGACATGCTGAGCGTCGAAGCCGCTCGCGAGGTTGAGCGGTTTCTCAGGCGTCGCGATGGACACAAGGAAACTCCACTGGATTCTTTGGCGAGCCTTGCTCGTGGCATCGGAGTTGGTTCGATCCATCTCAAGGATGAAGGTCATCGTCTCGGCCTTCGAAGTTTCAAAGCGCTAGGCGGTTCTTATGCTGTGATCCGCCTGGTGCTTGAGGAAGCAGCTCGCCAGCTCGGTCGCAATGTTGAGCTGTCAGAATTGCACGGACCCGACGTTCAGGCCGTCGCGCGAAGCATGACGGTCTGCTGTGCCACCGACGGCAACCACGGCAGATCAGTTGCCTACGGCGCCCAGCTAGTTAGGGCGAAGTGCGCCATTTTTGTTCATTCAGGCGTGAGCAACGAGCGCGTCGCCGCCATTGCTCGCTTTGGCGCGCAGATGATCCGCATCGAGCGCAACTATGACTTCTCGGTAGCTGAGGCGACCCGAGTAGCGGCGGAAAACAGATGGACCGCAGTTTCTGACACGTCCTGGCCCGGTTACGAGCGCATCCCGGGGCTCGTGATGCAGGGATACACTGCTCTATTGAGTGAGGCTCTACGCCATTTGCGTGAACCTCCGACTCATGTCTTCATTCAGGCGGCGTGGGTGGGTTTGCCGGTGCGATTGCCGGACATTTTTCCGTCCTGTTCGGCAGCGATCGACCGTTCTTCACCGTTGTCGACCCCTCACGGGCGGCGTGCCTCCTCGAAGGTGCGCGGGCTGGGCATCCTGTCAGAGTGGATTACTGGCAATCTATCATGATGGCAATGCTCGAATGCTACGAACCATCCCTCATCGCGTGGCGTATCCTTTCGCGCACAGCGGACGCTTTCATGACGGTCGACGATGAGGACGCAATCAGCGTCATGAAGCGGTTGGCAAATCCGAACGCTGGCGATCCGGCTGTTGTTGCTGGCGAAAGCGGTGGTGTTGGCCTTGCAGCGTTACTGAAGGCTGCTTCCAATCCGATCCAGCGCGCCGAGATTGGTCTTGGACAGAATGCACGAGTTTTTCTGATCAACACCGAGGGTGCGACCGATCCTCTTCTTTACGAAGAGTTGGTTGGCACGGCGCCTGCGCAAGTGACTGCAAAACATGATAGAGCTGACGACAACAGGTCGATAGATGAGGCTCGCTCGTGAGCCTTTAACGAACTGAGATAAATGATGACCGATTTTCGGCCGCGGCAACGATCGCCGCGTTGTCGGTCCACAATGCCCCAAGTTCTCCTCCTTTTGCACCCTGCTTATTCTACTTACGGTGTCTGCGCAGCGATGGATTCGAGAATAGAGGTTGACGTTGTGTGCCAGCTTGGCGGTAGCCATGATCATTCTTTCCTTTTCCGCGAGTTCAAGCAACGGCGTGCGTCAGCCCTTTCTTTCTGGATGAGCTTGCAGTGAGCCGCCGAAATGAATGGCCTTAAATTCCGTCCCGGTTGCGCAAGGCGATTGATGCGCTGGAAGAGACACCATGGCCACTCTCAAGGACGACTGCAGAAGCCGAAAAGCGTAGAGCGACCGTCGAATTCTGTTCAGCTACCAGGATCGAGAGGGTCTACTCCTTACGAGTTGGCGAGCCCCATCACAAAGGGCCGGGCATGTGTGCGCAACACAATCCGTCCGGCCCACGTAACTCGCTACGTTCGCGCCTCGAGGGACGGACACTTTGGTTGGGCGCGACCTCATCCAGAGGAAGCGTAGTCGCTTCAGTCTCTCAGTCACTTGGCCGCCTCTCCTTCCACCTACTCAGCAGCCTCAGCGCGCACGGATTGGTTCGCCTCGAGTTCGCGGACCAGCGGGATCACATGCTTACCGAACTCTTCGACCTCTTCGTGGAAATGGAGGAAGCCGCGCAGGATCAGATCGGCACCAGCCTGCTTGAGCTCGATGATCGTTCGGCGACCTGTTGTGGGGTCCCGATCAGGTTCGAGCGGAAGCCATCATTGTATTGAACGAGGTCCTGAAATGTGGATTTGGCCCAATTGCCCTCGCGCTCGGGGCTGGCATTGCCAGCATTCTGGACCTCATGATGGAAGACGCGCACCGCATCCGGGATCGCTTTGTCAATGATCGCTCGTAAAACCTCCTTCGCCTCGCATTCCGTCTGTCGGATGATACCGAACGCATTGATTCCAATCTTGGTACGCCAGCCTTTGACGGAAACCTCTTCATTCGTCCTGATGTCATCGACCTGGGTCTTTAGGCCATTAGACACGCGAGCAGCCATGTCACGAGCAGCCCGCGATGAGCCGCCCTGAAAGATTTCCGGCAGCGGATCGAGCGGCTTTGGCTTGAGCGAATAGTCGTTGAACCGATAGAAGTTGCCCTTCAACGTGAACTTTTCCTCGGTCCAAGTCCCGCGCAGCACGTCGATGAATTCCTCCGAGCGGCGGTAACGCTCGCGTGGAATTCGCCGCGAAACCACCCTGAGACGATGTTGACCGCAACGCGCGCATTGGTGAGTTGATTGATCATCGCAATCTGCTTTGCGGCCAGCGCCGGGTTCCAAGGCCCAGGAAGAAGCGCAGCGACAACCTTGAGTCTCTCGGTTGCGGCCAAGAGCGCGTGGGAGAAGCTGACAGACTCGTGCTGATTGTCGGCGCCATAACCGGCGGTGCATCGGATCTAACTCAGAGTATAGTCGAAGCCGGCTTTCTCGGCGATCTGAGCAAGCTTGCGATTGTAATCGATGTCCCAGCTGGTTCGCTGCTCGATCGAAGAAATCACGAGGCCGCCCGATACGTTCTGCACCCAGTAAGCGAATCTGATCGGATTGTTGTTCACAGTCATCTTGTTTGTCCCTCAAGAATTAGGCTTGCGCGGAGAAAAGCGACAATCTGAGACAGGCAACGCTGAGCCGTCTCGCCCGGCGGGACGGGGCTCACGTGCTATTCACATCCGTCGTTTAAGCTATTGGTTCGGGAACATTACAATCCTCGGACAAAAGTCGAGCGCGCGCATTACAATGGCGTCAACACGAGGACGCCCAAACGCAGCGGCAAGCTGCGGACTTCGTCAAATCACTCGCTTGGTCGACAATGCTGTTGCGCATCAAGAGCGTCCTTGGCCGGCATCATTGCCTGACTATCCTCGCAAAAGAACTTGCGCCAGCGCGAGTCGAAGACGAACTATTTTTCCGACCGTTGAGATAATCCAATTTTGTAATTCTCCATTCGACGCGACGTTTATTGCGAAGAGAAGCTCAGATTGGATGAAAGGCGACAATCTTATCTCTATGCTCGCGATCAGCTTTTGTCGGACGGGATAGTTCTCGTCTATCACCAGATCGAGGTTCGTCTATCTAGTCGCCCTTAAGCTTCCTCAGATTGGGCCGACCCTTGAGGCTCCGCATCGTCAGCACGACATCGATAAGGATCAGGCTGGCTAATTCCTGATCAAGCGCCACTTATGTCAAGAATGGCTGGACTCGAACATTCAGAGGATGGCCTCACCGAGGCCCGCAGTTGGCACGCGTTTTGAAGGAGAGACCCCATCCGGAATAGACCACTGGTGTCCAGGTGTTATCGAAGGTCATTGCGTATCTGCGACCTCCACGTGCGAGGCTTGCTAACTGCCCGGCGAATATCGGAACACGATTCAGGTGCAGCTGTTCCTACCAAGCGTCGGTCCGCGATATCCTCTCATCGCAAACTCGAAAACGTCTGTGTCTCTCGGTACGAGCGATTGGGGCGGCCGACGCTCTATCGATACGAGAGGCCAGCCTACTTTCGGAAGTGCGTGCTCGAGTTGACGCTCCTAGACCCACGAAGCACCTAAGCTCGCTAAGAACTTTCAGTTCAAGGGTTAGCCCGTTGACGAGCTTTTGTCCCGCCGGGTCGTTAACGCAACCGTCTGAGAAAAGACAAGAGCTCGAAACGGAAAACGAGATGCAGCCGACGAAACCTCCATTAGCGCATCCATCTGCGCCGTTCAGAGGCACGTGTCGTGCGTTCTAGCTTTGCAACTCTGGCGCCCAAATAGAGACCTGGAACAGAAGTCATGACAGCGGAGACGGACATCAAATCGGCGTCCTCGAAAATGCAGGCAACCACCGTCTGGACACTTGTGCTCGGCTTTGCCGCCGACCCATTGGCTCGATGGAGCTGGCCTGATTCAGACCAATATCTTACGATCATGCCTCAGTTCGTTAAGGCCTGCGGTGGACGAGCATTCGAGCATGGCACGGCATACGTGACGGGAGGGGTTCGAGCCGCGGCGCTCTGGCTGCCACCCGGCGTGGGGCAAGATGAGGAGGCACTCGACGCAATTATGGCTCGATCCCTGCGCCCGGAGATCACCGAAGCTATGGCACAGATACGGCTGGGAATGGCCGAACATCATCCACCCGAGCCACATTGGTATCTGCCGCTCATTGCCGCCGATCCGAACTGGGTCGGACACGGGCTTGGCAGATTGCTAATGGAACACGCTCTTAAACGATGTGATTGGGAGGGTACCACCGCCTATCTCGAAAGCTCAAATCCGGAGAACGTTCCCTTTTACGAGCGCCACGGCTTCAAGGTCATTGGTGAGATACAGCATGGTGATTCGCCCTCGCTAACGCCAATGTTGCGGACAGCCCACTGAGTGGTATACGCACATTTCCAGGATGAGGGCCTGACGGTAGCCTGAGCGTCCCTTCGAAGTCAGCTCAATCTCCGTTTCCTTTCCTCGAAAAGGCTGCCCGTGGTGGATCCGTGCAGGTCGGCGAAGCGTTTGTGAACCTCGGCGGCGACAGGCGCCTGTCGCGACGTCAATCCTAGTGACTGGAGCTCGACGACTTCGGTTCCTCAAACGTCGCGTCAACGATTTGATAAAACGCCATCGGGCTGTTGGCGATCTCCCACACCGCCAAAATAATGTGATAGCCGGTGCGTTTTGGCAGGTCGCAGATATGGACGGTAGGCTCCTGCGGCATCAGTTTGGCATTCGGATCCCAAAACGGCTGGCCAGGATTCTGAATCGTGCAGAACGGCTTCACCTCGAACTGCGCGCGCGTGAGCGGAGAAGATGAATTCCAGTCGATCCGTGTAATGAAGTAGTTCCAACGCCGTGTCGGTTGAGCCGCAGCGTATTCCCACTTGAATTTCTGCTTCGCTCCTGAGTGTAGCCGAACTTTCTCCCAGCGCGTGGGTGTCTGCTCATCGAGCAAGGGTACATCGCCGCTGACGCTGCTGCCCGCGATGTGACCGTCCGTTGGTGGCGCCGCGTTCTGCACATCGGTCGCCGCAGTCTGGTCTAGCATCTCTCCCCTCATCGCGGGAAAGAACTTGCCGCTTTCCATCGCGTTTGCCCTCCGCAAATCAACTGGGCAGTCTTTGTTACTATGTTCGACACACAGCACGACGCGTGAAGCCGGTTCGGTGAGACGTCCCTGTGCGTACGCCTCCGCAACAGCGAGCAGCGATACTGCGGCACTGAAGGGCGCACTGGGCCAGTGCCGGAATACATACCTCATGGTTCTCCTCACAATGTCCGATTGACTCTTGAAGAAAGGCCTCCAAATCGATGCAGACGTCCATCACCAGGCAAGTGGACGCGGCAGGTTGCTAGACAAAGGCGGTCGCCGCCCGTGCTGCTTCTTCCACGCGCCCGCCGCGATTTCGAGAGCGTATGGCGAGCCGAACCCAGCTATGTGGCCTCCTAACATTGTCCGATGACCACACGCGTGCTGGGTAGTTGGGTTGTACGGCGGCAGCGGGCCGATGGTTCAAATAACCTCTCATTTACATGAGAACGCTTAATCCGCTCTTCTTCACGCCTCATCAGAGTTCAAGTCTCCTACGATGCCATAACACTTGGGTGTCATGACGCGCGCCAGCATGCATCGGGCTCAACAGGAAGCCAGCGGTATCGAACTCCGCCAAGCCGACCGCCTTGCAGACGCGTAGATATGGAAGCTAGGTGTTTGGAGACGACCGCGGTGCAGCGATGGAGACGGCATAGCTTCAATCGGCCGGACCAAGTTGATAATGCAGCATCTCTGGCATCGAGTTTGATCCGATTGAGAATACTTCATTTGAATTCGTCGGACAGGCGTCCGCGATGTGCTTATTTCTTTGCAATTGATGTGCCGTTCGAGAGAGCTGCTTTGCGCCTGCTCCAAGAGCGGCAACACAACATTTCATGCCGCGCCGAACGTCTTTTTGTCGGGCTGGCGGCAATGTGTCGCCAAGCCAACATTGAGCAGGGAAACGCCGTAAGGATTCACTCGCGGGGATGGCTCAGTTCCTGCATGGCGGCAGTGATCATGTAGAGAGCGCCCTCTGAATAAACAGTTTTCGGTAGCTGCGGCAATAAATCCGGAAGTCCCACGCAATGCGCAAGCCGTCTATTGCTGCTGTTGTAGTGCTCATCTCATCCCACGCTATTGCAAATGACGATTTGATGATGGCGGCTAGACAGACTTTCAAGCCGATCCCCCTGCCGTCCCCGCGATTAAAGATAATCCTGTCACTGCCCAGAAAGTCGAGCTGGTAAAATGTTATATGCGTCAGGTCGATCCTCTCTACTGTCGAAATCGGGCGCGTGCTGCGTTTCAGCGACCGCAAGCTCATTGCTTTGCTTCCTGGCTCATGGAATTAGCCGTATTGGATCAAGATAAGGAATAGGCGGCATCCGCGATAGATTGCGAGCTGTACACGGAGGTCAGATGACAACGGTTATAAAGAATCTGCTTGCCCGAAAGCAGAAGCTCATCGAGCAACTTGATTCTACCCAGGACGTTCGGCAGCGCGAAAAGATCGAGCAGCAGCTTGAAAAGATAAGGACCGCCCTCGATTTTCTCGATCCGCCTAAGAAGGTGAGCGAGTGAACCGCAAGACGAAAGCCCAGCGGCCCCGTGGATTCCCAGCGAGGGCTTAGTTTTGATCCTGGCCGCGGCGCCTTGGCAACCATCAATTCTCCCGATAGGCCATATGCCTGCCGACCCAACTGACACGCGTGCAGCCAACGTCGGCTGCAGATGCCAGTACCAGAACTAACTTGCTGCGGCGGCATCAAACTGAATGCAAGCGTTTCGCTGCAGCGGTTCTGCAGGGCACTAAGCTCCACACACCCATCGCCCGTCCTGGTTTAGCCAAGACGAAGTCGTCGCGCTGATATACTCGGCGCGGCGCTTTGCTTGTCTGAAAAGCGCTATTGCGCGAGACGCTGTCCGCAGCCGCCTATATTGCGTCAGGATCGCCTTGCTCGCCCTTGTCGACCCTGGTCAACCCGGGAAGGGAGTGGAGGAAGCAGCGACGGGGCCGCTGCAAGTTGCTCGGCTCAACTCAATGGTCGGGGGGCGCCAATCATTCTGGCGCGATCGTCGCAAGTCCAGCTTCGATAACTGAGATTTCTTGGGTTACCTGCTCGGCAACTTGCCCTGGATCGATGCCGGTTACGCTTCTTAGTTGCCTCAGCAGCTCCCGCCGATGCGCAAGAAGGTCCTCTAGCGCCCCACGATCTCTTAGCCTGATATAGCCGTTGACGATCAACTCAACCGAATGCGACATCTATCCCTCAAACAAGCAGTTGCTTTAAATGGCCCATTTACCAGATCACGACAGTAGCATGCAGCACTGCAACACTGCACGCTGGAAACCATAACCGGTAATGCTAATGGGCAAAGCTCGTCGTCGCCCGCATCAACCGCGGCCATCCTGACGAGCCGCCGAGGTCCCGATGTTTTGCGTAGCCGGCTCCTTCGCGGCAAGGGGCCGCCGCTTCGACGAGCGGCGGCCCCGCCAAGGCGAGCACCGTTCCCGAGCCGCGACTGGATGACAGGACGCGCGCCACTCTATTGTTCGCGACTTCTCTGTCGATGGTGTTGGCATACGGCTCGACGGAAGGAAGCACCTCGTTCTCCCTCGAAAATCAACCGCAGGTCGGCTTTGGTGGCCGTTCTCGTATCACGCGAGGTCCAAACGATTCGACCTGCAATCACCAGGCCATAACGCGCGGCCTCCCCACGCTCCCTCCGTGCTTAAACCGACGGAGGTCTTTCAGATTTAGACGGTTCTGCGGAACATGAACTAGTCGTTCGACGTGAAATCAATTCCTGCACGCGGAGTGAGGCTGCGCAATCTGTGGTCTTCCTTCAGGACGTTCAACGCCAAGGTATAAGGGGCACAATTTCTCTCCTGGATTGAATTCATTGTGCACTCTGAGGGCTTTGAAATCGCGCAAAATTCTGACCAGCGCGCAGAAAACGGCTTCAGCGTCGCTTGGCGATCAAACCGGCAATATTCGATTCTCTCGATCGACGAGCACAATGCGGGGTCTGAAAGTCTTGGCTTCCGCCTCATCAAGCAAGACGTATGCAAAGATGCTAATTTTGTCTCCGGTTAGCGCCAGTCGCGCAGCCGCACCGTTCAAGTCTACGGTGCCCGAGCCGCGCGGCGCTTCGGTGACAAAAGTGGCGAACCGCGCGCCGGTTTCGACGTTGTGAATTTCGACACGCTCGTTCACCAGGACTCCTGCCGCGTCCAGCAGCGCTCGATCGATTGAGATCGAGCCTTCGTAGTGCAGATTGGCTTCGGTCACCGATGCGCAGTGAATTTTGCCTTTCAACAAGGTAATCTGCATTTCTCACCTAATCTTGGAGGTCTGTCCATAGCGCGCTCGTTGCTGTTCGGTTCAGGCAAGGGCGGATGTGATGCCGAGCTTGGTCAGCAACCTTGCGTCGCGGTCGGCTGTCGGATTCTCAGTCGTCAACGGCACGTCCCCGATAAGAATTGAATTCGCACTTGCCAAAAAAGCACAGTGCGCGCAATTCGTCGCTGATGGAACGCCGCCCGGCGGACAACCGGATTACACTCTTCGGCATCATGATCCGGGCGATCGCGACCAGACGCACCAGCGCGATCGGATCGGGAGCCTCCGTGGCGTCAATGACAGGAACCCCATTGACCTCGTTCCAAAGATTGATCGGCACACTTTCCGGAGGTGTTCGGAGGTCGGCTAGCAGGACGAGCATGTCGAGGCGGTCCTCAACACGTTCGCCCATACCGATAATGCCGCCGCAGCAGATCTTGATGCCCGCCTCGCGCACGTGCTTAAGCGTATCAATACGGTCCTGCAGCGTGCGGGTAGTGATGATCCTGCCGTAAAAATCAGGCGAGGTGTCCACGTTGTGATTGTAGAAGTCGAGTCCCGCCTCGGAAAGCAGCGTCGCCTGTTTCGGCGTCAGCATTCCGAGCGTGACGCAGGTTTCCAGGCCAAGCTCTTTGACGGCGCTAACCATCTCGCAGACCCGATCGAGATCGCGGTCCTTCGGACTTCGCCAAGCCGCAGCCATGCAGAACCGGGTCGCGCCTGCCTCCTTGGCGCGCTGCGCATTCGCGACCACATCGCTGCAATCCATCAGGCGGGTCGCGTTCACCCCCGTCTCGTAGTGCGCGCTCTGCGAGCAGTAGCCGCAGTCTTCCGGGCAGCCACACGTCTTGACGCTGAGCAGGCTAGCTGTTTCGACGTGGTTTTGATCGAAGTTGTTGCGGTGAACGTTTTGCGATCGAAACATCAACTCAGCGAAAGGCTGACCATACAGCGCCTCGGCCTCGACACGTTGCCATTTCCTGCCGACCTGCGCGAGCTCGCAGCTTTCGTTCTGGTCAACTCCTGTACAAACGTCCATAAGCATCGAGCCCGCAATCATAGATAATCGCGCAAATTATCCATCGTCGGCGACATTGGATCGATGCTAATCGATGTGTTATCGGGGCGCACGCATTTTTCCAGTAGATAATCTATGATGGGCGAGAACAGAACGACTTCAGGACGCATCGCCGAGTCGATTGGTGAGCGCATTATCAACGGCGCGCTGCAGCCAGACTCTCCACTTCGGCAGGATCATGTCGCACGGGAATTCAACTCGAGCCACGTCCCGGTGCGCGAGGCTTTTCGACAATTGGAGGCTCAACATCTTGTTGTGAGTGCGCCTCGCCGCGGCGTGCGGGTTGCTCCGCTCGATACGAATTCGGTCAAGGAGATCGCGGAGATGCGTGCTGCGCTCGAGGTGGTCGCGCTACGCAATGCAGCTCCAAAGCTCTCATCCGTCCACTTAGCACGCATTGAACTTGCCATCTTTGAAGGAGACAACGCCAAGACCATTGAGGATTTTGAGATGGCCAACCGGGCCTTTCACTACGCTCTGGTTGCACCCTGTGCGATGCCGCGACTGCTCGCCAGCCTTGATGAACTACAACTTGCGAACTCTAGGCTAGTGTTCGCGATGGCGCGGACGGCCGGCTGGCGCCCACGGTCCAACCAAGATCACCGCCTCATCTTGCAGGCCTTGCGAGGGCGCAACCTTGATCAAGCTTGTAACATGCTCGCGCGTCACATTCAGACCATTGAGCGCTTGGCCCTTCCTCTTGATCAAGAAACACCCATGCCAAGGTAAGTTGCGGAGTGCGGGGTGCAACAGCGCACAATTTTATCATCAAGCAACGATGCAGCAGAGTTGCATTGCGCGGCGCACGATCCCAAGCTAGTTATGCGCGCCCCATCTCTAATAGCACTCCCAGAGCCAGCCATGATCCGTCACATCGTTCTGTTCACCGCCAAGGAGGAGGCGCACATTGACCGGATCATCGAAGGATTATCGGTCCTAAAGAATATCCCGCATGCAAGCGGTTACGTCCAAGTCCGCGAGGGTGTCCAACTCTATTGCGAGCACTGCGATGAATTTGTCGCGGACTCGCTGGCAGCCGGGAATTGTCCGGCATGCAATTCGGCCACCGACAGTAATCTGTGTGAGAACTGTGGCCTGGCAATTCGGCACGACACGCTATGCAACGCCCGGCATACGACGTGCGGCCACAATCTTGTACTAAGGCGGATCGAGCAAGCCGCGTTCGATACGCCCCCCCCCTTGCCCGGGCGCTCGACATAGCCATCGGACAAAGCGCCTGGCCCGAGCCCATACGAGATAAAGCGCGAGCTTGGCTCGCCAGCGATGCGCAAGGTTTACCGATGTCCCGCCACTTCAGTCATGGTGTCGAGCTACTGCACCCTGAAGATCTGTTCGGCCAAACTCCGCTCACATGGTTTGAAGGCTTGTGGTGCTTCGAGACCGGGATCCGCGAGCAATGTGCCAATGACTTTCTGAGCGCAGAATCAACCATGCACGCCCCCTAGTACCCGGCTTGTGTTTTTCATGGGCCAGGACAACCGCTTCTACTACAGAGTTCGATGTCGACGGGTTGGTCACGGCGGCATCTCGCCTTCGGGTTTGGGAAGATGCATTGCGCCAATATGCTAACAACGCCCGCACATTGGACAGTAGACGCCTTAGATCTCGTCTACGCATCCTTACCCAGCGCTACGCGGATGCAATCTAGGAACTCCGATTTTGGGATGCGCGTGATATCGTCGATAGGTACTTCGATGTCGCCGATTTTGCGCGTCATGACAGCGGCCTGTGGAACGCCATGGAAATTTCGTTGTTCCTGAGCCTACTGTATCCTGTGGTACCCGAGCTTTCGATCCGATATGGCCGGCGCACACGCTTCTGCAGGGTAGCCGCTTTTGCGAACCAGAATATTTCCTTCCAAGCGGAGGTTTCTCGTTTTGGGTACGGCTTAACCCCGGAATTGAGGCTAAGACTTTCATCGAGGCTGCGCGCTGCGAGCACGAGGTGCACCTCGGTGCACGGCGGTCATTATGGCCCACGGAATGGCCACCATGTACGCTCGTGCTTTAGCTATCTTCCGATGAATCTAATCGAGGAGGGACTAAGGAGATTGGATAAGCTGCATGCGAAGCTGTGCGGGAGATCGGTACGAACGCTCGCCGAAAACGGCCGACTCGGACTGTGACATGCTCCACTTTTCTGCCGAGCAGTGACGCGTCGGTTCAATACTTAAGCAAATTCGACGACTTTCACCTATCGGTATGCGTTGCAAGAAGCCTCTAAAATTGCCTCCCGAACGGTAGGGATGACGTCCGACGTCTGGCGACGATTGTCTTCCGTGATGAGCGCGGTTGCGGCGGCGACCAGCCGAGCAAAGCATTAAGGACTGCACGGCAGGAGCAACTCCAGCTCGGCGAAGATGATGACCGCGCTGAGTGCATGAGGCCGAACCAGAAGACGCTGAGCGTCTTCCTGCCGATGCGCTCGATCTCGAGGGCTTCCCGCGCGGTGCATTTACCCACACGGCGCGCTGACTAGCGGCGGTGTCCGAGCGGGATTCCTAACTTTAGTGCCTTCTGCCGCAGCGATCCAACCGTTCGGTTTGTAAGTTTTGCGATCTTCGTAACGGGTGTCTTCGCCCTAGAGTGTGCGCGCAGTTCCTTTACATCCGTCTTCGTGTACTCGCGACGTACAATCTTCTTGTTCAGCGTCTTGGGCATAACAACTCCGTTGGCATTCCGTGCACACATGTAGCAGGGATGAAGTGGAGCTGCCAAGCATGCCAGGGTTGCATGCGCGAAACCTCCTGAACCCATCGGATGCCCTCACTCGAAGCTTAGGGGCGACCTGAAGCTGCTCTGTCACTTGGCCATATGTCCACTGCCAAGCAGAAATCTGGGCGGTACACACTGATAGTGCACGAACGCACGCCCAACAAGCGTTCCCAAAGCAGTGAACTCGAGACGCCTACGCTCGCTTCGGACCCCGCGCTGGTCTGCGTCGCCTAAAATCCAGCCAGCAATTTCAGGCTCGTGTTTGCAAGATCGTAGGGGCGACGCTCACTTACGCCTTCCCGTCCAACCAGCCAATCTTGCTTTTCAGGAACTGGAAGCCCAGCACCTGAAAGCCGGCATGATCCTTATTGTCCCTGCCATAGCCGTGACCGCCCGCGGCCGGCTCGTAGAGATAAGCCTCATAGCCCATCCCCTGAAGCTTGGCGACCATCTTGCGGGCGTGTCCGGGATGGACCCGATCGTCCCGCCGCGTCGTGGCAATCAGGATCGGCGGGTAGTCTTGCCCGGGCTTGGCAATATGGTAGGCGGAATAGGTCTTGAGCCATTCCCATTCTTCGAGCTTATCAGGGTCGCCAAATTCCGCGATCCAACTCGCGCCCGCAAGCAGCTTCGTGTAGCGGCGCATGTCAATCAGCGGGATGGTACAGAACAGAGCGCCGAAATGCTCAGGATAGCGCGTCAGCATATTGCAGATGAGAATGCCGCCGTTCGATCCGCCCTCGGCCGCGATCCGCTTTGCCTGTGTGACGCCGCGGCGGACAAGGTCGGCCGCAACGCTTGCGAAGTCATCATGGGAGAGCCGCTTGCCGGCGAGCCGTCCGGCATCGTGCCATCGTGTGCCGAACTCACCGCCGCCGCGCAAATGTGCCTGCACCGTTGTACCACCACGCTCGAGCCACAGCTTGCCGAGCGCCGAATTATAGCACGGCTTGACTGAAATGCCGAACCCACCATAACCGCTCATATGGACGGGCGCCTCGCCAGTCTCCTGTTTCGGTCCTGTCTGGACGTAGGGAATGCGCTCACCGTCGACCGAGATCGCCTCATGCTGGGTGACCACCAGACCATCAGCGACAAAGGTCTTGGGCGCCTCCTTCAGCACGGCTGGACTTGCGACGCCTTGCTCCAGGAGCATCAGTAACGGGGGCGTGAGGGGATCCTCGATCTTTGCGAGCAGGTCACCATTACTCTCGGATGGATCGCGATCAAGCGGCCAGGCATTGACGAGGCCCATATCGGGAAGCATGCTCAGCTGCTCGCGCCCCCAAGTCGTAGGAAAAGGCGTGCAGATCTCGAACACCGGACGCAGCTCGTCGAGGAGGGAGAGGACAAGCTTTCCATCGACCCAGAAAAATCCCTGCAGTGCTCGCCGCGGCGAGTTTGCCAGAAATTGGACCGAGAAATTGCGGTTTCCAGCGAGAAAGGCCGTCAGCGATATGCCGAGCAGGGTATCTGTCGGGTAGATTACTCCCTCGATTGTCGCGGCCGAGCGGAGCTTCACTGCTAGCCAATCCTGATGCGCCTCCAGCCGGATATCGGTAGGAAGGTCGAGCTTGATGTGCGCCCCTTGTTCGGTTCCAAGCCATGTGTGGGAATTGAAGAAATTCAGCTGTTCGGTGAACCAGACCCGCTTCTCTTGGCCGGTACGATCGATTCTGCAGCTGACGCCCGTGTGATCGGCGATCGTCTCAAACACCACGCGCGCTCGTTCGATGGGTTCACCGCGGCGCCACAATCGGACGGTCCGCGCATAGCCCGACAATGTCGCCATGCCCTCGCCATAGGCGCTGGACAATAGCAGCGCATTCTGATCGACCCAAGCGGCACTACCCTTCGCTTCATCGAGCACAAAACCATCAGGCACAAAACTCTTCTTAGTCAGTTCGAACTCCCGCAGTGTCACAGCATCGCTACCGCCCAGTGACAGAGCGAGTATCACTTGCGAGCTACCAGGCAGCATGGCGATCCAGCTTATAAGCCAGTCCTTCCGTTCAATGGCCGCGAGCCGATCCACATCGAGTAAAACATCCCATGACGGCTTCGACTTTCGAAACTCTGCTAAAGTCGTCCGCCGCCAGAGCCCCCTCGGATTGTCTGCATCTTTCCAAAGGTTGTAGAGATGATCACCGTGCCGGCTGACATAGGGTATATTGTCCGCCCGGTCATAGATCGAAGCCAGTTCGTCGCGATCCTGCATGAATGAGGCTCCGCCAAAGACCTCCAGAGTTTTGCCATTTTGCTGCTCGACAAATTCGAGCGCCTGCGTCCCCTCTATCTCTTCCAGCCAGAGATACGGATCATCGTCGGGAACGGATAGCGTTGGCCTTCCATGACTTATCTGCTCTCGGGGCGAGTTCGCTTCAGACACAATTCACTCCTACCTCAACCGCGCTTCGATACGCCGCCAATGCATGCTCCATTTGCCTTCAGGCTACAACCTGACGCGCTAGTCACTTCAAGCTCATTCCTCAACTAATAGCAGTTGAACGTCGCCTCTCAGGCTTTGGACGTTCTGAGGAGCAAAATCTTTCTGCGGATCAGAAGACGATTCACGCTCTAATCGTTATTCCGATCGCCGCTTTATGTGAACGGATCGCTGACGGGCAGGTTTGGGATGCGCGGCGTGCTTCCCAGCCGCGGCTCTCGCACATGGCGAACAGTCTTTTTGTTTCCAGTGGCCCCTAAACACGGAACTGCCGCGACCGGAGCGCCCAAGACGCTGCTCGAGGAGCGTCTCGCCGCCATTAGCGTGTGCGATCACCGTAAAGGGCCGGCAGACCTCTTCTCAAGTCGAATCGAGCGACTGCCGCGCCTCCTCCGTCACGGCGAGACTTCTCCGCTCCCAATGCTCATTCGCCGCACCGCCACACCGCGGGCGTCATCGACCGTGATGATCGTTTCGAAAAGCTGGCGGAACTACCGAGCGGCTAGCGGTGTCAATTGCGACGACCAGGTGAGGCGTTGGAAGTCCGGACATGCCTACTCGAGCCACCGTCGCATTGTATTTTGAAGCGTGTCCGAAGTATTACGGCACCGACTCGCGCTCTCGATCGCATTATCCTCAAGACTCGCACAAGCGCGGCGGAGGAGTAGCTGGCGTCACATAGTTGCCTATCTTGGCCGCACTGCACGGTGACTACGGTGGTGTCAAAAATCCCACAAGTTTCAGTATTTCCACTTTCGAGCCGCTGATGGCACGCCCGTTCTCGCGTTAGCTAAGAGGTGCGCCCTCCTCCGCGATCGGCATGCCATTTGCTCGGCTGATGACGAAGGCCCTGAAAGTGATGTTGCTCGCAGCGAACTGCAAAAGGAGCAACAGGAGTTCACGATGAAAGCTGTGCATCACCATACCGGTCTGAGGCTAGTCAGACATGGCTTTGCCCTGGCCCGCATTGCTCAGCGGTCCGGTACATTCAGTGCCTCGCTGCTGGTGATGAAGATCATCGGGCACCGATTAGCGCCGCATATCGGCAGCATCTCCAACGGATGTGGAGCACCACGCGGCTTTGCTCAAATGATTCTCGTGGCTCATCAGTGCGTCACGCCTTGAGCGAGCCGTCGCCTTAAAGCGGAGTCGATCAATGCTCAAGATAAACTCTAAGAGACGAGCAGGTTGCCAAATACGATCGGCTCGATTTATCCCGTTCCTCTACGGTTTGATGGCTTACGCGATGTCCCTTTTCACGATTGTCTACGCGGTCGGCTTCGATGGCATAGGTGCGCCGAAGACGATTGATAGCGGACGCAGCGCGCCGGTCATCCATTCCCTTTCCATAAATCTCTTGTTGATGGCTCTGTTCGCTACGCAGCACACCGGCATGGCCCGCAAGTGGTTCAAGAATTGGTGGACGCGTTATGTTCCGAACAGCATTGAACGATGTACTTACGTGCTCATAACGAGCCTATGCCTCATGTTGCTATTCTGGCAGTGGAGACCGCTTACCACGATTGTTTGGCGGGTCGAGGACCCCGACATATTCGTAATGGTTGCGACGCTATCATTCATTGGCTGGGCGCTCGTGTTTACCAGCACGTTTCTTATCGATCATCTCGAATTGTTCGGACTGCGTCAGGTCTACGCCAAACTCAGGGGTCGCGGCATACCGGCACCTCAGTTCCGGACGCCGCTATACTACAAATACGTGCGACATCCCCTTTATCTCGGCTTTATCATCGCCTTCTGGGTCGCGCCGGTCATGACAATCGGGCATTTACTGTTTGCGGCCGTAACCACTACCTACATCTTTGTCGGGATTTTCTTCGACGAGCGAGATCTTCTCAAACTGTACGGGAGCAGTACCACCAGTACAAGCCACAAGCCTGCATGCTCATCCCGTGGCGCAAAGTACGCTCATAGGGATCAGATAGATAATGGGGACCCGACCGAAATGGCCATCGCCAGCCTCAAAGTTGCACTAGAAAGCTCGCGAGCGGCCCAGCTCCGTTTCAGGCACCATCATGCCCGAAGCAACCAAAGGCAAGCACTCTGACGTTCGCCGCTGCGCACGCAGAAAAGCACCACATGAGTCCGACTCGGTACAGCGAATTGTTTCAGCGCGCGGCCGCCTTGGTACCTTAAAGCCATGATAATACAGTGCGGAGCTCTCCATGGCCCGATTGGCAATACTGCGCGGCCGCGCCCCGGTCCATTCTCTCGCAGATGAATGCGAAAGCTTCGAGGAAAGCACATTTGTGGCCGTTGCCGGTCCAAATGCACTCGTGCCGCACTCTATCCTTTATTCATAAGCAACCGCATTGGGGGCGGCCGGCGTTCATCAACGAGCTTCGACACACAGACACCTTCTGCATTGTCGGAATTTGCGCGCGCGTCTGGTACAGATCGATGCGTTCATTGCTCTCCGACAATCAAGCGTACAACCTCACGCAGCGTCAGGATCAAGTCGTTTCTTTGAGAGCGAATGTTGCGCCGCAGTTACAGCAATTCGCGTTGGCGCTGCTATCACGCGCGAGGCTGGGGGCCACTAAAGGAAATGAAGCTCGAAATGAAGAACTTGTTGCTTATGACTGCGAGCATCGTCGCAATCACCGCTGCGGCACCTGCAATCGCTGCGGATCTCGCTCCACAGCCCGTTTACACCAAGGCGCCAGCCCCACCGGTCGCGTTCGCACTCTACGACTGGAGCGGCTTCTATGCTGGTGTCAACGGCGGCTGGGGATCGAGCCATAACTCGTGGGATTTCGCAGGCACGCCCCCTGAGGGCTCCCACGACGCAAGCGGCGGCACGGTGGGTGGACAGATCGGCTATCGCTGGCAGATCGGCCAGACAGTGCTTGGCGTCGAAGGCCAGGGCAACTGGACCGATTTCAACGGCTCCAATGTCAGCACTGCTTCTCCAAGCAACAGGAACCAGACAAGGGTCGATGCGTTCGGCCTGATCACTGGCCAGATCGGATATGCCGTCAGCAACGTTCTGCTGTACGCGAAAGGGGGCACTGCGATCGTTGGCAGCAGCTATCAGGTTAACTCCGTTGCTTCAGGCACGCAGCTTGGGAGCGCGGACACCACACGTTGGGGCGGCGTCGTTGGCGCCGGATTCGAGGTCAACTTGACGCCCAACTGGACAGCTGGACTCGAGTACGACCACGTGTTCATGCCGACTAGCGACGTGAACTTCACCGCCGCCGGTGGCGGCTCGTTTGGGAACGATCGCATCCGCCAAGATTTCGACGTCGTGACCGCGCGAGTCAATTACAAATTTATCTGGCCCGTAGCTCTCAAGTAACGATCTCCTTACCTCCAAACAGCAATCGAGAGCCCCGGCCCTATGGGTCGGGGCTCCTTCTTGATTAATTCAAGAGCGCAAGGTCGCTTAGGTGCCTCCATGTTTTAGAAGTGCCAGCTCTAACGCATTTCATGTCCGTTCAGGTCGTCTCGGATTATGTGCTGAGCGACACCGAACGCGGGAGGGCGCCGCAGTGTGACCGGTCCACAACTACGTTCGAGGTGTGTCACTGCCGATCTGCGCAAAAGCTTCGGCTTCGTTGATCCAGCGCCAGTAAACAGGTCAAACGCCGCGAGGTTGGGGCTTCTTGCTAGCTTATCGCATTTAATCCCCGATGGCCTGAAGTACGGTGATCACAGCAGAGGACGTTCCGTCATGCCTGCGAGGCACGCTGCAAGGCGATCTGCAAGGTTGGATGATGTGTGACCTGGATTATCCGCGAGCGACCGATTTACTGTGAAACGCACGTTAGCGATCCTAGTCGCCGCGAAAACTACGTTGAGCTCCCTGCCGTCACTTCGCCAGCGCGCGGCTCGCTTCTTCCGCAGATCAGCTTGCGACGTTCGTGTGGCGGCGTCCTGCGAGCGGAGGCGACGCCAGTTAGGCCACCATCGGCGTTGCCAACGCAGGCTCGGCAAATTCAGTGAGCCCTAGACGAATCGCCTTTGCGAGACCATGAGTCCGGTTCGCTGTGCCGAGCTTGCGTACTGCGTTCTTCATGTGGAAATTGATCGTATTCTCGCTCACGTTCAGTATCTTCCCGATTTCCCAGGAGGATTTGCCCTCCGCCACCCATCGTAGGCAATCCTTCTCGCGCTCGGATAGGCTTACTCTGTTCGACCACTATCCGAGGGCCTCGCGATCTCCGCAAATGCAGTATGGAATTGCCAGGCCAGCGCGTTGAGATGCTTCACATTCCTCTGAGGATCGGCACAATCAAAGCGGGATGCGAATGATATCACAGATATTCGCCCTGATGGCTAAACAATGGCACGCTGACACCATTCTTCAGGCCTGCCTCTCTCGCCTCCCGTAGTACACGTTGTTCACATGCCTGCAATCGATGCCCTTTGGCGAGCTCGTCCCATAGAAACGGACCCGCAAACATCGGCGTCCGTCGGACCACCGGATCGAGGGCGTAGTACTTGCGTTCCAGATAGCGCCGGCACCACTCAGGCGGAACCTTCGTAGCTACCAGAGGCGGTGGACACCCCGGTAGACGAAGCGGCTCCGGGAAGGTGAGTGCTTTGAGAGATTGCGTTTGATCAGCGCATTCGACGAAGCTAAAGAGATTCATATGGCGCCTCACGCGAACGCGCCGAAAGGCCGTTGTGCGCCGTTCGATTTGGTCTGTTTCAGACGAGGTTCGTTGCGGTTCTGACATGCTCCAGCTCGCAACGCAGTCGCACGAATGTGGCGGTAGCTAGGGTTTGAAAGGTCCGTCGGCGCAGGTAGACATGCACGCGTTGCCGATATCGGAAAAATCGGGGCGCCGGCGTATTCCGGCCAGTATGCATTACCGTGTCCAGATTGCTTCGGTCGGCGATAAAATCGTGGCGGATCGCGCGGGAAATGCCTTCCCCTACATTTCGTCGCAAGTCGATTGGCCTTGTTGGCCTTCCCGCTACGCCCAGCAAGCACCAGCCAATTGTTCGATCGCGCGCGGGGCGAGATCGGGACTTCAAGGCTTAGGCAGGCGCCTGCGCCGCGGTACGCAGATTTTCTTGATACCCGGCTCCAGCTGCTTGTTCCCACCATCAATGACCCGGTTGCGAGCGAAGATGAGTCAGCTCTATGGCCAATCAATTCTTCCGTATCACGAACAGCGGCGCATAGCTGTTCGGCAGCGAGCCGGGGGGCGGAGCAGACGCGATCTTTGAAGCGCGCGGCCGCCCTCGAACTATTCCCGCAAGTCCACCGCTCCTCTCAGCACGAGCCGATCGAAGCCGTTCATGCTGGTCACCGCCGTGCTGCTCGCTGAGATTGGAGAGATGTTGCGCGGCGGTACGGACAAGCTCCGGAGCCCGATTGATGTAAAGAACGCTGAGCATCTGCTTCCCCGAGAACTTTGCAAGGCACGAAATGAGCACAGCAAGTGTCGTACCAGCCGCGCCCTCGGGAAAACTAAGTCGTCAAGACAAGCACTTGGAAGAGATTGATGAGTCTCAACCGAATTGAAGCACTGCGACTTAAGTCGGATTTGCGACAGCTTGTACTAGCCACGACGCCCTCGACGTGGATCAGGGCTCTCGTGATTATGGGAAGGCCACAAGATTACATGCTCGTACGAAGCGGTGAACGCGCAAACACGGCTACACGCACCCGAGCGGCCGAATATTTTACCGACTTGCGCCGGACGATGAATGCATTTCCGGCCCAGTTAGGATCTCGCAATACGATTAGCATGAAGCTCAACTTCAATGCGCCGGGCTTTCCTTACATCTGCATTTTGCGTGCCAGTCAACTGCTAGCGTTTGCAATTGATCGAGCCGACAGAGACGTACCAAGAAGTGCTTGATCAAGGCAAGCCTCGCGCCTCAGAAAATTCGGCATGCAATAGAGATCTGTTCGCAAAAACGGGCCCTATCTCGCAGGCCGTTGAAAAAGGCACTCACCATCGACCGGCGATCGTGATTCATTGGCTCCGACGGGATTCGGAGACGGTGCGTGCGCGGCGGCGACGATCGAACCGACGAGCTGTTTAGCTACGTTGATCTGGAGGCGCGGGTGCGGCGTGATCATCCGCTACGAGCGATCCCGACGGTTGTGAACGACGGACTGTCGGCGCTGGAGCGCGAGTTTGCTGCGCTCTCTATTCGCCGATTGGGCGACCGTCTATCCCGGCAAAAAAGTTGCTGCGGTCTATCCTGTTGTGGGAGTTTTATTCGCTCCGCTCGGAGCGGCATTTGATAGAGCGGGTGGATACGATGTGCTGTTCCGCTGTTCGTGGCAATCGGCGTTGACGACGCGGTCTGGGACCATTCGGTGTTCTCGAAGAACCGCGACCGGCTGCTGGAAGGCAACATCGCGGCCAAGGTGCTGCCGCAGCCCAAAGGTGAATAGGCTTCTGTCGAGCGATCATTTCTCGGTCGATGGCACGCTGATCGAGACCTGGGCCCCGATGAAGAGCGTCAAGCCGAAGGACGGCTCCGGCGAGCCGCCGGCGCCAGGCGGCGGGCGCAATGCCGATGCGGACTTTCATGGCCAGAAACGCTCGAACTACATCCATGCTTCGACCACCGATCCAGACGCCAGGCTGTACCGCAGGGGCAGAGGCAAGGAGACAAAGCTGCGCTTCATCGGACACGAGTTGATGGAGAACCGCCACGGCCTGCTGATCGACGCCCGCCTGACGCAGGACGACGGGCATGCAGAACGGGTGGCCGCGCTGCACATGATCGAGCCTCGTGGGCTGCTCTTCATTAATCTCGTGAGTGCGACATGGCGATTCCGACCGATGCCCATCGTCGAAGCTCCGGACGGCTGGTACAGTCTCTTCTCCGGAGTCCCCTGACCTGTTCGATGAAGCGGCTCGGTGGCGATCCCTGCTGCCAATGAAGGCTTTGCAGTTGCCTTAGCCGCGGGTGCGGTGCTGTCTGGTCGTGGCGCTTAAGAACTCCGGTTTCGGAAATATCATCAACCCGCTGACGTCACTCTTAATGTTCAGCGAAAGACCGGTCCTGCTCCTCCTATCCGTCCGCGGCCACCCGATGAGCCTGCCGACGAGCCACAACACACGATTATGGGAGCCTAAACAGCGGCCGTCCTAGACTGCTCTCTATTGAGTGGTGCGACTTCGATGGCACTGGTTCCGGAGTAGATCACGCAATCGCGCGCAGCGACGAATTATTTCGCAAAGGCGCGCCGTTTGCGCTGCTTTTTCGGAGTGCGCAGTTATCCAGTGGCAACGCAGTAAAACGACCGCAAGCATAACCGATAGCACCTCAGTGTCGGAGACGTCATCGAGACGATTTGCAAGCGGATCGATTCAGATGCCCTCATTGTTTCTACGTCCAGATTTATCTCTCGTGAGCTGTTCCGGGTCCGGGATGCTCCACTGAATTTCTATGTCCAGGGCGCCCTGGGACATTGTGGCGCAGTCGCGGCGGGCTCGCGCTTGCAGCGCCCGCGAAATCGATCCTGCCACTGGATGGAGATGGCAGCGCCCTAATACACATGGGCGCTCTCTCGACCATCGGCTACGGACGCCCAAACAATCTGATCCACGTGGCGCTGAACAACGAGGGCTATATTTCTACAGGTGGTCAGCTCTCGACCTCGCGAACATCATCTCCCGACGCCGTCGCCTCAGCCTGCGGGTATCGCGCGACCGCCCTTTGTAAACGGTCAGATCATGTCATAGCTGTCACGCAGCAATGCCTGAGGACGCGTGGGCCTCACTTCGTAGTTTGCAAGGTCAATCGGCAGCATTCCTCACCGCTTCCCCGCGTCACCTCCCGATATTCGCCCCTTTAGAACAAGACCACATTCCAGCGAGCGCTCCACACCCGCAAGCCAGCTACGGCAGGGTAGACGGATATGGTGCACGAAGCCACCTTATTCCAGACTTGCGGTCCTGCGCCTTGTCTGCATTGGCAGTCGCATCCAAAGCGACTTACCATCGAAGAACCGCTCCGACGGCATGGCTGCCGGCCAGTGCATCTGTCGCCCACGAAGCCGCGGCACAATCCGGCAATCTCAACGTTGCATCCTGCTTGAGCTATCCCATGCCTGATATACACCAAGACTATCATCCGATGCTCATAGCAGGTTCGCCTTCCCATTTGAACCTGATGATCGAAGTGAGGAATCCTTTCACGGGGATGCTGGTAGGCAAAGTGTCGCAGGCACGACCGGAACATGTCCTGAGCGTTTCAGGCAGCGGCGCGCACTCGCCCCCAGCTGACCCGACGCGAACGGACAGATATTCTCCTCCGGGACCGCAAACGCGGTAAGACGGGATCAAGATCACCTTGCTCGGCTCATTACGTCGGAGACTGGTCTCTGCCTGAAAGACGCGCTGCATGAAACCAAACGCGCATATGACGTCTGGTCTTTTGCTGCCAACGCAATGATTCAGAGCGAGGGCGAGATTTGTCCATGCGACGTCGACACAACGCCTCACAAGCGAGGCATCTTTTCCATGCGTAGGCCTCTTGTCGGTATGATCTCGGCAATCACTCCATTCAATATTGTCAGCCATAAACTCGCTCCGGCCATTGCGACAAACAACCGCGTGGTACTAAACCCGTCCGAGCGAGCTCCACTAACTGCCCTGGCGCTTGGCAGGATCCTGTTTGACCAGGGGCTGCCAGAGGAGATGCTCTCAACACTCACAGGAACTCCGGAGTTGCTGGAAGCTGCTATGTTCACCACCCGGACGCGGAGCTGGTAACATCTACAGGGTCAGTTTGCGTCGGGCGATACATTGCCGAACGAGCCGGATACCGGAAAGCTCATACTCGAGCTCGGAGAGAACGACCCAATCATCGTTCTTGAGGATGCTGATCCCGAACGGGCCGCGCATTTGGCTGTCCAAGGTGCAATCAAGAATTCGGGGCAACGATGCACAGCCGTCAAGCGCGCTTTAGCAGCCGAAACTATCGCGGACGATTTTACGGACCGTGCGCTCCATTATATGCGGCAGCTCATGACCGGCGACCCCAGCGACTCCTTCGTGGACGTCGGGACGTGATCAGCCAAGAGGCCGCTCAACTTATCGCTCGACGTGTTGCCGGCGCGATCGATGATCGTGCGGTCTGCTTACTCGGCAGTCGGCCTCTCGGCGCAATTTATCCACCTACGCTCCTGGATCATGTTCGAGCGACCTCCGAACTTGTTGTCGAAGAAACATTCGGCCCCGTGCTGCCAATCATCCGTTGCCCAAACGAGATCGACCAGATCATATCAATCGCGAAACGCGACCAAGTTTGGACTTTCCGCAGCAGTTTGCTCGAACAGGATTGATCATGTCCCCAGACTGATCAATGGTCTCGACGTAGGAAACGTGAACGTATGGGAAGTCCCCGGTTATCGGACCGAAATGACGCCCTTCGGGGGGGATCAAGCAATCTGGGCTCGACTATAAGGAGGGCGTTCTCGAGGCGATGCGCGGATTCACGCAGCTGAAGACGTACTCACTCCCTTGGCCGGTTTAGGCCCGCAACGGACCATGTTCCGAAATTTGATTCATGGAAGAGGGGAGCCTGCTCGCCGCCAGTCATGGCCATCAAGAGCGACGATGAAACGGAAATCGGACCAGGTAAGGCTCCCGCGGAATGACTGCCAAACAGGATTCAGTGTCAAACATGCCGGCAGTGCTCGGACGAGCGACGATCCGCATATTGTTGTAACGACGTAAGCACCCAACAATTTCTCAAAATTCCGGCATACCTGCCGTCCTTCCAGCCGTTCGCACAAGAAATCCGCCCCGGCTCTGCTTTTGCGCGGCATCAATGCGGGAGTCGCCCCTCCTTGAGCTCATAACTTACCCGAGCTCCCTCTTTCAGAGCGGTGTAACCGGCCTTTGCTACCGCGCTCAAGTGCACAAAGACATCGGCGCGACCATCCTCGGGCCTGATGAATCCGTAACCCTTGGACGAGTTGAACCACTGCACAATACCCATTGCCACTTTGGCACCTCCATAGTGAACATGTGTGATCTACGAGTTTGTTGGCCATCAAGAGCAACGGCAAAAACCATGCGGCTCCGATCCCGTCGCTTTCTATCGGGATTTCGCTCCGATATTCGAACAACAAAGATTCCGATGACGCGAAGAACTTTCGCGTGCTGCGGTGGTAATCCGGCTGAATGCACGGCACACGTCGCACCGAATGTCCTAAAACTCGAGCACCGCATGGTGGCCCGCGAAGAGCGCTCGCTAGTCTGTCAATGCTTCCTCAGAGCCGCCTGAACTCGGTTAAAAGTGCAAGCTATGGCATTCCGGAAACGTCTACTAGCAGCGCGCTTGGAAATGGGACTGCCGACGGTCATTTTCGCCACACGCTGTGCAGGCCGCTTTTGGCTGGCCAAGACCTCGGGACTTGCGCCGCTCCGATCCCCGGACTTCCCCCGGTGACTCATACGCGACCAGTAGGGAACAGACATCGGGGCCCTGCTCACCATCCAGCTTTTTGGAGAGCATGTTACGCCGACGGCCCCCGCGGGCTCGCTCGTCAGCGTTGGGCCTTGCCATTGCGATAAGCGACGACCTGCAAGCACGCGATGTTCATCGTACCGGCGCCTTTTTCATCGAGTTACAGCTGCTAGCGCGGAACGCTTAGCATTTTCGCCACAGCAATCCATGGGCTTATTGGCGCCCCCGCAAGCCGCGGCTTATATAAGGCTCAACCGTCGCGCTTTGACGACGGCCTGGGTCCGGGTGCTCGCATCGAGCTTTCGCATCGCATTCTTGATATGAAAGTTGACGGTGTTATCGCTGACGTTCAGGATGACCCCGATTGCCCAAGATGATTTCCCGTTCTCGACCCATCGCAAACACTCTACTTCCCGCTGCGATAGCACAACCACTCTCTCATCGACATCCGACATGACCTTCTCCTGGGCTTGAGAGAACAGGAACGGCATCAGCAAATGCCATACCATTCACTCGCCCAGGCGAACTCAAGCCGAATCAGAGCAAGTTCGTCGGAACTGGTGACTTTACTCTCGCGAGCCTGCCATCTCAAGCGGGCCATATCGAAGAGCTCTCGCTATCTGTCGTAAACGCAACAACAGCATTACGACAATCGTAGGCTCAATGTGTAAGTCAAATCTGTGTGAAGCGGATATCACCCCTTCACTTGCTTCTCGTCGCGCCAGAGTGGCGATCAACGCTCATGACCTAGGATGACTTGATTTCACGTCAATACGTGGCAATCATGCAAGCCCTTTACGTCCAGATAAACTACCAAAGCTGGTCATTGAGCGCTGTCAACACACACGGATATGAACAGCGACTTTGCGTCAATCAAAGCTCGGCTTTTCAAGATTTGTACATGCCGTACCAGGCACAAGCCCATCGGCTCGCCGCAAACCATCAAGCCACGCGGCGGTCGCCGGTCGAAGAGCTTCGCGCCGAGATCTGCTCGAACGGTGAGCTCTCGTTTCTGATGGAGGCGCATGATGGCCTATCGGCTCGAAACGCCGAGCGATCTGGCTTCAAGGGGCTCTGGGCGGCCAGTTTGTCGATTGCCAGCTCGCTCGGCTTTCGGGATGCCAACGAAGCGTCATGGAGCCAGCTCGTCGGGAGCGTCGAACGCATTGTTGACTCTACTGAGCTGCCCGTGCTCGTTGACGGGGATAGCTGCTTCGGCAATTTCAACAATGCGCGCCTTTCTCGCTCGCAAGCTTCGTCAGGCTGGAGCGGCGGGCGTCTGCCTCGAGGACAGCTGCTTTCCGAAGCTGAACTCGCTCATTGGAGAGCGGCATCCGCTCGCCGTTATCGATGAGTTCTTCGGCCGTCTGCGGGCTGTGAAGGATGTCGCGGCGAAACTATTATTCTCGTCGCCAGGACCGAAGCGCTGATCGCCGGGTCACGGCCTGAACGAAGCTATCGTTCGTGCCCACGCTTATGCCGACGCGGGCGGATGCTGTCCTAATTCACTCACGAAAGAGTAGCGCGGACGAGGTACTTCCGTTCGCCACCGCGTGGGAGAGCAGGCTTCCTGTTGTGATCGTTCCGACGGCATACTACCGAACACCAGTCTCCGCCTATCGATACGCGCACATCTCCACGGTCGTTTGGGCCAATCACTCCATGCAAGCTGCAGCAGCTGCAATGCGCAGTGTCTGCGACGCCATCGTAGCCCAAGAAAGCGTTGCGATCATTGCATCTCATATCGCACCGCTCACTGAGATATTCGAATTATTGAGATATGATGAACTGGACACGTCGGAGAAGCGATATCTGCAGCCTCGATAGGGCGGGACAGCAGCGCGGACACTTGAAGTCTGCTTTCCTCAAGACCTGCACAATGCGCTCCTCTCAATAGGTCCGCTGCGGTGTCACTTAACGGGCTGCGACCTGAACTCCTGCTAGACATCCTAGACATGGCAGAACATCTGTTCATACGGCTAAAGGAAGCTCCGGTCGATTCGGCACAGCGGTCGGCGACCGCTTCTTGCCTTTCTCTTTTAATCAGCAAGGTGTCCGGCACGGTCGCGGCAAGAGCGAACGGGGGCATTCAGGATGCTTGAGGGGTGATATTCTGGTCGAAACGAGCGAATGAAATGACTTTAAATACTCCCAAGCATGCGCTCATTCTTGCCGTGGGTGTGGACTCTCCTGCGGCCGCTATCAGGGTGACGAACAGCTGGATTGCCAGGATGAAGAAGGCGAGCAGCACCACGATCCAGGCGAACAACAGGACCGTGATCTGAACGAAGTTTTCGAAGAAGCTGACATAGCCCATGAGGCCCGAGATCGATTCAAGGATCGGTCGACCGGCATCCAGACCGACCTGAGCGATCTTTCCTGGCCTGAAAAAGTCCACTGAGGAAAGGCCGGCTCCGGACGCTTTCAATCCAAGTCCGGCGAAGCTCTCGAATACGATCCGTGCCAGGCTATTCCAGTTGCCGATGAGGTATGCGAACACACCGACGAACATGGTTTTTTTGGCAAGTCGGGCGATGATCTCTTCATCCGCGCCCAGGACCAGAACAGGCCGGCGAGCGCGATGTCGATCGCCGCTAACGTGGTCGCGAGGTATCCGACTTCGCCTCCCGTCAGCCCGAAGCCGGAGTCGATATATCGGGTAAAGGTCTCCAGGAATTGGTCGATGACGCCAGTACCGCTCATCGTTCACTCGTCATTGTCGGGAATGGAGGGATAGGGGGACGGCAGACGGCTCTCATCCTTGCCGCGCAAAGGCGAAGATGCGTCGCGATTAGTTTCGCTAATACCAGCCTAGGGATCCGCGGCGAGAGCCGAAGAAGTCGTGGCGCTTCTCGTCCCAGAGCATCCGGCACGCGACCAGAGCATCTTTCTGCTCGTATTGGACGGACCGACATTGCTCAAGCTTTGCGGCAGTCGGGTCAGCCGACCCTTGCGCGATAGACGCTTCGGACAAAGCATCATCTTGGTCGCCGCGCAGCCTGATTGCGCAAGCCACAACAACCAGGACAGCAAGCGTCACCGCCAATATCATCCGGAATTCGTTCGATTGTGTTCTTCGACATCGGTGAAACATCTGCACAGCTGTGGACTGGTAGCCTTGTCCCTGCGTCAGGAACCGCCTGAGCTGCTCTCTGCCCTGATCCTGGGCAGCCGCTCGTTGTGCCTGCTCCAAAGTCTGAGCACGCCCCTGCGCGGCGATTGCCGCGGTGAGATCCGCGAGCTGCTGGTTTTGAAGCGCAACTGATTGCCGGCTTGGCTTGCCTGCAGCGCACCGCTGGCGCCCTGGCTCGCACTTACGAGGGCCGACATCTGGGCACGGTTGGCGCCGAGATTGCCGACCACGGTCGCCTGCACGCGCATGACGTCCTGTAGGCCGGCCAGCCACAGCGTTCTGCCAGCGTGTTTGCGCATTTGCGATCAGCGCCTGGGCCGGCTGGCTCGAAGAAGCCGGTGCGTAGGCGGATGAGAACGCGTGGTCAATCTGCTGCACATCATAGGCGATGCGTTGCGCTTGGCCGAGCAACTGCTGGGTACGCTGGATCGGCTGCTCTAGCTGTTGCAACGAAGAATATGGCAGACTTGCCAGATTTTTGGCTTGGTTGATCAACATCAGCGCCTGGTTTTGCAGCAATGTGATCTGGTTGTTCATCTGTTGCAATTCGCGGGCTGCGGTCAACACATTTTGCGGATCGAATACGATCCACTGTGCGCTGGCCTCTCCTGGCACTTGGAGAATGGCAGCAGCAAACAAGCCCGCCGTTAAGAGCTGAGTTAGACGTCGCATCAGAGGCTCCCTGCCGTTGCAAGTTGCGGAATAAGGTCGCAGACCCAGGCGAGCTCGCGCGCCTTCCAACCCGTCACGAAATTCTCCCGGCCGTGCTCGGCTAGGACTTGGTCAAAAAGCCTTGATCGGCCTTCGAGGAGCTGGCTGTGAAAGCGAGCGCAACCTCGCCGAGGCCCAGTCGAACAGGCGATTGCCCCGCCGGGACTGGCAGTAGTAGTCGCGCTTCGGTGTTGCGCGAGCAAGAATCTCGATCTGCCGGTCATTGAGCCCAAAGCGACGATAAATTGCCGTTATCTGCGGCTCGATGGCGCGGTCGTTTGGCAGCAGGATTCGGGTCGGACAGCTTCCGATGATCGCGGGCGCAATGGGTGAGCCGTCAATGTCCGCAAGCGACTGGGGGCGCAAAGACAACCGAGGCGTTCTTCTTGCGAAGTGTCTTAAGCCATTCGCGGAGTTGCCCGGCAAAATGGGCGTCATCGAGGGCGAGCCAACCCTCATCAATGACGAGCAGGGTCGGTCGGCCGTCAAAGCGGTCCTCATTTCGATGAAACAGATAGGAAAGGACGGCAGGGGCAGCAGCGGTCCCGATCAGCCCATCGGTCTCAAACACCTGGACGGAGGAGCCGCCGAGGTGTTCGCTTTCAGCATCGAGCAAGCGATCATATGGACCGCCAAGGCAATAGGGCTGTAGCGCCCGCTTCACCATATTGGACTGAACGAGCACCGATAGTCCCGTGAGAGTGCGCTCAGGAGCGGGCGCCGAAGCGAGGGACGTGAGCGCGGACCAAATGTGCTCTCTGACCTCGGGCGTGACCTCGACCCGCTCGCGGGACAGAATCGAGGCAATCCAGTCGGCCGCCCAACCACGTTCGGAGACCTCATGGATTTTGGCGAGCGGTTGCAGCGCAACAGATTCGGACGATTCTCCGGCGACCGCACCGCCAAGATCATGCCAGTCGCCGCTCATTGCGATGGCCGCCGCCCTGATCGAGGCGCCAAAGTCGAAGGCGAAGATCTGTGCCCCAGGATAGCGGCGGAACTGCAAGGCCATCATCGCCGGGAGAACGGACTTACCGGCGCCGGTCGGCCCTAAAATAAGAGTGTGCCCGACGTCCCCGACATGCAGCGAAACCGAAACGGGGTTGATCCCTCAGCCTTCCCAAAGAACAGCGGCGGCGCCTTGAAGTGATGGTCCCTCACCTCCCCAGCCCATACGGCAGATAGTGGGACCATATGAGCCAGATTAAGCGTCGAAATCGGCGGCTGGCGGACATTGGCGTAGACGTGTCCGGGCAGGCTGCCGAGTCAGGCCTCGACCGCATTGACGGTTTCCGTCATGCAGGTGAAATCGGGGCCCTGGATCACCTTTTCGACCAGACGCAGCTTTTCGTCGGCGGCGCGCGGATTGATATCCCAGACCGTAACGGTAGCAGTGACAAAGGCTTCTCCGATCTGATCCGAGCCCAATTCCTGAAGGGCCGCATCAGCATCGATCGCCTTATTGTTCGCATCGGTATCAAGAAGAGCCGACGCCTAGTTGGTCATCACCTCTTTCAGTATCGCCGCGATCGACTTGCGCTTGGCAAACCACTGACGCCGGATTTTTGTGAGGAGCCTTGTCGCGTCGGCCTTATCGAGCATGATGGCCCGGGTCGACCAGCGATATGGGGAACGTCAAGCGGTTCAGATCGTCCAGAATTCCAGGCGTCGTAGCGCTTGGAAATCCGACCACGGTCAGAACGCGGATGTGGGCTTCACCCAGCATCGGCCCGAGCCCGCCGGTTAGCGGCTGATCGGCGAGCAAGGCATCGAGATACATGGGAATCTCGGGCACACGGACCCGGTGCTGTTTAGTCGAGATGGTGGGATGCAGGTAGGTTAGGGTGGCCTCGCCATCGAGCCAGCCGCATTCCGGCATGAACCCTTCCACAAGCTTGAGAACGTGATCGGTGCGATCGAGAAATCCGCTCAGCGTCTCGCGCGAATCTTCGCCAACCGTCCGCTGGCCGCCCTCATAGAGCAGGCGTTCTGTGGCCGCGTTGCTCTCAGCTGGCGGTAGATAGAGGAAAGTCAGATAGTAGCTCGACTCGTAGTGAGCGCCCTCCTCTTCAAATTGTGCCTTTCGCTCGGCGTCGACCAGAGCGGATGCTAAGTCGGGAAATTGTTCGGGGGGTACGCGCCCGCTGTATGGCGCTGCGCCTCCACAAACACCGCCCAGCCGGATCCGAGACGGCGCAGAGCATTGTTCAACCTACCGACAACCGCGACCCTGTCCCCCAGGCCTTCAGGAGGTCGAGAGCTTCGGCTCCGCGTACCTCCCCGATCGGAATGCGATCAGGCCGTAGTCGCAGCGAGGCGCGGACAAGATCTGATAGAGAGACCACGCCGTCCCGGGTGCGCAGCGCAACGAGGTTCGGCGCTTTACATTGAAGCTCTCTGGTATCTTCAATGAGAACCACGCGGTCTGCCGGACGACCTCCATTCCCGCATGCTCCATGCGGATCTGTTGCTTCATAAACTGCGCGACTTGCAGTCCGGCTTGCCGGCCCTGCGGCAATTTGTTCGGGACGCGATCGACAAAGAATCCGAGCTTTGGATGGAAGGGGCGCCGCGCCAACTCTTCAGTTCGGCGAATGATAACTCCCACTTCTCGCCTGCCGAGCGCCTTGGGATGAGCAAGGATGTTGTCCGAACTGCTCGGTCCTTATAGCACGACAACCGGTGAGCAATCGGGCCGTGCGAGATATGTCGTTTTGGCGTTATCTTTGTCGATTTGTCGCGTTCGCAACACGATCATTCAGAGTTTGCTACCACGCGCTCAGCCAAGTCACTGAACAAAATAAAAGACCGGCTTTTGGATTTCCCCTGTGCAACTGGCACGAACATTGAAGACGTCATTCGTGACGGCAGCGGTCGCTGACCGTCCTCATGGAAAAGGAGTCAAGAAATGAAAAGCGACATGTCCGACTATGATGTAACTGAACTGACTCTCGAAGAAGCATGTTCAACTTCGGGAGGCGACAAATGTATCATTTTTAAGCCGTCGCCGGGTGGCGGTATCACCATTGAGCCAATCCCCTGCCCCCCGCCGGGGACAGAGGTTTGATGTAAACTGACTACGAGCCTGCCAGAGACGCGATCGTAACTCGCGTTCGCTGGCAGGCTTATTCTTATGCCCTCGTAGAGGTCAGATTCGCGCGAAGGCCGATCTTGCTCGCGACCAAAAGATGACTAATCTCGACCGGCGGCGGAGGCCGAAGCCCGCCGATCGGCATCGCTGATGGTGCTTACCATCTGGAAAGAGGGGAGCCTCGAAGCCTGAGATGTGGCTGAATTAACAGTTGAAGAAGCATCTGAACCTTTCGGAGGGAGTAGTTCTCGCAACTGCACTCGCGGCTATGGCTGCGTGGCAGCTGTCATCCGCCGCACTTGCATCTGAAGCGAGTTAGATGCGCAACCGCCTGACGTCGCATGGTGCAGACTGGCAGTTTCGCTACCAAATTAACGATCGCAAACCTTGTGACATAATCGAACAATGACCAACATCTTACTTCCTCCTGAAATTGTGAGCTATACGGCCGAGAGCATCCTCTCCCGGCAATCAGGACGATCTTTTCTCATTTACAAGATCATTGTGCTTTCTGTAGTCGCCGCATTGCTGGCGTTGCCACTCATTACCGTAACGGTCTCTGTTCAAAGCGCCGGCACCATTCGTCCCACCATCGAGAAGACTCCCCTGATCGCGCCCGTCTCAGGGCGCATTTCGCGTATCCTTGCCGTTGAGAACGATGTGGTTGCCCTGGGGCAAGAGATCCTCACCCTCGATGCCGCGGTGGTTGAGGAGAAGCTCAGAGCAGTTACAGGCGAAATTCGCGCCAAGGGCGATCTAGCCCGTGACCTCGAGACCCTAATCTCCTCCGGAACAGAAGCCAAGGACCCGATCCAGCTGCTGACCGAGTCCGCCACGGCCGAGCGGCTGCATTTTCTGAACCTGCTGCGGGAGAATGAATATGCCCGCAGTAACGCCGCGGCAGAACTCGAGCGCGCCAAGCGGCTGCTCTCCGTTGCTGCAGCGCCCGCAAAGGTGGTCGACGAACGGGCTTTCGCTCTCCAGAGCATTGAGGTCAAAGGCGAGATCCTCGCCCGTCGCAAAGCCGCCGAGTGGAACCAACAGCTCTTCGACACGAACCTGCGCTTGAAGGAACTCACTGCCAGCTTGCATCAGCTCGAGAACGAACGAGATCTGACCCGGATTCGAGCTCCCGTGTCCGGTGCTCTAGAGCAATTCTCCGGCCTCACCCCTGGTGGCTACGTCCAGGCGGGGCAAACTGTCGCTCGCGTCTCGCCGGATGGCGAACTGGTGGCAGAGATCTACGTCTCCCCCAACGACATTGGCTTCGTGCGAACCGGCCAGTCAGTGCGGCTCCAGGTGGATGCCTTCAACTACAATCAATGGGGCGTTCTAGAGGCGACAGTGCTCAACGTGGCCCAGGACTTCACCCTCCACGATAAAAACCCGATCTTTAAGGTCCGCTGCGCGCTCTCTGCCAGTCATCTCACGCTCAAGAACGGGGTCATCGGTCAGTTGAAAAAAGGCATGACTGTGCGAGCCCGCTTCCTCGTGGCCGACCGCAGCCTCCTCCAACTCTTCTACAATGAGGTCGACGATTGGCTCAATCCGCTCCTTGCAGGCGGTTAATTCTTCCTCTTCAGAAAGAGTGAGCGTCAATGTCGCGTAACGTCATCAAGTACAAACAGCGCGACGCCACGGATTGCGGAGCCGCCAGTCTTGCTTCCGTCGCAGCTTTCTATGGCTACAAGCTGCCATTGTCACGCATCCGCCAGTATGCGTCGACCGGCCGCTCCGGCACCACGGTGTCGGGCCTCATGCAAGCGGCTCAACAGCTAGGCTTCATCGCCAAAGGGGTGAAGGGTGGGTTCGACAGCCTTTACAAGATTCCCAAGCCCGCCATCGCGCATTTAGTCGTTAAGGAGGTCCTACACCACTTCGTCGTCATACAGGCGATCGACCGCCGGTCGATCATCGTCATGGACCCGGCCTATGGCGAAATCCGCAAGTTGTCGCACCAAGAATTTAAGATGCAATGGACTGGCGTCTTAGTGCTTTTGGTTCCGGCAGACATATTCCAGCGCCGCGACGAGACCACCTCGTCCTTCGTCCGCTTCGCCCGTCTGCTTGCGCCACATAGGGAGCTGATGGCGCAGGCTCTCATCGGGTCACTGGTGACGACGATCCTTGGCCTCTCGACGGCTATCTACGTCCAGAAGATCGTCGATCATGTGATCGCAGCGGGCAACCACAACCTACTCAACCTGATGAGTGTCGCCATGTTGCTGATCCTGCTGCCGCAGACTCTGATCAATCTCGTCAGAAATCGGCTTCTCCTGCAAACGGGACAGAAGATCGATGTCTGCTTGATCCTCGGTTATTACAATCACGTCCTGGGCCTGCCCCAGAAGTTTTTCGACAGCATGCGTATAGGTGAAATCGTCTCCCGTATGAACGACGCAATGAGGATCAGAAGCTTCCTGAACGAAGTCTCGATCACCATGGTGGTTAACGTGCTCGTGATACTGTTCTCGTTCGGGCTGATGTTCGTCTACTCGTGGAAGATCGCCTTGGTCGTGGCGACCTCTATCCCACTATACTTGGCGGTCTATTGGACCATCAATTGGCTGAATAGGAAGCGCCAGCGCACCATTATGGAAAATGCCGCCGATCTGGAAGCGCAATTGGTTGAATCACTAGGAGCGGTCTCCACGATCAAGACATTCGGTATAGAGAGCCTGGCCAATCTTAAGATGGAGACCCGCTTCATCAAGATGCTACACTCCGTCTATAGCGCCGGCCTTATCTCGGTCTTCGGAGACAATGCCTCAACCCTCCTCTCAAGCCTATTCACCGTCGTGCTTATGTGGTTCGGTACGACGCTTGTCCTCGATCAGAGCGTCACGCCCGGCGAACTACTGTCCTGCTATACGCTGCTTGGCTATATTACCCGGCCGGTTGCCAGCCTGATCCAAACCAATCGGATCGCTCAGGATGCGTTTATCGCCGCGGATCGCCTGTTCGAGATCTTCGACCTGGAGCCGGCAAGCGGTGGCAGCATCGATGCCACCAAGTCCGAACTTGGCGATATCTGCCTGGAGAACGTCACGTTTCGCCATGGCGCGCAGCCTGAGCTTTTCCAGGATCTCAGCATCACCTTCCGCCGAGGCGAGATGACGGCCGTGGTGGGGAAAAGCGGCTCCGGCAAGAGCTCCCTTGCAGCGCTGGTGCAGAATCTCTATCCGCTTGAGCGTGGATGTATCCGGATCGGCCCGCATGACCTCCAGGACTTCTCGACTGAATCCCTGCGTAAAATTGTCGCTGCGGTACCGCAGTCGGTCGACGTGTTCTCCGGCTCGGTGATCGATAACATCGCCCTTGGTGAGTCTGAGCCGGACATCGAGAAGATCGTGAAGATCTGCGATCAAATAGGGCTGCGATCGGTGGTCGACCGCTGGCCCGGTGGCTTCCAGGCCTATCTGGGCGAGAACGGCGTACGCCTGTCCGGCGGCGAGAAGCAGCGTCTAGCCCTGGCTCGCGCCCTGTACCGGGACCCGGAAATCCTGATCCTCGACGAGGCGACCTCCTCTCTCGATTCGGTCGCCGAGGCGCTTGTCGTAGGGGCGGTTGAGGAATTGCGTCGGGCCGGTAAGATCATCATCGCCATCTCTCATCGACTGAGCACCATTTGCGAGGCCGACAAGATCGTGGTCTTGGACAATGGACGGGTTGTTGCGGAAGGAACGCATCCTGATCTGCTGGCAGCTGAAGGTGCTTACGCTCGATTGTGGCGGGCACAACTTGGAACCAGCTAATATTTCTACTGTCATTGCTGTGTGCATCACACTGTATTGAAGTCCCGGTCCCCGTCTTCGATGGCCTTCAAGATCTGATGCTGAGGAGCTAGTAATAGCGCGCGTTCTCCGGGTCGCGCTCATTCTTCGCCGTGTTCAGCCACGCGTCCAAAGTGGTGGTCGTGGTTCGAACGCACGACGATGGTTTGCAACGTAGACCGATGGCCCTCAGTCATGAAGTCGGTCGTGTCATGCATTTTGTCTTGCACGTTGCCTGCGTCGTTCGCCTACTTCTCGAAGGTGCGGTGAAACTTCTTCATTTCGTGGTGGCTGCGGCTGCGCATCGAAAACTCGTCGTGCTAGAACTGCTTTCGCGGCGCGAGTTGGTTCCAGCACGCCGCTGACGGCCCATGCGAGTTTGGTAACCCAAAGCTCTATCGCCGCCGCGCGGATGTTGCCAAACGTGATGCCCTCAAAGAAGGCCTAGCGCTGCGGCTCAACATGACCGAGCCTACCATCCGGCGGCACGGCGAAACTTTCATCGGCTACGCTGAGTGCCCGACCGAAAAATAAGTTGAGTGATATCAGCGAGTTCTTATTCCATCGGTGTTGCGAAGCATCAAAGGCATCGAGAATGTGGACTGATATCACCCGGGCACAGTTTGTCCGAGAGGAGCTGCGTTTGCCAAGCGACTTGACGGATGCGGAATGGGGCGTGCTGGAGAGGTTGCTTCCTGTGCGGGCCAAGCGCGGGCGGCGCCCGAAATGGAGCTATGGCGCGCCAGATGTCTGTGCAGCATTCGCGACCGCTTCCCCTGGCTGCGCCATATCTTTGCCGATGGCGGCTATGCCGGCGAAAAGCTCAAGGCGGTGCTGGAAAAGATCGGCCGGTGGACTGTCGAGATCATCAAGCGCTCCGATGCCGCACAGGGCTTCGAGGTGCTTCCGCGCCGCTGGGCGGTCGAACGAACCTTCGCCTGGCTCGGCCGCAACCGCAGATTGGCCAAGGACTTCGAGCGAACCATCGAAAGCGCAACTGCCTGGCTCTACCTCGCCTCTGTCCAACTCATGACAAGGCGCATCGCAGCGATAAAAGCAACAATGCAATTTTGAGTCAGGCTCTGAGAAAAACGCCGACGTTTGGCGGGAGACGTGGAGTGCACCGGCCGGACTAGCAGCGGGTGGCTGAACTATGAACTTGTGCGGGCGGAGGGCCACCCCAGCCAATGGACGCCCCGTCCGGCGCGCGTCGTGTTCCGCCCGGTCACGATCAAGGGCCTGCAAAAGTTGACATGTGCGAGGATTCCAAGATCACGGGGATTGAAGCGCGCATGAACAGTCCGTCGACAACAAAGGGGTGAGCTGACTACCAGTTGTCATAGGTTGCGGACGGCGAGAACGAAGCGCTAATTTTACTGCGGAGATGGCGCATGTTCCACGTACACAAATACGCGCGCACGCCCAAGCCGGGTAAATGGGCCTTTGCGTCGAAGCACGCGAGGTTGGAGGATGCGGAAACGGCGGCACTCAAGCTTTGCCCGCGGGGCGCTGACGTGTGGACGGAGCCAAGCATCGAACTGCGACGTGCCTTCTTCGGCCCCTTGGGGGGCGCGATTGGTCGGCAATGATCGCGCGGGAGAGACTGGAATAGAACATGAAGACTTACCGGCTCTACTTGACATCGTTCGCCGGGTCGAAGTGCCGGGCTAGCCGTCCAAGAGCATGAGACGGTCACTTGCTCACTTTTGGCTTCATCTGCGACAAAGGCGCAGTGGAAGGCCGTTTGATCGCCTACCACGTGAGCACAACACGATCCCAGTATCAAACGGTGCTCCCGAACGAACACGAAGGTGCAACCGACCTAAGATGACGGAAGCCGACCTCATCGCGATGGAAGCGACTGTGTTGCTTCATCGGGTCGCCGACTTGGAGCTCGCGTTGCGCTTTTACGAGGACCCGAGGCGCTATTATGGCCCCCATCAACCCATCGACGGCGAGCCCGACAGATACCAGCCGAAGGATGAGCCTCACCTTTGGGACGTAGCTCGCGATGGCGGGCAGATCGCGCGCGATGCGCTGGACGGCAAAGCAGTGTCAAGCGCAGTGGCCGCTGGCATGTCGGCGTTCCAAGTTAGGACGTACGGTCGTTAGGGCAGGCATGCGCTTTGACACTTCGCTGTGGGAGCGCGAACACGGAAAGAAACCAAGCGGGCGACGCAAATGGCGATTCCGGATCGTGTCAACCCGCATCACTCTGCGGGATTATGAGTTTGTCACGGATACCGCGGTGACATTCCCAGCGGCGTGCAAGATTGCTATAGAGAAGGCGCGGCTTCGCCGCTCCGATCAAGTCGTGTTGCTGCCATGAGGGACTCATGACTAACTGGACGATTGAAACGATGGTGTACTGCCGGCGCGGGAGCAAGAGCGGGCGCGCCGCTGCCGACATCTTCGTCGGAAAGCGCAATAGCGCAGATGGTGGCAAGACTTGGATCGCTGTGGGGGTGTTGGCCGAGATCGGCGATCTCTCCCGCTTTCAGAATCCGCGCGAGCTGATGGGCTAACTGAGCCTAGCTAGTCTAGCTAAGCCAGTATCTCTGTAGATCGTCCTGGAAGGACGCTGGCTGGATTATCCCGTAACTTCTTGGGCGGCTTCAGACCGCGGGAATGACATGGGAGATCCACCGGCGGGGGCCATGATGAAGCGGCACATTCCTCCGACCTCGAAGACGATTCAAGATTTCGCCGATCAGCCCGAGTGGTCAAAGTTATGGGTAATTGAAAGCTTCGCCGAGAGTAGACCGGCTCGGCACTCCCAGGCGTCACCAAGCGTCGAGACTTGTATAGTCGCGAATAGGAAAAAATACCTAGACATAAACGCGGTTGTCCGACATTACTACAACGTCGGAGTTTCACTCGAGGCGATCGCAGTATCCACTGCGCGGGGGCTAAGCTTAAACTCCGTCTAATAAGAGGATGAGAGTATCTTGATGTTTGAGTCACGGGCAGAGGGTCTTGTATCCGAGGCACGAGTACAGTCGGAAAAGAAGGTCCCCTCCGATGCTACGCTCATGAACTTCATAGAGGGTGCGCGCTTCGTCCCAGAAAATGAGTTGCAGGCGAATGACATCACGCAATATCACGTCACGAAGTTCTATCGCGAGCACATTCAAAAGAGCCGATACTACGAGCAGCTGAAACACATAGTCGAGCCTTCGCTCAAGGAGCTCGAAAGTCCCGGAAGCCTTGACACGAGCGGCGAGCACGACAACACCGTTGTGCCCGGCTTGCAACACAAATACCCGCAGACAGGACTGCTGCTCGTCACCGATCGCTGTGCATCATATTGCCGTTACTGCTTCCGCAAGCGTATTGTCGGCAAGGATTCGGACGAGATCGCCCCGGATTTCGCTGAAGTGGCTCGCTATATCGGTGCCCATCCAGAGATGAACAATGTGCTGCTCTCGGGCGGCGATCCGTTCATCCTAAGCACCACCAAGCTCGAAATGATCGTCGACCACCTGCTGCCGATTCCGCATGTGACCTCCATCCGCTTCGGGACCAAGACGGTGGCCTTCTCTCCCAAGCGGCTGGAGGATCCGACCCTCGCTGATCTGTTCCGGCGCATGCACGAGGCGGGCACGACGCCGATCATCGTCGCCCACTTCGATCACATGGGCGAAATCTCGTCCGAAGCTGAGCATTGCATCCGCGGGCTGCGCGCGCATGGCGTCCAGTTCCTCAATCAGACGGTGCTGCTCGCGAACGTGAATGACGACCCCGCTATCATTGCCGACACCTTCGCCAAGTGCCATGAGATCGGCGTGCAGCCGTACTATCTGTTCCAGGGGCGACCAGTGAAAGGTGCGTCGCACTTTCAGGTGCCGCTCGCCCGCGGCATCGAGATCGCCAAAGGGGCCAATCAGCGGCTGAGCGGGATCCAGAAAACGTTCAAGTACATCATGTCGCATTATACCGGGAAGATCGAAATTCTCGACCTCGGCGACGATGGCCGCGTGTACATGCGCTACCACCAGAACAAATATCCGGACAAGATTGGCAAGATCTTCTCCCGCCCGTATGTTGAGGACGCCTACTGGCTCGACGATTTGCCGGAAGCCTGACCCGGAGCGTTCGCGATGCTGGCCGCAGATCGAGAGCCCCGCGGCGTTGCGCCCGCGGAGGGACGCAAGCCGGTAAGCCTGGCAGCGGTGGTGACGGCCTTTCCGCTCGCCACCCAAGCCGGGCTTGCCACATTACGTGCGGGCGGCAACGCCATGGACGCGGCGGTCGCCGCCGCGTGGGCGTTGTCCGTCTGCGAACCGAGCGCGTCCGGGCTGGGTGGACAGACGTCGATGCTCGTGCGCCGTACCGACGGATCAATCCGGATCATCGACGGACAGTCGCGCGCACCCGCGGCGGCATCGCTTGAGACGATCACGGCGGTCCAGCAGCGCCGCGGTCATCGCGCCTGCACGGTTCCGTCGGCTCCCGCCACTCCCGACTGGGCGCAGCGCCAATATGGCGTGCTCAGTCGCGCCCAGGTGTTGGCGCCGGCGATCGGGAACGCGGAAGATGGCTATCCCATCACGCAGCTGCAGCATCGGCAGTGCCGATGGGTGGCCCAATGTCTGCGCGCCGGCGCGGCGGCGGAGTTGTTCCTGGCGGACGGCCGGCCGCCGCCCGTCGGCTCGACGTTCCGCCAGCCCGCATTGGCGGTCACGCTCCGCGAGCTCGTGCGTCGCGGCATCGAGGATTTCTACCAGGGCTCCATTGCCCGCCGGATCACGGCGGACATGGCGGCGTGCGGCGGGCTCATCACTGCGGCCGACCTCTCAGCCTGCGCTCCGCCGGTCGAGACAGATCCGCTGTCGGTCGAGTACGCCGGCTGCCGGATCGTCAGTGCTCCGGCGCCGAACGGCGGCCCGCAGCTCCTCATGGCGTTCAACCTGTTGAAAGAGCTCGCGGAGCACGGCTTTGCGAGATCGGAAAGCGGATGGCGCAAGGCGCTCGCCCTTGCCGTGTCGGCCGCGTTCCGCGAACGCGAGCACATGAGCTCGCAGCAGCCCGCGCTAACTTTGCGCGACCCGCTGAGTCGGGATCATGCAAGGCGGGTTGCGGCCGCGATTGCTGGCTCGCGAAAGCTCGCCTTCACGGCCGATTGCGCCGAAGAGCCCGGCGATACAACCCATCTGATGGCGTGCGACCAGCACGGCATGATCGTCAGCCTGACTCAGTCGATCCAATCTGTATTCGGCGCGAAGGTCGCGCACCGCACGCTCGGCTTTGTCTACAACAATTATCTCTGCACTTGTCCGCGCACACCCCATGCTCATGCGCTCGCGCCGCGGTGCCGGCCCCGCTCGAACATCGCGCCGACGCTAGTGTTGGGCGGCCCCGCCGCAACGCCATTGCTTGCATTGGGCGCGGCCGGCAGCCGCCGCATCATCTCGGCCATTCTCCAGGTCACGTGCGACGTGATCGATCACGGCCGTGACATCGTTTCGGCCGTCGATGCGCCGCGCGTGCACGGGCTCGTGGGCGGCAAGGTCTGGATCGAGCGGCCGGCCGCGGACGACGCCTTGCTGAGTAGCCTCCTGGCGAGCGGACGCGAGCCCGTCATCCGGTCACGCCACAGCTACGCCATGGCGGCCGTGCACGCGCTGCAGTTCTCCCCGGACGGCGGCGTGACGGGGGCGGCCGACCCCCGGCGTGACGGAACGGCGGGAACGTTCCAGTGATCGAAAAATCGACCACCCCACCCGAGTCGACGGGCGCGATAGCTACGACCGATTGGCTCTTGGTCTTCTTGTTCGCGCTTCCGGTCGGGATCGCGCTCGCCAAGATTCCGGTCTTCCCGACCGCCGCCGTGACGACAGGCCTTTTCTCGCTTGCCGACGTGCCTGCACATTTTCACGCCGCGGCCGAAAATGTGCTGCTGGTAGCGCTGGGCGCCGTGATCGTCGCGGTTTTCCGGCTAACACTCGGCGTGAGGGTCCTCAGCTTCTTTCGCCCCATCCTTCTGGCGATGGGGTTCGATATCCTGGGTATCCCGATCAGCCTCGCGTTCGTTCTAGTGGTGCTTGTGGTCATGGTCGCGCTTCGCCGGCTGCTCACGACCAATCACAACTACTCGCGCCTCGGCGTGCTGTTGAGTCTCGCCGCGGCGTGTCTGTTCGTCCCCTTGATCATCGGAAGTTGGTGGAATATCGCATGGCTGCGTGAGATTTCCCTGTTTCCTGTTATCGCGCTGTGCCTGACCTGCGAGAGCTTCGCTAAGGTGCTCGACCAGGACGGTTTGGCAGAGGCCCTCTGGCGGATGCTGATGGCGGTGATCGCGGCCGTCCTGATCGTGAGCTTGATCAAGCTGCCGGGCACGTTCAACTTCTTTCTCCGATTCCCCGAAATGGTGCTGGCGCTTGCCGGCAGCATACTGCTGATCAACAGGTATCTTGACGTTCGCTTGTTCGAAGGCATGAACCCGTTCGTTCGAGGACCCCTGGTTGAGAAGCGGATGCCGCCCCGCGGTGGTCGGAGCAAGTGATGACTTGGAATATCAATTGGAGTCTGACATGCGCATAGCTGTCGTTTGGAACAGCGATTGTTTGGGAGTGATCAACCGGTTCGGACAGGTATGTCCCGAGAAATACGGGCGCAACGCCGTCGAAAGCGTGATGGCGGCCCTGCGCGACGGAGGGCATGAAACCCTCCTTTGCGAAGGTGACAAAACCCTGCTCGCCACGCTGGAGCGGTTCATGCCGCCGGATCGCCAGGGGCGGCCGTCAGGCATCGTATTTAACATGGCCTACGGAATTCAGGGAGAGTGCCGCTACACGCATGTTCCGGCCATGCTTGAGATGGGAGGCGTTCCGTACACCGGGTCGAGCCCTCTCGGCCACGCGCTCGCCCTGGACAAGGTGATCACCAAGGAGCTCATCCGTGCCGCCGGCGTCCCGACGCCGAATTTCCAAGTCATGCGGGACGGCACCGAGGTGATCCGCGAGCTGCAGTTTCCGGTGGTGGTGAAGCCGCGTCACGAATCGACGAGCTTTGGTCTGCAGCTCGTGCGCGACCCGGCTCTGTTGAAGCCTGCCGTGGAGGCGATCGTTGCGCAATACGATCAGGACGCGCTGGTCGAAGAGTACATCGACGGCCGCGAAATCTGCGTCGCATTGCTCGGCAACGAAGGGATCGAGACCCTGCCGTTGGTAGAGCATGATTTCGCCGACCGGCCCATTCGCCTGATCACCTGGGAGGACAAGGCGCATCGCGCTGCGGCCGAACCCGAGAAAATATGTCCGGCCCTCGTGGACGAGGACCTCGCAAAGCGGCTACGCGACATTTCAGTCGCGACGTTCCGCGCGTGCTTCTGCCGCGATTATGCCCGCGTTGATATCCGCGTGGACCGCGCCGGACAGCCGTTTGTGCTGGAAATCAATTCCATGGCCGCGCTCGGGCAGGGCGCTTCGTATGTGCTCGCCGCCCGCGCGGCGGGCTTGGGCTTTCCGGCGCTAGCCAATCGCATCGTCGATGTCGCGCTGGCACGTCATGCATTATCCGACAAAGCGGTGCCCGTTCCTGCGCAGCAACTAGGGTGGAAGGCCACAGCATAGGGATATCTTAGTGCGAAAGAACCCGAGAAGCGTGTGCGCCCGCTCTTGCGAAGATGCGTGCCGTCCTCGCGCGCCAATTTGCCAAACACGGTCACATGCGGGCTCGATGCCATGTTCATCGAGCAGCCAGCCAGAGCTCGAGCTCTGGGCACGAGAAGAGCGCTGTCGGGCAGCCAAAAGGGGGCCCTCGGAGCTGTCGCCGGGCGACCGCATGAACGACAAGCGTCAGCTTTCCGTGACCAAAAGGGGCTCGGCTTCCTCCCAGAACAGGCAGAAGGTGCCTGTCGCAGTTGATGTGCCGATGGGGGGCAGCACGCCGGCAACAGCGTCGGCTCGAGCTCGCGGACCGCCGCATGCCGACTTCGTCGATGCGCAGCCTGTACGTCGGCCCAGGCGCTCCGGAGACGGCCGGCGGAGCCACATCGAGGATGGCGTGATCGCGCTCGAGCACAATCGGCTGCGCATGATGCGCTGCCGATACGCCGCTGATGATTTCAAGCGGGCTTGGCGGCATTCACGGCATTTCGCTGAAAGGCCGGAATGGCTGTTCGACCGCCTTGGCCATTGCGGGAGCCGCTATCGCGGCGTCCATCGCGACCTTGTCGCCCTCCGCTTCGAGCGAGTCCGCGGCCGTGTCGTAGTCGAGGCCGGAGAGCTTGAGCGTCTCGCCTAAGAGCTTCCTGAACCGCATCGGTGCCGGCGTCATATGCGGCCGGTCCGATCGCAGTTTCGACGCCGCTGCACAGGCATTGCTCCGCTTCCGAGGCGAGAACGCCGCGGCTGACCGAGCAGCGCACGCGGTCACCTTGCATGCCGAGGCAGGTAACGGTCATCGGGTCAAATTCGTAACCGATCGCCAGGCCCAGACCGGCGACTTTCGCCTTCGCTTGAGAGCAAGATCGAAGCTGCCCTGAGAGCGCCGGCGCACAGCGTCGGCGTCGAGACGATTTCCTGCTCGTAGGTCGTATGAGCCGTCCCCTCCATCAGAAGGACGTGGATGCAATCGCCGATGAAGCGGATCCTGCGGCCGCCGAAGTCGGAGGAGACTACCTGGTCGAACTACGACCGGATGACGTGGAAGCTGCGCACGACGTCAACCGCCTTCTTGTCGATGTTGTCAGCGACGTATTTGGTGAACCCGTCCAGATCGACGTAGACCAACACCGCCTCCATCGGCCGGGAATTGCCGCGCGTGAGGACCGAGATGTCAAAATTGCGCAGCTTCATGCCTTCTTTTACGAGTGGATGGTTCAGCAGTGAAATGCCTCTGCGCACACCGTTCGATCCTACCGCGACACATGGCGCCTGTTCCTCCGGTTTGTGGCTCAACGCTGAGACCGGCCGGCAGCCCAGCTCACACTGGGCGACCTGACAGCCTTCGAGGTCAAGGCCTTCCTGTAATACACCGAGCAAGAACGCGGAGATACGATCGGCACGCGCAACTGTCGCCTGTCCGCATTGCGTAGCTTCTCCGCTTCGTGGCTGATCGTGAGCCGACGGCTATCGAGCAATGCACCCAGGTTCTGCACGTGCCCATAGAGAAAGCACCGATCCACGCGCCGTGCTATCTGCAGCCCGCGGAAGTGAACGCCATTCTGGCCCCGCCCGATCGCTCGACGATCGAGGGGCAACGCGACCACGCGCTCTTCTCCTTCCTCTATAATGCCGGCGCGCGTATCCAGGAGGCGCTCGATGTTTGCCCGCGGGCAATCCGGTTCGAATCGCCAACCTGCGTGCGTCTTTACGGCAAGGGACGAAAGGAACCGCTGAGCCCTCTTTGGCCAGAAACCGTGTCGTTGCTAAGATCGCAGCTCATGCAACAGCCGAGGACCGACGACGAGCCCATCTTCGTTAATCGATATGGTGTCCCGCTCGGCGTCGGGTGCCGCTACTAGCGCAATACGTCGAAGCGGCAGCGAAGATCACACCGAGCCTGACTTCGAAGCTCGTAACGCCTCATAGCTTCCGTCATACGACGGCGGTGCATCTGGTGGCGGCAGGCGTTGACGTCACGGTGATCCGAAGCTGGCTCGGCCATGTCAGCCTCGACACCACAAACCACTACGCTCAGGGGAATCTGGAAACAAAACGCCTGGCGTTGGAACGCCTCGAAAGCCCGTCATGATCGGCAAAGCGGCCATCGTGGATGTGTTTCGGCGTGGGCCGATTGGATGCCATCCGGGGGCCCAGTCCAATGCCGATTGACAATCGTGGAAACAGGACCAGAGCGTTGTTGCCTGGATCGACCCCCTTTAACGACGGGGGAATAATGTGGAGGGGATCGCAGACTACCACCGGATAACACCGGAAACGTGGTGCTCCGTCACATTATGATCTGCTGCTGATTACGTTGCTTCCTTTGTGGAATCAGCACCCCGAGCCTACCGGCTCAAGGTGGGCAGCGCCGACCTCTTCAGAAATTTAACGGAACCCAAGACATTCCCCGGGGCACGGTTCTGTACGTTACGTACTGAACTATGCCCTTCGATCGCCGAATTCAGCTAACCGCCCGTGATGGTAGCTTGTGGATACCTGAATTAGACTGCGGGACGGCATGAGATCGACGAAAGCGTTCCAAAAGCTGGCTTGCATTATCCGATAAGTTTCCCTAGCGCGCGATTAGCTGCTCATCTGCGGCTCGCATCCACCGAAGCAGTTGCCCTGGACGGTCATGCCGTCAAACTAATTCGTGGGCGAGCTGCGCATATTAATGCAAAGGCGCGCCCGGGGGGCAGTTCGCGAGGCTCGCGATCGTGCATCTTGCTCGTAAAGAGAAGCAGATCACAATCGCTGACGCAGCATTTTCCTTCGTGTGCCGCCAACTCCCGATGTGATGACGAACACGCGCTGATGCTATTATGCTCTGGCCGTGCAGTCCAATCCGCGGATGGTCACTCTTGTCTCCGGTCGAAATTCGTGCGGGAGCACACCGTGCAGCCATATTCATTATCCGGCGTAGTTATGGGGCTTTGCGGATCCGGGGGCGCGGCATTTCAGGCGGCGCAATAGAAACCTGTGATGCCCGCACTCGAGCTACATCTTCCGCAAGGGGCGCCAGGAGGAGCGGGAATTAAGCCTCCTGCAGCCGAAGGCAGCTTCACAGATTGAAGCCGTGATCGTTGAGCACCTTGTCTCTGGGACCGCCCTTAATCTCGCGGGCGATTTCCTTGCGAACGGCGGCACCCAACTCCCGCTTGGCATCGTCGACGAGCTCAGCGTCAACCCCGACCAGGCCTTTGTCGGCGAGCTGTTGGTTCAGTCGGCTGTCAAACTCTTGCCCCATCGCATCAATGAGCTGCTCCTGCGACACGGCATGGTCTTCGGGTGCGATGCGACGCACAACATTGTCCCAAGGCTGCCAGTCCGTCGCCAAATAGCCGGCGAACTCCTCCGCCTCCTTATTCCGCACGGATGTTTCTGCACTGCCAACGTCCGCCTCTGTGACGCCGGAGACATCAAAGTAGCGCATGTCCGGCGCGACATGTTGCAGTGCCAGCCGATCGCGAAGCTTGTTCTGATACGCAAGATAGACCTCAATGGCGTCGATGTCTCCGACGTCGTAGACGGAGCGCAGCGAGTGAGCCTTCTCGCGCGCGATCTCCTCCAGCGCGTCCAGGCGGAACATGACGCGCCCCAGATGGACGAGATCGGGAAGACGTGCCGTGTTGTCGTAGAGGCCGTTCTCGACGTCCGCGATGAGCCGTGCGGTTTGCATGCCGTTCCAGGTTAACGTTCTGCGATCCTCGCAGCTCTGGTTGGCGTCAAGGGCCAGTTGAAAGTACTGCGCGCGCAATTGCGGGTTTTTCGCCGCCTGTCGCAGATCATTGGCCACCGACTGCCGGAATTGTTCATTATCAGAGTTGACGGACTCCAACAGCTTGTCGAGGAAAAGCGCGTATTCCCGGGCGCCCGGCTCTTCTGCAGAAACCTGCCAGGCTGCCAGCACCTCTCTGTCGCCCTCCTTCGGGCTGCCCCTGAGCCAGCCTGCGACCGCATCAGTGAGAGCTTCGGCCTGCTTGTCGTCTGTCGCGGACAGCTCGCTTTCGTCCTCGCGCGAAAGCTGGACGGTCGGACCGACGTAATCCTTAGCCCCTAGAACTATATCCAAATTCGTCAGCACTCGCTCCGTAAAGGGATTTTCGGTCAGAATTATGCTGGCATCAGCGCCCAACCGCGTCAGCAGATCCTCGGGCAGACTCGTCAACTGGTTTTCGCTGAAAATATCGACGTGGTGCGCGACATGAGTCGGAATCTAGCGCTCGCACCTTTTCTGATGCACGACCGGAGTTCATGCGACTCAGCTGCAAGCCACATTCGTTTTTCGCACTAAGTATCAACAAGTAACACTCTGCTGGGAGTCGTCGACGACGTTCGGACTTCACGGGGCACAATTGCCAAGCTGGCAAAAGAGATATCGCAATATTCGAAGTCCGAGGAGGGTCGGCACACATTTGACTGCATTAGGGCTGTGCTGAGTCGGGATGAGGGAGCAATGGAGAGGCTGCTCCCCGTCGTCGGATGCAAAGGTCGGCGGAGGAGTTGGTGGAGCGCGAGGAGACGGCGGGTCATTTCAGCTTCCTCGAGCGGCGTGATCTCTCAGCCATGATTCGTCCCGTCCCCCCGAAGATATAGTCGCAAGCATGCAACCTTTCGGCGAGCCCCCCCATTTCGTCGAAATCAAGCTTGCATATAGATTCGTCTGGACCCGCCGACAGGGAGGCGAACGATGAATGTACGGTACCGGGTCGAATTGAGCCCTGAGCGGCAAGGAGGAAGCCCCGCTGGTGGCGACCGCATGCGCCCCCCCCCGGCGGCCGGAGGCCCTGGACACTGGCGCTGCTGACCGACGTGATAATCAAACTCACTGATCGTGACGGCCTGTCGGACGAGAAACATGGTCGAGATCGAGATCGGCGTCCTCCCAAGGGCAGTGTCTCGGCCGCCGGATCGTCGATCCAAAACGCCTTAGAAACGAGATCGCAGCATGGGAGCGGCAACGAAACAACGCTCGGGCCCGTATCAACTGGATGTTCACAACAGACAAAGCTCGCGCCAAACTGCGGGGCGCCGATCCAGGCACGACCAAAGAGTCAAAATCACTGTGACGAGCTACTAGCCCCGAATTCTCGCTCAGAGCAGGCTAATCGGCGGAAGTAGCCCCTGCAAGGCCCCGCTAAGGAATGTAAAACGGCAGCTGTCCGACAAGACAGTGTTCAATCTCTGACGGTCGTGGTTCTCAACCCACCAAAAGCCGTGCAGAGAACACGAAAACAGAAGCTGCTCGGCCAATCTCCTAAGTGACCATGCGCCTGGCATGCACCTTGCACGATAAAGGGTTTGGGGACGTGGTGGAAAAGGCACCGTGCTCGCACAATTCCCCCTAAGCGCCGCTTCTCTTTAGGTCGCACTTTGACTCGCTTGCGAGCAGTTGGCCGGATGAACCAGGCCATAGATAGACAATCTGGCACCACAGCGTGAACAGCATTACGGGGCATACTCTAGAACAGAGGAGGCCAAGCCATGTCTGACTCTTTCCACCGCTCTAATGCGGCCGAGTCGATGAAAGCGCAACGTGCTGAACTTGAACTTGAACTCAACCAGAGCCCATTCAGAATCTACGCTGATCGCACAATAGAGGTGGGTACCAAGACCATCAACGTATTGCAAATGGCGTGGACACTGCGGGCCAAGCGCAGCTGTGAGATGGCTTTCTTGCACCTGTCCGAGTTTTTGGCAAGCGGCGAACGTCTGGCCAAAGATCTGTTGAACCTCCAAGAGGACGGACGGTTTGAACTTTCCTGGCGCGAATACATCCGCGACGTCGGCGAGCGCACCATATTGCTAATGGATGTTCTCCGAGAGAGCGGCGACATCTTCCTTGAACATGAGGCGGCGGGCTCTCCACCCGCCCTTTTCTACGAGTACGAGACGATTATGGACGGACGGGATCTTCCTGTAAAATCCAACTTCGTATTGCTACGCATGATCCCGCCACAAGACGTTACCGTCGATTACTCGCGTCGTCGGCCCTTTGTTATCATCCCTCCCCGTGCGGGACACACCGCGGGTGTCGGGGCCCACGCAGCGGATAGTCAGGTTGGCGTCGCATTGCGTGAAGGTCATCCCGTTTATCTGGTGTCCTTCCGCCGCGAGCCGGAGCCGTATCAGCATCTCTCTGATGTCGCCTATGCGGAAGCCGCCTTTGTTCGGGAAGTCATGCGCCGGCATCCGCGTGCCCCTCTCCCCGCAATCATTGGCAACTGCCAAGCTGGCTGGGCGACCCTCGTCATGGCCGCGACAAACCCTGACTTGACAGGCCCTATTACCATCAATGGATCACCGGTGTCAGCTGTGTCGGGGAACATCGGCGACAACACCTTCCGCTACATTGCCGGCATATTCGGCGGAGTCTGGATTCCAATGTTTCTGTGCGATCTTGGCAAGGGAATGTTCGACGGCGCAAATCTCATACACAATTTCGAATTGCTCAATCCCGAGCGACTATTCCTAAAGTACACCGACCTTTTTCGCGACGTGGATACAGCGCGCGAAAGCTTCCTTGCAACAGAGACGTGGTGGGCCAGCTTCTGTCTGCTGCACGAGAACGAGATCTGCTGGATTCTGGAAAACCTGTTCATCGGAAACCGACTTGCCAAAAACAAAGCCTATCTAGCATCAGAACGTCAGCACGTGGATCTCAAGCAGATCAGGGCACCGATCATCGTGTTTGCCAGCCATGGCGACAACGTTACGCCACCCCAGCAGGCTCTGAATTGGATTACAGATGCTTACGAGAACGAAGAGGAAATCCGCGCCCGCGGCCAACACATTATCTATATGGTGCATAATGAGGTCGGGCACCTCGGCATCTTCGTCTCGTCGAAAGTTGTCAATCGGGAGTTTAAGCAAGTCGCAACCACTCTTGAGGCGATCGAAGCGTTGATGCCCGGGCTCTACGAAATGTGCGTCACGGATATTCAGGAACATGATGGACGAAAAGACTACAGCGTAGAGCTAGTCCAACGCAGCTTCAAGGACATCCTGGCATTTAACGACAATTATCGCGACGAGCGTCCTTTCGGCGCGGTGGACCGCGCATCGCAACTTCAGGCACAGGTCTATCACACTGTTGCCCGCCCATTCGTTAGAGCTGCAGTCACGAAACTGACGGCCGAAGCCGGTCGAACTCTTCATCCGCAACGTTTGTCGCGAGCGCTACTCTCTTCGCAAAACCCGATGCTCGTCGGCCTCAAGTCCCGAGCTGGGCAGGTTCTTAGGTCTCGAGCAAAGGCCAGAGCGGATAATCCATTCTTGGTTGCGGAAGCGCTGTATGTGCAACATATCGAACGGACGATCGTCTTCTGGCGCGACATGCGCGACACGATCTATGAGCTGGTGTTCCACAGCATGTGGAATACTCCTTTGCAGGACTACTTTGGTAGTCGCTACGAGGTGAATACGAGGCAAACGACACTCGAAGAATTGCGGTCGCGCCCTGACGTTTGCTTTGCACTCAAGGCGATCACAACCGGCGGCTTCATCGAAGCGGTCGTTCGTATGATGACGCTGCTTGTCAACGATCGCGGTGGTATTCGCCGCGATCGTCTGGACCGCTGGTCACGCGTTCTAACGCAGGACGAGCCGTTCCGCTCTCTCGCGTCTGACCGCCTGAATGCAATCACTCGCCGGCAGACCATCATTGCGATCTTGGAGCCGGAACGAGCAATCGAGACGTTGCCATTGCTACTGGACGACTCTGAGGCACGACGCCGGGCCTATCTCGTCTCATGCTATATACCCGGCCCGGTTGCGGAAATGTCGCCAAGCACAACCGCCCTCTTACGGCGGTTCGCTCAAGTCCTTGACCAGCCTCCCGTCGCCGGCGATGTAACGGAAGATCCGTTGGCGGAAATGGGGCGCGAGTAACGCGCCGATGGCTTGGCGAGGCGCCACCGCGTCGAGAGGCAACGAAGCGCTGTCCGGGAGCTCGGAGTAACTGAGACATGGCGCACCTATTGACGGGAATGCTCGATCATCCTGCACGCGAACCGTATGGTGCTGGCCGGATGCCTGGGTGCTAAATCGAAGGAGGGCTGAAGAATCAAGAATGAGATTTGAGGAAGGAAGGGGCGTGTACGGACGTTCCCCCCGCCTACTTTCCGGGTACTTCTTTCGCCGCTGGAAACCGCAGAATGGAGGTTTTCCTCTCGGACCACGATACCATCCGAGCCGAGCTGATGTACTTGGGGTCCCTTGGCGCCCGACTCTCCGGCTCAAAGCCGCATAATCAACTTGTTGAGCACGTCAAACAGCAGTGGGTAGATTTCGGTATGCGCGTTCACGAGGACGTCTTGCATTTCGATCGCTGGAGCATGACTGCAGAAAACCCGAACGGTCTGGGCCTTGTGATCGACGGACGCGACGTAGCGATCTCTTCCGTCTTTCCCTACTCCGGGACCACCGGGCCCCGAGGGACCGAGAAGCAATTGCACAGATTGCGTGGCGCAATACCGCGATGCGCCAAAGCGCGCGGATGCATTGCTGTCCTCGAGGTCCGCAACCATGAGTTTCCGTTTAGTGCGGTGGTGAAGACGTGGGATCGGGCGCGTGCGTGGGGCAAGACCACTATACCGCTACTGCCCGCCACACTCGCCGGCCTCGGTCTAGCGCGTGCCCGCAGAGCTGGTGTCGAAGCGGTGATATTCGCCTGGCGTGGCATAAGCTCCCCCAACGCCCGAGGACAGAATTTACCATTCACATTGCCCTACCAGAGCATTCCAGCCGTCTTCGTAGCTGGAGAGGAGGCCGACTTTGTGCTGGACGCCGCCTCTCGGTGCAGGCAGGGGGTGCTCGTCCTTGACGCGGTGATCGAACCACCTCGGCGCTCGAGAATGCTGTGCCCCCCCCTAAAACACTGCTACGGGCCGACAGGCAACCCTGAACCCGAATTGCTCTATGCCTCCAACCCGCAGCTGAGGGCGCTCGTCGAATCAGAATGGCGCACAGCCGCGCAAGCGCCGAGAGTATCGGCCCCAAACGCGCTCATTCAGTTCGGCGAAGGCCAACCGCTCTATTTAAAAGGCATCCCCAACATCGCCCTCGTAACCGTGCCAAAGTACCTGCTAAGTACCGAACAGGGCGACTACGTCGATATCACTCTGCTGGACAGACAAGTAAACAGCTTCGCGCGGCTCCTGCAACGAATCGACGCCATGCGCACCAATGAAATTGGCACCGTCAAGCCCGTTACGCGACTCGCAAAGACGGCTGCCGCGCTGCGCGCGATTGGTATTCTAGTGGTTCATCACGGCGATTTTGACAATTTTGGTGTGGCTGGATAGGCGCGGCCGAGTTTGGCGCGAGCTTTATCTGCCATGAACATCCATTTGAGTCATTCGGCATTGGACTGGGACCTCGGATCGCCATCTCGGAGCTGGCCGGAATAGCGGAGACAAGACGAGCCCGGGTAGATTGATCGTCGTCTCGGGTTTTGAAGCGCCAGCTGTCATTGCCGGTTTCAACGATGTCGCAGTGGTGGGTCAACCGGTCGAGCAGCGCGGTGGTCATCTTGGCATCGCCGAAGACGCTCGGCGATTCGCCAAAGACGAGATTGGTGGTCAAAACGACGGAGGCGTGCTCATAAAGCCGGCTCACGAGGTGGAAGAGAAGCTGGCCCCCGACTGGGCGAAGGAAAGATATCCAAGTTCGTCCAGAACGATGAAGTCCATCTGGGGTAGATTGACGAGGTCGACGACATTATAAAATGGTCCCCGGGCGCCGGATCGGACGCAGCTCCTGGCGATTGCGATGGCAAGATGGGACTTGCCGGTTCCCGGTACCGCCCGCCAGCACGACGTTGCATTGCTGGGCGATGAAGCCGCCGCGGGCGAGATCATTGAGGAGCGTCTGATTGATCGGCGTGCCAGTCGAACTGGAAGTCGGCGATGTCCTTCGCAAGCGGCAGCTTGGCAATGGTAAGCTGGTATTTGATCGGTCGGGCCTGCTTCTCGTTGATCTCGGCGGTGAGCAGATCTCCGACAATGCGTTGGAGTTCATGCTGGCGTTTGACAGCAGTCGCCATGATCTCGTCGAAGGCAGCCTTCATACTGTAGAGCTTGAGCTCGCCCAAAGGTCGAAGATTTGGGTCCGTGCATGCGAATGATGTGGATTGCGGAGGATGACGGCGAGGCTGCTCACGCCAACCTTCTTTCCGCAGAGGCCGCGGAAGTCTTGTTGGTACAAGTGATCAGTGAGGGGATGCCGTGACCACGATCCTGTCCCATACCGCGAAAGCGTCTCCTATGAACGGTGCTCGCGCTGGATCGGGAAGTTTCGGCTTGCCGCCACCCTGATCGAGGTAACCGACGAATGCGCGAAAGGGATAAAGACCTTGCTTGAGGATTCCTCGAAGGCCCTTGATGACTTCTTAGAGCCTGACTCAAAATTGCATTGCTGTTTTTATCGCTGCGATGCGCCTTGTCATGAGTTGGACGGAAGCGAGGAAGAGCCAGGCAGTTGCGCTTTCGATGGTTCGCTCGAAATCCTTGGCCAATCTGCGGTTGCGGCCGAGCCAGGCAAAGGTTCGTTCGACCACCCAGCGGCGCGTAAGCACCTCGAAGCCCTGTGCGGCATCGGAGCGCTTGATGATCTCGACAGTCCACCGGCCGATTTTTTCCAGCACCGCCTTGAGCTTTTCGCCGGCATAACCGCCATCGGCGAAGATATGGCGCAGCCAGGGGAAGCGGTAGCGAATGCTGCACAGGACATCTGGCGCGCCATCGCGATCCTGGACGTCGGCAGCATGAACGATCGCGCCGACCAGGAGCCCTTGGGTGTCGGTGACGATGTGGCGCTTCGACCCTTGATCTTCTTTCCCGCGTCGTAGCCGCGAGGGCCGCCACCTTCCGTGGTCTTGACCGATTGGCTGTCGATCACGCCAGCCGTCGGCGAAGCCTCCCGGCCGATCGCCTTGCGCGCGAGCATCAGGAGTGCGTGGTTGATCGATTGCCACAATCCGCTGTCGCGCCACTGGTAGAAATTGTAGAAGTTTCGACTTAATCTTACAGCATGGTTCGAAACTGGCAGGGAACGGAGCTGCGGGCGAGCGGGAGCGCTGACCCGAACGGGAGCTCCCGCGCAGCCCGCAGCGTCTCACAGGAGACGTCCCATGACACAAGAGCAGAAGGTCATTCGCGCGAAGGTGGGCATGCTGGAACTGGCGAAGCAGCTTGGCAATGTCAGCCAAGCCTGTCGAATGATGGGCTATAGCCGCGATAGCTTCTATCGGTTCAAGGAACTGTACGACAAAGGCGGTGAGCTGGCGCCGGCCGAGATCAGCCGCAAGAAACCGATTCCGAAGAACCGTGTAGCGCCTGAGATCGAGGCCGAGGTGGTGGAGCTGGCGATCGAGCAAGCAGCATGGGGCCAGGTGCGGGTGAGCAACGAACTGAGACGCCAAGGTCTGTCGATCTCGCCATTTTGCGTACGCGCGGTGTGGCTGCGTCATGACCTTGCCAACGTCAAGAAACGGCTGGCAGCGCTGGAGGCCAAGATGGTCCAGGACGGCCTGGTGTTGACCGAGGCCCAACTCGTCGTGCTGGAGAACACCAAGTCCGAATAAGAGGCGCATGGCGAGCTCGAGAGCGAGTGCCCCGGCTATTGCGGCGCGCAGGATACCTTCTATGTTGGCAACATGAAGGGCGTGGGTCGGATCTATCAGCAGACCTTCATTGACACCTACAGCAAAGTGGCGTTCGCCAAGCTGTATGACCGCAAGACGCCGATCACGGCGGCAGAGCTGCTCAATGACCGCGTGGTGCCGTTCTTCGATGCGCAGGATATCCCGTTCAGCCGGATCCTGACCGACCGCGGCACAGAGTATTGCGGCAACCCGGAGCATCACGAGTACGAACTGTATCTCGCCGTCGAGGACATCGATCACACCCGCACCAAGACCAAGAGCCCGCAGACCAACGGCATTGTCGAGCGTTTTCATCGCACCGTGCTCGAAGAGGCCTACCGCGTCGCGTTCCGCAAGAAGATTTATCCGAGCGTCCTCGCGCTGCAGGGCAATCTCGATGAGTGGATTGCCGCTTACAATGAGACACGTCCACATCAGGGCCGCTGGTGTTACGGCAAGACGCCGATGCAAACCTGGCTTGACGCGCGGTCTTTGGCGAGGGAGAAATGGCTGCCGGCCGCATGAGGTCGGACATCAGATCTTTGTCGGACACCTGCCGCGCCAAAGCACCGGCTGTCAGCTCAAGTCTTTACTTTTACACGTTAGGAGTACCGGGTCTTACGGATGGCGAAGGCGCGCTCCCTCCTCCATACGTTATCCAATTCAGGATTTTGCATTTCCTCCCTGGGGCTTGTGCCGGCGTCGACAATGCGAGCGACGCTGTCCCCACCACGCGCGCTGCCAGTGAAGTTAGCGGCAGCGCGACTCGGCGCCTTAAAGTGGACCGATGAGCGCTCTCCCTACCGCGCACCGGTAACTTCAAGGGGCGGAAGAAGCTGACGGGGATCATCTTCCGGACGAACGCCCTAGAGCAACTACCAAGACAGGGCGGTGACTTGGCGATCAGTCCCCGGTCGCATGCAGCGCGGGCGCGACTCGCTGGCGAGAGTCTCGCAGGCGTCGCACCCAAATCGGTTGGCACTCACACGTCCCACTCTAGAAGCGTGCGTATGCGCGCAGTGATCTTCCTCGCCTCTTCCGGCCCGAGGCTGGGTTTCAAGTCGTCGAGTATGCCCAGCACCGCTTGAGCCTCCTTGGCATTAAACGTCGCGACTTGGCGATCTACTTGGCTCAAAGACTGATCGGCCGCACGGGCCTGATTGGCTGCAAGCACCGCAAGCGCTTGCGACCGCAGGGACGTGATGTGCCGCTCGAATGTGCGCATTCCGTTGGCCTGTGCTACCTTGTAAGGTGGCGCCGCAAGCGAAGGTGGCCAGTCCCCTCGAAGACTGTGGCTGGCCACCTTGCTCCTGAGAGGTCAAAGTCCCAAGGTGCCACCAATTTGTATCGTCGAGAAATACAGCAGAGCACCTACCTAAATTAGTAGCCGGTCGAATTGACCGCCCCGGTCTAAGAGCCTGACTCGAAATTGTTCGTTCGACCGCCCAGCGGCGCGGAAGCACCTCGAAGCCCTGTGCGGCATCGGAGCGCTTGATGATCTCGACAGTCCACCGGCCGATCTTTTCCAGCACCGCCTTGAGCTTTTCGCCGGCATAGCCGCCATCGGCGAAGATATGGCGCAGCCAGGGGAAGCGGTAGCGAATGCTGCACAGGACATCTGGCGCGCCGTCGCGATCCTGGACGTCGGCAGCGCGAACGATCGCGCCGACCAGGAGCCCTTGGGTGTCGGGAACGCCCAGTCATCGATACCCACAACAAGCAATGGATCCATCGGCATCGCCTTCCGCCGGCGGACCAGCAGCAAGGTATCGTTGCTGACAGGCAGCATGAGCCGCTTGGCGAAGCTTGCCGCCGGCCGGCCCCCGAGCGCCAACCCCAGGTGATGGACGATGTGTTCGAGCCGTGCCGTCCGACGCCGTCGCAGCGGAACGACGTCTTCTCCGAGCCGCTCGGTGAAGATCCGACGGCGACAATACGGCACCTCACATGTGAAGCGCCGCTTGAGCAATCGGAGGGGCACCTTTCTGCCCGCTGATGGCAACTCGGCCACGTGCCGGATGTATCGGCTATGGACTCGGCGCGTTGCTGTCGCGCACAAAGGGCATTGGGCCTCCGCAGCCTCTGACCGAACAGCCAGAATAATTGAATCCTCTGAATCACTTACGCCATCAAAGACCAAACCACTCGGTACTAGCGATGAAATTCGAAAGCCTGCCGCATGGCGCCGATTCTCCGTTGAAGACCCACAGTCGCCGACGCACTTCATCAGAAATGAGTCAGAGCCAATATTGCAGGCCGAATGACAGGCTCGATCCCAACGTCGTCGACCGGGAGGCGCTGGAAGCCCCGCCGTCAACGCGTTGTCCGACACATGGAAACCGCGGCGGCGCGCGCTACGCGAACAAAATAGGCGTCAAGCGCCATTCAAAAGGGCCTCGGCGCTACGCTTACCATCCAGCTGAAGAAGCTCGTCGCCGATCTCTCGCTCGACAAGGAGATGCTGCATGAGTCGCCGCGCGCGCCGTGTCGCCTGCCAGGCGGCGCTTGCCAGCTTCGAGGAACTCCTTGGACCAGCCGTAGTACATCGAGGCTGCGATGCCCTCGCGGCGGCACAGTTCGGAGATATTCTCCTCACCGCGCAGCCGTTCCAGCACAATGCGGATTTTCTCTTCCGCCGAGTAGTGCCGGCGTGTTTGGCGCCGAATGTCCTTCACAACACTCGCTCAGCTCCTTGCGGCTACAAGCGTTTTCGAGCGAAGTGGATACCGGCTCGCGTAAACGCGTCAAAGCCAGACCCTAGAGCCCTTTCCGTTCCGATCGGAACGGAAAAGAAAAGGCTTTAGCCATGATCACCACCGAATCCGTGCTATAGAGCCGACATGGAACCCTTCGCGATTAAGCTGATCGGCTTTGCTGCCGCCACCTGCACCACCGTCGCCTACGCGCCGCAGTTCATCAAGGTCTGGAAGACTCGATCGGCGCGCGACATCTCGCTTGGCATGTTCCTGGTCATGGTGCTGGGCCTGGCGCTCTGGCTCATCTACGGCCTGCTCTCTGGCGACGCGCCGCTGGTCGCCGCCAACGCCATCACGATGGTGCTTGCCGGCGGTATCTTGTTCATGAAGTTGAAGTATGGGTGAGATTGAAGCTGCGTAGAGTGGATTGGCGCGTGAACCCACCTGTGGACGCCCCGCAAGATGCAAGCGGTTTTTGAAGAAGATTGGCACGTATCGGATGCGGCCATCTGTCCGGCCTCTGATACAGCGATGGAGCTGCGGACCCGTATGGGCTCGCGGACCGAAACCAAATCATAAATGCGTGCTCAAGAAGTTGACGTAGAGCCGCGCCGCCGCATAGAAGCGGCTCATCATACGCGCCGTCTCGACTCCATCGAAACTGCCATTGTCCGTCATGACGCGCGTGACGGTGACGCCGAGGCTTTTGTAATACGCCACGGCTGCTTTGAGAAACGGAACAGCACTGTCCGCCGTCTCGTCGGGCTTGATCTCGGAGAAAGCGACGCGAAAGTGGTCGTCAATGCAGACGTGGACGAAATCCCAAGCCGCGCCGCGGCTCTCGTACGGACCACTCGGATCGCCGGTGAAGGTGTCCGACACGCTCGAAACGCCCGAGCTTTTTGATGTCGATGTGAATGATCTCGCCTGGGCTTTTGCGCTCATAGCGGGGTTCCGGCTCGGCTGGCTCCAGGATGCGGCTGACGGTGGCCGGTGAGACCTTGACCCCGGCCGCGATCTGCTTGCCGGTATGGCGCTGCCGGCGCAACACCTCGACGGCTGCGTATGTGGCAGGCGGGGTTTGGCTCGGCGTGAATGGGGTCTGGAGGAGCGATCGCGCAACCCTTCAATACCTTCTGCGCGGAACCGCTTGACCCATTTGGCCACCGTCTTCGGCGAGGTGTTGAACAGCTCAGCCGCGGCGGCTTGGGTTAGCCCGCCCCCGACGGCGCGCACGGTCATCGGAGACGCTAAAGTCTTTCTAAGGCGCCGGGCGGAGAACTGAGCCCGGCTCGAGGGACAGCGCTTTTTCCAATCTCGTCTGGGCGCCCCCCAGATGGACGGTCCTGTCGTCGGCCAAGTAGGACGCGGCCATCGCCGTGTTGGCACCTGCGAGGCAGACCATCGCGGCGACATTTCCGGGGTCGATTTCTAACGCATTGTCCAACGGTCGAGCGGAGAAATTGACGTACGGACGCGATAGACCCCGCCACATTGGGCTCAACTTTCAGATGCCCGCTCGCGACGCGAGCCATCCAGATCTTCTCCGTCAGTTCGCGCCAGTGCTCGCTCAACCGTCACCAAAATTCGATTTCCTGGCGCAACATCTGGAGTGTATCCGAGTTGCACCTCGAGAGCCGCCAGGGCTTGGCGAGCTCCCTCTAAACCTGCGGTCGCCTCATCCAAGACCTGCCGCGCCTCATTCAATCGAACGACCGCTTTCGCACCGGCATCAAACAGCTTGGTCCGTATTGACGGAGGTCGGTCCTCGAGATCTGCGCGCCGGAGCTCGGGCAGCATGTTCATGAGCGCTCGATGTGCGAGCGCTTGCACGGTTTCAGACTTCTCGGCAGCGGCAAGAGCCTCTCGGTAAAAATGTAGCGCCTCGATGACTTTCTCTTCAAGATGGAGATCGTCGCTCAATCACTCATTCTCGCTAGTTGCATCGTGAAGATAACCACCCGCTTCTTCGGTCCTACAGACGCCGCCGGCCTGTGAGCTCGCGATTAACGGGGCATTCAGCTCAACCGCTCGCACCGCTGCGCTAGTAACGCTCATGCGCAAAGTCCCGGCCGCATCAAAAGCTACAACAGTGCTGCACGCCGCTTCGATCCGTCAAATTCATTACGATGCTGCCAACGAAGTCGAATACCTCGCCCCAGTGGCCTCACCACGCATTTCAAACAAATGATGCGGGTCTCCATTTGAGAATTGAAGCATTTATACTCCTCGATGAAGGGCTCTGAGGCCATTTGCAATTTCCTGCGATCATACAACCTGTCGCTACGTGCGCTTCAAGCCGTTTGTGCTCATGCTCAGGGTGATCCTGGACCGGAACACTGGCGGGGCGATTAGGTTCAACGGGCCCGACCGTAGGCTGCAAAGATGATCTGAGGCCGGCAAAGTGGAGCATTTTCGGGCTAGCGTTTTTCGCAGCGATTCCCAGGCTGGGAGGAGCGAAGAGGAGCGATGAAGGCCACGAAGTTTTCAGACGTCCAGAAGGCGTTCTTCTCAAGCAGGGCGCCGACGGCATGTTGCGGAGATTTGCCGCAAGGCCGGTATCACCCAGGCGACCTATTTCAATTGGAAGACCAAGTATGACGGGCTGCTGCCGACAGAGATGCGGCGGCTGAAGCAGTTCGAGGACGAGAAAGATCTGTCACGCACGCGTTCGCTACGGCTATCGCACGTGCCCCGTCCTGCTCCGCCGCGAGAGCTGGCGCCACGGCCAGAACAAGACGCGGCGCGTGTTTGTCTCTCACACACTCGTGTCGGCTTTGATCTAACATCAACAAGCGTCGTGATGCCCAATAGTTGTGGTAAGGACCTGAGGTCAACGCGTCGACGAGATGGCCCGAGTATATCGGCATGAACAGGTCGGCCGCTGTCGCACCGAGGAAGCCAACCAGCACAAATGCAGCGCGGTAGGGCTGGAGCAGCCATTGGCAGAAAAAGAGCGGAATTACCGCGCAGATGGCGATAGGACGCTCGTCAGCTTGAGCGGTCATGCAGTAATCCGGTCATCCTTATCGCGCAGACCGGCTTCATCTGAACTGAACTCCCAGTCGCAAGGGCGCGATCTGACACGGGCATTCGGTCGGCACTCTTCTTCGGGCGAAGCGCTCGGCGCCAACAGTCTAAGCCGCTCCGGACTGCCTCCATGGCTTTCTGCCGAATCCTTGCAGTCTCTTGCAACGGGCAACGATCTCCCTCATTCACATCTTCGGCGCATGTGAGCGTCTGCGAGCCCAAACAGAGTCCAATAGTGTTTCAGGAAAGATCGGATTTCATGACTGCGCGCGGAAAGACCGCACACCCATCAGGTCCGACGTGGCAAGATCGATGTTGCATGCCAGTGTCCCCCGCCTCAATCAATTGCCACGGCTAGTAGTTGACTTGGGGCCCACGCGTAGCCAGACCGACCCGTGGACAGACAGTTGCGCAAAGGCTGAGCGGGTGACAAAAACTTGGCCTCGCGACAGCCATTGTTTCGCGGCTAGAGATTTTGTGTGCCAGGCGATAGAGATCGACAAATTTCGTGGCCTACAGACTTGAGAAGCAGATCGCTCACACGCCAATCTAGACTTTGAACCTCCAAAACCCGGTAACGGGTCGAGTGGCCGTGAGATCGGTTAGCTGTTCCGGCAAAAAACGTCTGCCGCCCATGAGGCCCGCTAAAAGGCGGCGCGATGGGGATTAGAGCAACGAGTGCGAGCAGGAGATTGAGACCCAGACCTCAGGAGATGCCGTCGCGATCCGCAATGTGAATGCATTCCATCCAAACAATCGATTTCACCAATTCCCGTGCTGCCAGGTAGGAAAACCGTTAGCAATTGAGCAACACGGTAGGTTTTCTGTCGGGAAAGCTACGAGGAACACGTCATTGTGGTCGCGTCAGTCTGGTCGTAGGCGGTTTTTTGCCGGCTCCTCACTAGCTCTTGATTGGCGGCAAGGACGCCTGCAAGCGCGAAAGGCATGTAGATGATCATGCCTTCCCCTTCAGCAAGATGGACCGATCGCACTGCCCCCGCCCAGGCGCAACGGCTTTGCGCCACGGTTAGCTCGTTTGATGTTGAGACATCAACAAAAAATCGAACGATCGTCAGTCAGTCTGCGATCTCCAGTCCACGGCTCGTTCCCACAATTTTGTCCCCTTTGGGGATGGCGCCGCGGATCTCTGGCTTTGAATCGACCATCGATTACATTCCGCGGCGGAGCACACAATCCTGCTTCATCGAAGCTAAGCGATCACTGACCTCGTACAAAAGCCCTGAAATATGGCGTGAACACCGGCAGGGCAACTTCGTCGCTGGGGTATATCTCGAACATGTTCAATATGGACGCGAAGGTTATGATCAGATTGGAAACGCATACGCTGCCCCGCCATTTGCGTCGGCTCGAGGCCGAGACGATTGAAATCATGCGGGAAGCTGTCGCCGCGTTCAAAAGCCCGGTGATGCTCTATTCAATTGGTAAAGATTCGAGCGTCATGCTCCACCTGGCGATGAAGGCGTTCTATCCGGCGAAGCTGCCTTTTCCGTTGATGCATATTGATACGACGTGGAAATTCCGCGAAATGATTACCTTTCGCGACGAGACGGCAAAACGCATGGGGGTCGATCTGATCGTCCACGTGAACAAGGACGGCATCGCGCGCGGTATCAATCCTATCGATTCCGGCTCCGCGCTCCATACGCAGGTTATGAAGACCGACGCGCTCAAGCAGGCCCTTGACCTGTACGGATTCGATGCGGCATTCGGCGGGGCGCGGCGGGACGAGGAGAAAAGCCGCGCCAAGGAGCGCATATTTTCGTTCCGCTCGGTAGGACACGTCTGGGACCCGCGTAACCAACGGCCCGAACTTTGGAACCTGTTCAACACCCGCATTCGTCAAGGCGAAACCATGAGAGTGTTCGCGATGTCGAATTGGACGGAGCTCGAAATCTGGGAATACATCATGTTCGAGAAGATCCCCGTCGTGCCTCTCTACTTCGCAAGATGGCGACCGGTAGTGCATCGGGACGGTACCCTGATCATGGTGGACGACGAGCGGCTCCCGCTCTTGCAGAGCGAGACCCCGCAGATGCGGAGAATCCGCTTTCGTACACTTGGGTGCTACCCCCTGAGCGGCGCCATCGAATCGGAGGCGACCACGATCGAGGACATTGTCGCCGAAATGCAGGTTGCGACAGTTTCGGAGCGCCAGGGGCGCCTCATCGACACGGATGAGACAGCTTCAATGGAGAAGAAGAAACGAGAAGGATACTTTTGATGGATATGGAAGCCAGCCCGTGCGTCGGCGAGGCTGACAGCAAGGACCAATTGCGCTTCATCACCTGTGGCTCGGTCGATGACGGAAAATCAACGTTGATTGGCCGACTCCTGCACGACAGCAAGATGATCTATCAGGACCAGCTGCGTGCGCTTGCCCGGGACAGCGCCAAGCACGGTACAACGGGCGGCGACATAGACTTTGCCCTGCTTGTCGACGGTCTCGAGGCTGAGCGCCAACAAGGTATTACCATCGATGTCGCCCATCGGTTTTTCACCACGTCGCACCGATCATTCGTAGTCGCCGATACACCAGGCCACGAACAATATACACGCAATATGGCGACCGGCGCCTCCAACGCGCAGCTCGCGATCATCTTGATCGATGCGCGCAAAGGGGTCCTTGCGCAAACCAAGCGCCACTCCTTCATCTGCTCGCTGTTGGGTATCCGGCACGTCATGCTCGCCGTGAACAAGATAGATCTCGTTGACTACCGAAAGGATATCTTTGACGGCATCGTGAACGACTATGTCTCCTTTGCTTCGGAGCTCGGCTTTGCGTCGATCACTCCACTTCCGATCTCCGCCAGGTACGGCGACAACATCACCAAGCGATCCCGCAACACCGATTGGTATCAGGGCCAGTCCCTGCTTGATCACCTCGAAACTATCCACATAGAATCCGAGACGACGGATCTACCTTTCCGTTTTCCGGTACAGTGGGTGAACCGGCCAAGTCTGGATTTCCGAGGGTATGCGGGCACGATCGCCTCCGGGAGCATCTCGGTTGGTGATGAAATAATCGTCGCAGTCTCGGGGCTGAGCTCACGCGTCAAGCGGATTGTGACCTACGATGGTGACCTTGCGGTCGCCGGAGCGGGCGAAGCCGTGACGATCACGCTCGAGGATGAGATCGACGTCAGCCGCGGCGATGTCCTGGCGAGCCCGACCCACCGGCCTGAAATCGCCCATCAGTTTGCCGCTCATCTGATCTGGATGGACCAGGAGCCAATGGTGCCGGGTCGTTCCTATGCATTCCGGATTGGCACGCAATCGATCACTTCCGGCAGCATCAGCTGCATCAAATACAAGGTCGACGTCAACACACGCAAGCAGGTCGCGGCGACCACGTTGGGTCTTAATGAGATCGGCTTCTGCAATTTGGCTACTGTCCTGCCTGCAACGTTCGATCCCTACCGTATCAACCGGCGGACGGGATCGCTCATCGTAATCGACCTCTCTACCAACCGCACTGTTGGCGCGGGGATGATCGAATTCTCGCGCCGGCGCACGACCAACATCGTCCAGCAACCGCAGTCGATTGGGAAGCGGGAGCGTTCCGCGCTCATGCATCAGAAGCCGTGCGTCATCTGGTTCACCGGCCTTTCCGGCTCTGGCAAGTCGACGATTGCCAATATCGTCGACCAGAAGCTGTTCGCAATGTCGCATCACTCGATGCTGCTGGATGGCGACAACCTGCGTCAGGGGCTCAACCGTGATCTCGAGTTCACTGAGGAAGATCGCGTTGAGAATATTCGCCGTGCTGGCGAGGCGGCACGTCTGATGCTCGAAGCCGGACTGATCGTCATCTGCTCGTTCATTTCTCCCTACAAGGCTGACCGGAACATGGTGCGCAGTCTGGTCGGGAACCGCGAATTCGTCGAGGTCTTTGTGGACACCCCGATAGAAGAATGCATCCGACGCGACCCAAAGGGTCTTTATTCCAAGGCAAAGTCAGGCCAGATCAAGAACTTCACCGGCATCGATGCGCCGTACGAAGCGCCAAGCACGCCGGAACTCCATTTGAAGGCATCAGGCGAGCGCCCAGAACACTTGGCTGACCGGGTGCTAAATTGCCTCGCCGAACGAGGATTCATCACCCTGAGGTGATCGGAGAGAGCACTCACAAGGTCTGTCGACTCTACCAGATACTCTTTGACCCCGGGGTCGGGTCTCCAACACGCATGAAGCGCTTACCGGTTTGTAGTCGAGGACTGCTTCGCGCCGTCTGCCCGCCGCGGGCTCACTCGCGTGCGGTCGTCTGGGAAATCAGAGCAATACCCGACATTGGTAACCAATGTGGGGCGCTCGCCGCACGTCTCGCGACACTCCCAGCGACCAACATTGCGGCTCAAAATGAAGTGTGAGTAGTCCCCTTCACCCGCCCACAGTGCGATGACGTTACGGTTGTTGAGCAACGGTCGAGATATGCTGGGCTGACGCTTGCCACCGCTGGGATGAGCCGCTTGATCCCGAATAAGCCCGCTTGCCAACACGAGTATGAGTTGCCGGCGCACTCGTGTGAATTTCTAAGTTGACGAATTTTTCTTCCGGAATTCCGGGTTCGCGTCGGAATTGCACGCGACCAATGCCGACCGCCTAGCCCACCAGTAAAGCTTCGGCGGCTAAAGTCGCTCTCTCGGAACGCGATTGCATTCTGATCGTTCGAGGATGCTCGAGTCGCACCTAGGGTCAGATTGCAAGATTTTAGTCACGTAGCTCGACCCTACGTTGCGCAAGGGCCAAACATCCTTTTGGCCCGTCGATTGATCGACAGTCGCGGCCACGCAGGATCAACGCTTGTTGCGGTGGATTAGACATTAACGGCCAATATCATCCATTGACAGGTCGTCGGGAAAAGACTCTCGCGTAGTCAAAACGAGGTAACCTAGATCAATTCTTCGGCACCCGCATAGCTCTGCTTTGACTTCAATCAGGGCGGCGAAGGAAAGCAAGTGAATGTCTTCCGCGGTTGCGATTCCGCCCAGAGCGTCGCGCTTATGCCCCATTAGTTTGTGATGATGGTGAGTGACCCGCATGAGGGACGCCAATCGCGCGGCCGACATCGAGATCTCCTGTTTTGGACACCGAGGGCCGTGAAAGTGAACGATTCGACGAACATCGAAGATCCCGTTTCGGCGATGCCCGACGGCAGGGTCCTGGAAGTAACGACGACCACGGGCTGCGTCATCGGATGTTCTTATTGTCCGCAGGACCGATTTGCCGTTCGGCAACGTGCCGTGTCGCATGCAAAGCATCTTCGTTTTGAAGATTTCAAGAATGTTTGGCGCGCGTACCACCAACTGTCGATATCAGCTTCGCCGGCTATTCGGAACCCTGGCTCAATCCAGCTTGCACCGATATGGTTGAGCATGCCTCCGCATCAGGCCATGGCATCAGGATCTCGACGACGCTTATAGGCATGAACGGGCGGGATCTAAAACGACTGCAAGCTCTACATTTCCGGGTTTTCTTAGTCCATGTCGTCGATGACAGCACTTACATGAACAGCCGTCTCGTCAGAGGCAAGTATGTCGATTTGGTGCGTCAACTTGTCGGCGCAGACATTTCCTCGATGCTATTCATGGTCGTGGGCAACGTCCATCCTGATCTCGTCGAGATAATCCCCGAGAAAGCACTCGTTCGCTCACGCCCCCGCTGCGTCAGGCTTCAAAAGTTCATCCTAACATCGCTTAAGCAGGGCAGCCAATCGCGGGCGCAATGACATGTGCTGACGAACGATACCATCGCAATCTTCTTCTCCCTAACGGCGACGTCACTCTGTGTTGCATGAATTTTTGAGAGACGCCACGTTTTAGGCAATCTTCTCCGCGACGAATATCAAGATCTCTTCGAAGGTCCAACTTTTTGCGAAATTGCCGATCGCATGGCCGGAAAAGAAGGTTTTCTGCTTTGCTGGATGTGTGAATCTGCCGGATCGAAAGCAGTTGAGTGCTGATGTAGGCGTTTGGGCGAACCTCCGCGAAGCTAGGCACGGACCATTGGCTGTATCGTGCTGAGCTGGCCGCAATTCTTTGCCCGGCTCGGCGCATACCAACCGCTATGTCGCAAATTCATCAGGTGATCGACTATTGAATCGGTGATTGCGAAACATCGTTGTCCGCAAAGATTGACGTCATTTTGCAGAGTAACGGAAGACGCATCGCTTTGGGACGCTCACGGACGTCCACCACGCAGAGCAAACATTTTATGCGAGCGATTTGCATTGAAGCTTTCGGTCTCTTGGACGTCCTCCCCCTATTTGAAGGGGCAGTATGCGGCACGATCGTCACGCGGAGTTAGATCTGCGCTAATCGGAGCCCAGCAGTCGCAGGTTATCGACCTGACCCTGCTCTCACCCAATTGCCCAGGCCACAACAGAGCCTGCGTGCTTTGCTCCAACGGCACCGCAGGAGAAGACGACCCACCGCCGCTTCCCGATCTTCGGGCAATAGACTTGAAGTCGGCTCGCCAAAGCCAAACACGGCCAGAAAAGGCACACTGCAGCGCTGGAACAGCGTCGCAATGCAGCGCCAACGGCCATTCCCATTGCGAGTAGACGCGTCGCACTGAGGTACAGCTCACTTTTTTGCAGAAGCTGGAATGGGGGCCGATCCGAAATCACCCGGCATTCTAGCCTCGTGGTAAGCGCGTCGCAGTCATCCGCCCTTTTGAGGTGTTGCCCCCTGCGCCACTGTTTTAGGCTTCCATTTGAGAATGAGATGAGGGTCGAAGCGTCGCTGGAACCGAGGGCGCTCATCAGCACACCGCGTGCCCAGTGCTTCCGAGATACAGGTCTCTCATCGTTCATCCGGTCGCCGCTTCAGAGGTTCTTGAACATATTCATGCGATCGCGCGCAAGGGGCTTGAATCGTACGGAGCGTCATATTGTACGAGTCGCAAGGTAGGTCGCGAGGTCTGAGTCATGGTGGGTGGCAGTTTTCAAAGCCGTTTCGACCTATCCAAATGATGGACATCGTCATGATGAATGTCTGATGTTTTTGTCGTAGGTGGGACAATGACGTCCAACGCCGTTGATGTGTGCGTAGTCGGCAGTGGTGCCAGTGGCTCGATAGTTGCCCACGAGGTGGCCCGACATGGATTCCAGGTGCTCGTCCTCGAAGCAGGCCAGGAGCTTCCTGCGGGCGCTTCATTGAAGAGTGTCCAACGTGGTTTTGGTAACGCCCTGGTGCGCTCTCCGTCCGGGACACTGACCCCGCGAGGTCGTCCCTGGACCGTATCGGCACTGGGCGGCGGCATGACGCTGTACGCTGGCATCGCGTTCCGGTGTCGCACGGTCGACTTCGATGCACGAGCGCATGTTGCCGCGGACGCACTCGATCCCGTCTGGCCTTTCGATTACGGGGAACTGCGCCCCTATTACGAGGAGCTTGAGCGGCGGATAGGGATTGCCCGATTGGCGGGCGCTGATCCACTCGAGCCGCCCAGCGATCCCGGCCTGCTGCCGCCGCACGAATATAGCCTGCAGGGCACTCTGATCGCCAATGCGGGAGGACGCCTAGGCTGGTTGCCGTTCCCGACACCGCTCGCGATCAACTCGGTCCCCTACCGCGGTCAAGCGGCCTGTGACCGGTGTGGCCCGTGCAACGAACACCTCTGTCCAAGCGGCGCGCGCGCCGATGCGCGCTCGCCATTCACGGAGCGGTCGCTGCCACGTGGCGCCCTAACGATCGCCTCAGGCAGCAAGGCTGTGCATATCGGGCTTGGCAGCGTCAGCCGTGTCGCCTCAGTGGAGTGGCTTGACACTGTCATCCAACAACGCGCTCGGGTCCGCGCCCGGTGCGTAGTACTCGCTGGCAACGCGATTCAATCTGCCGCCTTGCTGCTAAGATCTGCGCAGCCCACAGCACCTCGCGGTATCGGAAACTGCACGGGCATGGTCGGTCGCGGCATCTGCTTCAAAATCAGCGGCTACGTGTCTGGCACCATCATGGCGGATCGCTTGCCGTCGCATCCGCCCGGTGGTCCGTTCTCGACCGTTGCGATGACCGATCACTACCTCGACGCGGACGCACCATCCGGCTTAGGCGGACTTCTATACGAAGCCAGTCCGGCGGAGCGCGCGGTCAGCGGCCGGAAACTTAAGTTAAGGGTGCATTTCCTTGCGGCCGATCAGCCCATGCGCAGCAACGCCGTACGATTATCGAACAGGCGCGATCGATTAGGTCTGCAGAAGATCATTCTCGAATACAGGACTCATCCACTGGATAAGAGCCGATTGGACTATTTGTCGCATCGCGCCTCGGACTTGCTTACCGAGGCGGGCGCGAAAAAGATCAGTTACACGGCTTCCAACTATCAATTCGGTAGTGGTCATCTGCATGGCGGCTGTCGAGCAGGGACTGATCCAAAGGAATCCGTGGTGGACCGGTGGGGTCGCGTGCACGATATCGACAATCTTTATGTCGCGGACGGTGGATTCTTCCCGTACCCCGGCGGCGTCAACCCCACCTTCACCATTCAGGCAAACGCGCTGCGGATCGCTCGCAGAATCGTCACACAGCTTGCCTGACAGGCCGTGACCGGAGGATTGTTGATGTTCAATAGCACCCTCAATGCCACATTGCCCGCGACGGAGACCCACAAATCCGCACTATGCCGCGCGTTGCGGGTCACTGCATCGGAAAAATGGGACCTCAATCGGCGTTTTCCCATCGTGATGAGCCGTGCCTGTGGTGCGTATGTCTGGGATGTTGAGGGAAGACAATACGTCGATCTCACCTCCTGCAGCGGGGCTGCGCCGCTGGGAGCCGGATATGAACCGGTCCTCGATCACGTGGCCCTAGAAATGCGCCGCACCGGCGGCATCGTGCCGGGGCCGTTGTCGGAGCATCGGGTCGAGCTGGCCGAACGGCTCGCCAAGGTATTTCCGCTTGCGCAACGCTCGATATTTTTCCGCACCGGCTCCTGCGCCACGACCGCCGCGGTCCGCTTGGCTCGCGCATACACCGATGTGAACCTGGTGCTGACCAGCGGATACCACGGCTGGCACGACTGGCACTTGCAGGACCGTCCCACGATGGGCCTACCCGATCGGGACCGCGACAGTGTCGATTTCCAATATGACCTGGAGCTGCTTGAGAGGTTTGCCCGCGCGCGGCGTCTCGCCGCGGTGATCGTCACACCCGAAGTCAACTTCTTCCCACCCGAATATCACCGGGAATTGCAGAATATGGTGCACCGCTACGGTGCCCTGCTCATCCTCGACGAAGTGATGACAGGGTTCCGCTACGGCCCCGGCGGCTATCATACCGCGATCGGGCTTGCGCCCGACCTGATCACATTCAGCAAGGGGCTTGCCAATGGCATGGCACTATCGGCAGTGGCTGGCCGCGCCGACGTGCTCAACGCAGCCGAAAAGACGTACCTCGGCAACACCTATCAGCGCGAGATCACGCCATTCGCGGCCGCGCTGAGCACTATGGACGCGCTGCGCGATGGCACCGCGCTCGCCCGGATGCGCTGTGTTGGCGAGCAACTCATCAGCGGCCTTAACGAAGTGTTCGCGAGCCAAGAGGTTCAAGCGCGCGCGTTCGCATGGCCAACCATGTTCGATGTCGTGTTTGCCACCCCTGACCTTGGTCACGCCTTCTTTCAGGAGATGTGGTCGCGCGGCTTCCTCATGCAGTACGGGGGCCGGTTCATGCCGTCCGCGGCGTTATCCGATGCCGACGTGCGGGCCGCGATTGAAGCCGTCGGTCACGCCCTGCTGGCCGCCAAGAGGCGCACGGAGAGCACGGGCGGCGATCCGGATCCGATCGCCGCCGCGGTGCGGTTTGCGGGTGATCACTTCGTTGCCACGCCGGATACCGTCCGGCGTTGGTTCAACGCGTCGAGCCGCCCATGAACGCCAGCAGTCGAACGGGGGACACTCCCATGGCCGCGGCCGACGGGTTCTCTACCTCGCCAGTTCTGCTCGGCGGCGAAAACCGATCCGGTACCACATTGCTGAGCGTCGTTTTGAATTCTCATGCCGATCTGGTGGTGGGACCGGAGATCGACTTCCTGGAACCGTTGAACCTCGGCTCGCACATTCTGGAAGCGACCGATCTTCTCGACGCTAATGATCCCCGACTCACGGGCGAGACCAAAAGCTTGATCGACCCGTTCTGGTATGATGGCGCGCACTTCGTCGTGCAATGCCAGCGGTTCGGCCTGTCCTTCGATGACGTGCGCAAGCTCGTCACCAAGGTGATGGACGAGACAGCCGGGGACATCGTTTCATTCGCCGACAGATGCAGGCTGATTAATGAGATCGGTGAGTTTCGAAGGGGACAAGCAGCGGCAAGGCGCTGGGGACTGAAGCTGCAACGCAAGATCACCCAAATCGACGTCTTCGCGCAGTTGTGGCCGCATGCGCATTTCGTCCACATTGTACGGGACGGGCGCGACCTTGCCGCCTCGCATTTGAAAACGGTACCGGACTGGGGTTACCAGACCGTGGCAGACGCTGCGCAAGGCTGGCTTGAAGTCGTATCGCGGCCTCATCTCCTCGCGCCACCGGAGCGTTATCTTGAGGTGCGCTATGAGGATCTGGTCACTCACCCCCGCCCCAGCCTTAAGCAGATTTTGGATCACCTGCAGCTCCCCTGGGATGAAGCCGTTCTACGGCATGCCGAACACGAGCACGCACTGTTCGAGCGTCCGAACGGCCACCCGGCAGCGGAGTCCGCGAGCAAACCGCTGCACGCCGGCCGCCTTGGTCGCTTCAGGCAGGATCTGACGCTCACGGAAGTCGCGGAATTCGAGCGGATCGCCGGCGGCGAATTGGCGCGGTTGGGCTATCTATCGGCCTCGACCCCGGCGATCGAGGCATGAATCCCACCGATATCTCTACCCCGCCTCGCGGATTGCCGCGCGGATACTTAGCGCTGCTCGTTGGACGTACGGTGTCGGAATTGGGATCCGAAGTGACCGTTATGGCGCTGCCGCTGACGGCGATCACCCTACTGGGAGCGGGTCCTGCGCAGACGGGGTTGCTGCTCGCCTGCGGCCGGGCGCCGTACCTCATCATTGGCCTGCTTGCCGGGGTGATCGTGGATCGCCTCCCACACCGATGCATTCTTTTGACCGCCAATTTAGTGATGGCAGTAACGCTCGCAACGATACCGCTGCTCGCCAGCCTTGGCCAGCTTGGAATGGTCCAACTGTATATGGCAACCACGCTTGTCGGAACGGCTGCGGTGATCGGCGAGGTCGCCTATCTGGCGTGCGTGCCAACGGTCGTGGATCGTGCTCGACTCGTCAGAGCGCAGAGTTCTTGGCAACTCAGCAGATCTTGCGTGGTGACCGTCGGTCCATTCCTGGCAGGCTGGCTGGTCAGCGCGTTCTCTGCGCCGACCGCAATTCTAGTCGACTCGGCCTCCTTCGTAGTGGCCGCCGTCTTGCTGCCGCTGCTGCCGGCACGCGCGGCCGAACGGTCCGCAACTGGATCGAGCTCGGTCGTCGTCCAGATCGCGGAAGGACTGACGGCTGTATTTGGCAACCCGATCCTGCGGGCGGTTACGTTGGCGACTGGCAGCTTCATCTTCTGCTACAACGCCTACTCTGCGGTTTTTCTGCTTTACCTAACCCAACATATTGGTTTGGACGGCTGGACGACGGGCTTGGTTCTCAGCATCGGCGCGATAGGTGGCATCCTGGGCGCAGTCACCGCAGCCTGGGCCGGCCGTGCCATTGGCCTTGGGCCGGTCTTGATGGCCACCTTGGCGCTTAGCGCCGCAGGCATGACCCTATCTGCGCTGTTCACAGAGCCGCGATCGGTGGCACTCGTTTGCGTGGCCCTGTCCCAGTTCGTGCTGTCGTTTGGTCAAGAGATCTACAACGTGCATCAAGTCTCCGTTCGATACGCGCTAGCTCCGCCTCGGGTGCTGGGCCGCGTCAACGCGAGCATTCGGAGCTTGGTGTGGGGACTTGCGCCGATGGGCGCGCTACTTGGCGGTGCGGTCGGCGCCGGACCTGGACTGCGCACTGCGCTATTGGCCAGCAGCTTGCTCGGCGTCGCCTCCTTGCTGTGGATCTGGCTATCGCCCCTGCGCCGCACTCACAGCTTGCATCTGTGATGCCAGGGATTGAGCGGCGACTGCGTGTGAAGTCAACGCGCTCGGGGCCTCGAGCTACGGGCATACTCCCGAGAATGTTGGATTGTCGGCGGAACTGACCTGGTCCCAATCCACCATAGGAGTTGGCCAATAAAGGCGAGTCACTTCCGTTGAGCAGCTTCCGGCCAACCTGTGAACTCCATCTCAAATCGGCGAGAACCGACGGGCTTGGTCGTGAATTTCACTGTCTTTCCCGACAGAGCCGCCAAAGAGCCGGATGCGAACTTAAACACGGTCTTACCGGAAGCAGCGATGCCGACGGCCCTGTTGTCTTCCATGACCGAGGAGCCGTCCCCCTCCAAGAGCTGACCAACCGCATATCCTCCGAGCGCGCGGTGAACGTCGAGAGAGGCCAAGTACGTGCCCTTCTCACTGTCCCACTCGCTGACCGATATCGCCGTGATGCCAGCGTCCCTCAACAGCCCATCTGCGACGCGGCAGGTGTATTGAAGGCTGACAATGACGTGCCCATTCCGATCACCTACCGGCTCTCGATCGGTTCCGTCTATGGTGCAGTCGTAGCGCCGGACTGGGTCCGTGGGCGTAACTTCGGTCAGCCCGAGCAAACCGAAAGTAGAACATAGTACAATAATGCGAAACGGTGGCTTCATTTGCCGTGCTCTCGCGGACATGCCTTCGCAGACCTGTACAACTTGACGCAACGACCGATTCAAGCTTCTTCGATGTCTCGCCGCGTGGGTGCTACCCACGCCGGCCTCGGTCATTTTCGGCGATAGGGCGGCCGAGACGCACGGAGATTACTAGCTGCAGCGAAAGTTTGATGCTGCAACCAGCAGGAGAGCCTCGATCAAAGGATTTGCGCAGACTAGAGCGCGATGAGATTGGTAGGAATCGTCATCGCGCTTTGGCTTGTTGTTTGAGCATAATCTCCGCTCAAACGCCGTCCCCGTTTGTCGCGAGGGAAACGCTCTGCTTTTCAGGATCACGCTCTAAAAAGGAAAGAAAGGAGCCCGAACTTAGGCGGGATCGGACTTCTCCAGCCCCTCTTCGCGCGGCTCTACGTCCGAGCTAAGCTCCTTTGCCAGGCTGTGTCCCTTCGCCAGGCGACGGCCCAATGCTTCAACAAACGAATCATAGCGCTCGCGTCCTTTCGCCTGGGCTGCTGGTTGCGCCGTGTCAGGCAAAGGCGGGGTCGCGGTGAGCCAAAACCGGACAAACAGGGCGAGCGCTTCGTTCGAAATCGTAGCGTGGCGCTCGAGCCGCTCGAGCTGGCGGGTCAGGCGGTCCAAACGCCGGCTGAGCGCTGCCTCCATTCGCTCCGAATTGTCTGGCGATAGGAACGTAGATAGCGCCGTCTCCACAACGAGCGCCTGAGCCACCCGCTTGCGGTTGGCATAGTCAGCAAGCTGAACAGCGAGGTCCGGCGGCAGACGAAACGTATGCTTGGTGCGCATGCCCTCAGCTCAGAGATCGAGACCGTCACCGGGATCCATTGCGGCTTGACGCGCAAGACTAGAAGCATGTTTGCGAAGAATGCCGGCGCGCTGGACCTCATCGTCACCTTCCTCATCGGCAAAATCGAACTCTGCCCTTTCCGTGCTGCGGTCCACCTCCACCTCTTCGTGCTGGCCGAGCTCCGGTTCGCGCCTAATGCCGCCATTAGCAGGATCACTGCTGGACGTCGTGGGCTGGTTGTCAGCGGACCGCTCCTGTTTGGCCGGCGGGGCGGCAGGCAAAGGCAGCTTGCTCCAATCGTCGTGAGGAGATTTCATGCCATCTTCGCTGTTGCCGGGCCGAGCTGGAGGGAGTACCCGTTCACGCAGTCGGGGATCTTCGTAATAGCGCGCCTTCTTGGCTCGGATCGGCGGACAGCCCGAGACCAATACGAGTTCATCGTCCGACGGCAACTGCATGACCTCACCGGGTGTTAGAAGGGGTCGCGCCGTTTCTTGCCTGGACACCATCAGGTGCCCCAGCCAAGGGCTTAACCTGTGACCAGCATAATTTTTCATGGCGCGCAGTTCGGTTGCCATTCCGAGGGCCTCTGAGACCCGTCTTGCGGTTCGCTCGTCGTTCGTTGCGAATGCGACGCGGACATGGCAGTTATCGAGAATGGAATTATTTGGGCCGTACGCCTTTTCGACCTGATTTAGGGATTGGGCGATTAAGAAGCTCTTCAGGCCATACCCCGCCATGAACGCTAGCGCCGATTCGAAGAAGTCGAGCCGGCCCAAAGCAGGGAACTCGTCAAGCATCAGCAGCACGCGATGCCGGCGCGCCTCCGCGTGGAGATCTTCCGTGAGCCGCCGTCCGATCTGGTTGAGAATCAACCGCACAAGCGGCTTGGTTCGGCTGATATCCGAGGGCGGCACGACGAGATAGAGCGTTGTCGGTCGCTTCGCCTCCACGAGATCGCGAATACGCCAATCACTGCAGCGCGTGACCCGCGCCACCACGGGATCGCGGTACAGCCCGAGGAAAGACATGGCAGTCGAAAGCACTCCGGAGCGCTCATTTTCGCTCTTGTTCAGGAGCTCGCGCGCTGCGGACGCAATAACGGGATGCGGACCGGCATCGCCGAGGTGCGGCGTTGTCATCATCGCGCGCAGCGTCGCCTCGATGGGACGCTTGGGGTCCGAAAGGAAGTTGGCGACGCCCGCCAAGGTCTTGTCCGGCTCGGCGTAAAGCACGTGCAGGATGCCGCCGACCAGCAGCGAGTGGCTTGTCTTTTCCCAGTGACTGCGTCGTTCGAGTGCTCCTTCCGGGTCCACCAGGACGTCCGCGATGTTCTGGACATCTCGAACCTCCCATTCTCCCCGACGGACCTCAAGCAGTGGGTTGTAAGCCGCAGAGTTTCGGTTCGTCGGGTCGAATAGCAGCACACGTCCATGCGCAGAGCGAAAACCGGACGTCAGGGTCCAGTTCTCGCCCTTGATGTCGTGGACAACGCAACTACCCGGCCAAGTCAGGAGGGTAGGAACGACGAGGCCGACGCCCTTACCCGACCGCGTCGGCGCAAAGCAGAGTACGTGCTCGGGCCCATTGTGCCTGAGATACTTGTGATCAGACCGCCCGAGTATGACGCCATCCGGCCCAGTAAGCTCCGCTGATCGAAGTTCGGTAGCAAGCGCCCAGCGCGCAGAGCCGTAGGTTGCGGCGGTCTTCGCCTCTTGGGCTCGCCAGACCGACATGCCAAATGCAACTATGATCGAAATGAAGCCGCCCGATGCCGCGATGCAGGCTCCTTCAATAAATATTGTGGGCGCATAGGCATCGTAGGCGTACCACCACCAGAAAAACGCCGGCGGCAGGTAGACGGGCTTCCCAGGCCCGAGCTCAAACCAGGGGCGCCCGAGCTGGGCCTGGAATCCGAGTTTCCAAGCAACCCACTCCGTCGCCGCCCAGGTGGTCATGAGCACGATGGCAAGGACAAGCGTGATTTGGCCCCAAAGGACCTTCGTCGAAGACATGATAAGCGTCGATCAAGCCCTGCCAGGCCTGACCCACAACGTTAAAGTTGCACAAGCGTAGAAATGGCGGATCTAGCGTAAGTGCAGTACGATCTTGACTACCTGGAGAGACTTAACGGAGCAAGCGACGCGCAAACCGCGGTTGCTACCTCCAATATCGTCGAGCGGCATTTTATCAGGCCGGCTTATGAGGCCGACATGCATTGAGGATGCAGCGGAGCGCAATGCAGGATGGCCAAAGCACATCATTCAGGCCGCCCGCAGCGTCCCGTCTTCCGTCGAAGGCCGAGGCAAGCTTTCGAGTTTGACTGACCCAAAAGCTTGCAGCTTGCGACCTCCCAATGACCCGAACCACGGAACATGCGCTTTCGCCGTTCATGGTCGCCCTACAGTCGGCTCAATGCTCAGGGAAGAGCGAATAGTTTCAGTGAAACTTATAGGAAGCCTGCAAGAACGTGCCCCATCGTTCCATGTGAAAGCCTGCAGGAAAGGGCCCAGAGGTCACAGGATGGCTGCGCGCCTGCTCGGCTTGGGTGGCGAATTGCTCACTATCTCTCGGACTCCACATCGCCCAGTAACGGCCGCCGACGCCGACGCTGAAATTGCTCGTTATGAAGTACGATAAGATGCCTTCTATTTGTACCCCATGGCCGCCGCTCCCGCGATGATCGATGAAGGTCGTGAAGTCTCGCAGGAGATGGTTATCGCGCCCTTGGAAATCCGTCCAGGGCAGGTATGCGACATCGGCGCTCAAGCGCCAGCGATCGAGCAACATGGTCTCAGCGTTAAGGCCGATACGCACTGCATTCCAGTTGGTGTCTTGGCTGCCCATCGTCCTTTTATCGTCCGGCGCGAGACATGGAAGCGAAGCGATCGTAACACATCCTATCGAGTCAGACTTTTGGCCATAATAGGTCCAGCCGGCGAATCCACCGATCTTGTATGTGCTACCCCGCAGGAAATCATAACCGGCATCGACCGTGTAGTACATGAACCTTCCGTTCGCCTGACCCGATCTCGTGTTGGTATAGGCCATGGAATTTCCTAAGCCCCAATCCTCATCATTCATAATCCCGCTACTAAAGCGCCCCAAACCAATATTGCCCTTCAGGAAGATTCCCCAGGGGCTGTCAAGTCGTTCGAACAACTCACCGGAAATCCCATCCAGCTTGTGATAGGTCAGCCTCGACACTAGACGATCGGGCGGACCATTTTCCCATTGAAATTTTCCCCGACTCAGCCAGAGCCGTGTGCCGCTTTCTAGCGACCAGCCGGTCGTGAAGGGAATTTCCGGCGCGCCAAAGGTCGGCTCTATCGGGTAAAGCGGCGTATCGGACCATCGCGCCGCCCCTGGGGCGGCATCAAAATGGTAGTTCAGAGCGACCTTGCCGATGTGATAGCCGCTGGACATGTTAGTGACGCTAGCTGGGACCGTTGCAAAGGGCGGATATTGTAGCGTCGGAGGGGTTGCCACGCTTGGTCCGCCGAACCTCAGATAATCATATCCGATATTGACCGACCATGCGGGCGTGAGCGCGTGCTCGACACCTGCGCCGATGAGACCCCCGATACGATTATAGTCGAAATGGGTTGCATTCTGTGGCGCCCATCCAGACGGGTAAGTCTCGCTATAAAATTCGTTACCGTTGGCTATATCGCCGCGATTGTGTTGCCAGGCCACACCTGCTCTGAGATAGGCAAGCGTGTGACCCTGCGGGCCAAACGTATAACCCAGCCGGCCGGTCCCGGTGACGAAGACGTCCGGACCTGCGTTGCAGTTTGCACTCACGACAATACCGGAGGCGGCAAGACAGGTGTTTGCGCCGTCCGAGATGACGCCGCTGGCATTCAGTTCAAGGCCAAAAACCCAGCGATCCCTCTGCCAATTGTAGCCGATCTGCCCTCCTGCGAGGAATAACGGAGTATCGACCACGTCGCCATAGATCGAGGGACCGTAGGGATTACTAAATGATGTCCGGCCGTACCCCCCGCCGACGTGCCCACCAAAATAGCCTCCGGTCCAGCTCCATACTGCAGGCGGGACCTTTACTGCCGGCTTAAAATCTGCCGAATTGACGACCCCGTTTGCAACGAGCGCAGCTGTTGCGATCCCCCAAAACAAGAACTCAGATCTCATATCACCTCACGAACACACGAGCATGCGCCATCTTGCAACGAAGGCCGAATGACCGACGTTGTCGCGCTGCTTCCACGCGGCGTGTATTTGTGCAGGATCTAGGCCATCGGACGTGGCGCGCATTCCCTGCAGTTGCTCGTTAGTGATGTCGCATTCGCAACAAGACCGACGATCTTTGAAAGACGCCCGTGTCTGATGTCGGTCATGACGTCCACGCTTCACGCTTGACATACAGCGGATGGATAAGTGACGCTCGTTTGGGGCTGCGTCGTCCTTCCCCGCTCTCACGAACGAGCTGTGAACGCGTTGGGGTAATCTCAGAGCGGCACCACCGACAGTTCCGGGGATTGGTTAAAGTACGGCCCCGAAAAGTGACTTCTGGCGAAGTTTCTGTCGTCCGGTTTTCGGCGTCAGCCGTCACAGCGCGGCTTGTACCATCGATCTCTTCTGGAGCCGCGACTTGGCCTGAAAGGCATACCAGCAAAGGAGCAGACGGGACCATGATCTGTCTATCGAGCATTGCTCTTTCCTGAGACCATTGAGCCCGCCCCTTCAGGCTATATTCCCAATCCTCGCTTACGGCCGACATTCCAATCGACTCTGCCGCCAGGCAACATAATGCCAGATACCTGCTTTCCGAGATGCTGTTCCAAAGCCGGCCGCCAAGGCACCAGCTCAAAACCGAGCCCATCGTCGATCATAGCGAAACGCCCGGAGGCAAGCGTTACGCGCTGACGGTAGATGCCGGTCACTTGATCGCCCTCAGTTACGGGCTGATAGATAAGTCCTGAGTCGGTAGAAAGCTTTGCAGTAGCGGCTTGCAGCTCGCGCTGCTGCAAGGCAGCGAGCAAGTCGCGCGCAAACACAATGCGCCGTCCGGACCGCTGCACAAGGCCTTGGCCAGCGAGGTGATCGAGGCGCGCATCCATTGCGGACCGGACCTCGGCCCCGAAGCCGCCCCCTCTGAGCGACGGATTTTTGGCGAGAAGCTGGCGGTCGAGCCAGGTCGCACCGTTCGCGCTCACCTGCTCCTCGATCGAGAGGTCTGAGCGAACCGCGAGCGACATTCGCGGCTTTCCACTCGCATCAGTATAGGTGCGCAACTCGACGATAGCGCCGGCCGGCGCATCGCCAGTAAATTCGAGGTCGCCGAACCGCAGATGATGGGTTCGACCATCGAGGCCCGCGACGATCGCATAAGCGGTCCCCTTCAGCTCATCATCCAGACCACGTTGAACCAGGCGGCCAAGGACCGGATCGGTGGGTTCTTCTCCGTGCAGGGCAAAGGTGGCGATGTCCGGCTCCCGCCCCCCAGCACTCATCGCCCGATGCATGGTCTTGATGATGTCGCCGCGCATGCCGAGCTGACGAAGGGTCTGCTCCAGCCCTGGTTTTAAGGTCCAGCAGGCGGGACCTGTGGATTCGGCAAGGCCGAGACGTTCAAGCTTGGCCGCCCTGCCGAGCAGCAGGGGGCGCAGTTCAGGATCCTCACCCTTCCCTTCCGGCCTGAGGTCCGCCACACCGGCGCAATCATCACAGATCTCACGCAGCGCTCGGTCAAGGCTGGTCCAGCGCTCAGCCTCGACCTCCCGTTCGAGGCCGGCGCGAACCTCCTGTTCGCTCCGGGGTCTAAGCTCAAGGGTGATGCGGTGGGCGGCACGATCGCGCAAACCGCGGCTGATGTACTCGCGGCTGATCACAAGATCCTGTCCGTCATCGGCACGGTCGCGAATTAACAGATGGACATGCGGGTTGTCCGTATTCCAGTGATCGACTGCAATCCAGTCGAGCTTGGTCGCGAGATCTTTTTCGACATCGCGCAGAAGCTCGCGCGTAAATGCCTTCAGGTCACCAAGCGCCGCGCCGTCCTCAGGCGAGATAATGAACCGGAAATGGTGACGGTCACTCTCGCAGCGCTCGGCAAAACCCCGCTCGTCGGCTGCGTCAGAGGTGGCGTCAAACATCGAGGCGTTCCGGCCATCCCGCGTAACGCCCTCACGCTTAAGATAAGCGACATGCTTAGATAGCGGCGCAGAGCGGAAACGCGCTCCCCGATGGCGCACCACACGCGCCTTTGTGACCACGCGCCGGGCATTCGAGCGCAAGCGGATCGCGATTGCCGCACGCCGGCCCCGGCCGAAGCGGGAGCGGCTGCGGTCCGGGCCTGAGCGGAAGCTGTTGCCAACGTGCCCCGCTCTCTTAGCGGCACGCATGACCTGCCCGACGAATGTCTGTGGCCGCCTTGCACCACGGTTACCGTGGTCAATGCGCCCGGGCCTGACGCGTATGTCATCGTCCCGCATTGTCATGGCGCAAAAGAGCCTCGTGCGGCTGAGAGATGGCGCAGTCGAGATTGATTTCGTTCGGGTAATTTGCAGAAGCGATGGCAGGAGCAGTTGCGCTGACAGCAAATTGCCCAATCCATCCAACCACCAACGGCCGGACCGACAGCCGGCCTTTTCCCTTGCCATCCGCGGTCGGTTAGTCCCTGCAAGTTCCCTAGCCCCCTCCAACTCACGACAAACTTCGACAACGCGCGACGAAATGCGATTGCGATCATCGGGACTCCGTTTGCGTCGATCGCTCCACAAAAAGCTGGGCAGCGCTTGGTACGAGCGAGAGCCCGCCCATGTTCGGGAATTCTTTCGGACTGTTCATTGGACGCCGAGCGGGTGTCGATCTGGCATGAGCCGACGAGCCGGAGCGGTCAAAGAATAATGCTGCCTGCCGCCACGGAACGGCACTTGGGATCGCCAAAGTCGCGGGCTCGGGCTGTTTGATGCCGATCAACTCTACGAGCCTGGCAACAAAGATTTTTGTCTCGTCAGGCAGGGGCCGCCCCGTTGCCAGATAGGCCTCGTAGCGCTTTGGACCCGCGTTGTAAGCTGCGAGAAAACCCTGCGATCCAAACCGGTCGAGCATCTCGCGAAGGTAGGCCGTGCCTGCGAGAATGTTGTCGTGCGGGTCAAAGGGATCGACACCGAGATTGTAGCGAGTACTTAGCTCGACCCAAGTCTGGGGCATGATTTGCATCAGGCCCAACGCGCCCCGGGAGGAAATGGCGCCCACATTGCCGCCGCTCTCGACTTGCAACACAGCCCGAATCCAGTGTTCTGGGACCGCAAATCGGCGAGAGGCTTCAGTCAAGGATGCAGTGTATAAGTCCGCATGTGGAGAGCTCGGCGAGTGCAGGCTGACAGCCGGTATTACCGGCTCAGCCGAAGTGTACGACGGCAATTGGAGAACCAGCACAGCTCCGATCAGGCGGGCCGCCATTGCATACATTATAGCGCAGGTGCTTGCGCTCGAGCTCACTGTGGGTAGCTGGTTCCGCCGCTGAATGTGAGGAGATCGCCGACACGCGCTGGGCATGATCGTCTTTAGAAATCTCGCCGTGATGAAGCAGGAGGACTGCGATCTATCGACCTGCGAAACTGCGTATCGACGAACCCGGCCGAGCAAGATCAGTCCCTCTCTGTCCACACGGGCAGGGCTTCTCCGATGACGGCGGATGCCGGAAGTGGCCCGAAGTACCGCCCATCGAGCGAGCCGGCCGACTGCCGGTTCATGAGAAAGACTTCATCCGGCGCTATGAGGCGGCATCCGCGCCAGACCGGCAGCGGCCGGCCACGTGTGTCGCGTTCCCGCGCCAGCCCCATCTCAATGTTATCGACGGAAAGGGCGAAGCCATTTCTGCAAACGGTTTGTCCGGGCAACGCCAGGACGCGCTTGAGCATGGGAACACCGGTCGGCAGATAGCCGTTCAAGTCCAGGAAGCTCGAAAGTGGTTCGGGCGGCCGAACGGCCACAAGCTCAGCGACAGTCAATCCTTGCGTTGGCTGTAGACGATAGAGGCCAATCGGGACGCTCTCAGAAGCGTTCCAGATGTAGCATGGCACGGCTTCTGTGCCGGACCTTGATGCGAGAGCACCGATCCGCAGATCGCCAAAATAATCGTCAGCCGGCCCATCAGAGCCCTCGCTTTCGACGGCGGAGCCACGCCTGATGGCGCGCCTGAGTGTAGGCCCGCGGGTTTTCGCTGACAGAGAGACGGTTGTGAACATGATGCCAGTAATCCGGCGCAGCATCAGCAGGATTGATGCCAAGTGCCTCCACCGCGTCGACCAATTGCAGCGCGCGCTCGACTTTCGTCCATCCGGACAATCGCAGCAGGCTCTCTCCGCCGGGCATGACCCAGGGGACAGTTGAATATCGCTGCCGTGATGACGCGGCGCGTAAAATGTCGATGCGGGACAGAACTGTTCCAAACTCATTAGATGTCCAACGCACGAAAGCGAAAATGCTACCGCTCTCGAACGAAAGAACGCGGCGGTGACGGTCAATGATCCTTTCAGATACCGGCCGGCCGAAGCGAATGCGACTCTCGATCCGTCCCTTCACCCACAAGAGTTCAACGGTTGTGAGATCGCTCATATGACGTCTCCTCTGTTCAGAGACGTCTCTTGACCGCCCCAAACGCCGCTTAGCCTTCGCAAAACGGTAGCAACGAGATTGGCAGCGGCGAAACGGTTTTGATGAAAGGTCGAAAGGGGCCGTTGAGCAGGCGTTGCGACGGTCGCGTTGCCGATCGGAGACGAAAAGCCCTGATCCGTTAGCAGGAATCCGAAGAATTCAAATTTGGCAGATTTACGGGCGCGAAAAGCGATTGCACGATAGAACGTCAATAGTGAATTTTGTCCGCGATGGCACGAGGCTCCGGTGACCGACCGCATGAGAGCTCTCGGGCCTGATAGCGCGATGCGATTCAAGCCGCTTTGCCCTAACTGAGAGATGTGACCGCGCCTTCGCGGCCGTTCTGCATTGGGACTGAGCTGAATTGGCGCGAAACCCAATCGTTCCACACCGTGACTGTCACGGATGATGACAACATATCGCGGCAGAGTCTGACGATGAACGATCTGGCGCCGCCGGTCATAAGCAAAGTGCTTGAGCTGGAATAGACTGCCCGACATGGCCTGAAGGTGGACGAAATCACAGCCCGAGCCACCTGCTTGACGGCGGCCATGTTTGCGCACCAGACGGTAAAGCCAGCGCTCAATTCTTCCCGTCAGATCGAAATGGGTGCGGTCGATCGTCAACACGAGCCCTTCATCCAGAACACCCGTGTAGTATGGGTCCGGCAAGATCAGCTCGATTCCGCAGGCACAGCCGTGCAAATCGACCGTCTCGCGCCATTGGTCCATCCAGAAGAAGCGATGCCGTCGGAGCTCAGTCGGCGGCCGAATCGAGGTCAAGACCGTTGTCGAGTGCAGCCGGTCGACTGCGGCCTTGAGGCGCTCGCAGTCGAGCACGTTGGTACCACAGCCCCCAAAGGTTAGGATCGCGTAAGGAGTAGCCGCCATCAACATCTACGTTTTCGAGACGCCATCGCGAGCCACGACAATCTGCGAAGCGGACCAAATCAAAACGTCCGCATCCCAGACCGTCGCAATGCCATGTTCCGGCACAGCCTCGACACGAATCGTGATTGTCCCGGCGCGAAAGTCGAACGGTACAACCCGTTTTGACTTTGCCAGCGAGAACAACGCATCTACCAACACATCTTGCGCATCGCGCGGTGTTAAAACGCCGCGCAACGAGCGAAACAAATCGAGTTGACCGCGCTCCGAATGACGTCGTCCATGAGCAGAGGATTTGCCGTGCGACATGGGTCAGCGCCTCTCCTTGCCCGCATACGGAATGGGTGTGTGGCGCTTGGCGGGCAAGACCGTACCTGTGCCGGGATCGCTGGTTGACTTCTTAGCACCGCGATCAGCCCAGGCTTTTAGGTCTTCCAGCGCATAAACAACGCGACCGCCAAGCTTGCGATAGATCGGGCCCGTGCCATAGGTACGATGCTTTTCCAGAGTTCGGCCGGACAGACCGAGAAATCGCGCCGCTTCAGGGGTACGCAATAATCGCGGCGGCAGGCCGGCGGTCGGATCGGGCATTTGGAAAGCTCCGTGCTCGTCTGGAGAGCGGGCGGGGTTGGTCGCGCGCCCACGAGCATCATGGAGGAGTAAACGCGCATAGGGGGATGCCGAAGATGCAGAGATGATTTTCGGCACCCCTGCTTCGTGCGGTGCCAGATGACAGGCAGAGCGCCGTTGGTTGGCCGTCGCTCATCGGCGCGGAATAGATTGCGCGAAGCGCGCATGCCCTGCAAAATCTGTTTGTTTTAGAGCCGCGCGCTAGGATCGTTCGAGACCGAGTGACACTTGCGGACGACGTGGTGCCCGTCGATCTTTCCATCGAAGGCGCGCATCACCAACACCAATCATTCGTGACGCAGGAAACTGGGAACATAAGTTCTGGTTGATGGCCGTTTCTGAGTGCCAGAGACGGGCCGAGATCGCCTGCGCGCATCGAAGTGCGCAACGAGCGGCGGTTTGACTAAATAAATAGCACGGAATTGCCGTTCTGTTCAGAGACAGATGACGCTGAGGTGACATCTATCCGGTCTGTAAATGCAATCATCCAAACTATCGATTTTTCCCAATCTTAGGAATGACGGATATTAAGCACGCTTCGTAGAATCCAGGCGTTCAGGATGAGCTGGCATCTTCGCTCCGGCTCTGAGAAGAACTCTAGAGTTTGCAGCGAGCATCAGCCGAGACGCAGACTCATTGCAGTCGTCTTACCTGGGAAGGACGCGTGAGCTTGATCGTGCAAGATCCATTCGACAGCTCCTCTGAGTCGCGTCGGCAACTATTTCCGATAAACTATTGTATAGCTTTGCTACGGCTCTCCATGTCGATATCGCTCAGCTGCTTGCGAGTGAGCGAGCATTAAGCAGCTCTGGCTCCACAAGAAAATGGTCGCGGCCCAATTGCTGCGCTCTAACAGGATCGAATTCATGTCAGCTGAATGGTGCGAAGCCGCATGCGCTCATTCTAACAATCGGGCCCGAATGGGCGACAAACGCCGAAGCAAATCTGCCCCGCAACGACACTGAACAACCGCATTTTGTACGCGTATTGGGTTTGGTGCGCCCGCGTCTGAGCCATCGGAAATCTGCCTTTAGCAGGCACGGAGTGCAGAGGCCAAAGCGCGAGGACATGTCGTCGGATTTTATCGCTGGATGACGTCATCGTTCCGGATAAGAGACATCTGTTGATGCGAAGCGCTGAAACCAACTGAAGCGCGTCGCTCGTGCTGTTTCTTTCGACCCATATGAAGGAGCCAGGACGGCCGGACGGTCCGTCCGAGGAGATACGTTGAATGATGAATCAAGATGGAAACAATTCGCCTGCGGTATGTTTTCTTCTGGGGCTTCCCCGCTCAGGGACAACGCTGCTGGCCCATTTGCTTCAGTCGCACCCGGATATTTTGGCTCCGCCTGAGCCCTGGCTGATGTTGGCACTTGAGGCTTTTGGTCGGGTTGACCACCGTCACCCCGCCGGGACCTCAATGGTTCAGGCTGCAACCTCCGAATTCCTGGGCCGAATAGATCGAACCGGCGTCACGCGCGCTTTTGCTGATGCAGCCTATGGGCAGTATTTGGCAGCTGCCGGCAAGCGCACTCTGATAGACAAGACCCCGCGGTATTGGACCGTGCTCGACTTTTTGGATTTGCTCTATCCGGAGGCGCCGCGGATCGTTCTGATGCGCAATCCTTACGCCATTGCCGCATCACTGAAATCGACGTGGGCCGTTCCGCTTCTGGCGGCAAGTTCCCCGCCGGCGATCGCATCGTGCGTAGCCGATATCGTGCTGGGGCGGCCTACGCCCGCGATTGCATCTTCGCTCGCCGACCTTGTTCTGGGTCTGCCCGCGCTTGCGGCGTACCGCAGTGAACTCCACACACAAGTGGTGCAGTATGAAGTACTTGTGACGCGTCCCGACGAGGAAATCCGGCGCGTGATTGCTGGCCTTGGACACGCCCCCATAGACATGTCATCGGCGCCATTGGCGCAAACGGAATATCTCCGGTCTAGCACGTTCGGCGATCGAAAGATCCTCGAGAAAAAGACCGTTGACGATCGCTCAGTCCAGGCCTGGCAAACCGAATTGTGCACCGAAGAGATGCAGGTCGTGACAGATCTTGTTGGCGCGCAGCTTTTGATAGAGCTCGGTTATGAGCGGGATCTTCGGTTTGCAGAACAAGCTGGCGTAGTGGATAAGGGCCCGGAAGTCACTGAAGGCTACCGTCAGCTATTTCGAAGCTGCTGGAACTTCCTGGAAGGTAAGACAGGAGGACCATTTGACATCGCAGCTAGCGAAGCCGAGCTGAACAGTATTGGCCAGCAAGCTCAAGAGAACTCCTTGTTGGCTTTCGGCCCCTCGATACTCCTGCAAGCACAACGTTTAGCCGCATCCAAGAGCGAGGAGAATTTGCGGATCGGAAATTCAATCGCAGCGGAGCTGACTGAGGCGCTCATGGCAGCGAAGGCCGCTCAAGATGCGCTGGGCCAAGGCCCGTCGTAATGGTATGCCTGCGTACCGTGAAGGCAACATCGTGTCGCTCGGCACACCCTCTTTATTTCAGGGGCTGCTCGAGCCGCAGCTTCCGCTGTTATCCGAAGACCAACGTGAGAGTTGAAAAACACCGTTTGCGGCATTTGAGGCATGGTTGGCCAAGGTATCCGGCACAGATCAGAACAATTGCCAAGTTGCTCTCGGCGAAGATCTGACGGTCTCGGCCGTCCCAAGCCGCCGCCCATAACCCGCCCTGGCAAACTTGAATCCACCAATTCAGGGAACAGCCGCTGCGACGCCATCGAGGATCCGAACGGACGACTCAGTCTGCGTTCAGCAGCCCAATCGTGGTCTGACGTCACAGATGACGTTTTGATCTCCGTGCCAAACAAACCCGCCGGCGTGGCTGCAGGCCGACAACGTCTTTGCAGCGTTCCCAAGACTTGTGGCGTACGCCCACGATGGCGCGATGGAGTGCTTCCGGGGCCGACGAACGATCATCGACGCCCCTTTTTCTTAGCAGATGAAGGACGCAGCAATGCACGATAGCCACCGCGCATCAGTGCTAAACCGACCTTAAGCAGGCGGATAATTCGGCTACGCAGCGGATGGGTTTTCCAGGCCTGCTCAGAGATGCGCCTTGGACCAAACAGGACCTCGGCGATGACACGATAGGAGGCGCCCTCCATGTGCCCATCCAGGGCACGGAGGCTCAGAGCCAATCGTTTACGCCGTTGTGCCGAGAGTAGAGCGATAGGAGGTCCTGGCGAACGGCCATTGATCGCACGCCACAATCGAAGTGAGGCGTGCGCGCGGATCTCGAAGTCCGCGTCGTGCATCAGCAGCTCGATTGAATAAGCGACACCAAAACGTGGCGCCTGCTTCAGACGCAGGTGATGTCGGCTTCCGTGAATATGCAATACAGCATGCCAACCATCGGCTGCCTCTCGGACGCTGTCCGATGGAAGCTCGGCAAGCTCGACCGTCGCGGCAACGCCATGTGGATCGCAAGCGCTTTCAACGAGCGATACCACGGCTGGCAGAGCCTCCGGCGCCCAGAAGATGGCCTGCTCGTGAAAACACCTCTGCGGGTCATGAGCGAAAGCAGAGCCCCCATTTCCTCCGAAACTCAGTGGTCACTTGCCCGTGTTTTGAGAGCGTGTCGCGGTAATCAGCTTGATATTCGGGATTGCGACGGAGGCTTTCCCAAGCGAAATCGGACGACTCGCCTGCTGTAACGCTCTGATAGGACTCCGGTGAGCGCCAGTCGAATTTCGACACTGCTTGATCTCCCCCAAAGAAAAATTGCGGCGCAGTGTCTATAAAGCGCAGGGTTGTTGGGGAAGTCCCTTATTGTGCATCACCGGTGATGCGCGCAGGCGATCACCCCATCACTGGGAGAGATCTTTTCCAAGGGGGCAGCTCAGACGACATATTTTGCTATTTGGGTCCATCAGAGCGGAGCAAGTGGCGGTAACCGCGCTCAGCCATCCATTTTGCGCGCGCCAAATGGCTGTCGAATGCATTGCGAGCGCGCTCGGGTTCGCGCTCGGGGTCAAGGTGCAACACGATCCGGGAAACCTCTTTCCAATCGGCGCCATCGGCCTCGGCATCGAGGAGTCGCCAATACGTCACCAGATGCTGCTCGTCATAGGAGGTCAACGCCGCATCTGTGGGGGCCAAGTCTGCGAGATCGGGGGCAAGCGATGTTTGCATGAGAATCCCGCAAAAATCCCTACTTGGGAATACACATTATAGGAGATAAACCTGATAGTATGTAAAGACGCAACTTGCGCCGATGGACATGCGCAAGTTGGTGGGCCGGAATTTCCTAAAGCTGCGGAAGCGGAAAGGCTTCACGCAGGAGAAATTCGCCGAGGCTTCCGGCTTTACTCAACAATACATCAGCGGGTTGGAGACCGGCCGGCGCAATCCGACTGTGGTGACTCTGTTCGAGCTCGCAGAGGTTCTCGGCGTCAGCCACGTGGATCTTGTCTTGCCTGATGAAGAATTTTGCAGACCGCGTCCTACCTCCGGGAGGCGAAACTGATAAGAATGAGGCCGATCCGGAGGGATCGCACCTCAGTGACGCTTACTGCCGGCCTTGAAGAGTGCCGCGCCCGATTGGGTCGGACGGGGCATTGGCGGAGCCAGGCTTAGGCAGTGTGGACATCTATCGCATCGATAAGGCGACGGCAGCGAGAGTGATGACGGCGCGGTTATCACCGGCGCTAAACATCCGGTCGAGGGCTACTGCAACGTCTTACTCAGTCCGTACCCTTTGCGTAGTGATGCTCAACAATTCCAATCGATTGGGATTTCTGTAACGATTGGCGAGGTTTTCGAACAACTCACCGATCTGCTGTGGTGGAACAGCAAATTCTCCATAGTTAGGATCGAACAGCGTGACCATTCCGCCCGACGCTGATGTCGCAACCAGGTGCCTTTCGCGTCGTCCGCCCCGCTCGAAACATAAGCTGAGCGAATACGCTCTCCCATCGGCGGTGATTTTGCCCGCCAATTCCGAGAAGCTCGTCGCATTGCCAAATGTGTATGTGTTTCCTGCTTCAGACGGATTTAGGCCAGCGTCCCTCAACACGGTGGCCCTTGCACGAAAACCCGCCTCAGACCTTTCTATGTCCTCACCCCGCAAAGATCGCACAAGCCCCTCATAGTTCCGCTGGCACACAGCCGCTGAACGGTGCCCGTCCGAGCCGGGTAGCAGCGCAGCCATTCGGGATCTCGGGCTGTTCGGAAGATTGCTGAGCCATCCTGCAGTGAGTCCAACGCAGATGTTAACCCTGTTCGCGTCCTGCAATTCGGCCGTCATGTGTTGGGACAGGGAGATGCTCATCCTAGGTGGAGACGATGCGCCGGGGCTCGCTGGATCCGCGGCATCTGCCTTACTGGTGCAGCACCCCATTCTTTCGGGCAGACCCGCAAGAGCTTGATCAAACCTGTCACTGTTTGCCGACTTACTTAGCTCTTCAGATTGGCCAGCGAGTGTTGATGAGTGGCTGATTCGATTGAGCATGTCGATTTACCTTTGCTAAGGTTGTCGCTCCCTCGCTGCGAGCGTACTTGGTCAAGCTGACGGCAAGCTGTCTCACCCGTCTTGCCGAACTCCGAGAAAGAGCTTTGGAGGGTCGCTAGCGATGCGCAGGCAACCGGAGACGATCAGCAGGATCTCGTTCATCCAGTTCTCCCTTTCTCCGTGCTCTCGTTCAACGTGAAGGGAGTGAACTGGTGCATGGCGTTAGCTCGCACCGAGTACGTGCGGCCTATGATGCAGGCTGTGATATGCAAGCTCTAGGCGGCCCGGACTCTAGCGAGTCCCATTTGAGAGCACGTCAGATTCAAGTTTTCTTTTTGGAAGCGGCGTTGTGTGTGATGGATCTTTTGGTGCTGAGCGACGCGGCCCGGGAGCGAAGGCGCCGCTGATCATAGTCCGGTCGAACCAGAAGGGCTCGGCAGTGCGGATGTTTGTGAAAGGTGTGCTTGAAATGTGCGGGCTCTCCTTCGCGCGTGATCTTCCGGAGGCATTCGGGGAATGGAGCAGCGTATTCCCGCGCTTCAGCGGACGGAGCATCAAGGCTGTTTGGTGGTGGATCTTCGATGTCCGATGATCCAGACCCGAAATATTTGATCGTCGATACTACCCTCGTCCGAATGCATCAGTATGCCCCCAGGGGGCACAAAAGGAGGGGGTCTGAAGATCAGGCGCTTGGCCGCTCGCGCGGTGGAGTGAGTGCGACTTCGATGCGCCAGTTCCCGATTCTTGGTCGCTACCGGTCAATGCGCGCCGGACCCACGAATTGAGCATCACGTGATACACTTAGGCGATCACGGCAACGATGGATTTTTTTTCCGAGGCGCGATCCATAGGATAGATTTTTGCTATTTGCGGGCGCCAATGCGGAGCAAGTGGCTGTAGCCCTGCTTAGCCATCCATTTTGCGCGAGCCAAATGCCCGTCGTATGCACTGCGAGCGCGGGCCTGATCGCAATCAGGATCAAGATGCAACACGATCCGCGCAACTTCTTTCCAGTCAGCGCCGGCGGCCTCAGCATCGAGGAGACGCCAATACGTCACCAGATGCTGCTCGTCATAGCTCGTCAACACCGATGCATTCGGCACGACATCCGCGATTTCTGGATCAAGCTCCAGCTTTTTCATGTAAGCCCACGCGCCAGGTTCGCTACCTGCATTCGGCGAACTTAGTGCAATAGGACGGCTATAGCCAGTGGTTTGATGACCTACCAAATGGCTGCTTTCGCGCATGAAAGCTCGTGCGCTTGTGGCCTGGAATGTGCGCCGGATTCGCGTGGATCTCGGCATTCCGCAGGAGCAATTGGCTTACGATGCGGGCATTGACCGCTCATATATGGGCGGCCTTGAGCGACAAGCAGAGAACCCCACCATCGATCTTCTCGACAGGCTCGCTAAAAGACTCGGTGTTCATCTATCCGAGTTCTTCGTCCAACCGCCCAAAGGAGCGAGCCCACCTAAGACGTTGCGCAAAGGTCGTAAGCCGGCGCGTTCACGTTACAGGAAATGACGCGCTGCTCGCATTGGGCTCGCTAGAAAAAGCCCCGCCCGATGAGATCGGGCGGGGCGTTGGCGTCGCGAGCGCTTACTCGCCGGTCTTGCGGGGGCGGGACCAGAGGAGCGTGTAGCCGTCGCCGGCTTCGTCGTCGAACAAGTTCGCGTAAATCGGCGCGTTGAACGAGGGGTCATCGAGCTTGAGCGAGAGGTAGTCGCGGCCTTCCTCGGAGCGCTTCGACCAGGCTGCCCCGATTTCCGCCCGGCCCACATAGACGCGGTGGCTGGGAGCGTTCTCGTTTGAGCGGTTGGCCTCGGCGACGATGCGGACGCCCCTGGCCTGCA
>NZ_LVEM01000004.1 GCF_001641335.1 Bradyrhizobium stylosanthis
GAATCCGGGCAACGGCGCCGAGCAGCAGGCTTCGGACCTGCCGCCAGGCCTGGCGAAGAAGGCGGACGCGAGCGACGTCGAACACGGCAACTCGGACCACTCGAACTCCGCGGACGCGCCGGACGCCACCGCGACCGTCGAAACGAGCGTCGTCACGGCCGACAACGCGGACCACGGCAACTCGCAGCAAGCGTCGGAGCCAACGCAAACGGCAGCGACGGACTCGACTGACGCTGACGCCAAGCCGGGCAATGGCGTCGGCAATAGCGCCGAGCAGCAGGCGTCGGACCTTCCGCCGGGGCTCGCGAAGAAGGCAGATGCGAGCGACGTCGAGCACGGCAACTCGGACCACTCGAACTCCGCGGACGCACCGGACGCTACCGAGACCGTCGAAACGAGCGTCGCCACGGTCGACAGCGGGGACCACGGCAACTCGCAGCACGCTGCGCAACCTGCAACTACCGCATCAGAAACCGCACCGCCGGCCGCGGTCGCGACCGTCGGCGCAGACCAGGAACCGGTATTCAACTTCGACAACGTGGCACCTTCTGCGACTCTCGTTGCGGTCGTTCCCACGAGCCTGCAGAATGATCCGATCGATGTGCACGTTCCGCCTGGTCAACAAAAGATCATCGAGGCCATCGCCCAAATGACCCCGCAAACACTGGACGACAACGCGGCCGGTCACGTCAATAACGGTCACCACGGCAACGCATCCGCGCACCATGACCTGCTGATTTGACGCCTTCCGGCGTCAATCAGAAAGGCCGCGCCGGCGCTTCGCCCCCCTTGCCAGTCAATGGATGATCTGGCCGAGGAAATCCTTCGCGCGTTCGGTGCAGGGCGCGCGGAAGAAGGTTTCGGGATCGGCCTCCTCGACGATCGTGCCGCGGTCCATGAACACCACCCGGTCCGCGATCTCGCGGGCAAAGCCCATCTCGTGCGTGACGCAGACCATGGTCATGCCGTCCCTCGCGAGCTCCACCATGGTGTCGAGCACCTCCTTGACCATCTCCGGATCGAGCGCTGAGGTCGGCTCGTCGAACAGCATGATCTTCGGCTGCATGCACAGCGCCCGCGCGATGGCGACGCGCTGCTGCTGGCCGCCGGAGAGCTGCCCCGGATATTTGTCCGCCTGGTCGTGGATGCGCACCTTGCGCAACAGACCGATCGCGCGCTCCTGCGCCTCGGCGCGCGACAGGCCGCGCACCTTCATCGGTGCCAGCATGCAGTTCTCGACGATCGAGAGATGCGGAAACAGGTTGAAGCTCTGGAACACCATGCCGACCTCGCGGCGGATGCTGTTGACGTCAGTCATCCGGTCGGTCAGCTCGACGCCGTCGACGACGATCCGGCCGCCGTCGTGCTTCTCGATGTGATTGATGCAGCGGATCAGCGTCGACTTGCCCGAGCCCGAAGGACCGCACAGCACGATCTTCTCGCCGGCCCCGACGCTGAGATTGACGTCGCTCAGGGCCGTGAAATGGCCGAACCGCTTCACGAGTTTTTCCACGACCACGATGGACGCGGACAGCTCCGGCTTATTCCCTGCGGCGAGCTGATGCATATTCCTCTCCCAAGACCAGGATGACCGTGCGCTGCGCTAGCGGCGCATTCCCGCGATCGCATAGCGCTTGCGCAACGAGGCCACGCATTGCGATGCCGCCGAGCTGATCGCGAGGTAGACCACCGCAATGACCAGATACATCTCGACGAGGCGGCCGTTGAGCTGCGCGAGCTTGGAGGCCGCGCCGAGCAGATCGGTGAGCGACAGCACGTAGACCAGCGAGGTATCCTGAAACAGGATGATGGTCTGGCTCAGGATGATCGGGCTCGCGACGCGAAGCACCTGCGGCAGGATCACGGAGCGATAGGTGTCGAAGGTGGAGAGTGCGAGCGCCTGGCACGCCTCGAACTGTCCCCGGTTCACCGCGCGCAATCCGACGCGGATGATTTCCGAATAATAGGCGGCCTCGAACAGGCCGAAGGTGATGAACGCCGTCCAGGTCGCGCCGATCGGGACCGGCCGTCCGTTGCCACCGAGATGGCCAAGCACGATCGGCACCAGGAAAAAGAACCAGAACAGGACCAGGATCAGCGGGATCGACCGCATCAAGGCGACATAGCCGCGGACGAGCCGGCCGATCACGGGCACCTCGAAGTGCTGCACCAGGGCGAGACAAGTGCCGAGCACCAGGCCGACCACGAAAGCAACGGCGGTCAGCGCCAGCGAGAACAGCAGGCCGGACCAGAGGTAGGGCCACGCCTGAAGCGCGATGGAGAAATCGAGGCTGTTCATTTCACGACCTCCATCGCGTCGGGCAAGGCATCAAGCTGCTCTGCGGCGCGCGGCGCGGCCTGCCTGGCCGCATCGTCCGCGCGGCCCGTGCCGGGAATGCGCACCGCCCTGTCGATCAGCGCCATGCCCTGATAGGCGATGAGCGCCAGCGCGAGGTAGATGAGCGTCGCGGCGCCGAACGCCGTGAAGGTCTGGAACGTCGCTTCGCTGATCTGGCGGGCCTGCGCCGTCAGCTCCATCAAGCCGATGGTGAGCGCGACCGAGGTGTTCTTGTAGATGCCCATCACCTCGCTGGTCAGGCTCGGGATGATCAGGCGCAGCGCCTGCGGCACGATGACGTAGCGATAGGTCGGATATCCGCCGAGCCCGAGCGCGCTTGCCGCCTCGACCTGTCCTCTCGGCAGCGCCTCGATCCCGGCACGAACCTGTTCGGCGATGCGGGCGGCGGTGTAGAGGCCCAGGCACACCAGCGCCGGGAAGAACGATCCCCAAGGCGGCGGAATCTGCTTGATGGCGTTCCCGAGCGAGACGGGAAGGATCTCCGGCAGCACGAAATACCAGAGGAACATCTGCACGAGCACGGGGATGTTGCGGAAGATCTCCACATAGAGGCGAGCGAGCGCCGCAACGGCCCGGTTCTGCACGGTGCGGCCGATGCCGACGACGACCCCGACGGCGAAGGCGATCCACCAGCCGAAGAACGCCAGCGCCAGCGTCCAGCCGAGGCCCGACAACAGCCAATCGATGTAGCGCTGGCCATCCGCGGTCTGTTCAAGAAGCACTGCGAACATGGCGTACCTCAGGGCTCGGTTTGCGGGACAGTCTCCGGCAAGGCCACGAAGCGGATTCCTGTTTCACCCGTTTCCTGGCGCGAACCGGAATCCACCTCGCTCGAAACGCTCTAGTCGACGGCGTCGCTGGGATGCTCGATCCGCTCCGTCAGCTCGACCGTCAGCGGGAACGCCAGGTTCTCGTTCTTGGGCGGGATCGGCCTCGTGAACCACTTCGTGTAGGTCTTCTCGAACTGACCCGATGCCATCTGCTTGGACAGGACATCATCGACCAGCGCCTTGAAGCCGGCATCGCCCTTCGTGAACATCAGGCCATAATAGATCTTGGCGTAGCCCTCGGGGAGAAATATCAGCGCATCCGGCTTCGGAGCTGCAGCCTTGAGGCCCGCGAGAAGGATGTCGTCCTCCATGAAGGCGGCCGCGCGGCCTGTACTCAGCATCAGGAAGGATTCGGCATGGTCCTTGGCCTGGACGATGTTGAAGCCGAGCTGATCCTTTGCATTCACGGCTTGCGCGAATCCGACGGCATTGGAGCCCTGGGTGACGACGACGGTCTTGCCCTTGAGGTCGCCGGCCGTCTTCAGGCCGCTGTCCGCCTTGACCAGCCAGCGCGGCTGGCTGACGAAGGTGGCGACGGAAAACGACACCTGCTCCTGCCGCTTCTTGTCGTTCGCGGTGCCGCCGCACTCGATATCGACGGTGCCGCTCTGGATCAGCGGGATGCGGTTGGACGAGTTCACCGGAACGTAGTTGACCTTCAGGTTGGGCAGCCCGGTCTCCGTCTTGATGCGTTCGACGATGGCCGCGCAAAGATCGAGCGAGAACCCGATCGGCTTCTGGTCGGGGCCGAGATAGGAGAATGGTATCGAGGCCTCACGATGGCCGATCGTGATGGCGCCGTTCGATTTGATCCTGGCGAGCGTGGGACTGTCGGCAGCAGCGGAGGGTCCGCTGATCACGCTGAGCACCGCGAAGCCGGACAGAAGGCTCAAGACACGCGCAACTTTCGTCATGGACGTCTCCTTGATGAGCAGCCTCAAGCGGCCCTCGATGATGGCTTCACGCCGCGCCGCTGGATGATCTCGATCAGGCGGTCGACATCGGCGAACGTGTTGAACATTCCGAACGACACCCGGATGCCGTCGCGCTCCGGCGACACGCGCACCCCGTTCTCCTCGAAATGGCCGAGCCATTCGGCGGCGGGCAGCGCGATGACGTAGATGTGCGGGGCGCGATGCTGCCGGTCGCGGGGACCGACCAGACGAACGTCCAGCGCATCGAGCCGGGAGATCAGATGGTCGCCGAGATCGAAGCAATGGTTCTGGATATTCTCGATGCCCAGCGCTTCGATCATGTCGAGCGATGCGCCGAGGGCGTGGATCGCCGGAAGATTGAAATTGCCGAGCTCGAAGCGGCGCGCGCTCGGGGCGGCCTCCAGCCTGTCGGGCCGCGCGATGAGATCGGCCGGGACCTCGGCAAGGCTCGCGGCCGCGAGGTAGGAAGGCTCGAGCTCGACCCTCGACTTGTCCCAATAGAGCAGGCCCAGCCCCTGCGGCACCAGCAGCCCCTTGTGACTGCCCGAACCGATGAAGGTCGCGCGCATCGCCTTGGCGTCGATCGGCACGACGCCGATCGCCTGCATCACGTCGACGACGAAATAGAGATTCTTCTCCGCGCAAAGGGCGCCGATGCTTTCGACGTCGAAACGGTGACCGGCGTGGAACGTCACCTGCGACATCGAGATCGCCTTCGTGCTCGCATCGATGTAGGGACGAAGGCTGTCGGCGTTCACGACCTCCGTCATCGGCACGAAGGCGACGGTCACGCCCTTGCGCTGCAGATTGAGGAACGCATAGGCGTTGTTCGGATGATCGCCATGGATCATCAGGACCTTGTCGCCGGCGCGCAGCGGCAGCGCGTTCGCGGCGATGTTCATGCTCTCCGAGGTGTTCTTGGTGAAGGCGATCTCGTCGGCCGATGCGCCCAAGAGCCGCGCCACCCTCAAGCGGGTCTGCTCGACGCGGTCGAGCCAGACGCTCTTGGGGCCGGCGGTCTCGAGACCTTCGTTCAGGAAGCGATCGATCGCCGCCTTGACGGGACGCGCGAGCGGGGTCTGGAAGCCGGAGTCGAGATAGGTGATCCGCTCGGCTGCCGGAAACTCCTTCCGCACGGCTTCGACGTCGTAATGGCGAGACATCCCGTTCTCCCGATGAGCGCGCACCCGGCGGACCGAGAATGCGCTGCACAAAACCTGATCACTTCTCGATGACGCCAACGATATGAGCAATTCCCCGGCTCGGCCAAGACTAATTTTCATATTTCAATAGTAATTATTCCGAAAAATGATAATTTATTGAGATCGCAAATCGAGAGAGCCTATGCCGCAAACCACATCCGACGGTCCGCTCGACCGGGCGTTCGCCATCGTCGGCCATGTCGCCACCCAGGTCCGGGCCGTCTCCGTCGCGGAAATCGCCAGCGCGCTGTCGCTCCCGCTGCCCACGGCACACCGCCTCATCGGAAATCTGGAGCAGCGCGGGCTGCTGCAGAAAGCCGTGGGAACGAAGCGCTACGTGGTCGGCAACCAGCTCGTCACGCTGTCGGCCAAGGTCATCGGCGCGGCCTTTCGAACCGCGCGGCGGCACGCCGTGCTCCGCGCGGTCGCGGCGGAGATCGGCGAGCAATGCGAGATCGGCGTCGTGCGCGACAATGTCGTTGCCTATGTCGACAGCGTGCGCGTGTCGCAGCCGCAAGGCCTGCAATTCAATCCGGGTGAAGCGGCGCCGCTTCACTGCACCTCGACCGGCAAGATCTACATGAGCCGGCTGCCGGCGCGGGCGCGCGAGAAGCTGTGCCGCGCCCTGGCGCTTACCAAATACACCGAGACCACGATCGTCGACATCGACAGCCTGATGCAGGTGCTCGAGGAGACGCGCAAGCGCGGCTGGGCCAAGACCAATGAGGAATACGTGCGCGGTGTCGTCGGCTGTGCCGTTCCGATCCTGTCTCCGGATCGCGAGCTGATTGCGTGCCTCGGCGTGTCAGTTCCAGTGGCGCGCGTGAGCTTCACGGAACTCGATCGGTTCATCGCTCCGCTGCAGAAGGCCGCCGCGCTGCTGTCGGAGACGATCCTCGGGGACGACGAGGATGACGCCGACGAAGGATCGAAGGAACTCTGACCTCGTCCTCCGGCAGTCCACACCGCCCTCTTTGCGATCGAGAAAGCATCGTAAATCGTGGCAGGAGCTGTCACGCGACAGTAGGACGCAATCGAAGATCGACTGCGCCGTTGAAGCAGCAAGTCGCGGAAGCTATCGATCTGAAATCCTGTGATCGATCGGAGGAACGCATGAGCACCATCACCGGCGGCTGCCACTGCCGCGCAATACGCTACCAGGTCGAGGGCGAAGCGATTGTTCACGCGCTGTGTCATTGCCGCGATTGCCGGCTCCATGCCGGCGCTCCGGTCGTCGGCTGGACGATGTACGCGGATGACGCCGTCAAGGTGACGAGGGGCGAGCCCAAGGTCTACAATTCCTCGGAACATGGGCGGCGGCACTTCTGCGGCAATTGCGGCACCGGCCTGTTCTATGTCAACGCCAGCATGCTGCCTGGAATCATCGACATCCAGAGCGCGACCTACGATAATCCCGACGCCGTCCCGGCGACCATGCACATCCAGGTCGCCGAGCGCCTTGGCTGGATGGAACACGCGCACGAGCTGCCGACGTTCGACCGCTATCCTCCGCAACCGTAGCAGCGAGACGAGCGGCTCGGTTTCGCGTCAGCTCTTCGTGCTCGCCGTCTTGTCGAGCGCGGCGCGCAAGCCATTGGCGAGCTTGATGGCATCGTCGTTGGCCCAGAAGTGCATGAAGAACAGGCGCGGCTGCTCATCCAGCATGTGGCTGTGCAGCGCCGTCACGGCGATGCCGTGCGACCGCAACGCCTTGATGACGGGGTTCACCTCGTCGCCGGTCAGCACGAAATCGCCGGTGATGGCCGCCTTGCCGCCCCCGGTCGGCTGGAAGTTGATGGCAATGGCCACGCCCAGTGGCCCGACCGGGCTCAGCTGCATTCCCTGCTCGGTGACCGGATCGCGGCGAGGAACGTTGAACTGGTAGACGCCGCCATTGGCCTGGCCTTTGACTCCGATGATCTGGTCGAGCTGCACGGTGTCGAGATCGACGGCCGGTGGCGGAGCAGCTGCGGCCGGCACTGAGAGCGGCGTCTTGCTTTCGGCGAGACCCTCCTTGATCGCAGTTGCGATCCCGACGGGATCGCCGTGACCCGCGACGTGCATGTAGAACGTCGCCGGGCTGGCGCCGAGCAGATGATTGTGCACGGCCGTGATCTCCAGCCCGTTCGCGATCATCTTCAGCATGACGGGATTGATCTCGGACTCGAGCAGCACCAGATCGCCCATCGCCATGGCGCCGCCATGGGCAGGCTTGAAAGCGACCCAGCCGCCGAGCGCCAGCGCCGGCTTGATGGTCACGCCGTCGAGCGTCACATTGAGGTCGGTGCGTGGGAAACCATAGCGATGCACGTCGCCGGTCACGACCGGCTTGCGGCCCATCGCTTCATCGACCTTCTGCCAGTCCACATCCTGCGCGCGGGCGGCCGACGCGCCGCCCGTCAAAGCGAGAATGAGGAAAGCCCGAGCAATTGTCCGTATGCGCATGGTCGTTCTCCCGGTCGTGTCCTCGCCCCAGGGTGAAGCCCGTTTCGCAAAGTGACGCGCATCGGCAAAGCCGGCGCAGCGCGCCGGACCTGCAAGCCGAAGTTGACGTGATGAATGACATGCGGCGTCCTTGGTGAAGGTCAGGACGCGATTCTTGGGCATGTCGCCTCACGGGGAGATCGCACATCCCCGATAAGCCTGAGTAGAAGCTCGGGCGACTAAGGCTGTCAACTCGCCCCTCCCCGCGGGTCGTCACAAAGAATTTTGCGCGCCGCTGGAACCACGCCGTCGCTCTTGAAACCTGAAGACCATCTCACGTAAGGTGGCCCGCATGGGGACCATGCAGACTCCCCGTGAGACCCAGGTCCAAGCTCTGCGCAGCACGCAAATTCGTGGAGCTTGCGCATGGACACCGAACGTCACTCCCCTCAACGTCACTCCCCTCAACGCCAGACCGTAGCCATCCTCTCGCGCGGCGATGCTGCCGCCCGCCGGGATACGACGCCACAGAACAGCCGCTTCGTCCGCGTCTTCGAGGCACTCGCGGACGCCGGCATCGATGCAGCTCCGGCGATCTACGACGAGAGCTTTGCAGGGACCGTCCGCGATCAATTGCTCGCCGCCGACGGCGTGCTGGTCTGGGTCGATCCGATCCATCAGGGCAAGACGCGCGCCGAGCTTGATGCCCTGCTGCGCGACGTCGCGGCGCAAGGGCCGTGGGTGAGCGCGCATCCGGACGTCATCCTGAAGATGGGCGTCAAGGAGGTGCTCTACCGCACGCGTCATCTCGGCTGGGGCACCGATACGCATCGCTACGACACCGCCGCGAAGTTCCGCACCGAGTTTCCGTCGCGCCTTCGGGCGGACGGGCCGCGCGTGCTCAAGCAAAATCGCGGCAATGGCGGCCAAGGCGTCTGGAAGGTGGAGGCCTTGCCCAACGCCGACGGCATGGTCCGGGTGCTTCATGCGCAGCGCGGCAGCACACCGGAGGACATGCCGTTCGACGCGCTGCTCGCGCGATGCGAGCCGTATTTCGGCTGGGGCGGCTGCATCATCGACCAGGCGTTTCAGCCGCGCCTGCCCGATGGCATGATCCGCTGCTACATGAGCGGCGCCAAGGTCGCAGGCTTCGGACACCAGAAGATCAAGGCCCTGATCCCGCCTCCGCCGGAGGGACCGGACTCGCCCGAAGCGCAGCCGGGTCCGCGGATCATGCACGGACCCGACGCCCCGCAGTTCCAGGCGCTGCGGCGATCGATGGAGGACGAGTGGACGCCGCAGATGATGGCGACGCTCGGCATCGACGAGCCGTCATTGCCCGTTATCTGGGACGCCGACTTCCTGTACGGACCGCGCACGGCCACCGGCGCCGACAGCTACGTGCTATGCGAGATCAACGCGAGCTCGTGCTTTGCGATCCCCGAGGAAGCGCCGGCGGCCATCGCGCGGACCGTGCAGCAGCGCTTCCGGCAGAGCCGGCACGTGCGGTCCGGCTGAACGAACACGTCGCTGGGACGGCGCCGCGCCGCGGCGGCGGGTCGAACCTACTCCGCCGCTTGCGGCGGGCGTAGTCCGCTCGCCGCGGCGGCGTGCTCCTCGGCGCCAGCCGCCCGCTCGCCGGGAGGAAGCCCCCGTCCCTTCACCAGACCGAAGATCGCCGGGATCACGATCAACGTCAGCAGCGTCGATGAGATCATTCCGCCGATCATGGGCACGGCGATGCGCTGCATGATCTCCGACCCGGCGCCGGTGCTCCACATGATCGGCAACAGGCCGGCCATGATGGCGACCACCGTCATCATCTTGGGCCGGACGCGCTCGACCGCACCCGTCATGATGGCGTCGTGGAGATCTTGCCGTGTCAAAGCTCGTCCCGCGGCGCTCCGTTCCGCCTTCATCTCGGCGAGCGCGTGGTCGAGGTAGATCAGCATCACGACGCCGGTCTCGGCGGCGACGCCGGCGAGCGCGATGAAGCCGACCGCGACGGCGACGGACAGGTTGAAGCCAAGCCACCACATCATCCAGATGCCGCCGACCAGCGCGAACGGCAGCGACAGCATGACGATGAGAGTTTCGGTCATGGCCCTGAAGTTCAGGTAGAGCAGCAGGAAGATGATCGTCAGCGTCACCGGCACCACGATCTTCAACCTCGCGGCGGCCCGCTGCAGATATTCGTACTGGCCGCTCCACACCACGTAATAGCCAGGCGGGAACTGGACGCTGTCGCGCACCGCGGCTTGCGCATCGGCGACGTAGCTGCCGATGTCGCGATCGCGGATGTCGACATAGACGTAGGTCGCGAGCTGACCGTTCTCGGTCCGGATCGACGTCGGCCCGCGCGCGGGCTCGATTTTGGCCACTTCGCCGAGGGGCACAGCGCCGCCCGCCGGCATCGGCACCAGGATGTCGCTGGCGATCGCCTTGGGATTGTCGCGGAGATCGCGCGGGTAGCGCATGTTCACCGTGAACCGCTGCCGGCCCTCGACGGTCGTCGTGACGGTCTGACCGCCCAGCGCCGAGGCAATGGTGTCCTGCACGTCCTGGATCAGGATGCCGTAACGGGCGAGCGCTTCGCGATCGGGGACGATCTCCAGATAGTAGCCGCCGATGCCGCGCTCGGCATAGGCCGACGACGTGCCGGGAACAGCCTTGATCACGCGCTCGACCTGCTTGGCAAGGCGGTCGATCTCGGCGAGATCCGTGCCCATCACCTTGACGCCAACAGGCGTGCGGATGCCGGTCGACAGCATGTCGATCCGCGCCTTGATCGGCATGGTCCATGCGTTGGAGACACCCGGAAATTGCAGCGCCTTGTCCATCTCGGCGACGAGGCTGTCGACGGTCACTCCGGGACGCCATTGCTCCTTTGGCTTCAGGTTGACCACCGTCTCGAACATCTCGGTCGGCGCCGGATCGGTCGCCGTCGCCGCCCGTCCCGCCTTGCCGTAGACCGAGGCGACCTCGGGGAAGGACTTGATGATCCGGTCCTGCGTCTGCATCAGCTCGGCCGCCTTCGTCACGGAGATGCCGGGCAATGTCGTCGGCATGTAGAGCAGCGTGCCCTCATTCAGCGTCGGCATGAACTCGGTGCCGAGCTGGCGCGCCGGCCAGACCGTCACGGCGAGCACGGCGAGCGAGGCGAGGATCACCAGCGGCTTGGCCCGCAGCACGCCCTTGATCACCGGGCGGTAGATCCAGATCAGGAAGCGGTTGATGACGTTCCGGCTCTCCGGGACGATCCTGCCACGGACGAAGATCACCATCAGCGCCGGCACCAGGGTGACCGACAGCAAGGCCGCCGCGGCCATCGCGAAGGTCTTGGTGAAGGCCAGCGGGCTGAACAGCCGTCCTTCCTGCGACTCCAGCGTGAAGATCGGCATGAACGACACGGTGATGATCAGCAGGCTGAAGAACAGGGCGGGTCCGACCTCAGAGGCCGCCTCGATCAGGATGTCCACGCGCGACCGTCCGGGCTCGGCCCGTTCGAGATGCTTGTGCGCGTTCTCGATCATGACGATGGCGGCATCCACCATGGCGCCGATCGCGATGGCGATGCCGCCGAGGCTCATGATGTTCGATCCGAGCCCCAGGAGCTTCATGGCGCCGAACGCCATCAGCACGCCGACCGGCAGCATCAGGATCGCGACGAGCGCGCTGCGGACGTGCAGCAGGAACACGATGCAGACCAGTGCGACGACCACGCTCTCCTCGAACAGGGTGTGCTTGAGCGTGTCGATGGCGGCGTAGATCAGGCCGGAGCGGTCGTAGACCGGGACGATCTCGACCGATTTCGGCAGGCTGCTCGCGATCTCCGTGAAACGCTTCTTGACGTTCTCGATGACGTCGAGGGCGTTGACGCCGAACCGCTGCAGCACGATGCCGCTTGCGACCTCCCCCTCGCCGTTCAGCTCGGCGATCCCTCGCCGCTCGTCGGGACCGAGCTCAACATTGGCGACGTCGCGCAGCAGCACCGGTGTGCCGCCGGAAGCCTTCAGCACGATGTTGCCGAGATCGTTGATGCTCTTGATGTAGCCCTTGCCGCGGATGACGTATTCGAACTCCGAGAGTTCGACCGTGCGCCCGCCGACGTCGGCGTTGCTGGCCCGGATCGCTTCGCGGATCTTCTGCATGCTGATGCCGCGATCGCGCATCCGCTGCGGGTCGAGCACCACATTGTACTGCTTGACGAAGCCGCCGATGCTGGCGACCTCGGCGACGCCCTCGGCCTTGGCCAGCGCAAACTTCAAGTTCCAGTCCTGGATCGTGCGGGTGTCGGCGAGGTTCAGCTCCTTCGACACGACGGCGTACTGATAGACCCAGCCGACGCCGGTGGCGTCCGGGCCGATCGTGGGGGTGACGCCGGCGGGAAGCCGCGACGCCGCACCGTTGAGGAATTCCATGACGCGCGAGCGCGCCCAGTAGATGTCGGTGCCGTCCTCGAAGATCACGTAGACGAACGACACGCCGAAGAACGAGAAGCCGCGCACGACCTTCGATCTCGGCACGGTCAGCATGGCCGTCGTCAGGGGATAGGTGACCTGATCCTCGATCACCTGCGGCGCCTGGCCGGGATATTCGGTGTAGACAATGACCTGCGTATCCGAGAGATCCGGGATCGCATCCAGCGGCAGGTGAAGCAACGCGTAGAGGCCGGCCGCGGCCGCAAAGCCGGTGCCGAACAGCACCAGCAGCAGGTTGCGCGCCGACCAGGCGATGATGCGGGCGATCATTTCTGCTCTCCCGCCGCATTGCCATTGGCCCGTGGCGCAGCCTCAGCAAAACCCTTGAGCGCGGCCTTCAGGTTGCTCTCCGCGTCGATCAGGAAGTTGGCTGAGGTGACCACGGCCTCGCCTTCCCTGAGGCCATCCCTGATCTCGACATAGCCGCCGCCACGCCGGCCGAGCTTCACTTCACGCGGCTCGAAGCGCCCTTCTCCCTTGTCGACGAGCACGGCCTGGCGCGCGCCGGTGTCGAGCACCGAACTGTCGGGCACGGCGAGGACAGGTGCGGCATCGGCGGTGTCGATATCGGCATCGACATACATGTCGGGCAGCAGCACCGCGTCCGGATTGGCGAGCTCGATCCGGACACGAACGGTGCGGGTATCGCGGTTCACCTGCGGATAGACGATCGCGATTGTCCCGGTGAAGGTCCGCCCGGGAAAGCTGCGCGCCCTGACCGCCACGCGCTGGCCCACCGCGATGTTTCCGAGATCGCGCTCGGCGACGTCGACAAGCGCCCACACGAGCGAGGTGTCCGCGATCCGGAACAGGACGTCGCCGGGATTGGCCCGCATGCCCTCGATGGCATTGCGCTCGAGCACGATGCCGTCGCGCGGCGCCGACCAGCGCACCGTCACGGGCGCGACGTGCGTCTTCTCCATCTCTGCGATGACCCCATCGGGCACGTCGAGATTGACCAGCCGTTGCCGCGAGCCGCGGCCGTAGATCTCGACACCGCCGACGGTCTTCGAGGTGATCGTCGCGAGATATTCCGCAGCTGCGGACGCGATCGAGGAACTGTAGATCTCCATCAACGGCTGGCCGGCCTTGACGCGCGTGCCGGTGGTGACGTCGGCGACCTTCTGGACGAAGCTCTCGGCGCGCATGACGATCACGGACACACGGCGCTCGTCGAGCTGGATCGTGCCGGGCGCCTTGATCGCGACCTGGATCGGGCGCCGCTCCACGGGCACGGATTTCACGCCCGTGCGCTGGATCTTGCCCGGCGAAAGCTTCACCGTCCCGTCGTCAGGCTCGTCGCCCTCGTAGACGGCGATATAATTCATCCCCATCGGATCCTTCTTCGGCACCGGCGAGGTGTCGGGCAGGCCCATGGGATTGCGGTAGTAGAGAATTCGGCGCGACGAGTTGGCCTGCGGCTGCTTGGCGGGCTCGGACGTCGCCTGACCGTCGTCGTAGACCGGCAGATAATCTCGCCCGCGATCGTCCTTCTTCGGTCCTGCCGACCAGACCGGCGCCCCGCTGGGATCGCGGTAATAGAGCGGCGTGCGGTTCGCGGCGGACGCAGCCGGGCCCATCTCGGCGTGCGCCAGCCAATGCCCATTGCCGAGGGACCAATAGGCGCCCAAAGGCAAACCTGCACCCAGCACGAAGATCGTCACAAGACGTAGCGTTTTCATGGCGTGTCTCGGCGCGCTGCGGGAAGCGCGCGTTTCTGTAAAATGGAGAGAGAAGTTCGGGCGCCGTCCGGCGGCGCCCGAAGGCTCACTTCGTCGCCGTGACGACGACCTTGCCGGTCACGGTCTCAGGCTCGCCCTGCACCTTCGCGGACAAGGTCACCTGATAGCGGCCGGCCATCGGCATGTCCGTCTTGAAGGCGTAGACGCCCGGCTCTTTGGACGGCAGCGGTGCGACCGCGGACTCCATCTCGGCCATCCCATCCGGCGCCATGTCGACGCGGGTCTTGAAGATGACGGCATCCGGCACCGGCTTGCCGCTTTTCTTGTTGACGAGGCGAAGGGCGAGCGTGACGTCTTCGCCCTTCTTCATCTCGGGATTGACGGGCTCGAAGGCATAGTCGCCGGCGCCGGCCATCGCCGCCGATGCGGCAAACGAAAGGGTGGCGGCGAGCGCCGCGGTGCTGAGTTTGAAATGCATAGTCCTGTCCTCATGAATTGATCTTCCGCCGCGGCGCATTGGGCGCGCGCGTCAGTCATCGTCGCGCACAAGTCTTCTTGCGCGCGTCTGGCTGTCGGGAGATCAGACTCGAGGAGGTCGGAAAGGCGGGCTGCCGCCGCGGACGGAGACGACCTGATCCGCGGGAATGGCGATTGAGCCTGCAGCCACGGCGGGGAATGCGAAGGCCAGCGGGCGGACGTCGCCAAGCGCGACGATGCCCCCGACGCAGCAGAAGCCCATGCCGCACTTGTAGCCGGCAGGCTGGGAGCCCGTTCCCTTCATGTCGGGACAACACTCGTCCATCGACATGTCGGCGCCGCCACCCATCTGCATCGCCATCTGCATGTCGTCCGGCGACGTCGCAAGGCCGGAAGCGGACGCGCCAACGGGCAGCATCGCCAGGGAGATGGCGATGGCAAATGCCAGGATGGTACGGACGAGCCGCATCTCGATCGACTTACCTTTCGGGCCGGAACCGGTCCTGACTAACATACTCCGGGGCGCAAGGCATTCCTTGATTATGGTCAAGCATTCGTGAGCGCGGCTGCTCCGCCGGGGCTGCGCACACCGCGATTGCCGGTCAGATCTTCGGAAGCTTCGCCCGCTCCACCACGCCGGTCCATTTGGTGATCTCGGTCTCGATCAGCGCCTTCATCTCCGCCGGCGAGCTGCCGCGGACCTCGCCGCCGACGGCCGTCTCCAGGCGCTGCCTGATGTCGGGATCCCTGAGCACCTCGAGCGTTGCCGCGTTGAGCGTCGCCATGATCGCGGGCGGCGTGCCCTTCGGGGCCAGCAGGCCGGCCCAGGTGCGCACGTCGTAGCCCTTGATGCCGGCTTCCTGCACGGTCGGAACATCGGGCAGCAGCGCGGTGCGCGTCGGCGAGGTCACCGCGAGGCCGCGGATCGCGCCGCTCTGGATCTGCGGTGCCAGCAGGACGGGCGTGCCGACGATGACCGGAACCTCGCCGCCGAGCAGCGCGGTGATGGATTGCGAATCGCCGCGATAGGGCACGTGCACGATTTCGACGCCGGCGGTCGCGTTCAGCAGCTCGCCGGCGAGATGATGCGTGGAGCCGAAGCCGACCGATCCGAAGCTGAGCGCGCCCGGCTTCTCCTTGGCGATGGTGATGAGATCGCCGAGCGATTTTGCGGGGTGATCGCTGCGCACAGCAATGACGAGCGCGTAATAGACCAGCGTCGAGATCATCTCGAAACTCTCGGCCGGCTGGTAGGCAAGGCTCTTGTAGGTCGCCGCGGAAATCGCGTGCGCGCCGGTGACGAGCCCGATCGTGTAGCCGTCGGGCGCGGCCTTCGCGATCGCGTCTGCCGCGATGTTGCCGCCCGCTCCCGGCTTGGCCTCGACGATGATCGGCTGCCCGAGCTTCTTCGAGAGCCCGTCGGCGACGATGCGCGACAGCGTATCGGCCGCACCACCCGCGGCAAAGCCGTGCAGCAGGCGGATCGGGCGCGACGGGTAGGTTTCCGCCGACGCAGGGGGCGCCGTGAGACCGGTACCAAGAAAACTGCCAAGCAGAAAAATGGCCGCAGCAAGCCGCTTCATCCAGAGCATGGATGCTTCTCCCCTTCGATTGTTATGTCTTGGCCGCAAGCGTGTGCGGCGGTCTTCCGTTCGAACCCAGATGCGCTAGCGCGCGAACTCCGTACATTCCGGCGATGGCGCCATGCCCCAGACGTCGCGCGGCAGCCCGACCCAGACTTTCGGGCGCTGCGGACGATCGCGATGCCACGGGCGCGGCTCGAAATAGCCGAGCGCCTCGTCGGTCATGCGGTCGAGGTCGCAGAACAGCTCGACCAGATGCCCGTCGGGATTGCGATGGTAGATCGCCGTGTTGTGGCCGGGGCCGTGGCGAACCGGTCCCCACAGCACGGGCAGCTTGTGCCGCGCGAGGTGATCGCAGGCCTGGTGCATGTGGGTGGGGCCGCGCAGCTCGAAGGCGACGTGATGAAGGCTGCGCACGTCCGCGCGGGCGAAATTCAGCGTGTGGTGCTCGAAGCCGCTGCGCATGAAGACGAAGCGATCCTCGATCCAATCTGAGACCCGCAGGCCCATCACGTTGGCGTAGAAGTCCGACGCGGCTTTCGGATCGGGCGTGCGCAGCGCGACGTGGCCGAGCTTGGCGACCGCAAGGCCGCCGATCCGCTCCTGCGCGGGCGTCGGGGTCCAGCCCTGCATCAGCTCGAAGCGCGTGCCTTCGGGGTCGCTGAAGGACAGCAGCTTTGAGATTCCAGGCAGGGAATCGCTGTGAAGTTCGGGCCGCAGATCCGCCTGCTTCAGCGCGGCGCCCAGCGCCTCGAGCTGGACGTCGGGCGATAACTCGAAGGCGATGCTCTTCAGCGCGGCGTCACCGGGCTCGATCACCAGCGAGAGCTGTTCGCAATCATTGGCGAGGAACAGGCGGCCGCCGTCGCGCGCGACGAGGCCAAGACCGATCACGCCGCGGTAATAGTCGAGCAGCCGCTCCGGATCGGGCGAGGTGAAGGTCGCGTGCCGCAGCCGGGTGAAGCGTGCAATGGGTGCTTGTGTCATCGTGCGGTCCATCCCCTCACGGCGTCATGATGATCTTGCCGAGCGCGGAGCCCTGCTCCAGCAGCGTATGCGCCTTCCTGACCTCGTCGAGCTTCAGCACCGCCGAGATCGCCGGCTTGATCGCATTGCGGCCCAGCGCCTCGATCACGCTGCGCATCAGGGCGCGGCGGCCGTCGCGATCGTGGTCGTAGATGTGGAAGGAGAAGCAGCGCACGGCGGGACAGATGTCGAGATGACCACGCATCGCCGCCATCAGATTCTCTTCCGGAAGGCCTGCGAAGGCGTTGTACGACAGCAGCGTGCCCCATTTGCCGAGGGCGCCGAGATAACCGGTGAACTCCGGCCCGCAGACGTGATCGAGCACGAGACCGACGCCCTCGCCCTTCGTCAGCTCGCGCGTGCGCGCCACCACGTCCTCGCCGCGGTAGAAGACGGTGTGATCGGCGCCGTTCGCCTTCGCGAACGCGGCTTTCTCTTCGGTCGAGACCGTGCCGATGACGGTCATGCCGGCGAGCTTTGCCAATTGCACCAGCGCGGTGCCGACGCCGCCGGCGGCGCCGATCACCAGCGCACTCGCCGGCGCGCGCGGATGGCGGCACTCGTGCAGCAGCGCGTAGGCGACCTGATAATTCGACAGGCACACGGCGGCTTGCAGATCGACATTGTCGGGCAGTGCGTGAACGGCATCCGCCGGCGCGATCACATAGTCCGCGTAGCAGCCGCCGCGCTGGGACAGATCGCGCGCGCTCAGCAGCACCTTCTGTCCGATCGCAAAGCCCTCGACGCCGGAGCCGAGCGCGGAGATGCGACCGGCGACGTCGTTGCCGGGATTGGCCGGCAGCGGCGGCATCCACTTGTAGACGCCGCGCCGGATCAGCACGTCGGGCTGCCCGACGCCGAAGGCCTCGGCCCGGATCTGCACCTGGCCGGCGCCCGGCGCAGGCACCGGAAGCTCGACCACTTCAAGTGCATCCGGCCCACCCGGCTGACGCACCAGCACCGCTCTCATGATTCCATGGCCTCCCAAACCCACATTTTCGAAAATCATACCGTTTACGAAAATTATTGCAAGATGGTCGTTGGCGCGGCATCTTGAGGCATCGATTCATTGGCAGAGCCATGCCCGACAGCGCCATTCGCCCTCGCAAGGAATTCGGCAAGACCATTGCCGCCGACATCACCCATCGGCTGCGCGAGGAGATCATTGCCTGCGGCCTCGCCCCCGGCGAGCCGCTGCGGTTCGACGTGCTGCGCGAGCGCTTCGGCGCGAGCTTTACGACGCTGCGCGAGGCGCTGACCGCGCTTGCCGCCGAAGGGCTGGTCGATGCCCAAGAGCAGCGCGGATTTCGCGTCGCACCGGTCAGCCGCCAGGATCTGGTGGAGGTCACCGATGCGCGCGTGCTGATCGAGGTTGAATTGATCCGCCGCTCGATCGAGCGCGGCGACGACGATTGGGAAATCGCAGTGATATCGACGCTGCACCGCCTGAAGCGGATCGAGCAGCGCGATCCCGAGCATCCCTTGCGCGACCCCGAATGGAAGATCGCCCATCGCCAGTTCCACCAGGCGCTGGTCTCCGCCTGCGGCTCGGCAACGCTGCTCGCGATTCGCGCCGAGCTGTTCGACCGCGCCGAGCGCTACCGGCACCTCTCGGCCAATTTCCGGCCACGGCCACGCGACAAGGCCGGCGAGCACCAGGCCATCATGCAGGCCGCGATCTCGCGCAATGCCGACCTCGCCGTGCAGCTGATCGAGGCGCATATCCGCTCGACCTCCGACAACGTAGCGACCTACGCCGGCCATCTGCTCGACGCCGAATAATCGCGCGGCCACATTTTCGGCCACGGCGGGCTTGCGCGCCGGCGCATTTTCGAAAATAATAGACAGCATCGAAAATACGAACCCTTGGGGCGAAACCATGAAGCTGCTGTCATTCTTGGACGGAAACCGGGAAAGCTGGGGCGCTGTTGTCGAAAACAGCGTGGTGGATCTCGGCCGCGCCCTGCCCCAGTACCCGACGCTGGCGGACTTCCTCGGCAGCAAGGACTACGCGGCGCGCGAGGCCATCGTCGCCGCGCACAAGCCGACGATTGCGCTGAACGACATCAAATACCTGCCGGTGATCCCGCGGCCCGAGAAGATCGTCTGCGCCGTGCGCAACTATCTCGACCACCACAACGAGGCGGTGGCGTTCGGCATGAAGCGCGAGATCACGGAGTTTCCGCCGATCTTCCTGCGCGTCTGGCGCTCCCAGGTCGCGCACAACGCGCCGGTGATCCGGCCGAAGGTCTCGGACAATTTCGACTGGGAGGGCGAGCTCGCTGTCGTCATCGGCAAGGGCGGCCGCCACATCAGCCAGGCTGACGCCTGGAATCACGTCGCGGGCTATTCGATCTACAACGACGTCAGCGTGCGCGACTGGCAGCGCCATGCGCAGCAGATCGCCTCCGGCAAGAACTTCGTCGGCACCGGTCCGTTCGGACCGTGGCTGGTCACGCCCGACGAGATCGGCGATCCCACCAGGCTGAAGCTCGAGACGCGCGTCAACGGTGCGACCGTACAGTCCTCCGACACCTCGATGCTGATCTTCTCGATCCCGCGCCTGATCGAATATTGCTCCACCATCTTCGACCTCGTCCCCGGCGACGTCATCGCCACCGGCACGCCGGCCGGCGTCGGCTTCACCCGCAAGCCGCCGGTGTTTCTCAAGCCCGGCGACGTGGTGGAAGTCGAGATCGAGAATATCGGCGTGCTCAGCAATCCCGTCGTGGACGAGGCGTAAGACGCGGCATGTCCCACGACATTCGCAAGACCGCGCTCAACGTCGAAACCGTCTGGCATGAGCGCGGCCCCCGGCTGGAGAAGCCGCTGCTGATCGGTACGGCGATTGCGGTGATCCGCAATCCCTTCGCGGGCCGCTATGAGCCCGACCTGATGCCGTTCCAGGCGTCCCTACGCGAGCTCGGGCGCGAGCTGGCGACGCGCCTGATCGCGCAGCTCGGCGGCGCCGAGCGCATCGAAGCCTATGGCAAGGGCATCATCGTCGGCGAGGACGGCGAGCTCGAGCATGGCGCCGTCTGGCACGAGGCCGGCGGCCATGGCATGCGCGAGGTGCTGGGTCAGCCCAAGGCCATTGTCCCTGCAGCGAAGACCATCGGCGGCGCCGGCACGCGCCTGATGGTGCCGCTCGGCCATATCCACGCCGCCTATGTCCGCAGCCATTTCGGCACCGCCGAGATGACGCTGTGGGATGCGCCGCGCCGTGACGAGATCGCCTTCGGCCTCGTGATGGCCACCGGCGGCCGCCCCCACGCGCGCATCGGCGGCCTCAAGGCATCCGAGATCTCCGTGCACGACGGGCAGCGCTGAGGCGCCGGCGCGCGCTCAATGCGCGCCGCAGCGGCAGCGCTCGTAATCGGCGGGATCGTGGCTGTTGACGATTCTGACGCGGTCGCCGTGATCGCGCTTCAGCGCGCGCAGCCGCGCCTGGTTGGCGATCCGCATCTTGCGGTCCATGTCGCCCTTGCGCTGGAACAGGCCGAGCATCAAGGGAACGCGCGGCGCGGCGTCGAGCTGGGCGTGGTGGAAATAGCTGTCGCCGGCATGCAGCAGCCAGGTGTCGCCCGAGCGCACCGCGATGCCGCAATGGCCGAGCGTGTGGCCGGCGAGCGGGATCATCAGCACGTCCGCCTCCTTGCCGAGCGCGCGCACGCCCCTGAAGCCGAACCAGTCCTCGCCGTCCTCGCCATAGAAGGCCCAGCGCGGCCCATGGCTCCACTGTCCCGTGACGTAGCGCCCTTCGGGCGGCGCAGGCTTGCGCAGCACCGCCATGTCGTGTTCGGCGCGGTGGACGTGGATCGCGGCATGGGGAAAGTCGGGCACGCCGCCGGCGTGGTCGCGATCGAGATGGGTCAGCAGCACATGGCGCACGTCGGCGGGTGAAAAGCCGAGCGCCTTGACCTGCTGCACGGCCGTCTCCGCCGGATCGAGCTTTGGCGCGGTCTGCCGCAGCCATCGCCGGCCCAGCCGGTCTCGCTCTGCGATATCGCCGAGGCCGATGCCGGTGTCGACCAAAGCGAGCCCGTCGTTCGTCTCGACCAGCAGGCAATGGCAGACCAGCCGCGCGCGTTGGAACAGGCTGCCGGTGCCGTTCACCAGACGGCGGCCGATCGGGCACATGGTGCCGGTGTTGAGATGATGGATCTTCATCGTGCGTCCCTGCTGGTTGCAACAGGGGCGATCTTGTCATCCTACTATCCATAGGTAAAATATCCGATATTTATGGTATCTCTAGGCTATACCTATGGACATCCGCGAGCTTCGCTACTTCGCCGCCGTCTACCGCGAGCGCAATCTGACCGCCGCGGCGCGGGCCTGCTTCGTGTCGCAGCCGTCGATCTCGACCGCGATCACCAGCCTGGAGGCCGAGCTCGGCACCACGCTGTTCATCCGGCACAAGAAGGGCGTCGCGCCCACCGCCTCGGCCGAGCAGTTTCACACCCTCGCCCGCCGCATCATCGACGAGGCCGATGCCGCGCGCAGCCTGTTCCGGAAGCCGGCGAGCAGGACCAATGTGACGCTGGGCCTGATGCGCACGCTCGACGTGCCCCGGACGATCGCGCTGCTGAAGCCGCTGACGGCACGCAGCGACATCGCGCTCCGCCTCGTCGGCAGCGACGAGCGCGCCGATGCGCGGATCATCGCGAAGACCATGCTGCGCACTGACGAGCATTTCGTGCCGCTGTGGAGCGAGCGCTATGTGGCGGCCCTGCCGCCCTCGCATCCGCTGACGCTCAAGGACAAGCTCCGTGCCGCCGACCTCGCCGAGGTCCCGCTGATCGACCGCTGCCATTGCGAGCAGAGCGCATTCTTCGGCCGCAATGCACAGCGGCGCCAGACGGCGGCGATCGCACAGTCGGAAGATTGGGCGATCGCGCTGGTCGCCGCCGGCGTCGGCATCGCCATCGTCCCGGAAGGCGTCGCGAAAGGCAATCCTGATGTCACGATCAGGGAGATCGAGGTCAAGGTCAGGCGCGAGGTCGGGCTGGCCTATCGCGCATCAGCGCCGCTGGCGGATGCGCTGAAGGATTTCATCGGCAAGCTGCAGGCGCAACGGCGCAAGCCGGCCCGGAAGGCTCCCGCCCGCCGGCACTGACCGACCACACATTCCCGCCGGTTATGGTCTCCTGAAAACTTGCAATTGGACGCAAGCTCGGCGGGCACGCTACTCCCACCGCGAAGCACGGCTTTCAAAACCGTGATGGCATCGATCCGTCGCCGCATGCTTCGACAGGGAGAAAACTCGTGTCATCTCACGCTCACGCGGAGGCGGGCGCGCATGCGCCGCGATCGCTGGAGGCCACGCTGAGGGCGATCGGCGTTCCCCTCGCCATCGTCGTTGCCGCCGCCGTCTGGCTCTCACCGACGCCCGAGACGCTGTCCCTGCAGGGCCACAAGGCGCTGGCACTGTTCGGCGGCATTTTCGTGCTCTATCTGACCGAGGCGATACCGCTGGCCATCGCCAGCCTGGCTGTCGTGCCGCTTGCGGTGCTGACCGGCACGGCGCCGCTTCGCACCGCGCTCGACGGCTTCTCCGCCTCGCCCGTGTACCTCATCGTCGGCGCCTTCATCCTCGCGACGGCCATGGTGAAGACCCGGCTCGCCGAGCGTATCACCTACGTTATCCTGGCGCGGTTCGGCAGTGCGCCGACCCGGATCACGCTCGGCGTGACGCTGGTCAACATCGCCCTCGCCTTTCTCGTTCCCTCGTCGACGGCGCGGACGGCGATCCTGCTGCCGGAATGCCTCAGCATCCTCGCCATCTTCGGCACCGGTGCGCGCTCGCCCTTCGCGATCAATTTGCTGCTCACGCTGACGATGACGAATGCGACGATCGGCGCCGGCGTGCTGACGGCAACGGTGCCGAACCCCGTCACGGTCGAGTTCGTCGCCAAGGCGAGCGGACACACCATCACTTATGCCGAATGGCTGCTCTACGGATTTCCGCCGGCCCTGGTCATGACCCTGTTCACCTGGTGGGTGATCCAGCGCGTCTTCCCGCCGGAGTTCAAGGCAGGCCATGAGCAGGCCGATGCCCGCATCGCCCAGAACCTCACCGCGATGGGGCCGATGTCGTCAGCCGAATGGCGCGCTCTCGCCGTGTTCGTTCTGGTGACCTCGCTGTGGGCAACGCAGGGCTTGACCGGGCTCGACACGACGGTCGTCTGCCTGATGGGCGCGTGCCTACTGTTCCTGCCGCGCTTCGGCGTGATGGACTGGAGCGATGCCAACAAGGGCGTCTCCTGGCAGGTGCTGCTGATTGCGGGCGGCGGCGTTTCGCTCGGCGATATCCTCCTGAAGACCGGCGCTGCCAATTGGCTGGCCAATTCGATCTTCCATGCGCTCGGCCTCGCCGGCGCGTCGGCGCTGGTCGTGATCGTCACCGTGATGTTCATCGTGCAGTTCATGCACGTGATGTTCGTCGGCACGACGGCCATGGCGACCGCCCTGTTGCCGATCATCCTGGCGATGGCCACGACAGCAAACGTCAATCCGGTCGCGCTGGCGCTGCCGGCCGGCATGATCATCGGCGGTTACCCGCTGCTGATGTTCTACAACACGCTGCCGAACATCCTCGTCTACGGCACCGGCCGCCTGCGCGTCGAGGACTTCCCGAAGGTCGGCGTGATCGTCTGCGTCGTCGCCTGCCTGCTCTATGCCCTGTGCGCCGCGACCTGGTGGCACTGGCTCGGCCTCGTCTGATCCCACCCATTCGCCATCCGGAGAACCTCGCATGACATTGCCCCTCGCCGGCATTCGCATCCTCGATCTTTCCAACGTGCTGGCCGGTCCGTTCTGCGGCTATCAGCTCGCACGTCTCGGCGCCGAGGTGATCAAGGTCGAGAATCCCAAGGGCGGCGATCTCGCGCGCCGGCTCGGCGCCGATCCGGCGATGGCGAAGAAGCTCATGGGACTGTCCTTCGTCGCGGTGAACGCAGACAAGCAATCCGTCGCGATCGATTTCAAGGCCGACGAAGGCAAGGAAATCTTCTTGCGCCTCGTCGAGACCGCCGACGTGGTGCTGGAGAATTTTCGCCCGAAGGTGATGGAACGGCTGGGGCTCGGCTACGAGGTGCTGGCAAAACGCAATCCGCGCATTGTCTACTGCGCGATCTCCGGCTTCGGACAGGACGGCCCCTGGGCCGGCCGGCCCGCCTACGACCAGATCGTCCAGGGACTGTCGGGCGTGATGAGCGTCACCGGCGATGCCGAGACCGCGCCCCTGCGCACCGGCTTCCCCATCGCCGACACCATCGCAGGCCTCACCGCGTCCTTTGCGATCGCGGCCGCGCTCGTCGAGCAGCGGCAGACGGGGCGCGGGCGGTTGATCGACGTCTCGCTGCTGGAATCGACCCTGGCTGCGATGGGCTGGGTGGTGTCCAACCATCTCAACGGCAACGTCGACCCGCAGCCGATTGGCAACGAGAATTTCACGGCGGCGCCGTCAGGCACGTTCGCGACCGGCTCCGGGCCGCTCAACATCGCCGCCAACGAGCAGAAGCAATACGAGGCGCTGTGCGACATCGTCGGCCGGCCGGAGCTCAAGACCGACGAACGGTTTCGCGAGCGGCAATCACGCAAGGACCATCGCGCAGCGCTCAAGCGCGAGCTCGAAGCCGCTCTCGCCGCCAAATCCGCCGCCGAATGGGAGACGCTGTTCAACGCCAGCGGTGTTCCGGCGGGTTGCGTACTGAGCGTGCCGCAGGTGCTGAACGAAGCGCAGATCACCGGCCGCAAGTTCGTCGAACGCCTGAACGCGACGGTGACGGGCGACCAGACCATGCGCGTGACCCGCCCGGGCTTTCGGCTCGAGACGGATTATCCGGAACCGTCGCCGCCACCCGCCCTCGGCCAGGACACCGGGAAATGGCTGAGACAACTCGGCTTCGCGGATAGCGAGATCGAGGCGCTCGGCCGGCGTGGCGTCGTCGCCTTCGATAACCGGCCGACGGTGAAGGAGACCGTGAAGATGCCCGACCTGAAGGCGCGCGCCGAGACTTCAAGCACCTAATCGAGGACAGATGCCATGACCGATCAAAGCGCCGCAGACCTGCTGCAGAAGGCCACAGAATGGTGGTCGACCGACATCATCGACATGAAACCGGGCGTGATCCGCTTCCGCGGCTTTCCGATCGAGCAGTTGATCGGCCGGGTGTCGTTTCCGCAGATGATATGGCTGATGCTGAAGGGCGATCTGCCGAGCCCTGAGCAAGGCGCGCTGCTGGAGGCCGCACTCGTTTCCGCCGTGGACCACGGCCCGCAGGCACCATCGATCGCGATCGGGCGGATGGCCGTGACCTGCGGGCTTCCCCTGAACGGCGCGATGGCCTCGGCCGTCAACGTGCTGGACGACATTCACGGTGGTGCCGGCGAGCAATGCATGGAGCTGTATGCAGACATCACGAAGCGCCAGGATGCGGGCGTCGCGCTGAGATCGGCCGTTGAACAGGGTCTCGACGCCTTCATCGCCGAGCACGGAAAAATCGTGCCGGGATTCGGACACCGCTTCCACCCGGTCGATCCCCGCTCGCCCCGGCTGCTCGAACTCGTGGACACCGCCCGGAAGAATGGTGTCGTGTCCGGCCGCTTCGCCGCGATCGGCCGCAGCGTCGAGGAGGTGATGCAGCAGCGCAAGGGCCGCAAGATTCCGATGAACATCGATGGCGCCACCGCCGTGATCTATTCGGAGTTGGGTTTCGCGCCCGCACTGGGGCGCGGCCTGTTCATTCTCTCGCGCTCGGTCGGCATCCTCGCACATGCCTGGGAACAGTCGCAGCAAGGCGGCCGGATCAAGGGCCCGATGCCGCGAGGCATCCCCTATCGCTACACCGGGCCGGCTCCGCGGGATTTCACTAAGTGAGCAGCAACTATCTCGCCGTCAGGCCGGATTGGCTGGCACGCGGCGCCGAGGAAGCGCTCGAACCCGATCTGCCGATCATCGATGCCCATCATCATCTCTGGGACCGGCCGAACTGGAGATATCTGTTCGACGAATATCTCGCGGACGTCGCGGCAAGCGGCCACAATGTCACGGCCAGCGTCTTCGTGCAGTGCCAGGCGATGTACAGGGCAGACGGACCGGCCGCCATGCGCGTCGTCGGCGAGACCGAGTTCGTCAATGGCGTCGCGGCGATGAGCGCGAGCGGCCAATACGGTCCGCATCGCCTCTGCGCCGGCATCGTCGGCCATGCCGATCTGCGTCTCGGAGACGACGTGGCAGGTGTGCTGGAGGCCCACGTCGCCGCAGCTCCCGAGAGATTTCGCGGCATCCGGCACATCACCGTGTGGGACGCCGATCGCAACCTGATGAATCCGCTGAGTGCCGGCCCGCCGGGCCTGCTCGCCGATGGCGCGTTTCGCGCCGGGTTTGCGCGACTGGCACCGCTGGGGCTCGCGTTCGACGCGTGGCTGTTCCATCCGCAAATCCCTGAATTGACCGAGCTCGCGCGCGCCTTTCCGCAGACGAGGATCGTCCTCGATCATCTCGGCGGGATCGTGGGGATCGGACCCTACAAGGACCGGCGCGACGAGATCTTCGCAACATGGTCGCGCGCGATCCGCGAGCTCGCGGCTTGCGAGAATGCCTGCGTCAAGCTCGGCGGTCTCGGCATGCGGATCAACGGATTCGGTTCCGAGACGCGCGAGGTCCCGCCAAGTTCGGAAATCCTCGCCGCGGCCTGGCGGCCCTACATCGAAACTTGCATCGAGGCGTTCGGCGCGGGGCGCTGCATGTTCGAGAGCAATTTCCCGGTCGACAAGGGCTCGTATGGCTACGGAACGGTGTGGAACGCGTTCAAACGCCTGACGCGCGGTGCCAGCGAAAGCGACCGGACGAGCCTGTTCAGTGGGACTGCCGCACGCGTTTATGGGCTCGCTCGGTCCGGTTGACCACGATGGCCGGCATGGCCGCAGCATCATCCGTCATGCCCGGCAGCGTCACCTGTTCGAGGAAGTCGCGGCCCTTGGCCTTGAGCAGGCCGACCACCCGCTGCGCCGCCGGAGAAAGATAGCCATCGCGGCGGGTGACGAAGCCGAGCGGCCGACGCATCGTCGTGGTGTCGATCATCAAGCGGTCGAGCTGGCTACCCAACCGAAGCGGATGAAGGTTTCGCGTCGAGGTGAAGCTGAGCAGCGCGGTGTCGGCGATCAGCTTGGGCAATGTCGTGATCGAGTTGGTTTCGATCTGGACCATGGGCGGCGGCAGGCCATGCGCCTCGAAGACGTTGTCGAGCCACTGACGCATCGCGACGGTGCGGGCCGGCAGCACCCATTTCGAGGCGACCAGATCCTGGATGGTGAGCCGCTGGCCGCAGAGCGGATGGTCCTTGGCGGCGACGACGACGACGTCGTCCATGCCGAAGGCCTCGTGAGCGAACTCCTGCTCGTCGGAGGGCAGGATCGGGCCGATCGCGAGGTCGAGGATGCGCTCTCGCAGCGCCGCACGGACCACGCCGCTCATCCCGATCTGCACCTCGATCGCAAGGCCCGGCGCGTCCGCGATGATGGCGCGGCAGATCTGCGGCAATAAATACTCGCCCATCGTCGCGCCGCAGCCGATGCCGACACGACCGGCGGTGCCGGCGGCGAAGTCCGTGACCTCGCGCAACGATTCCTCCATCGCCTCGCGCATGCGCCGCGCACGTGCCAACAGCACCTCGCCGACACGCGTCAGGGTGATCCCCCGCCCCGTCCGCTCGAACAGATCGGCGCCCACCGCTTCCTCGAGCCGCTGGATGCATTTGGTCAGCGCGGGCTGTGTGCGGCCGAGCTTGTCGGCAGCCCGCCCCATATGGCCGAGATCGGCAATCACCTCGAAATAGGTGAGGTCGCGAAGGTCCACTTCTTCCTCCCGGTTATCGATTCCAAAACATTAGCGATTGGACCATCGTCCGTTCGGTCTGGCATGTCTGAACCTAACACAGCCGGGCCTCCTGGGGGGAACTGGCCAAAACCACAGGGAGGATCGGCGCATGACCGAGATTACGGCGAACGGATCGTTCGCAGAACGCAGTCCGGATGCAAGGCTGCTCGCAAGCGCCATTTCCAAGAACACCTGGCGCCTCGTTCCGCTGCTGGGCCTCGCCTATCTCTTCAACTATCTCGATCGCACCAGTGTCGGCTTTGCTGCGTTGCAAATGAACAAGGATATCGGCCTCAGCGCCACGCAGTTCGGCTGGGGCGCCGGCATCCTGTTCTTCAGCTACTGCCTGCTGGAAGTTCCCAGCAACATGATGATGTACAGGTTCGGCGCGCGGCGATGGCTCGCCCGCATCATGATCACGTGGGGCCTTGCCGCGGCGGCGACCGCGTTCGCGACAGGCCCATACAGCTTCTACCTGATCCGCTTCCTGCTCGGCGTGTTCGAAGCCGGCTTCTTCCCGGGCGTGATCTGGTACATCTCGATCTGGTTTCCGGCAAAGCATCGCACCAGCGTGCTGGCCCTGTTCATGGCGGCAACGCCGCTCTCCTCGCTGCTCGGCGGTCCGATCTCGGCGGCGCTGCTCGGGATGGATGGCTTCTGGGGGCTCGCCGGCTGGCAATGGATGTTTCTGGTCGAAGGCCTCCCGGCCTGCCTGCTCGGGCTTCTATGCCTCGTTGTGCTCGCCGACACGCCCGAGCAGGCCCGATGGCTCACGGCGGAGGAGCGGCACGCGCTCGTCTCCGCACTGGCCGAGGACAAGCACGACAAGCCCAGGAAAGATTTGTGGGCCGCCATGAAGGATACGCGGGTGCAGATGCTCACCGCGATCACCTTCGCCTTCACGATCGGGTCCTATGGCATCGGCATCTGGCTGCCGTTGATCCTGAAGGGCCACGGCCTGACCAACATGGAAGTCGGCTGGCTCTCGGCAATTCCCTACCTGTTCGCGACGATGGGCATGCTGCTGTGGGCGCGTGTCGTCGACCGGAAAGGGCAGAAGATCTACAATCTCATGGCCGCGCTGATCCTTGGCGCGCTCGGCCTTGCGCTCTCCGTCGTCTTCACCTCGCTGATTCCGGCACTCGCCTGCCTGACGCTGGCGCTGATCGGCACGATCTCGGCACGGACGGTGTTCTACACGATCCCGCAGGGCTTCCTGACCGGTGCCGCAGCGGCTGGCGGCATCGCCTTCATCAACTCGGTGGGTGCATTCGGCGGTTTCGTGGGACCCTACATGGTCGGCTTCCTGAAAGACACGACGGGCTCCTTCAACGCCGGCATGATCGGGATGGCCGTGATCCTGGTCGTCGCCACCGGCATTGCCGGTGCGCTCAAACTCGTGACCCAAAGGATGTGAGCGCGGCGACGCGCGCTCAGCCCTTCGAGACGACCGCGCGGCCGTAAGGCGGCTGGCTGATGACCGGCGGATTGGCGGTCTGGGCGGCAAGCTCGCCGATCAGGCGGTCGGCGTCGGCGGCCATGCCGTCGGGGGCCTGGATCACCAGGCGCTCCAGCGCCCAGCGATAGGAGGAGACGCGCTGCTCCAGGCACTGCTGCACCCACTGCACGATCAGCGAGTTCTCCTGCATGCGCGCGACCGCATCGTCCTTCTCTCGCGGCGAGAGCGCGGAGACGCGCGCCATGCTGGCATCGCGCTTCCTGTCGAGATCGATGACGCGGATCGCGGACGCGAAGAACGGCTCGAAGCGGGTGATGTCGTTGCGGACGTCCTCGATCAGCTGCGCATAGCGCGAAGAATGCGAGCGGTGCGGCTCGTCGATCAGCGTGCGGCCGTACATGGTGCGGTCGAACACGATCTTCTGCCGCCACGGAGACGGCAGCGCCTTGTAGTCGCCGAACACGCTCTTCCAGGCCGGACGCGACAGCGGCGGCTCGATCGTGGGATAGGCGAGGTCGCGGAGCTGGCGCTCCTCGTCGGTGAGCTGGAATTGCGAGGCCTTCAGGCCGAGGCTGCCGGTGGCTTCCCTGCCGAGCCAGGCATGCATGTCGTCGCTGCGCATGTCGGCACGGGTGCGGCCGAAATCTCCGCCGCTGCAGGCGCCCAGCGTCGCAGCCAGCAGCGCGAGCAGGAGGGCCGATACGACAGGCCGGATATGGCGGATGCGGTCCGGCATTGCAAAGGCCCGGCCGTCAGCGACGGCGACGGCGGCGTCCCGGCGCTGTGCCCTGCTCCGGTCCGCGATCGCCGCTGGTTTCGTCCGCTTCGCGCTCGATACGGATGACGGGAAGGATCAGAATCGTTCCCATGTCCGCGCGCGGCGTCACGTCCCCCGACGAGCCTACCCGGCGACCGGCCGGAAATTCGATGATGGTCCCCATGTCAGCTCTCTCAATTGCCGCGCGATCAAATACACCCCTGCAACATGGCGCTCATTAAGATCAGTTCATGGTTAACGGGGTGTAAACGAGGCCCCTGGACCGTAACCGCACGGGCGACTCCACGCCGTCCCGTTGCGGCACGACAACGCTTTGAATTGAAGGGTTTGCTTCACGCCTCGTTTTCCTTAACGAGCCTTTAAAGGAACCTGCGCTAGGCTCGCCTCCAAGTATCTTTCCCGAGTTGCGTACGCCTCCATGACCAAGTCGCTGTTTCCCGGATTCGACGGGCTGATGACCCTCTCCCGTCGCGAAGGCGTCGATGTGCGGCCGACGCTGCTGCGCGTCCTGACCGACCTCTATGTCCAGACGCGCGTCCACAGCGACGACGAGCAGCGCCAGTTCGTCGAGCTTGCGACACGGCTGATCGACCAGGTCGACGATGCGACGCGCGCGGCCGTCAAGGCGAAGCTCGCGATCTATCCGCAGACGCCGGTGCCGATCCTGCAGAAGCTCGGGCTGGTCGCGGCCCAGGAAGGCCGCCGGGTTCCGCTCGCACGCGAGATCCCCGCGCCGCCGGTCGCCCCCGCCCCGGCCCGCACGCCGACCGACGCGGAGCTGCGGATGGCCGCGAACATGGCGATGCAGCCGAAGGACGCCGCCGAAATCCACGACATGTTCTTCCGCGCCGCCGCCTCCGAGCGCGCGCTGATCCTGCACAATCTGGCGCAGACGCCGCTGAAGGCGGCGCCGCGGATTCCGACCGTGCGCGCCAAGCGCGCGATCCAGATCCTGGAGATGGCGGCGATCGCCGGCGACGTCGAGAGCTTCACCCTCGAGCTCGGCGACAGCCTGATCCTGCCCTCGCGCGTCGCGGCGCAGATCGTCGACGATGCCGGCGGCGAGGCGCTCGCGGTCGCTGCGCGCGCGCTCGACATGCCGAGCCCGAACTTCCAGCGCATCCTCTTGTTCTTCAAGCCGGCGATCGGCACCTCCGTGAACGAGGTATACCGGCTGTCGCGGCTCTACGATCGCCTCGACGACCGCTCGGCGCTGGTGATGCTGGCCGCCTGGCGCGGCTCGACGCTCGCGGTGACGCGGGCCAAATATCAATCGTCGCTGCACGACGGCGAACGCCAGCGCGCCCGTGCCGGCGCGAGCCAGACGCGTCCGGGCGCGCAGCCGGGCTCCGCGCCCGGGGTGAAGACCGGTACCGGCGGGTCGTCGGAGCGGTAGAGCGTCGCCCCCACTGAGTAAGGGGTGCGCACGCTCCAATCCCGTCATTGCGAGGAGTTCTTGCGACGAAGCAATCCAGAATCCCTCCGCGGAGAGACTCTGGATTGCTTCGCTATGCTCGCAATGACGGAGGTTAAGTCTTCGCCAGCTCGAGAAAATGCCGCCCCGCGCGGTCTTCGGTCTCGACGATCCAGGCATCCGGATCGAAGCGGAGCTCCTTGGTCAGCCGCTCCTCGATGGTGTTTTCCGGCAGAGGCTGCTGCGCCACCGGAACGAAGAAGCGGTCGACCGGGCGGCCGTCGTCATAAGAGGTCTGCGGCGCCGGCACGTAGAGCATCGCATGCCCGTCGAGCAGCGACACCTTCACGAACACCGCGCCCGCCTCCTCGGCACCGCGGCGGCGCACCGCGCCGAACACGCCCTCGGTCTGACAGCGGCGCAGGTAAGCGGCGACCCAGATATTTGATTTCAAACGCATGAATCGGACGATAAGCCAGTGCAAGGCGCGCCGCCAGTCCGGCTTATGCGTGTTACGCCTTGCGGGTGCCGGATCCGCCCTCGATCTGGCGGGCGACGAGGTATGACAGCGGCACTGCGAGTGCAAATCCCGAGGCCACGGCATAGGGGATGTTCTTGATCGCCTCCGCGGCCAGGCTCGGCACCATCAGCACCACGATCAGACTGACACCCGCCAGCGTGGTGCCCAGCATGATCCAGACGAGAATCGAGACCTTGAACATGATGACCTCTCTTCCTTGATGAGGATGAGAGATGATCTTCCCTGATGCCGCCGCCCGTCATTGATCCCGGACAAATCGCGCGGGCGCATGGCTGGCGTGCTCCTGGCGGGTGTCGCGCGGACGATTGATCCGCGTCAAGGAAGACTGCAGGTGCGCCTATTCGACGGGATGGCCGATCACGGCGGCGAGTTCGCGCAGCAGGCGGTCGGAGACCTGGCCGGTGACGGGCATCCTGTGCTCGCGCTCGAATTTCTGGATCGCGGATTGGGTATCCCCGCCCATCGTGCCCGTGATCTTCAGATTGCCATAGCCGTATTCGGACAACGCGCGCTGCACGCCGGCGATGCGCCGCGCGGCCGGGTTCTGCTGCGGGATTGGCGCCGGCGGACGGATCGCGGACGGCGGCGTCGAGGTCGTCGCCTTGACCAGATTGGTCATGGGATCGTTGCCTGCACGCGGCGTCGATGCGGTCGCCTCGACCGGCTTCTCCCCGGGCTTCTCGGCGGCGCGCTCGGCAGGCTTGGGCTCGACGCGAAACTCGGTCGCCTTCGGCTCGAGCGGCGAAGTATCGGCGCCGACGGGGCGCGGACGCGGCATGGGATTGGACAGCGGCACCGACGAGGGCGCGGGAAGATTGATCACGGTGCCGAACATCGGCGCCGGATGGCGACCGGTCTGCAGGAACAGCGCATTGGCGACGATCGCGCCGATGGCGGCGACGGCCACGAGGCCGGCCAGCGTGTCCTTGGGGCTGTGCAACAGCACGCGCATCACGAGATTGCGCTCGGTCTCGACGTCGATGACCGCAGCCTTGGCGCCACCCTTGGCACCACGGCGGCGCGGGGCAGCTTCGTCGTTGGCAGACTTCTTAGGCACTTTTCTTCACCGGAGCGGGTTGGTCGTGAAGTTGATCCTGGAGTTCCTGGCGCGGCACCGGCGTCAATGTCGCGACCTTGCTCTCAGCCGTCTTGCCATCGAAGGGTTTGGCTTGCGGCGGCGTGTAGACGAGCGGCAGCTTGACGGTGACGGCGGTGCCCTCCCCCAGTCTGCTTTGTACTGTCATTTCGCCGAGATGCAACGCCACGAGACTCTTGACGATGGAGAGCCCGAGGCCGGTGCCTTCGTGACGGCGCTGGTAGGTCTTGCCGGCCTGGAAGAACGGCGCGCCGATGCGCTTGAGGTCGTCGGGTGCGATGCCGACGCCGGTGTCGCTGATGCGCAGCGTGAGCTGCGAGGCCGACACAGAGGCCGTCACGGAGACCTGACCGCCGCGCTCGGTGAACTTGATGGCGTTGGCGACGAGGTTGAGCACGATCTGCTTGAACGCCCTGGGATCGCCGGTCATGACCGGCAGGTCCTGCGGCGCATCGGTAACGAGATCGACGCCGTTCTCCCGCGCCTTCAGCGCCAGCAGATTGCAGCAATGCAGCAGCGAGGCGCGCGGCGCGAACGGCTCGGAGGCGATCTCGAAATTGCCCGATTCCATCTTGGACATGTCGAGGATGCCGTTGACGACCGAGAGCAGGTGCTGGCCGGAATCGTTGATGAGCTGGGCATATTCCTTGCGCTGGCTAGCGCCCAGCATCAGGGTCTGCTCCTGCGCGATCATCTCGGAGAAGCCGATGATGGCATTGAGCGGCGTGCGCAGCTCGTGGCTCATGGTGGCGAGGAAGCGCGTCTTGGCCGCATCGGCGGCTTCCGCCGCGCTGCGGGCCTGGTCGAGCGCCTGCTCGGACAGCTTGCGATCGGTGATGTCGCGCATCACGGCGACGACCTCGGCCTCGCGGGAGGGATCGCGGCCGAGATCCTGGTCGAGCGGCCGGCAGCGCATCTCCACCCAGATGAAGTCGATCTGGCCGCGTTCCGAGCCGGCAGGCTCGCGCCGTAACCGGAACTCGACGCTGCGCACGTCGCCGCGCGCGGCATCGGACAGCGCCGTGAGATAGGCGGGACGATCGGCGACATGGACGCGGTCGAACAGGCCGTGGCCGTGCAGCTGCGTCACCGACATGCCGAGCATGGCCTCGACGGCCGGCGAGATGAACTGCACCGCGCCGTTGCGCTGATGCCGCGAGATGACGTCGCTCATGTTGCGCGCGAGCAGGCGATAACGCTCCTCCTCGCGCGACAGCAGCGCGACGCTGGTGCGCGCGAGCGATTCCGCGCCGAAGGCAAGGCCCGCAGCATAAAGAGTGGCCGAGGCCACGCCGAAGGCCATCAGCACGCCGCGCTCGGCAGTGCTGGGCTCCTCCACCGGCAGCCAGCCGAACTGGCTGACCAGGATCAGCATGCCGGCGCAGGACAGCGCGAGCAGCGAGGCAAAGGCAGCGACGCGGCGCGAGGCCGACAGCGCCGCTTCAAGCGGCACCACGACCAGCCAGACCGCGGCGAATGAAGCGATGCCGCCGGTGGTGATTGCGACCGCCATGATCAGGCCGGCGAGCGCCAGCGACGACAGCACATGGGCGCCTTCATAGCGGCCGGTGCGCGACAGGAACCAGGACAGCATGATCGGCGCGATCAGCCAGGCAAAGGCCGCGACCTCGACCGCGCTCGGCGCGCCACGCATGGCAAGATAAACAGGAAATGCGGCGAACGCTGCCAGGCTGCCGAGCAGCCGCGGCGCCATGAAGGCACGATGGCGCGCTCGCGTCAGCGCATCGTAACGCGCGGAGGGATGCAGCAGCGCATCGAGACAATCGCGGATGATACTCAAAACTGTCACGGGTCTCGCGCTTCGGCTCAATCGTCTTTAGAAGACGCGCCGGGAACGCCTCCTTGTCGTTGAGCCACCGTGTCAGAGCGACCTTAAACGAGTGCTAAGGCGGCGCGGCAAGCAGCCGGACACCATGTCGTCGCGACGCTTTTTAGACGATTTGACGACGTCTTCGGCGAGGATGGTGAACACAGGGTTTCACCGTCCTCCGCATGGTTTCGAATTGGTGGATGCACGGGCCCCGGAAGGCCACGGGCCCCTCGCATCAATGGAAAATTTACGAGACCGCGCCTTGCAAAGATTTTTGCGTAAATTTTCCGCGAATTAAGCTCAAGGCAATCACTTGCGATTTATCGAGAGTTGCTAGGTCCGAACTCTTCGCGGAGATCGCCGCGGCGGGATCTAACATACAGGTCGACAAGGATGCGCTTTCTGCTCCGCATCACATTCTGGCTCGGGCTGGTGCTGGTGCTCCTGCCGCGGGACAAGACGCCCGAATCGGACAAGCTGCCGCAGATCGGCGCTGCCGACGCGGTGCAGGCTGCGACCGCGGCCGTCTCCGACATGACCCAGTTCTGCAAGCGCCAGCCGGCGGCCTGCGAGGTCGGCGGCCAGGCCGCGACCATCATCGGCCAGCGCGCCCAGGACGGCGCGAAGAAGCTCTACCAGATCATCAACGACAAGAAAGAGCAGATCACCAACGAGAAGAACGACGGCGGCAAGCCCGACACCAAGAAGGCGCCCGACCACACCGGCTCGATCGCGATGGCCGGCGAAGGCGACGCAGCCGCTGGCGAGGCGCCGCGCGACACCCTGAGCCAGGACGACCTCGCGCTGGAATGGCGCGGCCCGCAGCCTGCGAATTAGGCCTCAAATCCTATCGATTTCGGGACTTCGCATCCCTATATTGGCCTCAAAGGGGAACCCTAGGCCAACATGACGACGATCGACGAAATCAGGGACAATTTCGAGCTTCTGGACGAGTGGGACGACCGCTACCGGTACGTCATCGAGCTCGGCCGCACCCTGGAACCGATGCCGGAGGCCGAGCACTCCGCCGAGAACAAGGTCAACGGCTGCGTCAGCCAGGTCTGGCTGCAGAAGATGGTCGACCGCGACGGCGGTGCGCCGATCCTGAAATATCGCGGCGACAGCGACGCCCATATCGTGCGCGGGCTGGTTGCGATCGTGCTCGCGCTCTATTCGGGCCGCACGCCGCAGCACATCCTCGAGACCGACGCGATCGCCGTGTTCAACGAGTTCGGCTTCCGCGATCATCTGACGCCGCAGCGCTCTAACGGGCTGCGCTCGATGGTCGAGCGCATCAAGACCGATGCGAAAGAGGCGCTGGCGGAAGCGTCCTAGACTCTGACCACTCAACAAGAATTCGTGGGCACGGCGCTGCGCGCCTTTGCCCACCCTACGGGATCTCGAACTGGGCTACTTCCCCTTCTTCCGCTGCTGCTGCCCTAGCCCCATCTGCTTGGCGAGTTGCGAGCGGGCCACCGCGTAGTTGGGCGCGACCATGGGATAGTCGGCCGGCAGGCCCCATTTCTCGCGATACTGCTCCGGCGTCATGTTGTACTGGGTGCGCAGATGGCGCTTCAGCGACTTGAAGCGCTTGCCGTCTTCGAGGCAGACCAGATAGTCGGGCGCGATCGACTTCTTCAGCGACACCGCAGGCTTTGCCGGTTCGAGCGGCGCTGCCTCGGTGCGGCCCGTGGAGACACGCACCAGCGCGCCGTGAACCTGGCTGATCAGGTTCGGAATCTCGGCGGCCGGCGTCGGGTTGTTGCCGAGATAGGCCGACACGATGCTCGCCGTCAGCTCGATGAAATTCTTAGCCCCGGCATCCGACATGGGCCGCCCCTTCCCTGGACCTTGCGCCGCCTGGGATTGACGACGCCAAAGTATTTCCTGTCAACAATACGTTCGGCAAAAATGCGACGACTGGCGAATATGAACTGAGGACTGACCAAACAACAAGAACGGCCGCGCTTTACTTGGCAGCGGCAGATGTCATGACCGCTGGTCGAGATGCGCGCGCAACTCGTCGATCGAGGCAAAGCGCATCATGCCTTCCGGCATCTGGGCTTCGATCGAGCCATCGGAATAGAGCGAATAGGCCATGCCGTCGACGATGCCGGACTTGAGCACCGTGACGGAGGGCTGCTCGGGCGCAGGCTCCGGCTCGGGTGCAGGCGGTGGCGGCGGGGCAGCCTCGGTGAAGGTCGAGGGCGAGCGCGGCGGAGGCGGCGGACGGCGAGCGGCAGCCGGCGGTTCCGGCGGGCGCATCCGGTCCGGCTTCGGCCAGGCGTCGTCGAAGCTCGCGGGCGGCGCGTCCGCCGCGGCAGGTGCGGCGGGCTCTGCCGGCAACGGCGAGCCCTCTGAGGCCTTGGCCTCCGCACGCTCGCGCTCCTTGCGCGAGGTCGAGGCGAACATCAGGTTACGCCGGCGCGGCGCTTCGGGCGTTGCGGGCGGCGGGGGAGGTTGAGGTTCCGCCGGCGGCTCGGCGCGCGGACGGTCGCGCATGGGGATCTCGCCTTGCCATGGCGGGGCCGCAGCCGGCGATGGCGGAGCGGCCGGCTCGGCCCGCATGGCGGGGGGCGCCGGCTCGGGCGCGACTGCGCCCGGCACCGCGAGGCCCGGCAGCACGGGCCTGACCCGAACCTCGGACGGCGCGACGGAGCCGGCCAGACGGCGCGCGATGCCCTTCAGCTCCGCGATCACGACGTAGAGGCCGGCCAGTAACATTCCGGAGCAGACGCCAATGGTGCCGGAGATTATGAGGGTGCTGCCGAGACTGAATTCCCTGACGGAAAAGCCAAACGCGACCGCAAGGAGGCCCGCCACGACGGCGACGATGCCCGCGATCAACAATGCCAAGGTCATCGAACCCACCCCAGGCCGCGCATCCACACGCGACATCCTCTAACTCTACGCCACGATACCGTCATACTGTGTTCCTCGCCAACGGCGAATTGTTGGCAGCGTTCCTAAAGAGAGAGAAATCAGGGACTTATTCACATTCCCTTCAGCTACGGATCGCTACTGCTAGTCTGCTCCCGGTTGCAAGGAATTGCTGCGTCGCATCAGGAATTTAGCCATAATGCCCAATTACTTGGTAATGGAACTGCGCTATACGGAGTCCGGGGAAATGGCCCGCGCGCGCCAGCTGGGCCAAGAGGGGATTCCGGGTCACCAATAGCCATGACATCCATCACGACTTCGGCGATCGACACGCCTCTGCGGCGCTCGGTCGAGCGGACTTGCGACGATCTCGCCATGCTGGTGCTGGCCGCGGTCGCCGTGATCGCGGGCTTGACCTTCCGCGACTACGGACTTGGCTGGGACGATTACACCCACGCTGAATATGCCGACCTGCTGTTGCGCATGTTCGGTTCCGGTTTCAAGGACACCGCGGCGCTCTCCTTCGCCAACCTCTATATGTATGGCGGCGGCTTCGACATGGTCGCCGCATTGCTGCACAAGGTCATTCCGCTCGAGCTGTTCGAGACGCGCCGCCTGGTCGGCGCCATCGTCGGCGTCATCGGGCTTGCGGTGACGTGGCGGCTCGGCCGCCGCATCGGCGGGCCCCTTGCCGGCCTCGCCGCGCTCCTGCTGCTCGCGCTGTGTCCGATCTTCTACGGCCACATGTTCATGAACCCGAAGGATGCACCCTTCGCGGTCGCCATGATCATCCTCATGCTCGGCCTCGTCCGGCTCGCCGAGGAATATCCGCAGCCCTCGCCGCGCACGATCCTGATCGTCGGCCTGGGTGCCGGCCTCGCGCTCGGCACGCGCATTCTCGGCGGCCTTTCGCTGGTCTACGCGATGATCGGCTTCATCCCGCTGTTCCTGGAGGAGCTTCGCACCGAAGGGCTGCGCGAGTCGGTCCGGCGCTTCGCACATGTCGTGTACGTGCTGCTGCCCGGTCTCGTGTTCGGCTACCTCTTGATGGGCCTGATCTGGCCGTGGTCGATCATGGAGCCCGGCAATCCCTTCGAGGCGCTGACCTACTTCTCGCACTTCTTCGAGAAGCCGTGGAAGGAGATGTTCGACGGCGCGATCGTGTCGGTGCCTGACATGCCCTGGTCGTATCTGCCGACGCTGTTCGCGCTGCAGCTGCCCGAGGTGATGCTGGTGTTGATGGGCGGCGCCGTGGTCAGCACCTTCGCGATGCTGCCGCGCGGCGACGTTCCGGCCCGCCGCAAGACCATCCTGCTGATGCTGACGCTGGCCGCGACCCTGCCGCTCGCGATCGCCATGGTAAAGCGTCCGGCGCTCTATAACGGCATCCGCCACTTCGTCTTCGTGATCCCGCCGATGGCGGTGCTCGGCGGCGTCGCCTTCGCCTGGACCATGGAGCGCCTGCGCGCCAACCACCGCACCTGGCAGCCGGTGGTGCTCGCGACCTTCTGCTTCGGCCTCGCGCTCTCGCTCGCCGAGATGATCCGGCTGCATCCCTATCAATACACCCACTTCAACCACATCGCCGGCACCGTGCGCGGCGCCGACGACCGCTTCATGCTGGACTATTGGGGCCTCGCACTGAAGCAGGCGTCCGACGAGCTGCGTGAGCAGCTGGTCGAGCGCCAGGAAGTGCCGCCGGCCAACCGCAAGTGGAAGGTCGCGGTGTGCGGTCCGCAGCGGCCGGCGCAGGTGGCGCTCGGGCCCGACTTCACCATCGGCTGGGATTCCAACGCGGCCGACTTCGCCATGACGCTCGGCGAGTTCTACTGCAAGGGCCTCACCGCGCCCGTGATGGTCGAGATCAAGCGCGACGACGTCGTGTTCGCCCGCGTCTACGACATCCGCGGTCGCGGCATTTCCAGCCTGCTGTCGATCCCGGCGCCGTAAGATTTTTCTCCCACGGTTCCGAATTTCGGGACGATCTCGTAGCCCGGATGCGCGCAGCGACATCCGGGGGCATTATCGCTTGCGCCTTCGCTCTCCGAGCTACGGCGGACAAGCATGCCGGCCACGCTGAACTGCCGCGCTTCCAGCGCCTTGCCGCCGCACCAGACCGCGTCTACGCTCCCTCTCCGCAACAACGAGGTTCGGAGAGATCACCATGTCACCAGCAGAAGCGCGCCTGAAGGAAGTGCCGTCGAACATGACGGAGGCGGAGTGGCAGCAACGGGTCAATCTGGCCGCCTGTTATCGTCTCGTCGCGCTCTATGGCTGGGACGACCTGGTCGACACCCACATCTCCGCGCGCGTACCCGGCCCCGACCATCACTTCCTGATCAATCCCTACGGGCTGATGTTCGACGAGATCACGGCCTCCAGCCTCGTCAAGGTCGACCTGCACGGCAACCAGCTCACCGAGAGCGAGTACAGCATCAACCCGGCCGGCTTCACCATCCATTCGGCGATCCACGAGGTGCGCGAGGACGCGATCTGCGTGCTGCATCTCCACACCCTCGACGGCACCGCGGTGTCGAGCAGCGCCGAAGGCCTGCTGCCGCTGAACCAGACCGCCCAGCTCGTCACCCACGATCTTGCCTATCACGACTATGAAGGCATCGCGCTCGACCACGACGAGCGGCCGCGGCTGCAGAAGGACCTCGGCGACCACAACCACATGCTCCTGCGCAACCACGGCACGCTGACGGTCGGCCGCTCGGTCGCCTCCGCCTTCGAGCGCATGTACCATCTCGAACGCGCCTGTTCGATGCAGGTGCGTACCCGCGCGCTGGGCACGCCGGTCTATCCGGTCGAGGAGATCGCCATCGAGAAGAACACCGAGCTGCTCGCCAACCGCGACCGCGCCGAGCTGCGCGCGACGAACCTCGTCTGGCCGCCGCTGCTGCGCAAGCTCGATCGCGAGCTGCCGGGCTACCGGTCTTGAGATTTTCACGAGTTTGGTGTAGGGTAGCCGTCAACTAACCTCTACGCCTTTTGGAATGAAACGCCGCCCAATTCCGGGCGGCGTTTTTGTTTTGGTCTCCGCCGTCATTGCGAGGAGCTCTTGCGACGAAGCAATCCAGACTGCTTCCGCGGAGGGATTTCTGGATTGCTTCGCTTCGCTCGCAATGACGGATGGAGGTCTCGTAGGGTGGGCAAAGCGAAGCGTGCCCACGTTCTTCGTAATCATGGAGAGCTGGTGGGCACGGCGCTACGCGCCTTTGCCCACCCTACGGCACTGTGGCTACTTCACTTCTGCGAGCGCGGCGAGGATCCTTGCCCACGAGCGGATGCCCTTCTGGAAGCTCCTCAAATCGTACTTCTCGTTCGGCGAGTGGATGTTGTCGTCGTCGAGGCCGAAGCCGACCAGCAGCGAGTCCAGGCCCAGCGTGCGCTTGAAGTCGGCGACGATCGGGATCGAGGCGCCCGAGCCCATCAGCACGGTCTCCTTGCCCCATTCCTCCGTCAGCGCCTTGCTGGCGGCGGCGAGCGGCTTCATGTTCCAGTCGAGCGCGACAGCGGGCGCGGAGGAGTGGTCGCCGAACTCGACCTTGCAATCGCCGGGAATGCGGGCCGTCACGTAGTCGCGGAAGGCCTTGCGGATCTTCGCGGGGTCCTGCCCCTCGACCAGGCGGAACGAGACCTTGGCGGACGCATGCGAGGGGATCACCGTCTTGGAGCCTTCGCCGATATAGCCGCCCCAGATGCCGTTGACGTCGCAGGTCGGACGCGAGGAGGCCTGCTCGATCAGCAGGCGCCCCTTTTCACCTGCCGGGATCGACAGCCCGATCGGCTTCAGGAACATCTCCGGCGTCAGGTTGAGCTTCTTCCACTGCTCGAGGATATCTGGCGGCAAATCCTTCACGCCGTCGTAGAAGCCGGGGATGGTGATGCGATTGTCGTCGTCGAACAGGCCGCCGAGAATCTTGGTGAGCACCCGGATCGGGTTCATCGCACTGCCGCCGAACACGCCGGAATGCAGATCGCGATTGGCGGCGGTGATCTTGAGCTCTTCATAGAGCAGGCCGCGCAGCGAGGTCGTGATCGCCGGCGTGTTGCGGTCCCACATGCCGGTGTCGCAGACCAGCACGTAGTCGGCCTTGAACTCGTTCTTGTTGGCCTCGATGAACGGCACGAAATTCTTCGAGCCGACCTCCTCCTCGCCTTCGATCAGGAAAGTGATGTCGATCGGCAGCGAGCCCGTCACCTTCTTCCAGGCGCGGCACGCTTCGACGAAGGTCATGACCTGGCCCTTGTCGTCCTCGGCGCCGCGCGCGACGATAATCTTGCGCCCGTCGGCGTGGTCGGTGACCACGGGCTCGAACGGCGGACGGTGCCAGAGATTTTCCGGATCGACCGGCTGGACGTCGTAATGGCCGTAGAAGATCACATGCGGGCGTCCGCCTGCGGCGGTCTTGCCGACGATGGCGGGATGGCCGGCGGTCGGCCGCACTTCGGTGGCGACGCCGAGGCTTGCAATGTCCCTGGCGAGATGGTCGGCCGCCGCCTTGCAGTCATTGGCAAAGGCCGGATCCGCGGAGATCGACTTGATACGCAGCAGCGCGAACAGGCGCTCCAGGCTGTTGTCGAAGTCCTTGTCGATGTGATCGAGCACGGATTGAAGCTGGGCATTGGCCATGGCCGGATTCCTGACTTTTGAGTCCTAGGGTGGTTGGGGTTGTAACGCCGCTGCGGCGCTGGAGCCAGCCGCAACCGAGGGATGGCGGATGTGCCATGCAAGCGCACCCGCCAGAATCGCGGTGGCGAGAAGGTTATTGCCCCAGGCCTGGATGACGTTCGGAAACGGCGGCAGCGACAGCAGCATGAGAATGCCGGCGGCGGCGAGCGCAAGCCAGGTTCCCAGCCGCACATTGACCCGCTCGTCGAAGGCGGCGCGATGCATCAGCACCGTCATCGGGAAGAACAGCCACATGAAGTAGTATTGCCGCGCGAGCGGCGATGCCACCGTCATCAGGCAGAACAGGATGCCGAGCTCCTCGGCATCCGAGCGCGCCGTCCGCCGTCGTTGCGACGGCATGACCGCAACGAAACCGAGCCCGAGCAGCACCGAGACGGCTAGCACGATCAGGTTCGCCGTCTTGTAGTCGACGTCGATGACATTCATCGTGCGAGGCGGCTTGTCGGGATCTTCCTGATTGTAGTTGATCGGCCGGACCAGGCGATGCGTGACCGCAATGATGGACTGGTTGACCCACGACCAGTTCTGCTCCTCGCGTTGGCCAAAGCCCTTTTCCGAGCTCGAGCCGACCATGCCCTGATACCAGGTCTTGATCTCGGCCGCGTTGCGCTCGAAACCGCGGATCGGCGCCGGCACGACATAGAGAAGAATACCGGTGAAGACGACCGTCGCGGCGGCTGTGGCCCACTTCCTCCGCCAGACCAGATACGGCAGCACCGCGATCGGAAACACCTTGATGGCGGTGGCGAGCGCGAACATGAACCCTGCGAGCCAGGAGCGCTGATGCTGCAAGCACCAGAAGCCGTAGAGCATCATCGCCAACAGGACGAGATTGGGCTGGCCGAGGTCGAACATGTCGAACACGAAGGTCACGGTGACGAAAGCCGGCAGCGCCTCCAGCCAGGGGCCGGGCTTGCGGCCCGAGCCGGTCATGACGTTGGAGAGAATCCCGGTGTACCACCACGCCATCGCATTCAGCACCGACAGCACGATGTAGAGCGGGACCTTGCCGAACCAGCTCGGGATCGCGAGCAGGATCGCCGGCAGCGGCGGATAGATGAATTCGAACTTGTAGCCGAAGTCGCTGGGATAGAGGTCCCCGCCATGCAGCACCTGCTGCCCGGCCCAATACCACAGCGCATAGTCCTTGGTCTTGCCGTGGCCGAAGATCTCGGGGACGAGAACGTCGGCGGTCAGGATGAGACAGCAGAGCAGGAAAAGCAGGTCCAGCGGCGCACGCAACGAGGGGCGTCTCGGCGCATCCGGCTTGGGAAATGGGTCGGTCGAGGCCACAAAATAAAGTCCGGTCGGGCGAAGGCACAGGACGTAGCAGACCGCGGAAGGCTTGCGCAGCCCCCTCACCTGAAATTGTGATGGCCGTGATGAGCCAAGGCGACCGCAGCGTCATGCCAAGGCATGACGCCCCTCTGTGATGAAGCGAGACTGCCCCCAAACAGGGCGCGCTGCCTACCGGCGCAGCAATCCGCCGAGCGCGCCGCGCACCAGGGTACGGCCGATCGAGCCGCCGAGCTGGCCGCCGATCGACTTGCCGACATTGGCGGCCAGCCCGCCGATCACCTGGTTGGTCACCGATCGCGTCACGTCGCGCGCGATGACCTGCCCCGTCGACAGGCGGCCGCGCTTGACATTGGTGCCGAAGATACCGCCGACGATCGAGCCTATCTGGCCGAGGATGCCGCCGCCGCTTTCGCCGGCCGGACCGTCGGCCGTCGCCGCGGTGCCGGCAATGCGCTTCTGAATCATCTCGTAAGCGGATTCGGAATCGATGGCGGTGTCGTATTTGCCCTTCACCGGGCTCGCATCCATGATCGCCTTGCGTTCTTCCGGCGTGATCGGCCCGATCCGGGCCGATGGCGGCCGGATCATGACACGCTCGACCATGGCCGGCGTTCCGTTGCCTTCGAGGAAGGACACCAGCGCCTCGCCTTTGCCGAGCTCCATGATCACCTTGGCGGTGTCGAGCTTCGGGTTGGGACGGAAGGTCTGGGCCGCGGCCGCAACCGCCTTCTGGTCGCGCGGCGTAAAGGCACGCAGCGCATGCTGCACCCGGTTACCGAGCTGCCCGAGCACGCGGTCCGGCACGTCGATCGGATTTTGCGTCACGAAGTAGACGCCGACGCCCTTGGAGCGGATCAGGCGCACCACCTGCTCGATCTTGTCCATCAGCGCCTTGGGCGCGTCGTTGAACAGCAGATGGGCCTCGTCGAAGAAGAACACCAGCTTCGGCTTCGGCAGGTCGCCGGCCTCAGGCAGCTCCTCGAACAGCTCCGACAGCATCCACAGCAGGAATGTCGCATAAAGCCGCGGGCTCTGGAGCAGCTTGTCGGCGACCAGGATGTTGACCATGCCGCGCCCGTCGCGGTCGGTCTTCATGAAGTCCTTCAGCGTCAGCGCCGGCTCGCCGAAGAATTTGGTGCCGCCCTGGTTCTCCAACACCAGGAGCTGGCGCTGGATGGTACCGACTGTGGCCTTGGTGACGTTGCCGAAGCCCTGCGCCTCCTTCTTGATGTCGCCGAGCGGGCTCTCCTCGGCGTCCGCTCCCTTCTTGCCGGCCTCCGGAACGATGGCGTCGAGCAGCGCGCGCAGGTCCTTCATGTCGATGAGGGTAAGCCCGTTGTCGTCGGCGACGCGGAATGCGACGTTAAGCACGCCTTCCTGCACATCGTTGAGGTCGAGCATGCGCGCGAGCAGCAACGGCCCCATCTCGGTGACGGTCGCCCGCACCGGGTGGCCCTGCTCGCCGAACACATCCCAGAACACCGTCGAGAACTGATCAGGCTGGAATTTCAGCCCCATCTCGGTGGCGCGCTTGACGATGAAATCCTTGGCCTCGCCGACCTCGGAGATGCCGGAGAGGTCGCCCTTGATGTCGGCGGCGAAGACCGGGACACCGGCGCGCGCAAATCCTTCCGCCATGACCTGCAGCGTCACCGTCTTACCGGTTCCGGTTGCGCCGGTGACGAGGCCATGGCGATTGGCCAGCGCCAGCGTCAACCATGCCTGCTCGTTTCCCTTGCCGACGAAGATCTTGTCGTCGGTGTCGCCGAGCGTGCTGTCCTGTGCGGTCATACTTCTCTCTGATCTCTCTGCCGAGTTTCGCGTATTGAAACTCGAATGCACCAGTTCCGTAGTTTAACGCATCTCACGCGCCGATTAAAACCGTTCAACGCGGCCCGAGCATGCGACATTGTCGGAAACAGCCGGACGCCATCAGCCGAAAGTAGGAACGAGGCGTTCGCACCGCGGCAATTTCCTGCTGATTCCATCTCCGCTCTTGCATCGCTGCAACACTTTTCGCGCGTTCGGGAATGAATCGGAACGTTGGCCGCGTTCATCGCTTGTATTTCACATCGCACCGGCTCAAGATCATTTTCGAAAACAATACTCCGGCATGTGAACCGGCTGAGGGGCAGGCCATATGGACGAGCTGATCGGACGGCTGGCGACGAACGCCAGCATAGATAGTGCTGTCGCTGAAAAGACCGTCGGCATTATCCTGGGCTTCCTCCGCAACGAGGGCCCTGCCGAGAACGTCGAAGCCCTGATCAATCAGATTCCCGGTGCGGAAGCGGCGATCGAGGCGTCCAAGAGCGGCGGCGGACTGTCGCGGCTGATGGGCGGCGGCCTGATGGCCGTCGGCACGCGTCTGATGGGGCTCGGCCTCGGCATGTCCGAGATTCAGTCCATTGCCCGTGAACTTTTCCGCTACGGCCGAGACAAAATCGGAGCGGATCAGATGGGCAAGATCATCGCGGGGACGCCGGGCCTCAGCCAATTCGCCTGAGCGACGCTTTTCATATCGAGTATCATGACATATCCGATCTCAGAGATTGAGGGTCTGCCTGCCTTTGCCGCCAACAAGCTGAAGGCGCAGGGCATCCGCACCACCGACGCGCTGCTCGAGGCGGCCTCGACCGTGAAGGGCCGCAAGGCGCTGTCCGCCAAGACCGGCATCAGCGAGCAGCTGCTGCTGGAATGGGCCAACGTCTCCGACTACATGCGCATCCCCGGCATGGGCCGGGCCAAGGTCGGCCTCGTCCGCGCCGCCGGCGTCACCACCGTGCGCGAGCTCGCCTATCGCAATCCGGCGAGGCTCGCCCAGAGCATGCGCGAGGCCAACGAGAAGAGGAAGCTCGTCCGCATCCTGCCGTCGGAGAAGTCGGTCGGCGACATCATCGCCAAGGCCAAGAAGCTTCCGCCGAAGATCACGTACTAGCTACGCGCCGCCCGCATACGATTACAGCGCGCCAATCTTCGGTGTCGTCCCGGCGAAGGCCGGGACCCATAACCACGGGAAGTGGTTTGACGAAGACAAGTCGATACTCCGCCCCTCCGCATCGATAGGTCTCGCGGTATGGGTCCCGGCCTTCGCCGGGACGACGCTGAGGGGAATGCGCGGACCATCGACGCTCCCAATCCCGCCTTGAACTCCCCCTCCCCGACCGCTAAAGCCACCGGCATGAACGCCTCGCCCTCCCCCTCCGTCCCGCCGGCCGGCTCGGCCGGGGCCGACGTGCTGCGGACGCTCGTGGGGCGGCCGATTCCGGCGGTGATGGGCGTGCTCAATGTCACCCCGGACTCCTTCTCCGACGGCGGCGCGTTCATCGCACCCGAGCAGGCATTGGCGCGGGCGCGGGCGATGGTTGCCGCCGGGGTCGACATCATCGATATCGGCGCCGAATCCACCCGGCCCTATACCGGCGCCAAGGCCGTCACGGCCGAAGAGGAGCTGGCCCGGCTGAAGCCGGTGCTCGCAGGCGTGGTTGCGCTCGGCGTTCCCGTCTCGATCGACAGCATGAAGGCGGAGGTCGTGGCCTTCGCGCTCGACCAGGGCGCGGCGATCGCCAACGATGTCTGGGGCCTGCAGCGCGATGCCGCCATGGCGCCGCTGATCGCCGCGAAAGGGGTGCCCGTCATCGTCATGCACAACCGCGACAGCGTCGATCCCGCCATCGACATCGTCGCCGACATGAAGGCCTTCTTCCTGCGCTCGCTGGATACCGCCGCGAAGGCCGGCCTCGCGCGCGACAAGATCGTGCTCGATCCCGGGATCGGCTTCGGCAAGACCGCCGAGCAGAGCATGACCGCGCTTGCGCGCTTGCGCGAGCTCGACATCTTCGGCCTGCCGATCCTCGTTGGCGCCTCGCGAAAACGCTTCATCGCCTCGGTGTCGCCGTCGGAGCCGAAAGAGCGGCTCGCCGGCTCGATCGCCGCGCATCTGATCGCCGCGCAGCGCGGCGCCAGGATCATCCGGACCCACGACGTCGCCGAGACCCTGCAGGCCCTGCGGGTCGCACACGCAATCGAGAGCAAGCCAGAGAACACGCAATGACCGATACGATCTTCGTGACCGGATTGTCGATCCATGCCCGCCACGGCGTGATGGATCACGAAACCGAAGTCGGCCAGCGCTTCGTCATCGATCTCGAGCTCTACACCGACCTGTCGGAGCCGGCGCGCTCCGACCGGCTCGCCGACACGGTGTCCTACGCCGAGGTCGTGGCGACCACGACGGCAGCGTTCAAGAACACCAATTACAAGCTGCTGGAGCGCGCGGCCGGCGCGGTCGCCGATGCCATCCTGTCGCACTTCCCGCGCATCCGCGCCGTCAAGATCACCGTGCACAAGCCGCACGCGCCGATCGCGGCGATCTTCGACGACGTCGGCATCATGCTGACGCGCTCGCGGCACCCCTGATATGGCAAGCGTGCTGATCGCCCTCGGCGGCAATGTCGGCGACGTCCGCACGACGTTCAGGAAGGCGATCGCCCATATCTGCGGCATGGCGCAAGCCGCGGTGATCGCGCGCTCGTCCGACTATGCGACGCCGCCCTGGGGCGACGAGGACCAGGATCCCTTCATCAATGCCTGCGTCGAGATCGAGACCGATCTCGATCCGCACGCGTTGCTGTTCGTGATGCAGAAGGTCGAGCAGAAATTCGGCCGCACGCGCGACAAGGAGCGGCGCTGGGGGCCGCGCACGCTCGATCTCGACATGATCGCCTATGACGACGTATCCCTGCACAAGCCCGACCTGACTCTACCGCATCCGCGCCTGTTCGAGCGCGCCTTCGTGCTGGTGCCGCTGGCCGAAATCGCGCCCGACCGCGTCATCGCAGGCATTCGTGTGCGTGACGGGCTTGCCAGCGTCTCGACGCAAGGCATTGAGCGGCTTCCGGATACCGGTTAACTGAAAACAACCGTTTGCAGGGGCGGCCCGGCGTGGCAATTTCGCCTGCGAACAACAAGATTTTCGGGAGCCCCTGGCCGTATGACCTCCGTGACTGACGACCTGCCGCTGGCGGCGGATTTTCCCAAGGCATCGGCCGAGGACTGGCGCAAGCTGGTCGATGGCGTGCTGAAGGGCGCCCCGTTCGAGAAGCTGGTCGGCAAGACCTATGACGGCATCAAGATCGATCCGCTCTATCCGCGCGCCAAGGGCGTTGCGCCCGTGGCGGGCCGTCCGGCGGCAGCGCCCTGGCAGATCGTGCAGCGGATCGACCATCCCGATGCGGCGCTCGCGAATGCGCAGGCCTTGCAGGATCTGGAGAACGGCGCGACGGGGCTTGCGCTGGTGTTCGCCGGCGCCAATGGTGCTCGCGGTTTCGGCCTGGAACCTTCGGCCGATGCCGTCGCAAAGGTCTTGAAGGGCATTCATCTCGATGCCGGCATCGGGATCGAGCTCGAGATCGGTCCGCAGTCGCGGATGGCCGCGATCCATGTCGCGGAATATGTGAAGAGCGCCGGTCTCGATCCCGCCGCCTGCAATATCCGCTTCGGGCTCGACCCGCTCGCGGCAGGGGCGGTGTGGGGCCATAGCCCGTACACCTGGGAGGAGATCGCGCCTGCCGTCACCGGTGCGATCAAGGGCCTTGCAGCGCTGGGCTTCAAGGGACCGTTTGCCTCCGCCGACGGACGCGTGATCCACGATGCCGGCGGCTCCGAGGTGCAGGAGCTGGCCTTCGTGCTCGCCTGCGACGTTGCTTATCTGCGCGCGATCGAGGGCGCGGGCATTCCGCTCGAGCAGGCGCAGGGCATGGTCTATGCACGGCTCGCCGCCGACGCCGACCAGTTCCTGACCATGGCGAAATTCCGCGCGCTGCGGCTGCTGTGGGCACGCATTGAGACCGCCTGCGGGCTCGCACCAAAGCCGCTGTTCATTGCCGCCGATACGGCCTGGCGCATGCTGACGCAGCGCGACCCCTATGTGAACATGCTGCGTGCGACGATGGCGACGTTCGCCGCGGGGCTCGCCGGCGCCAATGCGATCACCGTGCTGCCGCATACGCTGGCGCTCGGCCTGCCCGATCCGTTCGCGCGCCGCGTGGCCCGCAACACCCAGCTTCTGCTGCTTGAGGAAAGCAACCTCGCCAAGGTCAGCGATCCCGCGGCCGGTGCCGGCGGCATCGAGACGCTGACCGCGCAGCTCTGCGACGCCGCCTGGGCATTGTTCCAGGAGAGCGAGAAAGCCGGCGGCGCCTTCGCCGCGCTCCAGCAAGGCGTGTTCCAAAGCAAGGTCGCCGCAGCCCGCAAGGCGCGCGATGCGAACATCGCCAAGCGCCGCGACGTGCTGACCGGCGCCAGCGAGTTTCCGAACCTGCATGAGAGCCAGACGGCGGTGCTGAAGGCGACGCCGGTCGCGCTGCCGCCTTACGGCGAGCAGAAATACAAGTTCGATGCGCTGCCGCCGATCCGGCTGGCGGAACCGTTCGAAGCGCTGCGCGATAAATCCGATGCGGCCCTGAAGGCGCGCGGGGCGCGGCCAAAGGTGTTCCTCGCCAATCTCGGCACGCCCGCCGATTTCACGGCGCGCGCGACTTTCGCCAAGAGCCTGTTCGAGGCCGGCGGCATCCAGGCCGTCGACAGCGAGGGTTTTAGCGATCCAGCCAAGCTGGCTGCCGCGTTCAAGGTCTCGGGCGCCGAGCTCTCCTGCGTTTGTTCCAGCGACAAGGTCTATGCGGAACACGCCGAGGCCGCGGCGAAGGCCCTGCAATCGGCAGGCAGCCGACATATCTATCTGGCGGGCCGCCCGACTGAAGCTGAGGCGGTGCTGCGGGCCGCCGGCGTCACGGGTTTTGTCTTCGCCGGGGGCGATGCGCTTGCCACGTTGCAGGACGCTTATCGACGGATGGAACAGGCATGACCGAAGCCAGCAAACCCGTGCTCACCGGCGGCTGCCAATGCGGCGCGATCCGCTTTGCGCTGACGGCGACACCGAACAAGATTTCGATCTGCCATTGCCGGATGTGCCAGAAGGCGAGCGGCGCGCCGTTCGCCTCCTTTGCCGATATCAACCGAACCGACTTCGCCTGGACCAAGGGCCAACCGTCGTTCTTCCGCTCCTCCTCGATCGCCGATCGCGGCTACTGCGCGGCCTGCGGCACGCCGCTGAGCTTCGGCCGCATCGACGGCGAGCGGATCGAGATCATGACCGGCGCCTTCGATCGCCCTGACCACGTGGTGCCGACACGGCAGTACGGAACGGAATCCCGCCTCGGCTGGGTGGTCGGCATCGCCAACCTGCCGAGCCAGACCACGCAGCAGAATTACGGGCCGGAGAAGATGGCGACCATCGTCAGCCATCAGCATCCGGACCATGATTGATGATATGGTTGAAGCCATGAGCCGCATTCCCAATTTCGCAAACGTCGCCTTCGAGCGGACCGCAACCACCGCGCCGTCAGGCAGCGCCGAGCCGTGGCTGACGCCTGAGGGCATTCTGGTGAAGCCCGCCTATGGCGAGGCGGATCTGGCCGGGCTCGATTTCCTCGAGACCTATCCGGGCATCGCGCCGTATCTGCGCGGCCCCTACCCGACCATGTATGTCAACCAGCCCTGGACGGTCCGGCAATATGCCGGCTTCTCCACGGCGGAGGATTCCAACGCGTTCTACCGCCGCAACTTGGCTGCGGGACAGAAGGGCCTCTCGGTCGCCTTCGATCTCGCCACCCATCGCGGCTATGACAGCGACCATCCGCGCGTCGGCGGCGACGTCGGCATGGCCGGCGTGGCCATCGATTCCATCTACGACATGCGCACGCTGTTCGCGGGGATCCCGCTCGATCAGATGAGCGTGTCGATGACCATGAACGGCGCGGTGCTGCCGATCCTCGCGCTCTATGTTGCGGCCGCCGAGGAACAGGGCGTGCCGCCGGAGAAACTCTCAGGCACCATTCAGAACGACATTCTGAAAGAGTTCATGGTGCGCAACACCTATATCTATCCGCCCGCGCCCTCGATGCGGATCATCTCGGACATCTTCGCTTACACCTCGCAGAAGATGCCGAAATACAATTCGATCTCGATCTCCGGCTATCACATGCAGGAGGCCGGTGCGACGCAGGACCTCGAGCTCGCTTATACGCTCGCCGACGGTGTCGAATATCTGCGCGCCGGTCTTGCCGCGGGCCTCGACGTCGACCGCTTCGCGCCGCGGCTGTCGTTCTTCTGGGCGATCGGCATGAACTTCTTCATGGAAGTCGCCAAGATGCGCGCGGCGCGCCTGTTGTGGGCGAAGCTGCTCAAGCCGTTCAATCCGAAAGACCCGCGCTCGCTATCGCTGCGCACGCACAGCCAAACCTCGGGCTGGTCGCTGACCGCGCAGGACGTCTTCAACAACGTGATGCGCACGACGGTGGAGGCGATGGCGGCGACGCAAGGCCACACCCAGTCGCTGCACACCAACGCGCTCGACGAGGCGCTGGCGCTGCCGACGGATTTCTCGGCGCGCATCGCCCGCAACACCCAGCTGTTCCTGCAGCAGGAGAGCGGCACCACCCGGATCATCGATCCCTGGGGCGGCTCGTATTACGTCGAGCGGCTGACGCGCGACCTCGCCGCCAAGGCCTGGGGCCACATCCAGGAGGTCGAGGAACTCGGCGGCATGGCCAAGGCCATCGAGGCCGGCGTGCCAAAACTGCGCATCGAGGAGGCCTCGGCCAAGACCCAGGCCCGCATCGACGCCGGCAAGCAGGCGGTGATCGGCGTCAACAAGTACAAGCCGACCGACGAGGCACCGATCGACATCCTCAAGGTGGACAACACCAATGTCCGCCGGCTGCAGATCGACAAGCTGACGCGACTGAAGAGCGAGCGCAACCAGACGGACGTCGATGCCGCGCTCGCCGCGATCACGCGTTCGGCCGGCGAAGGCAACGGCAATCTGCTGGCGCTCGCGATCGACGCGGCGCGCGCCAAGGCGACCGTCGGCGAAATTTCGAACGCGATGGAGAAGGTGTTCGGCCGCCACCGCGCCGAGATCAAATCCATCACCGGCGTCTACAAGCGGGAGGCGTCCAGCATGGGCAACCAGGTCGAGAAGGTTCAGGCGCTGATCGATGCGTTCGAGGAGGCCGAAGGTCGCCGCCCGCGCATCCTGGTCGCCAAGATCGGCCAGGACGGCCACGACCGCGGCCAGAAGGTAATCGCCTCGGCATTTGCCGATATCGGCTTTGACGTCGACATCGGGCCACTGTTTGCGACCGCCGATGAGGCCGCGCGGCAGGCGGTCGAGAACGACGTGCACATCCTCGGTGTCTCCTCGCTCGCCGCTGCCCACCTCACCGCGGTGCCCGAGCTCAAGGCCGCGCTGAAGAAGCAGGGCCGCGACGACATCATGATCATCGTTGGCGGCGTGGTGCCGCCGCAGGACTACGACGCGCTCTACGCGGCCGGCGCCGAGGCGATCTTCCCGCCCGGCACCGTGATCGCAGACGCGGCCGAGGAGCTGATCCGCAAGCTCAACGCGCGGCTCGGGCATAGCGAGGCGGCGGAGTAAACCCGCCGCCGCTTAGGCGCTTTCAGCCATCAAACCGGCAGGCATGCTGCCGCGACCAATCTTGCGACCCGGTGTTCGCGTTCCGCGTTCGGCGCCGGTTCATCTTGTGTGCTTATGATTACGTGCCGGCGTGACCTGTCGGCAGATCGAAATGGAAATGCGGGGGTACTGAAGTGAGATATCGTGCAAGCGCGCGCGCCAGCCTGGCCCTGCGCACCATCGCCGTCCTTTCGGCCATCACAATCATCTCCTTCGCCTCTCCTTCCCTCGCCGCCGATCGGAAGCCCGATGCGGTTCTCAAGAACAAGAACATCGAGGCACGGGTCCTGCTCGACGACCCGATCAAGGCGGAAGCGGCGCTCGCGGCCGATTCTCTCGCAGAAGGGAGAAAGTGGCTCGAGAAAAGCGCGGCGGAAGCGGCAGCCACGCGCAAGACCGACCCGATCCTCTTCAGGGATGGGGGCTGGGACTTCGAGCGCAAATATTCAATCCGCTCGGTCGTCGCCGACCGCTATATCAGCGTGCTCCGCAACGACTACACGGACACCCACGGCGCGCATCCCAATTCCGACGTCAACACGATCCTGTGGGACAAGACCGAGAACAAACGCATCTCGATCCGTCCATTCTTCATTGAGACTGCCGACGACGGCCCGGCGATGAAGGCGATATTGAAAGCCGTGATCGCCTCGCTCAAGATCGAAAAGAAAAAGCGCGATGTGACCGACACGCCGGCCGACGAGCCCTACAAGGATCTCAAGCCAAGTCTCCTGAAGATCGGCGCGGTGACGCTCGCCCCGTCGACCGAGGCCGGGAAGAGCTCTGGCCTCACCTTCCACTATCCGCCCTACGCCGTCGGTGCCTATGCCGAGGGCGCATATGTCGGTTTTGTGCCGTGGGAGACACTAAAGCCCTATCTCACGCCCGAAGGGCTGCGGATCTTCGGCGGCAAGCGGCCGAAGGGCGACGAGGACGATGGGCAGTAAGCCTGTCTTGCCCCGCCAACGTTGCTCACAAGGCGTTGGTAGCGCTACCTTGCAGCCGTGCTGCAAAGCCGACTAGAATGCCGCCATTGACAAGAGCGCCCGGTGTCACGGGCGCCGCTGGGAGGCATTGATGTCCAAGATTTCGCGCCGCACGTTTGCGGCCTCCACCGCTGCAATTGCAGCATCCGCCGCATTCGGCTTCAAGCCGGCACTTGCGCAGGCCTATCCGGCGCGCCCCGTCACGGTGATCGTGCCCTGGGGCGCTGGCGGCGGCACCGACGCAACCGCGCGCATTGTCGCAGCCCTGCTCGAAAAAGATCTCGGCCAGCCCTTCAACGTGGTCAACCGCACCGGCGGCTCCGGCGTGGTCGGCCATAGCGCGATCGCGACCGCGCAGCCCGACGGCTACACCATCGGCATGCTCACCGTCGAAATCTCGATGATGCATTGGCAGGGCCTCACCGATCTGACGCCGAAGAGCTACACCCCGCTCGCCCTGATGAATGAAGATCCGCCGGGTATCCAGGTTTCGTCGTCCTCGCCCTACAAGACGGTCAAGGAGCTTGCCGAGGCGATCAAGGCGGCCCCTCCCGGCAAGTTCAAGGCCTCCGGCACCGGCCAGGGCGGCATCTGGCATCTGGCGCTGGTCGGCTGGATGCAGGCAATGGGCCTGCCCGCCAACCAGGTCGCCTGGGTCCCGTCGAACGGCGCGGCCCCCGCGATGCAGGATCTGGCCGCCGGCGGCCTCGACCTCACCACATGCTCGGTGCCGGAAGCCCGCGCGATCATCGAGGCCGGCAAGGCCAGGAGCCTCGCCATCATGGCGCCGGCGCGCAACCCGATCTTCAAGGACGTGCCGACGCTGAAGGAGGCGATGGGCATCGACTACGCCACCGGCGCCTGGCGCGGCATCGGCGCACCGAAGAACCTGCCGCCGGAGATCGCAGCCAAGCTCACCGCGGCGCTGAAGAAGGTCTACGACTCCGCCGAGTTCAAGGACTTCATGAGCAACCGCGGCTTCGGCACGGTGTGGGGCGATGCTGGCCAGTTCGCGGGCTTCATGGACAAGGGCGACGCCCAGATGGGCGAAGCGATGAAGGCCGCAGGACTGAGCAAGGCGTGATCTGCGCCTGCGATGCTCTGATCGCCTCTCCCCGCGCGCGGGGAGAGGAAGTGCATTTCTCATAGGACCCCTTTCCATGCGTCTTCCCGACTCCGTCACGGGATCGTTTCTCGTCGTGCTTGGCGCGGCCGCCGCCTATGGCGGCTACATCCTGCCGCCGGTGCCGGGGCAGCCGGTCGGCCCCAACGTGTTTCCGCTGGTGATCGGCACGGGCCTCGCGCTATGCGGGCTCGCCATCGTGTTCGGGATCGGACATTCCTTCGAGGAGGAGGAAGAGCTGATCCCGCTCGAGGACGGCCAGGCCGCCGCCCCGCCGCCGCAGGGCAAGCTCTACGGCCTGCGCGCCCTGCTGCCGCCGGCGCTGCTGCTGTTCTACGTCCTTGCCGCCGACCGGCTCGGCTTCATCATCACCGCGGCGATCATGGTCTACATCACCTCGACAGCGCTCGGGGCGAAGTGGAAGCTGGCGCTGCCGCTCGCCGCGCTGTCGCCCTTCGCCATCCACCTCATCTTCGGCAAGCTGCTCCGCGTGCCGCTGCCCGCCGGCCTGCTGCCGACGCCCTGGTAATCCCATGCTCAAGACCCTGATTGATGCCTTCGCGCTGATCTCCACCTGGGAGGTCATCATCGCGATGTTCGCAGCCTCCGTGTACGGCCTCGTCATCGGCTCGCTGCCCGGCCTGTCGGCGACGATGGCGACCGCCCTGCTCGTCCCCGTCACCTTCTATCTGTCGCCGATCGCGGCGATCGCGACCATCGTGGCGGCGTCCTCGATGGCGATCTTCTCGGGCGACATTCCCGGCGCGCTGCTCCGCATTCCCGGCACGCCCGCCTCCGCGGCCTATGCCGACGAGGCCTATGCCATGACGCGCAAGGGCCAGGCCGAGCTCGCGCTCGGCGCCGGCGTCTGGTTCTCCGCCGTCGGCGGCATTGCCGGCGTGCTGTCGCTGATGATCCTGGCGCCGCCGCTCGCCGAGATCGCGCTGTCGTTCTCGACCTTCGAATATTTCTGGCTGGCGTTGCTCGGACTGATGTGCGCCACGCTGGTCGCGCGCTCCTCGCCGGTGAAGGCAATCGCCGGCATGTTCCTCGGCCTGCTCGTCTCCTGCATCGGCATCGAGAATCCCGGCGGCGTGCCGCGCTTCACCTTTGGCATTACCGACCTGTTCGGCGGCATCGAGCCGATCCCGGCGCTGGTCGGCGTGTTCGCGGTGGCGCAGGTGATGCGCGCGATGCTGACGCCCGAGCCGCCGCCGCTGCCGCGCCGGAAATTCGGAAGCATCATGGCCGGTCAGTGGCGGCTGACCAAGAAATATCACTGGCAGATGACGCGCGGAAACATCGTCGGCATCATCATCGGCGTGCTGCCCGGCGCCGGCGCCGACATGGCGGCGTGGGTCTCCTATGCGATGTCGAAGCGCTTCTCCAAGGAGAAGGAAAAATTCGGTACCGGCCATGTCGAGGGCCTGGTCGAGGCCGGCGCCAGCAACAATGCCAGCATCGCCTCGGGCTGGGTACCCTCGCTGCTGTTCGGCATCCCCGGCGACACCATCGCGGCGATCGCGATCGGCGTGCTCTACATGAAGGGTCTCAATCCGGGCCCGACGCTGTTCACCGAGAAGGCGTCGAGCATGTACGCGATCTACCTGATGTTCATCATCGCGAACATCCTGATGATCCCGCTCGGCATCGCCATGATCCGCGTCGCCGCCTACATCCTGCTGGCGCCGCGCTCGACCGTGATGCCGATCATCATGCTGTGCTGCGCCGTCGGCTCGTTCGCGATCGGCAACAACATGTTCGGCGTCGTCACCGTCGCCGCCTTCGGGGTGATCGGCTACGTGATGGAGGCCAACGGCTATCCCGTCGCCGCAATGGTGCTCGGCATCGTCATGGGCACCATGGTGGAGCAGGCCTTTGTGACATCGCTGATCAAGTCCGACGGCAGCATTTTGCCGTTCTTCGAGCGCCCCGTCGCAGCGATCCTCGCGGCAATGGCAATCGGCGCCCTGCTCTGGCCGGTGATGGTGTGGGTCTGGCGGAAGCTGAAACCGATGCAGACGGCTACGGCGACATCCCGGTGATATCGGGCGGGCGGCCCTCGCCTGCCCCGCCTCGGCGTTGTAAAGCAGGGGCATGACTGAGAAGAAGGCCTCGCTGGACATCAAATCCCTCGCCCGCGACCTGCGCGCGGGGAGCCGCGCAGCCCTCGCCCGGGCCATCACGCTGGTGGAGAGCCGGCGCAGCGATCACCAGGCGCTGGCGCGCGAGCTGGTGCAGATGTTGTTGCCCGACACCGGCAAAGCCTTCCGCGTCGGCATCACCGGTTCGCCCGGCGTCGGCAAATCCACCACCATCGACGCGCTCGGAACCTATCTGATCGAACAGGGCCATAAGGTCGCGGTGCTCGCGGTCGATCCGTCCTCGGCGCGCAGCGGCGGCTCGATCCTCGGCGACAAGACGCGGATGGCACAGCTCGCGGCCTCCGACGACGCCTTCATCCGCCCCTCGCCGTCCTCGGGCACGCTCGGCGGCGTCGCCGCCAAGACGCGCGAGGCGATGCTGCTCTGCGAGGCAGCCGGCTTCGGCGTGGTGCTGGTCGAGACGGTCGGCATCGGTCAGTCCGAGACGGCCGTTTGCGACATGACCGATTTCTTCCTCGCTCTGATGCTGCCGGGTGGCGGCGACGAGCTGCAGGGCATCAAGAAGGGGCTGGTCGAGCTCGCCGACATGATCGCGATCAACAAGGCCGACGGCGACAATCTCAAGCGCGCCAGGATCACCGCTGCCGACTATCGCGGCGCGCTGCATATCTTGGCGCCGCGATCCGAGCATTGGCATCCGCCGGTCGAGACCTATTCGGCGCTGACCGGCGATGGCATCGCAAAGATCTGGCAGAAGGTTCTGGATCACCGCAAGGCGATGAATGCCTCCGGCGATTTCGCCGCGCGGCGGCGCGAGCAGCAGGTGAAGTGGATGTGGTCGATGCTGGAGCAACGCATGCTGGCGCGACTGCGCAGCGAGGCCTCGGTGCGCAGCAAGGTCCGCAAGATCGAGGCCGAGGTCGCCAACGGCCATCTCACCCCGGCGCTCGCCGCCGAGCAGATCCTGGAGTTGCTGCAATGAGCGAAAAACTCCGCGTTCTCCTCACCGGCTTCGGTCCGTTTCCCGGCGCGCCCTATAACCCGACCCAGCCGCTGGTGGCACGGCTGACCCAACTGCGTCGGCCGGCGCTCGACGGCGTCACGATCGCCAGCCACATCTTCCCGGTCACCTATGCCGCGGTCGACCGGCAATTGCCGCAGGTGCTGGCGCAGGAGAAGCCGGATGCGCTGCTGATGTTCGGCCTCGCGGCACGCACGCCGTATTTGCGGATCGAGACCCGGGCGCGCAACGCCGTCACCATGCTGTGGCCCGATGCCGCCAACACCCGCTCCAGCAAGCGCGGCATCGCAGGCGCCGCGGACGCAATGACGTTCGGCCCACACACGGCACGGCTGCTGCGCGCCGCGCGTCTCACCGGCATCGACGCCCGCGCCTCGCGCGATGCCGGCGCCTATCTCTGCAATTATTTGAGCTGGCGCGCGATCGAGAATGTCAGGGCGGGCGGCCCGGGGCTCGCCGCTTTCATCCACATTCCCCTGCTGGCACGCAGCGGCGCGGTGCGCCGCAAGGGAGCGCCGCGGATCACGCTGGAGGAATTGGTGGATGCCGGGGAAGCGATGCTGATGGAGATGGTGCAGCTGGCGCGGAAGGAACGCGTTTCGTAGGTGGGCAAAGGCGCCCTTGCGCCGTGCCCACCATCTCTCTCGATCGTGGAAAATACGCGGGCACGCTACGCTTTGCCCCTACGGCACCGTCTCTGCGGTAAACATTTAACCCTACCGCGAACAATCCTCACGTCCCCCTCCGCCCTGCGCTACCTAACTGCCGCGGACCCCCGCGTCCGCCGGAGGACGCGTCATGGACCTCAATCGCCGTCATCTCATCGGAGCTTCAACCGCCGGTATCGCGGGCGCGCTCGCCATGCCGGCCGATGCCGCGCGCGCGGCGCCGCTGACGTCGCTGCTCGGCCGCGATGCCACGCAATACGGCGTGCGGCCCGGCAGCAGCGAGGATCAGACCCGCGCGCTGCAGCGCGCGATCGACGAGGCCGCGCGGGCGCAAATGCCCCTCGCCTTGCCGCCCGGCATCTACCGCTGCGGATTGCTGCGCCTGCCGAACGGCGCACAACTGATCGGCGTGCGCGGCGCGACCAAATTCGTCTTCACCGGCGGCGCCTCGGCGATCCAGAGCGACGGCGCCGATGCGATCGGCCTCACCGGCATCACCTTCGACGGCGCCGGCATTCCGCTGCCGACGCGGCGCGGCCTGATCCACGTCCTCGGCGGGCGCGACGTGCGCATCACCGATTGCGAGATCACGAATTCGGGCGGCAGCGGCATCTGGCTCGAGCAGGTCGCCGGTGACATCTCCGGCAATATCCTTGGCAATATCGCGGTGACGGCGGTGGTCTCGTTCGACGCCAAAGGCCTCAGCGTGTCCCGCAACACCATTTCAGGCACCAACGACAACGGCATCGAGATCCTGCGCACCGCGATCGGCGACGACGGCACGCTGGTCGCCGACAACCGCATCGAGAACATCAAGGCCGGTCCCGGCGGCTCAGGACAGTACGGCAACGCCATCAACGCCTTCCGCGCCGGCAACGTGATCGTGCGCGGCAACCGCATCAGGAATTGCGACTACTCCGCGGTGCGCGGCAACTCGGCCTCGAACATCCATATATCAGGCAACAGCGTCAGCGACGTGCGCGAGGTCGCGCTCTATTCGGAGTTTGCGTTCGAGGCCGCTGTGATCGCCAACAACACCGTCGATGGCGCCGCCGTCGGCGTCTCCGTCTGCAATTTCAACGAGGGCGGCCGCATCGCGGTGGTCCAGGGCAACATCATCCGCAACCTGATCCCGAAACGCCCCATAGGCACTGCGCCCGATGACGATGCCGGCGTCGGCATCTACATCGAGGCGGATTCATCCGTGACCGGGAACGTGATCGAGAACGCGCCGTCCTACGGCATCGTCGCCGGCTGGGGCAAATATCTGCGCGACGTCGCCATCACCGGCAACGTGATCCGCAGGGCCCTGGCCGGCGTCGGCGTCTCCGTGGTGCCCGGCGCCGGCACCGCACTCGTCAACAACAACATGATCTCGGAAACCCCGCGCGGCGCCGTGGTCGGCCTCGACCACGCGCGAGCGGTGACATCGGACCTGTCGGCCGACGGCGCGCAGCGTTTTGCGCAGGTGGTGATCGGCGGGAATGCAGTGCGGCGGTAGACGCCGCCCCTCGCCTTCAGCTTCCAGACGCTAGAACGCGTTCCGAAGCAGGGGGTACTTCGCTTGCAGGCCGTCGAGGCTAAGGGTGAATTCGACGACGCGCTCGGGAGCCGCGACGATTTCGGCGGCGGGCGGGGCGAATTGCGGCAGGAGCGCTGCCATCGCAGCGGGGGCCTTGATGGCAGGTGCTGCGACCGGTGCCGGTGCGGCAGGTTCGGCGAACGGCAACCTCACGGCAGGCGCAGTGCGCGGCGCCATCGCGGCAGGCGCTGCGGACGGCGGCCTCACGACGGGCGCCGTCATCAGCGGCGCCCTTGCCGCGGGAGCCTTGAGAGGCGGGACGGCGGCGGGTGCGGTAAATGATGCCACGGTAACGGGCGCGGGCGGTGCGCTTGGAGCCGCCGGCACGAGCGGGGCCTCGGTGACTTCGGCCAGAACATCCGGCTTGGGATCGAGCCTGACCGGCATGGCGGTCTCGGGGGCGATGTGGACGGCCTTCGGCTGCACGGTGTCGCGCGGAAACACGCGGGGCATCGTCGCCGGCGACCAGCCGAAGGCGGAGGTGACGCTTGCGGCCGCCGCTGCGACGTCCCCGCCGGTGGCGATGGCGCGCCAGGTCTGGACCGCGCGCTTGGCTTCCTGGATGTTTTCGAGAAAGGCGAGTTCGGAGTGATAGCGGCGCCAGCGTCCGGTCTCGAACATTTCGGACAGATGTTCCAGCCGCTGTTCGGCGAGAGCGCACCAGCGTGCCGCGACCTCGCGGCTGCAACCCGCAGCGCTCATTAACTCTTGGCGATGTGTCATGAACCAGCCCGTAGGGAGAAAACACGGACGCGGGGGACGCAACGCGCACGAATCAATTTAGAAGCGACATGAATATTTTGTGGAAAAGTTTTGACTTGTCCAGCAACGACACGCCGTTCGTCATGAAACACCGTAGTCGTGCGGACATTTCCTGTGTTTTCGAGTCAAGCTTCGCGCAAGCATGACCGACTTGCGCGGCACCTGATGAACGCTCGCGCCCGGCGCAGCCGTGATCGCTCAACCGGAAGCTGACCTCGAACATCGCTTCAAGGAATCGGATGCTCAAAAAGAAAAGACCCGTCCGGGGGGACAACCGGACGGGTCGAGCCATATGGGCGCTTGGGGTGGATGGGCGCTCGCGCCTGATATGACTGATGGGGAGGGATGACCGCTCCCACATAATTTGGTCGTGCTAGCGGGCTGAACGTTCAATGCGGCGTTCGAATTTTTAACCCTTGGCGCGCGCGCAAGGTTGTCGCAGCCGCTATCGCGTCGCCGGCCTATCCGCCTGAGAAATCGCGGCTTTATCGCCTGCACTGGAGAGCGAAGGCTGCTCGATCGCGCGGATGCCGGGCTCGTCGCGACGCTTGTCGGCGTCTTCACGTTTTGTTGTACCGGACGCAGCCGCAACGGGCGTCGCGTTGTCGGCGGGAACAGCCATCACCGCAGCAAATGCATCGGCCTCGCCGTCGCCGAACAGATCATCGCGTCCGGGTGAACCGAGATCGCGCGCGGTCTTCGCGAGCGTCATGCGCAGCGCTTCCGGCTTCAGGGTGTAGTTGCGCTCGAGCAGCAAGGCGGCGACGCCGGAGACATAGGCGGCCGAGAACGAGGTCCCCGAGGTCATCTGGTATTTGCCGTCGGGCGCCGGCAGGAAGATGTCCACGCCGGGCGCGGCCAGCGCAATGTAATTGCCGCGGTTGGACGCCGGGAACAATCTGTCCTGCTGGTCGGTCGCGCTGACCGCAATCACGTTGGGATTGGCGGCAGGATAGAGCGGCGGCGATTTCGCACCGGCATTGCCGGCCGCCGCGATCAGCACGAGCCCGCGCGCGGCGGTCGCCGCGATGGCGCGCTCGATCACCGCGTCCTTGGGACCGGCGAAGCTCATGTTGACGATCTGCGCGCCGTGCTCGGCGGCATAATTCAGCGAGCGCAGGATGATGTAGGACGAGCTCTCGGCGCCGCCCGTGGTGCCGCCGAAGGCGCGGATGGCGATGATGCGCGCCTCGGGCGCGCTTCCCATCAGCTTGGCATGCGCCACGATGGCGCCGGCGATGCCGGTGCCGTGAACGTGCGGCCCCTCGGCGCTGCCGAGCGCATCGAAATTGTCGGAGACGGAATTGGCGAGCTCGGGGTGTTTGGCGTCGATGCCGGAATCGATCACGGCAACCGTCACGTTGGCGCCATGCGCCAGCGTATGGGCCTGCGGCAGGCGGAGTTTGGCCAGGGCATATTGCGCGGGATCGCCCTCGGTCGGCGTGCTCGCCTTCTGGTCCTGGAGCACATAGCGGAAGTTCGGCTGCACCGAGCGCACGCTGCCGTCGGCGGCGAATTCACGCCGCGCGGTCTCGAAGGGCCGGCCATCGGTGATGCGGAACAGGCCGAAGGTCGCCCCGATCAGCGGAAAATTCTCGGATGCGATGCGCGAAAGGCCGTGGCGGCGCGCGAGCTGGTCGGTCTCGGTCACCGACAGGGCGCCGTCGATCTCGGCGACGAATTCGTTGGCAAAGCTGCGCAGGTTCACCGCGACAGGCGTGTTGTTGTTGCTGCGCCCCTTGCCGGCGCTCTTCTTGCCCGATTTGCCGGTCCCATCACCGCCCGCGTTTGGCTGCGCCAGGCATTCGCCGTCCCCGTCCCGATAGGGCGCGGAGCAGGACGGATAAAGGTTCGGCGAATAACGCGCATAAGGCAGCACTGGCGTCGTGCCGACGCGGCCTATGGTGGTGGTATGCGGGATCGCAGGGATGGCCCGCGGGCCGGGCGCAACGGCGGCCGCCCGCGCAGCGATGTTCGGCGAGATCGTCGGTATGCGCGAGGGAACGCTGATCGTCGGCGTGCGCATGATCGCCTGCGCCTGTGCGACCTCGACGCCAAGGCTGGCGGCGAGCAGCAGCACGGCTCCGACCGAGGCGTAGGCCGCGGCTCGCAACTTACTCTCGGACTTGCGCGTCATCGGATCGAAGGCGCCCTACGGCGCCGCGACGGCGAGGTTGACGAACTTCTCGCGCTGCATTCTGCCGAGCAGCGCGGCGAGCTCGTCCTGGCTCATCGCCTTGTCGAACTGGAGGCGGAACATGCCGCCCTTGGCATCGCCGATGATCGACGCCTGATAGCTGTCGAGCAACGCCGTGATGTCGGCAACACGCGCTTCGGGCGTGAAACGCACCAGCGCACGGGCCGGCGCGGCGGCCGCACCGAGTTCACGCGTGATCGGCGCTCCGGTCGAAAGCGAAGCGGTCTGGAAGGTCGCGGTCTGGGTCTTCATCAGCACCGCGCCGATGATGCCGGCCTGCAGCAGCAGCGCGATGGCGCCGAGGCTCGCCGACCATGCCAGCGTCCGCGGCGACAGCCTCGCGAAGAAGGTCGCGATGCGCGACGACAGCGGCAGCGAACCGACGGCACGCGCCGGCTCGGCATCGATCGCGGCGAACAGCTTCTGCATCGCGCGCGCCGACGGAGCGCCCAGGCTCTCGTTCAGATGGATGGTCTCTTCGTACTCGCCGCGGATCGCGGCGTACTGCCTGGCAAGCTCCGGATCATTCGCCAGCGCTTCCTCGACGCGGCGGACATCGCGCGCGTTCAGCGTGCCGGCGGCGTGCCAGGGCAGCAGCAGTTCAATCTCACTGGGCTCTTGCTCCAGCATCTTCTTGCTCAAAGCCATCATGGCCAGCCTCGCTCAACGCCGGCTGCCTTCAGCAGTTCGGCCAGTTTCTTGCGCGCATAGAACAAGCGCGTCTTCACAGTGTTCTCCGGTATCCCGACGATTTCGGCCACCTCTTCCACGGACTTCTCGTGGTAGTAGACGAGATCGACGATTTCCCGGTGTTCCGGCGTGAGGCCCGTCAGACACTCCCGCAACGCGGCACTCGTATCCTTCTTCTGCACCACCGTTTCCGGATTGTCGGACGAATCCTCAATCGCGTTCGCGGCGTCTTCGTCGAGTTCAAAGTCCTTCCTGCGCCGAAGCGCCGAGAGGGCCTTGAATCGGGTGATTGCCAGCAGCCAGGTGGAAACGGCGGATCGGCCTTCGAACTTGCCGGCTTGACGCCAGACGTCGAGAAATACCTCGCTGATGAGGTCTTCCGCCGCCTGCTCGTCCCGCACAAGCCTCAACCCGAACCGGTAAACCCTGACATGGTGCCGCCCGTACAGCACCTGCATGGCGAGCCGGTCACCTTGGGCGATCCTGGCGATGAGGACCTCGTCCGTAGCCGCCTGTGTCACGCTCAAAGCCCGTCTCGCAAAGTTGGTCGGGTCGATACGGCGGACGGTTCGACGGGAGGGGCGAAATTCTTCAACCTACCGCAGTCATACGGGGCGGTGTGTGACCTACCCCACATACGCGCGCTTTTCTTGCGATACCCGCGTTGGTTGGCCACTTCGATCCAGATCGGTAACATAATACTGAAGCACTTTCCTGCGAAATGCCTGCCCGGCACGGGCCGGCCGACCAAGTCCGGTTCCATAGCAGTCCTGCACGACGTATGTCTCACGAACCCCCGCTTTGGCTCGAACGCATCGCAGACGATGCCTAATCGCCGGCAAATTCCCGCAGCCGGCCAATACCATCCTGTTCTGCACTGCACGGTTCGGATTCGGTTTCAAAGGATACCAAACCTAAAGGCTTGCCACGTAGATTTTTGGGCTGACATCCACCTCCGGCAGGATCATGAACACGGCCGCGACGTCGCTTCCCGAGAGGAATGCCGCTGAGGTCGCGGATCTCGTCCTCATGCCCGAGGCGGCGGCGCCGCAGGTCCGGGCCCGCCGGGCCTGGCAACGCCGCCAGATGTATATCGGCCAGGTGGCGAGCTACTCGCTCGGCGCCTCCGTCCTGCTGATCTACGCCTATGACGGCGTGGTCTCGCTGGACGTCGCCTCGCTGTTCTGGTTCGGCGGCCTCCTGATCATCGGTACGTTCACCGTGCTGTCGGAAGCCGGCGTCGGCGACAGGTTCACCGACCACTATCTCACCGTCTTCCAGATTTCGGCGCATATGGCGCTTCAATTCGTGTTCCTGCTGTCGGTCCCGATCCTCGGCGTCACCTTCATCAGCGTGCTGTTCCTGATCTTCGCCTTCGGCACGCTGCGCATGACCTCGACCCAGGCGATGCTGACCTGGGCGCTCGCCACCGCCGGCCTCGGCGCCGTCTTCCTCGCCTCCGACCTGCCGATCGGCCTGCCGGTTGCGACCAGGCTGCAGCGGGCCGCCTCGATGCTGTGCTTCGTACTGGTGATTGGCCAGTGCGCCTTCCTCGGCCTGTTCGGCGCCACGCTGCGCAAGATCCTGTACCAGCGCAGCATCGAGCTGAAGGCCGCCTATCGGCGGATCGAGGAGCTGGCCGAGCTCGACGAGCTGACCGGCTCCTACAACCGCCGCTGCATCATGCGGATGCTCGACAGCGAAATCGAAAAATCGCGGCAGGCCTCGACGCCCTGCGCGATCGCGCTGATCGACCTCGACTGGTTCAAGCGCATCAACGACGCCCACGGCCATCCCGTCGGCGACGAGGTGCTGCGCACCTTCGCCATCACCATTTTCGCCAACATCCGCCCGGTCGACTGTTTCGGCCGCTACGGCGGCGAGGAATTTTTACTGCTGCTGCCCGACACCGAAGCCGAGGCGGCCTCGCGCATGCTCGAGCGGCTGCGCAGCATCGTTGCCGATCTCGACTGGAGCGCATTCTCCCCTGGGATGCGCGTAACGATTTCCGCGGGCGTCGTGACGCTTCGCGACATGGATACTGCCGACACGTTTCTCGCGCGCGCCGACAGCGCGCTCTATTCCGCCAAGGCGCAAGGGCGCAACCGCATCGCAACGAACTGACCAATCCATTTTCACCCGGCGGTGCAAAGCCGCCGGACCGAACGCTCCAGGACAGGGCAATGAGATCCAAAGCCGATAAACCATCCGAAAACCTGCTCGACGAATTGCAGGCTGCGCTCTCCCACGGCACCGTTGCGCGGCGGGTCGAGACGCTGCGCCGTGTCACCGATCTCTTCGTCGGTAACGCGGTGGATTATTCCGACGACCACATCCGCGTGTTCGACGACGTGTTCGAGTGCCTGATCGAGCAGATCGAGACGTCGGCCAGGGCACTGCTTGCCGATCGCCTTGCGCCGATCGCGGCCGCACCGCCGAAGATCATCCGCACGCTGGCGCTCGACGAGGTCATCGAGGTCGCAGGGCCCGTGCTGACGAAATCGGAACGACTGGACGAGGCGACGCTGATCGAGATCGCGCGCACGAGAGGCCAGGCCCATCTGAAGGCGATCTCGCTGCGGCGCGTGCTGTCGGAAGCGCTGACCGACGTGCTGGTGACGCGCGGCAACGAGGACGTGGTCCAATCGACCGTCAGCAATCCGGGTGCGCGGCTCTCCGAGGAAGGTCTCTCCGACCTCGTCACGCGCGCCGAACGCGACGATGACCTCGCCACCTGCATCGGCCTGCGGCCGAACCTGCCGCGCCATCACTACCTGAAGCTGGTCGCAAAGGCGTCCATGAGCGTGCGCCGGAAGCTGGAGGCCGCGCATCCGGAGCTCGCGGAGGAGGTTTCGAACGTGGTGCAGGAGGCCGCCCAGCGGGTCCGGGCCGCCGCCACGACCAGGCAGACCGAGATGGCACGCGCGCTGGTGAAGTCGCTGCACGAGGATGGACGTCTCACCGAATTCCAGATCGCGACCTTCGCCGAACAGGGCAAGTTCGACGAGACCAATGCGGGCCTCGCGGCGCTCGCGGGCGTCGCGGTCGAGACCGCCGAGACCATGATGGTCGAAAGCCGCACCGAGGGCGTGATGATCCTCGCCAAGGTCGCGGGCATGCAATGGTCGAGCGTGCGCGCGATCATCGCCATGCGAGAGAAGCTGTCGGGCGGCTCGCCGGCCGACATGCTGGCCCTGCGCGACACCTACGAGGCCCTGCGCTCATCCACGGCGCAGCAGGTGCTGCGCTTCCAGCGCATGCAGAGCGCGACGCCGGCGGCCTAGTATCTCAGGACCCGCGAGCCGATCGCCGCGCCGATCGCGGTCACCAGTGCGGTCGCGATCGTGTACCAGGTCGCGACGAACAGCGGTGAATCATCCGTGCAATGCGAGGCGTAGAGCGTCGCGGCGAGCCCGGCCGACACCAGGCCCGCGAGCGCGCCGGCGAGCGCGGGGCGCGACGGCGCGCCGTGGCGCAGGCCGAACAACGCCCCCGCCAGCAGCGGCAGCGACATCGCGGGGATTGCGACCAGGCACACCCTGGAGTTCTTGCCCATCATGCGCATCGTCATCGGCATCGCCGGTGCCATCATCATCTCGCCGCCGATCGCAACCGCGAGCAGCCCGACCGGCAGCAGCAGCAGCCAGCCCCAGCCGTGCAGCAGGGCTTCGGGCCGCGACAGATGCAGGCTGACGATGATCGCGGGAATCGCGAGCGACAACGTCACCGCGAACTTCATGTCGAAGAAGGGATTGCGCATGGCGCTCATGACGTCGGGGCGCACGCCGAGGAAGGTTGCGAAGACCAGGATCGACAGCGGTGCGGCAACCAGCAACGCCATGGTCAGCACGGCGCCGACGCGCGGCGCGCGATGGGCGTTGTCGGCCGCGAGCGAGCGAATGAGTTGGTCGGTATCCATGACTAGTGGTCCCGCAGTTTGGCCGTCAGTGCCGCAAGTCCGCGATGCAGCGCGACCCGCACCGCACCCTCGCTCATCGAAAACTTCGCCGCCGTGTCCTTGATCGAGGCGGCCTCGACCGCAATCGACTGCAGCACGTCGCGCTGGCGCTGCGGCAACGTATCCAATTGCGCGGCGACCTCGCCCGCCGAAGCGGTCTCCTGCGGCGCCTCGCCCGGCAGCGTCTCGGCGAAATCGTCGATGTTGACGAAGATGCGCCGGCCGCGCCGCCTCAGCGCGTCGATCAGCTTGTTGCGGGCGATCGCGAACAGCCAGGGCGCGAAGGGGGCTTCGCTGTCCCAGGTGTGCCGCTTCAGGTGCACCGCCAAAAGTATCTCCTGCACGATATCCTCGGCCTGATCGGGAGGCTGCCCGGCCCGCGCCAGACCACGCCTCGCCGCGGCGCGCAGCACCGGCGTGACCGCCTTCAACAGACGATGATAAGCCGCATCATCGCCCGCCATGGCCGACCGCATCAGGCCGGTCCATTCGTCCTCACGTCCGCGCACGCGCGCCCCTCACCATGCAATTCGGCCGCATTTTCAGATTGTTACGCCGGCACCCGCGACATCACGAATTCGTGATATCGACTGCCCCGGTGGCCGGTACGGCCGTCGAACCCGCGACGGCTCATAACACCGATTAAGCCGGCCCGCATCCGGCCAGCCGTGGGCGTGGGGGCGGTTTGCCCCGTTTTCGCCCGGTGTGGCCCGAAGATTCCCATTTTCTGCCCAGCTGTCGTCACGCCCCGAGGTCTCTGTTCGCCCCCGGGACGGGCGGAATTGGGGAGATCGTCAGAATGATGAAAGCCAGCATGCGCATGGCCCTGATTGCTGTGGCCGGGCTTTTCTTGCTGTCTGGAGGCGTTGCACAGGCCGCGCCCAGCTCGGCCGCAAGCAAGTCGGACAGCGCGGATAAACAGGCCGACACGGCCAGGCCGAACAAGCAGCGGCGCCATTCCGCGCATCGCACCAGCAGCAAGACGGCGCAGAAATCCGACGACAAGGCGACCGACAAGACGCAGTCCGCGCCAAAGGCCGACGAGGCCAAGGCCGACAGCAACGTGCCGGCCTCGAGCGAGATGCCGCCGGAGGTCGCCAACGCCAACGCCCAGCTCGCTGCGGCCGATACGCCGCCTGCGGCTGCCGCCTCCGCCATGACCGGCCGCGCCAATGACAACGTCCAGGCGGCCGCCGACAATACCGCGGCCCCGAACGCCGAGAGCCAGATCGTCGCCCCTGACCAGCCTAACGATCTCGACCAGGCCGTGCAGCAGGACAACCCGCCCGCCCAGAAGGCGGTGATTGCCGCGACCCCGGCACAGCCGCGTCCCGCGCCGGTGATGGCCAGCAGCCAGCAGAGCTCGGCCTGGGACCAGAGCTCGCTGATCGGAAAGATCTTCATCGGGGTCGGCACGCTGCTGACGCTGGCGTCCGCCGCGCGCATGTTCATGGCCTGATTTTTCGGCCTGAACGCTTGGCCTGATTGCTTGGCCTGAGGAAACCCCGTCCGGAACGCGCGATTTGCCGCGTGTTCCGGACGCCCGTTCCGAAGGCTTCGTGGGCCCTTGAAGGCGTCCGCGCCAGCAGGCACATTGCCCGCCCAATCAAAAGCGTGGGTGGAGCATGAGCACGTTCGAACACATCATCGTCGAAAGCATCGGTGCGGTCGGCATCATCAAGCTGAACCGGCCGAAGATGCTCAATGCGCTCTCCTTCGGCGTCTTTCGTGAGATCGCGGCCGCCGTCGACGATCTCGAGGGCGATGACGCCATCGGCTGCATCGTCGTGACCGGCAGCGAGAAGGCGTTTGCCGCCGGCGCCGACATCAAGGAGATGCAGCCCAAGGCCTTCATCGACATGTTCTCCGAGGACTTTGCCGCGATCGGCGGCGACCGCGTCGCCCGCTGCCGCAAGCCGACGATTGCGGCGGTTGCCGGCTACGCGCTCGGCGGCGGCTGCGAGCTGGCCATGATGTGCGACTTCATCATCGCCGCCGACACCGCCAAGTTCGGCCAGCCCGAAATCACGCTCGGCACCATTCCCGGCATCGGCGGCACCCAGCGCCTGACCCGCGCCATCGGCAAGTCGAAGGCGATGGATCTCTGCCTCACCGGCCGCATGATGGATGCCGCGGAGGCCGAGCGCGCGGGCCTCGTCAGCCGCATCGTGCCCGCCGACAGGCTCATGGACGAAGTGATGGAAGCGGCCGCGAAGATCGCATCGATGTCGCGCCCTGCGGCCGCCATGGCCAAGGAGGCGGTGAACCGCGCCTTCGAGACCACGCTCGCCGAAGGCATGAGCGTCGAGCGCAACCTGTTCCACGCGACCTTCGCGCTGGAAGACCGCTCCGAGGGCATGGCCGCGTTCATCGAGAAGCGCAAGCCGGTGAACAAGAACCGCTGAGCCGGCACCCGGTCAGGCCGGTGTAAGGCTTCGCCGCCGTCCCGCAGAAACCCTGTGACGCACCTGCAACAAGCACGGAATACATGGGGGTTTTCCCCGCGGCAGTTTGCCTGCGCGACCCCGGCTGGGTAAACAGTTAAGAGGCCACCGTCGGCGGGGGCGGACAGCCGGGGTTAAGCGGGATTACATGATTGGGCGTGCCGCCAGAGCTGATCGCGCGATGACGCGACATCGATCGGGCGTGGGTCCCGTGCTTGCGACATGGACCGCGCTGGCGTTGTCGTGCGCCCTGCCCTCGGCCGCATCCGCCGAGGCCCTGCCGGAGGCATTGGCCAAAGCCTACCAGACCAATCCGCAGCTCAATGCCGAACGCGCGCGGCAGCGCGCGACCGACGAGAACGTGCCGCAGGCGCTGGCCGGCTACCGGCCGCAGATCGTGGCGAGCCTCAGCGCCGGCCTGCAATCGGTGCGCAACCTTCTGCCCGACAACACCATCCAGACCGCAAACCTGAAGCCATGGGTCATCGGCGTCACCGTGACGCAGACCCTGTTCAACGGCTTCCGCACCGCCAACAACGTGCGGGCCGCCGAGCTCCAGGTGCAGTCGGGCCGCGAGGCGCTGCGCAATGTTGGCCAGGGCGTGCTGCTCGACGGCGTCACCGCCTACACCAACGTGCTGGCCAACCAGTCGCTGGTCGAGGCGCAGCGCTCCAACGTCGCCTTCCTGCGCGAGACGCTCGCCGTCACCCAGCGCCGCCTCAATGCCGGCGACGTCACGCCGACCGACACGGCGCAGGCCGAAGCGCGCCTCAACCGCGGCCTTTCCGACCTCAACGCCGCCGAGGTCGCGCTGGCGGTGAGCCAGGCGACCTATGCCCAGGTGATCGGCAACGCGCCCTCGCAGCTCAAGCCCGCCGAAGTGGTCGACCGCTATCTGCCGAAGAGCCGCGAGGACGCCATGACGATGGCGATCCGTCAGCACCCGGCGGTGATGGCGGCAGGCTTCGACGTCGACGTCGCCTCCACCAATATCCGCGTGGCCGAAGGCGCGCTGCTGCCGAGCGCCAGCATCCAGGGCAGCGCCAGCAAGAGCCGCAACAACGACCCGACGCTCGGCACCTTCGCCGAGGACCAGGCCTCCATCGTCGCCAGCGTCACCGCCCCGATCTATGACGGCGGCCAGGCCGCCGCGCAAACGCGGCAGGCCAAGGAGATCACGGCTCAGAGCCGGCTCGTGCTCGACCAGGTCCGCAACCAGGCCCGCACGGCGGCGGTCAGCGCCTGGGTCGCCAATGAAGGCGCCAAGATCGCGGTCTCGGCCTCGGAGTCCGAGGTGAAGGCGGCGACCGTCGCTCTCCAGGGCGTGCAGCGCGAAGCCGCCGGCGGACAGCGCACGACAGTGGACGTCCTGAACTCGCAGGCCGATCTGATCCAGGCCAAGGCCCGCCTGATCGGCGCGCTGCGCGACCGCGTGATCGCCTCCTACACGCTGCTGAGCGCCGTCGGCCATCTCGACGTCAAGACGCTGAACCTGAACACGCCGGACTACCTGCCCGAGGTGCACTACCAGCAGGTCCGCGACGCCTGGCACGGCCTGCGGACGCCGTCGGGGCAGTAGCCTCAAATCTCCCGGGTCGGTGCCGATGAAAAGCCGCCGCATCCATCTGATGGGAGCTTCGGGCTCCGGCGTGACGACGCTCGGTCGTGCGCTCGCGGGCGAGCTCGCGCTGCCGCATCACGACAGCGACGACTATTTCTGGCTGCCGACCGTGCCGCCCTATCAGACGACGCGCCCGGCCGCCGACCGCCTGCGCCTGATGCGCGAGATGTTCCTGCCGCGTCTCGACTGGGTGCTGAGCGGCTCCATCACCGGTTGGGGCGACGAGCTCGTCCCATTGTTCGATCTGATCATCTACGTGACCACGCCGCGCGACATCCGGCTGAAACGATTGCGCGCCCGCGAAGCTGCCCATTTCGGTGCGGATGCCGTCGCGCCGGGTGGCTGGCGCCACGAGGAGACCGAGTCCTTTGTCGATTGGGCGTCCCATTACGAAGCCGGGGATCGCGAGGGACGCAGTCTCGCCAAGCATGAAACATGGCTCGCGGGCCTGCCCTGCCCGATCATGCGTGTCGACGGCTCGCGCCCGCTTGCGGACCTTGTCGAGCAGCTATGCAACGACGCGCAGCGGCTGCCAGGCTGATGTGATACTGTCCCTACACTGCTACCAATCAACAAAATCAGGGAGAGAAACCGTGCTCAACCGCCGCAGCGTCCTGCTTGCCTCCCTCGCCGCCGGAGTAGCCATGACCAACAGAGCCCATGCCCGCGCGGCGCAGCCAGCGACGCCGGTCAATTTCGACGTCCCGGAACATGCCTGCGACTGCCACACCCATATCCACGGCGATGTCGAGAAATTTCCGTTCTTCGCCGGGCGCGTCTACACGCCCGAGCCGGCCTCACCCGAGGAGATGGCCGCGCTGCACAAGGCGCTGCATATGGAACGGGTGGTGATCGTCACCCCCAGCGTCTACGGCACCGACAATTCGTCGACCTTGTTCGGCATGAAGGCCCGCGGTGCAAACGCGCGCGGCGTCGCCGTGATCGACGACAAGACGCCGGAGAGCGCGCTCGACACCATGCATCAGGACGGCTTCCGCGGCGTCCGACTCAATCTGGCGACCGGCGGCGTCAATGATCCCAATGTCGGCCGGCCGCGCTTCACCGCCGCGGTCGAGCGCATGAAGGCGCGCGGCTGGCACGTGCAGCTCTACACCACGCTGGCCATGATCACGGCGATCAAGGATCTCGTCGAGACGGCGCCGGTGCCGGTCGTGTTCGACCATTTCGGCGGCCTCGAAGCCGAGCGCGGCCTGGAGCAGCCGGGCTTCTCCGATCTCGTCGCCCTCGTGAAGTCCGGCAAGGCCTATGTGAAGATCTCCGGCGCCTACCGGTCGTCGAAGCGCGCACCCGATTATCAGGACATGGTGCCGTACGCGCAGGCCCTGATCGCGGCCAACCCCGATCGCATCGTCTGGGGCACAGACTGGCCGCATCCGGATTCGAGCCGCGTCGAGGGACGCAAGGCCACCGACATCGCACCGCTCTACCAGATCGACGACGGACGCCTGCTCAACCAGCTTCCGGTGTGGGCGCCGGATGCGGGCGTGCGCAAGAAGATCCTAGTCGACAACCCGGCGCGACTTTACGGCTTCTGACGGTCAGCGCGCCCGGCGCGAGAAGAAGGAGATCAGCACCGGCAGCGTCACCAGGATGACGACCGGTGCCAGCATCATGCCGGTGACGACGACGACGGCGAGCGGCTTCTGCACCTGGGAGCCGATGCCTTCGGACAGCGCCGCCGGCAGCAGGCCGACGCCCGCGACCACGCAGGTCATCAGCACGGGCCGGAGTTGAAGCTCGCCGGTGCGCACCACCGCGCTCATGCGGTCCATGCCCTCTTCGATCAGCTGGTTGAACTGCGACAGGATGATGATGCCGTCCATCACCGCGATGCCGAACAGCGCGATGAAGCCGATCGCCGCCGACACGCTGAAGGCCGTGCCGGTGATCAACAGGCCCAGCACGCCGCCGAAGATCGCCATCGGAATCACGCTCATGGCCAGCAGCGTGTCGGTCATCGAGCCGAAATTGAACCAGAGCAGGACGCCGATCAGCGCCAGCGAAATCGGCACCACGATCGACAGCCGCCGGATCGCGTCCTGGAGATTGCCGAACTCGCCGACCCATTCCATGTGCGAGCCGGCCGGCAATTGCACCTGGTCGGCGATCTTCTGCTGCGCCTCCCGGATCGCGCTGCCGAGGTCGCGTTCGCGCACCGAGAACTTGATCGGCAGATAGCGCTCCTGCTGCTCGCGGTAAATATAGGCGGCGCCGGAGACGAGGCTGATATTGGCAACTTCGCTGAGCGGAATCTGCGTGACGGTGCCGTTCGGGCCGGGCGCGCCGATGCGCAGATTCTGGATCGCCTCCGCGCTCCTGCGATATTCCGGCGCGAGGCGCACGATGATCGGGAAATGGCGGTCGGATCCCGGCTCGTAGAGATCGCCGGCGGTGTCGCCGCCGATCGCGACCTTGATGGTGGCGTTGATGTCGCCGGGCGCAAGGCCGTAGCGCGCCGCCTTGGCGCGGTCGATGTCGATCTGGATCGTCGGTTGCCCGAGCGAGGTGAACACCGCAAGGTCGGTGACGCCCTGGACGGTCGAGAGCACCTGCTTGATCTTGTTGGCCGTATCCGTGAGCGCCTGGAGGTCGCTGCCGAACAGCTTGATCGAGTTCTCGCCCTTCACGCCCGAGACAGCTTCGGAGACGTTGTCCTGGAGATATTGCGAGAAGTTGAATTCGACGCCGGGGAAGCGGTCGTCGAGCTGCTTGAGCAACTGCGCGGTCAGCTCTTCCTTGTCGTGGGTGCCCGGCCACTGGCTGGCGGGCTTCAGCGGGGCGAAGAACTCGGCGTTGAAGAAGCCGGCGGCGTCGGTGCCGTCATCCGGGCGGCCGTGCTGCGAGACCACGGACTCGACCTCGGGCCGGGCGCGGATCACCTTGCGCATCTCGTTGACGTAGCTGTTGCCTTCCTGGAGCGAGATGGTCGGCGGCAGCGTGGCGCGGATCCAGAGGTTGCCCTCCTCCAGCTTCGGCAGGAATTCGAGGCCGAGCAGCCGGCTGAGCGCCACCGTCATCACCACGAGGCCGACCGCGCCGCCAAGGACGATGCCGCGATTGGCGACGGCCCAGTTCAGCACCGGCATGTAGATCCGGTGCAGGATCAGCATCACCTTTGTCTCGGTCTCCTCGACATGCGCGGGCAGGATGATGGCCGACAGCGCCGGAGTGACGGTGAAAGTGGCGAGCAGGCCGCCGGCGAGCGCATAGGCATAGGTGCGCGCCATCGGCCCGAAGATGTTTCCCTCGACGCCGGAGAGCGTGAACAAGGGCAGGAAAGCCGCGATGATGATGGCGGCGGCGAAGAAGATCGAGCGCGACACGTCGGCGGCGGCGCTGAGGATGGCGTGGCTCTTCATGCCGAACAGCGTCTCGTTCGACATGTGCTCGGTTTCCGACACCGGCGTCGTCTGCGTCAGGCGGCGGAAGATCGCCTCCACCATGATGACGGTGGCATCGACGATCAGGCCGAAGTCGATCGCGCCGACCGACAGCAGGTTCGCCGATTCCCCGCGCAACACCAGAATGATCACCGCGAAGAACAGCGCGAATGGAATGGTTGCGCCGACGATCAGTGCGCTGCGGAGATCGCCGAGGAATATCCATTGCAGCAGCACGATCAGCAGGATGCCGACCACCATGTTGTGCAGCACGGTGTGGGTAGTCAGCTCGATCAGGTCGCCGCGATCGTAGATGCGCTCGATGCGTACGCCCGGCGGCAGGATGCTGGAATTGTTGATGGTCTGAACGAGCTGGTGGACGCGCTTGATCGTCGGCGAACTCTGCTCGCCGCGGCGCATCAGCACGATGCCCTGCACGATGTCGTCGGAATCGTCGAGACCGGCGATACCGAGGCGGGGCCGCTGCCCGACGGTGACGGTGGCGACGTCCTTGACCAGCACCGGATTGCCGTTGGTCTGGGCGATCATGGTGTTGGCGAGATCGTCGATCGAGCGGATCAGGCCGACGCCGCGCACCACGGCCGATTGCTGGCCGATATTGACGGTGTTGCCGCCGACATTGACGTTGGAGTTGCCGACCGCCTGGAGCACTTGCGGCAGCGTCAGGCCGTTGGCGACCAGCTTGTTGTTGTCGACCTGGAGCTCGTAGGTCTTGCTCTTGCCGCCCCAGCCGGTGACGTCGATCACGCCGGGCACGGCGCGGAAGCGGCGCTGCAGGACCCAGTCCTGGATGGTCTTGAGGTCGAGCACGCTGTAGTTCGGCGGGCCGACCAGGCGGTAGCGGAAGATTTCGCCGATCGGACTGAGCGGCGAGATCTGCGGCTGCACGTTGCCGGGCAGCGGCGCCAGCTGCGCCAGGCGGTTCAGAACCTGCTGCTGCGCCTCGTCATAGGTGTAGGCAAAGGAGAACTGGATTTTGACGTCGGAGAGACCATAGAGCGAGATCGTGCGGATCGTCGTGATGTTCTTCAGACCCGCCACCTGGGTCTCGATCGGGATCGTGATGTAGCGCTCGATCTCCTCGGCCGACAGGCCCGGCGACTGCGTCACGATGTCGACCATCGGCGGGGTCGGATCGGGATAGGCTTCGATGTTGAGCTGGTTGAACGCGATCAGGCCGCCGATCAGTACGGCGACGAACATGCCGACCATCAGGAAGCGCCGATTGACGGCAAGGGCGACGAGGCGATCCATTCAGGTCTTCAGCTTGTCTTGTTTTTGGGTCGTCGATCAGCTGCCGGACGCCGCGCGGTCGATGAACAGGCTGCCCTTGACGACGATCTGCTCGCCGGGTTTCAGATTGCTGGTGACTTCGACGAGGTTGCCGTTGATGAGGCCGATCTTGATCTCGCGCAGCTCGACGGACTTGTCCTCGCGCGCGACCCAGAGGCGGACCTTGTCGGCTTCATAGATGAGAGCCTGCTTGGGCACCGCCGGCGCGGCGCGGTCGCCGGCCGAATAGATCGTCACGTTGGCGAACATCTCCGGCTTGAGCACGCCGTCCTTGTTGTCGATGGTGGCGCGCACCAGCAGGCGGCGGGTGTTGGGATCGATCGCGGCGGCGACGTAGTTGATCTTCGCGGTGAGCGGGCGGCCCGGCAGCGCCATCACGTTGACCATGATGTCCTGGCCGATGCACACCGCGGCCGCATCGCTCTCGCGCACGAAGGCGGTGAGCCAGACCGTGGAGAGATCGCCGATCACGAACACCGGATCGCTGGCGCCGGCATTGACGTACTGGCCCGGGCCGATCTTGCGCTGCACGACGGTGCCGGAGATCGGCGAGTAGATCGTGATCTCCCGATTGATCGTGCCCTTCTCCTGGAACGTCTTGATCGCCTCGTCGGTGAAGCCGAGGATGCGCAGCTTGTTGCGCGCGGCCTCCAGCGCCGTCATCGAGGAGCGCATGTCGTTCTGCGCCTGGACCTGGGTTGCTTCCGCCTGCTGATAGTCCTTCAGCGGAATGGCGTGGCCCTCGTAGAGATCCTTGGCCCGCTTGAACTGGATGTCGGCGAGATCGATCGCGGACTTCGCCTTGTTCTGCGCGGTCATCGCCGCGATGAAATCGTTCTGGGCCTGCACGGTGTCGGCGGCCTCGATTGTGAATAGCGGTTGACCTTGCGTCAGGGTCTCGCCGGGCTTGACCAGCAGCTTGGTGACCCGGCCCGCATAGGGCGAGAACACCGGCGTCGAGCGATCCTCGTCGATCGCAACCTTGCCCTCGGTGACATATTCAGCGCGGAAGGTCCTGGCCTTGACCGGCTCGATCTTCAGCGTCGCCCACTCGGACGGCGTCGGCGTGAAATTCTGCGCATTCCTGCGCGACTGGCTGGAGATCTCGGAGTGGCTCTTCTCCTTGGCTCCCGCATAGAGGAAGCCATAGGCGCCGGCGCCGGCAAGAGCTAGTAAAACTACGGATGTAATCACCCGCTGTTTTGTAAGCACCTGCAATCGCTTGGTATTTTCAACTACCATGGGGCCCGGTCGTGTCTGCGACGATCTCGGCAGACGCCTGCCTTGTCGGTCGCGCTAATAGTGCCGAATTGGGATTTCAGACAACCTAAAAAACGCCTCGTGCCTTTCCCTTTGCGTTAAAATTTTGCCACGCGTCAGCTTCACGTCAGTTTCGAGCCGGCCACTGTGCCGGATGGCTGCCGAGCGGCATCGCCGGACGGCTCCATCGCGCCGGCGTCTTCGACAGCAGCGCGGAATGCTGCACCGCCTTCAACGTGCCGAAGCCAGATGGCATGCGCTCGATGAACGCAGCATGTACGGCCTCCCCCGTAAGATCCGGGGTATTCAGTCCGCCGTCGAGCCGTCCGAGATTCCACAGCCAGCGACCGGTCTGCGCCAGCGACACGCGTACGTGCCAGCTGCCGCCTTCGCGCGCCTGGCGCACCCTGGCCATCATCGCGCCGAACGCCATGAGATAGCCGGTGGCGTGGTCGAGCATCTGCGCCGGCAACTCCCTGGGGCCGTCGATGCCCGCGGCTTGTCCCTCGGAATGGTTGAAGCCGGTCGTGGTCTGCACCAGCGAGTCAAAGCCGCGCCGCTCCGCCCAGGGGCCGGCATGACCGTAAGCCGACAGCGTGACATAGACGATGCCTGGACTGATCGCGGCGACCTCCTCGGGTGCAAAGCCGAGGGAGGCGAACGCGCGCGGCCGATAGCCCTGCGAGAAGATGTCGGCATCGCCAAGCAGCGCGCGCAATCGCGCCCTGCCCGCCTCGCTCTTGAGCTCGATGAACGTGGTGAGCTTGCCGCGTCCGGTATCGATGGTGAGCCAGGGAATGGCGGGCAGTTCCGGCCCCGACACCAGCAGCACATCCGCGCCGTGCGCAGCGAGCGTACGGCCGGCCACGGGGCCTGCGATGACGCGGGAGAGATCGAGCACGCGAAGACCTGCGAGCGGACGATCGCCTTGAGGCCACGGCCTTGGCGGAGCATCGCCGATCTTCTCGATCGAGATCAGCGGTAGCTCGGCGAGCGCGCGCGCCTGCGGCAGCGCCGACCATTCGTCGTATGAGCGCATCAAGGCAACGACGCCGCCCGCGGCATAAGCCGCGGTCTCGAAATCCTCGCCCTTCCATTGCATCAGCGCCGCCTGCACCTTCTCGCGTTCCGCCTCGCAAACAAGCACCTTGCAGACGGCGTCACGATGATGCGGGAAATTGGTGTGGCAGCGGACGAAGCGGCCATCGCCCGTCCTGTAGACGCCGGCGATGGCGTCCCAGGCCGGAGGCGGCGGCTTGTCGTCGAGGCGCAGATAACGCTCGGAGCGGCATTCGGCGACGGCGTGGCGCATATCGACGGTGACGTGCTGCATCTCGCCGCTGCGCAGCCGCCAGATCTCCGCGGCAGCAAGCCCCGCGGCGGCGATGGTGGCTTGGCCGGCAACGGCGACCCGAAAAGAGGACGGGATTTGCGGCTCCTCGCCGGTCAGTTGCACGCGTGCGAGCGCGGCCGCGTCACCGCCGGCAGAGGTCCAGATGCCCTTGAGAATGTCGGCGGGGCTTTGCATGACCCTTCTCTCCCTTTAGCTTTCAACATCCTATTAGCACATAAGGACATGCAATGGCCGCCATCGATCCTCTCACCGCAGGTGCCGTGTTCATCGCAACGGCGGCCACAGACGCGGTCTATGTCATGTTCACCTCGGCCGTGATCGCGCGCAAGCGCATGTCGGCGGCGAACTGGAGCGCAGTCTGGTACATGCTCTCCTCCTACGCCGTGATCAGCTACACCGAGAACCCGTTCTATGTCGCTTTCGCGGCAATCGGCTCCTGGGCCGGCGCCTATGCCTCGCTGACCTTCCTGCACCGCCCGCCCGGCGGCCCCCCGGTGGGGGCGTCGCCGGAGTGAAGTGGGCCTCGCCTCTCTCCACGTCATTGCGAGGAGCCATTGCGACGACGCAATCCAGACTGTTTCCGCAGATGCATTTCTGGATTGCTTCGCTGCGCTCACAATGACGATGTGGAGGCTTCTGCGGGTCTTCTGAAACAGTTACACTCATTGCACCAACAACAAGGAAAACCAAAATGGATCTCGGTCTCAAAGGCAGGAACGCCGTCGTGCTCGGCGGTACGCGCGGCATCGGGCGGGCGATTGCGGCGACGCTGGCCGGTGAAGGCAGCAATGTCGCGGTGTGCGCCCGCAACGCGGATCAGGTCGCGGCGACCGTTGCCGAGTTGAAGGCGAGCGGGATCCGCGCCACCGGCAGCCCGGTCGACGTCACCGACGGCGCAGCGCTGAAATCCTGGGTCGAGACGGCCGCAAAAGAGCTCGGCGGCGTCGACATGCTATTCTCCAATGCCGGCGCGATGGCGCAGGGTGGCGATCCCGCGTCCTGGGAACAGAATTTCCGGCTCGACGTGCTCGGTGCCGTGCATGCGTTCGATGCCGCGCGGCCGTTTCTCGAAGCGAGCGGAGCCAGCAGCGGCGATGCGGCCTTCGTGATCATCTCGTCGATCTCCGCGGCGCAGGCCGACACGGCCAGCTCCTACGGCCCGATCAAGGCGGCGCTGATCCACATGGCCAAGGGACTGGCGCGGCAATATGCGAAGAAGAAGATCCGCGTCAACGTGGTCTCGCCCGGCACCGTCTATTTCAAGGGCGGTGTCTGGGAGATGGTCGAGAAGAACATGCCCGATCGCTACAACGACGCGATGAAGCGCAACCCGACCGGCCGCATGGCAACGCCGCAGGAGATCGCGAGCGCTGCGGTGTTTCTGGCGAGCCCGGTGTCTGGATTCACCACGGGATCCAATCTCGTCGTGGACGGGGCGATCTCGAACCGGGTGAATTTTTGAGGGAGCTGGCTTGACGGGCTCTCTCTGCCGCCATGGCCGGGCTTGACCCGGCCATCCACGCGGTGCTGCGCTCGTGGAAAGACGTGGATGCCCGGGTCAAGCCCGGGCATGACGACGGAGGGTGAGGCGCGCGATCGCTTCGATAAACTCGTCATTGCGAGCGTAGCGAAGCAATCCAGAATCTTTCGCGGGAACAGTCTCGATTGCTTGGTCGCCTTGCTCCGCGCAGAGGCGCAGACGCTCATGGTGCGGATAGGCGCGAACGGCGCCTGCGAATGAGCCACATTGCAAATTGCACGAACCAGTCCGGCGCTTTCAAGTAGCGCAATGTATCAATCTGGCCTTGGACTTCGCGGCTCCAAAAGCTCGCGTCGGAAAAGTAAGCTTGGTCGCTTTCGCACCACTCCAATGTACGAGCGATTTCTTCCTGCATGAGCCCGGTGTCAGGCAGCTTCTTGAGGAAGTTGAGCTCGCGCCGAAGACAGACCGCTTCGATCCGATAGCGGCTTTTTTCTTCATAGATGATCCCCCACCCCTCCAACCGTGCATGGGTCGCTTCATGGACGATGGTGGAGGCGATCCGCTCAAGCGTCATTCGCTCATCGAGAACGTAACGTTCATCGAGGGCGCAGGCGTTCAATGACAGATCGTAGTGGGCCCGGGCGTCGGGGAGCAGGTGTACCCATATTCGGTCGAGATTATGGACGATACGGGAATAGTTGAGTGCGTCGTGGCGCCTGATGAGCTGGAGGGCCTCTTCCACGCGGCGCAACGCCGGGTAAGGCTTGCTTTCGGTTGTCCCGATCCAAAGCCCGTCGATCGTGCTGCTCCTGGATAACCAGAGGCCGAGCCTGTCGATGCGGGAGGGTCTTCGATCCAGCTTTACGGCGACGGCGAGGCCGCGCGACCGTTGCGAGGATTCCAGCTGCAAATATTGGCTCCCGCCACATCCAGATCGACACCGCGAATGATAGGCACCCCTCGCTTTCAGGTTGCTTAGAAACTCAATTCAAATCGTATTTATCGTTGAGCAAAATCGGCCGATTCTTGCGACTTGTTCACAACCCTCAATGAAAATCCCGCGACGGCGGCAGGATGCGGACGTTGCGGGGGTGGCGGATTTTTTGCGCGGGCATGTCCGCGAGTGAGCGAGGATCGTCGTTGAGCGGTTCGACGACGGTGGCGCCTGCCGGCACCGGATGCTTGCCGCTGAGCGCGTCGTTGGCAAGGCCGACGAGATCGTGCGAGCGGTCGATCATGCGCTGGGCGATGAGGTGCGTCACCTTCTCGGGGCTGCTCTGGATATAGCCCTGAACCTCGATGAGGCGGGCGCCCATCACTTCCTTGCGGTACTGCTCCATGATCTTGGGCCACACCACGACATTGGCGATGCCGGTTTCGTCCTCCAGCGTCATGAACACGACGCCGCTGGCGCTGCCCGGCCGCTGCCGCACCAGCACCACACCGGCGCAACGGACGCGGCGCCGCTCGTTTTCGTGGCTGATCTCCCTGCAGGCGACGATACGCTCGCGCGTAAACATCTCGCGCAAGAATTCCATCGGGTGGCCCTTCAGCGACAGACGGATGGTCTGGTAGTCCGCGACCACCTGCTCGGACCGCGGCATCACCGGCAGCGGCTTCGCGCCCTCATCCGGCTGCTCACGCGCGGTCGCGGCCTCGAACAACGGCAGCGGCACGTCGTCGGGTAGCCGCCGCACCTGCCACAGCGCCTCGCGGCGGTCGAGCCCGAGCGAGCGGAACGCATCGGCGTCCGCCAGCAGGATCAGCGCGCGCTTGGGCAGGCCGGTGTCGCGAGCGAAATCCTCGAGCGAGGTGAAGAGACGGCGATTGCGGGCGGCGACGATGCGGTCGGCCCAGTCATCCGGGCGGACATATTCCCTGCCTTGCCGGGTTGCCTGCTCTTCCTTGAGCCTCTCCTCATCCTTGTCGATCCAATGAAAGCCGTCGATCTGCCGGAAGCCGAGACGCACGGCGCAGTATTTGCCACTGCCCTGCTCCAGCGTGTTCTGCGCAAAGCTGAAGGACACGTCGATGTCGCGGACCTCGACACCGTTCTTGCGGGCATCACCGACGATCTGCGCCGGGGCGTAAAATCCCATCGGCTGCGAGTTCAGGAGGCCGCAGCAGAACGCATCCGGATGATAATGCTTCAGCCACGAAGAAATGTAGACCAGTTGCGCAAAGCTAGCGGCATGACTCTCGGGAAAGCCGTAGGAGCCAAAGCCCTTGATCTGATCGAAACAGCTTCTGGCGAAATTGGGATCGTAGCCGCGCGCCACCATGTTGCCGATCAGCTTCTCCTCGTATTGGCCGATGGTGCCGACATTGCGGAAGGTCGCCATCGAACGGCGCAAGCCGTTGGCTTCTTCTGACGTAAAATGCGCGGCTTCGATCGCGATCCGCATCGCCTGCTCCTGGAACAGCGGCACGCCCAGCGTCTTGTGCAGCACCTTGTAGAGCTCGTCGGCAGGCCCATGCTCGGGTGACGGCGAAGGATAGCTCACCTTCTCGAGCCGGTTCCGGCGGCGCAGGTACGGATGCACCATGTCGCCCTGGATTGGCCCCGGCCGCACGATCGCGACTTCGATGACGAGATCGTAGAAGGTCCGCGGCTTCAGGCGCGGCAGCATGTTCATCTGCGCGCGGCTCTCGACCTGGAACACGCCGAGCGACTCCCCGGCGCACAGCATGTCGTAGACTTTCGGGTCGTCCTGCGGGACGCTCGCCAGCACGTAACGCTTACCCTTGTGATCCGCGATCAGATCGCAACACTTCCTGATGCAGGTCAGCATGCCCAGTGCGAGCACGTCGACCTTCATCATATGAAGCGCATCGACGTCGTCCTTGTCCCATTCGATGAAAGTGCGGTCGTCCATCGCGGCGTTGCCGATCGGCACATAGGTGTCGAGCCGGTCCTGGGTCAGCACATAGCCGCCGACATGCTGGGAGAGATGGCGCGGGAATTCGATCAGCTCGGTCGCAAGTTCGACCGCGAGGTTGATCATGGGATTTTGCGGATCGAGCCCGGCCTGCCTGACCTGCATGTCGTTGAGGCCCTTGCCCCAGCTGCCCCAGACCGTGTCGGCCAGCGCGGCGGTGACGTCTTCCGTCAGGCCCAGCGCCTTGCCGACGTCGCGGATGGCGCTGCGCGGGCGATAATGGATGACGGTCGCGATGATCGCGGCGCGGTGACGGCCATAGCGGCGATAGACATATTGCATCACCTCCTCGCGCCGCGAGTGCTCGAAATCGACGTCGATGTCGGGCGGCTCCAGCCGTTCCTTCGAGATGAAGCGCTCGAACAGCAGGTCGACCTTGGTGGGATCGACCGAGGTGACGCCGAGCACATAGCAGACAGCCGAATTCGCCGCCGAGCCGCGGCCCTGGCACAGGATGTTCTGGCTGCGCGCATATTGGACGATGTCGTGCACGGTGAGAAAGTAATGCGCGTATTTCAGCTCGGCGATCAGCGCGAGCTCTTTCTTGAGAGTAGCCCGCAGCTTGTCGTCGATGTTGTCGATACCGCCGAAATATTTGTCGACGCCCGCCCAGGTCAGATCCTCCAGATGCCCCTGCGCGGTCTTGCCGCGCGGCACCGGCTCGTCCGGATACTGGTATTTGAGCTGGTCGAGCGTGAAGTCGATTCTGTCCGCAAAGCGCATGGTCTCCGCGATCGCCTCTGGGAAATCGCGGAACAGCCGTGCCATCTCGCGCGGCGTCTTCAAAAAGCGTTCGGCATTGGCCTCGAGCTTCCGCCCTACAGCCTCGATCGTGGTCTTCTCCCGGATGCAGGTCAGCACGTCCTGAAGCGGACGGCGGCCGGGGTCGTGATAGAGCACCTCGTTGGTCGCAAGCAGCGGCACCCTTGCTGTTGCCGCGAGATCGTCGAGCCGCGCCAGGCGCCGCCGGTCGTCGCCGCGATAGAGCAGGCTCGCCGCCAGCCACGCGCCGTCGGCGCGGCTGGCTTTGAGCCTTGCGAGGATATCCAGCGCCTGCTCCTGCTCGAAGCGATGCGGCAGCGTCAGAACCAGGAGCTGGCCTTGCGAGAACTCCAGGAGATCGGCAAACCTGAGATGACACTCGCCCTTCTCGATCCGCGTGATGTCGTCGCCGCGCTTGCCCCTTGTGAGGAGCTGGCACAGCCGGCCATAGGCCGCGCGGTCGCGCGGATAGACAAGGATGTCGGGCGTGCCGTCGACGAAGACGATGCGCGCGCCGATCAGCAGCTTCGGCTTGTGCAGCACCTCCTTGTTGTCGAGTTCGCTCCAGGCCCGCACGACGCCGGCGAGCGTGTTGTGATCGGCAATGCCGATCACCGGAATTTCCAAAGCACTGGCCTGATGCACATAGGCGCGCGGATCCGAACCGCCGCGCAGGAAGGAGAAATTGGTGGTGATGCCGATCTCGGCATAGGCGGGCGCAGTCATGCGAAGAGACCGTGCACATACCAGCCGGGAGAAGCAGGACTGCCGTCGCCGTCGAACACTTCTCCCTCGTACAGACCGTCGCGAAAGATCCAGAAGCGCAGTCCCTCGGCATCCTCGATGCGGAAATAGTCCCGCGTCAGCTGCTTGCCGTCCTGCCGCCACCATTCCATCGCGATGCGCTCGGGCCCTTCCACCCGCACCACCGCATGCAGCGCGCGGCGCCAGGTGAATTGATGCGGCGGGCCGTCGGGCACGGTCGCGAACGGCACCTTGATCGGCTCCGGCTTCTCGAACAGCCGCAAGGGGCGCAGCGGCGGCTCGCTCTCGGTGCGAACAGGCCATTCGGCCTGCATGGCGGCCGCGAGATGATGCTGCGCGGGCGCGGCCAGCACCGCCTGCTCCGGGATATGGGTATCCTCGGGCAGGTGCACGATCACGCGCTTGCCGCCGATGCGCGCGGCGATACGGTCGATCAATGCGGCGAGCTCGTCATTGTCGTGGGCATGGGCGTCGAGATCGCGCTGCTCCTGCACGACGATCTCGGTGCGACTCGCCGACAGGCGCACCATGTCGAAGCCGAAACCGGGATCGAGGGGATCGGCCAGCGCATCGAGGCGCTCGCGGAACAGGCGGTCGATCACCGCGCTTCGCGTCACCGGACGTCCGGTCTCGACCACGATCGCGCGCACCACGCCGTCGGTACGGAAGAAGGCGGCTTCGAGACGTCGCGCGCCCTTGCCCTGCTTCTCCATGGAAGCGATCAGCGTATCCGCAAGGCGCGACAGCGTCATCGCGATCATGGTGTCGGTCGCGATTGGCTCGGCAAAACGCTTCTCGACGATATAGTCGGGCAGCGGTTTTCGTGGGCTGATCGGCGCATCGCCCTGTCCCAGCGCATGCGCGAGCAGCGTGGAGAACCGCGCGCCGAACCGCGCCGTGATCTCGCCCGGCGCGCGCGAGGCGACATCGCCGATGCTCTTCAAACCGGCGCGGCGCAGGCCGGTCGTGATGGCCTCGCCCGCACCGAGCGCGGAGACCGGAAACCGGTCGATCGCCTCCGCCTCCCCACCATCGGCAACGATGGTGCCGGAGGCCTGCCGCGTCAGCGTGCGCGCGCAAATCGAGGTCCCGGCTATCGCCGCGCTGACGGCAAAGCCCTGCCGGCCGAGCGCACGGACCAGCGTCTGCAGCAACGCGGCCTCGCCGCCGAACAGATGCGCGCAGCCGGTAATGTCCAGAAACAACCCGTGCGGCGGATCGAGCGCCACCAGCGGCGTGAAACGGTCGCACCAGTCGGCGATGTCGCTGAGCGTCTTGGCATCGGCCACGACATCGGCATCGAACACTTTCAAGTCCGGGCACATCGCCCGCGCATTCGCGAGCGGCTGACCGATATACAGGCCGAGATGCCCGGCGGCCTCGTCGAGCGCATGGATCACCAGCGCATTGTTCTCCTTGATGACGACAATGCTCGGATCATTATTATTCTTATCCAGCCCGGCGCTGCCAAGAAATCGCTGGATCCGGTCGATGGGCAGGCGCGGCAGCCACAGGCTGAGGATACGTCGACGGCTCACTGAACTGGCACTCATCACAATTCCATTCCATGATCCACCGGCCACATTGGCCATGACGATTGCGCAACAGCTCGGCATCGAAGCGCGGCGCGCCCCAGGCACTCCAGGCGGCCCCCGGCGGTGAATGCGCCGCGCGCAGCATCCATCGCGTCTCCGCGGTCGAAGGCAGCGGTTGCGCCGCCATGCGCAGCATCAGGCCGGTGACGCCTGAGCCCTGCGCGGCCAGCGTCAGCTTGCGGCTCGCCACGAGGTCGAACTGCCTGGTCTCGCCCCAGAGCTCGAGCACGACCGCGCCGAGCGCATCGCAGGCGAGCGCATCGGCCGAGGTGCGCAGCGCGCTCTCGACATCGGCGGCGCGCACGGTCACCACGCGACGCGGATCGAGGCCGAGCTCGGCGAGCCCGCTCATCGACAGCGCACCCGTCTCTACTTCCGAAAAATCCTGCCGCACCCACAGCAGCGGCCGGCGTGCCGAGACGCGCCCTGCGAGGCCCATGACAAAACCCGTCGCGGCCGCGGCCTGACGCCCTTCGCAAAACACCTCGTGGATCGCCGCACGCGCGAGCCCGCCCTTCAGCACGCTGTCGATCTCGCCATGGCCGAGCGCGACGCGCCCGTGCTCATGCACGACCTCCGCCGTCTCGATGCGCTCGATCTGGCCGCGCAAGGTCGCAAGCGCGCTTTGACGTGCGCCGCTCATATACGCCGCTCCTTCAGAGGTGATTGCCGATGGCTCTCAAAAAGAGAAACCAGCGGCTGGCTCATTTGTTCATGATATGTTCTAATATAAAGCTAACGGCGCGCAAGGAGTCAATCGAATTGGCGCCCGGCCGGATTCATCAGCGGAATCAAAGGGATTCAGGTATGGACGTACAACGCAAGCTGGAGATCCTGGCGGATGCTGCCAAATACGATGCGTCCTGCGCCTCCAGCGGCACCGAGAAGCGGGATTCCAGCGACGGCAAGGGCATGGGCTCGACCGCGCCGGGCATGGGAATCTGCCATTCCTATGCGCCGGACGGACGCTGCATCTCGCTGCTCAAGGTGCTGCTGACCAATGCCTGCAATTACGATTGCCTCTATTGCGTCAACCGCGCCTCCTCCAACGTGCCGCGCGCCCGCTTCACCGTCGAGGAGGTGGTCAAGCTCACGCTCGACTTCTACCGGCGCAATTACATCGAGGGCCTGTTCCTCTCCTCCGGCATCATCCGCAGCCCCGACTACACGATGGAGCAGGTCGTCAGCGTCGCGCGAAAACTGCGCGAGGAGCATCACTTCCGCGGCTACATCCATCTCAAGACCATTCCCGAGGCCGACGACGCACTGATCGCGGAAGCCGGCAAATATGCCGACCGCCTCTCCATCAACATCGAGATGCCGCAGGAGACGAGCCTGCAGCAATTCGCGCCGGAAAAGGACGTGCGCGCGATCCGCCGCACCATGGGCCGGCTGCGGCTGAAGCTCGACGAGGCCGAGGAAAGCCGTGCCGCAAAAACGAAAGCCAGGCCGCAACGCTTTGCACCGGCCGGACAAAGCACACAGATGATCGTCGGCGCAGATAGCGCGAACGATCACACCATCCTTCATACCAGCGCCAATCTCTACGGTTCATACCGGCTGCGACGCGTCTATTACTCCGCCTTTAGCCCGATCCCCGATGCGAGCCGCGCGCTGCCTCTGGTGCAGCCGCCGCTGCTGCGCGAGCATCGGCTCTACCAGGCCGACTGGCTGATGCGGTTCTACGGTTTCGACGTTGCGGAGATCGTCGACGACAGCGCGATGCTGCCGCTCGACATCGATCCGAAGCTCGCCTGGGCGCTGCGTCACCGCGACCGCTTCCCGCTCGACGTCAACCGCGCCAGCCGCGAGGAGCTGCTGCGCGTGCCGGGGTTCGGCACCAAGGCCGTGGAGCGCATCATCGCGACGCGGCGCACCACCACGATCCGCCTCTCCGATCTCGCGCGGCTGCACGTGCCCAAGCACAAGGCGCTGCCCTTCATCATCCTCAGCGATCACCGCCCCTCGCCGCATCGTCTCGATGCGGCCGGGCTGATCGAGCGGTTCAAGCCGAAAGCAACGCAACTGGGATTTGGCTTCTGATGCAGTACATCACCCTCGACACCGAAACCGATTTCGACGGCTGGCGCAAAGCTGCGCGCAGCCTCGTGCTTCATCACGTGGACCCGCGCGAGGTCACATGGGCCGTGCAGGGCGGCGAGGCCGATCTGTTCGCGCCACCCGCGCCGTCGCCGATCCTCGAAGTGAATGACGGCACCTTCAACGTACCAGGCAAATTCGTCGATCTCGCGAAGGCCACGATCCTGCATCGCGATGCTGAGCGCTTCGCGATCCTCTATCGCCTGCTCTGGCGCTTGAAGGACAATCACGACCTCATCGAAGTTGCGACCGATGCCGACGTCGCGCAGGTGATTGCGATGGCAAGAGCGGTTCATCGCGACGAGCACAAGATGCACGCCTTCGTGCGCTTCCGCGAGATCGGCCGGGAACGCGCCGCGCATTACGTCGCCTGGTTCGAGCCGGAGCATCACATCGTCGAGCTCGCAGCGCCCTTCTTCGCCAAGCGTTTTGCCGACATGCCCTGGTCGATCCTCACCCCCGACCTCTGCGCGCATTGGGACGGCCACGCGCTCTCGTTCACGCCGGGCGTCAGCAAGAGCGAGGCGCCGGGCGAAGACCGGCTGGAGGAAACCTGGCGGCGCTACTACGCCAGCATCTTCAATCCGGCGCGGCTGAAGGTGAAGGCGATGCAGACGGAGATGCCGAAGAAATATTGGAGGAACCTGCCCGAGGCCTCGATCATTAAGCCCCTGATCGAGGACGCCGAGCGCATGACCGGCGCCATGATCGCCAATGCCGCAACCGATCCGCACAAGCCTCAGAAGCGGCCGGAGGCTCCGATGACACGCAAGCCTGCTGCCGACGATCTCGAAGCGCTCCGCGAGGAGGCCGCGCATTGCCGCGCCTGCCCGCTCTACAAGGACGCGACGCAGACCGTGTTCGGCGAGGGACCGAAGAACGCCAATATCATGCTGGTCGGCGAACAGCCCGGCGACAAGGAAGACCTCGCCGGCCATCCCTTCGTCGGCCCGGCGGGCCAGATGCTCGACCGCGCGTTGGAAGAAGCCGGCGTCGATCGCAAGAAGGTCTATGTGACCAACGCGGTGAAGCACTTCAAATTCGTGCCGCGCGGAAAAATCCGCCTGCACCAGAAGCCGAACACGCCGGAGATCCGGGCCTGCCGGCAATGGTTCGAGCGGGAAGTCTCGGTAATCCAGCCCGACCTCATCGTGGCGATGGGCGCCACCGCCGCGCAGAGCGTGTTCGGCAAGATCACCCCTATCGGCAAGACCCGCGGCCGGCTCATAGACTTGCCCGACGGCCGCAAAGCACTGGTGACGGTGCATCCGTCCTATCTGCTGCGGCTGCCCGACCCGGAGGCCAAGGTGCTGGAATATCAGCGCTTTGTCGAAGATCTGAGGATCGCTGCAGGTCTACAGAAGAAAGTCTCACACGCCGCCTAAATCCTGACGGGAAAACGCCTTTCAACCGCCGCTTGTCATCCGGCCTTCAAATCCATCGCGGACAATACCCTTACCAGTAAGTTAAGGGGCGTCCTGACATGACCGATGTAGCATTCGACCGCGCGGTAGCCGATCCCGCGCCGATCCAGCCGGCCTCGCGGCCAAATCTCGACAAGGGCTTCAATCCGCTGACGATGATCCTGTTCTTCGGCGTTCTCGCCGCGGGCCTGCTGTTCGTCGCCTACAGCATCTATATCGACGTCAACGCCACCGGCGCGCGGGTCACGACCTTCCTGCCATACATCCTCCTGTTCGTCGCGCTGCTGATCGCGCTCGGCTTCGAATTCGTCAACGGCTTCCACGACACCGCCAATGCGGTGGCGACCGTGATCTACACCCACTCGCTGCCGGCTGAAGTCGCCGTGATGTGGTCGGGCTTCTTCAACTTCCTCGGCGTGCTGCTCTCCTCGGGCGCGGTCGCCTTCGGCATCGTCTCGCTGCTGCCGGTCGAACTGATCCTCCAGGTCGGCTCCAGCGCCGGCTTCGCCATGGTGTTCGCGCTGCTGATCGCGGCGATCCTGTGGAATCTCGGCACCTGGTTCTTCGGCCTGCCGGCCTCCTCCTCGCACACGCTGATCGGCTCGATCATCGGCGTCGGCGTTGCCAACGCCGTCATGCGCGGCCGCGACGGCACCTCGGGCGTGGACTGGACCAAGGCGACCGAGATCGGCTACGCGCTGCTGCTGTCGCCGCTGTTCGGCTTCATCTGCGCCGCCGTGCTGCTGCTGCTGCTCAAGTTCATCGTGCGCAACCCGGCGCTCTACGCCGCGCCCGAAGGCAACAAGGCCCCCCCGCTCTGGATCCGCGGCCTACTGATCGCCACCTGCACCGGCGTCAGCTTCGCGCACGGCTCGAATGACGGCCAGAAGGGCATGGGCCTGATCATGCTGATCCTGATCGGCACCGTGCCGACCGCCTACGCGCTCAACCGCGCGCTGCCGGAATCCCAGGTCGCCCAGTTCCAGAAGACCTCGGAAGCCGCCTCCAAGGTGATCTCGGCGAAAGGCGCCGGCCACAGCATCATCGGCGATCCCCGCCCGGCGGTGACGCAGTACATCACGCTGCGCCACATCAACGAGGGCACCTATCCCTCGCTCGCCGTGCTGGTGAAGGACGTCGGCGACCAGGTCGCCATGTACGGTTCGCTGAACAAGGTGCCGGCGGAAGTCGTCGGCAACACCCGCAACGACATGTACCTGACCTCGGAAGCGATCCGCTTCCTGATGAAGGACAAGGAGAACGACCTCAGCAAGGACGAGGTCGCGGTGCTCAACACCTACAAGGGCGCGCTCGACTCCGCCACGAAGTTCATCCCGACCTGGGTGAAGATCGCGGTGGCCATCGCGCTCGGCCTTGGCACCATGGTCGGCTGGAAGCGCATCGTCATCACCGTCGGCGAGAAGATCGGCAAGAGCCATCTCACCTACGCGCAGGGCGCCTCGGCCGAACTCGTCGCCGCCGCCACGATCGGCGCCGCCGACGTGTTCGGTCTGCCGGTCTCGACCACGCACGTGCTGTCATCAGGCGTCGCCGGCACCATGGCGGCCAACGGCTCCGGCCTGCAATGGTCGACCATCCGCAACCTGCTGATGGCCTGGGTGCTGACGCTGCCCTGCGCCATCATGCTGTCGGCCACGCTCTACGTGATCTTCTCGCGGATCTTCTGAACGGTCACATCGACCAAAGACAAAGGGCCCGTGCGATACACGGGCCCTTTTCATTTGTGCTTCGCGTCAGGTCTTAAGACGCCGCGAGCGATTCCTCGACCAGCTTGACCCAGTAGGACGTGCCGTAGACGATCGCCTCGTCGTTGAAATTGTAGGCGGGGTGATGCAGGCCGGCGCTGTCGCCGTTGCCGCAGAAGATGAAGGCGCCGGGGCGCGCTTCCAGCATGTAGGCGAAATCCTCGCCGCCCATCAGCGGTGGCATCTCGTGCACATTGGCATCGCCCGCGACCCGCTTGGCAATGCGCCGCGCGATCTCGGTCTCCGCGGCGTGGTTGTTCACGACCGGATAATTGCGCTGGTAACGCAGGTCGATCTTGGCGCCGGTGATCTGCGCCACGCCCGCCACCACCTCGTGCACGCGCTTCTCGACCAGCTTGCGCACCTCCGGCGACAGCGTCCGGATGGTGCCCTTCAGCGTCGCGGTCTGCGGAATGACGTTGCGGGCGTTGCCGGCGTGGAATTCGCAGATCGAGATCACCGCCGATTCCAGGGGATCGACGCTGCGCGCGACGATCGACTGCAGCGCCGTGATCACCTGGGCGCCGACCAGCACGGAATCGATGCATTTGTGCGGACGGGCGGCATGGCCGCCGACACCCTCGATCATGATGTCGACCTCGTCGGTCGCCGCCATGATCGGCCCCTGCCGGATCGCGAACGAGCCGATCGGGATGCCCGGGCCGTTGTGCATGCCGTAGACCTGCTCGATGCCGAAGCGCTCCATCAGGCCGTCCTTGACCATGGCCGCGCCGCCGGCGCCGCCCTCCTCGGCCGGCTGGAAGATCACGATCGCATCGCCGGCGAAGTTGCGGGTCTCGGCGAGGTAGCGGGCGGCGCCGAGCAGCATCGCGGTGTGGCCGTCATGGCCGCAGGCGTGCATCTTGCCGGGGTTCTTGGAGGCGTAAGGCAGGTTGGTCTGCTCCTCCACCGGCAACGCGTCCATGTCGGCGCGCAAGCCGATCACCTTGAGCCCCTCGCCGGCCGGCTTATTGCCCTTGATCACGCCGACCACGCCGGTCTGGCCCATGCCGGTCACGACTTCGTCGCAGCCGAACTCCCGCAGGCGGTCCGCCACGAATGCTGCGGTGCGGTGGACGTCATACAGCAGCTCGGGATGCTGGTGGATGTCCCGGCGCCAGGCCTGAATATCGGGTTGGAGGTCGGCGACGCGGTTCACGATGGGCATGTAGGGTCTCAGCTTTGTTGCGAATACAGGACTGTCTACCATGCAAGCGCCAGTCCACCCAACCGCCTGGGAGCGAGGGTAACCCTGTTCTCCCGTCATGGCCGGGCCTGTGGCTTGTCTTGCCCAGCTTGTCTTGGCCAGCTTGTCTTGGCCATCCACGTCTGACTATTAGGACAGAAAGTGCGTGGATGCCCGGGACGAGCCCGGGCGTGACGCCTGTTTGGGTGGAAGCAGAATGCCGAGACGGCTCGAAGGTGAATTTGACTACATTGTCGTCGGCGCCGGCACGGCGGGCTGCATTCTCGCCAACCGCCTTTCGGCCGTGCCGGGGAACCGCGTCCTCATCCTCGAAGCCGGCGGCGACGACAACTGGATCTGGTTCCACATTCCCGTCGGCTATCTCTTTGCGATCGGCAATCCGCGCTCGGACTGGATGTTCAAGACCGAGGCCGAGCCGGGCCTGAACGGCCGTTCGCTCGCCTATCCCCGCGGCAAGGTGATCGGCGGCTCTTCGGCGATCAACGCCATGATCTCGATGCGCGGACAGGCCGCCGACTACGATCATTGGCGCCAACTCGGCATGACCGGCTGGGGCTATGACGATGTGCTGCCGCTGTTCAAGCGGCTCGAAGATCACTTCCTGGGCGCGAGCGAGCATCACGGCACCGGCGGCGGCTGGCGCATCGAGGCGCCGCGGCTGTCCTGGGACGTTCTCGACGCCGTTGGCGATGCCGCCGAGGAGATGGGCATCAAGCGTATCCCGGATTTCAACACCGGCGACAACGAAGGCACCAGCTATTTCCACGTCAACCAGAAGCGCGGCCGGCGCTGGTCGTCGGCGCGCGGCTTTCTCAAGCCGGCGCTGAACCGTCCGAACCTGCGGCTCGAGAAGAATGTGCTGGTCGACCGTCTCATCATCGAGCAGGGCCGCGCCGTCGGCGTGCGCTTCGTCCAGAACGGCGAGATCATCGAGGCGCGAGCGAAACGCGAGGTGGTCCTTTCCGCCGGCGCGATCGGCTCGGTGCAGGTGCTGCACCGCTCCGGCATTGGACCTGCCGACTGGCTGTCGCCGCTCGGCATCGACATCGTCATGGACAAGCCGGGCGTCGGCCGCAATCTGCAGGATCATCTGCAGCAGCGCGCGATCTACAAGGTCGAGGGCGTGCGCACGCTGAACGAGACCTATTACAACCTGTTCCGCCGCAGCCTGATGGGACTCGATTATGCCTTCCGTCGTCGCGGGCCGCTGACCATGGCGCCGTCGCAGCTCGGCATCTTCACGCGCTCGGATGCGACGCGCGCCCGGGCGAACATCCAGTTCCACGTGCAGCCGCTGTCGCTCGACAAGTTCGGCGATCCCCTGCACCGCTTCCCCGCCATCACGGTGAGTGCCTGCAATCTGCAGCCGACCTCGCGCGGCACCGTGCGGCTGCGCTCGGCAACGCCGGACGAGAAGCCGATCATCGCGCCGAACTATCTTTCGACGGACGACGACCGCCAGGTCGGCGCCGACGCCATCCGCACCACACGCCGCCTGATGCAGCAGAAGGCGCTGGCCAAATATCGCCCGAGTGAGTACCTGCCCGGCCCCACCGTCGGCGACGACGACGCCTCGCTGGCAAAAGCCGCCGGCGATATCGGCACCACCATCTTCCATCCTGTCGGCACCGCCAAGATGGGCGCGGTCAGCGATCCCATGGCGGTGGTGGACGAGCGCCTGCGCTTCTACGGCCTCGAAGGTTTGCGCATCGTCGATGCCTCGATCATGCCGACCATCACCTCGGGCAACACCAACACGCCGACCGCGATGATCGCCGAGAAGGGCGCGACGATGATTTTGGAGGATGCGAAGTAGCATCCGGTCGCCATGATCAGTCAGCGCTTTTCCATCGGCCCCGTCGGCGAAGAGATCGCCATGATGCAATGGGGCGAGCGCGGGAAGCCGCCAGCTCTCCTCGTGCACGGCACCGGCTTCGTCGCCGACGTCTGGGACGAGGTCGCGCGCGAGCTTGCATCGACCTACACCGTCTACGCGCTCGACCGCCGCGGTCATGGCGCCAGCCACAAGCCGGGCACCTATCATTTCCTGGATTTTGCCGAGGACATCTGCCGGGTGATCGATGCGCTCGGGCTGCGCGACGTCTATGGCATCGGCCACAGTGCAGGGGCGACCGATCTTCTGCTCGCGACAAGGCTACTGCCCGGGCGTTTCACGCGCCTGTTCGTGATGGAGCCGACCATCATGGATCCGCGCGCGGCACGTTCTGAAGCATTGAGCGAGGAATCCCTGTTGCAAGTCCAGGGCGCGCTGCGCCGCCGGGCCGAGTTCGACAGTGCCGACGCCGTCTTCGAACGCTACCGCACATCGCCGACATTTGCGGAATGGACCGAGACCTCGCTGTGGGCCTATGTGCGCCACGGCTTCGTGCCGCTCGATGATGGCCGGGTCCGGCTCTGCTGCACGCCCGAGATCGAGGCGGCGATGCTGCGCCCGATCTACGAGGCGATGACGCAGGTCTACGTCGGCGATGCCCGCGGCAATCCGTTCACAGCGCTTGCCGAAATCGATTGTCCCGTGCGCGTCACGACCGCCGCGAAGTCGTGGCCGGTCTACAAGGAGATGGCGGCGCGCGCGGTCGCGCTGATTCCTCGCGTCGGCACGCTGGTCTTCGAAGGGGCCGGGCATTGTGTGGCGCAGGAAGTGCCGGCAGCTGTGGTGGAAGCGGTGCGCGAGTTCGCAAGATAGCTCTCGTGCCCCGCACGCAGCGCAGCACGCAGTGATGCGCTGCTGAGCCGGGGCCCATCTCACCGCGCACAGTCCGGCTTTCTGGGTCCCGGCTCTGCGCAGCAACGCTCCGCGTTGCAGCGCGTCCGGGACACGAGATCGCCCCTCACGAAAACGTCATCCCGTCCGGGAATAAGTCCCCCCCTCCCCGGATCACCTCCCCGAAGCCCAATTCCGGGCGGCGTGGAGAGATGCGATGAGCGGACACGATCACGGGGACGACGGCGTCAGCCGCCGCAAAGTGCTGGAATGCATGACCTGGGCCGGCACCGGGGTGCTCTGGACCGTCACGGGCGGCGTGCCGCGCTCGCTCGGCATCATCGATTCCGCGCAAGCCGCGACGGCGGCCACGCCCGGCATGACCTTCCTGCAGATCAGCGACAGCCATGTCGGCTTCGACAAGCCGGCCAATCCCAACGCGCTCGGCACGCTTGAGGAAGCCGTCAACAAGATCAACGCGATGCCGGCAAAACCCTCGTTCATGATCCACACCGGCGACATCACCCATCTGTCGAAAGCCGCCGAGTTTGACAATGCCGAGCGCATCATCTCCCAGACCAAGCTGGACGTGCATTACGTGCCCGGCGAGCACGACTTCATCGACGAGGAGGTGAAGCTCTATCGCGAGCGCTACGGCCGCGGCACCAAGGGCGCGGGCTGGTATTCGTTCGACGCCGGCGGCGTGCACTTCATCGGTCTCGTCAACGTCGTCGACCTCAAGGCCGGCGGGCTCGGCAATCTCGGCGCCGAGCAGCTCGCCTGGCTCGAGGACGATCTGCGCGGCAAGTCGAAATCGACGCCTGTCGTCCTGTTCGCGCATATTCCGCTCTGGACCGTCTATCCCGAATGGGGATGGGGCACCGAGGACGGCGGCCGTGCGCTGGAATACGTCAAGGGCTTCGGCTCGGTCACCGTGCTGAACGGGCACATCCATCAGGTGATGCAGAAGGTCGAGGGCAATGTCACCTTCCACACCGCGCGATCAACCGCCTTCCCGCAGCCGGCGCCGGGCGCTGCGCCCTCGCCCGGCCCGATGAAGGTCGAGGACGCACGACTGCGCTCCATGCTCGGCGTTGCCAGCGTCAACTTCAAGCAGAACGAGCAGCGGCTCGCGATCATCGACACGCCGCTCCAGGGCTAAGGTTGAACGGAATCTGACAATGAACAAGCTCAATCGCCGCGACTTCGGTGTCGCCGTGGTCGCGGCCCTCCTGTTGCCCGCAACAAGCGCCCGCGCCGACGACATGGAAATCCATATCGACAATTTCGTCTTCCAGCCGCCCGAGCTCAAGATCAAGGTCGGCACCACCGTGACCTGGACCAACCGGGACGACATCCCCCATACCGTGGTGTCGGCCGGCAAGTTCAGGTCCAAGACCCTGGACACCGACGACAAGTTCTCGTTCACTTTCACCAATGCGGGAGACTACAAGTATTTTTGTTCGTTGCACCCGCACATGACGGGGATGATCAAGGTTGAGTAACGTCTCCAACCAAGGCATCAACGTCCTGCCCGGCCGGTGGTCCCACGCCGGCCGGGCACGTGCGGCTTCGATCACGGCAAAAGAAGAAACAGAGGCAAAGCGAGGAGCGATGCCCGTCAACGACGATCTGCAGAAGGCACAGCGCTTCCGCGAGGCGGCGCTGCCCTATCTCGACGACGTCTACACGCTCGCGCGCTATTTGCTGCGCGATGCCTCCGACGCCGAGGATGCGGTGCAGGAATGCTATCTGCGCGCGCTGAAGCATTTCGACAGCTACCGCGGCCCGGCGATGAAGCCCTGGCTGTTCGCGATCCTGCGCAACGTCTGCAACGCCGAATATGCAAGGCGCGCACACCGGCCGAGCGCAATCGAGGATACGCCCGGCGCCGCCGAGCAGACGCCGATCTGGCAGGAGAGCGAGGCGAGCCCGGAAACCGAAGTGCTGCGCAGCCGCGATGCCGGCGCGATCCGCAAGCTCATCGACGCGCTCGCCGAACCATTCAGGGAGACGTTCGTGCTGCGGGAGATCAACAACCTGTCCTATCGTGAAATCGCCGAGGCCGTCGGCGCCCCCGTCGGCACCGTGATGTCCCGCCTCGCCCGCGCCCGCGCCATGCTGCGCGCGGCCTGGACGGCGGAAGAGGAGCAAGCGAAATGACCTGCGACGAAGCAAGGATCCTGCTTCACGCGCTGCTCGACAACGAGCTTGATGCCGGCCACGCGCGCGATGTCGAAGCGCATATCGCGAGCTGCCCAGATTGCGCAGCCGAGTTCGCGGCGCAGCGCGAGATGCAGCGCGTGCTCGCTGACACCAATCTGCGCTACACCGCGCCGGCGAGCCTGCGCGCTCGTATCGAAGCCTCTCTGCCGCAGGCCCAGCGCCAGCAGCCGTCGCGCCGCTCCGTGCTGCGCGGCTTTGCGATGGGATCGGCCGTCTCGGCGCTCGCCGCGTCCGGCGTCGTCGCATTGGTGCTGCGCCAGGACGACCAGCAGCGCATCCTGTCGGAGGTCGTCTCCGCCCATCTGCGCTCGCTCCAGGCCGGCCACCTCACCGACGTGGTCTCGACCGATCAGCACACGGTCAAGCCGTGGTTCAACGGCAAGCTCGACGTCGCCCCGCCGGTGATCGATCTCACCGCGCAGGGCTTTACGCTGGTCGGCGGCCGGCTCGACTACATCGACGCGCGCGCCATCGGCGCGGTCGTCTACAAGCGCCGGCAGCACGTGGTCAATCTGTTCGTGTCGCAGACATCGAACACGGAATATCGCACGCCGAAGACCGAGACCATGCAGGGCTTCAACTGCCGCCGCTGGAGCAATCGCGGCCTGAACTTCTGGGCCGTCAGCGATATCGGCGCCGACGAGCTCGCCGAGTTCGTCGACAAGTTCGAGGCGGCGATGAAGGCGAATGTGGAGGGGTAATGGCCGGCAGCGGGCGAAGCTCCGCGCCATGGTTCAGAGGTGACGCCTCTCACAGTCCTCGCGAGCGCAATCCGGCAGATTGCAGCTCCAACTGGGAGGACAGACATGGTTCCGTCACTGATTATCTGCGCGACGCTCCCGTCGATGTTCGCGGCGGGCTGCGCTGCATTGCTGGCCTTCAAGGAGCGCAAGCAATGGATTTGGTTCGCGCTGCTGTCGGTCGTTGCCGGCTTTGCCGGCCTGATCACGCTGAATATGCTTCACGTCTGGAACTACGCCGGGCGTTGCTGATCGACGCAGTCGGCAGAAAATCAGGCCGACCGCCGCACCGCGTTGTCCACCAGCGTCTTGCCGAGCGACCAGATCGCGCCGGGGACCTTGTGGCTGCCGGCGATGACGTCGTCGAACGCCTTCTCGATCCAGGTGCAGTCTTCTTCGGTGATCGTCAGCGGCGGCAGCAGCTTGATGGTGTGGCTGCCGTGGCCGGCGACCTGCGTCAGGATCTTGTGATCCTTGAACAGCGGCACGGTGATGAGCTGGCAGAACAGGCCCTTGTTGGCGGCTTCCAGCACGTTCCAGGAGGCGCGGAGGCGCAGCGACTTCGGCGGGCCGAACTCGATACCGATCATCAGGCCCTTGCCGCGCACTTCCTTCAGCAGCTCGTAGCCGGGCACCATGCGCGTCAGCGCGAGACGCAGCTCGGCGCCGCGCTTGGCAGCGGACTCGATCAACTTCTCGGACTCCATGACGTCAAGCGTGGCGATGCCCGCGGCCATCGCGAGGTCGTTCTTGGAGAAGGTCGAACCGTGCACCACGGCGCGGTCCATCTGATTAAAAATCTTGTCGAAGATGGCCTTGCGCGTCAGCACTGCGCCCACCGGCACGTGGCCGCCCGAGAGCGACTTCGACAGCAGCACCATGTCGGGCTCGACGTTCCAGTGCTCGACCGCGAGGAAGCGGCCGGTGCGACCCATGCCGGTCTGGATCTCGTCGGCGACGAACAGCGTGCCGTATTTCTTGCAGAGCGCGGCGGCGCCGGGCAGGAACTCGTCGGTGGGCATGTTGACGCCCTTGCCCTGGATCGGCTCGACGATGAACGCCGCGACCTCGCGCGAGGCCAGTGCCTTCTCGAGCGCGGCCAGGTCGTTGAACGGGATCGAGGTGCAGCCCGGCAGCAGCGGCTCGAAGCCGGTGCGGAAGTTCGAATCACCCGTGAGCGACAGCGCGCCGTAGGTCAGGCCGTGATAGCCGTGGGCGCAATAGACGATGCCGGGACGCCCGGTCGCGCCACGCGCGAACTTGATCGCAGCTTCGACACATTCGGCGCCGGAATTGGCGAAGAAGGCCTTGTCGAGATAGGGGACGTATTTCAGCAGGCGCTCGGCCAGCACGCCGGCGAGCACGGAGACGTCGAACTGGACGAGGTTGGGCAGGTCGGCATCGAGCACGCTCTTGAGCGCCTCGCGCATGACCGGATGATTGCGCCCGATCGCAAACACGCCGAAGCCGGACAGCAGGTCGAGATAGCGCGCCCCCTCGCGGTCGTAGAGGTACTGCCCCTGCCCCTTCTGGAAGCCGACGTCGTAGCCGATGGTCTTGAGGACCCGGACGAACTGCTCGTTCAGATACCGATTATGCAGAGCACTGCGCTGGGCCTGACGGTCCGCGAACAGCTGAGACATGTCTGGATTTGAACTGTGCATCCGTTACATACTTCGGTTGAGGGCCGTCTCGTCAACTGAAAACGGACCGTTACTGAAAACGGTCTGTGCGGCCTTTTGCCCTTTTTCGGACCATCTTCGCAAGCACAGCTTTTAGATCATGTTGCACTGCCAAGGAACACTCATGCGTTTGGCCCTTTACACCGGAATTATACTGGCTGGCGGTTACACCTGCCTGACCCCGGCGCTCGCCGCCGATCCCACCGGCGACTGGCGGGTCGCCGATGGCGTCGCCAACATCCGTGTCGCCCAGTGCAATGGCAGCATGTGGGGCGCCGTTTCCTGGGAAAAGCAGCCCGGCGGCCGTGACGAGAACAATCCCGATGCCTCGAAAAAGAACAGGGCGACGCTGGGCATGGCGACCCTGATCGACATGAAGAAGAAGCCCGGCGTCGATCAGTGGGAGGGGCAGGTCTACAATGCCAAGGATGGCCAGCTCTACAGCGCGACCATCACGCCGGCTGGTTCCGATCAGCTTGAGATCAAGGGCTGCGTGATGGGCTTCCTCTGCGGCGGCGAGACCTGGACGCGGGTCGGCCCGCCGATCCCCTTGAGCACCGCCAATGCGATGGCCAAGGGCGCGCCGAAGTCCGCAGGCGCGGCGCCCAAAGCCCAGGGAACGACGACAGCTCAGGGAACGACGGGCGCAACCGTGCCTCCGCCTCCGCCCGCAGCAGCCCCGAAAGCCGCCGGCGCGACCAAGCCCGGTCAGAAGGGTGCCGCCGATCCCGTCGGCGACATCTGCCTACTCCCTGAGATTGCGGGGTTTACCCATTAGGGCCGGCTGGAACAGCAGCACCGCGGCAAGCGTCGTCACGAGCGAGAGTGCGAGCAGCTTGCCCATGCTGGACGTGCCGGGATGGCTCGACAGCCACAGGCTGCCGAACGCGGTCGCCGTCGTCAGCGCGCTGAAGAAGATTGCTCGCGTGAGGCTGGTCTGAAGCAGGTTTGTTCTGCCCGAGCGCCAGGCCACGACATAATAGATCTTGAAGGCGACGCCGACGCCGAGCAGCAGCGGGAACGCGACGATATTGGCGAAGTTGAGCGGCAGGCCGATCAACACGCAGATCTCGAGCGTCACCGCGCCGGCCACCAGCAGTGGCACCAGCGTCATCAGCACGTCGACGAAGCGCCGCAACGTGATCCAGAGCAGCAGGCCGATCACCAGCAGCGCGTAGATGCCGGCGTGGATGAACGCCTTCACCACGGTGTCGCCGGACTTTAGGATTGAGACCGGTCCGCCGATCGCGGTCGGCTCGGCCGCGAGCACCGCCGCCGCAAATTTGCGCAGCGTGTCGTTGTCGTTGGGATCGCCCTTGGGCAGCGCCTCGACGCGGATGACGCCATCCTTGCTCTTCCAGGCGCTGACGAGATCGGGCGGCAGTGAAGCCAGGGTCACGGGACCTGCCTGCATCGCGTTCCTGAGCTGGTCGAACACGATCTTCATCGGCGTGACGAACACGTCCTGCGCCTTGTTGCGCGTGGCCTCATCGCCCTTGGCGAGCTTCTCGAGCGCGTCCGCCAGCCGGCGCGAGGCGGTGGCGCCCGGCCCCTTCGCGTCACCGGCGGTCCGGCGCAGATTCTCGACCGAGGATTTCAGCGCCTCGACATTCTCCTGGTCCGTCGGCGCCGCGTCGATCTGATCGGGGTTGAGCGCGGGGTTCAGCACCTTGGCGCCCTGTGCGATCAGCTTCAGCTTCGGCTGCTGATCCTGGGGCACGAAGCTGTCCAGCGACATCACCCTGAGCACCTCGGGCACCTTCTCCAGCTTGGCTTCGACCGCCCTCGCCTGCTCTTCCGAGGTGGTCATCACGTTGATGGCATTGGCACCGGTGTTGGGATCCTTGCGCAGGTCGAGGAAGGTCGCGATCGACTCGGCGTGCGGATTGCGCAGGTTCATCGGGTTGAAGTCGAACTTCATGAAGTAGAGCAGCGGCAGGCCGGCGAGCGCGAGCAGCAGCGTGCCGCCCACGACCAGCACGCGGTGCTTCTCCAGAAAGTGATCGAGCGGCGCGAGGAAAGCGTAGCCGACCGGCTCCTTCTCGCCGGGCGGGTTGAGCAGCTTGAGCATGGCCGGCAGCACGGTGATCGACGAGATGAACGCCACCAGCATGCCGACGCCGGCGATCTGGCCGAGCTCGGCGATGCCCTTGTAGTCGGTCGGCATGAAGCAGAGGAAGCCGGCCGCGGTCGCCATCGCGGCGAGCGACAGCGGCACCGCCGAGCGCTTCGCTGCCAGCACCAGTGCACCTGTCAGGTCGTTGTGCTTGTAGCGCTCCGAGCGATAGCGGACGCTGTACTGGATGCCGAAATCGACGCCGAGGCCGACGAACAGAACGGCAAACGCGATCGACAGCAGATTGAACGATCCGACCATCATGAGGCCGGCGGCCGTCGTGATCGCAAGGCCGACGAACAGATTGATGAAGACCGCGAAGATGATCTTGGCCGAATGCAGCGCCAGCCACAGGATGAGCAGCACGACGAGGACCGTGCCGATGCCGTTGACGACGGCACCTTCCTGAACGGTGGCGTATTCCTCGTTCGCGATCGGCACCGGGCCGGTCAGGCGTACCCGCGCCTGAAACTTGGTCGGAAAATCCAGATCCGCTGCAGCCTTGCGGATCGCGTCGGTGGCGTCCTTGCCGGGCTCCAGCGCGTTGTAGTCGAGGATCGGCTTGAACTCGATGAAGGCGCGCTTGTCGGAATCCTTCAGCGGCTCATCGCTGACCAGCTCGCGCCAGGAGAAGCTCGCATTGCCCTTGTTGAGCACGGTCTCGACGGTCTGCGCGATCTGGTTGAAGGGCCGCTCGGTGCCGTCGAGCTTCACCTGTCCCCGCTTGACGCCGGCAAGCCCGGTCTCGAGCGCGCCGGTCAGGCCGCGGATCGAGGGATCGCCCGCCATGATCTCGATCAGGGGCGCTGCGGATTCGAACTGACTGGTAGCCTTGGCAACCTCTTCGGTCGGCAGGAACAACAGGCCGTTCCGCTCGAAGAACTCGCCGGTGCCGAGCTGCTGTATCGACACGAAATTGGTCTTGTCGTCTTTGAGCTTCGCGTAGAGCGCATCCGCCGCGGCGGTCGTCATCTCCGGCGTCTTGGCCTCGACGACCGCGAGAATCGTCGCGTCGCGGTCGAAGGCGCGGTCGAACTGCTGGTCGCGCTGGCGCCAGTCGAGATTCTGGGAAATCAGCGAATTGATGTCGGTGTTGATGGCGAAGTGCCGAGCCGCGTAATAGCCAGCCCCCACCGACAGCAGGAGCCCGAGAACGACGACGAGGGAGGCAAACCGGGTGCAGGCCCTGACGATGGCAACGACTACGCTTTGCAGCACTTCTTTTCTTTCTGCGGTTAACAGCTTGCCGGAAACGCCCGCTGTTTATCGGAGTTCCCGGGCGAAACCTATTGCTGTTTTGAGTGGGTCTCGCCGCAACAAGGTTCGAGGTAAACGGCGGCAGACCGCGGCAAAATCATGCGGGGCGGTCGGTATAGCCGGGGAGTTGAGGCGGGAAAGTGACGAAGGGGTGAGCACAAATGTCGCCCTTTTGCCCGCCCCAAATTCTATACTATGGTACCGCAAAAGTGATCGGGCAGAGAACCAGGGTTTCATCTGTTCTTTCCTTTCTGCCGATTTTTTGACACAAAGCGCTGTGCCTCCCTGCGCCGGAGCCCCGTTGGGGTGGGTGGTTACCGTGTGCGCGAACCAGTGGTGCGGGATTTGCAACTCATTGGTCAGTATCGGGGTGCCGCCGGGGACTAACAAAGCGGATTGATGCAACTTGCGTGATGGGCGTCCTATGGAAGTTTATCTGGCGCAGCCGCGCGGCTTCTGTGCGGGGGTGGTGCGTGCGATCGAAATCGTGGAACGGGCCCTGCAGAAGTACGGCCCGCCGGTCTACGTGCGCCACGAGATCGTGCATAACAAATACGTTGTCGAGAGCCTGAAGGACAAAGGCGCCATTTTCGTCGAGGAACTCTCCGAGGTTCCGCCCGGCGCGGTGACCGTTTTCAGCGCCCATGGCGTGGCCCGGAGCGTTGAGGAAGAGGCCGCCGCCCGTGACCTCCCGGTGCTCAATGCCACCTGCCCGCTGGTCACGAAAGTTCACAATCAGGGGAAGCGCTACATCACCAAGGGGCGCACCCTGATCCTGATCGGCCATGCCGGGCACCCCGAGGTCGAGGGCACGATGGGCCAGGTTCCGGGGCCCGTGCTGCTAGTTCAAAGCGTTCAAGAGGTTAACGCCCTGACGCTGCCGGCGGATCGGCCAGTGGCCTACATCACCCAGACCACCCTGTCGGTCGACGACACCAGGGACATCATCGCCGCCCTCCAGGCCCGCTTTACAGATATTCAAGGTCCGGATATCCGGGATATCTGCTATGCGACACAGAACCGCCAATCTGCGGTAAGGGACTTGAGCAAGCTGGTCGACGTGATCTTGGTGGTGGGCGCCGCCAATAGCTCGAATTCGAACCGGCTCCGCGAAATCGGCACTGAAGCCGGCGTCGCGAGTTATTTGATTGCCGACGGCAGCGAGCTCAATCCGGCGTGGTTGAAAGATGCCAGGACTGTCGGCGTCACGGCCGGCGCTTCGGCGCCTGAGGTACTCGTGGATGACGTGATCGAAGCGATGCGGCGGATCGGACCGGTCAAGGTCCAGGTGCTCCCCGGTCGCGAGGAAAACATCGAATTCCGGCTTCCGGCCCAACTGGCTGCGAGCTGACCCCACCCGAATTTCAAGCCCAGAAAGAAACGTGTAATGGCAATCCCCTTCTTCAAGGAAATGCGTATCGGCGGCTATTTGCTCAAGCAGAAACTGCTTGGCCGCAAGCGCTACCCGCTCGTGCTGATGCTGGAGCCGCTGTTCCGCTGCAACCTCGCTTGCGTCGGCTGCGGCAAGATCGACTATCCCGACGCGATCCTGAACCGCCGTATGACGGCGCAGGAGTGCTGGGACGCCGCCGACGAGTGCGGCGCGCCGATGGTGGCGATTCCCGGCGGCGAGCCGCTGATCCACAAGGAGATCGGCGAGATCGTGCGCGGCCTCGTGGAGCGCAAGAAGTTCGTCTCGCTCTGCACCAACGCGCTGCTGCTCGAGAAGAAGCTCGACCTGTTCGAGCCCTCGCCGTACCTGTTCTTCTCCGTGCATCTCGACGGCCTGAAGGACCACCACGACAAGGCCGTGTCGCAGAAGGGCGTGTTCGATCGCGCCGTCTCCGCGATCAAGGCGGCCAAGGCGCGCGGCTTCACCGTCAACGTCAACGCCACCATCTTCGACGGCCACCCGGCCGAGGAGATCGCGAAGTTCCTCGACCTCACCGTCGAACTCGGTGTCGGCGTCTCGATGTCGCCGGGCTACGCCTATGAGCGCGCGCCGGACCAGGAGCACTTCCTGAACCGCACCAAGACCAAGAAGCTGTTCCGCGACGTCTTCGCGATGGGCAAGGGCAAGAAGTGGAACTTCATGCACTCCGGCCTGTTCCTGGACTTCCTCGCTGGCAACCAGGAATACGAGTGCACGCCCTGGGGCATGCCCGCGCGCAACATCTTCGGCTGGCAGAAGCCCTGCTACCTGCTCGGTGAAGGCTACGCCAAGACCTTCAAGGAGCTGATGGACACCACCGATTGGGAAACCTACGGCACCGGCAAGTACGAGAAGTGCGCCGACTGTATGGCCCATTGCGGCTACGAGCCGACGGCGGCGACCGCAGCGCTCAACAACCCGCTGAAGGCGATGTGGGTGTCGCTGCGCGGCATCAAGACTTCGGGCCCGATGGCGCCGGAGATCGACATGTCGAAGCAGCGCCCGGCGCAGTACATCTTCTCGGAGCAGGTGCAGAAGAAGCTCTCCGAGATCCGCAAGGACGAAGCGGCCGCCGCCGCCGAGAAGGCTGCGCGGAAGGCTTCGACCGCCGCGTAAGCACGCGAGCAGATTCGAACGAACAAGGCCCGGTCGCTGATGGCGACCGGGCCTTTTCGATTCGCGCTTGAGGCCCATCGTCCGCCCGGTCGTCATTGCGAGCGCAGCGAAGCAATCCAGAATCTTTCCGCAGTGACGGTCTGGATTGCTTCGCTGCGCTCGCAATGACGGAATATGCGGCACCAGGTTGCTCTCGCAATCCGCTCTCTCCATCGCAGGTACACCTCCGCGATCCCGCGGCACGTTTCGCCCGGGTCTTGCTGTGGTTGTTCGCCCCTGGAGGCCAGAGGACGCAGGGAAGGCCGGGCGCCGGTGGCACCCGCAGATCCGTGCACAACAAAAGATGCACACGGGGTGGATCCCAGGTGATGCCGGTCGCCCGGCCTTCCCTGCGCGGATGGTTTTAACGGTGTCCTTCGTGCTCTCCTCGGGGAGCGTTGCACTATTGCCCCCGTCGCCGTCGCGGCTGATCGACGTGCGCGCCCGGTTGGGCCGCCACATCACCGCGAGGCTTGACGCCAGAACCCCGGGCGTCGGGACCACACGACTTCTCCGTCCGCGGACGGCCCTGCCGGAAGCATCGAAGGCTCGCGTGTGCTCGCCCCCGATATCCAGCCTGGCCGCTCTGACGGCGCCGTGTCGTATCGCGTCGCGCATGACTCACGGGTTGCCGCCCTGTCATCGCCTTCGCGCCGGCGCTGCCGCGTCCACCGCACCCCGGCCCGCATCTCGTGACGATCGCGAAGCGCCCCTCTGGCAGGGGCCGGGATGAGCACCCTATGCCATAAATCCGAAATTCGGGAAAGTGGAATATTTTTATCGAGAGGGATTGACGGGTGTTTCGCGATAGTCGCGGGAAGAGCGGGGACAGGGAAGCGATGGGTTTCGCTAGGGCTCAACTACGGGCTGACCTTCAGCGGATGCGAACGAAAAAAGCCCGACCGCTTGTCGCGGCCGGGCCCAGTTTCGACTGGAACAGATACTTCAGAAGATCAGTAGCGCGCGACGACCGGGCCGCCGAACTTGTAGTTCACGCCGATCTTGGCGATCGACAGCTTGTTCTTGATGTCGACGTTCGCAATCGCCGTGCCACCGCCGACCAGCGGCGACAAATCCCAGGCGACGGTCTTCTTCTCGAACTCGATGTAGTTGTATTCGACGAAGGCGCTCCAATTGTGGTCGAACGCATATTCGGCGCCGAGGCCGAGCACCCAGCCGAGCGGCGTCGTGCTCGAGCGCGACTCGAACACGCCCGGAACGCCGATCGAATCGCTGGAGTGCATCCAGGCCGCACCGCCCTTCGCGTAAACCAGCGTGCGATCAGCCACGACACCACCGATGCGGCCCGTGACGGTTGCCAGCCAGTCGTTCTTCGTGGTGCAGGTCACAAAGCCGACGCACGTCGTCGAGCCCTTCACGTCCATTCCGGAGATGTCACCCTGGACACCGAACACGACCCAGCCGCTCTGCCAGTTGTAACCGACCTGACCGCCGCCCAGGAAACCGCTGCGGCTGTTCTGCGCGAGCGCCGTGCCGACGGGAACCGCGCCGAGCGCGCCGTTGATCGAAGACAGGCTGGATTCCGTGGTGCCCCAACCGGCGCCGACATGGCCGCCGAGATAGAAGCCGGTCCACGACCACACGGCGGCGGGGGCATAAGGGGCCTTGACGGCCAGGTCAGCCGCAAAGCTCAGGCTCGTCGACGCAAGAAGAAGAGCGGCGGCTGCAAGTTTCGTTTTCATGACTTCCTCAGACTTCCAAAATTCCGGCCAATGGCCATTCACCCGGTGGTTGTACGGACTGCGGAACCGCGGCGCCTAGTGCACTCGGGCAACACTCCTGTCGTTTCAAAACAGGCGAACAGAAATTTGTGCGCAATGCTTCTCAACGCGCGCACGCGACTGCACTGACGGCAGCCGTGCAGTGAACAGGCTGACGACAACGAACGAATCGACACGACCTCAGCTGCAGCGCTCCTGAGTGAAGGCGCTCGTATTCGTGCGCGTGTTGAGACACTCGCGCATGCGCGAAGCATGCGCTGCCTTCACACCTTGCTTGGACGAATGGGCGGACGAGCATTGCCTGCAGCGACAACGCGCTGCTTGGGCTGACGCCGATCAAGCGGAGGACATCATAACGATATCCAGTGCGCTGCGCCCTCTGCCCAGCTGCCGTCTTGCATGCCCCCGGTCGCGAAATGGCATCCAACGCAATCATGGACAGCGTGAACGTCGCGCCAAACGGAAACGGCCCGGTCGCCACCGCGACCGGGCCGTTTGTTTTGTTCAGCTCACGCGTCGAGAGGTTTGCGTCACATCAGAAGTGAACCTCGGTGCGCATACCCAGAACCACGGCATTGTCGGTCTTCAGGCCCGCGGCGTTGTAGCCGCGCCCGCCGGGATTGATCACGTATTGCGCGTCGAACTTGAGGTTCAGCCAGCCGGTCGCCTGCCATCCGTACCAGACTTCGAGCGGCACTTCGTTGCCGCCGGCGTTGGGGCTGAGGGCCGCCGAATTCACGTGGGTCGTGCCGACCGCAAAGCCGACTTCGTCCTGGGGACGCCAGGTGAACGTTCCAGTATGCCGGAAGCCCAGGGCGACCTGGTAGTCCTGAAACGACGTCCGGTGATCGGCGACGGTCGTATTGAGGAAGGTGTACCAACCCTGCGCGCCGGGACCGTCCACGGTCAGGCGCTGAAGGATGGACTCGTAGATGCCGTAGCGGCCGCGTTGATCCCCGAGATTTTGATCCGGGACGCCTCCAATGCCTGGGATGGTGGAGACGATACCGGGAAGGCCGCCATCGATGGTCGATGCGTTGTCGTACCAGCCGCCGAATCGCCAGGTCCCGTTCAACGGCCCCTTCGGCGCCCAGACCAGCTCCACGGGCACCAGCACGCCGCTGGCGGGATTTGAGCGCGGGACGCCCGGCAGGAAGTAGGTGGTGGGATCGTCCGTCGTCAAATAGTTCGGGTTGGCGTCGTAGACGCCGACCGAGATCGTGAATTCCGGCGCGATCTTGTAGTGGACGACACCGGCCCATTGGCTCACCGGCCAGTTGTAGATGTAGCCGCCCTGGATGTTGCCGGGCTGGCCGCCGCAGAAGGTCAGGTTGATGAACTCGCACAGGCCGAAGAAGAAATCGGAGCCGACGGGCAGACGGCCGCCCTTGAGTTCGAGGCGGTCATCGAAAAGCTTCTGCGAGTAGTAGAGCTGCGTCAGGCGCAGAATGTTGCCGCGGCCGAACACTTCGTTGGTCAGCTGCAAGGCGGGAATACCCGCCTGATCATTCAGATTGCGGCCGAAGCGATCGACCAGCGTCAGGCCGACCGTGCCACCCTGGATGCCGGCGAGCTTCGCCATGTCGAACTTCGCGCCGAACCACAACTGACCGGCGTTCGCCGCCGTGTTCTTGCTTCCACCCGTGAGGTTGCCGACAGATTCGTTACCCAACGTCAGACCCAGCTCGATGCCCCGCTCCTTCAACTGCGTCCTGCCGAGATCGCCGAACAGATACGGCCGCGTCCAGATGTCGTCGGTTTCTGCATACGGAACGGGCGCAGCTTTCGTTACAAGATCGGCCGCATGGACCCCGCCACCCCACAGCGATGACAAAGCAATCCCGACACCGCACACACGTGCAGTGCTTACTAACCTGCGCAACATTTTCGTCGTCCTCCGCGTCTTGGGCTTTGTCCCTTTTGCCTTACGTCCTTGCCCGAAGCCCACGAGCCCAGGACGCATTCCCTCCCCCAGCCGGCCGCTGACGAAGCGGCCTTATGCCTGTCACGTCTGATCGCTCGTATGCGTCGGCACCACGGCCGCGCCGCGCAGCGGTGCGCTCGTCTGTCCTTGCAGAGGTGCGGATCGCGGCGTGGTGCGTGCGACGCTGGCCAGCGCCACCTTGCGCCGCCGACGCGCCTGCAATTGCTGATCCGCCAGCACGCCGATCAGAATCACCGTCCCCATCACCGCGAAGTTCAGGGAATTGGGGATGCCGAGGATGTTGACGAGGTTCTGCAGCACCTGCAGCAGCGCAGTCCCCAGCACGATGCCGAGAATGGAGCCCTCGCCGCCGCGCAGGCTGCACCCGCCGAGAACGGCAGCCGCGATCGCGTAGAGCTCGTAGAAATTGCCGAACGAGCTCGGCGAGACCGAGTTCGTGTAGAACACGAACAGGACCGTTGAAACGCCGGCGAGCCCGCCGCTGATGATGTAGGCGGTCGCGATCACGAGATTCGTGTTGATGCCGGAGAAGCGCGCGGCTTCCTCGTTTTTGCCGACGGCATAGAGCCAGCGCCCGTAGACCGAGCGGTGCAGCAGCACGCCGAGGACGAGCGCGAGGATGATCAGAAGGATGAAGGTGTTCGGGATGCCCGCCACGTGGCCGGAGGCAATGCTGCTCAGCGTCCCGGCCTCGTCGCCGTAGCCGAAGCCGCGCGTCGAGTCGCTCGTATAGTAGCGCGCGGCGCCGCGATAGATCAGCAACCCGCACAGCGTCACGATGAAGGGCTGCATCTTCAGCCGGGTGACGAGGAAGCCCTGAATTCCTCCCAGCGCAAGGCCGCCCAGCAACACGGCCAGCAGCGCCAGGGGCCAGGGCACCTCATACGTCGTCAGAAGATCGATGAAGATGACGCCGAGCAGCGCGAACATCGAGCCGAGCGAGAGGTCGATGCCGCCGGTGATGATCACGAGCCCCTCGCCCAGCGCGAACACGCCGAACAGACCGATCAGATTGGCCATGTTCAACAGGTTCACCAGCGACAGGAAGGCCGGATTGATCGCGCCCGTGATCGCGGAGATCACCACCAGCAGCAGAGCCAGGCCGAGTTCTTTCCTGATCATGGCGCGGCCGCTTCCACGGTGTCCAGCGCATGGCCGATGGCAAGCTGCAACACGTTGTATTCGCTGAACTGCGGGCGCTCCAGCACACCGCTGACGCTCCCTTCATGCATCACCGCGATCCGGTCGGAGACGCCTATGACCTCCTCCATGTCCGAAGAGATCATCACGATCGCGACGCCCTGGTCGGCGAGCTCGCGCATCAGCGCGTAGATCTCGCTCTTGGCACCGACATCGACGCCGCGCGTCGGCTCGTCGAAGAACATCACGCGCGGCTGCATCGAAAGCCACTTGCCCAGCACGACCTTTTGCTGATTGCCGCCGGAGAGCGTCACGGCCTCCGTATCGATGCTCGGCACCTTGATGGAGAGGCGCCTCACCTGCTCCTTCGCGACCTTGCGCTCGGCCGGACCACTGACCAGCCACATCCGCGCATAATTCAGCAGGCTGGCGAGCGTCACGTTCTCCCGGATCGGCAACTCCAGCACGAGCCCGGATTTCTTGCGGTCCTCCGGCATCAGATAGATGCCTTGCCTGATCGCGTCGCGCGGCGATGCGACATCGACCGGCGCGTCGTCGATCCTGATCTCGCCCCCCAGCAGCGGGTCGATGCCAAAGGCGGCGCGGGCAAGCGAGGTGCGCCCCGCACCCACGAGTCCTGCAAGGCCCAATATCTCGCCGTGCCGCACGGACAGATCAATCTGCCGATCGGGAAAGGCCGATGTCACGAGTCCGACGATGTCGCAGCCGCCCGGCTGCGGCGGCCGCTTCGGCGGCGAATGCAGCGCTTTCAGGTCGCGGCCGATCATCAGCCGGATCATTGCGGCATGACTCAGCGCATCGCGCGTCAGCTCCCCGACCGTGCGCCCGTCGCGCAGCACCACGACGCGATCGGCGCAGGTCATGATCTCGGTGAGCCGGTGAGAGATGTAGATCACCGAGATGCCGTGCGCCCTCAGATCGGCAATCACCTCCAGCAGCCGCTCGGTCTCCGAAATCGTCAGGCTGGAGGTCGGCTCGTCCATGATGATCACGCGGGCGTCGATCGAGAGCGCCTTGGCGATCTCCACCATCTGACGCTCGGCGATCGAGAGGTCGTCGACCAGCGTGTCCGGCGCGAAATCGGCGCCCAGCCGCTCCAGCAGCGGCGTCACGCGGGCGCGCATCTGCGCGTTGTCCACCAGCTTCAGCGGGCCGCCGACGAGCCTCTCGCGTCCTATGAAGACGTTCGCGGCGACGTCGAGATTTTCGAAAAGGTTCAGCTCCTGGTGCACGAAGGCGATGCCGGCTTGCGTCGCCTCGTTCACCGTCAAGCGGGCGTGGTCGGTGCCGCCGATGCGGATCACGCCCTCGCTCGGCGCGATCACCCCACCCAGCACGCGCATCAGCGTCGATTTGCCGGCGCCGTTCTCGCCGATCAGGCCCAGCACCTCGCCGCGGTAGACACGCAGGCTGACGTCGTCGAGGGCCATGACCCCGGGATAGGACTTGCTGATCCCGGCGAGCTCGAACAGGATTTCCACCATTCATTTCCTCCCGTGCGACGCCCGGCGGCCGTGCGGCCGCCGGGCGCTGAAAGTCACTTCTTCAGGAGGCTCTTCAGATCTGCGGTGAATGCCGCGACGTTGGACTTGCTGATCACCTTGGTCGGCACGATCAGCTTGCCGCCCGCCGGGATCCAGGACTTGTCGCCGTTCAGCGTCTTGATGATGTTGGTGGCGGAGAGGTAGCCGAACTCGTACGGCTGCTGCACCACCGTGGACTCGATCGTGCCGTCGGAAACGCCCCGCAGCGTGCGCTGATCCTCGTCGAAACCGACGATCTTCACCTTGCCGGCCTTGCCCGCTGCCTTGACCGCGTCATAGATCAGCGGTGTCTCGTAGCTCCACAGGCCGGACAACAGCGCGATGCCGGGATATTTGACGAGCACGTTCTCGATGTTCGCCTTGGCCTTGGCGAAGTCCACCTGGTCGGTGAACACGTCGACCAGTTCGACCTTGGTGCCGGCGATCGCGTCCTTGATCCCCTGCACCCGTTCGCGGGCATTGTCCGCATCCATCGTGCCGACGAACAGCGCGATCTTGCCGCCGTTCGGCAGCGCCTTCTTGATCTCTTCGCCGGCTTGCCGCCCGGCCGCGACGTTGTCGGTACCGATATAAGCGAGACGATTGCTCTGCGGCGCGTCGCTGTCGGTCGTGATCAGCACCGTCTTGGCCGCGACCTTGTTGAGCTGTTCGGTCGCGTGCGGGGCATCGTCGACCGAGATGGAGATGCCGGCGACGCCGCGCACCAACAGGTCGTCCAGCTCGCGCCGCTGGCCCGCCGCCGTGCCCTCGTTGGTGACGATCAGTTCGATGTTGTATTCCGGGTGTTCCTTCTGCGCCTTTTCGAGGCCGCGGCCGGCGATGGTCCAGAAGTCGGCCGCGACATTGGTGACCAGCGCGATGGTCTTTTTCTGCTGGGCGTGCGCCATCCCCGTCGCCATCGCGAGCGCGGCGGTCGCGAGCAACGGCACTAGCAATTTTGTCATCGGTCCGTTCATGTTCACCTCCCTTTGGTCACCCCGGATAAGGGGCTTCAGCACGCTTTTGCGCCTTATTTTCTTTATGAAGCGAAGAAATGTCGCAGAGCAAAAACATCGAAATCAGGATGTAATGCCCTCTTCTTCAAGCACAGATAGTACATGAGGTATGATAATAGTAAATATTGCTCGCAAACGACTCCTTCTAGCTGTGCTTTTTCGACAACACGACTCAATCCCTCGACATTAACTTCACGTAATGAATAAAAGAGACAACATGGTTGACCAAATTGAGCCAACGAGACGCATCTCGAGCACTGCCCGCGGCTCGAATCGCGGCCGTCTTGTCGAAGTCTTGCGGCGCCAGGGGCCGTTACCGCGTGTGGAGCTCGCCCGGAGTACGGGATTGAGTTTCGCCGCCGTGTCCGGTCTGACGTCGAAACTCATCGCGGAAGAGTTGCTGTGCGAGACGGAGACCGCGGCAACGCCATGGCTCGACGACGCGGACGAAGACGATGCGGACGGACTGAACAGCCGCCGCCGTGGCCGGCCCGCCGTGCTGCTGACGCTGAACCCGGAGTTCGGCCGCATCATCGCAGTCTCGCTGCGCATGAATCTGATCGAAACGCTGATCGCGGATTTCAGCGGATCCGACCTGGCGCAATCGCGGCTCGAAATCGCGACGCGCGCTCTCGATGAAAGCGCGCTGTGCGATCTCGTCATTGCGCAGATCGATGCGATGCTCGAGGCGACGGCCACACCGCGCAATCGCCTGTTGGGAATCGGGATTGCCTTGCAAGGGATCGTGAACGCGGACACTGGCCGGCACCTGTGGAGTCCGGCGCTCTCGATCACGGATGTCGATCTGGTGAAGCCGGTGCGCGAGGCCTTCGGCGTCGAAGTCGTGATGGCGAATGACGCTGTCGCGGTTGCGCTCGCTCTCTGCGCCGCGGAGCCGTCCCTGGCACAGGGCCTCTCGGCCACGATCATGGTCGGCCACGGCGTCGGCATGGGCGTCGTTGTCGACGGCGAAGCGCGCTGGGGCGCCGGCGCCGGCAGCGAGATCGGCCACATCAAGCTGGGATCGAACGGGCCGCAATGCCGCTGCGGCCAGCGCGGCTGCATCGAGGCCCATCTCGCCGACTATGCGCTCTATCGCGACGCCCGCACCTTTCTCGACCTGCCGCCGGCGGCAGCGCAACAGCCTTCCGAGGCACAGATGGCCCTTCTGCGCGAGCGGGCGCGGGGCGGCGATCCCCGTCTCGAGCACGTCTTCCAGCAAGCAGGCCGCGCGCTGGCCGAGGCGGTCGCCGCAACGATATCCGTGCTGCGCCCACACCATGTGATCCTGGCGGGACCCGGCCTGCAGGCTTTCGACATGATGCGCCGCGCCTATGAGGAGCGGCTCGAGCAAGCGGTGCTGCCGTGGCTGCTCAAGTCCACGACGATCTATCTGCGCCCAAGCGAGTCGGCGGCGATCGTCGAGGGCATGGTCCGACGGACCTTGTGGGTGGTGGACCGAAACCGCATGGAGGCGACCGAGTGAGCATGGGACGCTGCGCTTCCGCTCTAGCCGGACGACGGACGCCAAAACGAAAAGGCCCGGTCGCGTGACCGGGCCTTTGTTTTTCAGTTCGACAGAGCCGCTCAGGCGGCCTTCGACACCAAGGCCTCGCTCTCGACCAGCTCGGTGCCGATCAGGTAGTCGCGGCAGCCGCGCAGTGAGCGCAGCGCGCGGTTGAAGTCGATGCCGGTGGAGACCAGCCCATGCAGTGCCGCCGGATTGCGCACGATGCCGCGCAGGACGGCGCCGAGGTCGATCTGGCCGTTCGGCTTGATGGCGGCGCGGGCGAGCGCCGGCAGCGCGCGATGGGCGGGGTCGCTGATGACGCGGACCGCGGCGAAGGGCAGCCCGGCCTCGGCGGCGTAGGCGGCCGCGATGTGGCTTTCCATGTCGACGGCCGATGCGCCGGTCTCGGAGTGCAGCGCTGCCTTGCAGGAGCTCTTCGTGACCACTTCCTCGGCACCGGCGAGGCTGCCGCGCACCACGCGGCGGCGGCCCGAGGTCAGGCGCTCGATCAGGTCGTCGCCGAGCGACAGGCCGGCGGCCCAGCGGCTGTCGCCGTCGAGCACCTCGGTCGCCAGCACGACGTCGCCGGAGCGCAGCGTCGGGTCCAGCCCGCCGGCCACGCCGAACGAGATCACACCGCGAATCGTCTCGGGATCCACCACCGTCAGCAGCGCCCGCAACTGGGTCGGGCTGCTCGACGAGCAAATGACCGCCATGCCGGGGCCGGCCGCAATACGGGCCTCCTGCACCAGTCCGGTCACGATCAAGATCGGCCGCGGGTCGATAGCATTACCCGCGGTAATATAGTCCCCCGTCCCCAAAGTCACATTCCGACCCCTACCACCCTGCTGTTGGTGTTCCGCAAGTTCCGATACCGCGCCAACGCCCACAGCGGAAAGAACTTTGGGTAACCATGATATCGTAGATAGAACACGCGGGGGAAGCCTGTGGCGGTATACCGCTGCTCGTCCCACAGTCCTTTTTTGTTCTGTGTTGCAATCAGGTACTCCACCCCGCGGGCGACGGCCGGGTGATCAACCTCGCCAGCGGCCATCAGGGCAAGCAAGGCCCATGCCGTCTGCGAGGCGGTCGAGGGGGCGGCCTCCCAGCCCTTGTAGTCCAGGCGGTAGCTGACGGCGTCCTCGCCCCAGCCGCCGTCCTCGTTCTGGATCGAGGCCAGCCAGTCCGCGGCTTTGCGAATCATGGGGTCCTTGTGGTCGATCCCGGCCATGTTGAGGGCGCACAGCACCGACCAGGTTCCATAGATGAAGTTCATGCCCCAGCGGCCGTACCAGGACCCCTCGGGGTGCTGGGTCTTGCGGAGGTAGGCCACGCCGTCGGCGACGTGCTTGCTGGTCTTCTCGGTCTCGCCGAGCTGGGCCAGCATCGAGATGCAGCGCGCGGTGACGTCCTCGGTCGGCGGATCGAGCAGCGCGCCGTGATCCGAGAACGGGATGTTGTTGAGGTAGTATTCGAGGTTGTTGACGTCGAAGGCGGCCCAGCCGCCGTCGTCGCTCTGCATGCCCTCGATCCACTCCCGGCCGCGGGCGATCGCGTCGTCATAACCGGTCGCGCCGTGCTCCCGGCGCATGCGGTCCATCGACATCACCACCACGGCGGTGTCGTCGAGATCGGGATAGTGCGCGTTGTTGTATTGGAAGGCCCAGCCGCCCGGACGCACGTCGGGCCGCTTCACCGCCCAGTCGCCCTTCACCTCGAGCTCCTGCTTCGGGATCAGCCAGTCGAGGCCCTGCTTGGCCGCCGGCACCGCCGTGTCGCCGCCGGCTTCCAGCAGCGCATGCGCCGTCAGCGTCGTGTCCCACACCGGCGAGACACAGGGCTGGCAATAGGCCTCGTCGTCATTGATCACGAGCAGCTTGTCGATGCCACGGCGCGTGATCGCGCGCGGCGGGAAATTCTCGTCCTTGCCGAGCGCGTCGTACATCATGACGATGTTGGCCATGGGCGGATAGATCGCGCCCATGCCGTCCTCGCCGTTGAGCCGCTCCTCCGTGAAAGCGAGCGCGGCATCGATCGCGCGCTTGCGCAGGCTCTTGGGAAACATCGGCTCGATCACGCGCAGGATCGCATCGAGCGAGCGGAACAGCAGGAACCAGGCCATGCTCTGATGCGGCGCCTTGGCGGTCATGCCGATCGAGCGCGGATCCTGCAGGAACAATTCGTCGATGCCGACGCCCTTCGGATTCCGCGCGAGCGGCTTCAGCGCGGCGATCACCATCAGCGGCACCATGGTGGTGCGCGCCCAGTAGGAGATCTTGTTGAGGTGGAACGGCGACCAGAACGGCAGCAGCACGATCTCGATCGGCAGCACCGGCACCGCGCGCCAGGTCACGACGCCGAACGTCGCGAGCAGGAAGCGGGTGAAGACGTTGCTGTTGATCGCACCGCCGCGGGCATGGATCGCCTCGCGCGCACGCACCATGTGCGGCGCGTCCACGGAATCGCCGATCATCTTCAGCGCGAAGTAGGCCTTCACGCTGGCGCTCATGTCGAACTCGCCGTCATGCACCAGCGGCCAGCCGCCATGGGCGCCCTGAACGCGGCGGAGATAATTGCCGATCTTGGCCTCGAGCACGGTGTCGACGGGCTCTGCGAGATAGTGGCGCAGCAGGACGTATTCGGCCGGAATCGTGCAGTCGGCCTCGAGCTCGAACACCCAATGGCCGTCGGACTGCTGGAAGCCGAGGACGCCTTGCGTCGCTGACGCAATGCTCGAGTCCAGCACTTCGCGGGCGGTCGCGTTCACGGAATCCATCTCGCTCGATTACTCCAACGGTTGAATGAAGTTGACCGGGACAAACGCCCGTCAGGGCCGCCTATCTCTTGGCGGCCAAAACCAGATCTGCGGCACGGTCACCCGACCGGACCGATCCCTCGATGGTTGCAGGCAATCCCGTAGCAGTCCAATCCCCGGCAAGGAACAGGTTTTTCAGCGCAGTGACCGGCCCTGGACGCAGGGCATTCTGCCCCGGCGTCGCCGCAAACGTGGCACGGCGCTCGCGGACGATCTGCCACGGCGGAAGCTCGCCGGATACGCCGCCCGCCTTGCAGACGTCGTCCCAGATCGCCTGCGCGAGTTCCTCGCGCGGCATGTCGACCAGACGATCGCCATTGCTGATGGTGACGGAGAGCCGGTTCGGGAACGCGAACAGCCATTCCACGACGCCGCCGATCACGCCCAGGATCGGTGCCGAGCCCGGCGGCGGTTCGAAGCGGAAATGCGCGTTCACGATGGCGCGGAATTCGGTCGGCGTCTTCAGGCCCGGCAGCAGGCTGGAGGCCGCGCGCGGCGGCACCGCCATCACGATGACGTCACCTTCGCCGAGCTGGATCACGTCCTCGCCGCCGAAATTCAGCGCGCTGACCTTGCCGTCGGCGCTGACGAACGAGCGCAGCTCGTGGCCGAGCTGAACGGTGTGGCCGCGCTCCTGCAGGAACTTCACGGCCGGCTCGATCAGCACCGCGCTGAGACCGTCGCGCGCGATCAGCGGACGGCAGGCCTGCCCGCCGGCGAGCAGCGTCTCGCGCACGATCGCGCCGGCAAGTCCCGCCGAGCCTTCGGGCGGATCGACGTTGAGCGCCGCGAGCAGCAGCGGCTGCACCAGGCGCTGATAGAGGATGCCTTCGGTCGGAATGGACTTGCCGACCAGCGTCTTCTCCGACGCCCAGATCAGCGGCGCCAGCTTGAGATAGTCGGTGAGACCGGTGTCGGGAACGCGCCGGCCCTCGTCGAGCACCCAGGTCGGCCACCGGCCGGTGCCGAGATCGATCTGCCAGCGCTGCCCGGTCTTGATGTCGACGAACGGAAACTGCGCGCTGTCGGGGCCGACGAGGCCCGCCTCGGTGCCGATCGACCGCGCATAGGCGCGCGCATGGCTGTTGCCCGACAGCAGCAGATGGTTGCCGTTGTCGATGGTGAGGTTGGTGGCGCCGTCGAAATAGGAACGGCAGCGGCCGCCGGCCTGGTGCGTCGCCTCGTGCACGGCGACCTTGAAGCCGGCATTGGCGAGCCGCACGGCGGCGGAGAGGCCGGAAATTCCAGCACCGATGATGTGAGCTGTCTTTTGCATCAGATGAAAGCGTAACGGAGCAGGATCAGGATGCGTGTGACCTTCGACACACGCACCGGCTCGCGCGGCGCGTTGAAGCCGCGCGCGATCAGGAGGTCCAGAATGGAATGATAGTATTTCGACATGATCCGCGGCGCGCGCACGGCGCGGCGCTTGTTGCGGTTCATGATCTCGTCCGACTTCTCGAAATGCGCTTTCGCACGCTGGGTCAGCGGCAGGCAGACCTTGGGCAGCGCACGCTCGGCGATGACGCGGTTCGGATCGTTCGAGGTGATGCCGGCATGCAGCAGCGCCTCGCGCGGCAGATAGAGCCGGCCGAGCCCGGCGTCCTCGTCGATGTCGCGCAGGATGTTGGTGAGCTGGAGCGCGCGGCCGAGATGGTAGGCGAGCAGGATGCCGTCTTCTTCCGGCAGACCGAACACCCGCACCGACAGCCGTCCGACAGCGCTGGCGACGCGGTCGCAATAGAGATCCAGCGTCGCCATGTCGGGCGCGCGGATGTCCTGCGGCACGTCCATTTCCATGCCGTCGACGATGGCCAGGAAATCCTCGCGCTTCAGGCCGAAGGTCTTCACCGAGGCGGTGTAGTCCTTCAGCCGCGGCGGCGGGTTGCCCTGGTACAGCGCGTCGATGTCGTTGCGCCACTCCTGCAGCGCGGCGAGCCGCTCGTCGCGCGGACCGTCGGAATCGGCGATGTCGTCGACCTGGCGGCAGAAGCTGTAGATCTGGAACATCGCTTCGCGCTGGTCGTGCGGCAGGATGCGCATCGCAGCGTAGAACGAGCTGCCGGATGCGGTCGAGCCATAACTGGCGCCGGGCGAGGTCGCCTCAAGCGTCATGTGCAGTCCCCGGTCTGGAAATGGCCTTGCGCCCGATCGCGCGGCGGCCGAGTTCGCCGATCATGCCGGCGAGGCTGAAGGTGAGAAGCTCGAACTTGTTCAGGTGCACGCGTTCGCGCAGGGGATCGCGCACCTTCAAGAGGCGCACGATGCGGTCGGCGTAGGCCTGGATCACCGCGACGTCGACGCCGAGGCGGACATCCCGGATCTCCCCAGCCAGCGACCTGCCCTCGTCGAGCAGCGCTTCGTTGCGCGCGGCAAGCGACTGCAGACAGGCCAGCATTGCCGGCGGCGATTGCGCAAGCCCGAGCTGTTCGACCGAGGCGCCGTGTGCTGCCAGCGCATCGCGCGGCAGATAGACGCGGTTGAGTTCGCGGAAATCCTTGCCGCAATCCTGCAGATGATTGTTGATCTGAAGGCCGGCGCAGAGCGCATCCGATGCAGCCCAGGTCGAGGTGCTCTCGCCGTGGACGTCGAGCATGAAGCGGCCGACCGGCATCGCCGAATAGCGGCAGTAATGGATGACCTCGTCCCAGGTCTCGTAGCGCAGCTTGGTGACGTCCATGCGGAAGGCGATCAGCACGTCGAGCGCGTGGCGCGGCGCCATGCCGCGCTCGGCCAGCGCGCGGCGCAGGGTGACGGCCTCAGCCTGGGTGTCGCCCTTGCCGAGCAGTTCCGCCTCGAGCAGGTCGAGATAGGCGAGCTTCTGGTCGGCCGGCAGCGTGGCGTGGTCGGCGATGTCGTCGGCGGTGCGGACGAAATTGTAATAGGCCAGGATCAGGGCGCGATGACGCGGATGAATGATCCAGGACGCGACGGGAAAATTCTCGTCGCGGTCACCCTTGCCGGATCGCAATTCGCTCGCTGAGGTCATCGAGGGCTGGTCAACAATCGTTTGGACAGGAAGGGCTTTTTCGCTCGCGCGGGCTCATGCCGGCGATGCCGCCGCGGCCCCCATATAGGGGAATACGGCCGCAAAACCAATCCTGTCTGTCGATGGCCGCCCTGTGCGGATCGGGCCCGAAAAGGCGGCCCTGGGGCCGCCTGGGTGGGCCAGTGGCCGAGCTTACTGGTTGTGGTTCTTCAGGACCTGGTCGCAGGCCTGGGAGATCTTGGCCCGGTTCTCCTTCAGGCAGGCCAGGATGGTGAAATCGCCCTGATCGATGACCGGACGGCAGAACTTCTGCACATCGCGCGTGCAGGCCTTCTGCTCGGCGTCCGTGCCGCGTCCTGCCTGGGCGAATGCCGCGGTCGAAAGGGATGCCGACAGCAGGGTGAGAGCGACGAGAAGCTTACGCATTGTATTCCTTCATTCTGACGGCAGAATCGCACCGATCCCGGACAGCACTGGGCGGACGGCGGGAGCGGATTGTTCTGATGCAAGTCGCCGCGAAAGTTGCGGCCTCGGAGAAGGCACAAGCACTGGCAAATGCGGCCAAATTGGCGCCGCCCCACCAAATCAGGTCTTCCCAGCGTCTTCATTGGCAGATGTAAGGGTTTGATACTACGTCATAATTCAGAAGCATCGCATTTTACTGCACGGCTGTTGCAGCGCTGCATCTCTCCGCCTCGCGGTTTGGGCCGGAAACATCCCGAAACAGAGCAAATCGCATGGTAGAGGCCCCTCGCCCGCGCCTGGTGAATAGCCATCTCTGGTTCCTGCGCGTTGAACCTGACACAGGCTCGAAACACTAAACCTTCGATGTGGCGAGACGTCCTGCCCCTCAGCGGACGTCGTTCCAAAACGGGATATTTGTGATGAAATTCTTTGGGCGATCTGGACTGGCAATCAAGGCGGCGGGCATTGGGGCTGCGCTGCTCTTCTCGGTTTCGGCGAGCCACGCACAGTCGTCCGGACCGTTTGCCGGCTTCGACGGCGCGTGGACCGGCACCGGTACGGTCTCGCTGTCGGACGGCTCCACCGAACGCATCCGCTGCAAGGCTGACTACAAGGTCGCCGGCAGCGGTCTCAATCTCAAGCAGGCCCTGCACTGCGCCTCCGACAGCTACAAGTTCGACCTCACCAGCGACGTGACCAGCCAGGGTGACCGCATCTCCGGCAACTGGAGCGAGGCGAGCCGCAACATCTTCGGCAATCTGCAGGGCACCGCCGGCGGCGGCCAGATCGACGTCTTCGTCGAAGCCAACGGCTTTGCCGCCAATCTGTCGCTGCGCACCAACGGCACCAAGCAGACCGTGCAGATCAGCTCGAAGGGCGAGATCCGCGGCGTCAACATCACGATGACGAAGGGCTGATTGCCCTTCCGGTTCGAAAGGATCATGGCCCCCGGTTCTCGCGAGCCGGGGGCTTTTTGCTGGGCGCGCTGACATGGACGTCATTCGCAGACATCTGCTCAAGGCCGCCGGGCTCCTCATAGCCGGTCGTGCCTTTGCCAATGACCAGCAAGGAGCGAACATGCAGCCTTCGCAAGTGAAGCCGCGTCACGTGCTCTGCTTTCTCGGCAAGGACGAAAGCCTGCTGCGCCCGCCGAAGGCCGTGGCCAACACGATCGCCGATTTCAACTTCGAGATCGACCGCACCTATTCGCAGGCCAAACCCGATCCGCATATGGAGCGGTCGTTCGGCGTGTGCTGGGACCGTGTCTTCCCGAAAGCATGGTCTGCCGCCGACGAAGCCGCCGTTGCCGGCCACAAGGCGGTGCTCTACGTGCTCAGCCCGCCGCTGGAGCAGCAGAAGGCGGTCGCCTATTCGGCGGCGGCCTTGCGCATCGTCGAGGAGATGATCGAGGCCGGCGCGACTGCCGTGAAGGGCGAAAGCGCGGGCGTCGCCCACGGGCTTGTGCGATGGCGCAGTCTCGCAGAACAGGCGCGCAGCGGCGCGAAGACCGGCCAGGGTCTTGGCATGACGCTCGCCCTCGCCAAGGCGTGTCGCCTCGCCTTCGCCAAGCGCCCGCTCGGCGGCGATCGCTACTACGAGACCGTCGGCTATCACCTCGTCGGCCTGCCGGAGGTCTATGTCGCGAAATCACGCGGCAACGAATGGAGCGCGGTCATGCTCATGGAGGAGATCGCCAACGCGATGGCCGAGCACGGCATCGACGCAACGCTGCGCGACCGCAAGCTCGCGCTCTCGCGCGAGCAGGACTACGCCGAGGACGATTTCAAGTTCAATCCGTACGGGATCGTCCGGATCGAGGCGTGAGCGCAGGGCGGCCTTCGCCGCCCCATCGCTCAGATCGCCGGCTTGTCCGGCCCCTGCAGCTTGCCGTGCAGGTTGATCAGCCACATCGCCGTCGGCCTGAGAATGAAGAGGTCGGCGACGAGAGCCATGACCATCGAGAAGGCGCTGAGCCAGCCGAACAGCCGCAGCGACGGCAGGTCGGAGAACACGGTGACGACGAGGCCGCAGGCCAGCACCACCGTGGTCAGGATCAGCGCGGGCCCAACCAGCACGGTCGCCCGCTCCACCGCGAGCGCCGAGCCGACGCCGGGCTTGCTCTCGAGTCTCAAGCGGTTGAGGAAGTGGATGGTGGCGCTGAGGCCGAGGCCGAACGAGACGGTGAGCGCGACGACGCTGGCGAATTGCAGCCCCTCGCCCATCGCCCATAGCACCGTACCCGACATCACGACAGGGAAGATGCCCGGCAGGATGCACGCGAACATCACGACCCAGGAGCGGAAGGCAAGGCCGATGAAGATCGCGACCAGCGCGAATTCCACGGTGAGGCCGCGGTTCAGCTTCTCGATCATGCTGGCCGAGTTGCGCGCGGCGATGGCGGCAAGGCCGGTCACCGCGATCTCGTAGCCGGGATGCTTCTTGCGGACAGCGTCGAGCTCGGTATCGAGCTTGTCGACGATCGGCAGGAGCTGGCTGGAATCCTTGTCAGGCACGCGGCCGGCGACCACGACGGCGTCCTGCTCGGCGTCGATGAAGCGCCGCACCAGATGCTCGGGGATGACGCTGACATATTCCTTCAGCGTCGCGACGTCGGCGCTGCCGGCCTTTTCCGCCAGCCAGCGGCGCAAGGTCTCGAGCGACCAGACGTTGCCGACACCGGCCGCCTTCTCGACGGTCGCATGCACGTCCGCGATCGTCTGCAGCGTCTCCGGCGAATACAGGGTTTCACCCTTGGGGAACTGGATCAGGACGTTGACCGGGTTGGCGCCGGTGAGCTTGGCGTCGAGCCGGTCGCTGGCGGCGACCGCCTGGCGCTTGTCCGGCACCTGGTCGGCGAGCCGGTAGCGCGGCTCCAGATTGGCGTAGATGATGCCGAGGCCGCCGACGAACAGCACTGCGATCAGGCTGAACAGGCCGGGACGGCCGACCATACGCACCGCGATCCAGTAGCAGAAATTGCGCAGCGCCTGGACGCCGGCATCGGCGCTCTGGAATTTGACCGCGAACGTCTTCTCGTTGCGCACCAGCAGCACGCCGAACACCGGCACCAGCGAGAGCACCGCGATCAGCGCGATGATGGTGGCGGCAAGGCCGGCCTCGCCGAACTTGCGGATCAGGTCCGAGTTGGAGAACTGCAGCGCGATGAAGGAAATGCCGGCGGTGCCGTGCGTCAGCACGCAGGCCGGCCCCACCACCAGCACCGCGTTCTTGAACGCGGTGAACTTGTCCTGGCCGGCGATCAGCCGGTCGCGCGCGGCGAAGGTCAGCTGCATCGAGTCCGAGAAGCTGATGACCATGATGAGCGGCGTCATCACGTTCAGGAACATGTTGAGGTTGAAATTGGCCCAGCCGAGCGCGCCCAGCGCCAGCAGGATGGCGATCATCGGCGGGAACGCCGCCGCCACCATGAACGAGATCTTGCGGAAGAAGATGATCGCGATGACGCAGCCGGCGAGGATGCCGAGGATGTTGTAGGTGAGCCCGTCGCGCTCGACCGCGTTGCGGATCTCGAGCTGCATCACCGGCACGCCGGAGAGCTGCACGTTGAGCCCGGTGTCGCTGAGGTCCTCCTTCATCAGCGCGCGGATGTCGGCGATAGTCTTGGTCAGCTTGCTGGAGGCGACCACTTCGGGATCGAGCGACAGCACGATCAGTGCCAGCGTGCCGTCCTCCGACAGCAGCTTGCCGCGGATGATCTCGTTGTTCTTGACGGTCTCGATGAACTTGTCATAGGCCGCGCCCTCGGGCAGCTCGGGCGGGAACAGCGCCGCCGGCAGCTTGCCCGGCGCCGGTGCCTGGCGCGCCGAGAACAGCGAGACGAGGCCACGGGTGCCTTCAACCAGCTGCATGTCGGTGACGAAGTCGCGCAGCTTCTCGAGGTTGTTGCGCGCCAGGAGGGTCTTGCCCTCGACCACGACCAGGACGTCGAATTCCTCGGCCGGGAACTTCTTGGTCACCTCTTCATACTGCTTGAATTCGCGGGTGTCGGAGCGGAACAGCTGCGACAGCGAATCGTCGATCTTGATCCGGTGGATGCCGAACACGGCACCGACGATCAGGAAGAGCAGGACGATGCAGGAGACGATCGGGGCCCGGACGGCGATCAGCCCGATGCGCTCCAGCCCGAAGGCGATCGAGGACGTAGGTCCCTGCTCGACCTTGTCGACATGAACCTCACTCTCGCTGTGCTTTTCGAGCATGCCTTGTCCAGTTCCTAAATCGGCTCGGTTTGTGAGCTTATTGCGCCCCGCGAACGGCTTGAAAACGCCATACCAATGGGAGGCTTGCCCCTTGAAAATGCGCGGAAAATCGCCGGCAGCGGTTTAGCAGGTCAACTGCCCTTCTCGCAAGCGCGGGAAAGGTCACCGAATCGATCAAGATGCGGCGATTTTGCCGGAATGCCCGTCATTCCGGCAACGGCGTGCCAATTCGACGCGGCGCCCGGTCGGCGCTCTCATCCTTCAGCGCGACACCGGTGACCTCCCGCGCCAAGCCTTCGCGGACCAGCCAGGCGATCTTGAAGGCGGCCTCGTCATGGCTCAACCCAGCCTTGTGGATGTTCGACACGCAATTTCGCTCGGCATCGGTGCGGCCGGGCATCGGCGCGAAGGTCAGATAGGCGCCAAGACTGTCGGGCGCGGACAGGCCGGGCCGTTCGCCGATCAGCATCGCGACCATGCGCGCGCCGAGAATCGCGCCAATCTCGTCGCCGAGCGCGACGCGCGCGCCTGAGGCGACGACGACATGGCCGAGCGCGACAGCATCGCCCGCTGCGAGCATCGGCAGCAGGCGCGCCACCAGCGCCACGGCATGGGCATCGACCGCCGCGGCCGACAGGCCGTCGCCGATCACGATCGCCAGCTGGCATGGCCCGGTGGCGCCTCGCGCGAGAGCTTCAGCGGAATCCGGATCGAGCTGCCGCCCGAGATCCGGCCGGCGAAGATAGTCCCTGCGGTCGCCCGCCTGGCTCCGTGCCTCGACGACGGCAAGACCGAGCGCGCCGAGATCGGCGACCAGGCGCGGCGCATCGAACACCGCATGCACGGCGTCGCGGGCGCGGGCGTGGTCCAGCGTGAAATCGAGCAGCGGCTTTGTCGGCACGCTCGCGCCACTGCGCCCGAGCGCAACGCGCGCAGGCGTGAACGACCTGAGGTCAATGGTCGGGCGCGCCGGGACGGACTTGTCGCTCATTCGGCGGGAACGGCGGCCTCGCGCAGCCGGATCGAATAGTTCGAGGCGTTCTGCTTGCCGCTGGAGGCCGCGCGCGCAAAGGTGATGAGATGGTGCGCGATCAGAGTGCAGCCGATCAGCCCTTCGATGTCGCCGCGCTTGATGCGCCCCATCGCGAATTTCCAGAACACGCGCCTGTAATCGCCGAGCACGCCGACCTTCCAGAAGATGTTGCGCAGCATGACGAGACCGCGCCGGATATTCGGCCAGGTCTTCATCTCGTCCGGCACCGGCATCTTGAGGCGGTGGGGATAGACGTGATCGCACTGATACTGGAAGCGCGCATAGACCTTCTCGGGCTCGTAGGCGACACCCATGGCGTGCTTCCAGGAGGCAACGACCTCGTCGTAAGGCAGCAGGAAGTCGACGTTGGAATCGCGGCCGTCATCCTCGACCAGGCGTCCCTCGCGCTCGAGCCGGTCCCACAGCGGCGTCTTCGGCAGCGCCTGGAGCAGGTTGATGGTGAGCAGCGGAATCCGGGACTCCTCGACGAAGGCGAGCAGCGCCTCCGAAGTGTTCGGCTTGTCGGTGTCGAGCCCCATGATGATGCCCGACACCACCTCCATGCCGTAGGAGTTGATGGTGCGCACGCCCTCCAGGATCGGGACCATCATGTTGTGGTCCTTGTGCATCGCCTTCAGCGCATCGGGGTCGGGCGTCTCGATGCCGCAGAAGATGGTGATGAAATAGGCCTCACGCATCTTCTTGAGGATCTCCGGCCGCTTGGCGATGTTGAGCGTCGCCTCGCAGGCGAGCCGCACCACATAGCCGGTCTTCTTCTGCCATTCGATCAGATGCGGCAGCAAATCCGACGCCGCCTTGCGGTTGCCGATGAAATTGTCGTCGACGAAATAGACCGTGTCGGTCATGCCGCATTCGCGCAGACGATCGAGCTCCGCGATGATCTGTTCCGGCGACTTGATGCGCGGGTTGCGGCCATAGAGGCCGGGGATGTCGCAGAACTCGCACTCATACGGACAGCCGCTGGAATACTGGATGCTGCCGAGGAAATAGCGCTTCACATCAGCAAGCTCATAGGCCGGGATCGGAAACTCCGTCATCGGCACGCGGTCTTTGGTGGTCAGCACCACCTGGCTTTCGGGGCGCGAGGTATCGCGCCCAAGAATGTCGAGCAGCTGATTGGTCGCGTCGCCGAGCTCGCCGACATGAAGATAGTCGAACGAGGGATAGTAATCCGGACAGGCGCTGACGGACGGACCGCCGAGCGCCACCGGCAGATCGAACTCATGGGCACGGCGGCAGATGTCGTTCATTTGCTGGCGCTGGATGTGCATGCCGCTGACGAACACCGCTTCCGCCCACTCGAACTCCTCCTCGGTGGTGCGGCGGAGATTCTCGTCGACGAATTTGACCTGCCAGTCCTCCGGCAGATAGGCCGCGAGCAACAAAAGCCCCTGCGGCGGCATGAAGGCGCGGACGCCATCGGTCAATGGATAGGAATGCTCGAACGTCCCGAACGAGGAAGTATATCGCGGAAACACGCAGAGAATCCGCCGGGACGTACCGTTGCTTTCAGCTCGCATTGAAGCTCCCCCGCCACGCTCGACCTGGTTGCGGAAATTGCCAGCCAGACACATAGCGTAATGCTGTCGCCGGAATTTCTCAATATTGTGGCGTAGGCATAATTCCGAGAGTGACCAATGGTTTCCCGGAGCACCTGCCGCCTCACGCGATCAGCCGCGACGCAAAATCGGGCAGCAGGCCTGCATCGCGGGCAAGGCGGAAATCGGCGCCCGCAATCCCCGACTGCACCAGCCAGTCGTCGAATTCCGGCGCGCGGCGCAAGGAGAAGACGTCCCGGACATAGAGCGCGTCGTGAAACGACGTGGACTGGTAGTTCAGCATGACGTCGTCGGCACCGGGGACGCCCATGATAAAGGTGACGCCCGCGGCCGCCAGCAGCGTCAGCAGGTTGTCCATGTCGTCCTGGTCCGCCTCGGCATGGTTGGTGTAGCAGATGTCGATGCCGAGCGGCAGGCCGAGCAGCTTGCCGCAAAAATGGTCTTCCAGCCCGGCGCGGATGATTTCCTTGCCGTCGTAGAGATATTCCGGGCCGATGAAGCCGACCACGCTGTTGACCAGCAGCGGGGCAAAGGCACGGGCGACCGCATAGGCGCGGGCCTCGCAGGTCTGCTGGTCGACGCCGTGATGGGCATTGGCCGACAGCGCCGAGCCCTGCCCGGTCTCGAAATACATCACGTTCTCGCCGACCGTACCGCGCTTCTGCGACAGCCCCGCCTCCCGTCCCTCCTTCAGGAGCGCGAGGTCGATGCCAAAGCTGCGGTTGGCGGCCTCGGTGCCGGCGACCGACTGGAAGACGAGGTCGACCGGCACGCCCTGCCCGATCAGCGACAGCGTCGTCGTGACATGGGTCAGCACGCAAGCCTGCGTCGGGATCTTCAGCCGGGCGATGATCTCGTCCAGCAGCCGCAGCAATTGCGCGATGATTGCGGGATCGTCGCTCGCCGGATTGATGCCGATGCAGGCATCGCCGGCCCCGAGCAGAATGCCGTCGAGGATCGAGGCGGTGATACCCCTGGCATCGTCGAACGGGTGGTTGGGCTGCAGCCGCGTGCTCATCCGCCCCCTCAGGCCGATGGTGTTGCGGAAGGCGGTGACCACCTCGCATTTCCGCGCCGCCAGGATCAGGTCCTGGTTGCGCATCAGTTTCGACACCGCGGCCGCCATCTCCGGGGTGATGCCGGGCGCCAGCCGCTTCAGCATGTCGGGCGTCGCGGCGTCCGACAGCAGCCAGTCGCGGAAAGCCCCGACGGTCAGCGAAGCCACCGGCGCAAACGCCCCGAGGTCATGGCTGTCGATGACGAGACGGGTGACCTCGTCGGTCTCGTAGGGAATGACGGCTTCCTGCAGGAACTGCCCGAGCGGCACGTCCGCGAGCGCCATCCGCGCCGCGATCATCTGCTCGGCGCTGCCGGCGGCAATGCCGGCCAGCCGGTCGCCGGAGCGCGGCGGGGTCGCCTTGGCGAGCAAGTCGCGCAAATCGGGGAAAGTGTAGGTCGTGGCGTCGATGGTGTGGCGGTAGACCAAGGGCCTCTCCAGGGGTCGTCGGCCAACGGCCGACTCCAGGACTATCCCGAAACTCTACCTTCGGATCAAGACGCTGAAATAACTTGCCTTTCCTTCGACCAAGGTCGGGGGCCGCCGGGGCTCGCGTTAACGCCGCATCCATCTTCGTTCTGCATAATTTTGCATCAATTTGTACGACCGCGCTCACCGGCCGCTCCAGGCCATTCCGGGCCATGACCACCATGACATCAGACCGATCTGGGAATGCCGCCAGCCTGGCAGGCCGCTTCACGCTGGCCACCAAGCTCTATGCGATCTTCGCGCTGTTCGCGCTGCTGACGGCGGCGATCGCGCTGCTGTCCGACTACAACAGCCGCCGCAGCACCGACCTGACCAACGCGATCGAGACGGCGAACGCCGCCGCGCTGAACGTCGAGCGCGTCAACTCGCTGGTCTATGCCGTGGTGATGGAATCGCGCGGCGTCTACATGTCGACCGAGCCCGCCGTGGTGAAGAAATACGGCGAGGGCCTGCTCAAGTTCAACGCCCAGATCCTCGACGTCGTCAAGCGCTGGGAGACCATCGTCAAGGCCGACGACGCCGAGCAGTTCGCGACCTTCAAAAAGCGCATCGAGCAGTTCGTCGAGTTCCGCAAGGAGCTGGTGCGCCGCGGCGTCGAGATCAACGCGGCCGCGGGCCGCGAATGGGGCGACAACGACGCCAACCGCGCGGTGCGCTCGGCGCTGAACAAGGACCTCGAGGCTCTCTCCAAGGTCTATGCCGAACGCGCGAGGCAAATCGCGCGCGAGACCGAGACCAACCGCACGCTGTCCTTCGTGCTGACCTGCCTCGGCGGCGTGGCGCTGGCCCTGGTCGTGATCGGCATCGTCATCATCGCCCGCTCGATCGCCCGGCCGCTCGCCTCGATCACCGCGACGATCAAGCAGGTCGCCGACGGCACCGAGAACGTCGTGGTGCCGCATTCCGACCGCGCCGACGAGATCGGCGCGCTGGCGCGTGCCATCCAGGTGTTCCAGGACGCGATGGGGCGCAACCGAAACCTCGCCTCGCAGGTCTCGCAGGACTCCGCCGCGCGCGAGGCGCGCAGCCGCCATATCGAACAATCCGTCGAGGGATTCCGCGAGGCGATCGGCGCGATCATGCGCGGCCTCAGCGACAATGCCTCCGTCATGCGCGAGACCGCGCAGACCATCACGCGCGTCACCGCGGATGCGAGCAGCCGCGCCGGCACGGCGGCGAGCGCCACCGAGCAGGCCTCGCATAATGTCACCGCGGTCGCGAGCGCGGCCGAGGAGCTGTCGGCCTCGGTCGAGGAGATCGGCCGGCAGGTGCGGCAGAGCGCCGGCGCAGTCGAGCAGACCGGCCAGCGCACGGAGAAATCGATCGCGGAGATCGAGAGCCTCGCCGCCGCGACCCAGCGCATCGACGGCGTGCTCAACCTGATCCAGGCGATCGCCGAGCAGACCAATCTGCTCGCGCTCAACGCCACCATCGAGGCCGCGCGTGCCGGCGATGCCGGCCGCGGCTTTGCCGTCGTCGCCCACGAGGTGAAGGCGCTCGCCGGCCAGACCGCCAAGGCCACCGCCGAGATCGGCGAGAACGTCGCGATGATCCAGTCCTCCACCCGCAGCGCCGTGGACGCGGTGCGCGAGATCGGCGGGGCGGTACGCGAGATCAACGACGTCACCTCGGCAATCGCCGGCGCGGTCGGCCAGCAGGACCAGGCCACGCGCGAGATCTCGTCCAACGCGCAAAGCGCCGCGCAGGGCAACGAGACACTCGTCGCCAACATCACCTCGCTGCGCGATGCCATCGGCGAGACCGACACGGCCGCAGCCTCCGTGCTGACGGCGGCAAGCAGCCTGACCGAGACGGCGGCGACGCTGTCGCGCGAGGTGGAGACGTTCTTCCAGAACCTGCGCGCAGGCGCCGCTGACGGCCGCATCGCCAAGGCCGGGTGACGGCGCGGGCAAAGCCCGGTTTCGGCTCGCACTGACTCAAAAGTGCGAAAACAACCCCATGCACAGTAGCCGGCGTCAGCCATATCAATGGCTTGACAGCCGGCCGCCGGAAATTTCTGATTTTCCGAAACGGATTTGACCCGTCGCGCAAAACACTGGCATAAGGTCATCGTGGCGATGGTACCCGCCGACGCCCGCACAGGCTCTCCCTACACCGTCAGCAGTGTCTTGATCGCCCGGCGCTGGTCCATTGCCTCATAGCCTTCGGCGACCCGGTCGAGAGGCAAAGTGAGATCGAACACCTTGCCGGGCTGGATGCGCCCGCCGAGCACCCTGTCCATCAGGTCGGGCAGAAAACGGCGCACCGGTGCGGGGCCGCCCAGCATGCGGCGCTGGCCGAAGAACAAGGCCTGGCCTTCGAAGGTCACGCCATGGGGAACGCCGACATAGCCGATGCTGCCGCCGGGCCGCGCGCATTCGAGCGCCTGCGACATGGCTTCCTGCGTGCCGACGCATTCCAGCACCGAGTCGGCGCCGACGCCCCGGGTCAGATCCTTGACGCGTGCAATGCCTTCAGCACCGCGCTCGACGACGATATCGGTCGCGCCGAACTCTCTGGCGAGATCCTGCCGTGTCTTGTGACGGCTCATCGCGATGATGCGCTCCGCGCCCATCTCCTTGGCCGCAAGCACGCCCATGAGGCCGACTGCGCCGTCGCCGACCACCACCACCGTCGAGCCTTTCTTCACATCCGCGGCGTCGGCGGCGTACCAGCCGGTGCCGAGCACATCGGAGACCGCCAGCAAATGCGGGACGAGGTCGCTGCCCGGCATCTCCCTGGTCGCGACCAGCGTGCCGTCCGCAAGAGCGACACGGGCGTAAGGCGCCTGCGCGCCCGACATGAACTCCCGCTGCTCGCACGAGGACTGGAAGCCGAACTTGCAATGCGGGCAGGTATTGTCCGAAAGGCAGAACGATCCGACGACGAACTGACCGGGCTTGATCGTCCGCACCGCGCTGCCGATTTCGACGACGACGCCACAATATTCGTGGCCCATATGCGCCGGACCATCCTGCGGCTGCAGACCGCGATAGGGCCAGAGATCGGAACCGCAGATGCAAGTGGCCGACAGCTTGATGATGGCGTCAGTCGGATGAAGGATCTTCGGATCGTTGACGCCTTCGTAGCGGATATCGCCGGGTCCGTGGAGGACGGTTGCTTTCATTGTCATGCTCCTTTGGCGGCTGGGCGCCGTACTGCTCGTCCGTCACCCGTTCCATCCATGTGACCGGGCTGCCGTCGAGCGATTCCTGAATTGCGATATGGCTCATGGCTGTTGCGGCGGCCGCGCCATGCCAGTGCTTCTCGCCGGGTTCGAACGACACCACGTCGCCCGGACGGATCTCCTCGATCGGACCGCCCCACCGCTGCACGCGGCCAAGGCCTGCGGTGACGATCAGCGTCTGGCCGAACGGATGCGTGTGCCAGGCCGTGCGCGCCCCGGGCTCGAAGGTGACGTGATTGCCGGCGACGCGCGAGGGATCGACGGCCGGAAACAACGGGTCGATCCGCACGGTGCCGGTGAAATATTCCGAAGGAGCCCGGGTCGAAGGTTGGGAACCGGCTTGCCGAATTTGCATCTGATGCTTCCTTGTCGTCGGTCAGCGCGATTGCGTTAAAGAACCGGGCTCGCCGGGACACAGGCCGCGCATTGCGCGTCGGCTCTTGGCTTGCGACGAAGAACGCCGACCAGAATCACAGAAGATGAGAGAGCGAGGATGACGGCGCTGAACAGAAAGGTGGCCCGATAGCCGCTTGTATCGAACAGCACGCCGCCACCCGCAGCACCCGCGGTGATCGCAAGTTGAATCACCGCGACCATCAGGCCTCCGCCTGCCTCCGCGTCATCGGGCAAGGCCGTGCTGAGCCACGTCCACCAGCCCACGGGGGCCGCCGTGCCGATGAGGCCCCACAGGAACATCAGCGCCGCCGTTGCACCGAGCGAAGAGCCGTAGACGGTCAATGCGACCGCTACGATCGCCATTGTGAGCGGCATGACGACGAGAGACGCGTAAAGACGCCGGTGCACGACGAGCCCGATCAGCGAGGTGCCGATGAGACCGGCAACGCCCATCGCGAGCAGCAGGGCCGAAATGGTGGTGACATCGACAAGCGTCACCGTTTCGAAGAAGGGCCGCGAATACGTGAAGAGCGCGAACTGTCCGAGGAAGAACAGCGCCGCTGCGAGCATGCCGTAGGGGACGCCGGGGCGGCGCAGGACCTTGAAGGCCGCGGCCGCGTCTGCGCGCTCCTGGCTTGGCATCGCCGGCAGCGCGAGAAACTGCCAAAACAGGGTCAGCGCTGCGATCGGCACGACGCAGAAGAATGCGCCACGCCAGCCGATGTACTGGCCGAGGAAGCTGCCGAGCGGCGCGGCAATCGTCGTTGCGAGGGCGTTGCCGCCATTGAGGACCGCGAGTGCGCGCGGCACGTCCCCGACCGGCACGATGCGGATCATCGTCGCGGCGGACATCGACCAGAAGCCGCCGACAGCCATGCCGACCAGGGCGCGCCCCGCCATGAAGACCGAATAACTGGGCGCAAAGGCCACGACGATACCCGAGACCAGCGTGATGCCCGTGAGCCACAGCAGAACGGAGCGCCGGTCGATACCGCGCGTCGAGGCCGAGATGAAAAGACTGGTGAGGATGGCGAAGAAGCCGGACACGGAAATGGCCTGTCCCGCTTGCCCTTCCGTCAACCGGAGGCCGCCGGCGATCGGCGTGAGCAGGCTGACGGGCATCCATTCGGTCGCAACGAGCGTCGCGGCGCAAAGAGACACGGCGAAAACCGCGCTCCATGCGGCCACGGGCTGGGCTGCGTCCTGGTCGGCTGTGACGTCCATCGGGAATCCATATCTCGCGAAGCGCCTGGGCCGGCGCTGGTCACGGCGACACATAGAGCCTCGACGGTCGTTCGATTAGCCGGTATAATTTGCTTGCATTCATCGATATGGGCCATGAATAGTGGCGACCATGGCAAACCGGGATTTCAACGACCTGCTGGCCTTCGTGGCCGTCGCCCGCGAACGCAGCTTCACGAAAGCCGCCGCGAAGCTCGGCATCGTGCAGTCGACGCTCAGCCATACGATCAAGCGCCTGGAATCACAGATGGGCCTGCGGCTGCTCACGCGCACGACGCGAAGCGTCGGCCTCACCGAAGCGGGCGAGCGGCTTCTGCAATCGGTTGCGCCCCGCATGGAAGAGATCGAGCGCGATATTGCCGCCCTGATGTCCCTGCGCGACACGCCGTCGGGTACCATCCGGCTGACGCTCTCCGACCACGCCCTGGAAAAAGCCGTCTGGCCGAAGCTGGCGCCGGTCCTGAAAAAATACCCCGACATCAAGGTCGAGTTCAGCCTCGACACCGCCTTCCGCAACATCGTCGAAGACGGCTTCGATGCAGGCGTCCGCCTCGGCGAGAGCGTCGAGAAGGACATGATCGCGGTGCGCATCGGCCCGGACTGGCGGCTCGTCGCAGTCGCCGCGCCGGCTTATCTGAAGGAGCACCCCAAGCCGAAGCACCCGCAGGATCTCGTCGATCACGTCTGCATCAAGCGGCGCGCAGCGGCCGGCGGTCACTATGTCTGGGAGTTCGCCAAGAACGGCCCTGACCTCAGGGTGCGTGTCGAGGGCCAGCTCACTTTCAACGACTCCCGCGCGATGATCGACGCCGCCGTGAGGGGTTTCGGCATCGCCTATCTCCCCGAGGACATGGTGACGCAGCAGATCCGGTCGGGTCAGCTCGTCATCGTGCTCGACGACTGGTCACCGAAGTTCGACGGCTACTACATCTATTATCCGACGTCGCGGCAGAATTCGGCGGCATTCAAGGTGATTGTCGATGCACTGCGCCATCACGAGGTGCGGACAAAGCGCGGCTGAGGCTCATGAAGCACGGCATGTCTCGAGAGTGCGATCGAGCTGCTTCAGTCTGCTTGCAAAGGCAACGAAGCTCCAGATCAATCCTGCACCCGCCAAAGCGGCGTAAAGCCCGATCTGCCAGGGTATCAACCGGACTTCGACGACGCCGATGATTGCACCGAGTACGACACTCACGACAATGCGCAGGGCAAGCATCACGAGCTCCATCTGGAGCGTCCCGCGCCAAAGATAGAAATCGCACTGACGAAGACGGAACAGCCCGGCATCGACGGCCATGAGGCGGCGCGCGTCATTCCTTGCGGTATTGTCGATTTCGGGGAGATATTTGTCGTTGATCGGCGCGGGGTCGAAGAGTTTCTTGACCCGTGGATTCGATCTGCTGACCGGACTCTGGGATTGGCTGAGATGGGATATCACCATCATCGCAGTGAACGCGTAATGATCGGCTTCGATCTCCGCTTCCAGCCGCGTTCCCTGCTGCCTGAAACTCCTTAGCCAGGGATCGACGAAGGCAACCAGCATCGTTTTCGCAAAACTGGCCAAGGGGAAGAACAGGCTGAGGATTGCGAGCGTGGCAGGCATCTCGGCTCCCTGGAAGCGGGCCAGTCTGCTCTTGATGTCCCGGTACTCGCTCTGCACCGATGCGAGCCAGGTGCCATGCTCTTCGGGACGGATGTTGTAGAAGATGTGCGCGGTCGCGTTCTTGAGATTTCGCGGGCCGATATGACCCATTTCATGCAGGAGGGCGAACAGCCGTCCCGGATTTATCTCTGCAGGCTCGAACGGGACGAGGATGAACGAGTGCAGCGGCCAATACTGAATCGTCGAGAAGCCGTTGTGACCGGGCACGCGCAGGATGCGATAGCTCCCGCGCACGAAAATCCCGGCGCGCTCGACCGGCACGGGCGCGTGCCAGCCCAGGGGCTCCAAATAGTCCTCCGGCGAGAACTCCTTCACCGCGCCTCGTCGCTTGATCAACTCTCCGAGCTGCCCGAGATTGCGCGCGATTCGAAATCGATTGAAGCTCGCGATGCTTGCCGCGGTGAAGACAAGAGAGATGAAGGCAATACCAAGAGCCGTCGCGAGATCACAGTCGAATAGCGACGGCAGGAGTATGAGGAGAATGCCGCAGTCGGCGACAACGCGAAGAAACGTGATACCGAACGACCGGGCGGGATAGGCGTAGCCGACTTTCCCGGCAATCATGCTCAGTCATCCGCCGTCTTTGCCGACATCCGCCCTGCAACGAGCTCGGCCGCCTGTCGCAGCTGGTCGTGCTGCTCGAACTGACCGTACTTCTTGACGAAGGCATCGGCGATCTCGTCGGCGGTCGGCGTCGCTTTCTTCTCACCTTTGGCGAAATCGTAAAGGATCTTCGCAACCGTGAAGAGATTGGCGATGATCGGCGCCCAATCGTGAACGAGCTTGAACAGCTCGGTCAGATCATAGGACGCACTGAACTCGTCCTTGTCGTATTTGACATTCTGGCCGCTGACGAGGGCCTTCATTGTCGTTGCGTCGATCTGGTCGCTGTCCGGAATGAACTCCCGGATGACGATCTGCACGTCTTCTTGATCTTGCGTCAGGTCAGACATGTCTAATGCTCCCGCCGGTCGCTACAAAACCGGTCGATGATCTCGGGCAGCTAAGCTGCCGGTGAATTCGGCATTCAGTAATCGTGAAGAGCGGTGCTGATCCAACGACCAGCCTCGATGCATCCTACGTCCGAATTGACGACGGATTTGTGTTTTCTTTTAGATTGAATATCCAATTGATGCATTCAGTACGTGCATTTATTTCGGGCGGGCGTTGATGCAGATTTGAACAGGCCTGAGCCGGCCGGCGCACAGGTCACGACGCAAGAAAGATCAATGGCTGAAGATGAGCGCGGAGACGGCGACCACGGTGAACGCACCGGCGGCAATGGCAACCACACGCAGAACCAGTTCGCTGCTCATACCCGAGGTTAACCCATGGCAGAGCCGGGAGCCTGTGCAGTTTGTGCCAGAACGGCAATTGGAACACTTTGCGGGGGATCGAGCTCCGCCGTGAGGAGCCAGTCAGGCGAGCCTTCGGCCTATTTCGGCAGGCATTCCACGTTGTAGGCGATGATGATCTGGCTGGGGTCGGCCTTGCCGAGGCTCTTCAGATCTTCCAGCCCGCTCTTCAGCCTTGCGCCCGCCTGGCTCAGGCTGGCCTCGAGCGTCGACTTGGCCGCCTTGCAACGCTCTTCGTTGGAGAATTCCTGAAACACGACGGTCGGCCTCAGCCGCCATTCCGCCTTGTCGTTCGTCGCGGCGGGACTGACCGAATAGGAGAAGACGTACATCAAGACCCACATTGCGGGCTCCGCGTGATGCGACGGAATGGCACAAGCCGCATCGCGCCACCACGCCGCGCGTCCTCGTTGATCCAGATCAACGAACGAGCACGAGGGTGGCGCCCGCGCGCTTCACGCTGCGGGCAACGAAAAGCCCCGGCGCGCGGGCCGAGGCTTGCGATGCAGCCCGCGTACATCCGGCGGACCGATCGTCGGGTTGAAAGCTAGCAGCAGACTTTGAACGGATGATGACGGGGGTTTGGCAATTCCAACCCAAGCGCCCCTACCCTGCCATCACCCCGCCACGCTTGATCAGCTCCTTGCCGACCGCGGCGAGGTGCACCTGGTCGGGGCCGTCGCCGATGCGGATGAAGCGGGCGTAGACGTAGGCGCGCGCGAGGAACGTGTCTTGCGAGACGCCGGCGGCGCCGTGGATCTGGATGGCGCGGTCGATGACGCGCGCGGCCATGCTTGGCACCACGATCTTGGCGGCGGCGATCAGATCGCGCGCGGCCTTGTTGCCTTCGCGGTCCATCTTGTCGGCAGCCTGCAGCGTCAGGAGCCGCGCCTGCGCGATCTCGCAGAAGGAGTTGGCAATGTCCTCGCGCACCGAGCCCTGCTCCGCCAGCGGCTTGCCGAAGGCGACGCGGGAGACCGATCGCCGGCACATCAATTCCAGCGCGCGCTGGGCGCAGCCGATCAGCCGCATGCAATGATGGATGCGGCCGGGACCGAGCCGGCCCTGCGCGATCTCGAAGCCGCGGCCTTCGCCGAGCAGGATGTTCTCGGCGGGCACACGGACATTCTCGTAGACGATCTCGGGGTGGCCGACCGGGGCGTCGTCGTAGCCATAGGTGAGCATGTCGCGGACGATGCGCACGCCGGGTGTGTTCTTGGGCACGAGGATCATGGATTGCTGGCGATGGCGGTCGGGATCATCAGGGGCGGTCTTGCCCATCACGATCAGGATCTCGCAATCCTCGTTCATCGCGCCCGAGGTGAACCATTTGCGGCCGTTGATGACGTAGTCGCCGCCGTCGCGCCTGATCTCGCACTGGATATTGGTGGCGTCGCTGGAGGCGACCTGCGGCTCGGTCATGGAGAAGCCGGAGCGGATGCGCCCCTCCAGCAGCGGCGTCAGCCAGCGCTCCTGCTGCGCGGGCGTGCCATAGTTGGCGAGCACCTCCATGTTGCCGACATCGGGCGCTGAGCAGTTGAAGACCTCGGGCGCCCAGAGGATGCGGCCCATGATCTCCTTGACCGGTGCGTATTCGAGATTGGAGAGACCCGGACCGTGCTCGCCCGACAGGAACAGGTTCCACAGCCCCTGCTCCCGCGCCAGCTGCTTCAGGTCCTGGAGCACCGGCGGCGTCCTGTAACGCGACGCTTCCGGCTTCACCTGCTCGTAATAGAGCTCCTCGACCGGCTCGACATGCGCCTGCATGAACCGGCGAACGCGCTCCTGCAGCTCCAGCGAACGGGCGGAGTGTTGAAAGTCCATGGTGGTCTCCTCCTTCCTTCTCCCCTTGTGGGAGAAGGTGGCGCGAAGCGCCGGATGAGGGGTCTCTATCGGCGAATACTCCCGCACGAGGGGGACTCGCGGAGGCATACCCCTCACCCGGCTCGCATCTTCGATGCGATCCACCCTCTCCCACAAGGGGAGAGGGTGCACCGTCTCTGCCGCACGTCGGTCTCGTAGAGTGGGCAAAGCGAAGCGTGCCCACGCTCTTTTTCGATCGAGAGAGGTGGTGGGCACGGCGCACGTGCGCCTTTGCCCACCCTACGATAGCGAACTCGCGGAGAGAGCCGCCCCCTCACGTCCCCCGCAGCAGCTCGCTGGCCACGATCCAGTCGTTGCCGTCGAACTGGAGCATGTAGCCGTCCTTGATCGGGCGGAAATCCTGCGGCGTGGTGTTGAGGGTGATGCCGGGCATCAGGAGCGACAGCGGCACGTTCTTCAGGTTCGCCGCCTGCGCCATGATGTTCTCGCGCGTCAGATTGTCCTTGCACTGCTTGAGCAGCACCACCAGAGCCTCGGCGACGGTGTAGCCGTAGAGGCCGGCGACGTTGTTGATGTCGGCGTTGGGCAGGCGCCTCTTCATGAAGTCGATATAGGCCGTCATCGCCGGGTCGTCCTTGGGCTGCTCGACGAACGGCTTGAGCGAGCCGAGCGAGAGCACGCCCTTGCCGGCGTCGAGGCCGGCCGGCACCATCACGGTCGCCTTGTTGGCGCAGCCGGAGGCAAGGAAGCGCGTCGGCTGCCAGCCGACCTCGTGCGCCTTGCGGATCGCCTGCGCGCAGGCGCGCGGCGTCACCGAGTAGATCATGAAGACGTCGGCCTTGGTATTGGCGAGCGTCAGCACCTGGGAATCGACCGTGGGATCGGCCACCTCGAAGCTCGACGCCATCGCGATCGCTTTGTCGGCATCGGCGCCGAGCGCCTCCTTGACGCCGCGCAGATATTCCTTGCCGGCATCATCGTTCTGGTAGAGCACCGCAAAGCGCGCATTCGGGTTCTTGGCGCGGGCATAGGCGACGTCGATCGCGGCTTCGCTGGTGTAGTTCGGCGCCCAGGGCAGCGCCATCGACCAGGGCATGTTGGCGGGATCGTTCCACTTCGAGGCCGAGCTGATCAGGAAGATCTGCGGCACCTTGTTGCTGTTCAGGTACTTTGCGATCGCCGAGCTCGGCGCGGTGCCCATGGTGGCGAAGATGAAGGCGACGCCGTCGCCCTCGACGAGGCGCCGGGCGGCCTCCATGGTCTTGGGCGGCGAGAAAGCATCGTCGAGCGAAATCAGGTTGAGCTTGCGGCCGTTCACGCCGCCCTTCTCGTTGATCTCGTCGAAATAGGAGGAGATCACCCTGCCGGTGATGCTGAGCGGCGAGGCCGGCCCGCTATAGGGCATGGTGTTGCCGATCTTGATCTCGGTGTCGCTGACGCCGGGACCGTAGGATTTTTGTGCGGAGGCAGGCGTGGACAGGCAGGCGGCAGCCAAAGCTGCGGCCAGGGCCAAAGCGGCTCTCATGGTGTCTCCCCGATGATCATCGCCGCGCGACAAAGCGAACGCGCGGCGTGCTGCTTTTGTCAGCGCGTCAGCTCACCGGAGTTCCACAAGTTGGTCTTGCGTCGAGTTGCTGATGGCCCTAGTGGCGCGCCTTCAGGCCAAGGCCGACGCTGATCCACCCTGCACCGGCCATGATCAGGTCGATGCCGAGGAAAAGACCGAGGATGTAGACGCTGTTCACCGGCCAGCGCGCCAGGATCAGCAGTCCAAGCAGCAGCGTGATGACGGCCGACAGCGCGACCCAGACCCAGGGGCTCTCCCGCTTCATGCTGAAGGCGAGAAACAGCCTGACGGCGCCGGAGGCCAGCAGCGATGCGCCGAGGAACAGCGTCAGCAGAGCTGCCGCGAACAGCGGATTCTCGAAGGTCAGGAAGCCGGCAACGATGTAGAGCACGCCAAGCAAGGCCCAGATCAGGAACTTGCCCCAGCTCTTCATCTGGAAGGCGCCGACCACCTCGGTCACACCGGCGACGATCATCATGACGCCGACCACGAGGACGCTCGCCACCGTCGCCATCACCATGCTGCCGAGCGCGACAAAGCCGGCAATGAGATAGACGACGCCGAGCGCGACGATCCAGCCCCATTTTGCATGCAGCGCCGTGATGCCGGAGCCGAGGCTGGGCTGATGAGACGTATCCGAGGCAGTTGACATGGCGGCCACTCCTGCATGCGACGCCCGCGGGCACACGCCAGAATAGCACGCGCCTTACCGGGGCGACAGCCAGCAGAACAGCCCTCAGCGGCAGCAACATTGACGCAAATCAAGGTCGAATGCGGGGCATCAGCCGCGCGACCGCTCCATCTCCAGCTCGGCCTTGAGGTTGTCGAGATCGCGATAAATTGAAGCGACCGCCAGCACGCGCCCGCCCTTGCGGTACTTCAGCAGGCAATCCTTGCCGGAAATGCTGCCGTCGATCGCGACCTCGTCGAAGCTCTCGGCGTGACCGACATAGTTGATCGGGACGTCGTAATGCTGGGACCAGAAGAACGGCACCGCGTCGAAGCGCTCGCGCTCTCCGAGCATGTTGCGGGCCGCGGTCTGGCCCTGCCGCTGCGCCACCACCCAATGCTCGACCCGGATGGTCTGCCGGGAATGCGGATCGGGCCAGCGCGCGATGTCGCCGGCCGCGAAGATGCCGGCGACGCTGGTCTCCAGATATTCGCTGACGCTGACGCCGCGGTCAGCGGCGAGCCCGGCATGCTCGGCCAGCGCAAGGCGCGGCTTCACGCCGATGCCGACCACGACGAGGTCAGCCTCGATGACGGCGCCGCTCTTCAGCGTGGCGCGGGTGCCGTCGAGCTTCTCGACGGTGTCCTTGAGGTGGAAGTTGACGCCGTTCTCTTCATGCAGCGCGCGAACGAAGTCGCCCATGTCGGGGCCGAGCACCTTCTGCATCGGCCGCTCCTCGGGCGCGACCACATGCACCTCGATCTTGCGCGCCCGCAAGGACGCCGCAACTTCGAGGCCGATGAAGCTGGCGCCGATCACCAGCGCGCGCTTGGCGCTGCCGGCCGCCTTGATGATGGCGCGGCTGTCGGCGACGGAGCGCAGGGTGTGGACATGCGGCTGGTCCGCGCCCGGGATCTGCAACCGGACCGGCTCGGCGCCGGTCGCGAGCAGCAGCCGGTCGAACGGCAGCTTGTCGCCATTGCCCAGCGTGACGCTGCGCGTCTTCGCATCGATGGCGGAGACATCTGTGTTGAGCCTGAGATCGATCCCGGCATCCTGATAATAGTCCTCGCCCCGCAATGGCAACCAGTCCTCCGGCGCGTTCCCGGCGAGGTAGTCCTTGGAGAGGTTGGGACGATCGACCGGCATCGCGCCGTCATTGCTCAGCATGGTGATGGCGCCGGCAAAGCCCTCGCGCCGGAGCGTCTCGGCCGCGGCGAAGCCGGCCGCGCCGCCGCCGACGATGACGAATTTCTCCGGCGCCGGCGCGCTGCGATGGGCCGACGACGGTTTAGGCGCCTCGCGCTTGCGCTGAACGAGGATCCTGTCGCCGTCGCGCGCGACGTCCCACACCGCCAGCGCGCTCAGCGCCGGCGGACGGGTGGCTTCGCCCGTGCGCAAGGAGAAGCAGGCGTGGTGCCAGGGGCAGCGGATGGTGTCATCGACCACGAGGCCCTCCGCGAGCGGGCCGTGGTAATGGCTGCAGGCCGGCTCGATCGCAAAGACCTCGCCGCCGGCCTGCACTAGCAGGACATCCTCCTCGCCGACATGGCCGAGCAGCTTGCCGTCCCTCAACTCAGCGAGCGTTACGCCTTTGGCCAGATCGGGTCCGCTTGGCTTCTTGTCCTCGGTCATGGTCATCTCCTGGCAGCTTGATGCGCAACTCAGGAATTGGACGGCGGGACGCGGGAAAAGTTCCTGCGACCGCGGAAATCAGGACCCGGCTGCGCGCACGTCCAGCACCGCCTGCGCCCATTCCGCCGGTCGCTCCTGCGGCAAATTATGGCCGGCGCCCGCGAAGACGCGCCGCTCGAAGGACCCTTCGAACTTGTGCGCGTGATGGGCGGTGCCGGGATTGACGCCGTCGCTGTCGCCGTCGATTGCGATGGTCGGCACGCGGATGGCCGGCTGCGCGGCGAGCTTTGCCTCGATCCCGGCATAGGCGGGATCGCCTGCGACCAGCGCGTAGCGGTGGCGATAGGAGTGGATCACGACGTCGACGAAGTCGGGGTTGTCGAACGACACCGCGCTGGTCTCGAACGTCGCGTCGTCGAAGGCCCATGTCGGCGACCACATCGCCCAGAGCTGTCGGGCAAAGCCGCGGCGGTTGCGCTCCAGCGCGCGGCGGCCGCGCTCGTTGTGGAAGAGATATTGATACCAGAGCGCGGCCTCCTCCGGCGGCGAGGCCGGCTCCATGGAGCGCGCGATGTTCTGGATGTTGTAGGAATTGCCGGAGACGAGCCCGGCCGCGCGCTCGGGATGCAGCGCCGAGACCACGCAGGCCGCGCGGCCGCCCCAGTCGTAGCCGCCGACGATCGCCCGTTCGATGCGAAGCGCATCCATGAAGGCGAGGAGATCGGCGCCGAGCGCCGCCTGTTCGCCGGAGCGCAGCGTTGCAACCGAGCGGAAGCGCGTCGGCCCATAGCCGCGCAGCCAGGGCACCAGCACCCGCGCCCCGGCCCGCGCCAGCAACGGCGCGGCCTCGGCATAGGCGTTCACGTCATAGGGAAAGCCGTGGCCCATGATGCAGGGCCAGCCATCGGTGGCGCCGTAGTCGAGATAGGCGATGTCGAGGATATCCGTGGTGACGGTTTTTTGTTGCATGGGGTTGCTCACGGATGTGGTGGCCGTAGCCCGGATGAGCGCAGCGACATCCGGGAGGTGGTGCCGCCGACCCCGGATATCGCTGCGCTCATCCGGGCTACGACAGCGGGAAGGCCGCTACTTCTGCGGCCCCGACAGCGAGATGTCGCGTTCGGCGCGGAACACATTGCTGTAGAGATTGGCGATCCACTGCCGGCCGATCTCGGTCTTGTTGAGATAGCTGATCTCGGTCTGGATGTGCGGTGCGACGCTATTCCAATAGAATTGTGGATAGCGGTTCACGATGTCGGCGGGCGAGTCGTAGCCGAGCTGCCGGTTCATGCCGACTTCCTCGAACTCGTAATAGAGCGCGTTGGCCTTGCGCAGATAGTTGGGGTCGCCGAGCTGGCCGATGAAATCGGCGGCGCGCAGGATCGAGGATTCGGCGTCGTACTCCTGGGCCTGCTGGGCGGGAAACCGCGTGCCCTCGATGGCGCGGGCGATGCGCTCCGGATCGAGCCCCGGAATATGCCGCAGTCGCCGCATCACGTACAATTTCGAGCGGTCGACGTGATACATCATCAGGCTCGCGTCCGACGCGCCCCTTTGGAGGGAGACTTTGGTCCCGGCCTCGTCGATCAGGAAACCGTCCTCGTCGTCCTCCTCGAACAGGCCGCGCACATAGCCGATGTCGTGAGCAAGGCAGGCGATCAGGACATGAACGTAGTCCTCCGCCTCCAGATGGGTGTGGAGATATCGGCCGCTGAGAATGGAATGGCCCGCCAGAGTCACCAGCATCGTGTGCTCGATGTTGTGATACAGCGCATCGCTGTTGCCGATGCATTCCATGGTGGTGCGGGTGGCGCTCTCGATGATGTTGGCCGGGGACTCGCCGAACCTGCGACGCATGAACGAGCCCAGCACCTTCTCCAGGGATTCAGCCGCCAGTCTCGGTAACGTCATCATGGATGCAGCCCCGTTTGTCGGTGGTGTCCCACGCCAGCTCCCGACGTCCCATTGTTGCCTTCGACGCGAGCGGCAGCATAGCCCATCTTGGCCCGGGGGACCAAATCCCGGACCCCAAATACGTAAATTATGTTTGCTCTTGTGCCCTGCGACATCGCGGTTGCAGTCGCGGCGCGACACACCGGGGCCGACGTGCCAAGGGCGCCGGCCCAACGACGGACATCAAATTCGCTTTATCGGACATGAACGACAGGTCGGCGCAATGGACCGCGGCCTGGCGCACGCGCCTGCATCCTCTTCGCAATCGGGACGGTGGAGGCGCGCAATCACTCGACCAGCAGCACGTCGACGGCGACGCCGAGCTTCTGCTTCGGCGAGCCGACGATGATGCCGTCGACCGGGGAGACATCGGAGAAATCGCGGGCGAGCGCGAGCACGATGTGGTCGTTCGCAACCAGGAGATCGTTGGTCGGATCGAGATCGACCCAACCAAGCTCCGCCCCGCACCACAGCGAGACCCAGGCATGGGTGGCATCGGCGCCCTGCAGGCGCGGCTGGCCCGGCGGCGGAATGGTACGCAGATATCCGCTGACATAGGCCGCCGGCAGACCGAGCCCGCGCAGGCCCGCGATCATCACATGGGCGAAGTCCTGGCAGACGCCATGACGCTTCTCGAACACCTCGTTCAGCGGCGTCGAGATCACGGTCGCCTTGGGATCGTAGCGAAACTCCGTGCGAATGCGATGCATGAGATCGATCGCGCCCGCGAGGATGCCCGCGCCCGGCGGAAAGCTTTCCACCGCATAGGCGCTGACCGGGCGCAGCACCGGCACCAGGGGGCTCGCAAAGACATAGCCGACCGGCGAGGACGGCCCGAGGCTGGTCGCCTCGAAGGCGAGGTCGCGAATGCTTTCCCAGGACGGACTGGCCGCATCGCGCGGTGGCGGCTTGCGCGCGACGGAGACGCGGGAGCGCGAGTCGATGCGCAGGTTGCGATGCGCGGCTTCGATCACGACGCTCTCGGTCAGCGTGCCGAAGAAGTCGCGGCGGACGTTGCGCTCGGAGGGGCGCGGACGGATCTCGACCCGGTGCGAGATCAGCTCCTGGCCGTCGCCGCTTCGCGGCTCCAGCCGCAGCGTGCAGCGGGCGAAGCTGACCGGCGTTTCGTATTCGTAGGTGGTGACGTGACGGATGTCGTAGATCACGCCAGCCCCGTCAGCTTTTCCGGCCGGCTGGCATTGGGACCGTGCGGGAAATAGTGCAGCCCGATCGCCTCGGCGAGGCTGAGCAGATCCTGCTCCAGCGCGAACAGCGTCTTGACCTCGAGCTTCCCGGCCTCGGCCGTCGCCAGCATCGCCTGCACCGCCACCGCCAGCCGCTGCGGCTTTTCGATCAGCCCGTGCTCCTTCAGGCTGGGCAGTGCCGCAATGTGCTCGTTCAGCGTCGCCACCTGGAAGGCCACCGAGCGTGGATTGTAGCCGTCGAGCACGGCGAGATCGCGCACCGGCGCCAGGATCGGCGCCAGCAGATAGCGCGAACGGTAGGTGATCTGGGAGTCCACCAGCGTCAGCAGGATGTCGAGATCCTCGTCGCCGGCCTCGTCATATGCAAATTGACGTGCAAAGCGCGTGGTGTTGATGGCGCGCTCGGTGCGGCGGCCGATATCGAGGAAGCGCCAGCCGGCGGCGCGGTTCATGTTCTCCTGGGCAAGGCCCGCGAAGCTCGCCAGCTCCTGCAGGGTCAGCTCGGCCGCGCTGACCACGCTGTCGTCGTCCTCCACCTCGTAGGCGAGGCGCTCGGCCATCTCGGTGATGACCTGCCAGGCATCGGGCGACAGCCGCTCGCGCAGCGAGGTCGCGGTACGCTGCGCCGCGCGCACCAGCGAGAGCGCCGAACCGAACCGCTCCGGGCTCTGCAGCGCTTCGGCGACGATGCGCCCCTGCGCCGTACGCGAGGTCTGCGAGATCGCACCCCAGGCCACCAGCATGCGCTGGATGCGTTCGGACGATTGCAGCGAGGCCGCGGTGCCCTTGTTCGGCCCGCTCGGCGAGCCCAGCGCGCGCACGAGGCGCAACGTCGCCTCGGCGCGTTCGAGATAGCGCCCGAGCCAGAACAGATTGTCGGCGGCGCGGCTCGGCAGCACGCCGGCGATGCGGCGGATGCGCACCTTGTCGGTCGCCGGCAGCAGCGTCGCGGTCGAGACCTGCTTCTCCGAGACGACCCAGACGTCGGCGGCGCGGGCGCCGTCGCCCATCGACACCGCGCGGGCGTCCGGCTGCTCGGCGATCCGGCAGAAGCCGCCGGGCATGATGGCCCAGCCGTCGGGCGTCGCTGCCGCGAACACGCGCAGCACGAAGGGACGCGGCGTGAGCTGGCCGTGCTCCCACACCGGCATGGTCGAGAGCCGCACCACCTCCTGGCCGACATAATCCATGCCGCGCGCGCCGATGGCGTCGACGAGGCGCTGGCGTCCGGCGGCATCGAGCTCGCTCGCGAGCACCGGGCCGCTGCGCTCGAAGCCCGGCACGCCGCGGCGATAGGCGCCCTCGATCGCGACCTCGTCGAGCCGCGACAGCACCTCGTCGCGCGCGTTGCGTTGGCCGCACCACCAGGTCGCGATATGCGGCATCTTCAGCTCCTCGCCGAGCAGGCGGCGGCTGAGCGCCGGCAGGAAGCCGAGCAGCGCCCTCGCCTCCAGCACGCCCGAGCCCGGCATGTTGGCGACGACAACGCCGTCCTTGCGCAGCACGTCGATCAGGCCGGGCACACCGAGATGCGAGGACGCATCGAGCTCGAGCGGATCGAGCGAGTTGGAATCGACGCGGCGCAGCAGCACGTCGAGCCGCTTCAGGCCGGCGACAGTGCGGATATGGACGCGGTTGTCGCTGACGGCGAGATCGTCGCCCTCGACCAGGAGGAAGCCGAGATAGCGCGCCAGCGTCGCATGCTCGAAATAGGTCTCGCTGAAGCTGCCGGGCGTGAGCACGCCGATGCGCGGCTCGTCGCGATCGGCGCGCGCGCGGAGGCTGTCGCGGAACGCCTCGAAGAACGGGGCGACGCGCGGCACGTTCATCGACTTGTAGAGATCGGAGAAGGCGCGCGACAGCACCAGGCGATTTTCGAGCGCATAGCCCGCGCCCGACGGCGCCTGGGTGCGGTCGCCGAGCACCCACCAGCGCCCGTCGGGGCCGCGGCCGACATCGGCGGCATAGATTGACAGATAACGTCCGCCCGGCGGCGGCACGCCGCAGACGGGACGGAGATATTCGGGGCTGCCGGCGATCGCGGCCGCGGGCAGCGCGCCCTCGGCGACCAGCCGGCCTTCGCCATAGATGTCGCGCAGCACGAGCTCGAGCAACTCGGCGCGCTGGGTGATGCCGGCGGAGAGCTGCTTCCAGTCGGCCTCGTCGATCAGCAGCGGAAGGTGGCTGAGCGACCAGGGCCGGTCGGCGCTGTCGCCCGGCGCGCGGTAGGTGACGCCGGCCTCGCGTAGATGGCGGTCGGCCATGCCGAAGCGCCGCTCGATCTCGTCGGGCGCGAGCGCGCCGAAGGCATCGAGGAACCGGCTCCAGACCGCGCGCGGGGCGCCGTCGGGGCCGAGGAATTCGTCGGGGATGCCGGGCAGGCGACTATAGTCGCGGACCCATTGCGCGAGCCGGCTCCGGGCGGCTGCGCTGCCCGGCTGGTCGTTCTCTTCGGCTGCGCCCTCGGCCATACGCCTTTCCCTCCCCCACCATCATACTCATTGCAGGAGCGGTGTCCGCAAGTCGAGGGTCAGCGGAAACTCATTTGTGCGTTCCTCGGGCGGCGGCTGCATCGGGCCCGGGGTGTGGCCGTGGTCCTGGAAACGCGCCAGCCGCCGCGCCTCGGCCTCGTAGGTGTTGACGGGCTTGGTGTCGTAGTTGCGCCCGCCGGGATGGGCGACGTGATAGACGCAGCCGCCGAGCGAGCGGCCGTTCCAGGTGTCGATCAGGTCGAAGGTCAGCGGCGCGTGGACGGGGATGGTCGGGTGCAGCCCGGAGGCCGGCTGCCAGGCCTTGAAACGGACCCCGGCCACGGCCTCGCCCGAGCGGCCGGTCGAGGTCATCGGCAGGCGGCGGCCGTTGCAGGTCACGACGTGGCGGCCCTCCACGAAACCCTCGGCCTTGACCTGGAGCCGCTCGACCGAACTGTCGACATAGCGCACGGTGCCGCCGGCCGAGCCCTCCTCGCCGAGCACGTGCCAGGGCTCCAGCGCCTGCCGCAACTCCAGCGTCACGCCGCCATGATGGATGCGGCCGAAGGCGGGAAAGCGGAATTCGAGCTGGGCCAGATACCATTCCGCCTCGAACGGGTAGCCGAACTGCTTGAGCTCGCCGAGCACGTCCTGGAAATCTTCCCAGATGAAATGCGGCAGCATGAAGCGGTCATGCAGCGCGGTGCCCCAGCGCACGAACTTGCCTTGTTGCGGCTCGCGCCACATCTTGGCGATCAGCGCGCGGATCAGGAGCTGCTGCGCCAGCGACATGCGCGGGTCCGGCGGCATTTCGAGCGCGCGGAATTCGACGAGGCCGAGGCGCCCGGTGGGCCCTTCCGGCGAATAGAGCTTGTCGATGCAGATCTCGGCGCGGTGGGTGTTCCCGGTGATGTCCACGAGCAGATGCCGGAACAGCCGGTCCACCAGCCACAACGGCGTCTGGTAACCCGGCGGCGGCACATGCGAGAGCGCGATCTCGAGCTCGTAGATGCTGTCGTGACGGGCCTCGTCGATGCGCGGCGCCTGGCTGGTCGGGCCGATGAACAGGCCGGAGAAGAAATAGGACAGCGAGGGATGCCGCTGCCAATACAGCACGAGGCTCTTCAGCAGATCCGGCCGGCGCAGGAACGGCGAGTCCTGCGGGCTCGAGCCGCCGACCACGACGTGATTACCGCCGCCGGTGCCGGTGTGACGGCCGTCGACGAGGAAGCGGTTGGCGCCGAGGCGCACCTTGGCCGCGTCCTCATAGAGACCCGACGTGATCTCGACCGCATCGCGCCAGCTCTTCGCCGGCTGGATGTTGATCTCGATGACACCAGGATCGGGCGTCACCTTGATCACCTCGATGCGCGGATCGAACGGCGGCGGATAGCCCTCGACATGGACCTGGAGCTGCATCTCCTCCGCGGTGGCTTCGAGCGCCGCGACCAGTTCGAGATAATCCTCGATGCGCTCGACCGGCGGCATGAACGCGCAGATCACGCCGTCGCGGATTTCGATCGACATCGCGGTGCGGACCGGGACGGACGTGTTGAGCTTCTCGGGCGCGTCCCGGGGCGGTGATTTCGGCCGCGCCGGCGGCGTGAACACCGGCAGCTTGGCGCGCGCCTCCATCGGATCCTGCTCGATAATGTAAGGATATTGATTGGGCGGCACGTAGCCGAGCGAGCCGATCGGCAGACGCAGGCCGAGCGGTGAATCGCCAGGCATCAGGAACAGATGACTGCGTCGCAGCGGCCAGCGCTCGCTGCGCCAGCGCGGCGGCGCATTCCAGCGCTGGATCGGCAACACGAAGCCGCGCGGCGTGTTCAGACCCTCGTCGAACACCCGCGCCATGCGGGCGCGCGCTTCAGCATCGGACAATTTGGAGTCGGAGGGATCGACATTGACCGGAAGCTCGGCTTCCTTCTTGAGCCAATAGGCCGGATCCTCATAGGCCGGCATGATGTAGCCAAGGTCGACGCCGAGCCGCGCGGCGGTGCCTTCCATGAAGGCTTCGGCGTCCCTGACCTCGGGCCGCCGCGGGTTCTCGATCTTGGCGATGAGGTCGGCGTTCTTCCAGATCGGCACGCCGTCCTTGCGCCAGTAGAGGCCGAAGGCCCAGCGCGGCAGGCTTTCGCCCGGATACCATTTGCCCTGGCCGTAATGCAGCAACCCGCCCGGCGCGAAGCGCGTACGCAGCCGGCGGATCAGGTCGTCCGCGAGCGTACGCTTGGTCGGACCGACGGCTTCCGTATTCCACTCGCCTGCTTCGAGATCGTCGACCGAGACGAAGGTCGGCTCGCCGCCCATGGTGAGCCGCACGTCCTGCGCGGCAAGATCGCCGTCGACCTGCTCGCCGAGATCGTTGAGCCGCGCCCAGGATTCATCGGAGAACGGCTTCGTGATGCGCGGCGCTTCGCGGATCCGCCTCACGCTCATGTCGAAGGCGAACTCGACCTCGGCAAAGCCGGCGCCGCCTGAGATCGGCGCGGCCGAGCGATAATGCGGCGTGGCGGCGACGGGGATGTGCCCCTCGCCCGCGAGCATGCCGGAGGTGGCGTCGAAGCCGATCCAGCCCGCGCCCGGCAGATAGACCTCGGCCCAGGCGTGCAGGTCGGTGAAATCGTTCTCGACCTCGGGCGGTCCTTCGATCGGGTCGATGTCGGGACGGATCTGGACCAGATAGCCCGAGACGAAGCGCGCGGCGAGGCCGAGATGGCGCAGCGTCTGGATCAGCAGCCAGGCGGAGTCGCGGCATGATCCGGCGCCGGAGGCGAGCGTCTCCTCCGGCGTCTGCACGCCCGGCTCCATGCGGATGATGTAGCTGACCTTCTTCTGCAGCTCGCGATTGAGATCGACCAGGAAGTTGACGGTGTTGGGCGCCTCGTGCGGGATCGTGTCGAGAAACTTCGCGAACAGCCGATCGGCCTTCATGGTCTCGAGATAGGGCGCGAGCTCGGTCTTGAGGTCCTTCGGATACTCGAACGGAAAGCTGTCGGCATAGGGCTCGACGAAGAAGTCGAACGGGTTGACCACGGTCATCTGCGCCGTGAAGTCGACCTCGAATTTCAGCTCGGTGGTCTTCTCCGGAAAGACGTAGCGGGCGAGCCAGTTGCCCTGCGGATCCTGCTGCCAGTTCACGAAGTGGTTGGATGGGGTGACCTTGAGCGAATAGCTCAGGATCGGTGTGCGCGTGTGCGGCGCCGGCCGCAGGCGGATGGTCTGCGGGCCAAGATCGATCGGGCGGTCGTACTTGTAGTGCGTAACGTGGTGTAATGCGACGTAGATCGACACGGGGTACGGTGCTCCAGCAGCTTTTTTAAGCAGAACACCTGACGTCAATGCGATCAAGCACTAACAACGGGCAGAGGCTGCCTAGGAAGTATCCCGGTCGTAGCCCGGAGTGCTGCACAGGACGTAACGGGTGGCGGGCCGGAGCCTCCACGGCGTCATGGCCGGGCTTGTCCCGGCCATCCACGACCTTCACTTTCGCTATCGAAGAACGTGGATGCCCGGGACAGGCCCGGGCATGACGACCTCTTGTGGATCTACGTACGACTACTCTCGCGGCGCGGCCTCACGCCGCCGAGGTCAGCCGCTGCAAAAACTGCGTCACCTCTCGGCGCAGGGTCTCGACTTCGCCGTGGACGCGCTCGGAGGCGCTGTTGACGCGGCTGGCGACGCGACCGGTGTCGGCGGCGGCATCGCTGATGCCCGTCACGTTGGAGGACACTTGCGAGGTGCCGGCGGAGGCTTCCTGGACGTTGCGGGCGATCTCGCGGGTGGCGAGGCCCTGCTGCTCGATCGAGGTCGCGATCGCGGCGGTGATGCCGTTGATCTCGCCGATGGTCTGCGCGATGGCCTCGACGGCCGCGACCGAGTTGGTGGTCGATTGCTGCATCTCGCCGACCTTGGCGCTGATCTCCTCAGTGGCCTTCGCGGTCTGGTTGGCGAGGCTCTTGACCTCGGAAGCCACCACCGCGAAGCCGCGGCCGGCCTCGCCTGCCCGCGCCGCCTCGATGGTGGCGTTGAGCGCGAGCAGATTGGTCTGCGAGGCGATCTCGCTGATCAGCTTGACGACGTCGCCGATCCGCATCGCGGCGTCCGCGAGCGCGCGGATTTCGCTGCCGGCACGATTGGCCTCGTTGACGGCGCGCCCCGTGCTCGCGGTCGAGCCGGTCACCTGGCGGCCGATATCGGCGATCGAGGATGCAAGCTGCTCCGCGGCGCTGGCGACGGTCGCGACGTTGCGCGAGGCCTGGTCGGAGGCGCTGAGCACGCCGGAGGTCTGCCGGCTGGTCTTCTCGGCCGCCGCCGCCATCTGGTGCGCGTCGGATTCCAGATCGGTTGCAGCCCCCATCAGGGTGCCGGCGACGCCGTCGAGATGCGTGCCGAACTGTTTTGCGAGATCGGCAATCTCCACCACGCGGCGGCCAAGGCTGTCGGTGCCGGCATTGATGACGACGGCGGAGCGGCGGAACGAGCCGGGCAGACCGCGCGCGAGGATCTTGCGGAAATGCTTGCCGCGGCTGGCGTACTCCATCGACGCCGAGGCTTCGCGCAAGTAAGCATCGGTGATGTCGAGCATGTCGTTGACCGACTTCTGGATCGAGCCGATGCGGCCGGCCTGACGATCGCTGAGGATGCGCGCCTCGAGATCGCCGTGCGCCGCCTTGCGGCAGACATCGGCGACTTCATCGACCGCCATCGCGGTACGATGCTGGCACCAGACGGCGTAGCCGAGCAGCGCGACCATGGCGCCGGGCAGCACCGCCGCGAACGTCCCGGTCACACCGAGAAGCGAAAGCCCGAACGCAACGACGGCAAGAACACACGCGAGCGCGGTCGCTCCCTGCGCCTTAGAGAGAGAGCACAAATTCATCGTAACCGACACCCTGTTGCTTCAGTAGTCCGACCATCGCATCGAAGCTTGCACGCATGCCGTCCTTGGCATTGGCATGCCGCGCCTCCTCCGCGCACAGCGTCCGGTAGATCGGCTTGATGCGCTCGATCTGCGCCGGGTCGGGCTTGCGACGGTTGGAGTGATAGCCGACGATGTTGCCACGCTCGTCGAAGGTCGGCGTGACGTGAGCCAACACCCAGTAATGGCTGCCGTCCTTGGCCATATTGACGACGTAGGCGAAGATCTCCTGCCTGGATTGCAGCGTGTCCCAGAGCAGCTTGAACACCGCACGCGGCATGTCGGGATGGCGGATCACGCTGTGCGGCGCGCCCATCAACTCGGCATAAGAGTATTTCGCCATGCGGACGAAGACGTCGTTGGCGTAGGTGATGCGGCCCTTGAGATCGGTCTTGGAGACGATCAGCTCCTCTTCACCGAGGAGATTTTCCACGCCGGTCGGCCGTATCGCATGCGTCATCGTTGACGAATCCTGTCGTAGGGCAGCGCCCTCGAAGGAGTCGCCCGCATCGCCTCACGATTACGGTGCGAAATATTAATCCCGAGTGACCGCGGAAACCCCCGCGGTCATATGGCACCTACGTATGACTACGTAGATGTCGGCCGATTCCGGCAGCAAGCTGCATCGGCACCAGCTACATCGTCGCGCCGAGCACCCAGGGCGCGAACTCGGCGCCGCCGAAATCGAAGCTCTCGCTCTTGGTCGGCTGGCCGGACGCGGTCTTCAGGATGAGATCGAAGATGCGCTGGCCGCACTGCTCGACGCTCTCCTCGCCTTCGAGGATGGTGCCGCAATTGACGTCCATGTCCTCCTCCATGCGCTTGTACATCGGCGTGTTGGTGGCGAGCTTGATCGAGGGCGCGGGCTTGCAGCCGAACACGCTGCCGCGGCCCGTGGTGAAGCAGACGAGGTTGGCACCGCCGGCGACCTGGCCGGTTGCGGCGACGGGATCGTAGCCGGGCGTATCCATGAACACGAAGCCGCGCTTGGTCACCGGCTCGGCGTAGCGCAGCACCTCGACGAGATTGGTGGTGCCGGCCTTCGCCATCGCGCCGAGCGACTTCTCCAGGATGGTGGTGAGGCCGCCGGCCTTGTTGCCGGGGCTCGGATTGGCGTTCATCTCGGCGCCTTCGCGCTCGGTGTATTCGTCCCACCAGCGCATCAGGTCGACCAGCTTCTCGCCGACCTCGCGGCTGACGGCGCGGCGCGTGAGCAGATGCTCGGCGCCGTAGGTCTCGGGCGTTTCCGACAGGATCACGGTGCCGCCGTGGCGGACGATGAGATCGCTGGCGGCGCCGAGCGCAGGATTGGCCGACACGCCGGAATAGCCATCGGAGCCGCCGCATTGCAGCGCCACGGTGAGCTCGCTCACCGGCACGGACTCGCGCTTGACCTTGTTGGCGTCAGCGAGCGCCTCGCGCACGAAGGCGATGCCCGCCTCCACCGTCTTGCGGGTGCCGCCGACCTCCTGGATGTCCATCGCGCGCAGGCGGCCGGCGAGCTTCTGCTCTTCCATCAGCCCGCCGATCTGGTTCACCTCGCAGCCGAGGCCGAGCACGACGACGTGGGAGAAATTGACGTGGCGCGCATAGCCGCCAAGCGTGCGACGGAGCAGCGCGAGCGGCTCGTTCTGCGTCATGCCGCAGCCGGTCTTGTGGGTCAGCGCGACTACGCCGTCGACATTGGGGAAATCGGACAGCGGATTGTCGCCGGTGAAGGGATTCTTCTTGAAGACGTCGGCGACGAGGCTTGCGACATGCGCGCTGCAGTTCACCGAGGTGAGGATGCCGATATAGTTGCGCGTGGCGACGCGGCCGTCAGGACGGCGAATGCCTTCGAAGGTCGCCGGCAGGTCGAAATTCGGCGTCGGCTTGACGTCGGCGCAATAGGCGTAGTCCTTGGCGAAGTCGCCCATGCCGATGTTCTGCACGTGCACGTGCTGGCCCGGCGCGATCGGGATCGTCGCAAAGCCGATGATCTGGCCGTAGCGGATCACGGGCTCGCCGACCGCGATCGGCTTGATCGCGACCTTGTGGCCGGAGGGAATGCGGTCGACCGCGGTCACGCCATCGGCCACCACCGTTCCCGGCGGCAGGCTCGCGCGCGCGATCACCACGCCATCATCGGGATGCAGGCGGATGACGGGGCTGATGGTCATGGCAGGTCTCCTTGGGTCTCTTACTTCACCTCGCCCCGTTCTTACGGGGAGAGGTTGGATCGCGACCGGCGATGCATCGTCCGGGGCGATCCGGGTGAGGGGCAAGCCGCGCGCTCGATCGTGAGTTTGGTTCGTGTTGAGAGAGGCCCCTCACCCCAACCCTCTCCCCGTAAGAACGGGGAGAGGGAGAGGAGAGAGAGCTCAGGCCTTCCCGGCGGAATCCTTGCGGGTCGCGTTGACCTGCATCTTGGCGTAGGTGGTCATCAGGCCGACTTCGTTCGACAAGGTCACCAGCTTGAAGCCCATGTTGATGGCGCGCGCAGCGCCCTCGGCGCCGCTGCAATGGATGCCCGGGTTGAGGCCGCGCTTGCCGCATTCCTTGATGATCTTCTCGTAGATCGCGAGGATCTCGGGCTCGCTGCGATCGAGCTTGGGCTCGAGGCCGTAGGAGAAGCCGAGGTCGGACGGGCCGATATAGACGCCGTCGATGCCTTCGACGTCGAGGATCGCTTCCATGTTCTCGACCGCGGTCTTGGTCTCCATCATCGGCAGCAGGATGGTGTCGGCGTTCGCGGTCTTCTGGTAGGAGCCGGCGGTGCCGTACATGCCGGCGCGGATCGGGCCGTTGGAGCGGACCCCCTGCGGCGGATATTTCGAATAGGAGACGAGGTTCTTGGCTTCCTGCGCGGTGTTGACCATCGGGCAGATCACACCATAGGCGCCGCCGTCGAGCACCTTGCCGATGATGCCGGGCTCGTTCCAGGGCACGCGGACCATCGGGGTCACCGGATGCTTGTCCATGGCCTGGAAGCACTGCACCATCGACAGATAATCCTGCACGCCGTGCTGCATGTCGACGGTGACGCTGTCGAAGCCGCATTGCGCGATCATCTCGGCCGAGAAGCCGGAGGGAATCGCGAGCCACGCGTTGACCACGGCCTTGCCCGACTTCCAGATTTCCTTGACCTTGTTCGCCACGTTGCCTTCCTTCTTTGTTGTTTGGACCGTTGGGTTGTTTGGACCGTTGGTTGGGCCTTCGTCACCATGACGAGCCGCCGCGACAGCACGACCCTGCTGTTACCGCGAACCGGGGCTCCGCGCTACGCTCGCAATGACGCAAGACCTATGCGGTCGCCCTCTGGATGCTGACTTCGCTGACGCCGACCTCGCGGGCGGTATTCACTATCGCCGCCCAGGTGTCATCCGGCAAGGGGATGCCGTTTTTGCTGCGTTCAGCGCGGGTTTTCCGCTCGGGATCGCCGGGAATCAGCACCCGGTCGACCCCCGCCATGGGCCTGGTGGCGCGGATGAAGTCGGCATAACGCGAGACCTCTGCATCGAACACATGGGAGGTATCGACCACCTTCGGATCGACATAGAACGCCAGCATGCCGTTGGCAAAGCGCCGGCCGCCCGAAGTGGCCCCGGTTCCGGTCAGCGCACCGCCAAGCAGCTCGCAGATGAAGGCGAGGCCCGAGCCCTTGTGCTCGCCAAAGGCGCAGATGGCGCCGGTGCCCTTGGTGTGATCGCGCGGCCCCTCCGCCGTATAGGGGCCGTAGAGCACAGCCGGGTCCTCGCTCAAGCTGCCGTCGGCATCGACCAGCGCGCCTTTCGGCAGCTTCTTGCCGCCGCGGCTCGCCACCAGCACCTTGCCCTCGGCGACGACCGAGGTCGCGAAATCCAGCACGATCGGGTCCTGCCCCGGGCGCGGGATGCCGACGCAATAAGGCGCGGTGGAGAGCCGCTTCTCGACGCCGCCGAACGGCGCCACCAGCAGCGAGCCGGCGGCGTTGACGAAATGCACGGAGACCAGGCCTTCGGCTGCGGCCATCTCGGCCCAGTCGCCGACGCGGCCGATATGGCCGGCATTGCGCAGCGCGACCGCGGCCAGCCCCGCCTTCCTGCATTTGTCGATGCCGATCCGGACCGCCTGCGGCGTCACGGTCTGGCCGTAGCCGAACTTGCCGTCGACCACCGCGAGCGAGGGCGTATCGAGCACCACCTCCGCGGTCTGGTTGGGCACGACCGAGCCCGATTTCTGCCAGCGGATGTAGACGGGAACGCGGATCACGCCGTGGCTGTCGTGGCCGGTGAGATTTGCCGTGGTGAGATAGGTGGCGATGCGGCGAGCTTCCTCCGGCGAGGACTGCGCATGCGCAAAGACTTCGGTGACGAAGTCGATCAGCCTTTGAACCTGAATGGTGACCATGAGGGTCTGCTTGCCTCCCCGTTGCGGCGGAGGCGCGCAATGCCGCATCATCCGCCCTGGCGCCGAGTTCTGAGCGATCGGCTTGGGCGGCAGTTTGAGCGAAAATGCGCGGTCATGTCCATGATGCTTGCCGCGCGCCCGCGCATATCTGCTGTCACTCCTCGGCGCTTGCCTCCTCGCCGGCACCGAGCTCCGCAAGGCTCTGCTCGAGCTCGCCGAGCATCTCCTGCAGTTCGGCGAGCTTGCGCGCGCCGAAGCGCCGCGTGATCTCGGCGTAGATGGCTTCCGAGTTCGGCGCCACCGAGGCCATCAGCTTCACGCCCTCCTTCGAGATCGAGACCATGCTGCGGCGCTGATCCGCCTTCGCCGTCTTGCGCTCGATCAGATTGCGCGCCTCGAGATCGCGCAGGATGCGCGACAGGCTCGGTCCGAGCAGGAAGGCGGTGCGTGCGAGTTCCGTGACCTCGGCGGCCTCGATGGACGCCAGCGCGCGCAGGATGCGCCATTGCTGTTCGGTCAGGCCGTGCTCGCGCAGATTGGGGCGGAACTGCCGCATCACCGCCTCGCGTGCCCGCAGCAGCGACATCGGCAACGAGCGCGAGAAGTCGCGCATCGGCACCTGTCGTGCGGTCGGCGCGCCACCGTTGGCGGGATCGGCCGGTTTCTTGCTCATGGCGCCCTTTCAGACCGCAAAACGTTTGCAGTGCAGCAAGCTCAGATTCTGTTTGACGCATTCACTTAACATGTTAAGTATCTCCGGGCACCACGATTTGTAAGATGACGCATGGCGCTTTCCAACGACGATATCCAGGCCTGCGCGAGCCGTCTGCACCAGGCGGAGATGACCCGCACGCAGATCCGGCAGCTCTCGCAGGATTTTCCCGAGATCAGCATCGCCGATGCCTATGCGATTCAGAAGGCCTGGGTCGACGTCAAGATCGCGGAGGGGCGCATCGTCAAGGGCCACAAGATCGGCCTGACCTCGAAGGCGATGCAGAGCGCGCTCAACATCGACGAGCCTGACTCCGGCGTGCTGCTCGACGACATGTTCTTCGCCGACGGCGGGATCATCCCGACCGAGCGCTTCATCGCAACGCGCGTCGAGGCCGAGCTCGCCTTCGTCATGAAGCAGCGCCTCGCCGGCCCTGACTGCACGATGTTCGACGTGCTCAATGCCACCGACTTCGTCGTGCCGGCGCTGGAGATTTTGGACACGCGGATCGAGCGCGTGGATGCCAAGACGAAAGCGACGCGAAAAATCTTCGACACCATCGCCGACAATGCAGCGAATGCCGGCATCGTGCTCGGCGGACGGCCGATCCGGCCGCTGGATGCCGATCTGCGCTGGATCGGCGCGCTCTGTTTCAAGAACGGCCAGCTTGAAGAAACCGGCCTTGCCGCCGGCGTGCTCAATCATCCCGCAACATCCGTTGCCTGGCTTGCCAACAAGATCGCGCCGCTGGGGCTGGCGCTGGAGCCCGGTCAGATCGTGCTCGCGGGCTCCTTCATCCGGCCGATCGAGACCCGCAAGGGCGACACAATCCAGGCTGACTATGGCGCCTACGGCTCGGTGAGCTGCTACTTCGCGTAAAACAACAAGACGACACAGGGAGTGAAACCGCGATGCCGCATTTCACGATCGAATATTCGGCCAATCTCGATGGCCGCCTCGACATCGACACGGTGTGCGAAGTCGTGCGCAAGGCCGCAGTCGAGACCGGCATCTTCCCGCTCGGCGGCATTCGCGTCCGCGCCATCCGCTGCGAGCATTATGCGATTGCAGATGCGCGGAACGATTACGGCTTCCTCGACATGGTGCTGCGCATCGGCGAGGGCCGCGACCTCCCCACCCGCCAGAAAGCCGGCGAGCATGTGTTCAAGGCGCTTTCAAAACACCTCGATCCCGTCTTCGCCGCAAGCAAGTTCGCCTTGTCGTTCGACATGCAGATCAACGACAAGGACACGAGCTGGAAGCGCAACAACATCCACGACGCCCTGAAAGTGGAGGCCGCAAATGGATAAGCCCACGCCCAAAGCCGATGTGTTCCAGGCCAACCGCGACCGCGTCGCGCCGCTCCTGAAGAAGCTGCAGGCCGACGGTATCGGCCATTTCATCGACGGCAAGACCGTCGCCTCGATCTCCGGTGCGACCTTCGAGACGAAGTCGCCGGTCGACGGTGCAACGCTGGCCAGCGTCGCGCGCGGCAACGCCGAGGATATCGACGCCGCCGCGACCTCCGCCGCCCTCGCCTTCAAGTCCTGGCGCGACATGGGCCCTGCGATGCGGAAGAAGCTGCTGCATCGGGTGGCCGACGCCATCGAGGACAATGCCGACGACATCGCGGTGCTCGAATGCATCGACACCGGCCAAGCCTATCGCTTCATGGCCAAGGCCGCGATCCGCGCCGCCGAGAATTTTCGCTTCTTCGCCGACAAATGTGCCGAGGCGCGCGACGGCCTCAACACGCCGAGCGACGAGCACTGGAACGTCTCGACGCGCGTGCCGATCGGCCCCGTCGGCGTGATCACGCCGTGGAACACGCCGTTCATGCTGTCGACCTGGAAGATCGCCCCGGCGCTGGCGGCCGGCTGCACCGTCGTGCACAAGCCGGCCGAGTGGTCGCCGGTGACCGCCTCCATCCTGGCGCGACTGGTGAAGGAAGCCGGCGTTCCCGACGGCGTGCTCAACACCGTTCATGGCTTTGGCGAGGAAGCGGGCAAGGCTTTGACGGAGCATCCCGCGATCAAGGCGATCGGCTTCGTCGGCGAGAGCGCGACGGGCTCGGCCATCATGGTTCAGGGCGCGCCGACGCTGAAGCGCGTGCATTTCGAGCTCGGCGGCAAGAACCCGGTGATCGTGTTCGACGACGCCGATCTCGACCGCGCGCTCGATGCCGTCGTGTTCATGATCTACTCGCTCAACGGCGAGCGCTGCACCTCGTCCAGCCGCCTGCTGATCCAGCAGAGCATCGCGGACAAATTCGTGGAGAAGCTGACCGCGCGCGTGAAGGCGCTGAAGGTCGGCCATCCCCTCGATCCCGCCACCGAGATCGGACCGCTGATCCACGAACGCCATTTGGCAAAAGTCTGCTCCTATTTCGATGTCGCGCGCCAGGATGGCGCGACCATCGCGGTCGGTGGCAAGGCCCATGACGGCCCGGGCGGTGGACATTATGTCGAGCCCACCTTGGTGACCGGCGCTCACGGCAAGATGCGCGTGGCGCAGGAGGAGGTGTTCGGCCCCTTCCTCACGGTGCTGCCCTTCAAGGACGAGAAGGACGCGATCGAGATCGCCAACGACATCCGCTATGGCCTCACCGGCTATGTCTGGACCAACGACGTCGGCCGTGCGCTCCGTGTCGCCGACGCGCTGGAGGCCGGCATGATCTGGCTGAACTCGGAGAACGTGCGCCATCTGCCGACGCCGTTCGGCGGCATGAAGGCCTCGGGCATCGGCCGCGACGGCGGCGACTACTCGTTCGACTTCTACATGGAAACCAAGCACGTCTCGCTGGCGCGGGGCACGCACAAGATTCAGAAGCTGGGAATTTAACTGTCATTCCGGGGCGCGCCGAGCGCGAGCCCGGAATCCATAGCCACCAGCCGGGGTTATGGATCCCGGGCCTGGCCCTTCGGGCCATCCCGGGATGACGAGCGCAGAGGGGAAACGCAATGCCCGTACCGCAACACACCTTCGAGCCGCCGTTCAACATCATCCGCTCCAGCCACGTCGTGCTCGACGTGACCGACCTGCAGCTGAGCCGCGCGTTCTACGAGACCACCGTCGGCATGCATGTCGAGGATGCCGACGACAAGGTCGTCTATTTGCGCGCGGCGGAAGAGCACCAGCACCACTCGCTGGTGCTGCGGAAGGCCGCGGTGCCTGCCTGCAACAGGCTCGGCTTCAAGGTCGGCAACGACAAAGACCTCGACAAGGCCGCCGCGTTCCTCTCGGAGAACGGTCTCGCCTACGCCTTCGCCGACCAGCCCTTCCAGGGCCGCACGCTGCAATTCACCGATCCCTTCGGCTTCCAGATCGAGCTCTACGCGTCGATGGAGCGGCGGCCGCATCTGCTCCGCCGCTACGACCTCTACCGGGGCTGCCACCCGCAGCGGCTCGACCACTTCAACGTCTTCGCCGCCGAGGTGCAGGACACCGTCGATTTCTATGCGCGGCTCGGCTTCCGCCTCACTGAATACGCCGAGGAGGACGGGCCGAACGGCCGCATCGCCGCGGCCTGGATGCACCGCAAGGGCAACGTCCACGACTTCGCCATCACCAACGGCAAGGGCCCGCGCCTGCACCACTTTGCCTACTGGACGCCGACGGCGATGAACATCATCCATCTCTGCGACGTCATGGCCTCGCAGGGTTTTGTGAAGAACATCGAGCGTGGCCCGGGCCGTCACGGCATCTCGAATGCGTTCTTCCTCTATGTCAGGGATCCCGACGGTCACCGCCTCGAGCTCTACACCAGCGATTATTTTACGGGCGATCACGACCACGAACCGCTGCGCTGGTCGCTGCGCGATCCGCGCCGCCAGACGCTGTGGGGCGCACCGGCCCCGCGTTCCTGGTTCGAGCAGGGCTCGCCCTTCTCAGGGCAGGCCGTGCGTGAGCCGAAGTTCGTGGCCGATGTGCTGGTGGCGGATTGATGCTGGTGATGGCTACCCACGTCTCTCTCCGCGTCGTCCCGGCGAAGGCCGGGACCCATAACCACCGAGTGGAGTTTGGCGAAGAATAGTCGTTCGGTACGCCTATCGAACACAATCGATAGATCACGCGGTATGGGTCCCGGCCTTCGCCGGGACGACGAGAAAATGAAGAGCAGCCAATGAAACTCCCTCGCCTCGCCACCTACTCCGTCAAGGGTGATGTCCGCTACGGCGCTGTCCTGGAAGGCGGCATCGTCGATCTGTCCGCGCGCTACGCAAAAGACTACCCGACGCTGCGCGAAGTGATCGCCGCCGGCAAGCTCGTGAGCCTTGCCGAGGAAGCCGCCGGCCGCACGCCGGTTCACGCGCTCAGCGAGATCACCTGGTTGCCGCCGGTGCCGGCGCCGGAAAAGATCATCTGCATCGGGGTCAACTACCCTGATCGCAACGCCGAGTACAAGGACGGCCAGGACGCGCCGAAATATCCGAGCATGTTCATGCGCTCGCCACGCTCCTTCGTCGGCCACGACACGCCGCTGGTGCGCCCGCGCGCCTCGGCGCAGCTCGACTATGAAGGCGAGATCGTGCTGGTGATCGGCAAGCAGGGCCGGCACATCGCGGAAAGTGCCGCGCTCGATCATATCGCCGCGCTGACCTTGTGCAACGAAGGCTCGGTGCGCGACTGGTTGCGCCACGCCAAGTTCAACGTCACGCAAGGCAAGAACTTTGATTCCAGCGGCAGCCTCGGGCCGTGGCTCGTGCCCTACACCAGGGAATCCCAGATCGCCGACATCAGGCTCACCACCCATGTCAACGGCGAGCTGCGCCAGGACGATCGCACCAGCCGGCTGATGTTTCCGTTCCGCTATCTCATCAGCTATATCTCGACCTTCGCAACGCTCGTTCCCGGTGACATCATTGTGACGGGCACGCCGACCGGCGCGGGTGCGCGGTTCGATCCGCCGCGCTATCTCAAACCGGGTGACGTCATCGAGGTCGCGGCCGAGGGCATCGGCTCGTTGCGAAACGGTGTCGTCGACGAAGCCTGACCAACAATTGAAGTGGAATGAAGCAATGACCACCCTCACCGGCGGCGAAGCGATCGTAAGCGGGCTTGTCGCCCATGGCGTCGACACCGTGTTCGGCCTGCCGGGCGCGCAGGTCTACGGCCTGTTCGACGCCTTCCACCAGGCCCAGCTCAAGGTGATCGGCGCGCGGCACGAGCAGGCCTGCGGCTACATGGCGTTCGGCTATGCGCGCGCCAGCGGCAAGCCCGGCGTGTTCAGCGTGGTGCCCGGCCCCGGCGTGCTCAACGCCAGTGCGGCGCTGCTCACCGCCTATGGCTGCAACGAGCCGGTGCTGTGCATGACCGGCCAGGTGCCGACGCAATTCCTCGGCAAGGGCCGCGGCCATCTGCATGAAATGCCGGACCAGCTTGCGACGCTGCGCACCTATGTGAAATGGGCCGACCGGATCGAATATCCCGCCAACGCGCCGACGGTCGTCGCGCGCGCCTTCCAGGAGATGATGTCGGGACGGCGTGGCCCCGCCTCGGTCGAGATGCCCTGGGACGTCTTCACGCAGCGCGCCGCAACTTCGGCGGCCGGGGTGCTGGAGCCGCTGCCCTCCCCGCAACCCGATCCCGATCTGGTCAAGCAGGCGGCGGCGCTGATCAAGGCCAGCAAGGCCCCGATGATCTTCGTCGGCAGCGGTGCGATCGAGGCGCGCGACGAAATCCTCGAGCTCGCCGAGATGATCGATGCCCCGGTCGTCGCCTTCCGCAGCGGCCGCGGCATCGTCTCCAACGCGCATGAGCTCGGCCTCACCATGGCCGCCGCCTACAAGCTGTGGCCGAAGACCGACCTGATGATCGCGATCGGCACGCGCGCCGAACTGCCGGCATCCGGTTTCCGCTGGCCCTATCAGCCGAGCGGCCTGAAATCGATCCGGATCGACATCGATCCGGCCGAGATGCGCCGGCTCGCCGCCGATGCTGCGATCGTCGCAGACGCCAGGGACGGCACCGCCGACCTCGTCGCCGCCGTGAAAAAGGCCGGCTATGCCAGGAGCCACGGCCGGCGTGGCGAGATCCGCGAGGCCGCAGCGGCCGCGCAGGCCGAGATCCAGCGCATCCAGCCGCAGATGGCGTATTTGAACATCCTGCGCGAGGTGCTGCCGGCGAACGCGATCGTCACCGATGAATTGTCGCAATTCGGCTTCGCCTCCTGGTACGGCTTTCCCGTGTACGAGCCCCGCACCTTCATCACCTCGGGCTATCAGGGCACGCTCGGCTCGGGCTTCCCGACCGCGCTCGGGGCGAAGGTCGCCAACCCGGACAAGCCCGTGGTCGCCATCACCGGCGACGGCGGCTTCATGTTCGGCGTGCAGGAGCTCGCCACCGCCGTGCAGTTCAACATCGGCGTGGTGACGCTGGTGTTCAACAACAACGCCTACGGCAATGTCCGCCGCGACCAGCGCGAACGCTTCGACGGCCGCGTGGTGGCGTCGGATCTGGTCAATCCGGATTTCGTCAAGCTCGCGGAGTCCTTTGGCGTGGCGGCTGCGCGCGTGACTGCGCCGGACCAGTTCAAGGCGGCGATGGAGAAGGCGCTCGCGCATGGCGGGCCGTATCTGATCTCGGTCGAGGTGACGCGGGATTCGGAAGTGAGCCCGTGGGCGTTCATCCACCCGCCGAAGCCGTAACCCTCATGGCGAGGAGGCGCGCCAACGCCGTCTTGAATCATGAGGGCCCCGCTGCCCTGGCCTGGCCGTCATCCTTCGGGATGCGCGCAAGAGCGCGCTCCTCATGAGGAATTGACACTTTCGACCTTGCCTCCCCGAAGCCGCGCCGCCGCGATCACGAGCAGGCCCGCGCCTGCAACCGCCCAGCAGGCCACCGGCGCCCAGTGCAGCAGCGGCGCGTACTCCGGCATCTTCTGCAGGCCGCCCGCGACCGCCGCCATTCGCGCGAAGGTGCCGAGCGCCAGCGCCGAGAAGACGAGGCCGGTAACCTTGCCTTCCGCGCCGGTTGCCCCGATCGCGAGCGCGGCGGAAATGGCGCTCATCAGCATGCAGCCCCACGCGGCGCCGGCGAGAAACTGCGCAACGATGAGCGTATCGAGGCTGCCGGCCAACTCTGCCACGACGATCGCGACCGCACCGAACAGCCCGGCGGCCCCCATCACGACCAGGCCGCCGCGATGCTTGACGACGAGACTCGCCGGGAACATCGCGATGTTGAAGCCGATCCAGAACACCGGCATCAGCCATTGCAACTCGTCCGGCCGGGCGAAGCGCAGATAGAACGGCGCGCTGTTCATGGCGAAATGGAACTGGTAGCCGAGCGCCAGCCCTACCATCGCGACGATGAAGGTGGTCGGCACGATCCCAAGCGGCCTCGCCGCTTCGGCCGGCTTCGAGGGCAAGGTGTCGCGCGCCACCTCGAACTCGACCCGTGACAGGCCGAGCGCCGTAAGCAGCAGCACGACGCTGGAGATCACGAAAGGCAACCGCGCATCGTGCTCGCGCATCACCACGCCGAGATAGGGCGAGACGGCACCGGCAATCCCATAGCCAAGCATGGCCAGCGCAGCGAGGAACGGCACCTGCGGCCTCGTGCGGTACTTGCCGAGCAGGGCCAATGGCGGGGCGCGCAAGGCCGACGACGTAATCGACCAGACCACGATCAGCGCGATCAACCCGGCCTGGGCGGCCGGGCCCATGCCGGCCACGAATGGCATTGCGACGAAGGCCGCGCAGGAGATCGTTGCCAGCACGCCGACGAACAGGCCGAGCCTTCCGACGACCGGCGCGATCCTGTCGGCGGCGATCCCCATCGCCGTGTCGGCGATGGTGAAGATCGCCTGGTCCAGCATCAGGATGAAGATCACCGCGGCCGGCGCGATGCCGACATCGGCCGCGAGCTTCGGCAGATAGATGACGTATGTCGTCCAGCCCAGCGTGAACACGAGTTGCAGGACGGCGAGATAGAGTCCCGTGCGAGTCGCGCTGCCGCTCGCGCCAGTCGAGACCTCTGCTGTGGTCATGTCGCCGCCTCCCCCTCAACGGAGCTTAGACGAGGGACAGGCTGCAAGGAACTGCTTCAGAGCACCTTGCGGAAGGTCAGATTGATGCGCCGTCGCCCGAGCAGCGCATGCTCGCCCTCGGCGAGCGGCGCGACGCCGTGATAAGCGAGCCTGGACGGGCCGCCCCAGACCACGACATCGCCATGGACCAGCCGGAAACGGCGCGGCTTGTCACTGCGCGCGAGGCCGCCGAACAGGAAGGTCGCGGCCAGGCCGAGCGACACCGAGACGATCGGCGCCAAATAATCCAGCTCGTCCTTGTCCTGATGCAGCGACAGCCGCGTGCCTGGCTCGTAGCGATTGACGAGGCAGGCATCGGGCGAAAAGCCCACAAATCCGCCCTGCTCCGCCGCGCGGCGGGCCAGATCGCGAAACACCGGCGGCATCGCCGGCCATGGCGCACCGGTGCGGGGATCGATGGGATCGTAGCGGTAGCCGGTGTGGTCGGTGATCCAGCCGCGCTCGCCGCAATTTGTCATGGCCACCGACATCAGGTGACCGCCGGGCGTGGTCATGCGGCGGAACGGCGATTGCGTCACGACGGCGCGCGCGGCCTCGATCAGTTCGCTTTCGATCGGCCTGACGAAGCCGCGCAGCAGCACGGCGCCGTCCGCGATCTCCTCGCGCGAGGGCTGCGCCTCGGCAGCGCTGTCGAACAAATCAGCCGTCAATGGCCCCGCTCATTTCGCGTCGTGAAAAATCACGCCCAGGGTGTGGCGCTGGCCGGACCTGATACGGCTGACGCCGTGGCGGAGATTAACGCGATAGGTGCCGCGTGTCCCCTGCACCGGGCGGTGGTGCACAGCAAAGGCGACCGCATCGCCCTGCGCGAGCGGCACCACCTCGGCGCGCGACTGCATGCGCGGGCGCTGCTCGGTCAGCACGAACTCGCCGCCGGTGAAATCGCGGCCCGGTTCGGACAGAAGGATCGCGACCTGGAGTGGGAACACGTGCTCGCCATAGAGGTCCTGATGCAGGCAGTTGTAGTCACCGGCCTCGTATTGCAGCAGCAGCGGCGTCGGCCGCGCCTGTCCGGCCTCGTGGCAGCGCTTCAGGAACGCCCCGTGCGAGGCGGGATAGCGGATGTCGATGCCCATCGCCTCGTTCCAGCGGTTGGCGACGCCTTGCAGATGCCCATAGAGCGCTGGCCGAAGCTGCGCGATCGGGTCGGGCAGCGGGTAGGAGAAATACTTGTATTCGCCGCGACCAAAGCCATGGCGGCCCATGACGATGCGGCTGCGGAAATGCGTGTCGTCCGGATAGAGCGTGGCGACGGCGCGGCACTGGTCCGGCGTCAGCAGGTTCTTCAGGACGGCACAGCCCTGAGAATCGAGCTCGGCGGTGATCTGCGGCCAGTCGAGGGCATCGACGTGGGCGGCGAGGTCCGTGGAGGGCGTTTGGGGCGATTTGCGTGCTGTTGCTGTCATAGCCACCACCTTCGCAAGACTGGCACGCCCAACGCCACCCGATTTCCGATGACTATCTCCCCGTCATTGCGAGCGCAGCGAAGCAATCCAGAGTCCCTCCGCGGAACCGGCCTGGATTGCTTCGCTGCGCTCGCAATGACGGAGGAGAGATCTCGTAGGGTGGGCAAAGGCGCGAAGCGACGTGCCCACCATCACGAAATGGTGGGCACGCTTCGCTTTGCCCACCCTACGGGACTGTTGCTTGCCGAGCTAGCCCCGCACCGGCAGCATCACGACGTCGTAGCCGTGCCTGATCGTCCGCTTCAGCACGGGATCCTCGAGCTCGAAGTCGAACCGCTCCGCCGGGCGGATGCCGCCCTTGGCTGCGAAGGTGCCGCCGAACATGGCGCAGCCGTCGGGGAACTTCTTGCCGTCGAAACCGCGCGCAATCAGGTCGGTGACCGGCAGCATCGCGTCCAGGGTGCCCTCCTGGTAGAGCACGCGCTCGCCCTTGATGGTGGCCCAGGAGCGCAGGATCATCTTGTCCCAGTGGCCGATGACGTCCTCGAGCTCCCACAGCGTCGCGGCGATCGGCTTGTCGCACATCTGCTTGGAGACCGTGACGCTGTAGGCCTCGACCTTGCGGTCGGTGTGGTCGGAGCCGCAGCCGACGAAGATGCGGCCCTGCCATCCGATCAGCACGAACTCGACCTCGCCTGAGGAATCGCCGCCGGTGCATTCGATGCTGTCTTCCTGGGTCAGCCGCCGCGCCGCGCCGCGATAGTAGATCGGCGTCGAGGCCGGCGGGGCGATGCCCATCTCCTGCAGCTCTTTGATGTGCTTGTCGCGCGCGACGGGATCGCGGCCGGTCCAGCCGGCGATGACCATCTGGTCGATCGCCAGCGTCAGCGGCGTGGTGGTGTCCTGGGCGTCGACGGTGAAAGTCAGGTCAAACACGAATAACGGCCTCCATGCCGGCAGCAAGTTCAAAGATACGGCGGTCAGACCCGCCTGCCCCTGCAAGCATCAGGCCGACGGGAACGTCGCCCTCCCGATGCGCAGGCAGCGAGATGGCGCAGCCGTCGATCATGTTGATCAGGGTGCAGTTGCGCAGCGCGCGCAGGTTCTGGATGGTGAACGCCTTGTCGTCGGCGAGATCGGCAATCTTCGGCGGCGTGTTGGCGGTGGTCGGCAGCACCAGCGCGTCGTAGGGCGCGAGGCGCGCATTGACGCGGGCGATCAGCGAGCGGCGCTCGTTGAGGAGATCGATGTAGTCGGCCGCGCTCTGCGCCTCGCCGCGCATGATGCGGACGGAGACCCTGGGGTCGTAGATGTCGCCCTTGGAGGTGATGAGATAGCGATGCCAGGCGAAGCTTTCGGAGGCCGCAAAGCCGCCCTTGGCGTTCATCGGGCCGATGTCGTGGAATTCGGCCATCTCGATGCGCTCGATGATGGCGCCGTGGTCGGCCAGCGTCTTCAGCGCGCGCTCGAATGTCTGGGCGACCGGTGCATCGAGATCGTCGAGCGCGATCGTGGTCGGCACGGCGAGCCGCATGCCCTTCACGGGCCGCGGCTTGAGCGCCGTGACCGGCTCGTCGGCGAGCACCGCATCGAGAATGGCACAGCAGCTGACCGATCGCGCCAGGGGCCCGATGCTGTCGAGCGAGAACGACAGCGGCACGGAGCCGTCGAGCGGCACGCGGCGCTGCGTCGGCTTGTAGCCGACGATGCCGTTATAGGCCGCGGGAATGCGGCAGGAGCCGCCGGTGTCGGTGCCGAGCGCGCCATGCGCCATGCCGTCGAGCACGGACACCGCGGCACCCGAGGACGAGCCGCCGGGCACGTGGCCCTCCGCCCGGTTCCAGGCGCCCTTCGGCGTGCCGTAATGCGGATTGATGCCGATGCCGGAATAGGCAAACTCGGTCATGTTGGTGCGCCCGATCAGCACGAAGCCGGCCTTGCGCAGCCGCGCCACCGTAGCCGCGTCGTGCTCGGCTGGCGGAGAATCGTCGAGCGCGCGGGAGCCGGCGCGCGTCACCTGGCCCTTGATGTCGAACAGGTCCTTGATCGAGATGGGGATACCGGCATAGCGCGACGGCGCCGCCTTGACCTTGCGCAGGGTGTCCATTGCATCCGCGGTCGCGAGCGCGGCGTCCTTGTCGACATGGATAAAGGCGCGCTGCCCCTCGCCTGAGGGATCGGCGATCTTGGCGATGCACGCCTCGACCAGCTTGCGGGAGGTGCTGCGGCCGCTTTCGAGGTCTTCGGCGAGCTTCGCCAGCGTCGGAAAATCGGGCATGTCTGTCTCACGGAATATTGGCGCGCGCAATCTATAGCGCTGGCTCAGTACGACACAAGCACTGTGCGCATGATGGCATGCATGCGCATTGCTGGACCGTTGACGCGCCATGGTCGATTGTCGCATCAAGATCGAAACAGGCGGGCGCCAAGCCTTTGTCTGAACAAGATTTGCCTTTGGAGGGCGTTCCGAGATGGCCGAACCGCAGCGCGCGCGACCGAAACCGACGCCGGAAACCCAGCATTTCTGGGACGGCACGCAGGCGGGCGAGCTGCGCCTGCAGCGCTGCGACGCCTGCGCGCATGTCTATTTCCCGCCGCGCCCGTTCTGCCCCTCCTGCGCCTCGCGCAAGGTCAGCATCTTCAAGGCGAGTGGCAAGGGCTTCCTCTACAGTTACGTGATCAACCACCGCCCCGCCGCGCCCGGCTTCACGCCGCCTTACGCGATCGCCGTGGTCGAGCTTGCCGAGGGACCGCGGATGATGAGCAACATCATCGACTGCCCGCAGACGCCGGAGGCGCTCGAGCTCGACATGAAGCTCGAGGTCGCCTTCGAGAAGCTCGACGACAAGATCACCCTCCCCGTGTTCCGTCCGGCGAAGGGATAAGGCCATGCGCAGGAACCAGGTTGCCGTCGTCGGCGCGGCCGAGACCACCGAGCTCGGCGTCATTCCCAATATGTCGCAGCTCCAGCTCCATGCGGACGCCGCGCTCAACGCCATTGCGGATGCCGGGCTGAAGCTGTCCGACATCGACGGCTTCGCCACCGCGGTCGAAACGCCGCAGCAGGTCTGCCACTATCTCGGCATCAAGCCGACCTGGGTGGACGGCACCTCGGTCGGCGGCTGCTCCTTCATGCTGCACGTCCGCCATGCCGCCGCGGCGATCGAGGCCGGCCTGTGCAAGACGGTGCTGATCACCCATGCCGAGAGCGGCAAGTCGATGATCGGCAAGCAGCCGCGCTTCACAGCGGCGGACAGCCTCAACGGCCAGTTCGAGGCGCCCTACGGCGTCTACGGCCCACCCAGCATGTTCCCGATCCCCGTGCTGCGCTTCATGAAGACCTACGGCATCACCCATGAGCAGCTCGCCTCGGTGGCGGTGGTGCAGCGGGAATGGGCGGCGAAAAATCCGCGGGCGATGATGAAGGACCCGATCACGGTTGCGGACGTCCTCAACTCGCGCATGATCGCCTATCCGTTCCGCCTCTTGCAGTGCTGCCTCGTCACCGACGGCGGCGGCGCGCTGATCCTGACCTCGGCGGACCGCGCCAAGGATTTTCCGAGGAAGCCCGTCTACATCATGGGCACCGGCGAGAGCGTCGAGACGCCGATGGTCAGCCAGATGGAGACGTTCAACTCCTCGCGCGCGTTCAAGACCGCGGGGCCGCTGGCCTTCAAGGAAGCCGGCATCGCCCACAAGGACGTCGATCATCTCATGATCTACGACGCGTTTGCGCATCTGCCGCTGTTCGGCCTCGGCGACCTCGGCTTCATGCCGCATGAGGAGACCGGCAGGTTCATCGCGGACGGCAACACGCGGCCCGGCGGCAAGCTGCCGCTCAACACCAATGGCGGCGGATTGTCCTACATGCATTCCGGCATGTATGGCATGTACGCGCTCCAGGAGAGCGTGCGCCAGATGCGCGGCATCGCACCGGCGCAGGTGCCGAATGCGAAGATTTCGGTGTGCCACGGCGTCGGCGGCATGTTCGCCGCGAGCGGCACGATCGTGTTTACGAACGAGAGGTAAGGCGGCGCGGCAATCAGCCGTCATTGCCGGGCTCGACCCGGCAATCCATCCTCTTCTGAAGATGGATGCGCGGGTCAAGCCCGCATGACAAGTTGAGTTAGCCGCGGCGGCAGAGACAACATAGAGAGGCCAACATGAGCAAATCACTGCAAGACAAGGTCATCATCGTCACCGGCGCTGGCCGCGGCATCGGGCGCGAGATCGCGCTGCTCTGCGCGGCGGAAGGCGCCAAGGTTGTCGTCAACGATCCCGGCGGGGCCGCCGACGGCGCCGGCTCGAGCGCGACGCCTGCCGAGGAAGTGGTCGAGGAGATCAAGAAGCGCGGCGGCATCGCCGTGCCGAACTTCGAGTCGGTGGCGGAAGCCGTTCCCGCCAGCAAGATCGTGAAGACCGCGACCGACCATTTCGGCCGGCTCGACGGCGTCGTCAACAATGCCGGCATCCTGCGCGACATGATCTTCCACAAGATGAGCGTGGAAGCCTTCGAGGCCGTCATCAAGGTTCACCTGATGGGCTCGTTCTATGTCAGCCATGCCGCGGCGCGCATCTTCCGGGAGCAGGAGTCGGGCTCGTTCGTGCACTTCACCTCGACCTCCGGCCTGATCGGCAATTTCGGCCAGGCCAACTATGCCGCGGCCAAGCTCGGCATCATCGGTCTGTCGAAGTCGATCGCACTCGACATGGGCCGCTTCAACGTCCGCTCCAACTGCGTCTCGCCGTTCGCCTGGACCCGCATGATCGGCACCATCCCGACCGAGACCGAGGCCGAGAAGGCACGCGTCGAGAAGATCAAGCAGATGGGACCGGAGAAGATCGCGCCGATCTGCGCTTACCTGCTCTCCGATGCCGCCAAGGACGTCAGCGGCCAGATCTTCGGCGCGCGCATGAACGAGTTGTTCCTGTTCAGCCAGAACCGCCCGCTGCGCTCGGTGCACCGGAGCGAGGGCTGGACTCCGCAATCGATCGCTGAGCACGGCATGCCGGCGCTGAAGGGCTCGTTCTACAAGCTCGACCGTTCCGCCGACATCTTCCCCTGGGATCCCGTGTAGGGATCCCGTCTAGCCGCAATTCCGGCATTCCTGCCCTGCGATCTCCGGTTGTCTTAACCGGAGATTGCTCCGCTTTACGCCCGAATGCGGGCGGATGGTGTCCTCCCAACAAAATCTTGGGAGGAAACCATGACAAGAATACTGACCAACTCCGACGATACCACTGACAGCGGCGGTCTCGGCCGCCGCACACTGCTCAAGGGCGCCGCGACTGTCGCCGCAACCGCCCTGCTCGCCTCGCGCGCCAACGCCCGCGACTTCGGCACCAATGCCGAGCCGCAGCGCTACCCCGACCCCGACATCGTCGTCATCGATCCCAAGCGCTTCAAGGCCAAGGTCGGCAACACCGCCATCAAACGGCTCTATACCGGCTGCCTCTGGGCGGAGGGACCGGCGTGGAATGCGCAGGGACAATATCTCGTCTGGAGCGACATCCCGGCCAACCGGCAGCTGCGCTATCTCGACGACGACGGCCACATCTCCGAGCAGTTCCACAAGCCGTCGAACGAGGCCAACGGCAATTCGTTCGACACCGAGGGACGCCAGATCAGCGCCGAGCGCACCCGCCTCGTCCGCTACGAGCACGACGGCGCGGTGACGACGCTGGCCGAGCAGGCGAACGGCAAGCCGCTCAACGGACCGAACGACATGGTGGTGCATCCCAACGACAAGGCGATCTGGTTCACCGATCCCGGCTATGGCGCGATCAGCATCTACGAGGGCAAGCTCGCCAACACCGGCTCGCTGCAGCCGCACCAGAAGGAAGCCGTCTATCGTCTCGACACCCAGACGGGGCAACTCGCGAAGGTCGCCGACGAGCCGTTCAAGCCGAACGGCATCGCGTTCAGCCACGACTACAAGAAGCTCTATGTCTGCGACACCGGCATCACGCACTACCCGCAGGCGGAGAACGTGGTGTGGTCCTACGACATCGACGGGGCAAAACTGTCGAACCCGAAGAAGCTGATCGACATGAAGCTCGAGGGCAAGTCAGGCTTCCCCGACGGATTGCGGGTCGACACCGAGGGCAACATCTGGGTCGGTGCCGGCTGGGTCGGTCCCGGTTATGACGGCGTGCAGGTGTTCGCACCGAACGACGGCGCGCGTATCGGGCAGATCCTGCTGCCGGAGACCTGCGCCAATGTCTGCTTCGGCGGCAGGAAGCGCAATCGGCTGTTCATGACCGCGAGCCAGTCGCTCTATGCGGTCTATGTGGAGACGCAGGGCGCGCATTTCTGTTGAGGGCCCGCCCTGTCACCACGCGTCATGGCCGGGCTTGTCCCGGCCATCCACGTGCTTGAAGCACGGCACGAAGAACGTGGATGCCCGGGACAAGCCCGGGCATGACGGCTGTGGCGACAGCGTCGTCCTACCCCGTATTCCGCAGCCCCGCCGAAATCCCGTTGATCGTGAGCTGAATCCCGCGCAGCACCTGCTCGTCCGGGTTCTGCGCCCGGTGCTCTTTCAAGAGCTCGACCTGCACGTGGTTGAGCGGATCGAGATAGGGGAAGCGGTGGCGCACCGAGCGCTCCAGCAGCGGATTGCCTTGCAGCAGCCGGTCCTGACCCATGATGTCGAGCAGCGTCTCGATGCAGGAATGCCATTCGCGGCGGATGCGGCCAAAAATCTTTTCGCGCAAGGCTTCGTCGGGCACGAGCTCGGCATAGCGCGAGGCGATCGCGATCGAGCTTTTGGCGAGCACCATGTCCATGTTGGACAGCAGCATGCGGAAGAACGGCCATTCCTTGTAGAGCTCTTTCAGGAACGGCATGCCCTGGTCGGGATGCGCCGCGATCCATTGCTCGACCGCGCTGCCGAAGCCGTACCAGCCCGGCAGCATCAGGCGGCATTGCGCCCAGGAGAACACCCAGGGAATCGCGCGCAAATCCTCGATGGCGCGGGTCTTCTTGCGCGAAGCCGGGCGGCTGCCGATGTTCAGCGTCGCGATCTCGTTGATGACGGTGGACGACCAGAAATAATCGACGAAGCCGTCGGTCTCGTAGACCAGGCCGCGATAGGCCTTGAAGGCGAGGTTCGACAATTCGTCCATCGCGGTCAGATATTCGCGGCGCGGCGCGCTCTGGCGCGGATGCAAGAGGCTCGCCTCCAGCGTCGCGGCGGCCAGGATCTCCAGATTGTTGCGGCCGACCTCGGCGTTGGAATATTTCGACGAGATGATCTCGCCCTGCTCGGTGATGCGGATCTGGCCGTTCACGGCGCCGCCAGGCTGGGCGATGATGGCGTCGTAGCTCGGACCGCCGCCGCGGCCGACCGAGCCGCCGCGGCCATGGAACAGGCGCAGCCGTACGCCATGGCGCTCGAACACCTCGACGAGGCCGATCTCGGCCTTGTAGAGCTCCCAGCCCGAGGTGACGAAGCCGCCGTCCTTGTTGCTGTCGGAATAGCCGAGCATGACCTCCTGCACACTGCCGCGGCTGTCGACGAGGCGGCGGTAATCGTGCAGCGACAGCATGCGGTCCATGATGCCGGATGAGGCCTGCAGATCCTCGATGGTCTCGAACAGCGGCACGACATTGATGGCACTGCGCCCGGAGGGATGAACGAGGCCGACCTCCTTCAGCAGCACGGCGACCTCGAGCATGTCGGACATGCCCTTGCACATCGAGATGATGCACTGGGGAATCGCATCCGAGCCGAACTTCGCATGCGCTTCCGCAGCGGCATGGAAGACGTTGAGCTCGCCCATGGTCTCGTCGCTGTACTTGACGAAGGGCGAGACCAGCGCGCGCGTCGAGCGCAGCTCGTTGGTGAGCAGCGAGATGCGCGCCTCTTCGCCGAGCGCGAGATAGGACATGCCGGGATTAGCGGCGTCCATCAGCTCGGCGATGGTGCGCTCATGCACGGCGGAATTCTGGCGGATGTCGAGCCGGGCCAGGTGGAAACCGAAGCAATCCACCGCACGCCGCAGCAGCCGCAGGCGGCCGCGGGCGATGACGCGGGCATTGTTGGAGATCAGCGAGCGGTGCAGCACGTCGAGATCGGCCTGCAGCTCCTTGACGCTCTCGTAGGGCCGGCCCCTGCCGACCGGCCGGCGGGTGATCTCGACCTCGAGCGCTTCAGCCGTCGCGGTGAGGCGCGCATAGATGCCGGAGACCGCGAGCCGGTAGGGCTCGCCGCTCCGGTGCGGCGAGGTGTCCGGCGAGCGCTCCGCGAGGTTACGCAGCTCTTCCGAGACGTCGGCGAGGTGCGCCGCGATCGACAGTTCCGAGCCGAGCACATGCAGCTCATTGAGATAGAACTGCATCACCCGGCTCGACTGCAGCCGCAGCGTGCCGCGCATGACGTCGGCGGTGACGAAGGGATTGCCGTCGCGGTCGCCGCCGATCCAGCTGCCCATGCGCAGGAACGAGGCGAGCTCGCTCGCGGCCTGCTCGCCGGCCTCCTCCAGCCGATCCTCCAGCACGTTGACCAGCCGCGGCACCTCGCGGAGGAAGGTGTAGTCGTAGAAGGACAGGCCGTTGGCGACCTCGTCCAGCACGGTGAGCTTGGTCCGGCGGAGCAGATTGGTCTGCCACAGCGTCAGCACCTCGCGGCGGAGCTGCTCGTCGCTGGCGGCGGCCTCCTCCGCGGTCAGCGCAACGCGCTCGCGGCGGTCGAGCAGGCCGGCGACCTCCATCTCGCGGTCCATCGTGCTCTTGCGGCGGACCTCGGTCGGGTGCGCGGTCAGCACCGGGCTGACCAGCGCGCTCCTGAAGAAATTGCGCAAGGCATCGGCGCCGATGCCTGCCGCCTTGGCATGGGCGAGCGTCTCGGCCAGCACGCCGGAGCCGCCGCCCTTGCCGGCGCGCATCTGGCGGATGTTGTTCTGGTCCTCGGCGATGTTGGCGAGGTGGGAGAAATAGCTGAAGGCGCGGACGATCCGCACCGTCTCCGAGGTCGACATGCTGTCGAGGATCTGTTCGAGCTCGCGGCGGGCGAGCCGGTCCTCGTCGCGGTGGAACCGGATCGAGGTCTGGCGGATGCGCTCGACCAGGTCGAACACATCGGCGCCCTCCTGGTCACGCACCGTGTCGCCCAGGATGCGCCCGAGCAGGCGGATATCGTCGCGCAACCGCGCATCCGCCTCCAGCGCCTGAACGTCCTCAGGGCGGTTGGAACGCTGTTCGGTGGCGTCGGACGGTACGGTCTGGAGGGACATCGGCTCGCTCCCTGGTTCGAGCGCTCTACGGCTCCCCGGTCCCAGGAGTGTGCGATATTTTTCTACCGCAGTGCAAGATGAACTTGGGGGCGGCGCACAGTGCCGCCGCCCCTCGTGTCCCGGACGCGCTGCAACGCCCTTAGCGTGTCGAAGACGCGCGTGAACGCGCTTATGGCGTTGCTGCGCTGAGCCGGGACCCAGAAAGCCACACGGCAAGATCCGGAGAGATGGGCCCCGGCTCTGCAGCGCACCGTCAAAGAGACGCTGCGCTGCGTCCGGGGCACGAAAATATGACCAGAGCCATCAACAAACATGCCTTCGCGCTCTCGCGGCGCAGGCGCCCGAAGCTGTGCTGTCCGTTTCCCCCTTATCGAGAACAGAGGGCGCAGGGAAGGCCGGGCGCCGGCTGGCACCCAGGATCCGCACGCGAGAAACGCACGCGGGGTGACCACAGGTGACGCCGGGACATCCCGGCCTTCCCTGCGCAATGGTTTTACGGCTTATGGCGCGCTCTCCCCGGGAAGCGATGCACTATTGCCCCCGTCGCCTTGCGGATGATCGATGCGCGCGCCCGGTCGGGCCGCTCACCACCGCAAGCCTTGACGCACAGACCCCGGGCGTCAGGACCACACGCTTTTACCGTCCGCGGACGTTCCTCCCGAAACATCCGGAAGCTCGCGCGTGCTCGCCCCCGAAGCCAAAAGGAAACGCTGTGACAGCGCCGTGTCGTTCGCGGATGATGGATGGCTCACGGGGCTCGCCCGCCCTGCCATCCCGCCCCGCGCCGGCGCTGCCGCGTCCATCGCATCCCGGCCTACGTATCGTGACGATCGCGAAACGTCCCTTTGACGGGCCGGGATGGAATGCGGTTTACCCGAAACCGAGAATTCGGTCAATCAGAATATTTTGCACTGAAGCCCCTTGACCTGCATGTGGCTGGTTTGCCCGTCGGATGGCGCGGGAATGGTGGGCGTAAGGCGCGGCCTTACCGAGGCTTTAGCGACTGGGCGACAGCCTCCCAGAAGGCTTGTTCATCCATGTCGCCCCTGACTCTGGCTTGTTCTGCAAGTTGCATCGCATATGGCCCAGCGACATTCGCGCCATGACGCGCCCCAAGCTCATGTGCGGCCCGCGACACTTCTACATAATCAATCTTGCCCATCAAAGCGTCCCAATAGCGAAGGGACATTAGCACATATCGGGGCAGTGGTGGCCTATTGCACTTTCCCTTCGGGTCACAAGGGCGTCGCGGCCGTGTCCGTCGTTGGTCCGTTAACGCTCCGCAAGGCGAAGTCAAGGCGTAGGATGGGTTGAGCCCTTGCGAAACCCATCATGCCTCGTCATAGGCGGAGAGATTGATGAGTTTCGCTGGCGCTCTATCCATCCCACTTTGCAATGCGTCACAAACGGTCCACACCGCGATGCCTGCGGTAAGTCAGCAACGGCACACCAACAAACTCGTGACCAGGTGCGGTCTGCTCGCGGAAACGGATGTAAGCGGCGGCATTCTCGATACGTGCGGGGAACATCACGACGTTAACCCTGCCGGCAAATGTTTCGTCGTGAGTCGGGCAGCCGCCGACAAGTCGCCTTATTGGAGCCGAGGATTATCAGCGGCACTAACCTAGGTTAGAGGCGCATTATGCTGAGAATGGCGTTGTTGGGCCTCCTTATCCTGTTGAGTGTAGGGATGCTGTCAGCAATGGAGCTGAGAGCTCCATCGCGTCGCGCAGCCGCGATCGTCCAGCCGCTTGCCGAGCAAAACGCAGGCATTTCTGCTTCACATGACGCCTTGGCGAAGGCCGATCGCCTCGAAGTTGTCGCTGCGAGCAGCGAGATGCCGACACAGGTCGAAGACCGCGTTGCTCCGCTAGAAGACAGCCATATCGTTTCGTCCGAGCCGGAGCCGATCGTCCGTCATCGGCACAATCAGAAGAAGATCGCGACCGCTGAACGTCCCAAGCCGAAGAAGGCAACCGTTATCAAACGAACTGCCAATTTCCAGCGTTCAAAGCCGGTCAGCGATATCGAGCCCTGCCGGCTCAAGGCGTTTGGTGGCTTGCGCAGAGCATTGAATTTGACCGATTGCGAAATCTGAGGACACTCCTGGCAGGGCAGATCGAACGTTCTTGTTCCGCCGTAGCGCGTAGGATGGGTTGAGCCCTTGCGAAACCCATCATTGTTTCGTCATCGGCGAACGGCTTGATGGGTTTCGCTTACGCTCTACCCATCCTACATCCCGCGAATTTCACGAAGATATGGCGGGCCGGCGAGGTGTCCGCGCTTGCCTCATCCGGCATAGCGCCGGTAGAGCACGACGATGACCGCGAGCACCGTCCCGGCATAAATCACCTGCGCTGCGTGATCCAAAACGACAGCGGCGCGCTTTCGGCCGGCGTCCCGAAGTTTTTCATGTTTGTAGCCCGCCAACATCGTCATCAGGCATAGCACGAAGAAAATGTAGAACATCTCTTCGACGACCACCGTGTACCCGACATCGCCGATCTGTCCGTTCACCGCCACGAGCAGCACCGCGCTCGCCAGGATCGAGGTCACCGGAATCGTCACGCGTTCACGAAACATAGTTTCGGGAAAGAACAGCGTGGCGAATACGACGAGCACGAGCAGAAACAGCGGCAGCAGGTTCTTCAGCATGTAGATGGCGGAGGTGCGGCGCAACGTGATGACCGCATTGAAGCCGGCAAACTCCATACTTGCCTCGGCACCAAACAAAGACGCCCTTCCGAGCGTCGATCCGGTGGACAGGGAATCGACGAAATAGCTCAGTCCGATAAATCGCCAGAGCTGAAGTCCGGAATAGGCCCCGTCCTCGGCCCGCGAGTTTCCATCGTCGGCGAGGCGTAAGCCGAACCGATCGATGACGTAGGTGATGAGTTCCCGACGCTGTTCCGTGTTCTGGAGATGTAGGCGCAGTTGCTGCGTGTCGAATGGATAGTCATGGAGATCGAAACGAGCCTTGAAATCGCTGCTGATACGATAGAGCCGATAGCTCAGGCCGTCTTCTCGGCCAGCCTGAATTGGCTGAGCCGGATCGAACGCCCCGCGATCCGCCAAGGCCGGAAATTCGACATGGGTCTGCGCCTCATCGTCGCCGGCGAACCGCATCCAAAGATAGAAGTCGACGCTGAACGAATTCTGTCTCACGTCGATCCGGGTGACGCGAACAATGTCGATGCCGGTATAAACGACGCGCTGTATCCAGTAGTGTCGGTCGCCGAACATGACAACATGACCCGCCTCTCGTTCCGCGGCGAGATCGATTCCATAGGGCTGATCGATGGGCACGAGTTGCAGCGGCGCAGTGACGAACAAACCGTAACGGAAGAAACCCAGTCGGATCGGGCGCGGAATGTCGCGGTTCGCGTTGAAATAGAGCCGCCCAGTCAGCCCGACGACCGCCGATTTCGGACTGTCGATCGCGGCGAGCGCGACGCGCACGCGGTCGCGATCTGCAACCTTGCTGTCGGATCGTTTCTGGATCCCCTGCCCCATGAACCGGGGATGGACGGCAGCTCGTTTCAGCGCATCGATCATCAGACGCGCAGCGTCATACGAGCCGCCGGCAACCCAGCTTGGCGAGGTTCCCGCTTTCGCTTTGTAGTCGGCGGCAAAGACCTGCGCTGCCACGCCGGCACTGTCGAACATCAGCGAGGAAGCAGCATACAGATTGTCGCTAAAGAAACCGGGATGCGCTTTTTCCTCGGGCTCATTGGCGAAATTCTGCAAATAACTTTCGCGTGCCGCGGCTTGGGATGCAATGATCGTTCCCTTGATACCGCGGCGGCGGAGCGCCTTGACGATGTCTGCGCTAAAATCGGTTGCCGCGCCGACGACGATAACGGCGGGCCCGGACTCCTGCGCGGCAGAGTCCAGCGCCTCATCCGTCGATCCGATCTGACCGGCTGCGACGTCCAGTCCGAACACACGCAACTGCTCCGCCGGATAGGCCGTCGCAAATCCACGCTCAAAACTCTTGCCGTAGGAATCGCGCGTGTGAACGAGACGGACTTTTGGCTCCTTCATCACGGCGCGCAGATGTTCCGCGATCGAGCGCGCCTGCACAGAGACCGGCGACAGCGCACGAAAATAATAGTCACTGCCGGATGTCAGCTCGTCGGCAGCCGAGCTTCCCGTGAGTGCCGGTATCCGCGCATCCTTGTATACCGGCGCTGCCGCGAGCGACGCGGAGCTGAGGTAGTGTCCGAGCACAGCGACGCACGGGCTGTCGGCAATCGCCTGCGCATTCGCGCGCGCCACGGCTGGATTGCTTGCGTCGTCGAACAGAACGAGCTCAATCGGCCGTCCGTTGACACCCCCCTTGGCGTTCACCTCGTCGATTGCAAGCTGCGTCGCGACCAGGCTTTCCGTCCCGGTCGCGGCGGACGGGCCAGAGAGCGAATTGGCGAATGCGATGCGAACAGGCTCCGGGCGGGTCCAGAGGACGGCGGCCCACGCGACGGCGAGCACCAGCACGACGCCCGCAACAACGGCAAGCCACATCGTAAGCCGCGGCTTCATGGTCGATCCTCGCATCGATCGGCATAAGCCGAGATTCTCCAGATCGAGACCTCAATCAGGCCGAGATTGCCGCCGCTGGGAGCACTTTTCAAGCGCGCAGGATGGGTAGAGCCCTTGCGAAACCCATCCTTGTTTCGTCATCGGCGGACGGTTTGATGGGTTTCGCTTACGCTCTACCCATCCTGCGAGCTCGACTAGGGACGCGCTTAAACCAATGTCATGATCTCTCTCTTGGGCACAAGCCGCAGCCGAAGAAAGGCCGCTCCCCGATGCAGCGGCTCCCGGATTGCGCTGCGCTCCATCCGGGCTACGCATTGCGCGAAGGACGGAGTAATCAGGCCGGCACAATCACCTTGCCGATCGGCCACAGCGCGATGCCGGCGAGCTTGAGATGGGCCCAGGCGAAGGGGATGCCGATGATGGTGACCGCCAGAACCAGCGCAGTCAGAAGGTGGCCGAGCGCCAGCCACCAGCCGGCGAGCACGAACCAGATGATATTGCCGATCACCCCGAGGGGGCCGGTGCCGATATCCTCGACACCGGTGACATCGTAGCGATTGACCGCGCGCGAGCCGAACGGCAGCAGCGTGTAGACGGCGATGTTGAACGCCGCCCGCGCCCAGGGCAGGCCGATGATGGTGACGGCCATGATGACCGCGGCGATCACCCAGCCAAACGCCATCCAGGCGCCGCCGATGAGGATCCAGAGGATGTTGAGCAGGATGGAAACGGGGGTCATGGCATGATCCGGAGGTCAGTGACCCCGTCAATATAGGCACGAAATCTGTCTCTGCTAAGACGGCGCAGCCCGGATGGAGCGCATATCGCGCTTTCCGCGAGCGGAGCGCGCGCCTCGTCCTTCGAGACGACCGCTTTCAGCGGTCTCCCCAGGATGAGGCTAAGCAGCATTGGCGCCCGTCGAAACTGGTGCCGCGCACCAGGTCTTCATCCTGAGGGTCCGCCGACGGCGGGCGTCTCGAAGGATGGCCGCCGGCGAAATCGCTCCCACGGCGATTGCCCTGGGGCTACGCACAACCGGCTACCGTCCCTCGAATTTCGGCTCGCGCTTCTCCATGAACGCCTTCATGCCTTCGGCCATGTCCTGGGTTTTGAACAGCGGCAGGAGCTGGAGATAGACGTGGTGGACGTGGTCGTGGAAGTTTTCGTTGAGGCCCATCCGCATCATGCGCTTGGAGGCCTGCACGGCCAGCGGCGCGTTGGCGGCGATCTCGCGGGCGATCGCATTGGCGCGGGTCATCAGCTCGGCGTCCGGCACGACCTCGTTGGCGAGGCCCCATTCGAGGCATTCGCGCGCGCTGAGCGTGCGGCCGGTGAAGATCAGCTCGGAAGCCTTGGCCCAGCCGAGCATGCGCGGCAGCAGCCAGGTGCCGCCGGATTCCGGCACGACGCCGCGCTTGACGAAGGCGGCGGCGAGCTTCGAGGACTCCGCCATGATGCGGATGTCGCAGCCGAGCGCGGTGTCCATGCCGTAGCCGGCCGCGCCGCCATTGACGGCGCAGATCGTCGGCTTGTCCATCGCCTGCAACACGGTCGGCGGGGTGTTGCGGAGATTGATCGTGGTCGGCGAGGACGCCGCGCTGAGGCCGTTGCCGTCGCGCTCCTTGCGCAGGTCGAGGCCGGCGCAGAACGCCCTGCCCTTGCCGGTGAGGATGACGACGCGGACGTTCCTGTCCTCGTTGGCCTCGGTCAGGAGGCGCGCGAGATCGTTCAGCATCGGACCGGAGATGGTGTTCATGCGCTCCGGCGCGTTCAGGGTGATGGTCGCGATGTGGTCGGCGACCGTGTAGAGGACTTCTTTCGCGGCGTCGGTCATGAATGTGTCTCCCTGTCCCCTATCTGGTAGGGTGGGCAAAGGCGCGCTTGCGCCGTGCCCACCACCTGTCTCCGTAAGCAAATTTGGTGGGCACGCTTCGCTTTGCCCACCCTACGGCACCTTCTCAAATCTTCCGCCCGGCCTGCTCCCAATAGGGATCGCGCAGGCGACGCTTGAAGATCTTGCCGGAATCTTCGCGCGGCAATCCGCTGCGGATCTCGATGTGCTTGGGCACCTTGTAATCGGCGAGCGAGGCCTTCAAGCGCGCACGGACATCGGCGGCGTCGAGCGTGATGCCGGATTGCGGCTCGACCACGGCCATCAGCGCCTCGCCGAACTCGGCGTCGGGGATGCCGAACACGGCGCAATCATGCACGCCGGGCACGGCGTGCAGCACGGACTCGATCTCGGCCGGGTAGATGTTGACGCCGCCCGAGATCACCATGTCGCGCTTGCGGTCGCAGATGAAGACATAGCCGTCCTCGTCGATATAACCGACATCGCCGGAGGTGATGAAGCCGTCGCGGTCGATCTCGGCGCGCTTCTCCGGCTTGTTGTGGTAGGTGAAATCGGCCATCTCGGCCATGCGCGAGTAGATCTCGCCGATCTCGCCGACGCCGAGCACGCGTCCGTCCTCGCCGATGAAGCGCAGCTCGGCGCCGGGCGATATCTTGCCGACCGTGCCGGGCTTCTTCAGCGCGTCCTCCGAGGTCGCGAAGGTGACGGCGCTGGATTCGGTCGAGCCGTAGAATTCGTAGATCACCGGCCCCCACCATTCGATCATGGCGCGCTTGACGTCGGCCGGGCACGGCGCGGCGGCGTGGATGATGTGGCGCAGCGACGAGACGTCGTACTTTTTGCGTACCGCCTCCGGCAGCTTCATCAGGCGGATGAACATGGTCGGCACCATGAAGATGGTGTCGATCCTGTAGCGCTCGATCAGCTCCAGGAATTCTTCGGCCTCGAAGCGCGGCATCAGCACCAGCACGCCTCCGAGCTTGCCGGCGCGGATGCCGAAGGAGTTCGGCGCGGAATGATAGAGCGGGCCCGGCAGGATTGCGCGGGCGCCGGGCTTGAGCCCGTAGATCATCGCGCGCATGCGCTCGCCGGCGGCCTGCTGATCCGGCGTCGGCGCATTGCGGCGCACGCCCTTGGGATGGCCGGTGGTGCCTGACGTGTAGATCATGTTCATCGGCTGCGGCACGACCGGGCCGTCATAGGGCTGGAATTGCGCGAGCCAGGATTCGAGATCGGTCGCGAAGTCCGGTGTCGCCAGATGGTCGGGGTCGATCTTGTAATTCGACAGGATCTCCGGCGGCGTCGGCACGCTGAGTACCGTGACGCCCGCGGGGATCGCATCGCGCAGGGCATGCAGCATATCGGCGTGTCCGATCAGGACGGACGTGCCGGTGTCGTTCAGGATGTAGTTGATCTCCTCCGGCTTGAAGTGCCAGTTGATGGGCACGCCATAGGCCCCGAGGCGCATCGCAGCGTAGGCGGCCTCCAGGAAGGCGATGTCGTTGCGCATCAGCATACAGACGCAATCGCCCTGGCGCACGCCGATCCTGGCGAGGCCGGACGCGATGCGGTCGGCACGATCGGCGACCTCGGCGTGGGAACGGCGGCGCTCGCCGGAGACGATGCCGAGGAAAGGGGACGTTTCGCTCATTTTTGTTTTTCTTTGTTGTTCAGCGGCGGTGTTCGTTGGTCGTCATCACCGGGCTTGTCCCGGTGATCCACGTTCTTGCTCGTCGCTTGCATCAAGAACGTGGATGGCCGGGACATCTTGCGCCAAGACGCGTTTCGCGCTTTTGCCCGGCCATGACGGAGAGACAATCAATCCGCATATTTCGCCGCGCGCTTCTCCAGATTGGAGCGCACGGCCTCGGTCTGGTTCGCACTGCCGATCAGCTTCTGCTGCTCGACGGACTCCGCGAGCAGCGCGGGGCCGGGATCGACCGAGAGGTTGTTCAGCAGGCGCTTGGCGGCGCGGATCGCATCGGGGCTCTTGCCCGCGATCTCGCGCGCGACTTCGAGCGCGGCCGCGCGCGGATCATCGCAGATGCGCGTCGCGAGGCCGTAAGCCATCGCCTCCTGCGCGGAGAAGATGCGGCCGGTATAGGTGAGATCGCGCAGGATGTCGTCGCGCACCAGCGAAGCCAGGATCGGCGTGCCCGCCATGTCAGGCACGAGGCCCCATTTGATCTCCATGATCGACATCCGCGCATCGGCGCTGAGGAAACGCATGTCGGCGCCGAGCGAGAGCTGGAAGCCGCCGCCGAAGGCAACGCCATGCACGGCGGCGATCACCGGCACCGGAAGCTGACGCCATCCCCATACCGCTTGCTGTGGAAAGTTTGCCTGCCCATGCGTGCGCTTGGTGAGATCGCGATTTTCGCCACCCGGAATTCCGTTGCCGCCCTTCTCCTTCATGGCGGCAAAACGCCCCATGTCGAGACCGGCGCAGAAGGCGCGGCCCTCGCCGGAGAGCACGACGGCGCGCACGCCTTTTTCCTTCGAAAGCCGCTCGGTTGCCGCGACAAGAGCCTCGAACATGGCCTGATCGAGCGCATTCATCTTGTCGGCGCGCACCAGGCGCACGTCGGCGACGCCTTCCGAGATCGAAATCGAGACGCGCTCTTCCATGGATGAATTCTCCCCTGTTCTTGTTCGGTGCCGCTTTACAGAAAGACGGCGGCCGGATTTAGTCAATCGACCAATTAACTGACAATCCGTACGGGAGAAACAGCCATGTTCAAGGAAAATCTTCTGGCTGGGCGGCGCATTCTCGTGACCGGCGGCGGCACCGGGCTCGGCAAATCGATGGCGGCGCGCTTCCTCCAGCTCGGCGCCGAGGTGCATATCTGCGGCCGGCGCAAGATCGTGTGTGACGAGACCGCGACCGAGCTGATGGCGGAGTATGGCGGCCGCGTCACCAGCCACGGCGTCGACATCCGCAACGCGCTCGCGGTCGAGGAGATGGTCGAGAACATCTTCCGCGAGGCGCCCCTCACCGATCTCATCAACAACGCCGCCGGCAATTTCATCTCTCGCAGCGAGGAGCTGTCGCCGCGCGGCTTCGATGCCGTCGCCAACATCGTCATGCACGGCACGTTCTACGTGACGCAGGCGATCGGCAAACGCTGGATCGCCCTAAAGCAGCCCGGCAACGTCGTCTCGATCACGGTGACCTGGGTGCGCAACGGCTCGCCCTATGTGGTGCCGTCGGCGATGAGCAAATCGGCGATCCACGCCATGACGATGTCGCTCGCGACCGAATGGGGCCGCTACGGCATCCGCCTCAACACCATCGCGCCGGGCGAGATCCCGACCGAGGGCATGAGCAAGCGCATCAAGCCCGGCGACGAAGCCGGCGCGCGCACGAAGGCGATGAACCCGATGGGCCGCGTCGGCACCATGGAGGAGCTGCAGAACCTCGCGGTGTTCCTGATCTCCGGCGGCTGCGACTGGATCAACGGCGAGACCATCGCCATGGACGGCGCACAGGCGCTCGCCATGGGCGGCAATTTCTACCAGCTCCGCGACTGGAGCGACGACGACTGGAAGACCGCGCGCGAGAGCATCATGGCGCAGAACGAGAAGGACCGCGCGAAGCGGGGGTGATTATTGTCGTCCTGGCGAAAGCCAGGACCCATTACCACCGAGTTTGGTTTGGCGAAGATTGGTCATGACCAGTCTTCGCCAGATTGCGTTGAGTGGTTATGGGTCCCGGCCCCCGTGCGCAATTGCGCACTAGGCCGGGACGACGGCGTTGAGAGATCTGCGCGCCCCTCCCCCACCTTGTCTTCACCCCAAGATGCCGCCACACTCCCCCGCATAAAAAGCAAGACACCCCGGGAGAGACATGTCCACATCACCGAAACTGGCTGACCTCACCGACATGGTGCGCGAGCGCGCGACGAGCCGCGGCAGTGCCATCGCCTATGAGTTCGAGGGCCGCGCCACCAGCTTTGCCGAGTTCGACACTAGGACCAACAAGGTGGCGAACGCCTTGATCGCGATGGGCGTGAAGAAAGGCGACCGCATCGCCTATCTCGGCAAGAACAGCGACCTCTATTTCGAACTGCTGATGGGCGCGATGAAGGCCGGTGTGGTGATGGCGCCGGTGAATTGGCGGCTCGCGGGGCCCGAGGTCGCCTTCATCGTCGCCGACTGCAAGGCGCCGGTGCTGTTCGCAGGGCCTGAGTTCATCACCCAGGTGCGCCAGATCAAGGACCAGCTTCCCGGCGTGCGCACGATCATCACCACGGAAGGCGGCGCGCCGGAATGGCAGGATTTTGCCGCGTGGCGCGACGCGCAGAGCGGCGAGGACCCGAGGGTGCCGATCGACACGAAGGACATCGCGATCCAGCTCTACACGTCGGGCACGACGGGCAAGCCGAAGGGCGCGATGCTGAGCCACGCGAATTTCCTCAACCTGGTGCAGACAGGCAATGCCGAGGACAAGCCGGAATGGAACCGGTGGTCCACGGACGACGTGTCGCTGGTCGCGATGCCGATCTTCCATATCGGCGGCTCCGGCTGGGGCGTGATGGGGCTCTATCACGGCGCCCGCGGCGTGATCGCGCGCGAATTCGATCCGACCAAGGTGCTGGACTTCTTCGAGCAATCCGGCATCACCAAGCTGTTCATGGTGCCGGCCGCGATGCAGTTCGTGGTGCGGCAGCCGCGCGCGAAGACGGTCGATTTCTCCAGGCTGAAATACATGCTGTACGGCGCCTCGCCGATCCCGGCGGCGCTGCTGAAGGAGTGCATCGAAATCTTCAAATGCGGCTTCGTGCAGATGTACGGCATGACCGAGACGACGGGCACCATCGTCGCGCTGCCGCCGGAGGATCACGTCGAGGGTCTGGAGCGGATGCGCTCCGCCGGCAAGGCGCTGCCGGGCGTCGAGATCGCTATCCTCGACGCCGACGGCAGGCCGCTGCCGCCGCGCGAGGTCGGCGAGATCGCGACGCGCTCGGGCTCCAACATGGCCGGCTACTGGAATCTGCCTGAAGCGACCGCCTCGACGCTGCGCGGCGACGGCTGGCTGCGCACCGGTGATGCCGGCTACATGGACGAGGACGGCTACCTCTACATCCACGACCGCATCAAGGACATGATCATCTCCGGCGGCGAGAACATCTACCCCGCCGAGGTCGAGAGCGCGCTGTGCGATCACCCTGACGTCGCCGAGGCCGCCGTGATTGGCGTGCCCGACGACAAATGGGGCGAGGCGGTGAAGGCCGTGGTGGTGATGAAGCCAGGCAAGGAAGCAACCGCCACCGACATCATCAACTTCACCCGCGAACGCATCGCCGGCTACAAGACGCCGAAGAGCGTGGAGTTCCTGCCGGCCCTGCCGCGCAATCCGAGCGGCAAGATCTTGCGGCGGCAGTTGCGCGAGCCGTACTGGGCGGGGAAGGACCGAAGGGTGAATTGATTAATCCGAAATCCTGCCGTGGTGACATTTCTGGATTGCTTCGCTGCGCTCGCAATGACGGTGTGGGAGCGGAAAGCGCGCCTCCCTCCACCGTCATTGCGAGGAGCCCTTGCGACGAAGCAATCCAGTGAATCGAGCGCGCAGTCCGTAGGATGGGTAGAGCGAAGCGAAACCCATCGTCTTCCTGCAATTGCGGGAGCATGATGGGTTTCGCTTCGCTCTACCCATCCAACCCAGCCGGTGGGAGTCGCTAATGCTTCCCCGGCCCCATATAGCCGAACAGGAACCCCGCCACCTTCCGCATCTGGATCTCCTCGCTGCCTTCCGTGATGCGGTAGCGGCGGTGGTGGCGGTAGATGTGCTCGAACGGCTTGTGGCGTGAATAGCCCATGCCGCCATGGACCTGCATGGCGCGGTCGGCGGATTCGCAGCAGAGGCGATTTGCCCAGTAGTTGCACATCGAGACGCGGTCGGAGAGCGTGCGCTCGATCTGTTCCTCGGTGAGCTGGTCCATCTCCCAGGCTGTCTTGCGGATCAACAGGCGCAACATCTCGGCTTGGGTGGCGAGCTCGACCAGAGGGAACTGGATCGCCTGGTTCTCGGCCAGCGCCCGGCCGAACGGCTTTCGCTCGCGCGCGTACTTCACGCTCTCGTTGATGCAGTAGACGGCGGCGCCCAACGAGCTTGCGGCCTGACGGATGCGGTTCTGGTGGACGAAACATTGCGCCAGCGACAGACCGCGGCCGACCTCGCCGAACAGCGCGTCTTCAGGCACGAACACGTCGGTGAAGCTGACGCGGGGATGGTCGGTCGGCATGTTGAAGGTCCACATGTATTCCTCGACCTTCACGCCGTGGCTCTTGGCGGGCACCAGGAAGCAGGTGATGCCGCGGGCATCGCCGTCATTGCCTGACGTACGCGCGAACAGCGCGCAGTGTGTCGCGACATGCATGCCGGTCGTCCACATCTTCTCGCCGTTGATGATCCAGCCCTTGACGTTGCCGCGGATCGCCGGCACCGCGCGCGTCTCCATGTGGGTCGCGTCCGAGCCGTGATGCGGTTCGGTCAGGCCGAAGGTGATGCGGTACTTGCCCTTGATCGAGCCGTCGATCATCGCTTTCTGGTCTTCGCGGCCGTAACGGTCGAGCATGGTGACGACAGGGAAATTGCCGACGACGGAGTGCTCGTTCTGCAGGTCATTGTGCAGGCCGAGGCCCTTCGCGGCAAAGTGCTCGCGGATCACGGCCATCCAGAGGTTGGAGCCGTCCTTGCCGCCATATTGCTTCGACACCGGAAAGCGCAGATGGCCGGCCGCGTCGGCGAGATCCTTGGCCTTGCGCAAAAGCTGCTCCCATTCGTGGCGCGGCAGGCCGCCATTCTCGAAATCGGTGCGCGCCCATTCGCGGCGATGGTCGAAGAAGCGGATGTTGTCGTCGGCTTGTTCGAGCGGCTTGATCTCGCGTTCGATGAAACGGTCGAGCTCTGCGAGATAGGCGACGAGATCGGCAGGCAATGAGAAATCCACAGGTTCTCTCCCGGATTGATTTTATCGTTTTGCGTTAAGGCGCTAGGCGCATTTTTGCTTCGCACGATTAAGGTGAGAAGAGCGCGGCCAAGTCAAGCAAGCCGAGACGTGCCGGCTATGCAAAGCGCACCAGCGCAATTCGATGGTGCTCTGACGCGGGCGCGCGGTAGTATGACGCCAATATTCCTTCACGAGAAAATGCGGGAGCGCGCGATGGAGCTGAAATTTTCCAAGGTGGAACGCAAGGGGCCGATCACGATCGTCACGCTGTCGCGGCCCGAGGTCTACAACGCGCTGCACACGGATGCGCATTTCGAGCTGCAGAAGGTGTTCGACGATTTCTCCGCCGATCCCGAGCAGTGGATCGCGATCGTCACCGGCAGCGGCGACAAGGCATTCTGCGCCGGCAATGATCTGAAGTGGCAGGCGGCGGGCGGCAAGCGCGGCTGGGACAAGGGCGGCTTTGCCGGCCTCACCTCGCGATTCGACTGCGACAAGCCGATCATCGCCGCGGTGAACGGCGTCGCGATGGGCGGCGGCTTCGAGATCGCGCTCGCCTGCGACCTGATCATCGCCTCGGAGAACGCGACCTTCGCCCTGCCCGAGCCCCGCGTGGGCCTCGCCGCACTCGCTGGCGGCCTGCACCGGCTGCCGCGCCAGATCGGGCTGAAGCGCGCCATGGGCATGATCCTCACCGCACGCCATGTCAGCGCCAAGGAAGGTCTCGAGCTTGGCTTCGTCAACGAGGTGGTGCCGCAGGGCGAAGCGTTGACGGCCGCGCTGCGCTGGGCGGAGCTGATCACCAAGAACTCGCCCATGTCGATCCGCGCATCCAAGCAGGCCATCCAGCGCGGCCTCGGCGTGTCGCTGGAGCAGGCGATCGGGGAGCAGCGCGACTATCCGGCCGTGCAAGCGATGGCGGCCTCGCAGGATTACATCGAGGGGCCGAAGGCGTTCTCGGAGAAGCGGCCGCCGAAATGGGTGGGGAAGTAGGCTTTCTCGGCACCCGTCATGGCCGGGCTCGTCCCGGCCATCCACGTCCTGACGCGCGATACGAAGAACGTGGATGCCCGGGACAAGCCCGGGCATGACGGCGGAGCGTGAGACGTCGCTCCCTCAATACCGTCATTGCGAGCGAAGCGAAGCAATCCAGGCTGCCTATGCGGCGACGGTCTGGATTGCTTCGTCGCCAGCGCAAAATTGCTTCGCAATTTTGTCGCGGGCTCCGCGCAATGACGGTGGAGGGAGCGCGTAGGATGGGTAGAGCGCAGCGAAACCCATCAATGGCGTGGCGAGGCGTGAGACGATGGGTTTCGCTGCGCTCTACCCATCCTACGGATTGCGCCCCAGCTCCCGCTTGTACGAGGCGTAGTTCGGCTGATCGACGGCGAGCTTGTCCATCGTGGTCGCCCACAGGTGCTCCGCCAATCCCGGCGTCGCCAGGTCGACCTCGCCTTTTGCGATGCGCTCGGCGAGTGCGCGGTTGAGCTCGGTGACGGAGCCCTCGATGCCGAGCATTGCGCGGAGCCGTTCCACCTCCGCAGCATCACTCTGCTCCTCCTGCGTCAGCTGCCGCGTGACGAGATCGAGGATGTTGATGGCGACGCGCAGCTTGAAGGCCTGGTGGCCGGAGATCAGCGGTGCGATGTCGCCCCGGAGGAAGTCGGCGACCGATTTGGTCAGCTCGATCGGCGTGGGTTCGTCCTGCATGCGTCAGCTCCCGCGCGGCGCCAAGAGCCGCAACAGATCGATCTCGGTCTCGCTGGCGCGGCGGCCGATCATGGCGCGCTCCATGGAATGGTCAGGTCCCTCGCGGAACCGCTGCATCATGCCGCCGCACATGATGCCCCAGCGCAGCGTCCCCATCACTTCCCAGAATTTTACGCGCGCGGGATCCACCCTGCGGCCCGCGGCCTCATAGCCGGCGAACAGATCCTCGCGCGAGCCGAACCCGCCCACGGGCTTGTCGATCTCGCCGAAGCGCCACGAGTTGACGCAGACCCAGCCGAGATCCTCCATGGGATCGCCGAGATGGGCGAGCTCCCAGTCGAGCACCGCGCGAACGCCGTCGGCGCCGATGATGAGATTGCCGTTGCGGAAATCGCCATGCACCAGCGTGGTCTCACCCGACGGGCCGGGATCGTGGTCGCGCAGCCAGCGCAGCGCCAGCTCGAACACGGGCTTGGGCCAGTTCAGGCTGCGATAGTCGCGCTCGAACTCGGCGATTTCCTGGGTCGCGCCGCGGCTGCGCAATTCCGGCAGCTTGTCCTGCGGCAGCCGGTGCAGCCCGGCCAGCACGCCGCCGATCTGGCGCGCGAGCAACGGCCGCGCCGCCGCATATTCGTCATCGCGAAGAATCTTGCGCGCGATGGTCTCGCCCTCGACCCGCTGCATGATGAAGCCGGTGCCGAGATCTTCCTCCGGCACGAGCACATGCATCACGCGCGGCGACGGCACGCCGGCCTCGAAGGCGAGCTGCATCAGTTGCGCTTCGGCGGCGAGCCCCGCCGCGCGCGTTGGAGCTGCACCATAGCCCTTGGGCGAACGGCGCAGGATCGCGCCGATCGGCCCGTCGGGATGCACGATGTCGAAGCGCCAGGTCTCCTGACTGGCGCCGCCGGACAGTTTTGCCGCACCGGTGACGCCGGTCGCGCCCTTGCACCAGCGCCGGACGCTGCGCGAAAGCTCCGCCTCGATCATTTGCCCTTGAACTGCGCAGGCCGCTTCTCCAGGAACGCGCCGACACCTTCGCGGAAATCCTGGGTGTCGCCGGCGCGGAGCTGGCACTGGAATTCGAGATTGAGCTGGTCCTCGAAGGAGTTTTCCGGGCTGTCCCAATAGAGCTTGCGGATCAGCGCCAGCGCCACCGTCGGACCGCTGGCGAGCTCGCGCGCGAGCTTCATCGCCTCCTCCATCAGCACGCCGTCGTCATAGACGCGGTTGATGAGGCCCCATTCCAGCGCCTTCTCGGCCGGCAGCCGCTCGCCCATCAGCGACAATTCGATCGAGCGTGCGCGGCCGACGAGGCGCGGCAAGAGCCAGGTCGAGCCGCAATCCGGCACGAGGCCGATGCGGCGGAAGGCCTGCAGGAAATAGGACGAGCGCGCACACAGGATCATGTCGCCGAGCAGCGCGAAGCTCATGCCCGCGCCCGCCGCCGGGCCGTTGACCGCGGTGATGATCGGGCAGTGCAGATTGCGGATGCGGCGCAGGAAGGGATGGAAGCCGGTCTCCAGCGTCAGGCCGGCCTTGGTCTTCTTCGACTGGTTGTTGCGGCCCTGCAAATTCGCGCCGGTGCAGAAGGCGCGGCCCGCGCCGGTCAGCACGACGCAGCGCACCTCGTCCTTCTTCTCCTCGATCGTGTCGAGCGCCTCGGCAAGGCCGCCGAGCATGTCCACGGAGACCGCGTTCATCACCTCCTGATGGTCGAGCCTGAGGATGGCGACCGAACCATCGAAATCGAGCGTGACGTGCTTGAATTGCATTGTTTCCTCGTCGGTTGCGGCCGCGATGTTTCGCAGACCGGAATTTGCCTGTTCCGGCGCGCATATTTGATTTTTGTCGCGGTCTTGTCCATGGTGATCGGAGCATAGCAAGCAATCTTGCGCGCAGCGGCTGATGCGCCTCATGCCGGGATTGCCAGGAATTTGCAAAATACAGGAAACGCCATGAACCTTTTCGACCTCACCGGACGCGTCGCCGTGATCACCGGCGGCAATGGCGGTATCGGGCTCGGCATCGCGCAGGCGCTCGCGGGCCAGGGCTGCAACGTCTCGATCTGGGGCCGCAATGCTGACAAGAACAAGGCCGCTGCCGCGAGCATGGCGGGGCTGTCAGGCAAGGTCGACAGCCGCGTCTGCGACGTCACCGATCCGGCCTCGGTCAATGCCGCGATGAAGGCGACGCTCGACACCTTCGGTCGGGTCGACGGCTGCTTCGCCAATGCCGGCATCGGCGGCGGCGGACGGCGCTCCTTCATCGAGCGCACCGAGGAGGAATGGCGTACGATGTTCGCCACCAATCTCGACGGCGTCTTCCACGCCTTCCAGGCCGCGGCCAGGCACATGACCGAGCGCGCCAATGCCGGCGATCCGTTCGGCCGGCTGGTGGCGACCTCGAGCCTCGCCTCGATCTTCGGCACCGCGCGCAACGAGCACTACGCGGCGACCAAGGCCGCGATCAACGCGCTGGTGCGCGCGCTCGGCGTCGAGCTGGCGCGCCATGGCGTCACGGCGAACGCGATCCTGCCCGGCTGGATCAAGAGCGACATGACCGCCGGCATCATGGCCAACGAGAAGTTCGTCGCCAACGTGATGCCGCGGATTCCGATGCGTCGCTTCGGCGAGGCATCCGACTTCGGCGGCATCGCCGTCTACCTGATGAGCAAGGCGTCGTCGTATCATACGGCCGATACGTTCGTGATCGACGGCGGCTATACGGCGTTCTGATTTCTGAGCTCGTAGCCCGGATGGAGCAAAGCGCAATCCGGGACAACAAGAAGCGAACAGCCGCGGATTGCGCTACGCTCCATCCGGGCGACAAACTCTGAGGGGCAAGGCTAATGTTCTCACACATCATGATCGGCACTAACGACCTCGACAAGGCCAAGGCGTTCTACGACAGCCTGCTCAGCACGCTCGAGGTGCGCCCGGCCAAGGTCGACGGCCACCGAATCTTCTATTTCACCAAGACCGGCGTGTTCTCGGTGACCAAGCCGATCAACGGCGAGCCGGCGACCTGCGCGAACGGCGCCACGATCGGCTTTGCCGCCAACTCGCCCGAGCAGGTCGACAAGTGGCATGCCGCCGGAGTTGCCGCCGGCGGAACGCCGATCGAGAATCCGCCCGGCATCCGCGAGGGCGCGGGCAACAAGCTCTATCTCGCCTATTTGCGCGACCTCGACGGCAACAAGATCTGCGCGATGCACCGGCTGCCGAGCTGATCTAGCCAGGACGCTGTCATTTCCCGCGAAGGCGGAGAATCCAGTACGCCGCGGCTTCTCGGTTCAATCACGACCGTCTCGGAGTACTGGATCGCCCGCCTGCGCGGGCGATGACGGCGGAGAGTGTGGCGCGCGGCTGTGCCCGGCGCGCCCAACACACCCCATTCAAACAACATTTCAAACGCCCTTGCGAAATTCCATCGCGTGGGATGGCTCGCGCGAGAAAATACGCGCTCGCACTTTGGCGGCGCTGCGACTATTCTCCCGGCCAGCACGAACTCAGCGCCTCCGGGAGGAACAATGACAAAACACACCTACATTCCCCGCACCACCAACTACACCCTCAACCCCGGCGACGAGCTCAACGACCTCCGCATGTCGGACCAGGTCCGGCCGCTCTACGACCACGTCAAGAAGTTCATCCGCGACACCGTCGAGCCGATGTCGATCGAGTTCGCCAAGGCGGGCGAGACCAAGGAAGACCGCTGGAGCTTCACGCCGAAGCAGCTCGAAGTGCTGGAGAAGGCGAAGAACAAGGCCAAGCAGGAAGGCCTCTGGAACTTCTTCCTGCCCGACGACGAGACCGGCCAGGGCCTGAAGAACCTCGACTACGCCTATATCGCCGCCGAGCTCGGCAAGAGCCCGCTGGCCTCCGAGACCATGAACTGCTCGGCGCCCGACACCGGCAACATGGAGGTGCTGGAACGCGTCGGCACCAAGGAGCAGAAGGAGAAGTGGCTGAAGCCGCTGATGAACGGCGAGATCCGTTCGGCCTATGTCATGACCGAGCCGAACGTCGCGTCCTCCGACGCCAAGAACATCTCGACCACGGCAAAGCTCGTCGGCGACGAATGGGTCATCAACGGCGAGAAGTACTACATCTCCGGCCTCGGCGATCCCCGCTGCAAGATCCTCATCGTGATGGTGAAGACCAATCCGGACGCGGCGCCCAGCAAGCAGCAGTCGCAGATCCTGGTGCCGCGCGACACGCCCGGCGTCGAGGTGCTCGGCCCCATGTACGTGTTCGGCCAGGACCACGCCCCGCGCGGCCACATGCACATGCGCTTCAACAATGTGCGTGTGCCCAAGGAGAACATGCTGCTCGGCGAAGGCCGCGGCTTCGAGATCTCGCAGCTCCGCCTCGGACCCGGCCGCATCCATCATTGCATGCGCACCATCGGCAAGGCCGAGAAGGCGCTCGACCTGATGGTGCAGCGTGGCCTCACCCGCGAAGCCTTCGGCAAGAAGATCGCCCATCTCGGCGGCAACATGCAGATCATCGCGCAGGCCCGCTGCGAGATCGAGGCGATGCGGCTGATGGTGCTGAAGGCCGCCAAGGCGATGGACGTGCTCGGCAACAAGGAGGCCCGCGTCTGGGTTTCCATGGTCAAGGCGATGGTGCCCGAGCGCGCCTGCAAGATCATCGACCAGGCCATCCAGATGCACGGTGCCACCGGCATCTCGCACTGGACCCCGCTGGCGGAGATGTACCAGGACGTCCGTCACCTCCGCTTCGCGGACGGTCCGGACGAGGTGCACTGGATGGTGGTGGGACGCCACGAGCTGAGCATGGCGTAAAGGTCTCTCCTCTCCCTCTCCCCGTTCTTACGGGGAGAAGGTTGGGGTGAGGGGCTCTCTCCACACGTGAGATTGTCGACCGACCTGTACCCCCTCACCCGCATCGCATCTTCGATGCGATGCGACCTCTCCCCGCAAGCGGGGCGAGATGAAGAAGGCAAGCTCTCCCCCTTCCAGGAGCCGCCATGGACTACGCCGCCAGCGAGCTGACGCCACGCGAGCGCTACAAGGTGCTGACGTCCTTCATCCTGCCGCGGCCGATCGCCTGGGTGACTTCGGTCGGCCCGACCGGCGTCGTCAACGCCGCGCCGTTCAGCTTCTTCAACGCCTTCTGTGAGGATCCGCCGCTCTGCATGTTCGCGGCGAACCGCAAGCCGAACGGACAGGACAAGGACACCTTTCTCAACATCCAGCGCACCGGCGAGTTCGTGGTCAACCTCGCCGATGAGCCACTGGCGCAGGCGATGCACGAGTCGAGCGGCGACTTTCCGCCCGAGATCGGCGAGCCCGATTATCTCGGCCTGAAGCTCGCGCCTTCAACGGCAATCGCCGTGCCGCGCCTCGCAGACGCGCCCTGGGCGATGGAGTGCAAGCTTTGGAAGCTGATCGACGTCAACGACGATCGCCGCCTGATCATGGGCGAAGGCATCCACTTCCATATCCGCGACGAGTTGTGGGACGACAAGGCGATGCGGGTGCACATGGACCGCTATCACCCGATCGGCCGCATGTTCGCCGACCGCTATTGCCGCACGGATGACCGCGTGGTGTTTCCGGCGGCGGAAGGTGTGAAGAAGTCATAGGGTGGGCAAAGGCGCAGAGCGCCGTGCCCACGTCTTTCGTGCGCATCACGCCGATTGGTGGGCACGCTTCGCTTTGCCCACCCTACGAGACCTAGCTCGAATTCGACCTCTCCCCGCAAGCAGGGAGAGGCGAAGAGACCATCAACTACTTCGCGGCCTCGAGCTTGTCCTGCGTCTTGGTCTCGAAATCGCCAGCGTCGTGACGCTCGTGGAGCTGGCTGGCGGGATCGCCGGAGACGCGGTTGACCATGCGGCCGCGCTTGACGGCCGGGCGCTGCGCGATCTGGTCGGTCCAGCGCTGCACGTTCTTGTAGTCCTGCACGGAGAGGAATTCACCGGCGCCGTAGACCAGCCCCTTGGCAAGCGCGCCGTACCACGGCCACACCGCCATGTCGGCGATCGTATATTCCTTGCCCGCGAGGTACTCGTTGTCGGCGAGGCGACGGTCGAGCACGTCGAGCTGACGCTTGACCTCCATCGCGAAGCGATCGATGGCGTATTCGATCTTGAACGGGGCGTAGGCATAGAAATGGCCGAAGCCGCCGCCGAGATAGGGCGCGCTGCCCATCTGCCAGAACAGCCACGACATGGTGTCGGCGCGGGCCTTGATCTCCTTCGGCAGGAAGGCGCCGCCGAACTTCTCGGCGAGGTAGAACAGGATCGAGGCGGATTCGAACACCCGGATCGGCTCCGGACCGGAGCGATCCATCAGCGCGGGGATCTTGGAGTTCGGGTTGATGTCGACGAAGCCGCTGCCGAACTGGTCGCCGTTGCCGATCCTGATCAGCCAGGCGTCATATTCGGCGCCCTTGTGACCCAGCGCCAGAAGCTCCTCCAGCATCACCGTGACCTTCACCCCGTTCGGCGTCGCCAGCGAATAGAGCTGAAGGGGATGCTTGCCGACCGGCAGCTCCTTGTCGTGGGTCGCACCGGCAATGGGCCGGTTGATATTGGCGAACTGCCCGCCATTCTCCTTGTTCCAGGTCCAGACTTTGGGCGGTACGTAGGCGGGGGCGTCGGTCATGCGGGGGCTCCGGCAAAAAGATGCGCCTGCATTAATTAGCCCGCGCCCGGCCGATGACAAGCCCTGCCGGCCCTGCGTCCGGCGCGGGCCTCCAGGCCGCGTCATGCAACCCAGGGCTACCCCGTCACGGCCTTGCGCGGCTGCATCTCGGACTCCATCACGAAGCCCTCGTATCCCTTCGCGGCGACCTCGTCGCAGATCCGGCGGTAGACGCCGACGCCGCCGATATAGGGCATGAAGATGCGCGGCTTGCCGGGGACGTTGGCGCCCATGTACCAGGAATTGGCCTGCGGATAGAGCGTGCCATGGGCGACCTCGTTGACGTGGGCGACCCATTTCTCCTCGGCGTCCCCTCCCGCTTCCATCGTCGCAAGGCCGCGCTCGCGCATGTGGGTCAGGCAATCGGCAATCCAGTCGACATGCTGCTCGATCGACACGATCATGTTCGACAGCACGGACGGGCTGCCGGGGCCGGTGATGATGAAGAGGTTCGGAAAGCCGGCGCTCATCAGCCCGAGATAGGTCTTGGGGCCCTCCGCCCATTTCTGGTTCAGCGTCTGCCCACCCGGACCATGAATGTCGATCTTCGCGACCGAGCCGGTCATGGCGTCGAAGCCCGTCGCCATCACCAGCGCGTCGACCTCGTGGTCGTGCCCCGCGACACGCACGGCGTTTGGGGTGATCTCCTCGATCGGATTGGCCTTGATATCGACCAGCGAAACGTTCGGCCGGTTGAAGGTCTTGAAGTAGTCGGTGTCGATGCAGATGCGCTTGGTGCCGATCGGATGGCTGTTCGGCTGCAACAGTTTCGCCGTCGCCGGGTCCTTCACGATTTCGGCGATCTTGCCGCGAACATAGTCGGCAGCAGTATCGTTCGCTGCCCGGTCGAGACCAAGATTGTTGTAGACGTACATGAAGGTGAGCCCGCCGCGGTCCCACCGCGCCTTGAATTTGGAGCGCCTGATATCCTCGGCATCGTCGAGCGCGCCGCGGTCGGGCTGCTCGGCATAGATGCCGTTGCGTGCGATCTCGCGGGCGAAGCGGCGGATCTCCGGATAGTTCTGGCGGAACGTATCGCGCTCCTCGGCGGTGAGCGCGGCGTTGCGGGCCGGAATCGAGAAATTCGCGGTGCGCTGAAATACGGTGAGGTGTTTCGCCTGCTCGGCGATGATGGGCGCCGACTGAATGCCTGACGATCCCGTGCCGATCAGGCCGACGCGCAGGCCGGTGAAGTCGACGTCTTGATGCGGCCAGTTGCCGGTGTGATAGACAGGCCCGCCAAAATTCTCGAGGCCTTTGATGTCGGGCTTGCGCGCATTCGACAGACAGCCGGTGGCAAGCACGACGAACTGCGCCTGGACCGTCCTGCCGTCGGAGATTGTCACCGACCAGCCTTTCTCGCGCTCGTCGAACACCGCGCGCTCGACGCGGGTGTTGAACTGGATGTCGCGGCGAAGATCGAAACGGTCGGCGACGTGGTTGGCGTATTTCAGGATCTCCGCCTGCGGCGCGTAGCGCTCGCTCCAATCCCATTCCTGCTGGAGCTCCTCGGAGAAGGAGTAGGAATACTGCATGCTCTCGACATCGCAGCGCGCGCCGGGATAGCGGTTCCAGTACCAGGTGCCGCCGACGCCGCCGCCCTGCTCGTAGACCCGTGCCGAGAAACCGAGCCCGCGCAGGCGGTGCAGCATGTACAGGCCGGCAAAGCCCGCGCCGACGACGACAACATCGTAGGTCTCCGCGGCCTCGGCCGGACTCGACTGCGCTGGCGACATCGGTTGGCGCTCCCTCGTTGTTTTCTGTTGTTGTGCGCCAGCATTCTCGCAAGGCGACCGAAGCGCAAGAGGCAAATCGGCCGGCTCAGGCCTGCTAATTTTGTAGAGCGGAATGGCTCGTCTGGCGCACGACGCCTGCACGCAAGATGCGCGATCGAATCCGGCGTGGCATCGCAGGCGATGATGAGCTAGCGTCGAACGGCCTTCGCGGCGAGAGCAACAACAGCAAACGCGAAGGCCGCCGGGGAGAGAGCCATGAAATCGCCGATCTGCGACATGCTGGGGATCGAGTTCCCGCTGCTCGCCTTCAGCCATTGCCGCGACGTCGTCGCCGCCGTCAGCCGCGCCGGAGGTTTTGGCGTGCTCGGGGCCACCGTGCACACGCCCGATACGCTCGAGCGCGAGCTGAAATGGATCGACGATCACGTCGACGGCAAGCCCTACGGCATCGACGTGCTGATCCCCGAGAACATCTCCACGTCGGGCGAGAAGGACGTCACCTGGAAGAGCCTGGAGGCGCGCGTGCCGCAAGAGCACCGCGCCTACACGCGCGACCTGCTGAAGAAGTACGACATCGAGCTCACCACCACCGAAGTCGCCGCTGACCAGCCGCAGCCGTTCGACGCAAAGACGGCGATGCAGCTGCTCGAGGTTTCCTTCAATCATCCGATCCGCCTGATCGCCAATGCGCTGGGCGTGCCGCCGAAGGCGATGATCGAGATGGGCAAGAAGCACGGCGTGCCGGTCGCCGCCCTCGTCGGGGCCAAGGAGCACGCGCTACGCCAGGTCGCGGCCGGCGTCGACATCCTGGTGGTGCAGGGCACCGAGGCCGGCGGCCATTGCGGCGAGGTCTCGACCATGGTGCTGGTCCCCGAGGTGATCAAGGCGATCAAGCCCATCCGCGACGTGCCGGTGCTGGCGGCGGGCGGCATCATGATGGGACGGCAGATGGCGGCCTGCATGGCGATGGGCGCGGCCGGCGCCTGGACCGGCTCGGTGTGGCTTGCCACCGTAGAGGCCGAGACCACGGAGATCTTTCGCGAGAAGATGATCGCGGCATCCTCGCGCGACGCGGTGCGCTCGAAGGGCCGCACCGGCAAGCCGGCGCGGCAGCTCCGCTCGGTCTGGACCGATGCCTGGGACCGCGCGCCGGACAGCCCGGGTGCGCTGCCGATGCCGCTGCAGAGCATCATCAGCCGCGACGCGTTCCATTCGATCGATCGCGCGGCGGCGAGCGGCAATACACGGGCTCGCGACCTCGTCAGCTACTTTGTCGGCCAGGGCGTCGGTCTGATCGACAGCGTGAAGTCGGCGGGTGCCGTGGTGCAGGAGTTCAAGGAAGACTTTGCCGAAGCCGTCGAGCACATGAATGCGCTGGTGGCGGAGTGATAGATCCTCATGGTGAGGAGGCGCGCAAGCGCCGTCTCGAACCCTAGAGGCCCGCGGCCCATCCTTCGAGACGCCTGCTTCGCAGGCTCCTCAGGATGAGGTCGGAGATTTCTGAGAGAGTGAAGAAGCAAGAAGAAATGACCAATACCCCCGAAGACCGCATCCCCGTCATCGTCGGCATCGGCGAGATCGTCGATCGCCCCAGGGAGATTACCGAGGGCCTCGAGCCGCTCGATCTGCTCGAGCAGGCGCTGCGGCGCGCCGAGGCTGATGCCGGCGCGAAGCTGCTCGGCGAGGTGCAGTCCCTCGACGTCGTCAACTTCCTGAGCTGGCGCTATCGCGATCCGGAGAAGCTGCTGGCAGAGCGCCTCGGCGCGACGCCCGCGCATTGCTATTACGGGCCGGTCGGCGGCGAGAGTCCGATCCGCTACATCCACGAGGCCGCCAAGCGCATCGCGCGCGGCGAATGCACCGTAGCGGCGGTCTGCGGCGCCGAGGCGCAATCGACCGCGACCAAGGCGGAGCGCGCCGGGGCAAAGCTGCCGTGGACGCCGTTCGCCCATGACGTCGAGGAGCCCAAGCGCGGCGCGGCGTTCCAGAAGCCGCTGGCGGTGAAGCTCGGCGTATTCCGGCCCGTCACGGTCTATCCGTTCTATGAAGCCGCCTCCTCCGCGCATTGGGGCCAGACGCCGCGCGAGGCCATGGCTGAATCAGGCACGCTGTGGTCGCGCTATTCGGAAGCGGCTGCGCAGAATCCCAATGCCTGGCTCAAGCGGCGCTATGCGCCAGAGGAGATCACGACGCCGACTGTGGACAACCGGCTGATCGCGTGGCCCTACAACAAGCTCATGGTCGCGAACCCCAGTGTCAACATGGGCGGCGCGCTGCTGCTCACCAGCCTCGCCAAGGCGCGCGCGGCGGGCATCGCGGAAGACAAGCTGGTCTACCCGCTCGGCGGCGCGTCGGCGGAGGAGCCGCGCGACTATCTCCTGCGCGACCAGTTCTACGAGAGCCATCCGCAGAACGCGGCGCTCAAGAGCGTGATGGACCTTGCCGGCGGCGATGGCAAAAAGTTCGACGCGATCGAGCTCTATAGCTGTTTCCCCTGCGTGCCCAAGATGGCGCGGCGGACGCTGGGCCTTTCCGCCGACGTGCAGCCGACCGTGACCGGCGGCCTCACCTTCTTCGGCGCGCCGCTCAACACCTACATGACGCATGCCGCCTGCGCGATGGTGCGGCGCCTGCGCGACGGCGCCAGGCTCGGCCTGCTCTACGGGCAAGGCGGCTTCGTCACCAAGCACCACGCCCTGGTGGTCTCGAAGACGCCGCCGCGCGAAGCCCTGGCGCAGGAGACGAGCGTGCAAGGCGAGGCCGATCGCAACAAGCGCGCGGTGCCGGAGTTCGTGACCGAGGCCTCAGGCAAGGGCAAGATCGAGAGCTTTACGGTGCTCTACGGCCGTGGCGGCGATGTCGAGCACGGCGTGGTGATGCTGCGCACGGAAGATGACCGGCGCACGCTGGCACGGATTCCCGCGAGCGATGACGCGACGCTGGCGCATCTGCTCGACATGAACCGCACGCCGGTGGACTCGCTCGGCGAGATCACGATGGCCGCCGATGGCGTGCCGGAGTGGCGGGTGGCGTGATCTCCCCGGCGTGATCTCGTAGGGTGGGCAAAGCGAAGCTTGCCCACCATCTTGATCGGTCGAAAAAGAACGTGGGCACGGCGCAAGCGCGCCTTTGCCCACCCTACGAGACCTGCGTCCGGGGCACGAGAGCGAGCTAGCTCTTCGGCGCCTGCTTTTCCGATGCCGTCGCCGGCTTGCCCTTGGCGCCGACGCCAACCACGCGCACGGCATCGCCATCGGACAGACCATCCGGCGGCGCGGTGATGACGCGGTCATCCGCGGCGATGCCCGAGGCAAGCTCGATCTCGCGGCCGAGATCGCGCGCGATGGTCACGGTCTTGAACAGCACCTTGTCGTCGGGCCCGACCGTCGCCACACGCAGGCCGCTGCCGTTGAAGATCAACGCGCTGGCGGGGATGCTGAGCGGGGCGGAATCGCGCTGCAGATTCAGCTTCACGCTGGCATAGCCGCCCGGCATCAGCTCTCCGCTCGAATTGTCGAGGCCGAGCTGCATGCGCGTGGTGCCCGAAGCGACGTCGACGGCCTGCGAGGACGCCTCCACCGTCGCCTGGAAGGTCCGGTTCGGATATTCGGGCAGCGCGATGGTGGCCTTGGCGCCGATCTTGATCGCCGGCACGTAGTTCTGGGGAACGTTGACGTAGACGCGCAGCTTGGTGATGTCGGAGACCACGAACATCGCCGGGCCCGAGCCGCCGCCGGCATTGATCAGCGCGCCGACATCGGTGTCGCGCGCGGTGACGACGCCGTCGAACGGCGCGGTGATCTTCTTGTAGCCGGCCAGCGCCTCCAGCCGCTCGACATTGGCCTGGCCCGAGCGGACCGCCGCGTTCTTGTTGGAGAGATCGGCCGTGCGCTCGTCGATCTCCTGCGCGGAGACGAAGTTGGAGGCGACCAGCGTCTTGCGGCGGTTGAGGGTCGCTTCCGACAGCTTGGCGCTGGACTGCTGGCTGGCGAGGTCCGCGCGGGCCTGAAGCAGCTGCTGGTCGAGGTCGGGCGCCTCGATCTCGGCGATCACCTGACCGGCCTTCACGCGCGCGCCGATGTCGGCGCTCCAGCTCTTGAGATAGCCGGGGACGCGGGCGAAGATCGGCGCGCGGTAATAGGCCTCGAGCCGGCCCGGCAGGTCGATGGTGGAATTGAGGGCCTTGGCGTTGGGCTGGGTCACTGCAACGCTGGGAACGGCCTGGTCGTCGGTCCATTCCTTCAGCTTGGAGCCCTGCTCCTCGCGGGCACGGATGCCGGTGCCGACGATGAGGCCCGCTGCGACCAGCGCCACCACGCCGAAGATGCCCAGTTTCCGGTGCGACACCGGGGAGCGGGGTTCAGTGGGCGACATGCGGGGTCTCCAATGGGGCGGCGGCTTTGGCGCCTTGTTTCTTGTGTACCATACTGAACACCACGGGAACAAACATCAGCGTGGCGAATGTTGCAAAGATCAGGCCGCCGATCACGGCGCGGCCAAGTGGCGCATTCTGCTCGCCGCCCTCGCCCAGCCCCAGCGCCATCGGCGCCATGCCGATGATCATGGCGAGCGCGGTCATCAGCACGGGGCGGAACCGGACGAAGCCGGCTTCGAGGGCGGCCGCGATGGGATCGCCGAGTTCCTCATAACGCTCGCGGGCGAAGGAGATCACGAGCACGCTGTTGGCGGTGGCGACGCCCATGCACATGATGGCGCCGGTCAGCGCCGGCACCGACAATGTCGTCTCGGTCATGAACAGCATCCAGACAATGCCGGCGAGCGCGGCCGGCAGCGCCGTGATGATCACGAACGGATCGGACCACGACTGGAAGTTCACGACGATCAGGAAGTAGATCAGCACGACGGCCCCTAACAGGCCGAACAGCAGGCCGGTGAAGGCGCTGTTCATGGTCTGCACCTGGCCGAGCAGCACCACGGAGGAGCCCTTCGGCACGTCCTTGGCGGTGTCGGCGATCACCTTGCGGATGTCGGCGGCGACCGCGCCGAGATCCCGGCCCGAGGTCGTCGCGAAGATCTGCACCATCGACTGGATGTCGTATTGCGAGACCACCGCGCTCGAGCTCGAGCGCTTGATGTCGGCGATGCCGCCGAGGATCGGGGACTGCGCATTGCCCGCCGCGGTGATCGGCAGCGTCTGCAGCGCACTGAGCGAGTCGATCTGGTATTGCGGCGTCTGCATCACGATCGAGTAGGACACGCCGTTGTCGGGATTGAGATAGTAGGTCGGCGCCACCTGCGAGGAGCCGGCGAGGTTGACCACGAGGCTGTTGGTGACGTCGCGCTCGGTCAGCCCGACATATTGCGCGCGGGTGCGATCGACGTCGATGTTGAAGGTCGGCGCGTTCGGCGATTGCTGGATGCGCGCATCGGCTACGCCGGGAATCTTGCGGACCCTGGCCAGCAGATTGTTGGCATAGACGAAATTGGCGGCGAGATTGGCGCCGCGGATCTGCAGGTCGATCGGCGCCGGCGCGCCGAAATTCAGGATCTGGCTGACGATGTCGGCGGGCAGGAACGCGAAGCTGACGCCGGGGAACAGCCGCGGCAGCTGCTCGCGCAGCACCTTCACATGCTCTTCCGTCGGCTTGTGGCCTTCCTTCAGCTTGATCTGGATGTCGCCGTCCTGCGGACCGATCACGCCGGTGTTGTTGTAGGTCATGTTGATGCCGGAGATCGGCATGCCGATGTTGTCGGTCATGGTCTCGATCTCGCCGGGGATCAGCTTGCGCACCGCCTTCTGCACGTCGGCGAGCTGGTTGGCGGTCTCCTCGACGCGCGTGCCGACCTGGGTGCGGACATGCATCAGGATGTTGCCGGCATCGACGGCGGGGAAGAAGTTGCGGCCCAGGAACGGCACCAGCGCGAAGGACGCGCCGACGATGCAGAGGAATCCGATCACGAACACGGGGCGGTGCGCCAGCGCCAGGCCCAGCAGATTATGGTACCCGCCGCGAATGCGTTCGAACCGCTGCTCGAAGCCGCGCTGGAACCAGACGAACGGATTGCGCGACTTCGGCGGCTCGCCCTCGTGATGGACATGCGCCTTGAGCAGGTAGTTCGCCATGGTCGGCACCAGCGTGCGCGACAGGATGAACGACCAGATCATCGCGAACATCACCGCTTCCGCCATCGGCACGAACAGGAAGCGCGCGACGCCGGTGAGGAAGAACATCGGCACGAACACGATGCAGATGCACAGCAGCGAGACGAAGGCCGGCGTCACGATCTGGTTGGCGCCGTCGAGGATCGACTGCTCGACCGGCTTGCCCTGCTCCAGATGGTAGTTGATGTTCTCGATCGTCACGGTGGCGTCGTCGACGAGGATGCCGACCGCGAGCGCAAGGCCGCCGAGCGTCATGATGTTCAGCGTCTCGCCGATCGCCGACAGCATGATGATGGCGCCCAGCACCGACAGCGGGATCGAGACCGCGATGATGATGGTCGAGCGCCAGCTGCCGAGGAACAGCAAGATCATGACGCTGGTCAGCAGCGCGGCGATCACGCCCTCGAAGGCGACGCCCTCGATCGCGCCGCGGACGAACACCGACTGGTCGCCGATGAAGCCGATCTTCAGCGCATCGGGCAGCTGGTCCTTGACGTCGATCACCTTCTGCTTGATGCCGGAGATGATATCGAGCGTCGAGGTCGCGCCCGCCTTCAGCACCATCATCAGCACCGAACGGTTGCCGTCGACATGGACGATGTTGGTCTGCGGCGGATTGCCGTCGCGTACAGTCGCGACGTCGCGGACGTAGACCATCGCGCCGTTGACGGTCTTGATCGGCAGATTGCCGAGTTCGTCGATCTTCAGCGGCGAGTTGTTGAGCTGGATGTTGTATTCGAAAGTGCCGATCTTCTGGGTGCCGACCGGCGTGATCAGGTTCTGCGCGGCCAACGCGTTGGCGACGTCCTGGCCGGACAGGCCGCGGGCCTGGAGCGCGGTCGGATCGAGGTCGATCTGGACCTGGCGCTGCTTGCCGCCGAACGGATACGGGATCGCCGCGCCGGGCACGGTAACCAGCGGCGTGCGCAGATTGTTGATGCCGATATCGGCGAGGTTCTGCTCGGTGAGGCCGTCGCCCGACAGCGCCACCTGGATGATCGGCACGGTCGAAGCGGAGTAGTTCAGGATCAAGGGCGGCGTCGCGCCCGGCGGCATCTGCTTGAGCAGCGTCTGTGAGATCGCGGTGACCTGCGCGTTGGCGGTGCGGATATCGACGTTCGGCTGGAAGAAGATCTTGATGATGCCGAAGCCGTTATAGGAATTGGCGGTGATGTGCTCGATGTCGTTGACGGTGGTCGTGAGCGCGCGCTGGAACGGCGTGGTGATGCGGCCCGACATCTGGTCGGGCGGCAGGCCGGTGTACTGCCAGACGACGCCGATCACGGGGATGCGGATGTCAGGAAAGATGTCGGTCGGCGTCCGCAGCGCTGCGAGCGGTCCGATGATCAGCAGCAGGAGCGCGAGCACGACGAAAGTATAGGGTCGGCTCAGGGCAATACGGACCAGAGCAATCATGCGCCAGGCAATTCCAGGTCAAGCGATAATATGGAATCCGCCCCACGGGGATCCCCCTTTCCCCTTTACCCGAGCACCGGCGGAAACGCTAATCTCCGGCGGCTTCGCTGCATTCACTTCCCTGCTACCGCACTGCGAAATCTACATCGCAGCCATGCAGCCGGGCGCCTCAGGCGCTGCGGACCGAGCCCAGGAACTTGCCGACCTCGAGCTTGAGGCGGCTGGAGTCGCGCGACAGCATCTGCGCCGCCGACAGCACCTGCGCGGACGCCGAGCCGGTCTCGGAGGCGCCGCGCTGGACGTCGCCGACCTTGGACGAGACCTGCTGGGTGCCTTGGGCCGCCTGCTGCACGTTGCGGGCGATCTCCTGGGTTGCAGCGCCCTGCTCTTCCACCGCCGCGGCGATCGCGGAGGAGATCTCCGACAGGCGCGCGATGGTGCCGCTGATTTCGCTGATGGCGCCGACCGATTCCTGCGTCGCCGCCTGAATGCCGCCGACCTGCTGGCCAATCTCGCCGGTGGCCTTGGCGGTCTGCTCGGCGAGCGCTTTCACCTCGGAGGCAACCACCGCGAAACCGCGGCCGGCTTCACCGGCCCGCGCCGCTTCGATGGTCGCGTTCAGCGCCAGGAGGTTGGTCTGGCCGGCGATGGCGTTGATGAGTTCGACGACGTCGCCGATCCGTGCCGCGGCCCGCGACAACTCGCTGACGCGTTCGGTGGTTGCCTGCGCCTGGCTGACCGCATCGCCGGCGATCCTGGAGGAGTCCTGCACCTGCCGGCTGATCTCGCGCACCGAGGACGACATCTCCTCGGCTGCCGACGCCACCGAATGAACGTTCGCGGACGCTTCCTCGGAGCCGGATGCGACCACCGTAGCCAATTCCTGCGCCCGGCCCGCCGTCGAGGACAGGCTCGAGGCCGAAGCCTCGAGCTCGGTCGCGGCCGAGGACACGGTCTCGACGATCTCGCCGATCGCCGCCTCGAAGCCGTCGGCGAGCCTCGTCATGTCGGCCTTGCGCTGCGTCTCGCCGCGGCGCTGCACCGCCTGCACCTCGTCGCGGCTGAAGCGGATGATGGTCTGCACGGTCTGCAGGTTGCGCAGCGCTTCGCCGATCTCGTCATCGCGGTCGATGACGATGCGGGTGTCGAGCTTGTCCTGCACGAGGTTGACCAGGGTCTCGTTGAGATGCTGCATCGGCTCCTGGATCGCGCGCATGGTCGCAAGGCCGGCAAAGCCGGCGATGGCGGCGCCGACGACCGCCAGCAGCGACAGGACCAGGCTGGTCGAGCCGCCGGTGGAGAGCGCGCCGCCGATGCCGAGCGCGAGCATGAACAGCGCCTGCAGCGCCATCGTCGTGACGAGGCGTGCCTTCAGCGTGCCGGTGAAGATGCTGAAGCGGTCGAGCAGCGAACGGCGGCGGATGATGCCGGCGTCGATGCGATAGCCATGCGGCTTCTTCTCGCGGATCGCGGCGTAGACGTCCTCGGCGAGCTTGCGCTGGTCGGCCGGCAGCCGGGTCCGGATCGAGGTGTAACCCTTGACCTGCCCGTTCTCGCGGATCGGCGATGCCGTCGCCAGCACCCAGTAGAAGTCGCCGTTCTTGCGGCGGTTCTTCACCGCACCGAGCCACGGCTTGCCGGCCTTCAGCGTGTCCCAGAGATTGTCGAACGCCTCCGGCGGCATGTCCGGGTGACGGACGATGTTGTGCGGCTGGCCCATCAGCTCGCCCGACGTGAAGCCGGCGGCGGCGAGGAAGTCGTCGTTGAAGTAGGTAAGCTTGCCCTTGAGATCGGTGCGCGAGACGATCAGCGTCTCGTCACTAACGGTATATTCGACATCGGTGACGGGAAGGTTCTTGCGCATCTGAGCCCCCAGAGCGAATTCGGTATGGACTCATTCCATCCGGGGCTGCCGCCGTGCGAAGCCGCCCGACTGCAATTCTTGTAAAGCGAATTTAACCGTCGATGAAACGGCGCACCCGTACGATTACGGGTGATACGCCACAATGCTACCTGTAGGCGACATCATGCTACCACCGTCAGAAAAAAAGGCGGCGCTTGCGGCGCCGCCCCTTCGTCAATGGATGTCTGTCGGCGCGGCTTACGCAGCGCGGACGTTGGTCAGGAACTTGCCAACTTCGGTCTTGAGTCGGCTCGAGTCGTTCGACAGCATCTGCGCCGCCGACAGCACCTGCGAGGAGGCGGTGCCGGTCTCGGTCGCGCCGCGCTGCACGTCGGTGATGTTGGAAGAGACCTGCTGGGTGCCCTGCGCCGCCTGCTGCACGTTGCGGGCGATCTCCTGCGTCGCCGCGCCCTGCTCTTCCACGGCCGCGGCGATCGCCGAGGAGATTTCCGACAGGCGCTCGATAGTCGAGGAGATCTCCTTGATGGCGCCAACCGAGTCATTGGTCGCCGCTTGGATGCCGGATATCTGCTGGCCAATCTCGCCGGTCGCCTTCGCGGTCTGCTCGGCAAGCGCCTTCACCTCGGAAGCGACGACGGCGAAGCCGCGACCCGCTTCACCCGCGCGCGCGGCCTCGATGGTCGCGTTCAGCGCCAGCAGATTGGTCTGGCCGGCGATGGTGTTGATCAGCTCGACGACGTCGCCGATGCGTGAGGCCGCCTTGGAGAGCTCGCTGACGCGCTCGGTGGTGGCACGGGCCTGGCCGACGGCATCGCCCGCCATCCGGGCCGATTCCTGGACCTGACGGCTGATCTCGCCGACGGACGAGGCCATCTCCTCGGTGGCCGAGGCCACCGACTGCACGTTGGTCGAGGCTTCCTCCGACGCGCCGGCAACCGTGGTCGCCAGCCGCTGCGAGCGGTCGGCGGTCGAGGTCAAGGTCGAAGCGGAAGCCTCCAACTGGGTCGAAGCCGACGAGACGGTCTGGACGATCTCGCCGATCATCGTTTCGAACTCGCGGGTGATGTTGTCGACGCGGCGGCCGCGCTCGATCTTGGCCTCCGCATCGGCGGCGGCGGCCTCGTCGGCGGCCTTCTTGGCGATCAGCGCCTCCTTGAAGATCTGGAGCACGTCGGCCATGGCGCCGATCTCGGTCTTCTCGCCGCGATGCGGCACTTCGGCCGAGAGGTCGCCCCGACCCAGCGCCTGCATCGGCTCGATGATCGAGTTGATGCCCTTCGAGACGTCCTGGACGAGATAGAAGCTGATGCCGATCCCGGCGAGGATGGCGGCGCCGAGGATGATCGAGACCAGCATGAAGGCGAAGGAATAGCTGTCCGCCGCATCCTGCGCGGCCTGGTCGCCGCCCTTGGTGTTGAGCTCGATGTCCTTCGTCAGGACCTCATCCGAGGCAAGACCGATCTTGTTGACCGTCTTGGTGTTCAGCTCCTGCGCCTCATGCGGGACCTTGCCGGCCTCCTTGCGCGACAGCGCCATCACCTCTTCGGTGCCCTTCTTGTACTCTTCCCAGAGCTTGGCCCATTCGTTGTACAGCCGCCGCTCCTCGGGAGAGGTGATCATCGGCTCGTACGTCCTGCGGGCCTTGGCGAGCGCCTCGTTCACAGTGCCCGCAGTCTTCTCATTCGCGAGCTTGTCCTCGAGCGTCTCGGCCAGCATGTGCTGGCGAACCACGTTGCGATAGGTGATGACCGAAGCCCGGAGCTCGCCCAGCACCCGCACGCTCGGCATCCAGCTCGTGGTGATGTCGGTGGTGTTGGCATTCATCGACCGCATCTTCATGACGGCGAGGATGCCCATGCCGGCCATCGCGACCAACAGGAACGCCACGACACTGATGATCTTGGCGCGGATGGAAATCTTGGCGAACATAAGCGGTCTCTTTGCGTTGGCGCGGCGGCGCGTCCGGAAATGGTAGATCAACCAAAAGTTGCGACGCCAGCATCCAACAACAAAGCGACTGGGCAGTTGTTAACTACGACTACGCACACGTACCGAAGCCGAAAGAGATGAATGAGGGGCTAAGAATGCCCTGCGTTCAGCGCATGAGCCCAAGCGCGTCCGAGAAAAACTCCGCGCCGCCGAAATTTCCGGACTTCAGCGCGAGCAGCATGTCACCTTCAACACCGACCGCGCGCAGCACCGGGACGCCCGCGGCGATTTCCACCCCCACGAGAAAGCCGGGAATCTTCAACCGATCGACCACGGCGCCGGACGTCTCGCCGCCGGCGACGACCAAACGCCGCACGCCTGATTTTACAAGGCCTTGGGCGATGTCGGCCATCGTCTGCTCGATGGCATGCCCGGCCGCGTCACGGCCGTGACGCGCCTGGAGCGCGGTGACCTGATCGGGCGTCGAGCTCGATGCGATCAGCACCGGCCCTGCGGCCAGTCGCGGCTTTGCCCAGTCCAGCGCGCGCTGCGCTTCGCCCCCTCCCGTAAGAATACGGTCCGGGTCGAGATGAAGCACCGGCATGACTTTTTCGGCGCTGGCGATCTGCCTGAGCGTCGCCTGCGAGCAGCTTCCGGCAAGGCAGGCCGCCGCTCCGCCGACGGCCGCGCCGGCTTCTCCGCTGGCCGCGGCCGATCTGACCTTGCCGCTGGACACCAGCGCCCGCGCCAGCCCAAGTCCCATGCCGGAGGCGCCGACCGACAGCCGGTGCTCGGCGGCCACGAGACCGATGGTCTCGAGATCGTGGTCGAAGACGGCGTCGATGATCGCAGCGCCAATGCCCTTGGCGGCGAGCCCGGCCAGGTGCGCCCGCACGGCATCTGCGCCGCGGGTGACGGTGGCGAGGTCGACGAGGCCGATCTGCGTCCTGCTCTGGCGCGCCAGCACGCGCACCAGGTTGGAATCGTGCATCGGATTGAGCGGATGGTCCTTCAGCGGGCTCTCGTTGAGCGGAACCGCGCCGACGAAGAGGTTGCCCTGATAGACGGTGCGGCCGGTCTCCGGAAAGGCCGGCGTCACCAGCACGTTCGCCTCGCCGCAATCGGCTCGTAGCGCATCCATGACGGGGCCGATGTTGCCGGCGTCGGTCGAATCGAAGGTCGAGCAGATCTTGAACAACACGTGGCTCGCGCCGCGGCCACGCAGCCATTTGTCCGCCGCGCGCGAGCGCGAGACCGCAAGGCCGGCCTCGATCGACCGGCTCTTCAAGGACACCACGACGGCGTCGACCTCGGGCAGCGCCAGATCGTCGGCGGGGATGCCGATGGTCTGCACCGTGCGCAGGCCCGCGCGCGTCAGCGTGTTGGCAAGGTCGGAGGCGCCGGTGTAGTCGTCGGCGATGCAGCCCAGAGCAAGGGTCACGGCTTCACTCCCGCATAGGGCTTGAACCAGGCGAGGCCATCGGTGGTCTTGCCGCGCGGATTGTATTCGCAGCCGACGAAGCCGGCATAGCCGAGCCGGTCGAGCTCCTCGAACAGGAACGGATAATTCAGCTCCTCGCCGTCGGGCTCGTTGCGCGAGGGGATGCTGGCGATCTGGATGTGGCCGATGATCGGCATCATCTCGCGCAGCCGCATGGTGACGTCGCCATGGATGATTCCGCAGTGATAGATGTCGAACTGCAGCTTCAGGTTCGGCAGCCGCAGCTCCTGGATCAGGTCGCGGGCGAAACCGAAATCGTTGAGGAAATAGCCGGGCACGTTGCGCGCATTGATCGGCTCCAGCACGATGTCGATGCCGTGGGGCGCGAAGAACTCCGCGGCCCAGGTCACCGATTTGTAGAAGGCCTCGATCGCGACGCGCTCGCCGCGATTGGCAATGCCGGCCATCAGGTGCAACCGCTTGACGCCGGTTGCCTTGGCATAGGGCAGCGCGGTCTCGAGGCTCGCCTTGAGCTCGTTGAAGCGCGCGGGCAGCGCGGCGAAACCCTTCTCACCGGCATTCCAGTCGCCCGGCGGCAGGTTGAACAGCGCCTGGGTCAGGCCGTTGCGCTTGAGCCGCTCCCCGACCGTCTCGACCGGATGCTCGTAGGGAAAGAGAAACTCGACGGCGGTGAAGCCGGCCTGCGCGGCGGCATCGAAGCGATCGAGGAACGGGACCTCGGTGAACATCATCGAGAGGTTGGCGGCGAAACGGGGCATGGGAATCCTCCTGGCTCTACTTGTCGCCGGGCAGCTTGACGCCGGTGACCTGCGCATACATTCGCGCCACCGAGGCATCGTCATCGCGGCCCATGCCGGCGGCTGATGTCATCAGGAACATCTGGAGCGCGGCCGCCGAGACCGGCACGGGAAATCTGGCGCTGCGCGCCATGTCCTGGATGATGCCGAGGTCCTTGACGAAGATCTCGACCGCGCTGCGCGGCGTGTAGTCGCCGTCGAGCACGTGCGGCATGCGGTTCTCGAACATCCACGAATTGCCCGCCGAGGCCGTGATCACCTCGTAGACCTTGCGGATGTCGAGGCCCTGCTTGGCCGCGAACGCCATTGCTTCCGACGCAGCGGCAATGTGCACGCCGGCGAGGAGCTGGTTGATCATCTTGAACGCGGCGCCCTGCCCGGCGGCATCGCCGAGCTCGTAGAGCTTTGCCGCCATGGCATCGAGCGCCGGTCGCGCCTTTGCAAAGGCGGCCGCGCTGCCGGAGGCAAGGATCGTCAGCTCGCCCTGGGCTGCGCGCTGCGCACCGCCGGAGATCGGCGCATCCAGATAGTGCCGGCCGGTCGTCTCCAGCTGCTTGGCGAGGCGCCGCGCCACGTCCGGGTCCATGGTGGCGGAGGAGATGAACACGCTGTCCTTCGGCATGGTCTCGGCCGCGCCGTCCTTGCCGAACAGGATCGCCTCGGTCTGCGCGGCATTGACCACGACGCTGACGACGATGTCGGCGTTCTTGGCCGCCTCGGCCGGCGTCATAGCGCCCGCGCCGCCGTCCTTCACGAACCGCGCCACCGCGTCAGCCGAGACATCGCAGCCGGTGACGGCATGGCCGGCGCGCTTCAGCGAGGTCGCCATGCCAAATCCCATCGAGCCGAGCCCGACGACGGCGATACGCTGGTTTTGTGAGCTGGAGGCGGACATGCAACTGACCCTTGAACGTTTCCCGAATGGCCGCCCTTTGCGGCAGCTTGGCAACCGCATAACACGGCTTGGCCGCGCTGCCAAAGCGTGAGACAAGCAGACATGACGGCCATGAAAACCGAAACGAGCGACGAGACAAGGCTGCGCGAGGACATCTGCCGCTTCGGACGGTCCCTGTTCGAGCGCGGGCTGACGCCGGGCTCCTCCGGCAATATCAGCGTCAGGCTGGACGGCGGCGGTTGGCTGGTAACGCCGACCAACGCCTCGCTCGGCTTCCTCGATCCGGCAAAACTGTCGCGGCTGGACGATCAGGGCCGGCTGGTGTCGGGCGATGCCCCGACCAAGGAAGTTCCGCTGCACACCGCGCTCTACGACACGCGCGGCAGCGCACGCGCGATCGTGCACTTGCACTCCACGCATTCGGTCGCGCTCTCGATGCTGCCCGAGATCGATCCGCGCGCCGCGCTGCCGCCGATGACGGCCTACTACCTGATGAAATGCGGCGCCACCGCGCTCGTCCCCTATTACCGCCCCGGCGATCCCGCGGTGGCGGATGCGATCAAGGGACTGGCCGGAAAATACTCATCCGTGCTGCTCGCCAATCACGGCCCGGTGGTCGCCGGCGACACGCTGGAAGCCGCGGTGTTCGCGACCGAGGAGCTGGAGGAGACGGCGAAGCTGTACCTGCTGCTGCGCGGGATGAACCCGCGCTATCTGTCGCCGGAGCAGGTGACGGATCTGGTGAAGGTGTTCGGGGTGACGCTGCCGGAGCATGGGCACGGGCATTCGCATGCGGTGGCTGGAGCGCCAAAACCGACTGACGCAGAGGTCGAAGCGGCGGCCCATATCCTTGATGAGGCAGGACGCCACCATCATTGGTGGGACAAATCGGTACAACCGTACACCGACCCAATCGCCAAAAGCGAGTTTGAGGGGATTGTCGAACAGATGCTGATCGCCGCATCGAAGTCGCGACCTCGCTAGCGAGCCTGGCTCGCCCGCGTCCCACACACACTGCCGTCATCCTGAGGTGCGAGCCTTGCGATGCAACGCGTCGCAAGGTGAGTTTCGAAGGATGGGCTACTGGCGCTTGCGGCCCATCCTTCGAGGCGCGCGAAGGGCGCGCACCTCAGGATGACGGTGGTGTGGCAGCAGTCCAGAAAGTTACAGCCCCAGATACGCCTTGCGCACGTCCGGATTGCCCTTGATCTCGGCTGCCGGGCCCTGCATCAGCACGCGGCCGGTTTGCAGGATGTAGGCGCGGTCGGCGATCTCCAGGCACTCGGCCATGCGCTGCTCGACGATCAGCACGGTCATGCCGGCATCGCGAATGCGCTTCACCGCCTGGAAGATCTCGTCCACAAGCTTCGGCATGATGCCCTGCGAGGGCTCGTCGAGCATCAACAGCCGCGGGCGCGTCATCAGCGCGCGGCCGATCGCCAGCATCTGCTGCTCGCCGCCGGACAGTGTTTCGGCGCGCTGCTCCAGGCGTTCGGACAGGCGCGGAAACAGGCTGAAGACGAGGTCGAGCGGCTTCTCGCGTTCCGCTTCACCACGGAAGAGATAGCTGCCGAGGCGAAGATTGTCGCGCACCGACAGGCGCGGAAACAGGCGGCGGTTCTCCGGCACATAGGCGATGCCGGTGGCGGTGATGTGGTGCTGCGCCATGCCGTCGAGGCGCTTGCCGTCGAACGTCACGGTGCCCGAGCGCGGACGCTCGGCGCCGGCGATGGATTTCAGCAACGTCGACTTGCCCGCGCCGTTGGCGCCGGCGACGCAGACGATCTCGCCCTTCTCGACCTCGATCGAGACCGCAGAGATCGCGACCAGGCCCTGATAGGCGGTGGTGACTTCACGCACCGACAGCATGACGATCTCCCAGATATGCCTTGATCACCTTGGGATCGCGGACGACGTCGGCGGGCTTGCCCTCGACCAGCACCTTGCCGAGATCGAGCACAATGGCGCGGTCGACCAGCGGCATCACGATCTCCATGACGTGCTCGACCATCAGCACGGTGATGCCGGCATCGCGCACCTTGCGCACCAGCGCGACACCGGTCTGCGCCTCGGTCGGCGTGAGGCCGGTGAGGACTTCGTCGAGCAGCAGCAGCTTCGGCTCGGTCGCGAGCGCGCGGGCGACTTCGAGGCGGCGCTTCTCGGCCGGCACGAGATCGCTGGCGAGCACGTCGGCGCGGGCGGCAAGGCCGGTGAATTCCAGCACCTCATGCGCCTTGCGGCGCGCCTCGCGCATCACCGTGTTGCGCACCAGCGCACCGACGATGACGTTGTCGATGACCGTCATGGTCTCGAAGCTCTTGACGACCTGGAAGGTGCGCCCCACCCCGCGCTGGCAGCGCGCGGCCGCCGGCAGATTGGTGACGTCCTCGCCGTCGAAGATGATCGAGCCCTGCGTTGGCGGCAACACGCCGGCGATCAGGTTGAACAGCGTCGACTTGCCGGCCCCGTTCGGGCCGATCAGGCCGACGATCTCGCCGCGGCCGACCGAGATCGAGACGTCGCTGTTGGCGACGAGGCCGCCGAAGCGCTGCCAGACGCCGCGGGTTTCGAGCAGCGCGGTCATCGTGCGGCTCCCGTCTTCTTCGGGCGGGAGAACAGGCTGAGCAGCCCCCGCGGCAAGGCCAGCGAGATCAGGACGATCAGCGTGCCGTAGACAATGAGGTCGACACCGCGCCCCGAGCCGCCGAACTTGAAGCGCGTCAGCTCGGTCAGCGGGATCAGGATGGCGGCGCCGAGCACCGGTCCCCACAGGGTGCCGATGCCGCCGAGCACGGCAGGCAGCGCCATCAGCAGCGAAAACTGGAAGCCCATGACACTTTCGGGATCGATGTAGGAGACGAACTGGGCATAGAAGCTGCCGCCGACGGCAACCAGGAAGGCGGAGACCGCGGCCGCGCCCATCTTGGAGTTGAACACGTCGACACCGAGGCTCTCGGCCGCTTCGGGGTTGTCCTTGACCGCCCGCCACCAGAATCCCCATTTGGAGTTTTCCAGCCACCAGGTCACGAACCAGGCGAGGCAGCAGAGCGCCAGCGCGAAATAGAAGTACGGCAGCTTGGTGCGCAGGAACTGGAATTTCAGCCAGCTGTCGCCGCGGATCGGAATGGTGATGCCCATCGCGGCGCCGGCCCATTCCCAGTTGTGGAACAGAAGCAAGCCGATCTCGGCGATGACGATGGTGGCGATCACGAAGTAATGGCCGCGCAGGCGGAAGAAGGGATAGCCGAGCCCCATCGCGATCAGCGCCGACACCGCGCCGCCCGCCAGCATGCCGAACCAGGGCAGCACGCCGAACTTGGTGAACAGCAGCTCGGTGGTGTAGGCGCCGAGACCGAAATAGAGCGCGTGGCCGAGCGAGATCTGCCCGCAATAGCCGGACAGGATGTTCCAGCTCTGCGACAGTCCCGCATACATCAGCGTCAGGATCATGATGTTCTGGACGACGACGTCCTTCACGAACAATGGCGTCAGCGCCGCGATCGCGGCGAGCACCGCGGCGATGATGAGGTCGCGGCGGCGCCGCGCTGCAAAATCCTTGTCCATCAGATCGATCCGAACAGGCCGCGCGGCCGGATGAAAACGACCAGCAGATAGACCGCGTAGATGCCGACCGATTTCAGCGACGGGGGCAGCACCAGCGCGGTGACCGCTTCGACGAGGCCGACGATGATGCCGCCGGCAAAGGCGCCGAACACGCTGCCGAAGCCGCCGAGCGCCACGGTGACGTAGGCGATCAGGGCAAAGGACGCGCCGACATCGGGATAGATGTAGAAGAACACCGCCATGATCGCGCCGGCGAGGCCGACCAGCGCGGCGCCGAGGCCCCAGCCGAACGCGAACACGCGGTTCTTGTCGATGCCGACGAGCGCGACCGCGCCCGGATCTTCACGGGTGGCTTCGATCGCACGACCGAAATCGGTGCGGTGGATGAAGAAATAGAGACCTACGAAGGCGAGGATCGAGACCAGCGCGCCGACCAGTTGCGGCTCCGGCAGAAAGATGCCGGCAATCGAGATGGTTTTGCCGCCGAGCCAGGACTGCGGAATGCTGCGATAGTCGGGCGTGAAGAAGTACTGCGCGAGGCCGCGCATGACGATGGCGAGGCCGAAGGTGGTGAAGATCTGCACCATGCCGGCATTGGCCTTGGCCCGCATGGCGAAGCGCACAAGGAGCAGGTAGATCACCGCTCCGAAGACGAAGAGCGCCGCCGCGACCAGCGGCGCCGACAGCAAGGGGTCGATCGCGAAGAACGCGAACAGGAAGAAGGACAGGTACATCGCGATCATCAGGAACTCGCCATGGGCGAAGTTCGTGACGTCCATCAGGCCGAAGATCAGCGCGAGGCCGACCGCGATCAATCCGTAGAGCAGGCCCATGAGCAGGCCGCTCGCGAGACTCTGGATAATGGCTTGGGCTGTCAAAAGTCTGTCCCCCGAAATACGTCCTCATCCTGAGGAGCGCGCACGAGCGCGCGTCTCGAAGGATGGCCCAGCCCTCGTCCTTCGAGACGCGGGCAACGCCCGCTCCTCAGGATGAGGGCGGGAGCTCCATCTGAGCTCCCGCGTCCCAGTCTTACTTCATCGGCCAGATCGCCTCGGCGATCGCGGCCTGCGGCGGGAAGATGGTGACGAACTTGCCGCCGACATATTGCAGCAGCACCGGATCGGCATCGTTGTTCTGGCCCGCCTCGTCGAACTTGACGCGCTTCCAGGGCATGATGGTCTGCTCACCCGGGATGTCGGTCGCCGCGAGCGCGTCGCGGATCTTCTCGCCGTCGGTCGACTTGGCGCGGCTGATGGCGTCGGCCAGGATGATCAGGCCCATGAACTGGCGCGAGGTGAGGTCGTTGAAGTCCTTGCCCGAGCGCGCCTTGAACATCTCGTTGATCTTGCCGACCATCGGGCGCTTCTGCGCGAGATCGAGCGAGAAGGTGCCGCGCGAGATCACGCCTTCGAGCTTGTCGCCGACGGCGTCATAGAGCGCCTTCTCGGAGAAGCCCGCGTCCTGCGCCACGATCGCGTTCGGCTTGTAGCCGAGCTCGGCCATGGTCTTGACCAGCAGGATACCGTCGGTGGTGTAGCTCGAGGGCATCAGCACGTCGGCGTTGGCCGTCTTGAGCTGCTGCACCTCGGCCGAGAGCGAGGGCGAGTTGGCGCGATACTTGATGTCGGTGACGATCTTGTAGCCGCGCTCGCCGGCGATCTTGGCCTGGGCGTTGCCGGAGTCGGTGCCGAAGATGGTGTCCTCGTGGAACAGCGACAGCGTCTCGATCTTGGTACCCTTCTTCTTCATGGCGTCGAAGAAGTCGAACATCGCGGCCGAGTACATCTCGTCGTGCGGCGCGGCGCGGAAGTAATATTTGAGGCCGCGGCGATGCAGGCTCGGCGAGGAGTTGTCGGCGGAGACGAACGGGATCTGGTAGCGTTCGCAGATCTGGCTGACGGTGACGGCAACGGCGCTCTGATAGGTGCCGATGATGGCGGACACCTTCTCCTGCGTGATCAGGCGCTCGGCTTCGGCGCGGCCCTTCTGCGGATCGGCCTGGTGATCGGCGAACACGAGGCGCACCTTGGCGCCGCCGAGCCCCGGCAGGCCTTCGCCCTTGGCCAGCGGCAGATCGAAATCGGTGTCCTTGTTGATGACCTCCAGCGCAGTCTCGTAGGCCTTCTGCGCGTCGACGCCCTGCTGCGCGCTGCCGCCGGAGAACGGATAGATCACGCCGATCACGACCTCGGAGGTCTGGGCGCGTGCAGCGAGCGGCACCAGCGCTGCGGTGGCGGTGGCACCCAGCAACACGTCGCGGCGAGAGATCGTCATGGCAAAGTCCTCTGTTACGGAATTCCGGCTGATCGAATGAAGCGATTGATGGATGCGGTAAAGCCCGAAGAAGCAGCAAACGCTGCCCACTAAATCACGGCCATGGTCCTGTTCTTCAGATCCGTCACCAGCATCAGGCCGGGCGAATGCGTGATCGCGAACGGGAGCTTCGCGGCGTTGATGACCGATTGCGGCGTCACGCCGCAGGCCCAGAACACCGGGATCTCGTCATCGGCAACCGGCACCGGGTCGCCGTAATCCGGCTTGGCGATGTCCTTGATGCCGATCAGATGCGGATGGCCGAGATGCACGGGCGCGCCGTGCACGGCCGGATAACGTGAGGTGATCTGCACCGCGCGGATCGCATCGGCCGGCTTGAACGGGCGCATCGACACCACCATGGGGCCGGCGAACGGGCCGGCCTCGCCGCACGCGATGTTGGTGCGGTACATCGGCACCCGCACGTCCTGCTCGATGTGGCGGATCGGCATGCCCTCGTCGAGCAGCGCCTCTTCGAAGGAGAACGAGCAGCCGAGCACGAAGGTCACGAGATCGTCGCGCCAGTATTTCGTCACGTCGGTCGGCTCGTCGACGACTTCGCCGTCGCGCCAGACGCGGTAGCGCGGCACGTCGGTGCGGATGTCGAGATCGGCGCCGAGCGCGGGGATGTGCGGGCTGCCGACGTCGGACATGCCGATGATCGGGCACGGTTTCGGATTGAGCTGGCAGAAGCGGTGAAAGGCGCCGGCGTATTCCGCCGGCAGGATCGCCAGATTGCCCTGGACGAAGCCGGGGGCGACCCCGGCCGTGGAGCCCACCTTGCCGGCGCGGTAATCCAGCCGGGCCAGGCGGCTCGGAAGCGTGTCGGGCGTTTCAGTTTGCTGCGCTGCCACCAAAACAGTCATCTGATTGACCTGCCTATAAACTCGACAAAGACAGCCAACACCAAGCGTGCTATAAAGTCTAATCTTCCTTTCTAATCGATATCGATAAATTCGTTTTATCGATCGGGAAAATCCTTCCAATGCTGGACTTCAGGTCGATCGAAACCTTCCTCTGGGTTGTGAAGCTCGGCAGCTTCCGCGGCGCCGCGGCACGGCTCAATACGACCCAGCCGGCGATCTCCCAGCGCATCGCCCAGCTCGAACGCGAGATGGGCGTCAAGCTGCTCAACCGGGATCATCGCGTCGCTTCGCCGACACCGAGCGGACGGCAGATGATGGTCTATGCGGAGAAGCTGATCGGCCTGCGCGCACAGATGATGGCTGAGATCGGCGACCGCTCCGCCATGCGCGGCGTGATGCGGCTCGGCGTCGCCGAGACCATCGTGCACACCTGGCTGCCGCGTCTCGTGAAGAGCGTGAACGAGATCTATCCGAACCTGTCGCTGGAGATCGAGGTCGACATCACGCCGAACCTCTCCGCGCGGCTGCTCGCGCAGGAGATCGAGCTTGCGTTCGTGGTGGGACCGCTGTCCGCCTCCGGCGTGCACAACCGCGTGCTTGCCGACTATCCGATCGGATTCCTCGCAAGTCCCTCGCTCGGCCTCGGCAAGGGTCCGGTGACGCCGGTCGAACTGGCGCGGTTTCCGATCATCACCTTCCCGCGCAAGACCAAGCCTTACGAGGTCGTGCGCGAGGTGTTCGACCGGCCCGAGCTGCCGCCGATCCGGCTGCACGCCTCGGCGTCACTGGCCACCGTCATCCACATGGCGGTCGAAGGCCTCGGCATCGCCGTGATCCCCGACGCCATCGTCGAGAACGAGCTCGCCGACGGGCGACTGCAACTGCTCGATACCGACCTCGCCATCACGCCGCTGACGTTCACGGCGAGCTGGCTCGCCTCCCCCGACGTCGTCGCCGTCGAGCGCGTCGCCGAGCTTGCACGGCAGATTGCGCAGAGCAGCCTCGCGGTTGACGCGCCCGCGCTGGCGGGTCATTGAAAAAGGCGCCGGATAATCGAGAGACCAAACGCATGAGCCGAGCCGCCACCAACCTGCAAATCGATTCCGCCCGCCTCTGGGGCTCCATCCACGAGACCGCGCAATTCGGCGCGACGGCCAAGGGCGGCGTACGGCGGTTGACGCTGAGCAACGAAGACAAGCAGGTGCGCGACTGGTTCCGCAAGGCGTGCGAGGATGCCGGCCTCGAGGTGCACACCGATGCGCTCGGCTCGCAGTTCGGCCTGCGCAAGGGCCGCGACATGTCGAAGCTGCCCGTCGGCATCGGCTCGCATCTCGACACCCAGCCGACCGGCGGCAAGTATGACGGCATCCTGGGAACGCTCGGCGCTCTGGAAGTGATCCGCACGCTGAACGACGCCGGGATCGAGACCGATGCGCCGATCTGCGTGGTCAACTGGACCAACGAGGAAGGCTCGCGCTTCGCGCCGGCGATGATGGCCTCCGCCGCCTATGTCGGCGACTTCACCACCGACGACATCCTGTCGCGCAAGGATATCGACGGCACGACCGTCGGCCAGGCGCTGGACAGCATAGGCTATCGCGGCGACAAGCCGGTCGGCTTCCAGAAGCTCGGCTGCTTCGTCGAGCTGCATATCGAGCAGGGCCCGATCCTGGAGGCCGAAGGCAAGACCATCGGCGTAGTCGATTCCGGCCAGGGCGTGCTGTGGTACGACGGCAAGATCTCCGGATTCGAGAGTCATGCCGGCTCGACGCCGATGCCGCTGCGGCGCGATGCGCTGGCGACATTGTCCGAGATCGTGCTGGCGATGGAAGCCATCGCCAAGAAGCTCGGCCCCAACGCAGTCGGCACCATCGGCGAGGCCGTGATCGCAAATCCCTCGCGCAACGTCATCCCCGGCGAGATCGCCTTCACCATGGACTGCCGCAGCGCCGACGGCGCGATCATGGACGCGCTCGACCGCGACCTGCGCGCCGCGATTGCCGAGATCGCCGCGCGCCGCAAGGTCGACGTGAAGATCGACCTCGTCTGGCGCAAGCCGCCGACGCATTTCGACCCCAAGCTGATCGCAGCGGTCGAGAACGCCGCGAAGACGCTGGGCTATTCCTCCCGCCGCATCACCTCCGGCGCCGGCCACGACGCCTGCAACCTCAACACCGTCATCCCGGCGGCGATGGTGTTCGTGCCCTGCAAGGACGGCATCAGCCACAACGAGCTGGAGGATGCCACGCAGCCCGACTGCGCCGCGGGCACCAACGTCCTCATGCATACCGTGCTGGCCATCGCCGGCGTCGCATCCTGACCGGAGAAAGCCATGCGCGGAGTTTTCGTCGACGCCAACGAAGCCCTCGCCGTGATCATGGAGCGGCTGGAAAAGCCCGGTGATCCCAAGGTGCGGATCCACCGGGACCCTGACATCAAGCCCGAGCAATATCCGGAGATTCTCGACGGCGCCGAGATCGCGATCGTCGATCACACCGCGCTGCCGACCGAGGTGGCGAAGAAGTGCACCGGGCTGAAGCACGTCGTGTTCCTCGGCACCGGCGCGCGCAGCTACATGAACCCGGAGGAGCTCGCCGAGCTCGGCATCTCCGTGCACCTGATCAAGGGCTATGGCGACACCGCCGTGGCGGAATCCGCGATCGCGCTGATGTGGGCCTCGGCCCGCGTCATCGCGATGATGGACCGCGAGATGCGTGCCGGCAGCTGGCTGCGCGAGGACGGCATGCAGCTCACCGGCAAGACGCTCGGCCTGATCGGCTTCGGCGGCATCGCCGCCGAGGTCGCGCGGATCGCGTCGGGCTCGGGCATGAAGGTGATCGCCTGGAACCGCTCGCCGAAGAGCCACGCGAGCGTCGAGTTCACCGATCTCGACACGGTGCTGGCGAAGAGCGACGTCGTGTCGCTGCACCTGCTGCTCAACGACGAGACGCGCGGCATGATCACGCGCGAGAAGATCTTTGCGATGAAGCCCGGTGTCATCCTTGTCAACACCGCCCGCGCCGCGATCGTCGACGAAGCCGCCATGATCGACGCGCTGAAGTCGGGCCATATTCGCCACGCCGGCCTCGATGTGTTCAACATCGAGCCCCTGCCCGCGGATCACCCCCTGACGAAGATTCCGAACGTGACGCTGTCGGCGCATTCCGCATTCCGGACGCCGGAAGCAAGCGAGAACCTGATTGAAGCGGCGTGGGTCCATTGCCGCCGGATCGTGAAAGGATAAGAGCAACAACAATGGCCGACTATCGCACCTTCAAGGCAGAGCCGCTCACCAACGCCATCCGCGCCATCGTCAAGGCCGGCGGCTCCTCGGACCGTGAAGCCGAGCTCGTCTCCACCAATCTCGTCGAAGCCAATCTCAAGGGCCACGACTCGCACGGCGTCGGCATGATCCCGCGCTACGCCCAGAGCGTCGTCAACGGCGGCCTCGCCGTGAACGCGCACGTCAAGACCGTGCTCGATACCGGCCCGCTTCTCACCCTCGACGGCCTCACCGGCTACGGCCAGGTGATCGGCCATGAAGCGATGGAGCTGGCGGCCGAGCGCGCCAAGAAAAACGGCGTGTGCCTCGTCGGCCTCTCCAACTCGCACCATATCGGCCGCATCGGCCACTGGGCCGAGCAGTGCATCGACCACGGGCTGGTCTCGATCCATTTCGTCAACGTGATCTCGCGCCCGATCGTGGCGCCCTGGGGCGGCAGCGATGCCCGCCACGGCACCAACCCGTTCTGCGTCGGCATTCCGCGCCGGGGCAAGGATCCGATCGTGCTCGACTTCGCCACCAGCAGGATCGCGCAAGGCAAGACCCGGGTCGCCCACAACAAGGGCGTCGAGCTCGAGCCAGGCACCATCATCGACAATGAAGGCAAGCCCACCGTCAATCCGCGCTACACCGTGATCCCCCCGCACGGCGCCATCCTGCCGTTCGGCGAGCACAAGGGTTCGGGGCTCGCACTGGTGTGCGAGATCCTCGGCGGCGCGCTCTCCGGCGGACAGGTGGTCAAGGGTCCGTCCGACGGCAAGTACAACGTCCTCAACGGCATGCTCTCGATCGTCATCGATCCGGGCAAGCTCGGCACCGGCGAAAACCTCGCGAGCGAGGTCGAGAGCTTTGTGGCCTGGCATACCGGCTCGCCTCCCGGTCCGGGCGTCGAGAAGGTCAAGATCGCGGGCGAGCCCGAGCGCGAAACCAAGAAGAAGCGCCTCGCCGAAGGCATTCCTGTCGATCCAACCACCTGGCAGGAGATTCTCGAGGCCGGCAAGAAGTTCGGCCTGGAGCAGGCGGCGATCGAGAAGATCGCGGGCTGATCCCGAACGACGCACGGCTCGCGGCGTCGGTCAGGCCTCATGGATATGCGCGCACGGGAAGCTGGACGGCGGCGCACAGCCGCCGGTTCCTGGCTGCGGATTTGAACCGGCCCGCGTCGTCTCGCGACAACGCGGATATCCCGGTCCACATCCGCCCCCGAGGTTCACATGTTTTCACGTCTTGCAAAGCTCATGTCCGGCGCGAGCGAACCGTCGCAGGCGGCCGAGCTCTATCGGCACCGGCTTGCCATCTACGAGAGCGAGCTGGGCGAGCCCGAGCACAGCTTCACGGACAGCGCGGAGCGCCGCATCGACATCCACGCCTTCGGCCGCGATTTCGTGCCTGTGTGCGAGGAAGGATCCGACGAAGGCTACGTGCTTCTGACCAACGGCATGAGCGAGCAGCGGATGCCGGGCGTGCATGGAGACGCCAAGCCGCGTGCCGAGCTGATGTGGTACGTTCGCGAGCCGACGCCGGACGTCTGCGACAATCTGCGCTGGCTTGCCAGGCTACCTTTCATCGACACGACCTGGTTCGGTTTCGGCCACCGGGTGGCGCCGCCGAGACCGCCGGTCGCGGGAACCGACTTCGAGACGTTTCTGTTTCTCACACCGATCATCGGCCCGGACAAGCAGATCGCCGAGGTGCTGGAGATCGCGGGCGATCCCGTGGAGATCCTGACCGTGAACCTGATCTCGCATCAGGAACTCGCGCTGATCAAGTCCAGGGGGCTCGATCCGTTTCTCGACCTGCTCGACGACAATGACTATCCGCCGATCTTCGATCCGGCGCGGAAGTCGTATGTTTGACCGTAGGGTGGATTAGCCCGCGGCTGCGCGAAGCGCAGTCCGACGGCGTAATCCACCTCTTCTGTCCCTGCGGATACGAACAGTGGTGGGTTACGCCTTCGGCTAACCCACCCTACTCATACTTGCCTCAGTCCACCATGTCCGCGACCGCCTTGCCGCAGGCGGTGGTGTCGGCGTTGCCGCCGAGATCCTTGGTGCGCAGCGTGCGTTCGGCGAGCGTCCGCTCGATCGCATCGACGATCGACTTGCCGGCTTCCTTCTCGCCGAGATGCTCGAGCATCATCGCGCCGGACCAGATCGCGCCGATCGGGTTGGCGATGCCCTGCCCCGCGATGTCAGGCGCCGAGCCGTGCACCGGCTCGAACACCGAGGGGAAATCGCCCTCGGGATTGATGTTACCCGACGGCGCGATGCCGATGGTGCCGGTGCAGGCCGGGCCGAGGTCGGAGAGGATGTCGCCGAACAGGTTCGAGCCGACCACGACGTCGAACCAGTCCGGATGCAGCACGAAGTTCGCCGTCAGGATGTCGATGTGGTACTTGTCCCACTTCACGCCCGGAAACTTCTTGGCCATCGCCTCCACGCGCTCGTCCCAATAGGGCATGGTGATGGAGATGCCGTTCGACTTGGTCGCCGAGGTCAGGTGCTTCTTCGGCCGCGACTGTGCGAGCTCGAAGGCGAACTTCAGGATGCGGTCGACGCCGGTGCGGGTCATCACGGTCTGCTGGGTGACGAACTCGCGGTCGGTGTCCGGGAACATGCGGCCGCCGACCGAGGAATATTCACCTTCGGTGTTCTCGCGCACCACCCAGAAATCGATGTCGCCGGGCTTGCGGTTCGCGAGCGGCGACGGCACGCCGGGCATCAGCCGCACCGGACGCAAATTCACATACTGGTCGAACTCGCGGCGAAACTTGATCAGCGAGCCCCACAGCGAGACGTGATCCGGAATCTTGGCCGGCCAGCCCACCGCGCCGAAATAGATCGCGTCGTGCTTGCCGATCTTCTCCTTCCAGTCGTCCGGCATCATCTGGCCGTGCTTCTCGTAATAGTCCCAGGACGAGAAGTCGAAATGGTCGAAATGCACGGAGACGCCGTGCTTCTTCGCCGCCGCCTCCAGGACGCGCAGGCCCTCCGGCATGACTTCCTTGCCGATGCCGTCGCCGGGAATGACCGCGATCCGATATTGTTTCTTGCTCATCGAGAACGTCCTTGGTTGGTCCGGCAGCCGCCGCGCTTTGATCGCACTGCAATGGACCAAAGTCGCGGGCAGCGCAACGCTGCACTGCAATGTTGACCATGGCGCGGCCGAGCGCCTACTGATTTGATCCTGTTCCTGTCCTGCGAGTACTCCCCATGGATCTGCATCTGCGTGGCAAGCGCGTCCTGATCACCGGCGCGTCCAAGGGCATTGGCGCAGCCGCCGCCGAGGCGTTCGCCGAGGAAGGCGCGCACCTCCTGCTGGCGGCCCGGAACGGCGATCAGCTCAAGGCACTGGCCGACCGGTTGCGCTCCGCGCACCAGATCGACGCAGCAACCAGCGTGGTCGATCTGCGCAATGCTGCGGATCTGGCGCGCCTTGCCAAGGAAGCCGCCGATATCGACGTGCTCGTCAATAACGCCGGCGACATCCCCGGCGGCTCGATCGACAAGATCGACGAGGCGACCTGGCGGCACGCCTGGGAATTGAAGGTGTTCGGCTATATCAACCTGACGCGGCAGATCTACGCGCAGATGAAGGCCAAGGGCGGCGGCGTGATCGTCAACGACATCGGCGCGGCCGGCGAGAAGTTCGACGCCAACTATGTCTGCGGCAGTGCCGGCAATGCCGCGTTGATGGCCTTTACCCGCGCGCTCGGCGGCAAGAGCCTCGCCGATAACATCCGCGTGGTCGGCATCAACCCCGGCCCGGTCGGCACCGACCGCCACGTCACCCTGCTCAAGACCCGGGCAAAACACCAGTTCGGTGACGAGAGCCGCTACAAGGAATTCCAGAAGGGCCTGCCGCTCGGCCGCCCCGCCCATGCGCGCGAGATCGGCGATCTCATGGCGTTCCTCGCCTCGGATCGCGCCGGCTACACGTCGGGTGTCATCTACACGGTGGATGGCGGCATCAGCGCGGGTTGGGGTTAACTCTATCCGAGTCATTGCGAGCGCAGCGAAGCAATCCAGCAGTGCATCTTTGGGCAACAGTTTGGATTGCTTCGCTGCGCGCGCAATGACGATTGAATAAGCACAGGAGTAAAATAATTGTCTCAGGACCTGATCCGCGAAACAGCCTGCACCGTCGTCGACAAGCTGCGCTCCGGCGACGTTTCGCCGCTCGAGCTGCTGGACGTGGTGGAGAAGCGCGTCAAGGAGGTCGACGGCAAGGTCAACGCGCTGCCGACGCTGTGCTTTGACCGGGCGCGGGATAGCGCGAAGGCGCTGATGCAGAAGCCGGCCGGCGCGCGCGGCCTGCTCGCGGGCCTGCCGCTGCCGATCAAGGACCTGACCGACGTCGCGGGCGTCCTGAACACGCAGGGCTCGCCCATCTTCAAGGACAACATCCCCGCGAAGTCCGACCTCATGGTCGAGAACCTCGAGGCCAATGGCGCGGTGGTCTACGCCAAGTCGAACACGCCGGAGTTCGGCGCGGGTGCCAACACCTTCAACGAGGTGTTCGGCGCGACGCTCAATCCCTGGGATACGACGAAGTCGGCTGCGGGCTCGTCAGGCGGCGCGGCCGTGGCGCTCGCGACGGGCATGGCCTGGCTGGCGCAGGGCTCAGACATGGGCGGCAGCTTGCGCAGCCCGGCGGCCTTCTGCGGCGTCGTCGGCATGCGGCCGAGCATCGGCCGCGTCGCACATACCCCGAAGTCGGGCATCGATCGCAATCTCGGCGTGGTCGGCCCGATGGCGCGCAACGTCGAGGATCTCGCGCTGCTGCTGGATGCCATGAGCGGCGACTATGCGGACGATCCGCTGTCGCTGCCGGCCCCCTTAACCTCGTTCCTGTCGGCGGCACAGGCGGGCAAGAAGCCGAAGCGCATCGCCTATTCGCCCGATCTCGGCATCACGCCTGTTGATCCCGAGGTCAAGGCCATCACGCGCAAGGCTGCGGAACGTTTCGCGGAAGCCGGTGCCATCGTGGAGGAAGCGCATCCGGATTGGCGCGAGGCGCATGAATGCTTCCACGTGCTGCGCGCGTTCGATTTTGCGATCACCAAGGCCAATCTGCTGCGCACCAAGCGCGACCTGCTCAAGCCCGAGGTGATCTGGAACATCGAGGAGGGCCTCAAGCTCACGGTCGATCAGCTCGCGCGCGCCCAGGCGCAGCGCGTCGGCATGACCGCCCGCGCGGTCGAATTCTTCAAAACGTACGACCTGCTGCTGACGCCGACCACGATCGTGCCGCCCTTCCCGATCGAGAACCGCTATGTCGCCGAATGCGCGGGCAAGCGGTTCGAGAACTATGTCGAATGGCTTGGCATCGTCTACGCCATCACGCTCGCGTGCTGCCCATCGCTGTCGCTGCCATGCGGGTTCACGGCGTCCGGCCTGCCGGTCGGCGTGCAGGTGGTCGGTGCGCCGCGCGCGGACGCACAGGTGCTCGCCGGCGCGAAGGTGCTGGAAGATATATTGAACCTCCGCGGCACGACGCCGATCGATCCGAAGGTGAAAGCATAGAGCGGTGCCGCACCGGGGAACTTAGCCGTCCTCCGGTGCCGGCAACCTTCAGGTCGTTTCAACGCGGCGAGTTAGCAAGGCCGCGATGCTCTGGTCCGCGCCTAGTCGTTCACTTTCGGGCCGCCGTGATATTGATGCGCATCGGCGCCTGCATCCTCCGTCATGGCCGTGTGGGCCATGGAGCCGGGAGACATCTGCGACATCTGGGCGGCTGTTTCGGACGCCATGACTGGATGGTGCACCACCTCGCGGGCTGAGGCGGCGGAGCAAAGCGCGACCAGGACGGCCGACGCGGCGAGAACAGACTTCATCATGATTCGACGTTCCTCTTGTTGAGTGCCACCAGCACGATTGAGGTGGATCTCGCAACGTAGGATTCCCAGTCGAAATCCCGTGTCGCGTTATAGGCACGGCATAAAGAGTTCGTGTTCCCCTGGTTACCTCGAAGCGGTGCTTGCCTCGAGACTGCGGCTGTAGCGCGACATCGCGAAGCAAAAGACGAAATAGATCGCCGCGACGAAGATGTAGACTTCCACCGAGAACTGCTGCCACGCCGGATCGATGATCGCGGTCTTGGCCGTTGTCAGGAGGTCGAAGATGCCGATGATCAGGACGAGGCTGGTGTCCTTGAAGAAGGCGATGAAGGTGTTGACCAGCGGCGGGATGACGTGGCGGATCGCCTGCGGCAGGACGATCAGCCGGTGCTTGCGCCAGTAGGACAGGCCAAGCGCGTCGGCCGCCTCGTATTGCCCGCGCGGCACGGCCTGAAGACCGCCGCGGATAACTTCGGCGAGGTAGGCACCCGCGAACAGGATGATCGCGATCTGCGCGCGCAAGAGCTTGTCGATGTTGAACCCGGCGGGCATGAACAACGGAAACATCACACTCGCCATGAACAGCAGGCTGACCAGCGGCACGCCGCGGATCAGCTCGACATAGAGCACGCTGAGCGAGCGGATCGCCGGCAGCTTCGAGCGCCGTCCGAGCGCCACGAGGATGCCGAGCGGGAAGCCGAACGCCAACCCGAATGTCGCCAGGATCAACGTCACCGGAAGGCCGCCCCAACGATCCTGCGAGACGAAGGAGAGCCCGAAGACGCCGCCCCACATCAGCACGCTGATCAGCGCCAGCGCGCCGATCCAGAGATAGACGAGTTCGCGCCGCCACAGGGCGCGGCGGGTCGAGAGAAAATACAGCGCGATGAACAGCAGCACCGACATCGCCGGCCGCCACTGCTCGTCGAACGGATAGGTGCCGAACAGGATAAAGCGGTATTTCTCGGGAATGATGGCCCAGCAGGCGCCGACGCCGCGCGCCGCGCGGCAGGCGCTGGAGTCGTTGGCCGGCGTCAGCCAGACGGCATTTGCGATGCCCCATTGCAGGAAGCTGAAGACGCCCTTGGCGAGGATCGCCACCAGCACCACCGTGAGGATGCCGTTTGGGATCGACGAGAACAGATTCTGGCGCAGCCAGCGCAACACCGGATTGCCAGCCTGCGGCCGGCGAGCGGCGCGGGGTGCATCGGGGATGTCGGTGATTGCGGTCATGCTCAGCGCTCCACCAGCGCGATGCGCGCATTGAACCAGTTCATGAAGAAGCTGATGGAAAGGCTGATGGTCAGGAACACAGCCATGATCAGCGCGATGGCCTCGATTGCCTGCCCGGTCTGGTTCAGCGTGGTGTTGGCGACCGAGACCACGTCCTGGTAGCCGATCGCGACCGCAAGCGAGGAGTTCTTCGTCAAGTTGAGATACTGGCTCGTCATCGGCGGCACGATCACGCGCAGCGCCTGCGGCAGGATGATCTGCCGCAGCATGAAGCTGCGGCGCAGGCCGAGCGCGTTGGCGGCATCCCATTGGCCGCGCGGCACGGACTGGATGCCGCTGCGCACGATCTCGGCGATGAAGGCCGAGGTGTAGGTCACGAGCGCGATCAAGAGCGCGAAGTACTCCGGCGCCAGCGTCAGCCCGCCGACGAAGTTGAAGCCGCGCAGCTCCGGCCATTCGATCGTCCAGGAGACGCCCAGCACCAGCGAGACCGCCGCGGGCAGCGCGACGACGAGACCGAGCGCGAACGGCCAGGCCGGCCGCGGCCTGCCGTCGCGCATCTGCTGGGCGATCAGCCATCGCCGGATGACGTAGAACGCAACCAGGCCCAGCGCCGCCGTGCCGAGCACCCAGAGCTGCGGCGGCCCGAACGGGATCGCCGGCAGGATCAGGCCGCGATTGGAGAGGAACACGCCCTCGACGGGACGCCATGCCGCGCGCGCGGCCGGCAGGGCCTGCATCAGCACGTACCAGAACAGCAATTGAAGCAGCAGCGGAATGTCGCGCAGCGTCTCGACATAGACCGCGGCGAGCCGCGACAGCAGCCAGTTGGCCGACAGCCGGGAGATGCCGACCAGCGTGCCCAGGATCGTCGCGAGCACGATGCCGATCACCGCGACGCGCAGGGTGTTGGCGATGCCGACAACGAAGGCCCAGAGGTAGGTATCCCGCGGACTATAGGCGAGCAGGCTGTCGGCAATGGGCATGCCGGCCTCGCGGCCGAGGAAGGCGAAGCCGGTGGTGATGCGGCGGGCCGACAGATTGGTGACGGTGTTGGACCAGAGGAAGGCCACGACACCGACGGCGATCCCCACCACCAGCACCTGCCAGAACAGGCCCTTCAGCTCGCGGGGGCCCCATGCACCGAACAGGCTGCGGCGCGGCGGCGGTCTCGGCGTGTCCGTGGTCACAGCACAAAAATCCTTCTCGAAGGCAACGATTTCCGGCGGCGGCACGTCAACTGTTGCACCAATCTGAAAAGCGTGCAACAAATGTTTCATGGCCGAGCCCGCGAAATCCTCGCCGCTGAGCGAACTGCGCATCGCATTGCCATCGCTCCCCCTGCGCCTGCAGGAGGTCGGCCGCTTCGTCGCCGCCAATGATTACGACGCCACCACCCGTTCGATGCGCGATCTCGCGGCGGAGGCCGGCGCCGATCCCGCCGCGTTCACGCGCCTTGCCAAGGCGATCGGCTATTCCGGCTGGGACGAGCTCCGCGCCGCGCTGACGGAAGCGCGACGGCCGTCGCAGACCTCGCCCTTCTCCGCCAGGGCGAAGAGCCGGCGGCATGGTCCCAACGCCGACGTCGCACTCGTCATCGACAAGCTCGAGGCCGAGGCCGCCGGCCTGCCGCGCATTCCGGCGCAACCCATTGCAGAGGCCGCCCGCGCCCTTCACGACGCCAAGCGGGTCTGGATCGCGGGCTATCGGAGCTGCCGCAGCGTCGCCGAGCTATTGAATTACGAGCTGCGGCTGTTCCGCCCCGAGCAGGTGCAGCTCGTTGGCGCATCCGGTCCTGATGACCTCGATCTCGGCGCGTTCCGTACCGACGAAGCCGTCATCGTCATCGGCTTCCTGCCTTACACACATGCGAGCGTTCGCGTCGCGCAGGCCGCTCATCGCAGCGGCGCAACGCTGATCGCGATTGCCGACAGCCTCTCGGCGCCGATGGCCGAGGGCGCCGACCATGTGCTGCTGTTCGAGGCCGCCTCCTCCCCCGGCTTCTTCCCCAGCCTCACCGGCGCGATCGCGATCGCGCAATCGCTCGCCGCGGTCACGTTCTCGCTCGGCGGCGTCGCCGCGAAGAAGCGTCTGGAAAATACCGAGGCGCGACTGACTGCTGCCTCCACCTACGTCTCGGAGAAAGGTTGACCCATGAGCACTCGCACCAGCCGCGTGCTGCATCGCTCGCTGCGTGAAACGCCGCCCAAGGCGATCGGCGGCGAAGGCGTCTATCTGTTCGCGGAGGACGGCCGCCGCGTGATCGACGCCTCCGGCGGCGCCGCGGTCTCCTGCCTCGGCCACCAGCATCCGCGCGTGATCGCGGCGATGGCCAAGCAGGCCTCGACGCTCGCCTATGCCCACACCGCCTTCTTCTCGTCGGAGCCGGCCGAGGCGCTGGCCGAGAGGCTGGTCGGGCACGAGCCCGGCGGTCTCGCCTACGCCTATTTCGTCAGCGGCGGATCGGAGGCGATCGAGGCCAGCATCAAGCTGGCGCGGCAATATTTCATCGAACGCGGCGAGCCGCAGCGGCAGCATTTCATCGCGCGGCGGCAGAGCTATCACGGCAATACGCTCGGTGCGCTCGCCGCCGGCGGCAACGCCTGGCGGCGCGCGCCCTATGCACCGCTGCTCTCGGCCGCGTTCAGCCATGTGACCCCGGCCTTTGCCTATCACGAGAAGCACGACGACGAATCCGACGCGCAGTTCGTGGCGCGGCTCGCCGCCGAGCTCGAAGCCGAGTTTCAGCGGCTTGGCCCCGGCACTGTCGCGGCATTCCTAGCCGAGCCCGTGGTCGGCGCCACCGCCGGTGCGGTGACCGCGCCCGACGGCTACTTCAAGGCCGTGCGCGAGATCTGCGACCGGCATGGTGCGCTGCTCATCCTCGACGAGGTCATGAGCGGCATGGGCCGCACCGGCACGACGCACGCGTGGGAGCAGGAGGGCGTCGCGCCTGATATCCAGGCGATCGCGAAGGGTCTCGGCGGCGGCTACCAGCCGATCGGCGCGATGCTCGCGAGCGGGAAAATCATCGATACCATCCGCTCCGGCTCGGGCGCATTCCAGCACGGCCATACTTATCTCGCGCATCCCCTCGCCTGCGCGGCCGCGCTGGCGGTGCAGGATGTGATCCGCGACGACAACCTGCTCGCGCAGGTCAAGGAGCGCGGCAAGCAGCTCGAGCATCGGCTGACCGAGCGCTTCGGCAATCACCGCCATGTCGGCGACATCAGGGGCCGCGGGCTGTTCTGGGCGATCGAGCTGGTCGCCGATCGCGCCAGCCGCACCTCATTCGATCCGGCGCTCAAGCTGCACCAGAAGATCAAGGCCGAAGCCTTCGCCAACGGGCTCGGCTGCTATCCCGGCGGCGGCACCGTGGACGGTGTCCGCGGCGACCACGTCCTGCTGGCGCCGCCCTATATCGCGTCGGCGGATGAGATCGACCAGATCGTCGACAAGCTCGGCACGGCCGTCGACAACGTGTTGCGTAGTGTCAATCACTGAGGGGAGAGTAGTATGAGGAAAGTGGCTATCGCAGCGGGCGTGCTCGCAGCATCGACGGTGATCGCGTCGGCGGCGACGCTCGACACGGTGAAGAGCCGCGGCACGCTGGTGTGCGGCGTCAGCGCGGGCTTCGCCGGCTTCTCCGCGCCGGACTCGCAAGGCAATTACAAGGGCCTCGACGTCGACTATTGCCGCGCGCTCGCCGCCGGTGTGCTCGGCGACGCCAGCAAGGTGCGCTACGTCTCGCTGACGGCACAGAATCGCTTCACCGCGCTGCAGTCGGGCGAGATCGACGTGCTCTACCGCAACTCGACGCAGACCTATTTGCGCGGCGTCACGCTCGGCCTGCGGCAGGGTCCGGTCAACTTCTACGACGGCCAGGGCTTCGTGGTGAAGAAGGACCTCGGCGTGAAGGAGCTGAAGGACCTCAAGGGCGCCACCGTCTGCGTCGCGCAAGGCACGACCCACGAAGTCACGCTTGGCGATTACGGCCGCGCCAACGGCATCGACTGGAAGCCGCTCGTGTTCGACCGCGTCGACACCATGTACCAGACCTTCTTCGGCGGCCGCTGCGATGCCATGACCCAGGACGCCTCCGCGCTCGCCGGTGCCGTCACGACCGCCGCGCCGAACCCGGCCGACTACGTCGTGCTGCCTCAGACCATCAGCAAGGAACCGCTCGGGCCCTTCACCCGCAACGGCGACGAGGTCTGGAGCGACATCATCACCTGGCTGCATTACGGCCTGATCGAGGCCGAGGAACTCGGCGTCACGCAAGCCAATGTCGATGAGATGACGAAGTCGCAAACCCCTGCCATCCAGCGCCTGCTGGGTGCCACGGGCGACCTCGGCTCGCGGCTCGGGCTCGACAACAAATGGCTGGTCACGGCGATCAAGGCCACCGGCAATTACGGCGAGATCTACGAACGCAATGTCGGCAAGGCGAGCCCGCTCAAGCTCGATCGCGGCCTCAACGGCCTCTGGAGCAAGGGCGGCTTGATGTACGCCATTCCGTTCAAGTAAACGTCTCGCGTGTCCCGGACGCGCAGCAGCATGCAATGCCGCTGCGCGTAGCCGGAACCCAGCGGCCACAATGGGCCCCGGCTCAGCAGCGCAATACTCCGCATTGCGCTGCGTCCGGGGCACGAGACCTCTCAGGTAATCATCTTCAATGACGACGCCCCCTCGCATCGCCCTCATCCACGCCCTCAAGCACTCCATCGCCCCGATCGAGGCGGCGTTCGCCAAAGCGTGGCCGGAGGCGCGGCTGATGAACCTGCTCGACGACAGCCTGTCGGCGGATCTTGCGCGCGACGGCACGCTCAACGATGCCATGACCGAGCGCTTCCTCGCGCTTGGCGACTACGCGGCGGCGACCGGGGCAAACGCGATCCTGTTCACCTGCTCGGCGTTCGGCCCCTGCATCGAGGCGGTCGCGCGCGCGCATGCGCCGATGCCGGTGCTGAAGCCGAACGAAGCCATGATCGAGCGCGCGGTGACGATGGGCAAGCGGATCGGCCTGCTCTCGACCTTCCCGCCGACGCTGGTGTCGATGCCGCCGGAGTTTCCCTCCTCCGTCCAGGTGGTGCCGAAGCTCGCCGAAGGCGCGCTGGCGGCGCTCGACCGCGGTGACCGCGCCACGCACGACCGGCTGATCGCGGAAGCCTCGCGCGACTTGCGCGATTGCGACGTCATTGCACTGGCGCAGTTCAGCATCGCGGCGACGGCGCCGCTGGTCGCGGAGGCCACTGGCCGTCCGGTCGTGACGACGCCGGACAGCGCCGTCGAAAAGCTGATGAGACTGCTGAAAGCGAAAGCCTAGGCGCCCGCCTTCGTCCGTCGCCGCGCGTTCTTGATGGCGAGTGCTAGCGCAGCCTTGGTCTCGCTCACAAAATCCTCGACCAGCTCCTCGCGCGTCGCATGTGCCGGTTCACCGGTGAACATGCCCTGCTCGGCCAGCATCACCACGCCATGCATCGCCGCCCAGATCTTGAGCGCCTGCCGTTCGCGCAAATAGCCGACCGCCGGTGCTTCCAGGGCTTCGACCACGAGCCCAAACGTCTCGCGCGTCGCCTCGTGCAGCTCGCTGCCCTTGGCCGCGCAGGAGACGGTGCGCGAGGCGAACATCAGGCGGTAGATGCCGTTGCGACGCAGGCCGAAATCGAGTGTCGCCTGCGCCAGCCGCGACAGCTTTGATTGCTTCGACGGCTTTGCCATCGCTTCGCGCAGGATGGCACTGAGCTGGCGGAACGCCTCCGCCGTCACCGCCGTCAGCAAGGCGTCCCGATCCGCGAAGTGCCGGTACGGTGCCGGCTGCGAGACACCGAGCTGCTTTGCCAGTGCCTTGATGCTGATTGCTTCCGCTCCGCCCTGCTCCGCCTCACGCAGGGCGGCCTTGATCAGGGCGTCGCGGAGATCGCCATGATGGTAGGTGTTCTCGGACTTGCGGGCGAGTTGTGAACGCATGTTACGGCGAAGCCTATAAGTTTGCGCTTGACAGGGGAAGCCCGACGCGAATGTAATAGCATATAACTTAAAGCGCGCGGCAAATGCCGCCGATAAAGACATGAGGAACGCGGGCCACCCTTCGTGCTCGCGCATACGCCGAGGGAAGCCGCAATGGCAGAGCGACTGAAGGTTCACGTCGATCCCGACAAATGCCAGGGCCACGCGCGCTGCAAGGCGTTGGCGCCGGAGCTGTTCGAGCTCGACGAATACGGCAACGCCCGCGAAGCCGGCGACGGCACGGTCCCGCCGGGACTCGAGGACAAGGCCTGGCTTGCCAAATCCAACTGTCCGGAAATCGCTATCGACGTGATCGAGGAGTAGCGCGGCCGCCGTCCGCCCTGCTTCAGCCAACACGAGCCCCGAGGGATTTTCCTGAGATGTCCGACGTCAGCCAGCCTGTCGCCCATCCGCCCGTCACCGACTGGGTCAACGATTTCGACCACACCGATCCGCAGTGGACGGACGATCCCTTCCCGATCTGGGACGAGCTGCGTGCCGCAAGCCCGGTCGTGCACACCGAGCGATTCCTCGGCTGCTATATGCCCACGACCTACGAGGCCGTGCGCGAGATCGCCAACGACACCGAGCATTTCTCCTCGCGGCGGATCATCGTCCGCGACGTGCGGCCGGAGGTTGCCAGGAACGCCGCCCCGCCGATCACCTCCGATCCGCCCGTGCACAAGCCAGCCAAGCAATTGCTGCTGCCGCCGTTCACGCCGGATGCGATGAAGAAGCTGGAACCGCGGATGCGCGCGATCTGCAACGAGCTGATCGACGGGTTCATCGCCGACGGCAAGGTCGACGCCGCCGCGCGCTACAGCAAATACATCCCGGTCCAGGCCATCGCCCACATGCTCGGCATTCCCGAGTCCGACAGCGATCTCTTCATCAACTGGATCCACATGATCCTGGAGCTCGGCATCAAGGACGAGAACATGCTGCTCCAGGCGGTGCACGAGATGAGCGACTATTTCAGGACGCATATCGAGGAGCGCAAGACGAAGCCGACCGACGACCTGATCTCCTACCTGATGAACGCCAAGGACAAGGAGGGCAACCCGCTCGAGGATTCGCACGTGCTGGGCTCGCTGCGCCTGCTCCTGATCGCAGGCATCGACACCACGTGGAGCGCGATCGGCTCCTCGCTCTGGCATCTGGCCAGAACGCCGGCCGACCGCGAGCGGTTGATCGCCGAGCCCGGGCTGATCCCGGTCGCCGTGGAGGAGCTGCTACGGGCCTATTCGCCGGTGACCATGGCCCGCGAGGTGGTCAAGGAGACCACGATCTCGGGCTGTCCGGTCAAGGCGGGCAACATGGTGCTGCTGTCCTTCCCGGCCGCCAACCGCGACCCGAAGATGTTTCCCGAAGCTGACAAAGTCGTGATCGACCGCCGGGAGAACCGCCATGCCGCGTTCGGCCTCGGCATTCACCGCTGCGTCGGTTCCAACCTTGCGCGCATGGAGATGCAGGTTGCGCTGGAGGAATGGCTGAAGCGAATCCCGGATTTCCGCCTCGATCCGGCAGGCACAGTGACCTGGTCGCAGGGCACGGTGAGAGGCCCCCGGCAGTTGCCATTTCTGCTGGGAAAGGCGATGTAGGCCTTTCCAAGACCAGCGGAAGAGAGGCCGGACGTGACTGAGCAAGCAATCAAACCGGCCTCCGACCACATCGACATTGCCGACGCCGAGCGCCGGATCAAGGCGATCCTGATCGGCTCAATCGGCAATCTCGTCGAGTGGTACGACTTTTACGCGTATACGGCTTTCGCACTCTATTTCGCGCCGGCGTTCTTTCCCGGCAACGATCCCGTCGTCCAGCAATTGAACGTCGCCGTGGTATTCGCCGCGACCTTCCTGATGCGCCCTCTGGGCGGCTGGTTCTTCGGCTATCTCGCCGACCATTTCGGCCGCCGCATCTCGCTGACGTTGTCCGTCGTGTTCATGTGTTTCGGCTCGCTGATCATCGCGCTGACGCCGACCTATGCCACGATCGGCTTTGCCGCGCCGGTGATCCTGGCGCTGGCCCGCGTGATCGAGGGCCTCAGCCTTGGCGGCGAATATGGCGCCAGCGCCACTTATCTGAGCGAGGTCGCCGATCCCAAGCATCGCGGCTTCTATTCGAGCTTCCAGTACGTCACGCTGATCGGCGGCCAGCTCACCGCCATCATCGTGCTGCTGCTCCTGCAAAAGGTCTTCCTGACGCCGGAGGAGCTGAAGGCCTGGGGCTGGCGCATCCCGTTCGCGATCGGCGCTGCGCTCGCGATCTTCGCCGCGGTGATGCGGCGCAATCTGCATGAGACCGAGGCCTTCGAGGAAGCCAAGAAGGTGGTGAAGCCGACCGGCTCGATCACCAACCTGCTGCGCTATCCGCGCGAACTCTTGCTGGTCGTCGGCCTCACCGCCGGCGGCACCGCCGCGTTCTACACCTTCACCACCTACATGCAGACCTTCGTCAAGCTCTCGGTCGGCCTGACCGAGGATCAGACCACCTTCGTGATCTTCGGCACGCTGATCTTCGCGACCATCCTGCAGCCGATCTACGGCGCCATCTCCGACAAGATCGGACGCAAGCCGCTGCTGATCTTCTTCGGTGTCGCCGGCACGCTTGCCACCGTGCCGCTGCTGATGACGCTGAAGGAGACCAAGTCGCCCTTCATGGCGTTCATCCTGATCTGCTGTGCCTGGCTGTTCGTCGCCGGCTACACCTCAATCAACGCGGTGGTGAAGGCCGAGCTGTTCCCGACCAATGTCCGCGCGCTCGGCGTCGGCCTGCCCTACGCGATCACGGTCTCGATCTTCGGCGGAACCGCGCCCGCGATTGCGCTCTACTTCAAGACGATCGGGCACGAGGAATGGTTCTATTACTATCTCGCCGGCGTCATCTTCCTGTCGCTGATCATCTATTCCACCATGCGCGACACCAAGCACGCCTCCGCAATGCACCGCCACGAGTAACTCATTCACGAGTAGCCTATGGCCGACGACGACCAGCCGCCGCCCGACAGCAAGCTGACGCGCACCAAGGAGAAATGGGCGCGCGAGGGCCGCTTTCTCACCGGCAGGATCACGCGTTCCGAAGACCAGCGCCTGCCGCCCGGCCAGCACCTGACCAAGGACTGGCCGGTGCTCGATCTCGGCGTCATGCCGCCGGTGTCGCGGGAGCGCTGGCGGCTCGACGTCTACGGCGCGGTCGACAATCCCGTGTTCTGGACTTATCCCGAATTCGCCGCGCAGAAGCAGGAGCAGTTCACCTCCGACATCCATTGCGTGACGACCTGGTCGCGTTACGACAACCTTTGGGAAGGCCTCTCGACGCGCGAGCTGCTCGCAGTCTGCCAGCCACGCGAGGACGCGCGCTTCGTCGTGCTGCATTCCTACGACGGCTACACCACCAACCTCGCGCTGGAGGACTTTGCCGCCGAGGACGCCCTGCTCGCCCATAGCTGGTCGGGCCAGCCTCTGACGGAGGAGCATGGCGGCCCGGTGCGGCTGGTCGTCCCGCATCTTTATTTCTGGAAGAGCGCGAAATGGCTCCAGGCCATTGAATTTCTCACCGAGGACGCGCCGGGCTTCTGGGAAGTCCGCGGCTATCACAACCGCGGCGATCCCTGGGCCGAGCAGCGCTATTCAGGCGATTAGGTTCGAACAAGTAACGGGGGAAGCCCATGCCGACGGAACGCTTTCAATTCACCGGCGAAGGCGGCCATCAGCTGTCAGCCGCGCTGGAGCTGCCGGACGGCGAGCCCGCGGCTTTCGCGCTGTTTGCGCATTGCTTCACCTGCGGCAAGGACACGCTGGCGGCCAAGCGCATCTCGGTCGCTCTGGCCGCCAGGGGCATCGCGGTGCTGCGCTTCGACTTCACCGGGCTCGGCTCCAGCGAAGGTGAGTTCGCCAATTCGACGTTCTCCTCCAACGTCGCCGACCTCGTGCGAGCCGCCGATCATCTGCGCAGCATCCGCAAGGCACCATCACTTCTGATTGGCCACAGCCTTGGCGGCGCCGCGATCCTCGCTGCAGCCGGGCAAATTCCCGAGGCCAGGGCGGTTGCGACCATTGCCGCGCCGTCCGATCCCGCCCACGTCACCGGTCTTTTCAAAGAGCATATCGACAACATCCGCGCGCAGGGCGAGGTCGAGGTCTCGCTGGCCGGCCGTCCGTTCCGGATCAGGCGCGAATTCCTCGACGACATCGCCGAGCACGAGCTGATGAAGGACATCACCGGCCTGCACAAGGCGCTGCTGGTCATGCAGTCCCCCGTCGACGACACCGTCGGCATCGACAATGCGACCAGGATTTTCGTTGCGGCAAAACACCCCAAGAGCTTCGTCTCGCTCGACCACGCCGATCATCTCCTGACCAAGCCGGCCGACGCTCTCTACGCGGCCGACGTGATCACCGCCTGGGCGAGCCGTTACATCGACGCAGCGAAGCCCGCAAAGGCGATGGATCTCCCGGAAGAGCCGCGGAAGGTGGTGGTGCAGGAGACCCGCAAGAGCAAGTTCAACCAGATGATCACCGTCGGCCCGCATCATATGGTGGCGGACGAACCGAAAGCTGCCGGCGGCGAGGATGCCGGCCCCGGTCCCTATGATTTCCTGCTTGCAGGCCTCGGTGCCTGCACATCCATGACCATGCGTCTCTATGCGGATCGCAAGTCGTTGCCGCTCGATCGCGTCACGGTCACGCTGAAGCACTCCAAGATCTACGCCAAGGACTGCGCGGAGTGCGAGACGCGCGAGGGGATGCTCGACCAGATCGAGCGCGACATCGCGATGGACGGCGCCCTCGATGCCGAACAGCGCAAGAAACTGATGGAGATCGCCGACAAGTGCCCGGTGCACCGTACGCTGACGTCGGAGATCCGCATCGTGACCAAGGCCGTCGACTAGCGCGTTATTGTTTGAGCATGATCTTTTCGGAAAACCGCTTCACACTTTTCCGGATCATGCTCTAGAAGCACGACGCCATCGTCCGCAGCGCCGCGCTGATCTCGTTCTCGCGCCACGCCGCGAAGCCAAGCAGCAGGCCGTGATCGCGCGGCTTGCCGAGCGCCAGGCTGGACAGGGCTCGCGTGACGACGCCGGCCTCGACGAGCCGCTTCACCGTCGCCTGATCGGCGCGGCCTCGCTTGAGACGCGCCACGAGCTGGATGCCGCCCGAGGGCACCTCGGCCGAGAGCACCTCGCCGAGATGGCGCTCGAGCCCGGCGACGAGATGATCGCGGCGCCCGTGATAGAGCCGGCGCACCCGGCGCAGATGCGCCAGGAAATGACCGTCGGCGATGAACTCGGCCAACGCTTCCTGGATGTGGCTGGCGGCGATCAGCCCGATATGCCGCTGCGCGATCTCCAGCGTAGACACCAGCGCCGGCGGCGCGACGAGATAGCCGAGCCGGATGTCCGACGTCATCGCCTTCGAGAACGTGCCGACATAGAACACGCGGCCGTGGGCGTCCAAGCCCTGCAGCGCCGGCACCGGCCGGCTGTCGTAGTGGAATTCGCCGTCGTAATCGTCTTCAACGATCCAGGTCCTGCCGGGCCGGCTTGCCCTGAGAAACTCGGTGCGGCGGGTCAGTGACATCAGCCGGCCGGTTGGATGCTGATGCGATGGCGTCATGAAGATCAGCGTTGGCGCTGCGGGCCCCGGCATCCGCCGCATGCCCTGCTCGTCCAGGCTGATGCCGCTCACGCGCGCGCCGCAGGTACGGAAGGCGGCTGCGGCGCCGGGATAGCCGGGATCCTCGACCCACACCTCATCGCCTGGCGTGATGACGGCAGCCGCAATCAGGGTCAGCGCAGCCTGCGCGCTCGGCAGGATCAGGATCTGGTCCGCGTCCGCGCGAACGCCTCTGCTGGTTGCGAGATAGTGCGCCAGCGCCTCGCGCAAGCGCGGCCGGTTCACCGATCCGAGTTCGCGCCTTGCCGCCCAAACGGCACTGCGGCGCAGGCAGCGTCCCCAGATCTCGTTCGGAAACTCCCTGGCGTCGCCATGTCCCGGACGCAGCGGCTTGAACGGCGCCTGATAGGACATCGGCCAGTCGGTCTGCTGGAGCTTCGAGGCCCAGGATGAGAGCCGGGGTTTCGCGGAGCGCGGGCTCGACGCGACTGTGCCCGCCCCTTCGATCCGTTCGCCGCCGTCGATCGTCACCACCGGACGTCGACCGTGCGACGCCGCGAGATATCCCTCCGCAGCGAGCTGCTCGAACGCGTAGGTGACGGTGTTGCGGGAGACGCCGAGATCGGCTGCAAGCTGCCGGCTCGACGGCAGCGCGCGCCCCTTGCCGAGGTGGCCGCTCGCGATCAGACCTCGAAGCTGCCCCGTCAGTTGTGCCGCCAGTCCCTCGCCGTCGGCGCGGTTCAGGTCGATCAGGCCGGCGATCATGCCTTCGGAAACTGGCACCTTATTGTTCTCCAATCTGGCACTTCTTTTGGTACCAGATGAGATGCTATCCGCCGGGCTGGACTGCTTCAAGGATAATGCGATGAACTCCCTGTCCTCCCGCGCCGCCGTCGGCCTGTTCCTGATCGTCGTGCTGGCCTGGGGCGTGAACTGGTCGGTGACGAAACAGCTCGTCCAGTTCCTTCCGCCGCTGTGGACGTCGGCGATCCGGAGCTGGATCGCACTGGCCGCGTTGTTCGTGATCCTCGGACTGAGCGGGAATCTGGTGATCCCGCAGCGGCGCGACATTCCCGTGGTCCTGAGTGTGGCGGTGCTGCACATGACGGTGTTCTCTGTCCTGGTTGCGTCCGGTGTGCGATTTCTGCCCGCGAGCAAGGCGATCGTGCTCGGCTACACTACGCCGCTCTGGGTCGCGATCGCCGCGCCCCTGCTGGGGAAGGACACGCTGACCGCGCCGAAGCTTGCGGGCGCCCTGCTCGGACTGGTCGGGCTTGCCGTGATCCTGAACCCCGCGTCCATCGACTGGACCAACGCAAACGTCCTGCTCGGCGCAGGCATGGTCATCCTGGCCGCGATCTCCTGGGCAGCGAACATCATCTATATCCGCGCGCACCGCTGGATCGCCTCTCCGCTGCAACTGCTGATCTGGCAGGTGCTCACGGCAACCATCGTGCTGACCGGTTCGGCGCTGGCCACGGAAGGCCTGCCCCACGCCGAATGGTCGTGGAAGCTCATCCTGCTGTTCCTGTATTCCGGCCTGATCGGAACGGCGCTGGCCTATTGGGCGATGTCGATGGTCAACAAGAGCATCTCGGCCCTGACGACCTCGCTCGGCACAACGGGGACGCCGCTCGTCGGCATCGCCAGTGCGGCGATCCTGCTCGGCGAGCCCGTCGACATGAGCCTTGCCATCGCGGCCGGGCTGATCGTCACCGGCATCGGTCTTGCGACGCTGGGCGATCGGCTGTTGCGCGGTCAGGCCACCGCGAGCGGCTGAACGCGCAAGCTTCCGCGCAAGCCGGCGGTCGTGCCGAGCAGGATGCCGGCGACCGCCACGAACGAGCCCAGCGCGAGGGTCGAGACACCGGTGAGCCCCTGCCCGATGGAGCAGCCGAATGCCATCACGCCGCCGATCCCCATCAGCGCGGCGCCGGAGCCAGAACGCAGCATGTGGCGCGGCGAGGAATAACCTTCGAGCTTGAAGCGGCCCGTCGCAAGCGCCGTGACGAGGCTGCCGGCGAAGACCCCGGCAACCGTGGCGATGCCGAAATTGAGCGTCAGGCCGGTCGAGAGCATGGCGTATTGCAGGGCATCCGCGATCGGCGCGATGAACGTAAGCGAGGTCACGGGGACCGGATTGAAGTCGTCGGCACCGAGAGAGCCGGTGACGTACCAGCCGCCGGCGGCGAGGAGACCGACGACGACACCTGCCGCGATCTGGCCCGGAGAGCGGCGAAACGCAGGATGCGCGAAGGCAAACAGGAGCAGCGCGATCGCGATCGCCGCGGCAGCCAGCGCGCGCGCAGGCCCTTCCGCGAGACCGAGCGTCGCGAGCAGCGACGGCAGCGAATTGGTGCTGACCGTGGTTTGCGAGGCCTGGACCAGCGCGATACGCGCGGGCGCGATCAGGCCTTTGAGCGTCATCTGCGCGGCGATGCCCAGCACGATCACGACGACGAAGGAACGGAGATTGCCGCGCCCGAGCAGCACCAGCGCGCGCGAGCCGCAGCCATTCGACAGCACCATGCCGTAGCCGAACAGCAGGCCGCCGAGGAATAGCACCGGAACGGAAAAGGATTGCTGCAGATAGATCGACTTGCCGAGATCGACCGTGCCGCTGCCGGCGAGAAACTGGCTCGCCGCGACCGCAACAGCGATCGCCAGCGCATAGGTCCGCACCAGCCGCCCGTCACCATCCGCAAGCCAGCCGCGCATGCTGCTCATCAGGCAGAAGCCGCTGAGCAAGCCGACGGCGCCGTAGACAAGGCCGATGGCGAGACCGGCAAGGATGACGAGTTGGGTGGAGGACTCCATCGTTACGGCTTCAGGATCACGCGGTCGCGCGACGAGCCGGCGACGGCGGCATACGCTTCCTTGGCGCGCTCCAGCGGATAGATTGCATTCGCCTTGATCGGAAACGGCTTGAGGTGCCCGCTCGCAAAGCCCGGACCGAGATCGTGCAGCACTGCGCCTGTCGCCGCCGACGACAGCCCGAGCGTGTCGATGCCGACATAGGTGTGCTGTCCCCGGTAGAATTCGAGGATGTTGAACTGCACGACGCGGTCGATCGCGGCGATCAGGATCTGACGTCCGCGCAGGGCGAGCGACTTGTGCGCCGCCTGGAAGTAGGGATCGCCGACCGTGTTGAAGACGATGTCGGCGCCCTTGCCGCCGGTCAATTCGCGCACGCGCGTGGCCACGTCGGTGGCGGAGGCGTCGATCACCTCGATGGGCGCATTGGCGTGGCCCTCATAGGCCTCCGCCTTCCGCACCACGCCGATGACGCGCGCGCCCTGCCAGGTCGCGATCTGCACCGCGGCCTGCCCGACCTTACCGTTGACGCCGAACACCAGCACGGTCTCGCCGCTCTTCGGCACGCCAGCGCGGCGAAAGCCTTCCATCGCGGTGACGAAGGGCACGCCGATGCCGGCGGCCTCCTCCCACGACACCGTCCTGGGCTTCTCCACCACCGCGTCAGCCTCGACCACGAGATGGCTTGCATGCGTGCCGTCGCGGCGGATGCCGAGATCGCCGGACGAGCCGAACACCTCGCGGCCGATCGTGCCGGCAGGGCCGTCGATCACGAAGCCGGCGTAGTCGCGGCCGGGGGTCCGGGGGAACACGGCATAGGGCATCAATCCCGTCGCGGCCTTGACGTCGGACGGATTGACCGCGGCGGCCTTCACCTCAATCAGGAGGTCGTTCGGCCCGCGCGTGAGCGTCTGGCGCTCGACGGCCGGCGCGAGGGCAGCAGCGTTTTCAGCTTTGACGTTGAGGCGCACACAGCGCGCTTGGACCGTTTTGGTATCGGCTGGTGACATAGGAAAAACCCGCGATTTTCTCGCGGGCCTTGTCGCCTCTGGGGACGGTCAAGTCAACCGCCTCCCCTCATCCTGAGGAGCCTGCGAAGCAGGCGTTTCGCAGGATGAAGGCCGCGCCGCAGCATCCGGGTTCGCATGGTTCGAGACGGCGCCGAGCGCCTCCTCACCACGAGGGACGAGACCTAATCCTTCGGCCGCTTGTCGTACAGCCGCCTGGCCTTGCCCAGCGAGCGCTCCAGCGTGGCGGGGGCAACCACCTGAACCTTCGAGCTGACGCCGATGGTGTTCTTGATGTGGGTCGAGATCCGGTCGGCATGGTCGACGAGGCCCCTGCCGTCCCAGCTCTCGGGCCGCGCCTCGGCGATGATGGTCAGCTCGTCCATCCGGCCTTCGCGGGTCAGTTCGAGAACGAAGTGGCCGCCGCACCAGTCGGTGGCGAGCAGCACCTCCTCGATCTGGGTCGGGAACAGATTGACGCCGCGCAGGATGATCATGTCGTCGGAGCGGCCCGTCACCTTCTCCATGCGCCGCATGCCCGGCCGCGCGGTACCCGGCAGCAGCCGCGTCAGGTCCCGGGTGCGATAGCGGATCACCGGAAACGCTTCCTTGGTGAGCGAGGTGAAGACCAGTTCGCCCTTCTCGCCGTCCGGCAGCACCGCGCCGGTCTCGGGATCGATCACTTCAGGATAGAAATGGTCTTCCCAGATGTGGAGGCCATCCTTGGTCTCGATGCATTCCTGCGCGACACCGGGTCCGATCACCTCAGACAAGCCATAGATGTCGGTCGCATCCATGTCGAAGGCGTCCTCGATCTCGCCGCGCATCGCATTGGTCCAGGGCTCGGCGCCGAAGATGCCGACCTTCAGCGAACATTGACGGGGATCGAGCTTCTGCCGCTTGAACTCGTCGAGGATCGCCAGCATGTAGCTCGGCGTCACCGTGATGATGTCGGGCCGGAAATCGTTGATGAGCTGCACCTGCCGCTCGGTCATGCCGCCGGAGATCGGCACCACCGTGCAGCCGAGCTTTTCCGCGCCGTAGTGCACGCCAAGCCCGCCGGTGAAGAGGCCATAGCCATAGGCATTGTGGATGATCATGCCGGTGCGGCCGCCGGCCGCGCGGATCGAGCGCGCCATCACCTCCGACCAGGTGTCGATGTCGCGTTGCGTGTAGCCAACGACGATCGGCTTGCCCGTCGTGCCGGACGAGGCATGCACGCGCACCAGCTTTTCGCGCGGCACGGCGAACATGTTGAAGGGATAGTTGTCGCGCAGGTCCGTCTTCACCGTGAACGGAAATTTCGCGAGATCGGACAGCACGCGAAAGTCGGACGGATGCACACCGGCCTTGTCGAAGGCCTTGCGGTAGTGCGCGACGTTGTCGTAGGCGTGCTTCAGCGACCAGGCCAGACGCTGCGTCTGCAGCGCCATGATCTCGTCGCGGGACGCGCGCTCATGCGCATCCATCTCGGCCCTATAGCTGTGGCCGCCTTCCTTCAGCTTCGTCGAAGCCATTCTTGTTTCCCCACATTGCTCTGTTCTTTTCTTTATTGATCTTGCGCCGGCAGCCATGTGCCGGGAATGACCCGCGAATGTCCGCGGAACTCCGCAATGACGGTATCGCCCGCGGTCACGCGCACGTCGTAGATGCCCGAGCGTCCGCCGCGGGTGATCTCCCGCGCTTTGGCGACGAGACGATCGCCCAGCTTGCCGGGCTTGATGAAGGTGATCTGACCCTGCGCCGCGACCACGCGCTCATTGTGCGAATTGCAGGCGAACGCAAAGGCGGAATCGGCGAGCGTGAAGATGAAGCCGCCATGGGCGATGCGCTGGCCGTTGACCATGTCGGGCCGCACCGTCATCGCCAGCGTCGCAAAACCCGGACCGATCTCGACGATCTCCATGCCGAGCCCCTTGGAGGCGTCATCCTCGGCCCACATCGCATCGGCGCAGGCGCGGGCGATATCCTCAGGCGACAGGGCGGCTTTGACGTTCACGCGCTTCTCCCGGCCAGATGTTTGCTCATGATGTTCTGCTGGTTGGCCAAAACTGTCAAACGTGGTCGTAGTCGACCACCACGCGCTCGGTCGTTGGCTTGGCCTGGCAGGTGAGGACAAAACCGGCCTTCAGCTCCCAGGGCTCGAGCGAATAATTGAGGTCCATCGGCGCCTCGCCCTCGACCAGCTTGGCGCGGCAGGTCGAGCACATGCCGCCCTTGCAGGCGAAAGGCAGATCGACGCCCGCGCGCAACGCAGCATCGAGGATCGCCTCGTCCTCCGCGACCGGAACGTCGCGCCGCTTGCCGTCGATGATCAGTGACGCAATGGCTTTTGGCGGCGCGTCGGGTGCAACGATCTTCTTCGGCCGCGGCTTGCCGCCGAACTCGGAGACGAAGCGCTCGACATGGATGCGCTCGGCGGCGATGCCGAGCTCGCGGCAGGTCGCCTCGATGTCCTCGCTCATGCCGAGGGGACCGCAGATGAAGACGTGATCGACGCTTCCCGCCGGCACCAGCGAGCGCAGCAGCACCCTCACCTTGGCGCCGTCGAGCCTTCCATGCAGGATCGGAATGTCCTGCTCCTCGCCGGAGATGACGTGGAAGAGCGACAGGCGATCGATGAAGCGATCCTTCAGTTCCTCGAGGGCCTCGAGGAACATGATGTTGTCGGTCGCGCGGTTGCCGTAGAACAGGAAGAAGCGGCTATCGGGCTCGCCCGCGAGAATGCCCTTCACGATCGACAGGATCGGCGTGATGCCGGAGCCGGCGGCGAAGCCAACGTGGATGCGCCCGCCGTCTGCCGGCGGAACCACACCGAAGCGTCCAGTGGGCGTCATCACCTCGAGTTCGTCACCGCATTTCAGTTCGTCGGCCGCCCAGTTCGAAAACGCACCGCCGTCGACCTTCTTCACGGCGATACGAATCTCGCCGTCACCGGGGCCGGAGCAGATGGAATAGGAGCGACGCACCTCCTCGCCATCCAGCGTGGTGCGGAGCGTCAGGTACTGGCCGGGCGTGAAGGCGTAATCGCCGGCGAGTTCGCCGGGGATGGCGAAGGTCATGGAAACGGCGTCGGAGGCCTCGCGGCGGAGGTCGTTGACGGCCAGGCGATGGAAGCGCGGTGCGGCTGCTGACATGGTCAATGACACTTGAAATAGTCGAAGGGTTCGCGGCAGGACCTGCAGCGCCAGAGCGCCTTGCAGGAGGTCGAGCCGAATTCGGACAACAGCTCGGTCTTGTCCGAGCCGCATTGCGGGCACGCGACGGCCTGCTCACCGAACAGCGCGCGGCGCGAGTGGGAGGCTTGCGGCGGCGCGATGCCATAGGCGCGCAGCTTCTGGCGTCCCTCCTCGCTCATCCACTCGGTGGTCCAGGCCGGCGACAACACCGTGCGCACCTTCGGCTGGCGGAAACCGGCGCGCTCCAGCGCGATCTCGATCTCGATCGCGATCATGTTCATGGCCGGGCAGCCCGAATAGGTCGGCGTGATCGCAACCTCGACACGATCGCCGTCGAGCACGACATCTCGCAGAACGCCGAGATCGGCGATGCTCAGCACCGGGATTTCCGGATCGACCACGCTCGCGGCCGCGTCCCAGGCGCGCTGGCGCAGCGCGGTGTTGTCATCGACCGCGATCACCATGTCTGCCCCGGGAACGTTCGCTGCATCGACTGCAGTTCGGACAGCAGATGGCCGAGATGCTCGCTATGCCGGCCCGAGCGCCCCCCTTGTTGCATCCAGTCGGTCTGCGGCAGCGTGAGCGTCGCTTCCCCGATGACACCGGACAGCGTCGTCAGCCAGCGGCCGCGCAGGGTGCCGGGATCGACGGCGATACCGGCATGGATCAGGCCCCGCTCGCCGTCGTCGACGGCAAACATCTCGCCGGTAAACGCCCAGAGCTGATCGATCGCCGCCTGCGCCCGCCGATGGCTCTCGTCGGTGCCGTCGCCGAGCCGGATGATCCATTCCGAGGCGTGGCGCAGATGATAGGCGCTCTCCTTCTCGGACTTGGCGGCAATGGCCGCCAAGGTCGCATCGCGCGAAGTCATCATCGCGCGCCAGTACAGATCGGCAAAGGCGGAATAGAAGAACTGCCGCACCAGGGTCTGGGCAAAGTCGCCGTTGGGCTGCTCGACCAGCAGCAGATTCCGGTACTGCCGCACGTCGCGCAGATAAGCGAGCTTGTCCTCGTCGTTGTCCTTGCCCTCAGTCTTGGCGGCGTAGGTGTAGAGCTCGCGCGCCTGGCCGATGAGGTCGAGCGCGATGTTGGAGAGCGCCATGTCCTCTTCCAGCATCGGCGCGTGGCCGCACCATTCCGACAGCCGATGGCCGAGGATCAGCGCATCGTCGGCGCGGCGCAGCGCGTAGAGCACCAGCGGCGTTTCGGAGACCTCGATGTTGGCGGTCGCCATCACATGTGCCCCACTTCCTCGGGCACCTCATAGAACGTCGGATGCCGGTAGATCTTCGACTCCGCCGGCTCGAACATCATGCCCTTCTCGGCAGGATCGCTCGCGGTGATCGCAGTCGACGGCACGACCCAGATCGACAGGCCCTCGCCGCGGCGGGTGTAGATGTCGCGGGCGGCCTGCAACGCCATGGTCGCGTCGCTCGCATGCAACGAGCCGACATGCTTGTGCGCGAGCCCGTTGCGGCTGCGAATGAAGACTTCCCACAGCGGCGTGTTCGGCGTGGCCATATCGATCTCCCTATTCGGCGGCTTGTGCGGTCTGGCGCTGCGTGCGCTTTGCGGCATAGCTGGCCGCCGCCTCGCGCACCCAGGCGCCGTCGTCGTGGGCCTTGCGTCGCGCCGCCATGCGGTCGCGGTTGCACGGGCCGTTGCCGGCGAGCACCTGCTTGAACTCCGTCCAGTCGATCTCGCTGTAGCGCCAGTGCCCCTCCGCATCCTGGGTCATGCCGGGATCGGGAATGGTCAGGCCGAGATATTGCGCCTGCGGCACGGTGGCATCGATGAATTTCTGGCGCAGCTCATCATTGGAGAAGCGCTTGATCTTCCATTTGGTCGAGGTGTCGCTGTGCTGGCTCGTCGCATCCGGCGGGCCGAACATCATCAGCACCGGCCACCACCAGCGGTTCAGCGCATCCTGCGCCATCGCCTTCTGCTCGTCCGAGCCGCGGCAGAGCGTCAGCATGATCTCGTAGCCCTGGCGCTGGTGGAACGACTCCTCCTTGCAAACGCGGATCATCGCGCGCGCGTAAGGACCGTAGGAGCAACGGCACAGCGGGATCTGGTTCATGATCGCGGCGCCGTCGACCAGCCAGCCGATTGTGCCGATGTCGGCCCAGGTCAGCGTCGGATAGTTGAAGATCGAGGAATATTTGGCTTTGCCGGCGAGCATCGCGTCGACCAGCTCTTCGCGCGAGGTGCCGAGCGTCTCGGCGGCGGCGTAGAGATAGAGCCCGTGGCCGCACTCGTCCTGCACTTTCGCCAGCAGCGCGGCCTTGCGGCGCAGCGTCGGCGCGCGCGTGATCCAGTTGCCCTCGGGGAGCATGCCGACGATTTCGGAATGGGCGTGCTGGGAAATCTGGCGCGTGAGCGTCTTGCGATAGGCCGCCGGCATCCAGTCGTTCGGCTCGATGCGCTCCTCGGCATCGATGCGGGCCTGGAACTGCGCGGCCTTGGCCGCGTCCTCGAGACCGCGATCGTCGGTCTCGGCCGTGTTCAGCGCCTGGGTATACATGCGCGTCCTCCCGTTTATTGGGAGGCAATATATAACAAAAATTACGTCATGCAAGATATTTCTGTAACATAAAGATCAGGCGCCGAACCGCCGCTCCAGAAGCTTTCGGGCCGGCGGCAACGCCCCCTTTTCATTGGTTCCATGACCGTCAAGCCATTGTTCGGACGGGGCAAGCAGTGCGCGATAGATCTCGCCGCAGAGCGCGCGGGCAGCCCTGCCCGGCCAATCCGCCGGCAGCAGGCTGTCGGGCAGCAGCGGATCGCGCAGCACGACGCGGCGGTAATGATGGATCAGCAGGATGCGCGCGGTGAAGGCGTCGGCTTCGGACAGATCCGTGCCGCGGCCGATCGCGGCGCGCAGTGGCTCGAACGTCTTCATGAATTTCAGATAGGCATCCGCAGTGCGCTCCAGCGGCCAGCTCGCGCTGAGCAGACGGCGGCCGCTGTCGTCCTCCGCGGAGACTTCGAGACGGATCGCGCCGGCGGCCTCGTCGGGCACCGGCACGCCCGACGGCGCAACCCAGACGCCCGGCAGCGGACTGCCGAAGCCGGCATTGCGCAGCGCTTCGCGCGAGGCGTCACGGTCCTCGCCATTGCCGATCAGCAGCAGCTCGAAGCGCCCGGTCCAGTCCGACGGCGGGGAACCGTAGATGTGGTGCGTCGCCGCTTCAAACGTCTGCCGGCCCTTGTCGGCCAGGCGATAGAAACTGTTGCGGCCGACCTTTTCGCGCGTCAGCCAGCCGTCGGCGGCAAGGCGCGACATCGCGGTCCGCACCACGCCGCTGTCGATATCCAGGCTTTCGAAGAATTCCAGCAGCGTACCCAGCCACACGGAGCCGCCGCGCGGCACGATGGCGTCGCCAAAGACGGTGATGACGATGGAGCCGGTGCGCGAGGGTTCGCGCTTGAGCTGGTCGATGATGCGGGAGAGCGGATGCGCCATGCGGCATGGCTTAGCGCGTTTGATGCGGCCGCGACAATGGACGGAAACGACGCCGAGCGGACGGCGCCTCTCCTCCCTCTCCCCGTTCTTACGGGGAGAGGGTCGGGGTGAGGGGCTACATCCGCAAACTCAGTGACAGACGGACTCGCGGGGAGTCCCCCTCACCCGCCACGCTCCGCGTGTCGGCCTCTCCCCGCGCGCGGGGAGAGGCAAAGAAGTTACCGATGCGGATCGGGATAGGCGAGGCTGCGCCAGCCGCCGCGGTCGAACGGACGCCACTGGCCTTCCTTCTGCGCGAGGCGGTCGGCCACGGCGTAGACGACGGCGGGGTGATGACCCATGCCGCAATGGCTGCTCTCGACCTCGATGCTCTCGGTCTGCGCGCCCGCCTTCTCCATGCAGCCCTGCCAGGCGCAGACACCGTCGGTGCGGCTGAAGATGGCGGTGGTCGGCACCGGCGGCGGCACGGCAAGCTCGCCACCGAACTGCGGATCGACCTCGTCGGCCTTGCGGCCGCTCGCCCATTCATAGACGCGCCAGGCATTGGTCGAATGGGGATTGCCCGCAAAGGGGCTGCCGAGCGTGATCACCTGGCGCACGCGATCGGGCATCATCTTGGCGAGCTGACGTGCGTAGAGGCCACCCAAGCTCCAGCCGACCAGGCTGATCTTGCGGCCGTGCGTGTCGCTGAGCTCCTCGACCAGATCGACCATCGCATGCTGAACGCCCTCGCGCAGGCCGTAATTGCGGCCCTGGCGCCAGCCGCTGACCGCGTAGCCCTTGCTGGTCAGAAAGCTGCGCAGCGCGCGCGTCGACGCATCGGAGGCCACAAGGCCCGGCAGCACCAGCACCGGATGCCCGTCGCCGCGCGGCGCGAGGCTCAGAAGCGGCAGCGCGCCGAGGAATGCGCCGAACTCGTGGATCGCGCGTCCTTCGAGAAACATCAGAGTACGGGACGGCGGACGCAGCGTCTGGGCAGTAGCGGTCATCAATGGGTCCCCTGGAGAAGGCGCCGGCTTTGAGCCGGCAATGGGCATGAATTCCAATACGCCGGCTTCTTGAACGTTCCGCAGCGCAACATGAATCAGCTAGGCGGCCGGTTCCCGACATTCAAGCGGGAGAGTCGCGGGGCGACAATAGGCCCGCGCGTTAATGCTAACGGCCGTGACGCAAAAGTCACAGCAAACGAAGCAGGAATTCTACGGAGTACAGCGCAAGCCCGGCGAGCCCGCCGATCAGCGAGCCGTTGAACCGGATGTATTGCAGGTCGCGCCCGATGTTGATTTCGATCAGCGAAATCAGCTGCGCCATGTCCCACGCCTTGACCTGATCGGAGATGAAGGTCGAGACGCCGCTCTTCTGATCGGCAACGAAGCTGCGCAGCACCGTCACCACGCCCTTGTTGATCTCGCCGCGCAGTTCGGCATCGCCGGCGAGCGCCTCGCCTGCAGAGGCGAACATGCCGGCGAGATGATGCTGCAGCACCTGCGTCTCGCCGCTCGCGCTGCGCTCGATGAAGGAGCGCGTGTTGGACCAGACGGTGCGGGCGAGATCGGCAAGCTCCGGCCGCGCGAGCAGGTCACGCTTCAAACCGTCGATGCGGTCGATATAGGCTTGGTCGGTGCCGAGCCGGTCGACGAAGCTCAGCACCATGCGATCGAACTCGCCGCGGAACGGATGCTTGGGATCGCTGCGCACTTCGTTGAAGAAGGCGGTGGCGGAGGCCACGATCTTGTTCACCAGAAACTTGTCGGCGCGATAGAGCGTGAGCAGGGTCGGCAACTCCGCGCGCACCTTCTCGCGGATCATCGCCATCGTCTCCTTCTGGTTCAGCGTCTCGTGCATGACGCGCAGGAGATCGTCGAACAGGATCTGGTGCCGGCCTTCCGCGACGAAGCCGCGCAACGTGCCGGCCGCGAGCGGCGCAAGATCGATCGCCTGGAGCTGCGAGGACATGCGGCGGATGATGAAGGTCATCAGGCCCGAGCTTTCCGTTGCCGACACGGCCTCCGGCAGCAGACGCAAGGCGAAGCGCGCAAGATCGTCGCTGCGCTTGCGGTCGCGCAGCCAGTCGGCAACGAAGGAGCCGAAATCGATCTCCTTCAGCTTGGCCTCGACCGGGCCGGCCTCGAGGAAATGCACCTGGATGAACTCGCCGAGCTTGTCGGCGATGCGGGCCTGGTTGCTCTGGATGATCGCGGTATGCGGGATCGGCAGGCCGAGCGGACGCTTGAACAGCGCGACCACGGCATACCAGTCGGCGAGCCCGCCGATGGTTGCGGCCTCCGCGAAGGCCGCGATGAAGCCGAACACGGGGTGCACGGGCAGCAGCCATTTTGCGACCACGAACAGCGCCAGCGTCGAAGCCAGCACCAGCGTCGCCAGCGCCTTCACACGGCGCAGCTCGGCTGCGCGCTCGGCGTCGCCGGGGGTGTCGAAGGAGAAGGTGGCGGGAGCGTTCATGGTGGATTCTTAGCGCGTCAGTCTCGGCGTGTCCCGGACGCGGTGCAGCGTGCAACGATGCACCGCAGAGCCGGGACCCAGCAACACCCAAAGGAAGATGGACCCCGGATCACAGTGCACCACGCCACTGGACGATGCTTCGCATCGTCAGGGGCGCGCTGCACTGCATCCGGGGAACGCAGGAGAAAAACAAAAGGCCCGCCGAAGCGGGCCTCAAATTTCAGTTTGCACTCAGAGCGCCGGATCAGGCGGTCTTGTTGTAGACCTTGGCGAAGTTGTCCTGAGCGGACTTCGCACCGTTGGCGGCGAGCTTGCCGAGATAGTCGGCGGTCGCCTTGGCGCGCGAGACGAACACTTCGCCGCGGGCGCGGAGCAGGCTCGACTGGATCTCGACGGCTTCGCTGACCGACTTGGCGGACGCGAGCTTGTCGATGCCCGAGAAGAACGCCGCGGCGTCCTCGTAGATCGCCTGCTGGATGTTGCGGCTGATCTTGCCGGCCTCGGCGACGGACTCGGTCACGGCGTTTTCGACGGCGGCGGTCACGCGCTCGGAGCCGGCGAAAGCCTCGGCAGCACGGTCCTTGGCGGTGTTCGCGCTCTTCTTGACGAACTCACGGGCAGCCTCGGGAACTTCCAGGTTCTGGATGTTCTTGAAAGCGTCCTTGAAGCCCTCGAAAGCGGTGTTGGTTTCAGTGGTCATGGGGTTCTCTCCATCCTCATTGGGTTGAGCTATGGGCTCACCCCGTCCGCGTTGGCCCGGGGCACGGCTTATATGGCACGGTTAATTGTGCGATGCAATAATCATATTGCACTGCGACATCACGAAATCGTGAACAGCCTTAACGAGCGGCATCGTGATGCCTCTCTAGCCAACCACCCAGACATAGGCCCGATCCGGGCCTAATGTTGGACGGCGCTCTTGTGTTGGACAGCGCGCTTAGTGCTGGACGGCGCCTGGCAGCCCATAGGCTTCCATCTGGGCCTGGACCTGCGCGACGTTGTGGCCGAGCACGACGATGTCGTGGGTCTTGCCCCCGACATCCCTGACATGGTCGCGCAGCAGGGCCTCGGCCTTGAAGCCGAGGCTCTCGAACAGGGCAATCGCCGCCTGCTGGTCGACCGTCATCTGGACCGAGAGCTTCTCCAGGCCCGCGCCGAGCGCGAGGGCGAAGGTCTCCTGTGACAGCGCCTTGCCCACCCCCTTCCCGCGCACGTCGACCGAGACCACCATGCGGATCTCGCCGACATGGGGCGACCAGGAGTGCGGGTCGCGCACCAGCGTGCCGCAACCGACGACCTTGCCATCCCTGACCGCGAGCAGGCTCTGAATCGCGCCGCGCTCGATCTCCTTGACCCAGGCCGACAGCACCTTCGGCTCGCTGATGTTGCGCGGCAGGAACAAGAGGTCATGGGTCGGCAGGCCCTTGCCGAAGGCGAGCACCGCGGCTTCGTCCGCAGGCGACATCAGGCGGATCTCGATATCGCCGGCGTCGGTCTTGACGTGACGCGGATAGGAACGCTGCTCGTTCATGTCGATCTCTTCCCCAGCCAGGAGTCCAGTTTCGGCCACAGCCGTTTCACCGCGTTGGCGCCGGCGACCAGCGAGACGTGACCGCCCTTCAGGATCACCTCTTCCTTGTCCGCCGATCCGATCCTGGCGATCAGGTGCTTGGCGGCGTCATAGGGCACGATGTGATCGTGCTCGGCGACCGCATGCAGGATCGGCACCTTGATGTCTTCGAGCTTCGCCGCGCGGCCGCCGACCGACATCGTGTCGTTGAACAGCTTGTTGTCCCACATCAGATCCTTGGTGATGGTGCGGAAATATTCGCCCGCAAGCGGCAGCGTGTCGGTCGCCCAGCGGTCGAACATCCGGTAGGATTTGACGAACTCGTCGTTCCAGATGTTTTCCCAGAGCTGGATCTGGCTCACCGTGCGCGAGGCCGGCCGCAGCATCTCGAACGAGGACAGGATCATCTCCGGCGGCACGTTGCCGACGCTGTCGACGAGGCGATCGACGTCGAAATAGCGGCGATCGGAGAAGTTCGAGAACAGCTTCATCTCGCGGAAGTCAATCGGCGTGGTGAAGCAGATCAGGTTCTTCATCGGCCCGTCCTTGTGGATCGAGCCGTAGAGCAGCGACAGCACCCCGCCGAAGCAATAGCCGATGACGGAGACGTCCTGCTCGCCGGAATCGGCCTGCACGCGGCGGACGCAATCCGGGATGAAGTCGAGGACATAGTCCTCCATGCGCAGGCTCTTCTCCTCCGGCCGCGGCGCGCTCCAGTCGAGCATGTAGACGTCGTAGCCGCGCTTCAGCAGGAACTCGATGAAGCTCTGGCCCGGCACGAGGTCGAGGATGTAGCCGCGATTGGTCGTCGCCATCACGATCAGCACCGGCACGCGATAGATCTCGTCGGTCATCGGCCGGTAGTGATAGAGGCTCATGGTGCCGCGCGAATGCAGCACGTCCTTCGGCGTCGAGCCGAGCGTGGGACCGGAGGTCGAGAAATATTCGACGCCCTTGATGCTGCGCTGGATCGCGCGCTGCACCTCGGTCTGAATGCGCTCCGGGATTGCTGCGAAATCAAGTCCCGTCGGCGCGTTCATGACTGTCCTCCGTTTTCGGAGGGCGGACGCTTGGTCCGCGGCGGTTTCGGTGCCCCGTCGAAGCCTTGCGAGATGCCGGAACTTGCCGCGATCTGGCTCAGCATCGACTTCATCTCGCCGATCTGGGCTTCGATCGACTGCAGCCGTTCCGCAAGGCCTGTCACCTGCTCCCGACTCGGCAGGTTCATCGTGACGAGGTATTTCTCCATGAGCTCGCCGAGCTGCTTCTGAGCACCTGCAGCAACTCCGCCCGCGCGGTTCATCGCCTGTGAAAACTCGGGCGAAGACATGGCCTGGTTGGCGAAGGTGTTGAACCCCTTCTCCATATCCCCCACAATCTTCTGCCACATGGCGACCGGGTCGTTGGTCTTGTCGGTCATCGGCGTCCTCCTGGTACCGAGAGCTTCGACGCCCTTCTTTTTCGCCATACCACACCGTTGCGAGGGAGCGGTCAACCGGCAGGTCGCCCGGTGCGGCGCACACGGCTTCTTTGCCGCGTGAAACCGTGCGATACAGCATCAGCCAGCAGAGAGGGAACGCATCCGTGACCGCCCATCAGCCGCCCCAGACCGTCCGCGCCAACGGCATCGACATCTGCTACGAGATCTTCGGCAACGACAATGCCGAGCCGCTGCTGCTGATCATGGGGCTCGGCGCGCAGATGATCCATTGGGACGATGCATTCTGCGAGCAGCTCGCCACGCACGGCTTCCGCGTGATCCGCTTCGACAATCGCGACATCGGCAAGTCGAGCCATCTCACGGGCGGCAAGCGCCTGACGCCGCTCGAGCTGCTGAAGCTGCGCTTCCTCAGGATTCCCGTGGCCGCGCCTTACAGGCTGATCGACATGGCGAAGGACACCGTCGCCCTGATGGATGCGCTCGGCATCAAGTCGGCACATCTGGTCGGCGCGTCCATGGGCGGCATGATCGCCCAGGAGGTGACGCTGTCGTTCTCCGATCGCGTGCGCTCGCTCACCTCGATCATGTCGACGACGGGAAATCCGCGCGTGCCGCCCCCGACCCGCGAAGCCGCGGCCATGCTGATGGCCCCCCCGCCGCAAAGCAAGGAGGAGTTCATCGTCCGCTTCGGCCAGACCTGGAAAGTCCTGCGCGTCGGCTCCTTCCCGGAAGAGGAAGCGCTCGACCTCGACCGTGCCGAGCGCGTGTTCGCGCGCGGGCTCAATCCGGCCGGCGTCGGCCGGCAGCTCCGCGCCGTGCTCGCCTCCGGCAGCCGCAAGGAGCGGCTGCGCAACGTGAAGACGCCGACGCTCGTGATCCACGGCACGGTCGATCCGCTGGTGCGCCCCGAAGGCGGCAAGGACACGGCAGAGTCCATTCCGGGCGCGAAGCTGCTGATGATCGACGGCATGGGCCACGCCTTGCCGATGCGGTTCTGGCCGGAGATCATCCGCGCCATCGACAAGCATGCGCACGGCGCGGCGGCGCAGGCAGCGTAGACCGCCCGGCTCTCCTCAGGTTTCCTCGCGGTGACCTTGTGAGGCGACGGGTACTCACTTACGGCGCGCCCGCCCGGAAGCTATACAGGCTTCACTCAGTCGCAAGATAAAGAGGCTGCGGCCTCTCGGAGTCCCCATGCATCCCATCATCCGGCCCGCCGCAATGATTGCGGCTTCGATCTTCATGATGTCCCTTGGCAACAGCGCCGCGATGGCGGGCAGCGCGCAGGAAGAAGCCAATCGCACTGCCGTGCTTGCCTTCTACGAGAAGGGCCTCAACCAGAAGGACGTCGACGCCGCTCTCGCCTATGTCGGCGACCGCTACGTCCAGCACAATCCGAATGCCGCCGATGGCCCGGAGGGCTTCCGGAAGTTCATCGGCTTCCTGCGTGAAAAGTTTCCGAACTCGCGCAGCGAGATCAAGCGGAGCTTCGTGGACGGCGACTACGTCATCCTGCACGTCCACTCCGTTCGCGAGCCCGGCACCAGGGGCCGCGCGATCGTGGACATCTTCAAGCTGGACAGCGGCAAGATCGTCGAGCACTGGGACGTCGTTCAGGAGATTCCCGAAAACCCGGCGAACGGCAACACGATGTTCTAGCGCGAAGACGTCGCCCGAAGACCACCTACTGCTTCTTCGCCATCCAGATCACATGACGCGCGCCACCGCCTCTGCCGGTGGCGCGGATGTTGACTTCGTTCACGTCGAAGCCAGCGCGCTTAAGGCGGTTGGTGAAGGCCGGGTTGGGTCCCGACGACCAGACGGCGAGCACGCCCCCCGGACGCAGCGCCGTCTTCGCCGCCTGCAATCCGCTGGCACTGTAGAGCGCATCATTGCCCTTCCGGGTCAGCCCTTCCGGCCCGTTGTCAACGTCGAGCAGAATGGCATCGAAGGCCGAGCTCTTGGCACCGATCACTTCGCCGACGTCGGTCTCCCGGATGCTGACCCTGGCATCATCGAGACTATCACCAAAAACCTCCGCCATCGGGCCCCGCGCCCAGGCAACGACCGAGGGGACCAGCTCGGAGACCACGATCTTCGCCTTGGCGCCGAGCACGGCGAGCGCCGCGCGCAGCGTAAAGCCCATGCCGAGGCCGCCGATGAGGACGACGGGCTTTGCAACCTTCTCGATCTGCTTTGCCGCCAGCGTCGCGAGTGCCGCCTCGGAACCCGAGAGGCGGCTGTTCATCAGCTCGTTGGTGCCGAGCTTGATCGAGAACTCCTTGCCCTGCCGCATCAGGCGGAGCTCCTCGTCGGAGCCGGGGATTTTGGCGGTGTCGATCTTTTCCCAGGGAATCATGGGGGAGCTTTAGCACGATCGCAATGCGTAGGGTGGGTTAGCCGAAGGCGTAACCCACGTCTTTACTTTCCTGTCCTGTGGAAGTGGTGGGTTACGCCGAGCGGTTTGCGCTTCGCGCAATCCGCTGGGCTAACCCACCCTACTGTTCCGATTACCCGCCCGCCCAGACGTCGAGCACATAGCGGTTCTTCGTCCCCATCTCCTCGATCCAGCGGGCGCTGGCGGCGGCATCGCTGCCGGTCTTCTCGCAATGGACCGCGACCAGCGCGGCTTTCACGTCGGGCTCCATCTTGCTGCCGTCGCCGCAGACATAGATGATCGCGCCCTGCTCGATCAGCGGCCAGACCTTGTCCTTCTGCGCGGCGAGGACGTGCTGCACATAGGTCTTCGGTCCATCGGCGCGCGAGAATGCGGTGAACAGCTCGGTGATGCCGTCTGCCGCCAGCTTCTTCAGCTCGTCCGCGTAGAGAAAGTCCTGATCGGGATGGCGGCAGCCGAAGAACAGCATGGCCGGACCGAGCGTGGCGCCCTTCGCTTTGCGTGCGGCGCGCTCCTGGAGGAAGCCGCGGAACGGCGCAAGGCCGGTGCCTGGGCCGATCATGATGATCGGCACGGAAGGATTGTCCGGCAGGCGGAAGCCGGCCTTGGTCTCGCGAACGGTCGCGTAGATCGCATCGCCAGCGCGGCGATTGGCGAGATAGTTCGAACAGATGCCCTTGTAGGTTCCGCGCCCCGAGGCGGCCGGTCCCTCGACCACGCCGACCGTGACGCTGCAGCGCGCCGGGTCGACCGACGGCGAGGACGAGATCGAGTAATACCGTGGCGCCAGCAGCGAGAGCATTTCCAGATAGACGTGGAACGGCAATTCGCAGGCGGGATGTTCGAGCAGCAGATCGAACACCGATTTGCGTTTGGCCAGGATCTCGCCGCGGTAGCGTTCGAGCGGCTCGGGCTCCTCGCCGACGAAGGCGAGCAGCTTCGGCTTCGTCACCGGGCAGCGGGTGTGCTCGGCCATGGTCTGGATCTGCTTGCGGGTTGCGACCTGTTGCAGTTCGACGAACTCGCTGAGCAGGCGTCCGACCGACACGGCATTGCCGACCGGCAATTGCGCGCGGCGGCCTTCTGCGACCTGAAGCCTGATCTGGTCCGCCGGCAGGAAGCCGAAGCGCCGGGCGACCGAATCCACCAGGGTCGGATCGTTGCGCGGAACGACGCTCAAATGATCGCCGACGCGATAGGTGATATTGGCCGGCAGCTGCACCTCGATATGGCGCGTCGACCGCTCCGACGGATTGGCGCCGCCCTTGTTCTGAAGCTCGTCATTGGCCAGCACCTTCATCGCCACCGCCCCGCCCTGGGCGACAATGGTGTTGACGGCGGTGACCGCGACAGGCTCGATCGCGTAGAGCGGATCGTCTTCGGCGGTACGGGTGAAATTCCAGTCGATGCCGAACTCCTTGGTCGCAACCTGTGCGGCCGCCGGGAACCATTTCTGGAACTGGCCGTCGAGATCGCTGCGCGCATCGCCCTCGCCGCGCGGATAGACCGCGCGCGCGCCATGCTTGGACAATTGCTCGTCGATGAAGCGCGGCACCGATTGATAGGTCGCGGCCCAGTCGCTGTTGCCGCAGCCGAACACGGCGTAGCGCACGCCGGCGAAGGCGTCCGTCGGCCGCTCGTCGCCGAGCCATTTGACGAACTGCGTCGCATTGTCCGGCGGCGCGCCGTTGTAGGAGGCGCAGATGATCAGCACGCCGCCTTCCTGCGGCAGCTTGCCGACATAGTCGTCGAGCGGGCCGAGATGCACGGCAAAGCCGTTGATCTCCGCGAGATCCGCCATGCGCGTTGCGAGTTCCTCGGCGGTGCCGAGATTGGAGCCGTACAGCACCAGCATCGGCGTGTTGTGGCCGGGCCGCGTCGTGGGCTGGCGCTGCGCCTTCGGCGCCGAGGATGCGGCCGCGACGGGGCCGCCATAGGCGCCGCGCTCGCGGTCGGCGCGCGGCCGCACCTTGATCTTGAAGCCTTCCGGCTTCATCGTCAGCGTTTCCTTCAGATGCATCTGATAGCGCTGGTGGTCGATCAGCTTGAAGCGCTGCAGGATCATGCCGAGCGCGAGCGCAGCCTCGTGCATGGCAAAGCCGCGGCCGATGCAGGCGCGCTGCCCGTTGCCGAACGGCTTCCACGCATTGATCGGCCGTTTTGCCTCGGCTTCCTTGCTGAAATTCTCGGGGTCGAAGGCGTCGGGGTTCGGGCCCCAAACGCTGGGATCGCGATGCAGCGCGGTCACCAGGATGGTGATGAACGTGCCCTTGCGGAGCTTGTACTTGCCGCCGCCGATGGTCTCGTCGGCAAGCGGCGAGATGCCATAGGCCGGCGCCGGCGGCCATAGCCGCAGCGCCTCCTTCAGGATCTGGGTGATGTAGGTGAGCTGCGTCACCTGCTGGTAGGTCGGCTTGGCGTTGACATCGGGACCGAAGACGCGGTCGACCTCGTCATAGGCCTTCTTGAGAATCTCAGGATGCTTGAGCAGCGCATAGAGCGTGTAGGACAAGAGGCCGCTGGTGGTCTCGTGGCCTGCGATCAGGAAGGTGTTGATCTGGTAGCGGATGTTGATGTCGTCGAGCTGCTCGCCGGTCGAGCGGTCGACGCCGGTCATCATCGCGGCGAGCATGTCCTTCTTGTCGTCGATCCCGTCCGAGCTCTTGCGGCGCTCGGCGATGATCTCGTCGACCATCTTGTTCATGAAGGCGACGTCTTCGCCCATGGTCTTGCGCCGCTTCTGCATCCAGAGCTGCTCGAAAGGCAGGCCGCGCGTCATCATGATGGTTTCGAGCGAGCGCACCAGCGACTCGACGAAGGGGTGGTAGTCGCGCCGGTAGAACGAGTTGAAGCGGTACTCGAAGCCGCACAGGCCGATCGTGTCGAGCGTCAGCGCCGTCATGTCGTGGACGACGTCGATCTCGTCGTCGGCGTTGAGCCGATCCCATTTCTGCACGAGCTGCTCGGCGATATCGACCATGCTCGGGTGATAGGACTGCATCGCGCGGTTGCCGAACGGCTGCAGCAGGATGTTGTGCGCCTTGCTCCAGTTCGGCTCCCGGGTGTCGGCCGTGAACAGGCCGTCGCCGCCGACCGCGCGCACGCGCCGCAGCGCGCCGCGCACCGTCTTGTCGAAGCGCTTCTCGTCGGAGAGCTCGTCGACGAGGTCATGGCCGGAGACGACGACGATCGGCGAGCCCATCATGTCGAGCCAGAAGATCGGCCCGAGCTCCTTGGCCAGCCGCGTCAGGTGCTGCACCGGGGCAGCCGAGTCCAGCGACAGCATGTTGCCGACCACCGGCTTGGTCGGCGGCTGCGGGATCGGGTCCAGACGGTTCTTGGATGACGACATGAAAAGTGCTTCCCCCTGAATCGAAATTCCCTGCCGTCATTGCGAGCGAAGCGAAGCAATCCAGAAATGTATCCGCGGAAGCAGTCCGGATTGCTTTCGCTCCTCGCAATGACGGGCTCGCAACAACGAGCTAGCCAAACCGCCTTCTACGCCATTCGATCAACCTGGCGCTGACCTCTTCCGGCTTCTCCTGCTGCGTCCAATGGCCGCTGTCCTTCACCAGATACTTCTCGAGGTCGGAGATCAGCTTTTCCATGCCGTCGGCCGCAGACGGCGGCAGCACCGCGTCGTTCTCGGCCATGATCATCAGTGACGGCACATCGATGTGGTGATCCAGCCCCTTCGCGCGCTCCCAATTGCGGGTGAAATTGCGATACCAGTTGATGCCGCCGGTGAAGCCGGTCTCCGTAAAGGTGTCGACGAACACCTTCTTCTCCTCGGCCGACAGGATCGGCGTGCGCGGATCGACCTTGGCGTCATAGGCCGCGATCATCTGCGGGAAGGCCAGATTGGTCTTCGACGAGGCGCCGACGCCCGCGACCGGCGGTTCGTCCGGCTTCGCCGGCGGCCGCGCCAGCGGCTTGCGCATGAAGGCGTCGAAGGTCTGCTCGACCCGGCTGCCGAAAATCCTGTCCGGCTCGCGCGCGGGATCCTGGAACTGGACGATGTACATCTGGTCGCCGAAGCGCTGGCGAAACAGCGCGATCGGGTCGATCGGCGCGCGGTCCCAATGCGGGGTGTTGACGCCGACGACGCCGGCGACGCGCGAGGGATGCCGCAGCGGCATCTGCCAGACGACGAAGCCGCCCCAGTCGTGACCGACGAAGATCGCCTTGTCGACGTTGAGATGATCGAGCAGCCCGACGAGATCGCCGGTCAAATGCTCCATGTCGTAGGCCTCGACCGGCTCGGGCCGGTCGGTCGCGCCGTAGCCGCGCTGGTCGGGCGCGATCACGCGGATGCCGGCCTCGCTCAGCGCCTTGATCTGGTGACGCCAGGAGAAGGCGAGCTCGGGCCAGCCGTGACACAGCACCACCGGCGGCTTGTCGTCGGCCGGGCCAGCCTCGTAATAGCCCATGCGGATTCCGTTCGTCTGCGCGAACTTGAGCGGCGGCATTTCAATCATCACGAATGTCCTACTCGGCCGCGCCCTTGATGTTCGACGCAGGCGGCGCATAGGCAGCCTCCAGCGCGGCGAACTCCTCCGGCAGCATGTCGCACATCACCTGGACATGCGGAATGATGTTGGCACCGACGATGAAGCCGAAATCGAGCTGGTCGCGATAGCTCTGCACGGTGATGTTGAGCGCCTGCCCGTGCGTCGAGATCGACACCGGGAAGATGTGCAGCAGCTCGGCGCCGGCGGCATAGAGCGTCTGCCGCGGCCCGGGCACGTTGGACACCGTGATGTTGGCGGCCGGCGGCAGCACGTCCGACAAATTCGAGCGGCTGTAGAGCAGCGCCAGGATCTGCACCATGATCGGCGCGCCCAGCATCGAGATGTTGGAGACCTGGGGCATCAGCGCGCGCAGTGGATGCGACATCTCCTTGGACTTGGTCGATTGCGCGATGATCGCCTCGAGACGCGTCTTGGGATCGTCGATGTTGGTCGCGATCGCGCAGATCATGCCGAACACCTGGTTGTTGGCCTCGGTGTTGCCCTCCTCGCGCAGCGAGATCGGCACGGCGGCGGTCAGGGATTTCGCCGGCAGCGTGCCGTATTGCAGGAGGTAGCGGCGGACCACGCCGGAGGCGAGCGCCAGCACGACGTCGTTGAGCTTGCCGCCCGCCTGCTTGGCCAGCGCCTTCGCCCGCGACAGCGGGATCGATACGCCGGCAAAGCTGCGTTCCGACGAGATGGTCTTGTTGAGCATGGTCGGCGGCGACACCATGCTGGCGAGGCTCTCCCGCGACTTGGGATCGGAGACCTTGCCGAGCACCTCGGAGACGCTCTTGACCATGGTCGGGATGTTGCCGGCAAAGCGCACCGCGCTCTCGATCTGGTACATCGCGTTGTCGAACAGGATCGAGCCGATGTCGCTCTTGCCGGTGCGCGGCAGTTGCAGATTCTGGGCGGCCTTGCCGGCATCGAGCGGCTGGTTGAACAGCTGCTGATAGGAATCGAGCAGGTTCGCGGCGATGTCGCGCGGCTCCTGTCCGGGCTTAGCCCCACCTGTCGGCGGATCGACCTGCCGCGGGATCGGCGAGATGTCGTAGATCATATTGGTCAGCGCGGCGCCGGCCCCGCCGTCGATCGCGGCATGGTGCATCTTGGAATAGAGCCCGACCTCGTTGTCCTTCATGCCTTCGAAGACATAGAACTCCCAGAGCGGGCGCGCCCGGTTCAGCAGCTTGGCATGCATCCAGCCGACGATGCGCTCGAGCGTGGCGCGGTCGCGCGGCTGCGGCAGGCTAGCGCGGAAGATGTGACGATCGATGTCGAACTGGTCGTCCTCGACCCAGGAGGGATGGTCGATGTCGAGCGGCGCCTTCTCCAGCCGCGCCTTGAGGATAGGCGCAATATGAAGGCGCGAGACGATCATCGCCTTGAAGTCTTCGAAGAAGTCGCCCTTGTAGTCGTCGGGCAGGCGAAAGATCGCCATGCTGCCGACGTGCATCGGCATCTCAGGCGTTTCCAGATACAGAAATGACGCGTCCAGCGACGACAGTTTCTTACCGTCAGCCATAGTTCCCTCCGCTCTTATTTGACGGGCGCCTTTTGCCGGCGCTTCTCGTCAGGCCGATACTGCCCGCTCCGGCGGGGCATATGCAATGGCAAAGGGCCCGGCCCGGTCAAATGGCCAGAACTCCCCCTCCGGTTGCGCCAGCCGGTCCGCCACGGCCCACAGCGCCGCAGGGTTAACGCCGAGCCCGAGATGGCTCGCCAGATGCACCTCGATGTTCTCGGCGCGGTCCGAGGGCCTGAGCAGGCAGGTCCGCCAGTTCACGACGCCGTCGGCGCGCGAATAGATCGACGTCGCCGGCACCGGCAGATCGCCCGCGATGGCTTCGCGCGCTTCCGCAAGATCCTCGACCCGCTCGCCGGACAGCGCCTCGTAGAGCCGCGTGGCGTTGGTTGCCCGCACGTCGTTGGCAAAAGGGCTGCCGAGCGTGATGACATAGCGGACCTTGTCGGGCGCCCAGAGCGCGAGATCGCGGGCATAGACGCCGCCAAGACTCCATCCGACCAGGCTGACCTTGCGCCCGGTCGCGGCATGGATTTCGGTGAGCCGGGCCCGCAGCGAATCCCGCATCCGTCCCAGCCCGCCGAGATTGCGGCCCATCCGCCAGGCATGTGCCTCATAGCCGAGCTCGCTGAGATAGCGGCGCATCGGCGCCATCGACAGATCGCTGGCGAGAAAACCGGGCAGCGCCAGCACCGGGTGGCCGTCGCCCCTCGGTGCGCGCATCAGGAGCGGCGAGAGCAGCAGGCTCGCGTTGAACTCGAACAGTCCGCGGGCTTCGGCCAGCAGCAGGCCGAGGGCCGGCGGACGGAGCCGGCCCGAATCCTGAGCTCCGTCCGGCCCGGACCGCACTATTTCTTCTTGTCGCTACTGCGCGGGCTGCCGAGACCGGCCATGGTGACGAACATGTCCTGAAACCGCTCGGCGATCTTGGGATCGAAGGTGAACCAGCTCTGGATCAGCGATTCCGGCGAGACCTTCTCGATGTTGCTGAGGACCTGCTGCTGCAGCTTGTCCATCACCGCCGTCTGCATCGGCGCCACGTCGGGCAAGCCAAAGAACTGGCGGGCCTCAAGGGGGGTGCAGTCGATTTCGATGTTAACTTTCATGTCCCCTCCGGATCAGATTCGAGCGGCCTGGCGGAGTATCGCCGCGAGTTGTGGTGCGACGCAAGCGACCTGATGGCGGCGGCCGGGCGCCGGCTTGCGCAATCGCCGGGTATGGTCAATCAAATCGCCTGCACCCGCATCCATCCGCCCGTCAATGCGGGGGCAGCATTGCTGCACAGCGGTGCAACTTGGCGCGTTCCTTGCTGGAATGGCGCTTGCACGGGTCGATAACTCTGGGCAACATGGATCAGTCAGCCCCGCCGAACAATCAAAAATCACCGGCGAGGCGGTGTGGAGAGGGTCAAGAATGTCAGTCGGTCGAAGTCTGTTTGCGGCGACGCTCGCCGGTACGCTTGCGTTGACGGTCACGTCGGCGTGGAGCCAGACGCTACGTTATGCCAACCAGGGTGACCTGAAGTCGCTCGATCCCTATACGCTCAACGAGAGCACCACCCACGCGCATCTCGGCCACGTCTATCAAGGCCTCACCGCACGCGACAAGGACCTCAAGATCATCCCGGCGCTGGCCGAAAGCTGGGAAACCCCGGAGCCGACCCGCTGGCGCTTCCATTTGCGCAAGGGCGTGAAATTCCACAACGGCGACCCCTTCACCGCCGACGACGTGGTCTTCTCGGCCGATCGCGTCCGCAAGAAGGGGTCCAACATGCAGACCCGCCTTGCGCCCGACGTCAAGGTGGTCAAGGTCGACGACTACACCGTCGATTTCGTGCTGTCCTCGCCCAATCCCATCCTGCATAACTCGTGGGATGTCTGGTACATCATGGACAAGAAATGGGCCGAGGAGAACAACGTCGTCGACCCGACGCCGGTGGCGGCGACCACGCCGAGCTACGCCTCGCTCCATGAGAACGGCACCGGGCCCTTCATCATCGAAAGCCATCAGCCCGGCGTGAAGACGGTGTTCAAGGCCAACCCCAATTACTGGGGCAAGGTCGAGGGCAATCTGAAGGAGATCATCTTCACCCCGATCTCCTCCGACGCAACCCGCGTCGCCGCGCTGCTCTCGGGCGAAGTCGACGTCATTGAGCCGGTGCCGATCCAGGACATCTCCCGGGTCGATTCCAGCCCGAACGCCCAGGTGCTGAAGGGACCCGAGCTGCGCACCATCTTCATCGGCTTCGACCAGGTGCGCGACGAGCTGCTTTACTCCAACATCAAGGGCAAGAACCCGTTCAAGGACGCCCGCGTCCGCGAGGCCTTCTACAAGGCGATCGACATCGAGCTGATCAAGACGCGCGTCATGCGCGGGCTGTCGACGCCGTCGGCGCTGATGATCGCGCCGGAACTGTTCGCACTGTCCAAGGAGTTCACGCGGCCGAAATTCGATCCCGACGGCGCCAAGAAGCTCCTGACCGAGGCCGGCTATCCCGACGGCTTCGAGGTCACCATGGACTGCCCGAACGATCGCTACGTCAACGACGCCGCGATCTGCCAGGCCGTGGTCGGCATGCTCGCCCGCATCGGCGTCAAGATCAATCTGCTGGCGCAGCCGAAGGCGCAGTACTTCGCCAAGGTGCTCAAGCAGGGCGGCTACCAAACCTCGTTCTACATGCTGGGCTGGACGCCGAGCACGATGGACTCCCACAACGTGCTCTATGACATCATGGGCTGCCGCGACGATGCGAAATCCTCGCGCGGCGAAGCCAATCTCGGCGGTTACTGCAACAAGGAATTCGACGCGATCACCGACAAGGTGCTTGTCGAAACCGACACTGCCAAGCGCAACCAGCTGATCAAGCAGGCCTACGAGATCGGCAACAAGGACTGGTCGTACATTCCGCTGCACCAGCAGGCGCTGGCCTGGGGCGTTTCGAAGAAGGTCAACCTGCCGCAGCGTGCCGACAATCTCGTCATGTTCCACTGGGCGACCAAGAAGGAATAGCGTCGATTGAACACGAGGTCCCGGCAGCGTCAGGCTTCCGGGACCTTTCCTTTTCCGGCCGACAAGGACGTCGGCCGTCTGCTTACCCAAGGAAAGTGGAAGGCATGCTCGCTTTCACGCTTCGCCGCGCCGTTCAGGCCATCGGCGTCATGTTCGCCGTCGGCATCATCGCGTTCTCGATGTTCCGTTTCGCCGGTGACCCCGTCAACCAGATCGTCTCGATCGACACCTCGGCGGCCGAACGCGAAGCCGTGCGCAAGTCGCTCGGCCTCGACGATCCCGTGCCGGTGCAGTTCGTGCGCTATTTCGCCGATGCCGCGCAGTTCAAGTTCGGTGTTTCCTACCAGTTTCGCCAGCCGGTCTCGGCGCTGTTGAGCGAACGCATGCCGGCGACGCTGGAACTTGCGATCTGCGCGACCGTGTTCGCGATGGTGTTCGGCATCCTGATGGGCGTCTATTCCGCGCTCAAGCGCGACACCGCACTCGCCAAATTATTCCAGGCGGTCTCGTTGATCGGCATCTCGCTGCCGACCTTCCTGATCGGCATCCTGCTGATCTATCTGTTCGCGGTCACACTGGGCTGGCTGCCTTCGTTCGGCCGCGGCGAGGTGGTGAAGCTCGGCTGGTGGACGACGGGCCTGCTCACGCTGTCGGGCCTCAAGGCGCTGATCATGCCCTCGATCACGCTCGGCCTGTTCCAGATGACGCTGATCATGCGGCTGGTGCGCGCGGAGATGCTCGAAGTGCTGCGGACCGATTATATCCGCTTCGCGCGCGCGCGAGGGCTGACCACCCGTGCGATCCATTTCGGCCACGCGCTGAAGAACACCCTCATTCCCGTGATCACGGTGGCCGGACTGCAGTTTGGCTCGGTTATTGCATTTTCGATCATCACCGAAACCGTGTTCCAGTGGCCGGGCATGGGACTTCTGTTCGTCCAGGCCGTGCAAAACGTCGATATCCCGATCATGGCCGCCTATTTGCTGATGGTTTCGCTGATCTTCGTCACCATCAATCTGGTGGTCGACATTCTCTACACCGTGGTCGACCCGCGCCTCCGCGCGACGGTCGGCCGCGCCGCATAAGGCAGCCTGCATGTCCGACGCAGTCGTCTCCAATTCCAACGGGCAGAGCACGCAGCCGGCGCACGCGCGCGGCTGGCTCAGCCGCGCGCTCGACAGCGACGTGTTTTATTCGTTCCGCCGCTCCAAGCTCACCATGGTCGCGGCCACCATCACGGTCCTGTTCTTCCTGCTTGCGATCTTCGCATCCGTGCTAGCGGTGCAGAACCCGTTCGATCCGGCACAGCTCCAGCTGATGAATTCGCGGATTTCGCCGCTCTGGACCGCCGACGGCCAGAGCCCGTTCCTGCTCGGCACCGACGAGCAGGGCCGCGACGTGTTCTCCGCCATTCTCTACGGCATGCGCATCTCGCTTGCCGTCGGTGTCGCGGGCGTGATCTTCGCCGGTGCGCTCGGCATCGCGCTCGGCCTCATCGCCGGCTATTTCGGCGGCGCGGTCGACGGCGTGATCATGCGGATCGCCGACGTTCAGCTCACCTTCCCCGCCATCCTGATCGCGCTGCTGGTCAACGGCATCGCGAAATCGATCCTCGGCAACCGGCTGGATGCCACCAGCATGCTGTTCGTGCTCGTCATCTCGATCGGCCTCAGCTTCTGGGTGGGTTACGCCCGGACCGTGCGCGGCTCCGTGATGGTCGAGAAGAACAAGGACTACGTGGCCGCCGCGCAGTTGATCGGCCTGCCCGCGCCCAAGATCATGCTGCGGCATGTGCTGCCGAACACGATGGGCCCGATCCTGGTCATCGCCACCATCAACCTCGCGCTCGCCATCATCACGGAAGCGACGCTGTCCTTCCTCGGCGTCGGCCTCCCCGACACCATGCCCTCGCTCGGCACGTTGATCCGCATCGGCAACAACTATCTGTTCGCCGGCGAATGGTGGATCGTCGCCTTCCCCGGGCTCGCGCTCGCAGCCCTGATCCTGTCGATCAACCTGCTCGGCGACTGGCTGCGCGACGCGCTTAACCCGAAACTTCGCTGAGGCCATGACCGAACCCGTTCTTTCCGTGCGTAACCTTCAGGTCGAGTTCGCCTCGCGCCGCGGCACGCTGCGCGCCATCGACGACGTCTCCTTCGATATCGCCAAGGGCGAGGTGCTGGGCGTGGTCGGCGAATCCGGCGCCGGCAAGTCCGTCACCGGCCTCGCGGTGATCGGCCTGATCGATCCGCCCGGCCGCATTGCCGGCGGCGAGATCCGCCTTGCAGGAATGCGGATCGACAACCTCCCTCCGGAGGAGATGCGCCGCGTCCGCGGCAAGCGCATCGGCATGATCTTCCAGGACCCGCTCACCTCGCTCAATCCGCTCTACAAGGTCGGCGACCAGATCGTGGAGACGATCCGGACCCATCTCAATCTCTCCGAAACGGCCGCTCGCCGCCGCGCCATCGACCTGCTGGCCGAGGTCGGCATCCCCGCGCCGGAGAAGCGCATCGACGGCTATCCGCACGAATTCTCCGGCGGCATGCGCCAGCGCGTGGTGATTGCGCTCGCCATCTGCGCCGAGCCCGAACTGATCATCGCGGACGAGCCGACCACCGCCCTCGACGTCTCCGTGCAGGCCCAGATCATCTCGCTGATCAAGCGGCTCGGCCGCGACCACGGCACCGCCGTGATGCTGGTGACCCACGACATGGGCGTGATCGCCGAAACCTCCGACCGCGTCGCGGTGATGTATGCCGGCCGCGTCGCCGAGATCGGCCCGGTACAGGACGTCGTGAGAAATCCGTTGCATCCCTACGCCAAGGGGCTGATGGGCGCGATCCCGACGCTGGCCGGCGAGGACAAGCGCCTGGTGCAGATCCCCGGCTCGATGCCGCGCCTGTCGGCGATCCCGCGCGGCTGCTCGTTCAACCCGCGCTGCGCATCCGCCTTCGATCGCTGCCGGGTCGACCGGCCGGAGCCCCTGTCGCGCGGCACACAGTCCGTGGCCTGCCATCTCTATGACACTGCGCCGGCGGAGACCGCGGCATGAGCACGCCCTTCGTCCAGGCTACCAATCTGCGCCGCGTCTTCGACGTCTCGAAGCCCTGGCTCAACCGCGTGCTGGAAGGCGGCCATCTCGAATACCTCAAGGCCGTCGATCACGTCACCTTCGACATCCGCAAGGGCGAGACCTTTGCGCTGGTCGGCGAGTCCGGCTCGGGCAAGACCACGGTGGCGCGGATGGTGGTCGGCCTGCTGCCGCCGAGCTCCGGCGACGTGCTGATCGACGGCATCTCGATGGCCGATCCCAGGCAGGCGCCGGCGCGGCGCAAGCTGCGCCGCCGCATCCAGATGATCTTCCAGGATCCCTATGCGAGCCTGAACCCGCGCTTCCGGGTCGATGCCATCATCTCCGAGCCGATCCGCGCCTTCGATCTGATCCAGGGCGAGCGCGACATCCAGGCGCGCGTCGGCGAATTGCTCAGCCTTGTCGGCCTGCATCCCGACGATCGCCTGAAGTTTCCGCACGAATTCTCCGGCGGCCAGCGCCAGCGTATCGCAATCGCACGGGCGCTCGCTTCCAACGCCGAGTTCATCGTCTGCGACGAGCCGACCTCGGCGCTGGACGTCTCCGTTCAGGCGCAGATCCTCAATTTGATGCGCGATCTCCAGGACAAGTTCGGCCTGACCTACATGTTCATCAGCCACAACCTCGCCGTGGTCCGTCACATGGCGAGCCGCGTCGGGGTGATGTATCTCGGCCGCATCGTCGAGATCGCGGAGGGACGCGAGCTGTTTTCCCGCCCTCGCATGCCCTACACCAAGATGTTATTGGGCGCCGTGCCGGATCTGGCGATGAGCGGCCGCCAGCGCATTCCGGTGAAGGGCGAGATTCCGAACCCGATCAATCCGCCGCCCGGCTGCGCCTTCAATCCGCGCTGCCCGCTGGCGTTCGATCTTTGCCGCAAGGAAACCCCGGAACTGATCGACGGCGTCGCCTGCCACGCGGTGAACACCGCGCCGGTCCCGGCCTAACGCGCGCGTGCCATGCGGCCTGTGCATTTGGCATCCCAGTGCCGGTTGTGATCAATTGCGCGCGCCGCAAATGAGGTAGCCCATGGCCAGCAACGTCAATCCCGATCCCTTCACGACGCGTCCCGAGATCGAGGGTACGTTCGGCGTTGTCGCCACCACACACTGGATCGCGACCGCCGTCGGCATGGCCATCCTGGAAAAGGGCGGCAACGCCTTCGACGCGGGCGTCGCCACCGCGTTCACGCTCCAGGTGGTCGAACCGCATCTGAACGGCCCCGGCGGCGACGTCCCCATTATCGTCCATGACGTCAAGCGCGGCCGCACCGAAGTGATCTGCGGCCAGGGCCCTGCCCCGGCGCGCGCCACCATCGCGCATTACAAGAGCGAAGGCCTCGACATGGTGCCCGGCACCGGCCTGCTCGCGGCCTGCGTTCCCGGCACCTTCGAATCCTGGATGATGCTGCTGCGTGACTACGGCACCATGCGCGTGCGCGACGTGCTGGAACCTGCCATCTCCTATGCCCGCGACGGCTATCCGCTGGTCGAACGCGCCTGCGCGACGATTCAGACCGTCGAGCAGCTGTTCCGCAAGCACTGGCCGACGTCGGCTGCGGTCTACCTGCCCAATGGCGAGGTGCCGAAGCCCGGCTCGATGTTCACCAACAAGACGCTGGCGGCGACCTACACCCGGATCCTGAACGAAGCCGAGAACGGCGGCGGCGGCCGCGATGCCGAGATCGAGCGTGCGCGAAAGGCCTGGTCGCAAGGCTTTGTCGCCGAGGCCATCGACAAGTTCTGCCGCACGCAAGAGGTCATGGATGTCAGCGGCTCGCCGCATCGCGGCGTGCTCACAGCCGACGACATGGCGCGCTGGCAGCCGACGGTCGAGGCACCGCTGACCTACGACTACGGCCGTTACACCGTCTGCAAGGCCGGCGTCTGGAGCCAGGGTCCGGTCACGCTGCAGCAGCTCGCGCTACTGAAGGGCTTTGCGCTCGATGGGCTCGATCCGACCGGGCCCGAATTCATCCATCTCCAGATCGAATGCGCCAAGCTCGCCTTCGCCGACCGCGAGAAATTCTACGGCGATCCCAAGTTCAGCGAGATCCCGATCGCGACGCTACTGTCGGATGCCTATAACGACGAGCGCCGCAAGCTGGTCACCGAGAAGGCTTCGCTCGATCTCCGGCCCGGCACGGTCGAAGGCTTCGGCGGCGTGGTCAAGCTGCGCCGCGCGGAAGGCCAACGCGAGGCCGTCGGCGCGCTCGGCGCCGGCGAGCCAACCGTGGGGCGCTTCGGCGAGGTGCGCGGCGACACCGTGCATTTCGACATCATCGACAAGGCCGGCAACATGGTGTCCTCGACGCCATCAGGCGGCTGGCTGCAATCCTCGCCTGTCATTCCCGAGCTGGGCTTCTGCCTCGGCAGCCGCGCGCAAATGTTCGATCTGGAGGAGAACCAGCCGGGCTCGCTCGCGCCGGGCAAGCGGCCGCGCACGACGCTGTCGCCGACCATGGCGCTGCGCGACGGCGAGCCTTACCTCGCCTGGGGCTCGCCCGGCGGCGACCAGCAGGATCAGTGGATCACGCAGTTCTTCCTGCGCCACGTCCATTGCAATCTCAACCTCCAGGAATCGATCGACGCGCCGGCTTGGCATTCCGAGCACTTCCCGATCTCGTTCTGGCCGCGCACCGCCCGCCCCGGCGTGCTCGTGGTCGAGAACCGCGTGCCGAAGGCGACCATCGAGAGCCTGCGCGAACGCGGGCACATCGTCGAGGTCGGCCCCGACTGGTCGGAAGGCCGTCTCACCGCGGCCTCGCGCGTCGGCGTACGCCGGCGTGCCGCCGCCAATCCGCGCGGCATGCAAGGCTACGCCGCGGGACGTTGAAGGCAGCACATGACCTGGTCGATCATCGCGCGAGACCCTGCCACCGGCCAGTTCGGCATCGCGGTTGCGACCCGCTTCTTCGCGGTCGGCGCGCGCGTGCCCTATATCGCCGCCGGACTCGGCGCGATCGCGACCCAGGCCTTCGTCAATCCCTATTACGGCATCGACGGCGTCAAGCTCTTGCGCGAGGGCCTCAACGTCCATGACGTGCTCGCCACGCTGCTGGCGACCGACGATGGCCGCGAAAGCCGCCAGCTCCACATCATGGACGCCAGCGGCGAGATCGCGGCGCATACCGGGCGCGACTGCGTCGACTGGTGCGGCCACGTCGCCGGCAGCGGCTTCTCGATCGCCGGCAACATGCTGGCAGGCGCCGACGTGCTCGACGAGACCGCAAAGACCTACATCGCCAATGACAGCCTGCCCTTTCCGCGCCGCCTGCTCGCGGCGATGCGCGCCGGCGAAGCCGCCGGCGGCGACAAGCGCGGCAAGCAGTCCGCCGCGCTGCTGATCCACGGCGAGGAGGAATGGCCGGCGCTGGACATTCGCGCCGACGATCATCCCGATCCGCTCGGCGAGCTCGAACGGCTCGAACGCGTCAGCCAGGAGCTCTGGGTGCATTTCCGTCCCTCCATGCCGACGCGGCAAAACCCGGCCGGCAACACCGATCGCAGCGTCATCGAGGCCACCATCGCCGCCGCGCGCGCAAGACAAGCATGAGCACGAGCCCCCTCATCGAGATCAAGGATCTGCGCATCCGCTTCCACGGCGACGACGGCCGCATCACACACGCGGTCGACAGCGTCGATCTCAGCGTCGCCAATGGCGCAACCCTCGGCCTCGTCGGCGAATCCGGCTGCGGCAAGAGCGTGACGTCGCTGGCGATCATGGGCCTGTTGCCGAAGCAGAGCGCGGAAATATCGGGTGCGATCCGCTTCGACGGCTTTGACCTGCTGCAGACGCCAGACCAGACCCTGCGCGACCTGCGCGGCAACCGGCTGGCGATGATCTTCCAGGAGCCGATGACCTCGCTCAATCCGAGCTTCACCATCGGCGACCAGATCATCGAGACGATCTTGCGTCATCGCGGCGGCTCGCGGAAGGGCGCGCGCGAGCGGGCGATCGAGCTCCTGCGCCGCGTCCACATTCCCTCGCCGGAGCGGCGGATCGACGAATATCCGCACAAGCTCTCCGGCGGCATGCGCCAGCGCGTGATGATCGCGATGGCACTCGCCTGCGATCCGCGCCTCCTGATCGCCGACGAGCCGACCACCGCGCTCGACGTCACCCTGCAGGCCCAGATCCTCGAGCTGATGCGCGAATTGAAGGCTGCGAGCGGCGCCGCCATCATCCTGATCACGCACGATCTCGGTGTCGTCGCCGAAGTCTGCGACGAGGTCGCGGTGATGTATGCCGGCGAGATCGTCGAACGCGCGCCGGTGGACGAGCTGTTTTCCATGCCGCAGCATCCCTACACTGTCGGCCTGCTCGGCTCGATCCCGCGGCTCGACCACCGTACCGAGCAACTGGCGACGATCGAGGGCATGGTCCCGAACATGGCGCAGCCGCCTGCCGGCTGCCGCTTCGCTGCGCGCTGTCCGTTCGTGCTGGACGCCTGCACGACGGCGCCGCCGCCACTGGTCGAGATCAGCCCCGGCCACCTCTCGCGCTGCATCCGCGCACCGCTCGAACTGTTGGTGTCGTGATGGCCGCGCTCCCTCCTCTCGTTCCCCGGGCGCAGCGCAGTACAAGCGAAGCGCCGTGGTGCGCTGCTGAACCGGGGCCCATGCAACAACAATCTAGGTCCCGGTTCAGCGTCGCAACACTTCGCGTTGCGCCGCGCCCGGGACACGAGATGGGAATTCGCGGGGAGCAAGGCCGATGACGACGCTCCTTGAGGTCAACGGCCTGGTCAAGCATTTCGTCGCCGAGCGCTCGCTGTTCGGCCGCGCGCTGGCGCATGTGAAGGCCGTCGACGGCGTATCCTTTTCGCTCGACGCCGGCAAGACGCTGGCGCTGGTCGGCGAATCCGGCTGCGGCAAATCCACCGTCAGCCGCCTGGTGCTGCGGCTGATCGAGCCGGACGCTGGCGCGATACGCTTCGACGGCCGCGCCCTTCTCTCGCTCGATGCCGACGCGCTGCGAAAATTCCGCCGCGAGGCGCAGATCATCTTCCAGGACCCCTACGCCTCGCTCAATCCGCGCATGACGGTCGGCCAGATCCTGACCGAGCCGCTGGCGCTGCACGATCTCGTTCCGCCGGTGCAGCGGGCCGAGCGCGTCGCGGAGATCCTGCGGCTGGTTGGCCTCGAGCCGCGGCTCGCCCGGCGCTATCCGCACGAATTCTCCGGCGGCCAGCGCCAGCGTATCGCGATCGCCCGCGCGCTCGCGGTCGAGCCGAAGCTGATCATCTGCGACGAACCGGTCTCGGCGCTCGATGTCTCGATCCGCTCGCAGATCCTGAACCTGCTGCGCGAGCTGCAGGACCGGCTCGGCCTCGCCTATATCTTCGTCTCGCACGACCTCGCCGTGGTCAAGCACATCGCCGACCGCGTCGCCGTGATGAATCTCGGCCAGATCGTCGAGGAAGCCGATGCCGGCGATTTGTTCGCCACACCGCGTCATCCCTATAGCCGGGCGCTGCTGTCCGCGATCCCCGTGCCCAAACCGCGGGCAAAGCGCAGCCGCATTGTGCTGCAGGGGGAGATCCCCAGCGCGCTCAACCCGCCGAGAGGATGCCGCTTCCACACCCGCTGCCCCTATGTGATCGAGCGCTGCCGCAGTGAAATGCCGCAGCTCGTGCCGGATGGCATCGGACATGCAACGGCCTGCCACCGAACGTCGGAACTGCCGTCCTCCGCGGCGATCGTCCCGTCCGACGGCGGTTTCTCGCCGATCCTTGAAAAATTGGTCGCCGCCTTCAGCGGCGGCCCGGAAGCAGCGCGCGGCAGCGGGGTTAGTCCATTGGGGACCGATCCCGGATAGCCGCTAAACAGAGGTTGAGAGCGATGAGTTTCATGCGTTTGGCAATCCTGGCGTCGGCCCTGCTGACGTCGCTCGTGGGCACAGCCCAAGCCCAGACCACGCTTCGCATCGGCATCGCCGAGGACCCGGACATCCTCGATCCGAGCATCGGCCGCACCTATGTCGGCCGTATCGTCTTCTCCGCGTTCTGCGACAAGCTGTTCGACATCGACGAGAAGCTCAACATCGTGCCGCAGCTCGCGCTGTCCCACGAAACGTCGGCTGACGGCAAGGAGATGACCATCAAGCTGCGGCCTGGCGTCAAATTCCACGACGGCGAGCCGCTGGATGCCGAAGCCGCGAAATTCTCGCTCGAGCGTCACATGACGCTGCCGACCTCGTTCCGCAAATCCGAGCTCGCCAGCGTCGACCATGTCGAGGTGGTCGATCCCCTCACCATCAAGCTGGTGCTGAAGACGCCCTACTCGCCGCTGATCGCCCAGCTCACCGACCGCTCCGGCATGATGGTGTCGCCCAAGGCGGCCAAGGAGGCCGGCGACAAGTTCGGCCTGCATCCGGTGTGCGCCGGTCCGTACAAGTTCGTCGAGCGCGTCCAGCAGGACCGCATGGTGTTCGAGAAGTTCGCCGACTACTGGAACAAGGACAACATCCACATCGACCGCGTCGTGTTCCTGCCGATCGTCGATGCCACCGTGCGCCTCGCCAACCTCAAGTCCGGCGGGCTCGACCTGATCGAGCGTGTGCTCGCCACCGACATCAAGGATGTCCGCGCCGATTCCCGCCTCGTGCTGTCGACCGCGCCGGAGCTCGGCTATCTCGGCCTGACCGTCAACATCGGCAACGACAAGACCAAGGGCCCCCTGAGCCAGTCGGCGAAAGTCCGCCAGGCGCTCGACCTGTCGATCGATCGCGAAGCGATCAACCAGGTCGTCTTCAACGGCGAGTTCACACCCGGCAATCAATGGGTCAGCCCGAAACATCCCTATTACCAGAAGGCCTTCCCGGTCCGCGGCCGCGACGTCGCCAAGGCCAAGGCGCTCCTGAAGGAAGCCGGCGTCACCACGCCCGTGACCGTCGACTACATGATCCCCAAAGGCGCGGAGAACGAAGCCGTCGCCCAGGTGGTCCAGTCGATGGCCGCGGAGGCAGGCTTCGACATCAAGATCCGCGCGGTCGAGTTCGCGACCACCTTCAAGCAGGCCCAGTCCGGCGAGTTCCAGGTGTTCCAGATCAACTGGAGCGGCCGCATCGATCCCGACGGCAATTCCTACATCTTCATGCGCAGCAAGGCGCCGCAGAACGACGGCGTCTATTCGAACCCGGAGGCCGACAAGCTGCTGGAAGACGGACGCATGACGTCCAACGTCGAGGAGCGCAAGGCGATCTACGAGAAGCTGACCAAGATCCTGCTCGACGATCTGCCGATCATCTACATCTACCACCGCACGCTGCTGATCGCACACACGAAGAAGCTCGAAGGCTATCGTCAGATGCCCGACGGGCTGGTGCGCGTGGTCGGGCTGAAGTTCAAGTGACGGGCCCGATGATGAGTGCGCGTCCCGGACGCGGCGCAGCGCGCGAGCGCTGCACCGCAGAGCCGGGACCCACAGCGGTCAAGCGCTCCGGCCATTGGGTCCCGGTTCAGCAGCGCAACATTGCATGTTGCGCAGCGCCCGGGACACGGGTCGCGCCATGCTGAACTTCCTCGCCCGCCGCATCGCGCAGATCGTGCCGACATTGTTCTTCGTGTCGGTGCTGATCTTCTCGCTGCAGCAATTGCTCCCGGGCGATCCCGCGCTGGTGATGGCCGGCGAGGAGCGCGATCCCGCCGTGATCGAGCAGATCCGCCAGCAATACAAGCTCGATCAGCCGATCCCGGTGCAATACGTCTACTGGCTCAAGGGCGTGCTGACAGGCAATTTCGGCGAGTCCCTGCGCAACAAGATGCCGGTGCGCGAGCTGATCGCGCAGAAGCTGCCGGTGACGCTTCAGCTCGGCTCGATGGCGATCCTGATCGCGTTCTTCATCGGCATCCCCGCCGGCATCGTCTCCGCGGTGAAGAAGGGCACGGCCTGGGACTATGGCGCCAATCTCTTCGCCCTGTGGGGCATCTCGACGCCGAACTTCTGGCTCGGAATCCTCTTGATCTTCCTGTTCTCGATCGAGCTCGGCTGGCTGCCGGCCTCGGGCTATGTGCCGCTCACCGAGAACTGGCGCGCCAGCCTTGCCGCCACCATCATGCCCGCCTTCGTGCTCGGCAACGCGATCTCCGCGATCCTGATGCGGCATACCCGCAGCGCCATGCTCCAGGTGCTGGAGAGCGATTATGTCCGCACCGCGCGTGCGAAAGGTCTCTCCGAGCGCTCGGTCATCCTCAAGCACGCCATGCGCAACGCGCTGACGCCGATCATCACGCTCGGCGCGCTCGAGCTCGGCACGCTGCTGTCTGGCGCTGTGCTGACCGAGCAGATCTTCTCCATTCCCGGTTTCGGCAAGCTGATCGTGGATGCCGTGTTCAACCGCGACTACGCGGTGGTGCAAGGCGTGGTGCTGGTGACCGCCACCGTCTACATCACGCTGAACCTCGTGGCCGATATCGCCTACGTCCTCGTCAATCCGCGGCTGAGGGGGTGAGGCGATGACCGACGCAGCGCTGCCAGCCGCCCCCGCCACGCAAAGTTACGAGCTCGACAGCCCGGCGCGCCGCGCGCGGCGGCGCCTGTTCAAGCGCAAGGCCGCCGTGTTCGGGCTCGTCGTGATCACGGCGTTCATCCTGCTTGCGGTCCTTGCGCCGCTGGTCGTACCCTACGATCCCATCGCGACGAGCTGGAGCCTGGTGCGCAAGCCGCCGACCGCAGCGCACTGGTTCGGCACCGACGAGCTCGGCCGCGACATCCTGAGCCGCATCGTCTACGGCGCGCGGGCTTCGCTGATGGCGGGCCTGATCTCGGTGGCGATCGCGCTCGGCATCGGCGTGCCGCTCGGCCTGCTCGCCGGCTATCGCGGCGGCTTTGTCGACGCGCTGATCAGCCGGATCACCGATGCGATGCTGGCCTGCCCGTTCCTGATCCTGGCGATTGCGCTCGCCGCCTTCCTCGGTCCGAGCCTCGGCAATGCCATGATCGCGATCGGCATCTCGGCAACCCCGATCTTCATCCGCCTGACCCGCGGCCAGGTGCTGAGCGTCAAGGCCGAGGACTATGTCGAGGCCGCGCGCGCGCTCGGCAATCCGCCGTGGCGGATCGCGATCTCGCACATCCTGCCGAACATCCTGCCGTCGTTGCTGGTGCAGGCCACGCTCTCCATCGCAGCGGCCATCATCGCCGAGGCCGCGCTGTCCTTCCTCGGTCTCGGCCAGCAGCCGCCGGCGCCGTCCTGGGGCAGCATGCTCAACGCGGCCCAGCGCTTCCTGACCCAGGCGCCGTGGATGGCGATCTGGCCGGGACTTGCGATCTTCCTGGTGGTGCTGTCGCTCAATCTGCTCGGCGACGGCCTGCGCGACGCGCTCGACCCAAGGCAGCGCTAGATCACCACTTCCCGCAGCACCCGGCGGCAGTCCATCTCATATTCGAGATCGACCACCGGGGGCCGCGCGAAATGCCAGGTCAGGCCGGAGCGTAGCGCACCGCGGCGGACCAGCTCATCCACCAGCGCGTGGTGGAAGTCGTGCACCGAATAGGCCTGCACGCCGGTCGTGTCCTTCCAGCCGAAGCCGAAAGCCGTCATCCGGTTTTCCATCTGCGACGTGGTGGTGAATCGCACCTTCTCGCGCAAACCCTCCGGGCTGAGATCGCGGTAGCGCACGGTGCGCTCGACATAGGTGCCGCTGCCCTCGCGGGCCTCGGCGCCGCCGGCGATGACGAAGCTGGGCGCTCCCGAGCGCGACGGGCGCGTGAAGGAGAACGCGTAGAACGAGGGCTCGGACGGCGGATCGATCTCCGGACAGACATTGCTGCGCGCCACCGGATTGGTGGTGCCGTCGAAGATGCCCCATTCCGACAGTGTCTTTACGTAGTGCAGGTTGAACGCGCGAAAGCCCTCTTCGCTGAAGGCCGCCGGCGAGCGCAGTTCGCAGGCGCAGAACGCCGTCAGCGGACGCCCGGCCTCCTGGATGAATTTCGCGGCCAGCGCAAAACCTTCGGCCAGCGGCACCAGGCGATCGAACCGGACGCGCTCGATCTCGTAGCCCGCATCCGCGGCGGCACCGGCCGAATACTGGAACACGGACGGGATGAAACGATAATTGCCGGCGGAGAATTCACTGACCATAACGAGCTCCTATTCCAGTTGCATGCGAATGCCCTTGGCGCCGTTGAGCAGGCGCTTCAGGTGAAAACCGGCCAACGAATCGTCGGCGTGCATGCCGACCAGCGCGGCAAAGGCCGGCATGGCCGCGGCATCGCCGGCCTCCATCTTGGCAAAGGCGTCGGAATATTGCGCCGTCTCCGGCGCCTCGAACTTCTGCTGCGGCAGCGGCTCGAACGCGCGCAGCGGTTCGCTGCGTCCGCGCAGCATGAGCTCGCCGACAGGCCGGCCGCGGAAATTATCGGCCTCCTTCGCCACGGTGGCACTGACGCAGATGCGCGTCCCCAACTGCTTGTTGGCGGCTTCCAGCCGTGCCGCGATGTTGATGGTGTCACCGTAAGCGGTGTAGTCGAAGAAGCGATTACCGCCGAAATTGCCGACCAGCGCGGGACCGGCATGGACGCCGATGCGGGTCGTTCCGAAACTCACGCCCCTTGCCCTCCAGCGCGCCGAAAACGCCTCGGCCCAGACGTCGAGATCATGCGCACAGGCGACCGCGCGCGTCGCATAGTCCGGCTGGTCGCCGGGTGCGTTGAAAAGCACCTGGATCGCATCGCCGATGATCTTGGTGACCGTCCCCTCATGGGTGAAGGCGATCTCGGTCATGCCGCCCACATATTCGTTGAGGAGCATGCCGAGCGTCTCCGGCGGCGCACTCTCGACCAGCGAGGTGAAGCCGGTGATATCGGTGAAGATGGTCGCGACCTCGCGCCACTGCACTTCGATGCCGTCGCTCTCGCCGCTCGCTGCAAGGCGCTTGGCGAGCTGCGGCGAGAAATGGCGCGACAGCGCGGCATGGGCGCGCTCGGCCTCCGCCTGGCGCTGCCGCACGTCGCGCAACATCTCCACGTGGCGGATGGTTTTCTGGATCGTGGTTTCCAGGTCGGCGAAATCGATCGGCTTGGTCAGGAAGTCGAACGCGCCGCGGTTCATGGCGGTGCGGATGTTGCTCATGTCGCCATAGGCCGAGACGATGATGGTGGACTTCTTCACTTCGGCCTCCTGCAGCTTCGCCAGCAGCGACAATCCGTCCATCCGCGGCATGTTGATGTCGGAGACCACCATGTCGACATGCGGATTCTGCTCCAGCGCCTCCAGCGCCTCGATGCCGTCGCGGGCGAACATGAGAGCGAGTTGCCCGTCGCGGATCTGCCTGCGGAACTTCTGCAGGATCAGTGCTTCGAGGTCCGGCTCGTCGTCGACAAAGAGGATGGTCGCGGTCATGCGGCTTGCTCGAGCCTCGTATCGATCTCTTGACGCAGCAGCGCAAAATCGATCGGCTTGGTCAGGAGCCCGTGGGCGCCGCGCTCGATCGCCTTCCGGCGCGTCTCGGCGTCGCCATAGGCGGTGATCATGATGACCGGAATGTGCGGATAGTCGGCGCGCACCTTCGGCAGCATGTCGAGCCCGCTCATGCCGGGCATGTTGATATCGGACAGGATCAGGATCAGCGAGGGGTCGCGGACCTCGGCGGCGCGCCTCAGCGCATCGGCCGCGGAGGGCGCAAACTCCATCTGGAACCGGCCGGCACGCAGGTCGCGCCGGAAGTGCTGCCTGAACAGCGGCTCGACGTCGGGCTCGTCATCGACGACCAGGATATAAACGTTCAAGTCTTGCCTCCGGGAGTGTCGTCCGCTGCCATCGTCCGCGGCAGCGTGATGATGAATTCGGTGAATACACCGGGGTCGGTCTTCACGTCGATGGTGCCGCCGTGCTGCTTCACCACGATGTCGTGGCTCATGGACAGGCCGAGCCCGGTGCCCTCGCCGGCCGGCTTAGTCGTGAAGAACGGGCTGAACAGCTTCTCCTTCACCTCGGGCGGAATGCCGGTGCCGTTGTCGCGGATCCGGATCTCGACCTTGTCGCCGAGGCTCCTGGTTGTCGCGCTCAAGGTCGGCTCGAAACCTCCCGCCGCGTCTCCCTTGCGCTTGGCCGCGGCATAGAAGCCGTTCGAGATCAGGTTGAGAAGAACGCGCGTGATCTCCTGCGGATAGATGTCTGCCATGCCTGCAGCGGGATCGAAGGCGCGCTCGAGCGTGACGTTGAATGCGGGCCGTTCGGCGCGCGCGCCGTGATAGGCGAGATTGAGGCTCTCCTCCACCACCGCATTGATGTCGACGGGGCGATGCTCGCCGGAGCCCTGGCGCGAGTGCAGCAGCATGTTCCTGACGATGGAGTCGGCGCGCTTACCGTGCTGCACCACCTTCTCGAGATTGCCCTTGAGCATAGCGGTCAGCTCGCCGACCTCTTCCCTGGACTTGTCGTCGAGCGCGGTCGATTGCAGGACCTCGTTGAGCTCGTCGATCAGCTCGGTCGAGACCGAGGAGAAATTGTTGACGAAGTTGAGCGGGTTCTTGATCTCGTGCGCGATGCCGGCCGTGAGCTGGCCGAGCGATGCAAGTTTCTCGGTCTGGACCAGACGATCCTGGGCGGTGCGAAGATCGTCGAGAGATTGCGACAGCTCGCGCGTACGCATGCGAAGCTCGTTCAGCAGGCGCGTATTCTCGATCGCGATAACGGCCTGGTTGGCAAACGAGGCAATCAGCGCGATCTGCTTTTCGTCGAAGGCGACCGCCTCCACCCGAGCGACGCCGATCGCCCCGATCACCTTGTCTCTCAGGAGCATCGGTGTGAACAAGACCGAATTGAACCCGAAGTCTCGCGCAAACTCCTTCGTCGTGGCCGGAGCCGAGGGATTGCCAAGGACCGGCTGGAACTGCACGGTTTGCTTGGACAGGATCGCGAGCCCGCCGATCGTGTCGTCGGCCAGCGGGCGCGGATATCGCTCGGTCAGCCGCTCGAAGCCAGGCTGGCCGTCTGCCGCCGGCATCTGGACGATCCCGTCCTGGACGGTCTGGACCACCGCAAAGCGAGTATCGAACATCCGCAGCAGGTTTCTGACGATGGCATCGAACACCGGCTTGGTGTCGTGCATCGATCCGCTCATCGACGAGAGGATTTCGGCGGTCGCCGTCTGCTGCTCGAGCGATTCGCGCAATTCGGCGGTGCGCTGCTCGACCTTGTTCTCGAGGCCGGCATAGGATTCCTGCAAGCGCTCGCCCATGTGGTTGAACTGATCCGCGAGCCCTTCCAGCTCGTCGCCGGTCTTGATCGAGATGCGCTGGGCGAAATCGCCGCCGCCGATCCGCTCGGCGCCGCTGCGCAGCGCCTGGATCGGTCCGACCATGCGGCGCGCCAGGAACATCCCGGCCAGCACCGCGAAGACCGACGCTGCGAGCAGCACCAATGCGAGCCGCTCCAGCGCGGCATAGAGCGCCGCATAGGCCTCCTCCACCGGGAGCTCGACGAACATGGTCCAGTGCATCGGCTCGATCGGGGCCGACGCGGTCAGCACCTTCTGTCCCTGGATGTTGCGCGCTTCGGACAGTGCGTCGCTCATCGTGCCACCGCCTGCCAGCGCGGCGCGCACCTGTGCCAGGTTCGACATGTCGGTATTGCGCAGCACCAGGCTGATGTCGGGATGCGCGATCAGCCGCCCTTCCGGGCCGACGACGTAGGCGTGCCCGCCCTTGCCGACCTTGATCTGGGACACGACGTCCCAGATCAGCTTCAGATTGACCTCCGCGATGCTGACGCCGGCGTCCTTGCGCGACCCGGCCTGTGCCAGCGTCATGTAGGGCTCGGAGTCCCTGCGAAAGTAGACCGGCCCATAGAATACCTTGTGCGCGACCGCCTGGGTGAATTTGGGGTCGTCGGACAGGTCGATCCCGCTATCGATCGCGTCCATCGCGAGCCGCGACACCCGCAGCCGCTCCCTGCCCGACGCATCGACCTGGGCGAGCTCGGTGATCGCCGGCACCTGGCGCAGCAGCCGCAGCGCGTCGAACCGGCGCTGCTCGATCGAGCCGGCCGACCAGGGCAGCTGCGTGGTCCAGCCGAGCTGGCTCTCGATCTCCTTGACGAACTGCCCGATCTTGGCCGCAGCCGCCTCGGCCTGCTCGTGCTGGACCCGGATCAGCGAGGCCTTGTGCTCGCGGTAATAGAAAAAGACCTCGAACAGGCCGTTGGCCAGCAACGCGATGGCGACGACCGCCACGAACAGCGCGACATATTTGGCAAACAGCCGGGTCCTGATCCCCCGCCCCGCGCCTTCACCGGGCGCGACGCGATCCGCGGCCGTGCTCGGCGACGTCCTGGCTTGCGGGGTGTCGGGATGGAGGGAGAGAGTCATCCCCCGGAACCTAGCAAGAAGACCCGACCTTGTCTCTCGCCTGCGCCGCCGAGGGCCCGGCCTGTGACTGCGGCCCTGGCGTCAGAACTGGTGCCGCCCCCAATGAAAAAGGGCGGCAGCGGACCCCTCCGCTGCCGCCCTCGGATTGGCTCGCGTCCGGCCTCAGGTCGGCCGCAGCGCCTTGGAACCGAGGTCGAGCTCGTTGAGCTGCTTGTTCCGGTCGGAATCGGCCGCCGCGCGGTGGTCGGTCGCCAGCACCACGTAGACCGCGGGCAGCACGAACAGCGTGAACAGCGTGCCGATCGACATGCCGGCAACGACGACCAGACCGATCGAGAAGCGGCTGGCCGCGCCGGCGCCGGTGGCGGTCAGCAGCGGGATCAGGCCGGTCACCATCGCGGCCGTGGTCATCAGGATCGGTCGCAGACGGATGCGGGCCGACATCTCGATCGCCGAGCGGCGGTCGAGCCGCTCCTTGATCTGGAGCTCGTTGGCGAACTCCACCATCAGGATGCCGTGCTTGGTGATCAGGCCGACCAGGGTGAGCAGACCGACCTGGGTGTAGATGTTCATGGTCGCCATGCCGAAGAACAGCGGGATCAACGCACCGACGATCGCCATCGGCACCGAGATCATGATCACGAACGGGTCACGCAGGCTCTCGAACTGCGCCGCCAGCACCAGGAAGATGATGATCAGCGCGAAGCCGAAGGTGATCGCGAGCTGGTTGCCTTCCTGCACATATTGCCGGGAGTCGGCCAGGTAATCGTGGCTGAAACCCGCGGGCAGCTTCTTGGCTTCACCTTCGAGGAAGTCCACTGCCGCACCCACTGTCACACCCGGCATCGGCACGGCCGAGAACGTGGCCGAGTTGAGCTGATTATAGTGGGTCAACGAGTTCGGATCGGTCTTGGTCTTGATCGACACCACGGTCGACAGCGGGAGCTGCTGGCCGGTGTTGGTCGTCACATAATAGCCGCCGAGCGATTCCGGCGAGAGCCGCTGGCCGCGCGGCACCTGCGGGATCACCTGGTAGGACCGGCCTTCGAGATTGAAGCGGTTGATGTAGTTGCCGCCGAGCAGCACCGCGAGCGTAGAGCCGAGGTTCTGCATGTTGACGCCGAGATCCTGCGCCTTGCTGCGGTCGATCGTGACCTGAACGTTCGGCTGGTTGTAGGCGAGGTCGCTGTCGGAGACGATGAACATGCCGCTCTTGCGCGCAGCATCCTTCAGCTTCTCCATCTGCTCGTAGACGGTCTGGTAGCCTGCGGTCGAGTTGATGACCATCTGCACCGGCAGACCGCCCGGACCGCCCGGCAGCGGCGGCAGGTTGAACGCAAAGGCCTGCACGCCCTCGATCTTGGAGAGTTCGGCCTGCACCAGCGGCTTCAACTGGATCGACGACCGCTTGCGCTCCTCCCAAGGCTTGAGCAGCAAACCCGCGATGCCGCCCTGCGGGCCGTTGATGCCGTTCAGCACGAAGCGGAAATCGGTCTCGGGGAACTTCTGGAATTCCTTGTCGAGCTTGTCACCGTAGAAATCGACATAGTCGATGTTGGCGTATTTCGGCGCCTTGGTCACCGCAAACACGATGCCCTGGTCTTCCTCGGGCGCCAGCTCCTTCGACGTGTGCATGTAGAGGAAGCCGACGAGGCCGAGGATCGTGATCGCGAACAGGCCGGTGATCGCCTTGTAGTCCAGCGAGCGGTCGAGCCTGCGGCCATACCAGCGCGTCATCGCGCCGAACACACGGTTGACCAGCTTGGCGAAACGGCCCTCTTCGGTGTTCTTCAGCAGCACCGAGCACATCATCGGCGACAGCGTCAGCGCGATCACGCCGGATACGATCACGGAGCCCGCGAGCGTGAAGGCGAACTCGCGGAACAGCGAACCGGTGAGGCCCCCGAGGAAACCGATCGGAGCGTACACCGCCGCGAGCGTGATGGTCATCGATACGACGGGGCCGACGATCTCGCGCGCGCCCTCCATCGCCGCCTGCACGGGTGTCTTCCCCTCCTCAAGGTGGCGATGGATGTTCTCTACCACCACGATGGCATCGTCGACCACGAGGCCGATCGCGAGCACCATCGCGAGCAGGGTCAGCAGGTTGAAGCTGAAGCCCAGTGCCAGCATCAGGGTGCAGACGCCGATCATCGACAGCGGGATGGTGACGACCGGGATGATGACCGAGCGCAGCGAGGCCAGGAACAGGAAGATCACCACGATCACGATGATCACGGCTTCGCCCAGCGTCTTCTCCACCTCGTCGATCGAGGACTGGATGAACTTGGTCGAATCGTAGGCGACCTTCATCTTCATCGAGGGTGGCAGGTTGCGCTCGAGTTCCGGGAACAGTGCCCGCACGCCCTTGACCAACGTCAGCGGATTGCCTTGCGGCGTCGCGTTCACGCCGATGAAGATCGCACGCTCGCCGTTAAAAGCGACGCTCGCATCGGTGCTCTGCGCGGCGAGCTCGACGGTGGCGATGTCCTCCATCCGGACGAAGCCGCCGTCCTTGGCCTTCACGATCATCTTCCTGAACTGGTTGACGTCGGTGAGGCTGGTGTTGGTCGAGATGTTGGAGACGATCAGATAGCCCTTGGTCTGGCCCGCCGCGGACTGGAAGTTGTTGGCCGTGATCGCGGCCGCGACATCGGCCGACGACACGTTCCGGCCGGCCATCTTCATGGGATCAAGCCACAGCCGCATCGCAAAGGTCTGGCCGCCGAGAATATCGGCCGAGGCGACGCCGTCGACGGTCGACAGCACCGGCTGCACCACGCGCGTCAGATAGTCCGAGATCGCCGAGCCCGACAGCTCCTCGGAGGAGAAGCCGAGATACATCACGGCCGTGGTCTGGCCCGTGGTCTTGGTGACGATCGGGTCGTTCGATTCCTTCGGGATCAGGTATTTGACCGAGTTCGTCTTGGCCAGCACCTCGGTGAGCGCCTGGTTCGGATCGAAGTTCAGCTTGATGTAGACCTGGATCGTCGAGGTGCCGAGCACCGAGGACGAGGTCATGTAGTCGACGCCTTCGGCGGAGGCGACAGCCTGCTCGATCGGCGTGGTGATGAAGCCCTGGATCAGGTCGGCGGACGCGCCGGGATAGACGGTCGTGATGTTGATGACCGTGTTCGAAAGCTTCGGATATTGCCGGATCGGCAGCACCATCGCCGCGCGCAGGCCGATCAGCAGGATCAGCAGGCTGACCACGACCGACAGGACCGGGCGTTTGATGAAAATATCGGTAAAGCGCATCGCGGCGATCTCGATTTCTTTGTCTCAAGAAAAGTGATCCGGCCAGGCCGGATCACTTGGATGTATTGGAATCAGTAGCGGGGCGGCTGCGCCGGGATCTGCGGAGCGGGGTCGGTCGAGATCGACACCGCCGCACCCGATTGCAGCTTGAGCTGGCCGACTGCGACGACCTTGTCGCCCGCCTTGAGACCCTTGACGATCTCGACGCGGCCTTCGACGCGGTTGCCGGTCTGCACGAAGGTGCGCACCGCGGAGAGGCTGGTCTTGCCGTCCTCTTCCTTCTTCTCGGTGATCACGAACACGGAGTCACCGTACAGCGTGTAGTCGACCGCCGTTTCGGGAACGGTGATCACCGCCGGCTTCTCCGGCAGCACCACCGTCGTGGTCACGAACATGCCGGGCTTCAGGATCTTCTCGGGATTGGCGATCGTGGCCTGCACGCGGATGTTGCGGGTGTCGGTAGCGATCTGCGGCTCGATCGTGGTGATCTTGCCCTCGAAGGTGCGGCCCGGATAGGCGTCGACCTTCAAGCGGACCAGCTGGCCGACCTTGAGGCTGCCGGAATCCTTTTCCGTCACGGTGAAGTTGGCCCACAGCTCCGACAGGTCGGTCAGCGAGACGATCGCCGTGCCGGCCGTCAGATATTGGCCGACCTCGACCTTGCGGACGCCGAGATCGCCGGAGAACGGCGCACGCACCAGCTTCTGCGAGATCACCGCCTCGGTCTTGGCGATGCCCGCCAGCGCCTGGTCGTAGGCGGCCTGCGCGTTGTCGACGGTCGCCTGCGGACCGAACTGGCGCGAAGCCAGCTGCTTGGCGCGGTCGAGCGAGAGCTGCGCGACGGTAGCCTGCGCCTTGTAATTGGCGAGGTCGCCCTGCTCCGGCATGTCGAAGAACTGCACCAGTGGCGTGCCGGCCTCGACATGCGTACCCGGCTCGAACTTGATCTCGGTGACGCGGCCGTTGACGTCGGCGCTGACGTCGACCTGGTGAACGGCGGCGAGACCGCCGACTGCGGTCAGCAGGTTCGGCACCACCTCGGACTTGGCCTCGGCCGCGCTGACGGCCGTCGGCGGCGGCTTATTGTTGGCGAAGAACTGCTTGATCATCTGGCCACGGAAATAATTGAACCAGACGAGACCACCGACGAGCGCAGCGAGCAGCGCGCCGACGATGATGAACCAGAGCACCGGCCGGACCGGACGCTTGGGAGCCTTGTTGTCGATCGGTTCGCCCGAAATCTTGTGTTCGGCTACGATGTTCATGTCATGCACTTTCTGCAATCGCCGGCTTGCCCGCATCCGCGGCCTGATCGCGGCCCAAATGCGAAGCAATTGCGGCGTCGTTAAGTCCGATACCCCTCAGGAGAAACTCACAGAGCTGCCGCTCGAGGTCGCCAGCCTTGCCGTAAGCGAGGCAAGGCGTGGCCGGCAGCCTGGTCAGCGCAGCCATCATCACCGTGTGATGCGCGAACCAGAACAGGTTGAGCGGATCGCCGCTGAACGGCCGCGCGTCACCGCTGGCCACCGCGCGCTCGAGCGAGGTGACGAAGACCGCCCCGATCAGCTTCTCGATCTTGGCATATAGCAGACGGGCGAATTCGCCATCATCCAAATGGCTCGTGGCCATCAGTCGCAGGCGCTGCGCCTCTTCCTGGTCCGGCCCGTCGGCGACCTCGAGAAAATGCTCGACCATGCCGCGGATCAGCTCGACCAGGGCCGCCGTCGACGGCTCCCGCTCGAGCAGCTCCATCAAGGCCGGGTCCGCCTCACATTCGTCGCTGAGGATTTCGGCGTAGAGCGCCGCCTTGGACGGGAAGTGCTTGAACAGCAGCGCTTCGGAAATGGCAGCGGCGGCCGCCACGCTCTTGGTCGTGGTGCCGGTATAGCCGTGTCGGGCAAAGCAGCGTTTCGCGGCGCCGAGGATCAATTGACGCCTCAGGTCGCTCGTCATTCGCAATGAGCTCATGCTAGTGAGTAAGCACTCACCCACGCAAAAGTCAAGCACTATGCTGCATCGCAACCAGAATGCGTTGTAAAATCAGTGGAAATCAGTCGCGACTGCACGGCCCGCGAGCATAATCGTGCTCGCAGGCCCCATGACGAGCGGGGCCGACCTAGATCGGCTGGAAGCCGAGGTCGCCGCGGATCCGGTTGACGATGTAGGTGCCGTCCCGGGTGGGGAGGATCCGCTCGAGGCTGGCGTTATCGATCTTAACATTGACAAAGCGCGGCCCCGCCGAGACGTCGTGGACGGCTCTAGCGAAGGCCTCGACCTCGGCCATGGTCGTGACCGACCGGCTGTCCGCGATGCCGCAGGCCTTGGCGACGCCGACCAGGTCGGCGGCGGCCGAGGTGTGGCTGGTCTGGCCGCCGGTCTCGCCATAGGCCTCGTTGTCGAGCACGACGATCGAGAGGTTGGCCGGCTTCTGCAGGCCGATGGTGGCAAAGCTGCCGAGGCCCATCAGCATCTCGCCGTCGCCGGTGATGACCAGCACCGGCAGCTTTGGCTGCGCCAGCGCCAGCCCGAGGCCGATCATCGCGGCGCCGCCCATGCCGCCCCAGAGATAGAAATTGCGGGCGTGGTCGCCGGCGGCGCACATGTCGTTGGTGGAGGCCCCTAGGCCGCCGATCGCGACGACGTCCTTGCGGTTGGCCAGCAGGGTGGAGACCACCTGGCGGCGGTCGAGGAGATTGGCCTTGCTCATTTGGTGAATACCTTGGCGCCGATCAGGCGCTGCGACAGAAGGACGGCGGTGGGCGTGAGCGCGTTGTAGGCCTGCGAGGCAGCCGCCTCGAGCACCGCCGGCACCTCGGGCGCGCTGGAGGCGCGCAGCACCTGGACGCCCGAGAGCTCGAACACGCCCTGCGTGGTCGATCCCATCGGCACCTGCCACGGATTGAACTCACCCCACTCGCCGCGCATGGTCACGAGCGTGAGGAAGGGGAAGCGCAGGATCGGGATCAGCGACAGCATGTTGATGCAATTGCCGACGCCGCTCGACTGCATCAGCAGCACGCCGCGCTGGCCGCCCGCCCAGGCGCCGGCAAGCAGGGCCACGCCCTCCTCCTCCGTCGTCAGCGGAATGCCGCGCATGGTGGAGGAGCCCAGCACGCGCTCAATCAGTTTCGAGTGGCCGGCATCGGGCACATAAGGCACCTGCCGGACGTCGAAGCGTTGCAAGGTTGCGAAAATATCATCGGGCCAATTTGGCGCCGTGTCGGTAGCGTCAGCGCGTGCGTGCATTTTCCTGTCCGGTCGGCTAGCAAGATGCCAAGACTTAAGATGCCAAGACTGTAGACGCATGCATGCGCCGACCAGAACAACAAAAACGGCATAACGGCTTTAACCGGCGAGTATAACGGGATGAACGCAGATGCGAAGGCGCTGGCCGCCAGCTTCGACCTCGAGAAGCTGACGCCTGATTTCTACGACAACCCCTACCCGACCTATCGTGCACTGCGGGAGAACGAACCGGTCAAGCGCCTGCCGAACGGCACGGTGTTCCTGACCCGCTACGACGATCTCGTCACCACCTACAAGAACACGAAGTCGTTCAGCTCGGACAAGAAGCGCGAGTTCGCGCCGAAATACGGCGACACGCCGCTCTACGAGCATCACACCACCAGCCTCGTCTTCAACGACCCGCCGGCGCACACCCGCGTGCGGCGCCTGATCATGGGCGCATTGTCGCCGCGCGCGATCGCGGGGATGGAAGGCGATCTCGTCAAGCTGGTCGACGGCCTGCTCGACGCCATCGCCGCCAAAGGCGCGTGCGAGCTGATCGAGGATTTCGCCGCGTCCATTCCCATCGAGGTGATCGGCAATCTGCTCGACGTTCCCCACGGGGAACGCGGACCGCTGCGCGACTGGTCGCTGGCGATCCTCGGGGCGCTCGAGCCCGTGGTGTCGCCAGACGTCGCCGCACGCGGCAACAGGGCTGTGACGGACTTCCTCGCCTATCTCGAAACGCTGGTGGCGCGCAGGCGAGCCAAGCCCGGCAATCCCGATAGAGACGAGCTGACGCGACTGATCCAGGGTGAGGAGAATGGCGAGCGGCTGACCGAGAAGGAGCTGCTGCACAATTGCATCTTCCTGCTCAATGCCGGCCACGAGACCACCACCAACCTGATCGGCAACGGCCTCGTCGCGCTCGACCGCAATCCGGACCAGAAGCAACGCCTGATCGACAACCCCGACCTGATCAAGACCGCCGTCGAGGAGATGCTGCGTTACGAAAGCTCGAACCAGCTCGGCAACCGCATGACCACGGAAAAGGTCGAGCTCGGCGGCGTGATGCTCGAGGCCGGGACGTCGGTGACCTTGTGCATCGGTGCTGCCAACCGCGATCCCGCGCAATTCCCGGACCCCGAACGCTTCGACATCGCGCGGACGCCGAACCGCCACCTCGCGTTTGCCACCGGCGCGCATCAATGCGCGGGCATGGCGCTGGCGCGGCTGGAAGGTGCCATTGCGATCTCACGGTTCCTGGCGCGCTTCCCGGACTATACCGTGAGCGGGCAGCCGGTGCGGGGCGGACGGGTGCGGTTCCGCGGATTCCTGAGCGTGCCCTGCGCGCTCGGCTAGGGGCCCCAAAACAAAACATCGAAAACAACCCCATGCACAGTAGGCGGCGGGTCCACGAGCGATACCCTGTGGTTCGGCAGAACCATCTGACATGTCGGGCAAATCAGGCCGAGCCGCGCATCGGGCACATGAAGGCTTCCGCGCGGGCAGATTGATACCCACATCAGCTTGAGCGCGGCCGGCGCGGTCACTTGATCCCGGCGCGCAGCAATGGAGTGACGACAGATGAGCTCGTCGGTCATTGATTTCATCGCAACAGAAGCACGCTTTGGGGCCCATAATTACGCGCCGATCGGGGTCGTACTCTCGCGCGGCGAAGGCGTCTGGGTCTGGGATACCGAAGGCAACCGCTATCTCGATTGCCTCTCCGCCTACTCGGCGGTCAGCCAGGGCCATTGCCACCCCAAGATCCTGGCGGCGATGGTCGAACAGGCGCACAGGCTGACGCTCACCTCGAGGGCCTTCCACAACGACCAGCTCGCCTTGTTCTACGAGGAGATCGCAGCGCTCACCGGCTCCCACAAGGTGCTGCCGATGAACAGCGGCGCGGAGGCGGTCGAAAGCGCGATCAAGTCGGTGCGCAAATGGGGCTACGAGGTGAAGGGCGTGCCGGACGGCCAGGCCGAGATCATCGTCTGCGCCAACAATTTCCACGGACGCACGCTGGGCATCGTCGGCTTCTCAACCGACCCCGAGACACACGGGCACTTCGGGCCGTTCGCGCCGGGCTTCAAGATCATCCCGTTCGGCGACGCCGCAGCGCTGGAGCAAGCAATCACCCCGAACACGGTCGCCTTCCTGGTCGAGCCGATCCAGGGCGAAGCCGGCGTCGTCATTCCTCCAGCCGGCTATTTCCCGAAAGTGCGGGAGCTCTGCACCGCCAACAATTTGATGCTGGTGCTCGACGAGATCCAGACCGGGCTCGGCCGCACCGGCAAGCTTCTCGCCGAACAGCACGAGGGCATAGAGGCGGACGTGACGCTGCTCGGCAAGGCCCTGTCCGGCGGCTTCTACCCGGTATCGGCCGTGCTTTCGAACAACGACGTGCTTGGGACTTTGAAGCCCGGGCAGCACGGCTCGACCTTCGGCGGCAACCCGCTGGCCTGCGCGATAGCACGTGCGGCGATGCGCGTGCTGGTCGAGGAAGGCATGATCGAGAACGCGGCGAGGCAAGGCGCGCGGTTTCTGGAAGGCTTGAAGGACATTCGTGCCAACACGATCCGCGAGGTGCGCGGACGCGGCTTAATGCTGGCGGTCGAACTGCATCCCGAGGCCGGGCGCGCCCGGCACTACTGCGAGGCGCTCCAGGGCAAGGGCATCCTCGCCAAGGATACCCATGAGCACACGATCCGCATCGCCCCGCCGCTGGTGATCACCAGCGACCAGGTCGATTGGGCGCTGGAGCGGTTCGCCACGATCCTGACCCAGGATTTCTCCTGAGCCTGCCTGCGTCGGCCGTGAGGACGGCGTCGCGTTCTCTCGTTGCGATTTGCGCGGCGGTCGAACGAAGCGGGCGACGTCATCGTCCCGCTTCAAAGCCCGACGAGACCATGCATGTCCCTGCCCTCTGTATGGGTGCAGTGGCATGTAACGTAAACGACGTCCTCGTTTCTGACCTCACGCGGAGATCGTCTTCGGCTCAGCATCATTCGTGCTTGTGATCGCGTTGCATTGTTGGAAGTGAGAAGACAACGCAAGCTCGGCCAGATGATCCCAGTATTCTGCTTCTGCAAGCAGCTTCCACTTGTTCATGCTGTTGTAGGCGGCCTGTTGGCGGCACAGTGAGCTCATCGCACGCAACCGTCGAACTTTATCCACTGCGGACCTCCCTTCGCGCTTGCTTGTTTGCAAGCGCATTTGTGTTGTCACAGCTTCGCAGATCGAATTGACGCGTGATAGCCCGGTGTTTGACGGTGAATCGATGTTAGCGCAATCGTCTGACTTTTCACCGAACAGTCGCAATAAAGCACGCCGGTGCCTCCGGCAAAGCTCGCCAGCCCTGTCACGCCGATCACAGCAATGGCCCCGACGGTTGCACGTCGGGGCCATTCAAGATCAACAGGCATGGGTACATCCGCCGCGCCTGCTGAACGTTGATGCCACTGATTACCGCATCCGATCTGGCACAGACTGTGGCGAGGCTGCGGCATCGGAATGATGACATTCTGCCTGAAAGCTGATGTCGGTCCACCTCATCATTGGTGGTACTCCGACCAGCTCGCTGCTTCGCCAGTGTCCTCGACGGGCCATACTGACGAGCAGCCAAGCGGGGCGCCCCTGCCTAGATGAGCTCCATGCCACGCTGAGCAGTGAGCAGAAGGCCCGCTTCGACACGCGGCAGCAGGCCTCAAGCCCGTAAAGGCCGCACCTCTGGTAACTCTACACCACCGTCTTGTGGCGTTCGATGCAGATGCGCAGCACCTCGTCGATCGGCCTGCCCCACCAGTCGTTGGAGAAGATTTCGATCTCGGAATAGCCAGCAAAGCCCTGGGCTTCGACCGCCTTGCGCACCGATTTGATGTCGATGACGCCGTCGCCCATCATGCCGCGGTCGTTGAGGATGTCCTTGGTCGGCACCAGCCAGTCGCAGACATGGAACGCGAGCAACCGATCCTTGCCGGCGCGCGCGATCTGGCCCATCAGCTCCGGATCCCACCAGATGTGATAGACGTCGAGCGCGACGCCGAGCATGCCGCTGCGGGCAGGATCGAGCCGGTCGCAGATGTCGAGCGCCTGCTTCGTCGTATTCACGCAGGCGCGGTCGCCGGCATAGGCAGGATGCAAGGGCTCGATCGCCAGCGGCAGCTTTGCCTGCCTGGCATAGTCGAGCATCTCCGCGAGGGCTTCCTCGACCTGCCCGCGCGCCGCCACGATGTCCTTCGACGGCTCGCTGCCCGGACGCGAATATTGCGGCAGGCCGCCGACGACGAGCACGATGCAGGATGCACCCAGCGCCTTGGCTTCATCGACGCAGCGGCGGTTGTCGTCGCGCACTTCGCCCCGGCGCGATGCGTCGGAGGTGAACATGCCGCCACGGCAATAGCCGGAGAGATCGAGACCGGCATCGCGCACGGCGCGCGCAGCACGGTCGAGACCGACGGAAGCGACCTGGTCGCGCCAGGGATCGATGGCGCGAATGCCATGCTTCGCGCAGGCATCGATGATCTCTACCAAATCACCCTGCTTGCGGACGGTCGCCGTGTTCAGCGACAGCCAGCGATGGTCGGACGAAAAATCGCGCATCAGGATTCGATACCGTGGGTGGCGAGCACGGTCTTCATCCGCTGCGTCGCGAGTTCGGGGTTGGCGAGCAGGCCGGCCTTGTCGGCGAGACGGAACAGCTCGGCCAGATGCAGCGTGGAGCGCGTGCTCTCCTGACCGCCGACCATGGTGAAATGATCCTGGTGGCCGTTCAGATAGGCCATGAACACCACGCCGGTCTTGTAGAACCGCGTCGGCGCCTTGAAGATGTGCCGCGACAGCGGCACGGTCGGCCCCAGCACGTCGTGGAAGCCGGCCTCGTCGCCGGCAGCCAGCCGCGACAGCGCGTAGGATGCCGCAGGCGCAATGGCATCGAAGATGCCGAGCAGCGCATGCGAGAAGCCCTGTTCGTCGCCCGCAATCAGCTCGGCGTAATTGAAGTCGTCGCCGGTATACATCTTGATGCGCTTGTCGAGGCGGCGGCGCATGTCGATCTCGCGCTGCTTGTCCAGCAGCGAAACCTTGACGCCGTCGACCTTAGACGCGTTGTTGTTGATGATGGCCACCGCAACGTCCATCGCCTTGTCGAGATCCTTGGTGCCCCAATAGCCGGTCAGGGCGGGATCGAACATGTCGCCGAGCCAGTGGATGATGACGGGCTCGCGGACCTGCGACAGCACACGATTATAGACCTTGGCGTAATCGTCGGCGCTGCGACCGAGTTTTGCCAGCGCGCGCGAGGCCATCAAAATGATGCGACCGCCAACCTTCTCGACCGCCGAGAGCTGCTCCTCGTAGGCGCGGATCACGTCGTCGATGGTCTTCGCATCCTCAACCGCGAGATGATCGGTACCGGCGCCCGAGAACACCAGCGCGTTGCGCCGCTTGGCTGCGCCGACCGAGCGCGTGATCAGCTCCAGCGAGGTCGGCCAGTCCAGCCCCATGCCGCGCTGGGCGGTGTCCATCGCTTCGGCGACGCCGAGGCCGAGGTCCCAGACATGTTCGCGGAAGGCGATAGTCTTGTCCCAGTCGACGGCGACCGAGAGCCAGGGGTCGTTGTCGGCGAAGGGATCGGCGACCGTGTGCACGGCCGAGAAGGCAATGCGGTTCAGCGGTCCCTCGAGCTTCGCCGGAAACGCGCGCGAGGCCGCCAACCGGTAGGTCTCGATCGAGCGATCGGCCTTCGGCAGCTTGAGCGACAATGACGACATGGGTTGGACGGGCTTGTTCATGACTTCGAACCTCTCCCCGTCATTGCGAGGAGCGAAGCGACGAAGCAATCCAGACTGCCTCTGCGGAAAGACGCTGGATTGCTTCGCTTCGCTCGCAATGACGGCTTGGTAGACATCGGGGCTTATCTCAGACCTTGATCGGGGCGACGTCGATCCAGCGCCGTTCCTTCCAGCTCTTCAGCGCGCATTCGGCGAGCTGCACGCCCTTGGCACCTTCGAGCAGCGTGAACTTGTAGGGCGCATCCTCGTAGACGTGGCGGATGAACATCTCCCACTGCTCCTTGAAGCCGTTGTCGTAGGAGACGTTGTCCGGCAGCTTCTGCCAGTCGCCGTAGAAATCGTGCAGCCGCTTCTCGTCGGGATTCCAGACCGGCCGAGGGGTCGCCTGCCGCGCCTGGATCATGCAGTCGGTGAGCCCTGCGACCGCCGAGCCGAGCGTGCCGTCGACCTGGAAGGTGACGAGGTCGTCGCGATAGACGCGTGTGACCCAGGACATGTTGATGTGGGCGATGACGCCGCCCTCGAGCTGGAAGGTGGCGTAAGCGGAGTCGTCCGCTGTCGCCTTGTACTTCTTGCCCTGCTCGTCGAAACGTTCAGGAATGTCGGTGTTGCCGATGCAGACCACGCTCTGGACGTTGCCGAAAAGATTATCGAGCACGTAGCGCCAGTGGCAGACCATGTCGAGGATGATGCCGCCGCCGTCCTCGTCGCGATAGTTCCAGGACGGCCGCTGCGCCTCCTGCCAGCCGCCTTCGAACACCCAATAGCCGAACTCGCCGCGCACCGAGAGGATGCGGCCGAAGAAGCCGGAGTCGCGCAGGAAGGCGATCTTCTTCAGGCCGGGCAGGAACAGCTTGTCCTGCACCGTGCCGTGCTTGACGCCCTTGGCGTTGGCGAGCTTCACGACCTCGACGGCTTCCTCAAAATTGGTCGCAATCGGCTTCTCGCAATAGACGTGCTTGCCGGCATTGATGGCCTGGGTGAGCAGACCGGGACGGGCCTGCGTGGTCGCGGCGTCGAAGAACATGGTGTCGTTCTTGTCGGCGAGCGCGGCGTCGAGATCGGTGGTCCAGCGCGTGATGTTGTAGCGTTTTGCCAGCGCCTCGACCTTCTCGGCGCTGCGGCCGACCAGGATCGGGTCGGGCATCACGCGGTCGCCATTCTTCAGGCGGACGCCGCCCTGGTCGCGGATCGCGACGATCGAGCGAATCAGATGCTGGTTGAGCCCCATGCGGCCGGTGACGCCGTTCATGATGAGGCCGAGGCGTTGGGTGGTCATGCCAGATACTCCTGAAGTGATGTTGGCTGTTCGAGCGGGCGGAGCGCCGACCAGTCCGGATGGACCGACGTCGCAAAGCCCACTGTGTTGAGCGATCCCGTCAGGAGATCGCCGTCGTGAATGGAGAGGCGGATGCCCTGCCCGGCATCGGCATAGAGATCGGGATGCGCGACCGCGAAGGCCTGCGCTTCAGCGGCGGGCGTCTCGCCAAAGCCGTCGACATAATGGTGGCCGTTGCGCTCGGCATGTTCGAGGCAAAGCAGTGCGCCGAGCGCCAGGTCCTGCTGAAGAGCGAGTCCGGGCTGGCAGGTCAAGTCTTCGCCTGTCACGAAGCACTCCGCCCCTTCTTCGTCCAGCTTGGCGATGCGGGTGAAGTTCACGATCGACTTGTAGATGCCCTTGCAGGACTTCGACGAGATGCCGCTGTAACCGAGCTTGTGGGCGGTCGGCCAGGCGTCATATGAATCATCCGCCTCGTCGATAATGAAACCGCGGCGGCGCAGGGTATCGCCGAGCGGCGATTGACGCGTGACGGCGCGCGGCATGGGCTGCTCGATGTAGATCAGCTTGCGAAAGATCGGCTCCAGGGTGTTGTCGCGCTCCAGCCGGCTGACCAGTGTCGCAAGCGCCGTCAGGTCCGCATACTGCTCATTGCCGTCAAGCGTTACCTTGTAGTCAAACGGCAACGTCGCCAGCTCGCGGCCGATACGGATCAGCCTGATAGCATCCGCTTCGGGATCGCCGCCGAGCTTCAGCTTGAAATAGCGCGCGCCGGCGTTTTCCTTCGGATCGGCCACGCCGCCATCGCCCTCGACCTTGTCGTCGAGGCCGACAGTATGACGGATGGCAACGCGTTCCGACCGGTGCTGATTGGCAAGAACGAGAAACCGCGCGATATCAGCGTCATTCAAGTCCGGCGAGAGCCGTGCATCGATGCCCGCGATATTGCCGGCCATCCCGTCGAAGAAATTGCTCTCGACGCCGCGGAGCAGCGCATCGAGGATCGCCTTGTCGATCTCGGCAGGACCATAGGCGGCAGCCAGCGCCGGAATATTCTTCTTCGCACAGGTCGCGATCTGGGCACCGATGCACGAGGCGTGCAGATCGAACGCGGTCTGGAATCCGGTCCGCGCCAGATAGAGCCCGCGCGCGATCTGAAGCGACCGTCGCAGTCCGTCGACCGTCTGCGCCGGCGACAGCTCCGGCCGTTTGTCGAACCATTTCGGCACCAGCAGCTCGGCACTGGCGCCGACTGCCGTCCCCCTGCCCTCGACCTCGATCTCCACCCGCACGAAGAGCTGCGGCGTCGCGTTGATCGTGATCGCGCCAAAGCGGAACGGCCGCGCGAACTGCACGGGACGTTCGAAGAAGGCGATGTCTCGCAGCTTCAGGCGCGGCGCCATGGTCTTAGTCCAGCGAACCTTGCGAGAAGAAATGCTTGCGGATGCGTTGCACGAGCTCCGTGAACACCGGATCGGCCATCACGTCGAGCGAGCGCGGGCGCGGCAGCGGCACGTCGTAGATCGCGGCGATCGCACCGGGCCGCTCGGTCATGACCAGCACGCGGTCGGCGAGGAACACGGCCTCCGGAATCGAATGCGTGATCAGCAGCACCGTCTTCTCGGTCTCGCGCTGGATCCGCATCAATTCGACATTCATGCGCTCGCGCGTCAGCGCATCGAGCGCGCCGAACGGCTCGTCCATCAGCATGATCCTGGGGTCGTGCACCAGCGCGCGGCAGATCGAGGCACGCTGCTGCATGCCGCCGGAGAGCTGCCAGGGCAATTTCTTCTCGAAGCCTTCGAGGCCGACCAGCTTCAGGAGCGACTTGGCGCGGGCGAGATATTCCTGCCGCGGCAACCGCTTCATGTCGATCGGCAGCATGACGTTGTTGAGGATGTTGCGCCAGGGCAGCAGCAGGGCGTTCTGGAAGACGATGCCGACATTGCCGTGCGGCGTCGTTACCTTGTCGCCCTCGACCAGGACCTCGCCGGTGGTCGGCGGCAGCAATCCCGAGATCAGCTTGAGCAGCGTGGACTTGCCGCAGCCGGAGGGGCCGACCACGACGAAGAATTCGCCGTCGTTGATGTGGAAGTCGAGCGGACGCAGCGAGGGCACATCGCCGTCGCGCGTCCGGTAGGTTTTCGACACGCCTGATAGCTTGATGCCCGACGCATCGCCGGCAGCCCGGTCGCTCACCAGTCTCAGATGCGCGGCCGGTTGCACGGTGTCACTCACGATCGTCGCTGGTTTCACGAGCCACTCTTCGGCAGATAGTCGTTGGTATAGAAGGCCTTCGGGTTCTCCTTGGCCTTGGCGTCGAGACCGCCATATTCGACCATCAGGTTGACCGAGTCGGTCATGTTCTGGTCGGTGACCTGGAACGGCCGCTTGCTCTTGGTCTCGGCGGTCCGGTACAGCGGAATGGTCAGCTCAAAGCCCTGCGTCAGCGTGTCGATCTTGCCGCCCTTGGGGTTGGCATCGAGGATCGACTGGGCCGCCGCCTTCGGCTCCTTCTCGGCCGCTTCGACCGCCTTGGTCGTTGCCGACATGAAGCGGCGGACGAGGTCGGCATTGGCCTTCACGTAGTCGGCATTGGCGATGATGCCCGACGAAACCATGTTGATGCCGTAGTCGGCGAACTTGATCGGGAACACGTCCTTGCCGGTGGCGTCCTTGATCTTCATCGACTGGTCCATGACGTAGCCGAGCAGCAGATCGGCCTGGCCGTTGATGACGGCGTTGAGCTTGGTCTGGCCGTCGCCGGCGACCGTCTGGAAATCGCTTTCCTTGAGGCCGGTCTTCTTCAGGAACAGCGGCCAGATCTGGGTCATGGAATCCGCCGGCGTGATCGCCACCGTCTTGCCCTTGATGTCCTCAGGCTTTTTGATGTTCTTGTCGGCAAAGCCCATGGCGGACATCGGCGAGGTCTGCAGCAGCACGCCGGTCGCAACCACGGGCGCGCCCTTGATCGCGGCGCGCATCATGGTGGGCACGTCGACATAGCCGAAGTCCGCGGTCTTGGCGGCGACGGCCTGCGTGGTCGCGGCCGAGCCGCGGCCTTCCTGAATTTCGAGATCGATGCCCTCGGCGGCATAGATGCCCTTGGCCTTGCCGTAATAGAACGGCGCGTGCTCGCCGTAGACATACCAGTTGAGCATCAGCACGACCTTGTCGGCAGCCTGCGCCGGCATTGCGGCAAACGCCATCAGCGCCACTGATGCAGCCCCAATCCACTTCCTCATCGTCACTCTCCCTGTCGTTGTTGCTTCGGCCGTTGGTGGCCGTTCGTTGCTTGAATCAAGAGGCGAAGAACTCAAGAGGCGAAAATCACGTCCTCGCGCTGGCTGACATGCCAGGGAATGACCAGCTTCTCGATCCGGTCCACGATCCAGAACAGGACGACGCCGAGCAGCGCCAGGATCACGAGGGCCGCGAACATCGTCGGCAGGTCGAAGGTGCCGATCGAGCGCTGCATCACATAGCCGATGCCGGAATTGGAGCCGACGAACTCGCCGACGACGGCGCCGACCACGGCAAGCGTCACGGACACCTTGAGGCCGGAAAAGATCGCCGGCAGCGCATGCGGCAGGTTCACCGCGCGGAACACCTGCAGGCGGCTGCCCTGCATGGCGCGGGCGAGGTCGACCATGTCAGGATCGACTGACTTGAAACCCTGCACGGCCGAGACCACCACCGGAAAAAAGCCGAGCAGGAAGGCCGAGATCACCTTCGGAATGATGCCGAAGCCGAACCACACCACGAACAGCGGCGCGATCGCGATCTTCGGCACGGATTGGGAAAACACCAGCAGCGGATAGACGTAGCTCTCCACCGTCTTCGAGCCCGCGATCAGCATCGCGACGGGAATGCCGAACAGCGCCGACAGCAGGAAGCCGCAGACGGTCGCGTAGGCGGTCGGCCAGGACTGGCGCAGCAATTCCGGCCACTCGGTACGGAGCACGGCGAGCACATCGCCCGGCGACGGGATCTGGTAGGCGGGAATCCTGAACAGGCGGATCGCGAGATCCCAGGCCACGACGATGAAGACGAGGAACAAGAACGGCCGAACCCACGCCGCATTCAGCAACTTTGAGATCGCATTCTGTGGCTTCGGCTCGGCCAATTTTCACTCCCGGCAGTCTTCTTCGTTGTGGGGAGAAATTAACTCGTTGGATAAATACTGTCCAGAGGTTTCCCTGTGACGTTTTGCGCCGGTTCCGGGGGCGTGGGGGACGGGATTTGCACCTCCGTGTCCCGGACGCGCTGCTGCGCAGAGCCGGGACCCAGGGCCGCGTACGCCGTGGCGCAATGGACCCCGGCTCTGCAGCGCATCACACCGGACGATGCTTCGCATCGCCGGGAGTGCTGCGCTGCGTCCGGGGCACGAGACGCTCGGTTCGACACGCACCTGCTTCCGCATCGTCATTGCGAGCGCAGCGAAGCAATCCAGACTGCCGCCGCGGAAAGACCCTGGATTGCTTCACTGCGCTCGCAATGACGGAGGAAAGTGCCGGGCTACGGACCTCGAGCCTGACTACACCGTCTGCGCCACCGCGGCGCGCGGCTTGGGCGCTTTCGCGATCTCGAACAGCTCCGACGACCGCCCTGTGAGCGCCGCCAGCACCAGGCCGGCCATGTGGGCGAGGCGCTCGTCCTTGGCCTTCTTGTCCAAGAGATCGCGGCCGAAGATCACGCTGAGCGTCGCCGAATTGGAGAGATAGAAGAAGCTGAGCGCGGCGATCGAGATGTAGAGCTGGACCGGATCGACCGCGACCTGGAAGTCGCCTGAGTCGACGCCGCGCCGCACCACGGTGCGGATCATCTCGACGAAGGGCGAGTGCATCGACTTGACCTTGGTCGATTTCTTCAGGTGCTTGGCCCGCGCGAGGTTCTCGGTCTGCAGCAGCGAAAGGAATTCGGGGTTGCGCAGGAAGTAGGTCCAGGTGAACTCGATCAGGCGGCGGATCGCCTCGGGCGGATCGAGATGCTCGAGATCGAGCCCGCGCTCCTCGCTGCGGATCTTGTCATAGGCGCCTTCGAGCACCGCCAGATAAAGCTCGTCCTTGTTGCCGACGTGGTAGTACAGCATGCGCTTGTTGGCGCCGGCCTTGGCCGCGATGCGGTCGACGCGCGCGCCGGCGAGGCCATGGGCGGAAAACTCCTGCTTGGCGGCTTCGAGAATGCGCAGCCGCATCCCCTCGGGATCGCGCTGCCATTTCAGAGTTCGCTTTGCCTTTATCGCCAAACCGGGTGCTCACTGGGTGCTCTCGGTATGCCATGTACCACGCTCCCGCTGTCATTGCGAGGAGCGAAGCGACGAAGCAATCCAGACTGCCGACGCGGTGACAGCCTGGATTGCTTCGCTTCGCTCGCAATGACGGAGGGAGAGTTTCGCAGGGTGGGCAAGGCTCAGCGTGCCCACGTCTTCGCATGAAACGGGAAAAGACGTGGGCACGGCGCAAGCGCGCCTTTGCCCACCCTACGGGAGTCTTCGTAGCGAAAGACCGTCGCCCCCTACTCCACCGGCTTCGGCGAACGCTCCAGCAGCACCGTCTGGATGCCACACGTCCCGTTCCGCACCGTCATGATGCGCGTGCCGGGCTTGCGGCCGTTGCGGACCTCGGTGACGTCGAGGCCGGCCGCGATCAGGCGGGCGCGGGTGGCGTCGATGTCGGCGACGCGCCAGCTCAGGCCCCAGAGCCGGTCACGGGCGGCATCGCCGCCCGCCACGGGGCGGCGCACCACCTCGACGATGAGGTCGCCGCAGCGGAAGAACATCAGCTGGCCCCAATCCTGGTGCGAGCGGTCGAGCGCGAGATCGAGCCCGAGCCGTGCGCCGTAGAGCGCCGCGGCGCGCTCGGAATCCTCCGTCGTGATCACGACGTGGTCGAGCCCGTCGATCGGCGCGATGTCGGTCGCGACCGATTTGGGGCGCTCGTCCGCGAGCTCGAGGAAGAACATGCGCACGCCGCGCGTCAGCTCGGTGGCGGCGCGGGTGCGCTTCCAGTGCAGGACGGCATCGGATTCGGAATCGGTGCTTTCGACCTCGGCGACCGGATCGGGCTTGAGCGCCACCCGCTCCAGGCGGCGATGCATCTTGCCCATGTCCGCGACACGAAAGCACAGGCTGGCGAGCACGCCCTCCTGGTCGTCGAGCAGCGCGCGCATGCGGTCGGCGGTGACGCTGAAGCCGTTCGGCGCCATCAGCTCGATGGTCATGTTGTCGAGGGTGAACAGCACCCGGTCGGCGCCCTCGCCCGAGTTCTGCCAGGCCGGGCTACGTCCGAGCAGCGTCTGATAGGCCGCTTTCGCCGCGCCGATATCCCTGACCAGAACGACGATGTGATCGAGGCCGGTGATCATGCTCTTCCCTTTTGGTCGACCTGGAACCGTGAGCCGAAAGTCGGCGTTTGCCCGGGCTTGGCATCGGCCCGACATGGTCGTATTCCGGCCACATGCCGACCTCAAGCGCCCAGGGGCGGTTTTGCGAATAATTTCAGCGGCCCAGACACGGAACCGGTGTTAGAGTAAGTCCGCCGGTCGGGACCACCCAGCGCATCACGGATAGGCAATGCAGGCTCTCTTTATCGGACAGACTTACATCGACGTCGTCTTCATCACCGACCACATGCCGACCGGCGACGAGAAGCACGTGGCCTCCGACTACGCGGTGTCCTTCGGCGGCAATGCAGTGACGGCGGCGTTCTGCTGCGCCAAGCTCGGCATCGTGCCCGACCTGATCGCGACCGCGGCCAATGACTGGCTCGGGCGCATGTTCCAGGACATGTGCGCAAAATACGCGATCTCGCTGCACGGGCGGAAGGTGAACCAGTCCTCGCTGTCCTTCATCATGCCCAAGGACGGCAAGCGCGCCATCGTCCGCTGCCGCGACGACGAGCACATCCACCCCTTCCCGATGCTCAATCTCGGCGGCTGCCGCGCGCTGCATGTCGACGGCCACCAGCCGGATGCCGCGATCCACTATGCCAAGGTGTGCCGCGAGGCCGGCATCCTGACCTCGCTCGACGGCGGCGGCCTGCGCACCAACACGCATGAGCTGCTGGAGTTCATCGACGTGGCGATTGTCGCCGAACGTCTCTGCGAGCAGATGGACCTGACGCCGGAGAAGATGCTCGACTACCTCAAGGGCCGCGGCTGCAAGATCGGCGGCGTCACCATGGGTGAGAAGGGCCTGCTCTGGTACAACGAAACCGGCGCAGTCGAAGTCATGCCGGCGATGCCGATCCCGCGCGAGCGGGTGATCGACACCAACGGCGCCGGCGACGTGTTCCACGGCGCCTATGTCTATTCCTATCTGGCCCATCCCGGCAAAAGCTGGCGCGAGCATTTCGATTTCGCGCGCGCTGCCTCGACCTACAAGATCCAGCGTCTCGGCAACGAGGCCGGCCTGCCGACGCTCGTCGACATCGCCAAGGTCAGGCACGAGTTCGAGGTCAGGGTCTAGATGGGGCGCGTCTTCGTCGCCGGCAGCATCAACATGGATGTGGTGGCGACGGCCGACCGCCACCCGCGCGTCGGCGAGACAGTCGCTGGCAAGCAGGTGCTGTATTTCCCCGGCGGCAAGGGCGCCAACCAGGCGGTCGCGGCGGCGCGGCTCGAAGCGCCGACCACGCTGATCGGCCGGCTGGGGAAGGATGCGTTCGGCGCAGAGCTGCGGAAGTTCCTCGGTGCGCAGGGCGTGGATCTCGACTCGGTGCGCGAGACGCCGGAGGCGCACACCGGCACCGCCATCATCACGGTCGCGGAGGCCGACAACACCATCGTCGTCATTCCCGGCAGCAACGGTCTGGTCAGCGCGGATGACGTCGCGGACGTGCCGCTGGTGAAGGGCGATGTCGCCGTGAGCCAATTCGAGATCCCGCTGCCGACCATTGCCGCGTTCTTTGCGCGGGCGCGTGAGGCAGGAGCCACGACCGTGCTTAACCCGGCGCCGGCGCAGAAGATGTCGCGCGAGCTGCTCGCGCTCGTGGATGTCCTCGTGCTCAACGAGACCGAGCTGGGTTTGCTGGCCGACGCCGAGCTTACGGACAACGATCCCTATGAGCGCATTGCCGATGCAGCGAGGCATATCCAGGTGAACCGTGCTCAGATCATCTGCGTCACGCTGGGTAAGCGCGGTGTAATTGCACTGGTCGGCGACCGATTTGTGTCGATCCAAGGCCGCAATGTAACCCCTGTTGACACCACCGGCGCGGGTGATTGCTTTGTCGGCGCAGTCGCGGCACTGCTCGCCGACGGTCAGCCGATCGAGAGCGCGCTGGGCTACGCCAATGTCGCCGCATCGGTCAGCGTGCAACGAATGGGCGCCGCCCCGTCGATGCCGACGATTGCTGAAGTCTCGGCGGCGCTTCGCGCGGAGCGGCTCAGCTCGAGCTAAGCCAGCGCGCTCTTCAGATCAAAACTCTCGTCCGCGGCCTGCTCCGGCGAGATCGAGCGGTCCATCGCCTGCAACCGGCGGCCGAACATGTGATCGCCGGCGCGGTTGATCGATTCGATGCCGAGCAGCCTGTCGCCGTGATAGCAGAACGCCGAGAACGCCTTCTTCGCAGGGCTGCCGCGCAGCACGACGCGGTCGTAGCCGGTGGTGAGGCCGGCGATCTGGAGCTTGTCGTCGCCCTGGTCGCTCCAGAACCAGGGATGACTGTCGTAGGGCTTCCTGTCGCCGGTCAGGCGCGCGGCGAGGCAGCGGGCGTGGTCGGTGGCGTTCTGCACCGATTCGAGCCGCAGCGAGCTGCCGAAGCGCGGGCTTGCGAACAGCGCGCAGTCGCCGATCGCGGAAATATCGGGATCGACCGTGGAGAGATATTCGTCGACAATGATGCCGGCCGCGACCGGTAGCCCGGCGTCGGCCGCGAGCTCGATGTTCGGCAGCACGCCGACGCCGACCACGACGAGATCGGCGGGCAGATGCCGGCCGTCGCTCAAGGACACGCCGGTGACCTTGCCGCCCTCCGCCTCGATGGACGTGGCCTGCACGCCGAGATGGATGCGGATGCCGGCCTCGCGATGCCGCTCCTGGAAATACTCGGAGACCTCCGCCGTCACCGCGCGCGCCATCACGCGCGGGGCGAGCTCGAGCACGTCGACCTCGAGCCCCTTGATCCGCGCGGTGGCGGCAAATTCGAGGCCGATGAAGCCGGCGCCGATGATCACGGCGCGCTTTTTCGACGGCATGATCTGGCGCAGCGCCTCGCTGTCGTCGAGGATGCGCAAATATCTCACGTCGGGCAAATTGGCGTTGGGCAGGTCGAGCAGCCGGTTGCGCGCGCCCGTCGCCAGCACGAGATGGCCGTAAGGCAGCGTCGCGCCCGAGGCGAGAAGCACCTTGTGCCCCACGCGATCGATCGACACCGCGCGCCCCGCGATCAGCTCGATCTTCTGGTCCTGGTAGAATTTTTCGGGGCGGAACATCAGGCTCTCGGGCCCGGCGGAACCCTTGATGTAGGCCTTGGACAGCGGCGGCCGCTGATAGGGCAGATGCGCCTCGTCATTGATCAGGCTGATGGGTTCGGCAAATCCCGCCTGACGCAGGGATGCCGCGACCTGGTAGCCGCCATGGCCGGCACCGACGATGACCACTGGACCATTCGTCATCGGACAGCCCATTTCCGCAAGACACGAGCGTGACCCATGTCGTCTCCTCTCACTGAGTTTGGCTTGGCTTGCCCAGGAGGAGCCGGCGCTCGTGTCCGTCCCTAAACGAAGGCAGCCCCATTTGAGCCGATCGCTCCGTCCGGCGCAAGAGCCGTCGGCGGGGCACGCGACGGCGCCCGGGGGACTGACGCCCAGGGGACTGGCGCCCGGGGGACTGGTGCCCAGGGATTGTCACCCCTCGCCTTCTGCGATTTAGTTGCAGCAACCAACCTCTTGCCGGGGATATTCCAAATGCCAGCTCCCGTCTCACGGCCCGACGATCCCGCGCTGCTGCGGATCGACGGCGCGATTGCAACCATCACGCTCAATCGCCCCGCCGCCTTCAACTCGATCAACCTTGCCATCGCGCAGAAGCTCGAGCAGCTCGCGGCGTATATCGAGGGCGACGACGCGATCAGGGTTTTGGTGATCGAGGGCGAAGGCCGCGCCTTCTCGGCCGGCGGCGATCTGCAGACGATCGGAGCTGCGGCCGAGGCAAACACGGTGACGCCTGTCGTCGGCGAGCTGCTCAAGCACTATCACGCCTTCATCGAGATCGTCAGGCGGATGCCGAAGATCTCGCTGTCGAGCGTGCACGGCTCGGCCGCCGGCGCCGGCATGGGCCTCGCCTTCGTCACCGACCTCTGCATCGCCGCCGACGACGCCAAGTTCACCCCCGCTTACGCCAAGATCGGGGTGTCGCCCGACGGCGGCTCGACGGTCGGCATCGTCGGTACGGTCGGCTCCCGCCGCGCGCTGCAGATCTTTCTCGCCGAGGACAATTTTACCGCGCTGCAGGCCTACGAATGGGGCCTCGTCGCCAAGACCGTTCCCGCCACCGAGCTGAAGGCCGCGACGCGACAGCTTGCGGAACGGCTGGCGCAGAACCCGCCCGCGGCCATCGCCGGCACCAAATCGCTGGTCTATGCGGCCGCGACGACGCCGGTGAAGCAGCAGCTCGATGCCGAGGAACACAAGATCATCATGGCGATGAACACGGAGGCGTTCCGCACCGCCGTGAAGAAGTTCACGAGCAAGTCGAAGTGACACCCGCGCGCAGTTTCTACGGTCTTCGTCACGGCGCGACGGACTGGAATCGCAAGGGCCTGTTCCAGGGCCGCACCGACAATCCGCTGAACGAGGACGGCCTGCGCCAGGCACACGAGGCAGCAAACATGTTGCGCGATGCCGGCATCAGCCGCATCGTCGCCAGCCCGCTGGTGCGCGCGGCGCGAACGGCCGAGATCATCGCGGATTCAATCTCGGCGCCGCTCAGCATCGACGACGGCATCATCGAGTTCGATTTCGGCAGCTTCGAGGGCCTGCCCGTCCGAGATCTCATGATCAAGCACGGCGTCACATCGGCGACGGGCCTAGTCTCGATCCTGCCGGCCGACGGCGAGCGCTGGGACGCCATGGCCGAACGGTCGCTGCGCAGCGTGTCAGGCTGGCTCGCGCGCTATCCCGGCGACGACATCCTGTTCGTCTGCCACGACGCGGTGATGCAGGGCATGGCGAACGTGCTCACAGGCAGCTACTTCAAGAACAGCCACGGCACGCCGTTCCGCTATGTCTGCGGCGATCCGCAATGGCGGATCGAACAGGTCGTCACTTAAGGCGGCTATTGCGGACAGATATAGCCCGTCCCCGCCGGCGACTTGAAGCAGCCGACCGACTCCGGGAGCACGTGACGCGGCAGCCACAGCACGACGCTCGGGAAGTAGATCGCGAACGCGATCGTCGCCAGGAACACCACATAGATCGGCAATGCGGCGCGTAAGGCCTTGGCGAAACTAATGCCGACGAATTTCGAGGCCATCAGCAGCACCAGCCCGTAAGGCGGCGTGATCAGGCCGAAGGCGAGCGTTGCGATCAGCACCACGCCCATGTGCACGGCATTGATGTCGCCGGCTTCCGTCAGCGCGTTGACCAGCGGCATGAAGATGATGATGGTCGGCACCGGCTCGATGAAGTCGCCGACCACGGTGAACAGCAGCACCATCAGCAGCATGATCAGGTGCGGATCGTTGCCGGCGATGGAGGTGATCCACTCGGCGATGTAGGTCGCGCCGCGCAAATAGGCCAGCATCCATCCGAAGGCATTGGCGGCGCCGATGGTGATCAGCGGCAACGAGAAGATCAGGCCGGCGAGGCAGAAATCGTACGGGATCTTCCTGATGTGGCCGCGGTTGAGCGCCGGGATCACAACCAGGACGATCCAGACCACGGCAACGACGCCGGCCTCGGTCGGTGTGAACCAGCCGGTCAGGATGCCGCCGAGCAAGATCACCGGGATCATCAGCGGCAGGGCCGCATCGCCCGCGGCAAACGCCACCTGCCGGAGCGGCGCGCGCGGCTTGCGCAGGCCGGACGGGCCGAAGAAATAGCAGTAGATCATCAGGCCGAAGCCGATCATCAGGCCGGGCACGACACCCGCCATGAACAGGCCGGCGATCGAGACGTTGCCGACAGCACCATAGACCACCGCCGTGATGCTCGGCGGCACCAAGGCCGCAATGGTCGAGGCGGAGGCGATGATCGCGGCGATGAAGGCGGGCTCGTAGCCCTCGCGCTTCATCGGGCCGCCGAGCGCCCGGCTCATCACCGCGACGTCTGCGGTGGTCGATCCGGACATTTCCGAGAAGAACATGCTGAAGACGACGACGACCTGCGACAGCCCGCCCCTGATATGCCCGACCAGCGACACCGACAGATTGGCTATTCGCACCACCACATTGGCCGAGCTCATGAGCTCGCCGACCAGCAGGAAGAACGGGATCGCCAGCAGCGCCTCGGAATCGACGCCGTCGAAGATCTTCTGGATGATTGCGGCAAGCGAGACGTCCGAGAGGATCGCGCCAATGAAGACGCCGGCCATCAGCGAGAACGGCACGGGCACGCCGAGATAGCCGAACGACAGGAAGCAGATCGACATCAACGCCAGGACAACAGGTGCGCTCACGGCTGCGCCCTCATCTGGGCTTCGGTGACGGTGGGCGTTGCATCCTCGTCCGGCGGTTCGGGATGGTCAAAACCGTTGCGCAGGCCGTTGACGAGCTGCTCGATCGTGAACAGGCCGATCAGCGCGCCCGAGAGCGGGATGATGGCGTAGAGCGAGGCAATCGGGGTGCCCGACGGCAGGCGGAAGCTGCCGAAGCCGCGAAGATAATTCTGGTAGCCGTACCAAATCAGGCAGAAGGCGACGCCGAGCACGACCAGGCGGATGATGACCTCGACGATCAGCCGCGACGTGCCGTGCATCGCCTCGGAAATCGCGGTGAGATAGAGGTGGTCGTTGCGCCGCGTCGCCGCCGCCGTGCCGACGAAGATCGCGTAGATGAACAGCGTCGAGGTGACCTCCTGCAGCCATAGCCAGGGATGGCCGATGGTGCGTGTGACGATGTCGGCGGTCACCGACAGCGAGAAGCCGAAGCAGAGCACGCCGCAAAGGATCATCAGGGTGAGCTCGAGCCAGTCGAGCCCGCGCCATTTCAGGTGGCGCTGGCGTTGCACGAGCAGTTTGTCGGCGATGGCCATTTGTCCCCCGTCGTCCCAAAGCTATCGGATGTGACAGCTGGGAAGCTGCCGATCGTGCTCGGCCTGCATGGTTCGAGACGCCCGCTTTGCGGGCTCCTCACCATGAGGGTCTATAATCTCGCCGCAAAACGAGACCTCATCCTGAGGGCCCGCCATAGGCGGGCGTCTCGAAGGATGGCCGCAAGCGCCCTAGTTCACCGACCGAATCAAATTCTTGATCTTCTCGGCGTGCGGACCGAGATCCTTGGCGAGCTTGTCGAGATAGGGATCGGCGATCGCCGTGAAGCTCTTCTTGTCGACGTTGTCGACGATCTTCACGCCCATCTTCTTCAGCTTGTCGGCCGCGGTGCGCTCGAGGTCGAACGCCTTCTGCGGCTCCTTGGTGCTGATCTCGTTGGCCGCGGTCATCACCCACTGCTTCTGCTCGGCCGAAAGGCTCTGCCAGAGCTTGTCGGAGATGAACACCAGCGCGTTGTTGGCCTCGTGCTCGGTGATGTTGAGGACCGGCGCGACCTCGTAGTGCTTGTTGACGAGATAGACGTTGATGCTGTTCTCGGCGACGTCGACGACGCCGGTCTGCAGGCTGGTGTAGACGCTACCGAACGGCATGTGCACGGTCTGGGCGCCGTAGGCCGGGAACATGGTGTCCTCGGTCGCGGTCGCTTGCACGCGGACCTTCAGGCCCTTGACGTCACCGACATTGCGGATTTCGCGCTTCGAGTACATGTGGCGCACGCCCTGCGATCCCGTGGCGATCACGTGCAGGCCCTGCGTGGTCTCGTCGATCAGGGTCTTCAGCGCCTCGAACACTTTTGGATCGGCCAATCCCTTCACCACGTGGTTCTCGTCGCGGAACAGGTAGTGCAGCGACATCACGCCGGCCTGCGGGGAGATCGTCGCGGTATTGGCGGAGGAGATGATCGAGAATTCGACGTCTCCGGCCTTCACGAGCTGGAGCACTTGCGGCTCCTGCCCGAGCTGTGCGCCCGGATACTGGTCGATGATCATGGTGCCCTTGCTCAATTCCTTGAGCTTTTCGGCAAAGAGGTCGCCCGCGATGGAATAGCCGGTGTTGCGCGGCTGGTCGTAGGCGAAGCGATAATGCTTCACCTCCTGTGCCCCGGCCCCCGTGACGAACAGCACGGCAGCCGCAGCCGCCAACCCACGCATGGATCGTGCAATCATCGTTTCCCCCTGTTTTATCGCCCGCCGCTTGTGCGGTCTGAGCGTCAATTCACATCGCTAATCAGTCTTAGGTCCAGTCCTCTGCATGAAGTCGAAGTCGCAGCCCTCGTCGGCCTGCAAGATGGTCTTGTCGAACAGCCAGGCATAACCTCGCTTGGCCTCGTGCGTTGCGGCGGCCGGCTTCAGCGCCGCGCGCCGCCGTTCCAGCTCGGCGGCATCGACCAGCAGCTCGATGCTGCGCTTGGCAACATCGAGGCGGATCATGTCGCCGTTCCGCACCAGCGCCAGCGGCCCGCCGACGGCGGATTCCGGCGTGATGTGAAGCACGATGGTGCCGAACGCGGTGCCGCTCATGCGCGCGTCGGAAATGCGCACCATGTCCTTGGTCCCGCCACGCGCGAGCTTCTTCGGGATCGGCAGGTAGCCCGCCTCCGGCATGCCGGGCGCGCCCTTCGGGCCGGCGTTGCGCAGCACCAGCACGTCGTCGGAGTTCACGTCGAGCTCGGGATCGTCGACCCGCAGCGTCATGTCCTCGACGGATTCGAACACGACGGCGCGCCCGGTGTGCTGCAGCAGCTTCGGGCTCGCGGCCGACTGCTTGATCACCGCGCCGCGCGGCGCGAGATTGCCGTGCAGGACGGCGAGGCCGCCTTCCTTCTTGATCGGATTGTCGCGCGGGCGGATCGCGTCCTGGCCGGGCACGTCCTCGGCATTCCCAGCGATGTCGCGCAGCGTCTGGCCCGAGATCGTCTTCGCATCCAGATCAATGAGATCGCCGAGCTGCGCCAGCAGCTTCGGCACGCCGCCGGCGTGATGGAAGTGCTCCATGTAGTGCTCGCCGGACGGCTTGAGATCGACCAGCACCGGCACCTCGCGGCCGATCTGGTCGAACTTCTCGAGATCGAGCCGGTGCGGCGAGCGATGCGCCATCGCGGTCAGATGGATCAGGCCGTTGGTCGAGCCGCCGATCGCCTGGAGCACGACCTGCGCGTTCCTGAACGAGGCGGGCGTCAGCAGTTCGCTCGGCTTCGGCCCCTTGGTCTTGGCCATCTCGGCGGCAACCCGGCCGCTGGCCTCGGCGAGACGGAAACGCTCGGCATGAGGCGCGGGGATCGTCGCGCTCATCGGCAGCGACAGGCCCATGGCTTCGATCATGCAGGCCATGGTCGAGGCCGTGCCCATCACCATGCAGGTGCCGACCGACGGCGCAAGGCGGCCGTTCACGGCCTCGATCTCGGCATCGTCCATCTCGCCGGCGCGATACTTGCCCCAGAGCCGGCGGCAATCGGTGCAGGCGCCCAGCACCTCGCCCTTGTGATGTCCGACCACCATGGGACCGACGGGAATGACAACGGTCGGCAGGTCGGCACTGATCGCCGCCATAACCTGCGCCGGCAGCGTCTTGTCGCAGCCGCCGATGACGATCACCGAATCCATCGGCTGGGCGCGGATCATCTCCTCGGTGTCCATCGCCATCAGATTGCGCAGATACATTGAGGTCGGATGCGCAAAGCTCTCGGCGATCGAGATGGTCGGGAACACGAACGGCATCGCACCCGACAGCATCACGCCGCGCTTGGCAGCCTCGATGATCTGCGGAACGTTGCCGTGGCAGGGATTGTAGTCGCTATAGGTGTTGGTGATACCGACGATCGGGCGCTCCAGCGCATCGTCGGAATAGCCCATGGCCTTGATGAACGCCTTGCGCAGGAACAGCGAGAAGCCGGCATCGCCATAGCTCGTCAGACCCTTGCGCAGACCACTCGTCATCATGCCACTCCTTCACTTGCCATTGTGGTACAGGCTGCCCCTCGATTGTCAATAAGATTGGTCCATATCGTCGCACTTTCTGGCTTCGAGCACCGCTTGCGACACGAATTATTGACAATCCGCCCCTTCCCTGCTCCACAGAGCGGACCGGCCAAAGCCGGAGACCGAGGGCATGTCCGACATTCGCACCGCAGACGCCATGCCGGTCCGCCGCGACGACCCGGACGACGTGGTCGCGCGGCTGGAGGAGGACATCATCTTCGGCCGCCTCGCGCCGGGCGCGCGGCTGACCGAGGACGCGCTGATGTCGCGCTACGGCACCTCGCGCCATTTCGTGCGCCAGGCGCTGGTGGATGCGGAGCGGCGCGGCATCGTCCGCCGCGAGAAGAACGTCGGCGCCACGGTGCGGTTCTATTCCTCCGAGGAGGTCCGGCAGATCTACGAGGTCCGGGAGATGCTGACGCGGCAGGCCGCGCTGATGATCCCCCTGCCCGCGCCGCAGGGCCTGATCGACGAATTGACCGCCTTGCAACGGCAATATTGCGCGAAGGCCGATATGCAGGATCTGCGCGGCATTCACGAAGCCAACGACGCCTTCCACCTCGCGCTGTTCTCGGCTTGCGGCAATCCCTATCTGGTGCGCTCGCTGCAAGACTACATGAACCTGACGCTGCCGATGCGCGCGAAGAACCTCGCCGATGCGCAGGGGCTCGCGCAATCGCGGCGCCAGCACGAGCTGATGATCGAGCTCTTGAAGGGCCGCGACAGCTGGGCGCTGGCGCAACTGTGCGTGGATCACATGCAGTTCAGCAAGAAGGATTATCTGGGCAGGATCGGCGACGGTGAGAACTAGCGAACGTTCCTTCGCTTCCGCGAGCGATAAGCTCACTGGCACCAGCGCTCCCCCAACACGTCATTGCGAGGAGCTCTTGCGACGAAGCAATCCAGACTGCCTATGCGGAGAGATTCTGGATTGCTTCGCTGCGCTCGCAATGACGTGCTGAGAGTGCGTGCTTATCAATATCGCCTCAACAAGCCGCTATCCACGCCGGCCTCACCATAGTCGGCGCAGGCCCTTTTCGGGTTTCTGATCAAGTCCGTCCGGACGCGCCTGAACGTGTTGCCGGCGGCGTCGGACACCTCGGGACGGAATTTGCCGGGATCGTAGCTCTCGCCGTCGCGGGCCTTGATGGCCGCGGCATAGGCATCGATCATGGCCATCGCGGCCTCGGGGCTGCCGAGCAGCCGTGCGCCGAGCTGGACGCCGCCGCTGCCGTCGACCTCGTAACCGTCGCATCGCTGCTCCAGCACCACGGATGCGGTGACGAGCTGATCGAGAAATGTCGCCTCGGCATCACTGAGCGTCGCACCGCTCGCGAATCCCGGCAGGAGGATTGCGAGCACCGCGACAGTAGACATTTTGATTTTCATTCTCGGGGCTCTCGCTGCCGCCGAATTGCGGTCAAGCCATCGAGAGCCCCGCCATGGGCGGCGTGCCGTTGATCCAGATCAACGAGCGACGCAAAAGCCCGGGCCGCGTTATTATGCGGCCGGCGCCTTGAAATCGTATGAGATGCGCCCGGCCGGCAGATAGAACAGCGCGATGACCGCGCCGCCCCTGACTTCAGGATAGTGCCTGCTGCCCGGATCAGGCGCGGTCCAGCCGGCGCCCTGCCACCCCTGCAACCCCTTCAACTCCGCACCCTTGTTCAGGGGCACCACGAGGTTGAGCTCGCCATAGGGATGGCCGTGATATTGCCCCCGCAACACGTCGTGGTCGTCCTCGTCCTTGAAGCGGCGCGGATCGGCACTGTTCATGTACACGGCCGTGATGCTGAACTGGAACGTCTCGGCAACCGGATCCAGGATGCGGCTGCGCCGGTAGTTCGGACCTTCCACCTCCTGGTTTGCCGCCCATCCTTCCTCGACGCCGATCTTGATGAGGCGGGCGAGGTCCTGATAGAGCGCGCTGTCCTCGCCATATGTCTTGTTGAGCCAACGCTCCATCTCGGCGCCGGGGGTCATGTCCTTGACCTCCCGGAGAAACGGAATGCTGCGCTGAATCAGGTCTTCCCGGCTTGCCATGGTGATCTCCTCTTCGATCAAACTTCAATCTTCGAAACCAAGGAACGTCGCGAACTCGTCGATATCGGCCCGCGGCATCAATCTGTCCTGGCTCTGAACCCTGGCCTTGCCGACGGAGATGCCGCACACCACGATCTGCTCCGCCGGAATCGACAGCAGCGGACGCAGGATCCGGTGATACTTCGCGAACGTTTCCTGCGGACAGGACTGCAGCCCGCGGCCCGCCGCCGCGAGCATGACGTTCTGCACGAACATCCCGAGGTCGAGCCAGCTTCCGACTTCGAGACGCCGGTCGATGGTCACGATCAATCCCACGGGCGCGCCGAAGAACGAGTAGTTCTTCGCGGTCTGCCTGCTCCTGCCCTCGGCATCGGCTTGATGAATCCCGAGCGAGCCATAGAACAGCCGGCCGAACTCCTGCCGCCGCCTGAGATAACGATCAGGCAAATCGCTGGCGTAGTATTTGTACTCAGAGACGTGGGCGTCGCGAGAGGTCTCGTGCGCCTCCAGCAGCGCCGCCGAGACGCTGCGCCTGATCTCGCCGGTCAGCACGTAGACGTGCCACGGCTGGATGTTCGCACCGCTTGGCGCGTATCGCGCGACACGGAGGATCTCTTCGATCGTTTGACGGGCAACCGGGGCGTCGCAGAACGCGCGGCATGCGAACCGGCTGGTCAGGATCTCGTCGATCGGGTTCGGCGCGGCGACGCACGCTTCCCCGATTGCCATCACGGCTGCTTCAGGAGCGGACATCCTCCCTCCTCCATCGGCTTGAAGGCTTCGTCTCCGGGAATGGTCGCGAGCAGCTCGTAATAGTCGAACCTGTATTTCGATTGCTGCGGCGACTTGACCCGGAACAGATACATGTCGCGGATCAACCTGCCGTCCTGGCGGATACGGCCGTTCTTCGTCATGAAATCGTTCACGGGCATGTCGCGCATCTTGGCGGCGACGGTCGGTCCATCCAGCGTGCCGGCCGCCTCGACCGCCCTGAGATAGTGCATCACCGCACCATAGGTGCCCGCATGGATCATGGTGGGGACCTTCCGGGTCTTCTCGATGAAGCGAGCCGACCATGCGCGAGTCTCCTCGTTCATGTCCCAGTAGAATGCCGAGCTGAGCATCAGACCTTGTGCATTCTGCAGCCCGAGACTGTGGATGTCCGCGATGAAGACGATGAGACCGGCAAGCTTCTGCTCGCGCGTGATCCCGAATTCGCCGGCCTGCTTGACGGCATTGATGAAGTCACCACCGGCGTTCGCCAGCGCGATCACATCCGCCTTCGAAGACTGCGCCTGCAGCAGGAAGGAGGAGAAATCCGGCGTGTTGATCGGATGCTTGACGGCACCCTTGACCTTGCCGCCGGTCGCATCGATCACCTTGCGGCTGTCGGCCTCGAGCTGCGTGCCAAGCGAATAGTCGGCGGAGAGAAAGAACCAGCTCTTGGCGCCAAGCCGGCTGATCGCCTTCGTCGTGCCCTGCGACAGGGCGTAGGTATCGTAGGTCCAGTGAATGCCGGTGGGCGAGCACTCGTCGCCCGTGAGGCGCGAGGTGGCGGCGCCGGTGGCGAGAAACAGCTTCTTCTTGTCGCGGGTAATGCCCTGGACGGCGAGCGCGACGGCCGAATTGGGAACGTCGAGAATGACCTCGACAGCTTCGTTCTCGATCCAGCGCCGTGCGATCACCGATCCCACGTCGGCCTTGTTCTGGTGGTCGCCGGCAACGATCTGGATGGGGCGCCCCAAAACCTTGCCCTTGAAGTCGTCAACAGCCATTTGCGCCGCGACCACCGACCCCTGCCCGCCGTTGTCGGCATAGAGCGAGGACATGTCGGTCAGCACCCCGAGCTTGACCGGCCCCTCCTCGGCCATCGCTGTGCTCGCGAGCATCAGCGACAGCAGCGTCGCGATGGCCGCCTTGCCGGTACCTGTCGTCGTGGTCGACCTCATGGTTCACCTCCTCCGAACACCGCGACCGGATAATGCCGGGATCGGTTTTTTGCGGAAGTGAAACTCTTGCAGGTTGATCCTGAACGCCCTTCAGTTTGCCCGGCGGGCCGCTCGAGGCGCGGTTCGGTCGTCTGCGCCGGTTGCATCCCGGACGTGCCTGACCTTAACTGGTCGCCATCGCGGCCGCGCCGTCAGCCATCAACGGGATCCTCACCGTGTCGGTTTCATTCAAGACGTTGGACCTGAACCTGCTCAAGGTGTTCGACGCCGTCATGGAGGAAAGGAGCGTCCTGCGCGCCAGCCAGAAAGTCGCGCTCAGCCAGTCCGCCGTCAGCCATTCGCTCGCCCGGCTGCGGGAGATGCTGGAGGACGAATTGTTCGTGCGCACGGCCGCGGGCATGCAACCGACGGCGCGGGCATTGACGATGGCCCCGCAGGTGCGCGAGGCGCTGCGCGTGCTCGAGGCGGCGGTGGAGCTGCCGACCTTCGTTTCGGCAACGTCAACGAGGCAGTTCACGCTCGCGGCCAACGATTTCGCCACGATGGTGCTGGCGTCGCAACTCCTGCAGATCCTCGGGCGCGAGGCGCCGCACATCGACCTGACCATCAAGCCGGTGACGCGGATCGACCTGGCCGAGCAGATCGACCTCGGCCGCATCGACGTTGCGATCGGCGTGTTCTCGCTCCCGCCCAGCCGCTTCCGTACCTCGCTGCTGTTCGAATATGACGACGTGCTGATCGCCAGCAAGAAGCGCAAGCTCGGCCGGCTGGACAAGGCGATGCTGGCGGGGCTGCCGCTGGTGGTGGTCTCCTTCGGCGGCGAGCAGGAGGGCGCGATCGGCGGCTTCATTTCCGAGCGCGGCCTGGCGCGGCGCTCGGAGATGTACGACCGCGACGCGCTCGAGCGAGCCCTCGCCGAGAGCGACCGGCCGCCGCGAATGGCGGTGACGTTGCCGCATTTTCTCGCCGTCCCCGGACTGCTTCAGGACACCGAGCTGGCGGCCATCGTCCCGCGCCCGCTCGCGAAGGCACTGGCGCAGAACTACCCGATCGCGACCTATGAGCTGCCCTATGCCGCGACCCCGCTTGAGGTACGGCTGCTATGGCATGAGCGCGTCGACGGCGAGCCGGCGCACGAATGGCTGCATGACGTCCTGAGACGCGCGGCCGAGAACCTCAGGCGCGGAATGTAGGCGCGCACGGATCACATCAGGAATCGTGGCGCTCGCCGTCGTTCGCCTCGATGGCTGGATCGCTCAAGCGCGCCCCTGACGACCGACGACGAGGCCGTAGAGAAAGAGGAGGATGATGGCACCGACCACGCTTCCGATGAATCCGGCCCCCTCTCCGAACCGGTACCATCCCACGGCCTGACCGAGCCAGGTCGCGACGAATGCACCGACGATCCCGAGGACCGTGGTCAGGATGAATCCCCTGGGCTCATTGTCGCCGGGCATGATGAATTTCGCGATCAGCCCAACGACAAATCCGATGATGATCGTCCACAGGATGCCCATGTCCACCGCTCCATTCGGCCGGGATGCGCATCGATGCGAGACCGACCGCGCGATCGCTTGAAGATCCGGATGATACCCGGGGGCAACGTTGATCTAGATCAATGGGCGGAAGCGGCCAGACCGAAAGCTCGATGCATGGCGATCATCGGCGAGATCACGCACACCACCACCTACCGCTATGCAAAGCCGGTGACGTTCGGCACGCATCGCGCCATGTTCCTGCCGCAGCGCGGCGCCTCGACCCGGCTGCTGCGCTGGTCGGCTCACACCAGCCTGCCTTCAAAGGTGCTCTGGATCACCGATTCCCGCTCCAATGCCGTCACGGTGATGGATTTCAGCGAACCCGGCAGCGAGCTGACATTCACCTTCAAGGTGCGCGGCGTCTATTTCGGCATCAAGGGTCTGGAGGCGTTTCCGCTGGAGCCCCGGGCCGAGGAAGTGCCGGTGCAGTATACGCCGGACGAGTGGACCGACCTTGCCGGCTACCTGCGCCCACATGCCGAGGACGCGGACGGCACGCATGCGGCCTGGACCAAGAGCTTCGTCGCCGGCGATCAGGACCGGACCGCCGACCTGCTGCGCCGGATGCTGGCCGCGTTTCGCCGCGACTTCGACTATCGCGGGCGAGAGGCGCAAGGCACCCAGTCGCCGGGCGAAACGCTGCGCGCGAGATCAGGGACCTGCCGCGACTTTGCCTGGCTGATGATCGAGACGTTGCGCCGGCTTGGCTTTGCCGCGCGTTTCGTCAGCGGCTATCTCTATGACGCGGCGCTCGACGGCGGCGCGGTGGGCATGACCGGCTCCGGCGCAACGCATGCATGGGTGCAGGTGTTCCTGCCCGGCGCCGGATGGCTCGACTACGATCCGACCAACAGCCTGAGCGCCGGCTTCGATCTCATCCCGGTGGCCATTGCGAGGCATCCGGGTCAGGCCGTGCCGCTGGAGGGCTCCTGGTTCGGCGATGCTGGCGATTATCTCGGCATGTCAATCAATGTCGCCGTCAACAAGCTCGGCGAAATGCTCGATCCTTCGGAGGGATAGGCTGCCGGCAGATGCGCGGCGGCCGCTGGCCATGGTGTTCGATCACGACAGCAAGAGGGGACATGGGCTGGTGGACGCCGTCACCACGCCGTTCGAGGTCCTGAAGGGCAGGCTCCGGCAGCTCTACGAAGGCGACACGTTCGGCTGCATCCGATTCCGCTACGCCCTGCTGGTGCTCGACATCGTCACGGTGCTGTTCATCATCGCGACGTCGTTCCTGCCGCGCACCAAGGTCGTCGAGACGCTCGATGTCGTGTTCGGCATCCTGATCCTTGCGGATTTCTCCGCTCGGATGATCATCAGCCGCCAACCGCTGCGCGACCTCGCGCGGCTCTCGACCTGGACCGACATCGTCGTCATCGTCTCGTTCCTCGCGCCGCTCGCCGGAGAAGCCGGCGGATTCCTGCGCGCGTTTCGAACCCTGCGGCTCTTGCGCGACTACCAGATGGTGGCGCGCCTGCGGGTCGACAGCGACTTCTTCCGGCGCAACGAGGAGGTCGTCTTTGCCGTTGCCAATCTCGGCGTGTTCGTCTTCGTGATGACGGGCGTGGTCTACGAGACGCAGAAGTCGCACAACCAGCAGATCGCCAACTATGCCGACGCGCTCTATTTCACGGTCACCGCGTTGACCACGACCGGATTCGGCGACATCACGCTGCCCGGCACCGTCGGGCGCCTGATCACCGTCGTCATCATGATCTTCGGCGTGACGCTGTTCCTGAATCTCGCCAAGGCATTGCTCGCGCCTTCCAAGGTGCGCTTTCCCTGCCCGGTCTGCGGCCTGCAACGCCACGACGTGGACGCGGTGCATTGCAAGGCCTGCGGGACCGTACTCAACATTCCCGACGAAGGCGCGGATTAGGCTGGCACGTGCCGCCGCAGGCCTCCCGCCTCGCAAGCGAGGCGGGAGGCGAGAGGCGAGTGCGCTACCGCTTCTTCCAGTCGATGATGCGGCTCGGGTCGGCGTCGAACTCCATGCTGCAGAACGTGCCGCCCTGGAAATAATCGCCGACCGGATCGGGCTTCAGCTTGGCCTGCTCGGCCATCGCGTGCTCGCGGAAATCCTCGGCGCGCCCCGTCGGGCGATAGCCGAATTCGTAGGCGCGGTGGTTGTCCCACCAGGCGCGCTCGTTGAGCGAGGCGCCGTAGAACACCTCGAAATGGATGTCGGGATGCTCGAGCCCGATGCGGCAGAGCTGCACGAGGTCGTCGGGCTTGAGCCAGATCGAAAGCCGGCGCTGGTCGAGCGGCATGTCGCCGAAATTGCCGATGCGCAGGCACGTGACCTTCATGCCGTGCTTGTCGGCGTAGAGCGCGCCGACCGCCTCGCCGAACACCTTGCTGACGCCGTAGCGGCCGTCGGGGCGCGGGGTGACGTCGGTGCCGATCTTGTGGTGGCGCGGATAGAAGCCGACGGCGTGGTTCGACGAGGCGAACACCACGCGCTTGACGCCCTTGCGGTACGCTGCCTCGAACAGATTGTAGCCGCCGATGATGTTGGCCTGCAGGATCTGGTCCCAGGTGCCTTCGACCGAATAGCCGCCGAAATGGATGATGCCGTCGACGCCCTCGCAGATCGCCTCGCACTGCGCGAGATCGGCAAGGTCGGCCGCCCTGAACTGCTCGTTGGCGCCGAGATCGGCCGGCGGCTTGATGTCGGACAGCAGGAGATCCGGATAGATCGGCGGCAGCAGTTTTCGCAGGCTCGTGCCGATTCCGCCCGAAGCTCCCGTCATCAGAATACGCGGCATGTCTTCCCTCGAAGTTGGTGACCAATTTGCGGTCACGTGTCTCTAATGATAGCAGGAATGTCCAGAGGGAACGAAACGAGAGAACCGACATGAATGAGGCATCGTCCCACCCCCAGGAGCGGCCAGGCTGGCGGCCCGCGAGCTACTACCCCGATCCGGCGATCAAGGCGCTCGATCCCCGCTTCGAAAAACACTGGCTCAAGCTCTCGGCGGTGGAGCGGATCGCGACCGGGCTGCGCTGGGCCGAGGGGCCGGTGTGGGTCGGCGACGGGCGTTATTTGCTGTGCAGCGACATTCCCAACCAGCGCATCCTCAAATGGGAAGAGGAAACCGGCGCGGTCTCGGTGTTCCGCAAACCCTCCAATTTCGCCAACGGCAATACGCGCGACCGCCAGGGCCGGCTCGTCACCTGCGAGCATGGCGGGCGCCGCGTGACCCGCACCGAATATGACGGCAGCATCACGGTGCTGATGGATCAATTCAACGGCAAGCGGTTGAACTCGCCGAACGATGTCGTTGTTAAATCGGACGGCTCGATCTGGTTCACTGATCCGACCTTCGGCCTGCTCGGCAATTACGAGGGCTACAAGGCCGAGAGCGAGATCGATCCGAACGTGTACCGGCTCGATCCGGCGACGGGCAAGGCGACCATCGTCGCGGAGGGCGTGCTCGGGCCGAACGGGCTGTGCTTCTCGCCGGACGAGAAGATCTTGTATGTCGTGGAATCCCGCGGCGTGCCGAACCGCAAGATCCTGGCCTATGACGTCTCGCCTGAGGGCACCACGATCTCCAACAAGCGCGTCCACATCGATGCGGGTCCGGGCACGCCTGATGGCATGCGCTGCGACATCGACGGCAATCTCTGGTGCGGCTGGGGCATGGGCGATCCCGAACTCGACGGCGTCGTGGTGTTCGCGCCCGACGGCGTCATGATCGGCCGCATCGCATTGCCCGAACGGTGTGCCAACGTCTGCTTCGGCGGCGTCCAGCGCAACCGCCTGTTCATGGCGGCGAGCCAGTCGATCTACGCGCTGTATGTGAACACGCAGGGCGCGGTGGGGGGATAGGCGCGCCACACCGACGGTCCCGTAGGGTGGGCAAAGCGAAGCGTGCCCACCATCTCTTAATCGTCGCGCAAATTCGTGGGCACGTCGCTTCGCGCCCTTGCCCACCCTACGGCACCGTCTTCCGTCATTGCGAGCGTAGCGAAGCAATCCAGGCCGCCGCTGCGGGCGCACTCTGGATTGCTTCGTCGCTTCGCTCCTCGCAATGACGAAACGAAAAACGCCGGAGCGGTTGCCCGCTCCGGCGTCATTTTGTTCACGCGCTAAAACTTACGCCGCGTTGAAGCCGGCGACCGCCTTCACTTCGAGGAAGTCCTCGAGGCCGTACTTGCCCCACTCGCGGCCGTTGCCGGACTGCTTGTAGCCGCCGAACGGCGCGGTGCGGTCGTTGGGTACGCCCTGGAGGTTGACGTTGCCGGCGCGGATCTGGCGGCCGACGCGCTTGGCGTCCTCGACCGACGGACCCGAGACGTAGCCCGCAAGACCGTACGGCGTATCGTTGGCGATGTGCACCGCCTCGGCTTCGTCCTTGGCGCCGAGGATGGTCAGCACCGGTCCAAAGATCTCTTCGCGCGCGATGGTCATCTCGGGGGTGACGTCGGCGAAGATGGTCGGACGGACATAGAAGCCCTTGTTGACGCCCTCGGGCAGGCCCGGGCCGCCGGCGACGAGGGTTGCGCCCTCGTCGATGCCCTTCTTGATCAGCGCCTGGATCTTGTCCCACTGGCCGCGGTTGACGACCGGACCGATGGTGGTGCCTTCGCCGCGCGGATCGCCGGCCTTGGTCTTGTCGGCGACGGCCTTCGCGATCGCGGCGACTTCCTTCATCTTGGAGGCCGGCACGATCATGCGCGAGGGCGCGTTGCAGGACTGGCCGGAGTTGTTGAACATGTGCATCACGCCGCCGGTCACCGCCTTCGTGAGGTCGGCGCCTTCGAGGATCACGTTCGGCGACTTGCCGCCGAGCTCCTGGCTGACGCGCTTCACCGTCGGCGCAGCGCGCTTGGCAACATCGATGCCGGCGCGGGTCGAGCCGGTGAAGGAGATCATGTCGATGTCAGGATGCTCGCTCATGGCGGCGCCGACCTCGGGGCCGAGGCCGTTGACGAGGTTGAACACGCCCTTCGGCACGCCTGCTTCATGCAGGATCTCGGCGAAGATCAGCGCCGAGGTCGGGGTGAACTCGCTGGGCTTCAGGATCATGGTGCAGCCGGCCGCGAGTGCAGGCGCGACCTTGCAGGCGATCTGGTTGAGCGGCCAGTTCCAGGGCGTGATCATGCCGACCACGCCGACCGGCTCGCGCAGCACCATGGCGGTGCCGACCGGCTCCTCGAAATGATAGTTCTTGAGCACGTCGAGCGTGGTCATGAGATGGCCGAGGCCGGCGCCGGCCTGCAGCTTCTCCGCCATCGGCAACGGGGCGCCCATCTCGTCGGAGACGGCGGCGCCGATCTCCTTGAGGCGGCCCTTGTAGATCTCAATGATTTTCGAGAGCAGCGCGACGCGCTCCTCGCGGCTGGTCTGGGAGAACGTTGCGAAGGCGCGCTTGGCGGCGGCAACGGCCTTGTCCACATCGGCCTTGGAGCCGAGCGCAACCTCGTACATCGCCTCTTCCGTCGCGGGATTGACCACGGCGGTGGACTTCTTGACGGCGGGATCGACCCAGGCGCCGTCGATGTAGAATTGCATGCGATTGACCATCGTTAACCTCTTCTTGGGGGCTTGGAGGGGGCGTTTCGGCAGGCATCCTTGCACGAAAGCGCCAGCAATTGAACCCGCCATATGCGGGGCCAGCGTTGCGGCGGACGCGCGGAATATGGGACTTGGTTCAGACCGAGGCAAGCGCGGCCATGGGTCCCGGTTCAGCACCGCGGCACTTCGCGCAGCAGTGCGCCCGCGACACGAAATTAGAACACGTGTAGACACTCTCGTGCCCCGGAAGCAGCGCAGCACTTCCCCGGCGATGCGGAGCATCGTCCGGAGTGATGCGCTGCTGAGCCGGGGCCCATGCGGCCGGTTACCCCGACTACACCGCCATCTTCCGGTGCAGCACCGGTGCGCCGGTGGTGAGACTTTCGGCCGCATCGATGATGGCGTTGGCGTCGATGCCGTAGTGCCGATAAAGGTCCGCGATGCTGCCGGTCTGGCCGAACTGCTCGACGCCGAGCGCCTCGACGCGATGGCCGCGGACACTGCCGAGCCAGCCGAGCGCGGAGGGATGGCCGTCGATCACGGTCACGATGCCGCAGTCGCGCGGCAGCGGCGCGAGCAGCCTTTCGATGCGGCTGAGATGCTGCACGCCGCGCCGGTCCCGCCGCAATTTTCGCGCGGCAGTCCAGCCCGCATGCAGGCGATCCGCCGAGGTGATCGCGAGCAGGCCGATATCGCGCCGGCTCTCGCCGATGAAGCCGGTGGCCTCGATTGCCTCGGGCGCGACCGCGCCGGTATAGGCGATCACGACCTCGGCATTGGGGCCGGGCTTACGCAGCCAGTAGGCGCCGTCGGTGATGCCCTGCTGCAGTTCCGGCGTCATGATCCGCTGCGCCTGCTCGATGCTGCGCGTCGAAAGCCGCAAGTAAACCGAGCCGCCCTCGCCGGGATCGCGCTGCATGTGCTCGAAACCCCAGCCCATGATCACGGCGAGCTCGTCGACGAAGGCCGGCTCGAACGAGGCGAGCCCGTCCTGCGCCATGCCGATCAGCGGCGTCGCGATCGACTGGTGAGCGCCACCCTCGGGCGCGAGCGTGATGCCCGATGGCGTCGCCGCGACCATGAAGCGCGCATCCTGGTAGCAGGCATAGTTCAGCGCATCGAGGCCGCGCTCGATGAAGGGATCGTAGAGCGTGCCGACCGGCAAGAGCCGCGCGCCGTTGATCTGGTGCGACAGGCCGAGCGCCGAGAGCATGATGAACAGGTTCATCTCGGCAATGCCGAGCTCGAGATGCTGGCCCTTGGGCGAGAAGTCCCAGTTGAAGGTGGACGGAATTTTCTCGCTGCGGAATAAGTCGGCCTTCTCGCCGCGCGCGAACAGGCCGCGCCGGTTCACCCAGGGACCGAGATTGGTCGAAACGGTGACGTCGGGCGAGGTCGTGACGATGCGCTGGGCGAGTTCGCTGTCGCCGCGCGCGATCTCGTTCAGCACGAGGCCAAAGCCTTGTTGCGTGGACATCTGCGGCGACGGCTTGAAGGCGAGCTGCTGCGGGACTTCGACCGCCGGAGCCGTCAGCCTGCGTCCATCCTTGTTGAACGGCACGCGCGCAAGGAACGCGTCGAGCTCGGCCGCGTCCTGCGTCAGGCCCTCGTACTTGTCCCACTCATGGCCGGGACGGATGTTCTGGCTGTCGCGATATTTCTCCATCTGCGCGACCGTCATCAGACCGGCATGGTTGTCCTTGTGGCCCTGGAACGGCAGGCCGACGCCCTTGATGGTGTAGGCGATGAAGCAGACCGGGCGATCGTGATCGATGGATTCGAACGCCTCCAGCATGCTCGCCATGTCGTGGCCGCCGAGGTTCGACATCAGCGCCAGCAGCTCCTCGTCGCTGCGCTTGTCGATCAGTTTCGTGATCGGCCCCTGGTCGCCGATCTCGTCATGCAGATGCTTGCGGAAGGCGGCGCCGCCCTGGAAGCACAGCGCGGCGTAGAGCGCGTTCGGGCAATTGTCGATCCAGCGCTTCAGCGCCTCGCCGCCGGGCTCGGCAAAGGCCTCGCGCATCAAGCGGCCGTATTTCACGATGACGACGTCCCAGCCGAAATTGCGGAACATGGTCTCGAACTTTTCCCAGAGCCCTTCGCGCACGACGGCATCGAGCGACTGGCGGTTATAGTCCACCACCCACCAGGTGTTGCGCAGGCCGTGCTTCCAGCCCTCGGCCAGCGCCTCGAAGATATTGCCCTCGTCCATCTCGGCGTCGCCGACCAGCGCGATCATCCGCCCCTCGCGGCGATCCTTCATCCAGCCATGCGCCTTGACGTAGTCCTGCACCAGCGAGGCGAACAGCGTCTGCGCGACACCGAGACCGACCGAGCCGGTGGAGAAGTCGACGTCGTCGACGTCCTTGGTGCGCGAGGGATAGGACTGCGCGCCCTTGAAGCCGCGGAAATTCTCCAGCTTCTCGCGGCTCTGCCGGCCGAACAGATATTGAATGGCGTGAAACACCGGGCTCGCATGCGGCTTCACCGCGACGCGGTCCTCAGGGCGCAGCACGCTGAAATACAGCGCCGACATGATGGTCGCGAGCGAGGCTGAGGAGGCCTGGTGGCCGCCGACCTTGAGGCCATCCGCATTGGGGCGGACGTGGTTGGCGTGATGGATGGTCCATGACGACAGCCAGAGTGCCTTGCGGGCCAGTGCGGTCAACGTGTCCAGACGGGCGGAATCAACGGGCATGGCAATGCTCCCGGAAAACAGGTGTGCCGATGATACGCCTGCCGGAAGCGCCAAACTTCTCAATTTTTCGCACCATACCTGCCAATATTGGGATAATTTCCCAATCAAATGCCTCCTGATGCAGGTTCCATCCCAATGCCCGAGCTCGACGCCATCGACCGCAAGATCCTCAGCTACCTCCAGAACGACAGCCGCCTGACCATGCAGGAGCTCGCCGACAAGGTCGGGCTCTCGGTGTCGCCCTGCCATCGCCGGGTCAAGCTGCTTGAGGAGCGCGGCGTCATCTCGCGCTATATCGCGACCGTCGACCAGAAGGCGCTGGGACTGCATGTCAGCGTCTTCATCTCGATCAAGCTGGCGCGGCAGAAGGAAGAGGACCTCAACCGCTTCGCCCGCGCCATCTCGAAATGGGACGAGGTGCTGGAGTGCTATCTGATGACCGGCAACCGCGACTATCTCCTGCGCGTCGTCGCCGCCGACCTCGCCTCCTACGAGACCTTCCTCAAGACCAAGCTGACCCGGCTCGACGGCATCGCCTCGATCGAGTCCAGCTTTGCGCTGAGCCAGGTGAAGTATTCGATCGCGTTGCCGGTCTGACCGGCCGTCCTGGGCCATTTTGAGCCACCTCGGCCCGGGCGGCCGCCGGTGTCACATGGGCGCAATAAACCCCGTTGATGGTCGGGGCGACAGCCGTCCTTGGCCCGAGAGAGAGACTCATGACTGCATCCGACCGCACCCCCGAAATGGCCAAACGCGAGCGCATCATCCGGGAGATGACCGACGATCTCGACGAGGAGCTGGAGCTGGAGCTCGATGACGCCCGTCTCGACGAGCTCCTGGACGAGACCGACGCCGCCGGCCCGGCGGTCGACCGCAAACTCTATTTCCGTGWGCTGCTCCGCCTCCAGGGCGAGCTGGTCAAACTGCAGGACTGGGTACAAGCCGAGAAGAAGAAGGTCGTCGTGCTGTTCGAGGGCCGCGACTCCGCCGGCAAGGGCGGCGTCATCAAGCGCATCACCCAGCGCCTCAATCCCCGCATCTGCCGCGTCGCCGCCCTGCCCGCGCCGAGCGAGCGCGAGCGCACGCAATGGTACTTCCAGCGCTATGTCTCGCATCTGCCCGCTGGCGGCGAGATCGTCCTGTTCGACCGCAGCTGGTACAACCGCGCCGGCGTCGAGCGGGTGATGGGCTTCTGCACCGAGGAGGACTACCAGGAGTTCTTCAAGACGGTGCCGGAGTTCGAGCGCATGCTGATCCGCTCGGGCATCATCCTGGTCAAGTACTGGTTCTCGATCACCGACGACGAGCAGCAGTTCCGCTTCACGATGCGCATCAAGGATCCGCTCAAGCAGTGGAAGCTGAGCCCGATGGACGTCGAGGCCCGCAGCCGCTGGGAGGCCTATACCAAGGCCAAGGAGACCATGCTCGAGCACACCCACCTGCCGGACAGCCCATGGTGGATCGTCGATGCCGTGGACAAGAAGCGCGCCCGGCTCAACTGCATCTCGCATCTCTTGACCCAGATCCCGTACCAGGAGGTGGGGCGGACCCCGGTGGTGCTGCCGGCGCGCGTGCGCAACCCGGACTATCACCGCGGCCCGGTCCCGGCGGAGATGTACGTGCCGTCGAAGTATTGAGGACGTCTCGTAGGGTGGGTTAGACGAGCAGTTGCGCGAAGCGCAACTGGGCGGCGTAACCCACCTCTTCTGTCGTCTGCCGAAAGAGAAGTGGTGGGTTACGCCATGCGGACCGCGCTTCGCGCAGCCGCAGGGCTAACCCACCCTACGCAGCAATCATCACCGCCATGGCTGCACGATGATCTTGGTGTGCGCTTCGGGATTGGCGAGATCGGCGAACGCCTTTGCGACGCCGTCGATGCCGACTTCCGCGGTCACCATCGCCGCCGCATCCACCTGCCCTTCCGCAATCAGGCGCAGCGAGGCCGCGAATTCGTCCGGCGTGTAGCCGAGCACGTACTGGACGTTCAGCTCCTTCATGATGCCGAGCATGGGCTCGCTCCGGTCGGTCTCCATGCAGACGCCGACCACGACGATGCGCGCATCGCGCGGCGCACCTTCGAACACCTGCTGCAGCAAGCCGGGCACGCCGACGCATTCGAAGATGATCGCGGGCTTGAGCGCCGGCAGCATCGCCTGCAGCGGCGGCCGCGCGGCCTTCTCGGCCTCCGACATCTGCGCGTGCTCGGCCCAAGTGGCGTAGGGCTGCGACACCCTGGGATCGACGACGATGTCGGCGCCGAGCTTTGCCGCGAGCGCGCGCCGCGCCGGCGAATAGTCGGCGGCGACGATCGGATGCAGACCCCTGATCTTCAGCGCCGCGATCACCGCGAGCCCGACCGGGCCGCAGCCGATCACGAGCGGCACCTCGCCGCCCCGGATGTTGGCCTTGGCCACGGCGTGAACACCGACCGCGAGCGGCTCGGTCAGCGCGGCGTGCTCCGGCGCCAGGCCGTTCGGGACTTCGAGCAACAGCGCTTCGCTGAGCAGCATCGCCTCGGCGTAGCCGCCGACATTCTCGTTGGAATAGCCGATGCCTTCGATGCCCTGCGGCGTCACCAGGGCCGGCAAAGAGCAAACGTGCGTTCCCGGCTTGAGCTTCCGCGACGTACCGGGGCCGAATTCGACGACCTCGCAACAGAACTCGTGGCCGAACACGACGTCGCGGCTGAGGTCCATCGGCTTCCGCCCGACCTTCTTCGCCATCTCGACCATGCGGGGCGCGTGCTGGCGCGCGTGCAGATCGGAGCCGCAGATGCCGCAGGCGAGCGTCTTGACCAGAACCTGGCCGGGGCCGGGCTTCGGCTCGGCGATCCGATCGACGACAATCTCACCGTTCCTGAAAATCGCAGCGCGCATCCGGCTCTCCCCTGTTGTTGGGGCCGGTCATAGCAGAAGCAGGACGCGCGAACTTGCGTCAGGGGTTCGGGGAACGCTCTTCCAGCACCAGCAGCTGGGCGCGGCGGACGCGCTCGCGATGGGCAATATAGAGACCGCTGGCGACGATGAAGGCGGCGCCCGTGATGGTCCAGATATCCGGCAACTCGCCGAAGATGAAGAAGCCCAGAATGCTGACCCACAGCAATTGCGTGTAGGAGAACGGCGCCAGCACCGAGGCATCGCCGTAGCGATAAGCGAGCACGACGATCCACTGGCCGACAGTCGAGGCAACACCGATCAGGATGCCGAACCCGATCGCGCTCCAGCTCGGCGTCACCCAGACGAACGGCACCATCAGGCTCATGATCGCAAAGCCCGTGAGCGCGGAGTAAGCCATGGTGGTCACCACGGCTTCGCGACCGCTCATCATGCGCGTCATGATCAACGCCGCAGCCCAGCAGAACGCAGAGACGATCGGAAAGAACGCGGCAACGTGAAACGCGCTCGAGCCGGGACGAATGATGATGATCACGCCGATCAGGCCGATTGCGGTCGCGATCCAGCGGCGCATGCCGACCTTCTCGCTCAGAAAGATGATCGAGAGCGCCGTGACGAACAGCGGCGAGACGAAGCCGGTGGCGGAGGCTTCCGCAATGGGGAGAAAGCTCAAGCCCGTGATGAAGAACAGCGAAGAGCCGAGCAACGCCGTGCCGCGCATCAGTTGCAGGCCGAGACGTTCGGTACGCATCGCATGCAGCGGCGAGCCCGGCAGCATCACCGGCGTGAACATCAGCGCGAAGGTGGCCATGCGGATCCAGGTAATCTCGATCGACGGCAGGCTCGACGACAGATATTTCGAGGTGACGTCGGAGCAGCCGAGGAAGATCGTCGACAGCAGAACCAGCGCGATGCCCTTGAAGGGATGATCGACGCGCGCAGGCGCACGACGAGCCTCCTGCTTCTTCTCCGGCACGGCAGGCATGGGAATACTGTCGAGCCTTGCGGCTACGGCGGGGGGCGGCGTCACGGCTGGAACCTGGGAAAATACGATTCGGGAACGAGTGTAAAAAACGACAAAAGCGCCGCTTTCACAACTTCCGAAAACAGGATGCCGATATGCGCTCAGGTCCGCGCGCGTCAATACTCCATTAATAATAGGGGTTTGTGCACTACAGCATGGGCAAACCGCGCGGCTTCGGACCGCGCGGAAACGCCGCATCAAGCGCCGAAATCTCCTCTTTCGTCAGCACGAGATCGCCGGCAGCCGCATTTTCGGCGGCATGTTCCGCGGATGACGCCTTTGGGATCGTGAACACCGTAGTTGCACGGGTGAGGAAGCTCAGGGCGACCTGACGCGGCGTCGCGCGACGCGCATCAGCAATGCGCGCGAGCACTGCGCCGCCCTTGCTGCGCTCATCCGGGAAATCGTCGTGCCCGAACGGCGAGTACGCGACGACGGCGACATCATGCTTCTCGCACCACGGGATCACCGCATGCTCGATCGCGCGTTCCCTCAGGTGATAGAGCACTTGATTGCAGGCGATCTTGCCCTTGCCGGACACGGCCAGGATTTCGTCGAGATCATCCACGTCGAAGTTCGAGACGCCCCAGGATTTGATCTTGCCTGATGTCACCAATTCCTCGAACGCGGCGACGGTATCTTCGAGATCATACGACCCGCGCCAGTGCAGCAGATAGCAATCGAGACGATCCGTCTTCAGCCGCTTCAGCGAGCGTTCGCAAGCAGTGATGGTGCCACGGCGCGAGGCGTTGCTCGGCAACACTTTCGAGACCAGGAACACCTCGTCGCGCCGGCCCGCGATCGCGTCGGCAATGACGAGCTCGGCATCGCCGTACATCTCGGCGGTATCGATGTGGGTCATGCCGAGATCGAGCCCGCGCTGAAGCGCCGCGATCGCCCGCTTGCGATCGCCGTGATCGAGATACCAGGTGCCCTGCCCGATGATGGAGACGCTGGCGCCGGTCTTGCCGAAGGGCTTGCTGTTCATGTCAAAGCTCACAGTCCGCTGATATCGGCGACCAGCACGCTGCCGGTCGCAGACTCCGTGATATAGAGCTGATCCTTCTTCGCGCCACCGATGGCGACATTGGTGCAGTTCGCGCCCGCGCACGACTTGATCCGCGCGATCAGTTCCCCGTTCGGCGCGAACACGAAGACATGGCCGAGCGAGGCGTGGCCGACGAACAGGCGCCCCTTCGCATCCATGGTCATGCCGTCAGGCCCCGAGGTGCCGAACAGCGAGCAAAAGCGACCGACCTTGGACACGCTGCCGTCCTTCATGAACGGCAGCCGCCACACCGCATTGTCGCGCGTCATCGCGACGAACAGCACGGTTTCGCTGGGGTCGAGCACCAGGCCGTTCGGGCTGATGCCGGTGTCGATCAAGCAATCCAGCCGGCCATTGGGCGTGAGACGATAGACGCGCCCGCTCGGGTCGTGCAGGCCGGTCTGGCCCTGGTCGGTGAAGAAGATATCGCCATTGGAGGCGAGATGCAGATCGTTGCAGCCGCGGAAGGACTCCGAATTGCGCGCGGTCAGGATGGGCTTGATCTTCCCGGCCTTCGCGTCGAGCTCCATGATGCCGTGCATGTAGTCGGCAACCAGGATGCGGCCGTCGGCTGCGATCTTCAGCCCGTTCGGCCAGCCCTCATATTCGATCACGAGCGACCATTCGCCGCCGGGCGCGATCCGGAAGATGCGACCGAAGGGAATGTCGACGATGTAGAGATTGCCGTCGCCGTCGAACGACGGCCCTTCGATGAAGCTGTCCGTCGGCACGCCCGGACGGTTGGCGTCCGCCCAATCGGTCCGCTCGCCCTTGCGGCGGAACCTGTCGGGCATGGCGGAGAAAAGCTTGGTCTCGATCAGGCGCGGCGGCGTTTCCAGGTACATCATTGTTTTTATGATTGTTGAGGGGGCGGGATTGGGAGCATAGGACACAATCAACGGCGCGTCGAATGCTCGCGAGGTATGGCAGCGCTGAGAACAACGGGTTGTGCCGCACACACCGTCGTCCCGGCGCAGGCCGGGCCCATAACCACAGGGAGACGTTTGGCGAAGGCTCGCCGTTCGGGACAGTTACCGTCCGCGATCGATAGATTCCGCGGTATGGGTCCCGGCCTGCGCCGGGACGACAACGGCGAGGACTTCCTACCCCGCCACTCCCGCGACCTTCGCCGGCTTCACGGGCGCCGCTTCCGTCGTCGCGATCAGGCGCTTCAGCTCGGGGATGCAGGAGCCGCAATTGGTGCCGGCCTTGAGCTTTGCGCCGATCTCGGCGGCGGTACGCGCGCCGGCCGCGATGGTGTCGCAGATGGTGCCGCGGCCGACGCCGAAGCAGGCGCAGACGATCGGGCCGGTTGCAGCAGCGCCCTCGCTGGACTTGCCCGACAACAGCATGCGGCGCTGGTCGTCGGTGACCTGATCGGCGACGAACAGGCTCTTCACGACCTCCCAGTCGCCGGCATCGTGCGCGGGGCCGACGAACAGGCAGGTCTCGATGCGGTCGCCCGCGAACGACGCGGCACGATAAACCCCGCCACCGAAATCGCGGTACTCGGCAACGTCCTCGCCGGCGACGGTCTCGAGCCAGGCCGGCCAGCGGGCAAGGTCCGCGTTGTCGGCGAAGAGATAGCCGAAGCCGCCGGCCACCGTGACGCGGGTCCACAACAGGTTCTGCGGCAGATCGAGCTCCTTGCGCGACAGCGCGAAGCCGCGGAAGACGAACTCATAAGGCGCGATCGCGGCCGGCGTGGCCTTGGATTCCGGCTGGCCCGAGAACGGATCGGTGAAGGATTGCACCAGCGCGCCGACGCGGCCGTGCGAGGCATTCATCGCGCTCCAGTGGATCGGCACGAACAGCGTGCCGCGCTGCTGCCGCTCGCTGACGACGGCCTTCAGGATGCACTGGCCGTAATCGGTGGTGATGCGGGCATAGCCGTCATGGGCGATGCCGTATTTGCCGGCGTCATCGGGATGGATCTCGACGAACGGCTCCGGCAGATGCGCGCCCAGCCGCTGGCTGAGGCCGGTGCGCGTCATCGTGTGCCACTGGTCGCGGATGCGGCCGGTGTTGAGCCTGAGCGGGCGCGACGGTCCGGTCTCGCTGCGCAGCGTCGGCACCTCCGGCGCAATGAAGCGGCCCTTGCCGTCGTTGGTGAAGAAGCCGCCTTGCGCGAAGAAGCGTTCGCCGGGCGTCGCGCCTTCGCGCACCGGCCACTGCACCGGCTTCAAGGCGTCGAAAGCATCGTCCGACAGCGAGGTTAGCGCGCCGATGTCGAAATCGCGGCTGCCGTCGTTCTCGAAGGCCGAGAGCGCTGCATGCTCACGGAAGATCTCGGCCGCGGATTTGTAGTTGAAACTGTCGCCGAAGCCGAGCCGCTTGGCGGTCTCGCTCAGGATCCACCAATCGGGGCGCGCCTCGCCCGGCGCCGGCAGGAACGAGCGCTGGCGCGAGATGCGGCGCTCGGAATTGGTCACGGTGCCCGACTTCTCGCCCCAGGCGAGCGCGGGCAGCAGCACATGCGGGCCGGCCTCGACGGTGTCGTTGGAGAGCACGTTCTCGGAGACCACGAACAGTTCGAGCTTCTTCAGCGCCTCACGCACGAAATCCGCATCGGGCAGCGACACCGCGGGGTTGGTGCCCATCACCCACAGCGCCTTGACCTCGCCGCGGTTGATGGCCTCGAACAGCTGAACCGCCTTCAGGCCTTCATGGGTCGCGATGCGCGGCGCCTTCCAGAACCGGCGCACGCGGTCGATGTCGGGCGGTGTGAAACCCATATGGGCGGCGAGCATGTTGGCGAGGCCGCCGACCTCGCGGCCGCCCATCGCATTGGGCTGGCCGGTGAGCGAGAACGGCGAGGCGCCGGGCTTGCCGATGCGGCCCGTGGCGAGATGGCAGTTGAGGATCGCGTTGACCTTGTCGGTGCCCTGCGCCGACTGGTTGACACCCTGCGAGTAGAGCGTGACGACCTTCTCGGTGTCGCGGAACATCTTGAAGAAGGTCGCGACGTCCTGTTCGGACAGCCCGGTCGCCAGCGCGGTCGCGGTGACGCTGCCGGCGATATTGCGCGAGCGCGCCAGCGCATCCTCGAACCCCGACGTGTTCTGCGCGATGTAGTCCTGGTCCAGCGCGCCATTGTCGGCGAGATGCACGAACAGGCCGGAGAACAAGGCGGTGTCGGTGCCGGGCTTGAGGCCCAGGAACAGATCGACGTCGCTCGCGGTGTCGGTGCGGCGCGGATCGATCACGATCATGCGCGCGCCGCGCTCGGCGCGGTTCTTCAGCATACGCTGGAACAACACCGGATGGCACCAGGCCGCGTTCGAGCCTACGAAAACCAGCAGGTCGGCCTGGTCGAGATCCTCGTAGCAGCCCGGCACGGTGTCTGCGCCGAAGGCGCGGCGGTGGCCGGCGACCGAGGACGACATGCAGAGCCGCGAATTGGTGTCGACATTGGCCGTGCCGACAAAACCCTTCATCAGCTTGTTGGCGACGTAATAGTCCTCGGTCAGGAGCTGGCCGGAGAGATAGAAGGCGACCGCGTCGGCGCCGTCGCGCGCCACGATGTGCTGCATGCGATGGGCGACATGGTCGAGCGCATCGCTCCAGGCGACACGCTCCAGCACGCCCTTGCAGCGGATCATGGGATAGAGCAGCCGGCTCTCGAGCCCAACGGTCTCGCCGAGCGCGGAGCCCTTCGAGCACAGCCGGCCGAAATTGGCGGGATGGTCGGGATCGCCGGCAATCGCCGCGCCGCCCTTGCCGTCGGGCGTCGACAGCACGCCGCAGCCGACGCCGCAATAGGGGCAGGCCGTTCGGGTCGCGCGGAGCGTGGGATCGATCGCCGTCATATCAAGCCGCTTTCGAAGCCTGCGCGAGCACGCGGCCGAACATCATGTCGGTGCGGATGGCCGCGACCTTGTCGCGATTGCGGATCAGCTCAAGATACCAGAGCGCGTCGATCGTATCACCGATCAGCACGGCGCCGGTGAGCCGGCCGTCGGCGATGACGAGCTTCTTGTAGGTGCCACGCCTGCGGTCCGACAGCACGAGGCTCTCGCTGCCCTCGCCGCCCATGAAGTCGCCGGCCGAGAACACGCTGACGCCGGAGACCTTCAGATTGGTCGAGACCACGCTGCCCTGATAGGCGGCGGGCCGGCCGGCGAGATGCCGCGCCAGCACGCGCGCCTGCTCATAGGCGGGCTCGACCAGGCCATAGCAGGTGCCGCGATGCTCGGCGCATTCGCCGAGCGCGAAGATGTCGGACGAGGAGGTCTGCATCACGTCGTTGACGACCACGCCACGGTTGACCGCGATCCCCGCCTCCTTCGCCAGCGCGACGTTCGGCCTGATGCCGGCGGCGAAGATCACCGCATCGGCCTCGATGCGGCTGCCGTCGGCAAGCTCGACGGCCTCGACATGGCCCTCGCCATGGATGCGGGCGGTCGAGGCGTTGAGCAGGATGCGGACGCCCTTGCGCTCGACCAGCGTCTTCAAGAGGTCGGCGGCCGGAAGATCGAGCTGGCGCTCCATCAGCCGGTCCATCAGATGCAGCAGGGTGACGGGCGCGCCGGCCTTGGCGAGGCCGTAGGCGGCTTCAAGCCCAAGCAGGCCGCCGCCGACCACGACGACGCGCTTCTTCGCGGCGGCGAGCGTCAGCAGCAAATCGACGTCGCGCGTATCGCGAAACGTGTGCACGCCGGCAAGGTCCGCGCCTGGCACGTTGAGCCGCAGCGGCGTCGAGCCCGTGGCGAGCACGAGCTTGGAATATTCCATGCTCTCCTCGCCCGCGATCTTGAGCTCGCGGCGCCCGGTGTCGATCTCGGTGACGCGGTAGCCGTAGCGCACGGTGACGCCGCGATGGCGCCACCAGTCGGCCGGCCGCAGCTCGATCTCGTGCGAGCCGGTCTCCCCGGCCAGCACGGATGACAGCAGGACGCGATTGTAAGCGAGCCGCGGCTCCTCGCCGATCACGGCGACCGCGTAGCGGCCGAGTGCGGTCTTGGCGAGCTCGTCGACGAGACGCGCGGCCGCCATACCGTTACCGACGATGACGAGCGGTTCACTCACAAGGCATCTCCTATTCGGCGGCCTGCGGCTGTGCGCCGTAGGCCTCGGACATCATGTAGCCGGACAGCACGCCGTAGGCGTCGGTCCAGGCGGTGGCGAGTTCGGGCGTCCAGGCCTCGCCAAGACCCTTCTCCAGGGTCCACAGCAAGGTCGCGCCGACCACGGGGTAGTGCTCGGCCTTGGCGCCATAAGCGACGTGACGCTTGGCCAGCGCCGAGGCCGCAGGAAGAATCGTCTCGAGGTTCGACAGACCGCCGACCACGGCGGCGAGCATGCCCATCAGCTTCTTGCGCTGCTCGGTCATGTCTTCAGGAAACATCGCGCGCACGGACGGCGCCACCTCGAACAGGCGATCGTAGAACAGCACCGCAGCGGTTTCCGAGATCGGAGCGACCTTGGAAAAGCTCTGCTGGATGAGGGTCACTTGTTCGGGCGTCATGATGGTCTCCTGTCTGTTTCGGTTTGCCTTGGTGCGCGCCGTTGCGAACAAGGTTCATGGGTCAAACGTCATCAGAGAGTCTTCTCCCCGCGTACGGGGAGAAGCGAGATTCGTACCAAGTTCAGACCCGCGCTTCGGCGAGGCCTGCGGCGCCCTCACCCTGCGGACTGCGACGCAGGTAGAACCACCAGGTCAGGCCGAGGCAGGAGGCGTAGAAGACGAGATAGATCGCGAGCGCGAGCGACGGCCCGCCGGTCAGGGCGATCGACTTGCCGAACCCGCTCGGGATCAGATAGCCACCGACGGCGCCGATCGCGCCGATGAAGCCGACCGCGGCGCCGCTCTCGATGCTCGCGGTCTTCAGCGCGACCGCGCGCGCCGCATCGCCCTGGCCGCGTACCTTGGCCAGATTCTGCTCACGGAAGATCGAGGGGATCATGCGGTAGGTCGAGCCGTTGCCGATGCCCGTCGTCACGAACAGGATCAGGAACATCGACAGGAAGCCGGTGAAGTCCTTGTGCCCGACGAAGTAGAGCACGCCGACTGTCGCCGCCGCCATCACGATGAAATTCCAGAAGGTGATGACCGAGCCGCCGATCCTGTCGGCGAGCCAGCCGCCGAACGGCCGCGACAGCGATCCGACCAGCGGACCGAGGAACGCGATCGAGATCGTCACCGACGGGAACTGCGTCTTGAGCAGCAGCGGGAATGCCGCCGAGTAGCCGATGAAGGATCCGAACGTGCCGATGTAGAGGTACGCCATGATCCAGGTGTGCCTGCGCTTGACCACCGCGAGCTGGTTCCTGATCGACGACTTGGCCGTGGTCAGGTTGTTCATGAAGAACACCGCACCGAACACCGCGATCCCGATCGGCAGCACCCACATCAGGCCGGCATTCTGCAGGAAGATGCCGTCGACGGGCGTTGCCTGGAACAGGTTGATCACGGCGAGCGTCATCAGGATCGGGGTCAGCAGCTGCACGCTGGAGACGCCGATATTGCCGCCGGCCGCATTGAGGCCGAGCGCCCAGCCCTTCATCCTGTCCGGGAAGAAGAAGGAGATGTTGGTCATGCTGGAGGCGAAATTGCCGCCGCCGAGACCGGCGGTCGAAGCGACCAGCAGCATCAGCCAGAAGGGCGTGTCGGGATGGCTGACGAAATACGCCAGCGACAGCGTCGGGATGAACAGGATCGCCGCGCTGAAAATGGTCCAGTTGCGGCCGCCGAAGGTCGTGACCGCGAAGGTATAGGGAAAGCGCATGAAGGCGCCGATGAGCCCCGGCACAGCGACGAGCTGAAACAGCTGGTCGGTTGTGTATTGGAAGCCCGCCTGCGGCAGCTTGGTGGTGACGATGCTCCAGATCAGCCACACCGAGAAGCCGATATGCTCGGCAACGATCGACCAGATCAGGTTACGCCGGGCGATTGTCTTGCCGCCCGCATTCCAGAACGCCTCGTCCTCGGGGCGCCAGTCTGAAATCCAAGTAGGATTCTTCGTCATTGAGTATCCCTTCCAGGCTCACCGCTGCGTCGTTGCAGGCTCAGCCTCCGATCACGGAGGCACGCTCCGGGGCTTCTCCCCGGTGGCGAGTTCACGATGCTGATTGATGATGTTGAGGGACGTCGTCGTTGGCGTCGGACAAGGTAATTCAACTTCCGTGCCAACTGCCTGGAATCGGGAAATACAGGGAATTCAGCAGCTTATTCGAATTGACCGAAATTTTTGCACGCGTATTTCGCACGCAAATTTTGCGATTCGCTCAATCCCTGTGCGGCGCACAAGGATTGAGCTTGATGATTTCAAATTAGGCGCGGTGTTTCCGCGCGTTAACGATTGCGTTACGCAGCCTCGACGAAGCGATGACGCTCGTACAGGAATTCGAGCACGCGCTGGCGACACTTCAAGTACGTCGCGTTTGTCGCGAGCTCGAGCCGCTTGCGCGGCCTTGCGAGCGGAACTTCCAGCACCTCGCCGATGCGCGCGCTCGGCCCGTTCGTCATCATCACGATGCGGTCGGACAACAGCACGGCCTCGTCGACGTCGTGGGTGATCATCAGGATGGTGTTGCCGAGCTTCTGATGCAGCGCCATCACCGAGTCCTGCAGATGCGCCCGCGTCAGCGCGTCGAGCGCACCGAACGGCTCATCCAGCAGCAGCACCTTCGGCTCCATCGCCAAAGCCCGGGCGATGCCGACACGCTGCTTCATGCCGCCGGAGATTTCCGACGGGCGCTTGTCCCTGGCATGGGCCATCTGCACCAGGTTGAGATTGTGCATCACCCAAGCGTCGCGCTCGGCCTTCGTCTTGGTCCTGGCGAAGACCTTGTCGACGCCGAGCCTGACGTTTTCGTAGACGGTGAGCCAGGGCAGCAGGCTGTGGTTCTGGAACACCACGGCGCGATCGGGTCCCGGCGAGTTGACCTCGCGGTTCTCCAGCAGCACGCCCCCGGTCGTGGCGGTAGTCAGCCCCGCGATGATGTTGAGCAGGGTCGACTTGCCGCAACCGGAATGGCCGATGATCGAGACGTACTGCCCCTTCTCGATCGTCAGGTTGATGTCCTTCAGCACCTCGGTGCTCGCAGCGCCGCGGGTGAATATCTTGTCGATGTGATCGAGCTTCAGATAGGCGGTCATGTGTCCCTTCTCCTTAGCTTGTCGCGGTGCCGCGGGTGACGACCTTGCCGAGGCCCGCGATCAGGCGGTCCAGCACGAAGCCGACAATGCCGACATAGAACAGCGCCAGGATGATCTCGCTGATATGCGAGGAGTTCCAGGCGTCCCAGATGAAGAAGCCGATGCCGACGCCGCCGATCAGCATTTCGGCCGCGACGATGGCGAGCCAGGACAGGCCGATGCCGATGCGAAGGCCGGTGAAGATGTAGGGCGCGGCCGCCGGGATCATGATCTTGGAGAAGAACTCGAGCGGGTTGAGCTGCACCACCGCCGCGACGTTGCGATAATCCTGCGGGATGTTGCGGATGCCGACCGCGGTGTTGATGATGATCGGCCAGATCGAGGTGATGAAGATGACGAAGATCGCCGAAGGCTGGCCGTCGCGGAACGCGGCGAGCGACAGCGGCAACCAGGCCAGCGGCGGAATCGTGCGCAGCACCTGGAACAACGGATCGAGCCCGCGCATCGCCCAGACCGACTGCCCGACCAGCACGCCGAGCGCGATGCCGGCGATCGCAGACAGCGAATAGCCGAGCGCGACGCGCTGGAGACTGGCGGAAAGATGCCAGAACAGGCCCTTGTCGATGCCGCCATGGTCGAAGAACGGGTCGAGGATCAGCTCCTTGGTGTCCTTGAACACTTTTGACGGCGGCGGCAGCGCCGAGCCGGCTCGCCGGCAGACCAGCTCCCACACCAGCGTCAGCAGCGCGATCACGACCAGCGGCGGGATGACGCGCACCGCCGTCTCCCTTGCCATGCGGGCGTAGGTCTCGCTGCGCGGCGGGCGCCTCAGTGTCATCGCGACGACCGGCGCGGCAACGGCTGCGGGCGCCGCGGTCTCGACCTCAATCTTCGTGGCAGTCATATTCATCGCAATATCTCTCCGGCTGCAAAAGACGATGCGGCCGCCTCGCGGCGGCCGCTGGCTCCATCAGACTTCGACGCGCTTGATCGCGAGCGACTTCAGATAGGCAGCCGGATTTTCGGGATCGAACACCTTGCCGTCGAAGAAGGTCTCCTTGCCGCGCGAGGTCGAAGCCGGAATGTCCGCCGCAGCTACGCCGAGCGTCTTGGCCGCATCGCGCCACATGTCCTCGCGGTTGACCTTGGCGATCAGCGCCTTGGTGTCGAAATTCGCCTCGTACTTGCCCCAGCGGATGTCTTCCGTGAGGAACCAGAGGTCGTGGCTCTGGAACGGATAGGAGGCGAAGTCGCGCCAGTACTTCATGATGTGCGGCGAGTTCTCGACCACCTTGCCGTTGCCGTAGTCGAACTTGCCGGCAGTGCGGTCGTAGACGTCCTCGACCGGACAGTTGATCCACTGCCGCTTAGCCATGATGGTGGCGAGTTCCTGCTTGTTCTCGGCCTTGTCGGCCCATTGCTGGGCCTCGAGCACCGCCATCAGGATCGCCTTGGTCGCCTTGGGATATTTGTCGACGAAGGCTGCGCGCATGCCGAAGGATTTCTCCGGATGCTTGTTCCAGATCTCGCCGGTATTGACCGCGGTGTAGCCGATGTCCTGGTGGACGAGCTGAAGATTCCAGGGCTCGCCGACGCAGAAGCAGTCCATGGTGCCGACCTTCATGTTCGCCACCATCTGCGGCGGCGGCACCACGATGGTCTCGATGTCCTTGTCGGGATCGATGCCGCCGGCGGCGAGCCAGTAGCGGATCCACAGATCATGCGTGCCGCCGGGGAAGGTCATCGCGGCCTTGACCGACTTGCCGGAAGCCTTCTTCTTCTCCAGCGCCGCCTTGAACGGCGCCGCGTCGGTGCCGAGCTTGAGGTCGGCATATTCCTTGGCGACCGAGATGCACTGCGCATCGAGGTTGAGCCGCGCCAGGATGTACATCGGCGTCGGCTGGTTGTTCTGCGTCACCTTGCCGGCCGAGATCAGGTACGGCATCGGCGTGAGGATATGCGCGCCGTCGATACCGTTGCCCTCCGAGCCGAGCACGAGATTGTCGCGCGTGGTACCCCAGGAGGCCTGCTTCTGCACGTCGACATCGGGCACGCCATACTTCGCGAACAGGCCCTTGTCCTTGGCGACGAAGAGCGGGCCGGCATCGGAGAGCGCGATGAAGCCGAGCTTGGCGCCCTTGACCTCGGGGCCTGCATCCTGCGCGAAGGCGCCGGCGGGGAAATTGAGCTTGGCGGCGGCGAGAAGAGCGGCGGTCGAGCCTGCGGCCTTCAACAATTGACGGCGGCTGAGCCCAATGTCCGAGGGCCTGCGGGTGCGCTTGGTCATGTCTAGTGTCGTCCTTTGCGTCGTTGCAGAATTGATGGCGTCAGTGCACACGAGCAGCCCGTCCGTCCGGCGGCGCCGTCCTTGGCGCATGCGAACGCACGACGGGGGAGACCCCCGTCTGGTGGCGTCAGCAAATCGGATGAGAAGTCTCGCGGGACGGCTTCAATGGCGTCGGCTTGGAACTATTCAAGCATCGTGCCAAGCGCTGCGATGCAAAATCACAAATAGAATTAGCGACTTAGCAGACCCGCGCTATCCTGCCGCAGGGCTGCCGCGCTTGCGAAATTTGCGCACTGCCCAATCCTTGTGCGGCGCACAAACCTTGTGCAACCGCTCAAGCAGAAGGCCGCCAAGCACCACGGGCCACGAGTCACGAGAGACGCATCACATTGATATAACTTGATTTTTCTCACGCGTTTCGGCGGCACGCAACTTGCTTCTCTATTGGTGTCAACGAAGACTGCGGTTCGCCGCATTGTTGCAGCCTCCGCCGGCTGCATTTTGGAAGCCGATCTGCTTCGCGGCCCCTTCCGGCTCAGTTCTCGTGACGCGATTCCCAAGGGCTTCCAGACCTCCATAACCCTCGTGCGCGGCTAGGCCGTCCGCACGGCCCAAAACGTTCAGCCGCGCTCTCACGGGCGTGTCGATCTCACTTACGAAGCAAAGGAACCATTGATGTCGTATCTCGCGCCTTCGGAATTCGTCACCAAGATGGTGGATGCAGGCGAGTCCAAGATCTTCATGTCCACCCGGGATACGATCATCCGGGCCTATATGGCCGGTGCCATCCTGGCGCTGGCGGCCTGGTTTGCCGTCACCATCAACGTCAACACGGGCCAGCCGCTGGTCGGCGCGCTGCTGTTTCCGGTCGGCTTCGTCATGCTCTATCTGCTGGGCTTCGACCTTCTGACAGGCGTGTTCGTGCTCTCCCCGCTCGCCCTGATCGACAAGCGCCCGGGCGTCACCTTTAGCGGCGTGCTGCGCAACTGGGGCCTCGTCTTCCTCGGCAACTTCGCCGGCGCCTTCACCGTGGCGTTCATGATGGCCTTCGTCACGACCTTCGGCTTCACGCAGGCGCCCGACAAGGTCGGCGCGGCCATCGGCAATATCGGCGAGGGCCGAACGCTGGGCTACGCCGCGCACGGCGCAGCCGGCATGGCGACGTTGTTCATGCGCGGCATGCTCTGCAACTGGATGGTTTCCACCGGCGTCGTCGGTGCCATGATCTCGACCTCGGTCCCCGGCAAGGTCATCGCGATGTGGATGCCGATCCTGGTGTTCTTCTACATGGTGTTCGAACATTCCGTCGTGAACATGTTCCTGTTCCCGTCGGGCCTGATGCTGCACGCCAAGTTCTCGATCATGGACTATCTGATCTGGAACGAGATCCCGACCGTGCTCGGCAACCTCGTCGGCGGCCTCGCCTTCACCGGCATGACGCTCTACGCCACGCACGTCCTGACTCTGCCGAAGCGTCAGGTCGACAAGGCTGCAAAGCCCCGCGTCGCCGCCTGATCGAATACGTCTCGACAGGGGAGCTTCGCCCGAGCAGGGTGAGGCTCCCCTCTCCTGGTGGTGACGATGTCCCGCGGACTCCTGATCTCGGTCGGCCAGCACTCCGACAAGGGGCGCAAGCCCCTCAACCAGGATTTTCACGGCGTCCTCATTCCCGAGGAGCCGCTGCTCGGCCTCAAGGGCATCGCTGCCGTCCTCGCCGACGGCATCTCCAGCAGCACGGTGAGCCAGATCGCCAGCGAGTCGGCGGTCAAGAGCTTCCTGATGGACTATTACTGCACGTCGGAATCCTGGACGGTGAAGACCTCCGCCCGCCGCGTGCTCAATGCCACCAATTCCTGGCTGCACGCGCAGACGCGCAAGAGCCAATACGCCTATGACCGCGACAAGGGCTATGTCTGCACCCTCAGCGCCATGGTCATCAAGGCGGCGACCGCGCACATCTTCCATGTCGGCGACTGCCGCATCTACCGCGTCGCCGGCAAGACGCTGGAGCAGCTGACCGAAGATCACCGCATCATCGTCTCGTCCGAGCAGACCTATCTCGGCCGCGCGCTCGGCATCAATCCGCAGCTCGAGATCGACTACCAGACCGTCGAGGTCCAGGCCGGCGACATCTTCCTGCTGGCAACGGACGGCGCCTACGAATTCGTCGATGCGCGCTTCATCACGGGAGTGATCAACGAGCATGCGGCCGAGCTCGACGACGCGGCACAGGCGATCGTCGAGGAAGCCTACCGGCGCGGCAGCGACGACAACATCACCGTGCAGATCCTGCGCATCGATGCGGTGCCCCAGCGCGAGCCCTCAGACCTCTTCAATCAGACCTCCGAGCTACCACTGCCTCCACTGCCCGAGCCGCGCGCGATGTTCGACGGTTACCGGATCGTCAGGGAAATCCACGGCAGCAGCCGCAGCCATATCTACCTTGCCGTCGATGCCGAGACCGAGGCACCAGTCGCGCTCAAGCTTCCCTCGATCGATCTGCGCGACAACGCGGCCTATCTTAAGCGCTTCCTGATGGAGGAATGGATCGCCCGCCGGATCGACAGCCCGCATGTGCTCAAGCCGCTGTCGCAGTCGCGGCGACGCAGCTACCTCTACGTCGCGACCGAATTCGTCGAGGGGCAGACGTTGCGGCAGTGGATGACCGACAATCCGCGCCCCGATCTCGAAACGGTGCGCGGGATCATCGAGCAGATCGCAGCGGGCCTACGTGCCTTCCACCGCATGGAGATGCTGCATCAGGACCTCAGGCCCGACAACATCCTGATCGACAAGACCGGCACCGCGAAGATCATCGACTTCGGCTCGGTCAGGGTGGCCGGCGTCGCGGAGGCCGTGCCGCAGGGCGAGGCCGACGAAATCCTCGGAACGGTCCAATATACGGCGCCGGAGTACTTCCTCGGCAACGGCGGCACGCCGCACTCCGACATGTTTTCGCTAGCCGTGATTTGCTACCAGATGCTGACGGGCAGACTTCCCTATGGCGCCCAGGTCGCGAGGATAAGGCGCAAGTCGGATGTGCGACGGCTCCAATACCGCCCGGCCGACGACGACCGCAACGTGCCCGCCTGGGTCGATGGCGCTCTGAGGCGCGCACTGCATCCTGATCCCTACAAGCGGCACGAAGACCTCTCCGAGTTCGTCTTCGAGCTGCGCTCGCCCAATCCGGCCTATCTCAATACCCGGATCACGCCCCTGTTGGAGCGCAGCCCGCTGATGTTCTGGAAACTGACATCGGCGGCGCTCGCCTGCGCGGTCGTGGTGCTGCTGGCGCTATTGCACGCGCGCTAGGACCTAAGGGCGGAAGCGTCAGGGTCTCCTAAATCAATCTTTGTCGGACCCGTTTATCGCCGCCGGCTCTCCGCCAGCGTAATGGCGCCTGCAGCCACCACGACAATGACGATGACGGTGGCAAGCGCCTCCACCGAGGCCAGGGTGTCGTACCAGCTGTTCCAAAGCTCAAGCATGCGCTGACCTCTATCGAGCGCACAGCCCACCAGCGCCAACATACACTCTGTCAAAAGGACGCGCCTTCGCGTATAAGTACAATGCTACGTTTCGCCGCGTGCGTTTTGATCGCGCGGCAGCGTGACCTGGGCCGGACGCCGCCATATCGAGCGAACGTAGGTGTGGCCGTCGCGCAGTGAGATCGCCCGCGGCCATGTCGAAGATGCCGACTGACTGTGAAGTGGTTTACATCCCTGTGTTCTTGGCCGGGCTAATGTGGCGAAGGCTTCTTTTTTGAAGGAGGCATCCAATGTTCGCGGCAATCAAATGGAACTCCCGATATAGCGCGCGCGAATGGGTGATGATGGCTGGAGCGTTGATCGTCCGACCCCGCGCGTCGAATACAAGCCAACAGAACGCTGAAACCAACCCAAGTCGGCCACTCTGGAAACAGTTCGACGACACCCATCATTGGGACGGTACCGCGGAGGAATGGGTTCCCAATCGCGATCGATGATCGTGCAACGCATTGTGCGTCGCGCAAGATCAGGTCCGGGCCTTCAGATCCCTTCCCGCTGACGGGCCCGGTCGAGCGGTGCGGTCACTACAAGCAGTCCGTCCCGATCGACGCGAGTGCCGCTGAACGGCCGGGTATCACGGACAACGCGGTCGCCCCTAATTCCTGCCCTACTCGGCTTGATCGTAGGCCTGCAGGATCCGGACAAAATCTGCCATGCTGGATCGATCTGGGTTGTTAGCCGTAGTCGCAACCTGAGTCTCGGACGCGGGGGCCGGCTGCCAGAACCGCATCAGAAGATCGGCGATGTTTCTCATGGCGTACTCCCTGCACCAACCATGGCGGTAATCATCAGTTGAGCGGCAAAGCGCCGCTGGATCGGGAGAAGGGCCGGCGGGCACTACGCCGCCGGCCTTGTCCTGCAACTGCCGGCTCGCAGGGCCGGTTCCGTTGCTTTTTACTCTGGATGTATCGGTAGCACCAAGCACCTCGTCGGCGCCATCGCGCGCAGGTATGCAGTGGCCATACCTAGGTAGATTTGGGCTGGTGAATCCGGATCAGCCGACCAGGTGTCGGTCTGGTCGCTGGCAGGAAATTCACCGAGCTCCGTGATTGCGCCGCTGTCAGAAGCACAGCGGACGCCGGACGCGCCTGGACTGCCGGCCATCCCAGGCGTCGTCAGGCGGGCTCCGCCGCCTTCGTCCCCAGCGGCTTCGGCGCCATGCCGCCGCCGGGCTTGAGATGGAATTCGTAGGTCATCAGGTGCCACTGCCCTTTCGCCTTGCTGCCGTCGGGCATCGCAGGATCGTTGCGCGACTCGACCTTGGCGACGAGGTCGTCCTTGACGCCGAACACGACGTCGGAATCGAGATATTTGTCGCCATCCATGAAGACGTGGGTGATCAGCGGCTCATAGCCCTTGGCATTGACCAGGAAGTGCACATGCGCGGGCCGCATCGGGTGGCGATTGGTCTGCAGGATCATCTCGCCGACGGGGCCATCGGTCGGGATCGGATAGCTGCATGGGAGGATGGTACGGAAGAAGAAGCGGCCGTCGCTGTCGGTGATGAAGCGCGCCCGCGCCGAGGCGCCGACCTCGTCGTAGTTCGCCTTCTGTGAATCGTAGAAACCGTCGTCGTCGGCATGCCAGACGTCGACGGGCACGCCCGCCAGCGGCTTGCCTTGCAGATCCGTGACGCGGCTCTGCACGAACATGCGCTCGCCCGTGAGATTGTTCGGCGAGATGTCGGTGCCATGCGGGGTCACCTTGTGCTCGCCGACGTAGAAGGGGCCGAGCACCGTGGTCTGGGTGGCGCCGTCGCGGTCGCGGTGATTGACCGCGTCGACCAGCATGGAGACGCCGAGCACATCGGACAGCAGGATGAACTCCTGCCGGGTGTCGGTGCATTTCTGGCCGGTGCGGGTCAGGAAATCGATGGCGTATTCCCATTCCTCGAAGGTGAGACCGGTCTTGCTCACGTAATCGTGCAGCGACTTCACTAATTCCTGCAGCAGGAATTTTGCGCGGGGGTTCGGGGTCTGATCGAAGCTGTTGACGACAGCTTCGGTGAGGTCGGTCTCGTTGAACTGGGTCATGGTGCGTCTGCCCTCGCGTTTTTCTCGTTGGCCCGGGCGGGCTCCTGGAAGCGTTCCAGGGTGCAGACTACACCAGTCAGCGGCCCCGCGTTAAGCGCGACCGGCTTGGAATAAGCCCGTCATTTGGCTATCACCTTTTCGAGAAACTGCCCGGAGGAACTGATGCTCGCCCCTACCCCTGCCTCGCCCGAATCTGTCGGCATGTCCAAGGCCGCGCTCGACCGCGTCGATGCGCATCTGAAGAACAGGTACATCGATGCCGGCCGCTTCCCGGGCACGCATCTCCTGGTCTATCGCCGCGGCAAGATCGCCCACAGCTCGGTTCAGGGCCTCGCCGACGTCGAGCGCAAGGTGCCGGTCAAGGACGACACCATCTACCGCATCTATTCCATGACCAAGCCGCTCACCAGCGTTGCCTTCATGATGCTGGTCGAGGAAGGCCTGGTCGCGATCGACGAGCCTGTCGCCAAGTACATTCCGGAATGGAAGGATCTCGGCGTGTTCGTCGCCGGCACCGCGCCGGCCTTCCTGACCCGTCCGCAGTCGCGGCCGATGCTGATCGTGGACCTGTTGCGCCACACTTCCGGCCTCACCTACGGCTTCCAGCAGCGCTCCAATGTCGATGCCGCCTACCGGACCGAGAAGATCGGCGAGGTCGAGAAGTCGGGCACGCTCCAGAGCATGATCGAGAGCCTCGCAAAAATCCCGCTGGAGTTCTCGCCGGGCGAGTCCTGGAACTATTCGGTCGCGACCGACGTGCTCGGCTATCTCGTCGGCAAGATTTCCGGCATGCCGTTCGAGCAGTTCCTGAAGCAGCGGATTCTCGATCCGCTCGGCATGACCGACACCGATTTCCACGTGCCGGCGTCCAAGGCGCACCGTTTCGCTGCCTGCTACTCCGCCGATCCCGGCGGTGGCATGACCTTCCATGCCGGCCAGCGCCGCGAGGGACTGACGCTGCAGGACGATCCGACGACCAGCTCGTTCCTGTCACCGCCCTCGCTCATCTCCGGCGGTGGCGGGCTGTGTTCGACCATGGCCGACTACCTCACCTTCTGCCGTGCACTGCTCAACGGTGGCGAGCTCGGCGGCGTCCGGCTGATCGGACCGAAGACGCTGGCGCTGATGACGACCAACCACATTCCCGGCGGCCGCGCGCTGCCGGAAGTGTCGCGCTCGCTGTTCTCGGAAGCCACCTATAACGGCATCGGCTTCGGCCTCGGCTTTGCCGTGACGATGCGCCCCGCCGAGACGCTGATCGCCGGCAGCCCCGGCGAATATAATTGGGGCGGTGCGGCCACGACCTCGTTCTGGATCGACCCGGCCGAGGAGCTGATCACCATCTTCATGACCCAGGTGCTGCCGTCGAGCGCCTATCCGCTCCGCCGCGAGCTGCGCAGCATGGTGTATGCCGCGATCACCGAGAGCAATCTGTAACCATTGAACTGATCCCGCGGCCGGCGGCCGCGGGATCGCACGATCAGATGCTCATTTGAGCATCTCCGGCACGATCAGCCGCGGCAGGAACAACGACACGCTCGGCCAGACGATGAGCGCCGCCAGCACGAGCAGCATCGGAACCAGCATGATCACCGTGTCCTTCAGCGCATAGCGAAGCCGCACGCCGGCGACCGAACAGGCGATCATCAGGCACAGGCCGTAAGGCGGCGTCACCAGTCCGAAGGCCAGCGATACGATCGATATGATCGCGAACTGGACCGGATGGAGCTCGACGGACTTGGCCAGCGGCTCCAGCACGGTGCCGACGATGATGATGGCCGGGATGGCATCGAGGAAGCAGCCGACCACCAGGAAGCAGAAGGCGATGAAGAAGCCGGCCGCGATCGGGCCCATGCCCCATGTCGAGACGTTGGCCAGCAGCTCCTGCGGGATCTTGTAATAGGCAAGCAGCCAGCCGAACGCGCTGGCCGTGCCGACGCAAAACAGCGCGACGCCGGCAAGACGCCCGGTGTCGAGCAAGGCCCTGTACAGTTCGCGCAGCCCCGTCTCGCGATAGAAGAACGTCGAGAGCGCCACGGAATAGAGCACCGCGACGCAGGCGGATTCCGTCGCGGTGAACCATCCGAGCAGGATGCCGCCGACGATGATGAACGGCGTCATCAGGGCCGGTATCGACTGCCAGATGGCGCATCGCATCTCGACCCAGGTCGCCTTCGGATAGGTCGGATAGCCGCGACGCACCGCATAGATGTGCACCGTCGCCATCTGCGCGCCCGCGATCAGCAGACCCGGCACGATGCCGGCGAGATACATCGCCGCAATCGAGGTTGAGATCAGCCCGCCCCACACGATCATGAGGATGGACGGCGGGATAATGACCGCCAGAACCGCCGACACCGCCGTGATGGCGATGGAGAACGAGAGGTCGTAGCCCTCCTTGGTCTGCGCATCGATGAAGATCTTGGATTGGCTCGCCGCGTCGGCGGTCGACGAGCCCGAGATGCCGGCGAAAAAGACCGACAGCACGACGTTGATCTGCGCCAGCGATCCGGGCCAGTGCCCGACCATCGAACGCGACAGCGCCACGAGGCGGTCGGTGATGCCGCCGATGCTCATCAGATTTGCCGTCAGCAGGAAGAACGGCACCGCCAGCAGGATGAATGAATTGTAGGCGTTGAACGTCTCCTGCGCGAGCATCATCAGGGATAGATGCGGTTCGATCAGCAGGATCGGCACGCATGCAAGGCCGAGCGCGAAGGCGACCGGCACGCGCGCGATGAGCAGGCCGACGAACACGCCGAACAGCACCATCGCGGCCTGGCCGGCGGAGAGGACATTGCCGCTCATCGCCGTCCTCCCGCTAGAACGCGCGCTTCATCGACGATCTGTTCGCCCGCAAAGGCGATCCACGTCACCCCGGTTACGGGCCACGCGATGTGGATCAACCAAAGCGGCAGATCGGCCAGCTCCGACGTCCTGTTCCAGGCAAACCGGGTGAACTCGATTCCGGCCCATACGAACACCAGCGCCAGCGCCAGCACGCCGAGCCGCGCGAGGATCCGCACGGCGGCCTCCGACCGCCGCGACAAATCGGGCCAAACATCGACCTCGAAATGCTGCGATTCCCGCACGCCGACCATGGCCCCGATCATGATCGTCCAGACGAACAGGAACCGGGCCATTTCCTCCGTCCAGATGTAGGACGGAATGAAGGGCGTGTAGCGCGAGATGATCTGCAGCGTCACGGGGACGACGAGGATGCCGACACAGGCCGCGAGCAGGATTTCCAGCAGTTTCGCATAGGCCGCCGTGACGCGGCGCCACAGCGACGGTGTGGACGAGACAGGCATGTCGGACATTGGGACTCCGTGCGGCAGCACATCCGCCACGGCCGGGCAAGAAGCGGGGCTTGCCCGGACATGCCGTCGGCGGATGCAACGAGCTCAGGCGACGTTGATCTTCTCGAAAATGCCCTCCGCGCCAATCTCCTTGGCGTAGGTGGCCATCACGGGGTCGGCGAGCTTCTTCATGGCGTCCCGCTCCTCGAACGGAACGCGCTTGAGCTTGCCGGCCTTCTCGAGCGTGTCGAGCTTGATGACCTCTTCGCTCGATTCCAGCTGACGGCCGTAGTCGCCGGCCTCCTTGCCGGCCTTCATGATCGCATCCTGCAGATCCTTCGGCAGGGTCTTCAGCGTCTTCACCGAGAAGCAGATCGGCCGGATCGAAACGGCGTGCTGGGTCAGGTTGAGATGCGGGGCCACCTCGTAGAACTTCATCGCCTCCACGCCCGCCGCCTCGTTTTCGCCGGCCGAGATCACCCCGTTCTGGATCGCATTGTAGATCTCGTTATAGGCGATCACGGTCGGGCTCATGCCGACGGCCGCAAAGGTCTTCGACCAGATCGGCGCGCCCTGCACGCGAACCTTGAGGCCCTTGAGATCGGCGAGGTTCTTGAGCGGCTTGTTGGCGAAGATGTTGCGGATGCCGCCGCCGGAATAGCCGATCAGCACGACCTCGGCCTTGGCCGCGACCTCGTCGGCGATCGGCGCCAGGATATTGGCTTCGACCACCTTGTTCATGTGCTCGATGCCCTTGAACACGAAGGGCGCATCGATGAACGGAGCCGCCTTGGCGAAGGTCGACATGTGAGCCGGCGATACGATGCCGTAATCGACCGCCTTTCCTTGCGACATGTACTCGAAATACTGCTTCTCGAGACCGAGTGAGGAATTCCTGTGGAGCGTGAAGTTGACGGGCTTGCCGTAATATTTCTTCACGAGTTCTTCGAACCGGAGCAGCGCCCGGTTGAAAGCATGATCGTCGTTGAACTGGACCGCGCCATTCAATGTGATCGGCGCCTGCGCCCTGAGGACCGACGGCATGCCAATCGCAGCCGCAGCAGTGGTCGCACCGAGACCAGCGAGAAATGACCTTCGCTTCATCGTCTCCCCTCCCTTTGATGCTCCGGCCCCGTTGCGAGGGGCCGTGCGCGCAGCCGGTATGCGGCTTGCGAGGGGAAGCGTATGAAAAACCCCGGCGGGACGAAAGTCATTTCGCGCGCGCCGAGGGTACTCTTCGTCGCAGGAGACGACCTGCTGCACTGCAACTGCCGGCGCGCGGCAGGCTCCCCGCTCCCGCCGGCAACCGGGAAGACGTGCGGTCCCCTGCCGCTGCAGGAAGGCCCGCGCGTCTTCCACGGAAGACCTAGTGCATGTGGCCGATCAGATAGATGCCGCCACCGATCACCAGCACGGCCGGCACGGCCCACAGAATCAGAACTGGCATTCGTCATCCTCCTCAGTTCGACGTGCAGACCTTGACCGTCTTCATGCCGCTCTCGGCCTCGGTGCGCGACTTGTAGATCGTGCCCGACGGGCTCACGACGGTCATGGACGTGTCCGTCGGCTTCTTGTCGACGATGGTGCACTTCTTCGTCTTGACGTCCTGGACGACGTAGAACTCGTCGGCCGCGAACGCCGGCAGGGACATCGCTGCAACCATCAGCGCTGCAGTCGCAATCTTCAGCTTCATTTTCTCCTCCTCCAATTGCCGGGCGTTATGGCCCGGTCGAGTCGCAAACGGGAAAAAGAGGCAATTTGTTCCTCCGCGCAGGAACGGCGTGCACGGTGAGGTGTTGGTGCGGCGCCTGTTTCAACGAGGAGGACAAGATGAAAAAGCTGTTCCTGCTGTCCGCAGCAGCTGTGTTGATCTCGACCGGCGCATTCGCGCAGTCGACCGTGGTGACCACGACCGGAACCGGCCACGCGGCCGCGGTTCAGATCGAGCCGGAGTACCGCACGAGGATCAAATCCTACGTCACCGAGCGCCGCGTGCGTCCGATCACGACGAAGGAGAAGATCATCGTCGGCGCGACGGTGCCGAGCGAGGTCGAGCTCGAAGCGGTTCCGGCCGATTGGGGCCCGTCGCTGACGAAGTATCGCTACGTCTATTCCGGCGAACGCGTGATGCTGGTGGATCCCGGCACGCGGACCGTCGTTCAGGAAATCGATTGACCGGGACGGACGGGCGGCCGCAGCAAACGCGGCCGCCCACCGGAGTTCACCGCATGAAACCGCATCGAGAGGCGCGGATCGCCGGGCTTAGCCTGGCGGCCGTCTACGTCATGTGTCTGGTGCTGACCGCGATCAGCATGAGCTGAGGCGCGGCGCCGCCCGCACTGCGCTGCAAAATTCTTTCCGAAGGCGCGCCACATGCGAAAATCGTGGCGCGCTGCCAGTCCTGCCCGTATGGTTCTCGCCAAAATCATAATTCGGCGCCGTCGCGCCGGAATCGGGACGCCCGCGTTTGTCAAAGCTCTCCCTGCCGGTCCGGCTCGCTCTCCTGGTCGCGGGAACGACGCTGCCGATGATCGTGTTCGCGGTCGGCATCGCATTCTACCACTACAAGCAGGATCGCAGCGACGCGACGCGCCGCGTGCTGGAGAACGTGCGCAGCATGCGCCTCGTGCTGGATTCCGAGGTGCAGCGCATGACCGGCAGTTTGCAGGTCCTGGCGCTGACCAACTCGCTGCGCAACGACGACTTCGTGAACTTCCGCCGCATCGCGCTCGGCTTCCTCGACCAGTACGGCAAGGGCGGCCTGCTGCTGATCTCCGACCGCAAGGGCCGGCTGTTGTTCTCCTCGACGACGGAGGACACCGCGAGCCTGCCGTCGCGCAGCAATCTCGAGATGGTCGAGAGGGTCTTTGCAAAGAGGGTCCCGCAATATTCCGACCTGTTCACCGGCGCGATCAACGGACGGCAGGTGCTGACCGTCGAAGTGCCGGTGTTCCGCAACGGCGAGGTGATCTATGCGCTGTGCTTCAGTCCGCCGATCGGCATCTTCCAGGAGCTGATCGAGAAGCAGCGGCCGGATCGGCACTGGACCGTATCCCTGCTCGACACCACCGGCACGGTGTTCGCTCGCGTGCCGAACCCCAACGAGACCTTCGGCAAGCGCGCCTCGCCGTCGCTCTACGCGGAAATGTTTCGCGCGCCCGAAGCCACGCTGTCGTCGGTCTCGCTCGACGGCGTCCCGCTCGCTTCCGCTTATACCCGATCGCAGCTCACGGGATGGACGGTGGCCGCCGGCGTCCCCGAGAGCTCGCTGATCGCCCCGCTATGGCGCAACATCGCGATCACCAGCCTGATCGGCGGCATCCTGCTGCTGATCGGCCTCACCTTCGCGGTCCGGATGGCGACCACCATCGCCCGAGGCGAGATGCTGCACGATCTCTTGATCGAGGAGCTCAACCACCGCGTCAAGAACACGCTCGCCCTGATGCAGGCGATCGCGGTGCAGACCTTCCGCAGCGCCAGCCGCGACGAGCGGACGAAATTCGAGGGACGCCTCGGCGCGCTCGCCGAGGCGCACAACCTGCTCAGCCAGGAGAAATGGGCGGGCTCGGAGCTGCGAGACGTGATCGCCCGCGCGCTGCAGCCCTTCCTGCTGACCAATCCCGACCGCATCCGCATGGCCGGCCCCGCCGTGCCGCTGTCGCCGCGGCTGGCCGTGGTGCTGTCGATGATCGTGCACGAGATCGCCACCAACGCCGCGAAGTACGGCGCGCTGTCGAACGAGACCGGCCGGGTCACGCTGGACTGGGAGGTCGTCACCGAGACGCCGAAGCCGCGGCTGCGCCTGATCTGGACCGAGATGGGCGGGCCGCCGGTGACCGCGCCGGTGCAGCGCGGCTTCGGCTCGCGCCTGATCGAGCGCAGCGCGCGCGACCAGCTCGGCGGCGAGGCGACCGTCGACTTCCTGCCGCGCGGCGTCGTCTGCAACGTGACCTGCACGCTGGACGAGGCGCGGTAGGCGATCTACTTGCGGCGCGCCGCCGCGGCGAGCCCCTCGATCCATTCCTGATGCGCATTCAGCATCGGATTGGGCCTCGTCTGCGCCAGATCCCGCGCCGGCTGGCCGGTCTGGGTCTCCTGCGTGAGAACGCGCACGCGGCCTCCGGACAAATCCTCGATCAGCCAGGCGTGATGCACGTCGAGCCGCGTCGCGGCATCGCCCTCGACCCAGCCGTGCCAGGCGACCCGCGCCGGCTTGCCCGGTGCCGGCGGCTCGTATTCGGTCACCTCAGCCTCCACCGGAAAGCTGAAGGTGGTGAAGCGGAAGCGCGCCCCGAGACCCAGCGCCGGCCCCTTGCCGTCGTGGAAGCGGATATCGGAGACGTTGCCGTAATAGGTCGGCCAGGCCGAGGTGTCGTTGAGCTGCGGCCAGACCTGGTCGGCACGCAGGCCCTTCACGATGATCTCGTTCGAGACGTAATTGTCGGTCGTGCCCGGAAGATATTGCTCGGGCCAGATGATGTCGCTCATTGCGGTGAAATCCTCGTTTCGGGTCGGAATTGCGGCTTGGCCATTGGACTTTCGGACAGATGGGCGCTAGGTCCGGATGGCGCCAATCGTCATTTCCGATCACGATCATCAGCATGCGCGATATCAGAACGCTCGACCTCAATCTGCTGAAGGCCTTCAATGCGCTGATCGAGGAGCGCAACGTCACGCGCGCCGCGGCCAGGCTCGCGCTGACGCAGTCTGCGATGAGCGGAACCTTGATGCGCCTGCGCGACAGTTTTGACGATCCCCTGTTCGTCCGTACCCAGCGCGGCATCGTGCCGACCGCTCGCGCATTGGAGCTCGCCGACCCGGTCAAGCGAGTGCTGGACGACGTCGAGGCACTGTTGAAACCGCGCGCCTTCGAGCCAGCGGCCGCGAGCTTCAAATTGTCGCTTGCCGCGACCGACTACGCCTTGCGGGCTGTCGTCGTCCCCTTCCTCGCAGCGCTGCGAGCACGCGCCCCGCATATCCGCGTGGCGGTGCGTCCGATCGACGATGATCGGCTGCGGAGCCAGTTCGAGCGCGGCGATCTCGACCTCGCACTGCTCACGCCGGAGACGACGCCTCCGGACCTGCATGTCCGCCGTCTGTTCGAAGAGCAATATGTCTGCGCGATGCGCCGCGATCATCCCGACGCCAAACGCAGGACATTGTCGCTCGATCGCTTCTGCGCGCTCGACCACGCGCTGGTCTCCTATGCCGGCGACAGTTTTGCAGGCACGACCGACACGGCGCTTGCAAGGCTCGGACGCCGGCGACGGGTCAGCCTGTCGGTCGCGAGCTTCCTGGTTCTGCCCGAGGTGCTGCGCGCCACCGATCTCATTGCGGTCGCGCCACGACGCCTGGTCGCCGGGATCGACGGGCTGACCCTGCTCAAGCCGCCGCTGGATATCCCCGGCTTTGCCAAGATCGCCGCCTGGCACGACCGCACCCATCGCGACCCCGGGCATCGCTGGATCCGCGCACTGCTGTTCGAGACGTCAGGGGTGAAAACGAGAAGGGAGAAGACCCCATGAAGATCACAGGGATTCGCACCCACATCCTCGAGGCAAGGCTCTCGCAACCCTTCGCCTATTCGCGCGCCTGGTACGACACCCGTACCGCGATGCTGGTCGAGATCGAGACCGATGCCGGGCTGACGGGCTGGGGCGAATGCTACGGACCTGCGCGAATGACCTCGGCCGTCGTGCAGACCATCGCGCCCTGGCTGATCGGCGAGGACCCGCTGCGCAGCGACGTGCTGTGGCAGACGATCTACGCACGCCTGCGCGATCACGGCCAGAAGGGCGTCGTGATCCAGGGGCTGAGCGGCATCGACATCGCGCTGTGGGACATCAAGGGCAAGCATTTCGGCGTGCCCGCCTATCTGCTGCTCGGCGGCGCGGCGCGCAAGCAGGTCGCGGCCTATGCGACCGGGCTCTACCGGCGCAAGACGGGCGATCCGCGCAAATATCTGCCGGAGGAAGCGGCCGGTTATGTCGCGGAAGGTTTTCGCGCCGTGAAGCTGAAGGTCGGCTTCGGCGTCGAGGAGGATGTCGCAGTCACCCGCGCCGTGCGCGAGGCGATCGGCCCCGACGTCGCGCTGATGGTGGATGCGAACCATGCCTATGACGCGGTCGCTGCGATCCGGCTCGGCCGCCTGATCGAAGGCTGCGACATCGGCTGGTTCGAGGAGCCGGTGCCGCCGGAGGACGTCGCGGGCTACCGCGCGGTGAGATCGGCCCTGTCTATACCGATCGCAGGCGGTGAATGCGAATTCACGCGCTTCGGCTTCCGCGACCTATTCGCCTCGCATGCGCTCGACATCGCCCAGCCCGACACCTGCGCGGCCGGCGGCCTCACCGAATGCAAGAAGATCGCCGACATGGGCGAGGCGTTCGGCATCCGCTACAATCCGCATGTCTGGGGCACGGGGATTGCGATCGCGGCCTCGCTCCAGCTCCTCGCCGTTCTGCCGTCGCACACGCCGACCTCGCTCGCGCCACAGGAGCCGATGCTCGAGTTCGACCGCACCGAACATCCGATCCGGCAGGCGATCCTGAAACATCCGATCGAGCATGCGAACGGAATCGTACGCGTACCCGACGGGCCTGGACTCGGAATCGAGATCGATCGCGACGCGCTGGCGCGATTTGCCGCGAGCTGATTCGCGTCCGCCGTCAGGCCGCCCGAAAGCCACTTTTCGCGAGACATTTCAACGACATTTGACGCCTCTCGCGCGTTCACTTTGACAACGCCTCGCCGCCACACGGCGTGCGTTTGCGAAAACGCGCGCCGACCCGGAGCAGGATCGGGCAAAGCACGGCCGCTTCAGGAAAGACGCTGTGCGCCCACGCGCCTAGAACCCCCGCCGACCCGTGCAAATACGGGCGACTGATGTGCAGCCTGAGACGATCAGGAGAAGCCACATGATGATCGGGAGCACCGCACCCATGCGCAATCCCTCGCCAAAGGGCTTGCCACCCATACCCGGCGCCAAGCCGGACGACCACGAGACCTCCGAGCTGCGCGCCGCCGATGCGGAGATGGCGCGTGTGCTCAAGACCAAGCCGCTCCGCATGGCCTCCGATTCCGAAAGCGGCGCGATCGCCTATTGGAAGCACGAGCCGCTGCACGACGTGGTCGAGCCCATGGTCGATCACGTCGTCATGGCCTATCCCGCCGGATCGCAGGCGCTGGAGCGTCGCAGTGGAAAATCGGCTGCGATCAGCACGGCGCGTCCCGGCGTGGTGACGATCATTCCGGCCGGATCGACCTCCCGATGGGACATTCACCGGCCCATGCATTCGTTCAGCTCTATCTTCCGCAGAGGACGCTGTTGCGGATCGCCGACGAGGCGAGCACGGCAAGCGCCGGCGACCTGCTCGAGCGAACCGGGCATCCCGACGCCATCACGTCGCGCCTGCTGCTGAGCGCCGCCGACTCGCTCGAAGGCAGCGCCGCGCTGGACACCCTGTTCAGGCAGCAATTGACAGATCTGCTCGCCACGCGCCTGCTCGCCGCGCATGCCGGCGTGCCGGCTACGGCGCAACCGATCGTCGGAGGCCTCTCGCCGTCGGTGCTGCGCCGGGCGATCGAACGCCTGCGCTCCGACAGCGATGCAGACGTCTCGCTCTCGGCGCTGGCATCCGACGCGGGCCTGTCGCGCTTTCACTTCTGCCGCTCCTTCAAGGAAAGCACCGGGCTCTCGCCGCATGCCTGGCTGCGCCAGCACCGGCTCGAGCAGGCCATGAACATGCTGCGGGAGAGCGACGAGTCGGTCGTCTCGATCGCGGCGGCGCTCGGCTATTCCTCGCAGACCGCATTCGCCGCGGCGTTCAAGAAGCTGACGGGTGAGACGCCGAGCGATTGGCGCAGGCGCGTGCGTTAGCAGCAATCTCGCGACAGGGACGGCAATCGCTCTGGGGCAGTCGAAGATCTGGTTCGCTAAACATCCTGGCAACACGCCACGCGGACGGAGACGGACGATGAACTGGAAACTCCCAGCGATTGCACCGCGACGCAAAGCCATTTCCACGGCGCTCATCTACGGCCTCTCGCTGACCGTGCGCCTGACCTCGCCGACGGCCCAAGAGGCGCCGCCACAAATCGCTCAAGGCGCCAATCGCACGGCATCGATCCTGATCGACCGGAACTGGCCCAACAGGCCCGCACTGCCTGCAGCGCTGCGCGGCTGGCCACTCGGCCCGCGAAGCTGCCGCGCGGCCTGTGAAGGCCCTGCGCTCATGTCCTCATTGCCGAGCTGCACCGCGCCGTAGCGACATAGCCGTCACCTCTCCGCGCCGTCATCACCACTGGGCTCCGCTCGCATCGAGCGGCCGCGATGACGCGCGTGGACAACCCAAGCCAAATCGAACTCAGGAGTAAACCACATGCGACTGCTCATCATCGGCTCCGGCTTTGCCGGCATGTACGCCGCCCTTTCCGCCGCGCGCCTGCGCGAGATCAAGGGCGTTTCGCCCGACGATCTCGAGATCGCGCTGATCGCACCGGAGCCGACGCTGGTGGTCCGCCCGCGGCTCTATGAGCCGAAGCCGGAAACGCTGACTGCGCCGCTGCTCGACGTCCTCAACGCCATCGACGTCAACTACATCCAGGGCAGCGCCGAGACCGTCAACACCGAGGCGCGGACGGTGCAGATCACGACGTCCGGCGGAACGCGCAAGACCCTGTCCTACGACCGCCTGGTGATCGCCACCGGCAGCCGCCTGTTCCGTCCCAACATCCCCGGCCTCGCCGAACACGGCTTCAGCGTCGACTCGCTCGATGACGCCGTCGCACTGGACAAGCATCTGCACGGTCTTGCGGGCCGGCCGGCCGTCAACGGACGCGACACGGTCGTCGTCGCCGGCGGCGGTTTCACCGGCATCGAGGCGGCAACCGAGTTGCCCGCACGCCTGCGCGAGATCTTCGGCAAGGATGCGAAGACACGCGTGATCATCGTCGAGCGCAACGGCGCGATCGCTCCCGACATGGGTGAAGGCCCCCGCCCGCACATCGAGGATGCCCTGCGCAAGCTCGGCGTCGAGACGCGGCTCGGCGCCGGCGTCGCCTCGCTCGACAAGTCGGGCGTGACGCTCTCGACCGGCGAGCACATCGAAACCGAGACGGTGGTCTGGGCCGCCGGCATCCGCGCCGCGCCGCTGACGGCGCAGATTGCCGCCGAGCGCGACAATTTCGGCCGGCTGCTGGTGGACCGCGACCTGCGCGTGCCCGGAGTCTCCGGTGTCTTCGCCACCGGCGATGCCGCGCGGGCCGCCTGCGACGACGAGGGCAATTACGCGCTGATGTCGTGCCAGCACGCCACGCGCATGGGCGCCTTTGCCGGCAACAACGCCGCCGCCGAGTTGCTCGGTCTTCCGACCAAGCCCTACCACCAGAAGGCCTATGTCACCTGTCTCGACCTCGGCGAAGCCGGAGCACTGTTCACGCGCGGCTGGGAGCGCAAGGTCGAGATGGTCGGCGACGTCGCGAAGAAGACGAAGCAGGAGATCAACACCGTCTGGATCTATCCGCCGAAGGCCGAACGCGCCGCCGCGCTCGCCTCGGCCGATCCGGAACGCGTCACCAGCCTCTAACGCCCGCAGCAATGACAGGCCGCGCTCCGCTGGCTGCGCGGCCTGCTCGACCACGATCAGCCAGACCAGGACTGAAACAGGAGACGAACATGAACCTGCACAACACCTCATATCCCCAGTCATCGGGCCGCGAAGAGCTCGTCCCGTCGCGCTACGCGCAGAAGATCGGCGACATCGACGTGCTGGTGGTCAGCGACGGCGTGCTGCCGCTTCCGACCACGATGCTGGGGCACAATGCTGCTCCGGCGGAGCGCGCGGCCTGGCTGCACGACATGTTCCTGCCGCAGGACGCGTTCGACTGGGCGCTGAATGCGGTCATGGTCCGCAGTGGCGGCAAGACCATTCTGATCGACGCAGGATTGGGATCCGACCCGAACCTGAATCTGCCGCGGGCCGGCCAGTTGATCAAGCGGCTCGAGGCAGTCGGCATCGATCTGTCGTCCGTGACGGACATCGTGCTGACCCACATGCACATGGACCACATCGGCGGGCTGCTCGTCGACGGCGTGAAGCAGCGACTGCGCAAGGATTTGCGCATCCACGTGGCGGCCGCCGAGGTGAAATTCTGGGAGGCTCCCGACTTTACCCACACCAACATGCCGCAGGGTTTTCCGGACGCGCTGCGCGCGACCGCGAAGCGGTTCGTGAGCGAGTTCGGCAGTCAGCTGCGCACGTTCGATGAGACGCACGAGATCGCGCCCGGCGTCGTCGCCCGCCGCACCGGCGGTCACACCCCCGGACACAGCGTGGTTCGCATCGCGTCCGGCGACGACGCGCTGACATTTGCGGGCGATGCCGTGTTTGCCGTCGGCTTCGAGCAGCCCCACTGGTACAACGGTTTCGAGCACGACCCCGACGAGGCCGCGCGCGTTCGCGTCAACCTGCTGCGAGAGCTCGCTGCCTCCGGCGAGATGCTGGTGGCCACCCACCTGCCGTTCCCGTCCGTCGGCCGCGTGGCGATTGACGGCGACGCCTTCCGCTGGGTGCCGGTGTTCTGGGACTACTGAGCACGCATCGGCTCGAAGCCGAAACCAGGGCGCGCGGCATCAAGCCGCGCGCCTCGCTTGGCGACGCGTTCGCCGTCTCCCGATCATGAGAGGCCCGGCACGCCTTTCGAGCCGGGCTTGAGCGCGGCCTCCACGGCATACGCGCCGGGGCCGTACGTCGCGATGAGGGAAAGCGCGCCGAGCAAGCCGAGATTCTTCAGGAAGTTGATGGTCTGCATCACGACCTGTGCTTCCGGCGCAGCCCAGAAATTATGGAACATCAGCGTCGCGGCAATCGTGAACGCCAGCAGGACCATGGCTGCCTGGCGCGCGAACAACCCGAACAGCAGCGCCATGCCGCCGCCGAGCTCAACCGCAATCGCACCTGCGGCGAGAACGGCGCCGAGCCCGTCCGCTCCTCCCGGAAGCCTGCCGGCGGTCACGGCGAATGCGAGCACCTTGCCGACACCGCTGTAGAGAAACAGCGGCGCGATCGCGGCACGCGCGAACAGGAGCACCCAGGCATCGCGCTGGGCTGCGGTCTCGGCGGAACGGGCGGACGTTGGCATTTCGGATCTCCTCTGGCGAAGTTTCGTCGGTGAAAGCGGACGGCCGACCGACATCGGCCGTCCCGTGGATGGATCAACCTGCTCCGTCACTCCGCGGCCGCGACATCGGCGCTCGGCAGGCGCCTTTCAGCGGCAAGCCCGAGCGATCCGATCGCGAGCGCGCCAACGATGGCGGCGCCGCCGATCGCCCAGAACACGGCGTCGGGGCCGCCGGTGACCTGCTGCAACAGGCCGATGACGTAAGGGCCGAGGATCGCTCCGACCCGGCCGATGCCGAGCTCCATCCCGACGCCGCTGGCCCGGAAGCAGGTCTCGTACGAACCGGCCGTGAAATTGTTGAGGACATGCTGCGCGCCGATGATGCAGAACCCGGCAATCGCAACGATGGCGAGGTTGACGCCGTGGCCGCTGACGAAGATCAGCGCCAGCACAGCGACCCCGCCGCTAAGCCACCATGTGGCGAGATAGCGGGGCGTCAGTTCGAAGTTGCGATCGGCCAGCATCGCCAGCGTCAGGCCGCCGATGAATGACATCGCCTGCATCAGGGCGCCGAAGCCGAACGAGGCCGCGAAGGTTTCGCCGCGCTTCAGCATGACGGTCGGAATCCAGCCGGTGAGACCGAATATCGCGAACAGGCTGAGGAACGCCGTGATCCAGATGGTCAACGACACACGGCGATAGCGCGGGCCGAGCAAGGCGGCGATGGTGCCCTGCTCCGCCTTGCTCTCGGCGGTTCCGAACGTCGCGTGACGATAGATGTCCGCCCGCTCCGGCCGCAGCCGGGCGAGCAAGGCGCGCAGCTCCGCAACACGCGAGCGGGTGGCCAGGAAGCGCGGGCTTTCCGGCAGGATGGCATGCGCCACGAAAGTCAGCGGGATCGACAGCGCGCCGACGTAATAGAGAATCTGCCAGCCATGCTGCGGCGTCAGGAACACGCCGACGAGACCGGCGCAGACGCCGCCGAGCGACCAGCCCAGCGTCACGCCCCACAGGGAGAACGTGTTGCTGACGCGCTTTGGCGCGAGCTCGTTGATGAAGGTCGTCCCCAGCGGCAACAATACGCCGAGGCCAAGCCCCGTGGCGAAGCGCAAGGCGCAGTAGCTCCAGAAATCGTTCGCCAGCAGCGCAGTCAGCACGGTGAAGACGTTGACGATCCACAGACCCGCAAGCAGCGTCCCGCGCCGGCCGAAGCGGTCCGCGACACTGCCATGGCCGATCGCGCCGAACAGGAAGCCGACGAGACCCGAACTCATCAGGAAGCCCGCCTGGCTCGGTGCCAGCCCCCAGGGCTGAACCACATAATGAATGACATACGCCGGATTAAACGTGTCATAGCCGTCGAACAGCGTGATGAGCGTGATGAGAATGCCGAGCAGCTTGTGGAACGGCCCGATCGGGGCGTCGGACAATTCCTCATGCACGTCGATTTCGGACGAGATGCTCACGGGGTTCCTCCATGTGAATTGATGACGTGCTCTGCTCTGCGGCAGATTGAATCGATGCGTCGTCGAGCCCGAACAGGGCACGAGCGTTGCCTCGGCCGATCTTCAAGCGGTCGGCTTCGGAGATGGCGGCCGTGTCGAACCATTCGGCGGCGTGGTCGATGTTCTCGAACGGCCAGTCGGCGGAGAACAGGATGCGGTCGGCGCCGATCTCGAGCATCGCGTCGATCAGCGTCTGGGTACGGAAATTGCCCGACGTGGTGATGTAGAAGTTTTCCCGGAAGTAGTCGGCGATCTTGCGGCGCGCCGGATAGGCGTTCTGGCTGCGCATCCATTTGTTGTGATTGTCGACCCGCCACATCGAGTAAGGCAGCCCCTCGCCCATGTGACCGAGGATCACCTGCAGCCGGGGATAGGCGTCGAACAGGCCGGAGCCCATCAGGCGCAGGGCATGCACCGCGGTCTCCTGCCCGAATGCCCAGGTCGGCCCGAGCAGCCAGCGGTGTCCCTCGTAGATAGCCGCGTCCTTCGCCAGCGGATTGCGCGGGTGCAGATAGAAGGGAACGCCGAGGCGCGCGACCTCCGACCAGAACGGCCAGAACTCCTTGCGATCGTAATAGATGGCGTTGCCGGTGCCCGCGAGCTCGCTGAAGCCGTTGACGAGCGCGCCGCGAAACCCGAGCGCGCTGACACACCGGTCGAGCTCGCGCGCGGCCGCGTCAGGATCCTGCAACGGCAGCGCGGCGAGTCCCTGGAAGCGGTCGGGCCGCCTCGCCACCTGCTCGGCGAGAAAATCGTTGGCGCGGCGCGACAGATCGATGGCGCGCGCGCGGTCCGGAATAGCCTGGACAGCCGGCGCGTTCAGGGACAGCAGCATCATCTCGATGCCGTGCGCGTCCATCTCGGCGAGCCGCCGGTCGTGAATGTCGAGCAACCGCTTCTCGAGCTCGATCCAGTCCTCGGCCGGCGCGAAGCCGGCGCTGTCCTGGACGGTGTCGTCCATCGCGAAATGCTCTTCGAGCGCAATCTTGCCCTGCATGGCGTCGTTCCTTCGCCTTTGCTTTCGGCGTTGACAAAGCAAAGCATCGGGCGCAAATACTTGTCAATGATAAAGTTGCAAATGCAAATGATTGAAACGCAAATATTGCACCTGCGAAGGTTGGCGCTTATTCCGGGCGGAGCTCTCCCGCCAGGACAAAAGCCCGGACCTAACCTCATGTACCGATTTTCGAATTCGCTTCCCTATCTGCTCGCCAGGCTCGGCGTGCGCATGGGCGATCTGTTCACGCGCGTGATCCGTCACGAGAAGTTGACGCTGCCGATGTACCGCGTGCTCGCCGCGCTGTCCGAGGTGGGCCGCCCGCTGCGGCTCGGCGAGATCGCCGAGCTGACGTCGGCCGACGTCTCGACCCTGTCGCGCATCGTCGCCGAGATGAGCCGTGCAGGCCTGCTGACGCGCGACCGTCCCGAGAACGATCAGCGCAGCCTCCAGGTCGTCCTCACGCCCAAAGGCACCGAGCTGGCGGGACGGCTGATGCCGCTCGCCGCCTATTACGAAGAGGTCGTCACCGGCAGCATGTCCGCCAAGGAAGCGGCGGAGCTCAAGCGCGTGCTGGTCGAGCTCTACCACAACATCGATCGGCTCGAGCAGGAAGTCGAAGCCGGGCAGATCAAGGTGCCGCCGTCATCGCGCCCGAAGGACGTCCGCGACGAGCAGCCGGAGGCGCGAGCCAGGACGAGCAAGCCGCGCCTCAAGACATCGAGAAAATAGGGACACCACCGAGGAGAGGACATGCGACAGGATCCCATCATCATAGCCGGCGGCGGCATCGGCGGACTGGCAGCCGCGATCGCCCTGGCGCAGAAGGGTTTTCGGGTCACGGTCCTGGAACGCGCGGCGCGCTATCAGGAGATCGGCGCCGGCATTCAGCTCGGTCCCAACGCATTCCACGCCTTCGACCGGCTCGCGCTCGGCGATGCCGCGCGCGCGATCTCCGTGTTCATCGATCAGCTTAGGCTGATGGACGCGATCTCGGCGGAAGAGATCACCAGCATCGACCTGACCAGTTATTTCCGCCAGCGCTTCGGCAATCCCTACGCGGTGGTTCATCGCGGCGATCTCCACGGCATCTTCGTGCGCGCCTGCGAGGCGAACCCGCTTGTCACGCTGCGGACAGACTGCGACGTCGTCGGCTACGAGCAGAACGGCGCGGGGGCCACGGCCCTGCTCAAGTCCGGCGAGCGCATTGCCGGATGCCTCCTGATCGGTGCGGACGGGCTGCGGTCCCGCATTCGCCAGCAGATGGTCGCGGACGGCGCGCCCCGGGTCGCCGGCCACACCACCTATCGATCCGTCATCCCGACCGAGCAGATGCCCGAGGATCTGCGCTGGAACGCCGCGACGCTATGGGCCGGCGCCAAGTGCCATCTCGTGCATTACCCGCTCTCGGGCTGGAAGGTGTTCAATCTCGCGATCACCTGCCACAACGATCCCACTGAAGCGTTCGCGGCAAGGCCCGTCACCCATGACGAGGTGCTCGAAGGTTTTCGTGACGTGCATCCGCGCGCCAAGGCGATCATCCATCACGGAAGGGACTGGAAGGCGTGGGTGACCTGCGACCGCGATCCGACCGATCGCTGGACCGACGGCCGCGTCGTGCTGTTGGGCGATGCCGCGCATCCGATGCTGCAATATTTCGCGCAAGGCGCCTGCATGGCGCTGGAGGATGCGGTCTGCCTCGCCAAGGAGCTCGACCAGACGGAAGGAGACGTCGCCCACGCACTCGCGCAATACAGGAATGCCCGGCTGCTGCGCACCGCGCGGGTCCAGCTCCAGGCGCGCGAGCTCGGCGATCACGTCTATCACCCCGCGGGCGTCCACGCATTGCTGCGCAATCAGATGATGCGCGAGACCAGCCTGGAACGCTTCTGCGAGAATGTCGCCTGGCTGTATCAGTCGCCGTTCCCGGAACGGAACTCAATCGGACATCTCGCGCAGCACTGAGCGGCGCAGCCCTCGCAGACGACGACCGGCGCCCTACCCGATCGTCTGCAACGCCGGAAACGTCTCGAGCAGCCAGATGCTGACATTCGAGACCGCGCCGGTGAGGAAGCCGACGCCGGTGATCACCATCAACACGCCCATGGCGCGCTCGACATTGACGAGATGGCCCTTCATGCGCGCGAACAGTCTTGAGAACTGTTCGATCATCAGGGCCGCGATCAGGAAGGGAATGCCGAGGCCCGCCGAATAGACCGCGAGCAGCCCTGCGCCCTTCGCCACCGTCGCCTCGGCCGCCGCGATCGAGAGGATCGCAGCCAGGATCGGGCCGATGCAGGGCGTCCAGCCGAAGGCGAAGGCGAGCCCCATGATGTAGGCGCCCCAGAGGCCGACCGGTTTGGGGATCGGCAGCCGGCCCTCGCGCATCAACAGGCCGATGCGCGTCAGGCCGAGGAAGTGCAGGCCCATGATGATGATGACGATGCCGGCGAGGATCGACAGCTCGGCCGACCAGGCGCGGATCAGTCCGCCGACCAGCGAGGCGCTGGCGCCGAGCGCGACGAACACCGTGGAGAAGCCCAGCACGAACAGCAGCGCCGACATCATGATCGCGCGCTTGGAGGCCGATGCCGGCTCCTCGCTCTCGACATGCTCGATGGTCGCGCCCGTGAGATAGATCAGGTAGGGCGGAACCAGCGGCAGGACGCAAGGGGAGAGGAAGCTGACGAGGCCGGCAATCAGCGCCGCCGGGATCGAAACATTTTGCATGATGCAGTCGGAGCCATCTCAGGCTCCAGTGCGGCACGCGGGAAATGCGCGCGGCCGGGAGCACCGGCTCTGGTGTAGCCGATGCCGGGAAATGCGCAACAGAGGCGCACAAAACCAGGGCTCCTCCCGATGCCGTCCGTGATCACAGATGCGGCATCGGGACGCGCACAAATCTCGCCAAAAAGCGAGACTAGGCGGCGCGGCTACTTCACCACGCGGAGCAGCGGACGCCGGGGCTGGTCCTGCGTCTGCTTGGAAGGGGGCTGCGGCTCGCTTCCGGCGCTCCGCAGCATTTCGTCGCACAGTGCCTTGAGATCGGCACTGTCAATTCCTTTGAGCTTCATCCGCACGTCGAGAATGACGATCGACAGCAGCTCGGCCGACTCACGGCTGTTCATCTCGTTGAGCGTCCTGCGGCACTGCTCGAGCGTTTCCAGCACCGACTGCAACTGTTCGTCTGAATGCGACACCGGCGTTCTTTCCGTTAATTCGGCCTGTGAGACGTATTGGCGACGACCCCTTTGGCCCCCATGGGAGGCCGAGGATAACACGAGGCCCCTACGGCTCTGAACATGATTTCAGTGTGTTTCTGCGTTGAAACCGCGGTTTTGGTGCGCGCCGCTGCAATGCGCCGCTGAACATCGTCGAGACGACCGGGCGAAGAACACCCGTCGTGTCGTGATTGATCCATTGCGGAAAGCCGCAGCGCTCGCTGCGCAAGGATGTCCATTCCGGACAGCGCCGACAATCCCGCAGCCATCTCAAGGCTCGCAACGGAACTCACGCGACACCCCTCATCCGGGCGATCGTCTGCCCAATTCCCCATATCTGACAGCAACATCATACCACCCGCACGGTAGTAAGGATGACGTTCAAAACTCTACGTTCCCCAACCCGTCGTGGTTGTGGTTTGCGCCAGATTCTGCCAGTTTAGCGGACCGAAGGGACTTGTATGCACTCCTTGGCGGAAAGGGGCGTTCCTCCAGAGGAACGCCCGAAAACAAATCTCAGCAGCCTCTCCGATTGGGATGCGGCGCGTATTTTCCTCGAAGTCGTCCGTTGCGGAAGTTTTCGCTCGGCGGCCGAACGCCTGTCGCTATCGATCAACGCTGTCCGCCGCCGCATTGACGATTTCGAGCGACAGACCGGCACCACCCTGTTCACCCGTGACGTGCACGGCACCCATCTGACCGACGAAGGCGCGCTCGTCGTTTCCGCCGTCGAGCGGATGGAAGCGGCCGCGTTCGACGTGCTGCGCAGCAGCGATTCGACCGGCAATGCCCTGTCGGGCGAGGTCCGCGTCGCCGTCACCGAGGGCCTCGGCACGTTCTGGCTCGCCCCGCGCCTGGTCGAATTCCAGCAGGCCTACCCGAAGATCCTGGTCGACCTGCATTGCGCGATGCGCTCGGCCGACGTCTCGCGCCACGAGGCCGACGTCGCCATCCACCTGTCCCGGCCTTCGGCGCTCGACGTCAAGCTGGTGCGGCTCGGCCGCATGCATCTGATGTTCTGGGCCTCCGAGAAATATCTTGAGAAACACGGCACGCCGCGTACGGCCTACGAATTGATCAAGCACCGGCTGGTGCTGCAATTCGCCGACCAGCTCGCCGCCAAGGAAACCTTTGAGAGCTTCTTCCCGGGCGTTCAGGAACGTGACCTTCTGGTCATGAAGACCAACGTCTCAAGCGCCAACTACTGGGCGGTCGCGAATGGCGCCGGAATCGGCGTCTTCCCGAGCTACGCCATTGCGCTTGGCGGGAAGTTGATTCCACTGGAGGTCGAATTGAACCGACCGTTGGATATATGGTTGTCCTACCATCCCGGTAGCGGCCGCATCCCGCGGGTACGGCACATGATTGACTGGCTGATCGAGGCTTTCAATCCGGCTCGCTTCCCGTGGTTTAAGGAAGAGTTCGTGCACCCGCATGAATTCGAGGACTCGTATATGGGCGAACCCCTGACCCAGCTCTTCGGGGGATTTTCAACCGAAGAACGGTGAGAAACGACTATGAAAACAGCGGCGAAAAGAATGAAGCAGCGCAGTGCCGGCAAGCCGGACATTGAGCTTGGCAAGCGGATCCGTCTGCGGCGCGTCGAGATGAAGATCTCGCAGGCCGAGCTCGGTGAGAAGCTCGGCGTGAGCTTCCAGCAGGTCCAGAAGTACGAGAAGGGCGTCAATCGCGTCGGCGCAGCTCGCCTGCAGCAGATCGCCTCCGCGCTCGATGTGCCCGTCACCTTCTTCTATGACGGCGACAACAAGGCACGCGAAGTCGAGAGCCTGCTCTTCCTCGATTCGGCTTTCAGCCTCCGCCTGCTGCGCGCCTACAGCAAGATCAAGGATCAGACGGTGCAGCGCCAGCTCGTCTCGCTGATGGAATCGATCGCAGCGAACGAAGGCTGAGCCATCGACGGTCCGGCCTTGACGGCCGATGTTCAATCCGCCGCGTCGCGGGGACGCGGCCGGATTGGACGAGGCCGACTGGATCGGATCTGCTGAATCAGATTTGGCCCGCGCGCCTTTTCGCGCGTGGCCTTGGTTCTCGGGGCGGGCTGACCGCCCCTTTTTCTCGTCGTTTTCCCCTTCCCGCCCCACGCTTTTCGCGAACCCTTCGCGCCCTTGCCGCGACCCAATCGAGAGCCTTGCGCCTCGGTACGCGCGGAGCTTTCGACGGCCGTGCTTAATGGGACCTCAACACCGGTGCCCTAGTTTCCCGCCGATTGCACGAATCGGCGCATGCAGCGCAGCCGCCGGAAATTGCTGAAGCGAGAGCCCGCCCGGGCTTTGTTCTCTTGGGGGAAGATGGGACACATGTCGAAACGCCATGCAATGATCATTGCCGTCGGCATGCTCGCCAGCGCCTCTGCGCTGGCGCAAACCGAGACCGTCGGACAGGCGACACCCAAGCCCGCGACGGCCGGCACGGTGCCTGCGGCGGCCAATCCGGCCCACGCGGCCCCACCCAAAACCGCGACGGCGCCCGCCTCAACGCCGGAGAGCCGCTCAGCCGCGGCGCTCGCGATGACGCACGAGCCGACCTATGACGAAGGCTCCGCCCAGCGCATCAAGGAGGCCGCGTTCAGCTATTCCGCGCTCGCCGTGCGCGGCGGTTGGCCGACGATCCCCGCGGATGCCAAGTTCACGCCCGGCGTCCAGGGCGCGAGCGACGATCTCCTGCGCAAGCGGCTGGTCCTCTCCGGCGATCTTGCCGCCGACAAGGCCAGCGGCGCCTTCGACCAGGACCTCGCCGATGCGGTGAAGCGCTTCCAGGCACGCCACGGCCTCGCGCCGACGGGCACGGTGACGCCGCGCACGCTCGCGGCGATGAACGTCTCCGTGCAGAAGCGCATCCGCCAGCTCGAAGCCTCGCTCGAGCGGCTCGAGAACATGAATTTCGGCTTCGGCCAGCGCTATGTCGTGGTCAACATTCCCGCCGCCTTCGCCGAGGCGGTCGAGAACGACGTCGTGGTGCGGCGCTATCGCGTCATCGTCGGCAAGACCGAAAAGCCCTCGCCGACGCTGACGGCGCAGATCAGCAGCGTCGTGCTCAATCCGACCTGGACGGTGCCGTCCTCGATCGCCAAGACCGAGATCTCCGCACATATGCGCAAGGACCCGACCTATCTGTCGCGCATGCACATGGAGGTGCTCGACGCCCACGACAATCCGATCGATCCGCATTCGGTAGACTGGTCGGGCACGCACACGCCGAACTTCACGGTGCGCCAGCACAACGGCACCTTCAACGCGCTCGGCGCGGTGAAGATCGACATGCCGAATTCCTATTCGGTCTACATGCACGACACCAACCAGCGCAATTTGTTCAGCGACGACTACCGCTTCGATTCCCACGGCTGCTCGCGCGTCGACAACGTGCGCGATCTCGCCGCCTGGCTGCTCAAGGACCAGCCGAAATGGACCCGCGCCGCGATCGACGCAGAGATCGCCAGCGGCCAGCACCTCGAGGTCGCAATGGCGAAGAAGGTGCCGGTGGCCTGGATCTATCTCACGGCGTGGATGACCAAGGACCAGACCATCCAGTTCCGCAACGACGTCTATAACCAGGACGAGCAGCTCCTGGAGGCCACCGCCGAAGAGGCGGCGTTCTTCGGCAAGGCTGCCGGCCATCCGCTGACCGCGCACATGCATGTGACGCAATAGGCGCTTCGCGCCATGCAATCGCGGCACGGGCGGATGCAAAGCCGCATCCCCTGCCGCGGTTGACCGCGGCCTCGGCCCGGCCGCACATTGCGTCTCGCCAACAACAAGCGAGCGCGCGATGTCCGATCTCCCCAGCGAAAAATCCTATGCCGACGGCAGGATCCTCCAGCACACCACAGGCGGCGTCGGCGTGATCACTTTCAACAATCCCGACAAGCGCAACGCGATGTCGCTGGAGATGTGGGAGGGATTTGGCGAGGCGCTCACGGCCCTGCGCGACGACGATGCCGTGCGCGTCGTGATCCTGCGCGGCGCCGGCGGCAAGGCATTCGTCTCGGGCGCCGACATCAGCCAGTTCGAGAAGACGCGCCACAACGCCGCCGCGTCCGAGGAATACGCCAGGCGCAGCGCCGCCCAGCGCGCGCTGCTGGCCGACTATCCCAAGCCGACCATCGCCTGCATCGACGGCTTCTGCCTCGGCGGCGGCATGCAGGTCGCGATGCTCGCCGACATCCGCTTCGCGTCCCATGGCAGCCAGTTCGGCATTCCCGCGGCCAAGCTCGGCATCGCCTACGGCTATGACGGCCTGAAGCACCTGGTGTCGCTGGTCGGGCCCTCCTGGGCGCGGCTGCTGATGTACACCGGCATGCGCATCGATTCCGGCGAGGCACTGCGCATTGGCCTCGTCGAGCGCGTGTTCCCGGTCGACGAGCTCTGGGGCGAGACCATGACGATCGCCGAGACGATCTCGCAGAACGCGCCGCTCGCGATCAAGGCCGCCAAGATCACCATCGCGCAGGTGCTCAAGGACGAGAGCGCACGCGACATGGATGCGATCAAGGCGATCGGCACCGCCTGCATGGACAGCGCGGATTTCCGCGAAGGCCGGCAGGCCTTCATGGAGAAGCGCAAGCCGAAGTTCCAGGGGAAGTAAGTCGCTCATTGTTGCGCGTCGTTGCGAGCGCACGACTCTCACCGTCGTCATTGCGAGGAGCGCAGCGACGAAGCAATCCAGACTCCCTTCGTGGAAAGACTCTGGATTGCTTCGCCGCGCTCGCAATGACGACGTGGCGGGATCAATCGCTACGTCGAACGCCGTAATCCGGAACTCAGCCAGCGTGAACGGGCATTCAGGAAGATTAAATTCCTCTTCCGCCCGCACTGCGATAGCAACCAACTGATCTGCCGCAAGTTCTTCCGCCACCAACGAGGGAGATTGCGATGAAACTCAGATTTGCTGTTCTTGGTCTTGCCGCCTTGGGCGGTGCGGCGCTGGCTTCGGGCACGGCGCTCGCGGCGATGCCGAATGGCATCCCGCAGGCCGATCGCGTGGCGAGCGGCCCGGCTGCGAACATCGATCAGGTCCGGATGGTCTGTAATCAATGGGGCCGCTGCTGGTGGCGCCCGAACTATTACGGCGGAGCTTATGGCTATTACGGCGGCCCGCGCCGCTTCTATGGTCGCCCGTGGGGCTACGGCCATCGCCACTGGCGCCGCTGGTGAACGACAAAGGGGCCCGAGGGCCCCTTTTCTTTCAACGCGAGCCGCAGCGAATGTCTACTCCCTCGCCCCGTTCTTACGGGGAGAGGGTCGGGGTGAGGGGCTGCTTCCCCAATGACGGTGACAGTTGGACTCGCGGAGAGTCCCCCTCACCCGGATTGCATCTACGATGCAATCCGACCTCTCCCCGCAAGCGGGGAGAGGTGAAACAGCAGGCTACAGCGCTCCCAGCACGGCCTTGGTGATATCCGCGGTGCCGTTGCTGCCGCCGAACTCCATCGGCTTGATGCCGCCGGCATAGACCTGATCCACGGCGCGCTCGATGCTCTCGCCGGCTTCCGCCGCGTTCTCGACGCCGTGCTTCTCGGCGAGCCAGTCCAGCATCATCGCGGCCGACAGGATCATGCCGGTGGGATTGGCCTTGCCCTGCCCCATGATATCGGGCGCGGTGCCGTGGCAGGGCTGGAACACGGCGTATTTGTCGCCGATGTCGGCCGACGGCGCCATGCCGAGGCCGCCGATCAGGCTCGCGGTGATGTCGGAGACGATGTCGCCGAACATGTTCTCCATCACCATCACGTCGAAATCCCAGGGACGCTTGACCAGCATCGCCGAGCAGGCATCGACATAGAGACGGTCGGTCTTCACACCCGGATGCTTCTTCTCGATCTCGTCGAAGATGCCGCGGAAGAAGGCAAAGGCCTTGAACACGTTCGCCTTGTCGACGCAGGTCAGCATCCCGGGCTTGCCGCGCGCCTTGCGCCGCTCGGCGAGGCGGAACGAGAAGTCGAACAGACGCTCGGAGGTCCGGCGCGTGATCACCATGGTTTCGCGCGCATCCTCGTGGGTGACGACACCCTTGCCCATCGAGGCGAACAGGCCCTCGGTGGATTCGCGGATCACGACGAGATCGATGCCGCGCTTGTCCGCGCCGACGATCGGGCTCGGCACGCCGGGAATGAGGCGCGCCGGACGCACGCCGGCATAGAGATCGAAGATGAAGCGCAGCTCGATCTGCGGCGCGATCTCGGTGTTATCAGGGTAGCGCACCGACGGCAGGCCACAGGCGCCGAGCAGGATCGCATCCGCCTCCTCGCACAGCTTGATCGTCGAGTCAGGCATCGACTTGCCGGTGGCGAGGTAGTTGTTGGCACCGGCGGGCGCCTCGGTGAAGCGAAAGCCGAGGCCGGCTTTCTCGCCGACCTTGCGCAGCACCTCGAGCGCCGGCGCCATGACTTCGGGACCGATACCGTCACCGGCGAGCACGGCGATGTGGAAGGCGTTGTTTGCGGACATTGAAAGAAATCCTGAAAGAAAGAAGGTGTGGCGTCGTCATTGCGAGGAGCGAAGAGACGAAGCAATCCAGACTGTGTCCGCGGAGGGATTTCTGGATTGCTTCGCTTCGCTCGCAATGACGGTGGAGAGAGTTGCAACTACGGCGTCAGCACCGTGCGGCCGACCACCGCGCCCTGCTGCAATTGCACGAGCGCGTCGTTGGCCTTGGCGAGCGGAGCCGTCGTCACCGGGATCGGCGGCACCTTCTTGGTGCGCACGAGGTCGAGCAGTTCCTGCGTTTCGCGCAGGTTTCCGACGTAGCTGCCCTGGATCGTCACCGCCTTGATCGGAATCAGCGGCAGCGCCCAGGTCGCGCCGCCCCCGAACAGGCCGACGATGACGAGCTTGCCGCCCTTGGTCAGGCAGTCGAAGCCGAGCTGCGTCGTGGCGGAGTTGCCGACGAGGTCGATCACGGCGCGGATCGGACCGCCCGCCTTCTTGGCCAACTGCTCCAGCGCGTCCGGCGCCTTGGGATCGACGGTTGCGAGCGCGCCGGCCTTCTCGGCCGCCTCGCGCTTCCTGGCGTCGATGTCGACCATGATCGCGCCCTTGCCGCCCATCGCCTTCAGCAGCGACAGCGCCATCAGGCCGAGGCCACCGGCGCCGAACATCACGATCGGCGTGTCGAAATGCTGCTCGACCTTCTTCAGCGCGCTGTAGGTGGTGACGCCCGAGCAGGCATAGGGCGCGGCCGACGCGGGATCGAGCCCCTTCAGATTGAGCAGATAGCGCGGATGCGGCACCAGCATGTGATCGGAATAGCCGCCGTCGCAATAGACGCCGAGCGAGCGCGGCGTCAGACACATGTTCTCGTCGCCCGCCAGGCACGTCGCGCATTTGCCGCAACCGATCCAGGGATAGACCAGGCCGACATCGCCGAGCTTGAGATCGCCCTGGTCGGTCGGCTTCACATCCGGCCCGAAGGCGAGGACCTCGCCGACGGTCTCGTGTCCCATCGTCAGCGGCAGGTTGATCCCGCGGTCCTTCAGCGACAGCGGCTTGCGGCCGTGGCCGAGATCGTAACCGCCGTCCCAGATGTGGAGGTCGCTGTGGCAGACGCCGGCGGCCTTCACCTTGATCAGCACCTGCGTGCCCGACGGCTGCGGCGTGGCCTCGTCGAACTCCTGCAGCGGCGCCTTGAAATCAGCGACCTTGAAACTCTTCATCGGCGTCCTCCCGGCATGCTTGTCGTTCTCGGCGCCACCATGCCATGGCCGGCGGGGCGAGACAAACCGGTCTTAGTTCAGGCCAGCGGATGGTGGCAAGCGGCGAACTGGCCGGGTGCGACTTCGCGCAACTCCGGTATCTCCGCGCTGCATCGCTGATCCGCCCGCGGGCAACGGGTGCGGAAGCGGCAGCCGGAGGGCGGTGCAATCGGCGATGGCGGCTCGCCGGTCGCTACACTCTCGGCGGGACGTACGTCCGGATCGGGCACCGGGATCGCCTGCAACAACAGCCCGGTGTAGGGATGCGCGGGCTTTGCGAACAGCTGCTCCGATGGACCCACCTCGCAGAGCCGGCCGAGATACATCACCGCGACGCGATCGCTCACGGCTTTGACCACCGCAAGGTCATGGGCGATGAACAGCAGCGTCAGGCCGAAGCGCGCCTTCATCTCCTCCAGCAGGTTGAGGATCTGCGCGCGGATGGAGACATCGAGCGCCGAGACCGGCTCGTCGCAGACGATGAACTCGGGGTTGAGCACCAGCGATCGCGCGATGCAGATGCGCTGGCACTGGCCGCCGGAGAATTCGTGCGGCAGCCGCCCCGACACGAGATCGGGATCGAGCCCGACCGCGGCGAGCACATCGTGCACACGGTGCTTGCGCTCGGCTGCGTCCTTCACACCGGCGATGATCAGCGGCTCGGCCACGATGTCGCCGATGCGCCGGCGCGGATTGAGCGAGGCGATCGGGTCCTGGAAGATCAGCTGCACCCGGCGCCGCATTTTGCGCAGCGCCTCGCCCTCCATCGCGGTGAGATCCTCGCCGTCGAACAGCACGCGGCCGGATTTGGCGCGGCGCAATTGGAGCACCGCACGTCCCAGCGTCGACTTGCCGCAGCCGGATTCACCGACCAGCCCCAGCGTCTCGCCGCGCGCGACCTGGAGGCTGACGCCGGACACCGCATGCACGGTCTTGTTGCCGAGACCGTACTCGACAACGAGATCGTCGACGTTCAGGAGCGGCACGTCGCGCACGGCCATCTGCATCATGCGCCGACCTCTTCGGTGACCGGGATCGGATGGAAGCACGCATAGAGATGGTCAGGCATCTCTGCGGCCTTCAATTCTGGCTTGGCTTCGTGACAGCGTGCTCCGGCATAGCGGCAGCGCGGCGCGAACGAGCACCCCTTCAGCGGCCGCGTCGGATCTGGCGGGCGGCCGGAGATGGCGGGCAGCGGCGTATGCGGCGCGGTCTCCAGCTTCGGGATCGCCGCCAGCAGCGCCTCGGTGTAGGGCATGTGCATGCGCTTGAACAAGGCCGGCGTCGGTGCACGCTCCACCACCCTGCCCGCATACATCACCGCGACCTCGTCGGCGCGGCCGGCGACGACGCCGAGATCGTGGGTGATGATGATCATCGCCATGTGGCGGCGGCGCTGTTCGCGCGCGAGCAGGTCGAGGATCTGCGCCTGGATGGTGACGTCGAGCGCGGTGGTGGGCTCGTCCGCGATCAATAGCTTTGGTTCGCAGGACAGCGCGATCGCGATCGCGATACGCTGGCGCATACCGCCGGAGCACTGATGCGGATATTGCGCGAGCCGTTGCTCCGGCGCGGGAATGCCGACGGCCGCCAGCAGCTCGATGCTGCGCGCCCTCGCCGCTGCAACATCGAGCTCCAGATGCTCCTGGATCGTCTCCATCAACTGGGTGCCGATAGTCAGCACCGGGTTGAGCGAAGTCATGGGATCCTGGAACACGACCGCAAGATCGCGCCCGCGCAGCTGCCGCAGGCGCTCGGAATCGAGCCGCACCAGGTCCACGCCGTCGAACATCACGCGGCCCGTCAACTTGGCCTTTTTGGGCAACAGCTGCAGCACCGCGCGCGACAGCATGGTCTTGCCGCAACCGGACTCGCCGACGATGCCGAGCGTTCGCCCCGCCTCCAGCGAGAGATCGACACGATCGACCGCGCGCAGGTTTCCGCGCGGCGTGGGCAGCTCGACCGCGACGTCCTCGATGGTCAGGAGCGGCATGGTCACAGTGCCCCCTGACGCGGGTCGGTCAGCGCCCGCATGGTGTCGCCGACGAGGTTGAACGCCAGCACGGTCAGGAACAGCCCCGCCGCCGGCAGGAAGGCCAGCCGCGGCGCGACATCGAGGCTGTCGCGCCCCTCGCCGATCATGCTGCCCCAGCTCGCCATCGGCGGCGGCACGCCGAGCCCGAGGAACGACAGTGCGCCCTCGACCACGATGGTGACGGCGACGCCGAGCAGGAAGAAGGCGAGCAGCGGCAGGATGACGTTCGGCAGTAGCTCGCGGAACAGGATACGCGCATGGCTGGCGCCCAACGCCTCGGCCGCGATCACGAATTCACGCCGCGCCAGCGTCAGCGTCGCCGCGCGCGCCACCCGCATGAAGGCGGGAATGCCGAGCACACCGAGGATCACGGTGAGATTGGGAATGGACTGGCCGAGATAGGCGGTCACCGCCAGCGCGAAGATCAGCGGCGGAAAGGCCAGCAGCACGTCCATGCTGCCGACCACCAGCGTCTCGAACCGGCCGCGGAAATAGCCGGCGAGCAGGCCCAGCGCGCCGCCGAACACGAGACCGACCATCGGCGCGATCAGCCCGACCGTCAGCGAAACCCGCGCGCCGAAGATCAAACGGGCGAGCTCGTCGCGGCCGAGCCCGTCGGTGCCGAGCCAATGTTCGCTGGAGAACGCGGCACGGCGCTCCAGCATGTCCATGTCGACGGGGTTCTGCAGCGGCAGCAGCGGCGCGAGGATCGCGAGCGCGAGGATGATCGCGAGCCAGGCGCTCGCCAGCCAGAACAAAACGCCGAGCTTGCGCCTGCGCCTGACAGGTTCGGCCGTCGCTTCGTCCTGGATCGACAGCTCAAGCGTGGCCATGGCGGATCCTCGGATCGAGCACGGCATAGAGCATGTCGACAATGAAGTTCACGATGACGAAGCCGCAGGCGACCAGCAGCACCACGCCTTGCAGGATGACGAGGTCGCGGGTGTAGATGGCGCCGACCAGCAGCCGGCCGATGCCCGGCAGAGCGAAGATCGTCTCCACGATCAACGTACCGCCGAGCAGGCGGCCGATATTGATGCCGGTCACCGTCACCAGCGTCAGCGACGAGGGTTTCAGCGCATGCACGAACAGGATGCGCGACGGCTTGAGGCCCTTTGCCTTTGCCAGCGCGATATAGTCCTCCTGCAGGGTCGCGATCATGTCGGAGCGCAGCACCCGCATGATGCCCGGCCATTCCGCCAGCGCCAGCGTCAGCGCCGGCAGCACGAAGAAGCGCAAATTCGCCAGCGGCTCCTCGGTGAACGGCACATAGCCGGTCGCCGGCAGCCAGTGCAGCTCAACCGCGAACAGATAGATCAGGAGGATCGCCATCAGGAAGGACGGCATCGACAGCATCGCGAACGCGCTGCCGGTCATGAAGCGGTCGAACGCCCCGCCGGCCCGCGCGGCGCAGGCGATCGCGACGGGAACGCCGATCAGGAGGCCAATGAACTCGGCCATCAGCATCAGCTGGAGCGAGACCGGAATGCGCTCGCCGACCGCCTGCAGCACTGTCTGCCCGGTGCGGAACGAACGGCCGAGATCGCCTTGCAGCACGTGGCCGAGCCAGCTCAGGTAACGCCACCACAACGGCTGGTCGAGCCCCATGTCGCGGCGAAGCGCCGCGACATTCTCAGGCGTCGCCTGGTCGCCGAGGATGACATAGGCGAGATCGCCAGGGAGCAGCGAGGCGATCAGGAAGGTCAGCAGCGAGACGGCGAGCAGGACCGGCAGGATGGCCAGCAGCCGCCGAACGACGAAGTTCAGCATCGCGCGTTCATTCCAGCCAGGTGGAGGAGACGTCGATCACACCGTTATAGATTTTCGGGAAGCCTTTCAGCTTCGTGCTCGACAGCGCGTAGTAGGTGTTCTGGAAGGTCCAGAACCAGATCGCCTCCTTGTTGATCAGGCGGCTGATCGCGCAATAATCCTCGATCCGCGCCGCGGTGTCGGCAGTGACGCGGGAATGGTCGAGCAGCCGGTCGAGCTCCGGATCGACGAAATTGGCGAGCGCCAGCGGACTGCCGCTGCGGAAGTTCGCATACATCTGCGGATCGGGATCAGCGAGATCGACGATGCGCCAGGGTATCAACTGGAACTGACGCGTGAAGGCGCGCGGCGGGATCGTGGCCTGATCGACCTGCTCGATCTCCATATTGGCGCCGGCGCGCTTCCAGAATTGCTGGAGCACCTGCCCGATCATGCGGCCGCGCGGCGTCGCGGTGACCAGCGTCTTGAACTCGACCGGCTTGCCATAATCCTTCAGCAGCGCCTTGGCCTTTTCGAGATCGAACGGCAGCGCGCCGTCGTCCTTGCACTTGACCCAGGAGCCGTCGCCGTAGGGATTGCTCGCGGGCCGGCTCAGGCCGTTGCTGATCGCCTGCGACATTTTTGGCCGGTCGATCGACATCACCAGCGCCTGCCGCACGCGGACGTCGTCGAACGGCGCGACCTTGGTGTTGAAGGCGTAGACCTGCGCGCCCGAACCCTTGTAGGTGTGCACGGAGAGCTTGGGGTCCTTCTGCGCCTTCATGATGTTGTCGGCGTCGTTCTCGTCGTCCCAGATGATGTCGGCCTCGCCCGATTGCAGCGAGGCGAAGCGCGACTGCGCATCGGGCAGAGGCTTCAGGATGATGCGGTCGAGATAGGGGCGGCCCTTGTCCCAGTAATTGGGGTTCTTCTCGAGCACCATGCGGTCGCCGGCGGTCCATGATTTCAGGATGTAGGGACCGGTGCCGACGGGATTGCGATTGTAATCGTCGCCCTTGGTCTTCCAGGCCGTCGGCGAATGCACGACATTGTTCTGGCTCTGGATGGTGTTCGTCGCCGGCAGGTTCACCGAGGGGTCAGTGAGATTGTAAACGACGGTGTATTCGTCGGGCGCCAGCACCTCCTTGACGTTGGTGATGTAGAAGGCGCAACGGCACTTGTTGGCGGGATCTTTCTGCCGGTCGAAATTCTCCTTGAAGGCCTGCGCATTGAACGGCGTGCCGTCATGGAATTTCACGCCCTCGCGCAGCTTGAAGGTCCAGCTCTTGTAATCGTCCGAATGGGTCCAGGACACCGCGAGCTTTGGCGCCGCCTCGCCCTTGTCATTGAGCGTGGTGAGCGTGTCGAAGATCGCGGCCGCCGCGGTGAAGGTTGAGGTGTCGTAGACGCCGACCTTGAGCGGATCGAAACCCGTAATATCGAGTTCCTGACCGACGGTGATGCTGCCGCCCGATTTTTGCGCCTGCGCCGGCGTGGCATGTGCAAATGCCGCAACAAGGAAAATCGGCGCAATGCAGCGCGCCGCGGCAGCAATCTTCGTCATGGTTCCTCCCGGGATCCCTCGTCCGATGTTTCGGATCGTTGAATGACTCGGGAGCGAGCTTGGCGACAAATGCACGCCACGGCAAGAGGAACGCATACGAGATCAAACGCCGCATGTGCGGCGCGTGTTGCTCAATGTGTCGCGGCTGTTTTGCCTGTCGGAATTGACGTCTCCTCCGCGCGGCCGATCTCGTCGCGCAGCGCATCCGTATGCTCGCCGAGGGCGGCCACCGTCTGGGCGGGCGTCGTGTCGGCCCCGGACATCCGGAACGGTACGTTGAGCACCCTGAACGAGCCGCCCCCGTCCCGCACCTCGGACAGCGCCTGCCGATGCGCGAGCTGCGGATCGGCCAGCGCCTCGGAGACGCTGCGATAGGCAGAGGCCGGGACGCCGGCCGCGCTAAGCGCAAGGAGGCATGCATCGGTCGACAGCTGCCGCGACCAGACCTCGACGCCGTCCATCAACTCGGCCCAGTTCTCGCGGCGCGGGGCGTAGGCGGCGAAGCGCGGATCGGAAATCCATTCGGGGCGGCCGATCACCCCCATCAGCGCCTGGAACGTCTTCTCGCTGGCGACCGTGATCATGACATAGCCGCTCGCCGTCTCGGTCGGGCCGAACATCGGGCGCGGCGGCGGCGTCACCGCGAATTGAGCGCTCTGCAATTCGGTCAGCGTCAAGGTCAGCATCGATTCCAGCATGGAGACGTCGATGTGCTGGCCGAGCCCGGTCACGCTGCGCTGATAGAGCGCCGAGGCGATCGCGCCGAAACCGTAGGTGCCGGTGAGGACATCGGCATGGTAGATGCCGCAATAGTCCGGCCGGCTGCGTCCGGGCTGGTAGGCGAGATGCGCCATGTCGTAGCCGGAGGCGGCATGGATCACCGGCGCATAGGCCGGAAGCTCGGCCGAGGGGCCAGTCTGGCCGTAGCCGGAGATCGAGCAATAGATCAGCTTCGGATTGACCGCGCGCAGCCGGTCACAGTCGAGCCGCAGCCGGTGCATCACGCCGGGGCGGAAGTTCTCGACCAGGATGTCCGACGTCGCGGCCAGCCGGCGGACCGTCTCCCGGCCCTCCTCGGACTTGAGGTCGAGCACCAGGCTCTTCTTGCCGACATTGAGTTGGCCGAACGCGGTGCTGCAGCCCTTGCGCAGCGGCGGGCGGGTCCGCATCGTCTCGCCGCCGTCGGTCTCGATCTTGATGACCTCGGCACCCATGTCGGCCAGCATCCGCGCGCAATGGGGGCCGGCGATGGTGGTCGAAAAATCCAGCACGCGCAGGCCCGCGAAGGCCTTTGTCGTCGTGCGTTCGTGCTTATCTGATAGCGGCATCCCCGGCGGTCCCCTAGGAACGATCAACGTTCTCTGTTGTTGGTGCGCCGACCCTAGAGGGCAGCGGCTGAGTAGGAAAGTCTTTACCGAACGAACGCGTCTCGCGGGCAGGCTGAGATTTCCAGGGGCAACTGGACCCGATCTTGCATAGCAGCAATCGGGATCGGAAGAGGGCAAGCGTTCTTGAGGGTCTTGTTCGTCACGACAGAGATGGACGACTTTGTCCGCGTCGGCGGACTCGGCGCCGTTTCCGCCGCCCTCCCCCGTGCGCTCCGCAGCTTCGCCGATATCCGGATCATGCTGCCCGGCTATCGCGACATCATCGAGCAACTCACGCATATTCAGGTCGTTGGCCGCTGCCCCGCCTTCGCGGAGATGCCCGCCGCCTCTCTTGGCAGGGCTGCCACGAAGGACGGCCTGCCGGTCTATGTGCTGTTGTGCTCACAGCTCTACGACCGGCCCGGCAACCCCTATGGCGACGAGGCCGGGCGCGACTGGCCCGACAACGACATCCGTTTCGCGCGCTTCGCCTCGGCCGCCGCTGAGCTGGCCATGGGCAAGCTGGACAAGAATTGGGCAGCGGACCTGGTCCATGCCAACGACTGGCAGGCCTCGCTCGTGCCGGCCTATCTCGCCTGGCGCGGCGCCAGGCTGCCGTCGATCCTGACCATTCACAACCTCGCCTATCAGGGCCTCTTCCCGAAGGAGGCGCTGCGGCGGATCGGCGCACCGGAAAGCTCCTTCCACATCGACGGCGTCGAGTTCTACGACCAGCTCTCCTTCCTCAAGGCCGGCCTCGTCTACGCCTCGCACCTCACCACCGTCAGCGGCACCTATGCGCGGGAGATCACCACGGCCGAGTTCGGCTGCGGCCTGGAAGGGCTGCTTCGACTCCGCTCGGACGCGGCCGAGCTCACCGGCATCCTCAACGGCATCGACGAGAGCTGGGACCCGCGCTACTGCGCCCAGCTCGCCCAGCAATTCGGCGCCGGCGACTGGGTCGGCAAGAAGGCCAATGCGGATTACGTGCGCAGGCAATTCGGCCTCGCGGTCTCGCGCGGCCCGATATTCGCGATCGTCGCACGCCTCGTGCATCAGAAGGGCATCGACCTCGTGCTGTCGGCGGCCGACGAGATCGTCGATGCCGGCGGGCAGATCGTGGTCACCGGCTCCGGCGAACCGGCGCTCGAGCAGGCGCTGATCGACGCGCATCGCCGCCGTCCCGACGCCATCGGCGTCACCATCGGCTTCAACGACGCGCAGGCGCGGCGCATCTTCGCCGGCAGCGATTTCACGCTGATGCCGTCGCGGTTCGAGCCCTGCGGCCTCAGCCAGATGTACGCCCAGCGCTTCGGCTCGCTGCCGATCGGGCACCAGACCGGCGGCCTTGCCGAGACCATCACCGACGGCGAGACCGGCTTCCTGTTCTCAAAGCCTTCGCACGAATCCTTCCTCGGCGGCGTCCGCCGCGCCTTCGAGGCCTTCATGGCCCAGGACCAGCTCGACACCATGCGCCGCAGCGCCATGGGCCGCTCGTTCTCCTGGAGCATCTCGGCGGGGAGCTACAGCGCGCTGTACCGCAAGCTGGCGTCGGCGTAAGGCCGGGGGCGTTGCGCTTCCTCGTTCTCCGTCTTTGCGAGCGCAGCTCTCGGCACCGTCATTGCGAGGAGCGCTTGCGACGAAGCAATCCAGACTAGGCAGTCTGGATTGCTTCGCTACGCTCGCGATGACGGATGTGGAAGCAGGCGCGCCTTCCCCCCGCTCTCGTGCCCCGGACGCAGCGCAGCGCGTCGCCCTTGCGGCGTGGTGCGCTGCTGAGCCGGGGCCCATATCTTGACGGAGTTCGTCGCCCTGGGTCCCGGCTCTGCGCAGCAGCGTTACACGCTGCAGCGCGTCCGGGACACGGATGAGAGATTTTGCCTCACCCCTTCCCGCGCACGTCCATCTGCGGCCGGCCGATCCAGGCTCGGTTGAGGCAGCGGGTCATCCAGTCCGGCTGCACCTCGCCGCGCAGCCGTGCCTGCGCCTCCTGATAGGGTCCGACATACCGCAACCGATCGGGCAGCTTCGGATAGACGCGCCTGATCCATCTCAGCGCGTTGTCGGCAGCCTTCCTGTCACGCGCATCGAGCTCGAACCCGAAACCGGCGCGCAAGCGGTCCGGTAGCAGGCTCGCGGTGAGCGCGCGATACCATCGCGGCGGCCGGAGCCACGGACGCGCGCCACCAAAAATCTGCGCAGCGATCTCGCGCGCAGCGGGGCTGACGGTCAGCGTCTCCGACTGGCCCATCGCGCTAGTGTAATCTGCAAAGCCGGCCCAGTCCGCCGGCAGGTCGTCCGCCGTCAATCCGAACAGCGCGCCAAACGTCCGGCTCTCCATCCAATAGCGCTCGCGCTCCTCGGCGCCGAGCGGCGGCAGGACCAGGTCGTGCGCCATCAGCGCGGTCTCGACCAGCGTGGCGTGAACCCAGCGCAGCGACGGGATGTCGTTGGCGCAGTAGCGCGAGCCGGCCGCGAACGGGCCGACCGTCTCGGGCATCGTGCCGACGATCATGCCGTGGCGCCGGTGCAGCTGCCGCGAGGACAGAAAGGCACGGTCGAGCGAGCCGAACACCATCGCGAAGACGATGTCGAAGGTGCGATGAAAGCGGCCGATCGGATCGGCAAAGGTTTTGGAGTGTTCGGCGATGGCGGCGGCCACCCAGGGATGGGCCAGTTGCAGCATTAGCGCCCGCCCGGCGCCGAGGAAGATGACGGCTTCGCGGTCGATCCGCCAGGTCACCGCATCAGGACCGAATACGCCGGCGACCGGTCCCGCCGCCTGCGCGCGGACCTGGTCGAGGGCGGCTTCAAGGTCGGTACCGGACACCATTGGCATCGCCTTCGACTGTTGCGGACGACCGACGATCCGCAAGGCCTGTGGCAATTCGATGAAGGCTGGCCCTATTCCGCCGCCATCGGCATCTCGTCGATATGCTCGTGCAGCACCACGCCGGCGAGCGGATCGAATTCGCCGATCCACGGCTTGCGCGCCAGCACCGATCGCGTGTGCGCGTAGCCCGCATGCCAGCGCCGCGTGATGCCTGTCGGACTGAAATCGATGTCCTTGGTATGGGTCTCGTGCTCGAGCTGCGGCGCCAGGAGCCGCACCACATGCATGCGGGTCGGGCAGCCGTAGCTCATCAGCTCCATGACCGCGGGATCGCTGCGCTCGCTCTCGGGGAGCCGTGCGGCGAGCTGGTTGATGACATGGCGCAGGCGATGGGCCTGCTGCTGCCGCACGATCTGGCTGGCGATGCGGCTGGAATATTGCACGTCCTTGTGCCGGTTCATCACCTCCGCCATCGTGGTCGGCTCGGGCCCGACGGGATTCCACAGATGCACGGAGAAGATCAGCGAATCCCGGCGTGGATTGTCGTCAAATACGGCTTCGGTCGGCGTGTTCGACAGGATGCCTCCGTCCCAATAGAGCTCGCCGTCGATACGCACGGCCGGAAAGGCCGGCGGCAGCGCGCCCGACGCCATCACATGCTTCACCGTCAGCTCGCCGTCGCGGCTGTCGAAATAGCGCATCTCGCTGGTGCCGACATGCGCCGCACCGACCGTCAGGCGCGGCGCGCAGCGATTGGCCAGATCGAAATCGACCAGCTCGCTCAGCGTCTTCTCCAGCGGCGCGGTCGAGTAATAGCCGGCGTGATCGGCGCCGAGTGGATAGGAATCGCCAACATGCGCCAGCGGATTGGGCCGGAAAAAGCCCGAGATGCCGTGGGTGACGGTCGACCAATAGGCCAGCTTCTCGTTGAAGCCGGGAAATGCGGCGCGCCAGTCCCAGACCGGCTGCTGTTCCATCCGCTTCCAGAACTCCCTCAAGCGCGCCAGCCGGTGCTCCGGCGCATTGCCCGCGATGAGGCTCGCATTGATGGCGCCGATCGACGTGCCGATGATCCAGTCCGGCTCGATGCCGGCCTCGTGCAGCGCCTGGTAGACGCCGGCCTGGTACGAGCCGAGCGCGCCGCCGCCCTGGAGCACGAGAACGACCTGCCCCGGCAGGTCCGTACCCTTACGCTGCAAATTGTCCTGCATGCCGCTCATGTCTCGCTCCTGTCGAGCCCTGTGGTTACCATTCGTCGGGCGCAAGGCCATTGTTACATTCTGCCGTTCTCGGCGATTGTCGGGCCTTTTGGAAATGCCGGCTGGCTTCCATAACCATACGCATGCGCTATCGCGCCCGGGATGTCATTCCCTGTCCGGATCGGCTAGATTCCGGTCGATCCTGCTGGGAGCCGATCCATGGAAATGCACCAGGTCCGCTATTTCCTCGCGGTGGCGCAGCTGTTGAATTTTACCCGCGCCGCCGAGGAATGCAACGTGACGCAGCCCTCGCTGACGCGCGCGATCAAGCAGCTCGAGGCCGAGCTCGGCGGCGACCTGTTCCGCCGGGAGCGGCCGGCGGCGCAACTGACCGAGCTCGGCCAGCGCATGCATCCGCTGCTGAAGCAATGCTATGACGCCGCCTCCGGTGCGCGCTCGCTCGCGTCCTCGTTCAGGAGCGGCGAGATCGGCGCGCTGCGCATCGCGCTGACACATTCGATCGACCTGGCGCTGCTCATCCCGCATCTCAACGAGATCAGGCGGCAGTTCAACCGGCTCGAGCTGCGCTTCCTGCGCGGGACCAGCCGCGAGGTCGGCGATTTCCTGAAGAAGGGCGAAGCCGAGCTCGGCATCGCGGCCGAGATCGACGAGGCCTGGGACCGGCTCGACGTGTGGCCGCTGTTCACGGAAGGCTTCGATCTCGTCGTCAGCAAAGCGCACCGGCTCGCCGGGCACGACACGATCGAGCCGGACGATCTGCGCGCCGAGCAATTGCTCGGCCGGACCTATTGCGAGCATTCCCGCCATATCTCGGCCAGCCTGCGCGAGCACGGCATCGATGTCGATCACGGTCACGAGATCTCGAGCGAGCGCGACCTGATCGAGCTGGTCGAGGCCGACATCGGCATCGCCATGGTGCCCCACACCTCGCCGGTGCCGGAGACCCTCAAGCGCACCGCGGTCACCGGTCTCGATGCACGCCGCACCGTCAGCCTTTACGGCGTCGCCGGCCGGCAGCGAACGGCCGTCGCCAATGCAGTGATGCGCATGCTGCGCGGAACGGACTGGCGGGAGATTGCGGGGTAGCGCGGGCTCCTTCCCCTCTCCCCTTGCGGGAGACGGTGGATCGCCGCGCAGCGGCGAGACGGGTGAGGGGTATGCATCCGCAAATGTTGACCTGAGTTTGTGGAGACACACCCCTCATCCGGCGCCCTAGCCGAAGCTTCGCTTCGGCGTTCTTGAGAACGGCGGCCGAAGGCCGCCTATGCCACCTTCTCCCGCAAGGGGAGAAGGAAAGAAGGGCGCGCCTTACACGACGCTCAGTTCTCCCGGCTCGCGCTGTCCAGGGCAGCGAGCAGATCATCGATCTCCATGCGCTTGCGGAAATCCGGATCGACGAAGCGGGCCTTGACGATCCCGTCGCGGCCGACGACGAACACGGCCGGGATCGGCAGCATCCAGCCGTCATTGCCGTGGAATTTCGCCATGTCCTGATAGGACAGCAGGCCCTGGATCTCGGCGCCGAGCCAGATCGCGAGATTGAGCGACAGCGCATAGCCGTTGTCGAGATCAGTCAGGATCGGAAACGGCGCGCCGGATTCGGCCCTGAGCTGCCTGGTGTATTCCTGCGTCTCCGGCATGATCGCGACGACCTGCGCGCCGACCTCCTTGATGCGGTCCTGAGCCTGGACCACGGCACGGACATTGAGCCGGCAGTAGGGACACCAGTGGCCGCGGAAGAACATCACCGCGACCGGGCCGCGCGCCAACAGCGCAGGCAGCGCGACGAGACTTCCACCTTGATCCGGCAGCATGAAGGGCGGCATCGCCTCGCCCGGATGCGGCGCGGTCTCGCCGCCGCCGTTGCCGCTCAAGCGGGTCACCAGCCGATCGACCGCCTCGCCATAGGCCGGAAACACCTTCCGGCTGGCATCGGCATAGGCGCGCAGCTGCTCGTTCAGCGTCCCCTCCATGTCGCGGCAGCGCTGGAAGGCGAGCCTCAGTCGATCGGCGTCGGCTGGTGTGAGAGACGTCATCTTCCGCTCCCGCGATTGGGGCTCAATTCTAGATTCCGGATCCGGCCGCCCGCAAGGGCGGCCGTTGCGCGAGGGCTGGTTCAGTTCACGTAGAAATTGCCGGTGGGATCGAGCCGGCCCGACGTGGAGTACAGCGTGCCGTTGTCCATGAAGAAGACGGTGTTCTCGGGCACCTTCTTGGCGTTCTTCATCATGGCCTCGTGGTTCTTCTCGGCCGGGGCCATGGCCATCGCCGACATCTTGCCCGGCCCGCCATAGACATAGGCCATGCCGGCCTTCATGTCCCAAGCGGCTTGCGAGAAGGCCGAGGTGGCGATCACCGCGAAGGCGGCGGTAAAGATCAGGGTCTTGGACACTTTCGTCATGGGATGCTCCTCCGGATTGACGTGAACGCCCGCCAATCGGGCGCCCTGTCATCGGACGACGGATGTCCCCAAAACGGAAATGCCCATGCCCAATCGGTTCGATAGCCGTCGCGCATCGACATAGCGCAACGCTATCGCATCGAAAGCAAACCGGCATTTCAGAATGGCCACGGTCTCGACGAAGCTCCTGCCATAGCCGGCGGCCATCACGGCTGCGGCCAACACAGGAGACTGTTCATGTCCAGGCATCTCGCAGGGTCGCGCGTGGTTTTGGCAGGCGTTGCCGGCCTCGGCGCGCTCACGTTTGCGACGCCGGTTCTCGCCGGCGAATGTCCCGCCGGCAAGCTGAAGCCGAACGCGCAGCAGATGGTCGATACCAAGCCGGTCGGCGTCACCGACGTCACGCTCGGCGCGATCGATCTCGGCAAGCAGCCGGCCCACATCGAGGGCCGCGAACTGCGCTTCCGCAAGCTGACCATCGAGCCCGGCGGCATCGTGCCCTGGCACAGCCATGACGACCGCCCTGCCCTGATCTTCGTGCAGCAGGGCGAGATCGTCGAATACGCCTCCAATTGCGCCGACCCGATCGTGCACAAGGCCGGCGACATCCGTCCCGAAGTCTACGGCACCTCGCACTGGTGGAAGAACCTCGGCAAGGAGACCGTCATTCTCTATGTCGGCGACGTCCGCAAGGATCCCAACGACCATCACATGTAACGAGCGCGCCTCCAGCCCCAACGCATTCGTTGCCGGGTGTGGCGCCCGGGATCCCCCATGCTGCCCGCATGCCGGGCGCCACATTCCTCGCAGGACAATCACGCCATGACCGATCTTTCCGCTCCCATCAGACAAGGCGCGATGACGATGGAGGCGCATTCGCCGGGTCTCGCGCTCCGCTCGCTCGTGATCGGCCTCACCGCATTCCTGACCGTCGTCGACCTGTTCGCGACGCAGGCGATCCTGCCTTCGCTGGCGCGGCACTACGGCGTCACACCGGCAGCGATGGGCTTTGCAGTCAACGCCAGCACTTTCGGCATGGCGGCAGCCAGCCTCGTCGTCGGCTTCTTCAGCCCGCACATCAACCGGCGGACCGGCATCCTGCTCAGCCTGACGCTGCTGGCGATCCCCACCAGCCTCTTGGCATCCGCACCAGACCTTACCGTCTTCACCGCCCTGCGCGTCGCGCAGGGCTTGTGCATGGCCTCCGCCTTCGCGCTCACCCTTGCCCATCTCGGCGAGCAATGCAGCGCCACGGACGCCGGTGGCGCGTTTGCCGCCTACATCACCGGCAATGTCGCCAGCAACCTCGTCGGCCGGCTGATCTCGGCGGCGGTCGCGGACGGCTTCGGCCTTGCCTGGAATTTCTATTTGTTCGCGGCGCTCAACCTGGCGGGCGCGGTGCTGGTCCATTTCACCATCAAGCGCGTGCAGCCGATGCATGCGATGATGCCGGCGACATCGCCGCTCGCCGCCACCATCGCGCATTGGCGCAATCCGCGCCTACGCGCCGCCTACGGCATCGGCTTCTGTATCCTGTTCGCCTTCATCGGCACCTTCACATTCGTGAATTTCGTGCTGGTCCGGCCGCCGCTATCACTGGGCATGATGGATCTCGGCCTCGTCTATGTCGTCTTCCTGCCCTCGGTCGTGACGACGCTCCTGGCCGGCAAGGTGGCCGCGCGGCTCGGAACGCGGCCCACGATATGGAGCTCGCTCGTTGTCGCAGGCCTTGGCCTGCCGCTGATGCTGGCACCGCATCTCGGCGAAGTGCTCGCCGGCATGGTCCTGGTCGGCGTCGGCACCTTCTTCGCGCAGGCCGCCGCGACGGGCTTCGTCGGACAGGCGGCGACCGACAACCGCGGCATCGCGAGCGGGACCTATCTAGCGTGCTACTTCTGCGGCGGGCTGGTCGGCACCGCCGTGCTCGGGCGGCTGTTCGACAGTTTCGGCTGGCCCGCCTGCGTCGCGGGCGTCGGCGCGGCCCTCGCAGGAGCAGCCTTGCTGACCTTCGCCTTGAAGCGTTAGCGCTTCACCGGGGCTTCCTGCGGCGGGTCGTCGTCGGCGATGGCGCGCCAGGCGGCGCCGTCGAGATCGTCGTACTGGCCGCTGCGGAGCGACCACAGGAAGGCGACGAGACCGGCGCCTCCCAGCATCAAGGCCAGCGGCACCAGAATGACCAGGATCTCCATCACACGATCTCCCGCGAGGTCCGTGCCCGAAGCGAATTCAGCATGACCAGGATCGACGATCCGCTCATGGCGGCCGCGGCGATCAGGGGCGTCACGACGCCGCTGATCGCAACCGGTACGGCGAGGACGTTGTAGCCGATCGCGAGCCAGAGGTTCTGCCGCATCAGGTGCAGCGCCTTGCGCGAAGCATCGATGGCGGTAACCACGGGCGCCAGCGGGCGGCCGAGGAACACGAGGTCGGCGGTGGCCTGGCTGAGATGCGCGGCCGAGATCGGCGACATCGAGACATGAGCGGCCGCAAGCGAGGGCGCATCGTTCATGCCGTCGCCGACCATCAGCACCTTCATGCCGCGCCGCTTCAACTCCTCGATCCGCGCGATCTTGTCGGCCGGGGTGACGCCGGCGCGCCATTCGGGGATACCGAGGGCATGGGCCGCCGCGATCACCGCCGGCTCGCGGTCGCCGGAGAGAATTTCGAGGCCGATGTTGCGCGCCTTCAGCGCTGCGATCACGGCCTGCGCGTCCGGGCGCAGGCCCTGGCGCACCGAGAGGATGAACTTTTCGCTGCCCTTGCTGAACGCCACGATCGACGCTTCGGGATCGAGATCGTCGGTCAGCCCGACCAGCCCCTCGGCACCACAGAACGACGGACGGCCAAGACGGATCTCGGCACCATCCACGGTCGCACGCACGCCCTGCCCTGCCTCCTCGACCGCACCGACGATGGGCGATCTGGCACCGGCAGCCTGTGCGACCGCAGCGGCCACCGGATGATGGCTCGACAGCGCGAGGCGCCCGGCGAGCTCGAAGACGTCGGCGGGGATCTCGGCCGCGTTCATCACTTCGAGATCGGGCAGCGTCAGCGTGCCGGTCTTGTCGAAGATGACATGATCGGCCTCCGCCAGCCGCTCGATGGCATCGCCCGCGTTGAGCAGCACGCCTGCCCTGAACATCGCGCCCGCCGCGACTGTCTGCACCGTCGGGATCGCGAGCCCGAGCGCGCAGGGACAGGTGATGATCAGCACGGCGACGCCGGTCACGATGGCATCGTGCCAGCCTGCCCCCGCGATGACCCAGCCGAGAATGGTCAGAAGCGCCGTTGCATGCACCACCGGTGCATAGAGCCGCGAGGCGCGGTCGGCGAGCCGCATGTAGCGCGAGCGGGCGGCAAGCGCATGGTCGAGCAGCCGCGTGATCTCCGCGAGCAGCGTCGCCTCCGACGCCGCCGAGACCCGCACGCGAAGCGTGCCGGAGATGTTCATCGATCCCGCATAGACCGCCGTGCCGTGCCCCGCCGTGACATAGAGCGTCTCGCCGGTGATCAGGCTCTGGTCGATTTCGGAGCGACCTTCGATCACGGTACCGTCCACCGCGCAGCGCTCGCCGGGGCGCAGCAGCACGATGTCGCCGGGATGGATCGCGGCGACCGGCACCTGTGAAATCTCGTCGGGCCCGATGAACTTGGCCGCGGTCTCTGCCTTCAGCGCGGCGAGATTTCCGGCCACCGCGCGCGTCCGGCGCCGCATGCTCTGGTCGAGGAAGCGGCCGACCAGCAGGAAGGTCAGCAGCATGATCGCCGCGTCGAAATAGGCGTGCTCGGCATGGTGGAAGGTCTCGACCACGGACATGCCGAGCGCCAGGATCACGCCGATCGAGATCGGCACGTCCATGTTGGTCGTCTTCGCCGACAGCGCACGCCAGGCCGACCGGAAGAACGGCTGGCCGGCATAGGCCGCCGCCGGCAGCGCGATCAGCGCCGAGAGCCAGTGGAAGAAATCGCGCTGCTCCGGCAGCATGTCCGAGACGTTGCCCGACCAGACCGGGATCGACAGCATCATCACGTTCATGGTGGCGAACGCGGCGACGCCGAGGCAGCGCAGCAGGAAGCGGGATTCGGCGACCTCGGCCACCTCCGCGCTCTCCGTCTCGAACGGATAGGCCTTGTAGCCGAGTTCCTCCAGCCGGTCGATGAAGCGGCCGGGATCGAGCGTGCCCCCCTTCCACTCCAGCGCGACCCGGCGGTCGGTGAGATTCACGCGCGCCAGCGTGACATCGGGAATGGCCGACAGGCCGCGCTCGATCTTCGCCATGCAGCCGGCGCAGTGAACACCCTCGACCGCGAGATCGATGTGCTGAAGGCCTTCGCCCGCGCTGCGGATATAGTGGGAGAAATCGCGCGTGACCTGCATGACCACATCCCTCAGTTCAGGATCACACGGTTGCGCGAGAGAAACACGCGCATCCCCCGCGCCTCGCCCTCGATCACCAGATCCCACTGGCCCGGGGCGACGGACGCGGCATTGCCGCGATAGACGCCGATGCCGGCTTCCGCGAGCTCGACCTGGAGATCGGCGCGCTTGTCGGTCGGCCGCTCCAGGCGTCCGCCGAACCTCAATCCGGCGAGCGGCTGCCCGCTCGCATCGCGCGCCTCGACCTGGATCGCAGCGCCGCCATCGGTGCGGCGCTCGATATGGGCGTTGACCTGCCATTTGCGTGCAGCCTGGTCCTGTGCTGCGGAGATCTCGCGGTCATAGGTCAGGCCCGCCGCATAGGGGCTGTCGACATCAGTGCCGGGCAGCGTCGCGATCGCGAGCTTCATCATGGTCACGTTGACGCCGATCACGAGACCGAAGAAGGCGACCAGCATCAGGAACACCTTGGTTCCCGTCAGCGGCTTGGATGCCATGGCTCTCTCCTGGTCTTACGGCGCGACGAAATTGTCGGTGGCGGTGGCAACTTCCCCGAGGCCGATATCGGTGACCTGGAAGCGTACGGGCATCGACTTCTCGGGATTGCTCTCCGCCGGCGCGGTGACGAGCAGCCTGAGCTCGCTGGTGGTGTCGCGCGGAATCACGATCATCGGCCGGTCGGGCGTCACCGAATCGACGCCGATGACGTGGACCGACAAATTCGCCGGGCCGTGGGCGTCGATGGCGATGACGCGGTCATAGCCGCTCTTGTTCAGCAGCCGCACCGTGTAGGCGTTGCGGATCGAGCCGTCGCTGAGCCTGACCGCGACCGGATTGCGGTCGTGCAGCACGTTGACGTCGAGCAGGCTGCGGGTTGCCAGCGTATAGATCATGAAGCCGCCGACGACAGCGATGATCGCGCTATAGGCGATGGTACGGGGCCGGACCATGCGGTAGACCGGCGCCTTGCCTTCCTGGCGGCGCTGGATGTTGATGTCGTTATCGTAGCCGATCAGCCGCTTCGGCCGGCCGATCTTCTCCATCACGTTATCGCAGGCATCGATGCAGAGCCCGCACTGGATGCATTCCATCTGCGGTCCGTTGCGGATGTCGATGCCGGTCGGGCAGACCGCGACGCACTGGTAGCAATCGATGCAGTCGCCGACATGCTCGCCAAGCGCGCGCAGCTCGGCCGCCTTCTTCACCGAGGTGCGCTTCTCGCCGCGGTCGTAGCGGTAGGTGACGTTGAGCGCCCATTCGTCGGTGAGCGCCGCCTGGATCCGCGGCCACGGGCACATGTAGGTGCAGACCTGCTCGCGCATGAAGCCGGCGAGCAGATAGGTCGTCGCGGTGAGGATGCCGATCCAGATATAGGCGATCATCGGCGCCTGGAAGGTGACGAGCTCCTTCACCAGCGTCGGCGCATCGTTGAAATAGAGCACCCAGGCGCCGCCGGTCCACCAGGCGATCATCAGCCAGATCGAGTGCTTGAGCACGATCTCGGAGATGCGCTCGAGGTTCATCGGGTCGGACGATTTGTCTTTCTTCATCCGCTCGCGCCGGTCGCCCTCGACGAGGCGCTCGACGGCGTAGAACAGGTCGGTCCACACCGTCTGCGGGCAGAGATAGCCGCACCAGATGCGGCCGCCGACGGAGTTCATCAGGAACAGCGCGACGGCGGCGACGATCAAGAGGCCCGTGAAGTAATAGACCTCCTGCGGCCAAAGCTCGATGAAGAAGAAGTAGAAGCGGCTGTTGGGAAGGTCGATCAGCACCGCCTGGCTGGGCGCACCGAGGCCGCGATTCCAGCGCACGAATGGCAGGAAGTAGTAGACGCCGAGGCAGAACGCCATCAGGCCCCATTTGATCCGGCGGAAGGTTCCGTGGGTGCTTTGGGGATAGACCTTCTTGCGGGCTGCGTAGAGCGGCCCGTAGTCGTCGTCCGATGTGAGTTCGTTCGGGTTCACGGTCTTGTTCATCGCTTGAGGCAACTCGAAAAGGTGCGATTAAACCTAGACCCGACGCGCACGCGTCGTTTGATCCAGCTCAAGCGGGGGCAATTTGTCCACCCCCGCCCTGTTTTCGTTCGGCTATTTGCCGCCGCCCAGCGAGTGGACGTAGACCGCCATCGCCTTGATGGTGGCCGGATCGAGCCGTCCTTCCCAGGCCGGCATGACCCCGGCGCGGCCCTGGCTGATGGTCTCGATCAGGGAGGCCTCGTCCGAGCCGTAGAGCCAGATCTTGTCGGTCAGATTCGGCGCGCCGAACTCCTGGTTGCCCTTGCCGCCGTCGCCGTGGCAGGCGACGCAGTTCTCCGCGAAGATCTTCTCGCCCTTGGCGGCATCGAAGCCCTTGCGGGTCGGAAGGCCCGACAGCGAGCGCACGTAATTGGCGACCGTGACGATCTCGTCGGGCTTCAGCACCCCGTCCTTGCCGAAGGCGAGCATCTGGCCCTCATGCGTCTTGGCATGACCCGAACGTGCGCCGAACTGGATGGTCTGCATGATCTGGTCGAGCGTGCCGCCCCACAGCCAGTCGTCGTCGTTCAGGTTCGGAAAGCCCTTGGCGCCGGCGCCGCCGGAGCCGTGGCACGGCGCACAATTGTCGCCGAACACGGTCCTGCCCTTGGCGCGGGCGAGCGCCAGCAGGGCCGGGTCCTTCTCGATGTCGGCGAGCGAGGCCGCCGCCAACGCCGCCATCTTCTCGCCGCGCAGCGCCTCGAGATTGGCGAGCTCCACCGCGAGGCTGGCGCGCGTCGAGTAGCCGAGCAGCCCGGTCGTATGGCTCGAGATCAGCGGCCAGGCCGGATAGACGATCCAGTAGCCGATCGACCAGATGATGGTGAGATAGAAGCTGATCACCCACCAGCGCGGCAGCGGGGTGTTGAGCTCCTTGATGCCGTCCCATTCATGTCCGGTCGTGGACTTGCCGGTGACGGTATCGACTTCGCTATGATCGGTCATGGTCTCTCACTCCTCCCGCAACGGCAGGTGCGCTGCTTCGTCGAACGCAGCCTTGTTACGGGGCCAAAATGCGTAGGCGATGATCGCGAGAAAGATCGCGACGAACACCGGCGTCCAGATCGTCGTCACGAGCTCGGACGCAAGATTGTGGACTGTCAGGATAGCTTTCATCGTTCGTGCCTTCTCAGCGAAGATTGGCTTTCTCGTTGTAGATCTTGAAGTCGACCAGCGTGCCGAGCATCTGCAGGTACGCGATTAGCGCGTCCATCTCGGTCGGCGTGCCGGTCTTGCCGTCGAAGTTGCGCACCACGGCCTTGGCGTAGCGCTTGGTGAAGGCGTCGGAGCCGGCATTGTCAGGATCGGCCTGGGCCTTCAGGTCGGCGCCTGCGCTTGCGATCTGGTCGTCAGTGTAGGGAACGCCGACCGCCCTCAGCGTGCGCATGTGGTCCGCGATGGTGTCCGGATCCACCTCGTTCTGGCTGAGGAACGGGTAGCCCGGCATCACCGATTGCGGCACGATTGCGCGCGGGTTGGTCAAATGGGTGACGTGCCAGTCGTCGGAATATTTTGCGCCGACGCGAGCAAGGTCCGGACCGGTGCGCTTGGAGCCCCACTGGAACGGATGGTCGAACATGCTCTCGGCGGCGAGCGAGAAGTGGCCGTAGCGCTCGACCTCGTCGCGCAGCGGGCGGATCATCTGCGAATGGCAGAGATAGCAGCCTTCGCGGACATAGACGTTGCGGCCCGCAAGCTCCAGCGGCGTGTACGGCCTGACGCCGTCGACCTTCTCGATCGTGCTCTTGAGGTAGAACAGCGGGGTGATCTCGACGAGACCGCCGATCGCGATCACCAGCAGGATGCCGACGATCAGGATGATCGAGTTCTTTTCGAAGATTTGGTGGCGTGTCCAGAACGACATGGGAAGCTCCTCATTCCGCCGGCTGGAGCGCGACGGGCATCTGGACTTCCTGCTCGCCGACGCGAACGGTCATCCAGAGATTGTAGGCCATGATCAGCGCGCCGATCAGGAACAGGCCGCCGCCTGCGGCGCGGATGATGTAGAAGGGGTGCATCGCCTCGACGGTCTCGATGAAGGAATATTCGAGGAAGCCGAGCGAGGTGTAGGCGCGCCACATCAGGCCCTGCAGGATGCCGGACACCCACATCGCCGAGATGTAGAGGACGATGCCGAGGGTCGCGATCCAGAAGTGCCAGTTGACGAGCTTGAGGCTGTAGAGACCCTTGCGATTCCAGGCCCACGGCACCAGGCAGTACAGCGCGCCGAAGGAGACGAAGCCGACCCAGCCGAGCGCGCCGGAGTGCACGTGGCCGATGGTCCAGTCGGTGTAGTGGCTGAGCGAGTTGACCACCTTGATCGACATCATCGGGCCTTCGAAGGTCGACATGCCGTAGAAGGCGACGGAGACCACCAGCATGCGCAGCACGGGATCGGTACGCAGCTTGTCCCAGGCGCCCGACAGCGTCATCAGGCCGTTGATCATGCCGCCCCAGGAGGGCATCCACAGCATGATCGAGAAGGTCATGCCGAGCGTCTGCGTCCAGTCGGGCAGCGCCGTGTAGTGCAGATGGTGGGGACCGGCCCAGATGTAGAGGAAGATCAGCGCCCAGAAGTGGATGATCGACAGCCGGTAGGAATAGATCGGCCGCTCGGCGCGCTTGGGAATGAAGTAGTACATGATGGCGAGGAAGCCGGCGGTCAGGAAGAAGCCGACCGCGTTGTGGCCGTACCACCACTGGAACATCGCATCCTGGATGCCGCCCCAGGCGACATAGGACTTGGAGCCGAAAGCCGAGACCGGAAGCGCCGGGTTGTTGCCGAGATGCAGCACGGCGATCGTCACGATGAAGGCGAGGTAGAACCAGTTCGCGACGAAGATATGCGGCTCCTTGCGCTTGATGATCGTGGCAAGGAAGACAAGGAGGTAGACGACCCAGACGATGGTCAGCCACAGATCGGCGTACCATTCCGGCTCGGCATATTCCTTCGACTGGGTGACGCCGAGCAGATAGCCGGTGCCGGCGACCAGGATGAAATAGTTGTAGCCGACCACGACGAACCAGGGCGCGAGGTCGCCGGCAAGACGCGCGCGGCAGGACTTCTGCACGACGTAGAACGACGTGCCGATCAGCACGTTGCCGCCGAAGGCGAAGATCACGGCCGAGGTGTGCAGCGGCCGCAGGCGGCCGAAGCTGGTCCAGGGCAGATCGAAATTCAGCGCGGGCCAGGCCAGCTGCGAGGCGATGATGAGACCGACGAGGAAGCCGGCGATGCCCCAGAACATCGCCATCACGGCGGTGAACTTGATCGGACCCATGTTGTAGTTGGGACGCCCGTTGATCTCGGCCGGCGGCAGCGCCGCCGGGCGCTCGAAGTAGCGGTTGACGATGACGAACACCGCGGCGAGGCTCGCCGCCGCGCTCAGCGCGGCATGGAAGGCAAAGGGCGCATCAAGCGCCTTGGCCGAGGCGACCACGCAGAGGAAGGCGGTGGCTGCGAACACGACAGCGAGGCCGCTTTCACCTGGCGTCATGGATTTGGAGATGGAGGGCTGGCTCATCGCGGATTCTCTTTCGAAAGAACACGGGGCCAGAAACCACATTCACCCTCGCGGGGAATTGATTGAAATCAAGACATGCGTTTGAGGTCCGCTTATGAGGCCGCGATTTTTCGGGATCGGCCCGTAGTTTTGCGGCCTGCCAGTTGAAGTGCCCTCTCCCTTTGCGGGAGAGGGCAGCGAGGACCGAGCGGCAGACTCATCCGGGTGAGGGGTATCTGTCCGCGAACTCTGATCTCAAATTGTGGAGACACCCCCTCATCCGGCGCGCTACGCGCGCCACCTTCTCCCACAGGGGGAGAAGGGAAGAAGAAGTCAATCCTTCGCCGTCGCCTTGAGCGCGGCGATGACGTCCTCGCGGGCGATGATCCCGGCCAGCTTCTGCGCTCCGTCGAGCACGATGATGCTCCTGATGCGGTGCTCGACCATGATCTGCAGCACCCGCGTCAGGCGCGTGTCGGGGCTGACATAGATGAACTCCGGCGTCATGACGTCGCCGACCTTGCGGCTCATCAAATCGTGGTAACGCGGCAGCATCTGGTTCGGGGTGAAGGCAAAGCACTTCAGGATGTCGAACTTGGTGACGATGCCGACCACCTGCCCGTCGTCCTCGACCGGGTAGGAGTTGAAATCGTCGTTTTCGAACATCTCGCTGAGCGCGAGCAGATCCTGGTCGCGCCGCACCGTCCTGACGGTGCGCGTCATGTAGCCGCTAGCGGTCTGCTCAAGAAATCTGTACACGGCGCGTCCTCCTCGACTAGCTCCAGGCCAAACGGCCGTCAGTGCGACAGCAGCACGCAGCGGCTGGATTGCGTGACCAGATGCTGGGTGACGCCGCCCAGGATCAGCTCGCGAAACCGCGAATGCCCGTAGGCACCAGCGACGATCAGGCCGGCGCCGACATCGCCGGCGACTTTCTCCAATTGCGCCGCCGCGGTATCGTTCCGCGCGCTGTCCAGGACGCGCGCGCTCGCGGTGATGCCGTGACGGGCGAGCCAGGCGGCAACGTCGGTGACGCCGGCCATCACGGCCGACCGGTCGTCGCCCTGTTCGGGGATTTCGACGACGGTGACGTCCCCCGCCTTGCGCAGCATCGGCAGCGCGTCGGTCACCGCCCGCCGCGCCTCCGGCGTATCCTTCCAGGCCACCAGCACGCTGCGCAGATCGAGCCAGTCGACGCGGTCGGGAACGACGAGAAGCGGACGTCCGGCCTGCATCACCAGGTCCTTGGGGCTTGCGAGCGCGAATGCATCGGAGAAGGCCGGGCTTTGCCCGCCGCTGACGACGATGTCGGCGCAGCGCGCCTGCGCCAGGATGAACCGCGCCGGAAAATCCATGGCGCTGCGCCACTCCGCGCGTCCGCCGCGATTCTTCATCGCGGTCCGGAATTGCGCCTCCAGCTCGGCCAGCCGCCGCCTGACGGAGGCTTCGCCCTCCTCGATCAGCCCCTGGGCCTCGGCGCCATCGGTGAAATAGAGCGGCGGCGCGAACTGCGCCGCGGCAACCCCGATGATGGCAGCTTCGAATCGCTCGGCGAGTTCGCCCGCGACCTGAAGACGCGCCTCGTTGGACTGATCGAGCGCCAGGCTGACCATCACGGTTGCGTATGTCATCGAAATTCTCCGCACGGAAGTGAACCGGCGCGAAATCTAGCCTCGCCGCTGCGATGCGGGATGAGCTAGATCAAATTGCCGGGTGCCGGGCTGCGGGAAATCCACCAATGGAATCAGACATCCGAACTTGCCTCGGGGCCGCCCTTGGGCGAAATTGCCGCCATGTTCGCGGGGCCAGGCCTGCGGGCCGAAACTGGGAGTCATCGCTTGTCGCCGACCCGCGTAACGCATCCGCCAGACGATGGTCGCGGCGAGCATTTCCGGGTCCGGATCGAGGGATTCGGCGTCGGCACCTGGGATCTCGACCTCGCGACGCGGGAACTTGACTGGTCGGACACGGCCAGGAGCCTGCTCGGCATCGCGCCGGATCAGCCGCCGAGCTACGACCTCTTCCTGTCGCGGCTCGAGCCGAGGGATCGCGCGCGCGTGGACAGCGCGATCGCGCGCGTCTGCGAGCGGGGCGGCGGGCTCGACGTGTCCTTCAAGGTCGCAGGCGCCTCCAACGGGGGTCAGTGGATTCGCGCGCGGGCGGGGGTCATTCGCGACGACGCCGGCGCAGCGCGTCATCTCAGCGGCATCTTCCTGGACATCGACGAGGAGAAGCAGGTCGAGGAGGCCTTGCGCACGCGCGAGAGCCACCTTCGCTCCATCCTCCACACCATTCCCGACGCCATGATCGTCATCGACGGCCACGGCATCATCCAGCTGTTCTCGACCGCCGCCGAGCGCCTGTTCGGCTGGTCCGAGCACGAGGCGATCGGCCAGAACGTCAACATCCTGATGCCGGAGCCCGACCGCTCCCGGCACGACAGCTACATCGCGCGCTACCGCACCACCAGCGACCCGCACATCATCGGCATCGGCCGCATCGTCACCGGCAGGCGCCGCGACGGCACCACCTTTCCGATGCACCTGTCGATCGGCGAGATGCAGTCCGGCGGCGAGCCCTATTTCACCGGCTTCGTCCGCGACCTCACCGAGCACCAGCAGACCCAGGCGCGGCTGCAGGAGCTGCAATCCGAGCTGGTCCACGTCTCCAGGCTGAGCGCCATGGGCGAGATGGCGTCCGCGCTCGCGCACGAGCTCAACCAGCCGCTGGCGGCGATCAGCAACTACATGAAGGGCTCGCGGCGGCTGCTGGCCGGCAGCGCCGATCCGAACACGCCAAAGATCGAGAGCGCGCTGGACCGCGCCGCCGAGCAGGCGCTGCGGGCCGGCCAGATCATCCGGCGCCTGCGCGACTTCGTCTCCCGCGGCGAATCCGAGAAGCGGGTCGAGAGCCTGTCCAAGCTGATCGAAGAGGCCGGCGCGCTGGGCCTCGCCGGCGCGCGCGAGCAGAATGTGCAGCTCCGCTTCAGCCTCGATCCGGAGACCGATCTCGTTCTCGCCGACCGGGTGCAGATCCAGCAGGTCCTGGTCAATTTGTTCCGCAACGCGCTGGAAGCGATGGCGCAGTCGCAGCAGCGCGAGCTCGTCGTCACGAACACCCGCGCCGGCGACGACATGATCGAGGTCGAGGTCTCCGACACCGGCAGCGGCTTCCAGGACGACGTCATTCCCAATCTGTTTCAGACTTTCTTCACCACCAAGGACACCGGCATGGGCGTGGGACTGTCCATCAGCCGCTCGATCATCGAGGCTCACGGCGGGCGCATGTGGGCCGAGAGCAACGCATCGGGCGGAGCGACATTCCGCTTCACCCTCCCGGCAGCCGACGAGAATTGATCCATGACCACCAAGGCACATGTCTACGTCATCGACGACGACGAGGCGATGCGGGATTCGCTGAACTTCCTGCTGGATTCCTCCGGTTTCGGCGTCACGCTGTTCGACAACGCGCAGAGCTTCATCGACGCCCTGCCGGGCCTTGCCTTCGGCTGCGTCGTCTCCGACGTGCGCATGCCGGGCCTCGATGGCATCGAGCTGCTCAAGCGCATGAAGGCGCAGCAGAGCCCGTTTCCCATCCTGATCATGACCGGGCACGGCGACGTGCCGCTCGCGGTCGAGGCGATGAAGCTCGGCGCCGTCGACTTTCTGGAGAAGCCGTTCGAGGACGATCGCCTCACCACCATGATCGAGACTGCGATCCGCCAGGCCGAGCCCGCGGCGAAGAACGAAGCGGTCGCGCAGGACATCGCCGCCCGCGTCGCGTCCTTGAGTCCCCGGGAGCGTCAGGTCATGGAGGGGCTGATCGCTGGCCTTTCCAACAAGCTGATCGCCCGGGAATACGACATCAGCCCGCGCACCATCGAGGTCTATCGGGCCAACGTCATGACCAAGATGCAGGCCAACAGCCTCTCGGAGCTGGTTCGCCTCGCCATGCGCGCCGGCATGCTCAACGATTGAGTCGGGCCGGCTTGAGGCAAGTCGACTTGAGGCATATCAGCTTGAGGCAAGTCAAGGCGGTTGCCCACGCACGTGCTAGCCAGTCAGAATGATCGAGATTGGCTCGCACCCTCAGCGGCTCCCAATGGCGGCACCGGCAAAGCCCACTGTCTACGTGGTCGACGACGATGCCGCCGTGCTGGGCTCCCTGCAATTCCTGCTTGAAACCGACGGCTTTGCCGTGCGGACCTTCAGGAATGCGACGGCGCTGCTCAATGCCGCCGGCGCGCTGGCCGCGGATTGCTACGTGATCGACTACAAGATGCCCGACATCAATGGGATCGAGCTGGCCGGCCGGCTGCGGCAGTCGGACGGCGCGGCCCCGGTGATCCTGATCACCGGCTATCCCGACGTGAACATCTCGGCCCGGGCCGCCGCCGCGGGCGTCAAGGACGTGATTTTGAAGCCGCTTCTGGACGAAAACCTGGTCAAGCGCATCCGTCACGCCATCCAGGACCGCCGCGGAAACTGACCTACGGGAATCTACGTAGGTAAACGTCCTTAAGATAACGCGCGAAATTTCCGGATTGCGCAAACCCGCGTAGCAATGCTCCATCACAACGGAGATGGCGCAGATGCTGACCCAGACGCTCAAGACCCAGGCGATCAACACCCAGATCGGTAGCAAGATTGCCCCTGCCCATCCGGTCACCGACCAGTTCGGCGCGATCACCGGCCATGTCGGCCTCGTCGCCACCGAGTTCTCCTACCGCAAGGAGGAGGAGATTTATGGCGAGGACGAGCCGGCCGAATATGTCTACCAGGTCGTATCGGGCGCGGTGCGCAGCTACAAGCTTCTGTCCGACGGCCGCCGCCAGATCGGCGCCTTCCATCTTCCCGGCGACGTGTTCGGCCTCGAATCCGGCCCGACCCACCGCCTCGCCGCCGAAGCCATCATCGACACCAATGTGCGCCTCGTGAAGCGCGCCAGCCTCGAGAAGGCCGCCGGCACCGACGTGCAGGTCGCCCGCAAGCTCTGGGCCATGACCGCCTCCGAGCTGCGTCACGCCGAGGACCACATGCTGCTGCTCGGCCGCAAGACCGCGATGGAGCGTGTCGCGACCTTCCTGCTCGAAATGGACCGCCGCCTCGCGGTTGCCGGCATGATGGCGCTGCCGATGTGCCGCCGCGACATCGGCGACTATCTCGGCCTCACGCTCGAAACCGTCTCGCGCGCGCTGTCCCAGCTCCACACCCAGGGCATTCTCGGCTTCTCCGGTGCCCGCCAGATCGTGCTGCGCAACCGTCAGCGCCTGCACAATCTCGACGCCTGAATTTCCTCCCCACTGACTTGGCCGGCTGAATTCGTTCAGCCGGCCATTTCTTTTGGCGCGGTCATGCTCGTGCGCCGGGTCTCCGGCATCACCAGCAGGATCAGCAGCAGGCCCATCGCCGCGACGCCGGACAGCCCGATGAAGGCCGTGGCGTTGCCGAACTTGTCGCTGACATAGCCGCCGAGCGCCGTGCTCAGCGACGCGCCGATGCCGGTCGCGGTGCCGACGATGCCCTGCGCCAGGTTGAAATGGCCGCTGCCGAAGGCGACGTCGGCGACGATCAGCGGAATCATCACCGCGAACACCGCCGCCGTGATGCCGTCGAACACCTGCACCGCGACCAGCAGATAGGGATCGCGCACGGTCGCGAACAACAGGCCGCGGATCGTCAGCGCGGCGAAGCCGATCAGCAGCAGCGGCCGGCGGCCCCAGAGCTGCGCCTTGCGCCCGACCGTCGGCGACAGCAGCGCCACGATCGCCTGGGGCACGACGATGCAGAAGGCGACGAGCACGGTCGCCCACTGGCTCGACCGCGCCGTCACCGCGCTCGCCATCAGCGGCATCATCGCGGCGTTGGCGAGCTGCAGCAGCATCACGCTGAGCGCGAAGACGATGAGCGGCCGCTGCCGGACCAGATGCCAGAGATTGGTGTCGCCGCGATCGGCCGATTCGCGCGGCATCTCGCCATGGCAACGCGCGATGTCGACCTCCTGCTCGCGGATGCGCGAGAGTGCGATCAGGGCCGGGATCGTGAGCAGGAAGGTGACGAGGAAGACCGAGCGGCTCGACAACAGATATCCGGCCGTGCCCATCACGGCGGCGGCAACGCCGTTGCCGAGCGAGGCAAACCGCGCATTGCGGCCGAGCCGTTCGCCGATCGCGAGCGGGCCGACGAGGCCAAGGCTGATCGCCGCGATCGCCGGTCCCAAGACGCAGCTCGCCGCCGCATGCAGGGTCGCGGCGGCCACCACGACCGGGAAGACCGGCATGGCCGCATAGGCGAGTGCGCAGACGCCGATGGTCGCAATCGCGAGCGCTGCAACCAGCCGCTCGGATTTGGCCGCGTCGATGATCGCCCCACCCGGCATCTGCCCGATCAGGCCGACGATGCCGCCGATCGACAGCACGAGGCCGATCTGCCCCTGCGTCCATTTCTCCGTGGTCAGGTAGACCGCGATGAAGGGGCCGAAGCCGGTCTGCACGTCGGCAAGGAAGAAGATGAACCAGTCGAGGCCGCGCAGGCTGCGGCGCGACGGCGCCGGGATGCCGCCGGCCGACAGCGCCGCGACGTTGTCCTGTTCAACGCGGCGCGCGCGATCCTCGGCGGCGGGGTTCGGCTTGCTTGACAACAGCACCAGCGGCCATCCCTCCCCGCGCCTCACTGTATCGCTTGCAGCGGTTGCAGGCTGCCGGACGCGCCGAGCACGACGATCGGCGTGTCCTCCTTGTATTCCGGCGCGGCCGCGACCTGCGCCTTGGTCAATTCCAGCGTGATGCTGTCCTTCTTGTTGGCGATCTTGCCGAAGCGCAGCGCGTTCCAGTCCACCACGATCTTGCGGCTGCCGACGCCGAGGAAGCCGCCGAAATCGATCGCGGCCGCGCGCACATGCCCCTCTCGATCGACGATCACGTCGACGATGCGGCCCATATCCTCGGCCGCCGCGCTGCGCACGTCGCGGCCGAGCACGCCGTGGGCATCGCTCGCCCCGATGATGGTGACGGAGGGCGGCGGCGCGGCGTCCTTCGGTGTCACGGGCACCGTCGAAGCCGGCGGCGCTTTCGCCTCGTTCTGCGCCGCGGGCTGGTCTTCCGCGGCGCGCGTGGCGACCGCCAGGCCTCCGGCAATGACCACGCTCAGGATCAACACACCGATGACACGCATGGTCCCTCCTTGCGCGCCGCTAGCGCGCCAGCACGATCGAGACCTGGATCTGGCCGCGCGTGCGCAACACCTCGAGCGCCACGTCGTCGCCGTGGCGGCTGACGCGCAGATCCACGCTGGACTCGCCGAGGCGGAGATCGCGCAGGATGACTTCGTTCAGGAATGCCGGCAGATGCGGATTGCGCAGGCGGATCTCGCAGCGCGCCACGTCGAACTCGAGACCCAGCGCCGCCTCCAGCAGCGTGAACGGCGTCGCGCTGGCCCAGGCCTGCGGCGCGCAGGCGACCGGATAGAGCGTCGGGCCGCGCCGCTTCTCGCGCCGGAAGCCGCAGAACAATTCGGGCAGGCGCCGCAGGTCCATGTAGGTCGCGGCGTCGAACAGCCCCTTGAACACATGCGCCACCGAATGCTTGAGGCCGTAGCGCGCAAGCCCCAGCGCGATCAGCGCGTTGTCATGCGGCCAGATCGAGCCGTCGTGATAAGACATCGGATTGTAGCGCACCTCGCCGACGGCGACGGTACGGATGCCCCAGCCCGAGAAGAAGTGCGGCCGCATCAGGTCGGCGGCGACCAAGCGGGCGCGGTCCTCGCGGATCATGCCGCTGAACAGCACCTGCCCGGCATTGGAGGTCCGCACCTTGCAGGGGCGCTTCTTGCCGTCGAGGGCAAGGGCATAGGTGCCGAGCTCCTCGCACCAGAACGCCTGCTCGAAGCGCTCCGCCAGCGCCTTGGCCTCGGCCTCGAACTTGCGCACGAGGTCGGGCTTGCCGAGCCGCAGGGCGCAGCGCGCGGCCAGCAGCTTGGCCATGTAGACGTAGCCCTGGACCTCCGCGAGCGCGATATTGCCTTCCGCGAGCTGGCCATCGGCATGGAAGATCGCGTCGTAGGAATCCTTCCAGCCCTGGTTGGCCAGCCCCTTCTCGGTCGCGCGCTGATATTCGACGAAGCCGTCCTGATCAGGATCGCCGGGTCCGTCGATCCAGGCGAGGCCCGCCTCGATCGCGGGCCACAGCTCGATCAGCGTCTTCTCGTCGCCGGTGCGCTCGAAATAGCTTCCGGCGAGCAGCACGAAGAGCGCGGTCGAATCGACGCTGCCGTAATATTGCGCGAACGGCACCTCGCGCAGCGCCGCCATTTCGCCGCCGCGCATCTCGTGCAGGATCTTGCCGGGCGCGGCATCGGCGAGCGGATCGACGGCCTTCGCCTGGAAATGCGCGAGCCGCCTGAGCACGCCCTTGGCGACGCGCGGATCGACCCAGAGCATCTGGAGCGCGGTGATCAGGCCGTCGCGGCCGAACGTCGTCGAGTACCAGGGAATGCCGGCATAGGGATAGCGGCCCTGCGGCGTTTCGGTCATCAGCATGTTGAGGTCGGCCATGGCCTGGCACAGCACCTCGTTGAAGATGTTGTTGGAGGTCTCAATGCTGGCCGCGCCCATCGTCGACTGCCGCATCTCGCGGCGGTGCGCCAGCAGCCCCTGGAAGAAGCGCGCCGGCTTTTCCGACGCCGGCCTGTTGCAGGACACCGCCACGAACAGCGATTTCGCCTGGTGCGGGCCGAGCTCGAGCTGCCAGGTGGCGGCATTGACGGAGAGCCGGGTCGGACGCGGGTCGAAATGCAGGGCCGTGGTGCGCTCGGACTCGTCGAGCCCGTGATATTCGAACAGCACGTCGGTCGGGCCAAGCAGGCTGCTCGTGCCGGTGCCGCGGCGCGGGCGGCGCTCGCCGCGAACCTCGAACAGATCGGCGAAGTCGTTGCCGAACAGCAGCGTCAGCTCGAAGCTGGTCGGCCGGTCGCCATGGTTCTGCACACCGATGCGCTGATAGGCCGAACCGCGCCACAGGAAGATCGTGCGCACGATGTGCAGCAGGTCCTTCTGCAGCACGAGGCTGCCCTCGCGGTAGATGTCGGGATTGGTCAGATCGACCGTCAGCGCCGAATTGTCGTCGCGCAGATTGGAGCCGAGCAGCAGCGGCTGGAGATCGTTGAGCACGAGCTCCAGCCGGGCGAGATAGCGGGTGTCATGGTGAAACAGGCCGTCGGGCCCGCCGGCCGAGGCGCCGATGTCGCCATGGCTGTCGAGCACGATGAAGGTGTCGTCGTGCTTGAGCGAGCGCCGCGGCCGCGCCGACGGTCCCGTCATCGGGATATAGAACGGCTGCTCCGCGACCTGCTCCACGGTTCGCGTCACGGAGACGAGTTTGGTGACGACTTCGGCGGCCATAAGCTGCTCCCCTGCGCTTGTTTCGAGACGCAACCAACGCGAACGCGACTGTCGGCCTTACGCCGCGAACTTCGCGAGCCGGCTCATCTCCTGCGTCACCAGCTCACGGTACGGACCGTGGCCCTGCATCAGGCGGTCGGGTGCGCCGTCCTCGATGATCCGGCCGTTCTTCAGCACCACGACGCGGTCGAAATTGCGCAGCGTCGCGAGGCGATGCGCGATCGCGATCACGGTGCGGCCGCGCATCAGGCGCGACAGCGCCTCGCGGATCGCCTCCTCGGATTCGCTGTCGAGCGCGGCCGTCGCCTCGTCGAGCAGCACGATCGGGGCGTCCTTCACGAAGGCGCGCGCAATCGCGATGCGCTGGCGCTGGCCGCCGGACATCTTGACGCCGCGGTCGCCGACCATGGTGTCGAGGCCCTCGGGCAGGCTGTCGATGAAATCGCACCGCGCCGCGATCGCCGCGCGCAGCACCTCGTCGTCGGTCGCGTTGGGCCGGCCGTATCGGATGTTCTCTCTGATGGAGCGATGGAACAGGGAGATGTCCTGCGGCACCACCGAGATCGCCTCGCGCAAGCTCTGCTGGGTCACCTTTGCAATGTCCTGACCGTCGACGGTGACACTGCCCTCGTCGACATCATAGAAGCGCTGAAGCAGCGTGAACAGTGTCGACTTGCCGCCGCCGGACTGGCCGACCAGGCCGACGCGCTGGCCGGGCTGCAGCCGCAGGCTGAAGCGCTCGAAGATCTTTTCAGCCCCGGGGTAGCCGAAGGTAACGTTGTTGAACGCGATCGCGGCGCCGCTCTTGACGAGGGGCTCGGCCTCGGGATGGTCGCGCAATTCATGCGGCACCAGCAGCGTCGCGATCGCCTCGGTCAGGCGTGCGACATGCTGGGTGACGTCGACCAGCGCCACCGCGAGATCGCGCGTGGCGTTGAGGATGGACAGGCCGAGGGTGCAGACCAGCACGACGTCGCCGGTGGTCGCCTCGCCCTGCTGCCACAGCGTGATCGCCCAGGCCATGAGTGCAACGGTCAGCAGGACTGTCACGCCGGCATGGGTGAGCCGCAGCTTCTCCAGATAACGCAGGCTGCGGCCGCGCGCGGTGAGTTCGCGGTTGACGGTGGCGTCGAACCGCTCGTGCTCGTGGCCGATGCCGCAGAAGGCGCGGACCAGCGGCATGTTGCTGATGACGTCGATCATCTCGCCGTCGACGACCGCAGCCTTGTCGGCGAAATCGTCATGCAGGGGCTTGCCGGCCGCGGCGAGGCGGAACATCGCGATCACCATGCCGCCGGCGATCACGATCAGGCCAAGCGCCATGTAGGGACTGACGGTTCCGATCAGCATGATTGCCGCAATTGTGGCAATGCACGGCGGCAGCACGTTCCAGACAAACATGTTCTCGACCGTGAACACCGCGTTCGACGTCGCCGTGATGCGGCTCGTCAGCATCCCCGGCATGCGATCGGAGAAGTAGCTCGGCGCGTGGCCGGTCAGATGACGAAATATGTCACGGCGTAAATCGCCCGTGACACGAACGAAGGTGAAGCTCGCCGTCCAGCTCGCGATGCGCCAGAGGAAGTTGTCCGCCGCGATCAGCGACATGAGCAGAAGGAATGCCAGCCATACGCTGCCACCATGCGATGTTCCCGCCGACAGACTGTCGACCAGGGATTTGACGCCGTACTGCGTGCCTACGGAGCAGGCAACCGCCGCGACGACGGCGGTCAGGATCACCAGATGCGATGCAAGGCGACGCCGCAGATAGCGCAAGACAAAGGCAAATGGCCTGCGCGCGTATCCAGAAAGATGATCCATATGGCTATCGCCCCGTCGTTATGATTCCAGTTTTTGTCTTAGCCGACTGAACATCGACTGCTTCGCCTCGGTTCCCGGGCCAGGCGATCACGACATGCGGATGCGGACGGAGTGAGAAGAGGTGATGGCAGCATCACGACCACGCCGCACCGTGTCGAAGAAGTAACGTTCGGGGGAAGGAACTTCGCAAATGCGAGAACGTTCCCTGATTGGCATGCCGGTGCCCAAACACGGCGGGGGCTTAAACTCCATGATCGCAGAGGAGATGGTGAGATGCGCATCGCGCAGGTAGCTCCGTTGACGGAGGCTGTTCCACCCAAGCTGTATGGCGGCACCGAGCGGGTGGTGCACTGGTTGACGGAAGAGTTGGTTGCCCTGGGACACGACGTCACACTGTTCGCGAGCGGCGACTCGCAGACGTCGGCGAAGCTGGATGCATTATGGCCGCGGGCGCTTCGCCTCGACGGCTCCGTGCGCGACCCCAACGCCCTGCACATGGTGCTCCTCGAGCGCGTGCGGCAAAAATGTGACGACGAGGAGTTCGACTTCCTCCACTTCCATCTCGATTACTATCCATGGTCGCTGTTCTACCGGCAGCCGACGCCGTTCCTGACCACGCTGCACGGCCGGCTCGACCTGCCGGAGCATCAGCCTGTCTTCAACACTTTCTCCAAGATCCCGGTGATCTCGATCTCCAATGCGCAGCGGCGGCCGGTGCCGCAGGCGAACTGGGTGAAGACGATTCACCACGGCCTGCCGGAGAACCTGCTGACGCCGAAGCCGGCGAAGCAGGAATACCTCGCCGTGCTCGGCCGCATCGCGCCCGAGAAGGGCGTCGACCGTGCCATCAAGATCGCGACCCATTGCGGCATCCCGCTGAAGATCGCGGCCAAGGTCGATCGTGCCGACCAGGATTATTATGACGAGCTGATCAAGCCGATGATCGTGAACAACCCGCTGGTCGATTTCATCGGCGAGATCGGCGATCACGAGAAGTCGGAGTTCCTCAGCGGCGCGCTCGGCCTGCTGCTGCCGATCGACTGGCCGGAGCCGTTCGGCCTCGTGATGATCGAAGCCATGGCCTGCGGAACGCCGGTCGTCGCCTTCAACCGCGGCTCGGTGCCCGAGATCATCGACGAGGGCCTCACCGGCTTCGTCGTCGAGGACATCATCAGCGCCGCCGGTGTCGTCAACCGCCTTCCGCAACTGAGCCGCGCCGCGATCCGCAAGCAGTTCGAGACGCGCTTCACCGCGCGGCGGATGGCGCTGGACTATCTCGCCGCCTATCGCAGCCTGACCGAGGAGCAAGCGCCGCGGATCAAGCTGGTGAGCAGCGCGGAGTAGGTAGCGGCATCCACTACTCTCGTGTCCCGGACGCGCTGCAACGCCCTTGCGTTGCGGCGCAGAGCCGGGACCCACGCGGCGGTGCATTCGGAGACATGGGCCCCGGCTCTGCAGCGCACCGCTGAAGCAGCGCTGCACTGTGTCCGGGCACGAGAGACCGCAACGGGCGGCCCCCGCCCTACCCCACCGCCGCCCGCTTCGGCTCCACGATCTCGAACATCCGCGGAAACTCGTCCATCAGTCCCATCAGCTCGGCGAGCTTCATCGGGCTACCCGACAGCTTGACCTTGCCGGCGGCAACCGCTTCCGGAAAGCTCGTCAGCTTCGCGATGACTTCATCGAGCGTTGCCCGCGCCAGGGTGAAGCCGGCGTCCGCATTGTCCGCCTGCACGCCTTCGGTGTAGGTCAGCGCGCAGTTCTCCAGGTTGAGCACGAACGTCTCGCCGGTATCCGAAAAGGTCCAGTTCAGCACGATGTGCTTGCCTTCCGCCTTCGGCCCGTTCAGGCGAATGCCGAGCACGTCCCAGAGCTGCTCGGTGCGCAGCGCCGCCAGCGTCTCGCGCGGCATTGGCGGGCGGGCCGGCACTTTCGGCATGCCCTGGCGCAATTCCTGGGCGCCGAACAGATAGGCGTTGCGCCAGGTCGCGCTCTCGGCGGCGTAGCCGAGCTGCTCCAGCGTGTCCGCGAGCAGGCCACGTGCCGCCGCATTGTCGGGCTCGGCAAATACCAGATGGCCGAGCGCCTGCGCGACGAAACGAAACTCGCCCTTGGCAAAATCATGGCGCGCACGCGCGAGGATCGCCTCGGCGCCGCCCATATACTCGACGTATTTTTTGCCGGACTCGACCGGCGGCAGCGGATCAAGATTGACCGGGTTGGCGTCGTACCATCCGAGATATTTCTGGTAGATCGCCTTCACATTGTGACGGATATGGCCGTAATAGCCGCGGCCGTGCCAGGCGCCCTCGAGACTTGCCGGCAGCCGGATCGTCTCGGCGATCTCCGCGGCGGTCAGGCCGTGGTTCATCAGGCGGATGGTCTGGTCATGCGCGAACTTGTAGAGGTCGCGCTGCTGCCGGATCATAGTGCCTATGCGCTCGCGCCCCCACACCGGCCAGTGATGCTGGCCGCACATCGCCTCGGCCTTGCCGTCCCACAGTTGCAACGCCTCGTTCAAATATTTGGACCAGGCCAGCGCATCGCGCACGTCGGCGCCGCGGAACGGCAGCAGATTGTGGAAATTGTGCGTGCAGTTCTCGGCGAGGTTCAACAGTTTGTAGCGCGAGATGAAGAAATGCATCTCCGCCGGCGCTTCGCTGTTGGGCGCCATCTGGAATTCGAATTCGACGCCGTCGATCACGCGCCTGTCGCCGGTCGCCATGATCAGGTCGGTCGGGCGCAGCAGCGCGACCGATCCTGCCGCCATCGACTTGCCGAGCCCGCAATCGACCTGCCCGCGCGGCCCCTTGGCGAGCAGCGGGCCGAACTGGTACTGCGCCCGCCGCAGCATCGCGGGCCCCGCGATGATGTTCTCGGAGACAGCGTGCTCCATGAACAGGTTCGGCGCGATGATCGGCACCCGTCCCGTCGCCAGCGCATCCTCCTCCAGCACGCCGCGCGCGCCGCCCCAGTGATCGGTGTGGGTGTGCGTGAAGATGACGGCGGCGACCGGCTTCTGGCCACGGTGCCTGAAGTAGAGATCGAGCGCAGCTCGCGCGCCTTCGATCGAGGTCAGCGTATCCACGACGATGACGCCGCTGTCGCCCTCGATCAGCGTCATGTTGGCGATGTCGAGCCCGCGCACCTGGTAGACGCCGGGCACCACCTCGAACAGCCCGTGCTGCATGTTGAGCCGCGACTGCCGCCACAGGCTGGGATTGACCGTCGGCGGCGCCTCTTCAGCCGAGAGGAAGCCGTAGGGCTTCAGGCTCCACACCGTGCGCCCTTGCGGATTGGCGATCTCCGCGTTCTCGATCGTGCCGAGGAAGCCGCGCGCGGCATCGTCGAAATCCCGTGTGTCGGAAAACGGCAGCGCATTGCGCATCGCCGTCTGCTGCGCAGTCACGGACGGCGTTGCGTCCTTCGGCTCGCTGCTGGAAATCTCGGTCATTTGTCTCCTCCCGGCTCATTGCGCGGCATCTAACCGCATCTCGCGGTCGATTGCCATCGCTGGCGGAAGGATGTGCAGCCGGATGGAGCGGCTAAGCGGCCAATCCTTTGACCGGCTGGCCCGAGTCCCGCACCCGCAAGTCCCGCGCCAGCACGTAGCCGCCGCGACTCTCCTTGGCCCGGTAGAGCGCCCTGTCGGAACGCGACAGCAGCGCTTCTGCGGTGCGGCCATCGTCCGGCGCGACGGCAACGCCGACGCTGACGCCGAGCTCGACGATCTGTCCGTCGATATCATAGGGCGCACCGATCGATTGTACGATGCGCTGCGCCATCGCTTCCGCATCGCCGGCCGCGCGCTGCACCAGGACGAACTCATCGCCGCCCATCCGCACCACGAGGTCATCGGCCGCGGCGATCGCCTTGAGCCGCCCGGCGACCTGCTTGAGCAGCGTATCGCCGACGGGATGGCCGAACCGGTCGTTGGCTTCCTTGAAACGGTCGAGATCGAGCGCATGGACGGCAACCATCCCGGCCGCCAGCATCGGCGGCAGGTCCGTCGCCAGCACGGATCGATTGGCGAGGCCGGTCATCGGGTCCAAACGCGCGAGCTGCTCGAACTGCCGCTTGAGCGTGATCTGGCTGATCGAGGCATTGAAGCTCAGGCGCACCATCTCGAAGCTCGCGACCACGTACATCAGGATGAGCAGCCCGAGGCCGACATGGCGCAGGTCGGGCTGCATGAAGGTCACGATCGCGGCGGGCGCGGCGATCGCGACGAGATCGAGCAGCGCCGCGACGGGACGCAACGCCAGCCGCGCCACCACCCCGGCGCCAAAGCCGAATCCGATGCCGATCGCCATGACGGAGCAGAGCGCATCGCCCAGCATGATGCTGCGCGCAGCAAATACGCCGAGCACGAGCGCCGTCGCGACCGTGCCGGCAATGTACCAGCGCTCCCAGCGGACGGCCTCCGCCCGGCCGAGTTGCGGCGAACGCGCGATCCGGCGGCGGAATGCAAAGATTTCGCAGAGGCGGACGATGGCGATCGCGACGCCGGCGACCGTCAGGCCGGCCGTCACCATGTCGCCGGTCTCGTATGTCGTGATCGCGCCGACCATCGCCAGGCAAGCGGCCGCAAGAATGTTGGGCATCGTCGTGCCGTGAAGGCCCGTGATGACTTCCAAGTAGACGGTGTCGGAGATCGACGCCCGTCCGGATTCCATTCTGTTGAACAGCATGCCAGTCCCCATCCGCTGGCATGGTCGTACCGCATATCCGTAAAAATGCGTGCGCTTCAATACGACGGCATTTGAGCCTGCGGGTTCACCGGGCGTTAGCCATGTCCGGCCCGAAAAGCCGGCTGACGCCGCAGCCCGGATGGCGCGAAGCGCCATCCGGGCGACGTGCCGGCTGCGCGCCGACCTAGAGCATCCCCAGCACCCGCGGCAGCCACAGCGTCAGGTCGGGCCAGTAGGTCACGATGACGAGGAAGCCGAGCATGGTGATCAGCCACGGCATCACCGCCACCGCAAGATCGGTGATCCGCATTCGCGCTATCATGGACGCCACGTAGAGGTTGAGGCCGACAGGCGGATGGCAGAGGCCGACCTCCATGTTGACGTCCATCACGATGCCGAAATGGACGAGGTCGATGCCGAGCTTCTTGGCCGCCGGCGCCAGGATCGGGGCCATGATCAGGATGATCGAGTTCGGCTCCATGAAGTTGCCGGCGAGCAGCAAGAGGATGTTGACCACCAGCAGGAAGCCGACCCAGCCGAGATTCTGCGCCGCGATCCAGTCGGCGAGCGTCGCCGGCAGGTTCTCGTTGGAGAGCACGAAGGAGAACAGCACCGCGTTGGTGACGATGTAGAGCAGCATCGCGCTGGTGTTGGCGGCGCGGAGCAGCACCCGCGGCACGTCCCTGATCTTGATCGCCTTGTAGACGAACACCGCGATGATGAAAGAGTAGACGGCGGCCATCGCCGCCGCCTCGGTCGCGGTGAACAGGCCGCTATAGATGCCGCCGATGATGATGACGACCAGCATCAGGCCCCAGATGCTCTCGCGGAAGGTGCGGACGGTTTCGCCCCAGCTCGCCTTCGGCAGCCGCGGATAGTCGCGCTTGCGCGCCAGCCACCAGGTGACGATGCACAGCATCGTCGTCAGCATGATGCCCGGCAGCAGGCCGGCGACGAACAGCGCGCCGATCGAGGTGTTGGTCGAGACCGCGTAGACGATCTTGGGGATCGAGGGCAGCATCAGGATGCCGAGCGAGCCGGCGACCGTGATGATGCCGGCGCCGAACCGCATCGGGTAGCCGTGGCGGACCATCTCGGGCAGCACGATGGCGCCGATCGCCGCGACGGTCGCAACGCTCGAGCCGCAGACCAGCGCGAACATCGCGCAGGCGACGATGCCGGCAAGGCCGAGGCCGCCATACCAATGGCCGATCAGCGAGGTCGCGAAATTGATCATGCGGCGCGCGACGCCGCCATGGGTGAGGAAATTGCCGGCGAGGATGAAGAACGGGATCGCCATGATCTCGAAGCCCTCGATGCCCGTGAAGAGCTTCATCGAGACCGCCTCGATCGGCACGGTGGTCAGCGTGAACAGGAACGTCATCACGGTGAGGCCGAGCGCGATCGAGACCGGGATGCCGGTCAGCATCAGCGCGATCAGCAGCGCAAAGACGGTCGCGGCGCGCATCCAGTGCGGCAGCACCACCACGCCGAACTTTTCGGCAAGGCACATCATGAAGATCAGCACGGGCGCCATGATCAAGATGACGCCCAGCGGCGAGACTTTTCGCGCAGCAGCGCGGGTTGCGGCGCCGGCGGGCTGCGGATGCAGCGCGGGCGAGACGTCGGCCTCGACGCCCTCGACGTGGGTCTCGTCATGATGCGGCAGCTCGCCGGTCCAGTAGTAGAACCAGGAGACCTGCAGGAAGCGGAAGCACATCAGGCCCGAGCCGAGCGGGATCGCGAGATAGACGAACCACATCGGTGCTTCCAGATCGTTGGACTGCTGGCCGGTGTGGAACATCTCGCGCACGAAGGAGGTGCCGAAGGCGGCGATCATGCCGGTGAACAGCGCCCCGCACAGCAGCGCGAACAGGATCACGTGCTTGCGCGAATGTTCAGGCAGGCGGTTGACCAGGAGGTCGACGCCGACATGGATGCCGGTGCGCACGCCATAGGCCGCGCCGAACTTCGCCATCCAGATGAACATGTAGATGCAGAGCTCCTGCGCCCAGGACAGGTCGAGCTCCGAGAGGAAAGTGAAGACCGCCATCGACAGCGAGGCCAGCCAGGTCATCCCGTGTGCGGCCGCCCACCTGGAGAGGGCGATCGATTCGCCCGCGCCGTAGCGGTGCACGACAGCGATGAAGATAAGGCCGGTCGCAGCCGCAATGAGCGTCGCGATCAACCACTCTTCGAGATGGTTGAGCGCCTGGTTGAGCACGCGAAGCAAATCAAAGTCCCCCCAAAGCATGATCGTTCCGAAGAGATCATGCGCAAACAATAACCTGAAGCACTATGACGATTCATCCAAATCTCATCGCGCTCTAGCGATACGAAACGGCCGGAAGTGCTTGCACTCCCGACCGTTGATACTGTCCTCTCACGGAAAACGCGTCAGTTCATCTTGACGTCGAGTTCCTTGGCAACGAGATCGAGCACTTCCTGCCCGACGCGGCCCTTCGCCCATTTGTAGGTCGGCTGCATCGCCTCCTGCCACGCCTTGCGGTCGGCGTCGGTCAGGTAATGCAGCGTGGTCCTGCCGGTCTTCTTGATCTCGGCCAGCGCGTCCTCGTTCTCCTGATGCGCGATCTGGTTGGTGTAGTCGGTCGCCTCGGCCATCGCCTTTTCGAGCTGGGCGCGGACGTCGGGCGGCAGGCCGGACCAGAACTTCGAGTTGACGATGACGGCATATTGCAGATGCGCGTGATAGGACACAGTGATGTCCTTCTGCACCTCGTAGAACTTCTGCGTCAAATAGTTGGACGCCGTGTTCTCGCAGCCGTCGACGACGCCGGTCTGCAGCGCCTGGTACACTTCGGAGAACGCCATGATCTGCGGGATCGAGCCCATCAGGCGGAAATACTGATCGGCGATCTTGGATCCGGAGATGCGGAACTTGAGGCCCTTGAAATCCTCAGGCTTCATCAGCGCACGGTTCGACGACACCATGTGGAAGCCGTTGTCCCAGTAGGCGAGCCCGGTGATGCCCTTGGCCTCCAGCTTCTGGAACAGCCACTTGCCGATCGTGCCCTTCATCGCGGCGGAATAGGTCGCGTCGTCCTTGAACAGCCAGGGCAGGTCGAGCGCCTCGAACTCCTTGATGCCGAGCGGCGCGAATTTCGCGGTCGAAGGCGCCAGCATCTGTACCGAGCCGAGCTGGAGCGCCTCGATCTCCTCCTTGTCCTTGTAGAGCGAGGAGTTCGGATAGACCTCGATCTTGACCTTGCCGTCGGTGTACTTCTCGGCAAGCTCCTTGAACTTCAGGGCGCCCTTGCCCTTCGGCGTATCGTTGGCGACGACGTGGCTGAACTTGATGACGATGGGGCTCTGGGCCTCTGCAATCGCGGGGGCCATGAGAATGGCCGCAGCGGCGACCGCAAGGAGCAGCTTGCGCATGAAGATACCTCCCAACAACCTCTATAACCGGGTCTTTTTATTTTACGCGGTCAGTAGTGGCAGCAAACCGGCAGCCGAACAACTAGACCTAAGCCCAATTTTCTGCAGCCAAGCTATCGTGACGCGAACTGCATGCGCAACCCGGCACAAGCTTCGCTGCAACGGAGCGAAGCTTATGCCGCATTGCGGCAACGGGATCAGCTCTTGCGCTGGGCGACGATGAAGAGGCGCCGGAACGGGAACAGCGTCTGCCCCGCTTCATTCTTCGGATAGGCCTTGGCGACCCGCGCACCATAGGCGGCTTCGAACGCGGCCTTCTCCTCACCCTGCAGGATATCGAGATAGCGCGTCAGCCAGGTGCCCTTGGTCCACTCCTTCACGGGGTTGTCGCCTTCGAGCACCTGCAGATATTCGGTCTCCCAGATGTCGATATTGGCAGACATCGGCGCGAGAAGATCGTGATAGAAGGCCGGCCCCTCCACCGGCGGCGGAGTGACGAGATGCTCGACCTTGGCGCGCCAGGGGCCGTCGAGCGCGGTCTCGCCGATCAGCACATGCGAGGGTGCGAGAAAATTGCGCGGCATCTGCACCGCGAGCATGCCGCCCGGCTTCACCTTCTCCATCACCGACGGGAAGAGTGCCGCATGATTGGGCAGCCAGTGCAGTGCGGCATTGGAATAGATCAAATCATATGGCTTCGCCGGACGCCAATGGCCGAGGTCCTCATGCGACCATTCCACATCCGGCGCGGCCTTGCGGCCGGCGGCGACCATCTCGGCCGAGCCCTCGACGCCGGTCACGGCCGCATCCGGCCAGCGCTCCTTAATGAGCTTGGTGACGTTGCCGGCGCCGGCCCCGAGATCGGCGATCTCGCGCGGCGCGAAATCCGGAATCCGCATCAAGAGGTCGACGGCGGGCCGCAGCCGGTGGCCGGAGAATTTCAGATATTGCTGCGGATCCCAGACCATCGTTCCAGCCTTTTCTTTTTCGTGTTTCCTTCGCGAGCGCTCTTGGTTACCACTGCTCGTCCCGCCGAGGCAATTCGCAAGCCCGCGGGACGGGCAGGAAACGAACGACAACAACAAGCAAAAGCAAACAAGAGAGCGTGACCATGGATCTCGGGCTCAAATCGAAAACCGCTGTCGTCACAGGCGCGAGCATCGGCATCGGCCGCGCCATCGCCAAGGGCCTCGCCGCCGAAGGCGTCCGCGTCGTCGGGGTGGCCAGGCGCACCGACCTGCTCGCCGAGCTGGTCAAGGAAGTCGGCTCCGGCCTGATCACGCCGCTCGAGCAGGACGTGATGGCCAAGGACGCGGCCGAGAAGATCGCGGCCTTCGCAGTGAAGGAGCTCGGCCATGTCGACATCCTCATCAACAATGCCGGCGGCAGCCGCCCCCTGCCCGTCGATGCGCCCGACAGCAAATGGGACGAGGCGATCGCGCTGAACTTCACCAGCTACCGCCGCATCGCGCACGCGCTGCTGCCGCAGATGATCGAACGCAAATGGGGCCGCATCGTCAACATCACCGGCAAGTCCGAGCCGGAAGGCCTCAACGCCGCCTTCGCTGCCAAGGCCGCCGTGCACGCCTGGGCCAAGGGCCTGTCGCGCGAGATCGGCGAGCACGGCATCACCATCAACTGCATCCCGCCCGGCCGCATCATGAGCGAGCAGATCCGCCGCAACTACCCGCCGGATTATCGCGAGCGCTTTGCCGAGGAAGAGATCCCGGTCGGCTATTGGGGCGAGCCGGAAGACCTCGCTGCGCTCGCGGTGTTCTTGGCGTCACCGGTGGCAAGGTACATCACGGGCACGGTGATCCCCGTGGATGGCGGCTTGCGGCGATATCAGTTCTGAAGCCGCTACACGCTCCCAATCCGGTTCACCCCTGCTGTCGGTAGGGGATCGCAATCGAGAGCGGCTGCTGTAGCCATCCTTCGAGACGCCCGCCCTTGGGCGGGCTCCTCGGGATGAGGACGGAATGCGTGGCTGCAGTTGCAGCGGACACGGTGCTGCTTAGCCTCATCCTGAGGAGACGGCTGAAAGCGGTCGTCTCGAAGGACGAGGCGTGCAACGCCCTGCCTTGCCTCAATTGCACACTTCGCGGGTGCGCCCATTGATGCCGGCTGCGTTGCCGATCCCGGCGGAGGTGTCGGCGACGAGCCTGCAGCCGCGCGCGACGGGGCGGCAGCCGGCCTGGTTGCAGATCATCTGGCCGGATGATTGCTGCTTGGCGGGTGCGGCCTCCTCGCTCTTGCGCGCGGCATCGCGCGCCCTGGACTGCTCGCGGCTCGCGGCCGGCTTCTTGTCCTCGACCTTCTCGCATTCATTGTCGTCATTGACGCGGTAGCCGGCACGGCAGGCGATCTTGACGCAAGCATCGCCGTCGGCCCTGAAACCATGGTCGCAGACCAGCGGGCAGACCCGACCCGGCTTGGCCTTGATCGCGTCCAGCGCGTCGGCGCTGGCATTGGCCGCGTCGAGCTTGGTGCCCGCATATTTGTTGAACAGCGCGAGCGAGCGTTGCGAGGACGCCTTCCAGTCCCCGTCGGCCGCCGCGGACATGCATCCGACCCGCCGCAATTCCGACTGCACCGCCTTCGCCGTCTCCTGCGGCGACAGGCTCGGCTGCGACGACGACGGCGCAACGGCCGCGACCTTCACGTCGCCGCCGTCCTGTGCCGTCTTTGCGCTCGCATTCCTGGCGGCCGCCTCAGTCGCGGTCTTCTCGTTGGCGATCTTGTCGGCCAGCGCTTTCTCCGCGGCCGCCTTGTCGGCCAGCGCCTTTGCCACTGCGGCCTCGGCTTCCTTGCGCCGTTGCTCCGCCGCGGCAGCCTTGGCCTCCTCGACCTGCTTCGCCTTCTCGGCGGCGAGCCTTGCATCCTCGGCGGCCTTCGCCGCGGCGGCGGCCTTGTCCTGCTCCGCCTTCTGAGCCCGATCGGCGGCGAGCCGGGCCTTCTCCTCCTCGGCCAGCCGCGCCTTCTCGACGGCCGCGGCGCGCGTCTCCTCGGCAGCGATGCGGTTGAGCTGGCCCTTGGCGAGGCTCGCGTAGAAACCTTCGGGATATTCGGCCAGGAACGCGGTCCACACCTCCCTGGTGCCGATCTGGAGCGCCAGCTCGTAGTCGCGGCGGACGGCATCCTGCGGGCTTGCCTGCGGGGCGGTCACGACCGGCCTTGCCGCAACCAGCGGCACGTCATCGCCGCCGAGGGAGCCGTAGACATAGGGCTCCTGCTTGTAGCCGGTGCTCTTGAGCACGTCGTCGCGGACGAACCCGAAGGCCTTGCGAAGATCGAGGCCCGGCGTCGGCAGCCGCTCGACCAGCGCCGTGGCAAACGGGCTGTTTCGGGAGTCGCCATCGGAGGCCGTCGAGCCCGCCTTCGCAGCGAAAGCGATCATCGTGTTCGGGCTGGTCGGCTCGACCTTGGCAAGACCGCGTCCGATCGCGCGCGCGGCCACGGTCCGCTTCATGCTCTTGGCGAAGGGATTGTCACGGCACGCGTCCAGAATGATGAGACGGAGCTGCTTCGCCGGCTCGACGGCGAACAGCGCACGGTCGAGCCCCACGGTCTCGTCGAGCACGTCGCTGTCGGTCTCGAGCGCCGCGTCGACCGGGATCAGGTAATTGGTCCCGTCCAGCTCGATGCCGTGACCGGCGTAGTAGATTACGGCAACCTCGGCGTCGCGCGCCCGCCCGCCGAACTCCCGCAGCGCCTTGCGCATCTCCGATGCATTGAGGTCGGTCCTGGTGTCGATCCAGTCGAACCCGGCCTTCTTCAACATGCCGCCGACCAGAACGGCGTCGTTCGCGGGATTGGCGAGCTTCGCCGCGCTCTTGTAGGCGGAATTGCCGATCACCAGCGCAACCCGGCGCTCGGCATGAACAGGGCCGCAACCGAGCCAGATGAAAATGACCAATGAAAACCAGCGAAAAGCGCCCATCGTCGCCCCGAATATATGCGCGCAAGCCTATGCAGAGCCTCGCCAAAGGCAAGTGCGACGTATGTGACATCAGTCACACAAGCCACCCGGGCTTGCGGCTGCCGCGCCGCCGCGTGCCCACAGAGCCCGTCACTCCGGAAGGCCCGCCGCCCGGAGCGCCCCGGCGAAATTCGCGAGATCCTCGCTCCGGCGAAACGGTGCCAGCTCCGCCAGGTTGGCGGCGCGCAAATGCGGATTGAGCTCGAACGCACGCAACATGGCTCTCTGCGCTTGCTCGAGCCGTCCGGCGATCGCATTGCTGGCCGCGAAAATGCAGATTGAAAGCAGAAAACCCGGATTGTCGCGCATTGCCTCTTCGGCGCACGCCAACGCAACGTCGTAGCGGCCCGCCAGGAAATGAGCATAGGCCATGGCGCTGTGCGTGGTGTAGTACATGGACGGATCGCGCGGGCTCAAGCGCATCGCATGCGTAGCGTGCGCGAGCGACAAATCAGGCTCGCCTCTCCAGATCCTCAACCAGGCACTGAGCATCCAGGCTCGGGCGAAGTTTGGATTGACGGTCAGCGCCCGGTCCATGAAAGCGGCAGCGTCATCGAACTCATGGGCCAGAAACGCGAGTGCGTATCCGCCCATGCATAGCGCAAATGGATCGTCTGCCCCGAGATCCACGGCTTTCCGACCCAGCCGGGTGGCTTCCGCTGTTTCCAGCGCTTGATCGTTCATGCGACCAAGCGCCTTGCGTCGAACATAACACCAGGCCGCCATGCCATAGGCACAGGCAAGATGAGGGTCCAGTTCGATCGCCTTGTAGAAGAGCTGCAGCGCCTCGCTGTTCGCGTCCTTGGACCAGCGAGCTCTCGCCAGCCCACGCAGGTAATAATCGTACGCGTCCAGATTTTCGGTCGGCTTGCGTCTGGCCCGCTTGATCTCCTCATGCTGCAGCTTCGGCGCGATGGCTCCCACGACGCTGGATGTCACATCGTCCTGCAGGTCGAACATATCCTCGATCGGCCCCTCGAAGCGGTCCGCCCAGAGATGCGCTCCGGTTTCGGTATCGATGAGCTGCCCCGCGATACGAAGGCGGTTTCCGGCCTTGCGCACGCTGCCTTCGAGCACGTAGCGCACGCCAAGCTCGCGGCCGACCTGCTTCACGTCCACGGCCCGGCCCTTGTACGTGAAGCTCGAATTGCGAGCGATCACGAACAGCCAGCGAAACAGGGACAGCGCCATCGTGATATCTTCCACGACGCCATCTGCGAAATACTCCTGCTCCGGATCGGAGCTCAAATTGGCGAACGGGAGCACGGCGATCGAGGGCCTGCCGGGCGGCGGGAGAGCGGGACTTCCCGGTTCTGCCCTGGTGTCCACAACCGCCGGGCTATCGCGCCCTTCCTCCCGCACCGGTCCGATGAAACGGAAGCCCTTCCGCGGCAACGTCTTGATCAGCCGCTGTTCGCTCCCGGTGTCGCTCACCGCGCTCCGGACAACGTTCAGGCGGGTCGTCAACGCTGCATCCGACACGCTGCGCCCATTCCAGATGGCGTTGATGAGGTCGTCCTTGCTGACGACGCGCTCCCGGTTGCGGATGAGGTAGTCCAGGAGGTCGAAGACTTGTGGCGCCAAGGGTACAACGTCCGCGCCGCGATAGAGCTCGCGGCGGTCGAGATCCAGTGCGTAGTCCTCGAACAGATAGCGCAAGCTGCGAAACTCCCTGGATTCAGAAGTCCCGGTCACCGGCTACCGCTTCAGCCCGGTGGAAGACCGCAAGAATAAGCTGCCGGTGAGGAAAATGTAAGTTGGAGGTCAAGCGTGCCGGGGTGAATCTCGGCAGATTCTCCGAGTGGAAATGGGCCACTCGAGGATGCTGCGATGAGCACGATTTCCCAAACGACCGTATGGCAGCGCCGCCATGGCGGCGCTTTCAGGAATTTCTGGGCCGCTTTTCAGGAGTGGCGGAAATGGGAGCGGCTGCGCCACGATCTTTGCAGCCTCAGCGATCAGGAACTGAAGGATATCGGGATTACGTATGGCGAGATCGACTACGTGGTCGCGAACCGAGAGACTGACCCGCGAGGCATAAGATCGGCCGGATGACCGGACATCGCCTCGCGCAGCCCGTAGGATGGGTAGAGCGCAGCGAAACCCATCGACAGCATCCGAGATGAAGCGTGATGGGTTTCGCAAGTGCTCTACCCATCCTACGAGCTGACAGACGGCATCGTCTCGCGCAGCACGAGACCGCCCGGCGGCGGTCTCGCACGCGGAGAGAAGGCTCCGTCAAAGATCAACCTGGATCGAAACGTTGGAGCGCACCCAATCCGATTGCCCGGCCTTCAGCCGCTTGGCCTGAAATTCCACGAAAGCCGGATCGGCGCCCAGCGACGCCAAGGTACGCCCATAAGCTTCCACGCTGTCGAAGCGAGCGACGAAAGCGTAGTTTCCGACCTCGCCGCCAATCACCGACCAATAGCTGACATCGGCCCCGTGCTTTCTCCAGAGCGCCGCACCGTCTTTTGCGAGCTGTAAGACGGTCGCAAGATCGCTACCGGGCCTTGGATGCGAAACGAACTGCATAACGACTGCAGGCATTTTCCCCTCCAATGAACAATGAAATGATGTCGCCAAACAACCCGGCTGGTCATTTGGCCCGAGGAGAATTTCAATCTGTGCGGACTCGAGCTTGATCTGGATCAATTCTATTGTCTCGGCCTGATCGCAGCCTGCCGCCCTTGCGCTGAATGACGGCATTGCATGGAGATCCCCCATGATGGAGCAGCGCAATCGAGTTGTTCAGGTCAGCCGCTTCGGTGATCCCGAGACACTGGAAATTGTCGACGCTCGCCTGCCGACCGCCGGCCGGGGCGAGGTACGCGTTCGCGTCCTCGCGTCGAGCCTCAACTACACCGAGGTGTTGATCAGGCGGCATCTATACCCGCAAACGATGCGCCTCCGGCCCCCGTTCGTGATGGGCTACGACGTCGTGGGGGCAATCGATCAGCTCGGCGAAGGCGTGCACGACTTTCAGATCGGCGACCGCGTGGCCGACATGACGGTGGTTGGATCGAACGCCGAGTATCGCACGCTTCGGGCGAACGACCTGACCCGCGTTCCGGCTGGCGTGGACGTCGCTGAAGCGGCCGCCCTGATCTTGAGCTGGACGACCGCGCACCAGCTTCTGCACCGCGCGGCCAAGGTCCAGCGAGGCCAGCGTGTGCTCGTGCACGGGGCCGCCGGCGCGGTCGGCCAGGCGTTGCTCGTGCTCGGCAGACTGGCCGGCCTCGAGCTGTGGGGCACTGCCCGCGGTGAGCACATGGCGCTCATCCAACAACTGGGGGCAGCGCCGATCGACTATCAGCATGAGGACTTCACGCGGATTTTGCCGGGCGGGTTCGACGTCATCATCGACGGCGTCGGCGAAGATGGCTATCGCCGCTCATATGCGGCGCTCAAGCCAGGTGGCCTGCTCTGTGCCATCGGCTTCTCGGCGAGCGTACAGGCACAGCGTCGAATGCTTCCTATCGCGATCGAGATCGCGCGCCTGTACTTGTGGAGATTGTTGCCCGGCGGCAAGCGAGCCCGCTTCTACTCGGTCAATGCCATGCGGGCGCGTCATCCCACCTGGTTCAAGGAGGACCTGGAGCAACTGTTCGGGCTTCTGGCAACCGGCGCCATCCGGCCGCGCATCGCCGGGCGCATCTCCTTCGAGGAGGTCGCCGATGCTCACCGCCGCCTCGAGGCCGGCGGTCTCGAGGGCAAGCTCGTGCTTTGCCCGGATCTCTCCTCGCGACACAGCCAGCGCGCCGCCTGACGCGGCGTACCGGCACGATGCAACGGCGTCCGCGCTCATGATGTCTGCTTTGGGACCAGGAGCGGTCGCAGCCCCATCGAACCTAGCTTGCCCGCTATGGGCCACAAGCAGACATCGCAATTTCGTCTGACGCTCGCCCGCAACTAGGCTTCCGCTTTAGCTCTTTCGCTTGCGACGTCTTCAATGCCCTCGCAGCATTCGGCTCTCACATACTCCAGAACCCAGTTGAGCGCCTTGTAGTCGGCCGTACAAATTACCTCCCGGCCGAGGCGCTGCTGCGACAGCAGGCCCGCCTGGCTTAGCATGGCGAGGTGGTGGGCCAGAGTTGTGGCTGGAACATCGAGGTGTCTTTGCAAAGTTCCGACATTGGCGCCTTGGGGGCCAGCGCGAACGAGCGCCTTGAACACCCGTAGCCGCGTGCGGCTGCCAAGCGCTGCAAGTGCATCCGCTGCCTTCAGTTCTTCCGCATATTTTCGGCTTGCCATAATATCTCTATATCTCTAGGTTTATAGAGATGTCAAACCCCACGACGGATGCCCGGAATGAGCGGCAGCACAATCATTGCTGGGATCGAAGTGCCTTCCGTTGACCCGCTATTTCTCACGGTCGTTTTCGCAATCCATATTCCGCTTGGTATGTTGTGCGTTGTTTCAGGGGCTGCGGCGATGCTGGTGCCGAAAGGACGAGGACGGCATTCAGACGCGGGGACGATCTATTTCTGGGGTCAGCTCGCCCTATTCAGTTCGGCCACTGTCCTGGCGATCATGCGCTGGGAAGAGAACTATCACCTCTTCGCTCTCGGATGCCTCGCCTTTGCCGCTGCCTGGTTCGGCCGGGCCGCGCCCCGCCGCCGATGGCGGTATTGGATAAGGCTCCACATCGCCGGGATGGGATCGTCCTACGTCGTGATGCTCGTCGCCTTCTATGTCGATAATGGCAAGCAATTGCCGCTGTGGCGGGAACTTCCGCATTTCATGTACTGGCTTCTGCCATTGGCGGTCGGGCTGCCGCTAATTCTCCGCGCGATGTTCCGACATCCTTTGGCGCAACGATGGGGCCACTAGTGCAAGGTTCGCCGTTCCATTTCGGATGGATGATCCTGCTGGCCGGGACCTTCGGATCGTTCATGACCTTGCCCGGGCAAACAGCCGGCGTGTCTGTCTTCATTGATCCGATCATCGCCGAGCTTGATATCTCTCGCACCACCGTCTCGGTCGCGTATACAACCGGAACGCTGGCCGGAGTGTTGCCGGCACCTATCATCGGAAGATGGATCGATCGCCGTGGACCGCGCATTGCCGCGACGATCATCGTTGCGGGGCTGGCTGCAGCCTGCCTCTACATGGCGGTGGTTCAATCGGCCTCGATGCTCTTTCTGGGCTTTGCTTTGTTGCGCGGCGCGGCGATCGGTGGGCTGAGCCTAGTGAGCCAGCACATCGTCAATCTGTGGTTTGTACATCGCCGCGGAATCGCAGCCGCGGCTGGAAGCATCGGACTGGCGACGGGTTCGATGGCATTCCCGCCCATCTTCAACTGGCTGATAGGCAACTACGGCTGGCGCGCAGCCTATGTCAGTGTGGCGGCGCTGATTACCGTAACGATGCTTCCCGTCGCGATGTCATTGTTCAGGGACCGTCCCGAAAAATACGGGATGACCGTCGACGCCGGCCTCCCGGCAATCATCAAGGCGACTGCGGAAGAACCATCCTTCACGCGGGCCGAAGCACTTCGGACTGGCGCATTCTGGCTATTGTGCGCGATCGGCTTTCTGACTAACGCGGTCGGAACGGCGCTTCTGCTCAATCATTTCTCGATCATGGGAGCGATGAATGTCGATCGCAGCCAAGCGGTATCTGTTCTGATCGCGTATGCGACCGTCCAGGCAGCGCTCACCCTGGGCACGGGGGCCATGCTTGACCGGTACGAGCCCCGAAGGCTCGTTCCGTTTGCCATGATCCTGCTTGCCCTGACATCATCTCTTCCGATCGCCGGACAGGGCACTCTCGTCGGCTGGGTTTATGCGATGTGTCTCGGAGCAGCCTATGGGTCACAGCAGGCGATCAGTGCCGCAGGCTTCGCCCGCTATTTTGGAAGGGACCATTTGGGGGCGATTAGAGGCGCGTCCTTTGTTTTCGGGATCAGCGGCGCGGCCTTCGGACCGCTTCCATTCGCGTTCAGCGTGGAGCTGACCGGCAGCTATTTCGCCGCGCTGGTTGCAAGTCTTGCATTGGCCTTAGCGTGCGCTACCGCGAGCTTCTATGTCTCCGCACCCAAGCTCGCCGCATAGCGCTCGAGCCCCTCACATGTCAGCTTTGGGTCATAAGCAGACTGGACGCCAGTGCGCCCCCGCGTCTGGTCTACCTTCCATAACCGACATCTCGATGGCTCGGGCGCTGTTCGGCTTGGGGCCAGCAGCGGACTTTAGGACTTAGCTAGCACCTTGCATCGTGCGACCAAGCTTGATCTTTCACTGGTCTAAATCCGATCGCTTCCCAAAACTTGGCAGCTCCATCGTCTCCCGCGTGCACAGTCACGATGAAGACTTTCGTTTTCGCTTCGAGCAGCAGGGCGCCCGCTATTGTGCGCGCAATTTCGCGTCGCCTGAACTGACGGTGTACGTAAAACCGCCGCATCCGCCACGCGGGGCGCACGGTCATCGCAGGTTCGTCCGTAATTGCTCCGATGCCAGCCAATTCGTCATTCACGCGACACGTGTACATTGCGTGAAACATGGTTCGGTTAAGCGTGAACTCCGCGGCCAAGCGGGTCAGATGCTGATGACCATCCCCTATCGCATCCGCCTGCAATTCGGGAAAGTCTACGGGTAAGCTAGCTGCGGTACGCTCAAGCGAAATGGTCATCGTACTCCGCCCGGAAGCATCGGCTTGACGTGTGGCGCGCCCGAACCGTAACGGGCAAGTCCTTCGAAGTGAAGTCCGCTCCGGGTCAAAAACCAAAACGGCTGCCGAGCCGAAGGACGTCTCCTTTCTGAAGCGGACCTTCGCCGATTAGGTGGCCTGCAGCCCGTAGGGTGGGTAGAGCGCAGCGAAACCCATCGACAGCATCCGACGTGAAGCGTGATGGGTTTCGCAAGTGCTCTACCCATCCTACGAGCTTGCACGGATCATGCCCATCCCCTCGGCCCCGTTGACGCAAATTCGCGCGACCTGCATATCGACCCGCTCGATGGTTCACTCAATCAGCGGTATGTTTGGCATCTCGCGTCCGTCACCGACGCCGATCTCCGCCTTTGGAGATCAATCCATCTGCTCGTAGAACGCATCCTCGTCGGGCAATGCCGGGGGCCTACCGGTCAGTTCCTTGGAAACGCCCTTAAAGACTTCGGTGAGCAGTTGCGATTTCGACATCTCTGCTGCCAAGCCATCAATTCGCTTCTGCAATTCGGCGACCTTTTCAGGATTTTGACCTGCTAGGTTGGTCTTCTCGTAGGGGTCTTGCGCCAAGTTAAAAAGCTCAATCTTCGATGGCAATGTCGTCCGCCAGACCAGTTTCCAATCCCCCTTGCGAACTGCACCGCGAAACATTTCAACGTTGTACACCACCTCGTCGCGCGGCGATGTTTTGCCGTCGCTGATGGTCGGCCACATGTCGAAGCCATCAAGCGGCTTGCTCTTGCCGAGGCTCGCGCCAGCAAGTTTGGCCAGCGTCGGGTAGTAATCCACCACGTGCATCATCTGGTCGACGATGGTCCCCGGTTTGATCCTACCCGGCCAGTTGATGAGAGACGACACCCGCGTGCCTCCCTCGTACAAGTCTCCCTTTCCGCCACGATAAGGCCCGTTGCTCGCAGGGAGCGGTCCCTTCACCTCGGTCTCGCCCGCCAGATGGGCCGATTGGTTGCCGCCATTGTCGCCGTGGAAAATGATTATCGTATTTTGCCGCAATCCTTTCTTTTCCAGCGCCGTCACGACCCGGCCAATCTGGTCATCCATGGCGGTGATCATCGCGGCATAGATGCGGCGGTTAGGGTCACTGATTTTCCTGTACCTCTCGATATACTCCTGCGGCGCCTGATAGGGCGTATGGGGTGCGGTGAAGGCGAGATACATGAAAAAAGGCTTCTTGGCGCTCTGTGCGTCGATGAAGCGAACCGCGTCATCGCCCAACAGGCTCGTCACATAGCCCTTCTCGTTGACTGGCTTGTTGTCCCGATACCAATCAAGCTTGCCGTGGACGGAGTGTGTGAAGTAGTCGATCTCGCCAAGTTGCGCGCCATACTGATAGTCGAAACCGCGTTGCTTTGGCCAAAACTCGCGTTTGGCATGACCGAGATGCCATTTGCCCACAATCGCAGTTGTGTAACCGGCCTCCTTCAGCGCTTGAGGGAGGAGCCATTCATCAGTCGGCAGACCATAGGACAAAGATGCGGGAATGACCAAGGTTTGCAGTCCGTAGCGTAAGGGATAGCGACCAGTCATCAAAGCCGCTCGCGTGGGCGTACACATGGGCTGTACGTAAAATTGTTCGAGCCGTGCCCCGGTCTTTGCGAGCTCATCGATATTTGGTGTCAGGATGTCGGAGCCATGAAATCCGACATCGGCCCACCCCAGATCGTCGGCCAGGATGTAGATGATATTGGCCTGCGGAGCGCTCTGCTGCGCAGCACTTGGCGCTGCGGCGCCGAAGCAAGTCGCTAGACCCACCACGAGCACGGAAGCCACCGCGAACAGTGTTCTCTTCATATTGCCATCCCCGAAAGTATCTGCGGTCCAGGGCAGGAGGTCCCCGGCAAAAATGGATTGCCTGAAAGGTATCGCGGTTGGAACTCTAGCAGCAGGGCTGATTGCGCAAAAGTGGGCGCTGAGGTCCGTTCCGGGTCAAAAGCCGAAACGGCTGCCGAGCCGAAGAACGTCTCCTTCCTTCTGGAGCGAACCTTCGCCGATTAGGTAGCCTGCAGCCCGCTGCCATGCCCCGGATGCTTGATCCAGATCAAGGCCGCCACGGCAGCGCCACACCGGAATGGGCCTGATGGCCGCGCAGAACGCGCCGCCGTAGCCAAGGAGATGATCGATCATGACCTCCTCGTATCCCCTGCGTACCCTCGTCCTCGCCGCTGCGAGCGCCCTGCTGCTCGGTGCGAGCGCCCAGGCCGGGCCGATCCCGACGCATCTTTCGACGATGAAGGCGATGGTCGATCCGGCCACGACCGAAGTGCGCTGGGTCGGCGGCTGGCGTGGCGGCTACGGCTATCGCGGCGTCGGATGGGGCTACCGCGGCTATGGCTATCGCGGAGGCTGGGGCTATCGCGGCTACGGGTATCGCGGCCTCGGTTACGGTATCGCCGGCGCCGTGGTCGGCGGCGCGATCGCCAGGAGCGCCTACTATGGAAGCTATGGCGGCTACTATGGCGGCGGCTATCCCGCCTACGGCTACGGCTATGGCACCCCGGCCGCGTCCTATTACGGTTATGGCGGCGGCTACGGTTACGGTTACGGCGGCGAGTATTGCCCGCCCACCGGCAGCTACTGGGCCTATTAGCGCGAACGTGTTCACATCTTAAGGATGGCTGGCTACGCGCCGCCATCCTTCGTGAGTCAAGGCCCGTGTGCCGGCGGACGGCAGCACGTCATCCCTCGCCCGCCGGCGGGACCACATAGAGCGTCAGCGCGAACACCGCGTAGATGAAGATCATGAGGGCGCCGACGAACCAGGCCGAGCGTCCGCTCGTGGTGATGAAGGTCGCGGTCACCGTTGCGATCATCACCATGGTGACGGCGCCGGGCCAGAACTGCAGATTCATCGGAGTAGGTCCGACGACGTAGCTGAGCAGCACCAGCGCGGGCGCGACGAACAGCGCGATCTGGGAGGCGCTGCCGAGTGCAATGCTGACCACCATGTCGAGCCGGTTCTTGCGTGCAGCGGCAAAGGCCACGGCAAATTCGGCGGCGGCCCCGACCAGCGAAACGATGATGAAGCCGACAAAGGCCGGGCTCATCCCGAACGTTTCCGCCGCCTTCTGCACCGATTCCACGAAGATTTCGCTCACCAGCGCGACCAGCACGGTGACGACCAGCAACGTCCCGACGGCCACGCCGATCGGCAAGTGCGCCTCGTCATCGCCATGATCGGCGCTTGCGAACAATTCCTTGTGGGTCCCGAGCGAGAACAGGAGGCCAAGGGCGTAGGCGATGATCAGCAGGACCGAGATGCCGACGCTGAGCTTGTTCAGGATGCTCCCGTCCGGGGGCAGGTGCTCGAGGTCGGCGACCGCCGAAGGCGCCAGCAGGGCGACGGTCGCCATCAGCAGCAGTCCGGACGAGAGCCGCGCGCCGGCGCGGTTATACTCCTGCACGTGGTAGCGCAGCCCGCCGAGCAGCAGGCAGGCTCCCAGCATGAACACCGCGTTGGTGACGATCGCCCCTGCGATCGAGGCCTTCACCAGCATGTACTGGCCCGCCCGCAGCGCCGTGATGGCGATGATCAGCTCGGTCAGATTGCCGAGCGTGGCATTGAGCAGCCCACCCACGGCATCGCCGGTTTTGGCCGCGACCGCCTCGGTGGCGTGGCTGAGCAGCGCCGCCAGCGGCACGATCGCAAGCACGGCCAGCACGAACAGCAGCGTGTGGGAATGCGGCGCCGCCGCCTCGGCCACCAGCACGACCGGCACGAACACAAGCATCCACAGCAACGGGGTATCCCGGATTTCCCGGAGCAGAGTCTGCATGTCGGCCGCCTTTCCATGGATGCGTTGATGGAAAGGTCCGGCGGGCGTGCGGGGGGAGTGTTGATCTGGCTCAACGGTGCGGCGCCGTAGTGCCGCCTAGCGCCTAGTCATGGAGCCGCGTTTGCCAGTCTGAAGGCACCGCCCCGGCCGGTCCGGGCACCGGTTGATCCAACGGATGCGATTGAGGGCCCTGAAGCTTCGGGCCGGCGAAAGCCTCGCCTGTCCGATAGTCGTAGAACCATCGTTCGCCCGGCTCGAAGCTCGTGATGATCGGGTGCCCCGTCGCCGCGTTGTGTTTCGATGCATGCTGGTTGGGAGAAGCATCGCAGCAACCGATGTGACCGCATTCGACGCATCGGCGCAGATGAAACCACCACCCGCCTGCGGCCGAGCATTCCACGCAACCCGTTCCACTCGGCTTGGCTGCGAGGTTGATGCCATCGCTCTCAGACGTCATAGGTCAACCCACTGGAAGTGCGTACGGTCGCCGCTGCAGATGCTTCACGCCGCGATCCGCCACGATCGTATCCTGCCAGTGTTTTGCCCGACGGGTCAACTTGACCGCAGTCGCGGGTGCCGTCACGGCGCGGAGCGAAAATCTCTTGTCGATCAAGGGGCGTTCTACTGTGCATGGGGTTGTTTTCCGATTTTTGTTTTGAGACCCGATTGAAAACGCGAAGACGCCCCTCACTCAGCCTGCAGGATCTCCGCGATGGCGGCGCCCGCCGCGATCGTCCCGAGCTTGCCCCCGACATCGCGCGTCGCCCTGCCCTCGCCGATTGCCTTTGCCACCGCCGCCTCGATCGCACGCGCGGCCTCCTCGTAACGCACGGCGCCGCTTCTCTCGCCGTGCCAGGCCAGCAGCAGCGCGGTCGACAGGATCAGCGAGACCGGATTGGCGACGTCCTGCCCGGCGATGTCGGGCGCAGAGCCATGCGCGGCCTGCGCCATGGCGTAGCGGTCCCCGACATTGAGCGAGCCGCCGAGGCCGAGACTGCCGGAGAGCTCCGCCGTGAGATCGGACAGGATGTCGCCGAACATGTTGGTCGAGACGATCACGTCGAAGCGATCGGGGCTCCGCACCACATGCGCCATCATGGCGTCGACCAGGATGTCGTCGACTGCAAGGCCCGGATAGCCCTTCGCCGCCGCGCGGCAGATGTCGAGGAACATGCCGTCGCCGATCTTCAGCACATTGGCCTTGTGCACGATGGTCAGATGCCTGCGCCGCTTCATGGCGAGACGACAGGCGGCGTGCGCGATGCGCTCGCAGCACAGGCGCGTGATCCGGCGCAGCGAGATCACGACGTCCGATGTGACCAGCATCTCGCCGTTGCCCTGCTCGAGGTTGCGGTCGGCGTAGAACCCCTCGGTGTTCTCGCGCACCACCACGAGGTCGAAATCCCCGAGCCGGCCGGGCCGCCCCGCATAGGTGCGCGCGGGCCGGATATTGGCATAGAGGTCGAGGCTCTTGCGGAAGTGCCTGGACGGATTGATCTCGCCATGCGCCTCGTCCTTGAAGTCGAAGGTCGCGGTCGGTCCCAGGATCAGCCCATCCGCGGCGCGGACGATGTCGAGCAGTTCGGGCCGCACCGTGGTGCCGAACTGCTTCAGGCTGGCATGCCCGACCGCGTGCTCCTCGAGCCGCAGATCGAGCTGGAAGCGTTCGGATGCCGCGCGCAGCACACCCGATGTCGCGGTCGTGATCTCCGGTCCGATGCCGTCACCGGGCAGAACGACGAGTTGCATGGCGTTTCCCCTCACTGCAGCAGCCGGCGCGATCATACGCCGTCGCGAGGCTGTATCGCCTCACCTTCGCGCATACACAGCATGCAAGCATATGCCTGTGGAAGCGGCCTTCGGCGTAGTACATGGCCAAAGTCCCCTCAGCCGCCGGAGCAACGCGCCAGGCAATGACAATCACGTTACCTGCCGCCGCGCGCGAGCCCGACCATCCCGTTGCCGACGGCCTCCCGGCCGCGCAGCGGCGCTGGGCGATTGCCGCGATCTTCACCGCGCTGGCGATGGCTTCGCTCGACACCGCGATCGCCAACATCGCCCTGCCCGCCATCGCGGCCGACCTGCATGTCAGCCCGGAGCAATCGGTGTGGGTGGTCAACGTCTACCAGATCGCGCTGGTGGCGACGCTGCTGCCGCTCGGTGCGCTCGGCGAGATCGTCGGGCACCAGCGCATCTATCTCGGCGGCCTGATCCTGTTCACCATCGCCTCGCTGTTCTGCGCGGTGGCGTGGTCGCTGGACAGCCTGCTGGTCGCACGCACGCTGCAGGGCCTCGGCGCGAGCGGCATCATGAGCGTCAACACCGCGCTGGTGCGCTTCGTCTATCCCGGCCGGATGCTCGGCCGCGGCTTTGGTCATAACGCGCTGGTGGTCGCGACCGCCTTCACCTTCGGCCCGTCGATCGCCTCCGCCATCCTCGCCTTCGGCCCGTGGCCCTGGCTGTTCGCCGTCAACATCCCCTTCGGCCTGGTCGCGATCGGCATCGGCTTTGCGATGCTGCCGAAGACGCCGCGCGCCGATCACGGCTTCGATTTCTTCGGCGCGCTCCTGGCATCGGCCTGCCTCGGCCTGTTCATCACGGGCATCGGCAGCGCCGCGCATAATCTGTCGCCGGTCGTCGTGGGCGTCGAGCTCGTCGCGGCCATCGCGTTCGGCTTCATCCTGACGCGCCGCCATGCCGACCATCCGGCGCCGATGCTGCCGATCGACCTGTTCGCCCGACCGATGTTCGCGCTCTCGGCGGCAACCGCGGTGTGCTCCTTCGCCGTGCAGGGCCTCGCCTTCGTGTCGCTGCCGTTCTATTTCGAGGACGTGCTCGGGCGATCGCAGGTCGAGACCGGCTTCTTCATGACGCCATGGCCGCTGGTGGTCGGCATCATGGCGCCGATCGCGGGGCGCCTGTCCGACCGCTACGCCGTCGGCCTGCTCGGCGGCATCGGCCTCGTGCTGCTCGGCCTCGGCATGGCGCTGCTCGCGCTGCTGCCGTCCAACCCAGCCATCCCCGACATCATCTGGCGGATGGTGATCTGCGGCATGGGGTTCGGCTTCTTCCAGGCGCCGAACATGAAGGCGGTGATGTCGAGCGCGCCGCCGCACCGCAGCGGCAGCGCCTCCGGCATTGTCGCCACTGCGCGCCTGACGGGCCAGACCACGGGCGCGGCGCTCGCTGCCGCCTGCTTCGCTCTTGCGGGGCACAGCGGCGCGACCGTCGCACTCGCGCTCGGCGCGGGCTTTGCCGCGCTCGGCAGCGTCATGAGCTTTTTGCGGCTCGCGGTGAAGTAAACGCTCAGGCCAGGTGCCGCGCCGCAGTCACGTCGATCGTCGCCGCCGGGATGACCGTCTCGTCGTCGAGCGCGGCGAGGCGCGTATCGATGGCTTCGATGACCTTGCGCGAGAACGGCCCGAGATGCGCATAGGCCGCGATCATCTGCACGGCGATGCGCGCCGATGACGTGTCGCGCTTGGCGCAGTTCATGAAAGTCTGCCAGAGCGGCGCACGCGCCTCGGGAAGGGCGGTGACGACGCGGTGCACGGTCTCCATCGCTCCGAGCCTGGCGCGGATATCGCCTTCGGCGAGCTCATGGCGCTGTCTGGAACGGTCGAGCAGCGTCATCAGGCGGTCGACACGCCTGGCATACGCCGCGGGGCTGTAGATGTGCTCCAGCACCCGCTTGTAATCCGTCAGGATGTCGCGCAACGGGCGGACCGGATCGAAGTTGATGCCGGCCGTGCACTGATCGGCACCGATGGTCGGCGCCACATCGTGGCCCGGATGCAACCGGCCTTCGCGCTCGAGCCGGCGCGTGAGCTGCGTGTTCGGCAAGGCATAGAGCAGGCCGACCATGGCGACGGGAATCGCCGCCTCCTCGATGAAGTCGATCATCGCCTCGGCCATCGAGACCTTCTCGTTGTCGAAGCCGACGATGAAGCCGGCGGTGACCAGCATGCCGGCGGCATAGATCTTGTGGATGCTCTCGGCGATGTTGCGCCGCGTGTTCTGCTTCTTGCGCATCGCGACCAGCGTCGCCGGGTCCGGGCTCTCGATGCCGACGAAGATGCCGAAGAAGTTGGCGGCGCCCATCAGCTCCAGCAATTCAGGATCGTCGGCGAGATTGATCGAGGCCTCGGTGGACAGCTCGAACGGATAGTTGTGGGCGCGCTGCCATTCGGCGAGCTGCGGCAGGAACTGCCTGAGCGACTTCTTGTTGCCGATGAAATTGTCGTCGACGAAGTCGAGATGACCGCGATAGCCCATGTTGTAGAGCGTCTGGAGCTCGACGAACATCTGCTCGACCGTCTTGGTCCTGGGCACGCGGCCGTAGAGCTCGATGATGTCGCAGAACTCGCAGGTGAACGGACAGCCGCGCGAATATTGCACACCGAGATAGAGGTAGTCCTCGAATTTCAGAAGGTCGAAGCGCGGCACCGGCGTCTTGGTCACGTCGGCCTGGAATTTCGGCGCGGTGAAGACGCCGGAGCGAGCTCCGCTGTCCCAGGCCGCGATGAACTCGTCGATGACGCCCTCGGCCTCGCCGAGCACCCGGAAGTCGGCCCGCTCATAGACGTGGGGGCTGGAGGTCGGATCGGGCCCGCCGACCACCACCGGCTTGCCGGCAGCGCGGCAGAGCTCGATCAGGCGCAGCGTGTCGGCCTGTTGCGGCAACATGCCGCCGGTGAAGACGACGTCGGCCCAGGCGAGGTCGTCTTCGCCGAAGGGTTGCGTATTGCAATCGATCAGCCGGACCGTCCAGCTCTCGGGCAGCATCGCCGCGACCGTGATCAGCCCCAACGGCGCGGCCGGGCGCCGGACTCCCATCAATTTGCAGGACTCGCCGAAGCTCCAGAACGATTCCGCCGTGAACTGCGGATAGAACATCAGCACATTGCAAGGGCTTGCCACGTCGATGGAACTCCTTTTGCGTCGGGCGCAGTGTAGCAAAGCGCCGTCGTCTTGCACCCCCGGCAAAAGGGACAAACTGCCGCCCGTCCAACGCGCAGGAACCGCAGGGACGTCGTCCCAGGCCCGGCGCTGGCGCCTCGGGAGAGGCGTTGCCCCGCCGAAAGGCCTGGCGCGGCGCAACACCGCGCTGCCGGCATTCTTCCCGGCGCATGCCAGCTTCTTCGGCAGGTGCCCCGCAAACTCTTGATTTGAACAGTTCCAATTTGCCGGACACATTGCGCCCCTGAGTCCAATCGGTGGATTGGGCCAATCAGGGGACTGCGATGGCAAACCTAACAATCAACGGAAAAACCTTCACGCTCGACGTCGAGCCGGATACCCCGCTGCTCTGGGCTATCCGCGAAAATGCCGGCCTGACCGGCACCAAATACGGTTGCGGCATCGCACAATGCGGCGCCTGCACGGTCCACATCGACGGCGTTGCCATGCGTTCCTGCGGCGTCTCGGTCAGCGAGGCCGAGGGCAAGAAGATCACGACGATCGAAGGCCTCGCCTCCGGCGCCACGCTGCACAAGGTGCAGGAGGCCTGGATCGCCAAGGACGTTCCGCAATGCGGCTATTGCCAGAGCGGCATGATCATGGCGGTGGCGGCGCTGCTGAACGAGAAGCCGAAGCCGACCGACGCCGACATCGACGAGGCCATCACCAACATCTGCCGCTGCGGCACCTTCCAGCAGGTGCGCGAGGCGATCCACACGATCGCAAGCGCGTAAGGAGCCGCACCATGAACAAGCACGTCTCTCCCAAGATGAACCGTCGTGCCTTCGTGATCGGGACCGCCGCTGTCGGCACCGGCCTTGCGATCGGCCTTGATCTCCCCTTCGGCGGCCCCGCCGTGGTGCGCGCCGCCGACGGCTCGCCCGAGATCGGCGCCTGGGTCGTGGTCCGGCCCGACGACACCGTCGTGATCCGCATCGCCCGCTCCGAGATGGGCCAGGGCTCGCTCACCGGCCTTGCCCAGCTCGTCGCCGAGGAGCTCGAATGCGACTGGTCGAAGGTGACCACCGAATATCCCACCCCCGGCCAGAGCGTTGCCCGCAAGCGCGTCTGGGGCGATTTCTCCACCGGCGGCAGCCGCGGCATCCGCTCCTCGCAGGACTATGTCCGCAAGGGCGGCGCCACCGCGCGCGTGATGCTGATCCAGGCCGCAGCCGACGCATGGAAGGTGCCTGCCTCCGAATGCACGGCGGCGAGCAGCGTCATCACCCATACGCCGACGGGCCGAACCACGACCTACGGCAAGGTCGCCGAGGCCGCCGCGAAGTTGACGCCGCCGGCCGACGTCAAGCTGAAGGACCCGAAGGACTGGAAGGTGGTCGGCAAGGGCCTGCTGCGCCTCGACACCGCCGACAAGACCAACGGCGCGATGGTCTACGGCATCGACGTCAAGCTGCCGGGCATGCTGAACGCCGCGATCAAGGATTGCCCGGTGTTCGGCGGCAAGCTGAAGAGCTACGACGAGGCCAAGGTCACCGGCATGAAAGGCGTCAAGAAGGTCGTCAAGGTCGGCGACACCGCGGTCGCCGTGGTTGCCGACACCTGGTGGCACGCCAAGACCGCGCTGGAAGCGCTGCCGATCGTCTGGGACGAGGGCGAGAACGCCAAGGTCTCCAGCGAGTCGATCGCGAAGTGGCTGGCCGAAGGCCTCAACGACGATCAGCCCGCCTATGTCGGCAACAAGAACGGCGACGCCAAGGCCGCGATTGCGAGCGCCGCCAAGAAGGTCGAGGCCGTCTACAACTATCCCTACCAGAACCACGCCACCATGGAGCCGATGAACGCCACGGCGGTCTACACGGCGGACAAGTGCGAGGTCTGGTGCGGCACCCAGAACGGCGAGGCCGCCTTCGCGGCCGTCCTGGAGGCCTCCGGCCTGCCGGCGGAGAAGTGCGACGTGCACAAGGTGATGCTCGGCGGCGGCTTCGGCCGGCGCGGCCAGACCGACTATGTCCGTCAGGCCGTGATGATCGCCAAGCAGATGCCCGGCACGCCGATCAAGCTGCTGTGGTCGCGCGAAGAGGACATGGCGCACGGCCGCTATCACCCGATCACCCAGTGCAAGATGACCGGCGCGTTCGATGCCAACAACAATCTGGTCGCGTTGCACTACCGCCTGTCCGGGCAGTCGATCCTGTTCTCGCTGCGCCCCGAAGCGCTGCAGAACGGCATGGACCCCGCGGCGTTCCAGGGTGTCGCCCAAACCGGCGAAGCGGCGTTCGGCTACTCGGTGCCGAACCTGCTGGTCGAGCACGCGATGCGCAACCCGCACGTTCCGCCGGGCTTCTGGCGCGGCGTCAACGTCAATCACAACGCGATCTACATGGAATGCTTCATGGACGAGCTGGCCCAGGCCGCAGGCCAGGACCCGCTCGAGTTCCGCCGCAAGCTGATGGGCAACCATCCCAAGCATCTGGCGGTGCTCAATGCGGTCGCGGAGAAGATCGGCTGGACCACGCCGGCGCCGCAGGGCGTCTATCGCGGCATCGCGCAGGTGATGGGCTATGGCAGCTATGTCGCCGGCGCCGCCGAGATCTCGGTGACCGACGGCAACAAGATCAAGGTGCTTCGCATCGTCGCCTCCACCGATCCGGGCTACGTCGTCAACCCGGCGCAGGTGGAGCGGCAGATCGCCGGCTCCTTCGTCTACGGCCTGTCCGCGCTGTTCTATGGCGGCTGCACCGTCAAGGACGGCAAGATCGAGCAGAGCAACTTCGACACCTACAACTCGATGCGCATCAACGAGATGCCGAAGGTGGAATCGGTGATGGTGCCGAGCGGCGGGTTCTGGGGCGGCGTCGGCGAGCCGACCATCGGCGTTGCGGCGCCGGCGGTGCTCAACGCCTACTTCGCTGCGACCGGCAAGCGCATCCGCTCGGTGCCGCTGCGCGACCAGAACATCACCTTCGCCTAGAGCAACATGCTGCGGCGGCGAGAGATCGCCGCCGCAGCCGTTTTCGAATGTCCCTGATGACCATGCGCCCGGTGACACGGCGGAATGCCGTGTTCGGCATCACCATGGCGGCCGCAGCGCTCGCGCGGCCATCGATTTCGCGCGCGCAGTCCACGGCACGTGTCGTCGTGGTCGGCGGCGGCTTCGGCGGCGCGGCTTGCGCCCGCGCGCTGAAGCGCGCGCAGGCCGACCTGCAGATCATCCTGATCGAACCCAACGCGGTCTTCACTTCCTGTCCCTTCAGCAACGAGGTGATTGCGGGCCTGCGCGACATCGACGCGCAGCAGTTCGGCTACGACAAGATCGCTGCCGATGGCATCACCGTGATCGGCCAGGCCGTGGCCGCGATCGAGCCTCAGCAGCGCAGCCTCCTGACGGCCGACGGTGTGGCGCTGCCTTACGATCGTCTCGTGCTATCCCCGGGCATCGACTTCCATCTCGAGGCTATGCCCGGCTATGACGAGGCCGCATCGGAAAGGATGCCGCATGCCTGGAAGGCCGGCGCACAGACGCTGTTGCTGCGCCGGCAGCTGGAGGCGATGGAAGACGGCGGCACCGTGGTCATAGCGATCCCTGCCAACCCCTCGCGCTGCCCGCCCGCGCCTTACGAGCGCGCCAGCCTGATCGCCCATTACCTGAAGACGAAGAAGCCGCGCTCCAAAGTGCTGGTCCTGGACGCCAAGGACAATTTCTCCCAGCAACGGCTGTTCGAGAAGGCCTGGAAGGAGCTCTACGGCGACATGATCGAGCGCATTGGCCTGTCGCAGGGCGGCCGCGTGACCTCCGTCGATGCAGCGACCAGAACCATCGTCACCGAATTCGGCAACTACACTCCTGACGTCGCCAGCGTCATTCCGCCCCAGCGCGCGGCGCGCATTGCCGAGATCGCGGGCGCGGCGGATCACACCGGCTGGTGCCCGATCGATCCCGTCACTTTCGAGTCGAAGCTCGTCAAGAACATCCACGTCATCGGCGACGCCTGTCTCGGCGGCGGCATCCCCAAATCGGCCTCGGCCGCGAGCGCACAGGGCAAGGCTTGCGCGACTGCGATCGTCGCTTTGCTCGCCGGTCGTACGCCAGAGGCACCGCGACTGACCGGCGTCTGCTACAACACCGTCGCACCCGATTACGGCTTCTCGCTCGCCGGCAACTACCAGCCCAGGGGCGATATCTTCGCCGAGGTCGAGGGCGGTGCGACCAGCCCGGTCGATGCGCCGCGCGAACTGCGCGCGCGCGAGGCGGCGGAGGCGGAGCGCTGGTTTCAAAGCATCACGGCGGACACCTTTGGCTAGAACAACCGTCCATATCGCAGCGCTGATCGCCGCAGGCCTCGCCCTGTCGTGGGCGGCGAACGCGGACGAGCTTGCCCCCTATGAGATCACCGGCGACGGCATTCCGGATTCGCTCACCGGCTCACCGGGCGATGCCGCGCGCGGGCGCGCGCTGGTGCTGGCGCGCACGACCACCTGCATCCTCTGCCATTCCGGCCCGTTCCCGGAAACGCGTTTCCAGGGCGACCTCGCCCCCGATCTCAGCGGTGCCGGGAACCGTTGGACGGCGAGCCAGTTGCGGCTTCGTCTGGTCGACGCGGCGCGCTTCAACCCCGACACCATCATGCCGTCCTATTATCGTAATGATGGCCTCGTCCGCGTCGGGCGCAATTTTGCCGGCAAGCCGATCTTGTCGGCTGCGGAGATCGAGGACATCGTGGCTTTTCTTGCAGCGCTTCGGGACTAGGTTCATGCCAACCACGCGACGACGATTCTTGAGCCTTGCCGGTGGCGTCACGGTCGCCGGGACGATCCCCGTCATCACGCTGCGGCCGCTGCAGGCGACGCCCGCAATGCTCACCACGGCGATCCGCAACGTCGTCGGCGAGGCGCAGATCCGCACCGGCAGGGTGAAGCTCGACATTCCGCCGCTGGTCGAGAACGGCAACACCGTGCCGATGACGGTGAGCGTCGCGAGCCCGATGACGGCGGCCGACTACGTCAAGAGCATCCACGTCTTCAACGAGAAGAACCCGCAGCCGAATATCGGCAATTTCTATCTCACTCCCTCCGCCGGCCGCGCCCAGGTCTCGACGAGGATCCGGCTCGCCGACACCCAGAAGGTCGTGGCGATTGCCCGCCTCTCCGACGACACCTTCTGGCAGGTCGCGGCCGACGTGGTCGTGACGCTGGCCGCCTGCACCGAGGAGATGAACTGATGGCCGCGCTCATCAACGTCCCGGCAAAGGCCAAGCGCGGCGATATCATCGAGATCCGCACGCTGACCTCGCACATCATGGAGACCGGCTTCCGCCACACCGCGGACGGAAAGCTCGTGCCGCGCGACATCATCGCGAGCTTCACATGCCGCTACAACGGCGCCGAGATCTTCCGCGCCGACCTCTTTCCCGCGATCGCGGCGAACCCGTATCTTTCGTTCTTCACGGTCGCGAAGGAGAGCGGCAAGTTCGAGTTCGAGTGGATCGGCGACAACGGATATTCATCCACCGCCTCGGCATCGATCACGGTCGAATGATTGTTTGGCGCGCGATAGCGGCGGCGCTCCTGGTCATTACGGGGCCTGCCCTCCTCGCCGGCGAAATCCCGCCGGATGCGCGCCGCTCCGGCTATTCGTTCATGGGGCCCGACACGCGCGCCATGCAGGATGACGACACGTCCAATCCCGGCATGCTGTTCGTGCTCGACGGCGAGGCACTCTGGGGCAAGAAGACCGGCGACGCCGGCAAGGCCTGCGCCGACTGCCATGGCGATGCGCGCGGCAGCATGAAAGGCGTTGCGGCGCGCTATCCCGCCTTCGACAGGCAGCTCGGCCGCCCCGTCACGCTCGACCAGCGCATCAATCTCTGCCGGGCCAATCAACAGCAGACGACGCCGCTGCCCTACGAGAGCCGCGACCTGCTCGCGCTGTCCGCCTTCGTCGCCCACCAGTCCCGCGGCGTACCGATCACGGCCGGCGATGATCCCGAACTCAAGCCGTTCGTCCAGCAGGGCCACGATCTCTTCATGCAGCGCGAGGGGCAGCTCAACCTCGCCTGCACCAATTGCCATGACGACAATTTCGACAAGCGCCTCGCGGGCGCGCCGATCACGCAAGCGCAGCCGACCGGCTATCCGCTCTACCGCCTGGAGTGGCAGACGCTGGGGTCGATCGAGCGCCGGTTGCGCAGCTGCATGAGCGGCGTCCGCGCCCAGGCCTATGATTACGGCTCGCCCGAGCTGGTCGCGCTCGAACTGTACCTGATGTCGCGGGCGCGCGGCCTGCCGATGGAAACACCGGCCGTGCGTCCCTGACGGCAGATTAGGGCTAGGCAGGCGTGGCACGGCCGCTAGTATCCCTCCCAAAGAAAATGAGTGAGAGGGAGGGACTCAATTGGCCAACCACAACATTTCGCGCCGCACGCTGTTGACCGGCACCGCGGCAGCAGGCGCGCTCAGCCTGACCGGGCTGCCGGCGCGTGCCGAGGTCAACTGGAAGAAATATGCCGGGACCAAGCTGGAGGTGATCCTCGCCAAGGGTCCGCGCGGCGACAACCTGCAAAAGAACATCAAGGAATTCACTGAGCTCACCGGCATCCAGGTCGAATCGGAGCAGATCCCCGAGCAGCAGCAACGCCAGAAGGTCGTGATCGAGCTCACCTCGGGGCGGCCGAGCTTCGACGTGGTGCATCTCAGCTATCACGTGCAGAAGCGGCAGTTCGAGAAAGCCGGCTGGCTCGCCGACATGACGCCGTTCATGAAGGATCCGACGCTGACCGCGCCCGATCTCGTCGAGAGCGACTTCTCGGCCGCCGGCCTGCAATACGCCAAGAACGACAAGGGCCAGATGCTGTCGCTGCCCTGGTCGGTCGACTATTTCATCCTCTATTACAACAAGGAGCTGTTCCAGAAGAAGGGCGTCGCGGTCCCCAAGACGCTCGACGAGATGGTCGCGGCCGCCGAGAAGCTCACCGACGCCAAGGATGGCACCTACGGCTTCGTCGGGCGCGGCCTGCGCAACGCCAACATGACGTTGTGGACCAACTTCTTCCTCAACTACGGCGGGGAATTCCTGGACGCCAAGGGCAACATCCTCACCGACGGCCCGGAGGCGGTCGCGGCGACAAAGCTCTATCAGACGCTGCTGACCAAGGTCGCCCCGCCCGGCGTCGCCGGCTTCAACTGGATGGAGTCGATGGCTTCGTTCACGCAAGGACGCTCGGCGATGTGGATCGACGGCGTCGGCTGGGCACCGCCGCTGGAGGATCCCGCCGCCTCGCGCGTCGTCGGCAAGGTCGGCTACACCGTCGTGCCGGCCGGACCGAAGGGCCAGTATTCGGCCACTTACGGCGACGGCATCGGCATCGCCGCGGCGAGCAAGAACAAGGAAGCCGCCTATCTGCTGTGCCAGTGGGTGGTCTCGAAGAAGCAGGGCGCGCGGCTGCTGCAGGCCGGCGGCGGCGTGCCGTTCCGCAACTCGATCCTGAACGACGCCGAAGTCCAGAGCGGCGTGAAGATGCCCAAGGAGTGGCTGCAATCGGTGATCGATTCCGCCAAGATCAGCAAGCTCGGCCTGCCCGTGATCATCCCGGTCGCCGAATTCCGCGATCTTGTCGGCGCGGCGGTCACGTCGACCCTCGCAGGCACAGACCCCGCTACGGAGTTGAAGAAGGCTCACGATCAGTTCCGGCCGATCCTGGAGCGTAGCGAAAAGGCGTGAGTGCGTTGACACAATCGACTCCGGCCGCGGCTTCGACCGAGGCCGCGCCGGAGAAGGAATTGCGGCCGCCCTCGTATTGGCCGTTCGTGGTGCCGGCGCTGGTCGTCGTGCTTGCCATCATCATCTTCCCGTGGGTCTTCACCATCTGGATGAGCATGAACGAATGGAAGGTCGGTTCGCCGACCACCTTCGTCGGGCTCTCCAACTATCTGCGGCTCACGAATGATCCGCGCTTTCTCGAGGCCGTCGGCCACACGCTGGTCTACACCGTGCTGTCGGTGGTGCTGCCGCTGATCCTCGGCACGCTCTCGGCCGTGGTGTTTCACCAGAAGTTCGCCGGCCGCGGATTCCTGCGCGGCGTCTTCATCATGCCGATGATGGCAACGCCCGTGGCGATTGCGCTGGTGTGGACCATGATGTTCCATCCGCAGCTCGGCGTGCTGAATTATCTGCTGTCGCTGGTCGGGATCCCGGCGCAGCTCTGGGTCTTCCACCCCGCAACCGTCATTCCCTCGCTGGTGCTGGTCGAAACCTGGCAATGGACGCCGCTGGTGATGCTGATCGTGCTCGGCGGCCTCGCTGCGATCCCGACCGAGCCCTACGAGAGCGCGCAGATCGATGGCGCCAGCTTCTGGCAGGTGTTCCGCTTCATCACGCTGCCGCTGATCATGCCGTTCCTGTTCATCGCCGGCATGATCCGCATGATCGACGCTGTGAAGAGCTTCGACATCATCTTCGCGATCACGCAAGGAGGGCCCGGCTCGGCGTCGGAGACGATCAACATCTACCTCTACAGCGTCGCCTTCACCTATTACGACCTCGGCTACGGCTCGGCGATCGCGGTCGTGTTCTTCCTGCTGATCGTCCTGCTTGCGGCGGTGATGCTCTACGCCCGCCAGCGCATGGTGTGGACCGAAATCAAGAGCGGCGCATGACACCCCGTTACATCATCGGCAAGATCGGCCTGTGGCTCTCCGTCTTCGTCATCGTGTCGCCGGCGATCCTGTTCTTCCTGTGGATGCTGTCGCTGTCGCTCAAGTTCGAGGTCGACAATGCCGCCTACCCGCCGGTGCTCTTTCCGGATCGCATCGCCTGGAAGAACTATGCCGACGTGCTCGCCTCCAACCGCTTCATGACCTATTTCATCAACAGCCTGATCGTGACGGGCAGCGCGACGTTGCTGGCGCTCGCCGTCGGCGTCCCCGCCGGTTACGGCATCGCGCGGATGGCCGCGCATAAATCCGCGATCGTGATCCTGATCGCCCGCATCACGCCGGGCCTGTCCTATCTGATCCCGCTGTTCCTGCTGTTCCAGTGGCTCGGCCTGCTCGGCACGCTGGTGCCGCAGATCATCATCCATCTCGTGGTCACGGTGCCGATCGTGATCTGGATCATGATCGGCTATTTCGAGACGACGCCGATGGAGCTGGAGGAAGCCGCCCTGATCGACGGTGCCGGCCGCTGGCAGGTGTTTCGCCATGTCGCGTTGCCGATCGCCAAGCCCGGCATCGCGGTCGCCTTCATCCTCGCCGTGATCTTCTCCTGGAACAATTTTGTGTTCGGCATCGTGCTGGCGGGACGCGAGACGCGCACCCTGCCCGTCGCGGTCTACAACATGATCTCGTTCGACCAGTTGAGCTGGGGACCGCTCGCCGCCGCCGCGCTGATCGTGACCTTCCCGGTGCTGCTGCTGACGGTGCTCGCCCAGCGGCAGATCGTGGCGGGGCTCACTGCGGGAGCGGTCAAGGGCGGCTGAATTCCGCGCCGGACGTCGTCCAGCCGAAGGGCCGGCCGGCGCCCATCTCAGAAAGAAATCCTAGTCCGGGAGCGTCCTGATGTGCTTTGATGCATGTGGCAGGGCCTGAGACGCATAGGTGCCCTGATGTACATGTTCGTTCGAAAGTACACCAAGGTTCGTTCGGTCGCGGATGCAGCTCGCCGTGCCAAGAGCGGCATCGGTCAGATCCTGAGGGAATCGCCCGGCTTCAAATCTTATTATGTGCTGGACGGAGGCGACGGCGTCGGCGTCGCCGTGATGATATTCGAGGACCGCGAGAGCGCCAATGCGGCCAACGACAAGGTGCTGGGTTTCGTTCAGGCGAGCCTGCTCGACCTCAATCTTGGAGACCCCGAGATCGTCGATGGGGAAGTCCTGGTGAGCATGGAGTCCAGAGCGTAAGCGTCGCCAGAGGGAGAATGCGCCGGACGGCACGTTGCCGCCCGGCAGTTACCCACGTCTACTCCGCCGGCGCAGCCGACATCTCCGGATGCGGCGCGTAGTGCTCGCTGGTGCGCCGGCTGAGTGCGTACATCCCGGCTGCCATCACGGCATAGGCGAAGGCGACGGGAGGCGTGACGCCGAAGCCGCCACCGATGCCGACCGCTTCGCCGTGCATGAAGCCGAAATAGGTCAGCACAGCGCCGACCAGCGCGAAGGCAGACGCCTTCTCGAAATCGCGCTCGATGATGAAGACACCGATCGCACCGAGGATGAGGCCGCCGAGAATCGAGCCGCCGCCCATGATCTCCAGGCCATGATAGAACACGCCCTGCTGCGGCAGCGCGGCGACCGCGGCGACCTTGACCGCATCCGCCTTGTCGGCCGCCATGCCGCCGACGGTTGCCGCCGCCGTCATGGTCGAGGCCAGCATGGTATCGATCTGTAACTTGGCCCAGGCGGCCAGATGCGGCGTCAGCGCCAGCACGATCGCGGGCGCGTGCTTGACCGGCGTGGTCTGGAACGCCTGCGCGCCGATGAGCATGCCGATATAGAGCAGGATCGGCGAGATCGCGACGACAGGCACCAGCGCCAGCAGCACCGAGATGATGCCGAACCAGGCCAGCACCACCACCATGATGCCGGTCGCAGCGGAGTAACCGATGCGGCCGCCCATCGCCTTCCAGCCGGGATGGCCGATATAGACGGCGTTGATGAAGGGATTGCCCATCAAGCAGCCGATCAGGCTGACGACACCGTCGGCGGTCAGGACGCGCGTGGTGGGATATTCGTCGCCGGCCGCTTCCGCGCTCTCGACATTGTCCATGGCCTCGACGAGGTCGTAGATGCCGAAGGGAATGGCGGTGACCAGGATGATGCCGAGGAATTCGAAGCCGGAGAAGACGTAGCCCACCGCCGGGATCGGCACCGAGAAGCCGAAATTGGCGAAGGCAGCTCCGACGCCCGCGATGCTCAACCCGCCAAGACCGAGCCCGAACAGGTTGGAGCCCCAGGCGATGATCATGCCGGCCGCGATCGCGACGAGGCCGGCGGGAATGCCGCGCCAGTACTTCACGCCGCCGAACCAGCTCACCAAGATGATGGCGAAGCAGACGAGACCAATCTGCGGCGTCATGTACATCTCGAGCGCGGGGCGCATCGAGATGAAGGTGACGGAGACGCCGGCAAGCGTGCCGAGCAGTGCCGCACGCGGCGTGATCCTGCGGATGAACGGCGCGATGAAGCCGCCGATCATCAGGATGAAGCTCTGGAAGAACACCCAGACGAGGCCGGCCGACCAGCCCTTGAGCGGGTCGCCGGTCTTCAGCGTGATCGGCAGCATGATGACGAAGGTGACGATGAACATGTGCGGCACGCTGACGCCCGACGGCAGCGCGCAGACGTCGTCGCGGCCGGTCTTCTGCGCGAGGCGATAGGCGAGATAGGCATAGTAGAAGGTGGAGAGGCACATCATCAGCCCGAGCGCGGGCAGGATGCGGCCGAACACCAAGCTATCAGGCATCTTCAGAACGAAGCGCAGCAGGCCCGTAAGCACCAGCATGTTGACGAGGATGTTGGTGCCGAAGCCGAAGAACGCGTTCCAGTCGCCCGATGTCCATAGTGCCGGCTTGAATCCAGCCTTGTTCAGATCAGAACTGCCGGCCGTCCCCGTCAATGTGCTCATGACAATACCCCTATGTGGTCGAAACCTTCATTGCCTCCAGAACTGCGGCTGAATCCGCGACCCAGCCGAAGATGCCGCCCTGGGCCTTGATCATCTTCAGGCCCATCTCGTGAAACTCGGGGAAGTAGGATGCGCAGCCGTCGGACATGACGACGCAGCGATAGCCGCGGTCATTGGCCTCGCGCACCGTGGTGTTGACGCACACTTCGGTGGTGACGCCGCACACCAGCAAATTCTCGATGCCGTATTTTTCCAGGACGTCGGTGAGCTCGGTGGCGTAGAACGCACCCTTGCCGGGCTTGTCGATCACGACCTCGCTGTCGAGCGGATAGAGCTCGGGAATGATGTCGTGGCCCGCTTCGCCGCGAATGAGGATGCGCCCCATCGGGCCGGGATCGCCGATGCGCAAGGACGGCGCGCCACGCTCGACCTTTGCCGGCGGCGCGTCGGAGAGATCGGGCAGATGGCCCTCGCGCGTGTGGATCACCAGCATGCCGGTGTCGCGCGCCGCCTTCAGCACCGCTCCGATCGGCTTCACCGCGCGCGCGAGCTGGCTGACGTCGTTGCCGAGCGTCTCGCCGAAGCCGCCGGGCTCCATGAAGTCGCGCTGCATGTCGATGATGAGGAGCGCGGTAGCGGCCCAGTCGAGCTTGATCGGCTCGGGCTCGGCGTTGATGACGCCCAGTGTCGGCTTGCTTGAGTTCAACATCACGCCCCTCGCGAGAACTCTCGTTACGGAGAGTTCTGCAAGCGGCGTGCCATTGTGTACAATGACGGCGAAGCGCGGGCCGCGAGAGAATTCGTTGCGTGCTCAGAAACTTAGGCGAGAAGCGGACGCCTGCTTATTCCCTGTGCGACGGCCTTGCGGCGTGCATCTGCCTAGAGGATGAGCGGTCGCGAAGCTCGTTTTCTAGCGGACAGTATTTCCATACAGCCGCCGGTACTCCTCCTCATATGGCGCATAGGACTCCTTCAGCGTCGCCATGTTGAGCAGCATCGTCGCCACCAGCGTGCCCGCCTTGTCGAACACGCGCGTCTTTGCCCAGGCGCTTTCGGTGCGGCGGCTGCCGGAGAGCGCGACCACCTCGCGCTCGACCTCGTAGTCTTCGTCGACGAAGAGCGGCCCCTTGACCAGGCGGATCTCCTGGTCGGCGAACAGGCCGACGGCCGGCCCCTTGGCCGGCAGCGGATCCTCCTTGGAGCGGTACTGGAACAGCACGCTCAGCATCTCCATCGGGATGATGGGCTTGCGCCACGGATTGTCGCCGCTCGCATAGTAAGGCGAGCTCTCGGTGATGACCGCGAGCTTCTGCCGCAGCGAGAACGGATAGAGGTCGCCCATGTTCTGGTCGAACGCCATCCGCACCGTCTGGCGCCTGCCGGTCTGCGCCACATTGACGTCGCGCAGGATCACGGGATCGGCGAGCGGCTTCAGCTCGGTGAGGCGGGTCTCGAGCGCGGTCGCCGCGTGCGGCTCGCCGATGCAGGCCGTGCCGCGCAGCACCTCGGTGCCGTCGCGCTTCACCATCTGGATCTGGCACTGGCGCGTGCCGGGCAGCGGCTTCGACAGGATCGCCTGCACCTCCTCGCCCTCGTAGCAGACGCTGCGGTAGTGCGCGGACAGGCAGCCGCTCTCGAACCAGGCCTGCCCCCAGAGCCGCGCGCCGAGCGGGGCGAACTGGCTGAAATGCGTCGGGCCCTCGATGGTGCCGCCCTTGAAGCCGAGCTTCTGCGCGGTGGCGTCGTCGTGGATCGAGGCATGCGCGTCGTAGGTTTGTGCCTGCAGCATCTGGCGCGGCTTGCGCCACGGGCCGATCAAGGCCTCTGCTGTCTCGGTGATCTCGGTCTCGAATGCGTTTGCGGTCATCGGTCTTCTCCACAGGCAGCCATGACTAACAGGACCGCCACGGATGCGGCCAGCGATATTGACTTCGCCGGTCCATGGCTTTGACTGTCACAATTCGCGTCGCGCAGGCGCACCCCCTTCCCGCAGCGCAAAATCCCGCCGAGCAAGACGACAAGGACTCCTGAAATGACGCTGATGCAGGTCGAGCTGGACGACAAATACCGGCTCGAATCGAAGCGGATCTTCCTGTCCGGCACGCAGGCGCTGGTCCGCCTGCCCATGTTGCAGCGCGAACGCGACCGGCTTCAGGGGCTCAACACCGGCGGCTTCATCTCGGGCTATCGTGGTTCCCCGCTGGGCATGTACGACCACGCGCTGTGGCGCGCGAAGTCTTTCCTCCAGCAGCACGACATCGCCTTCGTCCCCGGCCTGAACGAGGATCTGGCGGCGACCGCGGTCTGGGGCAGCCAGCAGGTCGGCCTGTTCCCCGGCGCCAAGGTCGATGGCGTGTTCGGCATCTGGTACGGCAAGGGCCCCGGCGTCGATCGCTCGGTCGACGCGCTCAAGCATGCCAATGCGGCGGGCACCTCGCTCAACGGCGGCGTGCTCGCTCTCGCCGGCGACGACCATGGCTGCCAATCCTCGACGCTGGCGCATCAGAGCGAGCAGGTGTTCGCGGCGGCGCTGATCCCCGTCATCAATCCGGCGACGCTGCAGGACTATCTCGACCTCGGCCTCCTCGGCTTTGCGCTGTCGCGCTTCTCGGGCTGCTGGGTCGGCTTCAAGGCGATCAGCGAGACCGTGGAGAGCTCGGCCTCGATCGACAGCGACCCCGAGCGCATCAAGATCATCCTGCCCGATGATTTCGAGATGCCGCCCGGCGGCCTCAACATCCGCTGGCCCGATCCGCCGCTGGAGGCCGAGAAGCGCCTGTTCGGACCGAAGATGGCCGCGGTGCAGGCCTTCGCCCGCGCCAACCAGCTCGACCGCATCGTGCTGGATTCGAAGCCGGCCCGGCTCGGCATCGTCGCGACCGGCAAGGCCTATCTCGATTTGCGCCAGGCCCTCGCCGACCTCGGGATCACCGACAAGGACGCGCAGGACCTGGGCCTTCGCATCTACAAGGTCGCTCTGACCTGGCCGCTGGAGGAAAGCGGCGCGAAGCGCTTTGCCGAAGGTTTGCAGGACGTGCTCGTGGTCGAGGAGAAGCGCGGCTTCATCGAAGACCAGTTGATGCGCATCCTCTACAATATCGATGCCTCGAAGCGTCCGACCGTCACGGGCAAGCGCGACGAGACCGGCGCGCCGCTGCTGCCGAGCGAGGGCGAGCTGACGCCGACCATCGTCGCCGGCGCGCTGGTGAAGCGCCTGCGCAAGCTCGGCCATCACAGCCCGGTGCTGGAGCAGCGCCTCGCCCGGCTCGAGGCGTTCGATAGTCCCGTCACCACCACCTCGCAGATCAAGCTCGCGCGCACACCGTTCTTCTGCTCGGGCTGCCCGCACAATTCGTCAACCCGCGTGCCCGAAGGCAGCCGCGCGATGGCCGGCATCGGCTGCCACGGCATGGCCCTGAGCATGCCGACCCGCCGCACCGACCTGATCTCGCATATGGGCGCCGAGGGCGTGAACTGGATCGGCCAGTCGCCCTTCACCACCGAGAAGCACATCTTCCAGAATCTCGGCGACGGCACCTACACGCATTCGGGTCTGCTCGCCCTTCGCGCGGCATCGGCCGCCGGAATCAACATCACCTACAAGATCCTCTACAACGATGCCGTCGCCATGACCGGCGGCCAGCCGGCCGAAGGAGCCTTCAACGTCGCGCAGATCGCGCACCAGGTCTGGGCCGAGGGCGTCAAGCGGCTCGCGATCGTCTCGGACGATCCCGGCAAATACCCTGAAGGCAATTACTTCCCGCAAGGCGCGACGATCCATCACCGGCGCGAGCTCGATGCGGTGCAGCGCGAGCTGCGCGACATCAAGGGCCTGACGGTCGTGATCTACGACCAGACCTGCGCCGCCGAAAAGCGCCGCCGCCGCAAGCGTGGGCTCTATCCGGATCCGGCCAAGCGCGCCTTCATCAACGAGCTGGTCTGCGAAGGCTGCGGCGACTGCTCGCAGGCCTCCAACTGCGTCTCGGTGCAGCCGCTGGAGACCGAGTTCGGCCGCAAGCGCCAGATCGACCAGTCGAACTGCAACAAGGATTTTTCTTGCGTCGAAGGCTTCTGCCCGAGTTTTGTGACCGTGCATGGCGGCTCGCTCAAGCGCATGAAGACCTCGGCGGTCGATTCCGGCCAGCTCTTTGCCGACCTGCCGCTGCCGCCCGCGCGTGAGCTCGACGGTCCCTACAACATCCTCGTCACCGGCATCGGCGGCACCGGCGTCATCACCATCGGCGCGCTGCTCGGCATGGCTGCCCATGTCGACGGCCGCGGCTGCTCGGCGCTGGACTTCACCGGCCTGTCGCAGAAGAACGGCGCGGTGATGAGCCATGTGCGCATCGCGCCGAAGCCTGAGGACATCTCGGCCGTCCGCATCACCACCGGCGGCGCCGACGTCATCCTCGGCTGCGACATGATCGTCTCGGCCGGCCCGACCGCGCTCAGCCGCGCCGAGCGCGGCGTGACGAAAGCGTATATCAACGCCGATCTGCAGCCGACCGCGAGCTTCGTACAGAACCCCGACATCGATTTCGAGATGGGCACGATGCAAACCGTGCTGCGCGATGCCGTCGGCGACAAGAACCTCGACATCATCGACGCCACCGGCATCGCCGCGGCGCTGATGGGCGACAGCATCGCGACCAATCCGTTCATGCTCGGCTTCGCCTTCCAGAAGGGCGCGATCCCGCTGTCGCTGGAAGCCCTGCTCCGGGCCATCGAGATCAACGGCGCCGCGATCGAGATGAACAAGCTCGCCTTCACCTGGGGACGCCTTGCCGCCCACGACATGTCGCGGGTGCGCAGCGTGCTCCAGTTCAAGGCCCGGGCGTCCGCGCCGGCGAAATCGCTCGACGACATCATTGCCACCCGTGCCGAGTTCCTGACCGGCTACCAGGACAAGGCCTATGCCGACCGCTATCTCGCCGCGGTCGCCAAGGTGCGGAAGGCGGAGAGCGTTGCTTCGCCCGCGTCCACGGAGCTGACCGAGGCGGTTGCGAAAAACCTGTTCAAGCTGATGTCCTACAAGGACGAGTACGAGGTCGCGCGGCTCTACACCGACGGCAGCTTTGCAAAGAAGGTGTCGGCGAAGTTCGATGGCGACTTCACGCTGAAGTACCATCTGGCACCGCCGATCTTCGCCAAGCGCGACAAGGCGACCGGCCGTCTTCAGAAACAGGAGTTCGGCGGCTGGATGCTCCACGCCTTCGGCGTGCTGGCCAAGCTGAAATTCCTGCGCGGCGGCGCGTTCGATCCGTTCGGCCGCACCGAGGAGCGCCGGACCGAGCGGAAGCTGGTCGAGGATTATCTTGCCATGATCGACCAGCGGATCGCCGGGCTGAAGGCGGAGCAGATCCCACTACTGGCACGGCTCGCGAAGGTGCCCGAAACCATCCGCGGCTTCGGCCACGTCAAGGAAGCCAATATCAAGCTGGCAGCGGCCGAGAAGGCGCGGCTCGAGGCCGAGCTGGACAACAGCCGCTTTGCCGCGGCTGCGGAGTAGCGGATAGGCGCGAGCCTCTCTCCCCGTCATTGCGAGGAGCGCTAGCGACGAAGCAATCCAGGGTCCCTCCGCGGAGGGAGCCTGGATTGCTTCGCTGCGCTCGCAATGACGAGATTGTAGGACGCGCTCGCCACACATTCGGTGTCATCGCCCGCGAAGGCAGGCGATCCAGTACTCCGAGACGGTTGTGATCATACCGATAGGCCGCGGCGTCCTAGATGCCCCGCTTTCGCGGGGCATGACAGTGGCGGAGATGGCTAGACCGACGTGGTGGCGGCGACTGGCGTCAACATCGACATCACCCCGCCCTCCGCCAGATGCCGCCCCGCGATATACCCGAACGTCAGCGCCGGCCCGAGCGTAATGCCCGGTCCCGGATAATTGCCGTTCATGATCGAGCCCATGTCGTTGCCGCAGGCATAGAGCCCCGCAATCGGCGTGGCGTCATCTCGCAGCACGCGTCCTTGCGCATCCACCTTCATGCCGATCGCGGTGCCGAGGTCGGCGGGATAGATCCGCATCGCAAAGAACGGCGCACGGAGGATCGGCGCGACGCAAGGGTTCGGCTTATGGGCGGCATCGCCGAGATGGCGCTGGTAGAAGGTGCTGCCGCGGCCGAATTCGGTATCGCGACCTTCCTTCGCAGCTTCGTTGTAGCCGGCAATCGTCGCCGCGAGCACGGAAGGCTTGATGGCGATCTTCGCCGCCAACTGCGCGATGTCGGGTGCCTCGATCAACTCGCCGCTTGCGACATAGCGTCGGACACTACGCGTGAACGGCTTGATACGGCCGAGACCGTAAGCCCACAGGAACGCGCGGTCGCAGACGAGATAGAACGGCCGATCCGGCTCGCCATTGCCGTCGCGCAGCATGGCAAGCACGAACTCGTGGTAGGACAGCGCCTCGTTGACGAAGCGCCGGCCGGCCGCGTTGACGGCAATCACGCCCGGCTTGGCGCGGTCGGTCACCGTGTGCGGGAACACGCCGCGGCTGCCGTCGGCGCGCCGGAACAGCGAGGCAGGGACCCAATAGGCAGGGCTGGTCGCGTCAGTATTGAGCGCGGCACCGGCCGTCGCCGCAAGCCGCAGCCCGTCGCCCGTGCCCGACGTGCTCGTGGCCGAGACAAATCCGGCGGCAGGCGGGAAGAAGCGTTTCCGCAAACTCGCGTCGTGCGAGAAGCCGCCGGTCGCCAGCACCACGCCGCGGCGCGCCGCGATCAGGCGATCGCGCGCGCCATGACGGATCACCACGCCGGCGACGCGATCGCCCTGCATCGAGAGATCCTCGACATCCGCGCTGAAGAGGATCTCGACCTGCCGCGCCAGCAGCGAGGCGTAAAGCTGCGCGGCGAGCGCATTGCCAAGATGCAGCGTCGTGCCGCGCGGGCTGCGCAGCCGCTGCAACGCGTAGGCGAAAACCAGCCGCGCTACCCGCAAGGTCGAGCGCAGCGATTTGCCGACACGCCGCAGATGCGGAATGTCGAGCCGGTTGACCATCATCCCGCCGAACAGCGTAAATTCCGGCAACGGCGGCCGCAGCCGCGCGAAAGCCTGGCCGAGCCGTGTGCCGTCGAAAGCCACCGGCTCCAGCACGCGGCCGCCCGACGTTGCGCCCAGCCGCTCCGGATAATAATCCGGATAGACTTTTACGGACTGGAGCCGCACCTCGGTGTTGGCCTCGAGCCACGCGACCGCCTCCGGCCCGCGCGCCAGGAAGGCAGCGCGCAAGCCGGCATTGGCGGGCTCGGGGACCGTGCCCGACAGATATTGGACGGCATCGGTGATGCTGTCGGACAGTCCCGCCTCTTTCATCTTGGTATTGGCGGGAATCCAGACCATGCCGCCGGACCAGGCCGTGGTGCCGCCGACAAAGGCGGTCTTCTCGATCACCAGCACCCGCAGGCCCTCGGCCGCGGCAACGGCCGCCGCCGTCATCCCGCCGGCGCCGGCGCCGATCACGACGACGTCGTAGGTCTCGTGCGCCGGCATCATGCGGCGGGTTTCCGGAAACGGGGCATGACACCGTCATACCCCTTCCCGGGCGCGTAACGCTAGCGCGCCGGCTTGCGCTCGATGGGATCGATGTCGATCCCCCGCAGGCGGCCGAGCCGCAGCACGTCCATGGCCAGCCGCCGGCCGATCCGGTCACGGTCGAGCACCCGGATCAGATCGTCGACGCCATTGATCTCGACGCCGTCGAGCCTGATCACGACGTCGCCGGGCAACAGGCCCGCCTTGGCCGCGGGGCCGTCCGGCTCGATCTGCATCAGCAGCGCGCCCATCTTGTTCTCGACGCCGGCCAGCACCGCATGCCGCCGCGGGACCGGGGCGGTCTGTCCGGCAACGCCGATATAGGCGCGGCGGACATAGCCGTGGCGGATGATCTCCGACAGCACGAACTGCGCGGTGTTGCTGGCGACCGCAAAGCAGATGCCCTGCGCGCCGTTGATGATGGCCGTGTTGATGCCGATCACCTCGGCATTCGACGACACCAGCGGCCCGCCGGAATTGCCGGGGTTGAGCGCAGCATCGGTCTGGATCACGTCCTCGATGGTGCGGCCGCTGACCGAGCGGATCGAGCGCCCGAGCGCCGAGACCACGCCGGCCGTCACGGTCGATTCGAAGCCGAGCGGATTGCCGATCGCGATCACGAGCTGGCCACGCCGCAAGGTCTTGGAGTTGCCGAGCGCGGCATAGGGCAAGTCGCGCACGCCATTGGCGCGCAGCAGCGCAAGATCGGTGTCGGGGTCGACACCGAGCACCTGCGCATCGCCGACATGACCCTCCACGTCGCGCAGCCGGATCTCCTTCGAAGAGCCGACCACGTGGCTATTGGTGAGGACAAGCCCGTCCGGCGAGATCACGATGCCCGAGCCGAGCCCGCCGCGCTCGCGGCCGTTCGGCACCTTGGGACCGGTCTCGACGCGCACGACCGCCGGGCCGACGCGGTCGGTAACGTCGATCACGGCATTGGAATAGGCGTCCAGCAGCGCCCGGTCATCCGCCGGCGCAGCCGCTGTCGTTCGCGATGACGCGACGTCATCAGCGATGTCTGAGGTAAAATCCAGCATGGCAAGAGTCCTTGAGGCTCACACAAATGGTGGCCTGTTCCCTGCCGCGCAAGTGTCCGCCGGGAGCGCAAGGCTGCCCTGCCAGTGCTTGACTACCCAGGTGGCTAGGTCGCCCGCCGCAGCGTGCCCGCCCTCGCCTTGACCGGATCGAGCAGCGACCAGTCGCCGTCCGGCAGCACATAGCCCTTGGGGAACGGCGCGCGCAGCTCGAGCCCGAGCGAGCGCAGCACGCGGTCGTCGCGGTAGTAGCATTGCAGCACGACGCGGACGAGCGTTGCGGCAGGCGCGCCGCCGGCGATGCGAAACTGCTGCGCGACATTTTCGCGCGCGGCTGGTTCGAGGTCGGAGAGCGGCATGCCGGCGAGCCGGGCCAGATGATCCAGCGCCGCCGCGACCAACCTGGCGTCCCGGCCGAGGGTTGCGATGATGTCGGCCTGGATGATGTCGTCATCGGCGCCGGGGACGCGGTATTCCTCGCTCGGCGGAACGATCATCGCGGCGATGGTGCGCAAGTCCTGTCGCTGCCGCGGCGTGAGGGTGATCTGCTCGGACATGTCGGTCCTCTAGTCGAACAAATTGGCGAGGCGCTGCTTCATCTGGTCGGCGATGTACAGCGCGAGGGCCTGGATGGTGGAGGTCGGGTTCACACCGCCCGAGGTGACGAAGATGCTGCCGTCGACGATGAAGAGGTTCTTCACATCGTGCGAGCGGCCCCATTCGTTGACCACGGAGCGCGAGGGGTCGGTGCCCATCCGCGCGGTGCCGAGCAGATGCCAGCCGCCCCACGGGATCGGCGAGTTGACGCAGATGTCGGTTGCCCCAGCCGTCTCGAGAAACTCCCGGCCGCGCGCCAGCGCATGCTCCATCATCTTCCGGCTGTTCTCGCTAATGGTGTAATCGATCTTCGGCGCGGGAATGCCGTGGCTGTCCTTCAGGACGGGATCGAGCGTGACCTGGTTGTGCTCCTCAGGCAGATCCTCGCAGATCGCGGAGAAGCCGAGCCGATGGCCGTTGAGCTTGCGGAAGACGCGGTGGTGATCCTCGCCCCAGGGCAGGATGCCCTTCTGCTCGCTGACCACGGCTTCGAACACCGGCCCCGCCCCGCGCACGAACTGAACGCCATAGCCGCGCACGAAGCCGCGCGACAGGTCGGTGTCGTACCACTCCTTGCTCCACAGGCAGGTCGGCGGCGCGCGGTTCGAGTCGGTCGGCTCCTTCACAAAGCCGTAGATCTGCGCATAGGGGTGGAACATCAGGTTCTTGCCGACGAGGCCCGACGAATTGGCGAGGCCATTGGGGAAACGCCCCGACGCAGAGTTCAGCAGCAGGCGCGGCGTGCCGACGCCGTTGCAGGCGATGATGACGACATGCGCCGGCTGGAACTGCTCGACGCCGTCCTTGTCGTAATAGACCACGCCCGAGGCCATGCCGTTCTCGTCGGTGGTGATCTCGCGCACCCGGCAATGGGTGCGCAACTCGACGCCGGCGCGGACCGCGTGCGGCCAATAGGTGATGTCGGTGGAGGATTTCGCGCCCTGCGCGCAGGCCGGCGTGCAGTGGCCGAGATTGATGCAGCGCGCCCGGCCCTCATAGTCCATGGTCGCGACCGTGGTGTCCGACGGCCACCAGTGCCAGCCGCGTTCGTTCATGGCCTTGCCGATGATGGCACCGGACAATCCCATCGGCTGCTGCGGCATCGGGGGATGCGTCAGCGGCGACAGCGGATCGCCCGACAGGCCTGATGTCCCCATCATGCGGTCGTTCTCTTCGAAGAACGGCGTCAGCGCGTCGTAGTCGATCGGCCAGTCGTCGGCGACGCCGTCGAGCGTCTTCACCTTGAAATCGGAAGGATGCAGCCGCGGCCAATGCGCCGTGTACATCACGGTCGAGCCGCCCACCGCATTGTAGTTCACGACCTTGATCGGCGAGTTATCGTCGTTGATCGGATAGTCCTCGGGACGGCCGCGGACATTGGGGCTCGACGACCACTCGCCGTAGAACTTGGCCTCCCAGTCCCGGCCCGTGCTGGGATATTCCGCCGGGTTCATCCAGCCACCCTGCTCCAGGCAGAGAATGTGCATCTTGGTCTCGGCCAGCGACCACGCCACCGCCGCGCCAGATGCGCCGGCGCCGATGATCAGGACGTCCACGGGGTCTTTCATCGCAACCTTTTCCTCCCCTCGCCGCTTCCCGGGCGATTCGGCCTTTCGAGGTCCGAAAGGCTGCACAAACGATAGGATCAGAGCCGCGGCCGAGTAAAGCCGTGGGGCCGGAATGTCGCACTTCGCAGGGCGCAGACCATTGGTATCGCCACATCCGGATGCTAGGAACAGGGCGCACGAGCCATCGATAGCGAGACCTTATGTCCCTCCGGAATTTCTTTGCCGCCGCCCGCGCTTTTGCGCTCGTTTCATTTTTCGCCCTGTCCGGCTTTGCGGTCATTTCGACCCCCGCCTCCGCACTGACCGCCGCCGCGACGGTCCGCGACGGCAACTCGATCCAGCTTGGCGACGTCACCTACCGGCTCGACGGCGTCGACGCACCCGAGCTGGACCAGGTCTGCATCGATGATCACGCCGATACCTGGACCTGCGGCATCGAGGCCCGCGACCAGCTGGCGAAGCTGATCAACAAGCGCTCGGTGCGCTGCGACGACGTCGGTCCGGAAAAGAGCTTCGGCAAGCGCCACCGCGCCATCTGCACGGCCGAGGGCGACAAGACGAGCTTGAACGAGCAACTGGTCAAGCTCGGCTATGCCATCGCCCGCGAGCCGATCAAGGCGAACGTCAAGCCGGCCGCGACCGACGCCAAGTCGGCGTCGGCCGGGATCTGGAAGGGCTGCTTTGTTGCACCGCAAGATTTCCGCAGCGGCAAGAAGGACGGCGCGCTGCTGGGCGCCGCCTGCCGCTCCGATCGCGACAAGGAGATTCGCGCCGTGCTGTTTCCCGAGGAGCTGACGATGCCGCCGAGCTGCAGCATCAAGGCCAAGCTCGCGGTCCGCGCCCGCGTCACCGGCAACATCGGCATCTATCACTTGCGGGGCTGCCCCAGCTATCCTGCGACCACCAAGCCGGACCGCTGGTTCTGCTCGGAGGACGACGCCCAGGCTGCCGGCTTCCGCAAGGCCTACAACTGCCGCCGGCCAAAGTGAACAATCGGTTCACGCAGCCGTGAGTGGTAGTCCTAGACCGTATTGATCCGGAATTGAACTTCGGCGGGAGATGCCCCATCTCTATAGGTACGCTAGCGCCTTGCGCGAGCGTTCCTTGGCAGCAATCCGGTTTGGATTGTTTTTGCTCGGGCGTTTCCTCCCTAGACTTGGGCCGCTTGTCATCCACAAGCGGCTCTTCTTTTTTGTGCGGACGTGAAGGCCGATTCTGCCGCGGCCGTCATGCCCGGGCTTGTCCCGGGCATCTACGTTCTTGGCGCCGAGGAGCAAGACGTGGATGGCCGGGACAAGCCCGGCCATGACGACGCAGCGCATCACAGCGCGCCCCTACTGGCGCATCATGATCTGATCCATCGGCGGCATGTTGGCGTTCAGGTTCGACATGATCCAGACGGTGCCGCCAACCACCAGGAACACCACCAGCAGCCCGAAGGCCAGCGCCAGCACGTTGTTGGTATTGTCGGGGCCCGTGGTGATGTGCAGGAAGAACACGAGGTGCACGCCCATCTGCGCGATCGCGAGCACGATCAACGCGACGGGGATCGAAGGCTGCCAGACCAGATCGGTGCCGGCGATGAAGAACGATGTCGCGGTGAGCAGCAGCGCCAGGGCGAGACCGACGACATAACCCAGGATCCGCTCGCCGACACTGTGTTGCTCGTCCTGGCCCGGTGCAAGGTCGCGTTCGCCGTGAATATGCGTCTGATCGGTCATGCGGCACTCCCGAGCAGGTAGACGACGGAAAAGACTCCGACCCAGATGATGTCGAGCGCGTGCCAGAACAGCGCAAAGCACATCATCCGGCGCAGGACGTCGGCGCGAAAGCCCTTGGCGAACACCTGCGCCATCATGGTGAGCAGCCAGAGCACGCCGGCGGAGACATGCAGGCCGTGGCAGCCGACCAGCGAGAAGAACGACGACAGGAAGGCGCTGCGGGTCGGACCATAGCCGCGCGCGATGAGGTCGGCGAATTCCCTGAACTCGATGGCGAGAAAGATCAGCCCGAGCACGCAGGTCACGGTCATGCCGAGATAGAACCAGAACCGGTTGCGCACGTCGGCCGCGATGCTGGCCATGCCGCAGGTGAAGCTCGACAGCAGCAGGCAGACCGTCTCGATCGCGACGTTGCGCTGCTCGAAAATCTCCGCGCCGCTGGGGCCGCCTGCGGTCTGGCCGTGCAGCACCGCATAGGCCGCGAAAAAGCAGGAGAACATCACGATGTCGGAAAGCAGGAAGACCCAGAAGCCGTAGGCCGTCACGATCCGCTTCGATGCAGGTCCGGGATGTTCGACGACGACGCCGATGTGATGGGGATCGGCATGCGCGCGGCCGGCGGTTGCGGTCATCGACATCAGATTGCCCCCGCCATGCTGACGAGGCTGCGCCGTTCCTCGAGGTTGACGCGATCGATCCGAGCGACCTCCTCGGCCGGAATGACGTATTCGTCATGGTCGCGCCAGGCAAACACGACGAAGGTCGCGAACGCGCCGAGGCCGCCGAGGATCACCATCCACCAGATATGCCAGATCAGCGCGAAGCCCATGATGGTGGCGAAGAACGCGCAGACGAAGCCGGTCGGCGAGTTCCTGGGCATCTCGATGTCGTGATATTCGGGGTCCTCATGCTCCAGCGATTGCTGCTGCGCGCGGACCTTCATGTCCCAATAGGCGTCCTCGCCGCGGACATCGGGATGGAAGGCGAAGTTGAACACCGGCGGCGGCGACGAGGTCGCCCATTCCAGCGAGCGGCCGTCCCAGGGATCGCCGGTGCGGTCGCGCAATGCCTCGCGGTTGCGGATGCTGACCACGAGCTGCATGATCTGGCAGATCACGCCGATCGACAGCACGGCCATCCCGATTACCGCGACGATCATCCAGGGCCGCCAGGCCGCGACGTCGTAGTGCTGCAGGCGCCTGGTCATGCCGAGCATGCCGGCGATGTAGAGCGGCATGAAGGTGACCCAGAAGCCCGTGAAGGTGAACCAGAACGCGGCCTTGCCCCAGCGCTCGTCGAGGCGGAAGCCGAATGCCTTCGGGAACCAGTATTCGAAGCCGGCAAAGGCCCCGAACAGCACGCCGCCGATGATGACGTTGTGGAAATGCGCCACCAGGAACATGCTGTTGTGAAGCATGAAGTCGGCCGGCGGCACCGCGACCAGAACGCCGGTCAATCCGCCGATGATGAAGGTGACCATGAAGCCGACCGACCACAGCATCGGCGTCGCGAAACGGATGCGGCCGCCATACATCGTGAACAGCCAGTTGTAGATCTTCACGCCGGTCGGGATGGCGATGATCATGCTGGCAATGCCGAAGATGGCGTTGACGTTCGGCCCTGCGCCCATCGTGAAGAAATGGTGCAGCCAGACCATGAAGGAGACGACGCAGATCGCCATGGTCGCGAGCACCATCGAGCGGTAGCCGAACAGCGCCTTGCCGGAGAAGGTCGACACCACCTCGGAGAAGATGCCGAACGCCGGCAGCACGAGGATGTAGACCTCAGGGTGCCCCCAGGCCCAGATCAAATTCATGAACATCATGACGTTGCCGCCGGCTTCGTTCGTGAAGAAGTGGAAGCCGAGATAGCGGTCGAGCAGCAGCATCGCGAGCGTCGCCGTGAGGATCGGGAACGCGGCGACGATCAGGAGGTTCGAGGCCAGCGTGGTCCAGCAGAACATCGGCATGCGCAGATAGTTCATGCCTCTGGTGCGCAGCTTCAGCACCGTGGTGACGAGATTGATACCGGCCACCAGCGTGCCGACGCCGGATATCTGCAGCGACCAGGCGTAATAGTCGACGCCGACGCCGGGCGAATAGGACAGTCCCGACAGTGGCGGAAAGGCGAGCCAGCCGGTGCGCGCGAACTCGCCGACCACCAGCGAGACATTGACCAGCAGCGCGCCGGTCGCGGTCAGCCAGAAGCCGACCGAATTGAGCGTCGGAAACGCGACGTCGCGGACGCCGAGCTGCAGCGGCACGATGAGGTTCATCAGCCCGATCACGAACGGCATCGCCACGAAGAAGATCATGATGGTGCCGTGCGCCGAGAAGATCTGGTTGTAGTGCTCGGGCGGCAGATAGCCCTGCGACTGAAAGGCGACCGCCTGCTGGATCCGCATCATGATGGCATCGCTGCCGCCGCGCAGCAGCATCACCGAGGCCAGCAGGATGTACATGACGCCGATGCGCTTGTGATCGACGCTGGTGATCCATTCGTCCCAGAGATAGGGCAGATGCCCCTTCACCACGACCCAGATCAGCACCGCGAGGATCGCGACCAGCACCACCCCGCCCGCCGCGAGCGGAATCGGCTGATCGAACGGAATGGCCGACCAGTCGAGCTTACCGAGCATCGTGGCCTCCACTGTGCGGCCGGCCGGCATCCGATAGCAGCTCCGGCCCGGGCCCCGGGGGAATGTGCTGGGTCGCGATCAGGTCGAACAGGCGCGGGTCTGCGAGACGAAAGCTCAGCCGGCCGCGCTCGATGCCCTGCTGCATCAGCTTCTTGTAGCTCTCCTCGTTCAGCACGGCATCGGACTTCGCCGTCGTCGCCACCCAGTCCGGAAAGGCGAGCGGCGAGATCACGTTGACGTCGAACATCATGTCGGGAAAGCCGTCACCCGAGAAATGCGCCGATAGTCCCTGCAGCTTGCCCACGTTATCGGCGCGCAGGTTCAACCGCGTCACCATGCCGTTCATGGTGTAGATCATGCTGCCGAGCTGCGGGATGAAGAACGTGTTCATCACGCTCGACGAAGTCAGCTGGAAGTTCAGCTCGGCGCCCGCCGGCACCGTGAGCGTGTTGACGGTGGCGATGCGCTGGTCGGGATAGATGAAGAGCCATTTCCAGTCGAGCGAGACGGCCTGGATGCGGACCGGGCTGCCGGTGCCGGGCACGGGCGCTGCAGGATCGAGCTGGTGCGAGCCGATCCAGGCGACGCCGCCGAGCAGGATCACGGTCAGCGCGGGGATCGACCACACCACCATCTCGACCCGGCCGGAATAGACGAAGTCGGGCTGGTAGCGCGCGCGTGTGTTCGAGGCGCGAAACCAGAACGCAAAGGCCAGGATCGCGAAAATGGTCGGGACCACGATCACGAGCATGATGAAGACGGAATCGACCAGAATGGTGCTGTTGGCCGCAGCCACAGGGCCTTGTGGATCAAGCAGATTCATCGGCAGACCACTGGCGGTTGGGAAGCCCCCGGGCGCAAGCGTAAAGCAAGAAACGCCCCGCAACAAACGCAGTTGTATCAGGACGGTTCCGCAAACCGTCTTTCAGAACCGCCCGATCCCGCGCGGCGGCATGCAATTCCGCGCGATATCAATGACATCCGCGCTGGGCCATCGGGCTTCTCTCGCCTCTATGGCATTGCTATCGTCGGAAAAAACAGCGGGATGGAACGAGATGCGGGGGCCCGAGGATGATGCCGGCCTCGCCGGCAAGGTGGCGCTGATCAGCGGCGGTGGTGCTGCAGGCGACGGCATCGGCAACGGCCGCGCTGCAGCAATCCTGCTCGCCCGCGCCGGCGCGAAAGTGCTGGTGGCCGATCGCGACCTCAAGCTCGCCGAACGCACCGTGGACATGATCACCGCCGAGAGCGGGACCGCCGCAGCGCATGGCGGCGACGTCACCAGCGAAGCCGATTGCAAGGCGCTCGTCGAGGCCGCGCTCAACCGCTGGGGCCGGCTCGACCTGCTCGACAACAATGTCGGCATCGGCAGCCGTGGCAGCGTGGTGGACGAGACAGCCGAGCAGTACCGCCGCGTCATGCAGGTCAACGTCGAGACCATGTTCCTGCTCTCGAAGCACGCGATCCCCGCGATGATCAAGACGGCTGGGGGCGGCGCGATCGTCAACATTTCCTCGATCTCGGCGCTGCGGCCGCGCGGGCTGACCACCTACACGACCTCGAAGGCCGCGATCATCGGATTGACGCGCGCGATGGCGGTCGACCACGGCCGCGACAACATCCGCGTCAACTGCATCTGCCCGGGACCGATGTACACGCCGATGGTCTATGCCCGCGGCATGAGCGAGCAGGCCCGCGCCAATCGCGCCAAGGCCTCCCTGCTCAAGACCGAAGGCACCGGCTGGGACGTCGGTCACGCCGTCAAATTCCTGCTCAGCGATTTCGCCCGCTACATCACTGGCCAGGTGCTGGTGGTCGACGGCGGCGTGACGCTGCAGGCGCCGGAACGCGAGTCACAGCAACACTGACGAGGGACATACAGAAATGGCACGCCTGCCCTATCTCGAGGCCGACCAGGTCGCGCCCGAATATCGCGACATGCTCAAGCGCAACACCAACCTGCACAAGCTGCTGGTCAACTCGCCGGAGATGGCGCGCGCCTTCAACGGCATAGGCGGCTATATCCGTTTCAAGAGCAAGCTCGACCCGCGCCTGCGCGAGCTTGCGATCCTCCAGGTCGGCTGGCTGGAGAAGTCGGAATATGAGTTCACCCATCATGTGAAGATCGGCAAGGAATTCGGCGTCACCGACGACGACATCGCCGGCCTGATGGCGGAGACCGAAGGCAAGCCCTCGAAGCTGGAGCCGCTGGCCAGGGCGATCCTGAAAGGCGCCCGCGAGATGGTGCGCGAGCTCGCGATGTCGGATGCGACCTTCGCCGAGATCAGGAAAGACCTCTCCGACGAGCACATGGTGGACCTCGTCCTCACCATCGCCTTCTATTGCGGCGTGGTCCGCGTGCTCGCCACCATGAAGATCGACAACGAGCCCTATTACAAAGAGGTACTTCAGCAGTACCCGATCCCGGGAGTGAAATGAGATGCGCCTGAAGGACAAGGTTGCGATCGTCGTCGGCGCCGGCCAGAGCCCCGGCGAAGGCATGGGCAATGGCCGCGCCACGGCACTCACCTTCGCGCGCGAGGGCGCCAAGGTGCTGTGCGTCGATCATCATCTGGAGTCGGCGCAGGAAACGGTGGCGATGATCGCCGCGAAGAGCGGCACCGCCGCAGCCTTCAAGGCCGACGTGACGAAGTCTGCCGACATCAAGGCGATGGTGGCGGATGCGCAATCGCGCTGGGGCCGGATCGACGTGCTGCACAACAATGTCGGCGTCAGTCTCTCCGGCGGCGACGCCGAGCTGCTAGAGATCACCGAGGAGGCGTTCGACCGAATCGTCGCCATCAACCTGAAAAGCTGCGTTCTCGCGGCAAAGGAGGTGATCCCGATCATGCGGGCGCAAGGAAGCGGCGCCATCATCAACATCTCGTCCATGGCCGCGATCACGACCTACCCTTACGTCGCCTACAAGGCGACGAAGTCCGCCATGATCGCCTTCACCGAGCAGCTCGCCTACCAGAACGCCGAATACGGAATCCGCGCCAACGTCATCCTGCCCGGCCTGATGAACACGCCGATGGCGGTCGACACCCGCGCCCGCGAATGGCACAAGACCCGCGCCGAGGTCGAGGCCGAGCGCGACAGCAAGGTGCCGCTGCGCAAGAAGATGGGCACCGGCTGGGACGTCGCGAACGCCGCGCTGTTCCTGGCGTCGGATGAAGCGAATTTCATCACAGGCGTGACGCTGCCGGTGGACGGTGGCGCGAGCGTGAGAAGGGGTTAGGCCTTTCATCTTCCTTCTCCCCTTGTGGGAGAAGGTGGCATAGGCGGCCTTGGGGCCGCCGTCTCCTAAAGACGCCGAAGCGAAGCTTCGGCTATGGCGCCGGATGAGGGGTTCTATCGACGAACTCATAGCGAGATGGATTCGCGGAGAGAAACCCTCACCCGGCTTCGGTATCGCGAAGCCACCCGCTCCCGCAAGGGGAGAGGGTGCAGCGTCACCGCGGCGTGCTTGTCACCCGCCAGATGGTGCCGTTGCCATCCTCCGACACCAGCAGCGATCCATCCTTCGCCACCGCCACGCCCACCGGCCTGCCCCAAACCTCGGTGTCGCTCACCACGAAGCCCGTGACGAAATCCTCGTACTCGCCCGTCGCCTTACCGTCCTTCATCTTGATGCGGATCACCTTGTAGCCGGTGCGCTTCGACCGGTTCCAGGAGCCGTGCTCGGCGGCGAAGGCCTCGCCCTGATACTCGGGCGGAAACTGCGAGCCTTGGTAGAAGGTCATGCCGAGCGAGGCCGAGTGCGGCTGGATCAGCACGTCGGGCGCGGTCACCTTGTCCTTGAGATCCGGCCGCGCGCCGGCATGGCGCGGGTCTTCGTTGCCGCCGATATAGAACCACGGCCAGCCGTAGAACGCGCCCTCCTTCACGCTGGTGACGTAGTCGGGCACGAGGTCGTCGCCAAGACCGTCACGTTCATTGGTCGAGCACCAGGGCAGCGCGGTCTGCGGCTGAATTGCAAGGCCGACGCAATTGCGAATGCCGGTGGCGTAAACCTTCCGCTCCTTGCCTTCGGGGGTGAACGCAAGGACCGCGGCGCGCTCGAGCTCGCTGGCCCACGTCGCGCCGAGCGGCTGCGCCTTCGACCATGCCTCCAATCCGCCGGGCGGCGTGCCCATGCCCTCGGCGACGTTGCTGAGCGAGCCGACCGAGACCAGCATGCGCTTGCCATCCGGCGTGAAGACGATGTCGCGGGTGGAATGGCCGCCATCATGCGGCAGGCTGGCAACGACCGTCTCCGCCTTGCCGCGCGCCTTGAGATCGCCGGCCTGATAGGGAAAGCGGACGACGCTGTCGGTGTTGGCGACATAGACCCATTGCGGATTGTCGCCGCTCGGGAAGAAGGCGATTCCGAACGGCTGCCGCAAGCCGCTGGCATAGACCTCGTTGGTCGCGACCTTGCCGCCCTCCCCGGTGCGCAGCACGCGGATGCTGCCCGCCCGCGTCTCCGCGACGAAGACATCGCCGTTCGGCGCCACACGTATGATGCGCGGCGCGCGCAGGCCCTCGGCGAACAGCTCGATCCTGAAACCCGCCGGCACCTGCGGCGAGGCATCCGGCGGCCGCGGCACCACGCGCGCGAAGCTCGCAACCGACCGCGTGGCGCCCGGCCGCACCAGATCCTGCGGCCGGATCAACCTGACAGTGCCCGGCTTGTCGGTCTGCCAGTCGCCGTAGGCGTCCTTGCCCTGCAGCACCGGCTCGGCCTGCGCAATAACCGCACCCGCGACCAGTACGGCGACAGACAACACTGCAGTCGACATCCTGTTTTTCACGTCGTCTTCCTTTCGGCCTGCCGCGTCCACGGCATCAACGCGAATCGCCCGCAATTGATCTGCGACAGGCAAGACACCTGCCGCGTCCCACATCAGCTCATGCCCGCATGATGTGCATGAGCCGCAGCCTATCGTACTGGAAAACAGCGCCGATAGGTGCGACACATTGCAAGGGAGCGGCCGCGATTGCGGTCATGAATGTTGCGGCGTCCATGTCGCACCTGATGGGGTGATCATGTGGGGATCCATCATATCGGAATGGGCCAGCCTGCTGCTCCGCTGGCTGCATGTCGTGGCGGCGATCGCCTGGATCGGAAGTTCCTTCTATTTCATCGCCCTCGACCTCAGCCTCAAGCCGAGGGGTGACCTGCCGGACGGCGTGCAGGGCGAGGCCTGGCAGGTCCATGGCGGCGGCTTCTACCGGATCATGAAATACCTGGTCGCCCCCAGCCAGATGCCGGACGAGCTCACCTGGTTCAAATGGGAGGCCTACACCACCTGGCTCTCCGGCTTCGCGCTGATGGTGGTGGTGTATTATCTCGAGGCCGACCTGTTCCTGGTCGACAAGTCGATCCTTGATCTCACGCCGTTCCAGGCCGGGCTGTTCAGCTTCTTCAGCCTCGCGCTGGCGTGGTTGCTCTACGAGGCCGCCTGCCGCAGCGGGCTCGCACAGCGCGAGTTGCCCTTCGCCATCGGCGGCTATCTGTTCCTGGTCGCGCTGACCTATGCTTTCACCCACGTGCTGAGCGGCCGCGGCGCCTTCAACCAGATCGGCGCGATCATCGGCACCATCATGGTCGCGAACGTCTTCACGCTGATCATCCCGAACCAGAAGAAGATCGTGGCGGCGCTGGTCGCCGGGAAAGCGCCACACCCCAAGCTCGGCAAGGCCAGCAAGGAGCGCTCGGTCCACAACAACTACCTGACGCTGCCCGTGGTCGTGCTGATGATCAGCAACCACTATCCCCTGCTCTACGCGACGCGCTTCAACTGGGTCATCGTCGCGATCATCCTGGCGCTGGGGCCGGTGATCCGTCATTTCTTCAACGAGGGTCATGCCGGACGCAAGTCGCCATGGTGGGTGTGGGGCGTCGCTGCGATCGGCGTGATCGCAATCCTCTTCCTCTCCGCCGCCGGCCCGCGCGAGGCGAAGACAAGTGCGCTGCCGGCGCCGGTCACGATCGCCAATGTCGAGGAGATCGTGATGTCCCGCTGCAGCATGTGCCATGCCGCCGAACCGGTCTGGGCCGGCATCGTCACCGCGCCAAAGGGCATTCTGCTCGACGCGCCCGAGCACATCCATCGCAACATCCGCCTGATCGGCCGCGTCGCCGCCTGGTCCAATGCGATGCCGCCCGGCAACATCACCGAAATGACCAGCGAGGAGCGCGCCATCCTTGCCGCCTATATCGAGCAGGCACGCTGATGCCATCGCGTGTCGGCAGGGCTTTTCGCGGAATGAAATTTCCGCATCTCCCGCCGATTTGAAAATGACTCGATCGATTATCCAGCGTAGATAGGGACATCGGCCGCTCGTGCCGCTCAATCCATCTGCCGCGGGGAAATCACAGTGGCCCTCAAGAACGTCATCGGTATCGACCACGCCGTGGTCATGGTGAAGGACCTCGACAAGGCCGCCGAGAACTATCGGCAGCTCGGCTTCACGATCTCGCCGCGCGGCACCCATAGCGCTCATATGGGCACCGGCAACTACACCATCATGTTCGACCCCGATTACATGGAGCTGCTCGGCGTGCTCGTGGCGACCGAGCACAACGCACCCGCGCGCGCCTTCGTCGACAGGCACGGCGAAGGCATCGAACGCATCGCCTTCACCGCGGTCGATAGCGCCGCCGGCGCCGAGGAGATCCGTGCGCGCGGCCTGACGCCGATCGGCCCCACTGATTTCGAACGTCCCGTCACCCTGCCTGACGGCACGATCTCGGCGGCCAAATTCCGTACCTTCATGTGGCCGACCGCCGAGGCGCCCGGCGGCGTGCGCATCTTCGCCTGCCAGCACAAGACCCGTGAGACTGTCTGGATCCCCGAGCTGATGAAACACGCCAACGCGGCGAGGCGCATCAAGCAGACGCTGATCGCAACGCCTGAGCCCGCGCAGGAAGCCGCGCATCTCGGCCGGCTGATCGACCGCGAGCCGAAGGCGGAGGCCGACGGCGCCGTGACCGTCCCCTCCGGCGGCGAGCGCGCCGACTTCGTCTATCTGACGCTGGACCAGCTCGGAAAGCGCTATCCCGGCGTGCCGCTCGCTGGCCTCTCCGAACGTGGCGGCGCCGCGCTGGTGCTGGTCAGCGGCGATCTCGCCGCGACCGAGAAGGCGCTGGGCTCGACCGCGGTGCGGAGCGGACCTGCGATCTGCGTGCCGCCGGCCAAGGCCAACGGCACCCTGCTCGCCTTCGTTGCCGGCTGATTTTAACTAATTCTTTAACGTGTGTTTACCCGGCGGCTCTAGGATTCTCGGCGATCCAAGCCACCGGGGCCAAACGCATGTTCAAAGAGGGATCGCCGATCGCATATGACGCGCCGGCCGAGCTGAAGAAATGGCCATCGCTGAAGGGCGAGAGGCAGAAGGACCGCGGTCCGCCCTATATGGTCTACAACGGCACGCTCGCCGACTGCGTTCGCGAGCTCATGGGCAAGCCGATCAAGGGCATCTCGCTCTACGACATCATGACAAAACCGCAGGCCGCCTTCGACCAGACCGTGCTGTCGCCGGGCGATGCTGCCGAGATCGCGATGCGCAAGGATTTTCCGAAGGCGTAGGCGCCGCCGGTTTGACCTGCAATATCGCTCATAGCGCCGCTGCCCCGTAGATCCGCGGGCCGACGCAGCTCGTTCTTGCTGCGGGAACACCGTACTAACACCGGCCCTCCAGCGGAATCGCAGCTTCGCCGCAATTACGGTGAATGAAGTCCTCGTCACCGGTCGCGCCGGTCGTTCCCCCACAGTTCGAGGACTCTTCCCGAGATGCGATTTCTCGTCGCGGCTTGCGCTGCGTTCCTGATTCTGATGTGCGACGTCGGCTCGACGACGTCCCGGCACGCAGAAGACGTCGACAACTCCCTTCCGAAGGCCGATCGCGGGCCTTCCTTGGTTCCCCTCGTCGAGCTCTTCCTCGCGAACGTGCAGGCCATTGAACTTGCGAACGCACGCGCGGCCTACGAGGAGACGATTGAGCCGCCGCGCTCGGTCGAGACCATCGTGCAGGCTCCGGCTACTCCGACCGAAAGATTCTGCTACGCGCTGCGTGAAGCCGCCGAGGCCAGCGGCATTCCCGTGCCGTTCTTCGCGCGCCTGCTCTGGCAGGAGAGTCGCTTCCGCTCCAACGAGGTCAGCCCTGCCGGCGCACAAGGCGTCGCGCAATTCATGCCGGAGACGGCCGCCGAAGTCGGCCTCGATGATCCCTTCGATCCCCTGAAGGCGTTGCCGGCATCCGCAAAATTCCTGCGCAAGCTCCGTGACGATTTCGGCAATCTCGGTCTCGCCGCGGCCGCCTACAACGCAGGGCCCGGCCGCATCCAGAAATGGCTGGCCAGGGAAAGCGAACTGCCACGCGAGACGCGCGACTATGTCCGCATCATCACCGGCACCAAGGCCGAGGACTGGACCGAACGTTCGGAAGCTCTCGCGATCAGGATCGACCTGCCGCGCGAAGCACCGTGCGAAGGCATCGGAAGCCTGTCGAAGTCGAAGGACGTCGCCTGGGTTCCGGTGAACCTGACGCCCTCGGTCGTCACCATCATGCGCAAGGCCGAGCAGCTTGCGGCACGGCTGTCGGCGAACCGCGCACGCAAGCGGTTCGCCTCCCTGCTGCGCAAGAGTGGTTCGGCACATGGCAAGGCGCGCAGCATGATTGCGGCGCGCGCGACAAAGGGCGCGAAGCTGCGCGCCATCCGCGTGGCTTCGCGCGAGCGGTCCTCGAGCTAGCTCACACCGGCTTGTCGCCGTCCGTCACCGGTGAGGTCACGACCAGGAACACGAGGTCGGTCAGGCCTGAGTTCGAGATCGCATGCTCGACGCCGGGCGGCAGGAAGATCACATCGTGCTTGCGTACGACATGGTTCTTGCCCGCGATCTCCATCAGCCCCTCGCCGTCGAGCACGTGATAGACCTGCTCCTGCACCTTGTGATGATGGCGCGCGACATAGGCCATCGGCTGGTACATCGAGATGCGGTAGTCGATGCGGCGCGAGCCTGCCGTCTCCGGCATCACCAGCGGCTTCGACAGCGCACCGCCAAAATGGTTGGGGAATTCGCGCCAGGGCACCTCGGCGATGTTGCGGATGAAGGCGCCATTGCTCTCCTCGGCCATGATCGTGCTCCCTAGTTCACCAGCGCGCCGCCGTCGACATAGACGATCGAACCCGTGGCAAATCCGTTGCTCATGAAGCTTCCGATCTGCCGGGCGATGTCCTCGGCCATGCCGACGCGGCCGACCGGCAGCGCCGCCGCCGTCTTCGCCAGCATCTCCTTGCGCGCCGCCTCCGGCATCGCGGCCCGGATCGGCGTATCGATCACGCCGGGCGACACTGCGTTGACGCGCACCGGCGCAAGCTCGAGCGCGAGTGCGCGAGCCAGCGACTCCAGAGCGCCATTGGCCGCGCTGATGATCGCCGAGTTCGGCCGCGGCCGGACGCTGAGGAAGCCGGTGACCAGCGTTAGCGAGCCGCCCGGCCGGATCTCCGCTTCGCGCGCCACGCGCCAGGCGCCCCAGAATTTTCCTTCCATGGTGGCGCGCACGTCGTCCATCGCAACCGTCTTGAACGGTCCGGTGCGAAGCTGCGCCGCGGTCAGCACGACGTGATCGACCGGGCCGGTGCGGCGGAACAGGTCCGCGACGCTCTGGTCGCTGGTGACGTCGGTCGGGATCGCCGTCACCTTGAGCCGCTCGGCAACGGGATCGAGCTTGGCGGCGCTGCGCGAAGCAATGATCACGTCAGCGCCTTCCTTCTTCGCAAGCTCCGCCGTGGCAAGGCCGATGCCTGAGGAGCCGCCGATCACGACGACCTTCTTGCCTGCGAGCGTCATTTCCATCTCCCCGATATGTTTCTTGATTGATGAGTCCGGGATCAGCCCGGCTGAAAGCGCGTGCCGATGCCCGCTTTGCTCTGGCCGAGGCCGGGCAGCTCCCAGACGCCGGCACCGGCGGGATTGACGTCGGCGGCGATATCGACGTCGATCAGGTACGGCCTGTTGGCGGCGATGCCCTTGCGGATGGCCTCGCCGAGGTCGCCGGCGCGATCGACCCGAACTCCTTCGACGCCGCAGGAGCGCGCCATCGCCGCGAAGTCGGGGTTGTAGCGCTCACCTGTTTCGGGGTGCTTGAAGTCGGTGGCAAGCTCGCGCCCTCCGAGATAGCCGCGCTGTAGCCCGCGGATCGAAGCATAGGCGTAATTGTTCCAGACCACCCAGACCACGGGCAGATTGTATTCGACCGCCGTGCCCAGCACGTTGGCGTGCATGAAGAAGGCGCCGTCGCCGCACACCGAGACGCAGGGACGATCGGGCGCAGCGAACTTTGCGCCCATCACGCCGGCGACGCCAAAGCCCATCGGGCCAAAGCCCATCGAACCGATCAGCGAGTCCGGGCGCTTCGGCTTGCAGAAGCCGAGCAGCCAGTTGTGGTGCACGCCGATGTCGGAAACCAGGATCGCATCCTCGGGCAGCGCCTTGTCGATCTCGGCGGCCGCGCGCTGCGGATTGATCGGCGTGGTGTCATCCGAGAAGCCGGGCGCGACGAACTTGTCCCACTCCTTGCGATAGCCGTCGATCTGCGCCAGCCACTTCTTGCGCGCATCGGATTTCTTGAACAGGTTGTCGCGGCGGTCGAGCTCGGCATGGACCTGCCGCAGGAAGGTGCGGACATCGGCCATCAAGCCCAGCGCAACAGGATAGTTGCGGCCGATCTCCTCGGGGTCGATGTCGACATGGATCAGCCTAGTCGGCGGAATCGTGAAGGAATAGCCGGGAATCCAGGAACTCGATGTGCGGTCGTCGAAACGGACGCCGAGCGCGAGCAGCACGTCGGCCTGACGCGTTGCATGATTGGCCTGGTAGTGTCCGGCGCGCGCGACGAGGCCGAGCGCGAGCGGATGATTGACGTCGAGCGCGCCGAGGCCGCTCGCCGATGCGGCCACCGGGATCTGCAGCCGCTCGGCGAGCTTGCGCAACTCGTCGGCCGCGCCGCCGTAGCGCACCCCCTGCCCGACCAGCATCACGGGCCGCTCGGCGGACAGCAGCATGTCCACCGCCTTCTCGACGCCATCAGGGTCGGCGCCGCATCGGCTGGAGATGTTCGCGTTCCACTCGATCGCCTTCGGCGCCTCCTCGGCCGCGGATTCCATGAACACGTCGAAGGGCACGTCGACCACGACCGGCCCCGGCCGTCCCGTCACCATCGTCTTCCACGCCTGCCGCACCGCGAGCGGCACCATCTCTCCGCGCGTCGGCTGAAACACCTTCTTGCAGATCGTCTTCACAGTGGAGGGAAAGTCGGCCTGGTGATGCCGGTACATTTCCTGGAAGGCGCCGCGGTTGAACTGGCTGGTCGGCACGTTGCCGGTGATCGCCATGAACGGCACGGAATCGAGGAAGGCGTTCGCCAGCGAGATCGGCAAATTCGCCGAGCCCGGCCCGCAGGAAGTGAAGGTCGCGGTCGGCCGGCCGGAGACGCGATAATAGACGTCGGCCATGAAGCCGGCGACGCTCTCGTGATGCACGGAGATCGTCTTGATCTCCTCGGAGCGCTCGTACAGCGCGTCGATGAACTGGATGTTGCCGTGGCCGCAGAGCCCGAACACCTGCGGCACCTTTTCCTGGATCAGATAATCGACAATGACCTGCGCGCCGTTGAGCATGTTCTTCGACATCAACCCGTCTCCCTCGCGGCCACGACTTCTTGTGGACCGATGCGGAGGAACGCGGCCGGTCATCGCTGGGCCGCGGGCACCCTATTTCTCATAATGCTGTACGTCAATTTATATTGTGATAGGCTGCCGGCTTGAGGAAACGCCTGGCTCCGCGCCCACGGCGGCGCCCGTTGCGTGCTAGTCTCGCAGCAACGGAGTCACGACGATTCACGAGAAGGGGGCCTTGTCCTTGAAATCGCGCACCAAGCCGACGACCGGCGAAAAGCCCGCGAGCCCGCGCAAGGCCGCGGTTGCCAAACTGGTCCCCGCTGCGCGCGCCGAGGGCGACGTCGAGGCCGACGACAAGCAGCGCGGCGGCGGCGTGCAGTCGCTCGGCCGTGCCTTCTCGATCCTCGAAGAGGTGGCGCGCCATCGCGACGGGATCGGCCTCGCCGAGCTCAGCAAGCTGGTCGGCCTGCACAACTCCACGACGTTTCATCTGGCAAAGACGCTGGTCTCGCTCGGCTACCTCCGCCAGGAGAGGGACAGCAAGCGCTACCGCATCGGCCGTCCGCTGTTCGCGCTCGCCGCAAGCGCGCTCGACGAGATCGAGATGGTCAATGTCGCAACGCCGGTGCTGGAGGAGCTGTCGCGCCAGACCAGCGAAAGCAGCCATTTTGCCGTGCGAATGGGCGATGCCGTGGTCGTCATCGCGCGCACCAGCGGCCCCGGCGCGTTTCAGCTCACCGACCGCGTCGGCGTGGTACGCCCGGCCCATTGCACCGCGCTCGGCAAGATCATTCTGGCTTCGCTCCGCCCGGAACAGCTCAAGCGCTTCATCGATCGCGCGGAGCTGAAGCCGTCGACCCCGAAGTCGATCACCGATGCCGGCGTGCTGATGCGCGAGATCGCGGAAGTGCAGCGGACCGGCGTCGCGTTCGACGACGGAGAGTTCAATCCGGAAGTTCGCTGCGTTGCCGTGCCCGTCACCGATTTCACCGGACAGGTGATCGGCGCGCTCGGCATTTCCGGTCCGATCTGGCGGCTCTCCAACCAGGCGCTGCACGCCGGAGCGCAGGTCGTGCAGGCCGCCGCCGACCGCCTGTCGGCCGAGTTCGGCGCCAAGGACCGGGCGCACAAGGCGTTCGCGCAGAAAGTCTGAACCTCCGCACAGAGGGCGATTTTGCCGGTTGACACCGGCAACGGCGTTCGGGATTATCCTCCAGCATTAAAAGAACATCTCTCACATTATCGGATAGCCGGTTTTGAAGAGAGGCACGATGCACCCGGGAGGAGACAGACATGATCCGCTACCCGCGACGGACGGTGTTACGGGCAGGCGCCGCCCTTGTCGGCGCGTCCGCATTTGGGTTTCCCGCAATCGTGAGGGCGCAGGCCGAACGGATCCGGATCGGGCACCTGACGCCGCTCACCGGCTTTCTCGGCGTGATCGGCAGCTACGCGCAGCTCGGCGTGAAGCTCGCGGCCGAAGAGATCAACGCCTCGGGCGGCATTCTGGGCAAGCAGGTCGACCTGCTCTCGGAAGACTCGATCAACCCCGCGACCGCCGCGACCAAGGCGCAGCGCATGCTGGAGCAGGACGGCGCGGTGGTGCTGCTCGGCGAGATCTCCTCGGCATCCTCGCTCACCATCATGCAGGTCGCCGAGCGCAACAAGAAGGTGTTCTTCTCGACCGGCGCGCGATCGGACGCGCTGCGCGGCAAGAACTGCAACAAATACTCCTTCCACTGCGACATCCCGAACACGGTGATGGTCAACGCGGTCGGCACCGCCCTGTCGCAGAGGGGCATGGTGAAGGGCAAGAAGTTCTTCACGCTCACGGCCGACTACATCTTCGGCCATGACCTGCTGAAGGCCGCGAAGGCGTTCTTCAGCACGCATGATGCGAACCTGATCGGCGACGAGTTGATCGCGACCGACGCGACCGACTTCAGCCCGTATCTGCTCAAAGTTCGCCAGGCCAAGCCCGACGTGGTCTGCTGCAACCTCGCCGGCAACCAGGTGACCAATCTCGTCAAGCAATATGCCGAGTTCGGCCTGCCCTATCCCCTCGTCGGCTTCAATCTCAACACCGGCGATGCCTGGGCCGCGGGCGCGGGCAATCTCAGCGGCACCTGGCCGACGGTCTGGTATCACACGCTGGCCAACCCGGCGTCGCAGGCCTTCGTCGCCGCGTTCAGCAAGAAGTACGGCAAGCCGCCGGAGAACCACGCCTGGATCGACTACATCACACTGAAGCTGCTGGCCGAAGCGATCAACACGACCAAGTCGACCGATAGCAACGAGCTGATCGCCTATTTCGAGAAGCAGTCCCAGTTCGACATCATGAAAGCGCGCAAGGCCTATTTCCGCGGCTGGGATCACCAGCTGGTGCAGGAGGCCTATCCGTTCACGGTCAAGCCGAAGGACCAGATGAAGGACCAGTGGGACATGCTGGTGCTGGGCGATGCGGTGCCGGTGGCGAACGATCCGCTCGAGACGATCTATCCGACCAGGGAGCAGAATCCCTGCGAGATGAAGGCCTGACGAACGGGCCCAGCCGATAGACGTCCACGGCGCCGGCCCAGCCGGCGCCGTTCTTCATCAAAGGCAATGGACGCAACATGCAGTTCGAGTTCTTGCTGGAACAGGTGGTGAATGGCCTCGTGCTCGGCGGCTATTACCTGCTCATCGCGCTCGGGCTCTCGCTGATCTTCTCGGTCGGCGGCATCGTCAACCTTGCCCATGGTGCCTTCTATGCGCTCGGTGCCTATGTCTGCGTCGAGCTGACCAAACGCCTCGGCTTCGGCGCCTCCGTGGTGATCTCGCCCTTCGCGGTCGCCCTGCTCGGCATCCTCTTTGAGCGCTTCATCCTGCGCCGCTTCTATACGGCCGATCCGATCCTGAGCCTGCTCGTGACCTTCGGCCTTGCGATGGTCGCCGAACAGGCCATCCGCATGATCTGGGGCGCGGCGCCAGTCTCGACCGAGATCCCGCAAAGCTTTCGCGGCTCGGTCATCGTCGGCGACTTCCTGTTCTCGCGCTATCGCCTGCTGATCCTCGCCGTGGTCGCGGCGATCCTGCTCGGGATCTGGCTGCTGCTGCAAAAGACCTCGTTCGGACGCGTGGTGCGCGCCGGCATTCAGAAGCCGGACATGGTCGCCGCGCTCGGCATCCGGCTGCAGCCTTACATGACGGCAATCGTCATGCTCGGCGTCGGCATGGCCGCGCTCGGCGGCGCCTTCTTCGCGCCGATCACGACGGTGCATCCGGCCATGGGCGCCGAGATCATGACCATCGCCTTCGTCGTGGTCGTGATCGGAGGTCTCGGCAGCTTCTGGGGCGTGGTCATTTCGGCGCTGCTCGTCGGCGTGGTCCGCGGTATCGCCATTCACTTCGAGCCCGCGGCCGGCGAAGCCTCGGTCTATATCCTGATGTTCCTGGTGCTGCTGGTGCGTCCGCGCGGCCTGCTCGGCGAGCGCATCGAGAAGTTCGAATGAGCCGCGCCGCGACACCCGCAAGGCTGCAACCGCTGCTGATCGCAACGATCGCGATCGTCGCGCTGCCGTTCCTGCTGAAGGCGTTCGGCTTGTCGCTGAACACCGGCACCTGGATCGTCGGCCTTGCGATCGCGACCATGGGGCTGAACCTCTGCATCGGCTATACCGGCCTCGTCTCGTTCGGCCACAGCGCCTGGTTCGGCATCGGCGCCTATGCCGCCGGCCTGATCCAGCTTCGTTTCTTCCCCGGCGAGATCTGGCTGCCGCTGCTGGGATCGATGATCGTCGTCGCCATCGCTTCCACCGCGATAGGCATGCTGATCCTGCGCCGGCGCGGCGTCTACTTCTCACTTCTGACACTGGCGCTGGCGGCGCTGGTCTACACCACTGCCTTTCGCTGGACGAGCCTCACCGGCGGCGAGGACGGGCTCGGCGGATTGAAGCGCGGCGGCATCGGTCCCTTCAGCTTCGACAGCGCGCTGAACTACTACATCGTCGTCGCATTGATCGGCCTCGCCGTGCTCTACGTGCTGATGCGGCTGGTGCGCTCGCCGTTCGGGCACGTGCTGGTGGCGATCCGCGAGAACCAGTTGCGTGCGAGCTTCCAGGGCTATCCGGTCGAGCGCTACAAGCTCGCGGTGTTCGTGATCTCTGCCGTCGTCACCGGCCTTGCCGGCGCGCTGATCGGTTTTCTGAACTATCTCGTCTCCGCCGAAGCCGTTTCGGTGCCGTTTGCCGGCGAACTGCTCGCCATGGTCGTCATCGGCGGCATGCGCAGCCTTTTGGGGCCTGCGCTCGGGGCGCTGTTCTTCATCCTGTTCCGCGAGCTGTTCTCGATCTGGACGTCGGACTGGCTGTTCTGGTTCGGCCTCACCTTTGTGGCCTTCGTGATGTACTCGCCCGGCGGTCTCGTCGGCATCGGCGCGCTCGTCATGCGGCGCCTGCGTCCTCCGGCCGAAGAGCAGGCCGCGATGAGCCGGCGCAAGATCTATGACGGCCTGCCGCTGCCGGACTTCCTGCGGCCGGACGCGCTGCAAGGCACCGTGCTCGAGGTCAGCGGCGTCTCGCGCAAGTTCGGCGGCATCCGCGCCGTCGAGAACGCCAGCCTCTCCGTTGCCGCCGGCGAGATCCATGCGCTGATCGGGCCGAACGGCGCCGGCAAGACCACGCTGTTCAACCTCGTCTCCGGCCTCTACGCGCCGGACCAGGGGACGATCCGCCTGCAGGGCCGTGATATTGCTGGCGTGCCGGCGAATGCGATCTGCCATCAGGGACTGGCGCGCTCGTTCCAGATCACCAATCTGTTCCGCGGACTCTCGATCTACGAGAACCTTCGCCTGTCGCTGCAAGCCCGGCGACCGATGCGCTTCAACATCTGGAACGACATCGACGCGTACCAGGACATCCACGCCGAGACCGCCGCGCTCGTCAAATTCCTCGGCCTCGAGGGCATCGAGGAGATCGAGGGCGGCGAGCTCTCCTATGGCGGGCAGCGCCTGGTCGATCTCGGTATCGCGCTCGGCTCGAAGCCGCAGGTGCTGCTGCTCGACGAGCCGCTGGCGGGCCTCGCCGCGGCCGAGCGCGAGCGGGTCTCCAACCTCGTCAAGAACATCGCGGCCAACATTCCCGTGCTGATCGTCGAGCACGACATCGATCGCGTGCTCGGCTTCTCGCAAGTGGTGACCGTGATGAACCAGGGCGAGGTGCTGATGTCCGACTGCCCCAGGGCGGTGCGGGCCGATCTGCGGGTGCAGGAGATCTATACCGGCAAGGGCATTCCTCCCGTCGAGCATCGCCGCAGCGTGGAGGAATCCGGCGCGCACGGGACCGTGCTGCGCCTCGAGGGCGTCAATACGTTCTACGGCAAAAGCCACATCCTCAGCGACGCCGCGCTCGACGTGCGCGAGGGCGAGATCGTTGCGCTGCTGGGCCGTAACGGCGCCGGCAAGTCGACGCTGCTCAAGACCATCGCCGGCCTGGTGCCGGCCGCCTCGGGCAGCATCGACTATCGCGGCTCCGACATCGTGCGCATGCCTGCCCCCGACATCGCGCGCCGCGGCGTCGGCTATGTGCCGCAGGGGCGCGGGCTGTTCGCCGGCATGACGGTGCGCGAAAACCTCGCGCTCGGCCGCCTCGCCCGCAAGACCGATGGCAGCGACGGCGTCGTCTGGGACGAGGAGCAGATCCTGCACACCTTCCCGCGGCTGAAGGAGCGCATGAATGTCGCGGCCGACTATCTGTCCGGCGGCGAGCAGCAGATGGTGGCGGTCGCCCGCGCCATGTCCGGCAATGTGCGCCTGCTGCTGCTCGACGAGCCCTTCGAGGGCCTCGCGCCCGCGGTGACGCTGGAGCTGTTCGCCGTGTTCGACCAGCTCCGCAAGCACATGTCGATCGTGATCGTCGAGCACAATCTCGACCTCGTGCTCGCGCTCGCCGACCGCGTCTTCGCGCTGGAGCGCGGCGCGGTCTTCCACCAGGGGCCGGCGGCACCGTTGCTGAACGATCTCTCCTATCGCAAGCAGATCCTGTGGCTGTGAGGGGCTGCGTGAGCCTTACAAGGGGCCGTCATGCCCGGGCGTGTCCCGGGCATCCACGTTCTTCGCGCCGCGCGTCGGGACGTGGATGGCCGGGACAAGCCCGGCCACGACGTCGTGGAGGCTTCGGCGGACGACAAACAGAAGCAGCGCCCCCTACTCCGCCTTGATGTTCGCCGCCGCGACGACCTCGGCAAGGTCCTTCGTCTCCTTCGCGATCTTGGCGGCGTAATCGGCCGGGGTCAGCACGCTGACGACGCCCTGCGAGCCGAGCTTGTCCGCGACGGCGGGATCCTTGGCCGCGGTGACGATCTCCTGGTGCAGCGTCTGAAGGATCGGCGCGGGTGTCGACTTCGGCATGAAGAAGCCGACCCAGAACGAGATGTCGAAGCCGGGGTAGCCGGCTTCGGCGACGGTCGGCACGTCGGGCAGCGCCGGCAGCCGCTCGGCCGAGGACACCGCGAGCGCGCGCAGCTTGCCGGCCTTGACCAGCGGCACGGCCGACAGCGGATCGAACACTGCCAGCACCTCCTGCGCGAGAATGCCGACCTCGGACGCCGCGCCGCCGCGATAGGGCACGTGGATCAGCTTGATCCCGGCCTTCTGGGCGAGCAGCTCCATGGCGAGATGGGCGAGGTTGCCGTTGCCGCCTGAGCCGTAGGCGAGCTCGCCCGGCTTGGCCTTCGCCGCGGCGACGAGATCGGCGACAGTCTTGATGTCGGCGGTCCTGGGGTTCTCCGGATTGACCACCAGCACCAGCGGCGCCGACACCACCGTGGTGAGCGGCGCGAAATCGGCTTGCGGATCGTAGCGGATGTCCTTGAACAGCGTCTTGTTGAGCGTGATGGTCGAGGAGTTGCAGGCGAGCATGGTGTAGCCGTCCGCGTCGGCACGCGCGACGCCTTCGGCGGCGATCATGCCGTTGGCGCCGGCGCGGTTCTCGACGACGAAGGGCTGCCCGAGCTTGTTGCCGAGACGATCGCCGACGATGCGCGCGACGACGTCGACCGGACCGCCCGCGCTGAAGCCGACCATGATCTTGACCGGACGCGTCGGATATTTCTGCGCGACGGCTTCAGTGGTCGGCGCGCAGGCGCATAACCCGGCGATGAGCGCCAGCAGGCGAGCCGTTCGTTGCATTCGTTCTCTCCCAACCTCGCGCGCCGCTTGTGCATGTTTGTTGGTGCCGCGCGTGCGGGCATGATGAGCGGGCGCACCGGATTACGCAATCGCGTTTGCGCGTCTGCAGCGCTCCGCATTCCGCCGCGCGGCAGGCGAAGGGTGCTCTCCAAACAAAAAGTTCGAAAACAACCCCATGCACAGTAGCCGGCCCGTGAGAGAACAAGGGCTTGCGAACACCGCAACGACGTTTGCGTTGTCGGGCAAAACAGGGGCATAATGTCACCGTCGCAACACGCGTCAGCATCCCCGCCGGCCTGGCCATGGATGTCACGACCTGGTTGCGCGTAACCCCTTCATCGATATTCCGAAATCCGCATCCGCGCGCGACGGGCGAACGCTCGCGCGTGCGCGCCTGCGTCAGCAAAGGACTCTGGCCCATGACGACAGCTCTCGAACCCCACATCACCTCGCCGCTTGCGGCAAACCATCGCAGTGGCGATGCCGCGACGCCGCGGGTCAGGCTCTACAAGCGCCGCATCGCGATCAGCCATCCGGACCCGCAAGCCGGTGAACGCTTGCTGGCCGAGGCGCTCGGCGCCGTCGATCGCGACGCACTGCACGGCCTGCTCCGGCAATTGGTCAAGGCGAGCGCGACCGGCCAGAAGCCCGATGAGACCAATCTCGCCTTCATGATCTCGACCATCAGGAACATCGCGCCGAAGGATTCCATCGAGGCCATGCTGGTGTCCCAGATGGTTTCGGTTCACATGGCGGCGATGCGCTGCGCCTGCCGGCTCGCCTGCACCGACGACCTTCCGCAGCAGGAAACGGTCACCCGCGCCTTGACCCGGCTCTCCCGCACCTTCGCCGCCCAGGTCGAGGCGCTGGGCCGCCACCGCAACAGCGACGAACGCGCGATCACGGTCCAGAACCTGTCCGTACAGGACGGCGGACGCGCGATCGTCGGCAACGTCACCCAGCATGCGAACATGCTCGTCGCGGAGACAGGCCCGGGCGGCGCACGGCAAGGGGCAAACCCATGACCGGCACCCACCCCCGCAACACGGCTCCGATGCAGGCGAGCCCCCGCTGTGGCGCGAGGACCCGCGATGGCGGGACATGCAGCGCACCGGCCATCCAGGGGACGGCGCGATGCCGCATGCATGGCGGGGCGCGGCGATCAGGGGCGCCGAGAGGAAACCGGAATGCACAGACGCACGGCCTGTTCACGCGCGCGGCCAAGGCCGAGGCGGGACAGGATCGACTGCTGCTCGACGAGGCGGAAAGGCTGCTGCAGGAGCTGAAGTGACGGCGCGCCGGGCGACGATGCCGCTCAGCTCCCCATCCCCAGACAATTTGCGCGTGTTTGTGAATTGCTTCACACGCGCGCCGCCCTCGTTGTCGCAAGCTTGAGCGATCTCGGTGAAATAGCGGGAGGGTATCATGGGGGCATTGAACCTTGCGCAGGTCCTGTGGGAAGAGCGGCGGGCTCTCGCCGGAACTCCCCTGGCATTCCCACCGAAGAAAGAGGACGATCCGGCAGCCAAGGCAGCGCCAGTCCCGGCGACGCCAGCGCCTAAGCCCTCGCCGACACCAGCCTACCTTCTAACGGGTGCAGCTCCGCTACCGTCCGCCGACGGCTCGCCAGGATCATTGTCGCCGCCGACGGCTGCCGCCCCCGACCTCCTCACCGTCTACCAAACCCTCAACGCGGACGACCGGTGGGCGCTATGCCTGTCCGGCGGCGGAATCCGCAGCGCGGCGTTTGCGCTTGGAATTCTGCAGAGGATTGCCGCGCTGGATGTCACGTCGAAACGCAAGGACGAGGAGCGGGGTTCGGCTCTGCGGCAGTTCGAGTATCTTTCGACCGTGTCGGGAGGCGGGTACATCGGCAGTTGGCTGTCGGCGTGGCTGTATCAGCAACGCAAGCTGCTCCCCCGCGGAGCAGCCGCGAAAACGACCGGGACCGGTCATGGCTCCACGCCGGACTCGGTCGTGTCAGCACTCAACGAGCGAGACAGTCGCGGTCCACTCGGAGATCACGAAGAGGCAGAGCCGATTTCCAACCTTCGGCGCAACTCGCACTTCCTCTCTCCAAGCTTCTCGTCGCTTTCGCCAGACCTGTGGAGCGATGTCGCCAGCGTCCTGCGCAATCTGTTCCTGAACTGGATCCTGCTCGTCCCGCCGATGATCCTTGCGGTGCTCGTCACCAAGGCACTCTACTTCGCGCTCATCGATGCCCACGGCATCAAAGACAGTTCGATATGGTTCCTGGTCGTGATGACCATACCAACGCTGTGCTTGCTGGTTTCCTTGTCCTTCTCCGTCGCAAACCGACCCGCGCGCGGCTGGATCAACGTCTCTCAATCCGGCTTTCTCCTGTGCGATCTCGCTCCCTTCCTTGTCGGCGCCGCGCTACTGGTCCTCGTGTTGCAAAGTCCGTATGGTCTGCAGACGCTCACGGATCTGCTTCGCGCCAGCGGCTTCGAATTCATCGAGAAATTCAACAAAGAGCATCCGATCGCGGCGGTGCTGATCCGCGGAACGATCCTCGGCATGATCTTTTTCGCCGTGTCCTGGGTACTGGCGCCGCTGTGGACCCTCATCTTCGGGAAATCGTCCCGGCCGCCGCTTGAGGCGCGCCCCAAGCATCCCGTGCTCGAGCCCGTTGCCTGGGTCGTCGCCGGCGCGGCTTTCGGCCTGCTGAGCGCGATGGGACTGATTGCGCTTTGGAAGATCAACCCGTCCGACTCTGCCGCCACGGCAGCGGGCTTTGCCTGCGTACTCGGGCTGCCCTGGATCGTGCTGGCGCGCATAGTCGCCGAGGTGACCTATATTGCATTTGCCGAGTTCCTGTCGGAGGTGGATGTCGGACTGGAATTTCAGGCGCGGTCGAGCGGTCTCTTCACGCTGGCCTATCTCGGCTGGCTCCTGTGGTTCGGGATCGTGGTCGGCGCGCCACCGGCGGCAAGATGGATCGCGAGTCACCTTGGTGATGCAACCGTTCCCACGCTCGCAGCGGGAGGAGGTCTTTCCGGCCTGCTCTCCATCCTCCTCGGAGCGAGTTCGAAGACCAAGGCCGCAGCCGAACAGATTTCAGGCTTGCGCCAGTATCTCAGCCTCAACACGCTCGCAGCCATCGCGGCGGCGATCTTCGCCATTGTCCTGGTCGCTCTGCTGTCCATCGGCTGGGACGCGGCTTTCAGATCGTTTGCCTCCGGCGCGGATGGCCATATGCCCTGGACCATCATGCTGGTGGTGGGCGTCCTGCTTGGAGGGTTGATCTACGCGGCCTCGCATGTCCTCAGCATCAATCGCTACTCACTTCACGGCCTCTACCGGAACCGGCTGGTTCGTGCCTTCCTCGGTGCGTCGCGCAGCGAAAAGGAGCGTGACAAGACGAAGAACGCCTTTACGGATTTCGACGGCCGCGACAGCCCACTCCTGCAGGAGCTTTGGGATCATAATGTCAAACCGACCGGCGCCCATTGGAAGCCGCTCCATGTCATCAGCGGAGCGCTCAACCTCGTGTCGTCCAAGAACCTGGCCTGGCAGGAGCGGATGGCCGCGCCCTTCACGTTCTCGCCGCTCCATTGCGGCAGCGGCAGCGCGGTGTTTTCGGACGGTGCATACCGGACGACCTACGCCACGGACAACCAACCGCAGCCTTACGGCGGAAACCTCACGCTCGGAACCGCCATGGCGATCTCAGGCGCGGCGGTGAGCCCGAGCATGGGCTACAACTCCTCGCCGGGCGTCGCCTTCCTGATGGCGCTGTTCAATGTGCGTCTCGGCTGGTGGCTCGCCAATCCGCGCGGAGACAATCCCTATTACTCGGCGGTGAAGCCGACAAACGCACTCCGGCCGTTCTTCATGGAGATGTTCGGCCTGACCAGCGAGACCGAGCGCTGGGTCTACCTGACCGACGGCGGACATTTCGAAAACCTCGGCCTTTACGAGATGGTGCGCCGGCGCTGCCGCGTGATCGTGGTCAGCGACGCCGGCTGCGACCCCGATTATTCCTTCGAAGACCTCGGCAACGCGCTGCGCAAGGTCTGGATCGATCTCGGCGTACGCATCGACCTGCATGGGCTCGACCTTTTGAAGAAGCGCTTCAAAGAACGTCCGACCCCTGCGGAGCAGGCGCCATACTGGGCGATTGGCGACATTCGTTATAGCGAGGCTGATGGCGGCGACGCGAAGGACGGGCTGCTGCTGTACTTCAAGTCGGGCCTGCACGGCACGGAGCCCATGGGCGTCTTGAGCTATGCGATCGCCCACGCGACCTTCCCGCACGAGACCACGCTGAACCAGTTCTTCTCGGAATCGCAATTCGAGAGCTACCGGGCGCTCGGCTATGAGATCGCACAACGCGCCTTCGAATCCGGCGGAGGCCTTTCGACCGACGCAAAGACTGGAGCGCCGCCGACATTTCTCTCGATCGTCGAGAAGCTGAAAGGCCAACTGCCCGGACGTACCGACAGCGTTCCGGCCCCCGGCGTGCAAGCATGAACCGGCGGGATTGCGCGCCCCGTAACAAGCTGTAGCCGGCCGACGCCGGCTACGCAGCGTCGGTCACGCATTCACTCCCACGTGAGAGAAAGGGCAAATCCGGGGGAACCATATTCACCCCACGGAACGGATTCGGCATCTACGCACTTAACAAATGATAAGAACAGTGAGGTGCAATCATGGGCCAGTCAAAGCCGATCCGCCCGACCGCGATCGTCGTCGAAGATGACGACATCCAGCGCGAAATGCTCGCGCTGCTGCTCGAAGAAAGCAATTTCGACGTGCTGCAGTGTGAGGACGCAGAAACCGCGGCGCTGGCGCTGAAAGTGAAGCACCCTGCCCTGATCGTCACCGACATCAACCTGGTCGGCAAGATGGATGGGGTCGACCTGGCTCACCTTGCCAGTCAGCAGCACTCCGGCGTGCGGATCATCGTGATATCGGGCCGCCCGCTTCCGCGCCCCCTGCCCGATGGCGCCAAATTCTTCACCAAGCCGGTCTATCCCACCGCGCTGCTCGCGGAAGCGGCGCGATAACACGCGTTGGCGCGCGCGATCGCGCATGCGGGCGATGGACCTGCCCGCGGTTTGCTGCGGTCGCAGAAACGCCCTATCCTCGGCATCGCACGGCCGCCGCGGCCGCCTGACGGGAGGGGTGCATGAACGAACGCGATTTCGAACAGCAGCTCAGAGCCGACGGCTTCCAGGAGATCGAGTACCAGAAGCTCGATCCCCGCCCGGGCAAGGGACGGCACCGGCATCATTTCGAAATTCGCGGGCTCGTGATCTCAGGCACGTTTGTCGTGCGGCAGACCGGCGAGCCGGTGGCCTATCGTGCGGGGCAGGTCTTTTCAGTTGCCGATGGCGAACTGCACGACGAGTGGATCGAGGCCGACGGCGCGCACGTGCTGATCGGCCGCAAGCATTCCGAGGCGAAGCCGGCGTAGGTCGCCTGCCGCCGTCACATCAAGAAGAACTTGGCTGGCAGCTCGCCCGCGGCGCATCCTTCGAGACGCCCGCCTTCGGCGGGCCCTCAGGATGAGGTCAGTGGTTGCCGCTAGATAGAGTCAGTCCGTGGCCGCGTCGAAATTTCAAACCTCATGGTGAGGAGGCCGCGAAGCGGCCGTCTCCGGACGATGCTCTGCATCGCCGGCGAACCATGAAGGCCAAGCTGGACCAGCGGGGCCGTCATACACAACACCCAGCCCCTCAGCGGAACCGCGCGAGATAATAGGCGAGATCGCCGATCTGGTCCTTGCCGACGGTCTGCATCACGTCGGCCATGGTGGCGTCGTAGCCGTGGCGGGTGTTGTCCTTGTATTCGGCGAGCGTCTTGGCGAGATAGTCCTCGCGCTGAGCCGCGATGCGCGGGACGTTCTCCTTTCCGGAATAGTCGGGATTGTGGCAGGTGTTGCAGCGGTTCTGGTTCGCCAGCGCCTGCCCGCGCGCCGTCCGTGCGGCATCTGCGGCATCCGCCGTCGGCGCGGGCTTCGGCAGCGCCGCGATGAAATCGGAGAAGGTGCGCAGATCGTCGTCGGTGAGCGATTTCGCCATCTCGTTCATGGGCTCGAACACGCGCAGCTTCTCGCGGAACATGAAGAGCTGGATCAACGCGTAGGGCGCCTGCTGCCCGCCGAGCGAGGGCGTGTTCTCGGTCTCGGAGGTGCCGCGCTCGCCGTGACAGGCAAGGCACGGTGCGGCGCGCTCCTGGATGGTTTCGGCGCCGGCGGAGAAACTGAGGGAGGCCAGCGCCACCGTGATCGCGAGCTTGCGCATCGATGATCCTTGCATGTCAAAATAAAATCGGGGGCAGCGGGCGCTGCCCCCGATCGGCGTCGGCAATTCTTACTTCGCCGCGACCTTCTGCTTGCCGTAGGTGATGCGGTAGACCGCACCGTTCCAGTCGTCGGAGACGAGCAGCGAGCCGTCCTTCAACTGCATCACGTCGACGGGGCGGCCGACATATTTGTTGTCCTCGAGGAAGCCGGTCAGGAACGGCTCCATCGACTTCACGGTGCCGTCCTTGTTCAGCTTGACGACGACGACGTCACCGCCCTGCTTCTGCGACTTGTTCCAGGAGCCGTGGCGCGCGACGAAGATCGTGTTCTTGTACTGCTTCGGGAACATGCTGCCGGTGTAGAAGCGCATGCCGAGCGCGGCGGTGTGCGGGCCCATCAGGCCGACAGGCGCAGTGTAGTTCTTGCAGTCCTTGCCCCAGCCGAGCTCCTGGTCGATGATGTTGCCCTGGTAGCAGAACGGCGCGCCGAAATCCTCGCCCGCCTTGGTGACGCGGTTCAGCTCGTCCTCCGGCACCGTCTCCGACAGCCAGTCGCGGCCGTTGTCGGTGAAGTAGAGCTGCTTGGTCTCGGGATTCCAGTCGAAGCCGACGGTGTTGCGAACGCCGACCGCGTAGACTTCCGCGCCGGAGCCGTCGAGATTCATGCGGCGGATCTGGCCGTGATCGGCATCGTGCAGCACGTTGTTGCCGGGCTGGCCGACCGGGACGTAGAGCTTGTTGTCGGGGCCAATGGCGATGAACTTCCAGCCATGCGCCTCGTCCTTCGGCAGTTTGTCGTAGATCATCGTCGGCTTCGGCGGGTTGTCGAGGTTCTCGTCGATCTTCTCGATCTTGGAGACCTTCGACAGCTCGGCGATGTAGAGCGTGCCGTCCTTGAAGGCGACGCCGTTCGGACGATAGAGACCCGAGGCGATCACCTTGACCGCCTTCTTGCCGTCCTTGTCGGCGATGGCATAGACCTTGTCGACGAGACGGCTGCCGACGAACACCGTGCCCTTGTCGCTCTGCGCGAGCGAGCGCGCATTCGTCATGCCCGATGCGTAGACCTCGATGTTGAAGCCCGCGGGCACCTTGAGCTTGGCGAGCGGCAGCTTGTCGGCCTGCGCCGGGATCGGCGGCGGCGCGACGGGAGCGAGCTTTGCAGCGGCCTCGCCGTCCGGACGGCCGATCAGCGGCGACCCCGGCGGAAGCGGCTGCGCGGCAGGTGCGGCGCCCGCGGCGGGCGGGCTCGCGGGCTGCTGCGCCGAAGCGGCAACCGTGAACGCAGTGAAGACCACGCCAGCCAGCAACAGGCTGCGCGAGGCAGACGATAGACCCATCATGATGTTTTCTCCCCAAGGCGGAAGCCGTCTTCCAGACGCTGGCGCGCCCACGGCGTTTCCAGGCCGCACTCTCTGAATTTGCCGGCGCGAATGCAACCGGAAACCAAGCAGAGCACCCCTGCGTGTGTTCATCGCGATGGATGATCGAGCTGCGACGATCGATATTGCTTTGCAACATCGGAGGCGCCGCCCTTCGCCGCATCGCAACGCGCGTGGTGCGAGGCCCACCGAATCTTAACGCAGGTTAGTGGAACTCGACGAAAGTGCCCGGAGTCGGGCGCAGCGTCGTATTTTGGTCCAAGATTATTTTGTCTCTGCGGCGGGGCGGGCTTCCTGAACGTGGAGACCTGCGATGCGTTGCCATGTTGCGTTTGGTGTTGCTTTCATTATCGCGATTTCATCCACCGCCGCCGGGGCACGTCCCTTCCGACCCAACCTCGCGGTGCCGCGCGAATGCAACGTCACGATGCCCTGCGACTTCTCCGGCTCGAATGTGCGCGCGACCGTATTGCGCGTTCACGCCCCGCAAGAGGTGACGGGACGCGCCACCACGATCCAGATGGCGAGTATGGAAGACAGGGGCCGTATCGTCGGCGGCCGCCCTGCCGGCTGCCCGCACTCGTTCTGCGGCTGCGCGGCATCGATCCGCGTGTTCGGCCGCATCGTGCCGGGATTGAACCTGGCGTCCAACTGGCTGCGCTTTCCAAGGACGCAGCCCGCACCGGGCATGGTCGCCGCACGGCACGGGCATGTCTTCGTGCTCGAGCAGCATGTCAGCGGCGATGTCTGGATGGCCTATGACGGCAATTCGGGCGGCCGGGCCACCCGCATCCATGCGCGATCATTGCGGGGCTATTCCGTAGTCAATCCCCGGGTCGGCTGACCAGGGCGTTACGCCAGCGCGCGACATGGCCTGACTGCGCCCGCGCATCGGTGCCATGTCGCGACGCCTTTTGCCTTCGTATTCACTTGGTATCCCCTTGGCATCACCTTGGCACGGTCGCCCCGATCGTGTAACGCCGACACGAAAATTGCCGGGACGCTACGCCGATGGGGACTACTGCCGACGACGCGGGCGAGGCCACCCGCGCGCTGATTTTCGCGCTGGTTGCGCTCGCCTGCGGCCACATGCTCTCGACATTGCTGCGCACGATACCGGCCGTGAGCCTGGATCTGATGGCGGCGGATTTTCATATCGAGCCGCAAGCGCTGGCGAGCCTCACCGCCGTCTATCATTTCGCCTTCGCCGCTGCGCAGATCCCGGTCGGCGCGGCGATGGACCGGTTCGGCGTGCGCCCGGTGTCGCTGAGCCTGCTGGCGGGAACCGTGCTCGGCGCGGTGGCGTCGGGGTTTGCGACGGGACCGCAGAGTTTTGCGGTCGGACAGCTGATGCTGGGCGTCGCCACGTCGGGCATGCTGATGTGCCCGATGACGCTCGCGGCCAAGCAATTGTCGGCCGCGCGGTTCGGCTTGTGGTCGGGCGCCATCCTCTCGATCGGCAATATCGGCATGCTGCTGTCGTCGAGCCCGCTCGCCTTCGTGATCGACACCTACGGCTGGCGCGCCGGATTCTGGATCTCCGCGATCGGCGGCATTTTGGTCGCGCTCGCGGTGTTCGTGCTGGTGCCGAGCCAGCCGGCCGATCACAAGGACGATTCCTCGGCGCTGTCGCAGATGATCGAGGTGGTGAGGCTCGGCCTGTCGCGGCCGCTGCGCGGCCTGATCGCGCTGGCGCTGGTGTCGCTGGCGAGCTCGCTGGTGCTGCGCGGCCTGTGGGGCGGGCCGTGGCTGATGGAGATCAAGGGACTGACGCGGATCGAGGCCGGCAACCAGCTCGGCGCGTTCACGCTGGCGATGATCGCAGGACCGCTGCTGGTCGGCATGATCGACCGCAGGCTCGGTCGTCGCCGCGCGCTGGTCGCAGGCACGCACGGATTCGCCGCGGTGCTGCTCGCGCTGATGGCACTGGGCGCGCCGCACCTCGCCGTCGCATGGCTGTTCGGCGTGACCGTCATGCCGCCGAGCTATGATCTGGCACTGTTCGTGCTCATCGGGCTCTTCACCTCGGCGCAGCCATTGCTGTTCGGCATGTCCCGGCAACTCGTCGACGCGCAGGTCGCGGGCAAGGCGCTCGCCGCGGTCAATCTCGCCTTCTTCCTCGGCACTGCGCTGATGCAGTCCGTGACCGGCGCGGTGGCGGCGTTCGCAGGCTTGCCGGCCGTGCTGCTGTTCATGGCCGCCGCGCTGGCGCTCGGCGTCGTGATCTTTTTGACTTATACGACGGCGAATTCGTAGGATGGGTAGAGCGAAGCGAAACCCATCATTTTCGTGCATGGCTCGATGGGTTTCGCTTCGCTCTACCCATCCTACGAGTTGATGCACCAAGGGACTGAATCATGCCCGTCGACACCAAAGCCGCCACCGATCGTCTCATGCGCTTCCTCGCGATCGAGGGCGTCACCGGACAGGAGGCGGCGATCGGGCGCGAGCTCACCGCCGCGCTGAAGGAGGCCGGCGTGCCGGCCAAGGCGATCCGGCTCGACGATGCCAACACGCGCATTCCGGTGCCGACCGAGACCGGCAATCTCATTGTCGACCTGCCCGGCCGCGGCGCGCTGCACAACCAGCCGCGCATCATGTTCATGACTCACATGGACACCGTGCCGCTCTGCGCCGGCGCCAAGCCGAAAAAGTCCGGCCGCAAGATCGTCAACGAAGCCAAGACCGCGCTCGGCGGCGACAACCGCTGCGGCTGCGGCGTGCTGGTGACGCTGGCGGCCGAGCTCGAGAAGCAGAAGCTCGATCATCCGCCGATCACGCTGTTGTTCTGCGTGCGCGAGGAGAGCGGCCTCTATGGCGCGCGCCACGTCAAGCTCGACGAGCTCGGCGCGCCCGTGATGGCGTTCAACTATGACGGCGGCTCGGCCTCCAATGTCATCATCGGCGCGGTCGGCGCCGACCGCTGGACCGTCGAGATCATGGGCCGCGCCTCGCATGCCGGCGTGGCGCCGGAGCGCGGCATCTCCTCGACCATGATCATGGCGCTCGCGCTTGCGGACGTGAAGGCCGGCGGCTGGTTCGGCAAGGTGGTGAAGGGCAAGGGCGCGAGCGCAAAGATGGGCACCAGCAATGTCGGCCCCGTCACCGGCGGCGAGGGCCGCCCCGCGGGCGATGCCACCAACGTCGTCACCGACTACGTGCATGTGCGCGGCGAGAGCCGCAGCCATGACGGAAAGTTCTTCAAGGAGATCACCAAAGCCTACAAGGCCGCGTTCGAGAAGGCCGCGAAGAAGGTGACGAACGCGCAAGGCAAGTCCGGCAAGGTCAAGTTCAAGGCCGAGACCGATTATTATCCGTTCCGCATGAAGGACAGCCAGCCCGTCATCAAGCGCGCAGTCGAGGCGGTGTCGGCGGTCGGCGGCACCCCGAATGTCCGCACCGCCAATGGCGGCCTCGATGCCAACTGGATGGTCCGTCACGGCGTTCCCACGGTGACGTTCGGCGCCGGCCAGAACGAGGCGCACACGATCGACGAGTGGATCAATCTCGACGAATACGACCGCGCGTGCGCGCTGGCGGTGCAGCTCGCGACGATGCGGTGACTTGCGTGGTCCGGTTCGCGCTCGCGGGATTTGCGCTGCTGGCGCTTGTGGGCGCGGCCGGCGCGGAAGAGGACAACAGCGCCTTGCTGGTCGATCTCTTCGCGAAGGTCTGCGCTCCCAAGCCGGCGAGGCCAAGCCAGGTCGAGCGCATCGCAACGGGTCTGGGCTTCGTCAGCGACGGCGGCCCGATCACGGCCGAGATGGAGCGTGGGCCCAAGATCGACCTGCTCTACTCGGCCAAGCTGATCAGGCGGGGCGAGAGGATCGGCAGCATGACGGCCTATTTCGCAGGACCCGACGATGCTCCAAGCGTGAGCTGCTCGGTCTCGGCCGTCGGCGTCTCGACTGAAGTGCTGCCCGGGCTGATCGAAACGTCGTTGAAGGCCCGTGAGCGGACCGACAAGCCGTCCAACGACGACAATCATCGCCTGGCGAGCTGGCGTGTCGGCGCCGGCAGCGGCGATACGCTCGATATGTCGGTGTGGCGAACCCCGCCGCACCGGGCCTCGATCAGCATCACCTATTATGCTTTCAAGCGATGAGCGGGATCGCTAGAGCGTAGGATGGGTAGAGCGTTAGCGAAACCCATCGCGACTTGCCAAGTTGATGATGATGGGTTTCGCTGCGCTCTACCCATCCTACGAAACCGCGAACCAAAAAGAAAAATCGGGAGGCCACATGCCGCGCATCGCGAAGATCGAATCCGCCCTCTACCGGATCCCCCTGCCCGTCACGCTGTCCGACTCCACGCATGGCGAGATCGCGGCGTTCGAGCTGATCACTTGCCGCATCCGCGATGCCGATGGCGCCGAAGGCGTGGGCTACACCTATACGGTCGGGCGCAATGGCGGGGCGACCGCCGACATTCTCAAACGCGAGATCCCGCCGCTGGTCGAGGGCCGCGAGGCCGACGACACCGAGGCGATCTGGCACCACGTCTGGTGGGGCCTGCATTACGGCGGGCGCGGCGGACCGGCCGTGCTGGCGCTCTCCGCGCTCGACATCGCGCTGTGGGATCTGAAAGCGCGGCGCGCGAAGCTGCCGCTGTACCAGTTGCTGGGCGGTTTCGATGCGCGCGTGCCCTGCTATGCCGGCGGCATCGACCTCGATCTCTCCGTCGAAGCCTTGCTCGCGCAGACCGACGGCAATCTCGCAAAGGGCTTTCGCGCCATCAAGATGAAGGTCGGCCGGCCCGACCTAAAATCCGACGTCGCGCGCGTGGCGGCGATGCGCAAGCATCTCGGCGACGGTTTTCCGCTGATGGCGGATGCCAACATGAAATGGACGGTGGAGGAAGCGATCCGCGCTGCCCGCGCCTTCGTTCCCTACGACCTGACGTGGCTGGAGGAACCGATCATTCCCGACGACGTCGCTGGCCACACTCGAATCATGCAGGCCGGCGGCGTGCCGATCGCGGCGGGCGAGAATCTGCGCTCGCTGTGGGAGTTCAAGAACTACATCGTGGCGGGCGCGGTGTCCTATCCCGAACCCGACGTCACCAATTGCGGCGGCGTGTCCGCCTTCATGAAGATCGCGCGGCTTGCGGAAGCGTTCAACCTGCCCGTCACCAGCCACGGCGCGCATGACATCACCGTGCATCTGCTCGCGGCCTGCCCGAACCGTTCGTATCTCGAGGCGCACGGTTTTGGCCTCGACAAATATATCGAGCATCCCCTGGTGCTTCAGGACGGCAAGGCGCTGGCGCCGGACCGTCCGGGCCACGGCATCGGCTTCGACTGGAAGGGGCTGGCGAAGCTGGCGGCGTAGGGCGCGCCGTCACGCCCGGGCATCCGCGTTCTTCGTGCGACAAGCAGAACGTGGATGGCCGGGTCAAGCCCGGCCATGACGGCGGAGCTGCACGCGAGGCATTCGCCGGTGCCTGATGTAGTCTCGCAATATTCCGCTATGCTGGCATCAGCCGGCCCTCCCAACGAAAGTCCCACCTTGACCCCCGAGCTGCACCAGAAACTGACCGCGTGGCGCCGGCATCTGCATGCCCATCCCGAACTGTCCCTCCAGGAGAAGGCCACAGCCGCCTTCGTGCAGGAGAAGCTCACCGAGCTCGGCATCCCCTTCGAGGCCGGCGTCGGCGGCCACGGCATCGTCGCGACGTTGACGCGCGGGTCGGCACAGGGCCGCGTCGGCCTGCGCGCCGACATGGATGCGCTGCCGATCACCGAGGATACCGGCCTGCCCTATGCCTCCAACAATCCCGGCGTGATGCATGCCTGCGGCCATGACGGGCATACCGCCTCGCTGCTCGGTGCCGCCGCGCTGCTCGCCAATGATCCGAGCTGGAGCGGCACGGTTGATTTCATCTTCCAGCCGGCCGAGGAAGGTTATGGCGGCTCGCGCGCGATGGTCGCGGCCGGGCTGTTCGAGCGCTTTCCGATGGACCAGGTGTTCGGCTTCCACAACTGGCCGGGCCTCCAGGCCGGCACCATCGCGGTCCATGACGGCGTGGTCATGGCCTCCGGCGGACGCATCACCATCACCATCGAGGGCCATGCGGGCCACGCCGGCATGCCGCACCTCACGCGCGATCCGGTGATGGCGGCCGGCCATCTGATCGTGGCGCTGCAATCGGTCGTCTCGCGCAGCGTCGATCCGCTCGACACTGCCGTGCTGTCGCTGTGCACGATCGAGGGCGGCACCGCGCCGAACCAGATCGCCGGCCGCGTCACGATCCGCGGCACGCTGCGGTTTCATCGCGAGGGCACCAAGGACATCATCCTCGGCGGGATCGAGCGAACCTGCGCGGGGATCGCGACGAGCTTCGGCGTCAAGGTCTCGCCCGAGATCGTCATGGGCGTCGGCGTGGTGATCAACACCCCGGCGGAAGCCGCACTTGCAAGCATCGCCGCGGAGAAGGTGCGCGCCGAGGTGCGCCGCGACCTCGCGCCGAGCATGGCCGGCGAAGATTTTGCCCACTATCTGCAGCAGCGGCCCGGCGCCTTCGTCTGGATCGGCAACGGCGAATTGCGCGACGGAGCCGAGCTGCACGGCCCGCGCTACGATTTCAACGATGCGATCCTTCCCGTCGCCTCGAGCTGGATGGCCGAGGTCGCCAGGACGGCACTAAACGCGAACTAGCACCGCCCCGTGGCTCCGCCGGACCGGTTGCGCTAGGATGGACGCTGGCTCGAGCCGGCGGGATCCCATGAATCGGCGCGAATTCGTTTCGGGATTGACGGCGGCGGCCGCGTTCGCCGGCGTGGCGCGGACGGCCGCAGCGGCGGAAGGCCGGCGGGTCGCGCTGGTCATCGGCAACGGCGCCTACAGGAACGTTCCCGTCCTGCTCAATCCGCCGAACGACGCGAGCGACATCGCCGCGGCCCTGAAGCGGCTCGGCTTCACCGTCTCGCTCGCCACGAACGCCAGCTTCGACGAGATGCGCCGCGGCCTGATCGCATTGGGGCGCGAGGCCGCCGGCGCCGACATGGCGGCCGTGTACTTCGCCGGCCATGGCATGGAGATCAACGGAGAGAACTGGCTGATCCCCGTCGACGCCGAGCTGAAGCGCGACACGGACGCGGCGAACGAGGCCATCAACCTGCACAGCGTGATGTCGCAGGTGTCCAACACCACGAGCCTCGGCCTCGTCATCCTGGACGCCTGCCGCGACAATCCGTTTGCCGCCAGGATGAAACGCTCGATCGCCACGCGAGCGGCCACGACGGGCGGGCTGGGCCGCATCGAGCCCGTCGGTAACGTTCTGGTTGCCTATGCCGCGCGGGACGGCACCACGGCGCTCGACGGCGATGCGCGCAACAGCCCGTTTGCGGCGGCGCTCCTGCGCAACATCGAGGCGCCGGGCGTCGAGGTGACGTTCATGTTCCGCAATGTCCGCGACGACGTGATGGAGGCGACCCGCAACGAACAGCAGCCGTTCGTCTACGGTTCGCTGTCGCGCAAGGCGATCTACCTTGCCGGCCCGCCGGCGGCCGGTGCCGATGGTGCGGCACCGCTCGCTCCGCTTCCCGCGGTCGTCGCGCCTGCGCCGCCGCGCAGGCCTGTCACGCCGACGATCGATCCCGCGCTGGTCGGCACCTGGGAAATCATGGTGCCGAATAGCCGCGGCCAGTCGCGCTGGATCTGGGAGATCATAGGCGACGGCACCTACAGATTCCACGCCGAGCCGCTGCGCTCGGCCCGTGCGCACGAAGGCACGATCACCGCCGCGAACGGCCGCTGGACGTTGCGCGCCGTCAAGGGCCTGTCAGGCTACAGCGATGGCGGCGCATACGAGATCCACGATGCGACGGCGGTGATCACCGGCAAGCTCGGCACCGGCGCCTGGAAACGCAGCGCCGAATAGGGCGCCGCAGCCGTGCCACTCATCCTCCAGGGAACCCTTTGAACGCGCTGCGGCAATGCCGGCCGCCCGGCGCGCCCCGTCGCGCGACCGGAACGGCTCCGCTTGACGCAGCGCGTCCGTGCGGGTCTAATGAGATTAAAGAACAATTGTTCGCATTCCGAACATTATAGAATAGCGCGAGATGAACGGACAATTCCGCATCCGCGCCACCGGAGGAAACATCACCGATGCAAGCCATCCTCAATGGCGACAGCACGCTCATCGTCGCGATGATCGTCGCCTACATCGCCTTCACCTCGTGGCTCACGCTCAAGCTGCGCAGCCGGACCAGCGAGCAGTTCATGACCGCCGCCCGCGCCATGCCGGCGGTGGTTGTCGGCGTGCTGATGATGTCCGAGTTCGTCGGCGCCAAGTCGACCGTCGGCACGGCGCAGGAAGCGTTCCAGTCGGGCATGGCCGCGGGATGGGCCGTGCTCGGCGCCTCGATCGGCTTTCTGCTGTTCGGCCTGCTGATGGTGAAGAAGCTCTACAATTCCGGCGAATACACCATCTCCGCCGCGATCGCGCAGAAATACGGCAAGTCGACCATGCTCACCGTGTCCGTGATCATGATCTACGCGCTGCTGCTGGTGAACGTCGGCAATTACGTGAGCGGCGCCGCCGCGATCGCCACCGCGCTGCATGTCAGCATGCCGGTCGCGATGTGCATCATCGCAGTGGTCTCGACCTTCTACTACGTGTTCGGCGGATTGAAGGGTGTCGCCTGGGTGACGATCCTGCACAGCGCGTTCAAGGTGGTCGGCATCGTCATCATCTTCGCGGTCGCGATGTCGCTGACCGGCGGCATTGCGCCGATCAAGGCCAAGCTTCCGGACTATTACTTCACCTGGGACGGCAAGATCGGCTTCACGACCATCTTCGCCTGGACCTTCGGCACGGTCGGCGCGATCTTCTCGACGCAGTTCATCGTACAGGCGATCTCCTCGACCCCGAGCGCGGACGACGCCCGCAAGGCAACCTTCTATGCGGCGGCGTTCTGCCTGCCGCTGGGCTTCCTGCTCGCGCTGATCGGGGTTGCCGCCAAATATCTCTACCCCGACATGAACAGCCTCTACGCGCTGCCGGTGTTCCTGGAGAAGATGCCGCCGCTCGCCTCTGCCTTCGTGACGACCTCGCTGGTCGCCTCGATCTTCGTCAGCGTCTGCACCGTCGCGCTCGCCATCGCCTCGCTGGTGGTGCGCGACTTCTACGTGCCCTACTGGCAACCGACGCCGGAGCGCGAGCTGAAGATGACCCGCGTGTTCTCGATCGTAATCGCCATCGTGCCGCTGGTCTTCGTGTTCTTCATTCCGGAGATCCTCAAGCTGTCCTTCTTCACGCGGGCGCTGCGGCTGTCGATCACGATCGTGGCGATGATGGGCTTCTATCTGCCGCTGTTTGCCAGCAATCGGGGCGCCACCGCCGGCCTGATCGGTGCGGCGGTCTCGACCACCGCCTGGTACATGCTCGGCAACCCCTTCGGCATCGACAACATGTATGTCGCGGCCGCAACGCCGCTGGTGGTGATGGCGATCGAGCGCATCGCGCTGGGGCGCGCTCCGGCTGGTCCCGCGACGCCGCAGCCGGCCCAACCCAACGCATTCGTGGAAAGGACTTCGACATGATCGCCGATACCGAGATCGTGAGCCCCGATATCGAGATCGCCGCGGACGGCGTCGTTCGCCAGGCGGCCGGCGATCCTGATAGGTTCGACGCCTTCATCCCCTCGCCTTGCGTGCAGAACCACGCCGCCAACCTGATGCCGCTCGCCAACGGTGACCTCGCCTGCGTCTGGTTCGGCGGCACGCAGGAGGGCATGTCGGACATCTCGGTGTATTTCTCGCGCCTGCCGCGCGGCGCGACGCAGTGGTCGCCGGCCGAGAAACTGTCCGACGACAAGGGACGTTCGGAGCAGAATCCCGTGCTGTTCCCCGCCCCCGACGGCACGCTGTGGCTGATGTGGACGGCGCAGCTCGCCGGCAACCAGGACACCGCCCTGATCCGCCGCCGCCTCTCGCGCGACAACGGCAAGAGCTGGGGCCCGATCGAGACGCTGTTCCCCGAGCACCGCGGCCGCGGCACCTTCATCCGGCAGCCGATCGTCGTGCTCGACAACGGCGACTGGCTGCTGCCCGTATTCTACTGCCACAGCACGCCGGGCCGGAAATGGAACGGCGACGAGGACACCAGCGCGGTGAAGATCTCGTCCGACGCCGGCGCAACCTGGCGCGACGTCGACGTCCCCGGCAGCCGCGGCTGCGTGCATATGAGCATCGCGCGCCTCGACGACGGCTCGCTGGTTGCGATGTATCGCAGCCGCTGGGCCGACAACATCTATCAGAGCCGCTCCACCGATCACGGCCGCAGCTGGTCGGCACCGGTTGCGACCGCGCTCCCCAACAACAATTCTTCGATCCAGCTGACGCGGCTCGGCAATGGACATCTCGCGCTCGTCTTCAACGATTCCAGCGCCAGGGACGCCACCGGACGCCGCCTGTCGCTCTATGACGAGATCGAGGACGATCTGCCGCCCGTGCTCGCCGGCGATGGCAGCACGGCCGACGGACGCACCGCGTTCTGGGGCGCGCCGCGGGCACCGATGACGCTGGCCGTCTCCACCGACGGCGGACGGAGCTGGACCAAGCGCAACGTCGAAACCGGCGACGGCTATTGCATGACCAACAACTCGCGCGACCAGACCAATCGCGAGCTGTCCTACCCTTCCGTCAAACAGACCCCCGACGGCGCGCTCCACACTGCCTTCACCTTCCACCGCCGCGCCATCAAATATGTCCGCGTGACCGAACCGTGGGTGACGCGCGCCACGCGGAGCTGAGGTCATGGACAATAGGCCACACGCGCTGGTGACGGGCGCGAGCTCGGGGATCGGTGCGGCGATCGTCGAGCGCCTGCTGCGCGAGGACTGGCGGGTCACCGGGATCAGCCGCCGTCCGGCGACGTTCGACCATCCGGCCTTCGATCATTTGTCGCTCGACCTCAACGATATCGGCGGCATCGCCGACGCCGTTGCCGGCCTCGCGCCGACCGCGCTCGTTCATGCCGCGGGGCTGCTCAAAGTCGGCACGCTCGGATCGCTCGACCATGACGACAGCGCCACGATGTGGCGGCTGCATGTCGACGTCGCCGAGCGCCTCGCCGATGCGCTGGCACCGCGCCTGCCCAAGGGCGGGCGCATCGTTTTCATCGGCAGTCGCACCGCATCCGGCGCGGCCGGCCGCGGCCAATATGCCGCGACCAAGGCGGCGCTGGTCGCGCTGGCGCGATCCTGGGCAATCGAGCTCGCGCCGCGCGGCATCACGGTCAACGTCGTCGCGCCCGCCGCAACCGAGACGCCGATGCTGAGGGATCCCGCGCGCGCCGGTGTCACGCCGAAACTGCCGCCGATCGGCCGCTTCGTGCAACCGGAGGAAGTCGCGGGCGCCGTCGCCTTCCTGCTTTCGACGGAAGCGGCCGCCATCACCGGACAGCAGCTCGTCATCTGCGGCGGCAGCTCGCTCTGAACGAACAGAGCGGCGATCGCCTCGATCAGCCCGCGGCCGCGATCCTGGCGCGGAAGCTCGCCTGCCCCTGCATGATCTTGTCCAGCAGCGCATCGAGCGCCCAGAACCGCTCACGGATGTCGAAGTCCACGGCGCGGCTGCGGATGGACGAGAACGTGCCGAGCCTCTGGTGGTACAGTTTCGCGAGCTTTGGATAGCCCATCGGCTCGGCCATCGCGGCGAGCGCGAGGTAGACCGAGAGCTCATCGGCCAGGGCCGGATGCCGCGAATAGCTCGTCAGCAGCCATTTGTAGAGATCGGGATGGAAGTTCGTGAACACGCCGGTGAAGCCGGCCGATCCGGACTTGATGGCGTCGAAGGCGATCGCGGCATTGGCGTTGACGATGGCGAGCGAGGTGCTTTTTGTCAGGGCCACGCGGCGCTGCACGGTCGCAAGGTCGCACGACACGTCCTTGAGAATCGCAAAGCGGCCGCTGTCGGCGCAGAACGCCAGCTCGTCGTCGGACATCAGCCGGCGGAACGGCGCGGGACATTCGTAGAGACCGAGCGGAAGGCCTGCGGGGAGCGCAGAGAGCAGGCCGCGCAGATTGTCCATGAAGACGCTGCCGCCCTGCCCCTTCGGGTCGAACCGGTTCGTCACCAGCACCAGTCCGTCGACGCCGGTCCGGGCGATCGAGGTCAGCTCGGTGATCTGATCCTCGCGCGTTTCGCTGACATGGCCGGAGGCGATCACGGGCACCCGGCCGGCCGCCTGCTTTGCGACGAAGCGCGCCAGCGCGACGCGCTCATCGAGGCCCAGGAACTGCATCTCGCTCGACTGGGCGACGGCAAACAGCGCATCGGCGCCGTTGGCGATGTACCATTCGATCAGCTTCTCCAGGCCCGGATAGTCGATCGCATTCGCTTCGGTGAACGGCGTCAGCATCACGGGAATGATGCCTTTGATGGTTGCAGTCACAAGTCAGCTCCAAGGACGTTGAATTCGGCGACGTTGAATTCGGTGATTAGTCTCTCCGGTCAGCGGCACATGCACAAGTCCGCCGGCTGCGCTCACGACAACTGCTCGGCGGTAGGCATGCCGCGCTGCGCGCCGTGGGCGAGGCAGGCCAGCGAGGCGCCGCGGCAGGCGCGGGCGAGCACCTCCTGCCAGCCGCGCCCCTCGTCCAGCCCCGCCGCGAGAATGCCGACAAACGTGTCGCCCGCCCCGGTCGTATCGATCGGCAGAATCCGTTCGGCCGCAACGGCCTGGTGCGCCCCGTCGGGATGGAACGCGCGCGCGCCCAGCGGTCCCGCGGTCACGATGCAGGTCACGCCGCCGTCCGCCGCGAGAGCGGCCGTGGCCGCCTCGAAGTCGGTGCCGGTCCAGCCGAAGCGCTGCGCCGCGGTGAGAGCCTCGTGCTCGTTCACGACGAGAACGCTGGTGGCCTCCAGCAGCGCGCGCAGCTCGGCTTCGCTCAGGCGCTCGGGAACGGGCGCGAGATTCCAGACCACGCGTCCGCCCGCTGCGCGGACGCGCCGGGCCGCCAGCAGCGAGGTCGCGAAGGGGACCTCCATCTGAAGCACAAGGGTCGTCGTCGCGGACAGCTCGGCAGTTGCATCGGCTGCAAGGCAGCCATTGGCCCCGCTCGCAACCGTGATGGCATTCTCGCCGTCGGCGCTGACGCTGATGAAGGCGCATCCCGTCGGCTCCGCTCCAACGGTGACGCGATCGACGTTGACGCCGTTGGCCGCGAGGTTGTCGATACAGCGCTGGCCGAACGCATCGCGCCCGACCCGGCCCACCATGGCGACCCGCCCTTGCGGCGACACGCGCGCGGCGGCGACCGCCTGGTTCGCGCCCTTGCCGCCGCAGAGCGTCGCGTAGCCGCTCGCCAGCACCGTCTCGCCGGGCCTGGCGATCGTGTCGACGCCGGCGACGAGGTCGACGTTTATCGAGCCGAAGATGGTGATCTCAGACATGGAACGACGATCTCCCGGAAGCTTCGCCTGCAAGGTGATCTCGGACCGCTCACGCGCCTTGCGACGCGTGAGCGTAACGATTGCGGCCGGCGGTCAGTTGCCCGCGACGTCCTTGATGCGCGCGATCATGTCGTCGACGGCCTTGTCGACCGGCACCTTGTTGGTGACGATGGCGTTCACCGCCTTCATCCAGACGTTCTCGTTGTTGAGCGTGGTGAACTTGTAGTTCTTGCTCATCTCGTAGCCGCCGACGCCGGCGAAGAACTGGTCGCGCACGGCGCGGCGATGCACGTCGCCGTCCCAGAACGCGGACTTCTGCGCCGCGGTCTTGACCGGGAACCAGCGGCCGAGGGCGCCTTCGATATAGGGCTGGAGGTTTTCGTCGCGCAGCAGGAACGACACGAACTCCTTGGCGCGCTCCTTGTTCTTGGCCTGCTCGAAGATCAGGCCGACCACCACGGAGGCGCGGGTGTGGACCGGCGAGCCATCCGGCTTGTTGGGCCAGACCATGGTGCGGATGCGATCGTAATAGTTCTTCTTCGCCTCGTCGCGCTGCTCGGCGGTGAGCGTCTCGTTGCTGGAATCGTCCAGCCATTTGCCGGGCAGCGACACCGTCGAATTGTGCGTCATGATCGTCGTCTTGTTGTGGAAGGCGACGTTGTTGTCGGGATCCTTCCAGCTCGTCGCCGATTGCGGCGTGCAGCCTTTGGCGGCGATCTCGACATAATCCGTCATGGCGGCGATGAGGCCCGCGCGCACCTTGGGATCGTCGACCAGCAGCTTGCCGTTGTCGTCAACGAGCACGACGTTGTAGGCATCCATGAACACGAGGAAGGAGATGAAGCTGTCGGTGGCGTCGACGCCCATGGGATGGCCGATGCCGTAGATGCGCTTGCCCGAGGCCTTGCGCACGGCGGGCTGCGCCTTGTCGCACCAGAACGACCAGAAGCCCTTCCAATCCTTCGGGATGTCGGCGTCCTTAAGGCCGCCCTCCTCGAGCATGTCCTTCCAGTAATGCAGATGCAGCGTCGCCTGCTTCAGCGGGAAGGCGTAATAGGCCTTCGCCTTGGTCTTGTCGTTGTAGAGCATGACCGTGTCGAGCGACTGCGGGGAGAACTCGCCCTTGATCGGCGCGAGCACCGAGGTCAGGTCGACCAGCTTGCCTTCGGAGGCCCACTTGCCGGCGCCCTGGAAATGGTAGGTGTCCGCATAGGTGACGTCGGGCGGGCTGCCCGCATCGAGGGCCGCCACCAGCTTCGGCATCATGTCCTGCGTCGCATATTGCGACAGCTCGACCTTGACCCCGGTCTTGGCCTCGAACTTCTTGATGACGTCGAGCAGCGCGTCTTCCTCGGCCTTGTAGTAGCCCTTGTTCCACCAGAGGACGAGCTTCTCCTCGGCGGCTGCGGGGCTCGCCGTTCCCATCACCGGCAAGAGCAGTGAAACCGCCATCGAGCAGTATCTCGCCCATCGCAAAAGGCTGTCGCGCATTGTCGTTTCCTCTCCGTCCCGTCCCGGCGAGGGGCCCGCCGGTTGCTCTCATGGCATTTCAAAACGCGGCCATGTAAGCGCTTACATAGCGGGAGTCAAGTACCCCCTTCCGGGGCATTTGCGCGAACTGTCGAGGAGATGATTGTCGCCCCGCCGGCGTGCCTCAGCGGGGTTGCGCCCTGCCCGCACTCTCGCGGACTTTCATGACAGGGACGATCTCCCGGGACTGGGCCCGCGCCTGCTCGCCCGCGATCACGGCGAGCAGCTCGTTGGCTGCCAGCACGCCGATCTCCTGATTGTCGACCTTCATCGTCGTGAGCCCGGGCGAGAAGCGCGACGAGATCGCAAGATCGTCGAAGCCGGTGATCGAAAAATCCCGGGGCGCTTCCAAGCCGCTCTCACGCGCGGCCATCAGCGCGCCGAGCGCCAGATTGTCATTGCCGCAGACGATCGCGGTCGCGCGGCTTCCCACCGTGCGCGTCATCAAGGCCGCAAAGCTTTCCGCGCCGAACTCCAGCGTCGAAGGACCCATCATCAGATCCTGCGCGGCGATGTCCAGACCGGCCGACGCGAGCGCGTCACGGATGCCGCGAAGCCTCTCCTTGACGCGGTCGTTGTTGGTGTCGGGCTGAAAGATCGCGGCAAAGCGGCGATGGCCGAGCGACAGCAAATGATCCGTCATGCGGTGGAAGGCGGCGCGGTTGTCGAAGCCGATGCACGGATGCGGCGAGGCCTTGTTGTAGGAGTAGGTCACGACATAGGGAATGCCGCGCGAATTGAGCGCCTCGAACAGCTCGGGCGGATGGCTTTCACCGACCACGGCAAGCGCCTCGACGCCGCGCGCCAGCATGGCGTCGGCCTGTCTCAGGCCTTCGTCCGGATCGTAGTTCGAGCACCCCAGGAACAGCGTGAAGCCGCGTTCCGAGAACACGCTCTGCATGCCGCTGATCTGGTGGGCGAAGATTTCGTTGTCGAGCGTCGGGATGATGGCGCCGGCGATATGCGTCCGGCGCGAGGCCAGCGCCCGTCCGGCCGCGTTCGGAATCCAGTTCAGCGCGCGCGCGGCGTCCTTGACCCGCTGCCTGACCTCTTCGGACACCTTGTCGGGCTCGTTGAAGGCGCGCGAGACCGTCGCGGTCGAGACATTGGCCTTGCGGGCGACCTCCTCGAGCTTGACGCGGCCGCTTCCCCCGCGCGCTCTCTTTGAACCTGCCACCATCCCCGCCACGTCGGTCGAATGTCGATCAATACCTTGTCATGGTATTGACCAGTGTCGGAGTCCTCAACGGAAATCTCCGCGCGCAGGACCGCGCGTGTCTCAGTTGCTTGAACAGCGGATGGCCCGTCACCTGGCCCACAGCACCCAGTCGTCCCTCGTGCGGTAGATGTCGGCGGGCGCGGCAGTCTGGCCGAGATTGCCTGATGGCACGCGATTGACGTTGATGACCGCCTGCTCGATCAGTGTCGCGCTTGTGAAAGACACTTGGCGCGCGACCTGATCTCGCACGCGGACAATCAAGACCAGTACCGCTTCTGCGACATCGTCGATCTCGACAGCGGCAAGCCCCTCTTCACCGTCGAGCACGAGGTGCGCTCGGCGACCCATCCGATGTTCATGCGCCCGATGGTCAACCGCACCCCGGCGGTGGACAACCGCAATTATGCGTACGGCCACGATCAGACGTCGTGCGCGATGGGACTTGATCAATACGAGGGGTAGCGAAGCCCGGCGCGGCGCTCGGCAACGACCTAATAGGCAAATTTACGGTGCGCTCGCGTCCGGCAAGCCCACAACGACTGGCCACGCCAAGTGCCCAGACAATCGCCAGCATGACTGGCGAGGAAGAGAATCATCAACGGCAAGAACCGCAGTTGGCAGCGGCTGGCATGGCCACAAAGGCTGCTCCAACGCCTAATCCAAGCACTACGACCAATATAATACGCAGGACTAAAATCCTCGTCATTTTAAGCTCCTACTACGTCTTAAAGTAGCACAGTACAACAAGTACGCCGTGCCTGCAAACCTAGTCCGTCCTCTGTTCGGTTCTCAAATCACGGACCTGCCTATAAGGGACGCTGTTTGCTGGGTTTTTAGGTCGGCTGGTCAGATCGTCGCAGCATCGCTGGTCGACCACGATCTTCATGGTGCGGGGAGCATATCCTTCGCCGTCAGCTGATCGACACCGGCATCTCGTTCAGGTGCGGGAGTTGAGCGTCTTACAGAATTTGTCCAGGCCCTCGGTCGTGCGGTCCGTTTTTCCCGTCAAATTCATGACCTCTACTTTGAAAGCCCCCGTGAAATGTTTGTGGAGAAGAAGCAACTCATGGGTGGGCTCGTACAGCTTCTCCGGAATGGCCATTCGCAATTGTTCCTTTGCTTTATCGTCCTGCCCGAGGACGTGTAAAGCAACAGCATAGCGGAAATTCAGCTCCGCATCGTCGAGAGTTGCGAGCGCCCGCTCCAGGAAGACGGCCGCTTTCGTGAAGTTGCCCTTCTCTTCCTCGTCGTCCTTTGCAGGCTTCTGCATGAGGATGTACGCCAGCGTATCCGCTGTGCCGGCCGCCGCCCACGCCAGATCAGCCTTGTCTTTGGCTTCCTCATAATATTTCATCGCGGCAAGGGCCGCAGCTTCGGCTTCTCCATCGGCGATCTGTCCGTAAGTCGCCAGAGTCCACGCCCTCTCGTTGTTGAGAGAAGCCATCCGTTCCGATTTTTCATCCTTATTGAGACTCGCCCTCTCATAGACGTCCCTGGAGGAAGCGTTCCTGGCCAAAAGGGATTTGAGCCTATCGTTTTGACTGATGTCCTTCCGAGGATACTTCTTCTCAAGAGCCGTGACTTGATCAAAGCTCCACCCTTTGGCTTGCCACCACGGCGCATCGGCAAAAATTGGAACATTGTCGTCCCGAAACTTGATACGCTTGAATGACGCGCCCGTGATGTCGGCGCCGGAAAAATCCGCTTGCCCACACAGGTAGACGCCATCGAAGTTCGCCCGATAAAGTTTTGTTTTCTTGAAACTGACGTTGTCAAGGACGGCACCACTGAATGAGGCAGAAGCGAGCGCGGCTTCGTCGAAAACCACATTTCTCAGTTTCGAATCCTTGAATTGAGCACCTGCGGCCGCGATTCCGTGCAGATCCTTACTTGCCTTCTCAACAAGCCTTAGGCCTTGTACTTCCAGCTTCTGGTGATACGTCGTCAGCCATCGTATGTCTTCTGCCTTCGTTGCGTCCGGTGTTCCCTTGTCGTCGATTTCCTGCACGACCGACGGGGATTTTATTGGGACGTATAGCTTCTCGTAGGCAGACGAGCTGGCCAGGGCAACTACACCGATGACGAGGGCGGCGGTGACCGCCACGCACAGCTTTATGAAATTCCACCGGCTGCTCGCATTGATGAAATCGGTTTCCCATTGCTTGAGATTGCCGTATTCGCGGAAGCGACGGATCAGACGCCAGTCGAGCAGGGCTCCGCTTGAACGGTTGCTGCCGATCCAGCTCAAGGCCAGATCGCTCAGATTTTGGCGCTTGTCGATTTCCTTGGCGAGCCAAGACCATCGGCGCGTCAAGGCGAGATAGGCGAGCGAGAGTTCCTCGCTCTCCCCCGTCGGTCTTTCGACGAGAATACCGGCATTCTTCAATCCATCGAGCAACTCGTCGACTTCCTTGCCGAACTTATTGAGCTCTTCGCGACGCGTCGGCTTCGAACTGATCTCCTCATCGTGTTCCGGAAAATTGAGGAGGCCCAGCAAGACGCGCCGTACGAGGTCTGTCTCCTTGGTGGAAAGCCCTTGAATGAAATCATCTGCCCGTTTGGCGGCAGCGTCGACTACAGCCGGATCGAACGGCTCGAGCTGATTGTCGGGCCGATCCTGGTATGTCGGATCCCGCTGCGAGGTGACCACCGACGAATCGGCGCTCTTGGATTCAGATGCCTGCGCAACACTGCCTGGCTGGAGTTTCGTGAATGCGCTGGCGACCCAATAGTCGATCAGTCCCTGGGCCTCCCTCCGGTCGACCAACGTATCGAGCACGGCGCCGGTCACGATCGCGCGCGAGATGAACTCCTCGATCTGCTTTGCCCCCGATTCCGTCAGCGATCCGGTGCGTTCGTTGATCGGCAGATTGTCGAACAGGTACTCGTGCGCACGCCGCAGCGCGTCCATCGAAAGATACGGTTCGTGATGCTGATTGGCGGCCATCATGACGTCAATGCTCCAAGCAGGCGGTTGAGCGACGGCGCCAGTTGCACGATCTTCTCCGACATCGACTTGACCGATTCATCGAGACGATAGAACCGATCGTCGCAGGAGCCGGAAAAGGCAAGCAGCGCGATCTTACCTTGTTCTCGTTCGATCGCATCCGGCCGCGCGCTTGGCGTTGCCGCGATCCACTTATCGAGGCGCTCCAGCAACCGCTTCGACCAGAGCTCTTCCGGATACATGGCGCACAGCGCGCGCAGCCGTTTCTCGAACAGAGGCCACTGAAAGATCTTCCCCTGCGGCTGATGCCGGATCGAATTCATCGCTCCGTCGACTTCGGTGCTGACAGCTTGCCAGGCGAAGTGCTCCTTGATCAGGCCAGCAACGGAGACGCGAATCGTACCCACTGCCGCGGCACCGCTCGCCAGGTCTTTCGCCTCCGCCGGGGCCGGGTCCGACACGCTGACCACCTCGTCGATCATGGTCATCAGGGCGAGAAGACCAAGCTTTCCGGCGGCTTCCGCCAGGGAACGGTTGATCTGCGGGGCCGCCGTCGTAACCGCCGATCGCAGCGTGGTGTAAACCTGACCGCGATCGTTCATGCTTGCGGCAGGGTCCGCGACTTCGCGCATTTCATCGCTGCGCGCCTTGAGCGGGTTGATCCAGCCCAACTCCACCTGCTCGGTATCGAGTCCGCGGATCTTCTCCTCGGCATCTTGGGCATAATCGTGGATTTCCTCCGCGAAACGCTCCAGCGCCGCGTTGGCCCTGGGATCGCTCGCGGGCGAACTGAGCGCCAGCTCGATCGCCTCCAGCTTGAATTGGAGATTGTGCAGAATATTGTGAAGCGCCTTGTATTGTTCTACGACATGAACCTGTTGCAGGATGATCAGCACGTCGCCACGATAGCTGCAGGCGATAGCGTTTGCCGGCGCGTTCGTCTGGACCAGGGTCGACAACACTTCAAGCGCTCGCGCGGCCTTGTAGATCATTCCGCCCGTATCGGGAGGGTTCAGCACGCCCGGCGCGTACCTCCTGCACAGCTCCCGCAAGTCGTTGTTCGCCGGGCGCGCCCTCAAGGTCGCATTCAGGAGCGCTTCCATCGGACCGCTCCCCTGCTGATTGGCCCATGTCAGAAGGTATGTGACGATGGTCTCGAACGGCTGGCCCGGATTGGTCACCTGGTCCAGCTCGAGACCCAGCGAGTATTTTACGATCGTTCCGATCGCGTTATCCGCGGCGGAGAACTCCTTTACGTAAATGGGTATGAGCTCTTTGACCTGATCGTCGTTGAGAACCGTCTGCACCGTCGGCATCTGCTGAACCGACAGCACAGGGTCGAGAACTGCGAAGAACTTCACGGGACAGGCATAGACGACACCGCCGATGGTGTGATCTTCGTCACCCAACGCGAACCGCATCAGACCAACCACGACGTCCCGCATCAGCACCGGGCCACCGGACAGCCCTCGGGCGTCGCCGCCGATCCCGCCAGCCAGTTGTTTGCTGTAGAGCTGAATCGCCGGCCCGCCGAACAGTTCGCCGGCATGATTGGTCACGTCACCACTGACCGTCAGTCCATCCGCCGGCTGCATGTTTGCGTAGCCGTAAGTCTCCCATTCGCCGCCCGAACGGTGCAGCTCGCGTAGCGCCAGCGGCGTATGTGTCTCGGAGGGCGGCGGGACCCCACAACGGAGCAGCATGCAGTCGGCAATCCGATCCCACTTCACCGGCGTAGCCGCGGTCTCGTGGCCGGGGAACGTCAATTTGATGTCCTGGAAGAAAACGGCCTCTTCCTGGTTGCGATCGGCAACGTTGTGCAGAGCCGTCGCCACAAGATCATGCGCGACGAGAAAAGCCGTTCCACGCACCGAGCCCGCTGGACTCGTCGCGGTCACTTGGGCGATTACCGCACGCGTGCTCTCGTCCATTCCGCCTTCCCGCAATACATGTCACAACATGCCGGCACGCTGAAAAAACTCACTGTCCCGATCGTCTATGACGTCGGCGCCGCGCACAATTTCGCGTCCGCAACCTTGTCGTTATCGTCGATGTCGAGCAGAACATAGGTTGGCCGGAACAGCGTCCATTCCGAGAAGTCGCCGGCCTTCAACTTTTGAACGAAGCGATCCAGCTGCTTGAGCGCATCGGGCTCCGGCAGCGTCAATATCTCGTTCGGAAAGCGCAGCACGTCGGCCCATGTGCCCGAATTGAAATACCAGCGCCCATCGCCAAGGCTGACCCGCTTCGCCTGGTGGGTATGGCCGAACACCACATAGCGAAAGCCACCCTTCACGAGCTCGCTCGCGCCATCCAGATATTCCTTTGCCGTCTCCCTGGTTTCATCAAAGCTGCCTTCCTTCTGCAGTCCTCGAATCGCAGTCAGCAGCGCCCGCATGCGTTTGTCGGCAGCACTCGAGCCGAAGGCCAGATTGAAAAACCCCAGCGCAGTATTGAACGTTTCACTGGCGCTGACATCCGTTCCCATTCCCGGGTGCGCGCCCCGGGAATCGTCGTCGAGCTGGCGGAGAAAGTCCGCTCCGGCGCCGCCGAGCGAATCGCCGATCGCAACCTTCAGCGTGGCATCGTTGTCAACACCGGCGAGAATCGACTGCGCCGAGCCCATGCCGGGAGCCACCGTGGCCCTGATGTCCTGGCCGAACGGCTTCTTGTTCGCGACGACGTCCGCTTTGATGTCACCGCCGAACTTCGGAAGAACAGGACCCTCGAGCCCATGACTCCGGGTCCAGTACCAAAAGCGCGCCAACTCGCCAAACCGCTTTCGATAACTTGGCTCGAGGGCAAGCAGGATCGGCGCCACGGCGGAATCTTCCGGCTTGAGCAGGTCCACGAACGCGTAGTCGCGCTTGATCTTGTTGATGACCGACGTGACCATCTGGCTGCCGGGCGGCGGAACGAACTGATACTGCTTGGGCACTTCCTGCCGGCGGGACATCAGGGACCGGACCCGGCGCAAGGCGTCGAGGTCGACCTGATTCCACGCATCGTATCGATTGCCGTGTTCGATCAGCGCATCGCCAGTCACATAGGCTTCGCCGTCATGGATGAATTCGAAATCGTGTCCGGGCTTGACGCCCAGCGCTTTGCGCAGTTCGGCCCGCACGGGAGGAAGACTCAGCTCGATGTCGTGGTTGCCGAGCAGAATGGTCAGCCGACCTCCCACATCCAGAAAGCGGTTGAGCGCAGCGAAGACGCCCGGATCCCTCTCGACGATGGCTTTGAACTTGCTGACCGCCTGGCCGGGATCAGCAGTGAAGGGCGCCCAGCTGTCGGCCTGCTCTCCATCGAGTTCGGCGAGAAAGTCGACCGTATCGCCGTTCAGAACGAGCTCGCTTGGGCCCTTCGCGGCAATCTCCTGAGCCAAGTCCTCGACGAAGCGAACGATCTGGTCGGCGCGGGTGCACAAGCGAAAGCCGCGCTTCCCTGGGGCCGGCGGAACTGGATACGTGCCTCCCAAATGCAGATCGGAAATAATACGAACTCGGCGCATCCGAAATCTCGCTGCATGCGTTCCGAAGGGAAAGTAAAACCAGATTGTGCGACCTGAGGTAGTTACCGTCAATCTCTTCCATCAATCTGCTGGGTCAGACGAAATCGGCCAATGCGACGGATTGGGAGCGCAGCGCTGGCTGGGGCGGGAGGGATCGAACCTCCGAATGGCGGAATCAAAATCCGCTGCCTTACCGCTTGGCTACGCCCCAACAGCGGGGAACGACGGAAGACCGGGCTACCGCAGATTCCCTCGAATGCTGCCGGTCTATAGGGTGCGGCGCGGCATTTCAACCGCCTGCAGGGGCAAAATACCACAGCAGCCGGGATCGGCCGCACCACACCTTATTATAATTATGGGCTCCGTTTTACAGGCCCCGGCAAAATCCCGATGCGGTACCGTATCGCGGCCATTGAGACCTTGCCCGTTTCATGGGAATACGGCGCCAATATCTGTCCACGGGAGTGAGCCATGACCTACCGCGCGCCGATCTCTGACATGCTGCTGTCTCTCAACCATGGCGCCGGCCTCAAGGCCGCCCTGGAAGCCGGCCATTACGGCGATTTCGACGCCGACATCACCGCCGCCGTGCTGGAGGAAGCCGCCAAGTTCGCAACCGACGTGCTGGCGCCGCTCAACAAGGTCGGCGACGAGCACGGTATCAAGCTTGACGACGGCAAAGTCACGACCGCGCCGGGCTGGCCCGATGCCTACAAGCGCTGGACCGAGGGCGGCTGGAACGCAGTGTCGGGACCGGAGGATTTCGGCGGCCAGGGCCTGCCGCTCGCCATCAACGCGGCCTGCACCGAGATCTGGAGCGCCGCCAACGTCGCCTTCGGCCTCTGCCCGCTGCTGACGGCCTCGGCGATCGAGGCGCTGGATGCGCATGGCAGCGACGAGCTGAAGACCATCTATCTCGAAAAGCTGGTCTCCGGCGCATGGACCGGCACGATGCAGCTCACCGAGCCGCAGGCCGGGTCCGACGTCGGCGCGCTGCGCACCCGCGCCGAAAAGCAGGCCGACGGCACCTATCGCATCAAGGGGACGAAGATCTTCATCACCTATGGCGAGCACGACATGACCGACAACATCGTTCATTTCGTGCTGGCGCGCCTGCCCGACGCGCCCGCGGGCACGAAGGGGATCTCGCTGTTCCTCGTGCCGAAATTCATGGTCAACGCCGACGGCTCGCTGGGCGCACGCAACGACATCTTTGCCAGCGGCGTCGAGCACAAGCTCGGCATGCATGCTTCGCCCACCTGCACCATGACCATGGGCGACCATGGCGGCGCGATCGGCTTTCTGATCGGCGAAGAGAACCAGGGCATGCGCTGCATGTTCACGATGATGAACCAGGCCCGCCTCGGCGTCGGCCTGGAAGGCGTCGGCGTCGCCGACCGTGCCTATCAGCAGGCGCTGTCCTATGCGCAGGAGCGCAAGCAGGGCCGCGCCATCGGCAAGAAGGGCGAGGGCTCGGATTCGATCTTCGTGCACCCCGACGTCAAGCGCATGCTGATGCGGATGCGGGCGCAGACCGCCGCCGCGCGCACCATCTGCTACGCCACTGCAGTGGCGATCGACGTCTCGATGCGCGCCAAGGACCCGAAGGTTCGCGCCGACGCCGCCGCGCGCGCCGCGCTGCTGACGCCGATGGCAAAAGGCTACTCCACCGACATCGGCAACGAGGTCGCCTATCTCGGCGTGCAGGTGCATGGCGGCATGGGCTTCATCGAGGAGACCGGTGCCGCGCAGCATTATCGCGACGCGCGCATCACCGCGATCTATGAGGGCACCAACGGCATCCAGGCGATCGACCTCGTCACGCGCAAGCTCGCGGCCAATGGCGGCGCTGCGGTGTGGGCGCTGATCGACGAACTCTCGGCGACCGTCAAGCAGGTGGAGGCCTCGAACGATCCGGCCTTCGGCACCACGGGCGCAAAGCTGCGCGAGGCGCTGGAGGCGCTGACGCGCACCAGCAAATGGCTGCTGGAGCGCGTGACGTCCGCGCCGAACGAGGCGCTGGCCGGCGCGACGCCCTACCTGCAGCAGTTCGGATCGACGCTCGGCGGCTGCATGCTGGCCTCCGAAGCGCTCGCCGCCAAGGCCGACGGCAATACGGACGCGGCGCGCTACGTCTCGCTGGCGCGTTTCTTTGCCGAGAACATCAGCGTGCAGGCCGGCGCGCTGGAACGCACCGTAACGGAGAGCGCGGAGTCGGTTGCGGCGGCGGATGCGGTGTTGTTGGGGTAAGAGCGCCTACCACACAACCGGTGTCGTCCCGGCGAAGGCCGGGACCCATAACCACCGGGAGCAGTTTGGCGAGGATTGTCAATTAAGCGGTCCTCCCGCGGTACTCCGATCGCAACTCCGTCGACCAGTCACGCGGTATGGGTCCCGGCCTTCGCCGGGACGACACCGAGATTGCCGCGCGCGCTTGTGCCTCAGCTTGCCGACACGCCTTCACTTGTGGTGTGCCCGCGTCTCCCCGGCCGCCACAGCACCACGCCCGCGGCGACCAGATCCAGCGCCACGCACATCGCAAACGCCGTCGTGTAATTGCCGGTGAAGCTGCGCACGAGGCCGACGATGCCGGGGCCGAAGGCGCTGACGATGCCGCTGATCGAGGTGCCCAATCCCATGGCGGCGGCGAAGGCGGCAGATCCGATCTCGCGCTGGATGATCAAGGGCGGGAACGTGATCATGTTGCCGATCGAGAAGCCGTAGACGGCGCAGCACATCAGCAGCACCGTCGGATTGGTGCTTTGAATCAGCACGAAGAGCGCGGCCGCCTGGCTCGTCATCGACGCCGAGCAGGCAAGCCGCGGATCGAGCCGGTCGACGAACAGCCCGAGCGACAGGCGCCCGACCACCGCCATCGCCGCCATGAGGGTCACGGCAAGACCGGCGCTGGCGCGCCCGATCAGCGGCTCGAGAAACGAAACCTGGTGGATGATGAATCCCATCTGCGCCAGCAGCGCGATCGCGATCGGCAGCACCATGGTCCAGAACGCGGCATTGGCGAGCAGCGCGCGGCGCGAATGCGCAGGACGGGCCACCGCGCCGCCGGACTGACGTTTCCCTGAAGCCAGTGATGTCCCCGCGGGCCAGCCGATGAAGCCGACGACCACCGGCAGCACCAGCACCACCATCGCGATGGTGGCCGCCAGCATCGCCGAGCGGAAGCCGATGCTGCCGGTCAGCGACAGCAGAAGCGGAACGAGGACGATGCCGCCGCAGGTCGCCCCGTTGAAGGCGAGGCTGAGCGCAAGGCCGCGGCGCCGGTCGAACCATGAATTGAGCACGGTCGCGATCACCACGGTGCCCATACCGGTCCAGCCGACCGACATCAGCGCGTAGGCGAGATAGAGCTGCCAGGGCGTCTGCATCAGGGCCAGCAGCACGGTCGAGGCGCCCAGCGCGGAAAGCCCGCACAGGATCAGCGACCGCAGCCCGATGCGGTCGAGCAGATCGTCGGTGAAGATGACGAGGACGGAGGTGAGGAGAAACGAGAAGGTGCTAGCTGCCGAGACCAGCGTGCCGGGCCAGCCATGGGCGCGCTGCAGCTCGGCGAGATAGACGCCCTGGCCGTAGAGGCCGAAGCCGAACATGAAGAAAGCCATCAGAAAGCAGGCCAGCACGACGCGCCAGCCGCGATAGGACAGCGAAGATTCGTCAACGCCAGTTGCGGCGATCATCAATCGAGCCGTCGCCAGATGGAACCGGGCAGGATCGTGCACTACAACCACTGGTTTTTCAAATGAAACATTGTAGCCATTTGTTGCGACGCGCAACAGCGCGTGACGGACAATGTGACGCGCCATGGGCGCCGTCACGCAGAGTTCAGGCTGGAAAAGGTCGAGCGGACGCATTGGCACGTCAACAAGATGATGTAGGCTGAGGCGCGCGAGACCCGCAGCGACGCAGGGGGAATTTCATGCCGAACGGCAATATCGTGGTCACCGAAGAGCGGGGAACGCGTGTGATCACCCTGCGCCGCCCCGGCAAGAAGAACGCGATCACCCAGGACATGTACCGGGAGATGAGCCACGCGATCGACACCGCGCAGAACAATCCCGATATCCGCTGCATGATCATCACCGGCGGCTCCGGCGTGTTCACGGCGGGCGACGACATCGACGATTTCCTCCACGCCGACACGGCGCGCCCCGAGACGCTGTCGAACGGCGCCAAGTTTCTCTATTCGCTCGCCCTCAACACCAAGCCGATCATCGCCGCCGTGGACGGCGCGTCGATCGGCATGGGGACGGTGATGCTGTTTCATTGCGACTACGTGCTCGCCTCGAACGCGGCGACCTTCTCCGCACCTTACATTCATCTCGGGCTCGTGCCGGTCGGCGCGTCCAGCCTCCTGATGCCGAACACGATGGGCTATCAGCGCGCCTTCGCGATGCTGATCATGGGGCGGACCTTCAGCGCGGCGGAGGCCCACGCTTCCGGCTTCGTCAACACCGTGGTCTCGCCGGGACATACCGAGGTCGAGGCGCGCAAGGTCGCGCGCGAGATCTGCCGGCTGCCCGCCGAGGCCGTCGCGACCTCGCGCAAGCTCTTGCGCACGCCGCCGGAGGAATTGACCCGCCGCATCGACCAGGAGGCCCATCTGTTCGGCGAGCGGTTGAAATCGGACGACGCCGTGGCCGCGTTCAACGCGTTTGCGAACAGGAAGAAGCGGTAGGGGTGCTCTTCCCCTCTCCCCTTGTGGGAAGAGGGTGGCTCGCCGCAAGCGGCGAGACGGGTGAGGGGTTGTTTCCACGAGCACCTCTCAACATTGTTATTCGCGGATAGAACCCCTCATCCGGCGCTTCGCGCCACCTTCTCCCACAAGGGAAGAAGGGAAGAAAGCCGCAGCCCGTTCACGACAATGCTTCGTGAAATCTTCGCGCGGAACGTCTAGTCTGGTTCCATGCCATACCGATCCATCCTTGCCGCGCTCGCGCTGATCTGCGCCCTGCCCGCCTCCGCCCAGACCGCTGCGCCGGTCGAGCTGCGCATTCTCGCGATCAACGATTTCCACGGCAATCTGCGGCCGCCGCCGGGCGGCATCCGCATCAATGACCCCGAGGATAGAGCCAAGAAGGTGATGGTCGCCGCCGGCGGCGCCGAATACATGGCGACGCTGGTCAAGCAGCTGCGCGAAGGACACAAGAACACGATCTTCGTTGCCGCCGGCGATCTGATCGGAGCAAGCCCGTTCCTGTCGGCGATGTTCCACGACGAGCCCTCCGTCGAGGCGCTCTCGATGATGGGACTTGCGATCACCTCGGTCGGCAATCACGAGTTCGACGAAGGCAAGACCGAGCTGTTGCGCATGCAGAACGGCGGCTGCCATCCTGTCGACGGCTGCCAGGGACCGCATCCCTTCACCGGTGCCAAATTCCACTATCTCGCCGCCTCCACGATCGAGACCGCGACCGGCAAGAGCGTGCTGCCGCCCTACGAGATCCGCGAGTTCGACGGCATCCCCGTCGCCTTCATCGGGCTGACCTTGAAGGAGACCTCCGGCATCGTCTCGCCTTCGGGCATTGCCGGGCTCGAATTCCGCGACGAGGCCGAGACGGTGAACGCGCTCGTGCCGCAGTTGAAGGCGCGCGGCGTCGAGGCGATCGTGGTGCTGATCCACCAGGGCGGCGAGCCCGCGGGCGACTACAATGAATGCCCTGCCATCACCGGGCCCATCGTCGACATCGTGAAGAAGTTCGATCGCGCCGTCGACGTCGTCGTCAGCGGTCACACGCACCGCGCCTACATTTGCCAGATCGACGGGCGCCTCGTCACCAGCGGCGACAAATACGGGACGCTGGTCACCGCGATCGACCTCAAGCTCGATCCGGCGAGCCGCGACATCGTCAGCGCAAAGGCCGAGAACGTCATCGTCGCCAACGCATCGCTCGCCAGGGACCCCGAGCAGACCGCGCTGATCGAGGCCTATGACAAGGTCTCGGCGCCGATCGCCAACCGGCCGGCCGGATCGGTGACGCAGACGCTGTCGCGCGTACCGAACGAGGCCGGCGAGAGCGCGCTCGGCGACATCATCGCGGACGCGCAGCTCGCCGCGACCAGGGACACCAAGGATGGCAGCGCTGTCATCGCGCTCACCAATCCCGGCGGCATCCGCACCGACATCGTTCCCAAGGAGAACGGCGCGATCACGTTCGGCGATGTGTTCGCCAGCCAGCCGTTCCGCAACCGCCTCGTCACCATGACGCTCACGGGCAGCCAGCTCAAGGACCTCCTGGAGCAGCAATGGCTCGATCCGAAGCGGCCGCGGATCCTCCAGGTGTCGAACGGATTCAGTTACAGCTGGGATGCGTCGAAGCCGAACGGCGAACGCGTCAGCCTCGAGAAGATGACGCTGAGCGGCAGGCCGATCGAGGCCGGGACCGGCTACCGCGTCACCCTCAACGACTATCTCGCCGTCGGCGGCGACGGCTTCACGGTCGCAAAGCAAGGGACGGCGCCACAATATGGCGGCTACGACGCCGATGCGCTGTTCGCGTTCTTCCGGGCGCATGGGCCGATTGGCCCGCTGCCGCTGAGCCGTATCCTGCGCGTGAATTGATCCGGATCAAACCGGCCGGAACGGGACAACCCTTTGCCAATTGTACCCAAGCGCATAGATTGCGTTTGGCATTGCGTTTTGGCGCCGGATGCGCCAAGCGACGTCAAGAGCCCGCATCCCATGAGGCCGACCTGATGAGCACGCTTCTTCTTTCCCACAAGGCCTGCCTCGACCACGTCACGCCGCCGGGACACCCTGAACGGCCCGATCGCCTGCGCGCGGTGGAGGAAGCGCTGTCGCACGAGCGTTTCCAGTTTCTCGTGCGCGACCAGGCGCCGGAGGGCGATCTCGATCTCGTCACGCTCTGCCACAACGAGCATTACGTCACCGAGCTGCGCCACATCGCGCCGACCAGCGGCCAGGTCTATATCGACGGCGATACCTCGATGTCCCCAGGTACCTGGGAAGCGGTGATGCGCGGTGTCGGCGGCGCGGTGGCGGCGACCGAAGCGGTGATGAACGGCGAGCACCGCAACGCCTTCGTCGCGGTGCGCCCGCCCGGCCACCACGCCGAGATCGGCAAGCCGATGGGCTTCTGCTTCTTCGACAATGTCGCGATCGCCGCGCGCCATGCGCAGCGCAAATACGGCATCAAGCGCGCGGCCATCGTCGATTTCGACGTGCATCACGGCAACGGCACGCAGGACATCTTCTGGTCCGACCCGACCGTGATGTATTGCTCGACGCATCAGATGCCGCTGTTTCCGGGCACCGGCGCCAAGAGCGAGCGCGGCGACCACGACACTATCGTCAACGCGCCGCTGGCGTCCGAAGACGGCGGACCGGAATTCCGCATCGCGTTCGAGAATCTGATCCTGCCGCAGCTCGAAAAATTCAGCCCGGAGCTGCTCATCATCTCCGCCGGCTTCGATGCGCATTACCGCGACCCGCTGGCCTCGCTGAATCTGCGCGCGGAAGACTACGCCTGGGTGACGCGCAAACTGATGGACCTCGCCGACAAGTCCGCCGGGGGCCGCGTTGTCTCGGTGCTCGAAGGCGGCTATGACCTGCAAGGATTGAAAGAATCTGTTACGGCGCATGTCGGCGCCCTGATGGGCGCCTGAAGTACTCGCCACATTAAGCCCGCAAAACCCGCCTTCACTCCAGGGAAAGCGAATCGGGCAATCGGAAGCGGATATGGCCGAAAACACTCAAGTCGACGTCTCCAGGCTCACCTTCGAGCGCGCGATCGAGGAACTCGAAACGATCGTGAAGCGGCTCGAGGACGGCAAGGTGCCGCTCGAGGAATCCGTGACGATCTACGAGCGCGGCGAGGCGCTGAAGCGCCGCTGCGAGGAACTGCTGCGCCAGGCCGAGGCGCGGGTCGACAAGATCACCACCGATGCCAGCGGCCAGGCCGCCGGAACGGCGCCGCTCGACGTCCAGTAGGGGCCGGTCGAAGCCGCCCGTTCCAAGCATCGGCCGGCTGCATTTTTTCATGATCGCACGCCGCTGATTCCGTTGTCGCGGCCCTGCAGTCCCCACGAGTTCCAAGGGAACCCTGTCGGACGGCCTCCGGCCTGCCGAATCCGTCCAAAAAAGCCTCGCTCCCACCCAAAATCCTGCTAGGGAACCGGGCAAGACTGGAACGCCTCCGCCCGCCCCGCAGTTAACCACTCTGGCCCGCGGGTTGCACTGGTATGCCTGTAATCGGTCCAGCGGGTTGGCTTTGGGCCAAGGTTTGGTGTAAAGCTGCGCGCAGTGTGGCTTTTTGTTAGCCTTGACGTGGGGACCGATTACCAACGACAAGCGCTTCAAACTGCTAATGAAATTGGCTGGGACGGACGAAGCCGATCTAAGTGACAGGGATCACAGAGACTGAACCGGAGCGCACTTAGGCTCACCTAAGCTTGAAGACGGGGCCTTGCCCCAGGCAGGTGGCTCCGACGGTTTTAGGACTCGCGCTGCGCCGATATTGTGCAAACCCATCGCGCACCGGAACGATCTTCCGGCGCTGACAAATTGGAAATCGCCGTGAACGCATACAGTAAGACGCCGCTTCTCGACACCATCCGGACGCCGGAAGACCTGCGCAAGCTCAAGGTCGAGCAGGTTCGCCAGGTCGCCGACGAGCTGCGGCAGGAAACCATCGATGCCGTTTCGGTGACCGGTGGCCACTTCGGCGCGGGCCTCGGCGTGGTCGAGCTCACCACCGCGATCCATTACGTCTTCGACACGCCGCGCGACCGGCTGATCTGGGACGTCGGCCATCAGGCCTATCCCCACAAGATCCTCACCGGACGCCGCGACCGCATCCGCACCCTGCGCACCGGCGGCGGCCTGTCCGGCTTCACCAAGCGCAGCGAGAGCGATTACGATCCGTTCGGCGCGGCGCATTCCTCGACCTCGATCTCCGCCGGCCTCGGCATGGCCGTGGCGCGCGACCTCTCCGGCGGCAAGAACAACGTTATCGCCGTGATCGGTGACGGTGCGATGTCGGCGGGCATGGCCTATGAAGCCATGAACAACGCCGGTGCGATGAACTCGCGCCTGATCGTCATCCTCAACGACAACGACATGTCGATCGCGCCGCCGGTCGGCGCCATGAGCGCCTATCTGTCGCGCCTCTACTCGGGCAAGACCTATCGCACGCTGCGCGATGCGGCCAAGCAGATCAACAAGCGCCTGCCCAAGATCATCGCCAACCGCGCCAACCGCGTCGAGGAATATTCGCGCGGCTTCATGATGGACGGCGGCACGCTGTTCGAGGAGCTCGGCTTCTATTACGTCGGCCCGATCGACGGCCATAACCTCGACCACCTCCTGCCCGTGCTGAAGAACGTGCGCGACATGGAGGAAGGCCCGATCCTGGTCCACGTCGTGACCCAGAAGGGCAAGGGCTACGGCCCGGCGGAAGCCTCCGCCGACAAGTACCATGCCGTCGTCAAGTTCGACGTCGCGACCGGCACGCAGGCCAAGGCCAAGCCGAACGCGCCGGCCTACCAGAACGTGTTTGGCGCGAGCCTCGTCAAGGAAGCGCAGAAGGACGACAAGATCGTCGCCATCACCGCGGCGATGCCGTCGGGCACCGGCGTCGACATCTTCAACAAGGCGTTCCCGGACCGCACCTTCGACGTCGGCATCGCCGAGCAGCATGCGGTGACGTTTGCCGCCGGTCTTGCCAGCGAAGGCTACAAGCCGTTCTGCGCGATCTACTCGACCTTCCTGCAGCGCGGCTACGACCAGATCGTGCATGACGTCGCGATCCAGAACCTGCCCGTCCGCTTCGCCATCGACCGCGCCGGCCTCGTCGGCGCCGACGGCGCGACGCATGCCGGCTCGTTCGACAACGCCTATCTCGGCTGCCTGCCCAACATGGTGATCATGGCGGCGGCGGACGAAGCCGAGCTGGTGCACATGGTGGCGACCCAGGTCGCGATCGACGACCGTCCGAGCTCGCTGCGCTATCCGCGCGGCGAAGGCCGCGGAATCGAGATGCCCGAAGTCGGCATTCCGCTGGAAGTCGGCAAGGGCCGCATGATCCGCCAGGGCAACAAGATCGCCCTGCTCTCGTTCGGCACGCGCCTCGCCGAGTGCGAGAAGGCGGCCGACGAGCTCGCCGCTCACGGCCTCTCCACCTCGATCGCCGACGCGCGCTTCATGAAGCCGCTCGACACCGAGCTGGTGCTCAAGCTTGCCCGCGACCACGACGTGCTGATCACGGTCGAGGAAGGCTCGATCGGCGGCTTCGGCTCGCATGTCGCGCAGTTCCTGACCGACCAGGGCGTGCTCGACACCGGCATGGTCAAGTTCCGCACGATGGTGCTGCCCGACGTGTTCCAGGACCACGACACGCCGGCCGCGATGTACGCCCGCGCCGGTCTCGACGCCAAGGGCATCGTCGCCAAGGTGTTCGAAGCGCTCGGCAAGGACGTGAAGGCCGAGACGGTCAAGCTCGCCTAAGGGCGAGCTTCGACCCTTCCGAAGCAGCGCGGCTTCCATGAAAATCTATCTGGCAGGTCCCGATGTGTTCCTGCCGGATGCCTTTGAGATCGGCCGGCGCAAGGTCGAGATCTGCGCCGCCCATGGCCTCACCGGCCTCTATCCCCTCGACAACCTCATCGACCTCGCCGCACCCGACGCCTCCAGGCAGATCTTCTGCGGCAACGAGGCGATGATGGACGCGGCCGACGCCATCATTGCCAACCTCACCCCGTTCCGCGGCGCCGGTGCCGATCCCGGCACCGTCTACGAGCTCGGCTACATGGCCGGCCGCCGCAAATTCTGCCTCGCCTATTCCAACGACGGGGCCGCCTATGCCGACCGCGTCGGCCGTTTCATGGAGGTCACGTCGGAGGACGGGCGGCTGGTCGATGCGCAGGGCCTGACGGTTGAGGATTTCGGCCTCGTCGACAATCTCATGATGATCCATGCGCTGGAGCTGCACGGCTGCCCGCTGGTGACACCGGCCGCGATGCCCATCGACGTCTGGCACGATCTTGCCGCGTTCGAGACTTGCGTCCGGATGGCGGCCGCGCGATTGATCGCTAGATAAGCGCTCAGTCGCTTCCGGAGAAATCAATGTCCCCTGCCCGCAAGCGCGCGGATGTTCTGCTGGTCGAGCGCGGCCTGTTCGAGAGCCGGGCGCGGGCGCGCGCGGCCATCGAGGCCGGCCTCGTCACGGCCGACGACAAGCAGGTTGCAAAGCCGTCGGAGACGATCGCCGAGGACGCGGTGATCCGGGCCGAGCCGGCGCACCCCTATGTCTCGCGCGGCGGCGTCAAGCTCGCCGGCGCGCTGGAGCGCTACCCGATCGAGATCGAGGATCACGTCTGCCTCGACGTCGGCGCCTCCACCGGCGGCTTCACCGAGGTGCTGCTGGCGAACGGGGCGAGCCTTGTCTTCGCCATCGATGTCGGCACCAGCCAGCTGCATCCCTCGCTGCGAGGCCATCCCAAGATCGTGTCGATGGAAGAGACCGACATCCGCAGCTACGAGGGCAAGCGGCTGCCGGCGCGGCCCGATGTTGTCGTCATCGACGTCAGCTTCATCTCGCTGAAGATCGTGCTGCCGGTGGCCCTGTCGCTGGCGGCCGCGCCGATGAGCCTGCTGGCGCTGATCAAGCCGCAATTCGAAGCCGAGCGGAAGCACAACAAGAAGGGCATCATCCGCGACGCCGCCGTGCATCGGGAGATCTGCGACGACATCGCAGGCTTCGCGGCCTCGCTCGGCTGCACCGACATCGAGGTGTTCCCCTCCTCGATCACGGGCGGCGACGGCAACGTCGAATTCTTCCTGGGCGCACGACGTGGTTGAGCGCCTGACCATCGATCACGTCGGCCATCGCGGCGACGGCGTTTCGCTCACCACGGGCGATGCGGTCTATGTGCCCTACACGCTTGGCGGCGAGACCGTCGAGGTCGATCACGTCGCGGGCCATCATCCCGACCGCCGCAAGCTGCTGGCGGTGGAGGTCGCAAGCCCCGAGCGCATCGAACCGTTCTGTCCGCATTTCGGCGTCTGCGGCGGCTGTGCGATCCAGCACTGGGCCGCCGATCCCTATCACGCCTGGAAGCGCGGCATCGTGGTCGAGACGCTGGCGCAGGCCGGCATCGATTGCGAGGTGGCGCCGCTGGTCGATGCCCATGGCGCGGGGCGCCGGCGCATTACGCTGCATGGCCGCTTCGGCACGCATAGCGTGCTCAAGGTCGGCTTTTCCGCGACGAGCTCGCACGACGTCATCCCGATCCATCGCTGCCCGATCCTCGATCCCGCGCTGGAGGGCGCGCTCGATGCCGCCTGGGCCATCGCCGAGCCCCTGACATCGAAGATGCCGGTGACCAAGCCGCTCGACATCCAGGTCACCGCCACCGTCAACGGCCTCGACGTCGACGTACGCGGCTCCGGCCCGCTGCCGACGCCGCTGGTGACGGCACTATCGCGCGCTGCCGAGCAGCATCGCCTAGCCCGGCTGACGCGGCATGGCGAGCTGGTGCTGCAGCGCCTCGCGCCGGTCGTGAAGATGGGCCGTGCGGATGTGACGCTGCCGCCGGGCTCGTTCCTGCAGGCCACCGTCGCCGGCGAAGAGACGCTCGCTGCGCTGGTCGCCGAGCGCGTCGGCAAGGCCAAGGAGGTGCTCGACCTCTTCTGCGGCGTCGGACCGTTTGCGCTGCGGCTCGCCGAGAAGGCGCGCGTCACCGCCTATGACAGCGATGCCGGCGCGATCGCAGCGCTGGCGAAAGCTGCGCGCACGCCGGGGCTCAAGCCGATCAAGGCCGAACCGCGCGACCTGTTCCGCCGCCCCCTGGTGCCGCCGGAGCTGCGCGATTTCGATGCGGTGGTGTTCGATCCGCCGCGCCAGGGCGCGCAGGCTCAGGCGCTGAAGCTCGCCGCGAGCAAGGTGCCCGTCGTCGTCGCGGTCTCGTGCAACGTCGCGACGTTCGCCCGCGATGCGCGGCTGCTGACGGACGGCGGTTACAAGATCGACAGCGTGGTGCCGGTGGACCAGTTCCGCCACACGCCGCATGTGGAATTGGTCGCGAAGTTCACGCGCTGAGTTTTCTTTTTCTGAGCATGACCTCCGCGCAAACGCGTTCCGCGTTTGTCGCGAGGGGAAACCGCTACACACTTTCCCGGGTCATGCTCTATCGCCGCAGCCCGCCGAGCGCCGGCGATTCACCGGGCAGCATGTTCGACCTGATATCGCTGTCCATGCGGCCGGAGTCCTGCTGGGTGAAACCGGCGCCGAAGGACAGGCTGAGGTTGGAGGTCGGCTTGAATTCGACGCCAGCGAATGCGCTGTATCCCGGTGCGGCGCCAGACGTCAGCGGCGCGATCGAGCTGCCGATGCCGTTGCCGAACTTCAGCGTGTCGAAACCGGCAAAGAACGTGACCGGCAAGCCGCCCGCCGTCTTGGTGTTGTAGCCGAACTGCGTGCTGTCATAGGAGAGCGCGTTGAAATTGCCGGCGAGGCCAGTCTGGCCGAGGCCGCTCCAATTGAGATTGCCGCGCTGGCTTCCGACGAAGAAGCCGTTCGCAAAGCTGGTGCGCGAGCTTGCGTCGCCGGCATTGAAGCCCGCAAAATTGCCGTAAGTGTCGGCGCTCTGGCCGTCGCTGCCGCCGAGACCGAAGGGCCCGCCCGGGATCCAATATCTCAGAGGCGCGACTTGTGCCTGAGCGGGGGCACCGCAGCAGCAAAGCAGGGCAAAGAGGGTCGCGAGCGCGCGTGAAGAAGCAAAGCCTGGCATTCGTGTAACCGTCAGAACTCCGGAGATCATAGCCGCAGGACCGCAGGATTGCCAGCCACGCGGTCCTCGCCCAGTTCCAATCACCTTTTCCTGACGTGTTGAACCTGCCCGGGGGCGGACGGACCCATTTAAGGGGACGTGCAAGCTACGCGCTTGCCTTGCTCCGAACACCTTTGAAAATGCCATCGCATGGAGGCTGTCATGGAGGTCAATGCCGACAGGTTGAATGCCTTTATGGGCAAGATGATCACCGAGGTCGGGGCGGCGATGAACGCATCGCTGGTCCTGCTGGGCGACAAGCTCGGCCTGTATCGCGCCCTCGCCGCCAAGGGGCCGATGAACTCCGCCGAGCTCGCGAGCGCGACCGGAACGACCGAGCGCTATGTCCGCGAATGGCTCTCGAGCCAGGCGGCGTCCGGCTACGTCGAATATGATACCGCCTCCGGGAAATTCTCGATGCTGCCGGAGCAGGCGATGGCGCTTGCCGACCCGGACAGCCCGGTGTTTCTCGGCGCGGTCGGCAACGTGATTGCCGCGGCGTTTCTCGACGAGCCCAAGATCACGGAGGCGTTCAAGTCCGGCAAGGGCGTCGGCTGGAACCGGCGCAGCGAGTGCCTGTTCTGCGGCACCGCGCGGTTCTTCCGTACCGGCTATATGCACCATCTGGTGCAGGAATGGCTGCCCGCGCTCGACGGCGTCGTGGACAAGCTCAGGCGCGGCGCCAAGGTCGCCGACGTCGGCTGCGGCCACGGCGTCTCGACGCGGCTGATGGCGGAAGCGTTCCCGAATTCGCGCTTCTACGGCTTCGATTATCACGAGGGCTCGATCGAGGCCGCGCGCAAGGCAGCCAGCGAGGCGAAGCTCGGCGACCGGGTTTCCTTCGCCGTTCACTCGGCCAAGACCTATCCGGCCGAGGGCTACGATCTCGTCTGCTTCTTCGATTGCCTGCACGACATGGGCGATCCCGTCGGCGCCATCAGCCATGTGCGGCAGACCATGGCCAAGGACGGCACCTGCATGCTGGTCGAGCCGTTCGCGGGCGATCGTCTCGAGGACAATCTCAATCCGGTCGGCCGCGTCTATTATGCGGCCTCGACCATGATCTGCACGCCGGCTTCGCTCGACCAGGAGGTGGGCCTCGCGCTCGGCGCCCAGGCCGGCGAAGCAAGGCTGCGCAAGGTCGCGGCCGAAGGCGGCCTGTCGCGCTTCCGCCGCGCCGCGGAGACGCCGTTCAACCTGATCCTGGAGGCGCGGATCTGACCCGGCACGGACGCCACGGCGGCGACGTCAGGCCGCGGCGTCCGTCCCCATGCCGAAGGTGATCTGATTGCCGTCGGCATCGACGGCGTCGAAATCGCGCATGCCGTAGTCGCGGTCCTCCGGCCGGTTCAGCAGCCTGGTGCCGCGCGCCGAGATCTCGGCATAGAGCTCATCGACGTCCCTAACGAAAATGCAGAGGCCGCCCTGTCCGGGCGACCGCTTCGTCCGGTTTGCCGCGAGCAGATGCAGGCCAACCTCGTCGCGGCAGAGGCAGGCATAGGACGCAGGCTCACCGTATTCGAAGGTGACCTCGAAGCCGAGCACGTCGCGATAGTAGGCGAGGCTGGCGGCGATGTCGGCGACGACGAAGACGGTCGCAGAGCCCACCATCATTGGGCGTTCGTCAGTCATGGGCCTCCCTCGGTCGCAAGCAATCTCCGGCACGCAACCTAGCATGCATTCCCGAGGCCTTGCACCACGCGTCCCGCAACGTAAGCTGCCGGCGAACAAGGCGGCGCGAGTCCGCCGTAACGGGAGGATGACGATGCGATATGTTGGCCTGGCGCTGGTCGCGCTGTTCGCCGTGACGATCTCGAACGCCGGCCGTGCCGCCGAGCCGACCCGCTTCACGCCACTGAAGGCGGAGGAGCTCACGCCGCCGCAGAAGGAATGGGCGGACGCGATCGCGGTGCCGCCGCGCAACGCCAAGTTCATCAATCCGCCCTATCGCGCCTATATCCGCAATCCCGAGCTCGCGCCGAAGCTCTCGGCGATGTCGGACTATCTGCGTTGGAATTCGTCGCTGCCGGCGCGCCTCAGCGAATTCGCCATCCTGATCACCGCAAGGCAGTGGACGGCGCAGTATGAATGGTTCGCGCATTACCCGCTCGCGATGAAGGCCGGGCTCGATCCGCAAGTCGCCAAGGACGTCGCCAACGGCGTGCGGCCCCAGACGATGAAGGACGACGAGGCCGCGCTCTACGAGCTTGCGATGGCGCCCTATCGCGACAAGAAGGTGTCCGACGAGGTCTACCGCGCCGCGCAGCAGAAGTTCGGCGAGCGCGGCATCCTGGATATCATCGGCCTGATCGGTTATTACGACCTGGTCTCGATGACGCTGATCACGATGCAGGCCGAAGCGCCGAACGACAGCGTGCCCCCGTTGCCGCCGCTCGCGGCGAAGTAGCCGGCTCGCACCACTCTTTCCAGAGCCGTCATTGCGAGCGCAGCGAAGCAATCCAGACTAGTTCTGCGGGAAGACCCTGGATTGCTTCGCTGCGCTCGCAATGACGATGTGGGCGCAGCCATTGTTCATCTTGAATACGGAGACCCCAGTGACATCCGACAATCCCGTCACCTACGAACGCGTCGGCAACATCGCCCGCATCACGCTGTCCCGTCCGCCCGTCAACGCGCTGAGCCTCGAGGTCATCCGCGCGGTGGTGGCCGCGCTCCGGCGGGCTGCCGACGACACCGATGCACGTGTCGTCGTGCTGGCGAGCGCGATTGCAAAGCGCTTCTCGGCGGGGCTCGATCTCGACATCCTGCTCGGCAAGTCCGGCGCCCAGATCCGCGAATTCCTCCAGGCGCTCTATATCGATCTTTATGACGCCCAGTACGGGCTCGGAAAGCCGTCGATCGCCGCGGTCGGTGGCGCGGCGCGCGGCGGCGGCATGACCATGGCGGTGTCGTGCGACGTGGTGCTGGCCTCCGAGAGCGCGACGTTCGGCTATCCCGAGATCGACGTCGGGGTCATTCCCGCCATCCACTATGCACATCTGCCGCGCATCGTTGGGCGTCACCGCGCTTTCGAGCTGCTGTTCACCGGCCGCGTGTTCAGCGCTGCGGAGGCGCGCGAGCTTGGCGTGGTGAACCGTGTCGTCGCCGATGCCGAGCTCGAGGCGGAGACCGAGAGGCTCGCGTTGCAGTTCGCCGCCAAATCGGCCGCGGTGCTGCGGATGGGCCGCGCCGCCTTCATGCGGCAGATCGATCTCGACTACCGGCGCAGCATTGCCAGCGCCGTGGACGATTTCTGCAACGTCGCGACGTCGGACGAGGCTCAGGAAGGCTTGCGGGCGTTCGTGGAGAAGCGGGCGCCGAACTGGTGAGGAGCGCCGGTCGCGCGACGCCCTCAGGCGGTCTTGTCGACCGAAGAGGATGAATCCGCCGGCGGATATTTCGTCACGGGCACCAGGAAGGACTTGGTGCCGACCTGGTAGATGATCTTGCCGTTCTGTCCGTCGTCGGTCGAGATCTGCGCCTGGCCGAACATGATGACGTTCTTGTAGACGTATCCGGTGCCCTGCCGGGTGACGCCGTCGGTGGTGACGCTGACCTGCGCCTCCTTGCCGTCGACGGAGAGCACCTTGAAGCTCGCGCTCTTGCCGTTGTCGCTGGAATAGCCACCCCAGCTTCCCATCAGGCGGCTGTCGGACGCCGGCGGGTCCTGCTTCTCGAGGTTCGCGGTCTGCTTGCCGGCACCGCCCACCGAGAACAGCAGCACCATGTTCTTGCCGTCCTTGGTGCCGACCGTGACCCCGCCGAACGTGATCAGCGAGCCTTGGACCTCGCCGAAGCCGCGCTCGGTGTGGCCGTTATGGGTGTACTCGACCTGCGCCCGGGCCCCCCGGATGTTCACGACCTTGAAGCTGACATCCTGATTGTTGCCGACCCAATTGCCCTTCCACTCACCGACCAGCCGGCTCTGGTGGAACACCCGCTCGTTGGCGGGCGAGATCTGGCTGGTGCTCGAGGTGACGATGGCCATTGGGTTGCTCGGACACGGGCTGACACGCCCGCCTTCGGCTCGCGGAAACGAGCAGAAACAATCCGATTAGGCCCGCAGGCCGGTTAACGAGCGGTTAAATTCAACCACCGGACGTGACGGGCAAAAGGTCTCACCGGGGCGCGCGCTGCTAGCGTCCCCAGCGGTCCGACCAGATCTTCTCGCCGATCATGCAGTTGACGCGCGGCTCCTTGTCCTTGTCGGCAACGCGCACCACGGGGCGCTCGGGCATGCGGCCGGCGACTTCCATCAGCAGCTTGGTGCGGATCGCTTCCTTGAACTTCTCGCGGTCCTTGATCGAGATGACGAAGGAGCCGGGACCGCCGATGACGCAGTCCTCGTAATAGTAATCGAGATTATCGATATCCATGGTCGAGTAGGAGGGCTCCTTGACCATGATCGGCAGGCCGTTGATGACGATGCCCTTCTCGAGCGCGGCATCGCGCGCCACCGTGACCGGGCTGCCATTGTTGTTGGGGCCGTCGCCCGAGATGTCGATGACGCGGCGCAGGCCCCGATAGGGATCCTCATCGAACAGCGGCATCGCGAACGTGATCGCACCGGAGATCGAGGTGCGCGAGGCGCGGCGGATCGGCGTCTTCATGATCTCGGCCGCGACCGCGTCCGCAGTCTCCGGTCCGTCGATCAGCCGCCAGGGGATGATGATCTTCTGGTCGGTCGAGGCGGCCCACTCGAAATAGGTCACCGCGATCCGGCCGTTCGGCCCGAGCTTCAGCGCCTGCAGGAACTCCTTCGACTGGATCGCCTGCGCATAGCCTTCGCGCTGGATCGCGAGCTCGTCCATGTCCATGGAGTAGGATACGTCGACGGCCAGGATCAGCTCGACATCGACTGTCTGCGCATCCCTGTCGGCCGCCAGCCGCTGCGGCTGATTTCCGGGCGGTTCAAACTTCGGCCCTGGTGCCGCGATGCCCGCGACGTCCCCCCCGGCAAGCACGCCGGCCACCAGCACAGCCCCGATCGAGAACAGCAAGCGCATCGCAGTCTCCCGTCGTATGACGCGATGGTGACATGCAATCGTCTTGCCGCAAAGCGCGAAGATCGCTTGTGCTTCACATTCGAGTTAGGAATTTACGTACCTCGCGCAAAGCTGCCGCCTTGTTGCCGCGCTTGCGTCACCGGGAACATGCGCGCTCACAGGCACGGTCATTCCGAGGTGGCTCGACGAGCCGAACCCGGAAGCTCGAGATTCTCAGGCGTTCGAGGCGCGCCAGAGTTCTCGCTTCGCGAGCCCCGGCATGACGGCGTTGGTGAGCACGCTCCCCCCGCCCACTTGTCCGGCGCAATTTCCATGCTAGGCTGGCCGTACAGATGGGGATGGAGTCCCCCGACAACCGCCCGGCGGCTTGACCGTAGTGGGCTGATGACTCCTGCTTGAGGTGGGGCAATCACGAGCCTCCGCCTTTGGCGGGAGCATGGATAAACCCGCCGATGGCGGGTTTTTTGTTGCCTGAAGGAAGGAGAAGGCGTGACGACGACATCGGATGCTGCGCGCAGCCGGCTGCCCAGGGGGATCTGGGTGCTCGGCTTCGTCTCGATGCTGATGGACATCTCCTCCGAGATGATCCACGCGCTGCTGCCGGTCTATCTCGTCACCGTGCTCGGCGCGTCCACGCTCACGGTCGGCTTCATCGAGGGCATTGCGGAGGCCACCGCCTCGATCACCAAGATCTTCTCCGGTGCGCTGTCGGACTGGCTCGGCCGCCGCAAGATGCTCGCCGCGCTCGGCTATGGTCTTGCGGCGCTGACCAAGCCGCTGTTCCCGCTCGCGCCGAGCGTCGCCTGGCTGGTGGCGGCGCGCTTCATCGACCGCGTCGGCAAGGGCATCCGCGGCGCGCCGCGCGATGCGCTGATCGCCGACATCGCCCCGGTGGGTTTGCGCGGCGCGAGCTTTGGCTTGCGCCAGTCGCTCGACACCGTCGGCGCCTTCCTCGGCCCGCTGGTCGCGGTCGGCCTGATGTGGTGGACGGCGGACAATTTTACGCTGGTGTTCTGGTTCGCCGTGCTGCCGGCCTTCCTCTCGTTCGGCCTGATCGCCTTTGCCGTGCACGAGCCGGCACCGGACCCGAGCCGGCCGCCTGCGAAGAATCCGCTTAACACCGCCGCGATGCGGCAGCTCGGACCGGTGTACTGGCGCGTCGTCGCGGTCGGCGTCGTGTTCACGCTCGCCCGTTTCAGCGAGGCCTTCCTGATCCTGCGCGCACAGAACATCGGCCTCAATGCGATGTGGGTGCCGGCGGTGCTGGTGCTGATGAACGTCGCCTACGCGCTCTCGGCCTATCCGGCCGGCGTGCTGTCGGACCGCATCAACCGCACCGGCCTGCTCGCGCTCGGCCTCGTCTTTCTCGCCGGCGCCGATCTTGCGCTCGCGCTGCTGCCGAGCCTCGGCGGCCTCGCGCTCGGCGTCGTGCTGTGGGGACTGCATATGGGGCTGACGCAGGGCCTGCTCTCGGCACTTGTCGCCGATGCCGCGCCGCCGAGCCTGCGCGGCACCGCGTTCGGCTATTTCAACCTGTTCACCGGCCTGGCGCTGCTGGCCGCGAGCGTGATCGCCGGCGCGCTGTGGGACGCCTATGGTCCGGCAGGCACGTTCCTGGCCGGGCTCGGCTTCGCGCTGGTGTCGCTGGTGGGACTGCTCGCGATCGGCAACGGGCTGGCAGCGGAGGGCAAATGAGAGCGGGGGATTCTTCATCGTGTTGAGCGGAGTGATCGCAATCGTGGTTGGCAGCGTGCTCGGCGGCTGCGCGCGCTATTTCGTCTCCGGCGCCATCGCGCGGCGGCTGGGCGAGACGTTTCCGTGGGGCACCATGACGATCAACGTCACCGGCGCCTTCCTGATCGGCATTTTCGGCGCGCTGGCGACCCACCCGGGCTCGCTGTTCGCCGCGCCCAATCCCTGGCTTTTCGCGGTGACCGGGTTCCTCGGCTGCTACACCACGGTGTCTTCCTTCAGCCTGCAGACGCTGACGCTCGCCCGCAACGGCGAGCCCCTGCATGCGCTCGGCAATATCGTGTTCTCGGTCGGCCTGTGCCTCACGGCCGTGACCTGCGGCTTCCTGCTTGTCGACAGGATTGGAGGGTAATCGCATATGAACGTCCCCTCCTCCGCCGAGCGCCGGCGCAGCGCGGTTCTCTATGCCTGGGTTGCCGCGGGCAGCATCGTCGGCGGGCTGACGCGCTATCTGGTCGGGCTCGCGCTCGATACCGGACCCGGGTTTCCCACCGCGACGCTGTTCATCAACGCCACCGGCTCGCTGATCATCGGCTTCTACGCGACGCTGACCGGCCCCGATGGCCGCCTGCTGGCGCGGCCCGAGCACCGGCAATTCGTCATGACCGGGTTCTGCGGCGGCTACACCACCTTCTCCACCTTCAGCCTGGAAACCTTCCGCCTGTTCCACGGCGGCATGAAATACACTGCGCTCGCCTATGTCGCGGCCTCTGTCGTCTGCTGGCTGGTGTCGGTATGGGCCGGGCATATGCTGGCGAGCCGCTACAACCGCTTGAAAAGGAGCTGACCATGCAAATTCCCAATCAGGCTGTTTCGCTCCGCATCTTCATCGGCGAGAGCGACCATTTCCAGGGCAAGCCGCTCTATGAAGCAATCGTGATGAGGGCGCGCGAGCTGCACCTCGCCGGCGCGACCGTGCTGCGCGGCCCCATGGGCTTCGGCAAGTCGAGCCGGCTGCACACCTCGAAGATCCTGCGGCTGTCCGAGGATTTGCCGCTGCTGATCGAGATCGTCGACAGCGAGGACAACATCAATGCATTCCTGCCCATCCTTGACGGCATGATGTCGAGCGGGCTGATCACCTTGGAGAAGGTGCAGGTCCTGCAATATGGTGAGAAGGCCGCGGGCTGATCGCCCCGGCGGGAAACCAGAGCCCGCCGTATCCAGGAGGCGGAATGAACGATACCGTCACCAAGCCGAAAACCAGGACGAAGACCAAGGTCGAGCGGCCGCGGCTGCACAAGGTCATCCTGATCAACGACGACTTCACCCCGCGCGAATTCGTCACCATGGTGCTGAAGGCCGAATTCCGCATGACCGAGGATCAGGCCTACAAGGTGATGATCACCGCGCACAAGCTGGGCGCCTGCGTGGTTGCCGTGTTCACCAGGGACGTCGCCGAGACCAAGGCGACGCGCGCCACCGATGCCGGCCGCGCCAAGGGCTATCCGCTGCTGTTCACGACCGAGCCGGAGGAGTGAGGCGCTAGAGCGCGGCCGCGACGCGGGCGCACTTGGCTTGGGCGTGTCGGCGGCGCCATCGTGATCGCGACGCTGGCGATGAAAGTCGCTTATTAAGCCATGCTCTCGCGTGCGGCGCGGTGATCGCAAGAATGTCGCGCCGCTCTTGACGTCATCCGCGCTTTTCCGACTTTGCATTCCTGCCTGATATCGCCGACAATGTGGCAAAAGCGGCGTGCGCCGGACAATAAGCAAGCGGGGAAACGACGGAAGTGGGCGTATCAGGAAGAAGCTTCGTGACGGCAGGCCGTCTGGTTCTGACGCTGGCGGCGATCACTTTCCTCGCTGGCAGCATGGCGCAAGCGGCCGAACGGGTCCGCATCGGGCTGTTGAAGCTCTCCTCCGCCGCCCCGTTGTTCCTCGCCAAGGAGCGCGGCTATTTCGAGCAGGAGGGAATCGAAGCCGATCTGAAATTCTTCGACGCCGCCGTGCCGATCGCGGTGGCCAGCGTTTCCGGCGATATCGACATCGGTTTCACCGGCTTCACGGCCGCATTCTACAACCTCGCCGGCAAGGGCGGACTGAAGGTGATTGCCGGCACGGCGCGCGAGGCACAAGGCTTCCAGAACACGGCCTACGTTGCCTCCAAGCGCGCATATGAATCCGGCCTGAAGACGCTCAAGGATTTGCCCGGCCATTCCGTCGGCATCACGCAGATCGGCTCGACTTTCCATTATTCGCTCGGCCTGATCGCCGACAGGCTGAAATTCGACTTGACCTCTGTCCGGGTCGTTCCGCTGCAATCCCTGCCGAATGTCGCCGCTGCCATCAAGGGCGGCCAGCTCGATGCGGCACTCACCGCCACGACCACGATCAGCCCGGTGGTCGCCTCCGGTGACGCAATCGTTCTCGGCTTCGTCGGCGACGAGACGCCCTGGATGCTCGGCTGCGTCGTGGCTTCGACCGCGACGATCGAGAAGAACCGCAAGCTGGTCGAGAAGGTGCTGTCCGCCTATCGCCGCGGCGCCGACGATTACGCGCGCGTGCTGTTGAAGCGCGATGCAGACGGTAAATTCGTCCGCAGCGAGGAAGGTGACGCGATGCTCGCGATCATCTCCAAATACACGGAGCAGAAGGTCGAGCAACTTCGCATCGGGCTCTCGGTTGTCGATCCCGCGCTCGACAGCGCCGACATCGCTCGCCAGATTGCCTGGTTCAAGCGCCAGAAGATGGTCGAACCCGACGTCGACGCCGAGAAGATCATCGACAAATCCTTCGTCCCGGACCGGCCAACGACGCCGAAATGACCGATGACGACAACAACAAGAACACGGAGCGATCCATGAACGCGAGCGAAGTCACGGCAGGCACCAAGATCGTCCGGCGTGCCGCGAACCAGAAGCCGTCGCGCGTTGTCGCCGACATCTGCGTGGTCGGCTCGGGCGCGGCCGGCATGTCGGCGGCGATCGAGGGCGCACGCGCCGGACGCAAGGTGGTGCTGGTCGACAGCCTGCCCGCGCTCGGCGGCCAGGCGGTCAACTCCATCATCGGCACCTTCTGCGGCCTGTTCTCGAACGGCAGCGACGGTTACCAGTTCACCCACGGCATCGCCGACGATCTCCTCGGCGACCTCGGTGCGCAGGAAAACGCGCTGTTCTACCGCCGTGGACCGCACACCACCGTGGTCTATTACGACGAGGTCGCGCTCGGACGCTGGGTCGAGAAGGCGATGCTCGCGGCAGGCGTCACCGTGATCGTCGGCGCCGTCATGCGCAACGTCCGCGTCGCCGGCCGGCGCGTGACCGGGATCGATCTGTCGACCCGCTACGGCGACGTCGAGGTCGAGGCGAACGGCTTCGTCGACGCCTCCGGAGACGCCGCGCTGGTGTGGCAGGCGGGCTTTGCCTGCCGCGAGCCGGACGACGGCCCGATCTACGGCACGCAAATGCTGATCGTGGAGAATATCGACGAGAGCAAGGTGCCGAGCCGCGAGGAGCTGCCGGCGCGTATGCGAGAGAAAGCGGGCGACTACGGCCTGTTGCGGCGCGAGGGCCTGTCCTTCGTCATTCCCGGCCGCGGCGTTGCCGCCATGAACATGACCCATGTCGAGACGCCGCTGGAGCCGCTGGAGGCGAGCCGCAAGGGCATCGAGGGCAAGGACCAGGCCGACCGCGCCTTCGCCTTTCTCAGGAACGAATTCCCCGCCTGCTTCGGCAACGCACGCATCCGCGCCTATGGCTTTCCGGGGATCCGCCAAACGCGCTGGATCGTCGGCCGCCAGCAATTGTCGGTCGACGATGTCCGCGCCGGCACCAAATTCGAAGACGCGATCGGCCGCACCGCGTGGCCGATCGAACTGCACGACCACGGCTCCGGCCATCACTGGCATGTCTTCGACAAGGACCACGTCCATTATGTGCCGTTCGGCAGCCTGACGCCGCAGGAGGCCGATAACATCGTCGCCGCCGGCCGCTGCATCGATGCCGACAAGGCCGCGCTCTCCAGCGTTCGGGTGATGGGCCCTTGCATGGCGATGGGCGCCGCCGCTGCGCACGCGCTGGACCTCGCCGGCAGCGGCAGCGTGCATCAGATCGACATCGATGCACTGAAGCGGCGCGTGCGCGACAATCTGGAACGAACGGACTGAACGCCCTCAGGCCATCACCAGCGGCGTCTCCTCGCCGAGCCCGTACACGCGCTGCGCCTTGGAAAATCCAGCGATCGGAAATTCGCCGAGCTCGCGCCAGTCGTGACGGCAGGCGTTGGCGAAGACTTCCGAGACCACGACGGTGCGGCCCAGCCGGCCTGCGATCTTCTCCAGCCGCGCGGCGAGATTGACGGCGGGGCCGATGCAGGTGAAGTCGAGCCGGTTGCCGCCGCCGATATTGCCGTAGAGGATGTTGCCGACGTGCAGCGCAACGCCGAAGCGGAAGCGCTCGATGATCTCGCCGACCGGAAAGGCGAGCGTCTCGACGCTGGCGCGGGATTCGCGCGCGGCCTCCAGCACGCGTCCGCAGACATGGGCGGCATCGCCGACATATTCGTCGATCGGGAACACCGCGAGCAGGCCGTCGCCCATGAATTTCAGCACCTCGCCGCCATGGCCGCGGATCGCGGTGACCTGGCAGTCGAAATACTGGTTGAGGATCTCGACCACGGTCTCGGCCGGCAGCCGGTCCGACAGCGCGGTGAAGCCGCGAAGGTCCGAGAGCCAGATCGCGGCCTGCATGGTGTCGTTGTGGCCGCGGCGGATCTGGCCGCCGAGGATGCGCGCGCCGGCACGGTTGCCGACATAGGTGTCGAGCAGCATCTCGGCGGTGCGGCGCAGGCTGATGATCTCGGCAACGCGGGCCAGCGGCGTTACGATGGAGCGGATCGCCGCGATGTCGTCGTCGCTGAAGCCGCCGGGATCGCGCGTGACCCAGCTCGTCGCATGCACTGAACCATCGAGAAAGGGCATCGGCACGGCGATGTAATCGGTCACGCCTTCGGCACGCATGTCGTCGAGGAATGGAAACCGCCTGCTGGCGGGATCATCCATGCGGCCTCTGACCTCAATCCCCTGCTCGAACACGATCCGTAAGGGGCTCCTGGCGAATTCGGGCGTCTCGAGGATCTCGAAATCGACCGTGCCGATCTCGACCTCCTGGCCCTTCCGCCAGATGAAGTTGCGGCCGAAGATTTCTGGATGCAGCGTGCGGATGAAGATGCCGAAGCGCGCCAGCGGCAAACCGGCTTCGACCAGACGCTCGCAGACGTCGGCGATCATCTCGGTCGGGGTTCCCGACGACCTCGCGCCGTCGATCAGCCAGTTGGTGATGCGCTGGAGCTCGGAGCTTTCCATGCGCGCATTTGCGGACGAAGTTGTGCGGACGTCAAGCTGCGCGGTGGGCTAGTACCGCGGCACGAGGTCCTACTGGCTGCTAGCGCCCGACCTGCCCGCGGTCGCGCAGGAAATGGTCGGCCAGCACGCAGGCCATCATGGCCTCGCCGACGGGGACGGCGCGGATGCCGACGCAGGGATCGTGGCGGCCCTTGGTGAAGATCTCGGTGTCGGCGCCCTTGCGGTCGACGGTGAGGCGCGGCTGCAGGATCGAGGAGGTCGGCTTCACCGCAAAGCGCACCACGATCGGCTGGCCCGTGGAGATGCCGCCCAGAACGCCGCCGGCATGGTTGGACAGGAAACGCGTGCCGTCATTGCCGGTGCGCATCTCGTCGGCGTTCTCTTCGCCGGTGAGCTCGGCCGCGCCAAAACCGGCGCCGATCTCGACGCCCTTCACCGCGTTGATGGTCATCATCGCGCCCGCCAGATCGGAATCGAGCTTGGCGTAGATCGGCGCACCAAGGCCGGCCGGCACGCCCTCGGCAACGATCTCGAGCACTGCACCGATCGAGGAACCGCTCTTGCGGATGCCGTCGAGATAGGTCTCGAAGAACGCGGCCTTGTCCCTGTCCGGACAGAAGAACGGATTCTTCGCGATCTCGTCCCAGTCCCATTTCTCGCGGTCGATCTTGTGCGGTCCGATCTGCACCAGCGCGCCGCGCACCTTGACGTCGGGCAACACCTTTCGCGCGATGGCACCGGCGGCAACCCGCATCGCGGTCTCGCGCGCCGAGGAGCGGCCGCCGCCGCGATAGTCGCGCAGACCGTACTTCGCCTCATAGGTGAAGTCGGCGTGACCGGGGCGAAACTTGTCCTTGATCTCCGAATAGTCCTTCGAGCGCTGGTCGGTGTTCTCGATCAGCAGCCCGATCGGGGTGCCCGTCGTCACCTGCACGCCGGTTTCGGGATGCGCCATCACGCCGGACAGGATCTTCACCTGGTCCGGCTCCTGGCGCTGGGTGGTGAAGCGCGACTGGCCGGGACGGCGCCGGTCGAGGTCCTGCTGGATGTCGGCCTCGGTGAGCGGGATCATCGGCGGGCAGCCGTCGACCACGCAGCCGATCGCCACCCCGTGGCTCTCGCCGAAGGTGGTGACGCGGAACATATGGCCGAAGGTGTTGAAGGACATGCCGAACTGCCGTCTAGCGCTGAATGACAACGCTTATGTTGAATGACAACGTGACGTAACGCGATCTGGTTGGGGGGTCAAATGCCCACCACGGTCGTCATGGCCGGGCATAGCCGTCCGAAGGACGGCGTCGCTTCCGCTCGCCTATGTCCCGGCCACCCACGTTCTTGGGAGCCGCAAGCACGAAAGTACGTGGATGCCCGGGACAGGCCCGGGCATGACGGCGGAGTGCGGCGCGCCGCCGTTAACTGAACTTCTCCAGCCGCCCGTCGCGGAACACGTAGACGGCGCCCTGCTCGATATAGAGCTCGGCGGCGCTGGCGGGGGTCTCAAGCCCCAGGGACACCATCAGGGCCCGGCAGGTGCCGCCATGGGCCACCGCGACGGTATCGACCTCGAGCTGGTCGTACCAGGCGCGCACGCGGACCTGCACGTCGGCGTAGGTCTCCCCGCCCGCTGGACCCACCGTCCACTTATCGGCGAGGCGCCGCGCATAGACGTCGGGATCGGCGGCCTCGCTCTCGGCCAGCGTCAGCCCTTCCCATTTGCCGTAGCCGATCTCGCGCAGGCGGTCGTCGAGCGCGTAGTCGGCAGGCGGCAGTTCGAGCTTGCCGCGGGCGAGCTCCATGGTCTGGCGCGCACGGCCGAGCGGGCTCGACACATAGGGCAGCGCCGCCTTGTCGCGGCCGTCGCGCCTGAACAGATCAGCCAGCACGAGGCCTGCCTGCGCGGCCTGGCCGCGCCCGCGCGCGTTCAGCGGAATGTCCTGGGTGCCCTGAAGCCTGCCGAGCGCATTCCACTCGGTCTCGCCGTGGCGAAGGTAATAGATCGTAGGCACGGGCATTCCGGGTGAGATGTCAGTCCTTGCTGCCGAACGAGATGTCCGGCGCGTCCGGCCGCTTCATGCCGAGCACGTGGTAGCCGGAATCGACGTGGTGCACCTCGCCGGTGACGCCGCGCGAGAGATCGGAAAGGAAATACAGCGCGCTGCCGCCGACGTCCTCGATCGAGACGTTGCGCCGCATCGGCGCATTGTTCTCGTTCCACTTCAGGATATAGCGGAAGTCGCCGATGCCGGAGGCGGCGAGCGTCTTGATCGGACCTGCCGAGATGGCGTTGACGCGGATGTTCTTCTCGCCGAGGTCGGCGGCGAGATAGCGCACGCTGGCTTCCAGCGCGGCCTTGGCGACGCCCATCACGTTGTAATGCGGCATCCACTTCTCGGCGCCGTAGTAAGAGAGCGTGATCAGCGAGCCGCCGTCGGTCATCAGCTTCTCGGCGCGCTGCGCCACCGCCGTGAACGAATAGCAGGAGATCAGCATCGACTTGGAGAAGTTCTCCGGCGTGGTGTCGACGTAGCGGCCGTCGAGCTGCTCGCCATAGGCGATCGCATGCACCAGGAAGTCGATCTTGCCCCACTTCTCCTTCAGCACCGCGAAGGCGGCGTCGATGGTGGCGGCATCGGTGACGTCGCAATGGCCGAGCACGAGGCCGCCGATCTCGGCGGCGAGCGGCTCGACGCGCTTCTTCAGCGCATCGCCCTGATAGGTGAAGGCGAGCTCGGCGCCGGCGGCGTGGCATGCCTTGGCAATGCCCCAGGCGATCGAACGGTTGTTGGCGAGGCCGAGGATCACCCCGCGCTTGCCTTGCATCAGACCTGAATTCTGCGCCATTTTTGAACGTCCCGTCGAGCTCTCGTTGAGGTCTGGAGGTACACCAGCCCTCCCCTGCGGTACAGCCCTAATACGCGGCGTTAACGCTGTTTCGAGCGCCGGAATAGCCGTTCCATTCGGGTGTTATGATCGTAGAGGCGCATGCGCCGAACGCGAGGGACGTCAAGACGGCAATGAGTGCGTTTCGCCAGAGTGTGGAAGCCATGATCCCGGCGTTGCGCCGCTACGCCCGCGCGCTGACGCGCGATGCGGATGCGGCCGACGATCTGGTGCAGGACACCCTGGTGCGTGCGCTGCGTTCGGAGCGATTGTTTCTCGGAGGCGACGTCAGGAGCTGGCTGTACACGATCCTGACCAACCTCAACAAGAACCGGCGGCGCTCGCTGGCGCGGCGCCCGCAATTCACGCAATTGACGGAGAACAATCCCGACGCCAGCGGGACCGAAGCCGAGGGGCGCGACATCGAGAAGGCGCTGGCGACGCTGGTCGAGGAGCAACGCTCGGTACTGCTGCTGGTGATGCTGGAAGGCATGAGCTACCGCGAGGTCGCCGACATCCAGGGCGTGCCGATCGGCACCGTAATGTCCCGACTGGCGCGCGCCCGCGCACACGTTAAAGCGTCACTGGAGGGTGAGCGCCCGGCGCTCAGACGGGTGAAATGATGGCAGGGTTGATGCATCGCGCAAGTCCACCCGCGCGCCCGACGGCGAGCGAGGCGACGTTGAACCACGAAAGATCTTTTGGGCCGCAGAGCCAGAGACGACCGATATGAACGACCACAATATTCCCGTGACCGAAGACGAACTGCACGCCTATGTCGACGGCGAATTGCCGGCCGAGCGACGCGCCGACGTCGAAGCCTGGCTTGCCGCCCACCCCGAGGACGCCGAGCGGGTGCAGTCCTGGCGGACCATGGCGGAGATGCTGCACGCCCGCTACGATTCGGTTGTCCAGGAGCCGGTGCCGGCGCGGCTCGAGCTCGAACGGCTGGAGCGCCGCCCCCGGCAATGGCTCTATGGCGCCGCCGCGGCCGTGCTCGTGGCCTTCGTCGCCGGCGGCACCGCCGGCTGGGTGGCGCATGGCGCCGCCAACGCGCCCTCGGCCTTCCAGAGCTTCACGGCGGATGCGCTCGACGCCCACCGCCTCTACGTCGTCGAGGTTCGCCATCCCGTCGAGGTCGGCGGCAACGAGCGCGACCATTTGCAGGCCTGGCTGACCAGGCGCTGCGGCTGGACCGTGTTCGCGCCGAATTTGGAGGCGAGCGGGCTGAAGCTGGTCGGCGGCCGGCTGCTGCCGGGACCGAGCGGGCCGGCGTCGTTCCTGATGTATGAGGGCGCCTCGGGCGAGCGATACACGATCTACTCCGCCAAGACCGAGAATGGTGCGACGCAAATGCGTTACGCCAGGACGGACAAGGACGGTGCGTTGTTCTGGGCCGAGCGCGGCGTCGGCTACGTCGTCAGCGGCGGCGGCAGCGACCGCGAGCGGCTGACCAAAGTCGCACAGGCCGTGTACGACCAAGCAGAGAAAAGCGGCGGCTAAACAACCGCGCAAACGCCGTGCCCTGATTCCGTCATTGAAAATTTGGAATCAAGACATGCGTGCGTCTCATTATCGCACCGGGTGTTCACGCGATTATGAGGTGCGTTCGATCCGCCGATCGACGCGGGCGGCCTCGATTGGGGTTTTTGGTACCGCGCTGGTCCCCCTCTCGAGGCCGCACCTTTTTATCGGCTGCCCCGCCGGACAGCCGACACGTCGAGTCGAAGCGCTACCACGCCTCGCGTGTATGATGAGCATCATCTCCTCGAAGATGCCCTAGGCCTTTAGGAAAAACCCCTTCAGTTCTCGCCGCCCTAACCAAGCCCGCTACGTGGATTGTAGGGGTGCTGGTCCCGCCACTTCTCCATCAATGCTTCAAGCTCGGCGTCGTTCCCGTCCGGTAGCATAATCCTGATAGTGACGAAGAGATCCCCGGTTCCGCCGGATTTCGGCAAGCCCTTACCTTTGAGACGGAAGGTCCGGCCGCTGGAGGTGTTTTTGGGGACCGAGAGTTCCACGGCATTGCCGAGGGTGGGCACGCGGACCTTGGCGCCGAGCACGGCCTCGTAGAGCGTGACCGGCAGATCGATCCGCAAGTCCGCGCCCTCGACCTTGAAGTGCGGATGCGGCGCAATGCTGATGGTGATCAGGAGATCGCCGGGCGGATGGCCCTGGGCGCTCTCGCCCTGCCCCCGCAGCCGGATCTGCTGGCCCTCGGTGACGCCGGCCGGAATCTTGACGTTGAGCTCCTTGCCGTTCGGCAGCCGGACCCGCTTCTCGCCGCCGTTGACCGACTCTTCCAGCGAGACCGACATGGCGACATTGACGTCGAGATCGAGCCCGATCCCGCCGGTGTCGAATTCAAACTGGGCACCGCCGCCGGCCCCGGGCCGCGCACCGCGCACCCCGCCGCCGAACATGCTGTTGAGGATGTCCTCGAACGCGCCTCCGCCCTGGCCGGGCCCGCCCGTGCCACCGCTCCGGAACGTGTAGTTCTCGAATCCGCCGGGACCCGCGCGGCCGCGAGGCCCGCCGCCGCCCGGAAAGCCCTGGAAGCGCGGCTTGCCGTCGGCGTCGATCTCGCCGCGGTCGAACTGCTTGCGCTTGTCCTCGTCGCCGATGATCTCGTTCGCCGAGTTGATCTCGGAGAAGCGCTCGGCAGCCTTCGGGTCGTCCTTGTTGCTGTCGGGATGGTGCTTCTTGGCAAGCTTGCGATAGGCGCTCTTGATCGCGGCAGCGTTGGCGCTCCGCGGCACCCCCAAGACCTCATAGGGGTCGCGCATCCGTCACGTCTCCTTCAGGAATTCGAATTGTTCAAAGGGCTCCCCGCCCCCATCTGCGATCCATGTGGGGTGGGAGTGGCATTTTTGCAACTAGTCAGGCTAGCCGAATCCTAGCTCCGCCACGGCTTTAGCGTATGAATCTCCCAACGGCCACGGCTGCTTTGGCATCCGGCGCCCTGGAGCCAGCTCTCGGTGCTGCCGTTGACGTAGCTCGCCAGGAAATCGCGGCACTTGCGGCCGTCCTCGGCGGCATAGGATTGCGCGATCGGCGTCACCGAGCCGCGGGCGCCGGTCTCCGGATTCTCCCAGTGCTGGCTGGAATCCTTGTCGCCCTTGCTCAGCACGTCGGTGGCGGCGTTGCGGGCGAAGGCGAGATCGGTCTCCGTCGGCGCGGCGTCCTTCGCCGGCCGCGCGATCGAGCCGGTGAGGTCGCTGTCCTCGGCCTTGGCGTAGGCGCTCTTGTCACCACGGGAAAAGCTGCAGCCGCCGGCGCCGAGCCCGATCAAAATGATCGTCGTGACAAGGCTGGACGGCCGGATCGCCGATAGGCCAACGCGTCCCCATGCCCTATATAGGGCGGTAGCGGACAACAACGCGTTTTGGGCCGCGGGACGCAACTCGGACTCCGGACATGACCGACACGACCTCGATGAAACACCAGACACCCTTAACATCCGGTGATTTCACCGCCGCCGACGAGCCTTTTGCGCTGTTCGAGGCCTGGTTGAACGAAGCGATCAAGAGCGAACCGAACGATCCGAACGCCATGGCGCTCGCAACCGTCGACCCCGATGGGCTTCCCGACGTGCGCATGGTGCTGATGAAGGGCTTCGATACCGAGGGTTTTGTCTTCTACAGCCACATCGCGAGCCAGAAGGGCCGCGAACTCGCCGCAAATCCTAAGGCAGCGTTACTTTTTCACTGGAAGTCGCTGCGCCGTCAGGTCCGCATCCGCGGCAACGTGACGCCGGTGACCGATGCCGAGGCCGACGCCTATTTCGCGACGCGGCCGAAGCAGGCGCAGATCGGTGCCTGGGCAAGCAAGCAGTCGCAGGAGCTGGAGAGCCGCTTCGCCTTCGAGCAGGCGATCGCAAAGGTCGCGGCCAAACACGTCATCGGCGAGGTGCCGCGGCCGCCGGGCTGGAGCGGCTGGCGCATCGCGCCCACCCGCATCGAGTTCTGGCACGACCGCCCATTCCGCCTGCACGACCGCATCGAATTTCGTCGTGACGCCGCCGGCCAGAAGTGGTCCAAGACGCGGATGTATCCTTGAGCCCTGTCTCGAACCTGGTCTCGCGCTTCGGATCGACCTGAAAGATGTCCATGCCGCATTCGTCCAACCTGCCGCGTCGTACGCTGCTTCTGACCGGCGCGAGCCGCGGCATTGGCCACGCCACCGTGATCCGCTTCTCCTCCGCGGGCTGGCGCGTCATCACCTGCTCGCGGCATGCCTTCCCCGAGGACTGCCCGTGGGACGCAGGCCCCGAGGACCACATCCAGGTCGACCTCGGCGATCCCGAGGACACCGCGCGCGCGATCTCCGAGATCCGCAACCGGCTCGAAGGCGGCGTGCTGCATGCGCTGGTCAACAACGCCGCGATCTCGCCGAAGGGCCCCGGCGGCTCCCGGCTCGGCTCGGTCGACACTGACCTGGAGACCTGGACGCATGTCTTCCACGTCAACTTCTTCGCGCCGATCATGATTGCGCGCGGACTGATCGAGGAACTGAAGGCGGCCAAGGGTTCGGTCGTCAACGTCACCTCGATCGCGGGCTCGCGCGTGCATCCCTTCGCGGGCGCCGCATATGCGACCTCGAAGGCCGCGCTCGCCGCGCTGACGCGCGAGATGGCCTCCGACTTCGGACGCGTCGGCGTGCGCGTGAACGCGATCGCGCCGGGCGAGATCGACACCTCGATCCTGTCGCCGGGCACCGAGAAGATCGTCGACCAGCAGATCCCGATGCACCGCCTCGGCACGCCCGACGAGGTCGCCAAGATCATCTACGTGCTGTGCACGGACACCAGTTCCTACGTCAACGGCGCCGAGATCCACATCAACGGCGGCCAGCACGTCTAGGCCAGAACGACGAAAGCATGGGCCGTTTCGCGAGCACGGCATCACTCTACGAGCATTTGCGGCCGCCCTACCCGGCGGAATTTTTCCGCAGCGTGGCGCATCGGCTCGGTCTCACCAAACAGAGCAGCCTGATTGATCTCGGTACCGGACCCGGGCTGCTGGCGCTGGGCTTCGGCCCTTATGTCGGCCGTGTCGTCGGCGTAGATCCGGAGCCTGCGATGCTCGACTCCGCGCGGCTTGCCGCTTCGCGCGCGGGTCGACATGTCACGCTGATCGAAGGCAAGGCCGAGACGCTCGCTGCCGATATCGGCAGCTTCGACATCGTGACGATCGGGCGCGCCCTGCACTGGATGGACCGCGAGCCGACGCTTGCACGGCTCGACCAGCTGGTCGCGCAGGACGGAGCAATTGCGATCTGCGCCTCGTTCTCGGCCACCGACGGCAGCAACGCCTGGCTCGACGGCTACAACGAGATCCGGCGCCGATGGTCGCCGGCGAAGCTGTGGGAGGAGGCCGGCCGGGGCACGCGGACACACCGCGATCTTCCCGCCTTCTTTCGCGGCAGCTCGTTTCAGCCCACCGAGCTCGTCACGGTCGAGACCAGCCACCTGGTCGGCCTGCATGATCTGGCGAAGCGTACGCTCACCTATTCGTCGTCATCGCCGGAAGTGCTGGGCGAAAATGTCGATGCGCTGCTGCGCGATGTCGGGCAGCATCTGGCGCCCTTCAGCCGCGACGGTGGCATCGCCGAGACGATCGTCTCGACGGCGCAGATCGTGAATCGCTCTTGAAATTGCCGAACAAGGGAAGCAAGGCGATCCAGACAACGCCGCCGCAAGACCTGGATCGCCCGCCCTTCCTTCCGTTCCTCAATCGACTCGAATCCGACGCGACCGATCGCGCAGCCTCGACGTCGCAGCATTTGGAGCTGCGGCATTGAATGCAGTCGAGCAGTCGTCGTCATTCTCGCCATCGAGCAGCGGAGCACCACAGTGCCGGCACATGCGCGCCGACATCGACGACGCCTTGCCGCTCGCCAGGACCTGACGATAGTTCGCCAGATCGATGACGTTGCGGGGCGACGTTATGTGTTTTTCAACCATGGCTGTTCCTCGCGGCTACGCACTGCTTATCGCAGACAAGTTTCGCGCAAACGTTCAGCCCACCGCTCAAATTTTACCGGAGGAATTGGGGCGGCGCGCACACATCACCGCGACGCCGCAATCCCGCTCTATTCTGCGACACGATGCGCCCTGTCTCTGCGACCGGCGTAAGGTCTCGGTCACTATTTTCCGAGAGCGGCCAGGATTACAGCCACTTCTTCCACTTGAAGATCCAGTACGGAACGATGGCGGCGGCCAGCATCATCACGAGCGCCATCGGATAGCCGTGCGCCCATTCGAGCTCGGGCATCGCCTTGAAGTTCATGCCGTAGATCGAGGCGATCAGCGTCGGCGGCATCAGGACAACGGCCATGACCGAAAACAGCTTGATGATGTTGTTCTGCTCGAGATTGACGACGCCGAGCATGGCATCGAGGACGAAAGTGATCTTGTTGGAGAGATAGGAAGCGTGGTCGGTCAGCGACGCCACGTCGCGCTGCATGGTCTTGAGCTGCTCGCGCATGTCCTTCGACCACTTCACGCCCTCCACCACGGCGGAGAGGAAGGTGACGACGCGGCCGATCGAGACCAGGCTCTCGCGAACCTTCGAGGTCAGGTCACCCTTGCGGCCGATCGAGATCAGGATCTGGGAGTATTGCTTGGCGTGGCCGTGGCGCTCGCTCTCGGGCTCGAAGATGTCGTGGCTGACCTGGTCGATCTCGGCGCCGCAGCGCTCCAGGATGTCGGCGCAGCGGTCGATCACGGCGTCCAGCAGTTCCATCAGCACCATCTCGCCGGTGATGGAGGGCGTGCAGGAACGGGCCAGCTTGGCTTCCACCAGCGCGAAGGGCTTCGGCAGGTCGTAGCGGACCGTCACCAGGCGGTGGTCGCCGAGGATGAAGGTCACCGCCGTGGTCCTGGGCATATCGGTATCGGAGTGGCACATCAGCGTCGCGGTCATGTAGCGCGCGCCGTTCTCGATATAGAGGCGGCTGGAGATCTCGATCTCCTGCATGTCTTCCCGGGTCGGGATGGCGATGCCCGCCAGCCGCTCCACGGCCTTGTCCTCGACGGCCGAGGGATTGACGAGGTCGATCCAGACCGCGTTCTCCGGCAGCGCCGCAAGATCGTCGATGACCGCCTTCTTGAGGGAGCCCTCGGAGGGAACAAACACCGAAAACATGAACGACTCCAGAGGACCTGCGTCAGAATGACAGCCCTTAGCGCGATTCTGACAGGATCACGATGACAACTGCATTAACGGAGAGTTTGCATTTGTGGCGCCGCGATGGCCCAACTGTGGCACGGAATCGACAGTCCCGGCCATCCCTGCCCTAAAACCCCCACAGCAACGCAAAACTTGCGGCAGAAAAGCCACAGCTTGGGTCTCGCAGCGCGGGATAAGGCCTTCAGTGCTGGAATTGTGGCAGATTTCAACGATAATGGGATTAACGGAGTCGAGGAACTTGGGCGCTAGGCTCGGGCCTTCCGCACGGTATTTGTTTGATTGGAACCAAACCATGTCGTCGCTGAAAGTTAAGTTGGGAATTTTGGCCGCTGGCCTGATGCTGTCGGGCTGCATGCAGGCCACGCATTTCGAGGCGACGGACACCAAGGCATTCAAGCCGAAGGACAAGGAACTCCTTGCCAAGGTTCGGTACGAGAACACTCCGGTCGCCGAGCCGTTCCGCCGCGCCATCGTCGACTACCACCGCAAGGAGTCCCCGGGCTCGATCGTGGTCGATTCCGACAACCATTACCTCTATTACGTGCAGGATGGCGGCAAGGCGATCCGTTACGGCATCACCGTTGGCGAAGAAGCCATGGCCTGGTCGGGTATCGCCAAGGTCGGCAGCAAGACCGAGTGGCCGGCATGGCACCCCACCCCCGGCGAAATTTCGCGCCTTGGCGTGCCGACCTACGTCGCACCCGGCCCGGACAATCCGATGGGCTCTCGCGCGATTTACCTCTATTCGGGTGGGAAAGACACGCTGTTCCGCATCCACGGCACCAACCAGCCGGAATATATCGGCGCCTCGATCTCGTCGGGCTGCATCCGCCTGACCAACGAGGACGCGATCGATCTCTATGATCGCGTCAAGGTCGGCACGATCGTGGTCGTGCTCGAGCCCAAGCATGGCGACTCGCCGTACAATTCGCGCCTCGCGCTCGGCGGCAGCCAGACCGGCCAGGCCGGCAGCTACTGATCAGTTCCTGATCCCAAAGATCCAAAAGCGCCGGTTTCACCGGCGCTTTTTTGTTGCCGGCTTGTGCGGCTGATCCTTCTTCCCGGACACCGGCTTGTCCTCGGGCGAAGAGGACTTCTCCGCCGCCTCGTCGTCGGCGCCTTCCTTGGCGTCGGGCTTTGCCGCGACCTCGCGCGGCGGCGCCTCCTCGGGGCGCTCCGCCGGCAAGAGCGGCGCGACCTGCGGCAGCGGGTCCCAGACGTTCCACTGGCAGATCCGGTAGTCGTTGCGCCGCTGGGCGAGATCGAGATGGATGTGGTCCTCGTGGTACCAGTCCGAGCCCGGGCCGAGCACCGTGGAGAAGCGTGCGCAGACCGAATGCAGCACGCGCTCGCGCACCTCGCGCGACAGGGTGCGGTCGGTGAGCCCGATCGACTGCCCGTTGGCCAGCTTGATGGCACGGACGTCGAGGGCGTTGGCCTTGCCGTGCTCGGACAGCATCGCGCCGGCGATGCGGTTACGGCCCCGGCACTCGAAACTGTCGAAATTGTCGAGATCGCTGACGGTCGTGCCGAGGCTCGTGGCCAGCGGCACCATGTCCTTGCGCACCCAATCGGCGATCGCGGAGGCCATGGTGCAGCGGAGGATCGCCGCCGGCTTCACCGCCACCTTGCGCTTGTCCGGCAGCACGATGGCCTCGAGCCGCACCAGATCCTCGCCGCCGCAGGCGCCGGGGCCGCGGATATCGGGAATGGAGGGCGCGACCGCGATCTCCTCGGTCAGCGCGAGGCGGCAGGCCGAGAGCTGCTTCTCGGGCGGCGGCGCGGCCTCGGCGGGCTTGCCGCTCGGCTTGTCGGGAGCAGGCTTGCCGTCGGTCTCGGGCGCGGCCTCGTCGGTTGCTTTGGGGGCTTCCTCCGGACGGGGCTTTGGTAGCGGTATCTTGCTGGAATGAGCTGCTGCGCGCGGCCTCGGCGGTGCTCCAAGACCAAAGATATCGAGCGGCGCAGCATATTTTCGCGCCTCTGCCCTCTCGGCGAGCACAAGCGACAGCCCCAGCGCGACGGTAACCATTGCCGCGCGGGCGGACATATAGCCGCGACAAGACCATTTGCGGCGAAAGTCCGGCAGGCTAAAACTCATGACAATTCTTTGGCCCAACGCTGAGAGCGATAACGCGCCCAGCGACTTCTCGGAGGAACGTCGGAATGCTTGGTTTGATGCAAGATTGGCCCCTGCTCTGCCACCGGATCATCGAACACGCCGCCAGGATTCATGGCAAGCAGGAGGTCGTCACCCGATCGGTCGAGGGACCGATCCATCGCACCACCTATGCCGAGATCCACAAGCGCTCGCTCAAGGTCTCCCAGATGCTGGAGCGCGACGGCATCAAGCTCGGCGACCGCGTCGCCACGATCGCCTGGAACACCTGGCGCCATCTGGAGGTGTGGTACGGCATCATGGGCATCGGCGCCATCTGCCATACCGTCAATCCCCGCCTTTTCCCCGAGCAGATCGCCTGGATCATCAACCATGCGCAGGACCGCATCGTGATGACCGACATCACCTTCGTTCCGATCCTGGAGAAGATCGCCGACAAGCTGCCGAGCGTGGAGCGCTTCATCGTGCTCACCGACAAGGCGCATATGCCGCAGACCACGCTGAAGAATGCGATGGCCTACGAGGACTGGATCGCCCAGGCCGACGGCAATTTCAAATGGAAGGACTTTGACGAGAACACGGCAGCCGCGATGTGCTACACCTCCGGCACCACGGGCGATCCGAAGGGTGTGCTGTACTCGCATCGCTCCAACGTGCTGCACGCGCTGATGGCCAACAATGTCGACGCGCTCGGCACCAGCGCCTCCGAGACAATGCTGCCGGTGGTGCCGCTGTTCCACGCCAACAGCTGGGGCATCGCTTTCTCCGCGCCCTCGCAGGGCACCAAGCTGGTCATGCCGGGCGCCAAGCTCGACGGCGCCTCGGTCTACGAGCTGCTCTCGACCGAGAAGGTGACGCATACCGCCGGCGTGCCCACGGTGTGGCTGATGCTGCTGCAGCACATGACCGCCAACAATCTGAAGCTGCCGGACCTGAAGATGGTGATCTGCGGCGGCTCGGCGATGCCACGCTCGATGATCAAGGCCTTCCTCGACATGGGCGCGAACGTCCGCCACGCCTGGGGCATGACCGAGATGAGCCCGATCGGCAGCGTCGCGGCACTGAAGCCGCCGTTCCAGAACGCGACCGGCGACGCCAGGCTCGACGTGCTGCAGATGCAGGGCTATGCGCCCTTCGCGGTGGAGATGAAGATCACCGACGATGCCGGCAAGGAACTGCCCTGGGACGGCAAGACCTTCGGCCGCCTCAAGGTTTCAGGGCCTGCCGTCGCCAAGGCCTATTACCGCGTGGACGCCAACATCCTCGACGAGGAAGGCTTCTTCGACACCGGCGACGTCTCGACCATCGACGAGGACGGCTACATGCGGATCACCGACCGCTCCAAGGACGTGATCAAGTCCGGCGGCGAGTGGATCTCCTCGATCGACCTCGAAAACCTCGCGGTCGGCCATCCCGCCGTGGCGGAAGCCGCCGTGATCGGCGTGTTCCACCCCAAATGGGACGAGCGGCCGCTGCTGATCGTGCAGCTCAAGCAGGGCCAGCAGGCCAGCCGCGAGGACATCCTGAAATACATGGACGGCAAGATCGCCAAATGGTGGATGCCCGACGACGTGGCTTTCGTCGACGGCATCCCGCATACGGCGACCGGCAAGATCCTGAAGACGGCGCTGCGCGACCAGTTCAAGGATTACCGCTTCCCAAACGCGGCGGCTTGAGCCCCACACCGCAACGACGTCGGCAATGCGGCCCCTCGCGGGGCCGCATTGTTTTTGGGCCGCTTACAATTGCGAACAGCGAAAGCCGATCTCGGGGCGGCTGAAGAACAGGCGCTGCTCCTTCACCACAAGCACGAGCTGGTTGCGATCGCCCAGGGCGTGGCAAAGATCTCCGGCAATGGTCTTGAACACGCGCGTCTCCGCATAGGGCGTCACGTTGAGATCCGCGATCGCCCAGCGCTGCAGATTGAGCACGTTGGTGTTCTCCGAAGTATGGACCAGATACCGACGGACGCCGTCCGGCGTCGAGGCCGCACCGAGGTCGCTGAGATAGATCTGCGCCTCGGTGAGATTGCCGGAATAGAGCGCCGAGGACAGATAGGAATCCCAGAGATTGAAGAAACTCAGCGCCGGCAGCACGACGAACAGCGCCATCGCCGCGCCATGGCGAAGGTCGCGCACGTTCCAGACGATGTCGAGCCAGGTGAAGTCATCGCGCCCCGAAAACAGCAGCACGTCGAACAGCGCCATGGCCGCGGTCCAGGGCCAGACGATGTCGTTCCAGTTCAAGCCCAACGGACCGAACATCGCCAGGATGAAGATGTGCATGCCAACCGCGGCCGCGAGCGAGGCGCGACGGAAGCGCCGGGTCAGCAGACCGAGGCCAAACGCCACCTGAACGAAGGGGACCAGAAAGCCGAGGGCATCGAGAGGGGTGGCCATCGACGGGAGCAGGCTGGTGATCGGCGTGATAATCCAGGAGAACTCGTTCTCCATGAAGTTGAGGTTGGCCTTCTGCAGCCCGGAGAAGACGTAGGTGAAGGCGATGACCAGGCGGGCCATGTTCAGCGTCTGGAGATCGTCGGCCAGCGCAGCGCGATCATCGCGCGCGAGCCCGACGACCGCGAGCAGGAAGCTGTATTGAAACACCCACGGCTGCCACCGCGTCTGGTCGGCAAGACAGAACGCGACGATGACGGCGAGGAAGCCCGCGATCGGCCAGCGCGCGCGCGGAACGATCGCGGCAATCCCGGCCAGCACGAACAGTGCGCCATAGAGCGCGGCCGCCACGGCACCCTCGATCGGCGGCAGCAGCGACCAGACCGGCACCTCGGGATAGGACCGGGGCCCTATCCATAGTCCCGGAGACATCGCGAGCCCGATCGAAAACGCGACAAGGATCGTCAACCGGAGCAGAAACAGCCGTCGCGGCAGGGCCGCGCCGCCATCCTTCGCACGACCTTCCTTGCCGGCCTTCCCGGGCTTCTCCATGGCCTTCCCCGCGAACCGCAATACACACCTATGTGGCGCGTCGCGGGCGGTTGGTTCGACCGCCATGTCCCCGGACTTTCACCGGCTCAGAACCGGGATAAACCGCTTCACAGCGCTGCGGAAAATGCGCTAGGTCAGCTTGCTCCCGTCGCCCGTCCCCTCGCCCGGCGACTCACACCGGTGATGGAACAGCATGGCCCGCAGGTTTTCCGCTCCCTACCAGACGGAGCCCGTGTCCAGCCTCGCCAGCTGGGCGCGCAATCTCGCCGTGTTCGCGGTGGTGGCCGTCCTGGTGTCGATCCTCGTCGTTCGTTTCGGCTTCCTTGAGCCGAAGCCTGCCCTCGTCACCTTCTTCGGCGGCCTTGCGATCGCCGGGCTCTCCATCCTGTTCGGCCTCGCCGGCTTCGCCGCGATCTGGCAGAACGGCTCGCGCGGCATGGCGCGCATTCTGCTCGCCTTCCTGATCGATGGCGCGATCCTCGCCTACCCCGCCTATCTCGCCCTGCAATACCGCAAGCTGCCGGCGATCCACGACATCACCACCGACCCGATCGACCCGCCGCGCTTCGACGCCCTCGCCCGCCTGCGCACCGGCGACGGCGCCAACAGCGCCGTCTATGCCGGCCTCTATTCGGCCGAGCAGCAGCGCCACTTCTATCCCGACATCGAACCGATCGAGCTCGAGATCCCGGTCGATCGCGCCTATGCGATCGCGCTTCAACTGGTCAACAAGCGCAAATGGCTCGTCATCGACGAGCGCGCGCCGCAGCCGCCGCGCCGCATCGGCCGCATCGAGGCGGTGGCCCGCACGCCGATCATGGGTCTGCGCGAGGACATTTCCATCAGGGTCGTGCCGGACGGCGAGGATTCCCGCGTCGATATCCGTTCCGCCTCGCGCTATTTCGACAGCGACCTCGGCAGCAATGCCGCGCGCGTGACGAAATTTATCGACGACCTCAACACCGCCGCAGATGCCGATGCGCTCAAGCCGGTGAAGAAGACCCCGGTGGCGCCGCCGAAGGCACCTGCGAAGACGGTGAAGAAGTGACGCGCTGGCGTCATCGCGGGGGCGCCACAGAGCGGCGAACCCGGGATCTCGATATCGTATAGCGCGAGAGTCAGGGTTCTCGCTTCGCGAGCCCCGGAATGACGACAGGGCCTAGCCTGCCATCCTGTAGGTGCCCGTGATCACGGGATCGCCATCCGTCGCCACCACGCCGCGCGCGACGAGGTCCTCCAGATGCGCCAGCACGGAATAGCCTGCGGCCGTCGTCAGGCGCGGGTCGATGCCGATATAGATCGCGCGCACCATGGTCGGGATGTCGGTCTCGCCCTTGGCGAGGCGATGCAGGATCGAGGCCTCGCGCGCCTTGCGGTGCCGGATCAGGAAGCGCACGAAGCGCGGGCCGTCCGGGATCTCGGGGCCGTGGCCGGAGAAATAGAGATCCTCCTCGCGTGCGGCGAGACGATCCAGCGACTCCATGTAGTCGATCATCGAGCCGTCGGGCGGCGCGACGATCGAGGTCGACCAGCCCATGACGTGATCGCCGACGAAGTTGAACTTCCGCTCCGGCCAGGCGAAGGCGAGATGGTTGGCGGTGTGGCCGGGCGTCGCCACCGCCTCCAGACGCCAGCCGTCGCCCTCGACGACGTCGCCATGGGCAATCCTGATGTCGGGCGCGAAATCGCGGTCGGCGCCGGATTCCGGATTGTGCTTCTCGCTCTCGAAGCGCGGGCGCGAGGCGCGGTGCGGGCCTTCGGCATAAACCGGCGCACCGGTCGCCTGCTTGATCCGCGCCGTGTTCGGCGAATGGTCGCGGTGGGTGTGGGTGACGAAGATATGCGTCACGGTCTCGCCGCGCACGGCCTCGAGCAGCGCGGCCGCATGCGCCGCATCGTCAGGACCGGGATCGATGATCGCGACGTTGCCTCGGCCTACGATGTAGCTGACCGTGCCGGTGAAGGTGAACGGGCTCGGATTGTTACAGAGCACGCGCCGCACGCCGGGACGGACTTCCTCGACGATTCCAGGCTTGAGCGGAAAGTTGCGATTGAACGGGACGTCGTCGTTGTCGGACATGGCTTGCTCGTACCTTGCTGACTTCGTCATGCCCGGCCTTGTGCCGGGCATCCACGTTCTTCGCGTGGCCTAAGACGTCGATGGCCGGGACATCTAGCGCGAAGACGCGCTTCGCGCTTTTGCCCGGCCATGACGTAGGAGAGTCCTCCTGCCTCGTATTCTCAAGCGCTCAGAAAAACGCCTGGATGCCCGTGATGGCGCGGCCGAGGATCAGGGCGTGGACGTCGTGGGTGCCCTCGTAGGTGTTGACTGTCTCGAGGTTATGGACGTGGCGCATCACGTGGTACTCGGCCGAGATGCCGTTACCGCCGTGCATGTCGCGGGCGACGCGGGCGATGTCGAGCGCCTTGCCGCAATTGTTGCGCTTCATGATCGAGATCATCTCGGGCGCGAACTTGCCCTCGTCCATCAGGCGGCCGACGCGAAGCGAGCCCTGCAGGCCGAGCGCGATTTCGGTCTCCATGTCGGCGAGCTTCTTCTGCACCAGCTGGGTCGCGGCAAGCGGCTTGCCGAACTGCTTGCGGTCGAGCGTGTACTGGCGGGCGCGATGCATGCAGTCCTCGGCAGCGCCGAGCGCGCCCCAGGAGATGCCGTAGCGGGCACGGTTGAGGCAGCCGAACGGGCCCTTGAGGCCGGAGACGTTGGGCAGCAGCGCGCTCTCGGGGACCACGACGCCGTCCATCACGACCTCGCCCGTAATCGAGGCGCGCAGCGAGAGCTTGCCGCCGATCTTCGGCGCGGACAGGCCCTTCATGCCCTTCTCCAGCACGAAGCCGCGGATCTGGTTGTCGTGCTCAGCCGATTTGGCCCAGACCACGAACACGTCGGCGATCGGCGCATTCGAGATCCACATCTTGCTGCCGGTGAGGCGATAGCCGTCCGAGACCTTCTCGGCGCGGGTCTTCATGCCGGCCGGGTCGGAGCCGGCGTCGGGCTCGGTCAGGCCGAAGCAGCCGACCCACTCGCCGCTGGCGAGCTTCGGCAGGTACTTCTTGCGCTGGTTCTCGTCGCCATAGGCATAGATCGGATACATCACCAGCGAGGACTGCACCGAGTTCATCGAACGATAGCCGGAATCGACCCGCTCGATCTCGCGCGCGACGAGGCCATAGGCGACGTAGCTCGCATTGGCGCAACCATATTCCTCGGGCAGCGTGATGCCGATCAGGCCGAGCTCGCCCATCTCGTTGAATATCTCGCGGTCGGTCTTCTCTTCGAGATAGGCCTTGGTGACGCGCGGCAGCAGCTTGTCCTGGGCATAGGCGCGCGCGGTGTCGCGCACCATGCGCTCGTCTTCGGTCAGTTGCTCGTCGAGCAGGAACGGATCGTCCCACTGGAAGGAAGCCGCAGCCGGCTTGTCCTTGGTCTGAGGGCGCACGCTCATGAAACGTCCTTTCGCGTCTGGTTCCGTCTAAAAATTGCCCGACAAATTAAAGCGCCGCGGCAACAAGTGCAATTGCATCCTGGTTTCAGTCGTTCCGGATCGCGCACCCGGCGCGACCCCGGAATTTCTGGGTCCACAACCTCGAGCTTCCGGGTCTGGCGCTTTCAGCGCCATCCCGGAACGACAATGCGGTCAGATCTCGAGTTGCTCGTTGGCGACGATCTCGATGCCGAAGCCGGACAGGCCCTTGTAGTCGTGCACCGAGGAGGTGAGGTGCCGGATCGAGGTGACGCCGAGATCGCGCAGGATCTGCGCGCCGACGCCGATCTCGCGCCACTGGCGGTTGCGGTCGGCTTCCGTAGACGACTCGTCCGGAAGCGGGGACACCGGCACGCCGGCGGCGCCGTCGCGCAAATAGACCAGGACGCCGCGACCGGTTTTCCTGAAATGCTCGAGCACGGCGGCCATGCGCTTGTGGCCGGTGAAGGTGTCCTTGACGATGTTCGGCTTGTGGAAGCGCGTCAGCACGTTCTTGCCGTCGCCGACGCCGTTATAGACGAAGGCGACGTGGGCGATGGAATCGAACGGCGAGCGGTAGGCATAGCCCTGCAGGGGTCCGATCGGGCTCTCGGTGACGAAGGTCGAGACCCGCTCGATCAGCTTCTCGCGCGCCTGGCGGTAGGCGATCATGTCCGCGATGGTCACGTGCTTGAGCTTGTGCCTGGCAGCGAACTGCGCGACCTGCTCGCCCTTCATCACGCTGCCGTCGTCGTTCATCAGCTCGCTGATGACGCCGACCGGCGGCAGGCCGGAGAGCTTGCAGAGATCGACGGCGGCTTCCGTATGGCCGGAGCGCAGCAGCACGCCGCCGTCCTTGGCGATCAGCGGGAAGATGTGGCCGGGCCGGGCGAAATCGTTGGCGCCGACATTGGGATTGGCGAGCGCGCGGCAGCACGAGGCGCGCTCCTCGGCGGAAATGCCGGTGCCGCCGTCGGGCTTGTAGTCGATCGAGACCGTGAACGCGGTGGTGTGCGCGGAATCGTTGTGGGCCACCATCGGATCGAGCCGCAGCCGGCGCGCATCCTCGGTAGTCACGGGGGCGCAGACGATGCCGGAGGTATGGCGGATGATGAACGCCATCTTCTCGGCGGTGCAGAGCGAGGCGGCGACGATCAGATCGCCCTCGCCCTCGCGGTCGTCGTCGTCGGTCACGACGACGAGCTCGCCCCTGGCAAAGGCCTGCAAGACTTCCTGGACGGTATCGGGCATGTCCCAATCTCTATCGGTTAGGGGCCGGAGGCTTGCCGGACGCCTTAGCCGGACTTGGGCCCAAGCGCTAGTGTCCTGGACGCAACCGCATATGCCTGACGGCGGGCCGGCCCGCGCGCCTCAGGCTTGCACCGAAGATACCAGGGATATAGGCGCGCAGGCCCCGGACGGAAGACGGCTGGCCGCGTCAGGGCAACACTTCGCGCCGCTCGCCGAGCCGCTGGTCAAGCTCGGCGCGCTTGTCGGCGAGCAGACCGGCCTGGGCGGCTTCGATCACGGTAAACAGCTCATGAGCATCGCTGAGCCGGGTCACCGTGACGTAGCTGGCGCCCGCCGCGTAGAGCTCGCCCACATCCGACAGGAGATCGGCCGTGGCAACGATCATGGCGGTCGGATTGAGGGTACGGACGTGGCGGACCAGCTTCTCGTTGCTGGCGCCCTTCAGGAGCGAATCCGGCACGCTGAGGATGATCATCTCGGACTTGCCGACGCCGGCATGGAGCAGCGTGTCGGCGCTGCTGATGTCGCCATAGATCACGTGCAGACCGCGTGAAACCAGCGTCTGGTATACATTGGGGTTGAAATCGACCACCGTGATCTGCTCCAGCAGCACCGGGGCCTGCCGCTCGATTTCCGCCAGCAGCGCGCTCGCCGCACGGAAAAAGCCGAGGATGACGATGCGGCGGGCCTCGCCATGGCCGGCCTCGTGGCCCTCCTCGGCATGGCCGTTGCCATGGTCGAGATCGCGCAGGCCGATCCGCTTCAACGGGCCGATCGCCCAGCGGGTGATCTCGTCGCTGCGGCTCATGGCGAAGGTCGAGAGCACGGCGAGCACGACGAAGGCAAAGGAGGCCGCATTCGCGGTCTCGGCCGCGATGTGGTGGTCGCTGACGCCGGTCTGGATCACCACCAGCGAGAATTCCGAGATCTGCGCCAGGTTGAGGGCCGGTAGCAGGCTGGCGCGCAGCCCCTGCCTCATCAAATAGAGCGGCGTGAAGGTGGTGACAAGGCGGCTCACCACCGTGAACGCCGCGATCATCAGGGCAAGCCCGATCACGGAGAGGCCGGGTACCGGAATGGTCATGCCGAGCGCGACGAAGAACAGGGTGATGAAGAAGTCGCGCAGCGTGGTGACCTTGGCGGTGACGTCGAGCGCGTAGGGAAAGGTCGAGAGCGAGACGCCGGCGATCAGCGCGCCCATCTCGCGCGACAGCGACAGCCGCTCGGCGGTTTCGGCGACGAGAAAGCACCAGGCCAGCGCGCCGAGCAGGATCAGCTCCGGCCGCCGGGCGATCTGGTGAAACACGCGCGGCAGCACATAGCGGCTGACCAGCAGCGCGGCCGCGACCAGTACCGCGACACGGGCGATGGACAGCAGGATGACGGTGACTTCCAGATTGGCAAGGCTCGGCTGCACCGCCAGGAACAGGATGGCGAAGATGTCCTGGAGCACCAGCACGCCGAGGGTGATGCGGCCCGGCAGCGTGTCGAGCTCGCGCTTCTCGTAGAGCACCTTGACGATGATGACCGTGCTCGACAGCGCGCAGGCGACGCAGAGATAGACGGCGTCGAAGTGCCCGCCGCCGAGCGACAGGCCGATGCCGACGAAGAACAGCACCCCGAGCAGGCAGCCGCCGAGCAATTGGCCGCCGGCCGCGAACAGGATCACCTTGCCCGCCCGCACGATCTTCTTCAGGTCGATCTCGAGCCCGATCATGAACAGCATGAAGATCAGGCCGAGCTCGGAGATGACGCTGATCGATTCCTGCGAATGGACCCAGCCGGCACCGAATGGACCTATGCAAAAGCCGGCGATAAGGTAGGCCAGGATCAGCGGCTGCCGGGAAAAATGGGCGAGCAGGCCCAGCATCCAGGCAAACAGAATACAGAGAGTGATGTCGCGAATGAGCTCGTGCATACCAAATTGGTCCGTTTCGCCGCACCCTAGAGGCGGGTTGCGGCGCGGCAAGCGAGCAATTCGTCACATGCGGAAGGGGCTGTTCGCAGCATTGCTGCTATGTCCCCTTGCCTGTGCCGCGCCCGCAGCCGCGCAATCCAAGGTCAATATCGAACAAAACTTTGCCGATTCGCTCACCGCACTGCCGAAAGAGGAACTCGCGGTGTCCGGCGGGTTCTACGTGCCGGCCTATTCCAGCGTTGCGATGAGCCAGGGCAAGCTGCGCGTCGATTTCTCGGTGACATTGAGCGTCCACAACGCCTCCGAGACCCAGCCACTGGTGGTCAAACGCATCGCCTATTTCGACACCTCAGGCAAGCAGGTCGAGAGCTATCTGAAGGCGCCGGTGGCCTTGAAGCCGCTCGCCACCGTCTCGATCTTCGTCCCGACCGACGACGTGCGCGGCGGCACCGGAGCCAATTTCATCGTCGACTGGGCCGCAACCGGCGACATCTCCGAACCGGTGGTCGAAGCCTTGATGGTTGGCGGCGTCGCCAATGCGCATTACGCTTTCATCAGCCAGGGCCGTCCGACCCGGACGGCCGGAAGGAAATAGGACCGTCCACCCCGGACGGCCCCAAGACGCAAGGCCGGTGCAAAGCCGGCCGCTCGACAAGAACAAAACGAGGAAAGCTCCCATGACGTCCAGCTTCGATTTCGCCCCCCTGTTTCCCGCGGGGCTGCCGGCCCCGACTGCGCGCTGGACGGGCCTGGCCAAATACAGCTTCGTCGGCGGCAACAATGATTCCGAGCAGGTGCCGCTCGACGAGCTGATCGAGGCCACCAACATTGTTTTGCGGCGCGAGGGCCGCTCGCTCGCCACTTACGGGCTGGCGCATGGGCCGCAGGGCTACCTTCCCCTGCGGGAATTCCTCGTGACCAAGCTGAAGCGGGACGCCGGGATCAACTGCACGGTCGACGATCTCCTGATCGTCTCCGGCTCGCTGCAGGCGCTCGACCTCGTCAACAACACGCTGCTGACGCGCGGCGACACCGTGATCTTCGAGCAGGACAGCTATCAGGGCTCGCTGAACCGCCTCACCCGGCTTAGCGTCAACGTGGTCGGCATCCCCCTCGACAGCGACGGCATGCGCATGGACGTGCTGGCCTCGACGCTCGCCGACCTGAAGAGCCGCGGCATCCGTCCGAAATACATCTACACCATCCCGACGGTGCAGAACCCGACCGGCAGCATCATGCCGGAGAGCCGCCGCGCCGAGCTGGTGCGGCTGGCGAGCGAATACGGCGTGCCGATCTTCGAGGACGATTGCTATGCCGATCTGGTCTGGTCCGGACACCGACCGCCCGCGATCCATGCGATGAGCCCGAGCGGCGGCGTGATCCATATCGGCTCGTTCTCGAAGTCGATCGCGCCGGCGCTGCGCGTCGGCTTCATCGTCGCGCCCTGGGATGTGATGTCGCGGATGCTGTCGCTGAAGACGGATGCCGGCTCCGGCGCCCTGGAGCAGATGGTGCTGGCGGCCTATTGCAAGCCGCATTTTGCGACCCACGTGCCGGCGCTGACGAAGACGCTGCGCACCAAGCTCGACACGCTGATGGAAGCGCTCAACGAGCAGTTCGGAACGGCGGCGGAGTTCGAGGAGCCCAAGGGCGGCATCTTCCTGTGGGTCAAGCTGCCCGACCAGGTCGATACGCTCAAGCTCTATCAGGCCGCGCTCGCCGCCGGCGTCTCGATCAATCCGGGACCGGAATGGTCGACCAGCAAGAGCCATTCGAGCTCGCGCCTCAGGCTCTGCTTTGCGAGCCCGACGCATCAGCAGATCCGCGAAGGCGTCGCCGTGCTGGCCGAAGTGTGCCGCAAGGAGTTCGGCGTGCCGGCCCGCAGCGCCAATGTCGAGAAGCGGGCCTGATCGCGCCTCAGGCCTCGACGTGGAATTCCACGTTGACCTGACCGCTGCCGGACGACGGAAAATAGTCGCAGAGCTGCTCAGCCGGGCCGCTGTAGTCGGTCCAGCCGAGCGCCGCGAACAGCATGATGGTGTCGGCCATGCCGCCCTCGCCGTTGCACTTGGTGGCGTAGTCCGGGAGCATGTCGAGGAATTCGCGGTAGCGGCGGCCTTGCCACAGCTCAAGCACGCGCAAATCGACCTGGCGATTGAATTCGCTGGCCACCGACGTCCACGCCTCCGGACCAAGCTTCTTGTTCGGCCAGAGCCGGTGCGAGAGCGAACCACTGGCGAGAATCGCGACCCGTTCGCCGGATTGGTCGATAGCGCGGCGGGTCGCTTCGCCGAGAATCCGGCTCTCCTCGAACGAGGTGAACAGCGGCGAGGCGACCGAGACGACCTTCGCGAAGCCGTCCGGATTCATGTAATGCATCGGGACGATGGTGCCGTATTCGAGCCCTAGGCTCGCCACCTCATGGGCGATGACGTTGAGACCGGTATCCGCCGCCCTGCCCGCGATGGCCTGGGCGAGGCACGTATCGCCCGGCAGATCGTAGCTGAGATCCTGGATCATCTGCGGCGCCTCGTGACTGGTGAACGAGCCGCGATGCCGCGCATTGGCGTTGATGTGATAGCCGAAATTCGAGAGCCAGTGGGTATCGAACACCACGAAGCTGGTGACGCCGCGCTCTTTCGCCCGCCGCCCGAGCTCGCGCAGAGACGCGACGGCAGCCTGGCGCGCCGCACGCAACGGGCTGCCGGGCTGCTCCGACAGCATCAATGATGGAACGTGAGTGACCTTGGCCGCGAGTACGAGCTGCCCCATGACGGTCACCTCGCAGCGTCAAGCCGCCTGGGGCTGGCTGCTGTGGATCGCGGACGCCAGCCGCAGCAGCAGCACGATCGAGACGTTGCCCTTGCCGGCCTCGATCTGGGCGATGTAGCGCTCGGAGATCCCGGAGCGGCGGGCGAGCTCCCGGCGCGACAGGTCGCAGCGGGTGCGCGAGGATCTCAGGCGGTCGCCCAGCTCGGCCAGAAACGCGGTCTCCGAATAGGGCGGCACGGCACAGCTTCCCGGCAGCACCTCGCCCGCAAAATCCATGACTTGATTCAGCATTGGTCTATCCACGTTCGCCTTCGGAGCGGCCATCCTACCCCTGCCAGGCCCGGCCTCATTGACGCGGATCAAATTCGCGCGCGATCGGCGGCGGCCGTGGACGGACGCCGGCGGGATGCTACACTTTGGAATTCTTCGAGGCGGGGCTTTTCAGGACATGACGCGTTGTTTGAGCCGCTGGACCACGGTTGTATTGCTATGGGTTGCCTTGGTGCCTTCGGCGCGCGCGGAGACGCTTGCGGCGACTGTCGAGCAATGGGGCCTGCTCGGCTCATGGGCGGTCGATTGCGCGGCGCGGCCCGACCGCGACAAGGGCGCGCTGCTGACTTACGAAATCCGGAAGGACGGAAGGGTGATGTACCGGCGTAATTTTGGCGACGCCAGGGACGAGAACGAGGTGGTGTCCGCCACCATCAATGCCGAAGGCCTGCTCAATGTGATGGTGTACTTCCCCTCGCTGCATCAGACCCGCGAGTTCGGGCTGCTGCTCCTGAAGGACGGCAGCCTGCGCGCGATCTACAATCGCAGCGATCGCGGCGAGTACACGATCAGGGACGGCAAGTACGTCGCGACCGGCGCGCCGACACCGGCGCAGCAACGCTGCGATTAAAGACCGTGATTTGCGCGCGATCTTGCGAAGATTCAGTCGCGCATGGTCACACCGCACTCTGTCTGAACAGGCGTTCAGAATTCTCCTGCGACTCCTCCGGAACGTTCACGCGAATGCGCCGTTTAGATTGGCATTCGATTGGAGGAGGACATCATGAAGAAGCTTGGTTATGTGGTTGCGGCCCTCGGCGCTCTCGCGATCGCGGCGCCTACGCTCGCCAGCGCGGAGACGGTCGTGATCAAGCGCGGTCATCACCACGGCCCGTATGGCGCGCGTGCCGAGTACGGCATGCATCGTGACCACGGCTGGCATCGTGGCTGGCGTCATCACGGCGATCGGGTCGTCGTGGTCAAGCGCGGCCATCGTCACCACTGGGACTAATGCGCAACGCAGCACGGAAATGGCCCCTCGCGGGGCCATTTCTTTGCGTTTGCGATACGCCTTTGATTAATCCCACGCCGGCGCGAAGCCCGGATTGACGCAGCGCCTGTCCTTGGGCAGCGCGGCGATCTTTTTGCGATCGGCATCGTCGAGCGTGATCTTGAGCGCATCGAGATTGGCCTGCTGGCTCTCGCGGCGCGACGCCTTCGGGATCGCCGCGACGCCGTTCTGGTCGAGCAGCCATTTCAGCGCGACCTGCGCGGCCGTTGCATTGTGCTTGGCGCCGATCTCGGCCAGCACGGGATCCGAAGCAATGCGCCCCTGCGCGAGCGGGCAATAGGCGACCAGCGGAATCGACTTCGCGTTGAGATAGGCCAGCACCTTCGATTGATCGAGCATGGCGTGATATTCGATCTGGTTGCAGGCGATCGGCGCCTTGACGTCCTCGACGGCGATCTTGAGCAGCGCCGTGGTGAAATTCGCAACGCCGATGGCCCGCGTACGCCCCTCCTCCTTCAGCTTCATCAAGGTCTCGAACACCGCACCCCAGTTCGCCGACTTAGACGGCCAGTGCACCAGATAGAGATCGACATGGTCGAGCCGCAGCTTGGTCAGGCTGGCGTCGAAGGCACGGCGGATGGCGTCCGGCGAAAGATTCTCGTGCCAGACCTTGGTCGTGACGTGCAGCTCGCCCCGCGGCAGCCGGGCCGCGGCGAGCGCGGCGCCGATCGCCTCTTCATTGGCGTACATCTCGGCGGTGTCGATGTGGCGATAGCCGATCGCGAGCGCGCTTTCGACCGCCGCCCGGCAGGCATCGCCCTGCATGCGGAAAGTGCCGAGGCCGAGCTTGGGCATGCTGATGCCCTGTGTCTTCAGATTGTCCATAAGTAAACTCCTGACGTCATTCAACCCGCCGGACGCGCGGTGAGGCCGCGGGGACAAACTCTTCGGTGATGGAAAAGAGGTGGCGGGAACGGCCAATATAGCGCGGAAGGGGCAGAAGCGGCCAATCAAGATCGAGTTAGCTTTGGGGTGCACCATGCATCCCCGACGTCATGGCCGGGCTTGTCCCGGCCATCCGCGCCTTGCTGCGCGGCGCAAAGAACGTGGATGCCCGGGACAAGCCCGGGCACGACGACAGGGGCTCTCACGAGTGCTGCGCCACCACGGCCGGGCGCGGCTGCGGCTGCGGCACGATGTCGACGGACCAGAGGTCGCGGTTGTCGACATCCTTCAACGTCACGGTCATGACGCCGCTCGCGCCATCGATGTCGACGCGGCCGAAGAATTGCAGGCCGAAGCACGGCGCGAGGTTCTCGCCCTGCGCCTCGCTGCAGCCGCTCTGGTACATCGCGACCGGACCGAACGTATTGTCGAGCTCGCCCGGGCCCCAGGTGCCGGCATGAAGCGGGCCTGAGACGAACTCCCAGAACGGCTCGAAATCCTGGAACTGCGCCTTGTTCGGATCGTAGTAGTGCGCGGCCGTGTAGTGCATGTCGGCGGTGAGCCAGACGATGTTGCGCACGCCCGCGCGCTTGATGGACGACAGCAGATCGGCGATCTCGTGCTCGCGCCGGTCGGGCGCCCCATTGCCGAGCGCGACGGCGTCGAGGCTGACGAGGCCGATCGGCAGGTCCGCCGCGATCACCTTCCAGGTCGCGCGCGAGACGGAGAGCTCGCGCTTCAGCCAGGCGAGCTGCTCGGCGCCGAGAACCCAGCCGCGATGATCGTTGCCCTTGTTCCAGCTGTCGTCGCGATAGCTGCGCATGTCGATCATGAAGACGTCGAGCAGCGGACCATAGGCGATCCTGCGATAGACCCGGCCCTGCCGCGCACCGATGTCGCGGATCGGCATGAAGTCGAAGAAGGCGCGGCGGGCGCGCGCGATCAGGCGCGGCGTGCCGTCGTCCTCGAAGCCCGCATCGTCGTAGCTGCCGGCCGGCGACCAATCGTTGGTGACCTCGTGGTCATCCCATTGCGCAAGCATCGGCACCTCCGCGTGGAACGCGCGGAAATGTTCATCGAGATGGTTGTATTTGTAATTGCCCCGGAACTGCGTCAGCGTATGCGCGACCTCGGCCTTCTCATCCGTGACGATGTTGCGCCAGGTCTCGCCGTTCGGGAGCTTCTGCTCCGATGGAATCGCGCAGTCGGCGTAGATGTGGTCGCCGGAATGGATGAAGAAGTCGGGGCGGTTGTCCAGCATGGTGCGATAGCTGCGATAGCCGCCGCGCGAAATGTCGATGCCCCAGCCCTGCCCCGCGACGTCACCGGACCACACGAACGAGATCGACCGGTTGGCTGCCGGCGCCGTGCGGAAATGACCCATGCGGCTTTCGCCGGCGATGCCGGTCGCGATATCGTCGAACCGGACGCGATAGAAGATGTCCTGCCCGGCCGGCAGGTCGTGGAGCTGCAGCTTTGCGGTGAAGTCTGCATCGGGCAAGGCGTCGCGCGATGCCGATGCGACGATGGTCTTGAAGCTCTCGACGGTCGAGCATTCGACGTGCATCCGCGCGGCCCGGTCGGCGCGCGCCCAAACGACGGCGGAGCCATCCGAAACGTCGCCGGACTGGATGCCGCCCGCGATCTGCGGGCGGTCGGCGGCACGGCTGATGCGGGGCTTTGCGAGCGTGCCGAGCGAGGCAACGGCGAGGCTGGAGGTGGAGCGGACCAGGAATTGCCGCCGGGTCCATGCGCGCTGGGCGCGGAGCGATGCCATTCAGGAGACCTTCGTCGAATCGCGACGGAAGGTGCCTGCGCCGGTTGACGGCTACCCTGACGGTTTCTTGACTCGGAGCCTACGGTTTTGCGACGCGGGGATGACGAGCGCGCGGCGAAAAAGGTGCACTCCCTCGCCCCGCTTGCGGGGAGAGGTGAAGCGACATCGCACTCGATTTAGGTGAGATCAGCTCCGGCCTAACGCTGCCAGTTGCAGATGCCGCCGGAGCGGCAGGGCCAGGTCTGGATGCGGGTATCCCTCGCCTGCGCGTCGAGCGGATTGCCGCGACGATGGGCGAGCTTGGCGCGGGCGGCACCGCGCGGCTGCGGGCTCCTGGTGGTATGCGCGACCTTGGGCTCGGCCACGTGCACGCGCTCGGCAGCGACCTTCCTGGGCACGTCCATCGGCTCGGCGCGGGCCTGCGCTTCGTTGCCGCCCTTCGCTTCGAGCGCGACCGGGGCGAACTGCGTCTCCGGTCCGAGCCGCTTTGGCGACAGGACTGCCTTGGAGAGATCGAGACCGAGATATTCGTCAGGCTTGTAGTCGTCAGCGCGCGCAATGCTACCGCACGCCACAACGAGGGCGACGGCAACTGCAAAAGGAACGCTTTTCAGGACCACGGACGCCTCCTGAAATTGAATTATTAAGGGGTAATTTACCCCTATTTAGGAGGCGTCGCGCGCATTTCCAGCGGCGGATTGCCGCCGTGGTTAAGAAGTTTGGCGGTTTCAGGCGACCTTTCGCGTCGCACCCGTCCCGTCCAGGAACCCCAGCAGGCGGCTGCGGATGATCTGTTCCGCCTCGCCCATGATGCGGTCGATGAGTTCCTTGCAGGTGGGGATGTCGTGGATCAGCCCTGCGACCATGCCGCAGCTCCAGGCACCCGCGTCCATCTGTCCGTCCAGCATGACTTTCGGATAGACGCCGGCGACCTGGTCATGGATGTCGTCGATGGTCAGCTTGGCGCCCTTCTCGCGCTCGATCTCGAGCAGGCGATCGACATTGGCGTTCTTCAGCACGCGCTCGGTGTTGCGCAGCGCGCGCATGATCAGGCGGGTGTCGAGCTCGGTAGCGGCGACCAGCGCGTCTTTCACGTTCTGATGCACCGGGGCTTCCCTGGTTGCGATGAAGCGCGTGCCCATGTTCATGCCGGCGGCGCCCAGCGACAGTGCCGCGACGAGGCTGCGCCCGTCGGCCATCCCGCCGGAGGCAACGAACGGGATCTTCAACTCCTCCGCCGCGCGCGGCAGCAGGATCATGTTCGGAATGTCGTCCTCGCCGGGATGGCCGCCGCACTCGAAGCCGTCGACGCTGACGGCATCACAGCCGATGCGCTCGGCCTTCAGCGAGTGGCGCACCGAGGTGCATTTGTGGATCACCTTGATGTCGGCCGCCTTCAGCGCCGGCATGTACTGTTCGGGGCTGCGGCCAGCGGTCTCCACCGCCTTGATGCCGCCCTCCACGATGGCGGCGATATATTCCGGATAGGGCGGCGCCGCGAACGTCGGCAGGAAGGTGAGGTTCACGCCGAACGGCTTGTCGGTCATGTCGCGGCAGCGCGCGATCTCCTTGGCGAGCAGCTCCGGCGTCTTCTGCGTGAGGCCCGTGATGATGCCGAGTCCGCCGGCATTCGAGACGGCGGCGGCAAGCTCGGCAAAGCCGACGAAATGCATGCCGCCCTGGATGATGGGGTGCTCGATGCCGAACAGTTCGGTGATCGCGGTCTTCACTTAAGTACCTCCCGGAATTTGCTTGATGTTGGGATCAGTCTAGCCGGACTTTTCCGCTGCGGTCACCATTTCTCTCCGAACGGCCTGATCTCCATCTCGAAGGTCCAGGCACTCTTCGGCTGCTGGTAGAGCTGCCAATAGGAATCGGCGACGGCCGACGGCGGCATCAGCAGGTCGGGATTGTCGAGCGCGTTCGGCCCGAGCGCCTCGAGCCGGCGCTGCCGCACCCATTCGGTGTCGACGCCGGAATCGATGATGAGATGGGCAACGTGGATGTTCTTCGGCCCGAGCTCGCGGGCCATCGCCTGCGCCACCGCGCGCAGGCCGAACTTGGCGCTGGCGAAGGCGGCAAAACCGCTGCCGCCGCGCAAGGACGCCGTCGCACCGGTGAAGAAGATGTTGCCGCCGCCGCGCGGCAGCATCAGCCGCGCCGCCTCGCGGCCTGCGAGGAAGCCGGAATAGCAGGCCATCTCCCAGACTTTCCGGAACACGCGTTCGGTGGTGTCGAGGATCGGAAAGTTGACGTTGGCGCCGACGTTGAAGATGCAGACCTCGAGCGGCGCGTGCTTGTCGGCATCGCCAAGGAAGGAGATGACTTCCTCTTCCTTCCGCGCGTCCAGCGAACGCGCATGGATCTCGCCGCCGGCTGCCTCGATGTCCTTCACCAGCGGCGCCAGCTTGTCGCCATTGCGGCGGCCGGCAAACACGGTGAAGCCTTCGGCGGCGAATTTCTTGGCGATCTCGGAGCCGATGAAATCGCCGGCCCCGATCACGGCGGCTGTCGCGTTTCGCTTGGGCATGTCGCCTCCTCCGGTGAGCGTGTGATTGGGCGGAAGGCTATAGTTCTAAAATAGAACTGTCAAACTTTTGGGCTAAATGCTAGGTTTGGCTCCGAATTGCACTGATTGTTCAAGTCAGTTCCTTTTTCTGACTGACGCTGGCCGGAGACCGGATGATGAAGTGGGACACGCTGGACGAGGAGCAATGCTCGCTCTCCCGCACCGTCGCGGTGGTCGGCGATCGCTGGACGCTGCTGATCCTGCGCGAGTGCTTCCTGCGCGTGCGCCGGTTCGAGGCGTTCCAGTCCTCGCTCCAGATCACGCGGCATCTGCTCTCGGAGCGGCTGAAGAAGCTGGTCCGCTTCGGCATCCTGCGCCGCGTCCCCTATTCCGAGGCGCCCAAGCGCTACGAATACATCCTGACGCAGAAGGGTCTCGACCTCTACCCGATCATCATGGCGATGGTGCATTGGGGCGACACCCACATGGGCGACGAGCGCGGCCGCCCGCTGCTGCACGAGCACAAGACTTGCGGCAAGCTGTTCGACCCCGTGATGGTGTGCTCGGAATGCGGCGAGGTGCTGCATGCGAAGCAGGTGCATGTACATTCCGGCCCGGGACGGAAGGAAGCGGTGGGGTGAGCGGTGTTGGCGCTCGCTCGGTCATTGGACCTGAGGGCGATGCCACACCTCCGGTGTCGTCCCGGCGAAGGCCGGGACCCATACCGCGTGATCTATCCACCGCCATTCGTGATTGCACCGCTCAAAAAACAAGCGCGGCACTTATCGTGCCGCGCTTGCTTCGGTTGTCATTCCCGACGCGCTTCGCTCAGTGCGTCTTTGTCTCGTGCCATTTCTCGAGATCGGGTTTTACCTTGCCCGATCCCTGCTCCTTCTCCGGATTACCCTTCCAGGGCTTGTCCGTCTGAGCATGAGATCCCCAGTCACTCTGCTGCCGGGGATCGTCGTTGGGCCGTTCCTTGCTCATGGAATCTCCTTGGCATCTCCTTGCGTGAAGCGCCTTACGCGAACGGGACACCGTAGTACGAGTTGATGCCGCGAACGGCGGCGTCGTCGCCCCAGTTCCAATCGCTCCTCTCACCGTATTTCGGTGCGCCTTCCAGCTCCTTGGCCGTGATGCCGGTGACGTAGCCACCGAGCTCCCTGTCGTATTTCAGCGACTGCCAGGGCAAGGGATAGTGGTCGTTGCCGAGGCCCAGAAATCCGCCGAAACCGAGCACGGCGTAGGACACCTTGCCGCTGACCTTGTCGATCATCACGCGTTCGATCGAACCGATGCGATTGCGGTCGGCCCCGTAAACCGACGTTCCCTCGACCTTGTCGCTGCCGATCAAACGGCCCATCTCGCTGCGGTCCAGCTCGCCTTGATTGAGCATGTCAATTCTCCACTCCAGCCATTGTGTGGACCAACCGGACAGGCAAGCGAACGTTCCGGCGCACTTCGCGCGCGGCGAGAGCTATCGGCAGGAACACGAACCCGTCTCGATGTTCAGGGATGTCGCCGGCCTTGTCGCCTCCGCCGCCGCCTTCTACGTCACGGTTTCCGTGAGCAGTGCAGCGGCTTTGCCGCTGCTATCTTTGCCTGGGTTGTGGCGTCAGTCTCGGCGTGGTGGTTGAGGCGGAAATTGCGCACCGTCTCTCGTCACCCCTCGCCCGCAGCCTCGTCGCGATCAGCGCACCGCCGGAGCGTCCCGTAGCTTCAGGAACTCGAACATCTCGGCGGCGGTCTGAAGCTGCTCGATGCGCGCGGCCACGGAGTCGCGCTGAACGCCGACCGGCAGATTTGCAAGCTCGTGCTCGAGCCGCAGCCTCTGCGCGTCGAGCCGTTGTTCGAAAGTGTGGGGTTCAGAGCGTCTTCGCATCATCTGTCCTCGGCGGTTGCAGGCCCGGGCTGTTGGCCCAGCGCTCGACCTGATCGATCACCTTCTGGTGGCTCGGCCGCACCGGTTTCGGCGCTTCAGGCTCGTCAGAAAGCTTGCGGGGCAACCTGACTTCTTCCGTCATGGCCAATCTCCCTTTGAAGGAGAATGCACCAGCGCGAGACTCGTTTCAATATAACTTATTGATTTTACTGTAGTTTTTTACTCATTTGGGCATTTTGCCGACTCTTGCGGAACTCTCGCCCAATGAGTTCGTTGAGCAAACTACTCATCTTACTCATTGTGTGTGACGACCATGAATGACCTTCGCGCCGAGCGCCTCCAGGTCATGCTCTCCCCCGAAGAGCTGGCCGCAGTCGACGATTTCCGGTTCAAGCACCGTATGCCGACCCGCGCTGCGGCGGTCCGCGAACTGCTGAAGTTCGGGCTGGCGGCAGTTGGCGTCGATGCGGGCGCCGGCGTGAAGTCGAGCAGCTTCGGCGTCTTCGGCCGCGGACCCGAAGGCCATACTCAAGGCGAGCCTGAAGACGGCAAAGAAGGCTGATCCCCAATCCCCACATCCGGCAAGACAAAAACGACCCCGGCACTTTGATTGAGTGCCAGGGCCGTCGTTGGAGATTGCTTCCGGCTCACCGGGGGTATGACAACCGGAAGCAATCCGTCGACTCGTCGCGCGCGGATTCGTTCCTTTGCGACCTAGCTCGTCGGAGCGTCGCCGGAATCGTCCGGCATCACGCCGGAGCCCGGCGTCTTGCTCTTGTCGGTTAACTCGGGATCGCGCGTTGCTTCGCGCGACGGCGAGCCCTTCGAACCTGCCTTGTGCACGGCCTGGGCACGCTGCTTGTCGCGCGGCTGCTCCTCGCCGCGTTCGTCCCTGACGATGCCATGATGAGAATTCGCCATGCTGTCCTCTCGCCTCTGTGAATCTCTCGAGGCGTTTACGCGCAGGACCGTCGAACGTTCCGGCGCGCGCGAGGTCGGGCGCTAGCTATGCGCCGCATGGACCGCGGCAGATGCGTTCTCGAGATGCACCTGCCGCACCGTCGTCACCGTCGCGAACGCGACCGAGACGCCAAAGGCGAGAATGAGCGAAAGAAGAGCGAGACGCGGAGCCATTGCAAAATCTCCTTCTGGAATCGCAAATCGGCACGATTGACTTGTTCCCGGATGATCCTGGATCGGTCACTTCTAGTCCGTGCGCGGCCTCACACGCGGATTCACGGCGGCGGGGTCGCCTATGCCTCCTGCGTCCGAGGGATACGGACCTTCACGGGCGGGACTTCACCGTCGAGCCAGTCCTGCTCCTCCGCGAGCGCCGTCCAGGCGTCCGCCATGCGCGAGTAGCGCTTGTAGGCGGGCTGCCCTTCCGCACGTTCGGCAAGCTGCAGGCAGTTGTCGGCGTTATCCCTGAAAATGTCAGACTGTTTCATCGACAAGACGTGGGGTCGGAACTCCTGCATCGCAACCGCCCTTACCGCATCGTAACGTCCGGGGAACTTCGCACGGCATCGGTCATTGTCAGGGATGCGAGTTCTTGTCGCGATCGTCCTGATGTTCATCAGCACCGCCGCGCTTGCCGACAACACCGGCGAGCAGCGGCCGGACGGCCGTGCGCCGACGGCCACCGATGTCATCAGCGGCCTCTATGCTTTCAGCCGCTTTCAGCAGGGCCTTCTGGAGAGCACCGACCTGAAGGGCAATGCGGAGGTGAAGAACCTCGCCGCCTTGCGCGCCGAGGAGGCGGCAAAACGCGACAAGACGCTGAAGGAGATCCAGGCGGCGATCGGCGCCGAGCCGCACGTCGGCAAGACGGCCGCGGGCGCAAGCCTCGCCGAGCCCGACTCCTCCGAGGGCCCCGCCTACATACGCACCTTCTATGCCGCGCAGATCCCCGAATACGAGACCGCCATCACCCTGCTCGAACGCTACCTGAAGGGGCCCGACAATGCGACGCTCGCAGCCTTTGCTCGCGAGCAGCTTCCGGTGCTGCGCGCGCAGGTCAAGGACGCCGAGCGCACCATGGCGGACAAGTAGCCGCCCTCACTTGTCGTTGGGATGATGCTGCTGGCTCTCGGGCCGCACCGTGCGATTGCTCTCCGGCATCTTGTCCCGGCCCGCATCCCCATTGTCGTCCTTGCCTCCCGAGGTCGACGTGCCGCTGCCGCTGGGGTTCGACCGGGTCGCTGCCCCCGTGGTCGGCGTATCCGCCCGCGGGGTGGCGGAGCTTGCGGCGGGATCGCCGGTCACCGCGCCGCGGCCGCTGGGCTCGCCACCCTGTGCGAAGGCCGGACCGGCGAGCAAGGCGATGGTCGCGATCGCTATAAATGCTGCTTTCATATGCATGGCGCTCTCCCTGTCCCTGCTAACCGGGGGCCTGTTGCTCCGTTCCGTCCCCAAGTCCCAGTCCCCCAGGAGTCGAGATCGGCGGCAACGAACCCTTAGCCAAGGCCGAAACTTTTTGGGAACCGATTGGAACCAACCCGAATGAGCGCAGTTAATTTGGCCGGGCTGAGCAGAGCAGGTTCCATTTCGAAGCGCCGCGACGTTGGCGCTTGATTTCGAATTTGGCTGACGCTCTAGTTTGATCAATTGCGTCGTGCGGCGGATTCGGCCGACGCTTGCGGGGGAATCAGTATGAGCGACCTCGATCCCGGAACTGCATCACGGTCCGGTCGTCGCGTCCCAAAGCCTAAAACCAACGGAATGTCGGAGCCGGACTCCCGGCCGGAATTGCTTCTCGCGCTCCAGGCGATGCGCAGCGGCGATTTCTCGGTGCGGATGAGCGGCGACTATCTCGGCATCGACGGCAAGATCGCCGACACCTTTAACGAGATCATCGCCGCCAACCAGCGCATGGCGCAGCAGCTCGAGCTGGTCGGCCAGGTCGTGGGCCGCGAAGGCAAGACCCGGCAGCGCGTCAAGTTCGGCCTCGCCTCCGGCTCCTGGGCCGACATGGAAGGCTCGGTCAACACGCTGATCGACGATCTGCTCTGGCCGACGCGCGAGGTAACGCGGGCGGTCGCGGCGGTGGCGCAAGGCGACCTGCTCCAGACCGTCAAGCTCGACGTCGACGGCCGCCCGCTCCGCGGCGAGTTCCTGCAGTCGGCGAACATCGTCAACACCATGATCAAGCAGCTCGGCGTGTTCACCTCCGAGGTGACGCGCGTCGCGCGCGAGGTCGGCACCGAGGGCAAGCTCGGCGGCCAGGCCCAGGTGCACGAGGTGACCGGCGTCTGGAAGGACCTCACCGAGAGCGTCAACTCGATGGCGAACAACCTGACCAACCAGGTTCGCAACATCGCCGAGGTGACGATCGCGGTGGCGAACGGCGACTTGTCGAAGAAGATCACCGTCGACGTCCGCGGCGAGATCCTTCAGCTCAAGGAAGCCATCAACACGATGGTGGACCAGCTCCGCTCCTTCGCCTCGGAAGTGACGCGCGTGGCGCGCGAGGTCGGCACCGACGGCAAGCTCGGCGGCCAGGCCATCGTCCCCGGCGTCGCCGGCACCTGGAAGGACCTCACCGACTCCGTCAACGCGATGTGCGGCAACCTCACCGCACAGGTCCGCAACATCGCCAACGTCACCACCGCCGTGGCGCGCGGCGACCTCTCGCGCAAGATCACGGTGGACGTGCGCGGCGAGATCCTGGAGCTGAAGGACACCATCAACACCATGGTGGACCAGCTCAACTCCTTCGCCTCGGAAGTGACGCGCGTCGCGCGCGAGGTCGGCACCGAAGGCAAGCTCGGCGGCCAGGCCCAGGTGCCCGGCGTCGCCGGCACCTGGAAGGATCTGACCGACAACGTCAACTTCATGGCCTCGAACCTCACCGCTCAGGTCCGCAACATCGCCGACGTCGCGACCGCCATCGCGGGCGGCGACTTGTCCAAGAAGATCACGGTGAACGTCTCGGGCGAGATCCTTCAGCTGAAGGAAACGCTCAACACCATGGTGGACCAGCTCAACGCCTTCGCCGGCGAAGTCACGCGCGTCGCGCGCGAGGTCGGCACCGAGGGCCGGCTCGGCGGCCAGGCCAACGTGCTCGGCGTCGCCGGTACCTGGAAGGACCTGACCGAAAGCGTCAACTCGATGGCGTCGAACCTGACGGCGCAGGTTCGCAACATCGCCGAGGTGACGACCGCGGTCGCCGGCGGCGACTTGTCCAAGAAGATCACCGTGGACGTGCGCGGCGAAATTCTCGAGCTGAAGGACACCATCAACACCATGGTGGACCAGCTCAACGCCTTCGCCGGCGAAGTCACGCGCGTCGCGCGCGAGGTCGGCACCGAAGGCAAGCTCGGCGGCCAGGCCCAGGTGCGCGGCGTCGCCGGCACCTGGAAGGATCTGACGGACTCGGTCAACTCGATGGCCTCGAACCTCACCGGCCAGGTCCGCAACATCGCCGAAGTCGCGACCGCGGTCGCCAAGGGCGACCTGTCGAAGAAGATCACGGTGAACGTGTCGGGCGAAATCCTTCAGCTGAAGGAAACGCTCAACACCATGGTCGACCAGCTCAACGCCTTCGCCGGCGAAGTCACGCGCGTCGCGCGCGAGGTCGGCACCGAAGGCAAGCTCGGCGGCCAGGCCCAGGTGACGGGCGTCGCCGGCACCTGGAAGGACCTCACCGACAACGTCAACTCGATGGCGGGCAACCTCACCGCCCAGGTCCGCAACATCGCCGAGGTCGCGACCGCGATCGCCGGCGGCGACCTGTCGCGCAAGATCACGGTGGACGTCCGCGGCGAGATCCTTCAGCTCAAGGACACGCTGAACACGATGGTCGACCAGCTCAACCGCTTCGCGGGCGAGGTGACGCGCGTGGCGCGCGAGGTCGGCACCGAAGGCCGCCTCGGCGGCCAGGCCAACGTGCCCGGCGTCGCCGGCACCTGGAAGGACCTCACCGACAGCGTCAACTCGATGGCGGGCAACCTCACCGCGCAGGTCCGCAACATCGCCGAAGTGACCACGGCCGTGGCGCGCGGCGACCTCTCGCGCAAGATCACCGTGGACGTGAAGGGCGAAATCCTCGAGCTGAAGAACACCATCAACACCATGGTGGACCAGCTCAACGGCTTCGCCGGCGAAGTGACGCGCGTCGCCCGCGAGGTCGGCACCGAAGGCAAGCTCGGCGGCCAGGCCGAGGTGCCCGGCGTCGCCGGCACCTGGAAGGACCTCACCGACAACGTCAACTTCATGGCCTCGAACCTCACGGCCCAGGTCCGCAACATCGCCGAGGTCGCGACCGCGATTGCCGGCGGCGACCTGTCGAAGAAGATCACGGTGGACGTGCGCGGCGAGATCCTGCTGCTCAAGGACACCCTGAACACCATGGTCGAGCAGCTTCGCTCCTTCGCCGCCGAAGTGACGCGCGTGGCGCGCGAGGTCGGCACCGAAGGCCGCCTCGGTGGTCAGGCCGTCGTGCCCGGCGTCGGCGGCACCTGGAAGGACCTCACCGACAACGTCAACCTGCTGGCTGCCAACCTCACCACGCAGGTCCGCAACATCGCCGAAGTGACCACCGCCGTCGCGCGCGGCGACTTGTCCCGCAAGATCACCGTGGACGTGAAGGGCGAAATCCTCGAGCTGAAGAACACCATCAACACCATGGTGGACCAGCTCAACGCCTTCGCGGGCGAAGTCACGCGCGTCGCACGCGAGGTCGGCACCGAAGGCGAGCTCGGCGGCCAGGCCCAGGTGCCCGGTGTGGCCGGCACCTGGAAGGACCTCACCGACACCGTCAACTTCATGGCGGCCAACCTGACCGAACAGGTCCGCGGTATCGTCAAGGTGGTGACCGCGGTCGCCAACGGCGACCTCAAGCAAAACCTGACCGTGAAATCGAAGGGCGAAGTCGCGGCGCTCGCCGACACCATCAACAACATGACCGAGACACTCGCGACCTTCGCCGATCAGGTCTCGTCGGTGGCGCGCGAAGTCGGCGTCGAGGGACGGCTTGGCGGTCAGGCCGACGTGCCCGGCGCGGCCGGCACCTGGAAGGACCTCACCGGCAACGTCAACCTCTTGGCGGCCAACCTCACCTCGCAGGTGCGCGCGATCGCGGAAGTGGCGACCGCTGTGACCAAGGGCGATCTGACGCCGTCGATCCAGGTCGACGCCCGCGGCGAACTCGCCGAGCTGAAAGACAACATCAACACGATGATCACGAATCTCCGTCTCACGACGGACGTGAACACCGAGCAGGACTGGCTGAAGACCAACCTCGCCAAATTCACCAACATGCTGCAGGGCCAGCGCGACCTCGCCACGGTGGGCCGGCTGCTGCTCACCGAACTGTCGCCGCTGGTGAACGCCCATACCGGCGTGATCTACCAGATCGAGAACGAGGACAATCCGCAGCTCCTGCTGCTCGCCTCCTACGCCGGCGATGGCATCTACCCCTACCAGCGCGTGCTGCAATTCGGCGAAGGCCTGATCGGCCAGTGCGCGCTCGACCGGCGGCCGCGCGTGGTCGCGGACATTCCGACGGACGTGGTACCGATCAATTCCGCGCTGTTCCGCGTCGCCCCTAAGAACCTCGTGGTGCTGCCGGTGCTGTTCGAAGGCCAGGTCAAGGCCGTGATCGAGCTTGCCTCGCTCACCTCCTTTACGACCTCGCAGATGACCTTCCTGGAGCAGCTCACCGACTCCATCGGCATCGTGCTCAACTCGATCGAAGCAACGATGCAGACCGAGGGCCTGCTCAAGCAGTCGCAACAGCTCGCCGGCGAGCTGCAGACCCAGCAGCGCGAATTGCAGCAGACCAACGACCAGCTCGAACAGAAGGCGCAGCAGCTCGCCGAGCGCAACGTGGAAGTCGAGCGCAAGAACCAGGAAATCGAGCAGGCCCGCCGCGCGCTCGAGGAAAAGGCGACCGAGCTGGCACTGACCTCGAAGTACAAGTCCGAGTTCCTCGCCAATATGAGCCACGAGCTGCGCACGCCGCTGAACTCGATTCTGATCCTGGGCCAGCAGCTCACCGACAATCCGGACGGCAACCTCACGGGCAAGCAGGTCGAGTTCGCCCGCACCATCCACGGCGCCGGCACAGACCTGCTCAACCTCATCAGCGACATCCTCGACCTCTCCAAGATCGAGTCCGGCACGGTGACGGTCGATGCCGAGGAGATCCTGACCGCCAACCTGCTCGAGACCGTCGGCCGGCCGTTCCGCCACGAGGCGGAGAACCGCGGCCTCTCGTTCAAGATCGACGTCGATCCGAACCTCGCGCGCAGCATCGTCACCGACTCCAAGCGCCTGCAGCAGGTTCTCAAGAACCTGCTCTCCAACGCCTTCAAGTTCACCGCCGAAGGCGAGGTGCGCCTGAAGGTCGCCGGCGCTGTCGGCGGCTGGGGAACGGACCACCCGGTGCTGAACTCCGCACCCGCCGTGATCGCGTTCGAGGTGTCCGACACCGGCATCGGCATTCCCCTGGAGAAGCAGAAGCTGATCTTCGAGGCGTTCCAGCAGGCCGACGCCGGCACCAGCCGCAAATATGGCGGCACCGGCCTTGGCCTTGCCATCAGCCGCGAGCTCGCCAGCCTGCTCGGCGGCGAGATCCATCTGCGCAGCTCGCCGGGCAAGGGCTCGTCCTTCACGCTCTATCTGCCGCTGAAATATTCCGGCCCGACGCTGACGCCGCGCGCGCCCTCGCCGCAACAATACAGCCAGCCGCCGGCGCTGCAGCCGTCCGCACCGGAGCAGCAGCGCGTCATCGAGCAACTGCCCGACGACCGGCTCAACCTCGAACCCGGCGATACCATCCTGCTGATCGTCGAGGACGACCCGCATTACGCGCGCGTCCTGGTCGATCTCGCACGCGACAAGGGCTTCAAGGTGCTGGTCGCGGCGCGCGGCGCCGAAGCGCTGGAGCTCGCCAAGCAATACCAGCCCCGCGCCGTCTCGCTCGACGTGTTCCTGCCCGACATGCTCGGCTGGACGGTGCTGAGCCAGCTCAAGCACAATCCGCTGACCCGCCACATCCCCGTGCAGATCATCACGCTCGACGAGGACCGCCAGCATGCGCTGGCGCGCGGTGCCTTCTCCTTCGTCAACAAGCCGACCACGACCGAAGGCGTCGCCGCGGCGCTGACGCAGATCAAGGAATATGCACGGCCGCGGCGGAAGCGGCTCTTGATCGTCGAGGACAACGAAGCCGAGCAGATGTCGATCCGGGAGCTATTACATCACGACGACATCGAGATCGTGGCGACCGACACCGGAGCCGGCGCACTCACGATGCTGCGCGAGGCGCCTTGCGACTGCGTGGTGCTCGACCTCCGCCTGCCCGACATGAGCGGCTTCGAAGTGCTGGATCAGATCCGCAATGACGAGGCCCTGTCGAACGTTCCCGTCGTGGTCTTCACCGGCCGCGAGCTCTCGGCGGAGGAGGACGCGGAGCTGCACACCATGGCGCGCAGCATCGTGGTCAAGGGCGTGGAATCGCCGGAACGCCTGCTCGACGAGACCGCGCTGTTCCTGCACCGCGTGATCACGGAACTCCCGGTCGAGAAGCAGCGCATGCTGGAGAAGCTGAACAGTTCCGACGAGGACCTGATCGGCAAGACCGCCCTGCTGGTCGACGACGATGCCCGGAACATCTTCGCACTGTCGAGCGTGCTGGAACGGCGCGGCATGAAGGTGCTGACGGCGACCACCGGCAGCGAGGCGGTGACGCTGGTCGAGTCCAATCCGGAAATCGCCATCGTGCTGATGGACATCATGATGCCGCAGATGGACGGTTATCAGACCATCGGCGTCATTCGCGAGAACCCGGCCTTCGCCCGGCTTCCGATCATCGCGCTGACCGCCAAGGCGATGAAGGGCGACCGTGAGAAATGCCTGGAGGCCGGCGCGTCCGACTACCTCGCCAAACCCGTCAACACCGATCAATTGCTGCTTGCGATCCGCATGTGGCTGCATCGCTGAGTTTGGATCCGCGAATGGACCACGAAAAGGTCAACATCCTCCTCGTCGACGACCAGCCGGCCAAGCTGCTCGCCTATGAGGTGATCTTGAAAGATCTCGGCGAGAACCTCGTGATCGCCTCGTCGGGGCGCGAGGCGCTCGAGGTGCTGCTCAAGACCGAGATTGCCGTCATCCTGGTCGACGTCTGCATGCCCGAACTCGACGGTTTCGAGCTCGCTGCCATGATCCGCGAGCATCCGCGCTTCCAGAAGACCGCGATGATCTTCATCTCGGCCATCCAGGTCAGCGACATCGACCGCTTGCGCGGCTACGAGATGGGCGCGGTCGACTACGTGCCGGTGCCCGTCGTTCCCGAGGTGTTGCGCGCCAAGGTCAAGGTGTTTGCCGAGCTCTACCGCAAGACCCGCGAGCTCGAGCGGTTGAACCAGGATCTGGAGGATCGCGTCCGCGCACGCACGGCGGAACTGGAGAACTCCACGGCAAAGCTGCGCGAGAGCGAAGAGCGGCGCAGCATGGCGATCGCCGCCGGCAAGATGGGTTCCTGGGACTGGGACTGGATCACCGGCGACTGGATGTGGGACGAGGGCCAGTATCGCATCTTCGGCGTCGGCCCGGAGAATTTCGAGGTCAACCCCGCCAACGTCCAGGCCCTGCTGCATCCCGACGACGTCGATCAGCTGCGCAAGGCCGTCGCCGAGTTCAACAAGGGCACGCGCGCCTATGAGGCGGAGTTCCGCATCATCAGGCCCGACGGCGATGTGCGCTGGTGTGTCGGCACGGCCGCCGCCACGGTCGACAATAGCGGCCGCGTGGTGCGCGTCAGCGGCGTCACCGTGGACATCACCGAACGGAAGCGCGCCGAGGAGCGGCAGAACCTGCTGGCGCGGGAAGTCGATCATCGCGCCAAGAACGCGCTGGCGCTGGCGCAATCGATCGTGCGCCTCACCCGCGCCGACGAGGTCAAGGCCTATGTCAACGCCGTCGAAGGGCGCATCAATGCGCTGGCGCGCGTGCACACGATCCTGTCGCTGTCGAGCTGGCAGGGCGCCGAGCTCTCCAAGCTGATCGACGAGGAACTCGCGCCCTATTCGCTCGGCGGCCAGATCAGATTGGCAGGTCCCGAGGTTCAGCTGGTGCCGGCGACGGCGCAGACGCTGGCGCTCGCGCTGCATGAGCTCTTCACCAACTCGGCCAAGTATGGCGCGCTCTCGACGCGGTCAGGCCGGCTCCTGATCGGCTGGCAGGTCGAGGACGACCACCTCACGCTGACATGGGAAGAGTCCGGAGGTCCGCTGGTGAGGACACCGAAGTCCCGCGGCTTCGGCACGCGGAGCCTGCTTGCGAGCGTGGAGTCCCAGCTCGGAGGCCAGGCGCAGTTCGATTGGCGCGCCGAGGGCCTGTTGTGCCGCCTTGAGGTGCCCTTGATCCGAAAGAGCGCGGCGACGAGCACGTCGGACAAATTCGAGGCCGCCGGCTCCGACGAGTTGCAGCGCGCATCCGGTTAGCCGGACGCGGCCGTCGTCATCTGCTGCAGCGATCGCGGCTCGCAAGCGACCCGCCCTTCGAGCCAGGCTTCCGTTCGCGCGAGATCACGTAGTGCCTTCGCATAACGGCGCGCGGCGCTGCGCTCGGCTCCGCGGGGCAGCTTGCGCGCCTTGCGCAACATGTCTGCGGCCGCATTCCGGTACGCCAGCGAACGGTAAAGATAGACGACCTTACCCATAGCGAATGTTCCCGTGTTGATGGCCTTCATCCTCGCAAGCCCGGCATGAACGTCGGATGAAGCCGTCGATGACAATTCCTTCATGCGAATGGAACCCGCGGCCACCATGCGCGTTGCATGTGCAATCGAGGGTTGGTTCCATGCGTGCGAACAAGACACCCAAGAAGCCGACGAGCCTGATCTCTGCCACTGGCGTCATCAAACTCGTCACGCATGCGATGATGGGCGCAGCTCTCGGGCTCGCATTCGGTCTCGCGCTCACCTTGTCCAATCCGGCGGTCGCCAATTTGCTCAATCACGGCGGAAGCCAGGCGATGCTGGTCTTCGCTCTCACATTGGTGACCACGTTCGCGATCGGTGCGACGCTCACGGGCCTCGTGTTCATCATCGACGAGGACAAGGAATCTTGAAGCGCGCGTGAATCGTGCGGGCGACTTTGTCGGGAACTCCCGTGACAAACGGCAGTTGGCTGCCTGCGTCAATTTAACCAGGGAGTTCCCGCGCATGAAGACGACCAAGCTCGCTCTCGCCGTGATGTTGGCAACCGGCCTTGCCGCCGCTCCGTTTGCCGCGCAGGCCAAGTCGCACAAGGCGAAACACGGATCCTCGATGTCATCATCGCAGACCACGGGCGCCAACACGAAAACCAAGAGCCCCGATGCTTCCGGTCAGGGCGGCTCCGGCCCCGGCTCCGATCAGGGCGGCACCATGACCAAGGGCACGGGCACCGCGAAGTGAGGCGCCACAATTGTCGAAGGCCCCGTATCTGCGGGGCCTTCGCGCTTTGGTGTCCGACACAATGCGTCTGACGTCACGTCGTCCACGCACGCGCTAGCCGCGTTGCGTAGCGGTGATGTTCAGCCCGCCGTTCGCGGAATTCATCTTCACGAGGTGATCGAGCTGCGCCCGCTTGCGCGTGATCAGCAGCTGGGCCGCAGCATCGTCGAGCCCCTCTCGCTGCAATTGGCGGATCGCGGAGCCCAGTTCGAGAATCTCGGCGCGCAGCTTCAGGATCCGGTACGTGTCCGGGTCTTCCTCCATGGCGCGCTCCCAAGGCTCTCAGCGGCGCGCGATCACGTGCGCCGGATCTACTTTCTTGAGGGGACGAAGCCGGACACGATCGCGGACATCCGGCAGCACATCGCTACCGCCGGCCGCCTTCCACTCGCCGATCAGCAGATTGATCTTCTGGCGCAGCTCCATCTGCGCCAGGGCCTTTTCCGTGCAGTCGCGATCGCGGTTGACGAGGTCGCGCACAGTCGCCTCGACGCCGGCCATCTCCAGCCGCAAGGCACTGATTTTACGTCGGATTTGATTAATTCTGTTGTCCATGTCTTGTTAGAACAAAATAAGAACATATAGTCAAGTCACGATTTCAGAACGGAGAGCGGACATGCAGGTTCAGGGTAAATACGACGCCAAGGCTTTTCTGATGGAGCAGATGACCCGGGCGCAAGGGTTGAAGCTGAAGCGGCTGAGCGAAGAGACGTATCAGCCCGCGCAATATGCGCGGGATCTGTCCTTTGCCGAAGCCGCGCGGCGTATCAAGGTGCTGGAGGCGGAGATCGAGCTTGCGAACTCCTTCTAGGCCGCGCGCACTTCCGCAGCTTTGCTGACGCAATTTCGGAACGATGCCTTTGTCGGGCGGTTTCTTCCGACGAAGGGAGAACATGCATGGCACGCAAGGCAAAGAAGCGCCGCTACTCGCGCAGCGCCGGCAGCGATGTCGAAAGCGAAATGCGCCGCTACAAGAAGGGGACCGCGAAGAGCGGCCGCGGTGGTCGCGGCGGACGCGTGAAGAGCCGCAAGCAGGCAATCGCCATCGGACTGTCCAAGGCCCGCAAGAAGGGCAAGAAGGTCCCGAAGAAGGCCTCCAAGCGGAAGACGGCGAAGAAGGCATCCAAGAAGAAGAAGACGACAAGGAAATCGTCGAAGCGCAAATCCAGCAAGCGGTGACGCCGACCGGCGTCAGATCATGCTGCCCGGCATGAAGCAGCGGATCGAAATCCCGAACGCCGTCTTCACCGGCCAGACCATCGTACGCCCGGCCCGGTTGGGTTCGGTGATGACGGCTTCATCCGGCACATCCACCCACTGACCGTCGAGACGCACGCGATAATGTCCGTCGTGCGACTCCCAATCGGGGTCGGAGACCGCAAAGCCGTCGGCGTCCGAGCAGCACGGGCCGAGATGGCTGCGCAGACTGTCGAACCACGGCTTGAGCGGCGAATCGGCGTAACGGCCGTCATCGCGCCCCAGGGCGCTTCCAGCCGACAGCACCAGGGGCGCCACGAGCAGCGCGCGTCTCAGCGAAAGCTTCAATCGATCCATGTCGGCACCGATCAAATGCGAACACCGGCCGGTTCCACGAAGCGGCCGGACGTTCGGAACTCCACCCCCTGCAGGTCATATATGAGTCCAAAGTCTGACGAGCGAACGCGGCTTTTTCGGACGAACCCGTCACCAATGCTGCCGTTGACGAGAATGTTATCGGCGGCCTTCGGCTATCTTCCAGACGCGCACGAAAAAGGCGGCCCGCAGGCCGCCTTTTGAATTGCTGTTGAAGACGAGAGACTTACGCGAGCGGCACGGCGACGAACCGGGTCGCATCGGCGTTCTTGACCTGGAGCAGCACGCTGTTTTTGCCGGACGATTTGGCCTGCGCCAATTCAGCGCGGACCTCACCGACATTGGCGACGGCCTTGCCGCCGACGTTGAGAATGACGTCGCCGGTCTGGATGCCGCGCTGCGCGGCCGGTCCTTGCGGGTCGACCTCGGTGACGACGACGCCCTTCTGGCCGGCGCCCTGCACCTCGGCGGCGGGCGCGAGGCTCAGTCCGAGACGCGGGGTGCCCGGCTGCGCCTTGCCCTCGTCGGCTTTACCGCCCTGGGCCTGCTTCTCGTTCGGCAACTCGCCGAGCGCCAGCGTCATCGTCTTGCTGGTGCCGTTGCGGTAGACGTCGAGCTTCACGGACGTGCCCGGCGCCAGCGTCGCAATGGTGCGGGCGAGATCGCGGGAGTCCTTGATCGCGGTGCCGTTGACGGCGGTGATGACGTCGCCCGCCGCAATGCCGGCCTTCGCCGCCGGGCTGCCGTCCTGCGGATTGTCGACGATCGCGCCGCGCGCTTCCTTCAGGCCGAGGCTGTCGGCGATCTCGGCGGTCACCGGCTGCACCTGCACGCCGAGCCAGCCGCGGATCACCGCACCCTTGTCCTTCAACTGCGCGACGACGAGCTTGGCGGTCGTCGCCGGGATGTCGAAGCCGATGCCGACCGAACCGCCCGACGGCGAGAAGATCGCGGTGTTCACGCCGATCACGTTGCCGTTCATGTCGAAGGCCGGACCGCCGGAATTGCCCTTGTTGATGGGGGCGTCGATCTGGATGAAGTCGTCATAGGGCCCGTTGCCGATGTCACGGCCGCTGGCCGAGACGATGCCGGCCGTCACGGTGCCGCCGAGGCCGAAGGGATTGCCGACCGCGACCACCCAGTCGCCGATGCGCGGCTTCTGCTCGGCGAACTTGACGAAGGGGAAGTCCTTCTTGCCGTCCACCTTGATCAGCGCGAGATCGGTCTTCGGATCGGTGCCGACCACCTTGGCGGTGTAGGTCGTGCCGTCGTCCATGGTGACCTGCACGGACTCGGCGTGATCGACGACGTGGTTGTTGGTCACGGCATAACCGTCAGGCGAGATGAAGAAGCCGGAGCCTTCGCCCGTGATCACCTGGTGACGCTGGCGCGGCATGCCGTTCATGCCACCGTTCCTGCCCTCCGGGAAGCGGAAGCCGAATTCGCGCGAGAACTGGTCGAGCGGCGAAGAATCCTCGTCCGAATCCATCCGGTTCTGCTGCAGCATCGCGCTCTTGTCGTTGTCCCGGTCGATCTTGACCCGCACCGAGATGACGGCGGGCTTGACCTTGGCGACGAGGTCGCCAAAGCCCGGCGGCGTCGAGGCGGCGGTTTCCGCAGCATGCGCGGGCGTGACCAGGGAGGTCATGCCGAAGGGCGAATAGCCGGGGGACGCGGCAAGCACGGCCACGCCAAGCGCGGCCACGGTGCCGAGCAGCGCAAGCCGGCGCGGCCTCAGGATTTTCCGGGACGTGGTGGTGTCGGAATTGACGCGATCGTTCATGTCGAAATGTCCATGTTGGGTCAGGTGTCGCCTTGCATCCAACATGGGCGTTCGCACCTTACGGCGTCCCGTCCACACGATTAAATCTTGGCAAAGTCCCGCGGCCGGCGGCCGCCGGCGAAAATCGCCAATGCAGATTTGATGCAGCTCAACGCGGTGCGTTCGGGCGATGAAAAACTGCGGCCACCGAACGATATCGATCGGAGGTAGCACCATGTACAAAGACATTCTCGTCCACATCCCGACCGAGCGGCCGATGCGCCCCGTGATCGACGGCGCTATCTCGCTTGCGAAGCACCTCAACGCCCACCTCGATGCGGTCGCGGCCGGCTATGTCGCAAGCAGCGCGGCCTACGTCCTGGACGGTGGCGCCGCCGTGGCGGCCGTGTTCGAGCTGGAGCGCGAGCGCGCCGTGGAGCGGGCCGAGGCCGCACTCGAAGTGTTCAAGAGCGAAGCCGCGCACGCCGGCATTTCCTACGCCTGCCATCCGCTCGGTGCGATTCCCGCGGATGCAGCCGGCGCGCTCGGCGAGATCGCGCGGCTGCACGACCTCAGCATCGTGCTCCAGCCTGACCCGGCGCAAGGCTCGTTCGACAACGACGTGCCCGGCGAGATCCTGTTCCAGGCCGGCGGCCCGGTGCTGTTCCTGCCCTATACCTTCCGCGGCCCGTTCAAGGCGCGGCGGATCGGTCTTTGCTGGGACGGCAGCCGCCTCGCCGCGCGCGCGGTGCGCGACGCAGCGCCATTCCTGGCACGGGCCGAAGAGATCGTGATCATCACGATCAACGAGGCCGACGCGGTCCCGGGCGAGGTGTCGGCAAGCCAGCTGGCGAGGCATCTCGGCCGGCGCGGGCTCACGCCGCGCAGGGTCGGCCTGTCAGCGGCGCGCTCCGAGATTCAGCCGACCATCCTGTCGCTGGCAGCCGACGAAGGCCTCGATCTGCTGGTGATGGGCGGTTACGGTCATGCGCGCTGGCAGGAGCGCTTCCTCGGCGGCGTGACCCGCGCCATGCTGGAGGCGATGACAGTGCCGACGCTGATGTCGCATTAGCGAAGACGGCCCGGCGCTCTCACGCCGCGACGGGCGCCTCCCATGCCGCGGGGGCGATCGCATCATCGCTACGTTGCGCATTGCAAGCGTCGAAATGCGCCTTCAGCGCGACCTCGGCGAGATGTTCGAAATGTTCGGCCTGGCCGAGGAGTTCCCAGTTCTGAAGCGGCCTGTAGGCCGCCTGCTGGCGACAGAGGGACGCCAGCGCCCGGTAGCGACGTACGTTCTCCATGAGACCCTCCCTCGCGTGCACAGGCTTAATGCCTTGATTTTGCGTCAGGCCGATGGCGGTTGTGCAAAACATTTGCTGCGGGCGCCACGCGGCCAGCATCGGTTAATTCTGGGGAAACGTCGACAGGCAATTTAGTTCCAGATGGCTGCGTGGAACTCCAGCCCCGGAAGGCGCTAAGCGTAGAGCCGGCGTTCCACGGCCACGCCGACCAGATCGAGATAGCGTTCAATCAGCTCGGGCCGGCCGACGAGATAGCCCTGCATCTCCTCGCAAGCCTCGTGCGCCAGGAAGGCACGCTGCGCCTCCGTCTCCACCCCTTCGGCGACGACAGGGATATTCAGCGCGTGGGCGAGACTCAGCACCGCACGAACGATCTCGGCCGATTGCGGCTTCGCCTCCAGATTGGAGATGAAGCTGCGGTCGATCTTGATCTTGTCGAACGGAAACGACTGCAGATAGGACAGCGAGGAGTAGCCGGTGCCGAAATCGTCCATCGCGATGCGGATGCCCAGCGCCTTCAGCCGCCGCAGCAGAGTCAGCGCCCGGGTGAAATCGCCGATCAGCACGCCCTCGGTGATCTCCACCTCGAGCCGTGTCGGCGAAAGGCCCGTCTCCAGCAGGATCTGGTGGATCGCGCGTTCGAGATCGCCGGCCTGGAACTGCACCGGCGACAGATTGACCGCGACCTGCAACGGCCGCGGCCAGGACGCCGCCTCGCGACAGGCTTCGCGCAGCACCCATTCGCCGATCTCGATGATCAGCCCGGTCTCCTCGGCGAGCGGAATGAACTGGTCCGGCGGCACGAAGCCCCGCGTCGGATGGTTCCAGCGCAACAGCGCCTCGAAGCCGATCACTTCGCCGTCCATCCGCGCCTGCGGCTGGAAATAGACCAGGAGCTGGTTCTGCTCCAGCGCCTGCCGCAGATCGTGCTGCAACAGCCTGCGGTCGCGCAGCTCCTGGTCCATCTTGGACTCGAAGAAGCAGACCCTGCCCCTGCCCTCGCGCTTGGCGCGATACAGCGCGGAATCCGCATTGGCGAGCAGCGTCGCAGCATCCACCCCGTCGTCGGGATAGACGGCGATACCGACGCTGACGCCCACCTGGGAGAGATAGTCGTCGATCTCGAGCTCCTTGCCGATCACTTCGACCAGGCGCTCGGCGAGCGTGAGCACGTCCTCGCGCCTGGCGTCCTCGGGCATCAGGATCATGAACTCGTCGCCGCCGATGCGGGCGACGAAGGCGTCGTCGGCTTCGGCAGCAATGCGCTCCGCTGCGGCCCGCATCAGCATGTCGCCGACGGGATGGCCGAAGACGTCGTTGACCTCCTTGAAGCGATCGAGATCGAGGCTGAGCACCGCAAAGCTGGTCGAGCCCTCCTGCGCCCGCTCCAGCCGCTCGTCCAGCGCCGCGTTGAAGGCGCTGCGGTTCGGCAGGTCGGTCAATGCATCATGGTGAGCCAGATGGCTGATCCGCGCCTCGTTGGTGATCCGCTCGGTGACATCCTCGATGACGCCGACGAGATATTGCGGCGCGCCGCTGCCGTCGCGAACCAGCAGCTTGCGCGAGTTGACCAGGCGGTCGTGGCCCTTGACGCCGATCTCGAGCGAATGCCCCTCCAGCACCATGGGGGTGCCGCTGTCGACCACGCGGCGGTCCTGCTCGCTGACGACGCGGGCGACCTCCCGCGAAAAGATCTGCTCCGGCGTCTTGCCCAGCATCTCCTCGCGCGGCATGCCGTAATACTCTTCGCCGGCGCGGTTGAGCAGGATATAGCGGGAGTCCCTCGCGTCCTTGGCGAAGACCGCGATCGGAATGTTCTCGATGATGCTGTCGAGGAATTCGCGCGCCCGGAGCAGATCCTGCTCGGCGCGCTTGTGCGTCTGCTCGAGTTCCTCGATCATCAGCTTGATCGCGCGGTCGGTGCGGCGGCGATCGCGATCGCTCTCCTCGTAGGCCGCGCTGACGAGCTCGCCGAGCCTGGTCAGATCGACCTGCCCGGCTTCGTCGGTCGCCTGGCGAATCTGTCTTGCCAGCAGGCGATGCATGCTCACGCGGCTGCCTCCGCAATCATGGTCACCGTCATGGTCTGGTTGTGCAGCTCGCAGCGGCCGGACGCGACCGGCGGAGCAATCTCGCCATAGGAGTAGAAGCCGATGCGGACGACGTCGTCGCCGAGCTCGGCAGCGACCGCGTCCAGCTCATCCTGCGTGCGTTGCCCCATCACCCTGCGGCGGCCGGTGCAGCTGACCAGGATCGCGAGCTTGTCGCCTTCAACCGCGTCAGGGAGCGCGGTGCGTGCCTGCCTGCCCGCCTCGCCGGCGCCGGCGGCGAGACTGTCGAAATTCGCGCGCATCAGCTGCGCCGTGCACCCTTGCGGAATGTCGGCCGCGAAAGTCAGCGTGCGGGCGTTGCGATCCACTGCGAAGACGGAGCGCACGATCTGCCGATCCGGCGCGGCCTCGTCGTGAATGCGCAAGGGAAAGGCGAGACCCGAGCCCGGCATCGCCGCGGCTTCCTCCTCGCCGAGATAGCGCGTGTAGAGATCGAGCGGCGGCTCGCCGTCCAGCTCGACCACCACGGGGCCGTCCGACTTCGTCACCTTGCGGCGAGGGCCGAACACGTCCCAACCGCCGGCACAGCCATGCGCGAAGCGGAAGGACGCGCCATAGAAACCGATCGCAGCGATGCGGTTCGGCAATGCCTCGCCATCAGCGCCAACCAATGTCTGCTCGAGCTTGGTGCCGTCGCCCGCCAGCCCGCCTGTCACCAGCACGTCCGGTCCCAGCACGTCGCTGATCCCGGCGATCAACTCGTTGCCGTTCGCGTTCAATCCATCGGAGAGCACGAACACGCCCGCAAGATCAGGCGCCGCCAACTGGCGGGCGAAACGCACGCCGCAGGCCCGCGAGGCGGTGCGGGATTCGATCGTCTCGTTCACGACCCGCACTTGCGTGCGCGCGAAATGCAGGGCGACTGCGACGATCACGTCATCGGCGATGTCGTCGCCATGGATCTGGCCGCCGGTGCTGCAGCCGACGATGTGGCTTTCGGGATGAAGACCGCGCAGCTCGCGATAACGCGCGCCGTCCGCCAGCGCCTCCCGGCCGCCGAAATAGAGCACAAGCTGGGCGGGCTCGCGCAGGGCATCCGCTCCGCGCCAGCCATGGGCCGCATTCCAGTGAAGATATTGAATGTGCATCCCACGCGTCTCCGCGGCACTTGAACCACAGATTGTGACGCAGCGCATTGCGCCGGTGTTAATCGAGGCGCGGCTTCGCGACCGTTGGTTACCCCGGCATGAAGGTGACGGCGAATTCGCGATCAATTCCCCGTAGCGGCCCGGAGAAATCTCGCGGGCGCGTACCGCGCCTCCGTAATCTACCGGAGGCGCGCGGTCTCGCCGCCGCGCAGCGCATGCACGGAACTATCCTGCAATTTTGGAACCCGCCCCGCCTCCGCCGCGACGCGGATCGCCGCGATGTTCCCGGCATAGTCGGCACTGCTCTTGCCGCGGAACACGGCGGAACCCGCCACCAGCGTATCGACACCGGCGGCGGCGACCGCGGCAGCATTGTCGCGCGTGATACCGCCATCGACCTCGAGCCGGATTGGCCGGTCGCCGATCACGCCGCGAATGCGCCGGATTTTTTCGAGCTGGGATTCGATGAAGGCCTGGCCGCCGAAGCCCGGATTGACCGTCATCACCAGCACGAGGTCGAGACGATCGAGCACATAGTCGATCGTGCTCTCCGGTGTGGAAGGACACAGGCTGACGCCGGCCTTCTTGCCGAGCGCACGGATCGCTTGAAGTGACCGATCGAGGTGCGGCCCCGCTTCGGCATGGACCGTGATGACGTCAGCGCCCGCCTTCGCGAACGCCTCGAGATAGGGATCGACCGGCGCGATCATGAGATGCACGTCGAAGACCTTCTTCGTCAGCGGCCGGATCGCCTTGATCACGTCGGCGCCAAAGCTGATGTTCGGGACGAAATGTCCGTCCATGACGTCGCAATGGATCCAGTCCGCGCCGGCCGCGTCGATCGCCGCGATCTCCTCGCCGAGACGCGCGAAATCCGCAGCCAGGATCGAGGGGGCGATGAGGATTTCGCGCGTCATGGCTTTGCGCTCCGTGCGTCGGCACCGCCGCTGAAGACGCGGCTTGCGAGGACATCGGCGGGGTCGATGGTTTCGAGATCGGCGACATCGAGCATGCGGTCGAGATCTGAGACCAGGCGATCGGCCTGCCGCAGACGGATTCGGTCCACGGCGTTGCGGATCGAGCGCGCGTTGGAGAAGAACGGTTGGGTGCGGCGGAGCGCAATATATTTCTCGAACGCCTCGCGCGCGGCCGCCGGGAGGCGATAGCCCCGCTCCTTCAGCATCAGCTCGGCGATGACGAGCAACTCGGCTTCCGCATAATCGGGAAACTCGATGTGGTGAGCGATGCGCGAACGGAATCCGGGATTGGATGCAAAGAAGCTCGTCATCCGCTCGCCATAGCCTGCGAGGATCACGACCAGATCCTCGCGCTGGTTTTCCATCACCTGGAGCAGGATCTCGATCGATTCCTGGCCGTAGTCGCGCTCGTTGTCCGGGCGATGCAGATAATAGGCCTCGTCGATGAACAGCACGCCGCCCATCGCCTTCTTCAGGATCTCCTTCGTCTTCGGCGCGGTGTGGCCGATATATTGGCCGACGAGATCGTCACGCGTCACCGAGATCACCTGCCCGCGCCGCACGAAGCCGAGCCCGTGCAGGATCTTGGCCATGCGCAGCGCCACCGTGGTCTTGCCGGTGCCGGGATTTCCGGTGAACGACATGTGCAACGTCGGCGGCGCCGCGGCGAGGCCTGCGCGTTGGCGGATGCGCTCGATCAGCAGCAGCGAGGCGATCTGGCGCACGCGGTTCTTCACCGGCTTGAGCCCGATCAGCTCCTGGTCGAGCTGTTGCAGCGTCTCGGTTATACCGGCCGCCTCGGCCTCCTTGCGGAGATCGAACTGGGTCTCGCCTGGTTCGGCCGTGGTTGCGTGGGGGACATCCAGCATGGGTACCTCGAAGAAAAGAGCTTCGCCGCGGGGAAGCGGCGAAGCAGTGGTCCGCCAAGGAAACGGAGCAGGGAGTGCTCCGCGCGGAGGGAGAACCGTTATTGCGTGGCGTGCGCGGCGGGCTTCCGCACCGTGGTGTAGCGGATCGCGCGGCCGCCCACCTCCTGCCGGACCAGCTCGAATTCCGCTTCCTGCGGCGACCGGTTGACGAGGAAGGAGATCCGCACCGATTCCCAGCCATGGCTGGAATCGAAGCCGCTGATGCGGATGTAGCGGTCGCCGTACACCCTGCGGCACTCGGCGAGCTCCATCATCACGCCGGCGGCGTCCTGGAGGTCGAACATCGGCAGCCCCCACATCTCCCAATAAGTGTTGCGGGGATGCGGATCGTCGGTGAACTCGATGTTCACCGCCCAGCCATTGGCGAGGCAGTATTGCACCTGCTTGGTGATCTGGTCGTCGGTGAGATCAGGCAGGAACGAGAAGCAGCCCTGGGTCAATTTCATCTCAAAACTCCTCAGACGGTTTCCAGCGCCGTCGGCACGAAGTCCGGCGTGTCGGTGGATTGATAGTTGAAGGTGACATCCTTCCAGACATCGAGCGCGGACTTCAGCGGCGTGCAGGTCTGCGCGGCCTTGGCCAGGATCTCCGGGCCTTCGTGGACGTAGTCGCGGCCCTCGTTGCGAGCGAGGATCATCGCTTCCAGCGCCACGCGGTTGGCAATCGCGCCGGCCGCGATCCCCATGGGATGACCGATGGTGCCGCCGCCGAACTGCAGCACGACGTCCTCGCCGAGCAGGTCGAGCAGCTGGTGCATCTGGCCGGCATGGATGCCTCCCGAGGCGACCGGCATCATCTTGTTCAGGCTCGCCCAGGACTGGTCGAAGAAGATGCCGTGTTCGAGCCTGGTCGGGTTGAACTCCTCGCGGCAGACATCGTAGTAGCCGCGCGTGGTGTTGGGGTCGCCTTCGAGCTTGCCGACCACCGTGCCGGCATGGATGTGGTCGACGCCCGCGAGCCGCATCCATTTGGCGATGACGCGGAACGACACGCCGTGGCTCTTCTGCCGCGTGTAGGTCGAGTGACCGGCGCGATGCAGATGCAGGATCATGTCGTTGCGCCGCGCCCATTTGGCCATCGACTGGATCGCGGTGTAGCCGATCACGAGATCGATCATGACGATGCATGATCCGAGCTCCTTGGCGAACTCCGCGCGCTCGTACATGTCCTCCATCGTCCCCGCGGTGACGTTGAGGTACGTCCCCTTCACCTCGCCAGAGGCGGCCTGCGCGCGGTTCACCGCCTCCATGCAATAGAGGAAGCGGTCGCGCCAGTGCATGAAGGGCTGCGAGTTGATGTTTTCGTCGTCCTTGGTGAAGTCGAGCCCGCCCTTCAGCGCCTCGTAGACGACGCGGCCGTAGTTGCGGCCGGAAAGCCCGAGCTTCGGCTTGACGGTCGCACCGAGCAGCGGCCGGCCGAACTTGTCGAGCCGTTCGCGCTCGACCACGATGCCGGTCGCCGGCCCCTGGAACGTCTTCACATAGGCGACCGGGAAGCGCATGTCTTCCAGGCGTAGCGCCTTGAGCGGCTTGAAGCCGAACACGTTGCCGATGATCGACGCGGAGAGGTTGGCGATCGAGCCCGGCTCGAACAGGTCGAGATCGTAGGCGATGTAGGCGAAATACGAGCCCGGCGTGCCCGGCACCGGATCGACGCGATAGCATTTTGCGCGGTATTTCTCGGCCGCTGTCAGGCGGTCAGTCCACACCACGGTCCAGGTCGCGGTCGAGGATTCGCCCGCAACAGCGGCGGATGCCTCGATCGGATCGACGCCCTCCTGCGGCGTGACGCGGAACAGCGCGATGACGTCGGTGTCCTTCGGCGTGTAGTCGGGCTCCCAATAGCCCATGCGCTTGTATTCCATCACGCCCGAGCGATAACGCTCCTTGCCGCGGACAGTGCCGGTATGAACGTTCATGTCTCTCTCCTGTTCTTTTCTCTGCTCTTCCTGATTGACTAGGCCGCCACGGGCTCGCGGGCGCCGATGCGCGGGTCCAATTCGCCGGCGCGGTACCGCCGCGCCATCTCGCTCATTGGAATGACCTTGATCCTGCTGGCATGACCCGCGGTGCCGAACTGCTCGAAGCGATCGCGACAGAGCTCACGCATCGCGTCCATCGCGGGCTTGAGGAACTTGCGCGGATCGAACTCGGAGCGCGTCTGCGCGGCGACTTTCCGGAACACCGCGGTCATCGCGAGGCGGCAGTCGGTGTCGATATTGACCTTGCGCACCCCGCTCTTGATGCCGCGCACGATCTCCTCGACCGGCACACCCCAGGTCTGCGGCATCTCGCCGCCGAACTGGTTGAACATGTCCTGCAGCGGCTGCGGCACCGAGGAGGAACCGTGCATGACCAGATGCGTGTTCGGCAGCCGGCGATGGATCTCCTCGACCACCCGCATCGCCAGGATGTCGCCATCAGGCTTGCGGCTGAACTTGTAGGCGCCGTGCGAGGTGCCCATCGCGATCGCCAGCGCATCGACCTTCGTCGCGCGGACGAAATCGACGGCCTGGTCCGGATCGGTCAGCAACTGGTCGTGGCTGACCTTGCCCTCGACGCCGTGACCGTCCTCCTGCTCGCCGCCGCCATGCTCGAGCGAGCCGAGCACGCCGAGCTCGCCTTCGACGGAGGCACCGGTCCAATGGGCGAGATCGACGACACGGCGGGTGATCGCGACGTTGTAGTCGTAATCGGCCGCCGTCTTGGCGTCGGCCTTGAGCGAGCCGTCCATCATCACCGAAGTGAAGCCATGGGCGATGGCGGAGGCGCAGGTCGCCTCGTCATTGCCGTGGTCCTGGTGCATGCAGAGCGGGATGTCCGGATAGGTCCGCTCCAGCGCGTCGATCATGTGCGAGAGCATGAGATCGCCGGCATAGCTGCGCGCGCCGCGCGAGGCCTGGATGATGACGGGCGCGTCGACCTCGGCCGCGGCCTGCATGATCGCGATACCCTGCTCCATGTTGTTGATGTTGAACGCCGGCACGGCATAACCGTGGCTGGCGGCGTGATCGAGCAGTTGGCGAAGGGTGATACGTGCCACGTCAATTCCTCCTGTTATTGCTTGCGCGCGCGGGCGATTGCCCTGCGAGCGGCCTCGGCCACGCTTTGCGACGTGATGCCGAATTCGCGGTAGAGCACCGGCGCCGGCGCCGAAGCGCCGAAGCCACGCATGCCGACGAATTCACCGTCGGCGCCGATCCAGCGATGCCAGTCGCCGGCGACGGCCGCCTCGACGCCGACGCGCGGCGCGGTGCCGAGCACGGCGGCGCGGTAGTCGTCCGGCTGCTCCTCGAACAGCGCGAAGCACGGTGCGGAGACCACGGCCGCACGGACGTGCTCGGTCGCGAGCAGGCGGGCGGCTTCCAGCGCGATCGAGACCTCCGAGCCGGTCGCCATCAGCGTGACGTCACGGCCGCCGTCGGGCGAGACGATGAGATAGGCGCCGCGCGCGACGCGGTTCCGGCCGCGGGCATCGCTGCGGAAGGTCGGCAGCGCCTGCCGTGACAGGCACAGCACCGAGGGGCGATCCTCCGCTTCCAGCGCGCAGTCCCAGGCTTCAAGCGTCTCGACCGCGTCGGCGGGACGAAACACCAGGAGGTTCGGAATGACCCGCAGCGCCGCAAGATGCTCGACCGGCTGGTGCGTCGGGCCGTCCTCGCCGAGACCGATGGAATCGTGCGTCATCACATGGATGACGCGCAGCCGCATCAGGGCCGCAAGGCGGATCGCGGGCCGGCTATAGTCGGAGAACGCGAGGAAGGTGCCGCCATAGGGGAGGAAGCCGCCGTGCAGCGCGAGGCCGTTCATCGCAGCCGCCATGCCGTGCTCGCGAATGCCGTAATGGATGTAGTCGCCGGCGAAGGCACCGCTCTTGACCGGCGCCTGCGCCTTGGCATGCGTCAGATTCGAATGGGTCAGGTCCGCCGAGCCCCCGACCAGGCCGGGAATCGTTCCCGCGATGGCATCGAGCACCTGTTGCGAGGCCTGCCGCGTCGCGAGCTTCGGACGCTCGCTGGCAAAGCGCTCGCGCAGTTTCGCCGCTGCCAGCGCATAGGCGGCCGGCAGAGCAACGGCCTTGCCCTCGACGAACATATCGCGCTGCTCCGGCGTCGCGTCTTCGTAGCGATCGAGCCAGGCGAGACGATCGACCTGTCCACGCTGCCCGATCATCCGCCACGCCTTCGCGACGGGGATCGGCACCACGAAGGGCTGATAGTCCCAACCGAGCGCGCGGCGCGCGGCGGCGGTCTGTTCAGTGCCGAGCGGCGCGCCATGCGCCTTCTCGGTGCCCTGCCTGTCAGGCGCGCCATAGCCGATGATGGTGCGGCAGGCGATCAAAGACGGCCTCGCGGTCTCGCGCTCCTCCGCAATCGCCTGAGCGACGGCTTCGGGATCATGCCCGTCGACGCGGCGCACCGACCAGCCGGAGGCGGCGAAGCGCGCGAGCTGGTCGTCCGATGTCGCAAGCGACGTCGGGCCGTCGATGGAGATGCCGTTGTCGTCGAAGAGCACGATCAGGCGGCCGAGCCCGAGATGGCCGGCGAGCGAGATCGCCTCCTGGCTGATGCCTTCCATCAGGCAGCCGTCGCCGGCGATGACATAGGTGAAGTGATCGACGAGCCCGTCGCCATGCCGCGCATTGGCCATGCGCTCGGCGAGCGCCATGCCGACAGCGGTCGCGATCCCCTGCCCCAGCGGTCCCGTCGTGGTCTCGACGCCGGGCGTATGACCATACTCAGGATGGCCCGGCGTTCTGGAGCCCCACTGCCGGAAGGCCTTGATGTCGTCGAGGCTGACATCGCCGCCGGTGAGATGCAGCAGCGCATAGAGCAGCATCGAGCCGTGCCCCGCCGAGAGCACGAAGCGGTCGCGGTCCGGCCAGTTGGGATGCGCCGAGTCGAACTTCAGGAAACGCGAGAACAGCACGGTTGCGACGTCGGCCATGCCCATCGGCAGGCCGGGATGACCGGACTGCGAGGTCTCGATGGCGTCGACTGCGAGGAAGCGGACCGCATTGGCGAGATCGCTGTGCGCGACGGCATAGAGGTCGGCTTCGGCGTGGACGGAGATGTTCATCAGGGTCTCTCCTCGTTCACTTCAAGCTGCGCTTGCGCTCGATGAGCTGCATGATCAGCGGCGTCAGGATCAGTTGCATGGCGAGATCGAGCTTCGCTCCGGGGCACACGATCGAGTTCGCGCGCGACATCCAGCTCTGCGGCAGCATCGAGAGCAGGTAAGGGAAGTCGATGCCGCGTGGATTCTTGAAGCGGATCACGACCATCGATTCGTCCGGCGTCGGGATCCAGCGCGCGATGAACGGATTGGAAGTGTCCACCGTCGGCACGCGCTGGAAGTTGATGTCGGTCTCCGTGAATTGCGGGCAGATGTAGTGGATGTAGTCGGGCATCCGCCGCAGAATGGTGTCGGTGACGGCCTCGGTCGAATAGCCCCGCGCGCTGCGGTCGCGGTGCAGCTTCTGGATCCATTCGAGATTGATGACCGGCACGACGCCGATCTTGAGGTCCGCATAGCGCGCGACGTTGACCTTGTCGGTGACGACGGCGCCGTGCAGGCCCTCGTAGAACAGCAGGTCGGAGTTCTCCGGCAACTGCTTCCAATCGGTGAAGGTCCCGGGCGCGGCGCCGTGCAGCGCGGATTCCTCGGCGTCGTGGACGTAGTGCCGCGTCACCGCGGAGCCGGTCTCGCCGTAGTCGCGGAAGGCGCGCTCCAGCTCCTCGAACAGATTGGTCTCGGGGCTGAAATGGCTGAAATGCTTGTTGCCGCGCTCGGCCTCCTTCGCCATCTGCGTGCGCATCTCGGCACGGTCGTAGCGATGGAAGGCGTCGCCCTCGATGTAGGCGGCGTTGACCTTCTCGCGGAAGAAGATCTGCTCGAACGTCTTCTTGACCGAAGTGGTGCCGGCGCCGGAGGAGCCGGTGATGGAGATGATGGGATGCTTCCTGGACATGGGACGCCTCGCTCAGAGCCGGAAGAATCCGCGCCGCGCGAACAGCGGCGCGGAGACGCTGGCGACCAGCAGCGGGTCGCAGTGCAATTCCTCGACCCGCCGCACCTCGTTGCTCGAGCCCATGATCAGCGGCACGCGCTGGTGCAGGCTCTGCGCGGAGAGGTCGAGGATGCGCTCGCGCCCGGTCGAGGCCGAGCCGCCGGCCTGCTCGATGATCATCGCCATCGGGTGGGCCTCGTAGACGAGGCGCAGGCGGCCGTCGCCATAGCCGGGGCGCGCGTCCGACGGATAGAGGAACACGCCGCCGCGGGTGAGGATGCGATAGGCCTCCGCGACCAGCGAGCCGATCCAGCGCATGTTGAAATTGTGGTTGGCGGGCCCTTCGACGCCGGCGAGGCATTCGTCGACGAAGGCGCGCACCGGCTGCTCCCAGTGCCGGCGGTTCGACGCGTTGATGGCGAACTCCTCGCAGGCCTCGGAGATCTGCACGCCGCTGCGCGCGAGGCGGAAGCAGCCGGCCTTGCGGTCGAGCGTGAAGATGTCGACGCCGTCGCCGAGCGTCAGCACCAGCGAGGTCTGCGGCCCGTAGGTGACGAAGCCTGCCGCGAGCTGCACTGATCCGCGCTGGTGGAAGGCGAGCGCGGGATCGTCGGGCGCGGGCAGGATCGAGAAGATCGTCCCGACCGTCATGTTGATGTCGATGTTGGAGGAGCCGTCGAGCGGATCGATCGCCACGCAGACCTTTGCCGCGCGGTCGCCGATCTGGGGCTCGCGCATCTCCTCCGACGCCAGCGCCGCGACCGGCAGCCGGCTGAGGCAACGGCGCAGGATCGCGTCGGCCTGGACGTCGAGATCGCGCTGGACGTCGCCGTCGCTGTTGCGGCCCGTGGTCAGGCCCGAGGCGTCCGCGAGATCGCCGGTGGCGATGAGGTCGGCGATTTCGACCGCCGCCGCCGCGATGGCATCGACTGCGGCCGCCACCGCCAGCGCGCGGGGTGCGGTCTCTGAATACCGTTGAAGGTGGTCGTCCAGCCTGAGTTGCCCGGTCATCTGCGTCCATCCCCTGGGCCGGCGCCGCATCCATTGCCCTCCAGGTGGAGGTCGGTGCGGTCAGTCCCGGCATCAGGAGATTGACAGGGGCGACTTAATAAGGAAAATTTCTAATCATAATGAGCGCCAAAGAATTTTCTTATAATGGCTCCGGCCATGCGGCGGTCCAGCTCCGGCATCTGACGATCCGGCAGCTTCGCTCGCTTGCGGCGCTCTCGGCCAAGGGCAGCGTGACGGCGGCCTCCGGCCATCTCGGCCTGACGCAGCCGGCCGTGACCCAGCAACTCCGGCAGCTTCAGGACCTCGCCGGCCTGCCGCTGGTGCAGCGGACCGGCGACGGCATGCTGCTCACCGAGGCAGGCAAGGAAGTGCTGGCGCTTGCCGAGCGCGTCGAGGCCGCGATCACGGACTGCCAGGGCGCGCTCGACCTGCTCGCGGGGCGCACCGGCGGCACGGTGCATCTCGGCGCGGTCTCCACTGCGAAATATTTCGTGCCGCATGCGATCGCGGCGTTCTCGAAGCGGCATCCCAAGATCGAGATCAAGCTCACCATCGGCAATCGCGAGGAGATCCGCGAGGCCATGCACGGCTACGATCTCGATTTCGCGGTGATGGGTCGGCCGCCGGCCGACGTCAGCGTCGACGTCCGACAGCTCGGGCGCAATCCGCACGTCATCGTCGCGCGCAAGGGGCACTGGCTGGAGAAGGATTCCGGCCTCAGCCTGACCGACCTCGTGCACGAGACCTTCCTCACCCGCGAGCCCGGCTCGGGCACGCGCACGCTGATGGAGGGCATGTTCCAGAGGTCGGACCTCGAGCCGATCATCGGCATGGAGATGAGCAGCAACGAGACCATCAAGCAGGCGGTGATCGCCGGGCTCGGCATCGCCTTCATCTCGGCCCACACGGTCGCGCATGAACTCGCGGAGGGCCGGCTGATCGTGCTCGACGTCGCCGGCCTGCCGATCGTCCGGCAATGGTACGTGATCCGCCGCAGCGACAAGGTGCTGCTGCCGCCGGCGCAGGCGATGTTCGATTTTCTGGGATCGGAAGGGTCGAATTATCTGCCCGACGTGCCCGAGTTCGGCGGGCGGTAGGCAGCCGGCGCTCAGGCCATCAGCTTCATCGCGATCGTCGCCGCCAGAATGACGATGATCTGAAGCAGGCGCTCGGTCGTGAAGATGCGGTTGAAGGTGGTCATCGCTCGCCCCGGGCCTTGCGTAAAGGAGATCCTGATCGGGGTGTTGCTAGCACAAGCGGGCATCGAGACAACTCCGTAGTCGCCCCGGGTCGCCCGCCCCCGATCGCGCGCCCGCCCTAACGCGGCAGACGATCAGGCCGCGAGCGGTGCAGCGTAGTCGATACGCGCAGCGAAATAGGCTTCGAGCTCCGACAGCGCCCGCTCTTCCCAATCCCTCGCCTGCTCCAGCAGCGACCAGCTCTGGCCCGGGCGGAATGCTGCGGTCTGGCGATAGAGCGATGCGATGCCGCGATAGCGGCGCACGTTCTCGAGGATGGCGTGTCCGTTGATCTGGCCGTTCATGTCTCAAAACTCCCTCGTCATTCCCGGGGGAGAAATTGCGGCCAAATCTTTTTCGAAAAGTTAGCGGCGCGCGGCATGCTCGCGCATGGTTGCCGGACTGTTGCGCGCGCGCAACGCGCACGCCCACGCAACACGGATCTATTGCGAATTCGTTGCCGCGCTCTCGCCCGACGGCTTCAGCCCGCCGCGGCTGATCATCGACATCGTCTCGCGGCAGAGATCGGCAAGGCCGATCAGCAGCACGGCGAGCAGGCAGAACAGGTTGACGGAATCGGCATTCGCGCTGGTCAGCGGGGCGAACTCGAAGAAGGGCGGTATGAACGCCCACCACACCAGCGGAATGGTGAGCAACGCGGCGAATGCCGCCGCCGGCGCGCCCGCGACCAATGCGAGCACGAACAGGCTGGGCAGAAACGCCGCGAAATAGAGCTTCGCGCCGAGCGCGACGCAGACGCCCTGGAGCAGGGCCGACATTGCAACAACGACGAATCCGAGCAGGAACGCCTGCCACGACCATGGCCGTACCCGCGGTACGCCAAACAGCCCCGCACGCCTCATCAGCCTCCCCCTGCCAGCCCGTTAACCAGGTCCGCTTGCGACGAAAGTACTACAAGCGCGGGCCGGCCGCGAGATGGAAATTGCACCCCCGAAGGCCCGGCGGGCCCACGTCTCCGCGGATTGGTAAACATCCACCTCGCGCAATCCCGCCCCTCGGGCGGTTACTCGGTTACCGCATAGAGCAGTCCCGCGACGGGCAGCGCAAGGCCAATGGCCGAGGCCAGCGTCCAGCCACCCTGTGCGAAGGCCCAGGCGCCGACCGCGGAGCCGGCCGCGCCGGCGGCGAAAAACGTCGCCATATAGAGGCCGTTCAGGCGGCTGCGCTGCTCGTGCCCGAGCACGAAGATGGCGCGGAAGCCGAGCACGACGTTGCCCTGCACGCCGATATCGATGGCGATCGCGGCGACGACCAGGCAGGCGAGGTTCAGCATCGAGCCGGGCGCGCCGATATAGGTCGCCAGGAAGCCCAGGGCCGCCAGCAGCATCGCCACCAGCGTCGCGATGCGGCTGTGGCCGCGGTCGGCGAGCCGGCCGGCGATGGGAGCTGCGAACACGCCGGCGACGCCGGCAAGGGCGAACAGCGCAATGCCCTGCTGGGAGAAGCCGAATGCGCCGGCAAGCTGGAGCGGCGCCACCGTCCAGAACAGGGTGAAGCAGCCGAACAGGCTCGCCTGGTAGAGCGCCCGGCGCCGCAGCAGCGGCGTGGTACGCACCAGATGCGGCATCGACAGCAGAAGCGTGCCGTAATGCATGCGCGCGACGGGCTTGCGCCGCGGCAGCGTCATCCAGAGCACCGTCGCGAGCACGATCATCAGCGCAGCGGAGGCGAAGAACACCGCATGCCATGACGAGGCCGCCGTGACGAAGCTCGACACCGGACGCGCCAGCATGATGCCGAGCATCAGGCCGGTCGAGACGTTACCGACGACGCGGCCGCGGATCGCTTCCGGCGCCAGATGCGCCGCATAGGGAATGATGATCTGCACCGCGACCGAACCGATACCGATGAACAGCGCGGCCGCCAGGAAGGGCAGTGCATGGGTCGAGAACGCGGCGGCTAGCAGCGCGGCAGCGCCGAGCATGATGACCGAGCAGATCAGGGCGCGGTTCTCGACGAGGTCGCCGAGCGGCACGATGAAGAGCAGCCCGACGCCATAGCCGATCTGCGTCATGGTCACGATCAGCCCCGCCGCCGCATGCGACAGGCCGAGCGCGGCGCTGATCGGGGCGATCAACGGCTGGGCATAGTAGATGTTGGCGGCGACCATGCCACAGGCCGCGGCAAGCACGAAGGTCAGTCGCTGCGACACCGCATCCGGCTCGGGTGCGGTCTCGATCGTGGCATTCATCGTCATTTCAAGCAGTCTCCGAAAGATCGGGAACGTTCATTCCCTAATAAGGCATGAATTCAGGCGAGCAGCTTCAGCGCGACGCCGACCAGACGCTCCCCGTCGAGCGGCAGGCGCGCCTTGCCGACGACGCGCATCCCTTGCGTGATGCAGATCATCAGCCGCGCGGTATCGTCCGCATCGACATGGCGAGGAATCGAGCCGTCGGCCTGTCCTTCGCGGATGAGGCCGGCGATGAAGCTTTCGTTGGTCTCGAGCTGGGCGTTGACGCGGGCGCGGACTTCCGGATCGAGCGCGGCGAGCTCGACCGCACCGCCGACCACGATGCAGCCGCGGCGCCCCTCGATGCCCTGGGAGTGCTCGACGTAGGACAGCAGCATGTGGCGCAGCCGCTCGCGGCCATTGGCGCCCCGTGCGGCGGCACTGCGGGTCTGCTCCCGGCGCACCGTGGCGTAGCGCTCGAACGCGGCCAGGAACACGGCCTGCTTGTCGCGAAACGCCTTGTAGACGCTGCCGGTGGCAAGCCGCATCGCCGCGGTGAGGTCGCCGATCGAGGTGGCATGATAGCCGCGCTCGCAAAACACCCGCACGGCGCGGTCAAGCGCGGTATCCATGTCGAACTCCCGGGGACGACCGGGCGGACGGGCGACAGCTTGCGATCGGCGAGCGACTTTTTGCATTGCGGGATAATAGGGAATGATCGTTTCCGAATAAAGACACGGAGTTGTGATTGGGAGGGATGGGACGAATCTTTAGCAGCGGTGCCTGCTCCCGGGACCCACAGCGACACGGGAAGAGGCGGATGCATGGGCCCCGGCTCTGCAGCGCACCACTCCGTGATGCGCTGCGTCCGGGGCACGAGAGTGGGGTCAGACGCTCGCTTTCTCCTCCGCGTCATTGCGAGCGTAGCGACTTGTCCGCCGAAGCCTTTGGCGAAGGCGGAAGCAATCCAGAGTCTTTCCGCAACGGCGGTGCCGTAGGGTGGGCAAAGGCGCAAAGCGCCGCGCCCACGTGCCGGTAACGATACGCAAAGTCGTGGGCACGCTTCGCTTTGCCCACCCTACGATGCCGGAGTTTGTGGCAGCACTGCGGTTCTCCGACATGCACTTGTAGGGTGGGTAGAGCGAAGCGAAACCCATCAACTCTCGGTCCTGCGGATGCAATGATGGGTTTCGCTTCGCTCTACCCATCCTACGACTGCCGCCTCGGAGTACTGGATCGCCCGCCCCAGTGCGCAAGTGCGCACAAGGCGGGCGATGACGGTGAGTGGCTGGGTGCAGACATGCCTTCGCGGCCTCGCGGCGCAATTCGCCCGAGCTTTGCCTGGTCACTCCACCCTCTTGAGCTAAGAGGGCGCAGGGAAGGCCGGGTGCTGACCTCGCACCCGCGGTCCGCTGCGCAAAAGGCACGCGCAGGAAGAACCGCACAGCAGCATACAGGTGGTGCCAATCACTCGGCCTTCCCTGCGCGATGGTCGGACGGCTTATGCCGTGCTCTCCCGGGAGCCGAATTCCTTCTGGCCTCCCTCGCTCTCACGAAATTCACCGGCGCCGCGCCAGTTGACGCGATCGCCGCCTCCGCAAGAGCTTGGCCGTAGCAACGACGGCCAGGACCACACGGTTTTGCCGTACGCGCGGTCCGCCATGTTCGCCGCAGTTTTTCCAGCCCTGTCGACAAGGCCGGAAACCTGCAGACGAGACGAACCTGTCAGCGCCGTTCGTCTGCGCGATGCCGAGGCCTCACGGAGAGCAATCCGCCCTGCCCTCAGGCCTTCGCGCCCGACGCTGCCGCGTCCACCGCAAGCCCGGCTCGCGACAATGACGACCACATGATCGCCCCTCAAGAATGAGCCGGGATGGGCGACACGTACGCCATTTCCGAATTTCGGTAAAGTGGAATATTTTTGCACGATGGGATTGACCGGAGGCGATACAGCCCAGTCCGTAGCCCGGATGAGCGCAGCGACATCCGGGAGCTTTGCGAGCGACGTCCGGGGTATCGCTGCGCTCACCCAGGCTACGAGAGCATCACCCCTTCCGCACCGCCGTCCCATCCGCCATCGTCGTCACACCCTTCCGCTCCACGATCATGCCATAGGCCTGCGGCTGGCGGTGGACGTCGAAATTGAACGTCGTGCGCTTGTAGGAATTGCAGAGATCGAGATCGCAGCGGGCAAGCGCGATCTCGTCGCCCTTGGTCGTGCAGCGCGCGATGATCTCGCCCGAGGGCGCGATGATGCAGCTGCCGCCGATGTGGTCGACGCCCTCCTCGACGCCGGCCTTGGCCACGCCCACCACGAAGGTGCCGTTCTGATAGGCGCCGGACTGCATCACCAGATGATTGTGGAACAGCGAGAGATCGTCGTGCTCCGGTGCCGGCGGATTGTGCACCGGCGTGTTGTAGCCGATCATCACCATCTCGACGCCCTGCAAGCCCATCACGCGGTAGGTCTCGCTCCAGCGGCGGTCGTTGCAGATCGCCATTCCCATCACGCCGCCGAAGGCCTCGACCACGCCGAAGCCGCTGCCGGGTTCGAAATAGCGCTTCTCCAGGTGCTGGAATTCGCGCCACGGTTCATGCTCGGCATGGCCGGGCAGATGGACCTTGCGGTACTTCGCGACGATCGCGCCGCTCTTGTCGACGAGAATGGAGGTATTGTAGCGCCTGACGATACCGGCCTCGACCGTCAGCTCGGCATAGCCGAGGTAAAATCCGATGCCGAGCTCGCGGCCGAGTTCGAACAGCGCGCGCGTCTCCGGCCCCGGCATCTCGCGCTCGAAAAAGCGGTCGATCTCGGCCTGATCCTCGAAATACCAGCGCGGAAAAAAGGTGGTGAGCGCAAGCTCGGGATAGACGATCAGGTCGCAACCGTTGGCCGCGGCCTGCCGCATTAGTGCCATCAGGCGCGCCACGACCTCGGTCCTGCTCTCACGCCTCGCAACCGGGCCAAGCTGGCCGGCCGCGACGTTCACAAATCTCGCCACGCGTCTTTCCTTTGCTCTTCCGGCCTTCGCTCTTCAGGACCTGCGCTACCCGCGCCGCCGCGACCGCGCACATGCAGATTCCGCGCCGACGAGGCCCACCGCGCAACCGAGAGCCGGCCTGCACACGCCGTCCAGGAACTTTCGTTGCCAATCTGCAACGGTTCCCCACTGTCTGAAGCCGGACAAGAGAAACTCCCATTGCGGCCATGAACCGCTCTCACAACGCCGTGAGACTATCAGGGGAATAACGATGCGCGCACAACGCGTTTGGAAAGTGAATGGGGCCGCCAGCATCGGGCAGCTCCAGTCCAGGCTGGACGATCTGAACAAGCGTCTCAGCCAACTCGAAAATCAGCACCCGTCCAGCTGGAGGCTCGAAGAGCTCAGATCGAGCGCGATCAACCTCTCGCGCGAGATCGACGACATCCGCTGCGCCGAGGCGACGGCCGCGTTGAGCGAATTGCTGCGGAAGTAGCCTGACCCAGGCGAATCAGCGCGTAGGATGGGTAGAGCGAAGCGAAACCCATCGGCCTCTCGCAAGAGCACGAAGCTGAGGGGTTTCGCAAGGGCTCTACCCATCCTACGAGGATAGCGATTCCGCGATTGGCGCAAGGAACCAACGGCGCGGACGGCCATTTCCATGCTGAGCATGGAGCAAGATCATGACCAGGCACCTGACGCGAGCCCATCTCGCGCGCGGCGTGGCCGGCGCGGTATCCACGCTGGTCCTGTGCGCGACCGCAGCCTTCACGATCGCGCGCCACTTCGCGCTGTGAGGGGATGATCACATGACGTCCGACCCCGAGGAATCGGTCAGGCTGCAGGGCTTTGGCGAGATGACGTTGCGCACGGCGATCGCGACGCTGATGGCGCTGGCGCCGCGCGAACGATCGGAGGCCGCCGTCTTCCGCGTGCGCGACGGCGTGCGGCTGGCGCAAAGCGAGATCGCCGAGCTCGCCTCGAGTTGGGACATTCCGCCGACGCCTGAAGTCAGGTCGCCAAGGCTGGTTCCGGAGCAGCACTGGACCGACATCGTGCGCGGCATGGTGCGCGAGGCACCGCTGCCGTCGCTGATGGTGGCGTTCCTGGTCGGCGTGCTGGTGGCGCGGCGGTAACTCCGACCCGGCGCACAGCGCCGGGCCATGGTACCGGCCCGCCGTTACGAGAACATGAAGTAGTCGCTGTGAAGGTTGGCGACCGTGGATCCCTTGATCAAGATCGTATCGTGGCTGTCCAGCGTGATCAGCACATCCGTACCCTGCTGGGCCATGTGAAGATCGTTGAAGCTCGCGGCTAGCGAGGTGCTGATCGCGATCTTGTCCGTGCCGGCGGAGGTATCGGTGTTGAAGCTGTAGATCGTGTCGTTGCCGCCCTGATAGGTCACCGTGCCGCCGTTGGTGGTGCGGAAGTAGAAGGTGTCGTTGCCCGTACCGCCGTCAAGCTTCAGATTGTCCGCATAGGCATAGACCTCGTGGGCCCCGCTTGTGTGCGTATATTCGCGCATCGTCAGATTACCGCTGACATCCATTGTGTCGGTGCGGACATCGCCGGTCCCATCCTGGCTGTAATAGTCGACGGCACGGGAGCCGTCGGCCTTGACCAGCGTGTGGTTGAGGATCGCCCCGGTGCTGGAATAGTTGGAGATGTCCTTGCTGCCGTCCGTGTTGTGCTTCTCGAGGTAGTCGTAGCTGCCGTCGGCATGGAGCCGCTCGATGAGCGTCACGTTCCCGCCGGCATCGTAGGCCTGGTGGGTCGAGGTGTAGGACTGGCCGGTGATTTGATAGACATAGGCGTCAGTCGCGCCGTCCTTGTGGACGATATTGTCCTTGGTCAGCACGCCGCCCGTATAGGTCTTGTTCTCCGCGCTGCCGTCCACATTGGCCGTGTACTCGGTCAGCTTGTTGCCCGTCCCCGTGTCATAGGTCGTCGTCGTGGTGCCGGTCGAGATGACCGAGACCTCCGTGCTCAATTTTCCGCCGCTGTTGTAGTAGTCGTAGAGCTTGGAGCCGTCCGAATTGTACACCGCCTTGTAGTCGTAGCTGCCGTCGGCATGGAAGCGTTCGATCAGCGTGACGTTGCCGCTGGCGTCGCTGGTCTGATGCGTCGAGGTGTAGGACTGGCCGGTGATCTGGTAGACATAGGCGTCTGACGAGCCGTCCTTGTGAAGGACGTTGTCCTTCGTCAGCACGCCGCCGGTGTAGGTCTTGTTTTCCGCGCTGCCGTCCGCATAGGCAATGTAGTCCGTGACCTTGTAGCCGGTCGCGGTGTCGTAGGTCGTCGTCGTGGTGCTGGCCGACGTGACGGTCACCTCGGAGCTGTGGAGCCCCGCGCTCGTGTAGTAGTCGTAAACCTTGGAGCCGTCGGCATTGTAGGCCACCTTGTACTGATAGCTGCCGTCGGCGTGGAAACGCTCGATCAGCGTCACATTGCCGCTGGCATCGCCCACCTGATGCGTCGACGTGTAGGACTGGCCGGTGATGTTGTAGATGTAGACTTCAGCCGAGCCGTCCTTGTGGAGGACGTTGTCCTTCATCAGCACGCCGTTGGTATAGACCTTGTTGTCGGCGCCGCCCCCGACATAGGCCGTGTAGACCACGAGCTTGTTGCCCGTCGCCGTGTCATAGGTCGTCGTCGCGGTGGCGGTCGAGGTGACCACCACCTCGGAGCTGCGAACGCCTGCACTGGTGTAGTAGTCGTAGACCTTCGAGCCGTCAGCGTTGTAGGTCACCTTGTACTGGTAGCTGCCGTCGGCGTGGAATCGCTCGATCAGCGTCACCTTGCCGCTCGCGTCGCTCACCTGGTGGGTCGTCGTGTAGGACTGGCCAGCGATGTTGTAGATGTAGACCTCGGACGAGCCGTCCTTGTTGCGGACGTTGTCCTTCATCAGCACGCCGTTGGTATAGACCTTATTGTCGGCGCTGCCGTCGACATTGGCCGTGTAGACGACGAGCTTGTTGCCGGTCGCCGTGTCATAGGTCGTCGTCGTGGTGCCGGTCGAAGTGGTGACCACCTGGTTGCTGTGAGCGCCCGCGCTCGTATAGTAATCGTAGACCTTCGAGCCGTCCGAATTGTAGGTCACCTTGTACTGGTAGCTGCCGTCGGCGTGGAAACGCTCGATCAGCGTCACCTTGCCGCTGGCGTCGGTGACCTGATGGGTCGAGGTGTAGGACTGCCCGGTGATTTGATAGACATAGACTTCGGCCGAGCCGTCCTTGTGGAGGACGTTGTCCTTCGTCAGCACGCCGTTGGTGTAGACCTTGTTGTCGGCGCTGCCGTCCACGTTGGCCGTGTAGACGACGAGCTTGTTGCCCGTCGCGGTGTCATAGGTCGTCGTCGTGGTGGCGGTCGAGGTGATGATCACCTCGGAGCTCAGAACACCCGTGCTCGTGTAGTAGTCGTAGACCTTGGAACCGTCGCTGTTATAGGCAGCCTTGTATTGGTAGCTGCCGTCGGAATGGAAGCGCTCGATCAGCGTCACCTTGCCGCTGGCGTCGGTGACCTGATGGGTCGACGTGTAGGCCTGGCCGGCGATGTTGTAGACATAGACCTCGGACGAGCCGTCCGTGTGAAGGACGTTGTCCTTCATCAGCACGCCGTTGGCATAGACCTTGTTGTCGGCGCTGCCGTCGGCATTGGCGGTATGGACCTGGAGCTTGTATCCGGTCGCGGCGTCATAGGTGGTCGTGACCGTGCTGGACGAGGTCAGGCTGACTTCCGAGGTCAGCGCACCGGCGCTGTTGTAATAGTCGTAAACCTTGGAACCGTCGGCGTTGTATGTCGCCTTGTACTGATAGCTGCCATCGGCGTGGAAGCGCTCGATCACCGTGACATTGCCGCTCGCGTCGTAGGCCGTGTGCTGCGACGTGTAGGCCTCGCCGGTGATGCCGTAGTGGTAATAGTCGAGCTGCCCGTCGGCCATCGTGATGCTTTTCGAGACCAGAGCGCCGCTGCTGTCGTAGCCCCAAACGGTGGTCTCGGTCAGGGTACCCGCGGCATCGAAATCCTGCTCCTTGGTCCAGCCGACGCCGCTCCAGGTGACGGAGAAGGAAAAGCCGCCGTCGATCTTCGACAGCAGGCTGCCATAATGGGCGATGGCATATTGCATGGTCTCGGTCGACGAGACGGCCAGAACATGCGAGTCGCTCAATGTCACCTTTTCCAGCCCGCTGGTATTCACCAGGGTGTCCATCTGCGCGACGAACTGGGCCGACGTCATCGTGAGCTCGCTGTCGACCGTCGTCGGGGCTTCGCCCACGGCCGACGACGCGCGAACCTCGATCACCAGCGGATGATCGCTGAGGCCGACCTGGATCGAGCTCGTGTTGTAATAGGTCGCAATCGGATCCGTACCCTGCAGCGGGTCATAGACGTAGACGACGCCTTCCACCTGCCCGAACTGGATGGTCACGGACGTTACCGGCGTGACGATCTCGGTCTGGCTCGCGCTGTCCCAGACGCGCGTATCGGCCCAAACGACGAGGTCGCTGACGCTGCCCGACTTGTTCATCACCATCGTATGGGTGTTGCTGGGCGCGTTGGAAAGCGTGTAGCTCAGATCCGTGCCGGTATGGGCGGTGCCGTTGTCGCCGTGGCCGAGGATGGTCGTCAGATTGTGAAGAGCGACAGCGGCTTCCTTCGGCGTGCCATCGGTGTTGAAGAGACCGAAATGGGCTTCCTTGTCGCCGCGGGTCGCCGACGACGGCGAGTCGAACAGCTCGTAGATATACGTGGCGGATGACCCATTCTCATACGCCAGCAGCAGGTTGGAGAGCACCAGCTTCGCCTGCGCATCCTCGTTCGCGCCGATGCCGGTGGTGCTCGTCAACGTCGTATAGCCGGTTTCCGTCACGATGACCGGATCGTTCGTCGAGATTTCTTCCGCCAGACGGAGGTCGTCCTCGATCTGGGCGTCGGCGAGCGCGCCGGTCTGCACGTAGACGTGGGCGTTCGCCGCGTCCGAATAGGCGCTCATGTCGCCGACCTGGGCGTTCGTCGCATCGGTCTGGTAGCCGATGCTGAAATTGACGACGGTGACGTCGCTGAGCGTAGCGTTGCCCTTCACGGCCGTGTAGAGCGCCTGCTGGAATGCCGCGGCGCCTTCGAGCGAGGTCAGCCCGTTATAGGAGAAGTCGTTGAGATTGGCTTCGTTGATGCCTTCGATCGACAGCAGCATGCCCGGGTGCTCCGCCTTGAACTCGGCAAGAGCGGCGACATAGGCGGCCAGCCCGGCGCTGCCCGTCTCCGGCAGCGTGTAGGCCACGCGAAAATCGAAGGAGACACCCGCATTGGCAAGCGCGTCGATGACAGCGTTTGCGTGCCCCATTGCGTTGTAGGAGTCGCGGACGTGACTGATGCCCAGATAGTTCAGGCTGTTGATGATCAGACTGGAGTTTGTGTAGGCGTCCGTGTAGGCGCCCGCATTGGTGTTGATACCGAGAGAATTCAGAAAGCTCGATGCAGTGGTAACCGTCTCGTTCGACATTTAGAACGCCCCCATTTCCATGGAGCGCAGACTGGCAGTCACTCCTAAAGAAAACCGACTTGAAGAAAGCTAAAATTGTCAGGCTATCGCCTAAATTTTCAGCTGTTCGCGCACATCTATGATGCTCCTTCATTCGAGTTCCGCGACGGAACAAAACTGTCACGATTCAGATTCGCTTCGCGCGCGAATCGACGCACCGCTGTGCCGATGCGACGGCACGCCGAATGCGCTGCTGCGCAAGCAGCCTGATCATTTCAGCGATGTAGGGAACCGATCTTGTCCGCCACCCCGTTGCTGACATCCATCGCATGTCACTTTGCGCAGAGAGTGATGATCCCGTGACGTCGAGATGTCTTTGCGCTGGCGATCGCGAGGCGCGATGGTCGTCGCGCGGCGTGAGCAATCGGAGATTGTAAACCTATACGTTTGCCTCAATTCGCGCGAGGCGCGAAGTGAGATGATGACCTCACCTCGGATTGAGTGGATGGTTGATGGCAGGTGGACGAGGCCGGTTCCGGACGCAGCACTGGATGGTGATCGCGCGCGGCAAGGTGCACGGGGCCGGCGCGGACGCTGGATGATGGTGTTGCGGATCGAAGTGCCGGCTGGCGCGGCGGTCGTCCTCTGACCTACCGCGGCAAGAGCGGAGGCGGCGACGCTGGCTCAACAGCCGCGCTGTCGGATCCGGCGCGGAGCCGTGCTTTCCGCAAATGCCGTCCTGCCCAGCCAAATCGGCCGTGGACCCGCCCCGAAAATCGTTGCAGAAAGGCGTCCCAAGGCCCTGGCGGCCGGTCCGCCAAGCCTTTGGAAAACGTCGACTTTTGGAAGAATGGTCGGAGTGGCAGGATTCGAACCTGCGACCCCTGCGTCCCGAACGCAGTGCTCTACCGGGCTGAGCCACACTCCGACAAGAAGGCGGCTTATAGCGTCGGGTTTGGCGCACCGCAAGCGGCCGAGTTGAGGAATTTTGTCCCTGTGAAAACGGGTCTTGAAACGCTGATTTTACCGGCCGGCACGGCCGGCGCGGAAGCCGCCGCCCGGACCTTGGCCGCCGGCGGGCTGGTCGCGTTTCCGACCGAGACGGTCTACGGGCTCGGCGCGGATGCCGCCAATGCCACGGCCGTTGCCCATATCTACAGCGCCAAGGGGCGGCCGGCCTTCAATCCGCTGATCGCCCACGTCGCCGATCTCGCGGCCGCGGAGCGGATCGGCCGGTTCGATGCCCGCGCCAGAAGGCTTGCGGAGGCGTTCTGGCCGGGGCCGCTGACCCTGGTGGTGCCGAAGACCGACGACTGCCCGGTGGCGGATCTCGCCACCGCCGGCCTCGACACCCTCGCGATCCGCGTTCCCGCCCATCCGGTCGCCGAGGCGATCCTGCGCGCGTTCGGCGGGGCGGTGGTGGCGCCGTCGGCAAATATCTCCGGCCATGTCTCCCCGACCGAGGCGGGGCACGTCGAAAGCGACCTTGCCGGGCGGATCGACCTGATCGTCGACGGCGGGCCGGTTACGGTCGGCGTCGAATCGACCATCGTCGGCTGCTTCGAGGAGCCGATGCTGCTCCGGCCCGGCGGGCTGTCGCGCGAGCGAATCGAGGCTGTTCTGGGCGTGCCGCTGGCGCGGCCCCCGGTGGAGGCCGGCAGCGACGACAGCCAGCCGCTGGCGCCGGGGATGCTGGCCTCGCACTACGCACCGCGCGCCAATGTGCGGCTCAACGCGCGGGATGTTGCGCCTGATGAAGCGCTGCTGGCGTTCGGCCCCGCACGCCTGCCCGGCCTTGACGCTGCCTCGGCCGTCATGAATCTGTCGCCCGCCGGTGATCTCGATGAAGCCGCCGCCAATCTGTTCGGCTATCTTCGCAGCCTGGATGCGAAGAGCCCGCGGTCGATCGCAGTGATGCCGATTCCCGAAGTCGATCTGGGCGAGGCGATCAACGACCGGCTGCGCCGGGCGGCGGTGGCGCGATAAGAAGCTTGAGAAGAGACCAGAGAATGAACATAAACAAATCCGCCATCCCTCCGCTTGCGCCCGAGCTGATCGAACAATTCCGCAAGATCGTCGGCGATCGCCACGCGATCACGGACGCGACCGACATCGAGCCCTATGTCACCGAGGAGCGCAATTTGTTCCACGGCCGCTCGCCGCTGGTGCTGCGCCCGGGCTCGACCGCGGAGGTCTCCGAAATCTGCAAGCTCGCCTCCGCGCACAACATCGCGCTGGTGCCGCAGGGCGGCAACACCGGCCTCGTCGGCGGGCAGACGCCGCACAATGGCGAGGTGGTGGTGTCGCTGCGGCGCCTCGACAAGATCCGCGAGGTCGACACCGCCTCCAACACCATGACGGTCGAAGCCGGCGTGGTGCTGCAGATCGCGCAGCAGAAGGCGTCCGACGTCGACCGGCTGTTTCCGCTGTCGCTGGGCGCGGAAGGCAGCTGCACCATCGGCGGCAATCTCTCGACCAATGCCGGCGGCACCGCCGCCCTCGCCTATGGCGTCGCGCGCGAGATGGCACTGGGGCTGGAAGTGGTGCTCGCCGACGGACGCGTGCTCAACGTGCTGTCGAAGCTGAAGAAGGACAACACCGGCTACAATCTGCACAACCTCTTCATCGGCGCCGAAGGCACGCTCGGCATCATCACGGCGGCGACCCTGAAACTGTTTCCGAAGCCGCGGGCGGTCGAGACCGCCTATGTCGGGCTGAAATCGCCGGCGGCCGCCTTGAAGCTGCTGACGATTGCGCAGAGCGAGGCCGCCAACACGCTGACGAGCTTCGAGCTGCTGTCGGAGATGGCGGTGGATTTCTCGGTCCGCCACGGCATCGACGTGCGCGACCCGCTCGCCGAGAAGCATCCCTGGTACGTGCTGATGGAACTGTCCTCCCCCGGCGACGATGCCCGCACGCCGCTGGAGACGATCCTCGGCCGCGCCATGGAAGAAGAGATCGTCGACGACGCCGTGATCGCGGCCAGCCTCGCCCAGCGCAACAATTTCTGGAAGCTGCGCGAGGAGATGTCGGCGGCGCAGAAGCCCGAGGGCGGCTCGATCAAGCACGACATCTCCGTGCCCGTCGCCGCCGTGCCCGCCTTCATCGCGGAGGCCGATGCCGCCGTGGTCAAGCTGATCCCGGGCGCGCGGCCGGTGCCGTTCGGCCATCTCGGCGACGGCAACCTTCATTATAATGTCAGCCAGCCCATCGGCGCCAACACGGCGGACTATCTGGCGCGCTGGCACGAGGTGAACGCGGTCGTGTTCGAGATCGTGCTGCGCATGGGTGGCTCGATCTCGGCCGAGCACGGTATCGGCGTGCTCAAGCGCGACGAGCTGCCCGAGGTCAAGGACAAGACCGCGATCGAGCTGATGCGGTCGATCAAGGCAATGCTCGATCCGCAGGGCATCATGAATCCGGGGAAGGTGCTGTGAGCGCTCTCAGGATCGACGCGATCAACGACGCCGATGTCGAGCCGGTCGTGGCGCTGTGGCAGCGCTGCGGGCTGACGCGGCCCTGGAACGATCCGCATGCCGACATCGCGCTGGCGCGGCGGCGCGACAATTCCACTGTTCTGGTCGGCCGCGATGGCGGCGCTATCGTTTCGACCGTCATGGTCGGCCATGACGGTCATCGCGGCTGGGTCTATTACGTCGCGGTCGATCCGGATGGACGCAAGCGCGGCTATGGAAGAGCGATCATGGCGGCGGCGGAGGACTGGCTGCGGGCGGCCGGGATATCGAAGCTCCAGCTGCTGGTCCGCCGCGAGAACGAGCAGGCCAATGCGTTCTACAATTCGCTGGGCTTCGAGCTCTCCACCTCCGTGATGTTCCAGAAGTGGCTCGACGGCCGCGCCACGCCCAGCAACTGAGATCGAGATGCCGCCGCGAACGCAACTGCGCCCCCTCGCCCCGTTCTTACGGGGAGAGGGTTGGGGTGAGGGGCCTCTCTCCGCACGTGAGATCGTCGACGGGACCTGTACCCCCTCACCCGGCTTGCTGCGCAATCCGACCTCTCCCCGCAAGCGGGGAGAGGTGAAGAAGAGAGAGACCTCATGACCATTTCCGACCGCGTCCGCATCAAGGACGTCCGCGTGCTCTCGGACAACTGGACGCCGCTCAAGACCACGACGTTCGAGTACCGGCGCGCCGATGGCGCCTGGCAGACGCAGCACCGCGAGACCTATGAGCGCGACAACGCCGCCGCCGTGCTGCCCTACAACCTCGCCCGGCGCACCGTGATCCTGGTGAAGCAATTCCGCCTGCCGGCCTTCATCCGCGGCTACGACGACCTCTTGATCGAGGCGGCCGCCGGCGTGCTGGACAATGCCTCGCCGGAAGAGCGCATCCGCGCCGAGGCCGAGGAGGAGACCGGCTACCGCCTGCACCACGTCCACAAGGTGTTCGAGGCCTTCATGAGCCCCGGCGCGGTGACCGAGAAGCTGCATTTCTTCGTCGCCGAATACGAGCCGGACATGCGGGTGAGCGACGGCGGCGGCCTCGAGCACGAGGGCGAGGACATCGAGGTGCTGGAGCTCTCCATCGACGAAGCGCTGGCGATGATCGCCGATGGCCGCATCATCGACGCCAAGGCGATCATGCTGCTGCAATACGCGGCGCTGCATATTTTCAGGTGAGAGCCGGACGAGCTGCCTTTCTTCACCTTCTCCCCTTGCGGGAGAAGGTGGCGCGAAGCGCCGGATGAGGGGTATCTCTCCACGTACGAGACCGTTCGTGAGGATAGAGACCCCTCACCCGTCTCGCCGCTGCGCGGCGAGCCACCCTCTCCCACAAGGGGCCTGTTGCGCTACTGCATTTTTGGGGCAGGAAACGTCGAGAGAGGGCTGCGTCTGCGTCTTTTTGTGAGGCCGAGACGGTAGTCGGCGCCCTTGGCGGGCGTCTCACGCGGCGATCGTGGCCCACCGCCTCATGTTGAAGGCGATGGAGGCAAGCAGGACTTGTCCGCTTGCCTTGGTGATTCCGACGTAGCGGATGCAAGTGAGCCGCATCCGGCGTTTGAGGGTCGCAAAGGTGGTCTCTACCGTTGCCCGCCGTCGTGCGATGAGACGGTTGTAGCGTTTGAGCCTCGGCGACAACTCCGGATGATGCCGGTTCGGACGACGGGCGATGCGGGGCTTCTTGCCTTCCGCTTTTAKCCGAGCCCGCCGGGCATGGGTGTCRTAAGCCGCATCGGCCCACACCACGGCCTCATCACCGCGGATCAGTTCGTCGGCCGGCGTTGTATCGTTGATATTGGCGGGCGTCGTCAGGACTGCCCGGATCAGGCCAGATCCCTCATCGACGCCCATATGGGCCTTGTAACCGAAGGTCGAACCACCCTTGCCCTGACGCTTAGTGAACCGGGCATCTGGGTCGTTTGATGGACGATCCTCCTTTGGAGGAGCTGAGACGGCCTGGATCAAGGTTGCATCGAGCATCGTGCCGCGCTTGAGGATGACGCCAGCATTCTCAAGCTGGCGATCCAACTCGCCAAATAACTTCTCCAGAAGACCCTGTTCGACGAGCTGGTTCCGGAAGCGGTTCAGAACCGTATGGTCGGGCGTCGCATCCTCAAGGCTCAGACCGACGAAACGCTTGAACGAGAGCCGGTCGCCCAGCGCTTCCTCGAGCTCGCGTTCCGAAAGACCATAGAGTGATTGCAACAGCAGCGCCCGAAACAGCACCAACACCGGGTATCCCGGCTGACCGGGTCCTTTCTCGTCCCGCAAATGGCCGATCAGCTTCTCGAACCGATACCACTTCACCATCTGGCCCCAACCAAGAACCAGGAGACGCGCCCATGTCCGCTCCGCGCGACGATGAATTCGGCTTTGCGCCCGACTACGACTCCCCCGTCCCCTACATGCAGCGCACGCGCGATTATTACGCGGCGATCGGCTACACCACGGCTTACCGCTGGGCGCACTACACCGAGGCGCCGTTCCAGCCGTTGAAGAAGCCGCTGGCGAAGTCGCGCGTGACCATCATCACCACGGCGGCGCCTTACGATCCCACCAAGGGCGACCAGGGGCCGGGCGCGGCCTATAACGGCAGCGCGAAGTTTTACCAGGTCTATGACGGCGACACCTCGCAACAGCACGACCTTCGCATCTCCCACATCGGCTACGACCGCAAGCACACCTCGGCCACCGACAACGGCACCTGGTTTCCGCTGCCGCAGCTCCTGAAGGCGTCTGCCTCCGGCCGCATCGGCGAAGTGGCACCGCGCTTCTTCGGCGCACCGACCAATCGCAGCCATCGCGTCACGCTCGACACCGATGCGCCGGAGATCCTGGCGCGCTGCCTCGCGGACAAGGTGGATGTCGCCGTGCTGGTGCCGAACTGCCCGGTCTGCCACCAGACCACGGCGCTGGTGGCGCGGCACCTCGAGCGCAACGGCATTCCGACCGTGATCATGGGCTGCGCCAAGGACATCATCGAGCACGCCGCCGTGCCGCGCTTCCTGTTCTCGGATTTCCCGCTCGGCAATTCCGCCGGCAAGCCGCACGATGTCGCTTCCCAGGCGCAGACGCTGGAGCTCGCGTTGAAGCTGCTGGAGAGCGCGAGCGGACCGCAGACCACGATGCAGTCGCCGCTGCGCTGGAGCGAGGACGCCTCCTGGAAGCTCGACTACAACAACGTCGCGCAGCTCTCTCCTGAAGAGCTGGCGCGCCGCCGTGCCGAATTCGACAAGCAGAAGGAGATCGCGCGCGGCAACCGCGCCGCCTAAAGCGCGATGAGATTCGGATGGATCGTCATCGCGCTTTAGATTGTTGTTTGCGCATGATCTTTCCGGAAAACCGCTTCGCACTTTGCGCTAACGCGGCCCTCCGGGTCCGGATCATGCTTTAACGTCCTCCGACAACGAAAACAAAATGGGGAGAGCGACGTGACGCGACCGTTCGAGGGTGTGAAGATCCTGGACTTCACGCAAGTGCTGGCCGGTCCTTATGCCAGCTACCAACTGGCGTTGTTAGGCGCGGACGTCATCAAGGTCGAGCGGCGCGAGGGCGAGGACATGCGCCGCACGCCGCTGTCCCGCGAATGGGCCGAGCGCGGGCTCGCCCCCGCATTCCAGGCCATCAACGGCAACAAGCGCAGCCTGACGCTCGACCTGCAGAAGCCCGACGCCATCGCGATCGTGAAGAAGCTTGCCGCGACCGTCGACGTCGTCATGGAGAACTTCCGGCCGGGCGTGATGGACAAGCTCGGCATCGGCTACGAGGCACTCTCGGCGATCAACCCGAAACTGATCTATTGCGCGGTGTCCGGCTTCGGCCAGACCGGCCCGGATCGCCTGCGGCCCGGCTATGACGGCAAGATGCAGGCGCTGTCGGGCATCATGGCGATCACGGGGCATCCGGAGACAGGACCGACGCGTGCCGGCTTCGCCGTCTGCGACGTGCTCTCGGGCGCGACGGCTGCGTTCGGCGTGTCGAGCGCGCTGTACCAGCGCGACCGCACCGGCAAGGGGCAGTTTGTCGATGTCTCCATGCTGGAGGCAACGATGGCGTTTCTCTCAGGGCAAATCGCCGACTGGTCGGTCGCAGGGCATCGCCAGCAGCTCTCGGGCAACCAGGCGGTGAGCCGCAGGACCACCGCGAACCTGTTCAAATGCGGCGATGGCCACATCCTGCTCGCCGTCAACAACGAGAAGCAGTACCGCGCGCTGATGAGTGCGCTCGGCCGCGAGGACACGCTGAGCGATTCGCGCTTCGCGGACTGGTTTTCGCGCAATGAGAACGAGCCGGCGCTGCGCGCCATCATCGAAGAGGCGCTGGCGAAAAGGCCCGCGCGCGAGTGGGAGACGATTCTGGAAGACGCCGGCGCGCCCTGCGCCAGCATCTGGAAGATCGAGGAGGTCATCGACCATCCCCAGATCAAGGCGCGCGGCGCGATCCAGGAGCTCGACACGCCCTATGGCCGGCTGCGCTTTGCCGGCAGCGGCTTCAAGCTCGCGCATGGCGGCGGCAGGCTGGACCGGATGGCGCCGGAAGTGGGTGCGGATACGGATGCGGTGCTCGGCGAGCTCGGCTTCGATGCGACGGAGATCGCGGCGTTGAGGGCAAGGGAGATTGTCTAAAACTCCGCTGCCGTAGGGTGGGCAAAGCGAAGCGTGCCCACCATTGTGCGTTGAAGAGAGAGATCGTGGGCACGGCGCGTTGCGTCTTTGCCCACCCTACGGCACTGGCCGTCGTCCCGGCGAAGGCCGGGACCCATAACCACCGCATTCAATTTGGCGGAGATTGCTCACCACCATCTCGCGCCACACTGCTCCCTGGGGGTATGGGTCCCGGCCTTCGCCGGGACGACGATTGAATTTTGGGCGCGGGTCGAATTTCAACAATAGCTAGAACAACGACCCCTGCCCGTCATCCGATGACGCAGCCGCAGCCTTCCGCGCTGCCTTCTTCGGCTTCGCCGCCTCTGCTTCCGCCTCCATCTCCTCCGCGCTGATCGGCAACAACAACTGATCGTCGTCATTGGCGACGCGGTTGACGCGGGTGGAGACGGGGTGCCAGGCGAATTCGCCGATGCGCGGGGCGCCCATCAGCGGCAGGATCGCATCGACCTCGTCGCCGCGATGATCGAGCCAGCGTTCGAAATCGCGCGGACTGATCGTGACGGGAACGCGGTCATGCAGCGCGGCGAGATCCGTGCTCGCCGCCGCGGTGACGATCGCGACCGTGTCGAGCTCCTCGCCGTTCGGCCCGACCCAGGTCTCGAACACCGCTGCAAAGCCGAGCGGCTCTCCGTCGGCGCGGTGGATGAAGAACGGCTGCTTGCGGCCACCCTCCGACTTCCATTCGTAATAACCATCGGCCGGGATCAGGCCGCGCCGCCGGCGGATCGCCTTCTTGAAGGCGGGCTTCTCCAGCACCGTCTCCGAGCGGGCGTTGATCAGCAGCGTGAAGCTCTTGGGATCCTTGACCCAGCTCGGCAACAGGCCCCAGCGCATCAGGCGGAAATGGCGCGCGCCATTCTCCACCAAAACGACCGGAATCGGTTGCGTCGGGGCGACATTGTACCGGGGCGGGAAATTCGGCTGCTCGATGTAGCCGAATAGTTGCCGTAAAGCCGCGGGGGCTGAAGTTATGACGAAGCGTCCACACATCCTTGGGCCAATATAGGGTCCGTTGAGGTCCTTTTAACCCCGAACGTTAACACTGCGGCAGATGAGCTCAACGGCCACCCAACCCGCGCGGCATGTACAGACGGGCCCCGAGGCCGCGGCCTGGGCCGAACGGCTGCGCGTGGCCAACATCAACCCGCGAACCGGGCTTGCCACTGATTATCTCAACCATTTCAATGAAGCCGTGATGCTGCTGGAAATGGTCCCCGATATGCCCGAATGCGCCGAAGATTTCTTGACCTGGTCGCCGCTGTCCTATGCGGAGCATTTCACGGCATCGAACTTCAAGGCGCGGGACCTCGCCATCGAGGCCTATGAGAAGGCCGATCCGAACGTGCGCGCCCAGTTCGACCACATCACGGACACCATGACCTCGATCCTGACCGCGGTCGGATCGGCCATGCGCGAGGTCGAGAAGGATACAACCCGCGTACGCCTCGCCGAACAGGCCACGCTCTGGGTCAAGCCGCTGATCGCGGCCTGCGGCGGCATCATCAACGGCGGCGCGGAGGCCGACGTCGACACCATCATGGCGAATTGAGCCAGGCTGGTTGAAGATATGTCCGCCGTCATCCAGCCCACCCATCCCCAGATCGCCGTCAGTGCCGCGATTTTCCGCAACGGCAAGGTGCTTCTGACCCGCCGCGCCCGCTCGCCGGCAAAAGGCTTCTATTCGCTGCCGGGCGGCCGGGTCGAATTCGGCGAATCGCTGCACCAGGCGCTCAAGCGCGAGGTCGACGAGGAGACCGGGCTCGAGATCGAGATCGTCGGCCTTGCCGGCTGGCGCGAGGTGCTGCCGGCTGCGCCCGGCGCCGGCCACTATCTGATCATGTCCTTTGCCGCCCGCTGGGTGGCGAAGGAGCCCGCCCTGAACGACGAGCTCGACGATTACCGCTGGATCGCCCCGGACGCCCTGGCGAGCCTGGGGGACCTCAAGCTGACCGGGGGCCTGGAGGAGATCATCCAGTCCGCCCACAGGCTGCTCGGGGCCTGACGGCCCGCCTTGCGCCCGCCGTCCCGAGGAGGCATACAGCCGCCGATGTCCACGCGATTTCTGGCCATTTTTGCCTTGATTCTCGCCTGCGCCTGCGGCCCCGCCCGGGCCCAGGACGCCGCGGCGCCGTTTGACGGCGAATTGCAGCGGCTGGCCGAGATCCTCGGCGGGCTGCACTATCTGCGCGGCATCTGCGGATCCAACGAGGGCAACAAATGGCGCAGCGAGATGCAGGCGCTGATCGACGCCGAAACCCCCTCGGGCGAGCGCCGCACCCGGATGATCGCCGGCTTCAACCGCGGCTATAACGGCTTCCAGCAGACCTACCGGAGCTGCACGCCGGCCGCGACGGTAGCGATCCGCCGCTATATCGAGGAAGGCTCGAAGATCTCGCGCGATCTGACGGCGCGCTACGCGAACTGAGCTTCTTTCAAATCCCGAACACTACGATCCTCATCCCTTGTGCAACGGCGAAGCCGTTGTCGCTGGGAGCGCGGAACGCGCGTCTCGAAGGATGAAAGGCCCGGCTGCAGCAGTGGGGCCTGCATGGTTCGAGACGCGTGCTGCGCACGCTCCTCACCATGAGGATCAGCACGTGCCGGGATGACACGTGGGTCGACGCGGACGCGCGGCTGGAACCCTGTCATCGAGTTTGTTCACAGCCGTTAACCGTTCCTAAAGATGTGGCCTAGCGGGCGTTAATGCGCGTGCTACACCTCTCGTGCAGCGCATCGCCGTGGACGCGCCTCCAGCCCTGTCGAGTTTCATGAGCCAGTCGATTTCCTACGCACCCGCCCGCGCGCCGCTGCCCGATCACGAGCAGAAACAGGCCGCACTGAGCTATCTCAACGAGGCCTGGGCCGAAGCGCGCCATGACGGCGTCGACGGCGACTGCCTGGCGCAGGCCAGCCTGTTCGCGGCCTTCGCGGAGCTCGTCGGTACCTATGGCGAGGACGCGGTGGCGAAGTTCGTCGAGGGTTTCCCGGGCCGCATCCGCAACGGCGAGTTCTCGGTCGACATCTGCAGGCAGTAAGCCCGCATCGAAAATGACCCCGCCACGCGGGCGGGGCCAGTCGACGGATGAATGACTTTGCGACACGTCGCGAAGTCTGCCGTCTTTATCGCACGGAAGCCGGCTCCCGCGGCCAAGCATTAGTCTCGCGACGGCCGGGAGATCTTCCCACCAGAGCCGGGAAAGCCCTCCCTCCTCCCTACGGCTCGATCTTGAGCGTCGCTTTCATGTTGGGATGATAGCGGCAGTAATACTCGACCATTCCCGCCTTCTTCAGGACTGACGTCGCCGACTTCTTCGGCGGCAGCGTCACGTCGAAATCGCCGTTCTTGGCGGTGGCGGTGTGGGCGAAGACGTCCTTGTTGACCCAGCTGATGGTGTCACCGACCTTCGCCGACACCTCCGCCGGAGAGATCACAAGACTCTCCATCGTGATCTCGATCGTCGCGGCGCGCGCCGGGACTGATATCGACAGGGCGATGACCGCAAGCGCGATCGGAGCGAGGCATCCCGGCATCATACTGCACCCTATTTCAGCTCGGCCGCGACATGCTCGGCGTGCTGCTCGTGGCCCTGGAAGATCTTCAGGCCGGTCTGCAACAGGCTCTTCAGCTCCGCATTGCTGGCGGACGGAATGAGCTGGGTTTCCAGCGCGCTGTTGACCGCCTTGTGGTAGGCAACCTCGTTGGCGACATAGGCCTTGTCGAAGGCCGCGCCGCTCAGCCTGTCCAGCTCCGCCAGCTTGTCGCTGGCCTGCTTCGACAGCGCCTTGCTGGTGTCGTTGTCCTCAGGGGTGACGTTCAGCTTCTTGACCAGCGCCAGCGCCTGCTTGTTGACCGCCTCATGGTCGCGCAGCATGTCCTCGGCAAACGCCTTGACGCCCTTGCTCGTCGCTTTCTTCTGCGCCTGCTTGGCGGCGTTGATGTCGATCACGCCGGCGGTGTAGGCGATGTGGGCGATCTGCGGATCGGTCGGCTTGTCGGCGGCAATGGCGCCTTGCAGCGCGGGACCCGACAACAGAATGGCCGCGGCGACCGCCGCGCTCCAACGAATGAACATGGTTTGACACTCCTGTGCTGCCGGGCGTTTTGCCGGCGCGTTGCTTCACAGGAATTGGATGGACGTTTCGCGCAAACGTTCCCGAAAAAATTCAGCCGCCGACACCGAGCCGCTTCAGCACCGCTTCGGTCAGGCGCTCGCAGCGCCAGCCGGCGAACGGGAAGGCATCCATCATCACGGGGCCGATCTCCTTCTCGACATTCTCCCGCAGCATGGTGCGGGCGCGGTGCAGCCGCGTCTTCACCGTCTCGGGCTTCAGGCCGAGCAGAGCGGCAGTCTCCTCGATGTTCATGCCCTCCATGACGCGTGCGACGAACACCATGCGAAAAACATCCGGCAACTCGTCGATGGCGCGCTCGACGACGCGCTGGATTTCACGTTGGGCCATGGTCCTTTCCGGATCGCCTGGAGGAGAAACGGGAAACTTGATGATCTGCGCCTCGAGCGCGGCCTCGGACACCGAGCCGAGCTCGACATGCGGCCTTGTGCTTCGCGCCCGGCCAAGCGCCTCGTTGATGGCAATGCGGGACAGCCAGGTCGACAGACCGGACTCGCCGCGGAAGCCGTCGAGATGGGTGAAGGCGCGCACATAGGTTTCCTGCACGACGTCCTCGGCTTCGCTGTCACTGCGCAGAATAGCGCGTGCGAGGCGGTAGAGCCGGCGGTTGTTGGCCTGCATGATCTCGCGCAGCGCGGCCTCGTCCCGGGCCCGCGCGCGGTCGATCAGTTCGGCTTCCAGCGTTCTGGCGCCGGCGGACAGTCCGGCTGCGGTCCGTTGCATGGCGGTCACCTGCTTGTTTCAAGTCGCTCCGGACATTGGATGCAGGCCAGGGAAGAAGGTTCCCTAGTTTCTCTTTTACCCTCCCCTGGAGGAGCGGGGTAATCGCTTATGGGTTCAGCGCTGGGGCACGGAAGCTTTCCACGGCGTCATGGCCGGGCTTGTCCCGGCCATCCACGCCTTTCGTTGCGGCACGAAGAACGTGGATGCCCGGGACAAGCCCGGGCATGACGACCTCGCGTCCACGTTCAAAGCGCCATGGCTAATCCGTCTCGATCGGCAGGGACGGGTCCCGGGCCCATTCGCCCATGGAAGCATCGTACAGCGTCAGCTTGTCGTAGCCGAGCTGCGTCAGCAGCAGGAGATCGATCGTCGCCGAGATCCCGCCGCCGCAATACACGATCACATTCTTGTCGCGCGTGACCCCCTGGGCTGCGAACTTCGCCTCCGCATCGGCCGGCGTCGTCAGCGTCTTGTCGGCATTGGCGAGCGTCGCCGCCGGAACGTTGACGCTGCCGGGAACGCGGCCGGGCCGGCCATAGCGACTGGGCTCGAGGCCCTGGTGAAATTGCGGCCCAAGGGCGTTGACGATCACGGTCGAGGAATCGCCGATCCGCGCCTTCACGGTGTTCTTGTCGACGAAGAAGCCCGCGCGCGGATTGGCCTTGAAGGTCGTGGCCGGATAGCCCTTCGGCGCACCCGTCTCGATCGCCCGCCCCTCCGCCTTCCACTTGTCGAGGCCGCCGTCGAGCACGCGGGCATCGACGCCGAGCGAGCGCAGCATCCACCAGAACCGCGTCGACCACATCATGGTGCCGATGCTGTAGAGCACGATGGTCTTGGACGCATCGAGGCCGTGGCGGCCGAAGGCGGCCTCCAGCTGGGCCACGTCAGGCATCATGAAGAACTGCTGCGCGGATTTGTCGGAGAACTCGCCCTGCAGGTCGAGAAAATCCGCGCCGGGAATATGGCCGGCCGCGAACGTCTTGTCGCCCGGCACCGCGCGATAGGGCACGTCGCTGCCCGGCGGCACGGGCTCGTTGTAGGTGGTGCAGTCGTAGAGGCGGAGATTGGGATCGCCGAGGATGGCGGCGAGCTGCTCGGAGGTGATGAGGGGTGTCGCTTGGGGCATTGGACTGCACTCCAAATTGCGCTCGCGCCGCCGGGCACTCTGTCATTGCCCGCGAAGGCGGGCAATCCAGTATTCCAGAGGCGGCGGCGATTGAACCGAGAAGCCGCGGCGTACTGGATGCCCCGCCCCCGTGCGCAATTGCGCACTAGGCGGGGCATGACAGCGGAGCGAGGAGCGGGACCTTGCCCCTACTGCTTCAACGTCTCCAGAAACCGCACCGGCTCGCCCTGCGAGGCCGTCACCAGCTCGCCCTGCCACATCACGCGGCGGCCGCGGATGAAGGTGCCGACGGGCCACCCCTGTACGCGCACGCCGTCATAGGGCGTCCAGCCGGCCTTGGAGGCCACCCATTTGTTGGTGATGGTTTCGCTGCGCTTCAAGTCGACCACGGTGAAGTCGGCGTCGTAGCCGGCGGCGATGCGGCCCTTGCAGGCCATATTGTAGAGGCGCGCGGGGCCGGCGCTGGTGAGATCGACAAAGCGTGCCAGCGACAGGCGGCCCGCATTGACGTGGTCGAGCATCAGCGGCACCAGCGTCTGCACGCCGGTCATGCCGGAGGGCGACGCCGGATAGGTCTTCTGCTTCTCCTCCAGCGTATGCGGAGCGTGGTCGGAGCCGAGCACGTCGATGATGCCCTGCTCGATGCCGCGCCAGATGCCGGCGCGGTGGTCGGCGCCGCGCACCGGCGGGTTCATCTGCGCGAGCGTGCCGAGCCGCTCGTAGCATTCGGGCGCGACCAGCGTCAGATGATGCGGCGTCGCCTCGCAGGAGGCGACATCCTTGTGGTCGCGCAGGAACTCGATCTCTTCCTTGGTCGAGATGTGCAGCACGTGGATGCGCTTGCCCGTTTCGTGCGCGAGCTTGACGAGGCGCTGCGTCGCCATCAGCGCCGCGGTCTCGTCGCGCCAGACCGGATGCGAGCGGGGATCACCCTCGATGCGCAACGACTTGCGGTCGTTGAGGCGGTACTCGTCCTCGGCGTGGAAAGCGGCGCGGCGGCGGATCACCTGGAAGATGCGGCGCAGGCTCTCGTCGTCCTCGACCAGCAGCGCGCCGGTGGACGAGCCGATGAACACCTTGACGCCGGCACAGCCCGGCGCGCGCTCCAGCACCGGCAGATCCTGCACGTTCTCGCGGGTGCCGCCGATGAAGAAGGCGAAATCGCAATGCATGCGATGATGGGCGCGCTTGATCTTGTCGCTGAAGGTGGCTTCCGTCACGGTCAGCGGCGAGGTGTTCGGCATCTCGAACACGGCGGTGACACCGCCCATCACGGCGCTCCGCGAGCCGGTCTCGAGGTCTTCCTTCTGCTCCAGCCCGGGTTCGCGGAAATGCACCTGCGTATCCATGACGCCGGGCAGGATGTGGAGGCCCTTGCAGTCGATCACCTCGGCAGCGGAGGCCTGCGACAGCGGACCCAGCTCGGCGATGCGGCCATTGGTGATGCCGATATCGCGTACACCCTCGCCGTCCTGGTTGACGACGGTGCCGCCCTTCAAGATCACATCGAAACGCTGGGTCATGGGGCCTCTCTCATCCCCAAGCGCAGGGCTTGAGGTCTTGTCGTTTATGCCTTGCGGGCTTACGTTCCGCAGCAACATGTCGCAAGAGATATTCGCATGAAATCAGCGTTTCTTCCCGACCGGAGCGTCATCAAGGTCGCGGGCGAGGATGCGCGCAACTTCCTCAACGGCCTGATCACGACCGATGTCGACAGGCTGAAGCCGGGCCTGGGGCGATTCGGCGCGCTGCTGACGCCGCAGGGCAAGATCATCGTCGATTTCCTGATCACGGAGGTGCCGGCCGGCCATGGCGGCGGGTTCCTGATCGACTGCCCGAAGGCGCTGGCGGCCACCCTCGCCACCAAGCTGAAATTCTACAAGCTGCGCGCCAAGGTCACGGTGGAAAACCTCGATCTCGGCGTGCTCGCGGCCTGGGACGGCCAGCCCGCGGCGCAGCCGGACCTTGCCTTCACCGACCCGCGCAACGCCGAGCTCGGCACCCGCATCCTGATCCCCGAGGATCTCAAGCAGAAGCTGTCCGACCTGATCGGCGCCGACCTGGTCGATGCCGCCGACTACGAGGCGCACCGCATCGCGCTCGGCGTGCCGCGCGGCGGGCTCGATTTCATGTACAGCGATGCGTTCCCGCACGAGACCAACATGGACCGCCTTGCCGGCGTCGATTTCGACAAGGGCTGCTATGTCGGCCAGGAGGTCGTCTCGCGCATGCAGCATCGCGGCACCGCGCGCACGCGCAGCGTCAAGGTGCTGCTCGACGACGTCTCGCCGGAAGTCGGAGTCAGCGTGATGGCCGGCGACAAGCAGGTCGGCACCATGGGCTCGTCGGCGCAAGGCAAGGGCATCGCGCTGGTGCGCATCGACCGTGTCGCCGACGCGCTCGACGCCGGCCAGCCGATCACCGCCGGCGGCCTCGCCTTGAAGCTGGCAGAACCCGACGTCGTCCGCATTCCCGCAAAGCAGCCCATCGCATGAGCCGTGCCCCCCGCCTGCATCCCGACGGAAAGACCCGCTGCCCCTGGCCCGGCGAAGACCCGCTCTATGTCGCCTATCACGACACCGAATGGGGCGTGCCCGAATATGACGACCGCGCGCTCTACGAAAAGCTGATCCTCGACGGCTTCCAGGCCGGTCTCTCCTGGATCACGATCCTGCGCAAGCGCGACAATTTCCGCAAAGCCTTCGACGATTTCCAGCCGGAGAAGATCGCGCGCTACACCGACAAGAAGGTGCACGCGCTGATGAACGATGCCGGCATCGTGCGCAACCGCTCCAAGATCGAGGGTACGATCCTGAGCGCCAAGTCGTATCTCGACATCATGGAGAAGGGACCCGGCTTCTCGAAGCTGCTGTGGGACTTCATGGGCGGCAAGCCCAAGGTCAACAATTTCAAGACCACGGCGAGCGTGCCGGCCTCGACGCCGCTGTCGGTGCAGATCTCCAAGGAGCTGTCCTCGCGCGGCTTCAAGTTCGTCGGCCCGACCATCGTCTATGCCTTCATGCAGGCGACCGGCATGGTGAACGACCATCTCGTCGACTGCCATTGCCACGCCACCTGCAGCAAGCTGCAGCGCAAGCCGCGCCTCAAGGCCAAATGAGCGCGAAGAAGACGACGCGCGGCGCGGAATCCCGCGCCTGGCAGCGCATGCTGTCGGGCCGGCGGCTCGATCTGCTCGATCCCTCCCCGCTCGACGTCGAGATCGCCGACATCGCCCATGGGCTGGCGCGCGTCGCGCGCTGGAACGGGCAGACCACCGGCGCCCACATCTTCTCGGTCGCGCAGCACACGCTGCTGGTGGAGACCGTGCTGCGGCACGAGATGCCGCGCGTGGACCAGCGCATGCGGCTCGCAGCCCTGCTGCACGATGCGCCCGAATACGTGATCGGCGACATGATCTCGCCGTTCAAGGCGGTGCTCGACGGTCACTACAAGGCCGTGGAAAAGCGCCTGCTCGGCGCCATCCACATCCGCTTCGGCTTGCCGCCGGTGCTGCCCGAGGAGATCACGCAAGCCATCAAGGCCGCCGATCGCGGCGCGGCCTATCTCGAGGCGACCGAGCTTGCCGGCTTCAGCGAAAGCGAGGCGCGGCGCCTGTTCGGCAAGGATCCGGGGCTGTCCGACAGCGTCCGGCGTGACTATCTCACGCCCTGGACCGCGGCGCGGGCCGAGAAGCAGTTTCTGGAGCGGTTCGGCGCGGTGTTTGCGTAGCGTCCTCCCTTCGTAGGGTGGGCAAAGCGAAGCGTGCCCACCAAACAGAGCGGGGATACGCAACTGCGAGATCTTGGGCACGGCGCTTTGCGCCTTTGCCCACCCTACAAGCCCTCGCTATAATCGCCGGCAAAAAGGTCCGCCATGATCCACGTCTGTTCCCTCGCCGCGCTTCCCGAAACCGTCCGCATCACCGGTGCCAGCCATGTGCTGACGGTGATGGCCAATGTCGAACAGGTGGCGCGGCCGGTGTCGGTGCTGCCGGCCAACCATCTCAAGGTGTCGATGGACGACATTACCGAGGAGATGGACGGCTTCACCGCACCATCCGAAGCGCATATCGACCAGGTGCTGAATTTCGTGCGCGGCTGGGACCGCGCCGCGCCGCTGGTGGTGCATTGCTATGCCGGCATCAGTCGCTCCACTGCGAGCGCTTTTGCCGCCGTCTGCGCCCTCAATCCGGATCGCGACGAGATCGAGATCGCGAAGAAGATCCGCGCGGCCTCCCCCATCGCCTCGCCGAACCGGCGCATCGTCGGCCTCGCCGACCGTGCGCTCGGGCGCAACGGCCGCATGCTGCGCGCACTCGACGAGATGGGCCCCGGCGCGATGATGGTCGAGGGCCGCCCCTTCGTGATCGAGCTCGAATGACAGCCAGGCGCCGCAATGAGGGTGTTGCCGTCATGGCCGGGCTTGTCCCGGCCATCCACGACCTTTGTCGCCGCACCAAGAACGTGGATGCCCGGGACAAGCCCGGGCATGACGAGTTTGCGGCAACAGCCGCATGAGCGAGACGCTGCTGACGCCGATCGAGATCGGCCTGACCGCTGCGATCGTCGCGATCGAGGACCATGAGCCGCTGATCCTCACCGCGCGCGGCAGCGACGGGCTGGCGGGCCTGCCGTTCGGCCCGTTCGACGCGCCGAGCCATCGCACGTTCGAGATCGGCCTGCGCGCCTGGGTCGAGGAGCAGACGGGTTTGCGGCTCGGCTATGTCGAGCAGCTCTACACCTTCGGCGATCGCGGCCGTCATGCCGAGGCCGGCGACACCGCCGCGCATATGGTGTCGATCGGCTATCTCGCGCTCACCCGCGCGGTGGACGGCGAACTCGCCGCGACCGGGGCGAGCTTCGAGCCCTGGTATCGCTTCTTCCCCTGGGAGGACCGGCGCGAGGAGCCGCCCGCGATCATCGCCCGCGACATCATCCCGGCGCTGACCAGATGGGCCGAGGAGGAGACGCCGGAGACGAGCCGCGCATTGCCGCGGAGGGATCGCGTGCGGTTCTATTTCGGGCTCGACGGCGCGCCCTGGGACGAGGAGCGCGTGCTCGACCGCTACGAGCTGCTCTACGAGGCCGGGCTGGTCGAGGAGGCCAGGCGCGACGGCCGTCCTGCGGCATTAGCGCGCAAGGCGCTGCCCGCCCTCGGCATCTCGATGCGGTTCGACCATCGCCGGATCCTCGCCACGGGGATCGCGCGGCTGCGCGCAAAACTGAAGTATCGTCCTGTCGTATTTGAACTTTTGCCCGCCGACTTCACACTCACGGAATTGCAGCACACGGTGGAGGCGGTCTCCGGCCGGCACCTGCACAAGCAGAATTTCCGCCGCCTGGTCGAGACGGAGGCCCTGGTCGAACCGACCGGTGTGATGTCGACACAGACGGGCGGACGGCCGGCGGCGCTCTACCGCTTCCGCCGCGAGGTGCTCCAGGAGCGGCCCGCGCCGGGCTTGCGCGTACGCTCCCGGCGCTAGATCCTGATAGTTGGTACCGGCCCCTGCCCGCCGGTTGCCTGGAGGCTTCATGTTCGACGGCCCGTTTGACGTCTTTGCGCTGATCATTGCGATCATCGCCTTCCTGATCGCGATCAAGGCCTCCAACCAGGCGGCCGAACTGCGCCGCAAGCTGAATACGCTGGAAGAGAAGCTTTACGCGCTGCGGCCGGTGCAACCGCCGCCGATGCCCGCTTACGTGCAGGCCGAAGCGCCCGCGACAACCGCCGCAGAACCGCCGCCGCTTGCACCGGAAGCCGAAGCCGCGCCGCCTCCGCTCGTGACCGAAGAGGTTGCGCCGCCGCTCGAAGCGAGCAGCGAGGCCGCCGCACCTCCGCCACCGCCGCCGCTGCCCACTCCCGCGCCCGAGCCCGGCTTCGAGGAGCGTCTCGGCACGCGCTGGGTGGTGTGGATCGGCGGCCTTGCGCTCGCGCTCGGCGGCTTCTTCATGGTGCGCTATTCGATCGAGGCCGGCCTCCTCGGCCCCGGCGTGCGCGTCTTCCTCGGCGGCCTGTTCGCAGCCGCCCTGCTCGGCGCCGGCGAATGGACACGGCGCAAGGAGAGCATCTCCAGCATCGCGGCGCTGCCGATCGCCAACATCCCGGCGATCCTGACCGCAGCCGGCACCGCGGTGGCATTCGCCACCATCTATGCCGCCTATGCGCTCTACGGCTTCCTCGTGCCCGCCACTGCCTTCGTGCTGCTCGGCATCGTCGCGATGTGCACGCTCGCTGCGGCGCTGTTGCACGGGCCCGCGCTTGCGGGCCTCGGCGTCGTCGGCGCCTTCGTGACGCCGGTCCTCGTCTCCAGCGGCAAGCCCGACTATTGGGCGCTCTACATCTACCTCGCCGTCGTCACCGCCGCGAGCTTCGGCCTCGCCCGCATCCGCCTGTGGCGCTGGCTGGCGGTCACGACGATCGGCTTCGCCGTGCTCTGGATCTTCCCGGGCCTCGATACCAACGAGGTGCAGGTCGCGCCGCACGCCTTCCACGCCATCGCCGGCTTCGTGCTCGCTGCGCTGCTCGTCGTCTGCGGCTTCATGTTCGGCCCGACCGTCGAGGACGGCGAGATCGAACCGGTCTCGTCGGGCTCGCTCGGTGCCTATCTGTTCGGTGCGATGCTGATCGTGCTGTCGAGCGCGCATGCCGATCTGGCGCTGGTCGCCTTCACGCTGCTGGTCGGCGGCACGCTGTTCGTCGCCTGGCGCGCGTCCGCGGCCACCGGAGCGCTTGGCGCGGCGGCTGCGACCGTGTTCATCGTCTTCGCCGAATGGGCGGTGCGCGCCAATCCGGATATGCTGGTGCTGCCGGGCGGCCCCATCCCGGGCGTCGGCCCCGCCGCGACCGACAGCTCGGTGACGCTGCATCTGGTGACGGCCGCGATCTTCGCCGCCGGCTTCGGCATCGCAGGCTTCTTCGCGCAAGGCAGGTCGAATTCGCCGATCATTCCGGTGGTGTGGTCGGCGGCGGGCGTCGCCACGCCGATCGCGATCCTGGTCGCGCTCTATGCGCGAATCGCCCATCTCGACCGCTCGATCCCGTTCGCGATCCTCGCGGTGCTGCTCGCGGCGGCCTTCGGCGCCGCGACCGAGGCGCTGATGCGCCGGGAGGAACGGCCGGGCGTGGCAACCTCGATCGCGCTGTTCGCAACCGGCACGCTTGGCGCGCTGGCGCTGGCGCTGACCTTTGCACTGGAGAAGGGCTGGCTCACCATCGCCCTCGCGCTGATGTCGCTCGGCACGGCCTGGATCTCGCTGCAGCGGCCGATCCCGGTGCTGCGCCGGCTCGCTGCGATCTTCGCCGCGATCGTCACCGCGCGCATCGTCTACGATCCGCGCATCGTCGGCGATGCCGTCGGCACGACGCCGATCTTCAACTGGCTGCTCTGGGGCTACGGCCTGCCGGCGGCCTCGTTCTGGGGCGCGAGCATCTTCCTGCGCCGCCGCGGCGACGACCCGCCGCTGCGCGTTGTCGAAGCCGCCGCGATCCTGTTCACGGCGCTGCTCGCCTTCGTGGAAATCCGCCACTTTGCGACCGGCGGCGACATGATCTCGCCGCCCTCGCTGCTCGAATTCGCCTTGCAGGCCTGCGTCGCGCTCGCCATGGCGATCGGGCTGGAGCGCTTGCGGCTGCGCAGCCGCAGCATCGTGCACAATGTCGGCGCGGTCGTCCTGACGGCGATCGCGGGCCTCATCTGCGTGTTCGGCCTCCTCATCGTGGAGAACCCGCTGATCTGGCGCGTCGATGTCGGCGGCGCCGTGTTCAACCTGCTGCTGCTCGGCTACGCGCTGCCGGCGGTGCTGATGCTGCTGTTGTCCTATGCGGTGGTCGGCGAACGCGGCAAGGTCTACGCCAATACGATCGCAGGCGGCGCACTGCTGTTCGCACTCGTTTATGTGACGTTGGAGATCCGCCGCTTCTATCACGGCCCGATCCTCTCGACCGGACCGACCACGGGCGCGGAGCAATACACCTACTCGATCGGGTGGCTCGCCTTCGGCGTGGTGCTGCTCGGCGTCGGCATCCTCGTCAATTCGGAGCGTGCCCGCCTGGCGTCGGCGGCCGTCATCGCGCTGACGATCCTGAAGGCCTTCGTCATCGACATGTCGACGCTGACGGGCGTCTACCGCGCGCTGTCCTTCATGTGCCTCGGCGTGGTGCTGGTCGCGATCGGCTGGCTCTACCAGCGCATCCTGTTCCGGCGGCAGGTCACACCGCCGCCGGCACCGCAGACGACGGGCACGTAAGCATCAGGCGAGATCTTCACCTCTCCCCGGCCGGGAGAGGTGAAGCAAGGTCTTCCGTTCGCGCCGCCATCAGGCTGCGCGGACCGATTCCAGGAACTGCGCAACCTCGACCTTGAGACGCGTGCTGTCGCTGGCCAGCGACTTCGCCGCCGACAGCACCTCGGTCGAGGCCTCGCCGGTCTCGGTCGCGCCGCGCTGCACGTCGACGATGTTTGACGAGACCTCCTGCGTGCCGACCGAGGCCTGCTGGACGTTGCGCGAGATTTCCTGCGTCGCCGCGCCCTGCTCTTCGACGGCGGCGGCAATGGCCGCGGACACTTCGGACAGCCGTTCGATGGTGCCGCCGATCTCCTGGATGGCGCTGACGGATTCTTCCGTCGCGGCCTGGATGCCCGACACCTGCGCCCCGATCTCGCCGGTCGCCTTCGCGGTCTGCTCGGCCAGCGCCTTGACCTCGGAGGCGACAACGGCGAAGCCGCGGCCGGCTTCGCCCGCGCGCGCCGCCTCGATCGTGGCGTTCAGCGCGAGCAGATTGGTCTGGCCGGCAATGGTGTTGATGAGCTCGACCACGTCGCCGATGCGGGACGCCGCCAGCGACAGCGCGTTGACGCGCTCGTTGGTCCGCGCCGCCTGCTCGACCGCTTCCGCAGCCATCCGCGCCGAATCCTGCACGCGGCGGCTGATTTCGGTGATCGAGGACGACAGCTCTTCGGAGGCGGAGGCAACCGCCTGGACGTTGGTGGAGGCTTCCTCGGAGGCCGCCGCAACGACGGTGGCGAGCTCCTGGCCGCGCTGCGCGGTGCTGGTCAGGGTCGATGCCGACGCCTCGAGCTCGGTCGAGGCCGAGGAGACGGTGCCGACGACCTCGCCGATCATCGCCTCGAACTTGCTCGTGATGGCATCGACGCGGCGGCCGCGCTCGATCTTGGCTTCGGCGTCGAGCCTGGCCGCTTCGTCGGCCGCGCGCTTGGCGATCAGCGCCTCCTTGAAGATCTGCAGCGCATCCGCCATCGAGCCGATCTCGGTCTTCTCGCCGCGATGCGGCACGTCGGCCGAAAGATCGCCCTCGCCGAGCGACTGCATCGGCTTGATGATGGAGGCAATGCCGCGCGAAACGTCCCGAACGAGATAGTAGGCGGCGCCGATCGCGACGACGACCGAGAGCACGATGATGCCGACGAGGATGCGGAAGATCATGGCGTAGCTGTCGGCCGCCTGCCTGGTCTCCAGCTCGGCGCCGCGGTTGTTCAGCTCGATGCCCTTCTGCAGCAGCGGATCGGCCGCCTGGGCCATCTTCGCCACCTTGGTCTGCAGCAGCTCGTTGGCATCGGCCGGGAACTTGCCGACCCCCTTGCGCGACAGCGCCATCACGTCCTGCACGCCGTTCAGATACTCGGCCCACGCCTTGGTCCACTGCTCATAGAGCGAGCGCTCTTCGGCGGATGTGATCAGCGGCTCGTAGACCTTGCGGGTCTGGTCGATGCGGGCCTGCAGCGAGGCGAGGCGCTTCTCGGCGGCTTCCTTGCCTTCAAGCGTGTCCTGCATCAGATGCAGACGGAGCGCGACGCGCAGCTCGTTGATGTCGGCGCGAAGCGAGCCGAGCGCACGCACGCTCGGCAGCCAGCTCTCTGCGATTTCGACGGTGTGAGCGTTGATGTTCTGCATCGTGCCGATTGCCGTCACGCCGACGCCCGCGAGCGAGAGCACGAGGACCGACAGCACGGTCAGAAGCTTGAAGACGATCGACAACTTCGACATCACGATAAATCCCGATAATACCCAACAACGCACGAGCTACCCGCCGCCATCGTCGCAACCGACGACGGGACGGAGTTCATTCCAACAATGCTGGCTGGTTCTTGTCCGGTAAGATTGCGCCCATAATTGCAAACAGGCGTTAACAGGAACCTACGTGAAACTACGGAAACGCTGTCGCCGGGATCACAAGTTTCGCAATCACGCGTTGCAGTGCAACAGGCGTCGCGCAGGGCTACACCCGCGCTCCCCAACCTGCGTACCCCACGTCATTCAATGACGGCGCCGGACGGCCGGCTCAATTCCTCACGCCGCCCGGACCGACTCCAGGAAGCGCGCGACCTCGCCCTTCAACCGGTTGCTTTCCTGCGACAGCGACTGCGCGGCCGAATGCACCTGCGCCGAGGCGGCCCCGGTCTCGCCGGCGCCGCGCTGGACGTCGCCGATATTCGCCGAGACTTCGGACGTGCCGTGCGCGGCGTGCTGGATGTTGCGGGAGATCTCCTGCGTCGCCGCGCCCTGCTCCTCCACCGCGGCGGCGATGGTCGAGGATATCTCCGACATCCGCGCGATGGTGTCGCCGATCTCCTTGATCGCGCCGACGGAGTCCTCCGTCGCGGTCTGGATCGCGCCGATATGCTGGCTGATCTCGCCAGTGGCCTTCGCGGTCTGCTCGGCCAGCGCCTTCACCTCGGTCGCGACCACCGCGAACCCCTTGCCGGCTTCGCCGGCGCGCGCCGCCTCGATCGTTGCGTTGAGCGCCAGGAGATTGGTCTGGGCGGCGATGGTGTTGATCAATTCGACCACGTCGCCGATGCGGCTCGCCGCCTTCGTCAACTCGGCGACGCGCGCGTTGGTACGCTCGGCCTGTCCGACCGCAACGTCGGCGACGCGCGCCGATTCCTGCACCTGGCGGCTGATCTCGGAGATCGAGGAGGTCATCTCCTCGCTCGCCGACGACACCGACTGCACGTTGGCGGACGCCTCTTCCGAGGCCGCCGCCACGGCGGTCGCGAGCCCGTTGCCGCGTTCGGCGGCCTGCGTCAGCGTGTTGGAGGAGGCCTCGAGCTCGGTTGCCGCCGACGACACCGTCTCGATGATCTCGCCGACCGCCCCTTCGAAGCTGTCGGCGAGCCGCCGCATGTCGGCCTTGCGCTGCTCGCGCCCGCGCGCATCCGCTTCCGCCTGCTCGAGGCGCAACCGCTCGGCTTCCGCCATGCTGGTCCTGAACACCTCGACGGCGCCGGCCATTTCGCCGATCTCGTCCCTCCGCCCGACGCCGGGCACGGAGATCGAAAGCTCGCCGCGCGCAAGCCGCGTCATCGCACCGACCATGCCACCGAGCGCCTTCGAGATCGAGCGTCCGAGCAGAAAGCCGACCAATGCGAGCAAGACGACGGTGATGCCGAAGGCGACCGCCATCCACAAGCGCACGGCATCGCGGGTCGCGGTCTCGGCGGCATCGGCCTGCTTGTACATGGCGTCGACTGAAGTCCTGACCTCGGCCATCACAGGCTCGATGTCGCGGAAGGTCTTCATCATGGCGGCGTCGAGCGCCGCAGTCTGTTGTGCGGTCTCGGCCCAGGCCGCGAACTCGGCCAGGTACTTCTGAAGCTTGGCCGTGATGTCGTCCATCACCGCCGTCGGGACCGCGACGACCTCGATCGCGTTGGAGAATTCAACGGCGGCTTTCTTCACCTCGGCAATGTATTTCGGATCGCGCCGCAGCATGAAATCCTTCTCATGCCGGCGCATCATCAGCATCCAGGTCGTCGTCCGGGGATCGTCGATCTCCTTCAGCTTGGTCTCGATGTCGTGCACGGCGCCGCGAAGCGATCCGGAGAGGCCGAGCTTCTCGTTCAACCCGAGCCTGGTCTCGGCAGCCACCAGCGCGGCGAAGTCCGACGCGTAACGCTTGAAGCCGTCCTGGGCCTGCTTCGTCTTCGCGACCAGCGCGCTCATGCCGGCGGCGGCCATCAGCCGCTCCACCTCGTCGAAATCGTGGTTGATCGGCCCGATCAGCTCGGCATGCGCCTTGGCGTAGCTCTCGGCCCGGCGCTGCTGGAAATTCTTCTCGTTGCGCCTTGCCTCCAGCATGTCGATCGAAAGCTGCTTGTTGAGGTCGGCGATCGCGCGGGCGCGGTTGGCAACGGTGCGGGAGGCATCCTGGGAGAGGCTGCCGATTTCGTAGATCGCGCCGAAGGCGGCGAGACCGACCAGGCCGAACAGTCCGATCGCCATGACCTTGTGGGTCAGGCGGATGGAGAGGCCGCTCATGAATGTGCTCCAATACGCTCGAGAGGCAATGCAGGCAGGGTGACTCACCCCGGAAAACGCGGGCATGATGACTGCATCGCTTTTCCGGAAAGTTAACCCTGCGCCTCATTCGTCATACTACGCAACACGGCGCACGCGCAGTCGCCCCGCTTTCGCGCGTGCCGGTTGCAGGCGGAATGCCACCGAAGCACATTGCGGTCAGGCTGCGCGCACGGTGCCGAGGAACTTGCCGACCTCGAGCTTGAGACGGTTGCTGTCGCCGGACAGCATCTGCGCCGCCGAGAGCACCTGCGAAGACGCCGAGCCGGTCTCGCTCGCACCGCGTTGCACGTCGGTGATGTTGGACGACACCTGATGGGTACCCTCCGCCGCCTGCTGCACGTTGCGCGAGATTTCCTGGGTTGCCGCGCCCTGCTCTTCGACGGCCGCTGCGATCGTCGAGGAGATCTCCGACAGCTTTTCGATGGTATTACTGATATCCTTGATGGCGCCGACCGAATGCTCGGTCGCGGTCTGGATGCTCGCGATCTGCTGACCGATCTCGCCGGTCGCCTTCGCGGTCTGCTCGGCGAGTGCCTTGACCTCGGAGGCGACGACCGCGAAACCCTTGCCGGCTTCGCCGGCGCGCGCCGCCTCGATCGTGGCATTGAGCGCCAGCAGATTGGTCTGGCCCGCAATGGTGTTGATCAACTCGACGACGTCGCCGATCCGCGTCGCGGCCTTGGACAATTCACTGACGCGCTCGGTCGTGGTGCGCGCCTGCCCCACCGCCTCGCTCGCCACCCGTGCGGATTCCTGCACCTGGCGGCTGATCTCGGTAATGGACGACGACAGCTCCTCAGTCGCCGACGCCACCGACTGCACGTTGGTGGAGGCTTCCTCGGAGGCGGCGGCCACCATGGTGGTGAGCTCCTGGCCGCGCTCCGCGGTCGAGGTCAGCGTCGACGCCGAGGCTTCCAGCTCGGTCGCAGCCGACGACACGGTGTCGACGATCTCGCCGATCGCAGCTTCAAATCCGTCCGCGAGCTTGTGCATCTCGGCCTTGCGCTGCGCGGTGGCGGCCTGGTCCTGCCTGGTCTTGGCCTCGGCTTCCTCGCGCGCCTTCTGTTCCGAGACGACCTTGAACTTCTCGACGGCCGCAGCGACCCCGCCGACTTCATCCTTGCGGCCGAGACCGGGCAGCACCACCGAGAAATCGCCGTCGGCGAGCTTGTCCATGGCCATGGTGAGCGCGCGGATCGGACGAGCGATGGTGAAGAACGACATCAGCCAGGAGCCGACGAGGACGAGCACAGCAACCGCGCCGACGACCATCCCGATCTGCTCGCTCGACGCCATCTCCCGCAGCGAGGCAGCGATCTCCGCATCACTCTTATGCCGGGCGAAATCGGCGATCTGATCGGTAACCTGGTCTATTTGTCCCGCGATCGGCAGCGTCGTCTCGCGCGCCAGACGCCCGGCTTCCTCAACGAGCCTGCCGGCTGCATCGGACCCCGTCGCGGCGATAGCCTCGCCGCGGATCGCCGCGACCTGCCGGGCGGCCTTGAGATAATCCGCACCAAGGCTCTTTAGCTTTTCCATTCGTGTCCGGTTTTCCGGCGCTTGTGACAGCTTCAACATCGCTTCAGCGACTTTGTTCAGAACATCGGCGCGTGCGACGAGAGCATCGCCGGCTTTCTGCAGCTCGGCCGGATTGCCGGCGAGCCGTACGTCACGGACGGCGAGCTGCATGCTGCGCGCCGCAAGCTTGGCTTCCACCGCCTCGCGCGCCAGCTCGAGCTGCGCGACGGCAGCCTTGCTGGAATTCCGCACATTGCCATTGCCGACAAACTGACTTGCGATGATGCAAAGGACCAGGAGGATGCCGATTGCCGACGCGATCGCCAGCTTTGTCCCGATCCGCAAATTCCGAACGAGGCTCAACATTGGAGTTTCCCCAAAGGAATGCGCAGCCGAGTCATTGTCGGCGGCCCTGGCGTTGATCGCTCTTCCCTGAAAGTTGAGCGCCAGCCATTCCAAATTGGTTAACAACGAGCCCCGGGAAAATACCGGTTCAGCACGATAACCCTTTGAAATTACGCACGGAATGCGAGTTTAACAAGTTAATCACACGCAGAGATGGGAACTCAGGCAGCCCGCACCGTCTCGAGAAACTTGCCGACCTCGAGCTTGAGGCGGCTGCTGTCGCCGGACAGCATCTGCGCCGCGGACAGCACCTGCGAGGACGCCGAGCCGGTCTCGCTCGCGCCGCGCTGCACGTCGGTGATGTTGGACGAGACCTGCTGCGTGCCGTGCGCGGCCTGCTGCACGTTGCGGGAGATTTCCTGCGTGGCCGCCCCCTGCTCTTCCACCGCAGCCGCGATGGTCGAGGAGATCTCCGACAGCTTTTCGATGGTGTCGCTGATGTCCTTGATGGCGCCGACCGATTCCTGCGTCGCCGCCTGGATGCCGGAGATCTGCTGGCCGATCTCGCCGGTCGCCTTCGCGGTCTGCTCCGCGAGCGCCTTGACCTCGGAGGCGACGACCGCGAAGCCCTTGCCGGCCTCGCCGGCGCGCGCCGCCTCGATCGTGGCGTTGAGCGCCAGCAAATTGGTCTGGCCCGCGATGGTGTTGATCAGTTCGACGACGTCGCCGATCCGCGTCGCGGCCTTGGACAATTCGCTGACGCGCTCGGTCGTGGTGCGCGCCTGCCCGACGGCTTCGCTCGCCACGCGCGCGGATTCCTGCACCTGCCGGCTGATCTCGGTGATGGACGACGACAGCTCTTCCGTCGCCGAGGCGACCGACTGCACGTTGGTCGAGGCTTCCTCGGAGGCGGCCGCAACCACGGTCGTGAGCTGCTGCGTACGCTCGGCCGTCGAGGTCAGCGTGGTGGCGGACGCCTCCAGCTCGGTCGATGCCGACGACACGGTCCCGACGATCTCGCCGACGGCGCCTTCGAAACTGTCCGCGAGCTTGCGCATCTCGGCCTTGCGCTGCTCGGCCGCGATCTGGTCCTGGCGCATCTTGGCTTCCGCTTCCTCGCGCGCCTTCCGCTCCGACACGACCTTGAACTTCTCCACGGCACCGGCGACCTCGCCGACCTCGTCCTTGCGGCCAAGGCCCGGCAACACCACCGAGAAATCGCCGGCGGCGAGCTTCTCCATCGCCGCGGTCAATGCGCGCATGGGCCGCGCGATGCTGAAGACGGAGAAGATGCAGGCACAGATCAGGACCAGCGCAACCAGCAGGCCCGTGACGAATGACGTCCGCGCGACGGAGGCCGCCTGCGTTTCCGCTGCGGAACGCGCCTCGCCGCTCCTCTGCTTCGCGAAGTTGGTGATCTCGTTGGTCAGCTCCGATATCTCCTCGTTGATCGGCGCCAGCGTCTCCTTGCGGATCCGATTGATCTCGGCTGTCAGCTTCGCATGCTGCGCAGCTGCCTCACCGCTCGCGCCCTTCTGGGTGTCGAGCGCGAGCTCCTGCTTGCGTATCGCCTCGATCTGCTGCTCGCCCTTCTGGAAGCTGTCGATCAGCGTGGTCAGGCGCTCGATCCGCTTCTGGTTGTCCTGCGAATGCGAAAGCCTCGCCATTTCGCCCGCGAATTTCAGGGCTGCCGTCTGCCGGTCGTTGAAATAGGTGACGGCCTTCTGCATCTCGGCCGGCGAGGCCGACGTCAGGATGTCGCGAATGCCGATCTGCATGCCGCGGACCGAGGCCTTCGCCTCCGCAGCGTTTTGCGCGATCGCCTGCTGTTCGGATGCACCGTTGCTGAGTTTCTGGACCTCGGCGCCGCCATCCATCTGGAGAGCGATCATCAGCGCAACGAGGGCGATGGTGAGCAGCGAGGTGATGGCGAGCTTGGTACCAATTCGCAGGTTCTGAATAAACGACATCGAACTTTCCCCGGAATACGCGTTGCCGCAGCAGGCGTGCGAACGGCCGTGGGGAAAATTAGCCGCGAGGTTCCTCATTAACGTTAAGTGCGAGCGCGGCGGCGTGGGTAGGACTACGGAGAACGCTGCTCAAATCGTCGAATTTGCACAGCTATCGCGTGCAGAGAGGAGACGCCTCGCGGATTTGCGGAGGCTGCATTCGTTAACGGCGTGCGGTGTCCGCGCCCCGTCAGGACACCGTCTCGCCCACGATGCTGATGCGGAACACCGGCTGCTTGTGCTCGTCGAGCAGCTCCATGCTCCACTTTGCGTTCGGCTTCATGCTGCGCGCGATCCCGCCGAGCAGGTTGGCGCAGACCTCGGTCATCTCGGACCACGCCGCGGCGCGGTCATCGAACTCGTAAGGCTGATCGGCGGCGCCGGAATAGCGGCCGGTGCTGATGCGGAAGAAGTACAGCGACATCGTTGAACCCTTGCGTAGGGCCGCGTCCCCCGGCCGTACCCAAACTGGGACGCCAACAGCTACCAACGCATGAAAGCCGCGGACCGTATGACTACGGCGCGGCGGCTTCGCGTTTTAGGGGGAGATATTCAACGACAGGCTGCGTGGCCCGTGGCGTGCAGCTGCTCACTGAGTCGAGCGGCGCAGCTCCAGCGGACCTTCGTTCCGGATGGGCTCCGACTTGGCTTCGGACTTCACCGGCTCGAGCCGGCTGCTCTCGACGCGCGGGGTCTCGACACGCGCGGCGACCTCGGTGTTCGGCGCGCCGACCGACCCGGTATGCTCGGAAGAACGCAGCGAGCGCGGACGCGCGACCGCGCGCGCCATCAGCATCTGATTGCCGCCCTGGTGATGGAAGTCGCAATACGCGAAGCCCATGCCGGACACCGAGCCGCGGAAGCTGCGGTCGTCGGTCTTTTCCAGGTTGAAACAGGGCTCGAACGGAATGCCCTTGATCGAGGCGCAGACGTTCTGGCCGCGGATCTGGAGCGTGTTGCCGGGCAGGCGGAGATGCTTCACCGGGCCTGACCCCGAGAACTGCACGGCGCCGGCGGCGCCGAGGTCGTCGAGGATGCGGCCCGCACCGCGGGTGCCATCGAAACAGGTGAAGGCGAATACCTTGCCGGCCACGAAGCGGCGCGCCTCGTCGGCGTTCATGCTTCCTGCAATGGCCGGCGCAAACGTCGCCGCTGCCGTGACAGCCCCCAACACAATACGCGCAAGCATGCTCAACTCCGAACCAACCCCCGCAGCGGGCGATGCCTTATCTCTTTACCCGCTGCTTACCATACTAACCAAGGCAACATTGAAGCAGCTTGGTTGGTAAAGTCTGAACGCCGTTAGAGAATCTTTACCACGATGCGGCCGCGGACCTGGCCGGCGAGGATTTTCGCGCCCCATTCGGAAACCTGGTCGAGCGAAATTTCATGAGTGATTTCAGATAGTTTCGTCCGGTCAAGGTCGGAGGCCAGGCGCTGCCAGGCGGCTTTGCGCGGCTCGATCGGACACATCACGGAATCGATGCCGAGAAGGCACACTCCGCGCAAAATGAAGGGTGCGACGGAAGACGGCAGGTCCATGCCGGCCGCCAGGCCGCAGGCGGCGATCGCGCCGCCGTATTTCGTCATCGACAGCAGATTCGCGAGCGTGGTCGAGCCGACGCTGTCGACGCCGCCCGCCCAGCGCTCCTTGGCCAGCGGCTTGGCCGGTGCCGACAATTCGTTGCGGTCGATCACTTCCGCAGCGCCGATCTCCTTCAGATAGTCCGCTTCCGCAGCGCGGCCGGTCGAGGCGATGACGTGATAGCCGAGCTTCGACAGCACGGCGGTTGCGACCGAGCCGACGCCGCCGGCGGCGCCCGTCACCACGACGGGACCGCTCTTCGGCGAGATACCGTGCTTCTCCAGCGCCAGCACCGACAGCATCGCGGTGAAGCCGGCCGTGCCGATCGCCATGGCGTCGCGCGTGGACAGTCCCTGCGGCAGGGCGACCAGCCAGTCGCCCTTCACCCGCGCCTTCTCGGCATAGGCCCCGAGATGGGTCTCGCCCATACCCCAGCCGGTGCAGACGACCTTGTCGCCCGCCTTCCACTGCGGATGCGACGACTGCTCGACCGTCCCGGCGAAGTCGATGCCGGCGATCATCGGGAAGCGGCGCACCACCGGCGCCTTGCCCGTGAGCGCGAGGCCGTCCTTGTAGTTCAGCGTCGACCATTCCACGCGGACGGTGACGTCGCCCTCCATCAGCTCGGCTTCATCGAACTGCACGAGCTGCGCGGTGGTGCCCTTGTCCGCCTTGTCGATCCGGATTGCCTTGAATGTGGCCACGGCTGAACTCCCTGACTTGTTTGTCAGGGATGTTTAGCCGATCAGGCAGGCTGCGCAACCGGCCGTGCGACGGGTTTCTCCACGATCGGAAGATTGATCAGCGCCGAGAGCACGCCGAACAGGATCGAGAGCCACCAGATCGGCGTGTAGGAACCGTATTTCTCGAACACGATGCCGCCGAGCCAGACGCCGAGGAAGCCGCCGACCTGATGGCTGACGAAGGCGAAGCCATAGAGTGTGGCGAGCCACCGCGTGCCGAACATCAGCGCCACCAGCGCCGAGGTCGGCGGCACCGTCGACAGCCAGGTCAGGCCCGAAACCGCGCCGAACGCGATTGCCGAGAACGGCGTGATCGGGAACGAGATGAAGGCAAGCGTCGCAAGCGCGCGGGTGAAATAGATGGTCGAGAGGATGTAGCGCTTGGGCAGGTAGTTCTGGAGATAGCCGACGCTGAGCGATCCCATGATGTTGAAGAGGCCGATCGCCGCGATCACCCAGCCGCCGGTTTGCGTCGAGATGCCGCGATCCACCAGGAACGCCGGCAGATGCACGGTGATGAAGGCGAGCTGGAAGCCGCAGGTGAAGAAGCCGAGCACCAGCAGCACATAGGAGCGGTGACCGAAGGCTTCCGCGAGCGCCTTCGTAAACGTCTGCTCGTCCGCGGGCGTCGCGTTGGCCGTGGTCGCGACCCGCGGCGTCGAGAGCGCCAGCGACAGCGGGATGATCAGCAGCATCAGGAAGCCGAACACGGTGAGCGCCTGCTGCCAGCCGAAATTGTCGATCAGCGCGACGCCGATCGGCGCAAACAGGAACTGGCCGAACGAGCCCGCCGCAGTGCCGGCGCCGAGCGCGAGGCCACGCTTCTCCGCGGGCAGCAGCTTGCTGAAGGCCGACAGCACCAGGTTGAACGAGCAGCCGGCGAGACCGAAGCCGACCATCACGCCCGCGCCGATGTTCAGCGACAGCGGCGTCGAGGAATAGCGCATCAGCAGGAGGCCGCCGGCATAAAGCAGCGCGCCGACGCACATCACCCGGAACAGGCCGAAGCGATCGGCGACCGCGCCGGCGAACGGCTGGCCCAATCCCCACAGCAGGTTCTGCACGGCGATGGCGAGGCCGAACACGTCGCGGCCCCAGGAGAACTCATGGCTCATCGGCTGCACGAAGAAACCGAGCGCCGAGCGCGGGCCGAAGCCGAGCATGCCGATGGCACAGCCGCAGAGAATGATGATGGCCGGAGTACGCCAGGAGGAACGGGAGGCCGAACCGAGCTCGCCCATCTGTGTCGACATGCACGTCCTCATGTGTCGTTGGCGGCTCCGAAATAGGTCACCGCGAGTCAGGCGTTTAATGCAGATGCATGAAAATCCCAAGCCAAAAATGATTGCGTTCCACGAAGGGCTGCCGCGGGAGCATTGCGTTTCTCCGCGGGCTCGCCGGACGCACACGGGCGACTTGACGGGAATGTGTGCGGTCAGCTCTGGCGGGCTGCCGCCCGCCGTGTTATCTTCAATTTGCTCATAGTGAGTATATGTAAGCGCTTGTGAAATGCTCCCGGCCCCGGCGGCCGGATTTCTCGGGCCCTACATATACTCACATGGAGCATAATTATCATACACGGGAGGCTTCGATGCCAATCACTGGAATTTACGGCCCCGACGATCTTGCAGACCGACCGCAGGACCAGATCGCACCCTCTCCCCGCGCCGCGCCGGCGCGCACGAGACCCGCACTGCCGAGGCCTTCGCTGGAATGGACTGACGAGGTCGAGCGCGCCACTGCGCCGCTCTACGAGCGCGTGAAGCACGTGATCCCGCCGATCGAGTGGCCGCTGATGGCGCCGACGATCCACGCGATCAACGAGCTGAAGCGGGCGCGCGGCGCGGTGATCCTCGCGCACAACTACCAGGCCCCGGAGATCTTCCATGGCGTCGCCGACATCGGCGGCGACTCGCTCCAGCTCGCGGTGGAAGCCACCAAGGTGAAGGCCGGCATCATCGTCCAGTGCGGCGTGCACTTCATGGCGGAGACCTCGAAGCTGCTCAACCCGGACAAGACGGTGCTGATCCCGGATTCGCGTGCCGGCTGCTCGCTCGCGGCCAGCATCACGGGCGCGGACGTCCGCCTGCTGCGCGAAAAGTTTCCGGGCGTGCCTGTTGTCGCCTACGTCAACACCTCGGCGGAGGTGAAGGCCGAGGTCGACATCTGCTGCACCTCGTCGAATGCGGTGCAGGTGGTCGAGAGCCTGAATGCGCCGACCGTGATCTTCGTTCCCGACCGCTATCTCGCGACCTACGTCGCCTCCAAGACCGACGTGAAGATCATCGCCTGGAAAGGCGCCTGCGAGGTGCACGAGCGCTTCAAGGGCGAGGAGCTGCGCGCCTATCGCGAGGCCGATCCCTCGGTGCAGATCATCGCGCATCCCGAATGCCCGCCGGACGTGCTGGCGGAGGCCGACTTCACCGGCTCGACCGCGCACATGATCAACTGGGTCCGCGAGAAGCGTCCGCGGCGGCTGGTGATGATCACGGAATGCTCGATGGCCGACAATGTCCGCGCCGAGCTGCCTGAGGTGGAGATGCTGCGCCCCTGCAATCTCTGCCCGCACATGAAGCGCATCACGCTCGCCAACATTCTGGAGAGCCTGCTGACGCTGGGCGAGGAAGTCACGATCGATCCCGCGCTCGCGGTGCGGGCACGGCGCTCGGTGGAGCGGATGATCAATCTGAAGAACTAGCAACACAAATCGCAACAACCACAGCCGTCGTCCCGGCGAAGGCCGGGACGACAGCGGAGCAAGAGGAAATTGCTGTGACTACTGACACCATCCACACCCTCACCCGCACGACCGACGACATCGTCATCGTCGGCGGCGGTCTCGCCGGACTGTTCTGCGCGCTGAAGCTGGCGCCGCGGCCGGTGACACTGATCTCGGCCGCGCCGCTCGGACAGGGCGCGTCCTCCGCCTGGGCGCAGGGCGGCATCGCAGCGGCCGTGGCCGAGGGCGACACGCCTGAGGCCCATGCGGCGGATACGATCGCCGTCGGCGGCGGCCTTGTCGACGAAGCCGTCGCACTCGGCATTGCGCGCGAGGCGGCGCCGCGGATCCACGACCTGCTCGCCTATGGTGTGCCGTTCGACCGCGATCTCGAAGGTCGGCTCGCCGTGGGACGCGAAGCTGCGCATTCAGCGCGCCGCATCGTGCATGTGCGCGGCGATGGGGCCGGTGCCGCGATCATCGCGGCGCTGAGCGAGGCCGTACGCCGGACGCCGTCGATCCGTCTGATCGAAGGTTTTACCGCCGAAGCGCTGTTGACCGAGGACGGCGCCGTCAGCGGACTTCAGTTGCGTGAGGCCGGCAATCCCTCGTCACGGCCGATCCTCATTGCCTCGCGCATGGTGGTGCTTGCGACCGGCGGTCTCGGCCATCTCTATGCCGTCACGACCAATCCCGCCGAGGGAAACGGATCGGGCCTTGCGATCGCTGCCCGCGCCGGCGCGGTGATTGCCGATCCTGAATTCGTCCAGTTCCACCCCACCGCCATCATGGTCGGGCGCGATCCCGCACCGCTCGCCACCGAAGCGCTGCGCGGCGAAGGCGCGACGCTGATCAACGGCCATGGCGAGCGCTTCATGCGGGCGCGCCATCCGCTCGCCGAGCTTGCGCCGCGCGACATCGTGGCCCGCGGCGTGTTTGCCGAGATCGCGGCCGGGCGCGGCGCCTTCCTCGATGCGCGGCAGGCGCTGGGCGCGCGCTTCGCCGACAAATTCCCGACCGTCTATGCGAGCTGCATCGCGGCCGGCATCGATCCGGCGACAAAGGCGATCCCGATCGCGCCGGCCGCGCACTACCACATGGGCGGCATCGCGGTGGACGGGCGCGGCCGCAGCTCGATCGACGGGCTCTGGGCCGGCGGCGAGGTGTCGTCGACCGGCGCGCATGGCGCCAACCGCCTCGCCTCCAATTCGCTGCTCGAGGCGGTGGTCTATGCCGCGCGCATCGCCGACGACATTGCCGGCTGCACCATCCCCTCGCCTGCCCGCCTCCCCGATGCATTGGTCGCCATGCAGAGCGAGGCCCCTGCTGCCGCGAGCGTGAAACGGCTGCGCGCAATGATGAGCGCGCATGTCGGCGTCGTCAGAGACGGCGACGGGCTTGCGGACGCGATCCGCAGCTTTGCCGCGCTCGAACGCGAGGCGGCCAGCCTCACGGTCCGCAACGTGGCGGCTTCGGCCCTGCTCGTCGCGGCGGCAGCCTGGACGCGCGGCGAGAGCCGCGGCGCGCATTTCCGTTCCGATCATCCGGCGGAAGTCCCTGCGCTGGCACGGAGAACGATGACCACACTCGCCGCGGCGCGCGACGTCGCCGCGAGCCTGAACGACCAACCGCTGCCGCGCATTGCGCAACCCATGATCGCCTGACGGAGTTTCTCCCATGATCACTTCGACCTCACTGCTCTATCCCAACGCGTTCCTCTCTCGGCTGGCGATCGACGAGGCCGTGCATCGCGCGCTCGACGAGGACCTTGGCCGCGCCGGCGACATCACTTCGCTCGCGACGATTCCCGAAGCGACGAAGGCGAAGGCCATCCTGGTCGCCCGCCAGTCTGGCGTGATCGCCGGTTTGCCGCTGGCGCTCGCAACGCTGCAAAAGCTTTCGCCGGATATCGAGGTGCGCGCGCATGTCCGCGATGCCGGACGCGTCGCCCGCGGGCAAAACGTGTTGACCCTCTCGGGGCCGGCGCGCGCCATTCTCACGGCGGAACGGACCGCGCTGAATTTCGTCGGCCGCCTCTCGGGCGTCGCGACGCTGACGGCGGATTACGTCGCGCGCACGGAAGGCACCAGGATGCGCATCTGCTGCACGCGAAAGACCACGCCGGGATTGCGCGCGCTGGAGAAATATGCGGTGCGTTGCGGCGGCGGCTTCAACCACCGCTTCGGCCTCGACGATGCGATCCTGATCAAGGACAACCATATCGCGGTCGCGCGCGGCATCCGCCCGGTGCTGGAGCGCGCGCGGGCCTATGCCGGCCATCTCGTCAAGATCGAGATCGAGGTCGATACGCTGGCACAGCTGCGCGAGGTGCTCGACACCGGACTCGCCGATGCCGTGCTGCTCGACAACATGGACCTTGCGACGCTGCGCGAGGCGGTGCGGATGACCGAAGGCCGGCTCGCGCTGGAGGCATCCGGCGGCGTGACGCTGGACTCGATCGCAGCGATCGCGGCCACCGGCGTCGACTACGCGTCGGCAGGCGCGCTGACGCACTCGGCGCCGAACTTCGACTGCGCGCTGGATATCGAGATGTGAGAGGCGCGACTTCGCACGAGATCGTCATGCCCGGGCTTGTCCCGGGCATCCACGACCTTGCTGCGCGGCCATAAGAACGTGGATGGCCGGGACAGGCCCGGCCATGACGGTTGGAAAGACTATCTCCGCTCCACCACGCCCATCTCGGCGGAGCTCTTGGCTTCCTGCGCCAGCTCGGCGGAGAGCGCGGCGGTCTGGGCCGGCGTGCCCCAGCTCGGCTCCTCGCTGCCGTCGCCCCAGGCGCGCGGGCGGTAGAAGGTGTGGACGCCGGTCTTGTACATCTTCTTCATCTCGGCGACCCAGGACGGACGCACCCAATAGGCGTGGTAGTGCGTGGACTTGCCGACCTCGGGCAACCAGATCTGGCCGTCGAGCATGGCCTTGGCGATCTTCTTGGCGCGATCCCACATCTCGGGCTCGCGGATCACGTCGGCATTGTTGTCGCAGGCAAAGGTGAACTGGCAGGCGAGATGGCGGTGCTTGTTCTGATAGACCGCGCCGCACACGGTATCGGGATATTTACCCGAGAAGACGCGGTTCATCACCACCTGCGCCACCGCGATCTGGCCGCGCACGGCCTCGCCGCGGGATTCGAAATAGACGGCTTCGGCGAGGCACTTCTCCGACTTGGCGCGCGACTTGTCGTCGAGCGCGAGCCGCTCCGCCGGGGATTTGGCGCGCTGGTTGTCGGCATTGACCTCGCCCTTCGGCGCGACGCTCTCGCCGCTTTCGATGTCCTTGGCGATCTCCGCCGTCGGCGGGGTCAGCGAGGCCGTCACCTTCATGTCGGGATCGGGCATCACGATCAGCGGCTCGGCGCCGGGCTGCCAGCTCTCGATGCTCTCGATATTGCCGCCGAGCGAGGAGCTGCCGAAGAACAGGTTCGAGGTCTTGACGCTGAAGGGATCGCGCACGGGCGTCGTCGGCGCCGTCGTCCGTTTCAACGCTTCCAGCGGCTGCACCGCGAACGAGCGCGCCACGTCGCTGGCCTGCGGGGGATTGGCATATTGCGGCAGCGGCGGCGCGCGCAAGGCTTCCGCGAGTTCCGGATCGAGCGCGGCAGCGGACTCCGGCGACATCGCTTGCGGCAATGAAGCGGTCTTGGCGCCAAACACCGAGCTGTTCGACGTGGCGGGATCCTGCTGTGCGGGTGGCGCGGCCGGCGCGAGCGTCTCGGGCGTTTGCGTCGGCGTGACTGTCGCCAGACGATCACCCTTCATGGAGCGATCGACCTTGGGAAAATCCGCGGCCTGATAGCGCGGCGGCGCCTGCAGCGCCGGATTGCGGCTGACCGCGCCGGTGACGTCGCGGCCGTCGATGCTTGCGAGACGAACCATCGCGCTCTGCGGAACCGAGGTGCCGATGGGACGGGAAAAGCTGTAAGTGGCGAGCTGGATCGAGGACGCGGCGGAGAACACCTGCTTCTGCCAACGCTCGGCGACGCCGGGCTGACGCGCCAGCAGAGAGGCAATGTCCTGATAGCCGGTCTCTCTCGGCATCAATGCGAAGATGCAGAGACCGATGCCGAAGGACGCGAACCGCGCGCCCTTCGGATGGTTACGCAACATTGACATCAACACGCTCACGCTACGCTACGCTTACGCCAGAAAAATCGAACCGCAGTACATCCGTGCAATTCGATCTTTATCGTAAGTATCCAATTTAGGTTGCCGCGGCGTTAATCGGCGTTGCGCGCGCGGCACACTCAAGCGATTGCAGGTGTTTTCACGGGCAATGATGCGTGGTGGTAAATGCGGGCTGACGTGAAGCGGTAAACAAGAGGTCAACGCGAATGGTGAAGGAACTCTTGATGACGCGTATCATTACGGGACGGGTGTGAGTTCCCGGAGTTGCGACACTCGTCATTGCGAGCGCAGCGAAGCAATCCAGAGTCTTTCCGCCGAGGCAGTCTGGATTGCTTCGCTGCGCTCGCAATGACGGCGTCGAGAGAGCCGCGCGCTAAATGAAAAAGGCGGGGCTTGTGGCCCCGCCTCTTCGCATTCAACACTTCAATTCGTCTTACGCCTGGCTCGCGACCGCCTTGCCGAGCGCGGCCTGGGCTGCCGCGAGGCGCGCGATCGGCACGCGGTAGGGCGAGCACGAGACGTAGTCGAGACCGATATTGTGGCAGAAGGCGACGGAGGCGGGATCGCCGCCGTGCTCGCCGCAGATGCCGACCTTGAGCTTCGCGCGCGTCTTGCGGCCGCGGGCGACACCGATCTTGACCAGCTCGCCGACGCCTTCCTGGTCGAGCGCGACGAAGGGGTCGACCGACAGGATGCCCTTCGCAACGTAGGGACCGAGGAAGCTCGCCGCGTCGTCGCGGCTGATGCCGTAGGTCGTCTGCGTCAGGTCGTTGGTGCCGAACGAGAAGAACTCGGCGCTCTCCGCGATCTCGGCCGCGAGCAGGCAGGCGCGCGGCAGCTCGATCATGGTGCCGACCTGATAGGCGATCTTGGCGCCCATCTCACGCATCACCGCCTTCGCGGTCGAGTCGATGCGCGCCTTGACGAGGTCGAGCTCCATCTTGGTCGCGATCAGCGGCACCATCACCTCGAGGCCGACGGCCTTGCCGGTGCGCTTCTCGGCCTCGATCGCCGCCTCGAAGATCGCGCGGGCCTGCATCTCGGCGATCTCCGGATAGGCGATCGCGATGCGGCAGCCGCGGAAGCCGAGCATCGGATTGAACTCCGAGAGCTCGCGCGCGCGGTCGGCCAGGCGCCGCGGGTCGGTGTTCATGGCACGCGCCACTTCCTCGACCTCGGCATGGGTGTGCGGCAGGAACTCGTGCAGCGGCGGGTCAAGCAGACGGATCGTGACGGGCAGGCCCTTCATGATCTCGAACAGCTCGACGAAGTCGGCGCGCTGCATCGGCAGCAGCTTGGCGAGTGCCGCGCGGCGGGACTGCTCGTCTTCGGAGAGGATCATCTCGCGCACCGTGCGGATGCGGGTCTCTTCGAAGAACATGTGCTCGGTGCGGCAGAGGCCGATGCCCTCGGCGCCGAACTTGATCGCGGTGCGCGCATCGTCCGGCGTGTCGCCGTTGACGCGGACGCCGATCTTGCGGACCTGGTCGGCCCAGTTCATCAGCGTGCCGAACTCGCCGGAAAGCTCCGGCTCGATCATCGGCATGCGGCCGGCCAGCACCTGGCCGAGCGAGCCGTCGATGGTGATGACGTCGCCGGTCTTGAAGGTGCGCGAGCCGATGCTCATGGTGCCGCGGCCGTAATCGACGCGGATGGTGCCGCAGCCGGAGACGCAGGGCTTGCCCATGCCGCGCGCGACCACCGCCGCGTGCGAGGTCATGCCGCCGCGGGTGGTCAGGATGCCTTCGGCGGCGTGCATGCCGTGGATGTCTTCCGGGCTGGTCTCGATGCGGACCAGGATGACCTTGCGTCCGTCGCCCTGAAGCTTGGCCGCTTCATCCGAGGAGAACACGATCTCGCCGGAGGCCGCACCGGGCGAAGCCGGCAGGCCGGTCGCGATCACGTCGCGCTTGGCGTTGGGATCGATGGTCGGATGCAGGAGCTGATCCAGCGAGGCGGGATCGATCCGCGACACCGCTTCCTTCTTCGAGATCAGGCCTTCATTGGCGAGCTCGACCGCGATGCGCAGCGCCGCTTTCGCGGTGCGCTTGCCGCCACGGGTCTGCAACATCCAGAGCTTGCCCTGCTCGACCGTGAACTCCATGTCCTGCATATCGCGGTAGTGCTTCTCGAGCAGCGTGTAGATCCGCGTCAGCTCCTTGAAGGCCTCCGGCATTGCGGCTTCCATCGACGCCTTGTCGGAGCCGGACTCCTTCCGCGCTTCCTCGGTGATGTCCTGCGGCGTGCGGATGCCCGCCACCACGTCCTCGCCTTGCGCGTTGATCAGGAACTCGCCGTAGAGCTTGCTCTCGCCGGTCGAAGGATTGCGGGTGAAAGCAACGCCGGTGGCCGACGTCTCGCCCATGTTGCCGAACACCATGGCCTGCACGTTGACCGCGGTGCCCCAGGATTCCGGAATGTCGTGCAGCTTGCGATAAGTCACCGCGCGCGCGTTCATCCAGGATGAGAACACCGCACCGATCGCGCCCCAGAGCTGGTCATGCGGATCCTGCGGGAAGTCCTTCCCGGTCTCGCGGGCGACCGCGTCCTTGTACTTGCCGACCAGATCGACCCAATCGTCGGCGGACAGATCGGTGTCGAGCGTGTAGCCCTGGCTGTCCTTGAAGGTGTCGAGGATTTCCTCGAAGTGATGATGCTCGAAGCCGAGCACCACGTCGGAATACATGGTGATGAAGCGGCGATAGCTGTCATAGGCGAAGCGGCGGTCGCCCGACAGCGCCGACAGCGCTTCCACGGTCTCGTCGTTGAGGCCGAGGTTGAGCACGGTGTCCATCATGCCCGGCATCGAGGCACGCGCGCCCGAGCGCACGGAGACGAGCAGCGGGTTCTTGGTGTCGCCGAACACCTTGCCGGTCAACTTGCCGACATGGTCGAGCGCCTTCTCAACCTGCGCCTGCAACTCCTTCGGGTAGGACTTGTCGTGGGCGTAGAAGTAGGTGCAGACCGAGGTCGGGATGGTGAAGCCGGGAGGCACGGGAAGGCCGAGATTGGCCATCTCGGCGAGGTTGGCGCCCTTGCCGCCGAGCAGGTCGCGCATCTCGGTGCGGCCCTCGGCCTTGCCGTCGCCGAACGTATAGACCCATTTGCCGGCCTTGCCCGCGACCGATGCCGCCTTGGCGGGTGCAGCCTTGGCGGGCGCCGCCTTTTTCGGCGCCGGCTTCGCGGCGACCGGCTTGGTCACAGCCTTCGCGGCCGGCTTTACCGCCGGCTTGGCTGCGGGCTTTGCGGGCGCTTTGGCCACCGGCTTCGGAGCGCTCTTCACGGCACTCTTGGCGAGTGCCTTGCGCGCTGCCGGCGCGGCCTTCGCCTTGGCGGAGGGCTTTGATTTCGCTGCAGTTTTAGAAGGCTTCGAGGCGGCTTTGGCCATAGCTTGCACACAACCTGCGAGAGGAATGGGAAATCGCGCGCCTTACACCACTTTGGGCAGGCCCGCGCAAGTCGGACTGTTCCGGAAAATGAACCCCTAGAGGTGGAGCCACTTCAGGAGCCCGAGCCCGATCGCGCCGTTGACGATGAGGAAGATCGCGACGATCAGGTTGAGCAGCCGCGGCATGATCAGGATGAGCACGCCCGCAATCAACGACAGGATCGGCGAAATGTGGGCGACGGTGATGTGCATGAACGATCTTTCTGTGGAGGTGAGGCGAATCGCGGGCGGATCATAGCGGCCCCGGTTCCGCGAGTAGAGACGCACAAGCGCAATGCGAGTTCCCGCCTTCGCGAAAACTGCCCGAAATTGCCGCGTATGCGGCATGCATTCCCCGGAACATTGCCAGGACGCATGCATTGGCAACCGGTCGCGCCACTGGCGCTTCCGAAGAATCACGTCGAAGGAGTTTTGCATGCGGAACAGGATTCTTGCTCTGGCAGCGCTCGCGGCCGCCATCGGCTCGCCCCTGGCGGCGCAGGCGCAAAGCGGCGTCACGATCGGACGTGCGCCGGTCGTGGTCGACAGCGGCCCGACGATAGCGGTCGAACAGCGGCCGGCTTTCCGCGACTATGTCGTCGAACAACGTGTGCCGGCCTTCCGTGTCCCGGATCGCGTGGTGGTCGGTGCCACCTTACCTGAAAGCGGCATTACCTATTATGACGTGCCGCAACGTTTCGGTGCCACCACCTATCGCTACACCGTCGTGAACGGCGAGACCGTGCTGGTCGAGCCGCGCTCACGCCGCATCGTCGAGGTGATGGACTAGACTTCATCTGGACGCGTTTTCTTCACGCGAACCGGTATCCACTTCGCTTGAAAACGCTGGCGTTCAACTAGATGTCCGGCGCGTCACATCAATCAGGCTGGCGCGAGCAGTATAAATCGGACATCAGGCCCTGCCCGGTTTCCCCCCGCTGGGCAGGGCATTTTTGTGTGCTGTACGTGCACGCTCTCGTGTCCCGGACGCGACGCAGCGCGTAAGCGTTGCGGCGCAGAGCCGGGACCCAGAATCTTTCTTTGCAGCGGCATGGGCCCCGGCTCTGCAGCGCACCGCCACGCGGCGCTGCGCTGCGTCCGGGCCACGAGACCGGCTTAGTCCTGGATCTTCGAGAAATCCGCCACCGCGCGCGTGGCGCTGCGGATCTCGCCGAGCAGCTTCAGGCGGTTCTCGCGCACCTTGGCATCGTCGTCGTTGACGCGAACCTTGTCGAAGAACGCATCCACGGGCGGACGCAGCTTTGCCATCGCGCTCATAGCAGCAGCAAAGTCTTCCTTGGCGACGGCAGCGCTGGCTTCCGCCTTGACCTCGCCGATCGCCTTCGCCAGCGCCTTCTCCTCAGCGAGGCTGTAGAGCGCGGCATCGGGCGCACCCTCGAACGTGCGCTTGTCCTTCTTTTCCTCGATCGAGAGGATGTTGCTGGCGCGCTTGGTGCCGGCGAGCAGGTTCTTGCCGTCGTCGCTGTCGAGGAATTTTCCGAGCGCCTCGACGCGGCGGACGATCATCAGGAGATCGTCCTGGCCGCCGAGCGCGAACACGGCGTCAACGAGATCGTGCCGCGCGCCCTGCTCACGGAGCTGGACCTTCAGGCGGTCGGCGAAGAAGGCGAGGAGATCGCTCGGCAGCCTCGTGGCATCGGCCGGCTTCACCGACAGACCGGCGAGCGCCGACGCCGCCACCTTCATAAGCGACAGGCGCAGGCCGTTTTCGACGATCAGCCTGATCACACCCAGCGCCGCACGACGCAGCGCATAGGGGTCCTTGCTGCCGGTCGGCTTCTCGTCGATGGCCCAGAAGCCGACCAGCGTATCGAGCTTGTCCGCGAGCGCGACGGCAACGCTGACCGGATCGGTCGGCACGCGATCGGTCGGGCCCTGCGGCTTGTAGTGCTCCTCGCACGCGGCCGCGACAGAGGCATCCTCTCCTTGCGCCAGCGCGTAGTACTTGCCCATCAGGCCCTGCACCTCAGGGAATTCGCCGACGACTTCGGTCAGCAAATCCGCCTTCACCAGATGCGCGGCGCGCGTCGCCTTGGCGACATCGGCACCGACCAGCGGCGCGATCTCGGCGGCGAGGCGCTCGATGCGCTTGATGCGCGCAGCCTGGGTGCCGAGCTTCTCGTGGAACACGATCTGCTCGAACTTCGGCAGACGATCCTCGAGCCTGGTCTTCAGGTCCGTCTCGTAGAAGAACTTCGCATCGGACAGGCGCGGACGGATCACGCGCTCGTTGCCGGAGACGATGACCTTGCCGCCGTCGGTCGCTTCGATGTTGGCGGTGAGGACGAACTTGTTGGTCAGCTTGCCGGTCTTGGAATCCCTGACGACAAAGCACTTCTGGTTGTTGCGGATGGTGGCGCGGATCACTTCTTCCGGGATCGCGAGATATTCGGCCTCGAACGATCCCATCATGACGACGGGCCATTCGACGAGGCCGGAGACCTCGTCGAGCAGCACCTGATCCTCGACCAGCTCAAGGCCCTGCGCGAAGGTCAGCTCCTTGGCGTCTTCGAAGATGATGTCCTTGCGCGCCTGCGGATCGAGGATGACCTTTGCAGCCTTCAGCTTCGCCTCATAATCCTCGAAGCGGCGCACGTTGATTGCAGCCGGTGCCATGAAGCGATGGCCATACGTTGTCTGGCCGGTCTCGATGCCGTCGACCTCGAACTTCACGACATCGGGCTCTTCCGTCTCGGGCCCGAAGGTCGCTGTAATCGCGTGCAACGGGCGCACCCAGCTCAGCGAGCCCGGCTTGCCCGAACGCGCGCCCCAGCGCATCGATTTCGGCCAGGGGAAGGTGCGGATGATGACGGGCAGGATTTCCGCGAGCACGTCGATGGCGTCGCGGCCGGGCTTCTCGATCAAGCCGATGTAGAAATCGCCCTTGGGATCGCGCTGGATCTTGGCTTCGTCCAGCGACTTCAAGCCCGTCGCCTTCAGGAAGCCCTGCACGGCCGCATCGGGCGCGCCGACTTTCGGTCCGCGGCGCTCGGTCTTGAGGTCAGGCTGGCGCGTGGGGATGCCGTGCACGGTGAGCGCGAGGCGGCGCGGCGTCGCGAAGGCCTTCGCGCCTTCGTAGACGAGGCCTTCGGCGACGAGCTTGTCGGTGACCATGCGGCGCAGATCGTCGGCCGCCTTGGCCTGCATGCGCGCGGGGATCTCTTCCGAGAACAGTTCAAGCAAAAGTTCGGGCATCAGGCCGCTCCGCCCGCTTCAGTGTGGATCCAGGCCTCGCCGCAGGCCTTGGCCAGCTCTCGCACGCGAAGAATGTAGCTCTGCCGCTCGGTCACGGAGATCACGCCGCGCGCGTCGAGCAGGTTGAAGACGTGGCTCGCCTTGATGCACTGGTCGTAGGCCGGCAGTGCCATCAGATGCGCCTCGCGCTTGCCGTCCTTCCAGCCGGCGTCGAGATATTTCCGGCAGGCGGCTTCCGCCATCTTGAACTGCTCGAACAGCATCGCGGTGTCGGCGACTTCGAAATTGTGCTTCGAATATTCACGCTCGGCCTGCAGGAAGACGTCGCCATAGGTGACCTTCTGGTCACCGTCGCGGCCGTTGAAGTTGAGGTCGTAGACGCGGTCGACGCCCTGCACGTACATCGCGAGGCGCTCGAGCCCGTAGGTGAGCTCGCCCGCGACCGGCGCGCATTCGAAGCCGGCGACCTGCTGGAAATAGGTGAACTGGCTCACCTCCATGCCGTCGCACCAGCACTCCCAGCCGAGGCCCCAGGCGCCCAGCGTCGGGCTCTCCCAATCGTCCTCGACGAAGCGGATGTCGTGCACGGCGGAATCGATGCCGATCGCGGCCAGCGACTTCAGGTACAGCTCCTGAAGGTTCGGCGGCGACGGCTTCATGATCACCTGGAACTGGTAATAGTGCTGCATCCGGTTCGGATTCTCGCCGTAGCGGCCGTCCTTGGGCCGGCGCGAGGGCTGCACATAGGCCGCGTTCCAGGGTTTTGGCCCGAGCGCGCGCAGCGTGGTCGCCGGATGGAAGGTGCCCGCGCCCATCTCCATGTCGTAGGGCTGCAGGATCACGCAGCCCTGCTCGGCCCAGAATCGCTGGAGCGCGAGGATGAAGCCCTGGAACGAGCGTTCCGGGCGCATATGGGCGGGCAATGAGGCGTCCATCGTCAGATCAGGCTCTCGCGGGGGTTTTGAATCGCGCGGGACCGTATCGACGGCAGGGATGGGAATCAAGGCAAAGGGGGCGGATTCGGGCCGATCAGGCCCTCATCCCGGACAGTGCCGTAGGGTGGGCAAAGCGAAGCGTGCCCACCACCTGTCGCCACCGGGGAATTGGTGGGCACGGCGCAAGAGCGCCTTTGCCCACCCTACGGCGGCGATGTGTGGAGGGGCTAACCGGGCCGGTAAGCCCCGGTCACGGGGTCGCGTTTCAGCGTCTGGATATCCCCCATGCGGGCAGCCTCGGCGACGCGCGACAGGCGCATCTCCTCCAGCTCCTGGTTGATCCGGACGGCGGTCTTGTAGGCCCAGCGGACCACGGCAAGCCCGCCCAGGACGCCCGCGAAAGCGACGAACGGCGGCATCTGTCGATCCTTGTCTAGTGCTCAGCCCCCACGCGCATTCTCGCGCAGACCGGCCTGCACCGCAATCGGCAGACCCCGGGCCAAATGGCGCGGGGACTACCGACGGCTAGAACCCGAATTTCGCCCAAATGGCCCGCGTCTCGACCGCGGAGATCAGCTCGTCCGGCAGACCGGCCATTGATTCCATGGCCAAAAGCTGGCCCGCGCCGGGCGCTTTCCGCCCGAAAAGGCCCGACAGCAGGCCGGTCGGCTGGGCGATCACGGGGGTGAGAACCTTCTCGCCATAGCGGGCACGAAGAGTTGAGCGGAGATCGCCGATGCCGTCGGCAAGCCCCAGCGCGATCGAGCTGTCGCCGGCCCAGTATTCGCCCGTGAACAGGGTGTCGTCGGCGCCCTTCAGCCTGTTACCGCGGCTCTCCTTCACCAGCGCGATGAAGATGTCGTGGATCTCGCGCTGGATCGCCTTGAGCTTCGCGACGTCATCGGGGTTTTCGGGCAGGAACGGATCGAGCATCGCCTTGTGCGCACCCGCCGTGTAGAGGCGCCGCTCGATGCCGAGCCGCTTGATCGCCTCCTGGAAGCCGAAGCTGCCGCCGACCACGCCGATCGAGCCGAGGATCGAGGACGGATCGCAGAAGATCTCATCACCGGCGCAGGCGATCATGTAGCCGCCGGAGGCAGCGACGTCCTCGACGAAGACGAGCACCGGCAGCTTCTTCTCCGCCGCGAGCTGCTTGATGCGCAGATAGATCTGGCGCGACTGCACCGGCGAGCCGCCGGGCGAGTTGATCACCAGCGCCACCGCCTTGGCATTCCGCATCGAGAAGGCCCGCTCCAGCACGCGCGCGACGCCCGCGAGCGTCATGCCCGGACGTAGCGGCGTCACCGCGCCGATCACGCCGGACAGCCGCACCACCGGCACCACCGCCGTGCCGGGACGGAAGCGTGCCGGCAGATATTGCATGAGCTTGTCGGCCAGGCCGGAACTCCCACGATCGTTCAATTGTTCGGCCATGCCCTTACCTCTGATTAACCATTTCTTATCACGCGAGTGTCATTGAAAGTGCCTGGAACGTGTTTTGCAGAATCCCGGTTGGGAAGCTGCAATAGGCAGCGGAGGAAACGCCATGAAGATCTATCTGCTGCTGCTGCTGATCGGTGCGCTTTTCACGGCTATCCGCTTCACGTCCTCGTCTGAACAGCAGACGGAATCGCTTCCGCAGTAAGCCGTCACGGCTCCGCCAGCGGCAAGGCCGCCCTCCCCTCCAGAATATCCTTCACCTCTTTTTTAGGCACGACTGACTCGTCATTGAGCATAAGGCCCGGCAGCAATCGCGTCGGGGCCCTGCCGCCTTTGATCGCGCGCACCAGCACGCGGATCGCCGGCTTTCCAGCTTCGCCATGAACCGGCAGGATCGCGAGGCTGCCGAAGCCGCGTGACAGCGCTGCCATGACATCGGCGATCCCATCTGCACGCCAGATCAGGGTCAGCGCGCCATTCGATCGGAGGATACGCCGTGCTGCATGCACCCAGGCATGCAGCGTCTCTTCGCTCGCCACATGCGCGGTGTGTCGCATCTGATCCGGCGAGCCGCGATGGCGCGCGGGATCGTTGAAGGGCGGGTTCATCAGCACGGCATCGACGCTGTCGGGCACCAGCCCGTGTTCCGAAAAGGCCTGCGCGTCCGCGGTGACGTCGAGCACGATGGCCTCGGCGGGAATCGCGTTGGCCGCGGCATTGGCACGCGCGAGCTGCGCCAGTTCCGGATCGATCTCGATCAGGCTGAGCCTGATCCCCGCCACGCGGCGGGCGAGCGCGAGGCCTGCCGTGCCGATCCCGGCGCCGAGATCGACCACGCGGTCGCCCGCCCTGGCCTGTGTCGCCGCCGCCAGCAGGATCGCATCGTGCCCGGCGCGATGGCCGGTCCGCTTCTGCCTCAGCAGCAACTGCCCGCCGAGAAAGGCGTCCTCGGTAATGTCTGCTACGGCCTCAATCATCGCCGCGCAGTTCGTGGCTGAGGCCGGCCTCGGTGAGGAGTGCCCTCGCCTCCTGGGCGTCGTCCTCATGGACCAGGATCCGGCGCGGCAGGATGCCGAGCGAGCCCTCGATGATGCTCATGTTCTGGTCCAGCACCAGATGATGGATATTGGCGCCGTCGAGCAGCGCGCCGATCGCCGACACCAGCACCATATCGTTGGTCCGAACCAGTTCACGCAAAACGCAAATCTCCTGCCTGGAGGGGGTGAAAAGGGGCAAATGTCAATGGTTCCGCGGCCCTTGCCGCATCCGCCGCCAGTTTCTATTGTATTTCCATCAGAATAGCCCCTCCGGGGCAAATATTGGAGACCGGCGTGGCCGTCATCGTACCTTTCGAAACTCCCGGCGCGTCGATCGAAGAGCTGGTTGCCCTTGTCGCCCCTGACATGGAGCGCGTCAACGCCACCATCCTGTCGCGGACCGGCTCGGACGTGACCATGATCCCGGAGGTCGCCAACCATTTGATCTCCTCCGGCGGCAAGCGCCTGCGTCCGATGCTGACGCTCGCCATGGCCAACCTCGCCGGCTACACCGGCGACGGCCACATCAAGCTCGCCGCGTCCGTCGAGTTCATGCACACCGCCACCCTGCTCCACGACGACGTCGTCGACGAGAGCGAGATGCGCCGCGGCAAGCTGTCGGCGCGCATGCTCTGGGGCAACGAGGCCAGCGTCTTGGTCGGCGACTTCCTGCTCGGTCAGGCGTTCCGCATGATGGTCGAGGTCGGTTCGCTGCGCGCGCTCGACATCCTGTCTGCTGCCGCCGCCACCATCGCCGAGGGCGAGGTGATGCAGCTCGCCGCCGCCAAGAACACCGCGACCACCGAGGACGAATATCTCGCCGTGATCCGCGGCAAGACCGCCGAGCTGTTCGCCGCGGCCTGCGAGGTCGGCCCCGTCATCGCCAACCGCCCGAAGGCCGAGCAGACCGCCTGCCGCTCGGTCGGCATGAATCTCGGCATCGCCTTCCAGCTCGTCGACGACGTGCTCGATTACGGCGGCAAGAGCGCAAAGCTCGGCAAGAACACCGGCGACGATTTCCGCGAGGGCAAGATCACGCTGCCCGTGGTGCTCGCCTTCCGCCGCGGCAACGACACCGAGCGCGCCTTCTGGATCCGGGCGCTGGAGCGCGGCGAGATCGGCGACACCGACCTCGATCACGCCATCGGCCTGATGAACAAGCACCGCGCGCTCGAGGACACGCTGAGCCGCGCCCAGCACTACGGCGCCATGGCCGTCGACGCGCTGGCCCTGTTCCCGTCCTCGCCGATGAAGAGCGCACTGGAGCAGGTCGTGGCGTTCTGCCTGGCAAGGTCGCACTGAGCGCGCGTTTGCGGCACACCGTCTGCTCCATCCTCGGTGTCGTCCCGGCGCAGGCCGGGACCCATACCGCGTGATCCATCGACGGTCGCTGTTGCTCGTACAGATATCGACCAGCCGGTCCCAAACCACTCCCTGTGGTTATGGGTCCCGGCCTGCGCCGGGACGACGGCGGTGAGATAGTCTCGCCACCATATCCTCCACCCCGTCATTGCGAGCGCAGCGAAGCAATCCAGAATCCCTTCGTGGAAATACTCCGGATTGCTTCGCTGCGCTCGCAATGACGGAGGATGGCGCGAGGACACCGCGTACTCTCGTGTCCCGGACGCGCTGCAGCGTGAAACGCTGCTGTGCAGAGCCGGGACCCACGCGACATTCACTACTCTCAGCAACATGGGCCCCGGCTCTGCAGCGCATCGCACCGGACGATGCTTCGCATCGCCGGGAGCGCCGCGCTGCGTCCGGGGCACGAGCGCGGTTCAGTACGCACCACACCACGTCCTCACCGCCAACGCACCTTTTCACCGCTGGGGTTGCCCTTTCGCTCCAACCGGACTTGCTGCTCGCCACGCAGTCACTTGCATTTTGCAAGTAACTACCCTACGTTCCGCGCCATGCAGCCGAAATCCCCCTCGATCCTGGAATGCCCCGTCGGCCGCGCCGTGGAGACGGTCGGCGAGTGGTGGAGCATCCTGATCCTGCGGGATGCGTTCCAGGGCGCGACGAAGTTCGACGAGTTCTCGCAGAGCCTCGGCATCGCGCCGAACATCCTGTCGCGCCGGCTGGCCCATCTCACAGCGAGCGGCATGTTCGTCCGCCGCCGCTATCACGAGCGGCCGCCGCGCTACGAATATGTGCTGACCGACAAGGCGCGGGATTTCTTCCCCGTGGTCGCGGCGCTGCTCGCCTTCGGCAACAAGCATCTCGCACCGAAGGGCGAATCCATCCTGCTGGCGAACCGGGACGACGTCCGTCCGCTCGATCCCGTGGTCGTCGACGCCGCCAGCATGCGTCCGATCACACTCGCCAATGCCGTCGTCGTCGCAGGTCCGCGCGCCAGCAGTGGCCTGCGCGCGCGGCTTGCCTCACTCAAGGCCATGAACCCGGCCGTCGCGCCGGCGGGAGACTGACATGCGTCGTATCGTCGTGACGGGAATGGGCGCCGTGTCGCCGCTCGGCTGCGGTGTCGAACTGTCCTGGCGCCGGCTGCTTGCCGGCCAGAGCGGGCTGCGTCCGCTGCCCGAATGGGCGCATGTGCTGCCCGCGCGCATCGCGGGTCTCGTGCCTGACAAGGCCGATGACGCCGAAGGCGGCTACGATCCCGCACAGGCCGCGGCGCCAAAAGACCAGCGCAAGATGGACCGCTTCATCCTGTTCGCGCTGCTCGCCACCGCAGAAGCGGTGGCGCAGGCCAAATGGACGCCGCAGGATGCGAGCGCGCTGGAACGCACCGCAACGATCATCGCTTCCGGCGTCGGCGGCTTTCCGGCGATGGCGGACGCCGTGCGCATCACCGAGCAGCGCGGCGCGCGCCGGCTGTCGCCGTTCACGATCCCCTCCTTCCTCGCCAATCTCGCGAGCGGCCACGTCTCGATCAAATACGGCTACAAGGGCGCGCTGGGCACACCCGTCACCGCCTGCGCCGCCGGCGTGCAGGCGATCGGCGATGCCGCGCGCATGATCCGGGCGGGCGAAGCTGATGTCGCGATCTGCGGCGGCGCGGAGGCCTGCATCGACATCGTCAGCCTCGGCGGCTTTGCCGCGGCGCGCGCATTGTCCAGCAGCTTCAACGACGAACCCGCGCGCGCCTCGCGTCCGTTCGATCGCAATCGCGACGGCTTCGTCATGGGCGAAGGCGCCGGCATCCTGGTGATCGAGGATCTCGAGCATGCGCTTGCGCGCGGCGCGACGCCGATCGCGGAAATCGTCGGCTACGGCACCACGGCGGACGCCTACCACATGACGTCGGGCCCGCCCGATGGCGACGGCGCCCGCCGCGCCATGGAGATCGCGCTCCGGCAGGCCAGACTCGAACCCGCCGACCTGCAGCACCTCAACGCGCATGCGACCTCGACGCCGGCGGGCGACGAGAGCGAGCTCGGCGCGATCGGCGCCCTGTTCGGCCGCAACCGAGACATCGCGGTCAGCGCGACCAAATCGGCCACCGGCCATCTGCTCGGCGCCGCCGGCGGCCTCGAAGCCATCTTCACCATCCTCGCGCTGCGCGATCAGATCGCGCCGCCAACGCTCAATCTCGAAAACCCCGATCCGGGCGCCGATGGCATCGACATCGTCGCCGGCAACGCGCGGCCGATGCCGATGCTGAATGCCATCTCCAATGGATTCGGCTTCGGTGGCGTGAATGCCAGCGCGATCTTCCGCCGGATGGGCTAAACGAGAAACCCTTGCAATCGCGGCGCGCTGCGCTACGAAAACGGGATGATCGACACGAATTTCTGGCTGTTCCTGGCTGCTGCCTGTCTCATTGCCGCCGTTCCCGGTCCCGGGATTTTCTACGTCGCGGCACGAACCTTGTCGGAAGGGCGCGGAAGCGGCTTTGCCTCGACCGCCGGCACGGCGCTGGGCGGGATGGTCCATGTCGTGGCCGGCAGTCTCGGCATTTCCGCGATCATCCTGGCCAGCGCCGAACTGTTCACCGCAGTCAAATTCGTCGGTGCGCTTTATCTGGTCTGGCTCGGCATCAAGACGTTCCGCAGTGCCGGCCGCGTGCTGTCGCTTGACAGCGCAGCTGTCGGCGACAAGCGCGCGTTTCGCGACGGCGTGCTGGTCGAGGCGCTGAACCCGAAGACCGCCGCGTTCTTCCTCGCTTTCATTCCGCAATTCCTCGACCCCGCGGGGTCGAACCCGACGCTGCAATTCATCATGCTGGGCGCGATCTCGGTGACGCTGAACACGCTCGCCGACGTGGTCGTGGTGCTGATGGCCAGCGCGACGCGCACGCAGCTGATCGGACGGCCGCAGCTGATGCGGCGTCTCACGCAGGGCTCCGGAATGTTCATCGCGGGGCTCGGCCTCACGCTGGCCCTGGCGCGGCGCCCGGCTCAGGGCTGACGGAGCACTGTCCATTGTACGTTGGAGGGCGGGTCATGAAGCGAGGTGTACGATGACATCACGAGTCGAAACGCTGACGCCGCCGAACACACCAAAGCCGATCGGCCCCTACAATCACATCGCCAAAGTCGGTGACCAGATCTGGATCGGCGGGACTGCGGGCTTCGATCCGGCGACGGGACAACTGGTCGGCGCCGATGTCGGCTCCCAGACCCGGCAGATCTTCAGATCGTTTGCGGTCATGCTGGCTGCGGTGGACTCCGATCTCAACCACGTCACCCACATCAATGTGTTTCTCAAGCAGATGTCGGATTTCGAGGCGATGAACACAGCCTATGTCGAGATGATGGGGGAGCACCGGCCCGCTCGCACGGTGTTTGCCGTGCTGGAGCTTCCGAAGCCCGGCGTCATGCTGACCATGAATTTGACGGCCGTCACACGGCAACCAGCCTCATCGGCGGGAAGATAACCGCAATTCAAGGAATCACGGCCCGATGCTCGCTCCGCAAAGTCGCTACTACGAGTCACACGGCCTGCGGCTGCATTATGCCGACTGGGGCAACGCAGACGCGCCGCCTCTCATTCTGGTTCACGGCGGCCGCGATCACTGCCGCAGCTGGGACGTCATCGCGCGCTCGCTGCAGCCGCATTTTCACGTCATCGCCCCCGACCTGCGCGGCCACGGCGATTCCGACTGGACCAAAGGCGGCAGCTACGCGCTGACCGAGTATGTCTACGATCTCGCCCAGCTCGTTCGCAGCATTGGCGCGCCTCAGGTGACCCTCATCGGCCATTCGATGGGCGGCATGGTGAGCCTGATCTTTACGGGCTCATTCCCCGAGCGCGTCACCAAGCTGGTCGTCCTCGACGGTGTGACCATGCTGCCGGATTCGCCGAAGGCGCCGACGCACGAGCGCATCGGCAAATGGGTCAGCCAGCTCGACAAGCTGCACGATCGCACGCCGCGCCGCTATGCGACCCTCACGGATGCCGCCGCGCAGATGGTGCTGCACAACAAGCGGCTGTCCCGCGAGCTTGCGCTGCACCTCGCCACCCACGGCGCCCGGCAGAACGAGGACGGCACCTATAGCTGGAAGTTCGATCCCTATCAGCGCGCCTCCGCGCCGCACCGGCTCTGGCCGGACGATCATGTCGCGCTGTGGTCGCGGATCGCCTGCCCGACGCTGCTGCTCAATGCCGGCGAGAGCTTTCTGGCGGGCGCGAAAGCGGCAGGCCTGGAGCGCTACTTCCCGAACGCGCGCATGGAGACCATCGCCGGCGCAGGGCACTGGCTGCAACACGACAAGCCGCAGGAGGTGCTGGGTGAGATCCGGCGGTTCCTGGGATTGGCCGGGGACGGCGCGGGTTAGCCGCGCTGCCGTAACAGGCTCCGCGGCCGTAGGATGGGCAAAGCGGAGCGTGCCCACGCATCTGTCGCCGTATCGGAAAGATCGTGGGCACGGCGCTGTCGCGCCTTTGCCCACCCTACGGCACTACGGCACCACCTAGCTCAACGTTCCCGCATGCACCCACCAGCCGGGATGATCGCGCCTGATCCTTTCGGCGGCGGCATGGGCATCGGTGGGCGCGCCATAGATCGCAAAGCATGTCGCACCGGAGCCGGACATGCGCGCGAGCTTGACGCCGGCGGAATCGCGCAGCGCGTCCAGCACCTCGCCGATCACCGGCTCGATCCGCATCGCCGGCGCTTCGAGATCATTGGCGACGGTTTCGAGAACGTCGACCCAATCAGTGATCGAGCCGCCCTCGTCCGGCCAGGCCGGGGCGTCCAGCACCGAGGTGGCGCCGACCAGGAGCTCTCCGTTGCGCAGGCCGAGCTCCTGAAACACCTCCTTGGTGGCGACGGGCACGCGCGGATTGACCATCACGCAGGGCATGCTCGGCAAGGCGAGCGGCAGCAACTGCTCGCCGACGCCGGTCATGTCGCAGGCGCGCGAGAACAGGCACACCGGCACGTCGGCACCGGTCGCGAGTGCGACCTGCTGCAGGCGCGGATCGTCGAGCGGGAGATTGTTGAGGCGGGCCAGCAGGCGCAGCGCCGCTGCGGCGTCGGCCGAGCCGCCACCGATGCCAGCGGCCACGGGAAGCACCTTGTCGAGCGCGAAGGCACCGAGCTTCAGGCCCGGCACTGCCTCTGCCAGAAGCTTGGCCGCCTTGAACACGAGATTGTCGCTGGCATCGCCGCAGGCCGCGGCAAGCGGCCCGGTGGTGGTGAGCTTCAGCTCGCCGCCCGGCTCCAGCGTGAGCCGATCCGCACAATCGGCGAACGCGACCACGCTTTCGAGATCATGATAGCCGTCCGCACGACGGCCGACGACGCGAAGGCTCAGATTGACCTTCGCCCGTCCCTCTTCAATCAACGCCGGCATTGACGATCAGCCCCCAAACGCACTTTCTTTGTCGCGCATGATCTTGTCGGAAAACCGCTGCACACTTTTCCGGATCATGCGGATCAGCCGCCCTTGCCGTCGTCCTTCTTCTTCTCGGCCTGCGCCGCGGAAGAATTCGAATTGTCGTCGGTCAAACCGTTGGCGATCTTGGCCTCGATCTTCGGGAGATCATCCGGCTCGGGCTTGAGATCGCGGGCGTGCGACCACTGGAATTTGGCCTCCAGCGTGCGGCCGACGCGCCAATAGGCGTCGCCGAGGTGATCGTTGATGGTGGGATCTTCCGGCTTGAGGTCGATCGCGCGCTCGAGGTTCTTCACCGCCTCTTCGTAATTGCCGATGCGGTAATAGGCCCAGCCGAGGGAGTCGACGATGTAGCCGTCGTCGGGACGCTGCTCGACGGCGCGCTTGATCATCTTCATGCCTTCGTCGAGATTCACGCCCTGGTCGATCCAGGAATAGCCGAGATAGTTGAGGACATGGGGCTGATCGGGCTGCAGCTCGAGCGCCTTCTTCATGTCGGCTTCGGCCTTGGCCCACTCCTTCGAGCGTTCCTCGCAGATGCCGCGATAGTAGTACCAGACGCTGTTGGCCTTGTCGTTGCCGGGCTGCAGCGCCTCGATGCCGCGCGAATAGGTCGCGCCGCAGTCACCGAACTTCTTGCGGCCGCGCTCGATATTGCCGAGCGCCATGATGGCCTCGAGATCCTTGGCATCCTCGGTCGTGACGCCCTTGAGGATCTTGATCGCCTCGTCGGTGCGGTCGGCCGAATCGAGGTCAATGGCGAGCTGGATCTGCGCGTTGCGCTTCAGCGGCGAAGTCGCCGGCACGCGCTCATAGACCTTGATCGCCATCTGCGGCCGCTTCACCGATTCATAGAGATCGGCGAGCGAGAGCAGCGCCAGCGGATGCGTCGGCTGCAAATAGAGCGAGAGCTGGAGATAGACCAGCGCCAGATCCTCGCCGCCGCGGCGGGTCAGGGTGGCGCCGATGCCGTAGAGCGCTTCGGCAGCGCCGGCCTGCGCGGAATCGACCAGCGGCGGCAGCTTCTTGCCGGCCTTGGTGTCGCGCAGACCTTCCACGATCAGCGGATGGCGGGCGAGCTTCTTGTCGAAGGCCTGGTAGACATTGGTCGCCGCGGCCGAATCCTTGTTGCGCGACAGCCAGCGCGCATAGGCCTCGGTGACGCGCAGCATGGAATCGTCGAGCTTGTAGGCGCGCTCGAAGCGGGTGCCGGCATCCTTCTCCTTGCCGGCGAGTTCGAGGATCATGCCGGCGTGCAGGTCCTTGAACAGCGGATACCATTCGGGACCGGCGAGCTTGTCGATGGTGGCGACGCCGCCCTTGGCATCGCCGGCGCCGTAGGCGGCCCAGCCCGACAGCAGCGTGGCGACGAGATCGGTAATCGGGCCGCGGATCGACTGGTTGATGTTGCTCTGCGCGGTCGCGTACTTCTTCAGCTTCAGGTCATGCACGCCAACGACGAGACGCGCGACGCGGTTGGTCTTGTCGATGGTGAGGATGCGCTCGGCGAGCTTGACCGCCTCGTCGATGTCGCCGTCGGCGACCGACGAGATGAAGGCACGGTCAAGCAGCTCGTTGTTCTTGGGATCGGTGCGGAGCGCAGAGCGGTAAAAGGCTGCCGCCGAAGCCGCATCGCGCTCGACGCTGGCATGGCGGGCGGCAAGATAGCTGCCGGCACCGGTGAGGGACTTCAGATCGTTTCGGGTCGGAAACTGCGCCGCCGTATCGGCCGGGTGATCCGGCGTCTGCGCCAGGACCGCGCCGGGGACCGTCGCGATCGCTGTGCCCATGAGGGCGATGGCGGCAACAGTCCAGCGGTTGAAACGATTTGAGAACATCAGGGCTCGCCTTGAGTTGGTAGTGCCTGGGTTTGCAGCAGAAGGCCGTCTCGCATGCGAACGCGGCCGGTGGCATCGGGACCCGGAACCGTCGGGCCGACAATGCCGCTTTTGGCGCTTCACCGCAAGGATTCGGGCCGGACGATCCCCTCCGCACGCCCCAAATCGGCCTATAACGCCCCAAGACGCTGCCAGTATGGCCTTATCGTGGCCGCGGCAGGTGGCCGCGCCCGGGTCCTCACGCGAACGTGCGGCCGGATCACCTTTTGTGACCGGTTCGCTCTGAGCCCGCTCCGATTGGCCCGCTCTTACATCGCCTCGTAGTTCGGGCCGCCACCGCCCTCCGGCGGAACCCAGGTGATGTTGCCGTTGGGGTCCTTCACGTCGCATGTTTTGCAGTGGACGCAATTCTGGGCGTTGATCTGGAAGCGCGGGCTCGCGCCCTCCTCGACCCATTCATAGACGCCGGCAGGGCAATACCGGTTCGAGGGACCGGCGAACACGTCGTGCTCCGAGGTTTTCTGCAGGTTCATGTCCGCGACCTTGAGATGGACCGGCTGGTCCTCCTCATGATTGGTGTTGGACAGGAACACCGACGACAGCTTGTCGAAGGAGATCTTGCCGTCCGGCTTCGGGTAGTTCTTCGGCGCGTGGCTCTTGGCCGGATCGAGCGTGGCGCGATCGGGCTTGGCATGCGACTGGGTGCCGAACAGCGAGGTGCCGAACAGCGTGTTGCACCACATGTCGAAGCCACCGAGCGCGACGCCGAGCACGGTGCCGAACTTCGACCACAGCGGCTTGACGTTGCGGACCAGGAACAGATCCTTGCCGACCGACGAGGAGCGCCAGGCGTTCTCATATTCGATCAGCTCGTCATTGGCGCGATCGGCCGCGAGCGCAGCCGCGAGGTGTTCCGCCGCCAGCATGCCGGTGCCCATCGCGTTGTGCACGCCCTTGATGCGCGGCACGTTGACGAAGCCGGCCGCGCAGCCGACCAGCGCACCGCCGGGGAAGCTCAGCTTCGGAACCGACTGATAGCCGCCCTCGGTGATCGCGCGCGCACCATAGGCGAGCCGCTTGGCGCCTTCGAAGGTGTTGCGGATCGAGGGGTGCGTCTTGAAGCGCTGGAATTCGTCGAACGGCGAGAGATAGGGATCGTCGTAGTTCAGATGCACGACGAAGCCGACGGCGACGAGGTTGTCGTCGTAATGGTAGAGGAACGAGCCGCCGCCCGTCTTCAGGTCGAGCGGCCAGCCGAACGAATGCTGGATCAGGCCCTTCTGGTGCTTGGCGGGATCGATCTGCCAGACTTCCTTCAGGCCGATGCCGAACTTCGCCGGCTCGCTCTTGGCGTCGAGCGCGAACTTGCTGATGAGCTGCTTGGTCAGGCTGCCGCGGGCACCTTCGGCGAACAGCGTGTACTTGCCGAGCAATTCCATGCCGCGGGTAAAGGAATCCTTCGGCTTGCCGTCGCGGCCGATGCCCATGTCGCCGGTGGCGATGCCCTTCACTGCGCCCTGCTCGTCATAGAGCACCTCGGCGGCGGCAAAGCCCGGATAGATCTCGACGCCGAGCGCCTCCGCCTTGCGCGCCAGCCAGCGGCAGACATTGCCGAGCGAGCCGATATAGCAGTGATGGTTGTCCATCAGCGGCGGCATCATGAAGTTCGGCAGCTTGATCGCGCCGCCGCCGGTCATCCAGTAGAAGCGATCATCCTTGACCTGCGTCTTCAGCGGGCAGTCGGAATCCCCGCGCCAGTCCGGAATGAGCTTGTCGAGCCCGGCCGGGTCGATCACGGCGCCCGAGAGAATATGCGCGCCGACCTCGGAGCCCTTCTCCACGACGACGACGTTGAGATCGGCGTTGATCTGCTTCAGCCGGATCGCGGCCGCCAGGCCCGAGGGGCCGGCGCCGACGATGACGACGTCGAATTCCATGGATTCGCGCGGGGGAAGTTCTTCGGTGCTCATCTGATCTCAGCCCTTGAGACGGTCTTCGGTCGTTTGCGCCCTCTTGTTTCCGATTTTTCCGGGTAGGACAACCTCGGAAATGCATCCCGGTGGGATGCAAGGCCGTCCAAGGTGATATAAAGTCAGACTTTCCCATGATCCCCGAACCCGCACCCACCGTCCGAGAGCTGCTCGCCTTCTATCTGGAGGCGGGTGTCGACTGCGCGCTCGCGGAGGAACCGATCGACCGCCTGGCGGAATTAGATGCCCCGCCGCCGGCCCCGCGCGCGGCCCCTCCGGTCGAGGCGCCGCGGCCGGTTGCGGCGCCCGCCGTCATGCGCGGCGAAGCCGCGCCCGCACCTGATGTCGCCATCGCCTCGGCACGCGAGGCCGCGCGCACCGCGCCGACGCTGGAGGCGCTGCGCGAGCTGATGCAGAATTTCGAGGGCTGCGCGCTGAAGCATACCGCGACAAGGCTGGTGTTCGCCGACGGCAATCCGCAGGCGCGCATCATGTTCGTCGGCGAGGCGCCGGGGCGCGACGAGGACATCGAGGGACTGCCCTTCGTCGGGCGCAGCGGCAAGCTGCTCGACCTCATGATCGGGGCGATCGGCCTCAACCGCACCACCGCCTACATCGCCAACGTCATTCCCTGGCGGCCGCCCGGCAACCGCACGCCGACGCCGCAGGAGACGCAAATCTGCCTGCCCTTCATCCAGCGCCAGATCGAGCTGGTGAATCCGGATCTGCTGGTGACGCTCGGCAATCCCTCGACGCAGACGCTGCTGTCGACCCGCGAAGGCATCATGCGCACGCGCGGACGCTGGTTCGACTACGAGACCGGCCAGCGCACCATCCGCGCGCTGCCGACGTTCCATCCGGCCTATCTGCTGCGCTCGCCGTCGTACAAGCGGCTGGCCTGGCAGGATCTGCGCGCGATCGCGAAGGTGCTGGCGGTTAGCTAGGTCTCGTGTCCCGGACGCTGTGCGGCACCACAAGCGCGTCTACGCGCGTCTTCGACACGCTATGGTGACGCTCCGCAGAGCCGGGACCCAGAAAGCAGCACAGTACGATGCGGCGAGATGGGCCCCGGCTCTGCAGCGCACCGCTTTGCGCTGCGCAGCGTCCGGGGCACGAGATCTCCCTCACGACCCCTTCGGCCGCACGATGGCCCAGCCGATGCGCAACAATCCCTGGCGGCCGGTCACCAGCCATTCGAAGGCACGCGGCACTTCCGGCACGATGCCGGGGAAGCGCTTGAGAATCTCGGGCGGAGGGGTGCCGGCGGTGTCGGAGGCACGCCAGACCACGACGCCCCCGGTCTCGGCGAATTTGGTCTGATTGATCCACGGCGTCCGCGCAGGGTCGGCGTCGATGAAGAGATGCGGCCGGCCGGAATGCAGCGTGATCAGGCTGGCGAGCTGGGTCTCGCCGGCAACCGCGCGCAGGCGGTGGTTGGTGCGGCGGGCAAAGCTCTCGTCGAAGAAATCCGAGATGGCGCGCGCCGGCATCGAGGTCGCAACCTCGTTGGCGCCGGTCCAGGGCAGGAACAGGACGGCGAGCACCACGCCGACGGCGGGCGCGACGACGGCGGCAGCCCATACCGTGCGCAGCATCCGCGCGCGGCGCATCGCGATGAGGTCGCCGGCCGCGACGACCACGGCGAGCCCGGACAAGACCAGCACGACGCCGGCGCCGCCGACGACGGTTTCGAGCCCGAGCAGGCCCGAGATCAGCACGGCGCCGAGCGCAGGCGCCAGCGCGAAGAAATAGACGAAGCTGCGCGCGAGCGGCTCGACCGGCGGGCGATAGATGATCGGCGCCTCCTCGCCCTTGGCGACGAACAGACCGGCGTTGAGGAAGCTCAGCGCGGGAATCGCGGCCGCACCGAGCACGAGCCCGCCGAGCAGCCAGGCCGCGTGGAGCGCGCGGGCGTTCAGCTCGGCCATTTGCGGCAAGGTCGGCAGCACCAGCGTCTCGGCGCGCATGAGCCAGGCCGCATAGGGCAGCGCCAGCACGGCGACCACGATCAGGGCGAACAGCGGATCGAGCGCACGCAGCGTGCGGCGGCCGCCCGCGGTCGAGAGCGCGAAGACAACGAGCAGGAGGAGCAGGAAGACCGCCGCGGGCGTCGTCAGCAGCAAGAGGCCCGCCTCGATCGACCAGGCGAACCAGGCATTGCCGCGGCGCTGGCCGATGATCTGCCAGGAATGCAGCAGAAGAAGCGCCCAGAGCGGCCGCGCCAGCACGAGCGGGCCGAAATCGAGCGCGGACGAGGAGAAGGCGAGGACGGTCATGGTCAGGAGCACGGCGAGCACCGCCTGCTGCGAGCCGACCACCGCGCGGGAGAGATGATAAAGCGCGATGAAGGTCGCGATCTCGCAGAGCTGGGCGAGCACATAGACGCCGAACATGTGGCCGCCGGCGAGGCGATAGGCGATGTCGGCGAGCCAGACCGGCAGGGGCGGGCCGAGATCGGTACCGACCTGGTATTCCCGACCGAAGGCCAGCAGCGTCGCCAGAGAGCCGGGCGGGCTGCGGTAAAACACCAGCGCCACGAACAGCCACATCAAGGCCTGCAGCAGCACGGCGATCCAGACGATCAGCCGCGGCCGGGCGCGAATGAGCTCGATGACCAGGGAGGTAAACCGCATGCAACGTCCGAAAGATGCAGCCAACCCGTCCAGCCGGCCCTATTCGCTCACGACTACTTTGATAAGGGGCGCTGCGCGTCGTGGCAACTTCGGTCTGCTCGTCATGCCCGGGCTTGTCCCGGGCATCCACGTTCTTCTGAGCTGGCCGCAAAGACGTGGATGGCCGGGACATGGGCGAGCGGAGCGACGCCGTCCTTCGGACGGCTGTGCCTGGCCATGACGATGTGGAAACAGTGGGACGGGACCTTAGAGGTTTGCCGAGGCGTCGACCTCGACGCTCGCTTCCACCTGCACCTCGGCCTCGGTGACCGAGAACAGGTCCTGCACCGGCTCGACGGTCCAGGGCATGTGCTTGGCACGCGCCGCCGCGACCGGCGCGAAGAAGCTGCGGTGGTGGACGGTGGGGCCGAGGCGGTTGAGGGCATCGAGATGCTCGGGGACGCCGTAGCCCTTGTGCTGCTCGAAACCGTAGCCGGGGCAATCCTGCGCCAGCGCGCACATCAGGCGGTCGCGCGTCACCTTGGCGACGATGGAGGCTGCGGCGATCGACAGCACGATGCCGTCGCCGCCGATCACGGCCTCGCAGTCGCAGGCCGTGTCGAGGCGGTCGCGGCCGTCGACGAAGACGTGGCGGGGCGCCTCGGGCAAAGCCACCACGGCGCGCTTCAGCGCCCATAGCGAGGCGCGCAGGATGTTGTCGCGGTCGATTCGCGCCGGCGAGGCGATTGCGACCGAGACCTGGGCGGTGGCGCAGATCTTGTCGAACAGCTTTTCGCGCGCCTCGGCGGTCAGGCGCTTGGAATCATCGATGCCGCGCGGGATGCGGTCGGGATCGAGAATCACCGCGGCCGCCACCACGGGACCTGCCAGCGGCCCGCGCCCCGCCTCGTCACAGCCGGCAACCGGCCAGACCCCGCGCTTGATCAGCACGCGCTCGCGGCGGAAGCTCGGCGGCGCGATCGCGATGATGCCTTTCCTGCCGGCAGGGACCTTCACGGCAGCAGCCTTCGCGGCAGAAGACTTCGCTGCGGTCGATTTCGCTGCGTTGGCTTTGGCCGCCTTGGCAGGTGCTGCCGTCTTCGCAGCCCGCTCTTTCGACGCGCCTTTGGCCGGTTTCCCGGCGGACTTGTCCCGAATCATGGCCGGGATCGTGCGCAAGCGGCCCTGCCGGCGCAACCGGGAACCCCGGATAATTCCCGTTATTCAGGCCGACCGCCCTACTTCGCCAGATGCACCCGCCGGTCCTCGCCGACCTCGATACCGGGCGCGACCACGACCTCCCACGGGTGATCGTCGGGGTCGCTGAAATAGCCGGAATAGCCGCCATAGTCGGTCTCATGCGCGGCCTTCAGCAGCTTCGCGCCCTTGCCAAGGGCGAAAGCCAGCACCGCATCGACCTCCTCGCGCGAGGCGCAGTTCCAGGCGAGGGTGACGCCGCGGAAAGTCGATGGCCTCGGATTGTCAGGCAGCCTGGCATCGGCGGCGAGCAGATCCCAGGGATACAGCGCGAGCACCGGACCTCCGGTGTCGTAGAACGCGACCGCCTCGCCGGTGGCCTTCAGCCGGCGCGAGAAACCGAGCGCGTCGTAGAAGGCGATGCTGGCGCGGATGTCGGCAACGCCGAGCGTGATGACGGTGAGCCGTGGCACCGGAGCCGGCAATTCCTTACTCATGTTACGCCTCTTCCACGTGATCGGATCAGAACAGGCTGAGCTGATCGCCGTTCCGCTTCGGCCTTGCAAAGTGATCGGTCGTCAGCCTGGAGCGGCGCTTGTTCAAGCCGAGCCTGTCGCAGGCGATCTCGAAGCGGCGGCCGATGGTCCAGGCCATCGGTCCGGTGCCCTTCATCCGCTCGCCCCATTTGGCGTCGTAGTCGCGGCCGCCGCGCATGTCGCGGATCAGCGTGAAGACGTGGCGATAGCGGTCCGGATAGTTCGCCATCAGCCATTCGCGGAAGAGATCGCGCACCTCCAGCGGCAGCCGCAGCAGCACATAGGAGGCTTCCTTGACGCCGGCATGGGCGGCGGCATCGAGGATGCGCTCGATCTCGGAATCGTTCAGCGCGGGGATTACCGGCGCGACCATCACCGTGGTGGGAATGCCCGCCTCCGAAAGCTGCTTCAGCGCCTCCAGCCGCTTCGGCGGCGTCGAGGCGCGCGGCTCCATGGTGCGCGCCAGCTTCGGATCGAGCGAGGTCACTGATATCGCGACCTTGGCGAGGTTGCGCTTGGCCATCCGCGCGAGAATGTCGATGTCGCGCACGACCAGCGCCGATTTGGTGACGATGCCGACGGGATGCGAAGTACGTTCCAGCACTTCGAGAATGCCGCGCATGATTTTGCGCTCGCGCTCGATCGGCTGATACGGATCGGTGTTGGTGCCGATCGCGATCATCCGCGGCTCGTAGCCGGGTGCGGCGAGCTCCTTCTCCAGCAGCGAGGGCGCCTCGGGCTTCACGAACAGCTTCGACTCGAAGTCGAGTCCCGGCGACAGTCCGAGATAGGCATGGGTCGGACGCGCGAAGCAGTAGACGCAACCGTGCTCGCAGCCGCGATAGGGATTGATCGAGCGATCGAAGCCGATGTCGGGGGAGTCGTTGCGCGTGATCACCTTGCGCGAGGTGTCGACCCCAACCGTGGTCTTGAACGGCGGCAGATCCTCGAGGCTCTGCCAGCCGTCGTCGAAGGCGACGCGGGCCTCGGCCTCGAAGCGGCCGCTGGCATTGGACTGCGCGCCGCGGCCTCGCCTGCGCTGGCGGTCGATGGCGACGGCCAGCTCGGGAAAATCAGAGTCCGCACCCGCCGGCTCGGAGGGCGCCTTGACCGGCGGGTGCTTGAGAGCATGAGAGGATGCTGCTGGACTCATGCAGCCAAGATAACACGAGAACGGAACAAATCAAGAACACAAACAAAAAAGCTGAAAACAACCCCATGCACAGTAGCGCTGCCCAAACTTCGCGCGCCGAGCTTTGACCTCACGCAACACCGCGTGACCTCGACCCCGTTTTGATGCGGTGGAGGATCGATCTCGCCGGAACTCGGTTGATGACGATCCCGGGTGAAGGTCAGCAAGAATATGACAAAGCAACAACAATCGGCCGCTGCAAGCAGCGACCTCGATCTGCTCGATCGTTACTGGCGTGCCGCCAACTACCTCTCCGTCGGGCAAATCTACCTGCTCGACAACCCGTTGCTGCGCGAGCCGTTGCGGCCCGAGCACATCAAGCCGCGTCTGCTCGGCCATTGGGGCACGACGCCCGGTCTGAACTTCATCTATGCCCATCTCAACCGCGTGATCCGCGCGCTCGATGTCGGCGTGCTCTATGTCTGCGGCCCCGGCCATGGCGGCCCGGGCATGGTCGCCAACACCTATCTCGAAGGCAGCTACAGCGAGATCTATCCCGACATCGCGCGCGATGCGGAGGGACTGCGCAAGCTGTTCAGGCAGTTCTCCTTCCCCGGCGGCATTCCGAGCCACGCGGCGCCGGAAACGCCGGGCTCGATCCACGAGGGCGGCGAGCTCGGCTACGCGCTGGTGCACGCCTATGGCGCGGCGTTCGACAATCCCGATCTGGTCGTTGCCTGCGTCGTCGGCGACGGCGAGGCCGAGACCGGCCCGTTGGCCGCGTCCTGGCACTCCAACAAGTTCCTGAACCCGGCGCATGATGGCGCGGTGCTGCCGATCCTGCATCTCAACGGCTACAAGATTGCCAATCCCACCGTGCTCGGACGGATGCCCGACAGCGAGATCCGCGACCTGTTCCGTGGGCTGGGCCACGAGCCGCTGTTCGTCGAGGGCGACGATCCCAAATTGATGCACCAGACAATGGCCGACGCGCTCGACGTCGCCTTCGCCAGCATCCGCTCGATCCAGCAGCACGCCCGCGACGGCCGCAAGGCGGTCGAACGGCCGCGCTGGCCGATGATCGTGCTGCGCAGCCCGAAGGGCTGGACCGGTCCGAAGGAGGTCGACGGCAAGAAGGTCGAAGGTTTTTGGCGCGCACATCAGGTGCCGGTCGCGAGCTGCCGCGAGAATCCGGCGCATCTGAAGATCCTTGAAGACTGGATGCGAAGCTACGAGCCGGAAAAACTGTTCGACGCGAGCGGCGCGCTTGTCCCCGAGCTCCAGGCGCTGGCGCCTGAAGGCAACAGGCGCATGGGCGCCAGTCCGCACGCGAACGGCGGCCTGCTCAAGAAGGAGCTGAAGCTGCCCGACTACCGCGGCTTCGCGCTCGAGGTGCCGCAACCCGGCGCCGTCACCGGCGAGGCGACGCGCGAGCTCGGCAAGTTCCTGCGCGATGTCATTCGCCTCAACGCGCAAGAGCGCAACTTCCGCATCATGGGTCCGGACGAGACCGCGTCAAACCGGCTCGATGCGGTGTTCGAGGCGACGGAACGCGTCTGGATGGAGCCGACCGAACCGTACGACGTGCATCTCGCCCAGGACGGCCGCGTGATGGAGGTGCTGAGCGAGCATCTCTGCCAGGGCTGGCTCGAAGGCTACCTGCTGACCGGACGGCACGGCTTCTTCTCCTGCTACGAAGCCTTCATCCACATCGTCGATTCCATGTTCAACCAGCACGCCAAATGGCTGAAGGTGACGCGCGACCTGCCGTGGCGGCGGCCGATCGCCTCGCTGAACTATCTGCTGACCTCGCATGTCTGGCGCCAGGACCATAACGGCTTCAGCCACCAGGACCCCGGCTTCGTCGATCTCGTCGCCAACAAGAAGGCCGACATCGTCCGCATCTATTTCCCGCCGGATGCCAACACGCTGCTGTGGATCGCGGACCATTGCCTTCGCACTTACGACCGCATCAACGTGATCGTCGCCGGCAAGCAGCCGGCGCCGCAATGGCTGTCGATGCAGGATGCGGCGACGCATTGCGATGCCGGCATCGGCATCTGGACCTGGGCGGGCACGGAGGACGCAAGCGGCGAGCCCGACGTGGTGATGGCCTGCGCCGGCGACGTGCCGACACTGGAGACGCTCGCCGCCGTCGACCTCCTGCGCAAGGCGCTGCCGGACCTGAAAATCCGCGTCGTCAACGTCGTCGACCTGATGACACTGCAGCCGAAGGAGCAGCATCCGCACGGGCTTTCGGACCGCGACTTCGACAGCCTGTTCACATCGGACAAGCCCGTGATCTTCGCCTATCACGGCTATCCCTATCTGATCCACCGTCTCACCTATAACCGCACCAACCATGCCGGCTTGCATGTGCGCGGCTTCGCCGAGGAAGGCACCACGACGACGCCGTTCGACATGGTCGTGCTCAACGAGCTCGACCGCTATCACCTCGCCATCGAGGCGATCGAGCGCGTGCCGGGACTTGCGACAAAAGCCGCGCAGGTGAAGCAGCAGCTCCGCGACAAGCTGATCGCGCATTCGCGCTATGTGCGCGAGCACGGCGAGGACATGCCGGAGATCCGCGACTGGACCTGGCCAGGCAAGGCGGGCTGACCGCGATGCCGACGCCGGAGGCGGTCCTCGTTCTCAACAGCGGCTCGTCGAGCATCAAGTTCGGGCTGTTCGACATTGCGGCGGCCGAGCCCGTCCTGCTGTGCAAAGGCCTGCTCGACGAGCACGAGGACAAGCCTCGGCTCACGGTGAGGAGTCCCGCGGGCGAGACCCTGTTCGACAAGCAGCGCGCGAGCGCCGATACCGACGGCGGCCATCTGTTCGCCGATGTGCTTGGCTTCATCGAGGACCGGTTCGGTGCAGGCAGCTTGCGCGCGGCCGGCCATCGCATCGTCCACGGCGGTCCGGATTATTCGGCACCCGTCATCCTGACGGACGCCGTCCATGCAAAGCTGGAGGCGCTGACGCCCCTGGCGCCGTTGCACCAGCCGCGGTCCCTTGCGCCGATCCACGCCATCTCGGCGATCCGGCCCGAGCTGACGCAGATTGTCTGCTTCGACACCGCCTTCCATCACGGCCTCGCACCGCCCGCGAGCCGCTTCGCCATTCCCCGCCGCTTCGAGGCGCGAGGCATCCGCCGCTACGGCTTTCACGGCCTCTCATTCGAATATGTCGCGGGGCGCCTGGGCGGGATCGCGCGGGAGCTCGCCGCTGGGCGTACCGTCATTGCGCATCTCGGCAATGGCGCCAGCCTCTGCGCCTTGCGCGGTGGCCAGAGCGTTGACACCACGATGGGGCTGACGCCGCTCGACGGCCTCGTGATGGGCACGCGCTGCGGCACCATCGATCCCGGCGTGCTGCTCTACCTGCAGCAGCACGAAAAGATGTCTGTCGAGGATCTCCAGCACCTGCTCTATCACGAGTCCGGCCTGCTCGGCGTCTCCGGCCTCTCCGCGGACATGCGCGAGCTGCTCGCGAGCCGCGAGATCGCGGCGCGGGAGGCGGTGGATCTATTCGTCCTTCGCGCGGCGCAGCAGATCGCAATGATGGTGACCACGCTTGGCGGGCTCGACTGTCTGGTCTTCACCGGCGGCATCGGCGAGCATGCCAAGGAGATCCGCAGCGCGATCGGTGAGCGGCTGGCATGGCTCGGCGTGCGGATCGATGCGGCCGCGAATGACGAGGCGCGCGAGCGGATCGGCGGCGAAGACAGCATGGTCGAAGTGTTCGTGATCCCGACGAACGAAGAACAGGTGATAGCACGGCATTGCGTCGCGATGCTGCGGACGAGAAGTCAGGTATCGTAGGGTGGGCAAAGCGAAGCGTGCCCACGACTTATGTCGCGCGGGCACGGCGCAAGTGCGCCTTTGCCCACCCTACGATATCGGACTCGCGGAGAGATGCTTCCTCCCCCTCCCTAATGCGTCCCCGACAGGATCTGGATGCACCCGATCACGACCTCGATCACGATCAGCACCACGACCGCGATTTCGAGGCGGAGCGAGCGCTGGGTGTCGATGATGTCGGTGAGTGCGTTCGCGGTCTCCGACACCGCGGTGAGCTTGCGCTCGAGCGTGTCGAGGCGCTCCTTCAGCTCGTACTCGTCCTCGAGGCGGGCATAGAGCCGGTCGAGCTGGGGCTTTTCCCAGAGCACATCGGGCTTCTCGGCCACGGCTACGCGGCCGGCGACGCGCTGCTGGACGAGAAGCGCGTTGCCGATCAGCCGCAAGATGCCCTTGCGGCGGCGCGGCGTGCGGCCGTGCTCGGCGAGTTCGCGCGCAAAGGGCTCGATCACGTCGAACACCGCGGCGACCCGCCGCTCGTCGCGCGCCAGCGACGTGCTCTTGGCGAGCGCGTCCGCAACCAGCAGCAAGCGTTCGTCGGAGAATTTGGCAAGGCAGATCGGACCGCCCGGCTGGATCGCCTCCGAGTTTTCATCCTTGCAGAGCTGCGCCTGCGCGGTCTCCTCCTCGTAGGGGCTGAGCTCGCCGATCACGCGGGATTTGAGGCTGTCGATCAGCACCTTCTCCTCCGACGGGAGCAGGCCGATCAGCACCACGACGCCGTAGCGGAAGATCACGGCAAGACCGGCATGGACTCGGAAGGCGGCCGGAGTGGACGACACCAGCGTGCCGAGCTCGAGGTTGGACGCATTGATGCGGTCGCCCAGCATCAGCGCCCGGATCCGCAAGGTCGGTGCCGTGTCCGGCTTCTGCGACGGCGTCGGCGCGCTTACGGCAAGTTGATCGGCATTCATGCAAGACCTCGTCAGCAACGTGGATTGCAGGCTTTTCCCGTCCCCGCCCCGCTCGCATCCTCCACATGCAGGATTGCGCTCGCCTGCATCCCGCGCAATATCGCCGTCGAACTCCGTGAAACTACCGTGAAGGCGAGCTCGCGCCGAAATATTCGGCAACAATGCGACCCTGCAGGGGACATAATCGGATGCGATGGCTCCGACAGTTTACCATCGAACCGCGAAGCCCCGCCGAAAAGTTGCACTCGGCAGTGCCGCGTGTTTATGACAACATCATAACGAATTACGCTTCTCCCGAAGTGCGGACATCGAAGCCTCGACCATGTTGAGCGTCATCATACCGACCGAAGGCGTCGAACAGACGGCGGTCGCAACTCTGGCCGCGCTGGTACCCGGCGCCGCCGCCGGCATCATCCGGGAAGTGCTGCTGGTCGACGGCACGCGCAACGGGGTCATCGAGCGCGTCGCCGACGTTGCCGGCTGCCGTTTCATCGGCTTCGAGGGCTTCTCACAGGGCGCAGCGCTCGCCGCCGGCGCGCTTCAGGCCCGTTCGCCCTGGCTGATGTTCCTCCCCGCAGGCGCGGTGCTGGAAACCGGCTGGATCGAGGAGACCACCCAGTTCATTCAGGCCGTCGCGAGCAGCGGACGGGATCGTGCGGCCGTGTTCCGCTATGCGCGCTCGCCTTACGTCGATACCAGCTTCCGCGACATGCTCCGCGCCGTCGCGCGCAAGCTGGTCGGCCCGCTCGGCGATCAGGGATTGTTGATCGCGCGTGACCATTACGACCGGATCGGCGGCTACCCGCCCCAGGCCCGCCGCGCCGAGGCGCGGCTGCTGCGCCGGCTCGGCCGCTCGTCCCGCACCATGCTGCGCAGCCGGATCGTCATGGTCGGCTGAGCCCACCTATTACTTGCCAAAGTCAAATAATTATTTGACAATGGCAAGTATCGAGGTGAGCCATGACAATCAACGGCACAGAAGACCCCATCGCAGCGGTCCGCGCCTTCAACCGCTTCTACACCCGCAAGCTCGGCGTGCTCGACCAGCACCTTGGCAAGACCCCGTTCTCGCTCAGCGAGGCGCGGGTGCTCTATGAGCTCGCGCATCGCGACGACCTTGCTGCGAAGGAGATCGGAAACGAGCTTGGTCTCGACCCCGGCTACCTCAGCCGCATCGTCCAGAGCTTCGACGAAAAGGGGCTGATCACGCGCACGCCGCTGCCCGCGGATCGCCGGCAATACCAGCTCAGCCTCACCGCCAAGGGCCGCCAGACCTTCGCCAAGCTGAACCTGAGCTCGCAGAACGAGGTCGCCGCGATGCTGGCGCAGCTGTCAGCCGACGATGCAGCGCGGCTCACGCAGGCCATGGCGACCATCGAGGCCACGCTGGAGCAGCGGCCAGGCCGGCCCGCGGCTGTCATGCTGCGCAGCCATCGCGTCGGTGACATGGGCTGGGTCATCTCCCGGCAGGGCGCCGCCTATGCCGCGGACTACGGCTGGGACATCAGCTACGAGGCGCTGGTCGCCGAAATCTGCGCGCAGTTCATCAGGAACTACGACCCCGCGCGCGAGCACTGCTGGATCGCTGAAGTCGGCGGCGAGCCGGTCGGCTCGGTTTTCCTGGTCAAGGCCACGGACGAGATCGCCAAGCTCCGCCTGCTGCAGGTGGAGAAGAAGGCGCGCGGGCTCGGCGTCGGCCGCGCGCTGGTCGAGCAATGCATCCATGGCGCCCGCGAGCGGGGCTACCGCAGGATGACGCTGTGGACCCAAAGCATCCTGGTTGCCGCGCGCGGCATCTACAAGAGCACCGGCTTCGAGCTCGTGAAGGAAGAGAAGCACCACAGTTTTGGTGCAGATCTGGTGGGCGAAACGTGGGAGCGGGATCTCTGACGTTCTTGCTGCGGGCACGATGCGCATGAATGTGCCCTCGCCCCTTGCGGGAGAGGGCTGCGACGCTGGTAGACACAAGCTCACTTGGGTGAGGGGTATGTCTCCGCGCACGCCGTGCCGATAGATACCCCTCATCCGGCGCTTCGCGCCACCTTCTCCCGCAAGGGGAGAAGGAAAGAAGCACCCGCGCTTACACCGTCGCGCCCTGCGCCTTCGGCCTTCGCAGGTGCTCGTCCAGCCGCGGCATGATCTCGACGAAATTGCAGGGGCGCGTGCGGTAGTCGAGCTGGGCCTTGAGAATGCCGTCCCAGCCGTCGCGGCAGGCGCCGGGCGAGCCCGGCAGGCAGAAGATGTAGGTCGCCCCCGCAACGCCCGCGGTGGCGCGGCTCTGGATCGTGGACGCGCCGATCTTGGCGTGGCTCAGCATGTGGAAGGCGATCGAGAAGCCGTCCATGCGCTTCTCGAACAACGGCTCGATCGCCTCCGGCGTGACGTCGCGCCCCGTGAACCCGGTGCCGCCGGTGGTGATGACGACGTCGACACCGCTATCGGCGATCCAGCGGCGGATCACCGCACGGATCGCCTCGACATCGTCGGTGACGATCTCGCGCGCGGCGAGGCGATGGCCGGCCTCGGTGAGGCGGTCAGCGAGCGTCTGGCCGGATTTGTCATCCGCCAGCGCGCGCGTGTCGGACACGGTGAGCACCGCGATGTTGAGCGGGATGAACTGTTTTGACTCGTCGATCGAGGCCATAGCTCTTTCCTCTTGTGTCCCGGCGCGATGCAGCACCATTAGCGCGGTTACGCGCGTCTTAGACGCGCTATGGCGGTGCGTCGCAGAGCCGGGACCCATTCTTAAGGGACGTGAGAACCGGCAAGCAATATGGGCCCCGGCTCTGCAGCGCACCGCTGAAGAAGCGCTGCGCTGCGTCCGGGGCACGAGACCTTCGTCCCTAAGACCCGCCGCCGAACGTGTTGCAGGCCTGGACGGTGCCCTGCTGATAGCCGGTCATGAACCATTGCTTGCGCTGCGCGGCCGAGCCGTGGGTAAATGAGTCAGGCACCACGCGGCCGGTGGCCTGGCGCTGCAGCGTGTCGTCGCCGATGGCGCTTGCAGTGGTCAGCGCGGCGTCGATGTCGCCGGGCTCGAGGAAGTTCGGACGCTTCTTGGCCTCGCGGTTGACCCAGACGCCGGAGAGACAATCCGCCTGCAGCTCAACCTTGACCTGGAGCGCGTTCGCTTCGGCCTTGCTGCCGGCCTGCTGCTGCAGCCGCGTCACGCGCGGAATGATGCCGAGCAGATTCTGGATGTGATGGCCGGCCTCGTGCGCGATGATGTAGGCGGTAGTGAAATTGCACGCCGACTTGCCCGAGCAGCCGCGGAAGCGCGTCTCGACCTCGCGGAAGAAGCTGGTGTCGAGGAAGATGGTGCGGTCCGGCGGGCAGTAGAACGGGCCCATCGCCGACTGCGCCATGCCGCAGCGGCCGCCATTGGTGGCGTTGCGGAACAGCACAACCTTCGGACCGGTATAGTTCTGCCCGCTGGCCTGGAAGATCTCGCTCCAGCGGTCGTCGATCTCGCCGAGGATGCCCGCGATCATGCTGCCCACCTCGTCGGTCGGCGCGCCGCGCTTGGCCGAGTTCGAGGACGACTGGCGGTCGGTCTGGTAGCTCGGGGCCTGGCCGCCGCCGGTGAGGATCTCGGCGCCGCCGATCAGGATGCGCGGATCGATGCCGAAGGCATAGCCGATCAGGCCGAGCACGATGATGGTACCGATACCGAGGCCGCCGCCGCCCATCGGCAGGCCGAACCCGCCGCCTCCGCCGCCGCCAAACCCGCCACCACCCTCGTCGCGACGATCCTCGACGTCGTCGCTTCGGCGGAAATCATCGTAGCGCATGGCGGGCTTCCCTTGAGGTCCTCGATTGGCGTCGTCCGGGCGCAGGAGCGCGAAAGCTCAACGCGCCACATACGTAAAATTTCCGTTGCCTTTATCAATATCGTGCTCGGCAAAAATTGCCTAGTGCGACAGCATGCGCCTGCCAGCAATTTTTTCCGAGGGACAAGCAATTTTTTCCGAGAGAAATTTGGACTCTTTTGGGCACCGGCGCTGCTCTCACGACACGCCGAAACGCGAAATCCACTGCAAAACACGGCAAATGCGAGCAGCAACCAATGCGCGAAGCGCGGCGCGCGGCCTGCTCACGAAAGCGGCGGGTTAAGTCGATTTTTACTTTGCCGCTTCAATGTAACGGTCAGTCGGTTGTTTGGTCCCGCGTCGCCGACAGCGTCGCCTGAGTCAGAGTTCTTGAGTCATGGTAGAGTCGCGTCGCGGGGCGTCTGTAAGGGCGCCCCGCACAAACTTTGAGTCTGCATCGCATCGCATCATCATCGGTGATTGCGTCGCCGAGATGTCGAAGCTTCAGGCTGGTTCGGTCGATCTGGTGTTCGCAGATCCGCCGTACAATCTCCAGCTCAAGGGCGATCTCAAGCGCCCTGACGAATCCCACGTCGATGCCGTCAACGACGACTGGGACAAGTTCGATTCATTCTCCGCCTATGACGATTTCACCCGCGCCTGGCTGCTTGCGGCCCGCCGCGCGATGAAGCCGTCGGCGACGATCTGGGTGATCGGCTCCTATCACAACATCTTCCGCGTCGGCGCGATCATGCAGGACCTCGGCTTCTGGCTCCTGAACGACATCGTCTGGCGCAAGACCAACCCGATGCCGAACTTCCGCGGCCGCCGCTTCACCAACGCGCACGAGACCATGATCTGGGCCGCGCGCGACGAAAAGGCCAAGGGCTATACGTTCAACTACGAGGCGCTGAAGGCCGCCAACGAGGACGTGCAGGCACGTTCCGACTGGCTGATCCCGCTCTGCACCGGCGAGGAGCGCCTCAAGGGCGCCGACGGCAAGAAAGTGCATCCGACGCAGAAGCCGGAAGGCCTGCTCGCGCGCGTGCTGCTGTCCTCGTCGAAGCCCGGCGATCTCGTGATCGATCCCTTCAACGGCACCGGCACCACGGGCGCCGTCGCCAAGCGCCTCGGCCGCTCCTATATCGGCTTCGAGCGCGACAAGACCTATGCGAAGGCGGCGGAAGCCCGCATCGCCGCGGTCGAGCCGCTGCCGGAAGCAAGCCTTGCCCCGTTCATGACTGCGCGCGAAGCCCCGCGCGTCGCGTTCTCCGAGCTGATCGAGCGCGGCATGATCATGCCCGGCACGAAACTGTTCGACGCCAAGAAGAAGCTTGGCGCGCTGGTCCGTGCCGACGGCGCCATCATGTTCGGCGACAAGGTCGGCTCGATCCACCGTATCGGCGCCGTGGCACAAGGTGCACAGGCCTGCAACGGCTGGACCTTCTGGCATGTCGAGACCAAGAAGGGTCTCAAGCTGATCGACGAGCTGCGTGCGGAGATCCGCGCCGGGATGGGAGCGGAGTAATTTCCCTCCGCTCTCACAGGTCCCGTAGGGTGGGCAAAGCGAAGCGTGCCCACGTCCTGTCCAATTGATGCGAAGACGTGGGCACGGCGCTTCGCGCCTTTGCCCACCCTGCGGCACCTTGAACGCCGCCCCGGCCAGGACTAGATTCGCCCGATCAGCCCCGTCCTGATCGGTCCTCCCATGCGACGACAGTCCGAGACCTTGCTGCTGGTGCCGCTGCTGCCGATCTTCCTGCTCGGCATGTTTCCGATGTTCCTGATCGCCCTGCTCGGGTTTTTCGGCCTCGCGCTGTTCGGCGTGCTGGTGGCCTGCGTCGGGCTCGCCAGCAGCAACGAAGCGCACGACAATTTCAATCACGACGTCATCGTCCACGGCTATGCCCGGGGATCGGAGCGCAAGGCGCGCGCCTCCGACATGCATCTCGCCACCCGGCTCGGGCTGCGCCTCGAGGCGGTCGGCGCGGCGATGGTCGTTACGGCGGCGCTCGGCCTTTGTTACGCCGGCTGATCTGCGTGGCGCGCAGATACCGCCCGGCAAACTCGCCGGTTGCCCTCTCCGACGAGGTTCAGGCAAGAGAGGGAACACCAGCGGCAATGATGCCGCGCTTGCTCTCGGCCAACGAACACTGGGGAGTTGATTGATGCTCAAATTCTATTTCAACGGTTCGCCGAACCCGACCAAGGTTGCGCTCTATCTGGAAGAATCCGGTCTGCCTTTCGAGCCCGTGAAGATCGACACCCGCAAGGGTGAGCAGTTTTCGCCGGAATTCCTCAAGATCAACCCGAACGGCAAGGTGCCGGCGATCGACGATGGCGGCACGATCGTGTTCGACAGCAATGCCATCCTGCTCTATCTCGCCGAGAAGACCGGCAAGTTCCTGCCCGCCGCCAATGTGCGCGGCGAGATGCTGTCATGGCTGATGTTCGTCGCCACCGGCGTCGGGCCCTATTCGGGCCAGGCCGTGCACTTCAGGCACTTCGCGCCGAAGGACCAAAATCACGACTACGCCCATAACCGCTACCAGTACGAGACCGACCGCCACTACAAGATCCTCGACGCTCACCTCAACGGCCGCAAATACATGGTCGGCGATGCCTATTCGATCGTCGACATGGCGCTGTGGGGCTGGGCGCGGATGGTGCCGTTCAAGCTCGGCGACGACGCCTTTGCACGCTACCCGAACGTGAAGCGGCTGGTGGACGAGATCTCGGCGCGGCCAGCAGCCGGCCGCGCGATCGCGCTGAAGGACAAGTTCACCTTCAAGGCCGAGATGGACGACGAGGCGCGGAGCAACATGTTCAAGCACATGACGACCAAGGTCGCCTGATCCCGCCACGCCTTCACGACGCCTTCAATTCAGGTCCACGCGCATGCGCGTGGACCTTTGCTTTTAGGTCGTCAGGCGGCGTGGACCGAGTTCAGGAATTTTGCGACTTCCTGCTTCAGGCGGTTGCTGTCCGAGGACAGCGAGCGCGCCGCCGACAGCACCTGCGAGGAGGCCGAACCGGTCTCGGAGGCGCCGCGCTGCACGTCGCCGATATTGGTCGAGACGCGCTGGGTGCCGCGGGCTGCCTGCTGGACGTTGCGGGAGATCTCCTGCGTCGCCGCGCCCTGCTGCTCCACGGCCGCCGCAACCGTCGAGGAGATTTCCGACAGCCGCTCGATGGTGCCGCTGATTTCCCTGATGGAGCCGACCGACTGCTCGGTGGCGGCCTGGATGCTGGAAATCTGCTGGCCGATCTCGCCGGTCGCCTTCGCCGTCTGCTCGGCGAGCGCCTTCACCTCCGAGGCGACCACGGCGAAGCCACGGCCGGCTTCGCCTGCGCGCGCCGCCTCGATGGTGGCGTTGAGCGCGAGGAGATTGGTCTGACCGGCGATGGTGTTGATCAGCTCGACCACATCGCCGATGCGGGCGGCGGCCTTGGACAGTTCCCCGACGCGCTCGTTGGTCCTGCTGGCCTGCCCCACCGCCTCGCTGGCGATGCGGGCGGATTCCTGCACCTGCCGCGCGATCTCGCTGACCGAGGACGAGAGTTCTTCAGTGGCCGAAGCAACGGCCTGAACATTGGCCGAGGCCTCCTGCGAGGCGCTGGCGACTTCCGTCGACAGGTCCTGGGCGCGCGTCGCAGTCGTCGTCAGCGTGCCGGCGGAGGCTTCGAGCTCGTTCGACGCCGACGACACGGTGTTCACGATCTCGCCGACCGCCTGCTCGAACTGGTCGGCGAGCCTGACCATGTCCTGCTTGCGGTTCTCCGCCTGCCGCGCCTCGACCTCGACCTGCTCGTGGCGCAGGCGATCGGTCTCGACCATGCTCTCCTTGAACACCTGGATCGCCTTGGCCATGTCGCCGATCTCGTCGCGATTTCCACGGCCGGGAATCTCGACCTTGAGATCGCCACCGGCCAGCCGCCCCATCGCGCGGGTCATCGTGGCCAGGGGACCGACGATGCTGCGGGCAATCAGGAAGGCAACGATGCCGCCGAACAGGATCGCAAGGCCACCGGCGACCTCCTGGATCCAGGTCGTATTGGCAATGACGCCATCGGCGGCCGCGCGCGACTTCTGATAATCGGCCTTGAGCCCGGTTTCCGCGACCTTGAGCCTGTCGACGCTTTCGCCGATCAGCGGCGCGATATTGTTGCGGTAGACCTCGTCGGCCTGGAGGATCGCCGCGGAGGTGGTCTCGAAGGCCGCCTTGTAGGCCGCAAGCGAGGTCTTGATCGGCCCGAGCGCGGCCTTGACCTCGTCAGGCAATCCCTCCTGCTCCAGCGTTGTGAGGCGCTGCTGCGCCCGTTCGACATTGGTGCGGAACGTCGCCGGTCCCTTGGCGTCGCGCACGGCGAGGAAACGCCAGTTCGCGACGCGGACCAGCAGGATCTTGGCTTCGAGCTCGGTCACGAAGGCGCTCACGTAGGAGTCGCCGGTCGCAGTGGCCGCAGCGACCACCTTGCTGGTGTTGGCAGTCAGTTCGTCGCCGCCGGCGAGCAACGTGGCCTTGCCCTTGGTGGTCGCGTCGATGGCGGCGCCCATGCGCTCGCGCAGGGACTTCAGCTTCTCGATGTCGCTGGTGAGGCCGTTGTAGATCTTGAGCCGCTCCTCGGAGACGGTCGATTTGGCCGCGGCCTTCAACAGCTCAACCGTTGCCGTTTCCCGTTCCGCTGCCTCCTTGAAGGCCGGCGCATCGGCGTCATAGATGTAGCGCAGATTGGCGCGCCGGAGCGCCTGGAGGTTGATCGAGATTTCCTGGACGCGCGCGGTGTTGTCCGAGAGAGTGGACAGGCGTGCCATCTGGTCCTGGACCGCCCACAGATTCCAGACCGCGACCGCGGCCATCACCAGGCCAAGGCCCACGAGAACCGAAAATCCGGCGTAGAGACGCCCCCGAATTCCCAAACGCAAGCTCGGCATCGCTGTCACCCATCGCAGCAGGAAAGAGAAAGCAGCCGACGCCCCTCTCGGGATTGCAACGGTGGCCCGCCGCAACCACGCCCTCGAGAATCGTGCTGCACTGCTCACAGTGCGCAACAATTGTTAATTGAGGCTGTATTTTACCGGTGCCGAATACGGAGAAACGACGAAGTCATCGTCAGCTCCGGCAATGCTGAGCAATAAAGCGGCAGCGCGATCAGTGCCTGATCGCGCGCAATCGTCTTGAAAGGCCACGCGCATGGGCGTGGCCTTCTGCTTTTGATGTCAGGCGGCGTGGACCGAGTTCAGGAATTTTGCGACTTCCTGCTTCAGGCGGTTGCTGTCCGAGGACAGCGAGCGCGCCGCCGACAGCACCTGCGAGGAGGCCGAACCGGTTTCGGAGGCACCGCGCTGCACGTCGCCGATATTGGTCGAGACGCGCTGGGTGCCGCGGGCCGCCTGCTGGACGTTGCGGGAAATCTCCTGCGTCGCCGCGCCCTGCTGCTCCACGGCCGCCGCAACCGTCGAGGAGATCTCCGACAGCCGCTCGATGGTGCCGCTGATCTCCCTGATGGAACCGACCGACTGCTCGGTGGCGGCCTGGATGCTGGAAATCTGCTGGCCGATCTCGCCGGTCGCCTTCGCCGTCTGTTCGGCGAGCGCCTTCACTTCCGAGGCCACCACCGCAAAGCCGCGGCCGGCTTCGCCCGCGCGCGCGGCCTCGATGGTGGCATTGAGCGCGAGGAGATTGGTCTGGCCGGCGATGGTGTTGATCAGCTCGACCACGTCGCCGATGCGGGCGGCGGCCTTGGACAATTCGCCGACCCGTTCGTTGGTCCTGCTGGCCTGCCCCACCGCCTCGCTGGCGATGCGGGCGGATTCCTGCACCTGGCGCGCGATCTCCGAGACCGAGGAGGACAGTTGCTCGGTCGCGGAGGCAACGGCCTGCACGTTGGCGGTCGCCTCCTGCGAGGCGGACGCAACTTCCGTGGAGAGATTCTGGGCGCGCGAGGCGGTTGCGGTCAGCGTGCCGGCGGACGCTTCGAGCTCGTTCGATGCCGACGACACGGTGTTCACGATCTCGCCGACCGCCTGCTCGAACTGATCGGCGAGCTTGACCATGTCCTGCTTGCGGCTCTCGGCCTGCCGCGCCTCGACCTCGACCTGCTCGTGACGCAGGCGCTCGGTCGCGACCATATTGTCCTTGAACACCTCGATCGCCTTGGCCATGTCGCCGATCTCGTCGGCCTTGCCGCGGCCGGGAATCTCGACCGCCAGATTGCCGCCGGCCAGGAGGCCCATCGCGCGCGTCATCGAGGTCAGCGGACCCACGATGCTGCGGGCGATCAGGAAGGCGACGATCAATCCGAACAGCGTGGCAAGTCCGCCCACGACCTCCTGCATGGACGTGGTGCCGTCGATCGCGGCCTCGGCCGCGGTGCGCGACTCCTTGTAGTCCTTCTTCAGGGTGGTTTCGGCGGCCTTGAGCTTGCTGATGCTGTCGACAATCAGCGGCGCGAGGTTCTTGTGGTAGATCTCGTCGGCCTGAAGCATCGCCGCCGACGTGGTCTCGAACGCGGATTTGTAGATTCCGAGCGCGGTCTTCACCGGGGCGAGCGTGGTGCGCAACTCGCTCGCCTGCGGGCTCTTTTCGAGCGCCGAAAGGCGCTGCATCGCCCGGTCCACATTGGTCCTGAAGGCGGCGGGTCCCTTGGTGTCGCGCAGGGCCAGGAAACGCCAGCCGGAGATTTGAACCTGAAGCAGCCTGGATTCGAGGTCCGCGACGAGGGCCGCGGTGTCCTCATCGACCGCTACGCGCGCCACGTCGACCAGCTTGCCCATCTTGACGGTGAGCTCGTCGCCGCTCGGCAGCAGCGTCGCTTTGCCGGTCCGCGCCTCGTTGACGGCGTCCCCGAGATTGTCGCGCTGGCTCCGCATCTTCGCGATGTCGCCGATGAGGCCTTCGTAGAGCGCGCGCCGCTCCTCGGAGGCCGTTCCCTTGGCCCCGACCTTCAACAGCTCGGTCGCCGCGGTTTCACGCTCCGCAGCCTCCTTCATCGCCGGTTCGCTGGCGTCATAGATGTAGCGCAGATTGGCCCGCTGGATCGCCTGGAGATGGGTCGATATCTCGAGCACGCGCGCCGTGCTGTCCGAAAGCGCCGATTGCTTGGCGACCTGATCCTGTACGGCCCGCAAATTCCAGACGGCGACCACCGCCATCACCAGACCGACGACCACCAGGGCCATGAAGCCTGCGTACAGGCGTCCCCTGATCCGCAAACGAAACTTCGGCATTCCCATTCCACCAGATGCATGCGACTTCGAGCGGCCGAACCCGTTCGACGATCGTCAGCGGCCACCCCGGCAGCCGCGTCTCGCATCTTTGCGATCCACGCTGCACCGCGACACAATGGAGGACACTCGTTAATTGAACCTTCCAATTTTTCGCGCAGACTGTTTGCCACGCTCACAACTTATGCTGATTTTATAGCCAGAAGCCGCCGCTCGCGCCTGGCTGTCAACGATCGGCGGCCGTCAGGCGCTGGCCTGCGTCATTTTGCCGAGCGCGTTCTCGACCACTTCCAGCGTGTAGGGCTTCTGAATCACCGGCGCCGAAGCGAGATCCACCGGGATCGGTGCACGCTCGCCATAGCCGGTCGCGAAGATGAAGGGCACACCGATCTCCTTCAGCCTCTGCGCCACCTTGATGCTGCTCTCGTTGCCGAGGTTGAGGTCGAGCAGGGCAAAGCTCGGGCGGGTGCGCTCGATCGCCCGCAGCGCCTGATCGACGCTTGCGGCGGTGTCGACGTGGCGCGCGCCGAGGTCGAGCAGGATCACCTCCGCCGCCATCGCGATAATGAGATTGTCCTCGACGATCAGCGCCGTGTCGGAAATCCGCGGACGGGCGGCTTCTTGTTCTTCTATGCGCATGGCGGCTCCCGCAATGGATGGCACCAGTTCGACGAAGTTCGGGGGAATGACGAATTTGGCCTGGACCCCCAACAGATCGAAGCGGATCTCGGCCTCGCCCTTGAGGTCGAACGGCACGGAGCGTTCGATGATGGTGGTGCCGAAGCCGCGCCGCGAGGGTGGCTGCACCGGCGGACCGCCGCTTTCCTTCCACTCGATCACCAGGCTCGAGCTCGGGTCGAGCTTCCAGACCACCTCGACCTGGCCGGTGGAATCGGCGAGCGCTCCGTATTTGGCGGAATTGGTCATCATCTCGTGCACGACGAGCGCGAGCGTCGCGAACGCCTTGGGATCGAGCGCCACGTCGGGCCCGCCCATCTTCACGCGCCCGGCGCGTGCGCCGAGATAGGCGCCGGCCTCGGATTCGACCAGGCTTCGGAGCGCGACCGGCGCCCAGTTCAAATTGGTGATCTGGTCGTGGGCACGCGCCAGGGCCTGGATGCGGCCGCCCAGCACGCCGGCGAACTCCTCCACGCTGGTGGCCGTGTCCTTGCTCTGCGCCACCAGCGCGCGGACGAGGCTCAGGATGTTGCGGACGCGATGATTGAGCTCGGCAATCATCAGTTCCTGCCGCTCCTGCGCGCCGCGGCGCTCGCGCGCAGCAAGGTCGGACAGTTGCAGGATCACTTCGAGCAGCGTGACGCGCAGGCTCTCCGCGATACGGATATCGGCCGTCGACCACGGCTTCGACTGGCCCGCGACCGTCTCCTGCCAGAGCTCGAAGCTCTTGCGCGGGGTCAGGCGCGGCCCGTTCGGCCCCTCCTCGTAGACCTTGTCGGCGGCGCCGGCCCAGTTCACGGACCGCGTGACCTCGCGGCGGAAGAAGATCAGGCAATCGCGCGGGGTTCGCGAGATCGGAATGGCGAGAAAGCCTGCGGCGCGGTCGCGGAAGGACTGGCCGGCGGCATAGACCTTGGCGATCTCGGCACTGGCGAAGATCCGGCCCGGCGAGGTCCGGTTGATGAAGGCGACGAGATCCTTCACCTCCTCCTCGGTCGGGGTCTCCCCCTGCAGCGCGATCTTGTTGTCGGACCAGACCGCGACGCCGTCGCAGTCGATCATCTTGCGATAGTCGCCGAGGAAATCGACGATTGCGCGCCGGCTGTGCTCGTGCGAGGCCGCGGTCTCGATCAACCGCTCTTGGACCTGATGGGCACGGCTCTCATAGGCGACGTCGCCCTCGCGCTCGCGTCCCTCCACGATCCAGGAGAACATCTGGCCGAACAGCTCGGCCGCCGTACGCTTCTCGAACGAGATGTAGCGCGGCGAGTAATGGTGGCAGGCGAACAGGCCCCAGAGCTTGCCGTCGCGCAGGATCGACACCGACATCGAGGCGCCCACGCCCATGTTGCGGAGATACTCGATATGGATCGGCGAGACCGAGCGCAGCACGCTCATCGAGAGATCGAGCAGCCCCGCATTGTGCGTGGCGGTCGAGACCAGCGCGGCGGGCGTTGCATTGATGTCGGCAATGATGCGCAGCCAGTTGCGCTGATAGAGAATGCGGGCCTGCTTGGGAATGTCGGAGGCCGGATAATGCAGGCCGAGGAAGGATTCGAGCCCCGTCTCTGCGGTCTCGGCGATGACCTCGCCCGACCCGTCCGGATGGAACTGATAGACCATGACGCGGTCGAAGCCGGTCAGCACCTTGAGCTGCCGCGCGGCTTCGCGGGCGAGATCGCTCATGCCGCGCGTCTTGCGGACGCGCTCCAGCATCAGGCGGACGAGCTCGCCGGAATTGACGCCGGGCTCGTTCACACTCGGCTCCGCCTCGATGACGAGATAGGCGGCGGAGAAATGAATGGAGACGTCGTAAGGCGGCTTGCCGGCCTGGAGCTCGACGCCGAACATGCGCTCGGTCGCATCGGGACCGCTCAGATGATCGACGCGGCTGCGGATGGTCTCGACCGCGGCGTCCGTGAAAACGCGCGACAGGGGTTGCTGCAAGAGGTCGGCGACATCCGTCCCGAGGAAGCTGCCGGCATTCTCCGAGGCCATGCAGATCGTGAAATCGGAGAACACCGTGAGCAGGAAGCCGTAGGGCTGCACGCTGCCGGGAACGTGGATCGGCTCGCGATCGCAATTGGTGAGATTGACCGCCTCGTTCATGCGCGGTCCGCCGCCTGCTCAAACGCGGCGAAGGCCAGGCGCGCCGCCTCGATCGCTTCGTCCTCGTCGCAACTTCCGTCGTCAGCGAGCTTCGACAGAAAGCTCTGCCAGAGCCGCTTGCCGGTGCCGTGGCTGAGATAGGCGGTCGCCTCCCCGACGCGCGGATCGGCGGAATCCGCGACCGTCTTGAGAAGGAATTTCGCCCCGAGCCTGGAGCCTTCCAGCACATACATCGTGCCGAGCACGCCGCTCTGCGTCAGCGGCGAGACCCGAACGGCCCATGGCATGGCGCTGCCGAGGCGGCCGAGGTCGGCCGCGATCGCGGCACTGCGCGACCGTTCCGGCCAGTCCGGAAACATCCTTGCGACGCCGGCGTCGACGAGCGCAGCTTCGAGCGGCAGCAGGGCGGCGGCACTGGCTTGCAGGAAGCGGCGGTAACCGGAAAAAACCGTGAGATCGATCGCCGAGAGCTGCGCGTCGAGCTCGCGATGCGCAGCCGACGTTGCATCTCTTAACCGTTCGCGGAGTCCGGAGAAGCTGCGGCCCACCTGCGTTGAAACGTCCGAAGCCCCAGCCAGCATGAAATTCCCGAGAACGCAGGTTGCCACGGGCGCGATTGCGCCCGGAAACCAAGGGAACGCCGACGGAACGCAAAGGTTCCCGCCGGCGATGGCGCCTCGGATGACGCGGACGGTCAGTGTCCTCTATTTCCGCCGGATGGGCTTCTTGAGCTCGTACTCGATCTCGGACCGGGACATCCCGAAATCCTGAAGCTCCCGCTCGGTCATCGCAGCGAGCTGGCACCGGACCCGGGAGCGCTTTCGCCTGATGCGCAGGCGGTCCACCAGCATCCGCCAGGACCGCGCGAGCATCCCGGGCTGTGAACAGCGATGGCCGGTGGACGCGACATCGTCCAACCGGGTCAGCTCGCGGCTCTTACGGGCGCTTGCGGAAACGGGCCAAGCGCCTTCTCGGTGAGGACCGAGTCGCAATATTCGCGGATCTCCTTGATCTTGCCGTCCTCCAGACGAAACACCAGGCAATAGTCGTTGTCGTAACGCACGCCCTCGGGCGTGACGTTGTCGCCCTTGGCTTCCACCACGACGATGTCGCCGTCGGCGATGAAGCGGTGGGCCACGGTGCGGGTCCGGTCGCGCAGGCGGGTGCGCACATAGCCGTGCAGGTCGTTGAGGATCGCCTCCTTGCCCGCGAAGGTGCGGGACCAGGAATACTGGCCGGTCACGACCCATCTGGCATCGTCGGCCAGGCTTGCGGTGAACAGGGAGCGGTCGCGCACGGCCGGATCGGCGCTGGCGGCGGCGGCGAAAATGTCCTGCAGCAGTTTCTTGTTGGCGCTCGCACTCATGGCGGCATCTCCTTTGGTGAGTACGGAGAGATCATCGCTGCAGGTTGATAATTCTTCAAATCGATAGCTGGTATGATATGTATTCATTTCATGAATTTGACTTCGCTCGACCTCAACTTGCTGACCGCACTGGATGCGCTGCTGCGCGAGGCCAATGTCAGCCGCGCGGCCATGAGGATCGGCCTGTCGCAGCCGGCGACGAGCCACGCGCTGCAACGCCTGCGCGACATCTTCGGCGATCCGCTGCTGGTGCGGACCGGCGCGCGGATGGAGCTGACGCCGCGGGCGCAGGCCCTGCGCGCGCCGCTGGCGCAGGCGCTCGACCAGGTCCGCGGGCTGTTCGTGCCCGAGGAATTCGATGCCGCGCGCAGCGAGCGGCAATTCCGCCTTATGATGCCGGACCTCGCGGTCGAGCTGTTGATGCCGCCCTTGATGGAGAAGGTGACGCGGGCCGCCCCCAACGTCCGCATCGACGTCGTGCCGTGGCGGGGGTCGGCGATCTTCCATGCCGAGTTCGCCCGCACCATCGATCTCGTGATCTCGATCGGCAATGGCTTCAAGGGCTTTCACCGCCAATTGCTCTACACCGACAGCGACGCGCTGGCGGTGCGGCGCGGCCATCCGATGGCCGCGAAGCTGAAGCGGCGCGAGACCTTCCAGGCCGCCCGCCATGTCGGCGTAATCATTCGCGGCGGTGCTGAGGACCTGATCGACACCTGGCTGCGCACCAAGGGCATCAACCGCCACATTTCACTGGTCGTGTCAGGCTACCTCGAGGCGCTGCACGTCGCCGCCCGCACCGACCTCGTCGCCTTCGTGCCGCGCCGGCTGATCGCCGCGCTGTCGAAGCAGCTCGGGCTCGTTGCGGTGACGCCGCCGCTCGACCCCGGGATCGACGAGCAGTTCATGTTCCATCCGACGCGCGCGCAGATGGACCCCGGCTCGATCTGGCTGCGAAGGCTGATGCTGGAGACAGGGCGGGAGCTGGAGCAAGCCGGGCGCAAGTCGTAGCTCCCGTAGGGTGGGCAGAGCGAAGCGTGCCCACCATCCGTTCGTCGCAGCCGAAGATCGTGGGCACGGCGCCTTGCGCCTTTGCCCACCCTACGAGACCTCACGCTGGGTGAGATGCTCTCTCCGTCGTCCCGGCGAAGGCCGGGACCCATAACCACAGGGCGTGGTTTGGCGAAGACCAGGCGTTCGGTACTCCTACCGAACGCTATCGACAGATTCCGCGGTATGGGTCCCGGCCCCCGTGCGCAATTGCGCACTAGGCCGGGACGACAGCGGAGTTTGTGGCCACGCTTGCGCCTGATGGCGCGCCGCCTTACGCCTTCTGTGCGGACATCACCTTGCGCACGGCCGGGCGGTCGGACATGCGCTTGAAATGGTCGGCGATCTTCGGCGTGGCGTTGATGTCGACGCTGTCGCCTTCGAGCCAGGTCGAGAGCGTGTAGAGATAGGGATCGCAGATCGTGAACTGATCGCCCATGACCCAGGGTCCCCTGAACATCTTGTCTTCGATCAGCTTGAAGCAGGCACCCATGGTCTGCGGCACCTTCGCCTTCATGTCGGCGAACGAGCTCTCCTGCGTCGCCCAGCGCGCGCCGCGCATCTTGTGGGCGTGGTTGATGTGCACGGTCGAGCACAGATAGGAGTTGAACGACTGCACCTGGGCGAAGTCGAAGGGATCGTCGAGCGGCGCGAGCTTCGCCTTGGGGAAGGTCTGCGCGATATAGGCCAGCATCGCCGGCGTCTCGGTCAGGACGCCGCGGTCGGTCACCAGCGCCGGCACCCGGCCCTTCGGGTTGATGGCGAGATAGTCCGGGCTGTTCTGCTGGTTGTCCTTGAAGCTCAGCCGTTCGGCGGTGTAGTCGGCGCCGGCCTCCTCCAGGGTCATGTAGGTGGCGAGCGCGCAGGTGCCGGTGGCGTAGTAGAGCTTGAGCATGTCTGACCTCATGGGAAAGCCGGAAAATAACGGCTGCCGTCCCGCAGGTCTATAGCACGCCATTCTACGTACCGCGCTCTTCGCAGTTGCCCACATCCGCCCGCCTGTGCCAAGACGCCAACAAGTGGAGGGGTTTGGACATGACGGTACTCATCGCCGGTGGCGGCATCGGCGGACTGACGCTTGCGCTCAGCCTGCATCAAATCGGCGTGTCCGTGAAAGTGTTCGAGAGCGTCGCGGAACTGAAGCCGCTCGGCGTCGGCATCAACGTGCTGCCGCATGCGGTGCGCGAGCTGATCGAGCTCGGGCTGATGGACAAGCTGGATGCCAGCGGCGTGCGCACCCGCGAGCTCGCCTATTTCTCCAAGCACGGCAAGCCGATCTGGAGCGAGCCGCGCGGGCTGGAGGCCGGCTACAAATGGCCGCAGTTCTCGATCCATCGCGGCACGCTGCAGCAGCTCCTGCTCGACACCGCGGTCGAGCGGCTGGGGCGTGAGAACATACTCACCAGCCATCATCTGACCGGATGGACCGAGACCGCGAACGGCGTGCGCGCCGACTTCATCGACAAGGCGACCGGCAAGGCCGCAGGCACTTACGAAGGCGCGATCCTGATCGCCGCCGACGGCATCCACTCCGCCGCGCGCGAAAAGCTCTATCCGAACGAAGGGCCGCCGATCTGGAACGGCCGCATCCTCTGGCGCGGCGTCACGCCGGCCAAGGCCTTCCTCACCGGCCGCACCATGATCATGGCCGGGCACGAGATCCTGAAATTCGTCTGCTACCCGATCTCGAAGCAGCCGGACGCTTCAGGCAACCATTTGATCAACTGGGTCGCCGAGCGCCACATGCCGCCGACCTATCAGTGGCGGCGCGAGGACTATAACCGCACCGCGCGGCTCGAGGAGTTCCTGCCCTGGTTCGAGAGCTGGCAATTCGACTGGCTCGACGTGCCCGGGCTGATCCGGAATTGCCCGCACGCCTATGAATATCCGCTGGTGGACCGCGATCCGGTGTCGCAATGGACTTTTGGCAAGGTCACGCTGATGGGCGATGCCGCGCATCCGATGTACCCGATCGGCTCCAACGGCGCCTCGCAGGCGATCCTCGATGCCCGCACCATCGCCCGCGAGATCCTGACCCACGGCCCGACGCAAGCGGCGCTGCTCGCCTATGAGGCCGAGCGCAGGCCCGCGACCACCGACCTCGTCCTGCTCAACCGCAAGAACGGCCCCGAGCAGGTGATGCAGCTCGTCGAGGAGCGCGCGCCCGACGGGTACAAGGTCGTCACCGACGTGCTGTCGCAGCAGGAGCTGGAAGACATCGCGGCGAACTACAAGCGCGTTGCAGGCTTCCAGGTCGAGGCGCTGAACGCGAAGCCGCCGATCGTGAGCAAGGACGCGCGGGCAAGGACTTAAGACTTCGCGCCAAGCGAGATGCGCATGAGTGCGCCCTCGCCCCTTGCGGGAGAGGGCAGCTCCGCTGGTGAATGCAGACTCGCTTGGGTGAGGGGTTGTCTCCGCGCGCATCTCTCACAATTGAGTACGCGGAGAGATACTCCTCATCCGGCGCCGTAGCCGAAGCTTCGCTTCGGCGTTCTTAAGCACGGCGGCCGAAGGCCGCCTATGCCACCTTCTCCCGCAAGGGGAGAAGGAAGAGGGAGTGCGGCGCTAGACCGCCGTCACCTTACTTCACCACCCTCGCCGCCTCCAGCAGCCGCTCGCTCGCGCTGGCCGTCGCCAGCACGGTGCCGTCCTCCGCCATCAACTTCGCCTCGACGAACGCAATCGTCTTGCCGAGCTGCGTCACCCTCGCCTCACCGATGATCGTGCCGGGCTTTGCGGGGCTGAGAAAATTCACGGTCATGCTGATCGTGGTGGTGTAGAGCCGGCCCTCGCTCATCACCAGCACGGCAGGGCCCATAGTGTCGTCGAGCATGGCCGAGAGCATGCCGCCCTGGATGAAGCCGGCCGGATTGCAGAACTCCGGCTTGCCCTCGAAGGCAAGCCTGATCCAGCCCTCCTGCGGGCGGGCGTCGAGCAGGCGCCATCCGAGCAGTTCGGCGCAGGGCGGCCGTGGGAAGTTGTCGAGCGCGGTCTTGACCATGCGAGCCTCCGTTGCCGCCGAGATCTAGCTTAATCCTGCTGACACCATCGTGGCAGCAGGCGACGCGCCGCAGTGCTGCGCCCCGGCGAAATACGGAGAATTGTACGGATTCGAGGCATTCCGCCCGCCATTAAGCCTGTTTCAACCACGCGGTTTCACGACAGATTCAATACGATCCAATTGGGAAATCGGCCGGTAAGCGGTTGGAAGTTACCAGCATGGGACAAGCGACGGTCAAACCGGAGCCTTCCATGCGAGCCCTTCTGAAGCGGGCGGCAGACCGCCTGCACGCGATCGAAGATCGACTGACCGTACGGACGCAGATCGCCGCCGCCGTCGCCGCGCTGTCCATCGTGCTCGTCGGTACGCTCGCCGCCGGCGCCGCCCTCGTCAGCTACCGGCACACGGCAGCGCTGATCGAGAGCAACCTCGCCGGGATCGCCTCCACCACCTCGGCCCGGCTCGACCGCTTCATGGCGACGCGGCAGCAGGAGATGAAGCTGTTCGCCGAACTCCAGCCGATGCAGCGGCTGTGGCAGGGCAATCCCGCGGAATTGCGCAGCGCGCTCGAGGCGCTGCAACACTCGTTCGACTTCACCTGGATCGGCTTTGCCGATCTCGACGGCAATGTCGTCGCCTCGACCGGCGGCCTGCTGCAGGGCAAGTCCGTCGCCGCGCGTCCGTGGTTCAAGCAGGGTCTCGAACGGATCGCCGTCGGCGACGTGCACGAGGCCATGCTGCTGGCCTCGCTGCTGACGCAGCGCGCCAACAACGAGCCCTATCGCTTCGTCGACATCGCCGTTCCAGTCCGCGACGCCTCCGGCAAGCTGCTCGGCGTGCTCGGCAGCCACCTCGACTGGAACTGGGCGAGCAACCTGATCAAGGACGTCGAAGCCAATGATGGCGACACCGACACGCAGCTCTCGATCCTGAGCAAGGGCGGCGTGGTCCTGGTCGGGCCGCAGAAGGAAACGACGCGTTATGCCGGCGAGGATCTCTCCGGCATCCTGAATGCCCGCGACGGCACGTTCCGCGAAACCGCGGATGGACGGCAGCTGCTGACCGCCTTCCATGTCGGCCGCGGCTACCGCGATTATCAGGGGCTGAACTGGATCGTCACCGCGAGCCAGCCTGCGAGCGTCGCGCTCGCCGCCGCGATCTCCTCGGCCCAGATGATCATGGCGATCGGCGCGGTCACCGCCCTGATCGCCTTGTCGCTGGCCGTGCTGCTGGCGCGGCGGATCGCAGGCCCGATCATCGCGATCACGCAGGAAGCCGACCGCATCGGACGCGCCCATGGCCCGACCATGCTGGCGCGGCAGAGCGGCTCGGCCGAAGTGGTGCAGCTCTCGCGCGCGCTGCGCTCGCTGCTGCGCCGCATCGGCCTTGCCGAGGAGCGCACCAAGGAGGCCGAGCTGCGCGCCACCGAGAACGCGATGCAGCTGCAGGAGGACATGCTGAAGCTGCGCCAGCTCGCCGACACCGATTTCATGACCGGGCTGATGAACCGCCGCTCGTTCCTCGCTGTCGCCGACGACGCAGTGGCGTTCTGCCGCCGCTACAAGCGCAACATGGCGACGCTGATGATCGACATCGATCATTTCAAGAAGATCAACGACACCCACGGCCACGCCGCCGGCGACGACGCCATCAAGCGCGTCGCCGAGATCGTCAACCAATCGATCCGGACCACCGACAAGGCCGCCCGCTTCGGCGGCGAGGAGTTCGTGGTGCTGCTGCGCGAGATCGACCAGGAGACCGCCATCCTGCTTGCCGACCGCATCCGGGCATCGATCGAGAGCGCGACGGTGCGTCACGGCGACACCGTCATTCCCCTCACCGTCTCGGTCGGGCTTGCGCTGTTCGACGAAGGTGACCGCGACGTGCAGGACGTCATCGAGCGCGCCGACCAGGGCCTCTATGTCGCCAAGAAGACCGGGCGCAACCGCACCTTCCTGATGCCGGCCGAAGACGAGCGCGCCGCGCGCGCAGCGTGAGGCGTTTCAGTCCAGCGCGTGCGCGATCACCTTGCGCATGACGTTGGGCAGCGCTTCGCCCGCCAGCGTCGCGATCGGCACCCAGCGCATGCCGTCGGGCGCGCGGGTGCGGGCCTCGGCCTTCGCCGTATAGACCACCAGCTCCAGCGGAAAATGCGTGAAGACGTGGGTGACGACGCCCACCTTGCGCTGCCAGCGCGACAGCCCCTTCAACACGGGCGCCTGCTGCTTCGCCGTCGCATCCTCCTGTCCGGCGAGCCAGTCCGAGCCCGGCACTTCGGTCATGCCGCCGAGCAGACCCTTTTCGGGCCGCGAGCGGACCAGCAGCTCGTCGCCGCGCGTCACCACGAAGGCGGCGCCACGCCGCAGCGTTCCGCTCTTCTTCGGCGCCTTGCGCGGGAACGTCTCCTGCGTGCCCAGCGCACGCGCGGTGCAATCCTCAGTGAACGGGCACAGCGAGCAGGCCGGCTTCTTCGGCGTGCAGATCGAGGCGCCGAGATCCATCAGCGCCTGCGCACTATCGCCGGCGCGCGAATTCGCCAGCAGTGTCGTTGCCAGTTGCTGGATCAGCGGCTTTGCTGCCGGCAGCTCTTCTTCAACGGCAAAGAGCCGCGACACCACGCGCTCGATATTGCCGTCCACCGGCATGGTGTGGCGGTCGAACGCGATCGCGGCGATTGCCGCCGCCGTGTAGGGTCCGATCCCCGGCAGCGCGCGCAGGCCTTCCTCGGTATCGGGAAAGGCGCCGCCGTGCTCGCACGTCACCGCCACCGCGCAGGCGTAGAGATTGCGTGCGCGCGAATAATAGCCGAGCCCGGCCCACATCCGCAGCACGTCATCCTGGGACGCACGCCCCAGCGCCGTGACGTCAGGCCAGCGCGCGACGAATTTCTCGAAGTAGGGTCCGACCGCCTTCACCGTGGTCTGCTGGAGCATGATCTCGGAGAGCCAGACGCGGTAAGGATCCGACGCCTCCCCGGGCCCGGCGCGCCAGGGCAGCCGGCGGCGATGACGGTCGTACCAGGCGAGCAGGAGGGTTGGGCGCGCTAGCGACGTGCTTGCCGCCGTGCTCTGTTCCTTCTTGCGCGCAGTCTTGGAGGACATGCGCCCTTCCTAGAGGAGGATTTCGGCTGTGGCCAGCGGGACCGGACCGTTGCATGCTATAACGTCATACGTTATACACAGACATGATCCAGAGCTTCGCCAACTCCGAGACAGAGTTGATCTGGTCCGGGCGGCGAAGTCGAAAACTGCCGCCCGACATTCAGAATGCAGCATTGCGAAAACTACGTCTGTTAAATCAGGCGCGGGTATTGGCCGATCTCAGGGTTCCCCCGGGCAACCGGCTCGAAGCCCTCAAAGCCGACCGCCAGGGCCAGCATTCGATCCGGATCAACGATCAGTGGCGCATCTGTTTTGTTTGGGACGACGGAGGACCGAGAGATGTCGAAATCGTCGACTACCACGACTAGGAACGGGCTCCTCCGCAATCCCCATCCCGGCGAAATCCTGCTCGAGGAATTCCTGAAGCCGATGGAGCTCAGCCAGAACGCGCTGGCGCGGGCCGTTCACGTTCCGCCGCGACGGATCAACGAGATCGTGCTGGGCAAGCGCGATATCAGCGCCGATACCGACCTGCGGCTCGCCCGCTATTTTGGTTTGTCAGAGGGCTTTTTCCTTGGGCTCCAGATGGACTACGATCTGATGCAGCGGCGGCGCGAGATTGATCGCGACCTCAAGGCCATCCGGCCTCGCGCGGCGGCATAGCGGACGCCCCATGTCCAAATCCGGCCCCATCTACAAGCCAGGCCCCATCAGCGCCAAACCGCTCGGGATCCTGCTCGACGACGTCTTTGCCGAGGCCTATGCCAAGCAGGGCTTTGCGGCGCGCGAGCTGGTGACGCGGTGGGCGCAGATTGCGGGGCCGGAGATCGCGGCCCATGCCGAGCCGCTCAAGATGCAATGGCCGCGGCCCGTGGAGGGCCAACCGCAGGAGCCGGCGACCCTGGTGCTGCGGGTCGAGGGTCCCATGGCACTGGAGATCCAGCACTCCGCGGACGTGATCCTGGAGCGGGTCAATCGCTTCTTCGGCTGGAGCGCGGTCGGCAAGCTGGCCTTCCGCCAGGCCCCCCTGTCGCGGCCGCGGGCCCGGAAACGGCCCGGCCCGCCGGACCCCAAATCGGTCGCCAAGGTGGCCGAGAGCCTGGGGGCGATCGAGGATGAAGAACTGAAGACGGCGCTGGCGCGGCTCGGGGCCGCCATCAAGCGAAATTGAGCCTCATTTCGCGGGCAATCTGGACCTGTTTCTGGCGCTCGCCATTGCCTCAAACCACGTTTCAAGCTAGCGACAGGCCGCCCGGGAACCTTGCCAAACCTCGGGGCGAGACCACGCCAATTCGGGAGCCGACCTTGATCATCACCCGCCGCGCCTTCACCACGATGCTGTCGCTGACCGGGCTTGCCGCGCTCGCCGGGCTCTCGCCGCTGCGGTTCGTCTCCGAGGCCTTCGCGCAGTCCGCCGCCGATGTCGCCAAGCCGGTGTCGCTGCCCGACATGGCGCTCGGCCCGAAGGACGCCGCCGTCACCATCACCGAATACGCCTCGATGACCTGCCCGCACTGCGCGGCGTTCAACGAGCAGGTGTTCCCCAAGATCAAGACGGAATACATCGACACCGGCAAGGTGCGTTACATCTTCCGCGAGTTCCCGCTCGACATCAAAGCCGCCGCCGGCTCGATGCTGTCGCGCTGCATCGCCAAGGACGACGCCGCGAAATACTTCGCCGTCACCGACATGCTGTTCCGCCAGCAGAGCGACTGGGTGATGAAGAACACCACCGAGACCCTGACGCGGATCGGCAAGCAGGCCGGCCTCACCCAGCAGCAGGTCGAAGCCTGCCTGAAGGACCAGGCGCTGCTCGACAAGATCGCCGCCGACCAGAAATACGCCAGCGACGTGCTCAAGGTGGATTCGACGCCGACCTTCTTCATCAACGGCGAGAAGATCAAGGGCGAGGCCTCGTTCGAGGAGTTCGCCAAGAAGATCAATCCGCTCCTCAAGAGCTGATTCGCTCGTCAAGATCCTGATTCGCATCTCGAAAGCCGTATCTTTCCCGGCATAAATCCCTTGGGAAAAGCGGCTTTCGCCGGTTGCCCTCGCGGCGCACCGCGGCCATTGTCCAGCCGCATGAGGCGCCTCGCGCGACTCGCCCGGATAACGACAGTGCCTTCCATGGTATTGTCCCGGCAGGGGGATTCGCGCCTGCCAACAGAGATGCGTGCTTATGAAAATCACCCGCCTGCGCCTTCACGGCTTCAAGTCCTTCGTTGAGCCCACGGACTTCGTCATCGAGCCCGGACTGACCGGCGTTGTCGGCCCCAACGGCTGCGGCAAGTCGAATCTCGTCGAGGCGCTGCGCTGGGCGATGGGTGAAACGTCGTACAAAAGCCTGCGCGCCGCCGACATGGACGCGGTGATCTTCGCCGGCTCCGGCAACCGTCCCGCGCGCAACCACGCCGAAGTGACGATGACGATCGACAATGCCGATCGCACCGCGCCTGCGGCAATGAACGATAGCCAGCTGCTCGAAATCTCCCGCCGCATCGAGCGCGAGGCCGGCTCGGTCTACCGCATCAACGGCCGCGACGTGCGCGCCCGCGACGTGCAGATCTTGTTCGCTGACGCCGCCACCGGCGCGCGCTCGCCGGCCCTCGTCCACCAGGGCAAGATCGGCGAGATCATCCAGGCCAAGCCCGAGCAGCGCCGCCGCGTGCTGGAAGACGCCGCCGGCGTCGCCGGCCTGCACGCCCGCCGCCACGAGGCCGAGCTGCGCCTGAAGGCCGCCGAAACCAACCTCACCCGCGTCGAGGACGTGATCGGCCAGCTCTCCGGCCAGATGGAAGGCCTGAAGAAGCAGGCCCGCCAGGCCGTGCGCTACCGCGAGGTTGCCGCCAAGGTCCGCAAGGCCGAAGCCACCCTATTCCACCTGCGCTGGATCGGCGCCCATGCCGACGTCAACGAATCCGGCCAGACCCACGATCTCGCCGTGCGCGAGATGGCCGAGCGCACCCAGCACCAGGCCGAAGCCGCCCGCATCCAGGCGATCCGCGCAGCCGAAATGCCGGCGCTGCGCGATGCCGAAGCGCGTGCCGCCGCCGGCCTGCAGCGCCTGACCAATGCCCGCGAGCTGCTCGACCGCGAGGAAGAGCGCGCCAAGGAGCGCGTCGCCGAGCTCGAGCGCCGCCTCGCGCAGTTCGAAGGCGACATCTCCCGCGCCCAGCAGCAGACCATGGACGCCGACGTCGCGCTGCAGCGACTGGACACCGAAGACGCCGAGCTGAAGGAAGAGATCAAGTCGCGCGTCGAGAAGCGTTCAGGCGTCGACGAGCGCGTCGGCGAAGCCGAGGCGGTGCTGACCGAAACCGAGCAGCAGTTCGCCGAGCTCACCACTGCGCTCGCCGACCTCACCGCCAAGCGCAACCAGCTCGAAGCCAACGTCCGCACCCATCGCGACAAGCTCGCCCGGCTCGACCAGGAGATCGCGAACGTCACCGCCGAAGAGCAGAAGCTCGCGGCCGATACCGGCGGCTTCGGCGATCTCGACGAGCTGACCGCTCTGGTCGAAACCGCGGAGCAGACGCTGGCGGCCTCCGAAGCCGCGGCGCAGGCCAGCGAGGCCGCGCATGTCGCCGCGCGCCAGACGCTGGAATCCTCGCGCTCGCCGCTGGTCGAAGCCGACAAGCGCGCGCAGCGGCTCGAAACCGAGGCGCGCACGATCTCCAAGATCCTCAACGGCGAGACCAAGAATCTGTGGCCGCCGATCATCGACGGCATCACCGTCGACAAGGGTTTTGAAAAGGCGATCGGCGCCGCGCTGGGCGACGATCTCGACGCACCCGTGGATCCGTCGGCGCCGATGCGCTGGACCAATGCCGGCGTCACCGAGGGCGATCCGGAGCTGCCCGAAGGCGTCACCCCGCTCGCCAACCACGTGCAGGCGCCGGCCGAGCTGGCCCGCCGCCTCGCGCAGATCGGCGTGGTGCCGCGCGAGCGCGGCGCCGAGCTGGTCTCGCAACTCAAGACCGGCCAGCGGCTGGTCTCGCCCGAAGGCGACGTCTGGCGCTGGGACGGTTTCGTCGCCGCGGCGCACGCCCCGACCGGTGCCGCGCGCCGTCTCGCCGAGCGTGCCCGTCTCGTCGACATCGAGAACGAGCTGGAGCAGGCCCGCATCGACGCGCAGATCAAGCGTCAGGCGCTGGAGAACGCCGAGTCCGAATTGCAGATGGCTGCGAGCACCGAAGGTGCCAGCCGCGAAGCCTGGCGCGCCGCGCAGCGCGAACTGAACGTCGCGCGTGAACGTCATGCCACCGCCGAGCGCGAGATCAGCCGCCATGCCGCGCGCAAGGCGACGCTGTCGGAAGCGCACAGCCGTCTCGCCGCCGACCGTGCCGAGGCCGAAGCCGCCTACGAATATGCCGAGGCGGGCATCTCCGAGCTGCCGTCCAGCGAGGACACCGAGACCCGCCTCGCCGCCGTCCGCAGCGACATCGAGGCCCATCGCCGCATGGCCGCCCAGGTCCGCGCCGAGGCGCAGGCGCTGGCGCGCGAGGCCGAGCTTGCCGACCGCCGCGTGCAGGCGATCCTGGCTGAACGCACCGAGTGGGCGAACCGCAAGGAGAGCGCGGCCTCCCACATCGACACCATCCAGGCCCGTATCGCCGAGCTCACGATCGAGCGCAGCGAGCTCGAAAACGCGCCGCAGGTGTTCGCCGAGAAGCGCAGCGCGCTGATCACCGAGATCGAGTATGCGGAGAACGACCGCCGCATGGCCGCCGACGCGCTCGCGACCGCCGAGACCGCGATGGCCGAGACCGACCGCGTCGCCAAGCTGACGCTGGAGGCGCTCTCCAGCTCGCGCGAAGCCACCGCCCGTGCCGAAGAGCGTATGGAAGGCGCCCGCCGCCGGCTCGATGATATCGAGCGCGAGATCCGCGACATGCTCGAGGTCGAGCCGCAGGCCGTTGCCGGCCTCGCCGAGCTCGAGCCCGGCGCCGAGCTGCCGCCGCTGCACGACATCGAGGAAGACCTCGAAAAGATGCGCCGCGACCGCGAGCGCCTCGGCGCCGTCAATTTGCGCGCCGAGGAAGAGCTGCGCGAGGTCGAGACCCAGCACACCGGCCTCGTCACCGAGCGCGACGATCTGGTCGAAGCCATCAAGCGGCTGCGCCAGGGCATCCAGAGCCTCAACAAGGAAGCGCGCGAGCGCCTTCTGACCTCGTTCGAGGTCGTCAACAACCACTTCAAGCGCCTGTTCGTCGAGCTGTTCGGCGGCGGCGAAGCCGCGCTGCACCTGATCGAGAGCGACGATCCGCTCGAAGCCGGCCTCGAGATCATCGCCAAGCCCCCGGGCAAGAAGCCGCAGACGCTGTCGCTGCTCTCGGGCGGCGAGCAGGCCCTGACCGCCATGGCGCTGATCTTCGCGGTGTTCTTGACCAACCCTTCGCCGATCTGCGTGCTGGACGAAGTCGACGCGCCGCTCGACGACCACAACGTCGAACGGTACTGCAACCTGCTGCACGAGATGACCGGCTCGACCGACACTCGCTTCATCATCATCACGCACAACCCGATTACCATGGCGCGGATGAACCGTCTGTTCGGCGTCACCATGGCCGAGCGCGGCGTGTCGCAGCTGGTGTCCGTCAGCCTGTCCGAGGCCGTGGACATTCTCGACCAGAACGTGGCGTGATATCCTTGGCGTCATTCCGGGGCTCGCGAAGCGAGAACCCGGAATCTCGCGCGACAATCTCTGGATCCTCGGATGCGCAATCGCGCATCTGAGTTCGCGCTTCGCGCGCCCCGGAATGACGGTGGGCAAGCATGATCTCACCCACCCTCCCCGCCGAACTGAAAGCCGCCCTCGACGGAAAGCTCGTCGGCTTCTCCCGCACGGACGCCGCGCAGCGCTCGCAAAAAATCTCGACCACCTATCGCAAAGGCGGCGGCTCCGGCACGATCAAGTCCGAGGCCGATGCCCTCGCCTATGCGCTGGCACGCATGCCGGCGACCTACGCCGCGGTGGCCGCGAGCCTGAACGCGCTGACCGAGATCGTACCTAGCCTTGCCCCGGGAACCCTGCTCGACGTCGGCGCAGGTCCGGGCACCGCGAGCTGGGCCGCGGCGGAAGCGTTTCCGTCGCTGCAGGATTTCACGCTTCTGGACGCCAACGCCACGCTGAGCCGGCTTGCGCTTGACCTCGCACGCGACAGCACGCGCCTCGCGGAGTGCCGCTATCTGCCGGGCGACGCCGGCGGCAACCTCGCTGAAGTCTCGCAGGCCGACCTCGTGATCGCCAGCTACATCATCGGCGAGCTCGGCGAGGCCGATCAGCGCAAGCTCACCGAGGCGATGTGGGCGAAAGCGCGCCACGCGCTGGTCGTGATCGAGCCCGGCACGCCCGCCGGCTATGCCCGCATCCTCGCGCTGCGCCAGCAATTGATCGCGGCCGGCGCTTTCGTCGCCGCGCCCTGCCCGCACGACAAGCCCTGCCCGCTCGCCGCGCCCGACTGGTGCCATTTCTCCCAGCGCCTGCCGCGCTCGCAGGCGCACCGCCAGATCAAAGGCGCCGAGGTGCCGTTCGAGGACGAGCGCTTTATTTACGTCGCCCTCACCCGCACTCCGCCTGACAGCCGCGCCGCGCGTGTGCTGGCGCCGCCGGATGTCGGCAAGGCCGAGATCACGGCAAAGCTCTGCACCGAGGACGGTGCAGCACTGACCAAGGTCCCGCGCCGCGACAAGGCCGCCTACGCGAACGCCCGTCGCTGGCGCTGGGGCGACGCGGTGATTGCCGAAAGTTAACCTCGTTCGGGGCTTTTGCCTTGAACTCGGACGGTTCCTGATCCGACCAAGTCTTACCTTCGTTCCGCGCCGGGGCTCTCGCTCTGCGCCAATTTGGTTTACCCTAGCGCCCGCCTTCTTCCCCTTCAGGAGTTCTCCATGTCGACCGGCTGGATCGTTCTCGGCGTCATCGTCGTTCTCGTGTTCCTGGCGTTCAGCGCCTACAACCGCCTGGTGGCGCTGGGCCAGCGCGTCGGCCAGGCCTTTGCCGATATCGACGTGCAGCTCAAGCAGCGCCACGATCTGATCCCGAACCTGGTGGAGACGGTGAAGGGCTATGCCTCGCATGAGCGCGGCACGCTCGACGACGTCATCAAGGCGCGCAACTCGGCGATGTCGGCACAGGGACCGGCACAAGTGTCCGCCGCCGAGAACCAGCTCTCCGGTGCGCTTGGCCGACTGATCGCGCTGTCGGAAGCCTATCCGGACCTCAAGGCCAACGCCAACTTCCAGCAGCTCGCATCCGAGCTCTCCGACCTCGAGAACAAGATCGCGGCGAGCCGCCGCTTCTTCAACAACGCGGTCCAGGAATACAACACGGGCATCCAGCAGATGCCCGCCGCTCTCTTCGCCGGCATGTTCGGCTTCACCAAGAAGGACTTCTTCGATCTTGGCGCCAGCCGCACCGAGGTCGAGGCCACGCCTCAGGTGAAGTTCTGATCGGTGCATGACCCTCACCTTCGTCGTTCCGGTGCGCGTCGAAGACGCGAACCCGAAACCTCGACCGCGACACTAAGCTCTGGATTCCGGGTTCATGCCATCCAAGTCGGCTTCTGCCGACTTGGACCACCAAAATTACCGAACTCGGGTAGACCCAAGTTCGGGGGCGTGCCCCGGAATAACAGGAGCTAACGGAAGCAGTCATGGCCGCGTATGGTCTCTACACGCACATCGCCTCGAACAAGTTTCGTTCGATGCTGCTGCTCGGCGGCCTGTTCGCGCTGGTCTACGTGCTGGTCTATGCTGGCGCATTGGTCGCAGAAGTCGTCATCAACGGCAACGGCACGGTCGCCTATTACCTGAGCCGCGCCTTCACCGACCTGCTCAAGGCCGCCCCTTTCGCGACGATTGCGGCAGCGGTCTGGATCGTGATCGCCTATTTCTTCCATCAATCGATGATCGACGCGGTGACCGGCGGCCATGACGTCACGCGGCAGGAGCAGCCGCGGCTCTACAATCTGCTCGAGAATCTCTGCATCTCGCGCGGCATCACCATGCCGAAGCTGAAGATCATGGACAGCCCGGCGCTGAACGCGTTCGCGACCGGCCTCAATCCGCGCCAATATTCGGTCACCGTCACCACCGGTCTCCTCAATGCGCTGAACGACAAGGAGATCGAGGCGGTGCTGGGCCACGAGCTGACCCACATCAAGAACGGCGACGTGCAGCTGATGGTGGTCGCCGTCATCATCGCCGGCGTGGTCGGCTTCTTCGGCGAATTGTTCTTCCGCGTGTTCACCAATTTCAGCTGGAACTCCGGCGGCTCGTGGTCCTCGGGCTCCTCCTCCTCGTCGCGCTCGTCGTCCTCGTCGTCGAGCGACAGCAAGAGCTCCGGCGGCGGCGCGGTGATCGTCATCATCATCGCGGTCGTGCTGATCGTGGTGGCCTGGCTGATGTCGCAGGTGGTGAAGCTGGCGCTGTCGCGCTCGCGCGAATATCTCGCCGACGCCGGCTCGGTCGAGCTGACCAAGGATCCCGATGCCATGATCTCGGCGCTGCGCAAGATCGAGAATCGCGGCGAGCTTCCGGGTGCGACCTCGGCGGTGATGGAGCTCTGCGTCGACAATCCGCGCGAGGGCTTTGCCGACCTGTTCGCAACCCACCCCTCGGTGCAGTCGAGGGTCGACGCGCTGGTCAAGTTCGCCGGCGGCCATGATCCCGGTCCGCTGCCCGACCCGGCCGAGGAGACGGATCAGTCCGAGACGGAACAACCCGAGGCGCAAGCCAATCCACAAGACGCCCCGCCGGCGCCCCCGCATGGCCCGTGGGGCGATGCGCCCGCCCCGGCCAGCCCACCGCCCGTTCCCGCACCGAGCCCCTCAGGAGCCCCGGCGGGCAATCCGATGGGACCGTGGGGCCGTCACTGAGCGAGGTGATCGGCCGCGGTGCGTGGCGGGTTTCACACTGACCTGGAAAAACCTCGGGAATTGCAGCAAGCAGGGCTCGAGGAATTGAATTCTCCCTTGTTTCTGCCATGTTCGCGCCCAACAGCAGACTTGGGACCTTCTTGGGACATCGATTTGGGGCCCGGCCGATTGCGACCTCGCGATCGGGGGCGCGCGTTAGGGGACAGCAATGGCAAAGCCGGCAGTGGTTGTGGTGGGCGCGGACAAGGGCGGGGTCGGCAAGACCACGGTGTCGCGCACCCTGCTCGATTATTTCTCAGCCAACAACGTGCCGACCCGCGCGTTCGACACGGAGTCGCCGCGCGGAACCCTGAAGCGCTTCCACCCCGATATCACCGAGATCGTCGACATGACGACGACGGCCGACCAGATGAAGATCTTCGACACGCTCAACGCTGTCAGCCCTTCGGTCACCGTCATCGACGTCCGCGCCGGCCTGCTCTCACCGGCCCTGGCCTCGCTGCGCGACATCGGCTTCCTCGACGCCGCCAAGGCGGGCCAGATCACCTTCGCGGTGTTCCATATCCTCGGCCCCTCGATCGCCTCGCTGGAGGAGATCGCCGAGACCGCGGGCTTCATGACCGGCGCAAAATATTTCCTGGTGAAGAACTTCATCAACGACACCCAGTTCTTCCAGTGGGACCAGGCGACCTACAACTCCTACTTCCACCGCATCAAGGACGCCACCGAGCTAACCATCCCCAAGCTCAACGAAATGGCCTATGAGCAGGTGGAGGTGTCCTCCGTTCCGTTCCTGAAATTCGTCGCCAACAAGGGCATCAACGACGACGCCGCGAACTATTCGTTCGTGCTGCGCGGCTATGTCCGGCACTGGCTGGCCAATGTCTGGAGCGAATACGATCGTATCCGCCTGACCGACATCGTCGGTTCGAAGCCCGCGACCCGCAACAGCGAAAAATAGTTGCACCACTCGGGCTGATACGGCTGGATTGGGGCGGCAAGTTCGCTCAGATAATAGCCGCAATGCCCGTGACACCCGTCTACATCATCTGCTCGCCCCGCCCGCAGGTCGGCAAGACCCTGCTGGCGCGGCTGCTGGCTGAATTCCTGCTGCTCAAGAACGGAAACGTCGCGGCCTTCGACGTCAATCTGAAGGAGCCGTCGCTGCTCGATTACCTGCCGAAGGTGACCGAGACCGCCGACGTGATCGACACCTACGGCAAGATGCAGCTGATGGACCGCGTCATCGTCGACGACGGCCTCGCCAAGGTGATCGACCTCGGCTTCCATGCCTTCGACGAGTTCTTCAAGATGACCGACGAGATCGGCCTGCTCAAGGAAGCGGCGCGCCGGCACGTCGCACCGCAGATCATGTTCGTGGCCGATACCGACCGCGTCTCGGCCCGCGCCCACGAGATGCTGCGCGGACAGATCCCGCGGATGAGCCTGATCACGGTGGACAATGAATACGTCGTGCGCGGCGAGTTGCCGCCTGCGATGGAAGGCGGCCGGCTGTTCCGCCTGCCCGCCCTGCCCGGCTTCCTGAAGACCTATATCGACCGGCTGAACTTCTCCTTCACCGGCTATCTGCGCCAGGAAAAGGATTCGTCCACCGAGCTGCACCAATGGACCCGGCGGAATTACCTCGCGTTCCGGGAGCTGGAGCTCAACCTGATCCTGCAGCGGTCGTAGAGCGCGAAGCGCCCCTCGCCGTTCAGTGCCCCTCGAACGTCATCAGCGTGCGCACCGGCACGTCCATGGCGCGCAGCTTGGCGGCGCCGCCGAGCTCGGGCAGGTCGATGATGAAGCAGGCGGCGACCACATTGGCGCCGATCTGGCGCAGCAGCTTCACCGCGCCTTCCGCGGTGCCGCCGGTGGCGATGAGGTCGTCGACCAGGATGACCCGCTCGCCGGGTTGGATGGCGTCGACATGCATCTCCATCTCGTCGATGCCGTATTCGAGCGAGTAAGCAATCCGCACGGTGGTGTGCGGCAGCTTGCCCTTCTTGCGGATCGGCACGAAGCCGGCCGAGAGCTGGTGTGCCACCGCGCCGCCGATGATGAAGCCGCGCGCTTCCATGCCTGCGACCTTGTCGATCTTGTTGCCGGCCCAGGGATTGACGAGCTCGTCAACCGCGCGACGGAACGCGCGCGCGTCCGCGAGCAAGGTCGTGATATCGCGGAACATGATCCCCGGCTTGGGATAGTCGACGATGGTGCGGACGCTTGCCTTCAGGTCGTGGTCAAAAGTCATTCGTGCCTCTCAATTGCCCGGTGCATCCAGCCGGAACGCATTCTCGACAATCTTCAAGCCCACCTCACCACTGAGCGACATCAGCGATTCCGGGTGGAATTGCACGCCGGCGACCGGCAGGGTCTTGTGCTCCAGCGCCATGGCGACGCCGTCCTCGGTGCTGGCGGTGACGCTCAACACCTCCGGCATGCTGTCGCGCTCGACGAACAGCGAGTGGTAGCGGCCGATGACGATCTCGTTCGGCAGGTTGCGCATCAGCCGCCCGCCGCGCACCTGCACCCTTGAGGGCCGGCCGTGGGCGGGATGGGTGAGCTGACCGAGCTCGCCGCCGAAATATTCGCCGATCGCCTGCACGCCCAGGCAGACGCCGAACACCGGCAGCTTCTTCTCCAGCGCCGCGTCGATCGTCTTCTTGATCCCGAAATCCTCGGGGCGGCCGGGGCCGGGCGACAGCACGAGCAAATCCCACTTCTTCTGCTTGAGCATGTTGAGCGCATGCACATAGCGGACCACAGTGACGTCGGCGCCGACCTGGCGGAAATAATCGGCCAGCATGTGCACGAAACTATCGTCGTGGTCGATCAGCAGCACCTGCTTGCCCGATCCGGTGGCATCAGGTGCGAAGGTCGAGAGCGGCTTCGGCGGATCGCCGCGCAGCGCCTGGAACAGGGCGGCGGCCTTGACCTGGCACTCGCGGTCTTCCGCGGCAGGATCAGAGTCGAACAGGCAGGTGGCGCCGACGCGCACTTCGGCGAGACCATCCTTCATGCGGATGGTCCGGATGGTGAGGCCGGTGTTGATGCTGCCGTCGAAATTCACCGCGCCGATCGCACCGGCGTACCAGCGCCGCGGCGAGCGCTCGTGGTCCTCGACGAACTGCATCGCCCAGAGTTTTGGCGCGCCGGTGACGGTCACCGCCCAGGCGTGGGTGAGGAACGCATCGAGCGCATCGAAGCCCGGGCGCAGCATGCCCTCGACGTGGTCGACGGTGTGGAACAGTTTTGAGTAGGTCTCGATCTGGCGGCGCGCCAGCACCTTGATCGTGCCGGGGACGCAGACGCGCGCCTTGTCGTTTCGATCGACGTCGGTGCACATGTTGAGCTCGAACTCGTCCTTCTCCGAGTTCAGGAGCTTGCGGATCTGCTCGGCATCGCCGATCGAATCCGTGCCGCGGGCGATCGTGCCCGAGATCGGGCAGGTCTCGACGCGGCGCCCGTCGGAGCGCACGAACATTTCGGGCGAGGCCGAGACGAGGAATTCGCCCTCGCCGAGATTCATCAGCGCGCCATAGGGCGACGGGTTGATGACGCAGAGACGCTGGAAAACTTCGGCCGGCGAGCGGTCGCAGGGTTCGGCGAAGAGCTGGCCCGGCACGGCTTCGAACAGATCGCCGCGGGCAAAGGCCGCGCGCGCGGTCTCGACGGTTGCCTGATACTCGCCGGGGGCGTGATCGGCAAAACCCTGGCGCGGCGTCTTCTGATACGGGCTGTCGGCGGTCTCGCGCGGCAGGCCTTCGGTCGATTTGCCCTTCCAGGCGAAGTCGTACGAGAGCACCACGCCGCGGCCGGTGGCGCGGTCATAGGCGAGCAGGCGATCGGGAACATAGAGCACGATGTCGCGCTGGTCGGCCTCGCGCGGGCGCTTCTGCACGAGATCCTCAATCTGGAAAACGAGGTCGTAGGCGAAGGCGCCGAACAGGCCGAGCAGGCCGTCATCGTTGGCGGAGAAGGCGGCAATGATGTCGCGCACCAGCGACATCACGCTGGCGCGCCGGGTACGCTGATCCTCTTCGACCGGCGCCTCGCCGCGGACGATGTGGCCGGCCAGGCGGTTCGCCGTCTTCTCTGAGATCACGACGCAGGGCTCGCGCAGCACGTCGCCGAGGAAGGCGATCAGCACCTGCCCGCGCCCATTCAGCGCTTCCAGCCTGAAATCGACGCCCGTGGTCTCGAGCTTGAGGGGCGGATCGGAGAAGCCGAGGTCGAAGCTCTCGTAGCGGCCGGGCACGGTCGTGCCCGAGGACAGCACCACGCCGCGGCGGCGGTCGAGCAGGTTGATGAGATCGTCGAGCCTGTTGGCGCCGCCGGTAAACTGCTCCGCCACGCGCGTGATCGCCAGACCCGCGCGGGTCACGTAGTCGCTTCGGGCCGGGAGGGCAAAGACTGTCCTGTTCATGGGGTCCTCTTACGAAACTTGCCGAGGGAACGCCACACAGGACAAACGAGAAGGCCGCCGCGCTGTGCAGGCGACCTCAGACGATTTTGGGAAAAGAAATCGCACCGGCCACCTCTTAGGAGGTGCGCCACCAACGACGGGATGGGCGGGCTGCGGTGCTCATGGGGCGGATACTCACCATGGCGAGGGGGCGGCGTCAAGGGTGGGCACGGTGCCGTAGCCCGGATGGAGCGCAGCGCAATCCGGGGCTCGTGCCACGACGAGACAGCCCCGGATTACGCTGCGCTCCATCCGGGCCAGCGCCCTACCCCAGATGCTTCCGGAAAAACTCCGTGGCCCGGCCCCAGGCCAGCTCGGCGGCTTCGCGGTCGTGCACGGCCTGGCGCTGCTCGTTGACGAAGGCGTGCTCGGCATCATAGCGGAACAGCTCGAGCGATTTGCCGGCGGCCTTCATGGCCTTCTCGAAGCCGCTGACCAGCTCCGGCGTGCACCAATCGTCCTTGTTGGCGAAATGGGCCTGCAGCGGGATCTTGACGTCGGCGGGCTTGGCCGCCTGCTCCGGCGGGATGCCGTAGAACACGACGCCGGCGGCGAGCTCAGGCACATGGACCGCGCCGATGATGGTGACGGCGCCGCCAAGGCAGAAGCCGGTCAGCCCGACCTTGGCGCCGTTGCGCGACAGGTACTGCGCGGCGCCGCGTACGGTCTGCGTGGTGGCGTCCATGAAGTCGAGCGAATTCATCTCTTTGCCGGCCGCATCCGTGTCGTGATACGGCACCACCTTGCCCTTGTAGAGATCGGGCGCGAGCGCATCGAAGCCGGCGAGCGCGAAGCGGTCGCACAGGCCCTTGATCTGGTCCGACAGGCCCCACCATTCCTGGATCACGACCACGCCCGGCGCGTTGCCGCGCGCGGCATTGGCGAGATAGCCCGAGGCGTCCTTGCCATCCGGGCGCTTGAAGGTGACGGTGGTTCCCATGGTGGTCCTCCGGTGAGTGTCTGGGGGAGCGGTTGGCGGTATTTTGGCGGGTGAGCGGCAGATAGGCAATCGCGCCAAACAACACACGCGCGTGTCCAACAAAAAAGCCCCCTTTCGGGGGCCTTTTCATTTTCTCGTCTCGCGCCGCTCAGTGCGAGTCGGCCCAGACCTTCTTCTTGGTGAAGTACATCAGGCCGGCGAAGATGATCAGGAACACGAACACCTGGAAGCCGAGGCGCTTGCGGGCTTCCATGTGCGGTTCGGCGGTCCACATCAGGAACGTGGTGACGTCCTTGGCGTATTGCGCGACCGTGGTCGGCGAGCCGTCGTCATAGGTCACCTGGCCGTCGCTGAGCGGCTTCGGCATCTTGATGGCGTGCCCCGGGAAGTACTTGTTGTAGTACGAGCCCTCCGGGATGGTGACGCCCTCCGGCACCTTCTCCTCGAAGCCCTGCAGCACCGCGGCGACGTAGTCGGGGCCCTGCTCCTGGTACTGGGTGAAGAAGTCGAAGATGAACCAGGGGAAGCCGCGCTTGTAGGAGCGTGCCTTGGTGATCAGCGACAGGTCGGGCGGAGCCGCACCACCGTTCGCCGCACGCGCGGCCTGCTCGTTCGGGAACGGCGAGGGGAAATAGTCCGCCGCCCGGCCCGGGCGCTCGAACATGTCGCCCGCATCGTTCGGACCGTCCTTGACCTTGTAGTCGGAGGCGAACGCCGCCACCTGCGCCACCGAATAGCCGGGGCCGCCGGGATCTCCGAGATTGCGGAAGGCGATGAAGGACAGGCCGTGGCAGCTCGCGCAGACTTCCTTGTAGACCTTCAGGCCGCGCTGGAGCGCACCGCGGTCGAACTTACCGAAAGGGCCCGAGAACGACCATTTGTTGCCCGGAGGCTGGTCGCTGCCTTCGGATGCGCGCGCATCCTGCATGCTGCCGAGGAACAGCGCGCCGGCGGCGACGATGGCGACCATCACGGACGCCACGGCCTTGCCGCCCTTGCTCAGGATCGCCTCCGAGATCGAGTTCGGTACCGGCCGCGGCGTCTCGATGCGCGAGAGCAGCGGCAGCACGATCAGGAAGTAGGCGAAGTAGCACACCGTCAGGACCCGGCCGGCGATCACGTAGATGCCTTCCGGCGGCTGTGCGCCGAGATAGCCGAGCAGGATGCAGACCGCGACGAAGATCCAGAAGAACTGCTTGGCCAGCGGCCGGTACTTCGACGACCTCGTCTTGGCGGCATCGAGCCAGGGCAGGAAGCACAGGATGATGATCGCCGAGAACATCCCGATGACGCCCGCGAGCTTGTTCGGGATCGAGCGCAGGATCGCGTAGAACGGCAGGTAATACCATTCCGGCACGATGTGCGGCGGGGTCACGCCCGGGTTCGCCGGAATGTAGTTGTCGGCATCGCCGAGATAGTTCGGCATGTAGAAGATGAACCAGGCGTAGAGCAGCAGGAAGCAGCTGACGCCGAACATGTCCTTGATGGTCGCGTGCGGCGTGAACGGCACCGTGTCCTTTTCCGTCTTCGGCTCGACGCCGTCAGGATTGTTCTGGCCGGCGACGTGCAGCGCCCAGACGTGAAGCACGACGACGCCCGCGATCAGGAACGGCAGCAAATAGTGCAGCGAGAAGAAGCGGTTCAGCGTCGGATTGCCGACCGAATAGCCGCCCCACAGCAGCGTCACGATGCTCTCGCCGACATAGGGAATGGCGGAGAACAGGTTGGTGATGACGGTGGCGCCCCAGAAGCTCATCTGGCCCCAGGGAAGCACGTAGCCCATGAAGCCCGTCGCCATCATCAGGAGGTAGATGATGACGCCGAGGATCCAGAGCACCTCGCGCGGCTCCTTGTAGGAACCGTAATAGAGGCCGCGGAGCATGTGGACGTAGACCGCGAAGAAGAACATCGACGCGCCGCAGGCGTGCATGTTGCGCAGCAGCCAGCCGAAGTTCACGTCACGGACGATCAGCTCGACCGACTTGAAGGCGAGATCGGCATGCGGCGTGTAGTGCATCGCCAGGATCACGCCGGTGAGGATCTGCATCCCCAGCATGAAGGAGAGGATGGCGCCGAAGGTCCACCAGTAGTTCAGGTTACGCGGGGTGGGATAGACGACGAAGGAAGAGTGCATGAGGCCGAGGATCGGCAGACGCCGCTCGATCCATTGCAGGGCCGGATTGCTCGGCTGGTAGTCGGATGGTCCGCTCATGATGCGATCCTGAGGAAATATAACGACGAGACGGCGCGAAACTTCGGACAATGGTCCGAAGCTCAGCCGATCTGGATTTTGGTGTCGGAAACGAACTGGTACGGCGGCACCGGCAGGTTCGCGGGCGCGGGCCCCTGGCGGATGCGGCCGGACGAATCGTACTGCGAACCATGGCAGGGGCAGAAGAACCCGTCGTAGTTGCCTTCATGAGCGATCGGGATGCAGCCGAGATGGGTGCAGATGCCAATCACGACCAGCCACTGCTCATGGCCGGCCTTGACCCGGGCCTCGTCGGTCTGCGGATCGGGCAGGCTCGCCACGTTGACGGCGCGCGCCTCGTCGATCTGCTTCTTGGTGCGGTGGCTGATGTAGATCGGCTTGCCGCGCCAGAACACCTTGATGTCCTGCCCCTCGGCGACCGGGCTGAGATCGACCTCGATCGGCGCACCGGCGGCGATGGTCGAGGCATCCGGATTCATTTGAGAGATAAAGGGCCAGAGCGCAGCCGCGCCCCCTACTGCTGCAGCTGCCCCCGTTGCAACGAATAAGAAATCACGGCGTGTCGGATGGTCCGCCGAAGACGCTGTCGTCACGATTCCAACCCTTTCTTCTTATGCTGCCGGCGGAACCGCTCCAGGAGCCCCCCAAAGGTCCCCGGAACAGAGCTGCCGGCGCCCGCGGCCCCCCGCGGCGGCAGAACTTCGCTTGTCCCCACCAGAATAGGGCGAAAACAGCAGTCCAGAATCGTTCTATTGGCACCCTTGCCGGGCGAGCGCAAGCCCGCTAACGGCGGGGAAGCGTGCAATGCACGAATTCCCGGGCCTGCGATGTTTTATTGAGACATTTCCGGCCCTCAACCACCCCGTCGATGCCCATGCAGATCGCACTTTTCCAGCCCGACATCCCCCAGAACACCGGCACGATTCTCAGGCTCTGCGCCTGCCTGGGCATGGCTGCCCATATCATCGAGCCGGCCGGGTTCCCGGTCTCCGACCGGCATTTCCGCCGGGCGGGAATGGACTACCTCGATCACGTCAGCATCACCCGCCATGTGTCCTGGACGACCTTCGAGGAATGGCGCGCGGCACAGGGCTACCGGCTGCTGCTGTTCACCACCAAAGGCGCCACCGATTACCGCGATTTTCATTACCAGACGTCGGACATCCTGCTATTCGGACGCGAGAGCGCCGGCGTCACCGACGCTGTGGTCGAGGCCGCCGATGCGCGGCTGGTGATCCCGATCAATGCGGGGCTGCGGTCGCTCAATGTCGCCATGACCGCGGCGATGGCTGCAGGCGAGGCGCTGCGGCAGATCCGGAACCCGGCAAGTCCGATAGTTTGAGGAGAGACCATTGAGTTACGCGGTCAAGGAGATCTTCCTGACCCTGCAAGGCGAAGGCGCCCATGCGGGACGCGCCTCCGTGTTCTGCCGCTTTGCCGGCTGCAACCTCTGGAGCGGCCGCGAGGCCGATCGCGCCGAGGCGACCTGCAAGTTCTGCGACACCGATTTCGTCGGCACCGACGGCACGCTCGGCGGCCGCTATGCATCCGCTGCGGAGCTCGCCGACACCATCGCCGCGCAATGGACGGCCTCCACCGCCAACCGCTACGTCGTGCTCACCGGCGGCGAGCCGCTGCTGCAGGTCGACGCGGCCCTGATCGAGGCGCTGCATGCGCGGAGCTTCGAGATCGGGGTCGAGACCAACGGCACGATCGCGGCGCCCGAAGGGCTCGACTGGATCTGCGTCAGCCCCAAGGGCGGCAGCGAGCTGGTGCTGCGCCGCGGGCACGAGCTGAAGCTGGTCTATCCGCAGGCGCTCGCCGCGCCCGAGACTTTCGAGGGGCTCGCCTTCGAGCGCTTCTCGCTGCAGCCGATGGACGGCCCCGAGGTCGCCGAGAACACCGCGCGGGCGATCGACTACTGCCTGCAGCATCCGCAATGGCGGCTCAGCGTACAGACGCATAAATCGCTCGGCATCAGATAGGGATTGGGTTTTCGAACAGATGTGGGAATTGACGAAATCGTTCCGCTTCGAGGCGGCGCACTCGCTGTCGGGGACGACCTTTGGCCCGGCGAGCGAAGAGATCCACGGCCATTCCTTCCGCGCCGAAGTGACGGTGCGCGGCACGCCCGATCCCGACACCGGCATGGTGGTCGACCTCGGCCTGCTCCAGCGCGCCATCGAGGACGTGCGCCTGACGCTCGACCACAAGTTTCTCAACAAGATCGAGGCGCTGGGCAAGCCGACGCTGGAAAACCTGTCGCGCTTCGTCTGGGAGCGCCTGGCGCATATCGGCAAGCTGACCCGCGTCAGCATCCACCGCGACAGTTGCAACGAGAGCTGCACCTATTACGGTCCGCAAGGCTAGATTTCGTAGGGTGGGCAAAGCGGAGCGTGCCTACCAATCAAGACGACGGTGAGAGATGGTGGGCACGGCGCAAGGGCGCCTTTGCCCACCCTACGGCAGGTTCGTTCGGGAATAGAATGATGGACGCCTCGACAATCGAAGACCGCAAGTCCCGCGCCCGCGCCTGGTTCGAAGCCTTGCGCGACGACATCTGCGCGAGCTTCGAACGGCTCGAGGACGACGCGCCACAAGGCCTCTATCCCCTCGAGGCCGGCCGCTTCAAGCGCACGCCCTGGCAGCGCACCGACCACACGGGCGCCGCGGGCGGCGGCGGCGTGATGTCGATGATGTCCGGCCGCCTGTTCGAGAAGGTCGGCGTGCACTGCTCGACCGTGCACGGCGAGTTCGCGCCCGAGTTTCGCGCGCAGATCCCGGGCGCTGCGGAAGACCCGCGGTTCTGGGCCTCCGGCATCTCGCTGATCGCACACCTGCGCAATCCGCACGTGCCGGCCGTGCACATGAACACGCGCTTCGTCGTGACGACAAAAGCCTGGTTCGGCGGCGGCGCCGATCTCACGCCGGTGCTCAACCGCCGGCGCACGCAGGAGGATGCCGACACCCTCGCTTTCCACGCCGCGATGAAGGGCGCCTGCGAGCAGCCGAACGGCATTGCCGACTACGACAAGTACAAGAAATGGTGCGACGAGTATTTCTACCTGCCGCACCGGAAAGAAGCGCGCGGGATCGGCGGCATCTTCTACGACTGGCACGACAGCGGCGACTGGGACGCCGACCTCGCCTTCACCAAGGATGTCGGCCGCGCCTTCCTGAAGATCTACCCTGACATCGTCCGGCGCAATTTCGCCAGCGCCTGGACGGACGCCGACCGCGAGGAGCAACTGATCCGGCGCGGGCGCTATGTCGAGTTCAACCTGCTCTACGACCGCGGCACCATCTTCGGGCTCAAGACCGGCGGCAATGTGGACTCCATCCTGTCGTCGCTGCCGCCGGAGGTGAAATGGCCATGAGCGCAATCAAGCCGCTGCCGCGCGCCATGCTGATCGACATGGACGACACCATCCTGTCGGCCTATGGCCGGCCGGAGATCGCCTGGAACACGATCGCGGAAGAATTCGCCGAGGAACTCGCGCCGTTGCCGCCGGCACAGGTCGCAACCACAGTGCTCGCCTATGCGCGGCAGTTCTGGTCGACCGCAGGAGCTGAGTGGCGCATGAAGCTCGGCGAGGCGCGGCGACTCACGGTGCGCGGCGGCTTTGCGGCGCTCGCTGCCGAAGGTCATCGCGCCCTGCCCGACGACCTCGCCAACCGGCTCGCCGACCGCTTCACCACCTACCGCGAGGAAGCGATCTTCGTTTTCCCCGGCGCGCATGATGCGATCGACGCATTCAAGGCGCACGGCGTCAAGCTCGCGCTGGTCACCAACGGCGCCGCCGACATGCAGCGCGCCAAGGTCGAGCGCTTCGAGCTGACCCATCGCTTCGATCACATCCAGATCGAGGGCGAGCACGGCTTCGGCAAGCCGGAGGAGCGTGCCTATCTGCACGCCATGGAGGCGCTCGGCGTCACGCCTGCGGATACCTGGATGATCGGCGACAATCTGGAATGGGAAGTCGTGACGCCGCAGCGCCTCGGCATCTACGCGATCTGGATCGACGTCCATGGCGACGGCCTGCCCGAAGGCTCGACCGTCAAGCCTGACCGCATCATCCGCTCGCTGACCGAGCTCGTGCCCGGGCCGGTCTAAACCAAAACTTCGAAAACAACCCCATGCACAGTAGCGCGCTGCTGCAACATCAAGGGGTTACGGATTTTACGAAACCCGTTTGCGCCGTCGGGCAAAACAGGGGCATAATGCCATCCTCGCCGGGCTTGCGAGTGGCCATTTTGTGAGCGGCCCTCGCCGGCTTCCATCCTTCGAGACGCCCGCTGACGCGGGTTCCTCAGGATGAGGTCGCGTGCTGCGGCGGGATATCAAACCCTCATGGCGACAAGCCTGCCGATCGATGATCCCGCATCGCCGCGGCCGTAAGGCACGTCCGGCGACCTTCCTACGGTCCTGTGCGATCGGCCTTCCGCAGTCCGTTTTCAGCGTGTCATGACCGCCTGCTAGCTTCCGCGCCGCGTCGATCAACCGAAAGGACAATCCATGGAATTGAAAGCCGGCGATGTCGTGATGCTGAAATCCGGCGGGCAGCCGCTGACGGTCGCGGAGATCAAGGCGGAGGAAGTGCTCTGCGTCTGGATGGGCATGGAAGGCGACCTGTTCCGCGAGACGCTGCCGCTCGCCACCCTCGCCCGCGTGGAGGAGGAAGACGACGAGGACGAGGATGAGGACGAAGACGAGGACGACGAGTAGGCAGGCCTAGACTTTATTCCGGTTAGACAGGGGCATTCCCGCTCCCGCCCTCCTGATGTCCGCTTCGCTGAACAACACTTCAATAGCGGACATCGCTGGATAGCGCCGAGGGGCCACAGCTGAAGGAGAGAACGAATCCGGCGTGGGGATCATCAGTACGCGGGAGCCGGCTCACAGGCTCGCGCCTAGGGTTGATGACCCAGTCTCACGGCCATCTTCGGATGACGTTCACTCAAGGACCTCAAGGCGAGCAAGCTGTTACGCTCGTCGTCCCGGTCGAACGTAAAGCTTCCAGGTTCGACGCCGTGCTCCCAGCCCCAGCGGGTATGGCAAGCGTCGCCCGTCAGAAGCACCGCACCGTCCGGCGTGCGCGCGAGATAAGAGACATGGCCCGCGGTGTGTCCGGGGGTCAGTATCGCGAACAATGAACCGTCGCCGAAGACATCGATCACCCCTTCGAATTTTCCGTCGGGGTCCTTGGTGAACTGAAACTCTCGAATGGCGGGCCTGCCCTCAAAGAAGGCGTCTTCCATCCCCTCGACGAAGAAGTTCTCGAACTTCTTTTCCGCGGCTTCTCCGGGACCCGTGTAGAACGGCACATCCTTGGGAATGTCCGGCATGCCGGAGATATGATCGAGATGAAGATGGGTCATGAGCACCCCTTTGAGCGGGCCGCCCTGTGATTTGATGGCCGACGCGGCGTCTTCCCGGACTTGCATTTTTTCGAGCTTCGCGAAGCTTCGAACGACCCATCCAACTCCCAGGCTCTTGGGGTCCTCGACGAACCGCTTCGAAACGCCGGTGTCGACCATGTAGAATCCCTGCGTCGGATGCTTCACGAGATGCGTGTAGATGTGGATTGGCTCCTCGTGATCCCTAAGCCCCGCCTGGACAGCTTGAGGATCCTTCAGATTGATCAGCCCCGATAGATCGGCGACCCAATCCGCGCTCGCGACCGTCCTGACCTCGATGGGTCCCGGCTTATCGATCAACGCCTCCATGGCCGATGAACTGACAGGCTTGCCGAGGCTGGCAGGGGTCGATGGATGCGAGGTCTGCGAGCACGCGGGAAGCACGGCGACGGCAAGGGCGCCAATGAAAAGCAGTCCAGACTTGCGGAGCATGATTTTTCCTCATTTCTGCCGCCGCTTTTGCCGTGAGCCGCTAGAATAGCAATTGTCTAAATTCCTATGTCGCCATACATAAATGAATGGCCCGGCACGAGCCCAGGAGTGGACTTGGAGAGTGAACTTGGAGGGTGAACTTGGACCTGCAATGGAATGATTTGCGGATTTTTCTCGCGGTTGCGGATGCCGGCAGCCTGAGCGGCGCGGCACGGCGCCTCAAGCTGAGCCAGCCCACCTTGAGCCGAAGAATTGCGGAGATGGAGTACGCACTCGGCGAGCCGCTTTTCGTTCGCAAGAACCAGGGCATCTCCCTGGCGAAGGCCGGCACAAGGCTGCTTCCCGCAGCTCAAGGCATGGCGCAGTGGGCGACGGAAGCCAGTCGCTCACTCGACGCGAAGAACTCGCCCGTGAGCGGCCGCGTGCGTGTGACAGCGGCCCCCTCTTTCGCTTTCGATGTCCTGGCGCCGTTCGCGGAAACGCTGCGGAGGAAGCATCCACAGATCACGCTCGAGGTGCTGGCCAGCACGGAGCGCCTGAACCTTTCGCTCGGCGAAGCGGACATCGCACTCAGGAAACAGTCCTCCGATGATCCTGATCTGATCACGGTGGATGAAGTTACCGTTCCGATCGGCGCCTATGCGAGCAGGGAATACGTTCGCAGATTGCCAGCACATACGATTTCCGCGACCTCGACTGGATCGCGTGGGCGGGCCGGCATGAAATGACGAGCCCGAATCCGGAACTCGCGGCGAGGATCCTGGACTTTCGTCCCGCTTTCACCTCTGACGACTACAGCGTGCAGGTCGCGGCCTATCAGGCGGGCGTCGGCGCGATGATCCTTCTGAAGACTCCCCATCGCCTAACGCGCCCGGGCGGCCTCGTGGAGCTCAAGCTCCAGCTTCCGGCCTCACTCCGCGCACCACTCGCGATCATCTGCCACAAGCGTATGACGGATCTCCCCAAGGTGAGAAGCGTCGTCGATCTGCTCAAGCGAGAGTTTGCCGATCTGAGGAAGAGCCAGATTGCGCCGGGCAAGAGAAAATGAGCAAGCCTCACGAGCGTGCCCCACTTGTCCGAGCACAAATGCCAATTGGCCCGCCACCGCCTAAACGATGCTGTCCGGGGCAAGGTCGGCTGGCACGCCGTCGATGCTCATCATGGTTTTCAGCCACCCGTATTTTCGCAAATTGCCCACGCGCTACGCTACCCAGTGGCGCCCGATCTCAGCGGACGGCCGGGGTAAGCGTTCCCGGGGACGCAGATAGTGAGTGGACACCATCCGCATTCAATGAAATCAGCGGCAGGAAGTTGACTGCGGCCGAAGCGCTTATCAGTCCCGCGTGCCGATTATCCAGCAGGTACCATTGGCCCTCAATGGAGGCTGCCAGGACGGCGTGATCCAGGCCGGCGTCCCGGTCGCGGCCCAATATGATTGCAAGCTCATCAGGCGAGGCGCCCGCTTCGAGAAGGGCAAGGTATTTCGCAATGGCGTAATCCTCGCAATCGCCCTTGGTGGTTGCGAAGGTCGCAAGCGGCGGCGTCCATCGATCTATTTCACCGTACTGGACAATGTCCCGGACATAACGGATGGCGAGATTGACGCCCTGATTGGCCTCTTCGAGTCTTTCGCGACCGGACTTCGATCTGACGGCATTGACGAGTCGCAGGAATTGCGCGGCATTCGCTGGACATCTTGATGGGTCGGCGCGGCAGCGCTGGAGAACGGCGCGATCATCGTCGATGCCGGCTTCGAGGGCGCGCCACCTGCGCGACAGCAAGCCATCGGGAACCCGCGATGAGAGGGCGCCGAACGGCTCGCGACCTGCCTCCCCCGATCCGGACGTGACGGGTCGTTCTTCTGTCACGACCTGCGCAGAAGCGGACGGCATTTGACTGACGGCATCGACGTGGAGGCTGCGCTCGCGGTCGCGCGCCGCAAGCACCTCGTTGATAGTGAACGTGAAGGGCGAGCCGGCGGACTCGCCGGCCTGCGGCCGCAATAGGTCATGCCTATTGACGATCGCCTCTTGGCAAGATGAAGGAGATATCGTCGATGCGAACATCGAAGCGATCAGGGCCATGGCCGGCGCGAGCAAGCGCAGCCGCAGGGTGGGGCGCGACATGACGTCCCCCGTATGAACCCCAGCCGATTGCAGGTTTGATCACTCCGAGCCGCGCGCCGAGGCACGACACGTCGTGACCGGGATCGCCCCGTCGATGGCAAATCTCCACCTATTCAACCTGAGCTAGATGCAAAGGTTCCGATGCGCGTTGAAATTCAGTTCAGCTTGCGACGCCCCCGAAGGCCTTCAGGCCGCTTGGTGCGCACGGGGTCATCCACGATGGGGCGCCATCACTGCCGGGATCTCGACCTCAACATTCTTGGTCGAGCCGGCGCCACTTCCGGTCAGGGCCGCTTGACCTGAACGAGCCTCTCCTCGTTCTCGGCCAGCCCATCGTAGGAGTCGGCAATCTTCGCGTACTGGCTGCGGGTCGCTTCGTCGGCCATCAGCTCCGACTTGGCTCGAAACTCTTCGGCCTGGTCTCGATACCGCTTTGCGATTGCTTGGTGATCCATCGCACCCCTCTTGCGCAAGACCAAGCTTCGATCGACACAAAGGTTCCGCCTTCGCATGTGGACGCGGTCGCGGCCGTCCAGCTCCGGTCTATTGCTTCGCCCCTTCGGCGGCAGCCGTGGCCATATACTTCGAATAGAATTCGGCAACCCGCGCGCGCCACATTCCGACGAAAGCGGCGGATGTCAGCTTATCGACCGATTTCCACGCCTGCTTGACGGCCGGGAGAGTATTCCGCCAGATCGCACGCTTGCACCATCTCTCGCCTTTTTCCTTGCCCTCGCCGGTGGCGCACATGGATTTCCAGGCGATGCGATCGGGTTGGCTGATGTGCTCGGCGGCGCCTTCCCAGCCCTGTTGATGGATCAGGTAGAGATCGCTCAGGGTCGGCCTCTGGCGCGTCACCCACTCGAACAGAACACCTTCGGTAATGACCTTGTACGCTGCCGCAACAGCATTGTCGCGGGGACTGCGAATCTGCCCCGACCCGAACTTGCTGAACTCATATTCGCTCAGCTGGAACAGGCCGATATAGGACCCGGTACGTTGCTTGGGATCGAAGCCGGATTCGATCTTCGCAACCGCTTTCATGAAATTGGAGTCGAGACCGAAAGCATCGGAGGCGCGCTTGATCTCCTCGATCGGCGTGCCGACAAGCGTGTCCTTGAACGACCTCAAGACGATATCCGCCGGCTTCTCGGCAGGCGGATATTCGGACCACACGTAATAGATCAGATAGCGGAAGTCCTGGCTCGCCGGTGCGGGGCTGGACGCATCATCGAATGTATTGGGCATTGCCGGCACCGGCTGCGCGGTATCACGGTGCTCCAATGCTTCCGATGTCGTCGCGACGGCGTCGTCATCGATCTTGGCCTGGGCCATCACTGACGGACCGGACGCAGCGCCGGGCGTTGCTCCAGGCTGGGATCCAGGTCCGGCAGGTATCTCCGATATGGCGGCGGAGGACGAAGGCGCACCGGACGTCTCGGCGCTCACGGCCCCCGCAGCACCGGGCACGCCCGCCCCTGGCGTGCTTGCGCCGGCCTCATGAAGCATCCCCGTGAATGCAATGACACCCACGATGCAGGCGGCCTGCAAGGCTTTCATTGCCCCCAACTCCGCGGCAGGGTTCCCGAAGGAAAGCTACTCCCATATTCCCCGCCGTCCAAGGCGGGGCGGCCGCGCTGACGCTTAACCGAAGCTGGCTGTTACCGAAATGAGACATTCGACGAGGGAACGAGCTGGGCTCCGCGAAACCAAACCCGCCGCCGACAGACGTGAAACAATCGCGCAAGGTCCACTTGCGGTCATGGCCGGAGATCCGCTGAGGTCAGTCCTGCGTCCATCAGGAGCGTTGCTCGGCTGAAAGTGAGGAAGGCAGCTCTCTCACTGTCGCATTTGATCAGATCGCGATCAGCCACCGGCGTACTGTGAATTCCCTATCAATGAACCCCGCCTTGTACAGCGGGTCCTCCTCCAAAACGCGCCGGGCCTCACGTTCGTCCGTGGCGTTGCAGAGGTACATGCCTTCTTTCAGGCCCTCGAAAGGCCCGGCCGCACGCAGGATGCTGGCTCGCTGCAACCGCACCAGATATCCAAGCCGCTCGGAGAACAGTCGCGCGAAATCTTCTGTTTGTCCCAAGGCCACCAATTCCTGAACCGTCGGGGCGCGACCGGCGCTGACCGCCTTCATCACGACGGCTCCGACACCGGGACGAGCGATTTGCGCGGTGAACTCAGAGGAAAGCTTCAGGACAATGGCGTAGACCGAGGCGCTTGGCTGCTGTTGAGGATTCATCACCAGACATCCTGCTGCTTGATCGCCTATATCGTCGGCACACGCGCACGCGCCCCGCCAGCCCAGGGAGCATATCCTAGCAGCTTGGCCAGACCTGTGCTCACATTCCTCCATGATCGATACAAGGTGCCCATCGCCGATCCCTGCCGGCTAGAAGAATCCGGCGCTGAGATCCAACCCCGATGTCAGCGACAGCAGCCACACGAACAGGATGGCTCCGCACAGCAGCACGGTCTGCTTGAGCAGCTCGGCCCGCAGCGACGATGCGGGAAACGCCCGCATGAGAGCGTTTGCGATAACGGCGGCGACGAGAGCCCGCATGACGGCTTCCAGCGGACTACCGGCCTGCCATCGAGCGACGCGCGTCTCGCACGAGCTCGCGCATCTGCCGCCGATGTCTGCGACCGTCTTCGATCTCCCAAAAAGCCCAGACGAAGCACGCTCCAAGGGAGACTGAAATCGCAACGAGCAGGAATGCCTGATCGGCGGCGCTCTTGATCATGAAATGTCCAATGCAAATCGAATTTCAAAACGAACGAAATGCGTTGAAGAACGCTCCGGTCAGGGAACGTTGACGCCCGGCATCGGACCGGTGGGGCGGATCGACACCTCGGTCGGTTGCAGCAGCGCAAAGGCAGCGAGCAAAATCAGAGCTGCGCATGGCAGCGTGATGAAAAAGCCGGGAAACCATCGCCTATTCACGCCACCGGGCATAGCGAGCCGGCGCGCGCTCATTGCTGTGCGCATCGTTGATCTCTCTCAATATCGCTACGGCGAGAGGACCGACCCTCCCAGCACCCATGCTGACTATGGCGTCGCGCGATACATCTGAGAACTACCTAGAAAGGTGGCCTGTCGTCGCTTATGAATGTTCGCGCAGGTCCACGGCCCGCACATGCTTTGGTAATGACATGCATCTCTCCACGGATCCCACCAATCCGCACAATCAAGAAATCTACGCACTCTGGGATCAACTCGCCGACTTCTCGGTCGGCAACGTCGATGCCGCGCTGACGCACCTGCTGTCCGCACTGTGCACGATGTTGTCGGCACGCAATGCGCTATGGGGCGTGCTGGTGCGGTTGCCTTCGCCGAAGCGGGCCGATCCCTTGCTCGGCTGGCGTCCGCGCCTCGTCCGGGTGCTGGACCCGATACCGGCCGTCGCGGCGTCCGTGCAGAAGCAATACGACAAGCTCTGGTCCGACAACGTCGATTTGTCCCAGATCATCTCCATGGCGGGAGACGAGCCGTTCCGAGTCCGCCTGCTGTTCGAAGCGCTGCCGCCGGCGTGGTTCGAGGGCGAGCACTATCGGCGGCACTATCTGGATGTCGGCTTCGCCGACAGCATTTCCGTGCGCATTGCGCTCAATGACGACGTGAGGGTTCGCCTGTTCGTGTTTCGCGATGCGCAGGCCCCCCGCTTCACGGCGCAGGATGCCCAGCTCCTGGGCTTCGTGATGCGCGGCTTGAGATGGTTTCAACGGCAACAACTGCTCAGCCACGGCCTGCTCATCGCCAACGCGTCCCTGACGCCCGCCGAACGCAAGGTATTGCTCGCCCTGCTCGACGGGCACACGGAAAAGCAGATCGCGCAGAAGCTCGACCAGAGTCCGAACACCACCCACTTCCACGTCAAGTCGATCTACGGCAAGTTCGGCGTGAGCAATCGCGCGACGCTCACCGCGCTGTGGCTCGGCAAGCTGCGATAGCGAACTGCGGCCGCGGTCTCATGGTGATCCGGCCCCCGGGGGGCTTCCAGCGTCCTCACTCGATCACTTCGTCGGTGCGGGCGAGAAGCGCTGCCGGCACATCCAGGTCTAGAGCCCTTGCCGTCTTGAGATTGACGGCCAACCACAGCTTGCTGGGAAATTCGATGGGAAGATCGCCCGGGCGGGCGCCCTTCAGGATCTTGTCCACGAAATAGCCGGCGCGCCGATAGCACCAGCGCAAGTCAACGCCATAGCTCACAAGGCCGCCGTGCATGATGTGCTCGCGATAGCCGAAGACGGTCGGCAGCCGCTTTTCGAGAGCGATAGCGCCGATCTGCTCGCTCATGTTGAGCAGCAGGTTGGTCTGAAGGACAACGGCGACATCGACCCCTTCGTTTGCCAGCGCCGCGAGCGCATTCGGAATGTCCTTCGCCGCACTGGCATCGGCTTCGACCACGCCGAGGCTCAAGGCCCCACAGGCTGCCCGCAAATCCCTGACTTGCGGCGGACCTTTGGGATCGTTCATGTTGGTCAGGAGCCCGATGCGCCGTGACTTCGGCGCGATCTCGCGCGCGAGTTCAATTTGCTTGGTCGGCAGACCCGCGATGTAGGGCTCGATGCCCGTGACATTTCCTCCCGGGCGAGCTTCGCTGGCAATCAAGCCGAGATGCACCGCATCGGCCAGCGCGGGACAGACAATCGGTATTGTCGAAGTTGCGTTCCGGGCCGCGACGGCTTCCAGTGTCGCAGGCACAACGATGATATCGGGCTTGAGCAGAGCCACCATCTCCTCCATCGATGGTAGCCGGTCGGGGAAGACGTCCGTTCGCCGAACGATATCGACGTTACGGCCTTGCTCGTAGCCGAACTCGGAGAGCCCCCTGACGAAATTGCCGAAGGCCAGGTCCACGATGAATTGGGGCAACGTCACCCCCGGAGGCGGAGCTCCCGCCCATGCGATGAGCGGACGTTTTCGCGCCGGCTGTGCGCTCGAGTGCCGACCGAACAATGTCGATCCTGCTGCAGCGCCAAAAGCGCCGAGATATCGGATGAATTCCCGCCGCTGCATGAGTCCCCCCGTACGGGCCACGCTATTGGGTGGGTGAGGTTAGCATCTTCCAGCGGTTTGCGCGGCAATTTAGCGAGCCGCTTGCCCCACGCGGCATTCGCCCGGGGATGGTCGAGATGACGACGAAGAGAAAGCTGACGACGGCCAGGCCGGGGCCGGACTTGCTTTGTCAGCCCGTGGCTAGCGCGCGGCGCCTTCCGCCTCAGGCTCGCAAGACGACGTTTGCGAATACTCGCGCCGGCGAGTTTCGCGCCGCATCTGAGCGATCAGGAATTCACGTGACCGTGCTTGCGGTGAGCCGGCACCTTCGTCGCGTCAAGCGCCTCGCATCAGCAATTGGACCGGCTGATTGCGAAATCGTACACCGGCCTGCCATCCGGCGACACGTAGACCAGATGTAGCGTGACCCCGCGGAATATTTCCGCACGAAACGTGGGACAAAAATAATCCTTCTGGACGCCCTCGTGGTGAGCACGATCTGCAAGCATGGCATTCATGGCGGCCGCGTCTCGTATTGTATAGCTTTCCTCGACCACGCCGTCGTGGGCGGCCGCCTGGTCAAGACGAAACCATCCACTCGGCCGTGCTTTTCGTGCTTCCTCGGCGCTGGCGACTTTCCTGGCCAGTTCCACAAGCGTGGCAGGATCAGCGGGCTGCAGTTTCGGCAACACCTCGCACACGGACATATCAATCCTGTAGTCGAGCGGCTCGCTGCCGTCGGAGGGCGTCAGGATTTCGTGGATCACGACGCCCTGCGCCATCGCGGCCATATTGCGTTCGGTGCAGTAGCGCGTGGCTTTGGTTACGCGGACCCGCTCGCTGTTGAAGCCATTCCTGAAGGCCGAAAAGAGGGACGGATCTCTTGTCACCCACCTCAATTCCACGACCTGATCGTGGGACGTCGCGGATTCAAACGCGACCGGTGTGTTGGGCGGCATCCTGGTCCCGCGCACGTCCATCTCATGCGCGATCTCTGCGGCCAGTCGCTCGGCAAGTCTTGGCCGCTGACTGTCGGCGGTTTGGCTTTTGACCTCGGCCCCGCCGGCCATCGCGACGACGAGCACGAAGAAGAATATCAGGCGTGATCCGATCATGGCTTGACCCACAGCTTGTAGTTGAACAAATGACAAAGTGTCAGCTGAAGTCAAGCTTGTCGCGATTATGCCGGCATCACCTACGCGATCAGTTGCTTCGCCGCCGCCGTGATCATCACCAGCCCGCCGGTGATGACAGCGACATCGAGGATCGCGGCGTGGATGTGCACCGGCATCCGCTCGACGAAGGCCTTGGCGAGGAAGGCACCGGGGATCGCGATGCCACCGATCAGGAGCGCGAAAGCGAGCACCTGCGCGGTCACCACGCCGGCGAGGCCGAACACGGAGATCTTGATGAGGCCGGTGCCGAGCGAGATCAGCGCGTCGGTGGCGATCACCGCGGCGCCCTCGAGGCCCGCGGCCATCAGCAGCGAGAGCAGGATCACGCCCGAACCTGACGTGCCGCCGACCAGCACGCCGTAGCCCACCGAGCCGGCGGCGAGTCCAGTGTCGCCGATCCTGACCTGACGCCGACGCAGCACGCGGCGCAGCGGCACGCTCAGGATCAGCATGCTGCCGATCACCAGCGCGGCGCCGGCATTGGTGAGGCGCGTGTAGCCGTAGGCGCCGAGCGCGGTCGTCAGCGCCGCGCAGGCGAGCACGATCAGCGCACGGCGGCGGTCGGCATAGCGGAGATAGGCAACAGCACGGCTCGCATTGGTCAGCATTGCGGAGATCGCGATGATCGGCACCACCGGCTCGGCGCCGACCAGCGGCACCAGCACCGCGCGGTGCTGAAGGTGGCGCGACCGACATTGGCGCTGATCGAGGCCGGCGTATCGCCGGGAATGAAGACCGCCAAAGCCGTTTCGGTGATTTTCTTCCCGGCAAGGCTTACATAGAGATATTCGGCCTTGAGGGTCGTGCGCTCTCCGAGAGCGTATTCAAATCCACCGCCCACGGTCCATCCCGCAGTTACGTCGCGCGACACGCCGGAAAAGCAGGTGGCGCCGCTCGCGCATGTGAAGCCGCTGTTGTCGGGCAGTCCATTCTCTGTGAAACGAACGGTACTATCGTTGATGTAACTTCCGCTGCGCGTGACCTGACCATAGGCCAGACCACCGGTGACATAGGTCAACAGCGTGCTGGTCGGCAGGTAGCCGAGGCGGGCCCGCACCGTGCCGAACCAGTCGATCCGCTCGTCAAAGGGGGCCGAGTATGGGCCTGGAATGGGCACCGGGGGCATGACACCGGAACTGACGCCTGAGCCTTTGACGCCGGACCAGTTGAAATCGGCCTCAAGGCCGACAAGCCAGCCCGTGCCGAGCTGTCGGTTGTAGCCGAACTGCAATCCGCCGAGCGCACCCGACGTCTTGAACGACGCTGCTGGCGGGATGCCGTCAGAAACAGACAAGGAACGGGTAGCGTCATCGTTCGGGGCAAAACTCAGGTCTCGATCGGCCCAGCCATAGCCAACGTTCACACCGGCATAAAATCCGGTCCAGTCATAGACGGGAACGGGCTTTGCCTTCACCGGCAGGTCGGCAGCCGATGCCGGCGACAGCATCATGGCTGAAACGGCAAATCCGGCCGCGATCAATTTTCTCATGTTTGGCATTCCCAGCGAGTCCCTCGTTCGGAATCACTAGCGGGTCGCGCCCGGGTCGTCTTGTCCGCGAAGGTGCCGGAGTTGATCGAAACGGCACGGCAGCGGGATCGCCGGTGAATGTTGTCTGGGCGCAACGGTCGGCCGCCGCAGGCTTGACCTGTCCGGCGCTGAACTTGACCTGAGATGCATGACTGTCCGCTTTTGCGGCAGCTTGGTGGAAAGGTAGGTGGATGCCTTTCTCACCGCGGTCATGATACGAATGGAGCCGGCGCGCGAGGATTTTGGACGGATATGCCGAAGATTGAATTTTCATCGGACCAGCTTCCATCACATCTGAATGACAGAGCCCGATTCCGCCTGTGGCACGACATATGGATGGAGCAGCTCGGCAATGCGGACATGAAGCATGCCGAGGACCAGCCATTCTACACCGCGTCGACGAATGTTCTGCTCGGCGAGTTGAGCGTCAGCCGGTTTGCCACGACGACAGGGCATTACGTGCGCACGCGCAAGCACGTGACCAATGATCGCGACGATATTCTCGTCGGCTTTTATCGCAGCCCTCAACCGCAATTATGGACGGTGGGAAACCAGGGGGTTGAGCTGAAACAGGGAAGCGTGGTCGCCTTCAACGTCGCCCAACCGGTCTCGAGCTTTACGAACGGCCTCACAGCCTGGAATCTGGCGTCCATACCTCGTGCGCAAATTCTGAAGCTCGTTCCGCATGCCGACAACCGTCCGGCCATGTTGCTCGACCCGGCCAATCCGGCGGTACGACATCTCGAGCGCACCATCGATTTTCTCCTTGATGCCGATGAGGTCTGCGAAGACCAGGCGTTGACACGTCACGCGCAGGCCATGCTCGGGGATCTGATCGTGCTGGCGCTCGGCGCGCGCGGTGAGGTCGCGGAGGTTGCGGCGGAACGCGGCTTACGCGCCGCGCGGCAGCGCGAGCTGATCGCGATCATCGAGAAGCGCTTCGCCGAGCCGTCTCTGTCGATCACGACCATCGCGGATGCCCTTCATCTGTCGCGTCGCTATGCAAGCGATCTGCTGCTCGAAGGCGGCGCGACATTCTCGGAGCGCGTTCTTGAACTGCGCCTGCAGAAGGCGCGGGCGATGCTGTCGGACGTTCGCTACGACGACACGAAGGTGAGTGACATCGCTTTCGCCTGCGGCTTCAATGAAGTGACCTACTTCAATCGCCGCTTCCGCGCTCACTTCGGCTGCTCACCGACGCAATATCGCATGGGAACGAACCACAGCGACCCATAATCGGACTTTCCGCCGGGCGCGGACCCGACGCGCTGCGCAAGTCTGCAAACAACACCATCAACTGTCGGCGAAGCCTGAAGCGATGGTCACGTTTTCCCGTCGCGGCTGACGCGTGCCGCAGCCTGATCGGCGATGGAAGCGAGCGCGGCTTCCTCCAGGGGAAAATCCGCCGCAAGCCAGGCGTCCTCGGCGAGTGTCAACACATGTCCGAGCGCGGGCCCTTCGGCGAGACCGCGCGCGATGAAGTCGGCGGCCTTCAGCGGGAATTTCGGCGCAGTCCAGCGCTGCGGCAGCTCGGCGAGCGCGCGCCAGCGCGGCGAATGCATCTCGCCTGCGGCCCGCGCCCAGCCGAGCAACGCGCGATCGTGATAGCGCTCGGGGCCGAGCCGGTAGAGCAAGCGCCGTGCATGGGCCTCGTCCATCGCGGCGAAGCGCCACCAGCGATGGCCCATCGAATCCAGCGCCTTGGCCTCGGCATTGGAGAGCCGCAGGCGCGTCGCGACGCGCTTGGCGTCTTCCGTGACGGCCACCGTCAGCGCGGCGAGGCGCCGCGTGGCGCTGGCGGACAGGCCGAGCTCGCGCTCGATCGCGATCATCGCTTCGAGCGGCCCGGTATAGGCGACGCCGCCGATCAGCGCCTGCAGCAATCCGCCGTCGGCCATCGCCAGCGCGGCCGCGGAGGCGCCGCCTGCGACCAGCAACTTCAGCATCTCCATGCGCACACGCTCGGCCGACAGGCTGGCGAGCCCCGCGCGTCCGCGGATGCAGGCGAGAGAGCCGTCGCGGTCGGGATCGCCGGCACCGAAGGCGGCGTGGATGCGGAAGAAGCGCAGGATGCGCAAATAATCCTCGGCGATGCGCTGGTCGGGATCGCCGATGAAACGCACGCGGCGCGCCCTGGCATCCGCGATCCCGCCGACATAGTCGTGCACGTTGCCTGCGGCATCGACCGACAGGCCGTTCATGGTGAAGTCGCGCCGCTCGGCGTCCTTGACCCAGTCGCGGCCGAACGCGACCTTCGCCTTGCGGCCGAAGGTCTCGGTGTCCTCGCGCAGCGTCGTGACCTCGTAGGGCAGGCTGTCGATGACGAGCGTGACGGTGCCGTGGTCGATGCCGGTCGGCACGCTCTTGATGCCGGCCGCCTTGGCGCGCCGCACGACTTCGTCCGGCAGGGCGGTGGTCGCGATGTCGATGTCGCCGGGCACGAGGCCGAGCAGCGCGTTGCGCACGGCGCCGCCGACCACGCGCGCCTCCTCGCCGTCCGCGTTGAGCAGTTGCAGGACGCGCGCGGTGCCGCCTGCCGTCAACCAGGGCGCATCGGCAAGGATCGGTGCAAGGATCGGCTCCGCACTCATCGCCCAGCCCCTATTTTTCCGTGCCCGGCACGAACTTGCCGTTGTCGATATGGGCGGGAATGTAGGTCGACTCCGGTCCGCCGCCGGAGAAATGCGCAAGGCCGATCAGGCCGGCGATCACGAGCGCCAGCGCGACCAGGGCGAGGCGGGCGACGATGGTGACCGGCCAGGACGATCGCGCGAACAGGCCGGACCGGGTGGCGGCCAGGAACAGCGCATAGACGGCAAAAGGGATGAGGAAGATTCCGAACTCGGTCAGGACCGGCCGGATCATGACGAGTAGATCCGCTCATACAGCACACGCAGCATCCCGGCCGTCGCACCCCAGATGTAGCGCTCCGCGAACGGCATGGCGTAGTAGAAGCGCTCCATGCCGCGGAATTCCTTGCTGTGCAGCTGGTGGTTCGCCGGGTTCATCAGAAAGGATAGCGGCACCTCGAACGCGTCATCAACCTCCGAATGGTTGATGGTGAGCGCAAAGCCGGGCCGCACTTTCGCGACCGTCGGCAGGATGCGGAAGCCGAAGCCGGTGCCGTAGAGATCGAGATAGCCGATCGGCTCGACGAAGTCCCTGGACAGGCCGACCTCCTCCTCGGCCTCGCGCAGCGCCGCATCGAGCGGCGACGAGTCGGTCGCGTCGATCTTGCCGCCGGGAAAGGCGATCTGGCCGGCATGGTCGTTGAGATGGGCCGAACGCTGCGTCAGCAGGATGGTCGGCTCGGGACGATCGACCACGGCGATCAGCACCGCCGCGGGGCGTACCGGCTGCTCGCGCGCGATGATCTCCAGCATCTTGTCGGTGCCGGGATCGCCCGAGGCCGGGATGATGTTGGGGTCGAAGAGGCCGGGCGGCACGTCGAAGCCGAGCCGGGCCCGCGAGCGGGCGAAGAAATCCGCCGCGCCGGTCGTAACGGGGCCGCTCTTCAGAATAGGCTTGTTCAAAGCGCGGCCCTCACCTGCTCCGCGTCGGCCATGGCGAAGAATTCGCCGGCCGACTCGACGCCGAACATCGGCTGGCCATCGACCATCCGCTCCTCGCCCATGTCAACCAGATCGTAGTAGAGCGCGCGGGTCACCTTGGCCCAGAGATCGGCGCGGACGTGCAGATACGGCGTCAGCCCGCCGTCCGCCGCCTGCTCGAAGCGCAGCCGGTGCGCGGCGTCGCAGGTCACCCAGTCGTCGACATTGGTGCGGAAGCTCAGCACGCGATGGTTGTCCTCGCCCGCCTTGAGCATTTCGACCGCCATGAACGGCGCGTCGTCGACGCGGATGCCGACCTTCTCCACCGGCGTCACCAGGAAATGCTTGTCGCCCTCGCGCTTCAGGATGGTCGAGAACAGGCGCACGAGGGCGTGACGCCCGATTGGCGTTCCCATGTAGAACCACGTACCATCGGACGCGATTCGAATGTCGAGATCGCCGCAAAACGGCGGATTCCACAGATGCACCGGAGGTAACCCTTTTTTGGTACCCTCGGCACCGGCAGCACTCTTGGCAGCGGCAGTCAGCCCCTCGAGACCACGATCGGCGCTCTGCCCTTGGTTCGCCATGGTTTGCCCTGACTTTGTCATTTGGCACGGATGTCGTTTGGCACGATTGGTGCAGGTCTACGTTGTATGCCGGTGGACGGTTCCACCCCGGATTTATCCGGTGTGGGAGGTCGCCACTTCGTGATGCCGTACATAACCCGAAGCCGATAAGGTGGGGATAGGTTAATTCAACGAATACATGGCCTTCCTGCAAGTCTAGCATAGGCCCATGATCTGGCGTGATGACCTGACGTGACCACGCAAGCGAGCCGCATGGCGGGCTGAAGGAGCGAGCGAATGGCGGAGAGTGTCGAGAAACTCGAGGACGGGATCGTTCGTTCGGCCGAGCAGGTGTCGGGTCAGATTCGCGCGGCGAAAGAGGCGATCGGCTCCGTCATCTTCGGCCAGGACCGCGTGGTCGAGAACACGCTGGTCACGATCCTCTCCGGCGGCCACGCGCTGCTGATTGGCGTGCCGGGCCTTGCCAAGACCAAGCTCGTCGAGACGCTCGGCGTCACGCTCGGTCTGGACGCCAAGCGCATCCAGTTCACGCCCGACCTGATGCCCTCCGACATCCTCGGCGCCGAGGTGCTGGACGAGAGCACCGCGGGCAAGCGCGCGTTCCGCTTCATCTCCGGTCCGGTGTTCGCGCAGCTCCTGATGGCCGACGAGATCAACCGCGCCTCACCGCGCACGCAGTCGGCGCTGCTGCAGGCGATGCAGGAGCAGCACATTACTGTCGCCGGCGCGCGTCATGACCTGCCAAAACCCTTCCACGTGCTCGCGACGCAAAACCCGCTGGAGCAGGAAGGCACCTATCCACTGCCGGAAGCGCAGCTCGACCGCTTCCTGATGGAGATCGACGTCGACTATCCCGACCGCGACGCCGAGCGCCGCATCCTGTTCGAGACCACAGGCGCGGAAGAGACGCTCGCCAAGGGCTCGATGAGCGCGGATGCGCTGATCACCGCGCAGCGGCTGGTCCGCCGCCTGCCGGTCGGCGATTCCGTGGTGGAGGCGATCCTGTCGCTGGTGCGCTCGGCCCGTCCGGGCGCGGAGAGCGGCGAAGCCGGCAAGTTCATCGCCTGGGGCCCCGGCCCGCGCGCCAGCCAATCCCTGATGCTCGCCGTGCGCGCCCGCGCGCTGATCGACGGCCGCCTCGCGCCCTCGATCGACGACGTGCTCGACCTCGCCGAGCCCGTGCTCAAGCACCGCATGGCGCTGACGTTCCAGGCGCGCGCCGAAGGCCGCACGATTCCGGACGTGATCCGGCAATTGAAGACACGGATCGGTTGATGGCGGCAGAGAACGGGCACACGGCGAAGGAGATCATCGCGATCCGACGTGCCGATGGCGAAAGCCGCACGCTCGCCGCTTCCCTGCCGCGCCTGGTGCTCGAAGCCCGCCGCATCGCCGCCAACGTCATTCACGGCCTGCACGGACGGCGCCGCGCGGGCTCCGGCGAGAATTTCTGGCAGTACCGCCGCTTCGTCTCCGGTGAGCCGGCGCAGAACGTCGACTGGCGCCGCTCGGCGCGCGACGACCATCTCTATGTCCGCGAGCTCGAATGGGAAGCCTCGCACACGGTGTGGATCTGGCCGGACCGCTCGCCCTCGATGGCCTTCGCCTCGAAGGCCGCGCGCGAGTCCAAGCTCGAGCGCACGCTGATCGTCGCGTTCGCACTGGCCGAGCTGCTGGTCTCCGGCGGCGAGCGCGTCGGCATTCCCGGGCTGATGGCACCGACCGCGAGCCGCAGCGTCATCGACAAGATGGCGCAGGCGATGCTGCATGACGATGCCGACCGCCTCAGCCTGCCGCCGTCCTTCGTTCCGGCCGCACTCGCCGAAATCATCGTGCTGTCGGATTTCTGGTCGCCGATCTCAGAGATCAAGACCACGCTCGCGGGACTATCCAGCTCCGGCGCGCACGGCACGCTGGTGCAGGTCGTCGATCCCGCCGAGGAATCGTTCCCCTATTCCGGCCGCGTCGAATTCGTCGAGCCGGAAGGCTTTGGCGTCATCACCGCCGGCCGCGCCGAGACATGGGCGCAAGACTACACCGCGCGCCTCGCGCTGCACCGCGACCAGATCCGCGCCGAGACAACCAAGCTTGACTGGCTGTTCACGACGCACGCGACCGACCGCTCCGCCGCCGAGCTGCTGCTGTATCTGCACGCCGGCATGCAGGTGAGCAAATCGGGTGCGCGCACCACCACCATCAAGGCGGGGCCGGCCGCATGATGGGATTGCCGCTCGCCTTCACCGAACCGCTGCTCCTGATCGGCCTCGTCAGCCTGCCGGTGCTGTGGTGGCTCTTGCGCGTGATGCCGCCGCGACCGCGCCGGATCGAGTTTCCGCCGACCCGCCTGTTGTTCGACATCGCCCCGCGCGAAGAGACGCCGTCGCGGACGCCGTGGTGGCTGACCGCGCTGCGCCTTTTGGCTGCGGCTCTCGTCATTTTCGCCGCCGCCGGGCCGATCTGGAATCCGCAGGTTGGAGCTGCCGGCAGCAAGGCGCCGCTGATGATCATGCTCGACGACGGCTGGAGCGCGGCCTCGAACTGGGACGTCAGGGTCCGGGCCGCCGACGAGCTGATCGCCAATGCCGACAACGACCGCCGCGCCATCGCGCTGGTGCCGCTGTCCGAGCCGAACCGCGACATCACCCTGATGCCGGCGGGCGCCGCGCGCGTCGCGCTGCGCCAGCTCGCGCCAAAACCCTATTCGATCGACCGCGTCGAGACGCTCGCCGCCGTCGACCGTTTCCTGAAAGCCACCGGCGATTGCGAGATCGCCTGGCTCTCCGACGGCGTCGACACCGGCCGCGGCGAGGAGTTTGTCGCCGGCCTTGGCAAGACCTTGGGGGATCGCAGCCTGACCATCTTCGAAGGCGGTACCTCCTCGCCGCTTGCGCTGGTGGCCGCCGAGAACGCCGCAGCAAAGATGACGGTGAAGGTGCTGCGCACCGACAGCGGCTTCGCCGCCGGCACCGTGCGCGCGCTCGACCAGAAGGCCTCGCCGATCGGCGAAGCTCGCTTCGCCTTCGGGCCGCAGGACAAGGAGACCGACGCATCGTTCGACCTGCCGGTCGAGCTGCGCAACGACATCACCCGGCTCGAGATCTCGGGCGAGCGTTCCGCCGGCGCGGTACAGCTGCTGGACAAGCGCTGGCGCCGCCGCGCCATCGGCATCGTCTCGGGCTCGACCAGCGAGACCGCGCAGCCGCTGCTGGCGCCGACCTTCTACCTCACCCGCGCGCTGGCGCCGTTCGCCGACGTCAGGCTCGCCGACAAGGGCTCGCCGCAGCAGGGCATCACGCAGTTCCTCGACCAGAAGCTGCCGATGATCATCCTCGCCGATGTCGGCACCATCGCTCCCGAGATCCGCGAGCGCCTCAATGCCTGGATCGACCAGGGCGGCGTGCTGGTGCGGTTCGCAGGGCCCCGCCTGGCGCAAGCCGAAGACGATCTCGTGCCGGTCAAGCTGCGCAAGGGCGGCCGCACACTCGGCGGCAGCCTGACCTGGGAGAAGCCGCAGCATCTCGCCTCCTTCGCCGCCGACGGCCCGTTCGCCGGCGTCGTGGTGCCCAAGGACGTCACCGTGAGCCGGCAGGTACTGGCCGAGCCCGACGCCGTGCTCGCCACCAAGAGCTGGGCCTCGCTCGAGGACGGCACGCCGCTCGTCACCGGCGAGCATCGCGGCAAGGGCGTCGTCAGCCTGTTCCACGTCAGCGCCGACATGCGCTGGTCGGACCTGCCGATGTCCGGCATCTTCGTCGAGATGCTGCGGCGTGTCGTCGACATGTCCGGCTACACCTCCAAGCCCGGCGCCGGCGTGGCCAGCGAAGGGACCACTGAAACGGTGGCGCCGCTGCATATCCTCGACGGCTTTGGCGCCTTCGGCCCGCCGCCGGCCACCGCGAAGCCCCTGCCTGCGGATTACCGCGACCGCGCCACATCAGATCATCCGCCGGGCTTCTATGGTCCTGCAGAAGGACCGCTCGCCGTGAACACGCTTGCCAGCGCCGACCGCATCGCCGCCCTGAACACTGCGAGCCTGCGCGCCCGGCACGCCACCTACACCAATGCCGAGCCGCGCGATCTGCGCGGCTGGCTGCTGTCGACCGCGCTCGGCCTGTTCCTGATCGACGCCATCATCGTCGCGCTGCTCGGCGGCGGCCTTGCCGCGCTGCTGCGCCGCCGTGCCGCCCCCGCGATGATCATCCTGAGCCTCGTGCTTGCGGGCACCGTCGCGCTGTCGCCGGCGCCGTCGCTTGCCGACAGCGCCGCCGACGAGTTCGCGATGAAGGCAGTGTCGCAGACGCGCCTCGCCTATGTCGTGACAGGCAATGCCGACGTCGATTCCATCGTGAAGGCCGGGCTCACCGGGCTGACGTTGTTCCTGGCGCAGCGCACTGCGCTGGAAGCCGGCGATCCCGTCGGCATCGATCCCGCGCGCGACGAGCTCGCCTTCTTCCCGCTGATCTACTGGCCCATCGTGCCCGGCGCGCCGAAGCCGCCGCAGGACGCCATCAACAAGATCGACGCGTACATGAAGCAGGGCGGCACCGTGCTGTTCGACACCCGCGACGCCTACGAGGCACCTCCGGGCGACAACGGCGCCTCGCAGACGCCGGGCATGCGCACCTTGCGCGATATCCTGTCCTCGCTCGATGTGCCTGAGCTCGAGCCGGTGCCGCGCGAGCACGTGCTGACCAAGACCTTCTACCTCCTGCGCGACTTCCCCGGCCGCTTCAACACCGGCCAGACCTGGGTCGAGACCCTGCCGCGCGATGAGGACGACGACAGCGCGCAGCGCCCGGCACGCGGCGGCGACGGCGTCTCGCCGATCATCATCACCTCGAACGACCTTGCCGGCGCCTGGGCCGTGCGTCCCGACGGCCAGTACATGCTGCCGGTGACCAGCGGCGACCCGCGCCAGCGCGAGTTCGCCTACCGCGCCGGCGCCAACATCGTGATGTACACGCTGACCGGCAACTACAAGGCCGACCAGGTACACGCGCCGGCCTTGATCGAACGGCTGGGGCAATGATGCGGGTGTTGAAACTCGATACCAGTCAAAACAAAGCCGTCATGGCCGGGCTTGTCCCGGCCATCCACGCCTTGCCGCACGGCACGGAGAACGTGGATGCCCGGGACAAGCCCGGGCATGACGAGGATAGGCTTACGCCATGAATTACGGCATCGCGTTCACGCCGCTTGTTCCCTCGATCGTGCTCTGGCTCGCGCTGGCTGCGATCGTCGTCATCGCGCTGCTGCTGGCGGTGGCGCGTGCGCGCGGCGCAGCCGTGCGCGTCGCCGCGCTGGCGCTGTTCCTGCTGGCGCTCGCCAATCCCTCCTTCACCCGCGAGGACCGCGATCCCCTCACCTCGGTCGCGGCGGTCGTCGTCGACAAGAGCCCGAGCCAGAATTTCGGCAACCGCAATCGCGAGGCCGCGCAGGCGCAGGAAGCGCTGGTCGACGGGCTGAAGAAGATCAAGGGCCTTGAAGTCCGCGTCGTCGAGGCCGGGCAGGCCGACGGCGAGACCGACGGCACACGGCTGTTCGGCGCGCTCGCCTCGGCCCTGGCGGACGTGCCGGTCGATCGCGTCGCCGGCGCGTTCCTGATCACCGACGGCCGCGTCCACGACATTCCCGCGAGCGCCGCCGCGCTCGGCTTCCAGGCGCCGGTGCATGCACTGATCACCGGGCAGAAGGACGAGCGCGACCGCCGCATCGCGATCACGGCCGCGCCGCGCTTCGGCATCGTCGGCCAGACCCAGACCATCACCTATCGCCTCGACGACCAGGGCGTTTCAGGCGAGCGCGCCAAGGTCACGGTGCGCCGCGACGGCGAGGTCATCAACGAGCGCACGCTCTCGAGCGGCCAGAGTGCGAGCGTCGACGTCGACATCAAGCATGCCGGCCCGAACATCGTCGAGATCGAGGCCTCGCCGCTCGAGAAGGAACTGACGCCGGTCAACAACCGCGCCGTCGTCGCCATCGACGGCGTGCGCGACAAGCTGCGCGTGCTGCTGGTCTCGGGCGAGCCGCATTCGGGCGAGCGCACCTGGCGCAACCTCTTGAAGTCCGACGCCAGCGTCGACCTCGTGCACTTCACCATCCTGCGCCCGCCGGAGAAGCAGGACGGCACGCCGATCAACGAGCTGTCGCTGATCGCGTTTCCGACCCGCGAGCTGTTCCAGCAGAAGATCAACGAATTCCAGCTGATCATCTTCGACCGCTATGCCCGCCAGGGCGTGCTGCCGATCGCCTATTTCGACAACATCGCGCGCTATGTCCGCGCGGGCGGAGCCGTGCTGGTCTCGGCCGGTCCCGACTATGCCTCCAACACCAGCATCTGGCGCACGCCGCTGGATTCGGTGCTGCCGGCGGAGCCGGTCGGCGTGAGCGAGAAGCCGTTCTATGCGCATTTGTCCGACATCGGCAAACGCCATCCGGTCACGCGCGGGCTGGAAGGCTCCGCATCCGAGCCGCCGCGCTGGAGCCGCTTCTTCCGCACCGTCGACACCCGCAATTCCGTCAACCCGCCGGTGATGACGGGCCTCGACGGCAAGCCGCTGTTGTTCCTGTCGCGCTTCGGCGAGGGCCGCGTCGCGTTGCTGCTCTCTGACCACATCTGGCTGTGGGCGCGCGGCTATGAAGGCGGCGGGCCGCATCTCGATCTGCTCAGGCGGATGTCGCACTGGCTGATGAAGCAGCCGGATTTGGACGAGGAGGCACTGCGCCTCCAGGTGCAGGGCAAGAATCTCGTCGTGGTTCGCCAGACCATGTCGGACAGCGTCCAGCCCGTGAGCGTGACCTCGCCGTCGGGCGTGTCGCAGGACCTCACGCTGAGCGCCGGCGATCCCGGCGAGTGGCGCGCCACCCTGCCCGCCAACGAGCTCGGCCTGTGGCAGGCGACCGACGGCACGCTGAAGGCGCTGATCAATGTAGGACCGACCAATCCGAAGGAGTTTTCGGAGGTCACCTCCACCACCGAGACCCTGAAGCCGCTGACGCAAGCGACCGGCGGCAATGCCGTGCGCGTCGTCGACGGCAACAGCGTCGAGCTGCCGCGCATCGTGCCGTCGCGCTCGACCAGCGTCTTCGCCGGCGACGGCTGGATGGGCGTGCGCATGCGCGACGCCAGCGTCGTGAAGGGCGTCGGCGTGCTGCCGATCTTCGCCGGCCTGATCGGCCTCCTGCTGCTGCTCGGCGCGTTCGCGGCGACGTGGATGCGCGAGGGGCGGTGATCCCTGATGCGTGATGCGATGCGCACCGCGATGGCGGTGCGTTTCGCCTGAGCTTGGCAAGGCCTGAGCAAGCGCCTCGTCCTTCGAGACGCCCGCGGCGGTCTCCTCAGGATGAGGCTGGGCGACAGCTTTGCTTGTCGAAATTGCAGCAGCGCACTCCGACCTCATCCTGAGGGCCCGCCGCGGGCGTCTCGAAGGATGGGCCACGGGCAAGCTGCCTAGTTGCCCGAACGACACATCGGATCGACCGCCTGCCGCCACCGATCTCCCTGCCGTTGACATAAGCGGACCAATCAGGCGATGTTACATTATAACATCGCGACGCCCTCGGATTGGCGCCTCGCGATGTGGGGTGGCGTTTGCAGATGAAGTGGTTCCGGTCGCATATCAGGCATGGTGCCCGGCTCGCGTTGTTCGCGATGCTGGTGCAATTCGCGCTGACGTTCGGCCATACCCATTGGTTCGCCCAGGCCGCCCCGCTCGCTACGAGCTCTTTCCAGCAGACCGACGGCGCCAAGGCGGCCGGCTCGGCCGACCGGCTTGCGGTCCAGAAGCAATCGCCCTCCGCGCCCGACCGCGAGCAGCCGGGCGACGATAATTGCGCCATCTGCGCCATCATCGCGATGGCCGGCACGGTCCTGTCGGCGACGCCGCCTTTGCTGCAGCTGCCGCAGGCGATCGAGCTGCTCTACCGCACCACCGATGCCGAATTCATCCATCTGAAATCGGCCAGCACGGCGTTCCAGCCGCGCGCTCCTCCCGCGTCCTGACTCCAGCCATCACTTGATCACGCCCGCCCTCGCCGCTTGCAGGCGATCGGCCGGGAGAAGCTGAAGTCGAATTCCGTCGCGCCGCGACGGCAGGCCGCCTCCGATCAACACACCCATATGCGGACGGCGCCTGAGTGGAATCAGGACCATGTCATTTGAATTGCGACGCGTGCAGCGTCTGGGCGGAGCGAGCCTGCTCCTGCTCGGTGCCGCCGCCACATCTGCGTTCGCCCAGGAGCTCGCACAGGCACCGACACAGGCGCCTGCCCAGGACAAGTCGTCGACGGAGATCCCGGCCGTCACCGTGACGGCGCCGAGCCCCATCGTGCGCCGGGTGGTGCCGACCCGCAGCCCGGTCCGCGTCGCCCGCACCGGACGCTCCCGCAGCCAGCAACGCACGGCGGAAGCAGCGCCGGCGACGCCGATGGCGACCGCGCCTCAGCAGGGCGTTCTCCCTGTTGTGACCAACCAGTTCGCCACGGTCACCGTGGTGCCGAACGAGGAGATCCGCCGCGAGGGCGGCGGCCAGCTCGGCGATCTCCTGTTCTCGAAGCCCGGAATCACCGGCTCGAGCTTCGCGCCCGGCGCCTCCAGCCGGCCGATCATCCGGGGTCTCGACGTCAACCGCGTCGGCATCGTCGAGAACGGCACCAATTCGGGCGGCGCCTCCGATCTCGGCGAGGATCATTTCGTCCCGATCGATCCGCTCGCGACCAACCAGGTCGAAGTGGTGCGCGGCCCGGCCGCGCTGCGCTACGGCTCGACCTCGATCGGCGGCGTCGTCAGCGCCACCAACAACCGGATTCCGGATGCGCTGCCGTCCTGCGCGCCGTCGTTCCAGACCTGGGGCTTGCCGACCAAGGCCCCGCTCGCAAGCGCCGCGACGTCGCCGTGCGTTACCGCCGAGACGCGCACGGCGTTCTCTTCGGTCGATCGCGGCGTCGAGAGCGGCGTGCTGCTCGACACCGGCGGCGGCAATTTCGCCTTCCATGCCGACGCCTATGGCCGCACCACCTCGGACTACAACATTCCCGCCTATCCCTACCTGAACGACCAGACGCGTCCCGTGAACGGACGCCAGCCGAACTCGGCGACGCGCTCGGACGGCGCCTCGATCGGCGGCTCCTATTTTTTCCAGGGCGGCTATATCGGCGCCGCGATCACGCAGAACGACTCGCTCTACCACATCCCGGGCATCGACGGCGCCGACCACCAGACGCGGATCGACGGTCACCAGACCAAGATCAACGTCAAGGGCGAGTACCGCCCCGACGCGACCGCGATCGACACCATCCGCTTCTGGGCCGGGGCGACCGACTACCGCCACAACGAGATTGGCCTGCTTGACCCCGCCGACCTCAACAGCGACGGCATACGGCAGACCTTCACCAACAAGGAGCAGGAGATCCGCACCGAGGTGCAGTTGATGCCGTTCAACGCGCGCTTCGCCGAGGTGACGACGGCGCTGGGCTTCCAGGTCGGCCATCAGGAACTGAGCGCGCCGAGCCCGGACAATCCCGGCACGCTGTTCAACGGGTTGTGGGACCCGAACAACAGCACGCGCGTTGCCGGTTACGCCTTCAACGAGTTCAGGTTCACGGAAGCGACGCGGGCGCAGATCGCCGGACGCATCGAGCATGTCGAGCTGCACGGCACGACGCCCGACTTCCCCGCGGACTATCTGCCCGACGGTACGCCGCAGGCGGCGATCTCGCGCAATCCCTCCTTCACGCCCAAGAGCGGCAGCATCGGCCTGCTGCAGGACTTGCCGGGCGGCATGGTCGGCAGCATCACCGCGCAATATGTCGAGCGTGCGCCGAAGGCGGCCGAGCTGTTCTCCCGCGGCGGCCATGATGCGACGGCGACCTTCGACATCGGCAATCCCAATCTCACCATCGAGACCGCCAAGTCGGTCGAGCTCGGCGTGCGCAGGGCGACGGGACCGTTCCGTTTCGAGGCGACCGTCTACTACACGCATTTCGACAATTTCATCTATCGCCGCCTCACCGGCGTGATGTGCGACGACGACTTCGCCTCGTGCGGCAATCCCGGCGCCGAGCTGAACCAGGCGGTCTATTCGCAACGCAATGCCAACTTCCGCGGCGGCGAATTCCAGTCGCAGCTCGACGTCGGCGCGTTCCAGGGCGGAATCTGGGGTATCGAGAACCAGTTCGACTTCGTCCGCGCCACGTTCAGCGACGGCACCAACGTGCCGCGCATTCCGCCCCTGCGGATGGGCGGCGGCGTGTTCTGGCGCGACGACAACTGGCTGATGCGCGTCAACCTGTTGCACGCCTTCGCGCAGGACAATGTCGCCGTGATCGCGGAGACGCCGACAGCGGGCTACAATCTGTTGAAAGCCGAGGTCAGCTACAAGACCAAGCTCGATCCGAGCCGGTTCGGCGCACGCGAGATGATCGCCGGCATCGTCGGCAACAACCTCCTCAACGAAAGCATCCGCAACTCGGTGTCCTACACCAAGGACGAGGTCTTGATGCCCGGCATCGGCGTGCGGGCGTTTGCGAACTTCAAGTTCTGATGTGGGGACGGTCGGGGCCACGGCCCCGACCACTCACGCCGAGCGCGTCAGCCGCTTCTCGAAGCGCCATTGATCCACCGGAAACGGCCCGTTCGACGTGTCCGACATCATCACGAATTGGCCGGCGTTGCGCCAGCCGCTCTTCTCGTAGAACCGCGCAGCGCGATTGTTGCCGATGGCGCAGGCCAGCCACGCCAGTTCGACGCCGCGCGCGGCGAGGCGCGCCTCTGCGTCGGCGATCAGCGCCGCGGCGATGCCCGTGCCGTGGGCCTGCGACGACACGAAGAGCTGGTACAATTCGTCATTCCTGATGGCGCAGAAGCCGAGCGGTGCGCCGGCTGGCCCCGCAACGCTGATGCCGGGAAGCATGACCGCCAACCGGTCGCGAAAGCTTGCGAGCGTACGGAGGCGGACCAGTTCGGGCGGTGCCAGCGCGGCATGCGATCCATGCCAGGCGTCGTGCCAGACTTGTGCGAGATGATCGATCTCACCGGTACTAGCGGGCCGCACCTGCATCGCCGTGACTCCGAATGATCGTAGCCCGGATGAGCGAAGCGACATCCGGGAAACCCGTCGCAACAGAGGCGCTGTCCCGGATTTCGCTTCGCTCATCCGGGCTACGAAAGACGATCCCTACCCTGCCCGCGCCTTGCTCCAGTCGGGGATCACCTGCCCCGACACGCCCTCGAAGGCGCCGTCGACGAGCTCGAACACCAGGATGCGGGCAGCATCGACCGGGCCCGGCATGGTGACGCGGCCCTTGGGGACCGGCTTGAAGCCGACGCGGCTATAATAGGGCTCGTCGCCGACCAGCAGCACCAGGCGGTGGCCTTTCTCCCGGGCGTCCTTCAGCGCTCGCTCCATCAGCTGGCGGCCGATGCCGCGGTCGCGGAACGGCGGCTCGACCGTGAGCGGCCCGAGCAGCAGCGCCGGCGTGTCGCCGACCAGCACCGGCAATTGCCGGACCGAACCCACCAGCAGCGTGCCGATGCGGGCCGTGAAGGACACGTCGAGCAGATGGTCGACATGCTCGCGGATGCGGTAGGCGCTGAGCACGAAGCGGCCCGGACCGAAGGTGCGCTCGTGCAGCCGTTCGATCGCCTGGGCATCGCCGGCGGCTTCAGGAAGGATAGTGACCGAGAGATCGTTCATTTGGGCATGCGTCTTCGAGCGAAATAGACCCGGGTTCGCGTCACGAAAACGCGTCAACGAGGGGAGCGGGATAACATCTCGGCGGGCCGGGGTCCATCGGGCTTGTGGCCGGCCAGCGCCGGTGCCGGACCGGAGGTCAGAACGGACCCGAACAGCAGGGTCCAGAGCGACAGCATCAGAACGGGAATGACGTAATACTGCGTGAAGACCGGGTGCGTGGCGAAGAACGCGAGGTTCAGCACTAAATTCGCGGCGACCAACAACGTAAGCTGCCTGACGCCGTCATGGCTTGCAAAACGCCACAGCAACGCAGTCCAGACGCAGGCGATCAGGATCACCGGCATCTGCGTATAGTCGCGAAGATAGGCCTGCAGGACGGCCGGATCGAGGTGCGGTGGGGCCGTGTCCGGGCCGCCATAGGCCGAGACCAGCGGATTGCCCGAATTGACGAGGTTCGCCGCCAAGACCGGCAACAAACCGACGAGGAACGCGAAGCCGAGCGCGAGGCCCGACACGAAGCTTTCGCGGTTGCGCTGGATCAGGAACGACAATCCGAAGAACAGGAAATAGCCGGCCGCAAGCACGACGTTGGCGATCCTGAAGCTCGCGGACAGGCCGAGCAGAACACCAACGATGGCGATCGTCGGCAAGCGGCGGCCTTGGCCGGCGAACAGCCTTGCCGTGAAAAGACCGGTCAACGCACAGACGACCATGGTCGGCGCCATCGAATAGCTGGCCTTGGTCGGATTGATCATGAAGTAGATCGAGAGCAGGCCGAACAATGCGGCGAGCGCCAGCGATACGGACTCCCGCGCCCGCCACACGCCGTACAGCGCAAATCCGGCGATGATCATGTTCGCCAGCGCGTAGAGCGGAACGACCTGGAACCCCTCGGGGAACAGTGCCAGCACGAACCCAGTGCCCGGCGGCGGTGTCATCACCGACTTGCTGCCGTCGGCGGTCTGGGTGTGGCAAGGCGCGCGCGTCGCGTCGTTCCAGTCCGGATAACCGATGCTGCGCAACTTGCCCGCAAGATAGCCGTCGGTTTCATGGGCGAGATTGGTGTCGAGCCCCTGCCATCCGAAGCGCTGGAACAAATGCGCCTGCCTGAGATAGCAGATGTCGTCATAGACGCCGCGGCTCTCGCTCCAATACGAGATGAGGCGAACATTGCTGGCCAGAATTGCCAGAAACAAAATCGAAATTAGTATTTTTACGGATCTCATAATGGTCTGCCAGGCGCGCCTGGCGCAGCTTGAAAAGGGTTCTGCCGCCTGTACAGGAAAAGCATCGGCAAGTATAGCAAGGCTGGAGCGCGATCAGACCTTGATCAATCGTCATCACGCTCAGGATTGTTGGGGCATGATAATTTCGGAAAATCGATAGACATCTTTCCGGATCATGCGCCAGGATTTGCGGGGGCAAGGGGGCGTGGCCAACAGGGAATTGGATTCGACCGGCATGTGCGGTGCTGATGCACCGTCGGGTTCCGCACCGCGGATCCTGCTCGTCATCCCCTGTTTTAACGAAGCGGACTCGATCGGCAATTTGCTGAGCGAGGTCGCGGCGACCGGCTGCGACTACCACACGCTGGTCGTCGACGACGGCTCGTCGGACGCGACGTCCGCGGTGGCAAGCCGCTCCTCGCCGGTGGCGCGCCTCGCGCAGAATCTCGGCATCGGCGGCGCGGTGCAGACCGGCATCAAATACGCGGCGCGTCAGGACTTCGATTTCTGCATCCAGATCGACGGCGACGGCCAGCACGATCCGCGCGCGATCGCGACGCTCCTGAACGCCTATAGCAAGGACCCCGCCAACATCACCATCGGAAGCCGCTTCATCGACAATGCCGGCTTCTGCTCCACGCGCATGCGCCGCGCCGGCATCCGCCTGATCGTGCTTGCGCTCAACGGTCTCTTTGCGGGCGGCCGCATCACCGATCCGACCAGCGGCATGCGGCTGCTCGACCGTTCCGCCATCGCCTTCTTCGCCAAGTCTTATCCGACGGATTTTCCGGAGCCGATCTCGCTGGCCTGGGCCATGCGCGCAGGGCTAACGGTGAACGAGGTCCCGGTCGAGATGCGTCCGCGCGAGACCGGCGTCAGCTCGATCGACGGACTGAAATCGGCGAGCTACATGATCCGCGTGCTCGGCTACATCCTGCTCGCGCGCCTGGTGCGAGCGCCATGACGCCGCGAACCCGGTTTCCCCATTCGAACCCAGCAACCATCAAAACAGTCTGAGGAAGCGCCATGACAATCGTCCTTCCGAGCCTGGAGACCGTCGTCGTCATCTCCGCTTTCGCGTTGATCTACATGCTGGTGCTGCTGAGGAAGACGATGCAGGGAAAGTTCGATCTCTACGACTTCCTGATGCTGTCCATGGTGGCGATCATCCCCGCGGGCTTCGCGCTGTTTCCCAGCCTCGCCTATCTCGTCAGCCACCTGACCGGCGTTGTGTTCCCGTTCGTCGTGATGTTCGGCGCGCTGTTCCTCGTGGTGTTCGCCTTCATGCACAACATGACAGCGCGCCTGCACAAGCTCGAGCGGCAGAACTGCGCGCTGATCCAGGAGCAGAGCCTGATGGCGCTGGAGCTGCAGGCGAAGGAGCGCGGCCGTTCCGGCGGCTAGATCTCAGCGCCACGTCGCGATCAGCTCCTGTCCGCCCATCACCTCGGCGATACGCTGCCGCGTGCCCTGCGTGGTGCCCTCCGGCAGCGCCGTGACCGTGAAGAATCCGCATTCGACGATCTCGTGGTTGGGCGCAGGCAGCCGGTCCTGCCGGAAATGCCTGACGACATAGACCGCGACGTGGTCGCGGCGCGAGACGTGGTCGTTGAAGAAGATGCCGTGCAGCACGGCCTCGCCGGTGAGGTCGATGTCGCCCTCCTCCTTGAGCTCGCGCCGCATCGCCTGCTCCATGGTCTCGCCGAGATCGACGCCGCCGCCGGGCAGATACCAGCCCTGGATGTAGCTGTGCCTGACCAGGAACACCCGGTTCTCGGCGTCCAGCACCACGGCGCGGACGCCGAGGGTCATGCCGCGCGCCAGCAGGAACCAGGTGTGGAAGATCCGCCGCAGCAGCGGCTCGAACTTCCGTCGGACGCGGTTCAGACGCTCCCCCATCAGGCTCTCTCAAATTCCCTCGTCAGGCCCTGCTTGCGCAGTTCGCGCGACCTTGCCATTACAGCGCAGCAATAGCGAGGCAATCGCGCGCCATGACTTCCTTCACGCTCGCCCATCTGTCCGACCCGCATCTGCCGCCGCTGCCGAAGCCGCGGCTGGTCGAGCTCGCCGGCAAGCGCGTGCTCGGCTACGTCAACTGGACGCGCAACCGCCACAAATACCAGCGCCGCGAGGTGCTCGACGCGCTCGTCGCCGACGTCAGGGCGCAGGCGCCCGACCACATCGCGGTGACGGGCGATCTCGTCAACCTCGCCATGGAGGCCGAGTTCGCGCCGGCGCGCGCCTGGCTCGACGGGGTCGGGCCGCCCGACCGCGTCACCACGATTCCCGGCAATCACGACGCCTATGTCCGCGCTACCTTTCATCGCTTCGGCGAGACCTTCGCGCCATATCTTGCGGGCGACGACGGCAGCATCGGATTTCCGAGCCTGCGCCGGCGCGGGCCGCTGGCACTGATCAGCCTGTCCACGGCGGTGCCGACCCTGCCGTTGATGGCAACGGGCACGCTCGGGCGCGATCAGCTCGCGGCCCTCGAACGGGTGCTCGAACGGCTCGCGACTGAAGACGTCTTTCGCGTGCTGCTGGTGCATCATCCACTGAAATCCAAGGCGCGCCAGAAGCGGATGACGGACTCCGCCGATCTGCTGGCGCTGCTGAAGCGCCACGGCGTCGAGCTGGTCCTGCACGGGCACGACCACATTCATTCGACCATGTGGTTCGAGGGTCCCAACGGCAACATTCCCGCGATCGGCGTGCCCTCGGCCTCCGCGCTCGCGCACGGCCACTATCCGGCGGCGGCGTATAATCTGTTCAGCATCGAGAAAGACAACACCGGCTGGCGCTGCGAGCAGACCGTGCGGGCGCTGGGGTCGGGATTCCAGATCGGGCAGATCAAGCAGGTGAGGTTGGTGTAGCTGGCTGTCATTGCGAGCGAAGCGAAGCAATCCAGAGTCCCTCCGCGGAAAGATTCCTGGATTGCCTCGCTTCGCTCGCAATGACGGCGGAGGAAGCCTCACCAGCTCCGCAGGGCCGCCAGTAAGGCGAGGCCGAACAGCGCGGCCGCCCCGAGCACGAAGCCAAGCACGAACGGCCAGAAGCGCGAACGTCGTGGCGGCGGCGCGACCTCGGCCTGCGGCTCGGGCGGGACCACCATCGCGCGCTCGCGCTCGACGATGCGCCGCGCGACATAGTCGGTGACGGCCTCGACGATGACCGCCGTGTCGTGCGACTCGGCCAGCACGATGCGGCCGAAGCGCGTGTCCTGCACGAAGCGGTACATCCGCTTGTCGCGCCCCATCATGATGTGGGCGACGACGTCGATCCAGAGCCGCGGCGTATCGCCCTGGCTGATGCCGCGGTCGAACAGGTCGATCTGATCGGGCACCTGGGCGAACAGCGGATCGAGCGCGTCGTTGAGGATCTCGAGCCGCGCCACCTCGGCGTCCCTGAGGTCGACGACCACGCCGGTCCGGTCGGCGGCCTCGATCCGCGCGCGCAGCAGCGCATCGCGCAGCCGCACCGGGCGCGGCTGGCCGGGATGGGTCCCGCTGGTCTCGGGCTCTGACATTGTCGGCCTCGTCCTCGACTTTTCGCGGTTAACCTATCAGCAACCAAGCTACCCGCAAAGGCCCTATAATTCCAGATACTTACGGCACCCACAGGCGCGCAACCTGTGCCAAAAACAGACGATCCCACCCAGGCAGAGCCTGGATGGGACCATCCGTCCTTGGACGTCTTCTTAGTTCAGGTCGGCGACCCGGCCCTTAAGCCGAGACGCGCGAGGGCTCTTCCACGATCGAGAAGCGGACGCCGGCCTTGTGGCGGCTCTCTTCCGAGACCTCACGCCAGCAGTCCTCGGCTTCCTTGCGGGTCTTGAACGGACCTTTGACCTGGGCCGAGCCTTCCACGAGCTTGTGGAAGTTCATCGAACCGAACTCGCCGCCGATCACCCAGAAATTGCTGCCTTTGGTCATTGTCAGTCTCCTCTCGAAACTCGTGGTGCGTTAGCCGAACTGGTTCATCGTGTTGTGGGCGCCGCCCGCCTTCAGGGCCGCCTCACCCGCGAAGTACTCCTTGTGGTCGTCGCCGATGTCGGAGCCGGCCATGTTCTGGTGCTTGGCGCAGGCGATGCCCTGACGGATCTCCTGGCGTTGCACGTTCTTCACGTAGCCGAGCATGCCCTGGTCACCGAAATACTCCTTGGCAAGGTTGTCGGTGGACAGCGCGGCCGTGTGATAGGTCGGCAGCGTGATCAGGTGGTGGAAGATGCCGGCGCGCTTGGCCGAATCCGCCTGGAAGGTGCGGATGCGCTCGTCGGCTTCGATCGCCAGCGGCGTGCTGTCGTACTCCGGCTTCATCAGCTCGGCGCGGTTGTACATGCTGACATCCTTGCCGGCTTCCTTCATCGCGTCGTAGACCTGCCAACGGAAGTTGATGGTCCAGTTGAACGACGGCGAGTTGTTGTAGGCGAGCTTGGCGTTCGGGATGACCTTGCGGATGCGGTCGACCATCTTGGCGATCTGCTCGATATGCGGCTTCTCGGTCTCGATCCACAGCAGGTCCGCGCCGTTCTGCAGCGAGGTGATGCTGTCGAGCACGCAGCGGTCTTCGCCGGTGCCCGGACGGAACTGGTAGAGGTTCGAGGGCAGCCGCTTCGGGCGCATCATCTTGCCGTTGCGGTTGATGATGACGTCGCCGTTGCGGGCGTTCTCCGCGGTGATTTCCTCGCAATCGAGGAAGCTGTTGTACTGATCGCCGATGTCGCCCGGCTTGTGGCTGACGGCGATCTGCTGCGTCAGGCCGGCGCCGAGCGAGTCGGTGCGGGTGACGATGATGCCGTCTTCGATGCCGAGCTCGAGGAAGGCGTGGCGGCACGCGCGGATCTTCGCGATGAACACCTCATGCGGCACGGTGACCTTGCCGTCCTGATGGCCGCACTGCTTCTCGTCCGAGACCTGGTTCTCGATCTGCAGCGCGCAGGCGCCCGCCTCGATCATCTTCTTGGCGAGCAGATAGGTCGCCTCCGCGTTGCCGAAGCCGGCGTCGATGTCGGCGATGACGGGGACGACATGGGTCTGGAAGTTGTCGATCTTCGCGATCAGCTCCTGCTCGCGGGCCTTGTCGCCTTCCTTGCGCGCCTTGTCGAGCAGACGGAAGATGTCGTTGAGCTCGCGGGAATCCGCCTGACGCAGGAAGGTGTAGAGCTCCTCGATCAGGGCCGGCACCGAAGTCTTCTCGTGCATCGACTGGTCGGGCAGCGGGCCGAACTCGGAGCGCAGCGCCGCGATCATCCAGCCCGAGAGGTACAGGTAGGTGCGATCGGTCTTGCCGCCGAAATGCTTCTTGACCGAGATCAGCTTCTGCTGGGCGATGAAGCCATGCCAGCAGCCCAGCGACTGCGTGTACTTGGTCGGGTCCTTGTCATAGGCCGCCATGTCGGCGCGCATCAGCGCCGCAGTGTAGCGGGCGACGTCGAGACCGGTCTTGAAGCGGTTCTGCAGGCGCATGCGCGCGACAGCTTCGGCCGACACGCCGTTCCAGGTCGGCTGGGTCTCGAGGAGCGCCTGGGCCGCCTTGACCTCGTCCTGGTACGAGGACGGGCCCTGGAGGGTGCTGATGCCGCGGGGCTGGTAGTTCATGTGCCTGATCCTTCTCGAGTGATGGCGAACTAAGCTCGTCATCGACATTTTTGACAATGCATTGCGAAATGCGTGTCATGAGATAAACGCGAGAAAGAGAAGCTCGTACAGATGGCTTGTATTCGAATGGTGATGTCATGTAACATCAGAACATGTAATAGATGTTATTTTGTAAAATATGTAACAAATAGGTCAGCTAGACTGTCCTTTACGCGCACGGAGATCTGAGACATGCCCGCCGAGTCCGGGAAGAAACTGTTCGTCGGCCCACGCTTCCGGCGGATCCGGCAGCAATTGGGGCTGTCGCAGACCCAGATCGCCGAGGGGCTCGGGATCTCGCCCAGCTACGTCAACCTGATCGAGCGCAACCAGCGCCCGGTGACCGCCCAGATCCTGCTCCGGCTGGCTGAAACCTATGACCTCGATCTGCGCGACCTCGCCACCGCCGACGAGGATCGCTTCTTCGCCGAGCTGAACGAGATCTTCTCCGATCCGCTGTTCCGCCAGATCGACGTTCCCAAGCAGGAACTGCGCGACCTCGCCGAGCTCTGTCCCGGCGTTACCCATGCGCTGCAGCGGCTCTACGCCGCCTATACCGAGGCACGCCAGGGCGAGACGCTGGCCGCGGCCCAGATGGCCGACCGCGACGTCGGCACGCGCTTCGAGGCCAACCCGGTCGAACGCGTGCGCGAGCTGATCGAGGCCAACCGCAACTATTTTCCGGAACTCGAGCAGGCCGCGGAAAACCTGCGCGACGAGCTGAACGTGCCGGCCGAAAGCCTTTACGCGGCGCTCGTCGCGCGTCTGCGTGAAAAGCACTCGATCCAGACCCGCATCATGCCCGTCGACGTGATGCGCGAGACGCTCAGGCGCTTCGATCGCCATCGCCGCCAGCTGCTGATCTCCGAGCTGGTGGACCCGCCCGGCCGCGCGTTCCAGCTCGCCTTCCAGCTCGGGCTTGGCGAATGCGCGCAAGCCATGGAGACCATCATCGGCCGCGCCGGTCCGCTCGACGATGCGCCACGGCGGCTGTTCAGGATCACGCTCGGCAATTACTTCGCGGCCGCGGTGATGATGCCCTACCCGGCCTTCCTCGCCGCCGCCGAAGCGCTCAACTACGACATCCACGTGCTGGCGCAGCGCTTCAATTCCGGCTTCGAGCAGGTCTGCCATCGCCTCACCACCTTGCAGCGGCCGAACGCGCGCGGCATTCCGTTCTTCCTGCTGCGCGTCGACAATGCCGGCAACGTCTCCAAGCGCTTCTCATCAGGCACGTTCCCGTTCTCCAAGTTCGGCGGCACCTGTCCGCTGTGGAACGTGCATTCGACCTTCGACACGCCGGATCGCCTGCTCAAGCAGGTGATCGAGCTGTCCGACGGCACGCGCTATTTCTCGATCGCGCAGATGGTGCGACGTCCCGTGGCGCCGCATCCGCTGCCGCAACCGCGCTTTGCGATCGGCCTCGGCTGCGAGATCCGCCACGCCGCACGCCTGACCTATGCGGCCGGCATGGACCTGGAGAAAACCGAGGGCACGCCGATCGGCGTCAACTGCCGCCTCTGCGAACGCGAAAACTGCGCCCAGCGCGCCGAACCGCCGATCACGCGCACGCTGATCCTGGACGAGACGACGCGGCGTGTGTCGAGCTTCGCGTTCTCGAACGCGCGGGAGTTGTGAGGGGGATGCAGGTCTCGTGTCCCGGCTCTCTCATCCGTCATGGCCGGGCTTGTCCCGGCCATCCACGCGCTTTCGCATGCAAAGAAGAACGTGGATGCCCGGGACAAGCCCGGGCATGACGACCAAAAATGCAGCCGCCCCTCGTCACTCTCGGCGACAAGGCCTCACGCCAGCGTATGCACGATCACCGGCCCGGCGGCCGCGCTCGCGTGGCCTGCCAGCAGCGGGCCGAGATCCTTCTCGATCCAGGCGATGGCGCGCTTGTTGGCCTCCTCGGCCTGCTCGAACTTGTCGAAGATCGAGATCGCGGTGACCGTGTCGTCGCCGGCATAGACGACGTAATAGGCGCGGAAACCGTCGACGTCGCTGATGATGGGAACGGCGCCGTCCTTGATGCGGCGCGCGAGCTCTTCCGCGCTCCCGCTTTTCGCCTTGGCCTGACGGATGGCGGCATACATGGCTTCCTCCCTTCCGGCTGTCTAATCGGGGCTTGCTGCCCTCTGGTGAATCTACACCCTCGGTGCCCACCCCGTCATCTCCGCGCAACGGCGAAGCCGTTGTCGCTGAAGGTGCGAGGCATAGGACGCATCGCGTCCCAGGGGGAGCCTCGAAGGATGCACGGTCCGGATTGCAGCCGGGCCGTGCATCCTTCGAGGACCGCAAGAGGCGGCCACCTCAGGATGACGGAGATGGGCCGGCGCTCGCGGCGGCGTCGCCTTGGTTAACCCGTTCCTAATCCATCCCCGTGATCTGCAACCAGCGGTTAAGCACGCCTCAACATCGCTGCCCTAGTCTCGCCGCACTCACTTTTCGCAAATAACGGCGGCCTATCCTGCCGGGCGAAGTGACATCAGGGGGTTCATCATGCGCATTGCGTTGCTGCTGACCGCGACCATCGTCGGCGCGCTCTTTGCCAATCCATCCATTGCCGGCTCGCTCGATGCGTCCGGGGAGACCGCGCAGGCGCTGCCGCCGGGCTTCCAGAGCTATCGCGGCTACATGTTCGACATTTCCGAGAACCGCGACCGCAAGGATGTCGACAAGCTCACCGACAATCTGAAGGCCCAGATCGACGTGGTCGAGGGCGTCGGCCTGTCGCCGCGCGTGCTGCGCTTCTTCCACACGGTTCCGATCGTCGCGAGCGAGCTCGCCTGTCTCGACGAGGGCGCCGCCACCGCCTGCTACGGCCGGGTCACGCCGGACATGCAGCGCACCGCGCCGCGGACGCTGACGGTCTGGGATCCCGCCAAGCAGCGCTGGACCAATCCCAACGCAGTCGACCTCGCGGTTGATTCGGGCCTCGGCGTCATCATGCTGCGGCCCGACATGATGCGTTACGAGAAGGAGGCCGTGCTGCTGCACGAGCTGCTGCACGCCTTTCACGCGCGGCTTCTGCCGGACGGCTACGCCAACAAGGGCGTGATCGGCTATTACGCCCTCGCCAAGTCCAAGGACCTGCTGCCCAAGGAATCCTACGCGCTGAAGAACCCCATGGAGTTCTTCGCCGTGACCGCCAGCATCTTCCTCTCCGGAAAGAGCGAATTCCACGACCCCAAGTCGCGCGAGATGATCAAGGAGAAGATGCCGGACTATTACAAATACCTGGTCGGCGTGTTCGGCTTCGACCCCGACCCGGCAGCGTCGAGCGGCCCGGTTGCCTCGCTGAAATAAGGCGGCGGCACTCAACCACCCCAAAAGCCGCGCAAAAAATGCGCGGCTTTTTTGTTTTGCGGGCCGGAAGCTGCGGATGACGGGCGGCCGGCAATTGCCAAGGTGGGGCCCGATCTGCATAGTCCCGCCCGCATCGATACCTGTTTTCAAGAGGATGGAAGAACATGGCGGACGCCGACCTGGATGTCGTGATCCGGCAATTGGCCAGACAGCTGCATACGGGCCTGATGACCCGCGCCAAGGAGCGGCGGGATCGCTTCAACGGCCTTGCGGCCAAGGCCAAGGGCAAGGAGACCGGCGACCGCTTCAAGATGATGGCCAAGGCCACCATGGAGCAGGCTAACGCCGCCGCCAAGCGCCTGCAGATGTCCGCCGACAACGTCGCCGACAGCTACGCCCGCGCGATGCGGCTTGCCGCCAGCACGCCGGTCGCGGTGAAGGTCGAGAAGAAGGCCAAGGAAGAGAAGCCGGCGAAGAAGGCCGCCAAGGCCAAGAAGGCGAAGGCCAAGAAAGCGAAGTAGGTGAAGGTGCTTTCACCTCTCCCCGCTTGCGGGGAGAGGTCGGATCGCTCTTGCGATCCGGGTGAGGGGGTACAGGTACCTCGACAGTCGCGTATGTGGAGAGAGGCCCCTCACCCCAACCCTCTCCCGGTAAGAACGGGGAGAGGGAGAGAATCCTTTTCACCGTCTCGGCGCCGGCGCCGCCTCAGCGCTCGCGAGTTCGGCGAGCTTGGCGCGCGCCGCCTCGCGGGTCCGGGCATCCTTGCCGGGCGGCAGCGCCAGGGCGGCTTCGAAATCGGCGCGCGCATCGTCGGCCTGGCCGCGGGCGAGGAATGCGAGGCCCCGATCGAGGCGGGCCTGCGCATCGGAGGGATCGAGGCGCACCGCCGTGTTGTAGCTCAGGATGGCACGGTCGAGATCGCCGGTGGCGGCGAGCGCGAGGCCGCGCTGGTGATAGGGCGCGGCGAGCTTCGGATCATGCGCGATCGCCTCGTCGTAATCCTCGATGGCCAGCTCCAGATCGCCGTTCTGCCGGCGCGCAAGCGCGCGGTCGCGATAGAGCGCGGCGCGGTTGGGATTGAGATGGATGGCCTCGTCGAAATCCGCGATCGCCCGCTGCCAGTCGCCATGGCGCAGCGCAATCCGCCCGCGCCCCTCATAGGCAAAGGCGATCAGCGAGCCCCGCAGCGGCGAGAAGCCGATCACCGCGGCGCAGATGTCGGGATCGTCCTCGTCCCCGCAATTGACGACCATATGCGTGGACAGGCCCATGAGCACGGCCAGGACGATCAGCAATGGTACGGCAACTCTGGTCATCTTCGACCGTGGCCAGCTGAGGGCCGGCCACGCATCCCCTTTCGAAGCAAATCTCACGGCGAGGTGTTAGCACCCGCCGCAACAATCCTGTGTGCGCCAGGTCACAAAGCCCAGCGCAAAACCCCGAGGGTCCCGTCAGCCCCAAGGACCACGTGAAGGACCACCAGAAGGACCGCGCGAGGACGAACGGCCCCAGGGGCCCTGCGACGGATAATTCTCGTTGGCGCCGACCGAGGGCGCCGCATGCGCGCCGAGTTCGGCCGCAAGCCGCTGAAGCGCCGCAATGCGGTTCTGCGTCGAGGGATGGGTGGCGAACAGATTGTCCACGCCGTGGCCCGACAGCGGATTGATGATGAACATGTGCGCGGTCGCGGGGTTTCGCTCGGCCTCGAGATTCGGCACCTGATGCGCAGCGCCCTCGATCTTCATCAGCGCCGACGCCAGCCACATCGGCTGTCCGACGATGCGCCCGCCGAGATCGTCCGCGGCATATTCGCGGGTGCGGCTGATCGCCATCTGCACCAGCATGGCGCCGAGCGGCGCCAGGATCATCATCAGGATCGAGCCGACGATGCCCGGGCCGTTGTTGTTGCCGCGGTGGCCGCCGAAGAACATGCCGAACTGGGCGAGCATGGAGATGGCACCGGCAATGGTCGCGGTGATCGTCATCAGCAGCGTGTCGTGATGCTTGATGTGGGCGAGCTCGTGCGCGAGCACGCCGGCGAGCTCCTCGCGGCTGAGCTGGTGCATCAGGCCGGTGGTGACGGCGACGGCGGCGTTCTCGGGATTGCGGCCGGTCGCGAACGCGTTGGGCTGCGCCTCGTCCATCACGAACACGCGCGGCATCGGCAGACCGGCACGGCCCGCCAGCTCGGCAACGAGGCCGACCAGTTCCGGCGCGCTCGAACGGTCGACCTGATGGGCGCCGTACATCGACAGCACCATGCGGTCGGAGTTCCAGTAGGTGAAGAGATTGGTCGCGGCCGCAATCACGAGCGCGATCATGGCGCCTGAGGCTCCGCCGATCAGATAGCCCACGCCCATGAACAGGGCGGTGAGGCCTGCGAGCAGCATTGCGGTACGAAGATAGTTCATGGCCGTCTCCTGGGGCGGCCGCGGGCAAGCCTCCGGCCGGCACCTTCGAAGTATGAACGCAGGATACCACTGCAAGGTTCGTGCGTCGCCGGGCCGCAGATGTATCGCCGCACGGCCAGCCTTTCCCGCCTCGCTAAAGCTTGACCGGGATTTGCGCAAAAACACGCGTGCGGGCTTAGCAACCTGGAAAGCGCAGCTTGGGCTTAATCCGCGGTAACCGGGCACGCTGCACGGACCTTGCGCATTGACCGGTTCCGTTGGCCTTTCGTCAACAAGGTGACCGTCATGGCAGATCGCTCGTTCGCCGCTTCCGTCGACCCGGCATCCACACCCTCCCCTCAGGACACGAAGACCGACGCGAAAGGATTGCAGGACGCGCTGCACGAGCAGCTGTTCGCCAATGACGAGCCCGGCCACCCGCCCGAAGCGCAGGCAGGACCCGAACCCGGACCGCGCTGGCCGCATCTGCGACGTGGCGCCAAGATCGCGATCGGACTTGCGCTCGTCGCTGTGTTCGGCTGGCTGCCGCTGCGCGCGATCTGGGAATATTCCAGCGTCGAAGCCGTGCTGAATTCCCGCCTGGTCACCCTGCGCTCGCCGATCGGCGGCCGCGTCGCAGCCGCGCAGCGCATCACCGATCAGGCCAAGCTGGATGCCGGCACCGTGATCCTGCGTGTCGTGAATTCGCGCGGCGACCGCACCCGCCTCGACGATCTCCGGCGACAGAAATCGCGCCTGGAGAACGAGCGGCCGAGCCTTGCCGCCAAGCTCGCCTCCGCGCAGGCCGCGCAGAAGGATCTGGCCCGGCAGGCCGCGCAGTTCCGCGACGGACGGGTGCTCCAGCTGGAGGCCCGCATCGCCGAGATCCAGACCTCGATCGAGGCGGCGGCGGCGCGGCGGGACGAGGCCAGCGCCGCCGTCGAGCGCGCTTCGTCGCTGGCGAAGACCGGCAACGTCTCGACCGTGGAGCTGGCGCGGTTGACGCGCGAGCTTTCGGTGTCGCAGCAGACCGAGCTCGGCGCACGCAAGCGGCTGGACGCTGCCAAGGTCGAACTGACCGCGGCACAGAACGGCTCCTTCCTCGGCGACAGCTACAACGACCGCCCGAGCTCGGTGCAGCGCGAGGAGGAGATGCGCCAGCGCGCGGCCGACCTCGAGGCCGATCTCGCGCGCACCGACACCGAGATCGCCTGGCTCGCCAACGAAATCATCGTCGAGGAGGTCCGCTTCTCTGATCTCGCCGAGGCCAACATCACGACGCCCGTCGCGGGCCGCGTCTGGGAGATGATGACCTCGCCGGGCGAGGACGTGCAGGCCGGTCAGCCGCTGCTCAAGGTGCTCGATTGCAGCAGCGCGGTCATCACGGCCAACGTCACCGAGAGCGTCTACAACCGCCTGCAGCTCGGGGACCGCGCCACGTTCGAGCCGAACGACGGGGGCGCGCCGATCTCCGGCACCGTCGTCAACCTCACCGGCGCCGCGGGCGCGCCGGCCAATCTCGCCATCAATCCCGACGCGCTCAGCAAGGAGCCATATCGCGTCACCGTCGCGCTTGCCGATGCCGCCGCCCACGGCTGCACGGTGGGCCGCACCGGCCGCGTCGTGTTTGGCCAGCGTGCGAGCGCATCGTGACGATGGCACTGACGCCCGGCCTGATTGCGCTCGGCGCCTTCATGGCGATCGTGCCGCTGCTCAAACGCGACAGCACCATGGCGCGCTCATTGCTGGCGGTGGTGTCGCTGGCTTTGCTGCTCCGTTATCTCCATTGGCGCGTGACGTCGACGCTGCCTCCGCCGCACCTGACATGGGACGCCGTGATCGGCTACCCCTTCATGCTGCTGGAAGGCGCCTCGCTCGTCGCGGTCGCGCTGTCGCTGCTGTTCCTCAGCCGCACGCGAGACCGCACCAAGGCGGCCAGGATCGACGGCCGCGCCACCGACCCGCACGCGCCGCTGATCGACGTCTTCATCTGCACCTACAACGAGGAGCGGTCGATCCTCGAGCGCACCATCATCGGCGCGACCGGGATGGAGTACGGCAATTATCGCGTCTGGGTGCTCGACGACGGCCGGCGGCCCTGGCTGCGGCGGCTCGCAAGCGAGCTAGGCTGCCACTATCTGACGCGGCCGGACAACCGCCACGCCAAGGCGGGCAACATCAATCATGCGCTCCGGCATGTCGGCGCGCTGCCGCAGCCGCCGCAATTCGTCGCCATCCTCGATGCCGATTTCGTGCCGCGGCCCGACTTCCTCGCCCGGACCGTCTCGCTGATGGACGATGCTTCGGTCGGCGTGGTGCAGACGCCGCAGCACTTCATCAATCCCGACCCGATCCAGACCAACCTCGCCGCGACCGACGTCTGGCCCGACGAGCAGCGCTTCTTCTTCGACATCCTGATGCCGGCCAAGGACGCCTGGGGCGTCGCCTTCTGCTGCGGCACGTCATCTCTGATCCGCTATGAGGGGCTGGTGCAGATCGGCGGTTTCCCGACCGACTCCGTCACGGAGGATTATCTCGTCACGCTGCGCCTGAAGGAACACGGCCTCACCACCATCTATCTCAACGAGCGGCTGACGATCGGGCTCGCGCCGGAGGGGCTGAAGGAATACATCACCCAGCGCGCCCGCTGGTGCCTTGGCTTCATGCAGATCATCCGCGGCCGCAGCGGCCCGCTCTCGCGGGAGTCGAAATTGACTTTCATCGACCGGCTCTCGCTGGTGGATGCCTTCATGAGCTGGTCCGCGGTCTACACGTCGAAGACGGCGGGTTTGATCGTGCCATGGCTGTTCCTGCTGTTCGGCATCAAGGCGGTGCAGGCTGATCTTATCGAGCTGCTGCGTTTCTTCCTGCCGTTCTATGTCTGGCACGGCCTCACCATGGCCTGGCTGTCGCGCGGCCGTTCGCTGGCGATGATGACGGACGTCTCGCAGTTGATCGCCGCGCCCGCCGTGCTGAAGGCGGTGGCGGCCGGCCTGCTGAAGCCGCGGGGACACAAATTCAAGGTCACCGCAAAAGGCGGTGACCGCGACAACAGGTTCGTCGAATGGCCGCTGCTGCGACTCTACGGCACCGCGCTCCTCATCACGCTCGCGTCGATCGCCTATGCCTTCATCCTGCATTTGCGCGGCGAGAACATCGCCTATGGCGGGCTGGCGCTGGCGTGGAGTCTCTACAACGCGTTCATTCTCACCGTGGTCTGCTTCGTCTGCATCGAGCAGCCGCGCAAGCGCAAGGCGGAACGCTTTGACCGCAACGAGCCGGTGCTGCTGCGCCAGGACGGCAGGTCGCATCTGGCCAAGCTCGCCGACATCTCGATCACCGGCGCGCGGCTGATCGATCCCGCCCCGCCGCTCCCGGGCAGCACGATCGAATGCCGGATCTATGGCCGCTCGATCGCGGCCATCGTGGTGCGGCGGACGGCGGACGGCTTTGCGGTGCGCTTCGAGGAAGGCATGGACACGCGCGTGCACGCGATCCGGGCGTTCTATGCCGGAGAATATGTGCGCGCCTATCGCGGCGTCAGGGCGCTGCCGGTCGGAAAGGCGCTGCTGATGCGGCTATTCGGATAGGATAACGCAGTCTTCGCGAACGTCGACACAGCAAAAGATGGTTAACGCTTTCAGAGTCCGAGCGCTTCGAGGTTTGTTAAAATTTGCTGGGTACGTCTTCCAGGCATCGTGAGCTGGAGGACGACATGGGTAAGCGGGCCAAGCGCGGAAAGGCAGAGACGCTCGCAATACCGATGGTCGCGAGAGTTGGCATCGGCGCCGTCGCCGTCGCCGCACTGGGATACGGTCTGCTGTCGTCCCCGGAGAGCGCCCAACCGGCACGGAAACCCGCCGCGCAGCAAGCCCGGGCATCGTCCTCTCCGGTTTACGTGGCAGCTCCAGTTCCCGCATCGGTACCAGTGCCGACGCCTGCTCCGGTTCCGGCTCCGGCGCCTCTGGTCGAACCACCAAAGGCCGCTGAAGGTCCCGGCGCATTCGTCCGGCAGGTGGTTGACTACGCCAGCCGCCAGCCCGCGGGCACCGTGATCATCGATACCGGCAACACGTTCCTCTATTACGTCCTGAACGACAGGCAGGCGATGCGCTATGGCATCGGCGTCGGCCGCGAAGGTTTCACATGGTCCGGCGAGCAGACTGTGGCCCGTAAGGCGGAATGGCCGGACTGGCATCCGCCCGTAGAGATGATCGGGCGTCAGCCTTATCTGCCGCGGTTCATGGCAGGCGGTCCCGGCAATCCGCTCGGCGCGCGGGCGATGTATCTCGGCGAGACCGAATATCGAATTCACGGCACCAACAAGCCCGACACGATCGGCAAGCGGGTCTCGTCCGGCTGCATCAGGCTGACCAACGAGGACGTCACGGACCTCTACGAGCGGGTCAAGGTCGGTGCGAAAGTGATCGTAATGCCGGCCAATCGGCCATCCCCGGCCCCGATGCCCGACGCCGCGTCGCGAGCGCCCGACCCGGCATCGTCGTCGAAGCGGCCCCTGGCAGCCAACGCGCAGATGCTGTCACCCCAGGCAAAGATCGCCGACGCCCAGTAACCGCAATTTCTCTATCGAGAAGGCGAGCGGGCCTGAGCCCTGAAGGGATGGCCTGAGGCCGTCACTTCCCCTAGACTTCCGGCGAATCCACGCCTGCCCCTCCCCGCCGGAACCCTTATGCTCCAGACCCGATTTGCAATCGCGGCCGTCGCGCTCCTTGCATGCTCCGCCACCGCCTCCGCCCAGTTCGCACCGCCGCCGGCAAGGCCCGCGGCGCCCAAGGCCAGCGCGCCGTCGCCGCGCGCGGCCTCGTGCCATAACGGGGCGAGCTTCGATCGCTTCCTCGCCGACGTGAAGAGCCAGGCGGTCGCAGCCGGCGTGTCGCAGCGGACGATGTCGGAGGCTGCACCCTACCTCGTCTACGATCAGGGCATCGTCAACCGCGACCGCGGCCAGCGCGTGTTCGGCCAGCTCTTCACCGAGTTCGCCGGACGCATGGCCGCGCCCTATCGCATGCAGAACGGCCAGCAGCACATCAAGAACCACGCCTCTGCATTCGCGCGCGCGGAAAAGGAATACGGCGTGCCGCCGGCCGTGATCGCCGCGTTCTGGGGGCTCGAGAGCGATTTCGGCGTCAACATGGGCAATCTGCCGACGCTGAAATCGCTGGTGTCGCTGGCCTATGACTGCCGCCGCTCGGAGATGTTCGTGAAAGAGACCATCGCCGCGCTGAAGATCATCGACCGCGGCGATCTCACGCCCGACGAGATGGTCGGCTCCTGGGCCGGCGAGCTCGGCCAGACGCAATTCCTGCCGGTGCACTATGTCAACTATGCCGTCGATTATGACGGCGACGGACGGCGCGATCTGTTGCGCAGCGAGGACGACGTGATCGGCTCGACCGCGAACTACATCGCCAACGGCCTGAAGTGGCGCCGCGGCGAGCCGTGGCTCGAGGAGATCAAGGTGCCGCAGAACCTGCCGTGGGATCAGACCGATCTCACCGTGCAGCTGCCGCGCTCGAAATGGGCGCAGCTCGGGGTCACCTATCCCGACGGCCGCGCGCTGCCGAACGACAATCTGCCGGCCTCCGTGCTGCTGCCGATGGGACGCTCCGGCCCGGCCTTCATGGCGTATGCGAATTTCGCGGCCTATACCGAATGGAACAACTCGCTGATCTACTCGACCACCGCGGGCTATCTCGCCACCCGCATCGCGGGCGCGCCGCCGATGCGCAAGCCGGCCCAGCCGGTCGCGCAACTGCCGTATAGCGAGCTCAAGCAATTGCAGCAGCTGCTGGTCCAGGCCGGCTTCAACGTCGGCAAGGTGGACGGCGTGCTCGGCCAGCAGAGCCGCGCCGCAGTAAAAGCGATGCAGATCAAGTTCGGCCTGCCGGCGGATTCCTGGCCGACCGCCGAGCTGCTCGCGCGGATGCGCGGCGGCACGGCGCAGGCGCAGCCGGGGGCGGTGGTGCGGTAAAATCGTCTCTCCGTAGTCATGCCCCGCCTAGTGCGCAATTGCGCACAAGCGGGCGATGACACCGAGTTTGTGGCGCGATAGAATTTTCGCATCGCACAAGCCCTCCCCGCGATTGTATTTTTCCATGAGGCTCCCATGTGAGTGACTCAGGTTTTCTCCTGAGATTTCCACTCATTGAAGCGAGCATCACATGTCCTTTTACGACGCGGTCGTCCCCGCCTACCTGCAAATGCTGAACAGCCTCACCGGCCTGCTCACCAAAGCCGAGGCGCATTGCGCGGCGAAGAAGATCGACCCGAGCGTGCTGCTCGGCTCGCGCCTGTTTCCGGACATGCTGCCGCTGTCGAAGCAGATCCAGCTCGTCAGCGATTTCGCCACCAAGGGCTGTGCGCGGCTGACCCATAGCGAGGTGCCCTCGAACCCCGACACCGAAAAGACGTTCGAGGAATTGAAGCAGCGGCTCGCCAAGACGATCGACTATGTGAAGTCGTTCAAGCCGGAACAGTTTGCGGGCGCAGAGGCCAAGGACGTCACTTTCCCGACCGGGCCCGACAGGACCACGACCCTGAAGGGCCAGCAGTTCCTGAGCGCGTTCTCGCTGCCGAACTTCTATTTCCACTGCGCGACCGCCCACGGCATCCTGCGCCACAACGGCGTCGAGGTCGGCAAGCGCGATTTCATGGGCCAGACCTGATGGGCCTGACCTGATTTGCGCAATCGCACGGCCGCGTAGTGGAATTCTGCTGCCGCGGACGAAATTGCACATCAATTGTGCTGCGCGGGGCTTGCCGCGCAGCTCGCTTGCACTTTCCGTATGGCTCGTCACTTGCGCTGGATATCGCGATGCACAAGTGTGATTGACCTCTCACCGCCTGGAAGCATTCACATGAGCCGTTCGACCAAATTGTTTGAGACCTACAAGCTCGGCCCGATCACGCTGGCCAACCGCTTCGTGATGGCGCCGCTGACGCGCAACCGCGCCGTTCCCGGCACCTTCGTCCCCGGCACGCTCGCCGCCGACTATTACAGCCAGCGCGCGTCCGCAGGGCTCCTGATCACCGAAGCAAGCCAGATCTCGCAACAGGGCCAGGGCTACCAGGACACCCCCGGCATCTATTCCAAGGAGCAGGTCGCGGGCTGGCGCAAGGTCACCGACCAGTTCCATGAGCGCGGCGGCAAGATCTTCATCCAGCTCTGGCATGTCGGCCGCATCTCGCATGTCGATCTGCAGGCGAATGGCGCAGCCCCGGTGGCGCCGAGCGCGATCCGCGCCAAGGGCAAGACCTTCGTGAACGGCACCTTCGCCGACGTCTCCGAGCCCCGTGCGCTCGATCTCTCCGAAATTCCCGGGATCATCGACGACTTCAAGCGCGCGACGAAGAACGCGCTCGAAGCCGGCTTCGACGGCGTCGAGATCCACGGTGCCAACGGCTACCTGCTCGAACAGTTCGCCAAGGACGGCACCAACAAGCGCACCGACGCTTACGGCGGCTCGATCGAGAACCGCGCCAAGCTGATGCTCGAGGTCTCCAAGGCCGTCGTCGCTGAAGCCGGCGCCGACCGCACCGGCATCCGCATCTCGCCCGTGACGCCCGCCAACGACATCTCGGATTCCAATCCGCAGGCGCTGTACGATCACATCGTCGACGGCCTCAGCGCGCTCAAGCTCGTCTATCTCCACGTCGTCGAGGGCGCCACCGGCGGGCCGCGCGACATCGCGCCGTTCGACTATGCCTCCCTGCGCAAGCGCTTCAGCGGCGCCTACGTCGCCAACAACGGCTACGACTTCGATCTCGCCACCAAGGTGCTGGACGCGAACGCGGCCGACCTCATCGCCTTCGGCAAGCCGTTCATCTCCAACCCCGACCTCGTCGAGCGGCTGAAGAAGGGCGCGGCGCTGAACGACTGGGACAAGAACACCTTCTACGGCGGCGGCGCCAAGGGCTACACGGATTACCCGGCGCTGGCGGCCGAGCCGGCGGAGTAGAACGCTCTCTCCTTCGTCATTGCGAGGAGCGTAGCGACGAAGCAATCCAGACGGCCTCCGTGGAAAGACTCTGGATTGCTTCGCTTCGCTCGCAATGACGAGGTGGTGGCGGTGCGCGCAAGCCACCAAAACAAAAAGGCCGGGATCGCTCCCGGCCTTTCGCATTTGATGAGGCTATACGGCGCTTACTTCGCTTCCGCGCGCTTGGGCGGGGTCGCCGGCCACGACTTGATCAGCGTGTCGTAGTCGACCGTCTCGCCCTTCGGCTTCTCGTTGGCGAGCTTGCGCTGCGGGGCGATGGTGCCGTCCTTCTGGGCCTTGGCGAACCAGTACTCGGCCGACTCCTTCTTGTGCAGCTTCGGACCGCACTCCTTCTGCACGCCGGACTTCTCCAGGCGCTCCATCACGGAGTCCTGGGCCGCAGCGAGAGCGTCCATCGCCTGCTGCGGCGTCTTCGCACCGGACGACGCATCGCCGATGTTCTGCCACCAGAGCTGCGCGAGCTTCGGATAGTCGGGCACGTTGTTGCCGGTCGGGGTCCACTGCACGCGCGCGGGCGAGCGGTAGAACTCGATCAGGCCGCCGAGCTTCGGCGCGCGCTCGGTGAACGACTTGTCCCAGATGTCGGATTCACGGATGAAGGTGAGACCGACATGGCTCTTCTTCAGCGACACCGTCTTGGAGACGATGAACTGCAGATAGAGCCAGGCCGCCTTGCGGCGGTCAGCCGGGGTCGACTTCAACAGCGTGAGCGAGCCGGCATCCTGGTAGCCGAGCTTCATGCCTTCCTTCCAGTACGATCCGTGCGGCGACGGAGCCATACGCCATTTCGGCGTACCGTCCGCGTTCATCACGGCGATGCCCGGCTTCACCATGTCGGCGGTGAAGGCGGTGTACCAGAACATCTGCTGGGCGATGTTACCCTGCGCCGGCACCGGACCGGACTCGGAGAAGGTCATGCCCTGAGCCTGCGGCGGAGCATACTTCTTCATCCACTCGAGATACTTGGTGATCGAGTAGACCGCGGCGGGACCATTGGTGTCGCCACCACGCTCCACGCTCGAGCCGACCGGACGGCAGCCTTCCATGCGGATGCCCCATTCGTCGACCGGCAGACCGTTCGGAATGCCCTTGTCGCCGTTGCCGGCCATCGACAGCCAGGCGTCGGTGAAACGCCAGCCAAGCGAGGGGTCCTTCTTGCCATAGTCCATATGGCCGTAGACCTTGACGCCGTTGATCTCCTTGATGTCGTTCGTGAAGAACTCGGCGATGTCCTCGTAGGCCGACCAGTTCACGGGAACGCCGAGTTCGTAGCCATACTTGGCCTTGAACTTGGCCTTGTAGTCGGGGTTGGTGAACCAGTCGTAGCGGAACCAGTAGAGGTTGGCGAACTGCTGGTCGGGCAGCTGATAGAGCTTGCCGTCCGGCGCGGTGCCGAACGACTTGCCGATGAAGTCGTTGACGTCGAGCATCGGGTCGGTGACGTCCTTGCCCTCGCCGGTCATGTAGTCCGACAGCGCGATGGTCTGGCCGTAGCGGAAGTGCGTGCCGATCAGGTCGGAATCGTTGATCCAGCCGTCATAGACGTTCTTGCCGGACTGCATCTGGGTCTGCAGCTTCTCGACGACGTCACCTTCCTGGATGATGTCGTGCTTGAGCTTGATGCCGGTGAGCTCGGAGAACGCCTTGGCCAGCGTCTGCGATTCATATTCGTGGGTGGTGATGGTCTCGGAGACGACGTTGATCTCCATGCCCTTGAACGGTTCGGCGGCCTTCGCGAACCACTCCAGCTCCTTCTTCTGGTCGTCCTTCGACAAGGTCGAGGGCTGGAATTCGGTGATCCACTTCTGGATCGTGGCATCGTCGGCGGCGCGGACCGGCGCCGAGACGGTGAACGACACCGCAAGCGCGGCGACGCTGGACATGGTCAGAAAGCTGTTCTTGGTCAATGGACCTTTCCTTCTCCTAAACTGTCGCATGTTGTTCCTCCGTTGCAGCGACAAACTTTTATATACAGACCCGGTTGCCCCCGGATCTGGCCGTCCCTTCGCGAAGCGTCAGACCGTGCGGAAAATGAGCACGGCCGTGGCCAGCGAAATTCCTGATGCGAGCCACAGGCTCGAAATCTCAAAACCCTCCTCACCGATCGGCAGCGTGGCGATCGCGTCGGTGCCGGCGAAGGCGATCCATAGCAGGTGGATGACGGCCGCCGTGATCAGGGAAACGAACAGGCGATCGCCCCGCGTCGTCGGAATGCTGAGCACGCCAACGCGCTCGGCTTCGGGATAGACCGCGGCCAGGTAGGTCATGACCCCGAGGGTGCAGGCGAGCGCCACGAAGAAAATCGCCGTCGGCAGCGTCCAGGCCATCCATGCAATAGATTCCATTGATGCCTCCCTAGACGCGACCGAGCGCAAAGCCGCTCGCGATGTAGTTGCGGACGAACCAGATCACGAGAGCGCCCGGAATGATGGTGAGCACGCCGGCGGCCGCGAGCAAGCCCCAATCCATGCCGGCCGCCGAGACCGTGCGCGTCATGATCGCCGCGATTGGCTTGGCATGAACGGAGGTCAGCGTGCGCGCGAGCAGCAGCTCGACCCAGGAGAACATGAAGCAGAAGAAGGCGGCGACGCCGATGCCGCTCGCGATCAGCGGCACCAGGATCTTGATGAAGAAGCGCGGGAAGGAATAGCCGTCGAGGAAAGCGGTCTCGTCGATCTCGCGCGGCACGCCGGAGACGAAACCTTCGAGGATCCACACCGCCAGCGGAACGTTGAAGATGCAATGCGCGAGCGCGACGGCCCAGGGCGTATCGAACAGCCCGATCGCCGAATAGAGATTGAAGAACGGCAGCGCATAGACCGCGGCCGGCGCCATGCGGTTGGACAGCAGCCAGAAGAACAGGTGCTTGTCGCCGAGGAAGCGGTAGCGCGAGAAGGCGTAGGCCGCCGGCAACGCCACCGAGATCGAGATGATGGTGTTGAGGACGACGTATTCGAGCGAGTTGATGTAGCCGGAATACCAGCTCTCGTCGGTGAAGATACGCTTGTAGTGCTGCAGCGTCGGGGTGTGCGGCCACAAGGTCATCGTCGAGACGATCTCGGCGTTGGTCTTGAAGCTCATGTTGACGAGCCAGTAGATCGGCAACAGCAGGAAGATCAGGAACAGCCCCATGATGAGGCGGCGGCCGGGAATCGAATGCATCAGGCCACTCCTTCCTTTGGCTTGAGCGCGGTTGCGGGCTTGAGCGCAGCCGACGACTTCGGCTTCGCCGCCGGCTCGCTCTCCGCCTGAACCTTCCGCTCGACGCCGGCATTGGTCATGACGGTGTAGAAGATCCAGCAGACGATCAGGATGATCAGGTTGTAGACCAGCGAGAGCGCCGCGGCCTTGCCGAGGTCGAACTGGCCGAGCGCGATCTTGACCAGCTCGATCGACACGAAGGTCGTGGAGTTGCCGGGTCCGCCGCCCGTCACCACGAACGGCTCGGTGTAGATCATGAAGCTGTCCATGAAGCGCAGCAGAACCGCGATCAGCAGCACGCGGTTCATCTTCGGCAGCTGGATCGCCTTGAACACGGCCCAGCGCGAGGCGCCGTCGATCTGGGCGGCCTGGTAATAGGCTTCGGGAATCGACTTCAGGCCGGCATAGCAGAGCAGCGCGACGAGGCTGGTCCAGTGCCAGACGTCCATGACGATGACCGTGACCCAGGCGTCGATCTCATTGGAGACGTAGTTGTAGTCGATGCCGATGGCGTTGAGCACATAGCCGAGCAGGCCGATGTCGGGCCGGCCGAAGATCTGCCAGATCGTGCCGACCACGTTCCACGGAATCAGGAGCGGCAGCGCGAGGATGACGAGGCAGGCTGCCACCGTCCAGCCCTGGCGCGGCATCGACAGCGCGACGACGATGCCGAGCGGCACCTCGATGGCGAGGATGACCATCGAGAAGAACAGGTTGCGACCGAGCGAGGCGAGGAAGCGGCCGCCGAGATCGGTCGAGGGATCGAGCAGCTCCTTGAACCAGCCGACGCCGTTCCAGAAGAACTGGTTGTTGCCGAAGGTGTCCTGCATCGAATAGTTCACCACCGTCATCAGCGGCAGCACCGCCGAGAAGGCGACGACCAGGAACACCGGCAGCACCAGGAACCAGGCTTTTTGGTTGACGGTCTTGTCCATCAGGCGGCTCCCTCCACCAGAAGGCTGTCGGCATAGACGTGAACATGCGACGGGTCGAACTTCAGCCCGGCCGTGCCGTCGGATGACGTGAAGCCCGCCGGCGCGCGCGCCGCGAGCTTGGCCTCGCCAAGACGGGTCCGCGCAAAACGGATGCGGCCGAGATCGTCGATACGCTCGATCCTGGCGGTGAGCAGGCCCGGCCCGGGCGCGACGGCCTCGACGAACTCCGGACGGACGCCGATCTCGATCTTGGCACCGGCCGGAATGCTGTCGTAGCTGCGGTTGAGCGCAATGACGTGACCGTCGATCCGCGCCTCGCGCCCCCTCACCTCCGCCGGCAGGATGTTCATGCCGGGTGAGCCGATGAAATATCCAACGAAGGTGTGCGCGGGCTTGTCGAACAGCTCGGCGGGCGTGCCGCTCTGCACCACGCGGCCGTCATGCATGACGACGACGGTGTCGGCGAAGGTCAGCGCCTCGGTCTGGTCGTGGGTGACGTAGATCATCGTGAGGTCGAGCTCGCGATGCAGCGCCTTCAGCTTGGAGCGGAGCTGCCATTTCAGCTCGGGATCGATCACCGTCAGCGGCTCGTCGAACAGCACGGCGGCGACGTCATTGCGCACGAGGCCGCGGCCGAGCGAGATCTTCTGCTTGGCGTCGGCCGTGAGGCGCGTTGCCTTGCGGTTCAGATAAGGCTCGAGGTCGAGCAGGCGGCCGATCTCGGCGACGCGCCTGTCGATATCCGCCTTCGGCACGCCGCGGTTCTTCAGCGGAAAAGCCAGGTTCTGCCCCACCGTCATGGTGTCGTAGATCACCGGAAACTGGAACACCTGGGCGATGTTGCGCTTCTGGGTTGACAGCGGTGTGATGTCGACGCCGTCGAACAGGATTTTCCCCCGCGACGGCGTGATGATGCCGGAGATGACGTTGAGCAGCGTGGTCTTGCCGCAGCCGCTCGGGCCGAGCAGCGCATAGGCGCCGCCCTGCCGCCAGGTCATGGTGACAGGCTTCAGCGCAAAGCTTTCCTGCGGCGCAGCATTGCCGCCGTAGGAATGGGCGAGATCGACGAGGTCAATGCGGGCCATGGCGCATCTCCCTCAGGAAGCCGGTGCAGCGACCAGGCGGTCGGCCGCATCGAACACGAAGACATCGTTGGGGTCGAGCACGGCATCGATGGTCTGGCCGGGCTCGAACTCGTGCACGCCGTGCAGCACCGCAACCCAGTTCGATCCGTCGCGGGTCAAATGCACAAAGCTCTCCGAACCGGTGATCTCGGTCACCGTGACAGTGGCATGGAAGGCGTGGCGGTTGGCCTCGCCATTGGCGAGCGCAAGCTGATGGGCGCGGAAGCCGACGCGATAGGCGCCGTCGGCCAGCGACGAATAGAGGCCCGAGGCCGGCGAGGACGTGCCGCCGGCATAGGCGACGTGCCCGTTCTTCTTCTCGATGCCGACGAGATTGAGCGGCGGATCGGAGAAGACCTGCGCGACGCGCAAGGTCTGCGGCCGGCGGTAGACGTTGGCGGTCTCGCCCATCTGCAGCGCCTGGCCCTCCCACATGCAGACCGTGTTGCCGCCAAGCAGCAGCGCCTCGGTCGGCTCGGTGGTGGCATAGACGAAGATCGCGCCGGAGGCCTCGAAGATGCGCGGCAGCTCGGCACGCAGCTCCTCGCGCAGCTTGTAGTCGAGATTGGCGAGCGGCTCGTCGAGCAGCACGAGATCGGCACCCTTGACCAGCGCGCGTGCGATCGCGGTGCGCTGCTGCTGGCCGCCGGAGAGCTGGAGCGGCGTACGCTTCAGGAACGGCTCGAGCCGCAGCAGCTTTGCCGCTTCCGCCACCCGCGTCTCGATCTCTTCGCGCGGCTTGCCCTGCACGCGCAGGGGCGAGGCGATGTTCTCGTAGACCGTCAGCGAAGGGTAGTTGATGAACTGCTGATAGACCATGGCGACCGAACGCTGGCGCACGTCGGCACCGGTGACGTCCTTGCCATTGACCAGGACCTTGCCCGTGGTCGGCTTGTCGAGACCGGCGAGCAGCCGCATGATCGAGGTCTTACCCGACAGCGTCGGCCCGAGCAGCACGTTGAGCGTGCCGCTCTCGAGCGTCAGCGAGACGTCGCGGATGTGCGCGACACCCTCGACGGTCCGGGTCACGTGATCGAGTGTCACGCTCATGAGCGTCCTCCTGCTTCCAGCAGGGGAGTTTGCGGCACGGCGTGGGTCCTGATCCAGTCGTCCAGGGCAGCGATCTCGTCGGCAGATAGTCGCAGGCCGAGCTTGGAACGGCGCCAGACGACGTCCTCCGCGGTGACGGCCCATTCATTGGCCATGAGGTAGCGGACCTCGCGTTCGGTCAGCGTCGCGCCGAAGGCCTGGCCGAGATCGGCGGCCGATTTGGCATCGCCGAGCAGCTTGATGGCGCGGGTGCCGTAGGCACGCGCCAGGCGCCGCGCGTGCTCATGACTGAGGAAAGGATAGCCGCGCTGGAGCTCGGCGATCAGGCCGTCGATATCGGACACATTCATGTCGCCGCCCGGCAGCGGCCATTTGCCGGTCCAGCCCTCGCGCGCCTTCGCACTGCGAAGATAGGGCGCGAGCCGCTCCAGCGCCTCCTCGGCGAGGCGGCGATAGGTCGTGATCTTGCCGCCATAGATCGACAGCAGCGGCACCCCGCCGGGCGTGTCGAGCTCGAACACGTAGTCGCGCGTCGCGGCCTTGGCCTCGCTGGCGCCGTCGTCATAGAGCGGCCGCACGCCGGAATAGGTCCAGACCACGTCCTCCGGGGTCACCGGCTTGGCCAGATATTCGCTCGCCGCGGTGCAGAGATACTGGATCTCCTCGGCCGTCGCCTTCACCTTGGCGGGGTCGCCGTCATAGTCGCGGTCGGTGGTGCCGATCAGCGTGAAATCGTCCTGGTACGGGATCACGAAAATGATGCGGCCGTCCGCGTTCTGGAACATGTAGGCACGGTCGTGATCGTAGAGTTTCCTGACCACGATGTGCGAGCCCTGCACCAGGCGCACCTTGGCTTTCGCATTGACGCCGGCACCGCGGCCGAGCACGTCCTCGACCCACGGGCCGCCGGCGTTGACCAAGGCCTTCGCCTTGATCGAGGAACGCTCGCCGGTCAGCGTGTTGACCATGCTGACGGTCCAGACGCCGTCGGATTGCTTGATGTCCGTCGCGCGGGTGCGGGTGCGGATCTCGGCGCCCTTGTCGGCGGCATCGCGCGCGTTGAGCACGACGAGACGGGCATCGTCGACGAAGCAGTCGGAATATTCGAATGCGCGGCTGTAGCGATTCGGGATCAGCGGCTTGCCGACCTCGTCCCGCTTGAGATCGACCGAGCGCGTCGCGGGCAAGAGATGGCGGCCGCCGATGTGGTCATAGAGGAAGAGGCCGAGGCGCAGCAGCCAGGCCGGGCGAAGGCCGGCGTGATGCGGCAGAACGAAACGCAGCGGGCGGATGATGTGGGGCGCGATGCCCCAGAGAATCTCGCGCTCGATCAGCGCCTCGCGGACCAGGCGAAACTCGTAATATTCGAGGTAGCGCAGGCCGCCATGCACCAGCTTGGTCGACCAGGACGACGTCCCGCTCGCCAGATCGTTCATTTCACACAGGAAAACCGTGTTGCCGCGGCCCACCGCATCGCGCGCGATGCCGCAGCCGTTAACACCGCCTCCAATGATGGCGAGATCGAAAATACGCTCCAACAGACGCATCCCCCGGCGACCGCTCGTTCCTTCGAGCGGTTACTTTCGTTTTTGATTAGATCACACCGAAAAACGAAAGCAAGATGAAAGAGAGGCGAAAGCAAGTGAAAGCGGAACTTTTTCAACGTCAATTCGGCGGGAAAATCGGCAGAATACCGGGCGAATTCGAAGGCAGATGAGCCGATTGAGCAGCACGACCCGCGGCATAGGCTGTCAGACCTTGAATGTAGCAACATATCTACATATAGTTTTTGACCGTACGGGATTGCTACGGCGAGGACGCGCTGACGATGGTGACCACCCTGACCAGCCGGGAATTCAACCAGGATACGAGCGGCGCCAAGAAGGCGGCGTCGCAGGGCCCCGTCTTCATTACGGATCGCGGCCGTCCGGCCCATGTCCTGCTGACGATCGAGGACTATCTGCGCCTGAGCGGTGGACACATGAGCCTAGCCGAAGCTCTGGCGCAAACGAACGCGGACTTTGATTTCGATCCGCCTCGAATCGATGGCGGCATCTCCAGGCCCGCCGATCTCGACTGATGTTCCTGCTGGACACCAATGTCATTTCCGAACTGAGGCGACCGGACAAGGCTGATCACAATGTGCTCGCCTGGGCCAATGCCGTGCCTGTGGCGAATTTTTTCATGTCCGTCATCTCGATTCTTGAAATTGAACTTGGCGCGCGCCTGATCGAGCGCAAAGACGCGGTGCAAGGTGCCGTCCTGCGCGCCTGGATCAACGATCACATTCTGCCCCGCTTCGACGGGCGAATCCTGGCGATCGATACGGCCGTGGCGCAGCGCTGTGCCCAACTCCACGTACCCGACCCGCGGGCTGAACGCGACGCACTCATTGCAGCAACCGCGCTTGTCCACGGCTTGACTGTCGTGACGCGCAATGTCGGGGATTTCGAACCAACGGGCGTGACGTTGCTCAACCCGTGGGGGCGTAGCTGAGCCTTAGCGCAGCCGCACCACCGGTGCGGCCTCGGGCGCGGCGTCCTGGACATCGGCGGGCGCATCATCGATGTCCGCGCCCTTCGGCATCGCTTCCACCACCTCGATGCCCTTGCTGTGACAGATGGTGGCGAGGCGCTCGGGCAGCTCCTGGTCCGTCACGAATGTCTGGATCTGGGTGATGTGAGCGATACGCACCGGCGCGCTGCGGCGGAGTTTTGTGGAATCGGCGACCAGCATGACGCTGCGGGCATTGGCGATGATGGCCTGCGCCACCTGCACCTCGCGATAGTCGAAGTCGAGCAAAGCGCCCTCTTCATCAATCGCGGACGCACCGATGATGGCGTAGTCGACCTTGAACTGGCCGATGAGTTGCGTTGCGGTCGAGCCGACCACGGCGCCGTCGGCGCGCCGCACCGTGCCGCCGGCGACAACCACCTCGATGCGGGGATGGCGGTACAGCAGCATCGCGACGTTGAGGTTGTTGGTGATGACGAGCAGATCCTCGTGCGAGGTCAGCGCGCTCGCGACCTCCTCGGTCGTGGTGCCGATGTTGATGAAGAGCGAGCAGCCGTTCGGGATCAGCGAGGCGGCGGCAGCGCCGATCGCCTTCTTCTCGTCGGCGGCGACGAAGCGGCGTGCCTCATAGGCGAGGTTTTCCACGCCCGAAGCGATGATGGCGCCGCCATGGATGCGGGTCAGCGATCTCCGTTCGCAGAGATCGTTGAGATCCTTGCGGATGGTCTGCGCCGAGACCTCGAACCGGCGCGCGAGCTCCTCGACCATGACGCGGCCGGAGGCGCGCGCGATATTGAGGATTTCGGCTTGGCGATGGGTCAATCCGGTCACGGCAACGGCCTCAAGTCAGGATGATGCATGGTGCGGCGGATCGCGGCTTCGGTCAATGCGCGCGCCGATCACGGTTAACGACAGCGCTCACCACGCCGTTTCTTACCAAGTCATGGCGCGCGCCAGATGCGCGAGCAGCTGCGGATCGTCGAAGGCGCTGGCGGAGGCGACCGCGCCTGACGCAACCAGGTCAGCATGGCTGAGGCTGGTGCGGATGCCGATGGTCGGAATGCCGGCCGCCGTGGCGGATTGCACGCCGGTGCGGGAATCCTCGAAGGCGACCGAGGTCTCCGGCCGCGCACCGACGAAACGCAGCCCCTCCTGATAGGGCAGCGGATGCGGCTTGCCGTGCGGCAGCTCGGCGCCGATCACGAGCGCCTTGAAACGGTGGGTGATGCCGAGGCCGGACAGCAGCAGCTCGGCGTTGAGACGCGGCGCGTTGGTGACAGCGACCATGGGAATGCCGGCGCCGTCGGCCCGGTCGAGCAGCGCCATCAGGCCCGGCAGCGGGGCGATCTGCCCGGCCACCAGCGCGCGGAAGACCTCCTCCTTCTCATCGAGGATCAGGGCGCGCCGTTCCGGCGCCTCGTGAGGCAGAAAGCGCTCGCCGATCGCGACATTGGCGAAGCCTTGCAGCTCCCTGGAGAAGCGCGCGTGGTCGAAGACATGGCCGTGCGGGCCGAGCACCTGGTTGAATGCCTTCAGGTGCAACGGGTCAGTGTCGGCAAGCGTACCGTCGATGTCGAACAGCAACGCCCTGCCCGTCGCATCCTGTTTTGCCTCGATCATTTCCGTACTTTCCCAAATGCGCGACGCATCGATGCGCGAGACGTATCAATACGGCCTCGATCGCGCAATGACGCATCCACATGACCCCAATGCGACACTCGACAAAGTCGCGCGCGACTGCAACACTTGGGTCAAGATCAAAAAGGAGGAAACGAATGACGATCAACCGACGCGATCTGGCTCTCTCGACTCTAGCCCTCTCGGCGCTCGCACTCACGACACCAGTGCTGGCGGCCTCGGCCGAGGAAGAGGCCGTGGCGAAGAAGGTCGAGGCCTTCCGCCTCGCCCAGATCGCGGCCGACCCGAAGGCGCTCGGCGCGCTGTGCTGGGACGATCTCAGCTACAGCCATTCCAGCGGCAAGGTCGAGGACAAGGCAACCTTCATCACCAACGCCACCGACGGCAAATCGAAGTTCCTGTCGATCGAATACAAGGACCCGACCATCAAGGTCGTGGGTCCCACCGCGATCGTCCGCTTCCACTGGCTGGGCGAGCAGGAAATGGCGGCCGATGGGAAAAAAGTATCGACCAACCTTCACATCCTGATGAACTGGCAGAAGCAGGGCGACGAGTGGAAGCTGTTGTCGCGTGCCGCGACGAAATTGTGATGTGACTATTCACCCTCTCCCGTCATGTCCGCCGAAGCCTGGGCGAAGGCGGATGAGGGAGAGGGTGGCATAGGCGGCTTCGGCCGCCATTCTTAAGAACGCCGAAGCTTTGCTTCGGCGTTTGCTTAGGAACGACCGCCCGAGGCGGCCGATATCACCTTCTCCCACAAGGGGGAGAAGGAAAGCGCAGCGGCATCAAGGGCGGCAAAAAATTCCGACCACGCGCGGTGCAACAGCGGGCGCAAAATCAAGAACGGAGAATACGATGACATCAAATCGCGATCATACTGCCGCGGCGGACCACGAGGCGGTGGCAAGGAACGTCGAGGCATTTCGCCTCGCCCAGATCGCAGCCGATCCGAAGGCGCTCACCGCGTTGTGCGCTGATGATCTGAGCTACAGCCACTCCAACGGCTTCCTGGAGGACAAGGCGGCCTTCGTCGCCAACGCCACCGACGGCAAGACGGAGTTCCTGTCGATCACGTACAAGGACCCGACCATCAAGATCGTCGGCCCCGCCGCGATCGTGCGCTTCCACTGGCAGGCCGAGATGATGACCGGCGGACAGAAAGTGGCAAACAGCCTTCACATCCTGATGAACTGGCTAAAGCAGGGCGACGAATGGAAGCTGCTGTCGCGCTCCGCGACGAAGCTGTGATGGTGCGCTTCCCCTCTCCCCTTGTGGGAGAGGGGTGGCTCACCTCGATAGTGGCGAGACGGATGAGGGGTATCTATCCTCACGAACGATCGTGCGAATTGGAAAGATACCCTCATCCGGCGCCATAGCCCAAGCTTTGCTTCGGCGTTCTCTTGAGAACGGTCGCCCCTTGGCGGGCTCTGCCACCTTCTCCCACAAGGGGAGAAGGAAAGTGCAGCCGCATCAAGGGCTGCAAAAATTTCCGACCGCGCTCTGCGCGTCGGAAAACCACGGCGGCAGGCGTTTACGCCGCTTCCTTCACATCGCCGTTAACCAGCTTGCGTGCAGCGCGCTCGGCCTCGCGGGCGTTGCGGAAAAGCTGGCCTTCGAGGCGGTTGAACTGGTTGGACGAGGCGAAGAAGCAGTAGCCACCCTGGCCGCGAACGACGATGCCCGCGGTCTGCGAGTTGACTTCGATGATGTAGCTGTCCGGCATGCCCGTAGATTCCTCAATGCGGGCAGATAACGGCATCTCTGCCCTTTGGTTCCTAGGGCAAATCAACCGGTTTCCACCCCGAATCGACACGCAATTGAGTACGCCGGGACCTCATCCGTTTTATGACTTGTTGTTGGCGAAGCCGCGACGCGTTGACTCATCGGCGCCGCGTTTGGCGTGCTGCAACTCTTCGTGAGATGGGACGCAAAGCCGCGCGCGATTACGTCGCGATCGGCGTCTCGGTCGAGCGGACTTCCTGCGGCCGGCCGTGCTCGTCAATCGACACATAGGTAAAATTGCCGTCGGTGACGAGGAACGGATGCTCCTCCCCGCGCCGCAGCGCCCAGGCTTCCAGATGCACGGTCATCGACGTGCGGCCGACGCGGACGAGGTTGGCATAGACCGAGACGAGATCGCCGACATAGACGGCCTTGCGAAAGTTCATCGCCTCGATCGCGACGGTCACGGTGCGCGACTTCGCGACCTTCGAGGCGAATACGCCGCCGCCGACGTCCATCTGGCTGAGCAACCAGCCGCCGAAAATGTCGCCATTGGCGTTGGTGTCGGCGGGCATCGCCAGCGTGCGGATGCAGAGATCGCCGCGCGGTGCGCTGTCGGTCTTCTCGGTCATGCGTCTCTCACTTGAAATTGTCCCAGCCCGGATCGGGCGCGAAGCGCTCGCCGAATCGCTCAGTCAGCGCACGCAGGGTGGATACAATGTTTTCCACGCCGCGCGTGCGCGCGTAATTCAGCGGACCACCGCGGAACGGTGCATAACCCGTGCCGAAGATCATGGCGCCGTCGACCGTATCAGGGTCGTCAACGATACCTTCGCGAAGGGCTGCGACGCAGACGTTGGACATCGGCAGCACCAGCCGGTCGATCATCTGGTCGGTGACGCGCGGGCCGGTCTCGGCGAGCTGTGCCTTCTCCGCCTTGCCGTCCTTCCAGACGTAAAAACCCTTGCCGGTCTTGCGGCCGAGCTCGCCCTTGGCGACCTTCTCGCGCAGCCAGGCCGGCGTCGGCGGCAGCAGGTCGCCGAACTTGGCGCGCAGCATGTCGCCGACGTCGAGGCAGATGTCGAGACCGACCTGGTCGGCGAGCTCGATCGGCCCCATCGGCATGCCGAACTGCTCGGCCGCGGCGTCGATCAGGCGCTGGTCGGTCTTCTCGTCCAGCATCACCATCGCTTCGAGCATGTAGGGCGTCAGCGCGCGGTTGACGAGGAAGCCGGGCGAGCTCTTCACGGATAGCGGCAGGCGATCGATCGCGCCGACAAAGGCGAGCGCTTCCTTCAACACCTGCGCCTCGTTGCCGTCATGGCTGACGACCTCGACCAGTTGCAGGCGCGAGACCGGATTGAAGAAGTGCAGGCCGACCAGCCGTTCGGGCCGCGCCAAGGTGGTGCGCAGGTCCTGAAGCGGAATGCTGGAGGTGTTGGTCGCCAGGATCGCGCCTGGCTTCATCCGCGGCTCGAGGCCGCCATAGACCTTCTGCTTCAGCTCGAGCTTTTCCGGTACCGCCTCGATGATGAGATCGGCATTGCGGACGCCCTCGCCGTCCATGTCGGGGATCAGGCGATCGAGCGCGTCGCGCACCTCGGTCGGTCTGCGGATGATCTTGCCGTAGAGCTCGGCAGCGCGCTTCACCGCGCCCGCGATCGGCTCCGGCTTCATGTCGGCGAGCGAGACGCGAAGCCCCTGCCCGGCGACCCAAGCCGCGATGTCGCCGCCCATGGCGCCGGCGCCGATGACGTGGACATGCTTGACGGTGTTGCCGGAGCCTGCGGCCTTCTTCATCTGCTCGCGCAGGAAGAAGACGCGGATCAGGTTCTGCGCGGTCGGCGTCACCATCAGCTTGGCGAACGAGGCCTGCTCGGCCTTCAGCATCGCGGCCTTGCTGCCGCCATGGGCCTCCCAGAGATCGATCAGCGCATAGGGCGCCGGATAGTGCTCGCGGGACGCGGCCTTTGCCGCCTCCGCGCGCATGCGCTTTGCGAGCAGCCCACGCACGGGCCCGAGATTGGCGGCGCGCGTCAGCAGGCCGGGCCTGGTCCGCTTCTGCCGGCCGAACAGCACGTCCTTCACGGCGCCGCGGACATGGCGCTCCTGCGTCACGGTATCGACGAGGCCGAGCGATTTGGCGCGGCGCGCATCGATGGTGCGGCCGGTCAGCATCAGCGCCATCGACTGCGTCGGATTGACCAGCGCGGTGAAACGCGCGGTACCGCCGAGACCTGGGTGCAGGCCCAGCATCACCTCCGGGAAGCCGAAGCGCGCATTGTCGATGGCGATGCGCGACTGGCAGGCGAGCGCAACCTCGAGGCCGCCGCCGAGACAGAAGCCGTGGATCACCGCGACCGTCGGAAGCTTCAAGGCTTCCAGATGGTCCACCACCGCATGCGCGGCGCGGATGCGCGTCTCCACCATCTCGGTATCGCTGGCGCCGCGGAATTCGTTGACGTCGGCGCCCGCGATGAAGCCGGAGGGCTTTGCGGAACGGATGACGAGACCGGCCGGGCGCTCGGTCTCGATCGCCGCAAGCACGGCGTCGAACTCCTCCATCACGTCCGAGGAGAGCGTGTTGGCGCTGGCATCGGCGCGGTCGAACAGCAGCCAGGCGACGCCGTCGGCATCGCGCGTCAGCTTGAAGTGCTTGTAGGGGCTGTCGGCCGAGGCTTGCGGCCCGAGCGTGAGGACGCGATCGCCGAGCGCGGTCATGATCCTGGAATCCATGGTCACACCGCCTCGATCAGCATGGCGCCGCCGAGGCCGCCGCCGATGCATTCGGTGGCAACCCCTCGCCGCGTGCCGAGCCGCTTCATCGCGTTGACGAGATGCAGCACGATGCGGTTGCCGGAGGTGCCGACGGGATGGCCGAGCGAGATGGCGCCGCCATCGACATTGAGCCTTTCACGGTCGATCTCGCCGGCCGCGCCGTCAAGGCCCAATATCTCGCGGCAGAATTTGTCGTCGTTCCAGGCGGCGAGGCAGCCGAGCACCTGCGTCGCAAAGGCTTCGTTCAACTCCCAAGTCTCGACGTCCTTGACGGTGAGGTCGTTGCGCTGGAGCAGCGGCGTGGCCGACATCACGGGGCCAAGGCCCATGATGCTGGGATCGAGCGCGGCCCAGTTGCTGTCGACGATCGCCGCTTTCGGCGTCAGCTTGTGTTTCGCCACCGCCGCGTCGGACGCGAGGATCACCCATGACGCGCCGTCAGTGATCTGCGAGGAATTCCCCGCGGTGACCTGGCCCCAGGGACGTTCGAACACCGGCCGAAGTCTTGCGAGCGTCTCCGCCGTCGAGTCCGGACGCACGCCGTCATCGTGATCGAAGAATTTTCCGTTGCGGGAGAACGCGGTCTCGACCTCGCCTTTCAGATAGCCTTCGGCCTGCGCATGCGCGAGGCGACGATGGCTCTCGGCGGCATAGGCGTCGGACTGCGCACGGGTGATGCCGAAGAGATGGCCGACGACCTCGGCGGTCTGGCCCATGTTGAGGTCGGTGATGGGATCGGTGAGCCCGCGCTCGAGGCCGATGATCGGCTTGAGATCACGCGGCCGCAGCTTGAACGCGGCGGCGAGCTTCGCCGCCATGCCCTTGGCGGTGGCAAGGCCGGCGAACCAGCGCACGCCGGAATTCGGCCAGACCAGCGGCGCGTGGCTGAGCGCCTCGGTGCCGCCGGCGAGGATCATGTCGGCATGGCCCTCGCGAATGTAGCGGTAGGCGGTGTCGATCGACTGCATGCCCGAGCCGCAATTGATCTGCACCGTGAAGGCGACCATGTCCTCGCCCATGCCGAGCCGGAGCGCGGCAACGCGGGCCGGGTTCATCTCGTCGGCGATCACGTTGACGCAGCCGAGGATGACCTGGTCGAAATCGGCAGGCGAGAACGGCTGCCGCGCCAGGAGCGGCCATCCGCACTGCACGGCGAGATCGACCGGCGTGAACGGGCCCGGCCCGGAGCGCGCTTTCAGGAACGGCGTCCGGCTGCCGTCGACGATGAATACCGGTCGTGCCATCAGCTCGCCGCCCTCTGTTCACCGAGTTCCTGGAAGAACTGATGCACGTCGGCGGTTTTCTTGTAAATCGGCGACAGCGCCTCCGGCGCAAAATCGTCGACCTCTATCACTTTTGTGACGGCTTCATGAGCCGCGGCAAGCTGCTCGCCTTCGGCCTGCGTGATCACGCCCTTGGTGACCGCCTCCTTCCAGTCGCGGATATGAGCCCCACGCATGCGCTTGGCGATCGCGTCGGTCGCCGCCACCAGCTTGAACGCGCGCTCCAGCCGTGCAAAGCCGCCGTCGTCGTCGACATGAGCGAGATCCGGCGTCAGCCGCTCGCGTGCTGCCGACGGCTCCAACACGAGGCCTGCGCATTGGTGCACGACGCGGTCGGACGGGCCGAGCACGCGGGCACCGAATGGCTGGACGACGAACTTCAGAAAAGCCGCGACGAAGCGGTTGGGCAGATTGGCGAGGATCTCGGCCAGCCGGTTCTCGATGGTCCTGAAGCCGGTCGCCATGCACCATTCCAGCGCAGCGAAATCCTCTTTCTGCCGGCCCTCATCCTGCCAACGCTTCAGCGCGGCCGAGAGCAGGTACAGCTCGGAGAGGATGTCGCCGAAGCGCGCCGACAGCATCTCCTTGCGCTTGAGCGCGCCGCCGAGCGTGAGCAGCGCCATGTCGGCGCAGAGCGCAAACGCCGCAGAGTAGCGCGAGAGCTGGCGATAGAACGGCGTGGCATCGCCCGCATCGGGCGCCATGGCGAACATGCCGAAGCTCCAGCTCCGGCCGAAGGCGCGGAGCAGCGTCTCAAAACTGTGGCCGACATGCTTCCAGAACGCCTTGTCGAACGCGGTCAGCCCGCGTTCGCGATCGGTGTCGGCGAGCGCGTTCATCTCGTCGAGCAGATAGGGATGGGCGCGGATGGCGCCCTGCCCGAACACGATGAGGTTGCGGGTCAGGATGTTGGCGCCCTCGACCGTGATGCCGACAGGCACGGCGCGATGCAGATTGCCGAGATAGTTTTGCGGGCCGTCGATCACGCCCTTGCCGCCATGGATGTCCATGGCGTCGTCGATCGCGGTGCGCATCCGCTCGGTCGCGTGCAGCTTCATGATGCCGGAGATGACGGCGGGATGAACGCCGGCGTTCAGCGCCGCGCAGGTCAGCCGCCGTGCTGCGTCGAGCTGATAGGCGGTGGCGACGATGCGCGCGAGCGGCTCTTCAACGCCCTCGAACTTGGAGATGGAGATGCCGAACTGCTCGCGGATGCGGGCATAGGCGCCGGTGGTGCGCGCGGCATAGGCGGCGCCGGCCGCCGACAGCGAGGGCAGCGAGATGCCGCGGCCCGCCGCGAGCGCGGTCATGAGCATCTTCCAGCCCTGCCCGAGGCGCTCCTGGCCGCCGATGACGTAGTCGAGCGGGATGAAGACGTCGCGGCCCCAATTGGGACCGTTCTGGAATACCTGCATCGACGGCAGATGACGCTGGCCGATCTCGACGCCCGGCAGATTGGTCGGGATCAGCGCGACGGTGATGCCGAGCTCTTCCCGATCACCCACGAGATGGTCGGGATCATAGGCCTTGAAGGCAAGACCAAGCAGCGTCGCGACGGGACCGAGCGTGATGTAGCGCTTGTGCCAGTTCAGCCTGAGGCCGATGACCTCGCGGCCCTCAAAGTTGCCCTTGCAGATGATGCCGGTGTCGACCATCGAGGCGGCATCAGAGCCGGCTTCCGGGCTGGTGAGGCCGAAGCAGGGAATGTCGCGGCCGTCGGCAAGGCGCGGCAGCCAGCGCTCCTGCTGCTCCTTCGTGCCGAAGCGCATCAGGAGCTCGCCGGGCCCGAGCGAGTTCGGCACCATCACCGTGACGGCGGCGGCGATCGAGCGGGTCGAGATTTTCCGCACCACTTCCGAATGCGCATAGGGCGAGAAGCCGAGGCCGCCGAACTCCTTCGGAATGATCATGCCGAAGAATTTCTCGCGCTTGACGAAATGCCAGACGTCCTGCGGCAGGTCGCGCATTTCCCAGAAGATCTTCCATTCGTCGAGCATGGCGCAGAGCTTGTCGACGGGACCGCTGAGGAAGGCCTGCTCCTCGTCGGTCAATTTTGCCGGTGCAATTTTCAGCAGTTTCGTCCAGTCGGGATCGCCGGTGAAGAGATCGGCATCCCACCAGACATCGCCCGCCTCCAGCGCCTCGCGCTCGGTGTCGGACATCGCCGGCAGCACGCCGCGCGCCCAGGAGAAGATCGGCTTTGTGATGTTGTCGCGGCGGAAGCTCATGGCGGACCTCATGGATCGGCGCGGTCTGGGCATTTTAGCGGAAACTGGCCGGAGTGAGTGAACACTTCGCAGGCAAAAAGAAGCGAATTGACGCGGCCGGGCGGCCGCCCCGGGGACCATAACGGCCGGGGCGTGGGGGCAGTTCCGGGAGGGGGATGACGGGTGATCGTAGCCCGGATGGAGCGAAGCGTAATCCGGGGTGGTCCATCCGCGAGGAGAGAACCCGGATTTCGCTTCGCTCCATCCGGGCTACAGGGCCTGATCGGCTGGCCTAATCCGGCCGGACCATCTCGAACATGTTTTCCGGCTTGATCTCGAAATAGTCGCCGCGGCGGCCGGCGCGGACGATCGGGCGGGCGGCGGCAGTCTGATAGACGCCGTCCTTGATCATGGCCTTGTCGATATGGACGGCGACGACCTCGCCCAGGGTCAGCCAGGCGTCGGCCACCTTGCCGTCGGCGCCCTTGAGGCGGACGATGTCGGACATCTTGCACTCGAAGGCGACGGGGCTCTCGGCCACGCGCGGCACGTTGACGAGCTTGCCGGGGACGGCGGTCAGGCCTGCGATCTCGAACTCGTCGACCTCAGGGGCGACATGCGCGGCGGTCGCGTTCATGTGCTTGGCGAGGTCCATCGTGGTGAGATTCCAGACGAACTCGCGGGTCTGCTCCATGTTCGACACCGTGTCCTTCCAGTTGGTGGAGGAGAAGCCGATGATCGGCGGCACGTAGCAGAAAGCATTGAAGAAGCTGTAGGGCGCCAGGTTGACGTGGCCCTTGGTGTCGCGGGAGGAGATCCAGCCGATCGGACGCGGCGCGATGATGGCGTTGAAGGGATCGTGCTTGAGGCCGTGGCCCTTGGAGGGCTCGTAGAAGTACAGGTCTTTGTCGGTCACGCTGTTTCCTCCTCGTCATTGCGAGCGCAGCGAAGCAATCCAGAATCCCTCTGCGGAGACAGTCTGGATTGCTTCGCTGCGCTCGCAATGACGGAGTTTGTTGGTCCGTCCTGGGCTGCCGCCGGCCGGTCATTCCGGGACGGCAGGTGAGCTTATAGGAGGAAACCCGCCGGCCCGTCAGTGGCGCGGCGACAGACCCGCGATGACGAAATCGATCATCTGGTCGATGGTCGGGCCCGGCTTGGTGGCGCACTGGGCGATCATCTGGGGGTGGAAGAAGCGAATCATCGCGGTGCAGGCGCACAGCGAGGCCAGCTGCAAATCGGGCGCCTCGAACTCGCCGGAGGCGACGCCTTGCGCGATCATCTGGCCGATCACGCCGGCAATGCACTCCATATGGGCGACGCAGACGTCCCAGTCCTCCTCCATCGCGACCGCGACCATCTCGTGCAGCTTGTTGTGGCCGACATAGCGCTCGGTGTTCATGCGATGGATGGTGGTGAGCAGCTCGCGGAAGCGCGGCAGCACCGGACCGGGCCGGGTCACGATCCGCTGCGCCTCCAGCTCGACCTCGCCCATCAGCCCCCGTGCCACCGCCTGGTGGATCGCCTTCTTCGATTCGAAGAAGCGATACACGTTGGCGGGGCTCATCCGGAGCTCCTTGGCGATGTCGCCGACCGTGGTCTTCTGGTAGCCGATCACACGGAACAGCCGCTCGGCCACCTCGAGGATGCGATCCCGGGTGTCGACTTCGATATGTTCCGAAACAAGGGCCATCAGTCAGGACTCGCTGGTCAGCAGTCTTCTCATCTATTCAGCCGCTTGGGCAAGCGGAATTGCGTGCTGGTCATCGCTCCCATGCTGCGGCGCGGCAGGCTGCTCGGGGGTCCCCGCCTCGTCCAGGCTCTTGCGGAACCACAGGGCATAGAGGCCCGGCAGGTACAGGAGCGTCAGGAATGTCGCGACAAACAGGCCTCCCATGATCGTGATCGCCATCGGGCCCCAGAAGGCCGAACGCGACAGCGGGATCATGGCGAGGATCGCGGCCAGCGCCGTCAGCACCACCGGGCGGGCCCGGCGGACGGTCGCCTCCACGATCGCCTCGCGCCGGGTCAGGCCGTGGCTGACGTCGGTCTCGATCTGGTCGACCAGGATGACCGTGTTGCGCATGATCATGCCGGCGAGCGCGATCAGACCGAGCAGCGCCACGAAGCCGAACGGGGCATTGGCGACGTTGAGGCCGAACGAGGCGCCGACGATGCCGAGCGGCGCGGTCAGGAACACCAGGATCAGGCGCGAGAAGCTCTGCAGCTGGATCATCAGCAGCGTCAGCATCACCATGACCATCACCGGGAAGAGGATGAAGATCGAGGCGTTGCCCTTGGCGGATTCCTCGAACGCGCCGCCCGCCTCGATGCGGTAGGCCGGCTCGAGGTGATCCTTGATCGCCTTCAGCTTCGGCGTGATCTGGTTGGTCACGTCGGGCGCCTGCACGCCGTCGACGACGTCGGAGCGCACGGTGATCGCCATGTCGCGGTTACGCCGCCACATGATCGGCTCCTCGTGGGCATATTCGATCTTGGCGATCTGCTGCAGCGGCACGGCGACGCCGTTACGCGAGGTGATGGTGAGATCGCCGACGCCGCCGAGGTCGAGCCGCTCGGACGGGATCGCACGGGCGACCACGCCGACCTTCTCGATGCCGTCGCGCACGGTGGTGACCTGCGAGCCCGAGATCAGCATCGCGAGCGCCTGCGAGACCTCCTGCGGGGTCAGGCCCATGGCGCGGGCGCGATCCTGGTCGACGACGAGCTTGAGATAAGGCGACTGCTCGTTCCAGTCGAGCTGGACGTCCTTGACGCTCTTGTTCTGCCGCATGACGTCGCGGACCTGGTAGGCGATCTCGCGCACCTTGTTGGCGTCGGGGCCGATCACGCGGAACTGCACGGGGAAGCCGACCGGCGGACCGAAGTTGAAGCGGTCGACGCGCACGCGCGCCTCAGTCAGGAAGCCATCGGCAGCTGCGTTCTCGATCTTGGCCTTGATGCGCTCGCGTGCCTCGACGCCCTTGGCGACGATGACGATCTCGGCGAAGGCCTCGTTCGGCAGCTGCGGGTTGAGGCCGAGCCAGAAGCGCGGCGAACCCTGGCCGACATAGGAAGTGTAGGTCTCGATGTCCTTGTCGTCCTTGAGCAGCGTCTCGGCCTTCTTGACGGCCTTCTCGGTGACGTTGAACGCGGTGCCCTCGGGCAGGCGCAGCTGCAGGAACAGCTCGGGCCGCTCCGACAGCGGGAAGAACTGCTGCTGGACATGACCGAAGCCGACGATCGAGGCAATGAAGACGCCGACGGTCGCGACCACCACCGTGATGCGGTGGTTGACGCACCATTGCACGATGGCGCGCAGGCCGCGGTACATGCGGGTCTCGTACACCGCGTGCGGGTCGTGGTTGTGGTGCGCCTTCATCTCCGGCAGCAGCTTGACGCCGATATAGGGCGTGAAGATCACCGCCACGAACCAGGAGGCAACCAGCGCGATCGCCACGATCCAGAAGATGCTGCCGGCATATTCGCCGACCGCCGAATTGGCAAAGCCGATGGGGAGGAAGCCAGCGGCCGTGACCAGCGTTCCCGTGAGCATCGGAAACGCAGTGGACTCCCAGGCGAAGGACGCCGCACGCATGCGGTCCCAGCCCTGCTCCATCTTCACCACCATCATCTCGACCGCGATGATGGCGTCGTCGACGAGCAGGCCGAGCGCGATGATCAGCGCACCCAGCGTGATGCGGTGCAGGTCGAGCGACATCGTGTTCATGACGACGAAGACGATGCCGAGCACGAGCGGAACCGACAGTGCGACCACGATACCGGTGCGCCAGCCGAGCGCCAGGAACGAGACGAACAGCACGATGACGAGCGCCTCCATGAAGGAGTGCACGAACTCGCCGACGGCGTGCTCGACCACCTTGGGCTGGTCGGCGATCAGCTTGACGTCGATGCCCTGAGGCACGGCCTTCATGAACTCACTGGTGGCCTTCTCGACCTCCTTGCCGAGCTCGAGGATGTTGGCACCCTTGGCGGTGACGACGCCGATGCCAATCGCGGCCTTGCCTTCCTGACGAACGACGAAGCTCGGCGGATCGACATAGCCGTGGGTGACGGTGGCGATATCGCCGAGGCGGAAGACGCGGCCATTGCTCTCGACCGGGGTTTCGGCCACGGCCTTGGCGCCGTCGAGTGCGCCGGTGACGCGCAGCGGCACGCGTTGCGAGGAGGTCTCGACCGTGCCGGCGGGGGTCACGTTGTTCTGCTTGGCGAGCGAGTCGAACAGCGCCTGCGGCGTGATGCCGAGGGTCGCAAGCTTGGCGTGGCTGAACTCGACGAAGATGCGCTCATCCTGGTTGCCGTAGACGTCGACCTTGGTCACACCGGGCACCTTCAGCAGGCGCTGGCGGAAACCTTCGGAGACCTTTTTGAGCTGGGCATAGTCGGCGCCGTCGCCGGTCATCATGTACAGGATGGAATCGACGTCGGAGAACTCGTCGTTGACGACGGGTCCGAGGATACCTGCGGGCAGCTGGCCCTGCACGTCGGCAAGCTTCTTGCGCAGCAGGTAGAAGAGATACGGCACGTCCTTCGGCGGCGTGGAGTCGCGGAAGGTGACCTGGAGCGCGGTGAAGCCGGGCTTCGAATAGGTCTGCACCTTCTCGAAATAGGGCAGCTCCTGGATCTTCTTCTCGATGGGATCGGCGACCTGCGCCTGCATCTCCTGCGCGGTCGCGCCCGGCCACAACACGGAGACGTTGACCACCTTCACGGTGAAGAACGGATCCTCGGCGCGGCCGAGCTTCTCATAGGAGAAGAAGCCGGCAACGCCGAGAATGATCATCAGGAAGAGAACCAGCGTCGGATGGCTGACGGCCCAGGCCGAAAGGTTGAAGCGCTTCATCGCTCTCTCCGAAAAGACGATCCAGTTGCAAAAACGGCAGCCGCCCGTTCAAACCGTCGTCGCGAGGCAGCGAAGCAATCCAGGGGGCTGGGCAGGTTCTGGATCGCTTCGCCGCTTCAGCCTCTGCTTAGGGACACAGGCCGAAACTCACCTCACACGACGTAACTCGTACGAAAACTAGAACGACAGTGACGACACGACCCGCACCCGCTGGCCCGGATCGAGCTTCTGCACGCCGAGCGCGACGATCTTCGCGCCCTCGTCGACACCGCTGGTGATGACGACGTCGTTGCTCTCGTAGGACTTCACCACGACCGGCCTGAGCGTGACCGAACCGTTGTCGTCGACGACGTAGAAGGACGGCTTGCCGCCTTCGTTGAACAGCGCCGACAGCGGCAACCGCGCGACGCGCTCGGTCGCAGCGTCCGACAGCGACAGCGTCGCGGTCATGCCGAGCGCGACCTTGTCGTCGGCTTCGGGCAGCGAGAACTTGGCGAGATAGGTGCGGGTGGCGGGATCCGCCGCCGGCGCAATCTCGCGAAGCTTCGCCGTGTATTTCTTGTTCGGCTCGGACCAAAGAGTGACGCTGGCGACGCCCGACTTGGCGCGTCCGACCAGCGTCTCAGGGATCGCGACGACCGCTTCCTTTTCGGCAAAGCGGGCGACACGGATCGAAGCCTGGCCCGCGGCGACCACCTGGCCGGGCTCGATCAGCGTTGCGGTGACGACGCCACGGGCGTCGGCAACAAGCGTCGCGTAGGAAAGGGAATTCTTGGTCAGTTCGACCGAGCGGACGGCGCGGTCGAGGCGCGCACGTGCCTCGTCGGCGGCGGCCCGGCTCGAATCGAGCTGCGCATCCGTGGTCCAGCCCTTGGCCTTCAGATCCTTGGCGCGCTGCTCGGCGGCGCCAGCCTGGGCCAGGACGCCGGTGGCGGCGGTCTGCTCGGCGACGGCCTGCTCCGCCTGGAGCTTGAGGTCCACCTCGTCGAGGGTGGCGAGCGGCTGGCCGATCTCGACGGTCTGGCCGACCTCCACGAGGCGTTTTGCAACTTTACCGGCGACGCGGAAGCCCAGGTCACTCTCGATCCGGGGCCGCACGGTACCGACGAAGCTGCGCTCCGGGGTCTCGGCATCATAATGGGCGGTCGCCACCAGGACCGGCCGCGGCGGCTCGGCCTTCTCGGCGACGGTGTCATTGCATCCAGCCAGGGCCGCGGCCATCAGGGCCAGCGAAACACCTGCCAACAGCTTGGAATAGTTGGACAAAACGGACCGGACGAACATCGGAGGACACTCCTGCGGCTGCAATGAGAGGAATGTCGACTAATCACTGATAAAAGTCAATAATCGTCAGTCATCAGGAAAGCGTGATCGTTAAGGGGTGGTAAGGATTGGGAGGATTGTCAGGAAGGTGTGATGGTAGGGCGACCTGAGGCCCCTAGCCTGGGTCACGCGCCTCAGGCGAGGTGCCGTAGGGTAGGCAAAGGCGCGCTAGCGCCGTGCCCAGCGTCTCTCATTTACAGATCGCAATAACGGTCTGGTGGGCACGCTACGCTTGCCCACCCCACAGGGCCGGTCGCTCGGCTTACCGCTTCTGCTCGACGAACTCGTGCTTGGTCTCGTGGCCGCCGATGAAGACGAGAATACCGGCGATCAGGGGCAGCACGGCGAGCACCAGCAAGCCGTGCGAGGTCTGACCGGTCGCTTCCTTGACCCAGCCGATCAGATAGGGGCCACCGAAGCCGGCGAGATTGCCGATCGAGTTGATCAGCGCGATGCCGCCGGCCGCCGCGGTGCCCGAGAGCCATGCCGTCGGCAACGTCCAGAATACGCCGAAGACGCAGAACACGCCGACGGCGGCGAAGGTCAGCGCCACCATCGTCATGGTGGGGTCGGTGAGATAGCTGGAGACGGCGAGCGCGATCGCGATCAGGATCATGGGCGCACCGACATGCATCACGCGCTCACGCGTGGCATCCGAATGCCGCGCCCACAGGATCATCGCGATGGTGCCGAACAGATAGGGGATCGCGGTGACGAAGCCGGTCTGCGCGTTGGTGAGACCGAACGCCTTGACGATCTGCGGCAGCCAGAACTGCATGCCGTAGAGCGCGCCGACGAAGCCGAAATAGATCAGGCTCAGCATGATCACCTTGGGCGAGGACAGCGCCTCGCCCAGCGTCAGATGCTTTGCGGCCTGCTTGGCCGCGGTCTCGGCATCAAGCTTCGTCTTGAGCCAGGCCTTCTGCTCGGCCGAGAGCCAGTCCGCCTTCTCCGGCCTGTCGGTCAGGTAAAACCAGGTGACGATGCCGAGCAGCACCGAGGGGATGCCCTCGAGAATGAACAGCCACTGCCACCCCTTCAGGCCCATCAGGCCGTCGAGCCCGAGCAGCAGGCCCGAGATCGGGGCACCGATCACGGTCGAGATCGGCACGGCGACGGCGAAGGCGGCGAGGAAGCGGGCGCGATATTCGGCCGGGTACCAATAGGTGAGATAGAGGATGATGCCGGGGAAGAAGCCGGCTTCGGCGACGCCGAGCAGGAAGCGCAGGACGTAGAAGCTGGTGACGCCGCTGACCATCGCCATCAGCGCCGAGATGATGCCCCAGGTCACCATGATGCGGGCGATCCAGCGGCTGGCGCCGAACTTCTCCAGCGCCAGATTGCTCGGCACCTCGAAGATGAAATAGCCGATGAAGAAGATGCCGGCGCCCCAGGAGAAGATCAGCGGCGTGAACTTCAGCTCCGCGTTCATGGTCAGCGCGGCGAAGCCGAGATTGACGCGGTCGAGATAGGAGAAGAAGTAGGCCAGCACCAGGAACGGAATCAGGCGCCATGAGATGGCGCGGATGGTCGAGGTCTCGATTTCGCTCTTGGCTCCGCCGGCGGAACCGGCATAGGTCGTGGTCTGGCTCATGGCTTCCCCCGGGGTTGTTGCTTTTATGGGCTTGAGCCGTTTTGAGCATCGCGGGCCAAGAGTCAATGGAGCGAGCAATGCATGGGGCGCAACCGGTCAACTCCGCAGCCCCGCTCCGGACATCGCTGATCCGCGCCGCCCTCGCCCTGGTCGTGATCGCCTGCGGGCTGTCCTTGCGCTGGTACGGCTTTCCCCTCGGCCTTCCCGCCTTCGTGGTGAAGTATGGCGGCTCGCTGCTGTGGGCGACGATGGTATTCTTGTTGGTCGGTGTTCTGTTGCCGCGACTGCCCCGGGCACAGCTCGCGGCCATTGCGATGGCGATGGCGATCGCGCTCGTGGTCGAACTCTCCCGGCTGGTCCACACGCCATGGCTCGACGCCTTCCGTCTGACCACGGCCGGCGCGCTGCTGCTCGGGCGCATCTTCTCGCTGTGGAATCTGGTGGCGTATGCGGCGGGGATCGGGTTTGGGGTTTGGCTCGATCGGCTCGCCGCAATGCGCGGTCTCGTAGGGTGGGCGAAGGCGCGCTAGCGCCATGCCCACGATCTCTCTCGTAACATGACCATGGTGGGCACGCTTCGCTTGGCCCACCCTACGGGACCGGTGCCTGGTCTCACTCCGCGAGTTGAAACCGCTCGAACCGATCGAGCTCCTCTTCGATCACGCGCTTCAGCTCCTTGCGCCCAGCCGTCTTCTTGCCCTGCCCGACCCAGGTCCATTTCTGCATCAGCAGCTTCTTCGCCTGCCTGTCGGTCTTGAGGTCGAGCGCGGCGACGATCTCGTCGCCGACCAGCACCGGCAGCGCGAAATAGCCGAGCTTGCGCTTGGCCTTGGGCACATAGGCTTCGAACAGATGGTTGTAGCCGAAGATGAGGTTGGTGCGCTTGCGCTGGATAATCAGGGGATCGAACGGCGAGAGGATGTGGACGAGGTCGGGCGACGGCCCCTCGCCGCCCGCCTCCAGCACCGCGGGCTGCCCCCAATGCTCCTGCTTGCCGGCGCCGTCGATCGCGACAGGCACGAGCTCGCCGCGGCGGACGCGCGCGGCGATCAGGCTGGCGACCGCCTTCTTGCTCGGCGCGTCGAGATGGCAGATCGAATCGAGGCTGACGACACCTTGCGAGCGCAGCGCCCGGTCGAGCAGGTAGGTTGTGATGTCCCTGGCCGATGCCGGCTTCGGCAGCTTGTCCCAGCCGAAATGCCGCGTCATCAGCTCATAGGTCTTGAGCATGCCCTGGCGCTCGCTGACGGTCGCAACGCCGGTATAGAAGGCGAGCTGCAAGGCGCGCTTGGAGGGCTTGCGGCTCTGCCAGAGGTGCTCCTTCTCGGTGAGCACGTCATCCTCGATGTCGCGGATCGTCAGCGGGCCGGCGCGCAACAGCCGCATCACCTTGCGCGTGTCGGCCGGCTTGACCGAGGCGTACCATTTGTGCCCCTCGCGCTTGTGCTCGCGCATAGCGGGGAGGAAGAAGCGGAAGTCGCCGGCCGGCACGTAGGAGAGCGCGTGGGTCCAGTATTCGAACACGCTCCTGTCGGCGCTCTGGGCCTGGCGCAGATCGGCGCGGCGATAGGACGGGATGCGGCTGAACAGGATGTGGTGGTGGCAGCGCTCGATGACGTTGATGGTGTCGATCTGGACATAGCCGAGATGGGAGACTGCATCCGCGACGGCCTGCGCGCCCTCGCCGAAAGGGGTGCGCTCATCCAGGCGCTGGGCACGCAGCCAGATCTGCCGGGCCTTGTTGGTGCTGAGGGGGAGCGGTTTGGGCGCGCGTGACATTGCGGGACACAATGTAGCGGGATTCGCGTCGGGAAAAAGGGAGATCGAAAAGACGAAGCCGCGCTGCCATCTGCTAACAGCGCGGCTGGTGGTGCGCGCGGCGCGCCTACTTCATCGACATCGCCTTCTGCGACTTCATGTAGTGCATGCAGGCGCTCTTCATCTTGCCATTGCTCATGTCGGTGTTGGCCATGGCCATTTCCTTGTTCGCCGCCATCTTGGCAGGCGTGTCCGGCGTGCCGCCCATCGCGGCGGCGGACTTCATCATGTTGTCCGTGGTGCACGCCATCATCGCGGCGGATGCGGGGGACAGCGAAAGAGTGAACGCGACAAAGGCTGCGGTCGTGAGCAAAATCTTCATCGAAAAGTCTCCTCCGTAAAACGAAACCGGCGTCATGCCGGCCTCGCAGTTACGTATTCTCTCGCGCAGACGTTTCCCGGAGAAGACAATTTTCTTGCTGCATTGCGAAGGGATCAGCGCCCATCCTTCGGCGCCCTGGGCTGGCCTCCGATGCTGCCGGTCGCAACGTCGGGTTCGCAGGCCGCCTTGCCGCGCCCCTCGGCCTGGCAGCGATAGACGCTGCCGGTGAGGCGGTCCACCAGCCACATGTTCTCGTCGTTCGGCGCTTCGAGGCCGACATAGCGGGAGGTCAGCCCCGTGATCAGCGTCGACAACAGGATCGCCACCGCGATCATGGCCGCGCCGACATAGATGGGCAGGGAATTCAGGAACACAGTCCGATCCGGCGGGCCGCTGCGATAGAATTGATAATCACTCGGCCTCGGCACTGGACGGAACTCGGCTCCTTCGTCTGCGATTGATGGCGAAGACCCCTGCTAGGCGCGCATCTGGCCGATTTGTTGTTCGCGAGCAGGCCGCGCCGGGACGGCTTTGCGACGATCGGTGTGCAGAGGTTTCCGCAAGTGAACCGGGCCGCGTGGTCCGGCGCGCGCCGGCTTCGACTTTTGCCGCCGGGCCGCCGGACGACGCCAACGTGATCCGGATCACGCCGGCGCTGCAGCGCTTCGAACCTCTCGGGGGAGCGGGCGCGACCATCGAAGTTCACCCACCGCGCCGGCTCGAGGACCAGAGCACCGGTGGCCTGCTTCCGGCAGCCAAAACGCCCCGAAACCCAAGGGATCGCCACGGAAGCTGCCGGCGGCACCGTGACCAAGATCACACCCGGGCTTTTGAACCTCTCCTATGCTCGCAGCATCAAATCGCCATCAGGCGTAACATCGAGGATACGACAATGACCCGTTTCGATAAGTTTTTTGGACTGAAGGCGATTACTCTCTCCGCGGCGCTGTCGATGACCGCAGGCCTGGCTCTGGCCGGCGACAACAACATCTCGACCGACAAGATCCTGGATGCGCTCAAGCCGAAGCCGGCGACCCGCGGCCTGTCCGTCGGGCCGCAAGCCGACCCGACCGCGCAGGCCAAGGAAGCGACCTTCCTGAACACGGTGCGCAACCGCTCGACCCGGTCGCTCTCCACGGGCGAGCGCGAGCAGATCGCCGAGCTCGCTGCGACCAAGCCGAAGATCGATCTGGAGATCCAGTTCGACTACAACTCGGCCGACATCGCCAAGACCTCGGTACCGTCGGTGCAGGCGCTCGGCAAGGCGCTGTCCGACCCCGCGCTGAAGGGCTCGACCTTCGTGGTCGCAGGCCACACCGACGCGGTCGGCGGCGAGGACTACAATCAGGGCCTCTCCGAACGGCGCGCAGACACCATCAAGAAGTACCTGGTGCAGAACTACGGCCTCAACGGCACCGATCTCGTCACCGTCGGCTACGGCAAGACCAAGCTGAAGGACACCGCCAACGGTGCCGACCCGATCAATCGCCGCGTCCAGGTCGTGAACATGGACACCAAGACCGCGTCGAAATGATCTGAAAAGTCATCGCCAACCAGCAAGCCGCCTGCCGCGCGAACGGCAGGCGGCTTTCTGCTGTCAGATCCAGCTCTGGAATAGCATCAGCCGGTTGAAAGTCTGCATCGACGTGCCGATGAAGGCGGCCGAGATCGGCAGCATGACCGCAAAGCCGATCGCGGCGATGCCGACATAGGCCCAGAGCAGCCACCGCGGCAGCTCCTCTCTTCGCAGCACATAGACCAGCGCAAGTGATGCGAGCGTTGCGGCGGGCAGGTAATAGTAAATGAAGCCAAGCGTGCGCGGCAGCAACGCCCAGGCGAGCCAGCAGCCAAAATAGAAGGCCGCGATCAGGAACGCATCCCACCGTCGCGCGACGAGGACGTCGCGCAGCACGACGACGAGCGCGGCCAGTGCCGGCCACAGCACCAGCGGATTGCCGAGGAAGACGATTGCGGCGACGTTCTCGTCCGCCGTCTTGTCGAACAGGAACCACACCGGCCGCGCAAGCAGCGGCCAGGATGGCCACGAGCTCATATAGGTGTGGCCGGCAATCGCGGTCGTGGTGTTGTCGGCAAAGATCCGGCGCTGCGCCTCGATCAGATCGGACAGCGACAATCCGTAGAGCGGGACGAACGCGGCAAGATAGGTCAGCGCCGGCAGCACGGCGAAGCAGAGCACGGCATCGCGCGCCCTGAAGTCGGGCCAGAGGTCGGGCCGGTACCAGTCGTCCGGCCTTGCGTCGGCGAACAGCGTGCGCCAGCCCTGCAGCAGACGGATCAATGCGACGATGACGATGCAGACGCCGAGGGGAAACAGCCCGCTCCATTTGCAGGCGGCGGCACAGCCGAACAGGGCGCCGGCCACCGCGAACAGCGCATGCGGGCGCTCCCTGCGAAAGCCGTGCATGAAGGCCGCGATCGCGAGCAGGCCGAAACCGAGCGCAAAGATGTCGAGCATCGCGACGCGCGCCTGCACGTAGAGCATCTGGTTGAAGGCGGCGATCAGCGCGGCGGCGATCGCCGGCCCTTGCGCCGCGAACAGCGCAAGGCCGCACAGATAGATCGCGACGACGGCGAGCGCGCCGAACAATGTCGCCGGATAACGCCAGCCCAGCGCATTGTCGCCGAAGGTCGCGATCGAGGCCGCGATCAGCTCCTTGGCCAGCGGCGGATGCATCGGATTGAGCATCGGCTGCGACATCACAGGCGCCAGCATCTGCCGCGCCGCCGGCACGTAATGCACCTCGTCAAAGACGAACTTCTCAGGGGTGGTGAGTCCAATCAGCAGCGCCAGATGTGCGATCAGGAAAATCGCGACAGCGATCACTGCGCTTCGCGACATCATCGGAACCGGCGCGGCTTCAAGCGACTCTTGTGGGGATTTTTTACGTGGCAAATCTGCTTCACCGCGGAGAAAAACAGGGACGGCACTTTTCATTGAACGCATTCTGCCGCAACTGTCACTAAGCATAGCGCAGGTCCCGCGCCGCTTGTGATAATTTCGCCACATCAGAAGCGCGCGCGATCCGGTACGATCAGGGACACATCGATCGGTTGCGAAATGAATTTCCGTTTCTGGCTTTTCCCCACACTGCTGTCGGCCGCTCTGTGCGCGGCGCCCTGCGCGCAGGCGCAGACGCGCGTCGGCGAAGCCGTCGTGATCCAGAATGAAGTGGTGCGCGTCGCCGCGACCACGACGCCGATCAGCGTTGGCGACAGCATGCTGCGCGACGAGACCGTGCGCACCGGCGCCGACAGCGCCGCGCGGTTCGTCATGGCCGACAGCACCAATCTGTCGCTCGGCCCGAGCGCGACGCTGAAGCTCGACCGCACCGTCTTCAACGACGAGCACAGCTATCGGGACGTCGCTATCCGCATGACGACCGGCGCATTCCGCTTCGTCACCGGGCATTCCGAAAAAACCGCCTACAAGATCACGACGCCGCTCGCGACCATCGGCGTGCGCGGCACCACGCTCGACATCCTGTCCCAGCGCGGCCGATCCGTCGTCGTGCTTCAGGACGGCGCAGCCAGCGTCTGCACGACGAGCTTCCAATGCGTACAGCTCACCCAGCCCGGCGACACCGCGATCATCACGTCCACCGGCGGCAAGGTCTCAATCACCAAGACCAATACGCCGCCCTGGACCTTCGCCGCCAACTGCGCCGCGAGTGCGGGACTGTGCGCGGTCAACCAATATGCCTACGCCTCGCCGACCATCACGCCCGCCGTCCATGACGACGGCATGCTGTGCGGGCGCTGACGATGGCAAGGCTTCGCATCCGCGACCTGCTTCTTGCCGCGGCGCTGATGGCCGTGGGGATCGCGACGCTGACATGGGGCATGCGGCCGACCTTGGCTGCAACCATCACGCTGACCAATTGCGAGACAAACTGCTCGCCCTCGCCGAGCTACAGCCCATCACCGTCGCCCTCCCCCAGCCCCTATCCCTCGCCGTCGCCTTATCCGTCCCCGAGCCCGACACCGACGGGCGCCGACTCCAGCGGCAATTCGATCGGCGGCCTCGCCAATCAGCGCTTCAACCAGATGATCACCAACCGGGTGCTCGGCACGGTGCTGCTCGGCGTCAACGAGCAGGTCAATTGCAGCGACTGCATCAGCGCGTTCGGCTCGGCAGGCTCGTTCTCGGCAGGCATCCATGGCCGCAAGGAATTGACCAACAATCTGTCGCTGCTCGCCGGCATCGCCTACACCCAGTACAACGAGGGCGGCTACAAGATCACCAGCGCGCCGATCGGTGCCTTCGCGCTGCGCTATGACTTCACCGATTGGGGTTCCTCGCGCCCGTTCTTCGACGTCGGCACTATCCTGACGCCATGGGAGAAGGCGCGTTACACGCGCAGCTACGATACCAGCCTCGGCCCAGTGAGCGTCACAAGCTCGACCAACGCCTCGAACTACGCGGTCTACGGCCGCGCCGGCTGGATGAGCCGGGTGTCGCCGCGCGACGAGGTCGCGGCCTCGATCGAGGTCTGGCAACTCTGGCAGCGCGTCTCCGGCTACAGCGACAGCGCGGTGGCGTTCAATCCATTCGACGCCAGCATCGCGACCGGCACCGACCGCACCAGCCTGGTCAAGATCGGCGGCCAGTGGACGCATCTGTTCGCAGGCAACATCGAAACCAACATCAATGGCGGCTGGGTGCAGTCGTTCGGCAGCCAAAGCGGCATCGTCGCCACCGTGACCGGCAACGGCACGGTGGTGCCGACCATGGGCAACCAGGGCTGGTTCGAATATGGCGGCCGCCTCGGCTTCCGCGTGCAGAAGGGCTGGATCGTGGACCTGTTCGCCAACGGCACGCTGGGCCCGCAGCCGGTGGGGAACACCATTCACGGCGGCGTGGGGCTACGGATCAATTATTGAGACCAGGCATGGTCTCGTAGGGTGGGCAAAGGCACGAGAGCGCCGTGCCCACCATCCGTCTCCATTTGCGCAAGGTGGTGGGCGCGCTTCGCTTTGCCCACCCTACGGCACTGAGTACGTGGCGCGAGTCACGCCGCCGACTTGCCCTCGAACGCCCGCCGCAAGGCATCCGAATCCAGCTTCACCATCTTCATCATGGCCTGCATCGCGCGCGCAGCGGCGGCCCGGTCGGGGCTCGACAGGAATTCGAACATCACTTTCGGCACCACCTGCCAGGCCACACCCCAGCGATCCCTGAGCCAGCCGCACTGTTCCTCCTTGCCGCCGTGAGCGAGGAACGCACTCCAGACGCTGTCGACCTGGGCCTGGTCGTCGCAATGGATCATCAGCGAGATCGCGTGGGTGTACTCCATCTTCATGCCGCCGTTGAGCGCGACCAAGGGCTGCCCGGCCACCGTGAACTCGACGACGAGCACCGAGCCCGTCTTGCCGGACGGGCCGTCCGAAACATTGCGCTGAACGTGCGTGATCTCGGAATTCGACACCAGCGAGGTGTAGAATTTCGCGGCGTCTTCGGCATCGCCGTTGAACCACATGCAGGGCACGACCTTGGACATCGTGAATGCTCCTCTTCGGCTGACTGGGGTTTCGATCAGGCGGGTGCCATGTCGGACCGCGCGGCGAAGGCCGCGAGGTCCATCCAGTTCACGCCCCACATGTGGCCGTCCGGATCCTCGAAGCTGCGGCCGTACATGAAGCTGTACTCGTCTTTCGGGCCGGGGTCGGCGACCCCGCCGGCGGCCTCGGCCCTGGCGACGGTATCGTCGACCTCGGCGCGGCTGTCCGCGGACAGGCAAAACAGCGCCTGGTTCGAGACCTTCGCATCCGAGATCGGCTTCGGCGTGAACTGGCGAAACTTGTCGTGGGTCAGGAGCATGACGAAAATGGTCTCGGAGAAGACCATGCAGCTCGCCGTCTCGTCGCAGAATTGCGGGTTCCTGACCGCGCCGACCGCCTCGTAAAAGGCGGTCGCGCGCTTGAGGTCGGTCACCGGCAGATTGACGAAAATCATCCTGGGCATCGGAAGCTCCTTGGGCGGGGTTCTGCCCAAGGACGGATGGCCCGACGGCCACCCGACACGGCTTCCGGATATTTTTCAGGAGCGCCCTGCGTGGTTCTGCCGCACAGGGACCAGCCGGCGCTCAGGCCGGCCTTACTTCTTCTCGCTGGGATCCCGATGGATCGGATCGACCCACAGCACCGTCTCGGGCTTCTCGACCGGCTCGATGTCGAGGTTGATCGCCACCGCCTCGCCGTCGCTGCGCACCAGCACGCATTCCAGCACCTCGTCCGGGCTGGCGTTGATCTCCTGATGCGGCACGTAGGGCGGAACGAAGATGAAATCGCCGGGGCCGGCTTCCGCGGTGAACTGCAGCTTCTCGCCCCAGCGCATCCGCGCCTTGCCCTTCACCACATAGATGACGCTTTCGAGATGGCCGTGGTGATGCGCGCCGGTCTTGGCATCGGGCTTGATGCTGACCGTGCCCGCCCACAATTTCTGAGCGCCGACGCGCGCGAAATTGATCGCGGCCGCACGGTCCATACCTGCCGTCGACGGCACGTTGGTGTCGAGCTGGTTGCCGGGAATGACGCGCACGCCATCATGTTTCCAGCGATCCTCGTGATCGTGATCGTGGTCATGGTGGGAATGCGAATGGTCATGGCCGGTCATGGGACTTGCTCTCTGTTGGTTCCGTGCGCGGCAAACTAACCCAAAGCCGCATCCGCAAGCCATACCAAAATCGGAACTCTCGTAGCTGCCTGACGTTGTCCTCCCGAGCGAAATGGAAGGAGAGTTTCATGGGTAGCACGACCGACAAGATCAAGGGCACCGCCAACGAAGCGATCGGCAAGGCCAAGCAGGGCATCGGTGAAGCAACCGGTTCGGAGCGCCTGCAGGGCGAAGGCGCCGTTCAGGAAATCAAGGGCAAGGGCCAGAAGGCCATGGGCGATGCCAAGGACGCCGCGAAGGAAGCGATGGATCGCGCCGCAGCCGCCGCACGTCGCGCCGCGGAGTGACGCGCGTCCATCTGAAAGCGAAAAGACCGGCCGCGAGGCCGGTCTTTTTGTTTTGCTTGTCTCGCTCTCTCCGTCATGGCCAGGCTTGCCCCGGCCATCCACGCCTAGCCACGTCAAAGAAAGAACGTGGATGCCCGGGACAAGCCCGGGCATGACGAGTGGAGACGTCAGTTATTTCACCGCGAGCAATTCAACGTCGAACATCAGCGTCGCGTTCGGCGGGATCACGCCGCCGGCGCCCCGCGCGCCATAGCCGAGCTGCGGCGGAATGATCAGCGTGCGCTTGCCGCCGACCTTCATCGAGGCGACGCCCTCGTCCCAGCCTGCTATCACGCGGCCCTTGCCGATCGGAAACTCGAACGGCTCCTTGCGGTCGACGGACGAGTCGAATTTCTTGCCCTTCTGGCCATTCTCGTAGAGCCAGCCGGTATAGTGCATCACGCAGATCTGGCCGGGCTGCGGCGAAGCGCCGGTGCCGACAGTGCTGTCGATGATCTGCAAGCCTGAAGCTGTGGTCATGGGTTTTCCTGCGGTCTGGGCCGAGGCCGTGGTGGAAATGAATGTCGGCAGGCCGGCGATCAATGTGATCGCGAGTGCCGACATGATGGCGAGGAGTGCGCGCTGAAAACGCTGCATTAGGCACCTTCCGTTTGAGGCGAAAGGTGTCTAGCGCAACGAGAGAATGGTTTCCAGCCCTGCGCTTCTCCTAGTAGCCCAGCGCGCAGCCGTCCTTGCGCGGGTCCGAGCCGCCGGTGAGCGTGCCCTTGTCCCAGTCGATCCAGATCGCCTGGGCGCCGCCGAGCGGGGCGACCACGCTGGTGGTCTTGTGGCCGAGCTTCTTCAGGCCTTCGACGATGTCGGCGGGAACGCTGTCCTCGAGCTGGTACTGGCCCTCGTAGTGCAGGCCGCGCGGCATATCGATCGCCTCCTGCACGTCGCAGCCGTAGTCGAGCATGTTGGTCAGCAGATGGGTCTGGCCGGTCGGCTGGTACTGGCCGCCCATCACCGCGAACGACATCGTGGAACGGCCGCCCTTGGTTAGCAGGCCCGGCATGATCGTGTGCAGCGGGCGCTTGCCGCCTTCGATGCAGTTGGGATGGCCGGGCTGGATCCGGAAGCCGCCGGCGCGGTTCTGGAACAGCACGCCGGTCTTGTCGGAGACGATCGCCGAGCCGAACGAATGCGCGACCGAATTGATGAACGAGCAGACGTTGCGGTCCTTGTCCACCACGGTGATGTAGATGGTCGAGGGATTCATCGGGGGCGCGACGTTCGGCAGGTCGAGCATGCCGTCCATGCGGATCTTGCTGATGTACTCGTCGGCAAAGCCCTTTTCGAGCATCTCGGCGACGTTGATCTTCATGTGCTCGGGAGACGCGACATGCATCTCGCGGTTCATGTAGGCGATGCGCGCGGCTTCCGCCTCGAGATGGAAGCGCTCGACGCTCACGGGCGCGTACTTGGTCAGGTCGAAGCGCGACAGGATGTTGAGCATCAGCAGCGCCGTGACGCCCGGGCCGTTCGGCGGGCACTGCCAGACGTCGTAGCCCTTGTAGGTGCTGCCGATCGGCGTCGTCGTCTCGGTGGTGTGCGCGGCGAAATCGTCGAGCGTGTGCAGGCCGCCGATGCGGCGCAGGGTCTCGACCATGTCTTCCGCGATCTCGCCCTTGTAGAAGGCGTCGCGACCGTTCTTGGCAATGGCGCGCAGCGTCTTGCCGAGTTCGGCCTGGCGGATGACGTCGCCCGCCACCGGCGGCTTGCCGCCCGGCAGCAGGTAGCGCACCGTGTTGGTGCCGTTCTTCAGCTTCTCGAACTGGTTCTTCCAGTCGAAGGCGATGCGGGGAGCGACGACATAGCCTTCCTCGGCCGCCTTGATCGCGGGCTGGAGCAGGCGGTCGAAGCCGAACTTGCCGTGGTCGCGCAGCACGGTCGCGAAGGCGTCGATCACGCCGGGTATCGAGACCGCATGCGCCGAGGTCAGCGGCACGGAGTTGATCTTGCGCTCGAGATACCAGTCGGCGCTGGCCGCCTTCGGCGCCCGGCCGGAGCCGTTATAGGCGATGATCTTGCCTTCGCCGCGCGGCTGGATCAGCGCGAAACAGTCGCCGCCGATGCCGGTCGACTGCGGCTCGATCACGCCGAGCAGGGCCGACCCCGCCACCGCCGCGTCCACCGCGGTGCCGCCCTCGCGCAGCACCTCGATCGCCGCGAGCGAGGCCTGCGGATGCGAGGTCGCGACCATCGCGTTGGTGGCGTGGACCGTGGACCTGCCGGGGAAATGGAAGTTTCTCATCGAATTCTTGCTCTCGTTAGGCTTTGTTGGCCGTGGATGCGCGCGCCGGGCGGTCGCGGAAAAACCGGGTCTACATGACACATTCCGCCCGGTCGGGGCAATGCTGGCATACCAGGGAAATGGCTGCCATCCGCTGGGCGTATAGACCTTTTCCGGGCCGGGACCGTGCGGGTTTTCCGGGCGGCGGCCGCCTGCTAAATGAGCCGCCATGATCACCAAGGTCTGCGCCTTCTATCAATTCGCCGCCCTGCCCGACTACCGCGAGCTGCGCGAGCCGCTGCGCGCGTTCTGCGCCGGTCTCGGGCTGAAAGGCAGCGTGCTGCTGGCCCAGGAGGGCATCAACGGCACGATCGCGGGCACAGCCGAGGCCATCGACGCCTTCGCCCGCGAGCTCGCACACGGCGACATGTTCGGCGGCCGGCTGGACAATCTCGAATTGAAGTTCTCGACCGCGGAGGCGATGCCGTTCGGCCGGCTCAAGGTGCGACTGAAGAAGGAGATCGTCACGCTCGGCGATGCGGCCGCCGATCCGACGCGGCAGGTCGGCACCTATGTCGATGCGCGCGAATGGAACGCGCTGATCGCGGCGCCCGACACGCTGGTGCTCGACACCCGCAACGCCTTCGAAGTGGCGATGGGCACGTTCGAGGGCGCAGTCGATCCTGACATCAAGAGCTTCGGCCAATTCAAGGATTTTGCCGCCGAGAAGCTCGATCCGGCCAAGCACCGCAGGATCGCGATGTTCTGCACCGGCGGCATCCGCTGCGAGAAGGCGAGCGCGCACCTGCTCGCGCGCGGCTTTGCCGAGGTCTATCACCTCAAGGGCGGCATCCTGAAATATCTGGAAGTGGTGCCGGAGGCGCAGAGCCGCTGGCGCGGCGAATGCTTCGTGTTCGACGAGCGCGTCGCACTCGGCCACGGCCTGCAGGAAATCGGCTTGCGCGAACGGGACAAGGGGCACCACGGTGACGAATGAGATGAAGACCCTGAGCGAGCGCATCGATGCGCTGGAGATGCGCATCGCCTATCAGGACGATACGATCGAGACGCTGAACCAGACCATCACCGCGCAGTGGAAGCAGATCGACGCGCTGACGCGAAAGATCTCGGAGCTCGGCGAACGCCTGCAGCAAGCCGAGGCGAATGCGCCGGGCCCCGCCAACGAGCGCCCGCCGCATTATTGAGCGGTGTTACTCGCCGACCGCCTTCGGCAGGTGCGTCACCTCGATCGACATCATCAGGCGGTTGCGACCGGCTTCCTTTGCCGCATAGAGCGCCTGATCGGCAGCCTCGACGAGCGTGCCGACGCCGGCGGTGCGCTCGAAGGCCGGCCGGCAGGTCGCGCCGCCCAGCGAGGCGGTGACATGGCCTGACGCGGAATTCGTGGTGTGGACGAGGCCAGCCGCACGGATGGCCTTGCGAATCCGCTCGCCGATGCGGGCGCAGCCTGCAGCATCGGTGTTCGGCAGCAGCATGGCGAACTCCTCGCCGCCATAGCGCGCGGCCAGGTCGCCGGGCCGCTGCACCTCGGCCGCAATCACCTGCGCCACCACGCGCAGGCAGGCATCGCCGGCGGGATGGCCGTATTCGTCGTTGTAGGCCTTGAAGCGATCGACGTCGATCATCAGCAGCCCGAGCGTGGAGCGGTCGCGATAGGCGCGCGCCCATTCCTCGTTCAGCCGTTCGTCGAAGCGGCGGCGGTTGGCAAGCCCGGTGAGGCTGTCCTCGATCGCAAGCGTCTCGAGCTTGGTCTCCAGCTTCTTCTGCTCGGTGATGTCGCGCGAGATCGCGACCACGCCGTCGACGCGGCCGTTGTCCTTGCGCGTCACCCGCATGGTCGATTCCAGCCAGACCTCGCCGTTCTGCCGGTGCGAGTTGCGGTAGGTGACACGCGCCTCCTCCTTCTCGCCGCGCTTCATGGCGTCGACGAGGGCCTGGACCAGCGGCAGGTCGTCGGCGTGAATGCCGGCAAGCGCGGGCGTTCCGATCAGCTGATTGGCGCGCCAGCCGACGACGCGGATCGACGAGGGCGAGACGTAGCGCAGCCGCTCGTCGAGCCCGATCCGGGTCACCATGTCGCTGGAGCCTTCGGCGAGCAGGCGGAAATGCGCCTCCTTCTCGATCAGGGCGGCCGCCATGTGCTGGCCGCGCTGCAACTGCCGCACCAGCACGGCGCCGATGATCGCGATCAACATGACCAGCGCCAGGACGTAGAGCATCCGCGAGATCGCGGCGGCGCGCCACGGCGCCAGCAATTCCTCCCTGTCGACGGTGGCGAGCAGGACGAGCGGATAGCGGCCGGAGCGTTTGAAGAAGCTGACGCGCTCGGCGCCGTCCAACGGCGACTTGAAATGATAGGCGCCGCTCGGCCGCTGCAGGCTCGCGTCGCGGAACAGCGGTGCGTCGGCAACGCTGCGGCCGACATATTTCTCGTTGCTGGGATTGCGCGCGATAATGAGGCCGTCGCCATGCGTCAGAGCCACCGAGCTGTTGCGGCCGATCTCGAACTGCTCGTAGAAATGCGAGAGATATTTCGAGCTGATGGTGGCGAGCACCACGCCCCCGAAGCTGCCGTCCGGCTTGTTGAAGCGGCGCGACAGGGTAACGACCCATTCGCCGTCGATCAGGCTCTTCACGGGACGGCCGATGTGCGCCTCGCGCTTCGGCGAGAGCTGGTGGTGGCGAAAGAACGCGTCGTCGCTGAACGTCGCGCCGATCGTGCCGGGCGAGGTCAGCCAGTTGCCGTGGTCGTCGATGATGGCGAAGCTGTGCACGCGCTCCATCGCCTTCTTGCGCACCTCCAGGAGGTTGCGGAGCTTGGCGATCGTGGCGGGTTCGGTACCGTCCATCTCCAGACGGCTGACGACGCCGACGACGCCGGAATCGAGCAGATCGAGGCTGTCCTCGGCATGCTGCGTCAGCGAGCGCGCGACGTTCGCCATCTCGGTCTCGGCGCCCTTGAGCACCGCATCGCGCGCAGCCCATTCACGCCAGCCGCTGACGCCGAGGATGGTCGCGCATGTGAGCACGACGAACGCCGCCGCGCGCAGCGGCAGGCGGCTCCATCCGGCTCTCTGGGCTAGGACGTTCATGCGGCAGGGTTTCTCCGATCGTTTCGGAAACTCTGCCGCTTCTATTAGTGAACCCTGAAACCACTACTGGAATACGTAGCTAACTCCCCGCTTTCCAGTAGTCCTACGGACGCCGGGATCGGCGCATTGCTAACAAGACATTAGCGAGCCTATCGGAATCCGGGCGAGCCTCGCCGCTAGCTGAAGATCGCCTTAACCTTGTCCCAGAGCGAGGGGGCATCTGCCTCCGCGTCGGCCTTCGACGGCGTCGGCTGCGCGGCGCTGACGGGATCCGATGCCGGGAAGGTGTCCTCCAGACCGGTATCGAGCTTGGCGTGACGATCGGCGGCGAGCGCGTCGCGCAGATCGTCGGCGTGCTTGTCGTGCGGGGCGGGATTGAATGTCTCAGCCATGATCTCCTCCGTTGGCTGGTCAACGCCGCCCGATTGCGCTGGTTCCCCTGTTCCGCTGGGCGCCGGAGCGGTGTATCAGGAGCCATAACCCGCTTCAGGATCCTTCGTGCCCCAGTCTGCGACAAAGCCCTTCATCGACGTGCTCTCCGGCCAGCGCCAGCCCGTCCCGCCCATGTGGATGATGCGACAGGCCGGCCGCTATCTGCCGGAATATCGCGAGGTGCGCGCCAAGGCCGGCGGCTTCCTCGACCTCTGCTTCAATCCGGAACTGGCCGCCGAAGTCACGCTGCAGCCGATCCGCCGGTTCGGCTTCGATGCGGCGATCATCTTCTCCGACATCCTGGTGATCCCCTACGCGCTCGGCCGCTCGGTCCGCTTCGAGGTCGGCGAAGGTCCGCGGCTCGAACCGCTGGACGATCCCGCGAAGGTCGGCACGCTGGCGCCGCGCGCCGACTTCGGCAAGCTTCAACCGGTGTTCGACGCCTTGAAGATCGTGCGCGGCGCACTCGATCCCAGGACCGCGCTGATCGGCTTCTGCGGCGCGCCGTGGACGGTGGCGACCTACATGGTCGCGGGCCAAGGCACGCCCGACCAGGCGCCGGCGCGCATGATGGCCTACCGGCATCCCGAGGCGTTCGCCAAAATCATCGACGTGCTGGTCGACAATTCGATCACGTACCTGCTGGCGCAGCTCGCCGCCGGCGCCGACGCGTTGCAGATCTTCGACACCTGGGCCGGCGTGCTGCCGCCGGCCGAATTCGCGCGCTGGTCGGTCGAGCCGACGCGGCGCATCGTCGAGGGCGTGCGCGCGAAAGTGCCGGATGCCAAGATCATCGGTTTTCCGCGCGGCGCCGGCGCGCAACTGCCTGGTTATGTCGAGGCGACCGGCGTCAACGGCGTCAGCATCGACTGGACCGCGGAGCCGGCCTTCGTCCGCGAGCGCGTGCAGTCACGCGTCACTGTACAGGGCAATCTGGACCCGCTGGTGCTGATCACCGGCGGCGCCGCGCTCGACCGCGCGGTCGACACCGTGCTGGCAAACTTCGCGCAGGGGCGGTTCATCTTCAATCTCGGCCACGGCATCCAGCCGGAGACGCCGATCGCCCATGTCGAGCAGATGATCAAGCGGGTGCGGGGGTGACGATCTTTTTTATCGGCTCAAACAAAAAGTGCGAAAACAACCCCATGCACAGTAGCCAAGTCATTGAAAGAATTGGGCCAGCATGACTCGCGCCCGGCGTTTGACCCGTCGGGCAAAACAGGGGCATGATGCAACCATCGCCCCGATCAAAAATTCGATGAGAGTCTAGCGCGGCCGGCTGCGCTCGATGATCTCGGCTGCACCCTTGCCCAGCAGGTCCAGTCCTACCGCGCGGCCGAGCTCGCGCGGGCGATTGGCCGGGCCCGTGCGCGCGGCTTCGATGATGGTGTTGCCGGAGAGGTCGAGCACGGACGCGGTGAGCGACATCTGGTCGCCGGCGATGGTCGAGAAGCCCGCCACCGGTGAATTGCAGTGACCGTTGAGCACCCACAGCACCTCGCGCTCGGCATCGGCCGAGGCGTGCGCGGCGGCATCGTCGATCGATGACAGGATTTGCCGCGTCTGCCAGTCCTGCGCGGCGCATTCGACCGCGACGATGCCCTGCCCTGCCGCCGGCAGCATCTCGGCCGCGGTGAATTCATAGGCGATGCGGCTCGACAGGCCGACGCGATCGAGGCCCGAGCGCGCCATGATCAGTGCATCGGCCGGGCCCACCGCGCCGCCATCCGGCAGCTTCTGCATCTCGCGGTTGTCGAGTTTTCGCACGCGCGTATCGGCGGCGCCGCGGAAATGGATCACTTCCACGTCCGGAAACAACCGCCGCGCATACGCCGCGCGACGGACGGCATTGGTGCCAATTTTAAAACCCTTGCCGCGGGACTGGCGCAGCGCCTCCAGCGTCACGCCGTCGCGCAGCACCAGCGCGTCGCCGGGCGGATCGCGCGACAGCGTGGCGCCGATGACGAGGCCGGGCGTGTCCTCGTTGCCCGGCATGTCCTTCAGCGAATGCATCGCGGCCTGCAATTCGCCCGACAGCACGGCGGCGCGGATCTGCGCGACGAAGGCACCGCCCTTGCCGCCATGCGGCAGCAGCTTGCTGGTCTGGTCGAGATCGCCCGTGGTGTCGAACTTGACGATCTCGACGTCGAGACCGGGCACGGCGGCGGTCAGGCGGCGCGCAATTTCTTCCGTCTGCGCCAGCGCCATGGCGCTCTTGCGTGTGCCGATCCTGAATCGCGTCGCCAAGTCCAAATGCTCCTAATTCGCGTCCTGCAATATCATATCGGACGCCTTCTCCGCGATCATGATGATCGGCGCGTTGGTGTTCCCCGAGACGAGGTCCGGCATGACCGAACCGTCGACGACGCGGAGGCCTTCGAGCCCCCTCACCTTCAGCCGCTGGTCCACCACCGCGAGCGCGTCGTTGCCCATACGACAGGTCGAGGTCGGATGGTAGATGGTGCTGCCCCGCTCGCGGCAATAATCCAGGATCTCGGCATCCGTGGATACCTTCGCCCCGGGATCGTACTCGCTGACCACGAACGGCTTCAGCGCCGGCGCGTTCAGGATCTTGCGCAGGATCTTGATGGCTTCGACATTGGTGCTCCGGTCGGTCTCGGTGGACATGTAGTTGATGCGGATTTCCGGCGGCACGGTCGGGTCCGCGCTTTTGATGCGCAGGGAACCCCGGCTCTCGGGGCGGAGCTGGCACACCGAGGCCGTGAAGCCGGAAAAATCATGCAGCCTCTCGCCCATCTTGTCGGTCGAGAACGGCAGGAAGTGGACCTGGATGTCGGGCGAGGCCAGCCGCGGATTGGTCTTGAAGAACGCGCCCGCCGTGCCGGCCGCGATCGTCAGCCAGCCCTTGCGGAACAGCGCATAGCGCGCGCCGGCGAGCGTGCGGCGAAGCGGATTGTTGACGGTGTCGTTCAGCGTGATCTTCTGCGAGCAGCGCATCACGATGCGGACCTGCATATGGTCCTGCAGATCATGGCCGACGCCTTGCGCATCGAGCACGACGTCGATGCCGTGCTTGCGCAGGAGATCGGCAGGGCCGACGCCGGAGAGCTGCAGCAGTTGCGGCGAGTTGTAGGCGCCGCTCGACAGCACCACCTCCTTCCGCGCACGCGCGCGGCGCACATTCGCGCCCTGGCGATATTCAACGCCGACCGCACGGCGGCCCTCGAACAGCACGCGCTGGCCAAGGGCCTCGGTCTCGACCTTGAGATTGCCGCGCGCCCTCGCGGGGCCAAGATAAGCCACGGCTGTCGAGGCTCGGCGGCCGTTGCGCGTCGTGGTCTGGAACAGGCCGACGCCTTCCTGCGTGGCGCCGTTGAAATCGGGATTGTAGGGCAGACCGGTCTCGACCGCGGCGTCCATGAACGCCTTCGACAGCGGATCGGTCACGACCATGTTGGAGACCGGCAGCGGACCGCCCGTGCCGTGATATTGGTCGGCGCCGCGCGTCTGGTTCTCCGCTTTCTTGAAGTACGGCAGCACGTCGTCATAGCCCCAGCCGGCATTGCCGTGCTGGCGCCAGCGGTCGTAATCCTCGTGCTGGCCGCGGACATAGAGCAGGCCGTTGATCGAGCTCGAACCGCCCAGCGTCTTGCCGCGCGGCTGGAACACTTGCCGGCCCTTCAGCTCGGGCTCCGGCTCGGTCTGGTACATCCAGTTGACGGACTTCTCCTTGAACAGCTTGCCGTAGCCGAGCGGCACGTGGATCCAGATGTTGGAATCCTTCGGGCCGGCCTCGAGCAGGAGCACGCTGTGCTTGCCGTTCGCCGACAACCGGTTCGCAAGCACGCAGCCGGCGGAGCCGGCACCGACGATGATGTAGTCGAACTCGGGATCGCCAGAGGCGAGAGAGGAATTTGCGTTCATGCGCTACACGTCTTCTTGTTGTGGGCGTTTGCGCTTCGTCACTAGCACAATCATGGCTCGACGCGCAGCGCCTCGACCAGCGACCTGAACGCACGGGCATATTCCGCGCCCGCCCTTGCGATATCGGCGCGTCCGGCGCAGGCGACCGCGGCCTCCGTGACCGCGCCGAGCAGCAGCCGCGCCAGCGGCTCGACCGGCTGCCTGGCAATCAGGCCCGCCTCCATCGCAGCGGACAACGCACGCGGCATCTTGCCGCCGAAATGCTGCGCGTCGATCTCGCGCCAGCGCTCCCAGCCGAGCACGGCGGGACCATCGCGCAGGATGATCTGGCCGGTCGGTCCCTTGGCGGTCGCGGCGAAATAGTGCTGGGTGCCGGCCACCATCGCGGCGAGCACATCCTTCTCGGCACGGGCGGTGCGGTCGATCTCGGCAACGAGGTCGCGCGAGACGGAATCGAACACCGCCTCGAACACCGCCTCCTTGGTCTTGAAGTGATGATAGACCGCGCCCTTGGCAACCGAGGCCGCTTCCGCGATCTCGTCCATCGTGGTGGCGGCAAAGCCCTGCGTCCCGAACAGGCGGCGCGCGGCCGCCAGGATCGCCTCCGATGTTGCCGCCCGCCGCTCCGCCTGTTTTGCCATGTCGTTCCTGTCTAAGTGCGGGTTCGGCCACGAGCTCGCTGCACCTCTCCCGCTTGCGGGGGAGGCATAGGCCGCCTTCGGCGGCCGTCCCCTTAGAAACGCCGAGGCGCCGCCTCGGCTATGGCGAAGCGCCGGGTGGGGGCTCTCTCCTCTTGGGGGTCCTTCCTTGCGGAGACACCCCCACCCCAGCCCTCCCCCGCAAGCGGGAGAGGGAGCAGACCTCCATCGTGGACACACCGCGATCTGATCTCGTGATGCTCTAATCGAATTCGTCTCGTGCCACCAGTTGACTTTTCGACTACCAGTCGGTATTTACCGACTATCAGTCGGTTTTATCTGTGAGGTGCGCCATGCCCAGCCGTGACATCGTCGAAGCGTTTGCGAAGCGGTTGGAGGACGGCGACCTTGTCGGCGCGATCGAGCAGTTCTACACGCCAGATGCGGCGACCTATGAGAACAACGCGGCGCCGACGGTCGGGCGGGAGAAACTGGCCGCGAAGGAGCGCGGCGTGCTGGCCGCCTTCAAGGAGGTCAAGGCCGTCCGCATCGGGCCGAGCCTGATCGAGGGCGACAACGTCGCCTCCCGCTGGATCTTCAGCTTCACCAACGCCGAAGGCGTCACACGCACGCTGGAGGAGATCGCCTGGCAGACCTGGCAAGGCGACAAGCTGATCGAAGAGCGGTTCTACTACGACCCCAAGCAGCTCGGGCGGTGAGGCCTCCCCAAAAACAGATGTCATCGCCCGGCTTGCCGGTTCCGCTAAAGCTTCGCCAGCCGAGCAGCTTTGTGAGCCCGGCGCAGCTTTAGCGGAGACGGGACCGGGCGACCCGGTATCCCAGCAGCGCCGGTGAATGAGTCGACAAGCCGCGGCGTACTGGATGCCCCGGTCAAGCCGGGGCATGACAGCGGAGTGAGTAGCGAACATCGTCCTGCCGTTACACCGGTGACGCCAATGCCGGGCATTTGTATCGATTTGTTATCGATACTGCGCACGAACACGCAGAAGTGGTCACGGCGAACGTGGTGAACGGGGATAATTCATAGTTCGTCAAAGGTTTGCGGCGAATTCTCGCGATCGCGCCGGACCAACCGCCGTGCTGCCAGGCTTTGAAATGCGGACTCAACTGACCAGCTATGTCGCGCGGCTGTTCGCCGGCGATCTGTCGGCGTTCGGCGGTCCCGCAACGGACGAAGCCGTGGCCGGCCACATCCGCGCCGAACAGATGTCGCTGGTGCTCGGCTATTCGGTCGGCATCATGCTCGCCAACGCCTGCAACGCCGTGGTGCTTGCGATCGCGCTGTGGCATTCGCCCGACTGGAGGCTGGCCCTGATCTGGGCCGTGCTCGTCGCCGGCGCCGCGATCGCGTTCGGCGTGCAATCCCACGCCTCGCGCCGGATCACCAAGCCGCAATTCGTCTCGCGTCGCGCGATGCACCGGCTGGTGCGCAACGCCTTCGTCCTCGGCACCGCCTGGGGCTTCGTACCGGTCGCCTTCTTCGCGGACGCCTCCTCCGGCGGCCAGCTCGTGATCACCTGCCTCTGCTCGGGCATGCTGGCCGGCGGTGCGCTGGCCTTCGCCACCATCCCGATCGCGGCCATCGCCTTCACCGCCCCGATCTTCGCCGGCATCGCGATCTGCCTCAGCCGCGACGGCGATCCCGCCTATGTGCTGGTGGCGATCCTGGTCGTGGTCTACGGCACCGTGCTGCTCCGCGCCGTGTTCGTCTATTCCTTCACCTTCGCGCGCCGCGTGATGCGGCAGATCGAGGCGGAGCGTACGGTGCGGCAGGACCCGCTGACGCAACTGCCCAACCGCTTCGCCTTCAACGAGACGCTCGATGCCGCCTTGAAGCGCCTTGCCCTCTCCGGCGAGGAGTTCGCGGTGCTGTTGCTCGATCTCGACCGTTTCAAGGAGGTCAACGACAAGTTCGGCCATCCCGCCGGCGACGAATTCCTGATGCAGGTCGCAAACCGGCTGCAGCGCTGCACCCGCGCGGCCGAGCATGTCGCGCGCATCGGCGGCGACGAGTTCGCGCTGGTGATGGCCAATCTGGCGCGGCCCGAGGATGCGCTCGAGATCGCCGAGCGCTTCGTCGCCGCGTTCACCGAGCCGTTCCAGATCGAGGGCCGCCAGATCTCGGGTGCGACCAGCGTCGGCATCGTGCTGGCACCGCGCGACGGCAACACCGCGCTCGACATCATGAAGAACGCCGACGCGGCGCTCTACCGCGCCAAGAAGGCCGGGCCGGGCTCGGTGTGTTTCTTCGAGCAGGCCGACGACAGGCTGTCCCGCGACCGCAAGGCGCTGCAATCCGACCTCGAGGGCGCCGTCGCACGGAACGAGCTGTTCCTCGTGTTCCAGCCGTTCCTCGAGCTCGGCAAGAACAGGATCACCGGCTTCGAGGCGTTGCTGCGGTGGCAGCATCCCACGCGTGGCCTGGTGCCGCCGAGCGAGTTCATCGCCATCGCCGAGGAGACCGGGCTGATCCACGAGATCGGCGAATGGGTCATCCGCCGCGCCTGCGCGACGCTGGCGGACTGGCCGGAAGACATCCGGGTCGCGGTGAATTTCTCGGCGGCCCAATTTCACAACACGGCCATCCTGCAGACCATCGTGCAGGCGCTCGCCGATGCGAAGGTGTCTCCCAGCCGGCTCGAGATCGAGATCACGGAATCGATGCTGCTGTCGAAATACGGCTCCGCGGCGTCGATCCTGAATGCGCTGCTGCAGCTCGGCGTCACCGTGGCGCTCGACGACTTCGGCACCGGCTTCTCGTCGCTCACCTATCTGCGCAAGCTGCCGTTCAGCCGCATCAAGATCGACCAGTCCTTCATCCGCGACATGCTGGTGCAGCGGGACTGCGCCGCGATCGTGAAGTCGGTGATCTCGCTGGCGCGCGACCTCGACATCGGCGTCGTCGCCGAAGGCGTCGAGACCGCCGACCAGCTCGAATATCTCAGGCAGACCGGCTGCGACGAAGTGCAGGGCTATCTGATCAGCCGGCCGGTGTCGGCCGATAACGTGCTCGCGCTGCTGAATACGCGGAAGCTTCGGGCGATCTACGCGGCTTAGGCCGCCGGGTCGTCATCGACACGCAACCATCCCCAGACCAAAGCCGAATAGCGTCGCAACATCCACGCGCCTAGATTGAACGTGTGAAGGCAGGTTGTCGGCGGCAAACAGGGGATACCGCATGATCAGCAGCTTCCTTTGGCGCGTGTGGCAACGGCACAAGAAGAACACCCGGGACTTGGACGGGGCGGCGCCGTCTGCCGAACATTTCGACGACAGGCATCGGCGGCACATGCTGCAGGCGCTGTCCGCGCTGGTGGCCGGCGGTGCGCTCGGCGGAATGTCGCACCCGGCCGAAGCAAAGGATTCGAGCGATCTGCCGCCACCAAAACGTGCGCTGACCGGCCGCGATGACGCCGGCAAATCGATCTTCAAGTCTTTCGACGTGACGCCGAAGGTGGTCGAGATCGATGCAAATCCCGGACTGACGTTCTACGAACTGTACATGACCGAGGGCGTGCCTGATCTCACCGGCCGCGAGCCGGACCCGATGTTGAAGGGCACGAAGGCCTTCCCGGGCCCCGGTGGCACGATGTTTCGTCTCATCTCGTATCCGCCGAAGCGTCCCGAAGGCTGGAAGCCGCCGGCCGGCGTCACTTTCGAGAGCGGGCTTCGCGAAATGTCGGAGAAGATCCCTGCCATGGGCGACCATTTCGAGCGCGGCACGCCGGGAATGCACACGTCTGATACCATCGACTACGGCGTCGTCGTTCGCGGCGAGATGACGCTGGAATTGGACGACGGGCAGAAAATCCATCTGCGTCAGGGCGACTGCGTCGTGCAGAACGGCACGCGCCATCGCTGGCGCAACCCACTGCCGGAGCCCTGTCTGATGGCGTTCATCTCGGTCGGCGGAAAGCGCGCCTGAGACCTGAGCAAGCTCGGTCAGACCGCGTCCGCGCGCAGCAGCGTGTCCACCGTGATGGTGCCCCGCGCGCGGGAGACGCAGGCGCAGATCTTCTCGTTGCTCTGCTTCTGATGGTCGCTGAAGAAGACGTCGCGGTGGTCGATCTCGCCGTCGACCGCGACCACGTCGATGGCGCAGAGGCCGCATTCGCCGCGCTTGCAGTCGTACATCACCTCGTGACCGCTGGCATTGAGCACATCCAGCATCGAGCGCTCCCGCGGGATCTCGAGCTCGACATCGGAGCCCTTCAGGCGCACGCGAAACGTTTCGGTCGGCAGCGAGCCGCTGGAGCCGAAGGTCTCGTAGCGGAGATCGGGAAGCGGATGGCCGGCGCCGATCCAGGCATGGCGCGCGGCATCCAGCATCCGCATCGGGCCGCAGAACAGCGCCAGCGCGCCGCGCGGCAACGCGGCGAACAGCGCGTCGAGATCGAGGCGCCCGCCTTCGTCGCCGGCATGCACGACGAGGCGCTCGCCGAGCATCCCCGAGAGATCGTCGAGATAGGCCGCCTCGGTGCGGGAGCGCACCGCATAATGCAGGGTGACATCGGCTCCGCGCCGCGCCAGCGCCTGCGCGGCGCCGAGGATCGGCGTGATGCCGATGCCGCCGGCGATCAGGCAATAGTTCTCGCGCGCCCAGTCCACCGCGAGCAGCGAGGCGGGCTGGGTGATGTCGAGCCGCGCCCCGGGGCTAAGCTGCCACATGTAGCGCGAGCCGCCGCGGGAATCCTCGGCGCGGCGCACGGCGATGCGGAGGCCGTGCGGCGAGACCTCGCCGACCAGCGAATAGGAGCGCGTTTCCGGCATTCCGTCGATGGTCACGCTGACATTGATGTGGCTGCCGACCGGATAGGCGGCGCCGTCGAACTGATCGGGCCGGATCAGGAATTCGCGGATGCCGGGCGCAAGGTCGCGCGTCGAGACCAGCGTCGCCGGGGTCCAGGTTTCGATGAAGCGCATGGCGATGCCCTCAGTCGGTTGCGGTCTTGATCAGCGCGAGCGCCGGCAAGAGGTCGAGGTGGGTGCGGTTGCGCAGCGCGAGCCGCAGATTGCGCACCGCAAGCCGCGCATGCTCGCGCATGATGGCTTCGGCGCGGGCGCCTTCGCGATTCTCGATGGCGTCGATGACGACGCGGTGATGCTCCTGTCCGATGATCAGGATCTGCTGCGCTTCCGGCAGCGCCGACTGCGCCATCACGAAGCCGCTCGGGGAGGCAAACGGCAGCGCCGAGGCGCGGTCGATCTGCCGGATCAGCGGCGCGCTGCGCGACAATTCGGTGAGCACCGCGTGGAAGCGCGCATTCAGCGTGACGTAGGACGAGAAGGCATCGACCGAGATCGGCACCTGGCGCAGCAATTCGTCGATCGCGGCCGAGCATTCCTTCAGCGGCTCGAGCTCGCGCGCGGAGACGCCGCGCTCGGCGGCAAAGCGCGCGGCGAGGCCCTCCAGCGTGCCGCGCACCTCGATGGAATCGGAGATGTCGCGCTCGGAGAACGCCTTCACCATGAAACCGCCGGAGGGGATGGCTTCGAGCAGGCCCTCCTCCTCCAGCCGCACCAGCGCCATGCGCACCGGGGTGCGCGAGGCGCCCGTGGTCTCCACCGCCTGCAGCTCGGAGATGCGCTCGCCGGGGCGCAAGGAGCCCGCCAGGATCTGGTCGCGCAGCGCGAGCTGCGCCTTCACGGTCTGCGAGACGGAGCGATCGACCTCGCGCTCGGGCGCTGCTTTCACCTGCCCTACTCCGCGGCCTGAAGGCGCGGCGGCGGGTTTTCCTTCGCCACCATCTTGTCGATCAGCTTGCGCGACCACATCGCGCCGGCGTCGATGTTGAGGTTGTAGAACACGCGATCGGGATTCTCGTCCATCGCGCGCTGCTGCGCTTCGAGGATCAGCTCGTCCTCGTGGAAGATGCCGGAAACGCCATCGCGGATCTCGGTGGTGATGCGCTGTTCGCCGATCTGGTAGTTGCGGACGAAGGCCCAGAAATAATGGCAGGTCTTCTCGGTCTCCGGCGTGATGGTGTTGAGCACGAAGCCGTTGACGCCCTGCGAGCGGTCGCCTTCCGGCGCGCCGGTGCCCGTCGGCGCGACGCCGACGTCGATCGCGATGGTGCACGGCGCCTCGAAGCGGATGATCTGCCAGCGGTCGACGAGGCCGGACTTGCCGAGTTGTTTCGCCCAGAACGGCGGCGCTTCGATGCCGCGCATCCAGCGCGTCACCGTCACGGTCTTCTCGCCATGGGTGACGTCGAACGGCGCTTCGGCGACCGCGTCGTTGCCGATGGAGGAGCCGTGCACGAAGGTCTCGTGGGTGAGATCCATGAGATTGTCGAGCACGAGACGGTAGTCGCAATTGACGTGAATGGTCTTGCCGTCGCCGGCCCAGGCCGGATCGTGATTCCAGTGCATGTCGGGCACCAGCGCGGGGTCGGCCAGCGCGGGATCGCCCATCCAGAGCCAGATGTAGCGGTGACGCTCGACCACGGGATAGGCGCGCACGCAGGCCGACGGATTGATGGTCTCCTGCGAGGGCATGAAGGTGCAGCGGCCCTGCGCGTTGTACTTCAGACCGTGATAGCCGCAGACGACCGTGTCGCCTTCGAGCCGGCCCTTCGACAGCGGCACCAGACGGTGCCAGCAGGCGTCTTCCAGCGCGGCCACCGAGCCGTCGGCCTTGCGATACATCACGATGTGCTTGCCGCAGATCGTGCGCGGCAGCAGCGCCGGCTTCACGTCCGCGTCCCAGGCGGCGGCGTACCAGGCGTTCATGGGGAAGGGCTTGGTCATCAGTCTCACTCCCGCGGCTTATGTATGCGTTGTGTATACAATAACGGAGGGATGGAATCGTTCAAGCGATAAAATACCTTACGATAATACCTATACTGAAGATAATGTATACATGATTATCGCGAAACAGCTTAGCGTTGACCTCTCAACCAGCGTCATGGCCAGGCTTGTCCCGGCCATCCACGCCTTGTCTCGCAGCGCTAAGAACAGTGGATGCCCGGGACAAGCCCGGGCATGACGACCTCTCGTGAATACTCGGACGCGGTTGTTCTGCCCTTCAGGGCGCCTTACGCCCGGAACACCTTCGCGAGCCCCGCCTGCGCCTCCTCCTGAATCCGCTTCAGGTGCTCGGTGCTGCGAAAGCTTTCCGCATAGATCTTGTACACATCCTCCGTCCCGGAAGGCCGCGCGGCGAACCAGCCGAAATCGGTCTCGACCTTGATGCCGCCGAACGGCTGGCCGTTGCCGGGCGCCTTGCTCAGCGTCGAGCGAACCGGATCGCCGGCGAGATCCTTCAGGCCGAGCTGCTCGGGCGTGACCGATTTCAGGATGTTCTTCTGCGGCCCGGTCGCCGCAACGTCGATGCGCGCATAGTGCGGCACGCCGAGCTCGGCGGTGAGGTCGTTGAACAACTGGCTGGGATCGCGGCCGGTCTTCGCCATGATCTCCGCGGCGAGCAGGCCGAGGATGACGCCGTCCTTGTCGGTGGTCCACACCGTGCCGTCGCGGCGCAGGAACGAGGCCCCTGCACTCTCCTCGCCGCCGAAGCCGAAGCTGCCGCCGACGAGGCCATCCACGAACCATTTGAAGCCGACCGGCGTCTCCACCAGCTTGCGGCCGAGCTTTTTCGCGACGCGGTCGATGATCGAGCTCGACACCACGGTCTTGCCGATCGCGGCATCCTTGCCCCAGTTCGGCCGGTGCGCAAACAGATAGGAGATCGCGGTCGCCAGATAATGATTGGGATTCATCAGGCCGCCGGTGCGCGTGACGATGCCGTGGCGGTCGGCGTCGGTGTCGTTGGCGAAGGCAACGTCGAAGCGGTCGCGCATGCCGATCAGGCTGGCCATCGCATAGGGCGAGGAGCAGTCCATGCGGATCTTGCCGTCCCAATCCACGGTCATGAAGCGGAAGGTCGGATCGATCGCCTCGTTCACGACGGTGGCCTTCAGGCCATAGCGCTCGATGATCGGATGCCAGTAGTGCACGGCGGCGCCGCCGAGCGGATCGATGCCAATATTGATGCCGGCGGATTTGATGAGATCGAGATCGACGACGTTGCCGAGATCGGCGACGTAGGGCGTGATGAAGTCGTAGGGGTGAACGTTTGCGGCCTTGCGCGCTTTGGCGTAGTCGATGCGCTTCACGCCCTTGAGGCCGTCGGCGAGATAGGCGTTGGCGCGTTTCTCGACGATTCCGGTCACGTCGGTATCGGCCGGGCCGCCATGCGGCGGATTGTATTTGTAGCCGCCGTCCTCGGGCGGATTGTGCGAGGGCGTGATGACGACGCCATCGGCCAGGCCAGACGTGCGCCCCTTGTTGTAGGTGAGGATCGCGTGCGAGATCACGGGCGTCGGCGTGTAGCCGCCGTCCTTGTCGATCATGATCTCGACGCCGTTGGCGGCGAACACCTCGACGGCGCTCGCCAGTGCGGGCTCGGCCAGCGCATGCGTGTCGATGCCGATGAAGAGCGGGCCGGTCAGCCCCTTTTCCTTGCGGTAATCACAGATCGCCTGCGTGGTCGCGAGGATGTGGCCCTCGTTGAAGGTGTTCTTGAACGAGGTGCCGCGGTGGCCGGAGGTGCCGAACGCCACCCGCTGCGCGGGGTCCGCCACGTCGGGCTTGCCCGCGAAATAGGCCGTCACCAGCCGTGGAATGTTGGTGAGCGCGTCCGGCGAGACCTGCTTGCCCGCCGCGGGATGAACATCAGCCACTGGAAAGATCCTCGTCTGTCGTGAGTGCGGGACACCATAGCATCGGGAGAGCCCCCGCCAAATGCACAACACGCGCGAGGGGGAAGGCGTTCCTTGGGTGTGACGACGCTACAACCTCCGCTGTCGTCCTGACGAAAGCCAGGACCCATACCGCGAGGTCCATCCATGGCGTTCGGCAGCCGTACCGACCACGAACCTTCGCCAAACGACGGCTTGGGGTAATGGGTCCTGGCTTTCGCCAGGACGACTCTGGAGATCATGCTATGGTCCTCACCACCGAGGCCCCGTCGAATCGTCGCATGATCCTTCCGCGAAACCTGCTTCTGCTGATCGCCGGTCTCGTCATGGCCGGTGCGCCTGCAATGGCCGCGGAGTTCTACACCGAGGATCTGCGCATTCCGATGACCGAGGCGGGGCCGCAGGGGCTGGAGGCGTTCCTGGTGCGTCCGGCGGGGACGAAGCGCTATCCGCTGGCGCTGCTCAGCCACGGCTCGCCGCGCAAGTTCGACGACCGCGCAGGAATGTCGGCCCACAAATATTACGGCCTCGCGCTCGAATATGCCCGGCGCGGCTTCGCCGCGCTGATCGTGATGCGGCGCGGCTACGGCACCTCGCCCGGCGGCCGCGTCGACAGCGTCGGCGGCTGCGCCAACGCCGCCTATCTGCCGGCAGCGGCGGTTGCGGTCGCGGATCTGCGTGCCGCGATCGACGCGATGGCAAGGCGGAGCGACGTCACGACATCGGGCATGATCGCCGCAGGCCATTCCGCCGGCGGGCTCGCGACCGTCGCGCTGACGGCGCAGGCGCCGGCGGGTCTCGTCGCCGCGATCAGCTTTGCCGGCGGCCGCGGTTCGCGCGACGACGACGACGTCTGCAACGAGGATGGACTGGTGCAGGCCTTCGCCACCTTCGGCAAGACCTCGCGCGTGCCGATGCTGTGGGTCTATGCGGCCAACGATTCCTTCTTCGGTCCCGATCTTGCGCGCCGGCTCTATGACGGGTTTCGCAAGGCCGGCGGTAACGCGAAGTTCATCGCCGCGCCGCCCTATGGCGACGACGGCCACTATCTCTACTCGGTCGCCTCGCGCCCGCAATGGACGCCCTATCTCGACACCTTCCTGCACGAGCGCGGGCTGAACCACGACATCCTGAGTCCGCCCGATCCCCTGCCGCCGCCGAGCCAGCTCAACGAGGCCGCGCGCGCCGAGTTCGCGCGCTATCTCGCCAGCATGATGCCGCACAAGGCGTTTGCGGTGTCTCCGAACGGCGGCTACGGCTGGCGTTCGGGGCATACGACCGCTGAAGACGCCCAGCGCGATTCCCTCAATGCCTGCATGAAATGGTCGGCGACGTGCACGCTCTATGCGGTCGACGACCGGCTGGCCGGACCTGCGCAGAAGCCCGCGGCGGACCAGAGCGCCCGCGCGCGATAAGACTCTTAGAGGCGCTCGCTGAGTGCGAGCTTGTAGCCGACGCCGGTGACGGTCGCGATCACGGGCGTGCCGCTGCCGACGAGCTTGCGCCGCAGCCGCGCCACCAGCGCATCGACGGTGCGGATGTCGACCTCGGCCTGGCGGTTGCTGACGACCTCGATCAGATAGTCGCGGCTGAGCGGCCGGCCGTCGGCGCCGACCAGCGCCGCCAGCAGGTCGAATTCGGCGCGCGTCAGCGCCACCGGCTTGCCATCGGCGCCGAGCAGCTCGCGCCGCGTCAGGTCGATGATCCAGTCGCCGAAGGCGATCGAATTGTGGTTGCGCGCTGCCTTGCGATCGATCGAGCGCCGGCGCAGCACGCTGCGTGCGCGCGCGAGCAGGTCGCGCAGATTGATCGGCTTGGTGACGTAGTGGTCGCCGGCGATCTCGAGGCCGAGAATGCGGTCCACGTCGGTGTCGCGGCGGGTCACGAAGATGATGCCCGCGTTGTTGGTCGCCTGGATTTCCTTGGCAAGCTCGAAGCCGTCGCCGTCGGGCAACTGCACGTCGAGGAAGACGAGATCAGTGCGCGAACGCAGCGCCTGGCGGCACTCCGCGCACGAGCCGGCGCCGACGACGTCGAAATTGTTCTCGCTGAAATAGCCGACCAGCATGGTCCGCGTCACCGGATCGTCTTCGACAACGATCAGCCGCTCGCGGCCCGCCGGGCGCACGTCCTGACGTGAAGCATCAGCCACGATGTTGGATGTCCTGTGTGCGGGCGACCCGGTGTGAAAAGTCACGCTGTCGCGCAACGCATTGTCTTGTGAACGTACATTCACAGCTGGTTCGAGCCCCCGAAATTGCCTGCCGAATATTAGGCGTGTTGTGCAGCCCGAACAATATTGTTCACGGTATTGCCGCATTAAGTATGAATTGCCCCACATTTCTCATCCGGCGCATCATCATGCAGGCGCGCCTCGCAAAGCGCCCGCGAGAGCGGGCTTCATACCGCCCACCCCGCACATTCGTCATTTTATACAACCTCTGGCTATCAAATTTTTCGGATTTTTGGGAACGACGATGCGCCGCGGGCTCGCCGGGCGTGATGACGAGCCACCTTCGGCAATGCGGGCGCGCGAACAACCATCGCGTCGACCTCGGCTCATGTGCGGTTGAAATGCTGACCTGTTCGACATCGTCAGGGCCACGACGAAGTAGCCTGGCATGGACGCGACGCGCAAAAACCAGCGCGCTACGCAAGTTCTACATCCGCTTGCCTCGCCGCCGCCTTCGACTTTACTCTGTGCACTCAAAACATCTGCGCGCTGGAGTGAGCGCCATGGAAGTCATATTGCTCGGCACCGGCGGTCCGCGCCCCGACCCACGCCGCATGGCGACGACCACGCTGATCAGGCTCGGTGACGAGAACATCCTGTTCGACGCAGGCCGCGGCGTCATGGTGCAGCTCAGCAAGGCCGGCGTGCCGCTCGGCGCCATCAACACGGTCTTTCTCACCCATCACCATTTCGACCACATCGGCGACCTCTACGACGTGATGCTCAATTCCTGGATGCATGGACGCAAGGACGAGCTGCGCATCTACGGACCGCCGGACACCGAACGGCTGGTCAACACGCTGGTCACGCAGGTCTACGACAAGGACATTGCCTGGCGGGATCAGGGCGAGCCGACCTTCGGCGGATGGAAGCCGGTCGTCGCAACCGACATCATTCCGGGTCCCGTTCTCGACACCGGCCGCTGGAAGATCAGCGCCGAACTCGTCTCGCATGGCGACGGGCTCGACATGTCGCCGGCGTTTCTGGCGCGCTGGATGTGTCTCGGCTATCGCTTCGAGGCGGAGGGAAAGGTCATCGCGATCTCCGGCGACACGGTCCCCTGCCCCGGCCTCGAGCGGCTGGCCGAAGGCGCCGATCTGCTCGTCCAGGTCTGCTTTCTCGCAACGCCCGAGATCAACAACGAGCATCTGCGCCGGCTGGCGAAATACACGATCGCCTGTGGCGACACCGTCGGCAAGGTCGCGGCCAAGGCCGGCGTGAAGAAGCTCGCGCTGACGCATCACCGTCCCCGCACCGACGATGCCATGCTGGACGCGCTGCTCGCCGATATCCGGCGGGATTATTCCGGTCCTGTCGTACTCGGCGAAGACCTGACGCGGATCGAAGTCTAACTCAGGACGATGCGACCTCGATCCGGAACGACAACCGCTCTTCGGCGCCGGGCGCGATATGCATCAGGCCGGGCTTGTCGCTGAACTCGCCGTCAAAGCCGGCGGGACTGGCATGGCCACGCCACGGCTCGATGCAGAGGAACGGCGCGCCCGACGGTTTCGACCAGACGCCGAGCTCGCGAAAACCCTGCCATGACATTTTCAGCGAGGGACCGGCGGCTGCGCCCTGCCCGGCCGCGTAGCGCACCGAATGGCTCTCGATCCGGTCGAAGAGGATCGCATCATCGACGAACAGGGAGTCGGATAAGGCAAGTGACGCGCCCTGGACCGGGCTAGGCTCAGGTGTTCCACGCAGCAGACCGCCGTCGAGACGGCGAACGGGAGAGGACTCCGCGTTCGCGAAGGTCAGCGCATAGCTCTCCTTCGCCGCGCCAGGCTGGAGCGGCCAATTGAAGGCGGGATGACCACCGAGCGACGCCGGCAAGGTTTCGCTGCCGGTGTTCGCGACCGTGAGCGAGAGATCGAGACCGGTCTCGTCGATCGTGTAGACGGCCGTCAGACGGAACGCGAACGGATAGAGCGCCCGCGTCGTCTCGTTGTCCTCGAGCACGAGCACGCAGCGGCTTTCGCCGCGCTCCGCCCAGCGAAAGCGGCTGTCGCGCGCAAAGCCGTGCTGCGTCATGCGGTACGTTTTGCCCCGATGCCGCAATTCGTCGTTGGCGAGACGTCCGACGATCGGAAACAGCAGCGGCGCATGGCGCGGCCAGGCCGGCGCGGCCTGCCAGACAAATTCGATCCCGGCGTCGCTTCTCAGCGAGCACATCTCGGCGCCCTGCGCCTTGACGGTCGCAGAGAGGCCACCGCTGCGGATCGTGTGCGTGTCGTCGGTCATGGTCATCTCCATGGAAGCAGCGAGGCTGACGAAACCAAGCGTGGGTCGCCGCGCGCGGCCCGATCATATCGCATCAGAAACGATTTCGCCCGCCCCAGGACGAGGCGGGCGAAGCTCAACTGAAACGGCTTGCTCAGGCCTGCGGTGACCGTCCGACGCTATCGTAGGTGAAGCCGGCGGCAACCATCTCCTCCGGACGATAGATGTTGCGGAGGTCAACGACGACGGGCTGTGCCATGACGCTCTTCAGCCGATCGAGATCGAGCGCGCGGAACTGTACCCATTCGGTGACGATGACGAGTGCATCGGCACTTTGCGCGCAGGAATAGGCATCCTCGCAATAGGTGATGTTCGGCAGCTCGCCCTTGGCCTGCTCCATGCCCACAGGGTCGAACGCTTTCACCTTCGCACCCATGTCGATCAGACCGGTCACCAGCGGGATCGACGGAGCGTCGCGCATGTCGTCGGTGTCGGGCTTGAAGGTAAGGCCGAGCACGCCGATGGTCTTGCCGCGCAAGCCGCCACCGAGCGCCTGGCTCACCTTGCGGGCCATCGCGCGCTTGCGGTTCTCGTTGACCGCCAGCACGGATTCAACGATGCGCAAGGACACGTCGTAGTCCTGCGCGATCTTGATCAGCGCTTTGGTGTCCTTGGGGAAGCACGAGCCGCCAAAGCCGGGGCCGGCATGCAGGAACTTGGTGCCGATGCGGTTGTCGAGGCCAATGCCGCGCGCGACCTCCTGCACGTTGGCACCAACCTTTTCCGAGAGATCGGCGATCTCGTTGATGAAGGTGATCTTGGTCGCGAGGAACGCGTTCGCCGCGTATTTGATCATCTCCGCGGTGCGGCGCGCGGTGAACATCAGCGGCGCCTGGTTCAGCGACAGCGGACGATAGATGTCGCCCATCACCTTGCGGCCACGCTCATCGGAGGTGCCGACCACGACGCGATCCGGAAACTTGAAGTCGCGGATCGCGGCGCCCTCGCGCAGGAACTCCGGATTGGAAGCGACGACGACGTCCGCCTTCGGGTTGGTCTCGCGGATGATGCGTTCAACCTCGTCGCCGGTGCCGACGGGCACGGTCGACTTCGTCACCACGACGGTGAAGCCAGACAGCGACTGCGCGATCTCCTTCGCGGCAGCATAGACGTAGGACAAATCGGCATGGCCGTCGCCGCGGCGCGACGGCGTACCGACCGCGATGAAGACCGCATCAGCGTCCGCGACCGGCTTCGACAGGTCGGTGGTGAAGTCGAGCCGCTTGGCCTTCACGTTGGTTGCGACCAACTCGTCGAGGCCGGGCTCGTAGATCGGGATCTCGCCACGGTGAAGGGCTGCGATCTTCTTCTCGTCCTTGTCGACGCAGGTGACGTCGTGACCGAAATCCGCAAAGCAGGCTCCGGACACCAGTCCCACATAGCCCGTTCCGATCATCGCGATTCGCATGAAAAACTCTTTCCGTTGAAGACGGATGTTCCACTGAACACCCTAGACATTTCTCTATCAGGCCGCACGCACAACATTAGGGCACGCTGCTTCGCTGAACGAACAAACCTTAGCCGCATCGCGTGACAGGAATTCCGGACATCTTTTTGAATACGGGACATGCAATTGTGCATTCTACGTATGCGAGAGAAGTGCCGGATATGCGCGCGTTCCAAGTCGAGGCGCGTCTTCACACTCGCTGAAGATCACCGGTGATCAGGCACGCAAGAACCACGGCACGAACGGAGGTTCACGGACGGCGCACAAGCTGCGCCGATTGCGGACTCAGAGGTTGTGATACTTGCGATACCACGCGACAAAACGGTCGAGCCCGTCCGCAATGGACGTCGACGGCGAGAAGCCCACGTCGCGCTGGAGAGCGGAAATATCGGCGCGCGTTTCCAGCACGTCGCCCGGCTGCATCGGCAGCAACTGGCGGATCGCGGGCTTGCCGATGATCTTCTCCAGCGTTTCGACGAACTCGAGCAGCTTGACCGACCTGTTGTTACCGATGTTGTAGACGCGATACGGCGCATAGCTCGACGAATTTTCGGGCCGCTCCGCGTTCCACGCAGGGTTCGGCGCCGCCGGCCGGTCGAGCGTGCGGATCACGCCTTCGACGATGTCGTCGACATAGGTGAAGTCGCGCCACATGTCGCCGTTGTTGAAGATCTTGATCGGCTCATTGGCGAAGATCGCACGCGTGAACAGCCAGGCGGCCATGTCGGGCCGGCCCCACGGACCGTACACGGTGAAGAAGCGCAGGCCCGTCACCGGCAGCTTGTGAACATGCGCGAAGGTGTGCGCCATCAGCTCGTTCGCCTTCTTGCTGGCGGCGTAGAGGCTGACGGGATGGTTCACCGAATGCTCGGTCGAATACGGCAAAGTGCGGTTGGCACCGTAGACGGAGCTCGACGAGGCATAGACGAGATGCGCAAGGCCATGGCGACGGCCGGCCTCGAGCACGGTGACGAAGCCGTCGCAATTGGCGCGGATGCTGGTGATGGGATCGTCGATCGAGGCGCGCACACCGGGCTGCGCCGCCAGATGCACGACGCGATCGGGCGAGACCTCATCAAAGACACGCGTCACCGCGGCGAAATCGGCCAGATCGATCTCGTAGAACTTGAACCCTGGACGGTGCTCGAGCGTTGCGAGGCGCGCGTGTTTCAGCGCGGGATCGTAGTATGGCGTGAACGCATCGATACCGACGACTTGTTCTCCGCGCGCGAGCAGACGCTCACACACATGCATGCCGATAAAGCCGGCAGCGCCGGTCACAATCACAGGAGCCATGATCAACTCGTCGCTTCGTCCTTACCGCACTGCAATGCCAGACTGATACGTCCGAAGCAAGGCTCGGATTTCGGCAGTTTCGTGCACGGCAGCATCGGGGCGCCGGCGCTTCATGCGCGACAGGAAACCTGCCACTAGCCGCGGACGGGATTGCCGGGCTCGGCGAAGCACGCATGCGTAATGCGCAGCCCGCGGCTCTCGGCAAAGCGACGGAAGATGAGCCTCACCTCGACCGGATCGGTGCACATGCCCTCGAGCAGCACCGCCTGGGTTGCTTGCGATGCGGCTTGATACATCAGAACCGCGGTCGGAAACAGACGAGCGCCGATAATGTCGTCGAAATCGGCGCGGGTCTGCCGCTTGAGGTCGTCAGGCAGGAAGCCGTAGGCACGCAGCGCCAGCGGCGCGCGGAACAGCTGAACCCAGATCTCGTGCGGCCCGAAACGATAGGACTGGGTGAGATAGGAAATCGCGGTCGGGCCAAAGCCTCCGGCCCGAATCTCGACCCAGTACAAGGCCAGCCATGCGATCGATTCCGAGGGCGAGCATGCGATCAGTTGCTTCGCCGAGCGCGTCACGTTCTGCAGGCTCGCATCGAGCGCGTCGATGCTGCCGGATTCCAGGTGATTGCTCAGGAGCCGCAGATTGATCAGGAGCAGGTTGCGGCGCTGCCTCGCGTCGCAAAATACGATTGAGGCGTCCTCGTAGCGGGACGCAATCCGTTGGAGCACCTCGTTGTCGTAGTTCTCACCGCGGCTCAGACGCGCGGCGAGATCCTGCAACGTGGGACGGAACGTATAGCTCGCGACCGACAGCAGCCAGACCAGCGCCATTGCGGCGACGACGACGTTGACGACGACCGCAAATACCGCAGACGGGCGGCGGGTCCCCTGCTTCCGATCAGGCCTGCTCGACGTAATAGTCGGAATAGTGCCGCCCCTTGTACGACTCGATGCGCTTCAGCGTCTTCGGATTGGCGCGGTTCAGCACGATACCGACGATCTTGCTCCGGAACACTTCGAGATCGAGGATGGCCTCGTTCACCGCCGCACGGCGGGTCTTGCCCCATTCGACCACATAGACGATGGCGTCGACCAGATGGCCGGCGGCCTTGGCGTCCGTCACCGGAAGCACGGGAGCGAGATCGACGAAGATGTAGTCGTACTTCTTCTTCGCCACCTTGAGGAAATCCGACATCGACTGGGACGACAGCACATCGGCCGAATTGACCAGCCGCGCCCGCACGACCGACGGCAGGAAGTTGAGGTTGGATTGCCGGTCGACCTGGATGTGGTGCTCGAACTGCGCGGGATCGGCGAGGGCCTCGACGAGACCGGACTTGGCGCCGGGGGCGAGCTTCCGCGTCAGGGACTGGGTGTGCAGATCGCCATCAATCAGCAGCGTGCGATGCCCGGCGAGGGCAGCCAGGTGCGCGAGATTCGCGGCGACGGTCGTCTTGCCCTCCTTCGGGAGCGAGGAGACGACGGCAATGACGTTCGTTTCCCTGGTCAGGCGCGACAGGTCGACGGCGGTCTTGATGTTGCGCAGCGTTTCGGCGAATCGCGAGAACGGATGTTCGAGCGCGTATCGCGTCAACGCCGCCCCGCGCACGTCCGAGGACGACCCATCCGCGGCGTCGGGGCGAAGCTCCGGCAGGGTGCCAAGGCACTGCAGCGCCGTCTCGGCCTCGACCTCCGACGGCGTGCGCAGCACTTCGGTCAGCATTTCCTTGCCGACGGCACCGCCGAGGCCGAAGCACAGGCCTCCGATGAGGCCGCCCAGGAGCAGCAGGCCCGTCTTCGGCCAGCTCTTCTTGTCCGCCTTCTGGGCCGTGCTGATGATTCTGGCTTCGCTGATCGGGAAACTCTGGTTCTGCGTCGCTTCCTGCAATTGCTGCAGGAAGTTGTTGTACAGCGTCCGGTAGGTGTCGGCGGCGCTCTCCAGATTGCGCAGCTTCACCTGGGCCTGGCTGGCGCTGCCGGATTGGCTCACGAGCTTGTTGAGATCCGCTTCCAGCGAACTCTCCCGGCTGCGCGCGATCTCGTAGTCGCTCTTGTAGGCGTCGGCGATGCGCTTGACCTCGTCCTTGATCGCCCGCCGCAGTTCCTGCATGCGGGACGCCAGGTTGACCGAGGCCTGGTGGTCCTTGCCGTACTTGTTCGACCAATCGGCATACTGGGCGGCGAGATCGAGATATTGCGCGCGCAGTCGCGTGATCACGGTGTTGCTGAGCGCGTCCGTCACGGTCGGCTGAGCCAGATCCTGGTCCGTGATCGCGTTGATTCGGTCGAGCCTGGCCTTGGCTTCCGCGGTGCCGGCGCGCGCCTGGATCAACTGGGTGTTGACGTCGGAGAGCTGCTGCTCGTTCATCAAGCCCTTGCTCGTGCCGACGATGTTGTTCTCGGCCTTGAAGGTCTGGACCGCCCGATCGGCCTCCATCGCCTGCTGCTGCAGCTCGGCGCTTCGCCGTTGCAGCCATTCGCTGGCCCGCTTGGTGGACTGATACTTGGCTTCAAGGACGCTGGTCATGTACGCGTCCGCCAAGGCGTTGGCGATCTTCGCTGCCTTCTCGGGCACCGTCGAGCGGAACGACATGGTCAGCACGTAGGTGACGCCGACACGCTCCACCTTCAGATTCTTCTTGAGGCTGGCGACCACCATCCGCTTCACGAAATCCTTGGATTCCGGCTCGCCGAGACCGAGCAGATTGACGATCGTCCCGACGACGGAGGAGATCATGTCCGGCTGGGTGTATTCGGGATCGCTGGTGAGGTTCAGCGAATCAACGACCGAGCGTACCAAATCGTCGGACGTGAGAATTTCGACCTGGCTCTCGACGAAGCCGGGATCGATCAGCGTGCTGTTCGCCGCGTCAGTCGACTTGTTCAGAACGGCCTGACGGGTATCGACGAGGATGCTGACGGAACTCGTGTAATAAGGTGTGGCGGTCAGCGCATAGGCCACCACCACGGCCAGACACACGCCCACGACAGAGGCGATCAACGGCCACTGCCGACGAACGATGTCGAGCGTCCGCTCGAAGGTCAACACGGCCGTGTTGAGCGGCAACGACGAAGATTGTCCGGCGTCGAAGGTATTTCGCGGCTGATACATGCTGCTCTATCGCGGCAATTCGAGAGGAAGCGGGACGGGGGCGAACGGATTGCCGACATCCATGTTCCATTCTCCCTCAAATAAAGAGTTGGACTGGGGGGCCGGCTTGCTCTGTGACGAAATCTGAACAGGTGCGTCGCTCTCGATCGACGCATAGCCGGCACTCACCGACGAGTCCTGCAACTTCCGGACGTAATCGATAATGCTCTGCACGACTTTGGGCTCGATCGGGCCACAATGCTGCGCGGCCCGAGCCATGCCGCGTCCAATTGCCGACCGGCTCGACTCCGGAGCCAGCGACACCAATTTCCCGATCTGCGGGAGCAGATCGGGATCACTGGCCAGATATTCGGTGACCTTGCCTTCAATCTTGGTCTTGTCGTTCTTCGCGTATTTCAGGACATGCCCGGGATCGGCCGAGAAGAGGCGAAGCTCGACAGGCGGAGTCCTGAGCAGCAACGGCAAACAGTGTGCCGTCGCAGACGACACACTGGCCAGCGTCACGCACGCCACGGCTAGGATTGATCGTGCCAGGATCGGAGCACGCGAATGAAGGCCCAACAGGCGACTGCGGTCTCTACGAAGCACTGGGTCTCACCGTAGTTAAAGGATTAGCCGCGATTAGCGGATAAATACGGCAAGTCTTTGTGCATTGCAAAAGAAAACCGATCGGGACTTTTCGCGAGGCTCCTTACTTGCTCACGACTTCGGCAAAATCGCGATGATCTTGCTTGGCGATCGAAACCCAGAAGCGAGGATCCTCGCCGGATTCCATCGACACCCACTGATAGCTCGATCCGCGCCAATCGCGAACGTCGGAGGTGAGATTGTCCAAAACATAGTCACCGTCCTGCAGCCGCGCGATCAAGACGAGGTGTCCACCAGCGGGCGCATAGACCACCGCAAGACGCAATGCGCTCGCGGGCAAGCCCTTTTCGAGAAGCAGATGACGCTTGGTGATCGCGTAGTCGTTGCAATCTCCCGACGACGGCGAGATGGTCCAGCGCGCCAGCAGCGGCTCGGTCGATTTCGTCGCAGGCGAGATCGCCTGGTTCACGCTCGCGTTGACCTCTTCGAGCATCGCAAAGGCGACGTCGCGGGCCGGCAACTGCGCCTCAGGCGAGCTCCGCTCGCACTCGCGCGAATAGTTGATGCAGAATTTCACAAACTGCAACGGAGCCAGAACGTTCTGCGACTCCTTCAGAAAGACGCCCTTGCTCGTCGCTTGCTCGGCCGCAAGGCACGGCAACGAAGAACTCAGAACCAACAGGGCTACAACCAGACGCTTCATTACCGCCTCCCGCGATACACTTGATCGCTAGACGGTAGCCTCGAAACTTCTCAACCCAATTGCGCAATTTCGTAAAATTGCGCGTAATTGGCGCGCTCGCTCAGTTCGTCGGGCTGGTTTGAGCGAGCGGATTGATCGAGGTGACCGAGGCTGCCGAGAAGAACGTCGCCGTCGACGGAGCCGAAGCCCCGGTAAAAGTTGTGCTCGTTGAACTACTTACCGAGCCAGCGGCCGGCGCCGCCGTGCTGGCGCGCCCACCTCCCGCGATCGATTCGCCATTCGGGTCGGAGCCGGGAATCGCGGTGGTCGGAACATCGCCAGTGATGCTTACAAAAGACTGAATCAGGTCGTTGTTCTCGGTCTTCAGGACGGCTTCCTGGATGGCCATCGCGGTCGCCGGATGACTCAGCACGCAGGTCGATGCTGCCGTTCCGAGTCCTGCGCCGATCGCGCGGTTCTGCGCCGGGGAACTGGCGCTCGAGAGCGAGCCGATGCCTTCCACCGTCTCGGGACGCATCGTGGCGAAATCGCGAACCGCCGCGGAGAGTCTGCCTTCCTCACCTTCAGCGATTCCTGCGAGCAGCCCGGCGGGATTGTCGAGAAACTGAGTTGCCTTTTCGGCGGTCACACCTGCGGCAGCGGGCGCGCAGGCTACGTCGACGGCTGTCGCCGCGTTGGATGTCGATGGTGCCAGCAGCAATGCAATCACCAACCCGGGTATCATGCGCATCTGGGAACCCCAATTCCTTCCAAGAAAAGACATGTGTCAGACATACAGGATTTTAGAAGATGCGATTGACTATATTTAACGGATGGTAAACTGCCTAGCGTCTTTGCGGACGTCGTGTCGTCGAGATCGATTGCGCCAGGCCGCAGCCTGAAATAGCCGCGAACACCACTGCAAAGCCAGCAATTTGTAGCGAGAAATCGATACACGAATGCAACACTCCGAGCAGAAACACCGAAGCGGCCATTGCAGGAATTTCCCGGTCACGAAGTCGCGAGAAGGCGCCCCACAGCATTCGCGCCCAAAAGAAAGCCGCGATGACGCATATTGTCGCTCCCAGGGGAAGTCCGACCGACACGATCATTTCCAGCGGCGTGCTGTGCACCTTGTCCCAGATGCCCTGACTGCCGAGACTTTCCGGACGGTAGGGCGGAAATGCAGTCTCGAAATTTCCGACGCCGATGCCGAACAATTCGTGCCCACGCAGCATCTCGAGTGCGGTCCGATAGACTTCCGCACGCTGACCGTCGGTTAGGCCGAACAGACCGACCCGTCCGATCACGCTGCCGCCGATCACCAGGAAACCCACGATTGTGGCCGCCGCGATCGCTCCCGTGGCCAGCCAGTAATGCCTGGATTGGAACCGAAGTTGCATGAGATGGAGATTGGCGAGGCAGGCAAGGCTCAACAGAGTGAGCAGAACTCCGGCCCGAGAGCCTGTCATGCCAGTGGCGACAAGACATGTCAGAAATCCGACAGCGAGAGTGGCCGGATGGTCTGTGAATGAGTAGTCATGGCGCGACGGCTTGGACATCAAGGCGTTCGATACAATCGGGGCCAGACGGCCCAGGAACAAAACCGAGCAACTGCCCCAAAAAACGGCAGCCGTGTTGCGGTTCACGAACGTTCCCGTCGCATAGGGGAGATAATATTCCTTGCTCCGCCAGAGCAGCATGGTCGGCGCCGCGAGATGCGCGAGGATTCCGTAGAGCGCATAGGCAAATCCCGCGTATGCGATCGCTTTCAACACCTGCCTCGCCACCTGCTCGTCAGTGGCAAGCAGATAGGCCCGCAACAACGTGAGTCCGAACAGCAGGCTGGAGCCGAAGGCAATCCAGGGCACCGATGCAGTCGCGGAAATGCGATTTGGCTCCGTCATCCCCGCGACATCCCTGGCAATCCGCCAGGAAGGATCGGCGAGCGCATCACTCGCCCCGGGGGAGATTTGAAGAATCGTGAGTGCACATAATAGCAGCAGGATCGCCCCAACCGGTCCGACAATCCAGAGGTCCGAGTTGCAAACGCGGGAAAGATTGGCGGTCAACAAGCTTGCGATCAGAAGCGCCGTCCAGATCCAGATCCAGACCAGATCGACCGACCCGAAGGGCAAAGGGGCCAATACGAAGACTACAATCGCGATGAACCGGGATATACGAAGCACTGAATTTCTATCGGCAAGCTGCGGAATCGGCGATCACTTCATTAAGCCAGACGTGTAGAATGACCAAAATCGAGACAATTTGCTACGCTATCGACCAGGCCTATCGGTCTCTGACAGCACGCGCGATCTAACCGAAGGCCCTACGATGGATCAACCTACAACGCCGCTCGCCGAAAAGCGCGAGTCCGCACTTTCGGTCTGGGCGCTGCCTACCCTCGAAGGCTGCGCGGTGCTGCTGTATTTCAGCCGCGACGCCTTCGCCGGCGTGTTTCGCTACTACGCGAGCCTCACGCATCTGGACGCCCTCTGGTTCGTTCCCGACTTGTTTGCATTCGCCTGCGTCGCGGCGTTCACGTACAGATATGCGTTCAAGCAGGGCAACATCATCGCCATCCTGCTCGTTCTTTATACGATCTTCGCGCTGTTTCTCGGCTGGGTGTTCCTGGGGGAGACGAAGGGGCTCGCCTCCTCGATGAAGATGATCGCGCCGGCTTTCGTCGGATTCTGCTTCTGCGGCCGCGAGTTCAAGGACCAGAAGCTGCTCCTGAACGTCATCTATTTTCTGTTCTTCGCGTCGATGATCGGGATCTTCTGGTCCGCGCATTCGCGGCTGCCGTGGGTCGCCTTCTCATACGAATCCTTCGGCGCGACGCGCACCGCGGCGCGGCTGTGGTGGACGGGCGGCGAAAGCCGCATCTCGGGGTTCGCCGCCGACAGCACCATGGCTGCGTATTTCGTGCTGATCACCTATGTGTTCACGTCGATTCGCAAGAGCGTGCTCTGGTGCCTGCTTTGGGCAGGTCCCGCCCTCTATGCGATCCAGGTTTCGACCAACAAGACCGCGCTGGGCGTCCTGGTGATCTATATCGGTGCCCTGCTGCTGGTTCGCGCGTTCGACGAACGCCACCGTTTCGCTGCGCTTCGTTCGCTCGCGCTCTGGTCCTTTACCTGCCTGCTCGTCCCGCCGGCCTTGATGCTGGCGTTCAGCGGGACCAATCTCGGCAGAGTCGCCAAGAGCCTGTACAGCCTGCAGGACCGCATCAACAACAGCTGGCAGCTGCCGTTCGTCTACATGAACGACCTGATGCCGCTGGGATATTTCACCGGTTGTGGCCTCGGCTGCTTCAACTATCCGCAGCAGCTGTTCTCGAACAAGGTCAGCTACTACGTGCCGGTGGATAATTTCTACATCGGAACCTACCTGATGTTCGGTCCGATCTTCGTGCTCTTCGTGGTTTTCGTGATCATGGCCGTGGCCAGGACCCGCGACATCTACAAGCTCACCGCCATCTTTGTGATGAACTTCTACACCATAACCGTTCTCGGTTACGGTCCTGCGAGCGGTCTGCTGGTGATCACCATGGCGTTCAGTGAAGTTTTCGGCAAGGCGTCGCCGCTGCCACGCGCGAACCGCAATGCCATGACACCGCCGCCGCAACTGCTGAAGGTTGCAAGCGGGTGATGGCTCTTCTGGAACGGCCATCGGGTCCGGAACGGGCGAAGGATCTCGCCAAGAAGATATCCGAAGGCAGGCACAATATCTTCGCGCAGCACGGCTCCGCCGCCCAGGCCCGGCTCTTTGAACCGTCGATACAGGGGCTGCGCGGCCTTGCTGCGCTCAGCGTCCTGCTCGTCCATCTCTATGACATGCCCCTCACGGCCGGCTTCCTGCCACAGGTGCCGTCGTGGTTCGATGCCATCATCGGAACCTTCGGCCGGGGGGTCGAAGTGTTCTTCATGATCAGCGGCTACCTGATCCCGGCGAGCCTCGTCCGGCATCAACTGGTCTCGAAATTCTTCCTCGACCGCTGCCTGCGCATCCTTCCCGTCTTCGTCATCCTTCATCTCGCTTTGTTCGTCGTCGGGCCGCTGGTCGGATACAAGTTCTTCAGGGGGATCGACGCGCTGGAATATGCGAAGATCTTCCTCGCGAACCTGTTCTTCCTTCCCGACATTCTGAACCTGCCGCTCGGGCAGCAGAATGCATGGACGCTGACATACGAGTGGATCTTCTATCTGTGGTTCGCGGCGGCCTTCTATTTCGCGACGCGCTCCCGGCTGGTCACCGCCCTGCTCGTTGTGACGGGCGTCGTCACCGTTCTCTGGTTTCCGATCTCGGCCTATTTCCTGATCGGATTCGCGCTAAGGGCGATCGACCTGCGTATCGGAGCGCGCGGCATATCGGGGCTGCTGCTCAGCGTCGCGTGCCTGGCGCTGATGTACATGCTGCTGGAGTATGTTCATCCGTTCCTGGGGCTGCTTCCAGGCCTGATCCTGTTTTCGACGGTCCTGAACCCGACCTCGTCCTTTGCGCAGCTGATGTCGAGGGCCACACCACAATTCGTGGGCAAGATCAGCTACAGCCTCTATCTCGTTCACCCGTTCGCGCTCTACCCGCTGCAGGTCATCGGAGCACGGCTGGTTTCCCAGGGCTATTCACCCTGGATGGTCTGGCCCATGTTCGTAATTGTCGGGCTGCTGACCTCCGTCATCGCCTCGACGATCACCTATGAGTTGATCGAGGTCCGGCTGCGGAATGCCATCGCAGCCCTGCTTGGCACGCACGATCGCAAGATCGCGGCCGAGGTCCAGAGTGCGGCCGCCGGCGACATGCGCGACCACGCCAGATCTTGATGGTCAGGTCTTGATCGTCAGGGGCGACGGCGTGAGGGATGCTTCACCTGGGCTGCCTCGACGGCAAGCTTCTTGGCTGGTGCGGTACGCCGCTTTTTCGGCACGATGCTGGGCGAGATCGTCTCTGGCGGAGCGTCTTCACCGAACATCTCGATGTAATGCGCCAGAGGCATGTAGCCCGCGTCGACAAGCGCCCTCGCGCTATCGCGCGTGAGTTTCGCCTTCATTCCTCCCTCCCCTTGGTTAACCCGGATCTTCTATTTTCACGCCTTTTGACCAGCCTAGGCCCGGAACGGTAAAAGGTGCGTTGACCATTTGCCCGGAATCCGGCAATCGCGCCGCGAAGGCTAAGATCGAATGAACGGCACGATCGGCCTTCGCCTGCGACGACCAGCCTTGCGCCGATGCGTCAGGAGGGAACCGTACGGGCTGAAACCCGGCCGTCCAGTTGGACTTTCGACGGACGGCGCATGGCCTCCCACCGCGCCAGCCCTGCCGACTCTCGATCTGCGCGATCGCGATGGAAGCCAGCCAGCCGATCGCCTCACGACACAGGTAAACGACAAGCCGACACGCGCGTCGCATCCGGGATGCCTCCCTGCATTCCGGCCGCGCGCGATATCAACCCTCCGGCCGCTCTGAATCACGCCTCTCTATCCCGGCCACCGCGTGCCGGGACCTGACCCGAAAGCGCTCTTGCGCAATCGGTTCTGACAACGTGCCTGCCTGCGATGAGGCACAGCGGCTAAAACTTCGGCGGAGCAACGAAACGATCGAACGTTTTCGCGCATAACGAGCAAACACTATTCCGCGCGATGACGCTTCGCCTTTGACACCGCTCGGATGATGTGCTTGCCCTGCGCCATCACGGATGATCGGTGCCCTGACAATGCAAGTCCCCCAGAAGCTGGTTGCCTTCGCGAATGTGCTCATTCGACTGGCGACGCTCGGGCTTCGATTCCTGCTGTCCTTCTACGTCATCAAATATCTCGGCTACGACGCGGCCGGTGTCTATGGGTTGACGGTCGGCGTGACCGGCCTTGCGCCGGCGGTGATCGGATGGGGCCTGAATTATTTCGTGGCGCGCGAGGTCGTCGGATTGTCGCCGGCTGAAGCGGCGATCCGGGTCAGGAATCGCCTGTTTGTCACAATCGTTTCGCTGAGCCTGGCTACGGTCCTGGCGGTAGTGCTGTCGTTCTACCTGCACCGGTCGATCACAACCCTCTACGCGCTGATCGCCGTCCTGGTGTGGCTCGAAACAATCGGGCTCGACCTGCATCTGCCGCTGATCGGCCTCGACAAGGCGATCGTCGCCAATGTGCTGGTTCTGCTTCGCTCCGCTGCCTGGATTCCCTTTGTCATCGGCCTCGGCCTGCTATTTCCGCAATTCCGCTCGATCGAGACGGTGCTGTGCGCCTGGATCGTCTCGAACGTCTTTGCCCTTGTCGTGCTCGGCATCGTGGCCCGAAAGTGGAAGCTCGGCAGCGTGCTCTCGCGGGACGTCGATTTCGACTGGATCACCAACCGTCTCAAGAAATCCTGGCACATCTATGTGAGCGACGTCAGCCTCGTCGGACTCATGTATCTCGACCGCTACATCGTGAGCTTTTTCCTCGGACTGTCGGCGACGGGCATCTACACGTTCTTCTGGTCGCTGAGCAATTCGCTGCAGACGCTGGTATCGACCGCGGTCGTTCAAACCGCCCTTCCCGTTCTCGTGGCGACCTATGCAAGCGGCAATCGCGAGGCATGGCGCGAAGCCCTTCGCGTGGAATTCATCAAGGTCGTCTCGATTTCCACCGGCGCGGCCGTGGCCATTTTCGCGGCAAGCGAGGTGGCGCTGCGCTACATGGCCATGGAAGGGCTGAGCGAGCATCGGGGCCTGTTCCTGCTGCTGCTTGCGGCGGCCGTGCTGCGTTCGTGCTCCGACCTCGGCAATGTCGGTCTCCTCAGCACGAAAAAGGACGCGTCCTACGCTGCCATCAACACCATCGGGGTCTGTCTTTCGACCGCGATGACCTGCGTCGGCATTGTCGCCTACGGCCTTACGGGCGCGGGAATTGCAATTTTCCTGACCGCGATTATCCTGCTGCTCATGCGCGCCTGGTTCCTGGCAGGAGCGTTTCGCTCGGCCGGTGCGTCGCACTCCTCCGACGGTGGCGCATGAGTGGAAACGAAGACCGCCTTGCCGACCAGCGAGGCCATTTGGATCTAGCCAGCGCCAAGGCGGCGTTGCGGAGCTCACATTGATGACCCAGAAGACCAAGATCGTCGACAAGATCAAAGAGGATCTTGCCCACTACGCCTCGCGCGAGCACACCCCGGTCACCCCGGCCTTCGTTATACGCATGCTGTTGTTGACGCCGGGCTTTCAGTTCGTCTTTGCCTGGCGCATCCAGGAGGCACTCTTCCGCGTCCCGCTCGTCGGCAGGATTCTGCGCCGCATCGTCTGGTGGTTTTCGTGCCTGCTGTTCGGCTCGGAAATCGCCCTCGCGGCGAATGTCGACGGCGGTCTTTATATCCCGCATCCCTATGGAATCGTCGTCGGCGCCAGCGATATCGGAAAGCGCGTGACGCTGCTGCAGCACATCACGATCGGCCGAAAGGATCACTCCGACCGGGGCAGGCCGCGGATCGAGGATGGGGCTTCCCTGATGGCCGGATGCGTCGTCCTCGGCAGCATTACCATCGGCAGCAATTCCATGATCGGCGCGAATGCGGTCGTGCTCAAGGACGTGCCGCCCAATTCCATAGCGGTCGGCGCTCCCGCCAAGATCCTGCCGCGCTCCGACGTTTCACCGAAGTCCGAGGACGCGTTGCAAGGCCTGGCGCCGGAAGCAGCCTAGCGCGACGACGCCGCCCGACCGACGTCCGCGGCCGGCAGCGCGTCGTCCGGTCTCGACGTGCGGACGATGCGCGCAGGCGCGCCCACGACCGTGGCAAAGTCCGGCACGTCTGACAGCACCACCGAATGCGCCGCGACGACGGCGTTGCGTCCGATCCTGATTGGCCCCAGCAAGGTCGCGCCGGCGTAGATCACCGCACCATCGCCGATCGACGGGTAGGCGTCGACCTCATGCGAGGCCCGGCCGAGCGTGACGCCCTGGTAGATCGTGACGTCGGTTCCGATCACACTGCCTTCGCCGATCACGACACCGACCGGGTGCGGCAGACATAGGCCGGCTCCGAGCCGTGCGGTTGGGGCAATGTAGCATCCGTAATTCCTGACGGTGGACCGCCAGACCAACCGCGAAAACAGCCTGCCAACCTTGCCCCGGGCGTTCAGCCAGAACGCGAGCCTCGCGCGTGACATGAGGGCGAAGCCGGGTGACGTGACGTAAGCGATCAACGCGCCCTTCAGACCGTTGCGCGCGGCGTTTCGCTTGAGATCCTGTCTCCACATGCTCATTCATCACCCTGCTGGACGGTTCGTGCCGATGTTGCCACCGGCCTCGGAACAATGATGTAGCAAGTTCCACACGCTTTCCAAGCATCCATTGTCGTGCAGAAGTCCTTCAATGCTTCGCCGTTGTGCGAGCAAGACGCAAGCATGCAGACGATCCTGCGCCGTCACGACAACGGCGACATGAAACACGCAATGAACATCGGGCCAACAACACTTGAACAACGCGCGGCCTGAATTGCGTGATCGATTCACAAGTCGATGCGGCGCGGCTGAGCAGGAACGAAGCATCTGCCGGCTTTTTCATCGCAACCGACATCGTCGTTTGTACGTAAGAGGCGCGGGTTCCATGACGGTGGCGTGCGAACGTGCAGATGCGCGCGTTGCGGAACCGTCGCGCACACGTTTGCCGCTGCGACGCTCACGCGATCATCGCGCTCATCGAAACAGTGCGACAAAACGAATTTCCAATCTCTTCAAACATGAAAACTTCCAAGTTGCGTGAGAGAGGTGAGTGAAAGCCTTCAACTTGGAATCGCATCATGACGACGACCAGTACATCTTCCGCCGTCCTCTCCGCTCATGCATTCGTCGGTTCAATCGCAGTCAATGCGCACGCGGCCTACTCGGCGGCATCCTCGTACGGAACCTACGCCAACTCGAGCCTGATCATCGACGGCCTGCGCTATCTCGGCGTCACGACCGTCCGGGATTCGCTGCCGACGGACCCGTCCGCAATCCCCGTGGTCGATGCGCTTGCCGCAGCCGGCGTGAAGTTCGACTTCGTCGTGACGTCCAATCTGCCGGCTTCGGGTTCGGCAGGAATTGCTCAATTCCTCGCTTCCCTCGGCAGCTTCAAGGCAACATATCCCAACAGCGTCATCGCGATCGAAGGTCTCAACGAGGCTAATATCCAGGCCTTTAGCTACAACGGCAGCTCCTCCCTCCATGCTGCCGCCGAGTTTCAGAAGGCCCTCTACACGGCCGTCAAGGCCGATGCACATCTCGGCAACGTCGCCGTCTACAACCTGACGCTGGGACTGAACGACGAGAAGGGCTACGCCAAGCTCGGCGACCTCTCGAACTATTCCGATTTTTCCAACGCCCACGCTTACGTGGCGACAACCACACCCGAGAACTACGGCATCAAGTTCGCCGTCGACCTCGCGGCCACCAGCTCACGCAACAACCCTTCCGTCATCACCGAGACGGGCTACACCACGCTGGCGAGCTACAATGGCCTCGGCGTCGACCAATTGGTGCAGGCCAAGTCCATCCTGAATTCACTCGTCGATGCCTTCAGGAACGGCGTCACCACGACGTATCTGTACCAGTTGCTCGACCACGGCAGCAGCTCCGACCCTGAAGGCAAGTTCGGCCTTTTCAATACGGACGGCACACCGAAGCTGGCCGCGACTGCGATCCACAATCTGACGACACTCCTCGCCGACGATGGCGACGGCGGCCGCACGCCCACCAAGGCGCTCGGCTATACGATCGACAATCTGCCCGCGACGGGCAACAGCATGGTCCTCGGCAAGAGCAATGGAGCCTATGAGCTGGTGGTTTGGGCCGAACCGCAGCTCTGGAACGACGCCAAGGACGTCGAGATTGCGAACCCGACAAAGCAGGCCAAGGTCCACCTGAACAGCGTACACAAAACCGTCACGGTCTATGATCCGCTCAAGAGCGGGAAGCCGATCGCGACCTACAGCAACGTCCAGGATTTCACCGTCCCGGTGAGCGACCATCCGCTCATCATCGAGATCGACGCCCCCGCGCCCTCGGCGCCGCCGCCTCCCGTGACCGACATCACCGGCACCGCAGCCGAAATCGTGGCCGACCTGTCCGATCTCAACGCCGCCGGAACCGTCAAATCCATCACGCTGACCGACACCCACGTTCTCGCCGTGTCGACGAAAGAGACCATGGATTACATGATCTCGCATTATGGCGGCGTGCTTTCGACGATCAAGGGCGGCTATTCATTCGCGGTGACCACCTCGGCGTCCACCTGGAGCCTCACCGAGAATTACGATTCGACCGGCAAGCTCACGTCGACCGAGCAGATAGCCTATCAATCCGGCCTCCCGGTCTACGATCTCGTGACCTACGCCGACGGATCGACCGCTGAATCGTCCTATGAAAAGGGGATCAAGACGACGACGACCGTCACCCATACCGACAAGTCGAAGGACATCTTCGTCTATGGAATCACGGGTCAACCCTATGTCACCGAGGTGACACACAAATCCGCGTCGGGCGCCGTGACCGGGAAGACCTATATCGCCGCCGACGGAAGCACGACCGACGAGCATTACAATTCGTCCGGCGCACTCGTGTCGGAAACCAAGACGAACGCCGACGGCTCGTCGAGCACCACGCTCTTCAATGCGGGTGTCAAGACAGCCATGTTCGTCACCCATACTGACCATTCGAACGACAATTTCTTCTACAACATCAAGGGAAAGAGCTATGTGGCGGAGGTTGTGCACGTCGACGCCAGCGGCGTTGTCACATCCGTCGTCAGGACCCACGCGGACGGAACCCTTGATTACACCGAGACGCGCAGCGCCGACGGCACGACGACATCGACCAGCTTCGATGCCAGGGGCGTGAAGATCGCCGAGGCGATCTCGCATCCCGACGGGACCAGGGACATCTACGCGCTGAACATCAAGCAAAAGGCCTATGTGACCGAGCACAGCGGGTTCGACGCGGCGGGTCACCTTGTGCTGTTCGAGCGGCTGCATGCCGACGGCAGCTACGCGCAGAAGGTCACGATTGCTGACGGCATCAAGACCACCGACAATTTCGACCCGGCCGGCGCGCTCGTCAGCGAAACCGTGGCCGCCGCGGGCGGCGTCAGAACGACGACGTTCTTCAGCGACGGCCTCAAGACGAAGATGTACGTCACGAACGCCGATCACAGTCAGGACAACTACGCGTTCGACATCAAAGGCCTGCCTTACGAGAACATCGTCCAGCACGTCGACGCATCTGGTCAATTGACGTCGATCGTCCGCACGCATGCCGATGGCACCCTCGAATCCACCGAGGTCATCGACTCACAGGGCACGAAGACCGGCACGCAGTACGACGAGCACGGCACGAAGATCGCCCAGACGGTTCACCATACGAATGGATCGTTGGTCCACGAATTGTTCAACGCCGCCGGGTCGATCACGCAGGAGATCGTCAAGATCGCGGATGGACCGACCTCGACGTCCCTCTTCACGGACGGCGTGAAAGCCAAGATGTACGTGCTGCACGCCGACAACAGCCAGGACAATTATGCCTATGGCGTCGTCGGCCAGTCATACGTCGACATCGTTCAGCACGTCGACCCCGCCGGCAAGCTGACGTCGGCGACGCGCACCCATGCCGACGGCTCGCTCGACTACACCTTCAAGGCGGGCGCGGACGGCAGCACGACCGCGACCTACTACGACGACGCCGGCCAGCTCGCGTCCAAGGTCGTCACCCAGAGCAGCGGCGTGAAGGACGTCTATACGTTCCTGTCGTCCGGCGTGCAGGACAAGACCTACAACGCCTCGGGCGTCCTGCAGAAGACCGATCTGCTCAAGACCGACGGCACGCATGTCGAGACGGCGAATGCAGCCGGCGTCACGCTGAAGGGCGGCAGCGGCGACGACTTGTTCACGGCGGCGGCTTCGACGACGTTCGTCTTCAACGGCGGCAACGATCAGATCTCCGGCTTCCACGCGGGCGCCGCTGCGAACCACGACGTCATCCAGCTGTCCAAATCGTTCGCACCCGACTTCGCTCATCTGAACATCACACAGGCGGGAGCAGACGCGATCGTCCATCTGGGCGACGGCGCTTCGATTCTGCTCGCGCATGTCAATTCGACCAGTCTTACGCACGACAATTTCCTGCTCGTGTAGGCTGCACGGATCGCGCGAGACTGCCTCTCGATCCGGCACTTGTCGCTCTTCTGTCATTTCGCGCGCCGGCAAGCGCGCGAAGTGCCGTTATATTCGCGTTGCAATCATACGAACGGAAATATAGAGAATGACCGGTGAACGGCGGGTCGAATGGCGTGACCATTCGAGGCCGAGTTGGTGCCTACGTATACGATCCAGAGATCAGCAAAGGGTGGACCAGGAAGCCGCATCCTGCAAAATTCAGCGGGGGCGCTGAATTGCCACAAAGCTCGTTTTGGTTAAGTCTGTCAGCGAAGGATGCTCGGCCCGCACTGGGCTTGCCCGGGGTGGAAGCAGGAATATCGTTGAAGACCGGGTGTTTGTTGTGTGGGTTGCATATGTCTCCATCAAGTCAATTTCCGAATGACGTCTGATTCCCCTCGGCTGAAGATCATCCACGTTGCCGAGACTATCCGCGGTGGGATCGCGACCTATTTTACCGAATTGCACGCGCTTCAATGCCAGACTTTCGGCAAGGAGAACGTGTGCTATATCGTGCCGTCGGACCATCGGGCCGACCTGATCGGGATTGCAGATTCCAATATCGTCGCCTTTGACCGCTCGGGCCGGAATTTGCCCAGCCTGCTGAGGCTCGCGCTCGAGACCATGCGGCAGGTGCAGATCACCAAGCCGGATATCGTGCACGTTCACTCCACGCTCGCGGGCCTGATCGTGCGGACGGCGTTCGTTTTCATGCGCAAACGCCCTGCCATCGTTTACTGCGCGCATGGCTGGGCCTTTTCCCGCGAAACCTCGCGCTTCAGCAACGCCGTCGCCAAGCTGGCGGAGCGGTTGCTCGCCAAGGTCACCGACAGAATCATCTGCATCTCGCAGAACGAGTACGCCGCCGCCCGCGACGCCGGCATCCCGGAAAGCCAGCTCAGCCTCGTCCTGAGCGGAATGCGAAACGAACGCCCAAATATCAGCCACGATGACGCCGGTTGGAGCACGTCGAAGCTGAAGGTGCTATTTATCGGGCGCCTCGATCGTCAAAAAGGGTACGACTTCCTGATCGAAGCTGCGCAGCAGCTCGAGACCTCGATTGACGTCCGCATGATCGGATCCGCAGTCGTCAGCGAGGAAGGCAACCACAACATGCCTTCGAATGTCACCCTTCTGGGCTGGCTCGCGCGCACGGACATCGAGGCCCAGCTCGACCAGGCGGACCTCTGCGTGATTCCGTCGCGCTGGGAAGCCTTCGGCTTCGTCGCACTGGAAGCAATGCGCGCGCACAAACCGATTCTGGCATTTCGCGCGGGCGCACTGCCTGAAATCGTCGAGGACGGAGTGACCGGCTTGATCTGCGATCCCGCCGGAACGAAGGCACTTGTGGCAGGACTGCGGCGCGCATCTGGCGTTAACTTGCGCGCGCTGGGAGAAGCTGGTTACGAACGTTTTGTGTCGGTGTTCAGCATCGACAAGACGCACCACGAGCTGCTTAAAGTTTACGCAGCGGTGATCACGACATCGCCGAAACATCTGGCCAAGTTTGTCTTCTAGCGCAACGAAGTGGCCCGAATGCAACAGTGACTTTCAATGGTCCGTTGCTACCTCATCCAGACTTGGTCTCAATTGGTGCGACTGCTAAGAACTTCAAGCAGGCTAAGAGTGAGATAGGACGCGCGTTTTGTTGGCATCGATTTTCAGATTTTCTCCCACGCTTGCGATCTCTGCCATTTGCCTGGCCGGCTGCGCGGGGTTTACGCCACAAGATGCGCCGAACGGGGCTTCAGTCGTCACCAATGCGGCGCTGACGGTCGCGCCCAGCCCGCCGGTGCCTTACGCGCTGCTCGCGGTCGATCCGAATATCCTGAAGTCGGCGAATTCGATCAGCGATCATGTCAGCGGCAATTTCCGCAATCTGCCGGGTGGTGACTACAAGGACATCACCATCGGCGTCGGCGATATCGTCACCGTCACCGTGTTCGAAGCCCAGTCGGGCGGCCTCTTCATTCCGCGCGAGGCCAGCGTCCGGCCCGGCAACTTCGTTGACATCCCTCGCCAGCAGGTCGATCAGTCCGGCAACATCACCGTGCCCTATGCCGGCACGATCAAGGCTGCAGGCCTGACCGCCCGTGCGGTGGCCGACATCGTTCGCGAGCGGATCAGGAACCGCGCGATCGATCCGCAGGCGGTCGTTTCCGTCGTCGAACAGCGCGGCAACCAGATCAGCGTGCTCGGCGAGGTCAATGCGCCGCTCCGATTCCCGGTCGATCCGGGCGGAATTCGCGTGATGGGCGCTATCGCGCGCGCCGGCGGCCCGAAATATCCGTCGTGGGAAACCAAGGTCAAGATCAAGCGCGGCAGCAAGACGTATACCGAGACGATGAGCTCGATCGTGCGTCATCCTGAAGAGGATGCGTTCCTCGCGCCGGGCGACGTCGTCTATCTGTCACGGGAACCGCGCGTGTTCATGGTCTTCGGATCGACGCCCTCGCCGGGCTCGATCGGCGGCACCAACAATCGCAGGTTCACGTTCGAAAACGACCGGATGACGCTGGCTGAAGCGATCGCGAAGGCCGGCGGCCTCGACGGCGCGCGCGCCAATTCGCCCTCGGTCTACGTTCTTCGACTCGAGCCGCGCAATCTGCTCAAGTCCGCCGGAATCGACGTGCAACGCTTCCCCGGCGAACTGGTTCCGACGGTCTACAACTTCGACTGGAGCAAGCCGGACGGAATGTTCTTCGCCGACTCCTTCCAGATCCGGGATCACGACACAATCGTGGTGTCGGAATCGCCGAGCACAGAGCTGATCAAGTTCTTCTCGCTCATGCTCGCCGGAACGGACACGGCCGTTAACGTTCAGACGCTGACGCGATAACAGACACAAACTGGTGATACGGGGAACGCGGCGCTGCAATCATGCAGCGCCGCGTTCGCTTCCAGTACTCCTGGTTGTGCGTCGCTCTGCTGCCTCATTTCACTGTGACTGAGCGGCGAACCAAGCACGTGGCCCGGATACTGCAAGATGGCCCGGGCACGTCATAAAAAGGCGCTGGGTCTGCAGCTAAACGAACCCGGATCCGCTGATCTTCTGGAGCTTGAACGTATGCGCATTCTGGTCGTCTCGGCCATGTTTCCTCCGAATGTGCTCGGTGGTGCTGAAATCTCTGCTTTCAACCTCTCGTCCTGGCTCCTGAAGCAGGGACATGAAATCGGCGTACTCACGGCTGCAAAGTCGCGCGAAGAGGAGAAGTTCGGCGAGCTGGTCGACGGCATGAGAATCTGGAGCATCTACATGCCGCGCCCCTACCCGATCTACAAACAGGGGCGCGTCGACGAGACCTATTTGAAGCCGTTGTGGCATCTGCAAGACCACCTCGACCCGAGAAATGGGCGCATCGTCGGCCGCGTGCTCGACGAATTCAAACCCGAGTTCTGCAATGTGCACTATCTGACCGGCATCGGACACAACGTCCTGCAGGAGTTCGCCAAGCGCGATCTGCCGATGATGTACGTGATGCCGGACCTGGCGCTGTCGTGCCTGCGGCTCACGATGTTCGTCGACGGCAAGACCTGCGAAACGCAGTGCGGCGTCTGCAAGCTGTCGGCGGGCGTGAAGCGGCGCGGCATTCTGTCGATGCGCCGAATCGGCTTCTGCTCGCCGTCGCGCGCCAATCTGGAGCGGAATGCCGAGTTTCAGCCGCTCAAGCAATTTCCGACCGCTCACATTCTCAACGCGAACAAGTACCCGACGCCGACGGTCCAGCGCGTCGAGTCCGAAGCGGTCCGCTTCGTCTACGCCGGACGGCTGCACGAGGCCAAGGGAATTGATTGCCTGCTGGAAGCCGCCGAGGGGCTGGTGGATCGCTGGCCGTTCACCTTCACGATCGTCGGCGGCGGCGGACATGAGCCCGCCTTGCGCAAGAGGTTTGGCCATCATCCGTGGATCAGCTTCACGGGCCACGTTCCGCTGCAGGAGGCCATCAATCACATCGCGACGAGCGACGTGCTTTGCATTCCCTCGATCTGGCTGGAGAACTCGCCGGGCGTCGTCATTCAGGCCCTCGGCGTCGGCGTTCCCGTGATCGGCAGCAATTTCGGCGGAATCCCCGAGCTGGTCGAGCACGATGAAACGGGACTGCTGCTGCCCCCGGGAGACGTCCAGGCCTGGCGCGACGGCCTCGAAAAGGTCTTGTCGGACCGCGATACGCTTCGCCGCTACCAGGCCAACGCGATGGGGCGCGCCGGCGAATTCGATCAGGACTATCTGGGCGCAAAATACCTGAAGTTCATCGACGAGATTCGCAACTTCCGCGGGCATGCGAGCCAATGAGGCTGATGAGAATTTTGACCGGCAAGCCAGCCCATGAGGCTACGGCGTCGCATCCGGCACGCCGCGGCGCGCCGGTCTCTGCGGTGCTGCGTCGTGGCGTCGCATGGGGCCTGTTGTGCGGCATCACGATGGCCGGTGCCGATCGCGCCGTGGCCGCGGAGAAGACCGTCACTCTGGCGCCGGTCGCTCGCGCCAATCCGGCAGGCACGCTGCTGATCGGATCAAACATCCATTTCGGCCTCGTTCGCACGCTCGGCTACGATTCCGCAACCACGGCGCTGCACGAGCTGGCGCAGATCGGGGCTGCATCGTATCGCGACTACCTGCCCTGGCAGTCCTTCAGCTTTCCGCCGCAAGGGCCGGTTCTCGTCAAGTCGCAGCGGCTGATGAATTTCATGCCGCAAACGAAATTGAAGCCCGTCCTCAATGTCGGCGCCGCGAACTCGTCCGTACCGGGAGGCGTTCCGCCGATCTCCGATGACGCGCTCGGCGTATTCGATGCCTATCTCAAGAAAGTCGTCGAGGTGACACGGCCATTCGATCCGATCTACGAGATCTGGAACGAGTGGAATATCGACATCGGCACGGGCACGCGCCTGCCGAGGCTGGTGGGCGAAGGGCCGGACAGCGATCCCCGATCGGCGGTCAACTATGTCCGCGTTGCAAATTCCGGAGTTCGCGCCCTCAAGAGCGCCAACCCACATGCTCAGGTGATCGTCGGAGCGGTCGGAGACGACATCGATTGGAAATGGACGAGGGCCATTGTCCGCGACGGCGTCCTGAACGGCGCCGATGGCCTGTCCGTTCATCTCTACAATCATTGCCTGAAGCCGCAAAACAGGACCGCCACCGAACTGATCGGCCGGGTCAAGCGTTTGCAGCAGGAACTGATGCAGGATCGTGGCGGGGCCGTCACGCCGATCTACGTCACCGAGTTCAGCTGGCCGACCTCCAATGAACCGTGTGGGATCCCGCCCCTCGTTGCCGGCAACAATTTCGCGCAGTTCATTATGCAGAGCGCCGCCATCCCGTGGATCAAGGGCATCTGGGTGCATGAATTGAAGAACATCGGCCCCAGTCCGACGGACCGGGAGAACAATTTCGGGCTATATACGTTCAACGACGAGCCGAAGCCGGCCGCCTGTTTCGTACGTGAAGCAACGGACCTGGTTCGCGGGGCCGATCACGTCGACATCCAGGAACCGCTCCCGGACGTGTTCGTTTTCAGGGCACGACGCGGCGCGCGGCAAAGCGTCGTTCTCTGGTCGTCGGGCGCGACCGTAAAGGCACGATACGCCCTGACCGGCCTGACTGAGGCATCTGGACGGCGGATGTGCGACGAGACCACGCCGGCCGCGGGCCCTCAGGGCGACGTGGGACCAAATCCGATCGTCTACGACCTGGATGCGTCCGCACCGGTCACCATTCGGGTGCTGAACTGATGCCGTCGCGAAACCGCCCTCGAAAGAGACCTCAGCTCATTGTTGGCACGATCAAAGTCAAGCGAAGCAATGCCCAGTGAACTCACCATTCCGCTGTTTGCGATACATCATCACAAGATCGGCGGCACTGAATCGGCGATCTACAACCTCATTCACGGGCTCGACAAGGCGAAGGCCGCGTTGACGCTCGCGTTTTCCGATCCGGATCGCCTGTCGCCCGAATTCCTGCGATGGATGGCGAAGAGCCCGGGGATCGCGCAGCAGCGGCAATACCCGCTTCCCGGCAAGAACAGCCGCTTCGCCGAGGAACTCCTGTTCGAATGGCGAAGGTCGGGGAATGGCTGGGCGGTCTATCCGAACTATTTCCTTCCGCCGCGGCGCCCCGGCAGCCGGGCGAAATCGGCCGTGATCCTCCACGACATTCAGTACAAGGTGCTGCCGCAGTACCATTCCAGCAAGAGGAAGGCCTGGCTCGACTTTTATCTCCCGCGGATGTTCCAGACGGCAGACCTCGTGTTCCTGATCTCCAATTCCGAGAAGGAATATGTTCGCCAGCATTTCGGCGACGCGGCGGCCGACAAGTGCAAGGTCATCTACAACGCCATCGAATGGGCCCGGCTCGAGCAGGGCGAGATCAGCGAGGCAACCCGCAAGCTTGCGGGCCGGCCTTACGTCCTCACCGTCAGCCATCCCTTCCCGCACAAGAACCTGGGCGTCCTCATCAAGGCGTTCGACCGGGTGGCCCAATCGAATCCCGAGATCGAACTGTATCTCGCCGGCAAGGCCTCGGACGAGAAGACGCGCCTGATACGCGAGAATGCGAGTGAGAAGACCGCGGCTCGCATCGTGATGACGGGTATCTTGTCGGATGCGGATCTCGGCGAACTCTACCGAAACGCTCGGCTCTTCGTCTTGCCCTCTCTCTACGAGGGCTTCGGCATGCCGGCGGCGGAGGCGATGGGCTTCGGGGTGCCGACGCTGGTCAGCGGCGTGACATCGCTTCCCGAAGCAACCCTGGGCAAGGCGGAATACGTCGCCGATCCAACCAATGTCGACGCGTGGGCGGAACAGATGACCGCTTGTTTGAATTCCGGCGAACGTCTGTCCACAGAGACCGTCGCCGAAGTCCGAGATGCGTTCGCACCTCACAGGGTTGCGCAGTCGCTTCTTCAGAATCTGGGTTAGTGCATGTTAGTCGTGCAGACTCTCGCTGAAAATAGAGGCTCTCCGGCTGAGTTTGCGACGGGGGTCAGTCGGAAAGTTATGGTATGACCGCATCAAGATCGACAAGAGCCGCCGAGCACATCCAGGAACATCGGAACCCATGCCAAGGATCAGCAGCAGTTGTGACGTCACATGGAGGCGGCAATCCCGCCATGGACGCGGCTTGTCATAGCGAGCGCGTGTTTGCATGACCGAGCCTTCAACTCTGCAGGAATCCCGCCCGGTGAGCAGCTCTGGCAAGGTCCAGGCGGTCATCGTCAATTTCAGAACCGCTCGACTGACCATTCGCTGCGTCAAGTCGATGCTGGAGCATGGCGTGGTGGATCCGGACGGCGTGCTGGTCGTTGACAACTGCTCCGGAGACAACTCGATCGACGAAGTCCGCAAGGCCCTGCCCAACATTCGGACTGTTGTCTCAGACCACAATGGCGGCTTCGGCGCCGGCGTGAATCTGGGCGTGGCGAACACCACCGCCGATTATCTTCTCATCCTGAATCCCGACACCTATTTCGAGTTCAACAGCGTTGCTCCGGTCGTCGACTTCATGGAGCAGAGCCCGGAAACCGCCCTGGTCGGGCTCGACCTCGTCAACCCCGACGGAAGCCGGCAATACTCGGCCCGGCGCTTCTACTCGGTGTTCGACGTCCTTGCCAGGCGCGTGGACTGGATCGGAGCCATGGTGCCCGGGCGCACCGACAAGCACCTGATGAAGGACGCCTGGGAGACCGGCAAGCCGTTCGATGCGGAATGGGTGATGGGCACGGGCTTCGTCGTCCGGCGCACGGCCTATGAGCAGATCCAGGGAATGGACGAGAGCTATTTCCTGTACATGGAGGATGTCGATCTCTGCGCTCGTCTCTGGCGGGCGGGACACAGGATCAAGGGCATCCCCGGAGCCAAGCTGGTCCACGACCATCAGCGGTCGAGCGCTGCCGGTCCTCTCACATTCGCAGGAAGGACGCATATTCGCAGCCTCCTTCTGTTCAAGTCGCGCTTTGCCGTGCCGCTGTTCCGGCCCCCTGGCGTGGACAGGATCAGCAAGCGCACGGGCTGAGCTCCAGGCATCGGCCTCCTCACGCTGCGACTTGACGAAGGAAGTCATTTTTCATGAAGCCCGAACTTCCGAGAACAACCCAGGCGCCACGGCAAGGACAACTGCTGCAGTTGAACTGGATCCGTGGCATCGCGGCGCTGCTCGTCGTGGGCTATCACTGCGAGGTGACCATGCTGATGCCGAAATATTTCGGCACCGCCACGTTTCCGTTGTTCAAGGCGGGCCATTCGGGCGTTCAGCTGTTTTTCGTCCTGAGCGGCTTCGTCATCTACCTGGCGCATCATCGCGATCCCGAGGGTAACGGCAGCGCCATCGCCCGGTTCGTGGCCAAACGCTTCCGCCGCCTCTATCCGTCGCTCTGGATCGTGCTCGTTCCCCTGATCATCCTGTCGTTTCTCGGTTTCTCCACGAGAGTGCCTGATGGCAGCGACGTCATCCTGTCGCTCCTGATCCTGCCGGTGAAGGAAGAGGTCATCCTGGCGACGGAGTGGACGCTTCGTCACGAAATTCTCTTCTACGCGATGTTCGCCGTCTTCCTGTGGAATCGACGAATTGGCTTCGGCCTTCTGATCGCCTGGGGCCTTGTTGGCCTGCCTCTCGCGCTGATCGACGGCAAAGGCTGGTTGATCGATTTCATCTTCAACAACAACCACCTGCTTTTCCTCGCAGGGGCCGGCATTGCGTGGCTCTACGTTCGCAAATATTCCGCCGGCGGTCCGTTTTTCCTCTTCGCCGGCCTGATCGTCTTCGCCGTCACGTTCTACTTCGGGATCTCCAAGCAGATCCCCGCAAAGGCCGAGCTCCTGCTGTTCGGGCTTGGCGCGGCTGGGATCATCTACGGCGCGTGCTCGATGCCATACCTGAACCGGCGAATTGCCCCGCTGGAGGAGGCAGGCGCGGCGTCATATGCGCTCTATCTCATCCATTATCCGCTGATCTCGCTGCTCGTGAAGGTCGCGGTCAAGATCGACCAGTCGGTCGCGATACCGCACGCCGTGTATTTTGTGGCGATCCTGGTCATCTGCCAGCTGGCGGCCTTCGCTTTCCATCGCCTGATCGAAGCCCCCCTGCTGAATGCCCGCTCGATGCAGAACCTGTTTGCCCCTACGAGGACCGCGACGGCCGCATCGAACTATCAGGGACGCGCTCCGGCACCCTCGTCTGACTGATCGACGCCGCCACGTTCCTGGCGAGCTTCAGATCGCGGTTGCTGCGTCGGGTTGCCCCGCCTGCCCGTGGCATGAGACGCGGCTATATCGAGTTCAGCAGCGCGAGCGCCGACGACGTCCAGGTATATTGTGCCAGCCGCCCGGCCTGACGTTGCTGCTCGGCCGCAGACAGCGGCCCCTTCTCGATCCGATCGAGCATCAGGCGCGACAATTGGCCTGGATCGGTCGGACTGCAAAATTCGGCCGCGTCACCGCAGATTTCGCGCAGCACGGCGATATCCGAGGCGATCACCGGGCAGCCGAACAGCATCGCCTCGAGCGGAGGCACGCCAAAACCCTCGTAGAAGCTCGGAAAGATCAATGCCGCCGCGTGCTGGTACAGTGCGGCGATCGCCTCATCGGAGATCTGCCCGACACGCACCACGCGCTCATCGGCGATCGGCCCCGAGTGCCGGAAGACGCGTTCATCCTGCCCACCGACGATCACGAGCCGATGGGATGCCGGGATCGACTTGATCGCGTCGGTTGCGAGGCGGATGTTCTTGTTCTTTTTCGTCGACCCGATCGCCAGGAAATACTTGCCCTGACCGAGCTCGAACCGCTCGAGGATCGAAGGGTCCGGTTGGACTCCCGCTAGATGTTCCGCGCTGTTCGAGCAGACCGTGATGGCATCGGGCGCGACACCGAGCACAGCCGAGAGTTCGCTCCGGGAGAACTTCGAGACCGTGATGAGGTTCGCGGTCCTTGAATAAAGCCATCCAAGGCCGCGATGGAAGGTCGCATAGCTGCGGCTGAAGAACTCGGGATGGCGAAACACCTGCGCATCATGGATGACGATGTGATGCCGGCGATGGAGCACGGGCCCGGAATTGGCGAGGCTGATGAGCGTGCCCTTACGCGCTGCCATTGCGAGATCGATCTGGTCCCAGGCATGTCCCGTTCGCGTTCCGACGCTTTCGACGCGGACGTGCTTCAGCGCAAGACGCTCCTCGGCATTCGAAGGCACCAGCAGGGTCCAGCGTGCGTCGCTCAGCCGGGCAGGCAGTTGCTGCCGATCGATCAATTGATCGATGGCCTTGACGATTTCCGCCGCAAACCGCTGAACACCGCTCAGGGACTGCGAGAGGAACCGGCCATTCAGGAAGACATCAGCCATGCTTCAACGACTTCGCGGGCTTAGGCCGGCTTCGAACGGCTGAGGACCATGAGGGACCATCCGCCCACGAGCCGAACCGTGGCGTCGGGAGCGGCACGAAACGCCAATCGCCGCGGCCATGCGGCCAGCCGCTTCTTCCAGGTCTTGTACGACTGGTCGATGGCCCAGGCCGTATAGAAGCTGTCGATCGTCTCCAGGCCCGCCTCCGCGACCATCGACAGCGCGCTGTCCCGCGAGAAATAATGGATATGCCCCAGTGCGCGACGGGCTTCGGGCAACACCCAGCCGCGCCCGACTGCGAGAGCATTCATGTCGAGCGGAATGTGGGTGACCTGCCAGCGCGACATCGTCTGCATCGCCCTGAGGAATTCGAAGGGATTTTCGACGTGCTCCACAACGTCGATCGCCATGGTCACGTCGAACTGCTTCCCGCTTTGGAAAGCATTCTCCATGCTGAAGCTCAGGTTGTCGGACGCCCGTTTGCGCGAGAGGTCGTGGGCATAGGGCGAGACCTCAAATCCTTCCATCCGCGATTGCGGGTAGTTCTTGGAGAGGATTCCGACGATCGCACCCGTCCCGCAGCCGATGTCGGCAAGCGTGCTCCACTGGATGTTGTTACGCTCCAGGATCGTCCGGATATGCGCAGCCTTCCACGGCGCGTCGTCCTCGTGCCAGTCCGGATTGTCGACCGCGTAGTCGTCCTGGCTGTACCTGCTTGTTGCGCCGGCCACCGGCTGCTCAGTCGAGTGGGAGTTCATGCCGGTTGCGTCCTCACTTTTTCGTAGAAGGCAACAACGCGCCGCCCCAGAGTATCCTGATCGAATTCCTGCATGGCTGCGTCGGCGCTGTCCTTGTACGCGTCGAGACGCTCCGGATGATCGAGGATTCCCTCTATCGCCGCGCTCCAGGCTCTTACATCGCCGGCCTCCACAAGGACACCGTTTTTCTCGTGTGTCACGAGCTCCGGTATTCCGCCCGCGTTGCTTCCCATGACGGGAAGGCCGCGCCCGAGAGCCTCGATGATCACGCCGGGCGAATTTTCGAACCATACGGAGGGCACGAGAAGAAGGTCGCTCTGCATCATCCGGTTGGTGACGTCCTGGACCGAAACATGCCCGGTGAATTCGAGCCAGCGATGATGGCCAAAGCGCCGCTTGAGATCGTCTTCGCTGGGGCCGGTTCCCACCAGCGTCAGCTTGAACTCGTGCCGGGCCGCCAGCGGCTCGATGGCCTCGAGCAGAACGTACAATCCTTTGGATTCATGCAGACGTCCGACATACAGGAAACGGATGATCCCGGACAGGCTTCTCTCGACCGTCGGCGTCGGCGATTTGTTGGGATTGAGGATATGGGCCTGGGCCCATCGCTGAAGCGGCTGAAGCGCCGACAAACGGCGAAGAATGGCGAGCGAAGGCGACACAAAGCCCAGCCGTGGAACGGAGCGGAGGAAGGCGAGTTTCGCCCTGGACGAAAACGCGCATGGCGCGCAGAGGCTTTCGCATTCCCGGCCGTTCCTAAACATCGCCATCCTCACGCAGGCGAGGCTCAGATCGTGCAGCGTGATGACGACCGGGATGTTCCTCGCACCGATCACGCGAAGGGCATTCCAGCCGAGGCCCTGCAGGACGTGGATACTGACCAGATCGGGGCTAAATTCGTCGAGCACCTGACGCATGATCCGTTCGTTACGCGGATCAAAATGGTCTTGAAGATGCCAGACGGATTTCTGTAAACCGCCTTTCTGAGCCGCTTCAAACACGGTGTACGGCCGAGGCATATGAAAGCGCCAGACCTTGAGATCGTCAACGATCGCCCCCCTCACCTCGTCCGCGGGCGTCGGCGCTGTGCTCAGGACTGCGATCTCATGGCCGTTCGCATGGAGCCACGCCGCCAGATTGCGCGCGGAAATTTCGGCTCCACCTTGGACAAAGGGGGGAAAGAAGGCTGAGACGAAGAGAATCCGCATGTACGTTCGTTACCTGACACAATAGAGGCGAAGATGGTCCGAGCTGCGAAAATTGGGTTGGCGGTTGCATTCATCGCAGCAGGTCTGCTCTTCAGCAAAATCTATGCTGCCAATCAAACGACATCCTTCTGGGTTGGCAAGCAGCCGTTGCCCGAGCGGGCCGAGCGGCCGATCATCGGTCTTGGCGTGCACTTCGGGATAGGGGGAGAATATGGCTATTCTCCTCAAAAGTCTGCGCAGGTGTTGCGTTCCGATGCCTTCGATTCAGTCAGGGACGATCTTGCCTGGAGCCTGTTTCAGGCCGCGCCGCTGCCCGGCGGCGGGTCAACGCCAGTTGCCCGCGAGCCAGCCAAGCTGTTCTCTTTTCTCGACCAGACCCAGGCAAAGCCATTGCTCATCCTGGGTCACCCAAATCCGCTCGTTCCCGATGGTCAGCCTCCGCTGACCGATGTCGGCCGAAAGAGTTTCGCCGACTTTGCGGCGAAAGCCGTTGTGGCCACCGCCAAGCGTAACCCGATCTACGAGATCTGGAACGAATGGAATATGAACGCCGTGCTGGGGCGCCCTTTCCTGGTCGGTGAAGGCGATCCGAGCGATCCGCGCGCGGCGGCCAATTACTCCGCGCTCGCGAAGGAAGCGGTTGCCAAGATACGCAGCGTAGCGCCTCAGGCACAGGTGCTGGTCGGTGCGGTCGGAATGGACCCGGACTGGAAATGGACCATGGCGCTCGTCCGGTCCGGAGCGCTGGAAGGTGCGAGCGGCTTGTCCGTTCACATCTACAATCATTGCGAGCGCGAGGTGTCCAACCGCACTGCCGAGGCTGCGATACGTCAGGTCAGCGCCTTGCGGAAGTTGCTGGACGCGGCCGGATCGAACCTCCCCGTCTACGTCACGGAGGTCGGTTGGCCGACGACGTCGAAGATGTGCCCCATCTCCACGCAAACGGCCGCGAACAATATCGCACAATTCCTGCTGTGGACGGCGGCCACGCCCTGGATGAAAGGCGCCTGGGTCTACCAGATGAAGGATCAAGGTCAGGATCCCGCCGCTCTCGAAGACAATTTCGGCCTGTACGACTACGCCTACGCGCCAAAGCCCGCGGCATGCGCAACCCGCGAGGCCATTCGCGTCATCAAGGCCGCGGGCCCGATGAGGCTCGAGCAACCCTCCCCCGGGCTCTTCGTCATCGAGACGACGACATCGGCAGGGAAGCAGCTGATTGCCTGGACCGCGCAAGACAACTCGTCGGCGACGCTTGAACTTCCGGGCGGCACAGAAGCGGAATTCGCGCCACTATGCCAGCAAGGGACGAAGTCGAACACGATACGGCTGGGGCCCACCCCCGTCGTCATCAACCTGCCGACGACAGCTCCCTTCGAGGTGAAGGCCACATTGGATCGCTGATCCGAGGTCGGCAGCTTTTCCCCGGAGGTGCCCAGCCAAGCTCAGCACTTCGGGGAGAATGGTTTCTACATGAAGATGACGAAGCGCGATGCAGGCGCCAGCCGCGTTGCAGGCGACGCCGGCAAGACGCGGCAGGACGACACTTCGGCGAGCGTTGAGGAATATCAGCTCTCAGCAGCTGGCCTTCACCAGCGGCTGACCAGCGACCTGCAGCGGGCCGTCAGTAGGCTTCCTGATGGACCAGGGCCAGGGCCGTCTTGAAGATGATCTTGATGTCGAGCCAGATGCTCCAGTTGCTGACGTACCAGACATCATACTCGACGCGCTTTTCCATCAGATCGATCGTCGGCGTCTCACCGCGGAATCCATTGACCTGGGCCCAACCCGTCAGGCCCGGCTTCATGTGGTGGCGGTAGACGTAATTGCTGATCATCGGATCGTAATAGTTGTCATGCGCGAGCGCGTGCGGGCGCGGTCCGACCAGGGACATCTCGCCGCGCAGAACGTTCCAGAGCTGCGGGAGCTCGTCGATGCTGGTCCGCCGCAGCACGCGGCCGACACGGGTCACGCGCGCATCGCTCTTGGTCGCCTGCGTGACGACATGGCCGTTCTCGGCCACCGTCATCGAGCGGAACTTCCAGATCTCGAACTGCTTGCCGTTGAAGCCGCGGCGCGACTGCTTGAAGATGATCTTGCCCTTCGAATCCAGCTTGATCATGATCGCCGCCGTCACCAGCAGCGGCGCCAGCAGCAACAGCGCGAACGAGGCCAGTCCGATGTCGAGGCAGCGCTTCTGCGCCTGCTCGAACACGCTGAGCGGCGCACGCTGGATCTCGATCGCGACCGTGCCGCTGACGGGCTGGAACGGACGCGAGACCAGATCGGCGATCGGGAAATCGGGCAGAAGGCGGATCGGCTGAGGCACGACACGCAGGTGCTGGCTCAGCTTCTGGAGAAGAGGCATCTCGTCCCAGTCGATGACCAGGAGATATTCTTCCACGTCCGCGGTCCGGGCCTGGCGAATGATGTCGCGGATCTCGCGCTCCCAACCCGCACCATCTTCGGAGGGCTCGAGCACGAAATGCCGCACGACGTTGAAGCCGTGCTTGCGCAGATCCTTGAAGCGGGTCGAGGTGAAGTCGAGCGGCTTGAGGCTCAGCAGCACGACCTTGCGGTCGACGAGACGGCCCTTGGCGTAGCTCGACGTGAGGGCGAGGCGCCAGAACACACGAAGCCCGCCGAGGGCCATGACGCCGGTCGCAGCGAACAACAGCGTGGTGCCGCGCGACAGCTCGGCGGAGGATTTCAGCAGGAACGCCTCGACCGCCAGGATGGTCAGCGAGATCAGCCAGATGGCCAGCGTCTTGCGCAGCTGCCAGACGGTGCTGAGCAGGCGATGGTGGTCGTAGACGCCCTGGAAGTAAGCGATGGTGACGAACACCGCGCCGACGACGAGCCCGGCGCCGACGGATGAATCCTGCTCGGCCACGAGCACGCGATAGAGGCCGCTCGCGACGAAGTAGCTGAACAGCACCGCAGCGAAGTCACCGGCGATGAGCGCAATCTGGAGAGGTCTTTGAAGGGCACCGCGCCGATTCGATATAACCGAATAGTAGTTTTCCGAACCGTAAGTTGCTACAGCCATCCGAACCTCGCTGCCTCGTCACGCACTCGCAGTCGATACTGCGAGCAAATCGATCCAAATTTTAAACGCGCGCCGAAGTATATCTTAACTAAACAAAGCGACATTGCGGCAGTGCAATGGAAAAATCAAATCGATTTTTATGCATCGCAGCACCGCAACGATGGAATGCACAAACGACTGTCACACACGTGACAATTATGCGGGCAACTCGCCACGATTATCGACAAATCGCGTCATATGCGCGCAGCGCGACGCGCGCATTTGAACGACTGTTCAACCATGCCGCTTAAGCCGTTATTAGCGCGCGGCCATTAACACTCGCGACCAATTCGTGGGAGTTGTGTCGTGAGTACGGTTGCCGTTTTCAGCTTGTTGATCGGATCGTTGCTGGGAGGCCGATTCCGAATCTTCATTCTTCCGCCCGCCATCGTGTTCGGTGCAGCGATCCTTGGCTCGGGCCTGCTGTGGCACGGACATGATTCGGCCTACGTCGTTGCCGCGATTCTCGTTTTCGCAACGGTGCTCCAGCTTGGCTATTTTTGTGGCGCCGCTCTGGTGCGCGCACGAACAGCCGCCTATCGCGAGAAGGCCGCGCCGTCGTTCGACAGCCGCGGCTTCGGCTAGCGGGGCCTCGACACGCCGGGGATTGGCGTTTCCACGAGCACCGATCAATCTCCGCCGGCCAGAAGCCGGGAAAAAGCGGCAAGTGGTCTTTCGTTTTCGTCGATACCATATTGACATCCGGGGCGAAGCTCTCTGAAAGAGTTGCACCCCATGGTCACGACTGCGCCCAAAAATTCGCCACGGCCGAAGCTCCCGAACGGCGTGCGCATCTATGCGATCGCCGACATCCACGGATGCGCGCATCTGCTCGAGCAGATGTTCGCCGTGATCGATGCGGACATGGCCAACAGCCGGCCTTATCGCGCCATCGAGGTGTTCCTCGGCGACTACATCGATCGCGGACCGGACTCGCGCCACACCCTCGACCTCCTGATCCAGCGCAGCCGCCGCCGTAACACCGTGTTTCTGAAGGGCAATCACGAGGCCTATTTCACCTCGGTGCTGGAGGACCCCGCGCGCGCCACCGAATGGTTTCAGTTCGGCGGCATCCAGACCATGATGTCCTACGGCGTGTCGGCCGCGCCCGGCCTCAGCAAGGACGAGCAGGCCGACCTGGTGCGCGAGCTCACATCCGTCATGCCGCCGGAGCACATCGCGTTCCTGCGCCAGCTGCGGCCGACCTTCACATGCGGCGATTTCTTCTTCGTCCATGCCGGGGTGCGCCCGGGCATCCCGCTCTCCGAACAGCGCGAGTCCGATTTGCTGTGGATCAGGGACGAATTTCTCCAGAGCAAGCGGCGCTTCGGCAAATACGTCGTGCACGGCCACACGCCGGTGCGGCAGGCCGAGCTGCTGGAGAACCGCGCCAACATCGATACCGGCGCCTATGCGACCGGGAATCTGACGCTGCTGTCCATCCAGGGCAACAGCATGCTCGCGATCTAGCGGGCCGCGCCCGCTGGATCCTAGTTGGTGGAGCTTGCCGGAGGCTTGTATTCCGGAAACCGGCTCAGCATTGCCGCCTTCAGGAACTTGAAATGAGCGATGGAGGCGCCGAGCTCCTTGAGCCGGCGCTGGCCGTTCAGGATTTCCTTGTCGAACAAATCCTGGTGATGGTTGTCCAGCGCCTCGCGCTCGAGATATTCGTCGTCGCCGTTGCCGAAGGTCACGGCCGCGCGTGCCAGCACGTCTTCCACCCGGCGGTTCAGGCCCGACTGCTCCCGCTCCGCTGCGTGGAGAGCGTCCTCGATCGCGCTCATGATGGCTTCGATGCGGGTGCGATCGGTTTCCGCGTCCCGCTCGGGCGAGCGCGCCCGGAACGTCTGCTCTCCGGCGAAGCGATCTTTCAGGAAGTTATGGGTGCGGGCCCGCAGGAAGAGCTGGAACATGCGTGCATTTCCGGGTTGAAGCGCCAAACCAGAAAATGGCTCCGAGATGGTTAACAAACACTGAAGTCCCCGGATCATCCGCCCCGTTCGAGGGACGGCGCGGAGACAGAGGCCATCACATTGTTGCCTTCAGAGCGTCCAACTCGCGATCGAGCGCCTGCTGCCAGGTCGGCATCGCAATATCGAACTGCTCCCGCAGACGCGTCAGGTCCAGGCGGGAATTGGAGGGGCGCTTCGCCTTGACCGGAAATTCGCACGAAGCGATTGGAACGATCTGCTTCACGGCGAATTGCGTTCCGCGCGCCTTCAGCCCGGAGACGATCGCGCTCGCAAAGCCGTGCCAGCTTGTCTCGCCGGCGCAGACAAGATTGACGACCCCGCCCCGCTTTTCGAACATTGGGGCAACATCCTCGTCTGCCGGCTGCAGCACCGCAACCATCGCGCGAGCGATCGCATCCGCAGTTGTAGGCGCGCCAATCTGATCGGCGACAATCCGCAGTTCTTCCCGTTCTCCCGCCAGCCGCACGATCGTCTTGAGAAAATTCGCGCCCGTCGCGGCATAGACCCACGATGTGCGCGCGATGAGATGAGGTCCATCTGCCCCGGCAATCGCGAGATCGCCGGCAAGCTTGCTCTCGCCATACACAGAAAGCGGACGCGGAGCGCTGTCCTCGCGCCACGGACGCTCGCCCGAGCCGTCGAAAACATAATCAGTCGAGAAGTGCACCAGCGGGACGCGGCGGCGCGCGGCCCATTGGGCCATGACTCCAGGTGATTCCGCGTTGACCCGAAACGCCGTCTCGCGCTCGTCTTCGGCGCGATCGACGGCCGTGTAAGCCGCGGGATTGATGATCAGATCCGGCCCGATCGAGTCCAGCTTTTCAGCGAGGCTCGCCGGTTGCGACAGGTCAAACGTCTCGCGCGTCGGCGCGACGATGTTCGCGCGATCCTGAAGCAATCGCCGCAGCGCGCCGCCGACTTGCCCGCCGGCGCCAGTCAGAAGAATTTTCATGTCAGACCTCGCCGTAGCGGGGGAGCCCCTTCACGTCCGCCAGCAGCGGCGCATCGGCATCCTTGGGCGAAAGTGACGGTTCTGCGACACCCCAGTCGATGCCGATCGCCGGATCGTTCCAGCGCACGGAGATTTCATCCTTCGGACTGTAGAGTTCGTCGCATTTGTAGAAGAAATCGGCCGTCTCGGAGAGAACGGCAAAACCGTGAGCGAAGCCACGAGGAACCCACAATTGCCTGCGATTGTCTTCGCTCAGTTCAACGGCAACATGCCGCCCAAAGTTTGGGCTGCCCACACGGACATCAACTGCAACATCCAGAACACGACCACGCAGCACCGTGACAAGCTTGCCCTGCGTCACGGGATTTTGCAGATGCAAGCCACGCAGCACCCCGAAACGCGAGCGCGAGAGATTGTCCTGCACGAACGGGCGCGTAATGCCGTTCTGCGCGTATCGCTCGAATTGATAGGACTCCAGGAAGAAGCCGCGTTGATCGCCGAACAGCTTCGGCTCGACGATCAGAACTTCGGGTAGATGTGTCGTGAGAACGTTCATTCGCAAGGCTTCAGCTTCAGCATCGACAATAATCTTGTGCAGCGCACTCTATCTGATATTTTCGCGCTCGCAAACCAGAGAGGACCGATGAAGGGAATAATACTCGCTGGCGGAACAGGTTCGCGCCTTTATCCCGTCACGACTGTGGTGTCGAAACAACTGCTTCCGGTTTTTGACAAGCCGATGATCTATTATCCGCTGTCAGCTCTGATGCTTGCTGGAATCCGCGACATCCTCATCATCTCCACGCCGCAGGACAAGCCGCTGTTTCAGCGTCTGCTTGGCGACGGAACGGATATCGGCCTCAAATTTTCGTATGCGTCGCAGGAAACTCCGCGCGGCCTCGCTGACGCCTTCATTGTCGGACGCGAGTTCGTAGGACAAGATTCGGTCGCACTTGTCCTCGGAGACAATATCTTCTACGGACACGGACTTCCGGAACTGCTCGCCAAGGCTGCGGCACGCCCGAGCGGCGCCACGATCTTCGGCTACGTCGTCAACACACCCGAGCAATATGGCGTGGTCGAATTCGGCCCCGACGGACGCGCGCGCTCGATCGAAGAGAAGCCCGTGCAGCCGAAGTCGAATGTTGCCGTGACCGGTCTCTATTTCTACGACAATCGCGTGGTCGACATCGCCGCGAAGATCAAGCCTTCCGCGCGCGGAGAGATCGAGATCACCGACGTGAACAACGCATATCTCGACAGCGGCGACCTGTTCGTCGAGGTGCTCGGGCGCGGATTTGCCTGGCTCGACACCGGAACGCATGCCTCCCTGGTCGAAGCCAGTCACTTCGTGCAGATCCTGGAACAGCGACAGGGACTGCGCATCGCTTGCCCGGAAGAAATCGCACTTCGGCGCGGCTACATTTCCCTGGACGCCTTCACGAAGGTTGCCGAGAAGACCGCCAAGAGCAGCTACGGCCAATATCTGCAATCGGTGGCGCGCTCCTTCGCCGCTCACGGTCTGAACTGAGGCAAGGCGACACATGCGTTTTGAAGGCTCCACGATCTTCGTCACCGGCGGTGCAGGTTTCATCGGCTCGGCAGTCGTCCGGCATCTTCTCCGCGATACGAATGCGCGCGTCGTCAACATCGACAAGCTCACTTACGCGGCGAATCTCGAGTCGATCCCGAATGCCGCCGGCAATCCGCGCTATGCGTTCGAGAAGCAGTGTATCTGCGAAGGACAATCGCTGCGGAAGCTGTTCGAACGGTACCAGCCCGTCGCGGTGATGAATCTGGCGGCCGAAAGCCACGTCGATCGCTCGATCGACGGTCCCGGCGAATTCATCCAGACCAACATCGTGGGTACGTTCACGCTGCTGCAGGAAGCCCTGCGGTACTGGAAAGGCCTGTCCCCGGATCGCCGTTCGCGATTCCGCTTCCTTCACATCTCGACCGACGAGGTGTTCGGCTCGCTCGGCAAGGACGGTTACTTCACGGAAACAACCGCTTATGCACCGAACTCGCCCTACTCGGCGAGCAAGGCCTCGTCCGATCATCTGGTCCGCGCCTGGCGCGAGACCTACGAACTGCCGACGATGATCACGAACTGCTCGAACAATTACGGGCCCTATCACTTCCCCGAGAAGCTCATTCCCCACATGATCATCAAGGGGCTCGCCGAGGAAGCGTTGCCGGTTTATGGCGACGGGCAGAACATTCGAGACTGGCTCTACGTCGAGGATCATGCCAAGGCGCTTGCGCTGGTGCTAGAGCGGGGCGTGGTCGGCGAAACCTACAATGTCGGCGGCCGAAATGAGCGCAGCAACCTCCACGTCGTGGAAGGCATCTGCGATCTGCTCGACGAAATCTCGCCGTCCGGGTCCGGTTCTCGGCGGGAGCTGATTGCTTTCGTCCCCGATCGCCCGGGCCACGATCGCCGTTACGCGATCGATGCCTCCAAGCTCGAGAACCAGCTCGGATGGCGCGCGGACGAGAATTTCGAGAGCGGCCTCGCCAAGACGGTCAAATGGTTCGTCGACAATCGGATCTGGTGGGAGAACATTCTCGGTCGCGGCTATCAGCAGAAGCGCATCGGCCTCGGCTGACCGCATCGACGTCCCTTTGCGAAGGGCCGAGCGGACATGCAGGACATGGGCGGGTTCTCCGCCCATGATCCGAAGGCGGCGCAGGAATGGACGAATACTATTTCGTGTGGATCCGCGGCCTCGACGGACGTCCGAAGCCGCAGATCTGGGCCGCTGATCAATTTGACGGACCTGAATGGAGATTTCGGCGCGTCATCGCGCGGCGCGTCCTCGTTGCCGAGGAACGCCGGGTGGGCGTGGATGGCGTTGCGAAGCTTTTTCCAGCGCCACCCAACCAGGATGACTGCTGACTGCTCGGCTTGACAGGCCTGCAAGGCCATTTGCTCGTTCGAATGCGCGAAGGGATCAAGCGCCGCACGCGGCTCCGTGATCGGACTATGGATTGGTCGGTGCGTGTTGCACCTTCCATGTCTTCCAGGCGCCCTCATGCTTCTCGTAGAGCTCCAGCCAGCGCTGCTCACCGGCAGCGTGCCAGATGTCACGGCCGCGGAGCTCGTCCTGGCCGTCCTCCGGATCGAGAACCAACTTGCTGTCAAGCCGCTCGAATTCGAATGTTTCCTCCGAGGTCAGACCGATCAGAACGCGCCGGCCCGTGCCATCGACGAAATATCGCCGGTGCGCGTTGTTCGTAGGCCTGGTCATCGCAGCCTCCAATCATGCCGAGACGGCGGTGGCGGAGGCTGACGATTCCGCATGTTCGGACGCGGAATGACAACCAGCCACACCATCGATCGCGTCAATGGTTGTATTTCCTCAGAATGCTCGCCATCCTCGCGCCGGCGACGCACTCTGCGGGGACAAGGCCGGATCATAAGGCTGATAGAGCGGATGACGCACCCTGCGCCGGCGCGATCGCCAGGCGCGCGTCGCATAGCCTCCGCCAAAGCCGGCGAGAATCGAGAGCAGGATCGCAGCTACAATCATTCTGACTTCTTCCACTTGCCCAGCGCGCTGTCTTCGTGACGCAGCATTCTCAGCTTCGAGTTGTGTCGACATCATGATGGGCGTCGCTGATTTTGTCGCCATGCCGGGATGTTTTTTCGGCATCACAATGCATGCGAAGTGATCGCTTCGACTGCGTTAGCCGAAGAACCAGAGAAAGAATCTCACCAGCAACAGCGTGATGAAATAGACCCACCCTGCCATCGCGATCAGCGCGACGCCGAAAAACACGCCTTCAAATGCCCGTTCTCTCAGCCTGGTGAGAGGGAACGCCGCTCGCGCTTTCTGAAGCATCTTGGTTTTCTGGAAGGTCCGTTGTTGTTTGCGCGATCATAGCCGGGTGAATTGGACGATCTCGTGACGACACGCTGAGTTCAACGCAATGCTGCTCGTCGAGACCGGTGTAGTGTGCTCACTTTGCAACTGCTCCATCACAAGCTGCATTGTTGTGATTATGACGGTCGTGGGCTCGATCGTGATTCGCTCGCGTCGACGGCTACCGGTTTGTCGCGTGGCGCGCGCGGCAGCTAATCCGAATTTTGCGCGGAGCCGACGGTCATGGCGGCGAGGAGCAAACCGTCCTTGCCGCCATCGCTCGCAGACGTGAGGTGCGTATCGAAGATGCGCCGCGGAATCCCGAGCGGATCCAGCTGGCGCCGGCGTACCCGTCGTCCAATGGACGTTCGAGATCGAACTTCGAGGCTGGACGTGGCGGCAGATGAACCTTGATCGAGATCGAGGCTGCGCGGATCGGCCTCTGCCGTCGGAAATGCCCGTGGTTATACGGAGCGACACGCGTCGATTCATGCCGGTAAGGTTGAGCAGTTAGCTTAATTCTCGTTGCTTGTTGCGAAGTCTCTCCCATCGCTTATCCATTTACGCACCGGGCTTCCCCCAAGGCCCGGCCCCACCCAAGCAAGGCCGTCGAGCGCACATGGTCCGCTTGGCGGCTTTGTCTTTATTGCAGTGAGAGGAATATTTCGGTTATGGCGCGCAAGCCCTGGTCGTTCAAGGAAGACCGCCGGCTCATGGAGTTGGCAAAGTCGTCGGCTTCGCTGGAAGAGGCGGCGAGACAGCTCGGGCGATCGCCCGACGCAATCAAGCGCATGGCTCTGCGGCTCGGCCTGTCACTGAAATCGAAGGCGACGAAGAAGGGCTGAGGGCGCCGAGGACGATCCTGCCCATGCCGGCGCAACGGCACGGTTGCCTCGATGCAGGTTTCGGGTCTACGAGCGCCGTCGCTGCGCAGCCTTCGACAAGCCCAAAAGCCATGATGCCATTTTGAACAGCGGTTCAAGCACGCGAACCTTTCTTCCGATCCTTAACGATATTCACGGCTTTCGGAAGCATTGCCCGGGCCGGGCGACTATGATGCTGCGATGCGCCAGAATCATCTCATTGCAGCTGCAGTCATCTGCCTTGTGCTGATCGTCTACGCCACGCTCGTCAAGCTCGCTGGCAGACCGGCGCTCATCGGACACGCTGAAGCCTATTGGGTCGTGGTGATCGAACGGTTCAGCGCCTACGGGCTGCTGGGCTTTCTGCTAGCCTTCCTGTTGCCGGGCCGCATCAGGCTGGCCTGCGCTTTCGTGATTACCGTCGCGGTCGCGCTCGAGGTCTTCCAGGCGCTGACGCCCGACCGCGATCCCCGCTTCATCGATGTGCTCCAAAAGGCCGCCGGCGGCGCCGTCGGCGTTATTCTCGCCCAGACAATTCTGGCTTTCCTGCCGAGGCCGCCGCCGTCGTAGCAGGAAGCACCTGCGCGACCCAGGTGCTGCCGGTCACGGGAACCGTACGCGGCGAACGCACGCGCTCGATCCAGGAGCCGAGCCAATCACGCGCCGGCTGATCGACGAATTTCGTCGCGGCATAAGCCGCGCCGAGGCAGGTGATCACCTCCAGCACGATCGAAAAGGCGAGCGCAGTCTTGCCGAGGGCGAGCTTGTCCTGAAAATAGAAGAAGACGCGCGTGATTGGGTAGTGCACCGCGTACAGCGGATAGGAAAGCTCGCCGACGAAGCTGCAGGCCTGTCTCCAGCCCGGCGGCACGGTCGTCGCGGCGCTCCTCCATATCAAAAGCGGGAATACGACAAGAACACATGCAATATCATAGATCGGGTGCAGGGGCAGGGGTACGAACAGCACCGCGATCAAGACCGCGACCGAGATGATGGCCGTCCTCCCGCTGACGGTCGGCGCCGTTCCGATCCGCGACATGAGGACGCCGGCGAAGAACGAGAAGCCGACACGGAGGAAACCAGCGGAGATTTCTCCGGTTCTCGCCCCCAGTTCGAGATCGCCCTGTTGGAGCGATATCACCACCAGACCGCCCCCGCAGAGAACCACGAGGATTGAGAGTACCGGTAGGCGCAGCCACCGGAACGCGAAGCCGTATGCGGCATTTGCCACCACTTCATAGAAGAGCGACCAGAGCGGCCCATCGAATGGAAAGATGGAAGCCGTCAGGGGCATTCGGCCAAAGGGCAAAAGGAGCAGACCGAACGCCAGCACCAGGGCCATGTTGCTCAGGTCCAGCGCATGCCCCCTCAGGAGGCTGCCCGTCGCAACAAATGCGCCGACAAGGGTGCCCAGGACGATCATCGGCCAAAGGCGGACGAAACGCACCAACAGGAATTCAAGCCTGTACGACGGATCTTCCAGCCGCGCGCCGTAGGCACGATCGATGACGAAGCCGCTCAGAAGGAAGAAGAAGTCAACGGCAACATAGGCGTGGCTCGCCATGCCGGCGATCTCGAGCGATCCGGCAATATGGTAGAGCACTACGGCGAAAGATGCGATGGCGCGATAGAGATCTAGAATCGGATAGTGCCGGCTTCCCCGAGGTATCATCGCTCACACGCGCTATTCGGAAACACGTAAAAAACTGTTCGCAATATAGTGGAAATTGAACGTCAGCCAAGACTAAACCTTGGCCATGGAATAGCGCGCGCTGGATAACGAAGCGGCAAGTCAAGCAAAGACGAGACCGGCACGGGCTTTCGAGCGAGTCGCATCAATGCGCTTGCTCTTCGCAAGAAGCCGCGCCGTCCTCGCCGGACTGGCGGCGACGAGTGCCTTCCGCTTCGATTGCTGATTCTTCGCGGAATGGGAATGCATCGACCGTTTGATCCGGCGGCCTCGTTTCATCGATGACCAGAATATGTGCAGGACGATCGCCTGCCCTTTCCGCAAAGCGCGGAACCCGCGCCCACGCCCAGCATTGTCTGCGACAGGAATGCGGGAAGCAGAGTCATGACAAGCTCTTTCCTGATCGCGATCTCAGTCTGGTTCGGAATCAACATTCTGTTCGTGATCGTTCGGCTATGGGTCACGAGACCCGAGAGGTGGCAGCTACGCGATACCGGCGCGAGCCGACTCGGTGTCATCCATGTGAAATCCCGACTGCATCGCCACGTCTAGGGCCGCGCCGATGCGCGAGCGCGGGAGGGACCGTGGGAACCGGCCCCCGACCGGCTGTAAACCCTGGTCCACGCAACCGGAGCATTCTGGTCTAAACCTTATCTTAGCGCCTCCCCAGTTAGGCTTCGGGTCATCCTTTCTTAACCGGTAAGGCCGGGATGACGTCGGCACGGCCGAAATTCGCGATGGCGGCGCTCGTGTTTGCGAGCATGGCCGCATTCGCCCTTGCCGGTCACATCGCCACGACGCGCTTCATCCAGGACCAGCAGGCGCACCATCTCGACGAGCTGACTGAGGTCGTGCTGCGCCGGTCCGAATTCGCAGTCGACTTCGCCGCAGCGAGCCTCGACGAACTCGCGGGCCGCGGGCTCGCCACCTGCGATCCGGCCTCGCTCCAGGCCATCCGCCTCCACGTGTATCAGCGTTCCGCGGTGAAGGACGTCCGCCTCGTCAATTCGGACGGCTCGGTGATCTGCTCGGCCTATTCCGAGACGCTCGAGTTCGACAAGGGCTGGGTCGAGCGCGACGACATGCTCGCCTCTCGCGATTCCAGGCTGATGCTGTTCCGTGTCGAGCAGTTCGGGGGCGACGCGCTCGGCGTGCTCAGGGACATCGGCAGGAACAAGGCGCTGGTCGCCATCCTCGGCGTCAATGCCAGCCTGTTCGACATCATGCCGGCCGAGCTGCGGGCACATAGCGAGGTGGTGCTGGCGCTCAACAACGGCGCACAGCTCGGCGAATTCATCCTCGACGCCGGCAAGCCCATGCCCCATCCAGTCGAGTTCGCCAAGAGCTCGACGCGTTATCCTCTGCGCACGGTCATCCGCATCGACAGGACGGCGCTCTCGACCTGGAACAACGAGGCCTACTGGCCCGCGATGGCCGTCGCCCTTGCGCTGGGCCTTCTGTTCGGCATCCTGCTGTCGCGCAGCCGCCGCATGGAGGGACCCGTCGCCGATCTCGATCGCGGCCTGGCGCGCGGCGAGTTCATGCCGTTTTTCCAACCGATCTTCGATCTCGGAACCGGCCGGATCAAGGGCTGCGAGATTCTCGCACGCTGGCTGCGCGAGGACGGCTCGATCGTTCCGCCGATGAACTTCATTCCGCTGGCGGAGTCCAGCGGACGCATCGAGGCCATGACCTGGCAGATTCTCGGCCGCGCGCTGGCCGACCTCCATCCGCATCTCAGGTCCGACAAGGAATTCAAGCTGTCGTTCAACGTCGTGCCAAAGCACCTCCTGAGTGCCGGCTTTGTCGAGACCCTGCGCAGCGTCGTCACCGCGGCAAAGGTCTCGGCACGGCAGGTCATGGTCGAGGTGACCGAGCGCGACGAGCTCGACGATCTCGGGCGCGCCGCGGCCGTGGTGCGCGAGCTGCGCGATTACGGTTTCCGCGTCGCCATCGACGACGTCGGCGTCGGCCACAGCGGGCTTTCACGGCTGAAGGAGCTGGGCGCCAACACCATCAAGATCGACAAGTTCTTCGTCGACACCATCACGGTGGACGCGTCGACCACGACGATCGTGGAGATGCTGGTGGCGCTCGCCAGGGATTTCCAGATGACGGTGGTCGCCGAGGGAATCGAGACCGAGGAGCAGGTTCGCGCCCTGATCTCCTGCGGTGTCGAGGAAGGCCAGGGTTATCTCGTCGCAGCGCCCCTGCCCTTCGCCAGGTTCAACGCGCTGCTGGCCTCGCGTGCCGCGACGGTAGCCACAGCTCCGGTCGACGACGCTGTTCTGGTGGCCTGAGCGCATCGCCGGCCCGACTTCGGCCAGCCTGCCGCGGGTCGGATCGCCCGCCTACTTCGTCATCTGGCCGCGCAGCTCCCCGCCGGGATTGGCTCCCGTATGGATGTTCGCGTACCATTTGCCTTCCAGAAGATCCGTCGCCTGCGTCTCGGTGAGAGTCGCCGTGCCCTGGATCGGGCTTTGCGCCGACTTGAACGGGAGTGCGATGCCGGCATTCTTGCCGGGCTCGCTCGGCCCATGGAAATGCGCGCCCAGCGCAGGGCCGCTGAGGCCGGAATAGGTGACTGTGTACGTCAGAACCTTCGTCGCGGTATCGAACGCCGCCTCCGCCTTGCCAGAACCGGCGCTGGCGTTGGGCGGCACTTCATTGCTGCCCCTAAGCTCCGCCTGCAATTTGATCACTTCGGCGGTGGCGGCTGTCGCGAGGCCAAGCGGGAGCGCAAAGACAATCGCGCCCGCAAGGTACAGGGCCTTCTTCATGGCATTCCTCCCAGCCGTGACGTCCCGGATCCGGTGTAGAACACCGGGGATCACGTCAAATTCCGGCTGGGCGATTATGCCTGATTCGAAAAGATACGGCTGTTGGCCAAACGGCGGACTTACGCCACCCCGCGCCTGAGGCTCTCCTGTTCGGCCGCGAGAATGCCCGACATCTGCCGATGGGTTTCGCGAAGCGCCGCGACCGCATCATCCAGCGCGGAATCGGTGTCTCGAATGGTCTCGAAGAACCGGCCCATCAATGCGGGGGTCAGCTTGACGCGGGTGTTCCCGTCGCGGCTCTTGCGGCGGTCGAGCGACAGCTGCAGCGCCTGCTGCCGTGCTTCCGCAGCGGTGCAGCCGTTGAGTGTCGCGAGTTCGTCATATGTCATCCAGATCTGAGGCATGTCCCTGTCCGCCTTTTGTTATGGCCTCAACCTAGAGGCCAGCTCTGAAAGCAGGGTTGCTGCAGTGCAGTCTCACGATGTTTTCGCGGCAACAGCGTCAATGCAAAGCTAAGGCGCCGGCGCCTCAGGACAGGGGAGTCTTGGTCGGCGTGAAGGAAGGGCGCGGCCGGCTACGGCTGTCGAGGCCCTTCGGCAATTTGTCGGCATTGAGCCTCACGACCGCGCCGCGGGCGTCGGAGGCCGGCGCATCTTCCTGGCTGTAGATCAGCGTCGCCTCGAACTTCACGTCCGGTGCTTCCCGGGCCGTTCCCGAGCAGGTCGCCACCAGACCGTTGCACACGCCGGAGAGAGCAACCTCGACCTCGTCCGGCCCGAACACGTTCGCCGGGCCATCGGAGTGGCGGTTCACGGTCAAGACCGCCGAGAAGTGCTTCTCATCGACGCGATACGAGCCGCCATAGGTGAAGAAGCTGTCGCTGCCCGAAATCCGACCGTCGGTGAGGTCCACCTGGCCGGTGCCCTGACCACGCGGGGTCCTGAACCAGGCAGCATATTTGCCGTCTCTCAACATACGGAATTTCTCGCCGCGAAATTGACGAGGTATTTGCAACCAACTCTGGGGCGCGACAATGACCAAAGCGCCGACGCTCACGGCAAGGTTAACGCCCTGAAAACCCAATCTGTCGAATTGCCGCCGGCGCGCGAGGCGACGCCGGCGCGGCGTCAAAACAGTTCGATGCCGTCATCCGCGGCCTCGACCGCCTCGACGCGCCGCGTGGTGGCGATCGATGCGAGCCCGAGTGTCTGCAGGAATTCACGATGGACGTCCCGCTCACGCTCCATCGTGTAACGCGCAAACAGCGCATCGAGCATGGCCTCGTCCTGCGCTTGCGGCTGCGGCCGCTGTGCGCCCGCGCTCGCAGTTTCGAGGCGCGCGGCAACCGCGGGCAGGGTTGCGGAGCCTTCGCCGAGCCTGGTCATCAGGCCTTCTGCCGAATTCATCAGGCCTTCGAATTCGGCGCCTTCGTCGACGAGCCGGCTCATCAGCTTGCCGAGCCGTTCGTTGCCGGCCTCGACCTCGCGCAGCGCCTGGAGGATCTGCGGCTCAAGCTCCGCGAGCTGCGTGGGATCGCCCTGCACGCGCAGCTCCTTCAGCTCCTTTGCCGAGCGCTCGATGCCGTCGAGCACCGGCCGCAGCCGGCCGGCGCCCGCCGAGACCTGGTCGGCGGTCGCCTTGAGCTCGTTGGCGATCACAACGAAGGCGCTGCCGCGGCTGCCGAGATGGCTCGCCTTGAGGCCGGCATTCATGCCGATCAGCGTGATGTCGACGGTGGCCTCGGCAAGCCCCGCGATCGCCTGGCGAAACTTCGTCAACGTGTCCTCGACGATCGCAAGCGCCTCGTCCACGGAACGGCCCGCACCCTCGCAGGTCGAGATCAACGTCGAGGCATGTGCCAGCGTCTGCTTGATGCGCGCCAGGAACGACGACGAGCCGCCCTCCTCACCGCCGAACAGCGTGCGGCCATGGCCGACAACGCTGCCTGCGTCATTCAGGATCGCCGTCAGTGACCGGACGATCTGACTGATGTCGCCGCCGAACTCGCGCTGGGCGTCCCTGAGCAGGGCCGCCTGCAACTGACAAATGGCACGCGCGCCGTCATCGCTGGCGACCGGCTCGGGCACGAGGCTCGGGGCCGATCCCGACGCAAGGGCGAGGCCATGACAGACATGCTCGAGACGCTGGCGCGTGCTGTCGCCGGCCTGAAGCGAGATGATCGCGCTGCCGACCGCCTCGGCGATCTTTTTGGTGCTGGTGCTTGCGAGGTCGGCGAGATGGCTGCTCTTGCTGCGCTGCTCGCGCAGCCCGCTATAGGCCGCGCCGAGCTCGGCGCTCTCCGAGACCAGCTGATTGCGGTAACGGCTCTCGAATTCCTTCTGCCGGCTGGAGGCCGTGGCGACGGCGTCCGACAGGCGCTGCTGATCTCTCCCGCACTCCTCGAGCGAGCGCTGCACGGCCTTGCCGAGATCGTAGGCTTCCTGGGTGAAGGCGAGAAAGCCCTCGCGATCGCCGTCGAGCGAGGCCGCCTCGATCCGCGCACTGCGCGCGATGATGGTGATCATCTGGATATGCTTGAACAGCGGCTTGAGCAGCGAGGAAGCCTCGGCCGTGCTCGTGCCGATCGTCGCGAGCAAGGCGCTCTCGGCCGGCAGCGCCTGCGCCAGCTCACCGAGCCGCGCGGCGATCTCCTGCAATGCGGTCGCGGCGCCCTCGATCTCGGCGCCCGAAAGCTCCCCGGAGAGCGTCGCGAGGCCCTGGTTCAATTCCCCAAAGATGATGTGGCCGCGGCCAAGCTCTTGACCGACCCGCGCGAAAACGTCCTCGATGCGCGAGGAGACGTCCTCGATCGCCGCGATCGCCTCGGTGAGCGTGTTGGGTGGAAGGGCGGACATCGCGCTCAACCTGCCATCACGGTATGCCCGGCCTGGTACCAGAGCATGATCTCGCGCGGAATATTGTGCAGCGACACGACCTTCTCGACGCCGCCATGGGCGATGGCTTCCTTGGGCATGCCGAACACCACGCAGCTCTCTTCGTCCTGCGCCCGTGTCGAGGCACCGAGCTTGCGCATCTCCAGCATGCCGCGCGCGCCGTCATCGCCCATGCCGGTCATGATGACGCCGAGCGCATTGGCGCCGGCATGCTGCGCCGCCGAGCGGAACAGCACGTCGACGGACGGGCGATGCCGCGACACTGGCGGGCCGTCCTTGATCGCGATCTGATAGCGCAGGCCGATGCGCTGCAGCAGCATGTGACGGGCGCCCGGCGCGATATAGGCGCAGCCCGGCAGCACTGGCTCGCCGTCCTCGGCCTCCTTGACCCGGATCTGGCAGACACTGTCGAGGCGCCTGGCAAACGCCGCGGTGAAACCCGCCGGCATGTGCTGGACGATGACGATGGGCGGACAATGCGCCGGCAGCATTTCCAGGACGTCGTTCAACGCTTCGGTGCCGCCTGTCGAGGCGCCGATGCAGACGATGCGTTCCGTGGTCGGCCGGACCTTGCCCTGCACCGGCGGCGGGATGATGGCGTCGGCCGTCAGCTTCCTCTCGATCACGCGACGTTCCGCGCGCGGGCGGACCCGCGCACGCGCCGCCGATTTGACCGCCTCGCGCAGTCGCGTGGAGCATTCGAACAGGGCCTGGCGCGTGTCGATCTTCGGCTTCGGCACGATGTCGACCGCGCCCGCCTCGAACGCCTCGAACATCACGTGGGAGCCCTCCTCGGTCAGCGAGGAGCAGATGATCACCGGAATCGGACGCTGCGCCATGATCTTGCGCAGGAAGGTCATGCCGTCCATGCGCGGCATTTCGAGATCGAGGATGATGACGTCGGGCAGTTCCTTCTCGAGGCGCTTGGCCGCGACGAAGGGATCGGAGGCCGTCGCCATCACCTCGATATCGGGATCTTCGCAGAGGATCGTCTGAAGGATTTGGCGCACCGACGCCGAATCGTCCACGATCAGCACGCGAACTTTCTCCCTCGGCATTGTGGTTGCGCTCCGGCTAGACCTGGAAAATGGTTGGCTGAACTTGCTTCAAGCCCGGCACTGCACTGTGAATCATCGATTCCGAATGTCCGACCAGCAGATAGCCGCCCGGCCGCAAATGGTTGCACAATTGCTCGATCACCTTGCGCTGCGTCTCCCGCTCGAAATAGATCAGGACGTTGCGGCAGAAGATGATGTCGACGTCGCGATCGACGGGATAGGACGCATCCATGAGGTTCATCCGCATGAAATGCGTCATGCGCCGCAGCTCCGGCACCACCCGCACCTCGCCGCGCAACTTGTCCCGCGACGACAGGAAATATCGCTTCACGAAGTTCTCGGGCACCGGCGACAGCACGTCGCGGGTGTAGATCGCGGTCTTGGCGAGGCGCAGCACCGCGGTCGAGATGTCGGTCCCGAGAATACGGTATTGAAACCGCGAGCCGCTCCGCGTCATGTCGTCCAGCACCATCGCGGTGGTATAGGCTTCCATGCCGGTGGAGCTCGCCGAGCTCCAGACCTTCAGGTTCGCGCTCCGGCGGCCATGCGATTTGAGCAAGGCGGGGACGGCGACCTCCCGCATGAAGGTGAAGTGCTGGGGTTCGCGGAAGAAGTCGGTCTTGTTGGTCGTCACCACATCGATCAGATGGGTGAGCTCGGTGTCGAAATGGTCGGCCTCGAACAGGTTGTCGACATATTCGTTGAGGTCGGAGAAATTCAACGCGCGCACGCGCTTGTGCAACCGCCCCTCCAGCATCAGCCGCTTGCCCTGCGGCAGCTTGATGCCGACCTGGCCCTCGATCAGTTCGGCGATGGTCCGGAAGTGGCGGTCCGACAGATGCACGGCCGTATCCTGCATGGCGGGCATCATGGCTGCGCGCCCCGGTCCATGGCCGGCTGCACTGAATGTCGGGCCATACGGGCCATCTGCAATCCTACACGTTTACGCAATGACTGAAGGCAGACCGGCCCCCAAAGGGGGGCCGGTCTCTTAAGAGGCTCAGCGCTGGAAGTCGGCGTCGCGGTCGTCCTCGCCGTCGTTCATGTCGAAGGCGAAGCCGCCGCCACCGGCAGCCTTCACGGCGCGCGCAGGCTTTGCCATCGGCTTCTTGGCCGGGCGCTCGGCCGCCGCCATGGTCGCCGCCTTCGCGCGCAACTGGGTCACAGCGCGGTCGATCGGCGCGGCCTGGCTCTTGCCCTGCTCGATACGGAAATAGGCGATGGTCGACTGCAGCTGCTCGGCCTGCGAGGCGAGCTCTTCCGAGGTCGAGGACACCTGCTCGGAGGCGCTGGCGTTCTGCTGGCCGACCTTGTCGAGCTGCTGGATTGCCTGGTTGATCTGCGCCGAACCGACGTCCTGCTCGCGGCAGGCCGCCGTGATCTCCTCGACGAGCTCGGCGGTCCGCTTGATGTCGGGGACGAGCTTGGAGAGCATGCTGCCCGCCTCCTGCGCCACCTTCACGGTGTCGGCCGAGAGCGTGCCGATTTCGGCCGCGGCCGCCTGGCTCCGCTCCGCGAGCTTGCGTACCTCGGAGGCGACCACCGCAAAGCCCTTGCCATGCTCGCCGGCCCGCGCGGCCTCGACCGCCGCGTTGAGCGCGAGCAGGTCGGTCTGGCGTGCGATCTCCTGCACGATGGTGATCTTCTCGGCGATGGTCTGCATCGCGTTGACGGCGCGGCCGACCGCGGCGCCGCTGGCCTCGGCGTCCTTGGCCGACTGCGCGGCGATCTTCTCGGTCTGGTTGGCGTTGTCGGCGTTCTGCTTCACGTTCGATGCCATCTCCTCCATCGAGGAGGAAGCTTCCTCGGCGGACGAAGCCTGCTCGGTCGCGCCCTGCGAGAGCTGCTCGGCACTAGCGGACAGCTCCTGGCTGCCAGCGGAGACGTTCTGCGCCGCGGTCAGGGCTTCCGACACGATCTGGCGAAGCTTCTCCACCATGCGCTCGAGCGCCAGGCCAAGCGTGTCCTTGTCCGACAGCGGCTTGGCCTCGACCGTGAGATCGCCCTGCGCGATTTGATTGGCGAGCGCCGCCGTCGCATTGAGGTTCACCGTCATCCCATTCAGCGACTTGATGAGATCGCCGATCTCGTCGTTGCTGGAGGACCCGATCTTGTGACTGAGATCGCCGATCGCCACCGCATCGGCAAGGCCGACGGCCTGCGCCAGCGCCCGGCTGATGTTGAGCGCGATCCAGGTTGCCGCGATCGCGGCGATCAGGAGCGAGGCGATGACCAGGCTCATCAGGATGAGTTCGGCGCGGGCGCCGTCCTGCTTGGCCTGCTCGGCCTGCTCGGCCATGTTCTTCTTGACGTTCTTGATGTAGCCGTCGGCCGCCTCGATCGCGTCCGCAACGACCTTGCGGCCGTCGTGCATGGAGCGATCCAGCGCCTGAGGCTTGTCGGCCTTCGCAAGCCTGACGGTCTCGTCCTGATAGGCGTTCAGCCTGGCGAACGCGGCGTTGAAGCTGTCCATCAGCTTCTTGCCGCTTTCGCTGGCCGCGGCGTAGATCTCGTCCTTGGACTTGGCGACCGCTTCGCGGTTCTTGATCAGATCGGCCCGGAACTGCTCCCACTCGGCGTCGGACGACGCCAGGATCGAATTCTTCTCCGAGCGGACGAGGAACAGGATGCCCTCTTTCAGCTCGGCGGCCTTTTCCATCCGGCCCGCGCGGCTGACCAGCAGCTCGGTGGTGGCGACCATGTCGGCCAGCTTCAAATAGCCGACCGCGCCGGCGATCATGGACAGCAGGATGACGACGCCGAATGCGCTGGCAAGCTTGGCTTTGACGGTGAATCTCATGTCAGTCTCGTTGGTTCGAATTGGGGTGCTACGCTTGATCACGCACAGGCAAACTCAGGCAGCGCGGGATGAATCCGCGGCCGTATTACGTCCCTCAGGGATCTCGTCATTCGCCATCAGCTTGGCGAGATCGAAGATCACGACGAATTTCTCGCCCTTGCGGCCGATGCCGGCGGCATAGTCGGACTGCCATTTGCCGCCGACCTCGGGGATGGGCTCGATCGCCTGCTCGTCGATGTCGGTGACCTCGAACACGCAATCGGCGACGAAGCCGACGCCGACCAGGCGGTCCTTCATCGGCACGTCGAGGATGATGATGCGCGTCGCCTCGGTCGCCGCCACGCTGGGTAGGCCGAGCTTGGTCCGGAGATCGACGATCGGATAGCCGGCTCCGCGCACGTCGATCATGCCGAGCAGGAAGTTCGGTGCATGCGGCAGCCGCGAGATCGGCCGCATGTCGAGGATTTCGCGGACGTTGCGGATGCTGATGCCGAACGTCTCGCCGGCGAGCCCGAGCGTCAGATATTGCGAGGTTGCGGCCATGATGCAGTCCAGAGGTCTCGGGGTTAGGAAACGAGGACGGTCCGGCGCGAGCCGGACCGTTTGATCAGCGTTGAAACTCGGCGTCGCGGTCGTCTTCGCCGTCATGCATGTCGAAGGCGAAACCGCCGCCGCCGGCAACCTTCATCGCGCGTGCCGGCTTGCGGACGGGCATGGGCTTTTTCGCGCCGCGATCCGCCGCCGCCATGTGCGCGGCCTTGGCGCGCAGCTGGGTGACGGCACGATCGATCGGCGCAGGCGCGGCGCGCTCTTGCCGGCCGGTATGTTCGATGCGGAAGAACGAGATGGTCGACTGCAACTGCTCGGCCTGCGAGGCGAGCTCCTCCGAGGTCGAGGACACCTGTTCGGAGGCGCTGGCGTTCTGCTGGCCGACCTTGTCGAGCTGCTGGATCGCCTGGTTGATCTGCGCCGAGCCGACGTCCTGCTCGCGGCAGGCGGCGGTGATCTCCTGGACCAGCTCGGCCGTCTTCTTGATGTCGGGGACCAGCTTGGAGAGCATGTCGCCGGCTTCCTGCGCGACCTTCACGGTCTCGGTCGACAGCGTGCCGATGTCGGCCGCCGCCGCCTGGCTGCGCTCGGCGAGCTTGCGCACCTCGGAGGCAACCACGGCAAAGCCCTTGCCGTGCTCGCCGGCGCGCGCGGCCTCGACCGCCGCGTTGAGCGCCAGCAGGTCGGTCTGGCGTGCGATCTCCTGCACGATGGTGATCTTCTCGGCGATGGTCTGCATGGCCTGGACGGCGCGGCCCACGGCGACGCCGCTCGCTTCGGCATCCTGGGCCGATCGCGCTGCGATCTTCTCGGTCTGGTTGGCGTTGTCGGCGTTCTGCTTCACGTTCGAGGCCATCTCCTCCATCGAGGAGGAGGCTTCCTCGGCGGACGAAGCCTGCTCGGTCGCGCCCTGCGACAGCTGCTCGGCACTCGCGGACAGCTCCTGGCTGCCGGCGGAGACGTTGCTGGCCGCGGTGAGCGCCTCCTCGACGACCTGCCGAAGCTTGTCCACCATCATGTTCAGCGATTTGACGAGATCGCCGATCTCGTCATTGCTCGAGACGTCGATCGTCTGGCTGAGATCGCCGCTTGCCACTGCACCGGCGAGACCGACCGCGCGGCCGAGACCACGGGCGATGCTGATCGAAATCCAGATCGCGGCGATCAGGCCGATCGCGAGCGATGCCACGACGGCCGACACCAGCAACATGTGGGAGCGATTGCCGTCCTCGTGCGCCTGGGCGGCCTGGTCGGCCATGTTCTTCTTGACGTTGGCGACGTACGCGCCGGCGGCTTCCATGGCCTCGCCGACGGCCTTGCGAACCTCGGTCATCGAGCGCTCGGCGGCTTTCGCCTTGTCGGTCCGGGCGGTCTTCAGCGCTTCATCCTGAACCGCATTCATCCGCGTATAGGCGGCGCCGAAGTTCTCGATCAGCTTCTTGCCTTCGGACGAAGCCGCCGCGTGGATCTCTTCCTTCAGCTTGAGAAGCGTTTCGCGCTGCTTGGCGATCTCGGCGAGGAAACGATCCGCGTCGCCCTCGGGAGCCATGATGAGATTCTTCTCGGCGCGAACCTGGATCAGGATGCCCTTCTCGATTTCCGCCGCACGGTCCATCCGGCCCGCACGCGACACCAGGCTGTCGGCGGTGTCGATCATCTCGCTCAGCTTCACATAAGCGAGACCGCCCGCCGCCATCGAGAGCAGCAGGACCACGCCGAACGCGCTGGCAAGTTTTGCCTTGACCGTAAATCTCATTTCCAGCCCCTACCCCAGTCTCGCCCGAGACCTCATTTCAATTCAGGATGCGTTCCATGTTGGGAACGATGACGAATTCCTCACGCCATTTGGCGATGAAGCGAATGAACTCCGGCTTCCAGTGCATGCCGACGCGCGGCGTCTGCTGTACGTCGGTCTGCGATATCTCCGTGACCTCGTAGACCTTGTCCGCGGTGACGCCGACCAGAACGGGCTCGCCGTCGAGTTGGAGCTCGATGACGACGATGCGCGTGTCTTCCGAGTTGTCGAGCTGCGGCATGCCGAAACGGATGCGCAGGTCCGCGAGCGGAATGACGTTGCCGCGCACGTTGATCACGCTGGGAACGAAGGCCCGCGCGCCCGCCACCTTGGTGACGGGGACGGGATCGATGATCTCGCGCACGAGGCCCGCATCGAGCGCGAACTTCTCCTCGCCGAGCCCGATCATCACGACCTGCATCGCGCCGGTCTGTTGCTCGCCGGCCAACCCTTCGTTCATCACGCCGCCTCGCTGATGTGCTGCTTCTCGACCTTCGACTGCGCCAGCGTGACGAGCTGGGCGACGTCGAGGATCAGCGCCGCCGTGCCGTCACCGAGAATAGTTGCGCCGGAGAAGATCGTGACGTCGGAATGCAGCTTGGAGAGCGACTTGATCACGGTCTGGTGGTTGCCGATGATCTGGTCGGCGACGAGACCGACGCGGGTCTCGCCGGTCGAGATGATGATCGTCTTCTGGTGCTTGTCCGGCGAACCCGACGCCGTCAGGAGCTGGCGCAGGCGCAGGAACGGAACGAGGTTGCCGCGCACGTTGAGGAAGTTGCGGCCGCGCGAGCGCTCGTCCTCGGCCGTCAGCTCGACGCATTCCTCCACTGCCGACAGCGGAATGATGTAGCGGCCTTCGCCGACGCGGATCAGCAGGCCTTCGATGATCGCGAGGGTCAGCGGCAGGCGCAGCGTCACCGTGGTGCCCTGGCCCGGCCTGGTCGTCAGGTCGATCGAGCCGCGCATGTTCTCGATGGTGCGCTTGACCACGTCCATGCCGACGCCGCGGCCCGACAGCGCCGAGATGGTCTGCGCAGTCGAGAAGCCCGGGTGGAACAGGAACTGGTGGATCTCGTGATCGCTCAGCACCGCGCCGGCGGCAATCAGGCCCTGCTCTTCCGCCTTGGCGCGGATGCGCGCGGTGTTGAGGCCGCCGCCATTGTCCTTCACGGTGACGAGCACCTGGGCGCCCGAATGAACGGCAGCGAGCTCGATCCGGCCCTGCTCGGTCTTGCCGTTGGCAGCACGGGTTGCGGTATCCTCGATGCCGTGGTCGATGGCGTTGCGGATCAGGTGCACCAGCGGATCCGCCAGGCACTCGATCATGGTCTTGTCGAGCTCGGTGTCCTCGCCCGAGGTGACGAATTCGACCGGCTTCGACAGGTCGCGCGACAGATCATGCACCAGGCGGCGGAAGCGGCCGAACAGCGAGCCGATCGGCACCATGCGGGCGCCCATCGTGGTGTCGCGCAGGGAGGACGCGAGACGCTCGATCTCCTCGGCAATGATCTTGATCGAAAGATCGGAGCCCGAGGCGGCGAGCTGGCTCAGCCGCGCCTGGGCAATGACGAGCTCGCCGACCCGGTCCATCAGTTCGTCGAGGCGCTCGGCCTGCACGCGAACGGTGGCGATGCCGCGCTCGTCGCGCTTGGCCTCGGGCTTCGGCTCGGGCTTGGCTTCGTGCTTGGGCTCCGGCTTCGACTCGGATTTCGACTCTGCCTTCGCGACGGGCTGCGCGGCGACTGGCGCGGCAACAGCCTCCAGCACCGGTGCAGGAATCTCGGTCTCCGGCGCCGGCTCCTCGTCGAGGAGCTGGAACAGCGGCATCGGCGCAGGCGCTTCGACCTGCTCCAGCGGCGAGAGCGTCAACTTCATCTCGTCCGAGACGAACATGAAGACGTCGTCGATCGCGTCCTTGCCGCAGGCCGCGTGCAGCTTGACGTCCCACTTCAGATAGCAGTCTTCCGGCTCCATCTCGTCGAGGAACGGGATGCCGTCGGTGACGGGCACGACGAAGCAGGGGCCGAGCTTGCAGAGATCCTCAAGCAGGTCGAGCGGGTTCGAGCCGTTGCGCAGGATGTGGGATTCGAATTCGAGATAGAGATGCCAGCCGGCCTGCTTGCTGTCGGCCGGCGCCGGCGGCGGCACCTCCGCGATCGCCTCGAGGGGAGCTGCGGGCTGGTCCGACGACACGAAGCGCCTGAGATCGTCGAGAATGGCCTCGCCGATGATGTCGTCGGTCGATTGCGGATCCTCGATCAGCGCGCGGATATAATCCTTGGCGGCGAGCGCGACCGAGATCAGCTCCTGGGTCGGCTTGATCTCGCCCTTGCGGACGCGGTCGAAGGCGGTCTCGAATTCATGGGTGAAGGAGGCGACCTTGTCGAAGCCGAACATCGCGCCCGAGCCCTTGATCGTATGCAGGGCGCGGAACGCGGAATCGACCAGCTCGCGGTCGTCGGGACGCTGGCCGAGGTCGAGCAGGGCCCCTTCCAGGACCTCGAACAGCTCGTTGGCTTCCTGGCGAAAGACCTCGGTCGGGTCCATCGCGTTCATGCGCGCACCAGCTTGCCGACGACGGCGAGCAACTGCTCGGGCTTGAACGGCTTGGTGATCCAGCCGGTGGCGCCGGCGCTCTTGGCTTCCTGCTTCACCGTGTCGTTGGATTCGGTGGTGAGGAACACGATGGGCATGCCGACCGCGCTCGGCAGCTTGCGCAGGGCCCGGATCAGCTCCAGGCCGTTCATGACGGGCATATTAAGGTCGGTGATGACGAGATCGAGCTTGCCGGCCTGCGCCTTGGCGAGGCCTTGCGCGCCGTCGCCGGCCTCGATCACGTTGTGACCGGCCGGCTCGAGCACGACCTTGATCATCTGCCGGATGCTGGGGGAATCGTCGACCGTGAGAATCGTGGCCATTAGGTGCCATCTTTCTTTTGCGGGAAATGCTGATCGATCATCGCATCGCTGGCGAAGCCGGCGCGGCGAAGGGTGTTGCGCAAAGATTGGGAAAATGAAGTGAGCACCACCGGGCGGCCCTGGGCCTCGCCCGTCTTGGCGGTCGACAGCAGAAGCTGGATCGAGGTGACGTCGGCCTTGTCGACGCTGGAGCAATCGATCTCGAGCCGGTCCTGCCGGCCGAAAGCTTCGCGGATCAGGTCATAGACACTGCGGATCGCAGCGATGCTGCAATCTGCAGGCAGCCGTAGGGACCACTTCGGCTCAGTGACATCAGACGACATTCGTCCCCCAGAAATTCCAGGGATTCGCTGCACGCATGGCGCGAATCCCACGCGACGACTATTCGGTATGGAGAGTGTGCAAACCCCTAATGGAGTCCCCCGTACAACTACGGGTCACAAATCGAAGAACTTCGCGTATGCATGCAGACGTGCATGGCGCGCTCAAATCTCATGCGTTGCGCGCAGTCATGAGGCAGCTTGCCGGCGGTGAAACGTTTGCTTCGCGTTAAATCGCAAAGGCTAGTTGTTGAGGTCATGCCTCGCCATCCGAACGAGCCCGGCCGCCGATGCTGACCCAAGCGCTTCTGGTTGATGACAGCCGTTCAGTCCTCAACTTCCTGAAACGTCATATCGAGGCCGAAGGCCTGGTCGAAGCCACCACCTTTCTCGATCCCGTGGAGGCGCTGGCTTGCGCGCGCGAGCGCGTCTTCGATCTCGTGCTGGTCGACTACGAGATGCCGCACATGGACGGCATCAGCTTCATCCGCACGCTCAGAACCCTTCCCGGCTGCGTCGACATCCCGATCGCGATGATCACGTCGCGGCAGACGGACGACGTGAAGATGGAAGCGCTGCAGGCTGGTGCAACCGATTTCCTGCCCAAGGCGCCACAGAGCGTCGAGATGACGGTGCGCCTGCGGAATTTGATTCAGCTTGGTGCAGCCGTGCGCAAGCTCAACGACCGCGCCGCGCATCTTGCGAGCGAGGTCGCAGCCGCGACACGAAAGCTCGGCGAGCGCGAGGAGGAGATCATCCTGCGGCTCGCGCTCGCGGTCGAGTACCGCGACAACGACACCGGCGAGCACACGCTCCGGGTCGCCCGCTACAGCCGCATCATCGCCGAGCAGCTCGGCCTGCCGGCCCGGCTCTGCCGCGACATCTATCTCGCCGCTCCCCTGCACGACGTCGGCAAGGTCGCCATTCCCGACAACATCCTGCTCAAGCCCGGCAAGCTGACCGATGACGAGATGGCGGTGATCCGCACCCATGCCACGATCGGCGAGCGCATCCTGGCAGACTCCAGCTGCGAGCTGATCCAGCTCGGCGCGCAAATTGCCGCCGGCCATCACGAGCGCTGGGACGGGGCGGGCTATCCGAACGGCCTCAGGACGGATGAGATCCCGGTTGCCGCACGCGTGGTCGCGGTCGCCGACGTCTTCGACGCGCTAACGACCCGTCGGCCCTACAAGGAGCCGATGCCGCTCGAGGTCGCGCGCAACTACCTGGTCGAGAACAAGGGACGCCAGTTCGACCCGGCCTGCGTCGAAGCCTTTCTGTCGCGCTGGGACGAGGTCGTGGGGATCGCCGCCGGGCAGCAGGCGACGCCGTTCCTGAAGGCGGAGGTCCCGCACACACCTTATATAGAGTGTGCGGCAGAAAGCCGCCCGGCCGAAGACGTCCCCGCCTGACATTAGCCATCCCGCCAACAGCTTGGCGCAGCTCTGTTTTCTCCGGTCGCCGGGTTGAACCTGTTCCTGCTAGAGTGGCACCAAGAATAAAGAGTGATTCTGGTCACACTTGCCTGGGCGCCCTGCTGCTAAGCATCGAACCAGGACAGGGACCGGCCAAACATCGGTCGAATTGGATGAGAATTCCCATGAAAAGCCTGATCGGCGCCGCTGTCGGCGCGCTCTGTGTTGCGACCCCCGCTTTTGCGGAGACCCCGGCTGCGATCGTCGAGGATGTGCAAGGCAAGGTCGACGGCATCGCGTTCATGGACTATGTGGCGCCGGGCAAGATCATCAAGCTCGGGCCCAAGGCGAGCATCACGCTCAGCTACCTGAAATCCTGCCAGCGCGAGACCATCAGCGAAGGCGTCGTGCTGGTCGGCGCCGAGCAGAGCACCGTGCAGCTCGGCGAGATCAAGCGCGAGAAAGTGCCCTGCGACACCAATGCGGCCAAGCTGTCGGAGCGCGAGGCCAACCAGAGTGCCGCGACGACCTTCCGCACGATGCGATCGGACGCCAAGGGCGCGCCGGCCAAGCTGCCGACGCTGTACGGCACCGCCCCGCTGGTGCAAGCCAAGAGCGGCAGCACGCTGGTGATCGAGCGCACCGACGGCAAGGAGCCCACGATCACCGTGCCGCTGAAGACCGAAACCATGATCGGCGGCAAGTTCTATGACTTCGCCAAGGCTGGAAAGTCGCTGACCCCGGGCGGCAGCTACCTCGCCATCCTCGGCGCCAAGCGCTACGCCTTCCAGATCGATGCGGGCGCCACGTCGTCGCCGACGCCGATCGTCGGCCGCCTGCTGCGGCTCGAATAGGCTATCCAGCGACGGGGCGATGCGGCGGATCGGCGGGCGGGACATCGTTGCGGCTATCCTGATCGCGCTCCTTGCGGGCGCGGTCTCCACGTCGCCGCCGCTCCAGAGCCTGCAGGGTCTCTCCCTCGACATCCTCACCGCGCTGCGCGGCAAGATCGTGAGCGACCGCCGCGATCCCGCTTCATCGCCGGTCGTCGTGGTGGCGATCGACGGCGAGACCTACGACACCCCGCCGTTCAAGGGCTCGCCGACACAAACCTGGACGCGCGAGATCGGCCGGGTGCTCGGCAGCGTCAGCGAGGGCGGCGCCAAGGTGATCGGCTTCGACGTCATCTTTCCAAGCTCGATCGAGCAGTCCGAGATCCCCTTTGGCGAGGCACCGCTCGGCACGCGCATGAGAGGCTTTGACCGCGACTACCTCATCGCGCTGCGGCAACTCTCCGACGGCGGCAAGCTCGTGCTCGGCGAGATCCTGAGCAACGATCATCCGGACAGGCCCTATCGCGCGCAGCAGCTGGCGGTGAAGAACAACATCCGCGCCCTCAACGTCCATACCGATGCCGACGACGTGATCCGCCGGATGCCGCTGAGCTTCTCCATTGACGGCAAGCCCGTTCCGGCAATGGCGGTCGAGCTCGCCGCGCGGGCGCTCGGCACCAAACCCGAGATCGGGCCATCCGGTGGGATGGAATTGTCTGGCTATGCCGTTCCGAGCGCGGTGCCCAACACCCTCACGCTGAATTTTCGCGGCCTTGGCCGCGACGTCCTGGCCTATTCATTCGCCGACCTGCGCGCCTGCACCGAGAAGGGCGACCGCGATTTCTTCCGCCGCGCTTTCGACGGCAAGGTCGTCTTGCTCGGCACCATCCTCAATTTCGAGGATCGCAAGCTCACCTCGATGCGGCTGTCCGGCGGACATGACGGCTCGCCGGCACCACGATGCGCCCTGCCCGCCCCGGCCGGCGCGGCGCAGAAGGCGCGGAGCGACATCGCAGGCGTGTTCGTGCACGCAGCCGTGGTGAGAAACCTGATCGAGCACGACGCCGTGACCGAGCTCGGCTTTCCCTTGCGGAGTATTCTCACGATTGCGCTGGCAGCGATCATCGCCTGCGCGGCCTGCATGCTCGCACCTGCCGGCGCGCTGATCGCCTGGGTCGGCCTCACCGCCGTTTACACGGCGATCGCCGTCGGCGCGTTCGTGCATGCGCTGGCGCTGCCGCTCGCCGAGCCCGCGCTCGCAAGCCTCGCTGCCCTCGCGATGATGATCGGCTACCGCTTCGTGCTGGCCGACCGCGACGAGCGTTTCCTGCGCAAGAGCTTTGCCTATTATCTCGCGCCCGAGGTGATCGAGACGATGGTCGCCTCCGGCAAGATGCCGGCGCTTGGCGGCGAGATGCGCAACGTCACCATGTTTTTCTCCGACCTCAGCGGCTTCTCCTCGATCGCGGAGACGATGACACCGGGCGAGCTGGTCACGCTGATGAACGAATATCTCTCCGCCATGACCGACATCATCGAAAGCCATGGCGGCTATGTCGACAAATATATCGGCGATTCCATCGTCGCCATGTTCGGCGCGCCTGCCGACGACCCAGCCCATGCTGGCAACGCCGTCCGCGCCGCGCTGAAATGCCACGCGAAGCTGGCGGAGCTCAATGCCAGCCATCCCGCCTTCGCCGGCCGCGGCCTTTCGCACCGCATCGGCCTCAACAGCGGCGAAGCCGTGGTCGGCAATATCGGCTCGCGTCGCCGCTTCAACTACACCGTGATGAGCGACACCGTGAACGTCGCCTCGCGGCTCGAAGGCGCCAACAAATATTACGGCACCGCGATCATGGCGTCGGAAGCGACGGTCGCACAGACCCGAGACATGTTCGCCTGGCGCGAGCTCGACGCGATCAGGGTGATGGGCCGCGGCGAGGCAATCAAGGTGTTCGAGCCGCTGGCGGAGAGAGGCGCGGAGAGCGGCGAGCAGGTGAAGGTCGCCGCGGCGTATGCGGAAGGGCTGGCCTGCTGGCGCGCGAAAGAATTTGCGAAGGCGGCTGATGCGTTCGGGCGAATGGCGGAGAGCGATCCGGCATCGGCGCTGTTTGCGAAGCGCGCCAAGGCCCTCAGCGCAAATGCGCCACCGCCGGATTGGACGCCGGTCAATACGCTGGAAGGGAAGTAGAGTAGCCAGCCTGGGGCTGCTTCCCCTCTCCCCTTGTCGGAGAGGGTGGCTCGCCGCGGAGCGGCGAGACGGGTGAGGGGTATCCCTCGACGTATACGCATCTATCCGTGTGGATAGATACCCCTCATCCGGCGCTTCGCGCCACCTTCTCCCACAAGGGGAGAAGGGACGACCCCACTCCTAAAACGGCAAGCCCACATAATTCTCCGCAAGCAACCGCTGCGCCGTCTCCGAGGACAGCAGATAGTCCAGCTCCGTCTGCTGCAGCCGATCCTCATAGTCGATCCGGTCGGGGAAACGATGCAGCATCATCGTCATCCACCATGAGAAGCGTTGCGCCTTCCAGATCCGCGCCAGCGCCTTGGCCGAATAGCCCGCGAGGCCGGAATCATCGGCGCGCTGATAATGCGCGAGCATGGCGTGGTAGAGATAGTAGATGTCGGACGCCGCGCTGTTCAACCCGCGCGCGCCGGTCGGCGGCACGATGTGGGCGGCGTCGCCGGCGAGGAACAGGCGGCCATAGCTCATCGGCTCGGCGACGAAGCTGCGCAGCGGCGCGATGCTCTTCTCGATCGACGGACCCGTGATCAGCCGGCCGGCGACCTCCTCCGGCAGGCGGCGCTTCAGCTCGGCCCAGAACGCATCGTCGCTCCAGTCCTCCACCTTGTCGGTGAGCGGCACCTGGATGTAGTAGCGGCTGAGCACCTGCGAGCGCAGGGAGCACAGCGCAAAGCCGCGCTCGTGCCTGGCATAGATCAGCTCGGGCGACACCGGCTTAGTGCGCGACAGCACTCCGAGCCAGCCGAAGGGATAGACCTTCTCGTATTCGCGCAGCACGTCCTTCGGGATCGATCTGCGGCTGACGCCGTGGAAGCCGTCGGCGCCGACGATGTAATCGCAATCGACGCGGATGATCTCGTCGTTCGAGCGATAGGTGACGTAGGGCCGGTCCGAGGTCAGATCATGCGGCGTCACGTCCTGCGCATTATGCACGACCTTGCCGCCGAGGCGGTCGCGCGCCTCGTAGAGATCGCGCGTCAGCTCGGTCTGGCCGTAGACCAGCACCGAATTGCCGCCGGAGTGCTTGTGCAGGTCGATCTGCGACAGCACGCCGTCATGAGCGATCTCGAATCCCCGGTGGATCTCGCCCTCGCGGTCCATCCGCTCGCCGCATTGCGCCTCGCGCATCAGCTTCGCAAAGCCGTGCTCGAGCACGCCGGCGCGGATTCGGGCGAGCACGTGGTCGCGGCTGTATTTCTCCAGCACGATCGTGTCGATCCCCTTCAGATGAAGGAGCTGGGACAACAGCAGCCCGGACGGCCCACCGCCGATGATGCAGACCTGAACTTTCATTTTTGCGTCCTCCCGTCGGCACTTTTTTGCAGATTTCGTGCTGCGCACCGATGGAGGGTTTTGCCAATGTCTTGTACTATTCGAACATGAGGACCACAGCCCCCGCCCCGGCGATCCGGGTCTACAATCTGTTCGGCGAATCCGGCGATCTGCCCGACGTCGTGCATTGCGAGACGATCGCGTCGCGCTCGGTGCTGCACGACTGGACGCTGGCCGTGCACCGTCATGCCCGACTGCACCAGGTGCTGCTGATCGAGCGCGGCGGCGGCGAGGCGACGCTCGACGGGCGCGTGGTGCCGCTGAAGCCGATGCAGATCGTCAATGTGCCGGTCGGCCACGTTCACGGATTCCGTTTCGTGCCCGATACCCAGGGCTGGGTGCTGACCATCGCCGCCGAAATCCTGGACGAGGCACTGCTCGCCGCAGAAGGCTTGCGCGGAGCCTTGTCGCGGTCGGCCGTCGTGCGCGGCACGCCGCAGATCCGCGCCACCATGAAGCAGATCTTCGCCGAGCACGCCGCCCGCGATTTCGGCCGCGCGCATGTGCTGCGCGCCCTGTCGGCGGCCATGATCGGGCTGGTCGCCCGCGCGCTCACCGGCGAGAGCGGCGGCAACGGCACCGCGGAAAGCAGCCTGTTTCGCCGCTTCGAAGCGCTGCTCGAGCAGCATCATCTGGAACGCTGGAGTGTCGCGGACTACGCAGGCGCGCTGTCGATCACGCCGCCCCATCTCAACCGGGTGACGCGCGCGGCGACCGGCGACACCGCTTCGCACCTGATCCTCAACCGCCTGATCCGCGAGGCGCGGCGCAACCTCGTCTACACCAACCTGCCGGTCTCGACGATCGCCTATGCGCTCGGCTTCGAGGATCCCGCCTATTTCAGCCGCGTCTATGCCGCGGCTACGGGACTGTCGCCGCGCGCCTTTCGCGCGCAGCTGCATGACGGTGAAGGCTGACCATCGGACGTTGCCGGCGCGCCCTACTTACCTTCGTATATGGGGCGCTATCCTTTGGATAGACGTCGTTTACCTCCGTACAGTTGAGCAGGAAGTGCGCGCGCCTTAACGTGGCTGCATTCGGCGCCCAGCGCCGGTGGCATGGAACCTCCCTGACCTGGGCGCAAGGCGGCTTCCCCTCCAGTCGCCTGCGCCGCTTTTTAAGCAAGCCGCGCGCCCTGGTGTCTTGCCGCCGACACACCGTATCTTTGCGGGGACCTGGCTTCGTGCCGAACTTGGGATTTGTGCAGAATGTCTTCAATTGGGAAGATCGCGCTCTTTATCGATGGCTCCAATTTCTATGCCACCTCGAAGGCGCTTGGCTTCGACATCGATTACCGGCGTCTGCTCGGCGAGTTTCAAAGCCGGGGCACGTTGTTGCGCGCCTTCTACTACACGACCCTCATCGAGGATCAGGAGTTCTCGTCAATCCGTCCATTGATCGATTGGCTCGACTATAACGGATACACCGTCGTCACCAAGCTCACCAAGGAGTTCGTTGACGCCACCACCGGCCGCCGCAAGGTGAAGGGCAGCATGGATGTCGAGCTCGCCGTGAATGCGATGGAGCTTGCCGATCGTGTCGATCAGATCGTGCTGTTCTCGGGCGACGGGGATTTTCGTTCGCTGGTGGAGGCGCTGCAACGCCGCGGTGTCTGCGTGACGGTCGTGTCCACACTTTCCACTCAGCCCCCGATGATCGCCGACGACCTGCGCCGGCAGGCGGACGTCTTCATCGATCTGTTAGAGCTGAAACCAAAAATAGGGCGTGATCCGGTCGACCGCCCGGGATCGCGCGAGGTGCGGCAGCCGCCGCAATTCCTCACGCGGGGAGCGATCAAACGGGACGACCGGGTGGAGTGACCCTGCGGCACCACCGCCGGACGGTCACACGTCGAAGAACACCGTCTCCTCTGCGCCCTGCAAATTGATGGTGAAGGAATACACGGCCTTGCCGCCGCGCTCGCTGCGCGTGGCAATCAGCGTCTTGCGACGCACCGGTGGCTCGACCAGATTAAGCACGGGATCGGCGGCGTTGGCGGCCTCCTCGTCCGAGAAATAGAGCCGGGTGTTGAGACCGATATTGATGCCGCGCGCGACGATCCAGACGTTGATATGCGGTGCGCATTTGCGGCCCGCCTTGTCAATGATCGCACCCGGCTTGATGGTCTCGAAGGTCACGAGGCCGGTGTCGAAATCGGAGCCGCCGCGGCCCCAGCCGCGAAACTCCTGCTCCAGCGCGCCGGCCGAGCGGTCGGCCGGATGGTTGTAGCGGCCGGCTGCATTGGCCTGCCAGATTTCGAGCAGCACGTCGCGCAGCGGCGAGCCGCTGCCGTCGAGCACCTTGCCTTCCAGCGTGATGCGCTCGCCCTTTGTGTTCGGCGCCACCAGCACGTTGGAGAAATTCTTCTCGAAGATGTCGAAGCCCGCCATGGCCGGGATCAGGCCGATATGGACGTAGGGGCCCGCGGTCTGCGAGGCGGTTTCCTTGAGATAGTTGAGCGGCTGCGGCATGGAATTCAGTTCCCCGCGGTGCGATTTTCAAAATAGGTGGAGCGCTGGCCGCGCAGGACGATGTCGAAGCGATAGGCGAGCGAGTCGAACGGCGTCGAGGCGTTGAGATCGAGCGGCGCGACCAGGCGGTCGAGCGCATCCTTGTCCGGAATCGTCGTCAGGATCGGGCAGACCGGGATCAGCGGATCGCCCTCGAAATACATCTGGGTGATCAGGCGCTGGGCGAAGCCCGAGCCGAACACCGAGAAATGGATGTGGGCGGGACGCCAGCTGTTGACGAAGTTACGCCAAGGATAAGGACCCGGCTTCACGGTGCGGAAGTAATAATAGCCGGTGTCATCCGTCAGCGCGCGGCCGCATCCGCCGAAATTCGGATCGATCGGCGCGAGATACGTGTCCTTCTTGTGCCGGTAGCGGCCGCCGGCATTGGCTTGCCAGAACTCGACCAGCGTGTTCGGCACGCCGCGGCCGGTCTCGTCGAGTACACGGCCGTGGACGATGATGCGCTCGCCGACGGGATCGCCGTCCTTGGCGTAGTTGCGGATCAGGTCGTTGTCGAGCGGCCCGAGATCGTTGTGGCCGAACACCGGCCCCGTAATCTCCGAGACCGAGTTCTCGATCGAGAGCAGCGACTGGCGCGGGGAGCGCAGCACGGAGGATTTGTAGCCGGGCGCGTGCGCCGGCGGATGGATGGAGCGGTCGCGCTGGAAGAAGCCGCCGTCGCCGAGCGGCGGCGTAAACGGCTCGGGGCGGTTGAGGCGGGGATCCCTTAAGGCTGGCGCCTGGGCATTCATCGGCGTTGTTTCTCCCTGGGGGCGCCCGGTCCGGGCGCGCGGCTTGTTCGGGAGATCATGGGCCGGTCTATTCTCAAGATAAATAGATCGGTTATAATGAATTGCATGAAGGAAATCGATCATTTGGCCCTCGACGGCCACGCCCTCGAACTGTTCCTGGCCGTGCTGGAGGAAGGCTCGGTGACGGCGGCGGCCACGCGGCTCGGCCTGACGCAATCCGCGGTCAGCCATGGACTGAACAAGCTGCGGCGGATCGCGGGCGATCCGCTGTTCGCAAAGTCCGGACGCGGCATCGTCGCCACGGCGCACGCCCAGGCGCTGGCAGCGAAGGCGCGCGCCCTGATCGACGAGATGCGCAGCTTCGCCGGCGGCGTCAGCTTCGTGCCGGCGCAGGCGCAGCTCTCGCTGACGATCGCCGCCAACGATTTCCAGCGCGACCTGCTGCTGCCGCGCTTCTTCGGCCATGTCGCCGGACAGGTGAAGGGCCTGAACCTGCGCGTGATCCCTTCGCAATCGCCCTCGCCCGCGATGCTGCGCGAGAACCGCTGCGATCTCATGATCACGCCGCTGCCACCCGCCGGCGTAGACATCGTGCAGAAGCGCCTCCTCAGCGATCACTACGTCTGCTACTACGATCCGAAGGCGCGCGCGGCGCCTGCCGGCCGCGGCGCCTATCTGGCGGCACGCCACATCACCGTCGTCTATACCGACAACGAGCGGCTCGACTTCGACCGCCGCCTTGCGGCCAACGGCTTCCATCGCGACATCGCCATCTCCGTGCCGAGCTTCTCGGGCGTACCGTCTTTCCTGCGCGGCTCGCAGATGCTGGCAAGCATGCCGAGCCTGCTCGCATCCGGCGTGATGGGCGGTTTCGCGCAGACGCGCATTCCACTGGCGTCGCGCACGCGGACGCTGGCCGAGCTGCCGATGTTCATGGTCTGGCACCAACGCTTCCAGAAAGACCCGGCGCATCGCTGGATCAGGAGCCAGCTCGAGATCGTCGCGACGACGGCGGCGGGCGCCTGAACCCCTGCCTATGCCGCGCGGAAACCTGCCCTTCGTGAAACCCACTGGTTGCGCGGCGGCGGCCACGCTAGAATTCGGCCATGACAGTGACCGATATTGCGAGCCGGACCTACAATCACAGCTGGCGGCTGGATCCCATCATCCGCAGCCTGCTGGATACCGACTTCTACAAGCTATTGATGTTGCAGATGATTCGGGAGGATTACCCGGGTCAGAAGGTGACCTTCTCGGTCATCAACCGCTCGCGCCATGTGCGGCTCGCCGAGATCATCGACGAGGGCGAGCTGCGCGCCCAGCTCGACCATGCCCGCACCATCCGCTTCAGCAAGAAAGAGCTGATCTGGCTCGCCGGTAACACGTTCTACGGCAAGACCCACATGTTCTCGGCGGACTTCATCCGCTGGCTCTCCGAATTCCGCCTTCCCGAATACGAGCTGCGCAAGGTCGAAGGCCAGTACGAGCTGCACTTCCACGGACCGTGGACCCACACTTCGATGTGGGAGATCCCGGCACTCGCGATCCTCAACGAGCTGCGCTCGCGCGCGGCGATGAAAGGCCGCGGCCGCTTCGAGCTCGACGTGCTCTACGCCCGCGCCAAGGCCAAGCTGTGGACCAAGGTCGAGCGGCTGCGCAAGCTGGAGAATTTGCGGCTCTCCGATTTCGGCACCCGCCGCCGCCACGGCTTCCTCTGGCAGCGCTGGTGCGTCGAGGCGGTAAAGGAAGGCCTGGGCCCGTCCTTCATCGGCACCTCGAACGTGCTGCTCGCGATGGACAACGATCTCGAAGCCATCGGCACCAACGCGCACGAGCTGCCGATGGTCGCGGCTGCGCTCGCCAAGGACGACGAGGAATTGCGCTGGGCGCCCTATCGCATTCTCGACCAGTGGCGCCAGACCTACGGCGGCAACCTGCTGATCGCATTGCCCGATGCTTTCGGCACCAAGGCCTTCCTGCGCGATGCGCCGGACTGGGTCGCCGACTGGACCGGCTTCCGTCCCGACAGCGCGCCGCCGATCCAGGCCGGCGAGGAGATCGTCGCATGGTGGGAGAAGAAGGGCCGCAATCCCAGGGACAAGCTGCTGGTCTTCTCCGACGCGATGGATGTCGGATCGATCGAGGAGACCTACCATCATTTCAGCGGCCGGGTGCGGCTCTCGTTCGGCTGGGGCACCAACCTGACCAACGATTTCGTCGGCTGCACGCCGGACGGCTCGTTCAATCTCGATCCAATCTCGCTGGTCTGCAAAGTGTCCTCGGTTGACGGCCACCCCGCGGTCAAGCTCTCCGACAATCCGGAGAAGGCGACCGGCCTGCCCTCGGAGATCGAGCGTTATCTGCGCGTGTTCGGCGATGCCGGCCGCGTGCGCAAGCCGGTGCTCGTCTAGCAATCCTCTCGATCGGGTAAATCGCACACGACGAATCCGCGGCATCGGCGCGCCGATGCCGCGCCAGTTCCGCTTCGTCAGTATTTGAAGCGATCTGCGACCATCCACTTCACGACGCCTTCACCCTGCGAGGCGGTCCCCCGCATTTTTCAGGTCGAGTTAAGCAACCTTCCGCTCTACTTGGCGTTGCAGGCGCAACGCTCCGCTGGGGTCGTTGATCGATTTGGGGAACGCAGAGTGTTTCGCAAAACACCGTCGTCGATGAAGGGACGCAGCTTCCTTCACGTCATCAAGCTCGTGTCGCCTTTCGTGATGGTCGTGGTGCTCCAGGCGACGATTGCGGGATTCAGCCTCGAGGTGATGTCATCGGTCCGCGCCTATGTCGCGGGCGAAGCGCTGTGGTCGCGCTCGCAGAAGAACGCCGTCTATTTCCTCAATCTCTATCTGCATTCGGGCGAGCCGAGCCAGTTCGCGCACTATCAGACCTCGCTCGCCGTTCCCATCGGGGACGAGTTCGCCCGCTGGGCGCTCGAGCGCGATCCGGTCGACGTCGAGGCAGCCCGCGTCGGCTTCCTGCAAGGCGGCAACCACCCCGATGACGTCCCGGGATTGATCTGGCTGTTTCGCTATTTCAGCGGCGTCAGCTTCCTGCAGGAAGCGATCCGCGAATGGGCCGCCACCGATCCCATGCTGCTGGAGCTGAGCGTGTTCGGCGAGGTCATCCGGTCCGAGCTGGCAAACGGCCCCATTCAGGACATCGGGCGCCTGCAGCATTTGTCGTCGCGGCTCTCGGAGCTCAACGCTCAATTCACGGTGCACGCCAAGCGCTTCTCCACCGTGCTTGGCGAGGGCTCGCGCGCCATCAAGGTGACGCTCACCTGCATCAACATCGCCACGGCCGTGACGTTGATCCTGCTCCTGATCTGGCACACAAGGCGATTGGTTCTGCAGCGGCAGGCGTTCGAAGACGCCCTGCATGCCGAGAAGGAGCGCCTCGCCTGGCAGGCATCGCACGACTGGCTGACGGGGCTTGCCAACCGCCGCGCCTTCGAGGCGCGCCTGCAGGCCGAGCTGGACAATGTCGCGGCGGGTCCGCTGGGACTGATCCTGCTCGACCTCGACCAGTTCAAGAACGTCAACGACAGCTGCGGTCATCTCGCCGGCGACCGCCTGCTCTGCCAGGTCTCGCGCCTGCTGCAGCAGGACCGGCGGCCGCATGATCTGGTGGCCCGGCTCGGCGGCGACGAATTCGGCCTGATCCTGCCGCAGTGCTCGCCGTCGAACGCCGTCGACGTCGCCGAACGGCTGCGGCGGGCGTTCGAGCTGTTCAACTTCGTCTGGGACGATCGCTGCTTCGCGGTGACCGCCAGCATCGGCGTCACCTGCATCGCCGACCGCGGCACCTCGCTCGAGGACGCGATGCGGCGCGCGGACGCCGCCTGCTATCGCGCCAAGGAGAAGGGACGCAACCGCGTTCAGGTCGACAACATGCGGCCCGACGTCATCGTCGTCGCCGCGCGGCCGCGCGAAGCCATCGCGGCGCAAGGCTGATCGCCCTCACCTCGCCGGCTGAATTCCGAGGCCGGCAAGATGCACGTCGATGAATTGCTCGACCTGCTGGCGCAGCATCTGGGGCGGCACGGCCACCATGCGCTCTTCGAGGCCGAGCGAGATGATGCCGTGCACCGCGGAGAACAGGGTGCGCGACAGCAGCGCGACCTTCACGTCGTCCGCAGCCGGTAGCACCCGCTCCAGGGGCGCGTGCATCAGCGCGAAGGCGTCCATCACCATCTGAAGGATGTCATCCGGATAGGGGCGATCGTCCTCCATCCGGTGCTCGAACAGCGAGCGCAGCAGATTGGCGTGCTCCGCAAAGAATTCGAGATAGGTCTCGGCAAGCCCATAGAGCTGACGAATGGGATCCTCCGCCGGCACCCCGCGCAGCCGGACCGTGAGCGCCTGAACGGTCTCCCGGTTAACGGTCAGGATGACCCCGTCGAAGTCGCCGAACTCGTTATAGACGCTGCCGACCGAGCATCCGGCGGCCACGGCAACATCCCGAACCTTGAGCGATCTCAAGCCCTTAGTAGCGATAATGCCGCGCGCGATCTCCAGGATCTGGAACCGGCGCCGATTTTTTTTCTGGTCCCGCGGCGATTCTTCTTGAACATTGTTCATTTTCAGGCTACTCATGTGAACATTGTTCAATTTAACCTGGAGACCTGCAAAATGCAAACCCTCGCTGTTGATATCGCTTCGACCTTCATCGATGACGCCGCGGCTCTCGTGACCGGCCTCGGCCGGGCCCTGCTCAGGTTCGCGATGGCCCCGATCGACCGTATCGCCAATGCCTGCGACATTGCCGGCGTGCTCACCGAACGCCGCGCGACCTTCCGGATGTGGCGGGCAAATCGCGCCCGTGCGCGCCGCGATGGCCGCAGGTTCAGCCTGCTCGGCCGCCTCTCGCCCTTTCGCCACCTCGCCCATCTCACCTGAGATAAGCGAAGCGGCTCGAATGCACGACAAGGGTGCAATGAAGGACTTACCATGTCCCGACATTCGCAGCCGATGCCGCAGGCCTTACCGATGCGGTTCAGTTTTTGCTCACGGCCCGTCGCATATCCGGGTCGGCCCGGCCCTTCCGGCCAAAGCTGACCTGGCCGCAACGGGAAATTTGCGAACCTAACCAGACCGTTCGGAGACCAACAGGATCAGAGGGACCAGGGGGACAGAGCAGACCGACGACCATCGTCACTCTGCAATCGTTCGTCCCATGCCCTTCCGGTCGTGACGCTTTCACCGCCACCGAAACAATCTCAGGCTGCCTTTCCAAGACAGGACTTGTCATGATCAGGGAATTGATGTCGTCACGCCGCTTTGCGCCGCTGTTCTGGGCGCAATTCTTCTCGGCGCTCAATGACAACGTGCTCAAGAACGCACTCGTCATCATCCTGCTTTACAGCGCCGTAACCGGCCACGGCGATGCGCTGGTAACGGTCGCAGGCGCCGTCTTCATCTTCCCCTACTTCATCCTGTCCGGGCTCGGCGGACAGCTCGCCGACAAATATGTCAAATCCGTCGTCGCACGGCGGCTGAAATTCGCCGAGATCTTTGCCGCGGGCTTTGCCGCCGCCGGTTTCTTCCTGCATTCGGTGCCGCTGCTGTTTGCAGCGCTCGCGCTGTTCGGCACCATCGCTGCGCTGTTCGGCCCGGTGAAATACGCCATGCTGCCCGACCAGCTCGAGCTCGGCGAGCTCGCGACCGGCAACGCGCTGGTCGAAGGCGCGACCTTCATGGCGATCCTGCTCGGCACCGTCGCCGGCGGCCAGTTCGTCGCAGGCTCCGCGCATATGGGCTGGGTTGCATCGGCCGTGGTCGTGCTGGCGCTGCTGTCATGGGCCTTCGCCTCCCGCATTCCCGCGACCACACCGTCCGCGCCTGATCTTCCCGTCAACGCCAATCCTTGGACCTCGACGGTCGGCCTGCTGAAGACACTGCATGCCGACCACCGGCTGTGGGACGGCACCGTGATCGTCTCCTGGTTCTGGCTGGTCGGCGCCATCGTGCTGTCGCTGCTGCCGGCGCTGATCAAGGAGGTGGTCGGCGGCACCGAGGGCGTGGTGACGCTGTGTCTTGCGGTGTTCGCGATCGGCATCGCCATTGGCTCGCTGTTCGCCGCCAGCCTGAGCCATGTTCGTCCGAACCTCGCGCTGGTGCCGATCGGCGCCATCATCATGGGGTTCTCCGGCCTCGATCTCGCCTGGGCCATCGGTGTGACCACCAAGGGCCAGGACATCGCCGCGATCGATTTCGCGACCTCGTTCTCCGGGCTGCGCATGCTGGCCGACTTCGTCGCCTTCGCATTCGGCGGCGGCCTGTTCGTCGTCCCGTCCTTTGCTGCCGTCCAGGCCTGGTCGGCTCCGAACGAGCGTGCCCGCATCATCGCCGCCGGCAACGTGCTGCAGGCCGGCTTCATGGTGGCCGGCTCGCTGTTCGTCGCGCTGCTGCAGGCTGGCGGATTGCACGTCGGCTGGATCTTCTTCGGCCTCGGCGTCGCCAGCTTCGGCGCAGTCTGGTTCGTGCTGACCAAATGGGGCAAGGAAGGCGTGCGCGATGCCGGCGGCCTCTTGTTCCGCGCGCTGTTCCGCACCGAGGTTCGTGGCCTCGAGAACCTGCCGCCTCCGGGCACCCGCATGCTGATCGCGCCCAACCATGTCAGCCTGATCGACGGCCCACTGCTGCACGCCGTGCTGCCGATCGATGCGAGCTTCGCGGTCGATACCGGCATCGCCAAGGCCTGGTGGGCCAAGCCGTTCCTGCGCGTGGTGAAGCACTACACCATGGACCCGACCAAGCCGCTGGCCGCGCGCGACCTGATCAAGCTCGTTGCCGCGGGCGAGCCCGTCGTCATCTTCCCGGAAGGCCGTATCACCGTGTCCGGCTCGCTGATGAAGGTCTATGACGGCACCGCGATGATCGCGGACAAGGCGGACGCCGTGGTCGTGCCGGTGCGCATCGAAGGCGCGCAGCGCTCGCATCTCAGCTATCTCAACTCTAGCCAGATCAAGCGCTCGTGGTTCCCGCGCGTGACGGTGACGATCCTGCCGCCGGTCAAGCTGCCGGTCGATGCCGCGCTGAAGGGCAAGGCTCGCCGCAATGCGGCCGGCGCCGCGCTCCAGGACGTGATGATCGATGCGATGGTCAAGAACGCCATGCTCGACCACACCCTGTTCGAGGCGCTCGGGCACGCCTATCGCGACCGCGACACCGGCAAGGTGATCATCGAGGACGCACTCGGTACCAAGCTGACCTATCGCAAGCTGATCCTCGGCGCTCAGGTGTTGAGCCGCAAGTTGGAGGCCGGCACCGCCGTCGGCGAGAATGTCGGCGTACTGCTGCCGAACTCCGCAGGCGTTGCCGTGGTCTTCATGGCGCTGCAAAGCATCGGCCGCGTTCCGGCGATGCTCAACTTCTCCGCGGGTCCGGTCAACGTCCTCGCCGCCATGAAGGCCGCGCAGGTCAAGACCGTACTGACCTCGAAAGCCTTCATCGAGAAGGGCAAGCTCGACAAGCTGATGGCCGCGATCTCCGCCGAGGCGCGCGTCGTTTACCTCGAGGATGTCCGCGCCTCGATCGGCACCGGCGACAAGATCAAGGGCCTGCTCGCCGGCACCGCGCCGCGCGTCGCCCGCCAGGCCAACGATCCCGCCGTCGTGCTGTTCACGTCGGGCTCGGAAGGCACGCCGAAGGGCGTGGTGCTGTCCCATCGCAACATCCTCGCCAACGCCGCGCAGGCGCTGGCGCGGGTCGATGCCAACGCCAACGACAAGGTGTTCAACGTGCTGCCGGTGTTCCACTCGTTCGGCCTGACGGGCGGAATGATGATGCCGATGCTCGCGGGCATTCCGATCTACATGTATCCGTCGCCGCTGCACTACCGGATCGTGCCGGAGCTGATCTACCAGACCGGCGCAACCATCCTGTTCGGCACCGACACGTTCCTCACCGGCTACGCCCGCTCGGCGCACGCCTACGACTTCCGCACCCTGCGCCTCGTGATCGCAGGCGCCGAGGCGGTCAAGGATCGCACGCGCCAGGTCTTCATGGAGCGTTATGGCATCCGTATCCTCGAAGGCTATGGCGTTACCGAGACGGCGCCGGTGCTGGCGATGAACACGCCGATGGCCAACCGCCCCGGCACCGTCGGCCGCCTGTCGCCGCTGATGGAAAGCCGCCTCGACCCGGTCCCCGGCATCGAGGAAGGCGGACGCCTCTCCGTGCGCGGGCCGAACGTGATGCTCGGATACTTGCGGGCCGAAAATCCCGGCGTGCTCGAAAAGCTTCCCGAAGGCTGGCATGACACCGGCGACATCGTGGCGATCGACGCCGCCGGCTTCATCACGATCAAGGGCCGCGCCAAGCGCTTTGCGAAGATCGCGGGCGAAATGGTCTCGCTGTCGGCGGTCGAAGCCATCGCGACGGCGCTGTGGCCGCAGGCCGGCTCGGTCGCCGTGTCGATCCCCGACCAGCGCAAGGGCGAGCGCATCGTGCTGCTGACGACGGAAAAGGCCGCCGAACGCAGCGCGATGCAGGCCCAGGCCAAGACGATCGGCGCCTCCGAGCTGACCGTCCCCGCGACGATCCTCGTGGTCGACAAGGTGCCGCTGCTCGGCACCGGCAAGACCGACTACGTCACGGCAACGACGATGGCCCGCGAGCAGGCGTCCTCGCCGGAGCGCGAGGTCGCGTAAGGGAGATGAACGAGGCGCCTCAATCAGGCGACGCGCGATGCCCCGGAGTTGTTCTGCTTCACGGCATCGCGCGCACCTCGGCATCCCTGGCCAAGCTGGAACGGGCGCTTCAGGGAAGCGGCTTCACGACGCTCAACATCGACTATCCCAGCCGGCGCGAACCGATCGCGGACATCGCGGACGACATCCATCCGGCGATCGCCCGTCTCGCCGAGCGGGACGCGCCGCTGCATTTCGTCGCGCATTCGATGGGCGGCCTCGTCGCGCGCGCCTATATCGCAAGACACCGGCCGGCGCGGCTCGGCCGTGTCGTGATGCTGGGCACGCCGAACAGCGGCAGCGAGGTCGCCGACCTGCTGCAGGGATTTTCACCCTACCGCGCATTCTACGGGCCGGCCGGCCTCGAGCTCACCACCACACCCGCGGCCGCGCCGAATGTCCTTCCCGCGATCGACTATCCGGTCGGCGTGATCGCAGGAAACCGCTTCATCGATCCCGTTGCCGGCCTCCTGGTTCTGCCGAAACCGAATGACGGGCGGGTCTCGGTGCGAAGCGCGATGCTGCCCGGCATGACCGACCATGTCATCGTGAAGGCGTCACACACCGGGCTTCCACGTCACCCCGCCGCGATCGAACAGACCATCGCCTTCCTGCGCGACGGCCGCTTCCGCGCCGCCTCCGTCACCTGAGCAGGAGATAGCGGACCGGATTGTCATCGCACTGCCCTGCGCCGCATTCCAGCACGGTCGACAGGAAATTTGCGGCGACCAGCAGCGCGAAAATCGCAAAGACCGCGTTGGAAGCGAGCCCGGTCAAAGGCGCATCCCCCTCTCGCTTGCCGATCGCATCCTTCAGGACAAAGGCCAGCGCGACATAGCAGATGATTGCGACCGCCGCGATCAGCGCCCAGGTGTAGAAATGCAGCCCGAAGAGTGCCGAGCCGTATCCGGGATCGCCGGGCGCAAGGTGCAGCGACACCTGCCGCATCGCGATGAAGCCGGTGACGAGGCTGGCAATGAGGATCATCGCATAGTGCGAGGGACGCTCGCCGAGGCGCATGTTGAACAGGAAACCCATGCCTATTGCGATGAACCCGGCCCGCTGCAACAGGCAAAGCGGACAGGGCAGCTCGCCAAGCGCAAGCTGGTAGGTGAATGCGACCGTCAGGATCAAGGAGATCCCGAGCAACCCAAGCATGTTCAGGATCGCGCCGGCGGATCGTTCCTCGCCCATCTGTGCAGAGTTCATCTCGACACCGTCAGAACGAGAACTTCAGGGGATCGGTCGCGTGGTGGAAGAACCATGCGACTGTCACAACGACCGTTGCGCCCCACATCACATAGCTCAGTCCCGGGCGCGCATGCCAGACGGACGCACAGCCCGCGAGCGCCAGCAGGAACGGCAGAAACATGTACATGAGGCACGGCTCCTCGACCGATTCGCGCATCGCGCGAACGGCCCAAGAGATACGTCAGCCCGGCATACCCCTCAAGAGCCGGCTTCGCTGCGCCGCTCCTGCGCGTAGCGAACCAGGGCCACGAAGCGATAGATGCCGTGGACGAACTTGCCATAGGGCATGGTGATGAACAGCGCGAACACCGCGCCGAGATGAAGCGCCAGCAGCGGTCCCATCGCGGCAGTCTCACGCAGGATCAGAAGCAGCATGCCGGTGAGGCCGGTCAGGAACAGCATGGCGATGAAGCCGACGTCCATGCCGTAGCGGTTCTCGTCGAGCAGCGCCGGATCGCGCCGCATCTTGGCCATGAACAGGCCGACCGGTCCGACGATCAGGCCGACACCGCCGAGCGTGCCCAGCACGACGGGCAGGTCCCACCACGGATAGGGCGCCTCGCGGCCAAGGAGATAATGATACAGCGTGCCCACGGACGTCGCGGCGAAGCAGAGCAGGAAGCCGTAGAACGTCAGATGGTGATACTGCTTGCGCCGGCCGGTCGGCTTGTCGTCCTCGTTGTAGCAGCCGACGCCGCCGCCATGGAGATAGCGCAACTCGCCGGCGTCGCGGATCGCCTGGAAGATCGAGCCGCCCTCGGCGCGGCCACCGATCGGCGGGCTGATGTCGCGCCAGAACGCGCGCACGCTCATGACCAGCGCGAGAATAGCGTAGAGGAAGGCAACGCTGAACAACGCGGCCATCGCCTTATGCGGCATCAGCTTGTAGAAGGCGCCGGGCCCGGTGTGGACGCCGAACAGCACGCTGCGGTCGTTCAGCGCGGCGAAGCCGAAGATGAAAGCCGCCATGCTCAGCGCGGCAACGACACTGATAACGAGCCCGTTGCGCGCGAAGGCGCCGGAGAGCGCCTGCGGCCAGGCATAGGCCGCATAGGACTCGGCGCGCGCGACAGCGAGCGTCTGGGGAACGTTGACGTTGAACTCGTGCGGCGGCGAGAACTGGCAGTCGACATAGCAGGCGCCGCAGGAATGGCAGAGATTGGCGAGGTAGTTGAGATCGCCATCGGAGAAGGCGCGGCGCATCTCCATGGCGGGAAATACCGCGCAAAGACCCTCGCAGTAGCGGCAGGAATTGCAGACCGTCATCAGACGGTCGGCTTCGTCCAAAATTCTGGTTCCGTGCATGGCTCTACTTCGTCAGGCCCTTGGCCTCGAGCCATTTCTGGATCAGGCCCGCGACCTCGATGTTGTTCTTGTCCATCATCACCATGTGCGAATTGCCCTTGATGCCGGCCTGCGGGAGGTCGACGACGTCGACGCTGCCCCCGGCCGCCTTGATGGCGTCCGCAAAGGCGATGCCGTTGGCGCGGATCTTGGGCCAGCGCGAGTCCTTCTCGATATAGTCGCCATAGATGATGAGGGTCGGGATGTTCTTCAGCACATCCGCCTTGGCGGGGTCGCCGAGGCCGGCCGGCTCGATCGCGATCAGCGCCTTGACCTTGTCGGGCCGGGCTTGCGCCACCTTGAAGCCGAAGCTGCCGGCCTGGCTGTGGAACAGCAGCACCGAGGGGCCGACGCGATCGATCTCGGCGATATAGGCGGCGATGGTCGCATCATCCGTCGTGGTCCAGCGCGGGACGTTCTGCTTGACGAAGTTCTCGTAGCCCTCGACCGGAAACTGGTTGCCCGGCAGCAGCTTTCGCTTGGCGGGATCCGGATCGTAGGAGTTTGGTCCGTCGCCGATGCGGAAGCGCTCGAACGGATTGGACGTGGTCAGGAAAACCGGCTCGCTCTTGAAGATATCAGGGTATTGCGCCCAGCCTGCGCGCCCGCGCTCCACCGCGTCGGAATTGTAGACCGCCCATCCCTTGCGCAGAAAATAGTTCAGCCAGCCTTCGCGCCCGTCGGGCGTGGTCTCGTAGGTGACGCCGGTCAGCCCGCCGCCGTGCCACATCAGCAGCGGATAGGCCCCCTTCTCGTTCGCCGGCAGGAAATATTGCACATACATCTGCTCGACCTGATAGGTGCCGTTGGGATCGACCTTGGCCGGCACGCCGCCGGGCGTGAACACGACTTCCTTCACCGGCTTTCCGGAGATCTCGACGAGGCGCCCGCCGACGTGGAACGACCCCATGTCGCGCAGGGTGATCGGCTCGCCGGCGCGGGCTTGGCCGACCATCAGCAGCGCCGCGATCGAAACTATGGCAATGCGTGACATGGTTTCTCCCATTGTCTTTCTTCTTGATCCCTAGTTCTTCGCGTGCCGCGCCGCTTCACGCCCCGCGATGCGCCCGAACACGCTGCCGATGGTCATGCCCATGCCGGCCGCATAGCCCTTGCCCAGCACGTTACCGGCCATGATCTCGCCGGCCGCGAACATGTTGGCGGCCGGCTTGCCGTCGGCCATCAGCATGCGCGCGTCCTTGTTCACGCGCGTGCCGAGATAGGTGAAGGTGATGCCGGGCCGGACGGGATAGGCAAGATAGGGCGGCGTCTCGATCTTGCGCGCCCAGTGCGTCTTTTGCGGCGTGATACCTTCGGTGCGGCAGTCGTCCAGAATGGTGTGGTCGAACGTGCCGGGCTGCACCGCCGCGTTGAATTCGGTGATGGTCTTCTCCAGCGCAACCGGATCGAGCTCGAGCTTGCCAGCGAGCTCGGCAATGGTCTGCCCGGCAATCGGCGGGAACAGCGTCGGCATGAAGCTCGTCACGACGGTGGAATCGAAGATGATGTAGGCGATCTGATCGGGCTGCCCCGCGACGAGGCGGCCCCAGATCGCGTAACGCTTCGGCCAGATATCCTCGCCCTCGTCATAGAAGCGCTGCGCGTGCTTGTTGACGACGATGCCGAACACGACGGAGTCGTGGCGCGTGATGATGCCGCCGTCGAATTTCGGCGCGCGCGCGTCGATGGCGACCGCATGGCACTGGGTGGGATCGCCGACTTCCTGCACGCCCTTGTCGAGCAGCATCTTCAGGATGGAGCCGCGATTATAGGGCGTGCCGCGGATCAGGAAATTGTCGGCGGCCTCGCCCCAATATTGCTTCAGCCATTCGATGTTGGCCTCGAACCCGCCGGCCGCGGCGACCAGCGACGTCGCGCGGATCTCGGTCTCGCCCCTGATCGGCCGCTTGAGGCGCGCGGCCAGGAACATGCCGTCCTCGATCACGAGGTCGGTCACTTCAGCATCGTATTCGACGTCGACACCGAGCCGTTCGGCGGTGAGGTAGAGCGCGTTCAACATCGCCCGACCGCCGCCGAGGAAGAAAGAGTTGGTGCGACCAAGGCTCAAGGTGCCGCCGAGCGACGGCTGCCAGCGCACCCCCTGCTCCACGATCCAGTTCAGGATATCCTTGGACTCCCGGATCATGTGACGGGCGAGCACCTCGTCGGTCTGCCCGCCGGTCACGCGCAGCAGATCCTCCCAAAATTCCTCCTCGGTGTAGGGACCGGTGAGTATCTCGGTGGCGGCGTCATGGGCGCAGCGCATGTTGCGGGTATGGCGGGTGTTGCCGCCGCGGTAGAATTTCGGCGCGCCTTCGAGCACGAGGACGGACGCGCCGGCACGTCGGGCGCTGATCGCCGCGCACAGCGCCGCGTTGCCGCCGCCGATCACCAGCACGTCGTATTTGCTGCTCATGCCCTCTGTCCGATGCGGCGAAGTTAGAGACATTCTGCCCGCCGGCGGCCCCGGTCAATGCGGTCCGCCATTGCGCACCTTTGTATACAAAGATATACAAATACGGCGCAAGCGGCATCTCTGCATGGGCAGGATGCACGTCGAGGGAACATGGCCAGACGTCCGGCAAAGACAGGCGGATCGATCGCACGCGGCGCCGGCGTGGCGCTCGGCGAAGCCGTGTTCCGCTCGCTGTGCGAGGCGCTGCAGGCCGGCAGCTACCGCGCCGGCGACCGCCTGCGCGAGGAGGAGGTCGCGCAGCGGCTGAAGGTCAGCCGCACACCGGTTCGCGAGGCGCTGGGGCGCCTGGCGGCGCGCGGCTTCGTCGAGCCCGCCGGCGGCCGCGGCCTGATCGTGCGCAATCTCGACATATCCGAGGTGCTGGAGCTCTACGCCATGCGCGAGATCATGGAGGGCGCCGCCGCGCGCCTTGCCGCCGAACACGCTTCAGTCACGGAGATCGACGCACTCAGGGACATCGAGCACGCCTTTGTCGAGGCGTCCGCGACCGACGCCGCCGAGATGGCGAAGCTCAACCGCAGCTTTCACGAGGCGATCTGCCGCGCGGCACGCAACCGCTATCTCGACAACGCTTCACGGGAGTTGCAGGACTGGATCGCCCTCCTCGGCCCGACCACCTTCAGCGTGACAGGGCGGCCCGCGACCAGCCACGGCGAGCACCAGGCGATCATCGAGGCCATCGCCGCGCGCGACGGCGACAAGGCCGAGCAGCTCGCGCGCGCGCATATCCGCGAGGCGCTGCGCTGCCGGCTGAAATTGCTGCAGAAGCAATAGGCGACCTGTCCGATCACACCTCGAACATGCGCGTCAGCAGCCAGTAGCTGCCGAGCAGCCCGATGGCCGCGGACATCGTGTAGACGATCCCTGCCGCTCTCGCCGGCTCGTTGCGGCCGCGCGCAATCAATCGGTCCAGCAGGCCGAGCACAGGCATCGCAATCGCGACGATCGCGATCTGCCCGATCTCGACGCCGACGTTGAAGGCCGCCAGCGCCGGGACGATCGCGTCCGGCGGCAGGCCGATCTCGCGCAGCGCGCCGGCGAAGCCGAAGCCGTGGATCAAGCCAAACAGAAACGCCACGCGCCAGCGCCTGTCGACGTCGCGCGAAAAGAAGTTCTCGGCCGCCACGAACACGATCGAGGCCGCGATCGCGGGCTCCACGATGCGGCTCGGGACGGCCAGGACATTCAGCGCCGCCAGCGACAATGTCAGCGAGTGAGCGACGGTGAAGGCAGTCACGATCTTGATGACGGGAACGAGCCGGCGCGCCCACAAGACGACCGCGATCAGAAAGGCGATGTGATCGTAGCCAAGAAAGATGTGCTCGATGCCGGTGAGGAGATAGCGCTGCATGGTCGAGAGCAGCGGCGGCGGTGCCGTTGAGAGCGTGACTGCCGTCGTGCCGGCATCGAGCAAGGCCTGCGTCTCGGACTGACCTTGCGCAATCAGCACCACCTGGCGCGCGGTCTTGTCCCGTTCGGTCAGCACGGTGGAATGATAGACGATGTCGCCGGCAAGGTTCGCGCAGGCGAAGCTGTTTCGATAGATGATGCCGTCACCGTCGGGCAGGATGGCGGCATCACCCGGCGCGCATGCCGTGCCGCCGGCTGTCACGGCGAGGTGCGTGGCAAGATAGGCAAGGATGGCCACCCGCGCCGCGTCCACCGCGGCCGGATCGACCGCATCCTGCCTCACATCATAGGTCTTCGTGCCGACCAGACGATCGACATCGCTGCCCTTCAAGCCGAGCTCGACGCTCACCATGCGGTCGCCGGTCAGCGCGAGCCGCGCCGTCACGAGGTTGATCTGATGCGCCTCGGCCGGAAGGCAGATCCAGAGCAGGGCCTGCAGCCACAGGAGCTGCGACCACCTCACGATCCCGCTCCATCGGCTTCACGCCAGCACATCCGCAACGACCGCCTTCAGGACATCCCGCACGTCGGTGGGCTTGAGCCGCACCTGCAAACCGCGCTGGCCGCCGTTGAGATAGACCAGGTCATGCGCAAGCGCGCTCTGTTCGATCACGGTGCGGACAGGCTTGCGCTGCCCGAACGGGCTGATGCCGCCGACCTTGAAGCCGGTGACCCGCTCGGCCTCGGGCGGCTTCATCATCTGCGCCGACTTGCCGCCCGCGGCGGCGGCGAGCTTCTTCATGGAGACTTCCTGGTCGGACGGCACGATCACACAGACCGGTTTGCCGTCCACCAGCGCCATCAGCGTCTTCAACACGCGCGCCGGGTCTTCGCCGAGCGCAGCCGCCGCCTGCAGCCCGATGCTCTCGGCGTCGGGATCGTAATCGTAGGTGTGAACGGTGAAGGCAACGTGAGCGGCGTCAAGCGCGCGTGTGGCTGGGGTGGCTTTGGACATGGGCCACGTTTACCACCGCGGGGCACGCTGACACCACACAATCAGTGTCATCGCCCGGCTAGACCGGACGATCCAGTATTCCAGAGGGCCTCGTTGGCGAACTCGCTCTTGCAGATTCCGCCGCGGCGTACTGGATGCCCCGGTCAAGCCGGGGCATGACAGTGGTTGCTTTGACGAGCCCCGTGCGCGGTGACGACGCGGCCTTGCCTACTCCGCCGCGTCCCGCATTTCCGCCCGCTCGGCCCTGGCCGCGCAGAACTTGAACTCCGGGATCTTGCCGAACGGATCGAGCGCGGGATTGGTGAGCAGATTAGCCGCCGCCTCCGCGTAGCAGAACGGCATGAACACCATGTTCTCGGGTACGTCGCGGTCGGAACGGACCTTGACCTCGACGGCACCGCGGCGGGTCTCGAGGCGAATGAAGTCGCCCGGCGCGAGCTTCTTCTTGCGCATGTCCTTCGGCGACATGAAGGCGACCGCCTCCGGCTCGATCTGGTCGAGCACCTGTGCGCGGCGGGTCATCGACCCCGTGTGCCAGTGCTCCAGCACGCGGCCGGTCGACAGCACCATCGGGTATTCGGCGTCCGGCAGCTCGTCCGGCGGGATGACCTTGGCCGGCACGATCTTGCCGCGGCCGCTCGCGGTCGGGAAGCCCGTGGTGAAGATGATCTCGTTGCCGGGCTTGTTCGGATCGTCGACCGGATAGGTCACCGCGCCTTCGCGCACCAACCGTTCCCAGGTGATGTTCTTCAGCGACGGCATCAGCTCCGCCATCTCGGTGAAGACCTCGCCGGGGCCGGCATAATTCCACGGCAGGCCCATGCGCTTGCCGATCTCCTGGATGATCCAGAGATCCTGCCGCGCATCGCCCGGCGGCTTGATCACCTGGCGCGCGAGCTGCACGCGGCGATCGGTATTGGTGAAGGAGCCGTCCTTCTCGGCGAAGGCCGAGGCCGGCAGGATGACGTCGGCGTGGAACGCGGTCTCGGTGACGAAGAGATCCTGCACCACGAGATGATCGAGCATGGCCAGCGCCTGGCGCGCGTGCTGCAGGTCCGGGTCGGACATCGCAGGGTTTTCGCCCTCGATATACATGCCCGTGATCTCGCCGGCATGGATCGCGTTCATGATCTCGACCACGGTCAGGCCGCGGACGGGATCGAGCTCCTGCTGCCACAGCTTCTCGAAGGCGCCGCGCATGTCGTCGCGGCCGACCGGCTGGTAGTCCGGCAGGAACATCGGGATCAGGCCGGCGTCGGAGGCACCCTGCACGTTGTTCTGGCCGCGCAGCGGATGCAGGCCGGTACCGGGACGGCCGACCTGGCCGGTGATGAGCGCCAGCGCGATCAGGCAGCGCGCATTGTCGGTGCCGTGGACGTGCTGGCTGATGCCCATGCCCCAGAAGATGATCGACGATTTTGCGCGCGCATAGGTGCGAGCAACCTCGCGCAGCGTCTGCGCCGGGATGCCGCAGATCGCTTCCATCTTCTCCGGCGTGAACTCCTTGATCTTCTCCTTGAGGTCCTCGAACCCCTCGGTGTAGCCGGCGATGTACTGATCGTCGGTCAGGCCTTCGGTGATGATCGTGTTGATCATCGCATTCAGCATCGCGACGTCGGAGCCGGGCTTGAACTGCAGATGCTTGGTCGCATGGCGCGACAGCGACTGCCGGCGCGGATCCATGACGAACAGCTTGGCGCCGTTCTGCTTGACCGCGTTCTTGATGAAGGTCGCGGCGACCGGATGGTTCACGGTCGGGTTGGCGCCGATCACGATGATGACCTCGGCGTCCATCGCCGCCGAGAACGGTGCCGACACCGCGCCCGAGCTCAGGCCCTCGAACAGCGCCGCCACCGACGAGGCGTGGCACAGGCGGGTGCAATGGTCGACGTTGTTCGAACCGAAGCCGGTACGCACCAGCTTCTGGAACAGATAAGCCTCTTCGTTCGAGCCCTTGGCCGAACCGAAGCCCGCGAGCGCCTTCACGCCCTTCTCGTCGCGGATCTTGACGAGGCCCTTGGCGGCGATGTCGAGCGCCTCTTCCCAGCTCGCTTCACGGAAATGGGTGAAGGGATTGGCGGGATCGACCTGGTCGTTGGAATCCTTCTTCGCATTCGGCAGCCGCACCAGCGGTTTTGTCAGGCGGTGCGGATGGTGGATGTAGTCGAAGCCGAAGCGGCCCTTGACGCAGAGGCGATTGTGGTTGGCGGGGCCGTCGCGGCCTTCCGCATAGATCACCTTCTCGTCCTTGACCTCGTAGGTCACCTGGCAGCCGACGCCGCAGAACGGGCAGAGCGAATCCACCTTCTTGTCGGCATAGGTGACGCGGGTCTGGTTCTCGTCCAGCATCACGGCCGGCATCAGTGCGCCGGTCGGACAGGCCTGCACGCATTCGCCGCAGGCGACGCAAGTGGACTCGCCCATGGGATCGTCGAAGTCGAACACGATCTTCGAGCCATGGCTGCGATAGGCCATGCCGATGACGTCGTTGACCTGCACTTCGCGGCAGGCGCGCACGCACAGGCCGCACTGGATGCAGGCATCGAGATTGACGCGCATCGCCGGATGGCTGGCGTCGGTCTCCCAGCGCTCGGCGGCGGGGAAGCGGCTTTCGGTGACGCCCGTCGTCTCGGCCCAGTGCCAGAATTTCGAATCCGGATCGTGGCTCGTCTCGCGCGCAGGCTGGTCGGCGACGAGCAGCTCCATCACCATCTTCTGCGCCGCCGTCGCGCGCGCGGATTCGCTCTTCACCTTCATGCCGACCGACGGCGTACGCTTGCAGGACGCCGCCAGCACGCGCTCGCCCTCGATCTCGACCATGCAGGCGCGGCAATTGCCGTCGGGCCGATAGTCGGGCGCCGGCGAATAGCACAGATGCGGAATCTCGCGGCCCTGGCGCTTCGCGACCTGCCAGATCGTCTCGCCGGGATTGGCCTCGACCTGCTTGCCGTCGAGCTCGAACGTAATCTTCGTCATTCGGCCGCTTCCTTGAACTCGTCAGGGAAATATTTGATCACGGAGGACAGCGGATTCGATGCCGCCTGTCCGAGACCGCAGATCGAGGCATCGCGCATCGCCTGGCTCAATTCTTCCAGCAATGCCCGGTTCCAGACCGGCTTCTGCATCAGCTGCGCCGCCTTCTGGGTTCCGACGCGGCACGGCGTGCACTGGCCGCAGCTTTCGTCCTCGAAGAACTTCATCAGGTTCAGTGCCGCCGCGCGCACGCTGTCCTTCTGCGACAGGATCACGATCGCCGCCGAGCCGATGAAGCAGCCGTATTTCTCCAGCGTGCCGAAATCGAGCGGGATGTCATCCATCGATGCCGGCAGGATGCCGCCGGAGGCGCCACCCGGAAGATACGCGTAGAACTGGTGGCCATCGGCCATGCCGCCACAATATTCGTCGATCAGCTCGCGCACGGTGATGCCGGCGGGAGCCAGCTTCATGCCGGGATTCTTCACGCGGCCGGAGACCGAGAAGCTGCGCAGGCCGTGACGCTCATGGCGGCCATGGCCCTTCCACCAGTCGGCGCCCTTCTCGACGATGTCGCGCACCCACCACAGCGTCTCGATGTTGTTGATCAGCGTCGGCAGTCCGAACAGGCCGACCTGGAACGGATAAGGCGGCTTGTGCCGGGGCAGGCCGCGCTTGCCCTCGATGCTTTCCAGCAACGAGGATTCCTCGCCGCAGATGTAGGCGCCGGCGCCGCGGCGCATGTGCAGCGTCGGGCCGCCCGCGGGAAGCTTCGCGATCTCGCGCTCCAAAATCTCGCGCGAGGCCGGATATTCGTCGCGCAGGTAGATGTAGACGTCGGAGGCCTGCACCACATGCGCGCCGATCAGCATGCCCTCGATGAAGCGGTGCGGATCGCTTTCGAGATAGACGCGGTCCTTGAACGTGCCGGGCTCGCCTTCGTCGCCGTTGATCGCCATCAGGCGCGGACCGGGTTCGCCCAGCACCGCGCGCCATTTGCGCCCGGTCGGGAACCCGGCGCCGCCGAGACCGCGCAGCGAGGCATCGTCGAGCGACTTAAGGAGATCGTCCTTCGACAACTCCCCGGAGCGCAGCCGATTGAGCAGCTTGTAGCCGCCGCCCGCGACATAGGCGTCGTAGTCGACGTATTTAGGCAGATGCGCGTGGGTGTCGCCTGCCTTCGCCGCCGCCATGACATTGGCGACCGTGGCATGGTCCACGAAGTTGTGGCCGACCTCTGCGGCGGGCGCAGTATCGCAGCGGCCGACGCAGGGCGCACGCACGACGCGGATGCCGGGACCGGACGCGCTCTGCAGATCCTCGAGCAGCTTTTCGCCGCCGAGCATCGCGCAGGTCAGCGAATCGCAGACGCGGATCGTCAGCGGCGGGATGTTCGCCTCGCCTTCCTTCACCACGTCGAAATGCGCGTAGAAGGTCGCGGTCTCGAACACTTCGGCGAAGGCGAGCTTCATCTCGTCGGCGAGCGCGGCAAGGTGCGCGGCCGAGATCTGGTGATATTTGTCCTGGATCAGGTGCAGATATTCGATCAGGAGATCGCGCCGCCGCGGCCGGTCGCCGAGCAACTGCTCGATCTCATGCGCGGCAGTCGGATCGACCTGCCGCCCCTTGGGGGTGGACTTGGCTCGCTTCCGTCCCTCGCCCGGATGTTCGAACGAGCGGACCTGGTGCACGTCGTGGCTCATCGATGGGTCTCGTAAACCTTCTTTAGAACAAGTCCAACTCTAGCTCTTGGCATACCAGATGCCAAGAGAATTCATCCGTCCGGATAAGGATTTAAGGGGCATGCGGCCAACGAGCCCCATGCCCCTTACCTCAAACTGCCCGCGGAACCCGACCTCAGCTCTTGTTCATGCACTCTTCGATGAAGAACCAGCGGTCGTCGCCGGCCAGACCCTTGGTCTTCACCTCGCCGCGGCAGGCCTTGAGCTTGGGCTTGTTGGCCGCCCACTTGGCCTTCATGTCCTTCAGCTTCTGCATCGTGAGCTTGATCTTGCCCGGCTTGGCTTCGGACGTGGCAGCCGGTGCGGCGGGCGCGGTTGCGGTTTGTGCGGACGCGGTGTGAACGCTTGCTGCCAGCAGCATGGCTGCGAGGCAGATACGGGTGCGAAGCATGGAGGTCCCCCTAAGTCCCATTCCAGGTGATGTCTAAAAGGCGAACGCCGCGGGACGCCGATGGGCATCCCGCAGCTGTCTCGACGGCGGTCAGAAAATCTTGACCGCGCTCTCCAGCGTCTTCCAGACACCCCAGAGCAGGGGAACGCCGACGAAGGCCCAGAACAGCGCCGCCTTGGCATCAAGCCCGCCAAAGCCGATGCCGTAGGAGCCGTGCGGCCCCGCGGCAGCCGCGCTGGCGCTGGCAGCCTGCAGCTTGGCAACGTCCGCGTCCTTCATGTGCCACTTCGCATCGACCGGCTTGATCAGGTAGTTGCAGATCAGGCCCGCGATCAGCATCGCGCAGAGAATGTACATGGTGGTGTTGTAGAGCTGGTCGCGCGGCACGCCCGCCGCGAGCTGGAACTCGCGGATGTAGTTCACCACGACAGGGCCGATGATGCCCGCGGTCGACCACGCCGTCAGCAGCCGGCCGTGGATGGCGCCGACGAACTGCGTGCCGAACATGTCGGCGAGATAGGCCGGCACGGTGGCGAAGCCGCCGCCATACATCGACAGGATGATGCCGAAGCCGAGCACGAAGAGAAACTTCGAGCCCATCGCCGCAAAGGTCGGCGCCAGCGCATAGAGCACGATGCCGAGGATGAAGAACGTGTAGTACGTGTTCTTGCGGCCGATCTTGTCCGACAGCGATGCCCAGAAGAAGCGGCCGCCGATGTTGAACAGCGACAGCAATCCGGCGAAGCCCGCAGCGATCGCTGCGATCTGCGCCTTCTGCCCGGCATCGAGCGCGTTGAAGCCGACGTCAGGCAGGCCGATCAGCTTGCCGGCAAAAATCTCCTGGAGCATGGGCGAGGCCATGCCGATCACACCGATGCCGGCCGACACGTTCAGGCACAGCACCCACCAGATCAGCCAGAACTGCGGCGTCTTGTGCGCGTCGTTGAGATGGACGTTGTTCTTCGAGATCATCGCGTTGGCCTTGGACGGTGGGGTCCAGCCCTCGGGCTGCCAGCCGGGCGGCGGCAGGCGATAGCGGAACGCACCGATCATCATGAACACGAAATAGATCACGCCCATGGCGAGGAAGGTTTGCCAGACGCCGACGTCATTGGCTGACTTGAAGCCCGCGAAACCAAGCTCGAACTGTCCGCCAAAGAAGCTAAAGAACTTGCCGCCGTTCATCAGAATATTGGCAAGCGGCGCACCGATCATGGCGCCGCCGCCGAAACCCATGATGGCCATGCCGGTCGCCATGCCGCGGCGGTCCGGAAACCACTTCACCAGCGTCGACACCGGCGAGATGTAGCCGAGACCGAGGCCGATGCCGCCGATCACGCCGGAGCCCAGCCACAACAGCCAGAGCTGATGGGTGTAGACACCGATCGCACCGAGGAAGAGGCCGCCGCACCAGCAAAGCGCGGAGACGAAGCCAGCCTTGCGCGGACCCACCCGCTCCAGCCAGCCGCCCCACACCGCAGCCGCGATGCCGAGCAGCACGAAGAACAGCGTGTACATCCAGCCCATGCTGGCGACCTTCCAGTCGCAGCTGGTCGTGAACAGCTCCTGGAACAGCGAGATGTCGCCGCAGGTCTTCGGCGCGGTCAATCCGATCGCGCGCGACAGCGGCAGCCAGAACACCGAGAAGCCGTAGGCCATGCCGATGCAGAGATGGATGCACAGCGCCGCCGGCGGCACCAGCCAGCGATTGAAGCCTGCGGTCGCGATGGTCCGCTCGCGATCCAGAAAGCCCGCGCCGGCGCCCGAAATCGTTCCAGCGCTCTCGATAGTAGACATACACTCCTCCCCTGCAGCCGCCCTTCTGAGCGGCCTGCCGCGACTATCCTGTTCCTCAGCCCGGTGTGGTGCAGCTGTTGTCCCTGCTGCTCCGCACAATCATCCGACACGCGCCAGGATCGTCACGCGCGTCCGAGTCGTTAACCCCTGAAGCGGGGATCTATGCCGATACATCGTGCAGGCTTCTGATGTGTGGCCCATTGATCCGCGTATCGCAGACAAGACTCAACCTCCGCGCCTGCACGGAGAAAGTCAATTGGGGCAGAAGCCATGCTTGATGTCGATAGACAAAAGGTAGGTATCAGCAGAGTGACCGCGCACTACGACGGCAGCGCACCATTCGTTTTCTCTATCGATACATCGGCTTTTTCTATCAAGAACACGATGCGCGTCTCGTTGCGCTCCGTGATCTCCACCGTGTCGCCCGTCTCGCGGATCAGGTTCGGAATGTCAATCACCGACAGCGGGTCGGTGCAGTGCACTTCGAGTTGATCGCCCGGCTGCAGCGGCTTCAGCGCCTTGCGGGTCTTCAGGGCAGGCAGCGGGCATTTCAGCCCGGTGAGATCGAGCGTCGTTCTGGTCATGGGCGCAACATGGCGGGGCGATGTGGCGGCGTCAACGCAACCGCCCTAGAGCAGACCGGCATAGGGCAGGAAACCTACGCCCTGCCCCGGCTCGACGCGCGTGATATCCTCACCGAGCTCGATGAGGCCGTCGGTCTCGACCAGTGACGACAACAAGCCTGCTCCTTCGCGCGGGAACTTGACGGCCTCCAGCGCGCCGTCCTCCCTGCGCCGCAGCGAGGCACGCACATATTCGCGGCGGCCGATCTTCTTCTTGTAGGTGAATGCCGCGCGAACCGGGATCGGCAGCAGCGGTTCCGGCAGACCGCCGGCGAGCGCCAGCACGGTCGGCCGCACCACGTGGACGAAGGTGACGAAGCTCGCGACCGGATTGCCGGGCAATCCGATCAGCGGCGTGCCGTCGATGATGCCCATCGCCACGGGCCGTCCGGGCTTGATCGCCATTCGCCACAGCACGAGCGAGCCGATGCTCTCGACCGCCGCCTTGACGTGATCCTCTTCGCCGGTCGAGACGCCGCCGGTGGTGAGAATCAGATCGTGCGCGCCCGCGACCTGCTTCAGGCCATTCGCCAGCGAGGAGCGTTCGTCGCGCAGGATGCCGAGGTCGCTGACCTCGCAGCCGAGCCGGCGAAGCATCGCCATCAGCATGAAACGGTTGGAATCGAACAGCTGCGAGGCCGCGCGCGACCCGCCCGGCGAAGCCAGCTCGTCGCCGGTCGAGAACACCGCGACGCGAATTCGCCTGACCACGTCGAGATGCGTCAGACCAAACGCCGCCGCCAGCGCGACATGCTGCGGCCGCAAGCGCTGGCCGGCGCGCAGCGCCACCTGCCCCTGCGGAATGTCCTCGCCTGCGGGGCGGACATTGGAGCCCGGCTTCAGTCCCGGCGGCAGCACGATGCGGCCGGACTCATCGATGCGGACATCCTCCTGCATGAAGACGGTCTCGGCATCGGGGGGCATCGGCGCGCCCGTGAAGATGCGCGCGGTGTGGCCGGGCCTGATCGGGGCCTGCACAAGACCGCCGGCCTGGATACGGCCGTCGAGCGGGAACGCCTGCTCTGCGGTTTGCGGAATATCCGCGTTGCGCACGGCGTAGCCGTCGACGGCGGAGTTCGTGAAGGGCGGCAGCGGCAGCGGCGCGGCAATATCGTGCGCCAGCACGCGGCCGTCCGCATCGACTAAGCTCACCGTTTCGAGATCGGCAATCGCATTGACGCGCGTGGTGATCAGGCCAACGGCCTCGTCGACCGACATCATCGGTCCCCCGAAGGCAAAACAATCGTCCGACAGTTGCGCCATGGTGCCTCGTCAGCGCATCGCGGCGCTCTTTGCCACCGCTTCCTCGACCGGCATCGCCGCACGCAGCATCAGCGCCGCGGCAGCCTCGATATCATCGAGATGGACAGTCGGCAGGCGCGTGTCAATCGCGATATCGGTCGCAATCCCGGCAATTCCGGGATCGTCCGGAAACAGCAGCGGCTTGCCGTTGGCCGCGCGATGCACCTCGATCTTGCGATGCGGCTCGCGCTTGAAGCCCTCGACCACGACGAGATCGACCGCCGAGAGCTTGCTCAATAGTTCCGGCAGCCGCGGCTCCGCGGCGCCGCGCAGTTCATGCATCAAGGCCCATCGGTTCGACGAGGCCACCAGCACCTCGGCCGCGCCGGCCTCGCGATGGCGCCAGGAATCCTTGCCGGGCACGTCGACGTCGAACTGGTGATGCGCGTGCTTGATGACGGAGACACGCAGGCCCTGCGCGTTGAAATGCGGGATCAGCCGCGTCAACAGCGTGGTCTTGCCCGCACCGCTCCAGCCTGCAAGGCCGATGACTTTCATAACCGTTCGATCTCCGCCAACGGCTCCCTAGCCGATGGAACCTCCGGCCTCTCCCCGTCATTGCGAGCGTAGCGAAGCAATCCAGACGGTCTCCGCGGAAAGATTCCGGATTGCTTCGCTGCGCTCGCAATGACGAGCGGAGGCATTTTGCCTATTCCCCAGCATGCTTATATCGGCTTGACCCGAATGTCATGCTAACGTCGCCGCCATGATGAAGATCGACAAAGCCCCGGTGCCCCTGATCGTCCCCAATCCGGACGACCCGCGCCTGACCCAGAGCGTGACCGGGACCGACCAGACCGGCGCCCGGGTCGAGATCAAGGTGCCGATGGAGCGGCCGTTGACGCTCTACCTGAACGCCCAGGAGATCGTCACCATGATGACGATCGGCGATTACCCCGAATATCTGGCGCTCGGCTACCTGCTGAACCAGAACATGCTGAAATATAGTGACGTGGTCACCGAGGTCGAATACGACGACGACCTTCAGGTGGTCGTCGTGCGCACCGAGCACCACACCAATTTCGAAGCCAAGCTGAAGAAGCGCACGCAGACTTCGGGCTGCGCGCAGGGCACCGCCTTCGGCGATCTGCTGGAAGCGGTCGAGAGCGTCGCGCTACCGAAGGCCGAGCTGCGCACCTCCTGGCTCTACCAGATGACGCAGACCATCAACACCATGCCCTCGCTGTATCTCGAGGCCGGCGCGATCCATGGCTGCGTGCTGTGTAGGGAGGGCGAGCCGCTCTGCTACACCGAGGACGTCGGCCGCCACAACGCGGTCGACAAGATCGCGGGCTGGATGTACCGCCACGGCGTCGATGCCTCGGACAAAATCCTCTACACCACGGGACGCCTCACCTCGGAGATGGTGATCAAGACCGTTCGCATGGGCATTCCGATCCTGGTGTCCCGCTCCGGCTTCACCGCCTGGGGCGTCGATCTCGCAAGGCAGGTCGGCCTGACCCTGGTCGGCCGGACCCGCGGCAAGCGCTTCATCGTGCTCGCCGGCGAGGAACGGATCGTCTACGACCAGAACCTCGCCTATGTCGAAGAAGAGTCGGCAAGGCACAAGCGCAAGGGTGAAGGTGGTGACGACTGAGATTCCCGCGACGCAGGGCGTGCTGCTCGCCGGCGGCCTCGCACGTCGCATGGGCGGTGGCGACAAGCCGATGCGCACCATCGGCGGTCGTACCATCCTCGAGCGCGTGATCGCGCGGCTCACTCCCCAATGCAGCGGACTGATCCTCAATGCGAATGGCGATCCCACACGCTTCGCCGCGTTCGACCTGCAGGTCATCGCAGACGATGTCCCCAACTTTCCCGGCCCGCTCGCCGGCATTTTGGCCGCGCTCGACTGGACCGCGGCGAACCGGCCTGAGATCGAATGGGTGCTCAGCGCCGCCGGCGATTGCCCGTTCCTGCCGCGCGATCTCGTCGCGCGCCTGCATGAGGCACGGGCACGGGAGAACGCGCAGCTCGCGGTTGCTGCATCCGGCGACCAATCCCATCCGGTGATCGGCCTGTGGCGCGTCGCCCTGCGCGATGAGCTGCGCCATGCGCTCGTGGTCGAGGACCTCCGCAAGATCGACCGGTGGACCGCACGCTATCCGCTCGCGACGGTGACCTGGCCGACCGAGCCGCTCGATCCGTTTTTCAACGCCAACACGGTCGAGGACATCGCCGAGGCGGAACGGCTCGCGGCGCTCGACGACGCGGCGTGATCTCGCCTTACGATTTTGGAAACTCGTTGAGGAGCTGCATCCAGATGATCGCGAAGGCGATCAGGCCGCACAGCCCGACGGCCGTGGTGAAACGCGGCAGGCGCCCGATGGCCACCAGCAGCCAGGCCGGCAGGAAGAACAATCCGAAGACCATGCCGAGCGGGAATACCGCGAGCCACTGAAAGCCGGTGCCGTCGCCGGGCGGGACATGGGCGATGAAATAGAAGGTGTAGAGCCAGAACAGCGTCCCGGCGCCTGCGACCAGCGCGGCGATCTTGCGAAAATTGAGGGGTATCGACACGGTCATGGCCTGGCTCACAGGCCTTGGTCGCGGCGGCAGACTTTGCGGTTCACGCGGCATCGAACCGTATCCGGGCAGGCCACGACCAATGAGAGGGACATTGCCGCGGACGAACCATGGCCGACTCTCTCCTGAACGCCGTCTTCGCAGTCGTCGATTTCGTGGTCGAGATGTCGGCCGCGATCGACAACACGAAACGGCTGAGCCGGCAGGCCACCGGAAGCGACAAGATCGTCGAGGTGCCAGAGGACCCGAAGCCGCTGCCGCCTGCCGCGCAGCGTGCGCTCGCCGAGGCGGAAGAACGCGAACGCCTGCGCGATCAGGCCGCCAGCGGCACCGACCAGGCGTCGTAGCCGTAGACCCAGCTCGTATCGGTCCGCTCCTTCAGCCAGATATTGGCGCGCGAGGTCTCCTGCACCCGCGTGGTCCGCCCTTTCCGTGTCGCCTCGAAACGGCGGAATGCATCCGCGACGCCATCGCGGTCAGCACCGTCGAGGCAGCGCGACAGCACGGCGGCATCCTCGATCGCCATAGCCGCACCCTGCGCCATGTAGGGCGTCATGGGATGGCAGGCATCGCCGAGCAGCGTCACCTTGCCGACCGCCCAGCGATCGAGCGCCTCGCGATCCATGATCGCCCATTTGTGCACGTCGGGACATGCCGCGAGCACTTTTCCGACCTGAGGATGGAAACCTTCGAACGACGCACGGAGGTCGCGCACGTCACCCTTCGCCGACCATGACTCGACGCGGAAGTCCGGCTCGGGCTGGCTGGTGACGAGATAGACCTCGCTGCGATCCGGCTTGACGTAATAGATCACGATGTGGCGGTCCTCGCCCCACCATTTGGTGCAGTCGTCGATCTCCTCCCCGCCGAGCAGGGCGGCCGGATAAGTGGTGCGATAGGCGATGCGGCCGGTGAACCTCGCCGGCGCGGTGTCGAACAGGATGTCGCGCACCGTCGAATGCACGCCATCCGCGCCGACCACCGCATCGGCAACGGCGCTGGTGCCGTCGGCGAATGTCAGCCGGACGCCATCGCCGGTCTCGTCGAGACCAACCAGCTTGTGATTCAGCTTCACGACATCGGCAGGAACGACGCTCGCCAGCGCCGCGTGCAGATCGCCGCGATGGGCGAGCAGGTAGGGCGCGCCGAACTTCTCTTCCGCGCTCTCGCCGAAAATCATGTCGAACTTGATGTCGCCGCTCTCCCAGTCGCGATTGTTCCAGGAGCGCGGGTAGAACGCGTGCTCGCGCATCCGCGCCTCCAGCCCGAGCGCGCGCAGCACCTTCATGGCGTTGCAGCCGATCTGGATCCCGGCGCCGATGCGGGCGAACTTGGAGGCTTGCTCGTAGACCGTGACGTCGACGCCCACGCGTCTCAGCGCCGCGGCGGTCGCAAGCCCGCCCATGCCGGCACCGACGATCGCAACCGAAAGCGGCCTTGCCATCGCGTCCCCCACCCTGTCGCGCGGCTTGAGCGCCGCGTCGTCGTCTACTCTAGGCAGGCCGGAAGCCTGCTCGCTGCAGCGCCGCGCGCGCCGCGTCCGAGCCGAGCGCATCGAGAAACGCCTGCACCGCCGGACGGTTCTTGCGCGCCGTCACCAGCGCGAAATCATAATGCTCCTCGGCGAGCGGAATGAAACCGAGTCCGGTTGCATGGGCGACCGGCGCAATGGTCATGCCCCAATCGGCGCGGTGCTGTGCGACGGCAGCGGCGACGGCGTTGTGCGAGCGCGGCTGGTTCCAGTAGCCTTCCGGGCGCACTCCGCCCAGCAGCCGGTCGATCAGGATGCGCGTGCCGGCGCCCTGGTTGCGGTTGACCATGATGCAGGCGGCATCGGCGAGTGCGGCGGCGACCGCATCCTTCGCGCTCAGGCCCTCGAAACGCGTGTCGCCCTTGCGGAAGACGATGCCCTGCATCCGCCGCCAACCGGGGACGAGCTCGAGGCCTTCGACGAGATAGGGCGTGTTGTAGGTTTCGCTCTTGTCGTCGAACAGATGGATCGGCGCGAGATCGCATTCGCCGCGCTTGGCCGCCGCGAGTCCGCCGAGGCTGCCGACCGCGATCGAGCGCACCATCAGGCCGGCATGCGCAAGCTGCGCCGTGACGAGGTCGAGGCCGGTGCAATGGCTGCCGACGATGACGAGATCGGGCACCCGCACATGCGGCGTGAACAGCGTCACCTCGGTCTCGGTGCCCGCCGGCATCTGGTCGGCGAGCGCGTCGATGCGCAGGAAGCCGTCGGCCTGCGCGAACGAGGTGATCGCACCGGAGCCTTTGCCGGAGGGATAGGCGATCAGGCCATTGCTGCCCTCGACCAGCGAGACCATGACGAATTCGGTGCGGCCAAGTTCGGAGGCGATGCGCACCGGCACGGTTGCGGTCACCTTGGCGTCGGAGCGCGGCGGCATGCCGGCCATCCGGCGCAGCACCGGCACGATCATGTCGTGGAAGGTGAACATCGCCGAGGTCGGAAAGCCCGGCAGGATCACCACCGGCTTGCCGTCGCAGACTGCAAGACACAGCGGCTTGCCGGGCTTGAGCGCAACGCCATGGGCGATGATGCCGGGCTGGCCGAGCCGGCCGATGATGCGGTGAGACAGATCACCCGCGCCTTTCGAGGTGCCGCCGGAGAGCACCAGCATGTCGGCGTCAGCCAGCGCGCTGCGCATGGCGGCTTCGAGCCTGGCCTCATCGTCGGGAATAGCGCCGAGAAAGATCGCCTCGCCGCCATTCTCGTCGATCGCGGCCGCGACGATCGCGCCGTTGGTGTCGTAGATCTCCGCGGGCGCGAGGCTTTCGCCGGGCTGCACCAGTTCGTCACCGGTCGAGATCACGGCAACCCGCGGCTTTCGCGCGACCGTCACCTCGGCGATGCCGCAGGCCGCCAGCATGCCGATCTCGCGCGAGCCGATGATCGTGCCGGCGCGCAGCAGCGCCTCGCCGCGCGCGATGTCGGAGCCGGCATAGGACACGAACTGTCCGGGCGAGACGGCGCGTCGGACGTCGATCGCATCTAGGCCGGCCGGCTGGGTGTGCTCGACCATGACGACGGCATCGGCGCCGCGCGGCACCGGGCCGCCGGTCGCGATCGGCGTGGCTGTGCCGCCGGCGACCTGCATCCTCGGCGCGGTGCCGCAGTGGATGGTCTCGTCATTCAACACCAGCCGAACCGGCGCGCCCTCACCCGCAGCGGCGAGGTCCGCCGAGCGGACGGCAAAGCCGTCGACATTGGAGCGGTCGAACGGCGGCACATCGATCGGCGCGGTGACATCTTCCGCCAGCGCCGTGCCGAGCGCATCGCCGAGCTTGCGTAGCTCGCTCGGGATCGCGCGCGGGAACAATGCAGCCTCAAAGCGCGCCAGCGCATCCTCGCGTGAGAGGATCTTGAGGAACTGCTCCTGTTCGAGCGCGCTGCGGTCTGGCGGTTTTGGGATCATGGTCATGCCGGAACCCATATCACTCCCACATCAGATAAGCATCGACCGGCGCGCCCGCCGCAAAACCCTCGTGGCTGGCGGGAATAATCAGCCATGCATCGGCACGGGCGATGGCCTGGAACGGCCACTCCCCCACCGCAAGCGGCATCCAGGCGCGCTGTTCCTCAGCGAGCAGCACGATCTCGGCGATACCGACGCTGGACGCAATTTTTCGCGCCAGCGGCAGGCTGATTTGCCGGCGCGGCCGCCGTGCCGACAGACGGTCGATGAGCGGAAGCACGAGCGCGAGCCAGCCCGCGAGCGCATGATCCGGCGAGCCGGGCAACGCGACGGCGGGAACCTTGCCGAGCCGCCCGACCGCAGCGGTGCGGCCGGGCTGAAGCGCGATACCATGGGCGAGCACCTCGCCGCGCCGAGCCAGTGCAGTCACCGCCGCATCCTGACGGCCAAGCCCGCTGCCGCCGACAATCACCAGCAGGTCGCAAGCGGACGCCTCGAGCACGGCGGCGATCGATGCTTCATCGCGCGCGGCCGCCTCGAACGTCTGCACATCAAGTCCCCCTGCACGCGCGATGCCGGCGATCATTTGCGCCGCCGTCGTCGCGCCCGGCACGTTGACGATCCGCAGCCGCGGCCGACGCACGCTCAGCCGGTCCATCGCTGCGGCGCCCGCGAGCAACAGGGCGGCCGCACCGACCGGATATCCTTCCGCACGATCTGTCGCGCCCGCGGCGATGTCGCCTCCGGCGCGCCGGACACCCTGCCCCGGCACGGCCTCGGCAAGCACCTGCACCAGCGGCCCCGATGCCTCCACGGCGTCGGCATCGAGCACACAGTCGCATCCCCCAGGCATCGCATCGCCGGCATCGACCCAGACCGGGGCTATTGCAAGAGGGAGCGGCGCATAGGCGGAGGCGCCGACGAGATCGCTGGCGCGCAGCGCCCAGCCATCCGCGGCAGCGATGTCGTGAGGCGGATATGCCGCCACCTGCGGCGAGCCTGCAGCGACGCAGCCAATCGCTTCCGCCGGCGGCAACGCAACCGGCGCAACGGGATCGACGCCACGCAGCAACGCGGCGAGTGCGGTGTCGAGCGGCGTCAGCGATGGCGGCAGGCGCTGGGTCATGCGCCATGATGGATCACGCATCGCCCGGTTTGGCAACCGCTGCAGGCGCGGATGTCAGCCGGCCGACTTGTCCGCATTCGGGAAGAACAGCTGCTGCCCGTCGACCTTGTAGCCGGCAATCGCAGCCTGCCCCTCCGGCGAGATCAGCCAGTCGACGAAGGTCTGCCCGAGCTCCTTCTTCACGTTCGGAAACTTCTCGGGGTTCATCAGCATCACGCCGTACTGGTTGAGCAGCCGCTTGTCGCCTTCGACGACGATGTCGAGATCGCCGCGATCGCGGAAGGCGATCCAGCTGCCGCGGTCCGAGAGCACGTAGGCGTTCGCCGTGCGCGCGGCCTCGAGCGCCGCGTCCATGCCCTGCTTGGCCTCGCGATACCAGGCGCCCTTGGCGCTCGCGATGTCGATGCCGGCGACGATCCAGAGCGCGAGCTCCGCGGCGTGCGTGCCGGAGCGATCGCCGCGCGTCACGAACGGCGCGCCCTTGGCCTCGATCGCCTTGAGCGCGGTCGCGATGTCCTTGCCCTTCACGCCGGCCGGATCGCTCTTCGGTCCGATCAGCACATAGTCGTTGTACATCACGTCGAAGCGCTTCACGGCAAAGCCGTCGGCGACGAACTTCTCCTCCTGCGGCCGCGCATGCGTCAGCACGACGTCCGCCTCGCCCTTGCGTGCACCGTCGAGCACCTCGTCGGCGCGCCGCGCGATGACCTTCACGTCGATGCCGGTCTTGTCGCGGAAGATCGGCAGCAGATGATCGAGCAGGCCGGACTCCTGCGTCGATGTCGTCGTGGCCAGCACGATCGCGCGATCGTCCGCAGACGACGCCTCAGGCCCAAAGGCAAGGCCGCAGAGAAGCGCGAATGCAACGAACAGGCGGCGAGCGGCCATGAGCTGGTTCCCTTCGATATGACGCGATCATGATGACCGATTGCGCCGCCCTCGTGACGCCATCGCGCTACCGTCCGGGATATTTCGGCAACGCACGACGCGGCGTGGCGACTGCAAGACCGCCGATCGCATGCGCGTTCGCGACAGCCGCAAGGTCCACGCCATTCGCGCGCGCGAGGATCGTTCACCAAAGCGGAAATCGCGTGCGCGGATGTGTTGCAAAGCAACGAGATGATCGGGCATGGTTCCGGCGGACATAAAATGAAATGCAGAATTCCACCTGCGACGAACGTCCAAAAAGAAGCAAGAATTTGCATAGGAATGCAGGATGGAATTCCTGACGACCAGCGAAGCCGCTGACTATCTCCGACTTGGCGAACGCAAGCTCTACGAACTCGTCACCACCGGTGCGATCCCCTGCAGCAAGGTGACCGGTAAGTGGCTCTTCCCTCGCCATGAGCTCGACCTCTGGGTCCTGTCGGGCCTCGCGCGTCCCGCGGGCATGCTGACCACGGAGCCGCCGCCCGTCGTGGGCGGCAGCCAGGACGAACTGCTGGATTGGAGCCTGCGCGAATCCGGCTCCGGCTTGGGATCGATGAGCGAGGGCAGCGCGCGCGGGCTCGAACGGCTGCAGCGCGACGAAGTGATGGCGGTGGCCGTGCACTTCCACAGCCTGGATGCCGCCGGCAACCTTGTCGCCGACGCCAGTGTGACGGCGCTGCGGGACGCTCCGGACCTGCATGACGCGCTGCTGGTCGCCTTCGTGCGCCGCGAGCAGGGCCTCGTGCTTCCGCCGGGCAATCCGAAACGGCTGCGCGGCCTCGCCGACGTGCTCGCGGTCGGCGCCCGGATGGCGATGCGACAACAAGGCACAGGCGCGCAGATGCTGCTCGACGCGCTGCTCAAGCGCGCGGACGCGACGGTGCGGGATTTGCGCCGGGTGGAGACGCCGGCCCTCACCGGGCCGGATCTCGCCGAGATGGTCCGCGCCGGTCAGGCCGATTGCGGGGTGGCGACGCGCGCTGCGGCGCGCTCGGCCGGCCTCGATTTCGTGCCGCTGGTCTGGGAGAATTTTGATCTCGCAATGCGGCAGCGCAGCTATTTCCGCCCTGCCATGCAGGCGTTGATACGGTTCCTGAGCGAACGGCGGCTGCGCCAGCGCGCCGAGGAGCTGACCGGCTACGATCCCTCCCCCGCCGGGCAGGTCCGCTTCGCGGCCTGACATTGACGCCCGCCCCAAAATAGTTGCAAAAGAAACCAATTCAGCCGGGCCGTACCCGGCGAAGGCAACACCGGCCAACGCGCCGGGTCAGGGGAGGACAAGCGTGAAGCCAACGAGATTTGGACTGCCGGTCGCGGCCGCCATTGCAGCGATGCCCTTGGCGGCGACCCTGCTACCGGGTGCCGCCATGGCGCAGGTGTCCGACGACGTCGTCAAGATCGGCGTGCTCACCGACATGAACGGTCCCGCCTCGGCGCCGACCGGCCAGGGCTCGGTGACCGCGGCGCAGATGGCGATCGACGATTTCGGCGGCAAGGTGCTCGGCAAGCCGATCAGCATCATCGTCGGCGACCACCAGCTCAAGGCCGACATCGGCGCCTCGCTGGCGCGGCGCTGGTACGACGTCGACCAGGTCGATCTCATCGTCGACGTGCCGGTCTCCGCCGTTGGCCTCGCGGTGCAGAACATCGCCAACGAGAAGAAGCGGCTGTTCATCACCCACTCCACGGGCACCGCGGATTTCCACGGCAAGTTCTGCTCGCCTTACGCGATGCAGTGGGTGTTCGACACCCGCGCGCTCGCGGTCGGCACCGCCGATGCGGTGGTCAAGCGCGGCGGCGACAGCTGGTTCTTCATCACCGACGACTACGCCTTCGGCCACTCGCTCGAACGCGATGCCTCCAGCGTCATCACCGCCAATGGCGGCAAGGTGCTGGGCTCGGTGAGGCCGCCGCTGGCAACGCCCGATCTCTCCTCCTTCGTGCTGCAGGCGCAGGCCTCGAAGGCCAAGATCATCGGCATTGCCGCCGGTCCCCCCAACAACATGAACGAGATCAAGACCGGCTCGGAGTTCGGCGTGTTCAAGGGCGGCCAGCAGATGGCGGCGCTGCTGGCGCTGATCACCGACATCCACGGCCTCGGCCTGCAGGCAGCCCAAGGCCTGCTGCTGACGACCTCGTTCTACTGGGACATGGACGACAAGACGCGCGAATGGTCGAAGCGCTACTTCGCCAAGATGAACAAGATGCCGTCGATGTGGCAGGCCGGCGTCTATTCCAGCGTCATCCACTATCTCAACGCCATCAAGGAAGCCGGTACCGACGATCCGCTCAAGGTCGCCGCGAAGATGCGCGAGAAGCCGGTCGAGGATTTCTTCGCCCGCAACGGCAAACTGCGCGAAGACAATCTGATGGTGCACGACCTCTGGCTGGTGCAGGTGAAGACGCCGGAGGAGAGCAAGTACCCGTGGGACTATTACAAGATCCTCACGACGATCTCGGGCGACAAGGCGTTCGGCCCGCCGGACCCGGCGTGCGCGATGGTGAAGAAGTGACGGTGTCGCACAGCTAGCCGCGCTGTCGGTGCCCCCTCTCCCCTTGCGGGAGAGGGTGGCTCGCCGCACAGCGGCGAGACGGGTGAGGGGTATCTATCCTCACGAGCAGTCTCACATGCGGAAACAACCCCTCATCCGGCGCTTCGCGCCACCTTCTCCCACAAGGGGAGAAGGAAGGAAGAGCACTCGCTATTTCACCACCCCGATCTCGCGAAAATACTTCATCACGCCCGGATGGATCAGCTCCGGCCGCGGCGCGGCCGCGACCGTGTTCGCCGCGGTGGTCTCGCAGGCCTGCGCGAGTGTCTTGCAGAACGTCGCTTCCACGCCATGCAGCGTCTTGGCCAGGCGATAGGCGACGTCGTCGGGCAGATCCTCGCGCGTGAGGACGAAGCTCCACGAGCCGAGCGAGGCGATCGGCTCGGACTGCTTGGGGTAGCTGCCGGCCGGAACCGTCAGCGGCTTCAGGAACGCATGCTTGGCGCGGATGCGCGTGATCTCGTCCGCGCTGGGGGCGATGAAGCGCGCGCCTGATGCGCTCGAGGCCACTGCTGCAAAGCCGGGCCAGCCGATGCCGGCGCCCCACAGCGCTGCGACGCGGCCGTCCTCGACCATCGCGGGACCGTCGCCGGCGCGGTCGAGATAGATCGCCTTGAAATCCTCGTCCTGCTTGAGGCCGAGACCATCGAGCACATAGCGCGCCAGGATCGGCAGGCCCGAGCCCTTGGCGCCGAACGCGACGGGCTGGCCGACGAGATCGGCGATCGTCCTGTAGGGACTGTCCGCGCGCACCACGAACATGCCGGGGTTGGAATAGATCGCCGTGAGAATCTTCAGCCGCACGGGCCCGCGGCCGATGCCCGCGAAGGCTTCATAGGCGGGCTCGCCCGCTACCAGCGCGAGATCGAGCTCGCCCTTCTCGAGCAGCGGAATGTTCTCGTTGCTGCCTTTGGTATTGCGCGGCGCGATGGTCGCGGCCGGATCGGCCGCGTTCATCACCTCCGCGAAGGCGTTGCCATAGAGCGGGAAGCCGCCGCCGGGCGTCGCGGTGCCGAGGCTGAGTGTCGTGGTCGAAATGGCCTTGCCTCCGGTTTGAGCAGCGGCAGGGCTGGAAATCAGCACTGCTGCGAAAAGGATCGTGGATGCGAATCTCATGGTCGTTCCCGGCGAGCCTGCGTCAACACCGACTTGCGACGATGTAGGCAGAAGCGCGTTTTTGTGAAAGCATGCCCCCAACGACAATAGAACAATGGGAGGCGTCATGTTGCGAATTTTGCGTAACGGTGTTTTTGGGCTTGCAGTTGTCTTAGGTCTTTTCAGCGCCTCCCCTCCCGCCTCCGCCGCCTATCCCGACCGCCCCGTGCACTGGATGATCGGCTTTGCCGCCGGCGGCCCGGTCGACATCGTGGCGCGGATCATGGCGCAGGCGCTCTCCGATCGCCTCGGCCAGCAGTTCATCGTCGAGAACAAGGCCGGCTCCGGCGGCAACATCGCGGCCGCGGCCGCGATCAACGCAGCCCCCGACGGCTACACGCTGCTGTTCGTCGCGCCCAACAACGCGATCTCGACCTCGCTCTACAAGAAGCTGCCGTTCGACTTTTTGCGCGACACCGCCCCGGTGGCGAGCATCATGCAGCTCACCAACATGCTGGTCGTCTCCAACGCATTTCCGGCGAAGACGGTCCAGGAGTTCATCGACTATTGCAAGGCCAACCCGGGCAAGATCTCCTATGCCTCGTCCGGCAACGGCACCTCGGTGCACATGTCGGCCGAGCTGTTCAAGGCGATGACCAAGTGCGACATGATCCACGTGCCCTACCGGGGCTCAGCGATCGCCTTCCCCGACATCATCTCCAACAAGGTGCAGCTGATCTTCGACAATTTGCCCTCCGCGCTCGAGCAGTCGCGCGGCGGCAATGTCCGTGCGCTGGGCGTGACCTCGCCGAAGCGCTGGCCGACCGTGCCCGACGTGCCCGCGATCGCCGAGACCGTGCCCGGCTTCGAATCGGTCGGCTTCTACGGCATCTCCGCGCCGAAGGGCACGCCGCCGGAGGTGATCGAGATCCTCAACAAGGCCGTCGGCGAAGCGCTGAAGGACCCGAAGGTGATCGCGCGGCTGACCGAGAACGGCGGCATCCCCAGGCCAATGACGCCCGCCGAGTTCGGCAAGCTGGTCGCGGACGAAACCGAGAAGTGGAAGAAGGTCGTGGAGTTCGCGGGGGTGTCGGTCGACTAGGACCGGCTCGCCGGCAAAAGGTTTGAGGGGGCCGAAAGGCCCTCTCAAACAAAAAGTTTCGAAAACAACCCCATGCACAGTAGCCGAGGCCAGCAATTACAAGGGGTTACGGAAACGGCGCGATTTGCCCGGCGGAAACCGGTTTGCGCCGTCGGGCAAAACAGGATTATAAGAGCACAATCGCAGATTTCGGGTATTCAAAAATCGTCCGCGGTGCTGCGCCGGGCTTCCGTCCCGCCGGAGCCAGCATTGCACCCCCGCCTCCATCCCTGTAAACGAACCGCGCACCGTCACCGGCCGCGCGTTCCCGCGGGCCGTCCCGCGGCGGGGCCTGTAGCTCAATGGTTAGAGCCGGCCGCTCATAACGGTCTGGTTGCAGGTTCGAGTCCTGCCGGGCCCACCACGCTTCGCCCTGCGGGCTACGCGTGGCGCAGCCGCGCCGAGAACGAAGGGCGGAGCGTGGCCGAACCGTCACTCGTGCACAAGAAGGCCGCGAACGGTATACGCGCTGCTATTTGTGGATTAAGTTCCAAAGTTGTTATGGATCTGTCAGCAGTCCAGGACCGGAGCTGGTCATGCCGCCGACGAACGAGGTCCCATTCGAGACAGCTCTGGGCGAACATGTCGAAGACATGCTCAACGCCTGCACGCGCTGCGGGAAGTGCGTCGAGGTTTGTCCGAGTGTTGAACCGGCCGGCATCTCGGATGCAAAGTCCGAAGACATCATCAGCGGCATCCTCGAACTGGTACGTACCGGCAAAGGCCCGGAAGCATCGCGCAAATGGGCGCAGTCCTGCATGCAGAGCGGGGCATGCATCAGCGCGTGCGACTACGGCGTCAATCCACGCTTCTTGCTTTCCATGGCGCGGCTTGGCATCGCGAAGTCGGACAATGAGCTTGCCGAACGACGTCGACAGGGCGTGGAAAGGTACCGCGACGGCAGTCGCGGAGTGACTGTGCTTTCGCACCTGCAGCTCGATACGGAAGTGCTCGAACGACTGGGTCAAAGATCGGCGTCGGTTTCCGCGCCCGTCAAGGCGCCGGACTTCGTGTTTTACACCGGCTGCAATGTGCTCAAGACCCCGCACATTGCCCTGCTTGCCCTCGATATCATGGATGCGCTCGGCGTCAGTTACCAGGTCATGGGCGGACCAAGCCATTGTTGCGGCATTGCGCAACTCAGGTCTGGCGACCCCGAGATGGCCGGTCGCATGGGCTCGAACACCATGGAAAAGCTGTCGCACTCGAACTCGGGTCAGGTGATCTCCTGGTGTCCGACGTGCTACGTCCAGTACTCGGAAACCATCCTGCCGACGGTGGAGCGACAGCGTGGCTCCCGCCCGTTCGAGATGAACCCGTTCATGCGCTTTCTTGGTGACCGGCTGGCGCAGCTACAGCCGCACCTTCAGCGCAGGGTCGAAATGCGGGTCGCGCTGCACAAACATCCCGGCGTGGCCGGCGTCGTGGAAGCCGCCGCTGAAATTCTGAAGATCGTCCCAGGTATCGAACTCGTCGATCTGAACCAACCGGCGGTAGGTTTGCAGAGCGTGAACGTTGGCGTACTTCCAAAGTACAAGCGCGAATTGCAGCTTGCGGAACTTGAGGCGGCGCGCGATGCAGGTGTCGATGCACTGGTTGCGGTATATCATTCCGATCATCGCGAACTCTGCGCGCACGAGCGCGACTGGCCATTCCGTATCATGAATATCCTTGAAGTGGTTGGCGAAAGCATGGGTCTGCATCGGCACGATCGCTACAAGGAACTCAAGATCATGCAAGACGCCGACCAGATCGTCGCCGACTGTAGCGAGCTGATCGCAAAGCACTCGCTCGATCCAAGCCATGCGCGTGACGTGGTGCTCAAGGTGCTGCTTGGCGATCAGCCGCTCCCCCTGAAGAGCGGCACGCTTCCAGAGCAGGGCGCGGGGGTCGTGGCGCCGTCATAACAGCTTGACGTGGCCTATTGCCCATAGCGGCGGTTTCGCAATGTCCGCAGTCTTTCCTCTCACGGGGGTCAAGCGGACATCGCGAAAAAATTCTCCGCGAGCAAGACGACGGTGATAGCGGCCTTACTTGCTCTGCTGCTTGGCGTAGCTGGAGCCGAGCGGAAGCGAAGACGGACCGGTAGCCATGCAGAAGCCCGTTATCGGGGGCCGAGGCAAGCGAAGGCCCTATTGCAGCTTTTCGACCTTTGCCGGCAGGTCGGGATACCGGCCAATCCTGTAGGTCGCGTTCTTGCACGTCAGAACCCAGACATCGTAATCCGGCTTCGACAGCTTGGCGTCGCGCGTTGCCTTCTGCGGCTGGTCGCAATCGAAGCCCTGACTGCGGATTTGAGCTGCGAGCGTAGTCGTCGCGGTTTGCGCTTTGGCAACATGTCCGAAAGGCTCGCCGCTCGACAGCACGGCGAGGAGAAGAATGGCCAGGAGCGGAAGAGTTTTCTTTGTGCGTTCCATGCTTGCCCTCCTTGGGGGTGCGATCACCGTTCGCCCGGCCACCATGTTTAGCCGGATCGCTCGCCGAACCTCTATGCTCGTCCTGCGTTGGGAGTCTTTCGAAAATCCCTTTCGCAGTTTTCTGATCTCAGGTCCTCCGCATCTCAGCATATCCGGGCATTGTCGCCCTCGTCGCAAATATGGCCGGGCCACCCGCGGACCGATGGACCGAACCATATTGGAATGCCGCCCCAGATCATCCAGCGGCCACCCGGTTCAGCCGGAAGCCTCATAGGCGACACGCGGATTTTGACGCGTGGCTCACGCGCCACGGCGGACGACGTGAGCGCGGCGATCGCGATCAGTCCAATCGACAGGAGCTTGATTGCAGTCATTGAACTTGCCTTTTAGCCCTCGATCGGGCTGCAACCTTAACCCGTTTCTGCAGCCTCGTGCAGGCGGACCTTTGCCGCCTCGCACGATCATGGGCGTTCCGACCTGAAATATTCGCCAGCACAGCCCTTCGCAAAGCTATCTGAGCAGATCGCCCCATGTATGGTAGTCTGACTTACCTGCGAGGTTCACCATGAGGAAGACGTTATCGGCTCTCGCTGCCGCCGCGACTTTGGCCGTTTTGGCAGGCTCGCCGGCGTATCCGCGCGATGATTACGGACCCGGCGGCAATCCGTATCCGCGCACTTATCCCGGACCGCCGCGCGGCGCTCCGTACTGGTCGGGCTATGTCGATGCCCCCGTTGGCGAGGCGATGCCTCCGTGCCACTGGAATACCCAGCGCTTCTGGGATGGGCAGGGCTGGCGGGAGCGCCGCGTGCGAACCTGCGGCAGCGATCCGGCTTGGCCTTCCAGGCCTTAGAAGCTGAGGACGGCTCGTGCCGTGTAAGGCTGGCTCCCTTGCGGCCGGCTTGAGCTGCACGAGAGTGGAACTTGCGTGCGATTGCTGAGCCAAGGCGAGGATCGCCATGCTCGTATCAGCGGTGCCGCAGACCGCCATGCACATTCGGAGAGTGGGCCGTGATCAGATTTTTGTGCTTGCGGGCGGTCGCTTCGGCCTCGCGCGCAAGTCGTTCAGCCTTCAGCCTCTCGCGGTTCGCATGAAACGCCGCCTGGGTGCGTTCATACTCGGACATCACCACTTGGGCACCGGTTTCCTTGAAAAGCCTTTGCGCCTCACGCTGCGCGGCAGTGGGCGGCTTCCATCCGTAATTTTGGGCGGTCATTCCCTCCTCCTTCGGTGATAGCCGTAAGGGCTTGTCGGGTCCGACCGTCAAAGTCTCTTCCTGTTTTTCAGTTACCGCAATCGAATATTGGCCAGTCGTTCCTGCGCCGGCCGCAGATCCGCCCGGCTGGCTCACAGCCTGTAGGCAGGCTCGAAAATCAATGACTGGGGCAATGACCGGATTTTCCGGTGGACTCGCTGATTTTACATGATCAAGATCACGACACGCCCCCGTTGCGATGCGCGATGTCCGCAAGCGCGTCCAGCGGCGGATGTGCGGCGCTGCTCCTGCCTCTCTGCCCCTGCCTCTCTCATTCCGGGACTGAACATGCGCAAGCTTCTGGCGATCTTGGTGATCTCGTGCTGGGCGACCTCGGCTCACGCACAAAAGGCCGACCTCGTTGTCACGAACGCGAAAATCGTGACGCTGGATCCCGCATCGACGATCGCGCAGGCACTCGCAGTCCGCGAAGGCAAGATCGTTGCCGTCGGCGGCAACGATGCCGTGGAAGGGCTGATCGGGCCTGCGACGCGCCGCGTCGACGCAGGCGGGCGCACCATCATTCCCGGATTGATCGATTCCCATATTCACGCCGTGCGCGCCGGCCTCACCTACGCGACCGAGGTCAACTGGATCGGCGCAAAGACGATTGGCGAGGCGATGGAACGCTTGCGCCAGGCGGCAAAAGCGCGCCCGGCGTCCTGGATCATCGTGGCCGGCGGCTGGAGCGAATTGCAGTTTGCGGAGAAGCGGCGGCCAACCCTGACTGAGGTGATCTCGGCCGTTCCCGACAATCCGGCTTACATCCAGCTGTTCTATTCGGCGCTGCTGATGACGCCGAAAGCGCAGCAAGCTCTCGGCATTTCCGCGGATCAGTTGCCGGCCGGCATCACGGCCGAGCGCGCCGCATCGGGCGAAACCACGGGCTGGTTCAACGGCTCCATTGTCAGCATCTCCGCGCTGTTCGATCGCCTGCCGAGGCCGAATTTCGAGGAGAATGTCGCGGGCACAAGGCAGTTCTTCACCGAGCTCAATCGCCTCGGAATTACCGGGATCGTGGATCCCGGCGGCTTCAGCATCTATCCCGGCCATTACGCCGCCCTGCAAAAGCTCTGGCGCGAGAAATCGCTTTCGGTGCGGGTCGCCTATAGCCTCTTCGCCCAGAATGTCGGCGCGGAATTCGAGGAGTACAAGACCCTCACGCCGTTCCTGCCGATGGGATTCGGCGACGACATGCTGCGCTTCAACGGCATCGGCGAGCGGATCACCGGCGCCATGTACAACAACAACGCGCCGGACGCGGCCGCCAAGGACAAATTCCTCGAGATCGTTCGCTGGGCGGCCAAGCAAGGGCTTACGGTCACCATCCACTGGCAGGAAGACAAATCCGTCCATCAGCTCCTCGACCTCTATGAACAGGTCAACAAGGAGACGCCGATCGCGCCGCTGCGCTGGTCCATCGCCCATCTCGACAATACCTCGCCCGAAACGCTGGCCCGGATGAAGGCCCTCGGTATCGGCTGGACCATGCAGGACGCCATGTATCTCGGCGGCGACCGTATCGTGGCGCAGGCCGGCGAAGCCGCGCGCAGCATGCCGCCGATCGTCACGGCGTTGCGCGCGGGCGTCCATGTCGGGGCCGGCACGGATGCCCACCGGGTCGCATCCTACAATCCGTTCGTCGCGCTGCAATGGATGCTCGACGGCAAGACCGTCGGCGGACTACCGACGCGCGGCCCGGACGAGACACCCAGCCGCGAAGACGCCTTGCGGCTCTATACCGTGGGAAGCGCCTGGTTCTGCTTCGACGAGACGCGGCGCGGCACGTTGGAGACCGGCAAGCTCGCCGACTTCGCGATCCTCGACCGGGATTTCATGTCCGTCCCCGTCGAGCAAATCGGCGGCACGGCGTCGCTGCTGACGGTCGTGGGCGGCAAGGCCGTCTACGCGGCGGATGCTTTCTCGAGCGCAAAGTAGGAGTTGGCGGGCCGCCGATCGTTCATGACGGTCTGGTTGCAGGTTCGAGTCCTGCCAGGCCTACCTTCGGACCAAGAGGTTGAGGGGCTTGCTCTCGCTTGGCTCCCTCCTCAGCCAACGAGTTGGAGTACGGGTTTACTTGAGATTGCGCGAAGCGTGCATTACCATTCGGACAATCCAACTCGCCTTGGCACAGGGGCGTTACCATGGAAACGCCGCCCTCAAGAGAGACAGTGATCATCGTCCATGGGACGTGGGCCGCGCCTGTTTCCAGCAAATTGCACTGGTATCAGTCGGGCTCCAGCGATGGCTGCTTCGTCTCAAAACTGGATAAGGCACTACAAGCTAGAGGTTCGATTGCGCGCTGTTGGGCGCACTGCGACGAAGGCACGAGAGCTTTCCATTGGTCTGGCGAGAATAGTTGGGTGGCTCGCACTAAGGGCGCGGATGCGCTAGGCGACTACGTTCATGAGCTGCAGAAGGCAGGCTGGCTTTGTCATGTCGTGGCGCACAGCCATGGAGGCAATGTTCTAATCGAGGCCCTTCCGAAAATAGATGCGACGGAGGATGGCGAGGCGCCAACCGGCCGGCTTGTCACTCTTGGAACTCCGTTCATGGACGTGACGTCTCCCGTCCTCGAAAACGATCAAGTTCGTCGAGAGATACTTCTCGGCCTTGGTATCATGTTGATCGCGATGCAGGGGTACGGAGTGTGGGCAAAATGGGCGCTGGTTTCTGAACACCCCGTCATCGTCATCGCTCCCACTGCAGTAATTTTGGCGGGTGTCTTGCTTCGCTGGCGAAAACGCGTCCTGCGCGATTCCTGGTCAACATACTTCAGAAAGTACTGGACGCGAGTTCTTAGCGACGTCGTGCTATGGACCGGTGCTGCATTAATTCTTCAAGCCACGCTTTTTACTCCGTGGTACCCCGACAGGGAGATTTGGTCCATTAGCGGTGGAGTGGTCCTACTTGCATTAATGTTCAGGTGGCGCTGGAACAGAAAGCGTAACTCAAGCGTGTCATCTGCGAGCGCCACCCATACAACCTCTAGCGCTAAGCCCCAAATGCTAGCTCTGAGCAGTCGCATAGACGAAGCGTGGCAGGTTCTCCATCATTTGAGAGTCACCAAAAACCCCTTAGCGGCCAAAGATGGGCTTCTTCGATATTTGATCTCTTCGCTCACATCTAGCTACATTCAACGAGCCGCAGCGGATCGACTGAACTACAGTCCACTTGGAAGGATCAGTGTTGGCCCGGCAATCGGGGCAGCGGCCGTCCATCTCTGGCTCGTTTTGACATGCTATATGTTATGGTCTCACCGCAATGAATTGAACGGCAATAGCGAGTGGCATCCATTCCTCTCGATGCTTTCCACGTTTCTGGTGCTTTCAATCACATCCAGTCTTCTTTTTGGAGACCGGTTTATTGCCGCTTATCTTTTTCCATTTCGTTGGATTAGTCGGACTACCGGCGCAATAGCAAATACGGTTGTCGCGGTTGGGACTTACGCTGTGCGCCGTGCGGCATGGCAGCTCATACTCAGGATCGCAATGGGCTTAGAGGGCTATCAGTTTCCACTCCCCGCCGTTGAGCAATGTCCACGGCGCCTTGGCGATATAGTCAAGTACGAAGACATTTCTCCCGTCGCACAAGCAATTGCACTCAACGATCGAAGTGCGTGGGTCGCCAGACATCTTCTAAGCGTGTCTGAAACTTTCGCAAAAGTGACTGTCACCGGCGTTGACGTGCAAGCGCTCTTACGGACCATTGAAGCCGATCAGACGTTGGTGCACGCCGCATACTACACCCATGACGAATGCATCGAGCGAATAGCGGATTGGATTGCGCTCGGTAGATAGCGCCCCCTCCCAGGCCGAAGGACGAAGCGCGTCCGGCGTAGCTGGAGCGGAGCCGAAGCGAACACGGACCGTTGCCAAGGCCCACGTTCTTTCCCGGTGCCGGCGCCCCGGCAAGAACCAAATCACCCGTCCCGCGTTATCTCCCCGCTACGGAGCCGTTTCGCGGAGGTCTCGTCATGGACGACCAGGATCGGACGACCCTAGTTCTGTCTGCCATCGCCTTGGCCATCGCCATCGTGGCTGCATCCACGATCACGATTGAGCACGTCAACACGCGCACGGCCAGCAACGACACGCCGCCCGGCACGACGGGCCTCGCGCGGCCGCATCCGCCGCTGGATCGCGCGGCCGGTGAACCGATACAGATGACGGGCACGCCGCCCGGCGCGAATATCCGGCAGCGTCCCTGACTGAACAGCGGCCGGGGCAAGCTCGACACGACCGAGGCTAGATCTCGCCGAGGACGCTCACGCCCATCCAGTCCCGGCAGGTAGCGGCCGGCAGCCCCGCGCCCAGGAGGATGCCGAGCTTTGCCAGCGCGACCTCGCGCGTCATGCCGCCTCCGCTCACGACGCCGGCGGTCTTCAGCCGGTGATCCGTCGCATAATGGCCGAAGGCCACTGCGCCCTCAGGACACTGGCTGGTCGCAACCACGACCGTGTTTCGGGAGCGCGCCAGCTCGAGCGCCGCGATGAAGCGCGGGTCCGCGACCGGCGCCGTTCCCGAGCCGTAACATTCGAGCACGCAGCCGGGCACGCCGGCAGCCACCAGCGCCTCGAGCGCCGTCGGCTCGAAGCCCGGATGGAGCGGCAGCACGGCGACGCGCGCCGGTGCGACCAGCTTGCGATAGCTCCAGGGCGGCTGAGCGGGCGCGGGCCCATCGCTCGTCGGCCGCAGGGTTCGCGTGAATGCGTCGGTGGTCCGGGTCCGCCACTTGCTGCAGTGGACAGCCGGGATCTGCCGGCCCGCGAAGTAGACGGTGATCCCCGCCGGCGGGCCGCCTGCCAGGAGGTCCAGCGCGCCCGACAGATTGTCCCAGCCATCGCTTCCGGCGACACCGATCGGATGCATGGCGCCGGTCAGCACGACCGGCACCGGCAAGCCCAGCAGCAGGAACGCAAGCCCGGCCGCCGTATAGGCCATCGTATCGGTGCCATGGAGAACGAGGACGCCGCGGCAATCGGACTCCTCGACCAGCGACACCACCGCGGCCGCAACGCGCACCCAGAACTCGGAGCCGGCATTGGCGCTGTCGATCAGCGGCGCCAGCTCGATGAACGGCCCGACGTCACGCCTTCCGTGCGCGCACAAGGTTTCGCGCAGGCGCGCGGCAAGGCCCGCGGCCGGTGCCAGGCCGGCATCGCCGGCCTGCATCCCGATCGTGCCGCCGGTGACGACGACACCGATCTTGCCGCCCGCCTTCATGCGCCGCCCGGCGTTGCCGCAAGCCCGGTGCAATCGACCAGCGCCTCCGCGACAAGCTGGGTCACGTCGACCAGATGCTTGCTGGTCTCGACGTCGGCGATCAGCGGCAGCTCGGTGCAGGCCAGCAGCACGGTGTCCGAGCGCACCCGATCGAGCAGGCGGACAAACCGTTCGCGCAGATCCGGATGATGCGAGCCGTATTGCTTGACGTCATAGATGAGCTGGTGGAGCGCCATGCGTCCGTCCTCGTCCAGCGGCTCGAAATCGACCACGCTGCGCAAGGACCGGTATGGCGACCACGCGCCGAGCTCGGCGACCGTGCGTGCGCCGAGCAGGCACACCCGCGTGTCGCCGCGTCGCCGGAGATGGGCGGCCAAGACATCCGCGAACGAGATCAGGCGGGCCGTCAGCCCGAGCTCGTTGAGGCGCGGGGCGAACACGTTCAGCGTGTTGCACGCGATGGCATAGGCGGCGACCCGCCCGTCGAGCGCCTCGGCATCGGCCCGCAGCGCGGTCCACACTTCCTGCTCGGTGTGATCGAGCTCCATGGACAGGCCAAGCGCGGGATCGGAGATGATGTCGACCGCCGGCGCATCGGTGTCGTGACGGAATTGCGAACCCATCCGGCGGCGATTTTCCCGCAGCACCTTGGTCCAGAGATCGAGCCCGGCTTCGGGGCCCGAGCCGGTGATGATCCCGATCCGGGGTCTGGCGACATAGCCCGCGAGCGCGACGTTCGAGGCCCCGGAATGAGGATCCGGATTCGGCGAGGTGAACGAGTTCATGATGATGGCACCGTTGAGAACGCAGCCGGTTTTGCCGCGCGCTCCAACGCCGTGCAATTTCGCAACTCGCTCCGCAGTGGCGCGACTTGCCCGGGTCATCTGATGCAAGCTGTCGCTCGCGCTTCAGGGCACGAAGAACAGCCCCTGGTCGAACCTCGTGTCCTGCAGGCGCCGCCTGACATCCGCGTTGATCTGGTCGTCATCGGGGGCGAACAGGCCGAGCTGGCGGTAGCACCTGATGCGGGGGACCTGTGCCCCCAGATACTCCCACACCACGCGCGTGCAGCAGGGCGCGCGCTGATCGGCCGCGCTGACGCCGAGCTTCAATCCGTTGAGGCGGACGATCCGGTTCTTGAAGCTCGGGATCAGGACCGTTTGCGTGATCTCGTTGGAGGTCAGCGATTCGTAGTCGAGCACGAAGATGCGCTCCTGCAGGTAGAACGCCGTGCCGAGATAACGGCACTGCACGTGCTGGGTCGGCGCGCTGGGATCGTGCAATCTTTCGATCCGCTCGCAGACGACATATCCGCCCTCTTCGCGCAGATGCACCAGCGACCGCAGGATGCGCCCGGGCGACGACATGGAATGGTAGTACTCGAAATAGTAGCCCACATATTTCTTCAAGGCGTCCGACGAGCGGCGGTGCAGCTCCTCGACATGCTTGAGCGGCGGCGCGGCCGGGACGACCTGGGTCGACGAGCCCGGCCGCACGCCGATGATCCGGGCGAACTCGTCGTGCGGCCGCACGATCTCGCTCTCGTCGATCCCGAAAAAATCGCAGATGCGCTTGAGATTATGGGCGGTCGGCGCGGTCTGGCCGCTGAGATATTTGTTGAACTGGGCGCGGTTGATCTTGAGCCGGCGACAGACCTCGGCAATGGACCGGTAGTGGTTGCAGAGCAACTTCAGATTGCCAGGAAAGTTCGCATTGGTGTGCATCTGATGCCCCGACCCCGTCTCTTGCCAATTGGCGCATTGGTCGCGTCAGGTTGCACCATTCGTCAACCACTTGCAAAATTGCGCGCGCCAAGGCCCCTGCCCAGTATCGAGCCCTTCCGATCAAGGACAGGGCGCGCCATGACCAAGCAATCTCCAAGTGCCTCCCACGCAACGCATCCCGCGAACGACGCATTGTACAAGAAGGTGGGATGGCGACTGCTTCCCCTGCTCATGGTGTCCTACATGGTCGCCTACATCGACCGTGTCAACATCGGCTATGCCAAGCTGCAGATGATGGAGCTGCCGGCGTTCGACGACGCCGTGTACGGGCTCGGAGCCGGGCTCTTCTTCGTCGGCTACGTCATGTTCGAGGTGCCCAGCAACATGCTGATGCAGAGGATCGGCGCCCGCAAGACGCTGCTGCGCATCATGCTGATCTGGGGCCTCGTCGCGGCCGGCATGATGTTCGTCAAGACACCGATGCAGTTCTACGTCATGCGTTTCCTGCTCGGCGTGTTCGAAGCCGGCTTCCTGCCCGGCGTCGTGCTCTATCTGACCTATTGGTATCCCGAGCCCCGCCGCGGGCAGGTGCTCGCGATCCTCATGGCCGCCGTGGTCGGTGCCGGCGTCTTCGCCGGGCCCGTGTCCGGCGCCATCATGAAATATCTGAACGGCGTCGGCGGCCTGTCGGGCTGGCAATGGCTGTTCCTGACCCAGGGCCTGCCCGCCAGCCTGCTCGGCATCACCGCGTATCTGTGGCTGCAGGATCGCCCCGAGGACGCACACTGGCTGACGGACGAGGAGAAGCAGAGCCTCAAGGCGGAGATCGAATATCACAGGCCGACCACGACGGCGTCGGGCAGCGCGCTCAAGGCGCTGTTCCGCGACTGGCGCGTCTATACGCTGGCGCTGTCCGACTTCCTCCTGATCGCGGCGAACTATGCGCTGGTGTTCTGGATCCCCAGCCTGATCAAGGGCTGGGGCGTCGAGGACCTGCTTCTGGTCGGCGTCTTCGCCGCGACCCCGCAGGCCGTCGGCATTGCCGCGATGATCCTCGTGGGCCGGCATTCCGACCGGACCCGCGAACGCCGCTGGCACTACGCGCTGAGCACCTTCGTCGCGGCGGCGGGACTCGGGATCTGCATTCTCACGCAGGGCAATTTCGTCGGCTCTCTCGCCGGCCTTTGCGTCACCATGCTCGGTCTCGCATCAGCATTGCCGCTGTTCCTGACCGTCGTCACCGAATATCTGGCCAAGCCTGTCGCGGCCACCGGGATCGCTTTCATCAACAGCCTTGCATTGCTGGGAGGCGTGGTGAGCCCGATCATGATGGCGCAGATCAACAGCCGCACCGGCGACGTCGCGATGTCGATGTACTTCGTCGCCGGGCTGTTCGCGCTGGCCGGGGTCGTGATGCTGGTCGCGCTGCGTCCCGCCCCCAGCGGTGCGGCCGAGTTTCAGACCGAAGCAGGCGCGAAAGCGTAGTCCAAAGCACGTCGTTCGCGGGAGTTGGCAGGAGACGGCTGCCAACGCCCCGATCGACCAGTATTCTCGGCCTCCCTCGAATCGCCGGTGATGACCATGCGCATATTCACGGCCCTGTTCGGCACGGAAACGAACACGTTCTCGCCGCTTCCGACCTCGATCGACCAGTTCATGCCCAACGAGCTGCCCGCGAGCGACGGCAAGCCGTTCGAGTACCACCTGTTCGGCATGGTGCTGCGCGCCCTGCGCGAGCGCGCGCAGGTCGAGCCGCTGGACATCGTGCAGGGCCGCGGCGGCTTCGCCGAGCCCAACGGCATGACGACCCGGACGGCCTATGAGACGCTGCGGGACCGCCTGCTGGAGGATCTGCGCGCCGCGATGCCGGTGGACGTCGTTGCGCTCGCCATGCACGGCGCGATGATCGCCGACGGCTACGAGGACGCCGAGGGCGATCTCATCGCCGAGGTCCGCGGGATCGTGGGCCCCGACGTGGTCATCGGCGTGGAGCTCGACCTGCATGGCTTCCTGTCGCGCAAGAAGTACGAGAACGCCGATATCCTGATCTTCTTCAAGGAATATCCTCATCTCGATATCCTCGATCGTGCCAGGGAGCTGGTGGATCTCTGCCTGCGCACGGCGCGCAAGGAGATCAAGCCGGTCATGTCGATCGTGGACTGCGACATGATCGCGCAGTTCATGACGTTGCGCGAGCCGATGCGCTCATTCGTGCTGCGCATGAAGGAGCTCGAAAGCAGCGACGGCGTGCTCTCGATTTCGTGCGTGCATGGATTTGCCTGGGGCGACTGTTCCGAGCTCGGGACCAAGATGCTGGTCATCACGGACGGGCGGAAGAGCCAGGGCGATGCTCTGGCGGCACAGCTCCGCGACGAGCTCTTCGGCATACGCGATCGATGTTTTGCGCAGTATCTGGACATCGAGACGGCGCTCGACGAGGCAACGCGCAGCCCGACCCATCCAATCGTGCTCGCCGATGTCGCCGACAACACCGGTGGAGGGGCGGCCGGCGATTCGACCTTCGTCCTCGCCGCGATGCTGAAGCGCGGCATCACGGAGGCCTGTATCGGACCGTTCTACGATCCGCTGGCGCTCGCGATCTGCTATTCGGCGGGAGCCGGCGCCCGCCTTCCCTTGCGCATCGGCGGCAAGCATTCGCCGGCATCGGGCCAGCCGCTGGACGTCGAGGCCCGCGTGCTGAACTGCGCGGCGGCGCCGGACATGCTGAACTGCTTCGGCTCCGGATTGAACACGCCGATGGGACGGGCGGTCCGGATCGACATCGCCGGAATCGAGATCGTGCTGGTCGAAAAGCGCATCCAGGCGCTCGGGGACCTCTTCACCCCGATGGGCCTCGACTGGAGATCCCGCAAGATCGTCGTGGTGAAATCGGCGAACCATTTCTATACCGCCTATGCGCCATCCGCAGCCAAGGTGCTGTTCGTGGACTCGCCCGGCGGCGCCAGCATGAACTGGAAAGAGTTGGGATATCGGCATCGGCCGCGCAACCTCTGGCCGATCGACAATTGAGGCAGAGCGCGGCGGCCGGCTTGCATTCGCTCAATAGAGCCCCGAATAGACCTCCTCCGTCGCAACGCGCCTCCAGCGCCGGCCGCGCTTCTTGTAGACATGCGCGGCGCCGAACATTTCTCCCGATGTGCGCACCGTGGAGCCGTCGGCATCGCGCTGCCAGGTGCCGGCATCGTGCTCGACGATGACGATCGCGGTTCGCCCGGCCGCGTCGAGCGCGGGCCAGGTGTAGGCAAGGCTGATTTGTGTGGTTCGCTCTCCCGGCCGCAATGCGGCGACCGCCGCGTCCCGGCGCACGCGGCTTTCGTCCTTGCTGCAGAATAGCGCGGGGCGCGTGCCGCGCGGATCGAGCACCGCGCGTGGCGATGCCGGCGGCGGCGCGGCGGAGGCACCCTTGGGCCGGCCGAGATATTTTCGCGCGAGGTCGGCGGGTATCGCGTAGTCCATCCATGCCTCGCCGTCGATCCGGCACGGACCGAGCGTCTTTTCGCCGGCGAGTTCGAGGGCCGCGATCGCGCGCGCATCGGCGAGGTGCGCCCGGCTGCTTGCGGCTTCCGCAGGGGCGATCGCGGTCAAGATGATCAGCGCGGCGGACGGGATGAGCGTCCGCACGGAGTGCATGAAATGCGGCGTCAATGTCGCAGCAAGAACGGCCCCGGCACCCGGCGAGCTGCGGCCGGCATCGGATGCCGAGCCCCTCACCCCTCCACCCGGTAGAGCCTCCACCGCTCCGGCACGCCCTTGAGCCGGTGCATGCCGTGATCTTTCAGGCCGATGGCAGGCTGCGCCTTCATCAGCTCCTTGACCGCGCTCGACACCAGGACCTCGCCGCCGCGCGCCTTGGCGGCGACGCGGGTGCAGATGTGGAAGGCGAGTCCGACCATCTCGCCGCCGCTGAGCGTGTATTCGCCGGCATGCAGGCCGACGCGGATTTCGAGGCCGAGCGTGCGCACGGCCTTCTGGATCGCGGTGGCGCAAGTGATGCCGGCAGCGGGCGCCCGGAAGGTCGCGAGCACGCCGTCGCCGGTGGTCACGACCTCCTTGCCGCGTGAGCTCTTCAGCTCCTTGCGGACGGCCGCGTAATAGTGGCCCATCACCTTGGTCCAGCGGGCGTCGCCGAGCTTGGCGGCCTTTGCGGTGGAACCGACGATGTCGACGATCAGGATGGTGGCGAGCGCCTGTTTGGGCTCGGCGCCATTGCTGGCGCTCCGGCGCCGGTTCGCGATGGCCCCGGTCAGCGGTTCATAGCGGTGGTTGCGTCGCTTCGCGATGGCGGCCTTGGCATAGTCCTGGGCGCGCTGCGCGGTGCGGCAGCGGATGGTCTTCTCCTGCGGCAGGCGCGTCCAGTAGACCTTGCGCCCCTTGCCGGCGCCTTCCACCTCGACCGCGCCCCATTTCAGGAAGATCGTCGAGCCGGTGCGCCTGACGCACCACGCCTTCGACGTGTACCCGGAGACGTTCGACTGATGGACTCCGATACGAAGATACTTTGGCATGAACGTGCGGCCGATCGCAGGAACGTTTTGGGCGGACCCGGGGCCAAAACGTAATCGGACATTCCTGCGTTGGCAACGGTGGTTCGCGAATCGCGGCCGTGTTCTCCGCGCCTCAAGCGCCCCTGCCGTCCACCCGACTGCCGATCGTGCAGCGCCATGCAGCCAGACGTTCGCCCGGATGCTGCGCCATCCATTCGGCGAGCTGCGGCGCACCCATCAGGCAGGACTGCATCGTCACGTCCGCAAAGTCCGAGGTCGTGACGATCTGCTCGTGGCAGTCCGTCGGAGAGGCGAGACGGCAGAGCACGGCGATGATCCTGATCATCTCACACGAGCTCCTGCGACCAGTCGTATTCGGCTTTGGCGGCCGAGCGTGCCACCGACCGGGCGGCATCGGCGCTGGAAGCCTTTTCGGCGCGCCGCTGATAATCATCGGCCAGCATCTTCAGCCGCGTCGCAACCACCTCGTCGGTCATGCCGCGGGCAGCGCGGAGCAGGCTCTGCGCAGTTTCCATATATTGTTTGCTTCGTCCAGAGATCTGCAGCGTCATGGCATCCTCACACAATGGTCTGAAGGGTTTTCGAAAGCGACCGGGAAGCGGCCTACCCAGTCGCGGTCATCCCGGCGGCGCATCGTGAACCGCTCGACGCACTTCTTCGAGCAAAGCGGCTTGCGCCACGCGTAGTACCGAACGAGACCGAACCTGCCGTCGCAGACCGCGCACCGCCCGGTTCGACCATTGAGATTTGCGGAACAAGTTGGCATTGAGGCCTCCTTCTGCCGTCACGCCCGACGTCGCCGATCACCTCGCCTGTTGCACCGGGGAGCGAGTCTTGCGTCCCGATGAAGCGGCAGCTCGTGGTACGTGCCCGCCGATGACATCACCATACGAGTCCCGCGCGGCGATCTCTTTCGACAAGGCGCCCTCAATTGCCCAACCGCACGAAGCGCGGCTGCGTGCACGGCGCGCGCGGCGGTAGACGTGCGTTTGCGCAAGCGGCGCGCAACGCCGCACGCGCCGGAGCATCGTTCGATGGAAATGGAACCAAAGGCGGGACGGAGATCGAGCGACGACGGCCGCGCCGATTCGCGCGCGTGTCAGCTGGGAAGCGCGAACAGCTCGATCGGGTCGCTAAAGCCGCGGACCTCGTATTTGCCGACACGCTCCAGCTCGAATTTCGGCTGGACCAGCTCGGCGAAGTCGCGCGACAGCACCACGTTGCGCCCGATCTGCTTGGTGAGGGCCTCGAGGCGCGAGGCCATGTTGACGGCGGGGCCGATCACGGTGAAATCGAGCCGGCTCGACGAGCCGATATTGCCGTACATGACGTCGCCGACATGGACGCCGATGCCGTAGTTCAGCGGCGCGCGGCCGCTGCCGTTGTTGCGTTCGTTCAGCCCGGCCATGGCCTGCCGCGCCTCGGTCACGGCGTGCAGCAGATTGATGCAGGCATCGGGCTTGCTCAGCGGGAAGATCGCGAGCAGGCCGTCGCCGATGAACTTCAGGATCTCGCCGCCGTGCCTCGCGATCGGCTCCGACATCGCGTCGAAATAATCGTTGAGCAGGTCGATGACGTCGTCGCGCGGCCAGTTGTCGGAGATCTTGGTGAAATCCCGCAAGTCGCAGATCATGATCGCCGCGCGCACCGTGGTGCCGGTGCCGCGCCGGGTGGCCCCGGCCAGGATCAGCTCGCCGGCATGGGCGCCGACATAGGTCTCCAGCAGCGTTCGTGCCAGGCGGTTCTTGATCCGGATCTCGCTGACCAGCGCCAGCACCGGCAGCACGTTCTTCAAGGCCTTGATGTGCACGTCGTCGAAGCCGCCGGGACGGTCGGTGGCGAAGGTGATGAAATGGCGCTTGCCGAGCGTGTGATACAGCGGCCAGGCGACATAGTCGGTCAGGCCCTTTTCGCGCATCTCGTCATAGAGAGCATGCTTGCGGCCGAGCGAAGGATCCCGTTCGAGGTTCTCGCGCACCTCGGTCGCACCGTCCTGCATCTCGTTGGCGGCGCTGCCGATATATTCGGGCCGCTCGCGAACGTCGTAGTCGACCAGTGCGATCTGCGCGTCCCGCATCCCATCGGACCACATGAAGCGGGCGCCCAGCCATTGCGGGTGATTGATCAGGATGTGAAGCGTCGACCGCTTGAGCGGGATGCCGGCCTGCTGAATCCGGTTGCACATCTGCGCGAAGATGTTGTCGATGAAGCGCTCGTCGCGCGTGCCGTTGGTCAGCCAGTCGACGACGCCGTCGGACAGCGTCGGGGCATTTCGGTCTGGCGTGGTCATATCCGGCCCTTCGCGGCAGTCTGCATCGACAAGAGATATCGTGCGCCGGGGCCGCGGCGTCAACCTAGCCAGTTGCACGGATTGTTCGCAAAAGGCCGCCGCAACTTAGCCGACGAGCCGGATCGACGCCAACACCGCCAGGCCCGAAACCAGCACCAGGCTGGACACCTCGGTCAGCTCGACCTTCAGCGTAGATTCGTGCGAAATCGCAAAATCCTCCTCGCCGAGACGGATGCTGCAGTCGCCACGCGCCGCGTAGAGCAAATGCGTGCCGGCAGGCAATGACCGCTCGCCCGGTTCCCTCACCGCCGCAAGCTCGATGTCGGCCGCTCCCCGCCGCGCCATCAGGTTCACGACCTCGACGGGACCAGCCTCCAGCGCGGTCACGATCTCCATCTCGCCCGTGAAGCGCACCGTCGTGAAGGGTTCACGCTCGTCGAACTCCTGCGTGGGCGACTTCAGCACCAGCCCGCGTCCGCCGACGACCATCTGCAGGCGGTCGATGCCGGGCATGTGGGAGAAGGGACCGGGCGTCACGATCGGCGTGGAGGCGAAGCGCCAGAGCAGGCTGTTCCAATCCCTCACCGGGCTGTCGGCGCGCCAGGCGCCCGCAATGTCGGTGAAGATGCCGCCGCCGTTCTTCCAGGGCGAGCGGGTATAGTCTTCGGATTTCAGCAGCGTGGTCTTCATGTGTGGCGAGCGTCCCGTGGATCACCCGCACATCATTAATCGTCTCACGCCTTGGCGTCGAGGTTCAGCCTGGTGCTGAGCTCGTTGACGAGCGCATCCACGAACTGGTTCTGATAGGCCGAGATGCCGTTGAAATAGACCGGGCCGCCGGACTGCACCAGCAGGCCGCCGCCGGAGATGGTTGCGTCGGTGCTGCCGCCGGCCGATTTGGTGTCGAGCTCGCCCATGGCGTCGTTGAGCCGGGCGGCGGTCTTGTCGTCCATCTCGCCGTTGGCCTGGAGCGTGGCGAGCAGGGACTGATAGGCACTGCTGAGGTCGGCGCCGGTTCCGGTCTCGGCGGTCGCGGAGAACGTCCCGTTGGTCTTGCCGTCGTAGCTCTTGTAGGTGAGCGTCTCCGTCGTGGTGCCGTCGGCGTTGGCGTGGCTGTCGAGCATCAGCTCGAAGGCGCTGCCATAGGCGCCCGTCGTCAGCATGTTCGGATCGTTCGGATTCCTGTTCTTGCTGGCGCCTGATTTGTCGGAGCCTGCGGTCCAGTTCGGCGGGACGGTGTAGCTGACGCTGGTCACGGATTCATTCCTGGAGTCATTGCGCGGAAATATTCAGCAATATCCATGCCAGCGAAGGCCGGTTGATTCCCATCGGCTTTCTCGCGCGATGTCGTCTCGACGTCGGTCCACGCTGCAGAAATTGCCCGGCAGTTTGATCCCATCACAGGATGGAGCGGGGCTTGCGCGACCAAGGCAAAGCCGTCATGGCGAAAGCGCGTAGCCCGCATGAGCGCAGCGCCATGCGGGGGCACCTATCCCGGATGTCGCTTCGCTCATGCGGGCTACGCATCCCTCGCCCCTCACTCCCCCTTGCCGCCCTTCAGCTTCGGCAGGGTCTCGACGATCTTCTGCTTGCCGTCGATGATCTCGGCAAGGAAGCTGGCGCGGTCGATGTCGCCGTTCTGGTCCCAGCTCGCTTCCATCAGCATGCCCGGCGCCTTGTCGGGGGTCAGCGTCAGGCCCTTCATCGCGGCGCCAAAGGCCTTGCTGTCGAACTTGCCAAGCTTTTCGGTGACGTATTTGACGAGATAGACGGCGGTGTAGCCCTTGATGCCGTTGTGGTCGGGCCGGTACTTGTAGCGCTCGCTGAACTTCTTCGTGAATTCTTCGATCGCGGGCACCGGCGCATCGGCGGACAGGCCGACATGGCCGCGCACGCCGTTGGCGGCGGGGCCGGCGAGCTCGACCACCTTCTGGCTGAGCAGCGTGGTCTCGCCGAACAGCGGCGTCGACAGGCCCTGCCGCTTCGCCTCGATCAGGAAGCGGGCGCTCTCCTCCTCGTTGGTATAGACGAACACGGCGTCCGCCTTGGCGCCCTTGAGCTTGATGACGTCGGAGCCGAAATCGACCTGGCCCTGCTCGGTCGAGATGTCGGCCGCAATGTCGATGCTGCGCGACTTCATCTCCTTCAGGAAATTGTCGCGGCCGCCCTTGCCGAAATCGTTGTTGACCCAGACCAGGGCCACCGACTTCACCTTGAGCTTGTCGTGCAGATAGTTGGCGATCTTCGGCATCGAGAATTGCTGGCCGAAGGCGGTGCGGAAGACCCAGGGATTGCCTTGCGTCGTGATGTCGGCGGCCTCTGCGCCGACGATCTGCGGAATCTCGGCGCCTTGCGTCAGCGCCATGTTGACCTTGACCGAGCCGGAATAGATCGGCCCGAGCACGACATAGGGATCCTTGTCGAGGACCTTCTGCACCTGGGCGCGCGAGATGCCGGGATTGCTCTGGGTGTCCAGATGCTCGGTCTGGATCTTGCGGCCCAAGATGCCGCCGCCGGCGTTGATCTCGTCCACGGCGAGCGCGACGCCGTCGCGCCAGTTGGTGCCGGAGACGGCGCCGGGACCGGACAGCTCGATGACGTCGGGGATGTAGACCGTGGTCTGCGCGCCGGCCGCGCCGGCCCAGAGCGATGCGGCGATGCCGAGCGTCCCTGCAAGATGCCTCATGATGTTCTCCTCCCCTTTGCTCTTTTTATGATCCCGCGAAGCCGAGCAGTTTTGCCGGCGTTCGCCACAAGAGGCGATGCTGATCGCCCGGATCCGGAAACAGCCTGGTCAGCACCGCGAGCAGCGGCCCGTAATCAAGCCTTTCAGGCGCGCGCAGGAACGGATAGTCCGAGCCCCAGACGCAGCGGTCGAGCGTGAAGGCCTCGACCAACGCTGCGATGAACGGCCAGGTATCCTCATAGGGATGCGGCGCTTGCGAGAACTTGTAATAGCCTGACAGCTTGACGTGCGCGTCGCGCTCGCGGCCGATGGCGAGCAGTGCCTGGAAAGCCTTGCCCTGCAAGCCCTGCGCGACCGAGGGACGGCCGCAATGGTCGAACACCAGGCGCACATCTGATTTCTCGATCAGCGGCAGCAGGTCGAGCAACTGGTCCTGCTCGACCTGGATCTGGAGGAACAGGTCGAGGCTTTTGAGCTTCTCCAGCAGCGGCGCGGCCTCGAGATAATAGGCGGCGCCGTGGAACGGCACGTTGAAGGCAACGCCGATCACGCCGGCGGCTTTCAGCCGCTCGAGCTCCCCGATGTCGACGTCATTCTCGACGACGGCGACGCCGCGAAAGCGGCCGCCGCCTTGCGCGAGCGTGTCGAGCAGGATGCGGCTGTCGCTGCCGTAACCGGTGTTGGTGGCGACGACCAGCGCGTGGCGGACATCGAAGGCGTCGAACACACGGAGAAGCTGCGCCGCGGGCGCGATCTCCTGGCCGCTCGGCCGATACGGCGTGTCGTCGGAATAGGGAAAGCGGACGGGATCGATGGCGTGAATGTGGCAGTCGATCCTGGGGGACACCGGCAGCGTCATGGCGCAAAGCTCCCCGGTTGGTCAGAACGTCGCTTCGATCGCCTTGATCAGTTCGGGCGTCACCTCGGGCATGACGCCGAACCAGGCCTTGAAGGCGAGCCGGGCCTGATTGAGCAGAAGGCCGAGCCCGTTCACCGTCACGCAGCCGCGCGCGCGGGCCGCGGCGAGGAAGGGCGTTTCCAGCGGCGTGTAGATCAGATCGGCGACGAGCGTTTCCGGCCGCAGGCGCGACAGGTCGATCTCCAGCGCATCCTTGCCGACCATGCCGCGATCGGTGCAGTTGACGAGCAGCGCGACATCGCCGAGCGCCGCGCCGCGATCGTTCCACGCGACCGTGCTCACGGCGGAGCCGAATTCCCTGGCGATCGCCTCGGCCTTCTCGGCGGTGCGGTTGGCGATGCGGATCTCGCGCGCGCCGTTTTCGAGCAGCGCGACCACCACCGCGCGCGAGGCGCCCCCTGCCCCCAGCAGCAGGATCGGCCCGGCATCGCCGCGCCAGTCGGCCTTGGCGTCGCGCAGGCTCTGCACGAAGCCGTTGCCGTCGTTGTTAAAGCCGGAGAGCGAGCCGTCCGTCTCGACAACGATGGTGTTGACCGCGCCGATGCGCTTGGCCGTTTCGTTGACGCGGTCGAGCAGCGGCATCGCCGTCTGCTTGTGCGGCATGGTGACGTTGCAGCCGCGGAAGCCGAGCGCAATCAGCCCATGAAGCGCATCCTCGAGCCGCTCCGGCTTGACCGCGAGCGGCACATAGGAACCGCGGATGCCGTGCGCCTTCAGCCAGTAATTATGGATGACCGGCGATCGCGAATGCGCCACGGGCATGCCGATGACGCCCGCCAAGCCAAATCCGTCCGCCTGCGACATGCTGCGCTTCCCGTCCTTGTCACGCGACCATTTTATTTGGTCATTTGTCCAAGATAATTAGAGGGAATGCCTAGAAGGTGCAATGTGAATCTGGGGGTGGCTGCGCGGAGTAAAGCCGTGTCGGAGGGCCACAAATCGCCGTCGTCCTGGCGAAAGCCAGGACCCATTACCCCGAATGGTTGTGAACAGGGCGAGCTATGGCCACACCGTCTTCCGACAATGTTGGACGGTGGCTATGGGTCCTGGCCTTCGCCAGGACGACGTTGGGGAGGCATCATGCCTCGTTGTCCGTAGCCCGGATGGAGCGAAGCGAAATCCGGGGCGGCTCTCGCGAGGACGCAGCGGTCCCGGATTACGCTTTCGCTTCATCCGGGCTACGAAGCTGGCGAACGACGTTCGGCTTACATCCCGCTCAGGCCGCTATCGACCGCGAGGGTCTGTGCAGTGACGTAGACGCTTTCGTCCGACAGGAAGAACAGCACGGCGTAGGCGATCTCCCACGCTGTCGCCTGCCGGCCGAAGGGGACGTGGCCCTTGCCGCGGTTGGGGCGGCCGGCGCCGGCTTCGCGGCCGTTGGGGGTGTCGACGAGGCCGGGATAGACGAGGTTGGCGCGGATGCCGCGGCGCGATCCGAGATGGGCGATGTTGCGCATCAGGCCGCCGAGCGCGGCCTTGGATGAATCGTAGACCGCCATCTGCGAGCCCGCCTTCAGCGCGGCGATCGAGGAGATGAAGACGACCGAGCCGCCATTGTCGAACTTTGGCATTGCAGCGCGGCAGCACAGCATGGGGCCGCGAACGTTGACGTCGTAGATCTTGTTCCACTCTTCGGGGCTGACATTGTCGAGCCCGGTCTTTCCAAAAGTGCCGATGTTCAGCACCATGCCGTCGAGGCCGCCCATGGCGCGATGCGCCTCGTCGATCATGCGCTGCACGTCAGCCTCCGACGTGACATCGGCCGTGATCGCAAAGCCCTCACCGCCGTCATCGGTGATGTGCTTGACGGTCTGCTGCGCGGAGGCGTGGTTGAGATCGGCCACCGCAACCTTCGCACCTTCGCGTGCGCAAAGGATGCTCATGGCGCGGCCGTTGCCGATGGGATCGGTGGCCACGTCGAACACGCGCTGGCCGCCGCCGACGATCAGGATGCGGCGGCCCTTCAGGCGCCCCCTGCCCGGCGCTTCGCCCAGCGACTCCGCGCTGGGCGGACGAACGTAACGCTCCGGCTTGCTCTCGGTGTTGCTCATCTCAGCCGCCCGACTTCTTGCCGCCGTCATAGACCTTCATGCCGGCCGCGGGATCGAGATCGGTCTCGGTCGCCTCGGTGAGGCGCGCCATCATCATGTAGAAACCGAGCGCGACGATGGATTCGACCATCTCCTGCTCGCTGAAATGTTGTCGCGCAGCGGCAAAGGTCGCCTCGGGAACGCGGACATTCTCGACGACCTCGCGGCCGAACTTCAGCAAGGCACGCTCGGCCTCGTTCAGCGCGGCGGCATCGTAGTCCGCGCGTTCGACCGCATCGATCTGGCCTTGCGTGCAGCCGACGCCGAGCGCGATCGGCACGTGCTGGCGCCATTCATAGGCGCCGCCCTCGAGCTGCGCGGCCTGCAGGATCAGCAGCTCGCGGTTGACCGCGGAAAGCTTCTGCTTGTGCAGGATCGAATTGCCGAGCCGCATCGCCGGGATCATATTGGCCTCGGCATGGGCCATCATGCGGAAGATGTTGAGCTTGACCGGCATGCGGTCGAACGAGGCGCGGATGTCGCCGCTCGTCGTCTCCGGATCAATCAGGGGCAGCCTTGCCACGCGTTTCTCCCTTGGGCTTTCGTTTCTTGTTGTCGGTGTCGTTGCCTGCCGCGATCAGCGACAGGAAAAAGGCGAGATAGCGGTCGATCGCCTCGATCACCTTCGGCCGTGGCGAGGGCGCCGCGCCCATCACGTAATGCTCGAGGCGGATATAGATGAGACCAGCCGCGAACAGCCGCGCGGTCTCGCGCGGATCCGGCGTCGAGATCAGGCCGGCGAGCGCGAAGCCGCGGAAATAATCCGTCATCATGCTCTGCTCGCGCGCGTAGAAATGGTCGGCGAACTTGGCGCGGATGCCGGGCACGCGGTTACGCTCGGCGGTGATGACCTTCTGGAACTGATGCTCGCGCGGATCGGACCATTGCTCGACGAGGTCCAATGCAAACTGCCGGCAGAACGCGGCGGGCTGGCGCGCGAGCTGCTTGTAGCGCGCTTCTTCCAGACGGCTCGCCGAGCTTGCGGGGCCGTGCTCGCTCACGATCGCTTCCAGGATCGCGGCCTTGCCGGAGAAATGGTTGTAGAGGCTGCTTTCGCGAATGCCGACGCGGCGTGCCAGCTCGCGCATCGAGGCGCCGCCATAGCCGCTCTGCGCGAACAGATCGAGCGCCTCGGTCAGGATGCGCTCGCGCGTCGTGGGCGCAGCCGCTTCCGCCGCGCTGGAGGTGTGGACAGCCATGGCGACTTGACTAACGAACGATCGTTCGCTAGTCAACCGTACGAACGATCGTTCGTCTCGCCAGACTGGCGGCAACGGTCGCTGCCCGCAAGCCTGCTTCGGGCGCTGTTCTCGCGTTTCAACTCCGCCCTCAGAGAGGCGGAGAGCAATTTTGGGGAGACGACGTCATGGCGCGCTTTGCCCGCCTTCGCCTTCGCGCGGCCTGCATCCTGCTGCTCGCAGCCGGCGCCGCCTCCGCCCAAACCGCGAAATACGATCCCGGTGCCGACGACAAGACCATCAAGATCGGCACCACCGCGCCGCTGAGCGGCCCGGTCTCCGCCTTTGCGCAGATCGCGAAATCCGCGGAGGCCTATTTCCGCAAGGTGAACGACGACGGCGGCGTCAACGGCCGCCGCATCCAGATGATCATCGCGGACGATGCCTACAGCCCGCCGAAGACGGTGGAGCAGACGCGCAAGCTGGTCGAGAGCGACGAGGTGCTGCTGATCTTCGGCGGCGTCGGCACGCCGACCAACAGCGCCGTGCACAAATATCTCAACGACCGCAAGGTGCCGCAGCTCTTCCTCGGCTCGGGCGCCGCGAAGTGGGACGATCCGAAGAACTTCCCGTGGACTGTCGGTTGGCAGCCGACCTATCGCGACGAGGCGATCGCCTATGCCAAGTTCATCAAGACCAGCCACGCCAATGCGAAGATCGGCGTGCTCTACCAGAACGACGATCTCGGCAAGGACTATCTGAAGGCGTTGGAGGAAGGCCTCGGCAGCGGCGAGGCGATCGTCGCGCGCGCCGCTTACGAGACCTCCGCGCCAACGGTGGACACGCAGATCCTGCAGCTGAAGACCGCGGGCGCCGACGTCGTGCTGGTGGCGGCGACACCGAAATTCGCGGCGCAGGCGATCCGCAAGATCGGCGAGATCGGCTGGAAGCCGGTGACCATCATCTCCAACGTCTCGGCCTCGATCAGCGGCGTGTTGGAGCCCGCCGGCAAGGACAATTCCACCAGCGTCATCTCCAGCCAGTACCTGAAGGACGCAACCGACCCTGGGAATAAGGACGATGCTGGGTACAAGGAATGGCTGGCGTTCATGGACAAGTACCTGCCGGACGCCAACAAGAGCGACTGGCTGAACGTCTATGGCTACACCATCGCGCAAACGCTGGTGACGGTGCTCAAAGCCTCCGGCAACGACCTCACCCGCGCCAACGTGATGAAGCAGGCGACGACGATGAAGGACGTGCGCCTGCCGATGCTGATCAACGGCACCGCGGTGAACAATTCGCCGGAGCGCTATACACCGATGACCAGCCTGCAGCTGATCCGGTTCGACGGCACACGCTGGGTGCCGTTCGGCGACCTCCTGAAGAACTGACGCATGCGGCAGGTCAAGATCGGCAGCATGCGGGTCGATCTCGTCAGCGAGATCCCTTCGCTTTCGTTCGACAAGACCTGGCTGTTCGCCAACGTCACCGATGCGGTGATCGCGGAGAACCGGAGCTGGCTCGATCACCGCTATATCGAGCCGGAGACCGGCCGCTTCATCCTCAGCCATCACTCCTATCTCGTGCGCACGCCGCGGTGGACCGCCATCGTCGACACCTGCTGCGGCAACCACAAGAAGCGGCCGCGCGTGCCGGCGTGGAACGATCTCAACCAGCCCTATCTGGAAAACATGCGCGCGCTGGGCGTTGCGCCCGAAGAGGTCGACTTCGTGATGTGCACGCATCTGCACGTCGATCACGTCGGCTGGAACACGCGTCTCCTCGACGGCCGCTGGGTGCCGACCTTTCCCAACGCGCGCTACCTGATGGGGCGCGAGGAATACCGGCATTTCGAGGTATCCCACAATGCCGCGCCGAAGAGCCCGGTCAACCACGGCTCGTTCGAGGATTCCGTGCTGCCGGTGGTCGCGGCGGGCCTCTCCGAATTCATCGAAACCGACCATCGCCTGTTTGACGATCGCGACGCCGCCCTGCGCTTTGCGCCGGCGCCGGGCCACACCGCCGGCAACATGCAGATCCATCTCAATGGCGGCCACGATCACGCTGTCATGTCCGGCGACGTCATCCATCATCCGATCCAGTGTGCCGCGCCGTGGCTGTCCAATGCCGCCGATGTCGATCCGGCCGCCGCGGTCGCGACGCGCATGGCGCTGCTGGAAGAGCTTGCGGACACGTCGAGCTATCTGCTGACCGGCCATTTTCCGGCGCCGACCGCGGGCCGCGTCGTCAGGCACGGCGACGCCTACAGATTTCGTTTTGAAGATTAGGGAATGCCAACATGATGCTGCGCACCGTCACGCTTTCGCTTCTCGCCTTGCTGTCGGCCACGCTGCCGTCGCGCGCGGAGGATCCTGCCGCCTATCCCACGCACAAGATCAAGATGCTGCTGCCCTACGCGGCCGGCGGCGGCGGCGACGTGGTCGGCCGCCTGCTGGCGGACAGGATGGGCAAGACGCTCGGACAGAGCATCTATATCGAGAACCACACGGGAGCGGCCGGCACGCTCGGCACGCAGATGGTCGCGACATCGCCGAATGACGGCTACACCATCACCGTCGGCGGCATGACCACGCATGTGCTGGCGCCCGCGATCTATCCAAAGCTGCCCTACGATTCGATCAAGGACTTCACGACCATCGGCCGCGTCGGCGTCTCCTCGATCATCCTGGTGGCGACCAAGGATTTCGCCGCCAACGACATCAAGGGCCTGATCGCGCTCGCCAGGAAGGGCGAGCCGATCCAGTACGGCAGCTGGGGCGTCGGCTCGACCGGGCAGTTCTGCGCGGAGATCCTGATGCAGCAGACCGGCATCAAGATGGAGCACGTGCCGTTCAACGGCATCGCCAAGCTGGCCGGCGACCTGCTCGGCGGCCACATCTCGCTCGCGACGCTGGACGTTGCGACCGCAACGCCGCTGGTGAAGGACGGCTCGATCAAGGCGCTGGCCGCCTGCGGCGAGCGCTCGCCGAGCCTGCCCGATGTCGCCAGCTACAAGGAGCAGGGCGTGCAGTTCGACCGCAGCCTGTCCTGGGCGATGTATGCGCCCGCGGGCCTGGCGCCGCCGGTCGCGCAAAAGCTGTCGGCCGCACTGAAGGACGCGCTCGGCGATGCCGAGGTCAAGGAGAAGCTGCTGAAGCTCGGCATCACGCCGCAATTCGTCCCGGGCGAGGAGCAGCGCGACATCAACGCGCGCGACATCGCGGCCTGGAAGCAGGTTGCCAAGGACGCCGGCATCGAGGTGAAATGAGCAAGCAAACAATGGGAGCCCGGGCATGAGCCGCATCTTCGGCGCGGTGCGCCAGAACGGATATGTGGTGCGGGACATCCACGCCGCGATGAAGCACTGGATCGAGGTGATGGGCGTCGGCCCCTGGTACTACATGGACCGGGTCAAGACCGACTGGTTCCGCCATCGTGGCGAGGATTCCGCCGTCGAGATGAGCATCGCGCTGGCCAATTCCGGCGATCTCCAGATCGAACTGATCCAGCAGCGCAACGACGCGCCGTCGCTGTACAGGGAATTCCTGGACGCCGGTCACGAAGGCCTGCAGCACATGTCGTATTGGAGCCACGACTATCAGTCGCTTTACGACAAGGCGATCGGGCTCGGCTACAGGATCGGCCACGAGGGCCAGATCGGCGGCGACAAGGGACGCTTTGCCTATTTCGATACGCAGGCGCATCCGGGCACGATCATCGAGATCTCCGACATCAGCGGCACCAAGGGACCGTTCTTCGAGAAGGTCCGGCAGGCGGCGTTGAGCTGGGACGGCACGCGGCCGATCCGCGAGGTCGGCGGCTCGCGACAATAGCGCCGGTGGTCGGGATGACTTGCCGTCGCTGGCGCGAGCGGGAAACCATGCTAATTTGCGACCTCGTGTCCGAACCTGCAGCGAGGCAAGCATGTCCAGCACTGACAAGGTTTTCGCCGGCTCGATCCCAAAGCTCTACGACGAATATCTGGTTCCGATGATCTTCGCCGTCTATGCGGAGGACCTCGCAAGGCGCATTGCGGCCCGCTCGCCTTCCGTGCTGCTCGAGATCGCGGCGGGAACCGGCGCTGTGACGCGCGCGGTCGCGGCGGTGCTGCCGCGCGGGGTTCGTTACGTCGCGACCGACCTGAACGAGCCGATGCTGGCGGTCGCCGCGCAGCGTCAGGCCGACGATGACCGCATCACCTGGCGCCAGGCGGACGGAATGGCTCTGCCCTTTGGCGAGGCCGAGTTCGACGTGGTGTGCTGCCAGTTTGGCGCGATGTTCTTTCCGGACCGCGTCAAGGCCTACGGCGAGATGAGGCGCGTCCTCAAGCCGGACGGCACGTTCGTATTCAACGTCTGGGACCGCATCGAGGACAACGAGGTCACGGCCGAGGCAACGGCAGCGCTCGGCAGGATGTTTCCAGACGACCCGCCCCGTTTCATGATCCGGACGCCGCACGGCTATCACGACAAGGCCGTCATCCGATCCGATCTCGAACGCGCCGGCTTCCGCGACATCAGCATCGAAACGCGAACCGAGATCAGCCGCGCGCCGTCGGCCGAATACGTCGCGATCGCGCTCTGCCAGGGCACGCCGTTGCGCAGCGAGATCGAGGCGCGGGATGCAAGCAGGCTGCAGGCCGCAACCGATAACGTCGCCGAGGCGATCCGGGCGCGCCACGGGTCCGGACCGGTCGAGGGCAAGATCCAGGCGATCGTGATCGAGGCGCGCCGCTAGCGCCGGGCATCAGCCCGGCACGCGCGCTACCACCAGCTCCGCTGCATCGGCTGCGTCGACTGGAAGTACTGGTACTGACCGCGCTGGCGGCGCGGATTGGCGGGCTGCACGTATGGATCGCGCTGCTGGTAGAAGAAGCCGAAGCCGTTGCCGCCATTGTCCCAGCCGTCGTCGCTGGCAACGTCCATCGGAGGCGCGGTCGGCTTGCGCGTGATGAAGCCGCCCTGGGGTTGGTGGCTCAGCACCGCGACGAACTCAGTGCGGTAGTTGGTCTCGGCGCTCAGCGGCTCGTCGGAGATGATGATCGACGAACGCGGCAGCGCGGTCGGTCCGATGCGATCCCAGACGTCCTGCGGGATGGTGATGCGGTCGAGCGCGTTCTTGGCGTCGTCGCCGCTGTCGATCGTGACCACGCTCCAGCGCAGGCCCGTGTCGTTCCTGGCCATCGCCGTGAAGATATGCGTGCCGAGCGGCTGGTCGGGATTTCGGATGGTGACGGGCACCTCGATGCTGGTGTCGAACACCTCGCCGCCGCCATCCGGCGCCGGCTTGTGGGTGTTCCGCCGCACGTAAAGCTTCTGCGTCGCGCGGCTGATATAGACCGACACCGGCTCGAGCGCGAGCTTGGCGTCGGTCGCGGCCTTCACCGCGTCGGCCTTCTTCGTCGCGGCCACCTTCGCCGCCTCTTTCGTCGCGGCGACGGCGTCGCGCTTCGGCTGCGCGGCGGCCTTGGCGGCATCGAGCTGCGTCGTCGCATCTGCGGCCTTCGCGGCCGCCTTCTGCTTCAGCTCCTCGGCCTTGGCACGGGCCTGATCGGTCTTCGCGTTCGCGAGCGTCTTTTCGGCGAAGGCGAGCTCGGCATCGGCGCGGGTCTTCTGCTGTTCCAGCTTGCGCAGCGAGGCCGGAAGCGAGGCCGCCTCCTTCGCGGCCGCAGCCGCCGCCTTCTTGGCCTCGTCGGAGGCCCGCGTGGCTTCGTCGGCTTCGTACGAGAGCTTGTCGGCCCGGCTCGGCACCGCCGCGATGGCCTCCCGCTTCGGCACGAACAGCGAAGGATGCGAGAAATCGGCCGGCGCGGCGTCGTTCGGCGAGATGATCACGCGCATGCCGATGTTGGTCTTGTCGAACAAATTCTCGGCAAAGCCGAACGGCATACGCACGCAACCGTGCGAGGCGGCATAGCCGGGCAGCGGGCCGCCATGCAGCGCGATGCCGTTCCAGGTGATGCGCTGCATGTGCGGCATCCAGGCATCGTCATACATGGTCGAACGGTGATCCCGGTCCTTCTCGACGATGGCGAAGACGCCGGCGGGCGTCTCGCGCCCGGTGGTGCCGGTCGAGACCGGCGCGCGCAGGATCCAGCCCTCGGCGTCGTAGAAGGTGACCTGCTGGCTCTTGATCGACACGATCGCCATGATCGGCTCGCCGGCCTCGCGCTGCGCCACCTGTTCGGCCACCTGCCGCGTCTGCTTGGCCGCGTTCGCCGGGCCCAGTGCCGCGAATGCGACCATTGCGGCAAATGTCACAATTCCGGGAGGCCCCCAACGCCGCATCGCCACGGTGGATCGCGCCGTTGTCTTCAGGTTTTTCATGCCATCCTCGGTCGAAATGCCAGTCCGCGCGTCCGGTCCAATGTCAGCTTGCGACCTCTAAATTAAGAAATCACAGCCGCCATACGTTCCGTCTGTGGCGAGATTCGGCCCGTTCCGGCGGCCAATCTCTCATATACGACCGCCCGCACGGGCGGAAGGGCGGCTGGGCCGGTGGCTGGCCCTGGGCTGGCGATCTTCCGCTGCGGCACAATGTCCGGGGACCGGTGGCGGAGCGGTGCAGGAAGCCCCCCTGCCCGACGGCGGCAGCTACGCGCCGAGCGGCTTCCGGTTGAAGCGGCTCAGGAAGCGGAGCGACAGGGTGCGGACATTGGCGACGTTGAGCAGCCAGGCCGTTGCCGCATAGGCGAGCCCGCCGGCGAGACTCACCACGGTCAACGCAATGAAGCCGGTACCGTCGACATGCGATCGCACGAGCAGAATCGCCGCCGCCATCACCGCGGCGGAACCGGCGACGCCGGCGAGCCGGCTCGCGTCGAACGGCACGGGATGGGCCCGGTGCATCAGGGTGATTGCGACGACGAGGCCGATCGCCTCGGTCGCGAGCGTTGCGAGTGCGGCGCCATAGAGCCCGTAGCCCGCCACCAGCGCGAACATCAGGGCGACGCTCACCACCAGGGTCAGGAACGACTGCGCCGCCAGCATGAAGGGCCGCTCGGCAAGCTGGAAACTGATCTGGACGTAGAACTGGTTGGCGATGCCGAAGAAGCGGGCGAGCACCAGGGTCGGCAACAGCGCCGACACGCCGGCACGGAAGTCGACGCCGACGAGCGTGCCCGCGACCTGGTCGGTTGCGAGCGACAGCCAGATCGCGACCGGCGCGACGACCACGAGCAGCAGCTCGAGACTCTCGCTCAGCCGCTCGCGCGTGACCTCGTTGTTCTTCTCCGACAGCGACCGGAACACCAGGGGCACGGTCGCAGCCGCAACGCTGGAGGCGATCATCACCATGAACTGGCGCGGCAGGTCGGCGGCGACGCCGAAGATGCCGGCGGCATCCTTGCCGAGGAGATACGCGACGATGAGGCGGTCGCAGCTCGAGTACAGCGCGACCGAGAGGCCGGCCAGCGTCAGCGGCAGGCCATAGCGCGCCAGCTGCATGAACTGGCTGCGCTCGAAGCGCGCGATCCTGCTGCGGTCACCGACCAGATTGAGAATGATGCCGGCGAGCGAGCCGAGGCCAAACGCGGCGAGCAGGCCGATGCCGCCCCAGCCGAGCCAGATGCCGGCGAGGCCGAAGCCCACGCTCGACACGCTGCGCACGATCGAGATCGCCGCGAAGCGATAGGGCCGCAGCTTGGCACGCTCGAACTCCTGGCCGACATCGACCGCATTGGCCATGATCGCGACGAACATGCTGGCGAGCAGCAGCTCGACGCTGACATCGCTGCGGAACAGGAACACCAGCGGCGTGGTGGCGCAGAGCACCGCAACCGTCAGGCCGAAGGCGACCATCGCCGTGCCGCGGAAGTCCACCTCCGCCGACATCGCCTGATAGCGCGACACCGACAGCTTGATCCAGGCAAAGAAGATCGCGCCGAGAATGCCGGCAAGGCTGATGCCGACGACATAGACGCCGTACTCCGCCGGGCTGAGCAGCCGCGTGTAGGCGGTGACCGCGAAGAAGCCCACCGCCGCAGGCAGGATGTAGGCCACCAGATAGATCGAGAAATGGCGGTTCAGCATGCGAGCCCGGGACCGGCGGCGACGTGATGATTAACGGAACGTTAAAGCAATTGGCCTTTGCTGCGGCATCCGCAACTCACCGCCAGCGCCGGCCAAGATAGTCGCATAGCCTTGCAAATCGGATTGCGAATGAAACGTGCCGGCGGTTATCGCGCGTTAGCGTTAAATTTGCCCTGTCCTTGAAGCGACCGTCGGGATCACAGAAAAGAAGCAATAATATCAGAAGGTCGCCCGACCCCTCCGATGCGTGGACGTGACTGACATGGACGTTGCCGAACGAACGCGGGCGCACCCGACCTCCCGGCCGCATGGCGGCACCGACGCTCCGCTGGTTCCCGCGGATTTCGGCACGCAAAGGCGCGAGAGAATGGTCCTCAACCTCTTCTTCGAAGAGCGGGACGATCGCTGGTTTCCCGGTGACCGCCACATCCGGCCGCTGCTGCGGCGCCTCGTCAAGGGCGAGTCCTTCATCAGCGGGCAGCGGCGCGTGCTCCTCAATCTGTGCGCCGGCCTGGACCGGCTCGGCATCCGCTATCGCGTCAACGACTATCGCTACATCCAGAAGCACCCGGAGGAACTCGCCTGCATCATCGGGCGGCCTTTCGTGCTCGACTGGTTCAAGTGGAAGAACCCGCTCCTGCTCGGCGTCGCCATGTATGACCACCCGGTCGATGCGCCGGAGCGGCTGAACGAGCTGCAGGTGAAACGCGTGCTGGTGCCGTGCGCCTGGTATGCCGACATGTTCCGTCCGCACTGGCCCCATGTCGAGGCCTGGCCCGTCGGCATCGACACCGATTTGTGGACGCCGACGCCGGCCGACCGCAAGAGCGTCGATGTGCTGCTCTACGACAAGGTCCGCTGGGACTACGAACGATATGAGCCCGATCTGATCGAGCCGATCCGTCGGCATCTCGAGGCCAGCGGCCGCACGGTCGAGGTGATCCGCTACGGTCACTACAAGGAAGCCGATTACAAGGCGGCGCTGGCGCGCTGCCGCAGCATGATCTTCCTGTGCGAGCACGAAAGCCAGGGCATCGCATGCCAGCAGGCGCTGTCGAGCGGCGTTCCCGTCTTCGCGTGGGACCGCGGCGGGCCGTGGCAGGACCCGAAGTATTTTCCGCACAAGGTGCAGTACGAAGGCGGCGTGTCCTCGGTGCCGTATTTCGACGCGCGCTGCGGCATGACCTTCACCGATGCGGCCAGCTTCACCTCCGGCTGGAGCAAATTCTGGTCGCATGTGAGCGCGGGCGACTTCGCGCCGCGCGACTACGTGGTCGAGAACCTGACACTCGAGAAGGGCGCGCTGCATTATTACGAGATCGCGGAAGCTGCGATGCAGCGTCACGCGTGACGCGGCTCGACCGGCGCCAGTTTCTTCTCGGCAGCGCCGCGACGCTCGCGGCCGGCGCCTCCGCGTCGGCCCTCCCGGCCTCGAAACTCGCTCAGCGCCGTCAGGGCTTTGGTGCGGCAGCCACGCTCTGGGACCTGCAAGCGGATCCCAGGCTCGGCGAAGCCATCGGCACCTATTGCACGCAGGTGGTGCCGGTGCTCGAGCTGAAATGGCCGATGCTGCGGCCGGACGCGCACACCTTCGCCTTCGAGCGTGCCGATGCGATCCTGGATTTTGCGCGGGCGAACGATCTGACGATGCGCGGGCACACGCTCGCCTGGTATCACGACATTCCGGACTGGACCAAGCAGATCAAGGATAGCAAGGGGGTCGAGCGCGCCTATCTCGATCACATCGGCACTGTCGTGTCCTATTACAAGGACAAGCTGACGTCGTGGGACGTCGTCAACGAGCCGATCCCGGACAATCCAAAGAGGATCAGCGACCGGCGCGATACGTTCTGGACTCAACATCTCGGAAAAAACTGGATCCCGCTGGCATTTCGCACCGCGGCCGCGGCCGATCCCTCCGTCAAGCTCGCCATCAACGAGTACGACATCGAGTCGGTGAAGGACTCCTTCATCGCCAAGCGCGCGGCCTATCGCAACCTGATCATGGAGCTGCTCGACCAGGGCATTCCCTTGCATGCCGTCGGGCTGCAATCGCATCTGCATGCCGAGCTCGAGATCGACACGCATGGCCTTGCCGAGTTCGTCACCGAGCTGCGCTCCTGGGGACTCGAGGTTCTCGTCACCGAGCTCGACGTCGACGATCAGAAGCTGACGGGCAGTCCCGCCGAGCGCGACGCCGTCGTCGCCAAGCGGGTCGACGATCTGCTGACCGCGATCTCGGCCAGCGGACCGGTGCGCTCGATCCTGACCTGGGGCCTCTCGGACCGCTACAGCTGGATCAACGGCACCTTCGCCCGCAAGGACAAGCAGCCGAACCGTCCCTTGCCGCTCGACGGCGAGTTCAAGCCGAAGCCGTTCATGGACGTCATCAGCAAGTTCACCAGGGACGCCTGAGTCTAGCGCGTCTTCGGCGTCTCGAACGCGGGTGCGTCCCCCATGTGGTCCGGGGACAGGCTCGGGCTGCGGCGATCGCGCGAGCTGAGGCGGAAGACGTCACGGATGTCGTCGATCGAGGTCGACGAATAGGACTGGATGCAGAGCGCGACCTGCTCGGGCGAGGCCGCATGCATCAGTGCTTCGATCGCCGGACGGTCGAGGGGGGTGTCGTCCCAGTGCGAGACGGCGATGCTGTCTTCAGTGACCCGATGCCTCGCCAGATATTCCGGCGAATTGGCGACGAAGTTGCCGTACAGCAGATATTCGGAGAACTTCTTCTTCCGGCACAGTGCCAGCGCCCAGTTCAGGCCCGTCGCCGATTTGATGGCGTCGGTCATCGCGCGCGCGGCGTCCTTGTCCCACACCAGCGCATTGCCGACATAGTCCTCGGCCGGGAACGCGCGCTCCTTGATCCCGAGAAGCTGATCGACGGTGCGCAGCCACAGCACATGCAAGGGGTGGCCGGCGTCGATCCCCCTGGGCGTGACGAAGAGCGGCGTCTTCTCGCCGCCGGCATATTGGCCGACGTCGAATTCGCGGAAGAACAGATTGTCCGAGTCCAGGATGCACACGCGCTGCTCGGGCGCATTGAGGACGCCGGCGATCTTCAGGATCTGCTGGATGTGCCAGCCATGCACGGGCGAGGACAGCAGCGACAGCCAGACCCGCCGCTTGCTGATGAACTGGAGCGCCGGCGGCAGCGCGAACAGCCATTTCGGCAAGTAACGCGAAGCCGGAACGATGACGCGCTTGTCCGACGCAAAGCGCTCGAACAGCGGCACGTCCTCATCGTTAACGAGAACATAATGCCGCGTGTATCCCGTCAGCCAGGTGTCGATGCTTTCGCTGAGCAGCGAAAAGCGCTCGATATCCTTGGCGTAGCTGGCGGTCAGCAGGGCAACGGAATGCATGGGGCGCTCGCATGGCGATCAGGCCGCACTCATAGCGGCGGCGGGACGCGCTGCAAACTCACAAACGGAATCAAGGTAAAATGAAACGAAGCGTTAGCCGTCCGACGGCAGGCCTTGCTCGATGCCGCGGAAGCGCAGCGGCGCGAGGCTTGAAGCCCGCTGCCACCAATCGGCGACGCGGTCGTCGAGCGCTGTCACGCCGCGGCCCTGGCCGGGGAAGATCCGGATCTGCTGCAAGGCTTCGGCCTGGAAGCCCCTGCCGCGCCGCATGATCATGAGGGCGGCTCCCTCGCGATCCCGCTGGGTCAGCGGCACCAGCAGGCGTCCGCGCGGACGGAGCGACCGGAGCCAGAGCGGATGCGGATGCGGAAAGCCGGCATGCACGATGATCACGTCGGCGGCCTCGCCGACGTCCTTGCACCCGTCGCCGTTGACGACCGTGACGTTGCCATAGCCGCGCAGATAGGTCGCTGCGCGAGCCGCAAGCCGTTCGTCGCATTCGATCGCATGCACGCTGCCCTTGGGGCCGACCATCATCGACAGCACCGCGGAGAAATAGCCGAGGCCGGCGCCGATCTGCACGACGCGGTTCCCCCGCTCGACGTCGAGCACATCGATGAAATGCGCCCACAGGCTCGGCAGGCCGGTGTCGAGCTTGCGGCGGGCATCGATCGCGACCAGCACATTGTCGTAGAGATGAACGGGATCGGCATCCGGCGTCAGCCGATAGCTGCGCGCCGCCTCGCTCTTGATGCGCCAGGGGCCCTTCGCCAGAAAATCCTCGCGCGGAACGGCGGCGAGCGCGTCGAGCAGGCGGGGTGAGGAAATCCGCTCGCGCTTCGCAATCATCGCGACGTAACGCGCACGCGCGGCAGAAAGATCGCTCATTTCACCGCGCTGGCCTGTTCGCGAACCGGAACGTCCGCATCGAGCTCGTTGACCAGTTGCATCGCCTGCTTCAAGTCCGGCGTGTAGAAGCCTTCGCTGAACCTGCCGACGATCGGCACGAGCAGGAGCCGCGCGTGCTCACGCCTGCCCGATTGATGCGACAGCCGCGCGAGGCTGACCGCGGTACGAAGCTCCCACGACAGCGCGCCTTGCTTGCGCGCGGTGTCCAGCGAGAGAGCGAACAGATCCTCGGCCTCCTGCACCGACGCCGGGTCGCCGTCCGACAGCGTGATCTCGCCTTGCAGGCGATAGACCTCGGCGAGATAGGAATGATCGCCGGTCCGCCGCGCGGTCGCGAGCGCGCCGTCGAGTGCGCGCAAGGCGGCCTCGCGCATGCCGACCTTGGCGTAGGCCTCAGCAAGCAGGCAGCGGAACCAGCAGCCTGCGAGCCAGGAATCCATCGCCTCGTATTCGTCGAGGCCGAAGCGCATCTGGCTGAGGCCTTCGTCGGCCTCCCCTAACTGGGCCAGCGCCCAGCCGCGCAGGATCGTGGCCTGCTGCTTCCAGTGCAGGAAGTTGTGCTCGGTCGCGATGATCATGGCGCGGTTGGCGTGGTCGCGCGTGCCCTCGACGTCGCGCAAATGCTGGCAGAGATAGGCGCCGAACACGAGCGCGAAGGCGAGCGTGAAAGGATGGCGGATCTTCTCGGCATTGGCGATCGCCTGCTCGCTGTGCTGGCGCGCCGCATCGGGCCGGCCGAGGAACCAGAGCAGATAGCCGAGATAGGACAGCGAGACCACGCCGGGATCGGTGCCGTGCCGCTCCATCAGATCGGAATGCAGGTCGGGGCTGTAGAGATTGATGCAGCGATGCAGGTGATGCTGCGAGGCGGCAAAGCGGCCGCGATAGAGCATGGTCATCGCGATCGAACGATGCGCCTCGATCAGATAGCCGGTCTGCTGCGCCGGCTGCGACCGCTCGTTGAGCCGCTCGCGCTTGGCGAATTTCAGGAGCTCGACGCTGAGATCGTGCGCGCGGGTCAGATCGGCGCGGATGAAGTGGCACACCCACAGGCCACGCGTCGCGGCAAAGGCCTTCTCGTCATCGTCGAGCTGCTGCCCGAGCTCGAGCGCGCGGATGTAGTTCTCCTCGACCTCCTGCACGGCATAGCCCTTGGCCGCGATCAGCGCGTTGCCGAGCGCGATGCGCAGCTCAAGCTCCATCTCGTCGGCGCCCTGCATCCGCGCATTGGCCTGCACGACGCTTAAGCCCCGGCGCAGATGGCCGATCGCCTCCAGGTTGGCGCCGCTCCTGGCCGCCTGCTTGCCGGCCTTGAGCCAGAAGCTCGCGGCGCCCTCGCTCTGGCCGGATTCGGTGAGGTGATGGGCCAATAGCTCCGGCTCGCGATCGGTCTTCTCCGGATACATCTCGGCGAGCACCTGCGCGATGCGCGCATGCAGCTTGCGACGCTCGCTGTGCAACAGGCTCGCATGCGCGGCGTTCTGGATCATCACGTGCTTGAACGAGTAGAGCGCATCCGGCGGATGACCGCGGCGCATGATCAGCCCGGCCTCCTCCAGATGGTTGAGCGCGGCCACGATCTGCTCCGCCGGCGTATTGGCGACGGTCTGAAGCGTCTCGTAGGAGAACTCGCGGCCGATGGTGGCGCCGATCTGCGCGATCCGCTTGAACGGGCCCATCCGGTCGAGCCGCGCCATCAGCGAATCCGTCAGCGTTGCCGGGATCGCGAGCTGCCGCCACGGGCCGGAGAGCACGTAGCGCCCATGCCGCTCGGTCAGGAGGTTGGATTCAAGAACGGTCTTGGTGAGCTCTTCCAGGAACAGCGGCACGCCGTCGGTCTTGACGATGATCTCCTCGACCACCTCCTTGGGAAGCTCGCGGCCTGCGACGCGCTCAACCAGCGTCGTGCGGAGCTGCCGGCTTAGACGGTTCAGCACCAGCGTGGTGATATGCGAATGCGCGTTCCAGCTCGGCTGGAATTCGGAACGCGCGGTGATGATGACGAGGATCGGCCGGTTCTGCACCCGGTCGACAAGGAGGTCGATCACCTCGCGCGAGGTCGGGTCGATCCAGTGCAGATCCTCGAACGCGATCACGATCGGCATGTCGCGGGCAAGACCCAGGAAATGGCTGACCAGCGCCGCCACGGTCGCGTCCTTCTGCTGCTGCGGCGACAGCTCGAGCGGCGGATAGCGGTCACCGGTGGGAATCGACAGCAGCGCGGCAAACAGCGGCGTGACCTGCTCGATGTCGCCATGCGCGGCGGCGATTGCGGTCTCCAGGCTCGCCAGCGACATCGCGGAAGCATCCTCGCGGTCGAGCCCGAGCGAGAATTTGAGCTGCTCGGCGAACGGATAGAATGCGGTGGAGGTGTAATAGGGCGAGCACTGGAACGAGACCTGCCCGTGCCGGTCGCCCGATATCCGCTCGAAGATCTCCTGGATGATGCGGGACTTGCCGATGCCGGGCTCGCCGAACTTGACCACGACCTGGCCGTCGCCGTCCTTGGCCTGCTGCCAGCGGCCCATCAGCAGCGCGATCTCCTCCTCGCGGTTGACGAGCGGCGTCAGCCGCGCGCCCATCGCGGCGGCGAAGCGGGTCTCCACCCGCGAGGCCCGCACCACGTGCCAGGCCTGCGCCTTCTCCGAGATGCCCTTCAGGGCATGGACGCCGAGACTGCGGTAGTCGAACTTCCCCTTCAGCAGCGACTGTGTCGAGGCGGAGATCACGACGCCGTTGGGCGGCGCCAGGGCCTGCAGACGCGCGGCGAGATTGACGGTCTCGCCGACCGCAGAGTCGCGCTCCTCGGTGCCCTGCCCGACGAGGTCGCCGACCACGACGAGGCCGGTCGCGATCCCGATGCGCACCGCGGGCGAATGGCTGAGCGCGCCGCGCGGCTCGATCGCGCGCGCGGTCGACAGCACCCGCACGATCTCGAGCCCGGCACGCACCGCACGCTCGGCATCGTCCTCATGCGCGGTCGGATAGCCGAAATAGACCAGGATGCCGTCGCCGACGAAGCGGGCGGCGAAGCCCTCATAGTGCTTGACCACGCGGACGCAGGTTTCGCGGAAGCTCGCGATCATGTCGCGCACGTCTTCCGGATCGAACTGCACGGAGAGCGAGGTGGAATCCACCATGTCGCAGAACATGGTGGTGAGCTGGCGCCGCTCCGCCCCGACCTCGGTCCGCGGTTGCGGGCGCCCCGTCGTGGCCGGCGCGGCTGCCGTTTCAGCCTGAAACAGGGCGGTCATGGCACGCTGGAGCCGCTTGCGGTCGCCGAGCGGCAGTCCGAGCTCGACCAGATCGGCTTCGGTCAGGTCTCCCATGACATCGAGATCGAGGCGGTGCTGGGCGAAGAGATCGGCGTAGTGGCCAAGGCCAATGCCTTCGAGCCAGCGCTTCAGCCCGCCTTCCGTCTCCGTGCCCGGCTCGTTCTCCAGCATGGTGATTCTGCCCGACTTCACTCCGTCGAAGGGCTTTAGGGCCTCAACCACAGATTTTGGGGCCCGAACTTCACCTCAGACTGGACGCGTTCCCTAACTCTTGGGAAGAATAGCCCAATCAGATCAAAAGGGAATGGCATTGTCGGACATTGCATCCACAGCGGGATCGGCCGGCGCGAGCCTCGAAGCGAAGGCCTTTTCCCATATCGGCGCCCTCCTCGACTTCTACGCGCGCAGAATGCCTGCGGCGCCCGCCCTTCTCGCCCCTGGCCGGCCGGCCCTCCTCTATGGCGCACTTGGCGAGCGGATCGGGGACATGGTGCGCACGCTGCGCGGTCTCGGCATTGCGCCCGCCGACCGGGTTGCCGTCGCGCTGCCGCGCGGCGCGGACAGCGCGCTGGCGCTGATCTCGGTCGCGTCGAGCTGCGCCTGCGTGCCCGTCAATCCGGACCTGACGGCCGACGAGCTGCAACGCTATTTCAGCGAATTGAAGCTGACCGCGCTCGTCACCCGCGCCGACATGAACTCCGCCAGCCGCGACGTCGCCAGGATGCTCGATATCGCAGTGATCGATTTCGTGCCGGGGCCGAAGGACGATCTCGGCGGCGGCACGTTCACCGGCCCGTCCGTCGGGCCGGCGAGCACGCGCGGCGTCTCGCGTGAGGACGACGATGCCTTCATCCTGCTGACGTCGGGGACGGCGGCGCGGCCGAAAATGGTGCCGTTGACGCATCGCAATGTGTGCCTCTCCGCCCAGAATGCCGGGCTCGTGCTCTCGCTCACGCCCCATGATCGCCTGCTCAACGTCCTGCCGCTGTTTCACGCCCATGGCTTGATCTCGGGCCTGCTGACCGCGCTCGCCGCCGGCTCCAGCGTGATCTGCACCGAGGGGTTCGACGCCGCATCCTTCTTCGGCTGGATGCGTGAGCTGCAGCCGACCTGGTACACGGCAGTGCCGACCATTCATCGTGCGCTGCTGACCGCGGCGGAATCTGATCCGGACCGCGCCCGGGCCTCGTCCTTGCGCGTGATCCGCTCCGCCTCGGCCTCGCTGGCGCCCGCGATCCTTGCCGGACTGGAGGCGACGTTCGGCGTCCCCGTGCTCGAGACCTACGGCATGACGGAGGCGGCGTCGCAGATCGCGGCCAATCCGTTCGAGCTGCGCAAGGTCGGATCTGTGGGGCGCGCCGCGGGACCCGAGATCGCGATCATGGACGAGACCGGCCGTGCGCGCGCGAGCGGCCAGCACGGCGAGATCGTGCTGCGCGGCGCCAACATGTCGCGTGGCTACTATAATGACGATGCGGCGACTGAGGTGGCCTTCCGTGATGGCTGGTTCAGGACCGGCGATCTCGGCTATCTCGATTCCGACGGTTACCTGTTCATCGTCGGCCGCATCAAGGACGTCATCAACCGCGGCGGCCAGAAGGTCTCGCCGCTGGAGGTGGAAGACGTCCTGTTGAGCCATCCGGCGGTGCTGGAGGCCGGCGTGTTCGCCGTCCCGCACCAAAAGCTCGGCGAGAACGTCGCTGCCGTCGTGGTGCTGCGGCCGAATTCGGAGGCGAGTTCGGACCAGCTGCGCCAGTTCGCGCGCAAACGTCTCGCGGCCTACAAGGTGCCGAGCCTGATCCGCAGTGTCGCGGCGCTTCCGAAGGGCGCCAGCGGCAAGGTCAAGCGCAACGCGCTGGCAGATCTGATCGCAGCGCCGGGCGACAGCCATGACGCGCAGCTTCCGCGCAATACGCTGGAGACCCAGCTTGCGGACATTTGGGCCGGCCTCCTCGAGCTGCCGCAGGTCGGCGTCGATCAGGACGTGTTCGCGCTCGGCGCGGATTCGCTGGCGGTGACGCAGATGCGCTCTCGCCTGCGCGAACGCTTCAACGTCGACTTCTCGTTCGAGGACATCTTCGATTGCGCCACGGTCACCGCGCTTGCGGCCCGACTGGAGACCGCAGCAACGCGTCGCGAAGCACTGCCGGCCTGGCGCCAGGCCAATGCTGCGGCAGCGGACGCGCCGCTGTCGTTCCAGCAGCAGCGGATGTACGTGCTCTCGCGGCTCGACCCGACGCGCTACAATTACAATGTCGTCGAGGTCGCCGTGCTCAAGGGCGCGGTCGACGTCGCCGCGCTGTCCGCGGGCCTCACCGCGATCTGCGCACGCCACGAGGCCTTGCGTTCGGTCTTCGTCGAACGGCAGGGCGAACCGGCGCAGCGCGTGCTGCCAGCTCCGCCGCGGTTCGAGCGGGTCAAGCTCAAGCCCTGCCCCGCGAGCAAGCAGGCCGCCGTCGTCAGGCGGGAGGCGCTCAAGCTCGCGCAATACGAGTTCGACCTCGCGCGCGAGGCGCCGCTGAAGGTCACGCTGCTGTCGTTCGACAAGACCAACCACGCGCTGGTGGTCAACATCCATCACCTCGTCACCGACGGCTGGTCGCAGCGGCTGTTCTGGGAAGAGCTGGCCGCGCATTACGCCGCCGCCCGCAAGACCAGCGTGGCGGCGCTGCCCTCGCCCACCTTCCAGTATCGCGACTTCGCGCTCTGGCAACAGAGCTGGGCGCAGACGCCGGCGGCCAGGGAGCAGCTCGACTTCTGGAAGGCCCAGCTCGACGGGGTCACCACGCTGCCGCTGCGGACGGACCGGCCGAGGCCCGAGGTCTGGACCGGCCTCGGCGCCCGTCACTATTTCGAGTTCTCCAAAACCCTCTCGGGCGATATCCGCGCGCTGAGCCAAGAGCAGGGCGTCACGCCGTTCATGACGCTGCTCGCCGCCTTCCAGTGCCTGCTGTTCCGTCACACCTCGCACGAGGACGTCGCGACTGGATCGCTGATCGCCAACCGCAACCAGATCGAGAGCGAGCGCCTGATCGGGCTGTTCGCCAACACCCTGATCCTGCGCAACGACTTTGGCGGCGACCCCGGCTTTGGCGAGATGTTGCGGCGGGTGCGCCAGGTCACGCTCGATGCCTACCGCAACCAGGACCTTGCGATCGAGGAGGTGCTGCGCGCGCTGCAGATCGCGCGAAGGACGGACGGCAATCCGCTGTTCCGGATCATGTTCATCCTGCAGAACGCCTCGATCGAGGCGGCGCGCTTCCCCGGCCTGTCGACGCGGCGGCTGGAGGTCGATCCCAAGGTGGCGCGCTTCGACATCACGCTCGAACTGGTCGAGGCCGAGGGATGCTTCACCGGCTTCTTCGAATACGCCACCGATCTGTTCGACGCGGTGACGATCGAAAGCATGGCCGCGCAGTACAGGACGCTGCTGAAGGCGGTCATCGCCAATCCGGAGCAGCGCATCTCGCGTCTGCCGCTGCTGACCGAGGCCGAGCGCCGGCAATTGCTGGCGGAAGGCCGGGGCGTGCCGGCCAACTTCACCGCCCGCGGCAATCTGAGCGAACGCTTCGATCGCCACGCCAAGAAGACGCCGAACGCAATTGCGGTGTCGGACGGCCGCATCTCCATGAGCTATCGCGAGCTGGCGCGCCGCAGCCAGGCGATCGCGCGCTGGCTGGCCCGCGAAGGCGCGGGGCCCGAGACCGTGGTCGCCTTGCTCGCGGAGCGTGGCCCCGACCTGCTCGCCGCGATGATCGCGGTGCAGCGCGTGGGCGCGGCCTTCCTCAATCTCGATCCCGAGCAACCGCCGGCGCGGCTCGCAACCATCCTCGGATCGAGCTGCGCAAGCATGCTGCTGACCGGGCGCGCGCAGTCATCCATGGTCGGCTCGCTGCTCGAACCGCTGGTCGGGCGTATCCTGGTCGCCGAGCTCGACGACACGGCCGCGCCGACGGCGGCGAGGCCCGCCCGTGCCGCGCGGCGCACGGCCGCGAGCCTTGCCTATCTCATCTACACGTCCGGCTCCTCCGGCGCGCCGAAGGGCGTCATGATCGAACAGCGCGGATTGTCGAACCATCTGGCCTCCCTGATTTCCGAGCTGAAACTGTCGGCGAAGGACGTGGTCGCGCAGACCGCGCCGCAGAGTTTTGTCATCTCGGTCTGGCAGTTCCTCGCCGGGCCGATGGTGGGCGCGCGCGTGCATGTCTGCGCCAACGCGATCGTCCAGGACCCGATCCTGCTTGCCCGTGAGATCGAGCGCGAAGACATCACCGTGCTGGAGATCGTGCCGTCGCTGCTGCGCGTGATCCTCGACCGGATGGACGAGGCGCCGATCCGGCGCGCCTTCGCAAAGCTGCGGCTGCTGATCTCGACCGGTGAGCCGCTGCCGGTCGATCTCTGCCGGGCCTGGTTCGCGCGCTGCCCGAAAGTGCCGCTGATCAATGCCTATGGTGCGTCGGAATGTTCCGACGACGTGTCGCTGCATCGCCTGACCAAGGCGCCGGGAAGCGCGACCGGCAACGTTCCGGTCGGCGCGCCGCTGCCGAACACGCAGCTCTATGTGCTCGACGCAAATCTCCAGCCGCAGCCGGCCGGCGTGACCGGCGAGCTCTGCATCGGCGGCGCCGGCGTCGGCCGCTTCTACGTCAACGATCCCGCGCAAAGTCGGCAGCGCTTCCTGCCCGATCCGTTCTCGCGTCAGGCAGGCTCCCGGCTGTACCGCACCGGCGATCTCGCCCGCCGCCGCACGGACGGCACGATCGAATGCCTCGGCCGCGCCGACCATCAGGTCAAGATCCGCGGCTACCGCATCGAGCTCAAGGAGATCGAGAATGCGCTCGCCGGCCATCCGGGCGTGCGCGCCGGCATCGTCGAGCCGCGCCGCGAATCCGGCGGCGATGTCAGGCTGATCGCCCATATCGTCGCCAAGCCCGGCAGCCGGATCAGCGCCAGCGAATTGCGCGACTTCCTGAAGAGCCGGCTGCCCGGCCATGCCATCCCCTCCGCCTTCCTGTTCCTGGATCAGGTTCCGCTCAACGCCCATGGCAAGATCGACCGGTCCGCGTTGCTGGCGCCCGCACAACAGGAAAGTTCCGGCCCGGATGCGGCCGTGCCGGCGCGGCGTTTCACCGAAAAGGTGCTCTCCGACATCTGGATCGACCTGCTGAAGGTCGAGAGCATCGGCATCACCGACAATTTCTTCGATCTCGGCGGCCACTCGCTGCTGGCGGGCCGGGTGATGGCGCGCATCGCCCGGGCGCTCGGCGTGTCGCTGCCGATCAAGACCATCTTCGAGGCGCCGACGGTCGAGGAGCTCGCGCGCTGGGTCGACGAGGCCACGGCCGCGAAGGCACCCGTGCCCGCCGCGAGCCTGTCGCGGCTGGTCGCAAACGGACCGCCGACGCTCTCGGTCGCGCAGGACCAGATGATTCGCATCGAGCAGAACCTGCCGGGCCTGCCGCTGTTCAACCTGCCCTTCGCCTTCCGGCTCGATGGCGCGCTCGATCCGGCCATCCTCGCGCAAGCGTTCGGCGACATCGTGCGCCGTCACGAATCGCTGCGGACCGGGTTCGGCTGGAACGGCGACGAGCCCGTCAGCCGCATCGCCACCCCGAGCGAACTCGGTCCCGTCCTCACCGTCGAGGCCATTGGCGACGGACGGCTGCACAACAACAAGCGGCGCAAGGCGCTCGAGCTCAGGAAGATCGAGCTCCTGATCGAGCAGGAAACCTATGCTCCGTTCGACACCGCGCGGCCGCCGCTGCTGCGGGCGCGGCTGCTGCGGCTGCATGCCGAGGAACATGTGCTGCTGCTGACGCTGCATCACGCCGTGGCCGACGGCTGGTCGATCGGCGTGCTGTTCGAGGAATTGTCGAGCCGCTATGCGGCGCTGGCCGGGCGCGCTGCGGCGCCGCTGCCGAAGCCGCCGCCGGCCTTCTCCGACGTCGCACGCTGGCAGCGCTGGTGGTGCGGCACCGACGCCGCCCGTCGCCAGGCCGCCGAATGGACGGAGAATCTGCGCGGCGCCGTTCCGATCTTCGAGGGCGAGGCGTCCCCCGGCGCATCCACGGGGCACCATCCGCTGAGGTTCGAGCCCGATCTGATCGCGCGACTCACGACATTCGCCGGTCAGCACAACGGCACTCTGTTCATGTGCCTCCTCACCGCGTTGAAGGCGCTGCTGCTGGCGCAGACCGGCCGCACCGACATTTCGGTCGCCACCGCCATGGCCAATCGCGCCCAGCCGGACACCGACCGAATCATCGGCCCGTTCGAGAACACGGTAATCGTCCGCACGACGATCACGCCGGATCTGTCGTTCGCGCAGGCCCTCGCCCGCGTGCGCCAGAGCGTGCTCGATGCGCATGCGCGGCAGGAGCTGCCGTTCAACATGCTGGCCGACCGTCTCGAGCAGGAGGGGATCGATCCGGCCGCGCTGCTCCAGGTCTATTTCACACTGCAAAATCCGCTGCGCCAGCCGCTCGATTTGCCGGACATTGCGGTGCAATCGATCGGAAACGTCGCGCGCGAGGGCCAGCCGGTGCTGCCGATCGACCAGACCTGGCTGTCGCTGATGCTCAAGGAGCGCCCGGACGGAATCACCGGTTCATGCAATTACAAGCGCGAGCTGCTCGGCGGCGATACGGTCGGCGGATGGATGGAGGATCTTGCCGCGCTGCTCGGCGCCGCCGTCACCCAGCCCAACACGCCGCTGGGCCAGCTGCTCGCTCGCAAGGCGGCATGACCGGCCGTCCAGGACAAGCGAATAGGAGTTCACTCGTCAAAGCTGTGAATGAGCAAGTTGCATCTTGATTATTTGGCGCCAGCGCGCAAGATTATTCTCGCGTTTTGATTTGGACGATTATTTTCAACCGGGGGAGTGCATTATGGGTTTCATCAAGTTTACCAAGGGTACCTCGTTGAGCGACAAGGACCGTAAGGCCCTGCAGAAGCTGCTGACCAACGAGAAGAAGAAGCTCCAGTCCGCAATGAAGGACGTCGACGCCAGCCTTTCGATGCTGGGCGGGTCGAAGAAGGCCAAGAAGAAAAAGTAAGACTAGTCGGCGGAGACGCCGCAGGAATCTTCAGGCTTATTTTCGGCCTCCGGTTCGAATTTGGCCGCTCGCTCGTCGAGTTGGGGTCTCGCACAAGCTTGCGTCTGTAAACCGGCCTGCAAATCGACAAGAAATTGCCCGGGTGGACCGTTAGCAACGGTCCACTGGTTGATTCTTGCTCAGTTGATTCTTCCGTCAGGGCCGGGGATTTGGCCTCTGCCTGACGCCAAAGGCCCAATTGATGGCAGACGACACGATTGAATTGTTTGTCGGACTGATCGAGACCATTGATGCGCCGGGCGCGGCCGATGCGTGCCGGCGCCTGCTCTCGGTCGACGAACGGATCCGCGCGGACCGCTTCATGTTCGAGCGGCATCGGCGACAATATATTTTTGCGCATGCCATGCTGCGGCTCGCGCTGTCGAAGGTTGCGCCCAACGTCGCGCCCTCGGACTGGTCCTTTGGGGCCGGCCGCTACGGGCGTCCGTTTGTTGCAGCGCCCAAGACCTCGACCCCTCTGCATTTCAGCCTCTCGCATGCCGATGGCTGCGTTGCCTGCGTCGTCTCGCGGCATGAGACCGTCGGGGTCGATGTCGAAACCGTGTCGCGGCGCGTCGCACCGCTGTCGACCGCGCATCGCTTCTTTGCGCCGGAGGAGGTCGAAACCTTGCGCGGCCTGCCGGAGCCCGCCGCGATCGACCGCTTCTTCGACTACTGGACGCTCAAGGAGGCCTATCTGAAGGCGAGGGGCTTTGGGCTCAATCTGCCGCTCGATGCCTTCGCGATGCAGGTGTCGCGCGAGGCCATCGAGATCAGCTTCAAGCCCGACATCGCCGACGATCCGGAAGGCTGGCGCTTCTCGCTGTGCTCGCCCTCCCCGTCGCACCGCCTCGCGATCGCCGACGGCTCCCGTGCCGACGGCGGCCTCCCCATCTCCCGCAATGACTGGCCGCTCCAGGAAGCGGCTGAATGACGCCCCCGCGGCTGCGCGTCTTTCCCGCAATCTCGCGCAACCGCGATCCCAGGAAATATGTCGCCGAGCTGATGCGGGTGGCCGAGTTTGCCGACCGCAACGGCTTCGAAGGCATTCTGCTGTTCGAAGGCAACGACGTGTTCGTCGAGCCTTGGGCCATGGCCCAGCACATCATGGCGGGGACGACCCGATCCTCGCCGCTGATCGCGGTCAACCCGGTCTACATGCACCCGTTCACGGCCGCGAAATTCGTCTCGTCATTCGCGCAGCTCTACGGCCGCAAGGTCTATCTCAACATGATCACGGGGACCGCGGTCAGCGACCTGCAGGGCCTCGGCGACGAGCAGAGCCATGCCGACCGTTATGTCCGGCTCGGCGAGTACGTCGCGCTGATGCGCCAATTGCTATCGAGCCCGCGGCCGGTGACGGTCGAGGGCCGGTTCTACCGCGCCGGCAATCTGCAACTTCGCCCGCGTCTGCCGGCCGAGCTGATGCCGGAATTCCTGATCGCCGGCCAGTCCGAGGCCGCGCAGCGCGTGGCCCGGGAGACCGGCTGCATCAAGATGCAGATGCTGCCGCCCGATCTCGATCGCGGGCTCGACGCACCCGGCATGAACTTTGGAATTTTCGCCCGCGAGAAAAGTGACGATGCGCGGGAGGCGGCCAAGGCGCGCTTTCGCGACAGCCCCGACGATCGCGAGCTGCTCGCGCTCACCGTGGAGAACAGCGACTCCGTGTGGAAGCGGCGTCTCTATGAGGGGCAGAGCGGCGAACTCCTGGACAACGGCTACTGGCTGCTGCCGTTCCTGACCTTCCAGGCCGACTGCCCCTACCTCGTGGGCAGCTACGAGGAGATCGGCGCGAAGCTGAAGGCGTTTGCGGCGAAGGGGCTGACCACGATCATGCTGGACATGGTCGCGGACGAGTCCGAGATGCAACACGTTTGCAAGGCGCTCGCGGCGAGCGGGATGTTTTGAAGGTGCCTCTGCTCCCTCTCCCCGTTCTTACGGGGTCGCGACGAGCTTCGCTCGCACTGAGAGGGTTGGGGTGAGGGGCATCTCTCCACGCGTGAGATAACCGTGGGACCTGTACCCCCTCACCCGGAATTTGCCTCCGCAAATTCCGACCTCTCCCCGCAAGCGGGGAGAGGTTAAGAACACCTCACCTTGCCTCTTCAAACCCCGCCAGCACCGAGGTCAAATTCGCGCCCAGGATATCGGAGAGATAGCCGCCCTCCTGCACGAACACGGTCGGCAGGCCCATCTTCGCGATGGCCTGGCCGATGCGGCGGAAACCGGGCGTGGTGACTGACAGTCCCTTGAGCGGATCATGCTCGGACGCATCGAGGCCGAGCGCGATGACAAGCGCGCCGGGCGCGAACGACTCGATGGCCTTGCGCGCGAGCTCCATCGCCTGCATGTAGCCGTCATCGCCGGTGCCGATCGGCAGGGGGATGTTGAGATTGGTGCCGAGGCCCGGACCTTCGCCGCGCTCATGCGCATAGCCCCACACATAGGGATAGTACGCGATGGGGTCGGCATGGATCGACACCGTGTAGACGTCGGGCCGCGCGTAGAAGATCCCTTGCGTGCCGTTGCCGTGATGGACGTCGACGTCGAGGATCACGACGCGCTCGTGCTTGAGCCGCAGATGCGCCGCCGCGATCGCGCTGTTGTTGAGGAAGCAGAAGCCGCCGGCCATGTCGCGATAGGCGTGATGGCCGGGTGGACGGCAGAGCGCGTAGACCGCGTCTTCACCGTCCATCACCATCTGCGCCGCCGTGGTCGCGACATCGGTTGCCGCACAGGCCGCGGCCCAGGTGCCCGGGCCGATCGGCGCCGCCGTGTCGGCGGTGTGCCAGCCGAGCTTGCCGACGATGTGGGTCGGATAGGTCGCGGCGTGCCGCACGGGGTGGATGTTGCCGATCATCTCCGGACCGGAATCGCCGAGCGCGGTCCAGGCGTCCCAGGCTTCGCTCAGGAACGTCAGATATTCCGGGCTGTGAATGCGCGCCCGCGGCCCCTGCCCGAATGCGGTCGGCTCGACCAGCTGATGCTTGCCGTCCTTCAATCCCTTGAGCAGGCGGTCGGCGCGCTCGGGCTGTTCGGTGGTGCGCTTGACGACGCCGCGAACCAGGAAGAATTGCGGATCGTGGCTGCGGTGCAGTTCGGTATGGACGGCTTTCACTCAACACTCCGTGGTCGCGTGCTCTCTGGACGCGTTTTCTTCACGCGAACCGGTACCCACTTCGCTCGAAAACGCTTTGGCGGTGCCACAGAGTCTTGATCGCTGCGGCGGCCAGATGCAAGCAAGAAGAATGCCGCCTCCGCCGCACCGTCCTGCGCCAGAAGCAGACCGCCCGCGATGCTCTTTTAGTTGGGCATGATCTTTTCGGAAAACCGCTGCACACTTTTCCGGATCATGCCCTAGCAGCGCCCGCGCTGGAGGCAGTGCTCGCGGCCCGGCTGGTCGGTGCGGAAGGATTCGATGAAGCCGCCCTGGCGCTGGGTGACGAAGACGGTCTTGCCGTCGCTGCCGCCGAAGGCGAGATTGGTCGGCTCCTTCGCCTTGAGCGTGATTTCGCGCTCGACCGCGCCATTGGGCTTCATCAGCGCGATCGTGCCCTTGAGAATGCGCGCGACATAGAGACGGCCGGCGACGTCGGTGCGCAGGCCGTCGACGGTGTCGGGCTGAAACGCCTTGACCATCTTTGCCGCAGTGAGCTCGTTGCCGTTGATCGCATAGGACCAGATCTGGCCGCTGGAGGATTCCCCGACATAGAGCGTCTTGCCGTCAGGGCTAAGATCGATGCCGTTGGTGGTGCCCATCGCACGCGGCGCCGACATCACCTGGCCCTGCACCGTTCCGTCGGCGGCCTTCGCGATGCGCCAGATGTGGCCCTCGCGCCCCTTCCAGTTTGGATCGCTCGCATAGATGGTGCCGTCGCGGGCGACGGTGATGTCGTTGGGCTGGTTCATCTCGTCGGAGTGAAACCAGACGGCGGCTTCGCTGGCGCCCTTCGGGATCGCGAAGATGTTGTGCTTCTTGTAGTCGGCGACGAACATGGTGCCGCTGCGATCGAAGCGGATCGCGTTGCCGACGCTGCCTTCGGGGAGCGTCGTGAACAGCTCCGAGGCCACACCGCCCGCGGGCAATCTGCCGATGGTGCCGGGCTTGCCGAGATTGACGACGAACAGATTGCCGTCGAGATCGGCGGCCGGCCCTTCGATGCCGAACGTGTACTCGCTGGCGGGCGTCACCTGCACGCTGTCGAACAGCTTTGTGTCGGCAGCGGCTAGCGGCGTCGCGACAAGCAGGATGCTACTGCACAGGCACCAGAAATTCCTGCCGGATGTAATAGCCATCGTCGTCGGTGCACTCGCCATTCAAATAGGGATCGGCCGGCCGGAAGAATCGGCTGAAGCCGGGTTTGTCTACAGCGCTCCTTTGTGTCACGACGACGACCTTTCCGGCCGGTATTTCGCCGCATTCCTTGTTGGTTTTGCCGAAAAACTTGCGTTGCGGCGGGCCGGGCTTGATCCGCATCCGCGTGCCCGGGACCATTTTGGCGACGAGCAGGTCCGCGGTGTCGAGCAGGCGCGTGTAGCCGGGCTCGGTCTTCGGCAGGCTCTCGCCGCCCGGCGGCATCAGCTTCTCGGCACCGAGACCGCGCAGGCGCGTGCGCAGCCTGCCGGCGTCGGGATCACCGGGATAGATCCAGCCGTCCTGCGACAGCATGAATCGCAGCACCGCCCTGTCCTTCTCCGCGTCCGATTGCCCGGCGTTCAGTCCGAAATCCGAATGGCAGCCGACGCAATGCTTCTCGACGAGCCCTTTGCGCAAGGTTGTGAGGCGAACGCTGTTCTGCGCATCCCTGGCCACGAAGGCCGCGAGCTGATCGATCAAGGCCTGGCTGCGCGTGTCGCAGGGCAGCGGCCGAGGCGCTTCGCCCGCGGCGCGATCGATCCGGATCACGGTCTGGTTCTTGTCCTCGACCAGCCAGATCGCGCCGTCCTCCGCGACGGTCATGCCGACGGGGGCTCCGAGCGGCCGCGCGCCGTTGACGCGGTGCCAGCCGGCGATCAGCTCCTCGAACGGCGCTGCGGCGACCTCGCCGGCGTCGGTCTGGAAGCTGTGGGTCGGATCGGCGGCGCAGCTGACGTGATATTGCACCGGCGGGGGGCTGGGCTTGGGAAAACCGTGGTCGTCGACGTCGTAGACGAGGACGCGGCTGCCGGTCGGGCGATAGCCGTGCAGGCCGACCAGCAGCTTGCCGTCCAGCTCCGGGAATTTGGCGCCGTGATAATAGAGCATCGCGAGCGGCGCGCCGTGCGGCGGCATCAGCGACAGCGGCGGCTTGTAGAGCGCACTGGCCGAGCAGAACGACTTGTACGCGCCCGATTGCAGCACGAGCCTGAATTCGGAGCTCGGCGTCGACAGGTCGTAGCAATAGGGCCAGCCATAATGCCGGCCCTGCTCGATCGCGTTGATCTCCTCGTTCGGCTTGAAGATGTCAGGCAGGTCGCGGCCGTTCTCGCCTTGCAGGAAGGCGTAGCCGGTATCCGGAAACATCGGATGCAGCGCCAGCGCCAGCGAATTGCGCAAGCCGCGCGCGTAGACGGTGTGCGGCGGATCGGGGTCTTTCGGCGTCAACGTCGGGAATACACCGCTCGCCGGCGGCGTGAACAGCCAGATCGATGCCAGCGCGGAGGCACCTTCGGCCGCGGCGCAGGGTTTCGTGATCGGCGCCGGCGTGATGCAGTCGTCGCTGTGCGAGCCGACATTGACGAACAGGCGCCCGGACTTGTCGAACACGAATTGCTTCAGCGGATGCGCGCTCTCGTCGAGCCTGGTGCCGTCAGGCAACGTGATCCTGCGGCCCGGCATGTGACGGATGATGGTCTCGACCGTGCCCCGCGGATTGTCCGCGAGCGGATCGAACCGGAAGATCGCTTCGGCGGTCGAGGCATAGAGCTTCTTGTCAGGGCCGATGACCAGGCCGAACGGGTATTCGAGTCCCGTCAGCAGCTCCTTGAATCGCTGTCCCTGCGGCGCGCGCGGATCGAGCAGCAGCAGCCGTCCGTCGGTGTGGCCCCAGCCGCCCATGTCTGCCACCACGAACAGGTCGCGGCCTGGCACCTGGACGATCGAACGCGGAAACTTGAGGCGATCCTCTTCGCTGGCGACGAGGCCGGCACAGAACCCCGCCTTCATGTCGATCTGGATCCTGGGGAAAGCGAGATCGCCGCTGCCGCAGGTCTCGGCGCCGATCGCGTAGCCGCTCTTCCTGACCGGCTCGGACGATGACGGGGCGGGGCTGAGCAGCGCGCCGATCAGGAAGGCTGCAAGCACGTGCAGATTTCGGCGTTCGCTCCGGAATGTGAACTGGTTCACGGTGGCCCCCCGAACTTCCGGCGACGCTTGTTCCACGGCGCCGCAGCGCCGTCCAGTCATCACCTGCCTGTGATTAAACCTGTAACGACTTTGGAGGCGACCAATCTCCGTAGATTCCCTTACCGGGCTCGACCCGAATGTTTCGCGAATGCTTGGGGTGGTATCGGTTTGCCGTCCCAATCGCTTTCTACAGGAGGCGCTAATGGTCCAGGTCTATTTTCACTGCTCGAACCCCGAGGGCACGCTGATCGACCGCTACGGCGCCGCTGTCGCCAATCTGACCGAGGCACGCGACCGCGCCACCCAGATCATGCACTCGATGATCCATACGCCCGGTGCCGAAGATTGGCGCGACTGGGTGATCCATGTCAGCGATGACGACGGCGAGGAGATCTTCGATCTCCCCTTCACCGCCATGCTCGGCAAGCCCCACTGAGGTCGATGTCATGCTGCTTGCTTCGCTCAGCCTGTTCCGCCAGCCCCTGACCTTCGTTGCCAGCAAATGGCAGACGCTGGTGCGGGTCGCCGGCAACCCCTACCGCCCCGAGCTGCACTACATGCGCGGGCCCGGCCCGAAATGGCGCGCCAAATATCAGGCCAGCCGGCTCGACCGCTCGCTCTGAGCGGCGCCTCTTAGAAATTCCGCTAGCGGTCTCTCGTTCGTCATGCCCGGGCTTGTCCCGGGCATCCACGTTTTTGGCACCAAGAAGAACGTGGATGGCCGGGACATAGGCGAGCGGAAGCGACGCCGTCCTTCGGACGGCTGTGCCCGGCCATGACGTCGCGGAGCGGACCCCACCTCACCTCCCCGTAAACCTCGCCTTGCGCTTCTCGACGAAGGCGGTGCGGCCTTCGACGGCGTCTGAGCTTTTCCGGATCGTGGCCTGAAGCTCGATCTCGCGGCGGAACTGGGCCTCATAGGTCGCGTGCTCGCTCTCCTCGACCAGCAGGCGGGTTGCGACCAAAGCGCGCGTCGGGCCCTCGGCCAGACGGCGCGCCAGCACCAGGGCCTCGTCCATCAGCCTGGCATCGTCGACGACCTGCCGCACCAGGCCGATCTCCTGGGCGTGCTCGGCCGTCAGCGGCTCGTTGAGCAGCATCAGCTCGAGCGCGCGCTGCCGGCCGACCAGGCGCGGCAGCAACCAGGTCGAGCCGAGATCGGGCACCAGCGCGATGCGGCTGAACACCTGGATGAAGCTCGCCGAGCGCGCTGCGACAATCATGTCGCCGGCCATCGCCAGGCTGAAGCCGCCGCCGGCCGCCACCCCGTTGACGGCGACGACCACGGGCACACGGCATTCGCGGAGCGCCCTGAAGGCCGGCCAGTAAAACCGCATCACGCCGGCGGCGATGTCCTCGCCGAGCGCCTCGGACGCCTTCAAATTCTGTCCTGAGCAAAATCCACGCCCCTCGCCCGTCAGGATCAGCGCGCGGACGCTCTCGTCGGCGGTCATCCCGGCGATGCCGCCGGCGAGCGCGCCGAGCAGGTCCGGCGTCATCGCGTTCAGGCTTGCGGGCTCATCGAGCGTCAGGATTCCGACCGCCCCATCCCGCGCCTGTTTCACACCTGCCATGTCGCGCCTCCCTTTGTTCTCGTTGGCGGCAATGTGCCATTCTTCACGCTCCCCGCCAATTGCGCCGGCGCGCAGCGCAGCCAACACAGACATCCACACAGAACATCAAGCGACATCATGCCTCATCAGTTCAGCCTCAACCAAACCGTCCGCAAACCCGCCGTTACGTCCAAGGGCGGCATCGTCGCCTCGCAATCGCGGCGGGCGGCCGAGGTGGGCGCGCAAGTGCTGGCGGCGGGCGGCGACTGCGTGGACGCGATCGTCGCAACCACCATGGCGCTGAACGTGCTGGAGCCCTGGAACAGCGGCATCGGCGGCGGCGGAGCGATGGTGCTCTACCGCGCCAAGGAAAATCGCACCGAGGTGATCGACTACGGGATGTGTGCGCCGCAAAGCCTGCGCGTCGCCGATTATCCGCTCAGCGGCGAAGGCGCCGCCTCCGATCTCTTCCCCTGGCCGCGGGTGAAGGGCGATCGCAACATTCACGGCCCCGGCTCGATCGCCGTGCCCGGTGTCGTCGCCGGGATGGAGGAGGCGCATCGCCGCTACGCCAAAATGCCGTGGAAGGATCTGGTCGCGCCGGCCGTCGCGCTCGCCGGCGAAGGCCTGCTGGTCGATTGGTGGACCACGGTGACGATCTCGGGCTCGGCCGCCGATCTCAGGCGCTATCCCGCGAGTGCCGCGGCGTTCCTGAAGGACGGGCTGCCGCCCAGCGCGCCCTGGGGCGTCAAGGCCGAGACGCGGCTGCCGCAGGACACGCTGAAGGCGACGCTGTCGCATCTCGCCGAGGCCGGACCGCGCGATTTCTACCAGGGTGATCTCGCCAGGAGCATCGCCTCCGACGTCAAGGCCGATGGCGGCTCGCTGTCGGTCGAGGACCTCGCCGCGTTCCGCGCACATTCGCGCGAGCCGCTGGCGATCCCCTATCGCGACGGCAAGGTCTATGCGACGCCCGAGCTCACGGCCGGGCCCACCATGGCGCACGCGCTGCGCCTGTTGCAGCAGGCATGGAAGCCGGGGAGCGCGCCGGATGCGGCCGCCTATGTCGAATATGCGCTCGCCCTGCAAGCGGCCTTCCGCGAGCGGCTCAAGGACATGGGCGATGCCGACGGCAAGCGCTCGCTCGGCGCCGAATATCTGGCGCCGGCCTGCACCACGCATTTCTCCGTGGTCGACCGCCACGGCAACATCGCGGCGGTGACGCAGACGCTGCTGTCGTCGTTCGGCTCGAAATATGTGACGCCGCATACCGGCATCGCCATGAACAACGGCATCATGTGGTTCGATCCGACGCCGGGAACCACCAATTCGCTCGCGCCCGGCAAGCGCTGCCTCTGCAACTACACGCCCGTCATCGCGGAGACGAAGGACGGCAAGCGCCTCGCCGTCGGCGCCTCCGGAGGCCGCCGCATCCTACCGTCGGTTATGCAACTGGTGTCGTTCGCGATGGATTACGGCATGGACCTCGATACTGCGATCCATCAGCCGCGCATCGATGCCAGCGAAGGCGCGGTGGTGATCGGCGATGCTCGTCTACCCGAGGGGGTGCGCAAGACGCTGGGCGCGCGCTTCGACTATGAGGAAAGCCGCGTGCAGGCGCTGCCGCAGAAATTCGCGTGCCCGAGCGTGGTGATGCGCGAGGGCGACATAAATTCCGGCGCGGTCGAGATCTTCCAGCCCTGGGCCGATGCAGTGGCCGAATCCTGAGCGCCACGACTCCTCCTTATTTGCGCGCGACACCGCAATCGATGTCGGTTCGTCGAACGGACAGATGCGTGCCTAACAAGAGAGGATTTTCGATGAAGAAGCTCGCGCTCGCCGCAACGGTGATCGTCGCCGCCGGCCTGACGATGCCCGGCGTGGCCCTCGCCAAAGGCGGCCATGGTCACGGCCATGGTGGTGGTCATGGCCATCACGGCGGATACCACGGCCATCGCCACGGCACCCCGCCGGGATGGCATCATGGACGCAAGGTCGGCTGGCGTGGTCACGGGTGCCCGCCCGGCCTGTGGAAACAAGGCCGCTGCTGACGCGAAGCAGCCATCTTGACGAGGCGCCGCCCATCACAAGGCGGCGCCTTTTTAAATGCCCAGCCGGTCGCGCACGCGGCCCGCGATCACGGCCGTCGTGACGCCGACCGGCCAGAACGCGTGCATCGGGATCGGGTTGATGCCCGTGATCGGCATGTCGATTTCGGCCTTGGCGCCGCCGATCAGCCGGCGCGCGAGCTGCGCGCCCATCGCAGTCGAAAGCGCAACGCCGCGGCCGTTGCAGCCGAGCGAGATCAGGACGCTCTCCGCGGGCTCGTGCACATGCGGATAGTGGTCCTTGGTGATGGCGAGGCGGCTGTTCCAGCCATGGGTCCACGACACGCCCTTGAGCTGGGGCCAAAGCCTCTCCGCATAACGCATGAGATAGGCGACGTCGTTCGGCGAGTTGATCCAGCGCATCGGGCCGCGGCCGCCCATCAAGAGGCGGTTCTGCTGGTCGATGCGGTAATAGACGGTGATATGGCCGCTCTCGTAGAGCACCGGCCGCGTCGGCATGATCGAACGCGCGATCTCGTCCGACAGCGGCGCAGTGGCGGCGATCGAGGAGAACACCGGGACGATGGTTCTGCGAAGCGCGGGCCAGAGATCGTCGGTAAAGCCGTTGGTGGCGAGCAGCACCTTGTCTGCGTGGACGACCGCACGCGGCGTCTCGATGCGCCAGCGGCCGCCGTCGCGGCGCAATGACAGCGCCGGCGTCTCGCCATGGACTTTCGCGCCGGCCGAGATCGCGGCGCGCGCGAGACCACGGGCGTAGCTCAGGGGATGCAGATCGCCGCCACGCGTATCGAACATGGCGCCGATGTAGCGGCCGGTGCCGGTCATCTCGCGCAGCTGCTCACGGTTGAGGTACGACACCGGCATGCCGCGGCGGATGCATTGCTGCGCCGTCTTTTCGATCGCGGCGGCGCTGGCCTCGTTATAGGCCGCGCGGAGCGTGCCGCCCTGCCGCGCTTCGCAGGGGATCTGGTAGCGGCGGATCAGATCGTGGGTGAAGTTCGTGGTGCCGTAGGAGAATTCGATCATGCGGCGACCGAGCTCGGGGCCGAAATCCGCCTCGATCTGGTCAGGGTCGTGCTTCAGCCCGGGATTGGTGTGGCCGCCATTGTTGCCGGACGCGCCCCAGCCCGGCTCCTGCGCCTCCAGCACCAGCGCCTCGACGCCCTGCTCGGCCAGATGCAATGCGGTGGAGAGCCCAGTATAGCCGCCGCCGACGATCGCGACGGAGACAGTCTTGTCGGTATCAAGCGGTGGCGTCGCCACCGGCGCGACGGCGGTGTCGGCATAGAGCGAAGGCGGCAGCGGCAGGCGCGTCATTGCAAGATCCGGTCAGAGCGGATGCAGCACGCGGCGCAGGAAATCCTGCGTGCGCGGATGCTGGGGTTGGTTGAGCAGCGCCTTGGCCGGCCCCTGCTCGACGATCACGCCGCCGTCGATGAACAGCACGCGATCGGCGACGTCGCGGGCAAAGCCCATCTCGTGGGTGACGACGACCATGGTCATGCCGTCGTCGGCGAGCTTGCGCATCACGCCGAGCACGTCGCCGACGAGCTCGGGATCGAGCGCCGAGGTCGGCTCGTCGAACAGGATCGCCTTGGGCTGCATCGCCAGCGCCCGCGCGATCGCGACGCGCTGCTGCTGGCCGCCGGAGAGCTGCGGCGGATGCGCATCGGCCTTCTCGGCGAGCCCGACCTGGGCGAGCAGCGCGCGGCCGCGTTCCAGCACCTGGGCACGCGGCTCCTTCTTCACGAACAGCGGACCTTCGACCACGTTCTCCAGCACCGTCCGGTGCGGGAATAGATTGAAGCGCTGGAACACCATCGAGACCTGGGTGCGGATGTTCACGATCGACGGCGCGTCGCGGTCGACCTTCAGGCCCTCGACGCTGATCTCGCCGCGATCATAGCTCTCGAGCCCGTTGATGCAGCGCAGGATGGTCGACTTGCCCGAGCCCGACGGCCCGATGATGCAGACCACTTCGCCCTTCTGGACGGACGCCGAGATGCCCTTGAGCACCTCGTTCTGGCCAAAACTCTTGTGGACGTCGGTGAGCTCGATCATTTCTTGCCGGCCCGCTTCTCGAAATGACGGACCAGCAGGATCAGCGGGATGCTCATGGTGAGATACATCAGCGCCACCAGCGTGAACACGCTGGTGTTCTTGAAGGTCGAGGACGCGATCAGCTTGCCCTGCAGGGCAAGCTCCGCGACCGTGATGGTAGAGGCTTGCGAGGAATCCTTCAGCATCATGATCATGACGTTGCCGTAGGGCGGCAGCACGATGCGCACCGCCTGCGGCAGCACCACCCGCCGCATGGTGAGCCACCAGCCCATGCCGATCGACTGCGCGGCCTCGATCTGCCCCTTGTCGATGGCCTCGATGCCAGCGCGGAAGTTTTCGGCCTGATAGGCCGAATAGGCGATGCCGAGCCCGAGGATCGCGGCCTGCAGGGCCGACAGCGTGACGCCGAGATCAGGCATCACGAAGTAGAGGTAGAACAGCAGCACGATGATCGGGATGCCGCGGATGACGTTGATCAGGCTGGCGCTGAGCATCGACAGCGCCTTGATGCCGGAGACCCGCATCATCGCCCAGATCAGGCCGAGCACCGTCGAGAGCAGCAGCGAGCCGATCGTGACGACGATCGTCAGCGCGACGCCGTTCATCAGGATCGGGAAGAACTCGACGGCGTCGTGCCAGAAGCCTTTCATCGGACAGCCTGCGACGAACCGTTATCAGCCCTGGGCCTTCAGGCCCCATTTATCGAGGATCTTGTCGATGGTGCCGTTGGCCTTCAGCTTGGCGAGCGACGCATTGATCTTGCCGAGCAGCGCCGTCTCGCCCTTGCGCACGCCGATGCCGACCGAGCCCACGGTCACGGGCTTGTAGCCGTCCACGAGGCGAACCTCTGGGAAGCCGCCCTGCTTCAGATTGTAGGCCAGGATCGGATAGTCGGCGTAGCCGGCCTTGAGGCGGCCGGTGTTCACGTCGCGCAGGATGTCGGGAATGGTGTCGTAGGCCTTCACGTCGGCGAACAGGCCGGTCTTCTTCAGCGCGTCGACGAAGGCGGTGCCGACTTGCGCGCCCACGGTCTCACCCTTCAGATCGTCCTGCGTGGCATAGGCCTTGGTGTCGCTCTTCGGCACGACGAGACCTTCGCCATAAGTGTAGATGGGATCGGAGAAATCGACGACCTCCTTGCGCGGCGCGGTGATGAACATCGCGGCGGCGATGATGTCGATCTTGCTCGAGGTCAGCGAGGGGATCAGCGCCGAGAACTGCATCGGCTCGATCTGCACGTTGAAGCCGGCATCCTTGCCGACTTCAGTGACGAGGTCGACCATGATGCCCTGGATGCTGTTGGTCTTGGTGTCGAGGAAGGTGAAGGGAATGCCCGTCGGCGTCGAGCCGACCTTCAGCACCTGCTGCGCCGACGCCGGCGCCATTGCTGCAATTGCGAGTGCCGCGACCGCGGCCAGACCAAAACGCTTCATCGCATCCCCCTTTGGGCTTGGCCGATGGCGGCGCTCGGGCAAAGTCGTGATCAGACGTTGCGGGCCAAGCCGTTTCGGCCTATTTTCACCAATATGAAAATTTGGTCACACTTTCGCGGCCGATGCAAGCGGTTTTCATGCACATGAAGGAAGCGGTTTGACGTGAGCGGTGGCAAAAGAATACGCAAACCGGCCGCCGCAAAGCCGGTCAGGAAGGCCGAGAACGGCAACAAGAGCGGTAACAGGAACGGCAAGAAGGCTACCGTGAAGCCGACGGAGCCAGCAATGGACGTCGCGGTCGGCCGCCGCATCAGGGACCTCCGGCGCGTCAGGCAATTCTCGCTAGAGACGGTCGCTTCGCGCACGGACCTTTCGATCGGCTTCCTCAGCCAGATCGAGCGCGGCCTGTCGTCACCGTCGCTGCGCGTGCTGGCAACGCTCGCCGACGTGCTCGGCGTCGGCATCGCGGCGCTGTTCGGCGCGAGCCCGAGCGCCGACGGCGCCTCGGACCAGGTCGTGACGCGCGGGCTGCAGCGGCCCGAACTGAAACTCTGGCGCACCGGCGTGTCGAAGCAACTGCTCAGCCCGGCCGGCACCGACAACAAGCTCAATCTGTTCCTGGTGCATCTGGAGCCCGGCGGCTCCACCGGCGACGAGCTCTACACCCATGACGGCGAGGAAGCCGGCCTCGTGCTCGAAGGCGAGATGATGCTGACGGTGGACAGCGAGACATGGTCGCTGAAGACCGGCGACAGCTTTAGATTTGCGAGCCGACGGCCGCACCGGTTTTCAAATCCGGCGAACGATGCGAAGGCCGTGGTGCTGTGGGTGAACTGCGTGACGGGGGCGTAGGCACTTTCCGTCCACGCGCACACTCCCAGCCTCGTCATCCTGAAGTGCTCGCGCAGCGAGCCTCGAAGGATGCACGGCCCCGATAGAGCCGGGCCGTCGCCCTTCGAGGGCCGCTACGCGGCCGCCTCAGGGTGACGGTTGATTGATACGGGCGCTCTGCCTCTACATGGTCATTGCGAGCGCAGCGAAGCAATCCAGAATCCCGCTGCGGAAAAAGTCTGGATTGCTTCGTCGCTCCGCTCCTCGCAATGACGAGGGGATAGAGTCTTACCCAAACCGATAGTTATACCTATCCACCGACAGCGCACTGACATCAATGTCCGGCTTCTTGCCGGACAGCATGTCGGCGAGCACGCGGCCCGAACCGCAGGACATGGTCCAGCCGAGCGTGCCGTGGCCGGTGTTGAGGTGGAGGTTGGCGTATTGCGTCGGGCCGATCACGGGCGGGCCGTCCGGCGTCATCGGGCGCAGGCCGCTCCAGAACGTCGCCTTGGAGAGATCGCCGCCGCGCGGGAAGAGATCGGTCAGCGAGTGATCCAGCGTGGCGCGGCGGGCATCGTACAGCTTGCTCGAATAGCCGGAGATCTCGGCGGTGCCACCGACGCGGATGCGATTGCCGAGGCGGGTGATCGCGACCTTGTAGCTCTCGTCCATCACGGTCGATTCCGGCGCGCCGGAGGCGTCCTTGATCGGCACCGTGATCGAATAGCCCTTCACCGGATAGACCGGCAGCGAGATGTCGAGCGGCGCGGCGAGACGCGACGACCAGCTTCCGAGCGCGAGCACGTAGGCGTCCGCCTGCAACGTGCCGGCGCTGGTCACGACACCACTGACGCGCGCGCCGTCGGTGACGATGCGGTCGATGCCGGTGTTGAACATGAAGCGCACACCGAGCGCCTGGGCATGCTTGGCCAGCGCCTGCGTGAACATGTGGCAGTCGCCGGTCTCGTCCTGCGGCAAGCGAAGCCCGCCGGCGAACTTCTCCTTCACGCCTGCTAGCGCCGGCTCGACCGCAATGCAGCCCTCGCGGCTCAGCACCTCGAAGGGCACGCCATATTGCTTGAGCACGGCGATGTCTTCGCCGGTGCCGTCGAGCTGGGACTGGTAGCGGAACAGCTGCAGCGTGCCCTGCGAGCGCTCGTCATATTGAATGCCGATGTCGCGGCGCAGATCACGCAGGCAATCGCGGCTGTATTCCGCGATCGGGATCATCCGGCTCTTGTTGACCGCGTAGCGCTCGCTGGTGCAGTTGCGCAGCATCTTGAGCAGCCAGACCCACATGACGGGATCGAGCTTCGGCCGGATCACCAGCGGGCCGTGCTTCATCAACAGCCACTTGACCGCCTTCACCGGCACGCCGGGACCGGCCCAGGGCGAGGAATAGCCGGGCGACACTTCGCCGGCATTGGCAAAGGAGGTCTCAAGCGCCGGTTCGGGCTGACGGTCGACGACCGTCACCTCATGGCCGGCACGTGCGAGGTAGTAGGCAGAGGTGACACCGATGACACCGCTGCCGAGGATCAGAACTTTCACGCTTGGTCAAACTCCCGCGGCATCACGCTCGCCGCTGCAAGGAAACAACTCGCAACGGCGAGAGCAATTATCAGGCCACCTTCTTGATGGCGTCGCCGAGGATCGAGACCATCTGGTCGATATGGCTCTTCTCGACGATGAGCGGAGGCGACATCGCGAAGCTGTCGCCGCTCATGCGCAGGTAAAGGCCGGTGTTGAAGCAGTCGACCATCACGTCGTAGCCGCGCGCGCCGACGATGCCGTCGCGCGGCGCCAGCTCGACCGCGCCCATCAGGCCGCAATTGCGGATATCGACGACGTTCGGCAGGCCCTTGAGCTGATGCAGCGCATCGCGCCAGTATTCGGCCATCGACGCACCGCGCGTCAGCAGGCCCTCGTCCTTGTAGATGTCGAGCGTCGCGATGCCCGCGGCGCAGGCGGTCGGATGCGCCGAGTAAGTGTAGCCGTGGAACAGCTCCATCGCGTTCTCCGGGCCGACCATCATGCCGTCATGCACCTTGCGGCTCGCGAACACCGCGCCGCAGGGGATGGTGCCGTTGGTGATGCCCTTGGCCGTCGTCATCAGGTCCGGCGTGACGCCGAAGAAGTTGGCGGCGAACGGCGTGCCGAGACGGCCGAAGCCGGTGATGACCTCGTCGAAGATCAGCAGGATGCCGTGCTTGTCGCAGATCTCGCGCAGGCGCTGCAGATAGCCCTTCGGCGGCGGCAGCACCGCGGTCGAACCCGGCACCGGCTCGACGATGACGGCGGCGATGGTCTCGGCGCCGTGCAGGCCGACCAGACGCTCGAGATCGTCGGCGAGCTCGGCGCCATGCTCGGGCTGGTCCTTGGCAAAGGCGTTGCGGGAGAGATCGTGGGTGTGGCGGATGTGGTCGACGCCCGGCAGCAGGGTCGCAAAGGCGCGGCGGTTGGCGACCATGCCGCCGACCGAGGTGCCGCCGAAGCCGACGCCGTGATAGCCGCGCTCGCGGCCGATCAGGCGGGTGCGGCTCGACTGGCCGTTGGCGCGATGATAGGCGAGGGCGATCTTCAGCGCGGTGTCGACCGATTCAGAGCCGGAGTTGGTGAAGAAGATGCGATCGAGGCCTTTCGGCGCGATCTCGGCAAGGCGCTCGGCGAAGTCGAAGGCCAGCGGATGACCCATCTGGAAGGTCGGTGCGAAGTCCAGCGTCATGAGCTGGCGTTCGACCGCGGCAGCGATCTGCTTGCGGCCGTGGCCGGCATTGACGCACCAGAGGCCGGCGGAGCCGTCGATCACCTTGCGGCCGTCGACGGTGGTGTAGTGCATGCCCTCGGCCGAGGAGAACAGGCGCGGCGCCTTCTTGAACTGCCGATTGGCCGTGAACGGCATCCAGAACGAGTCGGTCTTGATAGTGTTCGGAATCTGATGAAGGGTCACGGCCGCGCTCCTTTGCTGACCCGCTAGCAGAGCCACGGCTTGGAAACCGCAACAAGTCCTTTTCTGGTGACCTGCAAGCCATTGATTTCGCTAGGGCAGCCGGTCCATATTTGCGCGATCCGCAACACCTGCAACACGGGACCCCAGGCTATGAGCGTCGACATCGGTGGACGGCTGCGATTCATCCGGGCGCGTCACAAGCTGTCGCAGCGCGAGCTGGCAAAACGCGCCGGCGTCACCAATTCGACGATCTCGTTGATCGAATCCAACCAGATGAACCCGTCGGTCGGCGCGCTCAAGCGCATCCTCGACGGCATCCCGATGGGGCTCGCCGAGTTCTTCGCGCTGGAGCCGGAGTCCAGGCGCAAGATCTTCTACCGCGCGGAGGAACTGACCGAGGTCGGCAAGAAACCGATCTCCTATCGGCAGATCGGCGACAATCTGTTCGGACGCAGCCTGCAGATCCTGAAAGAGCGTTACGAGCCAGGCAGCGACACCGGGCGCGTGCATCTCGTCCATGACGGCGAGGAAGGCGGTATCGTGATCTCCGGCAAGCTCGAAGTTACCGTCGAGGACGAGCGCCGCATCCTCAATCCCGGCGACGCCTATTATTTCGAGAGCCGCCGTCCGCATCGTTTCCGCTGTGTCGGCGGCAAGGCTTGCGAGGTGATCTCGGCATGCACGCCGCCGACATTCTGACGCGGTAATTCGCCTCATCCGGGATCCTACGGAGTGCCCCGGTGTCTTACGGAGCTTGAGGCATCTCAATTTCCGCGCGCCGGTCCTCTATATGATGCGAGCCGTAGCCGAGAGACATTCCGGCGCCGCTTCTTAACAGGGCCCGCAGATGAAGATCACGCTCGCCAATGCCGAGGCTGCGCTCGACGAAGTGCAGCGCGATGCCGACAAGCTCCATTCGCGCGAGCTGCGCAAGGTCATCGCCGAGTACATCGAGACACAGCGCGAGGCGCTGAAGGCGATCCGCAAGAAATTGCACTAGCAGAACGCGGCGGAGCGAGACGAGCTCGCCCCGCCTTGCTCCACTCAGCGCTGCGTCAGCAACTCCTCGATCTTGATCGGGAAGCGGCGCACGCGCACACCGGTCGCATGCCACACCGCGTTGGCGACCGCGCCGGCGCTGCCGGTGATGCCAATCTCGCCGACGCCCTTGATGCCGAGCGCATTCACATGCGGGTCGTGCTCCTCGACCGTGATCACGTCGAGCGGCGGCACGTCGGCATTCACCGGAATGTGGTACTCGCCGAGATTGGCATTCATGATCCTGCCGCTGCGGCGATCGGTGACGGCCTCCTCGTGCAGCGCGAAGGACATGCCCCAGATCATGCCGCCGAACAGCTGGCTCTTCACCAGATGCGGGTTGACGATGCGTCCCGCGGCAAAGGCGCCGACCATGCGGCTGACGCGGACCTGGCCGAGCTCGGGATCGACCTTCACTTCCGCGAACACCGCGCCGTGGGCGTGCATCGCATACTCTTCCATCGCCGCCGGGTTCGGCGCACCGGTGCCGCGGGCCTCGACCTCGGCGACGCCTGCGCGCGCGAGGATCTCGGCATAGCTCTCGCTGCGGCTCTCGTCGTCGCGACGGATCAGCCTGCCGTCCCGCGCGATCACGCCCGCATTGCCGGCACCGAACAGCGGCGAGCGCTCGTCATTGGTTGCGAGATCGGCGAGCTTTGCGATCACGGCCGCGCCGGCACTGTGGATCGCGGCGCCTGCAGTCGCCGTATGCGCCGAGCCGCCGGCGATGCCGGCATCAGGCAGGTCGGATGTGCCGGCCTTGAAGTCCACGCGGTCGATATCGAGACCGACGGCATCGGCCGCGATCTGGGCAAGCGCCGTCCAGGCGCCCTGCCCCATGTCGTGCGCGCCGATCTCCATCGCGCCCGAGCCGTCGCGGCGGAGCACAGCGCGCGCCTCGGCCTGGAACATCAGCGCGGGGAACGTCGCGGTGCCCATCCCCCAGCCGACCAGAAGTCCGGCATCGTCGCGCATCTGTCGGGGCTGGAGCGAGCGTTTCGCCCAGCCGAAACGCGCTGCGCCCTGATCGTAGCAGGCACGCAGCGCTTTCGAGGAGAACGGTCGTCCCGTCATCGGCTCGACCTCGGCATAGTTCTTCAGGCGGAAGGCGAGCGGGTCGATGCCGCAGGCCCAGGCCATCTCGTCGATCGCGCTCTCCAGCGCGATCGAGCCCGTCGCCTCGCCCGGCGCGCGCATGAACAGCGGCGTGCCGGTGTTGACGCGCACGGCATCGTGCGAGGTGCGGATCGCCGGCGCCGCATAGAGCGTGTGCGAGGCGTCGGCCGCAGGCTCGTAGAAATCGTCGAACGTGCTCGACACGGTCCTGGCGTGATGATCGAGCGCGGTCAGGCGCCCCTCGCCGTCGGTGCCGATGCGCAGCCGCTGACGCGTCGGCGCGCGATGGCCGACCGGGCCGTACATCTGCTCACGCCGCAGCACGAGCTTGACCGGCTTGCCGACAAGCTTAGCGGCCATGATGCCGAGGGTCGGCGGGCCGGACATCAGCCCCTTCGAGCCGAAACCGCCACCGAGGAACGGACTGCGGATGTGGATCTTGTCGGGCGCAATGCCGAACAGCTCGGCGATGCGGCCGAGCGACAGCATCAGGCCCTGGGTCGGCATGTCGATCTGCAGATTGTCACCGTTCCAATGAGCCACGATGGCGTGCGGCTCCATCGCATTGTGATATTGCGGCGGTGTCTCGTAGGTCGCGTCGATCTGCTTCTCGGCCGCGGCGAGGCCCGCCTCGACATCGCCATGGGTGTTTTCAGTGGGATTGCCGACGCCGACGACCGGCGGCACGTAGCTCTCGCCGGCGTCGAGCCCGACGAGCGCAGTTTGCACGTCATATCGCGGCGCCAGCAGCGTGGCGCCTTCCGTCGCCGCCTCCAGCGTCTCGGCAATCACCACCGCGATCGGCTGGTTGGCATAGCGGACCTCATGGCTCTGCAGCACCTCCATCCGGAACACGAACGGATTGGTCTTGATCTCCGGATCGATCGCGAGCTTCGGCTTGTGGTCGGGCGTCATGACCTCCACCACGCCTGGATGACGCTTGGCGGCCGCGACATCGAGCGAGGTCACGCGGCCGCGCGCGATGCTGGCGACGGCCATCACGGCAAACAGCATGCCGGGCGGATGATTGTCGGCGGCATAGGTCGCACGCCCCGTGACCTTGAGAACGCCGTCACGGCGGGTCAGCGGCTGGCCGATGTTCGAGCCGTGCCGCAGATGGGCGGGCGCGCTGGTCAGGTTGAGCTCAGGCATGAATGGCTCCAGACGTCGAGGCAAAGGGAGAGGCCGGCAGCGCGGGGATGCGCGCGGGCGTGCCGGCAGCGGCAAGGGTCAGCGCGCGCACGACGATGCGGCGCGCCAGCTCGATCTTGAAGGCGTTGTCGCCGGACGGTTTTGCGTCGGTGAGCGCGCGCCAGGCGGCCTCCTGGAATGCGTCGGCCGTGGGCGCGACGTTCCTGAGAACGTCCTCCGCGGCGCGGGCGCGCCAGGGCTTTGCGGCAACGCCGCCGAGCGCAAGCCGGGCCTCGGCGATCTTGCCGTTCTCGATCCGCAACGCAGCCGCGGCCGAGACGACCGCAAAGGCATAGGACGTGCGCTCGCGGACCTTGAGGTAGCGCGCATGCGTCGCAAAGCCACGCGCTGCGGCCAGCAGGCGCACGGCGACGATGAGGTCGCCGGGCTCGAGCGCCGATTCACGCTCGGGCGTCTGGCCGGGCAGGCGATGCAGCTCCTCCAGCGCGATCTCGCGGCGGCCGCTCCTGCCCTCGATCTCGACGACGGCATCGAGCGCGACCAGCGGCACGCAGAAATCGGAGGGGTGCGTGGCGATGCAGCTCTCGCTCCAGCCGAGCACGGCATGGCCGCGGTTCTCGCCATCGCGGGCATCGCAGCCGCTGCCGGGCTCGCGCTTGTTACAGCGGCTGGCGGTGTCGTAGAAGTACGCGCAGCGCGTCCGCTGCAGCAGATTGCCGCCGACGGTCGCGGCGTTGCGCAGTTGCGCGGACGCACCGGAGAGCAGCGCTTCGGCCACGGCCGGATAGGACTTGGCGAAGTTTGCGTCATGCGCGAGATCGGCATTGCTGACCAGCGCGCCAATGCGCAACGATCCGTCGGCGAGGGTCTCGATCTGATCGAGCCCGTGAAGATGCGTGACGTCGACCAGGCGATCCGGACGGCTGACGCCGCCCTTCATCAGATCGAGCAAATTGGTACCGGCGGCAAGATAGACGGCGCCCGGCTGCGCGGCGGCGCTAACCGCCTCCGCGACCGTGGCGGGCCTGACATAATCGAACTGTTTCATGCGGAGCGCCTCTGGTTGGTCTCATCCATGCGTCCTTGCGCTTCCTGCACGGCATCGACGATGCCGGCATAGGCGCCGCAGCGGCACAGATTGCCGCTCATGCATTCGCGGATGCGTTCGGGATCGTTGCCGGCCTGGGCTTCCTGCATCATGCCGATCGCGCTCATGATCTGGCCGGGCGTGCAGAAACCGCACTGGAAACCGTCATGGGCGATGAACGCCGCCTGCACCGGATGAAGCTGGTCGCCGCGCGCAACGCCTTCGATGGTGAGGATGTCGGCGCCGTCATGGCTGATGGCGAGCGCAAGGCACGAATTGATGCGCTTGCCGTCGACGAGAATAGTGCAGGCGCCGCACTGGCCGCGATCGCATCCCTTCTTGGTTCCGGTGAGATGGAGGCGCTCACGCAGGAGATCGAGCAGCGTGACGCGGGGATCGTCGAGGACGAACTCGCGCCGTGCACCGTTCACCGTGAGGCTGATGGAGTGGTTCATACAAGGCTCCGATCAGATATGGACATGGCTCATCGTTCGGCGCGCCACCTCCGTGGCCGCCGTCGATATCGCGCCGCCCTGACGTGATCCGGGCCGGCGCATTGAACAAGATACGGAGGCACCCTCCGCTTAACAAGGGCCGCCCGGAAATATTTGGAATTCGTCAAAAGCCCGTGGGCATACAACGCGATGCAGCCCTGCAAAGGTTCTCGCGAGGGTTCAATCTAACCAATTCGTGATCTACATTGCGGAGATGGACGACCACACTGACCATAGCCGAAAGCCTCGCGCCGATGCCGTGCGCAATCGCGAGCGCGTGCTGGAGGCGGCCAAGGCCGTGTTCAGCGCCGGCGGGCCCGAGGCGAGCCTGGAGGCCGTGGCGAAACGCGCCGGCGTCGGCATCGGCACGCTCTACCGGCACTTCCCGACGCGCGAGGATCTGTTCGAGGCGGTGTACCGGCGCGAGGTCGAGCAGCTCAGCGAGCTCGCCGAGCAATTGAAGAACGCGAAGGATCCGGTCGACGCGCTCAGGCGCTGGCTGAATTCCACGGTCGAGTTCGTGGCCACCAAGAAAGGCATGTCGGCCGCGCTGGCGCTGACGTTCCAGAGCACGTCGGAGCTCGCCGCCTTCTCTATGGACCGGCTGACCAAGGCGATCGGCTCGCTGCTCGAGCGTGCGGTTGCAGCCGGCGAGATGCGCGGCGATATCAGCCCGGAGGACCTGCTCAGGGCCTTGATCGGCATGTGCTACATGCACGATCAGCCCGGCTGGCAGTCGTCCGTGCTGCGGATGCTCGACGTGTTCGTCGACGGTTTGCGGGTGCAGCCGGCGGGCAAGCCCAAAGCTCGCCCCGCGGCGAAGCCCGCCAAGCCTGCGGTGAAACGGAAGCGATAGCCCGCCCGTATGTCCGATGGGGCGTGCTAGGATCGGCCCCGCCGGGATCTCAACGCGGAGCCTGCCATGCGCATTGCCGCCCTGCTCGTCGCCCTCAGTGTCGCTCTCATCGGCCTTTCAGCACGCGCCGACGACATCGCGACTGCGCAAGGCGTCATCCGCGCCCAGGAGCAGGCCTTCGTGCGCGACGATGCGAGCGCCGCCTATTCCTACGCCGCCCCCGCGATCAAGGAGATCTTTCCCGCGCCTGAGATCTTCATGTCGATGGTGCAGAACGGCTACGCACCGGTCTATCGCCACAAGAGCTTTGAATTCGGCGAGAGCAAGGTCGAAGGCAGCCGGATCGCCCAGCGCGTCCACATCGTCGATGCCAATGGCGAAGCCTGGGAGGCGCTCTACACGCTCGAGCAGCAGGCCGACGGCAGCTACAAGATCACCGGCTGCACGCTGCTGAAGGCCGGACAGGCGGTCTAAGTCGCAAAACCCGGCCCGGCTCTGACCGAGCCCATCCGCGAGCGGATCAGCAGCAGAACGACGATGCTGATATTGAGCGCATTCCACGCCACGCCGTTGGCGAAGGCCGCGCCGTAGGAGCCGGTGGCGTCGAAGATGACGCCCGAGACCCAGCCGCCGAACGACATGCCGAACACAGAGGCGAAGATCACGATGCCGACGCGGGTTGCGGCCTCGCGAGCCGGCATCGCCTCGCGCACGATGATTGCGTAGCTCGGCACGATGCCACCCTGGAACAGGCCGAACATCGCCGAGATGATGTAGAGCGAGGCGAGGCTGTCGAAGAACAGGTAGAACACCAGTGCAAACCCTTGCGCCAGCGATCCGACCAGCAGCGTGGGGATGCCGCCGATCTTGTCGGCGAGATAACCCGAACCGATCCGGCTGACGATACCGCAGGCCATCATCAGCGACAGCATCTCGGCGCCGCGCGCCACGCCATAGCCGAGGTCGCCGCAATAGGCGACGATATGCACCTGCGGCATCGCCATGGCGACGCAGCAGGAGATGCTGGCGATCGAGAGCAGCACGGTCAGCGTGTTGGTCGAGAGCTTGAGATCGACCCGCGGCGGCGGCGCCTTGGCATGGTCGTGCACCGTGTCATTGCCGATCTGCGCGCGCAGGACCAGAACCAGAACCGTCATCAGCACCACGCAGACGATGCCGATGCCGATATGGGTGTGGCGCCAGCCGATCGACTGCATGCCGAAGTTCACGATCGGCGGCCACATCGTGCCGGCGACATAATTGCCGCTGGCGACAATGGTCACGGCAAGCCCGCGATAGCGCTCGAACCAGTGCGAGGCCTCCGCCATCAGCGGCGCGAAGGTCGCGGATGTGCCGAGCCCGATCAGGAAATAGGCCGCAATGAACTGCCAGAGCTGCGTCGACAGCCCGGCCAGCGTGTTGGCGATGCCGAGGAAGACGATGCTGATCGCCATGGCCCGCACGATGCCGAACCGGTCCGTGATCTTGCCGGCGATGACGCCGCCGAGCCCGAAGCCGAACATCATGAGGGTAAAGGCCAGCGACACCGCGCCGCGCGTGGCGGCGAACTCGGTCTGCACCGCGGGAATCATCACGACGATCGCCCACATGCCGACGCCGCCGATCGAGCCGATCACCAGCGCAATGACAAGCCGCATCCAGGCCTGACGGGAATCAGGGCTGAATGAATCTGGTGTTTGTCCGGGATGAATTGGCGCGTGCACGGAGCGGAACATGACCCGCGGATCACCACACGGTCAACCAACGTGGCGATATATTGGGCATGCGCGGTGCACTGCGGTAAGAAGGAGCTTGGCGGATGCGCGTTTTGCCACTAGTTTGCAATCAGCGTGTGCAACATTGCCGCGCGAGGAGCATATCGGCGAAATGTTGTTGCGGTTGACGCGATCGGTGCGGATCAGGGTGGGGCGGATCATCGCTCTCGCCTATCTGTTCTGCGTGCTCGCACCCGCCATGGCACTGGCCTGGGGCACTGGCCCGGCGCCGTGCCTTGACGACGCGCTTCTCGCCGATCTCGTGCCGGCGCATCACCAGATGCAGGCCGGCCACACGCATGACGGCGCCTGGCACGACCACGCCGGCGCGCACGCGCATCACCAGACCGCGGCACAGGACACATCGGCGTCGCATCATCATGACGGCAAGGGAACAGTTGGTCCTTGCTGCGCGATGATGTGCGTCAGTGCCCTGCCGGCCGATCTGCCCAGCGTCGCCACACCGGTCCAGCCGATGTCGACCTGCGCGCCCGAGATCGTGGCCAGCCTGCACAGCGCGGCACCGTCCCGGCACTATCGCCCCCCCATCGCCTGATCTGATTCGACGACGTCAGGTCCGGCGCGCGTCCGCGCGCGTGCACCTGTGGTCTCACGACAGATCAAGGATGACTCATGCTTGCGCTTTCCGGGGCGAAGTTCGCCGCCGCATCTGCGGCGCGTGGACGACATACTCTATTTAATTGGCCGCTGCTGGCCGTGATTGCGCTCGCGCTGTCCGGCTGCATGCCGGCGACCACGCAGGTCGCGGGCGCTGATCCTGCCGATCCCGCGGCGAAGACGGCGCGCGTCGGCTATCGCTCGACCATTGCGCCCTACTCCAGCCTCAGGCCCGCGACGCCGGCGCCATGGCGCGACCGCAACGACGCGGTCACGCCGCAGCCGAAGCAAGACCGGTAGGAGTGCGCCATGACACATTATCTTGCGCGCGGCCTGCTCGTGTTCGCAGCATTCGGGCTCTCCGGCTGCATGGCGTTCTCGCCGGACGCTGGCATGACGACGGTTTCGGACCTCGCCAGCCGGACCATCAACAAGGACGTCGCCTTCGTCCGATCGGCCGAGGGAGCCGCTGTAGTCGAGGCGCGCGTTCGCCAGTTGCTGGCGCGAACACTCGGCGCAGACGCGGCGGTGCAGATCGCGCTGCTCAACAACAAGGGGCTGCAGGCCACCTATAACGAGCTTGCGCTGGCCGAGACCGAATTGGTGGAGCAGAGCCTGCCGCCCAATCCGGTGTTCTCGATCTCGCGGATCACGGGCAATGGCGCGAGCGAGATCGAGCGCCAGGTGGTCGGCGACATCCTCGCGCTCGCCACCCTGCCGTTCCGCTCCGAGATCGCCCGCGACCGCTTCCGTCAGGCGCAATTGCGCGCCGCGCTGGCGACCTTGCGGCTCGCGGCCGACGTGCGCCGCGCCTATGTCCGCACCGTCGCCGGCAACGAGATGGTGGCGCTGCTGACCGACGCGAAGGCGACGGCGGAATCGACCGCACAGCTTGCCGTCAAGCTCGGCGAGACCGGCTCGCTCAACAAGCTCGACCAGGCCCGCGAGCAGGTGTTCTATGCCGAGACGACAGCCGATCTCGCCACCGCGCGGCAGAGCGCGACAAGCGCGCGCGAAAAACTCGCACGGCTGATGGGGCTGTGGGACGACGGCCTCGACTTCCGTCTGCCCAACCAGTTGCCGCCGCTGCCGCGCCGGCCGCAGAGCCTGCCTGGAATCGAAGCCGACGCGGTGGCGCATCGCGTCGACCTGCAGATCGCACGGCTGGAACTGACCGCGCTGGCGAAGTCGCTGAACCTCACCGAGGCAACGCGCTTCGTGACGCTGCTCGATCTCGCCGGCATCTCCCGCCGCACCCAGGACCCCGAGGGCCCGCCGTTCCGCGAGCGCGGCTTCGACGTGCAGTTCCAGATTCCGATCTTCGACGGCGGCGAGGTGCGGGTACGGCAGGCGGCGGAGACCTACAACCTCGCCTTCAACCGCCTGACCGAGCGCGCCGTGAATGTCCGCTCGGAAGCGCGCGATGCTTATCGTGTCTATCGCTCCAGCTACGACATCGCGAGCCACTACCAGCGCGAGATCATCCCGTTGCGCAAGATCATCACCGAGGAGATGCAGCTCCGCTTCTCCAGCATGCAGGTCGATATCTTCGCGCTACTCACGGAGGCGCGGCAGCGCCTGGCGTCGTTGCGCGGCGCCATCGACGCCAAGCAAAAATTCTTCCTCGCCCAGTCCGACCTGCAGACCGCCGTCAATGGCGGCGGCGCGCCTGCGTCCGGCGGCGAAAATTCAACCACCATCGCCGCGGCAGCGCCTGCCGACGGCGACCACTGAGATGGAGGCCAGCATGTTTTCCCGCCGAGGATTTTTGGGCACCGCAGCCCTTGCCGGCGCGTCGGCCGTCAGCGGCCGCGTCCAGGCCGCGTCGATTCCGGAAGCGCCCACCATGGACAAGGTGGTGATGCAGCCGCCGCTGCATCCCATTGGCGGGCCGGACTACCGCCCCGTGGTCACATTGAACGGCTGGTCGCTGCCGTTCCGCATGAACGGCGACTGGAAGGAATTCCATCTCGTCGCCGAGCCCGTGGTGCGCGAATTCGCCGAGGGCATGAAGGTGAATCTGTGGGGCTACAACGGTCAGTCGCCCGGCCCGACCATCGAGGCGGTCGAGGGCGACAAGGTCCGCATCTTCGTCACCAACAAGCTGCCCGAATACACCACCGTGCACTGGCACGGCATGATCATCCCGAGCGGCATGGACGGCGTCGGCGGATTGACCCAGCCGCACATCAATCCCGGCAAGACCTTCGTCTACGAGTTCGAGATGAAGAAGAGCGGGACCTTCATGTACCACCCGCATTCCGACGAGATGGTGCAGATGGCGATGGGCATGATGGGCATGGTCGTCGTGCATCCGCGCGATCAGAGTTTCCGGCCCGTGGATCGCGACTTCGTCTTCGTGATGAGCACCTATCGCGTCGATCCCGGCACCTATCTGCCGCAGGTCAACGAGATGACCGACTTCAACATGTGGACCTGGAATGCGCGGGTGTTTCCGGGCATCGATCCGCTGCCGGTGCGGCTCGGCGACAAGGTGCGCGTGCGCATCGGCAATCTCAGCATGACCAACCATCCGATCCATCTGCACGGCCACAGCTTCGCGGTGACCTGCACCGACGGCGGCTGGGTGCCGGAGAGCGCGCAATATCCGGAGACGACGACCGACGTTCCGGTCGGCGCCGTCAGGGTGTTCGACGTGCTCGCCGACAATCCCGGCGACTGGGCGTTCCACTGCCACAAGTCGCACCACACCATGAATGCGATGGGGCACGAGGTGCGCAATCTCATCGGCGTATCGCGCAAGGATCTCGCCAAGGCCGTCGGCAAGCTCGCGCCTGACGGCATGGCGATGGGCTCGACCGGCATGGCGATGGGCAACATGGAGATGCCCGCGCCCGACAACACGCTGCCGATGATGACCGGCACCGGCCAGTTCGGCCCGATCGAGATGGGCGGCATGTTGACGGTGATGAAGATCCGCGAGGACCTCGCGCGCGACGATTACCGCGATCCCGGCCCCTACAAATTCCCGCAAGGCACCGTCGCCTACGAGGTCGCATCGCCGGCCGCGGAGCCGGCGCGGCAGAAGCCGGGCGGCCCGCCGATGAAGAACATGAAGATGTGAGCGTTTCGATGAACCACCAACTGGAGAAGAAGATGAAGACGATCAAACTCGGAATAGCGCTGGCTGCGCTTTCGCTGGCACCGGCGCTGGCGCACGAGCAGCACGGGCACGCGGCCTTTTCGGCCGGCGAGCCCGGCGATCCCAAGAAGCCCGCCCGCACCGTCGAGATCCTGATGAACGAGATGGACTACGCGCCCGCCAAGATCGAGGTGAAGCGCGGCGAGCAGATCCGCTTCGTGCTGCGCAATGTCGGCAAGGAGGACCACGAATTCCTGCTCGCGACGACCAAGGAGAACCTCGCCCATGCCGAGGTGATGAAGAAGCATCCGCACATGGAGCACGACGATCCGAACGGGGTGCGGCTTGCTCCGAGCAAGACCGCGGAGATCCTCTGGAAGTTTACCAAGGCCGGCACGTTCGAATTTTCCTGCCTGATCCCCGGCCACCGCGACTACGGCATGGTCGGCAACGTCACCGTGAATTGAAGCAATGGAGCGAACCATGAACCCCATCATCCGCATCGCCACGGCGCTCGCGCTGACGCTCGGCCTGTCTTGCGGCGCGCTCGCCGCCGGAGCCTCGATCAGCGGCGAGGTGAAGAAGATCGACGAAGGCGCCGGCAAGATCACGCTCAAGCACGGCCCCGCCAAGAGCCTCGGCATGGAGGAGCCCATGACCATGGTCTACCGCGTCAAGGACGCCGCGATGCTCAAGCAGGTGAAGGTCGGCGACAAGGTGACCTTCGAGGCCGAGGAGGCAGCGTCGGGATATACGGTGACGAAGATGGAGAAAGCGAAGTAGCACAGCCCCCTCCCCGGCCATCGTTGCAGGCGACGCGCCCTGACGCCCGGGAAGCCCCAATGCACCACGGTGCATTGGGAGCTCCGATGGCGGACCCGCCTGACCTTGCGCCGCATCAAGCCTGCAGCCACGCGGCTCGATGCTGCGGCGTCTTGCCTACAACCTTAAACCTTTTCCACAACCTTAAATAATGCCAACATGACGCCCTTTGGAGTCATGGAGTTCATTATGGAACAAGATCATATCGACAAGGCCATCATCGAGAACTACGGAAAACTGCGGACACGAATGGGCGCGCTGACGGCGGCCTTCCCGGTCGTCGTGATCCTGATCGGCCTGCTCTGGGGCATTCGCCTGCAGCCCTCGCTGAGTGATTACTATTTCGCCCAGACCCCCGCTCAAGGCGTGGCGGACCTCTATCCCGCCCGGCTCTGGTTCTGCGGCCTGCTCTTCGCCGTCGGCGTGTTCCTGTACCGCTACAAGGGCTTCTCGAAGAATGAAGACCGCTGGCTCAGCCTGACCGGCATATTCACCTTGGGCGTTGCGATCTTTCCGATGGGCATCCCCGACAAGACCAGCCCCTTCACCCTTGCCTCGTTCGGCTATCCGAACATCACGCTGCACGGCATCAGCGCGGTGCTGGCGTTCGTGTGTATCGGCGTCATCATATTCTGGTACTCGGACCAGACGCTGTCGCAGATCAAGAATGACGAAACGGCCCGCAAGCGGTTCAGGACGTTCTACTTCCTGATCGGCGCCTACATGATGCTGGCGATGGGGGGCTCGGTGATCATGCACTTCCTCCATACGGATCGGGCGAACGATTCCTACATCCTGTTCGTGGAATGGTCTGGCCTCTGGGCGTTTGCGGCCTATTGGTTCGTCAAGAACTGGGAGCTTCGCTTCGTCGCGGAATCGATCAGGAAGGAGTCGAGCAGCCTGTCGCCGATGGGCAATGCCGACGTCGTGCAGTCGCTCTAGCGGCGATTACGAGCCGATCCGCCCCTTCCACCGGCCGCAGCCCCGGCGGCCATCGTCCGGATCCGGCATCCGGGGGCCCGGCGCCCCCGGATCTGACCTCCAGCCACCCCCTCCGTTAACCCTTTGCTAACCATACACCCGGCAAGAATTGCCGGGTGAAGTCGAGTGTCGTCAGCCGCGTAGAACGGGAGCCCCCGTGGACGCCAGTGCGGTGCCTCACTTTCGGAACGGCGGCCCATCGGCCGCCGCGCAGACGTTTGGGGCGCGCGGCCGGCAGTCGCGCGGGGAGGCAGCTACCATGGTCGACGTCACCGCGGGACAGGGCGTAGGCAGCGCCAAGCCCGGCATCCCCTCCCTCAACGAGATCGTCAACATCCTCAAGCGCGGCGATATCGCGCTGGCGCTCGGCGTCCTCACCATCCTGGTGGTGCTGATCCTGCCGCTGCCCGCGATCGTGCTGGACCTGTTCCTGGCGATCTCGATCACGCTCTCGATCCTGATCCTGATGACCTCGCTGTTCATCCAGGCGCCGCTGGAATTCTCGGCTTTCCCGACCGTCCTGCTGATCTCGACCATGCTGCGCCTGTCGCTCAACATGGCCTCGACCCGCCTGATCCTGTCGCACGGGCACGAGGGAACGGCCGCCGCCGGTCACGTCATCGAAGCCTTCGGCAGCTTCGTGATGGGCGGCAATTTCGTCATCGGCATCATCGTCTTCGCAATCCTGATCATCGTCAATTTCATCGTCATCACCAAGGGTTCGGGCCGTATCGCCGAAGTCGCCGCGCGCTTCCACCTCGACGCCATGCCCGGCAAGCAGATGGCGATCGACGCCGACCTCGGCGCCGGGCTCATCGACGAGAAGGTCGCCAAGGAGCGCCGCAAGGCGCTGGAGGACGAGAGCGGCTTCTTCGGCGCCATGGACGGTGCCTCCAAATTCGTTCGCGGCGATGCCATCGCTGGCCTCCTGATCGTCTTCATCAACGTCGTCGGCGGCATGATCATCGGCGTGGCCCAGCAGGGCATGTCCTTCGCCGACGCCGGGCGCAGCTACACGCTGCTGACCGTCGGTGACGGCCTGGTCACCCAGGTGCCGGCGCTGATCGTCTCCACCGCAGCCGGCCTGCTGGTCTCCAAGGCCGGCGTGTCCGGCGCCGCCGACAAGGCGCTGATGAAGCAGTTCTCCGGCTATCCGCAGGCGCTGGCGATGTCCTCCGCGGTCATGCTGGTGCTGGCCGCCCTGCCGGGCATTCCGACCATCCCCTTCCTGGCACTCGGCGCCGGCGCCGGCGCGCTGGCCTGGAACGCCCGCAACCACAAGCGCACCGCCGTCAAGGCCGAGGAAGCCGCCAACGCGGCGCCCGCCGCGGGCACGCCCGGCGCGCCGGGCGCCGCTGCGGCGGAAGAGCCGATCTCCGCCGCGCTCAAGATCGACGACCTCAAGATCGAGCTCGGCTACGCGCTGCTGCCGCTGGTCAACGGCCCCGACGGCACCGACCGCCTCACCGAGCAGATCAAGGCGCTGCGCCGCTCGCTCGCGATCGAGATGGGCTTCGTGATGCCGGCGGTGCGTATCCTCGACAACGTCCAGCTCGAGGCCAACACCTACATCATCAAGATCAAGGAGGTCGATGCCGGCACCGGCAAGATCTGGCCGAACCAGTTCATGGTCATGGATCCCGGCGGCAGCCAGGTTCAGGTGCCCGGCATCCACACCACCGAGCCGACCTTCGGCCTGCCCGCGACCTGGGTCGATGCCAGCCTCAAGGAAGAGGCCTCGCTCAAGGGCTACACCGTCGTCGACGCCGCGACCGTGCTCTCGACCCATCTCACCGAGCTGCTCAAGGCCAACATGTCGGACCTGCTCTCCTATGGCGAGGTGCAGAAGCTGCTCAAGGAGCTGCCGAAGGAGCAGAGCGAGCTGGTCAAGGACATCGTGCCCGCACAGGTCACTGTCTCCGGCATCCAGCGCGTGCTGCAGCTGCTGCTGGCCGAGCGCATCTCGATCCGCGACCTCTCGACCATCCTCGAAGGCATCGCCGACTCGCTCGCCTTCTCGCGCAATCCCTCCACCATGGTCGAGCACGTTCGCGCCCGGCTGGCGCGCCAGATCTGCGCGCAGAACACCTCCTACAACGGCTATCTGCCGCTGATCGCGCTGTCGGCGAAATGGGAGCAGGCCTTCGCCGAATCCATCATCGGCCAGGGCGAGGAGCGCAGCCTCGCCATGCAGCCCTCGAAACTGTCGGAGTTCATGACCGGCGTGCGCGAGGCGTTCGAGCGCGCCGCGCGTGAAGGCGAGGCGCCGGTGCTGGTTACCTCTGCGGCAATTCGTCCCTTCGTCCGCTCTCTGGTCGAGCGGTTCCGCGCCCAGACGACCGTGTTGTCGCAGGCCGAGATCCACCCGCGGGCGAGGCTGAAAACGGTCGGAAGCATCTGATTTGCCTTAAGAAGCCGTGTGTTTTTCGGCCACAGGCAAATGGTTTTTGAGTTCCTGGCGCCTTGTAGACCAAAGAGGGAAAAAGCGCCCGGCAGGCACATTACGACTTTGAAATAATTATAGAAAAGAACGATCAAGGGTCGCCTTTGATCGCGATCTTTCACGTCCTTTCACGCTCTTGTGATCGCCCCTTGGGAACGAATCCCCCCCATACTAGGTTGTTGGGCACCGGAAGCATGAACCTGCCTCAAACGGCCGGCGACTACTTCGGGTAGATGGCGGCAGGAGGCTTCCATGAACCACTCGATCTACAGCGCAGATCGCTCGACCCACCTGAAGATTGTGGTCGTGGCCCTCGTCGCAGGGATCGCGTTGGCAGGCTTCGGCATCACGGCACGCTCAGGATCGGATGAAGGTCTGACCCAGACGGCCCGCGTCATCAAGGCCGGCAAGCCGGTCGTTATCACCAGCTCGAACGCGTCCCTCGTTCGATAAGGAGATCAGACAAGTTTTGTGAATTCACGCGGCTCTTTACCAGCCCCCCAAAGTCGCCACGTGGATATGTAGACGACCCCAACCCCAAGTCGACTACAGAAAGCGCCCGCCCCCCACGGGCGCTTTCTCATGTCTGGGGGTAGTCTCAATGACGGATGGTAGGATGGGTAGAGCGCAGCGAAACCCATCGAATGTCCCACCGCGTCTACGCATGATGGGTTTCGCTGCGCTCTACCCATCCTACGACCCTTGCTCACTTGCATCTCCATCGCGGACACACCATCGCAGCCTCGCGGCTCATCTCGCCCGAGTTTTGCCTGGTCGCTTCACCCTCCATTGAAAGAGGGCGCAGGGAAGACCGGGTGCCGGCTGGCACCCGCGGTCCACTGTGCGAAGTAGCAGTTAGAAGATCTGCACAGCGGCATACAGGTGAAGCCCGAACATCCGGCCTTCCCTGCGCAGTGGTTTGACGGCTTATGTCGCGCTCTCCCCGGGGAGCGATGCACTATTGCCCCCGTCGCCCCGCAGATGACTGATGTGCACGTCCGGTTGGACGTTTCACACCACCACAAGACTTGGCGCACAGACCCCGGGCGCCAGGACCACACGATTTTGCCGTGCGCGGATCTCACCGGTCGTGTGCGCGAGGCCTTTGCTCACGGTTGCCCGCCCTGCAAAACCCTTCGCGCCGATGAGGCCCACGCCCACCGCCGCCCGGCCCGCGTTCGTGACGATCGCGATACGCCCCTCTTCCTTGGGCCGGGTCGCCGCGATGGATACGCCGTTTCCGAATTTCGGTAAAGGGAATATTTTTGGAGAGGGAGATTGCCCCAAGGTTAGGGTGTTTTGCCATCGAGCGACGCGAGGGCTTGTGGCTGGACCCACCCGCCGAATTGGCCTCGATCGGCCGCCCCCCGCGTCAAATTTCCGGCGTTGGAATCAAAGCTGACGGTCAGCGAACGCACGGCAAGGTCAGCTATGGGCCAGAAGCGGACTTCGGCGAGCATCACCGTGAAGGTCGGCTTTGGGTCAAAAGCGGACGTTCGACCGGCGAACCCGTCGCCTTCGTTTCATCGTTTCGCCTGGCCGATGGCCCCACGCTCCAGCTCAGCGGCGCGGCGCCCCATAAGTCGGCGGCGGCGCCTGCACGGTCGGTGCGGCGGCCGCGAACAGCTCGTCCTTGCTGCCCGTCAGCGGCGGATAGATGCGCTTGCGGTTGATGGTCTGCTTGGTGGCCTTCGCAGCCGCGCCGGTGGTGCGTACCTCGCGATCCCACCCCTCCGTATAGAGCGCGCCCCAGCTACCGAGATCGAGCACGGTGACGTACCAGTCGATCCGCAGCGGCAGCATCGGCTGGCCTGCGAGATCGGCCACCACGTTATGGCCGGCGAAGCGGCCCATGGGCCGCGCGAACTGGCACGACATCACGGTCGGATGCAGCCCGTCGACCACGCTGGAGGCGACGTCGCCGCAGGCGAACACGCCGCCGACATCGGCAACCCGCATGAATGGATCGACCAGCAGGCGCCCGAGGCGATCGCGTGCGTCCGGAAAACTCGCCGCCAAGGGGCTGGCACGCATCCCGGCGCACCAGATCACGGTCTGCGCCGCAATGAACTCGCCCGAGCTCAGGTGAATGCCGGCCGCCTCGACGGACACGACACGAACGCCGAGCCGCGTCTCGACATCGAGCGAGGTGAGCGCCGTCGCGATGACAGGACGCGCATGCGCACCGATGGTGGCGCCGACGGAAGGATTGGGATCGACCAGGATGATGCGGCGGCTGCCGGTGATGCCGGCGCGCGCCAGCCTGTCGGGCATTTCGGCTGCGACCTCGATGCCGGTAAAGCCGGCGCCGACCACGACGACGGTGGATCGTCCCGGCGCCGGCGCGCTGCGCCCGAGCGAGGTGAGATGATCGTCGAGGCGAAGTGCGGCGGTATAGGTATCGACATCGAACGCATGATCGACGAGGCCAGGTATGTCGGGACGCATCACCTCGCTGCCGAGCGCCAGCACGAGGCGGTCATAGCTCAGCGTCGCCTCGCCGCCGCTGGTCACCAGCGAGATCTGGCGATGCGCCGGATCGATCGCCTCGACCTCGCCGAGGCCATGCGTCACGCCGATCGGATCGAGCAATGGGCCGAGCGGAAGCGCGACCTCGCTGAGATCGGCCTCGTAATTGCGAACGCGGATGTTGTGATAGGGATTGCGATCAATGAGATGGATCTCGATGTCGCGACCGGCCGCGCCGATCTCGTCGCGCTTTCGCGCGGCGGCGATGGCTGCCCACAGGCCTGCAAACCCGGCGCCGAGCACGACGATACGCGCCATGTTCGCCTACTGTGCTTTCCAGAGAAATCCCGCGGTCTGCCCGCACCGGCAGGTATAGCGCATTCGCCCCGGCCGACCAAATGCGGCGGCCGCCTGGCCGCTGCACAAATTCGTGGGCTTACGCCTCGCGCAATTCGGACGGGGTCGCGCCAAAACGCTTGCGGAAGGCGCGGTTGAAATAGGACAGGTCGGAGAAGCCCGAGGAATGCGCGATGTCGCTGATCTTGCGCGTCCGCGCCCGGGGATCGCCGAGCTGCTTGCGCGCCAGCAGCAGGCGCTGCTCCAGCACGAATTCGGTGAAGGTGGTGCCGGCCTGCTCGAACAGGCGTTGCGCCTGGCGCGGGCTCAGGCCCGAGCGCGTCGCAACGTCGGCGAGGCAGAGATCGTTGCGGCCGAGTGCGGCCATCACGTCGGCGCGCATGATGTCGAGGCGGGCCGCGGCATGTCCGCGGCCGCGCGCAAGGCTCGCATGCTCCGCATCGGTGCCGAGCAGGAGGCCGACCAGGTCGACCATGTGCTGCGCGGTCAGGCGCTGGCCGACGGCGTCCAGATGCGGCGCGTGATTGGCGGCGAGCGCATGGTAGCGGAAGATGGTCTCGGCGACCGCGCCGTCGGAGAGCACCTGCGACAGCTTCTCCTCGGCGCGCGGGCTGATGTCGAGCAACGCACGGCGCGGCATGCGGATGGTGGTGAAGCGTTCCTCATTGGTGTGACCGACGGTGCCGGTGATGCCCATGTCGACCAGCACCATCTGCTCGGGAGCAAGCTCGATGGTGTGGCCGTTCTGGCCGACACGCACGAGGCCCGCATGCGCCGAGATCAGCACGAGATCGTCGCTGCCGTCGGCAAGGTGGCTCTGGGCCCGCGTGTATTGCGCGGAGGCGCCCTCCGGGATGGCCAGCACGATATTGTCGACGACACTGACCTGGAGCCGGCAATCGATGCTGTCGCCATGGCTCGGCCCGATCTCGAGGCCGCAGGCCCCGAAGGCCCGTTCGCGCCAATGTTCGAAGGCCGGACCCATCGGCAGGCCCGAATATTGGTGAACGAAGATGCCCGGCGTTCTCGCTGCATCCATCTGATGTCTCGCCCCTTCTCCGGCGCCCCAAATCGGCGCCGCGTGCAAATTCCGGGGATTTGACGCCGCGAATTGCACCGAGGTTCAAAGCGCGGGCGGATTCAAAGGGGCTTGTCGCCATGCGACGCCGGAGCGGACGGGAGCGACAGGAACACGCCCTGGTAGCCCGCATGAGCGAAGCGACATGCGGGAACACTGCCCCCGGATATCGCTGCGCCCACCCGGGCTACGGCCCCCCTACTTCTTCGCGGGTGCCTGCGGCTGGGCGGGCGGGACGGTCTCGATCAGCTTGCCGGAAAACACCGGCGCCGAGGTCGGCTGGCCGTTGGGCGACCCGCCGGCCTGCTCGATGGTGACGGCATAGGTCGCGCCGTTGACGACGTCGGCATCGTAGCCGGCGAGCAGCGGGCGCGCGGTGAACTCGCCGGCGCCGATCACGCCGAGCGAGCGCGGGCGCGGCAGCTTGTCGGAGATCAGCCAGAGCTCAAAACTCTTGCCGGGCTCCGGCGTGGCGCCGACCTTGCGCACGGTGAAGTTTCGCGTGGCGCCGTCGATGGTGAGGATGAAGGCGGGGCCGCCGCCCTGGCCCTGCAGCAGCGCGACATATTGCGCGGACGCGGCGAGCGGCGTGCCCGGCGTCTTCACTTCCACGGTCTGGATGCGCGGCGCCGGGCGCAAGGCGCCGGGCAGCGCGTCGGGCCGGAAGATCTGCAGCGACAGCGTCACCAGCAGCGCGGCCGCGAGCGCACCGACGGCGGAGGCGACGGTGCGCCAGCGCTTCACGCGGCCCTCGAGCCGGATCACATTGGTGTTGTCCACGACCGGCGCCGGCGGCGCATGCACCACATCCGGATCGGGCGCATGGACCTGCGGCATGAAGACCGGCGCGATGTCGGGCAGCGCATCGCCGGCCGGTCGCGCCGCTTCGGCCGGCTCGGTTGCGGCAGGCTGCGGCTCGCTCGACTGGCTCTCGACTGGCGGGGGCTCGGTCGGCGGCGTGGCAGCCGAAGACGTCTCAGTGGGCGCGGTGTCGAACGAGAAGGCCTCCGGCATGGGCGGCGGGGGCGGCGCCGCGGCTTCGGTCTGCGCGGGCGGCTGCTGTGCAAAGGCCGTCCGCGCCAGCTCGGCCCTGATGTTCTCCCACACGATCGGACGCGGCTCGATCGTGCCGACCATCTGGTTGAGGACGCCGAGCCGGTAGGCCCAGCCCTGCACGATGTCGGCGAACGCCGGGTCCACCGCCATCATGGTCTCGACCTGCGCGCGCTCGTCGGCATCCAGCGAGCCGAGCGCATATTCCGCGGCGAGCGCGATATGGTCCTCCGTGTAGGCCATCAATTGCAGTCCAGAGCCATCCTCATCGTCCAAGCCATCTCACAAGCCATCACAGTCCGAGACACTCCCGGATATCCAGCATGCTGCGCCGCAGCCACGTCTTCACCGTGTTGACGGGCGCCGAAAATTTCTCCGCCAATTGCTCGCGGCTCCAGCCGTTGTAATAGGCGAGAAGCACGAGCCTCTGACGGTCCGGCTCGAGCCGGCCGATACATTCCAGGAGCCGCTTCAGCTCCTCGGTCATCTCGCGGCGCGCCAGCGGATCGGGACTGTCGGCCGCGACCTCCATCGCCTGAGGCTCTTCCTCGATGGAGGCTTCCGACTTCTTGCGCACGATGTCGATCGCACGGTTGCGCGCGATCGACGCCATCCACGTGATCGGCGACGACAGGGCCGGATTGAACTGGCCGGCGCTGTTCCAGATCTTGACGTAGGCTTCCTGAATGACCTCCTCCGCGAGATCCTGCCGACGCAAGATACGGAGCACGACGCCATAGAGTTTCGCGCGCGTGGCGACGTAGAGGCGCTCGAACGCGGCCTGATCGCCCTTCGCCACCGCCTCAATCAGCCCGACCAGCTCTGCTGGCGTCAGCATTCGGCCCCCCAACACGCGCAAGGCTCAGGCGTATTCCGCACAGGCCCCCGGCACTTCGCTACCATAGCGCGCAGCAAAGCCGACCACCAAGGGGCGTGGCGCCACGCTGTGGACAGCACATACGAAAACCCGGACCTTGAGGGTCCGGGTTTCGCGAATTCTCGGTCGTTCTTGCTGGCGGCCGCTTAGGCGACGGCGCCGATGCGGGCGCGCATCAGGCCGATGCTGTCGAGGTCGGCCTGCTCGCGGGCGTTCTCCTCGGCGCGTTCGCGGGCCTGGTCGCGCTCGTCGAGGAGCTCGACCTTCTTCAGCTCCTCGAAGGCCTCGGCCAACGCGGCCTTGGCTTCGTCGAGCTGGCCCTTGAGCTCGTCGGCCGAGCGGGTCAGGTTCTCGCGGCGCTGGATCGCGGCCTTGGCGTAGGTCGGGTAGGCGAAGTGCGAGGGATCGTTGATCCCGGCACGCTCCTGCTCGGTCTGGATCTCGCGCTCGAGATCGACCGACATCCGCTGGAAATCGGCGATCATGGTCTCGATCTGGGTGACCCGGCGGCGCTTCTCGTCGACCTGAAATTTCTTCAGGCGAATGAGGGTATCACGTGACTTCATCGACTCGTACTCCCCAGAAGTCCCCTAGCTGCAAGACACACGCACATTGGGACGGCACCGGTCTCCCCACAGGCCCGACTGGGGCCAAGACCGGCTCTGCTACTCTGTGGGATCGGATGATGACCTGACAAAGTTAGCGTTCCGTTTCCAAATTCGCGAGGATTTGCGCCAACTGCCGATAGCCGTCCCCCAAGGAGGCATTTTCATCCTTGCGCTGGCGCAGGAAGGCTTCCAGCGGCTCGTGCAGGCGGATCGCCTCGTCCACCTCGGGGCTGGAGCCGGCCCGGTAGGCGCCCAGCCGGATCAGTTCCTCCATGTCGGCGTAGGTCGCCATCACCGCCCGCGCCTTCTGGATGGTCGGCCAGTATTCCGGGTCGGCCGATTTCGGCATGGTCCGGGAGACGGATTTGAGGATGTTGATCGCGGGGTAGCGGCCGCGCTCGGCGATCGAACGCTGCATCACGATGTGGCCGTCGAGGATGCCGCGGACGGCGTCCGCGATCGGCTCGTTGTGATCGTCGCCGTCGACCAGCACCGTGAAGATCGCGGTGATGGCGCCCTCGCCGAGGCCCGGCCCGGCCCGCTCCAAGAGCTTCGGCAGCTCGGTGAAGACGGTCGGCGTATAACCCTTGGCGGTCGGCGGCTCCCCGGCCGACAGGCCGATCTCGCGCTGGGCCATGGCAAAGCGCGTCACCGAGTCCATCAGGCAGAGCACGTCCTGGTCCTCGTCGCGGAAATATTCGGCGACCGCGAGCGTCAGATAGGCCGCCTGGCGGCGCATCAGCGCCGGCTCGTCGGAGGTCGCGACCACGACGACGGAACGCGCGAGGCCCTCCTCGCCGAGGTCGTCCTGCAGGAACTCCTGCACCTCGCGGCCGCGTTCGCCGATCAGACCGATGACGCTGACGGCGGCATCGACGTTGCGCGCGAGCATCGACAGCAGCACCGATTTGCCGACGCCGGAGCCTGCGAAGATGCCCATGCGCTGGCCGCGGCAGCAGGTGAGAAAGGTGTTCATCGCGCGCACGCCGAGATCGAGCGGGGCCCCGACGCGCTTCCGCGAATGCGCCGGCGGCGGCGTATTGCGGAACGGCATCGGCGAGGACCCCTGGGGCAGCGGCCCCTTTCCATCGATCGGCTCGCCCAGCGCATTGACGACGCGGCCGAGCCAGGCCGCGCAGGGCCGCACCTGGTTGGCGGCATTGGCGATGACGGCCTTGCAGCCGCGGCGCACGCCGTCGAGGCCGGCGAACGGCATCACGACGGCGTTGTTGCCGGAGAAGCCGATCACCTCGCAGGGAATGGTGCGGTTGGCACCGGTCTCGATCACGAGCCGCGCGCCGACCGACATCGCGTGGATCGGACCTGCCACCTCGACCATGAGGCCGCGCACGCCGACCACACGGCCGTAGATGTTGACGCCGTCGATATCGCCGATCTGTTCGGCAAGAGCCTTCATAAGGAGCGCGCCTTCGCAGCAGACAAGAGGGCCTTCACTAAGCCGATCGCCTTCGTCATCCGGGCCTTCACGGGGAAACTCTTAAGTTTCGCCATATTTCTGAACGGCGCTTAACTTCGTGTTTACCCGCATCATTAATCATTGCGTCACTGTCTTTGTGACTGAGCGTGGCTCCCCTTCAGAAGAAGGCTGAGTCGCGGGAGTCGGTTAGGCCCGTCTCTTAAAGTGGAACTTGAACGGATCGGGGTAACGAAAGCTGCTTCCTGCGCAAGACCTTAGGGCGATTCGACAAAAATTGCACCGGGGGGACTTGCGTTCCAGAATCAGAGTTTGTTAACCATCTGTTGTCAGGATCCGAATCAGTTGTTCAAAGGCGTTTTGTTGAGTGCCGCGAATGCGGCCGACCTGACGCCCAGGAGCGGCGACTATGGGGAACTGGCATGCGCGTTTTGCTGATTGAAGATGACAGCGCCGTCGCGCAGTCGATCGAGCTGATGTTGAAGTCTGAGAGCTTCAACGTCTACACGACCGATTTGGGGGAAGAAGGCGTCGATCTCGGTAAACTATACGATTACGACATTATTCTCCTCGACCTCAACCTGCCCGACATGTCCGGCTACGACGTGCTCAAGCAGCTCCGGGTCTCCAAGATCAAGACTCCGATTCTGATCCTCTCCGGCCTCGCCGGCATCGAGGACAAGGTCAAGGGTCTCGGCGTCGGCGCCGACGACTACATGACCAAGCCCTTCCACAAGGACGAGCTGGTTGCCCGCATCCACGCGATCGTGCGCCGCTCCAAGGGTCACGCCCAGTCGGTCATCCAGACCGGCGACCTCGTCGTCAACCTCGACACCAAGACGGTCGAAGTCGGCGGCCAGCGCGTGCACCTGACCGGCAAGGAGTACCAGATGCTGGAGCTGCTCTCGCTCCGCAAGGGTACCACCCTGACCAAGGAAATGTTCCTCAACCACCTCTATGGCGGCATGGACGAGCCCGAGCTGAAGATCATCGACGTCTTCATCTGCAAGCTCCGCAAGAAGCTCGCCAACGCCTCCGAAGGCCGCAACTTCATCGAGACCGTGTGGGGCCGCGGCTACGTGCTGCGCGAGCCGCACGAGCACGAAGAGCGCATTCCCGCCTGATCCGGTTTACGTCGCGAGCCCCCGGGGCTCGCTCCTCCCAGCCTGGACCCCGCCGCAAATGGCGGGGTTTTCGTTTTTGGGGATGTCTTCTCCCGCTTGCCCCCTCGGCGACCTGAGCGCACGCCTCGTCCTTCGAGACGACCGCTTTCAGCGGTCTCCTCAGGATGAGGCTAAGCAGCACCGGCGCTCGTCGAAACTGCTGCCACGCACTCCGCCCTCATCCTGAGGGCCCGCCAACGGCGGGCGTCTCGAAGGATGCGCCGCAGAACCCGTGGCTACGACCTCCCCTCTCTTAACCTTTGAACCGCTATGCTTCTCCCGCCGACGAATGGTCGCTGCACGATGGGGGAACGATGATCCTGCAATCACTGGCCGGCCTGCCCGCCTTCCTGGTCTATTTCTGCACCGGGCTGATCGCGATCGTGGCGTATCTCTTCGTCTATACCCGCATCACCCCCTACAACGAGTTCCAGCTGATCCGCGACGACGAGCCGGCTGCCGCGATCGCGCTCGGCCTCAGCCTGCTCGGCTTCGTCGCGCCGCTGGTCAGCGCGATCGCGCATTCGGCCAATGTGCTGGACTGCCTGATCTGGGCGACGATCGCGCTCATCGTGCAGGTCATCGTGTTCTTTCTCGTCAAGGTGCCGGTGCCGAACCTGTCGGCGCGGATCGCCGCCGGCGAGCTTGCGCCCGCCATCTGGCTCGGCCTGTCCTCGCTCGCCGCGGGCCTGCTCAACGCCGCCTGCATGATCTACTGACATGGCGGAGAAGCCCCCCAGCAAGGAATTCAGCAGGCGCCGGCCACGCCGGCCGGAGCCACTGGCGCTCCCGGCGAAGGAGCCGGTGAAGCGCTCCGGTCACGTCGCCCTGCTGGTGATGGGCACGCTCGCGGTCGGCACCACCGCCTACACGCTGATGCCGCGGACGAGTTGCGAGCCCGCTCCTCCCGGGGCGGATCCGGCGGTGCAGACGAGCACTGCGTGCAGCAGCAGCAGCAGAAGCAGCTCCTCGGGCGGCAGCGGCGAATCGGGCTCGTCGTCGCGATCGAGCTACTACAGCAGCGATTCCTCCAGCCATTCCTCGTCGAGCACGTCATCGGACTCCGGCCACAGCAGCGTGAGCCGCGGCGGCTTCGGCTCGTTCGGCCATGGTTTTTCAAGCGGCGGCTAGCGCATGATCCGGAAAAGTGGCCAGCGGTTTTCCCTCGCGACAAACGCGGAACGCGTTTGCGCGGAGATCATGCGCAGGAAATAACATGCAGCGCATCACCTGCCTCGAGCGCGACGACTGGCGGGAGACCGCCGCGCAATGCGGCTTCGTCTTCCACACCATCGGCGGCGACCGCTATTGGGACGAGCGCGCCTATTACGGCTTCACGCTCGACGAGATCGAGCGCGGCATCGAGACGCCGACCGGCGAGATCGACGCGATGTGCCGCGAGCTCGCCGGCCGCGTGATCGGCGACGAACGGCATCTGCGGCGCCTGAAGATTCCTGAAGCGTTCTGGGATTTCATCGCCGAGAGCTGGAAGCGCGGCGACCGCAGCCTCTACGGCCGGCTCGACCTGAAGTACGACGGCAAGGGGCCGGCGAAGCTGCTCGAATACAACGCGGATACGCCGACCTCGATCTTCGAGGCCGCGGTGTTTCAATGGACCTGGCTCGAACAGGCGATCGAGCGCCGCATCGTCCCGGTGCGTGCCGATCAGTTCAACTCCATCCATGAGCGCCTGATCGCGGCATGGAAGACGATCGCCGCGGGCCAACACCTGCATCTCACCGGCGCCACCGACAATACCGAGGACGCCGGCACGCTGGCGTATCTCGAAGACACGGCACGCCAGGCCGGACTCTCGACCACGCTGCTCGACATCGCCCAGGTCGGCTGGCGCGACGAGGGCGGCGGTTTCGTCGATCTCGACGAACGCGACATCGCGCTCGCCTTCAAGCTCTATCCCTGGGAATGGATGTTCCAGGATGCGTTCGGCGCCAATCTCAAGAGCGCAGCGACGCGCTGGATCGAGCCGCCATGGAAGGCGGTGCTCTCGAACAAGGGCATCCTGCCGCTGCTCTGGGAGATGTTTCCGAACCACCCCAATCTGCTGCCGGCCTTCTTCGAGGACGACGCGCGGGCCGCGGAGCTCGGAACGTCGTATGTGCGCAAGCCGCTGCTGTCGCGCGAAGGCGCCAATGTCACGCTGGTGTCCGGCGGAGCGGCGCTCGACGAGCAGGCCGGCCCTTATGGCGCCGAAGGTTTTGTGCGGCAGGCGCTGTCGCCACTGCCGAACTTCTCAGGCAATTACGTCGTCGTTGGAAGCTGGCTGGTGAACCACGAGCCGTGCGGCCTGTCGATCCGCGAAGACGAGAGCCCGATCACGGGCAACGGCTCGCGGTTTTTGCCGCATGCGATTCTGTGAAAGATGCGCTCGCGGCCCCTGTCGGTGAAGGCACGCGAGCGCGAAGGTTCTCGTATTGGATCAGGGCGTCTTGACGATGAATCGTCCGTCGTACAGGAAGGCGCCCTTGAACCCGCTTTTCGTACTTTCGAAGCCGCCGGTGCCGGTCGCGTTCGCGTACATTCCGGTGCCCGACAGGATCGTATATTCGCCCTTCGCCTTGCCGTCCTTGATCGCACCGCTGTAGCGCGCCGTGATCGAGGAGCCATCGTCGAAGGTGTAGGTGCTGTAGCCGAACATCGGCCCGGAGCCCTTGAGCAAATCACTGGAGTTGACGAAATCCTTCACGGCGATGCGGCCATCCTTGAAGATGGCGACGCCAAACATCTTGCCGGACATGACCGTCTGCCCCTCGACATTCGCGACCTCGGTGACCTTGACGTCCACCGGCTTGGTGACGAGCTTGAATTCGAGCACTTGCTCGCCGGCGCGGGCCGTCGCCGGCAACGAAAGCGCAATCAACAAAATGCATGAGGCACAAGACATTCGCATGGTATGCCCTCCACAAATTCGTTCATGATGGAATAAAATCCCGCCGAGGTTCGGCGGGACCATCGGCAGCATAACATAACCTTCAGATGCTGTTCAGAGCCACGACCGTGCTGCATCGCGGCGCGATGCTCTCTTGCGCGGTAGCGGAGTAATTCGCGAGCGCTCAAGCGCGCGTACAGCGCCGCGCACAACGACGGAAGATATTCGCCGGATGTTGCCGGCCGTTCGCGCCGACGGCGCTTTCTCGGAGCGCCCGCCGTTCGACCACTTACCTCGCGGCGGCGACCTTCAGCGACGGCGGCATCAATCCACCCATCGGACGGCCGGAGCGCGCGGGGTTGAGCTGATAGAGACCGCGGCGTTCGGTGATCGGCCGGAACGCGTCGGTGATGCCGACGACGGACTCGGCGGCACCGAGCAGCAGCGTGCCGTCGGCCTCCAGCCCCTTTGCCATGCGCTCGAAGATCACGGCCTTGGTATCCTGGTCGAAATAGATCAGCACGTTGCGGCAGAAGATCACGTCGAACGTGCCGAGATGGGAGAAGTCCTGCAGCAGATTAAGCTGGCGGAACTGCACCATGGCGCGGATGTCGGCGTTGAGCTGCCAGAGCTCGCCGGCCTGCGTGAAGTATTTCATCAGGTGCTGGATCGGCAGGCCGCGCTGCACCTCGAACTGGCTGTAGATGCCGGCCTTGGATTTCTCCAGCACCTCCTGCGACAGATCGGTGGCGACAATCTCGATGCGCCAGCCGGCGAGCGCCGCGCCCATCTCCTTCACGCACATCGCGATCGAATAGGGCTCCTGCCCCGTCGACGAGGCCGCCGACCAGATCCGGATCGACTTGCGCGCGGCGCGCGCCTGGATCAGGCCGGGCAGGATCGTCTCGCGCAGATGGTCGAACGGAATCTTGTCGCGGTAGAAGAATGTCTCGTTGGTGGTCATGGCTTCGACCACGTCGGTCGCAAGCCGGCCGTCGCCGTTCCTGATCTTCAGCACGAGATCGGGAATGCCGGGAAGGCTTGCCTTGCGCGCGAGCGGCAGCAGCCGGCTCTCGACCAGATATTGCTTGTCGGGCGACAGATCGAGGCCCGAGCGCTCCTTCAGGAACTTGCGCAGATAGTCGTAGTCCGTCGGATTCACGAGCGGTCTCCCGCGAACAGGCGGTTGACCTTGGCGCCGATCTGGTTGAGCGGCAGGATCGCGGCGCAGATGCCGGCATTGGCCGCCGCGCCCGGCATGCCCCAGACCACGCTGGAGGCTTCGTCCTGTGCGATCACGCTTCCGCCGGCCGCGACGATGTCCTTGCCGCCGCGCATGCCGTCCGAGCCCATGCCCGTCAGGATCACGGAGAGGATGTTGCCGTGCCAGATGTCGATGGCGGAGGTGAAGAGCGGATCGACCGCGGGCTTGCAGAAATTGACGGCGGGGCCGTCATCGAGCGCGATCACGACGTCCGCGCCGCTGCGCGCGAGGCGCATGTGCTTGCCGCCGGGCGCGAGATAGATCCGTCCGGGCTTCACCGGCTCGCCGTCGACCGCTTCGGCTGCCGGGCGGCGGCTCGAGCGCGCCAGATGCTCGGCGAGAATGGTGGTGAAGGTCGGCGGCATGTGCTGGGTGATCAGCACCGGAAAGCGGTCGATGACGGGGCCGAGCTCGGTGACGAGCGCCATCAGCGCCTGCGGACCGCCGGTCGAGGAGCCGATCAGCAGCACCTTCGGAGCCTGGGTCGAGAACGGGCGCGTCGACAACACGCCTGACGACGGAGCATGCACGGCCGGAGCAGGCGCCGGCGCGGCAGGCCGCGCAACGACGGGTGCGCGTGCAGCCGGCGCAGCAGGACTTGCCGGTGCGAGCGGCGGGCTCGCAACCGCGGGCCTGCGGCGCAGCCGCGCGCCGAGATGACGGATCTTCTGGATCAGGTCGTGATGGAAGATGTCGGCGGCCGACGCCTCGCGGGTCGATTCCGGCTTCGGAATGTAGTCGGCCGCGCCGAGCGAGAGCGCCTTGAAGCTGATCTCCGCGTTGCGGCGCGTCAGGGTCGAGGCCATGATGATGACGAGATCGCGCTTCTTCGCCAGCAGTTTCGGCAGCGCCGAGATGCCGTCGAGCTCGGGCATTTCGATGTCGAGCACGGCAACGTCGGGGTTGATGCGTTCGAGCTGGTTGACCGCCTCGAGCCCGGTGCGCAGCGACGCTGCGACCTCCATGTCGTGCTCGGCGCCGATCCAGCGCGAGATCAGGCCGCGGATGACGACGGAGTCGTCAACGACCATCACCCGCAGCGGCCCGGCTTCACGCGACGTGCCCGTGGTCGAATTACCTGCGAACGCAACACTCATTACTCACCAACTCAGACTGAAACGGTTCAGTTGAAAACAATCGCCGAAGGATCCGTTCCGCCTCCGGGTGTTCGCTCAGATAAGTCCGACTTCCTGAAACTTCGCCGTCACGATGTCCTTGTCGAACGGCTTCATGATGTACTCGTTGGCACCGGCGTGCAGCGCGCGCGCAATATGCGCGACGTCGTTCTCGGTGGTGCAGAACACCACTTTCGGCTGGTCGCCGCCGGGCATGCGGCGGAGGTGGCCGAGGAACTCGTAGCCGTCCATGACGGGCATGTTCCAGTCGAGCAGTACCGCGTCGGGCAGTCCACGCTTGCAGGCCTCCAGAGCCTTCTCACCGTCCTCGGCTTCGAGGATCTGGAAGTCGAGGCCCTCCAGGATCCGGCGCGCAACCTTGCGGATGACGCTGGAATCATCAACGACGAGACAAGTTCGCATGTGAACCTCTGCTTCCTCCCCCGTTTTCGAGGGCACTTCCAATTACTGGCCCGTCGGCGGCGGTGCCGCCGTATCAGGCCGCCATCATCTCGGGCGCGAGCTCGAGCACGCGATCGACGTCGAGCACGACCATGAGCTGGCCGTCGAGGCGGTGGACACCGCCGGCGAGCTTGGCCATGCGGGGATCGAGGTTGACGGGATTCTCTTCCATGCCGGCCTCGGGCAGGCGCAGGACCTCGCCGATCTGGTCGATCAGCAGGCCATAGGATTCACCGCGCAAATCGACGCCGACCGCCATCGGTACCTTGCCGTCCTCGGCCTTGGGCAGGCCGAGACGGGCGCGCATGTCGACCACGGTGACGATGCGGCCGCGCAGGTTCAACACGCCCGCGATCTCGCGCGAGGACAGGGGAACGCGGGTGACGCGCTCGGGCATGAACACGTCCTGGACGCGGGAGATCGGCAGGCCGAACAGCTGGCCGCCGATCATCGCGGTGACGTACTCGACCATGGCGCCTTCGGCGGATTGGGTCTTGGTGCTCATCTCGGGTCTCCTGATCCCTGTCCTGCTTACGCCGCTGCCCGGCTCAGCTCGGAGGCGCCGGCGGCGCCCGCGGTCTGCTCCTTCAGCGCCGCGATCAGACCGGGACGGTCGAACTTGGCGACATAGTCGTGGAAGCCGGCCTGACGGCCGCGCTCGATCGCCGCCGGCGACACCAGCGCCGAGAGGCCGATGATCGGCGTCGAAGCGAGGTTGTTGTCGGAGCGGATGGTCTCGGCGAACTCGAACCCGTTCATGTCCGGCATCTCGATGTCGGTCAGGATCACGTCGAAGCTCTGCGCGCGCAGCGCGGCCAGGCCCTCCTGCGCGGTCGGCGCGGTGCGGACGCGGTAGCCGGCCGCCTTCAGCACGGGAGCCAGCATGTTGCGGAAGAAGGCGCTGTCGTCCACCAACAGCACCGACTGCGAGTGCATCGACGGCTTCATCTCCTTGCGGGTGAACCAGTCGGCGAACGCCATCGGCAGGAAGTGGCCGACGTCGATCACTTCGGTGGCCTGGCCCTTGATCACGGCCGAGCCCAGGATGCCGGAGGACGAGCCGCCGACCTCGATGTTGAGCCGTTCCTCGACGATGTCGATGATCTCGTCGACGACGAGGCCCATGGAGCGGCCGTCATCGGCGAACACCAGGATCGGCTGGGCGCCCTGGGAGGCGATGGTGACGCTCTCCATGGCCACCAGCGGCATCAGCTGCTCGCGGTACTGCACCATGTAGCGGCCGTTACTGAACTCGATCTTGTCGGCGGGCAGCTCTTCGAGGCGCGTGACGAGGCCGAGCGGGACCGCCTTGGGCTGCGACGAGCCGGCGCGGAACACGAGCAGCGAGGTGGTCTGCTCGCCCGAGCCGATGTGGTGGGCGCCGTTCTCGTCGCCCATGTCGTGGGCCGAGGAGCCGGCGGCGCCGAGCGCCTTGGCAATGCCGTTGGGATCGATGATCATGATCACCGCGCCATCGCCCAGAATGGTGTTGCCGGAGAACATGTCGATGTGACGCAGCTTCGTCGACATCGGCTTCACGACGATTTCTTCGGTGTGGAAGACGCCGTCGACGACGATGCCGAAGGTCTGGCTGCCGACCTGCGTCACCACGATGAAGCCGTTCTCGGGATCGGAGGCCGCGCCGTCGTCGATCTTGAGCAGCTTCTTCAGGTGGATCAGCGGCAGCAGCTTGTTGCGCAGACGAAGAACCGCGGTGTCCTTGATGCGCTCGATGCGGTGCTCGGAGTTGGCGCGGGCACGGACCAGCTCGACCACCGAGAGCTGGGGAATCGCGAAGCGATCACCGGCGGCCTCGACGATCAGCGCCGAGACGATGGCGAGCGTCAGCGGGATCTTGATGGTGACGCTTGAGCCTTCACCGGCCACCGACTTGATGTCGATGGTGCCGCCGATCTGGTCGATATTGGTGCGCACCACGTCCATGCCGACACCGCGGCCAGAGACCGAGGTGATGGCGGCCGCGGTCGAGAAGCCCGGCGCGAAGATGAACTTGTGGATCTGGGCTTCGCTCATCTTCTCGAGCTCGGCCTCGGTGACGAGACCGGACGAGATCGCCTTGGCCTTGATCTTCTCGGTGTTGAGGCCACGGCCGTTGTCGGCGATGCAGATGATGATGTGGCCGCCCTCGTGATAGGCGGAGAGGCGAATGGTGCCCTGCTCGCCCTTGCCGGACGCAACGCGCTCGGCGGGGGTCTCCAGGCCATGATCGGCGGAGTTGCGCACCATGTGGGTGAGCGGGTCCTTGATCAGGTCGAGCACCTGGCGGTCGAGCTCGGTGTCGGCGCCGTGCATCTCCAGCTCGATCTGCTTGCCGAGTTCGCTCGAGAGATCGCGGACGATGCGGGGCAGCTTCTGCCAGGCATTGCCGATCGGCTGCATGCGCGTCTTCATGACGCCTTCCTGCAGCTCGGCGGTGACGTTGGAGAGGCGCTGCAGCGGCACCTTGAACTCGGTGTCCTCGTTGCGCCTGCTGATCTCCAGCAGCTGGTTGCGGGTCAGCACCAGCTCGGAGACCATGGTCATCAGGTGCTCCAGCGTATCCACGTTGACGCGGATCGACTGGTTGGCGATGCGGTCGCCCTCGCCGGCGGTCTCGTCGGCCATCGACTTCTTCGGCGCGGCCTTTTCCTTGGGCGCCTTTGCTTCCTTCGCTGCCGGAGCCGGAGCTTCAGCAGCCGGGGCCGGCGCGGGCTCGGCCTTGGCGACGGGCGCGGGCGCCGGGGCTTCGATCGCGGTCTCGCGGAAGGCGCGCTCGAGCTCGTCGAGCGAGACTTCGCCGGGACGCAAGGGGCGCTCCAGGGTCTGGTCGACCAGCGAGCCCGAGGTCATCTCCTTGGCGGGCGCGGCAGCGGGTGCTTCCGGCACCAGCGGCGGCGCTTCGGCAACGGGAGCAGCAGCAACGGGAGCAGCGGCGCCGGCCGCCATCGCGGCCATGCCCTGCTCGACCATCGCTTCCAGCTTGTCGATGAGGTCGCGGTCGTTGCCCTCGGGCTCGGCTTCGGTGGCCTCCAGACCCGCGAGGATCTCCTTGATGCGGTCGATCGAGGACAGGATCACCGTCACGGCCTGGCCGGTCACCGGCATGCCGTCGCGGAATTTGCCCATCAGCGTCTCGCCGGCATGCGCCAGCGCTTCGAGCCTGGGCAGTCCGAGGAAGCCGCAGGTACCCTTGATGGTGTGGACGAGGCGGAAGATGTTATCCAGAATCTTGGCGTTGTTCGGCTCCTGCTCGAACTTCACCAGCTGATTGTCGACGGTGTCCAGGCTCTCGCTGGTCTCCGTCAAAAACTCCCGCAACAGATCATCCATGAAAACAGGCCTTCATACAGGGAGGGCGCGCACGAGACGTGATGCGCCATTTCGGAATGAGGCCAGCTTCACCGCAAAGCGTTTAATAATGGTTGAGTATGTGGAAAAGAACGGAACCAACAAATAGATAAGGCGCTCCGGACAAGCCGAAGCGCCTCGTAAAGATTGGATTAACTTCTGAGTGCGCGCGTCGCGCGTTTACGAAGCGGTAACGATGATGGCTTCGCCTTCGGGCTTGAGCGTCACCGTGAGTCCGCAGGCCTGTGCGAGCAGCCGCGTATAATAAGGCTGGATCGCATGCGCATCGGCGGCAGGTCCGCGTTCGCCGCTGAGAAGCTCGGAGATGTTCTGCGGCAGGCGCGCATTATGCCCGGTCGCGGTGATGCGGAAGCTCATGGTCTCGCCCTCGCCGATCGGATCGATCGTCAGCATGCCGCCGCGCGGGATCGTATGCTGGGCCACGACCAGCATGTTGAGCAGCAGCTTGACGCGATTCTTCGGCAGCAGCAGCCGCGGGAGATTCCACGTGATCGAGCACTTGCCGTCCTCGATATGGCCCTTCGCCATGGTCTGGGCGTCGCCGAGATCGATCTGGGCGCCGGAGGAGCCGGCCGCGCCGAAGGCAAGACGGCAGAACTGGAGGCGGGCGGAGGCGGTCTTGGCGCTCTTGCGAATCAGGTCGAGCGCGAATTCGCGGTCTTCCGGCTTGGGATCGTCGTCGAGCACTTCGAGCCCGTTGACGATGGCGCCGACGGGGCTGATGAGATCGTGGCAGACCCGCGAGCACAGCAGCGCTGCGAGTTCGAGCATATCGGGTGCAGTAGCGGTCGCGGGCGACGAGGCGTCAGACATATAATGGGGTCCTGGAGGGTTCCTGGAATTGCACGGCACCGGGCGCCGCGAATCACGCATGCTTGACGGATGCTGCGGGTTCTAACATTCGCCAGCCTGTGGCAGCTAGCTTGCGATAGGCTCGAAGCGGCCATAAGAGCTGCGGGCGAATCAATCGAGAGGGGCGATATTTGCCGATGAATGAGGCATGCAGGTGAGGATCATCGAGGCCGAGGCCGCATCGGGATTGATGGAGCCGCTCACCGCGCTGGTGGTGAAGGCGGGCGAAGCGATCCTTGGCGTCAACCGCGCGGCGATGCGGGTCGACGGCAAGCAGGACGGCTCGCCGGTCACCGAGGCGGACCTTGCCGCCGACCGGATCATCGCGGAGGGCCTCGCGCAGCTCGCGAGCGACGTGCCGACGCTGTCGGAAGAGCGGACCCAGCTCGCCGCGCCGCCGTTCCAGGGCAGCTTCTTCCTGATCGACCCGCTCGACGGCACCAAGGAGTTCGTCGCCGGCCGCGACGAGTTCACCGTCAATCTCGCCCTCATCACCAATGGTGTCCCGCTGCTCGGCATCGTCAGCGCACCCGCGCTCGGGCTGCTCTGGCGCGGCATCGTCGGACGCGGCGCCGAGCGCGTGCGGTTTGACGGCGCCACCATCGGTGCGGCCGAATCGATCCGCACCCGCAAGCTGCCGGCACAGGGCGAGCCCTGGGTCGCGGCGGTGAGCCGCTCGCACGGCGATCCCAGGAGCGAGGCGTTCATCGACAAGAGGCCCAACGCGGTGAGAAAGACCTGCGGCTCCGCCGTGAAATTCGGCCGGATCGCGGAGGGCAGCGCCGACATCTATCCCCGCCTCGGACCGACCTCGGAATGGGACGTTGGCGCCGGCTGCGCGGTCGTGACCGCGGCCGGCGGCCGGGTGACCGACGGCAAGGGGGGCGAGCTCCGCTTCGGCCAGCGGCGGGACACCGGTTTCATCATCCCGGACTTCATCGCCTGGGGCGACCCGCAGGCGGTAGGTTGTTACTGACTGAGCTGCTGCTGCAGCGTCGGCCAGCGCTTGCCGACCTCGTAGAGGAAGCGCTCGGGATCGGCGGCGAAGGCATCGCGATTGGCTTCCCGGCTGAACAGATAGAGCCGCTGAGCCACGATCGCGAAGAAGCGCGGGTTGCCGGCGACGGTGACGCCGCGGGCGATGTCGGCGGGGTCATAGCCGCCGAACTGGGGGCCATAGACCTCGGGATGAGCCAGGAAGGAGGCCCGGTTGCCCTCGTTCCGGAAGCGCCAGACCGCCCCCCAGAGGTTGGCCTCGAACTCCGCCGTGCCCTGCTCGGCGGTGCCGTCGACGAAATAGCCGACGGGGTCGAACCCTTCGATGGCGACGCCGGAGAAGCGGTTGACGACGATCCGCTCGGTGGTGGCGGCCTCGGCCGGCACCGCCGGGCAGCCGATCCAAAGAACCGCCAGCAGGCAGGCCAGACGGCCGATCAAGGCAATTCCGGGGCGCAAAGGGCTATCTTCCTGCCGTTGTGCCGTCATAGTTGCTGCGGATAACATCCGAGTCGAGGGGACATCCGGCGCAACCTAGAGCCGTGCCTGTTGGCGTCAGGTTAAGGAAGCAACCGGTTTCGATACCAGGGGTTCTTTTATGACTTTCGCATCACGCCTTGCTGCGTTCGCGCTTGCCGCGATGGTCGGCTGGATCGTGCCGGCCTCGGCCCAGCAGCCGCCGCCGCCCAATCTGCCCCCGCCGCAGCGGACCCCGACGCCCAGCACCTATGGGCCGGACGAGCTCGTGACCGCCGGCCACCGCTTCTTCGGCAACGTCTCGCGCGGCCTCGCCTCGATCATCGAGAAGGCGGTCAGCCAATGGGGCCTGCCGAACGGCTACATCCTGGGCGAGGAAGGCTCCGGCGCCTTCGTCGCCGGCCTGCGCTACGGCGAAGGCACGCTCTACACCAAGAACGCCGGCGACCTACGCGTCTACTGGCAGGGTCCCTCGCTCGGCTTCGACTGGGGCGGCGACGGCGCGCGCACCATGACGCTGGTCTACAACCTGCCCGCCACCAATGCGATCTACCAGCGCTTCGCCGGCCTCGACGGCTCGGCCTATATCATCGGCGGCTTCGGCATGACGGCGCTCACCGCCAACAACATCGTGCTGGTGCCGATCCGCTCCGGGCTCGGCCTGCGGCTGGGTGCCAATATCGGCTATCTCAAATATACGCCGCGCGCGACCTGGAACCCGTTCTAGGGCGCCTTCCCATCCTGTGACGGATCAAGGTTAACGACAGGCCGGGGCTGGCTTTTTGCCGGCCCCGCATGCATTGTCGTTGGTAAATTTTTCCTTAGCTTCTGGAGTTCTGGCCCATGGTCGAACCGATCATGTACCTGGCGATCGGTTTCCTGATTGCGATGCTGTGCGGGCTCGCGATCGTGCCGCTGGTGCATAACCGCGCGGTGCGCCTGACCACGCGCCGGCTCGAGGCCGCAACGCCGCTGTCGATGGCCGAGATCCAGGCCGACAAGGACCAGCTCCGCGCCGAATTCGCCATGTCGGCCCGCCGGCTCGAGATGAGCGTCGAGCAGCTCAAGAACAAGACCACGAGCCAGCTCGCCGAGCTCGGCAAGAAAAGCGACGCCATCAACCGCATGAAGATCGAGCTGGGCGAGAAGAACGCCACGATCTTCGCGCTGGAAGCGCGCGAGAAGGCGGTGAAGGAACAGCTCCGCGCCACAGAGGAGGAATTCGCCGCCAAGACCGAAAGCCTCCGCTCCGCCGAGAACGCGCTGACCGACAAGCAGCACGAGCTCGCCAAGATCAACTCCGAGCTGTCCGACCGCTCCTTGATGGCGGAGAGCCGCCAGGTCGAGCTGGTCGCGGTGCGCACGCAGATCGAGGAACTGAAGAACCGCGTCGGCGACGCCGAGAAGGAGTTCGCCGCCACCCAAGCACGCCTCGCCCATGAGCGCACCGAATCCGAGACCGCCTCGCGCGAGCTCGGCGACGCACGCGGCCGCGTCGAGAATCTGAGCCAGCGCGTCACCGAGCTCGATCGCCAGCTCCTCGTGCAGGTGAAAGAGGCCGAGATGCTGTCGGGCCGCGTCGCCGACCTCGAGGGGCGCCTCGCGACGCAGGGCAAGCTGCTCGCCGAGCGCGACTACGAGAACAACCAGCTCCGCCAGGCGAGCGAGACCTCCGAGCGCACCGTCAAGGAACTGCGCGTCGAGATCGCAGCCCTCAGCGGCGGCAAATCGTCGGCTGCGTTCGAAGCCATCCGCGCGGAGAAGACCGCGCTGGAGGATCAGCTCCGCACCGCCCGCGACGAGCGCGCCAAGCTGCAGCGCGACATCAACGCGATCCAGCAGCAGGCGGAAAGCTCCTGGGCGACCGAGCGCATGGAGAACGCGCTCTTGCGCGAGCGCATCAACGACATCGCCGCCGAAGTGGCAAAACTCGCCATGCAGCTCGAAGGCCCGAACTCGCCGATCGAGGCGCTGCTCGCGGCCGAGGCCGGCCAGCCGCCGAAGCCGGCGCCCCGCCCGGCCAATGACGCCGCGAGCAATGGCGCGGCCGCGCCGGCCATGCCCGAGGGCGGTGGAACGCTGGCCGAGCGTATCCGCGCGCTCCAGGCCCACGCCTCCCGCGCCCGCCAGCAGGGCGCGTAAGCAGGCCGAAAAGGCGGCCTTCCCAAGCGAATTACAGGATCCGGCAAGGTTTTCCGGCCTTAAGGCGCCTGGAAACTTGACACCTCAAGCCCGCACTTCTAAATCGCGGGCTCCAATGCGTCGGCCGGCCGAAAGTCCGGCCGCCTGCATGATGGTCCCGGGCGCATAGCTCAGCGGGAGAGCGTTCCCTTCACACGGGAGAGGTCCAAGGTTCGATCCCTTGTGCGCCCACCATTCGCCAAAAGGCTTCGCGTGGCGCAGCCACGCCAATGATGGCGAAGCGTGTCCGGCGTAGCTTGGAGAGCGTAGACGGACTGGGGCATCCTGCTTCCGCCCCGTCAAAATGTCGAAAACAACCCCATGCACAGTAGCCGGCGTCAGCCGGATCAACGGGTTACGCCTTTTCCGAACTTTTCTTGCTCCGTCGGGCAAAACAGCGGCATGATGGCATGATCGGGAGAGGCCCCACGCCCTGCCGACCAAGCTCCACTTTCCCCTACATCAGAGCGGCTCTCATTGAGAGGGACAGCGTCGACTACACTCCTTGAGGTCCACGGCCAATGACTATTCCCGGGGAGTGTTTAGCTCACTCTAAACATTGCTGAACTAGAATGGGAACGCATTAGACCTCGACAGCCCAGTGGAGTGTCGGTGCGCGACAATCCAGTTTGTCCGAAAGCTCAATCAATGTCATTGCTCTGAGTCGTCCGTATCGTCGCTGGAAGTAATCAATGAAGGTCTTTGCAGCCTGTCGCGAAAGAATCGTTCGGCAACGTCAGCTACGGCCAAACGCATCGCCTTCTCGCTAAACGCATTCAATCTAGCTTCCAAGCTTGCTATCTTCGATAGCATCTCCATTTCACTTTTTGCTCGTTCTTTCTCCACCCTGTCGAGCTTCTCAACCAGCGTTTCGTTCAGCCGCCGATACTCGACGAGAGCCTTTTCCGTGGAGTCCTGTACCGCCTCGAAACGCGTCTTAATAACGATATGCTCGTCGTAGACTTCCTTCAAAGTCTTTAAAAGATTGGCCGCGTTCTCCCTGCTAAACATGCGACTAAATCTCCCGACGAGTTGTCGCTGCCCATTTCTTGAATTCAACGAGCGCTGTATGAAAATTGCCTACCTGCGACGCCAAGCCAGCGCCCTCCCTCTTGAGGCTATCCATCACGGCTAGAAGATCGCGAACAAGAGATTGTTCGGCTTGAGCGACATCGATCTTTTCTGCGCCGAAGGGCGATGAGAACGGAGTAGGTGATGAACGCACAACTTCGTATGCACTTGACTCACCGCTTGGACTTGAGCTCGAAGTTTCAAACGCGACTTGAGCAGACGTTTCTAGTTCTTCGATATTGTCCGGCGGCCAGCCCGGCACTTCCATGCCGAGATGCAGACCCATCTGGGCCAACACTTCCTTGACCTCATTCAGCGACTTGCGACCGAAATTCGGTGTGCGGAGCAACTCCGCTTCGCTCTTCTGCACAAGGTCGCCGATGTAAATGATATTGTCGATCCTCAAGCATTCGGCCGAACGCACTGACAGCTCGAGTTCGTCCACCTTCTTTAGGAAGGCGGGGTTAAAGGCGAGATCAGGAATGACTTCCTGTGCTACTTCCTCGGGAGGCCCTTCGAAGCTGACGAACACATTGAGCTGATCCTGCAGTATCCGCGCAGCATAGGCCACGGCATCGTCCGGCGAGATCGCGCCATTAGTCTCGATCGCCATGGTCAGTTTGTCATAGTCGAGGATCTGGCCCTCGCGGGTATTCTCAACCTTGTAGGATACTTTGCGGACCGGGGAGTACAGGCTATCGACCGGAATCAGGCCGATCGGCGCGTCTTCGAGACGGTTGCGCTCGGCTGGCACATAGCCCTTGCCCGTCGCGACCGTAAACTCGATACGAATTTCCGCGCCCTCGTCGAGAGTGCAGATCTGGAGGTCCGGATTGAGGACCGTGATGTCGCCGGTCGTCTGGATGTCGCCCGCGGTGACAACGCCTGGGCCCCGCTTTTTCACGACCATACGCTTGGGGCCTTCGCCCAGCATCTTGATCGATAGGTCCCTAACGTTCAGCAGAATTTCGGTGACATCCTCGCGGACTCCGGCAATCGATGAGAATTCGTGCAGCACACCATCGATGCGCATCGACTGCACGGCTGCCCCAGAAAGTGCGGATAAAAGAATGCGGCGCAATACATTCCCAAGCGCCAGTCCAAATCCACGCTCAAGAGGCTCGGCTACTATGGTTGCGAATCGAGCTGGATCGCTACCGGCGGTTAGCCGCAGCTTGTTCGGTCGAATAAGCTCTTGCCAACTCTTTTGAATAGTCACGATCGCAAACCACAGCGAAAGCAAATATACTATAGGCCTATAATGCAACGTCAAGGCGAATTAGTTTCATTTCCACGCCGCCAACAGCGGCATGATGGCATGATCGGGAGAGCCTGCTTGCGGCTCTAATGAGCCATCAGCACCGGCAAGTCCGCGTGGTCCATGATGTGGCTGGTCGCGCCGCCGAATATCATTTGCCGCAGCCGGGTGCGGGTGAAGGCGCCCTTGACCAGGAGATCGCAGCCGTCAGCCCTGGCCGCATCGAGGACCGCCTCGCCGGTGTCGCGATCGCCCAGCTCAACCCTTATCGCCTCGGCTGCAATGTCGTTGTAGCGCAGTTGCCGGATGATCCGCTCGGCGGACGGTCCCGGGACCTCCTGGCCGCCGATCACGGTGAGAACCGTTACCCTTTTCGCCAGCCGCAGCAGCGGCATCGCAAATGCGTTTGCCCGCGCCTGCTCGGTACTGCCGTTCCAGTGGATCATGATGTTCGTCGCGACGCTTCTCGGTGCGGTCAACGGCGCCAGCAGGACGGGCCTGCCGCTCTCAAACAGCGCGGATTCAATCGCACGACGGTGGGGACCCGCAGCATCGACGTCGGACCGTGCCATCACGACCAGATCGAAAGCGCGCCCATAATTTCCGACAAACTCCTCGCCCTCGGGCGCGTTCTCCAGCCAGCCGAAGCACGGCCGACCTGAAGGTGCAGCGGCCCGAGGAATGTCGTGCTTCAGCATGTAGGCTTCGAAGAAGTTGCGCATGTCGTTCAATTCGGCCTCGCTCTTCGCCTCATAGGAATCCATGAGGATGCCGGTGGCCAATTCCGAGGCCATATAGGGCGGGATGCCGAACCGAAGTGGAAAGCCTTCGATATAGGCGCCGGTGCGTCGCGCGAGATCTACGACGGCGTCGAGCGTGGATGTCATCATTGGAATGTTCTGCAGCGGGACCAAGAGCGTCTTCATTTTCAATCTCCCGGTGTTTTCAGTGAACATTGACGTCGGGTGCCCTGCGATGACTTCACCTTGCGTCCCCGTTGCGGCCCGTCATCGACCACGAGAATGGCGCGGTCACACGGCCCGCTCAAGCCTCGTGTCTATCTCCAGGCGCAGCGCCGCGAAGTCGATCGGTTTGGTCATCAGGTCGGTCGCCCCGTTCGCCAGCGCCTTGCGCCTGGTCTCGGCGTCACCATAGGCCGTGATCATGATGACAGGCACATCGGGCCGGACCGAGCGCACGATGGGCAGCATCTCCAGCCCGCTCATGCCGGGCATGTTGATGTCGGACAGGATCAGAATCAGGGTGGCATCCTCCATCGCGACCGCGCGCTCCAGGGCCGCGGGCGCGGACGATGCAAACTCCATGAGGAAGCGGCCGGCGCGCAGATCGCGCCGAAACTGCTGGCGGAACAGCGCCTCGACGTCCGGCTCGTCGTCGACGACCAAGATATAGACGCTCAACTTCTGCCTCCAGTCCGCAATGGTGCCGCCAGCGTACGCGGCAGCGTAATGATGAACTCGGTATAATCGCCAGGCTCGGTATCGACCTCGATGCTGCCGCCGTGCTGCTTCACGATGATGTCGTGACAGATCGAAAGGCCGAGGCCGGTGCCCTCGCCCGCGGGCTTGGTCGTGAAGAACGGATTGAAGATCTTCTCTCTCACGTCGGCCGGGATGCCGGCGCCATTGTCGCGAATCCGGATTTCGACGGAGCCGCCGAGATTCGTCGTCGTCGCGCGCAGCCTCGGCTCGAAGCCGCCGCCGGTGGCGTCCCTTTGCTTGCTCGCCGCGTAGAATCCGTTGGAAACGAGATTGAGGACGACGCGCGTGATCTCCTGCGGATAGAGCTCGAGCGCCCCCGCGGACGGATCGAGATTTCTTTCGAGCGTGATATCGAAGCCGGCTTTTTCGGCACGCGCCCCGTGATAGGCCAGGTTGAGACTTTCCTCGACGATGGCGTTGATATCGGCCGAGCGGCGCTCGCCGGCCCCCTCGCGAGAGTGCAGAAGCATATTCTTGACGATGGAATCGGCGCGCCTTCCGTGCTGCACGATCTTGTCCAGATTGCCTTGCAGCAGGTGGATCAGCGCGTCGATGTCCTGCCTTGCGGCCTCGCCGAGCGCGGCCGAGCCCAGTCCGTCGCGAAGCTCGTCGATCAGCTCGGAGGACAGCGCAGCGAAATTATTGACGAAGTTGAGCGGGTTCTTGATTTCATGGGCAATGCCGGCGGTGAGCTGCCCGAGCGAGGCAAGCTTCTCGGTCTGGACCAGACGATCCTGCGCGTTTCGAAGCTCCTCGAGCGACTGCGACAATTCCATGGTGCGCTCGCGCAGCTCGTTCAGCAGGCGTGCATTCTCGATCGCGATCACGCCCTGGTGCGCGAAATTCGATACGAGCTCGATCTGCTTGTCCGTGAAGGGCTTAACCTCCTGCCGGAAGATCGTGATGGTGCCGATCAGCTCATCTTCCCTCAGCATCGGCACGATGACGACGGTCCTCGCGCCGGCAAGGTCGGCAAGCGCGCGAACATTCGGGTTGCCTTCGGCGTAGGGCGGCTGGGTCCTAATGTCATCGATATGGACCGTCTGATGGGTTTTCTCGACGGTGCCGAGCCCGCTCGACGGGTGCGGACGAATGCTCTGGTAGAGCCTTGTATCGACATAGGCTTGCGGCGCGTTATGCAGTGCGACCGTGCGAAAGCCGCCGTCCTCGTAGAGATTCATCGTGCCAAAGCCGGCGCCGCAAATGCGGGTCGCGTTCTCCAGCATCTTGTTGAAGACCGGGGTCAAGGCGCCCGATGCGCTGATGATCTCCAGCACCTCCGACGTTGCCGTCTGCCGCTCGAGCGACTCGTTCAGTTGCTCGAACAGACGCACGTTGCCGATGGCGATGACGGCCTGATCCGCAAAGGTCTGAAGCAGGTTGATCTGCTTCTCGCCGAAGGGATGTACCTCGGTACGGCGCAGCACGATCGCACCCAGGCTCTCGCCTTCGCGCAACAGCGGCACGCTCAGAACGGTCCGAACGTTGGAGCGAATCGCATATTCACGCCCCGTCGGGAATTCGTCCCCTTCGGGCCCGAACAGGTCGTGCACGTGAATTGTGCGGCGATCGAGAATCGCCCGGCCGGTGGGCGATTCCGCACTGATCGGGCGCCTGCTCCGCACCACGGGGACCTGTCCATGGTGCGCCTTGGTAACGAGATCGTTGCCTTCCCTCAGAATGACCAAGGCATCATAGGCCTCGCAAAGCCCGCATGCGCTTTCCACGATGGCCTTGAGCACGGGACCGACCTCGGTCGGCGAGGATGCGATGACGCGCAGGATATCGGCGCTGCCCGTCTGGTACATCAGCGCCTCGGACAGGTCCCGCGTCCTGGTCTGCAATTGCTCGAGGAGCCGTACATTCTCGATGGCGATCACGGCCTGGTCGGCAAATGTGGTGACGAGTTCGATCTGCTTCTCCGTGAACGGCTGCACACGTCTGCGAGCGATCACAATCGCGCCGATGGGCTCGTTCTCGCGCAGGAGCGGAACACCGAGCGCCGTGCGCTGACCGGCCATGGTCGTGGACTCGCGCAGGCCGTATTCGGGGTCGGCAGCAACATCGAGGATCTGCACCGGTCGGCGCTCCTGCACGGCCCGGCCGGTGACCGTGCTCCGTCCGGGGGTGATGGGATGAGCCCGCAGAAACGCGATGTATTCCTCGGAGAATCCTACCGCTGCTCCGGCCTGATATTCATCGCCCTCGCGGCGCATGATGAACGCCATCTCCGCTTCGCACAGCCGCGCTGCCGAATCGACCAGCGTGTCGAGCACGGTTTGCAGGTCGAAGGTCGAGCGGCTGATCACCTTCAGCACGTCGGCCGTCGCTGTTTGCTGCTGCAGCGATTCGGCGAGATCGCGCGTCTTCGCCTGGACCTCATCGAACAGCCGGACATTCTCGATCGCGATCACCGCTTGATCGGCGAAAGTGGAGAGCAGGTCGATCTGCTTGTCCGTGAACAAGTTGACGGTCTTGCGACCCAGGAACAGCACGCCGATCGTTTCGCCGGATCGCAGCAAGGGCACGCCCAGGAGTGTGCGATAGCCGCCGGCCCTCTGCTGCTCGGGATAGGCGTATTCGGCATCGAGCACGACATCCTCAATCTGGACGGCCTTGCCGCACAGCAGGACGCGCCCGACGACGCTGCCGCGCCCGGCATTGAGCCGAATGCCCGCCGAGACCTCGGCCCACTCGGGCGAGAAATTGTATCGCGTCGCATGACTGTAGGCGCCGTCGGCGTCCTGCCGGACGATGGCCGCCATCTCGGCACCGCACAGCCCCGCCGCCGATTCCGTCAGCGTGTCGAGAACCGCTTGCAGATCGAACGCGGAGCGGCTGATGACCTTCAACACATCGGCGGTGGCGGTCTGCTGCTGCAGCGATTCCCGCAAGTCGTCAGTACGGGCCTGCACCTCGTTGAACAGCCGCGTATTCTCGATGGCGATGACGGCCTGGTCGGCGAAGGTCTGCAGAAGCTGCACATGATGCGGAGCGAAGGTCCCGGGCTCGGCTCGCGTCACGCTGATCATGCCGATCACGACGCCGCCGGCGGTGAGCGGAACGAACAACATGCTGCGAAAGCCGCGCGCGCGCGCGACGAATTTGATTTCATTCGTCAGCGCTTCCGTGTCGGGGGTCGGTACCACCTTACCCGCCTGGACGTCTGCAAAGCTCTCAAACTGGGCAATCGGCCTCGGAAACATGTTCTTCAAGGTCTCGTCGGCGGCGGAATTCGTCGGCGTGAATGCCGCCAAATGGGCCGTGCCGTCGATGAAGCGGAATACGGTCGTCGAGAAGCCGCCGAGCAAGGCATTGGCCTGCCTCGCAATGGCATCGAAGACCGGCGTCACCTCCGATGGCGAACTGGCGATGATCTTGAGAATGTCCGCGGTGGCGCTCTCGCGATCTTGTGCGGCGCGCAATTCGGCCTGGAGCCGCGCGTTCTCCTGCTGCAAATCCGCCACCACGTCCTGAGGAAGCGCGGCCATCATGAAATATCCGGGTCGCCGGCCGGTTCGGGGCCGACGTCAAAATATGATCAAGAATGCGTAGGGAATTATTCCACTCCCGGGTCCGTCCGACCAGACCTATCGTGAGTTGATTTTCAACCATCTACGCGTCAGCCGGTCGCGAAGCCGCGTAGAGGCCGAGGGTGTCGAGGGCGACAAGGGCTGCCGGGGCAGTACGGCATCCCGGTCCGGGCGGTACCGGCCGTGCCGCGCTACCCATCCAAATGGCTCAAGCCCACCATGAGATACACGGCGGCCACGCTGCGATAGCAGCGGCACATATCCGAGTGCCCTTCGCACTTTGCGATCTGTCCACCGAACGCGTAGATGATCGCTAGGGCCCAATAATGCATCACTTGGGGCTGCCAGAACGAATGGGCGATCACCATCGCCGTGCGAAAATTCGTGAGCATGGTATCGCTGGCAAAGCTCAGCAGCATCGTCCAATCTGTCATCGGCCGCTCCTTTTGGTTGGCGGCAACCGATTTATAGAAGCCGGGCGGAAGTAGTCCGTCTCTCGATGGAAGTGGATGGAAATGGCTGAGGCAGGTCAGGATCGTGCGGGCGGCGTGACCCTCAGGCTTCCTCCACCCGATAAGGACTTTGCTGCGGTTCTTCGGTGGTACCTCGACGAGAAGGCTCAGAATGGTCGACTAGGGAACGGTTGGGGGACTAAGGATTTTGCACATGCCGTCGGCGTCAGCGATCGCGCCGTTAGAGGCTGGCTGAAAGAGGATCTCCCCCACCGGGACAGGATCGAGGTCATTGCTAGAGTGTTCTTTGGAGCGAATCCGGAAGCACACGTTGACCATCGTCGATGCCTGATGGATGCGTACCGAAGAACAGAGGCCAAAGCTGCGGCGCAAACCGCACCGGCGATCACGAGCAATGCGCTCGAATCCGCCCCGTCGGTCATTTCGCTCTATGATTTGACGACCTGGGCAAAGCAAAAAGACGAGGAGCTGAAACGATCTCGTCATGCGCCGGGATTTGCAGACTGGCGCGACGAACAATTGCAACGCCACTATTCCCAGCTGCTCGGCCCCAAGTCCAAGCTCGGACCGTTCGCGTTTCCGGCTCTTTACGGCAGATCGCATTCGGTCATCTGCCTGCCCGGCAATCAGGTCCGGACGGAGTTCGAGCACAAGCTGCTTTTTCCAAGGTCGATTGATTCCATCGAGAGACGCGACCCAAGGCAATTTCCCAACTTATCAGGCTCCAGCGCGGTACGGTTTCCCGAAGATCTTTCGGGGGAAAAGCTGGAGTACGCCAAACTGATGATCCATGCGGGAAAGATCCGCCGCCCCAATATGATCGGCTTCGCGCTCCGGGAACTGCAGCTCGACGAGCACTTTGTCGTTCAGGATTTCAGCGCGACGATCTGCACGTATATGGAAAACGTGCTCTCCAACCACATTCTGGAGCACCGTTTGACCCATGCCTTCGGCATGCCTCCGCACGAAGCCGCCAGTTTGGTCGACAATCGTCCCAAACTCCACCTTTCGACGAGGAATGGCGGATCAGGCCTCAGCATCGGCAAAGCCGGCGAATGCTTCCCGCTCGTCAGCGTCCAGGCACTTGTTCTCTACCGAGACGAGGGTGCCTGGAGCACGGTTCGGATCACGCGCAACGACGATGTCGCGGTCTCGCCTCGGGCGAAGCAATTTCCACCCGCCGGTGGCTTCGAGATCTTCGGCACGGAACACGACAGGTTTGAGGATGTTTCCGACCAGTTCGACCTGAGGATCGCGCTCAAGAGAGAGTTCCTGGAGGAGTGCGCGGACGACAAGGACGCAAGCGCCGAAGGGCCAACAGGCGACATCCCCGTTTCCGAACTAAAAGGAATGCAGCGGATCGCAGAGCTCGAGGAGGCTGGAAGATTCCACATTCGCTTCCTTGGCGTTGTCCTCGATCTGATCACGTTGCGTCCCGAGTTCTCGTTCCTCATCGTGATCGAGGGGGACAAGCCCATCAGAGACCACTTTTCGTATCAGCTGCATTCAGGAAAATTCGCACACTGGCTGAAACCAAACTCGGAAGAGGCTAGGCGGCCTCGGCCGACGTTCGTTCGAGACCTGCACAAAGTCGCTCGCGAACCAAACTGGCACAACAGCAGCGTCGGCTTGATGAAGCTGGCTCATCAAGCGCTCGTACTTGAACAGGATGGTCTTCAACGCCGATTTGGTCTGGAGGAGTTGACTGCGTCGCTGGCAACCTGCTTTGCGAAATAGCCGAGCGCGGCGCGCGATCAAGTCTCAAGCCGCCCGCTGCGGCCGAAGGGCTGCGTAGAGACCGACGAGTGTCCCGATGGCGACGAGGGCTGCCGCGAGCAGCACCTGCAATTGCCCGTCATCGGTGGGACCGACGGACGACACCAGCCTGGTCACGATGACGAACAGGATACTCACCGCGGCCGCGGCACCCACGCAGAGATAGGCGAGTTCCGCGGTCAATCTCCGGCCGAGCAGGCCGAGTGCGGTAAAATACATCGCGCAGGCGTTGGGATGAACGAACAGGGCAATGCGCGCGTAGGGACCGTAGGCGTCGAACAGGGACTCGCACCGCCTCAGCGCCGCCTTTGAAGCAACCCGCTGCAGGAACGGCCTGAAGAAACGCGCCTGTCCGTAACTCAGGACGGCGCCGACGATGATGGCCAGCCACGCCATGACGAAAACCGGGACATCCGCGGATTTCGGCGTGAGCGCCACCGACATCAGGATCAGAGCGGTTCCGGGAAAGTAGCCGAAATACGGGAAGACCGACTCCAGCAGCACGCAGACGAACATGAAGACCGGAAACCACGCAGAACCAGTCGCATCCTGGACGATGGTGTTCAGGTCGAACAGGCTCGTCCTGTACAGGACGAGGTACATGCACATGGCAAGTGCCGCCAGCGCGTAGAACGGCAACGCTCCCGACAGAAAACGTTTCATGCGGCCATCGGGCTTCGTTTCGCTGACACGGCGAAGGCCATCTTACGCAATCGACACAATCTCGATCTCCTGCGCGCCCGAGCCGACGACGTCGCCGGCCGCCTTGCCCATCAGCGACCGCGCCACCGGCGCCACGAAGGAGATCGAGCCGGCTTTCGGGTCGGCTTCGTCCTCGCCGACGATGCGATAGGTCTGCACGCGGCCGTCGGCACGGCTGAACGTGACGGTGCTGCCGAAGGCGACGGTATCCGAGGACTCCGGCTTCGCAACGACCTGCGCCGTGCGTAGCCGTTCGGTCAGATAGCGGACGTCGCGCAGGGGAACTGCTGACTGCCGGCGTTTCTCGTTGACGTCGTCGATGGCCTGCGCGGCCTCATAGGCCTCGCGCGCCTGTTGCAGCTGCGTCTGCAGGGCCTGCAGGCCGGCTTCCGTCACGAGGTTCGGATGGGGCGAGATCGGGCGATCCGGCAGCAGCGTCTCGGATGCCGTCTCCGCACTATCTTCCTTGGTAAAGGCGACGCTCAATTCAAGTATCCTGTCGAATGGTCCGGGGGCGCGCCGTGCGCCGCCGATGACCTCCACTATATCTCAAGTGCGACGAAACGACGGAGCTTGAAGACGAGATCCGGCATGGCTTGGCGGAACCGCGTCGCGTTCTGGAACGAGGTCGAGAACGGCGCGAAGGTGATCATCGCGTTCCAGTGCCGGTAGCCATAGACCGTGACCGAGGCGCCGGACGCGGGGAAATCCTCCATTTTGCGGAGCTCGCCGAGCACGAGATCGGCGATCGCCTCCGCGGGCAGCAATTGCCTGCCGTCCGGCGTCGTGGCGATCCGCGCGGGCGGTTCGGCCGGCTTGGCGGGGGGCGGCGCGGTATTGGGCTCAGCCTCGTCCTTGACCGGGACCGCAGCGGGCGGCGCCGCCTCGGCCGGCTCGGATCCGCTCGTCGGCACGGTCGGCGGAACCTCAGCGAGCGGCGGCGGAGCAACGATGTCTGCGCGCTTGTTGCCTCCGAGGATGCTGCTGATCATGGCCACGAGGCCAGCATCCTTCACGTCGTCGCTCATTCCGTCCCCCGGCACTCCCTTCGGCCCGAGCTTACCTTAGCACCGCTTCGGCAGACCGCCACAAGGGATGTGTCGCAGGCCCTTGCCTCGCAGCTCGCGGCCCATCCTTCGAGACGCCCGCCTGACGGCGGGCCTTCAGGATGAGGGCACGTTGCGCGGCCAGATATCAGATCCTCATAGTGAGGAGCCAGCCAACGCGGCGCTTCCGGACGATGCTTGCGCATCGCCGGGAGATCACTGCTTCTCGAACGGAATATATTGCTGGTACTGCTTCGGCACCGAGCTGCGGTAGCGCGCGGGCACGGTGCCGCTGTCGACCGAGTGATCGATCTCCTGCTGCCGCGTCATCTTCTTCTTCGCCGGCTTCTTCGACGCGCTCTTCTTGGAGTCGGACGACTGGCTGGTGTCAGTGGTTGCGGCGGGCGTCGTTGTCGCGGCCGGCGCAGTATTTGTCGCCGCAGGCGCCGCGGTCCCGCCGGCGGCCGGTGTGCTCTGCGCCAGAGCGAATGACGATTGCGCAAGAAGCGCCAGCGCTGCTGTCGCAGCCAGCAAATATGATCTTTGCATCAGAACCTCCAAAAAATGACCTGCCCCGAATGAGCAAAGCGTGGCCCGCAGGGACCAACGCGTCCAGATCCGCTCGTGAAACGTCCGCTCAACATAGGCCGGACGCCAGCGGCGAACTGTGGCCGAGATCACATTGCTCGCCGCAGCTTGCCGCATCATACGCCCATGTTGAACGCGCCGCCCACTGCGGACACCAAGACAAGCACGACAAAGTGTCGGACACGTCCCGGAACACGCAGAATGAGCTGGTGTTCCTCATTTACAGTCCTCGAAGGAGATTGAAATGCGTCGCACCATCCTCGCCCTCGCCTCGTTCGCCGCGCTGCTCGCCGTAGCATCCCCGGCGGCCCAGGCGCATTCTGCAAACGATCGCTATTGCCTGCAGGGCCGCATCTGGGGCTATCCCGGCAACTGCCAGTTCGCGACCTATCAGCAATGTCAGGCCTCGGCCTCCGGCACGTCGGCCTATTGCGGCGTCAATCCGCGCTACGCCTTCTCGCAGCAGCGCTTCTACTGATGTGGTTGCGGCGCGCGCGGCATCACGCGCGCGCCGCCACAATCTTCACGTGACGACGATCGACCGCGCCGGCGGCCCGGCGCGTCGACACCGCATCAAGCCGCTCGCGCGCGTCGATGACGAGAATGTTATCCGTCACCATCGCGGGAAAAATTTGCAAAGCGCAGCCGCAGCTTGCTCGCCTCCTCCATGTCGGAACAGCACCGCCATCGCGCACAGTGTGAAGCGACGGCTTGTCGCACGCCGGAATCCCTGATCTAGCTTTGCCTGCATATTCTGTTGCGAACAACTTTAGCTTTATTCGTTCCGTCGTGACTTTTTCAGGGAGGAATTTGAAATGAGCAGCCGCCACGCAATTGTTCCGCGCGGATTGAACGCCACCCGTTCGCCGCTTTCGCAAGGCCGCTTCGGCCGCATGTTCCGCAAGCTCTCTCCGGCGACATTCGGTGCAAACGACGCCGCCAACGTCGCCAACCTTTCAGCGCTGGCCGACAAGATGGTCGGCAAGTTCGACGCGCCGAAGGACGGTCCGGACGCGGAAGAGAGCGGCATTCCCTCGCTCTACACCTATTTCGGCCAGTTCATCGACCACGACATCACCTTCGATCCCGTGAGCTCGCTGACCCGGCAGCAGGATCCCGACGGGCTCGTCGACTTCCGCACGCCGTCGTTCGACATGGACAACGTCTACGGCCGCGGGCCGAACGATCAGCCCTACATGTATGACGGCATCAAGTTCCGCCTCGGCGACAAGGTGAGCGGCACCGGCGTTGCCGACACCAGCGACCTGCCGCGCTTCAAGGGCCGCGCGCTGATCGGCGATCCCCGCAACGACGAGAACAGCATCGTCTCGCAGTTCCAGGCCCTGATGCTGCGCTTCCACAACCGCATGGTCGACGACAATGACAGCCTGTCGTTCGAGGACGTGCAGCAGCGCGTCCGCTTCCATTATCAATACGTCGTGCTGAACGACTTCCTGCCGCGCATCGTTCACGCCAGCGTGCTGGACGAGCTGAAGACCGCGGGCCGCTACGACCGCAGCAAGCTCGCCCATTATCACTGGAAGACCTATCCGTTCATGCCGGTCGAGTTCTCGGTCGCGGCCTACCGGCTCGGGCACTCCATGATCCGCCCCGGCTACCGGCTGAACGATGCGGACAACATGCTGCTGCAGATCTTCCCCGATCCGAACAACCCGGACAAGAACGCGCTGACCGGTTTCCGTGCCATGGGCCCGGGGCGGGCCATCGACTGGGGCCGCTTCATCGATCTCGACACGCGCGCCTACGGCGTCGAGGACGACGACACCAATCCCGACAACAAGCGGCGCCTCCAGTTCGCCTATCGCATCGACACGTCGCTGGTCGATCCGCTGCGCAAGCTGCCGCCGGAGGTCGCGTCCAATCCGGCCTCGCTGGCGCTGCGCAATCTCGAGCGCGGCTGGCGGCTTGGCCTGCCCTCGGGCCAGGCTGTCGCGAGAGCAATGAACCTGACGCCGCTGGCCGACGATCAGATCATCATCGGCAAGGCCGTCGACGAGCCGGGCCCTGACGATCCGCAGGCGCCGATCGCGTCCATCGCCAACGGCGTGTTCGCCGGCAATTGCCCGCTGTGGGCCTACATCCTGGCCGAGGCGCGGCAGTTCCAGACCGCGGTCGCCATCCCCGCCACCGGCGCGCCGGCGGGCGGCATCAACACGCCGCAGCTCGGCCCTGTCGGCGGCCGCATCGTCGCAGAAGTCTTCCTCGGCATGCTGTTCGGCGACAATTCCTCCGTGCTGTCGCAGGACCCGCAATGGACGCCGGTGACGGGCCCCGGCTTCGCGCTGAAGGATCTCGTCGCCTACGCGCTCGGTCAGGGCGATCCGCTGCACTGAGGTTGCCTCTACGACGATGATGCGAAGGGCCGCCCGCGCTATGCGGGCGGCCTTGTCACGGCGCGGTCTTATGCGCAGTCCCGAGACCGATCTCATCCAGCCGCTCCGCAAACCAGAGTGACTGCGCCTGATCGACGGCGCCGCTGACATAGACTTCCGACATCGTCACATGCTGCCGGTCCAGCACCAGCAGCACGCCGATCCAGTAGGGAAACCAGACATGCACGTCGGTGAGCGCCCGCAGCTTGTGCTGGTCGTGCTCCAGCGGCGTGTGGTTGCTCGCCTTGCGGATTTCCACGGTGAGCAGATTGTTCGGGATCTCGCGCTGATGCACGGCGACGTCGGGATAGATCGACTTGCCGAGATGATCGTCGGTCGAGATGATGGTGCCGTGGGGCAGGTGCAGCGTGCGCTCGCCGAGCCGGTCGTAATTGCAGTCGACCGCCCAGCCGGAAAACTGCCGTTCCAGATAGACTGCGAAGCGGTGCGTCACCGCGCGCTCGCCGATGTCCTTCTCGAACAGAAAATCCTCGTGGGCGTAGAAGTCCCGGAGCGCCGCGATCACCTTGTTCAGCTCGGTCTGCATCGTGCCCCCGACCCCTCACGCGCACTCCGTTGCGCCGCCCCCGGACCCTCATGGTGAGGAGCGCGGAACGCGCGTCTAACCATGAAGGCCCATATCCCTCCTATCGTCATCCTTCGAGACGCCCGCGTTCCGCGGGCTCCTCAGGATGAGGCCGGAATTCGCGGCACGATCGGCCAGCGCTACATCTGGACTTCGATCAGCCGCGGACCGGGCTCGGCGACGGCTTCGGCCAGCGCCTTGTTGAACTCGTCGGCGTTGGTGACGGCGCGGCCCGGCACGCCCATGCCCTTGGCCAGCGCGACGAAATCGAGCGTCGGACGGTCGAGGCGGAGCATGTCGTTGGCGCGCTGGCCGGGTTCGCCGGCGCCGACATTGTCGAACTCGCCGCGCAGGATCTGGTAGATGCGGTTGGCGAACACGATGGTGACGATGTTGAGGTTCTCTCTGGCCTGCGTCCACAGCGACTGGATCGTGTACATCGCGCTGCCGTCACCGACCATGGTGATGACCTTGCGGTCCGGGCAGGCGATCGCGGCGCCGATCGAGAGCGGCGTGGAGAAGCCGATCGAGCCGCCCATGTTCTGCAGCCAGTCGTGCGGCGCCGCTGCCGCGGTCGGCGGGAAGAAGCCGCGGCCGGTGGTCAGGGACTCATCGACCATGATGGCGTTCTCGGGGATCGCGCAGGCGATCGCCTGTGCGATCGAGGCGAAGTTCAGGGCGCCGGTCGGCTTGACCAGCTCCTGCAACGCCTGCGGCTTGACGTCCTTGGCGCTGGCCTTGACCGCGCCGGCGAGCGCTTCGAGCGCCGCGATCGAATTCTCGCCCCAGGAGGTCATGCGGTGCACCTCGCAGCCCTCGGGCTTGAGCATGCTCGGCTTGTTCGGATAGGCGAAGAACGCCACGGGATCGTCGGACTCGACCAGCACGATGTGACGGAACTTGGCCAGCATCGGCAGCGCGTTCTCGATCACGTAGTGGATGCGGTCGATCGAGTAGCGGCCGCGGCCGCGCGCCATCTTCGGGCGGAAGGTCGGCCCCATCACGGTGCAGCCGGTCTTGCCGGCGATGCGTTCGGCGAGGGCCAGGCCCTGCTCGCTCAGCGCGCTGCCGGTCATCAGCAGCAGCGTGCCCTCGCCGTCGCCGTGCAGGATCTTCGCGGCCTTGTCGACCGCCTGCGGCGAATAGCTGGCGCGCTGCTGCTCGGCCGGCACCTCGGCGATGCCGTCGGCCTCGTTCCAGGCGGTGTCGGCGGGCAGGATCAGGGTGGCGATCTGCGGCGGCGCGCTCTTGGCGGCGGCGATGGCCGCGGCGCCGTCGGCGGCGACCGATTTGGAATTCGGCGAGGTCCGGACCCAGGACGACATCGGCCGGGCCAGGCCCTCGATGTCGGAGGTCAGCGGCGCGTTGTAGTCGATGTGGTAGACGGCATGCTGGCCGACGATGTTGACGATGCCGGAATTGGCCTTCTTGGCGTTGTGCAGGTTGGCCAGGCCATTGGCGAGGCCGGGGCCGAGATGCAGCAGGGTCGAGGCCGGCGTGCCCTTCATGCGGAAATAGCCGTCGGCCGCGCCCGTCACCACGCCTTCGAACAGGCCGAGCACGCAGCGCATGCCGGGCACGCGGTCGAGCGCCGCGACAAAATGCATCTCGGAGGTGCCGGGGTTGGTGAAGCAGACGTCGACCCCACCCTTGACCATCGTCCGCACCAGGCTTTCCGCACCATTCATTCTTCTTGCTCCCGCAACCGGCGATTTTCAGTGATCCGTCCGGTCAATCATTGTTCGCAGGCCGCGTCAAAGCAATAGGGGGCATCGCGGCCCTGCCCCGCATGACGATCCGCTGGCTTGGCTAATGCCCCGTTCCGATGGCATCGGAACGGGGCATCAGCTTCCTGTTTCGACGCGTTTTCGCGATGCGAACCGGTATCCACTTCGCCTGAGAACGCTCTGGCGCTTTCCGGCAAATCGGCGCAGTTGGCGATTTGGTAACGCCAATCGCCGGGCATGGCGGCCCTCACGGGGCCGTGGCTTGCGAAAAGCCCGCAAATATGACCTCTGGCCTGTGTTGAAGAGAATTTTTTCCGGGGGAGACAATGATCCGGTTTTTTGCCGCGCCGATTGCCGCCATCGCACTCTTGACCGCCACGGCCGGCGGCGTCTTCGCCGAGGAGTTCGACTCCCGCGACATCATGGGCGGCGGACCGAACTTCTTCCGCGGCGGCTCCAGCCCGATCCCCCGCACCACCGTCATGTACAACGGCACCTACGCCCCCGGCACGATCGTGGTGAACACCTCTGAGCGCCGGCTGTATCTGGTGCTCCAGAACGGCCAGGCGCTGCGCTACGGCATCGGCGTCGGCCGCGACGGCTTCCGCTGGGGCGGGGTGCACAAGATCACCGCCAAGAAGGAATGGCCGGATTGGACCCCGCCGTCGCAGATGCTGGCGCGCCGGCCGGACCTGCCGCGCCACATGAAGGGCGGCATCGAGAATCCGCTCGGCGCCCGCGCGATGTATCTGGGCTCGACGCTCTACCGCATCCACGGCTCCAACGAGCCGGAGACGATCGGCCAGGCGGTCTCGTCCGGCTGCTTCCGCATGACCAATGACGACGTGAGCGACCTCTACAGCCGCGTCGGGGTCGGCACCACCGTGGTGGTGCTGAACAACTAGACCCGCGCGAAGTGCCGCAGGGTGGGCAAAGCGAAGCGTGCCCACGGCCTGGAGATGGTGGGCACGGCGCTTCGCGCCTTTGCCCACCCTACGGCACCGTGATTGGGAACCTGCGGGCCGCGTGAATTTGCGGTCTTGTGCACGCGACGCGAATACGGCAGCGTCGGGTGACGATGAGCGCATTGACCTCGCCCTCGGCTGCCTTCCGTTTCGCCCTGCTGGCGCTCGCCGCGCTCACATCTATCCCTGACACCGCTACCATGGCCGCCGCGGGCGAATTGCCCGCGATCGCCTCGCGCCAGCGCGCCGAGCGGAAAAGCTTTTCCGACGGCGAGATCGTCGAAGGTTTTCTCAAGACCGCGTTCGGCGCCGAATACCACCTCGCCGGCCGCGTCGACCGCATCCGCAAGTTCGACGGGCCGGTGCGCGTGTTCGTCGAGAGCGAACGCGCCGAGCGCAAGGCGCAGCTTGCAAAGGTCGTCGCCGACATCGGCAAGCGCGTGCAGCATCTCGACATCGCCATGATCGACAGCAGCGAGGCCGCGAATGTGCGGGTGAAGCTGGTGCGCGACCGCGACCTGTTCCGCACCCTCACCAGTTTCTACGGCGTGGAAAAGGCGCGCGAGATCCGCACCTCGCTCGATCCGCAATGCCTGTCCGGCTTCCGCAAGAACGACAATTTCGAGATCGAGCATTCCGACGTCATCCTCACCGTCGACAATGGCGATTTCACCTTCCTCGACTGCGCCTATGAGGAGCTGCTGCAATCGCTCGGGCCGATCAACGACACCGCGAGCGTGCCGTGGACGATGTTCAACGACAACGTCTCGATGGGCTATTTCGACGTCTACGACCAGTACATTCTCAATTTGCTCTACGACCCCCGCATCAAGCCCGGCATGACCGTGCCGGAGGTCAAGGCCCTGCTGCCACAGGTGCTCACGGATGTCAGGGCGTGGGTGAAGCGGGTGAATGATCTGAAGGAGTGAGGTTCTTTCCCTCTCCCCTTGTGGGCCTGTTGCGCTATTGCATTTTTGGGGCAGGAAACGTCGAGAGAGGGCTGCGTCTGCGTCTTTTTGTGAGGCCGAGACGGTAGTCGGCGCCCTTGGCGGGCGTCTCACGCGGCGATCGTGGCCCACCGCCTCATGTTGAAGGCGATGGAGGCAAGCAGGACTTGTCCGCTTGCCTTGGTGATTCCGACGTAGCGGATGCAAGTGAGCCGCATCCGGCGTTTGAGGGTCGCAAAGGTGGTCTCTACCGTTGCCCGCCGTCGTGCGATGAGA
>NZ_LVEM01000005.1 GCF_001641335.1 Bradyrhizobium stylosanthis
CAGTCGATCCGCGTCAACGTGGATACGCTGGAGCACCTGATGACCATGGTCTCCGAGCTGGTGCTGACCCGCAACCAGCTGCTGGAGATCAGCAGGCGCAACGAGGACACCGAGTTCAAGGTGCCGCTGCAGCGCCTCTCCAACGTCACCGCCGAGCTGCAGGAAGGCGTCATGAAGACGCGCATGCAGCCGATCGGCAATGCCTGGCAGAAGCTGCCCCGCATCGTCCGCGATCTCTCCAGCGAACTCGGCAAGCAGATCGAGCTGGAGATGCACGGCGCCGACACCGAGCTCGACCGCCAGGTGCTCGACCTGATCAAGGATCCGCTCACCCACATGGTGCGCAACTCCGCCGACCATGGCCTCGAGACCCCCGCCGAGCGCGTTGCGTCCGGCAAGGGCGAGCAGGGCACCATTCGCCTCTCCGCCTATCACGAGGGCGGCCACATCATCATCTGCATCGCCGACAACGGCCGCGGCCTCAACACCGAGAAGATCAAGGCCAAGGCGATCTCGTCCGGTCTCGTCACCGAGGCCGAGCTCGAGAAGATGAGCGAAGCCCAGATCCACAAGTTCATCTTCGCGCCGGGCTTCTCCACTGCTGCCGCCATCACCTCGGTCTCGGGCCGCGGTGTCGGCATGGACGTGGTGCGCACCAATATCGACCAGATCGGCGGCACCATCGACATCAAGTCGGTGGCCGGTGAAGGCTCTTCCGTCACCATCAAGATCCCGCTGACGCTCGCCATCGTCTCGGCGCTGATCGTTGAGGCCGCCGGTGATCGTTTTGCGATCCCGCAGCTCTCGGTGGTCGAGCTGGTCCGTGCCCGCGCCAACTCAGAGCACCGCATCGAGCGCATCAAGGACACCGCGGTTCTTCGTCTGCGCAACAAGCTGCTGCCGCTGATCCACCTGAAGAAGCTGCTCAAGATCGACGACGGCGCGGCCTCAGATCCCGAGAACGGCTTCATCGTGGTGACGCAGGTCGGCAGCCAGACCTTCGGCATCGTCGTCGACGGCGTCTTCCACACCGAAGAAATCGTGGTGAAGCCGATGTCGACGAAGCTGCGTCACATCGACATGTTCTCCGGCAACACCATTCTGGGCGATGGCGCGGTGATCATGATCATCGACCCCAACGGCATTGCCAAGGCGCTCGGCGCCGCCGGCTCCTCGGCCCACGACATGGGCGACGAGAACGGCGCCCACCACATCGGCTCGGGCGAGCAGACCACCTCGCTGCTGGTGTTCCGCGCCGGCTCGTCGCAGCCCAAGGCGGTCCCGCTCGGGCTCGTCACGCGCCTCGAAGAGCTGCCCGCCGACAAGATCGAGTTCTCCAACGGCCGCTACATGGTGCAGTACCGCGAGCAGCTGATGCCGCTGGTGGCCATGGAGAGCGTCACCATCGCCAGCCAGGGCGCCCAGCCGATCCTGGTGTTCGCCGATGACGGCCGCTCCATGGGCCTCGTCGTCGACGAGATCATCGACATCGTCGAGGAACGCCTCAACATCGAGGTCGGCGGTTCGTCCTCCGGCATCCTGGGCTCGGCCGTGATCAAGGGCCAAGCCACCGAAGTGATCGACGTCGGCCACTTCCTGCCGATGGCGTTCGCCGACTGGTTCACCCGCAAGGAGATGAAGCCGTCGATGCACTCGCAGTCGGTCCTGCTGGTGGACGACAGCGCCTTCTTCCGCAACATGCTGGCCCCGGTGCTGAAGGCGGCGGGCTACCGCGTCCGCACCGCGCCGACCGCGCAGGAGGGCCTGGCGGCGCTGCGCGCGCAGAGCTTCGACGTGATCCTGACCGACATCGAGATGCCGGACATGAACGGGTTCGAGTTCGCCGAGACCATCCGCTCCGACAACAACCTCGCCGCGACGCCGATCATCGGCCTCTCGGCGCTGGTGTCGCCGGCGGCGATCGAGCGCGGCCGGCAGGCCGGCTTCCACGATTATGTCGCCAAGTTCGACCGTCCCGGTCTGATCGCGGCGCTGAAGGAGCAGACCGCGGGCGCCGCCGGCGCCTCCGAGCTGAGCCGGGCAGCGGCGTAAGCAGGACAGGGATCAGGAGACACTGAGATGAGCACCAAGACCCAATCCGCCGAAGGCGCCATGGTCGAGTACGTCACCGCGATGATCGGCGGCCAGCTGTTCGGCCTGCCGATCTCCCGCGTCCAGGACGTGTTCATGCCCGAGCGCGTCACCCGCGTTCCCCTGTCCTCGCGCGAGATCGCGGGCGTGTTGAACCTGCGCGGCCGCATCGTCACCGTGGTCGACATGCGCGCCCGTCTCGGCCTGCCCAAGGCCGAGGACGGCAAGGTACCGATGGCGGTCGGTGTCGATCTGCGCGGTGAATCCTATGGCCTGCTGATCGACCAGATCGGCGAGGTGCTGCGCCTGCCCGAGGCCGGCATGGAAGAGAACCCCGTCAACCTCGATCCCCGCATGGCCAAGCTCGCCGGCGGTGTCCACCGTCTCGACGGCCAGCTCATGGTCGTGCTCGACGTCGACCGCGTGCTCGAGCTGAAGACCGAAGTGCAGATGGCTGCGTGAGCCAACGAAACATCGAAGCCGGAGAACCGAAATGAAAACGTGTTTGGTGGTCGATGATTCCAGCGTCGTGCGCAAGATCGCACGCCGGATCCTGGAAGGACTTGAATTCCAAGTCACCGAAGCCGAGGACGGCTCGAAGGCGCTCGAGATCTGCCAGCGGCAGCTGCCCGACGCGGTGCTGCTCGACTGGAACATGCCGGTCATGGACGGCTTCGAGTTCATGGGCCACATGCGCCGCCTGCCCGGTGGCGACCAGCCCAAGGTGGTGTTCTGCACCACCGAGAACAATGTGGCTCATATCGCTCAGGCGCTCAGCGGCGGCGCCAACGAGTACATCATGAAGCCCTTCGACAAAGACATCATCGCCGACAAGTTCGCTGAAGTTGGTTTGATCCCGGTCGGACAAGCCATGGTCTGAGTGTATCTGGCCCGAGTGCTTGGGCCAGAGTGTTCCAGTACAGCTTCGAAGAGGCCATCCGTGACCCCGACCGAGTACGAGTACCTGCGCAAATTCCTGAAGGACAATTCCGGTCTCGACCTGTCCGCAGACAAGCAATATCTGATCGAAAGCCGCCTGCTGCCGCTCGCCCGCAAGGCCGGGCTCTCGGGCATCACCGACCTCGTGCAGAAGCTGCAGGCCGGCTCGCGCCAGCTGATCGTCGACGTGGTCGAAGCCATGACCACGAACGAGACCTTCTTCTTCCGCGACAAGGTCCCGTTCGATCATTTCCGCGACCACATCATGCCCGAGGTCATCAAGGCGCGCGCCGCGAGGCGCAGCGTGCGGATCTGGTGCGCCGCCGGCTCGACCGGGCAGGAGCCCTATTCGCTGGCGATGTGCCTGAAGGAGATGGGCGCGGCCCTCACCGGCTGGCGCGTCGAGATCATCGCGACCGACCTGTCGCAGGAGGTGCTGGAGAAGGCCAAGTCCGGCATCTACAGCCAGTTCGAGGTGCAGCGCGGCCTGCCGATCCAGATGCTGGTGAAATACTTCAAGCAGACCGGCGAGACCTGGCAGATCAATCCCGAATTGCGGGCGATGATCCAGCACAGGCAGCTCAACCTGCTGCACGATTTCGCCCAGCTCGGCACCTTCGACGTCATCTTCTGCCGCAACGTGCTGATCTATTTCGACCAGGACACCAAGATCAACATCTTCAACCGCCTGGCGCGCCAGATCGAGCCCGACGGCTTCCTGGTGCTCGGCGCGGCGGAAACCGTGGTCGGACTGACCGATACGTTCAGGCCGATCCCGGATCGGCGCGGTCTCTACAAGCCGAACGATCCGCGCGCAGCCGCAGCCAAGCCGCCGGTCGGCGCTGTGCCGCCGCGCATGGCCGTGATGGCAGGGCGATAAGATGGCCGAGGATGGAAAAGGTGCGGAGCGCGTGACGTTCAGTCGCGGCTATGATGTCTGCATCATGGCCATCGACGGGACCTGGCGCCGCGACTGCAAGCTCAACGCCATCTCCGACACCGATGCCATCCTCACGGTCGAAGGCTCGATCCAGGGCTTGAATCTGAAGGAATTCTTCCTGCTGCTGTCGTCCACCGGCCTTGCCTACCGCCGCTGCGAACTGGTGCGCGTCAACGGCGCCGAAATGGACATCCAGTTCCTGCGCGGCAAGAACAGGAAGAAGCGCGGCGCGGCCGGCGGGCACGACGCGGCGGCCTGATCGGCGCGGCGCTTGGTGCGTCTTTCCGCGTTGCTTTACATTTGCTGAAACATCGGAATGAATTTGCCGCAGCGGCTTTACGGGGCCTAAGCGCGCGCCGTGCAACCATTGCCCGTCTCAATCGCAGGATACGGCAATGCCCAGAAGTTCCCTCTCCCCCGTCACCTCGAACCTGCCCGACGTCGCCGAGCGGCGCGCGCTCCAGCTCCTGGTCGTCGACGACGACGCCACGCAGCGCAGCCTGATCACCGTCGCCGCCAAGCAGGCCGGCCATGAGGTCACCGTGGCCCCGTCGGTGGCGGAGGCGATCGAGAAGCTCCGTGCCGCGCGCTTCGACTGCGTGACGCTGGATCTCGTGCTGGAAGACGGCGACGGCATCGACGTGCTGCGCGAGATGGCCGAGGCCAAATTCGCCGGTGCGGTGATCGTCATCAGCGGCATGGACGGCAAGCGCCGCAGTGCCGCCCGCAGCTTCGCCCGTTCGGTCGGGATCGGGCTCCAGAGCCTGCCCAAGCCGCTCGACCTCGCGGCCCTGCGCATCAGCCTCGCCAACCTCGGCAAGACCGCGATGGGCCTGCCGGCGATTCACACCTGGGGTGGTGTGGCGAGCGACGCAATCGTGGAGCGGCACCGCGCCTAGGCCGCGGAGCAGCCATGCCGGGCGCCGCGGCGGACAAGCCGCGTGCGGCGGCTATGCGGGACCCGCTTCCGACAGCTGCTGCAGCGCGTGGTCGAGCTCCGCCCGGCAGGCGTTGAGGGCGGCGCTTGCCGTGGCAAAGCGGGGCGTTACGTCGTCGAGCACGAAGATCTCGCTGGAACCCGCGGTAGCGCTATCGTCCTCCGGCTCGATGTCGTCCGTGGTCATGGCCGCGTCGATCAGACGCATACTGAGGTCGATGCGCGCGATCAGAGAGCGAAGTTCGGCTGTGATCAACTGACGGCTGTCGGCGTCAGCCATCGCAGCGAGCGGGGGTGTGCCTGCGTAATTTAGCATGGATATTCTCCGTCTCCCGCAATTAGGCACCTCGCCGCTACTTGTGCGTTAAGTCCATGTCCCGTACAAATACGGGTGGGCCGAATCCGCGCCGAACGCCATAACGGGAGGCGCGGACGCGAGTCCTTCATGCCAACTGGATGTGGCACATGGCCGAACAAAGCTCTCGCGGTGAAATCTTCGTGGTCGACGACGACCCTGCCGTTCGCGACACCTTGTCGATGGTGTTGAAGGCGGCGGGCTATGAGGTGATCTGTTTTGCGGACGGCGCAGCGCTGCTCTCCGTCGCGCGAAACCGCACGCCGGCTGCGATCCTGCTCGATGTGCACATTCCCGGAAAGTCGGGTCTCGACATTCTGAGGGAGCTGCACGGCGAGGATTATCCTGCGCCGATCTTCATGATCTCCGGCCAGGGCGACATCGCGATGGCGGTCAGCGCCATCAAGAACGGCGCGCTCGATTTCATCGAGAAGCCGTTCCGCGGCAGCGAGATCGTCGGCCGCCTCGACGAGGCGATCGGCGCCTATGCACGCAGGCAGGCAGAGAACGCGTCGCCGAAATTCAGCTCGCTGCATTTCCCCGGCCGCGAGCCGCTGACGCGCAGGGAGCGCGAGGTGCTCGAGCAGTTCGCCTCCGGCGCGTCCAACAAGGAAGCCGGCCGCACCCTCGGCATCAGCCCGCGCACCATCGAGGATCACCGCGCCAACATCATGAAGAAGCTCGGCGCCCGCAATGCCGCCGACCTGATCCGCATCGTGATGACCGCCGCCCAGCGCGCGTCGTAGGGCTGGTTCTCTCTCGTGCCCCGGACGCGGTGCATCATGAAATGATTCGCCGCTGAGCCGGGGCCCATCTCTCCGACTTCACGGCTCAAAGTTCTGGGTCCCGGCTCTGCACAGCAGCGCCATAGCGCGTCGAAGACGCGCGTGAATGCGCTTACGGCGCTGCAGTGCGTCCGGGACAAGAGAGCGCGCCTCACGCGCTCAGCGCCTTGCGGATGATCCGCGCCAGATCCGATTTGCGATAGGGCTTTGCCAGCAGCAGCACGCCGGAATCCAGCCGGCCGTGATGGATGATCGCGTTCTCGGTATAGCCTGAGGTGTAGACCACCCTGAGATCGGGGCGCGTCTTCAACAGCTCGTCGGCGAGCTGCCGCCCGTTCATCTTGCCGGGCATGATGACGTCGGTGAACAGCAGGTCGAACGGCTTTCCGGCGGCGACGATCGCCAGCGCCTCGGCGGCGTTCGCGGCCTGCAAGGTGACGTAGCCGAGCGAATGCAGCTGCGCCAGCACGTAGTCGCGCACCAGCCGGTCGTCCTCGACCACCAGAATGGTCTCGTGTCCGCCCTCGATCGTCGCGGGCGTCACGCCGTCGCCGACCGCGGTCGGCGTCTTGCCGGGCGGCAGATACATCTTGATCGTGGTGCCGTGGCCTTCCTCGCTGTAGATCTTGATGTGTCCGGCGGACTGCTTGATGAAGCCGTAGACCATCGAAAGCCCGAGCCCGGTGCCCTTGCCCGGCCCCTTCGAGGTGAAGAAGGGATCGAACACCCGCGCCAGCATGTTCGCCGGAATGCCGCTGCCGGTGTCGCTCACGGCGATCAGCACGTAGTGGCCGGGCCGGACGTCGTTGACGCTGGCATAGACCTCGTCGAGATAGGCGGCACCCGTCTCCAGGATCAGCTTGCCGCCGCCGGGCATGGCGTCGCGGGCGTTGAGCGCGAGGTTGAGGAGCGCCGTGGTGAGCTGGTTGGGATCGACGATCGCGACGCAGTTCTCGTCCTCGAACACCGATTCGATCAGGATCTGCTCGCCCAGCGTCGGCCGCAGCAGCTTTGCCGTATCGACGATCAGCGAGTTGATGTCGATCTCGCGCGGCTGTAGCGGCTGCTTGCGCGCAAACGCGAGCAAGTGCTGGGTCAGCTCGGCGCCGCGGCCGGCCGCCTCGTCGATCATCCGGGTGATCGCCGCGAGCTCGGGCTCCTTGGCGACCGCGTCGGCGAGGATCTCGATCGTCCCGGTGATCACGGTGAGGATGTTGTTGAAGTCGTGCGCCACGCCGCCGGTGAGCTGGCCGACCGCCTCCATCTTCTCGGCATGGCGGATGCGCTCTTCGGACGCGATCTTGTCGGTGAGGTCGCGGTAGAAGACGTTGAACAGGACGCCCTCGCGGCGCCTCAGCGCCGTGACGCTCAGCTCGGCCTTGAACTCCTTGCCGTCGCGCCGGCAGCACATCAGCTCGCGGCGGCGATTGAGCGTCTGTCCCTCCCTGGATTCGAGGAAGCGCGCGAGGCCGGCCGCGACCCTCTCGCGCTCGCCGGGGGAGACGATGAGGTCGATCGAGCTCCGGCCCAGCACCTCATCGCGGCGCCAGCCGAACAGCTCTTCGGCGCGCGAGCTCCAGTTCAGGATGATGCTGCGCTCGTCGGTCTGGATGAAGGCGTCGAGCGCGGTCTCGACGATGTTGCGGGCCAGCTGCTCGCTGTCGCGCAGGGATTCCTCGGCGAGCCTTGCCTCGGTCATGTCGCGACCGACGAAGAAGTAGCGCTTGGCCTGATCGGACCAGTTGCCGAGCCAGGACAGCCAGACCTCGCGCCCGTCCTTGTGGATGCACCGCGTGTCCGAGAGCTTCGGCTGCTCGCCGCGCCGGAGCGCGCGCATGTCCTCGCGGGATTGCTCGAGATGCGAGGGATGGATGAAATCGACGCCGCTGCGACCGATCATCTCGTCGGGCCGGTAGCCGAGAATGGCTTCGCAGCTCGGGCTGATCTGCACGATATGACCCCGCGAGTTCATGATCATGATCAGATCCTGCGAGGCGTCGAAGAGCTGGCGCCGCTCCTCGAGCTGCTGCTGCAGCGCCCGCTCGGTCCGTCGCGCGTCGGTGAGGCGGCGCGCCGAGCCGGAGGCGCCGATGATCTCGCCCGACGCCCCCCTGATCGGCGAAAGGCTCACCGAGATCTCGACCGGCGTGCCGTCCTTGCGCAGCCGGACGGTTTCGAAATGCTCGATCCGCTCGCCCCCTGCAATGCGCCGGAGATAGTCCTTGCCCTCTTCGCTGCGATCGGGCGGCAGCAGGATCGAGGTGGGCTGTCCCATCGCCTCATCGGCCGAGTAGCCATAGAGGCGCTCGGCCGCTGCATTCCAGCCGATGACGATGCCGTCGAGCGTCTGCATGACGATCGAATCGTCGGAGGATTCCACCGCCGCGCTGAACAGGCGCTCGCGGACGGCGAGTTGGTCGCGCGCGGCCTCGGTGCGACGCCGTTCCTCGACCTCGTGCTCGAGCGCCGACGTCTTCGCCTTGGTCTCCTCGACCATGCGGGCAAAGGCGCGCGCCAGCATTCCGGTCTCGCCCGACGCCTCTATCGGAATCTCCGCGGGCTTGCCACGCCCGATCGCCTCGACCGCCGCGGTGAGCCGCACGATCGGCCGGGTCAGGGACTGAGCCAGCAGCACGGCGAGCACGGCCGCGACCATGACCGCGATCAGGCCGATCGTGAGGGTGGTTTTCTCGATGATGACGGCCGGCGCCATGAAGACGGCATTGGGCACGACGCGGATGATGCCGATCCACTGGCCTTCGGCGAGGATCGCGGGTGCGATCGCCGTCCCGCTCGGCTTGCCGTCGCCGCCCGGCACGACCTGGGTGGCTCCCAGGGTCGAGCCCGTGACATTGGCGAAATAGGGGAAGTCGTCCTGCCAGCGCGTCGGCGTGCCCAGTTGCAGGCCATATTCGCGGGTGCGGTCCGGATGCACGAGATAATCGCCGTTACGGCCGACGACGTAGACCTGCTCGCCGGACCGGCTCGTGATCCGGATGCGGTCGAACACCTGGCGCATGTCGATGTTGACGACGACGATGCCGAACAGCCGGTGATCGGACCCGAACAGCGGTGCCGCGACGCGCAACGTCGGAACATAGGGCATCTGGATCGTGCCATCGTCGACGTTCAGGTCGACCGGAGACACATAGACCTGATCTTCCGAGAGCTTGATCGTGTCCAGGAAGAAGGCGCGCTCGTCCTTGTTCTGCAGGGCATTGTCGGGGACGATACGGACCGTCCCCGTCGGGCCGGACCGGTCGACGCGCAGATATTCGCGGCCGTCGGCGTCGATGATGCGAAATTTTGCGTAGGTCGCGTTGGCCCCGACAACGGCCACGAGCTGCGTCAGCAACCGGTCGCGCCAGCTCTTTTCGGAAAGATGGTCGACCGGATCGACGCCGTCGTTGAAATGCGCGTCGATCACGCCGCGCACGGCGGCACGGGAGCGGAACGTCGCGATCACGGCGTGCGCGCCGTTGGTCTGGGTTTCGAGCTGGGACGCCAGCAGCTTTGATTGGGTCTCGATGCGGTCGAGCACGCGCGGCAGGAAGGCCTGTTCCAGGCTGTAATGGCTCAGCCACCCGACGGCAGCGACCGCAATCGCGACCAGCAGGATCATTGCGATGGCGAGCCGGGTTGCCAGCGTCATGTCGGCCCTGGCGCCGCGTCGCGAGCGGTCCCGAATGTTCTGCTACGCTGCAACATGGATCCTGTCATCGCCCGCCCGAACCGGCATCGGATTGCGGCACTGATGACGCCACCTTCAGGCAGCCGTCGACGGCCGCGAGCAGCGCGTCCGGACGGAACGGCTTCTGAAGGCTCGCCACCGCGCCGAGCTTGGTCGCCATTTTCAGGAAATCCGGTTCCGCATAGGCGTCCGGCGTGGCCGAGCGGCCGGAAATGACGATGATGGGAATGGCCGGGGACAGCGCCCGGATGTGGCGCATTGTCTCCAGCCCGTCCATGCCGGGCATGAATATGTCGAGGAACAGCAGGTCGAACCGGCCAGCCTCGAACAGCGCAAGTCCCTTGCGGCCATCGCCGGCGACGGTGACGTGATGGCCGGCCCTCTCCAGGAGCAGCCGGATCGTGATCTGTACGGCCGGGTCGTCATCCACAATCAGGATGTTGGCCACGTCAAAAATCCTCCGGGGCGGATGGGATGATCCAGCGACCCCAAATCAAAGCAATAAATGCGAAATTGTTGCGCGGATTCCGTCCGGCCCGCAAGCACTTCGCGTTTGCCGGGATCGCCTTTCGCAGCGAGCCGAGGGGGCGAAGGGCTACGCCCTGTACGCACGCTTACGTGCATATGGCGGAAGGTTCCGAACGCCGTAACCCATTTCAGCGACAGGAGATATTCTTCTCGCCGTAGTTGTACGGAACCAGGCCTTCACCATGGATTAAAGGCCGTGGACTACAATCTGCGATAGTTCCCTTATCGGTATTCGCGTATTTCATTTTCGCATTCTGGCATTCGACGAAGCCGGCCGAAAGCGGCCATCAGCACGAGAACCTCCCCCATGTTCAAATCGATCGCGAACACCGGAATTCGCACCCGGCTGCTCGGCGGCTTTGCCTTGATCTGTCTTCTGCTTGCGGCGACCGTGATCTACACCGTCGCCGCCGTCTCCGACATTTCGTCGCGGATCAGGGCGGTCGTGGACCAGCGGGCGCCGGTCGCGATCGCGAGCACGGAACTCGTCGGCAATCTCTATTCCACGCTGTCGACATTGCGCGGCTATCTGCTGACGGGCGATGCGCAGGGCAAGCGCGATCGGGCCGCCGTCTGGGCCGAGCTCGATCGGACGGCCGCCGCCGTCGACCGCATGGCGGAGGGCTTTTCCAGCGCACAGAACAAGACCAATTGGAGCGAGGCCAGGGCGCTGATCGCCGAATTCCGCCAGGCCCAGGACAAGGCCGAACTCGCCGCCTTCACCCCGTCGGCCTATCCGGCGAGCGAGCTGCTGGCGAAGGAGGCCGCGCCGCTGATCGCGACCATGTTCGCCGAGATCACCGCGATGATCGACGAGGAGGAGACGCTGGAGGCGACGCCGCAGCGCAAGCGCCTGCTCAAGACCTTCGCCGACGTGCGCGGCAATCTTGCCGCCGCGGGATCGCAATTGCGCCTGTATGTGGCCTCGGGCGAAGCCGCCGATCGTGACAAGTTCGAAAAGCCGCTGGCGACCTTCAGGGCCGCGCTTGCATCGGTCGGCACCCAGGCGGATCTGCTCACCGAACGGCAGGCGAACGCCTACCGGGCCATTGCCAAGGCGAATGAGGCCTTCACCCCGCTGCCGCAGAAGATCTTCGCGATCCGCCAGACGCCGCAATGGAACGCGCCGGTCTTCATCCTGTCCACCGAGGCTGCGCCGCGCGCTTCTCGCATCCTCGATCTGCTCGACGGCCGCAAGGACGCCGATGGCAAGCGCTCCGGCGGTCTCAAGAGCGATGAGCAGTCGAAGCTCGCCGACGACGCCCGCAGCGTCGCCGATGCGGTCGAGAGATTGCTGCTGCTGCAATGGATCCTGCTCGCCGCGGGGCTCGCGCTCGGGACGGTGATTGCGATCCTGGTTGCGCGCTCCATCACGCGGCCGATCGTGGAGCTGGTGGGCGATTCCGCGCGCCTGTCCGGCGGCGACCCCAGTGTCGAATTCAGGACGGCCGAGCGCGGCGACGAGATCGGCGTGGTCTCGCAGGCGGTCGCCAAATTCCGCGACAACGTGATCGCCCAGCAACAGGCGGCGGCATCTCTGGCGCGCGAGGCTGAGGCGCGCGAGGCGGCCAATCGCAACATGGAGGACGCGGTCGAGGACTTTCGCGGGACCTCGCGCGACCTGCTCGCGCTGGTCGGCGAGAATGCAGGCACCATGCGGCACACCGCGGAGAGTCTCGGCGGCATCGCCAACCATGCGACCAGCCAGGCAGCGTCCGCAGCGACCGCTTCCGAGCAGACCGCGGTCAACGTCCAGACCGTCGCCGCGGCGGCCGAAGAGCTCGCGAGTTCCATCGTCGAGATCGGCCGGCAGATCGAGCTGTCCAACAAGACCGTGCGCTCCGCGGGCGAGGTGACCGCGCGCTCGGAGAGCGAGATCGAGGGGCTCGCGCACGCCGCGCAAAGCATCAGCTCGGTGGTCGATTTGATCCAGGCCATCGCGGCCCAGACCAACCTGCTGGCGCTCAACGCCACCATCGAGGCCGCGCGCGCCGGCGAGGCCGGTCGCGGCTTTGCCGTGGTCGCGTCCGAGGTCAAGGCGCTGGCCGACCAGACCCGCAATGCGACGCAGGACATCGCCCAGCACGTTGCCGCGATCCAGAACTCGACCGGCAGCGCGGTCGCCTCCGTCAAGGAGGTCGCAACCGCCATGCGCCGGATCGACGAGGTGACCGCGGCGATCGCCAGCGCCGTGGAGGAGCAGGGCGCGGCGACGCGAGAGATATCGCAGAACGTCCAGATGGCGGCGTCGGGGACGCAGACGCTGGCAACCAGCATCGGCACCGTCTCCGGAGCCATCGCCGAAACCAACCGCTCGGCCGACGACGTGCTGGGGGCCGCGAACCACGTTTCGGGCGCGGCCGAGCGCCTCGCCACCGAGGTCCAGGCCTTCTTCGTCAGGCTGCGCACCGGTCCGGCGGACGGCCGCACCGCCGCCTGATCAATCCGCCAGATATTCGGGGTGATTGCTCCGGATCTTGTCGAGTTCGCTGAGCGTGCCCGAGAGATGGGTGCGCAGATGCTGCTGCACGGCATCGGCGTCTCCGGCCTCGATCGCGCGCGTGATCAGCTTGTGATGGCGCACGATGTTCTGGGCCTTGCCGGGTGAGGGCAGATGCAGCCGCCGCAGCCGGTCGATATGTCCGCTGCGGCTGCGCACCAGCGCCCAAAGGTCCTCCTTGCCGGCGGCCGTATAGAGCTGCGCATGAAAATCGTTGTCGGCGGCCATGAAGGCCTCGAAGTCGCCGGCCTTCGCGAATTGCTGCTGGAGCGCGATGGCGTGGTCGAGGCGGATGACCAGGGCGTCGTCATGCTGTTCGGCCAGCAGGCGGACGATCTCCAGCTCCAGCGCCTGGCGCAGGAAATGCGCCTGCTGGGCGCGGCCGATGTCGATCCGGCTGACCACGGTCGCGTGCTGCGGAAACACGTCGACCAGGCCCTCTTCCTCGAGCCGCATCAGGGCATCGCGCACCGGCGTCGAGCTGACGCCGAACTGGGCGGCGAGCTCGGCGCGCGACAGCGGTGCGCCGGGCGGCAGCTCCAGGGCGATGATCGCATTGCGCAGCCGCTCGAACACCTGCGGCGCGGCCTGACGGGCGCGGTCGAGCCGGGCGCCGGGGCGTGCGGCCGCGCGCTGCGTGGGGTGAGCTGCTTCCATGTCGGATCCCGCTTGCCTTTGATGCACTAATATATTAGTGCATCAGCAGGGTCAACGCAGCTCGACGCTGGCCGGAGGAAACACACAACAATGATCAAGCATCTTCGCAGCAAGCTTGCGGCGGCCGCCCTGTTGGCCGCAACCGTCCTCGCAGCGCCCGCGGCGCATGCGCAGCAGAAATCCGAGATCGCGCTGTCGCGCCAGCCCGGCATTTTCTACATGCCGAGCCACATCATGGAGAAGCTGAAGCTGATCGAGAAGCACGCGGCTTCCCTCGGCGTAGCGGGCGTGACCGCCAAATGGATCACCTTCTCCGGCGGCGGCGCGCAGACCGATGCGCTGCTCGCGGGCGGCGTCGACATCCTCAACACCGGCACCGGCAATCTTCTCCTGCTGTGGGATCGCACCCGCGGCGGCGTGAAGGGCATCGTGGCCACCTCGGCCCAGCCGATGACGCTGATCAGCCGCGACGCCAACATCAAGTCAATCAAGGATTTCGGCCCCTCCGACAAGATCGCGGTGCCGACCGTGAAGGTCTCGACACAGGCGATCGTGCTGCAGATCGCAGCCGCCGAAGCCTTCGGCGCCGACCAATGGTCCAAGCTCGATGCCAACACCGTGCAGCTCGGCCATCCCGACGCCTATGCGGCGCTGTCCAATCCCAAGCACGAAGTGCACACCCATTTCTCGATTCCGCCCTTCACTTTCCTGGAGCTGAAGAACGTGCCGGGCGCGCATGTCGTGCTGAATTCGCCTGATGTGATGGGCGGCCCGCTCAGCCAGGCGCAGTTCTTCACCACGACCAAATTCGCCGACGCCAATCCGAAGATCGTCCAGGCCGTACGCGATGCCACCAAGGAAGCGCAGGACCTGATCCGCAGCGACACCAAACAGGCCGTCGAGATCTACAAGGAGATCACCGGCGACAAGACCTCGGTGGAGGAACTGCTCGATCTCCTGAAAGAACCCGGCATGATGGAGTGGAATCTCCAGCCGCAGGGCACGATGAAGTTCGCCGCGCATCTGTTCAAGACCGGCACGCTGAAGAACCAACCGAAGGCCTGGACGGACTATTATCTCCCCCTCGCGCACGATCTGAAGGGCAACTGATGGCGCTGCTCGACGTCAATGGGGTGACGCTGCGCTACAAGACCTCCAGCGCCGTCGTCACCGCCACGGAAAGGGTCAGCTTCACCGTCGACAAGTCCGATCGCTTCGTGCTGCTCGGGCCGTCCGGCTGCGGCAAGTCGACCCTGCTCAAGGCCGTCGGCGGCTACATGACCCCGAGCGAGGGTCGCATGACCATCAACGATCGCGAGATTCATGGTCCCGGCGCCGACCGCATGATGATCTTCCAGGAGTTCGACCAGCTCCTGCCCTGGAAGAGCGTGCTGGCCAATGTGATGTTCCCGCTGCTGACGGCGCGCAAACTCTCGCGCAAGGACGCCGAGGCGAAGGCGCGGGCCTATATCGAGAAGGTCGGGCTCACCCGCGTGGTCGATGCCTATCCGCACACGCTCTCCGGTGGCATGAAGCAGCGCGTCGCGATCGCGCGCGGCATGGCGATGGAGCCGGATATCCTCTTGATGGACGAGCCTTTCGCAGCGCTCGACGCGCTGACACGGCGCACCTGTCAGGACGAGCTGCTCCAGCTCTGGAGCGAGACCAAGTTCACCGTGCTGTTCGTGACCCATTCGATCGCGGAAGCGATCCGGATCGGCAACCGCATCCTGTTGCTGTCGCCGCATCCCGGCCGGGTCAAGGCCGAGGTGGTCGATGTCGACAAGGCCTCGAACGAAGACGGCAGCGCCGGCCGGCTGGAGAAGGAGATCCACGATCTCCTGTTCGCCGGCGAAGCCACCGCGCATTGAACGGGTCATCGCATATGAAGTGCATACTTTGGGCACCAGTAGCCTCCACGACGTCATGGCCGGGCTCGTCCCGGCCATCCACGCCTTGCAACGCAGTACAAAGAACGTGGATGCCCGGGACAAGCCCGGGCATGACGCCCTCTTGTGAATATTCAAACGCGATTACCCTGGCGCATTGAAGGAGCGTCCGATGGCCGAAGCGAGAATTCTGCTGCGTGACGCACCGGTCGCCGCCGGCGGCGCCGGCGAGGTCGAGCGCAAGCTGACCGTGCTCGAACTGTTGTGGAACGACGGCTTCGTGCGCAAGACCGTCATCATCCTGTTCCTGGCGGCGGTCTGGGAAGCCTACGGCGTCTATCTCGACAATCCCCTGCTGTTTCCGACCCTGCACGATACGATCGCGACGCTGTACGATCGGGTCAAGGACGGCACGATTCCGATGCGAGCCTGGACCTCGCTGAAAGTCCTGTTCATGGGCTATTCGGCCGGCATCGTGCTGGCCGCGATCTTCACGATCCTCGCCATCTCGACCCGGATCGGCACCGATTTCCTCGAGACGGTCACGGCGATGTTCAACCCGCTGCCGGCGATCGCGCTCTTGCCGCTCGCGCTGATCTGGTTCGGGCTCGGCAATGGCAGCCTCGTCTTCGTGCTGATCCATTCGGTGCTGTGGCCGGTCGCGCTCAACACCCATTCCGGCTTCAAGAGCGTGTCCAACACGCTGCGCATGGTCGGCCGCAATTATGGCCTGCGCGGGCTGCCCTACGTGGCGAAAATTCTCATTCCTGCGGCGTTCGGCTCGATCCTCACCGGCCTCAAGATCGGCTGGGCGTTCGCCTGGCGCACCCTGATCGCGGCCGAGCTGGTGTTCGGCGTGTCCTCGGGGCAGGGCGGGCTCGGCTGGTTCATCTTCGAGAACCGCAACCTCCTCGACATACCTGCGGTCTTCGCAGGCCTCTTGACGGTGATCATCATCGGGCTCTTTGTCGAGAACCTGATCTTCCGCGCCATCGAGCGGAACACCGTGCAGAAATGGGGCACCCAATCATGACCAAGAAGAAAATCACGCCCGACCAGCTTCGCAGCGCGCGCTGGTTCGCGCCCGACGATCTCCGCTCGTTCGGCCACCGCTCCCGCACCATGCAGATGGGCTATGCGCCCGAGGAGTGGAAGGACCGTCCGATCATCGCGATCCTCAACACCTGGTCGGACGCGCAGCCCTGCCACATGCACTTCAAGTCGCGCGTCGACGACGTCAAGCGCGGCATCCTGATGGCCGGCGGCCTGCCGATCGAGCTGCCGGCACTGTCGCTCTCGGAATCGCTGCTCAAGCCGACCACCATGCTCTATCGCAATCTGCTGGCGATGGACGCCGAGGAGCTGCTGCGCAGCCATCCCGTCGATGGCGTCGTGCTGATGGGCGGCTGCGACAAGACCACGCCGGCGCTGCTCTTGGGCGCGACCTCGATGAACATCCCGGCGATCTATCTGCCGGCCGGTCCCATGCTGCGCGGCAACTGGAAGGGCAAGACGCTCGGCTCCGGTTCGGACGGCTGGAAATACTGGGACGAGCGCCGCGCCGGCAAGATCTCGGACAAGGACTGGCTCGACATCGAGGCCGGCATCGCCCGCAGCTACGGCACCTGCATGACCATGGGCACAGCCTCGACCATGACCGCGATTGCCGAAGCGATCGGCATGACGCTGCCCGGCGCCTCCTCGATTCCGGCTGCCGATGCCAACCACATCCGCATGGCCAGTGAATGCGGACGCCGCATCGTCGAGATGGTGTGGGAAGACCTGACGCCGAAGGTGATCCAGACCCGCAAGGCGTTCGAGAACGCAATTGCCGTGGCGATGGCGATGGGCTGCTCGACCAATGCGATCATCCACCTGATCGCGCAGGCCCGCCGCGCCGGCCAGGACATCGGGCTCGACGATTTCGAGATCGCGAGCCGCAAGGTGCCCGTGATCGCCAATGTCCGCCCGAGCGGCGATGCGTACCTCATGGAGGACTTCTTCTACGCCGGCGGCCTGCCGGCGCTGATGGGCGAGATCAAGCAGCACCTGCATCTCGACTGCATCACCGTCACCGGACAGACGGTGGGTGAGAACATCGATGGCGCCGAGGTGCACAATGCCGATGTTATCCGCTCGGTCGACAATCCCATCTACAAGGAAGGTGCGCTCGCCGTGCTCAAGGGCAATCTCGCGCCCGACGGCTGCGTCATCAAGCCCAGTGCCTGCGCGCCGCGCTTCCTCAAGCACACCGGGCCGGCGCTGGTGTTCGACGATTATCCCGCAATGAAGAAGGCGGTCGACGATCCCAACCTCGACGTCACCGAGGACCACATCCTCATCCTGCGCAATGCCGGGCCGCAGGGCGGGCCGGGCATGCCGGAATGGGGCATGTTGCCGATCCCGACCAAGCTTGTGAAGCAGGGCGTGCGCGACATGGTGCGCATCTCGGATGCGCGCATGAGCGGCACCAGCTATGGCGCCTGCATCCTGCACGTCTCGCCGGAATCCTACATCGGCGGTCCGCTGGCGCTGGTGCAGAACGGCGACCGCATCACGCTCGACGTTGCCGCCCGCACCATCAATCTCGATGTGCCCGAAGCCGAGCTCGCAAAGCGCCGCGCCGCCTGGAAGCAGCCCGAACGCCGCTTCGAGCGCGGCTATGGCTGGATGTTCACCAAGCACATCAAGCAGGCCAATGACGGCTGCGACTTCGACTTCCTCGAGACCGATTTCGGCGCGCCGATCGGCGAGCCGTCGATTTATTAACACCGTCGTTCCGGGGCGATGCGAAGCATCGAACCCGGAACCTCGAGATTCTCAGGTGCGCAATTGCGCACCGTAGTTCGCTTCGCGCCCCGGAATGACGACCAGAGAGAAAGCGCAAATGACAAAACTTTCCGAAGCCACCCGCAACAAGCTCAAATCCGTCTCCACCGCCACCGTCGCCACCGCTTTGTTCAAGCGCGGCCTGCGCATCCAGATGATCCAGGATGTGCACCCCTTGAATCCGAACCAGCCGACCATGGTCGGCGAGGCCTTCACACTGCGCTACATGCCGGCGCGCGAGGACCTCAACACCATCGACGTTTTCAAGGACCGTTCCCATCCACAGCGCAAGGCGGTCGAGGATTGCCCGCCCGGAGCTGTGCTGGTGATGGACAGCCGCAAGGACGCGCGCGCGGCCTCGGCCGGCGCGATCCTGGTGACGCGGCTGATGAAGCGCGGCGTCGCCGGCGTCGTGACAGATGGCGGCTTTCGCGATTCTGCCGAGATCGCTCAGCTCGACATCCCCGCCTTCCACCATCGTCCGAGCGCGCCGACCAATCTGACGCTGCACCAGGCCATCGAGATCAACGTGCCGATCGGCTGCGGCGATGCGCCGGTGTTTCCCGGCGACGTCATTCTGGGTGACCGCGACGGCGTCATCGTCATCCCAGCGCATCTCGCCGACGATATCGCCAACGAAGCCTTCGAGATGACCGCCTTCGAGGACTTCGTCACCGAAGAGGTCGGCAAGGGCCGCGGCATCTTCGGCCTCTATCCCGCCACCGATCCGCAGACGCTGACCGATTTCGCGGCCTGGCGGCAAAAGAGAGGCCGCTAGGCCAAAGCCAAGCCACATCAAGAAACAGGCCGGCGCATCAAGCGCCGGCCTTTTATCAAGCAGGGAGGACTTTCATGAATTTCACGCGACGCAACCTCATGGCCGGCGCCGGCGCGGCGGCGGCTTCGGCACTTCTCGCCCGCGCCGCCGGCGCGCAGTCGTTCGCCTTCACACCGAACCAGCGCTACCCGGACCCGGCCGTCCAGATCCTCGATCCGAGCTTCGCAAAATATCGCCTCTATTCCTCGACGGTCGAGCAGGTTGCGACCGGCATGCGCTGGGCCGAAGGTCCGGTCTATTTCCCCGAGGGCGGATATCTGCTGGTCTCCGACATTCCCAACAACCGGATCATGAAGTTCGACGAGAAGACCGGGCAGACCAGCGTGTTCCGCGCCAACGCCAATTACGCCAACGGCAATGCCAGGGATCGCCAGGGCCGCCTCGTGACCTGCGAGCACTCCGTCACCCGCCGCATCACCCGCACCGAGAAGGACGGCAAGATCACCGTGCTCGCCGACAAGTTCGAGGGCAAGCGGCTGAACGCGCCGAACGACATCGTGGTCAAGTCGGACGACAGCATCTGGTTCACCGATCCCCTGTTCGGCATCAACGGCGAGTGGGAAGGCAAGAAGGAGAAGGCGGAGCAGGCCACCACGAACGTCTATCGCATCGCCAAGGACGGCAAGATCAGCGCGGTCCTTACCGACCTCGTCAATCCGAACGGCCTTGCCTTCTCGCCGGACGAGAAGAAGCTCTACATCGTCGAGTGGAAGGGCACGCCGAACCGCAGCATCTGGAGCTACAATGTCGGCGACGACGGCAGCCTCAGCGGCAAGACCAAGCTGATCGACGCCGCCGACCAGGGCTCGCTCGATGGTTTCCGTGTCGATCGCGACGGCAATCTCTGGTGCGGCTGGGGCTCCAACGGCGCGCTCCAGGGCGAGGCCACCGACATCGGCGGCCGCAAGGTGTTCCAGCTCAAGGGCAAGTCGGAAGACCTCGACGGCGTCATGGTCTTCAACCCCGAAGGTAAGGCTCTCGCCTTCATCAAGCTGCCCGAGCGCTGCGCCAATCTCTGCTTCGGCGGCCCCAAGAACAACCGCCTCTACATGGCGAGCAGCCATTCGGTCTATGCGCTCTATGTCGAGGCGCACGGGGCGGTGTGAGCCTGATTGCTGGGTGGTAGCTAGCACAGGGTCGTCCCGGCCTAGTGCGCAATTGCGCACGGGGGCCGGGACCCATAACCCCAGGGAGCAGTTTGACGAAGACCAGTAGTCAAAGGGTCTTCGTCGGTACTGCTTCCGTCTCCCACCGATAGATCAGGCGGTATGGGTCCCGGCCCCCGTGCGCAATTGCGCACTAGGCCGGGACGACAACTGCCGTAGGGTGGGCAAAGCGAAGCGTGCCCACCTCGTCGTCATGATTGAGAGATGGTGGGCACGGCGCTACGCGCCTTTGCCCACCCTACAAGGCTGCGGGTGTGGCTACACCCCGGCCTCCGCCATCCCCGCCGCCCACAGCGCGAACGCATAGACGATCGCGACTTCGTCCAGCCGATCAAAGCGCCCCGAGGCGCCGCCATGGCCGGCGCCCATGTTGGTGCGGAGCAGGACGGGGCCGCCGCCGCTCATGGTGGCGCGCAGGCGCGCGATCCATTTGGCGGGCTCCCAATAGGTGACGCGCGGATCGGTCAATCCCCCCATTGCCAAAATCGCCGGATAGTCCTTCGCCGCGACATTGTCGTAGGGCGAGTAGGACAGGATGGTGCGAAAATCCTTTTCGCTCTCGATCGGGTTGCCCCATTCGGGCCATTCCGGCGGCGTCAGCGGCAGGGTGTCGTCGAGCATGGTGTTGAGCACGTCGACGAACGGCACCTCCGCGACGATGCCCGCGAACAATTCGCCGGCGCGGTTGGCCACCGCGCCCATCAGCATGCCGCCGGCCGAGCCGCCGTGGCCGACGATGCGTTTCGCGCTGGTGTATTTCGCAGCGATCAGCGCGCGGGCGCTGGCGGCGAAATCGTCGAACGAGTTGGTCTTTTTCTCGCGCTTGCCGTCGAGATACCAGCCCCAGCCCTTGTCGGCGCCGCCGCGGATATGCGCGATGGCGTAGACGAAGCCGCGGTCGACCAGCGACAGGCGGTTGGCGTTGAACGAGGCCGGCATCGCCATGCCGTAGGAGCCGTAGCCGTAGAGCAGCAGCGGCGCCGCGCCGTCGAGCTTCAGCCCGCGGCGGTGGAGGATCGACACGGGCACCTCGGCGCCGTCCTGCGCCTTCGCCATGATGCGCGTGGTGACGTAGTCGGCCGCGTTGTGGCCCGAGGGAATCTCCTGGCGCTTGCGCAAGGTGCGCGTGCGCCTGGCCATGTCGTAGTCATAGACCTCCGACGGCGTCGTCATCGACGAATAGGCGAAGCGCAGAGTAGTCGTCTCGAATTCGTAGGAGCCCATCGTGTCCAGCGAGTAGGCGGCCTCGTCGAAGGCGATGGCGTGCTCCTCGCTGGTCTTGAGATCGCGGATCACGATCGACGGCAGCGCATTGGCGCGCTCCAGCCGCACCAGATGGCCGGCATAGAGATCGAGGTCGATGATGTAGATGCCGGGGCGATACGGGATCAGGTCGCGCCAGTTCTTGCGCTCGGGCGATGACAGCGGCGCGGTGACGATCTTGAAGTCGATGGCGTCGTCGGCATTGGTGAGGATGAACAGCTCGTCGCCGCGATCGGCGAGCGAATATTGCACGCCTTCTTCGCGCGCCGCGACCAGGCGCGGCGGCGCCTCGGGATGGGCGAGATCGATCAGCCGCTGCTCGCTTGTCTCGTGGTCGCCGCCCGCGATCACGCAGAAGCGGCCGCTGGTGCTCTCGTGCAGATGGGTGAACCAGCCCGCATCCTGCTCCTCATAGACCAGCGTGTCGTCGGCCTGTTTGGTGCCGAGCTTGTGGCGCCACACCTGCATCGGCCGGTGGTTGTCGTCGAGCTTCACATAGAAGAAGCTCTTGCAGTCCGCGGCCCAGACCACGCCGCCGTCAGTCTCCTCGACCAGATCGTCGAGATCCGTCCCCGTCGCCCAGTCGCGCACGCGGATGGAGAAATATTCCGAGCCCTTGGTGTCCGCGCTCCAGGCCTCCAGCTTGTGATCGTAGGAGTGCCGGCTGCCGCCGAACTTGAAATATTTGTGGTCCTTGGCGAGCGCATCGCCGTCGAGCACGATCTGCTCGTTGCCGCCGTCGCGCGGCATACGGCCGAACAGTTCGTGCTGTCCGCCCTCGCGGAACCTGCGGAAATAGGCGAAGGGGCCGTCCGGCGACGGCACGCTGGAATCGTCCTCCTTGATCCGCCCGCGCATCTCGCGCACCAGCGTCTTCTGCAAGCCTGAGGTATGGCCGAGCAGGCTCTCGGTGTAGACGTTCTCCTCGTCCAGATATTTGCGGATGTCAGGGTCGAGCACCGCGGGGTCGCGCAGCACCTCCTGCCATTTCTCGTCCTTCAGCCAGGCATAGTCGTCGGTCACGGCGATGCCGTGCCGCGTGAAGGAATGCGGCCGGCGCGGGGCGACGGGGGGCTTCGAAGGCGTCTTGGCTTGGGTCACTCGGTCCTCGTTCGTCAGCGCATCGTCTTGTCTTAACCTCGCCCCGCTTGCGGGGGGAGAGGTCGCCGCGAAGCGGCGGGTGAGGGGGTACAGGTCCCTCGATCATCTCGCGTGGGGAGAGAGGCCCCTCACCCCAACCCTCTCAGGGCGAGCGTAGCTCGTCCCGGCCCCGTAAGAACGGGGAGAGGGAGAAGAAGGGCCGCCGCCTTGTTCGCGCGTTCCCTTATATCGTCCCGTTTCCACGAATTGCCAGCGTGGCAGTTCCCAGGGCTGCGCCAAGTCGCCGGGTTGTTGAACCGCCCCTTGTATGCTTTAGGGGCAATACCCCCGCCGCCGGTCCAGCACGATGCTGTTCAATTCCTACCCGTTCATCCTGCTGTTCCTGCCGGCCGCACTCGCTGGCTATTTCTGGCTTGGGCGGCGCAGCAATCTGACGCCGGTGATCTGGCTGGCGCTGGCCTCGCTGACCTTTTACGCGATCGGCAACTGGCAGTTCGTGGCCCTGCTGCTGCTCTCGATCGCCTTCAACTATGGCGTCGGTCATCTCCTGATCGTGGCTAAGCTCGGCCCGTCGCAGCGCAAGGCCGCGCTCATTCTCGGTGTCGCCGGCGATCTCCTCGTGCTCGGCATCTTCAAATATGCCGGCTTTGCCACCGAGAACGTCAACGCGCTCTTCGGCACGCATCTCGCGGTTCACATCCTGCTGCCGGTCGGCATCTCCTTCTACACGTTCACGCAGATCGCGTTCCTGGTGGATGCGTATCGCGGCCAGGTCGCGGCCTATGCGCTGCCGCACTACGCGCTGTTCGTGACCTACTTTCCGCATCTGATCGCGGGGCCGATCCTCCACCACAAGGACATGATCCCGCAATTCGAGCAGGAGGAGGCGAAGCATCCGCATGCGCATCTGATCCTGTGCGGGATCGTGATCTTCGCGATCGGCCTGTTCAAGAAGACCTGCCTCGCCGACGGCATCCAGCCCCTGGTCGCGCTCGCCTTCGAGGCGCGATCGCCGAGCTTCGACCAGGCCTGGCTCGGTGCGCTCGCCTACACGTTCCAGCTCTATTTCGACTTCTCCGGCTATTCCGACATGGCGATCGGCATATCGCTGATGTTCGGCATCTTCCTGCCCGTCAACTTCAATTCGCCCTACAAGGCGACCAGCATTGTCGAGTTCTGGCGCCGCTGGCACATGACCTTGTCGCAGTTCCTGCGCGACTATCTTTACATCCCGCTCGGCGGCAACAGGCGCGGCCGCGTGCTGCGCTATGTCAATCTGATGCTCACGATGCTGCTCGGCGGGCTCTGGCACGGCGCGGCCTGGACCTTCGTCGTGTGGGGCGCGCTGCACGGCGCCTATCTCTGCGTCAACCATGCCTTCAACGCGCTGATGCCGAACGTTCCTCCGCTGCTGGCGCGCCCGGGCCGCGTGATCGGAGCCGTGCTGACGTTCCTCGCGGTCGTCATCGCCTGGGTGTTCTTCCGCGCCGAGAGCGTCACCTGGGCGCTGCGGGTGCTCCACGCCATGGCGGATCCCGCGACGATCGTGTTCGGCCGCGAGGAGATCGCAGCGCTGGTGCAGGTCGCGATCTATGCCGCGCTGGTGTGGTTGGCGCCGAACACGCAGCAGATCATGGGCTACGATCACGCGAGCCGCCGTGTCGGCGAGAGCTTGCCGGCAGGGCGCATGCGGCCGCTGGTGCTCTCCGCGGCCTCGCTGGTGCTCGCCTTCGGCATTCTGGGCATCCAGAGCCACAGCGAATTCATCTATTTCCGGTTCTGATGCGCGGATCATTCACCAGCCTGAAGCGTCTTCTCCTCGCCAGCTTGGTGTGCCTGCTGGGCGCGGCAGTGCTCACCTACGCCGTCGATCCCCTGCAACTGTTTCGTCCTTCGCCGCAGGCGTTCTATTCCGACGACACGCGGGTGCAGAATGCCGGGCTGATCCGCAGCCAGTCGTTCGACACCGCCTTCATGGGCACCTCCCTCGCGATCCATTTCCGCCAGAGCGACATCGACCGCGCGCTCGGCGTCCAGTCGCTGAAGCTGGCGATGACCGGCTCCAATTCGCGCCAGCAGGCCTTCGTGCTGGATCAGGCGATCGGCCGCGGCGCAAAGCGCGTGATCTGGGCGATGGACGATTTCATCTTTGTCGATGCCGCCGACATCGAGGCCGATCCCTATCTGTCCGTCGATCTCTATCGCGGGACGGCGAGGGGGATCGCGTCCTACCTGTTCAGCGCGGCGATGGCGAAGGAATCCCTGTTTTCATTGCTGCGGTCCGTTCCGCCGCTGCAGCAGCCGCTGGCGCGCGCGGCGCCCTATCTTCCCGTCAAGTTCGCGCTGGATGACGTCGACGACATCTACGCGCTGCCGCGCGATTTCGACATTGCGCGCGACTACAATGCGAGCAGGACGCTCGCCGCCTTCGCCTATATCACGAGCCCGGTGCGCAGCCGTTTCCTCGGCGAAGGCTATGGCTATGAGGCCATGGTCCGGCATTTCGAGCAGGATGCCGTCGGCCTGATCACGCGCCATCCGGACGTGAGCTTCGACATCTACTTCCCGCCCTACTCGATCCTGCAATTCGTCGCGATGCGCGATGCTTCGCCGCAGACGCTGAAGATCGTGACGGACCTCACCGCGCATATCGCCGAGCGCCTGACCAAGCTTCCCAACGTCCGCCTGCATGATTTCCGCGCGATCAAGTCGGTGACGCACGACCTGAACAATTACAGCGACGTCATCCACCATTCGCCGCTGATCGATGCAAAGGTGCTGGGATGGCTGGCGAGCGGAGAATATCGCGTCGATCCGAAGACGCCGACCGCGTCGCTGGATGAGCTGAAGGCGCAGGTCGAGGCGTATCGGGTGCCGCAACCGTAACCAAACATTCCGATGTCGTCCAGGCGAAGGCCGGGACCCATAACCCCAGGGAGGAGTTTGGCGGAGACTCGCAGTGAAGGAATCTGAGCGCGGTACGGCGACCGCGCCCTAACGACAGATCACGCGGTATGGGTCCCGGCCTTCGCCGGGACGACAGTGATTTACGCCGCCACTTCCTCGCCGAGATACGACACCGCGGCTTCCAGCCCGCCCTTGCCGTGCGGGATCTTCAGCGCGTTGAGGGCGATCTCGACCACGCCCAGCGTGCCGAGCAGCATCGGCGCATTGACATGGCCCATATGGGCGATGCGGAAGGCCTGGCCGGAGAGATCGCCGATGCCGGTGCCGAGCACGACGCCGCACTTGTCCTTGCAATAGCGCTGCAGCACCGCGGGGTCGTGGCCGTTGCTCATGGTCACCGTGGTCACGGTGTTGGAGCGCTCGCTGGCCTCGGCGACGTTGAAGCCGAGCACCTGGCCTTCGGACCACATCGCAACCGCGCGCCGCGCGGCTTCGCCGAGCAGGCTGTGGCGGCGGAAGGCGTTCTCCAGCCCCTCCTCGTGCAGGAGGTCGATCGCCTTGCGCAGCGCGAACAGCAGATGCACCGGCGCGGTGCCGGCATATTTGCGATAGTTCTCGGTGCCCTCGCGCTCGCTCCAGCTCCAATAGGGCGTCGACATGTTCGCCTTCTTGTGCACTTCGAGCGCGCGCGCATTGGCGGCGACGAAGCCGAGGCCGGGCGGCGTCATCAGGCCCTTCTGCGAGCCGGACATCGCAACGTCCACGCCCCATTTGTCCATCTCGAACGGCATGCAGCCGAGCGAGGCGACAGTGTCGACCATGTAGAGCGCGGGATGGCCGCTGGCCTTGATCGCCTTGCCGATCGCCTCGATGTCGTTCTGCACGCCTGAAGCCGTGTCGACTTGGACGACGACGACGGCCTTGATCTTGTGCTCGGTGTCGCGGCGCAGGCGTTCCTCGACCTCGTGCGGCCGCACCGCGCGGCGCCAGTCGCCCTTGAGCACCTCGACCTCGGCGCCCATCAGCGCCGCTGCATTGCCCCAGCCGATCGCGAAGCGTCCGCTCTCCAGCACCAGCACCTTGTCGCCGCGCGACAAGACGTTGCTCAAAGCGGCTTCCCAGGCGCCGTGACCGTTGGCGATGTAGATGTAGGACTTGCCCTTGGTGGCGAACAATTTCGAGATGTCACCGAGCAGGCTCTCGGTCAGATCGAGCATCTCCTTGGAGTAGATGTCGATCGCCGGACGATGCATCGCCCGCAGCACTTCGTCGGGCATCGTGGTGGGCCCGGGGATGGCCAGAAATTCCCGGCCCGCGCGAACGGTCATTGCTATTGGTCCTTGTTGCTGGTGGACAGGCGGTGGGTCGCTGAATCACACTTTTAAATGGCGCCGGAGCCTTAGAAAAGCACCCAAAACGCAGGTCTGGGTTATCGTTTGGTCTCGCGGCAGCCGGCGGCCTCCGCCTCCTCGACCGAGCAGAACCAGCGGGTGCCCTTGCTGATCTTCATCTTGATCTGGGTGTACCAGCGGCTGGTCGGCTGGTGATAGATGCATTCGCCGGCGCTGTTCACGTTGCCCTTGATGGTGCAGTCCGGCGATGGCGCGACCGGGCCCGAGGCCGAGGCGAGCAGCACGGCATGCGCGCCCTCCGGCGGCTTGGTGGCGCCCAATATCGCCGTCTTCTTGTTGCGCACGCGCCAGTCCCACGGTGCGATGAAGGCACCCTGCCACATCCCGGCCTTGGCCTCACGCGCGGCAACCTCGTCGGGTTCGTAATCCTTGGAGACGCGGGTGTAGGCAAGTGCCCAGCCGTTGCGCACCAGCCATTTCTGGATGTCCTCGCCGCCGACCTCGCAGCGCGCCACGGTGCGGCCGCGGCGGTCGATCGCGCGGGTATGGCAGACCCAGGTCTTGCCCTCGGCATATTTCGCGAGCTCGTCGCGGGCCGCGACGCCGCAGGTCCAGCGCTCGGTCTTGGTGTTGAGGCAGAGCTGGTCGACTGCCGGAGCGTCGATGCCGCCGAGCCGGATCCGCGTGTTGCCGATCACGACGGCGTCGCCGGCGCGGATCTTTGCCGTGCCGGTGATGTCGGCGGCCTCAGCCAGTGACGGCAGGGTGAGAATGGACAGCGCAATCAGGAATTTTCGCAACATGCCGGTCCGGGTGCTCGGGAAAATCTCGATAAGCCGCGCAATTGTGGTCGGCTTTTGTCTTTCCGGCCAGCTTATGCCTAACGATTGAGCTTTCAACTTCCTGTCATCTCGCGACGGTCTCTCCGCTCGTGTCCCGGACGCGGTGCGGCGTGGAGCGCCGCTCCGCAGAGCCGGGACCCAGTCCCGTAGGGTGGGTTAGCCCAGCAGATGCGCGAAGCGCATCTGCTCGGCGTAACCCACCAACGCCTCTTGCCGCGGATGCAGAAGTGGTGGGTTACGCCTTCGGCTAACCCACCCTACGACATCTACCCCCGCGCCATCGCGCGTTTCGCTACCGCCAGTCCCATCAGCACGAAGGCCGACGTCACCTCGGGGCCGCCGACCAGGATCCGCGTCGGGGTCTTCATCTTGTTCCACTCATAGGCACGGAACGGGCCGCGGCGGCCGCCTTCGCCAAGCCCGGCGACGATCACGTTCAGCGCCGGCGCGCAGGCGCGCGGGTCGGCGCCGAGATGGCCGAGCGCGATCAGCGCCAGCGCCGCGTCGAACACGTTCATCTCCGCGGCCATCAGCTCGCCCTTGACGTAGGACAGCACGCGATGGCGGATGAAATCGAAATCGCCGTTGGGATCGATCAGAGCCTGCGCCGCCAGCGGCAGCGCCAGGAACGCCGCATAGCAGCGGCCGAAATAGGCGCTGTAGAGTTCCGGCAGATAATAGATGTGCGAGCGCGGATTGGCGAAGGCACCGCTCGCTGCCAACCGCTTCTGGAAGCCGATGATCCGGTGCACGGTCGCGAGCCGCGCCGGTGTTTCCAATATTTTCCAGCGCGTCAGATTGCGAAAACTCACCTCGAGAATGTCGAGATTGAGTGTCGGGTCGAGATCGTTGCCATAGGGCCGTTCGCCCCTGAGATTGTCGATCCAGGTGGCGACGCCGCCCTCGTAGTCGATGTTGTCGTTGAGCGGCACGGTGACGCGCGGCTCGTTGATGCCGGCGCGCACCTGATAGCCGCTGTAGAAGTCGAGCAGCGGCTGGTCGATGATCGGATCGGTGCAGCCGGCCTGCGTCGCCGCGGAGATCGAGCACGCCGTGGTGTCGCAGTCAGGCACATAGACGCCGAAGCCGAGATCCTGCTTGATCTGTGCGAAGTAGCGCGAGAAGCGCGGATGCGGCGCCGGCGCGAGCGCCGTGATGACGTTGAAGCGTGCCCCGTCGATGCCTTCGACCTCTTCGCGGCTGATATTGACGCAGAAATCGACCATGTCGGCGATGGCGCGCTCGGCTCCGGTCTTGTCTGCTGCGGAGGCGAGCCCGGTCTCGACATAGCTCAGCAGCGCCTCGATGAAGAACGCATCGTAATAGGCCGAGCGGTGGCGGATCTGCACCGGCTCCCACATCGGCTCGGCAATGCCTTTCCAGGGCGGATTGACCACGGCGCGCGCGGGCGAGCGCGCGATGAAGACGCGCGCAAGGTTGAACAGCAGCGATGAATTCTTGTAGCCGCGCGCGTTCAGCCCGGTCAGCGCCATGATCAGCTCGCGGCCGCGGAAATCGGGATCGCCGATCAGGTTGAAGGCGGCATAGGTCGGCAGGAAGCCGTTCTTGCGATACGAGCCGAGCAGGTGCTGGGCGCAGTCGCGGATCACGCCGTCGATCTGCGCCTGCGGCGGCGCGGAGCCGGTGAACATTGCCGGCGGCGGCTTCGGATGGTCGAGCGCGATGCTGTCGACGAGCTCGGCGACGGGCTGGCCGACCGCGGCCCAGTCCGGCTCGCTCTCGTCGCGGGCCCGCACCAGTGCCTCGCGCAGCCGGGCGAGCTTCGCATCGTCGCGCAGCTCGGGCAGCCCGGCCCGGCGGAGCAGGATCCGCAATGCGGGATTGCCGAGCGCGGTCTTGTAGAACTTGGCCAGATGCGGATCGCCACTGGCGCTGGCCGCCAGCACGGGATCGCAGACCTCATAAAGAGAGGGGCCGTCCTTGCGCGCCGTCAGCGCCCGGCAGGCGGCGCCGGCAAAATAATGAAAGCTCATGAAATACCTGGTCGCGGGGCCCTGCCCAGGGAGCCGGCCGGCGCAGTCCCATCCGCGCCACCCCCAAGCAAGTCTTTGAAAAAGCTACCCGGATTCGCGGGAAATACAAATGTGATGATGGTCACAGAAATGGGCGGCCCAGGCGCCGCATATTGGGCACCGGAAGGCTACGGGGAATGCAAAAAAAGCGCGAGGTTGGCCTGGAGAATTAACTAATACATTCAGTAGCTTAGTTCAAATTTTGGGCAATCTATTGCCCGGGAGCCTATATCCGGTTAAGGGTTTGTTTGGTGCGGCGCCGCAAATTGCGCGCAATTCGGGGGCACTTCCCCGGCCAATCCCTCAAACCTAAAGACGCTATCGCGCTACTCAAACAGTGTGCGCGCGCTTGGCTGGTCTTTGGCACTGACAGGAATGAAGCGAGATGAATGTAAGGCAGCTCGACATTTCCCGGCGCACAATCGCGGTGGCGGCAGCCCTCATCGGTACGGTGTCCCTCGTGATCGGCGCCCATGCTGCTCTCAACATGCGCGCGCTCGATGCCGCCAAGGCCGTGACGACCGACCAGGTCACCGGCTCGATCGGCCAGACCTCGCGCCTCGCCCTTGTTATCGGCAATGGCCATTATCCCGACGCCAGCGCGCCGCTGACGCAGTCGATCAACGACGCCCGCGCGCTGTCCTCGAGCCTGCGCAAGAACGGCTTTGACGTCGACATGGTGGAAGACGCGACCAAGGACGACATGGTCCGCGCGGTCAACCGCCTGAAGTCCCGGATCAAGCGCGACACCGTCGTCATGCTGTTCTTCGGCGGCTTCGGCGTGCAGGCCGGCCGCGAAAGCTACATGCTGCCGGTCGATGCCGCGATCTGGAAGGAAAGCGACGTCCGCCGCCAGGGCGTGTCCATCGAGGGCGTTCTCGAGATGATGAAGGAGCAGGGCGCCAAGGCCAAGCTCGTCGTCGTCGATGCGTCCCGCCGTAATCCCTACGAGCGCCGCTTCCGCTCCTACAGCCACGGTCTCGCGCCGATCAGCGCGCCCGACAATGCGCTGATCCTCTCCTCAGCCTCGCCCGGCAAGGTCGTCGACGACGGCAAGGGCGAGCACAGCGTGCTGATCGGCGAGCTGCTCGGCAACCTCAATGCGCAGGGCAGCGCCGAGAGCGTCTTCAACAAGACCCGCGTCGCGATTTCGCGCGCCTCCGAAGGCGACCAGGTCCCGACCGTGTCGTCCTCGCTGCTTGAAGACGTCCATTTCGGCGAAGCCGGCGGCTAGGTTTTTGCAGGCTTTGTAGGGTGGATTAGCCCGCGGCTGCGCGAAGCGCAGTCCGCCGGCGTAATCCACCGCTTCCCTCTCAGCGCGGAAAGCAAAGAGGTGGATTACGCCTTCGGCTAATCCACCCTACGAAGTGTGCGCTTGGCGCACCACTGCCCCCACATCGTCATTGCGAGCGCAGCGAAGCAATCCAGAATCTTTCCGCGGAAAGACTCTGGATTGCTTCGTCGCAAGGGCTCCTCGCAATGACGGCGTTGAGAGACCTTCGCTCGCAATGACGATTGCGGCTGCTACTTCGCCGCTTCCGCGGTCGCCATCGCCGGGCGCACGGGATCGCCTTCGCGCAGCAGCGCGCCGGCGCGGGCGACGACGACGTCGCCCTCGTTGAGGCCGTCACGGACCTCGATATTGCCGCCCGACATCAATCCGACCTCGACGCGCTTGGTCTCGACGCGGTTGCGGCGGATCACCTGCACCACGGTGCCGGCGGAGGAATATTGCACGGCGGTGAGCGGCACCGCGACGTTGCAGCTCTGGCCGGTCTTGATCAGCGCGCGTCCGCTCGCGTTCAGCAGCAGCCGCTTCTGCGAGGAGATGCCGATATAGACCATGCCCTGCTGGATGTTGGGCTCGACGGTCGGCCCGATCCGGCGAACCTTGCCGTCGAGATCGCCGGCGCCGGCGATACGCACGGTCGCCTGCTGGCCCACCGCGAGCTTGCGGATATCGGTGGTCGCGACCAGGCCCACGAGATCGTATTCGCTGCGCGCCACGATCGTGAACAGCGCCTCACCCTTGGCCGAGGCGAAATTGCCGATCTGCGCCGTGGACGTCGCGATCACGCCCGCCACGGGCGCCGTGACCTGAAGCGTGCCGCCTTCGGGCAGCGCGAGACGCGCCAGCACCTGGCCGGCCGTGATGGTGTCGCCGGCTTCCCCCAGCACTTCCGTCACCTTGAGGCCCGGACGTTCGGGCCGCACCGAGGTTTCCTCGCGCGCGATGATGGTGCCGGTGGCCTCGACGATGTCGGAGAAGCAGGATTTCGCGACCTTCAGCACCGTGACCGCGGGCCCCTTGGGCGCGTCGTCATCGGCGGCGCGCGCGAGCGGGGCGGACAGCATCAGCAGCCCGGTGAATGCAACGAGATGTCTGGAAAAGGAACGCGCAGGCAATGGACGCATCGGTCATTCCGGTTGGGGCCTTGACGGCCTCATCGATAGCAGAAGCGGCAGCAGTGGGCCATGGTCCGTCCGGACGAGAAATACCGCAGCGCCGGGCGGCGCGATGCCGCCCGTTGAATTAGTCTTTGGAAAGGCGGGAAGGTTCGCAGGTGCTCGGCACCTAACGAACTCGTCATGCCCGGGCCTGTCCCGGGCATCCACGTTCTTGGCGCCGTGCAAAGGTCGTGGATGGCCGGGACAAGCCCGGCCATGACGCGTGGAGGCGGCTGGGGAAGCGCCTCCTTACGGCAAGTTCACAAACTCCACCCAGTTCGGCTTCTTGCCGGTCGGATAGGATTTCAGCTTGGTGAGCGCGCCGCTCGATGGGTCGATCGCATAGACCGTCATGCCGTCGGAGAGCTCGCCGACCGCGGCGAGGTAGCGGCTGCTGGGATCGATGTTGAAGCCGCGCGGCTGCTTCTCGGTCGGCACGCTGCCGATCGTGGTCAGCTTGCCGCTGCTCGTATCGACCTTGTAGGCGGTGAGCGTGTTGGTGGTGCGCTCGGAGGCATAGAGGAAGCGGCCATCGGGCGTGATGTGGATGTCGGCGGCCCAGGGCTTGCCGGTGAAGCCTTCAGGCAATGCCGTGGTGCGCTGGATCTCGTCCCATGCGCCGCCCTTGGCTTCATAATTGAACGCGGCGACATCGCCGTTCAGCTCGTGGATCATGTAGACGAACTTGCCGTTGGGGTGGAACACGAAGTGCCGCGGTCCCGATTTCTCCGGCAGCTTGTACGCCTGCGGATCGTTCGGCGTGAGCGCGCCGGTGGTGGGCTCGAACGAAAAGCTCAGCACCTGGTCCGAGCCGAGATTGGTAGCGAACACGAAACGGTTGTCGGGCGAGGGCAGGAAGGCGTGCGCATTGAGCCCGGTCGGGATCACCTGCGTCGGTGCGGCCACCACGCCGTTCGCGCCAAGCGGATTGACCGCGACCTTGTTACCGCCATAGGAGGCGCTGAACAGCACCTTGCCGCCCCGATCGGTGGCGATGTTGGCCATGCTGTCGGCGAGCGGCCCGTTGCCGATGTGGCTGAGCTGGCCGGTCTTGGGGTCGATGGCGAAGCTCACCGCCTGGAACGGTTGCGAGCGCACGCCGGCAATCAGCACGCGGTGGTCGGGCGTGATCGCGAGCGGCGTCGAGGAGCCCGGCTTGTCCACGCCCGGGAAGGCGGCGGTCTGCACCGGTGTCATCTCGCCGTTCTCGGCCAGCTTGAACACGCTGATGTCGTTGCTGTCGGCGTTGCCGACATAGGCGAAGGTTTCGGCCATGCCGGCACGGGCTCCAAGGGTGAGAGCGAGAAAGGTGAGAGCAGTTGCGATCGCAGCGCGGGACGCTCCGGCTGCAAAGCGGTGGATCGGACTCGTCATGGGCGTTCTCCTCGGGGCCAATGCGGCGTTGTCGTTTTGCCGGAGAGGATAGCGGGCGGCACGTTGCCGCACCAAATTCCAGTTGAGATCGATCAATGCCGAAATTGCATCGGTTGCTGCGCGGGCGGCTAGTGCACGGCCGCCGTCAGATTGCGCGAGGGCAGATGCGGGCCGGCCGGGCGGTCCGGCGGCCCGAGCACGGTCCACACCGCGACTGCGACCAGCGCGCAGGTCAGAATGGTCCAGGCGACCAGCCGTTTTCGCATCAGGCCAAACCCCGTCCGTCGAATCCGTGCGGCGACGCACGCGGGTCATCGTGCACTGCAACCCGCGACCAACCTATGAACTCGTTCACAGGCGAAAACAGGGCAATGCAAACGAACCAATGCCGCGCGCCGGCATTGACCCGGCATGCCACGTGAAAATGATCTCGAAGGTAAGCCCGACATGGGCGGCAAGCATGGCGGTCAGGCCGGCCAGCCCAAGCCGCCGCCGCGCCCGCACGAAGGCCCGCGCGATGAGGATGTCGTGGCAAAGCGCCACACCGGTCAAACCGATCGCGCACCACCGCCGACCAAACCCAAATAGCGCCTCGTCTGCGCCGCGCTTCACATCGGGAACGGGCGCCTCATTCTGCCGTTACCTGATCCCGCGGGCGAAGGACACCAAAACGGAGGGTGGCACGTGTTTTGGATTTATTGGGACACAGCCTGGTCGATCATCATCAGCGGCATCATGTTCGCCACCATCGTCACGCATCCCGACTCCGAGTTCGTCGAGATCCAGGCGGCGAAGCAGGTGAAATAAGCCGGTTCAAGCCTTCGCCTTGAGTCCATAGGGTGGGTTAGCCGCCCACGCCCTCGCGCGTTCGACCGCAACCGGTGCAAGGCGTAACCCACCACGCTCCCGCGAACCTCTTGCGCACATGCCCGGCGGGCACGGCCCGCGCGAAGCGCGCGCCTTTGCCCGCCCCTCAGGTCACTGCACCATTGCCGCCGCGATCTTCTCCGCCGTCATCAGCACCGGGAAGTTGGTGTTGGCGCATGGCACCACCGGGAAGATCGAGGCGTCGACGACGCGCAAGCCCTGGATGCCCTTGACGCGGCCCTGGTTGTCCACCACCGCCATGGGATCGTCGGCCCGGCCCATGCGGCACGAGCAGGAGGCGTGCCACACGCCGATGGTCGCCTTGCGCACGAAGGCTTCCAGCGCCTCGTCGTCGTTCATCACCTGGTCGAAGGTAAACCCTTCGACCACGAAATTGTCGATCAGATAGTGACGCAGCGCCGCCGGCCCATCCATCAGCGTCGCGGCGACCTTGGTCAAAATCCTGTTCTTGGTGTTGACCACGCCGATCTTGCGGACCTTGTCGGTATAGGCGGCCGGGAACGGCTTGTCCGTCACCTTCTTCACGATGTCGCTCATCTGGATGGCCGCCATCTTGCGGAAGCCGTCCATCAGGCGCTCGAGATCGCGCCGGTCCGACAAGAGGTTGAACTCGACGATCGGCTCGGCCGTGGGGTCGCGCGCGGCAAGCTTGACCTGTCCGGTCTCCGAATAGGTCTTGTTGACGAAGGTCAGCAGCGAGCCGATCTGCTCTCCGACCGCATGCCAGGCGGACTTGCTGAGCAGGACGACGAACATGTCGCCCTTCGGCACGCCCGCGAGCCCGGACGAATAACGCAGGCCGAGCTGCATGTGGCGCCTGGTGTGCTCGTTCATGCGCGCGCCGCGGCGGACGAAGGACGACAGTGAGATCGAGGGATGATCCATCAGACGCTGGCCGACGCCCGGCAAGCCCATCAGCACGGGAATGCCCATATCCTTGAGATGGCCGACCGGGCCGATGCCGGCGCGCAGCAGATGCGCCGGCGAATGGATCGCGCCTGAGGAGAGAATGATCTCGCGCCCGCGGAATTCCTGTTCGCGCCCGTCGACCAGGGCCTTGACGCCGACGCATTGGGTGCCTTCGAACAGCAGCTCCCGCACCTGCGTGCCGGTGGAGATCGTCAGGTTCGCGCGCTTGCGCGTGTCGCGGTCGAGATAGCCCATCGCGGCCGAGACGCGCTGCTCCGACTGGTTGGAATGCGTCACCGGGAAATAGCCGTCGATGAACTCGCCGTTCTGGTCCGGCACGAATTGATGGCCGGCCTCGTGGAAGGCATCGGCAAACGCCTGCGAATGGCGCGTCCAGTGCTCCCTGGGAATTCTGCGGACCGGAATGCGGCCGTCCTTGCCGTGATAAGGCCCGTCGAAATCGAGGTCGCGCTCGACCTTCTTGAAGAAGGGCAGCACGTCGTTCCACGTCCATCCCTCGGCGCCGCGCGCGTCCCACTCGTCGTAGTCGGTCGGCGCGCCGCGATTGGCCATCTGGCCGTTGATCGACGATCCCCCGCCGAGCACGCGCGCCTGCTCGTATTTGCGCAAGGGCGGACGCGCTTCGTTCGGATTGTTGTGGCTGACGACCTGCGTCGTGACCTTGAGCTCGGTCCAGTGGAAGCGCGGATCGAAATAGGCCGTGCCCGGATAGCTGTCCCTGATCTCGGCGGGCTCGTTGCCGGGTGGCGTGTCCTGGCCGGCTTCGCACAGCAGGATCTTGTTGGCGCTCTTCGCGGAGAGCCGGTGGGCCAGCACGGACCCGGCCGAGCCGCCGCCCACGATGATGTAGTCGTACACGATTGCGCTTCCTCTTGTTCTTGCCGGAGGAAGGTAGCGTGCTTCTATTTCCAGGTCACCTCACCGCTTTCGCAATGCCCGCCTGCGCACGGCGTTCGCCTGCGCGGGAGGGGGCAATCGACGGCCATTGCAATCGTCGCCCTGCCCGAAGACCAGCCCCTATTGCAGGACTTTCGGCATCACCACGACGACATCGATCTGCTTGCCCAATACCCGCGATGCGAGCGCGGCGATCAGAGGCGAGTAGCCGTCCTCGATGTCGGAGGCGACATCCTCGTTCCGGGCGAAGGCGTAGAGCATCGTGCCCTCGATCTCGTCGAAGCGGATGCCTGCGAAGACGCGATCGAAGGTCTCGGCACCGACGATGCCTGCCGTCAGCGCCTGTATGGCGTGGTCCTGGATGCGTGTGAGCTTCATCATGCCGATGAGATATGGGACCTCCGCACGATTGCAAGGCGCGGAGGAAAAAGTCTCAGGCCGCTTCCGCCTGCTTCGACAGCAGTTGCTTCAGCTTCGCCGCCGGCACGGCCGGGCTGAACAGCCAGCCCTGCATCTGGCTGCATCCGAGCTGGCGCAGCACCTCGCGCTGGGCCTCGGTCTCGACGCCTTCCGCCGTCGTCGCCATGTGGCGGGCGGCGGCCATGTGGACCACGGCCTGCACGATCGGCGAGGAATCCTCGGACTGGCCGATGTCGCTGATGAAGCTGCGGTCGATCTTGATCTTGTCGAACGGGAAGCGGTGCAGATAGCTCAGCGAGGAATAGCCGGTGCCGAAATCGTCGAGCGCGATGCGCACGCCGAGCTCGCGCAGCTGCTGCAGGATCGTCAGCGCCTCCTCGTCGTCGCGGATCAGGACGGTCTCGGTGACCTCGAGCTCGAGCCGGCCGGGCACGAGGCCCGATTCCGCAAGCGCGGCGGCGACCTTCAGCGCCAGCGACCGCGACCGGAATTGCACCGGCGAGACGTTGACGGCCACATGGATGTTGCCGGGCCAGCTCGCGGCCTCGTGGCAGGCCTGCTTCAGCACCCATTCCCCGATCTCGCCGATCAGGCCGGTGTCTTCCGCGACCGGGATGAAATCCGCCGGCGAGACCATGCCGCGCTCGGGATGGCGCCAGCGCAGCAGCGCCTCGCAGCCGGTGACGACGTCGGCGGCGAGGTCGACCAGCGGCTGGTAGTGCACCTCGAATTCGCCGCGGGCGAGCGCCTGCCGCAGATCAAGCTCGAGCTGGCGGCGCTGCCGCGCCTTGGCATCGTATTCGGGCGCGAAGATGCGGAAGGTGCCGCGGCCCTCGGACTTGGCGGCATACATCGCGAGATCGGCGCGCTTGAGCAGGTCGTCGAGGTTGTCGCCATGGTCCGGCGCGATCGCGATGCCGATGCTGGCGTCGGTCAGGACCTCCTGGCCCATGCAGTCCACGGGCGCGCGCAGCGCATTGAGGATCGTGTCCGCCAGCGCCGTCAACGCGGCCTGGTCGCTCGTGCCGGCTTTCACGATGGCGAATTCGTCGCCGCCGAGCCGCGCCACAAGATCGTTGCCGCTGACGCAGGCGCGCAGACGGTTCGCGACCTGGCGCAGCAGCTCGTCGCCGACCTCGTGTCCCAGCGAATCGTTGACGCCCTTGAACTCGTCGACGTCGATATAGAGGATCGCAAACGGCTTGCCCTGCGCGAGCTCGGCGACCCGGCGCTCCAGATGGCCGCGCATCAGCACGCGGTTGGGCAAATCGGTCAGCGCGTCGTAATGCGCCATGTGCGCGATACGTTCGTCGGCGCGGATGCGCTCGGTGACGTCGTCATGGGTGGCGAGCCAGCCGCCGGCGGCACCGGGCTGGTTCTTGATCTCGATCAGGCGGCCGTCGGCGGTTTCGACGATCGCGCTCTGGGTAAGGCCGACACTGCTCAGGATGCCGTCGCAATAGGAATCGACGTCGCCCTCGAACGAGCCGGTGTCGTGGCGGTGCTGGATCACATCGCGGAAATAGGCGCCGGGCTTCACGACTCCCGCGGAGAGGCCATACATCTCGACGTAGCGGCGATTGCAGACGATGAGCCGCTCGTCCTGATCGAACATCAGGAGGCCCTGCGTCATCGTGTTCATCGCGGTGTCGAGCCGCTGCTTCTCGACCGAGAGGCGGTGCGTCATCTGGCGGAAGATCAGGAACAGCGTCAGCACCAGGAGGCCGATCGACGTCACGGCGACGGTGACGAAGAATTTCGTTTGCGTGCGCCAGGTCGCGAGCGTGGCGTCCAGCGACTTGGTCGCGACCACGACCAGCGGCTCTCCGGTCAGCATGCGCGAGGCGATGATGCGGTCCTTGCCGTCGATCGGGCTTGCGATCTGCGTCGTGACGAAGGTGCGCTGGAACACGGCCATCTGCTCGGGCGAGCCGGTCCGGAAATTCTGCCCGATCATCGCCGTGACATGCGGAAAGCGCGCCAGGAGCTGGCCGTTCTGGTGGTGCATCGCGATCGAGGATTCCTCGCCGAGCCCGCTCGAGGCGAAGAAGGATTCGAGTTGGGCCGGCGCGATCGCGCGCGAGACGACGCCGAGGAATTCGCCGCGCGGGCCGGAGACGCGCCGCGCGAACACGATGGCAAAGCCGTCACCGAACCGGCCGGGCACGACCTCGACCTCTTCCTGCGAAGCCGGATCGTTCTTGAGGCGGTTGAAATAGCCGCGGTCGGCGACCGAGATGTCGGCGACCGGCCAGCGCCGCGACGAATTGATCAGGGTGCCGTTGGCATCGAACACGTTGGCGCCGGCAACGTCGGACCAGCCGCTGGCCTTGTTGCGCAGCACCTCGTGCATGGCGAGCGTGCCCATCTCGCTGCGGAACACATCCGCGGAGGCGATGCCGTGGCCTTCGAGTTCCGCGATGATGCTCTTCTGCAGCACCGCGAAATCCTCGAACTCGCGGTCGAAATGGCGGGCGAGCAGCCGCACCGAATTTTCCAGGCTGTCGCGGCCGCTCTCGATCGCGTTCTGGCGGAAGCGGTCGACGGTGAGTCCGGTGCCGATGGCGGTCGCGGCCATCAGCACGAAGCCGCCGACGATCAGCCATGTCAGCGGCGCGCCGCGCCAGCGGCGCAGCAGCGCGCGCATCCGCGCGGTCCATCGGATCGATGTGCCCATCCAGCCCTCCCGTGGGATGCAAGATGCATCAAAACCGACAAGACCCCGTTACCACGAAGGGTTAGGAAAATATGAATCGGAACGGAATCAGTGGGTTGGTTCCGACGGGCGGAACGCGCCGAGACCGCAGGGTGGGTTAGCCCCGGGCTGCGCGAAGCGCAGTCCCTTGGCGTAACTCACCTCTTCAATCTCCGCGGCGGCAGAAATGGTGGGTAGCGCCAGTCCCGTAGGCCGGTGTTACGAGGTGGCACTCATCGCTTGATCTCCCAGTTCAACGCCTGCGCGTTGCTCTTGGCGAACATCTTGGGCACGTCGAACTTGCCGGTCTGGAGGTCATAGCGGCATTTCCAATCCGCCAATCCCTTCACCGCGACGTTCTTCGGATGCTTGTCCATCTCGCCGGAGAGTGAGATCAGCAGATAGCGGTTGTTGGGCCAGTCGACGCCGAGCCAGCGATAGCCATCTTCGGTGCCCTTCATCAGGTTGGCCGAGATGTGATAGTCGAGCTTCATGCTCCTGGTGTCGGGCCGGCTGTGGAAGTAGTCCCAGGCGAGATCGCTGAGCGACTTCTTCGTCGCGTTCACGAAGGCGCCGTTCTCGACATGATAGAGGAACAGGTCCTGCTCGCCCGAGCCGGTCTTCTGCATGCGCACCAGCCATTGCGAGTCGCTGGTGAAGCGGAAGCCGGCGCCGTAGCCCTGCTCGGGCTTCAGCTCCGTCATCTGGTCGCCGCGGCGCGCCCAGACCTGCCATTTGACGTCCCAGTCGCCGCCGTCCTTCATGTACTGCTCGAGCTTGGTGGCACCGTCGGGCGAGGTGAAGGCGAAGTCGGCATCGTCGGTGAGGACGAACCCCGGCGGCGGGCCGGAGGCCGCAAGCGCGGGCGTGGCGAGGAGTGTCAGGGCGAGCGCCAGCCATGGCGCGGTGCGAAAAGATGCGGTCATGGAAAATCCCTAAAATATAGCCGCGCGGCGGCCTCGCTCATTGGACGCCGAGGGGGCTGCGCGGGTTCATCCGGCACGCATGGCAACGATGGGCGATCATCCCTTCGGCCGACTTGCTGCCGTAACCAAATCGGCGCACTTTGCCGCCATCGGCTGATTTGCCAGCAAGGGTTCGACCTCAGATGATGACCGCAACCAAGGCCCTCATTGCGTTCTGCCTGCTCGCGGTGGTCGGCACCGTCCTTGTGATCGGTCCCACCGAGCTGCGCCGCCTGTTGCCGGGCGGAGCGGGCACCGAGATCGCCGTCGCCGCCAAGCCTGAAGCCAAGCCCGACGCCAACGCCATGGCGGCCGCGAAGCCCGAGGTGAAGCCTGAGACCAAAGCCGAAACGAAGCCGGAGCCGAAGCCTGCGGATCCGAAGCTCGCCGCGACCCAGCCCGAGCCCGCAGCGCCGAAGCCGGCGGAGCCGCTGGCCGAGACCCAGAAGCAGGTCACGGCCGCGCTCGCCGATCTGGCGCCGGTCAAGCCGGCGCCGGCGGTGGTGGATGCCGGTCCCAAGTTTGACGTCGCCCGCATCGACGATCACGGCGAGGCGGCGGTGATCGCGGGCCGGGCCGTGCCGGGGGCAAAGGTCGAGCTGCTGCGCGACGGTCAGCCGCTCGACACGGTCGTGGCCGACGCCTCGGGCCAGTTCGTCATGACGCCGCCGCAGCTTCCCGCCGGCAGCTATGAGCTGACGCTGCGCGCCAAGGCGCCCGACGGCACCGTGCTGCAGTCCAGCCGCACCATGCCGGTGACCATCGCCGCCGCGGCGCCGCCGCCCCCGCGCCCCGCGCCGGTCGCGAGGCAGGAGGCGAAGCCCGCCGAGAACGACAAATCGGATGTCGTGGCGTCCCTGCCTGCGCCACGGCTGGCTTCGGCGCCCGACAGGCCCGCGGCCCGGTCAAAGCCAAGAGCAATGGCGCGGGTGCCTGCGTCCACGACCGTCGCATCGGCCTCGCCGGCCGACGCGCTCAGCGCAGCGCCGGCCGAGGGGGGCAGCAGCCGCGTGATCTCCCGCGGCGACAGCCTGTGGGCGCTCAGCCGGCTCGCCTATGGCGACGGCGCCCGCTACGCGGTGATCTTCAACGCGAACCGTGGCAAGATCCACAATCCGAACCTGATCTATCCCGGCCAGACATTCGTGTTGCCGCAAAAGGCGCAATGACACCGCTTCGGCGCCGCCGGTTTACGTCCGCGACGCTTTGACCTGTCCGATTCCGGAACCTTTGGTTCCTCTGCGCGTCATCGTAAGTGCGACGCATTGCGCGCTTCGTGCGGGAGGAGGGCCATCAAGTGGCCAGATCGGCGGTCATGTCGGGACGCATGGGACTGGCGCTCGCCGGCGCAACTCTCCTGATTGCGACAGTGTTGCTGCCCGACAGGGCCGAGGCGCAGTTCGGACTGCGCGGCGGTCCGCTCGGCGTTGCCCGTTTCGCCGTCGGCCACGTGATCGGCATGTCGCGTTTGCGCCATTCCCGCATGGCGGTGCGCGGCGGCCGCTACCGCTCCGCCGCCTTGCGATCGCAGGATCCGCGCGGCGCCGAACGCGGGCAGGCTTATAACCCCTACGTCATCCGTGCGGCTCTCTCGGCGCAGGCTGCGCTCGCGGGCTGGCGCGGCGGCCGCGCCCCGCAGGGCTGGTGGCGTCACCCCGACGGCAGCTATGGCTGGGCCGGCCCGGTGTTCTGGCCGTTCGCGCATGACGATCTCGCCAATGCAATCATCTTCGCCGATACCACCGGCATCTCGCTGTACGGCTATGGCGACATCTATGCCGCGCTGTTCTCGCCCTATGCCGCGACCGAGCTCGCCGCCTACACCGCGCCGCAAGGCAGGCGCGCGCGCAAGATCCCGTCGGCGCAGAACATCTGCGATGTCAGCGATCCCGCCGGTTTCCCTGCGGATCTCATTGCCGCCACCGTGCAGCCCAACGAATTGCAGCGCGCCGCGCTCGACGAGGTCGTGAGCACTTGGCAGGAGGCTCGCGACAGCATCCGCGCGACCTGCCCGTCAGAGGTGCCTGCGACCGCAGCGGAGCGCCTCGGCCTGATGCGCGAGCGCCTCGCGGTGATGATCAGGGCGATGGACAATTTCGCGCCGCCGCTCGCGAAATTCGAGGGTCTCCTCGACGACCGCCAGAAGGTAAAGCTCGACGGGCTGGCCAAGGATCGCCGCGCTGCGCTCGCCGCGGGCCAGAAAAAGGATGCGCAGGCAGCATCGGCCTGCAACGCCGACAGCGATCCCCGCTATGACGAGAAGCTGCAGCGTCAGTACGAGCAGCTCGTGCAGCAGCAATGGCCCGTTGCCGACATGGCCACGACGCTCCGCCTCGACGAGACCGCGCGCGCCCGCCTCGATGTGCTCCAGGACACGACGCTCCGCACCATGCAGACGCTGAGCGCTTGCCCGGCCAAGCCCGCCGAGACGCCGCAGGCCCGCCTCACCGACGTGAAGGCGCGGTTGCAGACGATGCTCCAGGAGGTGAACGGCGTTGCCGATGCGCTCGACGATTTCGAGGCGGATTTGAGCGACGAGCAGAAGGCCGGCTTCGAGGCGATCGGGCCGAAGCGGGGCGCGTGACGCCGCCTTCCCTGGACGTCGTCAACCGATCTCCCGCCTGACCTTGGCCGCGGCGTCGCACATCGCCTTCAGCTTTCCGAATGCGGTGGCGCGGGGCATGTATTTCATGCCGCAATCCGGTGCGGGGACCAGACGATCCGGCGAGACATATTTCAGGCCGTTGCGAATGCGGTCGGCGACGGTGTCGACGCTCTCGATCGCGGGATCCGCAAGATCGAGCACGCCGAGCATGATCTTCTTGGACGACAGATCCCTGAGCACGCCGAGGTCGAGCTTCGGCTGCGCCGCCTCGATCGAGATCTGGTCGGCGATGGTGTCGTCGAGCTCGGCGAGAAAGGAATAGCCGGCCGGCTTGTTCGAGCCCGGCACGACGGCCGCATAGCCGAAGCAGAGATGCACGACCGTCGGCACCGTGATGCCCTGCAGCGCGCGGTTGATCGCCTTGACGGCATAGCGCTTGGCGAGGTCCGGATTGTTGCGCACCCAGGGCTCGTCGAGCTGGATCACGTCGGCGCCGGCCTTTTGCAGGTCGAGTGCCTCGGCATTGACGGCCTCGGCGAGCGCCATCGCGAGCTCCTCCTCGTCCTTGTAGAACTCGTTCTTGGCCTGCTGGCTCATGGTGAACGGGCCGGGAAGGGTGATCTTCGCCGCACGCTCCGTGTTCTTGCGCAGGAACTGCATGTCGTGCAGCTCGACCGGGCCTTTGCGCCGCACGGGCCCGACGACGCGTGGCACCGGCGTCTGCGTGTTGCCGGTGCGCGCCACGATCATCGCGGGATTGTCGCCGTCGATGCCGTCGAGCGCGGTGGCGAAGCGATTGGAATAGCTCTCACGGCGGATCTCGCCGTCGGTCACGATGTCGATGCCAGCGCGCTCCATGTCGCGGATCGCGACGATGGTGGCATCGTCCTGGGCTTCTTCCAGATGCTCCGCCGGCAGCCGCCACATGTCGTGCAGGCGGGTGCGCGGCACCACTTTCGACAGCATGGCGCGGTTCACCAGCCATTCCGGCTGCGGATAGCTGCCGACCACGGTGGTCGGCAGGATGTGGGTCGGCATGGGCATGGGGTTCTCCTTCTTGTTCTTGTTGAGCGCGCTTGTTCAGGCGGCGCGCGTTGCCGCGGCTGATGCCTCGTCCTTGACGGGATTGCGCAGGATGCCGATGCCGGAGATCTCGACTTCGACGATGTCGCCGCCCTTCATCCACAGCGGCGGGGTGCGATAGGCGCCGACGCCGCCGGTCGTGCCGGTGACGATCACGTCGCCGGGCACGAGCTCGGTGAAGGTCGAGCAATAGGCGATCAGGGCCTGGACGTCGAAAACGAGGTCGGAGATCGGCGCCTTCTGCACCTCGACGCCGTTGAGCCGGGTGATCAGCGTCTGCTTGGTGACGTCGGTCAGCTCGTCGGTGGTGACCATCCAGGGTCCGAAGCCGCCGGTGCCGGCAAAATTCTTGCCCGGCGCGAATTGCGAGGTGTGCCGCTGCCAGTCGCGGATGCTGCCGTCATTGTAGCAGGCGTAGCCGGCGACATGGCCGAGCGCAGCTTCGCGCGAGATGCGACGGCCGGCCTTGCCGATGATGACGGCCATCTCGCCTTCGAAATCGAAGCGCTCCGACTCCAGCGGCCGAATCATCGGCTGGCCATGACCGACCTGGCTGTTGGCGAAGCGGGTGAAGATCATCGGATGCGCCGGCGTCGGATGGCCGCTCTCGGCCAGATGCGTGGCGTAGTTGACGCCGATGCAGAAGATCTTGTCGGGATCGGGCACGGTGGGCAGCAGCGCGACGGCCGCAAGCGCATGGTCGGGCGTCTCGCCTGCGAGTTTCTTCAGCTCGTCCAGCGATCCCTTCGCCAGCAACGCCTTCAGCGTCGGATAGGCCTTCAGGCGCCTGCCGGCATCGATGACACCCTTGTCGGTGACGATGCCGTAGCTCGCCGTGCCCGCGATGGTGAAGCTTGCGACTTTCATGGGTCAAACACTCTCTTCGATGGAGGAAACATAGTCGTCGATCGGAAGCGCGATATCGCCGTTGCGGATCGGAACGCAGGCCGGCGGGAAGTCCTGGCGGAAGCGGGCGCCGGCCGCGTCCGCGCTGTCGAGAAAGCGTTCGAGATGAGCCATCGCGCCGGTCGGCAAATCGTGCAGCACCATCAGCGTCCAGGGCTGCCGGCCGCACTGATCGAGCGCGCGCTCGGTCCAGCCGTCCGGGTCGTCCCAGTCGCGCGGAATCGAATTCCACAGCACGCAGCTGTGTTTCTTGCCGGTGAGGTAGTCGACGACGGATGGCTTGAGCAGTCGCTTGTCGAGATTGCCGCCGCCGCCGAACGGCCGGAACCAGCGCTGGGGATGCGCGAGATCGCCGATCGCGTCCTGTGTGCGGCCGATCTCGCGCTCGGCGGTGTCGCGCCCGGACTGCGCGCCAAGCGGAATGCTGTGCGTAAAGGTGTGATTGCCGATCCAGTGCCCCTCGCCATGGGCGCGCGCCGCAAGTCGGCGCCGTTCGGGATCGACAAGCTTCTCGCCGATGACGAAGAAGGTGGTCTTGATCCCGCGCGTGGCCAGGATGTCGAGCACGCGCGGCGTCACGTCGGGGTCGGGGCCGTTATCGAATGTCAGCGTCAGATCGTACACGTGCCTAACCTCACGTCGCCGGCTGCATCGCGCCGGCTGCGACGTCGTCGTTGGCCTGGCCGGCGCGGGTGCCGGTCTGCCAGATCGCCGCCTTGCCCTCGATCCAGCGGATCACGGCGTTGAAGCCGATGGCGAGGAACAGCACGAGCAGCACGCCCGCAAACACGTGCGCGCTGTCGAGGATCGTGCGGTAGCGCGAGATCAGATAGCCGATGCCGGCCGAGGAGATCAGCATCTCCGAGACGACGACGCCGACGATCACCAACGCGCCGCCGACACGCAGGCCGGACAGCACCGTCGGGATCGCTGCGGGAATGATAACGCGGACCAGCCGCTGGCTCAGTGTCGCGCCCATGCTGCGGGCCGCGAGCAGGAGCTGCGGGTCGATGGTCTGGATGCCGGCGGCGGTCGCCAGCATCGTCGGCAGGAAGCCGTAGATCGAGGCAAACGCGATCTTGGACTCCGAGCCGATGCCGAGCCATACGGTGAAAACGGGATAGAGGATCACCAGCGGCACCGCATAGAGGCTCGACACCATCGGCATGATCAGGACGCGCGGGCGCGGCAGGCTGCCGACCACGGCGCCAAGCAGGATGCCGCCGCCGCAGGCGAACGCCATCGAGACCACGACCTCGTAAAGCGTGACCGCGAGCGCGTGACCATATTCGCCGGCGTCGGTCCATCCGGCAATCAGTGTGGACGAGAGCGAGGGCAGGAACAGCTCGGGAATGAGCCCGGCACGCGGCAGCAGCTCCCACAACGCGATCAGGCCGATCACGATCAGATATCGCAACGTCTTTGCACTTATTCTGGCACTGATCCTGGCACTCATCGTCGTCTCACGCCGATTTGCGGATATGCCGCCAGATGCGGTCGCGCAGGCTTCCGAATGCATCGCCGCTGAGCATCTCGTAGGTCCGGGGCCGCGGCAGCTGGACCTGAAGATGGTCTACGATGCGGCCGGGCCGCGCCGACATCACGATCACCTCGTCGGCGAGATAGACGGCTTCGGTGAGGCTGTGCGTGACGAAGACGACCGTCTTGCCGGTCGCCGCCCAGATCCGCAACAGCTCGTCGCCCATGGTCATGCGCGTCTGCTCGTCGAGCGCTGCGAACGGCTCGTCCATGAGCAGCACCGGCGGATCCTGCACCAGCCCGCGCGCGATCGAGACCCGCTGCTTCATGCCGCCCGAGAGTTCGTGCGGATGGCGCTTGCCGAAACCTTCGAGCCCGACCAGCTTGAGCGCATCCTGCGCCTTGGCGCGGCGCTCGGCCTTGGGGACTCCCCGCAGCGCCAGCGGAAACTCGACATTGTCCTCGGCCGTCAGCCACGGAAACAGGCTCGCCTCCTGGAACACCACGCCGACCCTGTCGGGGTCGGGTTGCAGGATCGGCGCGCCGTTGATGGTGATGGTGCCCGCGGTCTGCTGGCGCAGGCCCGCCATCATCATCAGAAGAGTGGACTTGCCGCAGCCGCTGGGACCGACCAGCACCACGAAACGGCCGGGCTTGATCTCGAGCGAGACGTCCTCCAGCGCGACGACGTCCTGCGACCGGGTCCTGAAGACCTGGCCGACATTTTTCACCTCGATTGCGCCGGCGCGCGCCGCCGGCTTGAGCGGGGTCACGTTCGCCAATGGCTGCATCGCGTTTCCACCCATCTGACAAGTTCGTTGAAGGTCATGGCGATCGCGGCGACCATGACGACGCCGGCGAGAAGCTGCTTCATCTGGAAGTTTTCGCCCCAGGTCGCGATCTGGTGGCCGATGCCGTCGCGCGAGGCGTACATCTCGGCAAGGATCACGCCGGTGAGGTTGAAGATCATGGAGATCCGCAAGGCCTCCAGCAGCACCGGCAGCATGCTCGGCAAGTAAACCCGGAACGCCGTCTGCCACGGCGTGGCACCATAGGAGCGCGCTACCGTGAGATGCTCGACCTTGACCGATTCCACCGCCGTCGTGGTCGACATGATCACGATGAAGATGGTCGAGAAGAAGCCGAAGCCGACCTTCTGGGCAAAGCCGACGCCGAACACCAGGATGAACATCGGCAGGAAGATCGATTTCGGGATGCTGAAGGCGAAGAACAGCAGCGGCTTGGCGACGTCGGCGAAGTAGCGGTTCTCCGCGACCAGGAAACCGATCAGCGCGCCGACGGGTACGGCCAGCGCGAACGCCGCCAGCACCTCGGTCGCGGTGACCATCAGGTCCTTCTGCACCGCGGCGCGCTGCAGAAGATCGCCGAGCGTGACGAAGGTGTCGGATGCGGACGGCAGCAGGCGCGGATTGACGATGCCGGTGCGCGACAGCAGCTCCCACAGCGCCAGGATCGCGACGATGATCGCGATCCGCGCGAGGTTGATGGCAAGCGTGCCCTGCATCGCCGTTACTTGGTCGGGACCGGCTTGAACTTGGTCGAGATCACGTCCTCGGACGGTACGATGTCCTTGAGCCCGCCAAGCTTGGCGAGATCGAGCGAGAGCTGCACGGCCGCATTCACGTTCGCCGCGCCCATGTCGCCGCTGGTCTCGAGCTTCATGATCGTGTTGTCGTATTCGAGGCCGGCGATTTCCGGCGGCATCTCGTACAGTTCCGCGATCAGCTTGACGGTGACGTCGCGGTTGGCGCGCATGAACGCAACCGCGCCATAGAGCGCGTTCACCGCCTTCTGCACCAGCTGGGGCTTCGTCTCGGCGAGCTTGTCGAGCACGATCCACCCAGCGGTGAGATTCGGCGGCACCGCGGTCGAATAGTCGAGGATGGTCTTGGCCTCGCCGGATTTCGAGATCTGGAAGCTCAGCGGCGAATAGACCACGGCGGCCTCGACATTGCCGGCGAGCAGGTTCGGCACCAGGCCGCCGCCGCCGACGGGGACGCGCGTGAAGTCGATCTTCTTGTCCTGGATGGTCCACAGCGCAAGCAGGTCCGAGCCGGAGCCGGCCGCGGTGATCGCCACCTTCTTGCCGTTGAGGTCCTTGACGTCGAGCGTCGATTTGGCCGGCACCATCAACTGCCAGCCGAAATTGCCCATCGCGGCGTTGGCGACGATGCGCGACATGACGCCCTTCTTGCGCCCGGCGGAGACCAGCGAGGGTGGATCGAGGATGATGTCGGCCGCGCCTGCAGCCATGCCCTCGAAGGTTTCGGCGCCGCTGCGGTAGATGGTCAGCTCGGCCTGGATGCCTTCCTTCTCGAACAGTTTCTGGCGCACCGCCGTCTCGGCGATCGTCGTCGGCCAATAGGTTTTCGTGGGCAGGCCGACCCGAATGGTCTCGGCGGCGCTCGCCGGGCCGGCGAGAAGTGCGGCGGCGACGAGCGATAGCAACGCGTGACGGCGATTGATCTTCATTATTTTCCTCCCGGGGTCGTTTTTTTGTGTGCCCGATTTCTTGGGGATCGTCAGGTCGTGCGGCTCACCTCCGCGATGCGCGAGGCGGCGAGCTCGACGAACTCCTTGGTGATGCCGAAATGCTGCGACAGTGCGCGAACCGCCGCGTCTGCATCGCGCTTCGTCACGGCCGCGACGATCGCCTCGTGCTCGGCCTCGACGTCGCGCGGCTTGCCGCCGACCTCGCGGCGGATCGACAGACGGCGATATCTTTCGCTTTGCTCGTGCAGCACGTCGCGGAAGCCGAGCAGCCATGGCGAGCCGCAGGCATTGACCAGCGCACGATGGAAGATGCGGTGACGGATCACCCATTCCTCGTAATGCACCGTGGGATCATCGGGATAGCGATAGGGAACGGCTTTCAGATCCGCCCACGCCGACTTCACCAAGGCGAGCCAGGACTCGTCGCCCTGCTCGATCGAGCGGCGCAGTGCGAGCCCCTCGATGTCGATCCGGGTCTGGGTCACGTCGGCCAGATCGGCGAGCGACACCGGGCTGACGCGGAAGCCGCGCTGGTCGGAGGCCTGAACGAGACCGTCGGCAACGAGGCGCGACAGCGCCTCGCGCACCGCGGCAAGGCTGACTGAGAACTGCTTGGCGAGGCCGGCGATATGCAGCTTCTGGCCCGGCAGCAGCCGCGTCGCCAGAATGTCGGCGCGCAGCCGCTCGTGCAGCGCCGATGTCAGGCTGCGCGGGCCATCCGATAGGTTTCCGGACATGTCGAACTGAAGCGGACCCATGCGGCGATGATTGCAAGGCGTCGCCGCGCGGTCAACAGAAAATCGAAAATCGATTTTTTCTAGCGTATGGGTTGAGCGTTTGCAGCCGTTGCACGCGCGCCGTCATCACCCGCAGGCCCAGTCGAACTTCATGTCCCTGAAGTCGAGCTGCGCATTGCCGCCACCGAAATTGTAGCCGCCGAAATATTCCTCGAACTCGACGTAGAACGGGCTCATCTCCGGCTCGGCCTGGGACGGCCGCATGGTGCCGCCGAGATGGTTGGGGGCGTGGTCCTTGGCCCAGTCGTGCATGCGGTAATTATCGGCGTTCGGCACGCCGCCGACGAAATAGAAATAGGACTGGTAGCCGGTCGGCGGGTTCTTGCGGACGTGCTCGTCCTGCGGGCCCTTGCCGGCGTTGGGATCGCTCGCGCGCGGCGACATCGCAATCGCGCGGGTCTCGCCGAGATCGGTGCGCGGCGGCGTCGCGAACATCTTCCTCGCGTAAGGCGCGGCGGCCTCAAAGAAGGCGCTGGCGCTTCCGACGTCGAGCCAGCGCGGCTGCTCCGCCGTCGCCAGCGCAAGCGGCACCGGCGGCGTCGCCAATGGGCCTTCGTATTCGGCCCTGGTCAGCAGCAGTGCGGCATATTCGTAGTCGAGAATGTCGCTCATGCGCGACAGACGCGGATGCGATGGCCGCGCCATTACGGCTTCGCGGATTTCAGGATCGTCGGGCGCGCCGCCGTCATTGTGATCGGGCGCCGTGGCGAAGAACGACACAGCGACGATGTCCGCGCCATGCACGCGATAGTCCTCCGGCAGCAGCAGCGTGAAGCCGTGCATCAGAGGAAAACCGGTGACGGGATCGAGCGGCCATTGCTCGCTGCTGATGCCCGGCGGCAGCCCGTAGACCCAGCCCTGGTCGCGCGCGCGGTCGACGGGGCGGTCCAGCATCTGCAGATCATACGCACGCGAAGGCAAGGCAAGCGCCACAGTCCGTCTCCCACGAATCCGCCTCGCCGTTGAGGCGATGGTTAGTCGCGGGGAGCAGAGATGTGGTTCGTCGGAGGCTGAGAGAGGGTGCCACGCCGCCGGTGTTTTGCCCGACGCGTCAAACCGATTGGGCGCACGCGAGAGGCGCGCGCAAGTCCTTGATTCCACAGCACCGGTCTACTGTGCATGGGGTTGTTTTCGAAGTTTGTGCTGGAGGCTACCCGCGTCGCCGCGCCGCCGCGGCAGCATCCACCACGTTCTCCACTTCCTCGCGCCAGTTCAGGATCTCCATCGCCAGCACCGGGTGATTGAAGCCCTTGAGCTGGAGATCGTCGAGGGCGCGGGCTTCGACCCAGGGCTCGACGATGCCGTAGACGCGGCGGCTGGCCACGATCTGGTTGGGCTTGGCCTCGCTGCAGAGGCGGGAGGCGAGGTTGGTGACGCTGCCGATCGCGGCGTATTCCAGCCGCTGCTCGAAGCCGACCTGGCCGAGCGTGGCATAGCCGACCGCGATGCCGATGCCGAAGCCGAGGCTGTGCCCGCGGTTGCGCCAGCGCTCGGTCAGCGGGCCGATGGTGTCGCGCATCTCCACCGCCATCCGCACGGCGCGCTGGGTGTGATCCTCGAACTGGATCGGCGCGTTGAACAGGATCATCACGCCGTCGCCGGCATATTTGTCGAGCGTGCCTTCGTATTTGAAGATCAGCTTGCCGAGCGCGGCGTGATATTCGCGCAGCACGTTCATCGCCTCTTCCGGCTCGGTCGCTTCCGTGAACGCGGTGAAGCCGCGCAGGTCGCAGAACACCACGGTGACCTCGCGACGCTGGCTGGTGAGCAGCCCCTCGGGGCTGTCGGAGGAGGCGATCAGCTGCGCCACCTGCGGCGCCAGGAAACGCTCGAGCTTGCGGATGCGCTCGATCTCGCCGAGCTGCGTCTTGACGCGCTCCTCCAGCGACTTGTTCCAGTCCTTGAGCTGCTCGGTCTGCACGCGCAGCTTGTCGGCCTGGGCGCGCACGGTCTCGTTCGCGGTCTCCAGCGCGTGGCTCTTGTGATCGACCTCGGTGAACAGCCGCGCATTGCGCATCGCCAGCACGGCCTGGTTGGCGAAGGTGCGCATCAGGCCGATGAGGCTGCCGGCGAACTCGCCACCGGCGCGGCGCAGCACCACCAGCGAGCCGAGCGTGCCCTGCTGGTCCACCAGCGGCACCACCAGCACCGAGTGGAAGCCGGCCTCGACCGCGGCGTCGCGCAGCGGCTGCCCGGGTGCATGTTCGAGATCGGCGATCGCGATCGGCTCGCCGCTGCTGGCGGCATCGCTCAGGATGTTCTCGCCTTCCTCGATGGTGATATGGGCGCCCTCGACGGACCCGTCGATGCCGTTGGAGTCCACGAGGTTGAAGCGGCGCGTCTCGGCGTCATAGCCGTAGATCAGCACGGCGTCGGCATGGGTGATCTCGATCGCGCGCGCCGCGATCGTCGGCAGCACGGCGTTGAGATCGAGCGAGGACGAGACCGCGCGGCCGACCTCTTCCAGCACCTTGAGTTCGTGGTTCGACTGCGCGAGATCGCGGGTGCGCTCCTCGACCTTGGTTTCCAGGTTCGAATAGGTCTCCTGCAGCTGCGTGGCCATGCGGTTGAACTGGCCGGCAAGGTCCTCCAGCTCGTCGGAGGTGTGCACGTCGATGCGGTGGCTGAAATCGCCCTCGCCGAGCTTGTGCGCGCCGTCGCGCAGCGCCGTGATCGGAATGATCATGCGGCGCGCGAGCAGCGTGCCGGCGAGGATTGCGACCATCAGGCCCATGCCGATCAAGAGCGCGATGCGCACCAGCTGGTCGCGGATCGGCATCAGGGCCTGCGTGGTCGGCTGCTCGAACAACACGCTCCAGCCGAGCTTGGGCACGGTGCTCGCCGCGCTCATCACGGCGTGGCCGTTGAAGTCGGTGCCGGACGTCTCGGATTCGCGCCCGGGCGCGATCGCGGCCGCGACCTGCGGCAGCTTCGACAGGTCCTTGCCGACGTCAGGCCCCTTCGACGACGTCGCCAGCACCCGGCCGCGCGGATCGACCACATAGGCGAACGCCGCCTTGCCGACTTGCGCGTCGGACAGGAAGTCGGAGAGGAAGCCGAGATCGATCTCGGCGACCGTGACGCCGGCGTTGAAACCGGAATGCGCCACCGAGATCGACATCAACGGCGTGCGGTCGGAGAACCAGGCCGGCGCATAGCTGACGCCGCGCGCGACCGTGTCGGTGAAGCGCATGTCGCGGGACAGGTCGGCATTTCCGCCGGTCGTGGTCGACTGGCGCGAGACGCGCAGCACCTCGCGGCCGTCGCCGTTGAGCTGGAACAGCTGGTTGACGACCGAGACCTGGTGCAGCAGCGAGGCATAGTCGGCGCGGCGCTTCTCGAGCGTGTCCTGGCTCGCCCGCGTCACCCAGCTGATCTGGCGCTCGAGCTCGGAGATCGACTGTTCGATCCGCCGGGCGGCGCCTTGCGCCTTGTCCTCCAGCCCGTCCGTCAGCTGGGTCTTGGTGGCGCGATAGGAGATCCAGGTCTCCATCGCACCGTTGACGGCGAGCACGAACACGACGAGGCCGACGAGGGAGACGACATATTTGGCGAACAGGCCCTCGCGCAGAAACCGTGTCTTGTCGTTCGCCCCTGCCATCCGGATCCTCTCGCGCCGCCACCAAGGCCGGCGCTTTGGGCCGCACGGGCCCCGGCCGCCCTTTTATCACAATTTGGGACAGCGGACCCGAGGACCGCCGGTGTGGTTACCTGTTGTGGACGCCGGGACAGGCGGCGGGGTGGTGAATTGTCGCAGCCTCATCCGTTCGGAGGAAGCAGCGGGCGGGTCGGCCGATGTAAGGGGATTGGCGTGAAATCCAGCCCGGTCCGCCCATCATCGATTGAAGAGCTGCCGCAGCACGTCGTTCATCGGCTGGCTATCCTGCTGCGCCACCGGCGAGTCCTCCTGGGCGGGGGGCGCCGGCGAAGCCTGCGGCGCCGGGGTCGAGGAGGGTGCCGGCAGGCTTCGGCTGCGGCCGGTGCCCGTCGCGGTGCCGGCTCCGGTTCCGGCGCCGCTGGACAGCCCCTGCTGGATCAGATTGCCGATCGCCTCGCCGAGCGGGCCGCCGAGCAGATTGTTCTGCCCCGGTTGCTGGGCTTGCGGGTTGGCGCCACCGGCCGCGTTGCCGCCCGGTGCGGCAGTGCCGCCAAGCCCCAGGCTTCCCAGGATATTGCCGAGCCCGGCGCCGTCGGGGCCGAACAGGCCCTTGCCCATCTCGCGCAGCTTGGCATAGGCGGCGTCGGGATTGTCCAGCATGCCGGCCATGTCGGGGTAGATCTTCGGCTGCGACCAGCTGCCCTGGATCATCACGGGGATGCCGAAGCCGACCGGCTCGTTCGTGCGGCCCTGGCCTTCGGTCGTCATCACGAGCTTGGGCTCGACGCGAAAGCCCATCATCTTGGTGTCGAGCGCGATGGTGCCGGCGCCGGTGACGCGCACCAACGGTCCGATCAAATTGAGATCGGTCGTCACGGCCTGACCCTTGTCGATGCGGAACGAGGCCGAGAGCTGCGACAGATCCGTGCTCTGCTCCTGGCTGGCGTTCTGGCTATCCTGCCAGCCGGACAGCGTGCCGGTCGTCAGCGAGCGGATCATCTGCGCGACATTGATGCCGCGGATCGCGCCGTCCTGGAAATTGACGAACGCCGTGCCCTGCATGTTCGCCATCAGCGCGCGCTGGCTGGTGCCGGCGCTGCGCAAGGCGAGCTTGGCCTGCAGCTTGCCGTCGATCCGGTCGAATTCGGCAAGGCCCTGCAGCAGCGGCAGCGCGCGCACGCCGACGAGGTCCGAATGCATGGCGAAGCTCGGTGCGCCGGTGGTCGCGTCCAGGATCACTTCTCCGGAGACCTGGCCGCCATAGGCGCCGAGATTGGCGGTGCCGGCCTTCAGCACACCGCCCGCAAGCTTGGCATCGAGCGCAAGCGGCGCGAGGCGGGCATCGCCGATCACCGCCTCGTTCGCGGAGACCCGCACCTGCGCGTCGACATAGTTCAGCCCGGACACGTCGATCGGCGCATTGCTCCAGGGCTGTCCCGGCGCGCCGTCAGGCGTTTTCGCCAGCGGGATTGCGAGGCGCTGGAAATCCAGATCGACCTTGACCAGGGGCTTGCTGGCGATGTCGACCGAGGCCCAGCCGTTGAAGGCGCCGTCGCCGAGCCTGCCGCTCACGCCGTTGATCATCAGGACGTCGCCGTTCAGCCGCATCTCGGCATGACCGTTGAGCTGGGACTTCAGCACGTCGGGCATGTCGATGGCGAAATCCACCGGAATGGTCGGCCGTTCGGCCGGCGGTGCCGGCGTAGTCGCCTTGATGTCGAACTTGGTCGGGTGATCGCCGACGCGCGCGGTGCCGGTGATGTTGACCTTGCGGTCGCCGCCAACGACGGCATCGGCATTGATGGCGCTGATGCGGCCCTCGACGCGGTCACGCAGCCGCGCGAATGCGACCTCGCCGTCGATGACCTTGACGCGGTCGATGGTCGCACCGGCCGTGTCGAGCGTAACAGGCTTCGACGTGCCGCCGGCGTTCGGCAGGCGCTCGCGCAGCAGCGGCTGGTAGAGCACGGGATGGGTGACGATGAGCTCGCTGACCTTGGGGCTGCCCGACCACACGCTGGAGAGCGACATGTCGGCCTGCACGCTGTCGACGGTCAGGCGTGTGATGCCGCTGCGGTCCTTGGGGTCCTGGAGCGTGAGGTCGTTCAGCGTGACGTTCAGCGTCGGCCAGAGGCTGATCTTCGTGGTGCCGTCGATCGACAGGCGATAGCCGGTGGCGCTCTCGACCCGCGCGGCAATGGTCGAGGTCAGGAAGCCCGAGGGGATGCCGACCACGAGCAGAATCGCGATCACGATGATGACAGCGGCGACCGCGGCGCCGGCGAATTTCACAGCTCTCATGTCGACTTTCCAACGACGGACGAACGGCGCCGAAACCGGCCGCTCACCCGTCTCTTGCGCGTGAGTTTATCCCCGGACGGGAAGCGGCTCCAAGCGGTCAAAAATAGTCAGGGGGTGCTGCAAAGTTATGTGACTTATGACACACTTCCCCGGCGCGGTTTTACGCGATCCTGATCTTGATGGTTCCAAGCGATTTGCCGGTGAAATTGACGAGCGAATTCACAAGGACGTTGAAATGAGCAAACAGGCCGAATTTGCGGTCATCCTGAAGATGAACCCGATGTTCGCCGATCTCGGCGCGGACGAGCTCCAGCGGCTGTCCAATCTCTGCCACACCCAGCATCTGGCGAACGGCGAGGTGCTGTTCCAGAAGGGCGATGCCGGGGACGCGCTGTTCGGCGTGCGCCGCGGCCAGGTCCGCATCGAGACCGGCGCCTCCGACGGCAGCCGGCTGACGCTGAATTTCATGGGTCCCGGCGACCTGTTCGGCGAGGTTGCGGTGCTGGACGGCCAGGACCGCACCGCGGATGCGACGGCGGGTGAGGCCAGCGAATTGTTCGTGCTGCGGCGCGAGGACTTCCTCGGCTTCCTCGAACGCGAGCCGAAGGTCGCGATCAAGATCATCTCGCTGCTGTGCCAGCGCATCCGCTGGCAGAGCGAGCGCATGGAAGAGTCCATGCTGCAGCCGCTGCCGGTGCGCCTCGCGCGGCGGCTCTGCGCGCTCGCCGCGGATTTCGGCTCCGAGGTGCATATCTCGCAGGAGCAGCTCGGCGTCTTCGTGGGTGCCGCCCGCGAGAGCGTCAACCGCCAGCTCCAGGCCTGGCGCAAGGAAGCGATCCTGGATCTGCAGCGCGGCCGGATCCTGCTGCGGAACATGACCAAGCTGACCGCGATCGCTCGGAACGAGTAGGCTCGTCCAGGCTGCTTTGCATGTAATGCAACGTCAGTCATTCAGATCACGGATAAGGGGCGGCTGATGGCCGCCCCTTCGCGCGAATCCTATTCCGCCGCAGGGTGCACCATGTTCTTCGAGACGGGCGGGGCGTCCGCATCAGAAGCCCCGTGATGACCGTCCGTCTCCGCGTCCTCGCTGTGCACGATCAGGCGCTTGCCGAAGCGCCAGATCAGGGCGCCGAGATCATCCATCACCATGAACATCGCGGGCACGAACACCAGCGACAGGATGGTCGAGAAGATCAGGCCGCCGATCACCGCGAGTGCCATCGGCGAGCGGAACTCGCCGCCGGCACCGACCGCGAGCGCGCTCGGCATCATGCCGGCGGCCATCGCGATCGTGGTCATCACGATCGGGCGGGCGCGCTTCATGCCGGCGTCGATCATGGCTTCGTCGCGCGGCTTGCCGGCGTGAATGGATTCGATCGCGAATTCCACCAGCATGATCGCGTTCTTGGTGACGATGCCCATCAGCATCAGGATGCCGATCCACACCGGCGTGGTGAGTTGCTTGCCGGTGACGAGCAGGGCGGCGATCGCGCCGCCGATCGAGAGCGGCAGCGAGAACAGGATGGTGATCGGCTGCAGGAAGGTGCCGAACAGCAGCACCAGCACGGCATAGACCATCATCAGGCCCGCCGTGATCGCGGTGGCGAAGCCGTCGGACAGTTCGTTCAGGCTTTCGGCGTCGCCGGACGGTGAGACCTTCACGCTCTTCGGCAAGGTCTTCATCACCGGCAGGTCGTAGATCTTCTTGGTGGCGTCGCCGAGCGCGGCGGAGCCGACGAGGTCGGCTGCGACGGTGGCCTGCCGTTCGCGGTCGTAGCGGTTGATGCTGGTCGGACCCTGGTCGAGCTTGACGTCGGCGATGACCGAGAGCGGCACGCCGCCCTTCTCGCCGCGCTCGCCGAGCGGCACCCGCAACTGCTCCAGCGTCTTCAGGTTGGCGCGCGCGGCGTCCTCGAGCTGCACGCGGATCGGCACCAGGCGGTCGCCGACGTCGAACTTGGCGAGCGCGGGCCCGACGTCGCCGATGGTGGCGACGCGAATGGTCTGCGACAGGCTTTCGGTCGAGACGCCGAGACGTGCGGCGAGATCGGCGCGCGGCTCGATGCGCAGCTCCGGCCGCTCCAGCGTGGTTTCCGAGATCACGTTGGAGATGGTCGGAATCCGCTTCATCTGCGTCGCGAGCTCGCTGGCGACGTTGTTGACGATGTTGGCGTCGACACCGGTCACGACCAGCGAGATGGCGCGCAGGCCGTTCTCGTCGAGGAACCAGAAGCGGATGTCCGGAATGTTCTCCAGCTCCTGGCTGATCGAGAATTCCAACTCGCGCTGGGTGATGTCGCGATCGGCCTTGGGCGTGTAGTTGATGATCAGGGCGGCGCGGCGGACTTCCTGGGTGCCCGGCGGGACGCGGCCGCCATCGACGAAGATGCTCTTCACCTCGGGCCGCTTGCGCAGCCGGGCGACGATGTCCTCGGTGACCTTCTCGGTGTAGGCGAGCTGGGTGCCCGGCGGCAGCTCGAGCGCCAGCAGCGAGCGCGCGCTGTCCTGCGCGGGCAGGAAGCCCTGCGGCAGCAGCGTGATGCTCCAGATCGAGGCGGCGAAGATACCGAAGCCGATCAGCACCGTGATGAAATAATGCTTCACCGACCAGGCCACGATCCCGTGGTAGGACCGCAGGATGCGGCCGGGCGGCGGTTCTTCGTGATTGCCGTGCTTGAGAAAATAGGCGGCCAGCACCGGTGTCACGAAGCGCGCTGCGAGCAGCGAGAAGAACACCTGCACCGAGACGGTGATGCCGAACTGCTTGAAGAACTGTCCGGCAATGCCGGACATGAAGCTCGCCGGCGCGAAGATCGCGATGATGGTGAGCGAGATCGCGATCACCGCGAGGCCGATTTCGTCGGCGGCCTCCAGCGCGGCACGGTAGGGCGACTTGCCCATGTTCATGTGCCGGACGATGTTCTCGATCTCGACGATGGCATCGTCGACGAGGATACCCGTCGACAGCGTGATGGCGAGGAAGCTGACGAGGTTCAGCGAGAAGCCGAGCAGGTCCATCGCCCAGAACGCCGGGAAGATCGATAGCGGCAGCGAGATCGCGGCGATGATGGTGGCGCGCAGGTCGCGCAGGAACAAGAGCACGATGACCACGGCGAGGATGGCGCCCTCGAACAGGGTGGAGATCGCCGCTTCGTAATTGCCGTTGGTGTATTCGACCGAGCTGTCGATCAGCTTGAGGTCGACGTCGGGATAGGCGGCCTTGAGTGCGTCGATGCGCTTCTGCACGGCGGCGGCGACCTTCACGTCGCTGGCGCCCTTGGAGCGCTTGATGCCGAGCGCGACCACCGGCTCACCGTTGAAGCGGGCGAAGGTGCGGCGGTCGGCGATGGTGTCGGTGACGGTGCCGAGATCGTCGAGCCTGACCTCGCCGCCGCCGAACAGCGGGACCATGGTGCCGGCAAGATCGCCCAGCGTCTTGGCGCCGGCCAGCGTGCGGATCGCCTGGTCGTTCTTGCCGATCTCGGCGCGGCCGCCGGCGACGTCGACATTGGTGCCGCGCAGGCTCTGGCTGACATTGACGGCGGTGAGCCCCATCGCCTGCAGGCGGTCGGGATCAAGCGACACCAGAATCTCGCGCTCGACACCGCCGATGCGCTCGACCTGGGCGACGCCGCGCACGCCCTGCAGCGCGCGCTTGACCACGTCGTCGACGAAATAGGAGAGCTGCTCCGGCGTCTTGCCGGGCGAGATCGCGGCATAGGTGACGATCGGCAGGCCGATCACGTCGACGCGCTGGATCAGCGGCTCGGTGACGTTCTGCGGCAGGTTCGAGCGCACGCGCGTCACCGCGTCCTTGACGTCGTTGAGCGCGCGGTCGGTGTTGGTCTCCAGCGCGAACTGGATCGTGGTCAGCGACAGGCCGTCGGTGATCTGCGAGGTGATGTGCCTGACGCCCTCGACGCCGGACACCGCGTCTTCAATGGTCTTGGTGACCTGGGATTCGAGCTCGGCGGGCGCAGCTCCAAACTGCGACACTGCGACCGAGATCACGGGGATGTCCGCCGAAGGCAGCCGCGTCACCGCGAGCTTCACGAAGGAGGTCCAGCCGAGCACCAGCAGGATGATCGAAAAGACGACCGACGGCAGCGGATGACGAATAGACCATGCCGAAATATTGAGAGCCATCAGCGTACCCGCGTGCGATCGAGTTCATCGGCGAACATGGTCTTGATCTGGTCGCCGTCATGCAGCGAAGAGCCGGCGTCGGCCACGACGATTTCGCCGACGTCGAGGCCCTCCAGGATTTCCGTCGCGGTGTCGGACGACAGTCCGACCCGCACCTTGCGCGTCTCGACAATGTTGCCTTTGACGACCTGCACGGTGAGGTGGTCGATGGCGGTCTTGGGGACCGCCACGCCGCAGCTTCGCTTGGCGTCGATCGAGGCGCGCGCGAACACGCCGACCTTCAGCGAGGGATTGTTGGTGACGCTGATGCGGACGCGGCCGAGCTGCGTGGTTCGGTCGATCTCGGGCGAGACCAGCCGCACGCGTCCGATCAGATCGGGCGCGTCGTCGCGGCTGATGCGCACGGTCGCGCCGGCACTGAGCTTGGGCATGTGGACCGCCGGAACCTGGGCGTCGAGTTCGATCTCGTTGTTGACGGCGATGCGGAACATCGGGCCGGCCTGCGGCGAAGCGGGCGCGCCGACGATGGTGCGGACCTCGGTGACGAGACCCGGCGCGGGCGCCTTCAGCGAGATCGGGCCTTGCGGTCCGGGCCGCTGCGGCTGGCCGGGGATCTGCGGCGGCGGGGTCAGTCGCGCCAGCTCCTGATTGTCGGTGACCATGGTGCCTTCGGTGACGAAGAGGTCGGTGACCCTTGAGCCTTCCTGGTCGGCGACGACCACGGCCTCGCGGCGCGGTACGAAGAAGCCGGTCACGCGCACGAGGTCGGAGAAGCAGGCATTGGTCGACTTCGTCACGATGACGAGCGCCTCGCTCGGCGTCTCCTTCACCTCGGGACGGCGCCGGTGCTCGAACAGATAATAGCCGAGGCCGAGCGCAACGACGAAGGCCACGGTTCCGGCCGGCTTGAGATATTCGGAAAGGTTCATCGCCGGATCATCCTGGCCTGGCTCACGGCCGTCCGTACGAGGCCCATGCAGAGCGTTTCCCTGAAATAAAGCGGCGTCCCGCAAGGCTGCGGGACGCGCTTCGCAAGCGAGACTTTACACCACATCACGACGGGTCACTGCAAAGGATTGCGTCGTGCTTACTTCGATGCGGTGGTCTTGTTTTCCATGTTGACGACCTGCACCCGGCGATTGACCTCGGCCATGGGCTGGCCCGGGTCCTTCAGCTTGCTCTTGCCGTAGCCGACGGTGACGAGATCGGTCGCGGAAATGCTGTACTTCTCCACGAGGTAGCGCTTGATCGAATCCGCGCGGCGCTCCGACAGGTCCTGGTTGTAGGACTCGCCGCCGGCGGCGTCGGTGTGGCCGGCGACCACGAAGGTCGAGCCTTTCAGATCGGGGCTGGTCAGCGCGCGGCCGAGCGCCTGCACGGAAGCCATCGACTTGGCGCTGATATTGGCCGAGTTGTAGTCGAAGGTGATCTCGAGATCGATATTCGGCTTGTCCTTCGCGACCGAGGCGATCTCCTCGCGCTCGGTCGAGGACAGCGAGCGGGTCGAGCGGCCACGCACGGACTGGATCAGCTTGGTCTCGGCCGCGTTCGGCGCGGGGTCGGCCTGCGGAGCGCCGATCGAGAGGCCGCGGGTCAGCGGCTTCTTCGCCGGCGGCGCCAGCGCGCGGACGATCTCGTCTTCGGTGACGTTCTTGCTGTTGCCGTCATCGCCGGCGAACGCGGGGGCGGCTTGCAACGACAGCGCGGCGCCGATGGCCATGACCGAGAGGATGGCGGTAAGTCCCTTTGCAGCCAATTTCATAGCTCGTCCCTCCTGCGCGCCGAAGCTCGCGTGGTTCCAAATTCCTGCCATTGGCCCCCCCGGGAAAGGCCGCCTGCGGCATCCGACGGTTAGTCTTCCGAGGGCCGTCCAGGGTTCGAGGCGTCGATCGCCTCAGCTCAAAAAAATACTAGCGTACTCCGTAGCTTGCGAATTCCTGAACGATGTTCGGATCCATCGCTTTGGCGTTCGCAATATCCAGCGCCCCTTCCTGGGCGGAGCCGTTCCGCTGCTTGGCGATGCCCCGTCCGTAGAGCGAGGAGGTCAGGCGCGGGTTGATCCGCAGGGCCGCGTCGAAATCGGCGATCGCGTTCTTGACCGCTCCGGACTTCAGATTGACGAGCCCGCGGCTGTCCAGCGCATCGACGAAGTTCGGCCGCAGCCGCAGCGCCTCGTTGCAATCCTTCAGCGCGCCCTGGAGATCACCGACCACGGTGCGGGTCCAGCAGCGGTTGTTCAGCGCCTCGACGTCCTTCGAATTGATCCGGAGCGTGTCGTCGAAATCCTTGATGGCGAGGCTGTAGGCGCCCTTGCTGGCATAGACCTGGCCGCGCCGGTACAGCGCATTCACGTCGTCAGGATTGGCCGCGATCTTGGCCGTCAGGCCCTTGATGGTGGGGTCTTCGGCCAGCGCCGCCGCGCTCGGCCCGCTATCCATGCTCGGTGCGGGCGCGGGATCGGCGGGTTTCGCAGCCGGTGGCGGCGGCGGCAAGGCGGCCTCGACCTGCGGCTTCGGCGCTGGCGCCGGGGCCGGTGCGGGCGGAGGGGGAGGCGCTGGAGCGGCGGCCGTGTCGGCCGGCTTCGGCGGTGGAGGTGGTGAGGGCGGCGCAGGCGGTGCCGGCGGCGGATTGTTCGCGACCACCGGCGGCGCGGGTGGTGGTGGGGTCGTCGTCGTCGCGGTCGGACGCGACCCGGCGGCCCCCGGAATGAAGGAGAAATCCTCGGCGAGCGACGAGGAGATCCACGGCACCTGCTCGCCGCGCGAGGCGCGGGTGACGCCCATCTTGGTGCGGTTCAACGTCTCCTCGGCCATCAGGTCGGGGACGCGAATTTCCTTGAGCAGTTCCTGGACGAACAGGCTGTGGTCGCCGCCGGCATCGGAGACCACCGAGGCCAGCGCCGCCGAATACATCACCAGCGTGCCGTTCGGAGCGATGACGGGCGTAAGCCCGGCCGAGAAGCTGCGGAACCGGCGTTCGAACGGGTTGCGCCGGGAGGCATCGATCAATGCGATCTTGACGCCGGCACCGCGGGTGTTGAGCTCGCCGAGCACGGTCTCGAGGCTGAAACCGTCGCGACGCACGTCGGATTCGGTCCAGATCTGCGCATCGACCGGTAGCATGTAGCTCTGGCGCGCCGACTGGATGCCGAAGCCGCTGTAGAACACCAGCGCCACCGAGCCCGGCTTGATCTTGCCATAGAGCTTGTCGAAGGCGCGGCGCATGCCGTCGCCGGTCAGGTTCTCGCCGATCTCGACCGAGAAGCCGTCACGCTTGAGCTCGTCGGCGATGTCGCGCGCATCGTTGATCGGTTCCTTCAGTGGGGCATCGGCATCCGGATATTTGGCGTTGCCGATGACCAGCGCGTAGCGGTCGCCGGCCGCCAGCGATGGGGCCGTCGGTACGAGCGAAACGAGCAACGGGAGAAGGAGAAGAAAGCGAATTTTCATAATGAGCGCGGTCCAGCCAAAAAGGCGCCGTTCCAGCTTGCGCCGCGGCGACCTTAACTTACGCAATGTGCATTATCAAACCGGGGGAGGGGGGCGTCAACCGCTTGGAGATTCGGCATTATCGCGACGATTGATCGCAACGGAGCGGCGTACCGGCGAGGGGCTGGTGACGAAGATGAACCGGCCGTCATGATCGAGCTCGACGCGACGTGGTGGGGCATTGCGGCGGCCATGCTAGGGGATTCATGGCGACAAAAATGTGATTGGTCTCACATTGCAGCCTTGCGGTCGCAGCAGCCCCGGCTGTTTGACCTTTGCGGCGGACGATGGCTTGCTGCGTCCGGTCGTTCAGCTCCCCTTACAAAAAAGCAAGAGTAGAAAAGCAAGAGCCATGGGAAACGTCTACGAAATCTACGCTTTGCGCTATGCGACGATGTCGCCGCGTACCCCCAGCATGAACTTCCTGGCGCCCGATCCGCATGACAGCGCGGCGCAGGATCTCGACTACTTCGTTTGGCTGATCCGCGGTGGTGGCCGCGAGATTCTGGTCGACACCGGCTTCAATGCCGAGGAGGCGAGCGCGCGGGCGCGCAAGCTGACGCTCAATCCGGTCGATGCGCTGGAGCGCTTTGGCGTTGCGGCTTCGAGCATTCGCGACGTCATCGTGACGCATCTGCATTACGACCATGCCGGCAATCTCGACCGCTTCCCGAGCGCGCGCTTCCATCTGCAGGAGCGCGAGATGGCTTACGCGACGGGGCGCTGCATGTGCAACGGACTGCTGCGACATCCGTTCTCGGTCGAGCACGTCACGCAGATGGTGCGTCATGTCTATGGCGAGCGCGTCACGTTCTATTCGGGCGACGGCGAGGTCGCCCCCGGCGTCACCGTGCACCGCGTCGGCGGCCACTCCGATGGCTTGCAGGTGGTCAAGGTCGAGACCGCGCGCGGATCGGTGGTGCTCGCATCCGATGCCGCGCATTACTACGCCAATCTGCAGCGCCGCAGTCCGTTCCCGATCGTCTACAATGTCGGCGACATGGCCGTAGGCTGGGAGACGATCGAGCGCCTTGCCGGCCACCCCGATCGATTCATCCCCGGCCACGATCCGATCGTGACCGAGATCTATCCGCGTGCCAGCGACAAGGTCGATGCCTGGGCGCTGCACCTGCCGCCGTCGCGGTCGTTTGCGAAGTAGCGCGATGCCGCCCCTCATTCCGAGGAGCGCGCTCTTGTGCGCGTTTCGTGCACGCGGCCCCACGCCGTGGGCGTTGCTTCGTGACCCCGAGCAGACGTACACCTTGCGCTTCAGGCGGCTCGGACGTCCGACATCGCCCGCCGATCCCGGAAAATGATCACTGGTACGGCGATGCAGCCACTTACGAGGAGCAGCCAGTCTTGCGGCACCTTGAGAAGAATGGCGGCACTGCCGCCGATCAGTGACCAAACGAACGGGACAACCAAGAGCCAGCGAGGAACGGGGCGCACAGTCAACAGAAGCAGCCCGAACGTAAATATGGTCACCGGGCATGGCGTGACACCAAACATTGGTGTCTCGGGATATTGATGGCCGGTGGCCATGCCGATCAGTGGATAGATGATTGCCGCGTAAATGACGAGCGCCACGCCAATCCAAGCCGGCGTGGCGAATTCAAGGCCGAAACACAGGCGATTCTGATACGTGCCGGAATACATCAGACAAGCGCCTTGAAGAATGAACAACGTGCCGAAGAGGTACGCTGCCTTGTTGATCGGTGAGAAGAAAATACCGTGATAGGCGAACCCGGTCCAAAGCCACATGGCAGCCAAGACGCCCGCGATCACGCGATCGGCGTGTGATACTTTCCAAAAGAGAAGGGAGATGGCCAAGCCCCCCAGTAAGTAGGCGACAACCTGCACCGGCCAGATCGCGGTGTTGTAGTTCACGAATACGGACAGGAATTGCTCGGGACTAAACGGAAGCATGGCCTGCCCCTCAATCCCGACATGAAGTAGCCAAATGAGTGTCGGGCTTCTTGACCCTGATCAATCTCTCAAACGGCAATGCCACCTTTTGGCTCTCGGCGGTCCTTTGGCGTATGCTTCGGCGATGTCCGCCCCGTAGATGCGCGCCCTAATACGCCTGCTTCGCGTCCGCCTCTGCGCTGGTCTGGATCAGGTCGAGGCTCTCCTCGATCTTGCCGAGCAGCGCTGACAATTGCTTGCGTTCCTGCGCGGAGAGGCAGGCGAGGATCTCGTCCTCACGCCGCAGCAATTGCGGGAACAGCTCTTCATAGAGCGCGCGGCCCTTTCTGGTCAGTTGCAGGCGGAATTCGCGGCGGTCGGCTTCGTTCTCGACGCGCTCGATCAATCCTTCATTCAGCAGCGTGGTCACCGCGCGGCTGATGGTGGATTTGTGGGTGCGGGTGCATTGGGAGATGTACTGCGCGCTGCAGGCATCGTTGCGGAAGCCGAGCGTGGCGATCACGCGCCAGGCCGGAATGTCGAGGCCGTGGCGTTCCTGATATTCGACCGACAGCGCGGCGCTGACCTCCGCAGCCAGCCGGTTGAGGCGGAAAGGAACGAACTTGAACAGATCGAGCCGCGCCTTTGGCCGCGGCGAGGCCTCGCCGCCCTCCCGTGTCTTCAGCGCGATGTCGCTGGATGTCCTTGCCAAGGCAGCGCTCCGAATTCCAGTTGACGGCCGGCCGGCTCCGGTCCAAAATAGTTGCACGTGAGACTATCTAGCAGATCAGTCCCCTCCTGACCAGAGCCGAGGTTAGTGTATGGCGCCGGCCAATACGCATCAGGCCAAAACCCAGTTCGGCTATCGCCGCCACCCCGATCAGGATCGCCCCGGCCCAAGCCCGGCGGAGCATCCGGTCGTGATCGTCGGCGCCGGCCCGGTCGGCCTGTCGCTGGCGATCGATCTTGCCCAGCGCGGCCAGCGCGTCGTCCTCCTGGACGACGCCGACCGCATCGGCGAGGGCTCGCGCGCGATCTGCTTCTCGAAGCGGTCGCTGGAATATTGGGACCGCCTCGGCGTCGGCGACCGCATGGTCGACAAGGGCGTGGTGTGGAGCGTCGGCCGCATTTTCCACGGCGAACAGCAGCTCTACCAGTTCAACCTGTTGCCGGAAGACGGGCACAAGCGGCCGGCCTTCATCAACCTCCAGCAATATTACGCCGAGGCCTATCTGGTCGATCGCATCGGCGATCTGCCCGGGATCGACCTGCGCTGGCGCAACAAGGTGACGGCGCTCGAGCAGCGCAACGATTCCGCCCTGCTGACGATCGAGACGCCGGAGGGCGCCTATCGCCTGCAGGCGCAATATGTCGTCGCCTGCGACGGTGCGCGCTCCTCGCTGCGGCAGATGGTCGGCGCCGAGTTCGCGGGACAGGTGTTCGAGGACCAGTTCCTGATCGCCGACGTCAAGATGACCGCGGAATTCCCGACCGAGCGCTGGTTCTGGTTCGATCCGCCGTTCCATGCCGGACGCTCGGCGCTGCTGCACCGGCAGCCCGACGACGTCTGGCGCATCGACCTCCAGCTCAACCGCTATGCCGATCCCGTCGTCGAGAAGAAGCCGGAAAACGTGCGTCCGCGCATCGCGCGCATGCTCGGCCACGACAAGTTCGAGTTCGAGTGGATCTCTCTCTACAAATTCCAGTGCCGCCGGATGGATCGCTTCATCCACGGCCGCGTGATCTTTGCCGGCGATTCCGCGCATCAGGTCTCGCCCTTCGGCGCGCGCGGCGCCAATTCCGGACTCGAGGACGCGGAGAACCTGTCCTGGAAGATCGATCGCGTGCTGCGCGGCACCTCGCCCGCGAGCCTGCTCGAAAGCTATCATGTCGAGCGCAGCATGGCGGCGGACGAGAATATCCGCGAATCCACCCGCTCGACCGATTTCATGGCGCCGAACTCGCATCAGGAGGCGCGGCTGCGCAAGGCGGTGCTGTCGCTTGCGAAGGAAACCGAATTCGGCAAGCGCATGGTCAATGGCGGCAGGCTCTCGGTGCCGTGCAGCTACGATACGCCGCTGTCGTCACGCGACACGGACGCCTGGCGCGGCGGGCCGTCGCCCGGCTGTTCCATGCTCGATGCGCCCGTCGCCGGGCAGGGCTATCTGACGGATGCCTTCAGCAAGGGTGGAACGGACTTCACCTTGCTGTCGTTCAGCAATGGCGCGGTCTTTGAGGCGCCCGACGGCGTCAGGGATATCCGCATCGGCGGCGAGGGCGGGCTCGCCGATCCCTCCGGCCTTGTCGCCAAACGCTACGACGCAGAGCCGGGTGCAGCCTATTTGCTCAGGCCCGACGGCTATGTCGCGGCGCGCTTCCGTCATCCGACGCGCGAGGCGATCGCCTCGGCCCTGTCGCGGGCCGCAGGCCTGAATTGAGGTTTGGCAATGGCGCTTTCCACCAGCTCCAACTTCGCACGTCCCGACGATGCCTTCCGCGCCATCGTCGAGGCGCATCGTGGTCTCACCGAGGAGCAGAGTGCCGATTTCGACGCGGCGCTGGTGCTGATCCTCGCCAACCATATCGGCGACATCGGCGTGCTGCGCGAGGCGATTGGGCTCGCGAAACGCCGCATGATCGACGGCCAGCAGCAACAACAGCAACAACAGTAACCCCGTAAGGATGAATTGATGGCGAAGAACTTCGCGTCCACCGGCGATCTCTCCGAGAAGAAGATCACCTTCTCCGAGATCGGCACCGATCTCTATGCCTTCACCGCCGAGGGCGATCCGAACACGGCCGTGATCGTCGGCGACGACGGCTGCCTCGTGTTCGACGCGCAGGCGACACCGGCGATGGCGAACAAGGTGATCGAGCGCGTCAAGGCCGTGACCGACAAGCCGATCAAATACGTCGTGCTGTCGCATTATCACGCCGTGCGCGTGCTGGGCGCCTCCGCCTACAAGGCGCAAGGCATCGTCGCCTCGCAGGAGACCTATCGTCTCATCGAGGAGCGCGGCAAGCAGGATTGGGATTCCGAATACGGCCGCTTCCCGCGCCTGTTCCAGGACGCGCAGAGCATTCCCGGCCTGACCTGGCCGACGCTGACCTTCGAAGGCGAGATGTCGGTCTATCTCGGCAAGCGCGAGGTGCGGCTGATGCAGCTCGGCGCGGGCCACACCTCCGGCGACATCGTCGCCTGGGTGCCGGATGCGGAGGTGATGTTCTCCGGCGATCTCATCGAATATCACTCGGCCTGCTATTGCGGCGATGCGCATTTGCGCGAATGGCCGATGACCCTGAACGAGATCCGCAACTTCAATCCCAAGGCGATCGCGCCAGGTCGCGGCGATGCGCTCAAGGGCACCGCCACGGTGCGCGAGGCCATCGCCATGACGCGCGACTTTGTCACCTCGCTTTATGGCGCCGCCGAAATCTCGGTCGCGAAGGGCCGCACGCTGAAGGAATCCATGGCGGCGACGCGCGAGGTGATGGATCCGAAATTCCACAGCTTCGCCATCTACGAGCACTGCCTGCCGTTCAACGTGTCGCGCGCCTATGACGAAGCGTCGGGGATCGACGATCCCGTGATCTGGACCGACAAGCGCGACCAGGAAATGTGGGCCGCCCTGCAAGGAGGAGGATAGTCATGAACATCAACACCTCGCCTGATCAGATCATCCGCAGCTCGGCGCAGGTGACGCCGGGCTACATGTCCGGCTTCGGCAACAGTTTCGAGACCGAGGCGCTGCCGGGCGCACTGCCGATCGGGCGCAACTCGCCGCAGCGCTGCGCTTACGGGCTCTATGCCGAGCAGCTCTCGGGTTCGCCCTTCACCGCGCCGCGCGGCACCAATGAGCGCTCCTGGCTCTACCGCATCCGCCCCTCCGTGAAGCATTCCGGCCGCTTCGAGAAGGTCGATGCCGGGCTCTGGCGCTCGGCGCCATGCCATGAATACGATCTGCCGATCGCGCAGCTGCGCTGGGATCCGACGCCGCTGCCGAAGGGGGACGTGACCTTCGTCGAGGGCGTGCAGACCATGACGACGGCCGGTGACGTGAACACGCAGGCCGGCATGGCCGCGCATGTCTACCTCATCACCAAGTCGATGGTGGACCAGCACTTCTACAATGCCGACGGCGAGCTGATGTTCGTGCTGCAGCAGGGCAATCTTCGCCTCGTCACCGAATTCGGCCGCATCGATGCCGAGCCGGGCGAGATCGTGGTGATCCCGCGCGGCGTCAAGTTCCGCGTCGAGATTCCGAACGGGCCGGCGCGCGGCTATCTCTGCGAGAATTACGGCGGCGCCTTCACGCTGCCGGAGCGCGGCCCGATCGGGGCCAATTGCCTCGCCAATGCGCGCGACTTCCTGACCCCGGTCGCGAATTACGAGGACAAGGACACGCCGACCGAGCTGTTCGTGAAGTGGGGCGGCTCGCTGTTCAAGACGACCTTGCCGCATTCGCCGATCGACGTGGTCGCCTGGCACGGCAATTACGCGCCGTACAAGTACGACTTGCGCACGTTCTCGCCGGTCGGCGCGATTGGCTTCGACCATCCCGATCCCTCGATCTTCACGGTGCTGACCTCGCCGTCGGAGACCGCGGGCACCGCGAATATCGACTTCGTCATCTTCCCCGAGCGGTGGATGGTTGCCGACAACACCTTCCGTCCGCCCTGGTACCACATGAACATCATGAGCGAGTTCATGGGCCTGATCTACGGCGTCTACGATGCGAAGCCGCAGGGCTTCGTGCCCGGCGGCATCTCGCTGCACAATTGCATGCTGCCGCACGGCCCCGACCGCGACGCCTTCGAGCACGCCAGCAATGGCGAGCTGAAGCCGGTGAAGCTCACGGGCACGATGGCCTTCATGTTCGAGACCCGCTACCCGCAACGCGTCACCGCGCATGCCGCGAATGCGTCGACGCTGCAGGACGATTACGCGGATTGCTGGAAGGGCCTCGAGAAGCGGTTCGATCCGAGCAAGCCGTAGCTTTCTTCCCCTCTCCCCTTGTGGGAGAGGGTGGCTCGCCGCGCAGCGGCGGGACGGGTGAGGGGTCTCTCTCCGCGGCCTCTCTTCAATTGAGTTCGCCGATAGAGACCCCTCATCCGGCGCTTCGCGCCACCTTCTCCCACAAGGGGAGAAGGAATAAGGAATCGAGCCAGAAGTGACAATCCACCCCAACGACCCCAGCCTCCGCTCCTTCATCGAGGTCGACGCCGCCTCCGACTTCCCGATCCAGAACCTGCCCTATGGCGTGTTCTCGACCACGGCCAACCCGACGCCGCGGGTCGGTGTCGCCATCGGCAGTTACGTGCTCGATCTCTGGGAGCTCGAACAGGACTCGCGTCTCGATGTCGGTCCGCTCGGCGTATTGTCGGGACCTTCGCTCAATCCCTTCATGGCGCTGGGGCCGAAAGTCTGGACGAAGACGCGGGCGCGCATCAGCGAGCTGCTGCGGCACGACCATCCGGAGCTCCGCGACAACGAGGAGCTGCGCAAGCAGGCGCTGGTGCCGATGCGGGATGCGCGGCTGCATCTGCCCTTCGCGGTCTCCGGCTACACCGATTTCTACTCGTCGAAAGAGCACGCCACCAATGTCGGCGCGATGTTCCGCGGCAAGGACAACGCGCTGCAGCCGAACTGGCTGCATATGCCGATCGCCTATAACGGCCGCGCCTCCACCGTCGTGGTGTCAGGCGCCAGGGTGAAGCGCCCGCGCGGACAGCTCAAGCCGCCGAATGTCGAGGTGCCGAGTTTTGGTCCCTGCAAGCGGCTCGATTTCGAGCTGGAGATGGGCGTCGTGATCGGCCAGCCGTCGCCGATGGGCGGCATGCTGAGCGAGCAACAGGCGGAGGAGATGATCTTCGGCTTCGTCCTGCTCAACGACTGGAGCGCGCGCGACATCCAGCAATGGGAGTATGTGCCGCTCGGCCCGTTCCTCGCAAAAGCGTTCGCGACCTCGATCAGCCCGTGGGTGGTGACGCGCGAGGCGCTGGAGCCGTTCCGCCTGAAAGGACCCGAGCAGGAGCCGGTGCCGTTGGATTATCTCAGGCAGGGCAAGCCGCAGAACTACGATGTCGAGCTCGACGTCTCCTTGCGAGCCGCCGGCGCCAACGCGCCCGCCGGCATCAGCCGCACCAATTTCAAATACATGTACTGGTCCTCGGTGCAGCAGCTGATGCACCACGCTTCCTCGGGCTGCGCCATGAATGTCGGCGATCTCCTTGGAAGCGGCACGATCTCCGGCCCCGAGAAGAACCAGCGCGGCAGCCTGCTCGAGATCAGCTGGAACGGCGCCGAGCCGGTCGAGCTTCCCGGCGGCGTCAAGCGCTCGTTCCTGGAGGACGGCGACAGCCTCGTGATGCGCGGCTGGTGCCAGGGCAAGGGCTATCGCGTCGGGTTCGGCGAGGTCGAGGGGACGATTTTGGCGGCGGAGTAGCCGCACGCTCGGGTGCCGTAGGGTGGGCAACGCGAAGCGTGCCCACCATTCGTTGCGAGAAAGGACGTGGGCACGGCGCTAACGCGCCTTTGCCCACCCTACAAAACTACGAAACCTATCGCTTCTCCGGCGGCACATCGCGCACCCGCGCGCAATGCGCCGCGACATCCTCCACGCTGTACTTCAAATGCACCCGCTTGTCCGACGGCGCCTGCTTCGTCGTGCACACGCCGGCCCGCCATTCCTGTGTCGGCCTGATCGGGCGCGGGGCAAAGCCGCCGCCGCAGTTCGGGCAGACGTTGGAGAGTTTGGTCTCGACGCAATCCGCACAGAACGTGCACTCGTAGGAGCAGATCCGCGCATCCGTCGCGTCGGGCGGCAGGTCGCGGTCGCAATATTCGCAGTTCGGTCGAAGCTGGAGGGCCATGGCGGTATCTCCGAAGACTGCCTGGATCATCGCAGATCGCGGGGCGAGCGCGAATGCCGTAGTTCCCTCGATTTCAGCCGGGCTTGATCTCCTTGAGCGGCAGCCGCGAGCTTTCCTTCAGCCGGTCCAGCACGATGGAGGAGCGCACATGCGCCACGCTCTGATGCGGCATCAGCACGTCGTTGACGAGGTTCGACAGGCCCTTGAGATCGCGCAGCACGGCCTTGAGCACATAGTCGGCGTCGCCCGTCAGCGAATAGGCCTCCTGGATTTCGTCGATCCGGTTCACCAGCGCGCGGAAGCGCTTCGAATTGTCCGGCGAGTGGGTCGCCAGGCCCACCTGGATGAAGGCGATCACCCCGAAGCCGAGCGCTTCGCTGGAGAGATCGGCGTGATAGCCCGCGATCACCTTCTCCTCTTCCAGCCGCATCCGCCGGCGCGAGCATTGCGAGGCCGACAGGCCCGCGAGGTCGGCCAGCTCCTGGTTGGTGAGGCGGCCGTCGTCCTGCAGCGCGCCGAGGATCTTGAGGTCGAAGGCATCCACCGAAATCATGCGTGATTTGTCCATCTCATGCACATATCGTGTATATCGTAGCCAAAACGCGGCCCGTTTGCACGCTCTTTGCGCGTCCTATGAAGGATAGTTCCTTCCAGCAGCAAACTGGGAGAACACCATGGGTCCGTTTCCGCACGATGCACCGCCGGCCACCATCACCGCCGACAATCCGATGGGCACCGACGGGTTCGAGTTCGTCGAATACGCCCATCCCAATCCGCAAGAACTGCACGCGCTGTTCAAGCTGATGGGCTATGCGCCCGTCGCGCGCCACAAGAGCAAGAAGATCACGGTCTACCGGCAGGGCGACATCAACTATCTCGTCAACGAGGAGCCCGGCACCCACGGCTACGAGTTCGTCGCCGCCCACGGTCCCTGCGCGCCGTCGATGGCGTTCCGCGTCGTCGATGCCAAAGCGGCCTACGACCGCGCAATCGCGCTCGGTGCTGAGCCTGCGGATGCATCATCGGCGCAGAAGACGCTCGATGTGCCCGCGATCAAGGGCATCGGCGGCAGCCTGCTCTATTTCGTCGATCGCTACGGCGCCAAGGGCTCGGCCTACGATGCCGAGTTCGAATGGCTGGGCGCACGCGATCCGCGGCCGGTCGGCGCCGGCCTGTTCTATCTCGACCATCTCACCCACAACGTCCATCGCGGCCGCATGGATGTCTGGACAGGCTTCTACGAAAAGCTGTTCAACTTCCGCCAGATCCGTTTCTTCGACATCGAGGGCCGCGCCTCCGGCCTGTTCTCGCGCGCGCTGACGAGCCCCGACGGCAAGATCCGGATTCCGATCAACGAGGACGCCGGCGATTCCGGTCAGATCGAGGAGTATCTGAAGGTCTATCGCGGCGAGGGCATCCAGCACATCGCCTGCGGCTGCCGCGAGATCCACGGCACCATCGAAGGCCTGCGCGAGGCCGGTCTGCCGTTCATGCCGCCGCCGCCCGACACCTATTTCGAGAAGGTCGATTCGCGGCTGCCCAAGCACGGCGAGGACGTCGCGCGCCTGCAACGGAACGGCATCCTGATCGACGGCGAGGGCGTGGTCGACGGCGGCCAGACCAAGGTGCTGCTGCAGATCTTCTCGGCCAACGCGATCGGCCCGATCTTCTTCGAGTTCATCCAGCGCAAGGGCGACGACGGCTTTGGCGAGGGCAATTTCAAGGCCCTGTTCGAATCGATCGAGGAAGACCAGATCCGGCGCGGGGTGCTGAAGGTGGATACGGCGGCGTAAGCCGCCAGGCACACTGCCGTAGGGTGGGCAAAGCGAAGCGTGCCCACCACCTTCATCGAATCGCGGGGAGAACGTGGGCACGGCGCTATGCGCCTTTGCCCACCCTACGCGATCTCCATCCCCGTCGTCGTCCCGGCGAAGGCCGGGACCCATACCGCGTGATCTATCGGTCGTGATAGGCGGGAGTACCGAATGCCGAGTCTTAGCCAAACCACTCCCTGTGGTTATGGGTCCCGGCCTTCGCCGGGACGACAGCGGAGTTTGGAGTGTCTACCTCTTCCACGCGGCGGTCACGGCGCCGATCTCGGCGCCTTCGGGCTCGCGCACCGCTGATGGTGTCCGCGAAAAACGCGGCGCCGGCGCGGGCTGCTTGACGCCGTGGCGCTCGAGGAAGACGTTGCGGGCGACCATGTGCGGATGTTGCGTGGCCTCCGACATGGTCAGCACCGGCGCGAAGCAGATGTCGGTGCCTTCCATGATCTTGCACCAGTCCTCGCGCGTCTTGCTCTTGAACACGGCCTTCAGCTTCTCCTTCAGTGCCGGCCAGGCCTTGGGATTCATCTGCGCGTCGAAATCGGCGTCGGTCAGCCCTGCGTGCTCGCGCAGCAGCTTGTAGAACTGCGGCTCGATCGAGCCGATCGAGACGAAATGGCCGCAGGCGCATTCATAGACGCCGTAGAAATGCGCGCCGCCGTCGAGGAAATTGCGGTCGCGGCCTTCGGTCCAGCGGCCGAGCGTGGTCATGTCGAAGAAGAACGACATCAGCGACGCGGCGCCGTCGCACATCGCGGCATCGACAACCTGTCCCTTGCCGGACTTCTGCGCCTCAAGCAGCGCTGCGAGCACGCCGACCACGAGATAGAGCGCGCCGCCGCCGAAATCGCCGACCAGATTGAGCGGCGGCACCGGCGCTTCCTTCGTGCCGATCGCGGCGAGCGCACCGGTGATGGAGATGTAGTTGATGTCGTGGCCGGCGGCGTTGGCGAGCGGGCCTTCCTGGCCCCAGCCGGTCATGCGGCCGTAGACGAGCTTCGGGTTGCGCGCGAGCACGACGTCAGGGCCGAGCCCGAGCCGCTCCATCACGCCGGGACGAAAGCCTTCGACCAGCGCGTCGGCGTTGGCGAGCAGGTCGAGCACCTCCGCGATCGCCGCCTTGTCCTTGAGATCCAGCTCGATGACCTTGCGGCCGCGGCCCGCCACCGACTTCATGCTCTTCTTCGCGCCGACACGGTCGAGCGTGACGACGTCGGCGCCCATGTCGGCCAGCATCATGCAGGCGAACGGGCCAGGCCCGATGCCGGCGAATTCGACGATGCGGAAGCCCGAGAGCGGACCGGAGGTGCGAACGGACGAGGTGGGGGCTGATTTGTCGAGCACGTTGTTGTTTCCTCTGGTCGCGGGCAAGTGCCGGTGATCCGGCAAACGCCTCTGACCTTGCTCTTGGGGGCGAGTTAATTGGCTGATTAACTTTTCTCGCCTTCCCGCCAACGAGGCAAGCGGTTTTCATGCCGCATGGGCAAAATAAAACGGCGCGCACCGAGGTGCGCGCCGCGGAAAATTTGTGTCGAGGCGCTGGAGCGGAAGAGTCAGCCCGCTGCAGCCACCGCGCGCTGCGCCATCACCTTGACGAGGTTCGCGCGATAGTCCGCCGTGCCGTGAATGTCGGCCAGCAGCCCGCTCGCGGGAATGTTGACGCTGTCGATCGCCGACGGCGACCAGTTCGCCTTCAGTGCGGCTTCGATGGCGCCGACCCGCATCACGCCGCTCTGCGACGCCCCGGTTGCAGCGACGCGGATCTCGCCGGACTTCGTCTGCGCGACGAACACGGCGGTGAGCGCGAAGCGCGAGGCGGGGTGCCGCATCTTGGCATAGCCCGCCTTTGCCGGAACCGGGAACGAGACGGCGGTGATGATCTCACCGTCTTCCAGCGCCGTCGTGAACAGGCCTTTGAAGAAATCGCCGGCCGCGATCGATCGCTTGTTGGTCTTCACGGTGGCGTCGAGCGCGAGCAGCGCGGCGGGATAGTCCGCGGCGGGATCGTTGTTGGCGATCGAGCCGCCGATCGTGCCGCGATAGCGCACGGCAGGATCGCCGATCAGCGACGCCAGATAGGCGAGCGCGGGAATCGCCTTCTTGGCGGCGTCACTGGTTGCGACGTCGTAGTGAGTCGTCGCAGCCTTGATCGTCAGCGTGTCGCCGGAAGCCTCGACGCCGATCATGTCCTTGATCTTGGCGAGGTCGATGACATCGGAGGGACTGGCGAGCCGCTGCTTCATCACCGGAAGCAGCGTCTGGCCGCCGGCGAGGAACTTTGCTTCGCTGCTCTTGCCGAACAGGCTGGCGGCCTCGTCGACCGAGGAGGCGCGATGATAGGTGGTCTGGTACATCTTCGTTCCTCCCTCTTAAGCCGCGTTGATCGTGCGCCACACCCGGTCCGGGGTTGCGGGCATTTCCAGATTGTTCTTGCCGATCGCATCCGTGATCGCGTTGATCACGGCCGCGGAGGCGCCGATCGCGCCGGCCTCACCGCAACCCTTGATGCCCAGGGGATTTCCCGGGCACAGCGTCGTGGTGTGGGAGAGGTTGAAGGAGGGCACATCGTCGGCGCGCGGCATGGCGTAGTCCATGAACGAGGCCGTGACCGGCTGGCCGTTGGCATCGTAGATCGCATGCTCGAGCAGTGCCTGCCCGATGCCTTGAACGAGGCCGCCATGGACCTGGCCCTCGACGATCATCGGGTTGATCAGCCGGCCGAAATCGTCAGCCGCGACGAAGTTGACGAAGGAGGTCTTGCCCGTGCCGGGATCGACCTCGAGCTCGCAGATATAGGTGCCGGCCGGGAAGGTGAAGTTGGTGGGGTCGTAGAAGGCGCTTTCCTTCAGGCCCGGCTCCATCCCGTCAGGCAGATTGTGCGCGGTGTAGGCCGCGAGCGCGACCATCGGGAAGGCGATCGCCTTGTCGGTGCCCGTCACCTTGAACTCGCCGTTCTCGATGACGATGTCGGCCTCCGAGGCTTCCAGCGCATGCGCGGCGATCTTCTTGGCCTTGGATTCCATCTTCTCCATGGCCTTCAGGATCGCAGTGAGACCAACGGCCGCGGAGCGCGAGCCGTAGGTGCCCATGCCGAACTGCACCTTGTCGGTGTCGCCATGGACGATCGAGACCTGGCTGATGGGAACGCCCAGGCGATCGGCGACGAGCTGGCAGAACGTCGTCTCGTGACCCTGGCCGTGGCTGTGCGAGCCCGTCAGGATCTCGATGGTGCCGACCGGGTTGACGCGTACCTCTGCCGACTCCCACAAGCCGACGCCGGCGCCGAGGCTGCCGACCGCCTTCGACGGCGCGATGCCGCAGGCCTCAATGTAGCAGGAGACGCCGATGCCGCGCAGCTTGCCTTGCGATTTCGCCTGCGCCTTGCGGTTCGCAAAGCCGGCATAGTCGATCGCCTTCATCGCGGCGTCGAGCGAGGCGTTAAAGTCGCCGGTGTCATAGGCCATGATCACCGGCGTCTGGTGCGGGAACTGGGTGATGAAGTTGGTCCGGCGCAGCGCGGCCGGATCGACCTTGAGCTGGCGCGCCGCCGTCTCCATCAGCCGCTCGATCAGATAGCTCGCCTCGGGGCGGCCCGCGCCGCGATAGGCGTCGACCGGCGTCGTGTTGGTGTAGACGCCGATCACCTCGGCATGGATCGCCGGGATGTTGTACTGGCCCGACAGCAGCGTCGCGTAGAGATAGGTCGGCACCGATGACGAGAACAGCGACATGTAGGCGCCGAAATTGGCGTAGGTCTTCACCTTCAGGCCGATGATCTTGTTGTTGGCGTCGAACGCCATCTCGGCATGGGTGACATGGTCGCGGCCATGCGCGTCGGTGAGGAAGGCCTCGGTGCGGTCGCCGGTCCATTTCACGGGACGACCGACCTTCTTGGAAGCCCACAGCGCCACCATCTCCTCGGGATAGATGAAGATCTTGGAGCCGAAGCCGCCGCCGACGTCGGGGGCGATCACGCGCAGCTTGTGCTCGGGCGCGATGTTGTAGAACGCCGACAGCACCAGGCGAGCGACGTGCGGGTTCTGTGACGTCGTATAAAGAGTGAAATGCTCTTCGGCTGCGTCATAGTCGGCGATCGCCGCGCGCGGCTCCATCGCGTTGGGGGCGAGGCGGTTGTTGGTGACGTCGAGCTTCACCACGTTGGCGGCCTTCGAGAAGGCGGCGCTCACCGCGCCGTCGTCGCCGATCACCCAGTCATAGACCTGGTTGCCGGGAGCCTCGGGGTGGAGCTGCGGCGCGCCGGCCTTGATGGCCGATTGCATGTCGGCGACGGCCGGAAGCTCTTCATAGTCCACGACCACGGCTTCGGCCGCGTCACGCGCCAGATTCTTGCTGTCGGCGATCACGACCGCGACGGCCTGGCCGACGAAGCGCACCGTTTCCGGCGCCATTGCCGGCCATGCGCCCATCTTCATCGGACTGCCGTCCTTGGAGGTGATGGCCCAGCCGCAGATGAGATTGCCGACCTTGTCGTCGACCAGCTGCTGTCCCGTGAGCACCGCGACCACGCCCGGCATCTTCAGCGCGGCGGACGAATCGATCTTCTTGACCTTGGCGTGCGCGTGCGGGCTGCGGATGAAATGAGCATGGGTCATGCCCGTCAATTTGATATCGTCGACGTAGCGGCCCTTGCCGGTAATGAAACGCTTGTCTTCCTTGCGCACGACGCGCGCGCCGATGCCTTCAACACCCATGTCTGGTCCTCCCGACCGGAAATTTCTTTGACCGCGCTGTCCATCGACGGCTGCGGCGGTGGTTGTTCTTTCGAGGCGAGCCGCTTACTCGGCCGCCTGCGAGACCTTCATGCGTCCGGCTGCATCCAGCACGGCCTTGACGATGTTGTGGTAGCCGGTGCAGCGGCAGATATTGCCTTCGAGCTCATGACGGACCGTGGTCTCGTCGAGCTGGCCACCATGTCGCTGCACGATGTCGATCGCCGACATGATCATGCCCGGGGTGCAATAGCCGCACTGCAGGCCGTGATTGTCGCGGAAGGCGGCCTGCATCGGGTGCAGCTCGTCGCCCTTGGCAATGCCCTCGATGGTGGTGACGTTGGCGCCGTCGGCCTGGCCGGCCAGCATGGTGCAGGATTTCACCGCCTTGCCGTCCATGTGGACGACGCAGGCGCCGCACTGGCTGGTGTCGCAGCCGACATGGGTTCCGGTGAGGTTGAGGTGATCGCGCAGCAGATGGACCAGCAGAGTGCGGTCCTCGACGTCGACAGCAACGGCCTTGCCGTTCACTGTCAGTTTGACTGTAGACACGGTGTCGTCCTCCCGGGATGATTTTGATTGTTTCTAATTAGAGACAGCGACCCGGAACTTTGCAACTAGGATTTTGGACGCCCGCGTCATGGAAAAGTCATTGATTCAGATGGCCTGCGGTTGATTTGCCGCTGCGGCGGCCGAGCCGGACGGGGAGCGGTCGGGCCGCCGTGGGATGCCAGCCATCATCGGTCTTGCGGATCGGCCGTTGGCCGAGCCCACCCCAGCATGGTCGGCCGTGCCAAATTTACCGCCCCTTATCGAATCTGCCTTAGTTTTGCGCATCCAGATCAGGGGGCGGGGCGCCTCCGGATCGCGGCTGAAGAGAATAAATGGGGGTTGGGAATGTCCGGGCGTGTCACGTCGCCGTCGAAGCGTAATCTGATTCCGACCCTCCGGTTCCGTGCAAAGATCATCCTGGGCTTCGCCGCGGTGCTGGTGATCTCCGCCGGCAGCATGGCTTTCGCCTATTTCGGCTTCGAGCGGGTCTCGGCAGGGGTCGGGTCCTACCGCACCAGCGTCACCGAGGCCGACCTCGCGCGCAACATCGACCGCGAGCTGCTCGCCTACCGTTCGGCCGTCAAATATTTCGTCACCACCGGCAAGGAAGATGACGCCAAGGCGGCGCTCGACGCCGAGGCCAGCCTGAAGAGCGCCATCGACCAGGCCGTCAAGAGCGCCAAGAAGCCGGCGCGGCAGGAGGGCCTTAACAAGCTCGCCAAGGAGTTCTCCAACTTCTCCGCGACCTTCGCAAAGGTTCTCCAGGCCAAGCGTGACAGCGCCCTGCTGGTGCAGAACCAGCTGACGCGCCAGGCCAATCTGCTGAAATACAAGCTCGACGACATCGGCAACAACGCCTCCGATTCCGAGGCGCAGTCGATCGAGTTCGGTACCAAGCAGGTCAACGCCCAGTTCCAGACGGCGAGCGCCGCGGCCACCAATTTCGTACTGACGTCCGACCAGTCGATCGCCACCAGCGCGCTGGCGCGGCTGAAATTCGTCGAGAACTCGCTCGGCGCGGTCTATTCCATGGACGAAAAGATCGTCGCCGGCCTGAAGGACGCCAAGACCATTCTGACCGCCTATCGCGAAGCGCTGGAGAAGCTGATCGCCAACGCCAAGCTGGTGGATGAGCTCGTCACGGAGATGAGCGGTTCGGCAGGAGCCATCCTCCAGGGCGCGACCACCATGAAGGCGGATCTCGTCGCCGAGCAGCAGCGGCTGGATTTGGAATCCGAAGCGACCATCGGCAAGACCGAGCAATTGGTGCTGATGCTGGCCGTCGGCGGCACGCTGCTGGGTGCGGTTCTCGCCTTCCTGCTCGGCACCGGCATCTCGCGTCCGATGATCGCGATGTGCAAGGCGATGCGCGAGCTGGCTTCGGGCAATTTCGACGTCGTGCTGCCCGGCCTCGGCCGCAAGGACGAGATCGGCGAGATGGCCGGCGCCGTCGAGGAGTTCAAGGTTCAGGCGGTGGCCAAGGCCGAGCGCGATGCCGCCGCGAGCGAGGCCCAGAACCGGGAGCAGGCCGCAGGCCGCCGCGCCGAGCTGATCCGCTTTGCCGACGATTTCGAGAGCGCGGTCGGCGCCATCGTCTCCAACGTCTCATCCTCCGCCGTGCAGCTCGAATCGGCGGCGTCCACGCTGACCCGTACCGCCGAGACCACGCAGAGCCTGTCGAGCCAGGTTGCCGGCGTCTCCGAGCAGGCGTCCTCCAACATGCAGTCGGTCGCGACCGCCACCGAAGAGCTCTCGGCCTCGGTCGAGGAGATCGGCCGCCAGGTGCGCGATTCCAGCCGCATCGCCGAAGCCGCCGTGGGACAGGCCAAGGAGACCGACGGCCGCATCGGAAAACTCTCGCATGCCGCCCAGCAGATCGGCGAGGTGGTCAAGCTGATCACGGCGATCGCCGAGCAGACCAATTTGCTGGCGCTCAACGCCACCATCGAGGCGGCCCGCGCCGGCGAAGCCGGCCGCGGCTTTGCGGTGGTTGCGAGCGAAGTGAAGTCGCTGGCGAGCCAGACCGCGAAGGCGACGGACGAGATTTCCTCGCACATCGCGGGCATGCAGGGCGCCACCGCCGAATCGGTTGCCGCGATCAAGGAGATCGGCGCGACCATCGGCCAGATCTCGTCGATCTCGACCTCGATCGCGAGCGCTGTCGAGCAGCAGGGCGCGGCAACCCAGGAGATCGCGCGCAGCGTCCAGACCGTGGCGCAGGGTACCCAGACCGCGGCCACCGACATCGGCCAGGTCAACCGCGGCGCCGCCGAGACCGGCTCGGCCTCGGAAGAGGTGCTGAATTCGGCGAAGTCGCTGTCGTCCGAAAGCACCCGCCTGCGCGCCGAGCTCGATCGCTTCATGGCGAACATCCGCGCGGCGTAGCAGACTGGCTCTTGCTCCAATCTCCGCCGTCGTCCCGGCCTTCGCCGGGACGACGGCGGAGATTGATGCTCGCGCTCTGCCCTTGATCCGCCGCGCCTCTGCCTGCGTCACCTAACCGCCAGTTGCGGCGCCACAAATTTACCACAGCTTATCCTTTGCGCCGTACCGTGCCAGGGAGTCGGGGAGCGGGCTGCTCTCGGGCTGCGCCTGGTTTTCCGCGAATGGAATGGGGTGGGGAATGCCCGTCAAGTCGAAGCCGAACACATCGAAGCTGCTCACCTTGCGTTTTCGCGCAAAAATCATCCTCGGCTTCGTGGCGGTGCTGGCCATCCTCGCCGTCAGCATGGCTTTCGCCTATTTCGGCTTCGAGCGGATCCAGGGCGCCGTGACTGCCTACCGCACCAGCGTGGCGGAAGCCGACCTCGCCCGGACCGTCGATCGCGACCTGATCGCCTATCAGGGGCTGGCGCGGGCCTATACCCTGACCGGCGCGGCCGATGACGAGACCGCGGCCAAGGCGGCGGAAGAGAATTTGCGGAGTGCGATCGGGAAGTCCATGGCCGCCACGACCGGCGCCGCCCGCCGCGAGCAGGTCGGCAAGCTCGAGGCCGAGTTTCAGCGCTTCACCAAGGTGTTCGGTGAGATCATCACCCTGACCCGCGAGAACAACAAGATCGCGGCCGACGAGCTCAACAGCGTCGGCAACAAGATCCGCTTCAAGTTCGACGACCTCGCCGACACCGCGGCGCTCGCCGGCCTCTCCTCGGTCCAGACCACGGCCAAGGACGTCACCTCGCAATATCTCGCGGTCTCCACCTCGGTCAGCGCCTTCGTCGCCAAGCCCGAGCCGAAGACCGCCGACGGCGTGATCGCGCGCATCAAGTTCCTGGAGACCCTGCTGGTCTCGATCTATGCCAACGACCAGAAAATCACCGATCGCGTCACCGAGATCGGCAATCTCCTGAAGCAGTACCGCACCTCGTTCTCGAAGCTGACCGAGAACGTGAAGATCATCGTCAAGTCGAACGGCGACATGACCAAATCGGCCGCCTCGATCCTCAAGCTCTCGGCCGATCTGCGCTCGGACCTGACGGCCGATCAGCAGCGCATCGAGGCGAGCGCGAACGCCACGATCGGCGAGACCGAGCAGCTGATGCTGATGATGGCGCTGGGCGGCCTTGCCGTCGGCGCCGCGCTGGCGCTGATGCTCGGCAACGGCATCTCGCGGCCGATGATCGCGATGTGCAAGGCGATGCGCGAGCTCGCTTCGGGCAATTTCGACGTCGTGCTGCCCGGCCTCGGCCGCAAGGACGAGATCGGCGAGATGGCCGGCGCCGTCGAGGAGTTCAAGGTTCAGGCGGTGGCCAAGGCCGAGCGCGACGCCGCGGCGAGCGAAGTGCAGAACCGGGAGCAGGCGGCCAGCCGCCGCGCCGAGCTGATTCGTTTTGCCGACGATTTCGAGAGCGCGGTTGGCGCCATCGTCTCCAACGTCTCTTCTTCGGCCGTGCAGCTCGAATCGGCGGCGTCCACGCTGACCCGGACCGCCGAGACCACGCAGAGCCTGTCGAGCCAGGTTGCCGGCGTCTCCGAGCAGGCGTCCTCCAACATGCAGTCGGTCGCAACCGCGACCGAAGAGCTCTCGGCCTCGGTCGAGGAGATCGGCCGCCAGGTGCGCGATTCCAGCCGCATCGCCGAAGCCGCCGTGGGACAGGCCAAGGAGACCGACGGCCGGATCGGAAAACTCTCGCACGCCGCCCAGCAGATTGGCGAGGTCGTCAAGCTGATCACGGCAATCGCCGAGCAGACCAATTTGCTGGCGCTCAACGCCACCATCGAAGCGGCGCGCGCCGGTGAAGCCGGCCGCGGCTTTGCGGTGGTCGCGAGCGAGGTGAAATCGCTGGCGAGCCAGACCGCGAAGGCGACGGATGAGATTTCCTCGCACATCGCGGGCATGCAGGGCGCGACCGCCGAATCGGTTGCCGCGATCAAGGAGATCGGCGCGACCATCGGCCAGATCTCGTCGATCTCGACCTCGATCGCGAGCGCCGTCGAGCAGCAGGGCGCGGCAACCCAGGAGATTGCCCGCAGCGTCCAGACCGTGGCGCAGGGCACCCAGACCGCGGCTACCGACATCGGCCAGGTCAACCGGGGCGCCGCGGAGACCGGCTCGGCTTCGGAGGAGGTGCTGAATTCGGCGAAGTCGCTGTCGTCCGAAAGCACCCGCCTCCGCGCCGAGCTCGACCGCTTCATGGCGAACATCCGCGCGGCGTAGAGGTCGCTGCGCCTGAAGTCCTTGCTATAGCTCCGCCATCCACCGTCGTCCCGGCCTAGTGCGCAATTGCGCACGGGGGCCGGGACCCATACCCACAGGATTGGGTTTGGCGAAGACTCGGAGTTGTCAGCTCGCGCTATAACCTCTCCCCGGGGTTATGGGTCCCGGCCTTCGCCGGGACGACAGCGGAATGCGGATCGGCTTCTGAACTTCACTCCCTTCCGAACGCCCGCTTCAGCTCGACCTTCGCGCGCTCCAGCCGGGTGCGCTGCGTCTTCGGCAGCGTCTTGCCGGCGCGGTTGATGTAGAAAGTCAGCATCGACAGCGCCGAGCGGTAGGCGCCGGTCTTGCGGCGCGCGCTGTGCTCGGCCGAGCGCTTCAGCGACGCCGCGATCTTCTTCGCGCTGGTCAGCTTGAACACGCCTTGCTTGAGATCGAGCGCATCGCTCTCTTTGGTCACGCGCTGTGACCAGCGCCTCGGTGCGGCGCGCTTCGTGCTCTTGCGCGCGGTGCTGCGCCTCGCGCTGGTCTTCCTGCCTGCGGCAGTCTTCCGCGAATGTGTCGTCTTTCTGACATGAGCCATGCGTCAACTCCTTGCGGCTCCATCGGAAACGGGCCGCATTCGGCGCCGTTCCAAAGGGAACCTGCCTCTGCCGCAGACGTTGTCGCAGGTGGCAGGCGGAATGCCGCACCCCCATGATCGGATCGCCCCAGTCCACATGATATGAACCGGGGCTGCTTCCATTGATCAAACGCAACAACGCGATGGAATTGCAGCAAAGCCCAGCGCTGAATTATGGACCTGCGGTCTCGGCGGCCGCGACCGACCGTATCGTCGAAACCAGCATCCCCTCGCGTCTCGATGCGCTGCCGTGGAGCGGGTTTCACACCCGCGTCGTGGCGGCGCTCGGCATCACCTGGATTCTCGACGGGCTCGAGGTCACGCTGGCCGGCGCGCTCTCCGGCGCGCTGAAGCAGAGTCCGACGCTGCATTTCTCCAACCTCGATCTCGGCATCGCCAATTCCGCCTATCTCGCCGGCGCCGTACTCGGCGCGCTCGGCTTCGGCTGGCTCACCGACCGCATCGGCCGCAAGAAGCTGTTCTTCATCACGCTCGCACTCTATCTGTCGGCGACTGCCGCAACCGCTTTGTCCTGGAACATCGCGAGCTACGCGCTGTTCCGCTTCCTCACCGGCGCCGGCATCGGCGGTGAATACACCGCGATCAATTCGACCATCCAGGAACTGGTGCCGGCGCGCTATCGCGGATGGACCGACCTCGTCATCAACGGCAGCTTCTGGATCGGCGCCGCCATGGGCGCGGTCGCGGCCATCGTGCTGCTCGATCCCGCATTCATCGGCCCCGACCTCGGCTGGCGCGTTGCCTATCTCATTGGCGCGACCATCGGCCTCGTCGTGCTGTTCATGCGGATGTGGATACCGGAAAGCCCGCGCTGGCTGATGATCCACGGCCGGCCGGATCAGGCGCACGCGATCGTCGACGACATCGAGCGCTCGGTGATCGGCCACGACCAGGATGCGAGCGAAGGACGCTTCACCAAGATCCGGCTGAAGATGCGCGACCACACGCCGATCCGCGAGGTCGTGCACACGCTGTTCACGGCCTATCGCCAGCGCGCGGTGGTCGGCCTCGTGCTGATGAGCGCGCAGGCGTTCTTCTACAACGCCATCTTCTTCACCTTCGCGCTGGTGCTGACCGATTTCTACGGCATCAGCGCCGATCACGTCGGCTGGTACTTGCTGCCGTTCGCCGCCGGCAATTTCCTCGGCCCGCTTCTGCTCGGCCGCCTGTTCGACACGCTCGGGCGGCGCACCATGATCATGTTCACCTATGGCATCTCCGGCCTGCTGCTGGCGCTGTCGGGTTATCTGTTCACGATCGGCGCGCTCAGCGCGCAGGGGCAGACCATCGCCTGGATGGTAATATTCTTCTTTGCATCGCCCGCCGCCAGCGCGGCCTATCTCACCGTCAGCGAGACGTTCCCGCTCGAAGTGCGGGCCCTCGCGATCGCAGTGTTCTACGCGGTCGGAACCGGCATCGGCGGGGTGATCGGGCCCGCGCTGTTCGGCGTGCTGATCGACACGGGGTCACGCACCAGCGTGTTCGCGGGCTATCTGCTGGGGGCATTCCTGATGATCGCGGCCGCGATCGTGGCGTGGCGCTATGCCATCTCCGCGGAACGGAAACCGCTCGAACAAATCGCGCGGCCGCTCGCCTATATGGAGTAGACTGATGAAATCGGAACTGGCTGATATGCCGATGGTCGACGAACGCGTTGCGCTTAACGACGACGAGAAGCCGGATGCGGTGCCGGTGCCGCACGCCCTCGTTCCGCATCTCGGCGAAACCGCGATTCTGCTCGACATCGACGGCACGCTGCTCGACCTGATGCCGACGCCACGCGAGGTGTGGGTGCCGCCGGGCCTCTCGGAGACGCTGAACCGGCTGACGGAACGTACGTCGGGTGCGCTCGCGATGGTCAGCGGACGCTCGCTCAACGACATCGACCTGATCTTCGCGCCCGACGTGTTTCGCGCGGTCGCGGGTCACGGCGCGGAAATGCGCCTGTCGCTCGGCAACGAAGCCGACGACGTGCATGCGCCGCCGATGGACAAGGAGCTGAAGCGGCGCCTGGCGGCGATCGCAAAGCTCAGCCCCGGCATTCTGCTCGAGGACAAGGGCTATTCGCTGGCGCTGCATTATCGCCTCGCGCCGCACGCCGAGAAGGCGATCTACGAATCCGTCTCGCTGATCCGCGCCGATCTGCCCAATGCGCCGATCGAGGTGCTGCCCGGAAAGTTCGTCTGCGAGATCAAGCATTCCGGCTTCACCAAGGCGACCGGCGTTCGCGAATTGATGAAGCACGAGCCGTTCAGGGGACGTCGGCCGATCTTCATCGGCGACGACGTCACGGACGAAACCGTGTTCGCGATCATGCCCGACATGAACGGTCTCTCCTTCTCGGTCGGCCGCCGCGCCATCGGCGTCGATGGCCATTTCGACACGCCGACCGACGTGCGCGCGTTCCTGGCGCGGCTGCTCGACGACACAAGGTTGGAATAAGGCACCGACACGCCCGGGCCACATTATCGCTGACGCAACTGCCCGGGGCGCATCACGCTCCAAGGCGTCGGCGCGCGGCAGAAACCATCTTTGTTGAACGATATCGGCGGGTTCCCTTGAGGGAAACCAGTTCCAACGCGCACGCCCGATTTTGGTTTCAATCCGAAGAAATGATGACAGGAACCATATTGATGAACGGCAGTTAAACGGGGTGGAATGAACAGGAGGGGACGACCTGTGAACTTGGTTGTCGTTTCAAATCGTGTTGCCCGCGGCAAGCCCAACGAGCCCATGACGGGCGGTCTCGCTGCCGCATTGCTTCCCGTCGTCGAGCATTCCGGTGCCATCTGGGTGGGTTCCTCGGGCCGTGTTCGTGGCGGTCATCAGAAGGAACCGTTTGCCGAGATCGAGGCGCTGGGTTCCGGCGCGATCGCGACGCTGGATCTGCCGGCGGCGCATTATGGCGGCTATTACGAAGGCTTTGCCAATTCGGCGTTGTGGCCGGCGCTGCATTCGCGCAGCGATCTGATCCGCGTCTCGCGCGAAGACTATGTCAGCTATCGCGAGGTCAACGCCTTCATGGCGCGCGCCCTGATGCGCTTCCGCAAGGCGCGGACCGCGTTCTGGGTGCAGGATTATCATTTCCTCGCGCTCGGTGCGGAGCTGCGCGACCTCGGCGTCGATGATCCGATCGGCTTCTTCCTGCATACGCCGTGGCCGGTGGCCGCGGTGATGCAGGGCGTGCCCAATCATCGCGAGCTGATCACGGCGATGCTCGCCTACGATCTGCTCGGCTTCCAGACCGAGGAAGATCGCCAGAATTTCCTGTCCTATGTCGGCGGCGAGCTCGGGCTCACCATCGAGGACGGCGTTGCGATCTCGCAGCATGGCCGCACGCGCTGTGAAGTCTTCCCCATCGGGATCGATGCGGAGAAATTCGCAGCCTATGCCGCGAAGTCCGCTTCGCATCCGGACGTCTCCCGGCTGCGCCGCAGCCTCAACGGCGAACGGCTTGCGATCGGCGTCGACCGGCTCGACTATTCCAAGGGTCTCGTCAACCGCATCAGCGCGTTCGACCGGCTCTGGACCGAGCAGCCGCAGTTTTCGCGCAGCATCTCGCTGCTTCAGATCGCCAATCCCTCGCGCGGCGCGATCGAGGCCTATGGCAATCTCCAGAACGAGGTCGCGCGCCTGGTCACCGACGTCAACGGCCGCCACGGCGAGGTGGACTGGACGCCGATCCGCTATCTCAACAAGGGCTTTAGCCAGGCCGTGCTCGCGGGCCTCTATCGTACTGCGCAGATCGGCGTGGTGACGCCGCTGCATGACGGCATGAACCTCGTCGCCAAGGAATATGTCGCCGCGCAGAATCCGGCCGATCCCGGCGTGCTGGTGCTGTCGAAATTCGCCGGCGCCGCGAACGAGCTCGAGGCCGCGCTGCTGGTCAATCCGCACGACATCGATGGCATGGCCCGCGCCATCGCTGTTGCAGCCGCGATGCCGCTCACCGAGCGCAAGATGCGCTGGGATGCGATGATGAAGAAGCTGCGCGGCCACACCATCCAGCAATGGTCGGCGGATTTCGTCGCCGAGCTTGAGAAGTGCCGGCCGGAGAAGGCCGCGGTCACGCCGCTCGCAGCCCAGCCCCCGCAGGCCCTGCGTTGGCTGAAGTCGGCGATCTCGGGCGTGCGGTTGATTTGAGAGCTGGCGTCATGGCCGGGCTTGTCCCGGCCATCCACGTCTTATCTATCGGCGCCAAGAACGTGGATGCCCGGGACAAGCCCGGGCATGACGGCGTTGGGTTGAGTGAGCGCCCTCAATAGCAATACGACACGCCCTCGAGAATCGCGCATTGCCGCTTGTTCGGCGCGTTGGGATCGTCCATCGGCACCATGCCCTTGCCCTGGCCGACGAACACGCCGGGCCCGACATGGATCGAGCTCTTGTTGCCGATGATCACGCTCTGGTGCGGCGTTGAGCTGGAGCGCGTCCCGTCAGGCCAGAGGATGGCATCGCCCGACAGCACCCCGCGTCGTCCGTCGTCGCAGCTGACGTCGACGCCCTGCCGGGTGCAGACTTGAGCCATGGCCGGTGCGGCAAGTGCGGAGCCGAGGGCCGAAATCAGGCTCAGCAAGGCGATGGTGTTACGGATGGTCATGGCAGCCCCGGACGTGTTTGCGGTTCTCATGTGAATCGTCGCGCCAAAGCCACCTCCGGTTCAGCCCAACGGCGGTTCCGTAGCGCCTCTTGTCGCCTGATATTCTTGTTTAAATACAATATCTTACGGAAAATTCACCGGATTTCCCCGCGATCCCTTGCAAAATCACCGCCGCCCCTTCAAGAGAGGGCGCTCCGGAGAGATGGCCGAGTGGCTTAAGGCGCACGCTTGGAAAGCGTGTGTGCGGGAAACCGTACCGTGGGTTCGAATCCCACTCTCTCCGCCATTGGCTCGCGTAAGTAGCTGAAGCTCCGCGTTTACCTACAAAATGAGGCTTTCCGAAAAATCCCGGTGGTACACAGGAGTGGTACACCGTGAGTTTTCGCATGATTCAGCCGTGGGAAAATCCCCGCTCGAAATTCTATTGGTTCAGGCGCCGCGTTCCCAAGCAGTTTCGGCATTTTGGAATGCCGGCCGAGATCAAGTTCTCGCTCGAGACGACCGATTGGGAGGAGGCCGTCCTCCGCTGTCAGGACGAGAATCTCCGGCTCGAGCGCGAATGGCGCAGCAACCTTTCGGCACGCCCCCCACCGAGCTTTCCCATCTCCAGATCACCGCTCTCGCGGGCGAGTTCTACAAGGAAACGGTGGCTGCCCGCCGCGACGAGCCTGGTCCTCCGGCCGAGGTTGAACGGTCGTTGAGGGAGCACGCCAAGCGCAGACGGCCTCCGATCGGTGGGCTCGAACCGCATCTACCGTGACGTTCGGACCGGAAGCGAAGGCCTTCCTGTAGCGGAAGGGTATCCATCTCGTCGGCGACAGGCTTCATTCCTTCCTGCGCTCCTATGTCGAGGCCAAAGAGCTCGCCGGGCAGGAGCTGTTGCAGAACGCGAGGAAGGACTACACGCCCGACGACAAGGTCGCCGCGCGCTTCCCGGAATACAAGCCGCCGAAGCCCGCCAAGAGGTTCGACGTGCTCTGGGCCGAGTTCGTCGACGCGAAGGAGCTCGCGGCGTCGCCCAAGAAGAAGTGGGAGCCGTATTTCCGCCAACTGATCAAACGCATCGGCACCGACGACATGAGCCGCGTGACCGAACAGCATCTGCTCGATTGGCGCGACGCGCTGCTGGCATCGAAAGCGTCGCGGCGGAACGTCCAGTTCGGCTACCTCGCCGCGGTCCGAGCCTTCTTCCGATGGGCCAAGCGCGAGAAGAAGCTTCCGACCAATCCCGGCGCCGAAGTCACGAACTCAGCGATTATGCGTGGTCCGCACAAACCTATGCTGCCGGGCAAACCGGGACGTGTTCGGCGTGTAAATGACCGTTGCGTGCTCAATGGCATCTTTTGGGTCCTGCGTTCAGTTGCGCCATGGCGCGACCTGCCGGAGAACTACGGCCCTCGCACCACCTGTTACAATCGCTTCGTTCGGTGGCGACGGGCTGGCGTCTGGGGCCACATCATGGACGCACTGGCTGCCGGTCATGACGCGGCGGTGCAAATGATCGATACCTCCATCGTGCGCGTGCATCAGCACGGAGCCTGTACAGTTAACAACAATCAGGAAAAGATGGGGCGCTCACGAGGTGGCCTGAGAAGCAAGATTCACGCGGTGGTGGACACCAATGGCCTGCCGGTCCATCTCGCCCTCACGCCCGGTGAGGCGCATGATAACCGGCTGTGTTCGGCTCTGCTCAGCGCATTGCTTCCCAAGACGATGTTGCTCGCGGGTCGCGGTCACGAGGCCGACTGGATCAGGAAGCTTGCCCGCCTGCAAGGAGCATGGGCGAACATTCCGCCGAAACGAAATCGCAAAGACCCGACCTGCTTCAGTCCGTATCTGTATCGCGCGTGTAACCTAATCGAACGGTCCTTCAACAAGATCAAGCAATGTCGGCGTGTCGCGACACGATACGACAAACTCGCAGCCAACTATCTTGCGTTCGTCAAACTTGCATCAATCCGAATTTGGCTGCGCGCTAATGGGTCCACACCCTAAGGATCTTGCTGGCTTACCTGCCGAGACGTTTCTCAACCCGCTCGCGGCTGTTGCCGACTTTCTTGACGGCCTTCGTCACCGCCGGCCGGTCTTCTTAGTTTCGCAGTCCTCTCCCTTGGCCGAGCGTGTCCGATCCTGTGCGTCCACGGGTTTCGTCTTCTTCGCTTCAGCCGCGAGCCTCTTCTCCCGCGATTTTGATGCCAGTGCGACGCCGCAAGGATTCGTTCTCGGCACGGTGTCCGTCGTTGGCGAAGCCGAAGCAGCGAACGTCGGCCGCGTTCGTGAGCGCCGTTGCGGCGGCAGGCAGTTTCGTATGCATGAGGTTGCTCCTTCGTCGATGAACGAAGCAATGCCTCCGTGCGTCACGCGTTACCGCCCAGACCGCTTTTGGCACAAACTGCATATCGCCATCGCTGATAAGATTGTAGGGGTTTCCCTGAATGACTGCGACAAAGCCGGTCTTCGAATCCGCTTGCCACCATTGACCGGCGGCACTAGCCTTTCGGTTGCCAGGATTTCGGAACACAGCTTGGCCGACACCGATGACGAGGCCGGCTCTCGAGGCGGAAAACGCGTCAACGCATCTTAAGAGAGGTGCGCGGCACTTATGACATGATGGCAGTGGGGCCGCAGAACGCGGTACCTCATCTCGGTTCGCTCGCTCGGCGCGCGCGACGACCGGCGAGCCGCAACGCTGCGGCATGCGATCTTCCCGTTCGTGTCGGGCAGTTCGAGGCGCGTCTCTTTTCGGCAGCGGAACCGGAAGGAGGCGGCGAGAAAAGACAGGGGCAACCTGATGTCGGACGAACGCCGGATGGATATCGGACGGGCCTCGTCGGCGGGCAATGCGGATCTTCTTCTGCGCGCCCAGCACGCGATCGAGGAGAACACGGCGAACTCGCTCAGAACACAGATCGTCTCGTCTCGGGGGCGCATCGCCATGACCGGCCTTCGGGACAGCCTCGAGCGGCTCCGTGCGGACGTTGAAGTGCTCGGTTTGAACATCCCACCGTTCACCGGCCCTTTCGGTTCGGGAGCGGCCGCCCCCCGGGCGGCCTCGAACCCTTCGCCCGCGTCGAGGCCCCTGGAGGATCCGGAAATCGTCGTATTGGACCTCGAAGGCCGCATCGTGATGGGCAACGAGTCGTGGCGGTGCCGCTTGCGGTCCGATGGACCGGATATCCGTGACGGTGGAATAGGACAGGTCTACTTGTCTTTTGAATTCCTTCGGCCGGTGCTCGGCGATCTGCCGGCCTACCGCAGCGGTTTGGCGGCGGTCTTAGGCGGAGTGAAGCACGATCTGGATCTGACGGTGCGGATCGGACGCGGCGTCGACAGACGTCGTTTCCGCCTGAACGCAGTGCGACTTCGGGGCGCGACCGCCGACCGCGTGGTGATCAGGCGCGAGGACGTCACCGACCTCCATGAATCACGGATGGATCTCGCTTCGCTTACAGGCCGCCTGGTCGACGCTCAGGAGCGCGAGCGCGCCCGCTACGCGGAGGAACTTCACGATTCCACGGCTCAGCATCTGACGGCCGCCGCGTTGAACCTCATGGCCTTGAAGGCGACCGAGGGCATCGGCGTAAAAGCCGCCGGCATCATCGCGGAGGCGGAGCGCTCGCTGGGCGAAGCCCTCGGCGAGATTCGCTCCATCAGCTACCTTCTGCATCCCCGCAACCTTGACCGCGACGGGCTGCGCGCGACGATGAGGCGGTTCGTTTCGGGCTTCGCCGAGAGGACCAAGCTGGAAGTCCGCGCCGAGATATCCGGCGCGGTAGATGCACTTTCACCTGCGGTTCAGCGGGCCGCGCTGAGGATCGTGCAGGAGGCGTTCACGAACGTACACCGTCACGCCGCCGCCAGTACCGTCGCTCTGAGCGCGACAGTCGAGGACTCCAACCTGAAGCTCGCGATCGTGGACGACGGCTGCGGCTTCGGGGACGGCGGCGCGGGCGCCGGCGTCGGCATCGCCGGGATGGAGGCGCGCGCCAACCGCTTCGGAGGCGATTTGCATATCAGGTCCAACGGATCCGGAACCAGGATACTCGTTCGCATCCCGTGCAGACGCCGATCCAAGGACCGCCGGCGTTGCGACGCAGGCTCAAGGCCGGGGCCGCAGGGCGCTCGACGGGGATTCAGGGTCTCGTCCTGCTTTTCTAGGGAAAGACCTTAGTTCGCGAAAACGACGTCCTTGCTAGACTTGGGGAACGCGAGATCGCGGCGGGGGTCGCTAGTCGATGGTCAGGATCGTCATTGCCGATGATCATGAGGTCGTTCGTTCCGGACTGCGCACGATCATCTCGACGCGCGCGGACTGGGAAGTCGTGGCCGAGGCCGCCGACGGCAAGGACGCGCTCGCCAAGATACTCGCGGCCAAGCCGGACATCGCGATCCTCGACTATGGCCTGCCGACCATCAACGGTGTGGAATTAACGCGGCAGGTTCGGTCGCGCTGTCCCGATACCGAAGTTCTGATGTTCACGATGAGGGACGAGGACAGCATCGTCGAGCGGGCGCTCGAGGCCGGTGCCAGGGCGTATCTGCTAAAGTCGGAAGCCTCGCAGTTCCTACTCTCGGCGATCGAATCGCTCGCTCAGCACAAGGCGTTCTTCACGGGCCACAGTTCGGAGAAGCTGCTCCATGCGTTCCTCAATCCCGAGAGGCGGCGCGACAAGTCGCTGCTGAGCCCGAGGGAAAGGCTCGTCGTCCAGCTGATCGCGGAAGGCCGCAGCAACAAGGAAATGAGCGACATCCTCAACGTCAGCGTCAAGACGATCGAGGCGCAGCGGTCCGCCGCGATGAAAAAGCTCGATCTGACCACGACCGCGGCGATCGTGCGTTACGCGATCAGGGAAAAGCTCATCGAGCCGTAACGCGCCTCGGCAGGCCGCGCGAACATTAAGGGACTTCTCGATCATCTTTAGGGTTTGCCCTAATCGACTGTCCGCCCCGCGGTACGCCAATCTTCCGACGACGCGTGATCTTGGCAGAGACCGCTACGGACTTCGGGAGGTACGACAATGACGCTATCGTCCATCCGGCCATCCAGGGCTTGCCTCGTTGCGGCCGGTCTGACGTCCTTCCTTGTCGCGCCGGCGCAGTCGGCTCCGCTTCATCCAGCATCCATCGCGACCGGGGCGACGGCATCGGAACTCGAGCAGGTCCGTTTCGCGGGCGGCCGCCGCAGGGTCGTCGTCGGCCCGCGGGGCGGGGCCATCGCGCATCGTGGCGGCGTCGTCGTGGGGCCGCGGGGCGCAGCCTATCGCGGCCGCACCGCCGTGGTCGGTCCTCGCGGCAACGTCGCGGTACGCCGGTCAACCGTGGTTGCCGGCCGCGGAGGATGGGCTCGGCCTGGCTGGTACGGCTGGCCGGTCGGCGGCGCAATTGCGGCAGGAGCGGCGATCGGCGTCGTCAGCGCTGCCACCGCAGCGGCATGGGCCGGGCCGGCCCCCGCTGCGGGGATGTGCTGGTACTACACGGACCCGTCGCGCACGCAGGGCTTCTGGGACTACTGCCGCTGAAGGTGCGCCATGTTGCAGATGCGGATCGATAGGCATCAGGAGCGCCCGTTGGACGACGGCATGATCCTGATCGAGGGCGGCCTCTTCCGGATGGGGTCGGACCACCACTATCCGGAGGAGGCGCCTTCGCACCGGGTTCACGTCGATGCCTTCCGCATCGATGCGACGCCGGTGACGAACCGGCTGTTCAAGAATTTCGTCAACGCGACCGGCTACGTCACCACGGCCGAGAAGGTCCCGGATCCAAAGGACTACCCTGGCGCACTGCCGAGTATGCTGTACGCGGGTTCGCTCGTCTTCGTGCCACCGGCTCAGGTGAGGAATCTGTCCGACTGGGGCCAATGGTGGAGCTTCATGAAGGGCGCGTGCTGGCGGCGCCCCTACGGACCGAAGAGCAACATCAAGAATCTCGACGACCATCCGGTCGTGCACGTTTCCTACGACGATGCGCTCGCCTACGCTCGGTGGGCAGGTAAGGACCTGCCCACCGAAGCGGAGTGGGAGTTCGCCGCGCGTGGCGGCCTGGACGGCTCCGAATTCCCCTGGGGCGATGAGATGACGCCCGACGGGCGCCACATGGCCAACACCTGGCAGGGCACCTTTCCAACTCAAAATGTCGGCGAGGATGGGTTCGAGCGTACCTCGCCGGTCCGGGCCTTCCCGCCGAACGGTTACGGTATCCACGACATGATCGGCAACGTCTGGGAGTGGACCTCGGACTGGTGGTCGTCGAAGCACCAGCCCGACGCCGCGAAATCGTGCTGCATCCCGAAGAACCCGCGCGGCGGCGCGGAAGAGGCGAGCATCGATCCGAACCAGCCGAACATCCGGATCGGACGCAAAGTGCTGAAGGGCGGCTCGCACCTCTGCGCGCCCAACTATTGCCGCCGCTATCGGCCCGCGGCGCGGCACGTCGAACCGGTCGACACGTCGACATCCCACGTCGGCTTCCGCTGCGTCCTGCGCAAGCCCGTACGCGCAGATCCGCCGCCACCCTGATGGCACTGGAGCCACCGCGAACAACGACAGACTGCCGAACGACATGAAGCGAGGAATCTTTCGTTCAACCGAGGAGCGTCGAATGAGTAGTGAAACGAACTCGAAGACTGAAACCCGCGAACGGGGGACCGCAAAAGGAAGAGGCAGGATCCTAGGCGCCTTGTTCGCCACAGCTCTCGTCGCGACGAGCCTCTCGCCTTTCGTGAAGTCGCCAGCCACGGCTCAGCAGAACAACGCCGCGAAGCCCAACATCCTGGTGATCTTCGGCGACGACATCGGTCAATCCAATCTCAGCGCATATACGCGCGGGCTGGTCGGCTATGAGACGCCGAACATCGATCGCATCGCCAACGAAGGCATGATCTTCACCGACTATTACGCCGAGAACAGCTGCACCGCGGGGCGTTCGACCTTCATCACGGGGCAGGTCTGCCTCCGGACGGGCCTCTGCAAGGTCGGCATCCCGGGCGCGACCGTCGGCCTTCAGAAGGGCGACATGACCATCGCGCAGGCTTTGAAGCCGCTCGGCTACGCCACAGGCCAGTTCGGCAAGAACCATCTCGGCGATCGGGATGAATATCTGCCGACGGCCCACGGCTTCGACGAGTTCTTCGGCAATCTCTACCACCTCAATGCAGAGGAGGAGCCCGAGCGGCCTTATTGGCCGAAGGACAACGAGGCCTTCGTCAAGGCCTACTCGCCGCGCGGCGTCATCAAATCGGCCGCGGACGGCAAGATCGAGGATACCGGGCCGCTCAACCGAAAGCGGATGGAGACGGTCGACGACGAGACGACAGGTAGCGCCATCGACTTCATCACGCGGCAGGCGCGGGCGAACAAGCCGTTCTTCACATGGATGAACTTCACCCGAATGCACATCTTCACCCACGTCCGCCCATCCATGCGCGGCCAGAGCGGCATGCCCGGCAACGAATACGCCGACGGCATGGTCGAGATGGACATGAACGTCGGCAAGCTGCTCAAAGCGCTCGACGACCTCAAGATCGCGGACAATACGATCGTCGTCTTCAGCACCGACAACGGCCCCAACGCCTTCACCTGGCCGGACGCGGCGACCACGCCGTTCCGGTCCGAGAAGGACACCAATTGGGAGGGCGCCTTCCGCGTGCCAGCGATGGTCAGATGGCCGGGGAAAGTGAAGGCCGGATCGGTCTCGAGAGGCATCGTGTCGGGGCTGGACTGGTTTCCGACGCTGGTGGCCGCCGCAGGCGACCCGGGCGTGAAGGACCGGCTGCTCGCCGGCTGGCAGCCTCAGGGCAGCACGACGACGTTCCGCAATCATCTCGACGGCTTCAACCAGCTCGACTACATCACGGGCAAGACCAACAAGAGCGCGCGTAACGAGTTCTACTACTTCAACGACGACGGCGACCTCGTCGCGATGCGCGACGGCGATTGGAAGCACACCTTCGAACGGCAGGACCAGCCCGGTCAGTTCGACGTCTGGGCGCACCCGTTCACGCCGCTGCGCGTGCCGAAAATCTTCAATCTGCGCATGGACCCGTACGAACATGCGGAGATATCGGGCAGCATGTACGATCAATGGCGGGTGGAGAACGCCTACATGATCGCGCTGGCGCAGATACAGGCCGCCAAGTTCTTGCAGACCTTCGTCGAGTATCCGCCAAGCCAGCGGATCGCGAGCTTCAGCATCGACCAGATACGACGCGGGGTCGACAAGAAGATCGACGAATCCTTCAAGAAGCGGGGTCTCGAATAAGACTCGCGCGCCAAGGGCGGAGGCGGCCTGGGCCGCCTCCGCCGGCCTATTTGAGGATCGACGATGGACGCCCGCACGAATGCAGCCTCGCTATCCTTGAGAGACACCGGCAAGCGCACCGCGTCGCGCGGGGGACCGGTCACTGCGGCCTGCGGCCTCCTCTTCATCTCCGGCGGAGCCGCGCTGATCTATCAGGTGCTCTGGATCAAGCAGCTTTCGCTGGTCGTCGGCGCCGAGGTCCATGCCATTTCGATCGCGATCAGCGGATTCTTCGGCGGTCTCGCGCTCGGAAGCTGGCTGTTCGGACGCCTGGCCGATCGCAGTAGCCGCCCCGTGCGGCTGTACGGATTGATGGAGCTGGCGACGGCGGCCAGCGGGATCGCTGCGACGTTGGTCCTGGCCGATGCGGCTTCGCCCTTCGTCCGCCTGGAATCCATCAATCCCGCTATCGCCTGGACGTCGGTGTTCGCGCTGATCGCGGTACCCGCCTTCATGATGGGCGGAACGCTGCCCGTGCTCGTCCGGGCCCTGACGAGGGACGATCGCGATGTCGGCAGCTTCGGCGGAGGTCTCTATGCCGCTAACACGGCGGGAGCCATCTTCGGCGCGCTTCTGCCCGCTTTCCTTCTCCTCTCCCTGTTTGGCGTTCGCGGGACCGCGTTCTTCGCGGCGGTCCTCAACGTCGCAGCGGCGCTAGGCGCATTCCTCATCGACAGATCCGCCGAGCGACGGATCGTGGGCGCTCCGGCTTTGTCGGCACCGCGGTCCTCGAAGGCCCGATGGACCATCGCCCTGTACGCGGCGGCAGGAGGCATCGCGCTCGGCTACGAAATCGTGTGGTCGCAGGCGGTCATTCCGTTCATGAGTACGCGCAGCTTCGCCTTCTCGATCGTACTGGCGACCTATCTGACCGGGATCGCCTTGGGCGCCGCGCTGTTCGCGAGGTTCGGCGATCGCGTGAAGGACCCCGGCGCCGCGTTCGGCTCCCTCATCGCGATCGCGGGCTGGCTCGCGCTGGTCGAGATCGCCGCTTTCGGGCCATGGCTCATCTACGCGCAGACGATCTTCGAGACGGCCACCTACCGCCTGACCGGAAGCGATCTCGCTGGCATGTGCGCCCGGTTCGCGGCGACCGCACTCGGCATCGTGCTGGGACCGACCCTGCTGCTCGGGGCGGCCTTTCCGGCGGTGCTGAGGCTCGCCGTCGGCGACGGGAAGGTGGGCCGCGACGTCGGAGCCGTGATCGCCGCCAACACGATCGGGGGCATCGCTGGCACGCTCCTTACCGGTTTCGTTCTGATCCCTCGTTTCGGCCTCGTCCGGACGCTCGGCGTCTTGGCGGTGGCCGCGGCTCTCGTCGGCGCGATCGCAGCGATCCGCTTCGTCGCTGGAACCAGGAGCAGGTGGGCGATCTTCGCCGTCGGTGTCGCCAGCCTCGTCGTCGCGGTGCTCACGCCGCCGGAACAGATTATCCGGCTGGCAGCGCGGGGAGGGGACATCACGTTCTACGACGAGAGCGCCGCGGGAACGGTGTCCGTCGTGGAAACCGCAAGCGCGGGCCGCAGCTTCCACCGGCTCTACATCCAAGGCGTCTCCAATTCCGGCGATGCGATGCCTTCGCTTCGCTACATGCGCCTGCAGGCGCTTCTGCCGCTGATCGTCCACAACGGAGATCCGACGTCGGCATTGGTGATCGGCTACGGCACCGGCATCACCGCCGGCGCGCTGTCGCAATTCCCTGGGCTGGAACGGCGCGTCGTGAGCGAGCTGTTGCCCGCCGTCCTTCGGGCGGCCCCGAACTTCAAGGGCACGTTCGATGCGGCGACCGATCCTGGCCTCGAAAAGCGGCTCCGGGACGGCCGCCGTGAGCTCCAGCGCGGTACCGAGCGCTACGACGTGATCACCCTCGAGCCGCCGCCGCCCTCGGCCGCCGGCGTGGTCAATCTCTACTCCAGCGACTTCTATCGGCTGGCGGCCTCCCGGCTCAACGGCAAGGGCATCCTCGCTCAATGGCTGCCCTTGCCGACGCAGAACGAGGAGGACACCCGGGCCCTGGTCCGCAGCTTCATCGACGTCTTCCCCTACGCCTCCCTTTGGAGCACCGAACTCCACGAAGCCATGCTCATCGGCAGCCTCGAGCCGATCGGACTCGACCTGGCTCGCATCTCAGAAAGGCTCGGCCGCGATCCGACGTCGAAGGCTCTCGCGGAGGTCGGCGTGGGCTCGCCAGCGGCGCTGCTCGCGACCTGGATCACGGATCGTGAAGGATTGATCCGGTTCGCCGGCGATGCTGCGCCAGTGACGGACGACAGGCCTTCGATCGAATACGCCACATGGGTTCGCCGCGGGGAATTCGCGCGGACTTTCGCCCGCCTGAAACAGCTACGGAACGAACCGCCGGTGACGGGCATCCCTTCCGATCTCGGCCAGCGGATCGCCGCGGAGCGCGACGAGCTGGACGCTTTCTATCGCCTCGGTCTGAGCGCCTTGGCAGGCGACCGGGCAAGCTACGCTCGCGATGTCGAGCGGACGCGGGAGGCCGCCAAGACAAATCCCTACTACCGCTGGTTCGTCGGCGCCAAGGCGCCGCCGTGACGGGATGTCGCGATGTTTCTCGATTACGTCTCGTTGGCGATCCTGATCGCCGTCCTGATCATCGTGTTCTACGGCGTCATCGCCGTTCACGACATTCCGCACGCCATCGCCAAAGCCCGAAATCACCCGCACCAGGACGCCATCGGAGCAGCAGGATGGGTCAGCCTGTTCATGCTCGGCGCGCTTTGGCCATTCCTCTGGATCTGGGCGATGGCTTACCGTCCCGACCGCGGCTGGGGCTTCGGCGGCACCGAGACGCGGGCACGCCTGGCGGAGTTCGACGAACGGCTGGCCCGGCTCGAAAAGCGCGTGCCGCCATGATCACGCTGATGTTCCGGACCTATGCGGCGATCTGCATCGTGGTGTTCAAGCTCTTCCGCGTGAGGGCCAGCACCTGGACGATCTCGACGGCCGTATTGGGCGGTCTCTTCGGAGTGGGCGGGCTCCTGATCGCCCTGAATTACAACCAACCGTTCACGCCGGACGCCCGTATCCTGTTCTACACCACGCCGATCTTCTCGACGGTGATCGGGCGTGTTGTCGAGGTGCCGATCACGCCGAACGTGCCGATCAAGAAGGACGACGTGCTGCTGCAGCTCGATCCCGCCCTCTTTCAGGACACCGTCGATCAGAAGAAGGCCCAGCTCGCGCAATCCAGGCAGAACGTCCGGATGCTGAAGGCCGCCGTCGGCCAGGCGGAAGGAGAGGAACGGGAGGCGCAGGCCGCGCGCGATCGCGCCAAGCAGGCCTACGACCGGTACGCCATCGCCGACGAGGAGGCGCGCCGGCGACAACAGCCGCCGCCGTTCTCCGACCTGCAGGAAGCGAACGAGAGGGCGACTGATCAGGAGAGCGTCGCAAAGCTGTCGGCGGCAAAGGCGGCGACCGAGCGAGCGAGGTTCGCCTTCGAATCCGCCATCAACGGCGTCAACACCGACGTGGCCCGGGTGGGGGCCGAACTCCGTCACGCCGAATTCGAACTGACCCAGGCGACGATCCGCGCGCCGACCGACGGCTTCGCCACCCAACTCTTCCTCCGGCCCGGCATGGCCGCGGTGCCGATGCCGATCCGTCCCATCATGGTGTTCGTACACACGGACCAGACCGTCTTCGCGTCATCGTTTCCGCAGAACGTCGTGCAGAGGATCGAGCCGAACAACGAAGTCGAAATCGCGTTCGACGGCGTCCCCGGGCGAATCTTCCGCGGCAAGGTCGCTCGCCTGGTCGACAGCGTCGCGCAGGGACAGCTCCAGCCGTCCGGCGATCTCGTCCTACCCGAGCAGCGCAGCCAGAGCCCCGGGAAGATCGTCGCGATCATCCAGGTCCTCGACGACTACTCGTCCTACCGGCTGCCGCCCGGCTCGACCGCGCAGGTCGCCGTCTACACCGATCACTGGTCCGAACTCGCGTTGGTGCGGCGGATCCTGCTGCGGATGAAAAGCTGGATGAACTACGTCACGGCGATGAACTGAGGCAACGAGCACATGACCGACCCGCATGCGACGACCACGTCGAAAATATCGAGGGCGGGCGGACTTCCGTCCGCCCGCGACGCCGTGCTTGAGCTCAAGTCGCGGATCGGCAGGTCCGTGCTCGGCCAGGAACGCATGGTCGAGAGCATGCTGATCGGGCTGCTCGCCAACGGCAATCTGCTGATCGAAAGCCTGCCGGGTCTCGCCAAGACCCGCGCCGTCAAGACGTTGGCGAAGCACCTCGCGGCCGATCTTTCCCGCGTACAGTTCACGCCGGACCTTCTGCCGTCGGACGTCACCGGCGCCGAAATCTACGTCCAGACCGACAAGGGCGGGCAGTTCCAGTTCCAGAAAGGGCCCATCTTCGCCAACCTTGTCTTGGCCGACGAGATCAATCGAGCGCCGGCGAAGGTGCAGTCCGCGCTGCTCGAGGCGATGGAAGAGCGCCAGGTGACCGTCGCCGGCAAGACCTACAAAATGCCGGATCTGTTCATGGTGCTCGCCACGGAGAATCCGATCGAGCAGGAAGGGACCTATCCGCTACCCGAAGCCCAGCTCGACCGCTTCCTGATGCATGTCGTCATCGGCTACCCGGACGAGGCGACGGAAGGCGAGATCATCAAGCTCAACCGGGCGGAGAGCGCGCAGAAGTCGAAGGACCGCCCGCCCGAACCGGCGCCCATCCCGCAACTGGCGATCTTCGACGCTCGCGGCGAGATCGACGACATCTTCGTCTCGGACCTCGCTCAGAAGTACATCGTCGACTTGGTCTTCGCGACGCGATTTCCCGCCACTTACGGCAAGCCCTTGAGCGGCTGGATCCAGGTCGGGGCCAGTCCCCGAGGCAGCCTTGCGCTCGACCGCTGTGCCCGAGCCCGCGCCTGGCTCGACGAGTCCGCGTTCGTGACGCCGGACCACGTTCGCGCGGTGATGCACGACTGCCTCCGCCACCGCCTGATCCTGACCTATGAGGCGCTCTCGGAAGGCGTGACGGCGGATCAAGTGATCGACAAGATCGCCGAACTCGTCTCCGTGGCGTGAGGGCACCATGACCGAGCCGACGAAATCCGCGCAAGGCGTCTACGTCGGCTTCGACGATCTGCTGGCACTCGAATATCGCGGCCGTCAGGTCTCGTTCCTCCCGCGCCAGCCGGTCCACAGCCTGCTCTCGGGCCGCTTCGCTTCGCGCATGAGAGGACGCGGACTGAATTTCGAGGAGATCCGCGACTATCGTCCAGGCGACGACGTCCGCTCGATCGACTGGAAGGTGACCGCACGGCTGCGCAAGCCACACGTGCGGGTGTTCGACGAGGAGCGCGATCGGCAGACGCTGCTCGTGGTCGACCAGCGTCTATCCATGTTCTTCGGCAGCCGGCGCGCCATGAAGTCCGTCACGGCGGCCGAAGCCGCGGCCATCGGCGCCTGGCGCGTTCTCGGATCCGGCGACCGGATCGGTGCCGTCGTGTTCAACGACCGCGAACTCGCCGAATTCCGGGCGAAGCGGAGCCGCTCGACGGTACTGCAGATCCTTGCGGCCATCGCGACCTACAACCGGGCGCTCTCGGTCGGTAACGGCGCCACCGCCACGCCGGCCATGCTGAACAGATCGATCGAGCAGGTTCGGCGCCGCGCGCTCCACGACGCGGTCGTGATCGTGATCAGCGACTTCGACGGCGCGGACGACCAGACGCGGAGCATGATGGGCGAGATGGCCCGCCACAACGACGTCGTCGCGCTTCTGGTGCACGATCCGCTGCAGAGCGACCTGCCGCCCTCGGCCAGCATGACCGTGACGGACGGCGACCTCCAGATCAGGCTCGACGTCGGTCGCGACAGCGTCCGGAAGGATATCGAACGCGCGACCCGCGAGCGCGTCGGTGGCGTACTGGCATGGAGCCACCAGATCGGCGTTCCCGTGTTGCCGCTCAGCGCGGCGGAAGAGACCGCGCCGCAATTGCGCAAGCTGCTCGGTGCGATGCCCGCGCGTCAGGGCCGGGGCGGGCAAGTTTCGTCGGGGGCGCACCTTGGCTGATACCTCACCCACCGCCGATCCCGTCGCCGGCCTGATCGACATTCCGCTGCCGCGGGAAACGAGCCTGTGGCCTGCGACCTGGCCGGCGCGGATTGCGGCGGTCGCGCTCCTTGCCGCAACCATCGTTGTGCTCTGTCAATTCGTGCACCATCGCCGTGCCAACCGTTACCGGCGGGAGGCACTGGCGGAACTGGGCCGGATCGGGCGTCTCCCTCAGGGGTCGAAACAAGGGTTTCTGACGGAACTGACTTTGCTGGTCAGGCGGACCGCGCTCGCCGCTTTTCCCCGGGAGCAGGTGGCGCCGCTGTTCGGCCCGGCGTGGCTGGCTTTCCTCGACCGGAGCTACGGCGGCCAGGAATTCTCGCGAGGTGTGGGAAGCCTACTGGTCACTGGACCCTACCAGCAGACCTCGCCGACCGACGCCGAAGTAAAGTCTCTGGCCGCGCTCGTTCGCCGCTGGATAAGGAGGCACCATGCTTGAATTGGCATGGCCATGGATTTTCCTGCTGCTGCCGTTGCCGCTCCTGGTATGGTGGCTGCTGCCGCCTTACCGCGCCCGCCAGGTCTCGATCCAGGTGCCGTTTTTCGAGCGCCTGGCGGCCGCGACGGGACAAACGCCGCAGCGGGGGGCGGTGGTGCTGGAACGGCGCGCAGTTCAGATGATCGTGGCGGCCGCGATGTGGATCCTGCTCGTCTCCGCGATGGCGCGACCGCAATGGGTCGGCGATCCCGTGACGCGAGAGGTCTCCGCGCGCGATCTCATCCTGGCCATCGACATCTCCGGATCGATGGATCAGCGGGACTTCAATACGCCGGACGGCACGACGCTGACGCGGCTTGACGGCGTCAAGCGCGTGATCCGGGATTTCATCGCCCGCCGCAAGGGCGATCGTGTCGCGCTCATTCTGTTCGGCACCAGGGCGTATGTGCAGGTCCCGTTCACCCAGGATCTCGAGACCGCCCAGCAGTTGCTCGACCAGACCGAGGTCGGCATGGCGGGCCAGCAGACGGCGATCGGCGATACGATCGGTCTTGCCATCAAGACCTTCGCGGCCAGCACCGCGAAGCAGAAGCTCCTGATCCTTCTGACGGACGGCAACGACACCGCGAGCCGGGTGCCGCCCGAGCACGCCGCCGACATCGCCCGTCAGAACGAGGTCGCGGTCTACACGGTCGGGGTCGGAGATCCGGCGGCGTCCGGAGAAAACCGCGTCGACCTCGGTGTGCTTCGGGCGGTCGCGTCAACGACCGGCGGCCACTTCTTCCGGGCCGAGGACGGCGCGCAACTCGAGGCGATCTACGCCGACATCGATCGGCTCGCACCGGCCAGGCTGCAGACGCTGTCGTGGCGACCGAAGCTGCCGCTGTTCCAGTGGCCGCTCGGCGCTGCAGTGGTTCTCGGCCTGGTGCTGTGGGTCGCCCTCCTCGCAGGGAGTGAATGGCGCCGGTCAAGGGAGCTGCACCATGCATGATGGGGCCACTCTGTACTTTCATCTGCTGCGGCCGCTGTGGCTACTCGCCCTGATACCCGTGATCGGGATCTCGGGACTGCTGCTCTGGCGTCAGCACGTGCACGCGCAGTGGGGCGGCGTGATCGCCCCGCATCTGCTCGATCATCTGATCGTAAGGCCTGGCCGGGGACGAACCATCAATCCGCTCTACCTTGTCGCGACGGGCATGGTGCTCGGCATCGTCGCCCTCTCCGGGCCCACATGGCGGCGCGAACTGCCACCCTTCGTCGAGGACAAAGCGCCGCTGATGATCGCGCTCTCTGTCTCGTCATCCATGAACGAGACCGACGTGGCGCCGTCGCGGCTCGAACGGGCCAAGCAGAAGATCAGAGACCTGCTCGTCGCCCGCGCAGGAGCGCGCACCGGGCTCGTCGCCTATGCCGGGACGGCGCATCTGGTGATGCCACTGACCGACGACCGCAGCGTGATCGAGCCGTTCCTGGCTGCTCTCTCGCCCGGACTGATGCCTAGCGACGGCAGCAATGCCGCCGCCGCAGTCAGCTTGGCCGCAGCGGCGCTGCGACCCGAGCCCGTCGCCGGCACGATCCTGCTGGTCGGCGACAATGCCGATCCCGCCGGCGAGGAGGCGGTCCGCCGGTCCGCCGAGCGCAACGGCCTGGCAATTCTCGCCGTAGGCCCAGTTCCGCCGACGTGGGAGGCCGCGGCCGTGCCGGTGAGCATCGACGGCACGGACATCGCGCGGCTGGAGCGCAGGATCGAGACGCACTTCCAGGCAGCCCAGGGCGACAGGTTCGGCACCCGATGGCTGGACGAGGGCTTTTGGCTGCTCTTGCCGCTGGCGCTGCTCAGCCTGCTTTGGTTCCGGCGGGGCACCACAGTCGCCTGGGGGCTCTCCCTCTTCTTCGTGCTGCAGGCCGCGCCCTCCCAGGCGGAGGACCGCCGTTTCGCAGATCTCTGGCTGACGCCGGACCAGCAAGGGCGGATCGCCTTCGACCGCGGCGACTACCACGCGGCCGCGGAGCTGTTCGCCGACCCCATGTGGCGAGGCATCGCGGCGTACCGCGCCTATGATTTCCTCATCGCCGCGCAGGAATTCGCGAAGGTCGACACGATCGAAGGCAAGTTCGCGCTCGGCAACGCGCAGGCGCAGAACCACGCCTACGAAAAGTCGCTTGCCGCCTACGACGCAGTCCTGAAGGCGCAGCCCGGCAACGTTCCGGCCAAGACCAATCGCGCGATCGTGCAGGCGGCGTTCGACGCCCAGGAGGCGAAGCGCCGCAAACAGGAGCAGGACGACAGTGCCCCGCCGGACTTCAAGGCGGACGAGACCAAGGTCGACCCGAAGCAGAAGGGCGGCAAGACCATCAAAGTCACGCCGCAGGACCTGACCACCCCGGGTGCCGCCGAGGCCTGGATGCGCCAGGTCCAGACCTCCCCCGCCGACTTCCTCAAGCTCAAATTCGCGATCCAGGCGGCCGCGCCGGTGCCGGCGGGGGGGAAGCCATGATGCGTCCGATCATGCTTTGCGCCTTGGCGGCGACCGTTGCACTGCCGACGTTCCGGGCGAGTGCGCAACAGGCCGGCCCGCCAGAGCCGATCGTGCGCGCCGCGATCGATCCGCCCCGCGTGGTGGTGGGACAGCCGACGACGCTGCGCATCGAAGTCCTGGCGCCGAACTACCTGACGTCGCCGCCTGCGATGCCGAGCTTCCAGATCAGCAACGCGGCGACGAGGCAGTTGCGCAGCGTCAACATCAACGAGCAACACGACGGCGCGACCTATGCCGGCGTCCGTTTCGAATATGCCATCTATCCGCAGGAGGCGGGCCTCTACGCTCTCCCGGAACAGAGCGTCGGCATCAGGTACGCAGCCGAACCACCGGCCGTGCGCGATGTTTCAGTCCCGCTGCAGCGCCTTCCGTTCGAAGCCTACGTTCCGGATGCCGCCGCGGCAATGCGGCCGTTCCTCTCGGCCCGCAAACTGACGGCGGAGCAGTCGGTGAAGCGCTCTTCCGATAAGCTCAAGCCGGGTGACGCCGTGACCCGTACAGTGAGGGTCGAAGCGGAGGGCACGCAGGCCATGCTGCTGCCGCCGCAGACGTTTGCCGCCGTCGACGGCTTGCGGCTCTATCCGGCTCAGCCCGTCTTGAACGACACGACCGACGGTCGGGCCGATGTCACGACGTCGACACGCACGGATTCCGCCATCTACATGCTGGAGAGGAACGGCAGCTACGCCTTGCCGGAGATCGTCATAGCCTGGTGGAATACCGAGAGCGCCAGGATCGAACAGATCCGTCTGGAGGCCATGCCCCTCGAAGTCGAAGGCGGGCCCACTGCGGGTGGCTTGCCCTCGGGCGCATGGACGTGGGAAGCCGTGCGTGACGCGGTTATCGACCATTGGGCGCTGGTGTCTCTGCTGTTCATTGGGATCATCGGCCTGGCATGGGGCGCACCCGCGGCGGCACGGCGGCTCATGCGTATATTCCAACGGCGGCATGCGGCCTATCTGAATTCGGAAGCCTGGTCCTTCCGGCATCTGCGACGCGCTGCGGGTAAGCGCGACGCCGCCGATGTCTATTTCGGATTGCTCGCCTGGCTGCAGCGCTTCGAACCGGTCGCAAAGGTCGGCACGATCGATGCTCTGACGTCCGCGGCGCAGGATCCCTTGCTCGATCGGCAGATTGCGGCCTTGCGCGCCGAGCTGTTCGCTCCGCAGCGGACGTCCGCCGGCTGGTCGCCTCGCAAGCTCATCGGACGTCTGCGCTCCGCCCGACGAAGGCTGCGCCGCCGATCCCATCGCCATGGACTGCCGCGGGTTCTCCCGGATCGGATCAACCCGATGGGCGAGCCGACCGCACATTTCAGCAATCGGAGAGTGGCCCGATGAATACCCAAGCGAGTTGGATGCCTTCGAGGCGCGGCGCGATTGGCGTCTTGATCGGACTTTCGGTGTCGCTGTGTGCGCCATTCGCCTGGGCGCAGGACGACCTGTTGCTGTCGCGCCGACGCCCGTAGGGCGAAGGTGGACTCCAGCTTCCTTCTGAGCCCTCCACCTCATCCCACGAGTTTCCACTTCCCATCCGCCGCCCGCTTCAGCGCGGGATCGCTCACGCGCACATGCTCCGCGAGGAAATCGATGAACGCGCGCACGCGGGCGGGCAGGGGCGCGGTGTGGCCGACATAGACGGCGTGGATGTCTTCGCGGTCGCCGGGATTGTAGCCTTGCAGCACGGGGACCAGGCGGCCGGCTTCGATGTCGGGGCCGATGTGGAAGAGCGCGAGGCGGGCGAGGCCGACGCCGCCGAGGCAGAGACGGCGGGCGGCTTCGCCGTCGCTGGCGCGGGCGATCGGCGGCGGCACGGCTTCCTCCGTGCGATCGCCGCGCTTGAATGGCCAGCCGCCGCGGATCCGCGAAAACGTCCAGCCGATGCCGCGGTGATCGGCGAGATCGGCCGGCGTCTTCGGCGTGCCCGCGCGTGCCAGATAGTCTGGAGCGCCGACGACCACCATGCGGCTGGTGCCGAGCTTGCGTGCGATCAGGCGCGAGGCTTTCAGGGGGCCGACACGGATGGCGACGTCGGCGCGCTCCTGCATCAGGTCGATCAGCGTGTCGGTCAGCACGAGGTCGAGCGTGATCTCGGGGTGCTCTTGGAGGAAGCGGGGGATCAGCGGCATCATATGCATCATGCCGAACGGGATATTGCTGTTGACGGTCAATCGGCCGCGCGGCGCCGCGCCCGAGGCCGCCTCGCGCTCGGCCTCCTCCATCTCGGCAAGAATGCGCAACGCGCGCTGGTAGAAGGCCTGGCCTTCCTCGGTCAGCGTGAGTTTGCGCGTCGTGCGGTTGATCAGCCGCGCGCCGAGCCGGGCCTCCAGCCGCGAGATCAGCTTGCTTACCCCTGACGGCGTCAGGCGCAGTTTTCGCGCGGCTGGGGTGAACCCGCCGAGGTCCACGACACGGACGAAGACCTCCATCTCGGCGGAGCGGTTGGTGTCGAAACGGGCCATGTTGAATTCACGTCATAAATGATTGGATTGCGGACACCCTAATGGTTTTGCCGGCGCGCGGCTATCTGCACGGCTCGTCTTATCCATTGGAGCACTGCATGCCTCCCGCCGTCCTCGCGCTCACCGCCGGTGCCTTCGGCATCGGCACCACCGAATTCATCATCATGGGCCTGCTGCTGCAGGTCGCCGCCGACATGCACGTCTCCGTGCCGGTCGCGGGCCTGCTGATCTCAGGTTATGCGCTCGGCGTGTTCGTCGGCGCGCCGGTCCTGACCCTTGCGACGCGCAAGATGCCGCGGAAGACCGTGCTGCTGGCGCTGATGGCGATCTTCACGCTCGGCAATGCCGCCTGTGCGCTGGCGCCGAACTACGAACTGCTGATGGCGGCGCGCGTGCTGACCTCGCTCGCCCACGGCACGTTCTTCGGCGTCGGCTCGGTGGTCGCGACCAGCCTCGTCGCCGAGGACAAGCGGGCCTCCGCGATCTCCACCATGTTCATCGGCCTGACGGTCGCAACGTTGCTGGGCGTGCCCTTCGGCGCCTGGTTCGGCCTGATGCTCGGCTGGCGCGCGGCGTTCTGGGCGGTGACCGTCATCGGCGTGATCGCCTTCGCGGTGGTTGCGGCGCTCGTGCCGGGCAATGTCGGCAATGGTGACAAGCCGGTCTCGCTGTCCGAGGAAGTTGCGGTGCTCAGCCGTCCGCAGGTGCTGCTCGGCCTCGCCATGACCGTGTTCGGCTTCGCCGGCCTGTTCGTCGTCTTCACCTATATCCAGCCGATCCTGACGCGCTTCACCGGCTTCTCGGAGGAAGCGGTCTCTCCGATCCTGCTGGTGTTCGGCGTGGGTCTTGCGATCGGCAATGTCGCCGGCGGCAAGCTCGCCGACCGCGGCCTCGCCCGCGCCCTGACCAGCACGCTCGCCGCGCTCGCCATCGTGCTGCTCGGCCTTGCCGCCGTGCTGTCGGTCAAGATCGCCGCCGTCGCGCTGATCCTGCTGCTTGGCATCGCCGCCTTCGCAACCGTCGCGCCGCTTCAGCTTCGCGTGCTGGAGGCGGCCGGTCCCAGTGGCCGCACGCTCGCCTCCAGCCTCAACATCGCCGCGTTCAATCTCGGCAACGCCCTTGGCGCCTGGGCCGGCGGCGTCACCATCGCTCGCGGGCTGGGCCTTTCCGCGCTGCCGCTGGTTGCGGCCGGCATCACGGCAGTCGGCCTCGTGCTGGCGCTGTGGAGCCTGCAACTCGACCGCCGGCAGGCCGTCGTCGCGGCGTGTCCGGCGGAATAGGAGAGCGATCATGGAATACCGCAATCTCGGTGCGTCCGGGCTCAAGGTCCCCGTCCTCAGCTTCGGCACCGGCACTTTTGGCGGCCAGGGCCCGCTGTTCTCGGCCTGGGGCCGCAGCAGTGCGGACGAAGCGCGCAGGCTGGTCGACATCTGCCTCGACGCCGGCGTCAATCTGTTCGACAGCGCCGACGTCTATTCGAACGGTGCCTCCGAGGAGATCCTTGGCGCCGCGATCAAGGGTCGTCGCGACAAGGTGCTGATCTCGACCAAGATGAGCCTGCCGATGGGCGACGGTCCGCTCGACGCCGGTTCGTCGCGGCAGCGACTGCTTGCCTCGGTCGATGCGGCGCTGCGTCGGCTTGGCACCGATAGCATCGATTTGCTCCAGCTCCACGCCTTCGACGCGTTCACGCCGATCGAGGAGGTGCTGTCCACGCTCGACGTGCTCGTACGCGCCGGGAAGCTGCGCTATGTCGGCGTTTCGAACTTCGCGGGCTGGCAGTTGATGAAGTCGCTCGCCGTCGCCGACCGGCATGGCTGGCCACGCTATGTCGCGCACCAGGTCTATTACTCGCTGCTCGGCCGCGACTATGAGTGGGAGCTGATGCCGCTAGCGCGCGACCAGGGTGTCGGCGCGCTGGTCTGGAGCCCACTGGGCTGGGGCCGGCTGACCGGAAAGATCCGGCGCGGCGAGCCGCTGCCGCAAGGCAGCCGCCTGCACGCCACCGCACAATTCGGCCCGCCCGTGGACGATGCGCGCCTTTACGCCGTCGTCGACGTGCTCGATGCAATCGCCGCAGAGACCGGCCGCACCGTGCCGCAGGTTGCGATCGCCTGGCTGCTGGCGCGCCCCACGGTCTCCTCCGTGATCATCGGCGCCCGCGACGAGGCGCAACTGCGCGACAATCTCGGCGCGGTCGGCTGGTCGCTGAGCGCGGATCAGATCAAGCGTCTCGACGAGGTCAGCGCGGTGATGCCGCCTTATCCGTACTATCCCTATCGCATCCAGGAGGGCTTTGCGCGGTTGAACCCGCCGATGGTGTGAACGCCGACGACGTAGAATTCGGCGAACCGCACGCGGCTAATAGAACGCAGCGATCGCCGTCGCGATTCCCGGCGGAAGATTCGCTTCGTTCTTGAGCGTGTCCAGGAAGACGGGATCGCCCGCCACGGTGAGGCCGTCCAACTTGATCGGGTGCAGCGGCTCGTCGGCCACGGCCGTTGCCGCCAGATCTGGACCGGTGCGGACGCCGTTATATTCGAGCCGCGGGCGCAGTTGGACGTTGTTGCCGAACTGCTCGTCCAGCGCGAGGCGCCACCCGGTGCGCGACACGGTACCGCGGGCGATCGCATCGCCCATGGCGAGACTACGTGGTTGCAGCGTGCCGAGATTGCCGAGCGCGGCCTTCAGGCGGGTCGTCGCCTCCGCCAGCGTCACTTTCTCGATCCCCGGATCCTGGTCTGGCGAGGAGAAGTCGATCACCCGCGCGCTGCTTCCGATCTTGAGGGCCTCGCCGCTTCCGCCCGCCTTTTGCATGATCGTCTTGGTACCGTAGCGCGGCCGTCCGCCGATCGTGACGAGGGCGACGTCCTGCTCGCGCGACTTGATCAGATGGCCGTAGGGATCGCCGGTGACGCCCTTCACGACCAGGAGATCGGCGAACTTGCCCGCGGCGATGGTTCCGAGCTTTCCATCCCACTTCAGGATCGCGGCGGGATTGCGCGTCGTCATCGAGACGATGTCGTAGTCGCTGAATCCGAGATTGAAATGCGCGGACACGACCTTCGCCGCCTTCAGCTCGCCGAGCAGGTTCTTGCTGCCGGACGGCGACCAGTCCGAGCCGAGCGCGATGGTGAGGCCGGCCGTGCGCGCGGCTGCGATGTCGGTGGTCTTGCCGTAGAGCAGCAGATTGCTCAGGGGCGACCACACGACCTTGGCATGGTTCTCGGCCATCGTTCCGAAGTCGGTTGCATCGAGCGCCGTGCAATGAATGCCTGCCAGCGATGGTTCGATCGCCCAGTCGCCTGAGGGATTGCGCAAGGCGAGGAAGTGGCTGTGAGCCTTGATGTCGATGCCTTCGCTGAGGTGCAGCAGGAAACACGACGACGATTTCAGCTCCTTGTCGAACTTCGCCCAGTCCTGGGCGTCGATGTCGGGAATCTTGGAATGGGCGCGCGGCAGGTCCGGCGGGCTGCCGATTTCCGCGGCGCGCAAGGCGCCCTTGTAGTATTTGTGGATCGTGCCGCTCCAGTTCGACAGCGTGATCCCCTGGCTGGTCGTCGTTCCCGCGAGCATGCATTTGGCCTCGACGTAGCGGACGAGGGCCGGCAGCAGCGAGCCGTCGTCGGCAAGCGCGATCGCGCTCATCGGGCCGGTCACGGAGGTCTTGTAGGATTTGGCGTTCTGCCACTGGTCGCGATTGCCGTAGGGCTGCGGGACCTGCCAGAGCGGCAGGATGTTGTAGCTGAGGTGATTGTGCAGCTCGATCAGGCCGGGATAGATGGTCCCGCCGGTCGCCACGGGAGCGACGGCTTCGAAGCCCGCCGGCGCCGGTTGTCCTTTCGGGACCACCGCGGCGATGCGGTTATCCTCGATGAAGATCGTCCCGCTCGTGATGAAATCGCCTTCGGCGGCCATCGTCACGATCCGCCCGCTCAGCGCCCATCGCGAGCTCACGGGATCACTCCGTCAGGGACAGTGATGGTGATGTTGCGCCGCTTGGCGGCGGCGTCGGCGCCCTGGCGCACCGCCCATGCCCTGTCTCCGCGCATCCAGGCGGGCAGGCCCGCCGGAAGGTCCTTGGCGATGATGTCGACGAGCTCGGCCGGCTTGAACGTATCGCCATAGGGCACCAGCGCAGTCTGGACGTCGGGATTCTTGACCGCAGGTGCAAGCGCGGCGAGCGCGGCATTCCATTTGGTCAGCATGATCTTGGTGTTGGCGGCCTGCGTCGCGGCATCGTGGGCGGAGCTTTCCGGCCAGGTCGGATGCGGGATGTGCTGATAGGCGAGAGTCTTGTAGGTCGCGCCATCGGCGGTCTTCAGCCACGCTTTCCAGGCCTCGTCCGCAAGGCCGCCAAGCGAGACGACGACTTCGATGTTGGCCGTGCCGAGCACGGCCTTGAACCATTTGTTGCGATAATCGACGATGCCGGGCTCGTTCTTGTGCTTGGAGCCGCCGCTCTGCCCGTACACGCTGTACAGGAACGTGTTGACCATCACGTAGCTTCGCGTGATGCCGAGCTTGGCCAGGAAGCCCTGCGTGCGGCGCCCAGCGGTGCCGACCAGGATCCGGCGCACGATCGTCTCGTGCTGGGCGGGATCCTGTCCGACGACGAGCACACGCGCCGATCCGTCGAGCCGGCCACGATGGAAGATCGGCCCCCATTCAATGCGGAAATCGTGGGGATCGTAGGCCTCAGGGCCGGGATAGTCGGTGCACAGATCGCGAAAGGGTTGTTCGCAATATCCGCCGTCGAACTCCGTGAGCATGGCAATGCTCCAATCTGTCGAGGTCAAAATAGCTGCGTCAGTAATCCCAGTCGTTTCATGCGGCAATCTTGGCGGTCATGTCATAAACGACTCAACCAATATGTGGGTCGGGACAGGCCGCCCAAAGGTTCACGCTCCCACGCAGCTTCGTGACGGGGCGTGACAGAGCGTCGCGACAGCGCGCCATGCAGAAACGCGCCTGTACACGGTCGCGTGACCTCCATAACCTCCGCGGCGCAATTTTTTGGAGATGCGACGTGGCGAAGAAGGCGGCGACCAAGAAGAAGACGGCACCGAAGACATCAGCGAAGACCTCGCGCAAAACAGGCGGCGGACGAAAGGCTGCCGCAGCCAAGACGGCCAGGAAGACCGCCAAGAAGGCCGTGAAGAAGGCCGCGCCGCGCAAATCGGCCATCGCGCGCCGTCCCAAGGGGGCGGTCTGGCAATGGTCCGCGGTCGAGACCGCGGCCGCGATCCGCTCCGGCGCGATTTCTGCTGTCGAGACGGTCGAGGCGCATCTGGACCGGATGCGCGCGGTCAATCCGAAGCTGAATGCGGTCGTCGTCGATCTCGGCGAGGAGGCGCTGAAGGCGGCGCACGCTGCCGACAAGCAGCGCGCCAAGAGCGGCGAGCTCGGTCTCCTGCACGGCGTGCCCGTCACCATCAAGGAGAACGTCGACTATGAGGGCCGGCCGAACTTCAACGGCGTTCCCGCCAACAAGGACCTGATAGCGCCCTCGGACGCACCCGTCGTCCGCAACCTGAAGAAGGCGGGTGCGATCGTCATCGGCCTCACCAACACGCCGGAATTCTCCTTCCGCGGCTTCACCGACAATCCCCTGCACGGGCTGACGCTCAATCCCTGGAATCCCGATATCACCTGCGGCGGCTCCTCGGGCGGCGCGGGTTCGGCGGTTGCCGCCGGCATCGGCACGATCGCCCACGGCAACGATATCGGCGGCTCGCTGCGCTGGCCGGCGCATTGCAACGGCGTTGCCACCATCAAGCCGACGCAGGGCCGCATCCCCGCCTTCAACGGCAGCGCCACGGCCGAGCGCCCGATGCTGGCGCATCTGATGTCGGCGCAGGGCCCGCTCGCCCGTCACGTCGCCGACGTCCGTCTCGCGCTGGAGGTGATGAGCCAGCGCGATCCGCGCGATCCCTGGTGGGTGCCGGCGCCGCTGGTCGGGGCCAGGCCGAAGGGGCCGATCAAGGTTGCCCTGGCGAAGATTCCCGACGACATGGCCGTCGATCCTTCGGTCGCTGCGGCGCTGCGCCAGGCCGCCGATCATCTCGAACGTTCCGGCTATCGCGTCACCGAGGTCGAAGTGCCCGACATCAACGGCGTCTGGCAGACCTGGTGCGACATCATCACCAACGAGACGGTGGTGATGCAGGAGGCCGCCATGCTCAAGGTCACGTCCGAGGACTTCCACAAGGCCTGGGGCGGCATGAAGACCAAGGCCAACGTGCTCGACCTCAAGGCCTGGATGCAGGCGACGGCTGCGCGCAACGGCCATATCCGCGCCTGGCAGCTGTTCTTCGAGGAATATCCGGTCGTGCTGGCGCCGACCACGGTGAAGCCGACGCCGGGCCCGCGTGAAGACACCGTCAGCGCCGAGCGCGTGAAGGAGATCTTCTGGGGCGAGATCCGCTTCATCTCCGCGATCAACGTGCTGGGCCTGCCCGGCGCGGTGGTGCCGGTCGCCGTCCACGACGGCAAGCCGATCGGCGTGCAGCTGATCGCGGGGCGCTATCGCGAGGATCTCGCGCTCGACGCCGCAGCCGCGATCGAGAAGCGCGCCGGCGTGCTGGTCCATCGTCTCTGGGAGACGATGGCCTGAGGCCGTGCGCAAGGGCTCCGCGTCACGCGCGGGGCCCGCGGCGGCGGATCAATTGGTCAGATGCGCGGCGGCGATCGCCTTCTGGAACAGCGCGTTCAGCGCGTCGGTGATGCTCGAGTCGCTCGAGACCTCGTAGTAATAGCCCGACGTCGCGCAGGCCTGCATCTTGGTCGCGATCGAGCTGCGCCATGGCGCGATGTAGGTGTTGTACCAGCTGTTGTTGGTGATCGCGAGATAGGTGGTGTAGAGCACGGCGATCTTGACGCCGCGCGCCTTGATGGTGTCGCAGATCGTCGTCGTCAGCGGCTCCTGGCATCGGCCCGACGAGGTGATCACGGTCTTGCTGCAGCTCGAAGGATAATAATAGTCGGCGACGCCGTCCGAGACGAAGAACAGCCATTTCTGTGGCGAGGACGAGGAACCGTCGCCCGGCGTCGGGATCGCGCCGTTGATCGACGACAGGATGCCGTCGAAATCCGTGCACATGTCGTTGTTGTAGTTTGTGTAGGGGATCGTCATCAGGTCGACGCCGGAAACCGCCGTCTTCACCGAAGACAGGCTCGACGTCAGCGCCGAGATCGTGGTCAGGCCGATCGAGGCGCAATCGCTGCCCATGGTGTAGACCGCCATCCGGTACTGGTTGCTGACGAGCTGGCTCGCGGTCGCCGTGTCCGTCAGCGATTGCGTCGCGTCGCGGACCAGGTCGATCCGCATCTTGACCCCGAGGTTCTTCGCGATCGCGTAATAGCTGCTCGTCTGCTTGGTCTTCTTCGTGCTCGACGTGTAGATGTCGTGGCAGGCGAAAGCGCAGCTGTCGGATGTCGCGTTCTGCAGCGCGGTCATGTCGGCCGTGGTGGCGCCTAGCCCCTGCGACGGGGAATTGTCCAGCAGCACGTAGAAGTCGATGTAGGACGGCAGCGAGGCCGCCGCGCCGGATGTGGCCGAGAACTCCAGAGTCTTGTAGCCCAGGATGCCCATGAAATAGGTCGTCACCGACGACGACGCCGTCCCGGTGGCGGTGCGCGTGGTGACGGTGTCGGTCACGGTGATGGTCACCGAGCTCGTCGCAAGGCCGAACGCGGACATCTGTCCGGCGAAGGTGTTCAGGGCGTCGCTCTGCGCGGCCGACGCGCTCTTGGTGATTTCGCTCTTGGCCGTGGCGACCACCACGGCGGTGTCGAGCGCGGCGATCAGCTTGGTTCGCGCCCGTGCGGCGAGCGAATAGTCGACGGCTGCGCCGACAAAGGACAGCAGCGGCGCCAGGGAGAGCGCGAAGATGACGGCGATGTTGCCGCGCCGGTCGGCGGCAAATCGCGAGAGCAGATTGTTGACGTACGCCAAGCCGGCACATCCCAAAGCAAGCAACGATGCGCCAGCGTAGAGGCGGTAAAATTACGCAACGATTGAGCGCCGCGTGATCGTTGATGTCCTGTGATTGCGGATCGTTTCGATGGAGCTTTGAGAGACGTCGTGAAATGGATGTTGGAGAGGCGGCTTTCAAACGCGGCAGAGCCCGCGCCGCGAAGGCGAGGCGGGAGCGCCGAGGCCCCTCAATTGATTAATCCAATTTAACTCGAATTTGAGCCAATTCACCAACAAGCGTTAGGGTTACTTCCTCGATGTCTAAGCGAATTATTGTCCGCTTTACCACCCGCCTCTAACAGAGGGAGAGCGGACAACGCACATGCCTCATACAGGCCAATAAGTGCGGCCCGCTCCACGCGGAGGTGGCACGATGCGCAACGAGACGATCGCTATTCACGCCGGCTACGAACCCGAGGCGACCACGCACGCGGTTGCCGTGCCGATCTACCAGACCGCGGCCTACGCCTTCGATAGCGCCGATCACGGCGCGGCGCTCTTCAATCTTGAGGCGGAAGGTTTCCGCTACAGCCGTATCGCCAATCCGACCAGCGCGGTGCTGGAGAAGCGCATCGCCCAGCTCGAGGGCGGCGTCGGCGCGCTCGCGGTCGCGACCGGGCAGGCGGCGCTGCATTTCGCCTTCGTCAACGTCGCCGATCATGGCGGCAACATCGTTTCCGTGCCGCAGCTCTACGGCACCACGCACACGCTGCTTTCGCACATCCTGCCGCGCCAGGGCATCACCGGCCGCTTCGCCGAGAGCGACGCGCCCGATGCGATCGCCAGGCTGATCGACGAGAACACCCGCGCCGTGTTCGCCGAGACCATCGGCAATCCCGCCGGCAATGTCTGCGATATCGAGGCGCTGGCGAAAATCGCGCATGCGCATGGCGTGCCGCTGATCGTCGACAACACTGTCGCGACCCCGATCCTGCTCAAGCCGTTCGACTACGGCGCCGACATTGCCGTGCACTCCCTGACCAAGTTCCTGGGCGGCCACGGCACGACGCTCGGCGGCGCCATCGTCGATTCCGGCAATTTCCCCTGGGCGAAACACGCCGACCGCTTCCCGGCCTACAACAAGCCGGACGCGTCCTATCATGGCCTCGTCTATGCCGAGCGCTTCGGCCGCACCGCCTATATCGAGCGCGCACGCAGCGTCTATCAGCGCACCATGGGTTCGGTGCTGTCGCCGTTCAACGCCTTCCTGTTGCTGCAGGGCATCGAGACGGTGGCGCTGCGCATGGAGCGCCACGTCGAGAACGCGCGCAAGGTCGCCGAATTTTTGCGCGGCGATCCGCGCGTGGCGTGGGTCAATTACACCGGTTTTCCGGACAGCCCCTATTATCCGCTCGTCCAGAAGTATCTCGACGGCAACGCCTCCTCGCTGTTCACCTTCGGCATCAAGGGCGGCATGGAAGCCGGCAAGACCTTCTATGACGCGCTGAAGTTGATCACGCGCCTCGTCAATATCGGCGACGCCAAGTCGCTGGCCTGCCATCCGGCCTCGACCACGCACCGTCAGATGTCGGCGGAGCAACAGCGCGTCGCCGGCGTGCTGCCGGAGACGATCCGGCTCTCGATCGGCATCGAGCATTCCTCGGATATCATCGAGGACATCGACCAGGCGTTGGAGAAGGCCTGTCCGTCGTCGCGGCTTCAGGCGGCGGAGTAGGCGGACGGCCCGATGACGATCTTGATCGACAGGGATCAAGGCATATCGAGCCCGGCGCTGGTGCCGGCCGAGGGCGACCTCGCGCATGATCACGCCGGCGCCGATCTCACGATCGGGCTGATCAACAACATGCCGGATCCGGCGCTGAAAGCGACCGAGCGGCAGTTCATGAAGCTGCTTCAGGCCGCCGCAGGTCCGCGCCGCATCCGCTTCCACTGCTTTTCGCTGCCCTCGGTCAAGCGCTCGCCGGAAGCGAAATGGCATGTCGAGAGCGAATATTCCGATCTCGCAGATCTCAAGCGTCAGAAATTCGACGGGCTGATCGTGACCGGCGCCGAGCCGGTTGCGCCCGAGCTCCACCAGGAGCCATATTGGCGCGACCTCACCGACCTCATCGATTGGGCCAAGGCCAACACGCGCTCGACGATCTGGTCGTGCCTCGCCGCGCATGCCGCAGTGCTGCATCTCGACGGCATCGAACGGCGCCGGCTGCCGGCCAAATGCCATGGCGTCTTCGACTGCGAAGCGCTGGTGGACGATTCCCTCACGCAGGCTGCTCCCGCGCCGCTCAAGGTTTCGCATTCACGCCTGAACGAGCTTGCCGAGAACGACCTCGCGCAGGCCGGCTATCAGGTGCTGACCCGCTCGGCGCAGGCCGGCGTCGACGTGTTCGTGCGCCAATATCTCAGCCGATTCGTGTTCTTCCAGGGCCACCCGGAATATGACGCGCTGTCGCTCCAGCGCGAATATCTCCGTGACATCGGCCGCTACCTCGCGCGGGAACGCGAGAACTACCCGCATCTGCCCGTGAGCTATTTTGACGCAGCGACGGAAGAGAAGCTCGCCCGTTTCGAGAAACGGGCGCGGCACCAGCGCCATCCGGCGTTGACCAACGACCTGCCGGCGCTGAATTTGCGCGCCGATATCGCCGCCGGCAGCGCTGCGGCCGCGCTATTCCGCAATTGGTTGCACTATCTCGGTTCGCCAGCCGATGCGCCGCTCCTGGCGCGCTAGCCGGTTCGTTCGGCGTTAGGATTACCAAAGCGTTAGGCTTGCCTCGATCGGCGCCTGAATGTTTCAGTAGAGAAATACGGAATCACGGGAACGCAGTCGTGTGGTCGGCACTCCAGGGACGCGTGAGCAATCGGCTAGCCCGGCATTTCCGTGCCGCGCCGCACCGTTTGCCTGCGCATGCGCCGCTGGTGAGCTTCACCTTCGACGATGCGCCCGATAGCGCGGCCGGCGAGGGCGCCTCGCTGCTCGAGGCGCATGGCGGCCGCGGCACGTATTACATCGCGGGCAGCCTGATCGGCCAGCCGTCGGATCATTGGCATGGCCTGTCGAACGACGCGATCGTGCGGCTGCACCGGACAGGCCACGAGATCGCCTGCCACACCTTCTCGCACCAGAGCTCGGCCAATCTCGACGAAGCCGCCATGGCCCGCGAGATCGAGCGGAACCGCGCTCATTTCCGCGCCATCGATTCCTCGATCACGCTGGAGAACTTCGCCTATCCCTATGGGATCGCCTCGGTGTGGCGCAAGCCGCAGCTGGCAAAGACCTTCCGCTCGGCGCGCGGCATCCTTCCCGGCGTCAACAGCGATGTCATCGACCTCCAGTTCCTGCGCGCATCGCCGCTGGTCGAATGCGAGATCGACGAGGCAGGCGTCGATCGCTATTTCGACGAAGCGGTCGCGAGCGGCGGCTGGCTGATCTTCTACGGCCACGACGTCGCCGAGGCGCCAAGCCCCTATGGCTGCACGCCGCGCCTGATGCGCCACGCGCTCGAGGCGGCCCAGCGACGTGGCATGCCCATCGTGACGGTCGCGGAAGCGCTGCGGCGAATCGGGGTGTGAGACGCCTCTTCCTTCTCCCCTTGCGGGAGAAGGTGGCGCGAAGCGCCGGATGAGGGGTATGCCTCCGCAGTTTTCAATGCCTGGTCTGATCCGCGGATAGATACCCCTCACTCGCCGAGCTTCGCTCGGCACCCTCTCCCACAAGGGGAGAGGGAAGACCGGTGCAAGCCCCGCAAACGGCCTTGCCACGGCCGCCCCAGCATGCGACTGGCCTTGTGACGAATCCCGCGGCCTCGCTCGACTCACCCATGAACGCTCCTTCCACCGCTCCGCTGCCCGCGCCGGCCAACGGCCGCGATGCATTGTCGGTGCTGCATTCGGTGTTCGGCCTGCCGGGGTTCCGCGGCGCGCAGGGCGACATCGTCCGGCACGTCACCGACGGCGGTAATTGCCTCGTGCTGATGCCGACCGGCGGCGGCAAGTCGCTGTGCTACCAGCTGCCGTCGCTGCTGCGCGAGGGCTGCGGCATCGTGGTTTCGCCACTGATCGCGCTGATGCGCGACCAGGTCGCCGGTCTGATCGAGGCCGGTGTCAACGCCGCCGCGCTGAACTCGTCCCTGACATTCCAGGAGGCCTCCGAGATCGAACGCCGCCTGATCGCTGGTGATCTCGACCTGCTCTATGTCGCGCCGGAACGGCTGGTGACGCCGCGCTGCCTGTCGATGCTGGCGCAGGCCAAGGTGGCGCTGTTCGCGATCGACGAGGCGCATTGCGTCTCGCAATGGGGGCACGACTTCCGGCCCGAATATGTCGGCCTCTCCATCATCGCCGAGCGTTTCCCCGACGTGCCGCGCATCGCGCTCACCGCGACCGCCGACGAGCTGACGCGCAAGGAGATCGTCGAGCGGCTTCAGCTTGCCGGTTCGCCACAATTCGTCTCCAGCTTCGACCGGCCCAACATCCGCTACGAGATCGTCGACAAGCGCAATGCGGTGTCGCAGCTCAAGGAGTTCATCAGGGAGCGCCACGCGGGTGACGCCGGCGTGGTCTATTGCCTGTCGCGCAACCGGGTCGAGGAGGTCGCCGCCGCGCTCGAGGAGGCCGGCATCGCCGCGCTGCCCTATCATGCCGGTCTCGACGGCAGTGTGCGCTCGCGCAACCAGGACCGTTTCCTCAACGAGGGCGGCATCGTCATCGTCGCGACCATCGCCTTCGGCATGGGCATCGACAAGCCCGACGTGCGCTTCGTCGCCCATCTCGATCTGCCCAAGAGCATCGAGGCCTACTACCAGGAGACGGGGCGTGCGGGGCGCGACGGCAAGCCGTCGGCGGCCTGGATGGCCTATGGTCTCTCCGACATCGTGCAGCAGCGCCGCATGATCGACGAGTCCGCCGGGTCCGAGGATTTCAAGCGCGTCTCGATCCGCAAGCTCGACGCGCTGGTCGGCCTTGCCGAGACCGCGCATTGCCGCCGCAAGCGGCTGCTCGGCTATTTCGGCGAGGACGTGCATGGCGAGACCTGCGGCAATTGCGACAACTGCCTGACGCCGCCGAAGATGCGCGACGGCAAGGTGCTGGCGCAGAAGCTGCTGTCCTGCACCTACCGCACCGGCCAGCGTTTCGGCGCGATGCACCTGATCGACGTGCTGGTCGGTCGCCTGACCGAGAAGGTCACGCAGTTCGGCCACGACAAGCTCTCGGTGTTCGGCATCGGGCGCGAGCTCAACGAGAAGCAATGGCGCACGGTGCTGCGGCAGCTCGTGGCGATGGGACATCTGCAGGCCGACAGCGAGGCTTATGGCGCGCTGAGGCTGACGGAGTCCGCGCGCGGCGTGCTGCGCGGCGAAACGGAAGTCTGGCTGCGCGAGGAGGCGCCGAGCACCCGCGTCCGCTCCAGCCGCGCGAAATCCCGCCGCGGCGAGCTCGCCCCCGCCGCGAGCGCGCCGCAGGGCGATGTCGATCCTGAACTGCGCGCGCGGCTACGTTCCTGGCGTTCGGAGGTCGCGCGCGAGCGCGGCGTGCCGGCCTATGTCGTGCTGCACGATGCGACGATCGACGGCATCGTGCGGGCCTGGCCGACCACGCTGGACGAGCTGCGCAACGTGCCTGGCATCGGCGACAAGAAGCTCGAGCATTACGGCGACGAGTTGCTGCAGATCGTCAGGACGCGGTAGGGGGAGCAGCCTTTATTTCCGGTGTCGTCCCGGCGGAGGCCGGGACCCGTACCGCGTGATCTGTCGGCGGCGATCGGTAGGAGTACCGAACTCCGAGTCTTCGCCAAACTGCTCCCTGGGGGTATGGGTCCCGGCTTTCGCCGGGACGACAGCGGAGAGTAAGGCGAGAGCTAAGCCCTCGCTCAGCCGTTCCGGAACGCGTAGCCGTAGCCGTTCAGCGCCGGTGCGCCGCCGAGATGGGCGTAGAGGATCTTCGCGCCCTTCTCGAAATAGCCCTTCTGCGCGAGGTCGATCAGGCCCTGCATCGACTTGCCCTCGTAGACGGGGTCGGTGATCATGGCTTCGAGACGGGCGGTGAGGCGGATCGCCTCCTTGGTCTCTTCCGACGGCACGCCATAGGCGGGATAGGCGTAGTCCTCGATCAGCACGACGTCGTCGGCGACGATGTCCTTACCGAGTTCGACGAGCTTTGCGGTGTTCTGCGCGATCGAGAGCACCTGTGATTTCGTCTGCGCCGGAGTGAAGGAAGCGTCGATGCCGATCACCTTGCGGGCGCGACCGTCGGCGGCGAAGCCCACCAGCATGCCGGCATGGGTCGAGCCGGTGACGGTGCAGACGATGACGTAGTCGAACTTGAAGCCGAGCTCGGCTTCCTGCTTGCGCACTTCCTCGGCGAAGCCGACATAGCCGAGCCCCCCATATTTGTGCACAGAGGCGCCGGCGGGAATGGCGTAGGGCTTGCCGCCCGCGGCCTTCACTTCCTCGACCGCCTGCTCCCAGCTCTTGCGGATGCCGATGTCGAAACCGTCGTCGACGAGGCGCACGTCGGCGCCCATGATGCGCGACAGCATGATGTTGCCGACGCGGTCATAGACGGCGTCCTCGTGCGGCACCCAGGCTTCTTGCACCAGGCGGCACTTCATGCCGATCTTGGCGGCGACGGCGGCGATCATGCGGGTGTGGTTGGACTGCACGCCGCCGATCGACACCAGCGTGTCGGCGTTCGAGGCGATCGCGTCGGGGATGATGTATTCGAGTTTGCGCAGCTTGTTGCCGCCATAGGCGAGGCCGGAATTGCAGTCCTCGCGCTTGGCATAGATCTCGACATTGCCGCCGAGATGTTTTGACAGCCGCTCCAGCTTCTCGATCGGCGTCGGGCCGAAGGTCAGCGGATAGCGCGGAAATTGGTCGAGCTTCATGGGTCATCCCGATTGGTGTTGGTGCTGGCCTCTGCCTAGCACCGCCCCGGAAAAATGTGCTCTCAATTATTGCGCCGTTATTGCGCATTTTCTTGCGCTGCTGGAGCGAATAGCTAATATTCCTTCCAGAAATATATCACCAGATGGAAGATTTTTCCATGGCCTCTAGGCTTGATCGAACCGACCTTAAGATCCTGAGATTGCTGCAGAATAACGGCCGGCTGAGCAATGCCGAGCTGGCCGAAACCGTCGCGATCAGCCCCGCCACCTGCCATCGCCGCACCCAGCGCCTGTTCGAGGACGGGTTCATCCCCGCCGTGCGGGCCATGGTCGCGCCGAAGAAGGTGGCGAAGGGCACGCTGGTGATGGTCGGCGTCGTGCTCGACCGCTCGACCCCGGAGAGCTTTGCCACCTTCGAGCAGGCGGTCGCCAGGCTGAAATTCGTGCTCGACTGCCACCTCGTCGCCGGCGATTTCGATTACTTCCTCAAGATCCGGGTCGGCGACATGGAGGACTTCAACCGCATCCATGGCGAGCAGCTCATCGCGCTGCCCGGCGTGCGCCAGACCCGCACCTTCTTCGTGATGAAGGAGGTCGTCGACAATGCGCCGCTGGAGTTTTGAGCAGGAGCATTCCCCGGCGCACTTGATGCGCGATCCCCATCATGAGAGATTCGCGTGATGCAGACATTCCCCTTCCGCCAGCACAATCCGGCCGGGCCGGCCTATCGGCGCGGTTGGGTCGACGAGGCCGTGGCCGCGATCGAGGCCGACCAGTGCCGCACGGCCGACACGCATCTGATCCGGCTGATCGTGCCGGCGCTGTCGGGCATCGACATCTATCTGAAGGATGAGTCCACGCATCCGACCGGCAGCCTGAAGCATCGTCTCGCGCGCTCGCTGTTCCTCTACGCGCTCTGCAACGGCCACATCCGCGAAGGCACGCCCGTGGTCGAGGCCTCGTCGGGATCGACTGCGGTGTCGGAAGCCTACTTCGCTGAGATGATCGGCGTGCCCTTCTACGCCGTGATGCCGCGCACGACTTCGGCGGAGAAGATCGCCGCGATCGAGCATTATGGCGGCAACTGCCATCTGATCGACGACGGCCGCGCGCTCTATGCGGAAGCCGCCGCGCTCGCCGACCGGCTGAATGGCCATTACATGGACCAGTTCACCTTCGCCGAACGTGCTACCGACTGGCGGGGCAACAACAACATCGCCGAATCGATCTTCACCCAATTGCAGGGCGAGCCGCGGCCGCTGCCGGACTGGATCGTGATGGGCGCGGGCACCGGCGGCACCTCGGCCACCATCGGGCGATATCTGCGCTATCGCCAATATCCGACGCGGCTGTGCGTCGCCGACGTCGAGCACTCCGCCTTCTTCGACTGTTTCCGTACGCAGGATCGTTCCCATGTCTGCGATCGTCCGTCGCTGATCGAGGGCGTCGGCCGTCCCCGCTGCGAGCCGTCCTTCGTGCCCGGCGTGGTCGATCGCATGATGAAGATCCCGGATGCGGCAACGATCGCGGCGATGAACGTACTGTCGCGCCGGCTGCGCCGCGCGGTCGGCGGCTCCACCGGCACCAATTTCCTGGCGCTGTGCCGTCTCGCCGCGGAGATGCGCAAGACGAACGCGACAGGATCGCTCGTGACGCTGATCTGCGATTCCGGCGAGCGCTACCGGCAGACCTATTACGAGCCGAAATGGCTGAAAACGCGCGGCCTCGATCCGGCGCCGTTCGAGGCGGCGTTGTCGTCGTTCCTTGAGACCGGCGAGCCCTTGAGGCTCGACGTCGACGACGTCGTCAATCTGCAGGGCGCACGAAGTCCCGCCGCCTCGTAGTCGCCATCTCGCTGCGATTTGCCAAAAGGCACGCCCGTCACGGCAACTTCACTTGCCTTGCCCGCGCATGCAGGTGACGGTTGCGTCTTCTCAACGAGGAGATCCCATCGTGCGCCTCCCCATTCTCGATCCCAAGGATCTGACCGCCGAACAGAAGCCGCTCTATGACGACATGCGAGCCGGCATCACGGACCACTTCAAGGGCTTCGTGAACATGCGCGAGGACGGTGCGCTGCTCGGTCCCTGGAATCCCTGGATCCGTGAGCCGCGCTTCGGCAAGCCGGTGTGGGATCTGGTCAAGGCGATCGCGTCGAACCCGCTGCTGCCTGCCCCGGTGCGCGAGGTCGCGATCCTCGTCACCGGCTCGCATTTCCGTTCCGGCTACGAGCTTTATGCCCATGTGCTGGTCGCCGAGCAGCGCGGCCTTTCCGACGAGAAGCTCGCGACCATCGTCGCGGGCCAGCGGCCGGTCGATCTCACCAAGGAGGAGGCGGTCGCCTACGACATGGCCTCGGCGCTGGTGAGCGGCGGCGTGCTGCCGGAGCTGACCTATCGTGCGGCCGTGAAGCAGTTCGGCGAGCACGGCGCGGCCGAGCTGTCCTATCTCGTCGGCGTCTATTGCATGGTCTCGGTCACGCTCAACACCTTCGACGTGCCGGTGCCGGACTAGTCACCGCCTGCTTCGATCACTCCGCCGCCTTGTCTGCAGGCGGAGAAGGTGCCCAGCCGATGCAGCGATTGCGGCCTTCGGCCTTGGCCTGGTAGAGCGCATGATCGGCCGCGCCCATCAGCGCGTCGATGCCCGACATGCTGGCGGTGGCCTCCGCGATGCCGATGCTCACGGTGAGGCCGAATTGAACCTGCTCGGCGAGGACCTGCGTGCCCATCACGCGCTTGCGGATGCGCTCGGCCACCGTCCTTGCCCGGGTCAGGCTGGTCTCGGGCAGCAGAATGGCGAACTCCTCGCCGCCGAGGCGGCCGACGATGTCCGATTTGCGCTTGCCGTCGAGGCACGCGGCCGCAACCGCCTTGATCGCGGCATCGCCCACGGCATGGCCGTAGCGATCGTTGACCGATTTGAAGTGGTCGATGTCGAGCATCAGCACCGAGACGGAGCGGTAGTAGCGCTGGAAGCGGCTCCATTCCGCCTCGAGGGTCTCGAGGAAGTGGCGGCGGTTGAAGAGCCCGGTGAGCGGATCGGTGGTGGCGAGCGTCTCCAGCATCGCCGCTTTTTGCGTCAGATCGGTGATGTCGACATAGGTCAGCATGCGCCCGCCATTCGACATCGTGGTGCAATGGGCCCTGATGCGCCGTCCATCCGGCGTCTGCAGGTCGCGCACGTGATCGCCGGCCTTGACCTCCTCGACGCGCCGCGCCGGAAACTTGGCGAGCTCGTTGTTCGGAAGGTTGGGCGCGCTGGCGCGATGCAGGCGCCGCACCAGTGACGAATAGGCCGGCCGCGCAGCCGCCTCGTCTTCGCTGACCTCCCAGAATCGCCGCATCCGCCGGTTCATGAAGGCGGCGTGCAGCTCGGAATCGAGCAGCAGGACGCCGTCCTGAACGTTCTCAAGCGCATCCCGCAGCAGCTTCAGCTCGTCCGAGGCGCGCACGATGTCGGTGACGGGCGTATAGGTCAGCATGCGGCCACCGTCGGGCAGCGGCGTAACCTGCACGCGCACGACGTCGCCATTGGTCCGGCGCAGGTCGATCGGTGTCGGATCTCCCGCCTCGATCGTGCGCACGCGGTCCGCCACCAGGGCATCGAGCTCGGGATCGGGCACCTCATAGGCGCCAGTGTCGCGTCCGTGGTGAAGCAGCGTGAAGATGGAGGGATTGCTGTCGGCGACCTGGTCGGGCAGGCGCCACATCTGGCGGAACGACCGGTTGATCAGGCGCGCCCTGAGGTGAGCGTCGAGCAGCACGATGCCGGTCGGCACATGATCGAGCGCGGCGCGCAGCGCCAGCATCTGGCTGCGCATCAGCGCATCGGACGAGCGTTCCCGCTCTTCGCCCGCCGCGTGCTCGCTGCCCGGCTGCTCGAAGGCGACGCCGACCTGGCGGTCGGACCGCCAGATCACGCGGCAGGGCAGGATCTCGCGGCCCGTGAGCCTGAGCTGGAAGCGCTCGGGCACGCCGAGGCCGCTCTCCATCTCCAGCGTCGCGGCCTCCTCGGTCAGGCGGCGGACGACGCAATCGATCGAGGACTGGCCGAAATTGAAGAAGATCTTCCCAGCAAGGAACGTCCGTTCCGAAACCAAGCGGGACATTCGTAGCCTCCAACACGCAAAGCCGGCGTAGTGTGGCGCAAGGTTCCTTGCGCCGGCGTAACGAGATCGAGGTTTTGGCAAGAGGATTAACGATCTGTTGACGCGCAGGACGGGACAGCCCGTTTTGGGCCGGTCGCAGCCGCGGCCTATCGAAGTTCCACCGCGAATCCGGTCAGTTGCGCACCGCATAGAGCGGCGTGCGCAAAGTGAGCTGGTAGGACGGCTTCGGCATCCACGCGATCTGGGCCGTGATGCCGAACAGGCGGTTGTCGTTGTCGTCCATGCGGTCGAGGTCGAGGCGCAGCAGCGGCTGGGTGAAGGACTCCGCCAGCGTCCGTCCGGCGAACTGCGCGCCGCCGAACGACTGTATGCCGAGCCGTCCCGTGAACTTCCAGTTGCTCGGCCATTGATAATAGCCGCCGGCATAGAGGATCGTGTTCGGCCTGATACTGGCGAACGGGCTGGCGATGGTGGTGTAAGTATATTGCATCCCGGCCAGCCAGCCCCGCGTCTCGTCCTCGTCGAGCGCGTAGTCGAACTCCAGGATGTTGTTGAAGGAGTTCGTCATGCCCTGCTCGTTCGGCACCGACTGAGTCAGGGTCGATTGCAGCCTGATGGTCGGGATCCTGCCGCCATTCTGCTGATAGAGATCGGCCTGCACGCCGATGTTCCAGCTCGTGACGTCGAACGTGGACCAGCCGCCGCCGATGTCGATCGTCGAGCCCGACACGCCGCCATAGAGCGAGACACGGTCGCTGACGTCCACGGTCAGCGGCAGGTCGACGGCGATCGATTTGGCCGCCGGCAGGCCGTTCGGCAACGTCGAGCCGCGCCGTACTGCCAAGGCTTCGAAGGCGGCCGACAGCGAGGTGTTGCCGAAGCCGAGCCCTAGCGTGCCCGCCGGGATCGTCGCATAGATGGTGCGAAGGTCGAGATAGATGTTGGGCACATCGGGCTTTGCCGGCTCGTCCTCCTCGTCATCGGCGGCGAAGGCGGCGCCTGCCGACAAGGCCAGGCAAAGCAATCCCATCGCGGCAGCGCGCGAGGCCGAACGACGGGACTGGCTGCGATAGGGCACGTGACGATCCGACGCGTGGCGATTTGATGGCGAAATCGTTGTTAGATGGAACGTGATCGCGCGTGTGGTCAAGCGCTATCCGCAAGCGATGGACGGCATCGATGCGTGCGGCTACCCTGCCGTGATCGCACTGACACACTCGCCGGCGAGAGTGCAGCCGGACCATGGAAGGACGACAGAAATGAATACGTCACGCCGCATCCTGCTCACTGGTCTGGCAGGGCTCGCTGTTGCTCCGACCGCTGCCGCCGCCTCCGTGCCGTCGGCTGAACCCGGCGAGGTGACCGTCGCGGAAGAACGCTTCGCACGCACCATCGCAGCCGCCCATGCGCCCGACGTCACCTGCGCGCGGCAGGCCGAACATTACGCCGACGCGCACTGGCTGGAATATGTCGTTGCAGCCAGGGCCGTGCTCGGCGCGCGTGTGTGATTCGCGCCTCTACTTCTCCACCGCCCGGCGCACCTGCTCGCCGATCTGCGACAGCACGAGCTGTGCCTGGGGCAGGATCGCGCCCATCGCATGGAAATTGTGGACCATGCCGTCATGGCAGACGTGCTCGACGGCAACGCCTGCGGTGAGCAGCTTGCGCGCATAGGCGTTGCCCTCGTCGCGCATCGGGTCGAACTCGGCGGTGTGGATGATCGCCGTTGGCAGGCCGGCGAGGCGCGTCGCACGCAGCGGTGAGATGCGGGGATCGGCCGCATCGATGTCGCCGGGCAGGTAGTCGGCGAGATCGGCTTCGATCGTGACGCGATCGATCAGATGCCCTTCCGCGAATTCCTCGCGCGACGGCGAGGTCTCCTCGAAATCCAGCACCGGACAGATCAGGCATTGCGCCACGATGGAGAGGCCAGCGTTCTGCGCCGCTTCCTGGCACACGATCGCCGCCAACGTGGCACCGGCGGAATCGCCGCCGACCACCAGCCGTTCCGCATCGATGCCGAGCGAAGACGCCTCGCGCGCGACCCATTCGGTCGCGGCGATCGCATCGTCCACGGCGGCCGGGAATTTATGTTCGGGCGCGAGGCGGTAGTCGACCGAGACGAGGCGGCAGCCGGTCGCATGCGCAAGTGCGGCGGCGATGCGGTCATGCGTGGCAATGCTGCCGGCGACGAGGCCGCCGCCGTGAAAGAACACGAAGCCCGGCGTGTGCTCGCCGGCAGAGGCGGGTGAATAGAGCCGGTAGGGAAGCTCTCCGCCGGGGCCGGGCAGCATGCCGTCGGACGCCGTCACGTCGGGCGCATCAGTGCGTGCGAACTGCATCAGCTTGGCCAGCGATTGCCGGCGTGCCTCGACGCTCGGCCGGCTGCGCGCTTGCGGCCCAGCCGCCGCCATCATGGTCAACAAACGCTTTGCAAGCGGATCGAGCGGCATCTGCTTCCTTCTCCCTTAAGGGAAAAGGTAGTCTACCTCTTCTGCGCAGGGAATCATTTAGAAGTTCCACCAATAGTGGCGCTATAATGCGACATCGTGCCAAGGGAGACCGGTCATGGCCGAGATCAGAAAGCCGATCGAATATTCACCGAGCTGGACCTTCTTCGAGGGCAAATGGCATGACGGCAATGTGCCGATCATGGGGCCGCGCACGCATGCGGCCTGGCTCGGCTCGGTCGTGTTCGACGGCGCCCGTGCGTTCGAGGGCGTCGCGCCCGATCTCGACCGTCACGTTGCCCGCACCAATCAATCGGCGATCAGCTTTGGCCTGAAGCCGGTGGTCGATGCCGGCACCTGGCTCGCGCTCGCAAACGAAGGCATCGCGCGTTTCGCCGCGAATGCCGAGCTCTATATCCGCCCGATGTACTGGGCGCAGAGCGGGTTGGGCGGCGGCGTGCTGTTCGATCCTGACTCGACCAATTGGTGTCTGTGCATCTACGAGGCGCCGATACCGAAACCCGTCGGCAACGCCATCACGCTGTCGCCGTTCCGCCGGCCGACGACCGAATGTGCGCCGGTCGAAGCGAAGGCCGCCTGTCTTTATCCGAACAATTCGCGGGCGCTCGCAGAAGCAGCTTCCCGCGGTTTCCAGAACGCGCTGATGCTCGACATGCTCGGCAACGTCGCCGAGTTCGGCAATTCCAACGTGTTCATGGCCAAGGACGGCGTGGTGTTCACGCCGGTGCCGAACGGCACCTTCCTCAACGGCATCACGCGGCAGCGCGTCATCAGCCTGCTTCGCGGCGACGGCGTCACCGTGGTCGAGAAGACGCTGCGCTATGCCGACTTCCTCGCCGCCGACGAGATTTTCTCGTCCGGCAATTTCGCCAAGGTCGCGCCGGTGATCCGCATCGACGAGCGCGAGTTGAAGCCCGGCCCGTTCTACACCAGGGCACGCAAGCTCTATTGGGACTTCGCGCATGCGGTGAAGCTGGCGGCTTGATCGGCACTTTCCGTCGTCATGCCCGGGCTTGTCCCGGGCATCCACGTTTGTCCTTGTGCGCGGTGGCGCGTCGATGGCCGGGACAAGCCCGGCCATGACGAGAGCTACTTCTGTCTCCTAAACCGGCTGAACTGAAACGCCTGCGTCGAATCCCACGGCGTGCGATGTATCTCGCTCCGCGTCTCGACCAGTTCGAAATCCGGCCCGAGCTCCGCGGTCAGGCTCGCGCTGTCATTGCGCTGCACCGGCAGGCCGCTGCATTTCTCCGGACCGTCAGGTGCAAACGTCGCGATGATGATTTGGCCGCCGCGGGCGAGCGCCGACCGCAGGCGCTCGACGTAAGCTGCCCTGTCCTGCGGATCGGTCAGGAAGTGAAACGCCGCGCGGTCGTGCCAGACATCATAGGTTTTCGCCGGCCGCCATGTCGTGGCGTCGGCGACGATCCAGTCGACCTTTGAAGCGGCCGGGCCGATTCGTTTCCTTGCCGCCTCGAGCGCGTTGGCGGAGAGATCCAGCACCGCGACATCGCGGTAGCCGTCCTGCAGCAGCGCATCGACCAGCCGCGAGGCGCCGCCGCCGATATCGATGATGGCAGCGCCATGATCGGGTGCGGCTGCGCGGATCAGGTCGAGCGAGATGGTCGGACTGTCCTGAAACCAGCTGACCTCTGCTTCGCCCTTGGTGGCGTAGACGTTCTGCCAGTGCGTGGTGCGGTCGGACATGGCGGCTCCGGCTCCGGCCGGAAACGGCAGCGCGCAGGCGGCGCGCCGCCGGGATCAAGTGGCAATTCGCGCGCCCGCAGGTACGGACGCGCCGGCGCGAACGGAGGACTACTCCTCCTTCTTCGACATGCGCTCGAGGCGCTCCTGCATGTCTTTCATCTGCTGGCGCAGGTCGTCGATGTTGCTGTCCTTCGGTGCCTCGGCGCTGGCATCGGGCTCCGGCTCGGGGCCTGCCGTCGGGCGGGGCGCGGCGAACGGCTTGAACATCGAGAAGGTCTGCTGGAACAGCTCCATGTTGCGGCGGACCTGCTCCTCCAGCGGCGCGAAGGGCGTGCCGGACAGCGTGTTGGCGATCTGCTTGCGGAACTTCTCCTGCTCCTGGGTCAGCGTCGCGATCGACTGCTCCAGATACTTCGGCACCACCATCTGCATGCTGTCGCCGTAGAAGCGGATCAGCTGGCGCAGGAAGGTGGTCGGGAGCAGGTTCTGGCCGGCCTTGTTCTCCTGCTCGAAGATGATCTGGGCCAGCACGGAGCGGGTAATGTCGTCGCCGGTCTTGGCGTCGTAGACCAGGAAGTCTTCGCCGTCCTTGACCATGGCGGCGAGGTCTTCCAGCGTCACATATGTACTCGTTCCGGTGTTATAGAGCCGGCGGTTCGCGTATTTCTTGATCGTGGTGGGTTGGTCTGATTTCGCCATGGGCTCTCACTTGCAAACGCTGAGAACGGGAACCCGGCGGGCTATGCCGCAGGGCGGGAAGAGTACGCAACGCAACAAAATAAGCATTTTCAAAGGGCTTACGCTACCGTTTTGTGCGCCACGGTTAATTGCACAGCAAAAACGTGCTTGCGAAAGCGCCAAGAACACTATTTTGAATGCGCTGCGGCATTGACATGGTTCAATGACGTTAACAGGATGCCGGACGAGACTGACGGGCCATTTGAAGTGCCCGCCTGCCCCTTTTCTTCAGAACCTCAAGCCCCAGGAGATGCCCATGTCAGACGATGTCGTCATCGTCAGCGCCGCCCGCACCCCGGTCGGAAGCTTCAACGGAGCGTTCGCGACCCTTCCCGCCCATGACCTCGGCGCCGTCGCCATCAAGGCTGCGCTGGAGCGCGGTGGCATCGAGCCCGGCCGGGTTTCGGAAGTCATCATGGGTCAGATCCTGACCGCCGCCCAGGGTCAGAACCCCGCCCGCCAGGCTTCGATCATGGCCGGCATCCCGGTGGAGAGCCCGGCCTGGGGCGTGAACCAGCTTTGCGGCTCGGGTCTGCGCACGGTCGCACTCGGCTACCAGGCGCTGCTCAACGGCGATTCCGAGATCGTGGTCGCCGGCGGCCAGGAATCCATGAGCATGGCCCCGCACGCCCAGTATCTGCGCGGCGGCGTCAAGATGGGCGCGCTCGAATTCGTCGACACCATGATCAAGGACGGCCTGTGGGATGCCTTCAACGGCTACCACATGGGCAACACCGCCGAGAACGTCGCGCGGCAGTGGCAGATCACCCGCGCGCAGCAGGACGAATTCGCGGTCGCCTCGCAGCAGAAGGCCGAAGCCGCGCAGAAGGCCGGCAAGTTCAACGACGAGATCGTGCCCGTCACCATCAAGACCCGCAAGGGTGACGTCGTTGTCAGCGCCGACGAATATCCGCGTCATGGTGCGACCCTCGACGCGATGGCCAAGCTCCGTCCCGCCTTCGAGAAGGACGGCACGGTCACCGCCGGCTCGGCCTCCGGCATCAACGACGGCGCTGCCGCCGTGGTGCTGATGACCGCCAAGCAGGCCGCCAAGGAAGGCAAGAAGCCGCTCGCGCGCATCGTGTCCTGGGCGCAGGCCGGCGTCGATCCGAAGATCATGGGCTCGGGCCCGATCCCGGCCTCGCGTGCCGCGCTGAAGAAGGCCGGCTGGAACGTCGGCGATCTCGATCTCATCGAGGCCAACGAGGCCTTCGCGGCGCAGGCCTGCGCCGTCAACAAGGACCTCGGCTGGGATACCTCGAAGGTCAACGTCAACGGCGGCGCGATCGCGATCGGCCATCCGGTCGGCGCCTCCGGCGCGCGCGTGCTGGTGACGCTGCTGCACGAGATGCAGAAGCGCGATGCGAAGAAGGGCCTGGCCACGCTGTGCATCGGCGGCGGCATGGGTATCGCGATGTGTCTGGCGCGCGACTGAAGGTCGCTGACATGAAGCTGACGCGTGCGCCGCACACCTGATTGAGTGCGTTGCACGCGACTAAAAAGGCGGCGGTTGCAAATCAAATATTCTTCGCAACCGCGCAACGCTCGATTAAAGACAAACGCCCGGCTCACGCCGGGCGTTTTGTTCTTGATGTCCGTCAAACGTCCCGCATAATCCACGACTAAAAACGATCACTCAGAAACGTCCGAAGAGTCCAAGGAAGAGTCCAAGGGAAGGAATACGATATGGCACGTGTTGCACTGGTGACGGGTGGTACGCGGGGCATCGGAGCTGCGATCAGCAAGGCGCTGAAGGCGTCAGGCTACAAGGTCGCGGCAAGCTATGCCGGCAACGATGCGGCGGCGGAGAAGTTCAAGGCCGAGACCGGCATCGCCGTCTTCAAATGGGACGTCAGCAATTTCGACGCCTGCGCCGAAGGCGTGAAGAAGGTCGAGGCCGAGGTCGGCCCGGTCGACGTGCTCGTCAACAATGCCGGCATCACCAAGGACGGTGCCTTCCACAAGATGAGTCTCGAGCAATGGAATGCCGTGATCGGCACCAATCTCGGCTCGCTCTTCAACATGTCGCGCCAGGTCATCGAAGGCATGCGCGGGCGCAAGTTCGGCCGCATCATCAACATCTCCTCGATCAACGGCCAGAAGGGACAGTTCGGCCAGGTGAACTATTCTGCGGCGAAGGCCGGCGAGATCGGGTTCACCAAGGCCCTGGCGCTGGAGAACGCCAAGGGCGGCGTCACCGTGAACGCGATCTGCCCGGGCTACATCAACACCGAGATGGTGCAGGCGGTGCCGAAGGACGTGCTGGAAAAGGCCATCCTGCCGCTGATCCCGATCGGCCGTCTCGGCGAGCCCGAAGAGATCGCGCGCGCGGTCGTGTTCCTCGCCGCCGATGAGGCCGGCGCCATCACCGGCTCGACGCTGACGGTCAACGGCGGCCAGTACATGGTGTGATGCGCAGGCATCAGGTGCGCCGATATCGGTAAAGTCGTCATGCCCGGGCTTGTCCCGGGCATCCACGGCCTTAAAACAACCGTCGCCACGGAAGAACGTGGATGGCCGGGACAAGCCCGGCCATGACGGAAATTGGCCGATGACTCCCCGCACCGCGACGCTGATCGGATTGACCGCAATCCTGATGTGGTCGCTGCTCTCAGTGATGACGGTTGCGACCGGAAAGATCCCGGCGTTCCAGCTCGCCGCGATGACGTTCGCGATCGGTGGTCTCGTCGGCCTGCTCACCTGGATCGGCCGCGGCGACGCGGCGAAGAGCCTGCGCCAGCCGCTCGTCGTCTGGCTCGTCGGCGTCGGCGGCCTGTTCGGCTATCACGCGCTGTATTTCCTCGCGCTGCGCTTCGCGCCGCCGGCCGAAGCAGGCCTTCTGAACTACATGTGGCCGCTCTTGATCGTGCTGTTCTCGTCCTTCCTGCCGGGGGAGCGGCTCGCCATCCATCATATCGTCGGTGCCGTGCTCGGCCTCGTCGGCACGGTGCTGCTGTTCGCCGGCAACACCAGCGGCTTTGAGCCCGGCGCCGTGCCGGGATTGATCGCGGCCTTCGTCGCTGCCTTCGTGTGGGCGGCCTATTCGGTGCTGTCGCGCCGGCTGAAGGCGGTGCCGACCGATGCGGTCGCGGGCTTCTGCCTCGCCACCTCGGCGCTCGCGGCGCTGATGCATGGCCTGCTGGAGACCACCGTGTGGCCGGAGACCACGCTGCAATGGCTCTCCGTGATCGCGCTCGGCATCGGGCCCGTCGGGGCCGCCTTCTACGCCTGGGACATCGGCATGAAGCGCGGCGACATCCGCGTGCTCGGCGCCGCCTCCTACGCGACGCCGCTGCTGTCGACCGGCTTCCTCATCGCCGCGGGCTTTGCCAAGGCCAGCGCCAACATCGCCATCGCCGCGATCCTGATCGCAGGCGGCGGCCTGATCGCGGCGAAGGACATGGTGCTGAGGAAACGATGATTCGCTCATTGGCCATGGCGCTGATGTTGACCGTGATGGTCGCGGGGCCGGACGTCGTCGCGCAAACCGGCGCGAATCCCGGGACGTTCAAGGGCACGCATCGGAACGAGAGGGTGAATGGCCGGCCCGAGACGGTCACGGTCACCGATGGACAATCCTACGTCCAGCTGACGGAGGAGGAATACCGGGCCGGCGGGTACCGGCCGGCCTACGATGCGCTTCCGACGAGGATCGCTCGTCGCGTACCCGTGCGGAAGTCCATCCCGGCCGACCAGGATTGAGCCGCCGCTAGAGCGCCGGCTGCCAGCCCGGCGGCCGGTACATCGCTTCGGGAATCTGTCCGAGCTCGGAGCGCTGCAGGCGCTGCGGCGTCAGGCCGTAGAATTCCTGGAAGCTGAGAATCAGCGGGCGCCATTTGTCGGGATCGATCCGATTGGGTGCGCCCTCCATCATGATGTGAGGGTGCGCATGCACGCGAGTGATGCGGACCTCGATCGCAGCGAGATTGCCGCGCCAGACCTTATCGTCCTGTGCCATCTCATGCACATGGGCGACCTTCGCTTCCATCTGCACCGCGCACTCGGCCGCGCGCGGAGCGTTGACCGTCTCGGCCGGCAGTGCCGTGAGGCCGCTGAGTTCGAACTTGTCCTTCTCGTGCCGGTAGCCACGATAAAGTTTTCCGGGTGGCACCGGATCCGATCCCGTCGTGCGGGCGAGGCGGTCGACCGCCGCGACGAGGTCGGCCGGCGGCAGATTGAGCACGCATTCGCCGGTGCGAATCATGTTCTCGGTGGTCTTGGAATTGCGGGCGAGCCCAAGCATGCAGCGCCACCCCACCCACCACGCCGAGGACATCGGCGCGAGATTGTGCGAGCCGTCCTCATTGGTCGATCCGATCAGGACGACGGGCGTTCCGAAATACAGGATGGCGGGGTCGATCTGGACCGTCGGGTCGAATGTTCCGTGCATAGTGCGCTCCTCTTGATTGGGAGCGTTGTCCTAGAGCGGGAAGCAGATCGGACCCACCCGCTTCCGGATTGCGATTTCAGGGCTCCCAGCCGTTCGGTGCGAGCTCGAACTTCGCGAACTCGAACGCCGGCGCCACCGTGCAGCCGACCAGCGTCCACTCGCCGGTGGTCTCGGCCATCTGCCAGGCATTCGCCGGCACGATGGCCTGGGGCCGCTCGCCGCCGATGAGGTCGGTGCCGAGCCGTACCTCGTGCTGCGAGCAGCCGTCATGGGCGATGCGCAGCGTCAGGGGACTGCCGGCGTAATAGTGCCAGCTCTCGACCGCATCGATGCGATGCCAGTGCGAGCGTTCGCCGCGCGCGAGCAGAAAGTAGATCAGCGTCGAACGCGAGCGCCCGTTGGTATCAGTGGTCTGGTCGCGAAACGTCTCGCGATAGTGCCCGCCTTCGGGATGCGGGCGGAGTTCGAGGCGCGCGATGATCTCGGCGGCGGTCGGCATCGATCCTCGTCAGGTTTTTCTTCAGGATTTATTTTTGCGCTCGCGGAGTTCGCCGAACACCGCGGCGGCATCCGCGCCCTTCATGTGCAGCCTGGCTGCAATCGAGGGCTCATCGGCGCGCAGGAACACGTTCGCCCGCTTCTCGTCGCCAAGCAGCACGGGAATGGTCGGCTTGTTCTCCGCCCGCAGCCTCGTCACCTCCGCCGCGCGCGCCTGCAGCGCGGCATTGTCGGGGTCGATGGTAAGGGCGAATTTGACGTTGGACGCGGTATATTCGTGACCGCAATAGAGATTGAAGTCGTCGGGCAGGGCGCGCAGCTTCAGCAGCGAATCCCACATCATCGGATAGGTGCCCTCGAACACGCGGCCGCAGCCGATCGAGAACAGCGTGTCGGCGGCGAACACGGTCTTCTCATTGTCGAACACGTAGGAGATGTGGTCGAGCGTATGGCCGGGCGTCTCCACGACGCGCGCCAGCAGATTGCCGATCTTGACCACGTCGGCATTGGCGACGCGCAAATCGACATTGGCGATCTTCGCCGACTTGTCGTGCGGCGCGACGACGCGGCAATTGTATTTCTGCTTGAGCTCGGCGACGCCGCCGACATGATCGCCGTGATGATGGGTGATCAGGATATCGGTGAGCTGCCAGCCCTCGCGCTCCAGCGCCTTCAGGATGGGACCAGCCTCCGGCGCGTCGACCGACGCCGTCGCCTTGGTTTCCACATCGTGGATCAGATAACCGAAATTGTCGTTTAAACAGCTGAAAGTACGAATTTCGGCGGCCATGTCATCTCCATCGGGCTCAGCCCCGCCAGACAAATATGGCGTTAACGTTGCGCAGGCAATGCAATATTCCGCGCGCAGGCGTGCCCTCGCGCATGTTACATTGCCGTCATGACCATCGACGTCGTCGACCTCCGCGAGTTCTATTCCCGCCGCCTCGGCATTGTGGCGCGGCAGATGATCAACCGCGGCATCCGGGAACGCTGGCCGGGTGCCGAGGGCCAGCGCGTGCTCGGCATCGGCTATCCCACGCCCTATCTGGGGTTGTTCCGCGAGGATGCCGAGCGCTGCATCGCCTTCATGCCGGCGGCCCAGGGCGTGCTGAAATGGCCGACGGGGCGGCCGGCGCTGGCCTCGCTGGTGGACGAGTTCTCGCTGCCGCTTCCGGACGCCGCGGTCGACCGCATCCTGCTGGTCCACGCGCTGGAGATGTCGGACGATCCGGCCGCGCTGCTGCGCGAGGTGTGGCGGGTGCTGTCCGCCTCCGGCCGCGTCATGGCGGTGATTCCGAACAGGCGCGGCGTATGGACCCGCACCGACAGCACGCCGTTCGGTCACGGCCGGCCCTATTCGCGCTCGCAGATCACCGACCTGTTGCGCCAGACCTGGTTCACACCGACCGCCTGGGGCGAGGCGCTGTTCATGCCGCCTTATGCCGGCGGCTGGGTGCTGAAATCGGCGCAGATGTGGGAGCGTGCCGGTGCGGCGCTGTCGCTGCCGTTTGCCGGCGTCCATATCGTCGAGGCCACCAAGCAGGTCTATCGCGCGATCCCCGCCAAGCGCGAGCGGGCGCGGCTGATTCCCTCGCTGGCCAAGCCCGTGCTGGTGCCGTCCTCGACGACGGCGACGCGCGGCTGAAAACAAATCGTCCCGGCGCGAGGCCGGGACGATACAGCTCGGAAAATCGAAAAGAGGCTTACTCGCTCGGCGCGAGATCGTCGCCGGACGCCGCCGGAGCGGCCTCGCGTTCGGGGCGCGGGCCATGCGGCCGGCGCCGCCGGCGCGGAAAGCGCTCGCCGCCACCGCCGCCCTCGAAGTTGCCCTGGGCGCCATTCGTGCCGACATTCACTTGCGGCTGCGCGCCGGTGATGAAGGAGGGCAGGCGATCGACGCCGCCGGCCTCGGCGATGACGGGCTGCGGCTGGTTCGCGGGTTGCGGTTGCGGTTGCGGCTGGTATTGCGGCTGAGCGCGGTGATCGCGTTCGCGATGCTCGCGCGGCTGCTGGTTGTCGCGCTGATAGGGCTGCTGATTGTCGCGCGGCTGGTGATCACGCTGGTGATGATCGCGCTGGCCGTCGCGGTCGCGCATGAAGGGCTGCTGTTGCTGCGGCGGCTGCGGCACGAAGCCCGGCTCCTGGCCGAATGCCGAGAAATTCTCGCCGTCGTCCTCGCTGTCGTCGCCGCTGGTGTTGCTGATCGGCTCGTCGCCGCGCGGCTGCTGGTTCTGGCGGAACTGCTCCTGGGCGGCCGCGATCAGGCGGAAATAGTGCTCGGCATGCTGGTAGTAGTTCTCGGCCGCAACGGGGTCGCCGGAGGAGCGTGCATCGCGCGCGAGCTGAAGATACTTTTCGGCGATATGCGAAGCCGTGCCGCGGATCTTGATATCGGGACCGTTGGACTCGTAGACCCGGGTCATCGGGTTCTGGCCGCGCCGGTTATTGTTGTTGTTATTATTGTTGCGGTTGCGCATCCGCTGCTTGTTCTGACCGTTTCTCATGTCCTGCCTTTAATTCCAGCCCTAAAGGTTGCACGCATTACTGATTGCTGAGACTGACCTGATGACAACGGTTCACAGTGCTCGCACGCACCGCGCGTGAGAGCGGGTTGAACCCTGCCAATGTTCGTCGACCGTCGCGTTCAACAAAGACGCGTTCCCCACCCGCCAGCATTGATTGCCAGCGAACCCATTCATATCGCCTGCCGAAACAAGCCCAGCTTTCTTGCGTAAGTGTTCAAGCGCAATATCAGGCTTTCGTTCACTTTGCGGTCGGAGAGCAGCGCAGCTCACTGGGCCATCGCGCTCAACAGGACCTGCGGCTTGGAACCTTTAAATCAGTAAAGCTCTCGCCCGAGAGCCCGGCTTTCGCCCGTAGGTCTACGGGGCCGGCACCGATGTGTTGACCGGAACGTAGTCGTTCCCAAGGGATATTCCAAGAGCTTTTTACAAGCCAATCCGGCTTTTATGGGGGCATTTTTCGGGCCGACACGGCCCTCGGGATGCCCGCCAAATCGGCCTTGGGTGGCCTGTCCACTACCAACGCGGCAGCGGCCATCAAGGTTTCAATATTTCTGGCCTGGCCCTGTCCGGCCTCGACGATCAGCGCGCCGCCGGGAGCGAGGCGCTCGGCCGCCTGCGGGATCAGGGCGCGGTAGGCATCATACCCGTCATTGCCGCCGTCGAGCGCCAGATGCGGGTCGTGCTCGCGCACCTCGACGCTCAATTTCGGAATTTCGGCCGACGGGATATAGGGCGGATTCGACACGATCAGGTCAAACGGGCCCGAGAGCGCCGCCAGATAGGAGCAGGCGACGAAGCCGGACCGGTTGCCGAGGCCGAGAGCAGCGGCATTGCCGCGCGCGGTGCCGAGTGCGGTGAGGCTGAGATCGGTGCCGACACCGAAGGCATCGGGAATCTCGTGCAGCAGCGCGAGCAGGATCGCGCCGGAGCCGGTGCCGATGTCGGCGATGCGGGGCTGGTCGGTCTTCCGTTCACGAAACAGCTCGAGCGCGCGCTCGACCACGGTCTCGGTGTCGGGACGCGGGACCAGTGTCGCGTCCGAGAGGCGAAGCGGCAGGCCCCAGAATTCGCGCGTCCCGAGGATGCGCGCGACCGGCTCGCCCGCGATCCGGCGTTCGGCATATTGCGCGAGCTGCGACGCTTCGGATGCCGTGAGGAGCCGCGCGCCCTGCGCGATCAGGCCGGTGAGATCGAGGCCGAGCGCCGCGCCGATCAGGATGCGGGCGTCGAGCTCGGCTTCGTCGGGCCGAGCCGATCTCAATTGCGCCGCCAGCGCGCGGCGCGCGCGCTCGATGGATTGCCCGGTGAAGGGGTTGCTCACGCGCCCGTCACGCCGCCGCGCCTTGCGCGGCGAGCTGCGCGGCCTGGTGCTCGGTGGTCAGCGCGTCGATCAGCTCGCCCAGCGCTTCGCCCGCGATCACCTGCGGCAGCTTGTAGAGCGTCAGGTTGATGCGGTGGTCGGTGACGCGGCCTTGCGGAAAATTGTAGGTGCGGATGCGCTCGGAGCGGTCGCCGGAGCCGACCTTCTCCTTGCGCTCGGCCGAGCGTGCGGCCTCGACGCGCTGGCGCTCGGCATCGTAGATGCGCGAACGCAGGATGTTCATCGCGGAGGCGCGATTCTTGTGCTGCGAGCGGCTGTCCTGCATCATCACCACGATGCCGGTCGGGATGTGGGTGATGCGGATCGCCGATTCCGTCTTGTTGACGTGCTGGCCGCCGGCGCCGCCCGCGCGCATGGTCTCGATCCGGAGGTCGTCGTTCTTGATGTCGACGTCGACCTCCTCGACCTCGGGCAGCACCGCAACGGTGGCGGCCGAGGTGTGGATCCGCCCTTGCGTTTCGGTGTCGGGCACGCGCTGCACGCGGTGCACGCCGGATTCGAATTTCAGCTTCGAGAACGCACCGCGGCCCTGCACCTCCGCGATGATTTCCTTGTAGCCGCCGACGGTGCCTTCGCTCGCCGAGATCACCTCGACCTTCCAGCCCTGCAGGGCCGCGAAGCGCTCGTACATCCGGAACAGATCGCCGGCGAACAGCGAGGCCTCGTCGCCGCCGGTGCCGGCGCGGATTTCCAGCATCACGTTGCGGTCGTCCATGGCGTCCTTGGGCAGCAACGCGACGCGGATATTCTGGACGAGCTCCTCGATCTTCGGCGTCAGCTCGCCGCGCTCGGCCTCCGCCATGCCGCGCATCTCCGCATCGGTCGCGGGATCGGCGATCAGCGCCTCGGTGTCGGCGAGCTCTTTCACGGCCGAGCGATATTCCTTCACCGCCTCGATCAGCGGCGTGATCTCGGCGAGCTCGCGCGTGATCTGCACGTAGCGCTCCGAGGCGAGCTGCCCCAGCGATTCGGCCTCGAGCGAGGCATGATGGGCGAGCAGGAGGTCCAGTTTGGCTTCGGGGAGTGACGACATCGGTTCAGTCTCAAGGGCGGAAGAAGGCGAGGGCGGTGGGGAGCGGGCGACAGGCCCGCTACAACGCAAGGCCCTCGGCCTCGGCAAACTCCGTCAGCTTCTGCCGGATCGAGACGCTGCCCGCGGGCGCGTCCAGCAGCGGGCCCAGCATCGCTTCGGCCTTCCTGGCGTCGAGATCGAGCACCATGGCCTTGACCGGGCCGAGCGCGGTCGCCGAGAGCGACAGCGAGCGGTAGCCGAGCGCGATCAGCGCCAGCGCGCCGATCGGCTTGGAGGCCATCTCGCCGCAGAGCGAGAGCGATTTCTGCGCGCCCTGCGCCTTGCGCGCGATGTCGCGCAGCGCGCGCAGGATCGGCGCCGACATGGTGTCGAAGCGCTCGGAGACTTTTGCGTTGCCGCGGTCGACCGCGAACAGGAACTGGAACAGATCGTTGGAGCCGACCGAGATGAAGTCGACCTTCTTCAGGAGCTCGTCGAGCTGGTAGAGCAGGGCGGGCACCTCGACCATGGTGCCGATGTCGATTCGTTCAGGCAGCGTGTGGCCGTGCTGGCGCAGGTAAGTGAGCTCGCGCTCGACCAGCGCCTTCGCCGAATCGAATTCGGCGACCTCCGAGATCATCGGGAACATGATCTTCAGCGATCGGCCGCCGCCGGCGCGGAGCAGCGCGCGGATCTGGCCGCGCAGCAGGCCGGGACGATCGAGGCCGAGCCGGATCGCGCGCCAGCCCAGCGCGGGATTCTCCTCGATCACGGCTTCCATATAGGGCAGCGCCTTGTCGCCGCCGATGTCGAGGGTGCGGAAGGTCACGGGCTTGTCGCCCGCGGCGTCCAGCACGGTGCGATACAGCGCAAGCTGGTCGCTGGTGCGCGGCAGGCTCTGTCCCACCATGAACTGCAGCTCGGTGCGGAACAGGCCGATGCCGGCGCTGCCGGTGTCCTCGATATGCGGCAGGTCGATGGCCAACCCCGCATTGATCATCAGCTCGACCTTCTGGCCGTCTCTGGTCATGCAGGGCCGGTCGCGCAGCGCCAGATATTGCGCCTGGCGGCGGGCGCGGAAGCGCACGCGCTCGGCGAACGCGGCCTCGATCTCCTGCGACGGGCGCACATAGATCGAGCCCGAGGTGCCGTCGACGATGATGGCATCGCCGGGATCGGCAATGCCGGGCGCGTTCGGCACCTCGCCGACGGCGGGAATGCCCAGCGCGCGCGCCACGATCGAGACGTGCGAGTTGGCGGTGCCTTCCTCCAGCACGATGCCGCGCAGGCGCTTGCGGTCGTAGTCGAGCAGCGCCGCCGGGCCCATCGCGCGGGCGATGACGATGGCGTTGTCGGGCAATTGCTCGCGTGACGGCGCATGATCCTGGCCGACCAGCTGCCGCATCAGGCGATAGCCGAGGTCCTCGAGGTCGTGCAGCCGGTCGCGCAAATAGGGATCGGTCGAGCGCAGCATGCGCGCGCGGGTGTCGGACTGCACGCGCTCGACGGCGGCTTCCGCGGTGAGGCCGGTGGCGACCGCCTCGTGCAGCTTGTGCGACCAGCCCTGGTCGTTGGCGAACATGCGGTAGGCTTCCAGCACCTCGCGGTGCTCGCCGCCCTCGGCGACGTCGCCGCGCTCCAGCATGCGGTCGAGATCGGCGCGCAGCTTGGCGAGCGCGGTGTCGAGCCGCTTGATCTCCTTCGGCAGGTCCTCCGCGATGTAGTCCTTGATGACGACGCGCGGCTCGTGCAGCACGACATGGCCGAGCGCGATGCCTTCCGACAGGATGGCGCCGACCTTCTGCGCCGAATGGCGCGCGGCCGGCTCCTGGCCGGGCTGCGCCAGCGCGGACAGCTCGCCGGAGGCGATCAGCTCGGCCAGCACCATGGCGGTGGTCTGCAGCGCCTCGAGCTCCTCCTCGACATAATTGCGCTTGGCGCGGTTCTGCACCACCAGCACGCCGAGCGTGTTGCCGGCGCGCAGGATCGGCACGCCGAGGAAGGAGTGATAGATTTCTTCGCCGGTCTCGGGGCGGAACGAGAAGGCCGGGTGGCTCTGGGCATCGCTGAGGTTGAGCGGCGTCGCCTCGCTGGCAACGAGGCCGACCAGGCCCTCATGGGCGCTCAGCACGGTATGGTGCACTGCCTCGCGGTTGAGGCCTTCGGTGGCGTAGAGCTCGAGCGTGTTGTCGATGCGCAGCACGTAGACCGAGCACACCTCGGCCACCATGTTGGCGGCGATCAGCACCACGATCTTGTCCAGCCGCTCCTGGGCCGAGACCTGCTCCGCCATGGTTTCGCGGAGCCGTCTCAACAAGACGCGGGGACCTCCCGACGCGCTCCGCATGAACCCTCAATCTCCTCCGTCTGCCCGGCCCGGCGGTATCGGCCGGCGGCTGGACCAAAACTCCAGAAAAACAACCAAATTGTTTGTCCGGCGCAGGCGCAAACTCTCGCTTGCACCGAATCAGCGCCGCCCGAACCGGGATACAGTCTGCGGCAGCCCACCCTCTTCGCCGTATAGCGAACTGGGGCTTGTTTTGCCAAGCAAAACGCCTGCCAAACGCGAAGGTGTGTACACCTTCGCGTTTGCTGCGACCGCTAAGAGAAAATTAGCCTAGGCGTGGTCCGGAACGTGCGAAGCGGCTTTCCGGAAAGACCATGCTCAGATAACCACGTGAAGCGCGACCAGGGTCGCGCTTCAGGCCTGATCGAGGCCGTAGAGCGTGTGCAGGGTCCGCACCGCAAGCTCGGTGTAAGCCGTGTCGATCAAAACCGAGAATTTGATCTCGGAGGTTGTAATGGCCCGGATGTTGATATTCCGTCCCGCGAGGGCGGAGAACGCCTGGGCGGCGACGCCGGCATGGCTGCGCATGCCGCTGCCGATCACCGAGATCTTGGCGACGTCGGTGGCTGTATCCAGCCGTGCATAACCGATCTTGGCCTTGGCGGCGGTAATCGTGTCCTTGGCGCGGGTGTAGTCGGCGGCCGGCACCGTGAAGGTGAGGTCGGTGGTCTTGCCGTCCTCGGAGACGTTCTGCACGATCATATCGACGTTGATGTTGGCCTCGGCCAGCGGGCCGAAGATCGAGGCCGCAACGCCCGGCTTGTCCTCGATCTGGCGTACCGAGATCTGGGCCTCGTCCTTCGAGAAGGCGATACCGGTGACGACGTGGTTTTCCATGATCTCCTCCTCGCCGCAGATCAGCGTGCCGGGCGGTTGGTTGGCATGCGGGTCGATGTCCTCGGGCTTGTCGAAGCTCGATCGGACGAAGATCGGCATGTTGTGGACCATGCCGAGTTCCACCGAACGAACCTGGAGCACCTTGGCGCCCTGCGAGGCCAGTTCCAGCATGTCTTCGAACGCGATCTTGTCGAGCCTCTTGGCCTTTGGCACGATTCGCGGGTCGGTGGTGTAGACGCCATCGACGTCGGTGTAGATGTCGCAGCGGTCGGCCTTGACGGCTGCGGCGACGGCCACGGCCGAGGTGTCGGAGCCGCCGCGGCCGAGCGTGGTGATGCGGCCCGTCTCGGCGTTGATGCCCTGGAAGCCGGCGATGACGGCGACCTCCTTGCGCTCCTGGAAGCGCTTGATGATCTCGCTGCCGTCGATGTCCTCGATCCGGGCCGAGGCATGGGCGTCGCTGGTCTTGATCGGGATCTGCCAGCCCTGCCAGGAGCGGGCCTGGATGCCCATGCCCTGCAGCACGATGGCAAGCAGGCCTGACGTCACCTGCTCGCCCGAGGCGACGACGGCGTCGTATTCGCGCGCGTCGTGCATGGGCGAGGCCTCGGTGCACCAGGCCACCAGCTCGTTGGTCTTGCCCGACATCGCCGAGACGACCACGGCCACTTCATGGCCGGCGTCGACCTCACGCTTCACATGGCGTGCGACGTTGCGGATGCGTTCGATGTTGGCGACGGATGTGCCGCCGAATTTCATCACGAGGCGGCTCATGACGACGCGTGCATTCCCTCATAAGGATCAGTATGGTGACCCGCACCGGACGTGCCTGTGGACACCGACCGCGCGTATACAGAGCGGCGGGGCCGGGGGCAAGCGGGTTCCTGCGGGGGCAGGGTGCGGTCGGGCTTGAGGGTCGGACCTAACGTCGGGCTTGGGGTATGGGTTAACCGAGATCATGGCGCGTTATATCGACGAGATCCTGCAGCCCGGCGAGCGGGTGCTGTATTCGACCAATGCGCACTGGATCTTCTATTTCCCGGCCATTGTGGCCTGGATCGTGGCCCTGGCCTTTCTCGTCCTGGCGCGTCAGAGCACGGTCGATGGGCTCATGATGCTGTCCCTGGCTGCCGCCGGCGCCGCCGCCCTGGCCGGCCTGTTCTGGACCATCAAGGGCTGGTTCCATCGCTTCACCACCGAGACCGACGTCACCAATTTGCGGGTTGTGCACAAGACCGGGTTCATCAAGCGCCGGACCTTTGAAATGGCGCTGGACAAGGTCGAGAGTGTCGACGTCGACCAGTCGATTCTTGGACGTATTCTCAACTACGGCGATGTGACGATTCGCGGCGTCGGCGAGGGGATCGAGAAGATCACCACCATCGCCTCGCCGCTCGCCTTCCGTAGTTCGATCACCACGCGGTAGGACCGCGCCTAACCATGAGCATGCAGCAAAACACTTCCCTCTCCGCCGCCGCCCAGCCGGGCTCGACCGTCGACGCCGCCGAGATCGCGAAATTCTCAAAACTCTCGGCCGAGTGGTGGGATCCCAAGGGCAAGATGGCGCCGCTGCACCGGATCAACCCGCTGCGGCTCGGCTATATCCGTGACGCCGCCTGCCGCAAGTTCGAGCGCAACGTGCGCAGCCTCAACTGCCTCGGCGGCCTCCGCGTGCTGGACATCGGCTGCGGCGCCGGCCTGTTGTGCGAGCCGCTGTCACGCCTCGGCGCGCAGGTGATCGGCGTCGATCCCTCGCAGAGCAACATCGCCGCGGCAAAGCTGCATGCCGACAAGAGCCATCTGTCGATCGACTATCGCTGCACCACGGTGGAGGAGATCGACCCGCGCGAGCGCTTCGACATCGTGCTGGCGATGGAAGTGGTCGAGCACGTCGTTGATGTCGGCGTTTTCCTCAAGCGCTGCGCCTCGATGCTGAAGCCGAACGGGCTCATGGTGGTCTCGACGCTGAACCGGAACTGGAAGAGCTTCGCGCTCGCCATCGTCGGTGCCGAATACGTGCTGCGCTGGCTGCCGCGCGGCACCCACGAGTGGAACAAGTTCGTCACCCCCGACGAGCTGACCAAATACCTGCTCGACAACCGCCTCGTCATCACCGAGCAGACCGGCGTCGTTTACAGCCCCTTCGCCGACAGATGGTCGCTCTCGTCCGACATGGACGTGAACTACATGGTGGTGGCCGAAGGGATGGTGTGAGGCTCCGGCGCGACACGCGAGCCGTCACATCCCGGGGCGCCGTCCTTCCCGCGAACGCGCCAAGACAAACACCAAGGCACGCGCCGATCCGGCGCGGCGATCGCTTCAGATTGAATGGAAAGGTTGCGGCGTGCCGGTTGCCCCGCTCCGGTGCGCGATTGCGCACGAGGCGGGGCACGGCGTCATAAGCTAGCCGCTAGGCGTACCGCCCGTGGCAGTGCTTGTACTTCTTGCCCGAGCCGCAGGGGCAGTCCTCGTTGCGACCGATCTTGCCCCAGCTCGCCGGGTTCTTGGGATCGCGCAGCGTCGCATCGGTGGGCTGCGCCCCCAGCGAGACGCTGGCGACCGCCATCTCGTCCTCGCCGGTGTTCGGGTCGAACTTGTGCGCCTCCATCGGCGGCAGCACGGGGGCTTCCTGCTCCGGCGGAACGATCTCGACGCGCATCAGCTGCGCCGTGACGGCCTCGCGCAGATGCGCGCTCATCTCCTGGAAGAGATTGAAGGCCTCGGTCTTGTACTCCTGCAACGGATCGCGCTGGCCGTAGCCGCGCAGGCCGATGACCTGGCGCAGATGGTCGAGCATGATCAGATGCTCGCGCCAGAGATGGTCGAGCGTCTGCAGCAGGATGGTCTTCTCGACGTAACGCATCACGTCGGGACCCCATTGCGCGACCTTGGCCGCCATGTGCTCGTCGGCCTTGGTCTCGATGCGCGTGAGCAGCTCCTCGTCGGCGATGCCCTCTTCCTTGGCCCAGTCCTCGACCGGCAGGTCGAGGTCGAGCACGCGCTTCAGCTCTTCCTTCAGGCCGGCGACGTCCCACTGCTCGGCATAGGCATGCTCGGGCACGTGCTTGGCGACGAGGTCGTCGATGAAGGCGTGGCGCATGTCGGTGACGGTCTCGGCGACGCTCTCGTCCTTCATCAGGTCGACGCGCTGGTCGAAGATCACCTTGCGCTGGTCGTTCTGGACGTTGTCGAACTTGAGGAGGTTCTTGCGGATGTCGAAGTTGCGCGCCTCGACCTTCTGCTGCGCCTTCTCGAGCGCCTTGTTGATCCAGGGATGGATGATCGCCTCGCCTTCCTGCAGGCCGAGACGCTGGAGCATGCTGTCGAGACGGTCCGAGCCGAAGATGCGCATCAGATCGTCTTCCAGCGACAGGAAGAACTTCGAGCGGCCGGGGTCGCCCTGACGGCCTGAACGGCCGCGCAGCTGGTTGTCGATGCGGCGGGATTCGTGGCGCTCGGAGCCCATGATGTAGAGGCCGCCGGGCTTCTTCACGGTCTTGGCGGGCTTGCTACCCTTCGCCGGCTCGATTTCGACCTCTTCCTCGGCCTTCAGCACGATGTCGCGGAAATGCGCGATGTCGGCCTTGATCTGCTCGATCTTCTTGGCCTTCTCGGCCTCGTCCTCGATGCCGGCGGTCTCCTGCTGGATGCGCATCTCGAGCGAGCCGCCGAGCTTGATGTCGGTGCCGCGGCCGGCCATGTTGGTCGCGATCGTGATCGCGCCGGGGACGCCGGCTTCGGCGACGATATAGGCTTCCTGCTCGTGGAAGCGCGCGTTCAGCACCGCGAACAGCTTTGCCGGCTTGCCGGCGCGGGCCGCGGCGTACAGCTTCTGCATCGAATTCTCGTTGCCGAAATCGATCTGCCGGTAGCCGTGCTTCTTGAGATATTCGGCGATCACTTCCGACTTCTCGATCGAGGCGGTGCCGACCAGCACCGGCTGGAGCCGCGCATTGGCGCGTTCGATCTCAGCGAGGATCGCGGCGTATTTCTCGTTCTGGGTGCGATAGACCTCGTCGTCCTCGTCGAGACGCGCGATCGACAGATTGGTCGGGATCTCCACGACCTCGAGCTTGTAGATGTCGAACAGTTCGTCCGCTTCCGTCAGCGCCGTACCGGTCATGCCGGCGAGCTTTTCGTACATGCGGAAATAGTTCTGGAAGGTGATCGAGGCCAGCGTCTGGTTCTCGGGCTGAACCGTCACGTGCTCCTTGGCTTCCAGCGCCTGGTGCAGGCCTTCCGAATAGCGCCGGCCGGCCATCATGCGGCCGGTGAACTCGTCGATGATCACGACCTCGTCGTCGCGGACGATGTAGTCCTTGTCGCGCGTGAACAGCGTGTGGGCGCGCAGCGCCTGGTTGATGTGGTGCACGACGGAGACGTTCTCGACGTCGTAGAGCGACTCACCCTTGAGCTGGCCGGCATCGCGCAGCAGCCCCTCGATCTTTTCCATGCCGCCTTCGGTGAGCGTCACCGTGCGCTGCTTCTCGTCGACGTCGTAGTCGGTCTTGTCGAGCTTGGGCAGGAACGAGTCGATGGTGTTGTAGAAATCCGAGCGGTCGTCGAGCGGGCCGGAGATGATCAGCGGCGTGCGCGCTTCGTCGATCAGGATCGAGTCGACCTCGTCGACGATGGCGTAGAAGTGCGGCCGCTGGACCATGTCCTCGAGCCGATACTTCATGTTGTCGCGAAGATAGTCGAAGCCGTATTCGTTGTTGGTGCCGTAGGTGATGTCGCAGGCATAGGCCGCCTTGCGCTCGGCATCGTCCAGGCCATGCACGATCACGCCGGTGGTCAGGCCGAGGAAGCCGTAGATCTGGCCCATCCAGCCGGAGTCGCGGCGGGCGAGGTAGTCGTTGACGGTGACGACGTGGACGCCCTTGCCGGCGAGCGCATTGAGATAGACCGCCAGCGTCGCGACCAGCGTCTTGCCTTCACCGGTCTTCATCTCGGCGATGTCGCCCTCGTGCAGCACGATGCCGCCGATCAGCTGGACGTCGAAATGACGCTGGCCGAGCGTGCGCTTGGCGGCCTCGCGCACCGTGGCGAAGGCGGGGACCAGGAGGTCGTCGAGCGTCTTGCCCTCGGCGAGCTGTTTCTTGAACTCGACGGTGCGGGCCTTGAGCGCCTCGTCGGAGAGCTTCGAGACCTCTGCCTCCAGCGCGTTGATCGCGTTGACGCGGGACTGATATCCCTTCACCCGCCGGTCGTTGGCGGAGCCGAAAAACTTGCGGGCGAGCGCGCCGATCATGCCTAGTTCCTGTGTTCGCGAATTAACCGCGTTGCAGCCAAGAAGTTGTCACCCCCCTGCCTATCAACTCACCGTGACGCCTGATGGCGCCAGAGCCCGGACTGCGGGGGTCGTCCGCCATATGGGTGGGAATTGGGCAAGTCTGGGTTCAACGGCCAAAAACGCAGCAAAATAAACGCCATCGCCATGGTCGCGACCGGGCAGAGATATGGCCCGGTCAGGGCCTTGTCAACGGCGGGCGCATTGCGGCTAATTCATCATTTTGACAGACTTTTCGCGTTGCCAAGCCCCCCTGAATTGGGCGAGTGTCCGCCCCGCTCGAGCAGCCCCCTGCTTCAACAAAAGGATTTTCCATGACCACCTCGTTCCCGGTAACCAAAACCGGCCTGCGCTTCGGCCTCGCCACCGCCCTCGTGGGCTGCCTTGCGCTGGCGCTGATCGCGGGTCCCGGCCGGGCTGCGGACGATCCGATCCTGGCGAAGGTCAATGGCGCCGAGATCAAGAAGAGCGATGTGGCCCTGGCCGAGGAGGAACTCGGACCGAGCCTCGCCCAGATGGACCCCGCGACCAAGGATGAGAACGTCCTGTCGTTCCTGATCGACATGAAGATCGTCGGCAAGGCCGCCGAGGACAAGAAGGTCGCCGACAGCGAGGAGTTCAAGAAGCGCCTGGCGTTCGCCCGTACCCGCCTGCTGATGGACAGCCTGCTGGCCCAGGAAGGCAAGGCCGCCACCACCCCGGACGCCATGAAGAAGGTCTACGAGGAGGCCTCCAAGCAGATCACCGGCGAGCAGGAAGTGCGCGCCCGCCACATCCTGGTCGAGACCGAGGACGAGGCCAAGGCGGTGAAGGCCGAGCTCGACAAGGGCGCCGATTTCGCCGAACTCGCCAAGAAGAAGTCCAAGGATCCGGGCTCCGCGGACGGCGGCGACCTCGGCTTCTTCACCAAGGAGCAGATGGTGCCGGAGTTCTCGGCCGTGGCGTTCGCGCTGGAGCCGGGCAAGATCTCCGACCCCGTGAAGTCGCAGTTCGGCTGGCACATCATCAAGGTCGAGGAAAAGCGCAGCCGCAAGGCGCCGGACTTCGAGCAGGTCAAGGCCCAGATCGAGAACTACGTCACCCGCAAGGCCCAGGCCGACTATGTCGCCAAGCTGCGCGCCGAGGCCAAGGTCGAGCGGCTGGACCAGCCGGCGGCGGATGCCAAGTCGGATGCTAAGCCGGCCGACGCGGCGAAGCCCTCCGACAGCAAGATGGCGCCTCCCGCCAAGAAGTAAGACCGCGAAGACATTTCGATGTTGCGATGGCCGGGCATGTCCCGGCCATTTGCGTTTTGGCGTGGACGGGCGCTGCAAATGCAGCCGTCGTCCTGGCGAAAGCCAGGACCCATTACCACCGTCATCAATTGTTCACGAAGGCAATCGCCACCCGCGCAAACCAACTCTTGCTGCGGCGTATGGGTCCTGGCTTTCGCCAGGACGACGGGGTGTATGCGGTGCGCCTCTCCCAATCCACCGAGTGAGATGATAGGAAGCGCCTCCCGCCCCCGTTACCGGAAGCCCCGCGATGTCCTCAACCGTCTCCCCGCTCGCCCCAAAGAACGTTCCCGACATGCCCGTCATCGCGGGCATCCGTCTTGCGACCGCCGAGGCCGGCATCCGCTACAAGAACCGCACCGACGTGCTGCTGGCGGTGATGGACAAGGGCACCGCGGTCGCCGGTGTCTTCACCAAGTCGAAGTGCCCGTCCGCTCCGGTCGAATGGTGCCGTGCAAAACTGAAGGGCGGCAAGGCGCGCGCGCTGGTGGTCAATTCCGGCAATGCCAACGCCTTCACCGGCAAGACCGGGCGCGCGTCCACGGCGCTGACCGCCAAGATCGCGGCCAAGGCCGTCGGCTGCAGCGAGAGCGAGATCTTCCTGGCCTCGACCGGCGTGATCGGCGAGCCGCTGGACGCGACCAAGTTCGACGGCGTGCTGGGCCGCCTCGCCGAGACCGCGGAAGCAGGCGACTACCTTGCCGCCGCCAAGGCGATCATGACCACCGACACCTTCCCGAAGGTCGCGACCGCGACCGTCAAGCTCGGCAAGGCCAAGGTCACCATCAACGGCATGGCCAAGGGCGCGGGCATGATCGCGCCTGATATGGCGACGATGCTGTCCTTCATCTTCACCGATGCCCCGATCGCGCCGGCCGCGCTGCAGGCGCTGCTCAAGGCCGGCGTCGAGGACACCTTCAATGCGGTGACGATCGACGGCGACACCTCGACCTCGGACACGCTGCTGGCCTTCGCCACCGGCGCCGCCGCCGCGCACGGCGCTCCGAAGATCAGCCGGGCCAGCGATCCCCGCCTGAAGGCTTTCGTAAAGGCCTTCAACCAGGTGCTCGCCAACCTCGCCGAGCAGGTCGCCCGCGACGGCGAAGGCGCGCGCAAGCTGGTCGAGATCACCGTCGAAGGCGCCAAGACCAAGGCCTCGGCGCGCAAGATCGCGATGTCGATTGCCAACTCGCCGCTGGTCAAGACCGCGATCGCCGGCGAGGACGCCAATTGGGGCCGCGTGGTGATGGCCGTCGGCAAGGCCGGCGAGCCGGCCGATCGCGACAAGCTCTCGATCTCCTTCAACGGCATCCGCGTCGCCAAGAGCGGCGCGCGCGACCCGTCCTATGACGAGGCGCAGGTGTCGGAAGCAATGAAGGCGCCGGAGATCGCGATCAAGGTCTCGCTCGGCCTCGGCAAGGGCCGCGACCGCGTCATGACCTGCGACCTCACCAAGGAGTATGTCGCGATCAACGGGGATTACAGGTCCTGAGTCTTCTCCCTCGCCCCGTTCTTACGGGGCCGCGACGAGCTTCGCTCGCGCTGATAGGGTTGGGGTGAGGGGCCTCTCTACGGATGAGATCGCCGTGAGACCTGTACCCCCTCACCCGGATTGTTTCGGACGATGCTTCGCATCGCCGGGCGCAATCCGACCTCTCCCCGCAAGCGGGGAGAGGTGAACACTCACCCCGAAATCCTTGCGTCGGCCACCGCCTTCTTGAACAGCGCGTTCATGGCGTCCGAGATGCCCTGCGTCGGGCTCACCTCGAAATACAGCCCCGACGAGGCGCAGCTCTGCATGTTCTGCGCGATCTCGCTGTTCGGCGAGGGGCCGAACGGTCCCTTGTTGAAGGGATCGATGTAGCTCATGTACCAGGAATTGGTCGGCAGCTGCAGATAGGTGGTGTAGAGCACCGCGATCTTGATGCCGCGGTTCTTGATGGTGGTGCAGAGCGAGACGTCGATCGGCGACTGGCAGCGTCCACCGCTGACGAGCGGCTTGGCGCAGCCGGTGTTGTACTCGTCGGCGACGCCGTCGGAGACGAAGAACAGATATTTCATCGGCGCGGCCGAGGTGCCTGCACCCGGCGCGGTGATCGCGCTGTTGATCGCGGGGAAGACCGTGCTGAACTGGGTGTCCTTGTCGGCGGTGTAGGAATCGTTGTTGCCGTAGACGCCCATCAGGTCGATGCCGCCCGCCGCCGTCTTGGCGCTCGACAGGCTGGCCGACAGCGAGAACAGCGCGCGCAGGCCGATGGTCTTCGACGAGGCGCCGAAATCGTAGATCGCCATGCGGAACTGGTTCGAATAGGTCTCGGTGGCGCTCGCCGTGTCCATCAGCGACTGGGTCGCGCTGCGCAGCACGTCGATCCGCGTCGTCACGCCGAGCGTCTTGGCGAGATTGTAGTAGTTGTTCGAGTCGTTGTAGTCGTGACAGGCGAAGGCGCATTTGTCGGACGTGTTGTTGACCATCTTGGTGACGTCCGCCGGCGTCGCAGCGACGCCCATCGACGGAGAATTGTCCAGCAGCAGGTAGAAGTCGATGTAGAGCGGCATGGTCGCCGTCGCGGTCGAGGTCCCGCTCATGTTCAGCGCGGTCCTGCCGATCACGCCGAGGAACATGGTGTTGATGCTGGCGCTGAACGTCACCGTCGAGGTCACGGCCGAACCGCTCTTGACCACGGTCGGCGTGATGGCCGTGAGCGTATAGCCGGTCAGGTTGGCGATGTTGGCATTGAAGATGTTCTTGGCGTCGGTGACGCCGGCCGGGATCGCACCGTCCGCGGTCATCGAGCCCGCGGCGATAAAGGCCGGCGATGCCTTGGCGACCGAGCCGACGCTAGCCGCATCGGCGGCGGCCTGGAGCTTGGACCGGACCTGCGTCGCCCGGGAGTAATCGACCGCGCAGCCGACCACCGTGATCAGGGGGACGCAGCACAATGCGAAGATCACGGCGACGTTGCCGCGCTTCTCGCGGACAAAGCGGCGCATCGTGGCGTAAATCGCGGCGTGCATGGATCGAGCCCGGAATGGTTGAATCGTTTCCACTCTAGGAACCTTCGATTAAATATGACTTATGGGGGTATCGAAACGCGGGCTGCCACGGGGTTAACAAACCGTTGCGGTCCAGCCTCAGCGAGCGAACTATTCACGCATGGCCGATCTCAAACTGACACTGGTGGTGGCCTGCGCCCTGATCGACGCCGACAAGCGCGTCCTGATCGCGCAGCGTCCCGAAGGCAAGTCGCTGGCGGGCCTCTGGGAATTTCCCGGCGGCAAGCTCGAGCCGGGCGAGCGGCCTGAGCAGAGCCTGATCCGCGAGCTGCATGAGGAGCTCGGCATCACCGTCGCCGAGCCCTGCCTGGCGCCGCTGACCTTCGCCAGCTACGGCTACGAGACGTTTCACCTCCTGATGCCGCTCTACATCTGCCGGCGCTGGGAGGGCACGGTCACGCCGCGCGAAGGCCAGACCCTCGCCTGGGTCCGCGCCAACAAGCTGCGCGACTACCCGATGCCGCCCGCGGACATCCCGCTGATCCCGCATCTGATCGATTTGCTGATGTGAGGCCCGAGGGGGCCACAGCACTCTCGGCGTCATGCCCGGGCTTGTCCCGGGCATCCACGATCTTCGTGCCGAGTCTGAAAGACGTGGATGGCCGGGACAAGCCCGGCCATGACGGAGGAGAGAACTTACGCCTCTCCCGCCTTCTTCACCGCCTCCGCCAGGCTTGCTTTCGCCGACCCCGGCTTGAGCGGCTGCTGCTGGCTCGCATGCGGCGCCCAGCCGGACAGCCAGATGATGTCGAAGGTCGCACGGATGCGGCCGTCGGCATCGGCAAAGCGTTCGGCATAGATCTCGGCCATGCGCAGCATCGTCGCGCGACGCGTCGGCGTGCGGCGCCGCTCGATCAGCATGTTGGACGCGCCCATGCGGCGGAGATCCTGCATCAGCGCGAACGCATTGCCATAGCGCACCACGACGCGGTCGACGTCGGTCACCGGCAGCGCGAATCCCGCCCGCTGCAGCAGCGCGCCGATGTCGCGCAAATCGGCGAACGGCGCCACGCGCGGCGATACGCCGCCTTCGCATTCGGCTTCCGCCGCGGCAAAGGCCTGTCGTAGCTCGGTCAGGCTGTCGCCGCCGATCATCGCGGCCAGCAGCAGGCCGTCCGGCTTCAGCGCCCGCCGGATTTGCGCGAACACGCCCGGCAAATCGTTGACGAACTGCAGCGCCAGCGCCGAGACGACGAGATCGAGGCTCTCGGGCGCGAGGGGCAGTGTTTCCGCACCGGCCGCATCGAGTGCGATGTGCGAGATGGAAGGAAGCCGCGCGCGCAATCCCGCCAGCCCATCGCCGGGCGTCCAGAGATCGGCCGGCGCGTGAAACTCGCGCATCACCGCAGCCAGCCGGTCGGACATGTCCTCGGCGACCCGGTCGAGCAGGAAGCTCACGGCACCCTGCACCAGCGCACGCCGCTGCCGCGCATGCAGCAAGGCGCGATCGAACAGGGCAGGCGGGATCTGCGGGGTCTGAGCCATGCCGCTGGTTACGCTGATCATGGCTGTCATTGCAATCTCCTCTCGCGTGTCCCGGACGCGCTGCAGCGCTCTTAGCGCTGCTGCGCAGAGCCGGGACCCAGAAGGCGGCACGGTACAATGCGGCGACATGAGCCCCGGCTCTGCAGCGCATCGCCGGGGGCGCTGCGCTGCGTCCGGGGCACGAGAGCGTGGCTTGAGCCCTCGTAAGCGGACCGCTAGCCTGCCCTCATGGAAGCCGACGCCGCCCCGACCCGCTCGATCGCCGCACCGCTGCGCGCGGCGTGGACGGCCGGCCGCCATGTGCTGGCGCGCGCGGCGCGGCTGGCGCTCGACGTCGCGCTGCCGACGCTGTGCGTGTCGTGCCGCGATCCGGTGGACGGGGAGGGCGTTTGCGCTTCGTGCTGGGCGCGGCTGTCGTTCATCGAGCGGCCCTATTGCCCGCGGCTCGGCATTCCCTTTGTCTATGACCCCGGCCCCGACATGCTGTCGATGGAGGCGATCGCGAGCCCGCCGGCCTACCAGCGCGCACGGGCGGCGGTGCGTTACGACGATGTCGCGCGCACGCTGGTGCATGCGCTGAAATACCAGGACCGCACCGATCTCGCGCCCGCCATGGGCCGCTGGATGGCGCGGGCGGGCGGCGAGCTGCTCAATGGGGCCGACATGCTGGTGCCGGTGCCGCTGCATTGGCGGCGGGCCTGGCGCCGCCGCTACAACCAGTCCGGCGCACTGGCGCGCGTGATCGAGCGGCAGAGCGGCGTGAGGGTCCGGGGCGAGGTGCTGCGGCGGGTGCGCGCCACCGAGCAGCAGATCGGCCTGTCGCGGGCGCAGCGCGCCACCAATGTGCAGGGCGCATTCCAGGTATCCCCCGACCGTCAGGCTGAGGTCCAGGGCCGCCGCATCGTCCTCGTCGACGACGTCCTGACCTCGGGCGCGACGCTGGATGCCTGCGCGCGGGCCCTGCTGCGCGCCAAGGCGGCCCAGGTCGACGTGCTGGTCTTCGCCCGGGTTGTGGAGGTCAGGTGAAGTCCCATATAATTCAATGAATTCATGACATGAGAGCGTTGGACGACATGACCACTGCCGTCGAAATCTACACCAGGCCCGGGTGCGGCTATTGTTCCGCCGCCAAATCGCTGCTGACCCGCAAGAAGGCGACCTTCACCGAGTTCGACGTCGCCAAGGACCCGTCCTGGCGCGACGAAATGTATGACCGCGCCGGCGAAGGCTCGACCTTCCCGCAGATCTGGATCGGCGGAACCCATATCGGCGGCTGCGACGATCTCTACGCGCTCGATCGCGAAGGCAAGCTCGACGGCCTACTCGAAAGCGTCAAGGCAGTCTCATGAGCGAGAACAGGACCTTCACCGCCGCCATGGTGCAGATGCGCACCGGCCTGCTGCCGGAGCCGAGCCTTGCGCAGGCCACCAGGCTGATCCGCCAGGCCGCCGCCAACGGCGCCGACTACGTGCAGACGCCCGAAGTCAGCAACATGATGCAGCTGAACCGCAAGGCGCTGTTCGAGCATCTGCAGAGCGAAGAGGACGACGCCTCGCTGAAGGCGTATCGCGCGCTCGCCGCGGAGCTGAAGATCCACATCCATGTCGGCTCGCTGGCGCTGCGCTTCTCCGAGGAGAAGGCGGTCAACCGCTCCTTCCTGATCGGGCCCGAGGGCAATGTGCTCGCGAGCTACGACAAGATCCACATGTTCGACATCGAGCTGCCGGACGGCGAGAGCTATCGCGAATCCGCGAATTACCAGCCGGGCGAGACCGCCGTGATCTCCGACCTGCCCTGGGGCCGGGTGGGCCTCACGATCTGCTACGACGTGCGCTTCCCCGCGCTGTACCGCGCGCTGGCCGAGAGCGGCGCCTATTTCATCACCGTGCCCTCCGCCTTCACCCGCAAGACCGGCGAAGCGCATTGGCACGTGCTGCTGCGCGCGCGCGCGATCGAGACCGGCTGCTTCATCTTCGCCGCTGCCCAGGCCGGCACCCACGAGAACAAGCGCGAGACCTATGGCCATTCGCTGATCATCGACCCCTGGGGCGAAATCCTCGCCGAGGGTGACGTCGAGCCCGGCATCATCATGGCGAAGATCGATCCGGCCAAGGTCGAGACGGCGCGCCGCGCTATCCCCTCGCTCCAGCACGGCCGCCGCTTCGGCGTCGCCGACCCCAAGGCGGGGCCGGACCATCTGCATCTCGTGCGGGGCTCGGCATGATCCGCTACGCACTTCACTGCGACCGCAGCCACGAGTTCGAAAGCTGGTTCCAGAGCTCGTCGGCCTATGAGTCGCAGGTGAAGCGCAAGCTGGTGACCTGCCCGATCTGCGGCTCGGCCAAGGTCGACAAGGCGATCATGGCCCCGCGCATCGTCGGCAAGAAGGGGCGCGGCCGCGCGACGCCGCCCCCGGAACCGGCTTCGACGCCGGCGCCCGAGGCTGCGCCGTCAGGACCGACCTCGCTCTTGATGGCGCAGGAGCGCGAGCTCCGCACCAAGCTCAAGGAGCTGCGCGATCACATCGTCAAGAACGCCGACAATGTCGGCGAGCGCTTCGCCAACGAAGCCCGCGCCATGCATTACGGCGACAAGGAGCACCGTCCGATCTACGGCGAGGCCTCGCCGGAAGAGGCGAAGTCGCTGATCGACGAAGGCATCGAGGTCTCGCCGCTGCCGACCCTGCCGGAAGACCGGAATTAAGAGCCGATCAGCCGCGAACGGCGGCACCCCGTTCGACTGCCGACTGACCTGAAAGTTTCACTTGCTTCACTCTTCGCGCTGCAGTCGAATGGCTGCGACGGAGGGGGCTTTGCTGGTCAGTCTGGGCAGGAAATCGGTTTGTGCTGTCTTCAGCATCTGTGTGATTGGCGCCGCGAGCCATGCACAGACAACTTCGCAAAAATGGCTGTGGTGCTCCGGGAAGCAATCCACGACAATCGATCGACGCATCGAATCTTGCAACAGCCTGATAGATACGCTTGACGTAGCACCCGCGCATAAATCGCTCGCATATTGTAACCGGGCAATCGCCTACCGGGAGCTAGGTGACGTGCCTCGAGCAATATCCGATCTCGAAGAATCCGTCCGTCTGGATACGGAAAAATACCCTTCTTTGATTTGCCGTGCACACCACCACTACTTTACAGGCAATGCGGAACGGGCGATCGCCGGCTATAGCGAAGCCATCGCTTCCAATCCGAGGCGGCCCGAGGCATTCATTGCTCGCGGCGCCGTATATAGGTCAATCAAAGAGTTCGACAGGGCGATCGCAGATTACGATGAGTCTATCAGACTTGCGCCTGATGACGCCTTGGCCTATGCGAATCGCGCCGAAGCGCATTTGCAGGCACAGCGCTACGACCAATCAATGAAGGACTTCAACGAAGCAATTCGGCGCGACCCGAACATGACGCCAGCCTATGCAGGTCGAGCCAAGGCGCGCGCCGCTCTGGGCAGCGAACCGCGCTCTTTAGACTCCCACTAAGACCGCCACGCCGACCACGATCAGCGCGATGCCAAGAATCTCGCGCGGCGCGATCGGCTGCTTGAACGAGTAGTAGGCAACGCCTTGCGCGAACAGCACCTCGATCAGCGCGAGTGTGCGGACATTGGCGGCCGCCGTCAGCGCGAACGCCAGAAACCAGAACTGCGAGGCGAAGGCACCGGTGAAGCCCGCCAGCATCGAGGGCCGCCACATCCCGAGGATGCCGCGCAGCACGTCCGGCGCACGCAGCAGCAGGTAGATCGTCAGCACCAGCGTCTGCACGAACAGGCCGAGCACCAGCGTGAACGACGACGCCGTCACGAACGAGACATCAGGCACCGTGATGATGGCGCCGCGGAAGCCGACGGCAGACAGCGCGAAGGCCGCGGCCGCGACGAGGCCGGTGATGGTCGGCTTCAATTCGGCAAAGCTCTTCTCGCCGCCGGGCCGCAGCGCCGTGATGACGACGCCGACGGTCGCGATCACGATCGCCAGCACCTTCAGCCAGGTCAGGTGATCGCCGAGGAAGACGAAGCCGAAGATCGCGGTCTGGATCGCCTCGGTCTTCAGATACGCCGTCGTCACCACGAAGGAGCGGTCGTTCATCGCCAGCAGCATCAGGCCGGTCGCGACGATCTGGCTGAGCGCGCCCAGCAGCAGCCACGGCCAGAACACGGACGGCGGCATGCCGATATGATCGCCGGTCGCGACCAGCACCACCCCTAGGAACAGCAGCGAGAACGGGAAGCCGAACAGGAAGCGGATATTGGTCGCGCCCCAGGTCCCCAGCGGCTTCGTCAGGGAGCGCTGCATCGCATTGCGCGCGACCTGCCCGAGCGCGGCAACGATCGTGAAGGGAATCCAGAGGCTGGTGACGCTGAGCATGGGTGGGGTGTCGGCGGGATGAGGTCGGTCCAACCTGCAAGCTGCGGTGCGCGCGGTCAACCGCACGGACGTCATGGGAGCGATGCCCGCACAACAAGCTGCAGGGCCCCCCGGCAACGGCGGGGCCCATGCCGTAAAATCTATCGAGAATCTGCGAGGGCGCGCGCCGGACCGCCGCTCAATTCGAGCTGTCGATCAGGCTCTCCAGCAGCCGCTTCAGCTCGCTCGTCGACTTGTCGCCGTAGCTTTCCAGGATGTGCTCCTCCTGGTCCACCGCGAGCGAGTTGAGCCTCTTGCACAGCACCTTGCCGCGGTCGGAGATGAACATCAAAACCTTGCGGCGGTCGTTGGGGTCCTGCACGCGATAGACCAGCGTGTCCGAGACCATGCGGTCGATCATCTTGGTCAGCGTCGGATGGTTGAGCAGCACCGCGTCCGCAAGCTCGCCCATCGAATGGCCGTCGCCGTCCGACAGCACTTTCAGGATGCGCCATTGCTCGACCGGAACGCCCTCCTTGCTCAACCGGAGTTCCAGCTGCCGGTTGATCTCCCGGTTGGCTTGCGCGAGCAGATAAGCGAGGTGTTCGGTGATTGGAGCGTTGGATTTTGCCACGGCTAAGACTTCGTCTTGACCCAAATGAGTGAATGTCTTGCAATCAATGCTGCATCTATATGCACTTCAATTGTTGAATATTCAATATTTTCAAAATAGGATGATTGCCCAACAAAAGGGCGGAAGCCGCGGCCGCCTGCTCAATAGGCTTTCAAGTCTGGCACCAGACAGGAGTTGGCGTGCGCGCGACGGTAAACTTCCCGGCTCACGGCGGTCCGGCGTTGCCGCCGTCCTTGCTGTTCAGGAATCTGTCGTCATCGGCGGCTGACGGCGCGCTGTCGCCGAGCGACCACGCCTTGTTCAGGCGGCGCGGCACCAACAGGCTCCGCGTCGGCGGATTCATCTGCTGCACCGGATCGCCAGGGGTATGGGGCCCCTGCGCCACCAACAGCGCGCAGCTCGCCGTTGCCGAGATCAACAAGCGCGGCGGCATCCTCGGCCGCGAGATCGAGCTGTCGATCTACGACGCCGGCGGGCCGCTCGACGAGGTTCTGAACCGCGCCGAGCAGGCCATCGCCTTCGACGAGGTCGATCTCATCGTGGGCCTCCACACCAGCGCGGTCCGTGTCGGTCTCCGCGACGTCACCAGGCGTCATCGCATCCCCTACATCTACACGCCGGTCTACGAGGGCGGCGAGCGCACGCCCGGCGTGATGGCGATCGGCGAGACGCCGCGCTGGCAGAGCCGGCCGGCGATCCACTGGCTGGCCGACGTCAAGAAGGCGCAGCGCTGGTACCTGATCGGCAGCGACTATGTCTGGCCCTGGCAGTCGCACCGCGCGGTGAAGAACTACATCAGGGAAACCGGCGGTCATGTCGTCGGCGAGGAGTTCGTTCCGCTCGGCGAGGACAATCACGAACCGCATCTGGCGCGCATCCGCGCCGCGCGGCCCGACGTCGTGCTGATCTCGCTGATCGGCACCGACAGCAGCACCTTCAATCGCGCCTTCGGCGAATGGGGCCTCGGCGCCACCACGCTGCGGCTGGCCGGCGCGATGGACGACACCGTGCTGCTCGGCATCGGTGCCGACAACAGCGAGAACATGTACTGCGCTTCGGGCTATTTCACCGGCACCGGCGCGCGCGCCAATGACGATTTCCAGAGCCGTTATCGTGCGATGTTCGGACCGAATGCGCCGCCGATCGGCTCGGTCGGGCAGTCCAGCTACGAAGGCATGCGCTTTCTCGAAGCTGTCGCGAACAAGGCCGGTTCGCTCGCGATGGGGCCGATGCTCGCGGCCGGCCGCAACATTTCCTATAGCGGCGCCCGCGGTCAGGTCACCGTCCGCAACGGGCACGCGCGCATGCCGATGCATCTCGCCGTGGCCGACGGTCTCGACTTCAAGCTGATCAAGCCGATCTGACGCGCCCGCGACGATCCGCGCGCGCCCTCGATTCAAAATAATACTTGAAAAGGAAAATATTTCCGTTTTGAATGTTTCAGCGAGGCCGATCGTGCGCGTCGTGCACGGGCGGCTGCGCCCAATGCTTGTCTCAAGAAACTTCAGGAGAGCGCCGTGACAGTTGTCCTTCCCACGACCGCCCAGCTTCGCAGCGTCGCCGAGCAGTGCGGCCTTTCGCTCACTGACGACGATGTCGCCTCGTTTCGCGGCCTGATGCAGGGCTCGATCGAGGCCTACAATCTCGTCGGCGCGATGCCGGACGAGGTGCCCGAAGTGAAATATCCGCGCACGCCGGGCTATCGGCCCTCGGCCGAAGAGAACCCGCGCAACGCCTGGTATCGCAAGTCCACCGTGAAGGGGGCGGCGAGCGGCAAGCTCAAGGGCAAGACCGTCGCGCTGAAGGACAACATCATGCTCGCCGGCGTGCCCATGACCAACGGCTCGTCGACGCTGGAAGGCTATGTGCCCGATTTCGACGCCACCATCGTCACGCGCATGCTGGATGCCGGCGCCGAGATCAAAGGCAAGGTGCATTGCGAGCATTTCTGCCTGTCCGGCGGCAGCCATACCGGCTCCTTCGGGGCGGTGCACAATCCGCACAAGATGGGGTACTCCGCCGGCGGCTCGTCGTCGGGCTCGGGCGTCGTGGTCGCGCTCGGCGAGGTCGACATGGCAATCGGCGGCGATCAGGGCGGCTCGATCCGCATGCCGTCCTCGTTCTGCGGCATCTACGGCATGAAGCCGACCTGGGGACTCGTGCCCTATACCGGGATCATGCCGATCGAGATCTATGTCGATCATACCGGCCCGATGACCGCAACGGTTGCCGACAACGCGCTGCTGCTCGAAGTGCTCGCCGGCGACGACGGCTACGATCCACGTATCAAGGCTCCGAAGGTCGAGGAGTACACCAAGGCGCTCGGCCAGGGCGTCAAGGGCATGAGGATCGGCATCGTCAAGGAGGGTTTCGAGCAGCCGACCGCAGAGGCGGCGGTGAATGAAAGCGTGCGCGAGGCGGCAAAGCGCTTCAAGGATCTTGGAGCCAGCGTCGAGACGGTGTCGATCCCGATGCATCTGCTGGGCGGCGCGATCTGGACCCCCATCGGCACCGAAGGCCTGACCCAGACCATGATGTTCGGCGACGGTTACGGCCTCAGCCGTGGCGATCTCTATTCGACCTCGCTGATGGATTTCCATCGCGGCTGGCGCCGGCAGGCCGACTCGCTGTCCGAGACCACGAAGCTGTTCATGATGCTCGGCACCTACATCAACAACAATTTCGGTCCACGCTTCTACGGAAAGGCGCTCAACATCTCCCGTCGGTTGACTGCGGCCTACGACAAGGCGTTCGGCGACTACGACCTGCTGCTGATGCCGACCACGCCGATGAAGGCGACCAAGCTGCCTGAGCCCAATGCCAGCCGCGAGGAATACGTCGCCCGAGCACTCGAGATGATCTCCAACACCGCGCCGTTCGACATCACCCACCATCCCGCGATGTCGCTGCCCTGCGGCATGGTCGACGGCCTGCCGGTCGGCCTGATGCTGGTCGGGCGCATGTTCGAGGAATCCACCATCTACCGCGCCGCCCATGCGTTCGAGCAGATCGGCGACTGGAAGAAGATGTGAGCGGGATATCGATAAAGACGGACGGAACGGCAAATGGCTAATGCGTTCGTCGCGGCGTTCGAGATCCTGAGCTTCGGCGCGATCATCGTCCTGATCGTGCTGGGGCTCGGGATCATCGCCAGCATGATGGGCATCTTCAACTTCGCGCAGGGCGAGTTCGTCCTGCTCGGGGCCTACATCACCTATCTCGCCTACGCCAAGGGCCTGCCGATCTGGGCGGGCATGGTCGCCGCGCCCTTCGTGGTCGGCGCGCTTGGCTTCGTGCTCGAGGCGCTGATCATCCGCCGCTTCTATGCGGCGCCGATCGTCGCCATGCTCGGCACCTACGCGCTCGGTCTCATCATTCGCGAGGCCGTGCGCGGGCTGATCGGCGGCTTCTATCTCACCGTGCCCGAGCCGATCGGCGGCTCCATCGATTTCGGCACCATCCACATCTCGGCCTGGCGCTTCACCATCATCGTCATCACGCTGCTGGTGATGGCCGGCTGCTATCTGCTGCTGTCGCGCACGAGCTTCGGCCTGCGCATGCGCGCCACGCTGGAAAATCCCGCGCTGGCGCGCGCCTCGGGCATCTCGACGCCCCTGATGTACGGCGCCACTTTCGCATTCGGCTCTGCGCTCGCCGGCCTTGCCGGTGCGCTGATCGTGCCGGTGTTCAGCCTCTATGCCGATCTCGGCCTGCGCTTCCTCATCCAGGGTTTCGTCGCGGTCATGGTCGGCGGGGTCGGCTCCTTCATCGGGCCGGTCGCGGGCGCCGGCGTCATCGGCACGCTCAGCGCCGCTTTACCCTGGGTCATGGCGCCTGTCGTCGCCGACGTCCTCGTCTTCGTGCTCGCCATTGTCTTCATCAAATTCCGCCCGCAGGGCCTCATCGCTGGAAAAGGGGTTTAGTCACATGTTCGATCGCACTCAGCTTTCACGCCGCCGCTTTCTCTCCAATCTGGCCTTCGCGTCCGGCGCGGTCGCAACCGGCGTCGGAAGCTGGGTCGTCCCGGCACCCTGGGCGAATGCGGCTGAGGGGCCGATCAAGGTCGGCATCGCCACCGACCTCACCGGCCCGATCGCCTATGCCGGCAATGCCGATGCCAATGTCGCCAAGATGGTGATCAAGGAGATCAACAATTCCGGCGGCCTGCTCGGCCGTCCGCTCGAGCTCTATATCGAGGACACCGCGTCGAACGAATCGGTCGCGGTCGGCAACGTGCGCAAGCTGATCCAGCGCGACAAGGTGGACATGGTGCTGGGCGGCATCACCTCCTCGATGCGCAACGCGATCAAGGACCCGATCGTGGCGCGCGGTAAGACGCTCTACATCTATCCGCAGCTCTACGAGGGCAAGGAGTGCACGCCCTATCTGTTCTGCACCGGCCCGACGCCGGCGCAGCAATGCGACGAATTCATCCCCTGGCTGATCAAGAACGGCGGCAAGAAGTTCGCGCTGCCGAGCGCCAACTATGTCTGGCCGCACACGCTCAACGTCTATGCGCGCAAGGTGATCGAGGCGAACGGCGGCGAGGTCGTGTTCGAGGAATACTATCCGCTCGACCAGGTCGACTTCTCCGCGACCGTCAACCGCATCATCTCCAACAAGGTCGACGTCGTTTTCAACACCGTCATCCCGCCCGGTGTCGGCCCGTTCTTCAAGCAGCTTTATGAAGCCGGCTTCCTCAAGAATGGCGGCCGTCTCGCCTGCGTCTACTATGACGAGAACACGCTCAACATCAACCAGGCCGCCGAGATCGAGGGGCTCGCGAGCTGCCTCGACTATTTCAAGGTGCTGACCAAGGAGAGCCCGTTCGACGCAAAAATCCAGGCGGCCTATGAGAAGGACTTTCCGGGCAACTTCCTGTTCGCCGCCGGCAGCGCCGCCACCGGCACCTATCGCGGCCTGAAGCTGTGGGAAGCCGCGGTCAAGGAAGCCGGCAAGATCGACCGCGAGTCGGTCGCGGCCGCGCTCGACCATGCCAAGATCGCCGAAGGTCCCGGGGGACCGGCCGAGATGGTGCCGGGTAAGCGGCACTGCAAGATGAAGATGTACACCGCCGTCGCCAAGGGCGGGAATTACGAGATCGTCGCCCGCAGCAATGGCCTCGTCGATCCCAAGGAATGCTGAGGCAGAATGCCGAAGTCGATGAGTGTGGTAAGAGAGGCCATCGCCGGCGACGAAGCGGACGACGCGATGGCTGAACGCGTGGCAACGGGGCAGGCCAGGGACCAAGTCAAGGCAGGGCGAAAGGTCCTGCCGATCGTTGAGGGCGTGGTGCTCATCGCCGCGCTCGTCGCGCCGCTGGTGCTGCAGGATTATCTCACCGTGTTCGCGACGCGCGTGATCATCCTCGCGCTGTTCGCGCTGTCGTTCGATCTGGTCTGGGGTTACGCCGGCATCATGAGCTTCGGCCAGGCCCTGTTCTTCGGCTCGGCCGGCTACGGCGTCGCGCTGCTCGCACGTGACCTCGACATCACCAACATCTTCCTGGTGCTGCCGGCGGGCACGCTGATCGGCCTCGCCTTCGCGCTTCTGCTCGGCGGCTTCCTGCTGCTGGGGCGGCATCCCTCCAGCGTGATCTTCGTCTCGCTCGGCACGCTCACCGGCTCCTACGCCGCCGATCGGCTCGCGCGCGGCTGGTATTATCTCGGCGGCCAGAACGGCATTCCCTCGATCGCGCCGATGTCGCTCGGTGGCTACGAGTTCACGGAAGGGCCGGCGTTCTACTATCTCGTGCTCGGCATCCTCGTCGTGGTCTATCTGCTCTGCCGCTTCCTGGTGCGGTCGCAATTCGGCCTTGCGCTCGCGGGCCTTCGCGAGAACGAGCAGCGCATCGCCTTCTTCGGCTACAAGGCGCAGCATCTCAAGGCGATCATCTTCGCGATCGGCGGCGCCATCGCAGGTCTCGCCGGCAGCCTCTATGCCTTCCACGAAGGTTTTGTGTGGCCCAACATGGTGGGCGTCGTGGTCTCCACCCAGGTGGTGCTCTACGTTTTGTTTGGTGGTTCCGGCACGCTGATCGGCGCCGTCATCGGCACCGTCATCGTCGAGGGCGTCAGCTTCTGGCTCTCGGACAATTACCGCGACATCTGGCCGATCATTCTGGGATTGCTGTTGTTGCTGGTGATCCTGTTCCGGCCGCTGGGCCTCATCAGCTTCGTGCTCGGCGAGCGCGAACGGGTCGGCAGCTTCGGTGCGGCCCGCAAGGAGAAGCGCAATGCTCCTTGAAGCCGCCGGCATCAAGAAGGTCTTCGGCAAGCTCACCGCGCTCGACGGCGCTGCGCTTACCGTCGGCGAGAACGAGTTTCACGGCCTGATCGGCCCGAACGGCTCCGGCAAGAGCACCTTGATGAAGTGCATTGCCGGCGCCGAGGTACCGACGCAGGGCAGGGTGAGCTTCGTCAACGCCGACATCACCGCGTTCACGCCGACCGAGCGGGCGCGCGCCGGCATGAGCCTGAAATTCCAGATCACGTCGGTGCTACCGTCGCTGACGCTCTACGACAACATCCTGCTCGCGCTGCAGGCGCAGTCCTCGCTGTTCGACCTGGTGTTCTCGCGCACCCGCGGCGCGTTGCACGACCAGGTCATGGCCATGCTGACGCAATTCCGCCTCGCCGACCGCGCCTTCGATGCCGCCGCCGCGCTGTCGCACGGCCAGCAGCAATGGCTGGAGATCGCGATGGCGCTGGCGGGCAAGCCGAAGCTGCTGCTGCTCGACGAGCCCACCGGCGGCATGAGCCTCGAGGAACGCCGCGTCACCGGCGAACTGCTGCAGCCGATCAAAAAGCATTGCTCGCTCGTGATCGTCGAGCACGATCTCGATTTCATCCGTGACATCTGCGACCGCCTCACCGTGCTCGACCAGGGCAAGGTGCTGGCCTCCGGCACGGTGTCGGAGATCCAGGCCAACACATCCGTCCAGGAGATCTATCTGCGCCGTGCCTGAATTTTTGGACATCAAGCATCTCGACGCCGGCTATGGCCGCAGCCAGGTCCTGTTCGACGTCACGCTCGGCATCCCCTGGCGCGGCGGCGTCGCCGTGCTCGGCCGCAACGGCGCCGGCAAGACCACGCTGATGAAGACCATCGTCGGCGAGCTGCCGGCGTGGAAGGGCGAGCTCGCCTTCGACGGCCGCGACATCAGCCGCCGCGCCACCCAGGAGCGCGTCCGCGCCGGCATCGGCTACGTCCCGCAGGAGCATTCGGTGTTCGCGCGCCTGTCGGTGCGCGACAATCTCGCGGTCGGCTCGCTCGCGAACAAGGATGCCAATGCCGTCGACCGCGTGCTGGCGATCTTCCCAAAGCTCGGCCAGCGCCTCGACCAGCCCGCCGGCACGCTCTCCGGCGGCGAGCGCAAGATGCTCGCCATCGGCCGCGCCATGCTGGGGGATCCAAAACTGCTGCTGCTGGACGAGCCGACCGAAGGCGTCTGGATCGGCGTCATCGAGGAGATCACCGAGCGCCTGATCGAGCTCGCCAAGAGCATTGCGGTGATCATCGTCGAGCAGCACCTCGACCTCGCCCTGCGCGTCGCCGACTACGCCTACGTACTTGATCGAGGTCGCGTCGCGCTGCAGGGACAGGCGAATGACGTGCGCGGCAATCCGGAGCTGCTGCGGTACCTGGCGCCGTAACTTCAACTGTCGTGGCCCGCATGAGCGAAGCGATATGCGGGGACTGCTCGCAATCTTCCCGGATGTCGCTACGCTCATCTGGGCTACGCGCTTTAGGGAGGTCCTGCCAATCCCGTCATCCCCGCGCAATGACGAAGCCATCGTCGCTGGAGGTGCGAGGCTTGCGATGCCAAGGCATCGCGGGTCGAGCCTCGAAGGATGCACGGCCGAGCGGGCAGCCGGGCCGTCGCCCTTCGAGGGCCGCTGAAGAAGCGGCCACCTCAGGGTGACGGTTCCAATTTTCGTACCGGCGATTGGGGCGGGCCGGTGACCCGTCACCACGACGCAGGATTCAGAACGAGCGCTATCTCGGCTCTGCGAAATACGTCGCTGGTGCCATGAGAAGTGCACCGTCGAGTGGTGGAGCTATCTCGAACATCTGCGCGCGATTGTGAAAGTGAAAGACTCGTCGGATTCGATACTTGTCGCTACGTTCCGCGGCGACATCGACCTCGCGCCTTGTGAGCCAAAACGCTGTCCGCTCATGCCCGCATGTCGTCTTGACCTCTAACAGTCGTTCTTGGCCGTCAGCTTCAAATGAGCGGACGTCATAACCGTAGCCGTCTCCGTCCAAATCGGAGACCCAGCGAACGCTGTTGGCAAGGTCTTCTCGCCCCGCGCGTCGTAAACGGTCTTGCTCGAACGTCACGACGAATCTCTCGCCGGCTTTCCCCAATTGACGATTCCTGGCATCTCGCTCCGCTGGGTCGAACTTCCCCACCAAACGGCGGACGGCAGGCGTCAACGTCTTGTCGAGGTCTTCGATCGGTGGCGGGGCAACGAAAACCGCATCATCGTTGAGCGCCAGCGGTTGAGTGTCGGTATTCGCTGGGTAAAGGACATCCGGCGTCTGGCCGACGTTGCGCTCGACTGCGGCGACCAAGGCGTCCTGATAATGCGCTAGGGGCTTGTAGCCATTGATCCACGGCGCTCCCAGCCTATCGAGAACTGCGGAGATGTTTTGAAGCTTACGCTCGATTGACCCTTCGGAGCGATGGACGGTGGTCAAGAGCAGTCGCCTATTTTGCGCCTTGCTGTAAGCCGCGCCCGCCCTTTCAAGGGCTAACATCCGAAAATAGCTTTCGACCACGGCGGAGATCTCGCTCTCCGTCCAAGGTGTTCCAGCGATGCCCTTAGCGCGCTCCCAATCCAAGTCTTAGCCCCTTGGAGCTAGAGAGTATCAGGGAGGGCACGAGACGCAATCTAGGTGCTTGAAATGCGGGGAGGGCGGCCGAGACTTCTCGTCGGAGACTATGATGCCCGCCTACTTCACCGCCCCGAAGCGGCTGTCGAAAGAGTTCGACGACACCACAGGCGCGGCACCCGACATCTGGCCGCTGTCAGCCGCGCCATCGCCCACCGACGGCTTCAGCGCCGGGCGCGTCTGGGCGAGGCGAGTGTCGGGCTTCGCCGGCTCTGCCGGCTTGGCGGCGGCCACCGCCGGCTTCGGCGTGTCCTTTGCTGCATCCTTGGACTTGTCGTGGCCCGGCACGAAGCGGGTGACGGCGGCCTTCAGCCTCGACGCTGCGGTCGGCGGCGTAGTGGATGTCGGGGCAGGTGCCACGGACGCGGTCGCTTGCGGCGGAGGCGTGGTCGCCGTCGTATCGGCGGTGCCCATGCCCATCTTGCGGCCGAGGTTGGAGAAGAAGCCGCCGCCTTGCGATTTCTCGGCGGGTGCGGCTGTCGCGACGCGGGTGCCCGCGGCGGGCGCGCTGACGGCGACGACAGGCTCTTCCTGCGGCGCAGGCGCGGCGGCGACCGCATCGAGATTCGGCTTGGGCGGATTGACGTGTCCGGGGATCGTGCCCGGCGCCTTCGCCATCGCCAGCATCTGCAGCGTGGTGCCTTCGGCGCCTTCCGACAGGCCGGTCGAGCCTTCCGGAATCTTCGCCGCGAAGATCTTGTTCATGCCGCCGTCGATGCCGGTGTTCATGCGCGCGACCGGCGTGCCCCTGGCGACGAGCTTGGCGTATTCCGCCTCGTCGCGGCCCTGCTTCTCGCGCACGGCGCTGGCGACGTCCTCGGGGATCACATAGGCCGGGCACTTCGCGGACGCGTCGAACACCGGATCGCGCTTGGCGTCGGCCGGCTTCGCCGCGTCGAAGACGTATTTCTTCTCGCAGAAATCGACCTTCGGCTCCTGCCGCGTCACCTCGAAATGATCGTAGCCTTCCTTGATCATCTTCCAGAAGGCCATGTTCGGATTGTTCCGATGCTTGGCCATGTTCGCCGGCGTCATCTTGAACGGATAGGCCTGCAGCTGGAACGCCTTCTGGCCGCCGAAGAAGGACTCGCGGCCGAGCGAATAGATCTCCGCGATCTGCTCGTCGGTCATGGCGTAACAGCCGCGCGAAGAACAGTCGCCGTGCACCATCAGCTGCGAGCCGGTGCGGCCCAGCGCCTTGTCGAACGCGTTCGGATAGCCGGTGTTGAAGGAGAGGTAGTACGCCGACTGCGGATTCATCTGGCTCGGATTGATCGAGTAGAATCCTTCCGGCGCCTGGCGATCGCCTTCGCGCACCTTCGGACCGAGATCACCGGACCAGCGGCAGATCGGATAGGTCTTGAGCAGCACGAACTGGCCGTTGCGCGCCTGCTTCCAGACCTCGAGCTCGGCCTCCTGCTTGAACAGGCGCACCAGGATCGGCGACTGCAGGTCCATGTCCTTCTCGACCATCGCGGCGAGAAGTTTCGGCGGCACCGGCTGGTTGGCCTTGGCGTTGGTCGCGAGCGAGACCTGGTCGGTATCGCAGCCGGACAGCAGGACGCCGGCCGTCATCAGCGCAACCGAAGCCAAGAGCGCGCGAGCAAGCGAACGAGAAATCAAGATGGACCCCACACCGTGCCGGGCAGAGAGCGCGAACCCCAATTCGTTCAGAGCATGATCTGCCCCCGTCGCGACGGGCTCTCTCAGACCACGCTCCAGCGCTTATGCCCTGAAGCCATTGATTAAAATTCTAACCTCTGGGTCATGTGGTCGCAACCCGAGCGGGGATCACGAGGGCGTTGGCCCAGTGGCATGGTCAACGAAGCCTAAATGGACGCGACTTTGGGCCTTACTTGGGCCTTCCGGCCCAATTGGGACTCAGATCGCTGATTTGGGCAAAAAAAGGGTTAACGGGGGGTTACCGGGGGGCGGCTGGGGGAGGTCTCGTAGGGTGGGCAAAGCGCAGCGTGCCCACCATTTCGCGCAATCCGACCTGTCCGTGGGCACGGCGCTTCGCGCCTTTGCCCACCCTACGGCACCGAAACCGGTCCGAATCAGCCCAGTTTCCGGCCGATATCGAGGAATTTCTGCCGCCGCTGCTTGCGGATGCCGTCGCCGTCCAGGCCCTTGAGCTCGTCGAAGGCCTTGGCGATGGCATCGCCCGTGGTGGCGATCATGGCGGCGGGGTCGCGATGGGCGCCGCCGACCGGCTCCTTCAGGATCTGGTCGATCACCCCGAAGCGGAGCATGTCCTGGGCGGTGATCTTCATGTTGTTGGCGGCTTCCTGCGCCTTGGTGCCGTCGCGCCAGAGGATGGAGGAGGCGGCTTCCGGCGAGATCACGCTGTAGATGGCGTGCTCCAGCATCAGGACCTTGTTGGCGGTGGTGATGGCGATGGCGCCGCCCGACATGCCCTCGCCGGTGATGATGGCGACGTTCGGCACGGTGAGCGCGAGGCACGCATCGGTCGAGCGCGCGATCGCCTCGGCCTGGCCGCGCTCCTCGGCGCCGATGCCGGGATAGGCGCCGGCGGAATCGGCGAGCGACAGCACGGGAAGGCCGAACCGCTCGGCCATCTCCATCAGCCGCACGCATTTGCGATAGCCTTCGGGCCGCGCCATGCCGAAATTGTGCCGGATCCGGCTCTCGGTGGAATCGCCCTTTTCCTGGCCCATCACGCAGATCGGCTCGCCGCGGAAGCGGCCGAAGCCGGCGACCAGCGCCTCGTCCTCGCCGAACTTGCGGTCGCCGGCGAGCGGGGTGAATTCGGTGACCAGGCCCTTGATGAAGTCGTTGAAATGCGGCCGCTGCGGATGCCGCGCCACCAGCGTCTTCTGCCAGGGCGTCAGGTTCGTATAGAGGTCGGCCAGCGCCTGCGCCGCCTTGTCCTCGATCCGGCCGATCTCGTCGCTGATGTCGGTGCCGGTGGCGGCGAGCGCGCGCAATTCGTCGACCTTGGAGTCGAGCTCGGCGACGGGCTTTTCGAAGTCGAGATAGCTGCGCATCTGGTCTTGCATCAACTCAGTATAGGGGGACGGGGCGAAAGAAGCGAAGCGAGGTTCGGGTCGCGGAAAGAAGTTTAGCTTCTTCAACGGGTTGGCTTGTGTGCTCGTGGCAGCCGGCCAAATCAGTCGAAAGGCCACGGCTCTTTCTGCGGAGATGTGGCCGAAGTCAAGGCGGAGTTTGTCGTCCCGGCGAAGGCCGGGACCCATACCGCGAGGTCTTTCGATTGCAGGCGGCATGAGTACGGAACGACGGATCTTCGCCAAACTGCTCCCTGTGGTTATGGGTCCCGGCCTTCGCCGGGACGACGTTGAAAAGAGAGCCGGACCTACTTCTCCGCCAGCGGGTGCAGGTCGCGGACCAGGCTCTTCAGCCGCTCCTCGACCACGTGGGTGTAGATCTGGGTCGTGGAGATGTCGGTGTGTCCCAGCAGCGTCTGCACGATGCGCAAGTCGGCGCCGTTGTGCAGCAGATGGCTGGCGAAGGCGTGGCGCAGCACGTGCGGCGAGACCAGCCGGGCCTGCAGGCCGGAGGCCACCGCGAGCTCCTTCAGATCGCGGGCAAAGTGCTGCCGCGTCAGATGTCCGCTCTCGCCGAAGGAGGGGAACAGCCATTTCGCCGCAGCGAGGCTGTCTTTCTTCTTCTCCGTCTTCGCGGCCTCCGTCGCGGCGAGATAATCCGCCATCGCCTGGCGCGAAGCGTCGTTGAGCGGCACCAGGCGTTCCTTGTTGCCCTTGCCGCGCACCACGATCATGCGCGCGTCGCGCTTGGCCGCCGAGCGCGGCAGCGCCACCAGCTCGGAGACGCGCAGGCCCGTGGCGTAGAGCACCTCGAGCAGGCAGTAGAGCCTTAAAGCCCGCAGCCGTTTCGACGGCGAGGCCTCTTCCGCCTCGCTCAATTCCTTGGCGCGGCGGAGCATGCGGTCGACATCGGCGATCGACAGCACTTTCGGCAGGCCGCGGCCGCGCTTCGGGCCGGACAGGATCGCCGCGGGATCGTCGGTACGAATGCGCTCGTTCAGCAGGAAGCGGTAGAGATGCCGCATCGCCGACAGCCGCCGCGCCACGCTGGTGGATTTGAAGCCGCGCGTGTCGAGATCGGCGAGATAGTCGCGCAGGATTTGCGTTTCCGCGTCGGCAAAACTGTGGCCGACGCGGCCCAAAAATTCCGAGAAATCGGTGAGGTCGCGGCGATAGGCGTCGAGCGTGTTGGGGCCGGCGCCCTGTTCCGCCGCGAGCATGTCGAGGAACAGGCCGGTGAGCTTGGTGTCTGAGGGCTTTGCACGCATGCCCCGGAGCCTAGCTGCTATTTCTTGAGAAACTTATCCGGCGGGATCGTCACCGTCATGTCCCGCGGCTTCGGACTCACGAAGTTCGCCAGCGCGAAAATCACGCCATAGACGATGCCGGCGAGCACGGCGACGACCGTCAGGAAGCGGAACAGGCTGGGCATCGGTCTTGGGTCTCTATACGGACTTGGTAGGGGGCCGGGCGGGCGAATTAACCAATGAAATCATCCAACATGTTCGCCGTTTCGTGGCAAGAGTCCTCTGGCGAGGGCCCCTGCGGGGTCGTATAGGTGGCCAAACCATGCCGCCTTTGGCGGCAGATCGAGCGAGATTGATGTCCGACGCCGCGTTGCCGATTCCCGCTTCGACTGAGGCCGACATCCTGTCGGCGCTCGGCGCGCGCTCGATCGTGCTCGTCGGCATGATGGGGGTGGGCAAATCCACCATCGGCCGCCGCATGGCGGCGCGGCTCAAGCTGCCTTTCGTCGATGCCGACACCGAGATCGAGGCGGCGGCCGGCATGACCATACCGGAAATCTTCGAGCGCCACGGCGAGGCGCATTTCCGCGACGGCGAGGCCCGCGTGATCGCCCGCCTGCTCGAGGGCGGTCCGCTGGTGCTGGCGACCGGCGGCGGCGCCTTCATGCGCGAGGAGACGCGGACCCGCATCGCGGCCAAGGCGATCTCGATCTGGCTCAGGGCGGACCACGACGTCATCATGCGCCGCGTCCGCCGCCGTGCCGACCGTCCGCTGCTGCAGACCGCGGATCCCGAGGGAACCGTCACGCGCCTGCTCACCGAGCGCGAGCCGATCTACGGCAAGGCCGACCTCACCATCGCCTCGCGCGACGTGCCGCACGACAAGATCGTCGAGGAGACCATCGAGACGCTGCGCGCCCATCTCTGCGGCGAGCAGGCCGCGCCCCCACCACCTGCCGACGTTGCGAGTGCCGGACGATGACTGCGCCGTTGAAACATTCCGATCCCGTCAACGTCGACGTCGCGCTCGGCGACCGCGCCTATGACATCGTCATCGGCCGCGGCGTGCTGTCCTCGCTCGGCGAGCGCGTCGCCGCTTTGCGCCCCGGCGTGCGCACGGCGATCGTGACGGATCGCACCGTTGCAAAGCACTGGCTGGAGCCGGCCGAGGCCTCGCTCGCAGCCAGCGGCATCCCGACCTCGCGCATCGTCGTCGAGGAAGGCGAGATCTCAAAGACCTATGCCGGCCTCGAAAAGGTCAGCGAGGCCCTGATCGCCGCGAAGATCGAACGCAACGATCTCGTCATCGCGCTCGGCGGCGGCGTGGTCGGCGATCTCGCCGGCTTTGCGGCGGCGATCCTGCGCCGCGGCGTCGATTTCGTGCAGGTGCCGACCTCGCTGCTGGCGCAGGTCGATTCATCCGTCGGCGGCAAGACCGGCATCAACTCGCCGCAGGGCAAGAATCTGCTCGGCGCCTTCCACCAGCCGGTGCTGGTCATCGCCGACACCGCCGTGCTCGACACGCTGTCGCCGCGGCAGTTCCGCGCCGGCTACGCCGAAGTCGCCAAATACGGCGTGCTCGGGGACGAAGCCTTCTTCACCTGGCTCGAGAAGAACCATTCCGACATCTTCAGTGGCGGTGCCGCGCGTGAGCACGCGATCGCGACCTCCTGCCGCGCCAAGGCCGGCGTCGTCACCCGCGACGAGCGCGAGACCGGCGAGCGCGCGCTGCTCAACCTCGGCCACACCTTCGGCCACGCACTGGAAGCCGCAACCGGTTTCTCCGATCGCCTGTTCCACGGCGAGGGCGTTTCGATCGGCATGACGCTGGCGGCGCAGTTCTCGGCGAAGCTCGGCATGATCGGCGAGGCCGATGCCGTACGCGTCGAGCGGCACCTCATCGAGGCTGGTCTGCCGACGCGCTTGCAGGATATCGCGGGTTTTGCGCAGGAAGGGCTTGCGGATGCCGACGCGCTGATGGCGCTGATGGCGCAGGACAAGAAGGTCAAGCGCGGCAAGCTCACCTTTATCCTGCTGGAAGCCGTCGGTCGCGCGGTGATCGCGAAGGACGTCGAGCCCGCCCCGGTGCGCGATTTCCTGAAAGAGAAGCTCGCGCAGAAGGTTTGAGGCGCGACGCGCGACGTGGATGCCGGTTCGCGTCGGGAAAACGCGTTAGAAGTAACTAGAGTGGTGCATGGACTGGCTCGGATTCACCATCGTCGTCCTCTGCCTCCTGGTCTCGGCGTTCTTCGCCGCGAGCGAGACCGCGCTGACCGGCGCCTCGCGCGCCAGCATGCTGCGGCTGTCGAAGCAGGGTAATCGCGACGCCGACGTCGTCTCCGATCTGCTGGACATGCGCGAGCGCCTGATCGGCGCGCTGCTGCTCGGCAACAACATCGCCAATATCGGCGCGTCCGCGCTGGCGACCGCCATCTTCACGTCCTGGTTCGGCGATGTCGGCGTGCTCTATGCCACCGGCGTGATGACCGCTCTGGTCGTGATCTTCGCCGAGGTGCTGCCGAAGACCATCGCCATCAACGCGCCGGATCGCATGGCGCTCGCGGTCGCGCGCCCGATGCGGCTGACGATGTACGTGCTGGGGCCGCTGCTGCGGATCGTCGAGGTCATCGTGCGCCTGCTGATGCGCCTGTTCGGCCTTGCCGGCGAGCATCAGGCGATCCTGTCGCCGACCGAGCGCCTGCGCGGCGCGGTCGACCTGTTGCACCACGAGGGCAAGGTCGAGAAGCAGGATCGCGACATGCTCGGCGGCCTGCTCGATCTGCGCGAGCTGCAGGTCTCCGACGTCATGATCCATCGCACCGAGATGATGATGATCAACGCCGACATGCCGCCGGACGATCTGGTGCGCGAGGTGCTGGCGACCGAATACACCCGCATCCCGCTGTGGCGCGAGAAGCCGGAAAACATCATCGGCGTGCTTCACGCCAAGGATCTGCTGCGCGCGATCCGCGCCTCCGACGGCGATACCTCGCGCATCGACGTCTCCACCATTGCGCTGCCGCCCTGGTTCGTGCCGGAGATGCGGCCGCTCGCCGAGCAGCTCAAGGCGTTCCGGCGGCGAAAAACCCATTTCGCGCTCGTCGTCGACGAGTACGGCGAAGTTGAAGGTCTCGTGACGCTGGAAGACATTCTGGAAGAAATCGTCGGCGACATCTCCGACGAGCACGACGTCGTGGTCGCCGGCGTGCGCGCCCAGCCGGACGGCTCGGTCGTGGTCGACGGCTCGGTCCCGATCCGCGACCTCAACCGCGCCATGGACTGGCACCTGCCCGATGAAGAGGCAACCACGGTCGCCGGCCTCGTCATTCACGAGGCGCGTTCGATCCCCGACCGCGGCCAGAGTTTTACGTTCCACGGCTTCCGCTTCCGCGTCCTGCGTAGGGAACGCAACCGCATCACCGCGCTCCGTATTTCACCGGTGCCGCGCGAGGCCGAGATGGATGAGCCCAAGCGGAGGCGGGCGGGGACGTCGTTTTAGACCTAGTGGTCTTGCGCCCCGATCGTTCCGCACCGTCATGGCCGGGCATAGCCGTCCGAAGGACGGCGTCGCTTCCTCTCGCCTATGACCCGGCCATCCACGTCTCATCGGCTGCACCAAGAAAGTGGATGCCCGGGACAAGCCCGGGCATGACGACCAATTGTGATCATGTTCAAGGCCACCAAGGGGAAGAGAGCTAACCTTCCCCCGGCGCCTGCGCGTGGATCGCCAGTGCGTGCACGCTGCCGGAGAGTTCCGCCGCCAGCGCCGAATTTATCATGCGATGGCGTTCGACCCGGGTCTTCCCTTTGAAGGCTTGAGACACGATATAAACGCGGAAGTGCGTCTCACCGCTGGGCCGATGGCCGGCGTGGCCCTCATGCAAATGTGACTCGTCGACGACCTCGAGGCTTTCCGGGGTGAAAGCTTCCCGCAACTTGTTGCTGATAGTGTCTTTCATAACCATGAGTGCCATTAAAGCGCGTCACCAAGCCCCGTCAATTGCCGGGGTGGTCAGCTAATTGCAATGTCAAGACTTGAAGGTTTTTGCATTGCGTAGTCAAAGTCAGCCATGCCGATCGATTCATCAAAGTTCTTCGACTCCATCCGCGTGAAGCCGCGGGGCAAGCAGCCGGAAGTGAAGCCGCGCGACACCGTGGTCGGCTGCGAGTGGGCAGGCTGCCAGAACAAGGGTGCGCACCGCGCGCCGAAGGGCCGCGAGAACCAGCGCGAGTACTGGCACTTCTGCCTCGACCACGTGCGCGAGTACAACCAGAACTACAATTTCTTCTCCGGCATGAATGCTGACGCTGTCGCGCGCTACCAGAAGGACGCGCTGACCGGCCATCGTCCGACCTGGAAGATGGGTGCCAATGGCGGCAAGAAGGGTACGGAAGCCGACATCGACATGGCGTCCGATCCGTTCAGCATGTTCTCCGAGATCAACGGCCGCGCCAACTGGCGCAAGGGCCCGGACGCCCAGCCCAAGGCCGAGACGCGCAAGGTGATGAACGCCGAGCGCAAGGCACTCCAGGTCATGGGTCTCGGCCCCGACGCCACGCTCGCCGACGTCAAGACCAAGTACAAGGCGCTGGTCAAGCAGCACCACCCCGACGCCAACGGCGGCGACCGCTCCACCGAGGATCGCCTGATCGAGATCATCAAGGCGTATAATTATCTGAAGACGGTGGTGCGGGAAGCCTGAGGCCTTCGCGCGCCCTAGCTGTCTCCAAACTCTCGGTGTCGTCCCGGCCTAGCGCGCAATTGCGAGCGGGGCGCCGGGACCCATAACCCCAGGGAGTGGTTTGGCGAAGACTCGCAGTGAAGCAGTCTTTCCGCGTTATCAACCCGCATCTCATCGATAAATCACGCGGTATGGGTCCCGGCCTTCGCCGGGACGACAGTGCCGTAGGGTGGGCAAAGCGAAGCGTGCCCACGCATTTTTCGCGATCGAGAGAGATGGTGGGCACGGCGCAAGTGCGCCTTTGCCCACCCTACGGGTTCTGACTGCTGGGCTACGTATTCCCTACCCCTCCGGCATCGCCCCCACATAGGACGAGCTCGGCCGGATCAGCCGGCCCGTGCGCTGCTGCTCGCGCGCGTGTGCAGTCCAGCCTGCGCTGCGGGCCACCGCGAAGATCGGCGTGAAGGCCTGCCGCGGAATCGCCAGCGCATCGAGCAGGATCGCGGTGAAGAACTCGACATTCGTCTCCAGCGGCCGGTCCGGATTCTTCTTGCGCAGCGCGCTGCGGATATAGGCCTCGACCTCGCCGGCGAATGGCAGGTCGGTGCCGTTGGAGGCGAGCGCCTCGACCGCGGTTTTCAGCACGTCGGCGCGCGGATCGCGCACGCGATAGACGCGGTGGCCAAAGCCCATCATCCGCTCGCCGCGCGCCAGCGCCGCATCCACCCAGGGCTGGATGCGCTCGCGCGATCCGATGGCGTCGAGCATTTCCAGCACCGGCTCCGGCGCGCCGCCGTGCAAGGGGCCGGTCAGCGCGCAATAGCCGGCGGTGACGGCGGCGAACAGGTCGGCCTGCGTCGAGGCGACCACGCGCGCGGTGAAGGTCGAGGCATTCATGCCGTGGTCGCTGGCGGTGACGAGATAGGCGTCCAGCGCCGTGACCTCGCGCGCGGCCGGGACGCGCCCGTGCAGCATGCGCAGCGTATCGGCGGCGTGGCTGACATTCGGATCGGGTGCGATCGGCTCCAGCCCTTTGGCGCGCCGGACCAGCGCACCCGCGATCACCGGAAACGCGCCGACGATGGTCGCTTCATGTGCGAGCCCGTGCTCGGCGCGAAGGCCCGCGACTGCCGCACGAAACCCGTCAACGACGCCCATGCCGTTCGTCGCCGGCAAAAGCTCCGGCAGGCGGGCAAACGCACGTTCGCGGCCCGCGCCCAGGCTCGCCCGCACATTGGCTTCGGTGAGGGTGGTCTTGCTGGCGCCGTTCCAGAGCCGGGCGGTGACGCCCTCGAAGCTCGATTGTGCAGCGAGGCGGCCGACATGCTCGCCGGCGATGATCAGCTCGCCGCGCTCGCCGTCGACATGGCTCAGCACGGTCTCGGCCGCGGGAACTCCGTCCAGTCCGATCTGGCTTTTGGTGAGGTGGATGTTCATGACCTGATCTCCTTTTGCACTGCACGCAGGGATAAGGTCAGGCCTCTCGACAGATTGATCAATCTTGATTACATAAATCAATATGAATAATTCTGGCGAGCTCTACCTCTCCGCTCGGGAAGCCGCCGCCGAGCTCGCGATCTCGCCGGCCACCCTCTACGCCTATGTCAGCCGCGGCCTGATCCGCTCCGAGCCGACGCCGGACTCGCGGAAAAACCGCTACCGCGCCGAGGACGTCCGCGCTCTCAAGGAGCGCCGCGTCCCGTCGCCGGAGCCCCGCGGCCTGCGCAGCTTCGATGCCGACCTGCCCGTCATGGACACGGAGATCTCGACCATCACCGAGGAGGGCGCGATCTATCGCGGGGTCAATTGCGTCGATCTCGCCGAGAACGACACGCTGGAGCACGCCGCCACGCTGCTTTGGGACGTCTCGGATGTCGATCCGTTCGCACCCGACAATCAGCCCGCACTATCCGACGAGATGCACGTGATCGCAGACGCCGCGCGCCGCGCGGCACCAATCGACCGTGCGATTGCGGTACTGGCGCTCGCCGCGAGTGCCGATCCCCGTGCCTTCACCCGCGCTCCCGATGGCCGCGCCATGGTCGGCGCGCGCATTGTGCGGCTGCTGGTCGCGACCATGCTCAATGCCGAGCCATCAGCCGAGCCGCTGCATCACCAGGTCGCAAAGGCGTGGGCGCCCGATAACAAGCATGCGCCCGACCTGATCCGCCGCGCGCTCGTCCTGCTGGCCGATCACGAGCTCAACGCGTCGACCTTCACGGCGCGCTGCGCGGCCTCCACCGGCCTCAATCTCTATGACGCCGTCATCGCCGGCCTCGCCGCGCTGAAAGGTCCAAAGCACGGCGGCGCCGGCGTGCTGGCCTCGCAGCTCGTCAAGACGCTGGTGGACCGCGATGTCGCGCCCATGGTGCGCGAGCGCGTCGCGCTCGGCGAGCGCTTTGCCGGCTTCGGCCACGGCGTCTACAAGCGCGGCGATCCCCGCGCGCAATCGCTGCTGAATGCCCTGTCGCGCGCCGGCGCGCCGCGAAAATTCACGCGCGAGGTGCCGGAGCGGATTGCGGAAGCGACCGGCGAATTCGTCAATATCGACTACGCGCTCGCGGTGCTGGTGCATGCCCTGCGCCTGCCGGCCGGCAGCGAGCTCGCTCTGTTCGCCATGGCCCGCAGCGTCGGCTGGATCGCCCATGCCAGCGAGCAATTGCAGTTCGGGAAGTTGATCAGGCCGAGGGCAAGGTATGTGGGGCCGGCGCCGGGGCGGAGGTCGGTCGTCGTCCCGGCGAAGGCCGGGACCCATACCGCGTGATCTATCGATAGCGGACAGTAGTACTGGACGGCGAGCCTTCGCCAAACCAAGTTCAGTGGTTATGGGTCCCGGCCCCCCGCGCGCAATTGCGCGCTAGGCCGGGACGACAGCGGAGGTGTGGCGACAGCTACCCCTGCGGCTTCACCGCGACACCGCCGGCATTCCGCCGGCGATAGATCCACACTGCGACGCCGCCGACGATCGCAACCGCGACCACGGTCAAGATCCAGATGTGCTTGAACGGATGCCCATGGTGCGGCACGCCGAAATATTCGTGGAAGGCGGACACCGCCAGCACGCCCGGCAGCACATGGGCGGGCGCCCAGACCAGGATCGCCGGGATGTTCACGGTGTAGAATTTTGCCGGCGCCATCCCCAGTGCGCCGGCGGTCACGGGCACGAAGGCGCGGATCGGGGGCACGAAGCGGGCGAAGAACACGGCCCAGGTGCCGAAACGCTTGAAGAAGCTTTCGCTCTCGGCGACCACGCGCGGATAGTTGGTCAGCGGCCAGGCGGTGAGGATCTCGCGCTGGCGCCGGTGGCCGATCCAGTAGGCCGAGCCGTCGCCGAGCACCGCGCCGAGCGCGGCGGCCACCAGCACCCATTGCAGCTTCAGCTCGCCGCCCGGAACCAGGGCGCTCAGCGCCAGGATGATGGTCGAGCCTGGGATGACCGAGCCCACCACCGGCACGGCTTCCAGCAGCGCCGCCAGGAACAGGGTCAGATAGGCCAGCCACGCATGGGCGGAGACGAAGGATATGAGGGGATCGAGAAAGGACGTCACGTCGTCTCTGTGGCGGGCAGGGGATTTCGGGTTCAGACCCTACATATGTAAGGTCGGCGCGGGAAAGTGCCATTCGCTTGGGCAGGCAGCCCATCCCGCCCGAAATTCGAGCGTGATTCGCAAGGCAGCCCTCCCAAAACTGCGTTCCTCACCTATCTAAATGAAAAGACAACGGAACTTTGATTGAGGGGCGGGCTTCTGCCGGCACGTTGTCTCTGATAGGTTCGCACGCGCACCCAGCCGCAGCCAACGTGCAATAACTGGTCTCGGGATCGCCCGGGGCCTCGGAGGATTGATGACGACCGCCGCCATGTCCAAAGTTGAGGAAGTTTCCGGTCTGCCCGACATGAAGGTGTCGGTCCGCCAGGTGTTCGGGATCGACAGCGATCTCGAAGTGCCGGCCTATTCCGAAGTCGATCCTCATGTGCCCGAAGTCGATTCCGATTACCGCTTCGACCGCGCCACCACGCTCGCCATTCTCGCCGGCTTTGCCCGCAACCGCCGCGTGATGGTGACCGGCTATCACGGCACCGGTAAATCCACCCATATCGAGCAGGTCGCCGCCCGCCTGAACTGGCCCTGCGTGCGCGTCAACCTCGACAGCCACATCAGCCGTATCGACCTCGTCGGCAAGGACTCCATCGTGGTCCGCGACGGCAAGCAGGTCACCGAATTCCGTGACGGCATCCTGCCCTGGGCACTGCAGAACAACGTCGCGCTGGTGTTCGACGAATACGACGCCGGCCGCCCGGACGTGATGTTCGTGATCCAGCGCGTGCTGGAAGTCTCGGGCCGCCTGACGCTGCTCGACCAGAACAAGGTGATCAAGCCGCACCCGGCGTTCCGCCTGTTTGCGACCGCCAACACCGTCGGCCTCGGCGACACCTCGGGCCTCTATCACGGCACCCAGCAGATCAACCAGGGCCAGATGGACCGCTGGTCGATCGTCACCACGCTGAACTATCTCAGCCACGACGAGGAAGTGGAGATCGTGCTGGCCAAGGCCAAGCACTATCGCACGCAGGAAGGCCGCGACATCGTCAACAAGATGGTGCGCCTCGCCGATCTCACCCGTAACGCTTTCGCCAACGGCGATCTGTCGACGGTGATGAGCCCGCGCACGGTGATCACCTGGGCCGAAAACTCCGACATCTTCGGCGATATCGGCTTTGCGTTCCGCGTCACCTTCCTCAACAAGTGCGACGAGCTCGAGCGTCCGCTGGTCGCCGAGTTCTACCAGCGCTGCTTCAACGCGGAGCTGCCGGAATCGGCAGTCAACGTGGCGCTCAGCTAGGCCAAATGACCTGACAATGCCAACCATCACCGTCGAGCGCACCATTGGTACTACCAAGAAGGCTGTGCTCGCCGGGCTCGGCGCCTACAACGACGAGCAGTTCGGGAAGCAGAAGGTCAAGAGCATCGCGGTCTCGTTGAAGGACGGCCGCAAGATCGTCGGCGGCATCGTCGGGCACCTCTGGGCCACGGTTCTGTTCATCCAGTATTTCTGGATCGACCAGAAACAGCGCAGCAAGGGCTTTGGCACGAAGCTGATCGCGGCGATCGAAGACGAAGCAAGACAATTGGGCGCGGTCCAGGCCCATGTTGACACGATGAGTTTCCAGGCGCCGGGGTTCTATCGTTCCCAAGGGTACGAGGAGTTCGGCACCCTCAAGGGCTATCCCGGCGGCGTGACGCGCCATTCGTTTACGAAGTCGCTATGAGCACATCATCATCCAATTCCAAATTCCGTAACACCAAGGAAGCGCCGACCGAGCCGTTCAAGCGCTCGGTCGCCTCATGCCTGAAGGCGATCGCCAAGGCGCCCGAGCTCGACGTCTCCTTCGCCGCCGAGCGCCCGGGCCTTGCGCCCGGCAAGGCGCGGCTGCCGGAGCCGGCGCGCAAGATGACCAAGCGCGACGCCGCGATCGTGCGCGGCCATGCCGACTCCATCGCGCTCAAGCTCGCCTGTCACGATCCCAAGGTTCACCGCAAGCTGATGCCCGGCAATCCGCAGGCGCGCGGCGTGTTCGAGGCGGTGGAGCAGGCTCGCGTCGAGGCGATCGGCGCGCGCCGCATGGCGGGCGTTGCGAAAAACCTCACCGCGATGCTCGACGACCATTTCCATCGCGGCAAGTTCGACGAGATCACCGACCGCGCCGACGCGCCGCTGGCCGATGCGCTGGCGATGCTGGTGCGCGAGCGCCTGACCGGCATGGCGCCGCCGGCGGCCGCCAAGAAGATGGTCGATCTCTGGCGCCCCATTCTCGAAGACAAGATCGGTAGGCGGCTCGACCGGCTCGACGGCGTGGTCGAGGACCAGACCAAGTTCGCCGACGCCGTGCACGACCTGCTCTCCGCGCTCGAGCTCGGCGACGAGCGCAACGCCGACAGCGAGGATAACGACGACAACGACGAGAACCAGGACGGCGACAACGATCAGTCCGGCGCCGAGGGCTCGCCCGATTCCGACGCCGCGCAGGAAATGAGCGCCGACCAGGCGCAGGCCTCCAGCGAGGAGATGAGCGAGAGCGCGATGGAAAGCGCGCAGGCCTCGACCTCCGACACTTTCGACGACGGCGAGCTCGGCGACGACGAGACGCCGGGCGAGGCGACGCGCCCGAACTCGCACGGCAAGAACGAGCCACGCGGGCCGGAATATCACGCCTTCGCGCCGAAGTTCGACGAGGTCATCGCCGCCGAGGATCTCTGCGACCACGACGAGCTGGAGCGCCTGCGCGCCTATCTCGACAAGCAGCTCGCGCATCTGCAGGGCATCGTCGCGCGCCTGGCCAACCGCCTGCAGCGCCGCCTGATGGCGCAGCAGAACCGCGCCTGGGAGTTCGACCTCGAAGAGGGCATTCTCGACCCCGCGCGCCTGTCGCGCGTCGTCACCGATCCCTATCACCCGCTGTCCTTCATGCACGAGAAGGAGGCGACGTTCCGCGACACGGTCGTCACGCTGCTGCTCGACAATTCCGGCTCGATGCGCGGGCGCCCGATCACGGTCGCGGCGACCTGCGCCGACATCCTCGCCCGCACGCTGGAGCGTTGCGGCGTCAAGGTCGAGATCCTCGGCTTCACCACGCGCGCCTGGAAGGGCGGGCAATCGCGCGAGGCGTGGCTTGCCGCCGGCAAGCCGGCCAATCCCGGCCGCCTCAACGATCTCCGCCACATCATCTACAAGTCGGCCGACGCCCCCTGGCGTCGTGCGCGCAAGAATCTCGGCCTGATGATGCGCGAGGGTCTGCTGAAGGAGAACATCGACGGCGAGGCGCTCGACTGGGCGCACAAGCGCCTGCTCGGCCGGCCCGAGCAGCGCAAGATCCTGATGATGATCTCGGACGGTGCGCCGGTCGACGATTCCACGCTGTCGGTCAATCCCGGCAACTATCTCGAGCGGCATCTGCGCCACATCATCGAGGAGATCGAGACCCGCTCGCCGGTCGAGCTGATCGCGATCGGCATCGGCCACGACGTGACGCGCTACTACCGCCGCGCGGTGACGATCGTGGACGCCGAAGAGCTCGGCGGCGCCATCACCGAGAAGCTCGCCGAACTCTTCAGCGAGACCAACACAGCGCCAACCCAGCCGGCCGGTCGCCCGCGACGCAAACTGCATTCGTGAGCACCCAATCGTCCCGCCGCAGCTTTCTTGGCCACGCGGCGGCGGGATTTTCCACTCTCGCTCTGCCGCGCCTCGTGCAGGCGCAAGGAACGGCCGAGCCGCCGGCGCGCCCGCTGCAGATCGAGCGCGCCGTTGCCGAGCCCGTCAACATCGAGGTCAACGCGCGGCCGATCCCGAATTTCGAGCCGCGTGACCGCGCGCGCACGCGCTTCGGCTCGCTGGAGTATCGCAGCGGCCTGGTGCTGACCTCGGCCTATCGCGGCTTCGGCGGCCTCTCCGGCATCAGGCTCGACGCCAAGGGCGAGCGCTTCCTCGCGATCTCCGACCAGGGCGGCTGGTTCACCGGGCGCATCCGCTATGCCGGCACCAAGATGGCCGGGCTCGACGAGGTCGAGGCCGCGCCGATGCTCAATGCCGAGGGCCGGCCGATCACCGAGAAGCGGCTCTGGTACGATACCGAGGCGCTCGCGCGCGACGGCAGCCTCGTCTATGTCGGCCTCGAGCGCGTCAACCAGATCCTGCGCTACGACTTTTCGAAAGGCGGCACGCGCGCCCGCGGCGAGGTGATCCCCGTTCCGCCCGGCATGCGCAAGCTGCCCTACAACAAGGGGCTCGAGGCGCTCGTGCTGGTGCCGAAGGGCATGCCGCTCGCCGGCACCCTGATCGCGATGTCCGAGGGCGGCTTCGATGCCGACGGCAATCTCATGGCGTTCCTGATCGGCGGCGCCACGCCGGGCCAGTTCAGCATCAAGCGCACCGACAAGCAGTTCATCAGCGACGCCGTGCTGCTGCCCTCGGGCGAGCTGCTCATCCTCGAACGCAAATTCTCCTGGTTCACCGGCATCAACATCCGCATCCGCTCGATCCCGCTGAAGTCGATCGCGCCGGGCGCGCTGGTCGACGGCCCCGTGCTGTTCAACGCCGATCTCGGCCACGACGTCGACAACATGGAAGGCATCGACGCCCACGTCACCGCCGAGGGCGAGACCGTGCTGACGATGGTGTCGGACGACAATTTCTCGATGCTGCAGCGGACCCTGCTGCTGCAGTTCACGCTGGTGGAGTAGCGCGCGCTCGCCGGGCGATGACGTTTCGGCTTGACGCCTTCGCGCTCGCCGATACATGATGCGCGTGTATTTAAGTTATTCCTATCGCAATGATTGAGGCAGCCCATGAGCCGCGTGCTCAAAGGGATAGGACTGCTCGTTGTCCTGATCCTGTTCTGCGGATTGCGTTATCTGGACTTCGGGACAGCCGGCGATATCGATCGCACCTACCGCCAGGATCACAAGATCCTCGTGGTCTACGCACCGCCACTGGGCGGCCGCACCTCGCGACCCGAGCTCGAAACGCTCGTTCGCGCGACCTATCCGACGGCAGACATCCTGGTCCCGACCTACAGCCATGAATGGCTGTCCAATATCGATCCCTATGAGATCACACGCCGGATCGAGGAGGCGATCGACGCGGAGCATACCAAGCATCACTACGAGAAGATCGTCCTGTTCGGCTACAGCACCGGGGGACTGCTGCTGCGAAAGGCGCTGCTGTGGGGATATGGTCGCGAGGACCGGCCACAGCAGTTGACTCGTGGTTCACATGACTGGGCCAAGCGCGTCGAGCGCTTCGTATCGCTCGCGGCTCCCAACCGCGGCTGGCCCAATCACAAGCCGGAAAATCTCGATCGCGTCAGGTACGCCATCGGTTACGTTGCGCAGGAGATGGGACGGCTGACCGGCACGGGCCGGTTCATCGCCAGCCTGATGCAGGGTTCGCCGTTCGTCGCCAACATGCGCGTCCAGTGGATCGATCTGTTCCGTTCGCTTCCGGAAGGCCAGCGGCCGCTGATCGTGCATCTCATCGGCGGCAAGGACGAGTTGGTCGACCGCGAGGACAGCATCGATCTCGAGGCCGGTTCTCCCGAAGGCGTCATGTACAAATCGCTTTCGGATTTCTCCCACGCCGAGATCGCCTCGCGGATGTATCAGGACGGCGGCAAGGAGCTGACGATCGCGGGCGAAGCCATCCAGGAGGCGCTGACCAGGACGCGCGGCAGCTTTCCCGCCACCTGGGCCGACAAGATCGGGGAGCTGAAGACCGAACCGGAGGTCACGCGGCTGGTTTTCGTCATGCACGGCATCCGCGACGAAGACACCTGGCCGGCCGCCGTCGGCCGATCGATCGGACAGCAGATGGGCAAGGAGGCGAAGAGCGTCAAGGTGCTGCCCCCGCTCTACAGCAGGTTCACGATGCTGCCGTTCCTGTTCTACTGGGATCGCCAGAGCAACGTGCGCTGGTTCATGGACCAGTACACCGAGGCGAGGGCGCGATATCCCAATCTCAGCGAGACCGAGGTGGATTACATCGGTCACAGCAACGGGACCTATATCCTCGCAAGCGCGCTGCAGAACTATCAGGTCCTGAAAGTGAAGAACGTCTTCTTCGCCGGCAGCGTCGTGCCGACGCATTATCCCTGGGAGAAGATGATGCGCGACAAACGTGTGACGGGACGGGTCTGGAATATCTGTGCTTCCGGCGATTGGGTCGTCGCGCTTCTTCCGCAGCTGTTTCAGCAGATTTCGGACCAGATGAAGATCACGGAATCGACGCCCGGGCTGCTCGACATCGGATCGGGCGGCTTTCATGGCTTTCGCCACGGGGGCGACGGTCGCGTGATGAACCTGCAATACATTCCGGGTCCCCATGGCGCGGCCTTCGAGCCCGACAGGATCGAGGCCATCGGGCGCTATGCCGCGCTGGATCCGAACCTGGACTTCGAGGCGCTGTGGGGCGGTCCCAGGAAATCGAAGCCCGGCCATCTCGAGGATGCGTCCAATATGAGCTGGCTGATCTGGATCGTCGGTCTTGGCCTGATCGGCTCGATCGGCTTCGCCTGCTACCGGTTCGGCTGGATTCCGCTCGGCATCTATTGCGTCCTGCTGCTGGGCTTCTTCAACACGTTCTGACGCGCCTGTCGGCTGAACATATGCTCAACCCGCTGCGACACACCCTCATGCCCCGCCTTCGCGCCATCCTCGCCGTCGTCCTTACGCTCGCTGCGGCCTCGCAGGCCCTGGCCACGGCCGAGCATCGCTACGGCAAGAACGAATACGCCATCATCCTGGGCGGCCGCGCGCCGAGCGGGAAGGTCTCGGTCGCCGCCCATGGCGGCGGCGAAGCCGGCAGCGAGGGCTTTCGCCTCTATCTGATGGCCGAGCCCGGCCATCGCCGGCTGATGACGCTCGACAACGTCAACGACGACAACATCCTGGACAGCGCGCCGGACGCCTTCCACGCCGCGTGGTCGGCCGACTCGCGCTACGTCGCGGTCACCTTCCGCAGCGAGCGCCACATCGTGACGCTGAACCTCTACGCCGTCGAAGGCGGCCGCGCCCGGCTGGTCGAGGCGCCGGACCTTTTTCGCGAGGTCACCGGCCACGGCATCGACGTCAAGACCGACGGCGACATGCGGACATCAGTGCCGGCGCTGACCTGGCAGGCGCCACGCCGCTTCCACCTCACCGACTACCGCGTGTTCGTGCTCGACGACACCGCGCTCGCCGACAAGCTCGGTCCGCTCGGCAAGCTGAGCAAGCGGGACGGCGGCGGCAACACCATCCAGTTCTCGGCCGAGGCCGACGGCGAGCTCCTGCCCGACGGCCGCGTGCGCATGGGGACGCCCAAGGCGGGGCGGTTCGAGGAGCTGGAGTAGGGGACTGTCGCCTCATCTCCGCTGTGCGCGTCACACCCTCCGCCGTCGTCCCGGCCTAGTGCGCAATTGCGCACGGGGGGCCGGGACGACGGCTGAAATCGCCGCACGACCCCGTGATCCCACGACGCACAAAATGCATGGCCCGGCAGGCGGGCATGTCTGCCACGCCGGTGGAAATCCGCCCGCCCGGCACTACACTTCATGCAACTGCTTCCATCCCTCTCATCTTCCGGAACCTTCCCGCATGAGCGCCCTGTTTTCCCCGATCAAGCTGCGCGGCCTGACATTGAAGAACCGTCTCGTGGTGTCGCCGATGTGCCAGTATTCGGCCGACGACGGCGTCGCCACCGACTGGCACTTCACCCACATCAACAATCTCAGCCTGTCGGGCGCGGCGATGTTCTGCATCGAGGCGACCCATGTCGAGGCGATCGGCCGCATCACGCCGGGCTGTCTCGGGCTCTATAGCGACGCCTGCGAGGCCGCGCTGAAGCAGATTCTCACCTCCGTGCGCAAGCATTCCTCGACCGCGATCGCGATGCAGCTCGCCCATGCGGGCCGGAAAGCCTCGAGCGCGCGGCCCTGGGACGGCGGCCAGCTCATTCCGCAAAGCGAGGGCGGCTGGCAGACGGTGGCGCCTAGCGCGCTGCCGCACAAGGAGGGCGAAGCCGCGCCGCTCGCGCTCGATGCCGCGGGGTTGAAGCGCATCCGCGAGGCCTTCGTCGACAGCGCGAAGCGCGCGGCACGCCTCGGCATCGACGCCATCGAGCTGCACGGCGCGCACGGCTATCTCATGCACCAATTCCTCTCGCCGATCTCCAACAAGCGTACCGACGAGTACGGCGGCTCGCTCGAGAACCGCATGCGCTTCCCGCTCGAGATCTACGACGCGGTGCGCGCCGTCTTCCCGCACGACAGACCGGTGGGCATGCGGGTATCGTCCACCGACTGGGTCGAGGGCGGCTGGGACCTCGCGCAGACCATCGCATTCGCCAACGTGCTGAAGGCGCGCGGCGTCGACTGGATCGACGCCTCCTCCGGCGGCGTCTCGCCGCTGCAGAAGATTCCGCTCGGGCCGGGCTATCAGGTGCAGTTCGCCGAAGCCATCAAGCGCGAGACCGGCCTTCCCACCATCGCCGTCGGCCTCATCACCGAAGGCAAGCACGCCGAGGAGATCGTGACGTCAGGCAAGGCCGACATGGTCGCGCTCGCCCGCGGCATGCTCTACGACCCGCGCTGGGGCTGGCACGCCGCGGCCGAGGTCGGCGGCGAAGTCGAGGCCCCGCCGCAATACTGGCGCTCGCAGCCTTCCACGCAAAAGGCGCTGTTCGGCAAGACCACGTTCGGCGCGCGGTGAGGGTGTGTGTGCGGCGCGATGACCGCGCCGCACACATGTCATTGCGACGAAGCAATCCAGTGTCCTTCCACGGAGACAGTCTGGATTGCTTCGCGGAGCCCGTCATCGGGCCGCGCTTCGCGCGGGACCCGTTGGCTCGCAATGACGATGCGGAGGCAGGGCTCACCCAGCGGTGAATGCCGCGCGCGCGAAGCTCGTTGCGCGCCCGTGAGAATGGAGAAAGGGAGTTACCCATCACGCATCCGTAAATCTCCTCTCCTTCCACCCCCCACAAAACTGGCCTAACCTCTCCGCGCACTCAACGCCTCACGGAGGCCGGCATGCGGTTTGGAGTTCGCAAGACTGCTCATGTGTTCGAGCGCGTAGGTCTCGCGATGGCGGGGGCTGCGTGCGGGCTGTTCGTCGGCGCCTATGTCGGCTCGGCGATCGCGCCGCTGACCACGCAGGGATTCCTGCTGCTGATGATGCTGCTCGGCGCGGTCGGCTTCTATCTCGGCATCGACACGCCGCAGCTGCCCTTCGACGAGGCGCACAGTGCGATCGACGCCGCGGAATTCCTGAGCTCGGCCGGCACGCTCTTCGCCACCCTCACCGCGCTCGCCTCCGTCGCCGTCATCGTGCTCCGCCTCGAGCCGCATATCGGCTGGACCTGGCTTGCGCTGCTCGGCTGGATCGCCGGCGTCGCCATGCAGATCGTCGCCGGCGCCAAGGCGCGAATGCGGAAGTAGGGGGTGTTAGGGTGGTGAGGGGCGGAGCAAGGCGCGCCCAGCATTCCGCCGTCGTCCTGGCGAAGGCCAGGACCCATACGCCGCAGCAGCAGTCGTTGCGTGAGATCGTCATTGCCTGTCTTCGCCAAACCCCTCCCTGGGGTAATGGGTCCTGGCTTTCGCCAGGACGACAGTGGAGCTAGTGGCGCGCAGCTCCCCTAAAACACCACGCCCACCCGCGTGCCGCGCTTCCACGCGATGCGGCAGCGCTTCTTGGTGTTGACGTGCAGCAGCTCGAAGCGGTCGGGGATCTGCACCTGGCCGCCGAGATCGACGCAGGCGCCGCCCGGCGAATAGTCGATCAGCGTGCAGTTGATGACGGGCGCGCGCGGGTCGGTGATGATCTTGGCCTGTCGTGACACCAGGCCTGCGGGTTTGACGCGGGTATATTTACGCGGATGCATTGGCACATCTCCTCCAACTCCGCGGATAGCGGCGGGCTCTGTGCAGGATGATGCGGGGGAGTTGATGCGATCCGGCTAAGGTCCGGCTGAGAATTTTAATGAAAAGTAGCGGCGATCGGGGAAAGCGGCGGTAGTGGGGTGGGGGGAGCCTCCGCCGTCGTCCTGGCGAAAGCCAGGACCCATTACCCCAGGGAGTGGTTTGGCGAAGACAGGCAATGACCATCTCACGCAATAACTGCTGCTGCGGCGTATGGGTCCTGGCCTTCGCCAGGACGACACCTGTAGCCCGACCCTGCCTCCACCGTCATTGCGAGCGCAGCGAAGCAATCCAGAATCCCTCCGCGACATCAGTCCGGATTGTTTCGTCGCAAGGGCTCCTCGCAATGACGCGCCGCGAAACCCAGCCCCACCCTCACACCCCCTCCATCTCCCCCGCCGCCACATCCGTCCCCGGCGGCACCGGCATCGGCACGGTCACGTACTCCTTCGGCAGGTTCACCGGCCGGTAGTCCGGCTCCACCGCCATGCGCTTGAGCACGCTTTCATGCACATGCGCGCCTTCGGGGATGAGGCGCGGCTCGCAGTCGGGGATGTAGAAGCCGAAATAGACCTTCCGCTCCGGCCATTCCCGATACTTCGCGCTCTTCGGCAGATACTCCAGCACCCGCCAGGCCGCCGTCATCGAATTGTGCAGCTCGCCGACCTTGCCGGTGTATTCGGGCGGAACGTATTTGAACGGCGAGTTCTTGCGCTGGATGCCCCAGGCGAGCTGGTTCACCGTGCGCGGGTTGAAGTTCAGCCCCGCCTTCGCCGCCTCCTCGATCATCCAGATCAGCGGATATTTGGACTCCCCGCTCTCGGCCTCCGGATAGCCGCCGCCGACATCGCAATGCACGCCGGCGAACCACACCTGCAGAATGTCCTGCGGCACCTTCTTCTCGTCGGGCACGTAGCGGTTGCTCCAGAAGTCCTGCGGCTCCTCGTATTTGTTGAGGCGGAACATGCGGCGCCGCTCGTCCATCGCGATCGCCTGCCGGAAGATGTTGACGCTCGGATTGCGCCGCGTGAAGGCGAGTTCCTCCAGGCTGAACACGAAGAAGAAATTGTCGCGCCGCGGCACGATCACGCTCGCCACCGTGTCCCAGACGCCGATGAAGTGGATGGTCGGCCAGCGCGTCGAGGTGATGCGCGCGAATTGGGCGGCGAGGTCGAACTCGTCCTTCGGCAGCGGCCCTTGGTCGTCGACGGCGACATCGCTGAGGTCCTCGACGTCGTTGCCGCGCCCGGTGCCGGAATATTGCTTGTAGGCGACCATGCCGGAGCCTGCGAGGTTCACCTGCTCCGGCGAGATCAGGCCGATCTTGTGGATCAGCCCCGCCAGGACCCGCACCGTGTAGGCGCCGCGCGAAAAGCCGAACAGGTAGATCCTGTCGCCCGGCGCGTAGTGCTCGACCAGGAAGCAATAGGCCGAGAGCACGTTGTCATCGAGCCCGTAGCCGGTGGCGAGCCCCAGCACCAGATTGATATCGGCCTTGATCCGGTGCCACGTCGTCGGCTCCGTCACCGTGCCGACCCCGGGATCGTAAAACACCATCTGCCGCGGCTTCGTCTTGTCGGTCTTGCGCAGGCAGCGATAGAGCTTCAGGACGTTGGAGATGTTCTCCGAAATCTCGTTGCCGGTCCCGTCACAGCAGATGACGAGGTTTTTCGGTTCGGGTTTGGCCGAGTGGTCCACGGGGTGTGCCTCCGGGTGATGCTACCGGGGCGAGTATAGCGGAAAATGGGAGACGTGGTGGCTCAACGTGAGCGTTTTGAGGTGCTAAGCGAACGCGAAGGCTTGCGGAGCGTTTGGCGAGATAGAATGAACGCCTTAAGTTTGCGAGCTATCCGCTTCGGCTCTTTCAAGTCGCATTCCCATACGGTGAGGACTCGCCATCCCATGCCTTCTAGCAATCGCACGTTGGCTGCGTCGCGTTCGACGTTCCGTGCCAGCTTCGGTAGCCAATACTCTGTGCGAGTTCGAGGAATACTGGAAAGTGAGCATCCATGCTGATGCCAAAAGCATCCGTGCACCTGAATAATTGCCTTGTGGCAGCGCAGCACTATATCGGGTCGGCTCGGCAGATTGCGATCGTGTAGCCGAAACCGAAAACCCATGGCATGGATCGTCTTTCTGACCAGCACTTCCGGCTTCGTGTCCTTTTGGGGGATGCTGCGCATGATGCGCGAACGAGCCGCTCCGACCGCCTCAGGATCGAAAATCGGCCTTCGGGGCCCTACGGCGTTTCGCCGCGCGTCTTTGGCCTTCTTGGGCATTTAAGACCCGAACATACAAGAACTTTCCTTTCGGCCTTTCGCGCCGGCCCATACTTTGGATCAACATCCGCTATTTGGTGCGATGGGTAGGTTGCTACCAGACGTTTCTTTATCTACCCTACGCCATTGGGATTGCATAACTTTACGATCCTCGCCAATACTTTATTCGGCCATGATTTGGTTGATGGCCTGAGGGGAAAATGCGCCAACCCAAGGAAGACGACTGGCACTTCGATGTCAGCACAGGGCTAAAAAATGTTCTTGGTAGCGAGCTCATAACCGACGATGAAGTCGCGATCTTTGAGCTCGTAAAGAACTCATTTGATGCCTCCGCAAGCCGTGTAGATCTCTTCTTTGGCATTGATCAGATCATCGTTTCGGATAATGGCACCGGGATGTCGTATGATGACATCAGGAATAAGTGGCTGTTCGTTGCCTATTCGTCCAAGCGCCAGCGCAATTCGGATGACTTTCGAGAAGAGATAGCCGAGCGACGGCATTATGCGGGGAGTAAAGGTATTGGCCGCTTCTCGTCTGACCGTCTTGGCCAGCTGATTCGTCTCCAAACTCGCCCGTCAATGGATTCTGGCGGGATGGTGCACTCGCTTAGAATTGATTGGTCAAACTTTGATCGCGACCATCGCGAGCACTTCGAGGACGTTGAACTGAATTATTCGGAGCTTGGTAGTTTTGAAGTTCCACTAAGCCTGCCAAAATTGAAGCATGGCACGGTTATCACAATAGAGCAGCTTCGACGAGAATGGGATCGAGAGAAACTGTTGCGACTAAAGTCCGCTCTGTCGAAGCTAATCAACCCTTTCGGGGCATCGACCGACGGATTTCGCATTTTTCTGAGCGCGCCTGCAGAGGCAAAAGAAGATGCGCGCCTGAAGGATGAGGCCAAGAAGAAGCCAGAAGAAGAGCTGCCCTCTAATGCTATCGTAAACGGCGCGATCGGGAATTTTATCTTCACCACCCTGCGAGAGAAGACCACTTATCTCAGTGTTCGGATTTCGAAGGACGGCGCTCATATTGAGAGCGTGCTTACCGATCGTGGAGAGCTTATCTACCGGATTCGAGAGCCGAACAACTATGCATTGTTGGCAAAGTCCGGCTTTCGATGTGAAATATATTTTCTGAACACTTCCGCGAAGCTTACATTTGCGCGCCGCATGGGTGTGCCATCCATCCGCTTCGGGTCGGTGTTTCTGTTCAGGAATGGATTCAGGGTCTTTCCGGTTGGAGAGTTTAGTGATGATTGGTTCGGGATGGATGCACGTAAGCTCCAGGGCTTCAGCAGATTTCTCGGAACTCGCGATATTATTGGACGCATAGATGTTTCGGGTTCGGATACGCATTTTCAGGAGGCTTCGAGCAGAAATACAGGGCTGATTGAGACGCCAGCAGTCGTTCAACTCAAAGAGTTTTTTGTCGAGCAATGTCTGAAACGGCTCGAGCGTTACGTTGTGCCCGTCACCTTTCCTGATCTCGAAGATCGTAAGACGAGCGATATAACTCGATTAATGACCGAGCCGGGCCGTGCACGGGTGGCGGCGGCCGTGGCTAAGCTAACCGACAGTGATGCGATTGAACTCTTGGAATATAGCACGAAACTTATCGGCATTCTGAGTGAGCGATCGTCTCAATTTGAAGGTTCTCTAGTTAGCCTTAGGGCAATTGCAGAGAAGACAAATGATCGCAACCTTCTTGACGAGGTTGATGGGGCAGCTAAGCGGTACCAGGAGCTAAAGCGATCCGAAGAGGTCGCTCGCAAGCAAGCGGACGATGAGCGAAAAGCCAAGGAAGCCGCAGAGGCGCGGGCAACGCGTGCCGAGGCAGTCGCTTCGAAAGTTTCAGTCGAGCTCGATGAGGAAAAGAAGCGCAATCTCTTTCTTGCTTCTATTGCGACGCTCGACGCTGACAATCTGCTGAGCATGCATCATCAAGTAACGCAATATGCTGTTGCGGTTCAGCAGGCCATTGAGAATTTTCTGGTGCGCGTCGCAGAGCAATCATCGGTCGATGTGGCCGATGCTGTTAATACAATGGATCGGATCTCCCTCCTCAACAAGAAGATACTCGGAGTAGCAAAGTTCGCGACGAAAGCGAATTTTCGGCTTGAGTCCGAACGTATCGAGGCAGATCTCGCAGAGTACGTCGAGCAGTATGTAAATGATGTCGCGAGGGACTTTCTCCATGGCCCTATGACCATCAAGGTGACAAATGACGGAAAAGGACTTCCGCAACGGTTTAAGCCGATAGACGTCTCCGTCGTGATAGACAATTTGATTGCAAATTCGCGAAAGGCAAAAGCCAGCGAAATCACTATTGAAATTAGTCATCCGGACAAAAAATCAGTCTATATCCGCTTTCTCGATAATGGCCGCGGCTTTGATCCCCGGTTTGACGACCTTGAGCGCGTCTTCGAGAAGGGCTTCACGACCACAGATGGTTCAGGCCTTGGTTTATATCATGTGAGGCATGTACTGGGTGAGATGAACGGGACAATTGAGGCGCATCGGCTCTCTGCCGCACGTGGGGCCGAGTTTTTAATCAGGGTGTCAAGATGAGGCTCGATTTCAATGTTCTCTGGGTTGAAGACTCACAAGATCTAGTTCGAGAGCAGAAAGATAAACTGGAGCGGACGATTAGGTCCGAGGGGTTTCGTCTCCGCGTCAAGTTCGTTTCCTCTGTGCAGGAAGCGACCAAATCCATTTCAGAGGATGTTTATGGAGATCACATCGATCTAATTCTCATGGACTATCATCTCGGTGCGGGGCCGAACGGTGACCAAGGTCTTGTCGAGATCAGAAAGTTGCTGCCTTACAAGGATATCATCTTCTATTCGGCTCAAGCTAACAATCTACGAGAAATTCTCTCGAAGCTCCCGGTTGAAGGGGTCTTCTTATCGAACAGGGCCGAGCTTCCAGACACAGCCGATGGTTTGTTTCAGACCTTGGTCAAAAAGGTGCTGGATATCGATCACTCTCGCGGGCTCGTTATGGGGGCGACCAGCGATATCGATCATCACGTCAACGATTGCCTCACCGCAATTTTTACTGGGAGCGGCGATCGCATTAAGAAGGATGTCTTGAAGATAATTTTGGATCGGATGAGGGAAATTAGGGATCGCTTTGAGAAGGCCGCCGCAGAGGTCGAAGCGATAGCCGATCTTTCTGAGATATTTGACAAGCACGCCGTTTATACCAGCATTGATAGGTTGAATCTGCTGAGGAAGGTTCTGAAGCTGCTAAAGCTACACTCGGATAAAGATGCTGGTCTCGTAGAGTACGCCACGAAAACGATGCCGAAGCGCAACGATTTGGCGCACGTTCGTGTCCAAATCGATGGCTTTTCTCGAAAACTCCTCAACCGCAAGGGTGAAGAACTAACTAGCGTAGAGATGAGGGATTTGCGCGTGAGCTTGTTGAAGCATCAGGAGCTTTTCGAGGAATTGTCCTCTGCGCTGAAGCAAGCCGAGAAATCAAAGGCTTAATGAGCAGGTGAGTTTTTAGCGATAGCCCGATGGCTTCGGCGGCAAGCGGTGGTACTGCATTAGCCACTTGGGTGTAGCGAGGGACGTCCACGCGCCTGCGTTTGCCGCCTGTCGTGTACTTTCCTTTGAACTCGAACCAATCTGGAAAGCTCTGCAGCCGAGCGGTTTCGCGTACGGTGAGCGTTCGAGGTTCGTTGTAGTGAAGGAGGTCGTCTGGCATGCTTGTGATTGTTGGCGAGGGGGCATCTGGATCCAGCACTCTCAGCGCACACTTGCGTAAGCCGAAACTCGCTCGTGCCTCCGGTGATAGGGAGATGTTCAGCCTGCCTTCCGCTTTGCAAAGGCTGATAATCTTCTTAAATCGTGCGGCTATCTCACGTGCGTGGCGTGGCAGGCGTGTGCTGCTTGGTGCTCCGACGCATCCGCTATTCATTAGCCGCTGATATGTAGTCCTTGGCCTTGAGTAATCAATGTCCTCAAAACCCATGGTGTCTCTACTGGGTAGACTTCCATTTGTTTTCAGTTCTAGATCCGATATCGCGATCTTCGCGCTGACTGGGGCAACACTAATGCCTTTGCCGTAGAGGAAGGAGTGGCGATCATTATCGATCGCGGAGAATGGGTCTAGTTCACGAAGTGAGGCCGGTTGGTTCTTCCGAATGGCGACGACGAAATATCGATGACGCTTCTGTGGTACCCCAAATGCGGAAGTATCGAGCATTCTAGAGTGAACCACATACTCGTCGCTTAGGGCGTCGATGATCCAGTCCGCATAGTTTCGTTTTCCGCTGGCGGCCGTAGGGTCGGCGAAGCTTGCGGTTATCCCGCGAACGTTCTCCATAAGGACAAGGCGAGGTTGGAGAATCTTGACGAGCTTCAGATAGCTCCGCACCAGTTTATTTCTGGGGTCAGCAGGATCGCGGCGACCCGCGCTAGAAAAGCCCTGACAGGGAGGGCCCCCAACCAGCATGTCGATTTTACCCGCTAGCTTGACTAACTGACTTTGATAATCCCGTAGGCAGGCATCAACGGAAATTGGTTCCTTTGGGAGCCAACGAGGCCAATCAAAGGAGCAGCGTGAATCCTCCCGTGCGAGGTTAAAGGATAGCGTTTCGAACGCATCCTTGTTCTGTTCGATGGCGAACAGCCCTCGCCATCCGGCTTGCATTAGGCCCAAACTCAAGCCGCCGCATCCGGCGAAAACGTCTATGAATGTGGGACCAGCTGAGCCAACTTTACGCCGTTTGACAGAGCTTGCGCTTGTTGCCCCAGTCATTTCGATCCCCTGCCCAGCCGGCTCGAAAATCCCACAGAAACTATAATCAAACCTTGCGTCTGAGTGATGGGGCTAACCGGCCCAGCCGTGAGGTTCACGAGCTTATCGGATACCTCACACAAACAAAAACGGCCGGATCTTCCGATCCGGCCGTTGACGCAAAACTCTACTGGCTAAGCCTACGCCACGCGACGCAACCTAGCCCCCGCCCAACTCTGAAAAATCTTTAGCTGGCCTTCTTCGCCGGCGCGGTGGTCGGGCCGACCTTCTTCTGGATGGCGCGCTTCAGCTCGAGGGCGCGCGGCGACAGGGCGTCGGCGTTGGCCTTGAGCAGGAAGGCGTCCAGGCCGCCATTGTGGTCCACGCTCTTGACCGCGTTGGTCGAGACGCGCAGGCGCACGTTGCGCTCCAGGGCTTCCGAGATGAACGTCACGTTGACGAGGTTCGGCAGGAAGCGGCGCTTGGTCTTGATGTTGGAGTGGCTGACCTTGTGGCCGACGAGGGGGCCCTTGGCCGTCAGTTCGCAGCGGCGAGACATGGTATCAATCCTTTAGTTCGAACCCCCAACGAGTGCGGCCGCCATTTTGGGCGCCACGGGGGCAAATTCTGTGTCCTTGCAGGGAGCGGGCGGACGTATAGGGGGGAAGGGGCGGGCAGTCAAGGTTTTGGGGCGGATTTCGTGGTTCGGTCGTGCCCCGCAATCGGTGTCATCGCCCGGGCGCGACCGGGCGATCCAGTAGTCCAGCAGCCGGGCTTGAGTCGAGGGGCCGCGGCGTACTGGATGCCCCGGTCGAGCCGGGGCATGACAGCGGCGCTGGGGGTAGCCAGGTGCGCGCTCCTGACACGCCCCCGATCACCAAAACGGCAATGATTGTCGCGCCTTACCATCACATAAAGGGCGCATTCACCGCCGAAATATCAGGTGGAGTTCCGCTGCCTTGCGGCCCGGACACATTGTTTGCTGCGGTTTTTGGCTTAAGTAACAACCGTTCGCGCCCCGATTGGACCGTTTCGTGCTCAAAACCTCCCGACGACTGCCCCGGCTGCGCGCCGGCCGGCTGGCCTTCGCCGCCTGTTGCGGCCTGGCGCTGGCGTGGGGGGCCGATCCCGTGGCGGCGCAGGGCAAGCTCGAGGCGCAGTACGAGGCGACGCTGGCGGGCATTCCCGTCGGCCGCGGCGCCTGGAACATCGACATTCAGGACGATGTGTTCGCCGCGGCGGCCTCCGGCGGCACCACGGGGCTGCTGAAATCGTTTGCGGGCGGGTCCGGCACCGGCGCCTCGCAGGGCCGCGTCGTCAACGGCGCGCTGGTTGCGACCGGCTACCAGGCCTCCACCACCACCTCGAAGAAGACGGAAAACATCCACATCACCCTCGACAAGGGCAATGTGAAGGAGTTCGGCATCGAGCCGGAGCCGCCGGTCGATCCTGACCGCATCGTCGTCACCGACGCGCATCGCCGCGGCGTGTTCGACCCGATGACGGCCTCGCTGCTGCGCGTGCCCGGCACCGGCGATCCTCTCACGGCGGACGCCTGCCACGCCAGCGCGCCGGTGTTCGACGGCCGCATGCGCTACGAGCTCAAGCTCGATTTCAAGCGCATGGAGACGGTGAAGGCCGAGAAGGGCTATCACGGCCCCGTCGTGGTCTGCGCGCTCTATTTCGTGCCGGTGGCCGGCTACATCCCCGACCGCCCCGTGATCAAATACCTCGCCGCCCAGCGCAACATCGAGATCGCCTTCGCGCCGGTGGCGGGTACGCGCATCCTGGTTCCGTTCTGGCTGAAGGTCCCGACGCCGCTCGGCCCGGCCATGCTGGAAGCCACCAGCTTCATCACCGCCCCCCAGCCGCCACGCGTGGCGAAGACGCAGTAGATCTTTCTTGCCCTCGTAAGAAAATCGTGCATTTTCAGTTGCTTAGGCTGCGCGACGCTGACCGCTGCGGCTCACCCGCCCCTACTGTGCATGGGGTTGTTTTCGCACTTTTTGTTTTGGCTCCCCCAATCCGGGAATCCATTTGACTCCTCCCCGATTCTGATTCGACTCCGCGCCGTCCCCAATTTTAAGGAACCCGCCATCGAAACGTCGCTTGTGCGGCAGTCCAAAACTCCATCTAGTGCGAGTGAAAACAGACTCCCGCGACATGTTGCGTGAACGTAACAGGACTCAACGGGGAGTCAGCGATTCGGCCGCGATTCGTTCTAGAGTCGTTCCGAAGCTTAAAGAGAACGGGAAAAGCGTCGCAAAGTGAGACAGTTGCGCGAAGTTTGGGGGAGCGTCCGGACACATGGCCGACACATGAGCGCCCCATCGCCGCTGCTTGGTCCCCTCACCCTGAGGAGGCCGCGCAAGCGGCCGTCTCGAAGGGCGAGGGGCCCGGCTCCCTCAACGGCGCCAGCCGGGCCTTCATCCTTCGAGACGCGCTGACGCGCTCCTCAGGATGACGGGCACGCCCCCCATTCGGCACTGACATTCGCCCAAATCGCCATTACCTAATTGCCCAGACATGGCCTTCTCTTCCTCCCCCTTCGCTTCCGAGCGCGCCGTCCACGACCGAGTGCCCGGCGTCGGCGTCACTGCGGTGCTCGGGCCGACCAACACCGGCAAGACCCATCTCGCCATCGAGCGGATGCTGGCGCATCCCTCGGGCATGATCGGTCTGCCGCTGCGCCTGCTCGCGCGCGAGGTCTACAACAAGATCGCCGCGCGGGTCGGCAGCGACGCCGTCGCGCTCGTGACCGGCGAGGAGAAGATCAAGCCGAAGAACCCGCGCTACTGGGTCTCCACCGTCGAGGCGATGCCGAGGGATCTCGACGTCTCCTTCCTCGCCGTGGACGAGATCCAGATCGCCAGCGATCTCGAGCGCGGCCACGTCTTCACCGACCGCATCCTCAACCGCCGCGGCCGCGACGAGACGCTGCTCTTGGGCGCAGCCACGATGCGCCCGATCATCGAGCGCCTGTTGCCGGGCGTATCCATGATCACGCGGCCGCGGCTGTCGCAGCTCGAATTCGCCGGTGACCGCAAGATCACGCGCCAGCCGCGCCGCACCGCCATCGTCGCGTTCTCCGCCGACGAGGTCTACGCCATCGCCGAGCTGATCCGCCGCCAGCATGGCGGCGCCGCCGTCGTGCTCGGCTCGCTGTCGCCGCGCACGCGCAATGCGCAAGTGGCGATGTTCCAGAACGGCGACGTTGATTACCTCGTCGCCACCGATGCCGTCGGCATGGGCCTCAATCTCGACGTCGACCACGTCGCCTTCGCCTCCGACCGCAAGTTCGACGGCTACCAGTTCCGCCGGCTGACGCCGGCCGAATTCGCGCAGGTCGCGGGCCGCGCCGGCCGTGCCACGCGCAACGGCACCTTCGGCACCACGGGCCGCTGCGCGCCGTTCGAGCCCGAGCTCGTCAACGCGCTGCAGAACCACACCTTCGATCCCGTGAAGATGCTGCAATGGCGCAACACGAAGCTGGATTTCTCCTCGCTCGGCGCGCTCCAGGTGTCCCTGAACCTCGCCCCCGGCCATGAGGCGCTGACGCGCGCACCCGTTGCCGAGGACATGCGCGTGCTGGACCACGCCGCCCGCGACGGCGAGGTGCGCGATATCGCGCATGGCAAGGCCGCCGTGGAACGGCTCTGGGAGGCCTGCCAGGTCCCGGATTACCGAAAGCTGTCGCCGGCCGCCCATGCCGAGCTGGTGACCACGCTGTACGGCTTCCTGATGCAGAAGGGCTGCATCCCCGATTCCTGGTTCGAGGCCCAGATCACACAGGCCGACCGCATCGACGGCGATATCGACACGCTGTCGGCCCGGATCGCGCAGATCCGCACCTGGACCTTCGTCGCCAACCGCCCGGACTGGCTGAGAGACCCGGAACGCTGGCAGGGGATCGCGCGGGAGGTCGAAAATAAATTATCGGATGCGCTCCACGAACGCTTGACTGAGCGTTTCGTTGATCGCCGGACCAGTGTATTGATGCGCCGCCTGCGGGAGAACACGAGCTTGAATACTGAAATCGGCAAGACCGGCGAAGTCATCGTCGAAGGCCATGTCATCGGCCGCCTCGACGGCTTCACCTTTGCACCGGATGCGGCGGAGGCCGGCTCCGATGCGAAAGCCTTGCAGGCTGCAGCGCAAGCGGTGCTCGCCGGCGAGATCAACGCGCGCGCCGAAAAGCTGGGCAATGCGCCGGACGACCAGTTCGTGCTGACCTCGGAAGGCATCATCCGCTGGACCGGCGATGCCGTGGCGCGGCTGTCTGCCGCAGACGACGCGCTGCATCCGCGCATCCGCATCATCTCCGACGAGCGCCTGACCGGGGCGCCGCGCGAGAAGGTGCAGGCGCGGCTCGAGCTCTGGCTCAAGACCCATATCGAAAAGCTGCTCGGGCCGATGTTCGAGCTGTCGAAGGCCGAGGACGTCACCGGCATTGCCCGCGGCATCGCCTATCAGCTGGTCGAGGCGCTCGGCGTGCTGGAGCGGCCGAAGATCGCCAACGAGCTGAAGGATCTCGACCAGCCCTCGCGCGCGACGCTGCGCAAATACGGCGTCCGCTTCGGCGCCTACCACATCTATTTCCCCGGCCTGCTCAAGCCAGCCGCACGCGCGCTCGCCGCGCTGCTCTGGGCGCTGAAGCAGGACAATGTCGATCTGTCCTCGCTCTCGGGCGCGCAGCATCTGGCATCGTCCGGCCGCACCTCGTTCCCGGTCGACAAGGCGCTGCCGCGCGATGCCTATCGCGTGCTCGGCTACAAGCAGGCCGGCGAGCGCGCCGTGCGCGTCGACATCCTGGAGCGCCTGGCCGATCTGATCCGCCCGGCGCTGGCCTGGCGCGAGAACTCGCCCGGCGAAAAGCCCGCCGGCGCCTTCGACGGCCGCAGCTTCGTGGTGACGCAGGCGATGACCTCGCTGACCGGCTCGGCCGGCGAGGACTTTGCCTCCGTGCTGCGCGCGCTCGGCTATCGCATGGAGAAGCGTCCGCCGCGTCCGGCGAAGCCCGCCGCGCCTGCCGCCGAGACGCCGGCCGCTGAGGCTTCCGCCGAAACGCCCGCGTCCGACGAGGCTGTTGCCTCCGCAGAGACGGCCATCGAAGCCGTCGGCGAGCCTGTCACCGTCGAAGACGCGCCCGGCATGGAACAGCACGACGAGGCAGCGCAGGAAGAGCCGGCGCTCGAAGCCTCGCCCGAAGCGCCAGTTACGCCCGAGGATGCTCCCGGCATCGCGCCGCCGGCCGAAGAGCCCGTTGCGCCCGCCGAGGCTGCTGTTGAAGAGCCTGCTGTTGAAGCTGCTCCCGCCGAGACCGCTGCGACAGAAGCTGCTGCATCGCCTGATGCGGCTGCACCTGTCGAGGCTGCAGCAGCGCCCGCCGAGCCGGAACTCGTCGAGGTCTGGCGCCCCGGCGGCCGTCACGAGGACCGCAAACCGCGCCACGAGCGCCATCGTCACCAGCGTCACAACAACCAGCCGCGCCCGCAGGCCGGTGCTGAAGCGGGCGCTGCGCCCGCCGAGGGCGAGGCCGCGCAGTCCGCCGACGGCGAGAAGCGCGGTGAGCGTCAGCGTCATGGCGGCCATCGCCGCGACGGCGGCCGCGACTTCCGCAAGCCGCGTGAAGGCGGCGAGGGCGGCGAGCGCCGCGACGACCGCAATCGCAGCTTCCAGGGCAAGGGAGACCGCGACAAGGATCGCGATCGTAGCCGCGACAACAAGAAGTTCGGCGGAGATCGCGACAAGGGCCGCGACAATCGTGGCCGCGACCGCCAGGGCGGTCCGTCGCTGCGTCCGTACGCATCGAGCGCGAACCCGCGCGAGCGCGATCGTCCCGCCGATCCGAACTCGCCCTTCGCCAAGCTCGCGGCGCTGAAGGAACAGCTGTCCGGTCGGAAGGAGTGATCCCACGACCGAGCGGCAGCGCATCGACAAATGGCTGTGGCACGCGCGGGTGGTGAAGGCGCGCACCTCCGCGGCCGAGCTCGTCGAGTCCGGCCATGTCCGCGTCAACGGCACGCGTGAGAAATCACCGGGCCATGCGATCAAGATCGGCGACGTCATCACCGTCGCACTCGATCGCACCGTGCGGGTGCTGAAAGTGACCGCCTTCAACGAGCGCCGCGGCGATGCCGCCTCGGCCCGCGTGCTCTACGAGGAGCTCAGCGAAGCAAATCGCAATTAATTGCGCTTCGTATTCATTTCTTGGTCGATCAAACACATAAAGCCGTCATGATCGCCCCTTCCCGACCTTGCGGCGCCGGGCCATCCGCGCTACGCAAGCCGCGACTTCTAAAAGAGCTTTTCGGAGCGTTGGATGACTTACGTCGTCACTGAAAACTGCATCAAGTGCAAGTACACCGACTGCGTCGAGGTCTGCCCGGTCGACTGCTTCTACGAGGGCGACAACATGCTCGTCATTCATCCTGACGAGTGCATCGACTGCGGCGTGTGCGAGCCGGAATGCCCCGCCGACGCCATCAAGCCGGACACGGAACCGGGCCTCGAAAAGTGGCTCCAGGTCAACGCCGACTACGCCAAGAGCTGGCCGAACATCACCCAGAAGAAAGAATCACCCCCCGACGCGAAGGAATTCGATGGTCAGGAAGGCAAGTTCGAGAAATATTTTTCTCCGAACCCCGGCTCCGGTGACTAAATTCTGGCGCAAACTTAACCCTAATATCTTCGTCAGCGCCGAAAACCAGCCCTGAAGACCCCTAAATCATTGATTTTTGCGGGAAATGTGCTATATTGGGCACATTAAGCTGAACCCCCGTCAGCCCAGTTGGCCCCGTTGGGTTCCCGTGAAACCAAATGTCGAAACAGGGGCGTGGCAGTTTCCGCGCGCAGGCTGTGTCACAGAAAACGCGTAAAAAGAGTACTTCAGCGAGGGCTTCCCATAAGGAGGCCAAAAAAGTCGCCGCGGCCAGCCGTAGCGCATCCAAGGGTCGGACCACGACTAAGGCACCGGCTGCAAAGTCCTCGAAGAACAAAAGAAGCGCAATGCCTAACAAGACTGCCAAACCGGCCGCGAAAGCGACCGTTGCCAAGCCTGCTGCTGCCAAAGCTCCTGCTGCCAAGCCCGCCGCGCCGAAGGCTCCTGTTGCTGCTGCGCCCGCCAAGACCCCTGTCGCTGCCAAGCCGGCCGCCAAGCCCGCTGCTGCGCCCAAGGTCGAGGAAAAGAAGGTCGTGACCCAGCGCCAGGGCTTCAAGGCCAACGAATTCGTCGTCTATCCCGCTCACGGCGTCGGCCAGATCCTGGCCATCGAGGAGCAGGAAATCGCCGGCGCGAAGCTCGAGCTGTTCGTCATCAACTTCATCAAGGACAAGATGACGCTGCGCGTTCCGACCGCCAAGGTCGCCAACGTCGGCATGCGCAAGCTGTCCGAGCCCGCCCTCGTCAAGAAGGCGCTCGAGACGCTGAAGGGCCGCGCCCGCGTCAAGCGCACCATGTGGTCGCGCCGCGCCCAGGAATACGAAGCGAAGATCAATTCGGGCGACATCGTCGCGATCGCCGAGGTCGTGCGCGACCTCTATCGCTCGGAGTCGCAGCCGGAGCAGTCCTACAGCGAACGCCAGCTCTATGAAGCGGCGCTCGACCGTCTGTCCCGCGAGATCGCAGTGGTGCAGCACTCGACCGAGACCGAAGCGGTCAAGGAGATCGAGGCCCAGCTCGCCAAGAGCCCGCGCCGCGCCAACGCCAAGGCGGAAGCCGCCGACGGCGAGGCCGATAGCGATGCCGACGGCGATACCGATGATACCGATGGCGACGACACCACCGTCGCCGACGAGGCCGCCTAAGCGTCTCGCCTCGATCGCAAGAGATCAAAAGCCCGGCCGTTCGGCCGGGCTTTTTGTTTGCGTGGGGAGGCGAAGCTCGGGGCTCCCGTCCCATCGTTATCCCGGCAGCGTCAGGGGCTTTCGGCTGTAGAGCGATGTCCAGCCACTGATGTCGGCAGCCATGATGCGGGCGCTTTCGAACAGAACGCCGGCGCTCAGATCGAAGTCGAGGCGCTCCAGAGCGATGTCGTAGGTCTCCTGCAGCAAATCGAGCTGGGCCCCTGTTCTCGCCGATCGCTCAGCCGCCCCCTCGAACTCGCCGGTAAACCGGATGCCGGTCACCGCGGCACCCAGCGAAGGGAGAAAGGCCGTGGCCGCGGCGACCCAGCGGGCCGCACACGTGAGGAATGCCGTCCACACCGTAAATTGCTTGCCGATCGACAGAGCGACGAGAAATCCGAGGAGCAGGGCGAGCGCGACTGCGAAGCAGACGTTGCCCGACCGGTGCAGGATGTGTTCCCAAACTCTGTGCATCCTGAGATTGGTCGCATGATACCTGATCTGCGGCTCCAGCTCGGCAGCGACGGTCGCGCTCAAGATCTTGCGCTGATATTCCGGACCAAGAGTGCCTGACGGCAGGCCGAGCTCGCGCATGGTCGCGCGGAAGTACCAGAGCAGCCAGTCGGCACCCGGTCGTGCCGCAGCCTCGACGTAGGAGCTTTTCTCGTACTGACCAACTAGGCTGAGAAAACGCAGGTGCCGAAGTATTTCCGCCAGCGCGCGATAGTCGAGCCAGCGATCGTGCCAGCGTCGCGCTTGTCCCCGCCAGACGATCGCGACGATCGAGGCGACGATCAGGAACTCGATGCCAACGAGACAGAGCTCGCTCCACGGAATGTGGTTATGTGCGTTGTCGTGCAGCAGGAAGCCGGACAGTGCGACGGCGACGGCCAGCGACGACAGCAGATAGACCGACACATAGGCGAGGCGATAGCGCCGGCCGTACCGGCGTGCCAGCGCGTCGGTCGCAAGGCAGCGCGGCAAGAGCACGTCGACCAGCCGCGACTTGAATTTGTTCTCGGGGAGCTCCGACAAAAAGCGATCCCAGGACTGTCTCTTCCCCTTGTCGATCGCTGGGATTGATTCCGACAGGAATTCGTTGAGCCTGTCGGCTGCATCCGAGGCGTGATGCTTGATGTCCCAGGGTTCGCGTGCGCGATGGGAACTCTTGCTGATCGCGAGGGCCTGGCGGACGAGATCCGCGATGGGCCCGGAGGTTGCGTCTGCCATGGGTGTGTCGCGCTCGACATCGCCGACCCGGCTGATGACCCAGGGCCGTTGCAGTCGATCGGCCGCAATCCAGATCACCGGGATACCGGTCTCGGTCGCATGCTCCACGGTATCGGCGGTGCCGCCCGGAAGGCCGACATGCGGGCTGCCGTCCCACACTGCGACCAGCACATCAATCTGGCGCAACAGAACATCGCGCGAGCGAACCAATCCCTTGTCGTCGTCCAAGGGCGGTCGCGGCAGGATCGTAACCCCGCCGCAACGCCGTAACGCCTTCGCAAATTCGCCGGCCGCACGCTCCCCGCACCCCGCGGGCGCCGTGGTCTTCAGCGCATGTTCGTACTCGTCTTGGGGGGAGGGCAGCAAACCCGCGATCGCCCAGGTTTCGGAGCACTGCTCCACCGCCAGCGCGTCGGTGCCGTCGGCAAGGCTCGACAACAGCACCATTTGCGGCCGGGTCGGTGCATAGAGATCAGGCTGCTGTTCAAGTTGCTTGCGGCACTCGTCCTCGATGGCACGAAAGACATCCGCGAGCTGATCCTGGAGGCGCTTCTTGTGCTCCTCCTTCAGGCGCGCAGAGCGATGACCAGTCACGCCGACAACGAAGGTCAGGGCCGGTCTCGCAACCGTCATGGTGCACTCTTCCCCCAAATATGCGCGCCGCGCGTCAGTAAAGCGGCCGTACCCTGGATGTGCAATCGAAATCCGACACGCCGGGGTGGTGGCGGGGCCGCGGGCCCGTGGGCAGTCAAATCGGCCTCGGTGCCAGCCTGTCGCAGGCGCCGATACAGCTTGACGTTGTGGCGCGTCCGCAGCTAACCTGACCACTGCCGGCCGCCTGCGGGTTACCGCGGAGATTAGCGGAGATTAATTGGCATGACGGATAATCGCGTCCAATTTTTTATGTCTTACGCCTGGAATGACAACCGGCTGCCGCCGGGTGAGCATCCGGACAAGCAGCCATTTGTGTCGGCTCTGGCTCGGCAAATCGAATGGCACTTCAATTACGCAAAACCAAATAGCCCTTTGCTCTGGTGGGATCGCGACAACATCGATGATGGCACCCAATTCCGTCCCGCGATCCGCGCCGCCATCGAGGCGTCTTCGTTCCTCGTCATCGTCCTGTCAGAGCATTGGCTCGCAAGCGAATACTGCCAACTTGAGCTCAAGATGTTTCGCGAGCGCTGGCAGCACGAGAGCGACTTTGATTTCAAACATCGCATCATCCTGGCGCACAAAAGTCACGTGCCGAAGGAGCGCTGTCCTGAGCTGCTGCCGGAACAGCGCGGATTCCAGTTTTTCTCGAAAGCGGGTCCTCACTACACGCTCTGGCGGCCGAGCGAAGAATTCTATTCGGTGGCCAACGATCTCGCCCAGATTCTGATCAAACGTGCCAAATTTGAGTATCCGCCTCCGCCTCCACCGCCACCACCACCTCCCCCGGGGATTAAGGTATATCTGGCGAAGCCAGCTCCTGACATGCGTGATCAATATTTGCGCGTGCATCGGGAATTGCTGCGCGATGGATTCCACGTTGTGCCGGCTGTTGCCGACGACATTCCGCTCGACACTGGCGCGATCGACTTCATCGATAATGAGCTGAAGGACGCCAAGGTATCGATCCATCTCCTGGGTCGCAGCGCGGGCCCGGCGCCAGCGGATCTCGAACACATCGTGAAGCTGCAGCTCAACAAGGCTGGGGACCGAATCCCCGCCACCGGCGCAGACGATAGCGCAGCCTTTCATCGCCTGATTTGGGCGCCGAAGACCTTCGATGATCCGTCGGGTCACCCAGCCGTGCGCGACCCAATCGACACTCTCAAGAGCTTTAGTGCTCAACGACCCGGGGATCGCACGGAAGGAGCCAGCCTCAGCCCCTTTATCGACTTCGTGATAGAGCATCTCAGGAAGATCAGTCCACCACCGCCGCCCCCTCGGCCACAGGTCGACTTCGATCACATCTACCTGTGCCACGACGAGTCGGACACCGATTACGCAGCAGAGGTGGCGTCGTTACTCGAAGAGCACGAGATCAACTACGTCATGCCGGCATACTACAACACGACCGATCTCGAGCGGCGGCAATTTCATCGTGAGCGACTGTTTGAATGCACGGCGGTGGTCATGTGCTGGGCAAAGGCCTCGGAGACCTGGGCTAGAGCGCAGTCGAAGGAGCTGCGGAGCTGGCAGACGCTTGGCCGTACGCAACAGTTCGCGTGCCGAGGCCTCATCGCAGGACCGCCACCGGACCGCCGCAAGGACGAGAAAATGCTCCGGAAACTTTTCCCGTCGAAGGAAATCGATCTCGTCCTGAGCTGGGCTCAGACCGAGAATCCCAGCATCGAGGTACTGAAACACATCTTGCGCTCGAACACCGAACAGCGCGCCCATGAGTGAAGTCACGAACGATCTGATTGCTGCCACTCCCAACCAGTTGGCCGTTGTGACAGCACCTTTTCCGGGTCTGAGACCCTTCGCCAAGCGGGATCACAAATATTTCTTCGGACGTGAAGACCAGACGTTCGCCCTCTACCGGCTGCTGCGGACCAACCATTTCATCGCGGTGGTCGGCAGCTCGGGAAGCGGCAAGTCGTCGATCGTGCGTGCCGGGTTGCTGCCGCTTCTCGAGCAGGAGAATGACGAATCAAGCCGGAAGGTGTGGCAGTACGCGGCAATGAGGCCCGGGCGGGCGCCCATCGATCGACTGGCGATCGGGCTCGCCAAGGTCGTCGGCGCCAACGACGAATTCTTTGAGGCCCGGCGCGATCGCATCGCGGCCCTGCTGTTCGCCTCCAGCCACGGCCTGACGGACGCGCTGCCTTACGTTGCCGCCGATCCCGATACGCAGCTCGTCGTGCTGGTCGACCAGTTCGAGGAGCTGTTCCGCTACATGTCGGCCGGTGCCCAGACCGACACGCGCCTCGAGCTGTCCCGGCGACGCGAAGAGGCGATCAATTTCATTCAGCTCCTGCTCGCCGCGACCCGCAGTCACGATAGCAGGATACGCGTCGTGATCACGATGCGCTCCGATTTCATCGGCGATTGCGCCCGCTTTCAGGGGCTGCCTGAGGCCGTGTCGTCGGCGCAATTTCTCGTGCCGTCGCTATCCCGCGACCAGCGCGAGGAGGCGATCCGTGGGCCGGTCGAATTGTCGGGCGCGACCATCTCGTCCGAACTGGTGGAACGGCTGCTCAACGACAGCAGCGAAGAGCTCGATCAGCTGCCGATCCTTCAGCATTGCCTGGCCCGGCTTTGGATCAAGGCCAGCGCAACCGCGGGGGAAGCCGTCGATGGCGGCGCCATTCCGGGACCCGCCACGCGGCATTTGACCGAGCAGGACTACAGGGACATCGGCGGGCTCTCGGGCGCCATCTCCAATCATGCGGAGGAGATATTCTCGTCCCTGCCCGGCCGGGAGAAGATCGTCGAACAGGTCTTCCGTGCGCTCGCCGAGATCGACAGCGAAGGGCGGGCCGTGCGCCGCGCGCGATCGCTCGGTCAGCTCATTGCGGAGACCGGCGCTACGCGCGAAGATATCTGCGCGGTGCTTGACCAGTTTCGAGCGGACGAATGCTCGTTCCTGGTTCCACCCCTGTCGTCGTCACCGACCGCTGGCCTGCCGGATGAAACCATCATCGACGTCGGTCACGAGGCGCTGCTGCGCCGCTGGACCCGCGTTTCAGGCGACCCGGACGCAACCGGCGAACGCGGCGACAAGCGCGAAGTCGGCTGGCTGCGGCAGGAGCAGCGGGATGGCGAGCGATATCGCTTCCTCCATTCCTGCGTGGATTCCCGGAGCCTCAACGAATCCCGGCTGTCCGACGATCAGGCAAGGCGCTACTGGGGTTGGTGGGACAAGTGGAAGCCCAACGCGGCGTGGGCGGCCCGGTATGGCGGCGGCTACAACGAAGTCGAGCGTCTTGTGCGCGACTCCTATGCCGCGAGCGGTCGCAGCCGAAAGCTCAAGAACGCGACATATGCGGTCGTGGGCGTCGCGTTGATCCTGCTGGCGGTCGGCGGCACGGCGCTGTACCGGGCAAGCGAGACCTTCAACCACGTGGCGCGATCGACCAGAAGTCTCTCGAGTGCGGTGCTCGAATCCTTCAACTCCGGCCAGACATCGCTCGATTCGGCGATGAAGTACCGCGACATCGTGAAGGAACTGTACGATCGTTTCGACGACCTTCCCAATACGGCGCAAGTGGCACAGCTGAAGACGTCCTGGTTGCTGACGTCGTCTGATCTGAACCTCGCGCTCGATGACAAGGCAACCGCGAGACGGGACGCGACGAGAGCCGAGGAGATTGCGCGTTCCTATCTGAACAGCAGCGCCGACGACAAGGGATGGCTGCGCCTGCGCTATGGAGCACTCTTCAGGCTTGGCGACCTCGATCTCGAGGACTCCGCCGTTTACGATGGCGCGGGGAATGTGGTTGCACGTCGTGAGGGGCCAATCGCCGCGGCGCTGGCCAACTACAAGGAAAGCGAGCGAATTGCCGCCAGATTGCTGGACTTCGACGTTGCGAACCCGACGAGCATCAACGAGGTGAGCGTAGATCACCTCGCGCTACAGCGGTTCGAGCTGGCGTTCGCAATCAACAAGACCGGCGAGGCGCTTCAGGTCAAGAAGGACTTTGCCGGCGCTACCTCGAAGTTCACGCAAGCTTTCGAGTACGCGACCATGATCCAGGGGGCTTCGCGGATGGAATGGAAGCTCCAGGCCGCCGCTACCCAGGTCAAGATCGGGCGCGTGCTCAAGGATTCGGTCGATATCGACGGCGCGTTGCTGCGTTACTCGGATGCCGTCGATCGTCAGGAACTTCTATTCCGGGCCTATCCCAGCGACAAGATCCTCCGCGCCAACCTCGCGGCTTCCTATGAAGACCGTGGGGTGCTCTACGGCACGAAGAAGGATCACGATGCTGCGCGTCGGGAGCTCGACAAGGCCGCCCAGATCTTGACCGCGCTCAACGAGGAGGATCCACGCAACGTGAGGATTCTGGACAGCCTCGGCAGAGTCTATGGGAGGGCCGGAGCGGTCGAGCAGGACAGGGCGGCGTCGCAAGGCCTGTCCATGGATCCGGCCATCGCGCAATACCGCAAGGAGGTGGGCGCCCGCGAGAGGCTTGCGCAGCGCCGTGCAGGCGACAAGGCCTATCAGGATCGCCTGCTTCAGAGCCAGGACAGGCTCAAGCGGGTCGAGGCGCAGGCGACAGGGTCCTTCAAGGAGGCGACCGAAAAATCGACCGAGGCGAAGTGAGGCGCCAGCCTATTTCACCGGCCGTTTCTCGAGCTTCCGCGCCAACGTGCGCCGGTGCATCCCCAGCCGCCTTGCTGCTTCGGAGATGTTGAAGTCCGTCTCGATAAGGGTCTGGTGAATACGCTCCCATTCCAGCGTCTTGATCGAGGTCGGCCGCGCATCGAGCGCGACGTCGGCGTTGCCGTCGGCCTTTTGGAAGGCGGCTTCGATGTCGTCGGTGTTCGACGGTTTCGCGAGGTAGTGGCAGGCGCCGAGCTTGATCGCCTCGACGGCGGTGGAGATGCTGGCAAAGCCGGTGAGCACCACGATCAGCATATCGGGGTCGTGCGTGTGCAGCAGTTCGACGCAGGCGAGCCCCGAGGCGCCGCCGAGCTTGAGGTCGACCACGGCGTGGCCGAAGGAGCGCCCCTCCAGGACCTGCCGGACCTCCTCGATCGAGGCGGCGAGCACGACCTCGTAGCCGCGGCGCTCGAAGGAACGCTTCAGCGTGCGTGCGAAGCCGGCATCGTCCTCGACGACGATGAGCGAACGGTCAGGCGTCAAAGCTGCCTCCGATCGCGAGCGTGGCGAGCGGCAGCGTCAGGCGCACCGTGGCGCCGCGCTTCCTGTGGTTCTCTGCGGTCACGGTGCCCCCGAGTTTTCGCACCACATTCACCACCAGGAACAGGCCGAGCCCGCCGCCGGCGCGGCCCTTGCTGGAATGATAGGGTTTTCCGAGCTGCGCCAGCATTTCCGGCGCGAAGCCCGGGCCGCGGTCGCTGATCGACAGCACGAGATTGTCGCCCTCGCGTTCGGCCAGCAGCTCGACCCATTCGCGAGAGACTTCATAGGCGTTGTCGAGCACGTTGAAGATCACCTGCTTCAGCGCGATGTCCGAGACGATCGCGACATCCTCGCCAAACGTGTTGACGAAATAGAGCGTGCGCGCCGAACGGGCGTTGCGCCATTCGTCGACCAGGTCTGTGACGAAAGCCGTCACGGTGGTCGGCGAGGAGCCTTCGCCGCGGGCTTCGCCGGCCGACACCAGGATGCCTGTCACGATCGACTTGCAGCGCTGCAGCGAGGTCTCCATCTCCGCCAGGTCCTCGGCGAGCTCCTGATCGGCGGCGAGGTCCGGCATGCGGCGCCAGTCGCTGAGGATGACCGAGAGCGAGGCCAGCGGCGTGCCGAGCTCATGCGCTGCGCCGGAGGCGAGCAGGCCCATGCGGACGATGTGGTCCTGCTCGGCCGCATGCTGGCGCAGCGCGGCCAGATGCGCGTCGCGATCGCGCAAATTCCTGTTGATGCGGGTGACGAACACGACCAGCAGCACGGCGTTGAGCGCGAAGCCGAGCAGCATGCCAGCGACGGTGAGCGTGTAGGTCTCGCTGAGCGGATTCGGCGGCAGCTCGAGCGGCCGGTAGGCCAGCGTCAGCCAGACGAAGCAGGCGCAGGTCAGTGCCACCAGCGACCAGGTCGAGCGGGCATCGAGCAGCACAGCGGCCAGCGTCACCTGGAGCAGGAACAGCGAGGTGAAGGGATTGGTGGCGCCGCCGCTGAGATAGAGCTGCGCGGTCAGCGCGGCGACGTCGAGCATCAGGGCGACCAGCAGCTCGTTGCTGGAGATCGCGGCGCGATGGCGTACCCAGACCAGGCTGGAGACGTTGAGCAACACCAGCGCGCCGATCACCGCGCCCATCCGCTCCAGCGGCAAGGGGATGCCGAGCCAGAAATGCACACCGCCGATGGTCACGATCTGGCCGACCACCGCGGTCCAGCGCAGCTGGATCAGCAGCGCCATGTTCTTGCGGTTGGTCTCGTCGTCGGTGGGCGCAGCGCCAATCAGCTCGCTGCGCGTATCCGCCTGCGATTGCAGAGTGACGGCCAGCCCGCCGCCATGGGCGAGCGTCTGTGGTCTTCCGTCGTCAGGCCTGTTCGACGATCGTTCCAGCATCTGATCCCGTCCTGCGCGCGGCGGCATCGGGGCCGCCAGCCGGTTCGTGGACGAAGCCCTTCCGGGCTTTCTTGCGGCGGAACAGCCCGCCGCCGAACGTGACGAAAAATTTACCGGCCAGCATGAAAGCCAGGGCAAACCACGTCAGCGCATAGATCAGGTGGTTATTGGGAAAGCGGATCACGGTCAATCCGCCGATAGGCCCCTGGACGGGGCCTTGGGCGCTTTGTGATCCGGCATCGGCATCGACGAAAAAGGGCGCGACATCGTGCAGGCCGCGTGCCGTTGCGATCGCGGCGATGTCCCGCGAGTACCAGCGGTTGTGCTGGGGCACGTTGTTGCGGAGGAATCCGCCCTTCGGCTCGGTGATGCGCAGGAGGCCGGTGATTTCGACCTCGCCCTCGGGATTGCCGCCCTGGCGCGTCGATGCGTCGCGCCGCTCGGTCGGCACGAAGCCGCGGTTGACCAGGACCTGCGTCCCGTCATGGCGCTGGAGCGGCGTCAGCACCCAATAGCCGGGGCCTTCCTCGGTGACGGCCTGAACCAGCGTTTCCCGGTCATGCAGGAAGCGGCCTGCGAGGCTGACATGCCTGTATTCATCGTTCGCGGCAGTGACCGCGGGCCAGGCCGCCGGTGCTGGGATCGGCTGGGCCGGGGCATGGACGCGCTGCTCGACGCGGTCGATCAGCGCCAGCTTCCAGGCGCGGCGCTCGATCTGCCAGACGCCGAGCGCGATCAGAATTGCAAAGGCGGCGAGCGAGAGGACCGTGACCCACAGGCGCGGACGCGCAGCCTTGCCGCGCGTCCGGTCTGCCTTGCTGGTCACGGTCCCGCTATCGCTCACTTCATTCCGCTCATCTGGTGGATGGGCATCATGTTGCTGTTGAGGTGGTTCATCACCCACAGCGAACCGGACAGCGCGATCACCACCATGACGATGGTGAAGATAAGCGCCATCATGCTCCAGCCGTTCTCGGACTTGGGGCTCATGTGCAGGAAGTAGATCATGTGCACGACGATCTGCACGACCGCGAAGGCCATAATGACCAGTGCGGTGATCTGCTTGCTCGGCAGCGTGCCGCTCATCACCAGCCAGAACGGGATCGCGGTGAGCACGACCGAGAGCACGAAGCCGAGCATGTAGCCCGAGAAGGTGCTGTGGGCGTGGCCGTCGTCGTGATGATGGTCGTGCGCGCCGGCTGCGTGCGTATTGGTGCTCATCGCAGAACTCCCAGGAGATAGACGAAGGTGAAGACGCCGATCCAGACCACGTCGAGGAAGTGCCAGAACATCGACAGGCACATCAGGCGGCGGCGGTTGGCCTCGATCAGGCCGAATTTCCCGACCTGCACCATCAGGGTCACCAGCCAGATCAGGCCGCAGGAGACGTGCAGACCGTGGGTGCCGACCAGGGTGAAGAAGGCGGACAGGAAGGCGCTGCGCTGCGGCGTGGCGCCTTCATGGATCATGTGGGCGAACTCGGTGAGCTCGATGCCGATGAAGGCGAGGCCGAACAGGCCGGTGATCGCCAGCCAGATCTGCGTCTGCGCGACCTTGTTCTGCTGCATGGTCAGCATCGCAAAGCCGTAGGTGATCGACGACAGCAGCAGCATCGAGGTGTTCACCGCGACCAGATTCAGGTCGAACAGGTCCTTCGGCGCGGGACCGGCGGCGTAATTGGCGCCGAGCACGCCGAAGGTGGCGAACAGGATCGCGAAGATGAGGCAGTCGCTCATCAGATAGATCCAGAAGCCGAGCGAGGTGCTGTAGCCTTCCGGATGCGGGTGTTCGTCGGCGAGGTAGAACAGCGGCTCGCCGGTTTGCGTGGGATTGACAGCGACAGTCATTTACTTGGCTCCGGCGAGCAGTTTGGTACGCGCGTCCTCGGTCCGGATGACGTCCTCAGCCGGAATGTCGAAGTCGCGGTGATAGTTGAAGGTGTGACCGATACCGACGACGAGCATCGCAACGAAGCTCACGGCCGCCAGCCACCAGATGTACCAGATCAGGCCGAAACCCATCGCGGTGGCGAGGCCGGCGAGGATGACGCCGGTGCCGGTGCTGCTGGGCATGTGGATCGGCCTGAACCCGGTGAGCGGACGCTGGTAGCCGCGCTTCTTCATGTCCCACCACGCGTCATTGTCGTGAACGACGGGGGTGAAGGCGAAGTTGTAGTCCGGCGGGGGCGAGGAGGTCGCCCATTCCAGCGTGCGCGCGTCCCAGGGATCGCCGGTGACGTCCTTGAGCTGCTCGCGCTTGAGCAGGCTCACCGCGAACTGCATCAGCATCGAGAGAATGCCGATGAAGACGAACAGCGCACCGATCGCGGCGATGACGAACCAGATCTGCAGGGACGGATCGTCGAACACGCGCAGGCGGCGGGTCACGCCCATCAGGCCGAGCACGTAGAGCGGCATGAAGGCCAGGTAGAAGCCGGTGACCCAGAACCAGAACGACATCTTGCCCCAGAACGGATCGAGCTTGAAGCCGAACGCCTTCGGGAACCAGTAGTTGATGCCGGCGAACGCGCCGAACACCACGCCGCCGATGATCACGTTGTGGAAGTGCGCGATCAGGAACAGGCTGTTGTGCAGGACGAAGTCGGCCGGTGGCACCGCGAGCAGCACGCCGGTCATGCCGCCGACCACGAAGGTCAGCATGAAGGCGATCGTCCACATCATCGGCAGCTCGTAGCGGATGCGGCCGCGATACATCGTGAACAGCCAGTTGAACATCTTCGCGCCCGTCGGGATCGAGATGATCATCGTGGTGATGCCGAAGAACGAGTTGACGCTGGCGCCCGAGCCCATCGTGAAGAAGTGGTGCAGCCACACCAGGTACGACAGGATGGTGATGACGACCGTGGCGTAGACCATCGAGGTGTAGCCGAACAGCCGCTTGCCGGAGAAGGTCGAGGTGACTTCCGAGAAGATGCCGAAGGCGGGGAGAACCAGGATGTAGACCTCGGGATGGCCCCAGATCCAGATCAGGTTCACGTACATCATCGGGCTGCCGCCGAAATCGTTCGTGAAGAAGTTGGTGCCGACGTAGCGGTCGAGCGAGAGCAGCGCGAGCACGACGGTCAAGACGGGGAAGGACGCCACGATCAGGATGTTGGTGCAGAGCGAGGTCCAGGTGAACACCGGCATCTTCATCATGGTCATGCCGGGGCAGCGCAGCTTGACGATGGTACAGATCAGGTTGATGCCGGATAACGTCGTTCCGACGCCGGCGACCTGCAGCGCCCAGATGTAATAGTCGACGCCGACGTCGGGACTGTAGCCGATGTTGGACAGCGGCGGATAAGCCAGCCAGCCGGTGCGGGCGAACTCGCCGATGAACAGCGAGGCCATCACCAGCACCGCGCCGCCGACCGTCATCCAGAAGCTGAAATTGTTCAGGAACGGGAACGACACGTCGCGGGCGCCGATCTGCAGCGGCACGACGTAGTTCATCAGGCCGGTCACCAGCGGCATCGCCACGAAGAAGATCATGATCACGCCGTGGGCGGTGAAGACCTGGTCGTAGTGATGGGCGTTGAGATAGCCTTCGGACCCACCAAACGCGAGCATCTGCTGGCCACGCATCATCAGTGCGTCGGCAAAGCCCCGCAGCAGCATCACGATGCCGAGGATCATGTACATGATGCCGATGCGCTTGTGGTCCACCGTGGTGAACCATTCGCGCCAGAGGTAGCCCCAGAGGCGGAAATAGGTGAGGCCGCCGAGCAGCGCGGCGCCGCCGAGCGCCACCACCGCGAAGGTGCCGACGACGATCGGCTCGTGCAGCGGCAGCGATTCGAAGCCGAGCCGGCCGAAGATGAGCTTGAGAAGATCAGGAGACATGCGCGTTCTCTTTAGGAGTCTGACTTCGGACGCTGTCCGAGGAAGAAGGACGAGGACTTCAGCGGCGTGAAGGTCGGCCGCTTCAGGCCGGCGCCGGTGAGCGGCGCGATGTCGATCGGGGCCTTGATCGACGCGGTGGTCTGGCCCTGCGGCGCATCCGGCGTGCAGGTGCCGGCGACGAAGGTCGGCTCCGGCCCGAGCGGGGTGCCGCGGCGGGCGTACTTGTCGTAGGTGAGCGGCAGGGTGTTGTTCAGGCCTTCATGGCCGCGGCCGCCCTTGGCGTCGATCGCCATCATCTCGCTCTGGCACATCTTGCCGGTCTCGACGCACATGTTGAGGATCAGGCGGTAGAGATCGGAATCGACCGTGCCGTAGCGGCGCACCGGCTCGTTCTCGCTGGGCTTCTCCAGCTGGAGATATTCGGTGCGGCCGAGCGAGCCGCCGGCGGATTTGGCCTGCGCGACCCAGGCGTCAAAGCCCTTGTCGTCGAGGCCCTGGAAGTTGAAGCGCATGCCGGAGAAGCCGGCGCCGCTGTAGTTGGCCGAGAAGCCCTTGTAGGTGCCGGCGTGGTTCACGACGGCGTGGAGCTTGGTCTCCATGCCCGGCATCGCATAGATCTGGCCGGCGAGCGCGGGGATGTAGAACGAGTTCATCACCGAGGAGGCGGTGATGCGGAAAGTGATCGGACGATCGACCGGCGCAGCGAGATCGTTGACGGTGGCAATGCCGTAGTCCGGATAGATAAAGAGCCATTTCCAGTCGAGCGCCACGACGTCGACCTCGAGTGGGGCCCTGGACTGGTCCACGGCATGCTCCGCCTTGATGCGGCCGAGCGTGCGGTAGGGGTCGAGCAGATGCGTGCCCATCCAGGTCAGCGCGCCCAGGCAGACGATGATGAGCAGCGGCGCCGACCAGATCACCAGCTCGAGCTTGGTCGAGTGGTCCCATTCCGGCTCGTAGCGGGCCGAGGTGTTGGACTGGCGGTAGCGCCAGGCGAACAGCACCGTCAGGGCCATCACGGGGACGACGATCAGGAGCATCAGGACGGTGGAGATGATGACGAGGTCGCGCTGCTGGGCAGCGATGTCGCCGGCTGGCGCCAGCACGACGTAGTCGCAACCGCTGAGTGCGGCAGCCAGAGGTAGTAGCGCCAGGATCTTGAGACGAGACACGGGCCGAGCCTTTGAGAATGAGTTTCCTTTGCGGGGCCAAGGGGTAGCTGCGGCGCAACAATCCGGACATTGGACAATTTGTCCAATGTTGCAGTGCGAGATGTTGGGTCAGACAGGGGCAGATTGCCTGGCGCCCCGCCGGGCGGTCGGCTTTGGTTTTCAGGACGTTAAGGGCGCACGAATGGCGACGGCACAGACCCCTGCAATGGCAGACCTCCACTCGGGCGAGCACGGCCACGACCAGGCCAGTCCCGGCGAGATCGCCATCGGCGTCATCATCGGCCGCACCTCGGAATTCTTCGACTTTTTCGTCTACGCGATCGCCTCGGTGATCGTATTCCCGCGCCTGGTGTTCCCGTTCACGAGCGAACTGACCGGCACGCTCTATTCCTTCATGATCTTCGCGCTGGCGTTCCTGGCGCGGCCGATCGGCACCGTCATCTTCATGACGGTCGACCGAGAGTACGGCAAGACGGCCAAGCTGGTCTCGGCGCTGTTCCTGCTCGGCACCGCCACCGTCGCGCTCGCCTTCCTGCCCAGCTATCACGAGATCGGCGTTGCCGCGATCTGGCTGCTGGCGCTGGCGCGCATCGCGCAGGGTCTGGCCTGGGGCGGCGCCTGGGACGGCATGGCCTCGCTGCTGGCGCTGAATGCGCCGGCCTCGCAGCGCGGCTGGTACGCGATGGTGCCGCAACTCGGCGCCCCGCTCGGCCTGATCGTGGCGAGCGCGCTGTTCGCCTATTTCGCCGGCAATTTGTCGGCCGAGGACTTCTTCGACTGGGGCTGGCGCTATCCGTTCTTCGTCGCGTTCGCCATCAACGTCGTGGCGCTGTTCGCCCGCCTGCGCATGGTGACGACGGAAGAATATGCCTCGCTGTTCGAGACCCGCGAATTGCAGCCCTCGCGCATCTCCGACACCGTCGCGCGCGAAGGCCACAACATCATGCTCGGCGCGTTCGCGCCGCTGGCCAGCTTCGCACTGTTCCACATGGTCACGGTGTTCCCGCTGTCCTGGGTGTTCCTGTTCACCCGCGAAAGCCCGGTGCGCTTCCTGATCATCGAGATCGTCGCCGCCGTGTTCGGCGTCGCCGCGATCGTGGCCTCCGGCGTCATCGCCGACCGCGTCGGCCGCAAATCGCTTCTGATGGGATCGGCGATTGCGATCGCGATCTACAGCGGCTTTGCTCCGCAGCTGCTCGATGCCGGCGCATTCGGCGAAACCATCTACATGGTGATCGGTTTCATCCTGCTCGGACTCTCGTTCGGCCAGTCCTCCGGCGCGATCGCCTCGAACTTCAAGCAGATGTACCGCTACACCGCGTCCGCGCTGACCTCCGACATGGCCTGGCTGTTCGGCGCCGGCTTTGCGCCGCTGGTCGCGCTGCTGCTCGCGACCAATCTCGGCGTCATCGCCTCGGGTGCGTATCTGCTGTCCGGCGCGTTCTGGACCCTGCTCGCACTCTGGCTCAGCGGCCAGCGCGAGGCCGGCGACCTGGACGCGGGCTCCTCCGCGAACTGAGGCGATCGATCAGTTGCGTGGAATGCGGCTCTGCGGCGAGGTCTCCTCGCCGTTGAGCTTGGCAAGGAGAGTGGACAGTCGCTTTGCCAGCTGTTTGACGTCGGCATCGACGAGCCCGTCACGGACGCAAACGACGGCGCGCGATGGCGGCAGTTTCGGCAGATAATAGTCCCTGGATTTGACGACATCCGATCCGGCGAGGACGCTCGGCATGGCGGCGACGCCGAGGCCCGCCCGTACAGCTCTGATGCGCACGGCGGAATCCGAGCTTCGCAGCACGATCCGGTAGGCAATGCCGCTGCGATCCAGCGGCCCGATCATCCAATTGTCCTCGGGCAGCGTAATGATCGGGATCGGCGCGCCGGGCCGCGCGACGAAATCCCTCGACTTGACCCAGCTCGTCTCGAACTGGAATTCACCGACGATCAGATCCTCGAGGTCCTGCCCGAAATTGTCGCGTACGAACAGGCAGGCAACATCGATAAATCCCTCGAGAAGGCCGCGTCGAATCTCGGTGGAGAGCTCGGCTGAGACGAAGATGTTGGAGAGGCTTTCCTTGCTGAACTCGTTGAGCAGCTGCTCTGCCAGAAGCTGGCTCACGCCCAGCCGGCGTACGGCGGATTTATCCGACCCTCCCAGCCTGAGAAGCTGGTCATTCGCGTCGACGATGCGGCGAGCCTGTTGAAGCGCGAGCTTGCCAAGCTCGGTCAGAACGGTGCCATTCGCGGTCCGCGAGAACAGCTCCCCGCCGATGAGACCCTGCAGGCGCTTGATCTGCGCACTGATCGCCGGCTGGCTAAGGTTGAGCCGCTCGGCCGCTTTTGACATGCTGCCCGTCTCGGCGATCGCCACGACGGTTCGCATGGTCTCCATGGGAATATTTTGAATCTGCGGTCGAAGCACTCAGCTCCTCCGGGCAGGTGGCATCAATGAAACTTATCTCCCTATAGAATCAGTGTTCTTGTGATTCGGGCGCAGCCGGCCGACGCTCTACGGTTGTGCGTCAGAAGTTCGACCGCAATTGGCCTTTGGTGTCGATCACGTTACAAAAATCTATATGGCTATTTGCGTGCATAAGCACTTCAACTGCTGCGTGTGTGACTATCCATACCTTGTAAATGCGCATTCCTCAAGCTCCGTAGAAACTCGGGGCATTGAGGTTCTTGTCATATGCGTTTTGGAAAAGATCAGAGCGGAGCAACGGCGGTCGAATTCGCCATCATGCTCCCGATGTTTCTCGCGCTGATATTCGGCATAGTAGTCTTCGGATCCTATCTCACCATGGTTCACGGCGTTCAGCAGCTTGCGGCCGAAGCTGCCCGGACGTCGGTTGCGGGCCTCAGCGATAGCGAACGCAACAGTCTTGCCACGTCCTACGTGACGTCCAGTGTCGGAAGCTATCCTCTGCTGGATGCGGCAAAGATCAACGTCGTGGCTGCGCCATCCAGCTCCGATCCGAATGCCTATATCGTGAAGGTCAACTACGACGCTTCCGCCAGCTTCATCTTCGCGCTTCCGTTCGTCCCTCCGCTGCCGCAGTCGATCTCGAGATCGGCGGTCATTCCCAATGGAGGATTCTGAGATGAGGCTGGCGACACTCATCTCCCGTTTCGCGGCGGATCGCTCGGGCAATTTTACCATCATGAGTGCTTGTCTGATGACGCTCGTCATCGGCTGCACCGCGCTCGGCGTCGATGTCGGCGCGATCTTCACGGACAGGCGTAAAGCCCAGGGCGCTGCCGACCTCGCTGCCATCGTCGCTGCGAGCAATCTGTCCAACGCCTACAATGCCGCCTCGGCAACTGTCGTGAAAAACAACTACCCGGCGGCGTCGCTGGTCTCCGTCGACGTCGGCACCTACACGCCCAATCCCGCGGCGGCACCGCAGGCGCGGTTCGTCACGCCGTCTCCCGGTACCGCCAATGCCGCGCGCGTGACGTTGAAGACCGAAACGCCGCTGTATTTCGCCCGCTACATCACCGGCAAGGACAAGTTCGCGATCAGCACGCAGGCGACGGCGTCGAGCACGGCATTCGCCTCGTTCGCCATCGGATCGCGACTGGTGTCTCTCAACGGAGGCCTGCTCAACGCGATACTCGGCGGCATGCTCGGGACGACCGTCTCGCTGTCGGCCATGGACTACCAGGCGCTGGTCAATGCGCGGATCGACGCATTCGACTTCCTGTCGGCCCTGGCGACGCGCCTGAGTCTCACCGGCGTGACATACAACGACCTGCTGTCGGGCAACGTCAAATTGCCGGACGCGGTTGCTGCAGCGCTCGCCGCCCAGCAGGCGACCAACGGTGCGAGCTCGGCAACCACCGCTCTGTCGGGCATATCGCAGGCGCTGTCCGGTCTCTCGACCAAGGTCAGCGTCGGCTCGGTGATCGATCTGGGGCCCTATGGCGGCATGATCGCCGGCCAGAAGCCGAAGGTCGGCGTCAGCGTCTCGGTCTTCAGCCTGCTTTCGGCGATCGCGGAGGTGGCCAACGGCACGCACCAGATCACGGCGCCCGTGAGCCTGGGGTTGCCGGGCATCACCGCCGCGAGCCTCGTCGTGACCGTCGGCGAACGGCCCGTGGGCTCGAGCTGGGTCGCGGTCGGCACGCAGGGCGCGAGCGTCCATACCGCCCAGACGCGGATCCTCCTGATGGTCCAGATCGGCGGCAGCGGAATCGTTCCGGCCATCAATCTGCCGCTCTATGTCGAGATCGCGCAAGGCACGGCCACGCTCGACGCCATTTCGTGCAGCCGCGCGAATATCACCAACTCGACGGTGACGCTGGGCGTGACGCCGGGCCTCGTGGATGCCTGGATCGGCAACGTCTCGACGGCGGACATGACGAATTTCACCAGCAAGCCAAATCCGCCGCCGGCCGTGCTCGTCAATGTCGGCGGCTTCAACATCTCCGGCCGCGCGCATGCGGCAATCGGGAATACCTCGCCGACCTCGGTCGAGTTCACCTATGTCGACATCCAGTCGCAGCTGGCGAAGACGGTCAGCACGCGAAACTTCACCTCGTCTCTGACGTCGAGCCTGCTCGGCGATCTCTCGCTCACCGTCAGCGGCGTCGGCATTCCGATCCCGGGGCTAACGTCGTCCGTCAGCGGCATCCTGTCGGGATCGACCAGCTCGATCGACCTGCTCGTGGCGTCGGTGCTGTCGACGCTCGGGGTCGGCGTCGGTCAGGCGGATGTGTGGGTGTCGGGTGTCCGTTGCGACGGCGCGGTGCTGGTCAACTAGCGTGCAGGAGGGGACGACGGCGGAATTTGCCGAGCGATCGAAGTCTCAATCGGCAACGATCTTCACGCGGTCGCGCACCTTCACCTGCGCGGTGCGGTCGAGGCCGTTGAGCACGCGGAAGCGCTCGGCGGGGTGGTCGACGCCGGCCATGCGGTGGGACAGCGATTCCACGGTGTCGCCGGGCTGCACGGTGATGACCTTGATGCGCAGCGGGCGAGCGGCCTGGATCTCGTCGAGGGTCAGGCGGCGGAATGAGTTGACGGTCTCGCGCGCGTTGCGCTCGCTCTCGGTTGACTTCTGCCGCGTCGCGAAGATGAAGCGGTAGACGTCGCTGCCGAAGCGCAGCGCGTAGACCTTGAACTGCCACTGGTCGCCCTTGGCGGTGGCTGACGCCGCCGGGAAACCGTTGATGGTGATGTCCTCGGTGGAGGCCTTCTCGACGCCTTCCATCCAGCCGGAATTGAGGTAATCGCCGAGCGACTGCTCGGCCGGCACGCGCACGACGTCGAAGCGCATCGCCTGCGAGCCGCCGTCACGCACGCCGATCACGGCCTGTGCGGTGTTGTCGAGCGTGAAATTGTCCGGCGCCTGGAAGGTGAAGCCGAGCTTCGGATGCAGGAAACGGCGGCCGCGGACGAAGCCTTCGCTGGGGTCTTCGCCGTAGACGAGATTGTCGATCGCGGCGAGATAGGTCTCGCGGTCGCGCTCGGCGCCCTCAGGCGCAGCGTATTGCCGGGCGATGGTCTGCGCGTTCTGCACGCGCTCCGGGGTTGCCGGATGCGACGAGGTGAAATCCTGCGCGCGCGGATCGAGCGAAGACTTGCCGGCCTTCAGCTCGGCATTGCGTTCCATCGCTGAAAGGAATCGCGCGGCCCCATAGGGGTCGAAATGCGCCTTGGCGGAGATACCGACGCCGATGCCGTCCGCCTCGAACTCCTGGTTGCGAGAGAAGCTTGCCATGGTGAGCTTGGTCTTGGCGAGCGCCAGCGCCGTGAGGTCGGGATCGTTGCTCATGTCGGTGACGACACGGGTCACGATCGCGGCCTGGCGCGCCTGGTCCTCGCGCATCGCGGCGTGCTTGGACAGGACATGCGCCATCTCGTGGCTGAGCACGGAGGACAATTCGGAGGTGTCGCTCGCCAGCGCGAGCAGGCCGCGCGTGACATAGAGCTGGCCGTTCGGGAGCGCGAAGGCGTTCACCGCGCCGGAATTGAGAATGGTGACCTTGTAGCCCTGGTCGGGCCGGTCGGACGCGGCGACCAGCCGGTCCACGGTCTTGCTGACCAGCGATTCGAGCCTGGGGTCGTCATATGTGCCGCCATAGCTCGCCAGGATGCGCTCGTGCTCCTTCTCGGTGGCGGGAGTCTGCGCCACGGCCGGCTTCGGCTTGGGCATGGCCACGGTCGGCGGGGCGGCCGCGGTCTGGAACCGGCCCATGTCGCCGCAGCCCGCGAGAAGGCTGCCCAGCGCAAGGCAAAGCGCGGCCGGCGCTGCCCGCAGGCGGCGGCAATCACCCAATCCGTGCCGTTCTAGCACCCCATTCACGTCGCTTAACCCGTGCCTGGCCCTTAAGGCCCTACCCCAGTAGGCTCGTTTGCGCCCAGCAATTCAACCTGTCCCAAGAGACGCAATTCAATACGCGGCCCCGCATTCCCCTCAACCCAGCCTCGGACTCGAACTCGTCGATTTTCCAAGGACTTAAGAGGGATCCCGGCGCCTTCGAAGGTCGCACTCACGCGCCTTGAAATAATCACGGCAAAGCCGCGTGTCCAGTTCCGTCCGAAGTTGAGGTAGGTCATTGCCCCAGCTTGCCGGACCGACAGGACTTTGCCCTCGACCACCATAAAGCGCCCGATCCCCGCCAAAATATCGTCCGCACTTTCCGCGTTTTTTATGGCCGACGGGTCAGCCCAGCTGCCCATTTTTTGGTGCCGGGCCTCGGCCTCCGACGCCATCAGGGCGGCCGCGCAGTCCTTGTCGGTGACCTCCGCAGAGACGATCGCGTCGCCCTTGGCCAGGAGCTTGGCCTGCACCGAGGTGTCGTCTTCGCCGGTGAAGATGAAGGCGCCCTGGCGGCCGTAGCGATCGGGTGTGTCGTCCGCGCTTCGCAGCGTCACGCCGCGCCCGGTGAGCAGCGACGCCAGCGCCTGCTTGGTCGTCGCCGTCGGCTCGATCCCGGTGAGGCGGATTTCGCGGCCGTCGTCGAGACGCACGCTGCGCGCATCGACGACAGCGGCGACGCGGCCCTCGCCTTGCGACTCGAACAGGCACGGCGTCGCGAACGCGGTGTGATCCGCGATGAAAAGGAATGCGACGGTGAGATGAAGCAGTCGCGTCACGTTGCCCGGAGAGGTTGCGTTACGCTCCAGTTCTAACGCAAACGTGGCGAGCCGCGAAGACTCTCGTAGGGTGGGCAAAGCGAAGCGTGCCCACGTCTTTGGCTCATCGCACCGGTTCGTGGGCACGGCGCGAAGAGCGCGCCTTTGCCCACCCTACGACAGTTCGCGTGTTGCTGCGTCGCTGCCTCACACCGTCATTGGTTCGCTTCCGCGGTCGAACCGACGATGCAGAAAATCTTGCGTCTTCCAACCATTCCGCTTTGCGGAAATCGCGCGGCGCAACATGCGGCCTCTTCGCACCTGCGCTTGCTGCGCACTTGCGCATGCGGCATGATTGCGGCAACAGCTTTTGCCAAGAGCAATAACCAAGCCGCCATCAGAGACAGGCGATAAAGGGAGGTCTTTTCCATGAAGCATATTATGTCAGGCATTTTTGCCGCCGCGTTCGCCCTCAGTGCGAGCGCTGCCGCGCAGGCCCAGGACAAGCCGCCGCTGAAGATCGGCGGCATCCTCGACATGTCGAGCCTGTATGCCGACATCACCGGCCCCGGCAGCGAGACCGCGGCGAAGATGGCCGTGGAGGATTTCGGCGGCGAAGTGCTCGGCCGCAAGATCCAGGTGCTGGCGGCAGACCATCTCAACAAGGCGGACCTGTCCGCCAACATCGCGCGCGACATGCTCGACAATCAGGGCGTCGAGATGATCTACGATGTCGCGGCCTCCGCCACCGCGCTTGCCGCCGGCGAGATCGCGAAGGCGCGCAACAAGATCATCATGTTCAACGGCCCGGGCTCGATCCGGCTCACCAACGAGGCCTGCGGTCCCTACACCATCCACTACGTGTTCGACACCTACGGCCAGGCCAACGTCACCGGCCTTGCGGCCGTGAAGTCGGGCCTCGACACTTGGTTCTTCCTCACCGCCGATTATGCCTTCGGCCAGGATCTGGAGAAGGACACCAGCGCCGTCGTCACCAAGACCGGCGGCAAGGTGCTCGGCGCCGTGCGCCATCCGCTCAACACGTCGGATTTTTCGTCGTTCCTGCTCCAGGCCCAGGCCTCAAAAGCGAAGGTGATCGGGCTCGCGAATGCCGGCGGCGACACCGTCAACGCCATCAAGCAGGCGGCCGAGTTCGGTATCACCAAGGGTGGCCAGAAGGTCTCGCCGCTGCTCGCCTTCGTCACCGACATCGACTCGATCGGGCTGGAGACCGCGCAGGGCCTGCTGCTGGCCGAGGCATTCTATTGGGATATGAACGACGAGACGCGCGCGTTCTCGAAGCGCTTCATGGAGCGGGTGAAGCGGCCGCCGACCTCGGCGCAGGCCGGCGTCTACTCGTCCGTGACGCATTACCTGAAAGCCGTGAAGGCGGCCGGCACCACTGATGCCGCGGCGGTGATGAAGGTGATGAAGGAGACGCCGATCAACGACTTCTTCGCCAAGAACGGCAAGATCCGCGAGGACGGCCGCATGATCCACGACATGTACCTGTTCGAGGTGAAGAAGCCGTCGGAGTCCAAGGGCCGCTGGGACGACTACAAGCTGCTCGCCACCGTCCCCGGCAGCGAGGCGTTCCAGTCGCTGGAGCAATCGCGCTGCCCGCTGGTGAAGAAGTGACGGCGTGACGTAAGTCACGGCGTCATCCCGGGGCGCGAAGCTGCGCACCTGAGGATCTCGAGGTTCCGGGTTCTCGCTTCGCGAGCCCCGGAACGACGGAGCCAAACAACAACAAGGGAGACGCCCGTGAACGACATGGTCCTGCAAAAGCTCGAAGGCGGCCTGCTCACCATCACAATGAACCGCCCCGAGCGGAAGAATGCGCTCAATCCCGACATGGTGCGCGGGCTGGTCGAGGCGGCGCGGCGCGCCGCTGACGATCCCGAGGTGCGCGCGGTGCTGTTCAAGGGCGCCGGCGGCTCGTTCTGCGTCGGCGGCGACGTCAAGTCGATGGCGGAGGGCCGGGCACCGCTGCCGTTCGAGCAGAAGCTTGCGAATTTGCGCCGCGGCATGGAGGTCTCGCGCATCCTGCATCAGATGCCGAAACCCGTGGTGGCGCAGCTCGACGGCGCCGCGGCCGGTGCCGGGCTGTCGATGGCGCTGTCCTGCGACCTGCGTATCGCCAGCGAGTCCTGCAAGATCACGACGGCCTTCGCCAAGGTCGGCTTCTCCGGCGATTACGGCGGGACTTATTTCCTGACCCAGCTGCTCGGCAGCGCGCGGGCGCGCGAGCTCTATCTGATGTCGCCGGTGCTGACCGCGAAGGAAGCGCATGCGATCGGCATGGTGACCAAGGTGGTGCCCGATGCCGAGATCGACGCGGCCGCGCACGACGTCGCGCTGTCGCTGGCGCAAGGCCCCTCGATCGCGCTCGGCTTCATCAAGCGCAACATCAACAACGCCGAGCATCTGGCGCTGGAAGACTGCTTCGACGGCGAAGCCATCCACCACACCCGCTGCGGCGACACCGCCGATCACAAGGAGGCCGCGAAAGCCTTCGTCGAGAAACGCAAGCCCGCCTTCAGGGGCGAGTGACAATGACATCCTATATGCGCCTGCGGCAGATCTGCCTGGTCGCGCCGCAGCTCGAGCCGGTGATCTCCGACATCGCGGGGATCATGGGCCTTTCCGTCTGCTACCGCGACGGCAACGTCGCGAAATACGGCCTGGAGAATGCGCTGCTCCCGGTCGACACGATCCTGCTGGAGGTGGTGGCGCCGTTCAAGGACGGCACCACGGCCGGCCGCTTCATCGAGAAGACCGGCGGCCGCGGCGGCTACATGGCGATCTTCTGCTGCGGTGATCCGGACGAGCGCGGCCGCAATGCCAACGCCATGGGCGTACGCACGGCCAACGTCATCGACCACGCGCCCTATCACGGCGTGCAGCTCCACCCACGCGACTGCCGTGCCGCCTTCATCGAGTTCAACCACACCGAAGGCAGCGACGACATTCTGGGCCCGTATCCGCCGGCAGGGCCGGACTGGCAAAAGTTCATTCGCAAGGACGTGACGCAGGCCCTGACGGTCGTGGAGATGCAGAGCCCGGATCCGCAAGCGCTGGCGGAGCATTGGGGCAGGATCATCGGTGTTGCGAGCCGCGATGCCGAACTGAAGCTGCCCAACGCGACCTTCCGCTTCGTGAAGGGCGCGAGCGAGATCATGAGCGCGCTGGAATTTCGGGTGGCCGATCCCGCGAGCGTGCTGCATGCCGCCAAAGCCAAGGGCCTCGCGGTCGCGGGGAATGAGTTTTTGCTGGGTGGCGTGACGTTTCGCGTGAGCTCAGCGCTCTAAACCCTCTCCCCTTGTGGGAGAGGGTGGCTCGCCGCATAGCGGCGAGACGGGTGAGGGGTTTTTGTCCTCTCGAGTGGTCTTGCAAGCGGGGAGATACCCCTCATCCGGCGCTTCGCGCCACCTTCTCCCGCAAGGGGAGAAGGAAGAAAGAAGCGACCGTTTTGTAAGACGCTACCGTCCCTTGAAATTCGCTGCGCGGCGCTCTTCGGTGGCCTTCACGCCCTCCTTGAAATCCTCAGTCGCGCGCAGGCGGGTCTGCTCGGCGAGCTCGTGGTTGGTCGCGGCCATCACGCGGTCGGCGAGACCATTACGCATCGTGGCCCGGGTGGAGAGCAGACCGAGCGGGGAGCATTCGGCGATCTCGCCGGCGAGCTTCATTGCTTCCGCCTTCACCTGGTCCTGCGGCACCAGCACGTTGGCGAGGCCCCATTTGACCGCCTCTTCGCCGGTGACGCGGCGGCTGGTGTAGAACATCAGCTCGGCGTTGTTCTTGCCGATCAGCTCCGGCAGCGTCACGGTGAGGCCGAAGCCGGGATGGAAGCCGAGCTTGGTGAAGTTCGCGGAGAAACGCGCTTCGGGGCAGGTGACGCGGAAATCCGCGGAGACCGCGAGGCCGAGGCCGCCGCCGATGGCCGCACCCTGCACCGCCGCGACGATCGGCTTCTTGGCGCGGAAGATGCGCACGGCCTGGATGTAGAGATGGTTGATCGGCCCGAGATTGTCGGCCGGATCGCCCTTCTTCTCGGCTTCGCGCGCTTCCTGCGCCTGCCGGGCCGGGTCGCCGAAATTCGCGCCGGCGCAGAACGCCTTGCCCTGCGCCGAGAGGACCGAGGCGCGGATCTCGATGTCGCGGTCGAACTCGTCGAGCGCATCCGCGATCTGGTTGATTAGCGATATGTCGAAGAAGTTGAGCGGAGGACGGCGGATCTCGATGGTGCCGACGTGGCCGACCTTCTCAACGGCGATATCTTTATAGGTGCTCATGATGTCCTCGAAGCGTTAGCGCAAACCAAGTCCGCGCGCGATGATGCCGCGCAGCACCTCGGTGGTGCCGCCCTGGATGGTGAGTTTCGGTGCGGTCTTGATGGCGAAGTCGAGCTGCCGCTCCAGCGTCTCGCGATTGGTCGCGGTCTCCTCGACGAAGGCGGCGAGATCGCGGACGCGGTGCGGAAGCTGCTGCTCCCAGACCGTGCCGATGTCCTTGACGATGGATGCCTCCACCACCGGCTCCTTGCCGGCCTGCAGCATTCCGGCCACGGAGACCGACATGCGCCGCATGGTGTGAAGCTGGGCGACGAGCCGGCCGATGCCCTCGGCGCTGCGCGTGTCCGGGTTCGGACCGACCGCGCGGACCAGCTCGGTCAGCACGTAGTAGGTCTCGAGGAAGCGCTCGGGGCCCGAGCGCTCATAGGCGAGCTCGCTGGTCGCCTGCTTCCAGGCGCCGTCGACTTCGCCGAGCACGTGATCATCAGGGACGAAGAAGTCGGTGAACACGACCTCGTTGAACTCGTACTGGCCGGTGATCTGGCCGATCGGGTTCACCTTGATGCCCGGCTGCTTCATCTTGACCAGGAACTGGGTCAGGCCGTGACGGCGGTTTTCCTTGGTCGGCTGTGACGTGCGGAAGATCGCGATCATGTAGTCGGCGATATGCGCCGACGAGGTCCAGATCTTGGTGCCGTTGATGAGATAGCCGCCGTCGGTCTTGGTCGCGCGCGTCTTGGCCGCGAACAGGTCCGAGCCCGAGTTCGGCTCGCTCATGCCGATGGCGAAGCAGATCTCGCCGCGGCAGATACGCGGCAGGATGTCCATCTTGATGTGCTCGGGCGCGTATTTCAGCAGCACCGGCCCGCTCTGGCGGTCGGCGACGAAGAAGCGCCGCGTCGGCGCGTTGGCGACGCGCATCTCCTCAGTGACGACGTAGCGCTCGAGGAACGAGCGCTCCTGGCCGCCATATTTCTTCGGCCAGGTCATGCCCAGCCAGCCCTTGGCGCCGACCCGGCGGGAAAACTCCGGCGCGTCGGTGTCCTCGCGGTTGGGCTTGTGCGGATCGAAGGTGCCGGCGGCGATCTCCTCGGCGAGGAACGCGCGCACTTCCTTGCGCAATTGCTCGCACTTTTCGGGCAGGCGGATCGGGTCGAAACGAAGGGCTGCGGTCATCTGTTCTCTCCCCGATCAGCGCGACGCCACGAGCGGCCACAATTCGTCGGCGCCGCGTTTCGCGACGAGCTTGCCGAGCTCGACGGCCCAGTGGCTTTCCGAACCGAAATCGTCGCGCCAGGCCAGCGCGCGCAGCGAATAGCGGTGCAGGATGTGCTCCATGGTGAAGCCGATCGCGCCATGGACCTGGTGCGCGATGCTGCCGCCTTTTTCGGCGGCTTCCGCGCAGCGGATCTTGGCTGAGGCAGCTTCGAGATAGACCTCGTCGTCGAAGGCTTTTGCATTCGCGATGGCATCGGCGGCCGAGGTGGCGGCCGCGAGCGCTGCGGCGGATTCGCCGGCGAGGCGCGCGAGATTGTGCTGCACCGCCTGGAATTTCGAGATCTTCTTCTCGAAGGCGACGCGCTCGTTGGAATAGCGCACGGAGATGTCGAGCATCGATTCCAGCGCGCCGGCGATCTGGAGGCTGCGCGCGACGCCGCCCATCAGCATCAAATGGGTCTGCTCGAAGCCCTTCGGCGCGGGCTTGACGGTGACCGGCTGAATCTTGTCGAGCGTCACGGTGTCGCTGTGGTCGTAGCCGACATTGAGCCCGGATTCGATCCGCGCCTTGCCCGCATCGACCAGCGCAACGACCGCGCCGTCCTTGCCCTGCGCCAGCACTGCAAAATGCTTTGCCGCCTTGGCAAAGGGCACGCCGCGGGCGCGGCCCGAAAGCGCGCCGTCGGCATCGAGGGTGATGCGATCCTTCGGCGACGCCGGCAGGACCGTCATCTCGCCTTCGGGCGAGGCGATCTTGGCCTGCGCGAGCAGCCAGCCCGCCAGCATGGTTTCTGCGAGGGGAACCGCGACGGCGAAGCGGCCGGCGGCATTGAGCAGGGCAAAGCCATCGGCGAGGCTCGCGCCGGAGCCGCCGAGATCGTCCGGCACCCAGGCCAGCGGCAAGCCGGCCTCGCTCAGCGCCTGCCACAGCGGCGCCTGCCACGAGTCCTTCTTGTCGTTGTTGATGGTTTGCGGATCGGCGAGATCGGCGAAGATTTTTTCCGCGGTCTCGACGACGATATTGTCACTCTCCGCCACAGCGTTCCCCGTGTTTTGCCATTGGCGCGTCCGGTCTGACCGGCCGGCGCGCAGGTTCTTCTTGCGCCCGATGATCGGAAAAAGCCATGGCCCTGACAAGCGTTGATCGCAAGCCCATCTGCGGCGGCGGCATGGGGGCGCAAGCCGGTCTGGATTAATTCCGCTTAGCGGAGTTTGCTCGATTTGCAGGGCGCGGCAAACTCGCTAAACAGGGCGCCTGTAATTTACAAAGGGAAGGAAATACCGGATGGCAAAGGACGGCTTGTGCGCAATCGTGACGGGGTCCGCATCCGGCCTCGGTGCAGCCACCGCGGAAATTCTCGCGCGGAGCGGGGCGCGCCTCGTCATCAACTACTCGTCGAGCAAGACCGAGGCCGAGGCCACGGCAGAGCTCTGCCGCAAGGCCGGCGCGCCGGAGGTGCTGGTCGCGCAGGGCGACGTTTCCAAGGATGAGGATTGCCGCAAGATCGTCGCGGCGGCGAGCGGCTGGGGCCGGCTCGACGTTCTCGTCAACAATGCCGGCACCACCAAGCATGTCGCCCATGCCGATCTCGACGGATTGTCGGCGGAAGATTTCCAGCGCCTCTACGGCGTCAACACCATCGGCCCGTTCCAGATGGTGCGCGCAGCGCGCAGCCTACTCGAAGCCGGAGCGAAGGCTTCGGGGCGTCCGTCAGCCGTGGTGAACGTGTCGTCGGTCGCCGGCATCAGCGGCGTCGGTTCGTCGATCGCCTATGCCGCGAGCAAGGGCGCGCTGAACACGATGACCCTGTCGCTGTCGCGCGCGCTGGCGCCGCTGATCCGCGTCAACACGGTGTGCCCCGGCTATATCGACACGCCCTGGTTCACCAAGGGCCGCGGCGAGGCCGGTGCCAAGCAGGTGCGCGACAGCGTGATAGCGAAGGTACCGCTCAAGGTCGCCTCATCCGCGGAAGACATCGCGCAGCTCGTCTGCTTCCTCGCGATGCCGGCGTCCAGCAACATGACCGGCGAGGTCGTGCGCATGGATGCGGGGATGCATTTGATTACGTGAGACGCCCCGCGAGTGCGGCAAATACAAGTGTCGTCCCGGCGCAGGCCGGGACCCATAACCACAGTCCGTGGTCGTAGCGCAAACTGGTAACTCCAAGTCTTCGCCAAACCAAATTCGGTGGCTATGGGTCCCGGCCTGCGCCGGGACGACACCGAATTTGTTGATAGGGCGCGCCGTAACGCGACGACGCGCTACCCTTTTATCACGCCGCTCGCCACCAGCCGGTGCCAGATGAACAGCACCACCACCGCGCCGATCGTAGCCATGATGAAACCGGCGCCCTGGTCGGGGCTGTAATGGCCGATGGCCTGGCCGATGAAGGTCGCCAGAAACGCGCCGGCAATGCCGAGGATGGTGGTGAGGATGAACCCGCTCGGATTGTTCGGCCCCGGCGCGAGCCAGCGCGCGATGAGGCCGGCGATGAAGCCGACGATGATGATCCACAACAGGCCGCCGAAACTCATGACAGTGCTCCCCTTGCCTCGAAGATGTCGATCGGACTTTGACTAAATCCTGTCGGATAGCTCGTTCTCGGTCGGCAGCCGCCCGTCCGGCGTCAGGTGGTCGATCACCTGCGGCAGATACTGGCTGAGGCCGGAGAGCAGCTCTTGCTGCGACAGCCCGCTTTGGGCGGACAGGCTCTCGATCTGGTCGGCGCCGAGCGCATTGGCGAGATCGCCGGGCGCGATCGGCTTGTTCTCACCCTTGCCGACCCAGGAATTCGCGGCATCGCCGTGGCCGCCCTGCTGGAGCTGGTTGAGGAGATCGCCGAGCCCGCCGCTGAGCACGGTACCGGCCGCGCCGCCCGCGAGCAGGCCGCCGAGGCCGCCCTTGAGCAGATCGCTGAGACCGCCACTGCCACCGGGGCCGCCGGCAAGCACGTTGCCGCCCGTGTTCGCAGGTGTCGGAGGCGGCAGCGGTGAGCGCTGCTGCGGGGCCGGAGCTGCGTCAGGCTGTCCGGCGGTCAGATGCTTGAATGCCTTCCAGGCGAGCAGGCCGAGCAGTGCCATGGTCATCGGCGACATGCCGCCGGAGGATTGCTCGGAGCTCGGCGTGCTTGAGCCGCGGGGGCCATTCTGCATGCCGTTGAGGACGTCGAGTAGACCCATGGTGCTCTCCTTTGGCGTCTCGTTCGGCGAATTCTCGCCGCTGACTGCCCCCGGGGCGAAAACATATGGGGCTCTCATGACGGTTACAAGGCGGATGCGGCGCAGCCAATGGGCAGGCGGCGCTGCCTCTGCTATCGAAGGCGGGACGTTAAGGAGAACATGGTGGTTACGGATCGACCCATCGTGGTGGCCGGCGCAGGCGCCATCGGCTGTTTCGTCGGCGGCATGCTGGCATCCGCCGGCCGCCGCGTCGCGCTGCTGGTGCGGCCGCGGGTGAAGACCGAGATCGAGCGGTTCGGCCTGCTTCTGACCGATTTCGACGGCTCCGAGACGAAGCTCGGCGCCGGCCGGCTCGCCCTCTCGGAAGACCCTTCGATCTTCCACAGCGCCGGCATCGTGCTTGTGACGGTGAAGAGCGCCGACACCGCCGCCGTCGCGGACCAGATCGCGCAGCATGCGCCCGAGGATGCCGTCATCGTCTCGCTTCAGAACGGGATCGGCAATGTCGCCGTCCTGCGCGAACGCCTCGGCGGCCGGCGCGTGCTCGCCGGCATGGTGCCGTTCAACGTGGTGGCGATGGGCGAGGGGCGCTTCCACCGCTCGAGCTCCGGCGACATCCATGTCGGGCAAGACGAGGCGAACACAGCCGCGGCGCTTTCGGTGCCCGGGCTGAACGTGCGCGCAAGCGCGGACATCACCGGCGTGCAATGGGGCAAGCTGATCATCAATCTGAATAACGCGCTCAGCGCGCTGTCCGATATGCCGCTCGCCGCGCAACTTGCCAATCGCGACTGGCGCAGGCTGTTCGCCGACCAGATGGCGGAAGGACTGGCAGCGCTGCAGGCCGCCGGCATCGCGCCGGTCTCCTCGACGCCGATCCCGATGAACTGGTCGCCGACCCTGCTGCGGCTGCCCGACATGATCTTCAACGCGATCCTCGGACGCACGATGAAGATCGACCCAGAGGCGCGCTCCTCGATGTGGCAGGATCTGAAGCAGCGCCGCAAGACCGAGATCGACTATCTGCAGGGCGCGGTCATTGCGCTGGCCGAGCAGAACGATGTCGCCGTGCCGCTGATGCGCCGCATTGTTGCGCTGATCAGGGAGGCCGAGATTGCCGGCGAGGGCCCGCCCGGGCTCACGCCGCAGCAGATTCGCGGGACGGTCTGACTGCAAGGAGGAGCGCGATGAAGCGTTGTTTGATGATCGGGCTCGCACTTGCCGCCCTCTGCGGCGCATCGACGCTCGCCTATGCGAGGCCCCCGACGGTCATGAACTCGCCCGGCTATGACAGGCGATTGCAGGAGAGCAGGTCGCAATTGGGTGGTTCGACGGTGACGGCGCCTGCGATCGCGCCGGTGACGAAGCCGAAGCGGAGCAAGAAGAAGCGGTAGAACTGAAGCCACATTCTCCGCCGTCGTTCCGGCGAAGGCAGGGACCCATACCGCGTGATTTATCGATAGGACGCGGTGTTCGTTCCGACGAAGAGATCATTGCTAGTCTTCGCCAAACTCCTCCTTGTGGTTATGGGTCCCGGCCTTCGCCGGGACGACAGCGGAGTGTGTGGCGGTAGCGGGACGTGAATTACACGCCTCAGCCCTTCTTCGCCGGCTTGCTCGGCGTCGGGTTGAACAGCTTCTTCAGATCGTTCAAGCTTTCCGAGAGGCGCGGCCATTCGCAGGAGAACGAGCCCTTGGTGCATGCGCCCTTTGGTCGCTGGCCGACGCTCTGCTGCACCTTCGGCCGCTCGACCGGCACCGGTACGCGCGCGGTCTCGGTTCGCAGTGCGACCTGCTGCAGCTGCTGGACCTGTTGTTCCTGCTGCTCGCGCTGCTGACGCGCGGTGGCCTGGGCCGCTTCATTGCTGCGGCGCTGGTTGGCGAGATACGCCGTGTAGGTTTCGTCGATCTTCCTCTGCTCTTCCGGCGTCGGGTTGGGACCTGCGATGTCAAAGGTGCGGTCCTGGAGGAAGTCGTAATAGGTGTAGCCGCCGCCCGGCTTGCGGCGGCCGGCGAACTTGGCGTTGCAATCGGCGAGCGCGGATGTCTTCTCGGCCTTGGTTGCGGCCTTCTCGGCGGCATCGGCGCATTCCTCGAAGTCGACCGGGGCGCGCTTCCACCATTGGGCCTGGGCATGCGACGGCGTCAGCAGAAAAAATCCTGCTGCGGCAACGAGAAGCGCCGCACGACGCGATGCAACGACGACAGACATTCTACGAGAGCATTCCTTACGAGACTCAACTCGAACTGAGTCGAGCCGGATTTTTGCCCCTTTATCGCCGGCTTGTCACCCATGGAACCCGGGATTTTCATGGCTGGGATGCTGACATTTTTTGCTTGACGTGGCCCGGGAGTCACAGCCGCGCGGCACATGTTGCGCTTAGACTTTTATCGATCTGAATCCGAGGGGGAATCTCCGTCATGCGCGCGCTGGCCCGACTTGCCGCACTCGCCCTGGTGCTGAGTTGCGGCCATGCCTTCGCAGCGGACGAGGATGCACCCAACCGCAAGCCGGTGAAGGCCATCGGCGATGCGCGGCTCTCGGTCGGCGGGCGGGGCATTTTGCCGCTCTACCTCTCCCGCGACTGGTCGATGCCGCTGCCGGCGGTCCTGCGCGCGGTCATCGTGCTGCATGGACGCCTGCGCAATGCCGACGAATATTACATATCGGCCAACAACGCGCAGGCTGCGGCGGGCGACGACGGCAAGAGCGCACTCATGATCGTTCCCCAATTCCTGGCGGAGGTCGACATCGAGGCGCACAAGCCGCCCGCGGACACGCTGCGCTGGTCGCTGGAGGGATGGGAGGGCGGCGATGCCGCGCTCGCTCCGAATCCGGTGTCGTCCTTCGAGGCGCTGGATGCGATCCTGGCAAAGCTCTCGGACCGGCGCGTCTTCCCGAACCTGAAGCAGGTCGTGGTCGCCGGGCATTCCGGCGGCGGCCAGGTCGTGCAGCGCTATGCGATCGCGAGCAAGGGCGAGGCGCCCCTGCTGCGCCAGCACATCGACATCCGCTACGTCGTCGCCAATCCCTCGTCCTACGCCTATTTCAGCGGTGAGCGGCCCCTGCCGAAGGTTGCGGCATCCTGTCCCGGCTACGACAACTGGAAATACGGCATGGGTGGCCGTCCGCCTTATCTTGCGGACGCGACACCGGCGGCCCTCGAGCAGCGCTATGTCGAGCGCGAGGTGATCTACCTGCTCGGCACGCTCGACACCAATCCGAAGCACTCCGCATTGGACAAGAGCTGCATGGCCGAGGCGCAAGGCGCCACGCGCTATGCGCGCGGCCATGCCTATGCCGATGCGATGGCGAAGCGCGATCAAGGCACGCCCAATCACCGGGTCTGGGATGTCGCCGGCGTCGGCCATGATGGCGACAGGATGCTGACCTCAAAATGCGGCCTTGCCGCGCTGTTCGACAGTCCGGGCTGCGGCGCCGAGCGCTGACGTCTTGAAGGCGCAGCTCTCGCTGTTACACTTCGTCCCGCGAGCGCCTCGCACCGGGGCGCCGCCAAAAAGACGAAGTGGAAACGCCTGATGCTGCTGCCCCTGTCCGACGTGCCGCGCTGGTACGCTCAACGCAAACCGCAAGGCACGATCGCCGTCCGCCACGGACAGGACACACTCACATGGGACGAGCTCGAGCGCGGCGCCAACCGGCGCGCGCGGGCGTTCGCGGCCAAGGGCGTCAAGCCCGGCGATTTCGTCGCGATCGGATTGCCCAACGGCAACGCCTTCTTCGAGACATCCTTTGCAGTGTGGAAGTGCGGGGCGACGCCGACCTCGCTGTCGTGGCGGCTGCCGCGCGGCGAGGCCGCCGCGGTGCTCGACATCCTCAAGCCTGCGCTCGTCGTCGGCGGCGAAGCCGACTGGAACGCGCCCAATCGTCTGCCAGCGGATTTCGTGCCGGAAGGCTTTTCGGACGAGCCGCTCAATCCGCCGGTGGCACGCTACTGGAAGGCCATGACCTCGGGCGGCTCGACCGGCCGTCCCAAGGTGATCCTCGATCACCAGCCGGCGGTCACCGACACGGTCGCAACGCCGCCGCTCAACATCCCCTTCGGCGTCTCGCTGCTCAATCCCGGTCCGCTCTACCACAATGCGCCGTTCATCGTGTCGCATTATGCGCTGTTCACCGGCGGTCAGCTCACCGGCCTCGTCAAGTTCGATGCCGAGGAAACGCTGCGGCAGATCGAACGCGAGCGCGTGCAATGGGTCAATTTCGTGCCGACCATGATGCACCGGATCTGGGCACTGCCCGAGCACGTGCGTAGCGCCTATGACGTATCGAGCCTGCAGACGGTGTTTCACATGGCGGCACCCATGCCGCCCTGGCTGAAGGAGAACTGGATTTCCTGGCTCGGGCCCGAACGCGTCTGGGAGCTCTATGGCGGCACCGAGCGGCAAGGCTCCTGCATCATATCAGGGACGGAATGGCTGGCGCACAAGGGGTCGGTCGGCAAGATCGGCGAGATGGCGAAGCTTCGCATTGTCGGCGAGGACGGGAACGACGTCGCGCCGGGCGAGACCGGCGAGATCTATTTCCTTAACAATGACGGCAAGGACGCCACCTATCATTATCTCGGCGCCGAGCCGAAGCGCCGCGCGGACGGCTGGGAATCGCTCGGCGATATCGGCCGGCTCGATGCCGAAGGCTATCTCTATCTCGGCGACCGTCTCGCCGACATGGTCTTGCGCGGCGGCGCCAACATCTATCCGGCGGAGGTGGAGGCCGCGGTCTCCGAGGCGCCCGGCGTGCGGTCCTGCGTGGTGGTGGGATTGCCCGATCCGGAATTGGGCCAGCGCGTGCACGCCATCATCGAGCCGGAGAGCCATGCGGATGGCCAGGAGATCGCCGACGGCATGGCGGATTTCCTCAAGGACCGGCTCAGCCGCTACAAGCACCCTGAGAGCTTCGAGTTCGTCAGCGCCCCGCCGCGCGATGATTCCGGAAAAGTCCGCCGCACCCTGTTGCGCGACGAGCGCGCGGCGTGGATGAAGGAAGGGCGCGCCTTCCGGATCATGCCGGCGAAGGCGCGGGCGCACGCTGAATAAGAAAATCCACGAAAGGACTGTCTTGACATGACCATCACCATCGCAGCGAACAGCGTGCCCAAACCGCCGGCCGAGATCATCGAGGGATTTCGCGGTGCGCCGACGTCGGTCATCTCCGACAATCTCGCCCGCCTGCCCGGCGCGGTCGGTCTGAAGCCCTATCACCGCGGCGGCAAGCTGGTGGGCACGGCCTTCACGGTGCGCACGCGGCCCGGCGACAATCTCGCCATCCACCGCGCACTGGAGCTGGTTGGGCCCGGCGACGTCATCGTGGTCGACGGCGGCGGCGACGAGACGCGAGCGCTGGTCGGCGAGATCATGAAGAACATCGCGCAATGGCGCAAAGCCGAAGGCTATGTCATCGACGGCGCGATCCGCGATGTCGCGGCGTTCGCGGCCGACGACTTCCCTTGCTACGCCCGCGCGGTGATCCATCGCGGCCCCTACAAGAACGGCCCCGGCGAGATCAACGTGCCGGTCTCCGTCGGCGGCAGCGTGATCTCGCCCGGCGACGTCGTCGTTGGCGACGAGGACGGCGTGGTGTCGTTCCCAGCCGCGGGTGCGGCGGCGTTGCTGGAAGCGGTGCGTGCCCAGGTCGCGCGCGAGGAGGAGACCATGAAGGCGATCCGCGAGGGCCGCTATCAGGGCTCGTATGGGAAGTCCTGATCAAACGACAACAAAAGGGGAGAATGGCGTGAGCCAGAAGGACGAATTTCACAACATCGACAATCCCGACGATGGGCTGTTCCGCGAGCTCGCGGCGGGGGTGACCACGCGTATCTTCTCCGGCGAGCAGGCGATGCTGTCCGTGGTGACGCTGGCGCCGCATGCGCAGGGCACGCTGCATCATCATCCCGAGGAGCAATGGGGCGTGCTGCTCGACGGCTCCGCCATCCGCGTGCAGGGCGACGAGGAGATCCCGGTGAAGAAGGGCGATTTCTGGCGCACGCCCGGCAACGTGCCGCACACCATGCGCGCGGGCCCCGACGGCGCCCGCGTGCTGGACATCTTCAGTCCGCCTCGGCCAGAATACAAAAAAGCAGGGTCGGGCTTCGGGACGACCTAAAGCGCTCAAAAGCAAAAAAGCAAAGCGCAAGAAACAAAAGGGAGGGGACCATGACGATCACACGACGGGCGCTGCTGGCCGCGCCCGCCATCCTGGGGATGGCACCGGCGAGCGCGCAGGCTTCGAAAATCACGCTCGTCGTGCCGTTTCCACCGGGCGGCTCGACCGACGCGATGGCGCGGCTGCTCCAGAGCAACCTGCAGACCAAGCTCAACCGCATCGTGGTGGTCGAGAACAAGTCGGGTGCGGCCGGCGCGCTCGGGGCGGCGCAGGTCGCCAAGAGCCCGGCCGACGGCTCGACCTTCCTGGTCACCTTCGATTCCCACGCGGTGATCCCCTCGATCCTCGACAAGCCGCCGGTCGACGTCGAGCGCGAGCTGATGCCGGTGCTGCTGATCGGCACGGCGCCTTACGTGATCGCGGCCGGCGCCGGCCGTCCCTACAAGACCTTTGCCGACGTGGTCGCCGCCTGCAAGGCGACGCCCGGCGCGGTGAAATACGCCTCCGTCGGCATCGGCACGCTCGGCCATCTCGCCATGACCGTGCTCGGCAGCAAGGCCGGCGTCGAGATCATGCACGTGCCCTATCGCGGCGGCGGCCCGGCCATGAACGACGTGCTCGGCGGCCATGTCGATCTCATCGCGGGATCGGCGGCGCTGGTCGCGGCCCAGCTCGGCACCAACATGCTGCACCCGATCCTGCAGCTCGGCCGCGAGCGGCTGCCGAACCTGCCGGACACGCCGACCGCGATCGAGGCCGGCTTTCCCGATTTCGAGACGCTGGCCTGGTGGGGCGTGTTTGCGCCTGCGGGCACGCCGCCCGATATCGTCTCGGCCATGGCGACGGCCTCGAAGGAGATCCTGAGCGAGCCCGCGACCGCCGCCCAGCTCAAGGAAACGCAGCAGATGACGCTGCTGCTCCAGGACGGCCCCGCCTTCAAGACCTTCTTCGACAAGCAGGTCGCCTATTGGGGCAAGGTGGTGAAGGACAACAATATCAAGGCGTAAGGCTGCCGGCGGACGCCTGTATTGGCCGCGGCGAGGGCTTCCGATTTGGCTCTCGCTTTGATATGTACAGCTCCAGGCAACCCGCCTCGCGGCGGGTTCCGCGGTCCCGTAGCTCAGCCGGATAGAGCGGCGGTTTCCTAAACCGTAGGTCGCATGTTCGAGTCATGCCGGGATCGCCAGCCTCTCCCCATCGCAGCGTCGAATTCAGCGACGGACCCTTGCCACGATGACGTCGCGCCGCTTGATCACGCGGTCGACGCGATGCGCAAGATTGTCGTAGGGCGGGGTCTGGACGACGTCGAAAGGCGCGGTGTCCTGGACGAATGCCACCATGTCTTCGCGCGTGAAGCGCGTCGAATCCCAGGAAAAGGCCATGCAGCCGCCCGGCAGCAGCAGCTTGGCCCAGGCGGGTAGACAACCGCTCAAAAGGTCCTGCAGCGGGGCGTTGTGCTGAATGCCGTAAGGCAAGTCTGCGACGATGAGGTGGGGTTGACCGAAGCCGGATGTCAGCTCCTTCGCCGCGGCACCGCCTCCGCTCACCAGCATGCAGCGAAGAGGATCGTTCCTTCCGATCTGAAAGGTCCAGCGGTGCGCATTCCCCAACTTTCGGAGGCGCTCCTGCGTCTTCGACAGCGATATTCGGTTCTCGCGACAATATTGCATGAGGAAGGTGGCTGTGGACTCGATGTCGCTCTGCTCGAGTTCGACACCGGCAACACTGGCACCGAGCGACAGCCCGACGAAGAGACTCGTTCCGCCGCCGCATAGCGGATCGAGCAACTTCAGTTCACGCCAATCCAGGTCGCGGAAGTCGGAAGCGTTCTTGGCGATGTTGCAGACGAATTGCGTGAAAAACTCGCTCGTCTTTCCCTTGTAGCGTCTGATGGAAGGCAGGTCCCGGGAGATGGCAAAGGGATAGCTGACCGCGACCGGCCGCAGCAACGGGCCCTGCACGGCGTCGATGGAGTCGAAAAGCTCGAAGACGTTCCCGATCATCGCCATGCTGGCGAGCTGTCTGCGATGCTGCTCCGTCAGTTCGCCGCCCGATTTTGTGAACCTGACGTAGTCCTGCCCGGCGATCTGCTCCAGCGACACGTCCGAGAGCGTCTGCCCCAGCGGCGACGCCAGCAGTTCGGCGGCAGCGAGGTCGCGGGCCAGATTGGAGTATTGACTGCTTCTCTGTGGCGCGACCTGCGCGACGAAGGTGTTCGTAGAGGTCATGGTCGGTACGTAAGCCACTCTTCTGCTGGATTCGAGGCTAGAGCGGCTGTCGGCAGCCCCCGTAGGGGCGTCAGCCTCAGTCTTGCTCAGTCTGCCTCGGAGATACAAAGAGCGGGCAAATTGCCGATAAATCGGTCGAGAGCGCAAGCGCCGTTCCGGCATTTCTCCCAAAAATGCGCCGGCCGGAGCGAGTATCTACCTCTCGCTAGGATCGCCATTTCGTCCTTCCTTAGATCGCCGAGCCCGAGATCCGCGCGAAGCGCTTGCGGTATTCGGCGGGCGTCACGCCGACATGGCGGGCGAAGGCGCGGCGCAATGTGTCGGCGTCGGCAAAGCCGCAATGCAGGGCGACCTGCTTGGGCGCCTCGTTGCCGAGTTCCAGCAGGCGCCTTGCCGCATTGACGCGGGCCTCCTCCACCCAGGTCGCGGGCGTGATGCCGACTTCGGCACGGAACAGTCGCGCAAAATGCCTCGGGCTGATGTCCATGCGCGCCGCAAGGCTGGCGACGCTGTGATCCAGTCCGGGATTGGCGGCGACCCAGCGCTGCAGCTCCTGCAGCGCGGCGCGGCCGGCGGGCACGGTCTCGCCCTTGCGGGTGAACTGCATCTGCCCGCCCGGGCGCTTGAAGAACATCACGAGCTGGCTTGCGACCCTCATCGCAATCTCGCGTCCGAGATCTTCCTCGACGAGAGCGAGCGCCAGATCCAGCCCCGCGGTCACGCCGGCGGCGGTGCGGAGCTTGCCGTCGGTGACATAGATCGCGTCCTTGTCGATGGTGACCGACGGGAATTTTTCGGCGAGCCGGTCCGCGACCGCCCAATGTGTCGTGACTCGCTTGCCATCGAGAAGGCCCGCTGCCGCAAGAAAGAACGCGCCCGAGCAGACCGAGCCGAAACGCCGCGTCCTTCCCGCACGCCGGCGGAGCCAGTCGATCACCAGTCCGTCCGGCGGCACGTCGGCGGCGTTCGGGCATCCCGCGATCAGCAAGGTGTCGATGCTCTCCTGGAAGCCGCGATCGAGGATGCGGTCGGGCATCAGGCGCACGCCTGAGGAGCTGCGGATCGGACCCGGCTCCGCGCCCGCCACGAACAGCACATAGGCCTGATGTCCGGCCTGCAGATTAGCCTCGGCGAAAACGTCGAGCGGGCCGGCGACGTCGAGAAGCTGCACGCCGGGCAGCGCAACGATCACAACGGTCCTCGATTTCGGCTTCGCGCCCATGTCCGGCTCCCGTGTCCGCCTTGGCAGGTATTTGTCCGTTTTAGACGTATTACGTCAATTGAGGACAATCTAGCCTGGACTTACCTTCGCCGCCACCATAGAAATTCAGGAGACCATCATGGAAGAGATCACCGGAGCCGCCGCCATTCCCGACAGCAAGCTGGCGCGCACCATCACCGACTACATCCGCGACACCGAGACGGATCTGCTCTTCAACCATTCCAGCCGCGTCTATCATTTCGGCGCGCTGGCCGGCATCCGCCGCGGGCTGACGTTCGACCGCGAGCTGCTCTACGCCGGCGCCATGTTTCACGACATCGGTCTGATGCCGGGCCATGGCAGCCGGCACGAACGGTTCGAGGTCGACGGCGCGCATGCCGCGCGCGATTTCCTGCGCAGCCACGGCGTCTCCGAAGCCGACGCCTATACGGTCTGGACCGCGATCGCGCTGCACACCACGCCCGGCGTGCCGCAGCACATGCATCCCGTCGTCGCGCTGGTGACCGCCGGCGTCGAGATGGACGTGCTCGGGCTTACCTACAAGGAATATCCCGACGCGGAGCGCGAGGCGGTCGTGAAGGCGTTTCCGCGCACGCCGCACTTCAAGGAAGACATCATCCAGGCGTTCTACGACGGCATCAAGCACAGGCCGGAGACGACCTTCGGCAACGTCAAGGCCGATGTCATCGCCGACAAGGAGCCGCATTTCCATCGCGGCAATTTCTGCAGCGTCATCCGCAACTCGCATTGGCACGGCTGAGCGGCGTTCGCGCAAGGACAGTGCGATCTCGAAATCGACTGCCGAGGACACGTGCGAGCCTGCGATTTCGCGCGCGGGCAGCGAATACCCGATAACCCCACATTCAGGAGCATCCCATGGCCGATGAGCCGAAACGTTTGACCCATGCGACGGGCGCGCCCGTCAGCGACAACCTCAACATCATGACCGCGGGGCGCCGCGGGCCAGCGCTGCTGCAGGACGTCTGGCTGATCGAGAAGCTGGCGCATTTCGATCGCGAGGTGATTCCGGAGCGACGCATGCACGCCAAGGGCTCCGGCGCCTTCGGCACCTTTACGGTGACCCACGACATCACCCGCTACACCAAGGCGAAGATCTTCTCAGGAATAGGCAAGCAGACGCCGATGTTCGCGCGGTTCTCGACCGTCGCCGGCGAGCGCGGCGCGGCCGACGCCGAGCGCGACATCCGCGGCTTTGCGCTGAAGTTCTACACCGAGGAGGGCAACTGGGACATGGTGGGCAACAACACCCCGGTGTTCTTTTTCCGCGATCCCCTGCGTTTCCCCGATCTCAATCACGCGATCAAGCGCGATCCGCGCACCGGCATGCGCAGCGCCGACAACAATTGGGATTTCTGGACGCTGCTGCCCGAGGCGCTGCATCAGGTCACCATCGTCATGAGCGAGCGCGGCATTCCCAGAAGCTACCGCCACATGCACGGCTTCAGCAGCCACACCTACAGCTTCATCAACGCAGCCAACGAGCGGACCTGGGTCAAGTTTCACTTCCGCACCCAGCAGGGTATCGAGAACCTCTCGGACGCCGAGGCCGAGACGCTGGTCGGCAAGGACCGCGAATCCCATCAACGCGATCTGTTCGGCAGCATCGAGCGGGGCGAATTCCCGCGCTGGACCCTGTTCGTGCAGGTCATGACCGACGAACAAGCCAGGGCGTTTGCGTTCAACCCGTTCGATCTGACCAAGGTCTGGCCCAAGGCGAGCTTCCCGTTGATCGAGGTCGGCTATTTCGAGCTGAACCGCAATCCCGAGAACGTCTTCGCCGAGGTCGAGCAGGCGTCCTTCTCGCCCGCCCATATCGTGCCCGGCATCGGCTTCTCGCCCGACAAGATGCTGCAGGCGCGCCTGTTCTCCTATGGCGACGCGGCGCGCTATCGCCTCGGCGTCAACCATCATCTGATTCCGGTCAACGCTTCGAAATGTCCGTATCACAGCTACCATCGCGACGGTGCGATGCGGACGGACGGCAATCTCGGCCGGACGCCGACCTATTTCCCGAACAGCCACGGCGAGTGGACCGACCAGCCGGATCTCAACGAGCCGCCGCTGGAGATCGACGGCGCGGCCGCCCATTGGGATCATCGCGTCGATGATGACCATTATCAGCAGCCCGGCGATCTGTTCCGCAAGATGAACGCGGCGCAGCGGCAGATCCTGTTCGACAACACGGCGCGCAGCGTCGGCGGCGCGGCGGTCCATATCCAGGAGCGGCACATCGCGAACTGCACGAAGGCCGACCCGGCCTATGGCGCCGGTGTCCGCAAGGCGTTGGAGCGCCTTGCCACGGTCCGCCCCGCATAGACCGCTTCGAGAGGGATCCCGGGAAGAGACGGGTTTCAGGCCCAAGGGCCCGAAGCACGTCCCTCCCGGGATCGCCATTTTGTCATGGGTCATCGTCTCGGTTTGCCCGGGACTCCGGCGCAAAAATTGCTAGAAGTGTGAGGCTTCCTTCCTTTGGCTGGCCCATCGTCAGGCCGCCTCATCGCGACATCCGGAGACCAGAATGCCTTTCGATTTGATCCTGCGTGGCGGGCGGGTCGTTGACCCCTCGCAGAAGCTCGATGCCGTGACGGATGTCGCCTTTTCGGGCGGCAAGGTCGCGGCGATCGGCACCGGGCTCAAGGCCGATCCCGGCACCGATGTGCGCGACGTTTCCAAATACATCGTGACGCCGGGGCTGATCGATCTGCACACCCATGTCTATTGGGGCGGCACGTCGCTCGGCATCGATGCCGAGGAATTCTGCCGCCTGTCCGGCGTCACCACCGCGGTCGACACCGGCAGCGCCGGCCCCGGAAATTTCGCGGGCTTCCGCAAGCACGTGATCGAGCCGAGCCAGGTCCGCATCCTGGCTTATCTGCACGTCTCGCATGCCGGCATCTTCGGCTTCTCGCACCGGATCATGGTCGGCGAGAGCGAGGAGCTCAGGCTGATGAATCCGATCGAGGCGGCCAAGGTGGCCGATGAAAACCGCGATCTCATCGTCGGCATCAAGGTGCGCGTCGGCCTGCATTCTTCGGGCACGTCAGGCGCCGTGCCGCTCGACATCGCGCTTGAGGTCGCGAACGAGGTCGGCATGCCCTTGATGGCGCATATCGACCATCCGCCGCCGAGCTACGAGGACGTGCTGGCGCGCCTGCGTCCCGGCGACGTGCTGACCCATGCGTTCCGTCCCTTCCCCAACACGCCGGCGACGGCGCAGGGCACGGTGAAGAAGGCGGTGCTGGACGCACGCGAGCGTGGCGTGCTGTTCGATATCGGCCACGGCAAGGGCTCGTTCGCGTTCAAGACCGCGCGCGCGATGCTCGCCAACGGATTCTATCCGGACACCATCTCGTCCGACATCCATCAGCTCTGTATCGACGGCCCCGCTTTCGACCAGGTGACGACCATGTCGAAGTTCCTGTGCATGGGCATGGAGCTGTCGGACGTGATCGCGGCTTCGACCGTGAACGCGGCGATGGCGCTGCGCCGGCCCGAACTCGGCAGTCTCAAGCCCGGCAGCGTCGGCGACGCCACGCTGATCAGCATCAAGCAGGGCCAGTTCGACTATGAGGATGTCGTCGGCGAGCACCTGATCGGCGATCGCAAGATCGCGTCCGAAGGCGTCGTCATCGGCGGCCGCTGGTGGCACCCGAATTGACGCAGCGCTAAGCCTGCTCGCGATAGAACTGCAGCAGGCGCGCGCCCGCCGGTGAGAGCCAATCGGGCGCGCCCATGATGTAGCCCTCGACGCGACCGCTGGCGCCGACCAGATAGGTGATGGGCATGCCGAGGATGGAAAACATCGCCTTGGATGCCTCAGCCGCGGCGCCATAGGCGTCGGCATAGCAGGCGAGGTCTTTCACGGCGAGCCCGCCGAGAAAGCTGCGGATCTTGCCCAGGTCCTTCGTGTCCGTGCAGATCGCGACGATGTCGAGCCGGTCGGGGCGCGAGGCTTTGAGGCTTGCGAGCGTCGGCAGATCAAGCTTGCAGGCCGCGCACCAGGTCGCCCAGAAGTTCACCAGCGTGATGCGGCCCGGCTTCGCCTCCACGACCGCATCGCGGCCGTGGAGGTCCTGAAGCCTGAGCTGCGGCATCGATGCGTGCGGCCGCACCAGCGTGAACTGGCTGCGGCCGGCCTCGAACACCGGCGGCCAGCTCTCCTGCGCGCGGGCGGCGTGCGGGACAGCGAGAGAGGCTGCCGCGGCCATCAGGATCGATCGCCGCGACATCGCAATACCTTCGCGCGCGTCGTCACGCATGGATATAGGCCCAGCCCTTCAGTTGCAGATCGACGACGCGACCGATCCCGAACGGGACGAGGTTCGCGCCCGATATCAGCGGGATCGAGATCTGCTCCTTGGCTTCGGCGATGGTCTTCGACGAGGCGCACATGCTGTAGGTGAGGTTGGGCACCGACTGCCGCAGCGTCGCCAGCGGTTCGACCAGCGGCGTCTTGTCTGCGCGGAAGACGTCGATGCCCTTGCCGTTGGCGACGACCTCGATCAGCAATCGCGCGCCCCGCTCGGCAAAATGCTTTGAGAGGTTGGCCGAGTAGCTGATCGCATGACCCATGACATAGGGCTCGTTGCTGTCGATCAGGATCACGACACCGTCGGCGAGACGATCCTCTTTGGCGGCGGCAGCGCCGCCGGCGGTGAGGATCGCGGTTCCGGCGAGCAGTCCCCTGCGGGACCATCCGTTGGCTGAGATCATGGCGGCGAGGCTCCAGCCGGGTCAGAACTGCCGCGCTGCGATCGGTGCCTTGCTGTTGCGTCCCCACAGCACGAACAGGCTGAGCGCGAGCAGGACGATGTTGAGCGGTGTCGTCGCCGCTTCGCCGCGCGAGAGATGGAAGGCGAATGCGAACACCTGCAGCACGGAGCAGCCCAGCGCGGCCAACACCGTCAGTCGCGGCAGGATCCGCGTCAGCGACGGCAGAAGAATGCCGATGCCACCGGCGAGATCGACCAGGGCGACGGAACGGACGAATGTTTCGGAATACTCCCCGGCAAATGGCATCATCGCGGCCAGCTGCGGAATCGGCGTGGTCAGCTTGACGAACCCGGCCGAGATGAAGACGAAGGCGAGGACGACCTGGGCGGCCCAGAGGCCGATGCGGAGGGCGCGGCCGGGGGTGGCGGTCTCGAAGGTGGTGGTGGACATGGTGGTTCTCCGGGATGTGAGGGTTGCCACCATTTGATGGTTTCTCCATTTTTGATCATTATATGTTCTGGGATAGGTTCATTTCCTGGGTGTTGATGATTTCATGGATTCTCTGGTCAGCATGAGGGTGTTTTGCCTGGTCGCCGAGCTGAAGAGCTTTGCGGCTGCGGCGCAGCGCCTGCGCATTTCGCCCGCCATGGCGAGCAAGCACGTGATGCAGCTCGAGAAGCGGCTGGGCACGCGGCTGCTCAACCGGACCAGCCGGCGCGTCAGCCTGAGCGAGAGCGGCACGCTCTATTTCGAGCAGACGCGGCAGATGCTGGATTCGCTCGACGAGGTCGAGGCCGCCGTCAGCCATGCGACGGTCGTTCCGCGCGGCACGCTGCGGCTGACCGCGCCGGTGTGGATGGCGAACACGATCTTCGCAAGCGTGCTGGCGGATTATCAGGCGCGATATCCGGATGTGCGCCTCGACGTCGATCTCAGCGGGCGGCTGGTCAACCTCGTGGAGGAGGGATTCGATCTCGCTTTGCGCGCGACCGCCGCGCCGGACGAAGCGCTGATCGCGCGCCCCATCACCAACGTTCCCTTCTACATGGTCGCCGCGCCGGCCTACCTCAAACGCGCGGGGCGCCCGGCCAGGATCGCCGACATCGCCGGCCATGCGCTGTTGCACTACGCGCTTTATCCCGGCGAGAGCTTTTCCTTCGAAGGCGAGAACGGCCCCGAGACGATCAAGCTCGACCCGGTGCTTCGCAGCGCCAACGAGACGCTGCTGCACATGGCCGCGCTCGAAGGCATGGGCCTCGCCTTCCTGCCGAAATGGCTGGTCGCCGCCGACATCGCCGCCGGGCGTCTCGAACACCTCATGCCGGACCACGTCGTCTTCGTCGGCAAGCTGTTCGCGGTCTATCCGAGCCGCAAATACCTCTCCGCGAAGGTCAGGACCTTCATCGACTTCGTCGCCGCCGACAAGCGGATGAGGTAGCGCCTGCGGACCGGGGCCCGTCAGTCGCGGCCCGCCTCCATGATCGCGTTGGCGATACGCGCCGGGTCGGTGAAGCAGAGTTCGTGGCTTCCCGGCAGCTGCACGAGTCGGAACAGGCCGAGCTTCTCCGACAGCCGCGGGTGCCAGGGATGGCTATGCGGCATCGCGATGTCCTCGGTGCAGTTGATGTAGGACTTGGCCAGCGGCATCTCCGCCGGATTGGTCTTGAGCGTGATTTTTTCGGTGATGGTCGCCAGCGGATGAGGGTTGAGCACGTCATAGGCGCGCTGCGCCGTCTCAAGATCGGCATCGTTGATGAAGGCTTCACGCCAGATCGGGAAGGGCAGCACCACCGAGCCGTCGCCGCGTTCGGCCGCGATCGCCTCGAACAGTCCGATAAAGTGCGGCGGCACCATGTCGGTGATGCCTTCGCCATTGTTGGGCACGAAGGCGTTCCAGTAGACGAGACGGCGGATGCGCTCGGGCGCGAGGTCGGCAACCCCGGTGATGACCATGCCGGCATAGGAATGACCGAGCAGGATGACGTCGTTGAGATTATTTTCGGCGAGGTAGTCGACGATCGACTGGATTGCCTCCTTTAGCCCGGTCGTCTTGGCATCACCCGGGCGGTTGCCTTTGATCGTCGGCAGGTAGACCTGATGGCCGGCGGCGCGGATCGGAGCCGCGACAGGCTCGAGCTCGGCACCGGTGTGCCAGGCGGCATGGACGAGAACGTAGGTCGACATTTTGTGGCTCCCCCGCGGGATGCGGTTCGGCCGACATGAATTGGGTCCTTTGCGGCGCTCGGAAGGCGCGTCGGGACAACTCTCGTTGTGCGAGATGTGAACGGGCACGCCGTCTTTTTTGGCCAGCCCCGCGCGCAATTGCGCACGAGGCCGCAACGACAGCTATTCCTGAGGAGGCCATGTCGCCTTGATCGTCGTTGCCCGACGCAGGACCAGCCCTGCAGCGAGCTGATCACAAGGATCTGGCGATCAACAGCTTCATGATCTCGTTGGTGCCGCCATAGATCTTCTGGATGCGGGAATCGATGAAGATGCGGGAGATCGGGTATTCCTGCATGTAGCCGTAGCCGCCGAACAACTGGAGGCATTCGTCGGCGGTCTGCACCTGCTTGTCCGAGCACCAGTATTTCGCCATTGACGCCGTGACGGTGTCGAGGTCCCCGGCGACCAGCCGCTCGATGCACCAGTCGACGAAGACGCGTGCGATCATCGCCTCGGTCTTGCGCTCGGCGAGCGTGAAGGCGGTGTTCTGAAAATCCAGCAGCGGCTTGCCGAACGCCTTGCGCTCCTTGGTGTAATCGACGGTGAGCTTGACCGCGCGCTCCATCGCGGCAACGGCGCCGACCGCGAGCGCGAGGCGTTCCTGCGGCAATTGCTGCATCAGCTGGACGAAGCCTTGGCCTTCCTCCTTGCCGAGCAGGTTTTCTGGCGGCACCGTGACGTTGTCGAAGAACAGCTCCGACGTATCGGAGGCGTGCAGGCCGATCTTGTCGAGGTTGCGCCCGCGCTTGTAACCGTCGGCACCTTCAGTTTCGACCACGATCAACGAAATGCCTTTTGCCCCGGCCTCTCCGGTGCGCGCGACCACGATGACGAGGTCGGCAGCCTGGCCGTTGGTAATGAAGGTCTTCTGGCCGTTGATGACGTAGGAATTGCCCTGCTTCTTGGCCGTGGTCTTGACGGCCTGCAGGTCCGAGCCGGTGCCGGGCTCGGTCATGGCGATGGCGCCGACCATCTCGCCCGAGGCCATCTTCGGCAGCCAGCGCTTCTTCTGCTCCTCCGAGCCGTAATTGAGGATGTAGTGTGCGACGATGGCGCTGTGCACGGAGACGCCGGTGGTCAGCTCCGGCACGGTGCTTTCGAGATCGTCCAGCACCGCGGCGTCATAGGCGAACGTGGCGCCGAGCCCGCCATATTCCTCCGGCACGCTCGCCAGCAGCGCGCCCATCTCGCCGAGCCCACGCCAGGCGAAGCGGTCGACCATCTTCTGCTCGCGCCATTTCTCGGCATGCGGCGCCAGGTCCTTGGCAAGATACTTCCGGAACTGGTCGCGGAAGACGTCGAGCTCTTCGGTCATCCAGGAGGAGCGGTAGGACATGGTTACCTCGGTTGATGCGCAGTTCCGGCTTGGTAAGCCAGGGCGGCGCGGCAATTATTGTGTTTTCAGGCTGCGCCGGTGACGCTACCAAGGCGGCCGTAACAGCATCTGTCGGGATGGCTGATTGTGACAACCAAAACTCAAGAGCTCAAGCTCGACATCGAGCGCATCGGCACGGTCTCGGCGATCCTGACGCAGCCGGACGGCGCGCGGGCCTGTTGCGTCCTGGCACATGGCGCCGGCGCCGACATGCGGCATGCGTTCATGGCGAAGACCGCAGAAGGTCTCGCGGATCGCGGCATCGCGACGTTCCGCTTCAATTTCCCCTACATGGAAGAGAAGAAGGGGCGCCCCGACCAACCCGCCGTCGCGCACGCTACCGTCCGCGCGGCCGTGGCGGAGGCAGCAAAGCTCTGTCCCGGCGTGCTGCTCGTCGCGGGCGGAAAATCGTTCGGCGGGCGCATGACCTCGCAGGCGCAGTCGAAGGCGCCGCTTCCGGGCGTGAAGGGATTAGCCTTCCTCGGCTTCCCCCTGCACGCCGCCAAGAAGCCGTCGTCCGAGCGCGCCGAGCACCTCGCCGGCATCGCCATCCCCATGCTGTTCCTGCAGGGAACGCGCGACGAGCTCGCCGATCTCGGCCATCTCAAGCCTGTGATCACCTCGCTCGGGGCCAAGGCAAGGCTGCATGAGGTCGAAGGCGGGGACCATTCGTTCGCGGTGCTGAAGAAGTCGGGTCGGACGAATGAAGAGGCTCTCACCGAAGTGCTCGATACGCTCGCGGCCTGGATCGACCAAATCGCCTGAGGCTCAGGCGGAATAGAGCCCCTTGTCGCGCGCCTTCTGGATCGCAAGCGCGGCGATCAGGTCGAGCGTCGGCGTGGACAGGCCGGCGGTGCGCGCGAAGGCGGCGGGCGCCTTTACCAGCACGTCGATCTCCATGGCTCGGCCAAGCTCGTAATCCTGCAGCAGCGACGGCTTGTGGTTGGGGGCGGGGCCGCTGCGCGTCACGCGTTTGACCTCGGGGATGAAGTGCTGGGCGATGTCGTTGGCCTCGTTCAGCATGCGCGGAATGACGTCGGCAAAGGCGGGGTCGTCGCGTACCCCGCGCGCGGTCTGGCCGGTGAGCAGGCACAGCACCGACAGCGACATGTTGGTCAGCAGCTTTGACCAGATCGCCTCACGGATCTCGGCCACCGGCGGCGATTCCAGCCGCGCGTCGTTGAGGGCATTGCGAAGCTTCGTGATGCGCTCGCAATTGCGGTCGTCGCATTCGCCGATCAGGAGGCGGTTGCGGTCCGGGGTGAGATTGTGAACCACGCCGGGCGCGGTCACTTCGTTGGACGAGAAGATGACGCCGCCGATGATGCGCTCCTTCGGAATGCAGGCGCGCAGACGTCCGCCGGGGTCGAGGAAGGAGATATCAGGCGGGGTCGGATGCCGCGGCGGCAGGCCGATGCCGTACCACCAGGGAATGCCGTTCTGGGCGAAGACGATGGCGGTATCGTCCTGCAGCAGCGGCTTGATGCTGGAGACCAGCCCGGTCAGCGCGGTCGCCTTCAGCGTGGAGATCACGACGTCCTGCGGGCCGAGCTGGGCCGGGTCGCCCGATGCGTTCACCTTGGCGGACACCTCGGAATCGCCGACGCGCAGCTTAAGGCCATTGGCGCGGACTGCCTCGAGATGCGCCCCCCGCATCACGCACGAGACGTCGTGGCCGGCGCGCGCCAGCCGTACCGCAATGTGGCTGCCGACGGCGCCCGCGCCGAAAATGCAGATGCGCATGTTGATCCCGTCCCTGTCCCTTGAATGCCGCCCGGCGGCAGCATGACACAAGCCGCCATGCGATGGGCGCGGCCGCCCCACGCTGGAAAGATATGGATCGGTATGCGTTCCCTCGGTCATAGTGCGCGGCAAGCAAGATGACCGGAGGATCGCCGATGACTGCCAGCCCCGTCCTGTGGACCCTCGATGAGCGTGGGGTTGCGACCGTCACGTTGAACCGGCCGGAGGTGAACAACGCTTATGACGGCGCCTTGATCGCGGGCGTGCTGGCGGCGATGGACGATCTCGGCAGCAAGCCGAACCTGCGCGTAGTCGTGCTCAGGGGCAACGGCAAGCATTTCCAGGCCGGCGCCGACCTCAAATGGATCAACGGCGTGCGGCCGCAATCGCCCGAGGCCAACGAGGCCGCCTCGCGCGCCACCTTCGAGGCCGTGCAGCGGCTCAACACGCTGCCGATCCCGACGGTTGCCCTGGTGCAGGGCGGCTGCTTCGGCGGCGGCACCGGCGTGATCGCGGCCTGCGATGTCGTGATTGCCGCGGACAATGCGCTGTTCTCCATCACCGAGGTGCGCTGGGGCCTGACCGCTGCGATCATCATCCCGCAGCTCTGCGACGCCATCGGCGTCCGGCAGGTCCGCCGCTACGCGCTGACAGGCGAGCGCTTCGGCGCCGAGGACGCCCGCCGCATCGGCCTTGTCCACGAGGTGGTGCCGCTGGCCGATCTCGAAGCCGCCGGCGCCAAGGTGGTCGCGCAGCTGCTGGCCAACGGGCCGGAGGCGATGGCCGAGACTAAGAAGCTCGCGCTGGAAAGCTCGTTCGGCGGCATGGCGGTGGACGATGCCGCCTACACGCGGCTCGTGCAGCTGCACTCGCTCAAGCGCCAGAGCGCGGAGGCGGCGGAGGGGCTGGCCTCGTTCGCCGAGAAACGGGCCGGGAATTGGGGCGGCGGCAGCTAGGCTGCTCGCTATTTCGACCGCAGCGATTGGCGGGTCTTCATGAGGGCAAAACCCAACAGGTTGAGCCCTGGCCAATAGTGCGGATCCCCGGCTCGCTTGTCGTCGGCGGCAAGACCGATGCCCCAGATGCTATCGACGGGGCTGGCTTCCACAATCACGCTATCGCCCGTCGCGAGCAACCAGTCTCCAAGCTCAGGGTTTTGGCCGAACTTCGCCAGATTGCCGCGCAGCACCACATCGAAGCGATGAGCGACCCAACGCTTATCGTCGTAGTTTTTCACCAACCGGCCGAGCTTCTTCGCCTGAGATGGACCAGGTGCAGCAAGGATGGCGTCGAGGGTGTCTCGATCCCCGAAGAGTTCGGCCTTCTGGGCCATCATGTAGTGCTCGGCGGTTGCATAAGCCCTGCCGTCTATGACGAAAGTCGCTGGCCACCACTGGCTGAGCACGTGCTTGTCGATTCTCTGATCACTCGGGGTGTGTCCCCAAAAGAAGAGAAACTCCGGAACCCACCCGGAGCTGATTGCGCTTTTCAGGGCATCGATCCCGTCGATTTGCATCCGGCCGGTCCTTCCGTCACCGCGGACTGTCAGCAGCCGCGGCAGATGTTGTTGATGCTGCGATAGACGGCGTCGTCGTCCTGCCGCATCTGACGCAGCGTTTCGAGCGTGTTGGTCTCGGCGGCCGGTGCAGCGGGCTTGCGCTTCGCCGCGAGCTCTTCTTCCTGCCGCCTGTAGCAGGCCTCGCGATCGGGCTTGGCCTGGATGAAGCGGCAGTTTTGCTCCACAGCTGCGGCGGGCGTGGCCGATATCGCGAGAGCGGCGAGGGCAGGCAGGGCAAATTTCATAAATTGAGAATCCATGGCGGCCCTTCTCTCAGGTTCGTCATTCCCGGGCAACCGTCTTGTGGCGGGCGTATCGCCCGGATGAGCGAAAGCGACATCGGGGGATGCCGCGGGCGGTCCCGCATATCGCTTCGCTCATGCGGGCTACGGCGCCGCACGGGGCGCTGCTTACAGCGACGACGCGAGTGACGTTTTCAGCAAGGTGAGGAGCGCCTGCACCGCCGCCGCGTTGCGTCGCCGCTCGGGGATTGCCGCCTTCACCCACAATTCCGGAATCGGAAAGTCGCGCAGCACGGGCTTCAGCCTGCCGTCGCGCAAGGCGTCCGCCACGAGGTAATGCGAGATCAGCGTGATGCCGTTGCCGGCGATGGCGCTGCGCGCCAGCACGAGGCCCTCGTTGGAGGAGAGCAGCGGGCTGACCTGGATGCTGATGCGGCCGCGCGGCCCGTCGAACACCCATTCCGGGCCAGTCGGCATGAAGCTGAGGCAGCGATGCTCGACGAGGTCGCGCGGATGCTTTGGGGTGCCGTGCTTTTTCAAGTAAGCGGGCGAAGCGCACAGCAGCCGCTTCAATGGACACAGCGGCTCGTCGACCACGCCGCCGAAGGAATGCGGGAAGGCGCCGATGGCGATGTCGAAGCCCTCCGCGACGGGATCGACCGGGCGATCGATCAGCACGATCTCCAGCTTCAGCCGCGGGTTCTGGGTCTGGAACGCGCTGAAGGCGTCGGCGAGCCGTGCCACCGTCAGCGAGGTCGGCGCCTTGATGCGCAGGTGATCGACGAGATCGTGGCCCTTCTCGCCCATGCGCGAGAGCAAATCGGTGGCATCGGTGACGACGCCGCGGGCGCGATGCACATAGCGCTGGCCGGCTTCGGTCAACCGCAATTGCCGGGTCGAGCGATGAAACAGCGGCGTGCCGATCCGTGCCTCCAGCTGCGTGACGCGTTTTGCCACCACCGAGGTCGAGACATTGAGTTTTCGTGCGGCCGCGGAGAACCCGGCCGCATCCGCCGTGGCGAGGAAGGCCTGGAGGTTCACGAGGATGTCCATTTTGACCTTTCTCGATTCGCGAAAGCTGATCGCGTATTTTGGTGGATTGTAGCCCGCCCCGCGTTAATTCATAGTCGCCTGCAAGCAAAGGAATTCCGGGAAGGGACGCGCCATGCGGGCCACGACGATCGACGAACCGGCACGGAAGGTGCCGCTCTACGGCGAGTATGAAGTCGTCGTCCTCGGCGGCGGTCCCGCCGGCATCATCGCGGCGGCATCGGCTGCGCGGGCGGGGCGGAAGACGCTGCTGATCGAACGCTACGGCTTTCTCGGCGGCATGGGCACCGCGGCCGGCGTCACCAATTTCTGCGGCCTGCACGGCAATGTCTACGGCAAGGCGCACCGGCTGGTGCAGGGCATGGCGTCCGAGCTCCTGGCGCGCATCGACCTGCTCAATGGTCTCAACACGCCGCACCTTATCCTCGGCAAGGTCTTCGCGCAGGCCTACGACACCGCGGCCTACAAGATCGCGGCCGATCAGCTGCTCGCCAGCCACAAGGTGCACATCCTCTTCCACGCCCTCGGCGCCGGCGTGGTGATGGCCGATGACAGCCGCATCGACGCGCTGCTGGTCGAGACCAAGGCCGGCCGGCAGGCGGTGCGCGCAGACATCTTCATCGATTGCTCCGGCGATGGCGATCTCGCCGTCTGGGCCGGCGCGCCCTTTGAGGTCGGCGACGAGCACGGCCATCCGCTTTACCCATCCATGATGCTTCGTCTCAACGGCATCGATCCGGAGAAGGCCGGCGATGCCTGGCGCACCATCCCGCAATTGATGGAGAAGGCCGCGGCCGCCGGCACCCACACCTTCCCGCGCAAGAGCGCGATCGTGCGGCCGCAGAAATCCGGCATCGAATGGCGGGTGAACTTCACGCAGGTGGCGCGCGAGGACGGCCATGCCATCAACGGCATCGAGCCCGACGACCTCACCCGCGGCGAGATCGAGGGCCGCAAGCAGGCGCTTGCCGCGTACGAGTTTTTGCGCAGCAGCGTGCCGGGCTTTGAGAAGTCCTACATCGTCGACCTGCCGCCGCAGCTCGGCATCCGCGAGACCCGCCGCATCAAGGGCGGCTACCAGCTCAGCGGCGAGGACGTGCTGGGCTGCGCCTCGTTCGAGGATTCCATCGGCGTCAATGGCTGGCCGATCGAGGCCCATGTTCCCGGCGATGTCGTCTTCACCTTCCCGCCGATCCCGGAATCGCGCGGCTATAACGAGCTGCCTTACCGGATGCTGGTGCCCGAGGGGGTCGACAATCTCCTCGTCGCCGGCCGCTGCGCCTCGATGACCCATGAGGGCCAGTCGGCGGCGCGGGTCTCCGGTGCCTGTTTCGTGATGGGCGAGGCGGCCGGTTCCGCCGCCGCATTGGCGCTCTCCGGAAACCACATTCCGCGTGAAATCCCCATTGAAAAATTGCAGGAAACGTTGAAACAACAGGGCGCCTTCATCGGGCGGGACCAGGCGGTGCCCGAGGGCCTGTAACGGACTGCAAAGAGAACGACGGCGGAGGAAACGGGATGATCGGGATGGTGCGGCTCGCACTTGCGGGCCTGGTGGCGATCATGGCGATGGGCACGGCGCGCGCCGAGGACGCGCTGAAGGCCAAGGTCGGCGTGCTCCGCCTGTCGTCCTCTGCGCCTGTTTTCATCGCGCAGGACAAGGGCTACTTCCGCGAGGCCGGCCTGGAGGTCGAGCTGAAATTCTTTGACGCGGCGCAGCCGATCGCGGTCGCGACGACCTCGGGCGACGTCGATTTCGGCGTCACCGCCTTCACCGCGGGGCTCTACAATCTCGCCGGCAAGGGCACGCTGAAGGTGATCGGCGGCATGAGCCGCGAAAAGCCCGGCTATCCCCTGATCGGCTATTTCGCCAGCAACAACGCCTATGCCGCCGGCCTGAAGACGCCGAAGGACCTTGCGGGCAAGCGCGTGGCGATGACGCAGGTCGGGTCGAGCTTTCACTATTCGCTCGGCCTGCTCGCCGACAAATACGGCTTCAAGCTCGCGGACGTGAAGATCGTGCCGCTGCAATCGCTGTCGAACGCGGCTGCCGCGCTCAAGGGCGAGACCGTCGATGCCGCGCTTCTCCCCATCTCCACCGCGCGAAAGCTGATGGACGAGGGCGGCGCGAAATTCCTGGGCTGGGTCGGCGACGAGACGCCGTGGCAGCTCGGCGCGGTGTTCGCCTCGCCGAAGACGCTGACCAACAAGGCGCTGGTGACGAAATTCCTCGGCGTCCTCGCCAAAGCCGACCGCGAATATCACGACGTCATCCTGGCCTCCATGAAGGATGGCGTCGCCCCGATCAACGACAAGACAAAGCCGCTGCTGGAGATCATCGCGAAGTACACCAATCTGCCGGTCGAGCAGGTGGTCGGCAACTGCGCCTATATCGATCCCGACGGCAAGCTCGACGTGAAGAACGTCGACAACCAGATCAAATGGCTGCAGGAGCAGGGCTTCGCCGACAAGGGTTTTGATGCGGAGGCGATCATCGCCAAGGATTATGTGAAGGCGGATTGATTGATGTTGCGCGCTTCGCTCTCTCTCCGTCATCCCCGCGCAACGGCGAAGCCGTTGTCGCTGGAGGTGCGAGTAGCGCAGTGCATCCGCATTGCGCTGCGAGCCTCGAAGGATGTGCGGCCCGGATGCAGCGAGGCTGTCGCTGCTGCCAGGCCCTCAGCGTCGTCCCGGCGAAGGCCGGGACCCATAACCACCGAATTGAATTTGGCGAAGACAGGCAATGACAACTTTGCGCCACAACTGCCACTCGGCGTATGGGTCCCGGCCCCCCGTGCGCAATTGCGCACTAGGCCGGGACGACACTGAGGCCGTGAGATGGACCTGATCGCCAGCCACATCACCCACCGCTTCGGCGATCTCGCCGTGCTCGACGACGTCTCCTTCACCGTCGGCGCGGGCGAGGTGGTGGCGATCGTCGGTCCCTCCGGCTGCGGCAAGAGCACGCTGCTGTCCATACTGGGTGGCCTGTTGCAGCCCACCTCGGGCGCGCCCGAGCTGCGCGGGGCGCCGCCGGCGGACAGCCTCAATCCGCTCACCTTCGTGTTCCAGGATTTTGCACTGCTGCCCTGGGCCACGGTGGAGGAGAATGTCGAATTCCCGCTGCTGCACACCCAGCTCTCGGCCGCGCAGCGCCGCGCGCTGGTCGACGATGCCCTGCGCCGCACCGGCCTGACCGACTTCCGCAAGACCTATCCGAAGCAGCTCTCCGGCGGCATGCGCCAGCGCGTCGGCATTTCGCGCGCGCTTGCAGTGAAGCCCGCGATCCTGCTGATGGATGAGCCGCTCTCGGCGCTGGATTCGCAGACGCGCGAGCTGCTGATGGAGGATTTCGTCCGCCTGCTCGCCGATGGCGGCATGGGCGCGGTTTATGTCACGCATAATCTCGAAGAGGCCGCGCGGCTCGCCGATCGCATCGTGGTGCTGTCGCGGCGGCCCGGGCGCATCCGCGAGGTCGTGACCGTGCCGATGACGCGCGCGGCGCGCGGCGAGGCGGCAGCGCGCGAAAAGCTGCTCGCGCTGCAGAACCAGATCTGGTCGCTGATCCGCAACGAGGCGATCGACGCCGAGCGCGAGGTCCAGCATGCTTGATCGCGCGCCAGGCGATGTGACGTCGAAGGACGACACCACCCGCCGCGTCCGCTTTCGCGGCGCCGGCTTCGTGCCGGCCTCGAGCCGTTTCGGCGGCTGGATCGCGCTCGCCCTCGTCATCGCGATCTGGCAGGCGGCAGGAAGCGCCGGCCTCGTCAATGCGTTGTTCCTGCCGACGCCGTCGGCGATCGCGCGCGCGCTCTACGAGCTCGCGATCTCGGGCGCGCTGTGGCAGCATCTGTCCGCTTCGCTGCTGCGCATCGGTGTCGGCTGGATCCTCGGAACCGCGGCCGGGGTCACGGTCGGTTTCGCGATCGGCCTGTCCAGGCTGGCGCGCAGCGTCGGCATCACCTTCATTTCGGCGCTGTTTCCGATCCCGAAGATCGCGCTGCTGCCGCTCTTGATCCTCTGGCTCGGGATCGGCGAGGAGCCGAAGATCGCGACCATTGCGCTCGGCGTGTTCTTCTCGACCGCGATCTCGGTCTATAGCGGCGTCGATGCGGTGCCGCGGAATCTCATCCGCATGGCGCAGAGCTTCAACGTTCCCTTCGCCACCATCGTGCGCAAGGTGATCTGGCCCGGCGCGCTGCCCGCAATCCTCGCCGGCTTCCGCATTACGGCGTCGGTGGCTCTGCTGCTCGTCGTCAGCGCCGAGATGATCGGCGCCCAATACGGCATCGGCGCCTTCGTGCTCCAGGCCGGCAATCTGATGCAGACCGATCAGCTGCTCGCGGGCGTCGTGATCCTGTCGGTGTTTGGCCTCGCGGTCGGCAAGGTGATCGGCTGGCTGGAGACGCGGCTGCTGCACTGGCGGTAGCCACGACCCAAGTCGTCATGCCCGGGCTTGTCCCGGGCATCCACGTTCTTGGTGCGGTAGGTGAGGCGTGGATGGCCGGGTCAAGCCCGGCCATGACGAAGGATAGACCGGTGCCTCACGCGTTCCCGCGATCCTCGCGAAACAAATCCAGCTTCTGCTGCACCGGCCGGTCCGAGAAGCTGAACAGCACGGCATCGTCGTCCGCCTCGTGCGTCACCCAGTGCCAGCTCGGCACCACGAACAGGTCGCGCGGGCCCCATTCGAACACGGCCTCGCCAATGCGGCTGCGGCCGCGGCCTTCGATCGGGCAAAACACCGTCGCATCGGTCGAACGGTAACGCGCGGTCTTGAAACCCTTCGGCAGGAGCTGGATGAAGGTGCCGATGGTCGGCATGGCGAAATCGCCGGTCTCGGGGTTGCTGAACTTCAGCTTCAGCCCGTGGCAGGCGTCCCACTCCTGGCTCGTGCGCGCCTTCTCCAGCGCTTCGCGGGTGTAGGCATAGGGATAGCTGAAGATCGGCGAGGTCTTCGACGATCGCTTCACGTCGACCGGCAGAAGATTGTGCCCGTAGCGCGCAAAGCTGTCGCCGGCGGGCCTCGTGATCTTCTGCTGGTCCTCTTTCGAGCCTTCCGCGAAGGAGCAGTCGAAGAACTGCACCAGGGGAATGTCGAGGCCGTCGAGCCAGAACATCGGCTGGTCGGTCTCGTTGGAATGATCGTGCCAGGTCATCGACGGCGTGATGATGAAATCGCCAGGCTCCATCGCGGTGCGCTCGCCGTCGACAGCGGTATGGGCACCCTTGCCCTCGAGCACGAAGCGCAGCGCCGACTGGCTGTGCCGGTGTGCGGGCGCGACGTCGCCGGGCACCACCATCTGCACGCCGGCATAGAGCGAGGTCGTGATTTTCGATTGTCCGCGCAGGCCGGGGTTCTCCAGCACCAGCACGCGGCGCTCGGCCTCCTTGGCCGTGATCAGCTTGCCGGCCTCCGTCATGTAGTCGCGGATGATGTCGAACTTCCAGAGGTGCGGCCGGCAGGCGCTCCGCGGCTCCGGCGTGATCAGATCGCTCATCACCGTCCACAGCGCGGTGAGATTCTCGCCGTCGATCTTCTTGTAGAAGGCCTCGCGTTCCGGCGTCTTGGTCACGGCTTCCATGGCGGCGCTCCCGTTCGTTTTGTTGATTGACAGTATACTGACGATCTAGGTAGCGTCAACATTCGCAGCCGCTGGTTGCCGTCATTCCGGGGCGATGCGATAGCATCGAACCCGAGGTTCCGGGTTCTTGCTTCGCGAGCCCCGGAACGACAGAACAATGGGAGGGTCTCGATGAAGCTGCACGGCTATTTCCGCTCCAGCGCCGCCTACCGCGTGCGGATCGCGCTGAACCTCAAGGGTCTCGGTGCCGAGCACCTGCCGCATCACCTGCGCAAGGGCGAGCAATGCGCGCCCGCCTATCTCGCCATCAATCCGCAGGGCCTGGTGCCGGCGCTGGAGGACGGGGAAACGGTTCTGACCCAATCGGTCGCCATCATCGAATGGCTCGACGAGACCCATCCCAATCCGCCATTGCTGCCCAGGGATCCGCTGCGCCGCGCCAAGGTGCGCGCATTCGCGCTCGCGATCGCCTGCGACACCCATCCGGTGCAGAATCTGAAGGTGCTGGCGCGGCTGCGCGAGCTCGGCCTCGCCGAGGAGAAGGTCCAGGACTGGGCCGCCTGGGTCAACCGCGAGGGCCTGTCGGCCTGCGAGACGCTGATCAGGGGCGAGCCGGGTCCGTTCTGTTTCGGCGATGCGCCGACGCTCGCCGATCTCTGCCTGGTGCCGCAGCTTGCCAATGCGCGCCGCTTCGGGGTCGATGTGTCGGCCTATCCGCGCCTGCTCAAGGCGGAGGCGGCCGCCAAGGCGCTGCCGGCCTTTGCCAATGCCGCACCGGAGAAGCAGCCCGATGCCGAGTAAGCCTGCCGCTCCGATCACGATCGACGCGGTCTATGCCGCGCCGGGCTATCTGTTCCGGCGCATGCAGCAGATCGCCGTCTCGATCTTCATGGAGGAGTGCAAGGCGTTCGACCTCACGCCGGTGCAATATGCCGCGCTGATCGCGATCCACACCCATCCCGGCATCGATGCGACGCGGCTCTCGGCCGTGATCGCCTTCGACCGCTCCACGCTCGGCAGCGTGATCGAGCGTCTCCAGGCCAAGGACTATATCGAGCGCAAGCCGGCACCCGAGGACAAGCGGATCAAGCTGCTCTATCTGACGAAATCAGGCGCGGCGATCCTGCGCGAGATCATCCCCGCCGTCGAGCACGCCCAGGCCCGCATGCTGGAGCCGCTCAAGCCCGCCGACCGCAAGGCGCTGATGGGACTGCTGACGCAGCTCGTCGACCTCAACAACGAGGCCTCGCGCGTGCCGCTGCGCGCCGAGGATGCGCTGGAGCATCTGGGGAAGGGCGGGTGAGGGGGAGTGGGGCGTTGCGCGCGCCACATTCTCAGTGTCGTCCCGGCGAAGGCCGGGACCCATAACCACTGGGAGTAGTTTTGCGAAGACAGGCAATGACCATCCTGCGCAACAACGACTGCCGCGGCGTATGGGTCCCGGCTTTCGCCGGGACGACAGTAAGGGGGCCGCACCTCATCGCCTCAGCAGCGGTCTCGTAGGGTGGGCAAAGGCGCGAAGCGCCGTGCCCACGATCTCTCTCCCAATAGGCAATGGTGGGCACGCTTCGCTTTGCCCACCCTACGACTTCCGAACGTGTGGTGCGGCCTCGGGCTACATCCTTAGCAGCGCCTGCCTGTCGATCTTCCCCGTGCCGGTCTTCGGCAGCTCGTCGATGAAGATTACCTCGCGCGGGTATTTGTACGGCAGCAGCTTGCCCTTGACGTAGTCCTGCAAGCGCCGGGTCGCCTCGCTTTGGTCGGCCGCGCGGTTGTTCATCACCACCACCGCCTTCAGCGTCATGCGGCGGTCCGGCAACTCGGCGGCGAACACGGCGCATTCGCGGATATCGGGGTGGTCGGCGAGGCAGAGCTCGACCTCGAGCGGGTAGACCCACTGGCCGGAGATCTTGATGAGATCGTCGGCGCGGCCGCGGAAGAAGTGGAAGCCTTCGGCATCGCGGACGAAGCGGTCGCCGGTGTAGATCCAGCCGCCCTCGCGAATGGTCTCGGCCGATTTGTCCGGCCGGTTCCAGTACAGCGGCGTGTTGGAATCACCGCGCACCCACAAGATGCCTTCCTCGTTGTCGCCGACGTCGCGTCCGTCCTTGTCGCGCAGCGCGACCTCGTAGCCGGGCACGCGCAGGCCCGCGGCGCCGAGCTTCTTCCGCTCGGGACGGTTGGAGAGATAGATGTGCAGCACCTCGGTCGAGCCGAGGCCTTCGACGATCTCCAGGCCCGTGAGCGTCTTCCAGCCGTTGAAGACTTCGGCCGAAAGCACTTCGGCCGCGGAAAGCGCCATGCGCAGCGAGGAGAAATTCGTCCTGTCCGCGCCCTCCGCCTTGGTCAGCGACGTGTAGAGCGTCGGCAGGCCGAAGAACACCGTCGGCTTGTATTGCTCGATCGCGGCGAAGATCGTGGCCGGCTTCGGCTGGCCCGGCAGCAGCAGCGTGGTTGCACCGGCCGAGAACGGGAAGGTGACGGAATTGCCGAAGCCATAGGCGAAGAAGATCTTCGGCACCGAGAAGCAGATGTCGCCGGGCGCCAGCTTCAGGATGTTCTGCGCAAAGGCGATCTCGCTATAGGCCATGTCGTGCTGGAGATGCACGATGCCCTTGGGCCGGCCGGTCGAGCCGGACGAATACATCCAGAACGCCATCTCGTTGCGGTTGGTGGGCGCTTCAGCGAGTTCGGCCGAAAATTGCGCGAGCCAGCTCGCCGCCGCGACCGCGGCAGGCGCGGCGTGCTGGCCGACCGCGCCATTGACGACGACCAGCGTCTGCAGCTGCGTGTCCTTGCACGCCTCCGCGTTGAAGCGCGCGCAGAATTCGGCCTCGGCGACCGCGACGGCAGCGCCGGAATCGGCGAGATAGAATTGCAGCAGGTCCGGCGGCGTCAGCGTGTTGATCAGCAGCGGCACGAAGCCGGCGCGCACCGCGCCGAAGAACGCGGCGGGGTAGGCCGGGGTGTCGTCGAGGAACAGCAGCACGCGGTCGCCGCGCTTCAGCCCCAGCGAGGTGAAGGCATTGCCCCAGCGGCAGGCGTCCGCGCAGAGCTCCGCATAGGTGCGCGTGCCCGCGGGGCCGATGAGCGCGAGCTTGTCGCCGCGGCCCTGCGCCAGATTGTCGAACAGTACGCGGCTGGCATTGTAGGCTTGCGGAACGGCAAAGCCGATCTCACGCGCGCCCGTGCTGTCGGCGGGCACCTGGTCACGAATCTCGTTGCTCATGCGGTGGCCTCGTCGGCCGCATCCCCGCCGTCGCCTGCACCGTTCTTGGCGGCCTCGTAGCGCGCCATGAAGGCCGGTGACATGTGGCGCAGCCGTGAATCGTCGATGCGGCCGGAGCGCGTGATGTAGCTGTAGGCGAAATCGAGCAAATTCATCTGCATGTGCTGGGCGAAGTGCTCGTACCAGAACGCGCTGGTGCGGGCCGCATTGATGAGCTTTTGCACCACCGGCTTTCGCTCGGCCTGGTAGCGAAGCAGTGCAGTGGTCAGATGTGCGTCCGATTCCAGCGCCTTGACCAGCGCGATCGCGTCCTCGATTGCAAGCCGCGTGCCGGAGCCGATCGAGAAATGTGCCGAGTGCAGGGCATCGCCGATCAACACCATGTTCTTGAACGACCAGTGCTCGTTCCAGACCCAGGGGAAATTGCGCCAGACCGATTTGTTGGAGACGAGGCAATGGCCGCCGAGCGTGTCGGCAAACACTTCCTCGCAGACGCCCTTGGACTGCTCGACGTCCTTGTAGGCGAAGCCATAGGCCTGCCAGGTCGCGTGATCGCATTCGACCAGGAAAGTGCTCATGGTCGGCGAGTAGCGGTAGTGGTGGGCGTTGAAGGCGCCGCGGTCGGTCTTCACGAAGGTCTGCGACAGCGTGTCGAAGCGCTTCGACGTACCGTACCAGACGAACTTGTTGGAGGAATAGGACAGCGAGGTGCCGAAATCGCCCTCATAGGCGCGGCGCACCAGCGAGTTCAGACCGTCGGCGGCGACGATCAGGTCGTGACCATTGAGCTGGTCGATGGCGTGGATCGGCGTATCGAAGCGCGGCGTGACGCCGGCGTCGAGCGCGCGCTGCTGCAGGAATCTCAACAGCTCGAGCCGTCCGATCGAGGAGAAGCCGACGCCGTCGATGGCGACGCTGTCGCCGCCGAGGTTCAGCGTGATGTTCTCCCAGCTCTCCATATGCGGGGCGATCGCATCGACCGTCTCGGGGTCGTCGGTGCGCAGGAATTCCAGGGCCTGGTCGGAGAACACAACGCCAAAGCCCCAGGTCGCGTCGGCCGGGTTCTGTTCGAACAGGTCGACTTGATCCTCGGGGTGACGCTTCTTCCAGAGATAGGCGAAGTAGAGCCCACCGGGCCCCCCGCCAATCACGGCGATCCGCAACGTCTGCCTCCCTAATTGACAGTATACTTACTATCTAGGGGTAGACTAATGTGCTCCGGCCTGCCGCGCCAGCGGAATTATCGCTAGGGCACGGCACGCCAAAGCTCACTCTCCGGACACGCGTTCGAGGCGTGCCCGAAATCGTCAGGCGTGAATCATAGCCAAACCGCGCCGGATTGACCACCCACCGGTCAGACGCAGCGCTTCACGTAGACGCCGTTCACCAGCACCCTGGTGCAGCGGACCATTGGAACCGGCTTGCGGACGACGACGGCTGCGTTCGGCCCGGCGCAACCGGCGCGATAGACGCCGCGGGCGCACACAACCGCATTGGCGTCGGTGGCCTCGAACGTCATGGTCGCGGCGAAGGCGAGGAGAGCGGAAGCGATAAGCAGCAGTGAACGCATGTAGTCCTCCCGGTCTTGTGGTGATTGAAATCGGCTTTGTAAAAGGTTTGTCGCTGCAGGCGCGCGAAAATTCATTCGCGCGCCTCGTCATGGCCACGCGTCCGGGCGCGTGATGGTGCCCCGCCTTATTGCGCCGCGAACGGAGCGAGCACGTCCTTGCACGCCGGCGACAGCGACGCGGCGTTGTTGGAGATGCATTGGATGATGCGGCCGCCGCCGGGCGCGACACCGGCGCAGAGCGAGCGGACGTCGGCGCCGCAGGCGGAGCGGACGATGAACAGCTCTTCGCGCGGCCGCAACGGGCGCAGCACGATGACCGCCGGCGCCGCGGCGGGCGCCGCCGCTGCAGCCGGTGCGGCACCAGCAGCAGCAGGCGCGGCGGCTGCCGCACCGCCGCCCATTGCCGCAGTCACGGCCTTGGCGCAGCCCGCCGACACCTTCGCCTTGTTCTTCTCAAGGCATTCGAGCGCGGGCGCGCCGCCCGGCGGCACACCGGCGCAGACCTTGGGATAGTCGCCGCGGCAGGCGCTCTTGATCGCGGAGACCTGGGCAGAGCTCGGCGGCCTGGGTGCTGCAGCTTTCGGAGCGGCGGCAGCCGCCGGTTTGGCTGCGGGTTCGGCGGCGGGCGCCGCTTCCGTTTTTGCAGGCTCAGATTTGGCAGGCTCGGATTTGGCCGGCGCCGCTTCGGTCTTCGGTGCAGAGGCCGGCTCGACCGCGCGAACCGCGGCCTGGCATCCCGACGACAGGCTGGACATGTTCTTGGCGAGGCATTGGAACGCCTCGACGCCGCCGGGCGTCACGCTCGAGCAATGCGCCATGAAGTCCGAACGGCACGCGGACCGGATGGCGCTCTTCTGGGCTTCGGTCGGCGATTGCGCCAAGGCTCCTGTTGCAGTTGCGAAGAGTGCTGCCGCGAGCAACGCCGTGCGCGTTGATGCATGTTTCAACGTGTTGAACATTGGGGTGAATTCCTGCCCTGTCGGTAACGCCGACGATTTATTAAAAGTGATGCAAACAATCGTCGCGGGTGATGCCGCGTGCGGCATCATTGGCCGCTTCAGCCTCTACCGCAAGTAGATATTGCCGCTTCAATTGCGACGTAACTGAGAGCACGGCCCGGATCCGGAGAGCCGCGTGAGCGGAAAGTGCGCAGCGGCTTTCCCTCGCGACAAACGCGAAACGCGTTGGCGCGGAAGTCATGCTCGAACAAGCGATATGCGCTAGAGCTTCACCATGCGCTTGCCGCGGTTCTCGCCGGCGAGCAATCCGATCAGCGCTTTCGGCGTGTTCTCGAGACCGTCGATGATGTCTTCCTGCACCTTCAGCTTGCCGGATTTCACCCAGCCTTGCAGATCGGCGAGCGCGCGCTGGCTGTCCTTCATGTAGTCCATCACGATGAAGCCCTGCATCACGAGCCGCTTCACCACGATCAGCCCGGGCACGCCGCGCGGGCCGTGCGCGGAGGGCGCGCCGTCATATTGCGAGATCGCACCGCAGCAGGCGATGCGGCCGTAATTGTTCATCTGTGGCAGGCAGGCTTCCAGAATGTCGCCGCCGACATTGTCGAAATAGACGTCGATCCCCTTGGGCGCCGCCGCGCGCAGCGCCTTGAACACGGCGCCGTCCTTGTAGTCGACGGCGGCATCGAAGCCGAGCTCGGAGGTCAGCCAGTTGCACTTGTCGGCGCCGCCGGCGATGCCGATGACGCGGCATCCCTTGATCTTGGCGATCTGGCCGACGATCGAGCCGACCGATCCCGCGGCCGCCGAGACCACGACGGTCTCGCCCTCCTTGGGCTTGCCGACCTCCAGCAAGCCGAAATAGGCGGTGAGGCCGGCGATGCCGAACACGCTGAGCAGGTGCGTCATCGGCTCGAGCTTCGGCATCTTGGTCAGATGCTTTGCCGGCACCGCGGCAAACTCCTGCCAGCCGGTGTCGCCGAACACGATGTCGCCAGCAGCCAGGCCCGGTGCCTTTGAGCTCACGACCTCGGCAATGGCGCCGCCGGCCATCACGCTGTTCGCCTCGACGGCCGAACGGTAGGTCGCGCCGTGCATCCACGCCCGGTTGGCGGCATCGAGCGAGATGTAACGCACGCGCAGCAAGGCCTCGCCGTCCTTCGGCTCCGGCATCGCGCCCTCGACCATTCCAAAATGTTCAGGACCGAGCTTGCCGCTGGGCTTTTCCACCAGCAGAATCTGGCGATTGGTACTGCTGCTCATGGCGTTCCCCTCTTCGCTAATTTGACGATTATTGATGCAGCTGCCGCAAAGGAAGCGTGCAAGCCGCATTCGTTGTGCGCTGCATGAAGGCTAGATCGCGCGTCCTCGTTTCGCAACGGGAACATTGCGCCGTCGCAAGCGCACGCAAAGCGTGTTGCGTGATCGTCATATCTGCGACATCATGAAGCGGCCGGTGTAGTGGGGGTCTTTCAATGTCGAACAGGTTTACACAATACATCCTGGCCGCGATGGTGCTGGGCATCATCATGGGCTCGGCGATCTACAACTTCCTGCCCGATACCCGCGGTGAGTGGGCCTCCGCCATCAACCTGATCGCCATGATGTTCCTGCGCCTGATCAAGATGATCATCGCGCCCCTGGTGTTCGCGACCCTGGTCGGCGGCATCGCCCATATGGGATCGGGCTCCAAGCTCGGACGCATCTTCGCCAAGACCATGGGCTGGTTCATCAGCGCCTCCTTCGTCTCGCTGCTGCTCGGCCTCGTGATGGTGAACCTGCTGCAGCCCGGCGCGAACTTCCCGGGTACGCTGCCCCAGGCGGGACAATCGACCGGCCTGCCGGTGTCGGCGTTCTCGATCGAGAAATTCCTCACCCATCTGATCCCGACCTCGATCGCGGACGCGATGGCGCAGAACGAGATCCTGCAGATCGTGATCTTCGCGGTGTTCTTCTCGGTCGCGATGGGCTCCATGCCCGAACGTTCGAAGCCGATCCTGGCGATGATCGACGACGTCGGCCACATCATGCTCAAGGTCACGAGCTACGTGATGCTGTTCGCGCCGCTCGCGGTCTGGGCCGCCATCACCGCGACGGTCGCCAAGAACGGTCTCGCCGTGCTCTGGAAGCTCATCGTCTTCATGGGCGGCTTCTATCTCTCGCTGGCGATCCTGTGGGGGATACTGGTGATCGTCGGCTTCGTCGTCATCGGGCCGCGCTATAGCCATCTGCTGAAGCTGGTCCGCGAACCCCTGATGATCGCGTTCTCGACCGCGAGCTCGGAGGCGGCCTATCCGAAGACGCTCGAGGCGCTCAACCGCTTCGGCGCCTCGTCGCGGATCTCGAGCTTCGTGCTGCCGCTCGGCTATTCCTTCAACCTCGACGGCACGATGATGTACTGCACCTTCGCGGCCATCTTCATCGCGCAGAGCTATCACATCGACATGTCGCTCGGCACCCAGCTCGCGATGCTGGCGACCTTGATGATCACCTCGAAGGGCGTCGCCGGCGTGCCGCGCGCCTCCCTCGTCGTGATCGCCTCGACGCTGGCGCAGTTCAACATCCCCGAGGCCGGACTGCTCATGATCATGGGCATCGACACCTTCCTCGACATGGGCCGCAGCGCCACCAACGTGATCGGCAACACGCTGGCGACCTCGGTCGTGGCGAAGTGGGAAGGCGAGCTCGGGCCCGAGCATGAGATGGGACCGGGCGACGCCGTGCCCGGCGACTTGGTGCCGGGCGAAGTGCCTGCCATGGCCGGCCATGGTTAGGAGCGAACCATGGGCCAGACACTGGCGAGGTCAGTGATCGGCGGCCTGCTCTGGCTCGCGGCAGCATCGCTGCTCGCGACCACGGCGTCCGCCCAGACTGCCGGCGAAGGGCTCAGCCCGACGCTGTCGGCGATCAAGAAAGCGCACACCGTGCGGCTCGGCTATCGCGAGAGCTCGCCGCCGTTCTCCTTCCTCGATCAGGCCAATCGTCCGATCGGCTACAGCCTCGAACTGTGCGAGGCCATCGTCGAGGAGATCGGCGTCGAGGTCGACGACCCCAATCTCAAGATCGACTACGTCAAGGTGACCTCGGACGACCGCATCGACGCCGTGCTCCAGAACAAGATCGACCTGGAATGCGGTTCGACCACGGCCAACGCCGAGCGCGGCAAGCGCGTTGCGTTCTCGCCGTTGATGTTCGTCGCCGGCACCAAGCTGATGGTGCCGAAGGCCGCGAGCGTCCAGCAGCTGACCGACCTGAAGGGCAAGGCCATCGTGGTGACGAAAGGCACCACCAACGAGCAGGCGATCCAGGCGGCGGACAAGAAGTACGCGCTCGGCCTCAACATCATCACCTCGCCCGACCACGAGCAGTCGTATCAGATGCTCGTCGACGGCAAGGCCGATGCGTTCGCGACCGACGACATCCTGCTGTTCGGCCTGATCGCGCGCCACAAGGCGCAGGACAAGTTCCGCGTCACCGGCGACTATTTGTCCTACGATCCCTACGGCATCATGTTCAAGAAGGGCGAGCCGCAACTCGCCGCCGTGGTCGAGCGCGCCTTCCGCAAGCTCGGCTCCAACCGCGACCTCGTCCCGCTCTACAACAAATGGTTCATCGCAAGGCTGCCCACGGGCGAACGGCTCAACGTGCCGATCTCGCTGCAGCTCGAGGAAGCCTTCAAGGCGATGGACGATTCGGCCAGCGCGAATAATTGAGTTCGTTGCGCTCGCGCCGCGATCTCGGTGCACCCTCTCCCCTTGCGGGAGAGGGTGGCTCGCCGCATAGCGGCGAGACGGGTGAGGGGTATCTCTCCGCGAGAGAAACTCTCATTGAATTCGCGGAGAGATACCCCTCATCCGGCGCTTCGCGCCACCTTCTCCCACAAGGGGAGAAGGATTGCACCGCGTGCTCGGTACTCAGTGTGTCTCCCCAAACACCCGGTCCAACGCCGCGTCATACGCCGCCTGCACCAGCTCCGGATGCAGCTTGCTCAGCGCTTCCATCATCACGCCGGAGTTGATCTCGAGCACGCGCCAGCCGCCGTCGACGCGGACCACGTCGATGGACGCGAAGACGATGCCGATGGCGTTCGCGGCATCGATCGCGAGCTTGACGCAAGCGGTGCGAACCTCGCCTTCCTCCAGCAGCACCGGCTTTGCGCCGGCATCGAGATTGTGCCGCCAGTCCGCGCCGCGCTGCTTGCTGTAGACGACGAGCGGCGCGCCATCGAGCAGCACCACGCGGACCTCCTCCTCGATCGCGACATAGGGCGAGATCACGAGCCCCGTGCTCATCGCAAAGACCTCGCCAACCGCGTGGTCGAGCTCCGCCTCCGTCGTCACCTTGAACACCGAGCGCCCCGATGTCCCCTCGTTCGGCTTCACCACCACGCCTTGCGGGTGATCATGGAGCAGCCCGAGCATGGCCTCGCGCCAGGAGGCGCCGACGACGTTCGGGCCCAGCCTAGGATTGAGGAAAAGGTGATGCGGAATGGACGGCACGTCCGCCAGCGTCAGCGCCTCGGCAGTTGCCGATTTGTCATTGGCAAGGCGGTGCGCGATGGCGCTGTTGAGGCCGATGTCGTAGCCGAAGGCGAAGCGGCGTGTCTCACCCCGGCGCATCGCGATCAGCCAGCCGCCGGCGCGGACGTCGATCGCGATGTCGTGGCCCGCGCAATAGCGCCTGATCGCCTGGACGAAGGTCCGCTCGCTGCCTGCCATCTGCCTTGGTCGCTCTGGTATCGGTGTCGCTCGTTTCAGTCGTTCTGGCGCCAAAAGCCGCAAAAATGCGGGGAATGGCGCCGAACCGGGATGAAAATCAGAGCTATTCTTAATGAAATTCTCGCGAGCGCGACGGAAATTAAGTGCTGCAATCACGCTCCCAAGGGAAAAGAAATTGCCCACTTGGCGTGCCCGGCAGCAGATTCATTAATGATGTGGCCAGTTCTGCCGCAAATGCCGCTTTGACCCGCATCAATTGCATCCGAAACGAGGTTGATTATTGGTCTCAATGGCGTAGATCACACACGCGAAATCCTCCGCCATGGCAATGGTGACCGCCCCGATTTCAGGGCCGGGCAACGCTTTTGCCCTAAAACCGCAAATATTCGGAATATCGAAAATCATGAGCGCGTTTTACCGAGAGAAGGTTCTTTCCGTCCACCACTGGACCGACACGCTGTTCAGCTTCCGCGCCACGCGCGATACCGGCTTCCGGTTCCAGAACGGCCAGTTCGCCATGATCGGCCTCGAGGTCGACGGCCGTCCGCTGCTGCGCGCCTACAGCATGGCGAGCGCCAATCACGAGGAAGAGCTCGAGTTCTTCTCGATCAAGGTGCAGGACGGCCCGCTCACCTCGCGCCTCCAGAAGATCAAGGAAGGCGACACCATCCTGGTCGGCCGCAAGGCGACCGGCACGCTGATCACCGACAACCTCATCCCCGGCAAGCGGCTGATGCTGCTGTCGACCGGCACCGGCCTTGCGCCCTTCGCCAGCCTGATCAAGGACCCCGAGGTCTACGAGCAGTTCGAGTCCATCGTGCTCGTGCATGGCTGCCGCCAGGTCTCCGAGCTCGCCTATGGCGAGAAGCTCGTCGCGAACCTGCGCGAGGACGAGCTGTTCGGCGAACTGCTCGCCGACAAGCTGATCTACTACCCGACCGTGACCCGCGAGCCCTTCAAGAACCGCGGCCGCATCACCGACCTCATCAACTCCGAGCAGATCTTCAACGACATCGGCCAGGGCCCGCTCAACATCGAGACCGACCGCGTCATGATGTGCGGCAGCCCGGCGATGCTGGAAGAGCTGAAGGTGATGTTCGAGGGCCGCGACTTCATCGAAGGCAGCGGCAACAAGCCCGGCCATTTCGTGATCGAGAAAGCCTTCGTCGAGCGCTGATTGCCGTCTCCCCTCGGTGTCGTCCTGGCGAAAGCCAGGACCCATACCCACCGAGTCCAGCTTGGCGAAGGCTGGTCGTTGTCAGTCTTCGCACAGCTCCCTTCAGGGGTAATGGGTCCTGGCTTTCGCCAGGACGACGGCGGTGGGTAAAGCGCCTTACCCAATTATTTGCCCTTCCCACCCCACCCCTCTGCTGCACTGCAAAAGCCCATCCTCTCGGCGGATTGATCTGCGCCGGCCGATTTCGCTAGCCTGAAACAAGGGCCGCGTCATATCCGTATGATAGGCGCGGGCGTATCTTACCGCCTTATGCCTGCGGGAGGGTGGATCGTGGCCGACAACGAAAATCTGGAATCGCCAAAACGTCTGCCTCTGGCGCAGGAGGGGATCATCGAGACCCTGCTGCTGCCGTTCTCGCCGCGCTTCATCGTGCTGACGATCTGCGCGGTGGTCACGGCCCTGCTGGTCGGCATCGGCATCGCCGACCGCAAGATCTTCGACATCCTGCTGATCCCGATCCTGATCTTCGGCGCCCTGACGCTGCTCGGCGTCCGCGACCTCCTGCAGAAGGGGCACGCGGTGCTGCGCAACTACCCGATCTCGGCGCATATGCGCTTCCTGCTCGAAGAGATCCGCCCCGAGATGCGGCAGTATTTCTTCGAGAGCGAGAAGGACGGCATGCCGTTCTCGCGCGACACCCGTTCGCTGGTCTATCAGCGCGCCAAGATGCAGCTCGACAAGCGTCCGTTCGGTACCCAGGAGGACGTCTATCGCGAGGGCTACGAGTGGATGCATCACTCGGTGTCGCCGAAGTCGCATGCCACGGAGAGATTCCGCATCACCATCGGCGGTCCCGACTGCACGAAGCCCTATTCGGCCTCGGTGTTCAACATTTCCGCGATGAGCTTCGGCGCGCTCAGCCCCAACGCCGTGCGGGCGCTGAACGCCGGCGCAAAGAAGGGCGGCTTCGCACACGACACCGGCGAGGGCGGCTTCAGTCCCTATCATCAGGAGATGGGCGGCGACATCATCTGGGAGATAGGCTCCGGCTATTTCGGCTGCCGCCATCTCGACGGCACCTTCGATCCCGAGGCGTTTGCGCGCGTCGCCGGCCAGGACCAGATCAAGATGGTCGAGCTCAAGATCAGCCAGGGCGCCAAGCCCGGCCATGGCGGCGTGCTGCCGGCGGCGAAGGTCTCGGAGGAGATCTCGAAAATCCGCGGCGTCGCGATGGGCGAGGACTGCATCTCGCCGGCCTCGCACCGCGCTTTCTCCACGCCTGTCGGAATGATGCAGTTCATCGCCGAGATGCGGCGCCTGTCCGGCGGCAAGCCGGCCGGCTTCAAGCTGTGCATCGGCCATCGCTGGGAATTCCTGGCGATCTGCAAGGCGATGCTGGAAACCGGCATCTATCCCGATTTCATCGTCGTCGACGGCAACGAAGGCGGCACCGGCGCCGCGCCGCTGGAGTTCATGGATCATCTGGGCATGCCGATGCGCGAGGGCGTCAATTTCGTCCACAACGCGCTGGTCGGCATCAATGCGCGCGACCGCATCAAGGTCGGGGCGTCCGGCAAGATCGCCACCGCCTTCGACATGGCGCGCGCGATGGCGATCGGCGCCGACTGGTGCAATTCGGCGCGCGGCTTCATGTTCTCGCTCGGCTGCATCCAGTCGCTGAGCTGCCACACCGACCGCTGCCCGACCGGCGTCGCGACGCAGGACCCGACGCGTGCACGCGCGCTCTACGTGCCGCTCAAGATCGACCGCGTGCACAATTATCATCATGCGACGCTGCATTCGCTGACCGAGCTGATCGCCGCGGCCGGCCTCGAGCATCCTCAGCAGCTGCGCCCGATCCATTTCAACCAGCGGACGTCGACGACCCAGGTCAGATCCTTCGCCCAGCTCTATCCGGCGCTGCGCCCGGGCGAGCTGCTCGAAGGCACCGAAGACCCCCGTTTCCGCGACGCCTGGCAGATGGCGCGCGCCGACACGTTCCAGCCGGCGCTGTGAGCGGCCGGCCGCGGTCCGCGGGCCGCGCGCTGGGGGCCGAAAATTTTGCTGCGAGCGGAGGGTGGGTGTAACGTCTTGTTCAACTTTGGGTGTAGATTAGCCCCCATGGACGAACGACGCGACAAGGCCCGACATCGGGTGCTGAAAGCCGGAACGATCGAGTTCGGCGGCGGCGCCATCGATTGCACCGTTCGCAATTTCTCCGACAGCGGCGCCGCGCTCGACGTCACCAGCCCGGTCGGCATCCCCGAGCACTTTACCCTGTTCATTGCTGCCGATGGAAAGCACCTGTCCTGCACCGTGGTCTGGCGTAAGGAAAAGCGGATCGGGGTGAGGTTCGGGTAGGGGCGGGCTCGCGCCACAAATTCCACCGTCGTCCCGGCGTAAGCCGGGACCCATACGCCGAGGGTTGAGTTTGGCGAAGACAGCCAACTCAGATCTCGCGCTACAACGACTTCCTGTGGTTATGGGTCCCGGCCTTCGCCGGGACGACGACTAACGCGGCGGAATGCGCCCCACCATCGCGCCCCCCTCACGCCGCAGCCTGCTCCCCGCGCCGGCTCGCCAGGATCTTGTCGATCCGCCTGCCGTCGAGATCGACCACCTCGATGTGCCAGTCGCCGAGGTCGAAGGCATCGCCGACGTTTGGCAGCACGCTGAACTGCTGCAGCACGAGGCCGGCCACCGTGTTGAAGCGATGCGGCGGCAGCTCGATGCCGAGCAGCTCGCCGAATTCGTCGACCGGCATCCAGCCGGCGACCAGCAGCGATTCATCCGCGCGCTTGACGTAGGCCGGCTCCGGCGGGCCCTCCTCGGAATGGAACGCGCCGACGATCGATTCCAGGATGTCGGCCGCGGTGACCACGCCTTCGAAGGCGCCGTATTCGTCGTAGACGAAGCCGACATGGACCGGAGCGGCCTTCAGGATCGTGAGCACGTCGCGCGCATCCGCCGAGGCCGGAATGCTCGGCGCTTCGCGCACCAGCGCGCGCAGGTCGGGCGCGCGTTCGTTCATATAGGCGACCAGCAGGTCCTTGGCCTGCAGCACGCCGATCGGCTTGTCGCGATCACCGTCGGATGCCGGAAAGCGCGAATGCGGGCTCTTCGCGATGATCGCCTGAATGGCCTCCGGGGCGTCGTTCAGATCGATCTCGTCGACCTCCGTGCGCGGCGTCATGACGGCGCCGACCGGCCGGTCGCCGAGCCGCATCACGCCGGCGATCATCTCCTTCTCGCCGGGCTCGAGCACGCCGGCGCTCTCGGCCTCGCTGACGAGGTGATGGATCTCGTCTTCCGAGACCTTCTCCTCGGCCTTGCCGCCGCGGCCGAGCAGCGTGAGGATCAGCTTGCCGGAGAGGTCGAGCAGGAACACCAGCGGCAGCGATATCTTCGCAAGCAGGTGCATCGCGGGCGCGACGCGGACCGCGATGCTCTCGGGGTCGCGCAGCGCCACCTGCTTCGGCACCAGCTCGCCGACGATCAGCGTCGCGTAGGTGATGAGCGTGACGACGATGCCGACGCCGACGATGTCGGCGATCCCTGAGGACATGCCGAGCTCGACCAGCCATTGCGTCAGCCGCTGCCCGAGCGTTGCGCCGGAGAACGCGCCCGAGAGCACGCCGACCAGCGTGATGCCGATCTGCACCGTCGAGAGGAATTTTCCGGGATCGGCCGCCAGCGTCAGCGCCCGCTCGGCGCCGCGCACGCCCCTGGCGGCGAGCAGCGAAAGGCGCGCCGGGCGAGACGAGACCACGGCCAGCTCCGACATGGATAACAGGCCGTTAATGACAATCAGGACGACGACGATAATGAGTTCGACGGATAACATTTCGCGCAAGGAGAAGGGACACCTGACCCGGCGGACGCCGGACCAAGTCCCTTATATATGAACTCCATAAGCGATTGGCCCGGTTCCGGCCCAAATTGTCGCACCGGAACCGCCGCAGTTGCTCAGAACTCTCCGTGCAGCCGCCCTGAGAACACCGACACAGGGCCGCGATCCGCATTGTAGGCGGGATTGACGATGAGCTGGTAGTCGGCGGTGAAGGTCAGCGCCTTGTTCAGTGCGTAGGCGTAATAGGTTTCCAGCACGCGTTCGTGGCGGTAGTTGAGCTGGCCGTCGCCGATCAGCGGACCGAGACCGCCGGCGGCGATGAAGTCGCGATGGTCCCGCGAGAGGCCGTTGACGGCGCCGGCAATGGCGACGACGTCGTCGGGTCGGCCCCATTTCGCTCCCTTCACCGAGACGCCGCCCGAGAGGCTGCGATCGATGTCGGTGAAGGCCATGATCTCGTTGCGACCGTCGTTCCAGCTCCAGCGGCCGAACACGCCGAGGTCGTCGGTGATGGCCTGTTCGAGGTTGAACGCGTAGCCGTATTTCAGGCGGCCACGGCGGGTCTGGCTGATGTCCACGCCGAAGGCGGGATTGTCCAGCGTCTCGCGGTAGCTGCCCGAGAAGGCGCTGTTGACGAAACCGAGCGTGCGCAGCTTGCCGGGCTGGCCGAACAGCGAATAGCGCAGCTCGAGCTCGCCGACATATTCGCCGCGGCGCCCGACGTTCATGTCGAAATTGTTCGAGTTGGACTGGGCGTCGATCAGGAAGTAGCCGCCGCGGATCGCCCACTGCTTCTGGTTCAATTCGGCCGTGGCGCCGTAGCCGAGGCCGAGCTTGTCCGCGGCGTAGTCGAAGGCGCCGGAGGCCCAGATCGACCAGTTCATGAAGTCCTTGCGCGGATCATGCGCATAGGAGTTGCCGTCGAACACGTCGACGACGGAGAACTTGCCGACCTGCAAGGTCAGGCGCGAGATGTCGGCCTTGCCTGCAAGCTGGAACTGGCCGCTGGCAAGCTCCTCCTGCTCGCCGCCGAAGCCGAAGGTATGGCGCACGAACAGCCGTGAAGCATTGAAGTGCGGGTAGGGGAAGCCGGACTTCTGCGCTTCGCCATTGGGGAAGCCCGCGGCGCCCGTCGTGTTGTTGAAGCCGAAGCCCTGCAGCAGCTCGGGATTGAAGTAGACTTCGCCGCCGTCCCACAGCCGCGCATTCAGATAGAGCGAATTGCTCCAGGTCTGCTGAAAATCAGGCGACGGGAGCAGGCTGTTCGTTCCGGTATAGGGCGCGTGGAAGGCGGGGTAGCCTTGCCCGAGCACCGTCGACTGGCCGTGAATCTCCCAGCGGCTGGACTCGGTGTCGGTGACGTCGGATTTCGGATTGTAGGTCGGCACGCCCGGCCAGTCGATCTTGCGATTGAGGCCGATGCGCAGGCTCTGGAAATCCATCGACGACGAATATTGCGCGCCGGAGGGGAAGGTGACGCTGGCGTTGTCGAACTTGCTGTAGAGATATTCGAGCCGCGCGCTCCAATGCGGCGCGAAGGCGTATTCGACGCCGCCGCCGGCGGTCCAGCCGAACCGCGTGTGCAGCACCTTCTCTTCGATACCGCCCGTGGGCGTCGACAGAAAACGCTCGCCGGCAAAGGCGGCGCCGCCGGTCGCATAAAACAGCCAGTTGCCGCTGGTGTAGCCGAGCCGGGCGCGCAGGCTCGCGACGTAGTCCCAGCGCTCCTCTGTGCCCGACAGTGCGGTCGCTGCCGATGAGACGACGTGATTGGAAGGCAGGTAGTTCGGAAACGAGATGTCGCCCTCGACGCCGAGCAGGAGCCCCGAGTTGAGGCGCCAGTTGTAGCCGGCCTGCACGCCGCCGGTCGCGCCGGTGAATACGTGGTTGTCGGTTGCGACGGTGGGATCGGTCAGTGTCGCCGAGGACGTGCCGTAGGTCACGCCGGCATGCGCGCCGATGTAGAGACCGGTCCAATCATAGACGGCTCTCAAAGCCGGGGCCTTCAGCGGCAGATCGGCCGCGCGGCTCGCGCTGGGCAAAACCATTACGCCCGAGGCAATCGCCGCGGCCGTTCGCAGATATTTGTAACGATGCCCTCTCAACGTCAAAACGCACGCCCCCAAACGCGAATGTGTCCCACTCGCCGCGATATCCCTGCAGATTCGCGGCGGCCCTGTCATCAGGTTCCGGTCGTCCACGACGTCGGCCGAGATGATCTCGATTCGACGCGATTTCTTCCCAGGCTACTGAACTTGCTGCGAACCTTATTGCGATTAATTCGCAATAGCAACTGGTGCGCATTGCCGCAGTTGATGGTTCGCACTGCTGTGTGACGGGGCTGCAACAAATTTTCTGGGTCCAAAAATGGTTGACCCGCCCGGGGGGACAACCGGGCGGGTCGGGGGCACGACACGGGGTGGATGAGGCGCCCGTGTCGGACGCAGGATCCACGAGAGATCGGCCTCAGGTACTCAAATCAGTAGCAGGAGCGAACGCGGCCGACGTACTGGCCGAAGGCGTTGTACTGGGCGACCCAGCCGCAGCGGTGATAGCCGTAGTAATAGGGGTCGTTGCTGGCGGCGATCGCGGAGCCGACGACGGCGGCGGTGGCGATGCCGGCACCCACACCCCAGACCCAGCCGGGCTGCTTGGCTTCGGCCGCGGAGGTGGTGGACACGATGCTGCCGGTGACGGCGAGGGCAGCGAGAGCGACGGCGGCAATCTTGGTCTTGATCGACATGTGAAACTCCATCCGGGTTGAGGCGGTCCGCTGTGGCCCGCGTGCCCAGTTGGACGGAGGCATGGCAAAACCGGTTCGAAGGCGCCTCGAACGCGCCCCGAGTCCTGCTATTTTGCCAGCGAATTCAGAAGGATACGGGCTAGCCGAGGGGGCCTTTGGCGAGCCTGTTCACGTCGAAGTTATCGACCTCGCCCAGCAGCTCGCAAAAGGCGCGGGCGCCCTGGTCGACGAGCTGCTCGCCCTTCTCAGGCACCGCCTGCGTCGCGTTGCCGACGGCGCCGCTGGCGTTGAGATCCTGCGCCTGCCAGGCGAACGGCGCGGGCCGCTGCGTCGAAAGCCAGCGATATTGCTGCTCCATCGCGATGCTGCTCGCGGGAAAATCCGCGATCGCATCTGTCCGCACCTGATCGGGATAGCGCGCCAGCATGATCGAGGTCTCGACCGCGCCGCCGTGGATGCCGTGGCGCACTTCTTCAGGCGAGAACAGCTTGTCCGCGCCTGACAGCCGCGACCATGACGTCGTCACCACGAACATCTTGTGATGCGCGCGCAGATCCTGCGCGACCAGCATCATCGCCGCGCTGTTGCCGCCATGGCTGGTGATGATGACGAGCTTCCTCACGCCGCGTCGCGCGACCTCCGCGCCAATTCCGGTCCATCGCTTCAGCGCGGTCTCGGTCGGCAGCGTCTGCGTGCCCGGATAATCGATATGCTCGGTGGAAATGCCGATGGGCTCGACGGGGAGGAAGCTGGCCGGAACGGATGCCGGCAACAGCGCGCGCACGCGGGCGAGATAGGCGTCGGCGATCAGCACGTCGGTTTCGAGCGGCAGATGCGGGCCATGCTGCTCGGTCGCCGCCAGCGGCAGCACCGCGATCCAGCGCGACACATCCGCCGGGGCAGCATCGGCCCAGTTGATGTCGATCCAGTCGCGGGACGGCGTCATTGAATTGTCCTTGGAGGTTTCTTTGCCCGAATTTGTCACGTAATTTGGGGTAGGAGGGGACGCGGGCCTGGCCGGCTCGCGTCCCCGAACTTCATGCGGTTCTATCGCGTTGCCCTCACTTGAGCCAGACGCGATTGGGCCAGCCACGACGGAGTGCCATCATGACCCCCTCTCATCTGCGGCGAGCGCTGACGGCAGGCCTGCTGGCCGCTGTGGTCTCTCTTGCACCGGTTCACGCCGAGACGCTCGACAAGGTCACCTTCGGCACCAACTGGGTCGCGGAGGCCGAGCATGGCGGCTTCTTCCAGGCGGTCGCGGACGGCACCTACAAGAAATACGGCCTCGACGTCACCATCGTCCCCGGCGGTCCCAACGAGAACAACCGGATGCTGCTGATCGCCGGCAAGATCGATTTCTTCATGGCCGCGAACACGCTGATGTCGTTCGACGCGGTCGCCAACAACGTGCCCGTCGTCACCATCGCCGCGGTGTTCCAGAAAGATCCGCAGGTGATGCTGACGCAGCCCGACGCCAAGGTCGCCAAGATCGAGGACCTCAAGCCGCTGACGCTGTTCGTCTCCAAGGAAGGCATGACCAGCTATTTCCAGTGGCTGAAGTCCGAATACGGCTTCAACGAGAAGAACGTCCGTCCCTACAATTTCAACCCGCAGCCCTTCATCGCCAATCCCAAGAGCGCAATGCAGGGCTATGTCACCTCCGAGCCTTTCGCGGTCGAGAAGGCCGCAGGCTTCAAGCCGAACGTGCTGCTGCTCGCCGATTACGGCTTCAACACCTACTCGACGCTGATCGAGACCCGCCGCGACGTCGCCGAGAAGAAGCCCGACCTCGTGCAGCGCTTCGTCGATGCCTCCATGATCGGCTGGTACAATTACATCTACGGCGACAATTCCGCCGGCAATGCCATGATCAAGAAGCTCAATCCTGAAATGACCGACGATCTGCTCGCCTATTCCGTCGCCAAGATGAAGGAATACGGCATCGTCGATTCCGGCGACAGCTTGAAGAACGGCATCGGTGCGATGAGCGACGAGCGCTACGCTTCCTTCTTCAACAAGATGGTGAAGGCCGGCGTCGTGAAGGCCGATCTCGACTTCCGCAAGTCCTACACGCTGCGCTTCGTCAACAAGGGCGTCGGCGTCGAGCGGCGCCCGAACAAGCCGTAGCGCACGGTCGATGTCCGCTGCCCAAACCTCCTCGACCGTCGAAGCCGGCTTGACGCATCTCGCCGTCAGCCTGCGCGGCGTGACCAAGGCGTACGACAACGGCGTCATGGCGCTCGGCCCGCTCGATCTTGCCGTGCGCAAGGGCGAGTTCATCTCGCTGCTCGGTCCATCCGGCTGCGGCAAGTCGACCGCGCTGCGGCTGATCGCGGAGCTCACGGCGCCGTCTTCCGGGATCGTGCGGCTCGCACGTCACGAAGGTCCCGCGCAGCCCGGCCATGGTATCGGCTTCGTGTTCCAGGAGCCGACCCTGATGCCGTGGACCAGCGTGCGCGATAATGTGCGGCTGCCGCTGAAGCTTGGCGGCGTCCCCAAGGCGGAAGCGCGCGCGCGCGCCGATCAGGCGCTCGCCAGCGTCGGGCTCGCCGATTTCGCCGATGCCCATCCGCGCGAGCTCTCCGGCGGCATGAAGATGCGGGTGTCGCTGGCGCGCGCGCTCGTCACCGATCCCGATATCCTCCTGATGGACGAGCCGTTCGCAGCCCTCGACGAGATCACGCGCTTTCGTCTCAACAACGATCTGCTCGCGCTGTGGCGCAGCCTCGGCAAGACCGTCATCTTCGTCACCCATTCGGTGTTTGAATCCGTCTATCTGTCGCAGCGCGTCGTGGTCATGACGGCGCGGCCCGGCCGCATTCAGGCCGATATCCGCATCGAGACGGTCGAGCCGCGCGGTGAGGAGTTTCGCACCTCGGCGGCCTATTCCGATTATTGCCGGCGCGTGTCGGCCGCGCTGGCGCCGTCCTATTCGGGGCAGTCGACGCTATGAGCGCGCAAGCTGCCGTCACCGCAAAGCCATCCGGCGCCCAACGGGCGATGCGCTTCGTGCTGCCGATCATCGTGTTCGCGGCCGGTCTTCTCGCCTGGGAACTCATGGTCCGCATCAAGGACATCCCGCCTTACGTTCTGCCGGCGCCCTCGATCATCGTCCTGACGCTGATCAGGGATTGGGCGGTGCTGTCACAATCGCTCGCGACCACGCTTCTGACGACGCTCGAAGGTTTCGTGGCCGCCAGCATCGGCGGCATCGCGCTGGCGTTGCTGTTCAACCAGTCGAAATGGGTCGAATATTCGCTGTTCCCCTATGCAATCGTGCTTCAGGTGACGCCCGTGATTGCGATTGCACCGCTGCTGCTGATCTATCTGGAGCAGCAGACAGCGGTCGTGGTCTGCGCCTTCATCGTCGCCTTCTTCCCGGTGCTGTCCAACACCACGCTGGGGCTCAATTCGGTCGATCGAAACCTCGCCGGCCTGTTCCAGCTCTATGGCGCCTCACCGCCGCAAACCCTGCGGTTTTTGAAGCTGCCTGCGGCGCTGCCCTACATCCTCGGCGGCCTGCGCATTGCCGGCGGCCTGTCGCTGATCGGCGCGGTCGTGGCCGAGATCGCGGCCGGCACGGCCGGGGCGGGCTCCGGTCTGGCCTACAGGATCGCCGAGTCGGGCTACCGCTTGAACATACCCCGCATGTTCGCCGCGCTGCTTTTGTTGTCGCTCGCCGGGATTGTCATCTATGGGGTGCTGGCGCTAGTTTCCCACCTCGTTTTACGGCGCTGGCACGAAAGCGCGCTTGGAAAGGAAAGCTGATGTCTACCGGTTCGATTTCGTCCGACAAGATCGATCTTTTGATTTATGGACCGGTGCGGCCGATCCTCGAGAACGGGTTTTCCGACCATTTCGTCGTGCACAAGGCCGAGACGCGCGGTGACCTCGAACGGCTGACCCCGGCGATCCGCGAGAAGATCCGCGGCGTGGCCGTGACCTATCACACGGTCCGCGCGGACAAGGATTCGCTGTCGCAATTGCCCAAGATCGAGATGGTGGCGAGCTTCGGCGTCGGCTACGACCATATCGACGCGAAATACGCGGCCGAGCACAACATCATCGTCACCAACACGCCCGACGTGCTGACCGAGGAGGTCGCCGACGTCGCGATGGGCCTCCTGATCTCGACCCTGCGCGAGTTCATCAAGGCCGACCGTTACGTCCGCTCCGGCCTCTGGCAGACCCAGAACTATCCGCTCAGCGTCGGCTCGCTGCGCGACCGCAAGGTCGGCATCGTCGGCATGGGCCGCATCGGCCAGGCTATCGCGCGCCGCCTCGACGCCTCGCTGGTGCCGGTGGTCTACCACTCGCGCAACCCGTCCAAGGACGTCTCCTACAAGCACTACCCCGATCTGATCGAGATGGCGAAGGCGGTGGATACGCTGATGGTGATCGTGCCCGGCGGCGCCTCGACCAACAAGATGATCAACGCCGACGTGTTCAAGGCGCTCGGCCCGCGCGGCGTGCTGGTCAACGTCGCGCGCGGCTCGGTGGTGGACGAGGAGGCCCTGGTGCAGGCGCTCAAGTCCGGCACCATCCTCGCCGCCGGCCTCGACGTGTTCGCGGCCGAGCCGAACGTGCCCGACGAGCTCAAGTCCATGCAGAACGTCGTGCTGCTGCCGCATATAGGCTCGGCCTCGGTGGTGACGCGCAACGCGATGGACCAGCTCGTGGTCGACAATCTCAAGTCATGGTTCGCCGGCAAGGCGCCGCTGACGCCGGTCGCGGAAACGCCGTTCAAGGGGCGCTGATGAGAGCTCTTCAGGCCGTCGCATTCGCCGTCGTGGCCTCCTTGGCCGCGATCGGCGTCGCGCATGCGCAGGATGCGGCGAGCCTGAAGAAAACGATGCCCGGGCAGTGGGAGCTTTCCACCACCGAGCGCAGCAAGACCTGCGTCGTCACGCTCAAGGCCGACGCCGCGGGCCAGGGCTACAAGCTCGAGCTCGAGCCGGCCTGCAAGACCGCGCTGCCTTTCACCAAGGACATCGTCGCCTGGAGCGTGAAGGGCCTCGACATCGTCCGCCTGCAGGACGCGACCGGTGAAGCCGTGATCGACTTCACCGAGGTCGAGGCCGGCATCTTCGAGGGGCTGCGCCAGGGCGAGGGCGTCTACATCCTGCAGGACCTCGCTGCCGCCCGCTCGATGGCCAAGTCGATGGACCAGATGATCGGCGACTGGTCGATGGTGCGCGGCAACGGCCAGCCGGTGTGCGGGCTGACGCTCACCAACACGGAAACGGGCCAGGACAATTTCCAGGTCTTCCTCAAGCCGAAATGCGATCCGGCGATTGCGCAGTTCAACCCGACGCAATGGCGGCTCGAACGCGGCCAGATCATCCTGATGTCGAAATCAGGCGATGTCTGGCAGTTCGAGGCCGACGACAACGCGCAGTGGCGCCGCGTTCCCGACACCGCCGATCCCCTGATCATGCTGCGCCAGTAGGGGCGAGACGCCGCTTCATCCTGAGGGCCCGCCGCAGGCGGGCGCCTCGAGCGATGGCCGCGACTACGTCGTCACCTTCGGCGCCGGCGCGGTGCCCTGCGCCCATTTCTCCAGCTTGCCGAGCACGCCCCAGGCGGTGAGCGCGAGCGAGATCGGCATCGCGAACTGGCCGAGGCCCGGCACCGCCGAGACGATCGTGCCGAGCAGGCCGGCGATGCCGCCCGCATTGGGGCTTGCCGTCACCGACGACAGCAGCGCGGTGGCGAGCGTACCGCCGATGCCGAGCGCGGTCTTCCTGCCGTCGAGCAGCTTGCCGATGGTCTCGCCGAGCGCACCGTTGACCTGCCCGAGCATGGGCTTGCCGTTCTTGTTGAGCAGCGTGCTGAGCAGGTCGACGACCTGCTTCAACTGATCGACCGGGGCGGCGCCCGCCGGGGTGACGGGTCCCGGCACCGGCGTGGTCTTGTTGACGAGGGAGAACAGCCGCTCGAACAGGCTGATCGGATCGTTGGGAACCGGCAGCGTGTTGCCCGGCGTCGTCGGCACCGGAAGCGTTCCGCCTGCCGGCGGCCGCAGCACCTGCGCGAGGTCTTCCAGCCGTTTCAGGACCTGGGACAGGTCGCCGTTCTGCATGGCCCCTCCCGATTGCGCCGCGCGCGTGATGGCCGCGATCGTGGCGCCGTCGAGCAGGCCGGTGTCCCTGAGGCCGTTCTGCTGCTGAAACTGCGAGACCGCGGTTCTGGTCTTCGGACCGCTGATGCCGTCCTCGGCAAGCTGTGGATTGGCGCCGAGCCTGTTGAGCGCCTGCTGCATCAGGACGATCGTCGAGGCCGCATCGTCCTCCGGCTCGACGCGGCCCGCGAATTGCGGGTTGCCGTCGAGCGTGATCGAGGAATCCAGGTCCAGCATCGCATGCAGGATCACGGCCGTGCCGAGCTGGGAATCGACGTGGCCCGAGTCGAACACGTGATCGCGGACGAACTTGCCGGCCCTTGCCTCGGGCGGGCCGTACAGGTTCGAGCCGCCATAGAGATAGGGCGAGTTCACGCCCTTGGCGTGGTAGCCGAAGCCGTTGAACGCCTCGAGCCGGAACAGCATGCGCGCGATGCTCCAGTCCTGCGCGCCGATGAAATTCTCGATCCTGAACGCGTCCACAGCGCCGTCCACGAACGTGGCAAACGGGCCGCGTCCCTTCGGCACGAGCGTAGTCGTGCGATGAAGCGTCTCGCCGTTGCCGAGATAGGTGTCGAAATCGAAATTGGATTCGCGGTAATGGCAGAGCGCCGTGAAATACCAGGGAACGCCGGTCAGCCGCTCGATCTGCTGATAGGTCGCCTTGCCGTTGATCGCCTTGCGTGCGACCCCGCTCGCATCGGCGTGGCGTCCTGGCCGGATCTCGAGATTGGCCCAATTGCGCTCGTATTCGTTTTTCAAGCTCTCGAAGGACACCATGTCTCGCTCCCGCAATTAATGAATTATTGAATCTCCGTGCAGTCAGGATGAACCTGGCGCCGTGATCGGCGCGTGAGCCCAGCGTGATTGCCGCAAATCTGGCAGGTTGCCGGCGTTGTGCATGTGAACTGGGTTACAGCATCCGCGCGAAAATCAGCCGAAGGTGGCGGGATCGCCGCGAGGGAACCGGCGGCGTCGTTCGCCCGTTAGCTATGGCACAGGATCCTGCAAGGAGGCCTGCATGGCCAAGCGCGTCCTCGCGATCGGCATCGAACCCGGCGTTGCGGATTACAGCGCATTCCCGCAGCTCACGCCGGAGCTCGTGCGCGGCTACATCGAGGCGCAGCTGTTGCGGCTGCGCGATCGCGGCTTCGAGGTGACGAGCTGCCTGATCGATCTCGATGCGGCGGCCGAAGCCGCCGTCACCGCCGCGCTGCGCGAGGAATGCTTCGACTGCATCGTGATCGGCGCCGGCCTGCGCGAGCCGAAGGAGCGCTTGGTGCTGTTCGAGAAGGTGCTCAATCTCGTCCACCGCCTCGCGCCGGACGCCGCGATCTGCTTCAACACCACGCCGGCCGACACCGCCGAAGCCGTGCAGCGCTGGATCGAGCCCTGATGCCCGGTGTGCGCTCGCCCCGAGACCGGTGAGCATCGATTTCACCGATGCAACCACCCGTTGACGTCGCCAACGTTATCGCCAATCATGGTCGCGGGGTCGTCGCTGTCAGGGAATCCTCATGTCCAGATTTGTGCTGCTGCTCGCCTGCGCAATGATGCTCGCGGGCTGCGACGCCTTCAGCACGGTGACGGAGGGGTTCACGCAGTCGAAGGCCGTGGCGGCCGATCTCGAGCAATCGACCGGCGTCAAGCCGCAGGTCGGCTTCAACTGGCACAATGGCCGACTGGTGTCGGTCACGGTCCAGTTTCCGCGGCCCTATGAAGACAAGCCCCTGAACGAGCTCGCAGGGTTGGTCCGCGAGGCCGTCACCAGCGAATTCAAGCAGACGCCGGAGCACATCGTCGTCGCCTTCGTGCTCGTCAAGTGAGGCTGCCGCGACCGCAATCCTGATAGATCGCGTCGCTTCGCCTATTGTCCGTCCACGGAGAAGGCGAGCAGCACGTTGCCGGGCGTGGTCCCGTAATTCGTGTAGCCCGAGTTGACGTAGAGGATGCCTCCGGCGATCACCGGTCCCGGTCCATCGAGCGAGCCGCCATGCGCCGACACACCGTTGACGGTCGCATAGTCCCTGATGGTGTCGACGTCCCAGATGATTTCGCCGCTCTTGGCGGCATAAGCCCTGAGATGTCCGTCCAGCCCGCCGGAGAACACCACACCAGGCGTCGCCGTGACTGCAGCCGACTGCGCAGGGCTGCATCCCGGTCGATCTCCACAGCCCGGATGCGCGGTGTGCCAGACGATCTCGCCCGTCGCCTGGTTCAGCGCGTACAGCCCGCCGCCCTGACCTGGATCGAGCTTCATGGGGACCCCGAAGACCGATTTCTGCGCGCCGGCGGTGGACGGTGGCACGGTCTTCAGTCCGACATCCGACACCGCGACATAGACGTTCGCATCGTCCGCAGCCGAGCCCCATTGCACGCCGCCGAGCGTGCTGCCGAGTCCCACCCGGCGCTGCCAGATGATCGCACCATCGCGGTCCGGATCGAGCGCGTACACGATGCCGGATTTCTGGCCGGCAACGAGTGCACGGCGTCCGTCGGGTAGATCGACCAGGATCGGAGAGGAGCCGAAATCGAAATCGGGTCCCTTGGTGCCGGGGCAGTTGGCGCGATACTGGCCGCTGCATGCGATGTTGTAGGCATCGCCCTCGGTCATCTGTCGCGACCAGGCGAGCCGTCCCGTGCCCAGATCGAAGGCCACAAACGCGTCGGAGGTCGTGGAAGCCGGGTCCAGATAGCTGTCGCCCGTCGTCGCATAGATCCGGTTTGTCTTGAGGTCGACGGTCGGCGACGACCAGATCGCGCCCCCGGAAGGTCCGAATAGTTGGACGCCGATCTCGTTGAGGCGGATCGGCTGGGCCGGCGGGCTGACATAGCCGCGCCACAGCACCTCGCCGGTCCTGGCGTCAAGCGCGGCAATCAGTCCGCGGAACGTGCAGCAGGGATAGCGCGGATCGATCGCCAACACCTCCTCGACGGAGGAGACCGGCACGTAAAGCACATTGTTGGCCAATGTCGGTGCGCCCGTGATCACGGCTCCCGCATGCGTATCGACACGTCTCCTCCACAGCAGCTTCCCGCTCTCGGCATCGAGCGCATAGGCTTCGCCGCGCTGATCGCCGAAATAGGCGGTCGCGCCGCGCTCGTCCTCGCCGATGGTGATCGCGGTGCGTACGCCGAAGCCGGCGTCGAACACCCAGCGCTGGCAGCCAAGCCTGGCATCCAGCGCATAGACCTTGCCGCCCGCACTGCCCACGAAGATCCGGCCGCCCCAAACCGTCGGCTGCGCGTAGGCTCTGGTATCGCCGGGGAAGCCGAACGCCCATTTGAGCTTCAGGCGCGGAACATCGTCGGGCGAAAGCTTGGCCATGCCGGCGGGTTGAAACCGGTGCTGGGCGATGTCGACGCCCCAGCCGTTCCAGCGCGGCAAAGAAGCGTCCGCAAGCGCGGGGCCGCGTTCACCACAGGTGGAATCCGGCAGCGGCTGCTGCTGCTCCGGCGTTGTTCGGACGAGATACCGAACGATAGCCTGAATGTCTTCCTGGCTCAGGTCGCGCCCCTGCTGGCTCATCATGCCGAACATCAGAGTAAGCCCTATCCGCTCAGGCCTGAATTGCCGCAGCGCGCTGGTGTCAGGCGCGCGTGCCACGCCACCCTCGTGGCAGGATGCGCAGTGCGTGCGGTAGAGCGCCTCGCCACGCGCGTTCAGCGCCTCCTCCGCGTGATACGGACGCACGCCCATGAGCAATATGCCAACGCCAAGCAGGAGGCGTGCGGAGAGACCAAATCCGAAGCGGTGCCCGGCCGTACTCGTCATTCTCGCCACCCTCGCACAAATGAAGCGTGTTTCGGCAACAGAAGATCAGCGCGCGGTCGTCAACGCGTACCACGAATACACAACCAAAGCGAGCGCGAGGGATCCGGGTGACCGCTAGCTGACAGGTGGGCGGCCGACGGCCCGGCCTTCGTTCAATTCGACAATGGTGTCCGGAGCCGCAAGGTGCGCGAATTGATCTGGCTCGAATCCGCGCGAGGCGTTAAAACTCGCGTCTCCAAAAGGTGAGGGTGGCCATGCCTAGAAGTCTTCGCATTGGAAGTTTTTCGATCGCGGCCTGTCTGGCCGTTGCCATGACGATGCCGGTCCATGAAGCATCCGCCCAGGATGCCATCGGTGGCGCGATCATCGGCGGAGTCGGCGGGGCGATCCTCGGCGGCGCGCTCGGCGGAGGCCGTGGCGCTGCCATCGGCGCCGTCGTCGGTGCCGGCACGGGCGCCGCGATCGCCTCGGAAGGCGAGCGGCGCCGCTCCGGCTACTACGCCTATCAGCGCGGCTGCTACATGCAGCGCCCCGACGGCTATTACGTCCGGGTCGATTCCCGCTATTGCTATTGATCGATCGGCCGCCGGCGATCATTGGATCGGCGGCGGCCTGCGGATTGGACTGGGACGGGTGAGTGTCGGCCGGCGAGCCGCCATCCCGGGATGGTGGATCGCATGAGCTTTCGGTCTCGCATGTGCGGGTGGCTGATCGCCCTGTTTGTCGCGGGCGATCTCGCCGGGACCGGGGTCGCCCGGGCACAGCAAATTCCCACCGACGAGCCCGCGTTCACCGCTTTCGTGGCGGCGCGCATCCGTGCTGCGGTTCGTGACACCCCGGTCGATATCAAGGGGCCGCTGACGCTGTCGATCGGCCCCCTGCAAGCCAACCTCGACCGCGTCTATGCCTTCTGCAAGGCCAATGCGAGCGCCTGCAGCAAGGAGATCGGCACCTATGTCAGCGGCGTCGTGGCGACCACGGGCAATCGCAACGATCCCCCGAGCCGGGCAAACCTCCGCGTGGTGGTGCGCTCGGCCGACTATATGCGGCAGGCGCTCCGGGAGGTTGATGCGCGCGGCCCGGCCTTGATGCGGCCGCTCGCGGAGGGGCTGGTGCTCGTCCCGGTGCTCGACTCGCCGCAGACGGTCAAGGTGTTCAACGACAAGGACCGTGCCGCGCTCGGCCTGACGCCGGACCAGGTCTTCGACATCGCCATTGCCAATGTACGCAGCAATCTGAAGCCGCTGATGTCCGCTGCGAAGCCGGCCGTGCCAGGGCAGTTCGGCACGTTGCAGGGCGACTACTACGCGACCAGCCGGCTTGCGCTGGTCGACAGCTGGGCTCCGCTGGCGCAGGCCCAAGGCGGCGTGCTGATCGTGGCGGTGCCGTCCCCCGATCTCGTGATTTATTCAGGCCAGGACAGCAGCACCGCCATCGATGCGCTGCGGACGCTTGCGAAGAACATGATGGCGCGCACGCCGAAGCCACTGTCAGCCACGCTGCTGCGCTGGACACCGAAGGGCTGGCAGATCGTCCGGTAGGAAGCCCGCCACGGGGCGCTCCTGCCGACGACGAAGTGGGGTGCACGACATGCACCCCACCGATCCGCTCATCCGCGGAACGAAGTCAGCCTAGTTTCTTTTCTTGAAGACCTGCATCCTGCTCGAAAAATTGGCGAAGCCGACCACGCGTCCGTCGGCAATACCGGTCGCATCCGTGACTGCGCCGGCGGTCGAGGTCAGCTTCTTCAGCGTCTGGCCCGTATTCGTGCCGGTCGCATTGTAGGGAATGTCGTCGCCTTCCTCGGCAACGATCACATTGCCTCCCGAAAACGCGCAACTCGTTCGCGCCAATCCGATGAAGGCGCCGACAGCCGTATCCGTCGCAGGCTGAACGCCATAAAACAGATTGCAGACCGCCTGCTGGGCTGTAACGGCATGACCGTTGTAAGTCGCCCACACATGCCCCTTGTAGCAACCAAGCGCACCATCTCCATGCGTATGCTCGACCGCCATGCGCTTGCAGGCAAGGTCGATCGCCCTGAACAAGAGGGGCGTAGAGCCGGCTGTCCCTCCGATCGTGAATGTTGCGCCCGAACCGGAGCCGCTGGTCGACGCCTGTGTCGCGGTCGTCGGCAGGGTCGAATAAAGGCCGGTCCCCCAGATCGTGACCGATGCGACCGCGGTCCCCGTAACGGTCGCGACGCGCAGGATTGCGGCATTTGCATTGCCGACCAGGGTGCCGCCGGCCAGCACGATGAGGTCGCCAACCGCATAATTCGAACCGCCCGATGCGACCGTGACGGCGGAATAGATCCCTTGACCGCCGACGGCGTTGCAACTCGCGATGATGGCTTCGATATCTCCCGTGAGAACGCTCTCGCCATACATCGACCCCTGGACATCGATGAGAGGACGCGTGCAGCCGGTCGCGTCCAGCTTGGTGACGTTCTCGAACCGGCAACCATTCATGTTGCCGATCAGGATATGGCACCTGTCGTAATTGGGCAGGCGGAGCGCGTCATTCCAGCCCGGCAGCGTCAGATTGCGGAAGACGCATCTGTCCAGCGTGGTGGCGTTGGTGTTGCCGTTGGCCCGCTGGTTGTCGTCCCAGATAAAGGCATTTCCCAGGGCTTCGACGAACAACGCATCGAACGCGATGCCCGCGAGGAATGTTCCGGCGGGCGTCACCGGGTGGGACGCGGGCGTCGCCTCCTTGAAGAAGCAGAACGGTGACGTGCCCATGAACATGCGGCCTGATATCTGCCAGGTGCCCATGGCGCCGCCATAGGCGAAGCCGACGCATGCCATTCGGCAATTGCCGATCGAACATTTGCCGTCGGTCGCAAGGTCTCCGTACAGGTACGGCGAGTTCTGGTTGATGTACCAGCCGTAGTAACAACGGTCGACCTGCACATGCCTGAATGCCGTGTGATCGCCGACGATGTCGATGCCGGCATAGAATCCCGAAACTCGAACATTGGTCAGCATGCGGTGTGCTGCCCAGCAGATTCCGCTCACATTGCACCCGACGGCGCCGATCGTGGTGGTGCCGATGGCCGGTCCGACGAGGCAGAGATCGCGAAACCAGGCCGCGCTGGTTGCGCCATTGTTCGCCCAGTAGCGCGAGTCCGTCTGTTGATTGATCGGATCGCCGGCTTGCTGCCCGCACATGACGGCATAGGCCGTCCCCGGCGATGAGCCCATGTCGACGGTCCATTGAAGTTGAGTGATGATGTCGCCGTCACCCATCCAATGGACCTGCGCATTGTTTGGTCCCGGAGCCGCCGTGGCATTGTCGATGCGAAGAGGAAACTTGAGCGAGTTCGGCGCCGTGGCCGTCGACGCTGACATGATGTAGGTGCCGGCCGGTGAATAGATAATGCCGCCGCCGGCGGTCGTCGCCGTATCGATGGCCAATTGATGAGCGTGCCATTCGATGGACTCCGTGAGAGCTGTTGCCCGCGGATACACGGCCTGGGCCGCGGCAAGACTGGGAAAAAACCCACTTAGCGGATGCGCCAGTCCATCGCCGACCGCTCCAAAATCTTTCACATTGAATACACGTTCACCAAAACGCAGAGGTATGCCGCCTGACATTGATTGCTTTCCAAGATTTACAGAATGAGCCTTACGTGCTCTCGACAATTGCATCGGAGTCATGAAGCGATCCCGACGCAATATGCACGGTCAGGATGCAACATCATTCCGGTGGAATTACGACCCCGTCGCGTCGAAGCAGTGCTGCGTATTGAAAGACGTTTGATCGATGGCTGTTCACATCTGCGATACGGTCGCGCGCGTGATGCAGGAGATTGCACAGATCTGCGCCGATCCCATCGATCGTCTTGCGAGCGGAATGAACAGATCGCGCGTTAGGCAGTTTGTGCGGCCGGTTACGAGATGTTGATCTCGTCGTGCGCCTCTAGATCAATCGCATTCCGCGCAGGCTCGCATGCCCGTTCTTGCCCACGATGATGTGATCGTGCACGGCGATGCCGAGCGGCTTGGCGATGTCGATGATCGCCTTGGTCATCTGTATGTCGGCCTGCGACGGCGAGGGATCGCCCGACGGGTGGTTGTGCACCAGGATCAGCGCGGTCGCCGACAATTCCAGCGCGCGCTTGATCACCTCGCGCGGATAGACCGGGGTGTGGTCGACGGTGCCGGTCTGCTGCACCTCGTCGGCGATCAGCTGGTTGCGCTTGTCGAGGAAGAGCAGGCGGAACTGCTCCTTGTCGGCGAATGCCATGCTGGAGCGGCAATAGTCGATCACCTCGTTCCAGGACGACAGCGCATTGCGGCTGTTGACCTCGCCCTTCGTCACGCGGCTTGCCGCGGCGGCGATCAGCTTGAGCTGGTGGATCGTGGAGTCCCCGATGCCGTCGATCTCGCGCAGGCGTGCCACCGGCGCATGAACGACCTCGGCGAACGAGCCGAAGATCTTGATCAGCGTCTTCGCCAGCGGCTTGGTGTCGCGCCGCGGCAGCGCCGCAAACAGCGCCATCTCCAGCAGCTCGTAGTCGCTGAGCGCATCCGCGCCGGCGCTGTAGAAGCGTTCGCGCAGCCGCTCGCGATGGCCGTGATAGTGCGGCGTGTCCTCGGGCTTGTTCTTGTCGTGGTCCGGCTTGGCGGGCATCGGCCGCCAGCATCGCCGGGGCCTTCCGTATTTGCAACCGTCAATTGCGCCGCTCAGCGGTCGCGCTTCAACCCCGGCACCAGCGCGGCGAGCCGGTCCTTGATTGGCCGGCCGAACATGCCCGCGGGCGGCGGCCCAGGCGGCGGCCCGCCGCGCATTCCCGGCGGTGGCGGGCCGGCGCGTCCGACGGTTGTCTCCGCGCGGCGGTCGACGCCGAGCGTCAGGCTCGCAACGTAGCGGTCGCGCTCCTCCTTCACCGCGCAGAAGGCGCGATGCTCGGGGTCGGAGCGTTCGATGACGTGGTCGTTGGCGTTGATCACCATGCGCTGCCGTGCACGGTCACCGTAATCGGGCACATTGGTGTAGATGAATTCGTTCAGCGCGTCGGGCAAGAAGGTCTGTCCGGTCAGCACAGTCCGGTCGTCGAGAAACACCTTGAAGTGGATGTGTGTGGTGCGCCCGTCATACCAGCCGGGATAGATGGTGTTGAACGTGACCCATCCGGCCTCATCGGCAACTTGGGTGCCGCGCAGGAATGTCTTGCCGGTCTCGTCGACATTGTGCGCGTCGCTCTGGCCGGGAAAGGCCGAATACAGCCCCTTCGCATCGCAATGCCAGATGTCGACCCGCGCACCCCTGATGGCGGTGCACGGCCCGGCCTCGATGACGCGCAGGCGCAATGTCAGCGGCACACCCGGCCTGTCTTCGGCAATATCGGAACGAACCAGCTTGGGATCGGCGTAGAACGGCCCTTCCTCCGCATGCGGCGTCAGGATGCAGGCGGGCTCATCGCCCGGCGCAGCGGGGGCGGCATCTGCCCGGCTCTGCAACAGTCCGGCGGCAGTGGCCGATACAAACCCCAGGAATCCGCGCCGCGTCGAATTGTTCACCGCTCACTCCAGCCTGTTCGATCGGAGATCGTCATCGGCAAGCAGGATGGCAAGATCAGGCTTTGAAGATGGCGACAATCAGCCTCGTGGTTTCTGATCATGTCGCGCCGGCATGGTCACCGCCACCACACCGGCGAGAATGAGCACCATTCCGGCAAGACTCGACCAGCTAAAGTGCTCGCCGAGCCATGCGGTGCCGAGCGCCACGGCGAAGCCCGCGCGCAGATAGCTGCCGCTGGTCGCACCGAGCGGACCGAGCGTTCGGATCAGCCGGAAATAGATCACCATCGCGAAGGCCGTGCAGATGACCGCGAGCGCGACGACCGCCGTGATCGCCTGCGCCGGCGGCGGTGCCAGCGCCCACGGCCGCTCGATCACGGCGGCTGCGGGCAGCATCAGCATGGCGGCGCAGCTCATGGCCCCCGCCGCCGTGACGATTGCGGGAAGCCCCGAAAACCGCTGGCCCCAGATCGGTGCAAGCGCGTAGCAGAGGCTTGCGCACAGCACCGCTATCTGGGCCAGCGGCGCGGTCGTACCGATCCCGGAAAATGCGTCGGCGCCCATGGTCACCGCCACGCCGGCGAGGCCGAGCGCAACGCCGATGATCTTCCGGCCGCTGACGCTCTGCCGCCCGCGCCCGGTCATCAACGTGATGACAAGCACGAACATCGGCGGCGTCGCGTTGAGCACGCCGGCGAGGCCACTGGTGATATGCGCCTCGCCCCAGCTGATCAGGGTGAATGGCAGCGCACTTTGCAGCAGCCCCTGCACGAAGAACGCCGCCCACACCGATCCCTGGCCGGGAAGGGCGTGTCCCTGCGCGCGCGCGATCAGGACCAGGAGCGCGGCGGCGATCGTCACCCGCGCGGCGACCATCGTGAAGGGCGGGATGGTCGGGATCGCGATCTTGATCAGGGTGAACGAGCTGCCCCAGATCAGCGAGAGCAGCAGCAGGAGCCCGATCTCGAAGGCGAGCGTGGTTTGTGGTGACGTCGTCGATTGGGCCTGCGTGCTCATGCGATATGCTCCGGAAGGTCTCGGCACCATGGGCCGGAGCGGCGAGGCAGGCTGGCCGGATTCGGACCTCATCGCCCGATCGGGTCCGTTTTCGGCTACTCGACGTCAGGCGGGGCGATTATCCTTGCGTCATGACGACTGGCTCCACGCATCGGCAGACGCTGCCGCCGCATCTCGATTGGGACACCTGCGATCGGGCGCGGCTCGCGCGTGCACGCGCGTTCGACGGCCTGTTCTTCTCCGGCGTGCGCTCCACGCGGATCTATTGCCGGCCGGTCTGCCCGGTCCGTCCCGCCCGCTCCGAGAACGTCACCTTCTACCCGACCGCGGCCGCGGCCGAGCGCGCCGGCTTTCGTCCGTGCCTGCGCTGCCGGCCGGAAACCGCGCCGGGCTCGCCGGCCTGGATGGGAACGGCGACCACCGTGGCGCGCGGCATGAAGATGATCCATGACGGTTTTCTGGATCGTGCCACCACGGCGGAGCTGGCTGAAGCGCTTGGCGTCGGGCCGCGTCACCTGCTCCGCCTGTTCCTGCGCCATGCCGGCGCGAGCCCGAGCGAGATCGCGGCGACCCGGCGCGTGCAGGAGGCCAAGCGCCTGATCGACCAGACCGACATGAATTTGGCGGAGATTGCGTTTGCCGCCGGCTTTCGCAGCGTGCGCCGCTTCAACGACGCCTTTGCCGCGACCTACAAGCGGGCGCCGTCGTCATTCCGGCGCCGGCGATAGAAACGACGGGGCGAACTAGCCGATCTGCTTCTCGCCGTGCCGTTCCGACAGCGTGAAGATCTCGACGCCCGTGGCGGTGACGCCGACGGAGTGCTCGAACTGCGCCGACAGCGAACGGTCGCGGGTGACGGCGGTCCAGCCGTCGGAGAGGATCTTCACATGCGGCTTGCCGAGATTGATCATCGGCTCGATGGTGAAGAACATGCCGGGCTTGAGCTGCACGCCTTCGCCGGGGCGGCCGACATGGATGATGTTCGGCTCGTCGTGGAACATGCGCCCGAGGCCATGGCCGCAGAAATCGCGCACCACGCTCATGCCTTGCGGCTCGACGAAGCTCTGGATGGCGTGGCCGATGTCGCCGGTGGTGGCACCGGGCTTCACCGCGGCGATGCCGCGCATCATGGCCTCATAGGTCACCTCGATCAGCCGCTCCGCCTTGCGCGCGATCGGGCCGATCACATACATCCGGCTGGAATCGCCATACCAGCCGTCGACGATGAAGGTGACGTCGATGTTGACGATGTCGCCTTCCTTCAGCGGCCGGTCGCCGGGCATGCCGTGGCAGACCACGTGGTTGAGCGAGGTGCAGGTCGAGTAGCGATAGCCGCGATACATCAGCGTCGCCGGATAGGCGCCGTGGCTGAAGGCGAAATCGCGGACGAATTCGTCGATCTTCGAGGTCGGCACGCCCGGCCCGACGATGTCGGTGAGTTCGTCGAGGCACTTCGCCACCAGGGCGCCCGCCTTGCGCATGCCGGCAAAGGCGCTCGGCCCATGCAGCTTGATCTGTCCGGTCTTGCGCAGGGAGGTCTCGGTGGCTTCGACGTAGCTCATGCTTGTGCGGTCTTCCAGTGTGGTCTCGATCTCGGCGGAAAGGCTTGATTTCAGGCCCTAATTTAATGATTGCCCGCCTTCATGCAAGCTAAGGCAGGGCGTTTCGGGCGACGTGGCGACCGGTTCGCGCAAAGAAAACGCGTCAAAACGAGAATCTGACCGGCCCTTGCGCCCGAAAGCGGGCCTAATTCGGGACTTCTACGGTGGTTTCCACCGGCAGGGCCCCGCCGCGGACGCGGATTTCGCGGACCGGGTAGGGAACCCGGATGCCCTCGCGCTTGAAGGCGTCCCACAGCGCCAGCATGACGTCGCTCTTGACGTTGTCCATGCCGTCGGGGTCCGCGATCCAGAAGGTCAGCGAGAACTTCATCCCGGCCTCGGCGAACTCGGTCAAAATGCTGTTCGGCGGCTTGCCCTTGGTGGCGCGCGGATGGGCGGCGGCAGTCTCGGCGGCGAGCTTGGTGACGAGCCTGGGATCGGCGTCGTAGTTGGTGCCGAAGGCGATCTTCACCAGGGTGTTCTTGTCGGTATAGGTCCAGTTGACGACCTTCTGCGTCACCAGATCCTCGTTTGGCACCAGGAATTCGCGCCCGTCGCCGGCGGCTACCGAAATATAGCGTGTCTTCATCGCGCTGATGCGGCCGGTGTTGTCGCCGATGGTGACGAGGTCGCCCGGCTTCACCGATTTGTCGGCCAGCAGGATGATGCCCGAGATGAAATTGGCCACGATTTTCTGCAGGCCGATACCGATGCCGACGCCGACCGCGCCGGAGAACACCGCGAGCGCCGACAGGTCGATGCCGACCGCGCCGAGCGCGATCACGATGGCGATCGCAAGCAAGCCGATGCGGATGATCTTGACCAGCAGCACCTGCACCGACGGCGTCAGGTCGGTGGCCGAATTGATCCGGCTCTCGGCGAAATTGCTGGCGATGTTGGTGGCCCACAGCGCGATCAGCAGCAGCGCGCCGGCCTTGATCACCAGCAGCGGCGTCAGGCGGAGGCCGCCGAGCACGATCGCGAAGGAGTCGAGCAGGTCGATCGTCGCATCGAGCTGGCCGATGATGGACAGGGCCGCGACGAACCAGGCCGCGATCGACACCAGCTTGACGATGAAGGCGTTGCGCAGGACCGAGGTGACCAGCCGGATCACCAGCCAGGCCAGCCCCATCTTGGCGGCGACCATCAAGAGATAGCTGCGGCTCGGCCAGGTCGCATGGTACATCACGAAGCGGGAGATGATCACCAGCAGGGTGAACACCGCCGTCGAGGCGCTCGACATCATCACCCGCGAGAAGTGCCGGAGCGGCAGCGGCCAGCCCATCGCCAGCGAGGTCATGTCGACGCGATTGCGGACGCCGGCTTCCGCGGCATAGGCGATGCCGGCTGCCGCGAGAATGAGACCAAATTGCAGGTAGAACCAGGGTGAGGAAATCTCGGCCCCGACGCTGCGTGCGGTCGTCTGCACGAACTCCATGAAGTCTTTGAGGTCCATGTCCGTTGGTCTCGGTTCTTTGGTCTCGTCGGGAGGCGGGAGGGGATTGATTCGAGGGCGCCGCAGAATCCCACAATGGGTGCGCCCGGGCCATCGATACACCGTGAAGTGAAGCGCGTTAAGGCCGCAAAATACGGGCAGATTGCCGCGAGCCGCGAAAATGGGTTGGCGCCGGGGAATGCCGACGATAAGGATGAAATTCCAGCGATTTTTACCCGGAAGGTGGATGGCCTCCCTCGACTCCTTCAGCCTCGCCATATTGCTCGGTGCCGTCCTGGTGATGGCCGGTATCCTGTCGAGCCTGCTTGCGCTGCGCTTCGGCGCGCCCCTGCTGCTCGTGTTCCTTGTCATCGGCATGCTCGCGGGAGATTCCGGTCCCGGGCAGATCCAGTTCAACGACGTCGGCACCACCTACCTGGTCGGCTCGGTGGCGCTGGCCCTGATCCTGTTCGACGGCGGCCTGAAGACGCGCTTTGCCAGCATCCGGACCGTGCTTGCCCCGTCTTTGGTGCTCGCCACCGTCGGCGTGCTCCTGACCGCGCTGGTCACCGCGCCGTTCGCCAAATACGCGCTCGATCTCAACTGGGCGGAATCGCTGCTGGTCGGCGCCGTCGTGGCCTCTACCGACGCCGCGGCGGTGTTCCTGCTGGTGCACACCCAGGGCCTGCGCCTGCGTCCGCGCGTCGGCGCGACGCTGGAGGCCGAATCCGGCACCAACGATCCGTTCGCGATCTTCCTCACCCTGATGCTGGTCGAATACATCTCGATCGGATCGAGCTCGCCCGGCCACGTGCTGATGGAGTTCGTGCAGGAGGCGGCGCTGGGCGCCGTCGTCGGCGTGTTCGGCGGCCGCCTCGTCGTGATCGCGCTCAACAAGGTCGCGTTGCCGCAGGGCCTGCACGCGCCCTTCGTGACCACGGGCGCGCTGGTGATCTTCGGCGGCTCGCAGATCATGCACGCCTCCGGCTTCCTCGCGGTCTATCTCGCTGGCATCATCATCGGCAACCGGCCGACGCGCGCGCATAATTCGGTGGTGACGTTCCTCGATGCCGCCACCTGGCTGGCGCAGATCGTGATGTTCGTGCTGCTCGGCCTTTTGGTCTCGCCGAGCCGGCTCGGGGCCAGCGTGCTGCCGGCGGTCGCCGTCGCGCTGGTGCTGATGCTGGTGGCGCGGCCGCTCGCGGTGTTCGTGTGCCTGGCGCCGTTCCGCTTCAACTGGCGCGAGAAGATCTTCATCGCCTGGACCGGCCTGCGCGGTGCGGTCGCGATCTTCCTGGCCTCGATCCCGATGCTGGTCGGCCTGTCCAAGGCCTATCTCTATTTCGACGTCGCCTTCGTCGTCGTCATCATCTCGCTGCTGCTGCAGGGCTGGACGCTGGCGCCGGCCGCGCGCAAGCTGCACGTCGCGCTGCCGCGCGCCGAGCGCGGCCCGCGCCGCGTCGAGCTCGATCTGCCCGGCCAGCTCGAGCAGCAGCTGGTCGGCTATTCGGTCCGCCCCAAGAGCCTGTATTTCCGCCGCGGCCTGATCCCGTCCTGGTCCAAGCCGACGCTGGTGATCCGCAACCAGAACATCCTGACGCCCACGGAGGCCGATCCGATCGCGCCCGGCGACTACATCTACCTGCTGGCGCCGCCGGAGAAGGCCGAGTCGCTCGACCGCTTCTTCGTCGACATGCAGCCGAGCTCGGCGCCCGATCCGCATCTGCTCGGCGACTTCATGGTCTCCGGCGAGCACACGCTGGCGGAGCTTGCCGGGATCTACGGCGTCAAGGTCAGCGAGGACGAGAGCAAGCTGACGCTGGCCGACTATTTCGACGTCCATCTCGACCGCGCCCCGAAGGAGGGCGCCGAGCTCGCGCTGGACGAGATCGTGCTGGTCGCCCGCAGCATCTCCGGCGGCCGCGTCAACGTCGTCGGTCTGCGCCTGCCGGAAGACGACGAGACGCCGGCCCCGCTGACGCGCCGCCAGGCGCTGCGGAAGAAGCTCGCGGATGTCTGGAGCTCAGTGGCGGGGGTTTGACGACACTCTCGTGTCCCGGACGCGGTGCAGCGTGCAACGCTGCTCCGCAGAGCCGGGACCCATGGCGACCATCGTCGTCGCAGACAATGCCAACCACTCGTCATTGCGAGGAGCTCTTGCGACGAAGCAATCCAGAATCTCGCCGCGGAGAAATTCTGGATTGCTTCGCTGCGTTCGCAATGACGGAGTTCGTTGAAACGACTTGCTTCGATAGCGACGCCACGGCGTGCGGACATGGAACACCGACCGCCGGACAACCGCCACCAAATCGCCGCAAGCGCCGAAGATTTGCGCGGCGTCGTGCCTCCTGGTTCCGGAACGCTTCGCGTCGCAACTCGTTCTTAGCCGCGTAACGGTCAACGCATCTGACAGGGAGTACCGCATGCGCAATCTCATCCTGCCCGCCATCGTCGCCATCGGCCTGGGAACGGCGTCGCCGGCGCTGGCCTATGACAGTGGCGATCAGCTTTCGATGCAGGCCGCGCTCGATGTCGCCGCCGATCTCGGCGTCATGACCATCTCGCACACCGAGTTCGCCGGTGACGAATGGCAGATCGAAGGCCGCGACAGCCGCGGCCGCTGGATGGAGGTCGACGTCGATGCCCGCACCGGCGAGGTGCGGAACGTCGATCGCGGCTGGTAAAGCCAAGGCGACGGAAGCGCTGAACTCTCCACCGTCGTCCTGGCGAAAGCCAGGACCCATAACCACAGGGAGCAGCTTGGCGAAGACTCGTAGTTATTCTTTGCCGGGACTTGCACTGCGTTTAAATCGATAGATCACGCGGTATGGGTCCTGGCTTTCGCCAGGACGACAGCGGTGAGCGGGCCGGCGGTGTGCCTCACACCCCCGTCCCATCTCACGTCAGCACCTTCACCCCGCCAAAGCTCGTCACGCGGCCCTGCTTCAGCACCACGATCTGCGTCGCCAGCTGCCGCAGCTCGGCGGCGTCGTGGCTGACATAGACCATCGGCACATTGGCCTCGTCGCGCAGCCGCACCAGATACGGCAGAATCTCCAGCTTGCGGCCTTCGTCGAGCGCGCCGAGCGGCTCGTCGAGCAGCAGCAGGCGCGGCTTCGACAGCAGCGCGCGGCCGAGCGCGACGCGCTGGCGTTCGCCGCCGGAGAGCTTTCCGGGGCGGCGACCCAGCAGCGCGCCGATGTCGAGCAGGTCGATGATGCGCTTGTGCTGGGCGGGGTCGGGCGCAAGTCCGTTCATCCGCCGTCCGTAGTCGAGATTCTGCGCGACGCTGAGATGCGGAAACAGCCGTGCGTCCTGGAACACATAGCCGATGCGGCGGCGATAGGTCGGCACGTGAATGCCGGCCGCGGTGTCGTCCACGGTCTCGCCGTCGATGACGATGCTGCCGCGGTCGGGCCGCAGCAGCCCGGCGATCATGTTGACCAGCGAGCTCTTGCCGGCGCCCGACGCGCCGAACAGGCCGATGACGCGGCCCTCGCTGGCGAAGGACGCGGACAGCGAGAACTCGCCGAGCTGTTTTTCGATGTCGACCCGCAGCATGGTCAATTCCCGTGCAAGCGCTGCGTGGCGCGGCGGGCGAACCATTCGGCGGCGATCAGCGCGCCGATCGCGAGCACGATCGAGACGATCACCAGCCGGCCCGCCGCGGCATCGCCGTCGGGCGTCTGGATCAACGAGTAGATCGCGGACGAAATCGTCTGGGTCTCGCCTGGAATGTTCGAGACGAAGGTGATGGTCGCGCCGAACTCGCCGATCGCCTTGGCAAAGCCCAGCACCATGCCGGCGAGCACGCCGGGCAGCGCCAAGGGCAGCGTCACCGTGAAGAATACCTTCCAGGGCGCTGCGCCCAGCGTCTCGGCGGCCTGCTCGAGCCGGCGGTCGATCGCTTCGATCGACAGCCGCATCGGGCGCACCAGTAGTGGAAACGACATGATGCCGCAGGCCAGCGCCGCACCGGTCCAGCGGAACGCGAAGACGATGCCGAGATGGTCGGCGAGGAAGCCGCCGACGAGTCCCTTCCGGCCGAAGGTGAGGAGCAGCAGATAGCCGGTGACGACCGGCGGCAGCACCAGCGGCAAGTGCACCACCGCATCGAGAAATGATTTACCCCAGAAGTCACGCCGGGCGAGCACCCACGCCAGTGCGATGCCGAACGGCGTCGCGACCAGCGTGGCAATGACGGCGACCCTGAGCGAGAGCAGGATCGCGGTCCATTCGGCGGGAGAGATGTCGAACACGAAGGGTTTGGTTTGCGAGAATCAGGTCGTGGGGCTGACCAGGAATTTGAAGCCGTATTTTTCCAGAATGGTCTTGGCGGCCGTCGAGCGCAGGAAGGCGAGGTAGTCGCTGGTCACGCCCTTTGCCGTCGCGGTCGCCGCGACCGGATAGATGATCGCGGGATGCGAATCCGCCGGGAAGGTGCCGACGATCTTCACGCCCGGCTCGACCTTGGCGTCGGTGGAGTAGACGATGCCGAGCGCGGCCTCGCCGCGGGCAACCAGTGTCAGCGCGGCCCGCACGCTCTCGGCCATCGCGAATTTCGGCTCGGCGGCCTGCCAGGCGCCGAGCTTCTCCAGCGCGGCCTTGGCGTATTTGCCGACCGGCACTGACTTGACGTCACCGGTCGCGATCCTGCCGTCGCCGGCGAGTTTTGCGAGGTCGAAGCCTTGCGCGATCGCGACGTTGTCGATCTTGGAATCCTTCGGCGCGATCAGCACGATGCTGTTGCCGAGCAGGTTGACGCGCGTCGGCTCGTTGATGGTCTTCTTGGAGATGGCGTAGTCCATCCAGTCGGTGTCGGCGGAGACGAACACGTCGGCCGGCGCGCCCTGCTCGATCTGCTTGGCCAGCACCGAGCTCGCGGCATAGGAGACGCTGAACTTGACGCCGGTCTTGGCCGTGTAGGCGGCGTCGATCTCGTCGAGCGCGTTCTTCATCGAGGCCGCTGCGAACACGGTGATGGTCTTGTCCTCCGCCGCGGCGGGCGAAAGGCTCGCGCTCGCGAGGATGACGAAGGCGGTGAAAAGTCCGGCGATACGAACCATGGGGTGCGCTCCGTGCGAGCTCGCGCGCACAAATGCACGCGCAAATCTGGCGTTGGCTGGGTCTGGCTTGCGATGGGCGGACGCGCTGTTCCACGGGTCCTTGCGACGGCTTACGGCCGGCAGGGATATCGCGTTGCAAACATAGCAGGCCGGGGCCTCAGGTCAAAGGCGACCGTTTGTCTGGCCAAATGGCGCTATTGCGCCGGCAGGATCGCGATCGACAGCGAATTGTCCCTGGCGCCGCTGACCTGGAGCACGAAGGGCTTGTCCGACAGCTCGTATTTCATGGTCTTGCGGATGCCGTCGCAATTGGTGGCGCCGCTGAAGGCCACGGGCTTGAGGAAATGCCCGTCCTGGACCACGTCCACCCAGGCACCCGAGGAGAGGCTGATCGTATAGAGCCCGGCCTTCGGCGCCTTGATGCCGGTGAAGCCGGCAAAGGTGCCGTCCTTCGGTGCCCGCTCCGGCGGCGAGGGCAGTTTTGCGTCCTGCGGCGCGACCAGCGCCAGCGTGATGGCGGAGGACGGCAAGGCCCTTTGTTCGCTCCCCGAAGCGAGCTTGGCGCGATCCGGCGCAGTCAGCGCCGCGCGCTCGCGCTCGATCGGCCATTTGAACTTGTCGCAGCCGCTCGGCTCCTCGGCGGCCAGAGCGGAGGTCGCACTGAGCGAAAGCGCAGCGAGCAGGGTGAGGACGCGCATATGGAATTCCATCGTTGGCCACGCGAACGGCGCGGGGCGTGCGGTCAGGTTTGTTGAAGGACGGGATGCGCATCCCGGAGTGCCGCGGGCTTACGGCCGGGCGGCAGCTCATTCTATCGCATTCGCGCAGCGCAAACCACCATCGTCGTCCTGGACAAGCGCAGCGAAGCGGAGCGCCGATCCAGGACCCATTACCCCAAGGCGCAGTTTGGCGAAGACTCGGAGTTAGCAGGTCGCACCACGACTCCTCCCTGGGGTAATGGGTCCTGGCTTTCGCCAGGACGACGGCGGGGGTGTGTGGCGGCGACTTCAATCGCTCGCATGCGCCCCTACGGCTTCGCATCCCCCGCATGCAGCACCACCTTGCAGGCCGCCGGCATCTGCGCCAGCGTCATCGGCGGCTTGGGCTTCGGCGGCTCCGGCGGGGGCTTTGGATGCAGCACGCCGTCGCTGAACCAGTAGGCGAGATCGGCCTCCTTGCAGCCTTCGTCCTCCGACTGCGACGGTTGGCCCTCGCACTCCCCGGCGCCCGCGGGGCAGCGCATGCGGATGTGGAAGTGATAGTCGTGGCCCCACCAGGGACGGATCTTCGAGAGCCAGGAGCGGTCGCCCTTGGCCTCGCGGCACAGCGCCTTCTTGATCGCGGCATTGACGAAGATGCGTTGCACCGCCGGCTCCTGCGCCGCGTCGCGCAGCACCAGCACGTGGCCGGGCGTGAACACCCTGGGATCGACGTCGAGCCGGTCCTGCCGCACCATCATCACCGCCGACATCTCCTCGCGCTCCTCGCGCGAGAGCCGGCGATCCGGCATCGGCGTCAGCCAGATGTCGGCATCCAGACCGATCTGGTGGCTCGCATGGCCCGACAGCGCCGGCCCGCCGCGCGGCTGGGCGATGTCGCCGACCAGGATGCCCGGCCAGCCCGCGTCCTTGTGCGCCCTGGCGGAAAGCCGCTTGATCAGCGCGATCATGTCGGGGTGGCCGTAATTGCGGTTACGCGACAGCCGCATCACCTGCCAATTGTCGCCGTTGAGCGGCATCTGCGCGGCGCCGCCGATGCAGCCCTTGGTGTAGGAACCGATCACATGCGCCGCCCCTTTCGAGGGCAGCAGCTTTCGCGCGAACAGTTCCTTGGCGCCGAGATGCGGATCGTTGGGATTGGCGAGCGGCGGCAGCGGCTTCGGGTGGACGCTGCCCTTGTCCTGGGCCAGCGCGCCGCCGGCGGCCAGGACTTTTATGACGACGAGCGTCACGACAAGCAGGAGAGGGGCGATGCGGCGGGGACTCATGCCCGGCTGTTATAACCCAACGGCGCGTCAGGGTTAAGAATTAGGCTTTCAATCCGGCGTCTGCTCACAGCGACTTTACAGCCGCAAGCCGCGGGCGACATCATGCCCCCGAGGCAAAGGACTTTTCATTATGACATTTTCTATGGCGCGGCTCGCGAGGCGGGCCGCCATGGCATTTTTTGGACTGATCCCGCTGATCGCGCCCCCGGCGCGGGCCGATCTCAGGGTCAACATCGACAAATCATCCCAGCGGATGTCGGTGCGTGTCGACGGCGCGCCGCGCTATTCCTGGCCGGTGTCGACGGGGCGCAACGGCTACGGCACGCCGAGCGGCACGTTCCATCCGCAGGCGATGATGCGGCGCTACTTCTCACGCAAATACTACAATGCACCGATGCCGCACGCGATCTTCTTCTATCACGGCTTCGCCATCCACGGCACGAACGACATCTCGCGCCTGGGCGGCCCGGCCTCGCATGGCTGTGTCCGCCTGCATCCCGCGCATGCGGCAGCCCTGTTCGCATTGGTCCAGCGCGAGGGTGCGCGCAACACCACGATCCGCATTTCGAACTAGGACCATCGCCGCTTTCTGCGCCGGACGGCCGCATTTTTAACGGCGCGATAACCGTATCCTGCATTGACCAAAATTCGTGCGCGGCGCGGGCGATTGCCGGCGCGCGCATGCAATCGAGCGCGATTTCGTAAACGATTCAACCGAACGCGTAATTTTGCGCCAGCACGACCTCCGATCGTGATGGCCGATCAGGTTGGATGCGTCCGCCGGCGCGTCTTGCGCCTCGCAAACAGGCACGATCGGCGGCTCAACGCCTGCTCCGGCCATCGCGAGGCGGGCGAAGATTACTTTTTTTTCAGACACTTGCCTCAAGACTTCGCCCGCAAGACTTGCGTCCGCAAGGCGCGACTGGGACATGTGACGTTGAGTTTGGGGTCTCCAAAACCAAGAAAGCGAAAGCGCATATCGCTCGCCGGCCTGGCGCCGCGAAAGCCGCGCTTCGCGCGCGCGCCCCGTCCTCTGCCTGCACCCGATGAGCTCCTGCAGAGCCGCGCGGAGGCGGAAGCCGCGATCGCGGAGGCGCGCAAGTCCCATGAGCGGCTGCGCCAGGCCATCGACCTCCTGCCGCAGGGCATCGTGTTCCTGGATGCGGAGGGCCGTTACGTCCTCTGGAACAAGAAATATTCCGAGATCTACAGCAAGACCGCCGACCTCTTCGCCGAAGGCGCGCGCCTCGAAGACACGCTGCGTGTCGGCGTCGCGCGCGGCGACTATCCCGAGGCCGAAGGCCACGAGGACGAGTGGATCGCCGAGCGGCTGCAAAGGCTCTATCAGCCCGGCGCACGCCATGAGCAGAAGCTGGCGGACGGCCGCGTCATCATGATCGACGAGCGGCTGACCGACGACGGCGGCGTCGTCGGCCTGCGCGTCGACATCACCGAGCTGAAGCAGCGCGAGGCCTCGTTCCGCCTGCTGTTCGACGGCAATCCCGTGCCCATGATCGTCTGCGCGCTCGACGACGAGCGCATCCTTGGCGTCAATGACGCCGCGATCGCCCATTACGGCTATAGCCGCGCCGAGTTCGAGAAGCTGACGATACGGTCCCTGCAGGCCTTCGACAGCGAGCCGCCCTGGACCACGGACCGGTCCAGCGATGAACAGGTCGCGCGCACCTGGAAGCACGTCAAGGCCGACGGCGCCCTGATCGACCTTGCGATCTATTCCCGCGAATTGACCTATGCCGAGCGGCCCGCGGTGCTGCTGGCGCTGATGGACATCACCGAGCGCAAGCGCGCCGAGGCGCGGCTCGCCTTCATGGCGCAGCATGACGGGCTGACCGGCCTGCCGAACCGCAACCTGCTGCGCCAGCAGGCCGACGAGATGCTGCAGCATACGCGCCGCAGCCCCGAGAAGGTCGCGCTCTTGATGCTGGGGCTCGACAATTTCAAGTCGGTCAACGACACGCTGGGACACGCCGTCGGCGACAAGCTGCTGCGCGGCGTCGCCAAGCGGCTGCGCTCCACCTTGCGCGAGGAGGACGCGCTGGCGCGCCTCAACTCCGACGAGTTCGCGATCGTGCAGAGCGGCCTGACCCGGCCGGAAGATGCGGCGGGGTTGGCAAAGCGTCTGCTGGAAGCCATTTCCGATCCCTATCTGCTCGACGGCCATTCCGTGGTGATCGGTGCCTCCATCGGCATCGCGATGGCGCCGGGCGACGGCGACGATTCCGAGAAGCTGCTCAAGAGCGCCGACATGGCGCTGTCGCGCGCCAAGCAGGACGCGCGCGGCAGCTTCGCGTTTTTCGAGGCCGCGCTCGATGCCAAGGCGCAGAGCCGCCGCAAGATCGAGGTCGAACTGCGCGACGCCATCCAGAACGACGTGCTGCGACCCTATTACCAGCCGCTGATCGACCTCCAGAGCGGCCGCATCACCGGCTTCGAGGCGCTGGTGCGCTGGCCACATGCCGAGCGCGGCATGGTCTCGCCGGCCGAGTTCATCCCGGTCGCCGAGGAGACCGGCCTGATCAATCCGCTCGGCGGCCTGATGCTGCGCCGGGCGTGCCAGGACGCCGCCACCTGGCCGGACGACGTCCGCGTTGCGGTCAATTTGTCGCCGCTGCAGTTCCGCAGCGGCAATCTGCTGTCGATGGTGACCGACGCGCTGAAACATTCCGGTCTGCCGCCGCGCCGGCTCGAGCTCGAAATCACCGAGACGCTGCTGCTGGAGAAGAGCGCCCAGGTGCTGGCGACGCTGCATGCGCTGCGCGCGCTCGGCGTGCGCATCTCCATGGACGATTTCGGCACCGGCTATTCCAGCCTCAGTTACTTGCGCAGCTTCCCCTTCGACAAGATCAAGATCGACCAGTCCTTCGTGCGCGATCTCGGCGCCAACCGCGAGGCGCAGGCGATCATCCGTTCCATCGTCAGCCTCGGCAAGGGCCTGGGCGTCACCATCACCGCCGAAGGCGTCGAGACCGAAGCCGAGCTGAGCTGCCTGCGCGCCGAAGGCTGCGACGAGGGCCAGGGTTTTCTGTTCAGCAAGGCGAGACCGAACGCGGAGATCATCAGCCTCCTGGCCGCGCAGCGCGGCATCGATGGGAATACGGCGCTGGTGGCGTGAGTTCTTACCTCGCCCCGCTTGCGGGGAGAGGTCGGATTGCATCGCAGATGCAATCTGGGTGAGGGGGTACAGGCCTCACGGACTTCTCATCCGTGGAGCGAGCCCCTCACCCCAACCCTCTCCCCGTAAGAACGGGGCGAGGGAGCACATCTTCAGCGCGGCCGCTGTCTTGCTAAGCCGCCCGCAGTCCCGCCAGGAACGTATCCACGCTCTGCCGTAGCGCAGACGCATGTTGCCCGAGCTCGCCCGACGCCACCATCACATTCCCCGCCAGCGCGCGCGACTGGTCCGCTGACTGGCTGGCGCCGGCGACATTGGCCGAGACGTCGGTGGTGCCGGCGGAGGCCTGCTGCACGCTGCGGGCGATCTCGCGCGTCGCAGAACCCTGTTCCTCGACGGCGGCGGCAATCGTTGTGGCGATGCCGCTGATCTCGCGGATGGTGTCGCTGATGCCGGAGATCGCGGTGACGCAATTGCCGGTGGCGGCCTGGATTGCCGAGACCTGGCTGGCGATCTCGTCGGTCGCCTTCGCGGTCTGGCTGGCGAGCCCCTTCACCTCCGCGGCGACGACGGCAAAGCCGCGGCCGGCTTCGCCCGCACGCGCGGCCTCGATGGTGGCGTTGAGCGCCAGAAGGTTGGTCTGACTCGCGATCTCGCTGATCAGCCGCAGCACGTCGCCGATGCGCTCGGCGGAGGCGGCAAGGCTCGTGACCATCTCGGTGGTCTCGGTCGCCTTGATCACGGCATTGCTGGCGACCTGGCTGGAATGGGTGACCTGGCGGCCGATCTCGCTGACCGACGAGGCGAGTTCCTCGGTTGCCGCCGCGACCGCATTGACGCTGGTCGAGGCTTCCTCGGAGGCCGTCGCTGCGGCCGAGGCGCGCTGCGAGGTGCCGTTGACGCTGGTCGTGATCTCGCCGGCGACGCTCTGCATGCCCTCGGTCGCCTTTGCGACCGCGGCCACTACGCCCTTGACGTCGGCCTCGAAACGATCGGCCATCTGGCGCTGCAACACCTGTTTCTCGATTTCTGCCTTGGCCTTGTCCGCCTCCTGCGCTTCGCGCAAGGCGCCGGCTTCGAGCATGTTCTGACGGAACACGTCCACGGCCTTGGCCATGGTGCCGAGCTCGTCCGGACGCTCGCTGCCGGGAATGGTGACGCTGGTGTCGCCGCTCGACAGCCGGTTCATCACGGCGGTGATCGCGGTCAGCGGCCGCGACAATCCGCGTCCGAGCAGGAACGCCAGCAGGACGGCGGCGGTGAGGATCGCGACCGTGCCGAGGATCAGGTTGCGCTCCGCGGTGGAGAAGGCGGCCTCGTACTCCGTCGTGTCCTTGATGATCTCGAGCACGCCGACCGGCTGGCCCGCATAATTCTTGATCGGGCCGGCATAGACCGCGACCGGATGGCCGTCGAGTTCGGCCTCGCGCAGCAGCGGCGCGCCGTCGATCGCGGCCTTCAACTCGTCGGGCTTGGCGACCGCGTTCTCGCCGAAGGTGGAGGACAGCTTGTTGAGGTTCTTGCCGTCGACCGAATAGACCGCGAGGTCGATGCCGAAGCGCTTCTTGGCGCGGTCGACGAATTCCTTGCCGAAGGCGGCGCCGACGTCGACATTGGCGATGTTCTTGCCGTCGCGCACGATCGTGGTCATGCCGAAGATGCCGAGCGCTTCGCGGCCGGGCTCGACGCCGACGATCTGCCGGCCGGTCTTGAGCGCCTCGACCACGGTGGCGCGGCGCGAGGAGACGTCGTCACCGAAGGTCTTCGGGGTGTGGACGCGATAGAACGAGATCGCCGGCGGAAGCTGGAAGGTGATCAGCGGGATGCCCTGCGCCTTCAGCGCCTTGTTGGCGTCGCCGAGCAGCACGCCGAGCGCGTCGCGGTCGCCCTTGGCGATGGCGTCGCCGACCGGCGGCAGCGCCGCGATCGCGGCGGACACGGCCAGTGCCGACCGCCCCTCGTAATCGATCGCCGCGATCACGCTGTCATATTGCAGCTTGAGCTGCTGATCGAGCGCGAGCCGTGTCAGCGCCCGCTGCTGGGTGATCGAGAAGCCGGAGAGGATGGCGCAGGCCACCGCGACGGTGAGTGCGATGGCGAGGATCAGGCGGGCGGCAATCGACTTGATCTTGAACATCAAAAATTCCCAGGCATTTCCAAATCTTGCTTTGGTGGAAAGGTCCCAGAAATTGCTTAACAACAAGGACGACGCTGCCCCCGTGTTTCAACGGAAACGCACCCGTCCTTTTGCATGACTCAATGCAGCGGACGCATGGAAGCTGTGGTCGTTCGTCGCAAGTCGTGACAATGCGCCGCGGTCCGCCGGCGACTATCGGTTTTCGGCAAGGATCATCTTACCGACATCCTCGTAATGCGTATCCCGCGCCTGGATCTGCTGCGCGATCGCGTGCATGTCGCGAAAGCGCCGTTCGAACGGATTGCTGCGGAACACGGCGGTCGCGCCGGCCATGTGATAGGCGGCGTCGACCACCTTCGCCGATTGATGGATGGTCCAGGTCGCGGCCAGGCGGACCGCGCTGCGATGCGCCGCGCTGAATTCGCCGGTGGCATTGAGGTCGCGCCACATCGCATTTGCGGTGGCATAGAGATAGGCGCGCGCGGCGCGCAAATCGCCCTCGGTGCGGCCGATCAGGCCCTGGACCGCTCCGTTGTCGCGCATGGCGCCGGCTGCGAGCGACTGGTGTTTTCCGCGCGCCAGCGCGATGGCCGCATCCAGCGTGGCACGCGCGACGCCGAGCGAAACCGCGGCAAAGCCGAGGCTGAAGCTCGATCCGGTGCCGATCCTGTAGACCGGGCCCTTCTCAATCAGCGCATGCGGCACGTCGCGGAACGCGGTGAACCGCTCGGGGATGAAGAGGTCGCTCACTTCATACGAGTCGGTGCCGGTGCCGGCGAGCCCGATCGCCTGCCAGACGTCGTGCAGCACGGCGCTCGCGACCGGAAACAGGATGGTGCGCACCTCCGGCGAGCCGTCTGCGTTTTTGCGCGGCGTCCCGTTGCTGCCGAGGATGCGCACATGCGCCCCCAGCCAGCTCGCCTGCCGCGAGCCCGACGCAAAATCCCAGCGTGCCGTGACGCGATAGCCGCCCTCGACGCTGCGCGCCTGATGCGCGATCGCGCCCCAGGCGAGGATACCGGGCGCGGTGTTGAAGATCTCGTGCGCGGTATCGCGGTCGAGCGATGCTGCGATCATCGCGCAGACGCTGCACTGGCCGAGACACCAGGCCGTGGAGGCATCCGCCTTCGCGATCTCCTCCAGCATCTGCATGAACGTTTCGATCGGCGCTTCCGCGCCGCCGAGGCTCTGCGGCAGCAGCGCGCGATAAAGTCCGTTCTCGATGAGGACGGAGACCACGGCAGGCGTCAGCCGCCGCGTGCGTTCGATCTCGTCGGCTTCGCCTGCGATCAGCGGCGCGAGCGCGCGGGCACGTTCGATCAGGCTGACGCCGGGAGTTGCGTTCATACGCATTTTCTCGCCCATTCTGTCGTGAGACGTGGTCCTACTCTATCACCTCGTCCGCAAATGCCAGCAGACCGGGCGGGATCTCGAGGTTCAGCGTTTTTGCGACCTTCAGGTTGATCACGAACTCAAACCTGGTGGGCTGCCAGATCGGCAGGTCGGCCGGCCTGTCGCCGCTGAGAATGCGGCCGGCATAAATCCCGCCTTGCCGAAATGCATCGGTCAGACTGTTGCCGTAGCTCATCAAGCCGCCGGCGTCGGCAAAATCGCGCCAGGGATACATTGCAGGCATGGCGCTACGCGCCGCCAGATCAACGACACGGCGGCGCTCGAGATTGAAGAGGCGGTCGGAGGTGACAAGCAGCGCGCTCGCGCGATGTTCGACGGATCTCGCAAACGCCGTTTCGAGTTCGGCGAGATTTCGCGCTTCGAGAATCAGCAGCTGCAGCCCCGAGGACGATGCCGCCGATCGCAATGCCGTGACATCCGCATTCGGGTTGTCCGGGTTGATCAGGGCGGCAACCAGGGACATGTGGGGCAGAAGCGCGTGCAGCAGTTCGAACCGCTTCGGCTCCAGCGCGCTGGCCTGGAACGCCACCCCGGTCGCGTTGCCGCCCGGGCGATTGATGGACGATGCAAGACCCATTGCAACGGGATCGAGACCTACCACGAACACGATGGGAATGTCCGACGTCGTCGCTTTGGCGGCCAGCGCCCCGCCATTATCCGCGGTGAAGATCAGAGCAACACGCCTGCGCACCAATTCGGCTGCGGCGTCTCGCAGCTCTTCGTTGGCGTTTGGCCAGCGTCCCACGATGGAAATGTTTTGGCCCTCGACAAATCTCATCTGCTTGAGGCCGCGACGAAACGCTTCCGCGAACGTTTCCGTGCCGGCGCTTGGACGGTTGAGGGAACCGATCACCGGCATCGACGATTTCTGTGCCTGGGCCGCCGACGACAAGGTCATTGCCGCAGCGCCCAGGCCGGTCATGAATTCGCGCCGTTTCATGCGTGTGACCTTGGAAAGGTCTTGGACCAACCGAAAGTCGAGGTGCCGACGATGCAGACCGGGCGAAAGGAGACCGCCCGGCCGTCGTTGGCTCGCGAGCCATTGAGCCTAGTTTGCCGGTGCGTCGGCCCCGTGACAATGATCCTCTTGTCGCCGCCGCCGCAAGAGGCCCGCGGCTCGGTCTTGCAGCCGTTCGCGGCGTGGAACCAGCTATCGCTTGACTGGATCGGAGACCGGCTTCCCCTTCTCGACCACGAATACGTTGAAGGTCTTTGCGGTGCCGCTTGCCTTGTTGTTCGCCTCGTGAACCACGCCGGGTTCGTTGTGGTAGGACTGACCCGCCGTATAGGTCTTGGCTTCGCTGCCGTCCTTCCGGCCAACCACTTCGCCTTCGAGCACGGTCGTGTATTCGTCGCCGGGATGCGTATGGAGGCCGGTGCCGGAGCCGGGCGGCCATTCGACGATCACGGAGATGACTTCCTTGTCCGGCTGCCCCGTCAGCGGCTCCTTCTGCAGCGGGGTCACTTTCAGCTTTGGAGCCTCCTGTGCGAGAGCGGCAGGCGCCATTGCAACGGTCGCGACCAACGCAATAGACGACAACAAATGAGCGAGCTTCATCGAGATCTCCCCCAGTTTGATAAAGACAAAAAGACAGACGTCAATTTCATGGAAACGCGACCAGACTATTCGTCGCGATGCCTGTTGCCAAGGCCGTCGGGTGCGGGCCCGGCGATCACGCTCGCGGGCAATCGCGTCATGGCAAGTTTTCGCGTCTTCCTCTACGATCCCTCGAGCGAGTTCGGGAGATGCCGGGATGCGAACCATTGGCCTTATCGGGGGCATGAGCTGGGAGAGCACCGCGCTCTATTACAAGCTCATCAACGAGCGCGTCCGCGACCGCATGGGCAAGCTGCATTCGGCCCCGCTGCTGATGTACTCCTACGACTTTCAGGGCATCAAGGAGATGCAATATGCCGGCCGCTGGGACGAGGCGGCGGCCAGCCTTGCGGAGGTCGCGCAGCGCCTTGAAGGCGCCGGCGCGCGGGCGATCGTGCTGTGCACCAACACGATGCACAAGCTGGCGCCCGAGATCGTGCCGAATCTGACCATTCCCTTCATCCATATCGGCGACGCCACGGCGGAGCGCATCCGGTCCAAAGGCTACCGGCGCGTCGGGCTGCTCGGCACCAAATTCACGATGGAGGAAGACTTCTACATCGATCGGCTGCGCGCCCACGACCTCGACGTCCTGGTGCCTCCCGCAGACGCGCGAGCCGACGTGAACCGCATCATCTACGACGAGCTGTGTCTCGGAAACGTCACCGCTCCCTCGCGCCGCCGCTATCAGGAGGTGATGGCGGCGCTCGTCGCAGGCGGTGCCGAGTGCATCATCCTCGGCTGCACCGAGATCACGATGCTGGTCGGTGCGGACGACACGTCGGTCGAGACATTCGACACGACGGCGATTCACGCTGAGACCGCGGCCGATTTCGCGATTCTGTGATGGCGATGCCGGCGGGTGCGCTTGCTGACTTCGTCCAGGCGCAGTGATAGCATGCGCCTCGTCGCCGGCCTGCGGGTTTGTTCTCGTACGCGCACCCGCAAAGAGCGTGTGGGGAGGCAAGTCCAATGAACAGGGAAGCACTCCGTAGGCCGCGCAGTTGCCGCAGGCTCGTATTGCCTTTCATTCTCGCCGCGGTCTGGTCGCCCCTGGCATGCGCCGAGGACGTCCAGAAATCCTCCGGCGCAGTAGGCCCGGTCTTCTCGGACAGCGGTCCCGATGCCGAGCTCTACGGCGCGGCCGCGGGTTATCCGGTCGGCACGCGCGGGACCGCCACCCAGCTCGACAAGCTCGTCGGCGTGTACACCCATTTCGGCGAGATCTACCCGTCGCGCCCGGTCGTTCGCGCGACGACGCCCTGGCAATTCAAGCGCGCCCCGGAGCCGCAGATCGCCTACAGTTTCGGTACCGAGCAGCTGACCATCGCGGACTACCTCAAGCGCAATCCGGTCACGGGGCTTCTGATCGCCCGGGACGACACCATCCTGTACGAGCACTATCAATATGCGCGGACCGACCGCGACCGTTTCCTGTCGCAGTCCATGGCCAAGACGCTCGTCGGGATGCTGGTCGGGGTCGCGGTGTCGGAGGGGCGGATCAAGTCGATCGACGATCCCGTCTCGACCTACGTCTCCGGCCTTGCAGGAACGGAGTATGGAAACACATCCATCCGGGCCCTGCTGAACATGTCCTCGGGCGTCGCGTTCTCGGAGGTCTATGACGGGCAGGATGACATCGCCAGGCTCGGGCGAGCCCTGTTCGTCGACGAGCCCAGGGATCCCGCGGCCGTCGTCGCGCAGTTCAACACGCGCACTGCGCCGGCCGGCACCAAATGGCACTATGCGAGCGTGGAAACCGAGATCCTCGGCCTGGTCCTGCGCGCCGCCACCGGCACGCCCGTGGCCGATTATCTTCATGACCGGATCTGGAATGCCATCGGCACCGAAGCGGATGCCTCATGGGCGATCGACGGCACCGGGCAGGAGATTGCGTTCTGCTGCTTCAACGCGACCTTGCGCGACTATGCGCGCTTTGCCCGCTTGCTCGCACATGACGGCAGCTGGGAAGGGCGCCAGCTGATCCCCCGGCAATGGCTGCTGGATGCCACGACCGTCAGGCCGGACGATGGTCATCTCGCACCGCGCGTGGCCACGCCGTTTTTCGGCTACGGCTATCAGGTCTGGCTCCTCCCCGGCGAGCAGCGCCGGTTTGCCCTGCTCGGCATCCGCGGCCAGGTCATCCTGGTCGATCCGGCCTCGAAGCTCGTCATGGTGCACACCGCCGTTCGCCAGAAGCCGTCCGAGCCGGGCGCCCTCAGGGAGCCGCTCGCGCTGTGGTCCGCCGTGCTGCAACAGCTCGGGCAATGACGACGGCCGGCAATCTCTTCTGTGGCCATCCTTCGAGACGCCCGCCCTTGGCGGGCCCTCAGGATGAGGACCGAGTGCGTGGCCGCAGTTTCCGCGGGTACCGATACAGCTTAGCTTCATCCTGAGGAGACCGCTGAAGGCGGTCGTCTCGCAGGACGAGGCGCGCGCTCAAGTCGCGCCAAATGGGCTAGTGCCTGGCCGGGACCGGCCGACCGGCAGGCGGCTGCATTGAACCTGCCCGGCTTCCGGGAGCACCAACGTCGCGGAAGTCCCCGCGGCGAAGGAGCGCGCGATGAAAGCCCTGAGAGCATCGATCTGTGTCGCGGTCACCGCGCTCGCCCTGAGCCTGTCGCCCGGCGCGCCGTCCTACGCCCAGGACGATGAGGCCGGCATCGCCACCCGCCAGATGAAGGAGCTCTATCGGGCCGGAAAATACGCCGAAGCGCTGCCGCTCGCCCAGAAGGCGCTCGCCCTCCGCGAGAAGGAGTTCGGCCCCGACGATGCCAATGTCGCGATGCCGCTGAACGATCTCGGCACGATTCACTACAATCTCGGCCAGTACGCCGTGGCGGAGCCGCTGTACAAGCGCGCGCTGGTCATCAGGGAGAAGACGCTCGGCCCGGATCATGAGGAAGTCGCCATGGTCCTGAACAATCTGGGCGATCTCTACCGCGCCGAGGAGCGTTATGCGGAAGCCGAGCCGCTGCTGAAGCGATCGATCGCCATCGACGAGAAGACGATCGGCCCCAACGATCCGTCAATCGTATTGCCGTTGAGCAATCTCGGCGCCGTCTACAGCAGCCAGGGCCGGTACGATCAGGCCGAGCTGCTGTTCAAGCGGGGACTCGCCGTGCTGCGGAAAGCGCTCGGCCCGGACGATCCCGAAGCCACCGTGCTGATGAACAATTTGGCCGATACCTACATCAATCTGCATCGCTATGCCGATGCCGAACGGCTGCTGAAGCGGTCGATGGTCGTGACGGAGAAGGCGTTCGGTCCCGATCACGCCGACATCGCACAGGCGCTCAACAATCTGGCCGCACTCTATGCGCGTCAGGGGCGTAACGCCGAGGCCGAGCGGCTGTTCAAGCGGTCGGCGGCCACTTTCGAGAAAACCCTCGGTCCCAATCATCCGGATCTCGCCGGTGTTCTGGATAACCTCGCCGGTCTCTACAGGGATCAGGGCCGCTATGCCGATGCCCAGCAGGTCATGAAGCGATCGATGGCCATTCGCGGCAAGACGAGGCCGATCTGAGCGGGTCGGCGAGGCCGGTCGAGACGTCTTTCGTTGAGGGATCATCGCGGATTGCGTTGAGGGGGCCATGACGAAGCACGCGCGACTGCTCAAGATTGTCGTCGCCCTGACGTGGCTCGGATTGTCTGCGGCAACGGCGGCCGGCGGCCCATCGAAGGACATGTGGAGCGGTGCCTGGACGTTCGAAATGGACCGCCAGGATCGGCCATGGCTCGCCTTTTCCGACCCGCATGGCAAGACGGTCTTCCGCATCGGCTGCGGTACGCATTTCGAGCTGGATGCGGTCTATCCGGGGGATGCGCCGAAACAGGAGCACACCGAGGCCTCGATCACGATCGGCAACGGCAAGACACAGATGGATTTCGCCGGCTTCACATACGCAGGTCCCGAGTCCTTCCCGCCGAACACGTCGATGTTCAACCAGCCGGACCTCGGGCATCCCGAGCTTGCCGGCGACAAATGGCGCGCGCTGGAAAACCGCGTCCTGGACCTCATGGGGGCCGGGCAGCCCCTGAAGGTGTCGGCCGAGGGCAAGAGCTACATGCTGCCGCCGGTCAAGGCGCCTCGGTGGCGCGCGCGCTTCCAGAAGGTCTGCTGACGCCCTGACGGCGAGCAGGGGGCACGCGTCGCCCCATAGCCGCTTTTTTTATCGTATTGATGGCTCGACCATGTCGGTATCGACGGGGCTCGATCGTCCTTTGGTGGACATGTCACGAACGAGCGGTGCATGGACCCCGCACGGGTGAATCGATGTCACCTCGAGCCGTCACAATCGAACCGGAGCAATACCCATGAGGATTACCGTCGAAACCAGCGTCGCAGCCCCGATCGATCAGGTCTGGCGTGCCTATACGACGCCAGCCGACATCGTGAAGTGGAACGCCGCGTCGGACGACTGGCATACGACCAAGGCGACGGTGGACCTGCGGGAAGGCGGCCTGTTCTCGTCCCGCATGGAGGCCAAGGACGGCAGCATGGGCTTCGACTTCGCCGGCACCTACACGACGATCGTCGAGCACAAGCTGATTGAATACGCGTTCGGCGAGCGCAAGGCCGAGGTCGAGTTCGTGCCCGGCCCGAAGGGCGTCCTCGTCCGCGTCGTCTTCGACAGCGAGCCGACGCACTCGGTCGAGCAGCAGCAGGGCGGCTGGCAGGCGATCCTCGACAGTTTTGCACGGTACGTGGAAGCGAAGAAGTCGTGAGACCTAGCGCGCGGGATGGCTCAGCCCATCCTGCGCGCTGCGGCCCGCGGTGTCTCAGTTGCTCAGAGCCCTGAAAGCACTGATGAGGATGAAAGCCCCCAGCGCATAGGCGAGCGCATTCACGACCCACGCAATCGCAACGCCCATCAAGGCGGAGCCGCCTGTCGCTCCCCAGAAGAAATACGCCGCGGTGATGCCGGGCCATTCCAGTGACAGGAGCGCGTAGCCGGTCGGCGACTCCAGCACGAGCAGCGCCGACGAGATCAGCGCTCCGATCGCCAATGCGATGATGAGGATCACTTTCAAGGAGGGCATCACAATCCCAGCAGCCCGGCCAAAACCGGAATCAGGAAATAGGCGGCGACTCCGAGCAGAAGCCCCACGACGATCCGCGTCCTGCGGCCGGGCACCCTGGCATCCAGCCACGCGCCCGCCTTCAGCACGGCCCGTTCGAGCAGTCCCCCGATCAGGGACCTGGCGAGCTCGAACAGCAATTCTCCGAAAAATTTGGCCATCTCCCGCGATTAGTCTGTTCCATCGCCCCGTGGGTTCAAGCCCTGGCGAGGCCGGCCCGCCGGCGACGTGAGAATGAACGCTCAGCGCTTGCCGAACCATTCTTCGTAGATCCTCTGGTAGGTGTCGTTCTCACGCAGCGCCAGCAGCGCTTCGTTGACATGCTTGCGCAAGGGGCTGCCGGTCGGAAACACGATGCCGTAGTCTTCCCTGTGGAACATGGTGCCGACGATCCTCGCCAATCCTCTGCCGTCGTGGGTCTCGTAATAGTGCAGTGCGGGCGCATCGAACACGACGGCGTCCACCTCCCGGTCGAGCAGGGCATTGTAGAGGTCGTCGACCTTCTCGAACTCGATGACTTCGGCCCTGGCCTCGTGCAGGTAAGTTGCTGCCGTGCTTCCCCGTGTCGTCCCGACGGGCTTTCCGACGAGATCGCGGGGATCGTTGATCGGTCCCCTGATCTGCTGCACCGTCAGTGACGCCGTCAGCTGCGCCGTGTAGAACGCCACGAACACGACGCCCGTGAACATCCACAGCACTGCCACGATCCGTGCCATCCAGTGCCGCGGCATTTGATCCGCCTGCGTCGCCAGCGTGCCCGCGGCCCAGAACATCGCATGGAAGATTCCCGGAAAGTATTTCCTGCTCGGAATGATTCCATCGTGATGGTGCCGTTCCACCAGGAACATCAGATGCGCCGGAATGAGGATCAGGAGCAGCGCAATGCCGAGCCAGATCAGGAGCGTGCGGGAGAAGAACAGTCGCATCAGCTCGTGCAGCGGGTTCGGCTCGACATGGGGCGCGGTGCCGCGGATCAGGATCTGCAGGCCCGAATTCATGATCGGCTGAGAAAAATCGAACCTGTTCTCGCGGTCGGATGTGATCGAGACGGCTGCGATGGCGAGATCCGCCCGGCCGCTCTCGACGGCATCGAGCAATTCGCCGACATCCGACATGACGACGTATTCGGTCTCGCGGTTCAGCCGGCTGCCGATGCTGTTCCAAAGCTCGATGCTGAAGCCGCTCAAAGCTCCGTTTTTCTCGATGACCATGGGAGGGATGACCCTGGTCGCCACCCTGAGCTTGGCGGTCTCCCCTTCGGCCATGGACCAGGTGATGCACGTGAGCAGCGCCAACACCAGCCCGCGCACGACGTTGGCAGCAAGCGCGCCGCGCAGCCGGACACCGCCTGCACGAAGCCGGATCGCGAGATCGGGACGGGACATCGATGGTCTCCCAGTCGAGAGTCGCGTTGCGGTCGGGAGCTTGCGCCGCTTCACGTCATTGTCCTTGATCGGTCAAGGATGGGTTTCGCAAGCGCTCAACCCATCCAAACCCGAAGGTGCTGCGATCAGATCGACCTCACGCCGCTTTCGTCAGCACGTCCGTCAGCCAATCCGGCTCGACGATCATGACCGAGTGGCCGGACGTCGTGTTTTCGAGCACGGTCCAGGAACTGTCCGCCTTGCACTCTGCGGCCGCCTTGTCCATGGCGGCCGCCTGGAATTTCGGCAAGCGGATGTAGGTCTTCCTGGCGACCTTTTCGCGGGCGCCCGTCAGCTTGACCGGTTGCAGGAACGTGCCGATGGGGTGCGGCGTGACTTTCGACAACACCCAGGCAACGTCCTTCGGGTCGTTGAAGGACGTCGGAGGAATGGCTTTCGGCGCGGGCCGGCTGATCGCACCTTCTTCGATCGGGAAGGGGACCAGGTCTCGAAACGCCTGGCCGTCCGCGGGCTTGATGGCGTCGACCCAGACGATGGACGACACCCGGCCTCCGATGCGCTCGAGCGCGCCCGATGCCGGACAGCCGCCGTAGGAATGGGCAACGAGGCAGATGTCCGTCAGGTCTTCCCATTCGACGAGATTGGCGATGTCGGCAATGTGCGTGTCGAGCGTGATGTCCTTGTTCAGCAGGTGCGAGCGTTCCGCGAGGCCCGTCAGCGTCAGCGCATAGACGCGATGACCCTGCTTTTGCAGGCGCTCGGTGACGCGGTGCCAGGACCAGGCGCCGTAATACGCGCCGGGAACGAGCACATAGGTCTTCTGTGCCGATTGCGCGTGGGCCGGACCGATGAATGCGCCCGACGCCAATGCCGAGGCCGAACCTGCCGCAGCCCCAAGTCCGCCGAGTAACCTGCGCCGCGTGATGATTGAACGGACCATGCAATGACTCCGTCAGATTGAATGATTGATGCTTGAAAAGAATGGACGTGAATGCTCGAGCGGGCCCATCGGGCCCGCTGCGATGATGGCATCATGCGCCTGTTTTGCCCGACGGGTCAAATGGATTTCGGCAAATCGAAAAGCTCAGTGCACGCAAGACCCGGCTACCGTGCATGGGGCTTCTTCGCAGCGCGTGAGATAGGTTGAGCGCTTGCGAAATCCATCAAGCTTCATTTCCACGACCGGATCGAACCAGCGAGAATGACGAGAGGCCCTCGAACCGTTGTGGCTACGGGTTTCGCAACCGTTCATCCGATACTGCGAGCCGAGAGAAGCTGCGATACGCCGGCTTCGTGAGACCAGGGCCGGTTCTCCACCCGCCCAAATCCGATCGTTTCCCAAAACCGGGCAGCGCCATCATTTCCCGCGTGGACGGAGACAATAGAGACCTTCCCCGCGGCCTCCAGCAGCAAGGCGTCCGCGATCGCCTGGGCGATCCCGCGTCTTCGATAGTGCTGGTGTACGTAAAGCCGGCGCATCCGCCACATGGGCAGCAAAGTCGGCGTGGGCTCGTCGGTGATCGCGCCGATCCCCACCAGCCGGCCCTCCGAATGGCAGGCGAATATCGCGTGAAACATGGCGCGATCCCCTGTGAATTCCGCGGCCAGGCGGGTCATGTGCGCATGGCCGCCGGCTTTGGCGTCGGCTTCCAGGTCAGGAAAAGCTTGGGGAATATTGCCGTCGAGGCGTTCGAGGGAGATCATCGTCATGAAGCAATCACCGCCGGGCGGGCAATCAATCGAGTTTGGCCAGGACGTCCCGGATGAAAGGATCCGTGCCGATCAGGTATTGTTGGATGCCGGAGCTATTCTGTGGCTAGTGAGCGGCAGTCGCGCGATGGTGGTCTATTTGGTGGGGAGGATCAAGCTGCCACAGGGCAGTCATCTAGGGCGAGCAAAGCGGCATCATTATCCCCTGGACCGAACATAGCCCATTGCTGGCGCGGGCGGACCAACACAATGGTGAGGACAATCTGTCATGCAAGGCCCTATACATTGAACGTACGACCAGTTAACATTTACAGATAGCTGTCAATAATATTTCTACCTATGGTATATTGCCCTGCTTTGATGAGACACCCTCGCTCGCTTCGAGAGACTTTTTGGAAAATTGAGGCACACGATTGACTGACGACCCATCTGAGGGCCCCCGGGGGAAGTTCGGAACTTCGCTCCAAGGTTTTCAAGCAGCCCGTCGAGCTATAATCAACAATGCTCTTCGACGACAGCAGAAGAGTCTCGACTTGTCAGGCTACGGCCTAGAAATGTTGCCGCCGGAAATTGGGCGATTAGAGAATCTCGAAACCCTTATTCTGAGCCGAAATTATCTTAAGACTCTTCCGCCAGAAATCGGCGGGTTGGTGTCATTGAAATGGCTCTATCTCTATAGGAATGAACTCGAAGTTCTCCCACCAGAGATTGGCCAGCTCACTGAGCTCAGGGTTCTAAGCCTGGACCACAATCAATTAGAAACGCTTTCTATCGAGATAGGACAGCTTTCGAAACTCACGGATATATCAGCGAGAGACAATTCGATTACATCGTTGCCGCAATACATCTGCGAATTGCCTTTGTTGGAGTCTTTAGAACTTAAGGGCAATCGCCTTACGGTTCTTCCACCTCAAATCGGTCAGTTGTCGCGGTTGGAGTCCGCTTCCTTCGAGGGCAACAAGCTCAAGGAATTACCAAGGGAAATTGGTCAACTTGCATCGTTGATACGTCTCGATGTCAGCAACAATCAATTGAGGTCTGTTCCAAAAGAACTCGCTAGGCTCGCAAAGCTCTCATCCTTGGACTTAAGGGCGAACTGGCTGAGTTCGCTCCCCGAAGAGCTTGGCCAGATGCGTTCGGTGGCAATGGCCGCTGAACGAGACCGCAAACCCTACACGGAAGGCATATTGTTAGAAGGCAATCCGCTGGAGCATCCCCTTCCTGCCCTTATCGCTGAAGGTCAACCCTCCGCGACCACAAATGTCCTTGCGTGGCTTCGTGGGGAGTTGGACCTTTCTGCATTGGCGGGAATTCGAGATGACCTCGATCAAGCACTCGAACCTCCAGTGCTTCCAAAACAAGGGCATGGGCCTCATTTTGAGATCGATGATAAAGGCGTCATAAAGTTTGCTCCACCACAGAATTTAGATCGGCAGGGAAACAATCTCGGTCGGTTGAGAAAACTCCATCCAAGCCTGCAGGCTCTCTCTTCCAGTTTGATGGAGGGCTTGGGCCAAGGCAATGTGCCACATTGGCACCTGAGAGATCGTGCTTCGGCTTACTCAAAGCTCATAGAACAAAATCTCGAAGAGATAGACTTTTCTTTACTGTATGTTGAAGGTGTCAGGCTTGCGAATGCAGATAGGGCAGCGAAGAGCAAAGTCCAAGAGGGCGAGTTGCCTTCGTTAGAAAATCAGGTTCATGAAACAGTCGATAGTCTCTTGCAATTGCATGGAGCGTTTATGCTCTCAACTGTGGAGGGGCAGGAACTCCTTGCAGATGAAGAGCGATTTCAGCGGAATGTCGAAGAGGAGCAACAGTATCGCGAAGTCGCGTTCGAGTTTGCTCAGAGCCTTCAAAACAGGCCAGAGATCATAGAAAAAGATGCTGCAACCTTTGTTCTGAAGACAACAGAAGAGATAGGGCAAGGACATAATCCCGAGCGCAGCGCTATCGTCGCTAACGCCACAATCAAGAATGTTGCAATTACTGTCTCAACTGCCGCTGTGCTCGCAACCCTATCGGCGGGAGCATTTGCGTCAGGTTCTGCGCCATTAATGGTCGGCGCCGCCGCGACCGCGCTGGTAGCGGGCGAAGGATTAAAGAAGTCAAAGTCATTTGCGGTAGTGGCTTCGCTGATTACCCGGAGTCTTGACAAGGCCTCAGACGTGGACTTGCTCAGCTATTTTGAGCGATATGGCGAAAGCTCTAAGGCTCATCTTAGGTATGTTTTTTCCTTTGAACGAGAATTGCGACAATTGGCAGAAAAGGGCAGAGGTTTAAGTTGGCTCTCTCGGACGATAGACTGGATCAGAAGCAAGTCGACCCAATAGGTTGGGAGTTTCTGAAGGCAACTTGGTCGTCTCAGCTCCCCATAGTGTAGTGATCAAGGAGTCTCGCAACGCATCTTCTTGCCGTGTGGGGGATATTTTCTCTCTCCAACTGCTGGCGCTCGTGCAAAATGCACGTAGCAGTTTACAGCAGCACTCCCTGCCTAGGGTGTATGGTCGCATTTGCGATCAACGACGCCAAGTTGCGGACACGTTCGACGAGATCAAGCCTTGCGGTCTGTTCATATGCAACCGCGTCACGCCGCGGCGCGGCCAAGGTCGAGTGACGGCCTGCGTCTGGTCGGGAAGCTCAGCGCCACCGCGACGGCGGCGAGCCCGATCGCGAAGGAGCCGACGTGCAGCCAGGTGTATTGCTGGAAGCTGTCGAACACGAGCCCGCCGGCCCACGGGCCGAGCGCCATGCCGAGGCTGGCAAAGGCCGACACCGCGCCGAACACGGTGCCCATGATGCGCGCGCCGAAGAATTCGCGGACCAGCACGGCATAGAGCGGCATCACGCCGCCATAGGCGAGGCCGAACACGACGGAGAGCGCGTAGAATTCGCCGAGCTGGGCCACCGCGAGATAGGTCGCGATGCACATCGCCTGCACGAAGAGGCCGCCGACCAGCACGGGCTTTGCGCCGATGCGATCGGCCAGCGTGCCCAGCAGCAGGCGTCCGCCGAGCCCGGAGACGCCGGCGACGCTGTAGACCGTCACCGCCGTGAGCGGGGCGATGCCGCACACCATCGCATAGGACACCATGTGGAAGATCGGGCCGGAATGCGCGGCGCAGCAGGCGAAATGCGCCGCAGCGAGTGCAATGAATTGCGGCGTGCGCAGTGCCTGCGCGGCGGTCAGCTCGACCGCTGGCGCGGCATCTGAGGTCGCGCCGTCCGCCGTGCGAGGAGCGGGCCGCACCAGGAAGCAGGCCGGGATCAGCAGCGCCCATGCCGCACAGCCGATCACCAGCATCGCGGTGCGCCAGTCATAGGCCGTGATCAGCCAGCTCGCAGTCGGCGCGATCGTCACCGGCGACACGCCCATGCCGGCGGAGACCAGCGCCACCGCAAGGCTTCGGTTCTTCTCGATCCACGCGCTCGCGAGCGCCATCATCGGCGCGTAGAAGCTGCCGGCGGCAATGCCGATCAGCACGCCGAAGAACAACTGGAATTGCCACAGGCTCGTCGCCTGGCTCGCGGTGACGAGGCCGAGCCCCAGCAGAACGCTTCCTGCGAGAACCACGATGCGCGTGCCGAACCGGTCCGACAGCGTGCCCCATAGGAACGCGGCAAATCCCATGCAGAGGAAATCCAGCGTCGCCGCCGCCGACACGCCGGCGCGCGACCATCCCATCGCTTCCGAGATCGGCTGCAGGAACACCGCCAGCGACAGCATCGTGCCGAACCCGACACACGTCATTAGCGCGCCCGCGGCGACAATGACCCAGCCATAGTCGAAGCCAGACGGCTTGCTCATGCGTTTCCTCGCGCTTTTGGTTTTGTTGGTGGTGCGCAGAAGGGATGGTGGCCTATCTGCCGGGGAAGGGCAAGGTGACCTGCTATGCGCGATTTGCCACTCTGCCGTGAGCGAGATCTATTCCGTCGCGATGATCAAGGTCTTGGTCGCGGAATGACGATCTGACGGACGCCGCCATGATCGCATTATGCCCCTGTTTTGCCCGACGGAGCAAATCGAATTCCGAAAATCGAAAACATCAATCCGGACAGTGCCCGGTCTACTGTGCATGGGGTTGTTTTCGAGTTTTTGTTTGGCGGGTCGCAAGAGCCTTCGCCGTCATGGCCGGGCTCGAGCCGGCCATCTACGTCTGCGCCAGGCCCCAAAAACGTGGATGCCCGGGACAGGCCCGGGCATGACGGCAGTTGGGGTCACTTTCGAGCCTTAAGCCTTGCCTCAGCTATCCACCTTCAGCGCGGCAATGAAGGCTTCCTGCGGGATGTCGACCTTGCCGAACTGCCGCATCTTCTTCTTGCCTTCCTTCTGCTTCTCCAGAAGCTTGCGCTTACGCGTGATGTCGCCGCCGTAGCACTTGGCGGTGACGTCCTTGCGCAGCGCGCGCACCGTCTCGCGCGCGATCACCTTGCCGCCGATCGCTGCCTGGATCGGAATCTGGAACATGTGCGGCGGGATCAGCTCCTTCATCTTCTCGACCATGGCGCGGCCGCGGCCTTCCGCGCGGGTGCGATGGACCAGCATCGAGAGCGCGTCGACCGGCTCGGCATTGACCAGGATCTGCATCTTGACGAGGTCGGCCGGCTTGTAGTCGGTGAGATGATAGTCGAACGAGGCGTAGCCCTTCGAGACCGACTTCAGGCGGTCGTAGAAGTCGAACACGACCTCGTTGAGCGGCAGATCGTATTTCACCATGGCGCGGGAGCCGACGTAAGTGAGCTCCTTCTGCGAGCCGCGGCGGTCCTGGCACAGCTTCAGCACGCTTCCGAGATATTCGTCGGGCGTCATGATCGTCGCCTCGATCCAGGGCTCCTCGATCTCGGCGATCTTGACGACGTCGGGCATGTCGACGGGATTGTGGATCTCGATCTCGGAGCCGTCGTTGAGCTTCATCTTGTAGATGACGCTCGGCGCGGTCGCGATCAGGTTCAGGTCGAACTCGCGCGACAGCCGCTCCTGGATGATCTCGAGGTGCAACAGGCCGAGGAAGCCGCAGCGGAAGCCGAAGCCGAGGGCGGCCGAGGTCTCCATCTCGAAGGAGAAGCTGGCGTCGTTGAGGCGCAGCTTGCCCATCGCGGCGCGCAGCGTCTCGAAGTCGTCGGCATCGACCGGGAACAGGCCGCAGAACACCACGGGGATCGCCGGCTTGAAGCCCGGCAGCATCTCCGTGACCGGCTTGCGGTCGTCGGTGATGGTATCGCCGACGCGGGTGTCGGCGACTTCCTTGATCGCGGCGGTGATGAAGCCGATCTCGCCGGGGCCGAGCTCGTCGACCTGCTGCATCTTCGGCGTGAAGAAGCCGACGCGCTCGACGTCGTAGGCAGCGCCCGTGCCCATCATGCGCACGCGGCTGCCCTTCTTCATGACGCCGTCGACGACGCGAATGAGAACGACGACGCCGAGATAGACGTCGTACCAGCTGTCGACCAGCAGTGCCTTCAGCGTCGCGTCGCGATCGCCCTTCGGCGGCGGCAGGCGGGTGACGATGGCTTCCAGCACGTCGGGGATGCCGAGGCCGGTCTTGGCCGAGATCATCACCGCGTCGGAGGCATCGATGCCGATGACGTCCTCGATCTGCTGCTTGACCTTCTCGGGCTCGGCCGCGGGCAGGTCGACCTTGTTCAGGACCGGAACGATCTCGTGATTGTTGTCGAGCGCCTGGTAGACGTTGGCGAGCGTCTGCGCCTCGACGCCCTGGCTGGCGTCGACCACCAAGAGGGAACCCTCGCACGCCGCCAGCGACCGCGATACTTCGTAGGCGAAGTCGACATGGCCGGGCGTGTCCATCAGGTTGAACACGTAATCCTTGCCGTCCTTGGCGCGGTAGGCGAGGCGCACCGTCTGCGCCTTGATGGTGATGCCGCGCTCGCGCTCGATGTCCATGGAATCGAGCACCTGCTCCTTGCCCGCCATTTCGCGGTCGGAGAGGCCGCCGGTCATCTGGATCAGACGGTCGGCCAGCGTCGATTTGCCATGGTCGATATGGGCGACGATGGAGAAATTGCGGATGTTGGAAATGGGGGCGGTCGTCATGGGCGCGGGATACCACTCACATCCTCGTGCGGCAACCATATTGCTGTAATTTCAGGGCCTTTGTTCACGCCAAGCTGATTCCACGCGGGGCCAAAACGCGCTAGCAAGCGGGCCATGTCGACCACCGCGATACCCTCCGCCAGAGCGCGGGCGAAGACCCGCCTGGGTTACAACCGTTTCCGGGCCTGGCTGGTTGCCTGTGCAACCCGCCCCGAGGCGCGCCTGTGGCTGGTGATCCAGCTCGCCATCCTGCATGCGGTGCTCTGGACCTTCATCCTGATCAATTTGAAGGCGGCGCAGGACGTTCACATGGACGTCGCAGAAGCCTGGGGCTGGGGGCAGAAATTCCTGTGGGGCTACGGCAAGCACCCGCCGCTGTCGGGCTGGGTCGCAGGCCTCTGGTTCATGGCGTTCCCGGCGACGGACTGGGCGACCTACGCGCTGGCGATGGCGACCGTCGGCACCGGCATGGTGATCTGCTGGCTGGTGGCCTTGCGCGTGGTGGATGCGCGGCGCGCGTTCCTGATCGTGGTGATGATCGCGCTCTATCCGATCTTCAATTTCAAGGGGTTCAAGTACAACCCCGACCTGCTCCAGCTCGTCACGCTGCCGCTGCTGGTGCTGGCCTATCTCAACGCCTTCGAGAAGCGGAGCTGGCAGTCCGGCATCTGGCTCGGGCTTGCCGGCGCGCTGGCGCTGATGACCAAATACTGGGTGCTGACCATGATCGGCGCCATCGGCCTTGCCGCGCTGCTTCATCCGCAGCGGATGAGGTTCCTGCTCTCGCCGGCGCCATGGGTTGCGATCGCGACGATGGTCGTGGCGATGATCCCGCACATCGTCTGGCTGGCGGACGTGCATTTCGTGCCGCTGACCTATGCCGGCGACACCTACAGCCTGCATGACGACCGTCTCCTGCATCAGCTCGTGGGCGGCTATGCCTTGCATAATTTCGCGCTGCTGGCTTTGCCGGTGGCGCTGGCCGCGCTCGCGATGGCGCTGGTGCCGCCGTGGCTCAAGCTGCTGCTGCGCGCACCATGGCGCATCGTCACGCGCGCCTGGGCGCGCGGTGCCAATCCCGGCGTCAACCTTTCGCAGGCGCTGAACGTCTGGATCGTGCAGATCATCGTCGCGGTCGGCCCGCCGGTCGGTGCATTGGCCTTCAGCATCTACATGAAGACCGATTGGGGCATCTCGCTGTTCTTCCTGGTGCCCTTGGCGCTGGTCGCGATTCCGACGCTGCGGGTGCAGAGCGCGGTGCTGTTCAACATCGCCGCGATCTGGCTCGTGCTCAGCGCAGCGACGCTCGCCGCCTCGCCCTGGATCGCCGCGCGCGAGATGGCGGCCAATGCCGGCAACGCACAGATCTATGGCGCGCGCTCGGAGCTCGCGCGCGAATTGACCCAGGCCTGGCACAGCCGCTTCGGCTCGCGCTGGGCCGTCGTGGCCGGCACGATGGAGCAGATCCAGCCGCTGGTGTTCTACAGCCCGGATCATCCGGCCGCGCTGCTGCCGCTGGAGGCCTGGGATTCCGGCCTGACCTCGCGCGAGGATGCGAAGAAATACGGCTTCATCGGCGTGTTCGATCCGACCGACGGCCGCCTGCCGGCATTCGAGAAATGGGTGTCGGAAACAGCGCCGAACGCCGAGCGCATCGTCATGACCACGCGCCGCTTCACCCACGGCAAGGCCGGCCCGGCGATGAGCTGGAACATTTATATCGCGCCGCCGGCGAAGTGAGACGGTGCCGTAGGGTGGGCAAAGCGCAGCGTGCCCACCACCTTCATCGACGAGGGAAGATCGTGGGCACAGCGTGTTGCGCCTTTGCCCATCCTACGGCACCGAGCGTTTGGCTCAGATGCCTTCCTCGTTGAACTTGCTCTCGACGAGCTCCGTGATCGCCGCAAGCGCAGCATCCGCCTCTTCACCGGCGGCGGCGACGGTGATCGTCGTGCCCGGTCCCGCAGCCAGCATCATCAGGCCCATGATCGAGGTGCCGCCGACGGTCTCGCCGGCACGCGTCACCCACACCTGCGCGTTGAAGCGCTCGACCGCCTGGACGAATTTCGCCGAGGCGCGCGCATGCAGGCCGCGCTTGTTGATGATCAGGAGCTCCTTGGAGATCGCGCCCGCGGGCACGCCGGTCCCGGCTTGAGGCGCGTCGTCGCTCATTTGCCGGCGAGCACGCGGCTGGCGATGGTGACGTATTTGCGGCCTGCTTCCTGGGCCATCGCGATCGCGTCGGGCAGCGGACGCTCCTCGCGCACCTTGGCGAGCTTCACCAGCATGGGAAGATTGATGCCCGCGAGCACTTCGACCTTGGGCCGGCTCATGCAGGAGATCGCAAGGTTGGACGGCGTGCCGCCGAACATGTCGGTGAGAATCGCAACGCCGTCGCCCGAATCGACGCGGTTAACCGCTTCGATGATGTCGCTTCGGCAGAGATCGGAATCATCTTCGGCGCCGATCGTGATCGCTTCGATTTGCTTTTGTGGGCCCATGACATGTTCAAGCGCTGCCTTGAATTCATCGGCAAGGCGCCCGTGGGTCACAAGTACTAGACCAATCATCGGAAAACTCCTCGCGGGCGCTTTTGGTGCACCGCACGAACGCGCCACTTTGACCATCCAGAGCCCCCGCGCAAGAGGGGATGTTGCGTATCTCCCTGAAACTAGACGGATGGATGAGGGGAGCTGCGCCGGTCTATTCGGTCGCGATAGTGGGGTTCATATGGTTACCATTTCCCTTCAAACAATTGCCTGAAGGGTTAGGAGGAGGTTAACTCTTGGTAGTGGTCAAGGCCGCGACAACCAAAGGGAGGGGCGAATAGTCGCGGCTGACGGGGATTCGCGGTATTTCGACACCGAAAATGCTTGTTTTCAGCGATTCGGCCGGAGGAAGCCGTTCCGCGTCCGCGGCGTCCAGATCGACCACGAGACCGACGGTCGCATGCTCCACGAAGTCGCAGCGGCGGATTCCGAGACCGCGGATCTCGATCAGGCCGGCCAGCATGCGGGCAGGGCGGACTTCAATTTCATCGCCGACTGTCGCCAGATGGACACGGTCATCGCCGACCAGAACGGCCCTTTCGACGATGCCCGCGCGTCCGGCCATGATCAAATCGAAGGCAAGGCGCGATTTGCCGGAGCCCGAGGGACCGCGGATCAGCACTGCCAGATTGCCGACTTTCACCGCGGAGGCGTGCACGCTGGGCGCGCCTTCGTTCGAGCGGCCTTGGCTCATAGCGCCGGCAGCCGCACCACGAAGCGCGCGCCGGCAACCGTCGGCACACCCTCCTCGTCCGGCGGGCCTGCGCGATTCTCCGCCCAGATCCGCCCGCCATGGGCGTCGACGATCTGCTTGGAGATCGACAGACCGAGGCCGGAGTTCTGGCCAAAGCCCTGATGCGGGCGATCGGTGTAGAAGCGCTCGAAGATGCGCTCCAGCGCGTCATCGCGAATGCCGGGACCGTCGTCGTCGACCACGATCTCGATCTCGCCGCGGACGCGGCGGCAGGTGAGGCGCACCTTGCTGCCGGGTTCCGAGAACGATTGCGCGTTGGAGAGCAGGTTGGAGACGACCTGTCCGAGCCGTGAATCGTGCCCGGTCACGGCGAAACTGTCGGTCGGGCTGCGGCCCTCGAAGCGCGTTTCGACCGCGACGTCATGGCCGAGCTTGGTTTCGTTGGCGACGGAGACGAGCGTCGTCAGCAGGCGGCGCAGGGCGACGGGGATCGCGTCCTGGCGCTGCAGCTCGGCGTCGAGGCGGCTGGCGTCGGAGATGTCGGAGATCAGGCGGTCGAGCCGCTTGACGTCGTGCTCGATCACCTCGAGCAGGCGGGCGCGGCTGTTCTCGTTGCGCGCCAGCGGCAGCGTCTCGACAGCGGAACGCAGCGAGGTCAGCGGGTTCTTCAGTTCATGCGCGACGTCGGCGGCGAACATCTCGATCGCCTCGATGCGGCTGTAGAGCGCGCTGGTCATGTCGCGCAGCGCACCGGAAAGATGGCCGATCTCGTCGCGGCGGCGGGTGAAGTCGGGGATCTCGACGCGGGTCTTGATGCGGCGGCGGACGCGCTCGGCGCTGTCGGCGAGCCGGCGCACCGGGCCGGCGATCGTGCTGGCCAGCAGCAGCGACAGCATGATCATGACCGCGGCGGCGACGCCGCCGACTTTCAGGATGGCGAGGCGCTCGGCGGTGACCATCTGGTCGATGTCGTCGCCCTGGGTCGAGAGCATCAGCGCGCCATGGATCGCGCGCGAGCGCAGCACGGGCACGGCCACCGAGACGATCACCTCGCCGCGCGCATTGACCCGCACCATCGAGCGCTTCTGGCCCTGCAGCGCGTCGCCGACTTCCGCATAGCCGTTGCCGTTCTCGGGGCCGAGCTCGCGATAGAGCGGCAGGTCGCCGCGGTTCAGCCAGGTGCGCACCGCGACCATGCCGCGCTCGACCACGCCGGGCTTCTCGGCGGAGACAGGCGGCAGCGGGAAGCGCAGCACGTTTTCGAGGTTGCGGCTGTCGAGCAGCAGGCTGCCGTTCGGATCGTAGATGCGGGCGCGCGTCTTGGTCGGCGAGATCAGCGTGCGCAGCACCGGCGCGACGCGCTCCGGATTGATCGGGAAATCCAGCGGGGAATAGTCGTCCGAGCCGCCATAGGTCTCGCCCGGCTTGAGGTCGAGCAGACGGTCGGGATCGATGGTGATGGCGTTGGTCTGCACGGTCGCGGAGGCCGCGATCGCGCCGGCGATGATCTCGGCCTGCACCAGCAGGCTCTGCGCGCGCGCGTCGATCAGGCCGGCGCGGAACTGCGACAGATAGAGGATGCTGGCGACCAGCGCGACGAGGCCGGCGAGGTTCAGCGAGACGATGCGGCGGGTCAGGCTCGAGAAGGACAGCGCGAAGAAGAACTGTCCGGCGCGCTTGAGCCAGTTCAGCGGCCGCCAGCCCTGCGGCGCCGGCTTGTCCTCGACGTGCTCCGGAACGCCCTCGGACGGGATATCCGCGGCGTTCTGGTTCTCGTCAGGCTGCGTCCGGTCAAGCAATGCTCACGCCCGCGTTAGGACATCTCGTGCGAAGGGTCCTCGCATCCTAGAGCATGATCCGGAAAAGTGTGCAGCGGTTTTCCGATAGGGATCATGCTCAAACAATCAACCAAAGCGCGGTCCCGATCGCGCTTTGGAGCCATCCCGGTCGTGATGGAATCAGAACCGGCGATGCTCTCGGAGTTTCGTGCAAGGCGTGCGAACGCCCTCAGGCTTCCTTGAAGCGGTAGCCGACGCCGTACAGCGTCTCGATCATCTCGAACTCGTTGTCGACCACCTTGAACTTCTTGCGCAGCCGCTTGATGTGGCTGTCGATGGTGCGGTCGTCGACATAGACCTGGTCGTCATAGGCGGCGTCCATCAGCGCGTTGCGGCTCTTCACCACGCCGGGCCGGGTCGCGAGCGCCTGCAGGATCAGGAATTCGGTGACGGTCAGCGTCACCGGCTCGTTCTTCCAGGTGCAGGTATGGCGTTCGGGGTCCATGCGCAGCAGGCCGCGGTCGAGCGCCTTCGCGTCGTTCTCCTTCGGCGCGACGGTCGGGTCCTTCGGCGCCGAGCGGCGCAGCACGGCCTTGACGCGCTCGACCAGCAGGCGCTGCGAGAACGGTTTGCGGATGAAATCGTCGGCGCCCATCTTGAGGCCGAACAGCTCGTCGATCTCTTCGTCCTTGGAGGTCAGGAAGATCACCGGCAGGTCGGACTTCTGGCGCAGGCGGCGCAGCGTCTCCATGCCGTCCATGCGCGGCATCTTGATGTCGAGGATGGCGAGGTCGGGCTGGGTGGTGCGGAAACCGTCAAGCGCGGACGCGCCGTCGGTGTAGGTCATGATGCGGTAGCCTTCGGCTTCCAGCGCGATCGAGACGGATGTGAGAATGTTGCGGTCGTCGTCGACCAAAGCGATTGTGGGCATGAGCCTCTGCTTTCTGCTTTCCGTTTGGGTCGTGGCTTGAAACGGCGAGCAATCCACTGATGCGCCGCATACATGGGTGCCGAAGTTGGCGTTCGAACCTTGTCACCGAGCAATGCAAGCTGGGCTGAAGTGTGACCAAGTTCCACGAAACGCGGCAGATTCGCCGCGTTTCGACCCATAACCTGAGCCCCGTTTACCCGAAAAAAGCCCCTCCTTGCAACCACCTGAGCCGAGAAAGCCGATGCAACCGACCCCCGATTTCGACCCCGCAAAGCTCGCCAAATCGCTGCTGAGGCGGTCGCGGCAGGGCGCTCTCGCAACATTGATGACGGGCTCCGGCGATCCCTATTGTTCCCTGGTCAATCTGGCGAGCCACCCGGATGGCTCGCCCATCCTGCTGATTTCTGGACTGGCCGTTCACACCAGGAACATCCTCGCCGACAGCAGGGCCTCCCTGATGCTGGATGAGCGCGCTTCCGGCGATCCCCTGGAAGGCGCCCGGATCATGCTGTCGGGACGGGCGGAACCGGCCGGGGCCGACAGGGATCTCCTCCAGCGGCGGTATTTGAGTGTCCATCCGTCGGCTGAAGCCTTTGTTTCATTTAAGGATTTCTCGTTCTTCCGGATCCGGCCCACGGGCACCCATCTGGTCGCCGGCTTCGGCCGGATCGTCGATCTCAAGCCCGAGCAGTTCCTGACCGGTCTCGATGGCGCCGAGGACCTGCTGGCGGCCGAGGAGGGCGCCGTCGAGCACATGAATGCCGACCACCGCGAGGCCATGAACCTCTATGCCACCAAATTGCTCGGGGCAGCGGACGGCGACTGGCGCTGCACCGGCTGCGACCCCGAGGGCCTCGACATGCAGGACGGCCAGACCGCGCTGCGGCTGGATTTCCCGGAGCGCGTCACCAACGGGACGGCTCTGCGCAAGATGCTGGTTCGCCTCGCCGGCGAAGCGCGCACGAAGGTGGACTAACGCGCAAGCCTTTGAACGCTGCCCCCCGCCGCGGCGACCCAACACCGTAATGGTTCGAGGTCCGGCCGCGAGAGGGTTCATGACACGCCGTCGTTTGACGCTGGTTGCAGGGTTGGCGCTCGCGATTACCGCATCGCTTGCGACGCCCTGCCTTGCGCAGAAAGGTCTCGCCGCGGAGAGCGCGCGGCTCAACGCGCTCATCGGTGCCGGAAAATATTCGGAAGCGCTGCCGCTCGCGCAAGCGATGGTCGCCAGCCTCGAGAAGGACAACGGGCGCGATCTTTCCGGCGCGTTGAACAATCTCGGCCAGGTCCATGCCGGTCAGGGACGGGACGATCTGGCTGAGCCGCTCTACAAGCGCGCGATCGCGCTCATGGAAAAATCGCTTGGCCTCGACAACGCCCTGGTTGCGGCCGAGCTGACCAATCTCGCTGCGCTCTATCAGCGGCAGGGTCGCTTCGCGGAGGCCGAGCCGCTGTTCAAGCGTGCGCTCGCCGTGCGCGAGAAGGCGCTGCCGCGCGAGCACCCCGATGTCGGCCAGTCCCTCAACAATATCGCCACGCTCTACGCCAAGCAGCAGCGCCCGGCCGATGCCGAGCCGCTGTTCCAGCGGGCGCTTGCGATCTACCAGAAGGCCGCGGGGCCCGAGCATCCCGCAGTCGCTACCGTCCTGAACAACATCGGCCAGGTCTATCGCGACCTCAACCGCGATGCCGACGCCGAGGCGCCGATCAAGCGCTCGCTCGCGATCCGCGAAAAGGTGCTGGGGCCCGATCATCCCGACGTCGCGCGCTCGCTGAACAATCTCGCCGGCCTCTACGAGCACCAGAAGCGCTATGCCGATGCCGAGCCGCTGTACCGTCGTGCGCTGGCGATCCGCGAACGCGCGCTCGGGCCGGACCATCCGGACACACTGACCTCGACCGGCAATCTCGCTTATTTCCTCTACGTCTCCGGCCGCACCGCCGACGCGCTGCCGCTGGCGGACAAGACGCTTGCCAGCGGCCGCGCGCAGTTGCGCATCGTGCTGCCGATCCTGTTCTCCGCACGGCAGCAGCATTTGCTGTCCGACGACAAGGCGCTCGACAATGCGCTGGCCGCGATCCAGCGCGGCACGCAATCCTCCGCGGCATCGGCCGTCAACAAGCTCGCGGTGCGGCTCGCCGCCGGCAGCGACCGGCTCGCCGAGCTCGTACGCAGGGATCAGGATCTCGGAGCCGAAGCCGAGGCGCTCGACAAGGCGATCATCGCGGCGGTGTCCAAGCAGGCCGGGCAGCGCGACGCCGCGGGCGAGCAGCGCAGCCGCGCGCGGATCGCAGCGATCGGAAACGAGCGTGTCGGCTTGCAGAAGACGCTCGCCGTCGAGTTTCCCGATTATGCCTCGCTCTCCAACCCGCTGCCGCTGGCGGTGAAGGACATCCAGCCGCTGCTGTCGGCCGATGAGGCGATGACGGTCTATGCGGTCGTCGACAACAAGAGCTACGTCATCGCAATCACGCGCGAGGGCGCCGACTGGAAAGAGGTTCCGCTCGGTGCGGACGCGTTGACGCAGAAGGTGACGGCGTTCCGCAAGGGATTGGATGTCGGCAAGGCACGCGACGCCTCCGGCAAATCCGGATTGTTCGATCTCGCGCTCGCCAACGAACTCTATATTGCGCTGCTCGGCCCGGTCGAGGCGCTGACGAAGGACAAGCGCAATCTGCTGGTGGTGCCGTCGGCAGCGCTGACTGCATTGCCGTTTCATCTTCTCGTCACGGAGACGCCGCAAGCTGCGATCCCCGACACGCTCGAAGGCTATCGCAGCGCCGCCTGGCTGCTCCGCCGTCAGGCCGTTTCGGTGCTGCCCTCGGTGATCAGCCTGAAATCGCTGCGCGCGTTCGCGCGCCGGGATCAGGGCCTGAAGCCGATGACCGGTTTTGGCGATCCGGTGTTCAACCCGGCGCTGGAAGCGCCTGCCGATCGTCGTGCTGCAGGCGGCAAGATCGCCGCACGCAATATCGCGACGATCGCCTATAGCGACTTCTGGCGCGGTGCCGGCGTCGATCGCGCGCAGCTTGCGAAGGCGCTGCCGCAACTGCCTGACACCGCCGACGAGCTCAACGCGGTGGCGAAGGATGTCGGCGCGGGCGAGGTCGATATCCATCTCGGCCGCGATGCCAGCGAAACGACGCTCAAGCGTGCAGCGCTTGCTCAATACAGCATCATCTATTTCGCCACGCACGGCCTCGTTGCGGGCGACGTCAAAGGATTGGGCGAGCCGTCGCTTGCGCTCTCCATTCCCGATCAGCCTTCCGAGATCGACGACGGTCTTCTGACCGCGAGCGAGGTCGCGCAGCTCAAGCTCAATGCGGATTGGGTCGTGCTGTCGGCCTGCAACACCATCGCCGGCGACAAGCCGGGTGCGGAGGCGCTGTCGGGCCTCGCACGTTCGTTCTTCTATGCGGGCGCCCGTGCGCTGCTGGTCTCGCATTGGGCAGTGGATTCGGAAGCTGCCACCCGCCTGACCACATCGACTTTCGCTCTGCTCAAAAACGAACCAAAAATCGGTCGTGCCGAAGCTTTGCGCCGCGCGATGTTAACGTATGTCGATGACACCTCGTCGCCGCGCAACGCTTACCCTGCGATGTGGGGCCCGTTCGCGCTGATCGGCGAAGGAGAGGTACGATAGCCCGCCGCACGGATTGTGCGTCGCAATAACCTTGGGAAACGCAGAATTGCGCATTTGGTTGCGCGATCATTTGTATTTTTTCGATGTGCCCGCTCAAGGCTGACATGCGCGACGTTTGGCGCGGTCCTTGAATAAACCAAATCCTGCGGGATCAGCTTGGCAACGCCAGCGTTCACCATTATTAGGTCGTCCAGCCGAGGCCGGACGGCCTGCAATTCACGGTGACTGCGATGGCGCCCAAGCTTGGCCGCGCTGAGTGTCGCGGGTTCTAGGAGGATTTTTTCGTGCAAGAGACGGGCGTGCGCAACGGTGCCTTCGGCGCCGACAAATTCGGCTTAAAGAATCTCAAGCAGGTTCACTGGAACCTGGGTGCGCCGCAACTCTATCAATACTCGCTGTCCGCAGGCGAGGCGGTGCTGTCCGCAGACGGCGCGCTCTGCGCCGACACCGGTGAGTTCACCGGCCGCAGCCCCAAGGACAAGTTCACGGTGCGTGACGCCACCACCGACAAGAAGATGTGGTGGGCCGGCAACCAGTCGATCACCGCGGAGCAGTTCGAGACGCTCTACCAGGACTTCCTCAAGCACGCCGAAGGCAAGCGCCTGTTCGCGCAGGACCTCTATGGCGGCGCCGATCCGGCCTACCGGATCAAGACGCGCGTCTTCACCGAACTCGCCTGGCACTCGCTGTTCATCCGTACGCTGCTGATTCGTCCTGAGGCGATCGAGCTATCGACCTTCGTGCCGGAGCTCACCATCATCGACATGCCGAGCTTCCGCGCCGATCCGAAGCGCCATGGCTGCAAGTCCGAGAACGTCGTCGCGATCGACTTCGCCCGCAAGATCGTGCTGATCGGCGGCTCCTACTATGCCGGCGAGATGAAGAAGTCGGTCTTCACCACGCTGAACTACTATCTGCCCGAGCGCGGCGTGATGCCGATGCACTGCTCGGCCAATGTCGGCGCCAAGGGCGATGCCGCGATCTTCTTCGGCCTGTCCGGCACCGGCAAGACCACGCTGTCGGCCGACCCGAACCGCACGCTGATCGGCGATGACGAGCACGGCTGGGGCCCGAACGGCGTCTTCAATTTCGAAGGCGGCTGCTACGCCAAGTGCATCAAGCTCTCGCAGGAAGCCGAGCCCGAGATCTATGCGGCCTCGACCCGCTTCGGCGCGGTGCTCGAGAACTGCGTGCTCGACGAAGACACCCGCGTCGTCGATTTCGACGACGGCTCCAAGACCGAGAACACGCGCTCGGCCTATCCGCTCGACTTCATCCCGAACGCCTCGCGTACCGGCCGCGCGCCGCAGCCGAAGAACGTGGTGATGCTCGCCGCCGACGCCTTCGGCGTGCTGCCGCCGATCGCAAAGCTCTCGCCCGCGCAGGCGATGTATCACTTCCTGTCCGGCTACACCGCCAAGGTCGCCGGTACCGAGCGCGGTCTCGGCAACGAGCCGCAGCCGGAGTTCTCGACCTGCTTCGGCTCGCCCTTCCTGCCGCTCGACCCCAGCGTCTACGGCAACATGCTGCGCGACCTCATCGCCCAGCACAATGTCGATTGTTGGCTGGTCAACACCGGCTGGACCGGCGGCAAGTACGGCGTCGGCTCGCGCATGCCGATCAAGGTGACCCGCGCGCTGCTCACCGCAGCGCTCGACGGTTCGCTCCGCAACGTCGAATTCCGCACCGACAAATATTTCGGCTTCGCGGTCCCGACCGCGCTGCCGGGCGTGCCGGCCGAGATCCTCAACCCGGTCAACACCTGGAAGGACAAGGACGAGTTCGACAAGACCGCCCGCGCGCTCGTCGGCATGTTCCAGAAGAACTTTGCCAAGTTCGAAGCCCAGGTCGACGCCGAGGTGCGTGCGGCTGCTCCGGACGTGAAGCTGGCGGCGGAGTAAGGTCGCATCGCATCGCTTGAATACGGAAGGGCGGCTCATCGAGCCGCCCTTTTTCGCAGGCGCCGGCTACAGATAAGGCAGCGCGCCGCGAACGCAGACATAGCCGCCGGCAGCGATGACGACGATCGAAAAGACCGACTGCAGCACCTTGCCCTGCGGGCCGATGATCCTGCCTATCGCCATCCCGGTCAGGCCGCCGAGCAGCCCGCCGGCGATAAACAGGCTGGCCAGCCGCCAATCGATCAGACCTGACATCGCATAACTTGCGGCGGTCGACGCGCCGAAGGCGACGACCGCCACGAGCGACGTTCCGATGGCGTAGATCAGGGGCATGCCGGTCGCGAGCATCAGGCCGGGAACGATCAGGAAGCCGCCGCCGATGCCGAAGAAGCCGGCGAGCAACCCAACGGCGACACCCATGCCGGCAAGCATCGGCAGCAGCCGTGATGCAGTCGCCGGCGTCAGACGGACGGATGGATCGCCTCCGCCGGCGCGCCTCTTCAGCATCAGGGCGCCGATGCCGATCATCAGCATCCCGAACAGCACGAGCAGTTTCCCGCCGTCGAGCTGCTTGGCGAAGTGAGAACCGATGAATGTACCGCCGACGCCGGCGACCGCGAACACCAGGGCGCAGGGCCAGCGAACGTTGCCGGCCCTCCAATGCGCGATCATGTTGGCGAAGGCGCTGATCGCCACCGCTACCGCGCTGGTGCCGATTGCCACATGCGGCGAGGCAACGCCGACGCCATAGACGAGGAGCGGCACCGCAAGGATGGAGCCGCCGCCGCCAACAAGCGCCAGAACGAATCCGACGGCGGCGCCGGACAGCATTGTTGCCATGTCGGGGGCGGTAACAAGCATCACAGGCACTCCTCAGGCTGCGGCCCGGGGGGCGAGGCGATTCCATGGCGCGAAGGCAAGAAGCCGCGCCATCATGCAGGAGCCGCTGACACCGGAAAAAACCAGTCCGGCGCCGACGGAGGCCGCCAGCGCGTAGAACGCCGGATGCGCGAACAGGCCGAGCGCGGTGCCTGCGATCACGAGGGAACCTGCGGTGATCTGGACCTGCCGCATGATTTCGATCGGCTGGCTCCGGTTGTCGACCACCGGCAGCCCGGCGCTTCGCCAGGCATCGATCCCGCCGTCGAGGATGTAGGCTTCGCAATCCGAGCTCCGGGCAAGGCGATCGGCATTGCTGTGCGTGCGGTTGCCGCTGCGGCAATGGAAGATCACGGCCTTTGCGTTCGGCGCGATCTCGACCTTCTCCAGCCGCGACAGCGGCGCGTGTACGGCGGCTGCAATCCTGCTGCGCGCATGCTCGTCAGCCTCCCTGATGTCGACGAGGACGGCGCCGGCCTCGATCAGGTCCTTTGCCTTTGCGGGAGAGATGCGGGGAAGCGACATGTTGAACTCCACTGTTGTCAATTCAGCTTGAAGGCGTGCGGCAGTACAGGCGGTGCAGTTCCGCCATCAGTTGTTCGATGCGGGGGTCGGCGATGCGGTACCAGAGGGTCTGGCTGTCGCGGCGGAAGGTCACGATGTTCTCATCGCGCATCTTCGCCAGGTGCTGCGACAGCGCCGATTGGCTGAGGCCGACGGCATCGACCAGCGTACCCACCGTCATCTCGCTGGCCTCGACCAGTTTGCAGAGGATCATCAGCCGCCGTTCGTTGCCGAGCGCGCGCAAGACGTCGGCGACCTCCATTGCATTGGCTGCAAAGTCCTGAAGGTTCATCGTCCTGGAGCGTGGCATCGGCGCCTCTTAAATTAGATATTGCTAATTTAGCAATCTCTAATATTATGTCAAGAGCAATCCCATTCAGGAGCTTGAACCATGACCAGAGCGCCTCTCCCCGCCATCCAGGCTTTCTTTGACCCGCCGACCAACACGATCAGCTATCTGGTCGTCGATCCCGTGACGCGCCGTGCCGCTGTGATCGATCCGGTCCTGGATTTCGACCACCGCGATGGCACGGTCGACGTGCGTTCGGTGGATGCCATTCTCGCTGCCGCGCAAGAGCAGGGTGTGACGATCGAATGGGCGCTGGAGACCCACGCGCATGCCGACCATCTCTCCGGCGCGCCGTACATCAAGTCCAGGACCGGCGCGGCGATCGGAATTGGCGAGCATATCCGAGACGTGCAGCGGATCTTTCGCCCGGTGTTCAATGCCGACGATCTACGCACGGACGGCAGCGATTTCGACCACCTGTTTGCCGATGGCGAGACCTTCCGGATCGGCGAGCTGACGGTTGAAGTCATGCACACGCCCGGACACACGCCGGCGGACATCGCGTACAGGGTCGGCAATGCCGTCTTCGTCGGCGACACTCTCTTCATGCCGGACTACGGCACCGCGCGCGCCGACTTTCCCGGCGGCGACGCCGCGCAGCTCTATCGTTCGATCCAGCGTCTGCTCGCATTGCCGCCGGAGACGCAGCTCTATATGTGCCACGACTACAAGGCGCCGGGTCGCGATCACTACGCCTGGCAAACCACGGTGCGTGAGCAGCGCGAGGGCAATGTCCACCTGAAGGGCGGGGTTACCGAGGCCGAGTACGTGGCTAAGCGCAAGGCGCGCGATGCGACGCTTTCGGCGCCGACGCTGCTCTTGCCGTCAATCCAGGTGAACATCCGTGCCGGCCGGTTTCCAAAAGCCCAGCAGAATGGCGTTCATTACCTGCTGTTGCCGGTTCGCCCGAAGACTCCGGCGGCCTCGGCCGTCCTGGGGTGACGGACCGTCATCGCGCCTGCGCGCGCGTGCGACGCGAAGTTCACGCCTTGAAATACGCGATCTGCGTCGTGGTCGCGAGCAGCCGGCCGTTCGGCGACCACAGCTCGGCGTTCTGGTCGGCGTAGCTCTTGTGCATGATCTTGGAATCCGCCGTCGCCAGCACGCGGGTGATGTCCTCGGCCGCGAGCTCTGCGCTGTCGGTGTGGAAATAGGTCGTCAGCGACACCGTGCCGAACGGCACCAGCTCGCGCCGCGCGTGGAAGATGCGGCCGAAGAAGGCGTCCGACATCGACATCAGCGAGGGCATGTCGAGCTTGCGCGGCTCGCGGTCGCTGATCCAGAGCTTCGAATAGGTGCTGTCGAGCTCGGCCTGCGGCGAGCCGATCCGCATCTCGCCCTCGACGAAGCGGAATTCATACTGGTTGGCCCAGGACGCCTTGATCTTCGGGAACGGCAGCGTCTGCTCGAACGGTTTGGCGTCGGGGGCCTTCGCCACCCGGTGCTCCCAGGACGGCTTGCGCTCGGCGAACACGGCGGTGGCGAGCGTTGCGACTTCGCCGCCGCCCTGGCTGAGCTCGACGCTCCAGTGCTGGCTGGAGCGGTTGGCCTTCACCAGCCGCACGTCGAGATCGAACGGCCCCTTCGCGATCGGCGCGCAGTAATTCACGGTCAGGGCGAGCGGATCGCCGGCGGCCTGCGGATGCTCGATCAGCGCGCGCAGGATCGTCGCGGCCGTGGCGCCGCCGAAGGGGCCGACAAAGGCCCAGTAATCGTCGCTGGTGTGCCCCTGCCAGCTGGCGTCACCCGCGGTGATGCGGGTCGCGTCGTCGAACGGGTGCGGGAGCTTGGCGTGCATGACATCAGACCCTTACTGCGCTTCCGTCCCAGCGGCGAAACTCCATCGTCTCGTCAACGGGACCATATTTTTGCGAATCCGCAAGATCGTCTGCCGGGTCGTCCGTGACCCAGACCTCTGCCGCCGCGCCATTGATGAGCTTCATTGCGATGACGCTCTTGCCGCTGGTTAGATCCGCGACGAAGTCGGCGATGGCGGGCTCCTCGTCCTTCCCGGAAAGGCTGGCGAGGATGCTGCCATGCGTGTGCCAGGGGAAACCGTCGAACCCCAACGTCCAATCCCCGTCGGGACAAATGACGAGCAATCGAAGCTGCCCATCCGGGCTGACATACTCGCCGACAGGCACGATCCACTCCGGCCAGGAAAATCCGACGCCGTAATATGACGCCTATCCTGCCAAATCAATGACCTCGCAGGTAACGCCGATTTCACGGTGCGGAAAATCAGCCGGCGACGTCGCGCAGGTTCGGCAGCAGCGGCGTGGTCGGGTTGACCGGGACGTTCCAGATCTCCTCGGCATATTCGCGGATGGTGCGGTCGGAGGAGAACCAGGCCATGCGCGCGACATTGAGGATGGAGGCGCGCGTCCAGGCCGGTGCGACCTGCCAGCGTGCATCGACGCTGCGCTGGGCTTCGTAATAGGAATCGAAGTCGGCGCTGACCATGTAATGGTCGAGATAGCGCAGCGCGTGCGCGATGGATTCGAAGCGGCCGGGATCTCCGGGCGAAAACTCGCCGGTGCCGATCGCATTGATGGCGCGCTGCAGCTTCGGCGAGTTGCGGATGATGTCGGAAGCGTCCAGTCCCTGCTTGCGGCGGATCATCACGTCGCCGGCCTCCATGCCGAAGATCGCGATGTTCTCAGCTCCGACATGGTCGCGGATCTCGATATTGGCGCCGTCGAGCGTGCCGATGGTGATGGCGCCGTTCAGCGCCAGCTTCATGTTTCCGGTGCCGGAGGCTTCCATGCCGGCGGTGGAGATCTGCTCGGACAAATCGGCCGCGGGGATGATCACTTCCGCGAGGCTGACATTGTAGTCGGGCAGGAAAGCGACCTTCAGCTTGCCGCCGATCGCGGGATCGTTGTTGACGACCTCGGCGACGTCGTTGATCAGCTTGATGATCAGCTTGGCGTATTTGTAGCTCGCCGCCGCCTTGCCGGCGAAGATCTTCACCCGCGGCACCCAATTGCCGTTGGGGTCGTCCTTGATCGCCTGGTACAGCGCGACGGTCTCGATGACGTTGAGGAGCTGGCGCTTGTATTCGTGGATGCGCTTGATCTGTACGTCGAACAGCGCAGTCGGGTCGACCTTGATGCCGAGCCGCTCGCCGATCAGGCGAGCCAGCGCGGTCTTGTTGTGAAGCTTGACGCTGCGGAACTTTTTCTGGAATTCGACGTCGCTGGCGCGCGCCTCGATCAGCGAGAGCTGGGTCGGGTCGTCGAGCACGGCGTCGCCGCAGGTCTCGCGCAACAGGTCGGTGAGCTTGGGGTTCGCCAGCATCAGCCAGCGGCGGAAGGTGATGCCGTTGGTCTTGTTGGTGATGCGCCCGGGGTAGAGATGGTTGAGGTCGTGGAACACGGTCTCGCGCATCAGGTCTGAATGCATCGCCGAGACGCCGTTGATACGATGCGAGCCGACGAAGGCGAGCTGGCCCATGCGCACGCGGCGGCCGCTCTTCTCGTCGATCAGCGAAACCGAGGCGCGGAAGTCGATGTCGCCGGGGGCGCGCGCTTCGGCGAGCGCCAGATGCTGCACGTTGATGCGGTAGATGATCTCGAGATGCCGCGGCAGGAGGCGCTCGAACAATTCGACGGGCCAGGTCTCCAGCGCTTCGGGCAGCAGCGTGTGGTTGGTGTAGGACAGCGTGGCGACGGTGATCTTCCAGGCCTCGTCCCAGCGGAAATTGTGCAGGTCGACGAGGATCCGCATCAGCTCGGTGACGGCAAGGCTCGGATGGGTGTCGTTGAGCTGCACCGCGACCTTGGACGACAGGCTGCGCAGCTGGCCGTCGGAGGCGAGATGCCGCTTGACCAGGTCCTGCAGCGAAGCCGACACGAAGAAATATTCCTGCCGCAGCCGCAGCTCGCGGCCCGCCGGGCTCTCGTCGTTCGGATAGAGGAATTTGCAGATCGCTTCCGCGCGCGCCTGCTCGGAGCTGGCGCTGACGTAGTCGCCCCGGTTGAAGGCATCGAGCTTGAGCGGATCGGGCGAGCGCGCCGACCACAGCCGCAGCGCGTTGACGTGCTGGCCGCGCCAGCCGACGATCGGCGTGTCATAGGCGATCGCCTGCACGGTCTCGGCCGGATGCCAGATCGCGCGGTCGCGGCCCTTGTCGTCGACATGCTCGACGCCGCCGCCGAAATTGATGTCGTAGATCACTTCCGGCCGCTGCAATTCCCAGGGATTGCCGAAGCTCAGCCATTCGTCGGGATATTCCTGCTGCCAGCCTTGATTGATGATCTGGCGGAACAGGCCGTAATCGTAGCGGATGCCGTAGCCGATCGCGGGGATCGACAGCGTCGCCATGCTCTCCATGAAGCAGGCGGCAAGCCGTCCGAGGCCGCCATTGCCGAGCGCCGCATCCGGCTCGCATTTGCGCAGCTCCGGCAGCGAGACGCCGAGATCGCCGAGTGCGACCTCGAAGATCTTGAGCAGGCCCATGTTGTTCAGCGCGTCGGTGAAGAGACGGCCGATCAGGAATTCGAGCGAGAGATAATAGACGCGCTTGCGTCCGGCATCGTAGCTGCGCTTCTCGGCCGAGAGCCAGCGATGCACGATACGGTCGCGCAGCGCGAGCGCGGCGGCCTGGTACCAGTCGTGCTTCGTCGCCATGCCGGCGTCCTTGCCGATGGCAAGGCGCAGCTTCGCCAGGATCGCGCCCTTGATCTCGGCCAGCGCGAGCTCATCGATGGGCTGGCCGGGAGCGGGAAAATTTGGCTGGAACGATTGATCTTGCAAGGCCGTCACTTCCTGGTCGAAACGAACACCACAACCCACGCGTCTTGTAACCCTAAGCGTCCTGCCGCTGCACCGGAACCATCGCTGGCGCGGCCGTGCACTGCGCTGGCGTAAATTTATGCAAGGAATGGGCCGTTTGGGAACCCGGAAGGGCACGGAGTAACGCAGGTTTCGTGCTAGACTGGACGAAGATTCAGCCATCAGTGTGGAGGACGGGCCCATGAGACTGCTGATCGAAATCGCTGCCGCGGCGCTTCTCGTCATCTGCATCGCCACCTCGAGCGCCGCCTTCGCCGCCGGCAAGGGCCGCAGCGCCGATGGCCTGACCTGCGGCTTCAGCCTTCCCCAGAACGCATCTCCCGCCCAGCGCTGCGCCGCGATCAAGCGCCAATGCGGCGGCAAGTTTTTCGCGAATGCGTGCGGGGACAGGCTGGTGTCGGCGGCGAGTTGAGGGGGGTGGGAGAAAGCGAAACTCTCACCCCATCGTCGTCCTGGCGAAAGCCAGGACCCATTACCCCGACGGCTAGATTAGGCCCGACCGGTCATTCCAGTCAGGGTTTTCCTCTTCGATCAGCTTGATCTTCCAGTCGCGCTTCCAGAACTTGAGCTGCTTCTCGCGCGCGATGGCCTCCTGCGGTGTCGCAAATGCCTCGACGTGAACGAGGCGGAAGACCCCGTACTTCCGCACGAACTCCGAGCCGCGGCCCGAACGGTGCAGCTCAAGTCTCGCACGGATGTCGTTGGTGACGCCGATATAGATCGTCCCGTGATGCCGGCTCGCGAGGATATAGACGTAGTAGCTGCCTGTGCTCATCGGTGGCTCACGCTCGCAAAAGCAACGCTGACCGGGCTAATGGGTCCTGGCTTTCGCCAGGACGACGGCTTCAACAACCAATTCTTTAGCATCTCCTCGGCATCGGAACAAATTAAGAACACTTTAGCAAGTCTTTGATATATCATTGTGATTCGGCGCGTTGCCGACACAATATCTAGCGTTTGCCCGATGTCGCGAGGACTACATGTCCACCATTGCCTTCGACCAGTTCGCCCTCACCCGGATCGCCGATTTCGCGCGCTCGCTGTCGCGTCTGCACCAGGCGGCGCGGCGGCAGCGGATCGATGACGACCAGTTCGACCGCGAATTCAACGCGGTGTGCCAGTCGATCTGGGGCTACACCATCGACGATATCAGCGACGATCTGTTCGCCGTCGAGGATCATCTGTTTCTCGATACGCTGGACGAAGCGCATGCGCGCATCTTCGCGGCCGAGCAGGGTTATGACCTCGTGGACGAGGCGGGCATGCTCACCGACTGGTGGGGTTTCTGCTGGATGATCCTGGCCGAGAAGCGCGGCCTGCTGACGGCGGAAAACCGCGCCGCGGCGCGTGCGGCCATCGAGGAGAAATATCTGGCGGCGCCGAACGTGATCGGGGTGATCATCGGGCGGTGACGGTCTCGCTCCTCATCCTGAGGAGCGCGCTTGCGCGCGTCTCGAAGGATGAAGGCCGAACTGCAGCAGCCGGACCTGCATGGTTCGAGACGCCGCGCAGGGGCGCGGCTCCTCACCATGAGGATGACTAATCCAGCCCCGCCCGCTTCGCCGGCTTGGCCGCCGCCTTCGGCACGGTCACATCGGGCAGCGGCTCGCGCACGATCTCGGTCTGCGCCGGCGCATCCGCCGATACGGTCTCCGCGCGCACCGGCGCCACCTTCATCTCGCCGAGGCGGGCGCGGACCTGCGCGGTGAGGCCGGGATAGGAGGCGACCGGGGTGAAGTCGGCGGCCTGGTCGTTGCCGACGCGGATGCCGGTATAGGCGACGAGGCCGTCGCTGGTCGCGATGACATCGCCGGCCTTCAGCGAGGAATCCAGCGCCAGATCGACCGGGGCGAGGCCGACCGGCTCGCGGCCGTTGCAGGTGCAGTCCGATCGCAGCGCCTTGCGATAGGCGAACGCGTTCTCGCTGTCGGCGTAACGCTCGCCGGTCTGCGCATAGGCGCCGTCGATCGAGGAGCCGAAATAGACCTTGGTCGCGCTGGCGGGACAGAACGCCTGACACATCTGCGCCGGCGACACGAGGCCGCGCATCAGCGGAAAATACTTGCCGTCGCAGGTGCGCACGCAGAACGCCGGGCCAGAGCCGCCGGCCGCGGCCGAACGTGTCGGCGGCACATATTGCGGGGTAGCGGCATTCTGCTGGCCGGTGAAGGGATCGGCGTAGGAGTTCGCCTGCGGCACCTCGCGCTGCGGGCGCTGCTGCTGCGTGCCGCCGAACAGGAAGTCGAACAGGCCTTCGGCCGAGACCGGGGCCGGAGCCGCAAGCAGCGGAGCTGCAAGGGTGGCGGCCACAAGCATCGCGCGACGCCGCCGGCGCGCATGGGACACGATGTTACGCAAGGCTCACTCCACCCAACGCTACTGAACCGGGCCGGGACCTTGAGGTCTCAGCACATGATTCACCATAAGCCGCGATGGTAAATGAGCAGTTGCGCGGAGGCGGTTTCAAGTCGGGCCGGTGACCTCTTTAAGGCCGGGCACAGCTTCCGACGGATGGTGGCTTCCGGGCAACGCCCGGGAACAGCGGCACGAGGTTTCGTGCCGCTACGCTTTCAGAAATTCCGATGCCTTGTACAGCGAGCGGAACGGCAGGCCGGCCGCGCCGAACGTGTCGGTGGCGCCTTCCTCGCGGTCGACCATGGTCAGCACCAGCACCACATCGGCGCCGGTCTCGCGCACGGATTCCACCGCCTTCATCGCCGAGCCGCCGGTCGTGGTGACGTCCTCGACGATCACGACGCGCTTGCCCGCCAGCGTCTCGCCCCTGGGCAGGCCCTCTATTGCGAGCTTGGCGCCATGCTCCTTCGGCTTCTTGCGCACGAAGAAGGCCGCGATCGGATGGCCCTTGATCCAGGAGATCTGCGCCAGCGCGCCGGCGAGCGGCACCGCGCCCATCTCGAGCCCGCCGATGAAATCGAGCTGGTCGTCCTTCAGCGCCTCGTAGGTCAGCTCGGCCAACAGCGTCGCGCCCTCGGGGTCGAGCATGGTCGGCTTGAGGTTGAAGTAGAAATCGCTCTTGCGGCCCGACGCGAGCGTCACCTCGCCCCGGCCGAATGAGCGCCGGCGGATGATCTCGAACAGGCGGGCGCGGGAAGCGGATTTCGACACGGCGGTCCCTCGAACAGCTTTCTTGAAGGTGGCGGAATTTATCCGCGACGGCGGCGACATTCCAGAGGGGGTGGGCCCCGCAAGACCACCGTCAACAGGGCATCGCCCGCGGCGGCCGGACAGCCACCATGCCCGACCGCCGGTTGTAACACCGCAAGGTCCTGGGCTAGTGGGATGCCAGACAATGCGGGAAGGAACAGCCCTATGACCATCGAGCTCCACACCTGGAATACGCCCAACGGCCGCAAGATTTCGGTCGCGCTGGAGGAAATGGGGCTGCCCTACAAGGTCATTCCGGTGAACATTACCAAGGGCGAGCAGATGGCGCCGGGGTTCCTCAAGCTGTCGCCCAACAACAAGATTCCCGCGATCGTCGACCCCGAGGGTCCCGACGGCAAGCCCGTCAGCATCTTCGAGTCCGGGGCGATCCTGCTCTATCTCGGCGAAAAGACCGGCAAATTCCTGCCGAAATCGCTTTCCGCCCGCATCCCGGTCTATGAATGGCTGATGTGGCAGATGGGCGGCTTCGGCCCGATGCCCGGTCAGGTGCATCATTTCATCGCACTCGAGAACGAGCAGGACCGCGCCTATGGCCTGAAGCGCTACATGGCCGAGACCCGCCGGCTCTACGGCGTGCTGGACCGCCGCCTGGCAGACCGTGACTTCGTCGCCGGCGAGCTCTCGGTCGCCGATTTCGCCATCCTGGGCTGGGCCTGGCGTCACCCTCGCCACAAGGTTGATCTGGCCGACTTCCCCAACGTCAAGCGCTGGTACGAGGCGCTGATGGCGCGCCCGGCCGTGAAGCGCGGCATGGACGCCAAGCTGGATTAGTCGCTCGGCTGTCGCACCTCGTGCCCCGGACGCAGTGCAGCGCGTAAGCGGTGCACTGCAGAGCCGGGGCCTATGCCTCTCCGATTCTCGTTCTGGGCTTTCTGGGTCCCGGCTCTACGCTGCAGCGCGTCCGGGACACGGGCGGACTGTGGTTCGCGGCGTCCGCTCACACCTTCTTCGCTTCGACCGCCATCCGCACCGCGAGCCCGGCCAGCACCGTGCCCATGAGCCAGCGCTGCACCAGCATCCAGCTCGGCCGGCTCGCCAGGAACAGCGCAATCGATCCGGCGGCGAGCGCGATGATCGCATTGACGCTGACGCTGATCGCGATCTGGATCGCGCCCAGCACCACCGACTGCGTCAGCATGCTGCCGGCGGCGGGATCGATGAACTGCGGCAGCAGCGCCAGATACAGCATCGCGATCTTCGGGTTGAGCAGATTGGTGACGAGGCCCATCGCGAACAATTTGCGTGGGCTGTCGATCGCGAGCTTCTTCACCTCGAACGGCGAGCGCCCGCCCGGCTTCACCGCCTGCCAGGCGAGCCAGAGCATGTAGCCGGCGCCGGCAAAGCGCAGCGCGTCATAGGCAAAGGGAATCGCGAGCAGCAGCGCCGTGATGCCGAACGCCGCGCACAGCATGTAGAACACGAAGCCGAGCGCCACGCCGCCGAGCGACACGATGCCCGCCGCCGGGCCCTGCGTGATCGAGCGCGAGATCAGGTAGATCATGTTCGGCCCGGGCGTGAGCACGAGACCGAGGCAGACGAGCGCGAAGCCGAGCAGGGCGGTGGTGTGGGGCATGGCTGAACCGTTGCGGGAGATGGCACGGTTCTAGTCTGCGCGGGATCGCGGTGCCATCGCGCAATTGCTCGGAGGACAATTGGGTTGTCGCCGCGTACTCGCTGTACTCCCTCGCCCCGTTCTTACGGGGAGAGGGTTGGGGTGAGGGGCCTCTCTCCCCGGGTGAGATCGTTGTGAGACCTGTACCCCCTCACCCGGAATCCGCGCTACGCGCGAATTCCGACCTCTCCCCGCAGGCGGGGAGAGGTAAGAAAGGTCAGTGCGCCTCGTCCCAATTGTTCGCTGCGCGCGCATCCACGTGCAGCGGCACCGAGAGCAGCACGGCCGGGAACGGCGCGTCCTGCATCACGCGCTGCACGACGGGGAGCGTCGCCTCGACCTCGGCGTCGGGCACCTCGAAGATCAGTTCGTCATGCACCTGCAGCAGCATCTGCGCCGAGAGCTTCTTCTCGGCGAGCGCGTCCTCCACCCGCGTCATGGCGCGGCGGATGATGTCGGCTGCGGTGCCTTGCAGCCGCGCGTTGATCGCGGCGCGCTCGTTGAAGGCGCGCACCGAGGCGTTCGAGGCCTTGATGTCGGGGTAGTGGCACTTGCGGCCGAACAGCGTGGTAACATAGCCGTGGCTGCGGCAGAAATCGCGCGTCTCGTCCATGTAGGCGCGGATGCCGGGGAAGCGCTCGAAATATTTCTTGATGTAGGCGGAGGCCTCCTCGCGCGCGATGCCGAGCTGGTTGGCGAGGCCGAACGCGGAGATGCCGTAGATGATGCCGAAATTGATCGCTTTCGCGCGGCGGCGGATCTCGCTCGGCATGCCCTTGATCGGCACGCCGAACATTTCGGAGGCGGTCATCGCGTGAATGTCGAGCCCGTCGCGGAACGCCTGCTTCAGCACGGGGATGTCGGCGATTTCCGCCAGCAGCCGCAGCTCGATCTGCGAATAGTCGGCGGAGACCAGCTTGTGCCCCTTCGTCGCGATGAAGGCGCGGCGGATCTTGCGGCCGTCCTCGGTACGCACCGGGATGTTCTGCAAGTTCGGCTCGTTCGACGACAGCCGGCCCGTCGTGGTCGCGGCCAGCGCGTAGGTCGTATGCACGCGGTGCGTCTGCGGGTTGACGTAGGTCGGCAGCGCGTCGGTGTAGGTCGATTTCAGCTTCGAGACCTGCCGCCACTCCAGGATCTTCTTCGGGAAGTCGTGGCCCTGCTCGGCGAGATCGTCCAGCACCTGCGCGGTGGTGGACCACGCACCGGTCTTGGTCTTGGTACCGCCTGAGAGGCCCATCTTGCCGAACAGGATGTCGCCGATCTGCTTGGGGCTGCCGACATTGACGGGCTCGCCCGCGATCTCCTGGATCTCGGCCGCGACGCGCGCGGCGGTCTGGGCGAAGTCGCCTGACAGGCGCGACAGCACCTGGCGGTCGATCGAGATGCCGCGCCGCTCCATGCGCGCGAGCACGGAGACCAGTGGCCGCTCCAGCGTCTCGTAGACGGTCGTCATGTGCTCGCCGACGAGGCGCGGCTTCAGCACGCGCCAGACGCGCACGGTCATGTCGGCGCCTTCGGCCGACAGCGGTGCGGCCTTCTCGATCGGCACCTGGTCGAACGTGATCTTGTTCTTGCCGCTGCCGAGCAGCTCGCTCTCCTTCAGCATGGCGTGGCCGAACCAGCGCTCGGACAGCGATTCCAGCGCGTGCGAGCCGCGGCCGGCGTCGAGCACGTAGGAGATCAGCAGCGCATCGTCGATGTTGCGCAGGGTGATGCCGTGCTGTGCCAGCATCACGGCGGTGAACTTGACGTCGAAGCCGATCTTGAGGATGCCCGCCGATTCCAGCACCGGCCGCAGCGCTTCGATGGCGTCGGCATGCTTGACCTGGTCGGGCGCAAGGCCCGCGTCGAACAGGCCGCCATCGCCGCCGGACTGCTTGTGCGCCAGCGGCACATAGCAGGCCTCGTTCGGCGCCAGCGCCAGCGCGATGCCGCAGAGATCGGCCTGCATCGGGTCGATGCTGTTCGCCTTGATCTCGATCGCGACATGGCCGGTGTCATGGATGCGCGCGATGAAGGCGTTCAGCTCCTTCAGCGACTTGATCGCCTGATATTTGGCCCGATCGACCGGCAGCTTGCGCAGCGCCTCCTCGCGCGCCGCAGCGAGCGAGACCGGCGCGCCCTTCGGGCTCGCGGCCTTGTCTTCCTTGTTGGCCGATTTGTTGGGCGCGCCCGCGCGGGCCTGTGGCGCGGTGCCTGTTCCCGGCGCGGGCGTGACGTCCGAGGGCGGCAGCGGCGAGAACACGCTGGCGCCGCTGGCATAGCCGGGATCGGCGTCCACATTGGAGGGATCGACCTGCGCATAGTCGGCGACACGCCGGGTCAGCGTGGTGAATTCCATCGCCTTCAGGAACGCGATTAGCTTGCGCGCGTCCGGCTCCTGGACGGCGAGATCGTCCAGCGGCACGTCCAGCGCGACCTTGTCGTCGAGCAGCACGAGCTGCCGCGAGATGCGCGCCTTCTCGGCGTTTTCGAGCAGGGCCTCACGCCGCTTCGGCTGCTTGATCTCGGTGGCGCGGAACAGGAGCTGTTCGAGGTCGCCATATTCGGTGATCAACTGCGCCGCGGTCTTGATGCCGATGCCGGGCACGCCGGGCACGTTGTCGGTGGAATCGCCGGCGAGCGCCTGCACTTCCACCACCTTCTCCGGCGGCACGCCGAACTTCTCGATCACCTCGGGGATGCCGATGCGGCGATCCTTCATGGTGTCGTACATCATGATCTTGTCGTTCACGAGCTGCATCAGATCCTTGTCGGAGGACACGATGGTCGTGGTGGCGCCGCGCGCGGAAGCCTGCCGCGCATAGGTCGCGATGAGATCGTCGGCCTCGAAGCCGACTTGCTCCAGGCAGGGCAGGTCGAAGGCGCGCACCGCTTCGCGGATCAGCGCGAATTGCGGGATCAGATCGTCCGGGGCCGGCGGCCGGTGTGCCTTGTACTCGGGATAGATCTTGTTGCGGAAGGTGACCTCCGACTTGTCGAACACGATCGCCAGATGCGTCGGCCGATTGTCCTCCGGCATGTCGCGCAGCAGCTTCCACAGCATGTTGCAGAAGCCGAGCACCGCGTTGACCTGCAGGCCGTCGGACTTGCGGTTCAGCGGCGGCAGCGCGTGATAGGCGCGGAAGATGTAGCCGGAACCGTCCACCAGGAAGATATGGTCACCCTTGCCGGCCGCCTTCGCCGCGACCGGTTTGGCAGCAGCTGTCGCAGCAGCGGGCATTTTCTCGGCGGCAGCCTTTGGCGCGGCCTTGGTGTCAGCTTTGGCGGTGGTCTTCGGGGATGTCTTGGGCATGGCCGCAATGTATGAATTTTTGCGGGGTTTGACAGCCTTTGGAGGGGGATTTTTGGCGGGATTCCCACATCTCTCGTCGTCCCGGCGAAGGCCGGGACCCATAACCACAGGGCGTAGTTTGGCGAAGATTCGGAGTTACCATCGACCGCTATAACTAAGTTTTCGGAGTATGGGTCCCGGCCTTCGCCGGGACGACGGCGTGGAGAATGCGTCGCTCCGCTACTCCGCCGCCTGCAGCACCGGCCCTGCCTTCTTCGGCGCGATCCAGAACGCGTCCGGCCGCTCGAAGAGGAAGCGCGCGTTGAACAGCAAGGCAACCTTCCAGATCGCAAGCGCGCCGAGCACGCCGGCGATGGTGACGATCAGCGACACCGTGCCGATATCGGGGATGATGCCGGTGCGCAGCAGCAGCGTGCGCGTCGCGGCCATCGGCAGGAAGAAGGCGAGATAGATCACGATCGAATGCTCGCCGCAGAAGCGGAAGAAGTTGAGCCATTGCGCGCGCGCCAGCAGCGTGCCCATCGTGATGATGGCACAGGCGCCGGCGAAGCCGAGCGCGAGCGACACGGTCTTCCATTCGCTGGCGCCAATTGAAACGAGGCCGGCATTGACCAGTGCCCAGGCCGCGAGCGCCGCAAGCGCCCACGCCGGATGATTGCGCGCGCGATCCGACAGCGCGAACACGTAAGGCGCGAACAGATAGCCCGAGTAGAAATAGACGAAGCGCGAGCAGAATTCGTCGATCGCGGTCCACCCCGTCGAGATGCGCGCCGTCTCCAGCGCGGCGGCGATGAGCCAGATCGCGAGCGGCGGAAATTTGCGTGTCAGTTTTGTGACGACGAAGAACACCGGCAGCAGGTAGATGAACCAGAGCGTGCCGAACGGCTCGATGAAGGATTCGAGATACAGCAGGCCCACCTCGCGCCAGCTCGACTCGGCCGCGAAGGCCGGCGCCTTGAAGCCGAACTGGATTGTCACCCAGACGACATAGAAATAGGCGAAATGCATCACCTTGCGGTCGAGATAGGTGCGCCAGTCGCGGTCGATCACGAGCGGCAGGAACAGGCCCGAAATCAGGAAGAAATCCGGCATCCGGAACGGCTTTGCGAAGGCCACGGCGACATGCATGAAACCGGTCTTGCCGGCGGCGAGCTCGACCCCCAGCACCGAATGCATCATCACCACCATGACGATGCAGATGCCCTTGGCGTAGTCGACCCAGTCGACACGCGCGGCAGCGGAGGCCCTGGGAAGCCCGTTTGCGGCGATTGTGCCTGATGCAGCCATGGTGTCCCTTTTCGAGGCGTGTTCCGCCCGGCCCTGTATGGGCGCGGGGCAGTTTGCAGCGCCCCGGTTTCCGACTTCTTTACCGGTTCAATTCGCGTGCCGGTTTTTACGTCGCAGACGGTTCCCTTCCACCGGGAAAATGCTAAACCGCCCCGCGTTGGGGTTTCGTTAACCAAGCAGGAACAGGGTTTTTCATGCGAATCGCGATGATCGGAACGGGCTATGTGGGACTGGTGTCCGGAGCCTGCTTTGCGGATTTCGGTCACGACGTCACCTGCGTCGACAAGGACGAGAGGAAGATCGCAGCCCTTCACCGTGGCGAGATCCCGATCTACGAGCCCGGCCTCGACGAGCTGGTCGCAACCAACGTGAAGGCCAAGCGGCTCGACTTCACCACCGACCTCTCCAAGCCGGTCGCCGACGCTGACGCCGTGTTCATCGCGGTCGGCACGCCGTCGCGCCGCGGCGACGGTCATGCCGACCTGTCCTACGTCTACGCCGCCGCGAAAGAGATCGCGCAGTCGCTGTCCGGCTTCACCGTCGTCGTGACGAAGTCGACCGTGCCCGTCGGCACCGGCGACGAGGTCGAGCGCATCATTCGCGAGACCAATCCGAAGGCCGACGTCGTCGTTGCCTCCAACCCCGAGTTCCTGCGCGAAGGCGCGGCGATCCGCGACTTCAAGTTTCCGGATCGCGTCGTGGTCGGCACCTCCGACGAGCGCGGCCGCAAGGTGATGGGCGACATCTATCGCCCGCTGTCGCTGAACCAGGCGCCGCTGATGTTCACCGCGCGCCGCACCGCCGAGATGATCAAATACGCCGCGAACGCGTTCCTCGCGACCAAGATCACCTTCATCAACGAGATCGCCGATCTCTCCGAGAAGGTCGGCGCCAATGTGCAGGAGGTCGCGCGCGGCATTGGCCTCGACAATCGCATCGGCACCAAGTTCCTGCATGCCGGCCCCGGCTTCGGCGGCTCGTGCTTCCCGAAGGACACCAAGGCGCTGATCAAGATCGCGCAGGATTACGACGTGAGTTTGCGCATCGTCGAATCCGTGCTGGCGGTCAACGAGAACCGCAAGCGCGCGATGGCGCGGAAGGTCGGCCAGGCGCTCGGCGGCTCCTTGCGCGGCAAGACCATCGCGGTGCTCGGCCTCACCTTCAAGCCCGACACCGACGACATGCGTGATGCGCCGTCGATCCCGCTCGTCACCGGCCTCATCGACATGGGCGCGAAGGTGAAGGCCTTCGACCCCGTCGGCATGGAGCAGGCCAAGGGTGAGCTGCCCAACATCAACTATTGCGAGGATGCCTATTCCTGTGCGCAAGGAGCCGACGCGCTGGTCGTCGTCACCGAATGGGTGCAGTTCCGCGGTCTCGATCTCGACCGGCTGAAGAGCGTCATGGCACAGCCCGTCGTCGTCGACCTCCGCAACATCTACAGCCCCGAAGACATGCGCGCCGCCGGCTTCACCTATGAGAGCGTCGGCCGTCCGTCGGCGTAGGGCTGATAATTCGCCACAGCGCATAATTCCGTCATGGCCGGGCTTGTCCCGGCTATCCACGTCTTGTTCACTCGCAGGTGAAAGAACGTGGATGTCCGGGACAAGCCCGGGCATGACGACCGGATGATTCCTTGCCCCGCACCTTCGACACGCCCCTCCCGATCGATGCCGTGCTCGACGACCTCTCGCGCACGCTGGAGGTGCATAACGCGGCCGTGCTGGTGGCGCCTCCGGGCGCCGGCAAGACCACGCGCGTCCCGCTGGCGCTGCTCGATGCGCCTTGGGCGAAAGGCAAAAAGATCATCGTGCTGGAGCCGCGCCGTATCGCCGCGCGCGCCAGCGCCGACCGCATGGCCAAATCGCTCGGCGAGCGTGCCGGCGAGACCGTCGGTTATCGCGTCCGCTTCGGCTCGAAAATCTCGCGGGCGACGCGTATCGAGGTGGTCACCGAAGGCATCTTCACCCGCCAGATCCTCGACGACCCCGAAATGTCGGGCGTTGCCGCTATCCTGTTCGACGAATTCCACGAGCGCTCGCTCGACGCCGACATGGGCCTCGCGCTGGCGCGCGACGCACAAACGGGCCTGCGCGAGGACCTGCGCATCCTCGTGATGTCGGCGACGCTCGACGGCGCGCGCGTGGCAAAACTGCTGGGCGATGCGCCTGTGGTCGAGAGCGAGGGCCGCGCTTTTCCGGTCGAGACGCGCTATCTCGGCCGCAAGGCCGATGCGCCGATCGAGCGGCAGATGGCGGATGCCATCGCGTCCGCGCTGCGCGCCGACAGCGGCTCGGTGCTGGCGTTCCTGCCGGGCGCCGCGGAGATCCGCCGCACCCAGAATTTCCTCAGCGAGCGCGTGCAGGATGCCTCGATCGAGATCGTGCCGCTGTTCGGCGCGCTCGATGCCGCCGTGCAGGACCGCGCCATTTCTCCCGCACCCAAGGGCATGCGCAAGGTCGTGCTGGCGACCTCGATCGCGGAGACCTCGCTCACCATCGAGGGCGTGCGCATCGTGGTCGATTCCGGTTTGGCCCGCGTGCCGCGCTATGAGCCCGACATCGGCCTGACGCGGCTCGAGACCGTGCGCGCCGCACGCGCGGCGGTGGACCAGCGCCGCGGCCGTGCCGGCCGTACCGAGCCCGGGGTCTGCTACCGGCTCTGGGACGAGCCGCAGACAGCTTCGCTCGCGCCCTACACCCAACCGGAAATCCTCAGCGCCGACCTGTCCTCGCTCGTGCTCGATCTCGCGCAATGGGGCGTTGCCGATCCCGGCGCGCTGTCGTTTCTCGATCCGCCGCCCGCACCCGCCTGGAAGGAAGCCAAAAGCCTGCTGTCCGAGCTCAACGCGCTCGATGGCGACGGCCGCATCACCGCGGAAGGCAAGAGCCTGCGCGCGCTGGCGCTGCCGCCGCGGCTGGCGCGCATGATCGTGGATTCGCATCGCGCCGGCGAGGGCGAAGCCGCCGCCGAGATCGCGGCCATCATCACCGAGCGCGGGCTTGGCGGCGACAGCGTCGATCTCGAGCATCGCCGCGACCAGTTCCGCCGAGATCGCTCGCCGCGTGCCGCGAGCGCGCGCGATCTGGCGCGGCGCTGGGCCTCGCAGGTGGCGGCCTCGGAGAAGGCGGGGCAGCAGGACGATCTCTCCACTGGCCTGATGCTGGCCTACGCCTTTCCGGATCGTGTCGCGCGCAATCGCGGCAATGGCAGTTTTGTCCTGGCCAACGGCCGCGGCGCCGCGGTCGAGCAGACCTCCTCGCTCGCCCGCGCACCCTATATCGCGATCGGCGAGATGACGGGAACGGCGGCGAGCGGCCGCATCCTGCTCGCCGCGCAGATCACCGAGGGCGAGATCGAACGCCATTTCGCCGAGCATATCGAGAGTGCCGACGAGATCACGTTCGATCGCGGCGCGATGGCGCTGCGCGCACGGCGCAAGCGCGTACTTCATGCGATCACGCTGTCGGAGGCGACGCTTGCCGTGTCGCCTTCGGAGGACACCGCGCGCATTTTCGCAGACGGCCTGATTGCGGCAGGCCTCGACCGGCTGCCGTGGTCGAAAGCCGCCAAGCAGTGGCGCGACCGCGTCATATTCCTGCGCAAGGCCGAGGGCGACAGCTGGCCTGATCTCACGAACGACGGGCTGATCGCGCGGCGCGACGATTGGCTTGTGCCGGCGCTCTACGACAAGATCGCGCTGAAGGACATCTCGCCCGGCGATCTCTCCGACGCGCTGATGGCGCTGTTGCCGTGGGACATGCGGGCGCGGCTCGACCGCGAGGCGCCGACGCATTTCGAGGCGCCGACGGGAAGCGTGCTCGCGATCGACTACGAGGCCGAGCAGGGGCCGACGATTGCGGTACGGCTGCAGGAATTGTTCGGCCTCAACACCCATCCGTCGATCGCCGCCGGCAAGGTGCCGCTGGTGCTGGAATTGTTGTCGCCGGCGCAGCGCCCGGTGCAGGTCACACGGGACCTGCCCGGCTTCTGGCGCGGCAGTTATGCGGCGGTCCGCTCGGACCTGCGCGGCCGCTACCCGCGCCATCCCTGGCCCGACGACCCCGCGAGCGCGCTGCCGACCCGGCGGGCGAAGCCGCGCGGGACGTGACTTTGTAATCCGGCATTAACCGTCCGCTCATCCTTTTCGCCAAAATGGCGAAGTTCTGGCCGCGGCGTTGCTCGCGGGTAGAGGGGTTGCGTGGTGAAATCGGGCTTTCCGGCTCGGAAGTGGTGTGATGCGTAACATTATGATCTTCGCGGCCATCATGATCGGCCTCGGCACATTCATGGCGCAGATGGCGGACAGGATGAGCTCGGCGTCCGCGACGTCGGCTCCGCGCACGACGGTCGCGATGGCAACCACGGCGCCGGCCGGGAGCCGCAGCCTCGCGATCTCCCGCGACGGCCGCGGGCACTTCCAGACCGAAGGCCGGATCGACGGCCAGCGCATCGGCTTCATGATCGACACAGGTGCCTCCGTCGTCGCGCTGAACGAAAAATCGGCCGCCCGTTTTGGCCTCCGTCCCTCGCGCAGCGAATACAACGCCACCGTCTCCACCGCCAACGGCACCATCAAGGCCGCCCGCACCCGCATCGCCATGCTCGATGTCGGCGGCCTCATCGTGCGCGACGTCGATGCCATGGTGCTGCCCGACGAGGCGCTGTCGGAAAACCTGCTCGGTCTCTCCTTCCTGTCCCGCCTGAAGCGCTTCGAATACGCCAACGGCCAGATGGTGCTGGAGCAGTAAGCCGCTTCGATAGCTGCTGATCGGGCCGGCGAACGGTCATTCGCACGAATTGTGTTGGACCGCGGGCGAAACTCTCGCGCAGGCTGCTGTCGGCCGTTACCAAACTGCCGCAATTATCGGCCATAAGCCTTCATTCCTGCCTTCCGCTGCGGCCCGGCATTCGCTATGGCTGCATCAATTCCTGCCCTTTCACGAGACCGTCTCAATGTTTCCCAAGCCGAAATCCGTCTTGCTGCCCAACACCTATGCCTTCGAATCCGAGCCGATGGTGAAGCCCACCGGTTTCCGCGAATACGACGCGCGCTGGTTGTTCCAGAAGGAGATCAACCTGATGGGTGTGCAGGCGCTCGGCATGGGGCTGGGCGCGCTGATCGCGGAGCTCGGCGTCAAGCAGGAGATCGTCACCGGCCACGATTTCCGCGGCTATTCGGCCTCGATCAAATACGCGCTGATCTCCGGCCTGATGGCGGCGGGCTGCAAGGTGCATGACATCGGTCTCGCCGTGACGCCGATGGCCTATTTCGCGCAGTTCGACCTCGACGTGCCCTGCGTCGCCATGGTCACGGCCTCGCACAACGACAATGGCTGGACCGGCGTGAAGATGGGCGCCAACCGCCCGCTGACCTTCGGCCCCGACGAGATGACGCGGCTGAAGGAGATCGTCCTCAACGCCGAGTTCAAGAACAAGGCCGGCGGCGCCTACCAGTTTCACGAGAACTATCCGGCACGCTATATCGCCGACCTCACCAATCGTCCGAAGCTCAAGCGCAAGCTCAAGGTTGTCGCGGCCTGCGGCAACGGCACCGCCGGCGCGTTTGCACCGCAGGTGCTGGAAGCGATCGGCTGCGAGGTGATCCCGCTCGATACCGAGCTCGATCACACCTTCCCGAAATACAACCCGAATCCGGAAGACATGGAGATGCTGCACGCGATCCGCGATGCGGTGCTGCATCACAAGGCCGATGTCGGCCTCGGCTTCGACGGTGACGGCGACCGCTGCGGCGTCGTCGACAACACCGGTGAGGAGATCTTCGCCGACAAGGTCGGCGTGATGCTGGCGCGCGACATGTCGGCGATCCACAAGGACGCGCATTTCATCGTCGACGTGAAGTCGACCGGCCTCTTCATCACCGATCCCGTGCTGCAGAAGCAGGGCGCGAAGACCGCTTACTGGAAGACCGGCCATTCCTACATGAAGCGCCGCACCAACGAGACCGGCGCGCTCGCCGGCTTCGAGAAGTCCGGCCACTTCTTCTTCAACAAGCCCTATGGCCGCGGCTATGATGACGGCCTCGTCTCCGCGATCGCGATCTGCGACATGCTCGATCGCGCGCCTGGCAAGTCGATGGCCGATCTGAAGGACGCGCTGCCGAAGACCTGGTCGTCGCCGACCATGTCGCCGCATTGCGCCGACGAGACCAAATACGGCGTCATCGACAAGGTGGTGAAGCACTTCGAGGGCCTGCAGGCCAAGGGCGCCAAGATCGGCGGCCAGTCGATCCGCGACCTCGTCACCGTCAACGGCGTGCGCGTCACGGTGGAAGACGGGAGCTGGGGTCTGGTGCGCGCCTCCTCCAACAAGCCCGAGCTCGTGGTCGTGGTCGAGAGCCCGGTCTCCGAGCAGCGCATGCACGACATGTTCGAGATGGTGAACAGCGTGCTGCGCACGCATCCCGAGGTCGGCGAGTACAATCAGACGATTTGAGGTGAGAGGCGAGAACGCCTCGAGTCACAACTTCCACCGTCATGCCCGGCCTTGTGCCGGGCATCCACGTTCTTCTCTCTGTGCCGATCGGCGTGGATGGCCGGGACATAGGCGAGCGGAAGCGACGCCGTCCTTCGGACGGCTATGCCCGGCCATGACGACGACCAATGAGGCAGCGTAAAGTCTAAGCCGCCACCACCGCCGGGATCGGCAGCGCGGTCACCGACTTGATCTTCTCCATCGCGAAGCGCGAGGTGACGTTCTTCAGCGGCACGGCGCTGATCAGCTTCTTGTAGAAGATGTCATAGGCCTGCATGTCCGCGACCACGACGCGCAGCATGTAATCGACGTCGCCGGCCATGCGGTAGAACTCCATCACCTCGGGCATGGCGCTGACGGCTTCGGCGAATTTCTTGAGCCAGGCGTCGGAATGGTCGGAGCTTTCCACAGAGACGAACACGGAGATGCCGAGCCCGATCTTGTTCTGGTCGACCAGGGCGACCCGCTTCAGGATCACGCCATCGGCCTCCAGGCGCTGGATACGCTTCCAGCACGGGGTCGAGGACAGCCCGACGCGGTCGCCGATCTCGGCGACGGAGAGGGAGGCATCTTCCTGGAGTACCATCAGAATCTTGCGGTCGATGGCGTCGAGGCGGCGGCTGGTCTCGGGGATCTGGACGGCGACATCAGTCATTTGAAGAACTTTGTTCCAATTCAGGGGCTGATTTCCCTGATATAGAGAAAATCTTTCCACAGCAAGCCCATAATCTCGGCGTGTCAATGGAATTCCTCTAGGGCGTTCTTCGTAAAAGTCCTTCAACTTCAATGCGTTGAGGCGCAGCCAAGCCGCCGCCATGGCGAGTGCATTTCAGCGCTGCGGCGGCCGCGGCGAATCGCAGCGCCTCCCGCACCCCCTCGCCCTCGGCGAGGCGGAGCGTGAAGGCGCCGTGGAAGACATCGCCGGCGCCGAGCGTATCGACCGCCTGGACCGGAAAGGCCGCCGTCTCCTCCAGCGCGCCGGCGTCGTTCAGCCAGATCGTGCCTTGCGGGCCGCGGGTGGCGGCGAGGAAGGCGGGAGTGAGGGCGGCGAGGCGCTTCAGCGCCGCGCCATCCTCGGCGATGCCGGCGGTCTCCTGCACCTGTTCGCTGGCGAACAGCAGGTGCGAGGCGGCGGTGAGCAGTTCGTCCTGCAACGACATCGCGCGATCGACGCCGACGACGACGGGAATGCCGCGCCGGCGCGCCTCGGTGCAGAGATCGATGCAGAAGGCACCGCAGCGGCTCTCGATCAGAACCGCCTGGCAATCGGCGAGCAGCGCGTCGGCGTCGGGCAGCTGCACGGTCCAGAGCGCGGGATCGCGATAAATGGTCAGCGTCCGTTCGCCCGTTGCGTCGATGGTGATCGCAGAGACGGGCGTGGTCGCGTCCCGCATGCGCACGATATGCGTGGTGTCGATGCCCTCGGTGGCCATCCGCTCGAGAATGAAGCCGCTCGAGGCCTCCCGCGCATCGCCCATCGGACCTGCGAACGCGACACGTCCGCCAAGCCGCGCCATTGCGATGGCGGCGTTGAGCGCGTTGCCGCCGCAGATCTCGGCGAGATGCGTGGCGTTCGCCTTGCTGCCGCGCGCGGGCACGGCCTCGACCCGGAAGGTGAGATCGCGCACGGGAATGCCGATGCAGAGGATGCGCGGCGCGGTCTCAGGTAGCGCCATCGGCGGTCAGCTCTTGTCGTGCACCCAGCGGCCGAGCAGATGATGGGCGATGGCGAAGGGGTGCGGACCGGCGAGCCCGTCCGGATGCGTCCGCGTCAGCATCTTCGACGCCTCATCGCGCGAGAACCAGCGCGCGTCTTCCAGCTCGGAGTGATCGACGACGATGTCCTCGCTCACGGCCCGCGCGCTGCAGCCGATCATCAGCGACGACGGATAGGGCCAGGGCTGGGTCATGTAATACTGCACGTCGGTGCAGCGGATGCCGGATTCCTCGAGGATCTCACGGCGCGCCGCGTCCTCGATGGTTTCGGCGGCCTCGACGAAGCCGGCGAGGCAGGAATACATGCCGGGCGGGAAGTGCTTCTGACGGCCGAGCAGGCACTTGTCGCCGGAGGCGACGTGCATGATCACGACCGGGTCGGTGCGCGGGAAATGCTCAGCCTTGCAAGCAGGGCACTCGCGCTTCCAGCCGCCTTCCTTCATGGCGCTGCGGGTGCCGCAATTGGCGCAATAGCCGTGGCGCTGGTGCCAGCCGACCATCGACTTCGCCATCGCGATCGCGGAGAGCTCGTCGGGATGGACCGCGCCCTGCATCGCCATGCCGCGCAGCTCGGTGACGGTATAGTCCTCGCGGCCGATCAGCTTTTCGGCTGCGGCCTGCGGCATGCCCATGCCGAACACCGCGGCGCCGTCGCGCAGGCCCAGGAAGATCGTGCCGGGATTGGCGCCGCACTTCGTTGCTTCGTCGATCGAGAGCAGTGCGCGCACCTTGTCGCCCTCGCGCTTCACCAGCAGCGAGTCGCGGTAGACGACATAGGCGCGCGAGGAGGGCTTCTGCTCCATCGCGAACAGCTTTTCGTCGTCGCGGCGCAGATGCGCGGCGCGGTCGAGGACGTTGGTGACGAACGCCGGCTGCCCCAGCGGAAATGCGTCGAATGGTGACATTTTTGCTATTCTTTCAACCCAACCAGATTTTTCGGCGAAGCGCGCTGATGAAATTCTGAACCTCCGCGGCATCGTGTGCCAGAGGCGGCATCACGCCCCAGACCGGCCGCGGCCAGGCCGCGTCACCGGTGCGCCGCGCGATGATGTGGACGTGCAGCTGCGGCACGAGGTTGCCGAGCGCAGCGACATTGAGCTTGTCGCATTTGGTGATCTCCTTCAGCGCGCGCGAGACGCGGGAGATCTCGGTCATCAGCTGCGCCTGCTGCACCTCGTCGAGATCGATGATCTCGACCGCATCCGCCCGCCGCGGCACCAGCAGCAGCCAGGGATAATGCGCGTCCTTGATGACCAGCACCTTGGACAGCGGCAGATCGCCGATGTCGATGGTGTCCTCTTTCAGGCGGGAGTGCAGCGACCAGGCGGGATCAGACATATGCGTTTCCGGACGGCCCGATCAGGAACGGGCTTGTTGGGCCGGACCATACGATAGGGATTCCCTGAGGGGAAGGATGCGGACCGCGGGGGCGGCATGCTCCGCCGTCGTCCCGGCCTAGCGCGCAATTGCGCGCGGGGGGCCGGGACCCATACCGCGAGGTCTATCGATTGCGGTTGGTGCTAGTCCCGAACGGCGAGTCTCCGCATAACATCTCCCTGTGGTTATGGGTCCCGGCCTTCGCCGGGACGACACTGAGAGTGCGCTGACTTCCTACGCCTCCGCCAGCACCCGCGCATTGGCGCGGACCGAAGCTTCGCTGACGCGGATGCCGAGACCGGGGCCGTCGGGTACCACGACATGACCTCCGCGGTTGGCGACGCGCTCTTCCAGCACGTCCTCGGTCAGCACGTGATGCGGCATGTAGAACTCGCAGCCGAGCGAGATGCCGGGTGTCGCCGCGATCAGCTGCGTGCCGGCGGCCAGACCAATGCCGCCTTCCCACAGCGTGCCGCCATAGCCGGGCAGGCCGGCGATGTCGGCGATCGCCATGATCGCCTGCGCCTCGAACAGGCCGCCGGCCTTCATCAGCTTGATCGAGACCGCATCAGCCGCCTCGCGGCGGACCACCTCCATCATGTCGCGGCGGTCGAAGCAGCTCTCGTCGGCGAGCACGGGCGTCTCCAGCGCGGCGGTGAGCTGCGCCATCACGTCGAGATATTTCCGCGGCACCGGCTGCTCGATGAAGGTCGGCGCGAACTCTTCGACATCGCGCAGGATCTTGATGGCGCCGAACGGCGCCAGCGCCTGGTTGTAGTCGACGCGCAGATCCACCTTGTCGCCAAACTCCTTCCGTATCGCTTCGAGATGATCGAGGTCCTCGCGATGCGGCTTCACACCGGTCTTGACCTTGTAGATGACGTTTCCCTCAGGAACCATTTTCCGCATGCGCTCGAGATCGGCGGCAAAATCCGGATCGGCGATCGAGAAGGAGAGGGGAATGGTATCGCGGACGCGGCCGCCGAGCAGGTCGGCGACCGAGAGCCCCGACGACTTGCCGACGATGTCGAGCAGCGCCGTCTCGATTCCGACCTTGGCTTCGGCGTGTCCGACCAGCGCGCGGTCGAGCTCGGCCATCAGCGCGCGGATGCGGCGCACGGGCTTTCCGAGCACGATGGGGCGCAGATAGATGTCGAGCGCCGCGAATGCCGCCTCGGGCGTGCCGGTGAACACCTCCCACGGCGCCGCTTCGCCCCAGCCGATCACACCGTCGCTCGACGTCAGCTCGATCAGGACGCGCTTCACCGTGCCCTTGACGTTCCCGACGCCCTGCAGGCGCGCCATCTTGATCGGGCTTTCGATCAGGAACAGCCTGATGCGTGCGACGGTTGCTTCGGTCATGTCAGGCCTCCATTGACGTGCCAGACCTGGCCGGTGACGTAGGATGCTTTGGGGGATGCGAGGAACGCGATGATCTCGGCGACCTCTTCCGGCCGCCCGCGGCGGCGCATCGGAATCAGCGCTTCGGTCGCTGCGATCTGCTCGGGCGAGAGCCGGCTCTCGCTCGGCTTGTCCTTGACGATGAGACCGGGCGACACCGCATTCACGGTGATGCCGTCCTTCGCAAGCTCGATCGCGGTGAGGCGCACCAGCGCTTCCAGTGCGGAGCGGCTGGCTGCCGTCGCCGCGAAGGGCGCGAATTCCGGGCGGATCGCGTGCGCGACGAAGGACGACACCGCCACGATCCGCGCATCGCGCCCGGCGCGCAGCAGTGGCAGTGCGGCGCCGACGAGCCGCGTGAAGGCGAGTGCCGATTCATCCATGGCCTTGCGGAACTCATCCGCAGGCGTGCCGATCGCGCTGCCGCGGCGGGCGTGACCGCCGACGAGCACCAACCCGTCGAGCCGCCCGAACGCCGCTTGCGCAGCGGCGACGGCATCGCTGGCCGCAGCCTCTTCGGCGAGATCGCCGAGGCACTTTGCCACCACGGCGCCTTTCGCTTCGGTCTCCGCCGCGGTGGCGTCGAGGCCTTCGGCATTGGAGCGTGTGTGCAGCAACAGCGCGGTGCCGGGCGCCGCGAGCAGCTTTGCGGTGGCGCGGCCGATGCCGCTGGCGGCACCGGTGACGAGATAGGCGCGATCGATATTGGGCATCACGATGTTGCGTTGGCCGGCGGCAGCGCGCCGGTGCGGTGGAAATGGCTGAGGAAGGCGCGCGTCGCGGCTTCCGTGGGATTGTCGATCACCTGCCGCGCCGGGCCTTCCTCGACGACGACACCGTCGCGCATGAAGATCAGGCGGTCGGCAACCTCGCGGGCGAACGCGATCTCGTGAGTCACGATCACCATGGTCATGCCTTCGGACGCGAGCTGCTGGATTACGTTCAGAACCTCGCCGACGAGCTCTGGATCGAGCGCGGAGGTGGCCTCGTCGAACAGCATCACGTCCGGCTCCATCGCCAGCGCGCGAGCGATCGCAACGCGCTGCTTCTGACCGCCCGAGAGCGTCGCCGGATATTGGTCGGCCTTCTCGGCAAGCCCCACCTTGGCGAGCTGCGCCCGCGCGAGCTTTTCGGCATCGGCCTTGGCCATGCGCCGCACCGTGACCGGGCCCTCCATCACGTTCTGGAGCGTCGTCATGTGCGGGAACAGATTGAAATGCTGGAACACCATGCCGGTGGTGGCGCGGAATTTTGCGAGGGTCCTCACATCGGGGAGTTTCGCCCCCTCACCGAACGCAAAGCGCGTGTCGCCGACGCGGACGCTGCCGCCGTCTGGCACGACCAGCAGGTTGATGCAGCGGAGCAGTGTCGATTTTCCCGAGCCCGACGGGCCGATCAGCGCGACGACGCCGCCCTTGGCGACGTCGAGATTGATGTTCTTGAGGACCTCGTTGCTGCCAAAGCTCTTGCGAAGGCTGCGGATCTCGATCTTGGACGTGTCGCTCATTCGCTCACCGCCAGTCGCTTCTCGCCCCGGCGGACGATGATGGTCAGCGGGATCAGGATCGCCGCATAGGCAACCGCGACCGCGGTGTAGGTCTCCAGCGGGCGGTAGCTGTCATGGGCGGCGACCTGGCTCTGGTAGACGAGATCGGGCACCGCCAGCACCGAGACCAGCGAAGTATTCTTGAACTGGATGATCGACTGGTTCATCAGCGCCGGGATCATGCGCTTGATCGCCTGCGGCAGCACGATGCGCCGCATGCTCTGGCCGGGCGTCATGCCGAGCGCGGCGCCGGCTTCGGACTGGCCCTTGTCGATCGAGATGATGCCGCCGCGGATGATCTCAGAATAGAACGAGCCGCCGTAGAGCGACAGCGCCAGCGCCGACGCCGTGATCGGTGTCATCTCGACGCCGGCGAGGATCGGCAGCGCGTAATAGAACCAGATCAGCTGCACCAGGATCGGCGTGCAGCGGAACGCCTCGATGAAGGTGAGGGCGAGGAGCCGGATCGGCTTGAAGCGCGACAGGCTGCCGAAGGCGCCGAACAGGCCGAAGACGAGGCCGAGCACGACGATGACCACGGTGAAGCCGACGGTGACGCCGAGCCCGTTGAGAAAGAGCCAGCGATAGCTCCAGAGGATGCCGAAGTCCCACTGATACATGCGTGTTTTGACTCGTCCGACGTCGGTTCAGAAAACTCGTCGTCATGCCCGGGCTTGTCCCGGGCATCCACGTTCTTCGTGCCGCGGGTAGGGCGTGGATGGCCGGGACAAGCCCGGCCATGACGGCGTGGATGCCAAGCGCTCTTACAGCGACACGCCCGGCGGAATGTCCGCTTCCGTCACGCCCACCAGCTCCATGTTGGTGATGATGGCGTTGCGGATGAAGCCGAGGCCCTTGTTGAAGTCGATCCAGGTGTTGACGTAGTCGCGGAAGGTCTTGTCGTTCTCGCGGCGGAAGCCGGCGTTCGACGTCGTCGCGAAGATCGGCGTCGGCAGCACGAACTGGCCGAGCGAGGGGTTCTTCTTCAGCACGGTGAGCGACAGCATGGTGATCAGGCACTGCGCGTCGACGCGGCCGGTCTGCAGCGCGGCGGTGGCATCGTCCGCGGTCTTCAGGCGCGAGATCTGCGCCTTCGGCGTCAGGCGGCTGACGACCTGGTCGTGCGAGGAGCCCTGGTCCACTGCGATCTTGATGTCGGGCGAGTTCAGCTCGGCCCAGCTCTTCGGCTTGAAGTCCTTCTTGCAGAGGATGCCGAAAGCGTTGTTGAAGACCGGCACCGAGAAGTCGACCACCAGCGCGCGCTTCGGCGTCGGGTTGAGGCCGAAAAAGATGTCGATCTTGTTGGACTGCAGGTCGAGCACCGAATTGCCCCAGGTGGTCTCGGTGATCTCGAGCTCGGCCTCCATGTCGTCGGCGAGGCCCTTTGCGATGTCGATGTAGAAGCCCTTCCACTGGCCGGTGGAGAGGTCCTTCATGTAATAGGGGGCGCCGCCGCCGACTGCGCCGATCCGCATCTTCTTGGTCCGGCGGATGCGGGCGAAGGTCGATTCGTTCGGGTCGGCCGCGGTCTGGGCCACCGCCGGCGCAGCCAGCGCGGCCGCGGTCACGGCGCCAAGCCCGACAATCGATGCAACATCACGACGTGTAACCATTGGGATCAATCGCTTTTCTGGTTGGGTGGAGTTCCGGCAGCGTTCTTAGCAAGGTGGTGCCAGCAGAGAAAGCACAGCCTATCGGCTGGGCAGGTCCGGATTTGCCCGGATGCTGGGCAAGATCAAGCGGTTCTGGCCGATACCCGCTTGCTTTCCGCTCCCTTTGGCCCCAAATAGGGACCGGGAGATTGGCGGTGGACGAGCCACTCGCCAACCGGGTCAGGTCCGGAAGGAAGCAGCCCTAACGAGGTCCGGATCGGGTCGCTCGTCAGTCTCCTACCTGTTTTTCCGAGCGAATTGCGCCGGCGGGCTTCCCGCCAGCGCGCTCCTTTCCGCAAAAGCCGGCCGAGAGAGATTTCATTGCGGATCGACCGATGACCGACGCTGGCGCCCCTCCCAATCCTGACAGCGCCGGCCCGGCTGGCAATGCGCCTTACCGGGTTCTGGCGCGGAAATACCGCCCCTCCAGCTTCGACGACCTGATCGGCCAGGAGGCCGTGGTCCGCACTGTCTCCAATGCATTCGAGACCGGCCGCATTCCGCAGGCCTGGATCCTCACCGGCGTCCGCGGCGTCGGCAAGACCACCACAGCGCGCATTCTGGCCCGGGCGCTCAACTACGAGATGCCGGACGGCTCGGTGAAGGGGCCGACCATCCACATGCCGACCCTCGGCGTGCATTGCCAGGCGATCATGGAAAGCCGGCACATGGACGTGCTGGAGATGGACGCGGCCTCGCACACCGGCGTCGACGACGTCCGCCAGATCAATGACAGCGTGCGCTATGCGCCGGCCAGCGCCCGCTACAAGGTCTACATCATCGACGAAGTCCACATGCTGTCGACGGCGGCGTTCAACGCCTTCCTGAAGACGCTGGAGGAACCGCCGGAGCACGCCAAGTTCGTGTTCGCGACGACGGAGATCCGCAAGGTTCCGGTCACGGTGCTGTCGCGCTGCCAGCGCTTCGACCTGCGCCGCGTCGAGGCCGACGTGCTGATGAAGCACCTCGCCAGCATCGCCGCGAAGGAGAGCGTCGAGATCGAGCCGGAAGCGCTCGGCATCATCGCCCGCGCCGCCGAAGGCTCGGTGCGCGACTCCTTGTCGCTGCTCGACCAGGCCATCGCGCATGCGGCCGGCGCCGTGAAGGCGGATGCGGTCAGGCAGATGCTGGGCCTTGCCGACCGCACCCGCGTCATCGACCTGTTCGAGTCGCTGGCGCGCGGCGACATCGCGGCTGCCTTCAAGGAGTTCCGCGACCAGTACGATGTCGGTGCTGATCCGATCGTCGTGCTCTCGGACCTTGCCGAATTCGTCAATTTCGTCACCCGCGTGAAGATCGTGCCGGCGACCGCCGACAACGTCGCCTATGGCGAGACCGAGCGCGTGCGCGCCAAGGATTTCGCCTCGAAGATCTCGATGCGCGTGCTGTCGCGGATGTGGCAGATGCTGCTCAAGGGCATCACCGAGGTGCAGGCGGCAACGCGGCCCGCGGCCGCGGCCGAGATGGTGCTGGTGCGCATCGCCTATGTCGCCGACCTGCCGACGCCGGACGAAGCGATCAAAATGCTGGAGCAGAACGGCGGCGGCTCGCCGGTCGCGAGCGGCGGCGGTGCTGCGCGCAGCAGCGCACCGGCTGCGCCCATGGCCTCCGCAGCGCCGGTTGCGTCCGTGGCGCCGGTTCGCATGCCGACATCGTCGCCATCGGCATTCGGCGGCGCTGCCCGTCCGCAGATGGCGGCACCCGCGCCGGATCCGCAAGGGGCCGCGCCCCAGCTCCGCATCACCAGCTTCACCCAGCTTGTCGCGCTTGCCAGCCAGAAGCGCGACGTCATGACCAAGGCCGCGCTGGAAGGCGACATGCGGCTCGTTCGTTTCGAGGAGGGCCGGCTCGAAATCGCGCTCGAGCCGAACGCCTCGAAGACCATGATTACCGAGCTCGCGCGAAAGTTCGAGATGTGGACCGGCCGGCGCTGGACCGTGATCGTCTCCAACGAGCAGGGCCAGCCGACGCTGCGCTCGGTGAACCAGGCCGCCAAGCAGGAACATGCCCGTACCGCCGAGGCCGATCCGCGCGTGCAGGAGGTGCTGTCGCGCTTCCCCGGATCGAAGGTCGTCGAGGTCCGCAGGCTTGCCCCCGAGGCGCCGGAATCCAATATTAACGCGGACTATGGCAGCGACGATCCGCCCGACGGTTCCGACGGCGACGATCTCTAGAGCATGATCCGGACCCGCCGCGTAGCGCAAAGCGGTTTTCCGATGGGATCATGCTCAAAACAACAAGCGAAGGCGCGATGATGGTTGATCGCGCCAATCAAGGACAGCACCGATGGTCGATATTTTCGGCATGATGAAGCAGGCGCAGCAGCTGCAATCCAAGATGCAGGAGATGCAGGATCAGCTCGCGAGCGTCGAGGTCGAGGGCGTCTCCGGCGGCGGTCTCGTCACCGTGCGCATGACCGCCAAGATGGACGTGAAGGGCATCAAGATCGATCCTTCGCTGATGAAGGCGGAAGAGCGCGAGGTGCTGGAAGACCTGCTCGTCACCGCGCTCGGCGATGCCCGCCGCAAGGCGGAGACGGCGGTGCAGGACAAGATGCAGTCGCTCACCGGCGGGCTCGGCCTGCCGCCGGGACTGTCAGGGTTGTTCGGCCAGTAATATGGGCGCTGTTGCAGGTCCCGAGATCGAGCGGCTGGTCCAGCTTCTCGCGCGGCTGCCGGGCCTTGGTCCGCGCTCGGCGCGGCGCGCGGCGCTGCACCTGATCAAGAAGCGCGAAGCGCTGATGATGCCGCTGTCCTCGGCGCTTCAGGTCGCGCTCGACAAGGTCCAGGTCTGCAAGACCTGCGGCAATATCGACACGCAAAATCCCTGCACGGTCTGCACCGACCCGAAGCGCGATCCCGCCATTATCGTCGTGGTCGCCGACGTCGCCGACCTCTGGGCGCTGGAGCGGGCCAATGCGACGCAAGGCCGCTACCATGTGCTGGGCGCGACATTGTCGCCGCTCGACGGCGTCGGACCGCAGGATCTCACCATCGATGCGTTGGTGGCGCGCGCGCATGCCGCCGAGGTGCACGAGATCATTCTTGCGCTGAATGCGACGGTCGACGGCCAGACCACGGCGCACTACATCACCGACCTGCTTCAGGACGCCAACGTAAAAGTAACCCGGCTGGCCCATGGTGTCCCGGTCGGCGGCGAGCTTGATTATCTCGATGAGGGTACGCTATCGGCCGCCATGCGGCAGCGGACACTCTTCTAGCCATACAGACTTACGGAACGGACGACATGACGAAACTTTTCGCCACACGCCTGGCTTTGGCCGTGACGATGTTCGCGCTGGTGACGCCGGCCATCGCCGCGCAGCAGGACGACGGTGCGCCGCCGCCGTCGAAGCCCGGCAAGCCGATCAATGCCGGCGAAGTGCTCTCGGGCGAGCTGAACGCGATGAAGGTGCGCGACGTCAAGAACGCCGGCAAGCGGGTTGCGATGTACCAGATCACCTCCGAGCCGCGCCGCCTGCCGGCGCCGAACGGGCTGTGCAATCTCGAGACCGGTCCGGAAACCTTCCAGCTCGTCACCTCCAGCGACGCGCAGGCCGCGCAGCTGAAATCGTTCGTCGGCAAGGCGATCTCGGTCAAGGTGGACGAAGTCGCCTGCGCCAGCGATCCCGGCCAGATGAGCGAGGCCGTGATCACGAAGTGGAGCCTGATCAAGAAGCAGTAGGGCGGCGCCGTCGCCTCACGACGAACTGCCGTAGGATGGGCAAAGCGAAGCGTGCCCACGCGCTTTTGGCGACCGAGAGAGATCGTGGGCACGGCGCGTTGCGCCTTTGCCCACCCTACGGCACCGAGCCCTATACCCTCACCGGCTCCAGCGCCTCGAAATGCCCGCGCTTCTGCAGCCAGGCCAGCAGCACCAGGCTCGGGATCGCCACCAGCACGCAGATCATGAAGAACGCCGGCCAGCCGGTTGCGGCAGCCACGTAGCCTGCGCCGGCCGAAAGATAAGTCCGCCCCACCGCCGCCAGCGCGGTGAGCAGCGCATATTGCGTCGCCGTGTGCAGCGGGTTCTGGCACAGCGCCGACAGATAGGCGACGAAGATCACGGTGCCGATGGCGCTGGTGAAGTTCTCGGCGCAGATGGCGAGCGCCAGCGCCCATTGATTGGTGCCGACAATTGCGAGCCAGGAGAACGACAGATTGGCGAGCGCCTGCACCACGCCGCCGATCCAGAGCGAGCTCGCCAGCGAGTAACGGCGCGCGACGAACCCGCCGGCAAAGCCGCCGATCAGCGTTGCAGCGAGGCCGACGCCCTTCACGATCGCCGCATAGTCGTTGCGGGTGAAGCCGAGGTCGATCACGAACGGCGCGGTCATGGTGCCGGAAAAGGCGTCGGTGAACTTGAACAGCACCACGAAGGCGAGGGCGGCGAGCGCGTCTTTCCGCGACAGGAATTCCGAGAAGGCGCCGATTGCCGCGTGCAGCACACGCGTGAATGCGGTGTCCTCCTGCGTTGCAGCGTCGGCCGTTTTCGACTGCTCCGGCTCAGTCGCAACGAGCGCCGTGATCGTCCCGATCAGCACCATCGCCGCCATCACCACATAGCCCCACATCCAGGCTGACGGACGGGGAATCCCGCTGCCCTCGAAGCCTGAGACGATGAACAGCGCGCCCGCGGTCGAGACCAGCATGCCGATGCGGTAAGCGGCGACGTAGGCGGCCATGCCGGCGGCCTGCTCGCTCTCGGGCAGGCTCTCCACGCGGAAGGCATCGACCACGATGTCCTGAGTCGCGGATGTCATGGCGACCAACAGCGCGGCGAGTGCGACATAGAACGGCGAGCGCGCGGGATCGGTCATCGCCAGCAGCAGGATCGCGACGATCAGCAGCAGCTGCGAGAACACCAGCCAGCCACGCCGCCGCCCGAAGGCGCGGGTGAACAGCGGCACATGCAGCGCATCCACCAGCGGCGCCCACAGGAATTTCAGCGTGTAGGGCGTGCCGACCAGCGCGAACTTTCCGATCGTTTCGAGGTCGACCCCGGCCTCGCGCATCCACACCAAGAGCGTCGAGCCCGACAGCGCCAGCGGCAGCCCCGAGGAGAAGCCGAGGAACAGCACGATCAGCACGCGCGGTTGCAGGTAAACGGCCAGACTCTCGCGCCAGGAGGTCGCAGGAGCGGCAGTCGCGTCGGAGGAGGTCGCGTCGGGTGCGGTCATGGGGTCGTGTTAGCAGATTCTGGCCGTGATGCCTCGTCTCCCTCTCCCCGTTCTTACGGGGAGAGGGCGGGGTGAGGGGCCTCTCTCCACACATGCGGTGGCCGCGAGACCTGTACCCCCTCACCCGGATTGCTGCGCAATCCGACCTCTCCCCGCAGGCGGGGAGAGGTAAGCAGATCACTCCCCCGCCTGAAGCTTCCGCGGGAACAGCTCCGGCGAGCCGGTCGCCACCAGCCGCGGGCCTTCCGCCGCATCGTTCTTGCTGAAATCGAGCTCCTCGATCCGGCCGGCGCGTTTCTCGATCTTGTCGGCGGAGATCAGGATCTGGCGGACGTCCTCGTTCGCATCGGAAAAATGTTTCTGCAGCTTGACCACGCGATCCCTGAGGCGACCCAAATCGTCGCCGAGCTTGATCACTTCGGTCTGGATCTGGTCGGCGGCATCGCGCATGCGCGCGTCCTTCATGATCTGCTGCATCACCTGGATCGCCAGCATCAGCAGCGAAGGCGACACCAGCACGACACGGGCGCGGTAGGCCTTCTGGATCACGTCGTCGAAGCCGTCGTGGATTTCCGCGTAGACGGATTCCGACGGCACGAACATCAGCGCCATCTCCTGGGTCTCGCCGGTGACGAGATACTTTTCCGCGATGTCGCTGACATGCTTCATCACGTCGCCGCGCAGCCGCTGCGTGGCCACGCGTCGCTCCTCGTCGGTGCGGGCGTCGTGCAGCGCGGTCATCGCCTCCAGCGGGAATTTCGCATCGATGCAGAGCGGGCGCTGGTCGGGCAGGAACACCACGCAATCGGGCCGCTTTCCCGTCGAGAGCGTGAACTGGAACTCGTAGGAGCCTTTGGGGAGACCGTCCTGGACGATCGCCTCCATCCGCGCCTGTCCGAAGGCGCCGCGCGACTGCTTGTTGGCGAGCACGTCGCGCAGGGTCGTCACCTGCGTGGTGAGGTCGGTGAGGTTCTTGTGCGCGTTGTCGATGATGCCGAGCCGCTCGTGTAGGGCGCGCAGGCTCTCCATGGTGTTGCGGGTCGAATGTTCCATGGACTGGCCGACCCTGTGGGTCACCGAATCCAGCCGCTCGTTGACCGCCCGCGCCATCTCGGCCTGGCGGCCGGCCAGGGCCTGGGTCATGGCGTCGGCTCGGCCGGCGGCCTCGCTCTGGGCGTGCAGCACCTGGGCGAGGCGCTCCTCGAGCTCGTCGGCCCGGATTGCGTTCGCCATGGCGAGTTCCGCGCCGCGCCGCCCGGATCTGGCGATCACGACCGCAATCACCACCAGCAGGATGAGGACGAGGGCCCCGAAGCCGATCAGCGCATCGATCGTGCGCACCGGCCAGTCGCCCAGCATGAAAATGATCTCGTTCATGGCAGCCCTTCTAGCCGATTCGCGGGAATCCGCGAACGAAGAGGGAACGGCGGCGGTTAACGGCCCCCTAATTTTTATGGTTAACCAAAGGTGAAGTTTTATGGTTAGCGGAGGGTTAACGGGGTTCCTCGCCGCATTGACCGCATCCGGCGCGGGGCTTAAATCGCGGCCATGGCCCTCAGAGAAATCATCATCCTGCCCGACAAGCAGCTGCGTCTGGTCTCCAAGCCGATCGAGAAGGTCACGCCGGAGATCCGCAAGCTTGCCGACGACATGTTCGAGACCATGTACGACGCGCCCGGCATTGGCCTGGCCGCGATCCAGATCGCGCAGCCGCTGCGGCTGATCACCATGGACCTCGCCAAGCGCGACGAGAACGGCGAGACCACGCCGTTGCCGCGCGTCTTCATCAATCCGGAAATCGTCGCCTCGTCCGAGGAGCTCTCGGTCTATGAGGAGGGCTGTCTCTCGATCCCCGAATATTACGAGGAGGTCGAACGGCCCGCGAAGGTGCGCGTGCGCTTCACCGACCTCGACGGCAAGGTGCACGAGGAGGATGCCGAGGGCCTCTACGCCACCTGCATCCAGCACGAGATCGACCATCTCAACGGCGTGCTGTTCGTCGACTATCTGTCGAAGCTCAAGCGCGACCGTGTGATGAAGAAGTTCGAGAAAGCCGCCAAGCGCGCGGAGTAGCCAAGCCCTCCGCCGTCATGCCCGGGCTTGTCCCGGGCATCCACGTTCTCTCGCGCCGCGGGCAGGAAGAACGTGGATGGCCGGGACAAGCCCGGCCATGACGAGTACCTTGCTCGCGTCCGAGGATTGTCTCGCCACATGCCCCTCCGCCTCATCTTCATGGGCACGCCCGATTTCTCCGTGCCGACGCTGCTCGAGCTGGTCGCGCATGGCCACGAGATCGCGGCCGTCTATACGCGTGCACCGAAGCCGGGCGGGCGACGCGGCCTGCAATTGCAGCCGACCCCGGTCGAGGAGGCTGCGCGAAAACTCGGTGTGCCCGTTTTGACGCCGAAGACGCTGAAGACCGAGGAAGCACTGGAAGAATTTCGCAGCTTCGACGCCGATGCCGCCGTCGTCGTCGCCTACGGCATGATCCTGCCGCAGGCGATCCTCGATGCGCCGAAACTCGGCTGCTACAATCTGCACGCTTCGCTCTTGCCGCGCTGGCGCGGTGCCGCGCCCATCAACCGCGCGATCATGGAAGGCGATGCCGAGAGCGGCGTCATGGTGATGAAGATGGATGTCGGCCTCGATACCGGCGACGTCGCCATGGCCGAGCGGCTGGCGATCACCGACACCATGACCGCGCTCGATCTGCACGACCGTCTCTCTTGCCTCGGCGCCGACCTGATGGTCCGCGCCATGGCGGCGCTCGGGCGCGGCGGGCTGCAGCTGAAAAAGCAGAGCGAGGACGGCGTCACCTATGCGGCCAAGATCGACAAGGCCGAGGCGCGGGTCGACTGGACCAAGCCCGCGCACGCCGTGCTGCGCCACATCCACGGCCTGTCGCCGTTTCCCGGCGCCTGGGCCGAGCTCGACAATGCGCGCGTGAAGATCCTGCGCTGCGAGCTCGCCAAGGGATCGGGCGAGCCGGGCGCGGTGCTCGACGATCAGCTCACCATCGCTTGCGGCGAAGGCGCGATCCGCATCATTGAGCTCCAGCGCGAAGGCAAGGCGCGGATGCAGGCCGCGGACTTCCTGCGCGGCGTGCCGCTGAAGGCGGGCGCGAGGTTCAACTGATCAGCGATGCCCCGCTACAAGCTCATCATCGAATATGACGGCGCGCCGTTCTTCGGCTGGCAAGTCCAGGACACGCTGCCCTCGGTGCAGGGTGCGCTGGAGGCCGCCGTCAAGGCGATGACGGGTGCGGATTTGCGGGTGCACGGTGCGGGCCGCACCGATGCCGGCGTGCATGCGCGCGGCCAGGTCGCGCATGTCGATATCGAGAAGCAGTTTCCGCCCGGGCGTTTTCGCGACGGGCTCAATGCGCATCTGCGCCCGCATCCGATCGCGGTGCTGGAAGCCGAGATCGTGCCCGACAGCTTCGAGGCGCGCTTCTCGGCCGTGAAGCGCCACTACCGCTACCGCATCGTCAACACCCGCGCCAACCTCGCGCTCGACGTCGGCCACGCCTGGCGCGTGCCGCGCAAGCTCGATGCCGAGGCGATGCACGCGGCGGGACAGCGCCTGCTCGGCAAGCACGATTTCACGACGTTCCGCGACACCGAGTGCCAGGCCAAATCGCCGGAGAAGACGCTCGACCAGCTCGACGTGATCCGCGACGGCCGCGAGATCACGGTGATCACCTCGGCGCGCTCGTTCCTGCACAGCCAGGTGCGCTCGATGGTGGGATCGCTGGTCTGGGTCGGCGAGGGCCGTTGGACCGCGGACGATCTCTCCGCAGCGCTGGAAGCGCGCAACCGGACGGCTTGCGGTATCGTCGCGCCGCCGGACGGACTGTATCTGATGCAGGTGGATTACTAGGGCCTGATTGTCGGCCCTGGCGTCATGGCCGGGCTTGTCCCGGCCATCCACGATCTTTCTTGCTATAAGCGCCGAAGAACGTGGATGCCCGGGACAAGCCCGGGCATGACGGCGGAGGGTTTGGTGAGAGTTAGCCCCCTACCCAAAATACCGCGCCAAAATCCCGCGATAGACCTTCGTCAGCTTCTCCAGATCGGCCACCGGCACGCGCTCGTTGACCTGGTGCATGGTCTGGCCGACCAGGCCGAACTCGATCACCGGGCAGTAGCTGGAGATGAAGCGTGCATCCGAGGTCCCGCCTGAAGTCGACAGCTCCGGCTTGCGGCCCGTGACTTCCTCGATCGCGGACACCGCGAGATCGGTGAACGGGCCGGGCTTGGTTACGAACACGTTGGAGTTCGAGGGTTCCCAGACGATGCGGGCCTTGATGCGGTTGCCGCAGGCCTTGGCGAGGCGCGTCTCGACCAGCTCGCGCAAGGAGGCCTGGGTGTGATTGTCGTTGTAGCGGATGTTGAATTTTGCGCGGGCCTCGCCGGGGATGACGTTGCTCGCCTTGTTGCCGACATCCACCGAGGTGAATTCGAGATTGGAGGCCTGGAACTGCGCGCTGCCATGGTCGAGCGGCTCGTCGGAGATCGCCACGATCAGGCGCGAGATATCCGGCACCGGATTGGCGGCGCGGTGCGGATAGGCGACGTGGCCCTGCACGCCGTCGACATAGAGCGTGCCGGATTGCGAGCCGCGGCGGCCGACCTTGATGGTGTCGCCGAGTGTCTCGACATTGGAGGGCTCGCCCAGCACGCAATGGTCGAACTTCTCGCCGCGCTCGGCGGCCCATTTCAGGAGCTTGATGGTGCCGTTGATGGAGACGTCTTCCTCGTCGCCCGTGATCAGGAACGAGATCGAGCCCGCACCGTCGGCGCGCGGCTTGCCGTCATTGGCGGCGAGATGCTCCAGCACGGCTGCGACCGAGCAGGCGATGCCGCCCTTCATGTCGACGGCGCCGCGGCCATGCAGGACGCCGTCCTTCACCTCGCCGGAGAACGCGCCGACGCTCCAGGCGGTCTCGTCGCCCGGCGGCACCACGTCGGTGTGGCCGGCGAAGGTGATGTGCGGGCCTTCGGTGCCGATGCGCGCATAGAGATTGTCGACGTCGGCGGTGCCGTCCTCGCTGAAGGTCACGCGGTGGCAGGTGAACCCGGCCGCACCGAGGGCTTTTTCAAGCACTCCCAGCGCACCGGCATCGGCCGGGGTTACCGAGGGGCAGCGGATGAGATCGCGGGCAATCGAGAGGGCATCGGTCATGCGCCCCGATTAACATGCATGCCGCCGGGTGGGCTAGCGCTGGGCGGGACAATTTCGATCTCGCGCTGCTGGTCCCAGTTTTTCGCAGGGGACGCGGCGGATGCCGAATCGTCCTCGATATCGAGAAGCGGATCGGGACCGAAGCGGTTGTGGCCCGCGGTGCCGGGCCGGCAGTACATTTCGACGAGGCCCCACAGCCACAAGAGGGCGCCGGCCAGGTTGAACGAAAACACCCAGCTTGATTTGGGCAGCAGGTCCGCGAACTGGCTGAACAGGCCGGGGACGAAGAAGAACGGAATGATCCACCAGCCGCTCCTGTCGCGATCGTGCAGCCGCTTGATCGCCGTCGCGAGATAGATCCAGAAGAACAGCGCCATGCCGGAGGTCTTGAGGATCGCGGTCGCGAGATCGGCGGATGCCAGCGAGCGCGAGGTGCGGGGATCGAGCAGCCCAAAGAGGCCGTCGAGGCCGAAGTCGAAATCGAGCTCGATGCCGAGCTTGAGCGTGGACCTCGTCCCTCCGATGATCCCGATGACCTGACCGGCGATCTCCAGCAAGCCTGCCAGCAGCGCGACGATCAGCAGCGCCTGCCACAGCAAAGCGCGGTTGATGCGGCCGTCGAAGCGGAACAGATACCAGGTCCAGTCCATGCGCAGGGCTCCGGACGGTCGGGGCCGCCCGAAGATTGGTCGCGATGGAGGGAGGGTGGGTTCGATGTGGCGGACTGGTGCCGCTGGCTACCTCGCCCCGCTTGCGGGGAGAGGTCGGATTGCATCGAAGATGCAATCCGGGTGAGGGGGTACAGGTCTCACGGACATCTCATCCGTGGAGAGAGGCCCTTCACCCCAACCCTCTCCCCGTAAGAACGGGGAGAGGGAGAGGAGAGAGTCTCAATCCCGCAGCAGCTCGTTGATGCTGGTCTTCGAGCGCGTGCGCTCGTCGACGCGCTTGACGATCACGGCGCAGGCGGTGCTGGGGCCGATCTGGCCGTTCTTCATCGGCTTGCCGGGCAGCGCGCCGGGCACCACCACCGAATATTCCGGCACCTCGCCCATGAAGACCTCGCCGGTCTCGCGGTCGACGATCTTGGTCGAGGCGCCCAGGAACACGCCCATCGCCAGCACCGCGCCCTTGCGCACGATCACGCCCTCGGCGACCTCGCTGCGCGCGCCGATGAAGCAGTCGTCCTCGATGATGACGGGCTCGGCCTGCAGCGGCTCGAGCACGCCGCCGATGCCGGCGCCGCCGGAGATGTGCACGCGCTTCCCGATCTGCGCGCAGGAGCCGACGGTCGCCCAGGTGTCCACCATGGTGCTCTCATCGACATAGGCGCCGAGATTGACGAAGGACGGCATCAGCACGACGTTCTTGGCGATGAAGGCCGAGCGGCGCACCACGGCGCCGGGCACCGCGCGAAAACCGGCGTCGCGAAAGCGGTTCGGGCCCCAGCCTTCGAACTTCGAGGGCACCTTGTCCCACCAGCTCGCCTTGCCGGGACCGCCGCCAATGACGTCCATGTCGTTGAGGCGGAAGGACAGCAGCACGGCCTTCTTCAGCCACTGATTGACCTTCCACTTGCCGTCGGCGCCGCGCTCGGCGACCCGCGCCTCGCCCTTGTCCAGGGTCTCCAGCGCCTGGTCCACGGCCTCGCGCACCTCGCCCTTGGTCGAGGTCGAAATGCCGTCACGCGCGTCGAAGGCGCTGTTGATGGTGGATTCGAGGGCGGACAGGGACATCGGGATTTCCTCTTCGTATCAGGGAATTTTGATGGGATTGGGCGCTTTTTCGGGATTTGGGGCGGGAGAGTCAAGGCTCCCTGGTCGTCCCGGCGAAGGCCGGGACCCATACCCACAGGGTGTAATTTGGCGAAGACTCGGAGTGGGCTCCCCGCGTCCAATGATCTCTTGGGGTTATGGGTCCCGGCCCCCCGTGCGCAATTGCGCACTAGGCCGGGACGACGGCGGTTACTGCGGCGACAACCCGCCCAAAAACCCCGCCAGATCGTCCGTGACGTGGTCGACATGGGCCGCGTCGCGGCCTTCCAGTTCCCAATCCTCGCGCACCACCTCTTTCGTCCCGTCCGGCACCACAAGCACCGTGGTCATGCCGAGCTCGTGGGGGACGGTGAGGTTGCGGGCGAGGTCCTCGAACATCGCGGCCCGGGTCGGATCGACCGAATGGTCGACGAGGAATTTCTGATAGGTCTGCGGCGAGGGCTTCGGCTCGAAGCCGGCGGCGATGATGTCGAACACGCCGTCGAAATGGCCGGCGAAGCCGAGCCGCGCCAGCACCGCATCGACATGGTCGACCGAGCCGTTGGTCAGGATCAGCTTTCGCCCCGGCAGTTTTGCGATGGCGGCCCCGAGCTGCGGGTTCGGCTCCAGCGGCGAATGGTCGATCTTGTGAACATAGGCCAGATAGTCGTCGGCCGAGACGCCATGCAGGGTCATCATGCCGCGCATGGTGGTGCCGAAGCGGCGGTAATAGTCCTTCTGGATATTTCGCGCTTCCTCAGGACCGACGCTCAGCCAGTTGCACACGAACTCGCCGATCCGCGCATCGACCTGCTGCCACAGATTGACGTGGTGCGGATACAGCGTGTTGTCGAGGTCGAACACCCAGGTGTCGACGTGGCCAAAGGTGCGGGGGGAGGTCATTGCGTCTCTCTCAACTCGTCGTCCCGGGGCGCGCGAAGCGCGAGCCCGGGACCCATAGCCCCAGGAAGGAGTTTGGCGAAGACTCGGGGCAACCTGCTTCGCGCCACAACCACTCCCTGGGGTTATGGGTCCCGGCCTTCGCCGGGACGACAGCGGAGCATGTCGCTGCTTGCCTGCTGATCATGGCGCCACCATCACGGCACCGCAAACCGCAGCGTCTTGCCGCCGCTGCTCATGTCCACCGCGCCGAAGCCGGCCGCCGCAAAGCCGCGTGCGCCGCAATCGGTCTGCTCATTGGTCTCGAACTTGGTCTCGCGCGTGCAGAGCTGCTTGTCGCCGCCCCAGTTCAGTGGCCTGTCCTTCAGCTTGATCACGCGGTTGTCGGCATCCATCGCTTCGGCGAAGCTGAAGATCTGCTTCGGCTGGCCGCTCACATCCGGGTGCAGGCACTTGCCGGGATCGATACGGTACCAGCCGCGGCTGGTCACGGACTTGCCGTCGTCGGTGGCGATCGCCGCCATCACCTTGTGCGGCGTGTCGTTGCACCAGGTCAGGCCGCTTGCGGACGGGGTCTGCGTCGCATCGACCATGGTCTTGAAGAAATTCGGCGACGACACCGTGTCGGCGGACAGCCCGCGGCTCTTCAGGAACGCAGCAAGCGCGGCCTGCGTCTTCGGCCCGTCGACGCCGTCGATCGCGCCGACGTCGTAGCCGATGATCACCAGCAGCCGCTGGATGCCGGCGAGCCGGGCCTGCTCGTCGTCATATTCGGAATCCTCGGCAAGATAAGTGACGAGGTTGCCGTCGTCGCCCTGTGTCGGCGTCACCTGCGTGAAGGCGACCTGCGTCTGGCCGCTGCGGCATTGCCGCGCGGCGGCGATGACGAAATTGTCCTGCGCCACGCACAGCATGTCGTTGCCGTTCTGCGGGATCGGGGAGGCGCCATAGATGCCGAGCGCGCGGGCGTTGAGCAGGATGCGGTCCGCGCTCAGCGTGCCCTGCACCACCACGCGGCAGGTGGCGGGATCGATCCTGAACCAGCCGCGCGTCGCGGTCGCCGCCTTGTCGTCGATGCCGATCGCGGCCTCGACCACATAGGACATGCGGTTGCAGATCTTGAGGTCGGCCAAGGCGGGCGCCGAGGAGAACAGGAACGAGACGGCCGCGGCCGGCAGCGTCATCAGGAAGCGGGTGAGGGGGGAGCGGCGGGGGCGTCGGACTCTCCGCTCGTCATGCCCGGCCAAAAGCGCGGAGCGCGTCTGAGCAGACGAGTGCCGGGCATCCACGTTCTTGGCGCGGGACAAAGGATCGTGGATGGCCGGGACAAGCCCGGCCATGACGGCTTTCTTTGTCCGCTCCCGCATCACTTGTGGATCAGCGTTCCCGTGCCCTGGTTGGTGAAGAGCTCGAGCAGCACCGCGTGCTGCATCTTGCCGTCGATGATGACGACGCCCTCGACGCCCTGCTCGAGCGCGTAGATGCAGGTCTCGACCTTCGGGATCATGCCGCCGGAAATGGTGCCGTCGGCGATCAGTTTTCGCGCGTCCTTGACCGAGAGCTGAGGGATCAGCTTCTTCGATTTGTCGAGCACGCCCGGCACGTCGGTGAGCAGCAACAGGCGCTTGGCCTTCAGCGCACCGGCCACCGCACCGGCAAAGGTGTCGGCGTTGACGTTCAGCGTCTGGCCGTCCTTCGAGGTCGCGAGCGGCGCCAGCACCGGGATCAGCTCGTAGCCGATCAGCTGGTTGAGCAGGGTGAGGTCCACCTTCTCGGGGTCGCCGACGAAGCCGAGATCGACCGCCTTCTCGATATGCGAGCCCGGATCGATGATGGTGCGCGTCGTCTTCGACGCCTTCACCATGTTGCCGTCCTTGCCGGACAGCCCCACGGCCTTGCCGCCGGCTTCGTTGATGTAGCCGACGATCTGCTTGTTGACGGAGCCGGCGAGCACCATCTCGACGATCTCGATGGTCGCGGCGTCGGTGATGCGCAGGCCAGCGGCGAATTCCGAGACGATGCCGAGGCGCTTGAGCATGGTCGCGATCTGCGGCCCGCCGCCATGCACGACGACTGGATTGATCGCGGTCTGCTCCAGCAGCACGATGTCGCGGGCAAAGTTCTTCGCGGTCTCCTCGTCGCCCATGGCATGGCCGCCATACTTGATGACGATGGTTTCCTCGTCATACTGCTGCATGTGCGGCAGCGCTTCGGACAGGATGCGGGCCTGGTCGAGCGGGGAGATGTCGGTCATGTCACGGATCTCGCTGGCGGGATACTCGGGCCGCGTTCTATCCGATTGGCGGGCGCGGCGCAAAGTGTGCGTTCTTCCCCTCTCCCCTTGTGGGAGAGGGTGGCTCGCCGCGTAGCGGCGAGACGGGTGAGGGGTCTCTATCCGCGAGTGACCCTCTCGTAGCGTCGGACGCGGAGACAGACCCCTCATCCGGCGCTTCGCGCCACCTTCTCCCACAAGGGGAGAAGGAAGAGGGGGCCCTATTTGTTGGGCGCCACCACTGCCGCGAGCGTCACCGCCAGCCAGCCCAGGATCATCACCGTTCCGCCGGTCGGCGCCGCCATCGGAAACAGCGCGTGGCCGGCATATTGCCGCAAGGTGAGGTCGCCCGCGAACAGCGCGGCACCGATCACGAAGCCAGCTGCCGCAACGAGGCCAATTCCGCCGTGCAGAAGGCCGCGCGCGAGCAATCCGATCGCCGCAAGTATGGCAGTTGCATGAAACAGCAGCATGGCGCTGGCGGAGGCGAGTCGGCTCGCATCTGCGCCGTGGGCGGATGCCGCCGCCAGCGCGACGCCGGCGGCGCCCATCAAACCGGCAAGCCCAATCAGCAGGCGGTGCGCCACCATCACGAAGCCCGCTCTTCCAGCAGCTTTGCCATCGCGGCGCGCAGGCTCTCCATGCCGGTCGAGCTGCGCGAGGAGGTCGCGAGCACGCTCGGGAATGCGGCCGGATGCTTGGCCAGCGCCGCCTCGGTCTCGGCGATGCGCGATTCTAGCTCGCCGGCCTTCACCTGGTCGGCCTTGGTGAGCACGATCTGGTAGCTGACGGCGGAGCGGTCGAGCGTCTTCAGGATCTCGAGATCGACGTCCTTGAGCCCATGCCGCGAGTCGATCAGAACATAGACGCGCGCGAGCGAGGCGCGGCCGAGCAGGAATTTGTGGATCAGCTCGGTCCAGGACGCGACCTGACTCTTCGGCGCCTTGGCATAGCCATAGCCGGGCATGTCGACGAGGCGCAGGTCCTTCTTGCCGGGGACCTCGAAGAAGATCAGCTCCTGGGTGCGGCCCGGCGTATGCGAGGTGCGCGCCAGCGCGTTGCGGCCCGTGAGCGCGTTGATCAGGCTGGACTTGCCGACATTGGAGCGGCCGGCAAAGGCGACCTCGAGCCCGTCCATCGGCGGCAGCGTCGCGATCGACGGCGAGGCCCAGATGAACTGCCAGTCCCGCGCGAACAGTTTTCGCCCGGCCTCGATCAGTCTGTCGTCTGACTTGTCGGTCATCTGAAAAGTCTATCCTCGCGTCATGGCCGGGCAAAAGCGCGAAGCGCGTCTTCGCACAGATGTCCCGGCCATCCACGTCGCTCTGCCGGGCCCCCTCCTAAACGTGGATGCCCGGGACAAGCCCGGGCATGACGCTGTGGAGGCACTTGCCTGACAGTATCGGACGGCTACGTCGCCTTCCTCGCGAACGTCGCCTTGAGATTGTCGAATAACTCCACCTTCACGCCGTTGCGGCGCATGATGAAGCTCTGCTGGAGCACCGAGAGCAGATTGTTCCAGGCCCAGTAGATCACGAGGCCCGCCGGGAAGCCGGCCAGCATGAAGGTGAAGATCAGCGGCATCCAGTTGAAGATGATCTGCTGCGTCGGATCCGGCGGCGTCGGGTTCAGCTTCATCTGGAACCACATCGTGATGCCCATGATGATCGGCCAGATGCCGAGCGCGAGGTAATGGCCGAACACGGGAATCGTCGTCGGATCGAACGGGATCAGCCCGAACAGGTTGAACAGATTGGTCGGATCCGGCGCCGAGAGGTCCTTGATCCAGCCGAAGAACGGCGCGTGCCGCATTTCGATGGTGACGAACAGCACCTTGTAGAGCGAGAAGAACACCGGGATCTGGATCACCACGGGAAGACAGCCGGCGACCGGATTGATCTTCTCCTTGCGGTAGATCTCCATCATCTCCTGCTGCTGCTTCACCTTGTCGTCGGGGAAGCGCTCCTTCAGCGCCTGCAGCTGCGGCTGGATCGACTTCATCTTCGCCATCGAGGCGTAGGACTTGTTCGCCAGCGGGAAGAACAAGAGCTTCACGATCACGGTCACGAGCAGGATCGAGATGCCGAAATTGCCGAAGAAGCGGTAGAAGAAGTCGAGGCCGAGGAACATCGGCTTGGTGATGAAGTAGAACCAGCCCCAGTCGATCAAGAGATCGAAGTGGTTGAGGCCGAGCTCCTTGTTGTAGCCGCCGAGACCGGCGAACGGGAACACGCCGACGACGCCGGCCTCCTTGGCGCCGGCGAACAGCCGCGCATTCGCGGTCGCGCTGCCGCCGATCGCGACGGTGACGGGGTCGAGCAGGTAGTCGGTCTGGTAGGTATGAAGGTTGCCGGACGGGTTCGACGAGAAGCGCGCCTGCAGCTTGGCATTGGTGTCGGGCAGCAGCGCCGACGCCCAGTACTTGTCGGTGATGCCGAGCCAGCCATTGGTGACGTTGTTGAAGTTCACCTGCTTGGCTTCGTCGACCTTCTTGTAGGCGTATTCCTGCAGCTTCTCGTCGCCGAGATAGCCGATCAGGCCTTCATGCAGGATGTAGTAGCCCGAGACCTGCGGCGCGCCGTGGCGCGAGATCAGCGCGAACGGATAGAGCGTGACCGGCGCGTTGCCGACATTGCTCACTTCGTCCTTGATGGTGAAGAGATAATGGTCGTCGACCGAGATGGTGCGGCGGAAGGTGAGGCCGTCGCCATTGTCCCACTTCAGCACGACCGGGGTCGTCGGCGTCAGGCTGCCGCTGCCGTCCTGCTGCCAGACGGTCTGGGCGTCGGGCATCTTCGCGGTCACGCCGGTCGCGGCCACCCAGCCGAACTCGGCGTAATAGGGTTCTGCGGTGCCCGAGGGCGAATAGAGGACGATCGGCGGCGATTTCGGGTCGACCGTCTCGCGGTACTGCACCAGCGCGAGGTCGTCGATGCGGCCGCCCTTCAGCGAGACGCTGCCGGCGAGGCGCGGCGTGTCGATCTTCACGCGCGGGCTGGCGGCGATCGCGGCGTCACGGGCCACGACCGGCTGCTGGCTCTGCTGGCTCTGCTGGCTCGCACCGGGCGTCGTGGGTTGCGCGCCGCCGGCCTGCGGCGTCGCGCCCGGCGTTGCGGAGGCGGTCGGCTGCGGCGTGGTCTTCTGCAGCTCGGCCTGCGCCTGCTGCTGGGCGCGCTGCTTCTCCATCGCCGGCACGTTGTAGAAATACTGCCAGGCGATCAGGACGAGGCCCGACAGAATGACGGCGAGGATGGTATTGCGATTGTCGGTCATCTCTAATGTCTCGTCATCAATCCGGTTTGCGGCTGGCAGGGGCAGTGGCGTCTGGCCTCTGGCCACGTCCCTTCGGGGGTCCCTTGTGAGTCCCCCTGGCCGTATGCCGCGCGGGCTTCGAGAAGGCTATGCGCAGATCGTCGAGCATGGTGGCGAAGTCGCGCGACAGCGCGTCCCTTCGGCCGACCAGTACATAATCATGATGGGGCTGCATCGACACCGGATCGAGCCGCTTCACCAATTCGCGAAGCCGGCGCCGGATGCGATTGCGCTCGGGGGCGTTGCCGTTCTTTTTGGTGACGGTGAAACCGATCCGGATCGGGCCGAAATCGTCGCGGCCGCAGCTTTGCAGGACGAACGCGGGACTATTCGCCCGCGCGCCATTGGCAACGGCGAGGAAATCCGCCCGCTGCCTCAGCCGATCCATGATGAAATCCCAAAAAGGGGGTCCGGCTCAGGCGCTCAGACGCTTGCGGCCGCGGGCGCGGCGAGCGGCGAGAACCTTGCGGCCGCCGGCAGTGGCGAGACGGGCACGGAAACCGTGACGGCGCTTGCGCACCAGTTTGCTGGGTTGATAAGTCCGCTTCACGGGTTTTTCTCCGCTGACCGGGCAATTTGCCTGTAGAATTGATGGTAAAGTCCGGAAGATGCGGCCCAAACGGGCCCTTTTCGGCCCCAAGAGAGCCGCTCCCGGCGTCACACCGGGTCATCGCGGACAATTTGCGCGGCTTATAAGGGAGCGTCTTGTTTTCGTCAACGCCGCACAAGCGCACGATTCCAGTGAATATCGCTGTTTGTGCGGGGTTTTTAACTCTGAAGGTGGCGACTCGCCCTATCAGCGCTTACATCCCACCTCGGCAGATTAGCGATCCGTAATTTGACCGGGGCTTGGGCGGACCGCATCCTTCATTCTTCAAGGCAGCGAGGGCGAATTTCGTGGCGGCGACAGACCTCCAGTCGGGCCAGGATCTGGACCAGCGGGACCCGCCCGTCGCGCGGCCGCGTGGGCCGGACGGTCTTGGCCTGTCGGGCAAGCTGCTGCTGCTCACCGTCCCCCTGGTGATGATCGCGGCCATCCTGCTCTACGTGCCCGCCATCGCCAACTTCTGGGTCAACCGCCTCAACGACCGCGTCGCGGCCGCCAACACGGCGGCGCTGGTGCTGGATGCTGCCCCGCTCGGCATGGTTCCCGATTCGCTCTCGCGCGAGATCCTGAAAATCATCAATGCGCGCGCCGTCGCCATCAAGATGGGCCAGCAGCGCCGGCTGCTCGCCAGCGACAATCTGCCGGCCGCGATCGAGCATGATGTCGACCTGCGCGACATGACCGCCTGGGAGGCGATCACCGGCTCGTTCCAGATGATGCTGGAGACCGGCAACCAGGCCATCCGCATCGTCGGTCCCGGCGTCGGCAATGCCCAGTTCGTCGAGATCGTGACCGACGAACTGCCGTTGCGGCAGTCGATGTACCGCTTCTCGCGCAACGTCGTGGTGGTCGCGCTGATCATCGGCGTCCTGACCGCGGGCCTCGTCTATCTCGCGCTCCATTATCTCTTCGTGCGGCCGATGCGGCGGCTGACTGCGAGCCTGGTCGGTTTCCACGAAAACCCTGAAAGTTCGGCGGGAATCATCGTTCCGAGCCAGCGCAGCGACGAGATCGGCGTCGCCGAACGCGAATTGTCGGACATGCAGCGCGACCTGATGTCGATGCTGCATCAGAAGAGCCGCCTCGCCGCGCTTGGCCTCGCGGTGTCCAAGATCAACCACGATCTGCGCAATCTGCTGGCGTCGGCCCAGCTGCTGTCGGACCAGCTCGCCAGCGTGCCGGATCCGCGGGTGCAGCGCTTTGCGCCGAAGCTCGTGCGCTCGCTCGAGCGCGCCATCGCCTTCTGCCAGTCGACGCTGTCCTATGGCCGCGCCCAGGAAGCCGCGCCCGACCGCCGCATGATCCTGATCGAGCCCGTGGTGCTGGAGGTGCGCGAGACCGCGGGCCTTGCCAGCGATGCCACGATCGTCTGGGTCGCCGCGATCGAGCGCGGGCTCGCGGTCGATGCCGATCCCGACCAGCTGTTCCGCGTGCTGCTCAACCTCGTCCGCAACGCCGCCCAGGCGCTGGAAAGCCACGCGACGGGCGATGGCGGGGCGCAGCAGATCCGGATCACCGGCAAACGCGAGGGTGCCGTCGCCATCCTGGAGGTCTCCGATACCGGCCCCGGCGTGCCCCAGAAGACGCGGGAACACCTGTTCGAGGCCTTCCAGACCTCCGGCCGCCCCGGTGGCAGCGGCCTTGGCCTCGCGATCGCCGCCGAGCTGGTCCGCGCCCATGGCGGTGACATCCACCTGGTCGAAGGCACCATCGGCGCCACTTTCCGGATCGTCATCCCCGACCGCCCCGTGGAACTCCTCTCCATCCGCAACGAGCGGCAGAGGGCGTAGGTCGGCCAGTGGCCGAGTTGGCGCATTTCCGGGCCCTGCGCCCCTTCTATCTTGTCATTCCGGGGCGCGACGAAGTCGCGAGCTCTGGTGCGCGGCTGCGCACCCGGGAATCCATAACCACCGGCTGGGGTTATGGATTCCGGGGCCTGGCCCTTCGGGCCATCCCGGAATGACAAAGCAACTGTCATCTCCCTGCAAAATCTCCGCATCCCGGACCTTGCCAATCGGGACAAGAGCGGTTAGTCAGAGCGCTCTTTCGCACCCCCTCCGGCCTTGCCGGGGGCCGCGTGTGGGTCATGCCCGCACTGTCAGCGAAAAACGCGCCCGTAGCTCAGCTGGATAGAGCATCAGACTACGAATCTGAGGGTCGGACGTTCGAATCGTTCCGGGCGCGCCATTCGGCTCTGATTTCCCGAGTTTGTCCCAGGTCCCATCCGGGCGCGCTATCGCGTGTTGCCGCAGATCCGCCATGGGCGCGGCAACAGCCCTCGTCAGTGTGTCAGCGACCAGCTTTCCTTTTCAATTTTCGTTTTCGCCGGATCATCTGGCTCGATCGCCATCTCTCGTCTGTTGATGCCGAACGTTGCTGGATAAGGTCTTGGCAAGAGGCGGCCGCTCCTGCGCGCGAGCTCTCATTGTCGAAAGCGATCCAGATGCGAATCGATCGATTCATTGCCGCGATGATCGGGAGCCTGATGGCTTTGGCAGCCGCGCAGGCACGGGCGCAAGTCTCGGATGACGTCGTCAGGATCGGGGTCATGAACGATCAATCCGGTCTTTATGCCGACATTGGCGGACCCGGCTCGGTGGCGGCGGCGAAAATGGCCGTCGAAGATGCCGGCGGTACGGTTTTGGGCAAACCGATCTCGGTCGTCTTCGCCGATCACCAGAACAAGCCTGATGTCGGTGCGGCCATTGCGCGCAGATGGTTCGAAGTCGACAAGGTCGACATGGCGATCGGGTTCGACAATTCCGCCGTCGCGCTCGCCGTGCAGCAACTCGCCGCGGATCAAAATCGTATCGTGATCGCAGGCGCCGTCGGCAGCACGGCGTTCACCGGGAAATCCTGCACCGAAACGTCGGCGTCGTGGGTCTACGACAGCTATGCGCTGACCACCAGCCTGGCGAAGGCCATCGTGGCGCAAGGCGGAGACACCTGGTTCTTCGTCACCGTCGATTACGCGTTCGGCCATTCCCTGGAGGAGAGTGCCGCGAACGCCGTGCGGTCGGCCGGCGGCAAAGTGCTCGGCAGCGTGCGGCATCCGCTCAATACGTCGGATTTCAGTTCGTATCTTCTGCGGGCGCAGGCGTCCGGCGCGAAGGTGATCGCGCTCGCGAACAGCGGCGGCGACATGGTCACTGCCATCAAGCAGGCGAAAGAATTCGGCATCACCGGACGTCAATCGGTGGCGGCCCTTCTGGTGTTCTTATCGGATGTCCAGAGCATGGGCATCGAGGCAGCCGCGGGGCTGAAGTTCGTCACGGCGTTCTACTGGGATCGTACCCCGGAAACGCGCGCGTGGTCGCAGCGATATTTCGATCGCCAGGGGCGCATGCCGACGATGGTCCAGGCGAGCATCTACTCGGCGGTTCGGCATTATCTGCGCGCTATTGCCGCAGCGGGCACCGACGAGTCCAAGACCGTGATGGCGAAGATGCGCGAGCTGCCGGTCGACGATTTCTATGCCAGGAACGCCCCGCTGCGCGTGGACGGCAGGCTCGTCCACGACATGTATCTCGCCGAGGTGAAATCGGCGGCCGACGTCAAGCGGCCCTGGGATTACTACAATATCATGAAGACCATCCCGGGCGATCAGGCTTTTCAAGCGCTGAAAGACGGCGGCTGTCCGCTCGCTGCGCGCTGACGCGTCTGCTCGGGACGAAGCAGGCCGGAAGATGCGCTGGCGCACCGGGTGGGCGCCTTTGCACGTTCTACCGATAAATTTCATTTTCGCACGGTGATCGTCAGTTCGCACGGCGAGCTGCTTCTATCGACGCGATTGATCGGTATATCGTGGCGCGTTGGTGCGGCCTAACCTCACACCGTCGGGCAGGTTGCTGTCCGATTTCGTGCATCCATTTCATTGCGCAACCTGGCCAAGGGCGAGCGTATTGGTCGCGAAAATGCGAACGGCCGGCAGGGGGAAGAGGATCGGACGCGCACCAGAGGGGTGCCTGGATGTCTTCGACCGTTACTCCGCCTGTAAGCGGCCTGCCGTTTGATGTCTTCAGGGCCGATGGGCTTGGTGGTTTCGAGCTTTTATCGCAAGGCGCCGATCGCGTCCTGTACAGGCGGGTGCGGCGAAGCGGCCCTGATCAATCTGCAATTTTGATCGCGATGCCCGCGGTCGAGCACCCGGCACGCGCAGTTCTCGATCGTCTCGTGCATGAATACGAGCTGAGGGACGAGCTGGATCGCGCATGGGCTGTCAGGCCCATCGAGCTCAGTCGCGAAGCCGGGCGGACGATGCTCGTTCTCGAAGATCCCGGCGGGGAGCTCCTCGACAGGCATCTTGCGCAAGCGATGGATGTCGAAAAATTCCTGCGGCTCGCGATCAACCTTTCGGCCGCTCTGCACGGATTGCATCAGCGCGGGATCATTCACAAGGACATCAAGCCTGCCAACGTCTTCTACGATCCTGACACTGGACAAGTGTGGCTGACGGGCTTCGGCATCGCTTCGCGCCTGCCGCGCGAACGCCAGGTGCCGGCTCCGCCCGAGGTGATCGCCGGTACGTTTGCCTACATGGCGCCCGAGCAGACCGGCCGGATGAATCGATCGATCGACGCGCGCAGCGATCTCTACGCGCTGGGGATTACGCTTTACCAGTGCTGCACCGGCGCCTTGCCCTTCTCCGCCACCGATCCGATGGAGTGGGTGCATTGTCATATCGCGCGGCAGCCTCTGTCGCCCGTCGAACGTTCGCCGGCCGTGCCCGGCCCGGTCTCGGCCGTGATCATGAGGCTGCTCGCCAAGACCGCGGAGGAGCGTTACCAGACCGCTGCCGGCGTTGCGCAGGATCTGCAACGTTGCCTGGCCGACTGGCAGCGTCAGGGCATCATCGACGAATTTCCGCTGGGCCAGCAGGACACGCCCGGCCGGTTGCTGATCTCTGAAAAGCTCTACGGTCGCGAACGAGAGATCACGACCTTGCTTTCCGCATTCGATCGGGCGACCGGCAGCGGTGCGGCCGAGCTCGTGCTGGTCTCCGGCTATTCGGGGATAGGCAAGTCGTCGGTCGTCAATGAGCTGCACAAGGTGCTGGTGCTGCCCCGCGGATTGTTCGCCGCGGGCAAGTTCGACCAGTACAATCGTGACATCCCCTATGCGACGCTCGCCCAGGCGCTCCACAGCCTGGTGCGATCGTTGCTGGGCAAAAGCGATGCCGCGCTGGCGCCTTGGCGCGACGCGGGAGGCGCTCGGCCCGAACGGCCAGCTCATGGTGGATCTGGTACCGATCCTCGAGGCGCTGATCGGACCGCAGTCACCCGTCTCCGAGCTGCCGCCGCAGGAAGCGCAGCGCCGCTTCCAGCTGGTGTTCGCCCGGATGCTGGGCGTGTTTGCACGTCCGGAGCATCCGCTGACGCTGTTCCTCGACGATCTGCAATGGCTCGACATCGCGACGCTGGATATCCTCGAATATCTGGCGACCCAATCCGATTTGCGCAACTTGCTGCTGGTCGGCGCCTACCGCGACAATGAGGTCACGGATACGCATCCGCTGATGCGGCGACTGGCGGCAATTCGTAACGCCGGCGGGCGTGTGCAGGAGATCGTGCTGAGCCCGCTCCGGCTAGGTGATGTCGAACGGCTGATCGCCGATGCGTTGCGCTCCGAGCCGGGGTTCGTTTCGCCGCTGGCCCGGCTCGTGCACGAGAAGACCGCCGGAAATCCTTTCTTCACCGTCGAGTTCTTCACGGCGCTCGCTGAAGAGGGTTTGCTCGTGTTCGATCACGCCCAGAGGCGCTGGTCCTGGGAGCTCGAGCGCATCCAGAACAAGGGTTACACCGAAAACGTGGTGGACCTCATGCTGGGCAAGCTGCAGCGCCTGCCCGTGGAGACGCAACGCGTCCTGCAACTCATGGCCTGCCTCGGCAACAAGGCGGCGGCCGGCACGCTGGCCACGGTTCACGATCAGGACGAAGCAGCCGTCGACGTTGCGATGTGGGCCGCGATGCAGGCCGGACTGGTGGTGCATTCAGACGGGCTCTACAGGTTCGTGCACGACCGTGTCCAGGAAGCTGGCTACGGTCTCATCCCCGAAAGCAATCTGGCAAAGGAGCATCTGCGGATCGGCCGCCTGCTTGAGGCCCGCGCGGCGGTGACGGCGACCGAAGAATCCGTCTTCGATATCGTTCGCCACCTCAACCGCGGCGCGGCGCTTCTGACCTCGGTCGAGGAGCGTGAGCGGCTGGCCGAACTCAATCTGCTCGCGGGAAAGCGGGCCAAAGCCACGATGGCCAGCAATTCGGCGTTGGGGTATTTCGTCGCCGGTGAAGCACTTCTGGGTGACCAGGGCTGGCAAAGCCGGCCCGACGTCGCTTTTGCGCTCGCGCTGAACCGCGCCGAATGCGAGTTCCTGACTGGAGCGCTCGCGGACGCCGAAAGCCGCCTGGCGATGCTGTCGGCGCGCGCCGGCGATCTACTCGACCGCGCTGCGATCACCTGTCTGCAGATCGAGCTTTACACGACCCTCGATCGCAGCGACCGAAGCGTCGAGGTCACCCTCGACTATCTGCGCGGCGTCGACATCACCTGGTCGGCCCATCCGGCGAGCGAGGACGTCGAGCGTGAGTACGAGCGCATCTGGCAGCAGATCGGTTCGCGTCCGATCGAGGCGCTGTTCGAGCTGCCGCAAATGGACGCCCCTGTCTGGAAAGCGACCATGGAGGTGCTCGCCGCGGCGATCACGCCTGCGCTGTACACCGACGAGAACCTTTATTGCCTCGTCATTGGCCGCATGGCCAATACGAGCCTGGAGCACGGCAACAGCGATGCGTCGGGCTACGGCTATGCCATTCTCGGCACGGTGCTGGGTCGCCGCTTCAACGACTACAGGTCAGCGTTCCGTTTCGGTGAGCTCGGCTTCAAGCTGGTGACGCAGCTCGGGCTGGATCGCTTCAAGGCGCGCATCTACGTGACCTTCGGGCACCACATCATTCCATGGACGAAGCACATCCGCACCAGCCGCGAGCTGCTGCAGCAGGCCCTGGACGCGGCGCACGACGCCGGCGATCTCACCTATGGAGCCTTTAGCCGGACTCACTTCGTCACGCATCTTCTGGCCTGCGGCGATCCGCTCGATGCGGTGCAGCGCGCGGCCGACGCAGGGCTCGATTTCGCGCGACAATCCCGGTTCGGTCTTGTCGTGGATCGAATTACCGGGCAGCGTCAGTTGATCCGGACGCTGCGCGGACTGACGCCGGCGTTCGGCTGCTTCGATGAGGACGGGTTTGACGAGGCGGGATTCGAGCAGCATCTGGCTGCGGACTCGCGGCTCGCGCTGGCCGCCTGCTGGTACTGGATCCGGAAGCTGCAAGCCCGCGTGCTCGCCGGTGACCATGCCGCCGCGATGATCGCGGCCGCACAGGCGGAACGCCTTCTCTGGACATCGCCCGCGTTCTTCGAGCGAGCGGAGTATCATTTTTATGCGGCCTTGGCCCGGGCGGCTGCTTGCGGCGCGCCCGGCGAAGCGGAGCGCGACGCGCATCTGGACGCATTGGCCGCCCACCATCGTCAGCTTCAGGAATGGTCCGGCAATTGCCCGGAAAATTTCGAGCACCGCGCCGCATTGGTCGGAGCGGAGATCGCCCGGTTGCGAGGACGGGACCGCGAGGCGATTGATCTCTACGAGCGCGCGGTGAGGCTCGCCCGCGCCAACGGCTTCGTCCACAACGAGGCGATCGCCAATGAGATCGCGTCGCATTTCTACACGACGCTGGGTCTGGAGACGAGCGCGCACGCCTATCTTCGCAATGCCCGGCACTGCTATGTCCGTTGGGGTGCTGTCGCCAAGGTGATGCAGCTCGACGAGGAGCACCCCGAACTCGCAGGGGAGCAACAGCCGAGGAGCCCGACAAGCACCTTCGGCGTGCCGGTCGAGTATCTCGACCTTGCCACCGTGACCAACGTGCTGCAGACGGCTTCGAGCGAGATCGTGCTTGGAAAGCTGCTCGACACGCTGATGCGTTCCGCGATCGAGCAGGCCGGCGCGGAGAGAGGGCTGCTGCTGCTGCCGTTCGGCAGCGAATTGCGGATCGCTGCAGAGGCCAGGACCCGCGACGACGCCATTGTCGTGCAGTCGAGCGATGTTGCCGTCAGCGCGGCTGCCTTACCGGAATCGATCCTCCATTATGTCCAGCGCACGCACGAGCTCGTGCTCCTCGACGACGCCTCGGCCCGGAATCCGTTTGTCGCCGATCCCTACATCGATCAGCACCAGGCTCGTTCGGTTCTCTGCCTGCCCTTGATCAATCAGACCAAGCTGATCGGCGTGCTCTATCTCGAGAACAATCTCAGCTCCCGCGCCTTCGTGCCGGCGCGGATCGCGGTTCTGAAGCTGCTCGCCTCGCAAGCTGCGATCTCGCTTGAGAATGCCAGGCTCTACCGCGACCTCGAAGAGCGCGAGGCCAAGATCCGCCGGCTGGCGGACTCCAGCATCATCGGAATCTTCATGTGGAATTTCGATGGCCGGATCCTGGAGGCCAATGACGCCTTCCTCCGCATGCTCGGCTACGACCGTCGGGACCTTGCCGACGGCCGCATGCTGTGGACCGGCCTGTCGCCGCCGGAATGGCGCGATCGCAGCGCGCGGGGCGTCGACGATCTGAAAAAGACCGGCGTCGCACAGCCCTACGAGAAGGAATACCTTAGACGGGATGGCAGCCGCGTGCCTGTCCTCGTCGGCGCCACGACCTTCGAGGAGAACGGCAACCAGGGCGTATCTTTCGTCCTTGATTTGACCGAGCGCAAGCGCGCCGAAGACGCGCTGCGTCAGCTGGAGTCCGATTTCGCCCACATGAACCGTGTCAGCATGCTCGGAGGATTGGCGGCGTCGCTGGCGCATGAGATCACGCAGCCGATCGCGAGTGCCCGCAACAATGCGCGCGCGGCGCAGAATTTTCTGGAGATGGCGCCGCCTGATCTGGGCGAGGCGATCGAGGCGATCACCTCGGTCGTATCGGATACCGATCGGGTCGGAGATATCATCGGCGGGATTCGCGAGCAGATCAGGAAATCGCCGCCGCGAAAGGATCGCTTCGATCTCAATGCGGCGATTGCCGAGGTGGCCGCGCTCGCGCGCAGCATGACGGTGCGCAGCGGCGTCCTGGCCGAGATCCGGCTTGCCGATGGATTGCCTCCCGTCCAGGGAGATCGCGTTCAATTGCAGCAGGTCATGCTGAACTTGATCCTCAACGCAGTGGAAGCGATGGGCTCGGTCGAGCCGGCCGCGCGGGAGCTGCTCATCAGCACGGAGCGTGAGTCGACCGGGGTCGTCGTGGCGGTCCGGGATTCCGGACCGGGGATCGATCCCGCGCATATCGAGCGCGTCTTCGAGGCGTTCTATACCACCAAGCCCAGCGGGACGGGGATGGGGCTCGCCATCTGCCGATCCATCATCGACGCACATCGCGGCAAGCTGTGGGCGTCGGTCAACGAGCCGCGCGGCGCCGTGTTCCGGTTCACACTACCCAACGCCGAAGAGGAGTTGGCTATCGGGAGGTAATTCACGGGGCGAGAATTTCGCTGAGGCACTGTGTGAGAGTCGAATGGTCGACCGGCTTGGCCAGATAAAGCGCGACCCCGTCGGCAAGCGCTCGCGCGCGGTCAATGTCATTCGGAAACGCTGTGACGAGGATCGTTGGAATTCTGCGGCCTGTGTCGACAAGCTGCTTATAGAGCGCAAGTCCGGTCATCCCGGGCATGTTGACGTCGGCGATAAGACAAGCCGTTTCGCCGAGATGAGGCGATGAGAGAAATTGGGAGGCGGACGGGAATGCGTGGACCTTGTAGCCAAGCGACCTCAGCAGTCTTTCCATCGACTCCCGAAAAAATCGATCGTCCTCAACGATCGATACCAGCTGTTGTTTCATATGCGGGCCTGTGGCACTTCGCTAACCCGCCTGGTGGGGGCCAGACACGCTCCGTGAAATGGGACCAGAAGTCCAGATAATGCCACGAGTTCAGCGCCGGGCCCCCTAAACTTTGGCTTAGCCTGCGCGAATTCTGCGCGGTTTGCAGGCACGGACGGATTGCTGCGAACTGTGTCCAAATGCCCGTCGTTGATCGTCTCGAGCAAGTTGGGCTGGCCAGTTTTACCGATTGGAGCTAGAATTCGTGCGCAGTGGTCTTCGAGATTTGTCGTGAATCCGAGCGATACGATGTCTTCCGCAAGTTCTACCGTATTGGTGATCGACGACGATCCGCATGTCCTCGCTTCGATTGGACGGCTGTTGCGATCGGTTGGCGTCAATGCCCAGCTGTTCGGGTCGATACCGGAGTTTCTCAGTTCCGATCCCCCTGATGGTCCCGCTTGCCTGGTGCTCGACGTCAGGTTGCCCGGCCAGAGCGGCCTCGATCTCCAGCGCGAGCTGGCCGAGGCCAACAACGAGATCCCGATCATTTTCGTCACCGGGCACGGCGACATCCCGATGACAGTGCAGGCCATGAAGCGCGGCGCGATCGAATTTCTCACCAAGCCGGTGCGCGACCAGGAGCTGCTCGACGCCATCCAGACTGGACTGTCTCGCGATCGCGCGCGGCGCGAGAGCGAAAGGGAATTGGCCGTCCTCAAGGAGCGCTTCGAGTCGTTGAGCCCGAGAGAGCGCGAGATCGTGATCCTGGTGGCTCACGGCCGCCTGAGCAAGCAGATCGCCTTCGATATCGGCATCGCCGAGGCCACAGTGAAGGTTCATCGCAGCAAGGCCATGCAGAAGATGCAGGCCGGCTCGCTGCTCGAACTCGGCCGCATCGCGGCCAGGCTCAAGCTGCTGCCAAATGTGGCCTCGCGCGCGAGCTGACGTCACCGGCCCGCCAGCACCTCCTTGCACTTGGCCGCGAAGGCGTTGAGGTCGGCGCCGATCTCGCTCGCCGCACGGCATCGCTGCGTCCCTCGGAACGTCCACCATGCGCCGCCGGGGGCAGGGATGAAACCCCTTGCCGGCCGGATGAAGCGAGCCGGAAACAAACCAGGCTTAGCGTCTGGTCTTCTCCAACCCGATTTGAGGGAGGATCTCATGAAAGCAGCGCTTTTGGTCCTGCCGCTTCTTGGCCAGCCCGCGATGCCGGTTCGGACCGCATGCCCGTCTTCAACGTGGAAGCCATGTGCAGGGACGTTTCCGCTGACGACAAAGCGTCGGGACTCGCCCTGGCGCAGGACGCCGGCGAATGCGTACGTGACGAGACGCTTGCACAGCAACAGCTCAGTTCGGCCTGGCTGACCGTTCCGGGGCCTGCGCGCGAAAGCTGCGAAGGCGAGGCTGCGGCAGCGGGAATACCAAGCTATGTCGATCTGCTCACCTGTTTGCAGATGACGGGCTGGGCGAATCCAGCTCCGCCACCGGCGATCCCGCTCAGGGGAGCGAGCAAGATGCGGAACGCCAAGAACTAATCCAAGAACTAGTTCAGGATGAGTTGCGCAGTTGCTGCGTTTCGCCGGCAGCGAAGCTTGCGAGCGATGCGACGAAGTTCCGGCGCGGACGTGGCGGTTGCCGTCAATGATGGGCCGACACGCTCTTGACGCACTGGCTCACCACATCGGCGGTGGCGAACTGGCCGACATCACCCAGGCTGATCATGCCGACCATCCGCTTGCTCTTGTTGATCACGGGCAGCCTGCGGATTTTCAGCGTCTCCATGTGATGTATGGCTTTCGCCAGATCGTCTTCTTCCCGGCAGCAATGGATGCCTTCGGTCATCACGTCCCGCGCCGTCATGCGCGCGTTGAAGCTCTTGCTCGCGAGGCCTTTGCAGACGATGTCGCGATCGGTCACCATCCCGATCAGCTGGTCGTCTTCGCCGATCGGAATGCAGCCGATGTCGTGCCCTTGCATCAACTTCGCGATCTCGGTGATCGGGGTGTCCGGGCTGACCCAGTCGACGCCCTTGTGCATCACGTCCTTGACCTTCATGGGAGGACCTCCGTTGCGAACGCAGCCCCCGTAACGCGATTATATAACGAACCGGGCGCGACCGCTGCGTCAATCGTGCATGCTGAAGCGTCCATGCGGTGCATTGGCCGTCAGCCGTTCGAACTGCGCGTGGGTCAATTGCAGCAGCGTCTCGTGGTCGCCGGCTTCGATATAGATCTCGGGCTGCGCCCGGATGCTGTCATCGACGATGAGATCGAGCCCGTAACACCGGCCTACCGCCGGAACGGCGCCATGCGCGCAGTCCGCGAACAGCCGGTTGATCTCGGTTTCGTTCGCCATCACGAGATCCGCGCCGAGCCTCTCCTTCAGGTCCGGCAGGTTGAGATGGTGCGACGCCGGCACGACCGCGAGCATATAGCCGCCGTCATGCCGCAACACGACCGCCTTGGCGAAACGGTCGCCCGGGACGTGGCAGGCCTGCGCCGTGCGCGCGGACGTCATGGTGAAGACGTGCGGGATCTCGGTGTACTGGATGTTCTCGGCAGCCAGGTATCGGTGGAGTGTGGGGGCAATGGTCATGGCGCTACCTTTCGGATGGGTATGCGAGCCATCCACCGTGAGGCTGCCCCCGCCGCACGTTGGGCGGCCGCGTGATTGCCGGACGTCAGCATAGGCCTCGCCCTCGAATGCCGCAATTGGGTCGGGCCTTCAAATCGTTCCGGGGCGCGCCATTTTCGCTTCGATCGCGAGGCAGCCGATCCATTGCGGCCTCTGCTGCGCTTACGGTGGCCTACCGGATCCTTGCCACAATGTGGGGCCGGTTCTTCTCGAGCCAGGCGACGGCCTCGGGTCCATCGACGACACACTCGAATGTGTCCCAGGTCGGGTCCTCCAGGGATTCCGGTTGCAGTCGCTTCGCCGCATACTCGACGAGGTCGTGCAGGCGTTCGTACCCTCGTCGGCGCTCGAGGGAATCCGCAATCGCCGTGCTGGTCCAGCCGCGTTGGGCCAGATCGATAATGCTCGGCGCATCAGCCTCGCTGAACCACGGTGTGGCATCGAACTCGATGCAGCGGACGTTGTCGGCGGTATGGCAAGTGGCGTGGATCATTGGATTCCTCCATTCACGGCTGCATCCTGCGCTGTCACTGCACCTTTTACCTCGCTGCCTCGCACACTCTCAGGCTTTGACCAGATCCCCCAGCAGGTTCGCCGCCACCGTCAGCTTGGCGAGCGTCAGGCCGCTGGCGGCAATTTCCTCGACCGAGCGGCGGATACGCGTCGCTTCGGGGTGAGCCGCGAGCCATGTCTCGACGGCCGCATGGCCGGACTGGCCGGTTGCCAGCATATCTGCGGCCAGCCTTCTTTCGGCGCCGGCGATCTGCTCGACGGCGCGATCGATCGCCATGCGCTCGAAATAATCGTTCGCCGGCACGCTGCGCGCGGCGGCGATGATGCGGTCGAGACGGAAATTCGCCTCGGCGGCGAAGAAGGTTGCGGCGGCATCGCCGATGGCGCGCGCGGTGCGCTCGGCGATCGTCACGATATCGGGTGCCGCGATCAGCGCGTCGAGATCGGCGAGCTCGCCGGCGAGGCCGGCCGGGACGCCGGCATCGGTGAGTTCCTGGCGCCGCTTGCCGCGCGCGGCCTGCAGGTCCGGCGGCAGGGTGGTGTCGAGGGAGGCCGCGATCTCGCGGACACCCGGGCCAAAGCGTCCGATCACCGCCTCGAGGCCGTCCTTGAAATCGACATTGCGCACGTACCAGACCATGCGGGAGATCAAAAGGTCCTGGATCGTCGCGTAGAGGCCGAGCTGCAACTGCCCGTCGATGCGGGTGTCGAGCGCGTCGATCGCGTCATTGAGCCGCCTCAGCTCGTAGATCGCGTCCACCGCCACCTGCGCCATGACGATGGTCGGGATATCGGCGTCGGTCTCGTCGGTCAGGCGCACGATGCAGGCCGGCCCACCGCGGTTGATCACGGCATTGGCAAGACTGGTTGCGATGATCTCGCGACGGAGGCGATGGAGTTCGACCGCGGCCGGGAACTTGCCGACAAGCTCGCGCGGAAAATACAGGGACAGTCTGCGGGCGAGATAAGGATCGTCCGGCACGCCGGTCAGCAGCAGGTCATCGTAGAGGGTGAGCTTGGCGTAGGCGAGCAGCACGGCAAGCTCGGGCCGCGTCAGGAACTGGCCGCGCCGTGTGCGCTCGGCGAGCACGGCGTCGTCGGGCAGGAACTCCACCGCGCGGCTGAGCAAGCCGCGCTGTTCGAGCGACTGCATCAGGCGGGTGAGGAAGCCGGTCTCGGCCACGCCCTTGCGCTCGGCGAGCGAGAGCGCCAACGTTTGCAGATAGTTGTTGCGCAGCACCAGCGCGCCGACCTCGTCGGTCATCGTCGCGAGCAGGCTGTTGCGCTCGGTGGGGCTGAGACGTCCCTCGCGCTCGGGGCGCGCCAGCGCGATCTTGATATTGACCTCGACGTCGGACGTATTCACGCCGGCCGAATTGTCGATGGCATCGGTGTTGAGCTTGACGCCCTTCTGCGCCGCTTCAATGCGGCCGCGCTGGGTGACGCCGAGGTTGGCCCCTTCGCCGATCACCCGGGCGCGCACATCGCCACCCGTGATGCGGATCGGATCATTGGCGCGGTCCCCGACCTGATCGTCGCTTTCCCCGAAGGAGCGGATATAGGTGCCGATGCCGCCAAACCACAAGAGGTCCGCGCGAGCCTTCAGGATTGCCGTCATCACCTCGAAAGGCGTGGCTTGCGGCTTGTCCAGATCGAGCAGGGTGCGCATTTCCGGAGTGAGCGGGATCGCCTTGAGCTGTCGCGAGAACACGCCGCCGCCCTGCGAGATCAGCGACTTGTCGTAGTCCTGCCAGCTCGATCGCGGCAGGTCGAACAGGCGCTTGCGTTCGGCCAGGCTGACGGCCGGATCGGGCGAGGGATCGATGAAGATGTCGCGATGATCGAAGGCCGCCACGAGCCTTGTCGCCGGCGAGAGCAGCATGCCGTTGCCGAAAACGTCGCCGGACATGTCGCCGACGCCGACCGCGGTGAACGGCATGGTCTGGATGTCGGTGCCGAGCTCGCGGAAGTGGCGCTTGACCGCCTCCCAGGCGCCGCGCGCCGTGATCCCCATCTTCTTGTGGTCGTAGCCCTGGCTGCCGCCGGATGCAAAGGCATCGCCGAGCCAATGGTTCTTCTCGGCCGAGATCGCGTTGGCGATGTCGGAGAAGGTGGCGGTGCCCTTGTCGGCGGCGACGACGAGGTAGGGGTCGTCGCCGTCGTGACGCATCGTCGAGTCGGGCGGCACGACGACATCGTCTTCGAAATTGTCGGTGAGCTCGAGCAGCGAGCGAACGAAGATGCGATAGGCTTCGGTGCCCTCCACGAGCCAGGCGTCGCGATTGGAAGGCGACGGCAGGCGCTTCGGCACGAAGCCGCCCTTGGCGCCGACCGGCACGATCACGGCGTTCTTGACCTGCTGGGCTTTGACCAGGCCGAGGATTTCGGTACGGAAATCCTGCGGCCGGTCCGACCAGCGCAGTCCGCCGCGCGCCACCTTGCCGAAACGCAGGTGAATGCCTTCGACACGGGGCGAATAAACAAAGATCTCATAGAGCGGTCGGGGAGGCGGCAGGTCCTCGATCCGGCGGGCGTCGAACTTGAAGGAGATCACCGGCCGCGGATGTCCGTCCCGGCCGACCTGCCACAAATTGGTGCGGATGGCCGACTGCACCAGATTGGTGAAACGGCGCAGGATGCGGTCTTCATCGAGCGAGGCGACGGATTTGAGCTGCTCCTCGATCTCGGCAAGGAGGGCCGCCTCGCGTGCCGAACGCTCGCGATCCGTCAAGGCGAGGCGCGGATCGAGGCGGGTCTGGAACAGCGCGACCAGGTTGGCCGTGATCGCGGCGTTCTTGCGCAGCGTCTCCCACATGTAATCCTGGGTGAACGGAGCGCGGATCTGGTGCAGATAGCGCGACAGCGCCCGGATGGTCGAGACTTCGCGCCAGCCGAGCGCTGTGCGCAGGACCAGCCCGTTATATCCATCGGATTCGGCACGATCGGTGACCACCGCCATGATCGAGGCTTCCAGGCGTTGGCTGAATTCCGGGGTGATCTCGATGGGCTGGCCGTCACCGGTCTCGATCGTCATGTCGTGCAGCCAGACCGGCTCCGGCCGGTTACCGGGCACGATCTGATAGGTGCGTTCGTCGACCACGCGAAGGCCGTGATTCTCGATCACCGGCACGCGGTATGACAATGAGAGCGGTGCGGCGTCCGAAAAGACCTTCAAGCCGAGGTGCTTGGAATCGTGCTCCTCGGAGCGGTGAACCGAAATCGTGACCGGGCGAGCCGGCGTCAGCTTTTCGATGGTGGCGATATCGGCGATGGCCTGCTCGGCGCTGAAAATTTCGGTGTAGCCACCGGCAAAGGCCCGGGCATAACGATTCGTGAGCATGCGCGCCCGCATGCCGTCGGTCGTCGCAGTGAGCGCGGCCTTCAGCTTGTCGACCCAGGTCGCGGCGATCGCGCTGATCCCGCCTTCGAGCGTGGCGACCTCGACGACAGGCGTTTTGCCTTCATAACGCCCGATGATGAAATGGACGCGCGCAAGCGCGCCTTCAGGGAATGATACATAGGAGGCGGACAGGGTCCCCTTGTAAGCCTGCGCCAGGAAGGCTCCGACGCGCGTGCGGACGTCGGTGTCGTACTTGTCGCGCGGGATGAAGGTGAGGATGGAGACGAAGCGGTCGAACTTGTCGACCCGCGCCAGCGCCCGGACGCGCGGGCGCTCATAGAGGATCAGGATCTCGATGACGAAATTGTAGAGCGTGTCGACGTCGATCTGGAACAGCTCGTCACGCGGATAGTCTTCGAGAATATGCATCAGCGCCTTGCCGGAATGGCCGTTCGGGTCGAAGCCTGCGCGCTGCAGCACCCGCGACACCTTGTGGCGCACATAGGGGATCTGCCGTACCGAGCGGGTATAGGCGCCCGAGGTAAAAAGGCCGACGACGCGCAACTCGCCTTCGAGCCGGCCGTCGGGCGAATAGAGCTTGATGCCCACATAATCCATCCGGATGCGGCGATGGACGCGGCTGGAGACATTCGCCTTGAAGACGATCAGCAGGGTCGGCTCGTGCATGAACTCGCGAATTTCCGACGTCATCACCACCATTTCGGTGCCGCGGCGCAGGACCTTCACGTCGGGATCGCGCAGGATGCCGAGGCCTTCGCCGGTCGTAATGTCGTCCGACGCGTCGCTGTCGGGCGAGAAGCGATATTCGCGCACGCCGAGGAAGGTGAAATTGTCCGCGCAGAGCCATTGCAGGAACTGATTGGCTTCGGCGACCTCGTCGATCGGCAGCGGCGGCGGATTGGAAGAGAACGTCTTGATCGCTTCCTCGACGCGGTCTCGCATCGCGCGCCAGTCGGCGACGCAGGCGCGGACATCGCTCAACGTCCTGGTGAGGCCGTCGATCAGCTTCTGACGATCGGCATCGGCGTCCAGGCGCGTGATGTGGAGATGAATGAGGCTCTCGCGCGCGCCCCTTGCTCCCTCCGGCAGCGCCTCGCCGTAGAAACGCAGCAGCTTGCCTTCATCGTCGCGCTCCACGGCGATGATCGGGTGAGCGACAAGGGTGACTTCGATACCCTGCTCGGCGAGCTCCGCCATGGTGGAATCGAACAGGAAGGGCATGTTGTCGTTGAGAATCTCGAGCACGGAAATCTCGCGCCCGTTCGGCAATGTCGGGTTGGCGACGCGGATGTCGGCGCTGCCGGCCGTGCGCCGCTGCACGTGCTCCCAGGCCTGCTCCGCCAGGAGGGCAAGCGAGGCGGCGTCGTAATTGGCGAGATCCTCGATATTTGTGTAGCCGAACAAAGGCTCGGCAAAGGCCCGGGGGCTCTTGCCCGCCGGCACGCTGCCTGCTGCATCGCGGATGAGGGTTGCCCGTGCGTTGTCGTCACGCCACGCCATAATGTCCTCCATTTGCCGCGCCGTCGGACCGTAGCCGCGATCATCAGCTTGCTTCTGGAGTGCATCTCTTCGAGCGCACGCGATCGCGCGTTAACGCGAATTCTTCGGTCTCGAAGCCCCGACGGCTTCCGACGACAATACTACGATCCCGGAGCGAAAGGCGCACGCTGTTGTGAGGCGCGTTGAAATCCCGACGACCGCGGGTGAGGCGGAGATCGGCCCGACAGCCGTCGAACCATTGGGACAGGAAGAAATCACAAGCAATTTCAATTGTGTATGCGTTCGAACCCTGTGCCGCGTGTTGGCGACCAAAGAGTCATGAATGAGATGCAGGCGGGCCGCCAGGCGTCGCCGGTCCCAAGCCAGGTATGCGAGACATCCTATGACGCCAATTCTTCGCAGTGCACTCGTGACTCTGGCCTTCGCGTCGACCGTCTCGTTGGCGGCGATGCCCGCGGCGGCCGACGATTTCGAGAGCTGCGGGAAGGCGCCCGGCGACCAGGCCATCGCGACGTGCACACGCGCGATCGATTCGGGTCGATATGACGGCGCCGAGCTTGCCTTGCTGTTCAACAATCGATGCCTGGCGTGGACCGAGAAGCAGGACGGCGACAAGGCCATTGAAGATTGCAGCCGGGCCATCCGGCTCAACCCGAACGATGCGACGGCGTTCTCCAATCGCGCCGTCGCCTATCAGCTCAAAGGGCAGCACGACCGCGCCATCGCCGATTTTAGTCAGCCGATCCGGCTCGAGCCGAACTCCGCGAATGCGCTCAACAATCGCGGCGTCGCCTATCTGCGCAGTGGCCAATATGACCGGTCCATCGCGGATTTTGACCAGGCGATCCGGATTGACCCGAACTCTGCCATGGCGCTCAGCAATCGCGGCAATGCCTATCAATTCAAAGGCCAGTACGACCGCGCCATCGCGGACTACGACCAGGCGATCCGGGTCGACCCGAATTACGTCATGGCGTTCTACAATCGGGGCGAATCATGGGAACGGAAGCATGATCTGCAACGCGCGTTGGCGGATTTCAGGAAGTACGCCGAACTGGCCCCGTTCGATTCCGATGGCCCAAAGGCGGTCGAGCGCGTCGCACAGGAGTTGAAGGGCCGGTGATCATGAGGCGTCGCGCAGGATCGCGGTCCGTCACCGGTTGTTCGGCCCCGCCGCTTGTGCGACCACTGTTTCATCGCGCCACGGCAAAGCAATAAGTTGTCTCATGCCCACCATCGCTCGTCTGCTCTCCCGCCTCGTTCTGTTCCTTGCATTGGCTGCCATCCCGGCGCTTCCCGCGCGCGCGGCTGAAACCTGCCCGTTCATCAGTGCGCAGGAGCTCGCCGGCGCGATGCCGGCGCTCAAATGGTCGCTGATCTCAAATCAGGACGGCCGCGGCTGCATCTACCAGGGCGGGCGCGGTGACACGATGATGCTGAGCGTGTTCCGCAATCCCGACAACGACCGCGCCAAGGAGTTGTACGCGACCTTCGTCAAGACGCTCGGTGAGCGCATGCCGCTGAACGCCGTCGCGGGGATCGGCGAGGAAGGCCAGGGCGGCACGACCGCCGCCGGCGCCGAGCGCCAGGAGGCCTCGATCGTCGCTCTGTCCGGCGATTATATCCTGCAGATCAGTGTCTATCCGACCGGCCGGCGCGCCGACGGCGCGCTGCTCGGGCCGATTACCGAAGCCGCGCGCATTGCCATCGCCAACGTCGGCAAGAGCAGCGAGCGGTTCGGCAATTGCGAGTGGCTCGCGGCCGCGGATGCCGACGGCTTTCTCGACAGCAGCACGCTGACGGTCCAGCGCACCGGCGCAGGCAGCTGCATGATGTTCGATCGCGAGGCCAACACCATGACCGCCGCGGTGATCGCGATGTCGCGCGACACGGTCGTCAGCATGATGAAGCGCGCATCCCCCTGCAAGCACGTGGCGATCCCCGAACTCGGCAGCGAAGCCTTCGGCGAGCATTCCTGCACCAAGGGCAACGGCAACGCCGTCACCATCTACGTCTGGAAGAACGGCAGGCAGGCTTTGATCGTATTCGCACCGGTCAAGCCGCATCCCGAGTCCGGCTCGGTCGAGCGGCTGAAGGCGGTCGCCGCGCGCGTTTATGGGAAGCTGTAGCGGTCGGTTCACCGGCCCGCCAGCGCCTCCTTGCACTTGGCCGCAAAGGCGTTGAGGTACGCGCCGATCTCGCTCGCCAGCGCATCCGAGCGGTCGACATTTTGCAGGCTCATGTTGAGGGCGTAGACCGGAAGCCCGTCCAGCACGATCGGCGTTGCGACGGCAAGAACGGCGGGCTGCCATGACACCGCGCAATAGCCGTCGCGTTCGACGGCGGCGATCGACCTCCTGACGTCCGTCAGCAACGCCTTGGTGGCCGCCGTGCTGCGCCGCTTGAACAGTTTCAGCAATCGCTCGCGCTCGCCTGCGGCAATGCCGGCGAGGTAGGCACGGCCGAGCGAGGTCAGCTCCATCGGAACCTGCTGGCCGGCGACCGCGTTGCGCAGCGCCGCGCGCGGGCTGTAGCGGATCGATTCGAGATAGACCATCATGGTGCGATCCGCCGTCGCGAGCCCGACATTCAGCCGGCGCTTGGCCGATTCCGCGCGCATCATCGGGCCGATGGCGTTGAGCACGGGCGACCCCGTCCGCATCGCGTGGCCGATGCTGATGACAGATGCCGCGAGGCGGTAGGTCCGCTCAAGGCGGACTTCGTCGAGCATCCCGGAATTGACCAGCGTCCGCGTTAGCCGGCTCACCGTCGATCGCGGCAATCCGGTCCGCTCCGCGATCTCGCCGTTGCCGAGCGTGTCCACGCCGGGCCGGAACGCCCGGAGGATCTCGATGCCCCGTTCGAGCGACCGGTTGCCGTCAACCCCGCCCGCATATGTGCGTGCCTGCGCCAAGCCAGCCTCCGCCATTTCCACTAAGTGGAATTAAGGGGATGTTTGCGAGGGTGCAAGCCGCTATACGCAGCGGGAAACAAGAATGCCCGGCTGCGGACGGCGCGACGAGGAAACAGTACCGCCTGAATCGGCATTCGAAAGCCCGTGCGGATCGCCCCCGCGGTGATCGATCTGGCGCCAACCAAGGAGTTTCCATGTCCTATCAGCTCATCGAATTCTCCGTCGAAGCCGGCGTCGCGACGATTGCGTTCAACCGCCCGGAACGGCGCAACGCCATGAGCGACGAGATGCGCGCCGAGTTCGCGAGCGCGCTCGAAACCGTTGCCCGCGACAAGGCGATCAAGGCTCTGGTGCTGACCGGGCGCGGCAACGCCTTCTGTGCCGGCGGCGACATCAGTGGAATGAAGCGCCGGCTCGCGGCGCCGCAGGGTGAGGTCGCCTTCAACGGCTGGAGCCGGCAGCAGGGCGTGCATCACGTGCAGGCGCTGCTGCTGGGCCTGCCGAAACCTGTGATCGCCGCTGTCAACGGCGCCGCCGCCGGCCTCGGTGCCGATACCGCGCTCGCCTGCGACTTCGTCATGGGCACGGAACGTTCGAAATTCACCTGGTCCTACATCAAGCGCGGTTTGATCCCCGACGGCGGCGGGCTGTATTTCCTGCCGCGCCGGGTCGGGCTTCCCAGGGCGAAGGAGCTGATCTTCACCGGACGCGTCGTCGAGGCCGACGAGGCGGTCGCGCTCGGCATCGTCGATCGCAAGGTGGCGGCGGCCGACCTCCTGCCCGCCGCGCAGGCCTGGGCCGCCGAACTGGCGCAGGGATCTCCCACCGCGCTGGCGCTCAGCAAGAAGATTCTGAACGAGACCTTCGAGCATTCCGCGCACGACATCTTCAATCTCGGCAGCCAGGCGCAGGCCATCTGCTACACCAGTGCTGAACATCGCGACGCCGTGACGGCGTTCCTCGCACAATCCGCCTCGAAGGATTGAGCGATGAGCGCGATCGAACGCCTGATCCGGCCGCGCAGCATCGCCGTCATCGGCGCATCCGCCGACCCCGGCAAGACGTCGGGGCGGCCGATCTCCTATCTGCAGAAGCACGGCTTCGCGGGCAAGATCTATCCCGTCAATCCCAAGGTCGCCGAGATCGGCGGTCTGAAATGCTACGCCGACATCGCTTCGCTGCCTGACGTGCCCGATGTCGGCCTTGTGCTGCTCGGCGCCGAGCGCGCCCACGTCGCGGTGCGCGAATTGGCCGAGCGCGGGACTGCGGCGGCGATCGTTCTCGCCAGCGGCTTCACAGAGATCGGGGCGGAAGGCGCCGCGCGCCAGCAGCAGCTCATGCAGGCCGCCGGATCCATGCGCCTGCTCGGGCCGAACACGATCGGCCTCGTTAATCTCACCGACAATATCGTGCTGTCGGCGTCCGGCGCGCTGGCGATGGATCGCTTCCCGGCCGGCCCGATCGGGCTGGTCTCGCAGAGCGGCGGCATTCTCGGCGCCGTGCTGTCGCGCGCTGCGGCGCGCGGGGTCGGGCTGTCCAAGCTGGTGTCGACCAGCAATGAAGCGGATCTCGAGCTCGCCGACGTGATCGACTATCTCGCCGACGACAGCGCGACAGAAGTCATTGCGCTCTATATCGAGGTGATCCGCAATCCCCTTCGCTTCCGTGAGGCGGTGCACAAGGCGCGCCGCGCCGGCAAGCCCATTGTCGCCTTCAAGATCGGGCGATCGGAGGCGGGTGCAAAGGCGGCCGTCTCGCACACGGGCGCGCTTGCGGGCTCCGACCGCATGTATGACGCCCTGTTCAGCCAGCTTGGCGTGATCCGCGCGAAGACGTTCGAGGACCTGCTCGACATCCCCGCAGCCCTTGCGGCGGGACGAAAGCTCTCCGGCAGGCGCGTGGCGATCCTCACCTCGACCGGCGGTGCCGGCACCATCGTGTCCGACAGTCTCGGCGTTGCTGGCTTTGCGACGCCCGCGCCCGATGCCGAGACGGCCGCGCAACTGCGCGCACTGCAGTCGGGATCGCAGGCCATGCTCGATCGCAATCCGATCGACGTGACCCTGGCCGGCCTGCAGCCGGATCTGCTGCGCGCCGCGATCCGCATCCTGCTTGCCAGTCCCTCCTACGACGCGCTGGTCGTCATTGCCGGCTCGTCGGCCGTGGGATCGCCCGCGTTGATGGCCGATGCCATCCACGACTGCCTGCCGCTCAGCGACAAGCCCGTCATGGCCTATGTGAGTCCCTACGCGCCCGACGTGGTCTCCGTCCTCACCCGGCGAGGCGTCCCGGCCTATACGTCCGCCGAAAGCTGCGCTGCCGCGCTTGACGGACTCCTGCGGGCGGGAATGCCGGAACAGGTCCAGTCATCGGCCGCGATCGGGACGACGGTCGACATCGGCGACCTCCCGTCGGGATCGCTGGATGAGGCGCAGGCCAAAACGCTGTTCGCCCGCTTCGGCATTCCCATCGCCGCAGAGAAGGCGGTCGCAACGGCTGAAGAAGCGGAGCAGGCGGCGCGCGACTTCGGCGGCCGGGTCGTGCTCAAGATTCTCTCGCGCGAGATCGCGCACAAGAGCGACGTCGGCGGCGTCGCGGTGGGCCTGACGGCCGAGACGATCGGTGCGCGGGTGACGGCGATGACGGAAGAGGTCGCGCGCAGGACCGGGAAGCGGCCCGACCAATTCCTGGTTCAGGAGATGGTGTCAGGCGGCGTCGAGATCATTCTCGGGATGCATCGCGATCCCCTGGGCACCGCGATCCTTCTCGGCATGGGCGGTGTCACCGCCGAGCTGTTCAAGGACACGACGATGCGTCTGCTGCCGCCGGAGGGCGGCCTCAGCCTCGCCGACGCTCGCGCGATGGCACGCGATCTCGTCACATGGCCCTTGCTCGACGGCTTTCGCGGCCGGCCGAAATGCGATGTCGGGGCGCTTGCCGCCGCGATCGTCGATTTCTCGCGCATGGTTGCGCAACTCGGTGACCGCCTCGCCGAAGCCGAAATCAATCCGGTGTTCGTGCTGCCGGCGGGCGAGGGCGTGAAGGCCGCCGACGGATTGGTCGTTCTCAATGTCTGAACAGAATCGCATGGAGCTCCAGATGGCCATTGGCATCATCAATCACCACAGCGCGCGCATGAAGGTTCTTGCCGTGCGGCGTCGGCTGAGCCTCGCCATCTTCGCCTGTGCGGTGGTTGCGGGCCTTGGACTTGCGCCGGCGCGGGCCGAGTATCCCGAGAAGATCATCAAGATCGTGGTGCCCTTCGCCGCCGGCGGCGGGACCGACATCATCGCACGGACGACGGCGCAGGAAATCCAGACCGACCTCGGCAAATCCGTCATCATCGAGAACAAGCCGGGCGCAGGCACCATCATCGGCACCCAGACGGTGGCGACGAGCGATCCCGACGGCTATTCGCTGCTGATGGCGACCTTCGCGCATGCGGTCAATCCGAGCCTGTACAACAAGCTGCCGTTCGATCCGCACAAGGATCTTGCGGCAGTCTCACTGATCGCACGCTCCTTCAATATCGTCGTCGTCAACCCGGCATCGAAGATCAACTCGATCGCCGATCTGATCGCCGAGGCCAGGGCCAATCCGGGCAAGCTCAATTTCGGCACGTTCGGCACCGGCACCTCGGCGCATCTCGCCGGCGAGTTGTTCAATGCCATGGCGAAGGTCAAGATGACGGCGGTGCCCTACAAGGGCGCGGCGCCTGCCATCAGCGACCTCCTCGGCGGGCAGATCGACGTGATGTTCACCACCGTCGCCAGCGCGGCCTCGCTGGTGGCGGCCGGGCAGCTCCGGGCGCTGGCCGTCACGTCCACCGAGCGTTCGGCCGCGTTCCCGCAATTGCCGACTGTCGCCGAAGCCGGTGTGCCCGGCTACGCCGCCGAGTCCTGGTATGGCCTGTACGCTCCGGCAAAGACGCCCGCGCCGGTGATCGCGCGCCTCAACCAGGCGGTCGCGAAGGCCGTCAAGTCCGGCGGTTTCAAGCAGCTCGAGGCCAACGAAGGCCTCATCATGGTCGGCAGCGCGCCCGAAGAGCTCGACCGCTATGTCGCCCAGGAGGAGGAGCGCTGGCGCAAGCTGGTGAAGGACGCCAACATCGAGGTGCAATAGCGCGCACCGGCGCGTCTTACCGCGCAGGATTCGGCTCGGAGTCCGATATCGGAAGGGGAAACGACGACAACCTCTCCCGCCTCCAAGGCGGCCTGGCCGACATGCACGCGATTGACGTCGACCTCGTCGATCCTGCCGACCACGAGCCGCGTCGAAAGATCGGCGACTGAAAACAGAGGCCTGTCCGCGACTGAACCCGGCTTCCAGGTTCGGTCGAGAGCGTGCCTGCCGTGTCAGGCTTGAATGATCTCGAGGCTGACGGCCCTGGCGATCAGTTGCGTGAGGGTCGCACATTCCAGCTTCGTGCGGGCGCCCTGCAGATAGAGGCGGACGGCGGTCGGTGACAGATGCAGGTCGGCGGCAATCTGTTTCGGGCTGAAGCCGCGCGCGGCGAGCTGAAGCGTCTCGCGCTCGCGCGCCGAGAGCAGTCGTTCGAGCCCCTGGGGTCGCAAGCCCGCTAGCCGCACGGCCTGATCGTGAATGAAATGGGCGATGATCAGAAAATCCCGCATATAGGTCATCCGCCGGCTGGCCCATATGTCCGTGGCAACGTTCGAGGCGATCGACAGGCGCGCATGCTCGCCGCCCGGTCCCCGGATCGGGATCGTCATGCCGCGAGAGCCGGCCATGCGAAAGGACGCTCGTGCATCCTGCATCTCCGGGGCGGCATCGTCCCAGTCGAGCGGCAAGAAATCGCTCCGGCCGTTTGGAAAGAGGGGGGCTGCCTGAAGGCCATCGTGTTTGAGGTATTGTTCCGCCAAGTCATCTTCGGATGAGAACAACAGGATCGGGTTGCGCGCATTCGTCGTCTCGGGTCTGCGTGCGGCGTTGTACGCTACGAGCGTGAGGCCATAATCTCTCGAAATTCGAGCCAGCACGGCTTTCAGTTCATCGAGAGTCGTTGAGCCTGCAATGTTTGCGAGGGTTTCTTCGATCGGCGGAAACATTTGCGTTGCCCCCAGTCTTATCCAGTCATGCGTTCTCCGGGTTCGTTGAGTGTTCCCGGTTAGGTTGTCGTAGTGGCGGGAGCTGGTGTAGAGCCGTTGCTTCAATCCATTCCACCAATGTCCCCATGCATGATGGTTCGCGGCTGATCTTCGCGGCGCGTCATTTGGACGCGCCCCGATCCGGAAGCATCGATCGATCTAAGGTGGGTAAGCCACACGCACGCAGAAAGTGCTGCCTTCGGCGCGATCCGGGCCATCGCTCAGGCGTCAGTGGCACGTCAGGCGGATTCCGGAGCGCAGCCCTGCCATTCAACAGTCGGTTCACTATCGGGGGCAGACTTGCAATTTCGCAGATTGCGCGGCCTTGATCGGAACCGTTAGCCTGCGAGCACTGATTCGGCTTCACGCCCTGAGGTTGATCAGCCGCGAGTGCGATGAGTGCGACCGGGAGTCCTGTCTACGGCGACATGGTGTCCTTATCGATGCGTCCGCTTCGGTCGGTCGAAACTGATGAAGGTGCGACGGCTATCGTGACGACTGGCATGAGGCCAGCCCCCTGCTTGTGACCCGGCAATGATTGGCGGACGTCCAGGTAACACAGACCAGGAGGCCTAAATGGTTGCCATCAATTCCGTCGGCGCGACAGCGCTCACCGTCCTGAAAGCCGCCAGCGCTCAGACGGCTGCCGAGCCCGAAGCAAGTCCCGTCAGCGTCATCCCTCATGTCAACGCTCTGTCGTCTCGCCTGTCGCCCCGCGTGTCTGACGCGCTGCTGAAGATCGCCGCGCTCATCAACGGAAAGGACATGCTCGTCAACGCAAAGACGGTCGCGGCAAAGGGAGGGATCTCTGCTGGCGGGGTTATCGATCGCGAAGGCTTTGTCGCTTCGCGCATGATGAAGCTCTCCGAGCTTCCAAGGGATCAGGCCGAATATCTGAAGAGGTTCGGCGCGGATGCAGCGGTGCGCATTGAGGGCGTCGAATTGAGCGATGCAGATTTTGAGCAAACGATCCTCCAGTTCGGCATGGAGAGCTGGAAGGATCTACCGGGCTTCAACGACGCGCTTGCCAACGGAACGTTGAAGATCCAGCGGGCAAGCGACGTGCCCGAACTCTACGAGTCGTTTCAGTACGATCTCTATAGCGGCGGAAACTATTTCGGCGGCGTAGGCTGGGGCGGCATCAAAAACAAGAAGCTCTACCTTGAGATCCAGGCGCAAGGCATTCAGCAGGCCCTCGGGTCGGTTCGCGGTCAGGAGTTTTATGTGACCTGGCCGGACGCGAGCCTGGCGAAACCTTCGTCGAACTGACCAGCCCTGCCGGCACCGCGATCACCATCGCGGTGTCGGATGGCCGCGCGGCGGCCGAGTCGATCCCTCCGGCGTCGCGCTGGCGACAAGTCCCTTCAGTCGGGACATTCTCCAGCCGATAGCGCGGCCAGCGTGCGGGCGCTGCCCCTTGCCCGCACGGCGCCGCATGCTCATTGATCTGAAACAACCAAGGCCTTCGGCGAAAGTGCTAGGGTTGAGTCGCGATTCACGACGCAGGGGCCCTTAAGGCCTTGAGACAATCTCAGCGCGTGATGGAATCCGAGGGCTCAATGGGACGACTGCTGAATATCGTTACGCCGCTGCATGCTGCGACCAAGCGCGACTACATGGGTCGCATGAACGACGACAAGATCGGCTGCTCGCTGAAGGCGCGGGAATACGAGGTCGATTATTGGGATGGCGACCGCCGCTTCGGCTATGGCGGCTATCGCTTCATCGAGGGGCGCTGGGCCCCGGTCGCCAGGGCGCTGATCGAGACCTACGGCCTCAAGGACGGCTCCAGCGTGCTCGACGTCGGCTGCGGCAAGGGTTTCCTGCTGTACGAGATGCAGAAGATCCTGCCGGGCCTGAAGGTCGTGGGCTTCGACATCTCCAAGCACGGTCTTGCCAATGCGCACGAGCAGGTGAAGCCCTATCTGTTCAACTATCGCGCCCAGGACGTCTATCCCTATGGCGATGCCAGCTTCGACCTCGTCATCTCGCTCGGCACGCTGCACAATCTCAGGCTCTACGAGCTCGATGCGGCGCTGAAGGAGATCGAGCGGGTCGGCAAGAACAAATACGTCATGGTCGAGGGCTACCGGAACGTCGCCGAGCTGCACAATCTCGAATGCTGGGCGCTGACGGCGGAGTCGATCCTGCACACCTCGGAATGGATCTGGCTGTACGGCAAGCTGGGCTACACCGGCGATTACGAATTCATCTATTTCGAGTGACCGGACGCTCCCCATGGATATCAAGACTGCGAAGGCCGCGATTCTCGTCGAATCGGGCAAGCCTCTGATCGTCGACGAGATCAATCTGCCTGATACCCTCGAGCACGGCCAGGTGCTGGTCCACGTGCATACCTCGGGGATCTGCGGCGCACAGATCAACGAGATCGACGCCGTCAAGGGCGTCGACAAGTTCCTGCCGCACTTGTTGGGACACGAGGCGCTGGCGACCGTCGTCGATACCGGGCCCGGCGTCGTCTCCTGCAAGCCGGGCGACACCGTCGTCATGCACTGGCGGCCGGGCAAGGGCATCCAGTCCAATACGCCGGTCTATTCCTGGCGCGGCAGGCGTCTCAACGCGGGCTGGGTCACCACGTTCAACGAATATGCCGTGGTGTCGGAGAACCGCGTCACGCCGGTGCCGGCCTCGATCGATCGCACCAGCGCGCCGCTGCTCGGTTGCGCGGTGACGACCGCGCTCGGCGTCGTCAACAACGATGCGAAAATCGCCATCGGCGAAGCCGTCGTCGTGTTCGGCGTCGGCGGCGTCGGGTTGAACATCGTGCAATTCGCCGCGATGGTCGGCGCCCATCCGGTCGTCGCGATCGACCGCCTCGACAACAAGCTGGAGATGGCGCGGCAGTTCGGCGCCACCCACACCATCAACTCCGACGCGGTGGAGGATGTCGTCGCCGCGGTTCGCGCCATCACGGGGGCCGACGGACCCGACAAGGTGGTCGAGACCACTGGCGTCAGGAAGCTGATCGAGCTCGCCTACGAGGTCACTGCGAAGAAAGGCCGCTGCATCCTCGTCGGCGTTCCCCGCGAGAAGGTCGAGATCTACACGCTGCCCCTGCATTTCGAGAAGGTGCTGAAGGGCTCGGAAGGCGGGCAATGCCAGCCGGCGCGCGACATCCCGCGCCTCGTTCGTCTCGACGAGGCCGGCAAGGTCAGCTACCGCGGCATCGTCACGCACGAGTTCGCGCTCGACGACATCAACGACGCGCTGGATCTGATGCGCAGCGGCGAGTCGGGGCGGATCGTTCTGAACGTCAGCTGAGCGCGAAATGCGCGGCGGCGTTCAGCGCAATCCCTGCTCGTCGATCAGGACCCGGTGGATCTCGATGCGCTCCGGCAGCTCGATCAGGAATTCAGCATCGCGCGCGAGATGATGAACCTTGCTCGGCTCCCCCCTGGTGAATGCCGACATCGCGTCGATATCCGCCCAGTAGGAGATGGTGGTGAACCACGTCTCCGCATCGCGGTCCTCGCGTAATTGCTGCACGCCAAGGGCCGTCTTCATCAGCGGCGGAATGCCCTCGGCTTGCAGATAGGCCTGGTAGGCGTCGGCGGCGTCGCGCCGGGTACGGCCGCGCCAGATGCGCGCGATGGTCGGCTTGGTCGGCATATGAACTCCCTTCGATGCGCAGGGGAACGCGAAGGCCGATCGGCGTAGCCGACGCAAAATGCCGTGGACCGGCGTCGGTTCCGGTCATGTCGGTGCCGTGTTTTGTCGCAGTCCTGAACCTGAACGCGCGAAAGACGGCAGCGGGATTCCAGCGTCATGCAGGAACTCCCACTTTTTCCCGACGTTGACCGACGGCCCGCAGAAGGAGCTGGTCGCACGATGAAGAACTTTTCCAGTGCCGCATTTTCCCCCGAGGTGATCGGGCTCATGACCGCCGCACTGGAGGCTGCGGTCGCGACCCTGCCGGAGCCCGTGCATTCCGCGCATGTCAATGCACTCGCTGAATCCATCCTGCGCACGGCCGGCACGGGCGAGCGCGATCCCGCCACCCTGCAGCGGATCGCCTTGATGGAATTGCAATTGGCGCCGCGCCACTGATGAGGACGACATGAAGACCATGACTGCCGTGATCGTTGCACTCTGCGCGGCATCGTCCGCTGCCCGGGCGGAGAGCTGGACCACCTACCGGATCGTGGAATCCGGGACGGCCGTCGACATTCCCACCTCGGTCTTCACCGAGCCGGCCGGAAAGCCGGACGGCTATGGCGAACGGTTTCGAAACTCGGACGGCAGCGCCGATCTCACCGTGCAGGCCGTTCCCGATCAAGGTCTCTCGCCGGCCGAATTTCTGGCCCGGAAGAATCCTCCATCCGGCATCGTCTACAAGCGGATCACGCCAAAATTCTTCGTGGTCTCCAGCATCAAGCGCGGCGCGATCTGGTACGACCGCTGCAACTTCTCGCGGCGCTATGTGCACTGCGTGCTGATCAACTACCCCGCGGCGGAGAAGCGGCAATGGGACCGCATCGTGACGCGCATCAGCCACAGCCTGAGCGGCGGCTGAACTGGTGACACAAAAGCTGCCCGACCAGGTCGGGCAGCAGGTGGTGAGGAATATAGCGGTTCGTCTAGCGCGCGGTCGTCGACGTCGTGGACATGGTCGGCTTCGAACCTGGCACATGCGACATCGTCTTGGTCGTCGAGCCCACTTCTTCACCCGCCTTCACCTTGGTGCGCGTGTGCGAGCGGCTGAACGTGCCGCCCTCATGGGCCTGGGCGCGGGCATTGGAATTCAGAACGGGGCCGTTGCCCTTGTTGGTGCTGACGCCGGTCTGCGCCCTGCCGTTCGCGGCCGCGGCGCTTCCGCCGGCTGCGATCGACGAGCCCGTGCTGCCCGTCGCCGAGGTCGAGGTGCCGCCGGTGCCGACGGTGGAGGCGGAGGTGCCGCCCACCGCGGCCGAGCCGCCCGTTCCTCCGGTCATGCTCTTCTGCGCAAGCGCGGGTGAGGCGGCAGCAAGCAGAAGCGCGACCGCCGAGGTCGTGACAAGCGTTCTCATGTTTCAATCCTCTGTGTTGATGACGATGCGTCCAGGATGACTAGGGCGACGAGGTCGAGATCGTGCAGCCGTTGACGGTGATGGTGCTGGCACTGGTGGAGCCAGGGCCGCCCGCCGTCGACGACGAGCTCGAGACGCTGCCGCCGCCTGCCTGCACATGCACCGACGATCCGCCCGCCGAGCTCGAGCTCGAAAGCGATCCGCTCGACGCGGTCGATCCCGTCGTGCCCGAGCTCGACGCGCCGGCCGCCGAAATGCTGCCGTCTGCATGTTTCTCGACGGTGACCTTGCAGGTCTCGCCCGTTGCCGTCTTGCCGGTCTTTTCCATGGTTGCCGCCTGAGCTGCGCTGCTCATCAGGGCCAGCGCTGCGATCGCAATGATGGATCTGTTCATGCGAGTTCTCCTTCAACAAGGACGAAGGAGCGGCATCGCTGCCGCTCCTCGCTCGAGGCATCAATCTTTGTCCTTCTTCATATCGCCCTTGTGGTGGCCTTTGCCCTTCTCCATGCCCATGTCGCTGGCATGGCCGGCGGACGAGCCGGCCGCGCCCACGGTCGAGCCGCTCTTGCCGCCGCCGGCCGACGATCCGCCGGTGCCGACCGTTGACGCGGAGTTGGAGCCGCTGCCCGCGGCGGAGCCGCCGGTGCCGACACTGGACGAGCTCTTGCCGCCGCCGGCGGACGAGCCACCGGTGCCGAGCGTCGAGGCCGAGCCGCTGCCCGAACCGCTGCCGGCCGCGGAGCCACCGGTGCCCACAGTCGAGCTGCTGGTGCCGCCGCCCGCCGACGAGCCGCCGGTGCCGAGCGTCGAAGCCGAGCCCGATCCGCTGCCCGTGCCGGCCGAAGAGCCGCCGGTGCCGACCGTCGAGCTGCTGGTGCCGCCGCCGGCCGAAGAGCCGCCCGTACCGACCGTCGAACTCGATTGCGCAACGGCGAGCGCCGTGCCGGCCAGCAGCGCAGCCGCAGCCACAGAAAGCTTCAGGATCCTCATGTCCATCTCCTCCAGGGGTTTTCAAAAAATCGCCAAGTCAGGCACGGGATAAATATGCAAATGGGCAAACGTTCCTGCGCCGGACACATCGACGCGATGCGCGAAATCTCAGGCGCGAAGTTCCGCGACGCGAGCAGATGACGTGTTCATTTGCTGTTCATGCGCGACGGCAGGAACAACGACGCCAGCCCAATTTGCGCCGAACGCGAGACCTCTTCTGCCTGCCGGAAAGCGCGCGTTGCGCGATCCGCGCGACTTCATCGCGAGAGGCCATAGCGGGAAGAATAGGAATCGGTAGCTATGGGCGCGCGCCGTCCGCGATCATCTGCCGACGCTGACCCACGCCTGCGCCTTCTTCCGCCATTCCCCGTCAAAGCGGGCAGGAAGGTCTCTGACCGCGTCCCGTGAGAGTAGCTGGTTGATGGCGGATGTCCTGATCTCGCCGATCTCGGGAATGTCGGTGTAACCGAGGTTGGCGAGCCGCTTGCCGAGAGGCGGGTGCGTCGAGTCCGGATCGCTCTCACGATCCAGACCAGCAACGGCAGCAGCGATCATCGGCTCGTGCGCCCTGATGTCTTCGAGCTGTCCGATGATCCGATCGAGGGGCGGGCGGGGCGCATTGATTGCGCCCAGGATCTCTTTCTCCAGAGGAGCGAACACGAGATCGGTGAGACGTGTTCCGCAGGCTTCCGTCATGACCAGTGCACGCGCCATCTCGCTCCGCCCAACTCGCTCTGCCGCACCGAGATCGGCGCCGAGCTCGTTTTCCCGCTTTAACGCGCGATATTCCCTCTCGAGCCATTCGAGCATGGAATGAAGGAGGGCAAGGGCAATGCGCCCGGTTATCGTTCGATCCGGATCGGCGTAGAAAAGCATATTCTCCGAAGCGGAGATGAAATCCCGGAGGTTCGCGCCGCCCGAAGTGTGTCGAAGCTGCGCATGTGCGACCTCGTGGGCAACGATGGCACGAATTGCAGGTTCGTCGAGAACGATCAGAAGCGGCAGGCCGACGGTCATCGTGACGTGTTGCCCGAACAGTCCGGCGTATCGGCTCACTTCCTCGATCGAGGCATTGAAATCGGTGTCGATCAGCAGGGTGCGCCGTGATCGCACAAAGGTGGGATCGAGTTCTTTCCACATGGCCCAGAGACCGGGGGCGATCTCCTCGCTCGCCTCGAAACTCCTATGCTTTCGCGAAGGCAGAAGCAGGAGGCCGATCATGAGCGCTGCCGCTACCGTGAATATGGAGAACACAATCGGCACGGTGGCCAGTGCCGCGATCGTGTACCGATCCATGATCATCAGCCAGGTGGCGAGGATCACACAAGCAATTGCCACCACCGGGAGAACAGCGTAGCGACCGAGCCGCAGGATGATCTTCAGGACGGGGCGTCTCATCCGTATCTTGACGACGACTCGAGGCGGATCAGGCCTTGTCACAAGTGCTTTTGATCTGCCTCATCATTGTCAAGGTAGCGGCTGAAGTCAACGTCATCCTCAGGTCGTGTAGCGACAGCTCACCGCCACCCCAGCGCGGGCGCCACATGCGTCAGGATCGCCTCGATCGCGTGCGTGCAATAGGCCACGCCGAGCTGGTTCGGGATCGTCAGCAGCAGCGTATCCGCTTCCGCGATCGCCTCGTCCTGCCTGAGCTGCTCGATCAGCGCATCCGGCTCCGCCGCGTAGCTCCGGCCGAAGATCGCCCTTGTCTGCGGATCGATGAAGCCGATCTGGTCTTCGCCGCCGCGCTCGCCGCCGAAATAGGCGCGGTCGCGGTCGTTCATCAGCGCGAAGATGCTGCGGCTGACCGACACGCGCGGTTCGCGGGTGTGGCCGGCTTCCTTCCATGCGGCGCGATAGGCACGGATCTGCGCGGCCTGCTGCACGTGGAAGGCTTCGCCGGTCTCGTCGTTCTTCAGCGTCGAGCTCTGCAGGTTCATGCCGAGCTTGGCCGCCCACACCGCCGTCGCGTTCGAGCCGGCGCCCCACCAGATGCGTTCGCGCAGGCCCTGCGAATGCGGCTCGATGCGCAACAGGCCCGGCGGGTTCGGAAACATCGGCTGCGGGTTGGGCTCGGCAAAGCCTTCGCCGCGCAAGAGGTCGAGGAAGACTTCGGCATGACGGCGGCCCATGTCGGCGTCGCTCGTGCCCTCGGCCGGGCGATAGCCAAAGTAGCGCCAGCCGTCGATCACCTGCTCGGGCGAGCCGCGGCTGATGCCGAGCTGCAGCCTGCCGCCGGCGATGAGGTCGGCGGAGCCGGCGTCCTCCACCATGTAGAGCGGGTTCTCGTAGCGCATGTCGATCACGGCCGTGCCGATCTCGATCTTGCTTGTCCGGGCGCCGACGGCCGCGAGCAGCGGGAAGGGCGATGCGAGCTGGCGCGCAAAGTGATGCACGCGGAAATAGGCGCCGTCGGCTCCCAGTTGTTCCGCCGCGACGGCAAGCTCGATGGATTGCAGCAGCGTGTCCGCCGCCGAGCGGGTCTGCGATTGCGGCGAGGGCGTCCAGTGTCCGAAGGACAGAAATCCGATCTTTTTCATGGGCGTCATTTAATACCGGCAGGGATGGCGTCAACTGTCCACGCGTGCGGCCTGGCCATGCGGCGAAGCCGGCACAAAGTGCCCAGCGCGCTCGACCAGCAGATCCAGGAAGCTCCGGGCGCGCAGCGACATCCACTGCGTCTCCGGATAGACCGCATGCAGCGGCAGCGCGGCGATGCCGTAGTCCGGCAGCACGTGTTCGAGCTCGCCGCTGCGCAGCCCCTCCGCTGCATTCCATTCGGGCAGGATGGCGATGCCGAGGTGATGCATCGTTGCCTCCTGCATCGCATCGGCATCGTCGACATGAATGGGGCCGTTGATCGATGCGACGTGGCGGCCGTGCTCCGACTCGAAGGCCCATTGGTGCGCCGGCGACATCCTGGAATAGACGATGCACTGGTGCGCGCCGAGATCGTCCGGTGTTCGCGGCATCGGGCGCCCGTGCAGATAGGTGGGCGTCGCCACCAGGTAGCGCTGCACGGTGCCGAGCCGGCGGGCGACCAGCGTGCTCGCTTCCAGGTTTCCGATCCGCAGCGCCAGCTCGATGCCCTCTTCGACGAGATTGACGAAGCGTTCGCTGAAGCGGATGTCCACCCGCACTTCCGGATAGTGCCGCACATATTCGGCGATGACGGGCATCATGTAGCGCCGTCCGAACGAGGAGGGCACGCCGATCCGCAGCGTGCCGCTCGGGCGGGGCGCCGCCTGCTCGACGCTCGATCGCGCCATGTCGAAGCTGTCGAGGATCTGCCGCGCGAGATCGTAGATGCGGTGCGCTTCCGCCGTCGGCTTCAGCGTGCGCGTGGTGCGCGAGAACAGTTGCGTGCCGAACTCGCTCTCCAGCATCGCGATGCGTTTGCTGATCGCGGGCTGGCCGATGCCGAGCTCCTTGGCCGCCGCCGAGAAGCTGCCGCCCTCGAGGGTGCGAACGAAAGCGCGCAGGCAATCGATCCGGTCCATAATTCATTCCTGATTAGAATAAATTATATCCCATTTATTCCGTATCGCGCAACATGGCGGGCCGTTACGCTCTCTCAAAACAAGCAATCACAGGGAGGGAGATCACGTGGCACGCCATATCGGAATTGTCGGCGCTGGAATCGCCGGCCTGCATCTCGCGCTTTACCTGCAAAAGCATGGCGTGGACGCCACTGTCATCACCGACCGGCTCCCTGAGGATTATCGCGATATCCGGTTGCTCAACACCGTCGCGCATCATCATGTGACGATCGCGCGCGAGGACTATCTCGGGGTCAATCACTGGACCGATCCGAAGGACCATTATTACTACCACGACCACGTCTTCAATTTTCCGCAGCCGCTGAGCTTTCGCGGCGACTTCTCGAAGGCGAGCCGCGCCGTCGACTACCGGATCTATCTTCCCGCGCTGATGCAGGACTTCACGAGGCGCGGCGGCAGGATCGAATATCGCCGCATCGAGGAGCGCGACATCCGCCCGCTGGTTGCCCGCTTCGATCTGCTGGTCGTCTCGACCGGCAAGGGACCGCTGGGCCAGCTCTTCAGCTACCGGCCGGAGCACACGCCCTATTCGCAGCCGCAGCGGCGCCTCTGCGTCGGGCTCTATACCGGCGTGCGGCAGCCCGATCCCATGAACGTCACGCTCTCGGTATCGCCCGGCCATGGCGAGATGATCGTGATCCCGACCATCACCTTCGGCGGCATCGCCAATGCGCTGCTGATGGAGAACGTGCCGGGCGGCGACATGGAGGAGCTGGCGACGCTCAGCTACGACGCCGATCCAAAGCACTTCCTGAAGGTGCTGCTGGGCAAGCTGGAGAAGCATCACCCGACCACCTACGACCGCATCGACACCGCGCGCTTCGATCTGGCGCAGCCGCAGGATCTCCTGCAGGGCGGCGTGGTCCCGACCGTGCGCAACACGGTGGTCGAGTTCGACGACGGCAAATGCGCCATCGCGCTCGGCGACGTCCATGCCATCGTCGATCCCATGATGGGGCAGGGCGCCAATGTCGCCTCCTATGCCGCCTTCGTGCTCGGCGAGGAGATCGTCAATTCCGACGCGCTCGACGCGCGCCTCTGCGAGACAATCGACCTCAAGCGGCAGGACCGCGTGCTGGCCGCCTCGCGCTGGACCAACGTCATGCTGCAACCGCCGACGGAAGCGCTGGGCATGCTGATCGGCGCGATGAGCCAGAACCCGGCGCTGGCGAACGAGTTCACCGAGAACTTCAACTATCCGGACCGGCAGTGGGACCGCATCTCCACGCCGCAGCGCATCCAGGCCTGGATCGAACGCATGTCGGCGCCGGCGGAGCCGGTCAGGGCGATTGCGTGAGATCGATGCGCGTGGAGACCGGGATGCCGCGCGCCAACCCGGCCTCGTTCCGCGAGGCCGCATCGCGCTTCGCGACCGGCGTCGCGGTGCTGACCGCACTCGACGAGCACGGTCGCGTCTGCGGCATGACCGCGAACAGTTTCGTCACCGTCAGCCTGTCGCCGCCGACCGTGCTGGTCTCCGTCATGCCCGGCCGCATGCACCGCGCGATCTCGGCGACCGGCCGCTATTGCGTCAACGTCCTGCCGGACCATGGCCGCGACCTCTCCAGGCATTTCGCCAGCCAGCCGAACAGCGGCGCGACGCCGGATTACGAGATCGTCGATGGTCTGCCGCGCCTTCAGGGCTGCATCGCCTGGTTCGCCTGCGAGGTCACACGCCACGTCGACGTCAGCGACCACACCCTGATCATCGCCGAGGTCTCGGCTTGCGACTATCGCGACACCACGCCGCTGGTGTTCTTTTCAAGCCGGTATCATCTCGGCCCCGGAGCGCCGGTGGACCGGTGAGGCGTGGAATTCACCCGCCTCGATGCAGCGCCACGCGGATCATGCGCGCGAGGTCGGACCTGCGATAGGGTTTCGGCAGCAGCAGAACGCCCGGTTCAAGCCGGCCGTGACTGAGAAGCGCGTTCTCCGTGTAGCCCGACGTAAACAGGACGCGCGCATCCGGACGGCGCGCGAGCACGGCCTCGGCCAACTGCCGCCCGTTCATGCCGCCCGACATGATCACGTCGGTCAGGAGCAGGTCGAAAGCAATTTCGTTCTCGACCTGCGCCAGCGCCTCCGAACCATTGGCGGCCAGGATCGTGCGATAGCCGAGATGCGCGAGCTGTGTGCTGATGTATTCGCGCACCAGGGGATCGTCCTCGACGACGAGGATGGTCTCGTCGCCGCCGCGGATTTCGACATGCGTGGTCGGCTCCGGCGAGGCCTCGGTCCCGCTTGCGCGGGGAAGATAGAGCTTGATCGAGGTGCCGTGGCCCGCCTCCGAATAGATCTTGATATGGCCGTCGGATTGCTTGACGAAGCCATAGACCATGCTGAGCCCAAGTCCCGTTCCCTTGCCGGTCTCCTTCGTCGTGAAAAACGGTTCGAACACCTTGTCGCGGATTGCTTCGGGAATGCCGCTACCGGTGTCGGTTACGGCCACCATGACGTACTGGCCAGGCCTCACATCGGGATTTGCAGTGGCATAGCCATCGTCGAGCACGACATTGCCGGTTTCCAGCATCAGCTTGCCGCCTTCGGGCATCGCGTCGCGCGCATTGACGGCGAGATTGAGGATGGCCGTTGCCAGATGGTTGGGGTCGATGAATGCCGGCCAGGCGTCGTCCTCGAGAGAGGTCTGAATCTCGATCTGCTCGCCCAGCGAGGGCCGGAGCAGTTTGGCGGTTTCCTCCACGAGGGCGTTCAGGTTCGTATCGCGCGGCTGCAGCGGCTGCTGACGAGAGAACGCCAGCAGATGCTTCGTGACTTCGGCACCGCGAGCCGCCGCATCGTCGATCATCCGGGTGATCGTTGACAGCTGCGGATCGTGGGCGACCGCCGCATGAAGAATCTCGGTCATCCCGATGATGACAGTCAGGATGTTGTTGAAGTCGTGAGCAATGCCCCCGGTCAGATGCCCGACGGCTTCCATCTTCTGGATCTGGCGTTGCCGCTGCTCCTCCTCCAGCCGCGCGTTCGCGTCCTTGACTTCACGCGCCCGGAGGAAGATCTCCGCTTCCATTCGTCCGGCCTGATCGCGCAATTGCTGCGCCAGCTTGTCCTGCTCGACCCCGTGCTGCTTGAGGCGAATGAACTCCGTGACGTCTTCCACGCAGTGAATGATATAGGAGATGTGTCCGTCCGGCCCGAACACAGGGCAGTTCCGCGGGCTCCAGAAGCGTTCCGTGAATCCGCCACCTTCCGCCTCCGGCTTGCGGATATCGTATTTCTGCACCGCCATGGCGTCGGTTCGTTTGAAGTGCAGGACCCGTTGCAGCGAAGCCTTCAGATTGCGGACGCCATCGGCAGCCGGGTCGTCGGGATTATCAGGAAAAACCTCGAACAGGCCGCGTCCCAGAATGGACGCGCGATCGGTCATCGTCGCACTCAGATACGCATCGCTCACGGCGACGATGCGAAAGCCCGAGGTAAGGACGAGGTAGAGGCCCGGAGCGCCTTCGAAGATAGCCTGAAAATCGGCTGCGTGCTGCAAAGATGGTTCACTGCGCAAGCTGGTCCTCCCCGCGAATCACTGGCAACCCGCGAAGATACGCCGCGTCGAGCGTGTTGGAAGATTTTCGGCGCCGGGCTCGGTTGTCAAATCACCCCGTGGGGAATGCGATGCGAGCTTGGCTTGCAATTACGGATAGCAAACAGCACGGGGGTTGGCAACGCGGCCTTGCCGATCGCGACACGGCTGTCCTGATACCGGATGCAGCAAGCCGGGCACTCCGACGACGATGGCATGATGCGCCTGTTTTGCCCGACGGGGCAAGCGATTTACGGTTTTTCGGAAGTCGGTGCCCGATCAGCAGGTTCAGGCGCGACAAAGGCGCACTGAAATCCCGATGCGCCATAAGCCCTTGATTCCGCTATCCGCCGCTACTGTGCATGGGGTTGTTTTCGACTTTTCGTTTTGGAGGGTGCAAAATTGTCCCGTTGAGCCGGAAGGTGTCCGGTGCTCGCTTTTCATCAATCCATTTTCGGGAGGCGCATCATGCAGGTTTACAATGTGGTCAGGTTCAAGGTGAAGCAGGGCGAGGAAGCCGCCTTCCTCGACGCGCACCGGGGCGGCAGGGCCAAATGGCCGGGCCTCGATCACGGCGTCATCATCAAGACCGGCGATCAGACCTTCTGCCTGATCGGCACCTGGGCGAGCCAGGACGCGCTGATGGCGGCGCGACCCGCGATGATCAAGACACTCGACAGCTTCAGGTCCGTGCTCGAGGACCAGGGCAACGGACGCGGCGTGACGGATGCCGTGTCGGGAGAGGCCGTGCTCGATCTCTAAAGCATGATCCGGAAAAGTGTGCAGCGGTTTTCCGAATAAGATCATGCTCAAACAAAGAGCCAAAGCGCGATGATGATCTCATCGCGCTTTGGTCGTGCGGCGCCCGCTACTTCATCACCCGCAGGCCCTTGGTCGTGAACTTCTGCGTCTTGCCGCCGGGGCGCACGGGGCGCCTGGTGCCGGCGGCCTTGCCGGTGCCGGGCGGCTGGTGCGCGGGGACGAGCTGGTGCGGCTGCGATCCGATCAGGTCGCGGCGGCCCATCTCGATCAGGGCCTCGCGCAGCACCGGCCAGTTGTCGGGGTCGTGATAGCGCAGGAACGCCTTGTGCAGGCGGCGCTGGCGCAGGCCCTTGATTGCCTCGACCTTGTCGCTGCCGCCGTGGCGCACGCCGCGCAGCGGGTTGACGCCGGTGTGGTACATCGCCGTCGCCGTCGCCATCGGCGAGGGCAGGAAGGTCTGCACCTGATCGGCGCGATAGCGGTTCTTCTTCAGCCACAGCGCGAGGTTCATCATGTCCTCGTCGGTCGTGCCCGGATGCGCCGCGATGAAATAGGGGATCAGATAGTACTTCTTGCCGGCGCGCTCGGCGGCTTCGTCGAACATGCGCTTGAACTTGTTGTAGGCGCCGATGCCCGGCTTCATCATCTTGTCGAGCGGGCCGCGCTCGGTATGCTCGGGCGCGATCTTGAGGTAGCCGCCGACGTGATGGGTGACGAGCTCCTTGATGTATTCCGGGCTCTCGACCGCGAGGTCGTAGCGCACGCCGGAGGCCACCATCACCTTCTTGATGCCCTTGGTCTCGCGCACCTTGCGATAGAGCCGGATCAGATCGTCATGCGAGGTGTTGAGGTTCGGGCAGATCTCGGGGAAGACGCAGGACGGCCGGCGGCACGCGGCCTCGACCTTCGGGTCCTTGCACGCCATCCGGTACATGTTGGCGGTGGGGCCGCCGATGTCGGAGATGACGCCGGTGAAGCCCGGCGTCTTGTCGCGGATCTTCTCGATCTCGCGCAGGATCGAGCCCTCCGAGCGGTTCTGGATGATGCGGCCCTCGTGCTCGGTGATCGAGCAGAAGGTGCAGCCGCCGAAGCAGCCGCGCATGATCGTGACCGAGAACTTGATCATGTCCCACGCCGGGATCTTCGCATCGCCATAGGAGGGATGCGGCGCGCGGGCGTAAGGCAGGTCGTAGACTGCGTCCATCTCGTCCGAGGTCAGCGGGATCGGCGGCGGGTTGAGCCAGAGGTCGCGGTCGCCGTGACGCTGCACCAGCGGCCGCGCATTGCCGGGATTGCTCTCCCGGTGCAGCACGCGCGAGGCGCGGGCATAGGCTTCCTTGTCCTGCTCGACCTGCTCCAGCGCCGGCAGGCGGATCACGGTCGCGCCCTTCTGGCGCGTGGCGCCCTCGTCGGCGGAGTCGAGATCGTCGGCGTGCAGCTCGGTGTAGTCCTCAGGGACTCGGCGGAACAGCGCCACGCCCCTGACGTCGTCGAGCTCGCGCGGCGCTTCGCCCGCGGCAAGCCGTTGCGCGACTTCGACGACGGCGCGCTCGGCGTTGCCGTAGAGCAGGAGGTCCGCCTTGGCGTCGGCCAGCACCGAGCGGCGCACCTTGTCGGACCAGTAGTCGTAATGCGCGATCCGGCGCAGCGAGGCCTCGATGCCGCCGAGCACGATCGGTACGTCCTTGAACGCCTCGCGGCAGCGCTGGGCATAAACGATGGTGCAGCGGTCCGGCCGCTTGCCGCCTTCGCCGCCGGCCGTATAGGCGTCGTCGCTGCGGATGCGCCGGTCCGCGGTGTAGCGGTTCACCATGGAATCCATGTTGCCGCCGGTGACGCCGAAGAACACCTTTGGCTTGCCCAATGCCTTGAACGGCTCGGCCGACTGCCAGTCCGGCTGGGCGATGATGCCGACCCGGAAGCCCTGTGCCTCCAGCAGCCGGCCGATGATGGCCATGCCGAAGCTCGGGTGGTCGACATAGGCGTCCCCGGTCACCAGCACGATGTCGCAGGCGTCCCAGCCGAGCGCGTCCATCTCGGCGCGGCTCATCGGGAGGAAAGGCGCCGGCTTGCGCGGGCGTGCCTGGGCCATCAGGGGCTTTTCGGCGGCGATGATCTGGATGTCCATGGGGCCAAGGGATAGGACTCCAGGCCTCCAAATTCAACCGACGGACGCGTGAAAAGATTACGGTTCCGTAGTCGTTCGGGCGGGTTAACCCTTCGCCAGCGCCTTCCGGACCTCGGCCGTCGTGGCCGGCTCCCCGCCATGCTCGCGCACCCTCCGGACCGCGTCCTCGACCAGGCCTGGATTGGTCGCCGTCGAGCCCAACAAGGCGTCCTCGAGCCCGACCCGGATATGGCCGCCGCGCGCCACGGCCTCGCCGATCAGCGGGGTGATGTCGACGCCGAGGCCCGAGACCATCCAGGGCGCGCCAGGTGCTTCCTCCTCCACCAGCGTGACCAGCGCCGCGAGGCCGTAAGGCTTCGGCGGAAAGCAGAACGCGAATTGCTGCGAGAACATGAAGCGGTAGACCGGCGACTTCACGCCGCTCGCGCGCGCCAGCGCGGCGCCTGCGCGGATGAAGCCCGGCTCGTAGATCGCGAAAGCGGGATGGATGTTGTGGCGCGCGGCAACGGCAAGCCCGTGGCGGATATGAGTTTCCGGATTGAGATAGGTCTCCGCCGGCCTGGCCTCCGCCGTGGTCGATGTCAGCGTGAAGTTGACGCTGCCGGGGTCGACCACCGCGAATTCGAGCAGGCCGCGCTCGGCCAGCGCCTCGATATGGGCAAAGCGCGCCCTGGGGTCGGCAACGTTGCCGCGCGCATCGAGGCCGGGGATGGAGGGATAGACGGGCACGTCGACCTTGGCGCGAATGCCCTCGATGATCCGCGCATAGACCTGCCAATCAAAAGTCTGCGGCCCGCCGCCGTCATAGGCATGGGTGTGAACGATCGCAGCGCCTGCTTTCGCACAGGCGATGCCCTCGGCGACGATCGCCTCGATCGTGTCGGGAATGCCGGGCTGCAGCGCGCGGCTCCAGGGGCCGTTCAACGCCGCTTCGATCCAGACCTTGTGCATGACGCGCCTCCCTCGTCCGCCGGAACGGACGGAATTTGTTTTGCGCGACCGTATCATGCATGTCGCGCGAAATCAGCGCCGTCAGCTATGTGACGCCGCCCACATACTGCCCGGCTGCATCGCGTCATCCTCGCCCCAGTTTCGAGGGAGAGATCCATGTTCCTGATCGACGTGCTGCTGGTCCTGGCGATCCTGTTTTTCCTGTTCCTGCCGATCAGTGATCGCAGGACGGTGCGGATGCGGCTCTGCATGGTCTGCGCACTGTTTGCCGTGCTCTCGGTCTCCGTGGTCCGGCCTCATCTCGCGCCGGTGCAGATCGCGAGTGTCGTTTCGACCCATTGAGCGCTGCAATCGTCGCATGCGGCGATCCCAGTTCTCACCGTCGCTGCCATGGAGTATTCGGTCACTCGATGGGCAAGGGCGCATCAGACGATCGCAGCGGGGCGGTAGCGGGCACGGCATTGTCTGCCGGCGCCTGGCTTGGCGCGATCGCGCTGATCGGCTTCATCCTGGTCGCGACCGCGCAGGCTTCCAACCAGATTCTCGCGCGCGGGCTTGCAGGATCGGTCCCGTCCTTCGCGCTCGCCTTCTTCCGCTGGAGCATCGTCGCCATCGGGCTCGCGCCGATCGCACTCAAGGAGATCCGCGACGGCCGCGTGCCGCTGGGGAAAAATCTCTGGCCGATCTTCGCCGCCGGCTTCATGGGCATGTTCCTGTGCGGCGGACCCGTCTACGCCGCGGGCGTGTCGACGACAGCGATCCACATCGCGCTGATCATGGCGCTGTCGCCGATCACGGTGCTGATGATCTCGGCAGTGCTCGGCATCGAGCATGTCGGCCCGCTGCAATGGCTCGGCACGGCACTCGCGCTGTCGGGCGCGCTGCTGATCATTTCCGGCGGCCATCCGGAGACGTTGTTCGCGCTGGAGACGGCATCGGGCGACGGCCTCGTCGTCATCGCGATGCTCGGCTGGTCCGGCTACACGCTGCTGCAATCGCGCGCCGCGCCGAAGGCCTCGCTGCTGGCGCGCATGAGCCTGTTCTCGGCCACCGGCGCTCTGTTCTCCCTGCCGCTCGCGGCTTGGGAGATGTGGACCATGCCGGCGCAGGTCTTTAGCACAAAGGCGCTGTCGGCCTATGTTTTCGCCGGGATCGTTCCCGGCCTGCTCGCCTATGCCGGCTTTGCCTGGCTCGGCGGCAAGTTCGGCTCGGTGCGCACCTCGCTGGTGCTCTATATCGGGCCGATCGCGAGCGCCCTGCTGTCATTCGCCATCCTGGGCGAGCCGCCCAGATTGATCCACCTTGTCGGCGGCTTGCTGATTCTCGGCGGTGTCTGGGCCAGTTTGCGGCGATAGCTCCATCGGCACACATTAAGGTTCATGCGCAGGAACCTTCGGCCGTGGTGAACATTCCTGATGGAGGGTTTGCGGCGGGACCGGTCCGCGCGCGCTCGCGCCCAAGATTTGGTCCAAAGCCTGGACTGCCTCGATATTCGCCTCGGGCGATGGGGGAGCGGTGAGTACAGTCATAGAGAACTTGCTGTTGCGAAAGCAGAAGCTCGTGGAACAGCTCGAGCAGGCGACCTCGGTCGAGGATCGCGACAAGATCGAGCACCAGCTCGAACAGATCAACACCGCGCTGGATTTTCTGGACAGGCCGGGATCGCGGGACGGGCGGTAGTCCGTTCAGCCCACCTTCAACGCGTCCACCTTCAGGGCCTTGGCATAGACCACGCCCGAATTGGTGATGTGCGTGGTCATGCTCGCCTCGAACGCGGCAAACTCGCCGCGCGCGAACAGATCGAGCAGCTTGCGGTGCTCGTCGAAGGAGGTGCGGGTGCGCACGTCGATCGGCGAGGTCAGATTGGTGCGCAGCGCGGCGACGCGGCCTGCGACCAACTGGTAGGATTCGGCGAGATAGCGGTTGCCGCAATGGGCGAACAGCGCCTCGTGGAACGCGGCATCGGCGCGGCCATAGGCGATGTTGTCCTTTGCCGCGATCGCGGGCTCCATCGCCGCGATCGCATCGTTCATCGCGGCGATCGCCCCGTCGCGATCGTGGCGAAAGGCGAGCTCGGCGGCTTTAGGCTCGAGCGCGATGCGGAAGGTGCAGAGCGCGGTGATGTCGTCCGCGCTCGGCGTGAAGACAAAACTGCCGACCTGCGGACGGATCACCACGAGACCCTGCGCCTGCAACTGACCCAAGGCCTCGCGCACCGGCGTGCGGCTGACGCCGAAGGACTTTGCGACCATCTCTTCCGAGATCGTCGCGCCGAGCCCGAACTCGCCCTCGATGATCGCCTGGCGCAGCCGCTGCATCACGCGCTGCGACAGCGATTTCGGCGTATCGAGCTTGAGTGACCGCATGCGCGCTTCCGCTCAGATGACCTTGCCGGGATTGAGCAGATGATCGGGATCGAGCGCGGCCTTCAGCGTCCGCATCAGCGCGATCTCGGGCTCGCTCCTTGCATGGCCCAGCCACTTCTTCTTCAGCGTGCCGATGCCGTGCTCGGCGGAGACACTGCCGCCCATCTCGCGGACGAGACCGTAGATGATCGCGTCCATCTCCTCCTTCGGCTGCTGCTCGACCGTGAGGCCGGTGACCCATGAGACCAGATGCAGATTGCCGTCGCCGATATGGCCGTAATAGACGCTCTCGCAGCCCTTGATGCCGTCAGCCAGCGCGGCCTTGCAGCGCGTGATGAACTCGTCCATGCGCGACACCGCAAGGCCGATGTCGTAGGAGATGTGCGGCCCCAGCACCTGGCCGAACTCGGCACAGATGTCGCGCACGCGCCAGAAGGCCTGCGTCTGCGCCAGCGATTGCGCCACGGCGGCGTCGGCAAGCAGTCCGCGCTCCATCAGCTCTTCGAGCCAGGCCTGGAAGCGCGGCGCATCGATGCTCTCGTCGGTGCCTTGCGCCTCGACCAGCACGTAGAGACCGTGACCCGGCGCGACCGGCGGCTTCACGCCGGCGCGATTCGTGATCACGTCCCAATAATCCGGCCACATCACCTCGAACGCGGACAGCAGCGGGCCGAGCCCGCTCCGCGCGGCACCGAGCAGGTCGATCACCGCCGCATAGTCCTTCAGCGCGCAGAGCGCCGCCATGGTCGAGCGCGGCTTCGGGAACAGTTTCAGCACGACGCGTGTGATGATGCCGAGCGTGCCTTCCGACCCGATGAAGAGATGCTTCAGATCATAGCCGGCATTGTTCTTCATCAGCTTGTTGAGATTGGTGATGATGGTGCCGTCGGGCAGCACCACTTCGAGGCCGAGCACCAGCTCGCGGGTCATGCCGTAGCGGATGACGCGGTTGCCGCCGGCATTGGTGGAGAGGTTGCCGCCGATGGCGCAGGAGCCGCGCGAGCCGAGATCGAGCGGAAAGAAGAAGCCGGCCTCGTCCGCGGCCTTCTGGATCGTCTCCAGCGGCGTGCCAGCTTTCACGGTCATCGTCATCGAGGCGGGATCGATCTCCTCGATGCCGGTCATGCGCTCCAGCGAGATCGCAACCCAGCCTTCTTCAGGCGAAGCGCCGCGGCACAGCCCGGTCAATCCGCCCTGTGGCACGAAGGGCAGGCGCGCCTGCCGGCAGGTGGTAATCGCATCGGCAACGCCCTGCGCGTCGAGCGGGCGGATCACCGCGCGCGGTGTCTGCGGCAGGCTCGCGCTCCAGTCGTTGCAATTGCGCGCAGGCACCTCGCGGCCGATCAGCACGGCGGTCGCGCCGAGCCTGTCGCGCAGGGCGCCGAGCATTTGGTCGGGACGCTCGATGGGGCTCACCATGTTCATGCGAGACCTCCTGAATTCGGCTGCGTCTCATGCGCGCCGTGACGGTGGAAAGGATTTGCGTTCGCCTTGTATGTAAGGTACAAGATAAAAAGTAAAGCAAAAACAATGATCCAGAACGGCCCTAAGGTGATCGGAGGCCGGTCCGGGATCGCAGCAAAGGGCGGGTCTGATGACGGAGGCAATTCGCGGGTTCTGGGTGGCATCGGCAACGCCGCTGGCGGCCGACGGCAATGTGGACTCCGCCAAGCTCGCGGCACACGCCAAGCATCTCTTCAGCAAGGGCGTCGACGGCGTCGTGCTGTTCGGCACCACCGGCGAGGGCACCTCGTTCAATGCCGCCGAACGTGTCGCGACCATCGAGGCCGTGCTCAAGGCGGGCGTTGCGCCGGAGCGCATCGGAATCGGCGGCGGCTTTCCCGCCATCACCGACAGCATCGCGCTGACGCGCGCCGTGCTCGGCCTTGGCCTGCGCCACGTGCTGATGCTCCCGCCCTATTTTGATCGCGGCGTCTCGCCCGAGGGCATCGAGGATGCGTTCGCGGCGATCTTCGACGGTGTCGCCGATGACCGCCTGCGCGCCTATCTCTATCACATCCCGCAGGCCTCGGGCGTCGCGATCCCGACGACGGTCGCCGCAAGCCTGCGCAAGCGCTACGGCAAGGTTGTCGCGGGCCTGAAAGACTCCAGCGGCGACTTCAAGCAGTTCCAGGCGTTCCGCGCCGCCGCGCCCGAGCTCGCCATCACCGTCGGCAACGAAGCCGACATCACCCGTGCGATCGCCGCGGGCGGCGCCGGCACCATCTGCGGCATGGCCAATGCCGTGCCCGAGCTGGTCAAGAGCATGGTCGAGGGCAAGGACGTCGAGGTGCGCATGCAGGCCGCGATCGACATCGTGCTGAAGACACCGTCGTTCACTGCGACGCTGAAGGCGATCCTGGCGGCGCAGACGGGAGACGCATCCTGGCTGCGCGTGCGCCCGCCGTTGCGTGCCTCGTCCGATGGCACCGCGCTCAAGCGCAAGCTCGACGAGTTGATTGCTCCCGCCATCGCGTGAGATCACGACATTGCGACATGCTGCCGCGCATTCTCGCGCAGCGTGTCGCAATTTCCGTGAGATCAATCGGAGATTGATGTTCGGCGCCCTCGGCGCTTAGAACGATTCAACACTAGAGCGATTCAAGTCGCCTTACGGTTCTCTTCGCGCGAACCGACTGTTACAGGCGCACACTTCAACGTTCTTGACTTGAAGTGGAATGAAAGTGCGTGCCCTCGTGGATGGCTGCGACAGCGGCCGTCGAACTCGTGCCGGCAAGAGCCGAGCAAGTCTTCTCATCGGAGCAGCCGTGCTGCTCGCTGAAACTCCCTCCACCACGACGAGCGCGCAGGCGCAATCGGCGCTGCCGCCGGTGACGGTGGAAGCTCCGGCGCCGCGGTCGAAACCGGCACGTGCCTCGGGAGAAACGCCACGCCGCACGCAAGCCGCTGCGCGCCGCCAGTCCAATCGCAATGCCACGGCCGCCCCTGCGGTGCCGACGCTCTCGGAGCGCGCCGCCGCGGCCGCCGTCGCGCAGCAAGCCGCGAAGCTGGGTTACCGCGCGATGCCGAGCTCGACGACGCTGCGCAGCGGCGCTTCGCCGCTCGATACCTCGCAGGCCGTCAACATCGTGCCCGAGCAGGTGCTGAAGGACCAGCTGCCGCGCAACATCGACGATGCGCTGATCAATATTTCCGGCATTACCCAGACCAACACGCTCGCCGGCAGCCAGGACGCGGTGATCCGCCGTGGCTTCGGCGACAACCGCGACGGCTCGATCATGCGCAACGGCATGCCGCTGGTGCAGGGTCGCAGCTTCAATCCCGCGGTCGAGAGCGTCGAAGTGCTGAAGGGGCCGGCCTCGCTGCTCTACGGCATCATGGACCCCGGCGGCATCGTCAACACCATCAGCAAGCGCCCCGAGCTCTATCAGCACGGTTCGGTGACGCTGCTCGGTTCGACCTTCAATGCCTCCAAGACCGGTGCCGACGGCCTGCTCGACGTCACCGGTCCGATCGGCGACCAGGGCCTTGCCTATCGCTTCATCGGCTACGGCGTCAGCGAGGATTACTGGCGCAATTTCGGCCGCCACCGCGAGATGCTGGTCGCGCCGTCACTCGCCTGGTACGGCGAGAACACCACGGTGCAGCTCAACTACGAGCACCGTGAGTTCATCTATCCGTTCGATCGCGGCACCGCGTTCAATCCGGCGACGAAAGCGCCGCTGGCAGTTCCCGCCGATCGCCGGCTCGATGAGCCCTTCAACAACACCTGGGGCACCTCCGACCTGATGCAGGCGTCGGTCGAGCATCGCTTCAACCAGGATTGGAAGCTCTACGCCGGCTACAGCTACAACACCGAAACCTTCAGCGCCAACCAGCTCCGCATCACCGGCATCAATTTCACGACCGGCAACGAGACGCGCAGCAATGACGGCACGCAGGGCTCGCTCAGCAACGCTAGCTACGGCACGTCCTACATCTCGGGCAGCTTCTGGCTCGCCAACATGCGCAACGAGGTGGTGTTCGGCGGCGATGGACAATACCGCACCATCTATCGCGACAATTTGATCCGGCAGGCAACGCCCGCCATCAACATCTACAACCCCATCTACGGGTTGATCGGACCGGGCACGACAGTATCGAACAGCGACAGTGCCCAGACCGACAAGCTCGGCCAGTGGTCGCTGTTCGTCCAGGACACGCTGCATCTGACCGAGCGGTTCGCGCTGGTCGGCGGCGTGCGCTACATGGACTACGACCAGATCGCCGGACGAGGAAAACCGTTCGTCACCAACACCAACGTGTCCCAGGACAAGGTGCTTCCGCTCGGCGGCGCCATTCTCAAGCTGACGGACGAGCTGTCGCTTTATGCGAGCTACACTGAATCGCTCAAGCCGAACTCGACCATCGCGCCGATCGGCGTCGTGATCGGTTCCAATGTGGCGCCGGAAGAAGGCGTATCCTACGAGACCGGCCTGAAGTTCGATGTGAACAAGCGCATCTCCGGTACGCTGGCATTCTACGATCTCGACAAGAAGAACGTTCAGACGACGAAGACCAACAGCGCGGGGATCGTGGAGATCCACACGGTCGGCCGCGCCCGCTCGCGCGGCGTCGAGCTGGACGTCACCGGCAGGCTCACCGACAGCTGGGCCCTGATCGGCAGCTATGGCTATACCGACGCGCGGGTGACGGCGTCCGAGGATCTGACGCTGCTCGGCAGAAAGCTGCAGAACGTCGCGCTGAACACGGCCTCGCTCTATCTGGTCTATGATTTCGGCACGGCGTTGCCCGGCCAGCTCCGGCTCGGTGGCGGCGCGCGCTATGTCGGTGACCGACCCGGCGATGCGATCAACAGCTTCTTCCTGCCGTCCTACGTCGTCGCGGACGTCTTCGCGACCTATGAGATGAAATACCAGAACACGCCGGTGATCTATCAGTTCAACGTCAAGAACCTGTTCGATACCGTCTACTATCCGTCCGCCGTCAACAATCTCAATGTCGCCATCGGCGATGCGCGGCGCTTCTCCCTCTCGGCAACGGTGAAGTTCTAGCCATGGCGGCGCGGCACAAAGCCATGGCGGTTGTGGTCGCGATAGCGGCCGCCTGGCTTGCCGCCACAGGAGCGTCCCGCGCCGAAGAGATCACGCTCTATTCGACCCGGGAGGCCGCGCTGGTCGCGCCCGTCGTTACGGCCTTCACGGAAGCCAGCGGCATCAAGGTGAATGTCGTCTTCGTCGAGGACAGCCTGGTCAAGCGCCTGTCGTCGGAAGGCACGGCATCGCCGGCGGACGCGTTGCTGACGATCGGGCTGGACAAGACGACGCAACTCTCCGCGCGGGGTTTCACGCAGGCTGTTTCATCGCCGCGCCTCGAACAGGCCGTTCCGGCCAGTCTTCGCGGTGGCGACGCGCAATGGATCGCGCTCGCCATCCGCCCACGCATTGCGTTCGTACGAATGCAGAGTGCGCTCGCCTCGATCGACTACGAGGACCTCGCGGGCCCGCAATGGAAGGGCAAGCTCTGCATGCGCTCGCCGCTGCATCAGAACAACGTCGCGCTGGTTGCTGCCTATCTAGCCCGCCACGGCGAGGCCGCGACGCAAGGCTGGCTCGCCGGCCTGAAGGCCAATCTTGCCCACAAGCCTGCCGGCAAGGACAACGATGTGATCCGCGAGCTCGCGCAAGGCCGTTGCGACATCGGCATCGGCAACACCGTGGCATTGGCGCAATTGCGTGACGGACGGGAAGGAGCCGACTGGCGCGCCTGGGCGATGGACGTCAAGGCGGTGCCGACGAGTTTCAAGGGCGGCGGCACGCACGTGAACCTCACCGGCGCGGCCATCGCGAAGCATGCGCCGCATCCGGCGTCGGCGCGGCAGTTCCTCGAATTCCTGGTCACGCCGGCTGGCCAGCGGATCTTCGCGGCGGCCGAGCTGGAATATCCTGTTCTCCCGGCGGCGGAGCGTGCGCCCATCGTTGCCGGAATGGGGGCGTTCATCGCCGATGCGCTGCCGATCGATCAGGTCGCCGCACAGCAGCAGGCCGCGATTGCGCTCATCAGGAAGGCCGGCTTCGATGAGTAGGGTAGGTCACACGATCAAGGCCGGTCTGCACCAGATCCACTCCATCGCGGGTCTCGTACTTGCGCTGCTGCTTGCGCTGATCGCGCTGACCGGCGCGATCATGAGCTTCGAGGACGAGATCGGCGACTATCTGAACAGCGGCATCATGCAGGTCGCGCCGCGCCAGACGCCGGCGCTGATGCCCGACGAGCTGGTCGCACGGCTGCAGGGGATACCTGATATCGGCAAGGTCGCATCCGTGACGCTGTCGAGCGATCCGACGGCGGCGGTGCGTGTCCGCTTCGGCCGCGACGAGCAGGGCGGGCGGCGCGGCTCGCTCTATGTCGATCCCTATGACGCCCGCGTGCTCGGCGCGCCGCGCGGCGAAGGATTCTTCGTCACGGTTCGCCAGTTGCATCGCTGGCTGCTCATTCCCGGCGAGGCCAAGGGCTGGGGGCGCCCGATCACGGGGATTGCCGCGATCGGCCTGATCGTCATGCTGATCACGGGCCTCGTGCTGCGCTGGCCGCGCCGTGCCGGCAGCGTGAAGATGTGGCTGAAGCCCAATCTCGGGCTCAGCGGTCGCGGGCTGCATCGCTCGCTGCATGCGGTGATCGGCACCTGGGTGTTGCCGGTCTATCTGGTGATGACGCTGACCGGGCTGTGGTACTCGTTCGACTGGTACAAGGACGGCGTGGTCTGGCTGCTGTCGCGTCCGGAAGTTTCTGCAGCAAAGATGCAGCCGAAGATGGCTGCAAAGGCGCCGCGCGCCGCCGGCCGTGACGAGCAGGCCCAGCAGGTCGGGTTCGATCGTGCCTGGACGACGATCCAGCGCGAGGAGGCTGGCCGTTTCTCCAAAGTGTTGCTGGCGCTGCCCAATGGACCGGGGACGGTGATCCGGATCCGGTCGTGGCCGAAGGACTCGACGCTCGACACCACGCGCGACGAATTCCGCATCGATGCCATCTCGGGGAAGGTGATCTCGGCCGAGCGCTATGCCGACAAGACGTTCGGCGAGAAGATCATCGCCAACGTGCTCGACATCCATCGCGGCGCGTTTCTGGGTTGGCCCGGCAAGCTCGCCTTCATGATCGCCGCAGCGCTGATGCCGCTGTTCTCGGTGACCGGCATTCTGCTCTATCTGTCGCGCCGCAAGCTGCGTCGCCCTGCGCCGCCGCCGCTCGGGCGCCTCGTTCCCGGCGAGTGATCTGACTGGCCGCCGTTCAAGCCCGCCTGGATCGAATCACGCTATCTGCCCGGCACGTCACTTCGGCTGCATGCGCCGTTCACCGATGACGACGTCGTTGTTGACGGCGTAGACGAAGCAGCCGCCGTCCCGGCCATTCCGCGCCGGATCGCTGTTGCATTTTGCAAGTGCGGCGGCCTGGGCATCTCCCAGGCTCGGGTCGCCGGCCGAGATGAACAGCTTTCCCCATGGGTGGATGGCCATGGCCTTGGGCTCCATGGCCTTGTCGTAGTTCTGCACGTCGGCGCGTTGTCGCGTGATCTGCCGGATGATCGGGATCTGGGATAGGTCGTATTTGCCGGTATAGTGCAGGCGCGGCATGTCTTTCGACGCTAACTCGCCTTCCACGACGATCTCTTCGTTCACCGCAATCAGAGCGCACGGTTTGCCATAGCGCAGCTGGCACGCTTCGAGCGATCGATCGCCGGTGACGGATGCATCCTCATGCTCGCAGGAGCGAAAATAGCTCGCGCCTACGAGCTCCACCGCCTGTCCCTTGTTTGGCTTGCAGGCAACGTAGTCCTTGACCAGTACATCGCGAGGGGTTTTCGGGGCCGGCGTCGTCGCCGCTATGATCGACGCCATCGCCCGCTCGAACTGGGACTTGCGCTCCGCATTGGTCAGCGCGGCCAGGGCCGCACCCGGAAGCACCAGAAATACCACCCAAAATTTCATGATCCGCATGCCGCCCCCCAATGCACGAATCGGAACTTTACCCGTCCCACGACGGCGGACAACATGCTTCGTTCCGCGGGTGCGTTGGATTTGCGCGCTGCAGGGCGGGCGGGCATGCCCCTTGTCGGGCTGGTCAAGCTGTCCGCAATCGGCCAAAAGCGCTTGTTCAAACTTCGAAGGCTGCATATCCAATGACGATCCCGACCGTCACCCCCGCCGAAATCCGTCGCGCGCTGCTGCTGCGCGAAGAGATCGCGCTGCTCGATCTCCGATATGAGGCCGCCTTTGCCACCGGCCATCCGCTGTTCGCCGCCAACATGGCCGCAGACCGGATTGCGATCGAGGCCGAGGTGCGACTGCCGCGCAGGGACGTGGCGATCGTGCTTTACGACGACGGCGAGGGGCTGGTCGCGACCGGCGCCGAACGCCTTGCCGCGCTCGGCTATACCAACGTCCGTGCGCTCGACGGCGGCCTGAAGGCCTGGCGCGATGCCGGCTATCAGATGTTCGAGGACGTCAATTCCTATTCGAAGGCGTTCGGGGAATTGGTCGAGGCACGCCGCCACACGCCGTCGTTCAGCGCCGACGAGGTGGCAAAGCTGATCGCGGACAAGGCCAATATCGCCATCCTCGACGTCCGCCGCTTCGACGAATATGCGACCATGAACATTCCGGGCTCGGTCAGCGTGCCCGGCGCGGAGCTGGTGCTGCGGGCGGGGCAGGCGGCGCCCGATCCCGACACCACCATCATCGTCAATTGCGCCGGCCGCACCCGCTCGATCATCGGCACGCAGTCGCTGATCAATGCCGGCGTGCCGAACAAGGTCCGCGCGCTGCGCAACGGCACGATCGGCTGGACGCTGGCGCGGCACACGCTCAATCACGGCGCCGACCGGCGCGGCGCGATCGGGCCGTTCGAAGGCGGTCCCGCGAATGCGCGCGACGTCGCCTATCGCGCCGGTGTCCGCCGCATCGGCACAAGCGAGATGTCGGCGCTGGTCGCAGAGACCGGCCGCACGCTCTATCGCTTCGACGTGCGCGATGCCGAGGACTATGCGGCCGGCCATCTCAAGGGCTTCCGTCACTATCCCGGCGGCCAGCTCGTCCAGGAGACCGACATGGCCGCGCCGGTGCGCGGGGCGCGCATTGTGCTGACCGACGACAAGGGAGTGCGCGCCGACATGACCGCGTCGTGGCTCGCGCAGATGGGCTGGGAGGTCTATGTGCTCGAGGGCGGCTATGACGGCGCGCTGGAGGTTGGGCCGCCGCTGGTGTTGCCGAAGCTGGACCCGGCCCACCGATATCGCCGGCCCTATGAAGGGACCGAAGTCGCCGAACGCGCGATGCAGGCCTATCTCGACTGGGAGTATGGCCTCGTCGAGCAGCTCCGGCTCGACGGCACGCACGGGTTTTACGTGATTTGACAGCGTGATCCGTCACCCCCGCGCAACCGCGAAGCGGTTGTCGCTGGAGGTGGCCACCACATGGCGCTGGGATGCCAGGCTCATCTCCCGCCCCGCCATCTTCTCCCCGTATCCGAACCCTATTGTGCTCGGCCTCGTCCGCGGTCTATGAGCTGCGGCAAAGCCGCCATCTCAGGAGATACTATGCCAGCCTCAGGCCAAAGCCCTGAGCGGAGCGCGAAGGCGCTTCTGCTCGAAGGCGTCAATGACAGCGCCGTGGACCTGTTCCGGAGCGCGGGCTTCACCAATGTCGAGCGGCTCGCCAAGGCGCTGGACGGCGAGGATCTGCGCCGGGCGCTCAAGGGCGTCTCGCTGCTCGGCATCCGCTCGCGGACCCAGATCACGGACGAGGTGCTGGCGGCCGCCGATGGGCTGCTCGCGGTCGGCTGTTTCAGCGTCGGCACCAACCAGGTCGATCTGCTGGCGGCGCGCAAGCGCGGCATTCCCGTGTTCAACGCGCCGTTCTCGAACACCCGCAGCGTCGCCGAGCTCGTGATCGGCGAGATCGTGATGCTGCTGCGGCAGATCTTCCCGCGCTCGGTCTCCGCCCATGACGGCGGCTGGGACAAGTCCGCGGCCGGCAGCCGCGAGGTGCGCGGCCGCACCCTCGGCATCGTCGGCTACGGCAATATCGGCTCGCAGCTCTCGACGCTGGCCGAGGCCATGGGCATGCGCGTGATCTATTACGACCGCACCGACAAGCTTCGCCACGGCAATACCGAGCCGGTCGAAAAGCTCGACGAGCTGCTGGCGCAGAGCGACGTCGTCAGCCTGCACGTGCCGGAGACGCCGGAGACCGCGGGCATGATCGGCGAGAAGGAGCTGCGGGCGATGAAGCCGGGCTCGTTCCTGATCAACAACAGCCGCGGCACCGTGGTCGATCTCGATGCGCTCGCAGGCGCCCTGCGCGACGGCCACATCGCCGGCGCGGCCATCGACGTGTTTCCGGTCGAGCCGTCCTCGAACGCGCATCGCTTCACGAGCCCCGTGCAGGGCATCGGTAACGTCATCCTCACCCCGCATATCGGCGGCTCGACCGAGGAGGCGCAGGAGCGCATCGGCGGCGAGGTCGCGCGCAAGCTGGTCGACTATTTCATCACGGGATCGACCATGGGCGCGGTGAATTTCCCGGAAGTGCAGTTGCACTTGCGTCCCTCCGGCGCGCGCTTCAGCCATGTCCATCGCAACGTGCCGGGCATGCTGCGTCGCCTGAACGAGGTCTTCCTCCAGCGCGACATCAACATCGCCGCGCAGTATCTGGAGACCGCGGGCGACCTCGGCTACGTCGTGCTCGATGCCGATCTCGGCGGCGAGGACTCGGCGGCGCTGCTGGCGCAGATCCGCGCCCTCGACGGCACGGTCGGCGCAAGGCTGGTATTCGAGCACTAAACAACCCCACGTTCGGGTTGCATCTTGTGGCAACTGCTCCCACACTGCGGTCGAATTCGGCATGTACCAATCATGTCGAATTTGAGCTTCAGTCGCGTGAGTGTCCGCCATGGAACGGGACGCCGTACTGATCGATCTCGCGCTTCAGGGCGGCGGTTCGCACGGCGCCTTCTCTTGGGGCGTGCTTGACCGCCTGCTGGAAGAGAAGTGGCTTGAGATTGCCGCGATCTCCGGAACCTCCGCGGGCGCGATGAATGCCGCGGTCCTTGCGGACGGCTGGACGGCCGGCGGCGCGGAGGGCGCGCGTGAGGCGCTCGAACAATATTGGCGCCGTGTTTCCAAGGCCGCGGCCTTCAGCCTGCTGCAGCGTTCGCCGCTCGACCGCCTGATGGGGCGCTGGACCCTCGATACATCGCCCTTCTACATCCTCACCGACCTGATGTCGCGCGTGCTGTCGCCCTACGATCTCAATCCGACCGGCTACAATCCGCTGCGCGCGGTGCTGGCCGAGAGCATCGATTTCGAGCGCCTCGCGCGCTCGCCGATCCAGCTGTTCATCACCGCGACGCGGGTGCGCACCGGGCGCGGCCGCATCTTCCGCAATGCGGAGATCACGGCGGATGTGCTGCTGGCATCGGCCTGCCTGCCCACCATGTTCCGCGCCATCGACATCGACGGCGAGCCCTATTGGGACGGCGGCTTCGCCGGCAATCCGACGATCACGCCGCTGGTTCGCGAGAGCGACGCGCACGACACCATCCTCGTCCAGATCAATCCGACCGAGCGGCTGGAGGAGCCGCGGACCGCAGCGGAGATACTCAACCGGCTCAACGAAATCTCCTTCAACTCGCCGCTGATGAAGGAGCTGCGCATGATCGCGCTGCTGCGCCAGGCGGCCGATCCCGGCAGCGGCGAGGGCGCGCGCTGGGCGAAGATGCGGACACACCGGATCAAGAGCGACATGCTGGCGAAATTCGGGGCGTCCTCGAAGCTCAACGCGGAGTGGGAGTTCGTCTCGATGCTGCGCGCCGAGGGGCGCATGGCCGCGGACGCCTTTCTCCGCGAGCACGGCGCGGATCTCGGCCACCGCTCGACCGCCGATCTCGACATCCTCCTGTCGGAGTGCTGAGGCATGGGTCTCCTCGGCCTCCTCGTCGGGCTCGGTCTGCTCGTGCTGTTCGCCTTTCGCGGCTGGAGCGTCCTGCTGCTCGCGCCGTTCGCCGCGCTCATTGCCGCGCTGTTCGGCGGCGAGCCACTGCTGGCGAACCTGACCCAGGTGTTCATGATCAACGCCGCGGGATTTCTAGCGCAGTTCTTCCCGATCTTCCTGCTCGGCGCCGTGTTCGGCAAGCTGATGGACGACAGCGGCGCGGTGACGTCGGTCGCCGCCTTCATGGCCGAGCGTCTTGGCGAGCGGCGCGTGATCCTGGCGGTCGTGCTCGCCGGTGCGATGGTCACCTATGGCGGTGTCAGCCTGTTCGTCGCGTTCTTCGTCATCGTCCCCATGGCCCGTTCGCTGTTTCGCGCCGCTTCCATCCCGCGTCGCCTGATCCCGGCGGCGATCGTGCTGGGAACGTCGACCTTTACGATGTCGGCCTTACCCGGCACGCCGTCGATCCAGAATGCCATCCCGATGCCGTTCTTCGGCACGACGCCGTTCGCCGCGCCGGGTCTCGGCATCATTGCCTCGCTCATCATGTTAGGCACGGGATTGTGGTGGCTGCACCGCGCCGAAGCGGCTGCGCGCCGCGCCGGCGAAGGCTATGGCGACGATGCCGAGGGCGCGATCGAGCAGGCCGCCGCCGACGAGCTCGTGCGCGAGCGCGCGACGACCGCCCGCGAATTCGATCCGGCCGAGCTGCAGCATGGTCAGCGCAGCGACCGGCCTTCGCCGGTCGTGAGCGCCATGGCACCGCTGGTCGTCGTCGTGGCCGTCAATCTCGTGATGTCGCTGGTGATATTGCCGCGGCTCGACGTCGGCTATCTCGCCGAGCAACGTTTCGGCGCCACGTCGCTTGCTGCCGTGGCCGGCGTCTGGTCGGTCGCGGTCGCGCTGGCCGCGGCCATCGTCACGACCATCGCGCTGAACTGGGCGCGGCTGCCGGCATTGCGCCGGACCATGGACGCCGGAGCCAATGCGTCGGTCCTGCCTGCGTTCAGCGTCGCCAGCCTCGTCGGCTTCGGCGCCGTCGTCGCCTCGCTGCCGGCATTCACGATCGTGCGCGACTGGGTCCTCGCGATCGAAGGCGGACCGCTGGTCTCGCTCGCCGTCGCGACCAACATCCTGGCCGCGTTGACCGGGTCGGCGTCGGGCGGCCTGACCATTGCCCTCGACGCTCTCGGCCCGACCTATGTCGAGCTTGCCACGCGGACCGGCATCGATCTTGGGCTGATGCATCGCGTGGCGGTGATCGGCGCGGGGACCCTCGACATCCTGCCGCACAATGGCGCGGTGGTCAGCCTGCTCGCGATCTGCGGCCTGACCCACCGTGACAGCTATTTCGACATCGTCATGGTCGGCATCGTGACGTCGCTGCTGGCGCTGGTGGCCGTGATCGCGCTCGGCAGTGTGCTGGGATCGTTCTGAAAGTCCGGTGTCGGCGATTGACGGATGGGCGAAGCTTGCATTGAATGCAGGCCAACGTTGGTACGCAACACAACAAGCCGGGTGGAAACGATGAAGCGAAACAGGGCGAAGCTATGCGCATGGCTCGTGGGCACGGCGGCCGCAATGGGCGCGCACGGTGCATCGGCGCTGACGCTGGCGGAGGATGCCGAGACGGTCTGCAAGGGGCTGGTCGGCGCCACTGACGCCGTGAAGATCGATGCCACGACGTTTCAGTCGCCATCGCCGCTCGCTGTCGCCGAGCGCGGCCCGACGCCGTCGGGGCGGATCACGCCAGCCAATCCCGGCTTCTGCAAGGTGCTCGGCCATATCGACCCTGTCGATCCCAAGGCGCCGCCGATCAAATTCCAGGTCAACCTGCCGATCGAATGGAACGGGCGCTCGGTGCAATATGGCGGCGGCGGTTTCAACGGCGTGCTGATCACGGGTCTCGCGCTGCCGCCCGCCTATCCCTTCGACAAGCCGTCGCCGCTCGCGCGCGGTTTTGTCACCTACGGCACCGACTCGGGACATGAGACCAAGCCGGGCGAGCTGCCGCAGCTGTTCGCATTGAACGACGAAGCCTTCGAGAACTTTGCCCACCGGTCCTACAAGAAGGTGCGCGACGTCGCCGTGACGCTGATGGAGCGTGCCTACGGCAAGAAGCCCCAGAAGATGTATTTCATGGGCTCGTCCGAGGGCGGCCGCGAAGGCCTCACCATGGCGCAGCGCTACCCAGATGATTTCGACGGCATCTTTTCCCGCGTGCCCGTCATCAACTGGGTCGGCCTGCAGCATGCCGGCACGCGTTCAGGCCTTGCGACCATGGGCGAGGGCTGGCTCAATCCGGCGCAGGTGAAGCTCGTCGGCGATGCCGTGCGCGCGGCCTGCGACAAGGCCGACGGCTCCGACGATGCGCTGGTGCAGGATCCCGTCGGCTGCAAGGCCGCCTTCAAGGTCGAGACGCTGCGCTGCGCGGACGGCAAGAGCGGCGATCAGTGTCTCACCGACCCACAGATCAAGGCCGTGAACACGCTGCACGGGACCTACAAATTTCCGTTCGCGCTCGCCAACGGCCTCGACGACTATCCAGGCTGGGGCGTCTCCGGCGAGGACACGCCGGCGGCAGGCCCGACGGGCGGCTGGACCGCGTGGTGGCTCGGCACCGCGCCGCCTGCGCAGCCGCCTGCGCCCAACAACGGCATCGCCTGGATCTACGGCGCCGGCGGCATCCAATATGTGTTCGCGCGCGATCCCAAGCTCGACGTCACCACCTACAATGTGGAGGATCACAAGGCGCGGCTGCTGGAGGTCTCCGGCCTGATGGATTCGACCGATCCCGATCTCAGCCGTTTCCGGGCCCGCGGCGGCCGGCTCATCATGCTCGAGCACATGGCCGACTACGCCCAGAGCCCCTATGCCGGCATCCGCTATTTCGAGAGCGTCGAGCGCAAGATGGGCAAGGCCGAGACGGCGGAGTTCGCGCGGCTCTACACCGCGCCCGGCGTCGATCATGTCGGCTCCGGCGCGCCCGCCAATGTCGACATGCTGAGCGTGCTCACCGACTGGGTCGAGAAGGGCAAGGCGCCCGACGATCTGGAGGTCACCGAGCAGAAGGTCGAGGCGCCGTCATTCGCCGTGACGCGCGCGATGCCACTGTGCCGCTGGCCCGCCTGGCCGCATTACAAGAGCGGCCCGGTGACGGAGGCCGCGAGCTTTACCTGCGCGCCGTAGCGCCTCGTCTGTCTCTGCTCCGTCATGGCCGGGCTCGTCCCGGCCATCCACGTATGAACTCGCCGCACAGAGAACGTGGATGCCCGGGACAAGCCCGGGCATGACGATCTCCTGCTAATGCGCGCCGCCCCCTCCGCCCGCCGCCTTCACCCGCCGTGTCAGCAGCACCGCGATCGCGGCGAGCACGAGCACCACGCCGATCACGGCAAAGGTGTCGGAATAGCCCATCACCAGCGCCTGGCGCTTCACGGTCTTGCCGAGCGCGACGATGGCCTGCTCGCGCGCGGCGTTGGGGTCGGGGACGCCGTGGGCCATGAAATAATCCGTCATCTGCGCGATGCGGGCACGGACCTCCTCGCGGCCGAGCGTGACGGAATGGCCGATGATGTTCGAGTGGAACTGTTCGCGCTTGGTCACGATGGTGGCGAGCACCGCGGTGCCGATGGCGCCGCCGAGATTGCGCATCATGTTGGAGATGCCGGAGGCAGCGGGCGCATCCTGCGGCGCGACGCTGCCGAGGCTGAGCGCGGAGAGCGGCGCCAGCGTCAGCGCCTGACCCACGGCGCGCACGACGTTGGGGGCGAAGAACTGGTCGCCGGAATAGTCGAGCGACATCATGATGTTCATGAAGGAGCTTGCGGCGAACAGCAGCAGGCCGACGGTCGCGATATAGCGGGCATCGAAGCGCTGCATCAGCTTCGGCACCAGCGGGATCAGCAGGAGCTGCGGCAGGCCGGTCCAGGCCAGCACGTTGCCGATCTGCTCGGCATTGTAGCCCTGCACCTGGCCGAGATAGGCGGGCAGCAGATAGACCGAGCCGAACAGCGCGAAGCCGAGGAAGACCGCGGCGATCGTGCCGATGCCGAAATTCCACTGCGTCAACAGGCGCAGGCGCAAGAGCGGCTTCTCCACCACGAGCTCGTTGACGATGAACAGCGACAGGCTGATCGCGGCGATGACCGCGAGCCGCACGATGAAGGGCGAGCCGAACCAGTCGTCCTTGTTGCCTTCCTCCAGCACGGCCTGCAGCGAGGCGAGGCCGATCGCCATGGTCGCGATGCCGAACCAGTCGCCCTCGCGCAGCAGGCCGAGGTTCATCGGCTGGCGCTCCAGGGTGAAGAAGAGGATGCTCACCATCACGATTGTGGGCAGCACGTTGACATAGAAGATGGTCTGCCAGCCGTAATTCTCGGTGAGATAGCCGCCGATGGTCGGGCCGATCGCGGGAGCAAAGGTCACGGCGAGCGAGAACATGGCAAGGCCGATCGGCTGCTGCCCTTTCGGCAGCCTGGTGAAGACCAGCGTGAAGGCCATCGGGATCAGCACGCCGCCGAAGAAGCCCTGAAAGCCGCGCATCGCGATCATCGAGGGCAGGTCGTGGGTAAAGGCGCAGGCGACCGAGAACGCCGCGAACAGCGAGGCGAAGCTCAGCATGATGTTGCGGAACGAGAACACCCGCGACAGGTAGTCGGTCAGCGGAATGACGATGATCTCGCCGATCAAATAGGACGTCGAGATCCAGGAGCCGTTGTCGGCGCCGGTGCCGATGCCGCCTTCGATGTTGAGCAGCGAGGCGTTGGTGATCTGGATGTTCAGGATCGCCATGAAGGCGCCGATCATCGCCGCGAACACGGCGATCCAGACCGTGGCGCTGGCCCGGTTGGGATCGGCTGCGGCGCGCTCAGGCGTCGCGGTCGGTATGGCGGGCGCTGGCGTCGATATTGAGAGGCTGTTTGACATGGCACGACCCTCCGGAAACGGGCTTGGCTTTGAGCGTCGCTGCTGCTTGCGCGGCCGGCGCTGAACGCGTTGCGATCGTCGGGATCACGGACATGCCGGGCCGCAGCGCGATCGCAGACGCGGTCTCGGCGTCCAGCGCGATCTTCACGGGAATGCGCTGCACGATCTTGGTGAAATTGCCGGTGGCGTTGTCGGGCGGCAGCAGCGCGAACTCCTGGCCGCTGGCTGGCGCGATGGAATCGACATGGCCGTGGACGACCTGGCCCGGGAACGTGTCGATCTCGATCTCGACGCTCTGGCCGGCGCGGACATGGGTGAGCTGGGTTTCCTTGAAATTGGCGACGACATAGGCGCCATCGCTCGGCACGATCGCCATCAGCTGCGTGCCGGCCTGCACGTACTGGCCGACGCGCAAGGTGCGGTTGCCGACGACGCCGTCGATCGGCGAGACGATGGTGGTGTAGCCGAGATTGAGCTCGGCCTGATGCTGGAGCGCGACGGCGCGGGCGGCCGCGGCTTTCGCCTGCACGATCTCGGCCTTGAGCAGGTCGACCTGCTTCTGTGCGGAGACGAGGTTGGCGTTGTCGCGCGCGATCGCGGCGTCCGCGCCGGCGTCGCGTGCTTGCGCTTGCTGCGCGTTCTGCACGCTGCCATAGCCGGTCTTGGCGAGGTCGCTGTAGCGCTTGTTCTCCTGCTGGGCGAAGACCTTCGCGGCGGTGTCGACATCGATGGTCGCTTGCGCCGCAGTGATCACGGCCTCCTGAACCTCGAGCTGCGCCTGCTTGCTCGTCACCGTCGCGTTCGCGGCGGCGACGTCGGCCCTGGTCTGATCGAGCGCGACGCGGAAGTCGCGGTCGTCGATCCGGGCCAGCACCTGGCCGGCCTTCACATGCTCGTTATCGCCGACCAGGACGCGGTCCAGATAGCCGCTGACCTTCGGCGCGATCGTGGTGTTGTCGGCCTTCACATAGGCGTCATCGGTGGAGACGAGGAAGCGCCCTACCGTCCAGTAATCGTAGCCGTACAGAGTCGCGCCGGCGAGGGCCGCGGCGGCGGCGCCCGCCAGCAACAGCTTGCGAAGGTTGAGCTTTCGGCGCGGGGCGGGGGCCGGCGGCGCGGGCAGGATGCCTTCCGGGGCGCTTGTCGGGACCACGCTGGTTTCGCTCTTGGACGGGTTGGTGTGCACGGTCATAGCCGGATCCCTGAATTAGGAAACTTGACGATTTCCAAATTAGGACTAGCTTGGGAAGAGTCAATGGAATGACAGGCATCATCTAAAAACATGGCTCAGGCAAAACCGTCATCAGAAGGCCGCCCGCGCGGCCGGCCGCCGGTGCGCAGCGACGAGGAGACGAAGCAAATCGTCATCGAGGCCGCACGGCACGCCTTCGCGGTCGAGGGCTACGCTGCGACCAGCACCGAGGAATTGGCGCGCGGCGCCGGCATCTCCACCAAGACTCTCTATCGGTTGTTTCCCGGCAAGGCGGCGTTGTTCGAGGCGATGTGCGCGGACCGGCTCGACCGGCTGCTCTCCGACGTCAATCTGCAGGCCAGCAACCAGGCCGACATCGAAACCAATCTCGCTGCCGTCCTGGTCGCCTGCGCCGATCTCGCGCTCGATCCGGAGGTGGTGGCGCTGCAGCGCATGGTGCTGCAGCAATCCGCCACCTTCCCCGACCTCGCCGCGAATTTCTACCGGGACGGCATCTCCCGCACGGCGGCGGCGCTCGCCGGCTGGCTCCGCAACCAGGTGAAGAAGAAGCGCATCGTGCTCGACGACGTCGACGAAGCCGCCGGCATGATGATCGGCATGATGGTGTCGGCGCCGCAGCGCGCGGCGATCTATGCGAGCCGGACGTTGCCCTCGCGCAAGGAGATCGAGAAGCGGGCGCGGATTTGCGCCGCGATCCTCCTCGACGGCTGCCGCGGGCCGCCGGCCTAGCGGCGGCAGGCTTTGACAAGCCGCCGGGGTCGGGCTATATATTTCGCATGCGAAATAACGAGGCCGCGGCAAGGCACCATCGACTGATCTATCTGCTCAACGTGGCGCAGCGGCGTCTGCAACGCTGGATGGCGGCGCAGCCCTCGAGCGAGGTGACGCCGGCGCAGGCCGGGCTGCTGTTCATTCTCGGCAGGCAGGACGGCGTCCTGATGGGCGAGGCGGGCGCCGCGCTCGACCTGGGGCCGGCCGGCATTTCCGGACTTGTCGATCGCAGCGCCGCGGCGCGGCTGGTCGAGCGCCGGGCCGATCGCGAGGACGGCCGCGCCTGGCGGGTGTGGCTGACGCCGAAGGGACGTGGCGTGCTGGCGCAGGCGAAGACCGACGCGGCCGCGATCAACGCGGCACTGACGGAAGGATTCACGGCCGCGGAGATCGACGTCGTCGCGCGCTGGCTGACGAGCGTTCAGGACAAGTTTCCAAGAGCAAGAGATTCAGAGGACTAAGGAGAGACCCATGACCGATCACGTCCGCATCGAGAACAACGGCGGCATTCTCACCCTCACGCTGGCGCGTCCCGACAAGAAGAACGCGCTGACTGATGCGATGTACGGCAAGCTCGCCGACACCATCGAATCCGCCGAGTTCGACCTGTCCGCCCGCGTGATCCTGATCCGCGGCGAGGGCGACATGTTCACCGCCGGCAACGATGTCGGCGAGTTCGCGGCCGTCGCATCCGGCAAGTCGGAAGGCAGCCGCAACGTCGTCCGCTTCATCCAGTCGCTGGCGCGCTGCACCCGGCCGCTGGTCGCGGCGGTGCAGGGCCGCGCCGTCGGCGTCGGCACCACGATGCTGCTGCATTGCGACCTCGTCGTGCTCGCCGACAACGCGCAATTGTCGACGCCCTTCGTCAGCCTCGCTCTGGTGCCGGAGGCCGCCTCGAGCCTGCTGATGCCCGCGCGCATCGGCTATGCGCGCGCCTACGAGATGTTCGCGCTCGGCGAGACCGTGCCGGCCAAGGCCGCGCTGGAATGGGGCCTGGCCAACCGCGTCGTGCCGCTCGACAAGCTCGATGCCGAGGCGCTTGCGCTGGCGCAGCGGCTCGCCCGCCAACCGGCCGGCGCGCTCACCGCCACCAAGAAGCTGATGCGCAACGGCGAGGCGCTGGTCGCGCAGATGCAGGCCGAGGGCGAGCAGTTCGCTGAGCGGCTGCGCACCGCCGAGGCGCGCGAGGCGTTCACGGCGTTCGCCGAGCGCCGCCCGCCTGACTTCACCAAGGTCGCATGACGGATTGCGGGCGGGTCCGAATGCGTGCAACCGGAACCGCCCCAATTCAATTCAAACCTTAACGAAACATTGGCATGTCGCGGTGCAAGGTGGTCCTTACGTGAAATGTAGGCCCTTGACCCCATGTCCATTTTTAAGAAATCGGTAAGCACGCTTCTCCTGGTGCTGATGGCCCTGCTGGCGGTGGGCGCACTGACCAGCACGGCGATCCAGATGGTCGGGGCCTTCGGCCGTTACAATGACAGCCTCGAGACGGCCCGGCTTGCCGCCGCCGACAAGGCGATCTTCCATGGCGTGCTCGCGCTTCGCAACAATCGTGGCGATGCCCAGAGCGCGATCCTCGGCGAGGACGATCCCAAGGCAAAGCTCGCTGAGGCCGAGAAGGCCGAGCAGGCCGGCTATGACGGAATCATGACCGCGCTCGCGACCGTCGATTTCGCACGCCGCGACGAGCTCGCCGGCACGCTGAAGCAGCGCTGGAGCGACGCCGCGCCGCAGTTCCAGCTGTTCTACGACGAAGCCAAGCGTCCGCGTGCCGAGCGCAAGATCGAGCGGACCAATTCCTGGTACGATGCCGTCACCAAGGTCATCGACACCGCGAACCTCGCCTCCACCGCGGTCTCGAACCGCGCCTGGATGAACGATCCCTACATCGCCCGCATGATCCAGGTCCGCCGCTTCGCCTGGCAGGTGCGCGACCGCTACGGCATCCATTGCTCGTCGCTGCGCTCGAACGTCAACGGCAGCAAGCCGCTCGACGACGCGCAGAAGCGGCAGGTCGCACAATGGGACGGCACCATCACCTCCGGCTGGGCCGGCATGGCCGAATTGCTGGCCGCGCCCGACGTGACGGCGGAACTGGTGACGGCAGCGTCGGACGCCAAGGCCAAGACCGACGGCGTCCTCAAGCAGATCGGCGATCTCACCAAGAATTTCGACGGCAGCGGCAAGCCTGCGATGTCCGCTTCGGAGTGGAACACGCTCTGTCAGTCGCCGTTCCCGCTCATCGTCGGCGTGGCGACCAAGGCGCTCGATCAGTCGATTGCGCGCGCCGAGGCCGTCCAGGCGACGGCGCTCACCAAGCTCATCGTGCAGTCGCTCGCGTTCCTGCTCGCGCTGGCGGTGACGCTGGCCGGCGTCTACGTCGTGCGCAATCGCCTGATGCGCCCGGTTCGCGCCATCCTCGATGCCATCGCGCGGATCAGCGCACGCGACTATGCGACGCCGGTTCCGCAGTCCCGCTATCCCGACGAGTTCGGTACCATGGCGGCGGCGCTCGAGAGCCTGCGCGAAAGTGCGGCGACCGCCGAGCGTCTCGGCCGGGAGCGCGAATCGCAGCAGGCGCTGCAGCTGGCCCGCTCCGGTACGGTGGACGAGGCCTGCCGCAGTTTCGACGACACGGTGCAGGCGGTGATTCAAAGCGTCGCGGCGTCGGCGCGGGAGCTCGATGCCACCGCGACCGATGTGCGCACGCTGGTGTCGGAATCGAGCAGCCAGACCGCTGCGGTTTCCAGCGCGGCCGAGCAGGCCACCAACAATCTCGAGACCATCGCCGCCGCGACCGAAGAGCTGTCCGCTTCGGTCGGCGAAATCTCCGCGCAGGTCCAGTCCAGTGCGCAGGAGGCGCGTGAAGCCGTTTCGCAAGCCGAGCGGACCAATGCGACGGTCGAGATCCTCGATCAGACCGCAAGCCGGATCAGCGAGGTCGTGAAGATGATTCACGCCATCGCCGGCCAGACCAACCTGCTGGCGCTGAATGCCACGATCGAAGCGGCACGCGCGGGCGAAGCCGGCCGCGGCTTCGCCGTGGTCGCCGGCGAGGTCAAGAGCCTCGCGGCGCAGACCGCGACCGCGACGGAAGAGATTTCCCGCCAGGTCGAGGAGATCCAGGGCGCGACCGGGCAGGCGGTCTCCGCGATCCGTTCCATCGGCGGCGCCATCAGCGGCATCGACGAGAAGATGACGGCGATTGCCGCCGCCGTCGAGCAGCAGCGCGCGGCCACCACCGAGATCTCGCGCAACTTCCAGCAGGCCGCGCAGGGCACCCGCGAAGTCACCGATACCATCGGCAGCGTCGCCAAGCTCAATCACGAGACCGGCAATGCCGGAACGGTGCTATCGGACTCCGTGAAGAAGATGTCGGCGGACGCCGATCGTCTCCGCGTGGCGGTCGAGGGCTTTTTGGGAGCCGTGAAGACCGCGTAGTCGCCCCGGGTATCTTGCTCGGCCTGCATGGTTCGAGACGCCCGCCTTGGCGGGCTCCTCACCATGAGGGTCTGATATCCTGCCACGAAACGAGACCTCATCCTGAGGGCCCGCCATAGGCGGGCGTCTCGAAGGATGGCCCCAAGCGAGCTCTCCGCCGCGCCTCACATGTGATAGCTCCGCGTTCTCCACCCGACGTCGCGCGGGCATTGCCGCCACCGCGCGCGGCGGCTACATCTGTGCCGCCGCGTCACGCGGCAGCAGACGTTTAAGCCACATCAGGGATGGAGAGTTCGATGCCGGTCACCCCCCACAAGGCCCAGCGCCCCTATCGCGGCGTGTTCCCGGTCGCGCCCACCATCTTCGACGAGCGCGGCGAGCTCGACCTCGAAGGCCAGCGCCGCTGCATCGATTTCATGATCGACGCCGGCTCGCACGGCCTCTGCATTCTCGCCAATTTCTCCGAGCAGTTCGTGCTCACCGACGCCGAGCGCGAGACGGTGATGCATGCGGTGCTGGAGCATGTCGCGGGCCGGGTTCCCGTGATCGTCACCACCACGCATTTCAGCTCGGCCGTCTGCGCCGCGCGCAGCAAGCAGGCCGAGGCCGCCGGCGCGGCCATGGTGATGGTGATGCCGCCCTATCACGGCGCGACCTTCCGCGTGCCCGAGAAGGGCATCGTCGAATTCTTCAAGGTGCTCTCCGGCGCGATCAATATTCCGATCATGATCCAGGATGCGCCGGTGGCGGGCACGCCGCTGTCGGTCGAGCTGCTGGCGCGGCTGGCGCGCGAGCTCGCCAACATCCGTTATTTCAAGATCGAGGTGCCGGGCGCGGCCTCGAAGCTGCGCAGCCTGATCGAGGCGGGCGGCAAGGACATCGAGGGTCCGTGGGACGGCGAGGAAGCCATCACGCTGCTCGCCGATCTCGATGCGGGCGCCACCGGCGCCATGACCGGCGGCGGCTATCCCGACGGCATCCGCCAGATCATCGATCCCTATTTCGCCGGCGACCGGGAGAAGGCGAAGGCCGCCTATGAGCGCTGGCTGCCGCTGATCAACTACGAAAACCGCCAATGCGGCCTGATCGCCTGCAAGGCGATGATGCAGGCCGGCGGCGTGATCAAGTCGGAAGCCGTGCGCCATCCCTTGCAGCCGCTGCACCCGGCGACGCGCGCCGGGCTATTGGAGCTCGCCAAGGAGCGCGATGCGCTGGCGCTGCGCTGGGGGAAGTAGCGTCCACCCTACGAGAGCTGTTGTTGGATTTTCCGGTGTCGTCCCGGCGAAAGCCGGGACCCATAACCCCAGGGAGTGGTTATGGAGTGAACTGGTAACTCCGAGTCTTCGCCAAAGAACATCCTGTGGCTCTGGGTCCCGGCCTTCGCCGGGACGACACTGAATGTGACGCGCGCGCGTTCCACCTATCCCGCCGGTCCGCATTTCGGCCGACGGCGTCGAATTGGCGCGATTCCGCCAGTTTCCCGCAGGCCCGCGATGACCTATTGTACGTCCGCCAACCGGCCCTGCGGAGCATCTCAAGACATCGCGTAACACCTCTTCATTATGCCGTTATCCCGAGCCAGGTTGGAGCGAACCGACAGAACAGGGAGGCAGTGCCATGACGATGAGGCCGGATCCGACCTTTCACGCATCGCCCAAGCTTGCGATGGAAGCGCCTGCGGAGAACTTTGCCTACACGTTGCTGCTCAGTCCGGATTTCTCAAAGCCGGATGCTCTCGCGGTCATCGACGTCAAGCCGGGATCGCCGACCTATAGCCAGATCGTCCACACCGTGACGATGCCCAACAAGGGCGACGAGTCTCATCATTTCGGCTGGAATGCCTGCTCCTCCGCGCTGTCGCCGCTCGCCGGACACGCCTTCGTCGAGCGGCGCTATCTCATCATCCCCGGGCTGCGTTCGTCGCGGATCTACATCATCGATACCAAGCCGGATCCGACGAAAGCGAAGATCCACAAGATCATCGAACCGGAGGAGGTCTTCAAGAAGACCGGCTATTCGCGGCCGCACACCATCCATTGCGGGCCCGACGGCATCTATGTGAGCACGCTGGGCGGTGGCGGCAAAGACGGCACCAACGGACCGCCAGGCGTCTTCATCATGGATTGCGAGACCTTCGAGGTCCTCGGACGATGGGAGATCGACCGCGGCCCGCAGACACGGCACTATGATTTCTGGTGGAACCTGCCGCGCGATTACATGGTGACCAGCGAATGGGCGCTGCCGCCGCAGTTCGAGAACGGGATCGTCCCGGAAGATCTGCTTGCGAACAAATATGGTCATCATCTCCACTTCTGGGACCTTCGCGCCCGTCGCAACGTCCAGACCATCGATCTCGGCGCCAATCATCAGATGGCGCTGGAGGTGCGGCCGGCGCACGATCCCGTTCGCGAGTACGGCTTCGTCGGCGTCGTGGTCGACACCACCAACCTCGAAGCATCGATCTGGACCTGGTGGCGCGAGGGTGGAAAATTCCATGCCGAAAAGACCGCCACGATCCCTCCCGAACCCGCACCAAAGGAGAAGCTGCCGCCGCTGCTGCAGGGATTCGGCGCCGTGCCGCCGCTGGTGACGGACATCGACCTGTCGATGGACGACCGGTTTCTCTATGTCTCGTGCTGGGGCACGGGCGAGATGCGCCAGTACGACGTCAGTGATCCCCGCAAGCCGAAGCTGGCGGGCTCGGTCCACATCGGCGGCATCGCGCGCCGCACGCCCCATCCGAACGGCAAGGCCTTTGCGGCAGGCCCGCAGATGGTCGAGATCAGCCGCGACGGCAGACGCGTGTATTGGACCAATTCGCTCTACTCCACCTGGGACGACCAGTTCTATCCCGAGGGGGTTCCGGGCGTGGAGGTCATGGCCAATGTCGGTCGCAACGGCGGCCTCGAGCTCGACAAAAACTACTTCGTGAGCTTCCCCGACGGATATCGTGCGCATCAGATCAGGCTCGAGGGCGGTGATTGTTCGACCGACTCGTTTTGCTACCCGTCGGTCTAGATGGGACGCATGCGAGCCCGGCGCTTGGCTTGCTGTGGCTCGCGCTTGTTGCGAGCGGTCTCTATCACGGGATCAATCCGGGAATGGGATGGCCGCTCGCCGTTTCCGCCGGGCTCCTGGACAAGAGCCCGCGCGCGCTCTTCCGCGCATTGTGGGCCCTGGCGGCCGGACATCTCCTGGCAACACTTCTCGTGCTGCTGCCGTTCGCGTTCCTGCTCGTGCTGGCCGAGTGGCAGCGTCCGATCCAGATCGGTGCGAGCCTTCTCGTCATCGGCTTCGGCGTCTATCGGCTGATCGACCGCCGCCATCCACGCGCGCTGGCCCGAATTCCGCCGACGCAATTGGCGCTCTGGTCGTTTGCCGTCGCAATTGCTCACGGTGCCGCCCTGATGCTCGTGCCGATCTATCTCGGGCTCTGCCAGGCTTTCGAGCTCGATGCCGGCCATGAGGCGGCAGGCGCTCTGATGCAGGCAAATCTCGGAATGGCGGTGCTGGTGTCGCTGGTTCACGTCACTGCCATGGTCGGCGCCGGCGGATGTCTGGCGTGGCTGGTCTACCGCCATCTCGGATTGAAGTTCGTCTCGCGAAGCTGGTTCAATCTCGATGCCGTCTGGGCGACCAGCCTCGTTGTGGTCGGCGCGGTGGCGCTCGCCTTCAATCTCGTGAGCTGGCGCTGAGGAGAGCCCACTCGCCGATGATGCGAAAGCGCGCCTTGGCGTCGTCCTGCTTGAACAGCGTGATGCGGTCGACTGTGAGCGTATCGAGCTTCAGCGCCGCAAACCGCGCCCGCAGCATCTCCAGGATCGGGCCGCGCCGCTCCGCATCCAGCCGCCCCGTCAGCGTCATGTGGAAGCGGAATTCCTCCATCACGTAAGGGTAGCCCCAGCGGTCGAGATAGTCGCGCTGCCGCTCGCTCAGCTTCTCCGGCTTGCGCCGCGCGCGATCGTCCGCCGTCAGCGGCGCACGGAAAGCGTCGAAATCGCGGACGCAATCGGCGGCGAGCTGTTGCAGCGCATCGACCGGCTCCGCCGGAATGACGGCGATGAAGCCGCTGATGGAATCGACGATGGGGCGGATCACCGGAATGGGCCGCGCCTTGGCCGCGAATGCCGTGCAGGCTCCGATCAGGTCGGCTTCGGTCGTCCCGGGCGAGGCCGCCATCGGCGCCTTCAACGTGCCGTGAAAGCCGTATTTGCGGGGATCGCTGGTGACGTCGCGCCAGTCCGGCGCGACATGCAGCGCGTCCTTCGGAAACGAAAGCTCGTCGCCGGTATAGGCATCATAGCCGAGCAGCTCGGCGCCGAAGCGGGAGAGGCGGCTGTCGCTGCCTGCGGCAAAATAGATCGCGTAACGGGGAAAACCTGTCATCGTCTCAGCATAACCAATTTATGCGGCGACGACAGCCTCGCGCGGCGCCGTCACCGCCGCGAGCAACCGCGAGGCATCGGTGAGATGCACGAGCTTGCCGCCCGAGATCACGGCAATCAGGCGCGGGCGCAGGGGCATGGTATCGTCGACCAGCAGGATGTCGGCGCGGCGGCCTTGCGCAAGGATGCCGCGATCGGTCAGGCCGGTCGCGCGGGCGGGCCCGGCGGAGACCAGATCCCAGGCCGCGGTCAGCGGCACCACGCCGTCGGCGGCGAGGCGGAAGGCGGCGAGCAGCTGCGCGGGATAGTAATAGTCCGACGCCAGCACCGAGCAGAGCCCCTTGGCGATCATGTCGGACGCCTTGGTCCAGCCGGTGTGGCTGCCGCCGCGCACGACGTTCGGCGCGCCATAGACGATGGCATCGCCGTGGTTCGCGGCAGCGCGCGCGGTTTCCTCGTTGATCGGAAACTCCGCGATGCCGGCACCGAGCTCGCGGAATTCCTGCCGCATCGCCGGCGTCGCATCGTCATGCGACAGCATCCGCACCTCGGCGGCGCGGGCAGCCGCGGCCAGCCTCGACACCGAAGCCGGCACGTCAGCGGCGCGCGAGATGACCCGATCGACCAGGCCGTCGAAATCCTCGGACGACAGCCCCGTGCGCTCCACCATGCGGTTGCGCTTGCGCGGCTTGGCCATGTCGGCGACGGTGCCGTCCATGTGGTCGTTGAAGGCGAACAGGTCGACACGGCCCTCGCCGAGCCATTGCGCGATCTCGTCCTCGGCGTCGAGATTGTAGGTCTCGTGCCGCAGGTGGAAGCGGGTATCGGCGGCGAATTGCGGGCGCTGCCGCTCGATCGCCTCCATCAGGCCGCGCGCATTGCCGGCGCTGCGCAGGCCCGGCTCCCACGAGCAGGTCGTGGCGTGGAACACCGTGGTGATGCCGTTGCTGATCGCCTGGCGATCGCTGTCGGCGAGCGCGACGTCGATCGGGAAGTCGACGCCGGCGCGCGGCATCATCTGTCGCTCGAAGGCATCGCCGTGCAGATCGACGATGCCGGGCAGGACCAGCAGGTTGCGCGCATCGATCGCCAGCCGCGCCCGGCCGCGCGAGCCGCCGATGTCCACGATGTCAGTTCCGGACACGCTCAGGGAGGCTTCGACGATCTCGGTGCCGATCAGGGCCCGGCCGCCTTCAAGGAAAATGTCTGTCACGCGATGGCGCTTTTCTTGCTGGTGCGAGGGGAAGCCGTCCGTGCTTCATATGTGGCGAGGAAATCTTCAATCCCGAGCTTGCGAAAATGGGGCAGGGCTTCACGCAATTTGTCGTGATCCCAGTCCCACCAGGCGAGCCGCGCAAGCCGTCCGGCGATGTCTTCCGAGAACCTCCGCCGCACGATCCGCGCCGGATTGCCGGCGACGATGGTATAGGCGGGCACGTCCTTGGTGACGATGGCGCCGGCCGCGATGACGGCGCCGGTGCCGATGTTGCGGCCCGGCAGCACGACCGCGCCGTGACCGATCCAGACGTCATGGCCGATATGGACGTGGTGCTGGCGCCGCCAGTCGAAGAACTCGGTGTCGTCGCCCTCGCCCGGGAAGTAGGCGCTGGAGCGATAGGTGAAGTGGGCCTGCGTCGCGCGGTGCATCGGGTGATTGCCCGGGTTGATGCGCGTCATCGCCGCGATCGAGCAGAACTTCCCGATCGTGGTGTAGGTGATCTGGGCGTCGTTCACGACATAGGAGTAATCGCCCATCGTGACCTCGTGCAGGATGGTGCGCGCGCCGACCTCGGTGTAGGCGCCGAGCCGGGTCTCATGAAGCTTCGCGGAAGCGTCGATGGTCGGTTGGACTGAAAGCACCTTGCCGGCCATATTTGCGTCCGTAGTTTCGAGGGGCGGGCCATCCTCTTCGAGTGGCTCGATGACAATGTCATGACATGGCGATGACAGGGGATGAGGTGTGTAGGATCGCCGCACCGCAACGCGTGTGTCACACAAGTGTCAAGCGTCGGCGTTAGCGGTTGGCTCCAGCTACTCTGGAGCCTTGCATGCTGGTGGTTGAAGGTCTGACGTGCCGCTTTGGCGCAAAAGCGGCGGTGGACGACGCTTCGTTTCAAGTGTCCCCCGGCGGGTTCGTCGGTGTGATCGGACGATCCGGCGCTGGCAAGTCGACCATGCTGCGCATGATCAATCGCCTCGCGACGCCGACGCAGGGTCGTATCCTGTTCGACGGCCTCGACGTCACCGCGCTGCGCGGCAAGGAATTGCGCCAGTGGCGCGCGCGCTCGGCGATGATCTTTCAGCAGTTCAACCTGGTCGGCCGCCTCGATGTGCTGACCAACGTGCTGATGGGACGCCTGGCGACCATGCCGGCCTGGCGCTCGCTGACGCAGACCTGGCCCGAACAGGACAAGGCGCTGGCGATGTCGGCGCTCGAGCAGTTCGACATCGCCTCGCTCGCCGCCCAGCGCGCCGACCAGCTCTCCGGCGGCCAGCAGCAGCGCGTCGCGATCGCCCGTGCCTTGGTGCAGCAGCCCGACATCATCCTCGCCGACGAGCCGATCGCCTCGCTCGATCCGCGCAACACCAAGATCGTGATGGATGCGCTGCTGCGCATCAACAAGCATTTCGGCATCACCGTGCTCTGCAACCTGCATTCGCTCGATCTCGCCCGCAGCTATTGCGACCGCCTGATCGGCATGGCCGCCGGCCGCGTGGTGTTTGATGGCGCGCCGTCCGCGTTGACCGACCATGTCGCGCGCGAGCTCTACGACCTCGAAGCCGCCGACGTCATGGGTGGCCTGCCTGTCCCGGCGCCCGAGGGCGTGCCGGCGCTCGGAACCGCCGCGGCCGCCTGAGCCGCGTCGCACCAGTTCAGTTGCCAGATTTGCGTCAACCGACCCCAACCGATGAAGAGGGTATCATGATCACTCGCAGACTCGTTCTTGCCGGCGCCGCCGCGCTCGCCTTCACCACCGCCGCCTCGGCGGACGACTGGAAAGCAAAGTATCCCGAGCTGACCTTCGCGGTCGTCCCGGCCGAGAACGCCTCCGGCGTCACCGAGCGCTGGGCGCCGTTCATGAGCTATCTCTCCAAGGAATTGGGTGTGAAGGTCACGCTGCGCATTGCCAACGACTACGCCGCTGTCATCGAAGGCCAGCGCGCCGGCAACATCCATATCGCCAGCTACGGCTCGGCCTCGTTCGCCCGCGCCCGCCTGACCGGCGTCAAGACCGACGCCTTCGCCAACGACATCAACGCCGACGGCTCGACCGGCTACTACTCGGTGTTCTTCGTCAAGGCGAACAGCGCCTACAAGAAGATCGACGACCTCAAGGGCAAGAACCTCGGCCTGGTCGATCCGAACTCGACCTCCGGCAACAACGTGCCGCGCTTCGAGCTCGACAAGATGGGCATCCCGGATGCCGACACCTATTTCAGCAAGGTCGTCTTCACCGGCAGCCACGAGAACGCGATGCTGGCGCTCGCGCAGGGCACGGTCGATGTCGCCGCCAACCAGTGGACCACCGATGACGATTCGACGCTGGCGCAGATGCTGACCAAGGGCATGCTGAAGAATGCCGACGGCTCGGCGATGAAGAAGGACGACTTCCGTATCATCCACAAGTCGGCGCCGATCATCAACGGCCCCTACGCCTACAACTCCGACCTGCCGGATGACGCCAAGGCCGCCATCGCGAAGGCCTTTTTCGACGCGCCGGCGAAGGACAAAGTGGCGTTCGATCGCCTCCAGGACGGTCAGAAGAAGGGCTTTAATCACGCCACCACCAAGGACTGGGATGGCACGATCGAGCTGATCAAGTTCGTCGACGCACTGCGTAAGAAGAAGGCGTCCTGAGTTTTCGGGACGAGCTACTCGAGCCGGGTCGACGGACCCGGCTCTTTCTCTTTTGAACGACCACTCACGCTGACCCCATGACCGTCGCGGTTTCGATCCTCCCCGAGCAGCAGCTGGCCGCGCTCAACGCCGCCTATCGCGAGGCGGTGGCGCGCAGGCGGCTTCGTCTGCTGTTGGGCGCCGTCATCTTCGCCGCTGCGCTGCTTCTCGCCGCGATCGGCGCCGAGGTGAACTTGCGCACGCTGTTCGCCCATTTCGGCAACTTCGTCAGCTATTTCGACCGCATCCTCACGCTCGAGAACGGCCAGCGCGTCTGGACCGATTTCGGCGAGTGGCTCTGGGGCTGGCGCAAATGGCTGAAGATGCTGGGCGAGACGCTGCTGATCTCCTATGTCGGCACGCTGATCGGCGCGATCTTCGCCTTCGCTCTCAACTTCTTCGCGGCCGAGAATACTTCGCCCGCGCCCTGGCTGCGCTTCGTCGTGCGCCGTCTGCTCGAATTCGCCCGTACAGTTCCCGGCATCGTCTTCGCGCTGGTGTTCGTCATCGCCTTCGGGCTCGGGCCGATGGCCGGCGTGCTCGCGATCGCGATCCACTCCACCGGCGCGCTTGGCAAGCTGTTTTCCGAGATCGTCGAGAACGCCGACATGAAGCCGGTCGAAGGCATCCGTTCGACGGGGGCGAGCTGGCTGTCCTGCATGCGTTTCGCCATCGTGCCGCAGGTCACGGCCGGCTATGCCAGCTACGCGCTGCTCCGCTTCGAGATCAACGTCCGCGAAGCCTCCGTGATGGGCTTTGTCGGCGCCGGCGGCATCGGCCAGGAACTCGTCGTCGCCATCCGCAAGTTCTACTATTCGGACGTCAGCGCCATCCTGCTCACCATCGTCGTCACGGTCTTCATCATCGACATCACGACCGGCTGGCTGCGCGGCCGCCTGTTCGGCAAGGAGGCGCGGACGTGACGACGCCGCAGCAGGTCGATCCGCGCGAGATGCGCGCGCGCTACCCCGACATTTTCGATCGGCCGGCCTCGGCACGGCTCGCGATGCCGGCGATGATCGTCGCGGCGCTCGCTATCCTGATCTACGGCCTCGTCGATCTCGATTTCTCACCGTCGCGGTTCTTCGCAGGCCTCAGCCAGCTCGGCTGGATCAGCCTGATGATGATCCCGCCGGATCCCGGCTCCTCGCTGCCGATCTATCTGAAGGCGCTCGGCGAAACGCTCTCGATCGCGCTGCTCGGCACCACGCTCGCCGCGGTGTTCGCGCTTCCTGTCAGCCTGCTGGCTGCGCGCAACATCATCCCCTCGCAGATACTGCGCTTTCCCGTGCGGCGCTTCCTCGATTCGATCCGTGGCGTCGACACGCTGATCTGGGCGCTGGTGTGGATCAACGTCGTCGGCCTCGGGCCGTTCGCCGGCGTGCTTGCCATCGCCGTGTCGGATTTCGGCGCCTTCGGCAAGCTGTTCTCGGAGGCGATCGAGGGGGCCGACCAGAAGCAGGTCGAAGGCATCCGCGCCTCCGGCGGCAGCGCGCTGCACGAGATCCGCTTCGGCCTGCTGCCGCAGGTGCTGCCCGTCATCGCCGGCCAAGTGCTCTATTTCATCGAGTCCAACACACGCTCGGCCACCATCATCGGCATCGTCGGCGCCGGCGGCATCGGCCTCCAGCTAGCCGAGCAGATCCGTGTGCTGGAATGGCAGAAGGTGTCGTTCCTGATCCTGATGATCCTGGTCGCCGTCGCCGCGATCGATTTCATCTCGAGCAAGCTGCGGTTTGCGATCATCGGCAGGCGAGCTATCGCCTGAGCGGACAGTGCCGTAGGGTGGCAAAGCGCAGCGTGCCCACCACCTCTAGCAATTGAGAAAGATCGTGGGCACGGCGCAAGCGCGGCTTTGCCCACCCTACGGCACGGGTTTCGTGGAGAGAGCCTACGGCTCCACCAGAAACTCCACGCGCTCCGCCGCAAACCGCGAATGCTTGGTCACCAGCGGCTTGCCCTCGAGATCGTGGTCGGTGGCATCGACCACCAGGATCGGCCGTCCCAGCGGAAGATCGAGCCGCGCGGCATCGGTCGCATCGACGATGCCCGCGGTGATGCGGGTTGCGCCGCGGCGATAGTCGCGCACGCCGTAATGCTCGAGCAGCTTCGTCATCGAGCGCGTCGCGGCAAACACCTCGCCTGCGCCCGGAAACAATTCGGATGACACCCACGTCGTGGAGACGCAGATCGGCGTGCGGTCGGCCAGCCGAATCGCCTCGATCCGCACCAGCGGCGCGCCGGTCTTCAATCCAAGCTCGCGTGCGAGCTCGCGGGTCGCGACGTCCTCGGTCGCCTCGATCAGCCGGCCATGCGGCTCGCGGCCGTCTGCGCCGACGATCTCGGAGAAGCGCGTGCGCGAGCGCAAGGGATAGGCGAGCTTCTGCGCCTCGACATAGGTTCCGCTGCCGCGCTCGGCGCGCACCAGGCCGCGCTCGGCAAGGGCTGCGAGCGCGCGCCGCACGGTGTGGCGGTTCACGCGATAGGTTTCGGCGATCTCCATCTCGCCCGGCAGCTTGTCGCCGGCCGCAAAGCGGCCGTCGGCAATGCCGCGCTCGATGCCGTCGGCGACGAGGCGCCATAGCGCGACGCCCGAGGAGGCTGTGTCCTGCATGCTCATGTCGTCGGCCAAGCTAGCTCAGAAATCACACCTTTGTCACGAAACAGTCATGGCGCTCCCTTATGAAGTTGTCTATTATCATAGACAACTTCGGTTCGGCAAGTTTCGTCAAAGACGCGGTGGATCCGGTGACCCCTCACAATACCCAGCAAGCCCAGCGTAAGGCCGCCATGGCCGTGCTGGCGCACGCGGAGGCGGGCGAGATCGCCGCTCGCCTCCGCAACCTTGCGCTTCCAGCCCATCAGGACCTGCGCACGCCGGAGAACGGCCTCGTCATGCTGCGCGGCCGGGTCGGCGGCGACGGCGCGCCGTTCAATCTCGGCGAGGCCACGGTGTCGCGCGCGGCGGTGCGGCTCGCGAGCGGTGAGGTCGGCTTCGGCTACACGCTCGGGCGCGACAGTGAGAAGGCGCGGCTGATCGCGCTGTGCGATGCGCTGGTGCAGTCGCGTGATTTCGGCCCCGCCGTCGAGCGCGACGTCATCGCGCCATTGCGCGAGCAGCTTACGGTCAGGCAGAAGCAGGCGGCGGCAGAGACCGCCGCGACGAAGGTTGATTTCTACACCATGGTGCGCGGTGAAGGGTGAGATCATGACCACCATTGCGGAATTGCCGCCGGGATTCGCCGACAAGGTGCTGTCGGCGCAATCGACCTTTCGTTCGGTCATGGACGCGATGGCGCGGCCGGGCTCGGTGCAGCGCATCGTGCCGATGGCGGGTGCGCCCGGCATGATGATGCGCGGCACCGCCGCGATCGCGCTGACGCTGTTCGACCACGACACGCCGCTCTGGCTCGATGCGCGGATGTCGGAAAGCTCCGACGTGACGAAGTGGCTGAAGTTCCACACCGGCGCGCCGGTCGTGCAGGATTCCTCGATCGCCGCGTTCGCGCTCGTCAGCGACGGCGGTGCGCTGCCCCCGCTCGAGCGCTTTGCGCTCGGCTCCAGCGAATATCCGGACCGTTCGACCACGGTGATCATCCAGGTCGACAGCCTGACCGCGGGGCGCAGCTTCGAGCTGCGCGGCCCCGGCATCGACGGGGTCGCCACGCTGCAGGCGTCGATCAAGCCGTTCGACCTGTTCGAGCGCCTGCGCATGAACGAAGCACTGTTTCCGCGCGGCATCGACGTGGTGCTGGTCGCCGATGACGCCGTGGTCGCGATCCCCCGCACCACTCGCGTCGTGAGCAAGGGAAGCTAACGCATGTATGTCGCAGTCAAAGGCGGCGAACGCGCCATCGAGAATGCCCATCGCCAGCTCGCACACAAGCGGCGCGGCGACCAGAGCGTCGCGGAAGTCTCGCTCGACCAGATCTCGGAGCAACTTGGCCTCGCCGTGGACCGTGTCATGAGCGAAGGGTCGCTTTATGACCGCGAGCTCGCGGCGCTCGCCATCAAGCAGGCGCGCGGCGATCTGATCGAGGCGATCTTCCTGGTCCGCGCCTTCCGCGCCACGCTGCCGCGCTTCGGCATCAGCGAGCCGGTCGACACCGGTGCGATGCGCGTGGAGCGCCGCGTGTCGGCGACCTTCAAGGACATCCCCGGCGGACAGATCCTGGGTCCGACCTTCGACTACACGCACCGCCTGCTCGATCCCTCACTCGCCGAGGGATTCGTGCCGGAGGCGCCGGCAACGGCCGAAGCCTCCACCGCGCCGACCCCGCGCGTCACCGACATTCTGGGCCGCGACGGATTGATCGAATCATCGCCGCAGGCCGAGGACGGTGCCGTCGTCGGCGATCTCACCCGCGAACCCCTCAACTTCCCGGCCGACCGCGACCTGCGCCTGCAGAATCTCGCGCGCGGCGACGAGGGATTTCTGCTGGCGATGGGCTATTCCACCCAGCGCGGCTATGGCCGCAACCATCCCTTCGTCGGCGAGATCCGCTTCGGCGAGGTCGAGGTCGAATTTCTCGCCGAGGACGTCGGCTTCGCCGTGCCGCTCGGCGCGATCGAGCTCACCGAGTGCCAGATGGTCAACCAGTTCAAGGGCTCTGCGACCGAAGCGCCGTGCTTCACCCGCGGCTATGGCCTCGCCTTCGGCCAGAGCGAGCGCAAGACGATGTCGATGGCGCTGGTCGATCGCGCGCTCCGCGCCCGCGAGCTCGGCGAAGAGGCGCTCGCGCCGGCGCAGGACGAGGAATTCGTGATGTCGCATTCGGACAACGTCCAGGCGACCGGCTTCGTCGAGCACCTCAAGCTGCCGCACTATGTCGACTTCCAGTCCGAGCTCGGCCTGCTCCGCAAGCTGCGCAAGGAGTTTGCCGAGGCCAACGCGCCCGATGCCATGAAGGAGGCCGCGGAATGAACGCGCCCGCCTACAACTTCGCTTATCTCGACGAGCAGACCAAGCGGATGATCCGCCGCGCGATCCTCAAGGCGATCGCGATCCCCGGCTACCAGGTGCCGTTCGCCAGCCGCGAGATGCCGATGCCCTATGGCTGGGGCACCGGCGGCGTGCAGGTCACGGCCGCGATCCTCGGTCCTCAGGACGTGCTGAAGGTGATCGACCAGGGCTCCGACGACACCACCAATGCGATCTCGATCCGCAAGTTCTTCGCCAAGACCGCCGGCGTCGCCACCACGACGGCGACGGACGAGGCAACGGTGATCCAGACCCGCCACCGCATCCCGGAGACGGCGCTGCACGCGAACCAGGTGCTGGTCTATCAGGTGCCGATCCCCGAGCCGCTGCGTTTCCTCGAGCCGCGCGAGACCGAGACGCGGCGCATGCATGCGCTCGCCGAATACGGCCTGATGCATGTCAAGCTGTACGAGGACATCGCGCGCTTCGGCCACATCGCGACCGCCTATGCCTATCCGGTGAAGGTGAACGCCCGCTACGTGATGGACCCGTCGCCGACGCCGAAATTCGACAACCCCAAGATGGACAATTGCCCGGCGCTGCAGCTGTTCGGCGCCGGCCGCGAGAAGCGCATCTACGCGATCCCGCCCTATACGCAAGTTGTGTCGCTCGATTTCGAGGATCACCCGTTCGAGCCCTATCGCTTCAACGCGCCCTGTGCGCTGTGCGGTGCCGAGAATTCCTATCTCGACGAGATCGTCACCGACGACAAGGGCGGCCGCATGTTCGTCTGCTCCGACACCGATTATTGCGAGGGCCGTCAGGCCGCCGGCCATCACGGCAGCCTCAGCGCCGCGCCGTACAAGGAGAAGGCGCAGGAGAAATCAAATGGTTGATCAAGCCGCGCTCGAAAACGACGAGCCGCTGCTGGTCGCGGAGGCGCTCAGCAAGTCGTTCGGCCGCATCGCCGCCTGCCGCGACGTGTCGTTCGCGCTCTATCCGGGCGAGGTGCTGGCGATCGTCGGCGAATCCGGCTCGGGCAAGTCGACGCTGCTGCAGATGCTGTCGGGCCAGCTCACCCCGAGCGCCGGCCACGTCTCCTATCGCATGCGCGACGGCATCACCCGCGATCTGACGACGCTGGGCGAAGCCGAGCGCCGTTTCCTGTTCCGCACCGACTGGGGCTTCGTCCACCAGGATCCCGCGCAGGGCTTGCGTATGGCGGTGTCGGCCGGTGCCAATGTCGGCGAGCGCCTGATGGCGGTGGGCTGGAATCACTATGGTCGCATCCGCGACACCGCGTCCGACTGGCTGACCCGCGTCGAGATCGACACAGCGCGCATCGACGATGCGCCGCGCACCTATTCCGGCGGCATGCGCCAGCGCCTCCAGATCGCCCGCAACCTCGTCACCGAGCCGCGGCTGGTGTTCATGGACGAGCCGACCGGCGGTCTCGATGTCTCCGTGCAGGCGCGCCTGCTCGACCTCTTGCGCAGCCTCGTCGCCGAGCTGAACCTCGCCGTCGTCATCGTCACCCACGATCTTGCGGTGGCGCGCCTGCTGTCGCACCGCGTGATGGTGATGAAGGGCGGCCGCGTCATTGAGACCGGTCTCACCGACCAGGTGCTCGACGATCCCCGCGAGCCTTATACCCAGCTTCTCGTCTCCTCGATTCTACCGCCATGAGTTCTCCGATGACCGCCATGATCGAAGTCACCGACGCGAAGAAGACCTTCACGATGCACCTGCAGGGCGGCATCGAGCTGCCCGTCGTCAGCGGCGTGACGTTCAACGTCAATCCGGGCGAATGCGTCGTGCTGTCGGGGCCGTCGGGCGCCGGCAAGTCGTCGATCCTGAAGATGATCTTCGGCAACTATCGCTGCGATAGCGGCCGCATCGGCATCCGCCATCGCGGCGCGGTGATCGATCTCGCGACCGCCGAGCCGCGGCAGGTGCTCAACGTCCGCCGCTCTACCATCGGCTATGTCAGCCAGTTCCTGCGGGCCGTGCCGCGGGTCGCCACCGTCGACGTCGTCGCCGAGCCGCTGATCGTGAACGGTGTGAGCCGGGCCGATGCCCAGGCGCGCGCCGGCGAGCTGCTGCATCGCCTCAACATCCCCGAGCGGCTCTGGCAGCTTCCGCCCGCGACCTTCTCCGGCGGCGAGCAGCAGCGCGTCAACATCGCGCGCGGCTTCATCTCGGACCTGCCGATCCTGCTGCTGGACGAGCCCACCGCCTCGCTCGATGCCGCCAACCGCGCCGTGGTGGTCGAGCTGGTCGCCGAGAAGAAACGCCAGGGCGTCGCCATGGTCGCCATTGTCCATGACGACGAAATCCGTCATTTGATTACCAATCGTATCGTCGACGTCACCAGCTTTGCCGCCGCCGCCTGAAGGAAGAGGGAAATGAACGCCAAGCCGAAGGAATCCGTGATCGCCAACGCCAGGATCGTGCTGGCCGACCGGGTGATCGAGCAGGGCTGGCTTGCTCTTGCCGACGGACGCATTGCCGAGATCGGCGATGGGACTGCGCCCGCGGGTGCCGAGGATGCCGGCGGCGATTTGATCATGCCTGGCCTGATCGAGCTCCACACCGACCATCTCGAAGCGCATTACGTGCCGCGCCCGAAAGTGTTCTGGAATCCGGTCGCGGCCGTGATCTCCTATGACGGGCAGCTTGCCACCTCAGGCATCACCACCGTGTTCGATTCGCTCCGGGTCTGGCGCGAGGACGGCGCCGAGGAGGTCGATGGCCGCGCCGGCGTGCTCGCCGCCGCGATCACCACCGCGCGCGAGGCCAGCCTGCTGCGCGCCGACCACTTCCTGCATCTGCGCTGCGAGATCCCGATGCCGAGCGTGGTCGAGGAGGCCAAGGAGCTGATCGACCGCCCCGACGTCAAGCTGATGTCGCTGATGGACCACACGCCCGGCCAGCGCCAGTTCCGCGACGAGGTCAAGCTGCGCGATTATTATCGCGGCAAGGGCGGCGGCAAGACCGACGCCGAGCTCGACGAGCTGTTCGCGAAGCGCTTCGAATATCAGAGGCTCTATGCTGCGGCCAACATGCGCGAGATCGTGGCGCTGGCGCATGAGTACAAAATTCCGCTCGCGAGCCACGACGACACCACCGAGGAGAACGTCGCGGACGCGCTGCGCGATGGCGTTTCGGTGGCAGAGTTTCCGACCACGCTGGAGGCCGCACGCGCCCTGCATCAGGCCGGCATCGGCATCCTGATGGGCGCGCCCAACGTCGTGCGCGGCGGCTCGCATTCCGGCAATATCGCCGCGGTCGATCTCGCCCGCGAAGGCCTGCTCGACATCCTGTCGTCGGACTACATTCCGTCGAGCCTGCTGATGGCCGCGCTGCAGCTGCCCGAGCACGTGCCTGCGATCAGCCTTCCGGCGGCGGTTCAGACCGTGACCAGGGCGCCCGCCCAGGCCGTCGGCCTCACCGACCGCGGCGAGGTCGCGACCGGCAAGCGCGCCGACCTGATCCGCGTGCACATCGCGGGCACCGTTCCCGTGGTCCGCAGCGTCTGGCGCGAAGGACACCGCGTCGCATGAGCGAGACGGCGGTCATGGCGCAGGACGAGGCGGGCGCGATTGGCCCCGGCCGTCTCGTGCTCGTGGTCGGCCCGAGCGGCGCCGGCAAGGACACGTTGCTGCGGCTCGCGCAGGCGGCCTGCAGCGACGATCCCAATACCGTCTTCCCGCGCCGCATCGTGACGCGCGCCTCCTCCGCCGACGAGGACAATGTCGCGGTGAGCCCCGACGAATTCCGCCGCTCGCGCGAGCACGGCGACTTCGCCGTGCACTGGGAGGCGCATGGACATTCTTACGCCTTGCCGAGCGACATCAACGACGACATCCGTGCCGGCCGTGCGGTCGTCGCCAACGTCTCGCGCACCGTGATTGCCGCGTTGCGTCACGCCTATGCCAATGTCGTGGTGGTCGCGATCACAGCGCCGCCGGAGGTGCTGGCGCAGCGGCTTGCGGCGCGCGCTCGGCAAAGCGACGGCAACATCGCGGAGCGGCTGTCGCGCAGCGTCGATGACGCGTCGGCGCACGCCGATATCACCATCGTCAATGCCGGCAGCGCGGAGCATCACAGCCGCCAGCTCGTAAGCGTGATCAGGAATGAAGGCCGGCAGGAGTAGCTGTCGGTACAACAAGGAGAGAGCGGAATGACGGTGATCGAAACGGTCGAGCAGCTTGAAGCCATCTACGGCGCCACCAACGACGCCTCGACCGTGAAAGTCGCCGACCACGTCACCCCGCTCTACCGCGTATTCATCGAGAAGGCGCCGTTTGCCGCGCTCGCCACCATCGGGCCGGAGGGCATCGACTGCTCGCCGCGCGGCGATCTTCCCGGCTTCGTCCGCATCCACGATCCCAAGACGCTGATGCTGCCGGACCGCCGCGGCAACAACCGCGTCGATTCCCTGCGCAACATCGTGCGCGACCCCAGGGTGTCGCTGATGTTCCTGATCCCGGGTTCGGGCAATGCGGTGCGGGCCAACGGCCGCGCGCATCTCTCGGTCGATCCAGGCTTGCTCGACTCGTTCAAGGTCGAGGGCAAGGCGCCGCGCAGCGTGATGGTGATGAACGTGGACGAGATCTACTTCCAGTGCGCCCGCGCCATCGTCCGCTCCGACCTCTGGAACCCCGACAAGCGCGTCGACCCCAAGACGCTGCCGACGCCGGGCCAGATCCTCGCCGAGATGAGCCAGAACAAGGTCGGCGGCGCGGAGTACGACCGCATCTGGCCGGAGCGCGCGGCGGCCACGATGTGGTGAGCCAACACTCTCTCGTCTCCCTCGCCCCGCTCTTGCGGGGAGAGGGCGGGGTGAGGGGCCCTCTCCGAGCGCTCGATCGTTGTGAGACCTGTACCCCCTCACCCGGATCGCGCCGGACGATGCTTCGCATCGCCGGGGGCGATCCGACCTCTCCCCGCAGGCGGGGAGAGGTGAAGGAAGTGAGCGACCATCTTTCCGCGAGTCCAATATCGTAGGGTGGGCAAAGGCGCACTTGCGCCGTGCCCACGCATTCTCGCCAATCACACGCAAATCGTGGGCACGCTTCGCTTTGCCCACCCTACGGCACTGCGCCTCTGGCGATCGTCAAGCCCGGCCATGACGGCGTGTATGCCCTCTAATTAAACGCCATGCCGCCGCTTAGCGCGACGGTCTGGCCGGTCATGTAGGCGTTGTCCACCAGCAGCATCACGGCTTTCGCCACCTCGTCCGCCGTGCCGAAGCGGCCGAGCGGGATGCGGCTGATGAGCTGGGGCTGGCCGCTCATCATGTCGGTTTCGATCAGCGACGGCGCCACCGCGTTGACGGTGATGCCGTCCTTCACCAGCTGCGCCGCATAGCCTCGCGTCAATCCCTCCATGCCGGCCTTGGATGCATTGTAGTGCGGTCCGATCGAACCGGCACCGCGCGCCGCGCCCGAGGAGATGTTGACGATGCGGCCCCATTTCCGCGCGCGCATCGACGGCAGCACCGCCTGCGTACACAGGAAGACCGATTTCAGGTTGACCAGGATGGTGCGGTCGAAATCCTCCTCGCTCAAATCGTCGATCCCCCGCGTGATCGCGATGCCGGCATTGTTGACGAGGATGTCGATCGGCCCGAGCCCGGCCGTGACGCGCTCGACCATGCCGGCCACGGCCTCGGCTTTCGAGACGTCGGCGGCAACCACGATGGCGCGGCCGCCCTGCTTGACGATCTCGCCTGCAAGCTGCTCGGCCTGGCCAATCTGCTCGCGGCAGTTGATCGCCACCGCCGCGCCTGATGCGGCCAGCGCGCGACAGACGGCTGCGCCAATTCCGCGCGAGCCGCCGGTCACCAGCGCAGTGCGCCCTTTCAGATCGTTCGCCATCTCTGCACCTCCCGATTCTTCTGTTTTGTGGCTGCGAAAATCGTATCACACCGGCCGCGCGCAGGCGTTGAACTCATCGCGAGATGAATCCGGCTGCCCGTGCTTGCCGCGGGAGAAGCGGCCCGGCGTGCGGCCTTCAAATATGGATAGCCATTTCATTGACCAATCGGGCCAAGCGCTCGATAGTCGGAGCATCCAAACTGCTCCTCAGGCCCAAGCCGCACCATGAGAACCGATCACCAGCGCAATCAGAACGACATGCAGGCATGCATGACGCGGCGCTGTTTCTCGGCGGCAACGGGCGCCTGTTGTTGTTGCTGATCATCTCCTAGCAGCACCTCATATCAAAAATCCACGACAGGAACGCCGAGTTTCGGCGAACGAGCAGCCATGTCCCAGACCCAGTCGAACGCCTACATCATCGAGATCCACGACCGCGCCGCCGGCATCATCACGAGAGATGAGCGCGGCTTCCGCTTCTTCTCCTCCGAGCGCCTGTTCGACAGCCTCGAAGGCCGCCAGTTCCGCTCCGCGCGCGAGGCCGAGCGCGCCGCCCGCGCCGTGTTCTCCGAACGCAGCCGCCGCGCGAGCTCGCAACTCTTCGCCAACTGACCCCACCGAAAGGCTACGTCATGATCACCCGACGACACATTCTGGCAACGACCCTGTTGCTTGCGACGGCCCTCGCGGCTCCCGCTCACGCCGAGGACAAGCCGGCGGAAATCCGCATCGGCACGCAGAAGGGCGGCTTCTTCCCAGCCGTGCGTCAACGGCAGACGCTCGAGAACGCCTTCAAGCCGCTCGGCATCGAGATCAAATGGGTCGATTTCCAGTTCGGTCCGCCGCTGCTGGAGGCCATCAATGTCGGCAGCGTCGATTTCGGCTATGTCGGCGACTCCCCGCCGATCTTCGCGCAGGCCGGCGGCGCCAAGATCCGCTACGTCGCGGCGGTGAAGTCCGAAGGCGACAACCAGGCGATCATCGTGCCGAAGGATTCGTCCATCAAGTCGCTCGCCGATCTCAAGGGCAAGCGTGTCGCCTTCGGCAAGGGATCGAGTGCGCATAATCTCCTCGTCGCGGCGCTCGAAAAGGCCGGCCTGTCCTGGCCCGACATCACGCCGGCGCCGCTTGCGCCGGCCGATGCGACGGCCGCCTTCGTCAAGGGCTCGGTCGACGCCTGGTCGATCTGGGATCCGTATCTCGCGCTCGCCGAGTTGAAGGAGAACGCGCGGGTCCTCGCCTTCGACAAGGACGTCCATAAGCCAAATGCCTTCTACATCGCCAACACGGATTTCGTGGAGAAATATCCGTCGCTGGTCGCCAGGCTGAACACGACGTTTGCGTCCGAAGGCAAGTGGGCGGAAGCACATCACGAGGAGGTCGCGAAGGCCCAGTCCGAAGCGACCGGTGTCGACATCGAAGCCGTCAGGCGCTTCGTCAATCGCTCCAGCTATAGCGTGGTTCCGCTCGACGCCGAGGTGATCAAAACCCAGCAGGCGGTCGCCGATCGTTTTGCAAAGCTCGGCCTGATCCCGAAGCCGGTCAACGTCTCCGACATCGTCTGGAAATGGACGCCGGGGTCCTGAGGCAAACGAGATGTCGTCATGCCCGGGCTTATCCCGGGCATCCACGTTCTCACTTCCGTGCGGCCAGGCGTGGATGGCCGGGACAAGCCCGGCCATGACGCCAGTGGCACGATCTCTGTCCAAACTTTCAAGTCGGATACGACTCAGCCTGTCAGCGCGGCCAGCAGCTCGTCCGGCCGCTCGGCCATGATCATGTGGCCGGCACCCGGCACCACGACGGTCTTCGCATGCGGGATCGCGGCGGCAAGCGCCTTGCCGGCCTTGGCAGGTGTCATCATGTCCCGCTCGCCGAGGATCAGCGTCGTCGGCACCTTCACGCTTCCCGCGGCGGCAAGCGCATTCGTATAGGAATTGCAGGCCGACAAATCCCTGAACAGCACGCCCGGCTCGCACGCCTTCAGCACCGACTGCGCGCCGCCATGCATCCACAGGCCCGGCGCGAGGCTGCCGCCGAGCTCGGCGTTGAAGCCGAGGCCCCAGATCGAGACCATGTCGTTGGCATCCTGCGAATTGGCCTCCGCGGCCTTCAGCAGATCGGGGCCGACCGTCATGGTCGCGGCGGTGCCGATCAGGCTCAGCGCGGAGACCTTGTCGGGGTGCCGCGCCGCGGTTTCCAGCGAGATCAGCGATCCCATGGAGTGACCGATCAGGTGCGCCTTCGCGACGCCGGCCGCATCGATCAGTGCGGCCGTCCAGTCGGCCATCTCGGCGATGGTCGAGAGCGAGGGGCCGGCCGTGCGGCCGTGGCCGGGCAGGTCGGGCGCGAGAACGGAGAAACCATGATGCGCGAACCAGCGCGTATGCAGCGCCCAGGTCGAACGGTCGAAGCCGGCGCCGTGGATGAAGACGACCGCGGGCAGGGACTTGTCGAAGTCGCGGCCGCCGGTTGCGACAAACACATCTTTGCCGTTGACGGAAAGCATCATGGTGTCAGGCCTTTTGCGAGATGCGCAGCGCTTGGTTGAGATCGTCGATGATGTCGGAGGCGGTTTCGATGCCGACCGACAGCCGCACCAGCTCCTCGCCGATGCCGGCGGCCTTGAGCTGCGCGGCGTCCATCTGCTGATGCGTGGTCGAGGCCGGGTGGATCACCAGCGTCTTGGCATCGCCGACATTGGCGAGATGGCTGATCATGCGTAGCGACTCGATGAATTTGCGCCCGGCGGGCCGGCCGCCCTTGATGCCGAAGGAGACGATCGAGCCGGCGCCGCGCGGCAGCAGCGTCTTGGCGAGCTGATAGTCCGCGTGGTCCTCGAGCGAGGGATGCAGCACCCAGTCCACGGCCTTGTTCGACTTCAGCGCCTCCAGCACCAGATGCGTGTTCTGCATATGCCGGTCCATGCGAACGCCGAGCGTCTCGACGCCTTGCAGCAGCTGGAACGCGTTGGTCGGCGACAGGCAGGCGCCGAAATCGCGCAGGCCCTCGGTGCGGGCGCGCATGATGAAGGCCGCGGTACCGAACTGCTCGTCGAAGACGATGCCGTGATAGCCGCCATAGGGCTCGGTCAGCACGCCGAACTTGCCCGATGCGCGCCAATCGAAGTTTCCGCCGTCGACGATGGCGCCGCCGATCGCGATGCCGTGGCCGCCGATCCATTTGGTTGCCGAATGCATGACGATGTCGGCCCCTAACTCGATGGGACGGCTGAGATAGGGCGTGGCAAAGGTGTTGTCGATCAGCAGCGGAATCTTCGCGTCGTGCGCGATCTGCGCGACCTTGGGGATGTCGAGGACTTCCAGTCCGGGATTGCCGATGGTCTCGCCGATCACGAGCTTGGTGTTCGGCTTGATGGCGCCGCGGAACGCGTCGAGATCGCGCGGCTTCACGAAGGTCGTGGTGATGCCGAAGCGCGGCAGCGTGTGCGCCAACAAATTGATGGTGCCGCCATAGAGCGAGCTCGAGGCCACGATGTGGTCGCCGGCATTGAGCAGCGTGGCGATGGCCAGGTGCAGCGCGGCCATGCCGCTCGCGGTGCAGATCGCGCCGACGCCGCCTTCGAGTGCCGCGAGCCGCTCCTCGAGCACGCCCGTGGTCGGGTTGGAGATGCGCGTGTAGATGTGCCCGGCGCGCTCCAAATTGAACAGCGCGGCGGCGTGGTCGGAATCCTGGAACACGTAGGACGTGGTCTGGTAGATCGGCACCGCGCGGGCGCCGGTCGTGGGATCCGGATGCTGGCCCGCATGCAGGCTCAGGGTTTCGAAGGCAGGCGGTTTAGGTGCGGGCATGCGTGGCCTCGTTGGTCGGTCGGCGAGGCGGTCGTTGTGCCACAAAATAGCGCGGGAAGTCAGCCCATTGACAGCGGTGGTGCGCTCCCTCGCCCCGCTTGCGGCCGGCCGCATGATGAGCCTGGCGGGGCCTGAGCGAGCGCCTCGTCCGTCGAGACGACCGCTTCCAGCGGTCTCCCAGGATGAGGCTGGGCGGCAGCTTTGCGTGTGAAAATGCTACCACGCACTCAGTCCTCATCCTGAGGAGCCCGCAAAGCGGGCGTCTCGAAGGTTGGCCGCATGCGAGCTTCGCGCCGCAAGTGGGGAGCGGCGAAAGCTACCCCCCGATCGCCTGCTCGATGATCCGCGCCTCCCGCAGCAGGATCTCGACGACTTCCTGCTCGCGGCGGGGGCCGAGCCTCGTTCGAACGGCGGAGACGGTCATGGCCGCTGCGGGCCGTCCGTCCGGCGTCTTGATCCAGGTCGAGATCGACTTCGTGCCCTGCACGAGGCCGATCTCTCGCATGCCGTATCCCAGCCGCCTGGCTGCGGTGATCTCGCCCATCACGGTCGCAACGTCGGTCCGGTAGGATTCGAAGCGCTTCTCGTTGGCTGCGACGATTTTTCGCGCGTCCTGCGCCGGCATGGCGGCGAGGATGGCGACGCCCGCGCTGGAGACGCCGAGCGGTCGGCGCGCACCGACCTCGATCGACAGCACCTGGATCGGATAGACGCCGATCCTGCGGTCGACGCACAGCGTGTCGTTGCCGGTGCGCACCGTCAGGAACAGCGTGTCGCCGATCTCGGCGGAGGCGCGGCGCAGCGACGGATTTGCCGCAACCAGCAGCCGCGACGGCCGCGGTCGTGCCAGCGCGAGTTCCGGCACCTGGTTGCCGATCGCGTAGCGGCCGGTACGCTCGTGCCGTTCGACGATGCCTTCCTCGATCAGCACGTGCACGATGCGATGCACGGTCGGACGGGTGAGGCCGGTCGTGCGCACCACCTCGGCCAATGGCACACCGTCCTCGCGGCCTGCGGCAAGAATGCGCAGCACCGCGAGCGCGCGCCGGATCGCCTGCGCGCCTTGTCGCGGTTCCATCGCATTGCGGGCCAATCTGGTTCTGTCCATAATATGGACGAGAACGCCACAATTCTCTCGACAGGTAAAGTGCGCATCTGGAGATTGCGCCGCGATCGGGATGCCGTGCGCGACGTCATCGGCACCCGGTATGGAATTGGAAGGGCTGCTGGGAGGTTAACATGAGATTAATCTGGATTGCCATCGCTGTCGCAACTGCGATGCTGGCGGGCCCCGCGTCGGGCCAGCAATGGCCGGCGCGCAACGTCAAGCTGATCGTGCCTTATCCCGCGGGCGGCAATGTCGACAGCGCCGCGCGCATCGTCGCCGACAAGCTGCAAGAGAAGCTCGGCCAGCCCTTCATCATCGAGAACAAGGCCGGCGCCGGCGGCATGATCGCGGGCGAGGCCTTCGCGAAGTCCGCGCCCGACGGCTACACGCTGTTCGTCGGCGCCAACGGCCCGGTGCTGTTCGCGACCGAGATCAACAAGCGCGACGCCTATAACTGGAAGAAGGACTTCCTGCCGATCTCGACCATCTCGATGACGCCGCTGGTGCTCGAGGTGCATCCCTCGGTGCAGGCCAACAATTTCAAGGAATTCATCGACCTCGCCAAGCGCGAGCCCGGCAAGCTGACCATGGCTTCGCCCGGTCCCGGCACCACCAACCATCTTCTCAGCGAGCTGATGCAGTCGAACCTCGACCTGCAATGGGTCACCGCGCACTACCGCGGCAATGCGCCGGCGATCAACGATCTGCTCGGCGGCCAGGTGCAGTTCGCATTCGACCAACTCACGGTCAGCCTCCAGCACATCAAGGCCGGCCTGTTCCGCGCGCTCGCGGTGACCAGCCCGCATCGCCTGAAGTCGCTGCCCGACGTGCCGACCTTCGCCGAGCTCGGCTACAAGGATTTCGACGGCCAGACCTTTACCGGCCTGTTCGCCCCCGCGGGCACGCCGGCGCCGATCGTGGAGAAGCTGCACGAAGCACTGGTCGCGATCCTGAAGGACCCCGGCGTGGTCGACAAGTTCGAAAAACTCGGCGGCGAAGCCACGCCGATGACGCCGGACGAGTTCAGGGCCTATCTCGAGCGCGAGGACGCCAAGTGGATTCCGGTCGTCCGCAAGGCCAACATCAAGGCTGACTGATCGCATGCGGATCGATCCCACCGAGCTTGGCGCGGAGCGCATCTACCGCCTGATGACCGGCATCGTGGTGCCGCGCCCGATCGCGTGGGTCACCAGCCTGTCGAGCAAGGGCGTGCTCAACCTCGCCCCGTTCAGCGCCTTCACCTTCGTCTCGCAGAAGCCGCCGATGCTCGCCATCAGCGTCGGCCGCAAGGGCGCCGACTACAAGGACACCGCGCACAACATCCTCGACACCGAGGAATATGTGATCCACATCGCCGATACCCCGCTGATGCAGGCCTTGCACGACAGCTCCGTCGAGCATCCGCCCGAGATCAGCGAGGTCGAGCATCTCGGCCTGGAGACGATCCAGAGCGAGCGCATCAAGGTGCCGCGCCTTGCCGCCGCGCCCGTGGCGATGGAATGCCGCTTCCGGCAATGCCTCGAATTCGGCGACGCCAAGAGCCGGCTCATCGTCGGTGAGGTCGTGATGTTCCATCTGCGCGACGGCCTCGTCAACGACGGCAAGGTCGAGACCAAGGCGCTCGACCCGATCGCCCGCATCGGCGGGCCGCGTTACGCCCGCCTCGGCGAGATCGTGACGCTGAACACCGTGTTCCAGACGCCCAAATCGAAAGACTGAGCGCGGGCCGGCCGATCCGCCCAGCCGCCTCAAGATCATCGGAGGAAATCACAATGCGACTCCTGAGCTATCTCCTGGACGGCGAGGCGCGCTATGGCGCGGCCGTGGACGGCGGCGTGGTCGATCTGACCCGGCGTATCGGCCGCGACTATTCGGACGTGAAGGCGCTGATCGCGGCCAATGCGCTCGCCGACGCGCAGGAAGCCGTCGCCGGACAGAAGCCGGACCATGCGCTGGACAAGCTCGTCCTGCTGCCGCCGGTGCTGGCGCCGGAAAAGCTCTGGTGCATCGGCGTCAACTACGCCGAGCGCAACGCCGAATACAAGGACAACTCGGACCTGCCCAAATATCCGAGCCTGTTCGTCCGCAGCATGTCCTCGATGACGGGCTCCGGCCAGACGCTGGAAAAACCTCACGTGTCCGAGCAGCTCGACTATGAAGGCGAACTCGTCATCGTGATCGGGCAGGGCGGCCGGCACATCAAGCGCGAGCAGGCGTGGTCGCATATCTTCGGCATGACGCTGTGCAACGAGGGCACGATCCGCGACTGGCTGCGCCACGGCAAGTTCAACGTCACGCAGGGCAAGAATTTCGATCGCTCCGGCAGCATCGGTCCCTGGATCGTCACCGCGGAAGAGCTCGATCCGCGCGGGCCGCACGACATCATCACCCGCGTCAACGGCGAGGTGCGGCAGCAGGACACGACCGAACGGCTGATGTTCCCGTTCGACTATCTGATCTCCTATCTCTCGACTTTCGCCACGTTGAAGCCCGGCGACATGATCGTGACGGGCACGCCGACCGGGGCGGGGGTTCGCTTCGATCCGCCGCGCTGGCTGAAGGTCGGCGACGTCGTCGAGGTCGAGTCCAGCCGCATCGGCGTGCTCAGAAACACCGTCGCCGCGGAGCAGTAGACCATGCTGGACGCTGCCACGATCGAACGCCTTGCCGCGCGCCTCGACGAGGCCGAGCGCACCAAGACGCTGATCAACATGTTCACGAAGGACTATCCCGATTTCAGCATCGAGGATGCCTATGCCATCCAGCGCGCCTGGACCAGGCTCCAGCTCGGCCGCGGCCGGATCATCAAGGGGCACAAGATCGGCCTGACCTCGAAGGCGATGCAGAACGCGGTCGGCATCAACGAGCCCGATTACGGCGTGCTGTTCGCCGACATGTTCTATGCCGACGCCCAGCCGATCCCGTTCGACCGCTTTCATGCGCCGCGCATCGAGGTCGAACTCGCCTTCGTGCTGAAGGCGCCGCTGCGCGGGCCCGGCTGCACCATCTTCGACGTGCTCAACGCCACCGACTACGTCACGCCGGCGCTGGAGATCCTGGAGACGCGCATGCACCGCATCGACCCCGAGACGGGCAAGACGCGAAAAGTCATGGACACCATCTCGGACAACGCGGCCAATGCCGCGCTGGTGCTCGGCGGCCGGCCGATCCGCCCGATGGATGCGGATCTGCGCTGGATCGGCGCGCTTCTGTTCCGCAACGGCGAGGTCGAGGAGACCGGGCTTGCCGCCGGCGTGCTCAACCATCCGGCCAACGGCATCGCCTGGCTCGCCAACCGCCTCGCGCCGCATGACGAATATCTCGCTGCCGGCGAGGTGGTGCTGGCGGGATCGTTCACGCGTCCGGTCGACATCCGTCGCGGCGACACCTTCCATGCCGACTACGGCGCCTTCGGCTCGGTGTCCTGCCAGTTCGTCTGAACCAATAACAAGAGGAAGCGCATCATGACCGGTCAATCGCGGCGCAAGAGCATCCACATCGGCGGCTTCAAGCACGTCAATCCGATTCCGAACGCCTGCCGCATCGGCAATCTCGTGATGTCCGGCGTGATCCTCGGCCGCGACCCAGCGACCAATGCGATGCCGGAGAGTCTCGACGCGCAATGCGCCAACATGTTCGCGCATATGAAGGCGACGGTGGAGGCCGCCGGCGGCACCACGGACGATATCATCAAGATGACGGTGTGGCTGAAGGACCGCACGCAGCGCGGGCCCGTCAATGTCGAGTGGCTGAAGATGTTTCCGGACGAGCATTCGCGCCCGGCGCGCCACGCGCTGCCGATGGACAACATGGATGGCGGCGCGCTGGTGCAGTGCGACTTCACCGCCGTGATCGACTGAGGAGTTTTGCGCATGCCGACCTATCTGCCGTTCGATCCCAATCCGCGCCGCCCGAGCAAGGCGCCGCCGCCCAAGACCATCGACAGCCAGTTTCACGTGCTCGGGCCCATCGAGAAATATCCGGAGCGTCCCGGCGCCGCCTACCGGATGCCGAGCGCGACCTGGGAAGCAGCGCTGCGCATGCACAAGACACTCGGCATCGAGCGCGGCATCATCGTGCAGACCACGACCTACGGCGCCGACCATGCCGTCGTGCTCGACGGCCTCGCCGCGATGGGCCCGAACTATCGCGGCTGCGCCAACGCGCTGGTGTTCGCCGAAGCGAGCGACTCCTATCTGTCCAAGCTGCATGATGCCGGCGTGCGCGGCGCGCGTTTCAGCTTCCGCCAGGAGCTCGGCGCCGTGTTGTCGGATGCCGATTTCGCCCGCGCCATCGCCCGCATCCGCGAGCTCGGCTGGTACGTCAAGATCCAGCCGGAGAAGGACGGCATCGTCTCCAGCGTCGCCAAGTACGAGAACCTCGACGTGCCCGTGCTGATCGACCACATGGCGCGTCCCTTGCCCTCGAACGGCAAGGACGATCCCAACCTGCGCAAGATGCTCGAGCTGCTCAAGAAGGGCAATTTCTGGGTCATGCTGTCGCTCGGAGAGAAGACCTCGCAGACCGGCGCGCCTTACGACGACGTGATCCCGATCGCGCGCGCCTATATCGAAGCGGCCCCCGATCGCTGCGTCTGGGCCAGCGACTGGCCGCACCCGGTCTCCGTCAAGCAGCCGCCAAATGACGCCGATCTGCTCGAGCTGATGTACCGCTATGTCGCGGATGAGGCCGAGCTGAAGAAGATTCTGGTGAGCAATCCGGCAAAGCTGTTCGGCTATCCGGACTGAGCGGTTCGGCGATCACGCGCGTTCTCTTGTGCCGGCCTTGCGTCCGACGACGCGGCCGGCACGCTCATTTTGCCGGCATCTCCGTATTAATCCCGAGGTAAGACACGCGGCGCATTCGCGGCGTAAATGAGTTCCTTAAGAAATTTGCTCTAATTCTAGGCATTCCCACCTCGTGATGGCAGCCGCCCTGTTTTTCGAGCGCGGCGCCCAACAACACCGAAGAGGCAGAATGCCAGCTCTCAAGAAGCTGTTTTCCCTTCGTTCGATCGGCGCCAAGCTCGCTCTCATGACCATGGTCGCCGCCCTCTGCATGGCGCTGGTCGCCTCGACCGTGCTGTGGATCGCCCGGGGCCAGCTCGTCACCGAGCGTGTCGAGAAGGCGCATGCCGCCGTCGACATCGTCTGGAACCTCGCCGATGGCTATTACAAGGCGTACAAGGCCGGCCAGATGAGCGAGGAGGAGGCTAAGAAGCGCTTCCTCGAAGCCAATAATTACGTCTGGTACGAAGACCGCACCAACTACGCCTATATCTACGACTACGAGACCGGGCTCTGCGTCTCCAATCCCGGCATTCCGCAATTCGTCGGCAAGGACATGCGTCCGAACAAGGACGCCAACGGCATGCTGTTCGCCGTCGCGCTGATGGACATCGCCAAGAAGGGCCAGGGCACTCTGCGTTATTCGTTCCGCCGCAGTGGTAACGACGCGACGCCGCTCGACAAGGTCGCCTTCACGCGCGGCTTTGCCCCGTGGAAGCTGATGATCGGCTCGGCCGAATACATGTCGGAGGTCGACAACTCCTTCTGGTCGATGGTGCAGACCGCCTCGATGGTCATTGCGGTGCTGATGCTGATCTCGATCGCGATCGCCTGGGCCGTCGGCCGCAGCGTGGTCAAGCCTCTGACCAGCCTGAAGGAGCGCATGGCCTCGCTCAGCGAAGGCCAGCTCGATGCGCCCGTCGCACATGCCGACCGGCAGGACGAAATTGGCGAGATGGCGCGCACCGTCCAGGTGTTTCGCGATGCCATGATCGAGACCAGCCGCCTGCGCGAGGAGCAGGCCGTCGCCGAACAGCGCCAGATCGAGGCGCGCAAGGTCGACATGAGCCGGCTCGCCGATCAGTTCGAGCGCGAGGTCGGCGAGATCATCGAGCTCGTCTCGGTCGCCGCCGGGCAGCTCGAAACGTCGTCGACCACGCTGTCGAAGACCGCCGACACCGTCGCGCAGGTCTCGAACCGGGCCTCGAACGCGTCGGGCGAGGCCTCGTCTAACGTGCATTCGGTGGCCGCCGCGAGCGAGGAGCTTGCCTCCTCCATCGGCGAGATCAGCCGTCAGGTCGAGACCTCGGCGCGGATCGCCGGCGAAGCCGTCAGCCAGGCGCAGAAGACCGATTCGCGCATCAGCGAGCTGTCGCAGGCCGCAGGCCGGATCGGTGACGTCGTCGATCTGATCCAGACCATCGCCGGCCAGACCAACCTGCTGGCGCTCAACGCCACCATCGAGGCGGCGCGTGCGGGCGATGCCGGCCGCGGCTTTGCCGTGGTCGCGTCCGAGGTGAAGTCGCTGGCCGAGCAGACCGCGAAAGCGACCGACGAGATCGGCCAGCAGATCGCCGACATCCAGTCGGCGACGCGCGACTCGGTGACGGCGATCAAGGAGATCGGCGCCACGATCGGGCGCATCTCGGAAATCGCCGCCGCGATCTCCACCTCGGTCGAGCAGCAGGGCTCGGCGACGCAGGAGATCTCCCGCAACGTGCAGCGCGCGGCCACGGGCACCTCGCAGGTCGAGGCCAGCATCGCCGACGTCCAGCGCGGTGCGTCCGAGACCGGCGGCGCCTCCGCGCAGGTGCAGTCCGCCGCGCAATCGCTCGCCACCGAAAGCGCACGCCTGAAGCGCGGCGTTGCCGGCTTCATGAACTCGATCCGGGCGGCGTAAGCGACGCTCGGAAATAAAGCGTCATGGCCGGGCTTGTCCCGGCCATCCACGCCTTGCGACTCGGCACAAAGAACGTGGATGCCCGGGACAGGCCCGGGCATGACGACCTTTGGTGAAGGTTCGACGTACTTCGCTTACACCACCGGTCGCTTCGCCAGCCGATCCCGCACCTCGGCGGCGATCTCGAACGAACGCAGCCGCGCGGCGTGGTCGTAGATCTGTCCCGTGGTCATCAGCTCGTCTGCGCCGGTGTCCGCGATCAGCGCCCTGAGCCTCTCTTCGACCATGTCAGGCGTGCCGACCGCGGTGCAGGACAGCGACTGGCCGACCATGGACTTCTCGGCCGGCGACCACAGCGCGTCCATGTCGTCGACCGGCGGCGGCAGCGGTCCCGGCGTGCCGCGGCGCAAATTGATGAACTGCTGCTGCAGCGAGGTGAACATGCGCTGTGCCTCGGCATCGCTGTCCGCCGCGAACACGTTGACGCCGACCATCGCATAGGGCTTGTCGAGCTGCGCCGAGGGCTCGAAGCGCGCGCGGTACTCGCGCAGCGCCGGCATCATCATCTGCGGCGCGAAATGCGAGGCGAAGGCAAACGGCAGGCCGAGCATCGCGGCCAGCTGCGCGCCAAACGTGCTCGATCCCAGGATCCACAGCGGCACCTTCGTCCCCATGCCGGGCACGGCGCGGATCGCCTGGTTCGGTTGCACGTCGCCGAGCAGCGCCTGCAATTCCAGCACGTCATGCGGAAAATTCTCGGACGTGGTGGCGAGGTCGCGCCGCAGCGCCCGCGCGGTGAACTGGTCGGTGCCCGGCGCGCGGCCAAGCCCGAGATCGATCCGCCCGGGAAAGAGCGATTCCAGCGTGCCGAACTGCTCGGCGATGACCAACGGCGAATGGTTCGGCAGCATGATCCCGCCGGAGCCGACGCGGATCGTCTTCGTGCCGCCCGCGACATGGGCGATCACCACGGAGGTCGCCGCGCTCGCGATCCCCGTCATGTTGTGGTGCTCGGCCAGCCAGAACCGCTTGAAACCCCATGTCTCCGCATGCTGGGCCAGATCGAGCGAATTGCGGAACGCCTGAGCTGCGTCGCCACCCTGACGGATGGGCGCGAGGTCGAGCACGGAGAAGGGGATCATGCGAGGTACCGGTGAGGAGCGCAACGCGCCGGGGCTGCGTATGTAATGACGTCCGGCCCGAAATGTTAGCGCCGCAGTGGGGACGGGACACCGGCGCAACGATGCCATTCGAAATTGTCGTGGGTGACCAGCGAACCGCCCGGATGCTGTTTTGGCCCAGCGGGCATTCAGCGCAGGTTTGACCTACGTCAACATGCGGGACCTGGCCTCATCCTCAGTTCCGGCATTGCTTGCCTCGATGTCCTTTCGGGAGAGGTATGATGGCCGATCCGACCAAGCTCTCGGTTGAGAAAGCGCTGGAAAAGATACGTCAGCGTGACGAGCCGAAATCAGAGAATTCGAACCTCGACGAAAAAACCGACGCTCTCAACGCGGAGATAAAGCGTATGCGAGCACAACGGCTCCGCCTCGAACGACAACAGGGCAAGCGTAGCTGAGCGCTGCCGTTCCCGGCGGTTGGACAAGGACGTATTCTGGATATTCCGCCGCCCGACTGCGGCGATGCGGCCCGCATGCCCGTTCACAACACTGTTATTGCGGCCCATGGCGCCCAAGGTCGCAACTGGGCGTTTTGCGTTTGTTGCTGTACCCTTGGCGGTGCCACTGCACGGCCCGCCCGGAGGATCTGACATGACGATTGTCGTACTCAACCGCCGCAATCTCCTCGTCGCCGGCGGGTCCGTCCTCGCAACCGGCGTCCTGGCAAGCGGCGTTCCCGGCCTGCTGTTGCCCGCCCGCGCCGACGGTCTCGCACCGACCGAAACCATGTCCGGCGGGGCGAACAATTACCGCAAGGGCGCGGCGATCGTGGACCGCATTGGCAAAGGCGGCTTCTGGATGAGCGGCACCGTCCGCCGCGCCGGCGACGGCGCGCCGCTCGCCGGGCAGCGCATCCAGATATGGGCGCACACCGTCGAAGGCCAGGAGCACGAGCCGCAGAGTCACGGCGCCACGCTCACCGACAAGGACGGCAAATTCCGGCTCGAGATGCCGCAGATCATTCCGATCTTCGGCCAGCCGCATGGCCATCTCGCCTATGACAGCGGCGAGTTCAAGACCGTCTTCCTGCGGCCGGTGATGCGCAGCCCGAAGGACACCAGCCTCGAAGCGCATTTCGTGCTGCAGGCCGCCTGACGGATTGCAAATGACGCGGTGGGCATTGGCCCGGGTGATCCTGATCTGGGCCGCTCTTGCCGTGGCCATCGGCGTGCCGATCGCGTTCGCCGCTGGAAGCGAGCAGCTCGCGTGGCGCGGTCCGGTCTACATCCTCGCCGGCTTCGCAGGCATCGTCGCGCTCGGTCTCGTGCTCATTCAGCCTCTGCTGATCGGCGGATATCTGCCGGGCTTTTCGGCCTATCGCGGCCGGAGGGCCCATCACTGGATCGGCGGCGCGCTGGTCCTGGCGGTGGTGATCCATGTCGCCGGCCTCTGGATCACGAGCCCGCCCGACATGATCGACGCGCTGACCTACGCATCGCCGACGCCGTTTTCGCCTTTCGGCGTGACCGCGATGTGGGCCATCTTCCTCGTCGCGCTGCTGGCGTCGCTGCGGCGACGACTGGGCCTGAGGCCGCGAACCTGGCGCTTCCTTCACATGCCGCTCGCGCTCGTCATCGTCGTCGGCAGCGTAGCCCATTGCCTGCTGATCGAGGGAACGATGGAGACGATCTCCAAGGCCGCGCTGTGCGCGCTCGTGCTCGCGGCGACCGCAAAAGCCATGATCGACCTGCAGGTGTGGCGAAAGCGCAGGGCGCTGCGCGGGGAGGGCACCGCGCGGCAATAAGCCGGACGAACCGGGCCCATCGTACACTTCCCCGGTCCCGTCCTTTGTGTGCAGAATGGCGCGCGCGAGGGATCGTCATCGGGTGGGGGATCTTGAAATGGCAGGGCAGACCATTCATTTCGACGACGGTGCCGCCTACGAACAGATGATGGGTATCTGGAGCCGGTTCGCCGGCACCATATTCCTCGACTGGCTGGCACCGCCCGCGGGCCTGCGGTGGATCGACATCGGCTGCGGCAACGGTGCCTTCACCGAACTCCTGGTCGAGCGATGCAGCCCGGTCGAGGTCCAGGGCATCGATCCCTCCGCGGAGCAGCTCGCCTTTGCCCGGACACGGCCGTCGGCGCGAGTGGCCAGGTTTCAGCAGGGCGATGCCATGGCGCTGCCCTTCGCCGACGGCAGTTTCGACGCGGCGGTGATGGCGCTGGTTCTCGTCTTCGTTCCGGATCCCGCCAAGGGTATCAGCGAGATGGCGCGGGTCGTCGTCCCCGGCGGCACCGTCGCAACCTACATGTGGGACATGCTGGGTGGTGGCTTTCCGCTCGACCCGATCTACGACGAGATCAGGGCGATGGGCCTTGCGGCAACGCGCCCGCCGCAGATGGAGGCCTCCCGCATGGACGCGTTGCGCGAGCTCTGGCGCGGAGCAGGTCTCGAGGACGTGCAGACGCGGGAGATCACGGTGCAGCGGACCTTTTCCGGTTTCGACGATTTCTGGTCAACCAATCTGAAGTCTCCCGCGCTTCGCCCTTCCGTTGCGGCGATGAAGCCCGCGGAAGTCGAGACACTCATCGCGCGGGTCCGTGCGCGCCTGCCGGCGGATGCCGACGGTCGCATCACCTACAGCGCACGCGCCCATGCGATCAGGGGGCGCCGTCCCGCATAGCTTGCAGTGCGCGAGGCCGCTATGCGCCTTGCTTGCTGCACCGGACGATGGGGCGTAACGTCGAGCGATGGTTGCCATTGCTCCCGATCTGAAAGCGTTCCTGCTGGCGACGCCGTTCTTCGGCGGTCTTCCGGAGCCGAGCCTCGACCTCCTCGTCTCGATGCTGGTCGAGCGCCGCTTCGATGCCGGCGCGACCGTCGTCGCGGAAGGCGAGGCCGGACGTTCGATGTTCATCGTCAAATCCGGCCGCCTCGCGGTGAGCAAACGGGCGACCGCGGGAAGCGTCGTCCCGATTTCCGTTCTGGATCCCGGCGATTTCTTCGGCGAGATGACGCTGATCGAAATGCAGAACCGTTCCGCCACCGTGGTCGCGGAAGCACCGACGGTGCTGTACGAGCTGACCGCGCAGAATCTCTATGCCTGCTACAAGACAGACATCCACGCCTATGTGATCGTCCTGCAGAACATCAACCGCGAGCTCTGCAGAAGGCTGCGCCGTTCCGACGATCGGTTCGCGGGACGGCTGGAGCGAGACGACGATTGATCGTGCGTAGGATGGGTAGAGCGCAGCGAAACCCATCATGCCTCGGCACCGGCAGTGCCTCGATGGGTTTCGCTGCGCTCTACCCATCCTACGAGCTACTACAAGGCAGACATCCACGCTTATGTGATCGTCCTGCAGGACATCAACCGCGAGCTCTGCAGAAGGCTACGCCGTTCCGACGATCGGTTCGCGGGACGACTGGAGCGAGACGACGATTGATCGTGCGTAGGATGGGTAGAGCGCAGCGAAACCCATCATGCCTCGGCATCGAACAAGTTTGTAGCCCGGATGGAGCGAAGCGCAATCCGGGACGGCTGTGTCCACGGCGATCGATCCCGGATTACGCTTGCGCTCCATCCGGGCTTCGCCACAGGACATCAGGTGAGTGACGAGAATTGATCGTGCGTAGCGGGTAGGATGGGTAGAGCCCTTGCGAACCTATCATGATTGTCATCGAGGTAAGGCCCACCCCACGATGACGATCATGGCCGTCCAGCAGACGGATAGAACTGCGTTAGAAACTCGGCGATCTCGTGATCGTCTGCCTGCCAACGTGGCCCACGTTCGTTTCGCATCAGTGAGAGGCCGAGGAGTTCAAGCGGGCAATCGGCCACAAGCTCGAGCGTTCCTTTCTTCGCGATCCAGCGCTCTTCGCCGTCTCTATCGAGCGAATAGCCCAATTGGACGAGCGTGAGATACGCTGGAGCTTCCGTGTTGCCTGCTGCGGCAATGGTTTCTTGCGTCATCTCATTCCCATGCCCATCGAGCTTAGTAAGCGTAGGATGGATAGAGCATTTGCGAAACCCATCATGCCTCGGCACCGGCAGTGCCTCGATGGGTTTCGCTGCGCTCTACCCATCCTACGAGCCGGTTTGCCGGCGCGGCTACAGCAGCGCCAATGAGTGCAGCGAGTTTCTATGAAGGCCGAAGGCAACGAGGCCGGAGAGAAGCAGCGCAGTCCCAGTCACGATCAGGCAACACGCAATCACTATTGGAGCCTCGGGTTCGTCATCGATGACGAAGACGATAATAGATAAAATTTTACCGACAATCGAAAGGAAGAATTAACCTTACCTGGGCGGCCAGGTCGCCGGCATCCGGTCTTCGGATGGATCGGCGTGCGTAGGATGGGTAGAGCGCAGCGAAACCCATCATGCCTCGGCACCGAACAAGCCCTCGATGGGTTTCGCTTGCGCTCTACCCATCCTACGAGCCTCAGATGGATCGGCGGGGTTGTGTCCCCATGCATGCCGATCTGCCCGTCGGGCAAAACACCTCCAAGCCCCGTCAATCCCTCTCATCAAAAATATTCCACTTTACCGAAATTCGGAATCGCGGCATTCTCGCGCCATCCCGGTCCCCGGAGAGGGGCGATCGTACGTCGCAGCGAACGTGGATCGGGGTGCGGTGGACGCGGCTGCGTCGGGCACGCCAAGGCGGGACCAGGGCGAGATGAACCTCGTGAGGTCGGTCGGCGTGCAGACGGACGGCGTAGCCAGCGTACGGCAAAACCATGTGGTCCTGACCGTCGTTGCTACGGTCAAGCCTTGCGGAGATGGCTTTGGGCTCGACCGGGTCTGGAGACATCGCCAATTCGCGAGGCGACGGAGGCCAGAAGGAACTCGGCTCCGGGGAGAGCAGGCATAAGCCGTCAAACCACTGCGCAGGGAAGGCCGGGTGTTTCCGGCCCACCTGTCGTCCCGTCTGCGCATTTGCGTGTGCAAATCTTCGCGCAGCGGATCATGGGTGCCAGCCGGCACCCGGTCTTCCCTGCGCCCTCTTCACGGAAGAGGGACAAGGAACGAGCAAAACTCGGGCATCTCGAGCCGCGAGAATGCCGATCTGTGCGTGATTGAACCGAGGAGAATGGTGCTGCCAGACAGGATTGAACTGTCGACCTCTCCATTACCAATGGAGTGCTCTACCACTGAGCTACGGCAGCATGTGCTGGGATCAGAATCGGCCGCCACAGGGGCCTAACCAAGCGGGCCGATATCTGCCACAAGCCCCCCTCCTGTGCAAGCTTGCAAGGCCGCTCAAAACGAGAAAATCGGGCCGATATCGAGGCCAAAATGCCCGTTTTCGCTCGAAACAGCAGACTTTTCCCCGATTCGCGGGCCGATGTCCCCACCCAACTGGCCAGTTGGCCCGGGGCGCGGATTCGATCCATTTCGAGTTTCGCACGATCGGTCGCGTCCTGCCTCTTGAGCTGCCATGTTCGTTGGGCATGTTATGGCCGATCGCTGCGATGGACCTTCGATGACTGAGCGGAACGACAGAAGCGAGAAACAGGGCAGGGCCTCGCGGGACGACCGGCTGAAATCGGCGCTGCGCGAGAACCTGAAGCGGCGGAAGCTGCAGGCGCGCGAGCGCGCCGCCGCCGAGCCCTCGCAGGATGACGATGGTTCCCTAGATGAGGGGACCGCCGGCAAGATCGACGATTGAAGACCGGCGATTGAAGTCCCGGCGAATGAAGGCCGGCAGCTGGATTTTTGGAATGGACGGGAATGACGATGGCGCAGGACGAGGTGCAGAGAACCGACAGGGAAGCGCTGATGGCGCAATTCACGCGTCCCGAGCAGACCTTTCCGACGCTGACACCTGCCGAAATCGAGCGCCTGCGCCATTTCGGCGAGGTTCAGCACTATAAGGACGGCGTGCTGCTGTTCGAGACCGGCCAGCCCGGGCCGGGCATGTTCGTGGTGCTGGCGGGGCACGTCGCCGTCACCCAGCGCGACGGCCTCGGTCACGTCACCCCGGTGATCGATCAGGGGCCGGGACAGTTTCTCGCCGAGCTCGGCCAGCTCTCGGGCCGGCCGGCGCTGGTCGACGGTCGCGCCGAGGGCGATGTCGAGGTGCTGCTGGTGCCGCCGGACCGGCTGCGCGCACTGCTGGTGGCCGAAGCCGAGCTCGGCGAGCGCATCATGCGCGCGCTGATCCTGCGCCGGGTCAACCTGATCCAGGGCGGCATCGGCGGCCCCGTGCTGATCGGGCCGTCGAACTCCGCCGGCGTGGTGCGCCTGCAGAGCTTTCTCACCCGCAACGGCCAGCCGCATCATCTGCTCGATCCCGCCAGCGAGCATGATGCCGCCGAGCTGATCGCGCGCTATTCGCCGAAGCCGGAGGATTGGCCGCTGGTCGTTACCGCCGGCGGCACGGTGCTGCGCAACCCCAGCGAGACCGAGCTCGGCCGCGCCATCGGCATGATCGGCGGTGCCAAGGACAACCGCATCTACGACGTCGCCATCGTCGGCTGCGGACCGGCGGGGCTCGCGACCGCGGTCTATGCGGCCTCGGAAGGTCTCTCGGTCGCCGTGGTCGACACCCGCGCCTTCGGCGGCCAGGCCGGCGCCAGCGCGCGCATCGAGAACTATCTGGGTTTCCCGACCGGCATCTCCGGCCAGGCGCTGGCGGGCCGCGCCTTCACCCAGGCGCAGAAGTTCGGCGCCGAGATCATGATCCCGATGTCGGTGAGCTCGCTGGATTGCTCGCGCGCCAACGGCAGCTTCAAGCTGGCGCTGGATTGCGGCGACACCTTGCGTTCGCGCGCGGTGGTGGTCGCCAGCGGCGCGCGCTATCGCCGTCCCGACATCGAAAACCTCGACAAGTTCGAGGGCCGCGGCGTCTGGTACTGGGCATCCCCGGTCGAGGCGAAGCTGTGCGCCGGCGAAGAAGTGGCGCTGGTCGGCGCCGGCAATTCGGCGGGCCAGGCCGCGGTGTTCCTGTCGGGCCACGCCAAGCGCGTGCTGATGATCATCCGCGGCGGCGGCCTCGGGGCCAGCATGTCGCGCTATCTCATCGAGCGCATCGAAGCGACGCCGAACATCGAATTGATGTTCAACACCGAGATCACCGCGCTCGAGGGCGACGACACCTCGCTGCTGCGGCGGATCCGCTGGAAGAGCCGGCTGTCGGACGACGAGGACTCCGCCGACATCCGCAATCTCTTCCTGTTCGTCGGCGCCGATCCCGCCACCTCGTGGCTCGACGGCTGCGGCGTGACGCTCGATCGCGGCGGCTTCGTCGTCACGGGCGCGCAATCCGAGCTGAACCAGGGCAAGCTGGTGGCGCCGCTCGAGACCTCGGTACCCGGCGTCTACGCCGTCGGCGACGTCCGCTCCGGCTCGGTCAAGCGCGTCGGCGGTGCCATCGGCGAAGGCGCCCAGGTCGTGGCCTCCCTGCACGGCTATCTTGGCGACGCCGCAAAACCGGCGCTCTAAAAGCGTTTTCGAGCGAAGTGGATCCCCGGTTCGCGTCAAGAAAACGCGTCAAAACAAGAATCTAGAGGTTCGTTCCGATTCCATCGGAAGCGGAACGAGGCTCTCGTCAAGGAGAAGGCAAGGGAATGGCAAGTCGAATGAGGCTTGCCATCTTGCCGGCAACTACAGACTATCCCCTCATCCTGAGGAGCCGCGACAGCGGCGTCTCGAAGGATGCAGGCCCGGAATAACGACCCGGGCCTCGATGGTTCGAGACGCGTGCTTCGCACGCTCCTCACCATGAGGATCGACAAACAAAACGCCCAACGGGAGGACTAAATGGCCGAACTCGTCGTGCTCTACAAAACACCAAAAGACGCTGCCGCCTTCGACAAGCACTATGCCGAGACCCACATTCCGCTCGCCAAGAAACTGCCCGGCCTGAAGAACTACGCCGTCAGCACCGGCCCGGTCGGCTCGCCCGCCGGTCCCTCAGGCGTTCACCTCGTCGCCATCCTCTCCTTCGACAGCGTGGCCGACATCCAGAAGGCCTTCGGCAGCGACGCGGGCAAGGCGGCCGCGGGTGACGTGCCGAAATTCGCCAGCGGCGGCGCCGACCTCCTGATCTTCGACACCAAGAACGTGTGAGACACGCACACAGCGTCTTGCCTGCGGCGAATTCGATTCAACTTTCGTCGCAAGTTTGCCGCTGTTTGCGACAACGGTGCAAATAATTCAGCCATGCGTTTGTCGATTCGCACGACGGCGCATGGCTCCGCGCAAGCCTGTGACATTGCGTGAGTAGCCATTCGATGAGGGCCGTAATACCATCTCGCAGCTTCCCGGAGAGAGTGAGATGATGTTTGGATTGAGCCTGTCTGCGATTACACTGATCCATGTCGTCATCAGCCTGATTGCGATCGTCGCCGGTTTCGTCGTGATGTTCGGCCTGCTCGGCTCGAAATCGATGCCGGGCCTCACCGCGATCTTCCTGCTGTTCACTATCCTCACCAGCGCCACCGGCTTCCTGTTTCCGTTCAAGGAGCTGCTGCCCTCGCACATCATCGGCATCATCTCGCTGGTGCTGCTCGCGATCGCCTGCCTCGCGCTCTACGGCATGAAACTCGCTGGCGTGTGGCGTCCGGTCTACATCGTGACCGCGATGATCTCGCTCTATTTCAACGTCTTCGTGCTGGTGATCCAGTCGTTCCTGAAGATTCCGGCGCTTGCCGCGCTCGCGCCCGCCGTGCCGCCGGCGCCGCCCTCCGGTCCGGTGTTCGCCGTGGTGCAGGGCATCGTGCTGGTGTTTTTCGTGGTGCTGACGATCGGCGCCTGGCGCCGCTACAAGCCGATGACGTTTGCTTGAACGCACGTTTCCGGTCGATGCGTGGCATCGACCTCGTGATATCGCACAACCATCTCTGGATCACCGGCTCGCATCTTTGCGAGTCCCGGATTGATTTTCACTGAAGGAGCCATTCATGCCCACCATCACCACCAAGGACGGCGTCGAGATTTTCTTCAAGGATTGGGGTTCTGGCCAGCCGATCGTGTTCAGCCATGGCTGGCCACTGTCGTCGGACGACTGGGACGCGCAGATGATGTATTTCGTCACGCGCGGCTATCGGGTCATCGCCCATGACCGCCGTGGCCACGGCCGCTCGTCGCAGGTCGCCGACGGTCACGACATGGATCATTACGCCGACGATCTCGCGGCGGTCACCGCGCATCTCGACCTCAAGAACGCCATCCATGTCGGCCATTCCACCGGCGGCGGCGAAGTCGTGCACTACATCGCCCGTCACGGCGAGAGCCGCGTCGCCAAGGCGGCGATCCTCTCGGCGGTGCCGCCGCTGATGGTGCAGACCGCGGCCAATCCCGGCGGCCTGCCGAAGAGCGTGTTCGACGATCTCCAGAAGCAGCTCGCCGCCAGCCGCACGCAGTTCTATCGCGACCTCGCCTCCGGCCCGTTCTACGGCTTCAACCGTCCCGGCGCCAAGCCGTCGGAAGCGGTGATCCAGAACTGGTGGCGCCAGGGCATGATGGGCGGCGCGAAGGCGCATTACGACGGCATCGTCGCGTTCTCGCAGACCGACTTCACCGAGGACCTGAAGAAGATCGACGTGCCAGTCCTGGTGATGCACGGCGACGACGACCAGATCGTGCCTTACGCCGATTCCGGTCCGCTCTCGGCCAAGCTGCTCAAGAAGGGCACCCTGAAGACCTACAAGGGATTCCCCCACGGCATGCCGACCACGCACGCCGAGACGATCAACGCGGACCTGCTGGCGTTCTTCAAGGAGTGAGGGACGCTGATCTTACCCTCTCCCCTTGTGGGAGAGGGTGGCTCGCCGCGGAGCGGCGAGACGGGTGAGGGGTCTGTCTCGGCGCGTGAGATCGTGGAGGCAAACCCCTCATCCGGCGCTTCGCGCCACCTTCTCCCACAAGGGGAGAAGGAAGAAGGAGTCTCACTCCAATATCGCCCGGATCGCATCGAAGGTGCGCTTCACAAAAGCCTCCGGCTTCTCGCGCGCACCCTCGCCGATCCAGCTTTCGCCGCCGACGCGCATCGCGCCGGTGGCGATCATCGCGACGAGGCGGGCCTTCTGCCGGTCGGATTTGCGCCCCGACCGCTGGGCCAGCCCTTCGGCAAGTGCGCGCTCCAGCTTTTCGTATTTGAGCTGGTCGCGGGCGTGGAGCGCCGGGTTGTCGCGCTTGAGCCGCGACATCGCGGCCGCCTCCGCGGGATCGATCCGCTTCACCGCCGCGGCGATCGCATTCTCGGCGGCGGTCAGCATGGACTCGTCGGCCGGACGCGCGAGGATCTCGGCGACCAGCGCGCTTGCCGCATCCTCCTGCCAGGCGGCGACGACGTCCTCCTTGGACGCGAAATAGTGGAAGAAGCTGCGGCGCGACATCTCCGCGCCGGCCGCGATGTCGTCGATGGTCGTGGCCTCGAAGCCGCGCTCCAGGAACAGCGCCATCGCCGCGCGCTTGAGCCGCTCGCGCGTCTGTTGCTGCTTGCGCTCGCGAAGGCCCGGCGCCGCCGGCGATTTCTCTCCCCGCGTCAATGGCTTGGCGCTTGTCCTGGCAGGCTTCGAAACCTTCAAATTATTTCACCTCTTGCAAATTTGCACTCAGTGCACATTTAGACCCGTCGCGGGCCTTATTCCAGCCCCGAACGGAGACGCGGCATGACCGACTGGAGCACGGCAGACATTTCCTCTCTCAGCGGCAAGACCGCGGTCGTGACCGGGGCCACGGGCGGCCTCGGTTACGAGACAGCGATGGCGCTGGCAGGCGCCGGTGCCATTGTCATACTCACGGGGCGCAACGACGCAAAGGGCCTGCGGGCGATCGAGAGCATCTGCGAGCGGTTTCCCAATGCGTTGATCGCCTATGAGCCTCTCGATCTCGCCAGCCTGTCCTCCGTCGCCGATTTCGCACGGCGCTTTGCCGCCAGCAACGAGCAGCTCGATCTCCTCGTCAACAATGCCGGCGTGATGGCGCTGCCGAAGCGGCAGCAGACCGAGGATGGTTTCGAGATGCAGCTCGGCACCAACTATTTCGGCCATTACGCGCTGACGGCGCGCCTGCTGCCGCAGCTTCGCCGCGCCAGGGCACCGCGTGTCGTCAACCTCTCGAGCCTTGCGCACCGCTCCGGCGCGATCAATTTCAACGACCTGCAGGGCAAGCATTCCTACCGTCCCTGGCGCGCTTATTGCCAGTCCAAGCTCGCGATGCTGATGTTTGCCTTGGAATTGCAGCGGCGCAGCCTCGCTAGCGGCTGGGGTGTGACGAGCCTGGCCGCGCATCCCGGCTACGCGCGGACCGATCTCATTGCGAACGGGCCGGGCACCAGCTCGTTCCAGTCGCGGGTCGGCCGGTGGCTCCAGCCGCTGATGAGCCATTCCGCGGCCGAGGGCGCGTTGCCGACGCTGTTCGCCGCGACCTCGCCGGCCGCCGAGCCCGGCGGCTACTACGGTCCGAACGGCTTCTACGAGTTGAAGGGCCCGCCGGCGCCGGCGAAGATCATGCCGCAGGCGAAGGACTTCGCCGCGGCTGCCATGCTGTGGGATGTCTCGGCAACGTTGACCGGTGTATCCTTCGACGAGATCGCGGTCGCTGCATGAGCCGCGACATCGTTGGAGACGTCGCGATGCGAGTCATCATCTTCGGTGCGACCGGCATGGTCGGGCAGGGCGTCCTGCGCGAGTGCCTGATCGACCCCGGCATCGCGCGCGTGCTCGTGGTCGGCCGCAGCCCGACCGGCGTGCACGACCCCAAGCTCGCCGAGATCATCCACGACGACTTCCTGAATTACTCGGCGATCGAAGCAGAGCTCACCGGCTACGACGCCTGCTTTTTCTGCCTCGGCGTCTCCTCGATCGGCATGAGCGAGGAGCGCTACCGCCATCTCACCTACGACCTCACGCTCGCGGCTGCGACGACGCTGGCGCGGCTCAATCCGCAGATGACGTTCACCTATGTCACCGGCGCCGGCACCGATTCCACCGAGCAGGGGCCGCGGATGTGGGCGCGGGTCAAGGGCAAGACCGAGAACGACCTGCTCAAGCTGCCGTTCAAGGCGGCCTACATGTTCCGGCCCGGCGCGATCCAGCCGCTGCATGGGGCCCGTTCCAAGACCGCCTGGGTGCAGGCGGTCTATACCGCAACCTCGCCGCTCTGGTCGGTGCTGCGCCGGATCTCGCCCACCCTCGTCACCTCGACCGAGCAGATGGGCCGCGCCATGATCCACGTCGCCCGGCAGGGGTATCCGCGGAAGGTGCTGGAAATGGCGGATATCAATGGCATCTAGCCGGCCAGGGCGTTAGTTGTGGGGAAATTTCCGCGCCTGCGCGCGTTGAACCCCATCCGCCCTGAAGGAGAAGCGCCGGCGATGTCTCCCCAGCTCAAAATGATTGCGCTCGATGCCGACGATCTCGCCGTCATCTCCACCCATGTCCAGGACGCCCGCGTGCAGGCTGCCGACATCGTCTGGCGGCAGGGGGAAAAGCGGCTGGTGGTCGGCATGAGCCGGCTGGACTGGGAGCAGACGCTGGACGGGACGGCCGAGCCGCGCCGGCTGGTCGCCGCCCTCCGCTTCGACCGCGTGCTCGCCTGCAAATCGCGCAACATCGACCTGGGCGCGCCGGAGAAGGTCCTGGACCTCGTCGGCATCGAGTTTCACCCCCAGGACGGCCGCGCCGAGGAGCCCGGCGGCAGCGCCCTGCTGCTGTTCGCCGAAGGCGGCGCCATCCGGCTCGACGTCGAATGCCTGGAATGCGAGCTGACCGATCTCGGGATGGATGATTTGGGGACGGGCCTGGAGACCGAGGGGGAGGGGTGAGGTGGTATGCCAACGCCACGCATTCCGCCGCCGTCGCGGCGAAAACCGGGACCCGCCTTCCAAGGGTTGACGGCGGGGGGCCGCCGCGCCATTGAGCAGGGGCCCGGGTGAGCCAATCCGCCCCAAAGACCAGCCGGAAGCCAAGCCAGAAATGCCCGTTCGTCTCGACCGCAGCAGCGCCGATTTTGACCAGCGATTCGCGGCCTTCCTCGCCGCCAAGCGCGAGGTCTCGGCCGACGTGGAGGCAGCCGCGCGCGCCATCGTCGACGATGTGGCGAAGCGCGGCGATGCGGCCCTGCTCGAGGCGACTGCCAAGTTCGATCGCTTGAAGCTGGACGCATCCGGCCTGCGTATCACGGCGGCCGAGATCGAGACGGCCGTGAAGGCCTGCGATGCCGCGACGCTGGATGCCCTCAAGCTCGCCCGCGACCGCATCGAGACCTACCACAGCCGCCAATTGCCGAAGGACGAGCGCTTCACCGATCCGCTCGGCGTCGAGCTTGGCTGGCGCTACACCGCGATCGAATCTGCCGGCCTCTATGTTCCCGGCGGAACCGCGGCCTATCCGTCCTCTGTGCTGATGAATGCGGTGCCGGCAAAGGTCGCCGGCGTCTCGCGCCTCGTGATGGTGGTGCCTTCGCCCGACGGCAAGCTCAATCCGCTGGTGCTGGCGGCCGCGCATCTCGGCGGCGTCACCGAGATCTATCGCGTCGGCGGCGCGCAGGCCGTGGCCGCGCTCGCGCACGGCACCGCGACGATCGCGCCGGTCGCCAAGATCGTCGGCCCGGGCAATGCCTATGTCGCCGCCGCAAAGCGGCTGGTGTTCGGCAAGGTCGGCATCGACATGATCGCCGGTCCCTCCGAAGTGCTTGTCATCGCCGACGATACCGGCAATGCCGACTGGATCGCCGCCGATCTCCTGGCGCAGGCCGAGCACGATGCCAGCGCGCAATCGATCCTGATCACCGATTCGGCGCGGCTTGCCGCCGATGTCGAGAAGGCTGTCGAGGCGCAGCTGAAGACGCTGCCGCGCGCGACGATCGCAGGCACTTCGTGGGCCGATTTCGGCGCCATCATCATGGTGAAGAACCTCAACGACGCCATTCCGCTGGCGGATGCGATCGCGGCCGAGCATCTCGAGATCATGACGGTCGATCCCGACGCGCTCGCCGCCAGGATACGCAACGCCGGCGCGGTGTTCCTCGGCGCCCATACGCCTGAAGCGATCGGCGACTATGTCGGCGGCTCCAACCACGTGCTGCCGACGGCGCGCTCGGCGCGGTTCTCCTCGGGCCTCTCGGTGCACGACTTCATGAAGCGCACCTCGATCCTGAAATGCGGCCCGGATCAGCTGCGTGCGCTGGGACCTGCCGCGATGACCCTCGGCAAGGCGGAGGGGCTGGACGCCCATTCGCGTTCGATTGGATTGCGCCTCAATCTGTCATGACAAAGCCGCCCGAACAGGACGACTCCAGCAATCGCATCGTCGCGGTCACCCTCGACGAGGACTCGATCGGCCGTTCCGGGCCCGACATCGAGCACGAGCGCGCGATCGCGATCTACGACCTGATCGAGCAGAACCTGTTCGCGCCGGACGGCGCCGACGGGAAGGGGCCGTTCACGCTGCATATCGGCATCACCGGCAGCCGGCTGATGTTCGACATCCGCCGCGAGGACGGCACGCCCGTGGTCGCGCATCTGTTGTCGCTGACGCCGTTCCGGCGGATCGTGAAGGACTATTTCATGATCTGCGACAGCTACTACCAGGCGATCCGCACCGCGACGCCGGACAAGATCGAGGCCATCGACATGGGCCGCCGCGGCATCCATGACGAGGGATCGCGTACGCTCCAGGAGCGGCTGAAGGGCAAGGTGCGGGTCGACTTCGAGACCTCGCGCCGGCTGTTCACGCTCATCACTGTTCTGCATTGGAAAGGCTAATCGCGGATGGCTGCGCCCCCACGCGCAAGCAATCCGCAGTCGGTGCTGTTCGCTTGCGCGATGAACAGCGTGCGCTCGCCGATGGCCGAGAGCCTGCTGCAGCACATGTTTCCGCAGGGTCTCTATGTGAAGTCCGCCGGCGCCAGGAAGGGCGAGCTCGATCCGTTCGCGATCGCCATCATGGCCGAGCTCGGCCAGGACATCTCCACCCACAAGCCGCAGACCTTCGAGGAGCTGGAGGACTGGGAGGGGCTGAACTTCGATCTCATCATCACCCTCTCGCCCGAGGCGCATCACAAGGCGCTGGAGCTGACGCGCACGCTCGCCGCCGACGTCGAATACTGGCCGACACACGATCCCACCACGATCGAGGGCAGCCGCGACCAGAAACTCGCCGCCTATCGCGACGTCTGCGACCAGCTGCTGATGCGGATCCGACGCCGGTTTGCGAAGGTCGGCGCGGCGAGCGGGTAGCATGAGGCGGGCGTAACACCCGCGTCACAGATCGAGGGCACAGCCATGTCGGAAACCTCGAATCAGCAAAGTCCGGGTTCCCGGGTTGTGAAATCAGCCCCCTTCCGATAGGTTCCGCGCGCAATTCACCCCCTGCCTCATCCCCAAATCACCTGATGCTCGGCCGCCCCAAATTCGTACTCGCCTCCGGTTCGCCGCGACGCCTGTCGCTGCTCAACCAGGCCGGCATCGAGCCGGACGCGCTCCGGCCGGCCGACGTCGACGAGACGCCGAAGCGGGGCGAGCTGCCGCGCGCCTGCGCCAACCGCCTCGCGCGGGCCAAGGCCGATGCGGCGCTCAAATCGGTGCAGCTCGACGACGAGCTGCGCGGCTCCTTCATCCTGTCCGCCGACACGGTGGTGGCGGTCGGCCGCCGCATCCTGCCCAAGGCCAACCTCGTGGACGAGGCCGCGCAGTGCCTGCGGCTGCTGTCGGGGCGCAACCATCGCGTCTACACCGCGATCTGCCTGGTCACGCCGCGCGAGGCCTTCCGCCAGCGTCTGGTCGAGACCCGCGTTCGCTTCAAGCGTCTCTCGGAGGACGACATCCAGGCCTATATCGGCTCCGGCGAATGGCGCGGCAAAGCCGGCGGCTACGCGGTGCAGGGCATCGCCGGCTCGTTCGTGGTGAAGATGGTGGGGTCCTACACCAACGTCGTCGGCTTGCCGCTGTACGAGACCACGACGCTGCTCGGCGGCGAGGGCTTTCCGACCCGCTTCGGTTGGCTCAATTCCACCGCGGTGTGAGCGCCGGGCGGCGCCGACAAAAACTTCGAAAACAACCCCATGCACAGTAGAATGGCCCGGCCGGACCCACGCGGCGGCGCATGTGCCGCCGTTGCGGGAACCCCTTCGCCGACAGGCGCTTGAACGTGCTCACCGTGTAAAGCTGCGCGACACTCATGGACGACCAGGTCAACAGGCCCGCCGGGCCGCTCAAAACCTGCCCGATCTGCGGCAAGCCGCAGGCGCAGGCCACCCGCCCGTTCTGCTCCTCGCGCTGCCGCGACGTCGATCTGAACCGCTGGTTGAAGGGCGGCTACGTCATCCCCGGCCGCGACGACGAAGTCGATGATGTGGAATAATTAAATAATATCAATTGCTTGAGCGGGCGATCGACGCACCCCGCGCGAGTCCCGGCCAGCGCGCCCCAGCTTGTACACAGCCGGGGCGCGCCCGGCGAAACCTCTTGGCAAAGCCGGGTGGACAGGCAGCCCCGAGCCCACTATAAACCGCCCGCTCGATGGGCTTTGGCCCCTCTCTTGGAGCACGCCCAGGTAGCTCAGTTGGTAGAGCATGCGACTGAAAATCGCAGTGTCGGTGGTTCGATTCCGCCCCTGGGCACCATCCTCCCAAGCCCAAAACACGCGATAGCCGTTGACCGCCTTGCGGTCAGGGGAGCGGCAAGATCCGGTCAGCCCCGCCGTGCAAACACCAGCTGTCCGACGTCGATCTTTCCGGCTCTGAACCCTGCCTCGCAGTAGCACAGATAATATTCCCACATCCGGCGGAAGGGTTCGTCGAATCCCATCGAGGTCAGGTCGATCCAGGCCCGGCTGAAATTGTCGCGCCAGAGTGAGATCGTCCTGGCGTAGTCCTGCCCGAACACCCGCTCGCGAATGATAGGCATCTCGAAGCGCTCGCCGAGCGATCGCAGAATGCTGGTCGAAGGCAGCATGCCGCCCGGAAAGATGTATCTCTGGATGAAGTCGACCCGTTGCCGATAGCTGCCGAAGAGCTCGTCGCGAACCGTGATGGCCTGGATGCCAGCCAGGCCGCCGGGCTTGAGCCGCTGCGTCAGCTGATTGAAATAGGCAGGCCAGAATTGCTCGCCGACGGCCTCGATCATCTCGATGGAGGCGATGCGGTCGAAGCGGCCGTCCTGGTCGCGATAATCCTGCAATCGGATCTCGACCTTTTCGGCGAGCCCGGCCTCGTGGATCCGGCGACGGGCAAAATCATGCTGCTCCTTGCTGATCGTGAGTGCCAATACGTTGGCGCCGTAAGTCCTGGCGGCGAATTCAGCGAAGCCGCCCCAACCGCATCCGATCTCGAGCACGCTCTGACCGGGCTGCAATTCGATAGCCTTCGCCAGCTGCGCGTATTTGTGTTGTTGCGCGGCGGGGAGGTCGGCTGTCTCGGCCGGGAACAGAGCCGACGAGTAGGTCATGCTGGAATCGAGCCACGCTGCGAAGAACTCGTTTCCGAGATCGTAGTGCTTGTGGATGTTGTGCCTCGAGCCCTCCCTGGTATTGCGGCGGAGGCGATGAATCGCCCGCCGGCAGAGGCGAACCAGCATGTTCCCGGCGAAGGCGCTGTCGACCAGATCCTCGTTGAGACAGAATACGTAGAGAAGCTGGGCGAGATCGGGCGTGGTCCAGTCGCCCCGGATATAGGCCTCGGCCATGCCGATGTCGCCGCCGATAACGAGGCTGCGCGCGAATTTGTAGTTCTTCAGTTCGATCGAGGCCGACGGTCCCGGAAGCTGGCCACGCAACGTGACCATTCTCTGGTCGGGAAGGCGCACATGAAGGGTGCCGCACCGAAGTTGCGATGCAAGGCGCAAGGCAAGGCGGGCGAAGAACGGGACGCCATCAAATTGAACGGCTTGATGGGTGGCTGCCAGATCCATGGTTCAAATCTCGCGTTGCTTCAAACGAGGTACGTAGGGAACGCCCTTGAGCCAGAGCCGCATCGCTTCCCAGTGAATGGCCGCGATCACCTTGAACGTCAGGAGGGGAAGCCTGAAGAGCGCCGTCAAAAGGGTGTAGCTCGTCAGGGCACGACGTCGTCCGCAGAATGCTGCCGCAAACATCGCGCCCTGCGCGCCGATCTGCACGATCCTGACTTTCACATCCTGCCGAGGTGGAGAAACGCTGAAACGGTAATGCGTTTCCATCTCCATGAAGGGTGAAACGTAGAACGTCTTCGAATGGCGTTGGCGGACGACGCAGCTCGCGCCGTCCTCTTGCACCGGCAGGACGTAGGAATGCATCTCACCGAAGGTGTTGCGCACTTCGTAGATCAACAGCGCAAGATTGCCGGACGCGCCATAGCAGAAATAGATCGAGAGCGGGTTGAACACGTACCCCAGGACCTTGGGGTAACAGAGCAGGAGAACGCGGCCCCCGGCAAGGTCGACGCCGCGTTCGGCCGCGAGCTGCCGGGCGTATTGGCCGAGGCCCGCGCCCTTGCCGTCGCCGTGATCCCGCTCGTGAAAGCTGAAAGGCGCCGCTCGATTGATGCCGAACAGCCAGGACTGGCGATCCGCTTCGTTCAGCCGGTCGAGGTCGATCAGCAGGCTCATCACGCGATAGGTGAACCTGTGCTGCACCGGCCGCCATCGCGCGTGCATCACCTTTCCCCAATAGAGCGCGGCGGGCGCTGTCGCATCATCGGCCCTGGCTGGTTTCGCTCCGGCCATCGCCTTACTCCGCGGCTTCGGCCAGCAGCGGATCCGGCTGACGCCATGGAACCTCGGTGCCAAGTGCCTCGGCAACGGAGATGCCGGCCTGCAAGCCATCCTCGTGAAAGCCGTAGCCGGTCCAGGCGCCGCAGAACCAGGTTCGGTGACGCCCTTGAATCGCAACGAGTCGTCGCTGCGCCGCGAACGCAGCAAGGTCGTACTGCGGATGGGCGAAGGTGAATTTTCCAAACGTCAGATGGGCCGCGGGCTCGAACGGCGGGTTGAGGCTGACGAACAATGGTTTGCTGTCATCGATGCCCTGCAGCCGGTTCATCCAATAGGTCACCGCGACGTCGTTCTCGGCAGGCGTTTGCCGCGGCCAGCGCAGGAAGTTCCAGGATGCCCATGCCTGACGCCGCCGGGGCATGAGGCTGGGATCACGGTGAAGAAAGATGGTGTTCGGGGCATATCGGATCGCCCCAAGGATGGAGCGCTCCTGGACGTCGGCGTCCGACATCGCCGCCAAGGCCTGGTCGCTGTGACAAGCCATCACCACGGCGTCGTAAATCTCGACACCGCCGCGACTGTCGCGCACCGTCACGCCGTGTCCTCCCCGGTCGATCGACGTCACCGCGCAGCCTAGCCGAATGCTGTGCTTGAAAGAAGCGGTCAGCTTGTCGACATAGCGCCGGCTGCCACCCTCGACGGTCCGCCAGCGCGGGCGATCGAGGTGCAGGAGCCGGTGATTGTCGAAGAAGGCGACGAAGTTCTCCGCCGGAAACGACAGGATGTCGTCGGACGAGGACGACCAGATGGCCGCTCCCATCGGACCGAGGTAGTCGGAGAACAGGCGCGGCCCGAACGATTGCCGACGCAAATACTCGCCGAGCGTCAGAGCGTGCAGTTGGCCTGCACGCAAATCGGCCACGCTCTGCCTGTTGAAACGCACGACCTCCGCCAGCATCCGAATGTACGACGGCGATGCGAGGTTACGTGGTTGAGCGAACAGGCCGCAGGCCGTTTGCAGGGCGGTCTCGCCGCCACCGCGCCATTCGAACCGACCATGGTCGGCGGACAGGGCGAAGCTCATGGAAGTCTCGACGGTCTTCACGCCCAGATGCGTGAACAGCGACGTCAGTTGCGGGTAATTCGTCTCATTGAACACGATAAAGCCGACGTCGACGTCAATGGGCTCGCCGTCATAGTCGACGCGAACGGTATGGCTGTGCCCGCCCGGCTGCAACTCGCGCTCGTAAACGGTGACTGCGTAACGTTTCGACAGGAGCCACGCGGCGGCATTGCCGGCGATTCCCGTCCCGATCACGGCCAAACGCATGCTCTTTCGCCCCCACTGCGGTACCGTCAGCTACGGCCCTTGAAGCAACCATCAGGAAACGTCCGGCGAGAGGGCCCGGATCACCTGCTCGTTGGCGGGAACGCGCCGCCGAGGGCGAAACCGCCGCCCGCAGGTGACGTATCGACAGAGGTCAATTCTGGTGAGGGCATGATTATTCTGTACGTTCAGGCGATAGGTTGCATCGCGTTGGCCCTCTGCCTTTTGATGGGATTGGCCTGGGTCGTTCAGCAGCGCACGGGCAATTCCGGCTGGGTGGACGCCATCTGGTCCTACGCCACCGGCCTCGTGGGCGCCGCAGCAGCCCTATGGCCGCTTGACGACGGTTTGCCGGCCCGCCGGGTGCTCGTCGCAGTGCTGGTGCTGGTGTGGTCGGTGAGGCTTGGGACGCACATCGCGCGCCGCTCCGCAGCGGGGATCGACGATCCCCGCTATGCGAATTATGCGCGCGAATGGGGAGCCGCGGCGCCGCGCCGGATGTTCTTCTTCCTCCAATCACAGGCGCTGGTCTCGGTGCCGCTGCCATTCGCCGTGTTCCTCGCAGCGCACGCGCCGGCGCCTGGACTGCGGCCGCAGGACTATATCGGGATCGGCATCATTCTGGTTGCCGTCGCCGGCGAGGCAATGGCAGACCGGCAGCTGCGGCGCTTCAAGCTCCGCCCGTCCAACGCCGGCCGCGTTTGCGATATCGGCCTTTGGCGCTGGTCGCGTCATCCGAACTATTTCTTCGAATGGCTGGGATGGCTGGCTTATCCGGTCATCGCGCTATCGCCCGGATACCCTTGGGGGTGGGCCAGCCTGGCGGCGCCCGCGATCATGTACTGGATCCTCGTCCACGTGACCGGAATCCCGCCGCTCGAGCAGCAGATGCTGCAATCGCGCGGCGAGAGGTATCGCCAGTATCAGGCACGCACCAGCGCGTTTTTCCCCTGGCCGCCGCGACAGGCTCAGCGATGAGCCAGTGTGCCGGCGCGAGGCGCTGCGGGCTGTTGGGGGGACCGCAGAGCCCCATGCGTGCGCCGATGTGATCCGCCATGCCTCGCGGATCGTTAACCCGGCGGACAATTCGACAAATCGGCTACGTGCTGCCCGACGGGAAACGCGGACATGAACCTTCTCCTCACCTATCTGGCGGTGGCCGTCACCTTCGTTGCTGTCGACATGGCCTGGCTCACGACCATGGTCGACAGGCTGTATCGGCCGGTGATGGGCGATATGTTGCGGGCTCAGCCCAACCTGCCGGCCGCGGCCGCGTTCTACGTGTTGTATCCTGTCGGCCTGATCTGGTTTGCCGTGCTGCCTGCGCAGCAAGACGGCGGCGCACTGCGCGCTTTCACGTCCGGCCTGCTGCTCGGATGCTTCACATATGCGACCTACGATCTCACCAATCAGGCAACGCTGCGAAACTGGTCGACCGGACTGACCCTTGCGGACGTTTGCTGGGGATCGTTTCTCGCCGGCGTCAGTGCCTGGACCGGATTTCTTGTCGCTCAAAAGCTGTCGCACTGAACCCGTGCGGGCCGCACTGTTGCAACGGAGCCGAGTTGACCGCGCATCAGCATGTCCATTCAGGTTCGCTTCCGGCCTTCGAGCTGCTCGAATGCTTCCCTGGTTTCCACGATCTTGTCCGACAGGGACTTGAACGCACTCCGAGCCTGCAGCTTTGACTCCTCGTCGAACAAGAGGCAGGCGAGATCGAGCAATTGATCGCTCATGCGCTCCATAGTGGCGAGCAGCCGATCGAAGCCGGCTGCAGGATCGTCGGCCACGATACGTTCGACTTCCTGCACAATCGCCTCGAGCCTTGCGGTCGAGGAGACAAGCCGGTTCTCGCGTCCGCGCGCGGGAAATTCGATGATCTTTGCGTCCATACAGGGCGTTCTCGCCGGCTTCAGGCCGCGGCCGATGCCGCAAGGCAATCCTTGCGCACCGCCAAAATGGTTCGGTGCAGCCAGGTCTTGATGGTGCCGACCGGCACGCCGAAGCGCCGAGACAGGCTCGCGCGGCTCTCGCCCTCGAGATAAGCCAGAGCGACCAGCCTGCGGCGATCTTCCGGCAAGCGGGCCAGTACTCCGCGGGCAATCGGTTCGGCGCTGACGTAATCGAAATCCTCGGTTGGTGACGGCCCGGCCGCTGCCGGGACCGCCAGCGCCTCGTCCAGTTCGACATTCGGTTGTCGTCTGGTCCGCAGATGATCAATTGCGGTGTGCCGAACGATTGCGGACATCCAGGCCATGGCGGGTGCGCGTCCGGAATCGAACCGGGCAGCATTGCGCCAGACCTTCAAGAAAGTTTCCTGGAGGATATCGTCGACGTCGTGCGGTGCGGCCCCGACCGCCAGTGCAATTCTCCGCAGCCTGCCGCGTGTCAGCGTATGAAGCTCCGCGAAGGCACGTGTCTCGCCTTCGGAGACGCGTGCCAGCAGTTCGGACAATTTCTCGATCTGCGCCTGACTTGCCAGGCTTGAACAGGCCATGTCCTGTCTCCCTTGCGCTTCCTACGAAACGCTCCGGGCAACGGCCCGGATCACTCGGGGGGAGAAGGACGATGCAGGATCACAGCCGCACGAACGGCCCGATCAGTCGGCCGAGGAAACCGTTGATGCGCAGGTCGCCGGTCATGGCGACCAGGCAGACGCAGGGGCCTTCGTCGCCGACGATGGGACGGTGATCGATCTCGTCATCGCCGTAGTCGAAATCTCCGGGACCGTAGCGCCCGCCCTCGTGGCTGAAGCTGCCCTCGAGCACGAGCGTCAGTTCGGTGCCGGTGTGAGTGTGCTCGAGCATGCGCGAGCCTGGCGCTGACCGAAGCAGGAAGGCGCGCGCCTTGCCCGAACCGGACAGCTCGATCGGTCGCAGGCTGAGACCGGGCGCCACCCGCCGGCGCTTGCCGATGCGATACTTTCGCAGCGCCGGCGGGAGAGTGTGGTCCGTGCCAGATGCGAGGGGAGGCGCGGCTGTCTCCTCCGAAGACTGGTGAATTCGCGACATCGCGCGGTCGAACGCATCCGGTGCGATCGGCACCGGCTCGACATCCTCCAACGCTGCGCCCGCGAGCTGTTCTATGGCCTGCACGAAGCGGGCGCAGCGCGGGCAGTCCGCCACATGGACTCCCACGACCAGCTGATGGGCCTCTTCCAGCTTGCCGGCCGCGAAATCGGCCAGAAGCTCTTCCGGCGGATGATGGCTGATCGTCATGCTTCTTCGTCCAAAATGTCTCGCAGCCGGTTCATCGCCAGCCTGATCCGTGACTTGACCGTCCCAAGCGGAATTCCAAGCGTGGTCGCGATTTCCGGGTGCGGCCTTTCCTCGATGAACGACAGCCTCACCACCATGGATTGCTCTGCCGAGAGCTGCTCGATGGCCGCCGCGATCCGTGCCGCATCCTGCACGCGCGACATCAGGATATCGGCCGTTTCGGCTTGATCCGGCTCATCCGGCAGCTCGGAACAGGTTTGCAGCCGGTCTGCCCGCGCCCTGCGGCGGAACAAATCGATCCGCAGATTGCGTGCGATGGTAAATATCCAGGCGGGCGCGCCCGCTGTCGCAGGATCAAACTGGTGCGCCTTACGCCATATGGCAATCATGGTGTTTTGGGCGATCTCTTCCGCCTCATCGGCGCTGCACCCGGCCTTGAGCATCAGCCCTTTGATGCGGGGCGCAAAATGCTCGAATAGCCGCTTGAAAGCCTCCCGGTCGCTATCGGAGGCGACGCGTCCGATCAAATCAGCCCAGTTCACCGTTGCTTTCGGCCCTTTGCTCGCACCAATCGACAGCCGCGCCGCAACCATCCGGGTTAACCTGGCCTCAGCCCGGATTGGCACCTCAAAAGCCCGGATAGCAGCGATCATAGCGCCTCGACAAGCGACCTCTTGGGATGACAACGACCGGGGCCGGCCGCCGGATCACTTGGGGAGGGCACATTGCTGCTTGTTCCGCGGCGTGATGGGCTCGGTGCCCCGCTTCTGGCACTCCGCTTGCTCAGTCACAGCCAAAGTCGGGCCCCGGCAGGGCGGCCCGTTTCAGGTTGAGGCAAGTGATGCAGGAAGTGTCCCGTTCTGGTGCTGCCGGTGAACCCCGGCTCGATGGTCTGATCGCCGATTTGTGGTGGCGTGTTCGGCTGCTCAACGCCGACATTCTCGAGGAAGAGGCCAAAGCCGGAGTGTTCGACGCGCAGCAGCCGGACTATCCGCTGCTGGCGCTGAACCTTCGCGCGCGGCGTGACAATCTGGTCTCGACGCTCGGCGTGCTCGAGCGGCGTGCGAGATCGGAGTCCGAAGCGGCCTGAGCCTCCGGTCCCTCCACCGGAAAGGTCGGCGACTTCGCCTTCCTGACCGGATCGCTCTGGCGCCGGCACCCCTACTTGATGGCGCTTGCCGCGGTGGCGGCCGTCTGGAGTGCGCTCGCAACGTCCTTGGCGATGGGCGCCAGCGGCGTTGCGATGAGGCCGGTGACCAGGAAGAAGACCAGGTTCTCCTGCGTGATGCCCCAGATCGACATGCCGGCGATTTCGCTCAGCACGACTGACGTCACCATGGCGAGGGACTTCGCGGCATTGCGATATTTCTGGTCGCCGCGCTCGTAGGCCTCGTCGATCACCGCCGTGAGCACGGATTCGAACTGTGCGAGAGCGCTGGTGTCTGCGGCAGCGGCCTCTCCTCCGTCGGCTTTCTTCTGCACCGCGGATTGCAGCGCGTCGGCATCGACCGCCGCGACATTGGCGAGCGCCGCCGCATTGGCCTGCGACAGTGCAAGCTGGATGAGCGATTTGGCCTTGGCCTTCTGGTCGGGCTTTGCCGCGCCGTTGAGCCAGTCGCCTTTCAGCGTCCGCAGGATCGCGTGCTTGCCGAAGGGCGCCGGGTTCGAGGCGATCGCGTTCAGGAACGGGGCGAGCCCGTCTTCGATGTGGCCGAACCCGATATTGGAAGGCCCGCCGCGAAACATCTTTGTCGTGTCGACCAATCCCATGGACGCGCCGCCAAGCGCGCCGATGGCCGTGACGAGATTCGCGAGATTCGACACGCCGCCGGTGAGCAGCGCGTGGATGACGCTCGTCGTGGGTTGGGTGACGTCCATTTCTTCCTCCAGGTCGACGTGTGGTCTGGCATCAGGCCATGAGCGAATTGGCCTTGTGCAGCCGGTCGGCGATTTCCGCGGGTTGATTGGCCGGCCTTTCGACGAATCGCACGAAGGCGGTCACGGCTTGCTCGAGGTCCGTCGCCTTGACGAAGCTGGGGACCTTCTTGCAAACGCCGACGATGATGTCGGTGTTCTTGAGGGCGTCGCGCAGGTCACCCAACGCGTGGCCCACGCCGAGGCCGCTTCTCATGTTGAGCTGAAACAGCCCGATGCTGTCCTCTTTCGACGTGTGGGTTTCCTGGCCGGGATCGAGACTCGACTCCCGCCACGCATTGGCGACCGCCGTGATCTGATGGAGCCGGCCGAAGCCGGCGTCGGCAAAGGCCTTGATGATGATCTTGGCCGCATCCTGTTGCTGGGCATTGAAGTGGCTGAGATTGATGTTGCCGACCGCAGCAGGTCCGGCGGCGGGCCCTGCCACGTCGAGCCAGCGGATCGCCGCGACGCGCGAGCGCGCATAGGTGCTCTCCTTCACCGCGTCCGACTGGTTGCCGCCCAGCAGCGTGATCGTGTTGGCGTCGCCCCTGACGTAGAGGGCGACGTGACCGGAGACATCGTGATTCTCAGTCGGCGCCAGCACCACGACCGCACCCGGCGGCGTGTTGGTGCCGTTGATCGGCAGCGCATCGCCCCAGTTCTTCCACGATGCCGCCAGTGCCGGATTCGTTTTCGGCACGCTGGCGGCCACGACCGGATCGCCGCAGGTCTTCATGCAGAACGAGACGAAGGCCGCGCACCAGGGTGTCTGCGACGTATTGGTCGGGAAATTGATCGACTGGAAATATTTGAGGATCTCGGCGTCGCTGTTTCCGACGCCTTCCTTGATGTGCTTGCCTTCCTCCTGCCGGGCAATGTCGAACCACGGCGCCTTACCCGAGCCGACGACTGCGGCAATGGTTTCCGGCGCGTGCTTGTTGATGAGATCGAAGGCGTCCTTCAGCCCCTGGGCGAACCTGGCGCTGACGCCGTTGACGAAATCCGCAACCGTCTTCGCGTTGGCGTCGTTGGTGCCCGTCAGGCCGGGGCGCGCCTTGAACAGGGCGGCGATCTGGTCGTCGGCGAGGCCGGCCTTGGTCTTGAGAAAATCATTGAGCTTGCTGGCACCGTCGGTGCCGGCCGCCGGTGCCGCAGCCGCCGCATCCTGGCCTTTGTCCGCCGGCGTCGCAGCCGCCGCGGCGAGTGCGATCGCGACTTTCGGGCTGCCGGTCAGATAGGCGAGGAAGATTTCCAGATAGCTCGGCAGCGCAGGCTCGGCGTCGCTGCCCTCGCCCGCGGCCCGTTTCGCCTGCGTGATCGCCTTGGCATCCGTGAACATCGTGAACGCTGCGCCCCAGGCCTGGGCGAGATAGTCGTCCACGCTCCCCGTCCCGAAGCCGGCCGCGAGGTCGCCGCCATTGTCGAGGAACCTCTTCCATTCGGCGGTGCTGATCTGGCACGGACCGACGCCATCCGATCCCGGAATCTTGGGGTCGGCATTCACCATCTTGTGGCCGGTATCCTGGGTCTCGAAGATCGCGCGCGCGATCACGTAATCGGCCGAGACGAACCATGGCGTCGTCTGTGGCAGCATATTCACGGCGCGTTCCGCGATGAGGCATTCGCGAACGAAGGCCACCTCACTCATGAGGTCGCGGCCCTTCACGGCGAGGCTTTCCTTCGCCACCCATCCGGTCTGATCATCGACCTTGACCTCGATGAAGTCGCCCGAAACGTTTCCGGTGCCGACAACGATCATGTTTCCGGTCAAGCCGTCGATGGCCGTGCCGCCGGGCTTATCGAGCAGGTCGGGAAAACCCTTAACCAGATAAGTTGTCATGGTGGACCTTCATCACTGTTTCGGAGTTGCAGCCGGAGCCGCATTCGGAGTTGCACCTGGAGCTGGATTTGCAGCCCCATTTGTTGGAGCGGCGGGTGCGGCCGGTTTGGGTTTCAGCTTTCTCAGGCTGGCGATCAGGGCCGGGGTGGCTTGGGTGGGAGCATTGGGCACCAGGTCAAGTTGCCCCTGCTCGGTGCGAACCGCCCTGATCTTGTCGCGCAGCGTCTGCGAACCAAGCTTGGTCGTGTTTGGAATAGCGGCGCTGGGACCTGAGAGATTCAGGAGGTCTATGAAAGCGGCCAGGTTGGCGGCGTTGAGGGTGTTGCCGTCGGCATCCTGCAGCGTCGTATTGGCAAAAGTGAATTTCTCGAAGAAATTCAGCGCGTCGCCGCAGTCGGGCTGCGTGATGATGGAAAGCCGCTCGGTCTTGCTGATGACGTGGTCGGCCGTCGGCTTCGGCGTGCTCCGCGTCGCCTCATAGATGTCGACGAGCATCAGGGCCAGGGTTTTCCTGGGGAGTGCGCTCGTGACGGTGTTCTTGTCGAAGCACAGCGCGTTCAAGGCAAATTGTGCGTCCTCCTTGCTCAGGACCTTCTCGTCAAAGAACTGACTGAATTCCTCCGGAACCGGCGTGACCGGAGCGCGCGGCGGCTTCTGCACCAGGCTCGCCGGCGTGAACGGCACGCCCGCGCTCCTGGGTGAAATCAGCGAGCCCTTCTCCAGCCCGTCGGCGCCGTTGCGCTCGAACGTGGCGATGGTGTTGTTGATCTCGGTCTCGATCGTCATCGGCATGCACAGGCGCAGATAGGAGCGCAGCGCATAGAGCGCGGCCGGCCTGCTGACGATGGCGACCGGCTTGGTCGTGGCCGTGCCGATCAGCCGATCCCGATACTCCTTCTGCCGGCTCAGCACGACGGCCTGAATCGTCGAGTGCGGCATGGTGAGGATCAGGCGCGACTGGACGTTGGTGAACGTTCCGGCCGCGAGCCCGAAGGCGGCACCGGCGATGGTGATCGGATTGGCGCCCACCCCGGTGGACCGCATGATCGTCTGCGCCGTCGCGCTGGCCAGCGCCAGTTCGTTGAGCACCGGCTCGCGCGAGCGCTGCGCATCGTCGAGCCAGGCCAGATAGGCGTCGCAGCGCTGGTCGATGTCGTTCATGCCAGCCTGGACGAACAGCCACCACGTCGCCGCATCGTAGGGATTGGGGCCGCAGCTGGTGACGCCGTCGAAAGCCGTCGGCTGAATTCCGGCCTGCTGGCAGATCTCGCCGACATAGGCGTTCTGCAAGTCGGTCTGCGCCGCGACATCGGCGGGATAGAGCCTGGTGCCGACGCCCTGCGTGGAGCTCAGGTCGCAGCCGGCGGAAAACAGCGCCATCGCGAGACACGCCGCCCACCTCACAACATAGCGCATGCACGCCCCCGTCTCAGCAAAGTGACTTGTCGTCGAAATCATCGCCTGGTGTTCCGGTCCTCGGCTCCTCGGAGTGCTCGTGCTCCCCCTCGGCAGCGTTCAAATTGGCCGTGACGATCGTGAAGGCGTCCTGGACGTCATCGACGACGTCGCGGCGGCCCGTGTTGATGTTGCGGATCTGCACCCGCCAGCGAGCCTTGCCGCTGCCGTCGAGCGCCTCCCGCCAGAATCGCAGGATGAAAACCGGGTCAAGCAGTGGTCTTTGCAAGCTCATGCCGCGACGTTGGCATGGTCCGAACTCGGAACGATCCGGCGGTGATCTCGGGATTGACGGTGTCCAATCCCGGTCGGCCTGCGGACGGCTCGCGGAGAGATCGTCCGCCGATCACGGTGCCATCACGGCACGACCGCGCGGTCGCGCGGGCGCACGGCCGGCGTCGACCGCATTGGTTCTACGATGTCGCTGATAGTGAAGAAGTGCTCAGCTCAGGGAGCGCTGCCGGCCATCGGTGCCGAACAACCGCGCGCGCAAATGCTGCAGGGTTTCGACATCGTGCAGGTTTCTGATCTCTTCGATGGTCGCTCGCGTGGCCGGAAGCGGCGAGATGCCAAGCTCCTTCCGGATCAGGCCGATCCAATGATCGTAATATCGAATGGCGTCGTTGCGCCGCTCGTCGAGCGCGAGCACGATCAGGAGGTAGCGCACCAGCTCCTCCCTGTAGGGATCGAAGCGGAGTGCATGACGGGCGAGCTGGATGGCTTCGTGATGACGGCCCTGCTGTCCAAGATGCCGGACGACGGTGAGGGCGGTCTGGACGAAGACGGAATGGAGCCGCTCACGCTCCTCCAGCACCCAATCGGCTTCTTCTCCGTCCAGGAACGGTCCCTCGTACCGGTACAGGACCGACAGGATGTCCTTGATTTTGCACGGCTCGAGCTCGGCCACGGAGCTCAGCGTCGTCTGCGCGGTCTGCAGCAGGGCCCAGGTGTCGACGTCGAGCCAGGCGGACTTTTCCAGGATGGTCTCGGGGCCCACGGTCCTGAGATGGTTGTCCTTCGTGCATTCGGGTGACGACGCTAGCAGTTTCCGCAGGCGCCAGACCGCCGAGTTCATTGCCCGGCGCCCTCTCTCGGCGTCCATATCCGGCCAGAACAGGTCGATCAGTCTTTCGCGGCGATGCGGACGATCCGGGAAAGTGAAGAGAAAACCGGCCATCCGCCGCCCGGCTGGTCCGAGTTCTGCCCAAATATGTTCGTGGTTACTCGCAACTCGGCTGGACCCGAGCAGGCTGATCGTCAACACGGCCGCCCCCAACGCACACTTAAAATGGTCTTTTAGAAATTCACCCTAAAATTGTAGCCTGACGAAACTCTGCCGAGAGTCAAGCTCCCGATTGCAGATATATCTATGATTGTGTCTGCCGTGCATCGTGGGTCCGCCGGGAATACTCTTTTGGCCAAGGCAAGTTTGCCGGCGTTGCGAGGTTGTGCGAGGCCGTGATGCAACTCGCTGCCCGGCGTGATATCCTTGCCTCGGGACGGGATCGACCGTCCTCGCATCTGGAAAGGACATGGTCATGACGTTGTCGTCACGCTTCGTTGCACGTCTTTCTGTCACGCTGCCGTCGGTCGCGCTCGTGCTGCTTTGCCAGGGCGGCGTGGCCATGTCGCAACCGACGCCCACGGACACCCAGATTCCGGGCATCGCGGTCGAGGCGCCGAAACAGACGACGAAGCCGCACAAGCCGGCACATCGCGCCACGAGCCGCAGCACCAGGTCCGTCGCAACCTCGCCGGTCTCGGCAACGGTCCCGGCTGCACCGACGTCGGATGCCGCGAAGCTCGCCAAACTCGCCGCCGCGACCGGCAGCTGTGTCGGTGGTTGCCAGTCGAGCTTCAAGACCGCCACTCAGCCCTGGGTCGGCTGTAACGCGACGGGCGGCGTGTACTCGGCCACGTGCCGCAACGTCGGCAACTACAAGAGCTACGACGAGTGCAAGGAAGCCGGGCGCATCACCGGCTGGCGGTCGGGCGAGACCTCGGCCTATTGCAGCAGCGTGGCGCTGGCGGCGGGCTGGCGTTGACGCGGGCTCAGGGGCGCACACGATTCACCCGCGCATCGATCGTCACCGCGTGATCGTCGGCACATATCATTCCCGCCGATCGATCTAGCCTGATGTCAGGTGGCTCGCAGTGATCCACCGGGCAAAGGACCAGACTCATGCGCAATACCATTCTCGTGGCTCTCGCGGCGATCACCGTGGCAGGCGTGGTGACGCCGTCGAGCGCGCGCACCATCGTCCGCGACCATCGCGATCCGCCTGTTGTGCGCGACCACCGCGATCAGCCGATCGTGCGGGACCATCGCAAGCAGCCCGAGATCCGTGATCACCGCCACTAAACGCACCCCGGAGGCGGAGCCGAACCAGGCCGGTTCGGCTCCGCCTTGCGTTCATGCTCTCGAAGGGTGAGAGTTTCGCTGCGCGGCCTAGCGCGCCACCTTGGTGAGGTTGGCCAGGCTCGCCGCCAGCTCGTCGCTCCGGAATGGTTTCGTCAGCCGCGACAGATCCGGCGTGATGCCTTCGTTGTTGGCGTAGCCCGAGACGACGAGGATCTGGAGCTCGGGATATTGCTTGCGCAGGGCGAGGCCGAGATCCGTGCCGCTCATGCCCGGCATGAGATGGTCGGTGACGAGCAGGTGCGGCCGAAGGCCCTGCCTGACATATTGAAGGGCGTCCTCTGCCGAGCCCGCCTCGACGACCCTGTAGCCGAGCTCGCTCAGCATCTCGGCGGTGCTCATGCGCACCAGCGGTTCGTCGTCCACGAGGAGTGCCGTGCCGGCGGCAAGCGGCTGCAGGCTCGGCTCGGGGATGGCATCGACCGTGCCTGGGGTCGCGTGGCTCACCGGCAGCCACAATTCCACCGTCGTCCCCGATGCCACGGCACTGGTGATCGTGAGTGCGCCGCCAAGCTGCGACGCAAGGCCGTGGACCATCGAGAGGCCGAGACCCGTGCCTTGTCCGACGCCCTTGGTCGAGAAGAACGGCTCGACCGCGTGAGCCAGCGTGTCCTCGTCCATGCCGATGCCGGTATCGACGACCGCGATGCAGACATAGGTGCCCGGCATCAGTCCCGATTCGTGCGGGCGTTCGACCCTGCGCGCCTTGGCCGAGATGCGCAGCTTGCCGCCGTCGGGCATGGCATCCCTCGCATTCACGCTGAGGTTCAGGATCGCCATCTCGACCTGGTTGGGATCGGCCATCGCCTCGGGAAGGCCTTCCGGCGCGTCCACCGTCACCTGGATCTGCGGTCCGGTCGTGCTCGAGATCAGATCGCCCATGTCGGCGACGAGCCGGCTGATATCGACCGGCACGGCCTGGAGCGGTTGCCTGCGGGCGAAGGCGAGAAGCCGCTGCACCAGCGTCTTGGCGCGCTCGGCCGCCTGCGCCGCGCCGGCGATCAGGCGGTGCTCGCGCTCGCCGCCGATGCCCCTGCGCTGGAACATGTCGAGCAGGCCGACGATCGGCGTCAGAAGATTGTTGAAGTCGTGCGCGACGCCGCCGGTGAGCTGGCCCATGGCCTCCATCTTCTGGGCCTGGCGCAGCGCCTCCTCGGCCTGTGCGAGCCGCGCCTGTTCCTCGAGGCGATCGGTCACGTCCTTGCCGGTCAGGAACGCGCCGGTCCGCGTGCCGTCGGGCGCGCGCAGCGCCTCGAACTTCATCTCGAAGACGCGGCGGTCGAAGCGGGCGTCGCCGAATTCCTCGATCGTGGTGAAGGCTTCGCCGCCGAGCGCGCGGCTCCAGATCGCCGTGGCCGCAGCGAGGTGCTCGGGCCGGTCGGCGAGGAATTCATGCAGGCGTTCGCCGACCCTCGGCCGCTTGCCGTAGATGCGCTCATAGGCATCGGCGCAGGAGGCGTTGATGGCGAGCCAGCGGTAGTCGAGATCGAGGGCCTGGATCTGCCCGTCGGTGGTTTCCACGATCGTGGCGAGCAGGTGCCGCTCGGCGGTGCGCTCGGCCACGCGCTGCTCGAGCGTGGCGTTGAGCTCCCTGTAGCGCGCCTCGCTGGCCCGCAGCTGGGTCTCGCCGAGAACGCGCTCGGTCGTCTCCGAGACGATGCAGAGCACGCCGCCGACCGAGCCGTCGTCGTCAGGTATGGCCGAGTAGGAGACGTCCCAGTAACTCGTTTCGCCGTAACCATGGCGCTCGACGTAGAAGGGGCGGTCCTTTGCGGCGAATGTTGTCCGCGTGTGGCGGACGCCGGCCAGCAGCGGTTCGAGATCGTCCCACAGCTCGCCCCAATTCTCGATCGCGGGGCGGCCGAGGGCGCGGGGATGATTGGCGCCGATGCCCGGCGCATAGGCGTCATTGTAGAGCGCGACGAAATCGGGCCCCCAGAACAGGACGATCTGGGCCTGCGCCGCCAGCAGCATGCCAACCGTCGTCTTGAGGGCCTGGGACCAATGATCGGGGGAACCGAGCGGCGAGCGCGACCAGTCGAGGGCGCGCATCATCGCGCCCAGCTCGCCACCGTCGGCGAGGAAGCTCACGTCAGTTGACTGCCGAGCGGCTTTCTCAGACAGCACCGGACTCCCCGCGACGCTAGACATGGGCGGCCTTGCCCACACTGAGCCCGTATTTCGAGGACTCGACGGCCGACAACGCCCGGCACGGCTTCCAGTTCCATTCCGGTAGTTTTGCGCCGGCCTTGTGCTATTGCTGCCCCCGCAACGATGCGAGGTCCCCATGCTCCCCATTCCCGCCGACATCTTCACAGAGCCCGAGGACGTCTCGCCCGACGCCCTTGCCAATCTCGGCCCGCTTCGCCGCCTCGCCGGAACGTGGCAGGCGAACAAGGGGATCGACATCAATCCGAAGGCGGAGGGGCCGGAGCGGCGGACCTTCATCGAGCACATCCGGATGGACCCGATCGACCCCCAGGCCAACGGGCCGCAGCTGTTCTATGGCCTACGCTATCACATCCACATCAACACGCCGGAAGAGGACATCACCTTCCACGATCAGGTCGGCTACTGGCTGTGGGAGCCAGCGACCGGGCTGATCATGCAGACGCTGGCGATCCCGCGCGGGCAGGTGCTGCTGGCCTCCGGCAAGGCCGGACCGGACGACAGGAAGATCGCGGTCACCGCCAAGCGCGGCGACACTGCTTACGGCATCTGCTCGACCGACTTCCTGGAACAGGCCTTCCGCACCGACTCCTATCGCTGCGACATCACCTTCAACGACGACGGCAGCTGGACCTACCTGATCCAGACCGAGTTGTTCGTCCGCGGCGCGCCGTTCAACCATCATGACACCAACACGCTTCAGCTCATCGCGCCGCCGAAGCTCAACCCGCTCGCCGTGATCGTGAACGATCGCGCCAAGAGTGGTGGGTCCGCGAGCTGAGACGCTGTCCGGAGATTTGCATGAAGCCGTATGTCATCTGCCTGATGCACTCGAGCCTCGATGGCCGCACCCATCCGAGCCGCTGGCGCCCCAAGGGCGCCGGCACGGACTGGTTCGAGAAGATCCATGAGGAGCTCGGCGGCGATGCCTGGGTGATCGGCCGCGTCACCGGGTCGGAATTCGCCAAGGGCAAGCCCTATCCCGAAGCCTCGGGCGAAAAGCTTCCGCGCGAAAACTGGTTCGCGCGGCGCGATGCCAAGACCTATGGCGTCGTGCTCGATGCGCAGGGCAAGATCGGCTGGGGCCGTTCCGACATCGGCGGCGACCCGATCGTGGCAGTGCTGACCGAGAGCGTGCCGGATTCGCATCTCGCAGGGCTGCGCGGCGAGGGCGTGTCCTACATCTTCGCGGGCAAGTCCGAGATCGATCTGACGCTGGCGCTCGATATCCTCAACCGCGAGCTGGGGGTGAAGCGGTTGCTGGTCGAGGGCGGCGGCGTTGCCAATGGCGCCTTCCTGCGTGCCGGCCTCATCGACGAGTTCAACCTCATCCTCAGCCCCGCCATCGACGGCGCCAGCGGCGCGCCGTTCGTGTTCGACTCGACGGCTGCGGACGGCGGCAAGCGCGCGCCGCTCACCGCGATGACGCTGGAGAGCGTGCGGGAGCTCGGCGGCGGCGTCCTGCTGCTGCGCTATCTGATCAAGAACGATCCGCACGATTTGGCCGGGTGAAGCGCCGGTCATGTCTGACATCTCAGAGCACATCGTCATTGTCGGTGCGGGGGCGGCCGGCCTGGTCGCGGCGCGCGAGCTTGCGCGCCGCGGCAAGAAGGTGACCATCCTCGAAGCACGCGAGCGCTGCGGCGGGCGCATCCATCCGCTGCCGGCGGAGCAGTTCGGCTACCCCGCCGATGGCGGCGCCGAATTCATCCATGGCGAGGCGCCGGTCACGCGCGCTCTGCTGCGCGAGGCGGGGCTGTCGTGCCAGGAGATCGAAGGCACGCAATGGAGCTTTGACGGCACGGGGCTCTCGCACGAGGAACGCCACGATCCGCATGAAGCGGAGCTGCACGCCGTGCTCAGGGAGCTGAAGGACGATCTCACTGTCGCCGATTTCCTGCGCCGGCATTTTGCCGGGCCCGAATATGGCCGGCTGCGCTATTCCATCGAGCGCATGGTCGAAGGCTACGATGCGGCCGATCCCGAGCGCGCCTCGATCCTGGCGTTGCGCGAGGAATGGATGGACGGCGGGCATCATTCGCAGGCGCGGATCGTCGGCGGCTATGGCGCGCTGATCGAATTTCTGGTGGAGGAGTGCCGTAGGCACGGCGCCACGATCCGCCTGGGCTGCGCGGTGTCGGCGCTCGCGGAGGAGCGCGGCGTGCTCGCGGTCCGCTGCACCAATGGCGAAGCGCACGGCTGCGATCGCGCGATCGTCACCGTTCCGCTGCCGTTGTTGCGGGACATCGCTCTGCCGGCATCTGCGCGGACCAAGGCCGCTGCCGCCGGCGACATCGGCTTCGGCTGCGTGATCAAGATCCTGCTGCGCTTCGCGCGGCCATGGTGGCGGGAGCAGAGGCAGGATCTTGCAGACATGACCTTCCTGCTGTCGGAGCAGGCCATCCCGGTGTGGTGGACGCGCTATCCGGACCAGCATCCCGTGCTCACCGGCTGGTTCGGCGGGCCCCGGACGGCGGGGCTGTCGCATCTAGATGAGCGGGGGCTGGTCGAGGCGGGGCTCTCTTCGCTTGCCGCGATCTTCGGCCTGCCTCACGACGACGTTGCGCGCGAGCTTGTGACCGGGACGGCGACCAATTGGGGACACGATCCCTTCGCGCGCGGCGCCTATTCCTGGGCAACGCCGAAGACGCGCGCGGCGCAGACGATCCTCGCCGGCGCCGACGGCCCTGTGCTCTTTTCCGGCGAAGCGCTCTATCGCGGCCGCGACATGGGGACGGTCGAGGCGGCGCTGGCGAGCGGACTGCAGACGGCGGGGATGATTTTACGCGGGTAGGTCTCTCGCCACGGCCGGGACAAGCCGGCCGTGGCGGGCCGGCAAATGAAAGGCCCGCATCGCTGCGGGCCGTTCAGGTCACCAGCGGCCGCCGCCGAAGCCGAAGCTCACGCTCGGACCGCCGCCGTAATATCCGTAAGGTCCACCGCCGTAATAGCCGTGGTGCCGCGGGTAATAGCCGTAGCTGCGGTAATGCGGGCGATGGTAGCCGTGGTGGTGCTGGCGCCAGTGATGTTGATGGCGGTGGCCATGATGATGGTGCCTGTGCTGCGCGCTGATGTCGGTCGGCGCCCGCGCGTTTTGCTTCGCGCTTGTGTTGTTGGCCGCGTTTGCCGCCGATCCGCCGGCAAGCGCCGCAGCACCGATAGCGATCGCGGCAATGAGATACTTCATGTCGTCACTCCAGTTGATGTCGTGTGACAACAGATGGGTGTTCGATGCGTTCCGGCGAGTGCGGGCGTCGAAACGACGCAGCGTGCGCGGCTTGCGCGATGCGAATGAACGCGCGTTGTGGGATTTATTGTCGCATCGCCTGGATTGACCGCGCCGTTGCCATCACTTCGCCGCGAACGATGCGATCACGTCGGCGGTCGTGACGATGCGCGCGAATTCGCCGTTGAGATTCGACAGCGTCATCGCATGGATCGCTTCGGCGGAATGCGCATCGCCGTCGGGACCGATCCGGTCGAACGTCCAGGTCGCATCGCGCACGAGGCGCGCATCGAAGCCGAGATTGCCGGCCATCCGCGTCGTCGTCTCCACGCAATGATTGGTGGTGGCGCCGCAGATGACGAGCGTTGTGATGCCGGCCTCGCGCAGGCGCGCCTCGAGGTCGGTGCCGATGAAGGCGCTGTTGACGCGCTTGACGATGACGGGCTCGCCGCCCTGTTCGCGTGCCTCGTCCTTGACGGCATAGCCGGAGCGCGATGGCAGGAACGAGGAGTTCGGCCTGGTGCCTTCGTGGCGGATGTGGAAGATCGGCGCGCGGCTGGTCCGGAACGCCGCGAGCAGATCGACGATGCGCGCGACCGCGTCGGGATTGTTGCGCCGCTTGCCCGCCGCCTCCCATTCATCGAATGCGCGCTGGACGTCGACGACGATGAGGGCGGGGAGGGGCGTGGGCATGGTGGGAGGCTTTCGGGCTTGCTTGGCGTACGCACTATGCGAGGCGATCGTCACGAGGCAATGCCGATTTTCCCTCGTTTCGCGACGGCTCACGTGCCCCGGACGCAGTGCAGCGTCTCTCGACGATGCACTGCAGAGCCGGGGCCCACGTTTCGAAGCGCGCCGTCGTGGCATGGGTCCCAGCTCTGCGGAGCAGCGCTGCGCGCTGCACCGCGTCCGGGACACCAGAGTGGAAGGGCTACGAACCTCCTCCTCACGGATGCGGATCGGGAAAGTCGTGGCGTTCGGAGAGCGCGGCTAGGATCGCATCCTTGTCGGCGATGAAGGCACGGCCCTGATGGCTGCCGGTCTGGTGCGGCGAAGTCGTCCCGTCTGCCAGGACAAGCAGGGGCAGCGACTGATTTTCCGCGCTGACCAGCGCGATCACCGCCTGTCTCGGTTTGGGCCAGGCAATGCGCTCGACGTCGAGGCTTTCGGCAAGGGTCGGAAACGAGGCGAGCACGCCCTCGATCAGCGCGCAATGCCAGCAATAGAAGAGTTGCCCCGGATAGGCCGGGTCCTCGAAGCCGGGTCGCAGCAGGAACAGGCGGTCGCGAATCATGGATCGCTCCGGGGCATGGCCGCCTTGCTGAGGATCAAGGCAGGAGGGACTGGCCGGCCTAGTGTCGAAGTCCCAGATTGAGGTGGAATCAATCGGGCCAGGAAAGGACGCCATGCCGGGGCCGGTCAGTCAACCGCAGACGCTCGCAGACGTCAGGACACTGCCGGAGCTGCTGCGCTGGCGCATCAAGGCGACGCCCGCGGCGGAAGCCTATCGCCATTTCGACACCAGGGCCGTCCGCTGGGTCAGCCAGTCCTGGCACGAGATCGACGCGGAATTCGAGACCTGGCGGCGGGCGCTTGCGGCCGAGGGCCTCGCGCCGGGTGAGCGCGTCGCCATCCTGATGCCGAACGGCATTCCGCACATTGCGATGGACCAGGCGGCGCTGTCGCGTGGGCTCGTCCCGGTGCCGATGCATGCGGTCGACAACCCCGATAGCATCGCCTACATCCTCGCCGATTCCGGCGCGCTGCTGCTGTTCGTGGATACGCTTGAGCGCTGGCAGGCGATTGTCGCCACCGGCCAGCCGCTCGATCATCTCAAGCGCGTCGTCTGCGCCGATGCAGGCGGACTCATCACGCCTGATGCGCGCATCGTCGGGCTCGACCACTGGCTGGCACAAGCACCGGTCGCAACCGCGCCGCTGACCGATGTCGCAGTGGGGCCGAACGATCTTGCCGCCATCGTCTATACCTCCGGCACGACCGGGCGGCCGAAGGGCGTGATGCTGTCCCACGACAACGTGATCGCCAATGTGCAGGCGATCGCGCGGCGGATCGCCGCCGAACCGCACGATGTCTTCCTGTCCTTCCTGCCGCTGTCGCACACCTTCGAACGTACCGGCGGCTATTACTATCCGATCGCCGCGGGGGCCTGCGTCGCCTATGCGCGCTCTGTGCCGCTGTTGTCGGAAGATCTGCGGCACGTGCGGCCGACGGTGCTGATCTCGGTGCCGCGGATCTATGAGCGCATCTACGCGCTGATCATGCAGCGTCGCGCATCGGGTCGAGCCATCGAGCGGGTGCTGCTCGACCTCACGATCGCCGTCGGCGGCCGGCGCTTCGATGCGCAGCAGCGGCGCGGCCCGCCGCCGCTGCTGGATCGGCTGCTCTGGCCGCTGCTGAAGCGGCTCGTCGCCGACAAGGTGCTGGCGCAGCTCGGCGGCAGGCTGCGCGTTGCGGTCTCCGGCGGCGCGCCGATCGCCGAGCCGGTCATTCGCCTGTTCCTCGCGCTGGGCCTCGACGTCCTCCAGGGCTACGGCATGACTGAAACCTCGCCGGTGGTTTCCGTCAACACGCCCGAGGACAACGATCCGCATTCGGTCGGCCATGTGCTCGACGGTGTCGAGGTCAGGCTGGGCGAGAATGACGAGCTGCTGGTCCGCGGCCGCAGCGTGATGCTCGGCTACTGGCGCAAGCCCGACGAGACCCGCCGCGTCAAGCAAGCCGACGGTTGGCTGCATACCGGCGATCAGGCGCGCATCGAGAACGGCCGCATCACCATCACCGGCCGCATCAAGGACATTCTCGTTACATCCACCGGTGAGAAGATCGCGCCGGTGGATCTGGAGACCGCGATCCTCGCCGATCCCCTTTTCGAGCAGGCGCTGGTGGTCGGCGAGCAGCGCCCCTTCCTCACCGCGCTGGTCGTACTCAACGCCAAGGCCTGGGCGCAGGAGAAGGAAACCTTGGCTGCGAGCGGCAAGCAAGGCGGCGCGGCGGAGCGGGCCGCGCTGCTGGCGCGGATCGCGGCGGCTGTGAAAGCCTATCCGTCCTATGCGACGCCGCGCGCGGTGTGGTGGACGCTGGAGCCCTGGACCATCGCCAGCGGTCTGCTGACGCCGACGCTGAAGAACAAGCGCCCCGCGCTCGAGCGCCGCTTCGCGAGCGAGATCGATCAGATCTACGCGAAGAAGCCGCGACAATAACGTCGACGTGATTTTCGCCTCTCGTCTCGCTTGATCCAGCGCAACTTTGCCTGCACCCCGCCATGCAATGTCGCTTCGAACGTGGAATTGCAATCGAGGCAGGTCATGAAGGCGTATTTCATCGGTGGTGGCATCGGATCGCTCGCGGGCGCGGCGTTCCTGGTTCGCGACGCCCAGCTGCCGGGGCGCGATATCGTGATCTACGAGGCGCAGCCGCTGGTTGGCGGCAGCCTCGACGGTGCGCTGCTCGCAAGCGGTGCCTATTCGCTGCGCGGCGGGCGCATGCTCACCACCGATCACTACGAATGCACCTGGGACCTGCTGTCGAGCATTCCCTCGCTCGAACATCCCGGCCTCAGCGTGCGCGACGAGACCATCGCGTTCAACCTGGAGAATCCGGCGCATTCGCAAGCGCGGCTGGTCGACCGCAACCGCTTCAAGATCGACGTCACCCATATGGGCTTTTCGGCGCGCGACCGGCTCGAGCTGCTGCGGCTCACCGAGGCCTCGGAGGAGACGCTCGGCAACAGCCGCATCACCGACTGGTTGTCGCCGAAATTCTTCGAGTCGAATTTCTGGTACATGTGGCAGACCACCTTCGCCTTCCAGCCTTGGCACAGCGCGGTCGAGCTGAAGCGCTATCTGCACCGCTTCATGAACGAGTTTCCGCGCATCGAGACCCTCGCGGGCGTCAAGCGCACGGTCTACAATCAATATGACGCGATCGTGCGGCCGCTCGCCGATTGGCTGAAGCGGCAGGGCGTGCAGTTCGTGCGCGGTACCCGCGTCACCGACATGACGCTCGAGGACGAGGGCGGGCGCGTCCGTGTCCGCCAGCTCATGCTCGACCGCGATGGCCGTAGCGCCAATGTCCGTCTCGAGGACGGCGACCTCGTGTTCTTCCAGAACGGCTCGATGACGGATGCCTCGAGCCTGGGCACCATGACCGAGCCGCCGCCACACCTGACCAAAAAAGACAGCCAGGGCTGGGCGCTGTGGGAGAGTATCGCGCAAGGACATCCCGAATTCGGCGACCCGTCCGCGTTCAACACCTCGATTCCCGAATCCTACTGGCTGTCCTTCACGGTCACCTGCCGCGACTCGGGCTTCTTCGACAAGATGGAGGCGTTCTCCGGCAACAGGGCCGGCACCGGCGGGCTGGTCACGTTCAGGGATTCCAACTGGCTGATGTCGGTGGTGCTGTATCACCAGCCGCATTTCGCGGGCCAACCGAAGGACGTGCAGGTGTTCTGGGGTTACGCGCTGCATCCCGATCGCGTCGGCAATTTCGTCGGAAAGCCGATGTCCGATTGCGGCGGCGCCGACATCCTGCACGAGCTGTGCGGGCACCTGAATTTCGATCGTGCATTGTTCGAGACTGCGACCTGCATTCCCTGCCGCATGCCCTACATCACCAGCATGTTCATGCCGCGCAATCTGACCGACCGGCCGCTGCCGGTGCCCAAAAATTCGGTCAACCTTGCCTTCGTCAGCCAGTTCGTCGAGATACCCGACGACGTCGTCTTCACCGTCGAATATTCGGTGCGCGCGGCGCAGATGGCCGTCTATCAGCTGATGAAGCTCGACCGGCCGGTGCCGCCGGTGACCCGTCACGACAAGTCGCTCGCGGTGATCTTCGCGACGCTGGAGAAAGCGTTCGCATGAACCGGGACGGCGTCGCCGGCACATACGGCAGTTGCTAGCGCGCCGCTGCCAGCGGCAGGCTGACGTGAAAGACGGCGCCGCCTCCCGGCGCGTTTTCGGCCCAGATGCGGCCGCCATGCGCCTCGATGATCGTATGCGCGATCGAGAGGCCGATGCCCATTCCTTGCGCCTTGGTCGTGAAGAACGGCTTGAAGATCTCGGTGACCTTGTCAGCGAGGATGCCGTCGCCCGTGTCGGCGATCGAGACGACGGCCAGATTGCCGTCGGCGAGACTGGTGCGGCCGACGACGCGGCGCCGATCGTCGGGAAGATGGGCCACGGCGTCCATGCCGTTCACGACGAGATTCAGGATCGCCTGCTGGAGCTGAACCTTGTCGCCTTTCACGCGGATCTCCGCGGACGACGGCTGCGTCACGAGCTCGACATCATGGGTCAGGGCCTGCACGGAGAGAAAGCGGAAGACCTCGCCGACCGTCGCATTGAGGTCGAGCTCGCGCCGTTCGGTCGGGTCCCGCTTCAGGAATGAGCGCAGCCGGCCGATGACTTCGGCCGCCCGCTGATCGTCGCGGCGGATGTGGTCCAGTATGTCCTTGATCTCCCGGAGGTCGGGCGTTGGATGCTTCAAGATCTGCTGGGCCGTTTCGGCATTGATGAGGATGGCGGCGAGCGGCTGGTTTAGCTCGTGGGCGAGCGAGACGGACATTTCTCCCGCAGTCGCGCGGCGGTTCATGTGGGCGAGCTCGGACATGCGCTGGCGTGCCTCGACCTCGGCGACGAAGCGCAAGCGGCGCTCGCGCAGCAGGACGGTGATCATCAGCGCCTGCACCAGCATCACGCTCGCAACGATCAGGGAGTGCCAGTAGTACTGCGCCCAGAAGCTCGGTTCGCGGAAACGAATCTCGCTGCCGGGCGGCAGATTGGTTTCGTCCACGTTCCAGCGTTTCAGCTCTCGCGAATCGAAGACCGGCTTCACGTTATTCCCGCCGAACGGTGCGATGCTCTGGGGCGATTCGCCATCGAGGATCCGCATCGCCAGTTCGCCGGCTTCCCGGCCGATGATTTCGGGCAGCAGCAGGAAGCCGCCCACGCCCGCCCGTCCGAGGAACGTGTCCGACGTGATGATGATCGGGCGGTTCGCATTCTCGGCGACGCGCGCAAGCGCCGCCGCAGGGGAGTAATAGGTGCCTTCGCCGTCGGAATACATCGCCGAGGTCAGGATCGCCGAGCGGTCGGGCAGGGCAGCGACCTGCTTGCGGACGTCGCGCAGCACCGCTCCGGAGAGGTCGGTGACTTCGAGATCGGGCATTGCCGCCGCGAAGTCCTGCTTCCAGTGCCCGTATGTCAGCGGATTCTTCCAGGCCTCGCCCACCAGGACGACGCGGGTCAGGTCGGGAACGACGGCGCGCGCGGCCGTCAGGAGCTGTGCCGGTCTCACCCTTGCGAAGACGGCGGTGGAGTTGGGCAGAAACAGCGCGCGCGTCTCCGGCAGATCGGGCACGAAGCCGTAGACGACCGGTGCGGCCGGCCAGATCTCCTGCTTCCGCCGCTGCAGGAATTTCGCCGACGAGACGCCGATCGAGACGATGACGTCGATTGGCCGCTGCGCGTATTTGGTCTTGAGGTGACCGATCAGGCTCTCTTCGTAATCCTGTCCCGGGAAGCGGGCGAGATCGAGGCTCTCGCCGAAGATCACCGTGTGGGCATTTCCGTTCTGCTTCGCGGCGGCGCGGATGCCGGCAAAGATCTCAAGATAGAAGGGTGAGCGGAAATCGGCTTCTTCCAGCACCAGGATCGAACGCTGTCTCGAGCCGTCGGCTGCGATGCATTCACGCGACAGGCTAGCGAGCAGGCAGACGATCAGTATGCGCACGAGCCCGGCGATCACTCGCATTGTTGCACTCTCGGCCCCGCCTCCGGTTGCAATCGCACCTCCTCGATGAGGACGCGCGCGAGAGCATACAAGCCTGACCTGGAGTTTCAACGGAGCGATGCGCAGCCGACAGTGCTATCACGCAATGCGGGGCGAAGTGCCGCTACTTGAACGGGTCCTGGATCGACGGCGACGATTGCCGGATACGGCGCACGCTCACCGGCGTACCGTCGGAGACGAACAGCAGTTCATATCGGCGGCCTTCATTGTCGGTCGCCGTGCAGGTGACGTCGTTCACCTTCTTCGCAGCGAAGTTGCCGGTCTGGCGGCAAATGCCGGTGGAGGCCTGTTCGGCCGGTACCGGCAGACCGTCGACCTTGGGCCGGTCCTTGGAGTTGAGCAGCATGCGGTCGATCGGCAGTTCATAGGAATTGTCGTCGGCACGCTTGCCGTTCTCGCCGGAGAACGACACGACGTGGTTCTCGTCGTTCGGATCGTCCACGGCGACTGCGAAATTGACCCGGCCCTTGTCGGCATGGGCGTAGGCCACGGCCTTGCAGGCGAAGGTGCGGCCCGCGACCGTCAGCGTCTTGCAGTGGCCGGACATCAGCGCCAGCAGGTCGATCAAGGCGGTCTGCTGTGCCGGCGGATTGTTGACCGCAATGGGCTTGGAATCTTCGGCGAAACAAGGACTTGTCCAAGCACTTGCCGAAGCCACGGCGAACGCTGTGAGGGTTGCTGCGAGGACCGGTCGGCAGAGGCGCATCGTCAGGCTCGTATGCCAGTGGACCACGGATAACGGGATCGCGGCGAAGGTCCGCTTCATAACCATCGGATCGCAGATTGGTTGCGATCCGGTTCGCGCTGCCGTCTGGAATACCACCGCACCATCCCCTGGCGATTCGTCCAAATCGCCCCATCGTCCCGGCGGGCACTTGCCGCCAGGCCGGTGTTTTTTTCGTGGCGAAGGCGGATGGCGGTTACGCCGCCTGCTTCATGGTCCGGGCGAAAGCGGGATAAGTCTCGGCGAGCTCGTCGAGAATTTTTCCGTGCAGCAGCTCCAGGGTGGCGGCGTCGGGCCGCGGTGTCTCGCGCACGACCTCCGGCTCGGCATAGTCGAAGCCGGTATTCTCCCGGATGTCGGCCGGCGTGAACGGCGCATGCACGGAGCGCAAGGCGAACCCGCCTGCGTCGCGATCGAAATCGAACAGCGCCATGTTGGTCAGAAGCGCGTAGGGACCACCGCGGCGGGATACCTCAGGGGTAACCGCCCTGGCGCTGACGAAGTCGACCTTCGGCACGAACACGCGCGGTGAATGCTCCTCGCGAAACAGGATCACGCGCGGGATCAGGTGATAGAGATAGGCCGAGCCGAACGAGCCGGGCCAGCGCACGTCGGTCTTCGGGTAGTCACCGGTACCGACGAGGTTGATGTTGCCCGCGCCGTCGATCTGGCCGCCGCCGAGGAAGAACGCGTCGACCCGGCCCTGCGCGGCGCAGTCGAACAGCTCGACGCCGCCATTGGTGAAGAAGTTGTGCCGCTGCGATCCCAGGATCGAGATACGCACCGGCGGCTTGCCGTCGCGTTCGTTGCGCGCGCGCAGCAGCATGGCGCCGGCCGCCGGTATCGGCGACGACGCGCCGACCGCGACGTGGCGGATGCCGTCGAGCAGATCGGCGATGGTGGCGATGAGGATTTCGCGGCGTTCGTGTTCGGAAGCCATGGTGTCAGGCCACCTGCTTGCGATGGGACAGGAACGTCGAGAGATAGGCGCGGAAGCCGTCCTCGCTGCGCGCCATCGCCGTGTAGCGCGCGATCTCGGCCTCGTCGGCGGGATATTCGTCCCAGAGCGCCAGCGGCCATGCGCCGCTCTCCGCCACCGCGATGGCGTCGACATAGATCGAGGGCAGCACGCCGGCAGCGGACTCTTCGGTCTCGAACAGATCGTGGTCGACGATGCGCTCGACGGTGACCAGCGTACGCCTGGCGGCATAGGCCATGGTGGCGAGCTCGCGGAAGCGGCCGATCCTGACATTGCCGGCACGGTCGGCCTCCGGCGCATGAAACAGCGCGACGTCGGGCTTGATCGCCGGCACTACCACCACCTTGCGCGGTTCGCCGACCGGACTGTCGATCACCTTCCAGTCGGGCCGCACCTCGAGCAGATCGCTGCCGATGATGCCGGCGATCGGCATGAAGGGCACGCCATGCTGCGCCGCGATCAGGCCGGCGTGAATCGCGGGGCAGGTGGCATCGCGGAGCGTCACGGTGCCGGCTCGCACCGCAGCGCCGAAACGCGGCGCGCCGCCGGCTTCGCCGAGCGAGATGGCGCTGGTCTCGAGCGTCTTGACCGCGCCGGCACCGATCAGGAGATCGGCCTGCATGCCGCTGATGGGGACGCAGACCAGATGAAGATCGTCGATGCCGGCCGAGATGATCGCCGCGGTCGCGGCCATCGCGACGCCGGAACGGTCCACGGGAACGGCGAGCGTTTGCCCTGATGCCACGCGCGCGGCCAGCGCTTCCAGCGCAACGATCTCGGTCATGGGCGTCCTCCGGTGTTTTTTTGATCCTGCCTCAAGCCATCGCCGCCTGCCAGCGCGTATCGCGCATGGAGGGACGGCGGTGCAGGCGGGCGTCGAGCAGGGTGCGCGCGCGCGAGAGGTCGCCGCTGCGCATCAGCGCGACGATGAAGGTGTCCTCGATCAGCTCGCGCTGGGCATGGCTGCCGCCGATGCGGACGACTTCGCCAAGGACGGGCGCGAGCGCTTGCACGCAGGCCGCATGATCCTCATCCGCGAAGGCTGCGAGCGCCCGGCAGATCGCCGGCACCACGGGGCCGGCCGGCAGCTTGCCCTCGGCGAGGCGCTGCTCGATGACAGCAAGCCGGGCGGCAAGCGCCTCGCGATTCTGCGTTGCGGCGGCGAACAACGCCATGTGGACGTCGGCGAACGGCAGGCTCGATTTCGGGAACAGTTTTTGTGCGGCGCTGTCTGCTTCCGCCCACAGCGCCCGCGGCACGGAATGACCGTAGGCCGCAAGGCGCCAGAGCAGCGAGGCGCTGTCGGTGACGATGTTGAGCGGCGGGGCCTGCGTCGCCGAAGGCTGCAGCACGTCGGCGTAGATCCTGAGCGCCTTCGCCGCATCGCCGTGCTCAAGCGCGCCGAGCGCCTGGTGCCAGAGGATGTGGCCGTGCAGGATGCCGGCGCGGCCGTAAGTGGGGATCCAGTCATCGACGAGGCGGTCCGCCTCGTCGATAGAGCCGTCCTCGAACATCGCGTGCAGCACCGCGTGCGCGGCGTGGGCGTTGGCGCGGCGCAGGTTGAAGCCACGCTCGGTGACGGCGCGGCCGCGCGCGACGTCGCCGTTCTCGGTCATCGCCCAGCCGGACATGGTGAGGAACCACCAGTCCTCGTCGTAGTGCCGCGCGACGCGCTCGCACAGCTCGTGCCTTGCGCGGTCGTGGTCGGGCATGCCCGAGAAGGCGAACAGGCCGAAGGCGCCGAGCGGCAGCGACAGCACCACGGCATCGCGCGGCCATGCCTCGACATGCCGGGACATCGCGGCGATGGCGTCGGGCAGCCGGCCCTCGATCGCGAGCGCCAGCGTCTCGACATGCGAGCGCTCGCGCTCGGTGCCGCGCGTGGCGACGATCTCTCTCGCTCGCGCGGCCTTCTGCCGCGCGAGGTCGCCCTGCTGGTAGAAGGCATGCACGCGGGCGCGGGCGATCTGGGCGAGCGCGAAATCCGGATCCGCCGCAATCGCACGTTCCAGCGTTTCCGCCGTACCGGTCCAGCCCGCGAGCATGAGGTCGACGCCCTCGCGATAGGCGGATGCCGCCTCGTCGGATGCGGTGGAAAGCGGCAGTCCGTAGCGATCCTCATGCGCCATCGTGGTCTCCCGATGTTACGTCGTCCGCGCGCGGCGGCCCTCGATCGGATAGGCCGGGTCGTTGTAGCCCGGCGTTGACGGATGGCCCGGAACGACCAGCCGGTCGACAAGCGCTTCGTCATCGGCGGTGAAGCGATAGTCGAGCGCGCTGATGTAGCCGTCCCATTGTTCCTCGGTGCGCGGCCCCGCGACGATCGAGGAGACGAAAGCGGAGTTCAGCACCCAGCCGACCGCGAACTGGCCGGCGGTGATGCCCTTCCTCTCGGCGTGAGCCTTGATCTCCTGCGCGAGCTGGAGCGATTCCGGCCGCCATTCCGTCTGCATCATGCGGGTGTCGTTGCGGCCCGCGCGCGTCTCCTTGTCGGGGGCTGCGTCGGGCCTGTACTTGCCGGTGAGCACGCCGCGCGCGAGCGGGCTGTAGGGCACGATGCCGAGACCGTAATAGGAGCAGGCCGGAAAGTGCTCGACCTCGGGCATGCGGTTCATCGCGTTGTAATAGGGCTGGCTCACCGCGGGACGGTCGATGCCGAGCCGGTCGCAGATGTTGCAGATCTCGGCGACACGCCAGGCGCGGTAGTTCGAGACGCCGAAATAGCGCACCTTGCCTGCACGGATCAGATCACCCATCGCGCGCACCGTCTCCTCCAGCGGCGTCGCGTGGTCTTCCTTGTGCAGATAGTAGACGTCGATGTGCTCGGTGCCGAGCCGCTTCAGGCTTTCGTCGGCGGCCTGCAGCACCCAGCGCCGCGACAGCCCGACGCGGTTGGGATCGTCGCCCATGGGATTGGCAAGCTTCGTCGCGAGCACCCAGGATTGGCGATTGCCGGCGATGGCGCGGCCGACGACTTCCTCGGACGCGCCCTTCGAATAGGCGTCGGCGGTGTCGATGAAATTGATGCCGGCCCCGCGCGCCTTGTCGATGATCCTTTTCGATGCGGCCTCATCGGTCGGCCCGCCGAACATCATGGTGCCCAGGCAGATCGGCGAGACCTTCAGGCCGGTGCGGCCGAGCTGGCGGTATTGCATGGGCTATTTCCTCGATACTTCGATGGAGGGCACCATAGCCGCCCAGTCCCGTCATTGCGAGCGCAGCGAAGCAATCCAGAGATGCGTCCGCGGAAAGATGCTGGATTGCTTCGCTGCGCTCGCAATGACGGTGTGGATGGAGTCGCGCCCAAACCTCTACCGTCGTCCCGGCGAAGGCCGGGACCCATAGCCACCGAATTTGGTTTGGCGAAGACGCGTGGTGACCAGCGCGCGCAACATTCCCTCCTGGGGGTATGGGTCCCGGCCTTCGCCGGGACGACACGGAGTGTGTGGCGCAGAGCGGGTGGCCTACCCCGGCCCCTTCAAGATCTTGAACACGCCATTCGCCATCACGATGCAGCGATCATCCACCATCACCTCGGTGCTCATGAAGATCAGGCTGCGGGTCGAGCGCACCACGCGGGGGCGGGAGATCAGGATGTCGCCGATCTGGCCAGCTTCGACGAAATGGGTGTCGAGCTGCACCGTCGCCATGTATTCCTTGCCGGAGCTGTAGCGGGCGGCCATGCCGCAGGTGCGGTCGGCGAAGGTCATCATCACGCCGCCCTGGACCATGCCGCGGCGATTGTGGTGCTTGTCCTCGGTGGCGAGTGCGAATTCGTAATGGCCGTCGACCTTGCGCTCCCACAACGGGCCGATCAGGTGCATGAAGCCGGTGGTCTCCAGGATGCTCCAGCCCTCTGATTTGAGCCTTGCGGCGACCTTGCTCGTCATCTCTCCGTCCATCCCTGCAACGCTGTCTCTCCTCGTTTCATCAGATGCGGTCCTGGTGTAGTCAAGCATCATGAGAGCTTTCGACGATGCCACCAGACGGAATATCGCAGAGGCCTGCGCCGCATTCGCGCGGCTGCCCGAGATGGCCGAGCCATCGGCGCTGAAGCGCGCCGCGGTGGTGCTGGCGCTGACCGAATCCAGCGACCGCGACGACACCGCCTTCCTGCTCACCAAGCGCGCATCGAGTCTTCGTTCGCATCGCGGTCAATGGGCGCTGCCGGGCGGTCGCTGCGATGCCGGCGAGACGCCGGTGGAGGCGGCGCTGCGCGAGCTTGATGAAGAGCTCGCGCTCAAGCTTTCAGCCGCCGACGTGCTCGGCACGCTCGACGACTATCCGACACGCTCGGGCTATCTGATCACGCCGGTCGTGGTCTGGGCCGCCGACAGTGCTGCAATCAGGCCGAACCCGGACGAGGTGGCCTCGGTCCATCGCATCGCGCTCGATACGATCGAGCGCGACGAGGCCTTCGATTTCACCGCCATCCCCGAAAGCGCCCGCCGCGTCATCCGCTTCCATCACCAGATGAGCCTGATCCATGCGCCGACGGCCGCCTTGATCTACCAGTTCCGCGAGGTGCTGGCGGGACGGCACACCCGCGTCACCGACCTGGAACAGCCGGTTTTCGCTTGGAAGTGAGGCAAAGGACGAAAAAATAAGGTAAACGGCACGTTAACGTGACGGTTACCGGATGCCTGCTAAGAGGGCGGCATGCATCATTCGATTCGAAACTCGCTGACGCTGGTTCCGCTCGCGTTTCTGCTGCTCGCGCCTGCCGCGCGCGGCGGCGAGGCCGACGCGCTGCCGCCGTTCGTCCGCAATGCCAATGCCCAGCTGCTGTCGCAGTTCTTTGCGCAGGGCGGGGCCTCGCCCGCAGTGCTGGAATATCGCCGCAAGCTGCAGGAGTATCAGGCGGCGCGCGCGGCCTTCGACGAGGAGGCCGGCGCCTATTGGAGCCAGATCTCCGAGAAGCGGAGAGGCCGCAACGCCAAGCGGCGTAGCGGTCAGCAGGTCACGCTCGATGACTATGTGCTGGAGCATCCGCCGCTCTATACCGGGCCGAAGCGGCCGGTGAATCCGGAGCCGGAGGAGACGCCGGAGCGCCCGACCAGAAAGCCGATCCCCGTCGTTTCCGATCTGCTGCGCGCGGCGCAGGAGCTCTACCAGTTCACGCCGCAGCGGCCGTCCAGCGAGGTCGAGTTCAAGCGCGCCTATGCGCGCTACGCGCTGGCATCGGGACTGACGCGCGAGCAGGCGGTGCGGGTCTATTCGTTCGAGACCGGCGGCACCGGCAGCTACGACGTGCAGGCGGGCATCGAGCACGGCGGCAAGCGCGCGATCTCGACGGCGATGGGGTACAACCAGCTGCTCACCACCAACAGCGTCGAGCTGCTGGCCGAGCAGGGCCATGAGTTCATCCGCGCGCTGTCGGATAAGGTGGCGCGGACCTCGGGCCCGGCGCGCCAGGGGCTCGAGCACAAGCTCGCGGTGCTGAAGAAAATGGTGGCGCACGCGAAATCGGTGCCCGACACTTGGTCGGAGCACGAGAAGATCGGCAACACTGCGCAGGGCTGGGCCATGCATGCGATGGTGCTCGATATCGACATCGGGCCGATGCTGCAGACCCACAAGCTGCTGACGTCGGTGCTGTTCGCCCGCGCCAAGGGTTACAGCCGTCCGCTCAGCGCGGCCGAGCTGGAGATGATGAACCTCACTGGCGACGGCACCGGCCTCGACATGGTGACGATGCCGCAGGCGATGCGGGAGCAGGTGCCGACCTCGAACTTCTTCCAGCGCGGCGGCTACGAGCGCAACCCGGTCGCGATCCGTCACAACACGGTGGCCAAGCTGCTGGCGGTGACCGACGATCGGATGGACTCGAACAGCAGCAAACCCGGTGCAAGGGAGCTGGCAGGGGCGTTCTAGGACGGTGCTGCTTGCTTCACCTCTCCCCGCTTGCGGGGAGAGGTCGGATTGCATCGAAGATGCAATCCGGGTGAGGGGTACAGGTCCCTCGACCATCTCATGCGTGGAGAGAGGCCCCTCACCCCAACCCTCTCCCCGTAAGAACGGGGCGAGGGAGCGCACCGTGACCTTGCCCCTATTGATCCGACCCGAACTTGAACTTGCCGTCGCCTTCGAGATACGGGCCGCTGCGCATGTAGAGCTGGCCGTTGTGGCCGATGAAGAACAGCGTGCCTTTCGGCACCTTCTTGGCGCCCTTCAGCAGCTCGCCGGCATTGCTGGTGCCCATCTTGTAGGAATAGGTCTTGCCGTCCTTGTCATAGGCATAGCCGGTGTCGGGCTTGAGCTCCCAGGGCGTTGCCGCGGTTTGCGCCAACGCGGGTGCTGCGAATGCCGCGAGCGCGGCTGCGATTGCAAATGTCTTCGTTGAAAATGCCATGTTTTCCATCCTCCCCATCCTTGGGGCCCGTCTTGAACAAATCACGAACGGCATTTTCGGGTCAATTCGCAAAACGCCGCAGCGCATCACGTCTTGCCCAGCAGTTTGTGATTTTCCCTTCGTCCCCTCGCGACTATGTTCCGCTTTCCGTCTAGAACGCAATTCGACAAAAATATTGGTGGGGATGATTCGGATGCGCCATGTGATCAAACTTTGCTGGGCTGCTGCATTGTCGCTGACGGCGCTGGCGCCGGCTGCCCGGGCCGACGACTACCAGCTCAGCCATAACCAGCGGATTTCCTGCAGCCGCGGCCTTGCCCCGGGCAAGCTGAACACGGCTACCTGCAAGTCCTACACCTATCTCTTCAACACCAGGACCTCGGAATATTTCCGCTGCCAGGTCTCGCTGGCGCTGACCCGCGACAACAAGGAGGTCATCAACGTCCAGACCGACGGCGGCTGCACCAAGAAGCCGCGCATCTTCGAGACCGACGGCCATTACGATTTCGACGCCACCGAGACCGAGCCGCCGAACACCAACTCGTTCTTCGGCCCCGGCGGCTACTCGATCTGGGCTGCCGACATGAACGCGCAGAAGATCCGCGGCTGCATCACCATCTCCTCCGGCCTCGGCTCGGACATCTCCAAGTGCCTGGATATGACCTTCCAGTGAGGGTGTTCTCCCTTCCCCGCTTGCGGGGGAGGGCCGTCGCCTATGAGCCCGGCCGGGTCTGAGCCAGCGCCTCCTGAGGGCCCGCCGCAGGCGGGCGTCTCGAAGGATGTGCCGCGGACGGCTGCGCCACCTCGCCGCACCCGCCGGGTTCCCAAAAGCCGAGCCGGAACGGCCATTTACCGCAGTCCTGTTTTGCCTTTTGGATGGGTTGACCCGCCTGCCTCATCCGGCCAATTTCGCCGCCGGTTTGGGGAGTACAACAACCATGAAACGTTCGATTTTCGGCGTGGCCGCGGCTTTTGCTCTGGCGGCGTCGGCACCTTGCGCGCATGCGCAATCCTTCATCAACGTGCTGACCGGCGGCACCTCCGGCGTCTACTATCCGCTCGGCGTCGCGATCGGGAAGATCTACGGCGACAAGATCCCGAACGTGAAGACGCAGGTGCAGGCGACCAAGGCGTCGGTCGAGAACCTGATCCTGCTGCAGCAGGGCCGCGGCGAGCTGGCGTTCACGCTCGGTGACTCGCTGAAGGCCGCCTGGGAGGGCGAGGAAGAAGCCGGCTTCAAGACCAAGCTGGACAAGCTGCGCACCATCGGCGCGATCTATCCGAACTACATCCAGATCGTCGCCACCGCCGAAAGCGGCATCAAGACGCTCGCGGACCTCAAGGGCAAGAGCCTGTCGGTCGGCGCGCCGAAGTCGGGCACCGAGCTGAACTCGCGCGCGATCCTCGGTGCCGCCGGCATGAGCTACAAGGACCTCGGCAAGGTCGAGTACCTGCCGTTCGCCGAATCCGTCGATCTCATGAAGAACCGCCAGCTCGGGGCGACCCTTCAGTCGGCCGGCCTTGGCGTGGCCTCGCTGAAGGACCTCTCGACCTCGGCCTCGATCACTGTCGTGTCGGTGCCGAAAGAGACCGTCGACAAGATCGGCCCGCCCTTCATCTCGGCGACCATTCCCGCCAACACCTATACCGGCCAGGACAAGGACGTGCCGACCGCGGCCGTGGTCAATTATCTCGTGACCTCTTCGGCCGTCTCCGACGACCTCGCCTACCAGATGACGAAGCTGGTGTTCGAGTCGCTGCCGGAATTGCAGAATGCACATGCGGCGGGCAAGGAGATCAAGCTCGAGACCGCCGCCACCGGCAGCCCGGTTCCGCTGCACCCCGGCGCGATCCGCTATTACAAGGAAAAGGGGCTGATCAAGTAAGGTCGGCTACCGCAGCGGGGCGTCATGGCCGGGCTCGTCCCGGCCATCCACGTTCTAAGGCGAGGCAAGAAAGATCGTGGATGCCCGGGACAAGCCCGGGCATGACGGTGCGGATGGACCGTGCCAATGTCATAAGACGTGATGCTGGGCTGAGGACGATTTGATGCTGGAAAAGGCAGAGGGCGCCGCTGCGCCCGACAAGGTCAAGGTCGAGTTCGACAATTTCGAGCACGGCTTCCCCGAAGGCTTTGGCCCGGGCTGGTGGGGCACGCTCGCCTACTGGATCGGCATCGCGTTTGCGACCTTCCAGCTCTATGTCGCCGCCTTCAACTATCTGCCGAGCCAGGTGGTGCGCGGCGTCCATGTCGGCTTCCTCGTACTGCTCACCTTCGGCCTGATCGCCAACTTCACCGCCAAGAGCAATGCCGGCCGTGCGCTCGGCTGGGTGATCGGCGGTGCCGGCTTCTTCTGCGGGCTCTATCAGTGGATCTTCTATGCCGATCTGATCGCGCGCGACGGCGATCCGACCCGGCTCGACCTCGTGGTCGGCACGGTGCTCGCGGTGCTGATCTTCGAGGGCACGCGGCGGCTGATGGGCGCGGCGCTGCCGCTGATGTGCGGCGCCTGCTTGCTCTACTGGTTCTTCGGGCAATACCTGCCGTCGCCGCTCAACCATCGCGGCTATGACTTCGACCAGATCGTCACGCATCTGTCGTTCGGCACCGAAGGCTTCTACGGCGTGCCGATCTACGTCTCGGCGACCTACATCTTCCTGTTCATCCTGTTCGGCTCGTTCCTGGAGCGCGCCGGCATGATCCAGCTCTTCACCGACGTCTCTCTCGGCCTGTTCGGCCGCACCCGCGGCGGTCCCGCCAAGGTCGCGGTGTTCGCCTCGGGCATGATGGGCACGATTTCCGGCTCGGGTGTCGCCAACGTCGTCACCGTCGGTCAGTTCACGATTCCCCTGATGATCAGGTTCGGCTACCGCCGCGCCTTCGCGGCGGGCGTCGAAGCCACGGCCTCGATGGGCGGCCAGATCATGCCGCCGGTGATGGGCGCGGTCGCCTTCATTATGGCGGAGACGCTCGGCGTCCAGTACTCGGAGATCGTCAAGGCGGCGGCGATCCCGGCGATCCTCTATTTCGCGTCGGCGTTCTGGATGGTGCATCTCGAAGCCGGCAAGCACGGCCTCGTCGGCATGAAGCGTTCGGAGATCCCGAGCGCGTGGAGGGCGCTGGTAACGCGCTGGTACCTGGTGCTGCCGCTCGCCGCCCTCGTCTACATGCTGTTCGAGGGCTTTACCCCCCTCTATGCCGGCAGCATGGGTCTCGCGCTCACCGTGACGCTGATCCTCGGCACCGCCATCACGATGGGCGCGTCCTCGATGGTGATCCGCATCATCTTCTGGGTCGGGCTTGCGCTCGTCGTCGCCGCGCTGTCGCGCGACGGTCTCCAGATCGTGCCCGTTGCGAGCGTCGTGGTCGGGCTGATCGTGATCACCGCGTTCGTCCGTGGCGGATTCAAGGCCCTGCGCGAGTGCCGCGACGCACTGGCCGAGAGCGCGAAATCCGCCATCACCGTCGGCATGGCCTGCGCCATCGTCGGCGTCATCATCGGCATGATGTCGCAGACCGGCGTCGGCACCATCTTCGGCAGCTGGGTGATCGGGCTCGGCGAGAAGAGCCTGTTCCTGGCGCTGATCATGACCATGCTGCTGTCGATCCTGCTCGGCACCGGCATTCCGACCATCCCGACCTACATCATCACCGCCGCGCTTGCAGCGCCGGCGCTGGCCAAGCTCGGCGTGCCCCTGATCGCGAGCCACATGTTCGCGTTCTACTACGGCATCATGGCCGATCTCTCGCCGCCGGTGGCGCTTGCCGCGCTCGCCGCAGCGCCGATCGCCAAGGAGAACCCGGACAAGATCGGCTGGGAGGCGATGCGTATCGCGCTCGCCGGCTATGTCATCCCCTTCATCTTCGTCTATTCGCCGGCGCTGATGTTGCAGACGGGCGATCCCATGGCGGCCAAGCTCGGCTTCTACGGCGCGGTGGCGCTGGCGACCGTGAAGGCGCTGGTGGCGATCGCGCTGTTCGGCATGGTCGCGATCGGCTTCCTGTTCACGCGGCTGACGCTGGTCGAGCGCCTTGTCGCGCTCGGCGCCGCGTTCTGCCTGCTCGGCGACTTCGCCTTCAGCGACACCGCGGGCTTCGTGCTCTCCGCGGCCCTCGTGCTGTGGCAGTGGCGTCAGCGGCCGCCGGCGCCGGTCGAGGCGGTGTGAGCCTCTGCCTCGCAACAGCCGGGGCCACGAAGGCGTTGGCGCTGTCGGCGTTCACACTTGTCTGGACGCATTCGATCGCGAAGGTGGACTGGCAGGAAGACTGGCGCGTCACGCCTGCCGGCCTCGAGCTGGTGCAAGCCCGCGTCAAGGGCACCGGCCCCGGCATGGAGCCGCCGCCCGAGGCGCGGCTGGTCGACGGCTGGTTTCAATGGAAGCCGCAGCGCGCACCGATGCCGGAGGTGGTGCTCGGCAATTCCGGCGCGGCGGGCGAATGGCGGCTGTGCCATGAGGGAAGCTGCCAGACGCTTTCGGAGATTGTCGGCCATCCCGTCGGTGCTAACGTCACGACCATGAAAGTTTGCAGCGATCCGTAGCCCGGATATCGCTGCGCTCATCCGGGCTACAACGAAGAATAAGAGGAGACCACGATGGATCGGCTCAAGGGCAAGGTTGCGATGGTGGTGGGGGCCGGCTCGATCGGACCCGGCTGGGGCAATGGCAAGGCGACCGCGGTGACCTTCGCACGCGAAGGTGCGCAGGTGTTTTGCGTCGATCGCAACGGTGCGGCCGCCGAGGAGACTGCGAAGATCATCACCGGCGAGGGCGGCAAGGCGACGGCGTTCACCGCCGATGTTTCGCGGGCGAGTGAGATCGAGGCGATGGTGGCGGGGTGCCTGAAGGCCTATGGCCGCATCGACGTGCTCGACAACAATGTCGGCATCGCCGAGATGGGCAGCGTCGTCGACGTCGCGGAGGAGAGCTGGGATCGCGTCTTCACCGTCAACCTCAAGAGCTCCTATCTCGCCATGAAGCACGTCATCCCCGTGATGGTGAAGCAGGGCGGCGGCTCGATCATCAACATCTCCTCGATCGCCTCGATCCGCCATGTCGGGATTTCCTACGTCAGCTACAACGCCAGCAAGGCGGCGATGAACCAGCTGACGCGCTCCACCGCGATCGAGTTCGCGAAGAACCATGTGCGGGTGAATGCGATCCTGCCCGGCTTGATGAAGACGCCGATGGTGGAGCACTCCGCAGGTCTTGCCAACAGCTACGCCAAGGGCGACGTCGAGGCGATGTGGCGCGCCCGCGATGCGCAGGTGCCGATGGGCCACATGGGCGAAGCCTGGGACGTCGCGAATGCCGCGCTGTTCCTGGCATCGGACGAGTCGAAATATGTGACGGGTATCGAGCTGGTGGTGGACGGCGGCATCACCTGCAAGGCGGGGGCGTAGCTTCTCGTCGCCCTGGCGAAAGCCAGGGCCCAGAACCACCGAGCTTGGTTTGGCGAAGATTCGTGGTTGTCGGTCCGCTCCGACAACCAGCATTCGGGGTAATGGGTCCTGGCTTTCGCCAGGATGACATCATCACTGGGCCAGCGCCAAAATACCGCCGGCGAACGAATGCCACGCGGCCGTCTCGCTGATCGGCCAGTTCAAGACCTTCACCGCCAGCATCGCGAGCGTGCCGTAGATGTAGACCGGATGCACGCGGCCCTCGGTGCGCCAGTCGCGCACCATGGCGACGACGAGCAGGAGCGAGGCGACCACGGCCGGCGCGATGGTGACGGGCACCGGGGGTGGGCCGGGCGGTCCGGGAGGCGCGAGGAAGGTCAGGAACCAGCGCGCGATCGCGGCGTCGAGGATCGAGACCGCGGCGAGCAGCATCAGGCGCTTGTGAACTTCGGGCCTGCGCGTGTTCATGATTCCGAGCACGAAGACGATTGCGAAGAACGCGATGCCGGTCATCGGTACGATGGAGAAGACGATGCCGGCATCTTTCTGCCCGAGCGCAGCGGAGTGCTGCATCACGTGCACCGAGGCGAGGAAGCCGAAGATCGTCATCGCGGTCGCGAGCGAGACGCCGGCAATGCCGAGGGAGCGGTGATTGACCACGCGGCCCGAGGCCGCGAGCCAGGTCTGGATCACGAAGTAGAGAGACCATGTGAAGAACAACAGGCCGTGAAAATGAATCACGGGGCTTGCAGAGAACGTCCGGTGAGCGAGCGGCACCCAATAGGTCGGCGCGAAACCGAGGAAAGCCGTGGCCGCGCAAGCCAGGGCCATGTGGAAATAAAAATATCGTGCAGGCGACGCATCACGCGCGCGTACACGACGGTCGTCGATCAGGGTTGTCATCAAGGATGAGTCTGGAGGGCTGGGGTTTGGTTCAAATCCGATGTCGTCCCCGGCTTAGCGCGCAATTGCGCGGCGAGATTGTCGGATTCAGCCTCCTGCGCTCAATTCCGCGCGATCCAGCTCCGCCTCGAGCCGATGGAAGGCGTCGTCGCCGATCACCTCGGTGGCGCGGAGGTCGAACAGGGATTGGCGCGCGGCCACGATGGCGCGGCGGCGCAGCGGATCGGCGGGCAGCTCGCCGCTGGCGATGCCGCCGTTCGGATCGGTCTCGGCCTGCATCAGGAGGGCGCGGTATTCGAGCCGCAGGATTTCCGCCTCTTCCGACGGATCGCTTTCGATCGCATCGAGCGCCGCGCGATAGGCCACCGCACGGCCGCTCGCAACTTCGACGCCGACGGGATCGTCGTCCTTCAAATTGAAGGCGAGGATCAGCGGCCGCAGCGTCAGGCCCTGGATGATGAGCGACCCCAGCACCACGGCAAAGGCGATGAAGACGATGAAGTCGCGATAGGGGAAGTTCTCCGGCAGCGCGAAGGCGGTGGCCAGCGTGACGAGGCCGCGCATGCCGCACCAGGAGATGATGAGGCCGCCTTTCGGCGAAGCGACCTGCTTCGGGTCCTTGGGATGATAGAGGTTGTGCGCGATCAGCACACGCAATGTCGTGCGATAGAACGTCACCCAGGACAGGCGCACCAGGACGACGGTGAGCAGGATCCAGGCCGCCGCCACGCAATATTCCCAGCGCACGTCGGTATCCAGCCGCGTCCAGATCGGCCGCATCTGCATGCCGATCAGCATGAAGGCGAGCACGTTGAGCACGAATACCGTCGTCTCCCACACGGCATAGGACGGCACCCGCAGCCGCGCCGGCATGCGCTCGCCTGCGGTGCGCGCCAGGGCGATGGCATAGACGACGATGGTGAGGATGCCGGAGAGGCCGAGATGCTCGGCGGCGATCCAGATCAGGAAGGTGGTGGCGAACTGGACGATGATCGCGCTCGGCGCCTCCGTCACCCGTTCCATGATGGGCGGAATGATGCGGGCCGCGACGAGGCCGGCGATGACGCTGCCGACCAGCGCCAGCGCCATGGTCGGCGCGACCTGGCTCCAGCTCAGATGCTCGGTGACGACCGCACCGACGGCGATGCGATAGATCAGCAGCGCGCTGGCGTCGTTGAGCAGGCTTTCGCCCTCCAGCACCTTCACCATGCGATGGGGCAGCTTGACCTGGCTGAGGATCGCGACCGCGGCCGCGGCATCCGGCGGCGCCACGATGGCGCCCAGCGCAATGGCGGCAGCCCAGGGCATGTCGGGCATCAGCCGGTGCGCGACGAAGGCAACGCCCGCTGTGGTCAGGCCGACTGCGGCGACCACCAGGGTCGAGACCGGAACCCAGTTGTTGCGGAGATCCCGCAGCGAGGTGTCGAACGCGGCATCGAGCAGGACCGGTGCGACAAAAAGCGCCAAGGCGAGGTCAGGCTCCAGCGTCCAGGTCGGGCTGTGCGGGACGAAAGCGATCAGCGCGCCGCCGATGGCGAGAAAGGTCGGGTAGGGGACCTTGATCCGCCGCGCCAGCGCCGATAATGCAACGGCGCCGAGCAGCAGCGCGATGATCCATTCGAATGTCGACACAATCGTCCCCGAAACCGCTTTGGTTGGCGCCACAAGCTAGCACCAATCCGGCCGTATGATGGATAGTGCGTCCTCAAAGCAAGACATTCCCACCGCAACAAGCATGCGTTTTCAAAAACTCATCCAATGGTCGGTGGCCGCGATGCTCTCGGCCCTTTCGGCCGGCGCGGCCCTCGGTGCGACCGGCGGCGAGCCCGCGGCCGTCGCGCAGGTCGATATCGCGCCGTGCCTGGCGGCCACGGCCGCCGACGACATGGACAAGGCGAATGCCGCCTGCGCGGCCGTGATCGACAACGAGAAGACGGCGAAGGCGGACCTGGTCAAGGCGCTGGTCGCGCGCGGTGCGCTGCTGGCGCGGCACGACCAGATCGATCGTGCCATTGCCGACGACAGCCGCGCCCTCCAGCTCGACCCCACGCTCGCCGACGTCTTCAACGCGCGCGGCGAGCTCTGGTTGAAGAAGGGCGACAAGCCGAAGGCCGTGCAGGATTTCGGCGCCGCGCTCAAGATCGATCCCAACCACGAGAAGGCCAAGGCCAATCACAAGGCGATGGCGCGCGAGCTGGAGCGGATCGGCGCGCAGATGGCGGTCGCCGGCAAGCCCAGCTTCAATTGCGTCCGCGCCTCCCGCGCCGTGGAGAAGGCGATCTGCAGGGATCGCGAGCTCGCAGATCTCGACCGCGAGATCTTCGGGTCGAACGCGCGCGCGGTCCGGGAGGCGCGCAATCCCGCGGAGGCCAAGGCGCTGCAGCGCGAGCAGGACGAGTTCATCGCCCGCCGCAATGCGGGATATGGCCGGCCGGGCTACGACCTGAAGAAGGCGATGCAGGAGCGCCTGCAGCGGATCAACGGCGTGGACGGGTATTGAGTTTCTCCGCCTCGTAGGAGGTCGTCATCCCCGGGCTTGTCCCGCGCATCCAGTTTTCCGGGGCTGCGGCCAAGGCGTGGATGGCCGGGACATGCCCGGCCATGACGGCGTGGACCCGCCCCGAAATTGAACCCATGCCTTCCCCGCGGCGACAACGATGAAACCTGTTGTCACGGAGCCTTCCCGATGTGCGGCACGCATCCTTCCGCGCAAGCGTTCCCGTTTGCCAAATCCTCGCTGCGCACCTTTCTCTTCAGCGCGGCCATGAGCCTCGTTCTCGCAGGCCCGGCCTCAGCTGCCGTCGACTGCGTCGCGGGCAGCAAGGCCGCCCCGGCCGAGCTGATTGCGTCCTGCACGGCCGTCATCGACCAGACCGCAAATCCGGCCTCGGATCGCGCCGCCGCGCTGCTGGTGCGCGCCGACGCCAATGCGCGGACCTCGGGCGGCCTGACCCAGGCGCTGCGCGATATCGACCGCGCCATCGCGCTCGACGGCAAGAATGCAAAAGCCTGGCGCCTGCGCGGCGATCTCCTGCGCGAGGCCGGCGGAGACCTCAACCGCGCCGCTTCCGATCTCAGCAAGGCGATCGAGCTCGATCCGCAGGATGCGGAGGCCTTTGAGCTGCGCGGCGTGGTCTACACCACTCAGCGCCGGCTCGACCGCGCGCTCGCCGATTACGACCAGGCGATCAAGCTGAAACCGGACAATGCGCAGGCCTGGTCCGACCGCGGCGTGACCTATTATCTCGGCGGCGACAACGACAAGGCGATCCGCGATCTCAGCGAGGCGCTGCGGCTCGATCCGAACCGGCCGCGCAGCTACACCAATCGCGGCGCGGCCTACAAGAAGCTTGGTCAGCTCGACAAGGCGGTCGCGGACGACGGCGAGGCGATCAGGCTTGATCCGAAGGTCCCCGAATATTACGACAATCGCGGCCTGACGCTGGCCGCGATGGCCCAGTACGACAAGGCGATCGCCGATTACGACCAGGCGTTGCGACTGGCGCCGAAGCCGAACTTCTTCACCAATCGCGGCGATTCCTATCAGATGAAGGGCGAGCTCGGAGCGGCGCTGAGCGACTACGAATCCGCGCTGAAGGTCGATCCGAATTTCGCGCAGACCTATAACAACCGCGCCGTGCTCTACAAGAAGATGGGCGAGCGCAGGAAGGCGCTGGCCGACTACGAGGCCGCGCTGAGGCTCGATCCCGGCAACGATAACGCCGCCAACGGCCGCCGCATCATGATCGCGGAGATCGCGAAATTCGGCGACGCCCCGCAGCGGCCGCTCGCGGCGAATTCGGGCAATGGTCCGTCGTTCGAATGCGCGACCGCCAGGCGCGAGGTCGAGAAGGTGATCTGCGCCGATCCGCAACTCGGCGTGCTCGACCGCCAGATCGCCGAGACTTACGAGCGCGTGCTGAAATCCGCGAACAAGAGCTCGGCGAGCTACCTGCGCAAGACCCAGCGCGACTTCCTCTCCACCCGCAACGCCAGCTTCGGCCGCCCGGGCTACGATCTCCGGAAGATCATGCAGGAACGGTTGCAGAAGCTGAACGCGATGGAGAGCTAGGCGGGCTCTTCGCCTCTCGCCGCCTGTCGTGGGAAATCGTAAATTTGCATCGGTACGAGATCGTCATGCCTGGGCTTGTCCCGGGCATCCACGTTCTTCGCGCCCGCACCAAGACGTGGATGGCCGGGACAAGCCCGGCCATGACGCCGTGAAAGCTTCCGAGTCCCGCAAGAACGGGAAGAGGGAGAACGTCCCCTGTTCTTTTCGGCTTGAACCGCGGCCCGTTCCCGGGAAAATAGCTCTCAAACAAGGCCGGCATTTGATCCGGGTCATGGCGGGACACCTGTCCTGCCACATGGTCAGGGCCAGGCAATAAAGGGAACGGGAGCGCGGGAATGAACGTCCGAGGGAACGCCCAGGGGAAGAGTCTCTATCACGAGGTCCATGCGCGCTCGCTGGCCGATCCCCAGGGTTTCTGGGCCGAGGCAGCCACGGAGATCGACTGGATCGAGACGCCGAAGACGATCTTCGACGCCTCCCAGGGCGTCTACGGCCGCTGGTTCACCGGGGGCGTCGTCAACACCTGCTACAACGCGCTCGACCGCCACGTCGAGCGCGGCCGCGCCGATCAGGTCGCGCTGATCCACGATTCGCCGCTCACGGGTTCGATCACCAAGCTGACCTATGCCGAGCTCCTGGGCGAGGTGCAGGCGCTCGGCGCCATCATGCAGGATTTCGGCGTCGCCAAGGGCGACCGCGTCATTCTCTACATGCCGATGGTGCCGGAAGCGGTGGTCGCGATGCTCGCCTGCGCGCGGATCGGCGCGGTGCATTCGGTGGTGTTCGGTGGCTTTGCCGCAAAGGAGCTTGCCACGCGCATCGACGATGCGCAGCCGAAACTCATTCTCTCGGCGAGCTGCGGCATCGAGCCCGGCCGTATCGTGCAGTACAAGCCGCTGCTCGACGAAGCCATCAGGCTGGCCGGCAGCAAGCCGAAGGCCTGCATCGTGCTGCAGCGTCCGCAGCTCACCTGCGACCTGACGCCGGGCCGCGACTATGATTGGGCGAGCCTGCGCCGCAAGGCGATGAACGACGGCAAGAAGGCGGGTTGCGTGCCCGTCGCCGCCACCGATCCGCTCTACATCCTCTACACCTCGGGCACGACGGGCATCCCCAAGGGCGTCGTGCGCGACAATGGCGGCCATTTGGTCGCGGTGAAATGGTCGATGTTCAACCTCTATGGCGTCAAGCCGGGCGAGGTCTGGTGGTGCGGCTCCGACATCGGCTGGGTGGTCGGCCACAGCTACATCATCTACGGCCCGCTGCTGCATGGCGCGACCTCGATCATGTACGAGGGCAAGCCGGTCGGCACGCCCGATGCGGGCGCGTTCTGGCGCGTCATCAGCGAGCACAAGGCGGTCGCCTTGTTCACTGCGCCGACCGCGTTCCGCGCGATCCGGAAAGAGGATCCGGAAGGCAAATTCATCCGGCAATACGATCTGTCGAAATTCCGCACGCTGTTCCTCGCCGGCGAGCGCGCCGATCCGCCGACGGTCGAATGGGCGGAGCAGCAGCTGAAGGTGCCGGTCATCGACCATTGGTGGCAGACCGAAACCGGCTGGTGCATCGCCGGCAATCCGGTCGGACTCGGCATGCTGCCGGTGAAGCACGGCTCGCCGACGGTGCCGATGCCGGGCTACCAGGTCGACGTGGTCGATGAGGCGGCAAAGCCGGTGCCAGCGAACACCATGGGCTCGATAGTGATAAAACTGCCGATGCCGCCGGGATGCCTGCCGACGCTGTGGAATCAGGACGCGCGCTTCAAGGAGGCGTACCTCAGCGAATTCCCCGGCTATTACAAAACCTCGGACGCCGGTTACAAGGACGAGGACGGCTATGTCTTCGTGATGGGCCGCACCGACGACATCATCAACGTCGCAGGCCATCGCCTCTCCACCGGCGGCATGGAAGAGATCCTGGCCTCGCACCCCGATGTTGCCGAATGCGCCGTGCTCGGCGTCAAGGATGCGATCAAGGGCGAGGTGCCCTGCGGCTTCCTGGTGCTCAAGGCCGGCGTGAAGCGCGCGCCTGCCGAGATCGAGAAGGAGATCGTCGCGCTGGTGCGCGACCGGCTCGGCCCGGTCGCCGCCTTCAAGCTCGCCATCACCGTCGGCCGCCTGCCCAAGACGCGCTCGGGCAAGATCCTGCGCGGCACCATCAAGAAGATCGCCGATGGCGAGACCTGGACCATGCCGGCGACGATCGAGGATCCCAAGGTGCTGGACGAGATCGGCGAGGCGCTGAAGCGGCGGGTGTGACGCCGTCGCCGCTCTCTCATCGAGATTCCGGTGTCGTCGCCCGGCTTGACCGGGCGACCCAGTACGCCGCGGCCGCCATCGTGTGACCCAGTGTCTGCCGCCGAGTGCTGGATTCCCCGCCTTCGCGGGGCATGACTGCGCGTGGGGGAACAGCATGCAGGGACTTACAATCTCCGCATTCCGCGCTAAACAGGGGCGGACAACAAGGGACCCTCGATGCCACTCGCCATCGCGCCACGCCTGCTCGCAGCCGTCACTCTCGCCGTCGCGCTCTCCGCCTGCTCGGCGCGCTATCAGACGCCGGTGGCGGTGGGCGGCGACGATGACGACGCGGTCTGCCAGAGCCGCGGCTATGCGCAGGGCTCGCCGGAATACGTGGCCTGCCGCAAGGACCGCGACGTCCAGCGCAATGCCGCAACCGCGCGCGCCGATCGCCGCCAGCGCGATCTCGGCGAGTACATGCTGAACCATCCCGATCGGCCGTAAGCACGGGCGCGGAATTATCATGCCGCGCCATTCCGCCCGCAATCGCGCATCACGTGACACATCTGCAACGCGACGGCCAAATCGTGTCGCGTTTGTCCTGATTTGATCGGCGTCAAATCCTTCACCATTGCCTTTCTGCTCTGACGCTCACGTCGCGCAACGACGCGCGGCTATGGCTGAAGGGGAATGCAATGGACGGAACGATAAGAAACTGGGCGCGGCTCGCGACACTCGGCGCGATGCTCGCGGGGACCTTTGCCTCGGCGCGGGCTGCCGATTTGCCCGTTTACAAGAAGGCGCCGCCGCCTGTGGAGGCATTGAATCCCTGGATGGTGCGCCTGCGCGTGCTCGGCGTGTTGCCGGATGCGGGCGGCTCCACCGTCAATGTCGCGGGCGTGCCGTCGCTGTCGTCGCCGAACTCCGGCCTCTCGATCAGCGATCAGGTCGTGCCCGAGCTCGACATCAGCTATTTCTTCACGAAGAACATCGCGGCGGAATTGATCCTCGGCGTGACCCGGCACTCGATCAGCGGCACCGGCTCACTCGCGAGCCTGCCGATCGGCAAGACCACGCTGCTGCCGCCGACGCTGACGCTGCAATATCACTTCGACAATTTCGGCGCGTTCAAGCCGTATATCGGCGCAGGCGTGAACTACACTGTGTTCTTCAACAATTCCGCGGCGAATGCGCCGGCCGCCATCGCCGGCCCGCCCGCGATCGTCGCCACCACCACGAACCTGCACGTCAGCAACGCGTGGGGCGGCGCGGTGCAGTTCGGCTTCGACTACATGCTCGACCGGCACTGGGGTCTCAACGTCGACGTCAAGAAGCTCTGGCTGCGGCCGGATTATTCAGCGACCGTCAGCGGCCTGCCGGTGACCGGCACCGCGCATATCGATCCGTGGCTGGTCGGCGCCGGTGTGACGTACAAGTTCTGAGGGACGGCGGAGTTAGGGACGCACACTGCTTCCCCAACGTCGTCCTGGCGAAAGCCAGGACCCATACCGCGTGATCCATCGGTTACGTACAGTCGAAGTACCGGACGACGAGCCTTCGCCAAACGCCTCCCTGGGGTAATGGGTCCTGGCTTTCGCCAGGACGACGGCGGAGAGAGTTCGCGCAAAAACAAAAAACGCGGCGGGTTTTCCCGCCGCGTTTGCATGCGATGACCAGGGAGAGGGGAGACTACTCTTCCTCGTCCTCCTGCTTCTTGCCGCCGAGCGTCTTCAGCTTGGCGAACACGGCGTCGACGTTGAGGTCGTCGCTGGATTTCTCCGCCGGCTCGAACTCGTCCTTCTTGGTGGTCTCGGAGGCCGGCAGCAGGGTGGCGCCGCCATAGGCTGCGTCGATCGGCTTTTCCTTGGCCGCGCGCGCCACTTCGAAATCGAGCTCGATCTGCGAGCAGAGGCCGAGGGTGACCGGGTCGATCGGGGTCAGCTGGGAGGTGTTCCAGTGGGTGCGGTCGCGGACGCTGGCGATCGTGCTCTTGGTGGTGCCGACCAGGCGCATGACCTGGGCGTCCTTGAGCTCGGGATGGCTGCGCAGCAGCCAGAGGATGGCGCTGGGGCGCTCGTGGCGGCGCGAGACCGGGGTGTAGCGCGGGCCCTTGCGCTTGGGCTGCGGCGGCAGCACCACCTTGCTCTCCTGCAGGCGGAGCCGGTAATCCGGGTTATTCTCGCCCTTCTCGATCTCCTCGCGGGTCAGCTGGCCGTTGGAGAGGGGGTCCATGCCCTTGATGCCCTGGGCGGCGTCGCCGTCGGCAATGGCGCGTACCTCGAGGGGATGCATTTTGGTGAAATCGGCGACCTGGTCGAAGGTCAGCGCGGTGTTGTCGAGCAGCCAGACGGCGGTCGCCTTGGGCATCAGAGGTGCGTTGCTCATGGCAAATCTCCTTTGTGCTTCGCCCACCCCTCTGGAGGCGAAACCGGTGGTCATCAGCGATGACAGGGAATTCGCGCTATATAAGCCCGGAGGGGGTAGCCACGCAATGGTTCTGCTATAGATAGTGCCTTGACAGCGCCCGAAAGGGGGCCCAATTCCCTCTCTAGTCCCGTAAGCCCGTACCTAAGCCCTATTCATCCATCCGACCGCTTTCCCGCCCATTTGGCGAGGTGATTCGGTCCCGAGATCGCTCAATGTCAGCCAAACCAGACCTCAAGATCGTGCTTTGTTCTCCCCGCGGCTTCTGTGCCGGGGTGGTCCGGGCGATCGACACCGTGGAACGGGCGCTCGATAAGTACGGCGCCCCCGTCTATGTTCGCCATGAGATTGTGCACAACAAATACGTCGTCGACGGGTTGAAAAAGAAGGGTGCCATCTTCGTCGAGGAGCTGGCGGAAATCCCGGAAAACACGACCGCGCCGGTGGTGTTCTCGGCCCATGGCGTGCCGAAATCGGTTCCGGCCGACGCCCAGTCCCGCAATCTGTTCTCGCTGGACGCGACCTGCCCGCTGGTGACCAAGGTGCACCGCGAGGCCGCGATCCACTTCAAGCGCGGCCGCGAGATCTTCCTGATCGGCCATTCGCATCACCCCGAGGTGGTCGGCACGCTCGGCCAGCTCCCGGTCGGCGCCGTGACCCTGATCGAGACCGCCGAGGACGCCAAGACCATCAATCCGAAGGACCCGAACAACCTGGCCTTCGTGACCCAGACCACGCTGTCGATCGACGACACCGCGGAGATCGTGGCGCTGCTCAAGGAGCGCTTCCCGAACATCAACGGGCCGCACAAGGAAGACATCTGCTACGCCACCACCAACCGCCAGCTCGCGGTGAAGAAGGTGGCGCCGGTGGTCGATGCGCTGATCGTTGTCGGCGCGCCGAACTCGTCGAACTCGCAGCGCCTGCGCGAGGTCGCCGAGCGCGAGGGCTGCAGGATCGCGGTGCTGGCGCAGCGCGCCACCGACATCGACTGGACCAAGTTCGGCAACATCGCGAGCCTCGGCATCACCGCGGGCGCGTCCGCGCCGGAAGTGATCGTCGAGGAGATCATGGACGCCTTCGCCGAGCGCTACACGCTGCATGTGGAGACGGTCTCGGCCGCGGAAGAGAACGAGTTCTTCCCGCTGCCGCGTCAGGTGCGCCCCGAAGCCGCCGCCGAGTAAGCTTTTATGGCGGTCTACACCGACGTTGCCGCCGACGAGCTTGCGGATTTTTTGAATCAATACGATCTCGGCGAATTGCTCTCCTACAAGGGCATCGCCGAGGGCGTCGAGAACTCCAACTTCCTGCTGCACACGACCAAAGGCTCGTTCATCCTCACGCTCTATGAAAAGCGCGTGGCGAAGAACGACCTGCCGTACTTCCTCGGGTTGATGACGCATCTCGCCGAGCATGGCGTCAGTTGCCCGCTTCCCGTGAGGGCGAAGGACGGCGAGGCGCTGCGCGAGCTGTCGGGCCGTCCGGCTGCGATCATCACCTTTCTCGAAGGCGTCTGGCCGCGCAAACCGAATGCGACGCATTGCGCCGGCGTCGGCGAAGGGCTGGCCAGGATGCATCTGGCCGGCGCGAACTTTGCGGTCCGGCGCGCCAATGCGCTCTCGGTTGCGGGCTGGCGGCCGCTGTTCGATGCAGCCGCAAGCCGCGCCGACGAGGTGCAGCCGGGCCTGCGTGCATTCCTCGCCGCCGAGCTCGACTATCTCTCGGGCGGCGTCTGGCCGGATAATCTGCCGGAGGGCGTGATCCACGCCGACCTCTTCAACGACAACGTCTTCTTCCTCGGTGACAAGCTCTCGGGCATCATCGACTTCACCTTCGCCTGCAACGACATGCTGGCCTATGACGTCGCGATCTGCCTCAACGCCTGGTGCTTCGAGCCGGATCACTCCTTCAACGTCACCAAGGCGCGTGCCTTCCTCAACGCCTATGGCCGCGTGCGCAAGCTGAGCGAAGCCGAAGAGGCCGCACTGCCGCTGCTGGCGCGCGGCGCCGCCATCCGCTTCCTGCTGACGCGGCTGGTGGACTGGCTCAACGTGCCGCCCGGTGCGCTGGTCAAGCCGAAGGATCCGCTGGAATATGTCCGCAAGCTGCGCTTCCACCAGAGCGTCACGAGCGTGCGCGATTACGGGCTGATGCCGTCGGGGCTGGTCGCGTGAGCGAGCTTCCCAATGTCACGATCTATACCGACGGTGCCTGCTCGGGAAATCCCGGGCCCGGCGGCTGGGGCGCGATCCTGAAGTTCGGCGACAAGGAAAAAGAGCTGAACGGCGGCGAGCGTCATACCACCAACAACCAGATGGAGTTGATGGCGGCGATCTCCGCGCTCGAAGCGCTGAAGAAGCCGTGCACCGTCGATCTCTACACCGACAGCCAATATGTCCGGCAGGGCATCACCGGCTGGATCCACGGCTGGAAGCGCAACGGCTGGCGCACCGCCGACAAGAAGCCGGTCAAGAACGTCGAGCTATGGCAGCGCCTGGATGCGGCGCTGAAGGCGCACGAGGTCCGCTGGCACTGGGTCAAGGGCCACGCCGGCCACCCCGAGAACGAGCGCGCCGATCAATTGGCGCGGGACGGGATCGTGAAGGCAAGGACGCAGACCCGGATCAGCGAGTAGCGAGGGGGCTCGCTCTCTCCATCCGTCATGGCAACGCTTCGCGCAAAGTCCCGTAGGGTGGGCAATGCGAAGCGTGCCCACGGCTTCTTCTCAATCAAGGACAGATCGTGGGCACGGCGCTGACGCGCCTTTGCTCACCCTACGGCGCTGTCTCTCCTCCGTCATGGCCGGGCTTGACCCGGCGATCCACGCCTTGCCGCGCGGAGCCAAGAACGTGGATGCCCAGGACAAGCCCGGGCATGACGTCGTCCTTGGATAGAGAGGGGCTAAAGCTCAGAGCTGACCGAGCAGCGTATCGCCGCCGGAGACCTCGACCTTGCCGGGCATCGCCTCGAGGTTCAGCTTCTTGACCACGCCGTCCTCGACCAGCATCGAATAGCGCTTGGAGCGGATGCCGAGGCCGTTGGCAGAGGCGTCGAGCTCCATGCCGATCGCCTTGGCGAATTCGGCATTGCCGTCGGCGAGGAAGATCGCCTCGTCGCGCTGATCGGTGTCGCGCTTCCAGGCGTTCATGACGAAGGCGTCGTTGACCGAGACGATCGCGATGGTGTCGACGCCCTTGTCCTTCATGGCGTAGGCATTGAGGAAGATGCTCGGCAGATGCATCTTGTGGCAGGTGCCGGTGTAGGCGCCAGGCACGGCGAACAGCGCCACCTTCTTGCCCTTGAAGATATCGTCGGTGGTCTTCACCTGCGGGCCTTCCGCCGTCATCACGCGGAATTTCGCCTCGGGCAGCTTGTCGCCAGTCTGGATCGCCATCGTCAGTCTCCCTGAAAATCGGTCCCGCTTTTTAGACCGGGCCGCGGGCCTGCACAATATTGCCGGCGGGGAAAGCGGCGGCGGTGGCCGCCCTTCACCGCGATGTCATCAGCCGGAAAAGCCGCCATTGTCGAGGAAGGCCTGCTCTTCCTCCGTGGTCAGACGCCCGAGGACGCGGTTGCGGTGGGGAAAGCGGCCGAACCGGCGGATGATGTCGGCGTGCACCCGGGCGTATTTCAGGTTCTCGGCACTGTCAGCCTCGTTGGCGACATTTTCGGCATTCTGAAACAGCGCGACGCAATGCTCCTGGTCGGGCAGGTGCTCGGAATGCATGAAGGGCAGATAGAGGAATTCGCGCAGCACGGGGTCGACCCTGCGGTCGGCGCCGCGATCGATGGCCCGCCGCGCGACCTCGCGTGCCCGCGCATCGCTGGAAAACGTCCGGGGATCGTCGCGGAACATGTTGCGGGGAAACTGGTCGAGCACGATGACGAGTGCGAGCGCGCCGTCGTCGCTCGCCTCCCAGGCTGCCAGTTCGCCGATGGCTGCCTTCTGCCACAGCGGGAGAAAGCGACGTCTGACGTCCGCGTCGAAGGCGTCGCTGCGCTCGTACCAGCGCTCGCGGCCGGCCTCACGCCAGAAAGCGAGAATGCCCGATGGCGTGGTGTCGTTCACGTCAGTCATGCATCAAAAGGCAGCCTCAGGCCGCCTCCGCCTTCTTCTCGTCGCGCAGCTGCCGGCGCAGGATCTTGCCGACATTGGTCTTCGGCAGGTCACTGCGGAATTCGATGTGCTTGGGCACCTTGTAGCCGGTGAGCTGCTCCTGGCAGAACTTGATCACGGCTTCCGCGGTGAGGTTCGGATCCTTCTTCACCACGAAGGCCTTCACCGCCTCGCCCGACTTGGAATCGGGGATGCCGATCACGGCGCATTCGAGCACGCCCGGATGGCTCGCGATCACTTCCTCGATCTCGTTCGGATAGACGTTGAAGCCGGAGACCAGGATCATGTCCTTCTTGCGGTCGACGATCTTGGTGTAGCCCTTCTCGTCCATCACGCCGATGTCGCCGGTGCGGAAATAGCCGTCCGGCGTCATCACCTTGGCGGTCTCTTCCGGCCTGTTCCAATAGCCCGACATCACCTGCGGGCCCTTGGCGCAGATCTCGCCGGGCTGGCCGAGCGGGACTTCGTTGCCGTCGTCGTCGCGGATCGAGATCCAGGTCGAGGGCACGGGGATGCCGATCGATCCCGAGAACTCGTTCGTGGTCGCGGGATTGCAGGTCAGCGTCGGCGACGTCTCGGACAGGCCGTAGCCTTCGGCGATGAAGCAGCCGGTCACCGCCTTCCACTGCTCGGCCACCGGGCGCTGCACGGCCATGCCGCCGCCGTTGGAGATCTTCAGCTTGGAGAAGTCGAGCTTCTTGAAATCAGGATGATGCATCAGGCCGTTGTAGAGGGTGTTGACGGCCGGGAAGCTGTTGACCTGGTATTTCGCCAGCTCCTTGACGAAGCCCGCGATGTCGCGCGGGTTCGGGATCAAGAGATTGCAGCCGCCGGCGCGTACCGCGAGCAGGTAGCAGGCCGTCAGCGCGAAGATGTGATAGAGCGGCAGCGCGCAGACGATCATCAGCTGCTCGACATGCGGCGGCTGGGCCAGCGCCGGCTGCAGCCAGGCGTCGTTCTGCAGGACGTTGGCGACGATGTTGCGGTGGAGCAGCGTCGCGCCCTTGGAGACGCCGGTGGTGCCGCCGGTATATTGCAGGAAGGCGACGTCGCCCGGCGACAGTTTCGGCTTGTTGAACGTCATGCCGCGACCGGCCGAGATCGCGTCGTTGAACGACACCGCGCCCGGCAGCGACCAGGCCGGCACCATCTTCTTGACGCGGCGGACGACGAGATTGACGATCACGCCCTTGAAGCCGAGCAGGTCGCCCATGCTGCCGACGATGACGTGCTTCACGCCCGTCTTGGCGATCACCTGCTCGACGGTGTGCGCAAAGTTCTCCAGCACGATGATGGCTTCGGCGCCGGAATCCTTGAGCTGATGCTCGAGCTCGCGTGGGGTGTAGAGCGGGTTGACGTTGACGACGGCAAAGCCGGCGCGCAGCACCGCCGCGGTTGCAATCGGATATTGCAGCACGTTCGGCATCATGATCGCGACGCGCGCGCCGCGCTGGAGGCCGCGGCCCTGCAGATAAGCGGCGAGCGCCAGCGACATCTGGTCGAGGTCGCGATAGCTGATCGACTTGTCCATGCAGATGAACGCCTTGCGATCGGCGAACTTGCTGAAACTCTCCTCCAGCAGGTCGACCAGCGATGCGTACTGCGTCGGCTCGATATCAGCAGGCACGCCGGGCGGATATTGCTTGAGCCAGATGCGCTCCATGGAAAACTCCCCTCAATTTACCAGAGCCCGTTGTGTCTCGGGCTTGCCTCATTGCCGCCAGTATCGAGCCTGCCGGAACGGGTGGCAAGTCGTCGAGGCTTAGGGCAAAGGCCGGGGGGAGGCTACTGGAATCGTCGCAAACCGCGTTGCCGCAGGTGCGAAGCGCGGGGTGCGGTTTGATGTCCGAGGCGCGTTAACTGTTGTTGGCAGGCTTGGCGGCGGCCGGCTTGGTCGCGGCCTTGGGCTTGGGCTTGGCCGCCGGATCGCCGCTCGCCGGCTTCTCTGCGGGTTTCGCCGCCGCATCGTGCTTGGCGGCGGCATGCTTGGTGCCGGCCGGCTTGGCCGCGGTCTTGGCGTCGCTCTTGGCGTCGGCCGGTTTGGCTGCCGCGGTCTTGGCGTCCTTCTTGTCCGCGGGCTTGTCGGCCGCGTCGGGCTTCTTGGCAACGCGCGACTTCTTGCCACGCGGCTTGGAGGCGGTCTGCTGGTCGGCATCGGCTGCGACCGCCGCGATCAGGGCGGGGCCGGTGCGGGTCGGGCCGGTATAGACCAGCACCGGTTCAGCCGGCGCCGCCGCGGTGGCCATCAGCTCGGAAGCCTTCATCAAAGGCGGCTGCAGGCCGGCCGTGAAGAACGTCACCTGCGCTTCGCCGCCGGTGGCCGATGCCGATCCGCTGGTGCCGCCATTGGTGGCGATCAGGGCATCGTCGTCGTCGCTGGCCGGCCGCTTGCGATGACCGCCGCACATGTCCTCGCGCAGGTTCGGCGGCGAGGCGTCGACCGGCACCAGCTTGTCGACGGTGCCGAGCGAGGGACGGAGCCAGGTGAGATTGTCCTGGGCGAAGCCGCGTTCGAGCAGCTGCGCCGCCTTCACCGCACGCGCGGTGCCGGAATTGGCGCCGAGCACGACGGCGATCAGCCGGCGGCCGTTGCGCGTGGCGGAGGCCACGAGATTGTAACCGGAAGCGCAGATGAAGCCGGTCTTGAAACCGTCGGCGCCGGGATAGCGGCCGATCAGCTTGTTGAAATTCCCGGTGACGCGCTTGCCGAAGCGGATCGCCGGGATGTGCACGAAGTATTCGTATTCCGGCAGGTCGCGCAGGAACGAGCGGGCGAGAATGCCGAGGTCGCGGGCGGAGGTGATCTGGCCGTCGGCAGGCAGGCCGTTCGGATTGACGTAGCTCGTCTGCGTCATGCCGAGCTTCTGCGCGGTGTCGTTCATCATCGCCGAGAAGCCGTCGATCGAGCCGCCGACGCCTTCGGCGAGCACCACGGCCATGTCGTTGGCCGACTTGACCATCATCATCTTCAGCGCGTTGTCGACGGTAAGCTGTGTTCCCGGCCGGAACCCCATCTTCGACGGCGACTGCGAGGCGGCCGTCGGCGACACCGTGAGCAGCGTGTCGAGCGTGAGCCTGCCGTCCTTCACCGCCTTCAGCGTCACATAGGCGGTCATGATCTTGGTGACGGAGGCGGGATACCACGGGATCGTCGCATTCTCCGCCTGCAGCACCTTGCCGCTCTCGGCTTCGATCAGCAGCAGCGCTTCGGCATTCGCGACGCGCGGCGCAAGCAATGCGGCGCATGCGAGGGAGGCAGCGAACAGGTTGAACAGGGATTTGCGAAGCAGCGGGCGAAGGGCGTGCACTATCCGATTCCGGTCCTTGGAGAGCCGCCTGATACGGACGGTTCTCGTGATCTGAGTTCGGGTTTGAAATCCGGCGCCGCCGCTTGCGGCGTCGCAAACCTATACCGGCTGATGCGTCGAGAATAGGGGGACCGGTGCGGTATTCCGCAATGAAATAGGCCGAATTTCGACGGTCCTCCCGGGACTTGCTAGGGGGATTTGGCGGCTGTCGCGGCAGCCTCGGCCGCCGTCACGCTGGCCCGTGCGGTCTCCTGAACCATGAACTGGGCCTTGGCCAGCTCGGCAAAATGGCCGCCTTTGGCCACGAGTTCATCGAAAGTTCCGCTTTCGATCACCCGCCCATTCTCGAACACCAGAATCCGCGTGGCGTTGCGGATGGTGGAGAGGCGGTGGGCGATCACGAACGTGGTGCGGCCCTTCATCACTTCGTCGAGAGCGGCATTCACCTTGGCCTCGGTGACGGCGTCGAGCGCGCTGGTGGCTTCGTCCAGGATCAGGATCGGCGGGTCCTTCAGAAGCGCGCGGGCGATCGACAGGCGCTGCCGCTCGCCTCCGGAGAGCATGCGGCCGCGCTCGCCGGCATTGGTGTTGAAGCCGCCGCTGCGCTCGATGAAGTCGAGCGCCTGCGCGCGCTCGGCCGCCTTGCGCATCTCGGCTTCGGTCGCGTCCGGCTTGCCGACGCGAAGGTTCTCCTCGATCGAGCGGTTGAACAGCAGCGCTTCCTGGAACACGACGCCGATGTTCCGCCGCAGCGAGGTCAGCGTCACGCCGCGCACGTCCATGCCGTCGATCCTGATGATGCCGGATTGCGGATCGAAGGCGCGATGCAGCAGCGCGATCGCGGTGGACTTGCCGGCGCCGGTCGGGCCGACCAGCGCGATGGTCTGGCCGGGCAGCGCGGTGAAGCTGAGGTCCTCGATCGCCGGGCGCTTGCCGTCATAAGAAAAGGTGACGTCGTTGAACTCGACGAGACCGGACAACCGTCCCGCATCGATCGCGTCGGGACGGTCGTGGACCGCCGGCACGGCATCGAGCACGTTGAAGAACTCGCGCAGGCGCGGGGCTTCCATGAACACGTTGTTGATGAAGCTCACGACCTGCTCGAGCTTCTGGATCAGCATGGTCGCGAAGCTGACGAACATCACGATTTCGCCGACCGAGGTCAGCCCCTGGTCATGCAGGGCGATGCCGAGCGTGAAGATCGCCAGCACCGTGATGGTGGTCGAGGCGCGCGTGATCACGGTGACCAGCGCCCACCAGGACAGCACCGGCATCTGCGCGGCGAGCAGATCGTCGGCGACCGAGCGCAGCCCCTTCACCTCGGATTCGACGCGCACGAAGCTCTGCACCAGCGCGACATTGCCGAGCGCGTCGGAGGCGCGCGCGGAGAGCTCGCTATAGTGCTCCTCTACCTCCATCTGCATGCCGAAGGTCTTGCGCACCACGAAGGTCGTCAGCGCCGTGAAGACGATGCAGAGCACGAACAGCAGGATCGCGAGCCGCCAGTTCAGATACAGCGACAGCGGCAGCAGCACCACGACGGAGAGGATCGCGGCGAAGTGCTCGCGGAAAAAGCCGAGCCAGAGCCGCCACAGCGCGTCGGTGCCGTTGAGCATCACCTTCATCAGCCGGCCGGAATGGGTGCCGGAGTGGAAGGTCAGCGGCAGCTGCAGGATGTGCTCGAAATAGTCGGTCAGCACCGCCTGGCGCTGGCGGTGCGAGAGCCGGTCGGCCTGCAGCGCGACCAGCGCGCTGCAGCCGATCGTGAACAGGCCGAACGCCACCCAGGCGGCCAGGAACGGCCAGGCGGAGTTGGAACCGGCCACCGACTTGCCGGAGAGCACGTCGACGATCCGGCCGAACAGCACGGGCTCTGCGAATTGCGAGGCCGCCAGCAAGAGATTGGCGATCGCGAGCAGCCAGCCCAGCCGCGCCTCCTTGCCGAGCAGTTCGAGAACGCGGGTGTAGAGGCGGAGGATGGACATGCGGACGGCAACTCGGGCAGCTGATGGGGCTCGTATTCTAAGCCGGGATCGCCTGCGAGATACAGCGGAAGCTTCCGGTTTTGCTCAATTGATGAGCCGGCTCTCCACCGGCGGCAGGAACCGGTCGTCGAAGATATCGCCGGCTGCCGGCCGCTTGCGGAATTTGAAGTCCTTGGCGATCTGGTCGAACGAACGCTCCAGGCGCGCCGGGTCGATGCCGCCGAGGCCGTTGCGTCTGACCTCGTCGGTCAGGATGTTGTCGACGAGCACGGTGCGCAGGCGCTCCAGTTCGAGATCGCGGTCGCCGTCGTCGATGCGGCTTGCGGCCTCTTCTGCCGCGCGCGCCGGCTCCTTGGCCGTCGCGTTGATGCCCGCGATCAAGGCGCGGACGAATCCCTTCACCGCATCCGGCTTCGCCGCGGCGAAGGCGGGGTTGGCCACCACCGCGAAGCCATAGGCCTCGCAGCCGTAGTCGGCAAAGCGCAGCACGACGAGATCGCCGCCGGGCACGCCGCGGTCGCGCAGGTTCACCGCCGAGAGATAGCTGAAGCCGGCGACCGCATCGACCTGTCCCGCGGACAGGATCGGCTCGCGCACCGCGGCGCTGATCTTGTGGAATTTCACCCGCGCGGTGTTGATGTTGTTCTGCTGCGCCAGCGCCGGCCACAGCCGCATCGTCAGATCACCGTCGGCGACGCCGACGGTCTTGCCGTCGAGGTCGGGCAGCAGGTTGATGCCGCGGCTCCTGCGCGCGACGATGGCGTAGGGCGCGCGGTTGAACAGCACGAACACCGCCTTGATCGGTGCGGCGTCCTCCTTGTCGCGAAAGCGGATCAGCTCGTTGATGTCGACCAGTGCGAGCTCGCTGTCGCCCTTGGCGACACGCGCAAGCGCCTCCGGCGATCCGGGCGCGCTGTTGAAGGACACGTTGAGACGCTCGGCGCTGAACTTGCCGTCCTTCGCGGCCAGGAAGAACGGCGCCATGCTCGAATCGATGGGACGATCGAAGGTGAAGTGGATCGCCGTGGAAGGCGCGGCGTTCTCGGCCGCTGTAGCATCGCGTGCAGCCAGCGCGGCGAGCGGGATCGCAAGGGCCAGCAGACCGCGAAGAATGATCGTCCTGAATCGTGACATCGACTTGCGCCGGTCCCGCATTGTTGTGGTTCGTGACGCTCGCAGCGCCGGCCGGCTTGGACCGTGCGCGCGTCAACATGAACGGCGGATGAGCAGCGGTTGCGGCATCGTTACGCAACCTCGTTCAGCTTGCGTTGGGGTTGGGGAACCTAACTTAGGTGACAGGTGTTTGAGAGACATGAGCCTGTCTCAAGGCACCATTCGAGGTCCCAAGGAGGGTCCAGGACATGTTTGACAGAATTTCGAGCCTTACCGGCCGTAAGGCCATCTTCGCGACGGCTGCGGTGCTGGCGCTGACCGCGGCTGCTCCGACGGCCTCTTACGCAGGTGGCCGTCACTGGCATGGCGGTGGTGGCGGTGCCGCGGCCGCAGCCGCTTTCGCAGCCATCGGCACCGGTCTCGCCATCGCTGCGACCCGCGACTCCTATGCCTATGACTACGGTCCGGGCTACGGCTATTACGGCGGCCCCGCTTATTACAGCGCGCCTGCCTACGGCCCCTATTACGGCCCGGGCCCGAACTACCAGTATCAGCGCTACGGCGGCACCGCCCCGTCCGAGGCCTGTGGCCAAGGTTACTACCAGAACTGCTACTAAGCTTGCAGCAGTCCCTGGCTACCAAAGGTTGACCAAAACAGGCCGTCGCGCTTGCCGCACCGGCCTGTTTTTGCCTTTATTGCCGGGCGTTAACGCGCTCGCCATTGGTTTAGAGTAGTTTTTAGTACCATGAGTGATTCGCTTGAGCGGCTATATCTGGCTGTGCTCGCGGCCAGGGATCTTGATCCGGCAACATCGCGCACCGCGCGTCTGTTTCAGCGCGGACCCTCCAAAATGGCGAAGAAACTGGCCGAAGAGGCCATTGAAGTCGTGATCGATGCGGTCAACGGCGACAGTGAGGCCGTGATCCGGGAAAGCGCCGACCTGCTCTACAATCTCACCGTGCTGTGGGCCTCGGCCGGCGTGCGTCCCGAGGACGTCTGGCGCGAGATGACGCGGCGGGAAGACATGCTCGGCATCGCCGAGAAGCTGCCGAAATCGCAGATGAAGCTGCCCAAAGTTGCGTCATCGCGCGTCGCGGCCAGGCGGCCAATTGTCGCGCTCGAGAGCCGCACGGCCCGAAAGCGCCATTAAAAGCTTCACAAAACTCGCGATGGACAAATCCGTCCCATGGTGCTTCATCGCGGCGCCATGCTGAAACGTATTTACGACTGGTGCATCGACGCCGCCCACAAGCCCTACGCGCTCTGGATCATGGGAGCCGTGGCTTTCGCAGAAAGCTCCTTCTTTCCGGTCCCGCCGGATGTGATGCTGATCCCGATGTCACTGGCGCGCCCGCAGCGCGCCTGGGTCTATGCCGCGGTCTGCACGGTCACATCGGTGCTCGGCGGCCTGCTTGGCTATGCCATCGGCGCGCTGCTGTTCGACTCGGTCGGTCACTGGCTGATCCAGGCCTACGGCCTCGGCGACAAGGTCGATGCCTTCCGCGCCTCCTATGCGGAATGGGGCGCGGTGATCATCCTGCTCAAGGGCCTGACGCCGATCCCCTACAAGCTCGTCACCATCACCTCGGGCTTTGCCGGCTATAATCTCATTCTCTTCATCCTGTGCTCGATCGTCGCGCGTGGCGGCCGCTTCTTCATCGTGGCGATCCTGCTCAACCGCTACGGCGACTGGATCCGGCACAAGCTCGAGGAACATCTCGGCCTGTGGGTCACGCTCGGCGCCGTCGTGCTGGTGCTGGGCTTCGTGGTGGCGGTCAAGCTGATCTAAACCTCCGCGCTTTGCCGCCGCGCCGGCTTCGGCTACGGTTGCCATCATGATGGTTCGATCCGGCAATCCGGCCGTGCGGCTCGGGACGCTGATGTCAGTCGCGGCGCTGATCCTGCTCGGTGCCGGCGGGGCGGGATGGCCGCAATCGTCGCCGCCGTCGCTCGGTCTGCGGGAGCAGGGGCCGCAGGCTGCGCCGCCGCCGTCGACGCCGGCTTCATCGGCGCAGCCGGAGCGCGAGGAAAATCCCGGGCTGATCAACGAAATGGGCAAGCTGTTCGACAAGCTGCCCTCGATCCTGCCACCGATCAAAAGCCCCGGCGAGACCATGAATGACCTGTCGCGGCTGGCCAAGCCCTCGACCATGGTGTCGGGGCGTGTGGCCTGCCCGGCCTCGTCGAACGGCGCGCCCGACTGCAAGCAGGCCGCCGACCAGCTCTGCCAGAGCAAGGGCTACAAGGAAGGCAAGGGCGTCAACGCCGACTCCGCCGAGAAATGCTCGGCCAAGGTTCTCATTCCGGGCAGGCAACGCAAACCTGACGATTGCCGCACCGACACTTTCGTGACCAGCGCGCTGTGCCAGAACTGACGTGACGACGTCGCGCGCATGCAACAAGGAGTGCCCATGAGCCGTACGGAGCAGGACTTCCTCGGACAGCGTGAGATCGCCGACGACATCTACTACGGCGTCCAGACCATCCGGGGGAAGGAGAACTTCCACATCACCGGCATTCCCATGAACCAGGAGCCTTACTTCGTGAAGGCGCTCGGTTACGTGAAGAAGGCCGCCGCGATGGCCAACCGCGACCTCGGCGCGGTCGACGCCAAGGTGGCCGACGCCATCATCCTCGGCTGCGACCGCGTCATCGCCGGCGACATGATGGATCAGTTCGTCACCGACTTCATCCAGGGCGGCGCCGGAACCTCGACCAACATGAACGCCAACGAGGTGATCGCCAATCTCGCGCTGGAATCGCTCGGCTTCAAGAAGGGCGACTATCAGCACGTCAGCCCCAACGACCACGTCAATTACGGCCAGTCCACCAACGACACCTATCCGACGGCCTTCCGCCTCGCGCTGATCCTGCGGCTCGAGAGCTACATGACCGCGCTGCGCCAGCTCCAGGAGGCGTTCTTTGCCAAGGGCCGCGAGTTCGATCGCGTGCTCAAGATGGGCCGCACGCATCTGCAGGACGCCGTGCCGATGTCGCTCGGCGCCGAATTCCGCGGCTGGGGCACGACGATCGGCGAGGAGGTCGATCGCATCTCCGAGGCGCGGGCGCTGCTTCGCGAGATCAATCTCGGCGCCACCGCGATCGGCACCTCCGTCACCGCAGCGGTCGGCTATCCCAAACTCGCGGTCCGGCATCTGAGCGCGCTCACCGGCGTCGATTTCATCCTGGCCGGCGACCTCGTCGAGGCGACCTCGGACACCGGCGCCTATGTGCAGCTCTCCGGCGTATTGAAGCGCACCGCGAGCAAGCTGACGAAGATCTGCAACGACATCCGTCTGCTGGCGTCGGGCCCGCGCGCCGGCTTCAACGAGATCAATCTTCCGCAGCTGCAGCCGGGCTCCTCGATCATGCCGGGCAAGGTCAATCCGGTCATCCCTGAAGTCGTCAACCAGACCAGTTTCCTCGTCATCGGCCTCGACACCACGGTGACGCTCGCCGCAAGCGCCGGCCAGCTCCAGCTCAACGTGATGGAGCCGGTGATTTCATTCGCGCTGTTCTTCTCGATCCGCACCATGGAGCGCGCGGTCAACAGCCTGCGCGAGAATTGCGTCGTCGGCATCACCGCCAACGAGGAGCACACCCGCAACATGGTGCTCAACTCGCTCGGCATCGTCACGGTGCTGAAGCCGCTGCTCGGCTACAAGCAATGCGCCGAGATCGCGCGCGAGGGCTACAAGAGCGGCAAGTCGCTGCACCAGATCGTCGTGGTCGAGCGCAAGCTGCTGACACAGGAGAAATGGGACGAGATGTTCTCGTTCGAGCGGCTGATCAATCCGGATTTGATCGGGTAGGCGTTGAGCCGCCGCTCTCACCTCGTCATTGCGAGGAGCTCTTGCGACGAAGCAATCCGGCATCTCTCCGCTTAGACGGTCTGGATTGCTTCGCTTCGCTCGCAATGACGGGAGGGCGGCGAGCGGAATTCCGTTGCTTGGAATTGTGGTAGCCGCGTCCGCTGCGGCGCCAAAACGCAATACTTGACAGTGGAAAGATTGCCTTGTTGGTATGGCTCCCGACGTCGATTTGACAGCCAGAAGAGGATCGTTCCGCAATGTCCATGCCTGCCTTGTTCAAGGGGCGCCTGTCGATCCCCGTGATCGGCTCGCCGCTCTTCATCATCTCGGTGCCCGATCTGGTGATCGCGCAGTGCAAGGCGGGTGTGGTCGGCTCGTTTCCGGCGCTGAACGCGCGGCCGCCGGAGCTGCTCGACGAATGGCTGGCGCGGATCACCGAAGAACTCGCGGCCTATGACCGCGCGCATCCGGAACGGCCCTCGGCCCCGTTCGCGGTCAACCAGATCGTGCACAAGTCGAACAACCGTCTCGATCACGACATGCAGCTCTGTGCCAAGTACAAGGTGCCGATGGTCATCTCCTCGCTCGGCGCGCGGGAGGAGCTGAACCAGGCCGTGCACGACTGGGGCGGCATCGTCTTCCACGACGTGATCAACCAGAAATTCGCGCACAAGGCGATCGAGAAGGGCGCCGACGGCCTGATCCTGGTCGCGGCCGGCGCCGGCGGCCATGCCGGCACCATCTCGCCGCTGGCCTTCGTCGCCGAAACGCGCAAATGGTTCGACGGTCCGATCGCGCTGTCGGGCGCCATCGGCAACGGCAAGGCGATCCGCGCCGCGCGCATCCTCGGCGCCGACTTCGCCTATATCGGCTCGGCCTTCATCGCGACGAAGGAGGCCAATGCGGTCGAGAAGTACAAGGAGATGATCGCGGGCTCGACGGCCGACGACATCGTCTATTCCAACCTCTTCACCGGCGTGCACGGCAACTATCTGAAGCCGTCGATCCTCGCCGCCGGCATGGATCCGGAAAACCTGCCGACCTCCGATCCCTCCAAGATGAATTTCGGCACCGACGCCTCCGGCGAGCGCGCCAAGCCGAAGGCCTGGAAGGAGATCTGGGGCTCCGGCCAGGGCATCGGCAGCGTCGAGGGCATCGTCGGTGCCGCCGAGATGATCGCGCGCTTCAAGAGGGAATACGACGAAGCGATCGATCCGCCGTTGTGATCACTCTCGTGTCCCGGACGCGCTGCAGCGTGTAACGCTGCTGCGCAGAGCCGGGACCCATTGCAACGGTGGACCCCGGCCCAGCAGCGCACCGCTTTGGCGCCGCGCTGCGTCCGGGAAACGCCAGCCGAGATAGCGAACAAACATGGCCCCCATCTACCGCGTCGACGGCAACAACGTCGTCACCAGCCCGGATGCCGCAGGTCCCTGGGACCGGCGCATGCAGCATGGGTCGGCGCCGGCGTCGCTGGTGACATGGGCGGCCGAGCGCGTTCCGACACAAGTGCCGATGAATATCGCGCGCGTGACCATCGACCTGATGCGTCCGGTGCCGGTGGCGCCGCTCACGATCGCCACCGAAGTGCTGCGCGAGGGCCGCAAGATCCAGCTCTGCGAAATCAAGCTGCTCGCCGACGGCGTGCAGGTCGTCGGCGCCACCGTGCTCAAGATCAAGGCTCAGGCGCAGGCGCTGCCGGATGACATCAAGGAACTACCCGTCACGCTGCCCGCGCCGGAGGACTCGCTGGTCGAGGACGGTCACGCCGCCACCAGTCCGTTCGTGCGGTCCGTCTCGATGCGCGCGGCGCGCGGCCGCTTCGGCCAGGCCGGCGCCGGCGCGATCTGGTTTCGCGTCGATCATCCGCTGATCGAAGGCGAAGCCATCTCGCAGGCGATGCGCGCCGTGGTCGCCGCCGACTTCTCCAACGGCACCGCCTCGACGCTCGACTTCCGCGCCTGGACCTACATCAACGCCGACCTCACCGTGAGCTTTGCGCGCCAGCCGGTCGGCGAGTGGATCCTGCTCGACGGCGATTCATGGATCGGCCCCGACGGTGCAGGCCTTGCGATGTCGCGGCTTGCTGACCGGCAGGGCTATTTCGGCCGCGCGGTGCAGAGCCTGGTGATCGAGAAGCGGTAGGGCACTAGCGCGCCGGGCGAAGAGGAGCGCGACGCGCCCCATTCATGCCCCGCGAAGGCGGAGCATCCAGTACGCCGCGGCCTATCGATTCAATCGCAGCCGTCTCGGAGTACTGGATCGCCCGGTTGAGCCGGGCGATGACACCTGTTGTGTCGTCGGGTCTGGTGATCGAGAGGTCTTGAGCGTGACGGCGGAGCCCGTCATGGCTCCTTCCAATTGAACGGCAGGCTTCCGCCGCCGCGGAAGGGATGCTTGGCCGTGTGCGACGCTGCATCCTGCCAGTTCACAAACCGTAGAAGATCTTGATCTCCCACAGCACCACGATGATAGCCGTGATCAACGTAACCGCGGCGACTGCACTTTCCAGGGAAGCGACTCTCATGCCTTACTCCGCTTCCCAGCCCCGTCAGCGGGTCTAATTGATTCCCTGATTCGCGGGCAATCGGGCGGGCATCGCCGGCGCGCACTCCGTGGCGCGCTGTGGTGCCGGGGCCACAACGCCCCCGTGAAATCCCGGGATTTTACCCTACCATCCGGTCACGTCCGCTCCAGAAGCCCGCACGGAGTACCTTCTTGTCCACCTTGCCGACGCCGGTCATCGGCAGCTGCCTGACGAACTGGATCTGCTTGGGCGCATGGGCCGAGCCCTTGCGCGACCTCACGAGATTGATCAGCTCATCGGCATCGGGCGTGGCGCCCTCGCGCGGGACGACGACGGCGGTAACGGCCTCGCCCCATTTCTCGTCGGGAACGCCGACCACGGCGACCATCGCGACGTCGGCGTGTTGCGACAGCACGTCCTCAACCTCGCGCGGAAAGATGTTGAAGCCGCCGGAGACGATCATGTCCTTCTTGCGGTCGAGGATGAACATGTAGCCGCGCTCGTCCTTGCGCGCGATATCGCCGGTGTGGACCCAGCCGTTCTTCAGCGTCTCGGCGGTGATGTCCGGCCGCTTCCAGTATTCCGCCATCGCATGCGGCGCGCGCACGCAGATCTCGCCGGCCTCGCCCGTCTTCACCTCCTGGTCGTCGTCGTCGAGCAGCTTGACCTCGCAGGCCGCGATCGGGAAGCCGCAGGACAGGAACAGCTCCGGCGTCTTGGGATCGTGATCCCTCTTGCGCAGCACCGAGATCGGATAGCATTCGGTCTGGCCGTAGAGCTGCGAGAACACCGGGCCGATGCGCTCGATGCCTTCGACCAACCGGCTCGGCGACATCGCGGACGCGCCATAGAGCACGAGCTCGAGCGAGGACAGGTCGGTCCTGCTCAGCGCGGGGTGATCGAGCAGCACGTAGATCATCGTCGGCACGAACAGCGTGAAGTCGATGCGCTCGCGCGCGATCGTCGCCAGCACCGCTTCGGGATCGAAACCCTTCAGCATGTGCACGGTGCCGCCGCGCATCAGGGTCGGCAGCACCTTCGTGCCGGCGACATGGCTGATCGGGGCGACGGTGAGATAGCGCGCACCTTCAGGGATTTCGAAGTCTGCGAGGATTGCGCCGGCAGCCCCGCTGTTTTCGCGGTGATAGCGCAGCGCGCCCTTGGATTTGCCGGTGGTGCCGCCGGTGTAGTTCAGCGTGGAGAGATCGTCGGGGCCGGCGAGACAGAGCGGGCTGGCGTGGCCTTCGATCTCGATGGCCTGCAAGAGATCGACGCCATAATCGGCGGGGCCCATGGTGAAGACCGCCTTGAGCATGCTCGCTTTGGCGGCAAGCTCGCCGCCGCGATCGCGGAAGGCGGCGGCGTCGACCACCAGCATCTCGGCTTCAGAATCCTCGAGCTGGAACAGCTGGTCGCTTTGCGACCCCAGCGGATGCAGCCAGGTGATGCAGAGGCGCGACAATTGCGCGGCGACGCCGGCGCACCAGGTGTCGGCGCGGTTTGCGGTGAGGAAGGCGACGCGCGCGCCGGGCTGCAAGCCAAGCCGCATGAACACGCCCTGGATCCGCCCGATCAGGTCGATCGTGCCCTGATAGCTCAGCGATCCCCCGGGCCAGGCGAACGCGGTGCGGCCGGGATAGCGCGACAGTGCGCGTAGCGTCTGCGCGCAAGTCGGCGACGATGCATGGAGCGGGTCGGCCATATGTTTCCTCGTTGCTTTGTCATCGGCTTCTGACGTGCCAATGTTTGCCGCAACGCTAGCACAGGGAATGCGGGAGGAAACGACAGCCCGCGCGAGGGAGGCATGCGTGACATCAGACCGACTGCAAATTTTCAGCGATCGTCTCGCCCTGCCGCTGATCGCAGCGCCGATGTTTCTCGTATCGGGTGTCGAGCTCATGGTCGCGGCCTGCCGAAGCGGCGTAATCGGCAGCTTCCCCACCGCGAATTGCCGCAGCACGGAACAGCTCGATGCGTGGCTCGGTGAGATCGAAGCGCGGCTGCTGCAGCACGAACAACAGGCCGGTCGCAGGGCGGCGCCGCTCTGCCCGAACCTGATCGTGCACCGCTCCAATGCGCGGCTGGAGCAGGATCTCGCCGCGCTGCTGCGGCACAAGCCGGAGATCGTCATCACCTCGGTCGGCTCGCCGGCGCCGGTCTTGAAGCCGCTGCATGACGCCGGTGTGCTGGTGCTGGCGGACGTCGCCACGATCCGCCACGCCGAACGCGCTGCGGACGCCGGGGCCGACGGGCTCGTGCTGCTCACCGCAGGCGCGGGCGGGCAGACCGGTTGGCTCAACCCGTTCGCCTTCGTCCGCGCGGTGCGCGCATTCTACGACGGCATCATCGTGCTCGCGGGCGGCATCAGCGACGGCCGCAGCTTGCGTGCCGCGGAGGTGCTCGGCTGCGATCTCGGCTACATGGGCACCAAGTTCATCGCGACGCGCGAGAGCATGGCCGACGACCGTCACAAGCGGATGCTGGTCGAGAGCAGCGCCGACGACATCCTGCTGACCACCGCGTTCACGGGCCTTCAGACCAGCATGCTGAGGCCGTCGATCGTCGCTGCGGGTCTCGACCCTGATGACCTGCCGGCGCGCGGCGCGATCGACATCGCCAAGGATATCGACGTCGCCGCGCGCGAGAACCGGCCAAAGCGTTGGCGCGACATCTGGAGCGGCGGGCACTCGACCTCGGGCGTGACCGACGTGCCGGCGGCCGGCGATCTCGTTGCGCGGACCATCGCGGAGTATCGCGAGGCGGGCGGGCGGTAGGTGGGCTCGTCATGCCCGGGCTTGTCCCGGGCATCCACGTTCTTCGTGCCCCGCCGAGACGTGGATGGCCGGGACAAGCCCGGCCATGACGATGCGGAGACTCTACCATCGCATCGATCACAGTTAATTCCGCATGCCTCCGGCCCGGCTCACTTAACGGCGGATTAACCAAGGCCAGCCAACAATCCCCCTCACGGCCGCCAATCAGGATGAGAGGGACAGGCGATGGACTTCGATTATCTCAACGCCAAGACGGCGGCATCGCTGGATGAGATCCGCGTCCGCGTCGCCCATGCGCTGGCCCGCCATCCGCTGTGCCGCAACGTGCGCTTCGACATCGTCAGCGTCCCCCGCACCCGCCGCGGCGGCAACTGGACGGTGACGCTGCAATCGGTCGAGCCGCGTGCGGTCTGGGAAGCCTCCGAGATCGTCGCCGACATCCAGGACGCCTACGACCTGGCGGCAGCTGCCTGATTTTATTGGAGTTTTCGGCGATGTCGCCGCAGTCCGCGCGATTGCCGCTGTCATGGCACGGTTAAGCCTTATTTACCGCCCAGTTTTACGGCAGTGATCACATGGACTTGAAGTCGGACGCGGAGGGACGTTTGTCCAAAGCCATCACCATCGTTGTGCTGACCTGTTTCCTCGTCCTTGGGGCCGCCACCACCGCCATTCTCGGCCGCGACAGCGTCCCCAGCGTCAGCGCCGAGATGATCACCGAAGCCCCGCCGGCCAAGCCGCTTGCCACCAACCGCGCCGCCAAGGCCGATCGTCTGGTTCCGACGCTGGCTCTGGCTTCGGCCGCGATCGAGTCGGTCCAGGTGCCCGCGGACAGGCTCGCCCAGGCGCCGGTCTTGACCGAGCCGCTGCGTCAGGCCTTTGCCGCCGCAACGCCCTCCGATTTTCCGCTGCCGAAGAAGGGTTCGTCGGCCGGCGTCAACGAGGCTCCCGCCGCGGCCGAAGTTCCCGCCGTCGAGGTCCCGGCCAAGCCGAAGGTCGCCGCCAAGCCGCAGCCGCAGAAATCCTATTCGTTGCTCTCCGACGTCCAGATCTCAGGCATCAAGGATCGCCTGAAGCTGTCGTCGTCGCAGGAATATTACTGGCCTTCGGTCGAGACCGCGCTGCGCAACGTCGCGCGCAGGATGCAGGCGAACAAGCTGTCGAATCCGAACGCGCCGCCCAGCGCGCAGATCGATCCGAATTGCGACGAGGTGCAGCAGTTGAAGTCGGCCGCGATGCCGCTGCTGTTCCAGCTGCGTGACGATCAGAAGGAAGAAGTGCGCAAGCTCGCCCGCCTCATCGGGCTCGAGAAGGTCGCGCAGCAGATCTGACACGGGCCGGTTTCCCGAATGGATCACGCTCGATGAATGTCTCGAAGCGCGACGGCTCATCGCGCTTTGGAACCGCACCCATCAGGAACATCTGGTAATCCCCACGCGTTGCCCGCCTCGAAAGAGGGAGTGGATCAATGCGCGCCTCGACAGCCTATTTCGTCGGTGCCGGAACTATCATAGTGGCCATTGCCATTGGTCTCGGCGGCGGCATCGTTGCCGGTAACATCATGAATCCGATCGCGCCCAAGCAGGGTGCGGATGCCAGCAAGATGGCGCAGCGCACGGATGCCGCCAGCGCGCCGGCCCAGACCAATACGCCGTCCGAGCGCGTGCAATATCTGACGGGATCGCAGGCGTTCGGCACGATCGTCGCGCCGCCGGCCCAGGCCGAAGCGAAACCTGAAGCGGCAAAGTCCGACACGCAGGTCACCCAGGCGAACGCCGAACCGCCAGCGCCGCCGCCTTCGCAGGCGGCCGCGGTCGAGCCGCCGAAGCCGGCGCCGGCATCGTCTGCGAAACCTGCCGAGCAGCAGGCTTCGACGAGCCAGCCCTCCTCGTCCGACAACGCCTCTGCCAAGGACGCCTATGCCAAGGCGAGAGACTCCGACGTAAAGCGCGCCGCGAGTGAGCGGCGCCGGGCCGAGCGGCGTGAGCGCTGGGCCGAGCGCCGGTACTATGAGTCCCGCGACCCGCGCGCCATGCGTGACCGCACCGATTGGGACGACGTGGCCCGCAACGTCCGTGAAGATTCCGAGTCGCGTGATTATGCGAACCGCCCGCGCAGCGGCGTTCCGCAGATCAGGCTGTTCGGGGCGGATGACGACGATTAGCGTGTGTCGGCGCGCCCAGCTTCCTCGCTGAGCGCGCGATCGCTTTCGTAACGATCAGCCGCCGTGCGACTCCACGACCTTGCGGCAGCCGTCGGAAAGCTTCGACTTGTTCTCGCGCAGGCAGGCATTCATCTGCGGCGGCTTGCCGATGTGTTCTGCGCAGAACTTGCCGGCATCGCTGCGGCAGGCCATCTGCTCCTGCGGCGTCGGACCGGATTGCGCTGCGGCGGGCAGGGCAGTGGCGGCAAGCAGCAGCGCGGCAAGAACCGAAATCTTCATAAAGCACCTCTTTGCAATTGTCGGGCGTCCCGTTCGGGATCAAGCGGGCGGACAATGTCGCGAAGGCCTGGTGCCGGTCCATGCCATGTTCATGGCATCGGCGCGCCGCCTCGGCCGCCGCACCCCCATCTTCATGGCATGTATCCGCGCGCCGCATTTTGCCATTCAGGCTGCACGTCGGCTGCGAGACCCGGTGAATTGCATCGGGCGCCGAACGGGAAGCAGGAGAGCAAGAATGTCGAAAACAACGGGAGCGCTGGGCGCCGGGCTGACAGTCATGGTGCTGGCGGGTGCGGCAATGGTGTCGCTGGGGACGAGCCCGGCACAGGCGGTGGTCTATTGCAAGACGGTCGGCGTGCCCAAGGGCTGCGTGGTGCGGCCGACGGCGGCGGTGGTGGTCGCGCCGGGAGCGCCGGTCGCGGCGGCTGCGGTTGCGACCCCCGGCGTCGGTGCGCCCGGTGTCGGCGTGCGTGCGGGCACACCGATGAATCGCGGCGGTCCGGTCAATCGCGTCGGTGTTCGCTGACGGTCTCGTTCGATTGAGTTGATTGCATCGTTTCGGGCGCAGGAGCTGCGGACGAACCCCCCCGTCCTCCGCAGGCAGACAATCCCGCCCGTTCCCTCTCTCCGCGCGTCCCACACGTTCGGAGAGGGGGCTTTTCAGCCACCGGCAGCATCGCTGTCGGGAAAGACCTGCGGCAATTGCAGCCGCACCTGCGTGCCCTGGGCATCCGAGCTGAGGTCGAGCATCGCACCACAGCGTGCGGCGCGGCTTCTCATGTTGCGCAGGCCCCGTGCGGTCTGGCTCGCGCCGGCGGCCTCGCCGTTCTCGGCTCGTGCGAAACCACAGCCGTCGTCGGTTACGCTGATCACGCCATACGGTCCCTGAGCTCCGTCGAGCGTCTCGATGGTGACCGCGATATTGCGGGCCTGGGCGTGCTTGACGGCATTGGTCACGGCTTCGTCGAGGATGCGCACGATCTGGATCACGTGCCATGGCCTGAGCTCGGGATGCAGCGGCACGCCTTGCGGCGTCGCCACACGCCAGTCGAGCGCGATGTCGTGCGGCCGCAATTGCGCCGTCGCACGCTCGCGCCAGGAGCCGAGCGCGAGCATGAGGTCGCCGCCGATGTCGTCCATGGAATCGATGACGAGGCGCAGATCCTTCAACGCGGCGCGGGCGGCGTCCGTGATGCTCGCGCCCTCATGGCCGCGCTCGGACAGCGCGACGATGCTGACGAGCTGGCCGCCGAGGCCGTCATGCAGATCGCGCATCAGCCTTGTGCGCTCATTGGCGAGCGCGGCGGCGCGGGCGCGCTCCTCCTCGCGGGCAAAGCTCGCCTTCAGCCGCTCCTCGGCCTCGTGCACCCGCGTCACCAATTGCCCGGCAAAGCTGTCGACCTGGTTCAGCGCGCGGGCGAAGCGCCAGGTCAACCCCGCACCGATCGCGACCAGCATCGCCGAATAGGACAGGCGCGAGACGAAGATGCGTTCATTGGTGACGATCTCGAACACCGACAGCATGTCGTGGACCCAGCAGGTCAGCACGATGGTCACCGCGCAGCCGATCGTGAAGCTGGCGGCATCCTGCCGCCGTACCACCGCGGTCGCGGTCACGCACGCCATCAGGAACAGGCAGATCCCGACGGTGGGGATGCCGAGCACGAGAAACAGAATGCGCGGCAGCGGCGGACCGGCGATCAGGCCGACCACGAACACGATGAGGCCCGGCGCGAACAGCAGCATGCCGTAGCGCGGCCAGCGCCAGCCGAAGAACAGCACGCCGAAGGCGACGATCAGCGCGCTTTCGGTCGGCGCGGACGCGAGCAGCACCGCGGCAAGCCGCGATATGGCGGCCGGCGGCACCGGCGGCGGTATGAATGCCTGGATCACGCCGAGCACCATCGCGACGGCCAGCACGCCATAGACCGGCTCGCGCCGCCGCATCAGCCACATGATCGCGAGGATGACGGCGAGGATCGACTGCCAGGCGGAGAACGCCACCTGCAGCGTCACGAACAGCAGCGTGCGCGTCTCGTAGGACGGACGCAAGGCGGCGTCCGGTCCGACATAGACGGTGTCGAGAAAGCCCTTGAGCGGCCCCCACACGAACAGCCGCACCGTGATCTCGTTGCTGCCGTCGCGAAGCAGCGAAGCGGGAATGACAGCGATCTGCGGCGTGTTGCGATCCGGCCGGTTGGCATTGGCGTCGCGACGGGAATCGAGCACGACGACGCCGTTGACGGCGACTTCCACCGCGTTGCTGAAGCGCGGCAGGTACACCGACCAGCCCGCCCCCGCATCGGCGCTTCTGAAGGTGAAAGCGCCGGTGTAGAGCGGAGGATCCGCCAGCGAATAGCGGGATGACGTGAAGTGCGGCAGCGTCACGGGGCGCGTCACGCCGTCCTCGCGCAGCGAAAACTGGCTCAGCGCAAAATCTTCGGGGTCGCTGGGCTGCAGCAGCCGCAGCCCGAGGATGGTCGCGATCACGATCAGCGCCTGGAGCAGCAGATAGGGCACGAGCCGCGACACGATGAGCCGGCGCCGCGGACGGGTGGGGGCCTTCGCCGCGATCTCGCTCACAGCTTGATCAGGCCCTGCTGCACCGCCTCGAACACCGCTTCGCTGCGTGTGTGCACCTCGAGCTTGCGATAGATGTTCTTGATGTGCCCGGGCACGGTCTGCCTGGACAGGCCGAGATGGCTCGCGATCTCGGCATAGCTGAAGCCCTTTGCGATGCCCCAGAGGATGTCGATCTCGCGCGGGGTCAGCTTCGCCGTGTTGAGTGCGGGACCCGGCGTCGCTCCGGCCGAACTCTGCGCGGCGCCTTGCGTCCGGCGCACGATGAAGCGGGCGATAGAGGCCGAGATCGGGGAATGGCCGGCGACGAGATCGCGCACGGTGGTGGCGATGTCGGTGGGGAAGGCGTCCTTGAGCAGATAGCCGGTGGCGCCGACGGTGATCGCCGAGATCACGCTCTCCTCGTCGCCGAGCGCCGAGATCACCATGATCTCGGTGTCGGGAAAGCGCTGCCGGACCTCGCGGATCAATTCGACGCCGTGGCCGTCGGGAAGCCTGAGATCGGTGAGCAGCACGCGCGGTGCGGCTTCGGCCAGCGCCGTGCGGGCCTCGGCCAGCGTGCCGGCGCTGCGCACCTCGTAGCCGGCCTTGACCAGCGCGTCCTGGAGCCGCCAGCAGGTCGGCGCATCATCCTCGACGAGGAGGATGGTGACGGTCTCACCCGTCTCGCCCTGTTCGCTCATGCTTCATCGTCCCGCACCCGCGTGTCCCCCGCGGCGCGAGGCCAAGTTTAGCCGCGGAGCGCCAGCCGCGACACCCATAATCATGGGGGCGGTCAGGCATCCCTCGTGTCCGTTGTGGATCGGCGTCCTGGCGGGAGTGGGCCGTTTGCGAGGTCGCCTCTCCCCGCAAAGCGGGGAGAGGTCGCTCAGTCCTTACCGGCCGTTGCCGCGGCATGCGCCGCCGGGACCGATATGGTAGCCGCGCGGGCAGGCATGCGCGGCGGGGTTGGCGTAGTTTCTCAGGCAGCCGCCATAGGGGCCGCGGTGCCAGCCCTTGCCGCAACCGCCGGCGACCGCGACGATGTCGCCGCTCCCGCCGGTGAGCGGAGCCAGCGGCATGGCCTGGGCAGAGCCTGTGATCGCGCCGAGCGCGAGGCATGCAACGAACACGATGCGCATCATGTCTGGTTCTCCCGATGCCGTTGCGTCAGCGGCCGGCGGCGAACGCGATGCCGGCGCGCACTTCGCCGATCGCCTGGTCGATCAGCCCGATCGCCTTCTCGCGGTGGCCGCCCTTGTTGGGCTCGGCCTTGCCGAGCTCGACGCGGGCCGACTGCAGGATCGCAATGGCTTCGTCCATGTGGGGCTGCGCGCCGAGCGCGTAACCGACGCAGAGGCTGGTCGCGATGGCGCCGCCGAGCACGAGGCTGCGGGGTAGAGAGGTTCGCATATGATCGTCTCCTCCAGCGGGCGTCAGGCCGGGGCCGCCCGGTTGCCCGGATTCGGTCCCGTCTGTGGCGGGCCGCCGCGGCGACGCGCGCGCCTCGTCTTGGACTGTTCGGCGCTGGACGGCCGCCGGCTTGGACTGACCGGCGCAGCTTGATTCACGTTGGCGTGCTGATAGCCTGTCGCGGTCGCCTTCAGCGTGCATTCATGTCCGCCCGCGATGTTCGGCCGGTTTCGTGCACGATTTTTCTCGAAAAATTCTTTCCTGGAAGTCCTTTCGATGTCCGTCACCCGAAAGTCGCTCTCGACCGACATGCTGCCGCAAGACTTGTCCGACCGGCAGCGCTTCATCCGCTTCGCCGAATTGTTCGAGCATTTCTCCAACACCGGCGAGCTGGATCCGGCATCGGACGTGCCGTTTCGCGCGTCGATGAACTCGATCCACATCGGCACCACCATGCTCGGGCGTTGCGACGGCAGCTTCGTCACGGTGCGGCGCGAGAAGCGCCAGGTGATCGAGACCGGCGACGATCGCTTTTGCCTCGCGCGCAACACCGGAGACCGCCCGTCGCAGGTGATCCATCGCGGACGTGAGTTCACCATGCGGCCGGGATCGATGGTGCTACTCAAGCTGGACGAGCCGTTCTTCGCCGCCGACGGGGCCAGCCACAAGCGGTTCACCAACGTGCATTTTCCGGTCGATACGTTGCGGGCGATGGTGCCTGACGTCGACGATCTCGTCGGCTGCGAGCTCGAGCCGGGCGGCGCGCTGACGCTGGCGATGGACTACAGCGATCTCCTGCTGCACCATCCCGTCGCCGCGGACGAGGCCGGCATGGCGATCGCCGCCCACCTGATCGATCTCGCGGCGATCGGTCTCGGTGCCCGCAACGATGTCGCCGCCGCCGCACGCCGGCGCGGCTTGCGTGCGGTGCGGCTCAAGGCCGTGATGTTGATCCTTCAGGCGCGTTTCCACGAGCCGGATTTTTCCGCGCAGAAGCTCGCCGCTGCCGCCGGCCTCTCCGAGCGCTACGTCAACGAGCTGCTGTTCGAGGCGGGCGCCAGCTTCACCACCCGTCTCAACGAGCTCCGCCTGCGCAAGGCGGCCGACCTGCTCACGCATCGCGAGGGCCGCATCAGCGACATCGCCTTCGCCTGCGGCTTCAATGATCTGTCTTATTTCAACCGCTGCTTTCGCCGCCGGTTCGGGCTGACGCCGACCGCGGCACGGGGGAAGTGAGACCTGCCCTACGAGACATCCACCCGCGGCGGCGGATAGCGCCGCGCCAGCGCCGACAGCGGCAGATGCCGTTCGCCCTCCGGCAGCTCCAGAAAGGCCAGCACGAGCGGCCGCTTCCAGTCACCGACGCCGAAATCCATCGTCATCCACTTCTGCGGCTCGGGGCCGTCGAGGCCCCGGACCCAGACGAAGAAGCGGGGGAGGTCGTCGGCGTCCGCTTCGCTCGTGCGTCTCCTGGCCATCAAGCTGCTCGCTGCGTCACCATTCGTTGCGGTAGGATATAGGTATCGGCTTGCTGAAGTCGAATTCCCGGCTGCCTGATCCGGTCAGGCCGGATCGGTTGGTTAACGCGCAGGCGTGAAAATATGAACGAAGCCACGATCGAAGGCTGGGGTGACATCCTTCAAATCACGCAAAAGCTGATCGGCTCGTGGTCCCTTAACCGGGTCATCGAAAGCCAGGCCACGATGCAAGGCATCGCCACCTTCACGCCACTGGACAGGGAATGGCTGGCCTATCGCGAGCAGGGAGATCTGAAGCTTGCCAACGGCGCCACGGTTAAGGCCGAGCGCGAATATGTCTTCAGCCGCAGCGACGGAGGATTCAAGGTCTTCTTCAGGGAAGACCCACCGCGGCTGTTTCACGAGATTTCGCTGTCCGCATCGCCGAGGGGAGGGCTGAGCGGACATGCGCACCATCTTTGCAGGCGCGACGAGTATCAATCGGCCTACATGTTTCTGCCGGATGGCACGTTCGTCGTCCGCCATGTGGTGTCGGGTCCAGCCAAGGACTACACGATGAACACGACCTACAGGCGTCTGGCGTGAACAGGCCGGCGCGATGGCGACGGCGGGCTGCCCTTCACTGCCAGAGCTCGCTCTCCGCCACGCGGTTGATGTCGGCGAGCCGGCGGTCGGCGTTGCCGTGGACATCGATGCTCGCGACCAGCGCCAGCAGGCGCTGATAGGCACTGTTGGCGACCTCGACCGGCAGCGGGGCCTCGTCGAAGGCCTCGACATAGCTGCCGACAAGACTGCTCAGCACACGGCACAGGCCGCGTTGGGCGGGATCGTCCCGGCCGATCGTCTCGAGCTTTTGCTGGAATGTCCGGAAGGTGCGCAGGCCGTGGTGCTGTTCGGAAAGCCACGCGTGCAGGTCGTTCATGATGAGCTCCTTCAGCTACAGAAGAAGCTACCGGCTTATACGGTGGGGATGTGACGTCCGCTAGAGCGGGGAAGCGGTTCAGCCATGCCGGGACGATCGTGCGTTTTCGTCAAGGCTTTGCCGGACGCACATGGCATGACTGAGCCATGGCGAAGCGTGGTGCCCCTGGCCGGCAATTGGCTAGGAGCACAACCAATTGGCTTGGCTGCATTTTTTGTGCATATGATTGCCGATACCAACAAAGATACCAACAGGATGACGTGCGGTAGTCGCCGACAAAAAATAGATACCGGCAAGGGGATGGCCGATCCAGTTCCGGTCTCACAAATCGCGCCAACTGCCTTTTCAGCATGATCGTCAGCGGATCGACTTGACCCTCTCAAGGCTGAAACAGGGGTTCGATTCCCCTAGGGAGCGCCAGCAAACTCAGGCACTTAGGTCGCCATCGAGCCGCGTTGGTTGATTAAGACGCTGGTGAACAGCGGCGAACGTTTCCGGAATTTGCTGCCGACATTCGCCAAATTGCTTCGGCGCGATGTCTTGCTGTCGCTGGCGCATTCGCGAAAATTTCCAAGTCGCCCCTTGATGTCCGGAAATATTCAACCCTCCCGCTGACGTGCGCTGTCGTACGCGAGCGCCCTCGGGTGTTCGCATTGACGTTGCTCGTCGGACAATCAACCCTCGTCCCGTCGAGCTTTTGTGCGAAAAGGAGGGCCACGTGGCGAGTGATTGGCACCACCTGGATGCTGCTGTGCGGTTTTCCTGCGCTACGCCTTTCGCGCAGCAGACCGCGGGTGCGAGGTCAGCACCCGGTCTTCCCTACGCCCTCTTGGTCAAGAGGGTGGAACGAGAAAGCAAAGCTCGGGCGAAGCAAGCCGCGAGAGCGCGGCACTGCGCGTGCCGCCGTGATCACCTTCGGCGGTCTGCTGTGCAGGGGATGCTCGTCGTGCGTCTTGTCAGCGGCACCATGCAGCTTCTTGACAAAGTCCCGCTGCGCCGCGAGTTCGCTCACAAGGTCGACGAGCGCCTGCACGTCGCACTTGTCCCGCGCTACCAGGAAATTGAGGAGTTGCCCTTGCTTGGAGAACTAAGCCGACAGGAACCTGGTTAGGAGCCCTGCCGTGTCGGTGGGATTCTCCTCGGGGAAGAAGTGACCGCCCTTGACGGCCTGGCCGTGCACATCGTCGGCCCACTTCCTCCAGATTCCCAGTGCGCCCCCTTCCTGCTCGTAGAATGTATCGAGGGGGCCGCCGGAAGCCCACAAGTGAAGCATCGGGCACTTGATGCGCCGGCCGTCCTTCTGGTCCGCCTTGTCGTGCGCGATATCCAGCGTTGCGGCCGCGCGATACTCTTCGCAGATGGCATGCACCCGGGCTGGATCGCGATACGTCTCGGTGTATTCCGCCCTGACGTCGGGGCCGAACGAGCCCTGGCCGAATGGATTATCGAAGACCGCATCAGGCGCGCCGCCCAGGTATTTTTCGGGAAGCGGGGCCTTCTGCGAGAGCAGACTCCAGGGCCAATAGGTCATGGCGAACCTTGCATCGGCATGGCCCCACGCCTCCGAGATCGGCAGGACGTCGAATACCGCGAGGCGTTGCACCTTCTCCGGATGATCAAGCGCGAGGCGATAGGAAACGCGACCGCCGCGATCGTGTCCGACCAGGTCGAATTTGGCAAAGCCGAGCCTGTCCATCACGGCGACGAGCTCCTTCGCCATCGCGCGCTTCGAATAGGGGTAATGATCCTCCGCGGAAGCGGGAATGCCGCTGCGGCCATAGCCGCGAAGATCGACGCAGATCACCGTGTGCTTGCTGGCGAGACGCGGCGCCAGGTGACGCCACATCAGGCTGGTTCGAGGAAATCCATGGACCATGAGCAGCGGGGACCCGCTCCCGTAGCGCCTGATGAAGATGGTGTTGTCGTCGGTCTTGATCTCAGCCGTCTCGAAGTGATCGGAAGCGGTCGAGGTGGCTTTGTCGAGGGGGTGGCCGGCAGCGCGCGGCGGCAGTAGCGCCAATGACAGCGCGGCGCTGGATGCGGCGGTCATCGCCCGGACGAAGGTCCGGCGCTCGATTTTTGTCTCTTCGATCATCTCTGATGTCCTTCAAGGCTGGCGCAGCGCACTAGCCAACCCCCCTTCGATGACGGCGCGGCAAGACACGCTAGCAGCGCCGCGGAATCTCGTTTTCGCAGAATTAGCGTCTCTGGACCATTCGTGCTCAAAACACCGTTATCCGGCCAGTACGATGAGGCCGCGGCAGGAAAATAATCGGGAATTGATCGTCGGAATGATCGGCCACTTGTAACCAGATCGGCTGGATCGCCGAATAGCGTAGGTCTGCGTCCAAGGAAGCGCGACCGCGCGGTCTGGCAGAGCAAGGGAAGAGATATGTCCGAGGAAATCAACCATGAGCGCCGGCATTTCCTGGGTGCAGCGGCAATGGCAGTCGCGGCAGCGGAGCTTGGCGTAATCGCGCCTGCGGATGCCAATCCTCACGCGAGCAGGAAAGTCGTTCGGGCCAGCACCAGGAGATCGGAAAGCGCGGCCGCGAACGCCACCGTCGTTCTGGTTCACGGCGCATGGGCGGACGGCTCGAGTTGGGCCCGCGTCATCACGTCGTTGCAATCCAGAGGGCTGAAGACGTTGGCTGCACCGATTCCGCTTACGTCGTTATCGGATGATGTTGCGGCGCTCGAGCGGGCATTGGAGCGGACCGACGGTCCGCTCGTCCTCGTCGCTCATGCTTATGCCGGCGCCGTAATTGGTGCATGCACGAACGAGAGGGTTCGATCGCTGGTGTTCATTTCGGCTCTATCCCCCGACGAAGGTGAGACAGTCGCCGACGTATTCTATCGTGACAAGCCGTCGCCTGAGGCGCCGAAACTCGCGCCCGACAGTCACGGTCTCCTCTGGATGCCGGACGACCGGTTCAGGGCAGCCTGGTGTCAGCATGCCCGGCCCGAGCAGGCCGCGCTCCTTGCCGCGATCCAGCGCCCCATTGCCGTCGCGGCCATCCAGGAGAAGGCCCCGAAACCGGCATGGAAGACGAAGCCGTCATGGTACCTCGTCGCCGAGGAGGATCGCATGATCAATCCGGCGACCCAGCTGTTCCTGGCGCGTCGGATGGGTGCGCAGGTTCGCTCGGAGAAGGTCGATCATGCATCGCCGATCACGGCCCCGGAGCAGGTCATCGCAATGATACACGAGGCCATCACCGGCTCCGTCGCACGTCAGAACGGCACGCAACACAGCTGACTGATGGCCGAGGTGACTTATCCAGGAGTGACCGACTGATGCAGACCCAAACCAAACGCTACGACTTCACGCCGATTGTCGATCGTCCGCTTGTGTCCTTTCCGCACGGAGAACGCGTTGCGATCGCGATCTACATCAATCTGGAGCACTTTCCGGAAGATCGGCCTGGCCCGGCGATCGTGCCGCACACCGCGCATTTCATGCCGGACTCTCTCAACTATGGTTGGCGAGACTATGGGCAGCGCGTCGGTATTTGGCGATTGATGGAGACATTGGACAAGTATGGCTTGCCGGCAAGCGTGTGTCTCAATTCAGATGTCTGTCGCGAGTATCCCCGGGTCGTTGAGGAAGGCTCGAAACGCAAATGGGACTTCATGGGGCACGGACGAAATAACTCCGAGATCGCCAACGGCCTTTCGTTGGAGGAGGAAGTGTCGCTGATCGAGGACACGCTCACGGTCATTGGGGCGGCCACTGGTGAGAGGCCCAAGGGTTGGCTCAGCCCGTTCTTGACGGAGACGCACGCCACGCCGGATCTGCTCGCTGAGCGGGGCATCGAGTATCTGTGCGACTATACGTGCGATGATCTGCCCTTTCGGATGAAAGTGAAGAAGGGCTCTCTTCTGGGAATGCCGTACTCCGTCGAATGCAACGACCTTCCATCAGTTCTGACGTTCGGTACGTCCGCGGAAGACTTCGGTCGGATCATACGAGACCAGTTTGACGTTCTTTACGAGGAGGGGGAGCGGCTCCCGAGGATTTTTCCCATTGCCTTGCATCCCTTCATCACGGGCCAAGCGTTTCGGACGAAGCACCTGGCGGCAGCCTTCGCCTACATATCGAGCCACAAGGACGTGTGGGTGACGACCAGCGGCGAGATCAACAAGTGGTACCGGCAACACCATTTGCGGAGTTAGCCGTACCTCGTATCACGCGAATCTTTCCGGCACTGCGATCCTGGACAATCCCACAGGCGGCCGGCCTTTGCAGCTCACAAGGCAGATCATCTTGGGCGGCGCGGCTGAGCGCGTACGCCAGCGAAACCACCTCCTGCGTAACTCTCAATGAGAAGGAAACTCCATGAATCCCGAAACACTGCTGCCCACCATCGTGCTCGTGCATGGGGCCTTCGAAGACGCGTCGATCTGGAATAAGGTGATCGCGCGGCTCCAGCGCGACGGCTACCCGGTCGTGGCTTTTGCCAATCCGTTGCTCGGCGTGGCGATCGACGCCGCCTATCTGCGCAGCATGTTGGACAGGATCCAGGGACCCGTCATCCTGGCGGCCCATTCCTACGGTGGAGCCGTCATCACTCAGGCCGGCACGGACCCCAGGGTAAAGGGTCTCGTCTACGCAGCCGCAGTGATGCCCGCGGCAGGAGAAGCTGCAAGCAATTTGCTCGAGCGGTTTCCCGGCAGCACATTCTCCACGTCCGTCGAGGCGGTCGCCTACTCTCTCCCTGACGGAACCAGCGGTACGTATCTCCTTTATCAGGCCGACAAGTTCCACAGTAACGTCGCTGCCGATGTGCCCGCGAGCGAGGCTGCCATGATGCTCGCCACCCAACGCCCGATGAACTTGGCGGCCCTGACCGAGACGCTGACATCCGCTGCGTGGACGAGCAAGCCGAGTTGGCAAATCAGGACCTTGCAGGATCTCGCCATTCCTCAGGCCGAACAGAAGTTCGAAGCCGATCGTGCAAAATCGCACGTCGTCGAGGTGAATGCATCGCATGCCGTCACCGTGTCAAACCCCGACGTCGTAGCCGACGTGATCGTACAGGCCGCCCGCGCGGCTGCGATGTAACTGCGGCTTACAGGGTAGAAATGACTAGAAAATCAAAGTATCGGCGATCCAGCCGGTTATCTCGATGGACCGAAACGCTCCGACTTGATTCGCACTACGCCGGCGCGAACGCGCAATCGCCGGCGAACCCGAAAGCTCGCCGGCGATGCATCGCCCCTCGGCAGAGTGCCACCTAATGCCGTATCAGGCGAACCAGATCCTGTCGGAGCAGGTAGAAGGAGACCGCGAGCAGCACGACGTCCTTCATCAGGAACGGCACGTTGCCCGTCATCGCCGGGAAGCCACCGGCGGCAACGTCCCAGCCCTCCGGCATGAAGGGAATGATGGTGACGGTCGCGATGAAGGTGCCGGTCGAGCCCAGAGCGCCGAGCACGCCAAGCCGGTGGCTCCAGAAGCCCGCGAGCAGCAGCGAACCAAAGGTCCATTCAGAAACACCGAGGAAATAGCTGGCGCCGGCGTGGCCGAACACGGGATAGAGCCACCAAATCAACGGGCTGTTGCTGATGAACGGGACGAGCCGTTCGAATTCGTACGGGAACCACTTCTGGTAACCGAAGAAGAAGAACATGATCACCATGGAGGCGCGGACGACATGGTAGTCGAGATCTTCCGCGAGCAGCCCAGATCCCTGCAGGGCGCGGACGAGAGGATTTTGGGCGGTGTGGGTGTTAGCAAGCATGGTCATGGTCGTGATCCCTGATGTGAGATGATCGACGTGGCGGCCGTCGCGTTAGGTAACCGCCGGGAAGTCGATCTCGGTATCGTTGATGCGGTTGAAGACGTTGGTGAACACGGTGGTGGCAAAGGCGAGGCTGATGTCGACGAGCTGTGCGTCGCTGTAGCCGGCGGCCTTGATCGCGCGGAAATCCTTGTCGCTGACGGTGCCGCTGGTGCGCGCAAGCTTGTCAACGAAAGCGACCAGCGCATCGCGCTGGTCGTCACCGGTGGGCCGGCCATCGCGGATCTGCTTCAACACCTCCGGCGCCAGGCCGACGAGCTTTCCAAGATGGCTGTGGGCGGCGACACAATAGTCACAGCCGGCAGCCTCGCTGATGACGAGCTTGATGATCTCCCTGTCGGACTTGGTCAGTCCGCCGGACGCGAGCACAGTGTCAGCGGCGAGCACGGCCTTGAGCGCAGCGGGGCCGTGGGCGGCGATGGCCGCAAAGGTGTTCGGCACGCTGCCGATCGCCTTCTTGATCTGGGCATAGACCTGGCCGGCGGGGCCGGCGTCGGCTTCGAGGTTCGGGACCGAAAGACGGGACATGATGGCACTCCGTGGTTGGGGTGGTGAACGATTGCGGAGTGACAGTACGGTCGCGGTATGAGACGTTAAATGCTGCATTTGCTTATATATATGCCTAATCGTCTCATATGGCATATTGAGAGGGGAATACAATGGATTGGCTGAGCCGGCTGTTCGAGATGATGCCGGTGCGCGGCCGTCTGGACCTGCGCTGCTCCTACGGCGCGCCGTGGCGGATCGAGCAGGGGCCGGGCGGGGCCAACGAAATCCCGTACCACGCGGTGCTCGCGGGCTCGGCGATGCTGGACGATCCGGCGGGAGGTCGGCCACTGCTACTGGAGGCCGGCGACATTCTGCTGCTGCCGCGCAACCCCCGACACGTCATGCACGACGGCAGCGGAGCTGCGCCGCTGAAGGCCCGCAACCGCGCGTCACTCAACTTCACGATCAGTGAGAATCCCGGCTCGGACGCCCGGCTCGATCTGTTGTGCGGACATTTTTCGATCGCCCCGCCGCACGACCGACTGCTGCGCAACTATCTGCCGCCGGTGCTGATCGTGAGGATCGGCGCGCAGGCCGGAGAGCGGGATACGGCGGGGCAGCTCGCAGGCCTCGTTGCCTTGATGCGCGGCGAGACCGCAGACGATCAGCTGGGTGGCCGCGCGATGCTGAATGCGTTGTCGACGGCGATGTTCGCCCTCGTGCTGCGCTTCGCCAGCGAGACCGCACATGCGCCACGCGGGCTCCTTGCGCTCGCAGGTCACCCACGCCTGGCGCCGGTCGTCGCGGCCATGTTCAATGCGCCCGCGCGCGCATGGACGCTGCCCGAACTCGCGCAGCTCGCCAACATGTCGCGTGCGACGCTCGCGCGTCAATTCCAGGAGAAGGTCGGCCGTTCGCCGAGCGAATTGCTGACCGACATCCGCATGACGCTGGCAACGAATGAGCTGAGGAAATCCTCGCTCTCGACCGGAGCGGTGGGCGAAGCGGTCGGATATCTGTCCGAGGCGGCGTTCCAGCGGGCGTTCAAGAGCCACATGGGCATCACCCCCGCGCAATGGCGAAAGGCTGCGCAGACGCCTGCGACGATTGACGGGCTGGAGCTGACGAAGAGCGTAGAAGCGACATCGGGTGTCGAGAATGCCTAGGCAGGCGAGCGTGAGGTGGCCGGGCTACCTCAGCATCCGCGGCAGATGATGAGCTTGCGATCCAGCATCTGATCGCGCTGCTGCTGCTCACGCTCCCAGGCCGACAGGGAGTCCGATTGAGGCGCGTCGGCCCGGCTCGGCTGACGGTGACCGACCGGAGCGAGCCAGGGCCGGTGCGATGTCGGCTCGGCCGAGGCGAGACGCTCGGCGGCCCGCGACGGCAGATTGGACAGGGCGTCGAGAGAGGTGCTCCGGTCGAAGGCATGTGCGGGCGACAGCAGACCGATCAGGAGAAGGCCTGCAAAAGCGGAGCGGATCGAGCGTGTCTGGCTCGAACGATGGGACATTGTGGCGCTCCCGTAGTGGAGGCTCGGGATGAGCGGCTCCGTTGAGGGCCACAATAGTCGTGGACGCGAAAGGCTGAATGCTGCGCGATCTCGGAGATATGCTCGTTCGTCTCACGAGCGTCGATGGAGGGGACTGGTTGCAGCTTCAGCGGGCCGACCACCAGGCGTTGGCTCGGGGACCACCTCGGCGATGTCAAGATTGCGATCGGGGCCGTGTGGAACCACCAATTGGCCGGATTCGAGACGCAGCTGCGTGCCATCGAGATGGACCGTCACGATATCCGGCTCGAACGATAAAAAATCGGAGATGCGGCGGACTTCGGGATAGGCGTCGGGATACGACCATGCCCCCTGGCGCGCGTCTCCGATGGAGTAGTAGCTGCAGAGGCCCTTGTACGGGCAGAAGGTCTGGAGCGTGACCGGAGTGAGCGCAGACTCATCGATGTCGGCACGCGGAACGTACCAACGGGGTGCAAAGCCGGACTCGTAAAGGACCAGCGGCCGCTTTGTATCGGCGATGACCCGGTTCTGGTGGTTGACCACGAGGTTACGAGAGGACTGGCGGATGTCGATGCGGTGATAGGGATCGGCGGCATGGCCCACGATGCGTTCGTCTTCCTCGTAGAAGGCATCCATGGCCCGCCAGGCGAACGCGATCAGACTCTGCAAATCGCCTGCATGGGCGGGCAGGCTGGTGTGCCGCCATGCTCCTCGCGCCGCGATATGTTGCTCGTCGACCCGAACGCTGTACCAGGACGTCGGCCCAAGATCTGCGTGTTGCGTGATGTGCTCGGTCGGTTCCAGCACACGTGGGGAAACATCGGCCTCCGGGAAATAGGCCACGGGATAACGGCCCGGTTCGAAAAGCAGTAGCACCCGCTCGCTATCGGCGATCCAGCTTCCCCCAAAGCGCACGCGGAGGCGGCGGCGTAACGGTTCGACGTACAAGAGGCGCTTAGGCAGCGGCTCGGGGACGAGAAAGCGGCCGATTGCTCCCGTTGAAAGCGGGCCTTGTTGCCAGGACAGTCCCAACTGATCTCTCCGTGCAGCGCACCGTCGGTCGGCGGCGGACCTGTTCCGGCCCGCGCTTGGCTTCGCCGGCGCGATCCTATGGCCATATTTCGTTCGCGGCCCGGCCCTGGTTACAGGTCATCCCACCAATTTTGCGGTTTGATGACGCCAGCCGAGATGCTTCAGCCAACCGCAAAGCCGTCATCGATCGGCACGGTGAACTGGAAGATGGCTCCGCGCGGTTCGTTTGCAGTCGCCCACAGTCTGCCGCCATGCGCCACGATGATCGAGCGGCATATCGATAGTCCGACACCGAGGCCGCCCGATTTGGTCGTGTAGAAGGGTTCGAACAGCCGCGCTTGGCCCTCCGCAGACAAGCCCGGTCCCGAATCCGTGATCGATACGCGTATGCTCTCGGGATCTGCTCTCGTGGTCTGGATCAATAGCTCGCGCTTGCCCTCCGTTGTCTCGCTCATGGCCTCGATGGCATTCAGGATCAGGTTGAGCATGACCTGCTGCAGCTCGACACGATCGCCGATGACCTTGGGCAGACGATCGGCGAACACCGTCCGGATCGCGACATCGTTCCGCGCCGCTTCAGCTTGCGTGAGTTCAATGACCTGACCGATGACGTTGTTGATCGACAGGGAATCCCGTTTGGGTGGTGATTTCTTGACCAGATCCCGGATTCGCCCAATGACCTCGCTGGAGCGGATGCCGTTCTCGATGGTGCGTGTCAGCGCCCTGCGTGTCTGCGCCAGCGCCGGCGGTTGGTGATCGAGCCAGCTCAAGGCCGCTTGCGCGCTGGCGATGACGGCGGTGTTCGGCTGATTGACCTCGTGGGCGATCGACGCCGTCAGTTGCCCCATCACCGCCACGCGGTTGGCGTGGGCCAGCTCCATCTGAGCCTCGCGGTAACGCTGCTCGTTCTCGCGTGCCTCGGTTTCGGCACGTTTGCGCTCGCTGAGATCCAGCACGAAGGCGACGCCTTGCTCTTGCTCGTCGTCGAACAAGGCTCCACCGGTCAGCACCGGCACCCGGCTGCCGTCCTTGCGGAAGAACGCCTTTTCGAACGGGTGGACAACCCGCGTCGCCTTCAATTCGGCCCGGGCGCGGGCGGTGCGCTCCTGCCATTCGGGCGGCGTCAGATCTGCCCAGCGCAACCGGCCTGCGGCGAGATCCTCGCGATCATATCCCACGGTCTTCAGGAACGCGTCATTGGCATCGAGAATGTCGGGTGTGTGATCGAAGATGAAGATCCCGATGATATTGGCCTCGACCAGCCGGCGGATCCTCGACTCCCGCTCCTGAAGCTCCCGGTACAGACGGGCATTGTCGAGCGAGGTCGCAGCCTCGGATGCGAGAAATTTGAGGATCGCGCTCCGGGCGGGTGTGAAGACGCGCGAGGCGAGATTGTTCTCGAGATACAGAAATGCCACCGCCCTGCCTTGCTTGACGAGTGGCACGCACAAGGCTGATCGGACGTGCTTCTTCTGGATGTATTCGTCGCTGCCGAACGCGCTGCTCGTCGAGGCATCGTCGAGCACGACGCTTTCCTGGGTGCGAGCCGTGTAAAGTACGATCGACATCGGCACTTCAGCGGCGGAGATCGGTGAATCGGCGAGATCGAGGGCGACCGAACCGTCGCCAGTCACCGCGTCCGCCCGAATTCTCAACTCCGAACCCCTCGGTAAGATCAGCACGCCGCGCTCCGCACCCGCATGCTCGATGGCCGAGCGAAGCAGGGTCTCCGTGAGCTTCTCCAGCACGATCTCGCCTGAAACAGCCTCCGACACCTTGAGAACCGTCGCTAGGTCCAACTGCTCGACGGGTGCTCCGATCGTCCCTGCGGCGCTGAGCGCGGATCCTCGCTCCCGCAGGCCCGGGTAAAGTTCCTCGAGCTGGCTCACCTTCGCCTCGGCGCCCCAGCGCGCGTAGCAGTCGCGCGCTTTCATCAGGTAGGAAAGTACGACCGTTCGAATGCCGCGCGCATCGTAGAACCGCGCTGCGCGCTCAGCAGCGATCGCCTCAATCTGCACAAATCCGGATTCTTGGGCCAATCGGATCGATTCTTCGTACAGCTGTTCCGCCTCGAGTTCACGACCCTCGACACGCGCAAGTTCGGCCGTGATGAGCTTCTGTCGGGCGGCGAAGTTCGCTGGGCAGCGGTTCGACCAGACTGTGAGCTTGCGATGGTGCTCGCGGAGGTCGACGAGGCGTCGCTCGCGATCTTCGGGCCGTGATGTGTGATAAGCTCCGGCATGAGCGAGCGCCGTGTAGAACCGGTATTCGGCAAAGTCCGAGTAAGCGCGGACGCACCATGAGAGCTCTTCGGCGCGTTCGGCGAGAGCGATCGCGACGTCGTCACGTCCGGCCAGGGCCTCGATCTGAACTTGCATGGCATAGTAGGAAAAGGTGCTGAGCGGTTCACTCGCGTCTGAGGGTTGCAGCGCCCCCGCGCGCTCGAAGCCATTCCTCTCATCGCGCCCCATCAGGCTCAGCGCCAGATGTCGTTGCTTGACCAGGCTCTCCGAAGCCAGCCGGACGCCCAAACCCTCGGCGAATGCCAGGGCCCGCTCGGCGTTCGAGCAGACATCCATGAGCGAATCGCCGCAGAACAGATCCACCGATATCAGTCCACGATGCGAATACGCCGCGAAAGCCAGATCTCCGGTCGTCAAACAGATTGCCAGGGCGCGCTGAATGAATGGCCGTCCCGATCGGATCGGGCGAATCCATGGGGTCACGTGGAGGCCGAATACCAGAAGTGCACGGCCGCTCAATCCTAATTGCGGGTGCCTGTCAGCAAGGGCTGCGCCAAATTGTGACAGTCGGAATCCGAGTTCGGCATCGGTTGAGTCACTCGCAAGGACGCCGAATATCGCGGTCAGCGGATAGCACGCTTCAGGGCTGATCCCGTGCTCGATCGTCAGCCGAGTGGCCTCTACAAGCATGATGTCGGACAGGTTGCGATCGGTCAGAAACGCAGGTGTGACGAGATCGGCCAAGACGCACATCGTCGCTCGATGATTCGGATCGGTCATCGGCGGCAGCGCATGAAGCTGGGCGTCGGACAGTTTTTCGGCCAAACTCCGCAGGCGTCGCCGATCTTGATCCACCTCGTTTCGGTCGGGATGAGGGGGCCAGTCGATCCCGATCTTGTGCAGGAACGCGAGGCAGACGTCGACCGCCGGCTCGGGCTGTCCCGCAGCAGCGTACAGCTGCGCCTGAAGTCTGGCGACCTCGGCGCTCGCCTGAATGTCTGAACAGCTCTGCGACAGGATCGTCAATTCCGCTTCCGCCGTATTCAGCTCGCCGAGCAGGAATTTGCATTCGGCGTGGAGCAGGCCGATCGCGAAGGCGTCATCGCCGCACAGCGGATGTCCTTCCTCTCCGAGCAGTGCGCGTGCAGTTTCAAGATAGGTCGTTGCCGCATGGTAAGCCGTTGCATCTCGCGCGCGTCGGCCCGCAGCGAGATTGACGGCAATGACCTGGTTGCGTTCGGTGCCTGTTGCCAAAGCGGCGATGCCGCGGTTGAGTTGGTTGGCAACGATATAGACGCGCTCGTTGGTTTCGTTAGGCGTCAGCTGTGCTGCCAAGGCCATACCGATCCGAAGGTGCAAGGCCGTTCGCCTGTTCTGGTCCCGTTGAAGCGCATAAGCGGCTTCTTGCACGCGATCGTGCACGAACGCGTAAGAGTTCTTGAGGCGTCGAATTAATTCAAAACGCGTGGCGTCTCGCAAATCCGCGTGCAGCGTCTGTTCCGAAGTTCCGTGCACGAGGCAGAGCACTGCGATCTCGGCGCTGTTGCCCAGGCAGGCCAGCTCCAGCAGGGCCTGACGTGTCTCGTCGCGCAGACCGCTCAGCTTGCCGACCATGAGATCCGCGACGTTTTCGGCGTAGCTTTTTTCCTTGATGCGTTCGAGATCCCAGCGCCACTGTCGCTTGTCATGATCGAAGGTCAGCAGTTCCTCTTCGGCCAGCGCCCGCAGAAACTGCGTGAGAAAGAACGGATTCCCGTTCGTCTTCTCGTATATCAGCTGCGCCATGGGCATGGCGTATGTCGGCTCGCAGTGAAGTGCATCCGCGGTGAACTCCAGGACGGCGTCTCGGGTGAGGGGGGCCAGGTCGATCTCCCGCACCCGCTTGCGGGACGTTCGAATTTCGACGAGTCGTTGCGCCAGCAGATGTTTGACGTCGACATCGTTGCGTCGGTAGGCGACGATGAGAAGCAGATTTTGCAGGTCGGATCTGTTCAGAAGAAACTCGATCAGATCCAAAGTGGCCAGGTCGAGCCACTGCAGGTCGTCGAGGAAGAGCACGAGGGGATGGTGAGGCTTGGCGAAGATGTCAATGAAGCGTCGAACGACGAGCTGGAAGCGTCGCTGTGCGTCTTGCGGGGGAGCCTCCGGGACGGGTGGTTGATCCCCGATCACCAGCCGCAGTTCCGGTACGAGATCCACCATCAGCTGACCGAGATGGCCCAACGCGTCGTGCAGTGCGCTGCGCCAGGGCGCCAAGTCGGCATCGCTCTTGGCGAGGAGGCTTCGGATAAGGCCTTGAAACGCATGCGCGAGCGTTGCGTAAGGCATGTCGCGCTTGTGCTGATCGAACTTGCCGGAGGCGAAGAAGCCTCCCAACGGGACCAAGGCCTTGTGCATTTCGTCGACGAAAGCGGACTTGCCGATACCGGAGGGGCCGGACACCAGGATCAACTCGGGCGTGCCGCTCCGGGTGACGCGATCGAACGAGGTGAGCAACGCCTCGATCTCGTGCTCCCTGCCGTAGAGCCGTTCGGGAATCAGCAGGCGGTCCGGTATATCGGTTTGCGCCAGAACGAAATCATCGATCCGTCCCTGCGCTTCCCATTGGGCGAGTGACCGTTCGAGGTCGCTCTTGAGACCGGCGGCGGTCTGGTAGCGGTCCTCGGCCGTCTTGGCGAGGAGCTTCATGATGATCCCCGACACGGCGCGAGGCACGCCATTGCCTCGTTCGGCGGGCGGAACGGCTCGTCTGGCGATGTGGCTGTGCACCCACTCCATCGGACTGGACGCGGTGAACGGCAGTTCGCCCGTCAGCATTTGGTAGAACGTCACGCCGATTGCGTACAGATCGCTGCGGGAATCGACGGACCGGTTCATGCGGCCGGTCTGCTCGGGCGCCATGTAGGCCAGCGTGCCCGCCATGGTCTCCGGTGGTTCGAACTGCTGTCGCTCGCGTGGCAGGCGAGATGCGAGGCCAAATCCGGTGATCCTGACGTCGTCTGCCCCGGTCACCAGAAGGTTGGCCGGCTTCAAATCCTTGTGGACCAGGCCCTGCCGATGCAGCTGGTCGACGGCGGTGGTGATGCCGAGAGCCAATCGTAGAAAGAGGGTCAGCTTCATCGGCGCACCGAGCAACTGCTCGAGCGGCTCGCTGCCGGGATCTTCCAAAACAAGCAAAGTTCGACCACCGTCGCGGATCAGCTCCAGCGGCCGCACGGCCCAGGTCCCATCGAACTCGTCGCGCAAGGCGTATTCATGGGCGAGCCGGTCGAGGACCGCGGCCGGCGGATGCTCCGCAGCAGCTCTAACGATCAAGACACTGTCGAAGCTGCCGTCGGCGCCCCGACGCCTTTCGCGGCAAAAGACGCGCTCCCCGTCGTCCCATAAGAATTCGAGACCAGAACCCCCGGGCGTGGGGATCGGCGAAGATACATTCATCTGCCGGCCTCCGGACCTGCCCGGCTGCTTCGTGGAGAAGGTGCGCCAAGCGTCCAATCGCCCCCTCATCACCTTACCCCTCGGAAAAGTCCCCCACAACGGCACGCATCAGAGCGGATCCATCAGCTTCACTCTGCTCCCTCCTCTGGCCTTCAGTATTCGGGGACGCCGCCACAAAGGTTACAGGCAGATTCCGTATTTGATCGGGAACTCTAAATGTCGGTAACTCTCCCATGGGCCGCGGACTCCCGGGCTGCGGCCTTTTTGGCTCGCATTGTAACCAATTCACACCCGTCTCGACGATGCCGGCCTATCCGGAAGTGCCGGGAGCGCTGCGGAAGCTCCGCGATGCCGGCTTTCGGCGTTCACCCTGACGAACAATCGCCTGAAGTTCAGACCCGCCAGTTTGAACGCGGTGGAATTGCGAAATTCTTCGAAAGCTGGTTCAGCGTGGACAGCGTCGAGGTCCATGAGCCGTCGCCGCAAACCTGCACCCACGTCGAGAATAAACTGGGAGCCCGTCCGTCGCAGCTCTGCGTGATACCCTGCCATGCCTGGGACATGCCGGCGCTGTGGCGGGCAGGCTGGGAAACCGCGTTTGTCAGGCGGCCCGCCAACGACGTCCTCGGAGTTGGTCCTCGGACGCAGACAATTGGCAATCACTCGTCGATGTCGCCGCGCAGCTCATCGCCCGTCACAGGGGACGACGCCGACCTTGCTCTTCCAGTGCCAACAGGCGCTATTGTATCGCTTCCTGTCGAACAATCCCGTTCTGAACCGGCGACACGTCGGCTGCTGCCCGGAGGAGGTCCCGCTTGAGCAGATAGACGGAAGCCGCAAGCAGTACGACATCCTTCATGAGGAAAAGGAACGGCAACGTGGCCGCAGGAAAGCCGCCGGCCGGCGCGGCCCAGGCATCTGGGAAAAACGGAATGATCGTCACGGTGGCGACATAAGTCGCGCATGAACCCAGCGACCCCAGGACCGCCAGTCTTCTGCTCCAGAAGCCGAGCAGCAGAAGCAATCCAAACAACAATTCCGCTGAACCCAGGAAGTAGGCCGCACCGCGCACGCCAAGCACCGGGTACAGCCAGAAGATCAGCGGACCATGGCTGATGAACGGAATCAGCGCGTGCGCTTCGTAGTCGAACCATTTCTGGCAGCTGAAGACGAAGAAGACGACGATCATCGCCACACGCGTGGCATGATAGTCAAAATCCCCTCTGACCAGATCGAGCTCGGACAGTTTCTTTATGAGCGGGTCCATCTGATGTCGTCTCATCCTCGAGGTGGCGGATTGGCGCCGAAGGGCGGCGTCGACGTCTGTCGTTACCTGAACAGTAGCCAAGCTTTGAGGGGCGCGCTGTGCGCGGGTTATCGTGCATTTCTCAAACTTGCGCCGTTCGGCCGCGGTCTTTCTGCTACGCGTCCGCATCGCCCTTGATTGCGTTGGCGCCGCAAACCCATACCAAAGTATGGGTCTGTGCATCACAACCGCGAGATTGTAGGGGGCACCCGCCGAACGCATGCTCGGGGCCGACATGCGCAACCGATCCTGGCGCAGCCGCTGGATTTTCCTCAATTGGGGAGACCGAACATGTGCCTCTCGCGAACAAGCATCGAACGTCACGACAGCAGCCGCCTGGTCAACTGGGGAGCGGCTTGCGCTTCAATCGACCCTGTTGCGATTGCGTTTCGATGATGATCGCGTCTTGCGAGGGTAAGTCAGGTGAAGGTCCCTTTTGTAGGAGTCGTCGATGACGACGAGGCCCTGTGCCTGTCTCTGGTGGATCTGATGCGATCGATCGGCTACCGCTCCGAGCCGTTTGACAGGGCCGAAGCGCTGCTGAGCTACGCCGACCGGTTCAGCTTCGACTGCATCATTGCCGACGTTCATATGCCTGGAATGGGCGGGCTGAACCTCGTTCGCGAGCTCCGGCAGCAGAAGGTCGGAGCTCCGGTGATTCTCATTACCGCGCTTCCTCACAGGCAGCTGGACGCTGAAGCGACCTCGACCGGCGCATTCTGCCTTCTCAGAAAGCCGTTCGAAACGAGCGCGCTGCTCGAGTGTCTCGACAGGAGCCTTCGAAGATGAAAGCGCTCTCGGGTGACGACATCGCGTCCTCCATGGCGACGCAATCATCCGGCGGCCCCGAGCCCGGGCGTGCACGCCCCCGGGAGGATACGGATTCGCCGCGACATGATCGCCGGAAGACGGCGCGTTGGGAGAGATGGAACGATTGTTCGGAGCGATGGGGCCGGCTCTTGCTTGCGGCGCGAGCAGGGGATGGAGCCGCATATGAACGATTGCTGCGGGAGCTGGATCTGTGGCTTCGGGCCTACTACGCGGGCCGGCTTCCCTATCCCGCTGCCGACGATGCGAGGCAGGAGGTGCTGCTGGCCATTCACGCGAAACGCCACACCTTTGCCCCCTCGAAGCCCTTCGGCGCCTGGGTCACGGCGATTGCGCGCTACAAATGGGTCGATCGCGTGCGCGATGCGTCTCGCTACAGCGCGCTCGCGCTCGACGAGGACATCGCGATTGAGGATCACGAAGGTGCCGCGATCAGCGCTGCCGCGCTGGACCAACTGCTTGGCCGGTTGAAGCCTGCGCAAGCGAGCGCGATCCGCCTCGTGAAGCTCAATGGTCTGAGCATCGCGCGTGCGGCGGGTGCGACCGGCCAGTCGGCGGCCCTGGTCAAGATCAATATCCACCGCGGCCTGAAGAAATTGGCGACCCTGGTCTCCTGACGTCGTTGCAGCCGCCGGCTGGGCCGACCGAGACGTCGTGCGAAGGAAAGTCGAAATTGCTTCAACTCCAGAACGAAATGCGATCCGCGGTGGCCGACCTGACGACGGCGTTCCGCTATGACATCATGGAAGGGCTGAGCCTCGCGCCAAAGGCAATTCCGGCGAGATGGCTTTATGACCGCCGCGGATCGGCTCTGTTTGAAGCCATCACGCTGCTGCCCGAATACTATCCGACACGAACCGAGCGATCGATCCTTGCGTCCGCAGTATCGGAAATCGCCGCGCTCGCGGGGCCGGGCCGCGCAGTCATAGAATTCGGCTCAGGCTCGTCGGCAAAGACGCGACTGTTGCTGGCAGAGACGAAGCCCTCTGCCTATGTGCCAATCGACATCTCGGGCGAGTTCCTTCGCGAGGTTGCGGCAGGCTTGTCGCATGCATTCCCGAGGTTGCCGATCTATCCAACCGAGGCTGATTTCACTTATCCCTTTGCGCTGCCGGAAGAGATTGCCTCGACTGCGCGCCTCGGCTTCTTTCCGGGTTCGACGATCGGAAACTTGACCGTGCCTGCGGCGGTCGACCTGTTGCGGGCCATGGCGGCGACGCTGGGTACCGGATCGATGTTGCTGATCGGCATCGATCGTATCAAGGATCAGGATGTTCTCCTGCCGGCATATGACGACACGCAAGGGCTGACGGCCGCATTCAATCTCAACCTCTTGCACCGGATCAACCGCGAGCTGGGCGGCTCGATTCCCATGGGGGCATTTCGCCACCTGGCGCGCTGGAATGATGCGGAGGCGCGTATCGAGATGCACCTGGAAGCGACGCGTGACGTCCGCTTCGAGGTCGACGGTCACGTTTTCTCGTTGTCGAAGGGCGAGACCATCCACACGGAGAACAGCCTCAAATACGGGCGCAGGGATGCCTTTGTCCTGCTGCAGGCCGGCGGATGGAATCCCGTCGCCGATTGGACTGACGACAGAGGGCTCTTCTCGGTCATTCTCGCGGAGCAAAGGCCCGCGCCGACGGCGCCCTAGGCTGCATCGGCGGCGCAAACGGAATCATTCCAACAATATCGCCTCAATCGGCGCAATCCACGAACAGCGAGGCACGTACATATGCTGCATAATGTTCGCGTCATCATGGCAATCAACTGCGTTGAGGCGCGACCATGCAACTCCGTTCATCCCTTATTCTGAGCTTCGCCGCCATTCCTCTAACCGCCCTGGCAGAACCGCTCCCGGCGCCGTCGCCGAAAGCACCGAGCCCGGCTGAGAGCGTCCAGGTGCAGCCGCGCGGCAATGAATTCATGCCGAACTCAGTCGCCGAGGATGCGTTGCAGAAGCGCATTACCGACTTCAACCGGAAACAGGAAGGTCTGGACGCGGATCTCGACAAGAAGCTGAAAATCTGCCGCGGGTGTTGATCGATCTCCGGCTCAGCAAACAGCGATAGGTCTGCACATGAGGCACACGGTCACCGGTTCGTTCCGCGACGACGGAAGCGGGTGTGCGCACTACGAGCGGATCGCCCCGATCCGGGATGACGAGCTCGAACTTGTGGTCAGGGAATTGCAGCATCGCATGCGCAATATCCTCAGCATCGTGCTGTGCTTCGTGAACAACACCGATGCGAATACGACCGCCGATTTTCGCGAAGCGCTCTCGGCACGGATCGCGACCCTGTCAGATGCTTACAGGATGATCGAATCCGCGGGAAAGCAGCGTGTGTCTCTCGCGGAGATGCTGGAGCGAACGCTCAAGCCGCATGCGATGTTTCACAGCGGCCGCATTCTGCTCGCGGGGCCGGACCTCGCGCTGGAGCCGCACATCGCCTTGGCGCTGCACTTGATCCTTCACAAGCTGGCTACGAACGCGAGCAAGTACGGTGCGCTGACATCGACTGCAGGAGCCGTCGAGGTGATCTGGGAGAGCCCGCCCTATCTCGGCGGACAAGGTCTTGCGATCCAGTGGCGCGAGCGCGGCGGACCCAGAGTGAACAAGCCCGAACGCAGAGGCTTTGGCACGCAACTGATCGCAAGGGCTCTACCGGGAGCGCAGGTCGATCTCGACTTCGCGCCCGACGGTCTTGTTTGCCGGCTTCTGATTGATCTCGGCCAGACGCCGATCACGCGAGGGGCTGTCAGTTAGAACCAGGAGGATCGACACCATGAGTACATTGGCGAGTGTCCCGCGCAAATCGTTCGCAAGCAGGCTGCCGATATCGTGGCTGCTTGTGGGAGACCTGGACTACCACATCGTTCGGGCGTCGATGGTGATCCTGTTCTTCTTCTTCGGCTACCAGAAATGGTGGGCGTACGAAGCGGATCGCCTGGAACCCTTCATCAGCAACGGTCCCCTGATCTGGTGGCTCTACCCCGCTTTCGGCTATCGAGGTGCGAGCTGGTTCCTCGGCGTCGCCGAATGGACCTTTGGTGCCTTGATATTCGCGGGCTTCTGGAGTAAGCGCCTCGGCATTCTGGGCGCGCTTGGATCGACCGGGACCTTCATCGCAACAGTCACAATCATTCCGTTTATGCCGGACGGTTGGGACGTTGCTGCGGGTGGCTTTCCGGCGATGACGGGCAACGTTCCGTTCCTGATGAAGGATGTCGTGCTGCTTGCGGTATCGTTGTATCTCCTGAAGCAGGACGCGGCGCGTGTCCTGCGACTTGAGGCTTGAGATACGCGGCAAGGCAGACGCAGATCATGGCCAGCGCGAGCGTGGGATAGCGCAACGAGACGGCCGCCGCGGCGAGGAAGCCGATCAGGGTGATCAAGGATCGCATGCTCATTATCATGCGGGTCTGGCCCGGGATCTCCTCGATCGCCGGCCGGTCGACGGTTTCCCAGCACAGCATAGGTCGCGTTCACCAGGGCGAATATGCCGGCGTGGACGGTGACAGGCAGCGGCGCCAGCCCGGGCGCAATGCCGTGCTCAGCACTTTCGTAGACATTCGAAGCGGACGTTGCATCGGTTACACTTGCTTCGAAAAAAAATCGGGCAATGCGAAACGACATGCATGGTGCGGGCTCGTAAACAGTGGCTCTCCGCAACCAAACTTGGCAACGTTCGCAAGTCTCGTTACATGTTGCGGCGTACTGACGCGCTCTCGGCCCACCCCTCGATGCGCAAGCGGCGGGGGGATACGTCGAGACGTCTGGATATGATTGTCACGACGAGACATCTCGGTATGAGGCTTGATAACGAGACGCACGAACTGGATCTGGTCGCAAAGGCGTTTCAGATTATTTCGAGAGAGATCAGCTATCAGGGTTTGGCCAAGGCTCTCCTCATGGAGGCGCTGAGTTTTTCCGGGGCCAGTCGGGGGGCGATCCTGCTCAGCGGGCAAAGAGAGTTGCTTGCCAAGGCCGATGCGAGCTTCCCGCGCGAGAGGGCGAACTTCCTTGCCTCCTTCCCGCCGAATGCCGAATTCCGCTTGCCGAGCGACCTTGCCGAAGAGGTGCTCGATCGAAAGCAAACGGTCGTGAGGCAAGCCGGCGCGGAGAACTCGGCACTGATCGACCCCGTGAACCCGCCATCTGGAAAGATAGCCCAGCTGTGCCTGCCGCTGATTCACCAGCACTGGGCGATTGGCGTTCTCTATCTCGAAGCGGATGGCGATGCGGATATCTTCACGCCGCGGTGCGTCTGGGTGACATCCATGCTGGCCAATCAGGCCGCCGTCTCATTCGAATCGGTCCGCCTGTTCGAGGCGCTGCGCGAGACCAATATGTGGATGGTCAGAGGTCAGCAGATCGGCGGGATGGGCAGCTATCGCTGGAACACGCGGACCCTGCTCTCCCGTGGATCGCGGGAATGTTACCGCATTCTGGATATCGATCTGGACGTAAACCCCGTGCCATTCGAGGTGTTCAGGAGCCGGGTCCACCCCGAGGATTATCCCGCGCTGGAGCAGGCCCTCACCGAGGCGATCAGCACGCAGTCGCCATTCACCCACGAGTACCGTGTAGTCCATCGCGACGGCAAGACGCTACATGTCGTGGCCGTCGGGCAATTCGATGAGGGGCCCACAGGCGACCTCGAGCTGGAAGGCATCATCACTGACGTCTCGCAACGGAAGGCGGCGGAGCAGGCTCTCGCCGACGCACGAAACGAGCTTGCACGGGCGACGGGTCTGACGTCCCTTGGCGAACTCGCCGGCTCGATCGTTCACGAGATCGATCAGCCGCTGACGGGAATGATCATGAGCGCGGAAGCTTGCCTGCGGTGGCTCGCCCGGGATCCCATCCAAGCAGCGGAGGCCCGCAAGTCGGTCGCGCGCATCATCAAGCAGGCACGTCGAGCGGCGGAGGTTGTGACCGGGGTCAGGTCTCTGGCGCGGGGCACGCAGATCCATTTTGCCGAGTTCGATATCAACGAGGCGGTTGCGGAGGTTCTGCTTCTGTCGGAAAGGGAAATCGAGCGAGCCGGGGTCATCGTCCGTACCGACTTCGATCGATCATCGCCTCGTGTCGAAGCAGACCGTGTTCAGGTCCAGCAGGTCGCCCTTAACCTCGTGCGCAACGCGATCGAGGCCATGGCCGGGGTTGAGGAGGGGAACCGCATTTTGGCTCTCTCTTCGGAGGTCGCCGATGGTATGATTTCGGTGGCAATCGCGGATACGGGGAGCGGCATCAGCCCGGCTGATAGAGAGCGGGTCTTCGAGACGCTCTATACGACGAAGGGGGCGGGACTCGGTCTGGGACTGTCGATCTGCCGCAAGATAGTGAAACTCCACGGAGGACAGCTATGGGTGGAAGAAAACGGGAGGTGCGGGGCGAGGTTCACCTTCGCTCTCCCGCTTCGCCAGGCGGTTCAGACCTCGGAAAGCCGGTAGACATGCCTCCGTCCGGCGTTGTTCATATCGTCGACGATGACCGCGCGGTTCGCGAATCCCTTGGCGACCTGCTCGAGTCCCTGCACTACAAAGTCGCCTTGTACGGATCTGCTTCGGATTTCTTGAAGGTCGAACTGTCGGATGCGCCCGCGTGTCTCGTGCTCGATGTCAGATTGCCCGGCACGAGTGGCTTGGAGCTGCAGGAGTACCTGACGAAAATCAATGTCGGAATCCCGGTGATCCTGATGACCGCCTTTGGCGACATTCCCATGTCGGTCAGAGGCATGAAGCTGGGCGCGGTCGATTTTCTCACTAAGCCAATACGGGATCAGGATCTTCTCGATGCGATCACTGCCGCGATCCGAAAGGACATCGATCGGCGCGACGACAACGCGCACCTTGCGCAGTTGCAGGAGAAGTTTGCGCTCCTGACCACGCGCGAGCGGCAAGTGATGACGCTGGTGGCATCCGGCCTGATGAACAAGCAGGTCGCCGGCGAGCTCTCGATCAGCGAAGCGACGGTCAAGATGCATCGTGGCAGCGTGATGCGGAAGCTCGGGGCAAAAACCGCGGCAATGCTCGTTCGAATGGCTGAGTCGCTCCAGCTCCGGGGCTGACGCTTCGCCTCCGGGACCGGCATCTCGCGCTGAATCATCGTAGCTCCGTCCCTGTATGCGACCCATACCTAAGTATGGGCTGGAACAGCACAAGCGTGAGATTGCCGGCTGGGGCGATGAAAAGCATGTTGTCCATGTGCGGTGCTGCCAGCCGGCGTTGGCCGCGCGCTTTGACCGGAGAGGTAACGCCACTTGCAGCTTGCGGCTTCAACGCCCGTATCCCGGCGATCAGGGCATCTCCTCCGTGCAGAAATTTGTTGACGATCGGACGCGGCCATCCGGAGCACAGAACAGGGCGACGACGATGGGGATGTACGTATCAAATTCGAGTGAGAGCACGCCAAGGATGGCGGTCTCCGCTTCGCCAATCCGGCCGGTGGACGAGACACTGTCTTTCAGGCCATCCGACGCGGCGCTTCATCCGACGGTCAGCATCACGCCTTCCGAGCCGGTGAAGCGCCTCGGGATAGGCTGGCGTTGGTGGTTTTCGGAGAGCGTTCACCTCCCGGTCGGCAACAGGATTGAATTTCGCTTTCAGGGATCGAGACATCTGCTGGCGTTGTACAACGAGGGAGCACGGAAAAGCGGTGAGACCTCCATCGATGGCCTCTGTTCGTCGAAGCTGCGAGGCTCCGAGCACAGGCTGACCTTTGTCCCGGCGGGACGCGCTTATCAGGAATGGCATGAGGCCGCCTCGTCTGCGCAGGTGACCTTCCTCTATTTAGACCCCGCCGCACTTCACAAGTCCGACGACAGCGCGGCCGGGCTCGCGCCGAGAATATACTTCGAGGATCCGCTGGTCTGGGAGACCGCCTCCAAATTGAAGAAGGCGATCGAGAGCGCCGAGACGAATTGCGCGCCTTACCTCGAGGCGCTCTGCGGCGTGCTCGCCCACGAGCTTTCCAGGTCTGATCACGATCTTGTTCGCGAGCCGGCAGCGGTCAGCCGTGGAGGGCTCGCGGGCTGGCAGAAGCGTGTCGTGGTCGAGTACGTCGAGGGGCATCTGGGAGAACAAGTCTGCCTCCTGAAGCTCGCCGAGCTCGCCAGGCTCAGCGTTCACCACTTCTGCCGTGCGTTCAAGAAGTCGTTCGGAATCCCGGCCTACCAGTATCAGGTGCAGCGACGCATGGAGTTCGCCAAGCTGCGGCTGGCGGATCGTGCGGTATCGATTACGGACATCGCACTCAGCCTGGGCTATGCGCAAACGAGCTCCTTCAGCTCCGCCTTTCGCAAAGCGACGGGGTGGACTCCCACGGACTATCGCAGGGAGTTCGAATGAGCCGATTAGAAAGGCGATCGATCCGGTAGGGGAGGCGATGCGGAGTCTCGTGTGGGAGAAGAATCCCGGGAAGTCTGTAACCGGATCGTCCCGAACCACGAAATATCCAGGTGAGATCGCCTTGGAGCGGCTGCCAACGGTCGTCGTTCTCACGAGGTGCAGGGGTGTCGAGGGGGCACCGCGAGGGACCGCAGATGACGAGCACTCGATACCGCACGGCAGACGTGGACGGCCTGAAGATATTCTATCGGGAGGCTGGCCGGGCTGATGCGCCCGCCTTGCTGCTGCTTCACGGATTTCCGACCGCCAGCCACATGTTCCGCGAGCTGATCCCGGCGCTCTCGGATCGCTTCCGATTGGTAGCGCCGGATTTGCCTGGATTTGGTCGGTCCGGCATGCCGGCTCGCGAAAGCTTTGCCTATACCTTTGCCGCGTTGGCGCAGGTGATCGAACGGTTCACGGAAGTCATCGCACTCTCTCGTTTCTCGCTCTATGTCTTCGACTATGGCGCGCCGACAGGCTTTCGAATGGCGCTTCGACATCCCGAGCGCATTGCTTCCATCATTTCGCAGAATGGCAATGCCTATGAGGAGGGATTGAGCGAAGGCTGGAGTCCGATCCGGGCCTACTGGCAGGATCCATCGCAAGCGAACCGGGCGGCGCTGCGATCATTCCTTTCGCCGGAGACGACGGTCTGGCAATACACCCACGGGGTGCCCGACGCCTCCCTGATCTCCCCTGATGGCTACACGCTCGATAACCATTATCTCGCGCGCCCGGGCGCGGATGAGATCCAGCTCGATCTTTTCGGCGACTACAGGACCAACGTCGCCATGTATCCGGAATTCCAGGCCTACTTCCGCAAGCACAAGCCGCCCTTCCTGGCGGCCTGGGGCAAGAACGATCCCTTCTTCCTGCCGGCCGGCGCGAAGGCGTTCCGGCGCGACATGCCGGGTGCCGAAGTGCGCTTCTTCGACACGGGGCACTTTGCGCTCGAGACGCATGCTCGGGAGATCGCAGCGGCTATCGGTGATTTTCTTCTCCGGCCAAATTCCAATGGGTAACCGCGGTCTCTCTCGCCGCGAGAGACGTCAGGAGGGCCATCATGCGCGCTATCGTTCTTGAAAAATTCGGTGGCTTGGACAGCTTCGTCTATCGGGACGTTCCAGAGCCAGAGCCGCAGCTCGGTCATGCCATCATCGAGGTCAAGGGATTCGGCATCAATCATGCGGAAATGCACATGCGCCGGGGCGAATGGGCCGAAGCGGCGCCGATTAGCGGCATCGAATGCGTCGGTCTCGTGAAGTCGTGCCCGGGCGGAGAATTTCCGGTGGGCGCCAAGGTGGCCGCATTGATGGGCGGTCTCGGCCGGACCATCAACGGCAGCTACGCCGAATACACGCGTGCGCCGGTCTCGAATGTCGCATTGATCGACGCGGATTTGCCCTGGGCCAAGCTCGCAGCGATACCCGAAACATTCGCGACGGCGTGGACCTGTCTCTTCCGAAACCTCGATCTCGAGAAAGGTCAGGTTCTCGTCATTCGCGGAGCGACCTCCTCGTTCGGTCAGGCGGCACTCAAGCTCGCGGTCAATGCCGGCGCGCGGGTCATCGCGACGACGCGCAGCCGGGAGCGCTTTGCCATGCTGGAGAAGCTCGGAGCTGCGCGGTGTGAAATTGAACGGCGAGATCTCTCAAAGCATCTGCCCGAGGCGAAGCAGGTCGACGCGGTTCTCGACCTCGTCGGCAACAGCGTCGTGCTCGACTCCCTCGCCTTGCTTCGCCGGGGCGGCCGCTCCTGTCTTGCCGGCTGGCTCGGCGGGCTTGATCCGATTCCGGATTTCAATCCGCTGCTGCAGATGCCGAGCGGCGTCCATCTGACGTTCTTCGGCAGCTTCGTGTTCGGCTCGCCCGGGTTTCCGCTCTCCGATGTGCCGCTGCGGGAAATCGCCGCCGACGCCGCGGCCGGCCGGCTGGACGTCAAGCCGGCCCGGATCTTTCGCTTCGACGAGATTCGCGAGGCGCATCGCGTCATGGAGGCGAACGAGGCGGTCGGAAAGATGGTCGTGGTTCGCGACTGATACTTACAGGCTTGGTATCCGAGAGGGTTCATATGTCGAAATCAGTCGCGATCGTAACGGGTGCGAGCCAGGGAATCGGCCGGGCGACCGCGGTGCGCCTAGCGCGCGATTTCTCGGCGCTTGTCCTGGTCGCGCGAAACCGCGCCAATCTCGAGGACACCGCAAAGGCGGTCAGGGCCGCCGGCGCCGAGGTGCTGGTGATCGATGCCGATCTGGCCGAACCTCGTGCTGCCCAATCTGTCGTCGACCAGACCTTGGCGGCCTTCGGCCGGATCGACGCCCTGCTCAATATCGCTGGCGCGGTGCCTCAGGTCGATCTGTTCGAGACGACGGAGGCACAGTGGGAAGCTGGACTGGCCTTGAAGCTGCATGGCGCCCGGCGGCTCACGATCGCCGCCTGGCCGTCGCTCATGGCCGCGAAGGGGGCGGTGGTGTTGATGTCGGGAAACTCGGCCTCTTTCCCCAAGGCTCCCTATGCCGCGGTCGGCACCATCAACGCTGCAATCGTTGCCTTGGCAAAGGCGTTCTCCGACAAGGGAATCAGCGACGGCGTCCAGGTCAACAGCGTCCTGCCGGGGCCGGTGATGACGGGCCGCCGCCGCTCCTACCTCGAGCACTGGGCGCCCCTGCACGACATGACCGTCGAGGAAGCTACGGCGAAGTTTCCCAAGGACGCTGGGATCGCGCGTTACGGCGAACCGGACGAGATTGCGGAGTTGATGGCGTTCCTCGTATCGCCCGGCGCGCGCTGGATGACCGGCTCGGCGTTGCGGATGGACGGCGGCGAGGTGAAATCGGTCTGATTGGCTCCGAACGCAGGGTGATCGACAAGATCGTCGACGCATTGAAATTTCACAGCTGAGGCTTCCAAACCTGTTCGGTGCGCTCGCGCCCACCGTCCTGTTCAGTCTTCGCCAGTTCTGGCTCTGAGGAGTTCTTCGCGACGCCTGATCAGAATCTCGAGCCGTGCGGCCTGATCGTCAATGCGCTGGCCGACAAGCTCTTCGCTCATCGCGGCGACATGTGCGGCGGACTGCTCAATCAACTCGCGAAGCTTCGCCGCCGTGGCGGCAATCTGGCGCTCGATTTCAGCAAGGTGGACGTCTTCACCGTACATGGCGGGTCTTTGATTTCGGCGTTTGGCGGGCGATCGGGGGCGGCATTCAGAGGTACAGGTGCCGGGCACTGTGCAGTTCAAGGACGCACCCCTTCTGGGTTCGCGTCGCTCTCATCAGCTCGCTTCCGCAATCGGCGCACTTGACGAGCGCCTCCCGGTGCCCGCCGTCGACGGCGAGAGCGCCAAGGCAGGACACCGTGTTGCATGCCGCACACCGGATCTTCGTCAGGGTGATGTCAAAGGCAGAGGCTTCTTGAAGCAAGTGTGCGCCGGGATCACCGCCAAGAATGAGGTCGGCGATGTTGTCTGCCATGGCGATCATGCTCCTGTTGGCCCGAAACGCTCGGTTCTTATGGCGAGAGGGTTGAAGCCGAGTTTCACGAGCATGCTCGAGATGCCTTCGACAAACCCCGCGGGACCGCAAATGAAGAAGGTTGGATTCTGCTCGCGCGTAAAGCTGTTCTCTGCGAGCAGAGCCGCGTTGACCCGCCCCCGATGTCCGTTCCAGCCGCTCGGATGCTCGCGGGTGAGCGCATAAGCCAGACGCAGGTTGCGATCGCCGCGAGCCATCGTATCGAGCTCATCCCGGTACACGACGTCGGCAAGGCTGCGCGCCGAATAGATCAATGATGCCGGTATGTGTGGGAGCGAGCTCCTGCGGTGGCGTAACATGGCCATCAGCGGCGTAATTCCGGTGCCGCCCGCGACCAGGCAAATCGGTCCGCCGCAAGTCCGGCTCCAGATGAAAAACCGCCCAATGGGGCCGCGAAGTTCGAGAGCGTCGCCGACCCGCAATTCGTCGAGCAGGTAAGGCGAAACCTCACCGTCCTCGACCCGCTCGACAGTGAGGGTAAGCAGTCGTTCTTCCGGCGGCGATGCGATCGAGTAACTTCGTTCGGCTTGATAGCCGTCGTCGGCGGTGAGCCGTATGTCGACATGCTGGCCGGGCCAGTGCCCGGACCAGCGCGCCGGCTGCAGGATTATGCTCTTCACGCGGCTGGTTTCGGCCACGATGGCTTTCACGAGACCGGTCTGCCACTCGATTTTGGGCTGCTGCGAAGGTGCATCAGTCGCCGTCATAACGTTGCTCTCGCCAGGGATCTCCGTAATTGTGATAGCCGCGCGATTCCCAGAATCCCGGCTCGTCCTTGGGCATGAAGCGAAGCCTTCGCAACCACTTCGCGCTCTTCCAGAAATACAAATGCGGCACCAGGAGACGGGCGGGGCCACCGTGCGTGGGGGCGAGCGGCAGACCCTCATAGCGGGTCGCGATCATCGCCTTTCCCGCGACCAGGTCGGCCACCGGAAGGTTCGTCGTGTATCCGCCGTCGCAATGCGCCATGACAAAGGCATCCGGCGGCTCGCTCCGCCCGACCGTCTTGAGAAGATCGTCGAAGCGGACGCCCTGCCAGACCGTGTTGAGCTTCGTCCATTTGGTGACGCAGTGAATGTCGACCGTGATCGTGGTCTGAGGCAGCGCCTCGAACTCGTCCCAGGTCCATTTCCCCAGCAACGAGCCGCCGAGTTGAAGCGCGATCTTCCAGTCGGCGACACGAATCGCCGGCGTGGGGCCCGCCGACAGGACCGGAAAATCGGTCGTCAGATACTGACCCGGCGGTAGCCGAGCGGCTTCGGATGGCCATCGCTTTGATTTGAAGCCGCGAGAAACAGGAGGTCGGTCCATGGATGCGTGTCCTCGTTCCGTGACGCGCAGGATGTCCGGATGTGTGTCGGCATACCGTGCAGCCCGCACGAGTGCAGATGAACCCCGGTCGATCCCTTGTCGATGGCCGCGGCGGAGAATGCATCAAGATCGCCAAAGACGAAGCAATCGCGGCTGCGCGGGCGCCGACGAACTCAATGTCAAATGCGGTTTCGTCCTGAAGTGGTTCAAAAGGAGCAAACGATGTCGAGCGTGATCCGGACCTTGCATTCCGACGAACTCGCGTACCTCCCCGCGCACGAACTGGCTGCTCGCATCCGGCGACGTGACCTGTCGCCCGTCGAAGTGATCGATGCATTCATCCGGCGCATCGAAGCGCGTAATCCGAGCCTGAATGCACTGGTGTATCTGGATTTCGACGGCGCGCGCATGAGAGCGAAAGAGGCCGAGCGCGCATTGGCCGCCGGCGCGTCGTGGGGGCCGCTGCACGGCATTCCGTCGGCGCTCAAGGATCTGTTCGATTTCAAGCCGGGCTGGCCCGCGAGCCTGGGCGGCATCCGTGCGCTCAAGCACCACGTCGTGAACGGCTACTGTGTGTTCTGCGAGCGCATGGAGAAGCGTGGCGGAGCGGTGTTCCTCGGCAAGACCAACAGCCCTCTCATGGGATTCCGGGGCACCTGCGACAATTACCTGTTTGGTCCGACACGCAACCCCTTCAATCTTGCCAAGAACACCGGAGGGTCATCGGGAGGAAGCGCCGCGGCGGTTGCCGATGGACTGCTGCCCATTGCAGAAGGCACAGATGCCGGCGGTTCGATACGAGTCCCGTCGGCCTGGTGTGGGGTCTATGGCTACAAGGCTTCATTCGGCCGCGTGCCTTTCCTTGTCCGTCCGAACGCGTTCGGTACGGCCGATTCCCCGTTCCTGTTCGAAGGGCCGATCACACGGACGGTCGAAGATGCCGCAATCGCGTTGAACGTACTTGCCGGGCCTGACCCGCGTGATCCTTTCAGCCTGATCGAGCCGCCCGTCGACTTCACCGCTGCGACCCGTAGGTCCATCCGCGGCCTCAAGATTGCCTATAGCGCGAATCTGGACGTCTTCCCGGTCGACGGAAAGGTCGCGGAGACGGTCGCCCGCGCGTTACGGGCGTTCGAGGAAGCCGGCGCTCACGTGGAGGAAGTGAAGCTTGGAATCACCCGGTCGCAACGCGAGTTGAGCGACGTCTGGTCGCGCCTCTACATGCTTCTGAACTTGCAGGCAATCGAGAACATGAAGCGCGACGGCATCGATCTGTTCGGCCGACATCGCGACGACTTTCCGCCTGAGTACATGGATTGGGTCGAGAAGACCAATCGCATGTCTGGCCTAGATTTCTTCCGAGACCAGGCCGTCCGATCGGAGGTCTACGACGCCTTCCAGGACGTCCTCGGCAGATTTGATCTGCTGGTCACACCGACCCTCGCATGTCCGCCGGTCGACAACGCAACCAACGGCAACACGATCGGGCCGAAGTCGATCAATGGGATCGACATAGATCCTCTCATTGGATGGTGCCTGACCTATTTCGTCAATTTTACCGGCCATCCAGCGGCCTCGATTCCGGCGGGACTGTCCGACGGTCTTCCAGTCGGGATGCAGATCATAGGTCGGCGAAACGCCGATTTTGATGTGCTTGCCGCGAGCGCGGCCTTCGAACGGCTTCGTCCCTGGCAGGACAATTACCAGATCTGTCGCGATCGCCCCCTGGCGGCGTGACGGACGATCTCCGTGATCATCGGCCGGCTCGACTCCTTGCGTTCGCGGAGCGCCGCTTTCAGGCGGGCCGATCATGCATCACCTGGCCCGCCTCCATGATCCGGCGCGAGCGCACAGCGCTCACGCGATCGCGAGGCCGGCACAGAATGCATCAAGATAGAAAAAGCGGAGGCAATCGCCAGCGCGCAAGATCTTCGGCGACTGGCTATCTCATCATTCCAACAGGTCAATCGTGCCGGCGCCTCGCGCGTTCGGCTCCAGTCGCGGGAGAAGACAATGCGCGTAAGAGTCCAGGCAACGGTAGCAGTCATCGCAGGAAGTGCGGTCGCAACGATCCTGTTCTTCGGATCGCTCAAGGATAGCAATGCTCAGAGCAATGCGCGCTATCTGCCGGAATACACCGCGGACGGGCAATTGCTCCTGCCGAAGAATTTCCACGAGTGGGTCTATGTCGGCTCGCCGCTGACGCCGAATGCCCTCAACGGAGGGCAGGCGAATTTCCCGGAATTCCACAACGTCTATATCGAGCCGGGCTCCTACGCGATCTACAAGAAGACCGGCGAATTCCCCGAGGGGACGATCCTGTTCAAGGAGCTCCAGCTGACGTTGCCGCAAGAGAATGCCGATGGCTCGCGAACGGAAGCGTCGGGCCGCGGCTACTTTCCGGGCAAGTGGAACGGCGCCGACGTGACCGTCAAGGACTCCAAGCGCTTCGCCGACACCAACGGATGGGGATACTTCAATTTCAATCACCACGAACCGAAGGCGCCGATGGCCAAGGTGAAGTCCAAGGACGAATGCGCCTACTGCCATATCGCGAACGCCAAGAAGGATGAGGTCTGGACCCAGTTCTATCCGCTGCTCGACAACAAGGACGCGCGATGACCGCGTAGTCGGCAGGAGATCGGCATGAAGATCCTCAAGGTCGCCTGCGTCACCTTCGTCGTGATCCTCGGGATCGGGTCCGCGATCAGGCAGTCGGCGCCGCGCGCGAGGGCGGCGGATGGTGTTACGGCCGGTGTGCGTGTTGCCGACCGAGAAGGGAATCTGCGTGTGCCGGACGATTATCGTACGAGCTATCAGCTCCTCGGAAGCTGGGCGATTGCGGCGGACGGCGGCGGCGGATCGAAGGAATTCCACGTCGTGTACGCCTCGCCAGGCGTGATCGACGCCTACCGGAAGGACAAGCGCTTTCCTGATGGTGCCGTGCTGATCAAGGAGGTGTTCAGGGCGGCAACCTCCGAAATGACGACCGGTACCGTCAGTCGCGCGGACGCCTTGAAGGGTTGGTTCGTCATGGTGAAGGACACCCGGAACAGGCATCCGGACAGCGCGCTGTGGGGAGACGGTTGGGGGTGGTCCTGGTTCGACGCCGGCGATCGGTCAAAAACGACAACGACGAATTACAAGGCCCAATGCCTGGCGTGCCACGTGCCCGCACGAACGTCTGACTGGGTCTACGTCGATGGTTACCCGCCATTGAGGCATTAGCACCAGTGCGGGTCACGCAAAGTCATTCGATTTAACAAAGCCAATCATCAAAGGAGCGAGAGATGGCTAAAGAGGCGACGACGAGCGAGATGGGAATGTCGAAAGGGCAGACTGGCCATCTCTACATCCAGACCAATGAAATCGAAAATGCCATTATTCACTACACCCGGCAGCCGGACGGCAAGCTCATCGAGGTCGCGCGGATCAAGACGGGCGGCGCCGGCTCCGGCGAGTTCAAGCCGATCAGCGGCCAGGACAGCGCGCCCAATTCCTTCGAGGGCGCGGGGAGCGTGATCATCACATCCGACCGGCGTTTTCTGTTTGCCACGAATGGTGGAGACAACTCGGTTTCGAGCTTCCGCCTTGGGAGTGACGGCGGCTTGACGCTGCTCGACGTGAAGTCGACCGGGAACGCCGTCGAGGGAAGGAGCGGCACGGCCAAATCGCTTGCCTTCGCTCCGTCGACACGGACGCTGTTTGTACTGCACTCGTTCGGGCCGGATCACCTCCGGCTGATGTCGGTCGATGTCGAAGGCATGCTGAAGCCGCGGCCGGAACGATACACGGTCAACACCTCGAGCAAGCGAAATCGTGTCTCCACCATGGTCGTCGTCTCGCCGAACGAAGAGTTGGTCCTCGTCGGCACCACTTTCGACGAGCCGATCGCGCTGACGGGCCTGTATCCGGACGGCTCGCCTATTCTCTGGGTCCAGCGGGCCGGCGGCGCGTTTCATTCGATCGCTTCGAATGCACCGGATCCGGACGGCCTCGCGGCGTTCGCCCTGCAAAAGGACGGCTCGCTCGGCACGGCCACGTTCTACGATGCGAAGGCCGGCTCTCCATTCTACATCGCCTTCCTGCACCAGCGTCCGAATATGTTCGTGATCGGCTATGCCGTCGGCGACGGCTGCTCCATTTGCACCATCGAGAAGAACGGCTCGCTCAAGATTGGCCCGCTCGTCAAGATCGACACCAGCGCGGGGGTGCCCACCGAGCTGTGCTGGCTGGCCATTGCTCCGGATGATCGTACGATCTACGCAACGAATTTCGGCTATGGCAACATCAGCAGCTACCGCATCAACGGGAGCGGCCTCGAAGTTGTCTGTGATCCGGCATGTCCGAAGGTTCCCGGCGACGGCACCGCGAGGGGATTGAACCGGAACCGTGACGAGCGGTCCCAGCGATAGCTGGATCACGCCGGACGGCACCTATCTCTATCAGATCTACGGCAACGCCTCGAAGCTGGTCAGCTACAGCACCCAGCCGGATGGCTCGTTGAAGGAGATCGGCAGCGTCAAGATCCCGTACAACAGCCCTCAGGGGCTTGCGGGGTTCTGATCCCGGTTTCGCGGACAAGAGGTCGGGCGTGGTCGGCATTGCCGCTCCGCGTCCGGCCTCTCCCTCGCCGACATGCGAGACATACACGGTCAATCATGAGCCCCGAGACGGATGTTTGAAGTAATTCACGAGCGCTCTCGCGATCCATCCGCGGGTCATCCTGGCCATCCGGGAGACGGGCAGCGCGCCGCGGAAAAATTCGATCTGCAGCGCGCTGTCGGGGAAGCGCGCGTGGTGTTCTCCGGCGCCGCAAACGGTACGGAGACCATCGACGTCTATCAGAAATTTCCGATGGCCGTTGCCTTCCCGAATGTCGACGATCGTCGGCGCAAGGAGGCGGTCCTCATCAATACGTCGGGCGGCGTCGCGGGCGGCGACGAGATCAGGATCGAGGTGACCGCTCAAGGCAATGCGTCGGTCGCGGTGACCACGCAGGCCGCGGAGAAGGTCTATCGGGCGCTGGATCGGCCTGCCCGAATCCGGACGCGGTTGAGGGCTGAGGGACGTGCCCGGCTTGCGTGGCTTCCACAAGAGACGATCGTCTTCAACCAGGCGCGCATCGCGCGACAGACCGAGATCGATGTGAGATCGGGTACCGAATTGATTGCCCTCGAGTGGCTGGTTCTCGGCCGCATCGAGAGCGGCGAGGAGGTTCTTGCCGGACATATCCTGGACAGTTGGCGCGTCAGGGTCGACGGCCGTCTGGTATGGGCCGATGGCTTCCTCGCGTCAGACCAGGCGCTCCTTCAGCTTCGGAAGACGGCGCTGCTCTCGAACTGGAAGGCGATCGCGACGATGATCTATTTCGGTCCGGGCCTTGAGGCCCGGCTCGAGAGATTGCGCGAGATCGGTGCTTCCCTGGAATGCGCGTGCGGCGTCACGATCGTGGGCGCGATCATCGTGATCCGGGTCGCCGCGATTGCCAGCGTGGACCTCAGGCGAGGTCTGCGCCGCTTCCTCGATCAACTCAACCATGAATTCGGATCCGGGCCCTTCGGGGTGCCGAAGATGTGGTCCTGTTAGCGCGGCCGAGTGGGAGAAGCTCCTTGAATTTGACGCCACGGGAACGAGACAAGCTGATGATCGCCCTCGCTGCGATCGTTGCGCGTGGCCGGCTCGCGCGCGGCGTGAAGCTGAATTATCCCGAAAGCATCGCATTGATCTCGGATGCCATCACGGAAGGTGCTCGCGACGGACGATCGGTCGCGGACCTGATGTCCGAGGGCGGCCGGCTGCTACGCCGCGACCAGGTCATGGAGGGCATCCCCGAAATGATCCGCGAGATCCAGGTGGAGGCGACGTTTCCGGACGGGACAAAGCTTGTCCCGGTGCACAACCCGATCCGATAGGAGCTGATGATGCGTATCATCCCGATTTGCGTCGCCGCGTTGAGCCTGCTTGCATCGCCGGCCTTCGCGCATCCCATTCCGGGCGCGGGCAGCTCGTTCGACGCCGGTCTCGTCCATCCGTTCAGCGGCGCGGATCATCTGATTGCGATCACGTTGGTGGGAACGTGGAGCGCGCTCGAGGGGGGCTCGGCGAGAGCCGTGTGGCCGCTGACCTTTCTGATCGCGATGCTGGGCGGTTTCGCCGCGGCAAGCGCAGGTTTTCAGATGGACTTTGTGGAGGCGGCGATCAGCCTCTCGGTGGTGGCGCTGGGAGCGTTCGTCGCGTTCGAATTCAGGATGCCCGTCATGCTCGGCGCTGCGGCCGTCGGCCTGTTCGCGTTCTTCCATGGTCACGCACACGGAACCGACGCCGCCTCGATGCTTGTTCCCTATGTGATCGGCTTCACAACGGCGACCGCCGTTCTTCTCCTCATTGGCATGCTCGCCGGCCATTGGGGAAGAAGTGCGGTCAGGAGAGGCCTGCTTCGCGCGGCGGGTGTTTGTGCCGGTCTTGTCGGGCTGCTGTTGCTCGGAGGCGTGGCATGATTCCCGGGGAGGTCATTGCGGCTGACGGCGACATCGTCCTGAACGGAGACAGGACGGGCCTATCGATTGCCGTGGCCAACACCGGCGATCGGCCGGTGCAGGTGGGCAGTCATTATCATTTCGCCGAGGTGAACGCGGCACTCGCGTTCGATCGATCCGCTGCTCGTGGATGCCGCCTCGATATTCCGGCCGGGACCGCCGTGCGGTTCGAGCCGGGACAGTCGCGCGAGGTCTCATTGATCCCCTTCGGCGGAGCGCGGCGCATCTACGGGTTCAGTGGCAGCGTGATGGGGCCTCTGGAAGCAGGGGCGGATGCGCCACGCTCCGACGAATAAGGCGAGGACGACATGCCCCATACGATGAGCCGCAGAGCCTATGCGCAGATGTTCGGCCCCACAGTCGGCGATCGGGTGCGTCTGGCGGACACCGATCTGTTCATTGAGCCCGAGAGGGACCTCACGATCTATGGCGAGGAGGTCAAGTTCGGCGGCGGCAAGGTCATTCGCGACGGCATGGGACAATCGCAGCTCACGCGCGCGCAGGGCGCGGTCGATACGGTCATTACCAACGCGCTGATCCTCGATCACTGGGGGATCGTCAAGGCCGACATCGCGATCAGGGACGGGCTCATTGCCGCCATCGGCAAGGCGGGCAACCCCGACATTCAGCCGGGTATCTCGATCATCATTGGGCCGGGGACGGAAATCATCGCGGGCGAGGGCAAGATCATCACCGCCGGCGGAATGGATACGCACATTCATTTCATCTGCCCCCAGCAGATCGACGAGGCGCTTTTCTCGGGCGTCACGACCATGATGGGTGGCGGCACCGGACCGGCCGCAGGGACGACGGCGACGACCTCTACGCCGGGGCCATGGCACATCCATCGGATGCTCGAGGCGCTGGATGGGTTTCCGATGAACTTCGGCATCTTCGGCAAGGGCAATGCGAGCGTACCCGCCGGCCTGGTCGAGCAGATCGAAGCCGGCGCGTGTGGCCTGAAGCTGCACGAAGACTGGGGCGCAACGCCCGCATCGATCGACTGCTGTCTCTCTGTCGCCGACGACATGGACGTGCAGGTCATGATCCACACCGATTCCCTGAACGAAGGCGGGTTCGTCGAGAGCACGATCGCCGCGTTCAAGGGCAGGACGATCCACGCGGCCCATACGGAAGGGGCCGGCGGCGGGCATGCGCCGGATATCATCAAGGTCTGCGGCGAGAGGAACGTCATTCCAGCCTCGACAAATCCCACGCGCCCCTACACCGCGAACACGCTCGACGAAGCACTCGACATGCTGATGGTGACCCACCATCTGGACCGTCGCATTCCTGAGGATGTCGCCTTCGCGGAGAGCCGCATACGAAAGGAGACGATCGCCGCAGAGGACATCCTGCACGATCTCGGCGCGTTCTCGATCGTGTCGTCGGATAGCCAGGCGATGGGGCGCGTCGGCGAGGTGATCACGCGGACGTGGCAGACCGCCGACAAGATGAAGAAGCAGTTCGGGCGGTTGCCGGAGGAGACCGGGCAGAACGACAATTTCAGGGCTCGGCGCTACGTCGCGAAATACACAATCAATCCGGCCATCGTGCAGGGCATGTCACGCCACGTCGGTTCGGTCGAGGTTGGAAAGCTCGCGGACATCGTCGTCTGGGATCCGGCATTCTTCGGGATCAAGCCCGACATGGTCTTGAAATCCGGCATGATCGTCGCCGCGATCATGGGCGACCCCAATGCATCGATACCGACGCCCCAGCCGGAATATTACCGGCCGATGTTCGGTGCCTTCGGCCGTTCTCCCGGCAGAAATTCTGTGACCTTCGTCAGTCAGGCCTCGCTCGAAACGACGAGGCAGCTGGGCCTGGCCAAGCAACTCCTGCCGGTCTCGAACACGCGATCGATCGGCAAGCATTCCATGATCCTCAACGACGCGCTGCCTCACATGGAGGTTGATCCCGAAACCTACGAGGTGCGGGCGGACGGACGGCTTCTCACTTGTCCGCCGGTGAATGTGGTCCCAATGGCGCAGCGCTATTTCATGTACTGACGCGTTGCCGGCATGGTGGTGCGATGACAGACCAGAGTTATGGACATACGGCGTTGGCGTTCCTGAGGCTGCAGAGCTGGCTCTCGCCGTCGTTTCCGAACGGGGCTTACAGCTACTCGCACGGACTAGAGTGGGCCGTTGAGGCCGGCTACGTCTCCGATCGACGCAGCCTGATCAATTGGCTCGAGGCCGATCTTTGCTATGGCTCCGGCCGAAACGAAGCAATCTTCTTCAGCGAAGCCTACCGATGCGTGGCCGAAGGCGCCGAGGGCCAGCTCCCGGGTCTAGCCGAACTCGCAGCCGCTTCACGCGGCACCTCCGAATTCGTACTCGAATCCGCGCAACAATCGTCTGCGTGCCTTACGACCCTTCGCAGTGTCTGGCCGGATCGAATTCTGGACATGTTCGCCGACCCGAACTGCCCGCCCGTGTTGGCTGTCCTGCTCGGAGCGCGAGCGGCGCGCGAGCCGATTGCCGTCGAAATCGCGCTGCCGGCGTTCCTGCACAGCTATGTCGCCAATCTGGTGAGCGCGGGCGTGCGATTGGTGCCTCTCGGTCAGACCGATGGTCAGCTTGCCATCGCGGCGCTCGAGCGGGCGATCCTGTCGCGCAGTGAAATCGCGAGCCGTGAGACGGTCGACGATCTCGGTTCGGCTGGTGTGATGGTTGAGCTCGCGTCTATCGCGCACGAACTCCAGTATACGAGGTTGTTTCGGTCATGAAAACGATTGAACGCGAGATCAGGTCTCTCCGCACACCTGGCATTCCCGGAACCAACGGGCCGCTGCGTGTCGGAATCGGCGGTCCTGTCGGTTCTGGAAAGACAGCGCTGGTCGAGGCGCTTTGCAAGCACCTGCGGGATTTCTACGAGATCTACGTCATCACTAACGATATCTACACCAAGGAGGACCAGCTCATTCTGACCCGCGCGCAAGCATTGGCAGCAGAGCGCATCATGGGAGTGGAAACGGGTGGCTGTCCGCATACGGCCATACGGGAGGACGCCTCGATGAACCTGGCGGCGATCCATGACATGAACCTGAAGTTTCCGGATGCGGAGCTTTGCTTCGTCGAGTCGGGTGGTGACAATCTCGCCGCGACCTTCAGCCCGGAGCTTGCAGACCTGACCGTCTACGTGATCGACGTCGCCGCAGGAGAAAAGATTCCGCGCAAGGGAGGGCCGGGGATCATGCGATCTGATCTGCTGGTGATCAACAAGATCGATCTGGCTCCCCTGGTGGGCGCGAATCTGGATATCATGGAATCGGATGCGCGACGCATGCGAGGCGCGCGACCGTTCATCTTTTCCAATCTGAAGAGTGGCCAAGGTGTCGACGAGATCGCGGGGTTCATTCTGCAGAAGGGTGGGTTGTCTGCCGCGATGTTGTCTGTGGAGGCTCATCGATGACGGCAACGGATTCGCTACAAGGTGAGATTGCCAAGGCTTACGTGGGGCTGAAGCCCGGTGCCGCCGAAGATGCCGATGGCACAATTGCGCTCTGTAGCTCGCTGTCAATAAGGTCCCGCGCGCCATACAGTTCGTCCGCGACCTTCCGATGTCCAATCGAACGACCATCCGCAGAAAGTTGGCGGATCTGAATGAATGAAGGAAGGTCGCAATGACGGATGATCACCAGAGTTTTGAGGGCGACTTGGCAAGGCTGCGCCAGAGCATTGACAACTTGGATGCTGCAATGGTGCATCTGCTGGCCGAGCGATTTCGTTGTACTCATGCGATCGGAGAACTCAAGGCCAGAGTAGGATTGGCATCTCGGGATCCCAAACGCGAAGTGGCGCAGTTGAGACGGCTGCGTAGCCTTGCCTCACAGAGCGGTCTCGATCCGGACTTTGCCCAGAAGCTCCATGCACTGGTTGTTCGCGAGGTCATCACCAATCACGAGGCGGTCAAGATAAGTGGCGCCGGGAACCAGTGCTAGGTCGCGAATGCAATCGCACGCTTGCTCCGCCGGCGGCCGGCGGACACCTCCCGAAATTGGAGACACACTCGGACTGTTTGCCAAAAGGGCGCTGTCCTGGTTCTGCTATCGAACTGCCGGACTTGTCACGCGGCCGCGGAGAGGCGCGACGTTCCACTGGTCATTGTCGGGCGGCGATGCGCTCCGTCAGGCCAGGTTGGTAGGACGGCCTGGTCAAACCTGCCGGCAAAAGATGCCTATGACATCTAATCTCTCGGAGGCGGCTTGGGCCGCATCCAATGAAATCAGTCATTTGCCGGGACTCTCTCCTGGCATCAGTCTTGCAACCTGTGGTGGGTGAAAGAGCGTGTCGAGAAAGCTGCGGTCATGATGGTCACGAGCGGTTTACAGGTCTATCCACCAAGTCCGCGCAACGCCGTGCCGGCATCAGGTGAAGCCGGCAATTCAGGCCCCACTCCTTCCACAAGTTCGCCGACCGGCAGCGCTTTGCTCGGCAATCTCAACATCCTGTCAGAGATATCGACGAGACTTGGAGACGGGCGGACCCTGTCTGCATTTCGGTTCGATCTCGGAAGCAACGGCATTCAGGCGCAATTGTCGGGTCCCGGTTCTGTACCTTCAATAGAGGATAAAATCGAGGACCGGCAGATGTTCTCTTCGTTCTTGCAGTTGGCGGCCTACTTCGACGCTCCGGTGAACGCGAAGACCACCCAGTTGGCAGGCACGGCGGCCCTTGACATACAACTTTGACAAGCCAACAGCCCGACGGGAGCCGGTGGTGCTCGTGGCAGCGCCTCTCGTTTCGGATCCATCGCGCATAAAAGGTGGCTGTTGCGGACTGCAAGCGCGCTGCCAGGATGGTTACGTTGCGCGCCGATAGGAAAACAGGACCGCTAAGATAGTGGGTATCGCGAAGTAGCGGGCCCCCGTCGTAAAGCCCCGACAAGGTGTCAGGTGCCGATGCATGGCCCGCGTCGCCGAACAGAGAACGCTGGCGGTCATCTACCCAATTCCCTCGTTCGGAATAGCGGAATTCGCAGCGAACGCTTGTTCTCCAGGTACCAACAAACATAGCAACATAAGGGATGGCTGCCGATCTACTGCCATTAAATTTTGGGTGCGTTTTCAATACCCGCGGAAACTTTCCCAAAGGAATCAGGAATCGAACCGGCGCTGCAAGTTATTGTTATTGCTGATGTTTTTAACGTGGTGCCCCTGGCCGATAATCAACTAGTCCCATAACAAATTGAATCTGCGATACTTTTAGCCGTCGATTGCCTCAGATACCGACAGGAATACCGACCAGATAATGGACGGGAGGCGTTCGAAAAAAATAGACTTGCGAGCGCTCTGCAGCACGCACAGTCTTGCGATTCTTGTCTTCATAAGCGCCGGCCGGAGCCCGTGGAAGCGCCGGACACACTATCGATAGCGGAGACTCGGCCGCCGCAGGCTACCTATGAAGCCTTGATCGCCCACGGTCCGATGCGAACGATACCGCACTCAATTCCGATTCTTTCGAGGCGGGTTGCGGCTGAAGCTGGCAAAGCGATTGGTGATCGCAAGGATCGAGGTGCCACGGGTGCCAAGCTTTCGGAAAGCGGCTCTTGATGGCTGATCAATCGGCGCCTGCAGCGCACATCCACCGGCGAGGCCACGTCGCGCGGACTTGATGGCGATCCTTGCCTTGGGATCTCCGCTCACGCCCGCTCTGCAAAGCTCGCGAGGACCAAAAGCCGGACAGCCTCCGCGAACTGATGTACGCCCAACCGGTCCATCATACGTGAGCGGTGAACCTCGACCGTGCGCACACTGATACCAAGACCGAAGGCAATGACCTTGTTTGGCTGGCCAGCCACGAGCGCCTCGAGCACTTGCCGCTCGCGTGGACTGAGCGTATTGATCAACGCCGCCGCAGCAGCAATTTCATCGACCCGGCCCTTCGTCGCGCTGTTCTTCAGCGCGGACTCAATCGCCGTTATCAGTGCGTCGTCGCTGTAGGGCTTTTCAATGAAGTCCACAGCTCCCGCCTTCATCGCCCGGACCGCGGTCTGCACGTCGCCTTGAGCCGTTACCACGATGACCGGCAAGCCCGGGTTTATCAGTTGAAGGCGAGCCTGAACCTCGAAGCCGTCCATCTCCGGCATACGAAGATCCAGCAGGACGCAGCCCCCGAGTAAGCTGCCCGCCACGTCGAGGAACGCTTTTGGCGTTTCATACGACGCCACCTGGAAGCCGACTGCATCCAGCAGCCGCTCTAAAGATCGGCGGATCGCCGGGTCGTCATCAACAACGTAAATGAACCGCTCGGGGGCCATCGATGGACTCATTGTTCCAGAGGGACGGGCAGCGTCACACGAAAGATCGCTCCGCCGCCGCAATTGGGCTCGTACGCCAGCTTTCCGCGATGGGCCTCGACGATCGAGCGGCAGATCGAGAGTCCCAGTCCCATGCCATCGACTTTCGTGGTGTGGAATGGCTCGAAGAGGTGTTCGACAATATCGTCCGGCAGGCCCGAGCCACGATCTGCTACAGCGATCTCAATCGACTTGTCATCGAGACGCGCTGTGACCACTTCCAACTCGCGCCATTCGCTTTGCGCCATCGCCTCGTGCGCATTCCGTATCAGATTAAGAATGACCTGCTGCAGCTGGATTCGGCTTGCAAACACCGCCTCGGCGCGCGGATCGAAGTTCAGCCGGACCTGCACACCGTGCGGGCCGGTTCCCGCTGAGGCAAGATTACTGGCTTCGCGGATCAGTTCCGGCAAGTTTTCGATGCGCATTTCCGTCTCGCCGCGCGTAACGAACTCTCGCAGCCGTCGAATGATCTCGCCGGCGCGGAGGCCCTGCTCGGCGGCTTCGCCAAGGACATCGCGTACAGTTTCGACCCTGTAGGGCGCGCCATTTGCCATCATCCGGCGCCCAGCATTGACTAAATTGGTCAGCGCGGTCAGCGGCTGGTTCAATTCATGTGCCAACGCACCGGCCATCTGACCCGCTGCGCTCAGCCTCGACGCATGGTGGAGCTCCTCTTGTAGCTTCTGCGCGCGGATATCTGCGCGCGCGCGCTCCTCAGCTTCAATCGTCAGTCGCTCAAGCGCCTCCGCCAACTCCGATGTCCGTTCCTTCACCCGCTGCTCCAACGACTCGTTGAGGCTTCGAAGATCACTCTCTAGCTTTTTCTGAGGCCTCAAATCGCGGCTGACACTCGCCATGTTTGTAGGATGGCCTGTGCGCTTGTCGTCGATGCGGAACCAATCCACCAGGAATGGAATGATCTCCCCGGTTCTAAAGTGGCGGAGGTGGAGTTCGCCGAGCCAGCGCCCGGTTCCCATCACCATTGGAAGCGCCTCGTGAAGCGCCCGAGTCCGCTCATGGGGAGCGATGAAATCGAAGATGCTGAGCCGCTGCACTTCCTCAAGGTCTGAAAGCCCGAGGAGTTCGTAGGCCGCCTTATTGAGATATTGCGGCGTGCCGTCTAGATCGGCAAAACCAATGAACTCGGACGACCGCTCGATCACGGCCGCCAGACGCCGTAGCTCGGCCTCGGCGTGCCAGCGTTGGATAGCGAGCGTTGCGTGGTTCGCCGCAATTCCGAGAAGAAGCCGGTCCGTCTCGCCCGGAAATTGCGGATTGACGGAACCCGCGACGATCCCGGCGTCTCCCCCAAAGCCCATTGGCGTCGCCAAGATCCGTAACGTTCCCTCCCCGAGCGGGTTGTCGATCGCGAATATCTGTTCGTGCCTTCCGCGCGACGCGCCGCGGAGGATGCGTTCAATGTGACCAGACGACCCGATGGATACCGCTTGGCTCGTTCGCATCACGTCGGCCGCAGCCTCGTCGCGCAGCCCAGGCACGGTCACGTAAATGACGTCGGCATGGAGCATCGAAAGCAAAGCGGCCGCCGCGCTGTCGGCGATCTGTCGCGAATTGTAGTCTTTCCAGATTGCCGGCAGTGTTGAAAGCGCGACGAGATCGCGTATGCAGCGCCTCAGCTCTTGCGGGTCGGTGAGCTTATCGACCCAAGGCATTTCGTCCGATCCAGTCCAGAGCCGCACCGCTGAAGTGGAAGGACACTTCTGCAATCGGCTGATCGGTTTCGGCGGCCACCTCTGTAAAGGACAGCTTTTCGGGCTGGTGGTGCGGCTCAATGCCCGCAATGACATCCCGCGGGAGCGCGTTGAGAATGCGATTGGCGCACTGAGACATGACGAGGCTCCCTATGCAGGTTCGGCGGGAGCGCAGGAGTGTCCCTCAGCCACTGAAGCCATCTAGTCTCCCAGTGATAGGAAATATTAGCTCTGCTGATCCGGAATAGCGAGCCTTGGTTCCTAACCGACAGGCAAATCTCATAGAAAACCTCAACCGGGATGGGACGGTCATGTGCTGAAGCGACCCGCAAGATGTCGCAAAAAGCGCTTTGATCATCGTCGGATTTCGCTGGCTGGCATAGCAAAAGTGATTACGTAAAATTACTTAATCTGCTTGAGCGCTATCTCCCCTTACATTTCCGCATCTCGTTTGGCCGCGCGAAAATGTTGCCGCGGCACGGCGCGCGGAAGTAAAGGCGATGGCAAACCTCAAGGAGCCGCTTGACGCTGCAACTGGGCAACAAATCGACGCCGTCCTGCAGCAGCTGAGAAATTCCAAGGATGTCGGCGCGGACCTGCTGCGGGTCCTGGATATCGCGATCGGCATAACGGGCGCCGACATGGGCACGGTGCAGCGTTTCGACGAAGCAGCCGACTGCCTGAGAATCGTTGCCAGCCGCGGATTCTCGAGCGAAGTCCTGACTTTTTTCGACGTTGTGCGCCGCGACACTAACACGACATGCGCTGCCGCGCTCATGCGGCGCATGCGTGTGTTTGTCGAGGACGTCGCAACGAGCTACCTGTTTGTCGGCACGCGCGAGCTCGATGTACTGCGTGCCGACGGCATTGCCGCCGCACAATCGACACCGCTCATCAGCAGCAATGGCCGCCTATGGGGCGTGTTCACAACGCACTTCCGCGAACCGCAGATAGAGAGCGAGTTCGATCATGCTCCGCTGGATCGGTTGGCCGTCCAGGTCGCGGACAGCCTGGAGCAACGAGAGGGCCTGGCGCCGGGCCAGCAATTTCATGGCAAGCAGGTCCCAGAGGACTCTCAACCGGGAGGCTGACATGAATTCAACTGCCGAGCCCATTCCTTTTGGACGATCCATGCTGCGGGAGCACCGGCATGTTTGCGCGTTCTTCAGTTCGGCCGTGGAGGAATACGACACGTTGCTGCCGTTCATTTGCGACGGCATCAACTGCGGCCAGCGCGCGTTTCATGTCCTTCCTTCTCAGCACAGAGAGAATCACCTGAATTCGTTGCGCAACGCCGGCGTCGACGTGGAGAAGACGATGAAAAGCCGTCAGCTCGAAGTCGCGCTGCCGGAGGACACCTATCTCAAGACCGGACGCTTCGACAAGGACGCCATGCTCGTCTTGATCCAGGAGGCCTTGAAGGCCGGGGCCGGGCTCGGTTTCCCGCTGACGCGGATGATCGCGCACGCCGAAACGGCTGTGGACGACTGGAAGAGCGGCGTCGATTGGGCCGAATATGAGATGCGACTCAATAGCGTGCTGCCGAACTACGACGACCCGGTGATTTGCACCTACGATGTCAATATGCTGACGGCACCGCATGCCGTCGATATTTTGCGAACGCATCCTATGGCTATCATCGGTGGCGTCTTGATCGAGAACTCGTTCTTCACGAGCCCGCAGGAGTTTATCCGCGAGGTGCAGTCGCGAACCGGACCAAGCCAAGCCTATCGGGCATAGCCCGCCGGCGCCTTGAGACCATGCTTGTCTCAGAGCTGCGTCGCTTCTTGACTATCGTCAATGACAAGAGGGCTCTTCCGATCAATCCTCCTTTGCGTTCCTGGCGGCACGACGGAGTTGCGGTGGTTGGAGGCGCTCGGCGATACGATGGGCGAGATCGCAACACGCGAAACCCGCACTGCCGATATGTTCGTCGCAATGCGGCCGAATGGCTCGTCAATGGAGCCCGAACATCTGGTCGAGTGGGTCCTGTTCGGGACGGAACTCCACTCGGCCGTCAAGCTTTTCGCTCCGGTTGGCTCGTGTAAATGTTAGAAATCAGCAAACCTCCTTCTCTAAACACCGCGGGAGATGATCTGCGCGGCTTCGTCCGCGTGCGCGGAGCACGCGAGCATAATTTGAAGAATATCGATCTCGCCATTCCCCGCGATGCCCTGGTGGTGTTTACCGGCGTGTCCGGCTCGGGCAAATCGTCACTCGCCTTTGGAACGCTCTACGCAGAGGCGCAGCGGCGGTATCTCGAATCCGTCTCGCCTTATGCGCGTCGTCTGTTTCATCAGATGGCGGTTCCCGAGGTTGACGAAATCGACGGCCTTCCGCCGGCCGTGGCCTTGCAGCAGCAGCGCGGGTCGCCCACCACGCGCTCTTCCGTCGGAAGCGTCACGACACTGTCCAACCTGCTTCGAATGCTGTACTCGCGCGCCGGCGACTATCCACGGCAACAGGCGCATCTCGATGCTGAGGCTTTTTCGACCAATACGCCGGCGGGGGCCTGCCCCCGATGCCATGGGCTCGGTCGGGTCTACGAGGTGACCGAACGCTCGATGGTGCCGGATGATTCCAAAAGCATTCGCGAGCGGGCGATTGCAGCCTGGCCGCCCGCCTGGCATGGCGGCAACCTGCGCGACATGCTGATTTCGCTCGGCTACGATGTCGATCGTCCGTGGCGCGAATTACCGAAAAAGGCCCGCGACTGGATCCTGTATACCGATGAGCAACCAGTGGTCCCGGTTTACATCGGGTATGACGCGAACGAGGCACGAAGGGCGATCAGACGCAAGGAGGAGCCCAGTTACCGCGGCAATTTCTCCAGCGCCAGGCGATATGTGCTGAACACCTTTGCTACCACTGAAAGCGCGTCGATCAAGAAACGGGTATCGCGCTACATGGTAAGTACCGAATGCCCGCTCTGTCACGGCAAGCGGCTTCGCCGCGAAGCGCTGTCGGTCAAGTTTGCCGGCTTCGATATTGCCGATATCTCCAGGATTCCGCTGGCCAGGCTCGCTGACCTCTTGCGTCCCTATGCGGAGGCCACTGCTCCCACCCTGACCAAGCTTAAGGGGCAGCATCCGGAGAAAGCGTTGGTGGTGCAGCGAATCGCCGATGACTTCGGTGGCCGCCTCGCGGTTCTGCTTGACCTCGGACTAGGCTATCTTTCGCTGGAGCGGAGTACCCCGACACTCTCTCCGGGTGAACTGCAGCGCCTGCGACTGGCAACCCAAGTGCGTTCCAATCTGTTCGGCGTCGTCTATGTGCTCGACGAACCCTCCGCCGGACTTCATCCCGCGGACACCGAGGCGCTGCTGACGGCGCTCGACCAATTGAAGGCCTCCGGCAACTCGCTTTTCGTGGTCGAACACGAGATCGATGTGATCCGAAATGCGGATTGGGTTGTCGATGTCGGGCCTGGCGCCGGCGAACTCGGCGGCAAAGTGCTCTACAGCGGTCCTCTACAAGGGTTCAAGCAGGTAGAGGAGTCGCAAACCCGCCGTTACCTGTTCGGCGACCACATTGTGCCAAACCGAATGCCGCGCTCGCCCAAGGGCTGGTTGCGGCTGCGCGGCGTCAGTCGCAACAACCTCCATGACCTCAATGTCGATTTTCCGCTGGGAGTATTCACCACCGTGACTGGCGTTTCCGGCTCGGGCAAGTCGAGCCTGGTGAGCCAAGTCCTGGTGGAATTGATTGCAAAAAGGCTAGGCCATCCCGTGCCGTCGATCGACGATGAAGGCGACGAACTCGAGCGAACCGTCGTGACCACACTCGGCGGCCGGATCGCGAGTGGAATGGAGGGAATCAAGCGATTGGTGGTTGTCGATCAAAAGGCGATCGGACGCACTCCACGGTCCAACCTCGCGACCTACACAGGGCTGTTCGATCACGTTCGCAGGATATTCGCGGCCACCAAGTCCGCGCGCGCCCGTCACTACGACGCTGGCCGCTTTTCCTTCAATGTTGCCAAAGGGCGTTGCGAGACCTGCGAGGGCGAAGGCTTTGTTTGCGTCGAATTGCTGTTCCTGCCCAGTGTGTATGCACCGTGCCCAAGCTGTCATGGCGCTCGCTACAACGCGAAAACCCTTGAAATCAAATACCGTGGCAAAGACATCGCCGCCGTACTGGGAATGACGGTCGACGCCGCTTTCGCATTCTTTGCCGAGGAGGTGCCGGTGCGCCGGTCCCTCGATGTGCTGCGGCAGGTTGGCCTCGGCTATCTGCGACTTGGCCAGCCGGCGACGGAGCTTTCCGGCGGCGAAGCCCAGCGTATCAAGCTCGCCGCCGAGCTGCAACGGACGCAACGTGACCGAACGCTCTACGTCCTTGACGAGCCCACCACGGGACTACATCCGGCGGACGTCGAGAAGCTCATCGCACAACTCGACGGGCTGGTTGAAGCCGGCAACACCGTCATCGTGGTCGAGCATGACATGCGCGTTGCCGCCGGTAGCGACTGGGTCATGGATATCGGCCCCGGTGCAGGGGACGAAGGCGGTCGGGTGGTGGCGGTCGGCACCCCTGCCGAGGTCGCTGGATCGCCCATAAGCCGTACAGCGCCATACCTGGCGCGATTCAGGACTCCGCTTGCGGCCGACGCGTCAAGGTCCAATCGGCTCGCGGCCCCTCAGTAACATCGCGGGAATCGGCGCCCAAGGATGTCGCTGCCGGCGGACGGCAGTCGCGACCCAAAAGACCGCCAGACCTTACTTCGCTGATTTGTTCGCAATGATACTCAATTTATGAATCTCCGGTGTCTTGTCGAACATGTCGCCTGCCTTGATCTTCTCCATCAATGCGGCGGCAACCTTTCCGTTGAGATGCGCGTCGCGTCCAGCCTCATCGTTGAAAGTATCGAAGATTGCGAAAGAGGAAGGTCCCTCCTGAATCGCATACCACGAGATCGTTCCGGGTTCGTCGTTCACCAGTGGAACCGCCGACCGCAGAAAGTCCTCGACCTCTTTCTCCTTGCCGGGCTTGGCCACAAGCGGAACGTATAGCGCGAACTTTGTCATTCTACTCTCCGGTTCCCGTCGTCGCGAGTATCAAATCAATTGCGATTTAGAACTTGTATCGTGGGGAGACGCGCGCTGCGTTGACCGATGTCAGTGTCGGCGAACAAGATCTTCCCATAGATGGAGAAGATCGAGTGGCACGCTTCGGTCAAACGACCTGACCGCCAAAGCTAACCGCTTCGGCGAAAATCAGCGTTCTCTTTCATTAAGCTGCCATCCCCGGCAGGTATTTCAGGCCGTTGGGCCTTTCACCCAAGATATGCCAGACCTCCATTTCACCTGATCCCTTGACGTCTATCGTCCCGCGCGTTTCGCAGACGAAGTCGTCCTTAATCAGTTGATAAGTTGCCTGTGTGATCTGAATGGCTTCGCTCTGGCCGTAAGATTCCATGCGACTGGCCATGTTCACAGCATCGCCCCACAGATCATATATGAACTTCTTCCGGCCGATGATGCCGGCCACCACCGGGCCCGAGTTCATGCCGATGCGGAATGTCAGTCGCCTGCCGCGGAAGTCACGCTCGGCCACACAAGCTTGCATCTCGAGCGCCAAGCGTGCCAGCGCGTGGGCATGGTCGGCGCGCGGGCGCGGCACGCCGGCAACGACCATATAGCAGTCGCCAATGGTCTTGATCTTCTCCAACTGATATTTCTCGACCAGTAAGTCGAAGCACATGAAGACCTCGTCGAGTAGCCCCACTAGTTCCATAGGCGACATTGACCGAGCCAGCGGGGTAAACTGCACCACATCGGCGAACAGGATACTCGCCTCGTCGTACTGATCGGCGATAGTACGGTACTCACCTTTCAATATGTTGGAGATCTCAATTGGCAAGATATTCAGCAGCAGCATTTCGGATCGTTCCTGGAGCCGGTTTTTCTTGTCGACGAAGTAGTAAAGCATCGCAAAGACAAGACTCAGGACGCAGCCAATATTCAGTACATAGAAGAAAGTGATCATCGAAGAAGGCAGGGCGGCGGAATCGCCGAAGGATTGCAGAAACGCGGTGCTTGCAAGCAGGATGAGGAAGGCCCAGAACCAGCGGGATGCGGCTCGAAGATCATGGACAACCAGGGCGCCCAATGGACAAAGCGTGGACCAAAGGATGACGGCGCTCGAATTGTGGAAGCCACCCAGAATAATCGCCATCAGCCACGGGAGCAGCAAAATCAGCATCAACTGCGTGAACCGATAGATCTGGTAGCGGGGGTACATGCTGAACAGGACGGTATTGCCCAGCGACAATACGCTGTACACGGCGGGGATGGCGCCGGCGTTAGGTGCTCCAACGGCGATGTAGACGAGACCCCACAGTGCCGCCGCAACGGCCGATGCCAGCACGACGCCAATGAGTATCATTTTCTGCAACGCGACATCGTCGCTATCGCGTTGGTCCGCGCCTATCTGGGCGATCAGCGGGGTCAGCATGCAAAGGCCGGCCTCTCGATGAAATAGCTTAAGAGCCAGCGTGTTGTTGGGAATGGGAGCCCACAATTCGGGCGACGCCGATCCCCCAACAGCTGCAGGGAATGATCGTGATGCGCGACCCGCACCGACCTTTGGTCCCGATTGCCGGCATCGGCCGGATGACCGTCGTTACGCCGCGCATCTACATCAGCTTCTCCATGGTGATCGGCAGGTCGCGCACCCGCTTGCCGGTGGCATGGAACACGGCATTGGCGATGGCAGCGGCAGCGCCGACGACGCCGATTTCACCAACTGTCTTGCCGCCGAGAGCGCTGGCGTGAAAGTCCGGCTCGCCGACTGAGATGACCTCGATATCAGGCACGTCGGCGTTCACCGGCACGACGTACTCGGCAAGGTTATTGTTGGTGATGCGCGCATAGCGGCGATCGATGTGTATGGCTTCGAGAAGCGCCTCTCCCATTCCCATGATCATGCCACCCTTCCACTGACTTTCGGCGAGCTTGGGGTTGTAGAGCCTGCCGCAATCAAAGGCTCCGACCATCCGGCGGACACGCACGGTCCCATAGTCCTCGTCGACGCGCACCTCCACGAACTGCGCGCACCATGCGTAAGTCGCGTGGGTAGCTGACGATGGGCCCATATATTTGAAGCTGTCATACGCGTCGCGCTGCTCGCTTTCGGACGATGCCTTGTCGGCCGGCATGGTATTGCGCGTGACCTCGATACGATCACGCCCGACCATGCGCATGAACTCCGAAATCATGACGGCTTCTGCGGAGCCATCCGTCGGCGCGATCTTTCCATCCTTGATCGTGAAATCGTTCGCGCGCTTGGCCTTGAACGGCGAACCAGCATGACTGGATGCCAGCGTCAGCAGTTCCTCGCGCGCGGCACGTGCGGTCTTGTCCACGGCGCCGGTGAGGAGATTGGCAATCTGCGAAACTCCGGCGACCGGTGCGCGCGGAAGGCTGGTGTCGCCGAGCCGAACGCGCACCTGCTCGAACGGCACGCCGAGCGCGTCGGCGGCTGTCTGGGCAAGGATGGTGTAGGTACCGCCACCGATGTCCGCGCCGCTCGATGCAACATCGACCGAGCCATCGGCCGCAATCGTGACCCTGGCCTCGCCGGGCGTGTGCACGTTTGGGAAAGCGCCTCCCGCCATTCCCCATCCGATCAATTCGTGGCCATCCCGCATCGAACGCGGCTCCGGCGAGCGTCGCTCCCAGCCAAACGCCCGTGCGCCGGCGTCATAGGCTTCGCGGAGCCGGCGGGTCGACCAGGGTTTCGCCGATTCGGGATCCTGACTGGCATAATTGCGTAGCCGCAATTCGATCGGATCGAGCTTAAGCTTGTAAGCAAGCTCATCCATCGCGCTTTCGAGCGCATAGGCACCGATCGCTTCTCCTGGCGCGCGCTTCCAGCTCGGTGTAAAGGAATTGACCCGCACCAGCTTCTGCGACGAACTCAGGTTCGGCACGGCGTACATGACCCTGGCTGTGGCCGCACCACCTTCGACATAATCGTCATCGACGGAGGTCTCGCTGGTGTTCTCGTGAATGATCACCTGCAGCTTTCCGTCTTCACTGGCGCCGAGCGTCAGGTTCTGCCGTATCGCGGGACGCAAGCCGTTGCCGGTGAAGTTTTGCGGACGCGACAGCGCCAGCTTTACCGGTCGTCGCATTTCGCGTGCAGCCATCGCTGCGAGGAGCGCGTCCGCGTGAGCCGTGACCTTGACTCCGAAGCCACCTCCCACGAACGGAGAAATGACACGAACCTTCTCCATCGGGATTGCAAACCACTCGGAAAATGCTCGTCGTGCACCCTCTGCCCATTGGCTCGGCATCCAAACGGTCAGATCGCCATCGGTGCCCCAGGCTGCGATTGTTCCAAGCGGCTCCATCGGACAGGAATATTCGCGCGGCGTGGTGTACGTCGCCTCCATGCGAACCGCTGCTGCCGCGAGCGCACCCTTTGCGTCGCCCCGGCCCATACCGGATGACGGAGCCCCGGGGACATCAATTGGTCGAGCCGTTGGGTCATCGATGTCGGCGACGGCCGGCTCGGCCTGGTAGTCGACGCGCACGCCGCCCGCAGCCTCGATCGCATGATCGAAGCTATCGGCGACCACGAGGGCAATCGGTTGACCGTTGTAACGGATGCGATCGTCCTGGAGCGGCAAGAAGCTCTCCATGACGCTCCCTGCTGGAACCATGGGACAGCTCTTGAGCGGCAGGGCGTCGGCATGAGTCAAGATCCGCAGTACACCTGGTATCGTCTGCGCCGCGGCAAGATCGATCTTTCCGATGCGCCCCGACGGCACGATGCTCTCGACGATCACGGCATGGACGATATCTGCCAAATCGTGTTCGAGGGCGTAGTCGGCTCGCCCGGTGACTTTCGCAACGCCATCAGCACGCGCGATGCGGCGGCCGAGAAACGCTCCGTTGCTCTTCAGAGATTCAGAACTGGTGGTAGACATCAGGAAGTCCCTCCAACGGTCAGCAGCGCACGCGCGACCACGCGGGGAGCCAGGTCAATCTTGAAACGGTCTTCGCCATGGTCGACGGCGCCTTCGGTGGCCAGGCGACTCGCGGCCCGCACGGTCGGCTCGTCGAAGGTACGTCCGACAAGCGCGGCTTCGACCGTACGTGCCCGCCACGGTCTCGTGGCGATGCCGCCGAGCGCGACCCTGACGTCGCGGATCGTGCGCCCGTCCGCCTCGAGTTCCAGGCCAACAGCGGCGCTCGCCACCGCGAACTCGTAAGACTCGCGATCGCGGACCTTGAGATAGTGCGAGCGGCGCAACGCCGGGGAGGTCGGGATCTCGACCGCGACGATCAACTCGCCCGGCGAGAGCGGATGCTCAACGTCGGGCGTGTCGCCGGGTAAAGTGAAAAAGTCATCAATCGGGATGCGGCGTGGCTTGCCATTTTCGACATAGACCGCAGCGTCGAAGGCGACAAGCGCAACTGCAAAGTCACCGGGATTTGTAGCGATGCAGCTCGGACTCGTGCCCAAGACAGCGTGGCCGCGGTTGACGCCCTCAAGTGCTGCGCAGCCAGACCCGGGATTGCGTTTGTTGCAGGCACTGTAGACCCCTGGCTCGCGGAAATAGCTGCAGCGTGTCCGCTGCATGAGATTGCCACCGATCGTGGCCATGTTGCGCAGTTGCGCCGAGGCGCCGCGCCACAGCGATTCCGACAGGACCGGAAACTCTTTCCGGATCGTGGGGTGATCGGCGACATCGCTCATTCTTGAGAGGGCGCCAATGCGCACGCTCGCCGGACCGGCTTCGATCGTGTCGAGGCCCGGCAAGCGCGTAATGTCGATGAGCGCTGAAGGGACCTCCACGCCGCATTTCATCAGGTCGACCATGGTGGTACCGCCAGCGAGGAAGCGGGAACCTGCCTGATCGGCTACGGCCCTCAGCGCGTCGGGAATGGCTGTGGCCCGAACATACTCGAAATTGTTCATCGACCGCGCCCCTCTCCCAAATCCATCGCTTGCGCCGCGTCGCGCACAGCCGCGACGATGTGCGGATAGGCGCCGCAACGGCATAGATTGCCCGACATATATTCGCGGATGCTGGTGTCCGAACCGGTCCGGCCTTCGTTAATACAAGCGACAGCCGACATGATTTGACCAGACGTGCAGTATCCGCACTGGAAGGCATCGTGGCGGATAAACGCCTCCTGCACCGCGTGCAGGCTGCCGTTGACTGCCAAGCCCTCGATGGTGGTAATCGCCAGCCCTTCGACCTGGGACGCAAGCGTCAGGCATGCGAGGACACGCCGTCCATCGACGTGAACGGTGCAGGCGCCGCACTGGCCCTGATCGCATCCTTTCTTGGTACCAAAGAGATGCGCGTATTCACGCAACGCATCCAACAGCGTGACCCGCGGCTCGATCTGCAGCAGATGCTCGGAGCCGTTGATGCAAAGCCTGATTCCTGCGTCCGCGATGGCTGATTTCGCCATGGGTCGAACTCCTGTGATGACTGGTGAGCTGAGAAGGGTTGAGCGATTTCGGAAGGCATCATCTCGCTTTCATGACAGCTCGACGCAACATGCGCATTGACAACCATCAGCACGCGTGCGGCGAAAGCCGCTTGACGAGTTGACGAATGTCAGCGCGCGCTTGCAGAAATTGCGAGAGGATGAGGTATGCGTACCTTTGCACATAATTCTCAGAGCAGCGTGCGGTTGGCGAGCAGGTCGCGCGTCTTCAATATTTGAGCGCGATCGAACGGAAGCCCGGTATCCTCGCTGATCGCATTTTTGGGGCGGAGCAGCAGGCCGAGGGAAGACGACGATGAATATTGAACAATATACCGAGCGCTCCAGGGGCTTCATCCAATCCGCGCAGTCGCTGGCAATGCGCGAAGGTCATCAGCAATTCTCCACCCTGCACATGCTGAAGGTCCTGCTGGATGACAGCGAGGGCTTGGCGTCTGGCCTGATCGACCGCGCCGGCGGTAATTCCCGTGCAATCCTGAAGGCGACCGATGATGCCCTGAACAAGGTGCCAAAGGTCTCCGGCGGCGGCGCCGGGCAGGTTTATCTTGCCCCCGAACTCGCGCGAGCCTTTGACGCTGCCGAAAAGGCAGCCGAGAAGGCCGGCGACAGCTTCGTCACCGTAGAGCGGCTGCTGATCGGCCTCGCCATCGACAAGAACACCGAGGCTGGCCAACTGCTGGCCAAGGGCGGGGTTAACGCGCAGAACTTAAATGCTGCGATCGAATCCCTGCGCAAGGGCCGCACCGCGGATTCTGCGACGGCCGAGAACGCCTATGACGCGTTGAAGAAATATGCCCGGGACCTGACCCAGGCGGCGCGCGACGGCAAGCTCGATCCGGTCATCGGCCGCGACGAGGAGATCCGCCGCACGATTCAAGTGCTGTCGCGCCGGACCAAGAACAACCCCGTCCTGATCGGCGAGCCCGGCGTCGGCAAGACCGCGATCGCGGAAGGGCTCGCGCTGCGCATCGTCAATGGTGACGTGCCGGAGAGCCTACACGACAAGAAGCTGCTTGCGCTCGACCTCGGCGCGCTGATCGCCGGCGCGAAATACCGCGGTGAGTTCGAGGAGCGGCTGAAGTCCGTGCTCCAGGAAGTCACCGCGAGCGGGGGTACCTTCATCCTGTTCATCGACGAGATGCACACGCTGATCGGCGCCGGCAAGACTGACGGCGCAATGGATGCTTCCAACCTGCTCAAGCCCGCGCTTGCCCGCGGCGAGCTGCACTGCATCGGCGCGACCACGCTCGACGAGTATCAGAAGCACGTCGAGAAGGACGCTGCGCTGGCGCGGCGGTTCCAGCCGATTTTCGTCAGCGAGCCCTCGGTCGAGGACACCATCTCGATCCTGCGCGGCCTGAAGGACAAGTACGAGCAGCATCACGGCGTGCGCATCACCGATTCCGCGCTTGTTGCGGCTGCGACGCTGTCGCACCGCTATATCACCAACCGCTTCCTGCCCGACAAGGCGATCGACCTCATGGACGAAGCCGCGGCGCGGCTGAAGATGCAGGTCGATTCCAAGCCGGAAGAGCTGGACTCGTTGGATCGGGAAATTGTTCGGCTGAAGATCGAACAGGAAGCCCTGAAGAGGGAAAGCGATCCTGGCTCCAAGATTCGGCTGCAGTCGCTCGAGAAAGAGCTCGCCGATCTCGAGGAGAAGGCCGCGGCGCTCACGGCGCGCTGGAGCGCCGAGAAGAGCAAGCTCGTGAACGCCCAGAAGCTGAAGGCGGAGCTCGACGGGTTGCGCGTCGAACTCGCCAATGCTCAGCGCCGCGGCGAATTCCAGAGGGCGGGCGAATTGGCCTACGGCCGGATCCCGCAGCTCGAGAAGCAGCTTGCCGAGATCGAGGCCAAGGAAAACACAACGCAGAACTCCGGCGAGATGGTAGAGGAGGCGGTCACCGCCAACCACATCGCGCAGGTGGTCTCGCGCTGGACCGGCGTGCCCGTCGACAAGATGCTGGAGGGCGAGAGGGAAAAGCTCCTGAAGATGGAAGAGTCGCTGAGTGAGCGCGTCGTCGGCCAGGCGGAGGCCGTGCGTGCGGTCGCGACGGCCGTTCGTCGCTCGCGGGCAGGCTTGCAGGACCCCAACCGGCCAATGGGCTCGTTCATGTTTTTGGGCCCCACCGGTGTCGGCAAGACCGAGTTGACGAAAGCTCTAGCGGAGTACTTGTTCGACGACGAGACCGCGATGGTCCGCCTCGACATGTCCGAGTACATGGAGAAGCACTCGGTCTCGCGGCTGATCGGCGCCCCTCCGGGGTATGTCGGCTATGACGAGGGTGGCGCGCTCACCGAAGCGGTGCGGCGCCGGCCCTACCAGGTGGTGCTGTTCGACGAGATCGAGAAAGCGCATCCAGACGTCTTCAATGTGCTGTTACAGGTGCTCGACGACGGCCGCCTGACCGACGGCCAGGGCCGCACCGTGGATTTCCGCAACACGCTGATCATCATGACCTCGAACCTCGGCTCGGAGTTCCTGGTGAACCAGCCGGAGGGCGAGGATACCTCGGCCGTGCGCGAGCAGGTCATGGGCATGGTGCGCGGGCATTTCCGCCCCGAATTCCTCAACCGCGTCGACGAGATCATCCTGTTCCACCGCCTGCAACGCAGCGAGATGGGGCGGATCGTCGAGATCCAGTTCGCGCGGCTGCAGAAGTTGCTGACCGATCGCAAGATTACGCTCACGCTTGATGCGGATGCGAGGGATTGGCTCGCCGGGAAGGGCTGGGATCCCGCTTACGGCGCGCGACCGCTGAAGCGGGTGATCCAAAAATATCTGCAGGATCCCCTGGCCGAAATGATCCTCGCCGGCGAGGTGAAGGACGGCGACAAGGTCGCGATCTCCGCCGAGGGCAATGTGCTGACCTTCAACGGCAAGGCTCCGCAGACGGCGGAAATAGCGCAGTTCAACGCGCCATCTCCGAAGCGGAGATTGCACTGAACGGCCTGCCCGAGCTGTTAGGGCGAAGAACGGCCTTCGCTCTGCAACGGGCGGGGATTTGAGATCAGACGGAACGCAGCAGACAGATAATGAGGGGATGACATGGCAAAGCGTTGCAGGCACTTGGCAGGAATTCATGACGTCGTTCCCAGTGCTCTGGGATGTGAAGAATGCCTGCAACTGGGCGACCCATGGCTACACTTACGCGTTTGCCGAACCTGCGGTCATGTCGGTTGCTGTGATCAGTCGCCGAATCGGCACGCGACGAAGCATTTTCACGCAACCGGTCATCCCATCATTGAAGCCTATGATCCGCCAGAAGGCTGGGGCTGGTGCTATGTTGACGAAATGGTCTTCGACTTGTCGGACAGACCGACGCCCCAGCTGGGTCCGATCCCGAGATTTTATTGATGCCCACACTACACTGCCTGATCAGAGGCCCCGAACGCGCGGGCGAAACGTAAACGACAGTTGATGATGCAATGCTTTCCGGCGTTTGTTGACGGCTGTCAAGGCAGAGCATCGTTCGTTGCGTCATCGTCAGCTACCAAAGCCAACCTGCTGGGAGATGGACATGGTCGCGCGCAGTGCCAGCCGTAGTTCCGACCGCCACGAAGCCAGAGTAGCGGATGGCAGCAAGGTTCAAACGAGAGACCCGCAGCCTTATGATCGGTTCGAGCTGCTACCGATTGCCGGAAGCTGGCGCCATGGTCAGGCAGATCACAGACTGGTCGACACGAATCCGTTTACCGGCGATGTCCTCCTCGAAATCAAGCAGGCCGATCGTCGCGATCTTGATGCCGCGTTTGCAGCGGCTGCCAAGGCTCAGGTGGAGTGGGCCGTCTCAGCTCCAGGGGTGCGGGCGCAGGTATTCCGCCGCGCGGCAGGCGTGATGGAAGCGCGCCGTGGTGAAATCGTCGATTGGCTGATCAAGGAATCCGGCAGCACGCGACTGAAGGCGAACCTTGAGTGGGAAGTGACTCATACGGTCATGCTGTGGGCGAGTTCGGTGCCGCATGCGGTCGAAAGCCGCTACATTCCGTCCGACATTCCCGGCAAGGAAAATCAGGTGCGGCGCAAGCCGGTCGGAGTGGTCGGGGCGATCAGTCCTTGGAACTGGCCGCTCCATCTGAGCAATCGCACCATCGCGCCGGCGCTCGCGGTAGGAAATGCCGTTGTGGTGAAACCTTCAAGTGATACGCCGGTCACGGGCGGATTGTTGTTGGCGAAAATCCTCGAGGAGGCCGGTTTGCCGGCGGGGCTCCTCAGCGTCATCGTCGGGGCCGGCAGCGATATCGGCGACGCTTTCGTCAGTCATCCTGTTCCACGAGTCATTTCGTTTACGGGTTCGACGCCGGTCGGCCGCAGGATCGCGGAACTTGCGGCAAAGGCGCCGATCATCAAGCGCATCGATCTGGAACTCGGCGGCAATGCTCCCTTCGTTGTGCTCGCGGACGCCGATCTGGATCAGGCCGTCGAGGCCGCAACATTCGGCAAGTTTCTTCATCAGGGCCAGATCTGCATCGCTATAAATCGCCTCATTGTCGAGGAGCCCGTCTATCACTCGTTCGTTGAACGCTTCACGGAGCGGGTAGCGAGATTGAAAACCGGCGACCCCCGCGATGGCGATACCATGATTGGTCCGATCATCAACAACTCGCAGCTTCAGAAGCTGATGGCACGCGTTCACCGCGCCCGCGACGACGGCTGTAAACAGGTGCTCGGAGCCGAGCCGGACGGTCTCGTTTTGCCACCGCATGTCTTCGTGAACGTCACGAACCAGATGGAACTTGCAGCAGAAGAAATATTCGGACCTCTGGCGCCGATCCTCCGGGTAGGCAGTGCCGAAGAAGCCCTGGCTGTGGCCAATGAGACGAGTTTTGGACTGAGCGGCGCCGTATTCACGCGCGACCTGCATCGGGGCGTGCACTTTGCCGAGCGAATGCAGGTGGGCATGGCTCATGTCAATGATCAATCGGTCATCGACTTGCCGACCTGCCCGTTTGGCGGCGAGAAGAATTCCGGCATTGGCCGATTCAATGGCTCTTGGGCGATCGAGGCCTTCACGACGGACCAGTGGTTGACCGCACAGCACGCGCCGCGAGGCTATCCTTGGAGCGCTTCCGCTGTGCAGGGGCCATGGTCCTGAAAGGCGCATAGAATGGACGATCTATCCAACACGGTTGTCGCTGGTCTCCAGACGGGCAGTAACGGCATGCTTGAGTCCCGCCGGGAGCACATGTTTCCCAAGTTCGGGCCGGACGAGATCGACCGCATGCGCAGGTTCGGCGAGATCAAGCACTATGCCGTCGATCAATATCTATTTCGGACGGGCGAGATTCCACCGGGCATGTTCGTCATCGTTGCCGGTCGGGTATCCATCGAGGCTCGCGATCGACTTGGCCGCGCGGGGAAAATCGTCGAAATGGGTGCAGGCGAATTTGTCGCCGAAGTCGCGCAACTCTCCGGCGGACCCGCCTTGGTCGATGCGCGCGCAGCCGAGCCCGTTGAAACGCTGTTGCTTCCGCCAGCCAAACTTCGCGCCCTGCTGATCGCCGACGTTCAACTCGGCGAGCGCATCATGCGCGCCCTGGTCTTGCGACGGGTGTTCCTCATCGAGGCGGGCGCCGGCGGCCCTTGTCTCGTCGGGCACGATGGCCATCCCGGCATGGTGCGTCTGCTCGAGTTCTTGGCACGCAACGCCTATCCGCACCAAATGCTCGACCCCGCAAAGGATCCGGATGCGCAAGCATTTTTGGAGCATTATCCTTGCAAACCGGAAGAATTGCCGCTGGTGGTCTGTCCGAACGGGGCGATCCTGAAAAATCCGAGTGAAACTGAGTTGGGGCGGGTCCTGGGGATGGTCCCTCCGGATCTCGAAGGGCGCCGATACGACGTGGCAATTGTCGGTGCCGGCCCGGGCGGACTTGCGGCGGCCGTGTATGCGGCCTCCGAGGGATTGTCGGTCGGCGTCTTCGACGCACGGGCGTTCGGGGGGCAAGCTGGTGCCAGCAGCTGCATCGAGAACTATCTGGGATTTCCGACGGGTATTTCAGGCCAGGCGCTGGCAGGGCGGGCCTATGTGCAGGCACAGAAGTTCGGCGTGGAGATGGTCATCCCCGAGGCGGTCACGAACCTTCGTTGTGAGCACCATCCCTTCGTGATCGAGCTTTCGGACGGCCTTAGCGTCACCGCGCTGAGTGTCGTGATCGCGAGTGGTGCGCGATATCGCAGGCCGAACATACCAAATTTGGAGCATTTCGAGGGGCGGGGAGTTTGGTATTGGGCTTCCCCGATCGAGGCTCGCCTATGCCGAAACGAGGAGGTGGTGCTGGTCGGCGGAGGCAACTCCGCAGGGCAGGCGGCGGTGTTTCTCAGCCGCTATGCCAAGAAGGTATGGATGCTTGTGCGGGGATCTAGCCTCTCGGAGAGTATGTCGCAATATCTGATAGACAGGATCGCAGCGACAGCGAATATCGAGTTGCTCACCTGCACGGAGATCGTAAGGTTGTCGGGTAACGAGCAGGGCCAACTCGAACGCGTCCGCTGGCGCACCGGGACCAGCGCGGAAGTTGAGAAAACGATCCGCAACGTCTTCATGTTCATCGGTGCGGAGCCGGCAACAGAGTGGCTGAGCGGTTGCAACGTCAGCCGCGACAGCAAGGGGTTTGTGCGAACAGGCACGAACATCCCTCCTGACGACCTCCTATCGGTCGACGGCGCCAGCGTGCCATCGCTCGAGTCGAACGTGGCTGGTGTGTTTGCAGTGGGTGATGTGCGTTTCGGATCCGTCAAGCGCGTTGGCGCGGCGATCGGCGAGGGAGCAACGGTCGTGCAGCAGATCCACGCGTTTCTCGAGACGGCGCGGACCAGCCAAAGCGGAGAGCCGGTGCAGGCCGCCGCAGCATGAGACGAAAGATCTCTGAGCATATGACGCCTGTCAATGCGACTGGCGGCGGAAAATGGCAAACGTGACCGATGATCGCGCAACTTCCTCCCGACAAGATGCCGCCGCCGCGCCCAGAGGGCGTGCGGAAGCTCCAGCGATTATTTCGCGAGGCGGCTGGTCTCGACTTCGACAAGGCTGACCTCAAGCGCTACGAGGAGTTCATCGATCATAGGATTTATCGGTTGTTACTGCGCGCCGAGGCCGACGCCAAAGCTGGCGGCGACGTCCTGATCGAGCCCTGGAATCTTCCGATCACCGCCGGGCTCCAGGAATGCATCGAGCAATTCAGGAAAATGGACGAAACGATAGAGCGGGCGCCGATTCTCGACCGTCTCGCTCACAGGCCGCCGCTGCAATTCAGCTATAGCGACGAGACCGAAGCAATGCTGCCGGACCTTGCCGGGGGACTTGGCGTCGCGCTTGCACGCGCATTGAAAATCATCGAGCCGGACTTGAAAAATCCGCAGACGAAGCAGTGGGAACTCGCCTCGCGGCTCTTCGAGATGTTGCTTTAGCCTGCCGCACCAGATCCTGCCGGAGTTCGCACATTTGCATCAAAGTGTGGAGGACCAGGGAGCGCCCCCTATGACTGTGATAGAGACCACTCGGACAATCGTGCTTCCTTCAGGTGAATATATTCCGAAGCTCGGCCAAGGGACTTGGCACATGGCCGAGAATCCGCTGATTCGAACGAAGGAGGTCAACGCGCTACGTCTCGGCATCGATCTCGGCATGAGTTTGATCGATACGGCCGAGATGTATGCCGACGGTGGCGCCGAGCGTGTCGTCGGCGAGGCGATCAAGGGGCGGCGTGACGAGATTTTCCTGGTGAGCAAGGTGCTCCCTCACAACGCCACGCGGCACGGCACGATAGCAGCCTGCAACCGAAGCCTGGCTCGGCTTGGGGTGGATGTGATCGACCTCTATCTGCTGCATTGGCGGGGGTCGGTTCCGCTGGAAGAGACAGTCGATGCCTTCGAAACCTTGGTGGGCGCGGGTAAGATCCGGTACTGGGGCGTCAGTAATTTCGACGTCGCCGACATGCAGGAACTCCTCGACTTGCCCAATGGTGCAAATGTCGCGACCGATCAGGTGCTCTACAACCTCGCGCGCCGCGGTATCGAGTTCGATCTCCTGCCTTCGTGCCAGCGCAGCGGCCTGCCGATCATGGCCTATTCGCCGATCGAGCAGGGGCGTGTGTTGCATCACGTCACGCTCAAGTCGATTGCAACACGTCTCGGCGCGACACCGGCACAAGTGGCGCTGGCCTGGGTGCTGCGCCAGGATGGCGTATGTGCGATCCCGCAGTCGGGCAAGCCCGAGCATGTGCGCGAGAACCGTGGTGCGCTCGACGTTCGGCTGACGTCTCGGGATCTGGCCGAACTCGATGAAAGCTTTCCGCCGCCGGATCGCAAGCAACCTCTGGCGTCGCACTAATTCGGGAGACATTGAGCCATGAGCAAAGAGGGCCGCCATATCGTTTGCCCGCATTGCACGAGCACGAACCGTATCCCGGATGGGAGGGATGCCCGCAAAGCGAAATGCGGACACTGTCGACAGCAGCTCTTTAACGGACATCCGACGCCGGTTTCCGCCCGCAGCTTCGACACGCACATCCAGCGCAACGATATTCCGGTTGTGGTCGATTTTTGGGCGGCATGGTGCGGGCCTTGCAAAGCGATGGCGCCGGTTTTCGAGCGCGCCGCCGCCGAGTTCGAACCCGAGCTTCGCTTCCTGAAGGTCGATACCGAGGCCGAAGCGGAGCTGTCGGCCCGCTACAATATTCGAAGCATTCCGACCCTGATACTGTTCCACAGGGGCAACGTCGTCGCTCAACGCCCCGGCGCCGTGGGCGTCGAGGCCTTGCGCGCCTGGTTGCGCCAGCATGCGCCGTCAGCCGCGCCCGCAGCGTCATGAATTGCGGAACAGTGTCTGCCATGCAGGCTCATGAAACAATGACTTTAATTGAGGCTTACGATGCGATGCGGATCTTCGTGGAGATCGTCTGGCGGCGCATGGACAGACCTCAGGAGCAAGTCGCATTTTTGCTCGCCGGTTTAAAATGGGCCGATGGCTCCCCGGTCGATCCAGCGATGTGGGAGAACTGGCTGGCGGCGGCGCAGAGCGTGAAGGAAGGAGCAGCGAGCCCATCTTAGATATGTGTCCGCGGTCTGCGTCGCGCTGACCGCGGCCTCGCGTTGAGCCTCGCCCGCGCCGGCAGCAGTCACAGAAAGGAATTTCGAGTGAGCTCGAAGAATGTGGTTCTCGTCGCCGGTGTACACGGCGTGTCCGGCAGGGCGGCGGCAACCGCGTGGGCCAATACACGGGGGGCCAAGGTTTACGGCCTCTCCCGCCGCAACGCCGACCTTCCCGAAGGTGTCGAGGGCCTGACGGTCGACCTGCTTGACCGGCAGGATGTCGTGCGCAAGCTCGGCGAGCTCAACGGCGTGACGCATCTCGTCTTCGCGGCCTATATCGAGAAAGCGAGTGCCTCCGAGCGGTCCAGAGTGAACGTGGCGATTTTGAAGAACCTCGTCGAGGTGGTCGAAATGGCGTCGCCAGCTCTGAGCCACTTGACCTTCTATCAGGGTGGCAAGGCGTATGGCTCCGACCTCGGGCCGTTCAAGACGCCAGCCCGCGAGGACGATCCGCGCCTGATGTCGCCGAACTTCTACTATGATCAGGAGGATTTCCTCCGGCGCCAGCAGGTCGGAAAGTCATGGCATTGGACGGCTCTGCGCCCCGAGGCGATCATCGGTTACGCCACCGGCAACCCAATGAACCTGGGTGTGGCGATAGCCGTCTATGCGACAATTTCCAAGGAGCTTGGGATTCCACTGCGCTTCCCCGGCTCGGGCAAGGCCCATCGCGCCCTCTATCAGGTCAGTTCCGCAGACCTTTTGGCAGCAGCGACCGTTTGGGCCGGTGTCACTCCGGCTGCGCGCGACGAAATCTTCAATATTACGAACGGCGACCAATTCCGTTGGCAGTATATCTGGCCGCGCATCGCCCGCATGTTCGAAATTGAGGTCGCCGAGCCAGTCCCGATCCCACTCTCGTCCTACATGACCGACAAGGCCGACCTGTGGCGTGAGATCGCCGCGAAATATGGTCTGCTCGACACGCCCTACGAGAAGCTCGTATCGTGGAACTTCGCCGACTTCATCTTCAATAGTGGCTTCGACAATGTGTCGAGCACGATCAAGGCGCGGCAGGCGGGCTTCGCCGAGTGCATCGACAGCGAGGAAATGTTCCGCGCCTTCTTCGTTGCCCTGCGCGCCAGGAAGGTCATTCCCTAACGAGCCGATCTCGCACCCTCGGCGACAGAGACTGCCTCCATCACATCCGCTTGCGCTCCCGGACACACAAGCGCCTCACGCTACGCCAATCACCTTGTCGAGCGTGATCGGCAGGTCGCGCACTCGCTTTCCGGTCGCGTGATAGACTGCGTTGGCGATTGCTGCGGCGACCCCGACGAGGCCGATCTCGCCTAGCCCTTTCACTCCCAGCGGATTGCTGTCGTCCGGCTCGTCGACGAAGATGACCTTGATATCGTAGACGTCGGCGTTCACCGGGACATGATATTCGGCGATGTTGGCGTTCATCACACGGCCGAACCGGTGATCGATCAGCGTCTCCTCCTGGAGCGCCATCCCGATACCCCACACCACGCTGCCGAGAATCTGGCTCGCCGCGGTCTTGGTGTTGAGGATGCGGCCGGCCGCGACCGCGCTGACCACCCGCGCGACGCGAATCACCCCGAGCTGCTCGTCCACCTTGACCTCGGCAAAGGTCGCCGAATGCGTGTTGTGCGCTCGGTCCTCGTCCTGGACAGGGGACGTGGTCTTTTCCTGCGCGATGCGGTCGATGCCGCCATGCTGCATGACATCGACGATCGCGACCGCGCGCGTCGCATCCAGCCGGCTCACGAGATCGCCGCCTGCGAGCGCGACGTCGTCCGGCCCGACGTTGGCGAGCGGGGTGTTCGGCATTGTCTTGGCGATCTGCAACAGGTTCTCGCGGATGGCGGCGGCCGTCGTCGCGATGCCGTTCGACACCGAGGCCGCGATCCACGAGCCGCCTTCGACCGGTGATGGCGGCAGAGCCGAGTCGCCGAGCTTGATGCTGACGTTCTCGAGCGGGATCCCGAGCGAATCGGCCGCGACTTGCGCCATGATGGTGTAGGTGCCGGTGCCGATGTCAGAGGTCGCGCATGCGACCTCCGCATGGCCGATGGCGCTGAGCGCGATCCGCACCGTGATCGGCATCTGCGTTGCGTCCCACACGCCGGTCGCCATGCCCCAGCCCACCAGGTCGCCGTCGTCGCGCATCGAGCGCGGCGCCGGATTGCGCTTGTCCCAGCCGAAGGCCGCCGCGCCTTGGGCGTAGCACTCGCGTAGCGCCTTGCTGCTGTAGGGTCGGTCGCGGATCTGGTCGCGGTCCGAATAGCACCGCATTCGAAGGTCGAGCGGATCAATCTTGAGGGCGACCGCGAGCTCGTCCATGGCGCACTCGAGTGCATAGACGGCGGTGGCGGCACCCGGCGCGCGTTGATCGGAGGAGGTTGGGCGGTCGAGCCGCGCGAGCCGGTGCGCGTATGTCGCGTTGGCGGATTTGTAGAGCAGGGCCGACCAGCCGGTCTCCTGGCGGAAAAACGTTTCGTTTTGCGAGGTCACGGTGATCACATCATGGGTGATCGCGTCGAGCGTTCCACCGCTGTTGGCGCCAATCGCGATGCGCTGAAGCATCGCCGGCCGGTAGCCAAGCGCGTACATCTGCGGGCGGGTCAGCACCACGCGCACCGGGCGGCGCAGCGCGAGCGCAGCCTGCACCGCCAGCACAACCTCGAAATTCGGGCGCAATCCCGAGCCGAATCCGCCGCCCATGAAGGGCGACAGGACGCGCACATCTTCCGGCTTCATGCCGAACACGCCGCAGACATAGCGCTGGACGTTCTGGACGCCCTGCGTCTTATTGTACACTGTGAGCTTGCCGCCTGGCTCGTAGACCGCCGTCGCGGTAAAAAGCTCCATCGCGTTGTGGTTCTCGATCGGAACGTAATAAGTGCCTTCATGGCGCACCGCCGCAGATGCGAGCGCCTGTTCGGGCGTGCCGCGCGCGCTCGGCGGCGTGAACACGGCCTCGCTCGGATTCGTCGGCTGCGGAACCGAGATGGTTGCGTCGAGCTGCTGGAACAGGTTGGTGACGTGAGGCTCCTCGGTGTACTCCACCCGAATTCGCGACGCCGCGTCGCGCGCGACTTCCGACGTTTCGGCGACAACCAGCGCGATCGGTTGCCCGTTGAACATGACCCTGTTGTCGTAGAGCGGGCGAAACGGCGATCCTAGCGGAGCGACGTCGTCCTTGTACGCCTTGTCGTTATCGGCCATGGACGGGCGGTTCTGGTGCGTGATCACGTCGATCACGCTGGGGACGCGCTTGGCGCCGCTCGTATCGATGTGCACGATGCGCCCCTTGGCGATTGTCGATGCGACAATACTGCCGTATGCGAGGCCGGGCGCATTGAACTCGGCGGCATATTTCGCCGCGCCGGTGACTTTTTTGACGCCGTCGATCCGGGACTGGGAGGTGCCGATATAGCCTGCCATGGCGGTGCTCACGCGATCTTCTTGTGCGACTGCGACTGCGGCGTGGCGCGCGCGGCCTGGCCGAGCGCGCGCACGATGCAGCGCCGTGCCAGATCGATCTTGAAGGTGTTATACTTGTAGCCGCGGGCATCGCGCAGCAGCACGTCGGCCGCGCGGGTGAATGTCGCGGCGTTTGCCGGCTGGCCGCGGAGCACGGCTTCGGCCTTCGGATCGCGCCACGGCTTGTGCGCGATGCCGCCGAGCGCGAAGCGCCCCTCCTTGATGGTATCGCCGTCGAGATCGAGCCCGGCCGCGATGGCTACGAGGGCGAACGCATAGGAGAGCCGGTCGCGAATTTTCAGGTAGGTATGGTGGCTGGCGAACCCTTTTGGTGGCAGCTCGACCGCGGTGATGATCTCGCCGGGGTTGAGGTTGGTATCGCGCTGAGGCGCATCCCCCGGCAACCGGTGGAAGTCCGCAAACGGGACCACGCGGTCGCCGGTCGGCCCGGTGACATGCACGGTCGCGTCCAGCATCATCATCGCGACGCACATGTCGGAGGGATGCACTGCGATGCAGGCCTGGCTGGTGCCGAGGATTGCGTGGCCGCGGTTTAGCCCCTCGATCGCCGAGCAGCCGGTCCCAGGCGTCCGCTTGTTGCAGGGCGTCGCAACATCATAGAAGTAAGCACAGCGCGTGCGCTGCAGTAGGTTGCCGCCCGTCGATGCCATGTTGCGCAGCTGCTGCGACGCACCAGCCATGATCGCGCTGCTGAGGACCGGATAGCGCTCCTCGACCAGCGGGTGATAGGCAAGATCGGTGTTGGGCACGAGAGCGCCGATGCGCAGGCCGCCGCTCGGGGTGGGCTCGACCTGGCGGAGCGGCAGTCGCGTGATGTCGATCACCCGCGTCGGCTGCTCGACCTCCATCTTCATCAGGTCGATCAGGTTTGTGCCGCCGGCGACGAACCTGGCACGTGGATCGCCGTCGGTCTGGCGTACGGCGTCCGCCACATCGGTGGCCTGCACGTACTGAAAATTGATCATGATCGCCCCATCGCTTGCTGTATCGCCGCGACGATGTTCGGGTAAGCGCCGCAGCGACAGATGTTGCCGCTCATCAGTTCGCGGATCTCATCCGGGGTCTTCGCGCGGCCTTCCGCCATCAGCCCGGCCGCCGAGCAGAGTTGCCCAGGCGTGCAGTATCCGCACTGGAATGCGTCATGATCGATGAAGGCCTGCTGCAATGGGTGCAGCGTGCCGCCTGCCGCGAGGCCTTCGATCGTGGTGATGTGCCGGCCCTCAAACATGACCGCGAAGGTCAGGCACGAATTGATCCGTCGCCCATCGGATAGCACCGTGCAGGCGCCGCACTGGCCCTGATCGCAACCCTTCTTGGTCCCGGTCAGGTCGAGATGCTCGCGTAGCAGGTCGAGCAGCGTCGTTCGCGGATCGATCGTGAGGACATGCTGCGTTCCGTTGATGGTGAGGCTCACCGCGACCCGCCCGGACGCCGCTGCCACCGAGGGCGACTGAGCCGCTGCGCCCGGCGGCAACGCCATGGCAATGGGGACGACGGCACCGGCTGCGATGACGTCGCGGCGCGTGGGGTGGAACGTTGGACCGTCTTCGGGATCGGTCATCTACGACTCCAGGGAGGTGGGCGCTGCGGGGCCGTACATACTTTGCATGCCAATCCTTTGAACGATTGTGCGTTCGAGGCCATGCGCCGGTTCAGCACCCGGCACCCGAAATTCCTATCGCACCGGGCGAGGACGGCCGCCTTGATGATCGTCAACTTTATCGCCACGAATGTTCTTGCGCGCCCGATTGCGGTGCGGCTTTCGGCGCAATCGGACTCAATCGAAGATCCGCGACGACGTGATTTGCGACAAGGCAGGCGGTCGTGGTTTGCGAAATCTGATACGCGAAAGCCTGACGGAATATTGACGGCCGTCATTTGCCGCGCAGTGTCAATCTGCTTCGTTAGAAGGTACGGTTTGCGAGAGGGAGTGCGTCAATCGTCTCGGGGCTCGCCGGGCAAGTGATTACCCGACCGGCTGCCAATGCTGAGGGCGAGGGGGCTGACATGATTTGATGGGCGGCATCGCAGCCCAGCTGAAGAAATGCGTCTCCTTCCCCAATCAACGTGTGGAGCGAATAATGGCAACATCATCAGATTTGTCACAAGGTCAAGCGCGAGCGAGCCCAGCCTTGTGAAGCAGAGGGGTAGTGACATGGATATGTCGGAAGCGCGATCGCGTCGAGCCGCACCACTCCATACCCCGAGCAGTCTTGGCTCCAATGCCGTGCGGGATATTTCCGGAGCTCTGACGATGCTGCTGGCCGACATGCTGGCGCTGTATATCAAAACGAAAAACTTCCATTGGCACGTTTCGGGTCCGCATTTTCGCGATGATCACCTGATGCTGGACGATCAGGGCGCCCAGCTTCTCGCGACGACAGATTTGATAGCCGAGCGTGTCCGCAAGATTGGCGGGACGACCATCCGCTCAATTGGACACGTTTCTCGTCTTCAACGTGTGCTGGACAACGACGCAGATTATGTGACGCCGCTCGACATGCTTGCGGAACTGCGTGACGACAACATTCAACTGATTGAGCGTCTCCGACAGACGCACGAGCTATGCGACGAAAATCGCGACGTTGCCACCGCCAGCCTGATTGAGCCGTGGATCGATGAGGCAGAGGGACGCGTGTGGTTTCTGTTCGAGAGCGGCCGGCGTTCCGAATAGAGCATGAAAGTCGGTGAAAAATGCTTGAAAGCCGGGCTCTTGCGAGGCGTCCATGACAAAGAAAGAGCCGTACATCAGGTTGCCGCATCGCGCCGTTGTTTTTGTCGGAGACGGCCGCAAGGCCCTCTTCCTACTCAATGAAGGGGATGGTCTAAAACCACGCCTGAAAGTCCAACAGGCGTTTGAAGATGAGAACCCGCCGACCCATGAACAAGGGTCGGACAAGCCGGGACGAGTGCTGTCGCGCATCCAGCCGAACCGCAGTGCGATGGAACAGACCGATTGGCATGACGTCGAGAAACACAGGTTCGCCCGCACCGTCGCCGGTGCTCTGGATCGCCTTCTGAGAGAGCTGCAAACAGAGCGTCTTGTAATCGTAGCACCGCCGCGAACGCTCGCAGATCTGCGTCGATCGCTTTCTCCCGCCGTCCAAAAATCCATTGTCGGGGAGCTTGCAAAGGACTTGACCGGCCTGAGCGTTAGCGACCTCTCGCAATATTTGGTCGCTCGATCGTAGCGGTTTCAAGTTGCGGGCCGGCGTCTCCGCTGCTCCCGAACCCCAATAGTAGACGTCTTTCGCCTCTGGCGCGTCGAACAGGGGGCGCGCGAGGCGCTCGCGAAATCACCCACGTCAAATCTACTGGCCTCCTCGCTGAGCCCACTATACTCTCAGTTATCGAGCTCTCGAACTGAGAGATTGGAAATGTTTGGAACATGACTCTACGTCAGCATCAGCACGCTTGAGGAGAACGGGAATGACGAGATCGCCGGCATCCGGAGCAACGCACAATCAGGAAATCCAGAGCTCGGACTGACCGGCGTGTTGATATTCTCTGGTCGTCACTTCGCCCAGTTTCTCGAGGAACCGGATGCAGGCCTTGAGACAATGAAGGCGGCAATCTTCAGAGATCAGAGGCATAAGGGAGTTCTGACCCTGCAATCGCAATCGGCTGAACGGCGAAGGTACGGCCGGTGGGCGTTGGCCTATTCCGGCCGAGCAAGTTTTATCGACAGAGTTCTGTCTGAGGCCTTGCGGGATCACGACGGGAGAAAACTACTTAGCTACATGGATCATTTTGTAGCGGACATTCGCTGAATGGGCGTTCGTTATGGGGCGTCGGCGAAGTTGCGCTTCGTCCGGCGGAGGTCTGCTCATTGCGCCAAAGCGGACCGGATTTGCCCAACCAGAGGTATTCTCATTCTGACCGTACAGGGCTTCCCGTTCATCGGGCACAACCATACAACCGGATGAATCCCTCTCAGATTGCGCACTGGAATAAGCCGGCACAAGTGCACACGATCTAATCGGCCTTGAATTAGCAGTTGTCAGGGAAGCCACCTCCCAACCCCTATAGTTTTCCCAGATGACCCGTGGCCCGCGGCGCACATCGGTGACGAGAACGCCCAGCACGGTGTCCCCGCCCAACGCGAACTGGGAGATCGCCATGTCCAAGCGGCGTCGTTTCAAGCAAACGCAATCATTAGAAGTGCGCCTTGCGGCGAAGGCTGAGCACCTGCGCGAGAAGGCCAAGGAGGCTCCGTCGGGGACCGAGCGAGAAACCCTTCTGTGCAAAGCCCGCCAGTTCGAAGAGGGCTTGCACATGAGCGAGTGGCTGAGAACGCCCGGCCTCCAATAGCCGTGTCGATTGCGTGATCCCCGAGCCACAAATCGAGCCTTATTCTCGCCAAGCGCGCATCTGTCTTGGGATTGCCGTCGCCGGCGCCATTATTTTCCTTGCCGGTCTGCTGATGACCTTCCTATAAGGCCCCTCAGTTGGCGGCCTTGCCCAAGCGACGGCAATAGCATCAGCAAATGATGACATGACTTATCATTTCAGTTCAGTTAGGATCGGGAACCGCCCGAGATATAACTTTTCTCAGGCCGCGGTGCGGTGTTAGGTCGGTCAGGTGCGAACCGAGCATGCGAAGCAGCGAACCACGTCCACTGGCCGCGAGCTCAAACCTAACGTCCGTTCCATGCTCTCGGCGGAGGAGTTGCGGCAGCGTCCGTCGCGTCCGGCCGATTACGCGGCAGAGAACCAGGCTCTGATCGCTTTGGCGCAGGAATTAGCAAGCTCGCCGGAAACTATCTTGCAGAAGCTCGCCGATACCGCATTAGGTCTATGTCGCGCGCACTCCGCCGGGCTCAGCCTCCTGGAGGACGGGGACGGGAAGAGGCATTTTCATTGGCGCGCCATCGCCGGGCAGTGGGCTCCCCACTTGAACGGCGGCACACCGCGCAACTTTGGTCCATGCGGCACGGTCCTCGACCACGACGCCGCCATGATATGCTCACATCCTGAAGTCGATTTCCCGTATTGGGAGCCCATCAGGCCTGTTCTCGAGGAAGGACTGCTGATTCCCTTCTACATCAAGGCTGAAGCAGTCGGCACAATCTGGGTCGTCGCGCATGACATCAGTCGCCGCTTCGATGCGGAAGATTTGCGCGTGATGACCAGCTTGAGCGCCTTCGCAGCGACCGCCTATCAGACCTGGCTGAACCTCAACGCGGTGCAGCGAGTCGCCTCCATCGTCGAGTCCAGTCACGACGCAATCTTCGGCGAAGACTTAAATGGCAGGATTATCAGTTGGAACAGGGGCGCGGGGCGACTGTTCGGATACATGGCCGAGGAAGTCATCGGCAAGCCGGTCACGATTCTATTTCCGGCAGTTCCGCCAACCGATGAGTTCGCAACTCTCGAACGCATCCCATACGGCGACCGCATCGAGAATTTTGAAACGGTTCGACAAGGCAAGAATGGGGGCCGAGTCGATGTTTCGTTGACGATCTCCCCCATCATCGATCCGAACGGCAAAATCATCGGCGCGTCGAGCATTTGCCGCGACATTTCCGAGCGCAAGCGTGTCGAGATGCGCCAACAGCAATTGCTTGCGGAACTCGACCACCGCGTCAAGAACATTCTCTCTCAAGTTGCAGCTGTCGCAAAGTCATCGTACCAGGGGAGCCTTACCGCCGACGCTTTCCTTCAATCGCTCGATGGGCGCATCCAATCTATGGCAGCCGCACATACTCTGCTGAGCCAAAACGGTTGGAAGGGAGTCGGCCTTGATGTGTTGGTTCGCAACCAGCTTGCACCCTACGTGAACGGCACGAACATTATCATCGGTGCAACAGATATGATCCTGGGCCCAGCTGAAACCCAGGCCGTGGCAAGGGTGCTTCATGAGCTCGCGACCAATGCTGCGAAGTATGGGTCTCTGTCGGTGCCGAATGGCCGGGTCTCGGTCACATGGGACCGCAGGTCAAACGGCGATGCGGCGAGCTTGGAATTCGTATGGCGCGAGTTTGATGGCCCACCCGTGGTACTTGAGAAGCGGGTCGGGTATGGCACCGATCTCATCCGCAATCTGATCCTCCACGAGCTCGGGGGGGAGGTTGATCTGGTGTTCGGAACAGATGGCGTAAGCTGCAGAATTGAGTGTTCGGTCGACGGCACCAACTGCTACCGGGGACATTCTCAAAAATAGCGAACCGCGTGATACCCATGACTTCATTTGACGGTGACGGACTGCCTGAAGCAGGCACCCTCGGCCTCGGTGGCCTGTGTGTCCTCATCGTCGAAGATTCGTGGGATGTCGGCTTAAGCTTGAAGAGGCTCCTTGAGGCTTACGGGGCGGAAACGATTGGACCCGTCGCCACCGTGGCCGAAGCGCTGCGTTTGATTTCCGAGCACGCCGTCGATGCGGCGTTGGTGGACATCAATCTTCGACATGGTGAGCAGTCCTATGCCCTCATCGATCTGCTGCACGATAAAGGCATTCGCACGATTGTATTAACGGGCTACGCCGACGCCCCGCTCGCGCGGGGAAAGGTAGCGGCGATCTTGCAGAAGCCGATCGCAGACAAGCGCCTTATTGAGAGCCTGCGCCGTCTATAGCGCGCCCCCTGTATCCCAGGAGATGCCCGCAATCGTGATGGGAGGCTACACTCAGTCCAAACTGCGCGAGATCATTCTCGGCGGCGTCACTCGTGCCATGCGGAAGTCGATGACGGCTCCGGTCTTCATGTCACACTAACTAGCCCGCAGTGGTCCAACCTGAAGCCGATCATCTGAGGCGTCTTCTGATCCGGAAAGGCGATGTCAAACAGTGTGACCGCCACGTGGATCGCAATCCCAACGTCCGCCGTTCGTATAACGATACTCTCTTTCCGCCGACTATTGCCGGTCCGATCGAGGATCGTGCCATGCGCGAGCCAGTGACCAACGCTCTCGATGCGCGCTGAACGGGCTTCCGACGCGGGCAGGGGGGCATTGTCGATCGCCGGAAGCATGCCACAGGCAGCAGCGGCCAGGGTCGCGGCGCACTCGAAATCGCCGCGATCGAAATGCTCGATGGCTGCGTGGATTTGGCGCATCGAACGGTGGGCTGATTATTGTGATCTCCCCGTCTCGGTCGAATTCAAATGCAACTCACGTGGCGGCTGCAATTCGCTGTTGAGGAGGTTAAAAATATCCCGTCGCTGCATCGGATCGCTGCAAGTGACGCCTGCGCGCCTAGCATCGGTGGCTCGCTTGCGAGCCAACCCGAGCATCTTCGCGCATTCCGGACAAGGATATGACCTGAAGCTTCTGCTCATCGCTTATACTCGCGCCCTGTTTGAACTCCCGATATTGTGCTGCATGCGCAAGTTGCGACCATGATACCCATCAATGGACAGGAAGAAATCGCGGAAGGAGGATTCGCTGAAGGAATCAAAGAAGCTGAAGTTACCGGGAATCTTGAGATAGGTGCGCTTTATTCGGCCATCGCGCAGCGCCAACTCCCGCGTTGTTGACCGGGCTGGTCGTCTGCTGCGATCCGGTTCATCGGATAATTCGCGGATCGGAGTGTTTTGAGGACGGCCTCTACGGCCAGAGGAGCATTGAGGGCAAACGATCAACTACTTGCGCGCGAATATTCTCATGCGCACCGGCACTTCTGCTTATCGCCAACGCTGGTCGACGCAGGCCTTCGCCTTTTCGCCGCGGTCCTGTTCCAGCGAAGGATAGTCGGTGTAACCTTTCTCGCCGCCGCCATAGTATGTCGTCGGGTCGTCCACATTCAGTGGTGCTCCCACGCGCAGCCGTTCGGGCAGATCGGGATTGGCGATGAACTTGCGCCCAAAGGCGATCAAGTCGGCCTGGCCCTCGCGCAGCCATTGCGCGGCGCTATCGGCTTCGAAGCCCCCGGCAACGATGAGTGTTCCCTGATACTTGTTCCGGATCAATCGGGCCATGCTGAGGGCATACGGGTCCGGCTTCTGGCCATTCTGCATCTGCTCGAGCGCCGGATTGACGATGTGCAGATAGGCCAAGCCATAGCCGGAGAGCTGCTCGGCGAGGTAACCGAACGTCGATTCCGGAGTGTCATCGCTGATGTCGTTCATCTTGCCAAGAGGTGAGAGCCGGACGCCGATCCTGTCCGCGCCGAGAATGGGAATCAGGGTTTCCGTGATTTCAAGCAGAAGCCGCGCCCGATTTTGAACGGTGTCGCCGTAGGCGTCGCTGCGTCGGTTGGTGCTGCTCTCGACGAATTGATCGATCAGGTAACCGTTGGCCGCATGAATCTCGATGCCGTCGAACTCGGCGGCCACGGCATTCCTCGCAGCGCGCTCATACTGTCTGATAAGGTATGGCATCTCCTCAAAGGCCAGCGCGCGTGGACGCACAAATGGAACTAGTTCTCCCTCGCCACGCTCGTTTTCGATGAAGGCCTTTCCCGCGGGCGTGATCGCCGAAGGCGCTACGGGTAGCATGTTGTCGGGCTGCAGGGCCGGATGTGAAATGCGACCAACATGCCAAAGTTGGTTGAATATCAGTCCATCGGCCTCGTGCACGGCCTTCGTGACCTGCCGCCAGGCTTCGACCTGTTCGCGGCTATGGATACCTGGCGTCCAGGCATATCCCTGGCCCTGCATCGAGATCTGGGTGGCCTCGCTGATGATCAGGGCTGCAGACGCGCGCTGCGCATAATAGCAGGCCGCGAGTTGAGACGGCACATTGCCCGGCTGTCGCGCTCTGGAACGGGTCAGTGGCGCCATGACCACGCGATGGGGCAGGCTGAACGGCCCAAGCCGACATCCTTGGAATAGCGGGTTCGCCTTCCCATTTGAAACCCCATTGAGCGCGTGGGCGTGCGTGGTGGCTGTAACCATATTGCCTCACGTCGTAGGAGTTAGCTGGTTCAGGCCTTCGGTAAGGAAATGGCTGAAGATCTTAGGATCTCTACAGCAAATATAGCGCTGGCTCAGTCCATCGCGCTGACAATCGTCAATGCTCTGACCATGGAGAATACAGGCGCGCAGGCGACAGAGACCATCGACGTGGAGGAGACCGGCGGTGCTCGGCCTACCGTCAAGGTTTAATTGGTATGCGCGTGATCATTCGTCCCCATGCATCGGTGACGACGACAGAAAAGCCAGACCAGTCGCCAACTCGCGCCAGCTCACGAGCAATGGTCAGTCCGCGTTTCGCAACGGCGCTGGGGGAGAGGAAAACGCTACCGCATTCGTCGGGATAGTTCACACCGTTCTCGATATGAAAAAAGAAGCGGCTTCCTTCTGCGGGCGCCGTTTGCGGATCGCCGACTGGCCGTCCCTCGTTCAGGCGATCGAGATAGCGGCGCGCCGCAAACCTCAGGGGTTCCGTGATCGTGGCGATCAGGGGCTCGACATCTGGAGAAAACTGACGTCCAATTCGCTGGTGAACGCCAAGAATGACGGAATGACTCGCAGTGTCCGTGAGCCGCGTTCCTAGGATGTCCCGAACGCCGCAGCTCAGCACAAACTCATTGTACCACTCGCTCCTCCGCAAAAGGGCCCATGGGAGAGATGCGGAGAGCATGGTCCAGCGTGCATCCAGAAGTGGCGAGTATGGATCGAGCGCGGCGTAGTGCTCGACGTAGCGGGATTTGAATTCGGCACTGAGACCGCAGAAGACGGCTTCGTCGACCGTACCCGTCGTCTTGTTGGTGACGATCAGCGCCGCACCCGCCACGCCCGCCTCGTCCATCAGCCTTCGAAGCAATTGTGGCCAGGCATCCGAGTGCATCGCCGCGTCGTTAAGTGCCGAGAGAAGCGACTGCATGATCCGTGGCCTTCAAAGCGATGAGCGAGCCCGAACGCGCAAGCTTATGATAGAAGATCAATCGCAAACGCATCAATTCGTGCGTTCGGAGGTCGTGGTCCGCATCGCCTGGATGTCTCGGAGCAGGCAACGCAGCCCATATAGTTGATCCAGCAGATACAGGACCAGTGCGATACCTTCGTCGTTGACGCCCAAGTCGCCCTTGAGATCCTGGATGAGGTGCGCACGGGCGAGATCCTGCTCGGAGAACTGATGACCTGGTCGATGCGCTACCAGCCATTCCGCATCCACCCAAGCTTCAATCGTGGAGGAATCGAGGTGAGATTGATCGGCGAATTCCTGGAGCTGCATTGTCACACTCGCATTGATTGTCTTGGACTATCGGAAGGCTGCCAGCCACTCACGAACCGTTCGAGATCGGGGTCCGGCTTTTTCGGCAGAACCAGTTTCAGCGTGACGTACTGGTCCCCCCGGCCGCCATCGGCACGCGGCACGCCGCGTCCCTTGATCCGAAGAACCCGGCCCGAGCTCGACCATTTTGGCACAGAGACCGCGACGGCGCCGCTCACGGTTGGGACCTTGAGTTTCGCGCCCAGCACGCCTTCTTTCAATGAGATCGGCAGGTCCAGGTGGATGTCGTCACCTTTGCGGGCGAAGTAGGGGTGCGGCAGGACGGTGATCTCGATCAGGGCGTCACCTGGCGGACCGTCTCCGGCTCCCGGACGCCCCTTCCCCTTCAGGCGGAGAATCTGGCCGTCGCTGGTGCCGGGAGGAATGTTGACCTCGAGCGTAGACCCGTCCGGCAGAACAATGGATTGCTTGCCGCCGTTGACGGCATCGAGAAAGTTGAGCTCGAGGTGATATCGGACGTCGGCCCCGCGTCCGCGCCGGGCGGTGCGGCCGGCACGTCCAAAGATCTCGGAGAGAATGTCATCGCTGGCGGCGAAGTCACTGAAATCGGCAAAGCCGGCCCCACTGGTGTAGCCCGTCGAACCTTCCCGATCGGCGAAGTCCCGGTAATATCGCCGGGCCTGCTGCTCGGTACCTGAAGCATCGATCTCACCGCGGTCGAAACGGGCGCGCTTGTCCGGATCGTTCAGCAGATTGTAGGCGGCAGAGAGTTCCTTGAATTTGTCCTCTGCCGTCTTGTTGCCGGGATTGAGATCGGGATGCAGCTTTTTTGCAAGCCGCCGGTAGGCCTTTTGAATGTCGGCCTGCGTCGCGTCCTTCTTCACGCCCAGGGTTGCATATGGGTCTGCAGCCAACACCAGCTCCTGTTTACGCGTCGGCCCGACCGAGCGGGCCGCTGCTCATTGTTGCGGGGGTGACGGCGATTGTGATTTAGGCGGTTTGGCGACGACGACCCGGGCCGGCCGCAAGAGACGGTCGTGAAGCATGTAACCATTCTCCAGAACATCCACGACGCTCCCGGGAGACTGATCGGATCGATCGGTTTCCATCACTGCTTCGTGCTTCATCGGGTCGAATGGCCGATTGAGAGCGTCGATTTCTTCGACACCGAAGCGTTTCATTATCTGTGTCAGGATACGATCGGTGGCCACGACGCCGGCCAGCAAGCCGTTGTCGTCCTTGGCCTCCGCGTCCGGCGAGCCGGCGTCGATGGCTCGTCGCAGATTATCCGCTACCTGCAGCAGCTCGCGGGCAAAGTCGGCGATCGCATATTGCCGGGCGTCTTGGACCCGACGCTCGGCGATGCGCCTCGTGTTCTCGGCGTCGGCAAGTGCACGCATCAGGCGGTCGCGCTCGGCGCTGGTCTCGTGCGCCTGGTCGCTTTCCTTGTGCTCGCCCGCGGGAAGCTCGCCGAGCCCATCGTCCATGGTCTTGGTAGCCATGTCGTGCTCCATCTGTCACGTTCGGCCGGATTGGAAAGGCTTCAGGAGGCCTTTCGGTCGCCGGGATCGACCTCCTCGAATTCCGCGTCCACGACATCTTCGCTGCTGCCAGACGATCCACCCTGTCCGCTGCCGGAAGCACCGCCTTGGGACGCCGCGCGGCTCAAGGCTTCGCTGATCTTGGATGCCGACTGCTGCAAACGCTGGCTCGCCTGCTGGATCGCCGTCACGTCCTCGGCGTTCAGCCGTTGCTTTGCCTCGGCGATCGCCTGCTCAACCTCCTTCTTGACGTCGGCAGGGATCTTTCCTTCGGAGTCCTTAAGGGCCTTCTCGGTGCTATAGATCACCGCGTCGGCCTGGTTGCGGGCTTCAATGAGTTCCTTGCGCCGCTTGTCCTCGTCGGCATGGGCTTCGGCCTCCCTGACCATCCTCTGGATGTCTGCTTCGGTCAGGCCGCCGGACGCCTGGATCCGGATACTCTGCTCCTTACCGCTCGCCTTGTCCTTGGCCGATACGTTGACGATGCCATTGGCATCAATATCGAAGGTGACTTCGATCTGCGGCACGCCCCGCGGTGCCGGCGGGATCCCGACCAGATCGAACTGTCCGAGCATCTTGTTGTCCGCTGCCATCTCGCGCTCGCCCTGGAAGACCCGGATCGTCACCGCGGTTTGATTGTCCTCCGCTGTCGAGAACACCTGGCTCTTCTTGGTTGGAATAGTGGTATTGCGGTCGATCAGCTTCGTCATGACGCCGCCAAGGGTCTCGATGCCCAATGACAGGGGTGTCACGTCGAGTAGCAGGACGTCCTTGACGTCGCCTTGGAGAACGCCGGCCTGGATCGCGGCACCGACCGCGACCACTTCATCTGGGTTGACGCCCTTGTGAGGTTCGCGTCCGAACAGCTTCTGCACGGTCTCCTGAACCTTTGGCATCCGGGTCTGGCCGCCTACCAGCACGACTTCGTTGATGTCCGATGGCTGCAGGCCGGCGTCCTTCAATGCTGCTTTGCAGGGATCAATGGTGCGCTGGATCAGATCGTCGACGAGCGCTTCAAGCTTGGCGCGCGACAGCTTGATATTGAGATGCTTCGGTCCGGCCTGATCTGCGGTGATGAAGGGCAGATTGACGTCGGTCTGAGTGGCGCTGGAGAGTTCGATCTTGGCCTTCTCGGCCGCATCCTTGAGCCGTTGCAGGGCGAGGCGATCTTTGCGGAGGTCGATTCCGTTTTCCTTGCGAAACTCGTCCGCCAGATAGTCGATGATCCGCTTGTCGAAATCCTCTCCACCGAGGAAGGTGTCGCCATTGGTCGACTTGACCTCGAACACGCCGTCACCGACCTCCAGGATCGAGACATCGAACGTCCCGCCACCGAGGTCATAGACCACGATCTTGCCGCTGCCTGTCTTGTCGAGGCCGTAGGCCAGGGCGGCCGCAGTCGGCTCATTGATGATTCGCAGGACTTCCAGCCCGGCGATCCGGCCAGCGTCCTTGGTTGCCTGGCGCTGCGCATCGTTGAAATACGCGGGCACGGTGATGACGGCCTGTGTGACAGTGCCGCCAAGAGTTGCTTCAGCGGTTTCCTTCATTTTGGTGAGGATGAAAGCGCTGATCTGGCTCGGGCTGTACTTCTTACCCCGGACGTCGACCCAGGCGTCGCCATTGTCGCCCGGTACGATGTGATAGGGCACCATGGTCTTGTCTTTTGCCGTGATCGGGTCGTCGTAGCGCCGGCCGATCAGGCGCTTGATTGCATAGATCGTGTTCTCGGGGTTGGTGATACTTTGCCGCTTGGCCGGCTGCCCGACCAGGACTTCGCCATCATCCGTGAAGGCAACCATGGACGGCGTGGTGCGCCCGCCTTCGGCATTCTCAATGACCCTGGCTTTGCTGCCTTCCATCACAGCGACGCAAGAGTTGGTGGTGCCGAGATCGATGCCGATTGCTTTTGCCATGATCAGGTTCCTTCAGGTTTGAATCCTGGGACAGCTGCGGCCGTCCTGAAGTCTGTGGGTGTCTCGCCCTATTCGCGATGAGAGGCGAGACGCGCCGAGCTGGGCTGTGAGGAGACAAATGGCTCGGGCGTCTCGCCGCGCCGACGGTCAAGCAGCTTCCTTGACCTCGATCTTCTTCGGTTCCGGCTTTGCGGGCTTTGGAATCGTGATCTTCAGGACGCCGTTGGCCATTGTTGCCTGGACGGAGGAGGGATCGATGCCGGGCGGAAGCTGCAGCACGCGAAGGAACACGCCGTAGCTGCGTTCGCTATGCTGGACGTTCTTGTCGTTCTTGCCGGCGTCCGTGCCCTGCTCCACCTTCTTCTCGCCGCGAATGGTAAGCGTGTCATCCTCGAGAGAAATATCGACGTCCTTGCGCTCGAGGCCCGGCATTTCGGCGGTGACTTCGATTGCCTTGTCCGTTTCCGCGATTTCGATGTTGGGCACGAGCTGCTGTCCGTTGGGACCCTGGCTCTGCGAAAACTCACTGAACAGGCGGTCGATTTCCCGGTGCAGGCCGAACAGGCCAAAGTCGGGCCGCATCAGCATTCCTGCATCACGAGACGGGACGAGTGATCGTAACCTCATTGGGATCTCCTTTTTCAGCTTGCGGTGCAACCCTCTATTCTAGGGGCTCACGACGATGCGATCGTCGACCTTGCTCACGCCGGGCGCAGACCAGGCGACGCGCTCGGCTTCCTCGCGTTCGATCCACGAGCGGACCGTTCCCTTGAGGACCACTTCGCTGCCGTTAGCCTCGACCTGGATCCGGTTGGCGTCGACTTCCGCGTTCCGCTTGAACGCGTCCTGAATTTTCTGCTTGAGCTCGGAAGGCTCGACTTTCGGCTTGACCGTGATCACGTTGATGACGCCCTTGACGCCTTTGACCTTGCGGACCGCGTTTTCAGCTGTGGTCTTTTGATATTGCCATTCGGCGGAACCTTCGAGTGTGATCCAGCCGTCTCTGACTGTCGCCTTGATCTTGTCGTGAGAGATCGGAAGCTCCGACTTGAGCGCGGCGACGGCGTCGCGCGCGATGTCGGGATCCGGGCGTTGATCGATCGACGGCAGCCGAACCTCGATGTCATTGGCGATGGCGCGAACGCCCGCCACGCGCTTCGCCGCAGACTCGGCCTCCAGCCGATCGGCGTAGCTGTGCGTGAAACCCGCAAGCGTGACAACGCCGTCCTTGACCGAAACGGCAATATCGCTGCTATCGAGGTCGGGATCCCATTTCAGTTCGTCACGGACATCACGTTCGATCTCACTGTCTGACTTCATGATTGGCTCCTGGCATTTGCAAGTGGCATTCTCGGCGTAAGCTCCGTCATCGCCGGTCGGAGCAATCTACGTATGACGAGCGAGCGAGCCATGACGACCGTCAACTTCCGTATCGAGTTTCTCGCTTGAGCTTGTGAATCCGAACTGAGCGACGATCGCTAAGGATGATCTTTGCGGACGGTTGAACCTGCTGGGAGGATTGACGCAAGCGCGGCATTTATCGCGGCCTCTTTACGGCCGCCCGAGGCGTTCGTCTCCCAGCCAGGGATCCGGCCGAAGTGAGTTGAGCGGCAGATCTTCCGGGCGCTTTTCCAGATCGATTTCATGAACGTGCACAGCCTGCCCGCCATGCCGCATCAGAATCTCCTGGGCCTGAGCTTCTTTCTCAGGGGAGCGAACCCGAACCCATATCAAGAGGCCATCCCATTCTGCGACCGGCTCCAGGCCCCTGACGCGCTCGCGGCGCAGTAGTCGGTATATGGGCACTATGACGACGGCACCTGTGACGATCCCGATCAGAATCGACCACATGGCGACCGCCATAGGCTCATAGTTTTTGATGATCAGGAAAAGGGCGGAGCCGACCGCTGCGATGCAGCCGAGAACGCTGCTGGCGACGGCTTCCGCACCAAGCAAATCGTCTTCGCCGAAGAAAGGCTGTCTCGGCGTGGTCGGCAGGTCGGAGAGGTCGGCCGGGGGAATCACAGCGTAATTCAGCCGTCGCTGCACCTCGTCGGGAGATGCGCTGAGGTCGATGTCGGAGCGATCGAATCCCGACAGAAGAAGATCCTGGGCCGCGTCATCGAGCGCACGTCGCGAGTGAAACACACCGGTCACCTCGCGGGTGCGGGTGCGGTCCAGGATCGTGTCGGTTGATCTTGGAATCGACATAGGAGGTGGCCGTCAGGAAGATCGGTAGTGGAATTCCGATAGCTTCTTCAGCTCGTCTTTGGATGCGCCAGGAAGAGTGATCTTGCTGCCGGTGTCGTCGATGACGAGGCTGTCCATCGGGACTGCGACCAGATGGCCGCCCACGCCGAGAAAGCCGCCGACCTGCAGAATCGCGAAGTTGAGTTGTTTCTTGTCCTTGGCGGCAATCACGTCGTCGAGGCTTCCGATCTTCTCATTCTTGTCGTTGATGACGCTGCTGCCGATCAGCTTGCTCATGCGATAGCCCTGATCGACGACGCTCAAATCAACCTTGACCAGAGCTACGCCAGCCTGCGTCAGGGCGGGATTGCTGCTGAGGACGGCCAATATTCCGGCAAGCGCCGCCAGGCCGGAATATCGCGTCCACTTCGCCGCGTTCTGCCGGCATGGCGTGGCTGCGCTGCTGGTGAGTTTCGAATGGCGGCGGGGGATGGCTGCTTCCATTTCTCTCTCCTGTGAGGGTTCAGTGGCTTTAGCGAGTACCCCCTTTGAACCAGTGGTGCGCTGACCATTGTCAATTCGCAGATCGCTAATTCGCCGCCGCGGCTTAATGCCTTGACCGTCGAACGGTCATGGCTTCGCATTTGCGGCAGCCTGATGCCAAGCTCGCTGTCGTTCAGGAAAAATGATCGACGCGTAGTGCTATTTTTGTAGCAGCGCATTGTGCATCTGCGGCACATGTCGGCTCCGGCTGCGCAATGAAATGCCTATGGTAGTGGACTGCAAGCGACACACGAGAACCTAAAGTGTCCGTTCGAGATAGCCAAAGCGCCGTTACGTGTTTCTACGTATGCAAATTTCCTAAATTTACGCGGTTGTATTGCAGGTAGTTGATTGCCTGTGAGCGGATCGTTCCTCCCGCCGAGAGCACCTGATCTAAAGGGCTTGAACAAGGAAGGACAGAGATATGAAACCGATAATTCACCCAGCGGACTATTATCGAAGGCTTCTCGGCTTACAATCGCACGCGCTGAAGCGGCTCGACGAGTCGGTCGCAATTGTCAAACTGAATCGCGACCAGCAAGTTCCGGAAGAGGACGGCACCGCGGGACGTTGGTACTACGTGATTGCCGGCGCCGTACGGCGGGCGACCATCCGCCCCGATGGACGCCGGCAGATCCTGGATCTGATGCTGGTGCGGGATTTCTTCTTCGTCGGTGACAGCGAGACAGAAGAACCGATTGAGGCCATTACGGAAGAGACCGTCCTCGCGGGCTATTCCGCAGCGCGGCTTGAGAACCTATGCGAGCGTGATCGCCAGTTCGCAAGAGAACTGAGGGAGATCACCTTTCAATCGCTAGAACGTAGCCGACGGCAGCTCATAGTCCTCGGCGGTGTCACGACGGCAGACAAGGTGAGTGCGTTCCTGCTGCTGCTTGAAAAGCGCTACGGAGACCAGCGGGGAGACATACGGCTTCCGATCACGCGGTATGATCTCGCCGAGTATCTCGCTGTGTCTGTGGAGACTGTATGTCGCGCGTTTTCAGATCTGCAGCAGCGCGGTATCATTTCTCTGATTGGGATCCGAACGGTCCGAATTACGGATCGCGGTGCACTGGAGCACCAAATCGGTAGAAAGTATCCGAACGCTGTCTCTGACACGATCGCTGCCTAATTGCGCTCGATCTAGGACGCGGTACATCAACGCGCAGCCACAGCCTGATTGATGCAGGTTGCGGCGAGCAGCATCGCTCCTGACTTCAGACGAGATAGGAGCCTTCCGGCGAGGCGGTTGTCGCGCACCTCGCCGGCCGTGAATGCGCACAGGTAGGCCATTCGTGTCGACTGCCGCATGGAATTGCAGGTTAAGCCGCTTCTTGACCGCCCCCAAGGATTGTCTTCTGTTCAGGTTGACACAGGCACCGTGCTGATGCACGCGCACGATGGACGTGTCGATCTGCACCGCCGTGTCGTGGGCTCCAGCGAACCAGGCGCCTGCCCGTGGCCATCAACGAAAGAGCACGCGGTCATTCACCCGCCGCTTTTCGGCAGGGTATCCACGGTGGGTAATCACCAGGGCATCAGCAATCCACGCTGATGCAAATCTCGGGGAAATGCGGCATCGATCCGATTGGTCTCGACATCCGACCGATACATCCGCAGGTTCGACATTCCTGGCCAGCGCTGGACGCCTTGGGAATCGCCAAGATACCAGCTTCCCTGGCCGATCGCCGCGACCGCGCGTGGCCAATCAGTTCGCTCCGTGTGGCGTCACGCAGCATGGCGGCGTCCCCGCGCTTCGGCAAAGAGCTTGATCATCTCTTTGTTGAATGCCGTCGGGATATCATCGGGCTTGCGGCTCGTGACCAGGCCTCGGTCCACAACCGCGTCCTGATCCACCCAATCCGCGCCGGCATTTTTCAGGTCGGTCCTGAGGGAAGGCCACGATGTCATGCGGCGCCCCCGTGCTGCGCCGGTCTCGATGATGGTCCATGGCCCGTGGCAGATCGAGGCGACCGGTTTGCTGGCATCGAAGAAGGCTTTCGCGAAGGCAACCGCGGTAGGCTCGATGCGAAGCGCGTCGGGATTGATGACGCCACCCGGCAGCAACAGCGCGTCGAAGTCCTCCGCTTTGGCCTGATTGAGGGGAACGTCCACCGGGAACTCCTCGCCCCACTCCGTGAACTTCCAAGCACGGACCCGCTGGTGTTTCGGCGACACGATGCTGGTTTTTGCGCCGGCCTGGTTCAGCGCCTTGCGCGGCTCCTCCATCTCGACTTGCTCGAATCCATCCTCGATCAGAATCGCGACCTTCAGGCCGTCGAGTGTCTCACTTGGCATTATCCAAACTCCTATTGTGCAGAGGCGTAGCGCCCGGCGCGCGTACGATCTCCTGGATTCGAGGAACGTTGGTTTCAAACAGTCTACGGACGTTCTTTTTGCATGCCCTGACGCTCGTCAATTATTTGCGAAAGTTTCAGTTTGTCGCCCAGCCCGCGGCGATGGAGACATCGTTCACTTTTGAACCAACCGCTCTGCCGCTCGTTCCCTCTTGAATGGAGAAAGCAGGCCCCAATGCCTCGTTACTTCTTTCATCAGCATGTACGCGGGCAGAGGACTGAAGACCCGCTTGGAAAACTATTCCCGACCGATGGGACAGCATGTCACCAAGCCGTGCAACGAATGCCGGCCCACCTGAAAAGAGCTGCGGAGCGTTCCCGCAACACCTATGTCGCCACCGAAATCACTAACGGCCACCGCACCCTGTTCGTGGTGAGGGGAACAGTGATTGTCGAACGGCGGTAAGGCGGCCTCGGCGGCGGCGGACGCTGTCGGCGCTCGCCGTTTGCTTGGTGCAGGCGGGTTCTGTGCGGTGCACGATCTGCGTATTGAAGTACTTCGGCAGACTGGCTCACGTCGCCGCGGCGAGGGAGCCCGTCTGCTCGTTCTGGCGGGCGCGCAACTTGAAGGACAGAACGACCAGCGCAACGCCGAAGGCCATCGCGTAAGCTCCCATCCACCACGTAAGCACCACTGCCCCGATCAACGGCATAGCGACCAGCAGCGCGCCATAAACGAGCGACAACAGCCCGCCGAGAACCATCCACCAGCGGCCATGATCAAGCTTGAGGCGAAAGCCAGCACTCATCATCAGCGCGCCCGAGATGATCGCCCAGGCGGCGACCATGAAGACAAAGGCAAGCACCGTCAGGCCGGGCCAGATAAAGGCGGCAACGCCGACCGCGATATTGAGCAGGCCTTCAAATACCAACAGTCCCCATTGGTCCTTCCGTCGCATCGCACGAACGGCGGAAATGATTCCTGCTAAGCCGTCGACCAACATGTAGGCCGAGAACAACAACACCAGCGAGAGCATGGTGGGGCCCGGGAAGAGAAGAGCGAGCAACCCGAAGACAATTCCGAAGATGCCCCGCAGCAGGAACAGCCACCAGTTCTTGGCAAGCATCGCGGAGGCAGAATCGATGTTGAAGTCAGCATTGCTGTTGAAGGTCGTGCTGGTCATGTCTAGCTCCAAAATAGCCGTCGGTTTCCAGGTCCGGCCATAGTAGCGGCCTGCCGCTACGACGTGCCTTGACAGCTATCAAGCTTTGCTCGCTGCGAGACTATTCGAATGGCAGAGGCGCCTTACGTAGTACTCCTGAATCGCAGCACCGCCGCTTCGCGAGCAGTATGAGCCATTGCGATGAGCACTTTGTGTCGAGACGAGGGAGAGCATAAAATGCCAAGAGAACGTCCGATGAACGGGGTTGAACCCGAGAAGTCCGAAGATGACATTCAACGCGAGCGTTGGGGCCGCGCGGCGTTCCCGGAGCGCCAGACCCTGCAAAGATGACGCCGCAACGGGCCAAGAAGACGCCACTTTACCATTTGGATCCGGGCCACCCTTCGTAGAGGAGGGACGGGCTCTCGCGATCATGTGCCGTGAACTGTCAGCACGATTTTTCCAAGGACCTCGCCCGCCTCGAGGCGCAAGTGCGCCTTGTGAGCTTTAGCCAGCGAATAACGCTCTGCGATCGGGACCTTGAGCTTCGCCGCCTGGACTGCCTCATTGAGGTGCTCGAATTCGCGGACCCCGGCAACGGCGTCATATCGAGTCAACGCGATGCCGCGTCGCTTCCTTGGCGCTGGCTCGATGCCGTTTGGGTGAGCCACCCTTCCATTCGGTCGAAGCGCATCGAGGCATTGTCCGAGTGCGTCGCCACCCGCAAGAGCGAGCACGGCATCGACTCCCTCGGGCGCAAAGGCGCGCGCACGATCGTCGATGTCGACCACCCGCTTGCCGTCGACGACCGCATCGGCACCCATCTCTCGCACCAACTCGACGCCCTCTATCCCGGAAGCCGTAGCAAATACGCGAGCGCCACGAAGCTTGGCAAATTGAACAGCCAGAGTGCCGACGCCGCCTGAAGCGCCATGAATGATGATTGTCTCACCCTTCCTTAATCTCAGGGCGTCGTCGATGCCTTGCAGTGCCGTCAGACCTGTTGTCGCAATAGCTCCTGCGTGCTGGAGGTCCAGCCATTTCGGGATCGGCGCGACATTGTTGACGGGGACTGCCACATACTCGGCATAGAAGCCACCCTTAGGGTTTCCCCAGCTGTACGAATAGACCTCGTCGCCGACTTTCAGCCGGCGCACGCGCGAGCCGACCGCGACGACAATGCCGGCGCCATCGACGCCTGGAACGATCGGGAAGTGCGGCCTGCGGCCCGCAAAGCGTCCGAGGCGCACGTCGATATCCCATGGTCCGACCCCTGATGTGTCGACGGCAATCAAAACTTCGCCGGGATCTATTGTCGGAACCGGCAGCGCGTGCCCGGTGAGTACGGCCGGTTCGCCGAAGCGATCCATGGCCGCGGCATACATCGTGCGGGGAACGGGAATTGCGTGAGCTCCGGCAAGCGCGGCACGACGGGTTCGGTCAAGCATGGATTGGCTCCTCAATGGGCAACGACGAGCGGGATCGGCGAACGACGAAGCAGGCGGCTCGTCGTACTGCCGGGTAACAATTCATGCAGGGCGGAATGGCCGTAACTGCCCATCACCAGCAGATTGGCGTCCAGCTTGCGACATTCCTCGATCAGCACGCCGGCGGTCTCGTCTTCCTCACCAAACGCCCGGTATTTGACGGCATTGATGCCGTGATGCCGAAGATGTTGTACGGCATCGTTGCCCATGAGGAGGTCTGCCTCCGTCGGGTGCTCGCCTTCGACGACGAGGAGGCCGACTTTCTCGGCCAGATGCAAATAAGGCATGGCCTCGGCCAAGGCGCGGGCCGCCTCCCGACTGCCGTTCCATGCGACGATTGCGTGCTTCCAGAAAGAAACTGCTTTGAGGTCGTTCGGCACGAGGAATACGTGGCGGCCGGCTCCGAAAAGGAGGCGCTCGATCAAGCGCTCTGGGTTGCTCGATCGGCTGTCGGGACAGAGCTCCACGAACGTGTCGGCAGCGCGCGCTGGCAGCATGGCCGTATCAGGGACGTCCTCTTCGCCCGCGACATCAAAGCGACGCAGGTGCGTCTCCTGCTGAAGGCGTCTCAAACGCGCCAGCGCGGCTGCTTCGACCGCGTCGCCATCCTCCTTTGCGACTTCGCCGGAGGTGAGAGGTGACTGCAGATTGAAGTAAAGACCGGTGATGTGAGATGCAAATATCGCGGCAATCTGGTCGACGGCTGCCAGACGAATGTCGTCCTGCGGCGTTCCGTCGAGACGAACGAGTATGTCCTTGATCATGGCAGTCCTTTTCCAGTCATTCGGCCAGCCTCTATTGATCAAGCAGCCAAGTACCGCGGAGCGGCCGGCAGATGCCATGATGGTTGTCAAGCCAAGCTGGGCCCAAAGTCTCATTTGGACGAGGTGCGGATTATCGGTGGAGCTATCGAAAACCACGGCCGGGTTGACGGTCATCAGCGCCGGAACCGACCGATCGCCGCATCGTGTCGGTAAGTTTGGGAGCACGCATCGTGTGTGACTAAGCTCGATCCCACAGGTCGAAAGTCATGCTGGTCTCCGAGGGAAACGTCTCCAGGCACGCGGATACGGGAGCTCCGTCAGTCGATGCCGGGGTGCAGGCCGCGGCTCGTGTCGCGGTCGGGGCCGTCGTTGTGGCTGCGGCGGCCTGCGTCGCATCGGAGTTTTTGGCAGCGTTGGTTTGGGCCGCCATCATCGCCATCGCAACTTGGCCGCTTTACAATCGCCTGGCGGCGATCGGCGGCAAGCGATCACAGATCCTGGCGCCACTATGCTTCACGCTTGTGCTGGCATGTTTCGTAATAGTGCCGACCATGTTGCTGGCACGGCAGATTGCCGAGGGAAGCGGTGCGTTGCTGGCTTCGCTCAATGCGCTCGGACTCAACGGGATTGCCGCTCCACCTTGGCTGTCGCGATTGCCGCATGCCGGTCAGCTACTTGACCAATGGTGGCGGGAGAATCTCAGCGACCCCAACGCTCTCGTCGTATGGCTACGGCGCGTCAATCTCGAAAGCCTCGCGACCTGGGCAGGGTCTCTTGGCGGCGCGATGCTTCGACGAGTCCTCGAGTTGCTGACGATGTTGCTCGCCCTGTTCATCGCGCTCCGCGATGGCGCCTGGCTCGCAGTTCGATGTCGGGTGCTTGTGCGCAATCTGCTCGGGATGCAAGGAGAAAATCTGTTGATCGCCTTCGCGGATGCCATCCGCGCAACTGCGAACGGTACTGTGGCGGCTTCGCTCGTCAAGGGCGGCGTGTTCTGGCTGGCGTTTGTCATAACCGGCGTGCCGCATCCATTGCTGTTTGGCGCGACCATGGCTCTTTTTTCGATAGTACCATTCGGAGCCTGGATTGTCCTGATTGCTTCGGCCGCTTGCTTGCTTGTCGTGAACGCGGCCCCATGGGCGAGCGCTGGATTGGGGGTCTTCGGCAGCGCCGCATTGCTGATCATGGATCATCTCATTCAGCCGGCCCTGATCGGAGGTGCCGTACGACTACCTTTCCTGCTTGTGCTGATCGGTATGATCGGTGGGATGCGTTCCCTCGGGCTGCTCGGCCTGTTCATCGGGCCGGCGATCATGGCCGCTCTGCTGACCATCGGGCGTGAGTGGATCCACGCCGGCGACAGCTGATCTCCAATTTGCGTGGAGAAAAACGGACCGCGCAGCTGAGCGCTGGCGGTCCAAGTCAGGGGAGGACGCCCGGGAACGGGTTGCGATGGTGGGACACCTCGCATCTAGATCATCGCAAACGCCAAGGGGCGATGCATTGATAGTTCTCAATCGGATCACCGTAAAAATGACGAGCGCGGGGCCATGGGCGCGGACATCTGCTGACAGCCGTCAAGGCGGAAGAACATTCTCGGGCCATACGGTCCCCTGCGATCTCGGTTGGCAACAACTAGGTCCGACAATGCGCGTCAGGTCAGCGCAAGGAAGAGGGCGAAGGCGATCATGTCGATCAAGGATGAATTCCAGGAGACGAAGAGCGAGCTCAGGTTGGCGTCACTTTATCAATGGTTTGAGCGCGCTGTGGTGCTCTTCCTGACGTTACTGATTGCGATCGTGGTGGTCGCGGCGGTCTGGACACTGAGCCTGAAGATATTGTTCGGACTGGTGCTGGCGGGTGGTCTGGATCCGTCTGATTTCAGGGTGTTCCAGGCCGTATTCGGCATGATCTTTACCGTGATCATTGCGTTGGAGTTCAAGAAGTCGCTGTTGGTGGTGGCTGAACGCCGAGAGGCAGTGGTGCAGATCCGCTCCGTAATCGTGATCGCGCTGCTTGCCATCTGCCGAAAGGTCATCCTTCTGGATCTGAACGAAACGGATGCCCTGCACACGCTGGCATTTGCGACCGTTATCCTCGCGTTGGGTATCGTGTATTGGCTGGTACGCGATAGCGATGGCCGGCGGGAAGAAACAGCTTAGAGGAAGTTACCACGTTGGCGCTATGGGCGTCCGCGATTTCCTTACCTGCGGCCGGGCCAAGTCCTTGAACAAGGGTTGCCAGAACCAGGACAATCGCGGCGAGAAAGGGACGAGCGCGGTTCATGAAGATCGGTTCCTGGTTGGAAAGAGCAGAGAGTGAGCAGCCCTTGGCGGATCTCGCGGGACTTTCGCACAAGTGTCCCTAGTCGATCCGGCGTCGCCGCCATTTTGGGGCCGCAACATCCAATCTCGCTGACGCCAGGTGCCGACGGCTGCATTGATGATTGTCACAGCGGCCTGGCGAATTGTCTGCCGTCGCACTCGAGAACTTCGCCGATGTAATTGACGTTAGTAAGTGCGGGGTAATCTTCAGCTTCTAGTGGTGATCGCTTACATCCGACGAGCCAGCATCTGGCATTCGCTTGGAGTAGTGCCGTAAGCGGCTTTGAATTTTCGCCCGAAGTGAGTGAGATCCTTAAATCCCCACCCATAGGCTATCTCGCTCACGGTACGATGACCTTGATGGGGATCCTCCAATGCGAATCGGCACCGGGCCAGACGCCGTGCCAGCACCAGTTGCATTATGGATGTGTCCTGCGCTGACAGGAGTTCATTCGCATAGCGAACGCTGATGCCGACCGCATCAGCTATGTCCTGTGCATGCAAGTTCGAATCGGTGAGCCTCGCGTCTATCGCCGTACGAATGCGAGCAAGTAAAATCGCCTTTGATGACGAAACACGAGCAGTCTCCCCTTCGAGAGTTCGGGCAATGGACAAGGCAATCAGATCCACGGCATGATTGCCCACCATCTCCTCCGTGACGGGTGCCATCGTCGCAGCGAGAGAGGGCAGCATTGCAGTGAGAGTCAGGGTCAAGCTGTCGTCGACCCGGACCGGACGAACGATACGGGCAACAAGTTCCCGATTTCGACCAAGGCGAGCCCGCAACTCAAGCCGCGGCACCTTCACAACGAGCGTCTTTGAGCCATCAAGAAATCTGCAATCATAGGGAAGCAGCGGATCGATCAGCGTGAGGTTTCCCGCGCTCAAGGTCACTTCACGTGCATTTTGTGCTATAAAGACGGAGCCAGAGACCTGATAGCACACGAACAGTTGGTCCGGACGCGCTCGATCCGAGTGCGCCAGGGTGTGGCTTACCTGCATAGGGGAGTTGTGGAACTCGACGAGTTCCAGATTGCCTAAGCCACCCACCTCAATCGAGGCCGCAAAGTTCGAGCGATCCGCCGGGATCGTCTCGTGCTCCACGATCCTTTGGCAAGCGACGCTATGCCAATAGTCAAACCGGTCGCGAGCATGAACCTGGTCGGTTGTGAAAACTGTCTGCACGTAACCATTCCTTTACCGTCGTTTGGCCGAGCATTGGCGCTTATTCGACCGAGCGCCGTGCAAGGAGTGGCTTAAGCTCAGTCTTGTTCGAAAAGTCCTACAACCACTTCCTTAGCCAACTGTCGAAGAAGTAACGACCGAAAGTTTCCCACCGAAGACCCGTAAAACGACTTGCGCGGTGCCGCGATGCTGAACACGTTCGAACACAGAGAGAAACCACCTTCGATAGCTCCAAGGCAATCGACCGGAATTGATCCTGCGAAGAGCCGATCTCACACGTTAGGCTTTCCGGCGCTTCGTACCGAATCAAAAAGGGTCACATTCACTCAACCCCTCGACGCGCGGTGCGTCGCCCTTGATGAGTCATGGTCGACTGATTGCCAAGTTCTAAGCGTCTGGGATGGTGGAGCGCGCTTGTTTGTCCGAGATCCGCAAGACCTCACTAGGTTTTTTCTTATCTTCGTGTCCAGCCCGAAGTTGGTATTTCGACGATGCAAGCGGGTCTGGGTCCGCGGGAACGAACTTGAAGTCAGCTATGAACGGCAGCCGCCGTGCTACGCCCTGGAAAGGAATCCGCTCGATGAAGCACCCGCGCGACTTCTCGATCGATGAAATCCTGGCCTCGAGCTGGGGCAGGCGGCTCGCGGACGACATTGCGGCCGAATTGGAACTAGCCTCAGGTGAACCGCGCACCAGCGTTCCGGAGATCCGGCGCTTCTTCGCGATCAAGTCCTGTCGGAACTTGTTGGGTCGGCTCGAAAGCGCACGGAACGGCAAATCGTCGTTTTCGGCACTGAGGGCAGTCGCCGGTGAAATGCGCCGGTTTGCGGTCGAGCACCCTGGACTGGCTGCAGCAACTTTTCGTGCACCTGTAACCGAATGTCCGGAATGGCGTCGAGCTTATGAGGAGATCCAGGAGTTCATGGTCGCGGTGTTCGCGGAATGCAACCTCTGCGGTCGGGAAGGCCATGACGCTCTGCAGATTCTCCGATGCCTGGTCCGTGGCTTTGCTCTGCACGAATTCATGGACGCGTTCTTACATACATATTCGTACGATGAGGCGTACGAGCGGGCGTTGGACATTTTTATTGCGGGCCTGCGCGTCGGTAGGACGAAAGGACCTGAATCAGCTTTACGACAAGCCGTGTCAGCGGCCACGAGCGAACCAAGGATCTAGCAAGGATCTAGTATGAGCCCTTTACTCATTTCAATCTCTGAAGGTTGATGGCCTTAGCCCAACGTCGATTGTGCCCAATAGGCCGACGGATTGCTCCCAACTGGCCGAGCGAGACGGAAACGGTAGATGGCATCAGCGTGAGCCAAAAGCGCGATTAATGAGACCACAAATGGATCACAGCCGGGGAACTGCCGCACTATTCATCGACGGGGACAGTCTCCATTCGACCGCAAGGGCCCTGCGCTTTGATATTGATTACCGAAAGCTAATTAGCGAATTTCGAGGGAGGGCTACCATCTTGCGGGCCCTTTACTACACCATGATCGTCGAGAATCAGGAGTATTCCGGAGTTCGACCTCTACTCGATTGGCTCGACTACAACAGCTTCACGGTGGTCTCAAAGCCGGTTAGGGAGTTTTCTGACGAGAGAGGCCGTCGAAAGTTTAAGGGTAGCATGAGGGTCGATCTTGCAGTCGGCGCAATGCAGTTATCGGGGCAGCTAGACGAAATTTTCCTGTTTTCAGGCGAGGGTGGGTTCACTTCGTTGGTTCAGGCCGTTCAACGACGCGGCGTTCGCGTAACGGTAGTTTCGAGCGTTGCGGCCCAGCCAACGGTGATCGCAGATGAACTGAGACGGCAGGCGGATGACTTCATCGATCTAGCGGAGCTGCAACCAAGAATTGAACGTATTTCCGGGCGGATGGGCGAGCATGTGTGAACCCGAATAAATATCTAGGCGCGTCTATATGCGGGGAGTCCTCCGCTTCCTGGCAACTTGGATGTTGGTAAATTCGGCATTCGCCGATGCGGGTGTTCACAGGTCGCTCATGTCGATTGGACCGAAACGGTGCTCTTGATACCAGTTGTCGTGATGTCATTCGGTCCAGTATTGTTATTGCTAAACCGACATTTCTGAACTCGCCTATGGCACGGTGGTAGTGCTCGTGCCGTCAGAGCTCGTTCAGATTCCGGAGACGGCGCAGGCGCGGCGGATGCGGAGTTGATGAGCTCCAGAAATGTGGGTGCCCACCGCCGCGCTCGTCTCTGCCGATGTTCGTCAATGCGCGAAGTCTCTTCAGCCGCGTCCAGCAGTTCGCCGGTCGTCGATCACATGGACCGCGTTCTCCCCGCTTACCCAGTATTCCGAACACTCCGGCAAAAGCGTTAGCTGTGATCTGTTGGCGCCTTCAACGAAGAGTCCCATCCGTATATCTTATCAGGAAACGGAAAATCCTAGCTGACTCAGGTCTTTTCAGACAGGCAGGGCTAATAACGCACGCGCATTTAGCAAATGTCCGCTACAAAATGGTCCATGCAGCTAAGTAGCTTTCTCCCGTCGCTCTCTCGCAAGGCCTCAGACAGAACTCGGTCGATAAAAGTTGCACGGCCGGAATAGGCCAACGACCACCGGCCATACCTTCGTCGTTCGGTCGATTGTGATTGCAGGGCTAGAATTCCGCAATGCCTCTGATCTCTAAAAATTGACGCTTTCATTGTCTCAAGACCTGCATCTGGTCCCTCAAGAAACTGGGCGAAGTGACGACCAGAGAATATCAACACGCCGGTTAGTCCGAGCCCTGGATTTCGTGATTGTGCAGTGCTCCGGATGCTGGCGATCTCGTCATTCCCGTTCTCCTCAAGCGTGCTGGTACTGACGTAGAGCCAGGTTGCGAACATTTCCATTCTCTCAGTTCGAGAGCTTGATACTGACTGAAAGTACAGCAGGCTTAGAGGTAGCCAGTGGATACGACGTGGTGATTCGCGAGCGCCTTCGCGCCTCATAGTTGAACATCATACCGAACGATTCAGACTGCCCAATCGCCGCACGCTCAAATCTCGAGTTATTGATTTGGATAAAGAAAAAGTCCGCTTACTGGCATGGACTCGCGAACATGTCGAAGGCGCCAAGGTGTAGGACGCCCGCCGGCCCGGTCCGATTATTTCCCGAGTAATCTGGCTATCCACCCCTTTTTAAAGCTCCTGCGTTTTGTTCGTCCATCCGGGAGGTGAACGACGAGCTCGGCTTCGCGCGCTTGCGCGATTGCTTCGGCGACCTGCTCGGCATTTTCCTTGGTAGGATAATGGCCGAACTCGTCCCCGAGTTCGCCGCGCACCACCCAATCGTCAAAACTGTCATCCGGAACAACGTGAATAGATGTCACCATCGCCTGAACTCCAACCAATGGCGGGCGATTATCGAATGATCCGGGAACGGCGCCGTGACGGCGGTCAATTTCCTTCCACTGACAAAAATCGCCAGAATCTGACAGCTGTCAATTTGGAATCTAATCCATGAGCGGCAACATCACGCCGCCAGGGAACTCGCATCGCGCCTTAAATTGCAAACCCCGCGCCGGCAGCGGTGCTTCCGCATTTTTTGGCTTGCCGACCTGGACTCATTCGATCGGCGGTGCGGCCCAACCATTGCATGTCGTCGAGCCGGGAGGGGACAATGATTAGCACAATGATTAGCGACGTGATGAGATGTCGAGCGTCCTGACCATGCGAGGCTCGAGAGGCAGGTCTGCTCGGTTCCGTAAGAACAGAGAGGTTGCTTTCTGGTCTTGCGAGCTAGGATGGCACCAGTACCGGCATTCGGGCAATTTCGTTGCCGTCATTATCGACCGCACAAACGTCGAACCCGTGGTACTCATTACCGTCTTGAGCAAGCTCGGCCGCAATAACGGACGCGTAAAGTATCGCCGCCTCAGCGTCTGGCAACACCGTGCCTGTTTCGTCCTCGAACGCCATCCCATGGCTCAAGACATGAAAGAAGTACCGCATTCGCAAAGTTTCAGTTCCCGATACCTGGAGGGCGATTCTAATACCGTTTTCCGACTCCAGGATCGGCCGTGTCGGCACAGACTTTCGGCCGTCTGAGCAAATGGAGACGCCACATGGAAACGGTTTTTTCAACCCAAGAGGTACATCCCCGGGAAAGATTCGATTGCTGGCACAGCGTCGCCTGCAAAGCGATCACGAACCATAACTCAAAGCCGGACGTGCGCGCGAACTTCGAAGCTGAGATCGAGGTTGGCGAGCTCGGCGGTTTAGAGCTTATTCTGTTCCGCAATTCGCCGATGCAAGTTTCGCATACAGCAGCGCATGCCTCCTGCGCGAAGACCGATCATTTGTTCGTGTGCCGCCAATTGTCAGGTGCGGTCATGCTTGAACAAGATACCCGCGAGGTCGTGTTGGAGCCAGGCTCCCTGACGTTGTTAGACCCTTTGCTGCCCTACAAAGGAAAGTTCTTCCGGCCCTCCAAAATGTTGGTCATCAAGACTCCGCGTCACGAGCTCGAGGCGCGACTCGGCAAAACGCGGGATATAGTAGCGTCGTTGATAAAGCCCTGTACGGCGAAGGATCGGCTGACTTCCTCGGTGACGGCCCTATTACCCTCACTGGCAAGAGAGTCGAGTTCCGCAGGCGAAGGCATAATCGCCAATGGCCTCGTCGATTTGATCGCGGTTTCGCTCGCCAAAGCAGTCGAAGGTGCTCGTCCCCGCATCTCCTCCGCAAAGGCTCTGGTCTTGTTGAATATCCGCGCGGCTATCGAAGCAAGACTGACTGATCCGAAGCTTGCTCCGCAAGCTATAGCTGATGCCGTAGGCGTTAGCGTGCGATACGCGAATCACGTTCTTGCTGAACAGGGTACGTCGCTCTCGCGTTTGGTGCTGGCGAGGCGACTCGCACGATGCCGCGCTGCGTTTGAAGACCCCATCCAGGCCAATCGTACGTTGAGTGAAATAGCTTTCGGATGGGGATTTTGCGATCTCACCCATTTCGGGCGCCGGTTCAAGCAAGCATACGGATTCCTGCCAAGCGAAGCCCGGGCCGGGCTGGAGATTAAGAAGGTTGAGGGTGCTATCTAGCCACGTGTGCCGCGCAGTCCGCGTTCGTCCCCGCGGGGTCTACAGTCGGAAGCTGCTGTAATCCGCGACCGCTCTAAAGCTCCGGCACTTCGCTGCACGATTGATCATGCGCGCAGGCGACGCAATGAGCCGCACCGCTTAACCGGGTCTTCCTCGTTCAGTCGGGACATGAGAGGGTGAAGCCACACTGAGCCGGCCGCCCCGCCAGAGCACTACCAATCGGGAAAACACGGTCTGCGCAATCAAGCGACTGATCCGAGCGGCTGATCGGTCGCCGTTACGACGATCCTATCGTCGCGAAAGAGAAGAACATGGTGCCTAACCACGTCGTCGCCAGAGGTAATGGCGAGGCTTGGGCCGCCGAGATCCGCGGCAAGAAATTCAGTGCGAGCTAAGCTATTACATGAACGCATTCAACCTGTTGCGTCGAGCTCCGCATCGAGGGGGGATGCGCCTGGCCAGTTGGGGCCAAAACGGCAGACGCATCCCGCTAGCCGCCTGGAGACTTCAGGCGGCTTGTTTGGTCTGTTCGTTACCTTCCTTGACCTCGATTTTCTTTGGTTCGGGTTTGGCCGGCTTGGGAATCGAGATTTCCAGAATTCCGTTTGACATCGTCGCCTGCACGCCCGACGGGTCAATTCCCAGCGGAAGCTGGAGCACGCGCAAAAACACGCCGTAGCTGCGGTCGTTGTGCTGGACATCCTTGTCCGTCGTGTCTTCCTCGATTTTCTTCTCACCGCGAATGGTGAGCATGTCGTCGTCGATCAAAATCTCGACGTCCTTGCGCTCGAGGCCGGGCATTTCAGCGCTGATCTCAATCGTCTTATCGTTCTCCGAGACATCAATTTTCGGGACGAGCTGCGCACCGTTATGGCCATTGCCCTGGGCGACTTCATTGAACAACCTGTCGATCTCGCGATGCAAGCCGAACAAACTGAAATCGGGTTGCATCAGCGCGCCGGAGTCGCCAAATGGGACCAGTGATCTCAACCCCATGGGGACTCTCCTATTCGGTTGGGTCGACTTGTGGTTCGCCTGCGACATAAAGACCCGCGCACAGCGCGTGGGCGATGCCCTAGTAGGGGCTGACCACGATACGATCGTCGACGCTAGTGACGCCAGGTGCTGACCAGGCAACGCGCTCCGCTTCCTCGCGTTCGATCCAGGAACGAACGGTGCCCTTCAGGACCACCTCGCCGCCATTCGCTTCGACGGAAATATGGTCCGCGTCTACCTCCGCATTCCGCTTGAAGGCGTCCATGATCTTGCTCTTGATTTCCGTCGGCTCAAGATTGGGCTTGACCGTGATGACATTGATCACGCCCTTGACGCCCTTGATTTTTCGCACCGCGTTTTCAGCGGCTGTCTTTTGGTATTGCCACTCGGCATCCCCTTCCAATGTGATCCAGCCGTCCTTGACGACTGCCTTGATCTTCTCATGGGAGATCGGCAACTCCTGCTTCAGCGCCGCGACCGCATCTCGCGCTATATCCGGATCGGGGCGCTGATCGATCGAAGGCAGCCGAACCTCGATATCATTCGCCACAGCCTTGACGCCGGCCACGCGCTTTGCTGCGGACTCCGCTTCAAGCCTGTCGGCATAGCTATGGGTGAAACCTGCAAGGGTCACCACGCCATCCTTCACCGAAACGGCGACATCGGAAGCGTCGAGATCTGGATCCCATTTCAACTCGTCACGGACATCACGTTCGATTTCGCTGTCGGATTTCATTATTGTTGTCTCCCTGCTGCTTCAATTGCTCGCTGCTTTGATTGCGCGTCCGCGGACCAGGTCACCGATGCCCCAGTTTAGAAATGGGGACTGCCGAAGCCATGACGACCGTCAACTTCCTTTCTCCATTTCTTCCTTTCAGTTTGTTTGATTGACCCGCAGCAGCCCGTCGAGAGCGTCGCGCTCGCGTCGCGTCAGGCGCTATTCAGGCGTTTCGAGCCGCGACGTCACCACCTTTCGGGACCTGACCCTTGATCCGCAATCGACGGAGCAAAGCGTTGGCAACAGCTGCCGAGGATGCCGGATTTTGTCCCGTAATCAGATCCCCGTCGGAGACGGCATAGGGTTGCCACTTCTCTTTCCGGGAATAATTGCCGCCGTTATTCCTCAACATGTCTTCGATCCGGAACGGTACGACGTCCGTCAGCTCAATTGCAGTCTCCTCGAGGTTGGAAAATCCGGTGACGGATTTGCCGGCGACAACGGGGCGGCCATTTGGCGCCTTGGTGTAACGCAACGCGGCGGGTCCGTGGCAGACCAGCGCTAGAGGACGACCCCTGCAAAACATGGCTTCGATCAGAGCGACTGAATGAGGGTCATTGGCGAGATCCCACAACGGGCCGTGGCCACCTGGATAGAACGCGGCATCATGGTCGCGGGCCGAGATGCTAGACAGCACCCTGGTGTTCGCTAACTCGGTTTGCGCGTAACTGTCGCGCATGAAGCGAATAGTCGCTGCGGTCTCTTCCTCGGCCCACTCGCTTCTCGGATCAACCGGGGGCAGGCCCCCCTCGGGAGATGCGAGTGTGAGAACGCTGCCGGCGTCCTTAAAGATGTAGTAGGGCGTAGCAAGCTCATCGAACCAGAAGCCGGTCTTCTTGCCAGTGCTCCCAAGTCGGCCGTGCGAAGTCAGGACGATCAATATCCTCATCTCAGGTTTGCTCCTCCGCTCGGCGCCTGGTGACACTAGAGCATCGGGTATCGTCGCCCGACTTTCATTGAGGGTCATCAGTTTTGCCGTCAAAGTTCAATGAACCCGGGCGGGTTGCGCGACTGAGGCGCCCATCGATCGCGTTGGTTGCTTCAGGCGTGGCAACCGCCGCTAGCGGCAAATCCGGTGCTAATCGTCACACGTTTTGGCTTTTTGCCGCGGTCTGTTCCAACGAGAAATAGTCGGCGCATCCTGCCGTTCAAGAAAATCGCCCATAGCTGACGACCATCAAGGTAGATGCCGGCCTGCGCACCGTATCATGCGCCGAGGAGCCGCTGCCATGATGATCGGTGCCGTGCCATCGAACCAGCTGAGCATCGACGCCATGAGTGTTGGCGAGAGTCGAGCGAGTCGATCATCGCTGGCCTCGATATCGACAAGCAGCGCCAAGGCGAACGGCCGGGTATTGTTGGAGCTTGTTCGTCCTACTGACGTGACCCAGGAGAGAGAAAATGATCAGGGATGTCATGGTGTGGCTGGACGGCGGCGCTTCAGACGAAATTCGCTTGGCAGCCGTCGCTGATATAGCCCGCCAGCTGGAGACCCGCGTGGTCATCGGGTTGTATCTCAACGTTCTGCCATTGCCGGGGCCGATCGAGGGCGACGCCACCGCCGCGATCGTCAAACATGCGCGCGAAACTGGCGATGCGATGGAGGCTGCACTTGCCAAGCGGCTGCAAATGCTGGATCGGGTGGTCGAGATCCGGCGGTTCGATGTGCTGTCCGACGACGTTGCCAGAATTGCCGCGCGAGAGGCGCGCTCCTCCGACACCTTCGTGGCGCTTCGGCCCAACGGCGCGATGGATCCGGAACAACTCGTCGAGGGTGTGCTATTTGGCTCGGGCAGGAACGTCTATCTCGTTCCTGAGACTGAACGGCCGAAGATTGCTTTCGACCGCATTATGGTCGCCTGGAACGGGAGCCGGGAAGCCGCTCGCGCGCTTGCCGAAGCAATGCCGTTTCTGCACAGGGCCCAACAAGTCTCGGTCATCGTTGCGACCGGCGAAAAGCCAACCGAGGAGGAAGCGGTGATAGGGATCGATGCCGTCAATCACCTTCGGCATCATGGAATTCAGGCCAGCCTGCATCGTATCAAGTGCCGCACTAGCGAAGTCGGGCCGCAATTGATGGCGGAGGCCGAGCGCCGCAAGGCGGACCTCATCGTCATGGGCGGATATAGCCATATCCGCCTGTTGGAGCGGTTGCTCGGCGGGGTGACCTACAGTCTGATGCATGAATCGCCGATCCCGCTGATGATGGCGCACTAGCCGTACCGCGCAAGGCTCTGGACGAAGCCGGCGCAACCGCGAAGATCGCATCTCCGAAGTCCGACTGCGTGCGAGCCTGGACGTTCGCTAATTGGAGCGAGGAATTGTTAATCGATCTGGCGCCTGAGCAGGTCGAACCCGATGATTTCGACGTTCTGCTGCTGCCTGGCGTGGAGGCAGACTCAGCTTTCAGCGGTTATCCCGCCGCCACTCTTCCGTTGCCAGCCGCATGGCTTCCGTGCGGTCGCAACCGGTCCGATCCATCCAGCGCTTGATCAGACCCTCTTTTCCCTGCGAGCTCGTCATGGAAAAGACGCGCTGGAAATCCCGCTGGATATCAGATTGCAGTCCCAAGTCTGCTTGTCGCGGCGTTGCGGGAGCCGGGCGCAGGCCGTGCGATTTATGGTGCGCGAGGTAATAGGCGATGCCACCGACTAACAGCAGGAGCGATAGACCTAGAAAGAGTTGTTCCGTATCCATGTTCGCCACTCCGCTTGTGAACGCGCAATATCCCTCCGGGGCCCTCCATTTGCATTGACGGATAGCAAGCCGGTGAGCGACAGATATAGAAGCGCGTTACGAGAAAGACGGAATATTGTGACCCGTTCCCTGCTGTCACAAAGCATCGCCGAGTGGCGCCTAGGGGAACGGGCGTCCGACATATAGGAGCTGCGAACGATTGGGCTCAGAAGTCCATGCCGCCCATGCCGCCGCCGGGGGGCATCGCCGGACCGGCGCCGCCCTTCTTGGGCAGCTCGGCGACCATGGCTTCCGTGGTGATCAGCAGGGCCGCAACCGAAGCTGCGTTCTGGATCGCGGTACGGACCACCTTGGTCGGGTCGATGATGCCCTTCTTGACGAGGTCGGCGTATTCGCCGGTCTGGGAGTCGAAGCCGTAAGCGTAGGTCTTGCTCTCCAGGATCTTGCCGACGATCACCGAGCCGTCTTCACCGGCGTTGATCGCGATCTGGCGAGCGGGAGCCGACAGCGCCTTGCGCACGATCTCGATGCCGGTCTTCTGGTCGTCGTTCTTGGTGCGCAGGCCCTTGAGCTGCTCGGAAGCACGGAGCAGGGCGACGCCGCCGCCCGGGACGATGCCTTCCTCGACAGCCGCGCGGGTCGCATGCATCGCGTCATCAACGCGATCCTTGCGCTCCTTCACCTCGACCTCGGTCGCGCCGCCGACGCGGATCACCGCGACGCCGCCAGCGAGCTTGGCGAGACGCTCCTGGAG
>NZ_LVEM01000006.1 GCF_001641335.1 Bradyrhizobium stylosanthis
TCAAGCTGGCGATCCAACTCGCCAAATAACTTCTCCAGAAGACCCTGTTCGACGAGCTGGTTCCGGAAGCGGTTCAGAACCGTATGGTCGGGCGTCGCATCCTCAAGGCTCAGACCGACGAAACGCTTGAACGAGAGCCGGTCGCCCAGCGCTTCCTCGAGCTCGCGTTCCGAAAGACCATAGAGTGATTGCAACAGCAGCGCCCGAAACAGCACCAACACCGGGTATCCCGGCTGACCGGGTCCTTTCTCGTCCCGCAAATGGCCGATCAGCTTCTCGAACCGATACCACTTCACCARGCCTGACAGCCGATCCAGCGCCGCATTGGCACCGGCTCCCTTCGGCATCAGCACGTCCACAAAGCTCGGCTGTCCCGTCTGCTTCACCGCCATCAGCACTCTCCCAAAGGCTTGGCCTAGGGAATCATAACTGACGAATTACGCAACAGGCCCCTTGTGGGAGAGGGTGGCTCGCCGCGCAGCGGCGAGACGGGTGAGGGGTATGTCTCCGCGCGTTCAACTCTCATCGAGTGCGCGGACAAATACCCCTCATCCGGCGCCGTAGCCGAAGCTTTGCTTCGGCGTTCTCAAAAACGGCGGCCAAAGGCCGCCTATGCCACCTTCTCCCGCAAGGGGAGAAGGAAGAAAGAAGATGGGTTTCGCTGCGCTCTACCCATCCTACTGCACGAGATCGGCGACCGTGGTCGCGGCCTTCAGGCCGGTGCCGGTGAGAACCGCGACCGTAGTCTCGTTCGCCTTGATCGATCCGGCCGCGGAGAGCTTCTCCAGCGCGGCCGCGGCGCTCGCGCTGGTCGGCTCGGCGAACAGGCCCTGCCGCGCGAGACGGCGCAAGGCCGCGACGATCTCGTCCTCGGCGAGCGCGACGGTGCCGCCGCCGCTCTCGCGCAGGGCGGCGATGATCTCGCGCAGGCGCAGCGGATTCTTGATCGCGGTGCCCTCCGCGATGGTCTTGCTGACCTCGCGCGCGACGGGCGTATCGACACCGGCCTTGAAGCTCGCATCGATCGGCGAGCAATTGAGCGGCTGCGCCGCGAACAGGCGCGGCAGCTTCGAAATCTGCCCGGCCTTCAAAAGCTCGCGGAAGCCGAAGGCGCAGCCGAGCAGGCTGCTGCCGGCGCCGACGGGGACGATGACGTTGTCGGGCGCGCGGAAGCCGAGGTCTTCCCAGATCTCGTAGGCGAGAGACTTGGTGCCCTCGAGGAAGAACGGCTGCCAATTGTGGCTGGCATAAAAGGTCTGGCTCGACTGGCGGATGGCCTCCGCTTCCGACTCCTCGCGCGGCCCTTCGACGAGCTGCACCTCGGCACCGTAAGCGCGCACCTGCGCGATCTTCGCCGGCGATGTCGAGGCCGGCGCCAAAATCTTCACGCGCATGTTGCCGGCGGCACCCAGCCCCGCCATCGACGAGCCGCCATTGCCGGAGGAATCCTCCAGGATGGCGCCGACGCCGATCTGCCTGAGGAAGGACAGCATCACCGCCGAGCCGCGGTCCTTGAAGCTGCCGGTCGGGTTGAACCATTCCAGCTTGAAGAACGGGCGCAAATCGCCCCAGTTTTGCTGGGCAAGCGGCGTACAGCCCGCGCCGAGCGAAATCGGATCCTTGATCTCCACCGGCAGCGCTGCCCGATAGCGCCACAGCGAGCGCGTCGCGCTGTCGATGTCGTCGCGCGAGATCCCCGCCCCCGGCGTCACCAGCAGCGGCGTGCGCTCGTCCGAGCACCAGCGCGGCTGGTCGAGGGGATAGAGCTTGCCGTTGCGGGGATCGATGTAGCTGGCGGTGGGCATGCGGGTCTCCGGAACAAAGCCGATCCCGTCGATATGTCTGAATATGACGGTTTTATCCAGTTACCTGTTGGAGGTGTGAACGCGGCCAATTTGTGCAAGATGGCGATCTCTTCGCAGGGAGAATGCGGGCAGGCAATGACGGTTCAATGGACCAAGGGCTACAGTCAGGATGAACTGGACCGTGCCCAGGAGCGATTTGGCCTGATCTTTCCACCTGACCTGGTCGCCCTCCTGAGGGAGAAGCGTCCGGTCGAAGGACATGACTGGAACGACGAGGCAGCCATCAGGCGAGCGCTCGACTTTCCTCTCGCCATGCTGCTGTCCTCCATCGAGCGCAATCCGCACTGGTGGCCGGAGTGGGGAGAGAGGCCTTCCGATATGCAAGCGCGCAAGGAGGTCGTGCGAGATGTTGTCGCGCGCGCCCCCAAACTGGTTCCCTTGATCGCCCATCGATACCTGCCCGAGGAGCCGCACGAAGCGGGCAACCCGGTTTTTTCCGTCTTCGGCTTCGACACGATCTACTACGGCACGGACCTCGATGACTATTTCGAGCGAGAGTACGCTCCATCCGATTTCCGGGTGCCGCTGAGCCGGTTCAAGCATATCCGCTTCTGGTCCGACCTCGTCGCGCGCTATGGCTACAGCCTGGAAGAGCTTCAGAAGAAATTGGACCGCTGACCATGCTCCGTCTCGACCACATCACCGTCGCCGCCAACGACCTCGCCGAGGGCGTGGCCTATGTCGAAGACGCGCTCGGCATTGCGCCGCCGGCCGGTGGCGCGCATCCACTGATGGGGACGCATAATCATCTGCTGCGACTGAGCGAGACGTCGTTCCTCGAAGTCATCGCCCCGGACCCGTCGGCGCCTGCGCCGACCCGGCCGCGCTGGTTCGCGCTCGACGACCCGCGCACACATGCGACGCTGGCGGCCTCGCCGAGGCTCATGACCTGGGTCGTGGACACTTCCGACATCACCTCGGCGCTCGCGAAGATCCCGCAGGCGGCGCGGCCGGCGATTGCGGTGACACGCGGCCATCTCGAATGGCTCATCTCGGTTCCGCCCGACGGCTCGATGCCGTTCGATGGCGCGTTCCCGACCGTGATCGAATGGCCGCAAGGCCCTCACCCGGCTTCCCGTATGGCCGATCTCGGCTGTTCGCTGGTGACGTTCGAGATCCTGCATCCCGAGGCGGACGCGATCCGCGCGGCGCTGGCCGGCATTGTGGACGACCCGCGGATTCGTTTCAGCCGGGCCTCCGTGCCTTCGTTTCGCGCGGTGATCCGGACGCCGAACGGCGACCGGCAGCTGACTTAGGCGAAACGCGACGCCCACCCCTTCAAAAATACAAATGATTACATAGATATAGGCTACGTTCCGGGGCCACGATCCAGTCAGGACGGACCCTCGCGTGCTGGCATTGCCGGCTCCGGCACGGAGCGCCCGCCCGGCACGATTAACTTGTCTGTCGCCGAGGGCCGCTACAATATGTTGGATTGAGCTTGCGTCGCCGATGTCTGGCATTGGCGGTGCAAGTGAGCCAGGCCCGTCCGAGCGGCGGGCCGTTGGCTTTTTGGGAGCCTGGACATGAGCCGCGCGAACCGTACCGACCACATCCGCCTGACCTCCCATCCGGAGCCGGGCCGGAAGGCCGCCTTCCCGATCCACTGGGGCGCTGCTGACGCGCGCGCCCGCGGGCCGATCATCGGCACAGTGTCGCGCGCCGGGGATCGCAACGTGATCGGCAGCCATGGCGGCTCCTACGCGATGTACCGGGCGCTTGCGGTCTCCGCCGGCGCGCTCGATCCGATCCGCCGCCCCGACCTCACCAACACCTTTCCGGCCGCGACCATCGGCCCGTTCGAGCAATGGCGCGATCCCGCGAAGATCGTCGCGCTCGATCCCTGGGGCCATCTCGTCGCCGAGAATTTCGGCAAGGAGATCGCCGAGGGCGTCGACATCCGCCCGAGCATCGCGGTGACGCGGGCGCGGCTGGATCTGCCTGAGATCCGCGAGGCGCTGGCCGCCAAGCGACTGCGCGCCGACGGCGACGTCGTCCATGCCAATGGCAGCGTCTCGGTGGTGAAGATCGCGATCGATCCGGTCTGGTATCTGCCCGGTCTTGCCGAGCGCTTCGGCACCAACGAGACCGAACTCCGCCGCACGCTGTTCGAGCAGACCGCCGGCATGTTCCCCGAGCTCGTCACGCGCCCCGACCTGAAGGTGTTCCTGCCGCCGATCGGCGGCACCACCGTCTACATGTTCGGCGATGTGACGAAGCTGCCGGACCATCGCACCAAGATCACCTGCCGCGTGCATGACGAGTGCAACGGCTCCGACGTGTTCGGCTCCGACATCTGCACCTGCCGGCCCTATCTCATCCACGGCATCGAGGAATCCGCGCGCGGCGCGCAGGAGGGCGGGCTCGGGCTCGTCGTCTACAACCGGAAAGAGGGCCGCGCGCTCGGCGAGGTCACCAAATTCCTGGTCTACAACGCGCGCAAGCGCCAGGAGGACGGCGACGCGGCCGCCGCCTATTTCGAGCGGACCGAATGCGTCGCCGGCGTGCAGGACGCGCGCTTCCAGCAGCTCATGCCCGATACCATCCACTGGCTCGGGCTGAAGCGCATCGACCGCTTCCTGTCGATGAGCGACATGAAATACGACGCGCTGACCTCGCAGGGCATCGACATTGTCGAGCGCGTGCCGATCCCGCCGGAGTTGATCCCCGCCGACGCCTATGTCGAGATCGCCGCGAAGAAGGCCGCCGGCTACTACTCGACCGACATCGCGCCCGAGAAGGATGTGGACGGCGTGGTCGGCCGCTCGCTGGAAAAATACTGATCGCGCGATGACTGACGGTTTGGAAAGAGAGGCCCGCTCGCTGCTCAGCGCAGCTGCGGTCCGCGCGCGTGCTGGGCAGATGCTCGAGATCGGGCTTGGCGGCGGCTTGAGCCACTTCACTGTTGATCTCGACCGCATGGACGGCGTGGCCGATGCCGTGCTCACCGTGACGCGAAAGGCCTATCCGACGCTGGACGTTCCCTTCCACGCGCGCTGGCGGCATTTTGTGCTTGGCGGGGCCGATCGCTGGGCGCGGCTAGCGGACGCCGCGACATGGCCGGACCGCGCCGCGCGGGCGCGTGCCGAGTTCGACCTTGCCATCGTCAGCGTGCTGCTCGATGCCGGCGCGGGCGCTGCGTGGCGATACCGCGATGCCGTGACGGGCGAAAGCATCGGCAGGTCCGAAGGGCTTGCGATTGCCAGCCTCGACATGTTCGCGAACGGCCTGTTCTCCGGCGATGCGCGCAGCCCCTTCAGGGCCGATGCGGCTGTGCTCGCTAAGCTGCCCCTTACCGCCCTCACCTCCGCCTTTCAGGTCAGCGATGCCAATCCGCTGCTCGGCCTCGAAGGCCGCACCGACCTGCTGCGGCGCCTGGGCAAGCTGGTCTCGGAGCGTGCGGACGTGTTCGGTCTGCACGACTCGCCGCGGCCCGGCGGTCTGTTCGATCACATCGCGGCGCAAGCGGTCGGCGGTGCGGTCGCTGCGCCCGCCATCCTGTCGGCGGTGCTGAACCAGCTCGGACCGATCTGGCCGTCGCGGCTGGAGCTCGCGGGCGTTCCGCTCGGTGATTGCTGGCGCCATCCGGCAATCAAGGCGGACGACGCAACCGCGGGGCTCGTGCCGCTGCACAAGCTGTCGCAATGGCTGAGCTATTCGCTGATCGAGCCGCTGCAGCGCGCCGGATTTGCCATCACCGACATCGACGGCCTGACCGGGCTTGCGGAGTATCGCAATGGCGGGCTGTTCGTCGATCACGAAGTGCTGCGCCTGCGCGATGCCGCGGATGCGGATCGCGCGCATGCGGTGGATTCGCTGCTCGTCGTGGAATGGCGTGCGCTCACCGTGGCGCTGCTGGACCGGCTTGCCGAGCGGGTTCGCGCCAAGCTCGGACGCACACCGGAGACATTGCCGCTCGCCAGCATTCTGGAAGGCGGCACCTGGGCCGCCGGCCGTGCCATCGCGTTTGCGCGCCGACCCGATGGTTCGCCGCCGCTCAAGGTGATCAGCGACGGTACGGTTTTCTAAACCCTCCCCCCTTGCGGGAGAGGGTGGCTTCGCGACAGCGAAGCCGGGTGAGGGGTTTGTATCCGCGAAGGCATCTCTCACTTGAGTGCGCGGAGACAAACCCCTCATCCGGCGCTTCGCGCCACCTTCTCCCACAAGGGGAGAAGGAAGAAGCGCCGGCTCGTTGCATTTTAACCAACGCGCATTTCGTTAGGAGCGTTACATGGAAGGCGTCACGATCGTCGATCATCCGCTGGTGCAGCACAAGCTGACGCTGGTGCGGGACAAATCGATCTCCACAAAGTCGTTTCGCGAGCTGATCAAGGAGATCGGCATGCTCCTCTGCTACGAGGTGACGCGGGACCTGCCGCTCACCGATACCGTCATCGAGACGCCGCTGGCGACGATGCACTCGGCCAAGATCGCCGGCAAGAAGCTGGTGTTCGTGCCGATGTTGCGGGCCGGCACCACCTTTGTCGACGGCATGATGGATTTGGTGCCGACCGCGCGCGTCGCCCACATCGGGCTCTACCGCGAGCCTCTCAGCTTTGCCGCGGTCGAGTATTTCTTCAAATCGCCGTCGGATCTCAGCGAGCGCCTCGCCATCGTGGTGACGCCTGTCGTCGCCACCGCCAACACGGCCGTCGCCGCCATCGACCGGCTGAAGGAGCGCGGCGCCAAGGACATCCGCCTCGCCTGCCTGATCGCGGCACCGGAAGGACTCGAGCGCCTGCGCGGACTGCATCCGGACGTGCCGGTCTGGACCGCAGCGGTGGACGAAGGCCTCGACGACAACGGCTTCATCGTGCCGGGCCTCGGCGATGCCGGCGACCGCGCCTACGGCACGCGGTAAGGCGGCAACGCAAGCGGTTCGCCTCTCTCCCGTGTGGGCTGGGTTTATCACCTACGGGCCCAGCGGGGCCTGAGCGAACGCCTCGTCCCTCGAGACGACCGCTGCGCGGTCTCCTCAGGATGAGGCTCAGCAGCACTTTGCCTGTGAACTTGCTGCCACGCACCCAGTCCTCATCCTGAGGAGCCCGCAAGGCGGGCGTCTCGAAGGATGGCTGTATGCGAGCTTCGCGCCGTGCTCCGCCTCAGATCTTCCCGCTGCCGCAGATCAGCTTCAGCGACTGCCACTCCTTGTCCGTCAGCAGCGGCGGGCCGCTGGCGGGGCGATCTTCCCTGGTCATGCGGGCGAGGCGGTCCTCGGTCAGCGGGTGGCTGGCGAGGATCGTGGAGAGCGCGGAGCCGCCTTCCTTGCCGGTGATGCGGAACATCAGCTCGGCCGCCGGCTTCGGCGAACGGCCGAGCTTGTGCATGATCTCGATCGCGAAGGTGTCGGCGGCCGTCTCGGCCTCGCGCGAATAGGAGGCTTCGACCACGCTGCGCGAGGCGAAGATCACGGCTGATGACCCGGTGACGTCGCCGAACAGCAGGCCGATCAGGAACGAGGTGCCGCCGTTGTAGATCAGGCCGCGCATGTTGTCGTAATGCTTGAGATGGCCGAGCTCGTGGGCGAGGATGCCGGCGATCTCGTCGGGGCTTTGCGCCTTGTCGAGCAGGCCCCGCAGCAAATAGACCTTGCCGCCCGGCAGCGCGAATGCGTTCGGCACCGGGGTCGGCAACACGCCCGCCGTCATGGAATCATCGTCGAGGCCGGCGGCATCGCGCAGGCTGTTGACGAGTTTTGTGAACGCGGCCTTGCCGGCGGGGTCTTCGCAGGCCTTGCCGCCGAAGATGGCTTTGACCTGGACTTCCGAGGCGTCACCGATGCGGCGCTCGATCGGCTTGGGCACCAGCGGCGCGAGCCGGTCGGCGGCGAGCGGCACGCCGAACAGCACGACGCAGACAATGGAGACGGCAGCCGCGACCGACCAGCCGACGATCTTCGCGACGCCGCGGCGCGAGGTCTGGTGCTCGTCGAGCCGCATGCAGTGGACCGTCACGTCCGCGGCCAGGGCGGCGTCGCGGATTTCGAGCCGCGCCAGCGGCGGCGCGGTCATGCAGGCAAGGCGCAAAACGCCGGCCGGACTGTCGGCGCGGCGGATGTCGGCATAGTCCCAGCGGACGGGCGTTCCGCCCTCCTCCACGATCTCGAGCGCATCACCGAGCGCCAGCGTCACCTGGCGCTTGCGGCTCGACACACCGTCGAAGAAGATCGTCGGCTTGGCGGACTGCGCCGGAATCTCGGCGGACACATCACTCACGATTCAGAATCCCGCGACATCAAGCCCGTCGGCAAAGCCCTCGCCGAGCGCACTGGCAAGCTCGCCGCTGCCGCGCACATCCGCGGCGGCCGCGATGTTGTGCACCTCGACGGTCTCCAGCACCTTGGCCCAGAGATCGCGCTGAAGATAGACCCGCATGACGATGTTGATCGCCAGTGCCACGGCGAAATAGCCGACCACCATCGCCACCACCATCGGGATGCCCTTGGCGCCGTTGCCCGGTTCGAACATCTGCTCGGCCGACAAGCCGCTGAGCTGGGAGACGAGCACTGCGCTGCCGCCCATATAGGCGCTGAAAATGACCGAGAGCAAAATCCACCAGCCGATCACCTTCCAGTACAGGCCGTAGAAGGCGTCGTGCGGCAGTTCCGAGGACAGGCTGACGCCGCCGATGCGGATGCCGTCCAGCCACCAGCGCCATTCGCGCGCCTTGAACTCGGCATAGAAGAACGGGGCGAGCGGGAAGATGAGGATCGCGATCGGGCTGAGCAGCCACAGCCACCAGCCGCGCTTGAAAAAGGTCCAGCCGTCGCCTTCGAAATCGCCGCGCAAATCGCCGTAATGGGTGTGCCGCATCTTGTAGCGCTCCAGCGCGGCCGCGCGCCAGGGCAGCGCGAGGCCAAGCGTCAGGAACACCAGCAGCCCCCACGCCATGGCGCGGAACGAATAGGCCCAGCCCGAACCGTCCATCCAGAAGCGCACGCCGCGCCACACCGTGCGCGTCAGGCGGTAGCGCCGCGCGCGAAAGATCGCGAACTGGCCGAAGGCGTAGAAGCTGATGAACAGCGGGGTCGAGGCAAAGCCCTGCCAGCGCTCGAACTCGATGCCGACAAGGAAATAGGCGAGATAGATCGGCACCAGGATCGCGAGCGCGAACAGGAAGCCGATCAGGAGCTCCTTTGCCCGGCCGGTATATTCGGCGGCGTCGCCGTCAACCGCGGTGTGCGTCCACAGATGACGGCGGATGTCGGTGACGAGCCAGAACCGGTAGAACCCGAAGGTGACCAGCTCCAGCATGGCACCCTTGGTGACCATTTTGCGGAACTCGGACCGGTCGCCGGTGAAGTCCACCCCCGTCGGCGGCAGCGGCGGCGGGAGCGGTTCGGAGCCAATGGGGACCCATTGCATGTCGTTCACGGCGGCAACCTCGGGGTGCGGACCTGTCGTGGTCAAACTTATAGATCAGAGGTTAGTCGACCCCCAAGATGGGCGGGTTCGATTTACCGCGATTCCGGTCGATTTCTGACAGGATTTCATGACAAACGGCGTGCGTGAGATCACGTTCGCGGATGCCGGCCTGTTGGCTTGATCCGGACTACCGACCACGCGCGCCTCCATCCCGGCGGCGCACCCGTCCTCTCGCAAGGGTTGGATGTGGCAAAACTCTCCCTTGCTCCGGCGCAGACAACCGGCTGTAATTGCAAATCAAATACCGCAGCGCAGAATTCATAAAAACAGCGCGCGGAAGGGAATGCCAGGGAGAACGGTCATGCATGGGACCATCGAGAGCGCGTCCGATCTCGACGCACTTCGCGAACGCGCATCGTCATTGCCGCTGGAGCAATTCGATCCGGGCGATCCGGAACTGTTCAGGACCGATACGTTCTGGCCGTATTTCGACCGCCTGCGCCGCGAAGATCCGGTGCACTACTGCAAGGACTCGATGTTCGGGCCGTACTGGTCGGTGACGCGCTACAACGACATCATGGAGATCGAGACGAACCACGCCGTGTTCTCCTCGGCTTCGTCGCTCGGCGGCATCACCATCCGCGACATCGATCCGGATCTGCGCCGCGAGAGCTTCATCTCCATGGACCCGCCGCGCCATGCCGCGCAGCGCAAGACCGTGGCCCCGATGTTCACGCCGACGCATCTGGACAATCTCGCCCTCAACATCCGCAAGCGCTCGGCCGAGTGCCTCGACAATCTGCCCCGCGGCGAGGTGTTCGACTGGGTCGACCGGGTCTCGATCGAGCTCACCACGCAGATGCTGGCGGTGCTGTTCGACTTCCCCTGGGAGGACCGCCGCAAGCTGACGCGCTGGTCCGACATCGCTACCACCATTCCCGGCCCGGACGGCCTCGTCGCGACCGAGGACGAGCGCCAGGCGGAGCTGACCGAATGCGCCGGCTATTTCGCCCGGCTCTGGAAGGAGCGTATCGAGCAGCCGCCGAAGAGCGACCTGCTCTCGATGATGGCGCATGGCGCCGCGACGCGCGACATGGATGCCAAGAACTTCCTCGGCAATCTCGTCCTGCTGATCGTCGGCGGCAACGACACCACGCGCAACACCATGTCGGGCTCGCTTCTCGCGCTGAGCCAGCATCCGGAGCAGTATCGCAAGCTGCGCGAGAACCGCGCGCTGCTCGACAGCTTCGTGCCGGAGGTGATCCGCTGGCAGACACCGCTTGCGCATATGCGCCGTACCGCGCTCGCCGACTTCGAGTTCCGCGGCAAGCAGATCAAGAAAGGTGACAAGGTCGTGATGTGGTACGTCTCGGGCAACCGCGACGAGGAGGCCATCGAAAAGCCCTACGATTTCATCATCGACCGCGCACGCCCGCGCACGCATCTCTCCTTCGGCTTCGGCATCCACCGCTGCGTCGGCTTGCGGCTTGCTGAACTCCAGCTCAAGATTATTTGGGAAGAGATTCTCGAGCGCTTCGACCATATTGATGTGGTCGGCGAGCCCAAGCGAGTCTATTCGAGCTTCGTGAAGGGACTGGAGACCTTGCCGGTGAAGATTTCGGCGTGACGTAAGACCCCCTCGCCCCGCTTGCGGGGAGAGGGTTGGGGTGAGGGGGAGTCTCCACGGGAACGGTGAGAGCCGAATCGCGGAGAGTCCCCCTCACCCGGATCGCATCTACCGATGCGATCCGACCTCTCCCCGCAAGCGGGGCGAGGTAAAGGAGAGAACCAACTGGAGGCCACCACCATGAACATCCAAGCGCCGGTTAAAGTGGACAAGGCCGAACGCATGCGCAGGGCCCGCGAGGAGGCCTATGCGACGCCGCTGGCGCAGTTCCACCCCGGCGCGCCACGGCTGTTCCAGGACGACACGCTGTGGCCGTGGTTCGAGCGGCTGCGCAGGGAAGAGCCGGTGCATTACTGCACCAATGCGCCGATCGAGCCGTACTGGTCGGTGGTGAAATACAACGACATCATGCATGTCGACACCAACCACGGCATCTTCTCCTCGGACTCCACGCTCGGCGGAATCTCGATCCGCGACGTGCCCGAAGGCTACGACTGGCCGAGCTTCATCGCGATGGACCAACCGAAGCATTCGTCGCAGCGCAAGACCGTGTCGCCGATGTTCACGCCGACCCATCTGGACGAACTCGCAAAACTGATCCGCCAGCGCTCGCAGACCGTGCTCGACAATCTGCCGCGCAACGAGACCTTCAACTTCGTCGAGCGCGTCTCGATCGAGCTGACGACGCAGATGCTGGCGACGCTGTTCGACTTCCCCTGGGAGGAGCGGCGCAAGCTGACGCGCTGGTCCGACGTCTCGACCGCGCTGCCCAAGAGCGGCATCGTCGCCTCGGCCGATGAGCGCCGCCGCGAGATGGACGAATGCTACGCCTACATGTCCAAGCTGTGGAACGAGCGCGTCAACTCGGCCCCGCGCAACGATTTGCTGTCGCTGATGGCGCATAACGACGCCACGCGCCACATGGACCCCGACAACCTCATGGGCAACATCATCCTGCTCATCGTCGGCGGCAACGACACCACGCGCAACACCATGACCGGCTCGGTGCTGGCGCTGAACGAGAATCCCGAGCAGTACGACAAGCTGCGCGCCAATCCGGAGCTGATCGATTCCATGGTGCCGGAGGTGATCCGCTGGCAGACCCCGCTGGCGCATATGCGGCGCACCGCGCTGCAGGATACCGAGGTCGGCGGCAAGCACATCAAGAAGGGCGACCGCGTCGTGATGTGGTACGTCTCCGGCAACCGCGACGACGAGATGTTCGAGAACCCCAACGACTTCATCATCGACCGGCCGCGCCCGCGCACCCACCTCTCGTTCGGCTTCGGCATCCATCGCTGCGTCGGCATGCGGCTCGCCGAGCTGCAGCTGCGGATCGTCTGGGAGGAGATGCTGAAACGGTTCGACCGCATCGAGGTGGTCGGCGAGCCCAAGCGGATCTATTCCAGCTTCATCAAGGGGTATGAATCGCTTCCAGTGCGGATTCCGGCGTAGGCCCCACTGTCATGCCCCGGCTTGACCGGGGCATCCAGTACGCCGCGGCTCCTCGGTTCAAGCCGCGCCGTCTCTGGAATACTGGATTGCCCGCCTTCGCGGGCAATGACACCGAGGGTGAGGCAGACGTGCGCTCCTCAGGATGAGGAGCTGGCGCCCAGCTATAAAATTTCGGCATGACAGCTCGCGCCAGATGCGAAGGCACGATGGCGTCCGACTGTTCTACCACACGGCATCTAACTCAATTTGATGTCCCAGACGCCTTCCTTGCGGCAGGCGGCGACTTCCTCGCGCAGGAGCGCGGTGACGGCGAGGGACGCGGTCGAGGCCGGGCGGTCGATTGGAGAAGCGAAAATGAGCTCGCGCGTCATCGGCCTGGACACGGCGGTGGTTTCCAGCCGTCCGTCCGCGACCTCGCCATGGACCGACGACGGCGGCAGCAGCGCGAAGCCGAGCCCCTCCTCGACGAGGCTGGTCAGCACGCGGAAGGAATCCGCCTCGAGCTGGACATTGAGCTTGATCTTGCGCTGGGCCGCCGCGTGCTCGATCAGCGCGCGGAGGCCGTGGGAATGACTGGGCAGCACCAGGCGTTGCCGCAGCAGCCAGCCGATATCGACGCTCTTCTTGCGCGCAAGACCGCAGCCGCGCGGGCCGACCGCGACGATGTTGTCTCGCCCGAGGCTCTGCACGTTGAGATGCAGATCGGCCGAGCGGCCGTAGAGGATGGCGAGATCCATCTCGCCGCGATGCAGCCATTCGACGAGATGGCCGCTGTAGCTCTCGACGATGCGCAGCGAGATGCCGGGAAATTTTTCGACGCAGCGCCGGGCGAAGCGTGCGGACAGCACGCAGCTCACGGTCGGAACCAGGCCGAGCACGACTTGGCCCGACGGCGGCCCCTTGGCCGACTGGATGTCGTCGCGGATCTGGTCAAGTTGCCGCACGATGCCCGAGGTGCGCGCCAGCAACAAATGCCCGGCCTCGGTCAGCACCATGCCGCGGCCGTTGCGGGTGAACAATTCGGTGCGCAGCTCGTGTTCCAAGAGCTTGATCTGCCGGGAGAGCGCCGGCTGCGCCACGCGCAAGGTGTCGGAGGCCTTGGACAGGCTGCCGAGCTCCGCCACGCAACTGAAGGTCCTGAGCTGCCGGAAATCCATGCTTGCCAATCCTGGAAGGCTACTCCATACGCTATAGCAAATGAGCATAGGGGGCTGGCGATGTTTTCACAACGCCAGAGGGTTGGCCGGCGTTATCTTGACTGCCGCTACGAACAGGAAACGCCATGAGCGAAGAACACCATACCGAAGATTACGCCGACATCCGCGAAGCCGTCGCAAAGCTTTGCGCGCAGTTTCCCGGCGAATACTGGCGCAAGCTCGATCGCGAGATGGCCTATCCCAAGGCCTTCGTCGACGCGCTGACCGAGGCCGGTTATCTCTCGGTGCTGATCCCGGAAGAGTATGGCGGTGCGGGCTTGAAGCTCTCGGCGGCGGCCGCGATCCTCGAGGAGATCCAGCGCGCCGGCTGCAACGGCGGCGGATGCCACGCCCAGATGTACACGATGGGCACGGTGCTGCGGCACGGCAATGCCGAGCAGAAGGCGAAGTACCTGCCGAAGATCGCGAGCGGCGAATTGCGCCTGCAGGCCTTCGGCGTCACCGAGCCGACCAGCGGCACCGACACCTCCTCGCTAAAGACGTTTGCGCGCAAGGAAGGCAACGACAGCTACATCGTCAACGGCCAGAAGATCTGGACCAGCCGCGCCGAGCATTCCGATCTGATGGTGCTGCTGGCGCGCACCACGCCGAAGGATCAGGTCAAGAAGCGCACCGACGGCCTGTCGGTGTTCATCGTCGACATGCGCGAGGCCAAGAACAACGGCCTCGAGATCCGCCCGATCCGCACCATGATGAACCACGCCACCACCGAGGTGTTCTTCACCGACATGAAGGTGCCGGCGGAGAATTTGATCGGCGAGGAAGGCAAGGGCTTCCGCTACATCCTCTCCGGCATGAATGCCGAACGCATCCTGATCGCAGCCGAATGCGTCGGCGACGCCAAATGGTTCATCGCCAAGGCCACCAACTACGCCAAGGAGCGCGCCGTGTTCGGCCGGCCGATCGGCCAGAACCAGGGCATTCAATTCCCGATCGCCAAGGCCTATGCCTCGATGCGCGCGGCCGAATTGATGGTGAAGGAAGCCACGCGCAAATACGAGGCCGGCCTCGACTGCGGCGCGGAGGCCAACATGGCCAAGATGCTGGCGGCGGATGCGTCCTGGGAAGCGGCGAATGCCTGCATCCAGACCCATGGCGGCTTCGGCTTTGCAGAGGAGTACGACGTCGAGCGCAAGTTCCGCGAGACGCGGCTCTACCAGGTGGCGCCGATCTCGACCAACCTCGTGCTGTCCTTCGTCGCCGAGCACGTGCTCGGCATGCCGCGCTCGTACTGAGGTCGCACAATGGGAGCACTTGACGGGATCAGGGTGATTGCGGTCGAGCAGGCCGTGGCGGCGCCGTTCTGCTCCTCGCGCCTGGCGGATGCCGGCGCGGAGGTGATCAAGATCGAGCGGCCCGAGGGCGATTTCGCCCGCGGCTATGACGCGGCGGCCAAGGGCCAGAGCAGCTATTTCGTGTGGCTCAACCGCGGCAAGCAGTCGGCGGTGGTGGATCTCGCGACGAAGGAAGGCTGCGCCGAGCTGGAGAAGCTGATCGCGAGCGCGGACGTGCTGATCCAAAACCTCAAGCCGGGCTCGATGGACAAGCTCGGCTTCTCCCGCGAGCGGCTGCTGAAGGACTATCCGAAGCTGATCTCCTGCACGATCACCGGCTATGGCGACGAAGGCCCCTACGCCCATCGCAAGGCCTATGATCTGCTGATCCAGGCCGAGAGCGGGCTTGCCTCGATCACCGGCAACCCCGACGGCGCCTCGCGCGTCGGCATGTCGATCGTGGACGTCGCGACCGGCGCCACGGCGCATGCGGCAATTTTGGAAGCGCTGATCGGGCGCGGGCGCACCGGCAAGGGTGCCGACATCCGCATCTCCATGTTCGACGTGATGGCGGACTGGTGCACCGTGCCGCTGCTTAACTCCGAAGCTGGCAATCCGCCCAAGCGCATGGGCCTGCGCCATCCCTCGATCGCGCCCTACGGCGTGTTCACCTCGAAGGACGGCAAGGACATCCTGATCTCGATCCAGAGCGAGCGCGAGTGGAAGACGCTGTGCGCGAAGGTGCTCGACCAGCCTGACCTGCCCGCCGATCCCCGCGTCGCCAACATGGTCGAGCGCGTGCGCAACCGTGACTTCACCGACAAGACCGTCGCCGACATCTTCGGCAGGATGACGCGCGACGAGCTCTTGAAGCGGCTGTCGGATGCCGACATCGCCTTTGCCGAGGTCAACACCATGGCCGACCTCACCAGCCATCCGCATCTCAGACGGATCGAGGTCGACACGCCGAACGGTCGCGTCAGCTATCCCGCGCCGGCGCCGATCGTCGTCGGCGAGACGCGGAGCTACGGCGCGGTGCCGGCCATCGGCGAAAAGCCCCAAGCCAAGAAGTAACAGAGCGAGGCATCATGACCGAGAAGCTCGACATCGATCATTTGCGGCAATGGATCGGCCGCAGCACCGAGGCCACCGACATCGTCACCGCGCAGCTCGTGAAGGGCCTGCGCGCGACGCTGTTCCAGGAGGTCGGCGAGCCCCAAAAGGGCGATGCCGCGCCGTTCACGGTGCATTGGTGCCTGGCGCAGCCGGTGTTTCCGATGTCGATGCTCGGGCCCGATGGCCATCCGACCCGCGGCGGTTTCCTGCCGCCGGTGCCGCTGCCGCGCCGGATGTGGGCGGGCGGCGAGATCGAGTTCCTGCAGCCGCTGCAGGTCGGAGATGAATCGACGCGGACCTCGCGCATTGCCGACGTCCAGATCAAGACCGGATCGACCGGCACGCTGTGCTTCGTCTCGGTCGAGCACAGCATCTCCTCGCCGCGCGGCACCGCGATCCGCGAGCGGCAGGACATCGTCTATCGCGAGATGACGAGCAGCGCGCCGGCGACCGCCAAGGCCCCGCCTCCGCCGCCGAAGGCGCAGCACCGCGAGAGCCATGTCAGCGATCCCGTGCTGCTGTTCCGTTACTCCGCGCTGACCTTCAACGGCCACCGCATCCACTACGACCGCGACTACGTCACCAAGGTCGAGGGCTATCCGGGCCTGATCTTCCACGGCCCGCTGCAGGCCGCGTTCATCATCGAGATGGCCGCGAAGCTGCATGGCGGCAAGGCGCCGAAGAAGTTCACCTATCGCGGCGTGCAGCCGCTGTTCGAGGGCACGGAGTTTTCCATCAACGCCAACGAGACCGAGGCGGGGATGGAGCTGTGGACCGCGAATGCGGAGGGGCAGCCGACGATGAAGGGTACGGCGGTGTGGTGAGCCACGCTGCTTCCACATCGTCATTGCGAGCCTAGCCGCGATGTAGGACCTTAGACCCTCACCCTGAGGAGCCGCGCAGCGGCGTCTCGAAGGGCGAGGCCACCAGCCGGGCCTTCATCCTTCGAGACGCGCGAAGACGCGCTCCTCAGGATGAGGAATGAACAGGGGACGGAAACCATGGCCAAGAACGGGAAGACCGGCAGCAAGTCCGTCACCGTGAAGCAGGCGACGCTCGACCTGCTGCGATCGTTCGGCATCAAGAAAGTGTTCGGCAATCCCGGCTCGACCGAGCTGCCGTTCCTCTCCGACTGGCCCGACGACATCGACTACGTGCTGGCGCTGCAGGAGGCCTCCGCGGTCGGCATGGCCGATGGCTATGCGCAGGCGACCCGCAATGCCGGCTTCGTCAATCTGCATTCGGCCGCCGGTGTCGGCAACGCGCTCGGCAACATCTACACCGCGCACCGCAACCAGACCCCGCTGGTGATCACCGCGGGCCAGCAGGCGCGCTCGATCCTGCCCTTGCAGGCATTCCTCTATGCCGAGCGCGCCTCGGAGTTTCCGCGGCCTTACGTCAAGTACAGCGTCGAGCCGGCGCGGGCCGAGGACGTACCGGCCGCGATCGCGCGCGCCTATTACACCGCGATGCAGCCGCCATGCGGGCCGACCTTCGTGTCGATCCCGATCGACGACTGGGCCCATGCCTGCGCGCCCATCGAGGCGCGCAAGGTCAGCCGCGAGACCGGACCGGAGCCGGAGGCGATGAAGGCGCTGGTGACCGCGCTCGGTTCGGCAAAGCACCCTGCCCTCGTCGTCGGCCCCGGCATCGACCGCGCCGGCGCGGTCGATCTGATGGTGCGCGTGGCCGAGAAGGCGAAGGCCAGCGTCTGGGTCAGCCCGTTCTCGGCGCGCTGCTCGTTCCCCGAGCGGCATCCGCAATTCGCAGGCTTCCTGCACGCTTCGCCGGCGCAGCTCTCCGACGCACTGCGCGAGCACGATCTCGTCGTGGTCATCGGCGCACCGGTATTCACCTTCCACGTCGAGGGCCATGCCGCGATCTTCGACGGCGGCGCCACGATCTTCCAGATCACCGACGATCCCGATGCGGCGGCGGTGACACCCGTCGGCACCAGCATCGTCGCCACCATGAAGCCGGCGCTCAGCCTGCTGCTCGACATGTTGCCGGAGAGCAAGCGCGCCACGCCCAAGGGCCGCACGTTGCCGCCGGCGCCGCAGGCCGCCGATCCGCTGCCGGTCGAGTTCCTGCTGCACTCGCTGTCACGGGCGATGCCGGATGGCGCCTCGCTGGTCGAGGAAGTGCCCTCGCACCGGCCGGCGATGCAGAAATTCCTGCCGATGCGCGGCCAGGATTCCTTCTACACCATGGCGAGCGGCGGCCTCGGCTACTCGCTGCCCGCCGCCGTCGGCATGGCGCTGGGCAGGCCGAAGAGCCGCACCGTATGCCTGATCGGCGACGGCTCGGCGATGTATTCGATCCAGGCGCTGTGGACCGCCGCGCAGCGCAAGCTGCCGCTGACCGTGGTCGTCATCAACAATTCCGGCTACGGCGCGATGCGCTCGTTCAGCCAGGTCATGCAGGTGCGCAACGTGCCGGGGCTGGAGCTGCCGGGGATCGATTTCGTGAAGATCGCCGAAGGCATGGGGTGCCATGCTGTGCGGGTGAGCAAGGCGGCAGAGCTCGGCGAAGCGCTGAAGCAAGGGATGGCGTTCGGGGGCACGAGCCTGGTGGAGGTCATCGTGGATTCGGCGGTGCCGGTGCTGTACGGGCAGAAGCACTAGGCTCGCGAGGTATCTCCTCGTCGTCGTCCCGGCGCTCTCTCAGCATCGTCGTCCTGGCGAAGGCCAGGACCCATTACCACCGCAGCAAATTTGGCGAAGGTTGGTAATAACGATCTCGCGCGACGACTGCTCCCTGGGGTAATGGGTCCTGGCTTTCGCCAGGACGACGGCGGAATTTGTCGCACTGGCGCCCCAAGTCACGACGCCAGAAATCCCCCGTCCGCCGCCAGCACGTGCCCGACCACGTATGACGACGCGTCCGACGATAGCCACACCACGGCCTCCGCCACCTCTTCCGGGCTGCCCATCCGCCGCAGCGGCAGGCCGGCGCTCACCGTTGCGATATCGCCGACGCCGGAGCGCAGCATCATGTCGGTGACGACGCGGCCTGGTGCGACGGCGTTGATGCGGATGCCGCGCGGGGCGTTCTCCATCGCGGCCGAGCGGGTCAGCGAGATCGCGGCGGCTTTCGAAGCCGAATAGAGCGAGAAGCCGGGATTGGGATTGCGCATGCCGCTGACGGAGGCGTTGACGACGATGCTGCCGCGGCCTTTCGCGATCATGACAGGCAATTGATGCCGCAGGCACAGGAACAGCGCGCGGACATTGGTGTCGAACACGCTGTCGTAGATGTCGGTGCCCTGCTCTTCGAGAGGCGCGCGGCGCTCCTGGAAGCCGGCATTGTTGAAGGCGACGTCGAGCCGGCCGCAGCGCTCGACGGCGGTGCCGACGAGCCGGGCGACCTCGTCCTCGCGCGTGATGTCGGTCTTGAGCGCGATCGCGGCCGTGCCGAGCTCGCGGCAGGCCGCAGCGGTCGCCTCGATCTCGGCTTCGCGCCGGCCCGCGATGATGACCGCCTCGGCGCCCTCTGACGCCATCCGCAAGGCCGTGGCGCGGCCGATGCCGCTGCCGCCGCCCGTGACGAGGCAGACCTTGCCTCCCATTCGCTCGCCGGTCGGCAGAATTCCGTTCATGACCTACTCCAAAACGCTTGCGCGCGCCGTTGCACGCATATAGTTGTATGATACAACTATATGCCCGGAGTCAAGATGGCCGAGCTTTCGCTGATCGACGACATCCGCGCCGCCTCGCGGCTGATGGTGCGCGAGCTAGGCTTCATGGATGCGACGGTGGCGGCGTCGGACTATCCGCCCTCGGCCGTGCACACCATCCTGGAGATCGGCATCCGCGGCCCCATGACGTCGGGCGACATCAGCGATTTCCTGCGCCTGGAGAAATCCAGCGTCAGCCGCCTGGTGCGCAAGCTGATCGATTGCGGCGAGCTCAGGGAGACGCCGGACGAGCAGGATGCGCGCAGCAAGCTGCTGTCACTGACGGCGAAGGGCCGGCGCACGCTGGAGGCGCTGCATGCATTCGGCCGCCAGCAGGTGCGCGGCGCGCTTGCGGCGCTGACGGAGGCGGAGCAGCGCACGGTGCGTGAAGGGATGATGCTCTATGCGCGGGCGCTGCGGGCGAGCCGGGTGGAGGAGGGGCAATCGGCCGCCTAACTCAAGGTGTCGTCCCGGCGAAGGCCGGGACCCATACCGCGTGATCTATCGATGATGCACAGGTATCAGTACCGAATAACCAACAGTCTTCGCCAAATTTCGCCCTGTGGTTATGGGTCCCGGCCTTCGCCGGGACGACACCGAAGATTTGGCGCGAGCGTGCCTCAACAGCGTCGGCTACTTCCCGAACTCCTCCCGCATCTTGGCCTGGATCTTGGCCATGCCGCCGATCCAGCGGTCGTAGTTCTCGGTTTTCTTGCGCATGTAGCCGAGCACCTGCGGGTGCGGCAGGATCAGGAAGGCTTCCTGGTCGAGGCCGGCGAGCACGTCTTTCGCGACCTGCTCGGGCGTGAGGTCGCCGTCGCCGGATTGCGGGCCCTTGGGGATCGAGCGCAGCATGTTGGTGTCGACGCCCTGCGGGCAGAGGATCGAGACCTTGATGTTGTGCGCCTTATGCGAGATCGCGAGGTTTTCGGCAAAGCCGACCGCGGCATGCTTGGTGGTGGAATAGGCCGGGCTGCCGACCTGCGACAACAGGCCCGCGGCCGAGATGGTGTTGAGGAAATAGCCGCCGCCACGCGTCTTCATGCGGGGGATCAGGTGCCGTGCCGCGTAGACATGGGCCATGACGTGGATCGCCCAGCTGCGCTGCCAGGGCTCGTCGGAAGCGCCGCCGGCATTGACCGACATCGGATCGAAGCCGCCGCCGATGCCGGCATTGGAGCAGAACAAGGCGATCGGCCCGAACTGCCGCTCGGTCTCCTCGATGACGTGCGAGATGTCCTTTTCCTGCGCCACGTCGCATTTGAACGCTGCGCCATCGACGGTGGCTGCAACCGCCCGCGCGTTGGCGGCATCCATGTCCGCGACGACGACCTTGGCGGCACCCGCCTTGTGAAAGGCTTCGCACAGCGCCTTGCCGATGCCGTTTGCGCCGCCCGTGACGACCACGACCTTGCCGGTCACCTGCATGCGACGTCTCCTCTTGTCTTATACCGCTGTTGTACCGCGCCGCTTGTTCCGCGTCGCGGGTCCTCTCAGCTCAACACGAGGTCGAGCACCGCGGTATAATGGCACGCCGCACCGGCCAAGACAAAGCCATGCCAGATCGCATTCTGGAAGCGCAGCCGCCGCCAGGCGTGGAAGATCACGCCAAAGCTGTAGAGCAGGCCGCCCGCAAGGATGAAGCCCAGCACCAGCGCCGGCAGCGCCCTGACCACGGGGCCATAGAGCATCACTCCGCTCCAGCCCATCGCCAGATAGATGCCGACCGAGACGCGGTCGAACCGGCCGGGGTAGAACAGCTTCAGCACGATGCCCGATATGGCGACGCACCAGACGCCGGCGAGCAGCACCAGCGCGAACACGCTGTCCTTCACCTCCAGGATGAACGGGGTGTAGGTCGCTGCGATCAGGAGATAGATCGCCGAATGATCGAACCGCCGCAGCAGCCATTTGGCCGGCGAGACCGGCCAGAGATTATAGGTCGCCGACAGCACCAGCATCGACAGCAGCCCGGCGACGTAGATCGAGACGCCGACGATGTCGGTGGCGTCAGCATGGACCGCGGTCAGCACCACCAGCACGGTGGCGGCAACGATGCCGGAGAGCACACCGATCGCATGGATGACGCCGTCGGCGATCAGCTCGGCGCGGTCGTAATCCCAGCCGATCACGTCGGCGGCGGCGTGGACGGAGGAGGATGCGAACTGTTTCAACTGGAACACGGTCATGGCAATCCAACACGGGCTGAGGCAATGGCCTCTTGTATGGGTGTTTCGGGACCGGCGCGTCGTTCAAACGGCTGATTTGCCGACAAAGGCGGTGGAAGTATGAAAGCTTGATTTTCTTCAGGTAGTTGCCACCTTTGTGACTAGTCCGTTTTGCGTACCCCTCGCCCGAGCCCCCTCACGTTCATATGGCATTCAGTTTCCAGGACATGGTCGAGGAGGCCCGGTTGTCGGCCCGGGCGCTGATCGATTATGGCGAGCACTTCTTCAATCCGACGGTGCGCCTTGGCGTCACCGGCCTGTCGCGCGCCGGCAAGACGGTGTTCATCACCGCGCTGATCCATGGTCTGACGCGCGGCGGCCGGTTTCCGGTGTTCGAGGCCTATGCCTCGGGCCGGATCGCGCGGGCGCATCTGGCGCCGCAGCCGGACGACGCCGTGCCGCGCTTTGCCTATGAGAACCATCTGCGCGCGCTGGTCGAGGAACGGCGCTGGCCGAACTCGACCGTCGACATCAGCGAGCTGCGCCTCGTCATCGACTACCAGCGCCAGAACGGCGCCGATCGCACCCTGACGCTCGACATCGTCGACTATCCCGGCGAGTGGCTGCTCGACCTGCCGCTGCTGCACAAGAGCTACGAGCAATGGTCCACCGAAAGCCTGGCGCTGTCGCGCGAGGCGCCGCGCGCGCATCTGGCGGGCGAATGGCACGCGCATCTTGCAACCCTCAAGCCCGACGCGCGCGAGGACGAGCAGGCAACGCTCACCGCCGCAAAGCTCTTCACCAATTATTTGCGGGCCTGCCGCGACGAACGTTTCGCGATGAGCCTGCTGCCGCCCGGGCGCTTCCTGATGCCGGGCAATCTCGCCGATACGCCGGCCCTGACCTTCGCGCCGCTCGACGTGCCCCAAGGCGCGCAGGCGCCGGAGGGATCGCTATGGGCGATGATGGTGCGGCGTTTCGAGGCCTACAAGGACGTCGTGGTGCGGCCATTCTTCCGCGATCATTTTGCCCGGCTCGATCGGCAGATCGTGCTGGCCGACGCGCTCGCCGCGTTCAACTCCGGTCCCGAGGCGCTGCACGATCTCGAAGCCGCGCTCGCCGGCATTCTCGACTGCTTCAACATCGGCCGCAGCACGATCCTCTCCAACCTGTTCCGGCCGCGCATCGACCGCATCCTGTTCGCGGCGACCAAGGCGGACCACCTGCACCACTCCAGCCACGACCGGCTCGAGGCCGTGCTGCGCCGTGCGGTGACGAGAGCGGTGGCGCGCGCGGAAGACACCGGCGCGCAGATCGACGTCGTCGCACTGGCCGCCGTGCGCGCGACGCGCGAGGCGCAGATCGCGCATGGCCGCGACAAACTGCCGTCGATCCTGGGAACGCCGGCCGCAGGCGAAAGCGCCAATGGCGAGTTCTTCGACGGCAATACGGAAGTGGCGACCTTTCCGGGCGATCTGCCTGTTGATCCCGAGCCGCTGTTCAAGGGCACGGATGCGTTCCGCGGATTGTCGACGCAAGCCGCCGAGAAGAGCGACTTCCGCTTCCTGCGCTTCCGTCCGCCCAGGCTCGAACGCGAGGGTGACGGCGAACCGGCACTGCCACATATCCGCCTCGACCGTGCCTTGCAGTTCCTGATCGGAGACAAGCTCGCATGAACGACCGATCCCAGCCGCGGCGGCCGGCAACGTTCCGGCTCGACGATCCCGGTGTCGTCGTCACCGAGGCCGACGAGACCAGCCGGCTCGCCCGCGCGACCATCCAGATCACGCCGGAGCACGATCCTCAGGCGCTGCCGGTGCCGATCGAAGCCGCGCTGCCGGCGCGGCGCGGCTTTCCCTGGGGCACGCTGTTCTGGTCCGGCCTTGCCGGGTTGACGCTGCTCGGCACCGGGCTCGGTGTCGTGCATCTGATCGAGGATCTGTTTGCGCGCAGCGAGACGCTCGGCTTCGTCGGGTCTGCCTTCGCCTTCGTCACCGCGCTGGCGCTTGCCGTCGTGATCGGGCGCGAGGCGTTCGGGCTGGCGCGCCTTGCGACCATCGAGAAGCTGCATGCGCGGGCAGCCGCGGTGCTTGCCAGCGACGACCGCAAGGAGAGCCGCGTCATCGTGCAGGATCTCCTGAAGATCGCGCACCAGAACCCGCAGCTTGCACGCGCCCGCGCCACGCTGGAGAGCCACTCCGGCGAGATCATCGACGGCGCCGACATGATCCGCCTCGCCGAGCGCGAGCTGATGTCGCCGCTGGATGTGGAGGCGCGGCGCTTGGTGTCGTCGGCTGCGCAAAAAGTCTCGATCGTGACGGCGGTCTCGCCGCGCGCCGCGATCGACGTGCTGTTCGTGTTCGTGGCCGCGCTACGGCTGATCCGCCAGCTCGCTTATCTCTATGGCGGCCGGCCCGGCGCGCTCGGCATGATCCGCCTGCTGCGCCACGTCATCGCCCATCTCGCCATCACCGGCGGCATGGCCGCAAGCGACAGCCTGGTGCAGCAGATGCTCGGCCACGGCATCGCGGCAAAACTGTCGCAGCGGCTGGGCGAAGGCGTGCTGAACGGACTGCTGACGGCGCGGTTGGGATTGGCTGCGATCGACGTCACGCGGCCGCTGCCGTTCGCGGCCCTGCCGCCGCCGAAACTGTCGGACCTCGCGACGGATCTGCTGCGGAAGAAGGACGACGAGGAGTAGTCCTTCGTGCCGCACGCTCGCTGCCCCCTCCCCCCTTGTGGGAGAGGGTGGCTCGCCGCGTAGCGGCGAGACGGGTGAGGGGTATGTCTCCGCGTATATAGCTTTCGCCGTGTGGATGGAGACCCCTCATCCGGCGCTTCGCGCCACCTTCTCCCACAAGGGGAGAAGGAAGAAAGGCGCCGCCCTATCCGAGCTCTCGCTTTTCAAACTCCCCCGCCAGCACCCTCCACTGGAACAGCGGGGAGTCCTTTGGCGGCGATAGCTCGGGGGTCCAGCCCGTGAGCTTCTCGATCGCATAGGTATCAGTCAGGACACCGCGCCAGCGGCGCTCGACCTGGCCGAGCTGCTCGCGCGTGGCCGGGATCGACGCCCACACCGGCGAACGGTTGTCCGGCTCGCGGCCGACATAAATGCCGGCGTGGCCCTTGATCCTGTCCATGCCGGGATCGGCAAAATCCTGGAAGCGACCGCGCTCGTTGATCTCGACGACGGGTGCGCGGCCCCGGAACAGCCAGCGCATCATGGCGTAGGTGCGGTAGTCCGTGGTGGCGATCCAGGTTGCGCCGGTCTCATCGAGCGCGGCCTGCACGCGCGCTGCGACCTGCTCGTAGCCGGCCTCGGCGCCGATCGGATCGATCTTGCCGAGCAGATTGAAGGGCGCCGCGACGTAATAGAGGAACACGATCACGACGAAGGCGATGCCCGAGGCGATCGCCGTCTTGATCCAGAACAGGCTCGACCGGACCAATCGCGCCGACCGGCCGTCACGCGAGAGCACGACGAAGTTCACGGCCGTCGCCGCGAAGCCCACCGGCCACATGAACATCGGCCAGGTGTCGCCGACCCGGAGCGTCAGCGACTTCACGAGGAAATAGAGGAACGGCACCAGCACCGCGGTGGACAGCAGGATCGCGACCGGCTCGCGTGTGCGATAGCCGCGCCATGCGGTCATCGCGAGGCCCGACAGCACCACAGGCAGCATGACGAAGCCGACGAGGCCGAATTGCAGGCCGATGTAATCGCCGACCGTCCGCAGCGAGATGCCGTAATTGGTGGTGGCGCGCACGCCCTGGAAGCGGATCGAAGCCCAGTCGTGCTGCACGTTCCAGATCAGCACCGGCGAGAACACCGCGAGCGCAACCAACACGGCGAGATAGGGATAAGGGCTGCGCAGCCAGCGCATGCGCCAGTCCGGCACCAGCAGGAAGGCGGCGATCGCCGGCGCGAACAGGATTACGGTGAATTTCGACAGCATCGCGAGCCCGCCGAACAGGCCGGCGGCGAGCCACCAGCGGCCATCGCCGCCCTGCGCGAGCCGCACCAGCGACCATATCATCGCCACCGCGAACGGAATCATGGCGACGTCGGGCGCGACCTTGGCCATCAGCAGGCCGTAATAGAGCGCGGCCTCCGGCATCAGCACGGCGAACACGACGGCACGCGTATCGTGCGTGAGGCGGCGGACGATGTCGGCGAGCAGCAGCTGCGTCACCAGCATCGCGACGATGCCGCCGAAGCGCACGCCGAGTGTGGTGTCGCCGAAGATCGCGGTTCCGAAACGGATCAGCCAGGCGATGCCGGGGGGATGATCGAGGAAGCTCAGCGCTCCCTCCTTCGACCAGGTCCAGTAATAGGCCTCGTCGGTGCGCAGCTCGAGCGCGGACGCATAGACGATGCGAAGCAGCGTCATCGCGGCGATGACGACAACGGCCATCAGGATGAGCCGGCGTCCGGCGCCGTCTGGCTTCGCGGAGATGTCGGGAGCGATCGTCACGGCCGCGCTTTTCCCCGACTTGGGAGGGGGAGTCAATGTAGGGGGTATTGCGCCATATTTCGCTGTCGTCCCGGCCTAGCGCGCAAGTGCGCGCCTTGGCCCACCCTACGATGCCCTACAGTTTGGTAACCTTGCCGCGCATGTGATCGGGCAAACTGTCCGTGGGGGGAATTAAACGCTAGGCTGGCTGTTCTTGTTGATGAACTGATACAACCGAATCATGGCCACCGCTCCCGTCCATATGCCCGAACTCGTCCGTGCCACCAGCGCGCGGCAGGTGCGGCTCATCTGCGGCGTCATCCTGTTTTCCTATGTGGTCAGCCATTTCCTGAACCATGCGCTCGGCAACATCTCGGTCGATGCCATGGAGGCCGGCGTCTACTACCACATGCTGTTCTGGCAGTTCCTGCCCGTGGCGATCGTGTTCTACACGGCCGCGCTCACGCATATGGGGCTCGGCATCTACGCGCTGTATCAACGCCGGCAGTTCCGCTGGAAGACGATCGAACCGCTGCAGCTCGTGCTGGGGCTGAGCATTCCGGCCCTCGTCATGGCGCATGTGATCGGCGTGCGGCTGGGCCAGACGCTGTACGGGCACCAGAAGCTCTATCCGCAGGAGCTCTATCTGTTCTTCATCGGCTCGCCCGGACGGATCTGGACGATGACGACCCTGCTCCTGATCGCCTGGGTGCACGGCTGCATCGGCATCTATTTCTGGCTTCGCCTGAAGCCGTTCTTCAAGCGCGCTGCGCCCTATCTGCTCGCGGCCGCGGTGCTGATCCCGACGTTGTCGCTGCTTGGCGTGTACCAGGGCGGCCGCAGCATCGAGATCGAGGCCGACGACGGCGAATGGCGCACGCACAACCTCACGCGCCGCCAGCTCGGCTCGGTCGCCGAGGCCAATAGTCTCGACCGCATCAGCAGCGCCCTCACCATCGGCTATTTCGGACTGCTTGGCCTGGCGCTCGCCGCACGCGGCGTGCGCGCCTTGCGCGAGCGGCGCGGCGGCATGATCGCGCTGTCCTACGGCAACGGCAAGACGGTGCGCGTGCCCAAGGGCCTCTCCGTGCTGGAGGCGAGCCTGCGCCACAACGTGCCGCATGCCAGCGTCTGCGGCGGCCGGGCGCGTTGCTCGACCTGCCGCATCCGCATCATCGGCGACCATGGCACCCTCCCCGAGCCGTCGCAGCGCGAGGCTTTCGTGCTGGCCCGCGTCGGCACCGCCGATCCCTCGATCCGGCTCGCCTGCCAGCTGCGGCCGGACACCGACCTCTCCTTCTTCCAGCTGTTCACGCCCCACACGCATGCGGCGGACGGGCAGGCCTCGACGCCGGCGCGCATCGGCCAGGAGCGCTATCTCGTCAGCCTGTTCGTGGACATGCGCGGCTCGACGCAGCTCGCCGAGAAGCGGCTGCCGTTCGACACCGTGTTCATCGTCAACCGCTTCCTCGGCGCGGTCTCGCAGGCCGTGATCGAGCACGGCGGCCAGCCCAACCAGTTCGTCGGCGACGGCATGCTGGCGCTGTTCGGCCTGTCGGCCGATCCGCGGGAGGCCTGCCGGCAGGCGCTGCGGGCTGCCGGCAAGCTCGCCGCGAATATCGACGAGTTGAACGAGCTGCTCAGCCACGATCTGCGCCAGCCGATCCGCTTCGGCATCGGCATTCACGGCGGCGAGGTCATCATCGGCGACATCGGCTACCGCGATCACATCGTCTTCACGGCCCTGGGCGATGCCGTCAACGTCGCCGCCCGCCTGCAGGACATGACCAAGACGCTCGCCTGCGAGGCGATCGTCTCGGAGGAGGTGCGCCGCACGGCCGGCATCGCCGACGAGGCCTTGCCGCAGCAGGAGGTCGCGATCCGCGGCCGCGACGAGCCGATGGCGGTGCGGGTGGTCGCCGACGCCAGGGAGCTGGCGGCGCTGGTCGATCGCGGCGAGCGCGTTGCGGCCTGACCTTTCTTCACCTCTCCCCGCTTGCGGGGAGAGGTCGGATCGCTTGCGATCCGGGTGAGGGGGTACAGGTCTCGCGGCAGTCACACGCGTGGAGAGAGGCCCCTCACCCCAACCCTCTCCCCGTAAGAACGGGGCGAGGGAGCGCACTGCCCGCGCCGCTGCAGTTCGGCTCCATCTCGCAACAAACGTAACACCGGCTTGCTGCGACGCAGCGGCATGGACCTGCTGCGAAAGCACGAATTGACTTCAACCAGATGGTTGAGACAGATGGACGCAGGATCGCGGTGATGACCGCTGGTCCAAGGAAAAGCTCCGGGAGGAGACCAGAATGTTCGATCGACGCGACCTGCTCAAAGGAGCGGGACTTGCCGCCATGGCGGCTGCACTGAATTCCACCAAGGCGCTGGCCCTCGACACCGTCACCCTGCCCTTCGCCAATGGCGAACGGGCGCTGGTGAAATATCCGCAGAAGCGGCCGATGATCGGGCTCACCAGCCGGCCGCCGCAGCTCGAGACGCCGTTCGCGGTGTTCAACGACGGGCCGATCACGCCGAACAACGCCTTCTTCGTGCGCTATCACCTCTCCGACCTGCCCTACAATCTCGACCCCGACAAGTTCACGCTGGAGGTCAAGGGCAAGGTCGACAAGCCGCTGAAACTGTCGCTGAAGGACATCAGGAAGATGAAGGCGACGGAGATCGTCGCCGTCAACCAGTGCTCCGGCAATAGCCGCGGCTTTTCCGAGCCGCGTGTCGCCGGCGGCCAGCTCGCCAACGGCGCGATGGGCTGCGCGCGCTGGCGCGGCGTGCCGCTCAAGGCCGTGCTCGAGATGGCGGGCGTGCAGGCCGGCGCCAAGCAGGTCACGTTCGGCGGCATGGACGGTCCGGTCAGTGACAAGACGCCCGACTTCGTCAAGGCACTGGATATCGATCACGCCACCGACGGCGAGGTGATGCTGGCCTATGGCATGAACGGCGAGGACCTGCCGTTCCTCAACGGATTTCCGCTGCGCCTGGTCGTGCCCGGCTATTACGGCACCTACTGGCTCAAGCACCTCAACGAGATCACCGTCATCGACAGCGTCTATGACGGCTTCTGGATGAAGTCGGCCTATCGCATCCCCGATACCCCGAACAATGCGGTCGAGCCCGGCACCGCGCCGAAGGCGACCATCCCGATCAACCGCTTCACCATCCGCTCCTTCATCACCAGCGTGCCTGACGGCGCCAAGCTGAAGGCAGGATCGACGACGCTGCGCGGCATCGCCTTCGACGGCGGCAAGGGCATCAAGGAGGTCCAGGTCTCCACCGACGGCGGCAAGACCTGGACGAACGCGAAGCTTGGCAAGGATCTCGGCAAATACGCCTTCCGCGAATGGAAGCTGCCGGTGAAGCTCGCGGCCGGCTCGTGGGAGCTCAAGGTCCGCGCGACCGGCAATGGCGGCGAGACCCAGCCGGACACGCCGCGCTGGAACCCGGCGGGTTATTTGCGCAACGTCGTCGAAACCGTCCGCGTCAGCGTGGCCTGAGGGAGAATGATCATGCAGCGCACCGTTCCCCTCGCCGTCACGTTCGTCCTCGCCGCATTGGCGGGTTCGGCACTTGCAGCACCGGTCAACTACAAGACCCCGGACGAGGTCGCCGCCTTCAAGCCCGGCCCCAATCTCGAGGTTGTGCAGGGCAATTGCAGCGCCTGCCACTCGTCCGACTACGTCGCCACGCAGCCGCCGATGAAGGACAAGAAGGGTTTCTGGCAGGCCGAGGTCACCAAGATGATCAAGGTCTATGGCGCACCGATCGACGATGCCGATGTCGGCAAGATCGTCGATTACCTGGCCGCGACCTATTGACTGACGACGCGCGGCGCTTGGGCGGTTTGACCGGGAAACGGGCAAATCCGGCAAAAACGCCGCGAAGTTGAGCGGAATTCAGCGAAAGGCGGATGTGGTTTGAGCTACCAAGCCCGCCACATTCCGCGTATCCTGTTAGGACCGAACCGGCCGGTTGGCGGGGACTGGCGGTTCGAGATCTTGGAGGAAGACCCGCGGAGAAGTCGTGATGGCTAAAGGTACGGTCAAGTGGTTCAACCCGACGAAGGGTTATGGATTTATCCAGCCTGCGTCGGGCGGCAAGGATGTGTTCGTGCATATCTCGGCGGTGCAGAAGGCCGGTCTGTCGACCCTCAACGAGGGACAGACGGTTGAGTACGAAGAGATCGCAAACCGGGGCAAGACCTCCGCAGAAAACCTCAAAGTATAAGCCCGTCAGCGTTTCGCTGCCTCCCGGATCAGTTCCGGGAGCGAGGCCAAGAAAATTTAGAAGACGGCCAGTGCATTCGACGACAGGCGTTGCGATTGCGCAAGGATAGCTATTTTTCCCGCGAAGGCCGCTGATTCAACGCCACCAGCAACGACAATCGCGACGGCACTTCCCTAGCCTACCGGCAACGGTGCGTCGCGCTTGATCTCCTCCATCACCGCATAGGTCCGCGTCTCGCGCACACCCGGCATCGACAGCAGGGTCTCGCCGAGGAAGCGCCGATACGCGGTCATGTCCGCCAGCCGCGCCTTCACCAGATAGTCGAAACCGCCTGCAACCATGTGACACTCGAGCACCTCGGGTGCGAGTTTCACCGCGCGCGCGAAGCGCTCGAAATTGTCGGGCGTGGTCTTGTCGAGCAGCACCTCGACGAACACGAGCAAGCCGAGGCCGAGCCGGTGCGGATTGAGCCTGGCGCCATAGCCCTCGACAAAACCCTCCCGCTGCAGGCGCTTCAGCCGCTCGCCGATCGAGGTCGGCGACAGGCCGATGCGTTCGGCAAGCTCGACATTGGCGATTCTGCCATCTTCCTGCAAAATCGAGAGGATTTTCCGGTCTGTTCGGTCGAGTTCCATATTTTACACGGCCATTTTGCCATTCTTCTTCATTTTCTAAGGCAAAATTGCTATCTTGTCTATCGAACTACGGTCACGCGGGTCTTATCCTGAGTTTCAGCAACAGGACACGCCATGCCAGACATCCCGCCGCCCTTCACTGCTCCCTACGCGCCTGACGATGCCGAGATCGCCGCACGGCTCCTGCCGGCCTCGCATCTGGCCCCGCCGCAGGAGGCGCGGATCGACCGCACCGCGACGCGTCTGATCGAGGCGATCCGCAAGCGCGACGACCGGCTCGGCGGGGTCGAGGACATGTTGCGGGAGTTCGCACTCTCGACCAAGGAAGGCCTCGCGCTGATGGTGCTGGCCGAGGCGCTGCTGCGCGTGCCTGATGCCCGCACCGCCGACCAGTTCATCGAGGACAAGCTCGGCGAAGGCGACTTCATCCACCACGAGACCAAGTCCACCGCGTTCCTGGTCAACGCCTCGGCCTGGGCGCTCGGCCTGTCGGCGCGGGTCATCCAGCCCGGCGAGACGCCCGACGGCACCATCGGCCGCCTGGTGAAGCGGCTCGGCGCGCCCGCGGTGCGCACCGCCACGCGCCAGGCGATGCGGCTGATGGGCAATCATTTCGTGCTGGGCGAGACCATCGAGCAGGCGCTGGAGCGGGGCAAGCCGCGCTCCGGCCAGAAGCCGCGTTATTCCTTCGACATGCTCGGCGAAGGCGCGCGCACGGCCGCGGACGCCAAGCGCTATTTCGACGCCTATGCCAGCGCGATCGAGACCATCGGCAAAGCGGCCGGCGATCGCCCCCTGCCCGACCGGCCCGGCATCTCCGTAAAACTCTCGGCGCTGCATCCGCGCTTCGAGGCGATCAGCCGCGACCGCGTGATGGCGGAGCTGGTGCCGCTGCTGCTGGACCTCGCGCAACGCGCCAAGGCCCACGACCTCAACTTCACCGTCGACGCCGAGGAGGCCGACCGGCTGGAGCTGTCGCTCGACGTGATCGCCGCGACGCTCGCCGATCCCTCGCTCAAAGGCTGGGACGGGTTTGGCCTTGCGATCCAGGCCTATCAGAAGCGCGCCAGCGCGGTGATCGATTACGTCGATGCGCTCGCGCGCGCGCATGACCGCAAGCTGATGGTGCGCCTCGTCAAGGGCGCCTATTGGGACACCGAGATCAAGCGCGCGCAGGAGCGCGGGCTCGACGGCTATCCCGTGTTCACGCGCAAGGCGATGACGGATCTGAACTACGTCGCCTGCGCGGCGAAGCTCCTGGCCTTGCGGCCGCGCATCTTCCCGCAATTCGCCACCCACAACGCGCTGACGGTCGCGACCGTGCTGGAGCTTGCGGCAGGCAGCGGCGGCTTCGAATTCCAGCGCCTGCACGGCATGGGCGAAGCGCTCTACGAGCAGCTCGCCAAGGACCACCCTGACATCGCCTACCGCACCTATGCGCCGGTCGGCAGCCATCGCGACCTGCTCGCCTATCTGGTGCGGCGTCTGCTGGAAAACGGCGCCAACTCCTCCTTCGTGGCGCAGGCCGCCGACTATCGCGTGCCGGTCCCGGCACTGTTGCAGCGTCCGGCGGATGCCATCGTCCGGCCACAGGCAGCGGCGCATCCAAAAATCGCTTTGCCCGGCGACCTGTTCGCGCCGGAGCGGCGCAATTCGCGCGGCGTGGAGTTCGGCGCTCGTGCCGCGCTCGACCAATTGCTGACGGACGTCAAGGCCGAGGCGATCGACCTCAAGCCGATCGCTGATGCCACGCCAGAGCAGGCCAATGCGGCGGTTGCAGCGAGCCGCGCCGGCTTTGCCGCCTGGAGCCGGACGCAAGCCGGCACGCGCGCGGCGGCGCTGGAGCAGGCCGCGCATCTCCTGGAGGGCCGCGGCGCGCATTTCATCGCGCTGCTGCAAGCCGAGGGTGGCAAGACACTGGACGATGCGCTCTCGGAGCTGCGCGAGGCCGCCGATTTCTGCCGCTACTATGCCGCGCAGGGCCGAAAGCTGTTCGGCACCGAGGTCGCCATGCCGGGCCCGACCGGCGAGAGCAACGCGCTTGCGATGCGCGGACGCGGCGTCTTCGTCGCGATCTCGCCGTGGAATTTTCCGCTGGCGATCTTCCTCGGCCAGATCACGGCGGCACTGATGGCGGGCAACAGCGTGGTGGCGAAACCGGCCGAGCAGACGCCGCGTATTGCGCGCGAGGCGGTCGCCCTGCTGCACGAGGCCGGCATCCCCCGGAGCGCGCTGCACCTCGTCACCGGCGATGGCCGCATCGGCGCGGTGCTGACGGCGCACCGGGATATCGCGGGCGTCGTCTTCACCGGCTCGACCGAGGTTGCCCGAAGCATCAACCGGACACTGGCCGCCAAGGACGGGCCGATCGTGCCGCTGATCGCGGAGACCGGCGGCATCAACGCCATGATCGCGGATGCGACCGCGCTGCCCGAGCAGGTCGCCGACGACGTCGTGACATCGGCGTTCCGCTCCGCCGGCCAGCGCTGCTCGGCGCTGCGGCTCCTGTTCGTGCAGGAGGACGTCGCCGACCGCATGATCGAGATGATCGCGGGCGCGGCACGTGAATTGAAGATCGGCGATCCCGCAGATGTCGCAACCCATGTCGGGCCGGTGATCGACGTCGAGGCCAAGCAACGGCTCGATACGCATATCGCGCGGATGAAGCGCGAGGCGCGGCTGCACTTTGACGGCGCCGCGCCGGAAGGCTGTTTCGTCGCCCCGCACATCTTCGAGCTGGGGGACGCCAACCAGCTCACCGAGGAGGTGTTCGGCCCGGTCCTGCACGTGGTGCGCTATCGCGCCGAGACTCTCGAGCGCGTGCTGCAGGCGATCGAGCGCACCGGCTACGGACTGACGCTCGGCGTCCATTCCCGCATCGACGACACCATCGAGGCCATCATCGACCGCGTCCAGGTCGGGAACATCTATGTCAACCGCAACATGATCGGCGCCGTGGTCGGGGTGCAGCCGTTCGGCGGCAACGGCCTGTCGGGAACCGGCCCCAAGGCCGGCGGTCCGCACTACCTCGCGCGGTTCGCGACCGAGCAGACCGTGACGATCAACACCGCGGCGGCGGGCGGGAATGCCGCGCTGCTCGCGGGGGAGGAGTGAGCGGCCGACATCGCTCTCCGTACCGTCACCCTGAGGTGGCCGCGAAGCGGCCCTCGAAGGGCGACGGCCGAGATGCAGCCGGGCCTTGCATCCTTCGAGGCTCTGCATGGGCCGCGTTGCGCCCCATGCCTCGCACCTCAGGATGACAGATTACCGCCCTGCGCCGGGCGCCGTTGCATCCCGGCAAAACATCGGTCTAATGCTCCCCACGATGTTCCGCGCAGAACATTCCAGCGCGCGGGAAACAACAAGAGCGAGGGAGCAACGCCGCGATGGACAAGGGCATTTTTGCGGGGCTGAAGGTTCTGGACTGCGCGAGCTTCATCGCAGCGCCCGCGGCCGCGACCGTGCTGTCGGATTTCGGTGCCGACGTCATCAAGATCGAGCCGCCCGGCGCCGGCGACCCCTACCGCAATCTGCCCAACATTCCCGGCTATCCGAGCAGTGAGCACAACTACGCGTGGCTGCTGGAAGCCCGCAACAAGAAGAGCATCGCGCTCGACCTCGCCAAACCCGAGGCGCAGGCCGTGCTCTACAAGCTGGTGGAAGAGGCCGACGTCTTCATCACCAACATGCCGCCGCCGGTACGCACCAAGCTCGGCATCACCTATGACCACCTCGCCCATCTCAACGACCGGCTGATCTACGCCTCCTTCACCGGCTATGGCGAAAAGGGCGAGGAGGCCAACAAGCCCGGCTTCGACAGCAACGCCTATTGGGCGCGATCCGGCCTGATGGACCTCGTCCGCGCCGACACCCACACCACGCCGGCCCGCTCGGTCGCCGGCATGGGCGACCATCCCTGCGCCATGGCCTTCTACGGCGCCATCGTCACCGCGCTCTATCAGCGCGAGAAGACCGGCAAGGGATCGCACGTCGCCTCCAACCTGATGGCGAATGGCATATGGGCGGCGAGCGTGCTGGCGCAGGCCAAGCTCTGCGGCGCCAAATTCGCCGAGCGGCGCCCCCGCGAGCGCGCGCTGAACGCGGTCGCCAATCACTACCAGTGCAAGGACGGCCGCTGGCTGATCCTGTCGTTGCTCAGCGAGGAGAAACAGTTTCCGACGCTCGCCAAGTGCCTCGGACGCGAAGACCTGATCAACGATCCCCGCTTCGCCACCAAGGCCGATCGCCATGCCCGTTCGGTCGAGCTGATCAAGATTTTCGACGAGACCTTCGCGACCAGGGATCTCGCCGAATGGCGCAAGATTCTCGACGGCAATGGCCTGGTGTTCGGCATCGTCGGCATTATGGACGACATTCCGAACGACAAGCAGATGCTCGACAACGAGGTGCTGGTGCCGTTCGAGAACGACACCATGCTCACCATCTCCAGCCCGATCTGGATCGACGGCGCCAAGAAGGTCCAGCCGCGCAAGCCGCCCGCAATCGGCGAGCACAGTGACGAGATTTTGCGTGGCGCGGGATACGACGAGAAGGCGATCAGGGAGCTGCGGTCGAAGGGCGCGGTCGGGTAAGGGCGGGAACGCGCGCCGCACACACCGCCGTCGTCCCGGCGAAGGCCGGGACCCATAACCACAGGGAGTGGTTTGGCGAAGATTCGTCGTTCGGTATTGCCACCGACCGCATCGGGAAATCACGCGGTATGGGTCCCGACCTTCGCCGGGACGACGTTGAGCAGATGCATTGCTGGATTGCTTCGCTACGCCCGCAATGACGATGCTGGACGAGCTCGCTATAACATTGGCAACACCCCAATGCCGCGAGGTCCCATGCCGAGCTACCGCCTGCACTACTTCCCCGAATCCGGCAACAGCTACAAGCTGGCGCTGATGCTCACGCTTTGCGGCGAGACGTTCGAGCCGGTGTGGACCGACTTCGGCGGCGGCGTCACGCGCAGCGCGGAATGGCGCGCGGCCGTCAACGAAATGGGCGAAATTCCGGTGCTCGAGATCGACGGCGTGAAGATGACGCAGACCGCGCCGCTCCTCTTGAAGCTCGCCGAGCAATATGGCCGCTTCGGCGCGGAGAGCGAGGCGGAAAAGTTCGAGCTGCTGCGCTGGCTGTTCTGGGACAACCACAAGCTCACCGGCTACATGGCGACCTATCGCTTCATGCGCGCCTTCACCGAGAAGAACGATCCGCAGGTGCTGAAGCATTTCCGCCGCCGGCTCGACGACTTCCTCGGCATTCTCGACGGACATCTCAAGCACAACGCCTTCGCGATCGGCGCGAGGCCGACGGTCGCCGATATCTCGATGATGGCCTATCTGCATTATCCGAGCGACGAGCACGGCTTCGATTTCGCCGCGAGCCATCCCGCGATCCATGCCTGGCTCGGCCGCATGGCGACGCTGCCCGGCTGGAAGCCGGCCTATGAATTGCTGCCGGGCAAGCGGATGACGAATTACGCGAAGTGAGGGAGGTTCTTTCTTCTCCCTCTCCCCGTTCTTACGGGGGCGCGACGAGCTTCGCTCGCGCTGAGAGGGTCGGGGTGAGGGGCTTCTCTCCGCGAGCGAGATTCATCGATAGACCTGTACCCCCTCACCCGGATTGCATCTTCGATGCAATCCTACCTCTCCCCGCAAGCGGGGCGAGGTAAGGAAGATCACCTCAGCGCCAGCCAGCCCAGCGTGAACAAAATTCCGCCGACGATGACGACCACGGCGACCGCCCAGGTGCTGACGCGGACGCTGCCGGTGATCTGCTTGGCTTCCTCATTGCGCGCGATCTCGCGATTGCGCTCCTTGTTGGCTTCGCTGGTGTCCGTCATGGGTCATCCAAATCGCAATCGGGTGTTATCTTGCGCGTGATCTCTCCGGAAGACTTTCCGGATCACACGCTAACGCGTCTTGATGAAGCACATGCCGATGCGGCGCGAGGCCGCGGCAGCCTGACAGGTCAAGCCTGTAGCACAGCTCCATGACGTAAAACTCTTGTCCCGCGTTCCCGATCCCGCATTTTCCAGGGAACAATGTGCGCCCCAGCCGTCCTGATACTCGGTGCCGGCGAGCTCGGCGCTGCCGCGGGTCTGCGGCCGGCTGGCAAATCCACGTGAGAAATCAGGCTGTTTGCCGGTGGCGAATGCAGTCAGGATGCCGCGGCGACGGAGCTGGTCGCCGATAAAATGCGGTGAGGCCGGCACGATGGTGGAATTCGACGGCTTGTCCGCCAGCCAGTCGACGCCCGGGAAATGGAAGCCGCCGATGCCGCGGGTCTGGTGGCAGCCGGCACAGGTGACGTCGTTGAGGCGGCGCTGGAAGCCCGCGACCGAGCGGATGTTCTGCAACTCGCCGCGCGCCGCGGCCTGCTTCAGCGCACCGACCACGTCGTTGTCGGTGAAAACCGGGCTGTCCTTGCCTTGTTCTTTTCCTTGTTCTTTTCCTTGCCCTTTTTCTTCCCCCTGCATCAAGCCGAACTCCGGCTGCATCGCCGAAGCATCGAGGCCCGCCGGCGTCGGCACGACCGCAGCACTGGCGAGAAATTTTTCGGGGATGAGGACGGTGCCGCGATCGAACTCGCGAAGGTTTTCCGGCGTCAGCAGCCACGCCTTGAAGTCGCGCCGGAGATCATCGTCGGCGAGGATGCGGTCACGGTCGATCTGGTTCTCCAGCGTCGATTCCTCGAAGGTCTTCGTCGCGGAATTGTACTTGAACACCTTCAAGAGATAGTCGGAGCGGAAATCGTGCAGCGCCGATTTCGGCGCGATCGAGATCTGGATGTTGGTCTCGATGCGGTCGAGCATCGCATCGGTGGGATGGACGCCGCCGCCGATCAATCCCTGCCAGTCGCCGTTGTCGAGCCAGCGCCGCGCGACCTCGGCGCAGGTGAGCGGCTTGCCGTTCGCATCCATTTGGCGCGCATCGCGCGCCTTCAGCACCAGGTTGAACGTCATGGGCAGGCGCGTTCCGGTCCTGCTGCCGTCGGGCTTGGCTTCGATGCGCGCGAGACGGTAGATCAGCCGGATCTCGCCGCAGGATTCTTCCGAGACATAGGCGCGGTCCATGCGGTTGACGATCCCCGCCAGCACGAAGCGCGTGTCGGGGGATTTCAGGTTGGCGCGGTCGAACAGCTGCACGTCAAAGCCTTCACCGACGCCGATGGTCTCGGTCGGCCAGGCCGCTTTCTGCTGCGCGACGTAGCGCTCGAACTCCGCGTCGATCGCAGGGGGAATCTGTTTGAGCTGCGGCAACGAGGAGAACAGCAGATCGGTCGTCAGCGGAAAGTTCGCGTTGCGCTCCGGCCAGAGCAGACGCGAGATCGTCAAAGTATCCTGCTCGTCGAGCCTGCGCAGGAGGGCGGGATCGGTGATTGCGGTGCCGCGCGTCAGCGGCGCGCTCTCCGCTGCGACAAGCGAGACAGTGCCGGCCAACAACACGACGGCAGCAAGGAGAATTCGCAACGCGCGGCTCATGCCTGAGGTAACACCGCGCAGGGACACCTATTCAAGTAAAAAGGCGCCTCACATGGTAGTGAAGCGCCTCTTCGAAAGTCGAATATCGACAGCTCAGCGCGCGACGATCAGGCCCTTGCTGGTGACGACGACCCAGCGGCCGTCCTGACGGCGGATCGCGTCGACGCGGCCGACGCCGGGGATGGGGTCGCCGGCATAGACCTCGTAGAGGCCATCGCGGCCCTCGATCAACGCGCCGCCATTGGCGACATCGCGCAGCCGCCAGCCTTCGAGCGTCGGCAGGCGTCCGACATCGGTCTTGGGTGCGGCGGGAACGGGAGCCGGTGCGACAGCAGCGGTCGCGACCTGCGCCGGCGCGATCGAGCCGGTGGTCTCCCTGGCGGGTGCAGCGGCGGCCTGCGCAGGGGCTGCGGGCGGCGTGGCGCGAAGCTTGTCCACGGTCTCGGACAGTTTTGCCAGCTTGGCCATCGGCTCGGCCTGCGCCTTCTCGAGCTTGTCGAGACGGTCATTGGCACGGTTGGACTGGCTGAGGCCGGTCTTTGTGCTGTGCTCGACATTCGCCTTGAGCGCGACGAGGTCTGCATCGATCCGCGCGACGGACGCATCCAGCGCGCTGGTGTCGGCGACCTGCACCGGCGCGGCGGCCGGGGCAGCAAAATGCATCATGCCGGCAGTCGCCAGCGCACCGCTGATGGCACCTACGCTTGCGGCAATCGCCACCACGGCGGCCATCGCGGACAGGCGACGCGTGCTGCCGGTCTCGCGCGGCGCGTCTGCCTTGGCATGCGGAGCAAACTCCTCGCGCTCCCAGGCGCGGTCGGCCGGAGGCATGACGATGAGCTTGCCCAGCTTCGGCTCGGGCTTGGCTTCGGCTTTGGCCTCGAACTTCGGCACCTCGATCCGCGGCGGCTCGACCTTGGGGGCCTCGGCCTTGACCGGATCGGGCTTGGGCAGCGTCTCATGGTCGGGGGCGATCGAGGGGGCCTCGATACCGGCAGCAGCTTCTACGGCCTGCGGCGCTGCGGCGTCGACAACACCGGAATCCTGGGCAGCCTGCTCGGACATTGGTTCGCTCACGGCTCAAATACTCCAGTCTGGATTGACCTTTTGGTAACTTTCATTGCTTGCGAAATCCTTACCTTCGGACCCACTAACCGAAATTTTAGGAACTCTTCCGGGGCCGAATTGGGCCGGGAAAGTGGAACCGGTGTGGCGAGCGTGAAACAGTTTGTCACCGCGAAGATGAACGGCGGCGCAATGGGTGGGGCGCGCGGCCTCCCACGCCGTCATTGCGAGGAGCGAAGCGACGAAGCAATCCAGAGTCTCGCCTCAGCGGACGGTCTGGATTGCTTCGCTGCGCTCGCAATGACGGTGGCTAGAGCGGCGGACTACATCACGACCGGCGCATCCGGCAGCTCGTTCGCATGCGGGCCCTGCGGCGGAAAATGCCGTGCCAGCTCGCGCGACACTGCGGCGATGCCGCCGATCACACCCTGCTCGAACCGGCCGGAGGCGAACTCGGCCTCCATCGCGCGGCAGATGCGCTCCCAGCCTTCACCGCCCACCTTAGCGTCGATGCCGCGGTCGGCGATGATCTCGACGTCGCGGTCGGCGAGCAGGAGATAGATGAGGACGCCGTTGTTGTGCGCAGTGTCCCAGATGCGCAGATGCGAGAACACGTCGAGCGCCCGCTCGCGCGCCGGCTGGTTGCGGAACAGCGAGCCGCCGTCGAGCGCGCCTTCGACCACGAAGCGGACCTGGCCGGAATGCGTGCTCTCGCCCTGCCGGATCGCCTGTTCGATGCGGTCGAGGACGGCTTGCGGGAAGATCTGCCTGGCCCGCCAATGGTGCTGCACGAGATGCGTGGCAATGCGCTTGATGCTCATGACCGCTACCAGCTCCCCGAGGCGCCGCCGCCGCCGAAACTGCCGCCCCCGCCGCTGAAGCTGCCGCTATCACTGCTCGACGATCCGCTGCTCCAGCCGCCTCCCGACGAGCCGCTCGACCACGAGCCCCCGCGCGACGACCGCGTGGCTGGCCCCATTGCAGAAAACAGATCGGCAATGAACCCGATGACGAAACCGACGGCGCCGAGCGCCAGCGCCAGCGCGGCCGAGCCGAGAATGATCCAGCTCAGCACCGCAATGATGCCGCCGGTCGCCAATGATCCGACCAGCCGCCCCAGCATGGCACGGAAGAACCCGCCGACACCGAGGGAGGCGAATAATGTCACGATGAAGAGCGGCGCGAGATCGTCGATATTGCCGAAATTCACCGTGGGAGACGGAACCGGCAGCGGCTCGCCGTCGATCACCTTGATCATGCGATCGACACCATCGGAGATGCCGCCGCCGAAATCGCCGGTCCTGAATTTCGGCGTGATGATCTCGTCGATGATCCGCCGCGAGGTGACGTCGGTGAGCGCGCCCTCGAGGCCGTAGCCGACCTCGATGCGCAAATGCCGGTCGTTCTTGGCGACGACGAGGATCGCGCCGTCGTCGATTTTCTTGCGACCGATCTTCCAGGCCTCAGCAACGCGGATCGCGTACTGCTCGATCGTCTCCGGCTGCGTCGTCGGCACGATCAGGACGGCGACCTGGCTGCCCTTGCGCGTCTCGAAATCGCGCAGTTTTTGCGTGAGCGCGGCAATGTCGCTGCTGGACAGTGTCCCGGTCTGGTCGACCACGCGGCCGGTGAGCTGGGGGACGGCGACGTCGGCGAAGGCGGGGAAAGCAAAAGCGAAGAGCGCGACAACAAGCCATACACTCAGTGTCATCGCCCGGCTTGACCGGGCGATCCAGTATTCCAGAGACGCCAGAGCGATACGGAGAAGCCCCGGCGTACCGGATTCCCCGCCTTCGCGGGGAATGACAGTTTTGGGTGGGGTGAAGCGCATTCGCGAAACGGCGCGCGCTTACTTCGACGGCGCGGGCGCCGGGTTGAAATCCACCTTCGGCGCGGTCGATATCTCCTTCTCGTTCGCGACCGAGAAATTCGGCTTCTCCTTGTAGCCGAACGCCATCGCAGTGAGGTTGGACGGGAACGAGCGGATGGTGACGTTATAGTCCTGCACCGCCTTGATGTAGCGGTTGCGGGCGACCGTGATACGGTTCTCGGTGCCCTCGAGCTGCGACATCAGATCCTTGAACAGCGCGTCCGACTTGAGCTGCGGGTAGTTTTCCGTGACCACGAGCAGCCGCGACAGCGCGCTGGAGAGCTCGCCCTGGGCGGCCTGGAACTTCTGGAACGCGGCGGGGTCGTTCAAGACCTCCGGCGTCGCCTGGATGCTGCCGACCTTGGCGCGGGCATTGGTGACGCCGAGCAGCACGTCCTTTTCCTGCTGGGCAAAACCCTTCACCGAGTTGACGAGGTTGGGCACCAGATCGGCGCGACGCTGATACTGGTTCACGACCTCGGACCAGTTCGCCTTGATCTGCTCGTCCTCGCTCTGGATTGCGTTGTAGCCGCAATTGGTCAGGCTCAGCGAGGCCAGCGCCGCCAGCACGGTCAGGATCTTGCGCATTAAATTTCTCCCGGTGGAATCTGGCGCAAGGTAGCAGATTGAGCGCGAAAAGCAGCCGATTTACGCAAGCCTCTTGCCTATCCGCAGGCGACATAGTCAACTCTCGGCAACAAGACGAAAAACGCCAGGGGGAACGCGATGAGCTCGTTCGAGACCATCCTCGTGGAGAGGCCGGAGCCGGCGATCGTCCGTGTCGTGATGAACCGGCCCGAGGCGCGCAACGCGCAGAACCTGCAGATGACCTACGACCTCAATGCCGCCTTCGACGAAGCGGTGCAGGACGACGCGGTCAAGGTGATCATCCTCGCCGGCAACGGGCCGCACTTCTCCTCCGGTCACGACCTGCGCCCCGGCGGCAAGAACGGCGCAGGCACAGATTTTCCGCCGATCGGAAATTGGGGCGGCTTTGCCGAACCCAACGCCCATGGCCGCTTCGCGCGCGAGCAGGAAATATATCTCCAGATCACGCGGCGCTGGCGCAATCTGGCCAAACCGACCATTGCCGAGGTGCACGGCAAGTGCATCGCGGGCGGATTGATGCTGGCCTGGGCCTGCGATCTCATCGTCGCCAGCGACGATGCGCAGTTCTGCGACCCTGTCGTCGCCATGGGCGTCTGCGGCGTCGAATGGTTCGTGCATCCCTGGGAGCTGGGCGCGCGGAAGGCCAAGGAGTTCCTGTTCACAGCCGACAGCTGGAGCGCGCAGGAAGCGCATCAGCTCGGCATGGTCAACCAGGTGGTGCCGCGTGCGGAGCTGTCGGCGCGCGTGCTGGAGCTGGCGCGCCGGATCGCATCGAAGCCGTCGTTCGCGCTCAAGCTCACCAAGGAAGCGGTGAACCGCTCGGTCGACGTGATGGGACAGCCCGCCGCGATCGACCAGGCCTTTGCGCTGCATCAGCTCTGTCACGCCCACAATCTCCAGGAGTTCGGCATGATCGTCGATCCATCCGGCCTGCATCCCTCCGTGCGCAAGCCGCCGGCGGCCGCGGAGTAGACACTATGGATCTCAACCTCAGCGACGAGCAAAAGCTGCTGCGCGAAAGCGTGGAGCGTTTTGTAGCCGGGAGCTACGATGCCGATCACCGCCGCAAGATGGCGAACGATCCGCTCGGATACAGTCCGGCGGTCTGGAAGCAGTTCGCCGAGCTCGGCTGGCTCGCGCTGCCGATCCCCGAGGAGTTCGACGGGCTCGGCGGTGGCGCGGTCGAGATCGGCATCCTGATGGAAGCGTTCGGCCGCGGGCTGGTGTCGGAGCCCTATGTGGCAACGGTGGTGCTGGGCGCGGCGCTGATCGATCGATGCGGCAGTGCAGCCCAGAAGCAGGCAATCCTGCCGAAGGTCGCGGACGGCTCGTTGAAGCTGGCCTTTGCGCATTCCGAGCGCGCCGCGCGGTTCGATCTTGCCAAGGTCGCGGCCACCGCGAACAAGACGGCGCAGGGCTGGCGCCTTGCCGGCAGCAAGATCGCGGTGCTCGACGGTCACGCCGCCGATGAGATCATCGTGTCGGCGCTGATCCATGATCATCACGGCCCTTCGGGACGGATCGGACTGTTCCTGGTGCGGGCGACCGCACCAGGCCTTTCGATCAGCGACTATCAGCGCCTCGGTGGCGGCCGGGCCTGCAACATCGATCTGTCAGGCGTGGAGCTGCCGGACGACGCGCTGCTCGGCGACGGACACGACGCCCTGCCCGCGATCGAATGGGCCGTCGACCGCGCCATGGCCGCGCTTGGTGCGGAAGCCGTCGGCATCATGCAGACGCTGCTCGACACCACGCTGGAATATACCAAGATCCGGAAACAGTTCGGACGGCCGCTCTCCGCCAACCAGGTGATCCGCCATCGCCTCGCCGACATGGCGATGCAGGTGGACGAGTCACGCTCGATGGCGCTGCGGGCGGCGTTGAAGGTGGAGAGCCCGCCACTGGATCGCGCACGGGCGGCTTCCGGCGCGAAAGCGAAGATCGGCAAATGCGCGCGCTTTGTCGGCGAGCAGTCGATCCAGCTTCACGGCGGCATGGGCGTCACCGAGGAGCTCGAGGTCGGCGCCTATTTCAAGCGCCTCGTCGCCTTCGACACGCTGTTCGGCGGCAGCGCGCATCACTATGCCCGCCACGCCCAGCTTGGCCGCACATCCGTGCCCGCCTGACAGGAGGAGCGCATCATGGACCTCACGTTCAATGCCGAAGAGCGCGCCTTCCAGAGCGAGGTGCGCGGCTTCATCGCCAAAAATCTCACCGACGAGATGAAGCGCGCCACCGCGCTGACGCCGTCGGTGTTCTCCGACCCCGATATCGGCATGGCCTGGCAGCGCGCGCTGCACAGGCAGGGCTGGGGCGCGCCGGGCTGGCCGGTCGAATATGGCGGCCCCGACTGGACGCCGGCGCAGCGCTGGATTTTCGAGACCGAGTCCGCGCGGGCCGGCGTGCCCAATGTGAACGTCATGGGCGTGAAGATGGTCGGCCCCGTCATCATCGGCTTCGGCTCGCCGGAGCAGAAGAATTTCTATCTGCCGCGTATCCTCTCCGGCGAGGACTATTGGTGCCAGGGCTATTCCGAGCCGGGCTCGGGCTCCGATCTCTCCTCGCTGAAGACGCGCGCGGTACGCGACGGCGACGACTACATCATCAACGGCACCAAGATCTGGACCACGCATGCCCACCACGCCAACCGCATGTTCGCGCTGGTGCGCACCAGCGACGGCGAGCGCCAGCAGGACGGCATCAGCTTCATCCTGATCGACATGACGACGCCGGGCATCACCACGCGCCCGATCCTCACCATCGGCGGCGACCACGAGGTCAACCAGGTGTTCTTCGACGACGTGCGCGTGCCGGTCGCCAACCGCGTCGGCGATGAGGGCAAGGGCTGGACCTACGGCAAATATCTGCTCGAGTTCGAGCGCGGCTCCGGCATCGCCTCCGCCAAGCTGCGCGAGGGACTGAAGGCGATCGCCGAGCTCGCCGAGTCCGACCTGACCGGCCGCGCGATCGACAGCCCCGATATCGCGAGCCGCATCTCAGAAGTCGAGGTCGACATCGATGCGCTGGAGATGACCGAGCTGCGCGTGCTCTCGGCGCTGCAGACCGGGCAGAATCCCGGCGCGGTGTCGTCGATCCTGAAGCTGCGCAACAGCGAGATCCGCCAGGCCGTGACGCGGTTAGGCGTCGACGTGATCGGGCACGACGCCCTCGCCGTCGAGCCGATGCGGCCGCTCTACAAGCTCAACCACGAGCCGGCGACGCCCGAGGACATGCTGACCGTGGTGCCGGAATATCTCAACGGGCGGGCCTACACGATCTTCGGCGGCACGTCGGAGATCCAGCGCGATATTATTGCGAAGATGATGCTGGGGATTTAGCCCCAGCAGCCGCCTCATTCTCTGCTGTCGTCCCGGCGAAGGCCGGGACCCATACGCCGCAGACGGGGTGTGGCGCGAGATGGTCATGACCAGTCTTCGCCAAACTGGGTTCGGTGGTTATGGGTCCCGGCCTTCGCCGGGACGACACTGAATTTGAGGCAACAGCCGAATGTAATTAACCCGCCTTCGCCTCCCTGATCGCCTGCCAGATCTTCTGCGGCGTCAGGGGGGTGTTGAGCTGGGTGATGCCGAGCTCGGCGAGCGCGTCCATCACGCCGTTGGTGACGCAAGGCGGGCCGCCGATGGCGCCGGATTCGCCGCAGCCCTTGGCACCGAGCGGATTGGTGCGGCAGGGCGCGGAATCGTCCAGCGTCACCACGATGGCGGGAACATCGTCGGCGCGCGGGATGCAGTAGTCCTGGTAGCTCGCGGTGAGCAGCTGGCCGTCGGCATCGTAGGACACGCCCTCATACAGCGCCTGGCCTATGCCCTGCGCGACGCCGCCATGGATCTGCCCCGTAACCAGCATCGGGTTCACGGCGACGCCGACGTCGTCGACGGTGGTGTAGCGCACGACCTTGGAGACGCCGGTCTCCGGATCGATCTCGACCTCGCAGATATGGGTGCCGTTCGGCCAGCTCGGTCCGTCCACCTCGCCCTCGGAATCGACGCTGAGCTTGGCGCCGCCTTCCTTCTCGGCGAGATCGAACAGGCTGATGCGGCGGTCGGTGCCGACCACGGTGAGCATGCCGCCCTGATACTCGATGTCCTCGACCGAGGTCTCCAGCACGTTGGCCGCCTTCTCGCGCGCCTTCTGGATCAGGTCGTTGGAGGAGACCGCGACCGCCGTGCCGCCGACGAACAGCGAGCGCGAGCCGACGCTGCCGAAGCCCATGGCGATATCCGTGTCGCCCTGGACGACGTCGATCTTGTCCATGGCAATGCCGAGCGTGTCGGAGATCATCTGGGTGTAGGTGGTCTGCAGCCCCTGCCCCATCGCCATGGTGCCGGAATGCAGCACGACGCGGCCCTGCGAGGTCGCATGTAGGCTGACCTTCTCGGTGTGCGCGCGACCGCCGGTCCACTCGATGTAGGAGGTGAGGCCGCGGCCGTAGAGCAGGCCTTTCTTCTTCGCAGCCTTCTTGCGCGCGGCAAAGCCGTCCCAGTCGGCGAGCTTCACGGCGCGATCGAGCATGTGGGCGAAGGCGCCGGAATCGTAAACCTGTCCGGCCGCGTTGGTGTAGGGCAGCTGACCCGGCTTGATGTAGTTCGCTTTCCGGATCGCACGCGGATCCATGCCGATCTTTCGCGCCGCCGCGTCAAAGAGACGCTCGACGATGAAGACCGCCTCGGGACGGCCGGCGCCGCGATAGGCACCGACCGGCGCGGTGTGGGTCATCACCGACTGCACCTCGAAATGCACCAGCGGCAGGTCGTAGACGCCGGTCTGCACGAACGGCCCGAGCACCAGCGGGATGATGTTGGCCGCGCCCGAGGAATAGGCGCCGGTGCAGCCGATCGACTTGACGCGATAGGCCAGCACCTTGCCCTTCTCGTCGAGTGCGAACGACGCCGTCGAGGTCAGATCGCGGCCGTGGGTGCCGCCGACGAACTCGTCGGTGCGGTCGCCGCGCCAGCGGATCTTCTTGTTCAGCTTGGTGGCGGCGTAGGCGACGATGCCGTCCTCGGGATAGAGGTTGGTCTTCTGGCCGAAGCCGCCGCCGATGTCGCCGACCAGCACGCGCACGCTGTCCTTGGGACGCTTGAGCACGGCTTCCGCCAGCACGTCGCGGGTCGAGGCCGGGGTCTGCGACTGCACATGCAGCAGCAGACGGCCGGTCTTCTTGTCGATCTCGGCAATGGTGGAGCGCGGCTCCATCGCCGAGGGCACCAGGCGCTGGCTGACGATGTCGAGCTCGACGGTATGCGCGGCCTTGGCGAACGCCTCGTCCGCCTTGGCGGCATCGCCATAGCTCATCGCACCCACAATGTTGTCGGGCGCCTCCGGCCACACCACGGGCGCGCCGGGCTTCACCGCTTCGACGGGATCGACCACCGCGGGCTGCACGTCGTATTCGACCACGATCGCTTCCGCCGCGCTCTGCGCGTCCGCGCGCGAGGAGGCAACCACCGCAGCGACGGCCTCGCCGGCATAGCGCACGATCTCATGGGCGAGCAGGCGGCGCGGCGGCACCGTCATCGGCTTGCCGTCGGGGCGCTTGAAGATGCTCAGGGTCGGGATGGTGCCGATGTCGTCCTTGATCAGGTCGGCACCGGTGTAGACCGCGGCGACGCCCGGCATCGCGGCCGCAGCACTGGTGTCGATGGAGACGATCCTGGCATGCGCATGCGGCGAGCGCAGCACATGCAACCAAAACGCGCCATCCTCCGGCTTGTCGTCGATGAATTGCCCCTTCCCGGTCAGCAGCCGCTGGTCTTCCAAACGCTTGACGGGCTGGCCCGCTCCGAAACGCAAATTGCCGGGAAGAATGTTCATTCCGTGGGGTCCTCAGGGTCTTTTCGAAACTGCGGGCAGCCTTTTAGCGGATCGATCGGAGGCATGCCAGCCGCGGTTTTGGACGACGAACCCACGGATTCGTCATGCCCGGGGCCTGTCCCGGGGCATCCACGTTCTTGGTGCGGCCTGAAAGATTGTGGATGGCCGGGACAAGCCCGGCCATGACGAATGCCGAGAGGCCTAGGCCAGCTCCCGCAGCGCCGCTTCCACGACCTTGCGCGCATCTGATGTCAGCGGGGCCTGCGGCGGGACGGGATCGCCGACGTCGTAGCCTTGGATGGCGAGGCCCGCCTTGATGCAGGCGGCGAGGTTGAAGCGGGCGAAGGCCTCGTTGATGCGCCACAGCCTGCGCTGGAGCGCCATGGCCTCGTCCCAGCGGCCGGCCTTGCCGAGGTCGTAGAGCTGAACGCTCTGGCGCGGGATGATGCAGGCAGGGCCCGCCATCCAGCCGAGGCCGCCGATCAGCATCACCGCGGCCGGGATGTGGGCAGAGGCCGAGAACACGCGCAGGGCATCGCCGCAGCGGTTCATAATCGAGAGCAGCCGGCCGGTGTTGGTCGAGGCGTCCTTGATGTAGCCGATGCGCGGATGCTCGGCGAGGCGCGCAATGGTGTCGAGGGTCAGGTCGGAGCGCTGGAATTGCGGGTTGGTGTAGATGACGACGGGAATGTCCACGGCGTCGGCGATGGCGCGGAAGTAGGATTCGACCTGGGCATCAGTCAGCGGAAAATAGGCTTCCAGGATCGCCAGGATGCCGTTGGCACCGAGTTTTTGATACGCCCTCGCCTGTGCCACCGCATCCGCGGTCGAGTTGGAGGCGACCCCGGCCACGACAGGCACGCGGCCCTTCGCCGCTTCGATCGTGGTCTGAACGATCGCGCTCCGCTGGGCCGCATTGAGGTAGGCGAACTCGCCGGTCGATCCCAGCGGCGTCAGTCCATGCACGCCGGCGCCGATCAAATCGTCGCAGAGCCTTGCGAGCACGTTCGTCCGAACGTTGCCGTCGGCATCTACGGGGGAGACGAGGTAGGGAAAAACGCCGTGGAATTCGGACATGTCGGGGCTCCGGAGGCTCGAACCCCGGAGGTATTAGCAATGCCCGCCCCGGCGATCAAACCTTGAGCAAGCGCACCCGTGTGCCCCAGGGATCGATCGCCTCCAGGCCATCGGCAAGCGCCGTGACCTTCACGCCGTTCTTGCGCAGGCGCTCTTCCTGGGCGGCGAGCAGCTCCTGCTTCGCCATCACCAGCGAGAACCAGGCGAGCCCGGTCGCGGAATCGTCGCGCTGGCCGGCACCCTCGCTCTGCCAGACATTCATGCCGAGGTGATGGTGATAGCGCCCCGACGACAGGAACGCCGCGCCGTTACGCTTGCGGGTCGGGTCGAGGCCGACCGTGCCGTGATAGAATCGCTCGGCCTCGGCGAGATCGCCGACGCGCAGATGCATGTGGCCGACGCGCAGTCCGTCCGGCGCCCTGGCATAGTCGGGGACGCGCGTATTGGTCAGCGACAGCAGGTCGGGGATGTTGAGCTCGTCGGTCGCCATCTTCACGCTGCCCTCGCTCCACTGCCATTGCGAGGGATCGCGGTCGGCATAGACCTCGATGCCGTTGCCTTCGGGGTCGTCGAGATAGACGGATTCAGAGACGAGATGATCGGCAAAGCCCGACAGCTTGACGCGATGCGCGGCCGCGTTCACCAGCCAGCGCGCAAGGTCCTTGCGCGTCGGCATCAGGAAGGCGGTGTGGTAGAGGCCGGCGGCGGTGCGCTGCTCGATCGCGGCATCGGGACGGGCCTCCAGTACCAGCAGCGTGATGCCGGCCGTACCGAGCCTTGCGGTCGCCGACGAGCGCTCCATCACGGTGAGCCCGATCACGTCACGGTAGTAGTCCGCGACCTTGTCGAGATTCTTGACCCGGAGCGTGACCATGCCGACCCGCATCGGCGTCCGGCTGGCATAGGTCGGGCCACCGCCTTGCGGGTTGCCCTCGGCGCGCGCGGCCGCGGCGGCCGCCATCGCGAGCGAGCTGGCGCCGGCAAGTTGAAGCAGGGTGCGGCGGGTGAGGTCGATGGTCATCGGGCGAGGCTCGCTGAAATCCTTGAGGCCATGGGGCGCAATTTCGTGATAGCTACACGTTCCCGTGAGGGGCTCCCAATCACATGTTCGTCGGCCGTGGTCCTACGGAGGCCCGTCCTGGTTCGAATCCTGGCCACCCGGCCAGTTTCGCAATCGCCCGCGACATCCCAGATTGAGGACAACGTTCAGGAGCTCGCCATGACCGACTCAACTCCTCTGTCCTCGCTGTCGTCCGCGCTCGCGGACGTGGTGGCGCGCGCCGCGCCGTCCGTCGTCTCCGTGCATTCGCATCGCTCCCGCTCAACCGGCTTCGTCTGGAAGAGCGGGCTCATCGTCACCGCCGACGAGGTACTGGCCGACGAGGGCGAGGTCGAGATCGGCCTCGCCGACGGCAGCCGGGTCGCCGCCACGATCGCCGGCCGCGACCATACGACCGACATCGCGCTGCTGCGCGCGGACATCGCGCTCGCGCCGATCAAGCTGGACGCCTCGGTGCCGCCGCTCGGCGCGTTGTCTATCGTGGTCGCCACCCACCGCGAGGCGCCGAGCGCCGCGCTCGGAATGGTCTCGGCGTCCGGCAAGGGCTGGCGCTCCCTACGCGGTGGCGACATCGACGCCCGGATCGAGCTCGACGTCCGCCTCGGCGGCAGCCAGCAGGGCGGCCTCGCGCTCGACGCATCGGGTAGCGCCTTCGGCATGGCGGTGCTCGGACCGCGGCGGGTGCTGGTGATACCGGCCGCGACGATCGAACGCGTCGCGCCGCAGCTCGAGGCACGCGGCCGCATCGCCCGCGGCTATCTCGGCCTCGGGCTGCAGCCGGTGCAGCTCGACGACGGCGTCGGCGCGATGGTGATGAATGTCGACAAGGCCGGTCCGTCGGCCGCGGCCGGCATCCGCCAGGGCGACGTGATCGTGGCCGTCAACGACCAGAAGCTGTCGGGCGTGCGCGCTCTGTCGCGGACACTGGGTCCGGCCAGTGTCGGCGCAATCGTCGATGTCGCGGTCCGCCGCGGCGGCGAGCCGGTCAGCTTCAAGGTCACGGTCGGCGAAAGGCCGGAGGCGTGAGCGCGGACAAGACGGCCGAGATCGTATTGTCGCTGGAGATCGACGATCCCGCGCTGGCCGATCGCCTGGCGGCATTGCTCGGCAATGTCGCCGGGATTCGCCTCGCTGTACCCGGCGAGCAGGCGACCGCGGCGATCGTCGCCCGCGATGTGCGAAGCATGCCCGCGGACATCGCGCTGACGCAGCGCGAACTCGACGTGCTGGCGCTGATGGCCGAGGGCGCCTCCAACAAGATGATCGCGCGGCGGCTCGGCATCTCCGTGCACACCGTGAAATTCCATGTCGGCTCGCTGCTCGACAAGCTCGATGCGACCGGTCGCACCGATGCAGTGGCCCACGCGGCGCGCCGCGGCGTGATCGAGCTCTGACGCGCCTTATGGTGCCGAGGTCTTGGGGAAGCGGAGCTGGACCGTCAGGCCCGGCGCATTGTCGTGCAACGCGATCTCGGCGCCATGAAGACGCGCCACCGCGGCGACGAGGCTGAGACCGAGGCCGTTGCCCGGCGTGTAGCGGCTCTGCTCGAGCCGGTAGAACCGCTTGAAGACGTGCTCGCGTTGTTCAGCGGGAATGCCCGGACCGTCGTCGGCGATGGCGATCTCGGCGCCGCCGTCGGCGCTGCGGCAGGTCACCGTCACCTGCCCGCCTTTGCAGCCGTGCTTGATCGCGTTGTCGACGAGATTGGCGACGGCATCGAACAAGAGGTCGCGATCGCCGGTCACCGGCACCTCGCGATCTCCCTCCAGAACGAGCTGCGTCGCGACCTGCTCGGCCGCCGCGTCGTAGAGCTCGACCACCTCGCCTGCGATTTCCGTCAGGTTCAGCGCGCGAAAGGCGCTGCGACGGGCCCGCGTCTCGATCTCCGAGATGCGGGTGATGGAGGCGAACATGCCGAGCACGGCGTCGAGATCGGCGATGGTATCGCCGATCAGGCCGGCATCGGCCGCGCTGTTGCGCGGGGCATGATAGGCTTTCTCCAGCCGGCCGCGCATGCGCGTCAGCGGCGTGCGCAGGTCATGGGCGACGTTGTCGCTGACCTGCTTGACCTCGCCCATCAGGGTCTCGATGCGGTCGAGCATCTGGTTGAGATTTTCGGCGACACGGTCCCACTCGTCGTGGCTGCCGCGCAAGGGGATGCGCCGGTCGAGGCCGGACAGCATGATGGCACGGCTGGTGGCGTTGATCTCCTCGATACGGCCGACCGTGCGCCGTGTCACCAGCACCGCCGCAAGCCCGGCGAGGGCGAGGAGCAGCACGGCGACAGCGACCATCGCAAGCTCGATCATGCCGGTGAAGCCGTCATGATCGACGGCAGCGCCGAGCTGGCGCTCGACATAGGCGAGCGTCCCGACATAGACGTAGGCCATGATCGCCGCGACGATCAGCCCGAATGCGGCGATCGCCATCAGCGCCAGGCGGAAGGTCGAGGAACGAAGCGTGTTAGCCAGGAGCACGGAGGCAATATCCGATGCCGCGGATGGTGTGGATCAGCGGATAGGCCTGCGCATCGTCCACCTTGCGGCGGACGCGTCCGACATAGACGTCGATGATGTTGGTGGAGGGATCGAAATGCAGGTCCCAGACATGCTGCAGCAGCATCGCGCGGGAGACGACACGGCCTTCGTTGCGGACGAGATATTCGAGCAGTTGGAACTCGCGCGGCAGCAACGGAATCTTGCGGCCGCGGCGGAAGGCGGCCCGTGCGATCAGGTCGACGGCGAGGTCGCCGACGCGCAGCAGCGTCTCCTTGGCGATGGTGTCGCTGCGCCGCCCGAGGGCTTCGAGCCGGGCCAGCAGCTCGATGAAGGAGAACGGCTTGACGAGATAGTCGTCGCCGCCGGCGCGCAAGCCCCGGACGCGATCATCGACCTCGCCGAGCGCGGAGATGATCAGGAAGGGGGCGGCAATGCCGTCGTCGCGCAATTGGCGCATCACGGTGATGCCGTCGATGTCGGGCAGCATGCGGTCGATGGTGATCACGGCATAGTCGCGCGCGGCGCCGTGGCTCAGGGCTTCGCGCCCGGTGGCGGCGAGGTCGACGTCATAGCCGGAGGTCGTCAGCTCCTCGACGAGCTGGCCTGCGGTTTCCGGATCGTCCTCGACGACCAGGATGCGGCGGTGACCTCCGGTCATGCAAAACTCCGCGCGACGATCGCCACCAGACTATCCCGTTCCGGGGCTGAGCGGAACTGCCCGATGGCGATCGCGACAATGGTGCGGTACGGCGATGCGACTACCAGTAGTCTCCGCACACATTGACCCATCGCCATCCCCAGGGCGTCCAGTTCCTGCGCCAGCAGCCGTCATCGTAGCCGGCATAGAGGAAAGGCGCGCCGAAGACGGCGAAACGACGGAAGTGGTGATGGCGGAAGAAGCCGTGATGGCCGTGCCAGCCGGCGCCGGCAAAGCGCGGCCCGATCGCCGCATGGGCGAAACGCGCGCCGCCGAAGGCGGGACCGCCGGCATGGGCGAAACGGGCGCCGCCCATGCCGCCGACATGCATGCCGCCGAAGCCGCCCGCGTGCATGCCGCCGCCGAAATGGCCGCCACCGCCAAAGCCGCCGTGACCTCCGCCGCCGAAGCCGCCGCCATGGCCGCCACCACCGCCGCCACGGGCCAGCACCGGTGACGCGAGCGCCATCGTCGCGGCGACGACCACCGCGGTGAGGCCCTTGAGAAGCCTGTTGTGCATCGAAGCATCCTCCTTGCAGCGCGGCAGTCTCCGTGCCGCATGAGGAGGATCAGACGAGAGGAAGCGCCCTTCAACTTACAAACACGCCAGATTCTGACGCGGGAGTTAGGGAGGCAGAGCCCCGCTCGCTCCCCGTCATTGCGAGGAGCCCTTGCGACGAAGTAATCCAGACTGTTTCCGCGGAAACAGCCTGGATTGCTTCGCTACGCTCGCAATGACGGCGTGGGCAGCAGTCTCCGTACCTCGACCAGATGAAGTCGCGGAGGCCCCTCGCCCGGATCGCGCCGAACGACGCTCCGCATCGCCGGGTGCATTCCGACTTCTCCCCGCAAAGGGCGGGGAGAGGTTAAGAGCTACGCCCGCTTGCCGTTGTTCTTCTCCGCCGCGCGGCGCATCGCCTCGGCGAGCGCGCCGCCGCCGGAGGATTCCTGCTTGCGCGGGGCGGACGAGGTCATGCGGCTGGCGTTGCGCGAGCTGTTGTCGCGCTGCATGCCGGGTGCGTCCTTCTTGGCGCCGACCTCGTCGTCGAGGCGCAGGGTCAGCGAGATGCGCTTGCGGGCGACCTCGAAGTCCAGCACCTTGACCTTGACGATGTCGCCGGGCTTCACCACCTCGCGCGGATCCTTGATGTAGTTCTTCGACATCGCGGAGATGTGGACGAGGCCGTCCTGGTGCACGCCGATATCGACGAAGGCGCCGAACGCGGCGACGTTGGTCACGGTGCCTTCGAGGATCATGCCCTTCTGGAGGTGCTTGATCTCCTCGACGCCCTCCTTGAACACGGCGGCCTTGAAGGCCGGACGCGGGTCGCGGCCGGGCTTTTCCAGCTCCTTCAAAATATCGGTGACGGTCGGCAGACCGAAGGTCTCGTCGACGAAATCCTTCGGCTTCAGCGTGCGGACGATCTCGCTGCTGCCGATCAGCGCCTTGATATCGCTCTTGGTCGCTTCGAGAATCCGGCGCACCACCGGATAGGCTTCGGGATGCACGCCCGAGGCATCGAGCGGGTCCTCACCGCCGAGGATGCGCAGGAAGCCCGCGCACTGCTCGAACGCCTTCGGGCCGAGCCGCGGCACGTCCTTGAGCGCCTTGCGCGACTTGAACGGGCCGTTGGCGTCGCGATGCGCCACGATGCTCTGGGCGAGGCCGGAGCCGACGCCCGACACGCGCGCCAGCAGCGGCGCCGAGGCGGTGTTGACGTCGACGCCGACGGCGTTCACGCAGTCTTCGACCACGGCATCGAGCGATTTGGCGAGCTTGGCCTGGCCGAGATCGTGCTGATACTGGCCGACGCCGATCGCCTTGGGCTCGATCTTGACGAGCTCGGCGAGCGGATCCTGCAGGCGCCGCGCGATCGAAACCGCGCCGCGCAGCGTGACGTCGAGGCCGGGCAGCTCCTCCGAGGCGAAGGCCGAGGCCGAGTAGACCGACGCGCCGGCTTCCGACACCACGATCTTGTTCATCTTCAGCTCGGCGAGACCCTTGACGAGATCGCCTGCGAGCTTGTCGGTTTCGCGCGAGGCCGTGCCGTTGCCGATCGCGATCAGCTCGACGCGATGCTTCATCGCGAGCCGGCCCAGCGTCGCCAGCGACTCGTTCCACTGCCGCTGCGGCTCATGCGGATAGATCACGGCGGTATCGACCACCTTGCCGGTCGCGTCGGTGACCGCAACCTTGACGCCGGTGCGGTAGCCGGGGTCGAGCCCCATGGTGGCGCGGGTGCCGGCGGGCGCCGCCAGCAGGAGGTCGCGCAGGTTCGAGGCGAACACGCGGACGGCCTCGGTCTCGGCCGAATTCCACAACCGCATGCGCAGGTCGATGTTGAGGTGCACCTGGATCTTGGTGCGCCAGGCCCAGCGCACGGTGTCGATCAGCCAGCGGTCGCCGGCGCGCTTGAGGTCGGCGATGCCGAACCGCTTCATGATCTTGAGTTCATAGGCGCTGGGCACGCCGGGCGGCGGCGCCTCCGCCTCGGGCTGAATCTGCAGGTCGAGGATCTCTTCCTTCTCGCCGCGGAACATCGCGAGGATGCGGTGCGAGGGCAGCTTGGTCAGCGGCTCCGAGAACTCGAAATAGTCGGCGAACTTCTCGCCCTCGGTCTTCTTGCCCTCGCGCACCTTGGAGGCCATGCGCGCGTTGGTCCACATCTCCTCGCGCAATGCGCCGATCAGATCGGCATCCTCGTCGAAGCGCTCGACCAGGATGGCGCGGGCGCCGTCGAGCGCGGCGGCGGCATCGGCAACGCCCTTCTCGGCGTTGATGAAGCCTTCCGCCACGACCTTCGGATCGTTGCCGGGCTCGGCCATGAGTTGATTGGCGAGCGGCTCGAGGCCGGCCTCCTTGGCGATCTCGGCCTTGGTGCGGCGCTTCGGCTTGAACGGCAGATAGATGTCTTCGAGACGGGCCTTGCTGTCGGCGGCCATGATGGTGGCTTCCAGCGCGGCGTCGAGCTTGCCCTGCTCGCGAACCGATTCGAGGATGGCCTTGCGGCGGTCTTCGAGCTCGCGCAGGTAAACCAGGCGCTCCTCCAGGGTGCGCAATTGCGCGTCGTCGAGCGCACCGGTCGCTTCCTTGCGGTAGCGGGCGATGAAGGGAACCGTAGCGCCGCCGTCGAGCAGCGTCACCGTCGCCTCGACCTGCTCCGCCCGTACCCCAAGCTCCTGCGCAATCTTCTGGTTGATATTTGCCACGCGAGAATCCCTCTATCCAAGCACGCGACGCAGACCGAAATCCGGCCGCGGGACGCCGCTTATGGACCAACCAAGGTTGATTCATCAAGGTGCGGCGCGCAACCGTCGACAGAGGATTTTTTTGCTGGAGCGATGCGATCTCGCCACAATCGTGGGGTGGCGGAGAGCTCTGACCTGCGTCGCGCCCGGCCAAAATGGCCATCCCGTCATCCTGAGGTGAGAGCACGGCGCTGGCGGCTTGACATGTGCCCCCGTACCACGGCTGGTTGGCCTCGCCGGACCACCGAACTGCATGCGAGGACTACAATGCCCACCACATCGGTCGGCGTCTTCAAGATCGCCACCAGCGGCCCCGGCGACGTCTCCGGCCTCATGGCCATGATTGGCTCCGGCGCGATCGATCCGACATCGATCCTGGCGGTCCTCGGCAAGACCGAAGGCAATGGCGGCGTCAACGATTTCACCCGGGAATATGCCGTGGCCGCGCTGTGCACGGCGCTGGCGCCAAAGCTCGGCCTGTCGCCGGAAGCCGTCGAGCAGCGCATCGCCTTCGTGATGTCGGGCGGCACCGAAGGCGTGCTGAGCCCGCATCTCACGGTATTCACGCGGAGCGCGGCCGAGCGCCCGGCAGGCCTGTCCGGCAAGCGCCTCGGCATCGGCATGGCACACACGCGGGACTTCCTGCCCGAAGAGCTCGGGCGCTCCGCGCAGATCACGGAGACGGCGAAGGCCGTGAAGGCCGCGATGGCGGATGCCGGCATTTCCGATCCCGCCGACGTCCATTTCGTGCAGATCAAGTGTCCGCTGCTCACCAGTGAGCGCGTCGAAGCAGCAAACGCACGCGGCAACAAGACGGCGACGACCAGCGCCTACAGCTCGATGGCCTATTCGCGCGGCGCCTCCGCGCTCGGGGTTGGGGTCGCGCTCGGCGAGATCGGCCCTGATGTCCGCGACGAGGACGTGATGCGGCGCTACGACCTGTTCTCGAACGTCGCCTCGACCTCGTCGGGGATCGAGCTGATGCACAACGTCATCATCGTGCTCGGCAACTCCGCATCATCAGCGAGCGAATTCGAAATCGGGCATGCCGTGATGGACGATGCGATCGATGCCGCGGCGGTGACGTCGGCTCTGAAGAGCGTCGGGCTTGGCGCCACACCGCAGCCGGGCCGCACGCTCGTCAACATCTTCGCCAAGGCCGAGGCCTCGCCCGATGGCACCGTGCGCGGCTTCCGCCACACCATGCTCGAAGACACCGACATCAGCTCGACACGCCACGCCCGCGCCGCCGTCGGCGGCCTGATTGCGGGTCTTTCCGGCACCGGCGCAGTCTATGTTTCCGGCGGCGCCGAGCATCAGGGCCCGGCCGGCGGCGGCCCGGTTGCGGTCATCGCGCGCCTGCCTTAAGGACCCGCCGACCTCTCCGCCGGGCGCAACCCTGCCCTTCGCCCCGGCTCAGTTGATTCACGCGGCCCCTTGCGAAAAAGGTGGCGCCGCTACCCAAGGGGATTTTGACGACATGACTTTGCCGATGAGCTGGAATGAATGGGCGCAGCACGATGGCGTCGCGCTGGCGGCCCGCGTCCGCAAGGGCGAGCTGACGGCAAAGGAACTGGCGCGGCAGGCAGCGGCGGGCGTCGCCAAGGTCAATCCGTCCCTGTCGGGCGTGGTCGAGCTGTTCGAGGACGTGATCGCCGATCCCGCCAAGGACGGCGCCAATCTCGCCGGTCCCTTCGCCGGCCTGCCCTTCCTGATGAAGGATCTCGGCCCGACCATGAAGGGCCGGCTGCAGGAGATGGGCTCGCTCCTGATGCGCGGCAATCGCGCGGCGGCCGATACGTTCCTCACCGGCAAATTCCGCCAGGCAGGGCTCAATTTGATCGGGCGCACCACGACGCCGGAATTCGGCGTCTGCTCTTCGGCCGACAATCCCGCCGTCTACGTCACGCGCAATCCCTGGAACACCGACTACACCACCTGCGGCTCGTCGGCCGGCAGCGCCGCGATGGTGGCCGCGGGCGTAGTGCCGATCGCGCACGCGACCGACGGCGGCGGCTCGATCCGCATTCCCGCCGGCGTCAACGGCAATATCGGCCTGAAGGTCTCGCGCGGCGTGTTCTCGCTGGCGCCGCACATGTCCGATCTCACCGGCCTCGTCTCGATCCAGGGCTGCCAGTCGCGCTCGGTGCGCGATACCGCCGCCTTCGTCGACCACGCACGCGGGCCCGCGCCCGGCGAGTTCATGCCGTTCTGGACCACGGCGCAGCCCTATTCGGAAATGATCAAGCGCGATCCGACAAAGCTTCGCATCGCGCTGTCGCATACCTGGGGCGACTATACCGCGACGCCGGAGATCGCCGCCGAGCTGGAGAAGACCGGCCGCTTCCTCGAAGGCCTCGGCCATCACGTCGACTACGCACTGCCCGAGCTCGACTTCCGCGCCGCCTTCGAGGCACAGACCACCTGCTACATCAGCAATTTCGCAGTCGTGATCTCCAACATGCTCGCGGCGCGCGGGCTGGAGAAGCCGCCGGAAGATCTGATCGAGCCCATGAACATCCGCATCTGGGAAGCCGGCCGCCACACCACCTTCGCCGAGCGGGCGAAGATGCAGGGCGTGTTCAACACGACCTCGCGCGGCTTCGGCAGCTTCTTCGAGCAATGGGACGTGATCCTGACGCCGATCACCGCACTGCCGACGCCGAAGGTCGGCACCAAGGAATATCTCACCATCTCCGACAACCCCGACGTGCTCGACTGGTTCGGCAATCTCTGGCGCTTCTTCGCCTTCACGCCGCTCGCCAATCTCTGCGGCATGCCCGCGATCTCGATGCCGATGGCCGCGCAGGATCACGACCTGCCGCTGGGCATCCAGGCCATCGCCAAGCAAGCCAATGACGGCCTCCTGCTGCAGCTCGCCGCCCAGATCGAGCGCGCGCTCGACGGCAAGTGGAACGGCGGCCGGAAGCCGAAGGTGCATGTGAGCTGAGAGATCGCCTCCGACAGCTCATCCTTCGAGACGCCCGCCGTCGGTGGGCCCTCAGGATGAGGACCTGTTTCGCGGCGAGATATCAGCCCCTCAACCGGCCCGTCAGTTCTTCACCGCGGGAATGACCTCCGCAGGCTGCTGCTGGCCCTGCTTGTACATTGCGAGTGCCTTGTCGAGTGCTTCGCGCAGCGCCAGCGCGGCGGCCACGCTGCAGCGCAGGTGCGCGGTCTGGACCACGTCGACCCTGACGGCGGCACCGATCGGCACCAACAGGTTCGCGGCGAGCTCGATCTGGATCGCGCCGTTGTGATGGCCGAAGCAGGACGCGCCGTCGAAATAGATGATCGGCGCCCGCTCCGAGCTGCTGGTCGAAATGGTGACGGGCCCCTGATTGGTGCCGGGCGTCTCGGGGTCGGTCATGGGCGCTCCTTGCGGGCATTGGACGAACGAAGGGCCCACCATCGTTGCTTTGACCCGCCCTGTCGAGGCCAAACCGGCCCCGGCAAAAGCCCCCTGGCAAGGCGCATTCGCAGGTTTTGCGCGCCGCCCTGCACTGGTCTAGAACATCGCCATGTCCACGCCACACACCACGCTGCCGTTCGAGGAACTCGCCGAGGCCATCAAGGGCCGCCGCTCCGATTACGGCCATATCAGCGGGCTCCAGCTCGACCGCTTCGCGCCCAGCGAGGCCTGGTCCAGCCTGCCCTATCGCCCGGTCTTCGTCGGCGACACCGAGACCGGCGTCCTGCATGGCGGCGTCGTCACCGCGATGCTGGACGAGAGCTGCGGCATGGCGGTGCAACTTGCGCTCGACGGTACGCGCGCCATCGCAACCCTCGATCTGCGCATCGACTACCAGAAGCCGGCAACGCCCGGCCTCGACATCAAGGCGCATTCGATCTGCTACCGCACCACGCGCTCGATCGCGTTCGTGCGCGCCACCGCCTATCAGGAGTCCGAGGACGAGCCGGTCGCGACCGCGACCGCCGGCTTCATGATCGGCGCCAATCGCACCAACATGCTCGCCGACCGCCGGATGGATGCGCGCAGCATCCCGACGCTGGAGGCACCGGAGGATCCGGACGGCCCGTTCGCACGCAGCCCGTTCGCGCGCGCGCTCGGCATCCGCGTCAACGACGACGGCACGCTGACGATGCCGTTCTCGCCGCAGATCATCGGCAATCCGATTCTGCCCGCGATCCACGGCGGCATGACCGGCGCATTCCTCGAGACCACCGCCATCATCGGCGTGGCGCGCGAGCTCGGCGCTGCCGCGCCTCCCAAGCCGATCGGACTCACTGTCAACTATCTGCGTTCCGGCCGCGCGCTCGATACCTTTGCCAACGTCTCGATCGTGAAGCAGGGCCGCCGGATCGTGGCCTTCGAGGCCCGCGCCTGGCAGGACGATGCGGATAAGCCGATCGCCACCGCTTTCGGCCATTTCATGCTACGCCAGACGCCCGGAAGTGACGAGGAATAGCCGCATTTTCCCTTGACGGCAGGGGTGCTCGGCCACAACGATAGCGCGGTTCCCACGAGAGGTATTGGGTTGCGGCATCCGCTCGACATCATTGCCATGTTCGCCGCACTCTGGCTGCTGGCGTCGATGGTGCTCGACGCGCTGACGCCCAAGGAACTGACGGCGGTAATGATCGGCATCGCCATCGGGCCCGCCATCATCATCACCGCCGTGTTCTACTATCTGCGCTGCCCGCGCCTGGATTTCACGGTCATGTTTGCAGCGCTCTGGCTGATATCCGACATCGCCATGGCCTTCATCTCGCCGAAAGGGCTGCCGCTCTGGCTGCTCGCGCTCGGCTTCGTGCCGGCCCTGCTGATCGGCATCGTGCTGCACTGGCAGCGCTTCCAGCGCCGCCACGAGCGGTTGCCGTTGCCGGCGCCGAAGCGGGGCTAGAGCGCAATCGTTCGCGCGTTAGCGCGGCAGCAGGTTCGTCTTTGCGAGATCGAGCACCTCGTCGCCGCGGCCGTTCATCACCGCGCGCAGCACCCACAGGCTGAAGCCCTTGACCTGCTCCGCCGTGATGGTCGGCGGCATCGACAGCTCCTGCTTGGCAGTGACGACATCGAGCAGTGCAGGTCCGTTGTGCGCCAGCATCTCCTTCATCGCGCCCGGAAGCTCGCCGGGATCCTCGACACGCTTGGCGAATATGCCCATCGCGCGTGCCATCGCCGCGAAGTCGGGATTCTCCAGATCGACATTGGTGTCGACGAAGCCCGCCGCCTTCATCTCCAGCGCGACGAAGCCGAGCACGCCGTTGTTGAAGACGACGACCTTCACCGGGAGCTGCTCTTGCGTCAACGTGATCAGATCGCCCATCAGCATGGTGAACCCGCCGTCGCCCGACAGCGAGATCACCTGGCGGCCGGGCTGCGCAGCCTGCGCCCCGATCGCCTGCGGCATGGCGTTGGCCATCGAGCCGTGCACGAAGGAGCCGATCAGCCGCCGGCGGCCGTTCATGTCGAGATAGCGCGCCGCCCACACCGTCGGCGTGCCGACATCGGCGGTGAACACGGCGTCGTCGCTCGCATGGTCGCTGATGACCTTTGCGAGATATTGCGGATGGATCGGCTTGGCTCCCGGCGTGCCCTTGGCAAGCGAGTCCAGACCTTCGCGCGCCCGCTTGTAATGCGCGACGGCGTCGTCGAGATGTTTACGCTGCGTCTTGGACTTGAGCAGCGGCAGCAGCGCCTCGATGGTCAGCTTGACGTCGCCGACGACGCCGAGATCGATCTTGGCGCGCCGGCCGAGATTTTCCGGGCGGATGTCGATCTGGGCGATCTTCGCATCGGCCGGGAAGAATTGCTTGTAGGGGAAGTCGGTGCCGAGCATCACCAGCGCGTCGCAGGTGTGCATGGCGGCATAGCCCGAGGAGAAGCCGATGAAGCCGGTCATGCCGACATCGTAGGGGTTGTCGTATTCGACATGCTCCTTGCCGCCGAGCGCGTGCACGATCGGGCTCTTGAGCGCTTCGGCCAATTGCATCAGCGGCGCATGTGCGCCGGCGCAGCCGCGGCCACAGAACAGCGTGATGCGTTCGGAGCCGTTGAGGAGATCCGCGAGCGCCTGCAGCTCGTCGGCCTGCGGCACCACCTTCGGCGCGACAAGCGCAAGTCCGCGCGACGTCGAGAGCGCGCGCTTGGGCGGGCTGCGGAACGCGACGTCGCCGGGCATCGCGACGACGGCGACGCCGCGCAGGCCGACCGCCGCGCGGATCGCGTTCTCCAGCACGAAAGGAAGCTGGCTCGCGTCCGAGACCAGCTCGCAATAATGGCTGCATTCGCGAAACAGGTTCTGCGGATGGGTTTCCTGGAAATAGCCGCCGCCGATCTCGGCGGTCGGAATTTGCGCCGCGATCGCCAGCACGGGAACACGGCTGCGATGCGCGTCGAACAGGCCGTTGATCAGATGCAGGTTGCCCGGACCGCAGGAGCCCGCGCACACCGCAAGGCTCCCGGTCATCTCGGCTTCGCCCGCGGCCGCGAACGCCGCGACCTCCTCGTGGCGGACATGGATCCATTCGATGGTGCCGCGGCGGCGCAGCGCCTCGGTCAGTGCGTTCAGGCTGTCGCCGACAATGCCGTAGATGCGCTTGACGCCGGCCTGTTCGAGCGTTGCCACGAACAGATCGGCGATGTTGTTGATTGCCATGTCGGTCTCCCTGATCTCGCTGGTGCAGCAAGATAGGACAACGCATGGCGTCGCCGCCATCACGGCTTGTTTATTGGCAGCTCAGTCTTTCGCAATCGCCCGATCGTAGGCCACCATCGTCACCTTCGCGCGCGCCGCGACGTCGGCCGCCGTCATGCCCGGCTTGTAGAGGCTGGAGCCGAGACCGAACGCAGTGACGCCGCCCTTGATGTACTCCGCAAAATTCTGATCGGACACGCCGCCGACCGCGGCGATCATCACGCCGGCGGGCAGCACCGCCTTGATCGCGGCAATGCCGGAGGCGCCGAGCACGCTCGCGGGAAAGAACTTCAGGCCCGACGCACCGGAGCGCGCGGCAAGCAGCGCCTCGGTCGGCGAGAACACGCCGGGCAACGTCACCATGCCGTGCTGATGCGCGCGCGCCAGCACCTCGGTGTCGACATTGGGCGACACCATCAGTCTGCCGCCGGCATCGTTGAGACGATCGACATCGGCGGCGGTCAGCACGGTCCCGGCACCGATCAGCACGCCTGAAGGCGCAAGCTTCGCCGCGAGCCCGATCGAACGGAACGGATCGGGCGAGTTCAGGGGAATCTCGATCGCGGTCATGCCGGCCTCGATCAGGACGCCGACGATCGCCTCGGTCTCCTCGGGCTTGACGCCACGCAGGATCGCGACCAGCGGACGCTTCATCGGCGGAAAGGGAACGCTCATCGCAAAAATCCTTCTACTTCGTCCAGATCGCCGCGGCCGCCATCGACAGGCCGCGGCGGACGGCTTCATCCGCCTCGACCTGTTGCACCGTGACCGACAACGTGTCGAAGGCGAGCCTGTACAGCGCCGCAAGCCGCCCCGATGCCACCAGCGTGATGCCGGCTTTCGGCACGGCGCCCGAAAGACCCGCCGCAAGCTCGACGCCGATCAACGTGCCCGACAGCGTCTCGCGTGCCGCGGCGGGCGTGCCGCCGAACAGCAACTGCCGTGCCCGCGCACCGAACAGGAGATTGGCTGCGAAGGCCGGTGCCTCGAACGCGGCTTTCACCGCCGCCCTGAAGCTCGAGACGTCCTCGGCGTCCTCGGCATTGGCAACCGCGAGCGACAGGATCGTCTCGCGCGAGACCACGCTGAAGAGCTCGCCGGTCATGAAGGTGGAGAAGCTCGCGACCGTGCCGTCCTTCACGCGCACCCATTTCGAATGCGTGCCGGGCATGCAGACCATCGCTTCGCCGGCGGCCTGAAGACCGAGCGCGCCGAGCAACTGCGTCTCCTCGCCGCGCATCACGTCAGGCGCGGCCGCATCGCGCTGCGCGATACCCGGCAGGATGCGGATGTCGCGCGCCTCGCCCGGCACGCGCGCCGCCTGCTTGAGGATGGCGGCGAGCGGCGCCGGCGTGTCGACATAGCCGGCCTCGACCCAGCCGGTCTTGGCGCCGGCCATGCCGCAGATGAGGACCGGCAGATGAGCGGGCGCCTCGACCGCGGCAAGATGCGATTGCAGCACGGCTGCGAAGCCGGTCTTGGCCGCAGCCAGCATGCCCTCGCCGCTGCGGCGCTCGGCCAGCACCTTGCCGGCGCGATCAACCAGCCACAGGCGAAAACTGCTGGTGCCCCAGTCCACCGCGACATAGGCGGGTTCGGTCATCGTATCCTCGTCTCACCGGCAAGACGCCGTCTCGCGACAATGAGACGCCGTCCAGCAAATCCGCCCCGGGATATCGGCTATTGCCCCGGCAAACCAGCCTTTTCTCGCAAGCCAGGGGCGCAAGGCGCGCTGGCACACCGCTTGCTGAAGCCTCTCCACTCACATCCGTGAACCGCGCAACAAGACGCGTCAATTATGGAGAGGAAACCCATGGAGATCGGCTACTTCACGATGCCTTCGCACCCGCCGGAGTGCGGCCTGAAGGAAGGCAACGACTGGGACCTGCAGGTCATGCGCTGGCTCGACGAACTCGGCTATCAGGAGGCCTGGGTCGGCGAGCACCACACCGCGCCCTGGGAACCCAATCCCACGCCGGACCTGCTGATCGCGCAAGCGCTGATGCAGACCAAGAAGCTTCGCATCGGGCCGGGCGGATTCCTGCTGCCCTATCACCACCCGGCCGAACTCGCCAACCGCGTCGCGATGCTCGACCATCTCTCCGAGGGCCGGTTGAATTTCGGCGTCGCGGCTTCCGGCCTGCCGAGCGACTGGGCGATGTTCAACGTCGACGGCATGAGCGGCCAGAACCGCGACATGACCCGCGAGGCGCTGGAGATCATCCTGAAGCTGTGGACCGAGCCCGCGCCCTTCACCCACAAGGGCAAGTTCTGGACGGTGACGAAGCCGGACACGATGTTCGACTTCCTCAAGCCGCACATCAAGCCGCTGCAGGCGCCGCATCCGCCGATCGGCGTTGCCGGCCTCTCGAAGAACTCGGACACGCTGAAGCTCGCTGGCGAGCGCGGCTTCATCCCGATGAGCCTCAACCTCAACCCGGCCTACGTCTCCAGTCACTGGGATTCGGTCGAGGTCGGTGCCGCCAAGACCGGGCGCAAGCCGAACCGGCAGGACTGGCGCCTCGTGCGCGAGGTGTTCGTCGCCGATACCGACGAGGAGGCCTGGAAGCTCTCGACCGGCGACATGATGGGCCGGATGATGAGCGAGTACTTCCTGCCCCTGCTCGGCCATTTCGGCTTCAAGGACTATCTGAAGCACGCCCCTGACGTGCCCGACAGCGACGTCACGGTCGAATATTGCGCCAAGCGGAACTGGATCGTCGGCTCGCCCGCGACCGTCGCCGAGAAGATCGAGAAGATCTACGACGAGGTCGGCGGCTTCGGCGTGCTGCTGGTGTTCGGCTTCGACTACAAGCACAAGGCCGAGGCCTGGCACCACTCGCTCTCGCTCTTGAAGAACGAGGTGATGCCGCGCCTGAAGCATCTCGGCTCCGCGAAGAAGGCGGCTTGACGCGGGTGCGGGTGCGGCGCGATCGTGCCGCACCCGCATTCATTTCGGAGATTTCCGCGTGACGGTCGACGCCAATCCTCTCGATGCAAAGGATTTCAAGCAGGCGATGCGCCAATGCGCCGGTGCCGTGGCGCTGGTCACGGTCGGCGCCCAGCACGGCACGCGCACCGGCCTGACGGTGACGTCGGCCTGCTCGCTGTCGGACTCGCCGCCTTCGCTGATCGTCTGCGTCAACCGCAACGCCAGCGCGCACGCACGCATCCGCGAGGAAGGCGCGTTCGCGATCAACTTCCTGCACGAGGATCACGCCATGCTGGCGCTGACCTTCAGCGGCCAGAAGGGCGTCAACGGCGACGACCGCTTTGCGTTCGGGCAGTGGACGCGAGGCGTCACTGGCGCACCGGTGCTGACCGACGCAGTGGCAGCCTTCGATTGCGTGCTGGCGCAGGAGTTCGAAACCAAAACGCACTCGATCTTCGTCGGCGAGGTCCGCGCCGTGTCGCATGCGGATGCCGCCAAGCCGCTGATCTATCTGCGGAGCAGTTTTCATACACCCCAGGAAATCCGCGAGACCGTCACAGTCGGCGACCTCGATTCCCGGCATCTGAGCTGGACGGATTTTTCGTAGGCCTTGGGCTCGCTGCCCTTCCCTTCTCCCCTTGCGGGAGAAGGTGGGATAGGCGGCCTCCGGCCGCCGTTCTCAAGAACGCCGAAGCAAAGCTTCAGCTATGGCGCCGGATGAGGGGTTCTATCCGCGAGTTCAGTATCGTAGGGTGGGCAAAGCGAAGCGTGCCCACGATCTGCAACATTCGGCTCGAGATCGTGGGCACGGCGCAAGTGCGCCTTTGCCCACCCTACGAATCCAAGCTAGCGGAGAGATACCCCTCACCCGTCTCGCCGCATGCGATTGAACGCTACTGCGCCGTCTCGATCTTCAGCAGCTTGATCTTCCGATACAGCGTCGCGCGGCTCAGCTTCAGCGCTCGCGCTGCGTCCGTCACGCGGCCGCCGTGCTTGCGCAGGGCCTCGACGATCGTGGCACGCTCGGCGGCCGCGAGATCGGGCTCCGTCGTCCGCCCGCCGAACGGCGGCAGATCGAGGTCCGCATCGGTGATGACGCCGTTCTCCGCCGTGCAGCCGGCAAGCCGCAGCACGTGCCGGAGCTGCCGCATGTTGCCGGGATAGGGATAGGCCGCGAGCAGCGACCAGGCTTCGTCCGAGAGGCGGCAATCCGGCGCCTCCTCGCGTGCGATCTGACGGATGACATCCTCCCTGTCCGCGCGCTCGCGCAATGCGGGCAGCTTCACCTCCAGACCGCGCAGGCGGAAATAGAGATCGGCGCGGAAGGCGCCCTCTTCCGCCATGCGGCCGAGGTCGCGATGGGTGGCGCTGATCAGGCGGATGTCGACCGGCACCGGCTTGAGCGCGCCGAGCGGCCAGACCTCGCGGTTTTCCAGAACGCGCAGCAGGCGCGTCTGCAGCGCGATCGGCATGTCGCCGATCTCGTCGAGGAACAGCGTGCCGCCGTCGGCCTGCACGATCAGACCTTTCGAGCCGTCGCGCCGCGCGCCGGTGAAGGCGCCGGCCTCATAGCCGAACAGCTCGGCATCGATCAGGCTTTCCGGCATCGCCGCGCAGTTCAGCGCGACGTAATTGTTGCGGGCGCGGTTGCTCGCCGCGTGAATGGCGCGCGCGAACACATCCTTGCCGACGCCGGTCTCGCCATGCAGCAGCACCGGCAGATTGTGATCGCCGATGCTCATGAGCCGCTTCACGCTTCTGACGAGGCCGGGATCGCGACCGGCAAGCCGATGCAGGGCCTCGAAGCGGCCGGCGGGCGCATCGCGGCGCGGCGCATGCGATCTTGCACGCAGCGGCGGGGCAACATGCCCCTGCCCCAACGGACTGCCGTCGGCACGGCGCAGCTCGACGATCTCGTCCGCACCACGCGCGGCATGATGATCGAACTTGAGGTAGCGCGACAGGTCAATGCCGGAGGCGATCAGGCCGTCGGTGAGGCCGAGCAGCGCACGCGCGGAGCGGCAGGCGCCGACGATGCGGCGGTCGTCGTCATAGGCGACGAGGCCGCTGCCGCCATCGCCGGGCACGGTCGCGATCCAGGCGTTGCGGAAATGGCCGCGGAAGATCGCGCCCTCCATCCGCCGCGTCGCCTCCATCGTCACCGCGAGCGCGAGCTGATGCGCGGCGCGCTCGAGATCCTCGCGGCAGGAAGTGATGTTGACCGCACCGGCGAGCCGCCCGGCCTGGTCGAACAGCGGCGCCACCGCGCAGGAGAACATGTGCCATTGCGCGCGAAAATGCTCGTCGCGGTGCACCAGGATCGGCTTCTGCTCGGCGAGCGCAGTGCCCAGCCCGTTGGTGCCCTCGAAGGTCTCGGCGAAGTTCGAGCCGGTGTAGATCTTCCAGTCCAGGAACATCCTGGCGTCGGCTTCGCCCGGCAGGCGGCTGAACAGCATGGTCGCGTTCGCATCCGCGAGATTGACGCAGTAGCCGGCATCGCGCAGCACGCGGGCGAGATCGTCGAGCTCGGGCGTCGCGAGCCTGATCGTCTCCTCCATCGGCTCGGCGACGTGGCGGATCTCGGCCTCGGTCAGCGTCTGCGGCGGGCCCTGGCGGGCGGGATCGAGCTTGTGGCCGATCAGGCAGCGCCGCCAGGAATTGGCAATCCGCGAAGAGGCATCGACGTCGGCCACATGATTGGCGACGGACAAGACACGGGCGACATGGTTCGAGGCCGAAAGGCTGGCCATCGCGGACGTCTCCACCCTGTATTATTGTGCAAAGTCTGGCAGCACGGGCGGGGATGTCAATCGGGAACAGGGAATAGAGGTGGAGTGACGTACTCTCACCACGTCGTCATGGCCGGGCTTGTCCGGGCCATCCACGCGTTGCCGCACGCGCGAAGAACGTGGATGCCCGGGACAAGCCCGGGCATGACGGTGTGGAAACAGAATGCCCAAATACTTAAGCAGCGCCGATGCTGCACCGCCCTCACCAGGTATCGATGCACGGCCGCTTCTTCTCCGTCCGCGCCGGCGGCTTCGGCACCGAGCGGAGCCCTGCCATGATCCAGCGCCGCGTCTCGGCGGGGTCGATGACGTTGTCGATCTCGAACACCGAGGCGATCGAGACCGCCTTGCCGTTGGCATAGAGCTCGGCGACCTTGTTGCGATAGTAGGTCTCGCGCTCCTCGGGATCGGCGATCGCCTCCATCTCCTTGCGGAAGCCGAGGCGGACATAGCCCTCCAGGCCCATGCCGCCGAACTCGCCGGTCGGCCAGGCCGCGGTGAAGAACGAGGCGTGGAAGCCGCCGCCGATCATCGACTGGGCGCCGAGGCCATAGCCCTTGCGCAGCACGATGCCGAACAGCGGCACGGTAAGGCTCGCACCCGTCACGAACATGCGCGAGACGTGGCGCACGATCGCGGTCTTCTCGGCCTCGGGGCCGACCATGAAGCCGGGCGTGTCGCAGAGCGAGACGACGGGTAAGTCGAACGCATCGCAAAGCTGCAGGAAGCGCGCGGCCTTGTCGCCGGCGTCGGCATCGATGGCGCCGCCGAGATGGCGCGGATTGTTGGCGATCAGGCCGAACGGCTTGCCTTCGATGCGGATCAGCGCGGTGATCATGCCGACGCCGTAGTCGCGGCGCAGCTCCAGCACGCTGTCCTTGTCGGCGACAAGGTCGATCACGCTGCGGATGTCGTAGACGCGCAGGCGGTTCTCCGGGATGGCGCGGCGGAGCAGGCGCTGGTCGGCGGCCTGCCACTCCGTCACCGCGCCCTGGAAGTAGGACAGGTATTTCTGCGCGACGGACGTCGCCTCCTCCTCGTCCTCGACCAGGATGTCGATGACGCCGTTCGGCGACTGGAACGAGACGGGACCGACCTCGGCCGGATGATAGACGCCGAGCCCGCCGCCCTCGATCATGGCCGGGCCGCCCATGCCGATCGAAGCGTTCTTAGTTGCGATGATGACGTCGCAGCAGCCGAGCATCGCGGCATTGCCGGCGAAGCAATAGCCGGAGACCACGCCCACGACGGGCACGAGACCGGAGAGCCGCGCGAACTGCACGAAGGACGGGCCGTCGAGGCCGGTCATGCCGAGCCGGTCGGTATCGCCGGGCCGGCCGCCGCCGCCCTCGGTGTAGAACACCAGCGGCACGCGCCAGTCTTCCGCCAGCGTGAGCATGCGGTCGATCTTCTTGTGGTTCATGTGGCCTTGAGTGCCCGCGAGCACGGTGTAGTCGTAAGCCACGACGATGCAGCGCGCGCCTTCCGGTCCGAACTTTTCGGCATTGACGGTGGCGACGCCCATCACGAGGCCGTCGGCCGGCGTGTTCTTGATGAGATCGTCGAGCTTGCGCCGGCGCCGCTGCGCCGCGATGGCGAGGCTGCCGTATTCCATGAACGACCCGTCGTCGACGAGCTGGGCGACGTTCTCGCGCGCGGTGCGCTGGTTGGTGTTGCGGCGGCGCTCGACCGAGGCCGGGCGGTTCGCGTCGAGCGTGTTGGCCTGGCGCGCGATCAGCTCGGCGAGGTCGGGGCGGACGTGGTCGAGATCGACATCGGCCTCCGCCGCCGAATGATCGGCCGCAACGTCGAGCGGCTCCAGATACATGATGGGCTCGCCGTGCATCAGCGTGACCCCGTCGCCGGCTGCGAGCTTCACGACACGGCCGCCCTGCTCGGCCATGACCAGATGCTCCATCTTCATGGACTCGATCACGGCGAGCTGCTGGCCGGGCCGCACGATCTCGCCCTCCTTCACCTGGATGGTGACGATGGTGCCTTGCAGGGGCGCTGCGACCATCACCATACCTTCGGGCACGATCTGCGCGACATGCGCTTCCGCATCGTGGCCGCCGCGCTCCGTCGCCGCGAAGTAGAGCGGCTTGGCGGCGCCATCGGCCGCCTCGACCAGCTTGGCGATATTGCGATCGATGAAATCGGTCGCGATACGGTTGGTCCTGAAATCGGGATGCGCCAGCACGGCCTGCAGGAAGGCGATGTTGGTGATGACGCCGTCGATGCGGAACTCGCGCAGGGCGCGCGAGGCTTTTGCAACGACGTCGTGCCAGGCCTCGCCCGGCGTATGCACGATGACCTTTGCCAGCAGCGAATCGAAGGCCGCGCTGGTCTTGTACCCGGCATAGCCAAAGCTATCGACGCGGACGCCTGGCCCCGATGGCGGCTCGAACACGGCGAGCACGCCGCCGGTCGGATGCGTCGCACCCGTCTCGTCCAGCGTCTCCATGTTGACGCGGAGCTGCATGGCGTAGCCGCGCGGCTTCGGGATCTCGCCTTGCGCAAGACCAAGCGAAGCGAGCGAACTGCCGGCGGCGACCGCGAGCTGGGCGCGGACGAGGTCGAGGCCGAGCACCTCTTCCGTCACGGTATGCTCGACCTGGAGCCGCGGATTGGCCTCGATGAAGGCAAAGCTGTCGTCCGCCGTGCCGTCGACCAGGAATTCGAACGTGCCGAGATTGTCGTAAGCCGCGGCCGTTGCAAGCTGCTTCGCCGCTTCGATAATGCGGCCGCGCAGGGGATCGCTCAACGACGGGCTGGGCGACACCTCGACCAGCTTCTGGTGCCGGCGCTGGATGGTGCATTCGCGCTCCCAGAGATGGGAGATCGCGCCGTGCTTGTCGCCGATGATTTGCACCTCGATATGGCGCGCCTGCCGGATCAGCCGCTCGGCGTAAACGCCGTCGAAGCCGAACGCCGCCTTGGCTTCGGACTGGCAGCGTGCATAAGCTTCCGCGAGGTCGGACGCGTTCTCGACCACGCGCATGCCGCGGCCGCCGCCGCCGGCCATCGCTTTGATCACGATCGCCGCATTGCTGCCGAGCGAGGTGAAGAACGCCGTGATCTCCTCGAGGCTCGACGGCCCGCTGGTGCCGGCGATGATCGGTACGCCGCAACGCTTTGCTAGCTGACGGGCCGCGACCTTGTCGCCGAACAGTTCGAGCGCGGATGCCTTCGGTCCGACGAAGGTGATGCCTGCATCGGCGCAGGCCTTCGCGAACGCCGCGTTCTCGCTGAGGAAACCGTAGCCGGGATGCACGGCATCGCAGCCGGCCGACTTCGCGGCTTTCACGACGGCGTCGATGTCGAGATAGGCCCGTGCGCCGCGTCCCGGGATTTCGACCGCCTCGTCGGCAACCCGGACATGCAGCGACAGCGCATCGTCCGCGGGATGGATCGCGACGGTTGCAATGCCGGCGTCGGCCGCAGCACGCGCGATGCGGATGGCGATCTCGCCGCGGTTGGCGATCAGGAGTCTCTTGAACGACATCGTGTCTCTCACTCAGACGGCAGCGGGCAGATTTGGATCGAGGTCCTGCTTCTTCACCTTCCCTGTCGCCGTCAGCGGCAGGGCTTCGATAATACGCACTTCCGGGATCTTGTAGACGGCCATGCGCTCGGCGCACCAGGCGCGCAGGTCTTCCGCGGAGATGGTGCCGACCGCCTCCGGCTTGAGCTGGATATAGGCCACCGGCACCTGCCCCTTGTCCGGATCGTCGCGCCCGACCACGCCCGAGCCCAGCACCTTCGGATGCTGTCCGAGCAGCGCCTCGATCTCCGGCGGGAAGACGCTCATGCCCTTGACCTTGAGCATTTCCTTGCGGCGGCCGAGGAAGTGCAGGAAGCCGTCCTTGTCGATGGTGCCGATGTCGCCGGTGCGCAGCCAGCCGTCGATCAGCGACTCCGCGGTCGCCTCCGGCTTATTCCAGTAGCTCTTGAGCAGCGACGGCGTGCGCACGCGAATCTCGCCTTCCGCGCCGAGCGGCAGCAGCGCGCCGGTCTCGAAATCGGTGATCTTGAACTCGGCGCCGGGGACCGGCAGGCCGACGAAGATCGGCTGGTTGTTGAGATCGAAGTCGTCGTCCTGGAATCCTGCCGTGAAGGTGTTGGAGGTGTGGGTCTCGGTCATGCCCCAGGCCGCTTCCATCAGGATCGTGCCGGTGAGGTCCTTCCAGCGCTTGCGATAGTCGGCATTCAGCTTCTTGACGAAGGAGACGACGCGGACCTGCTTCAGCGACGACAGGTCGAACTCGCTCCAGCGCGGATGGTCCATCAGCTCGACGGCGCCGTCCACCGGCATCGCGGTGATCGTGACCTTGTACTTGTCGATCGCGGCCATCGCGCCGACGGCGTCCCAGCGCGCCAGCAGAACCAGAGTCCCGCCGGAGAACAACGGAAAGATCAGGCCGAAATTCTCGCCCGCAATCCAGAACTCCGGAAAGAACGACAGGAACACGCTGCTCTCGTCCGACAGCACCGAGATGCCGTAATTGGCCGCCGCCGTATAGACCATGTCGCGATGGGTATGGACGCAGCCCTTGGGCATGCCTGTGGTGCCGCCGGTGTAGTTGAGCGCGGCAACGTCGTCGAGGCCGGGCGGCGACAGCGGCGTCGGCGCGGACATCGCAGCAAGCGCGGGCAACAGATCGGTCGCGCCCGGGACGGCGATGCGGGGGCCGCGGATCGAGTCCGGCGTCGGGAATGCCGGCGCGGACGGCACGACATCGGCAAAGCTGGTGACGATGATCTCGCGCAGCCGCACCTCTCCCTTCACCTGCTCGACGACGGGGATCAGCTGGTCGAGCGCCACGATCACCTCGGCCTGGGTGTCGTTGAGCTCGTAGGACAATTCGAACGCGCGCGAGAGCGGGCTCACGGGAACGTGGACGGCCCCCAGCTTCAGGATGCCGAAGAACACGATGTGGAATTGCGGGCAGTTCGGCAGGAAGACGGCGACGCGATCGCCCTTGCGCACGCCCTTCGCCGCGAGCAGCGCGGCAAAGCGGTCGCTCTGCTGATCGAGCTCGGCATAGGTCGTCACGTGCCCGTAGAAGATCACCGCGGGACGATCCGGGCTCTGCTTCGCCCAGGCACGCAGATATTCCGTCAGGGGAACCTCGCCGTGCAGATAGTTCGGCGAGCGCGGCATGCCCTTCGGCCAGGCCTTATCCCACAGGCCCCGCAAGGTGGCGAGATAATCCTGCTCGTTGAGACCTGCGGTCATGGCGTCCGTCCCGTGCTGCTTGTTCTTTTCGCAACGGCACGCAACGTGTCGTCACTCGACATCGTTACACGTCGAGCACGGCAGACTTCATGTCAAGGAAAACAGTTTTCCGCATCACGGCCGATGCCGCGACGCGGAAAAACCCGACGTTAGGCGGTGACGAGACGAATGATCCGACGCACGGCCGACGGGATCGGCGCGACGACCGGCACCGCGAACATCGGCTGAAGCTCGCGCGCCGCTTCACCCAGTGGCCCACCGCCGATGATGACCGCTTCCGCCCCGTCCTGCGCGATGCAGGCCTCGACCGCGCCGGCTAGTGCCGCGCGGAGCCGCGCCGGATCGCGCACAAGCTCCTCGGGATCGCCGACGGCAAAGCGCGTACCAGTGTAGAGCGAACGCAGCCCCAGCGCTTCAGGCAATGCATCGATCTTCGCTTTCAGCAGCGGCGTCGTGGTCGCCACGCCGAAGCGGCGACCGTTCCCAGCGGCTTCCAGCATCGCGGATTCGCCGATGCCGACGGCCGGCAGCTTCATCGCCGCCCTGATCCCGGCGAGGCCGGGGTCGCCGAATGCCGATACGATGATGCCGCAACACGCGCCGGTGCGGGCCCGCGCGATCTCCTCAACCTCGGGCGCAGCCGCCTCCAGCACATCCGGCGAGACGATCATCGCGGGCGTACGTCTCGCCGTGGCGCCGACAATGTCAAATCCGTCGGCGACGACGGACCTGGCGATCGCCACCATCATCGTGGTGGTCGCCTCGTTGCTGTTCGGATTGATCAGGAGGATGGGCGCTCGCCCAGTAGAGTCTTGACCCATCCTCCCGCTATACTAGGCGGCCCGCACGCCGGCAACGAAGGTGCTGACCTCGTCCTGGAGCGATTGCAGCTTGTTGGTCAGACGGCCGCTCGATTGCAGCACGAGGCCGGCGGCCTGGCCGGTCTCCGCCGTCGCATCGGTGACGCCGGAGATGTTCTGCGAGACCTGATCGGTGCCGGAGGCCGCCTCCTGCACGCTGTGCGCGATCGCCTGCGTCGCCGCGCCCTGCTCCTCGACTGCGGCCGCGATCGACGACGAGATCTCGTTGACCTCCATGATGGTCTTGCGGATGCTCTCGATGTTGCCGACAACCTGGTTGGTCTCGCCCTGGATCGCGGTGATCTGCGCGCCGATCTCGTCGGTCGCCTTCGCGGTCTGGCTCGCCAGCGACTTCACTTCGCTCGCGACCACCGCAAAGCCCTTGCCGGCCTCGCCCGCGCGCGCCGCCTCGATGGTGGCGTTGAGCGCGAGCAGATTGGTCTGCGAGGCGATCTGGTTGATGAGGTCGATGACCTCGCCGATCTTGTGCGCGGCGGCGGCGAGCCCCTGCACGGTGTCGTTGGTGCGCTGGCCGTCGGCGGCGGCCTTGTCGGCCACGGAAGCGGCCTGCGCGACGCGCTGGCTGATCTCGGTGATCGAGGACGACAGCTGGCCGGCCGCGGAGGCCACCGTCTGCACGTTGCTCGAGGCCTGCTGGCAGGCGGTCGCGACGAAGCTGGCGCGATCGGTCGCCTTGTTTGCGGTTTCCGACATGCCTTGCGCGGCCTGCTGCATCTCGCGCGCCTCGTTGAAGACGTCGCGGACCACGGCCTGGACGCTCGCCTCGAACTTGCCGGCGAGATCGGCCATGGTCTTGCGCTTCTCGTCGTCGGCGCGCTGCTTGGCTTCCTGCTGCTCGGCGTGCATCCGACCCACCGCTGCCGCGTTATCCTTGAACACGGCAAGCGCCCTGGCCAGACCGCCGACCTCGTTGCTGCGATCGGTGTAGGGAACCTCGAAGGCGCTGTCGCCGGCGGCGAGACGCTCGGTCAGCGCAGTGATTTTTGCGAGCGGTTTCGTGACGCTGCGGCCGATGACGAAAGACGCCGCCAACACCAGCACCAGCACCGCGAGGCAGACCAGCGCGAACGTCATCGCATCCTGGCGGAAGACGGCATCGACGTCGTCGAGATAGATGCCGGTGCCGATGATCCAGCCCCAGGGCGCGAAGCCCTTCACATAGGAGATTTTCCCGACCGGCTGGTCGAAGCCGGGCTTCGGCCAGAGATAGCTGTAGAAGCCCGCGCCCTGCTTGCTGACGACGTCGACGAAGCCCACGAACAGCGCGTTGCCGGTGGGATCCTTCATCCCCGACAAGTCCTTGCCATCGAGATCCGGCTTGATCGGGTGCATGACCATCTTGGGGGTCATGTCGTTGATCCAGAAATACTCGACCTTGTCGTAGCGGAGGCTCTTGAGCTGCGCCATCGCGGCGGCCTGCGCCTGCTCGCGTGGGAGTTTTCCTTCGCTCTCGAGCTTCTGGTAGTGGGCCAGGATACCGTAGCCGACATCGACCATGTGCTGCGTCTTGGCCTGGCGGTCGGCGATCATCTGCGCGCGCAGTGTCGAGAGCGCGATCGGCGCCAGTGCGATCATGCCGAGAAGGCTGATGCCGACAATCAGGACCAGCTTGAAACTGATGCGGGAGAAAATCATCGAAGCTCACATGATGGGGCAATAGTGGTATGCCAACTTATCCCGAAGGCCTTAGCAAAGCTTTAAGCATTCGGGTTCCGTAAGAGCCCGCCTGACAGGGATTCGCGGCCACGCCGAGGTACGGCTCTTTAGATCTAGAAGACCTCGATATCGAGCCTCCCGGCGTTGACTTGGCGGAGCCTCTGGCCGAACGATCCGTGCAGACGTCAGCGTCATCCGCGGCGCTAGCGCAGCCGAGGACGGCAGCCAAGGACGAGAGGCTCCATGCATCGATCGACATCCACGCCGGCCCTCGACGTGCCCGCGCTGTGCGCGGCGGAGCGGCTCTTCATCTGGGGATTTCGCGCCAAGGCGCGGCGCGGAAGCGCCGTGCCGACCGCCGCCGACATCCAGCAGGTGTATGACCATTTTCGCGTCGGCGACGCCGTGCCATCGCTGGAATCCATCATCGAGATCTTCGCTTGCACGGCGCACACCGCCATCGAAGTGCACTGCCCCACCTGCCCGCGCATGTCGGAGAGCGAGCACGGAATCCTGCGCGCCATCGCCGCGGCACAGCGGGAGCACATCGAGATCACGCGCGAGCAGTTCGAATGCTGGTTGCCGCCGGTCGGTGCGGATTGGGCGCTGGCGCCGGTGCGCGGGCTCGCGACGATCTTCCGCATGGCTGGTCTCGTGATGCCCGACCGGCACGTTCGCACTTTCGATCAGGACCAGATCATGGCGATGAAGAGCTGGTTCGTGGGCAGCCCCACATTGCATTGACGGGATCGTCCATGATGCAGGCTGCTCGCGCTTCTGTGCCGGTCCCGGATGCGGACCTGCCGAAACTCTGTCCGCTCCAGGGTGCGCTTTGCGCGCGTCCGAGCGTCGAAAGCTACGATCAATTTTCCCGCGTCGCGCTGTCGCTGCTCCGCTTCATTGGAGCGGCTTACGCGACCGGTGCATCCGATTGCTGGGAGGCGGCCTATCGCTTCGCCGACGAAGCTCCCGGCATAGCCGACAGTCCGCTGCTGGTCGCGCGCGCCGCGGCGCTGGTCAGGATTTTGCGGAGCGGGCGGCCCTGCGAGCTGTGCTTCATGCCGCCGTCGTGCCGGCGCCTTTCGAAGGACGAGGCGGAGCTGATGCAGTTGCTGGCCGTCGCGCGCAGCGCGCAGCCCGGCGAACTTAAATCCGTCGTCTGCCAGTTCGTCGGTGCGGGGAAAGAAGACGCGACGACGCAGGCTGTCAGTGCGCTGGCCTGCTGCTGAGACCTAGCCTCCCTTCTTGTCGAGCACGAGATCGATGGTGTGGCTCGCGATCTTGCGCAGCTGGGCTTCGTCGTCATAGGCGCGTTCGAGCACGGCGAGGCCGCGCGTCACCGTGATGATGTGCAGCGCTGTGCTTGCGGGATTGCCGTTGAATTCGCCGCGCTTCGCCGCCGCCGCCAACGTGCCCTGAACCAGCGCGGTGATGCGCGAGACGAGGCTGGCGAAAGCCTCGCGCGCGTCTTCATCGAGCCCTTCGCCTTCCGCTGCGCCAAGCTCCATCAGGCCGCGCGTGGTCGGGCAGCCCCGCGGCGGCGAGCCGGAGCGGAAATTAGTAATGGTGAGGTCGAAGAACGCGGTGAGCCGCTTGCGCAGGCTGCCGGCGCCGAGCGCCTTTTGCAGGGCAAGGAGATAGTCGCCGGCGTAGCGCTCATAGGCCTGCAGGAACAGCGCTTCCTTGCTGCCGAACGCATTGTAGAGGCTGCCGCGCTGTACGCCGGCGTCGCGCGCGATGTCCGACAGCGAGGTGCCGCGCACGCCCTTGCGCCAGAACTGGTCGAACGCGATGCGCAGGACATCGTCATGGTCGAACTCGCGCGGTCTCAAATGCTGCTCCCATAGTATTTGACACACCGTCAAAAACGTGATTTCTCGACATCGTGTCAAAAACAAATTGGGATTGATATCCCGTTTCGTCAACAGGCCAGCGGCCGGCGCGGATGATGCGCCCGGCCGGCCGGGCGCGCATGCACAGGAACCAGCTCATGCCTCTGCTTCACATCTCGATGCGCGCGGGGAAGCCTGACGCCTACCGGCAGGCGATCCTCGACGGTCTCTACCGCGCCTTGCGCGAAGCCCTGAACGTGCCCGAAGGCGACGAGTTCATGACCATCAACGAGCTTGCGCCCGCGAACTTCCGCTGCGGGAATGCCTACGGCGTGAATCGCAGCGAGGATGCCGTGCTGATCCAGATCACCGTGTTCGCCTCGCGCACGCCCGAGCAGAAGAAGGCGCTGTACCGGCGGATCGCCGAGCTGCTCGGCGACAATCCGGGCATCCGGCCCGAGGACGTGTTCGTGAACGTGCTCGACGCGCCCGCGGAGAACTGGTCGGTCGGAAACGGCATCGCGCAATTTGCTTGAGCGGGCCAGGCGCGGAATCGCGAGCGCCCTCTTGAGAATTTCCGGCCGCAGGGGTCTGATGGCGCGCTGACTGTGATCGACAAACCGGCCGAGCCGGACGGAGAATGAAATGGCCGCATTCCGGGGAAGCTGCCTGTGCGGCGAGGTCGCGTTCGAGGTCGAGGGCCCGTTCGACCATTTCCTCAACTGCCACTGCTCGCGCTGTCGCAAGGCGACGGGGACCGCACATGCCTGCGAGGTGATCGTGAAGGCCGGCGCTCTGCGCTGGCTGCGCGGGGAAGCATCGGTTGCCCGCTTTGATCTGCCGAATGCGCGGAGCTTCGCGACCGCATTCTGCAAGACCTGCGGCAGCCCGATGCCGCATCTCACACGCAGCGGGCGCGAGGCGATCATCCATGCCGGCGCGTTCGACGCGCCGCTGGGTGCGGCACCCGACCGGCATGTGCAGTGGGCATCGCGCGCGGACTGGTATGTGCACGGAGATGCGCTGCCGGTGGAGGATTGAGGCCACGCCAGATCTGACCTGATACGTCTGCGAGCTGCGCTACCCGCCGGCAACGCACCCCTCCATGATTCCATCGAGCTCGGCCTTCGACAGCACGCCGAGCTCGGCGATGAAGACGATCCGTGACCGCGGCACGCCTGCTGCCGGCGCCTCGCCTGGGGCGAGCGTGGCGCGGCCGCCGGCGAACTGAAAGACCATCTGGCGGCCGGGCTGCTCGATGGTTTCGAACAGACCCTTTGCCCGCGCCAGCTTCGGCGCGAGCTTGCCGATGGCCTGCTGCAGGCGCGGCAGCGAGATCGGCTGCTCCGACGTCCAGCTCAGCGTCTCGAAGCGCTCTTCCGTCGGCCGTTTCGGCCCAGGGTCACGCGCGGGCGCACGATCGGCGGTGGCGGGAAACAGCAGTGCCGACGGAAGCTCGCCATGCTTCGCCTCGACCACGACCGCGGGAACGCGCTGGGCACGGATGGCCTCGCGCATCCGGACGCCGGCGCCCGCGTCCGCCAGATCCAGCTTGCTCAACGCCACGATATCGGCGACGCGCAATTGCGATCGCAACAGCGCATCGTCCAGCGCGGACGGCGGTGTGCCGGCGTCCATCACGCAGAGCACCGTCTCCAGCGGCGCCTCGCGCAGGATCACCGGATCCATCAAATTGCGCACGATGTCGGAGGGATCGGCAACGCCGCTGGTCTCGATGACGATGTATTCGGGCCGGGGATCACGCCGGAGCAGCGTCGAGAGTGTGCGCAGCAGATCGCCTTCGAGCGAGCAGCAGATGCATCCATTGGCGAGACTGACCACGCCGTCGCTGGCACCCGCGATCAGCTCCGCATCGATGTTGATCGCACCAAAATCGTTGACCACGGCAGCGATCCGCCGCCCCTCCGCATGCGCGAGCAGGTGATTCACGACCGTGGTCTTGCCGGCCCCGAGAAAACCCGTCACCAGAAGAACGGGGACCGGCATGGGTCAGCCCCCGACGACGGGGCGGCGCACCGGCTTTCCGGGCCGCGCCGCGACATCCAACACACCGTCGCTGATCAGCACCTGGCCGCTGACGATCAGGTGCCGCACGCCTTCGGAGGGGCGGTTCATCGCCGTGAAGGTGGCGCGGTCCGAAAGCTTCTCGTAGTCGAACACTACGATGTCGGCATCCGCGTCCTTGGCGAGCCGGCCCTTGGCGCGCATCGCGGGCGTGCTCTGCGACAGGATCTCCGCCGGGATCAGCGCGCATTTGCGTACGCCCTCGAGCAGCGACACGGCCTTGCGCTCGCGCACCCATTCGCGGATGAATTTCGTGAAGCAGCCGGCCGAGCGCGGATGGGAGGTGGCATCGTCAGGCAGCGGCCAGGCATCGCCGGTGTAGGTTTTGCCGTCCGACGTCGTCCACGGCATCGCGTCGGAGGCGATGGCGCCGCCGGGATAGAGCACCGACATGTCGAGCAGGTCGCGGTGATGCGCATTGTGCTCGGTGTCGAGGATGTGCCAGAGCACCAGCGAGGACGGCTCCTCCGCCTGCGCCTTCAGGAGCTCCTCGCGGTCGTGGAAGCGATAGCCGTCGGTCACGCGCTGCACGGAATCATAGCCGGTGCCGTTGCGCTCGACGAACTGGGGATCGCTGAAGAACGCCGCAGCCAGCACGGTCGAGCCGGTGCCGTAGGGATAAGCCTCGACCGTGATCGGCAGGCCCTGCGCCTGCGCCTTTTCGATCAGCACGCGGCAGCGTTCGATGTCGGTCTTGCTCGACGAGTTGAAATGGCAGATGTGCATGTGCGCGCCGGTGGCGCCGGCATAGCCGATCAGGCGAATATAGGCTTCCACCGCGCTCTCGGGGTCGATGCGCGACATGAAGGCGACGTGGGTGAAGGTCGGCACGTCCTGTTTGGCGGCGAGCTGGCAGACCGCGGTCAGCTCCTGCACGCCGGCGCCCGGCGCATAGGCATTCAGGATACCGATACCGATGCCGCCCTCGTTGAGGCCGCGCGAAAGGCGCTCGAGAATCCCTGAGACCTCCGCATCGGTCGCGACATTGTCCATCCAGCGGCGGTCGCGCATGGCGTTGCCGAATGCCTCCAGCGAGCTCTCCGCATTGGAGCCCGTCATCGCGCCGATGCGGGCGAAGGCCCAGTTGGTGGCGGCGCCGTAGTTCAGCACGCGCCCCTTGCGCGCCTGGCGCTCGTACCAGGATCCGACCGGCAGCACGCCGGCCTCGAGATCGAGCGTCGTCGTCACGCCGTCGAACGCCTGCATGCGGTCGGCCGGAATCGACTGGCCGTGGGCGTGCAGATCGATGAAGCCGGGCGCGACCACGAGGCCGGTGGCGTCGATCACCCGCTCGGCGCCGCCGAGGCCCGTGCCGACGGCCGCGATCCTGCCGTCCACCACCGCCACGTCGCCGACGGCATCCATCCCGCTCGCGGGATCCACCACCCGGCCGCCAGAGATCACCAAACCGCTCATCTCGTCACTCCAAAAAGCTATTGCAAAGAACCTCCAAAGACCCGGCAGCAGCTCCGGAGGCGCGGGGCGCATAGTGCAGGTTTTGGCAAGAACGACCACCACCATGGATGCCGATGCTGCATGCTTGCATGTGAGGCCGGTGAACGCTGGGAGTGTATCGGGACCGGAGCGCAACATACCGGCATGCGCGCGCATCCTCGCGGCATGATCTGCCCGAGCTCTGCTTCGCTTCATACCCCCCTCCCGAGAAGAAAGGGCGCAGGGAAGACCGGGCGCCGGCTGGCACCCACAAAACCCCTGCGCTGAACGAATGCACGCGCAATGCACAGGGGAGACACAGGGCAGCCGAGACCAGGCCTTCCCTGCGCGATGGTTTGACGGCCTATGCCGCGCTCTCCCGGGAGCCGAGTTCCTTCTGGCCTCCCTCGCCTCCGCGAAAGACACGCCACCGCACCGGTTGATGCGATGACGCCTTCGCCAAGGCTTGACCGTAGCAACGACGGCCAGGACCACACGGTTTCGCCGTACGCAGGCTTTCTCGCATCGCCCCAGGGCTCCTTAGCCCGAGAGCTTCGCAAGACATTGAGCGCCGTCCGTCTTCGCAGGAGCTGTCATGCTCACGAGGTTCATCTCGCCCGGCATGCAACAAGCCCGCCTTCAACGCCGCCCGCGTCCACCGCAACTCCCTACCCGCGCTCGAAACGACGTACGACCGCCCCTTTGGTGGGCTGGGATGGGCGAGGCATACGATAAATCCGAATTTCGGTAAAGTGGAATATTTTTGATGGGGTACTTGACGGCGGCATGAGCTGTTTTGCCCGACGGGCAGCGGACGCCAGTATAGACTGGCACATGACGCAACAGTGCGTGCAGCCGAGGACAAATCTGTGAAGACGTCCGCGCATTGAATATGTCCACCAACCTTCAAGACAAGATCTTCTGCTCAGAGCGACGTCGCCGCAGGCATTTCGATCCAAGCCCAGGCTTAAGTCTGGTAATGATCGACAGGCACAACCTTACACTGTATGATGATGGACAAACCTTCCCTGCTGGCATATTTTTATTTTGAACGGCATTTTAGGGCTGGCGAGCCATGAGACGACGCGATTTTTTGATCGGCGGCGCGGCCGCGACTAGCTGGCTATTATCCTCTGGCGCTCTAGCCAACAGAGGCAAGTGTGCCGCAGTCGTCATTGGGGTGAACAAAGCCGGCAATCTGCCCAAGCTGAGCGCTGCGGTATCAGGTGCGCGATCGGTCGCGGATTGGCTGAAAGGTGCGGGCTTCGAAGTTAAGCTCTTTGTTGACGAAAGTTCGCCGGTCAAAGCCGCCGCCCTGTTCGAAGCGATAGACGAGCTTGTCCAACGCGGCACGCTCGATCAGCTCGTCGTTTACTTCTCCGGACACGGCTTTCTGAATGCCTATGCGGAATATTGGATGCTATCCAATGCACCGCAAAACCCGAACGAAGCCGTCAGTCTCACAGAAAGCGTAGTACTCGCCAAAGAGACCGGCATTCCAAGCGTCGTCTTCATCTCCGATGCATGCCGCTCAACTCCGGATAGCATCGGGACTAGCCGCGTCAGGGGGAGCCTGATTTTCCCAAACGGTGACGTCAGCCGCAATGTGCGGTCAGAGGTCGACCAATTTCTAGCAGCGTTGCCCGGAAGTCCGGCCCTTGAGCTTCCTATTTCGCAAAGCGCGCCGGCTTTCGAGGGCATCTTTACGAGTTGCCTCCTCAGCGCGTTTCAGACGCCAGTGAGCTCCTTGATCAAAACCGTTGATGGCGTTCGTGTCATCACCAACAGGGACCTGAAGTCATTCCTGGAAAGTGAGGTCGTGAAACAGGCCGAACGCAGATCAATCAAGCTTCAGCAGAAGCCGGATGCAAATATCGTATCCGGTGACAACACCTATCTGACACCGGTCGCGGATCTGGGAAGCCTCGCCGGAATTCCGGCGCCGCAATGGACGATCAACAAGTTTGCGGCGAAGACACTGCAAAGCGCGGGGGCCGGTCCTATCTTGAACGAAAGCCTTCCGACGAATGCGGCTCTGCCCGATCCAAATGACCAATGCGATCCGCAGGATGCTTTTTGCATAGCCATTCCTTCTGTAGGGGAGTTCAAAAGGGCACAGACTCGCGTCGTCACGGCGAACGCCGCTGCCCGCCGACCTTCCACGACGATGTCGGGCCACGGCGAGGCCGAGCTGTTGGTCGCAAACACATCGTTCAAACAGGTCGAGGCGGATGGTGGCGTGAAGGCACAAATTCTCGACCCGTCCAGGGCAGTTGTCCTGCTTCGAGGCAAACCAGCCGCGAATGTCGCTGTCCGCTTCAGTGATGGGTCCGGAACTGTCGTTCCGGCAATCAGGGGCTTCATCTGCAGCTTGGCTTTCGACGGGATCGGAGTTGCAAGCGTAACGTATATTCGCAGCAGGGGACCGAGCGATCCCAACATCGACGCCCTTCACGCCGCCGTAACAGCGGCGGCGCAATCAGGTGTCTTTCGTATTGATGGAACGAGAGAAACAGCCGCGCAAAACGCTCGGTCTTTTGGCGATAGCATAAGGGTCGGGAAGAGCGCTGATCCTACTTTGGGATTGTACGCTGCGTACGCCTACTCACAGGCAGACCTCATCGATCAAGTGAGGTCGGTCAATGATTTCATGCGGAGCGACCTCAGCATCGAATTGTTCGACGTCGCCATGCTGTCGCGGGAACGAAGCGGTCCCGCCCTGAGTGAAGCGAAAACGGTTTTCCCTCTGTTTCCGATGTTGAGCCAGGGATGGAATCTTCTCAGGGTACTGCAAATTCAGCTTCCGACCGCACTGGACGAGGCACGTAATCACCTGCGGCCATCCCTGTGGACCACCTTCGATCCCACCGGCATGGACATCGTCTCAACAATGGTCCGACAAGGGAACGCCGGATGAGCAGTCTTTTCGACCGCAGAGAAATTCTATGGCTATCCTCGCTTGGCGCTATATTGAGCATGGTTCCGAAAGCACTTGCGGCTTCGAATGGCATTCGCCTGGTGATGGTTCACGGGCGAGCCCAACAGGGCCTGGATCCCGTTGCCTTGAAAGCCGCTTGGCTTGATGCGCTTGCCTTGGGTGCAAAGAGTGTTGGGCGAAGTCTTCCGGAATCGCTGGAGGTGACATTTCCATTTTACGCAGACATCCTCGATAAATTTGTGAGGGATTTCGACATTCCCCTCACTGAAAACGTTCGCGCAAAGGGCGGCCAGATCGAGGATGAGTTCCTGGTGTTCCAGGCCCAGATCGCGGAGAGCGTCCGCTTACGCGCTGGAGTTACCGACCAGCAGATCGATACTGAATACGGAGCGAACCCCAAACCAAAAGGGCCCCTCAATTGGGAGTGGGTCCAGGCAATCCTGCGGGCGCTTGACAAGCACGGCGGCGGAATGGGCCAGACGGCGCTTCAGACCATTACTCGGGATGTTTTTCTCTACACGACCCGAGCTGGTGTTCGGGACGAGATCGACCGAGTCGTCGGGGCCGCCCTCACTGAACAGCCGACGGTCGTCGTTGGTCATTCGCTGGGCTCGATTGTTGCCTATAATGTGTTGCGATCCGACCGAAGATCGCTTCGCATTCCACTGTACCTAACGGTAGGATCCCCTCTTGGGATCAGAGCTGTTCGAGATCAACTACGCCCCCTTCGATATCCGCAGCCGATCGAGAGGTGGTACAACGCATACGACCCCAGAGATGTCATAGCGCTTTATCCATTGGATCAAGCGAATTTCCCGGTATCGCCTGCGATCGAAAACTATTCACTCGTGAAGAATCACACGGACAATCGTCACGGCGTTGTTGGATACCTAGATGATCCAGAAGTTGCGAAACGATTGCTGGATGCATTGACCTCGTAGCCCGCTAACGCCGGCGGCGCCGCACCACATCCGAATTTCAGTAGAGCGGATATTTTTGGCAAAGGGGATCGACAGCAGCCTGTGCTGTTTTGCCCCAACGAGGCGATGACGATCCGCACGTCGGCCCGGCGGCGCAACCAGTTGACAGTCGTTTGCAAATACAACTAGGGTGCCTGCGACGGTTCTCCTTCGGGAGATCAATAGGGAATACGGTGCGGGGACTCCCCAACGCCGTGGCTGCCCCCGCAACTGTAAGCGGCGAGCCTTCGTCAAATGCCACTGGGCCTGCGGGCCTGGGAAGGCGGCGACAGGCAACGACCCGCGAGCCAGGAGACCTGCCGTCAGTCGTGGTCACACGCGAGCACATTGGGCGGGGTGTCCTGGTGGGTGTTGGGCCGTCTTCGGTTTGAGGCGGCGGCCAAACTGCGTTCGCGGTGACGTGCCACGTTATCGCGAGTCCATTGATGACCTCCCGTCCCATCTTCGCATCACGGCGTCGCCGTGCGCTTTTCCGTTCAGTTGCATTCTCCTGCCTCGTGCTGTCGACCGATGGCTGGGCACAGTCCGAAAAGCCAGCGCAGGCGCTCGACCCGGTGGTGGTGCAGCCACCGGCGAGGCCGTCGAGTGCCCGCAGCAGCGGGCGAAACACTGCCGCAAACGCGGCGCGTTCACGCCAGCAGCGCTACGTCGCGTCCACCAACAGCGCACCGGCTGCAGGGCCGAGCGGTCCTGCCTTCGCCGCACCGACGCTCAATCTCACCGGCGCGAGCACGGCCGGCAGCCGCCTCGGCCTGACGCGCCTGCAGACCCCGGCCAGCGTGGAGGTGATCTCCGCCGAAACGATCGCCGAACGCGGCCAGCAGAACATCCTAGACGCCGTGACGCAGAATGCGACCGGCTTCACTGCAAGCCCGGCGCCAGGCAATGGCGGCGTCTCGTTCAATACCCGCGGCTTCACGGGCCTTGGCTCCGTCATGACGCTCTATGACGGCACCCAGCTCTATATCGGCGCCGGAACGGTGACCTTTCCGTTCGACACCTGGTCGACGGAGCGCATCGAGGTGCTGCGCGGCCCCGCGTCGGTGTTGTACGGCGCGGGCGCAGTCGGCGGCGCCATCAACGTGGTTTCGAAACTGCCGTCGTGGGTCCCTCGCAATCAGGCCGAGATCTCGCTGGACAGCAACATGACCCGGCGCATCGCGGTGGACAGCGGGGGCCCGGTCAGCAAGGACGTCGCCTACCGGATCACCGCCACCGGCAACATGTCCGACGGATGGGTCGATCGCGACAACACCTCGAATGTCGCGCTTCACGCCGTCGTCCAGATCAAGCAGACCGAAGACATCACCTGGACGCTGTCCACGGACTACGGTGACCGCAACCCGTCGCGCTACTTCGGCACGCCGCTGATCAACGGCAGGATCGACGACGCCCTGCGTTTCAAGAACTACAATTTCAGCGACAGCCATATCCGATACCAGGACAGCTGGAATCAGGTGAAGACCGAATGGCAGGTCGCCGATGGAATCTCGATCCAGAACACGCTCTACTATTTGAATTCCAAGCGACACTGGAAGGACGTCGAAAGCTACGCCTATAACCCCGCCACCGGCCTGATCAACCGCAGCAGCTATATCGAGATCTTTCACGATCAGCAGCAGGTCGGCAATCGCATGGATGCGAAATTCAGCGGGCATGTGTTTGGCATGGCCAATGAGTTCCTGGCGGGCTTCGACGTCAACAGCATCAATTTCACCCACACCAACAATTCGCCCTACAGCGGCGCGTCGTCCGTCAATCCCATCAGCTTCGTTCCGGGCGTGTTCAGCAGCCCGAACGCCACCGTTCCCGGCTTCGGCAGCGTGACCAACCAGTACGCGCTGTTTGCCGAGAACAGGCTGTCGGTCACCGAGCAATTGTCATTGATCGCCGGCGTCCGCCAGGACGAACCGACCATCACGCGCACCGACTATGTCGCGCCCGCCGGCAGCTTCGAGAAGTCGTTCTCCTCGACGACCTGGCGCGCCGGTGCGGTCTATACGCCGATCAAGGACCTCGCCTTCTACGGCCAGTACGCCACCGCCGTCGATCCGGTCGGAGGGCTCATCTCACTGTCCTCCGCAAACAAGAACTTCGATCTCGCGACCGGCAGACAGATCGAAATCGGCGTCAAGCAATCGTTCTGGGGCGGCCGCGGCGAATGGACCCTGGCCGGCTATGAGATCGTGAAGAACAATCTGCTGGCACGTGATCCCAACATTCCATCGCTCACCGTCCAGGTCGGCCAGCAATCGTCGCGTGGTGTCGAAGCATCGGTCGGCTTCCTCTTCGACTACGGCTGGCGCATCGACGCCAACACCGCCTTCCTTCGCGCGAAGTACGACGACTTCGTACAGGCGGTCGGCGGCGGAAGCGTGAACTACGCCGGCAACGTGCCCGTCAACGTGCCGCAGACCGTCTCCAACATCTGGGCGACCTGGGCCTTTGCGCCGAACTGGTCGGCCAATGCGGGCGTCCAGATCGTCGGCAAGACCTTTGCGGACAACGCCAACACGGTGACGCGCCCGGCCTACAACATCGTCAATGCCGGCGTGCAGTGGAAGCCCGATCCCAACACCACGGTGTCGTTCCGCGTCTACAATCTCTTCGACGAGGTTTACACGACGTCCGGCGGCACCACGCAATGGCTGCTCGGAATGCCCCGCACGGCCCAGCTCGCCGTCAACGTGAAGTTCTGAGCGTGTCACGTACCCTGAAACGCACGCTCCGGCGGTGGCTGTATATCGGCCACCGCTGGATCGGCATCGCCACCTGCCTGTTCTTTGCGATGTGGTTCATCTCGGGCGTGGTGATGATGTATGTCGCGTTCCCCGGCCTTTCCAACAAGGAAAGGCTGGCAGCGCTTCCCGACATCCAATGGGAGAAGGTGGCGTTGTCGCCGGACGACGCCATGAAGAAGGCCGGCGTCACGCGCTATCCGCGCGATCTCCGTCTTTCGATGCTGGCCGATGAGCCCGTCTATCGCATGACGGGGTGGGACGGCTCCCGGCAGGCGATCTCTGCCGCCGATGGCCGTGCCATCACCGACGTCTCCGAACAACAGGCGCTGGCGATCGCGCAATATCACCCCGCGAGCAAGACACCTGAGCTCGAGGACATCGTCGATCGCGACCAATGGAGCGTGACGGCGCGTTACGATCCGCTGCGGCCGCTCTACCTCATCGGGCTCGGCGACCGTGCCGGTACCAAGGTCTACGTTTCCTCGCGCTCCGGCGAGATCGTGCTCGACACCAACCGCACCGAGCGCGTCTGGAATTGGCTCGGCTCGATTCCGCACTGGATCTATCCGACCGTGTTGCGCAAGGATGGGCCATCGTGGCGGCTGGTGGTGCTTTGGATCTCGGGCATCTGCCTGATCACCGGCGCCACCGGCATCTGGGTCGGCATCCTGCGCGTACGGCTGAAGCGGCGCTATGCGAGCGGCAGCATCACGCCGTATCGCGGCTGGATGGCATGGCACCATGTCGCCGGCCTGATCGCGGGCATCTTCGTGCTGACCTGGATGTTCTCCGGCTGGCTTTCGCTCAATCCCGGCGACTATTTCGCAAGCCGCAACACGCCGCACGCCGTGCTGCAGCGCTATGCCGGCCATGAGGCACCGACCATTGCGACAAGGCTGCCGGCGCCACAAGACGCGGCGGTCGAAGCGCGCTTCGTATGGCTCGATGGCAGCCCGATGATGATCGTCGCATCGCGCGATGGCACGCATAGGCTACTGGATGTGACGTCCGGCCAAATGACGGCACTCCCGCAGGATCGTCTTTGGACCGCCGCAACAAAGCTGCTACCGCACGCCCGCCTGACGGAGCGGTCGATCGTCGCAGACTACGACTCCTACTGGTATGCTCATCATCACGACCGCGAATTGCCGGTGCTGCGCGCAGCGTTCGATGACGACGCGAAAACATGGTTCCACATCAGCCCGGTCACGGGCGACATCCTCGGCCGCATCGACACCAGCCATCGCACGTATCGCTGGCTGTTCAACGCACTGCACAGTTTCGATTTCCGCCTTCTGCTGATGTATCGCCCGGCCTGGGACATCGTGGTCTGGCTGCTGTCGATCCTGGGCACCATTGTCTCGGTGAGCGGTGTCGTCGTCGGCTGGCGCTATCTGCGCCGCTGAAGCAGACGCAGGATCGCCGCAGGTTCCGGGAACTGACAAAGCCGCCGCCGTCTTCTCGCCCCCATTGTCATTCAGGGAGACAGCGGGGCGGCGTTACGGTGGGCAAGTTCCCCGGGGTTCCCTTTGGTCGTCCGACGTCTTCAGCAATCCGACTCCCGTCATTCTGTTTCGCGCCGCGCGCTGCTCGGCGGATTTGTGTCGGCAGGAAGCGCCCTTGCGCTCGGCGGATGCACCGGTCTGGGTGCGACCGGCGCGCGCTACGACGCCTCGTCGCTCTCCGCCGATCCCACAGTGCTCGTTACCACCACGCGCAAGCCCGTGGGCGGCGGCCGCACCAAACCCTGGTTCGGGCCGGAGCGCGCGACGAGCATGACGGTCGCGCGGGCGAGGCTGGTGGCTCCGGACGAGAGCCGTCTTTCTCTCGCCTCGGTCGGCCTCGGCGATTGGCGTCTTGACCGGATCGAACCGGTGTCGGCTGACGCCGGCGATCTCGCCGCGCAGGCCGGCGCAGGCGACGTGCTGATCTACGTGCACGGCTTCAAGCAGACATTCGAGACGGCGGTGCTGGATGCCGCCCATCTTTCCGACGGGATCAGGTTCCGCGGCCGGACCATGGTGTTCTCCTGGCCCTCCAAGGCGGGATTTTTCGACTATGCCTATGACCGCGACAGCGCGATGTGGTCTCGCGACGATTTCGAGCGCGTGCTCTCTGCGCTGGTGTCGGCGCCAAGCGGCGGCCGCGTCAACATCGTCGCGCACAGCATGGGAACCATGCTGACGCTCGAAAGCCTGCGTCAGCTTTACGCGCGATACGGCGACACGGTCACGGGCAGGATCGGCGCGGTCGTGTTTGCCGCCCCCGATATCGACATGGACGTGTTCTCGTCGGCGATCCAGCGCATCGGCCCGCTCGCCGGCAAGATCACCGTGATCGCCGCGACCAACGATCGTGCCCTCGCGCTGTCCGGCCAGATCGCAGGCGGCATGACCCGCGTCGGCGCGGCCGAGAAAGCCGCCATCGCGCGGCTCGGTGTGCGCGTGGTCGATGCCTCGCAGGAAGGCTGGGGCATCATCAACCACGATCTGTTTCTGTCGAACGCGGAAGTGCAGCGAGTGATCCGCCGCTCGATCGACGGCACGACGGCGTGAGCGAGCGGCCGCACGACATCAGCCGGACACATCCCCCGACGGTCTCGCCGTGGCGGCCTCGGCCTTTCGCCATTGTGCCGGCGTCATGCCCATGTGGCTCTTGAAGGCGCGCTGGAACGCCGCTTCGGATTGATAGCCGACAGCTTCCGCGACGGCGCCGGTCGAAAGCGATGATGCCCTCAGCTCGTTCGCCGCGCGCGCCATCCTTATATCGGTGAGGAGATCCGCGGCCGAGTGGCCGAGCTTCTCCTGGAATTGCCGCGCGAGCGTCGCGCGCGACATGCCGCACAGACGCGCCAGCTCGGGCAACGACCATGCACGCGCCGGCTCGTTGAAAAGAGCAGCCATCGCCGGGGCGAGGCGCGGATGACCGGCGAGCGCGAGCAGACCGCGCGGCGCATCGCCGGTAAGGCTGGCGAGCCGCAAGACCAGCGCGAACATCGCGCTCGAGAGCGCGTTCAGCATCGCGCGGCCGCCAAGACGATCGCCCGTGGACTCGCCGCGCATCAGCGCAACGAGCCCGGCGAGCTGCCTTGCCGTGTCGTCGTCGCCGGCATCGTCACCCGCATGCACGACGAGGCGCGGCGGCAGATAGCTGCGCAGGAGACGGTCGTGCGGCGGCGCGATGGCGAAATGTCCGCACAACAGATCGAGCCGTTCGCCCGCGCCGGGATTTTCGCTGATGGTGAAATTGAGAACCGCGCGGTTCTGCGCCGGTAGCGGCGCGGCCCCGCTGCCGTCGTGCATGACGTGACGGGGATTGGCGGGAAGCAGCAGGATGTCACCGGCTTTGAGCTGCAGTGGTCGCCCTCCCGCCGGATCGTCCAGCATCGCCGAGCCGGCAAGCACGGCGTGATAGGGGATTTCGTTGGACGCACCCGGTCCCTGGTCGATGCGCCAGGGCGTGCCGTAGGAGCAGCGCAGATCGAGGCGCCCGCGCACCGGCATCATCTCGAACAACCGGCTCAACCAATCCACGGCGGTTCTCCCTAGAGCTCGAGATGAGACGATTGAGCATATAATCGAGAAATATCGGTATTAATAGTATCAAGCCTCGATCCTATTGTCACTCCGCAATCGTTCACCACCCGAACCAAGGAGTGCCAACAATGTCCCGTCTTTCCGTTCCCAGCTTCGACTCCGCAACCGGCGCGACCGCCGAGGTCTATGGCCAGATCAAGAAGGCGATCGGCAGCGTGCCGAATACCTTCGCCGCGATCGGCGCCCATGGACCGGACGCGCTCAAGGCCATCCTGCTCGCCGACAGCGTGCTCGCTTCGGGCTCGCTCTCCAAGCGTGACCAGGAAGCCATCAAGCTCGTCATCTCCGGGGTCGCCGGTTGCGACTACTGCGTGGCCGCGCACAGCCTGCTCGGCAAGCTCGCGGGCCTGAAGCCCGAGCAGTTGAAGCAGATCCGGGAAGACCAGCCGACCGGCGACGACAAGCGCGATGCGCTGATCCGCTTCGTCCGCAAGCTCGCGCGGTCAAGCGGCACCGTCAGCGACGCGGATTTCGCCGCGATCAAGGCTGCCGGCTACACCGACGCGCAGCTCGTCGAGATCAGCCTGGCCTTCGCGACCACGGTCTTCACCAACGTCTTCAACCGCATCAACGACACCGAGATCGACTTCCCCGCGATCGCGTGAAGCGACCGCCTGTCAGATCTTGCATGAAAGGATCACGACCATGAGCGCAATTGCCAGCACCACACACAATCCGCTTGTCCGCGCGCTGCAGAAGTCCGGCCTGCTCGCGGAGGACCTCGACTACCACGTCGTGCGAGCGTCGATGGTGATCATGTTTCTCTTCTTCGGCTACCAGAAGTGGTTTCCGTACGAGTTCGAAAGGCTGGTCCCGTTCATCAGCAACGGGCCGCTGATCTGGTGGCTCTATCCCGTCTTCGGCCACGCCGGCGCCAGCTACTTCCTCGGCGTCTCCGAGTGGACCTTCGGGACACTGCTGTTCGCCGGCTTCTGGAACAGGCCGCTCGGCATTCTCGGCGCGCTGGGCTCGACCGGCACCTTCATCGCCACGGTCACGATCATTCCCTTCATGCCGGACGGCTGGGACGTCGCAGCCGGAGGCTTCCCCGCGATGACGGGCAACGTGCCCTTCCTGATGAAGGACGTGGTTCTGCTGGCGGTGTCGTTCTATCTGCTGAGGCAGGATGTGGTGAGGCTGATCCGGCAGTGACGCCAGGATCGGTAGGCCATCCGAACATCGCCGGCGAGCGTCGCGCTTGCCGGCGACGGTCCAATCCTTGCGAAATCTGCAGCGTTGAGTTGGCCGCAACCAACTGGAAATCACAGCGCTTTTTGAAAGCCGCTGGCGCTCCCTAGGGGAATCGAACCCCTGTTTCAGCCTTGAGAGGGCCAAATAAAGCGCTTACACCAGTCCGCTTCTGTTCGCTCACGTTCAACAAAATCAATGACTTGTGGATCGTACTTCACTATTGTCCGCCACTGCACGACGATGCATATTTGACAGATATTCGACGGATATTCGACTTGTGGCAATGCGGTAGATGAAATGTCGAAGGCGCTCATAGAGGCTCAAATCACGACGGCAAAGGCACGCTCTAGGCTGGAACCTGGCGTGCATTGGCGCCGCCTCGATGCGGAAGCGCACCTGGGCTATCGCAAGGGAAGACAAAGCGGCGTTTGGTTAGTCCGTTGGCGCAACCACCATGAAGGTGCCAGCTACAAGCAGGCCCCTATTGGCACCGCCAACGATGTCAACGACAAAACGGCCGTTGGCGTTCTGACCTTCCAGCAGGCCAACAAGACTGCCGGAGACGCCGTCGCTCGGGCCAGGGCAGAAGCCGCGGCGCAGGCAGCGGGGCCTGCCCCTACCGTGCGATCAGCCGTTGAGGCCTACATCGAGGAGCGCGACGCTCGAGAAAGGCGGCGAACAGGTCGCGACGTGCGGTCCGATGCCGCCAACAAACTGCGGCGCTACGTTCTCGGCCAAGACAAGCGCGGCAACCAGCGAGCCATCGAAGCTGCACCTCTCGCGGCGGTACATCTGCACGCGCTGAAGGAAGATGACATGCTGACGTGGCGTGAGGGCTTGCCGAAGGGACTTAAGGTCACGACAAAGCAGCGGCTTATGAATGACCTGAAGGCCGCTCTCAACGCCTCTTGGGCCCGGCTTTCCGCGGATCGAAAGAAGCTAAATCCCACGTTCCTCACCGACGTGAAAGCCGGCTTCAAAGCCGAGCGGATCGATGACGATGATGAGACATCGGTTGCTCGAGACAACCAGATCCTCACGGATCAGCAGGTCGCTGAAATACTTCAAGCCGCGTTGGAAGTTGACAGGGAGCAGGAATTCGACGGCGATCTGTATCAGATCGTCGTGTGTCTAGCGGCGACCGGCGCGCGGTATGCCCAGGTCAGGCGTCTGCGTGTGGGCGACCTACAGGCCCCTGAGCGGCGTCTAATGGTGCCAGGCTCGTACAAGGGTCGTGGCGGCAATGGCGGCTCAGTCCCCGTGCCGGTAGGTGACGATGTCATTGAGACGCTTTTGCCCGCGATCGTCGGACGGCCGAGCGATGCGACGTTATTTGAGCGCTGGATCCACGAGCAGGCGCCGAACGGCATTGAATGGAAAAGATCCAAACGCGGCCCATGGAAAAGAGCTGAACTTACGCGCCCCTGGGGCGCTATTCGCGAACGCGCCGTCATGCCTGACGTTATTCCCTACGCTTTGCGGCATTCGAGCATTGTGCGCGGTCTCCGGAAGGGTTTACCGATCCAGCACGTCGCCAAAATGCACAACACCTCCGTTAAAATGATCGAGCGGCACTACGCGAAATACATTGCGACAGCCCTGGAAGAGCTAGCGAGGGCGGCAGTCGTGCCGCTGGTGTTCAGGAGCGGCGGAAATGTGGTGCCTATGGGGAAACGGGCATGAACGTTGCGGCGTTTTAGGCCGGCGACGTGGTACGCGACCGCTAAAGCTTTAGCGCCACATTCTGGAACGCGAAACCCGTTCTCCTACCCCAAGCCCAGAAGCTGAGCCCCTGACGAAAGTAAGCGATTGGTCACGCCGACATGGTCGTGTCCAGAAGTGCGAGAAGTGATCGCACCATCACCAAGCGCCGGCGTCCGATTGTTGTCGTGACAAGTTGGCCAGATCCTATCAACTCGTAAAGCTTTGTGCGTCCCAAGCCGGTTGCCAAGCAAGCTTCCTCGACGGTGCAGCTGAGTCGCTCACCAAACGGGACCACTTTCGCATCGCGACCCGTAGGCGACAATTCGTTTCTAGGCGGTCTTCGTCCATCGTTCTTTGATTGGCCACCCGTCATAGTCGCTCCTTGTCGCGAATGCCGTCGCTTGGTTGCAGCGTGCTGGAGACAGATCGGATGATACAAAGCGCAACAAAGAAGACACTTCAACAGCCCCGAAAAATCGCGAAGATGAGCTGCGGCCATTTCAAGCCAGTCCTCCCATATCCACGTCAAGCTCCGGCAAGCTTGGACGCATGTTGTAAAGCAGTACAATAAAACGTGAGCCGTCCAAGCGTCTCAAAAATCCCCTGTCTGTTTCTGAGGTGAGTTCGATAACTCGAGCCACCCGCGGGGTGATTGATATCGCGAGCTGCGGTCGCCGGCGGCTTCAAAGGCAGGCGTGGGTTTATGGTGTGCTCGGAGGGCGTTCGCATTTCCCGTGATATCAATGGCTTACGCAGCCAAGGAATGAGCTGAGGTGCTTTTCGCCCACGAAAGGTGCCTTTCGGCCTCGCCTTACGGCGTACTTCGCTCTTGAAGTTTTGTGGCCATTTCCAGATATCGGCAGAAGCCATTCGCGAGCTGCACCTGCCTCGGGGTGCGGCACTCCGCGTCAAATAATCGCGGCGAAGCAACGATGATGCAGATACACCTCGCTCTGGACGTGGCGACATTCAAGCGGTTCGCGCTGTAAAGGAATTCCATTCCTCGTGGAGCGTCGGAATGGCTCGACGTCGTCATGGAATAGATGACGATAGGCGCCTCTTGGCCTTGGAACTTGTCGACCGTACCGACGTGCGCGCCGGGGATGAGCTCCTGCACCTGGAAGACCTGGGCATTGTAGGGAGCGACGATCAGAATATCGTCGAGACCGATAAGTCGCTCCACGCCCTTCAGATCGATCCAAGTACTGTCGGCGTCCAATATCTCCGAAACAAGAAGCCGAACCGCTTCGGCTTGCTCCTTGGATGAGTTCTGATTGCCGTCGTGCTCCACACGCAGATATCTGAGCCCTGCCCCGCTGACCCTGCTCTTCGACCTAATCTCCTGCTTTTCGAGCCCGGCGCACGATCGCAGGCGTTCCTCGTAGAAGAGCTCGGAGTTGAACGCGCAGATGTTCGGGTGCAGACGCCAAGTCTCCGGCAGAAAAAGGCCGCGTTCCGGCGGAAGGATCGCATGTGTACCGAGGATATGGTCGAGTGCTGAAACGTCCACCCCGTCGGGATGGCTACCCTGGATCGGCAGCTCGAGCTGCCGCGGATCCCCGAGCAGGACAACGCTGCGCGCGGCCTGTGACACGGCCAGAACGTTCGCGAGGGACATCTGCGCCGCTTCATCAACGAACAGAACGTCCACGTTCTCCGCGGCGTCGGGCCGCGCCCAGAACCATGCCGTCGCGCCGCCGACCCTGCAGTCCGAATTCAAGGAGTCCAGGAATGCTCCGTTCTCGGTCGTGAACCTGAGACCCGGCCGGTCATCCTCCTTGTCCGAGAGCTTCTGGATGCATTCGACGGCAAACCCTTGTTCTCTTGATGCTTTTCCGACTTCGTCGAGGAGATGACGGATCACTTTGTGCGAATTCGCCGTAATCCCGATGGTTCGTCCCTCGCGCGCGAGCGCGAGGATCATGCGGGCTCCGGCGAAGGTCTTTCCGGCGCCGGGAGGGCCCTGCACGGGAAAGACGCTCTCGTCGAGATCGACCGCTATGCGCGTCGCGGCCGCGACCACGGGCTCGCCGTCGACCTGCAGTCCCCCATTGCTGAGGCGCGGAACGAGCGCCATCAGAAGGTCCCGCGCCGCCCTGTGGTCGCCGTCGCCTTGCAGTCCGTGGTCCGCGACGTATTCGCCGATCCGCATCAGCGAGTCCGCGAGCACCTGGGTATCGACGAAACTATGGGCGAAGACCGCCTCGGGATGCAGCCCGGCCGTGTCGCCGCGCTTCTTGATGTCGATGGTACGATTGTCCAAGGAGATAGCCACGACCCGTCCGAACTTTTCGCCGCCGATGCTTCTGAGCTCGTCGTCCGCCCGGATGTCGGTGTCCTGCAGCGCGAGCCGATACCGATGCACCGGTGCTTTGGCCGTCCCGCCGCACGGCTCTAGGAATTCGAGATCCGCCAGGCCGTCCCGCTCGTGAAGGAGGTCTTCCGCCGACAGATCGCGCAGCCGGAAGTATTCCCACCAGACTGATTTCTTCTCGCGCCCGTGCCAGTCCAACATGTGCGCCAGCAGCCATCGTCCCTGCTGCTCGGCGCTCCGTTCCGCGACGTCATCGGGCACGCCTTCCGTGAGGCGGACGACGAGCGCCGCGATCTTCTTCTGCCGATCGTCGAGCTCGGCAACGATCGCGGCTTCCGACGGGGCCGGCCGCTCGATCTGTGCACCGCCCGCGATGAGATCCGCTCGCACCTCCTCCAGCCAGTTCCGAAGTGCCTTGGTGGACGCACAATCATCCTTGTTGTAGCCCCTGATGGCGGCCTTATCCTCTTCTGGAACTCCTCCGCCGTCGGCCATCTCGAGCCGCGCCTGGGTCCGCGCCATGGTCGCACCGACCTCGTCCAGCGGGACGGACCTCGTGAACGCATAGAGCGGCTCGAGCTTCTTGATCGAATAGCTCTCGACGCTGGCGCGGACGGCGTGACGCACGACCGAGTACAGATCAACAAAGATCTCCGCACGCAGCAGGTCGTCGACCTCGTTCTCGCGCGTCGCGTAACGTCCCATCAGGCGTTTCAGCGCGGCCGGTTCGTAGGGAGCGAAGCGGTAGATATGAAGATCCGGATGCTTCTTCAGGCGTTCGATCACGAAATCGACGAAGCGCTCGAACGCCTCCCGCTCCTCCTGCCGATTGGAGGCCCAATCGCCCACGTACCTGTCCGCGCAGTCTTCGTCGGCGAAGACGTAGCCGAACAGGAACTCCAGACCTCCATTGTCCACGAACGGGTCGCCTTCGAAGTCGAAGAAGATGTCGCCCGGCGAAGGCGCCGGGAGGCGCGACAATCCGAACCCCTCGACCGGAGGAAGGGTCTCGTACAGAGTCTTCCCCGCGTCCCTCCCCTCGACTTGGATCCGCGCCTGCTCGCGTACCTTCTCGAAGCTCTTGGCAGCGCCTCGATCGGGCTTCCACTTCATCGGTATCGGCATCGCGGCCAGCGCGGCAGTGGTGCCGACGCCGCGCCGCTCGAGCTCTCCGATCTGGGACTTGCTGATGCCGGCGACGAGCGACATGTGGTCGTCCGCCCTTCTCTTCTCGTCGCAGTAGCGCCGCCAGCGACAGATATCGCAGTGCTCGATCGGCTCCGGATAGGCGCTTTCGGCCTCGGTATCCGAAACCGCCCGCTCGCGGCTTCCTCTCACGTGTAGGCGCCGTAGTCGGAGATGCGGTATCGTTCCGGCGCGTAGTCCGTTCCGGGGGTGACGACGAACGCCGCCTCCGGTGCCAGTCCCTGCATTTTGCCGAGAAGATCGGAATAGAGCGAGATCTGGAGGACGGTATTGCCCTTCGTCTCGCGGGCGAGCTTGGTGTCGGTGACTTCGTATGACCAGGGCCCGAGATTGCTCGGCCGCTCGACACGAAGGAGGACGTCGGCACGTCCGCTCCAATTGCTTCCTTGAAGAGCCGCCTGCACGATGACGGGATCGCCCCGAACCATCGCTTCGGTGGTGACCGCGACGGCGCTCGCGTCGATGCCTACGCCGTCGATCGTGTTCGCCTTCAGTCCGCGAGCGTCTCCAACACCGGGTCCCAGACCCGGGGCTTGGCCAGCCCTCCGTGTATCACCGCGAGGTCGAGCTCGGTCAAGTACCGGCAATTCAGGTGACCGACGAGATCGCCGGCGCTCAGGTTGAGCTTGTCGCCCGTCTTATGCATCTCGTCATTCCTCCGCCGTCGAGCCTTCGAAGGCAGTTCGCAGCTACAGACTTTCGGCCATGACGGGGATTCCAGTGACCTTGTCGCCGTTCTGTCTGGCCCAGAGCGATCGTGCCAGATTTTCCGGGACCTGTTCCCTAAATTTTCCGACCTTGATGTTCGCCACGAACTCCGAGACGTCGTGGGGATCGATGTTTCGCATTTCGGCGAGCTTGGAGAGGATCGGTCGCAGTTCGCTCTCCTTGGTCTTGGAGACCGTGACGCCGAGTTCGTGCACACCCGATTGAAGCCCGGCCATCGCGAGCGCCGCGCTGAAGACCGCGGTCGCCTGAGATCCCCGCCAGAGAAAGATGTGGGTGTCGCGCTCTTCTTCGACCAGCGATCGACTTTCCAGATCGAGCTCGCGGAACATGTCGCGACCTTCCGCCAGGAGATCCCGGGCTCTGGCGTCGAGATAGGGTGGGACGTCGTCGGTGAGATAGACCTTGCGCATCTCCGCGATCAGCCGGTCGTGAGCCGGTTCGCCGGCCGCGGGCTCGAAACGTGGCACGACGCCACCCGGATGCGGAGCGACCACCAGCGTCATCGTCTGTTCGTCGAGGTCCTGCACGATCCAGCGCTGGCCCGCGAAGACGACGAGTCCTTCCTTGTGGACCGGATGCATGATCGGCAACGTTCCGAGCGTGCGCCCGCCGGTCGTCAACCGCCACTCCTCGTTCGATTCGAACACCGCGAAGAAGCTCCGGGACTGGCCGACCTTCTCGCCCTCCTGCCCAAGCATCAGCGTTCCGTCGCCCGCCTGCTCGATGAAGCGGACGGCTTCGCTGCCGAGATGCCGGAGCAGCGAAGCGAAGTCGGCGGTGGAGATTGAGGCGAACGGCCCCGGGCCGCACAGCAGGTCGTAGAGAGGCTTCGGCCCGATGCCGCCGCGTTCCATGATCACACTCAGCATCTGGTGGATGAGCGTCGAGGCGATCTCGGGTGCAGTGCGGGCCTCCTCCACGAATCCTTCGAGCAACAACCTGACCACGGCGACGGATCTGATGGTGTTGAGCCGCAAGCGATCGAGGATGCCGGACTTGTTGTCGATGTTCGGCTCGCGGAGGTAGATGCGCAGGACCGAAGGAGTTCCGCGTCGCCTACCGGTCCGGCCGAGCCTTTGCTTCAACGAGGCGAGCGAGCGCGGCGCGCCGATCTGGGCGACCGATTTGACCGAGCCGATGTCGACGCCGAGCTCGAGGGTCGAGGTGCATACCGCCGTCGTCGGCAGTCTCCCCTCCTTCAGCCGATCTTCGAGCTCTTCGCAGAGCACCTTCGAAAGACTTCCGTGATGCGGATAGAACTCGTTGGGTACCTCGGCCTTCTCCGAGCGCCTGCGTAGGCGGTCGGCGGTCGACTCCACCGTCCGCCGCGAACCGCCGAACACGAGGTTGTTCTCCCCCCGCAGCATCTCGAACAGATGATCGGAGATCGAGTCAAGCGCGATCCGCCGCGGCTCCTGCTGCTCCGGACCCGTTCCGCCGCCTTCCGCGTGATCCGGATCGTCGAGATCCGGCGGCTCGACGTAGCCTCTGACCTGAAGGCGCAATTCCGGAGCGTCCGACTTGGCCACGAGCTCTTCGACGTTCGTAGGATCTCTCGGTCGCAGCCACGCCCGGGCCTGGCCGAGGTTGCCGATCGTCGCGGAAAGCCCGACGCGCCGGGCCGGACGCGCCGCCATCGCGTCCATCCGCCGCAGCAGGCTGGCCACATGCAGTCCACGCGGTCCCTGCAGAAACGAATGAAGCTCGTCGATAACGATGAACTCGGCGGCCGACAGCAACCGTTTAGCGTCGGCCGGACGACGGACGAACATCGCCTCGATCGATTCCGGGGTGATGAGGGCGATCCCGTCGGGCTTGTTCATCGCCTTCTTCTTCTCGGCCTGCGGCGCATCCCCGTGCCATTTCACAACGGGGATTTCCATGCTCTCGCACAGTCCCTCGAGCCGCCGGAACTGGTCGTTGATGAGCGCCTTGAGCGGGCTGATGTACAGGACCGAGAAGCCCGAAGCGCTGCGCTCTGCGATCGACGTCAGGATCGGGAGGAACGCCGCTTCCGTCTTGCCGGCCGCGGTCGTCGCGGAGATCAGGATGTCGCGGTCGTCCTCGAGAACGGCGAGGATCGTGCGCGCCTGGATCTCGCGCAGCTCGTCCCAGCCCTGATCGCGGATCCAGCGGCGGATCTTGGGATGTAGCAGGTGGTAGGCGGCTTCAAGTCCCGAGCCGGAAGCTGGTGAGTTCATCGTCGTCTCCGGGCTGAGCGCCGCCTTCGGGCACCGCTTCCTGCTGGCCTTGCAGATCGGCGGGTACGTCGACCTGCCCAACAAGGTCCTGCCACTTCGTGCCCGGGTTCTGCTCGAGCACGGAAAGCATCTGCACGAAGGCCTTCACGGTCGTCCGCGGCGTGCGGAAATACGCCTCTCCGATGCGGCGATCGCAGTGGGCCATGAAGGCGGTAAGCGCCTCGTCGGGAATCAGATATTTGGTCGGGTCCCCGGCAGCGAACACCGTTCGGATATTGGACAGAAGGATCAGAAGATCTTCCGGCCTCAGGCTCTGGAGGTTTATCACCGGGCCCGAGAGATCGACGAGACCTTTGGTGGCGAACTGGTTCTCCGCGAGCCGCGACTGCAGCGCCTCGTAGCTGAACAGGCCGCGCCGGGTGTCCATCAGAAACTGGGGTGTGCCGCACATGAGGAAGCCGATGTTGGCGGTGTTTCCCTGCAGAGCGTCGTTCACGATGCGGAGGATCTGTTCGAAGTTCGATTTGCGCGCCTGGGCATTCTGGAGCTTGTAGATGTTCACCATCTCGTCGAACATCACCAGCAGGCCCGCATAACCTGCGACCTTCGTCAGGCACGCGAGGGACTTCAGTGAATCGTACACGCTGTCGTCGTCGATTATGGTCCTGACGCCGAGGGATCTGTTAGCCTCGGTCTTGGTCGAGAATTCTCCGCGCAGCCAACGCAGGGCCGCGAGCTTGAGCTCCTCGTTTGACGCTTCGCTGCCGCGCCAGTAGGCCTTGAGCACCGTCGCGAAATCGTACCCTCCGACGAATTCCTGGATCGGAGCCAGCTTCTCGTCGATCACCTTTTCGACCGGGACCTGCCGTTCTCCGGCTTCCTTGACGGCGTCGGTGACGAGCCGCTCGACGACCGCCGCCAACGCGCCGCCCTCCGGCTTCGTGCGTGTCGCCATGTTCCGGACGGCTTCGCAATAGAGCGCCCTCACCTGACCGCCACTGGCGTAGATGCGGCGATCGGGCCCCAGATCCGCGTGCACAGTCACGCACCTCCGCTCCAGCGCGATCAGCCTGATGAGGTTCGCAAAGAACGTCTTGCCGGCGCCGTAGTCGCCGATCACGAATCTGACGGCTGCGCCGCCGTCCGCGATGCGGTCGACGTCCCGAACCAACGCTCCGATCTCCGCGGCTCTGCCGACCTGGATGTGCGGAAGTCCGACGCGCGGGACCACGCCGGCGCTCAGCGCCTGGATGATGGTGTCCCGCTCCTTCGGCTTTATCGTCTTTGGCGCTTTGCTCATGCCGTCGTCTCTCTCAGTTGAACCAGTCGCTCCCGCAGATGCGGCACCATGACGATCTCGTCCCCGTCTTCGAGCAGCGATTCCTCGAAGCGTTCGAACGACCAATCGTTGATGCGTTCGATGGCGCCGTCCGGCAGGAGTTTCATCGCGCGCGCACGCTGATCGAATTCGGCTCTCGCGACTGATCCCTTCCGCTCGAGAAGCTCGACAAGCTCGGTGTGCGGTCCGTCCAACCCCTCGAAGGAGGCCTCGCTCGCCGCCGATGCCACCGGTGTCTCGACCGGAGCCAGCGTCGCGTCTTCCTCGAAGATGTTCGCCAGCAGTTCCGCGACCGCGTCGGTCTCCCGCTGCGTCCGCGCCACCAGTGGCTACTGCGCGCATCAACCGGGAAACGTAATTGGGGACCAGCCGCCTGCAAGCGTGGCAGGACGAATCCGAGTACGGGTCTGGCCGGACTAGCAGGTCGCCCGCGCGAACCGCACCGGACGTCGAGCAGACGGCGATGACGACAGAACGCCATCCCCCGCGTTCCAATCCGAGCGGACATCGCGCCTGGCCCTCGCTGAGGCAACAGCCCGGCCGAATAGGAGAGCAGCATGATTAACCTCGCCACCTTCACGCCCGCCCGCAGCACGCACATCTACACTCTTCCCGGCGCTTACTTTTCCAACCCGGGCGCCTTCATGGAATTCGCGTTGGAGCGCCGCCAATACGAGGCGGCCGTACAGACTTTCGCCAAAGAGGCCAGCCCGGCCGGCATCAGCGAATCCATTGCGGCGGCCCATCGGTACGGCTTCAAGATGACCCGGGCCGAAGCCCGCGCCGCCGCCGCCGATCGACTGCGCAACAGTCTCTCCAAGCTCGGCTACACCGAAAGTGAGATTCAGTGGCACGCGGCTCGCCGCGGCCGGCGTGATCGGCACTACTATATTATGGACATGCGGACCGTTGAGGCGCGGTGGGACCAGTTGCGAAAGCGCCCATCGTACTAGTCGGACTTTTCGGGCATGTGGGGCGGCCGGGCTTTTGCTCGTGCCGCCTTTTTGCGTTTCGACGGCAGGCGAGACAACGCCAGGTCTAGTGCGGCCTTCGATCGCTCCATTGCCGCGGCATCTGGACGGCCCGCAATCTTCGGAGCCCGTACAGGCGTCACGCGGTAGTTGGTCCGAACCGCCTCCTGCACATTCGCCGCGGTTGTTAGAAGCTTTTTTCCAGGCCGGTAGCAGACCAGCTTTCCGGCCCGATGCATCCGCTTCAAGGTGTCAGCGTCGGCGCCAGGGATGAGTTTGGCCGCTTCGTCGAGGGTGATCAGGGCGTCGTCATCGGTCATCGGGGCTGCTTTTTCGTGTCTGGAGCGGAGCGCGGTCCCCTTGAGGTCTTTCCAGATATTCCAGAGGCGTCGCCGCAGTTGTTCAGCTTCTCCCGCTGGCTGTTGCGCATCCACGCTTCATGTTCGACGAGGTGCTCGGCCCACGTGGCTATCGTCACGTTGCAGTACGCCGCGGCTTCGCGTCCGGTCATCAAGCGAGGTTCGGCGGTCATCATGGTCGACCGATAGCACGCGCGGAGCCTTCGGCGTGTTGACAATCAACATATGTATTGTTTTCACAGAATAATTTGTAGTTGCGTGCCCTTGTGGTTCCGATTAGATGCCGGCGGTAAGGGGATTTCAAATGAAGCGTTTCTGGACGGCGATAGCCGCGAAATCGCGAATGTTCAAAGATCCGGATTCGATCCACGACGCTTCGCTAGGCGCCGTCGCGCCTTGTCCAAGTGGCAACGACGATTGTGTTTGCCTCGACGCCAACGGCCGCAATTCACAGGGCGGCATGACAGGACTCCAGACACTCAGTATTCGCATCAACGGATCGTCTGCCGAAGCGTTCAGCGAGATGGCTGACACGTCCAAGTGCGGAAAGATGGTGCCTTTCCCGGCGCTGAACGGCCGCAGTCGTTGACGCTCCGACCAGATCCGATCGCGTATCCTCCGCGTGGGCGGAATCGCGATGCGGCCGCCCGCTACGTCGGCGTGGGGACGACCAAATTCGACGAGATGGTCGCCGATGGTCGAATGCCCCGCCCTTATCGGGTCGGGGCGCGCGCTATCTGGGACAGGTTCAAGCTCGACGCGGCGTTTACTGATCTTCCGGACGTGAAAACGCACCGAACCCGCTGGACCGGATGCTAGCGGGCTCAACCTATCCGTAGATTTTCCGCCGAGTCTTTTCCGCGATTGTTCACGACGTCGAAGCTAACTTTCGCGCCCTCTGCCAGCGAAGTGAAACCAGCTTTCTCAACTGCTGAGATGTGAACAAAGATGTCCTTGCCGCCGTTGTCGGGCTGTATAAATCCATAACCCTTTGTCGAGTTGAACCACTTGACCGTCCCTAAGGCCACTTAACTTCTCCATTTCTCAAAAACCAAAGCTAGTGCGCAAATATCGACAAAAGAAAGGCTGTTAGAGCGTGTCCCCACAATGAGCTATCCCCGCGATTGAAGCAGCGCGGGCGCGACTCGGCGTCGGGAAGTGCGAAGAGAACCGACGCTGTCCGCGCGCCCGCGCTGCCAGCGAAGTTGGTGGCGATGTGACTGTCCCTTATCGCACGCCGCAAACTTCGGTGATCAGCCCTCGTCCTTGGATTGGCGAGACTGACCACACTGGCCTCCGAGAGGATCAAACTCTCAAGGGCGAGCAAGGGTATTGCGGAGAAGTGCTGCAAGCACCTACCAGGATTGGTTGGTGCCGATCTCAAGCGGCCTGGGGCAAATGCGCCATGGCGACTGCCGGGAGACGGGTTTCGCGGACGCAACAAGCCACGAAATCGATCCTAGCCGATTCCTTATTGCAGCCCAATCGATGCAGGTCCGTGGAAACCGGATGCTTTCGTTAGCCGATCCGCAAATTCTCGGCTGACACTTTCCCATTCCGCCCCGTCGTCAGTTCGTAACTGACCTTCGCCCCTTCAGCGAGACCGGTATAGCCCGCTTTTTCAACAGCCGAGATGTGAACGAACACGTCAGGACCACCATCCTGCGGCTGAATAACTCCATATCCCTTGGTCGCGTTGAACACTTCACGGTACCCAAAGCCACGTATAACACTCCGATAAAAATAGAGGTAGGAAGTCTAAATTGACGATGGTTCGCGAGCAAGAACGTAGGTTGCGACTAGGTTAGTCGAACTTGAACAGCTTTGGGCTTGCCCCGAACCTCGTCAAAATCGGTCTCGAAGGTAACTTCGCGACCGACGGTGGGCCTATCGTCCGACGCCAGTGCCGAATTGTGAAAAAATAAGTCGGGGCCACCCTCATGATTTCGAAGCCAACCAAATCCGCCCGATCGCGACGCGCTCCAAGCGATCACACGTCCGTTCTTCCTCACTTGATTGTTCCGTGATGTCATCCGACGATCATGTAGAGTGTTTTGGAGTCGGGCGGATCGAGCGCGTCGTATTCGCTCTGCGTCAACTTCACCATGCGCTCGATATTCTGATCCACGGCCAGAAGATCAGCCGGCGCCGTGGTGATCGTTGCAGTTCCGGCAGCGCAAACGAATTTCCACCGGGTCGCCATGGCGAACGGCCCGAAGAGCTTCGTTTCGTCGGCCGCGATTGCCGTGACACTTTCGGGCGTATCGCCGATGCGGTCGCCCAACCGAGTCACAGACGCGGCACTGTCTGCCGGAACGCTTACCGTCAGTATGTGAAGTGGCGCAAGCGAGTCGGTGGTCTTTGAGACCGCAATCAGAGTGGTCATGCGATCAGCCTGGCGTGAAGGCGGAAATTTGCGCGTTGGAAGCGGCGAGGATCTGGTCTTCCCAACCCTGCGCCTGGTTCGGTGCGAACTGGCTGTGGCTCAGCATACGAATGGTGTTGTTCAGCGCCGCGTGGTCGAGCGGAAAGCCTTGCACGGTCGCGCCACTGACGTTCGTATTGCCAATGGTGCGGTCGAGCGCCGCTAGCGAGATATATGCCGATTTCAATGACGCAAGGGCGCTGGCGTATGCGGAGCCGGCTGCAGCACGGGAGGTTTGGAGTTGAGATAGTGTCGCCATTTTCAGTTCGCCTCTTCGATGAGCTTGGAAAATTCGTGGGATTGCCAACCCCCGGTGCGCGCAGCTTCGTTAACGACTGTGCTACTGACGGCGTCGAGAAACGCGATTGCGTCCTCTTGCTGTGCGATTAGCTGCATGTCTGCAGCGTGAAACTGGCTCCGGTAGTTGTCGAGCAGCTTGGCGCGCTGAGCCTCGCTGATGCCTGACAGCAGGGTTGGTCCCGACAACAAAGCGGAATACACTTCAACAGGGTGGTCGAGCTTTGCCAGGAACTGCATTCGCTCCGGCGCCGGCATGCCGCGAAACATTGCTCGAATGTCACTGCGAACTACCGCCGTTTCGAGATCGCTCTTGTCGCCGGTTGGAGGGACCAGGCGCTTTGTCCAAGTGGCCAGATCATCCCGGCATTGCTTGGCCTGCGATCGCGCTTTCCGGAGAGACGTTGATGTCCCGTCGATGATGTGCGTGCGAACGAACCCGCGTTGCCCTTCGGCCGTCCGGGTTCGATCTGCAGCCGCATTCTTTGTTACCGTGCGTAATACGTCCACCGCATCCGCCAGGTGACGTGCCGTCGCGATAAGGGGTTTCGCGCGTTCCACGACCTCGTGCGGTGCGCCGCGCTGCTCGATCAATTGATGCAATTCGTTCATGGGATTTCCCTAAGCTTCCTGAGTATCGAAAGTCAGCGTTGGATGTTGACCAATCAACATCAAGCCGCGACGGGCTGCCGGCGCGCGGCAATGCGGGCCGCGATCCATTCGTCAATTTCAGTTTCGATCCAGGCAACCCGCATGGCGGAGAGCTTCACGCGCCGCGGAAACTTCCCTGCTCGTTCGAGCCGCCAAAGCTGAGTTTTGGAATAAACGATGCCTTTGGCCGAAAGGCCCTCATAGGCAATCAACTTCTGCGACACGGCGGCGTGCTCCGGTAGCTGTGCTCGCCGCCAATAAAAAAGGCCGGGCGAGCGCTTGTTGCGCTGGTCCCGACCATCCCGGTCGCGCGGCCTTAGTCACTAGCAAGATCCGCAGATCTCTCGCGACCATCTCGGTCAACGAATTTCAGCTAGTTCCCTAGAACCTAGATACAATCGTATGCTGCCGCACGAAGGTTAACGAAACATTGCGAATTGCGCGGAATTACCCGATCGCTTCAGCGCGCATCGGCACGACGTTATCCGCAAACGGGTTTAGGATCATATCCAGCATGGACGCCAGCGCCTCGAACGCCTTCCGTTTCTCGGTCAGATATTCGATAGGTTACGCGGACACCGCCGATGACGCGACCCATGCAGCGCTCGGCGTGATCGGCATCGACCTTGGCCCGGCTCATGAGGCTCCGAGCGGTGCGGCGCAGGTCGTGAAGCTGCCACTGCTTCATCGGCGCCCTGCCCTCCACCTTGCCGATCCGGGCGACGATCCCGTCGAGTTCTTTCTTTGCTTTGCTGAACCCACTGAGGGGCTTCGCGCCATCGAACTCGCCGTTCAGTGTCGTGGTTGAGAAAACGTCACGAATTTCCCTTGCAGCCGGCGGGCTTGTCGCCGATTAACTCACGGAGCGCGGATGTGATCGGAATGACGTGATCTTGCTTGTTCTTGTAACGGGAACCCGGAATGATCCAGAGGTCGCTTTCCAGCTCGTCTGTGTGCATCCGAGCAGATTCGTTCCGGCGCGTCATGGCGAACAGTAGGGACTTCACATAGCGCGGGTAGCAGGCCGGCTGTTCAATTTGGTCGAGCGCGGTCCACACGTCTCGGATCTCGTCGTCTGCCAAGATCCGCTTCCGAGCCCTCTCCTTTGGCATCGTCTTGGCCATGCCGCGGACGATCGGCGATTTGAAATCGTCGTCTTGGATCATCTGCCAGTTGAAAGCCTTTCGAACGTGCGCCAGCACACGGTCAGCCATCACCGGGCCACTCTCGGCTTTGATCTCGTTGAGCATGGTAGTGATGTCGCTGCGCTTCAGGTCATAAATGGACCGATCGCCAATACGCGGCCGAACATGATTGCTGAATGCTGCCTTAACCTGACCGCCGCTGCGCAGCCCCTCAACATGGTCCTTTTCGAACGCGTCCAGCACGGCAGTAACGGTGGCGGCACCTTTCCGAAGCTGGGCCTTTCGCTGTTGCTCCTCGACCTTCCCCGGGTCCTTACCCTCGCCCACCAACCTGATCCAGTTCCTAGCCCTGTCCCGGGCGTCGGCTAATTAATCTCTCCGACTTTGCCGATCTCGCGCCGGCTGGCGCTCGTTTCGCCGGGGTAGCGCGTCCGTAGCACAAAGGTTTTGGACCTCTTATCCGTCACGCGCACACCGAAACCCGGCACGATCGAATCCGCGATCCATAGGCGTCCAATCGCGGGCGGCTTGAGCTTAGCAATCGACGTCGCAGTAAGCTCGGTGCGATGCTTCTTCGCAGGCATGGGGCCACTCCGGGGCCACATGAATGCGAAACAGCGCGTGCCCCAATGAAATCCATTGATAGCGCATATCGGCGCAAACGGCAATACTTTCAGTGAGTTATGTAATCCAATGAAAGCTGATGCAATCCAATGAAATCCGGAAAACCATAACTTTTAATCACGGGGTCCTGGGTTCGAGCCCCAGCGCGCTCACCACTTAACCACCTGTAACTACTGTAAAACCTCCGACGAAAACTCATGTGCCCAAGATCGCATGGAGCGTTCGGGTAACGCGGGGGTAACAGATTCCAATGGCAAGTACGCGCGGCGCTATAGCCCGGCGCCTAGTCTCGTCTGGCCTTGCGATAGAGCCAGGACAGCGCCTTGGCCAAGTCGTCAGCCTTCTTCCTCGACGAGAACCCCGTCAGGGTGACGTTGTCGCGGCATGCTACCTGCCCGGTGAACACATCAATAACGCTCCATCCGAGTGCGTCACGTCGAATCGTGTAACGGGCTGGCATCGGTGCATCTGATGGCTTCATGACGTTGCGCACTACGGGCGAGCCGCCATCGTCGGCCAGCGGCCCTAAACGGGGGCCACCGTTGATTGGCCCAAAGGAGGCAGCGCGAACGTGGCTCGGCGGCAGCCGGAGATACGGGAACTTGGCGCTGCCCCTACCACGTCCGCGCTACCAGTGAAGTTGGCGGCGCTGACACGGCGCTCGCGTAGTTGGACCAGACCCGAAGCGCCGTCTCTACCACGCGCAGCAAACTTCGGCGGTCAGACACTGCTAACCACCTCACTCTCCGAGAGGCTCAATTCCCCGGGGGGCTACTAATCTGTAACATGGAGAAGTTACCGCAAGCACCTACCTGGATTGGTGGGCGCACACGGGGTCCTCTAGAAACGCACGTATGCGCGCAGCGATCTTCCGTGCCTCCTCGGGCCCGGGGTCGAATTTCACGCAATCGAGTATGCTGAGCACTTCCTGGGCGTCCTCAGCATCAAACGTCGCGACTTGGCGATCTGCCAGGCTCAAAGACTGATCGGCCGAACGGGCTTGATTGGCGGCAAGCACCGCAAGCGCTTGCGACCGCAGTGAGTTGATGTGCCGCTCGAAAATGTCCATTCGTTGGCCGGTAGCTACCGTAGGTTACGCTTCGCTGAGAGGGTCACATTCTACAGGCGCCACCAGATAATGGCGCAGACAAGTAACCGGGGCACCTATCAAAACTGGTGGGGACGAGAATGCAAGGCAGCGCGAGCGTGCTCAGCGCATGCGAGTTACATTCAGACGTGAAACCACAGCACGTTCATGGAAGGGTCGCAGATGGTGAAATGGTTCTACAAAACTCACGCTGGGGTGGCTCAGATCGTTCCCAATGGGGAGGATTTTACGGTCACGTTTGGTGGTGAGACATTGGGGCGGTATGCTTCGCCAGCCTCCGCGGCCGAAGACTTGGCGAACGGGACATGCTCTTGGCCTTCGGCCGGAGACCCATCAAACTTGGGCATACCGGACAAAATCAGCCAGTGGCAGCGGGTGCCTTGACTTACGCTCCCGAGGGTCCTCGCCCCTGGTGATCACCGCCTGCCTGGATCATCCGCAGTCGAAGTTAGCGGCAACGTGACTCGGCGCCCGAGCGTTGGAGGCAGAGCGCTGTCCCTGCAACGCACCGCTAACTTCGACACAGCCAGCCTCACAGCAGCGGAAGAAGCTGACGGTACGATACATTCATCAGGAAAAGCCCTGGCACAACTACCAGAACCGGTCGGCCCCACGTCGTCAGGCAATCTCTAAGCTGGTCCGGCAGCTTGCAGAGACGGGAGACACCCCGCAAAACGCGTGCGCATTCATTGCATAAACAAGTCTGACAGGCGAATCGCACATGAGAGAATCAAATTTGTCGGCGGGCTGAATTCAGACGGAACGCGATGGAGGCTATCGGTCGCGAAGACTATCCGAGATATCGAAAGCCGCGAGTGGGAGTACTACGTCGAAGAATCAGGCATCACTGCCGAGGTCATCGTCGCGACCGACGGCCGACACAAGTACATCAAGACAACAGTGGACGGAATTCAACCGGACAATCTCCTCTCGCTCCCTGAGTGTCCGTGAGGAATATGATTCCCAGATCGCAGGCAGCGCGGGCGAGACTCGGCGCCTGTTGGCTTGGGGCATGACAGGACGCTGTCCCTGCCCCGCCCGCACTACCATGGAAGCTAGCGGCACGTGACTCGGCGCTGACCGTTCTGGTGCCATCGCGCTGTCCCTGCCACATACCCGCTAACCCCGGGGCTCCGTATCCGCGCTGGCTGACCAAAAGCTGACGAGACTGCGCGGCCATCCATAAAACGAAAAGCGGCCCGTGTGGGCCGCTTGCCGTCGAAACTTAAAAGACGCTCTGCGGCCCTCAGGCCGCAGACAAAGGGCTTTCGGCCTGCGTATGAACAGCGGTAGCCACAACACGATGGGCCGGATTGACGCTCAGCCAAGCCGCAGCACGCGAGGCGCGGCGACTCGCTTCCTCTGTCAAGTTGTCGGCGCCAGATGATCTCGAAGGTGCTGCCCGCACCTGAGTTCGACACTTCTCAATCATCGCTTCCACATGCCGCCGCGTCGTGAAGTACGCCCGGCCGATCTTGAAAATCTCAAGGTTGCCCCGCCTATGTTCCACCTTGAGCGTCGCGGGGCCTATGCTGTCCTCGAAGATGATCTCACAGGCAGCCTTTAGCGAGATAGGCTGATCTGGCCTCAAGTCCTCAGTACCACGCATCGCTGGCTAGTTCAGCTTCCCGGAGCCTGCCTTCGATGCCTCCTCGAAGGCTCGCCCGACATCGCCCAACTTGGCGTCGAATTCGATTTCTAGTCGGCCACTCACTAGGGTGCACACGGACACAAGGTGCGTGCGCCTTCGTCGAGAGCGGACGCGAGCTTTTCCCGCATCTGCTCTGCCGTGAGCCCCTTACCCCATACATGCCTAGTGACGCAACTGCATGAGCCGCGCGAGATGCACGGAGTGCATCTTCTCAAGCACCGTGAGGTGTTGCTGCGCGGCGGACGTGGCTTGCCGGTAGCTGTTAGCGAGAGCATTGCCGCCATTCTCTTTAAAAGCCGCCTTCGCTGTGCTTTCTAGCTTCTTTGTTAGTTCGAGCAACTCTCTCAGCTTGGGGGCCGCCTGATCATTGGCTGAGATTGTTGCGGTCACTGAGGGGTTAGACACTCTCGTCCCCGCTATTTTCCTTGCTGCTTCGCGCGCATCTTTCCTAGATCGGCAAGCATCTCGACGTAGTTCAGTAGCCGCCCGAGGTGCATGGGCTCCAATTCTGAAGGCTGGAGCCCATGGTCTGCCATCAATACAGTGATCAGCCTACGGACGGTGCGATAGGGTCCTTGGGACCGATCCCCACCAGGATAATGTTCGTGGCCAGTCCGCGCAGCCGCATAAAGTCGGCAGCAGTCAAGCCCTTGAGTACGATCTCGTCGACTTTCTCAACGACCATGTCGACGATGAACCGGAGAAGCGCGCGGTTATTGTCGTACACGATATCAATACCGGAGGGCTCACCTTCGGCGTTGGTTTTCGTGATGACCTTGAACGGCTCGCCGTTGTCGACGAAGGCCCCCGCGGTCGGTTCACGCAGCGTGAGAGTATCAACCTCTCCGTTGTGCGTTTTGATCGGGCGCGACAGCTTGCTGCAGCCAAGGTCCAACGGCGGGCGTGGTTTGCCACGCCCAGATAGTTGAAAAGCAAACTGGCAGCTGCGGCGTAGATTGCCTTGTCGATCTTCCCGCGCACACGCCCGATCTGTCGCAGGCAAATACACACGCGGTTCAAAGCCTCACCCTCATTCCCAATCGGGCGGCAAAGGCCAACGAGAATTTTTCGACGGTCAGACACTTGTCGGCGAATGCGCGCCAGCGACTGCTCGGCTTCACGCTCCACGGCGTTCAGGGGCAAATCTGAAGGCTCGCTTTCGTACGCCGCCAAAGGCCACGTCCGCAAGCATACGTTTCGAGTCCGCTGTTTTGTCTAGCATTGGCAATTGAGGTAAGTTAGGCCTCCTCTCTATTCTCACCGCACAGCGGATCGCAGGGCATCTCAGTCGAAGAAGAACGGTTCAAAGGTTCGAACTGCGCAGCGTCGTAATATCGTTGCTTGTAAGTCCCTTTTGCCGAGCGGCCAAGTCACGAAAGGGATCTTCTCCGATTTCGGCATTTTCGGGTGGCCTCAAAGCCTCTGTGCCCGCGGCCCGCTAGCAGCGACGGCTGTGGTCACGCCGCGACACGTCGGCCGACAACGCCGTTCCTGTGCCCAAAAGCGCTTCAGGAAACGACCTCAAACGCCCACCAAGGCAGGCTGTCTTGGAATGGCAGCCGTAATCCCCCCCCCCCGCAGGCCATAAAGATCTGCGACATTACGGGAAGTGTCAGTCGTCTTTGAGCAACTTCCAAGGGTCGACACCGAGGCCATTTGCAATCCGCGCCACGTTGTCGATCGACACGTTCCTTTCGGAACGTTCAACCCCACTGAGATAGGTCCTGTTCAACCCACTCTCATGCGCGAGCGCTTCCTGGCTCAGACCACGCGCAGCCCGAAGCCGACGCATGTTCTTCGCGAGGATATCTCGTAAGGGCCCTTTGTGTGTTCGTTTCACACGAACACATCGGCCAAATTGCCGCCTTTAAGGCGACCGCTTTTAAGTTACATTCGACATTGGAAGTTGCTATCATCGCCAAAGGCAAATGAGGCTCAGCGGGCGGACGGCGTGAACCTTTTGACAGGATCAGTAGAGGCGTTCTTGGATTTTGAGAATGGCGACGACATTCTCACTCGTCGGTCATATAGCGCTGGTTACAGGTTGGTCGAAACGGGCGAAGTCGTCTGCGCAGTCAAGCTACCCGCTGCACTAGCTGAATCAGCAATTCTTAGGCGATCGAAGATCTCGATTGTCCTAACACCGGCGGGACAAGTCGAGGCATCGTTGGGCGCGGGCGCATCAACTGAACAAGTCGACAGTCTTGTTGCTCGGACTGTCGCCGACGACAACCTCCGAATGGAAGATGCCACACCGATAGAATTAGAAGCTCTGCTTCATCGCCTCGAACGCTCTGTTGTCATGGTCAAGCAAGCTATTGCACGGTTGACACAGCTCTGAGAGCATCCGAGTGGAGCAAATGACGGCCCAATCAAACGTCAATGACGACTGTTCGTCTATTATCCACACACCTGGTCCATGAGAGCCGACGCGGCACTCGAAATTTTGAGGCAAACGGCGTCGTCACAATTCGAACCTATATGGTTCTAAAAATTGCGTCGTAAATCCGCCATTCAACCGCCCCTTCTCGGCAAAGTTCAGATCTTGCGTCACGATAATGCCGACTCGAACCTGCGGACGAGTTTGCTTAGAGAATTGAGCGGCATAGGCCGCAGTTAGCGACATGGCACCTTGCTGTGTCGCCAACACTTGGATGTGCAGACAACGTCTTAGACGCTCCGTAGCGCCAGTGCTTTTATCTTGCCATCGTTCCCCCTCCTCTTTGTTGCTCGCGTAAGCGTCCGGTTCTCGCACCTCTTTCGAGAATACGTTGACGTTCCATATCGGGTTCTCTGCAGCATGGAGAATCTCTTGTGGGGCGGAAACAATATGAGAACAGAGCGCGCCGAACCTGGTGGTCGGTGCACATCGAGGCGTGGCGCAAAAGCGGCCTCAGCCGGCGCAGTTATTGCCGTCAGCATCGGCTGGACCAGGGCAGTTTTGCGCGCTGGCTGAGCGTCCTAGTCGACGTGGAAGCCCTTAAGGTACAAGCCGAATTAAAGCGTGAGCAGCGCCGTTTGCAGCGGCCTCTCAAGCTTTCCAGCGACGCGCGCAGCCGTGCCGTCCAGGCATTTTGGGCCATGCATGTCGAGGCGATGACGTGGTCCGGAAGGAGCGTGCGGGCGTACGCCAAGGCCCATGGACTGTCGCGTTTTGCCCTGCAGCGATGGCGCGATTTGATCAATACCAACGAGGTGGAAATCGACTGGCGAGCGCAGCTTCACCCCAGTGCCCGCGCGCAAATAAGCACTAGTGTTAGCAGCGCTGCTAAGGAGTCCGGCGTCGAAAGCCGCTTGACAGAGGCGTCCAGCGCCGATCCATCGGACGACGGACGCAGCAACCGGCGCCGCTTCAGCGACGAGGAGAAGCTCGCGATCGTGCACGAATCCGAGGCTCCAGGTACCAGCGCCGCCGAGGTCTGCCGGCGCCACGGCATCGTCACCAGCATGCTGTTCCGGTGGCGAGTTCAGTTCGGATTTGGCCGACGAGCGCAGGCGAAATTGGCCCGCGTCGAGATCGCAAACGACACGACAGGTGCTACTTCGCCGTCGCTCGTTCTACACGATTTGTTGCGCACGCCTGACGGCATGGTGGCGGTCGAACTACCCGACGGACGGCGCGTCTTCGCACCCGCCGATGCCGATCCGGACGTCGTCCGTCGGCACGTTGCAGACCGGGAGACAGCACCATGATGATCGTTCCGGCGGGCGTGAAGGTGCATCTGGCGCTTGGGTACACTGACATGCGCAAGGGCCACGATGGGCTCGCGACCCTCGTCCAGGAAACGTTGAAGAAGGATCCGTTCTCCGGCCACCTGTTTGCCTTCCGAGGCAAGCGGGCGAGCATGCTGAAGATCCTGTTCTGGGACGGCAACGGGCTTTGTCTGTTCACCAAAAAGCTTGATCAAGGCGGCTTCATCTGGCCCAGAATGAGCGATCCAGGCGGCACGGTCACGTTGTCGCCGGCGCAATTGGCGATGCTGATCGAGGGCATCGACTGGCGCACGCCGGAACGTCGATGGCGACCTGCAATCGCGGGCTGAGAGCGCAAAAACCCCTTATAATATAGCGAATCCGCTTCATCGAATCGGCGTATCCGAGTAGAATCGGATATGCAGCTTGACCTCAACAATCTGCCGTCTGACCCAGCGCTTCTGCACCGCCTGGTACGCGACATCGCCTCGCTGATCGAGCATCGAAACAGTGAGATCGAGCGCCTCCGTCTGATCATCAAACAGCTTCAGCGCGCGCAATATGGGCGCCGCTCCGAGCGGCTCGACGCCGACCAGTTTGCGCTCGGATTTGAAGATCTGGACATCGATCTGACGGCTGCCGAGACCAATCCGGACGCCTTCGAGGCACCCGCGCCGTCTCCATCGACATCGCCGAAACGCAAGTCACTGCCCGATCATTTGCCGCGCGAAGAGATCGTTCTCGGCGCCGGAAGCGAGGCCTGCGCGTGCTGTGGCGGCGCCTTGCATGCCATCGGAGAGAGCGTCAGCGAGATGCTGGATTGGGTGCCGGCTCACATGCGCGTCGTGCGTATCCGTCGCCCGAAATACGCCTGCCGGGCATGCGGAACCATCACCCAGGCCCCTGCTCCCGAGCGACCGATTGCGGGCGGACTGGCCACGCCAGCGCTGCTCTCGCAGGTGCTGGTGAGCAAGTATTGTGACCACACGCCGCTCTATCGTCAGGCGCAGATTTTTGCGCGCCACGGCGTCGAACTGGAGCGCTCGACGCTCGCTGGCTGGGTTGGTGGGGCCTGCTGGTGGTTCGAGGCTTTGCACGAACGGCTATGCAAAAATGTGTTCGCTTCCGACCATCTTTTTGCTGATGACACGCCGATCCGGGTGCTTGATCCAGGCCGAGGACGAACGAAAATCGGGCGATTGTGGGTCTATGCCCGCGACCAGCGCGGCTGGGGTGGACCGGCGCCGCCGGCCGCAGTTTACCTGTTCGCGCCGGATCGAAAAGCCGAGCGCCCGGCCTCGCATCTCGATCAATTTAAGGGCGTTCTGCACGTCGATGGCTATGCCGGCTTCGAGCGTCTGACCGGAAGCGGCGACATCATTCTTGCCGCTTGTTGGGCTCATACCAGGCGCAAGTTTTACGAAATTGCAGAGGCTGACGGTGCGCCGTTGGCGTTGGAAGCACTACGCCGGATCGGCGAACTCTATGCCGTCGAGGCCCAAATCCGCGGTCAATCGCCTGCGCACCGATTGGCCGCGAGGCGCTCAATATCGAGGTCGCTCGTCGATAGATTCCGGCTCTGGATCGAGACGCAGCTGCCCCTGCTACCCGGTCGCGCCAAGCTCGCCGAGGCGATGCGTTACGCGCTCTCGCGATGGGATGGGCTGACGCGCTTCCTGCATGACGGCCGCGTTGAACTCGATACCAATCCGGTCGAACGCGCGATCCGTCCCGTAGCGCTCGGGCGCAAAAACCACCTTTTTGCCGGGAGCGACGGCGGCGGAACGCGCTGGGCGGTGCTCTGTTCGCTCATCGAATCCTGCAAATTGAACGGCGTCGAACCATACGAATACCCTCGCGATGTGCTCACGCGAATGGTCGATGGACATCCCGTCAACCGCCTCGACGAACTGCTGCCGTGGACCTGGAAAGCGGAAAATCCTGTCAAGGGATGAGCCCAGGTGCACGCGCCGGACGCTTACTTGCTCGCTAACTCTTCCTCATCTTGCCGCAACAGCATCTGCCGATCCAAGCGACACACAAAAAAATCGACCGCTCGGCACGTGTCCAAGCCATCAATTGCAGCTTCTCGGCGGCCTACCGAGTGGCGCAAAATCTACTGGCAATGGAGCGATCTTCCACATCGGAATGGAGAGAAAAGCGATCGAGCGGCCTCCAATTCTAGGCAAGATTCCACGCCGCGCAAGTGCATTTGTCTGATCGAAACGGGACGTTTCACCAGCTCCTCTACCGCCTGCGATAGCGATCGTTACCCGAAGGGCCGAGACAGCCGTAGGGTGGCTCGGTGAGGAGCGAAGCGACGAATAGAGCGCGGGCCGAAGGCATCGCCCCTAAGCCATGTGCAGCCGCCGGACGCTTACTAGGTCGTCTGGTGCGCTGGATCTCAGCGTTTCCTCCCTCTGCTCACAATAAGGTCCTGGCACCGGCGCCAGACGACGTCACCAACCGCAAGATTTGGAAGCACATCGAGCGATTTGGAGAAACGATGCGTGGCCAAAACCTGAGAATCCACGCTCGGAAGATCACCTATTGGAGCCTTTGAACGCTCGCAAACAGGCGAGAATTCTCACATCGGTCGTGTAAATTTCTTGGGCCCGAGCCATCGAAACTGATCAAAAAAGCGGGCTTCCTGGAGACAGAAAAGGGCTCCTGCGCAGTGCGCGGGAGCCCGAGACTTTGACCTAGTCGACAGGATTCCAGACCAGGAAGAAGCCGCGTTCGCCGCCCAGGCCAACCGCTCGGCCAAGGTTAGCGTAGAGCTTTCGGCCCCCCAGGCCAGGTGCTGCAAGTGACAGGCTGACGTAGTCAGTTGCGCGACCGTCACCGCACAAGATCCGACCGGATCCGACCTCTAAGCCTTCGGTGAAGATACGGAAGTCTGGGGGCGTATCGCCGGATTTATCGCGGTTCGGTACGATGTCGATGTGGGTGCAGATTGGCAGAAGTTTGAGCTCGCCGCTGAAGCCGCCGTCAATTGTGCGGGTGACGAATCCGATCGCGGTCATGGTCTGTCTCCTTCGTTGCCGCAGGGGCTGATGCCCTGCGATGGCAAGACCGTCATGGCGGCTGGCCCCCATCCGAACCGTTGGGGCGAAGCGTAGCGGCGCACCCGAGTGCGCTCCTTTTTTGCAGCGAAGCGACCGCGAGGAGCCGGCCCGCCGGCGGGGAAAAAAGGCAGCGTGCGAGGGTTTCGGATGGGGGACGGCTGCCATAGGTCGTGGCGCCACAAGCAGGGAATCGTGCCCTACAGAGGAAGGTGTCGGGCCTTCGCGGAGCGCCCATTCGCACGTGCAAACGGCGCGAAGGCAATGGTGCGAGGCGCGATCCATACCCGACTAGGTCGCCTGGCTAGAGGCCCGGTTTCGCGTTGGAAGCATCGCTCTGGCGCCCGTGATCAGGCCGCCAGTCGACCGCGCGGATGACGATTGAATTCGCAAACCGTCCAACGAAAACGCCTCCAAAGGACCGACAAATTCCGGGTTGAGCGCCTTCAAGGCAGGCCGCGGATCCGCGGCTTTGTACCGTTCTTTTGAGGGAGAAAAAGCCCTTCCTCCTTCCTTTAAAGCGGCGCAGAGCACGCAAAAAGCCCCGCCTCTGAAGGAGGCGGGGCTTTCGATTTGGAGCGATCAGTCGCCGCTGCGGCGCGACCAGATCAGGCTGAAACCCTCCTCGCCTTCGACCTTGACCAGCGAGGCGTAGATCGGCGCCGGGAAGCTCGGATCGTCGAGCTTGACCGAGAGATATTCGCGGTCGCTGTCGCGAACGGTCTTCTTCCAGGCGGCGCCGAATTCGGTGGCTCCGGCGAAAATCCGGTAGTCAGGAGCCTTGTCGTTGTCCTTCTCGGAGGCCGTGAACTTGGCCTTGATGTTCAGCGTCAGCGTCTTGATCGAGCCGGTGTAGCCGTTGTCTGAAGCAGTGAAAGCGCCGATGGTGGCCATGGTGATCTCCGTCTGTCTGTTGCTCGGGCCGCGCCTATCGCAGCCTCAATGGCGATCCCTTGCCCGGGGAGCGATCGGCCCGCAGCCCTTGGGCCCGCAGCGCAGCGGAGGACGGCGAAAGCCTGCTTTTTTGTCTTGCGCGAGGAATGCCGCCGCTTTGCGGCAGGGGAAAAAAGCAGGCGTGAGCCGTTGCGGGAAGGCGATCGAGGCTCTTGCCGTCCCTCGGGCCTGATCAGCCAATCGAGGTTGCGTTGGACGCGAGCCCATAACCCGGACTGACGGAGATTACCGTGGCTACCGACGCCTACCACGGCATTGGAGAACAGTAGGATCGATCAGGAATAGCAACGCCTGCACATCAATCGCTAGGACGGTGCACCGGACAGATCAAAGCGAACTGGCGGTATTTTCGCATGAGGAATCGACGGCGCCAGCTGGAATTATTCGCGCGATTGCGCGTCGGATACGCGAGGTCCAGACACAATCAGGACCCCAACCTGACCGCCTGGCCGCCGCCATAGGGAGGCGCGGCACAAGCTCGCGGGTCGCTGCAAATGGCTCAGATCGGAGGGATCGTGGCTCGCATTTGGAGACGGGCTAACGCGCGTTGTCGCCGCTTCATCTCAATTGAAACGGCCGCGCACCGTCAGGTGCTCGGCCGGAATTTGATGAGCGCCGGGACCGCTCCCGCGACCCCGGCTCAGCTCTCACTCGGCCGCCTGCGAGCAGAACTCACGCCCTTGCGCACTGTCTGGCGCACCGGCCTGATCCTCCGCTTTGGCTGTACGAAGCATGGAAGGCAGCCAATCGGTTGACGCCAGCAGCTGCTCGGCGGCGGACGCCATCTCAGCCTTTTTCATTCCCGACAAGCGTTCGGCGGCCTCCTCGCTAACGCCCTCGCGAACGGCCTGAAGGATGTTCGCCTTGGTGACCCGACCGAGATAGGATTGCACCGTGGGCCGCCAATATCCGGTCATATCGAGGGCCACCGCCTCGGCCAAACGGCCTGCCGCCGCCAGCGCGCGCGGCCGGAGATCAAACGGCAATTTGACCGCATTGACCGTCAATGCCGTGCAATGCGCGAACAGCGCCATGCGGCTGTCGTGGTCGAGTTCAGCCACGAAGTCCCACAGTCCGCCGACGTCCCGGGGCATCTGCCTCGCCCAATTGGCATGGCGATCCGACCACGCCTTGCCGGCCGCAGTGTCCTCGATTCTGGCCGCATGCATGGCCAAATCCGTCTTCACCGGTTGGATGCCGACTACATGGGCATTCGCGCCGATGTAGAAGATTTGGGCCGCGAGTGCTTGCGTAGCGGCCACAATGGCGACGTCCGGCTGCTCACTCAGATTGAGGCGCAGCCCCAAGGTGCGATGCGCTGTGAGGTCACGAACGAGCGTGTCAGACAGCTTCTGCTCCTCGTCTTCCTCTTCATTCTCTCCGTCCTCTCCTTCATCGCGCGTGGCTTGATCGTCCCCGTCGCCCTCCTCGTCCTGCCCCTGAGCGTCGCCGTCCAGTGCGGCCCCGGGCTGGGATTTGTCGTCCTCTGGGCGGATGAAACCGCGTTCGATCCTGACGGTACCGTCATGATTGAGCGTCACGAACGCGCCGCCGCGCGCGACATCACCGGGATCGTAGGCCTGCCTTTTTGCCTCCAGTTGCTCGATTTGGTTCTCCAGTTGACCGAACCGCGCATCTACCTCATCAGGCAATTCTTCGGCCGTTTGATGCTCCTCCGTCAGCCAATCGAACTCGGTTTGAAGCGCGTGAAGAACGGCCTGATCTTCGGCCGAAAGCTCAACCGGATGCGGGTAGGCACGACGCATCCCGTGAGCATGCGGGAAGTCGAGATGGGGTTCGGTCCACTTCCATCCCTCGGCTGTCCGCAGGGTGTCCGCCTCTCGGCCAAGTCGTGCCGTGACCAAGAGATCGAGCAGCGCGACATCCTCCAGATAGCCGCCGCGATCCTCGGTGAAGAGGTCGCGCAGGATCGTACCACCCGCCTCAATATAGGCATCAAGCCCGACGAACCGCGCCCGGCGATCGGTCGCGGCGACATGGGTTTCGGTGAGAAAACGGCGGATGGTGCTGATATCGCGATCGTAGGACAGACGCTCGTGGACGGCCTCCTGCCGGGCCTGATCGTCGGTGATGGCAAAGGCCATCAACTGCTCAAGGGTCAGATCGCCCTCGCGGTAGAGCTGGATCAGTTTGGGCGATACAGCACCCAATCGCAGCCGTTGCCGCACCACATGCGGCGTCACGCCGAAGCGGGCAGCGATCTCCTCAGCACCAAATCCGCGCTCGTCCGCCACCTTCTTGAAGGCCTCGAACTGGTCGGCCGGATGCATGTTTTCGCGGGTGACATTTTCGTCCAGGCTGATTTCGTGTGGATCATTTGCGGTGTCGATGATGCAGCGAATCGGCTCGGTCTTCCTGATCTCCTTCCGCTTCACCCGCAGCAGCTGAGCAAGCCGCCTGCCCTCACCGATGGTGACCAAATAGAACCCCGTGGCCACGCCCTCTCCGTCAAGCTCGGGCTCAACCACAAGATTTTGCAGAATGCCTTTCGCAGCGATACTCGCCGCATAAGCCTCAATCGCCGCCTCGCTATGCGGCGTCTTGCGCGCATTGTTCGGTGACTTCTTCAACTTGTTGAGCGGAATAAGAGTCTCCGTCCCGCTCGCCGGGATGATTTCAACTGACTTTACCGACATGATCATTCTTCCTTTTGCTTCCATGGGTGCAAGGCGCACCACGCGCCTGCACCCCTGCCCGTCGGCGAGACCGGGTCTCTAGCCGCGGATTTGGCAAGAGATCGGTCACGCTTCCTTGCAGGGTTGCAGCTGCTGCTGCTGCAACCCTGCCCATCGGCGAGATTGGGGTAGCAAGCGGAAAGCCCCTTCGCGGGGAACCAGAACGCAAGAAAATTGACGCCCTGCGCTTCGCGGCAGTTTTCTTGCGTTCTGGGCGGAAGGGGCTTGCAGCGCGCGAGGGCGAAGCCCTTAGGGCCAATGCGGCGGCAGCCGCAAAATAAAGCGTCCCGCAGGAGAGACGAACAAACTTATCTGCCTGCAGTGGGAGAAGTCGCCGCATATGCAAGACGCAAAACAGGGTTTGGCCGCCAAGACGGTCAAGCGTTTTACAAACCTTCACGCCGGTCGCTGCCGGCGCTATTTAAAGAGTTCTCTGCGAGGGAGCCTGGGTCTCTTCGCGGTCTAATCAGCGCAATTCGTCAGGCTGGCCGCATGATAGGGTTCGTTCAGAAGAGGGTGCCGCCATGGGTAGCTCGGCGTGCCGATCGACACATGGTCAATCGTCGCCATCCCGGTCTGCGCGGTCACCATCCCTTCCGTCCCCTCGCGGAGATACCTTTCAGCCTGAGCCGAAAGGATTCCTCATGCCGCTGTTGAGCTGACCAATTCGCTAGCTTCTGTCTTGTTGCTCCAGCGGAAGTCCTGTTCGTTTATCCACATACGGTGCAGAACGATGGCCAACTTCCGGGCGACGGCAATCCGCGCTCTGTTGAAGCCGCGTCTTTTGGCAACCTTCATTCCCCAGGCCCTGAGTGTTGACCTTTTCCTGCTGGAGGACAGCAAGATGGTGGCGGCCTGAACCAGGTGCACGCGCGTCATGGAGTTGCCGAGCCTGGAAATGCCAACTTGATAATCCGTTTCTTCCGACTGGTACTGCTTTGGTGTGAGGCCGAAATAGGCACCGACATCTTCGTCGTTGGAGAAGCGCAGCGGATTATCGACGGCTGTTACAAAGGACAGCGCGATGATCGGCCCGACACCCGGCGCTGTCATCAACCGCCGGCAGACCGGGTTGTCTCTAGAAACTGCTTCCACACGTCGAGTCAGAATGGCCAAGTGCTTGCAGAGGTCGTCGTAGAGATCGAGCGACGGCATGATCCCATCGCTCAACGTGAGGCCAAGTTCGTCGGCCTTGGCGAGAGCTACCATCACTCGCTCGCGGAAGGTGGTGCTGTTGACGTTGCCGCGGGGCACGAGGAGTCCGAACGGCTTGAGGCTGCCGGTGATGTTGTTCTCGAGCCCGACCCTTTGCTGCACCAACTGTTGTCGCAAGGTGAGCAACGTCCGATCCTCCTGGTTGCTGCGGGCTCGAACGGTGACGGGCCGGATAAACTCTCCTCCCATACGAACGAGCTGCGCTAGACCGCGGGCATCGTTCTTGTCCGTCTTGTTGCGGTACGTCTTGAGAAACCGGTGCGCTTGAAAGGCTTCAAGACATATCATCGGCAGCCCCAGCTTCGTCAGTTCGATGTGCAACCAGGCACTCATTGCCCCTGCTTCGATGCCGATCCTGACGATGGAGGAGATCTGTACATCCTTGGCAACAAGCCAGTTGTGAATGTCGCTTGGCCGCGTCAGGGCTTTCCCTTCGGCTACTATTTTGCCCTTAGCATCTACAGCGCAGATTGCTGTTTGCCGCTGCGATACATCCAAACCAATGTAGCATTCCATGGATGCTTCTCCTGCTGGGTTGCGGAAGAGCACAGCCTACCCCACTCACCGCAGTGCAGGTCCGCGGCTACACTATGGGTAGCAAGTGCCAGGGCGACCCGAGCGGAGGGGGATCACCCGCCCGATCAGGGCCGCTCGCCAGAAGCGGGTCTGCACGGGCGCATGTCAGTTGTTCGAGAAGATGAAGAGCCAGCGAAAGCACGGAAGACCGGGGAGACCGCTCGGGGTGGCGCCGGCCACAGCCGGCGCTTCACCCTGGCGCGCGCGAGGGCCGGAGGCCCTTAGATCTCGAGCGTCGGAAATCTGAGCAAGTCTGCGCAGGCTAAAACAGGGGATCGAAGGCAAGCGAAGAGTGAGCAAATCGAAAGAGGCACCCGCAGGAGGGTCAGCATAGCGCCGACGCGGAACGCGGCGGGACCCGGGACCGAGTGCAGTCGCGAGACCGGTTTAAGAAGGCACCCGCGCGACGGGCAGTGATAGCGGTGCCGCGAAGCGGCAGCCCTTCGCGCGAGTGCCTCCGGCGAGCGACACATTATATAAGCTTGTGCAAGGGATCGAAGCCGAAGGCCGAGACGCGAAGCGGCTTGGTTCATATGTGGACGGCCCCCGACTTGCAAGGATTGGCTCTGGCAGCATGCTCGGATCGCTTGCGCTCATATGTCCGGCCTGTTTTCGGGTCTTGCGACCACCGGCCAAGATGGGCTTCGCGGATAGTGAGATCCAAACACGAGAGCGGCATTTTCTGCCGGTAAACCGAGCGGAGTATCTCACATGACCGGCTCGCGCCGAACGTACCACCTCTTCCTATCCTGCAAGTTCCGCCCTCAGCGTCAAACCTAACGGTCTAGCGCCAAGCTCTGCATTTCGTTTAAGCCTAGGCTGGCGTCGGCATCGGTATGACGCTGCCAGCAGGTCGGTAATGCTCGCCACTGACCATCAGTTTCCACGCGATCCGCGCCAGCTTATTTGCCAACGCTATGGCGACCAGCTTCGGCGGCTTGCGCGCGATCATGTCTTTCAGCCAGGGCCAGGAGCGACTCTCGCGTCGCCGCACATCTGCGATCACAGCCGTCGCGCCAGCGACCAAAACGGTTCGCAACATGCCGTCACCGGCCCGCGTAATCACGCCGAGCCGGTTCTTTCCGGCCGTTGAATGGTTCTTTGGTGTCGGCCAAGCCAAGCAGCAAAGTTTCTTGCCGACTTGAACCCACCTGCATCCACGACCTTGATTGAGAGCAGCGTCGCGCCAATTGGACCAATTCCCGGAATGGCCGCCAGTCGTCGGCTCATCTCGCTACTCCGGTGGAGGTGCATGAGCTTCTTGTCGAGCTTAGCGATCTGGTCGTCGACGCGCGCCAGCTCTGCCGCCAACGCTTCCACGAGCTCCAGCGCCAAGTCGGGAACTGTCTCATCAGCCCGAATATCGGTCAGCAACTGATGAAGGCGCGAAAGCCCCTTGGGCGCGGTAAAGCCAAATTCCGCGGCGTAGCCGCGGATCGAATTGGCGAGCTGGGTACGCCTGCCGATGAACTGGCTGCGCACGCGTGTCAGCATCTGCGCGCCCTGCTGCTCGGGACTCTTGATCGGCACAAAGTTCTTGCGCAGTTTTGGCCGACTCGCCGCTTCACAAATCGCCTCGGCGTCCGCGGCGTCGGATTTCCCGCGCTGCACATATGGCTTGACATATTGCAGCGGGATCATCGCCACCTCATGCCCGAGCGATCGTAGCTCCCTCGCCCAATAGTGCGATGCTCCGCAAGCCTCCATCGCGACAAACGCAGGCGGCAAACGCCTGAAGAACTCCAGAACCTGGCTGCGCCTCAACTTGCGCCGCAAAACCGGCTGCTCCATCCCGTCAACGCCATGCAACTGAAACACACTCTTTGACGTATCCAAACCGATGCGAACAATCGTTTCCACGGGCGGCTCCTTCATTTGAGGTCAGCGACCACCTCGATCTAGCCACGCAGAGTGGCGGAAGGGGGCCGTCCACCCCAACACGAGAGCCCGGTGCGGCGACAGCCGCACGCGCCCATGCGAGTGGGCCCCATGAGCAGTGCGATAACATGAATATGATCGACTGGACCAATCAGCGGCCAGTCGTACCCAGATGACGTGAACAATCCGATCCAAGCGCAAGCTGCGGTAACCTTGCTTGGCTTGCAGTTGAGCGAATGCTGCCGACCATGCTTGATGACGATTAACAACCAAGAAGTCGAGCTGGAAGCCCGTTGCTACGCCGGGACACCGAGCTTCTGCAGCTAGCCAACCGTTCGACGTCGTTCTACAGCACGCCGCTATGTAAAGAGTCCTCGCGATGATCCGCCGTAGTCTCAGCCGGTTATTGGCTTTCCCGAACACCAATTGCAATCGCGGCGAAATATTCGACGGCCAAGAGATTTATACCTGCTCTAGCCCCCGACATCGAGTTGTCCCACACAACTCCAACGCTGCTTTTCGCGCAGCCATGATCAAATCGGCATATCGAGAACGATCGTCAGCTCTGACATTTTGCCAACCCACGACGACCGAGATGCCCGCACCTCGAAAATGTTACGCGATGATCTAGAGAATCGATCGTGCGGCCTACCGGTCGAAATTTACCCTTGCAGACGAGTCCAGACGAGGCGATTCTACGCATTGCACGCGTACTTGCCCGTCTGGCTGCGAGGGAAGATCATGAAAGAGAGCAGGCCGAAAGAAGCAAGGAAGAGAGCAGCAATCTATGCCCGCTTCTCGACCGACCTTCAGAATGAACGATCGATAGAAGATCAGCTTTCGCTTTGTCAAACCTACGCTGACCGCGAATCTTTAGACGTCGTCCGCAGCTATGATGATCGGGCTCGCTCCGGTGGATCGCTGATGGGACGCGACGGCCTGCTAAGGCTATTGGATGACGCAAGAGAAAAATCTTTCGATGTTGTCGTCGTCGAAGCACTTGATCGTCTCTCCCGCGACATGGAGGATCTCGCAGGCATCCACAAGCGACTGTCTTTTCTTGGCATCGAGATCCGGGCGGTCCATGAAGGCGTAGTCAATACCGTGCTGGTCGGCCTTCGCGGCCTGGTCGGGCAACTCTATCGCGAAGACAATGCACATAAGGTGCGCCGTGGTCTGGCTGGTCGCATCAAGCAAGGCTTGGCTGGAGGCGGCCTGACATACGGATATGCCGCGATCTCGGGAAGAACCGGCGAGCGCGTCATCGTGGACGATCAGGCAGAAACCATCCGGCGCATATTCCAGGAGTACGTCGAGGGCCGAACTCCTCGAGAAATCGCGCACGAACTCAACAAGGACAAGGTGTCACCTCCGCGAGGCCGGGTATGGAACGCCTCAACGATCAACGGCAACCTTGAGAGGGGAGCCGGCATCCTCCAGAACGAGCTTTATGTGGGACGTCTCGTTTGGAACAAGGTCAGGATGGTGAAAGATCCTGACACGGGAAAACGATTGTCGCGCCCCAACCCGCGGAGCGAGTGGCAGGTTGCTGACGTGCCACATCTTGCAATTATCACACCCGAGCTGTTCGCCGCCGCTCAGACGCGCAAAGTAGAGCGCGGTCACACCCATCCTTGCCATCAACGTCGGCCTCGTCGGATGTTGTCTGGCCTGCTTCGTTGCGGTTCATGCGGCTCAGGCATGTCAACCAATGGACGAGACAAATCCGGACGCGTTCGCATTCGCTGCTCGGCAGCGACAGAGAGTGGCACGTGCCCTGACGCCAAGACTTTCTATTTGGACACGGTCGAGAGCGCCGTTCTCGGCGGGCTAAAGGCTGAATTGCGCGCGCCGAAGGTCATTGCGGAGTATGTGCGCACGTATCTTGAGGAGCGGAAGCGCCTTGCGGCCACGTCAAATGCAAAAAGGCAGCGCCTTGAGCAGCAGCTTGGGCAGTTAAACCGGGAGATCGAACGACTCGTGGACGCGATCGCAAAAGGGCACGGGGATCCATCGATCCTCGGTCCTCGATCGACTGCCTTGGACGCCGAACGGAGGAGAATATCCGAGGAGTTGCGGCATGAACCGCCACCTCAAAAGGACGTCGCGCTGCACCCGGCCATCCTTAAACAATATGAAGAGCAGCTCGGACGGCTTGAGGAGGCGCTGGCGAACGGCGCAAGAGCCGGCGACGGAGAGGCCGCCGAGGCGATCAGAGATCTCGTCGAAACCGTCACTGTCTTCCGCGATCCAGAACGTACAGGCGGCGTGACCGTCGAGATAGCAGGTCGACTGAATACCCTGCTGGGTGAAACCGCTTACCCAAACCACGTCAAAGGGGTGTGGGGAAAGATGGTAGCGGGAGAGGGACTCGAACCCCCGACCCCAGGATTATGATTCCCGTGCTCTAACCAGCTGAGCTACCCCGCCACAGGGTCGCGAACGGCGGAACGGCCGATCTCGCGAACGCGCGGCATATAAAGAAGGGGGCGGCGGGAAGTCAAGCAAAGGTCGGGCGATTGGCGGGATGAATTCAGCGCCTGAATCGACCTCATCCACCACTGATTCCGTCATGGCCGGGCTTGTCCCGGCCATCCACGAGCCTATTCGGCACCCGGAGAACGTGGATGCCCGGGACAAGCCCGGTCATGACGATATCCGGGACCGAACAAGGCCTATTTCGGCCTCACATTCGGGTCGCCGCCGGGGCTGCCGGGGGGCGGAATCACCGGGGTGTTGCCGCCGGTGTCGGGGGCCGGGGCGTGCATGTCGGGGTCTATCCCGGAGGGCGGGCAGAGCACGCCGTCGGACTTGGCCAGCTTGTCGCCGAGCGGTTCCCGGGACTGCCCAATGGTGGTGCCGTCGGGCGAGCGGTTCGGGCGGTCCTGCGGGGCGCAGTTGGCCATATGTTGCGGGGATGGCGGCGCGGTCTGTTGCGGCGGCGTCGCCGGGGCGGGCGGAGCCTGCGCGATCGCACTGCCGGAGGCGGCGATCAGGAGGCTGGCCAGGATGATGTTTGATGTCGTGCGCATGAAAGGAAAACGCACCGGCCTCGGCGCGTGTTCCCGCGGCAAGATCACGATTTGCGGTAGCGGATCAGCGAGAAGTGGCCCATCGGGGGCATCGGGCGGCGCTCGGTGAGCGTGACGCCGCCGTGTTTGGCGGCCCAGTTGACGAGGCGGGCCCACGGAAATTCCGGGCGCCAGCCGAGGCGGCGGGCGACGGGCGCAAAAGCGAGCTCGAACAGTTTGCGAGGGCCGCTCTCGGCGCCGATGTGGTTGACCAGGATCAGCTCGCCGCCGTGCTTGAGCACGCGCACGAACTCGTCGAGCGTTCCCTCCGGATCGGGCACGGCGGTGATGACGTATTGCGCGACCACCGCGTCGAAGAAGTTTTCGGGGAAGGCGAGGTTCTTCGCATCCATCACCGAGAGCACTTCGACGTTGCAGAGGCGCTCGGCCCGCACGCGCTGTTGCGCCTTGCGCAGCATCGGCTCGGAGATGTCGACGCCGCAGATCTTCGTGCTGCGCGAATAGTCCGACAGCGACAGGCCGGTGCCGACGCCGACGTCGAGGATGCGGCCGCCGATGCGGTCGGCCTCCGCGATGGTGGACTGGCGGCCGGCGTCGAAGACCTTGCCGAACACGAGGTCGTAGACCGGCGCCCAGCGGCCATAGGCCTTCTCGACCCCGGCTCGCGAGATGTCTGCTGCCATGCCCCCTGCCCCGATACTCTTAAACTAATGTGAGACGATCGTTCCCGCGGTAGCAGGTGGGGCCGATCTCGGCAAGATTAGCCGCGCACGGCTTCCGCGAGCGGGCGCGATGTCGCGGCGCCGAGCTTCGCCGCGGCGCTCTGGATGAAGCCGCCCCCGAGCACGCGGGCCTGCCCGCCAGGCGCGTCGTAGAACACACAGGCCTGGCCGGGCGAAACGCCCTCCTCGCCGGCGACGAGCTCGACCTCGTAATGGCCGCCAGCGCCGCGCAGCCAGGCCGGCTGCGGCGAACGGGTCGAGCGCACGCGCACGAACATTTCGAGGCCGTTGCCGATGGCGCTGTCGATGTCGCCGCCGCCGATCCAGTTGACGTCGCGCAAGGCGATGCGGTGCATCTTCAGCGCATCGCGCGGACCGACCACGACGCGTCGGTTCGCGGCATCGAGCCGCACCACGAACAGCGGCGAGCCGGAGGCGATGCCGAGGCCGCGGCGCTGGCCGACGGTGAAATTGGCGATGCCGTGATGCTGGCCGAGCACGCGTCCGTCGAGATCGACGATGTCGCCGGGGTCCATCGCGTTCGGACGCAGGCGGGTGATGATGTCGGTGTAGCGCCCCGTGGGCACGAAGCAGATGTCCTGGCTGTCGTGCTTGTCGGCGACGGACAGGCCGTAGCGGCGCGCGAGCTCACGCGTCTCGGGCTTGGTCATGTCGCCGAGCGGGAAGCGCAGGAAGTCGAGCTGCTCCTGCGTGGTCGCGAACAGGAAATAGCTCTGGTCGCGGTCGCTATCTGCCGCGCAGACCAGCGCCCGCGAGCCGTCGTCGCGGCGGCGCGAGGCGACGTAATGGCCGGTGGCGAGCGCCTGCGCGCCGAGTTCGCGCGCGGTCTTCAAGAGGTCGCGGAATTTGACGCTGCGGTTGCACTCGATGCACGGCACCGGCGTCTCGCCGAGCGCGTAGCTGTCGGCGAAATTGTCGATGACGGACTCGCGGAAGCGGTCCTCGTAGTCGAGCACGTAATGGGGAATGCCGAGCTTGGCGGCGACGTCGCGGGCGTCGTGGATGTCCTGGCCGGCGCAGCAGGCGCCCTTGCGGTGGGTCGCCGCGCCATGGTCGTAGAGCTGCAGCGTGATGCCGACGACGTCGTAGCCTTCCGCCTTGAGCAGCGCAGCCGTCGTCGAGGAATCGACGCCGCCCGACATGGCGACGACGACCCTGGTGTCCTCAGGACGGCCTTCGAGATCCAGACTGTTGAGCATGGCTTCTTGTGACGGCGGCGTTCGGCGATCCGCGATTTGCCTTTGACCGGGGCATGAACGGTCCCGGGGAACCTGGGTTCCCGCAGGGGCGCGACTTGCCCGGTCGAAAGCGGCTGAGAGCGATCTCTTTAATATAGGCGGCATTCCGGTGAAGCAATCGCAGGGCTGGCCAGCTTAGGGCAATTCTTGCCGGGGAGGCAGAAATGGCGGGGTTCTTCCAGCCCTTGCGGCGGGGGCAGCGATCCTTCAAGCCATTGAATTATATTGATAAAATTGCTTGGAGGGAGGCTGGCCCGCTCCTTGCTACCCCTTTGCCGAAGATGTTTCCAAGGGGTCGCCTGTGGTCGGTGTTTCGTCAGATCTAGTGGCAAACGTGCAGGTTTCGAGTGCGCAGCAGAAGCCTGCGCGCTCGCAAGCGTCCAAGGATACCGCGCCGAGCGACTCCTTCGGCTCGCTGGTCGACAGCAACACCCAGGCGATCAGCAACAATGCGCCGGCGCAGGATACCGCGCCGCGCCGGACCGATTCAGCCTCGTCGTCCTCCGCCTCCGACCGGAGTTCGCGCGACACCGCTTCCACGGATAGCGCCACGCAGAGCAAGGCCAGCGACGACACCGATGCGTCCGCGCCCGCGAAGAGCGACGCCACGGACGACGCGGCCAAGAATTCGGACAAGGATCAGGTCAAGGCGGGCAAGACCAAGGATAAGTCCGAGACGTCCGACGCCAAATCGGCCGACAAGTCCGACGAGACCAAGGGCGACAAGACCGACGCCGGCGACGGCCTCACGGCCGCCGTCGATGCGGCAGCTACGGCGCAAATCGATGCGACGCAGACCGCGGTGCCCGATCCGAACGCCGTCATCGTCGCCGCGCCCGTCGTCCCGCTCGATCCGAACGCGGCCGCGGGCCAGGCCGGCGATGCCGCCGCCTCACCGCTGACGATCGCCGCCGCCGGCATCGCCGTCAGCACCTCCACCGCGGCGCAGATCGCGGGCACCAAGACCGATACCGCAACACCAGGCGACAAGAGCGCCAAGACCGCCGGCGCGAAAGTCGATGCCGACACGTCGGCGACGCTGGCCGATGCCGCCACCGGCGCAACTGACACGACCACCGGCACCGCGACCGATGCCAAGACCAATGGCGGGCTGATCGCCGCGGTGGACCAGGGCACGCCGAAGACCTCGTTCAAGGCCGCGGCCACCGCTGCCGGCGCCAGCGACGTCTCCAATATCGGCCAGGATACGGGCAAGGCGAACGCCGCGCTCACGCCGGCGACTGCGACGCCCGCCAATGCCGCACATGCGCAAGCCGCCAAGCCGCAGGCCGACGGCAACGCGGCCGAGGCGAAGACCAACGCTTCGGACCGCGCGCCCGACGCGATCCCCGCCGCACCGGCGGCCCACGCCCATGCCAATGCGCAGGCCGCTTTCAACACGCCCGATCCCGGCGCGCAGGCCGCCGCTGCCGTGCAGGCACCGCTGACCACCACGACGTCGGCCGCGACCGCCTCGACCGCAACCCTGACCGCGACCGCGGCGACCTCCCAGGCCGTGCCGATCAACGCCGTGCCGATCGAGATCGCCGCCGCCGCACGCGCCGGCAAGACGCGGTTCGACATCAGCCTCGACCCGCTCGATCTCGGCCGTATCGACGTCCGCATCAATGTCGACCGCAATGGCCAGGTCACCTCGCATCTGACGGTCGAGAAGCCGGAGACGCTGCAGATGCTGCGGCAGGACGCGCCGCAATTGCAGCGCGCGCTCGACGATGCCGGCTTCAAGACCGGCAGCAACGGGCTGTCCTTCAGCCTGCGCGACCAGAACTCGTCGGGCCAGCAATCCGGCCAGAACAACGACAATGGCGGCAATGCCCGCCGGCTGATCATCAGCGAGGACGACAGCGTTCCCGCAGCGCCCGTGGGGCGCGGCTACGGCCGCATGCTCGGATCGAGCAGCGGCGTCGACATCAGAGTGTGAGGAGTATTCGACCATGACCACCACGAATGCCGCCACCGCGCCTACGCCCGTCTCCGGCACGACCGACATCCCGAAGTCCTCCTCGAGCTCGAACATGAGCTCGACCACGGGCTCGACGCTCGCCGGCAACTTCCAGACCTTCCTGACCCTGCTGACGACGCAGCTGCAGAACCAGAACCCGCTCGATCCGCTCGACACCAACCAGTTCACCCAGCAGCTGGTGCAGTTCGCCGGCGTCGAGCAGCAGCTCAAGACCAACGATTCGCTGGCCCAGCTCGTCACCCTGCAGCAGACCACGCAGGCGACCCAGGCGCTGGGCTTCGTCGGCAAGACCGCCCTGGTCGACGGCTCGACCGCGACCATGACGAAATCGTCGGCGACCTGGCATCTCAACGTGCCCAGCGATTCCACGGTCGACATCACCGTTGCCAATGCCAGCGGCCAGACCGTGTTCACCGGCAAGTACACGGCCGCCGCCGGCTCCGACATTCCCTTCACCTGGAACGGCATGGGCAATGACGGCACGCAGTGGCCCGACGGCAAGTACACGATCTCGGCCACCGGCAAGGACGTCGCGGGGAACAATGTCGGCATCGCCGCACAGGTGCAGGGCGTGGTGTCCTCGGTCGACCTGACCCAGTCGCCGCCGCTGCTGACGATCGACGGCGCCAGCTACACGCTGAGCCAGGTGAAGAGCATTATTGCGACGAGCAGCAATTGAGGCTGAGGCGGGCCACACATTCGATGTCGCCCCGGCGAAGGCCGGGACCCATAACCACAGGCAGAAGCTTGGCGAAGACTTTTGGTTAGGACGTTGTTCTTGGTACTGCTGCCCGCGTCTCATCGCTAGATCACGCGGTATGGGTCCCGGCCCCCGTGCGCAATTGCGCGCACTAGGCCGGGACGACAGTTGAGGGCTTTGCAGCATCGCGCGCTAGCCCCGGTTATTAGTAAAGTATTTACCTTCTGCCCCGCCCGGCCCGCTGAAACCACGTCTTTAGCGCCCCGGGCCGGTCGCGTTCCCGCAAGTTTCAACGAGAATTGTATTGAAGCCTTAGGCTTAGCGGATTTTTAAGCCGACGGGGTTACGGTTACGGCGTGAGTTCAGTGGTTGAGAGTTTGTGAGTACGCCATGACAGAACCCCATCGCCCGAGGGTAAAATACGTCATCGGGCCGGACGGCAGTCCGCTGACGATCGCAGATCTGCCCGCGCCCGGCACCAAACGCTGGGTCATCCGCCGCAAGGCCGAGGTCGTCGCCGCTGTGCGTGGCGGACTTCTCTCCCTCGAGGAGGCCTGCAGCCGTTATACCCTGACGGTCGACGAATTCCTCTCCTGGCAGTTTTCCATCGACCAGCACGGTCTGGCGGGTCTTCGCACCACCCGCATCCAGCAATATCGCCAGTAGGCGATCCGGAAATCTGCGGCTTTTGACGAAAATCGGCCTCGCCCTGCGAGGCCGATTTTTTTCATGACGCTACTTTTGTCCGACCTCTTAACCTTCGTTAACCATATCGAAACCATCACCTAGGCAATAATTGCCCAGTCGACCGCTCGGTTGCGGGTCGAAGCTTCGGGGCGGTTGCTTGCAAGGTCTTGCGGACTTCTTAAAAAGTATCGGTGCCGCCCGGTTCGGGGCGATGATCGCGGTCACCGCCGCGCTCATCGGCTTTTTCGCGTTCGTCATCATGCGGGTCACCACGCCGCAGATGACAACGCTGTTCACGGACCTCAGCGTCGAAGATTCCTCCAGTATTATCAAGGACCTGGAACGCCAGGGCATCCAGTTCGAGATCCGCAATGAGGGCTCGATCATCATGGTGCCCAAGGACAAGGTCACGCGCCTGCGGATGAAGCTCGCCGAGGGCGGCATGCCCAAGGGCGGCGGGGTCGGCTACGAGGTGTTCGACAAGTCGGACGCGCTCGGCACCACCTCCTTTGTCCAGAACATCAATCATCTGCGCGCGCTGGAGGGCGAGCTTGCCCGCACCATCCGCGCCATCGACCGCATCCAGGCCGCCCGCGTCCATCTGGTGCTGCCCGAGCGCCCGCTGTTCGCCCGCGAGGCACCGGAGCCGTCAGCCTCGATCGTGGTGCGGGTGCGCGGTTCGCTCGAAGCCCAGCAGATCCGCGCCATCCGCCACCTCGTCGCCTCCGCCGTCAACGGGCTGAAGCCGCAGCGCGTCTCGATCGTGGACGAGGCCGGCCAGCTGCTCGCCGACGGCGCCCAGACCGATCCCGAGCAGGCGCTCGGCGACGAGCGCCGCACCGCCTTCGAGAAGCGGCTGCGCAAGCAGGTCGAGGACATCGTGTCCTCCGTGGTCGGCTCCGGCCGGGCCCGCGTCCAGCTCTCCGCCGATTTCGACTTCAACAAGGTCACCCAGACCTCGGACAAGTTCGACCCCGAAGGCCGCGTGCTGCGCTCGAGCCAGACCCGCGAAGAAAGCAGCATGACCGCCGACAACAACGGCCAGGTCACCGTCAACAACGAGCTGCCCGGCAACCAGCAGAACAACGGCGTCGCGGCCAAGGACCAGAGCAAGAAGACCGAGGAGACCAACAATTACGAGATCTCCCGCACCACCAAGACCGAGGTGACCGAGGCCGGTCGCGTCAACCGCATCTCGGTCGCGGTGCTGGTCGACGGCATCTATACCAAGAACGACAAGGGCGAGCTGGCCTACACCGACCGCACCAAGGAGCAGCTCGACCGCATCGCCACCCTGGTTCGCTCGGCGATCGGCTTCGACCAGAAGCGCGGCGACCAGGTCGAGGTCGTGAACCTGCGCTTCGCCGACGCCCCCTCCACCGCCCCGATCGGCGAACCCGGCGGCTTCCTCGGCATGCTGCAGTTCACCAAGGACGACCTGATGTACTTCGTCGAGCTCGGCGTGATGATGCTGCTCGGCCTCGTCGTGCTGTTCATGGTGATCCGCCCGCTGGTCAAGCGCATCCTCGCCTCCGACGAAGTCGCCGCCGCCATCAGCGGCGTCCTCTCCGGTCCGGCGGCGTCCGAAGAAGCAGCTCCCGCCGGCCAGCCCCTCCTGCCGGGCGGGGCCGCGAGCGCGATCGACGTCGCCACCATCCAGGGCCAGGTCCACGCCCAGTCCGTTCATCGCGTCGGCGAGCTCGCCGAGCGCAACCCCAACGAAACCGTCGCCATCATCCGCCAGTGGCTCACCGAGCCAACCAAGTAACCGCCAAGTGAATCAAGAAGTGATCTGACATGGCCGCCTCCTTGCAAAACGCCAACTCGAACGACATCACCAGCGTGATCTCCACGCTCGGCCAGCGCGCCGGCAGCCGCACGGGCAAGGCCGAAACGGTGGCGGGGCCGAAACGCGCCGCGATCCTGATGCTGGCGCTCGGCGAGCAATATGGCGGCAAGATCTGGGGCCTGCTCGACGACGACGAGGTGCGCCAGCTCTCGCTGGAGATGTCGACGCTCGGCACCGTCGAGGTCGACACGGTGGAAGACATGCTGCTCGAATTCGTCTCGCGGATGTCCGCCTCCGGCGCGCTGATGGGCAATTTCGACGCCACCGAGCGGCTGCTGCAGCAGTATCTGGCGCCCGAACGCGTCAACGGCATCATGGACGAGATCCGCGGTCCCGCGGGGCGCAACATGTGGGAGAAGCTCTCCAACGTGCAGGAAGAAGTCCTCGCCAACTATCTCAAGAACGAATATCCGCAGACCATCGCGGTCGTGCTGTCGAAGCTGAAGCCGGAACACGCCGCCCGCGTGCTCGGCATCTTCCCGGAAGAGCTCGCGCTCGACGTCGTCAACCGCATGCTGAAGATGGAGGCGGTGCAGAAGGAGGTGATCGAGAGCGTGGAGAAGACGCTGCGCACCGAGTTCATGTCCAATTTGTCGCAGACCCGCCGCCGCGACGCCCACGAGGTCATGGCGGAAATCTTCAACAATTTCGACCGCCAGACCGAAACCCGCTTCATCACCTCGCTCGAAGAAGAGAACCGCGAATCGGCGGAGCGCATCAAGGCGCTGATGTTCACCTTCGACGACCTCGTGAAGCTGGATTCCGGCTCGGCACAGACCCTGATGCGCAACGTCGACAAGGACAAGCTCGGCGTCGCACTCAAGAGCGCCAACGAGGACGTCCGCAACTTCTTCTTCGGCAACATGTCCTCGCGCGCGGCCAAGATGCTGCAGGACGACATGGCCGCGATGGGCCCGGTCCGCCTGCGCGACGTCGACGAGGCCCAGGCGCTGCTGGTCAACCTCGCCAAGGACCTCGCCGCCAAGGGCGAGATCATGCTGACCAAGAACCGCGCCGACGACGAGCTGGTGTACTGATGGCCGCTCCGGCAAAATTCCTGTTCGATACCGACTTCGCGGCGCCCGAGCGGTCGCCGCGCGAGAAGGCCGCGACCGCGGCCGAGATCGCCCAGAAAGTCGCGGAAGCGGAGGCGCGCGCCTACCAGGACGGATTTGCCGCCGGCCAGCGCGAGGCCAAGGCCGAGAGCGACCGCCGCGTCGCGCTCGCCATGGAGGAGATCAACATCGGAATCCGCGGCGTTGCCTCCGGCATCGGCAACATCGAGACCAGGATGGAGACCGAAGCGGTCGAGGTCGCGGTCGCCGTGGCGCGCAAGCTGTGCGCCGACCTCGTCGACGCCGAGCCGCTCGGCGAGATCGTCGCGCTGGTCAAGGATTGCTTCTCGCATCTGGTCGCGACGCCGCATCTCGTCGTCCGCATCAACGATGCGCTCTATGACGCCGCGCGCGAGAAGATCGAGCGGCTGGCGAAGCAGAGCGGCTTCGAAGGCCGGCTGGTGATCCTGGCCGAGCCTGAAATCGCCATCGGCGACTGCCGGATCGAATGGGCGGACGGCGGTGTCGTGCTGGAACGCAGTGCCATCGCAGCCAAGATCGACGACATGGTCGGACGCTATATCGCGTCCCGCAGGGGGAGCTAAATCATGAGCGACACCGACGGACAGGTCCCGCTGCCCGATCTCAACGGCCCGATGCCGCCTGCCAGCACCGATGTCGGCTACAACGAGGACGAATACGCGACGCGTGCCGCCGCCGACCTCGAAGCCGTGTTCGACGTGCCTGTGCAGGTCTCGGCCGTGCTCGGCCGCTCCAAGATGGACGTCAGCGAGCTCTTGAAGCTCGGGCCCGGCACCGTGCTCGAGCTCGACCGCCGCGTCGGCGAGGCCATCGACATCTACGTCAACAACAAGCTGGTCGCCCGCGGCGAAGTCGTCCTGGTCGAGGACAAGCTCGGCGTGACCATGACCGAAATCATCAAGACCGAACGCACCTAATACGCAGGGAATGACGCGCGGCAGCGCGACCAGACGGACAGGAGACTGACATGCGGCTTCTCATCGTTGGCACATTGAAGGGCCAGCTCACCACCGCCACCAAGATCGCGATGGAGAACGGCGCCACCGTGACCCATGCCGAGGATCACGAGCAGGCGATGCGGGTGCTGCGCGGCGGCAAGGGTGCCGACCTGCTGCTGGTCGACGTCGCCCTCGACATCCGCGACCTCGTGATGCGGCTCGAGGCCGAGCACATCCACGCTCCGATCGTCGCCTGCGGCATCACCAACGACGCCCGCGCCGCGGTCGCCGCGATCCACGCCGGCGCCAAGGAATACATCCCGCTGCCGCCGGAGCCGGAGCTGATCGCCGCGGTGCTGGCCGCCGTCGCCAACGATTCCCGCGAGCTGGTCTACCGCGACGACGCCATGGCGCGCGTGATCAAGCTGGCGCAGCAGATCGCCGGCTCCGATGCATCGGTGATGATCACCGGCGAGTCCGGGACGGGCAAGGAGGTGCTGGCCCGCTACGTCCACACCCGCTCGGCCCGCGCCAAGCGCCCGTTCATCTCGATCAACTGCGCCGCGATCCCCGAGCATCTCCTGGAGTCCGAGCTGTTCGGCCACGAGAAAGGCGCCTTCACCGGCGCGGTCGCCCGCCGTATCGGCAAGTTCGAGGAAGCGACCGGCGGCACCCTGCTGCTCGACGAAATCTCGGAGATGGATGTCCGCCTGCAGTCCAAGCTCCTGCGCGCCATCCAGGAGCGCGTGATCGACCGCGTCGGCGGCACCAAGCCGGTCGCGGTGGACATCCGCATCATCGCGACCTCGAACCGCAATCTGGCGGAAGCGGTGCGCGAAGGCACGTTCCGCGAGGACCTGCTGTTCCGCCTCAACGTCGTGAACCTGAAGATCCCGCCGCTGCGCGAGCGCCCGGCCGACATCCTCGAGCTCGCCCAGCACTTCGTGAAGAAATATGCCGAGGCCAACGGCGTGCCGATGCGCCCGATCTCGGCGGAGGCCCGCCGCGTGCTCTCCACCAACCGCTGGCAGGGCAACGTCCGCGAGCTCGAGAACACCATGCACCGCGCCGTGCTGATGGCGCAGGGCGACGAGATCGGTCCCGACGCGATCATCACCCCGGACGGCGACCGGCTCGACCTCGCCAAGACCGCTCCGGCGGTTGCGCATGCGACCATGGCCGCCGAGCAGGTGACGCGCGCACTGGTCGGCCGCACCGTCGCCGACGTCGAGCGCGACCTGATCCTGGAGACGCTGAAGCACTGCCTCGGCAACCGCACCCATGCCGCCAACATCCTCGGCATCTCCATCCGCACGCTGCGCAACAAGCTCAACGAATATGCCGACGGCGGCATCCCGATCACGCCGGCGGGCACGCCGGGTGAATATCCGCGGATGCCGATGGTGGGAGCGTAAGGGCTTCTGACAATTTTGAGACTACGAATGCCCGGGCCAGTCCCGGGCATTTTTCTTTTCGGGGCAAGACACACGTTGCCCACATGCTCTCGATGTCGTCCCGGCCTAGTGCGCAATTGCGCACGGGGGCCGGGACCCATAACCCCAGGGAGCAGTTTGACGAAGATCAGCCGTTCGGTACTCAGACCGCCCATGCGCGAGACATCCCGCGGTATGGGTCCCGCCCCCCGTGCGCAATTGCGCAGGAGGCCGGGACGACAGCGGGGAGTTATTGGCATCGTAGCCCGGATGGCGCGGAACACATGGCCGCACCCCGCGCGTGAAGCAGTTCACAATCGACATGCCGCGACATCGCTAGAGTCCCGGGGCCGCTTGGCAGGATGCCGGCGAGGTGCCGCATCCGCATTTTGCGAACCTCCTTCAACCGAAAGGGCACGCCATGAAATGCACTTCGTGGACGATTTCCCGCTTATCGCTGGTTGCAACCCTGATCACAGCCACAGCGCCGCTTGCACGCGCCGACGTGATCATGGACTGGAACGCAAAGGCCGACGCGATCGCCGCCGAGAAACAGATTCTTCCGGCGCCGCACAGCCGCGCTTTGACCATGATGCACGTTGCGATGTTCGAGGCCGTCAACGCGATCGACCGCCGCTACGCGCCTTATAAGCTCACATTGTCCGCGGAACGTTCGACCTCGCGGGAAGCCGCGGCGGCGGTCGCGGCTCACGACGTGCTGCTGTCGATCTATCCGGATATCAAGCCGGATCTGGATTCGACGCTGACGAACTCTCTGGCGCCGATCGCCGAGGGCGAGTCCAAGACCGCCGGCATCGCGCTCGGCAAAGACGCCGCGGTGCAGATCATCCAGCTTCGCGCCAACGACGGCAGCAACGCTCCGGAGTCTTACCGCCCCCTGACCACGGCGGGCGTCTATGTTCCAACCGCTGTTCCGCTGTTCCAGACCACGGGCGCGACAACGCCATGGGTGATGACGTCTGGATCGCAGTTCCGTCCCGGACCGCCGCCGGCGCTCGATTCAGAGGTCTGGACCAAGGACGTCAACGAAATCCGCGAGGTCGGCGGCCGCGGCAGCCCGACCCGGACGCCCGAGCAAACCACGATCGGCCGCTTCTGGTTCTTCGTCGGCGCCCGCACCTACAACCCCATCGTGAAGCAGGCCGCGATGGCCAAGGGAATGGACCTCGTCGACTGCGCCCGGCTTTACGCGTTGACATCGATGACCGGCAACGATGCCATCGTCGCCGTGTTCGAGGCCAAGTATCACTACAATTTCTGGCGCCCGATCACGGCCATACGCAACGCCGATCTGACCTCGAATGCCGCGACGCCGCGCGATCCGTCCTGGCTGCCGCTCGGGGACACGCCGATGCATCCGGAATATCCCTGCGCGCACTGCATCACCTCGGCCGCGATTTCGACCGTGCTCCAGAGCGTCGTCGGAGATTTCGGCGAGTTCTCCCTGACCAGCCCGACGGCACCGGGGGTCACACGCAAATGGTCTCGGCTGCAGGACTACAGCGACGAAGTCGCCAATGCCCGCATCTACGCCGGCTTCCACTACCGGTTCTCGACCGAGGTCGGCAAGGACATGGGCCGGAAGATCGGTGCCCTGGTCGTCGCAACGCAGCTTCGCGGTGCCGAGGCGAAGGCCGAGCCGAGCCGGTAGGGCTGCCTCCTTGAACGCCGTAACCCGCATGCCGAAGCGACATGCGGGACGGTGCGGCGGCTTCCCCGGATATCGCTTCGCTCATCCGGGCTACGGAAGAGAACACATGGCCGCATCGCATCCAGCGACTAGGCCACGCCTGCGCAAGGTCCTATAACCCCGCGTGGGAACCACGAGGATACACATGTCTGAAGCTCAAATCACGGACTGGCTGGCGTCGCAGAAGCAGGCGATGATCGATCTCTTGCGCGATGTCGTGAACATCGATTCCGGATCGTATGACAAGGAAGGCGTCGATGCGGTCGGTGCGCGGTTCGAGCGGCACTTTGCCGAGCACGGCATTCCCTGCCGGCGCGAGGCCGACGGCACGTTCGGCGATGCGATCCATGCCGAGGTAGCCAAGCCCGGCAGCAACGAGAAGCCGGTGCTGTTGATGGGCCATCGCGACACCGTGTTCGGCAAGGGCGAGGCCGGGCGGCGGCCGTTCACGATTCTGGACGGCCGCGCCTATGGTCCGGGGGTTTCCGACATGAAGTCCGGTCTCGTCATGAACGTGTTCGTGGCGACCGCCTTCCACAAGTTCGGCGGCTCGCCGCACCCGATCAAGGTGCTGATCACCTCGGACGAGGAGATCGGATCGCCGTCGTCGCGCCCGGTGATCGAGCGCGAGGGACGCGCCGCGCGCGCCGTGTTCAATTCCGAGCCGGGCCGCCCCACCGGCAATGTCGTGACGGGACGCAAGGGCGGCATCTTCATGCACATGACCATCACCGGCAAGGCCGCGCATTCCGGCGCCAATTTCAAAGCCGGCATCAGCGCGATCGGCGAGCTCGCGCACAAGATCGTGCAGATCCACGCGCTGACCGATCTCGACAAGGGCATCACGCTCAATGTCGGCCTCGTCTCCGGCGGGCAATCGGTCAACACCACGGCGCCTCATGCCGAAGGCCAGATCGACCTGCGCTATGTCGATCCTGCCGATCGCGCCAGGATCATGGCCGCGATCGAGAACATCGTCGCGACCTCCTACGTGCCGGGCACCAGCGCGACGCTGACGATCAAGGGCGAGTTCGTGCCGGTGGTGCAGAGCGCGGAGTCGAAGGCGCTGTTCGAAGGTTACCAGGCGGGCGCAAGGAAGGTCGGCCTCACCACGCTGCAGGGCGAGTTCTCCGGCGGCTGCGCCGATTCCGGCTTCACCGCCGCCGTGGGCACGCCGACCATCTGCGGCCTCGGCCCGGTCGGCGGCCTCGCGCACACGCCGGAGGAGTATCTCGAGATCGACAGCATCGTGCCGCGCGCACAGGCGCTGGCGCTGGCGATCTTGCGGGGGTAGCGCCACACGCTCGGTGCCGTAGGGTGGGCAAAGGCGCTCTTGCGCCGTGCCCACCATCTCTCTCGATCACGAAAAATGCGTGGGCACGCTTCGCTTTGCCCACCCTACGGGACCGCCCGAGCCTTACGAATAGCTCGGCGCATCCGGCTTGCGGAAGATGTGGATGGGATCGCCCGGCACGATCGGCTGGCCCGAGAACATCGCATAGGCGTAGAGCGCGAGATAGGCGATCGCGAGCGCGCCGATGGCGTAGAAGGCCCAGGTCGCGACGCGCTTCATCGTTCCGCTCCATTGCCTCCCGGATGGGAAGCTCAGGGCGCTTCTAGAGCGGTGCCGGAAAAAAGGCCAGCCTGAGTCAGGCGATCAAATGCCGCGCCGGCTGCGCGCGGGAACGCTGACGTCGGCGAGCCTTACGGCGTCCTCGTCCTGGTCGACCGCCACATACTGGCCGTGCCAATAGGCCAGCGCCGCGGTGCGGGTCGAGCTCTTGATGTCCCTGACACGGCCGATGACGATGCCGTGCGAGTGCCGCTCGACGATCTCCTCGACCTCGCAATCGAAGGCCGACAACGCCCCCACCAGAAGCGGAACGCCCGAGACCGCCGTGATCCAATGGGCGCCGGCGAAGCGATCGGCCCCCTTCAGCCCGCCCTTGCCGGCAAAGCGTTCGGCGACGTCGAGCTGGTCGGCGTTGAGGATGTTCACGCCGAAGGCGCCGTGGCGCCTGATCAGCGGGAAGGACGAGGCATCGCGGTTGATGCTGACCAGCAGCGTCGGCGGCTCCACCGACAGCGAGGTCACCGAGGTCACCGTCATGCCAGTGATGTCCTTGCCCCGCCCGGCGGTGATGACGCTGACGCCGCCGGTGAGGTGGCGCATGGCGCCGCGGAAATCGGCGGGCGAAACGGGGATTTCAGTCATGAGATCGCGGGGCACTACATTCATGGCATGGTCCCCAAGGCCGGGGTTCCCTCTATTTAGGTACGATCTTCCGCCGACAAAAGGTGGCTCAAAATTGAGGCTTCGAGGCTCGCCAATTCAGCAGAGCCGCGTTCGCGGGGCCGGCCGGCGTTAACCACGACGTCATGGGCGATGCGCCCCTCCTCGATCACCAGCACCCGGTCGGCCAGCGCCACGGCCTCGGCAACGTCGTGGGTCACCAGGATCGCCGTAAAGCCCTGGTCGCGCCAGACCCGCTCCAGAAGGCGCTGCATCGAGATGCGGGTCAGCGCATCCAGCGCGCCGAGCGGCTCGTCGAAGGCCAGCACGCGCGGACGCGAGACCAGCGCGCGGCCGAGCGCGACGCGCTGCTTCTGGCCGCCTGACAGCACCGAAGGCCACTGGTCGCGCTTGTCGGCAAGGCCGACCTCGGTCAGCGCCCTCTCGGCGCGCGCATGCGCATCGGCGGAGGCGCGATCGCGGCCGAGCCCGACCTCGACATTGGCGAGCACGCGGGCCCAGGGCAACAGCCGCGGCTCCTGGAACATCACGCGGATGTCTTCCGCCTGCACGTCCTGACCGAAGCTGATGCTGCCGGCATTGGCCTTCTCCAGGCCTGCGATCAGGCGCAGCAGCGTGCTCTTGCCGCAACCGCTCTTGCCCACGATAGCGACGAACTGGCCGGCGGGGATGTGCAGATCGATGCCGCGCAGCACCTCGTTGCTGCCGAAGGATTTGCGCAGGCCCCGGATGCTGAGCGGCAGGCCGATGGCTTGCTGCGGACGCTCCTCGCGCACGATGCGGGCGTGAGGGGCGAAACTTGCGCGGCTGGCGAGCTCGGTCTCGGAAAGGGAGGTACGAAGCGCTGTCTGCATGTGATTCCCAGTATTTCTGCTTAACGTTTCTGGAAGGCGGGGTGCCAGGAGAGCGTCGCCCGCTCCAGCACGCGGGAGGCGCTGTCGGCGAGCTTGCCGAGCAGGGCGTAGATCAGGATCGAGAGCACGACGACGTCGATCAGCATGAACTCGCGCGCCTGCATCGCCATGTAACCGAGGCCCGACGAGGCCGCGATGGTCTCGGCGACGATCAGCGTCAGCCACATGATGCCGAGCGCGAAGCGGATGCCGACGAAGATCGAGGGCAGCGCGCCGGGGAAGATCACGCGGCGGAACAGTTCACCGTCCGTCATGCCGTAGATCCGGCCCATCTCGATCAGCTGCGGGTCGACGGTGCGGATGCCGTGCAGCGTGTTGAGGTAGATCGGGAAGAACACGCCGAGCGCCACCAGGAACAGCTTTGCGCTCTCGTCGATGCCGAACCACAGGATCACCAGCGGGATCAGCGCCAGATGCGGCACGTTGCGCACCATCTGCAGCGTGGTGTCGGTGAGCTTCGCCGAGAGCTGCGACAGGCCGTTGGCGAGCCCGAAGGCGAAGCCGATGCTGCCGCCGATCAAGAAGCCGATCGAGGCGCGCCAGAACGAGACCCAGATATTGCGGACAAGCTCGCCGGAGAGCAGCAGCTTCCAGCCCGCGAGCAGGACGTCGCTCGGGGCCGGCAGCACCCGCGTCGGCACGAAGCCGGTGACGCTGGCGACCTGCCAGATCGCGATGATGGCGAGCGGCACGATCCACTGGATCAGGCCGTCGACGCGCGGCAGGCGGAAGCTGCGCGGAAGCGAAACGCTGTCGATCAGGCTCATGACTGCGATACCCTGTGTTGCGGACGGAAATCGCTGCCGACCGTTTCACCGAACGGGCCGCCGTTGAAGTGCAGCCTGGTCACGTTGCTCGGCTGCTCCAGCGAGAGCAGCGGGAACACCAGCTCGGCGAAGCGATAGACTTCCTCCAGATGCGGGTAGCCCGACATGATGAAGGTATCGATGCCGATGTCCTGATACTCCTTGATGCGGGCCGCGACGGTCTGGGCGTCGCCGACCAGCGCCGTGCCGGCACCGCCGCGCACGAGGCCAACGCCGGCCCACAGGTTCGGAGCGATCTCGAGCTTGTCGCGCTTGCCGCCGTGGAGCTGCGCCATGCGCTGCTGTCCCACGGAGTCCATGCGGGCAAAGTTCTTTTGCGCCTTGGCGATGGTGTCGTCGTCGACGTGCTTGATCAACTCGTTCGCGGCGCGCCAAGCTTCTTCATTGGTCTCGCGGACGATGACGTGAAGGCGGATGCCGAAGGAGAGCTTTCGGCCGCGCGCGCTGGCGACCTCCCTCACCTTCGCGATCTTCTCGGCAACCAAGGCCGGCGGCTCGCCCCAGGTGAGATATTTGTCGACGGCATCGACCGCGACGTCGATGCCGGCATCGGACGAGCCGCCGAAATAGAGCGGCGGGCGCGGCGACTGCACCGGCGGAAACAGCAGCTTGCCGCCCTCGACATGGATGTGCTTGCCATCGACATCGACGGTCTTGCCGGCGAGCAGATCGCTGTAGACGCTAAGGAACTCGCGCGTGACCTCGTAGCGCTCGTCATGGCCAAGGAAGATGCCGTCGCCCTTGTTCTCGACGGGATCGCCGCCGGTGACGACGTTGACGAGCAGCCGGCCATTGGTGATCCGGTCGAGCGTCGCCGTCATGCGTGCCGCAACGCTCGGCGATTGCAGGCCGGGGCGCACGGCGACGAGATAGCGCAGCCGCTCGGTAAACGGCGCGACGCTGGAGGCGACGATCCAGGAATCCTCGCAGGAGCGCCCGGTCGGCAGCAGCACGCCGTAATAGCCGAGCTGGTCGGCGGCCTGCGCGATCTGGCGCAGATAGTTGAAGTTGACCTCGCGGCCGCCGATGCCGGTGCCGAGATAGCGGCCGTCACCGTGGGTCGGCAGGAACCAGAGAATGTTGCTCTTGCTCATGGATGCGCTCCGATGGCTAGCCGTAGGTCGTGCCGACGGCGGCCGCGACGATTCCGACCGACGTGACGACGGCCGCGATCACGCGTTGAACGATACGCTTCATGTTCAGACCTCTGTGAATGGGAAGAGTGGTCGGCACGATCAGGCTGCCGGGTTGCGCCAGACGATGTCGCGGATCACGATCGGCTTGGGGATCAGGCCGAGCTTGTGGAAACGGTCGGCGACGCCCTGCTGGGTCGCGACGATGTCGTCGGTGACGGGGCCGACCACGAAGGACGAGCGGTGGGCCGCGATGGTCTGGATATCCAGGGGAATGCCGGTGACGGCGGCGAGCGATTTTGCGACCTCGTCGCGATGCTGCTCGGCCCATTTGGCGGTCGCGCTGGTGACGTCGACGATCTGCTGCAGCACCGCGCCGTGGTTCTTCGCGAAGTCGCGGTTGGCGATGTAGAACGAGTTGGTCTTGGTGACCTCGCGCGCATTGATCAGGATGCGGCCGCTCTGCTTGGTCTCGCCGATCGCGAAATACGGATCCCAGATCGCCCAGGCCTCGATGCTGCCATTGGCGAAGGCGGGACCTGCATCCGGCGGCGTCAGATAGACCGGCGTGATGTCGGCATAGGTGAGACCCGCCTTCTCCAGCGTCTGCACCACGATGTTGTGCGCGCTGGAGCCCTTGGTGAAACCGACGCGCTTGCCCTTCAGTTCCGCGATCGAGCGGATCGGCGAATCCTTCGGCACCAGGATGCCCTGGCCGTTGGTGATCGGCTGTCCCGCGGCGTAGACGATCGCAGCTCCGGCGGCCTGCGCGAACACCGGCGGAGAATCGCCGACGGCGCCATAGTCGACACTGCCGACATTCATCGCCTCCATCATCGGCGGCCCCGAGGAGAACTCGACCCATTTCACCTCGATACCCTGCGGCAAGAAATGTTTTTCCAGGGCGGCCTGCTGGCGCGTGATGACCAGCACGCCGTTCTTCTGGTAGCCGATACGAATTTCCTTCACCGCGCCTTGTGGCGTTCCTTGCGCGTTCGTGCGGGAGACGAACGCAGCGGCAACTGCGGTTCCGGCAGACAATTTCAAGAAGTCGCGACGCTGCATTCCAAACTCCCGGCCGCCTGCGGCCGTCATCATTCATGTTTGACGAATGATGGGGCGCGTTACAGAAGCTGTCGAGACATCGGGGAAAATAGCGATGCGAACACTGCGCGCGCGGCAACGCGCGTGATTAATCTTTCAAGCAGCGGAGCGAACGCAGATGGAATTTTTCTGCACGCGGATGTGAAGACCGCGCACTCGCGCTCCGGGAAACCTGCGCCCGAAACCAAAACTGCGAAAACAACCCCATGCACAGTAGGCGGGGGTACACGAAATCAACGACTTACGAATTGTCCGAAATTTTCTTCGAGGCGTCGGGCAAAACAGGGGCATAATGGCATTGTGGCGGACTGGAGCCATGGTGTCGGAAGCTCCATCCACCGCCTCGCTGTCATTCCCCGCGAAGGCGGGGAATCCAGTATTCCAGAGACGCCAACGTTTCATACGGACGCCGCGGCGTACTGATCGCCCGGTCAAGCCGGGCGATGACACTGCGATTGTGGCAACGGCCCATCCCGTCAACGAATGCACATTACCGAAACTAATGCAGCCACTTCACCGGCAGGTTCTGCAAGCCCCTGAACGCCCAGCCGCCGATCCGCACCGGCTCGTCGTCGGCGATCTCGAGCTGCCTTGCGCGCGCGAACACGGTCGGCAGCGCGACGTCGGCGATCATCGCGCGCGAAGCGAAGGCGCCGGCGCAGAAATGCGGGCCGGCGCCGAAGGCGACGCTCTTCGAGGTGTCGCGCGTCACGTCGAACAGGTCGGCGCGCTCAAAATGCTTCTCGTCGCGGTTGGCGGAGCCGAACATCAGGAACACGCGCTCGTCCGCCTCGAATTCGACATCGCGGATGCCCCAGGGCTTTGCGATCCGCCGCGGCGACATGCCGATCGGCGAGATCCAGCGGGCATATTCCTCGAAGGCCTGGAGCCAGGTCACCTCGCCCCTTCGCACGAGGTCGAGCTGGTCGGGATGGGTCAGGAGCGCCCACACCGTGCCGGCGATGGCCTTGCGCGGCTCGTTCTGCCCGCCCGAGATCGCAAGCTTGACGTTGGCGCGCACGCTCTCCATGGCCATGCCGGAGGCGAGGAGCACGCCCAGAATGCTCTGGTCGGGCTTCTCACGCATCACCGGCAGGATGTCGTCGATCGCGGCATCGATGCCCGACGTCGCCGCGTGGCAGCGCGCTTCGACCGCGGGATCGCCGGCATAATTGGCGATGCCCTCGATCATGCCCTGCGACCACGCATCCATGTCCTGAAAGCCGATATTGGTGAGGCCGGTGATCGACTTCAGGCATTCGCCGGAGAATGGCAGCGCGAAGTCGCGCATGAAATCGATCCGGCCCGGCCCGATTGAATCGAGGATGCGGTCGGCATGGGCCTGGAACAGCGCGGTCCAGTACGCCTTCACCGTCCTCGGCGACACCGTCGGAAACATCGCTCGTCGCTCGACCTGGTGCGCCTCGCCGTCCTTGCGCATCATGTTGTGGCCCATCAACCGGTTCATCAGGCCGGCCGGCTGGTGCGAGGAGAACACGTCGATCTGCTTCTCCGAGATCGAGATGTCGTCGCGGCTCGTCAGCAACGTCGAGCCGAGCTGCGGCACGAACGCGATCGGCGCTTCTCTCCGCATCTTCGCGAGCATCGGATAAGGATCGGCCCAGAATGCGGCCGGGTCGATGTCGATACGCGGCGCCGTGCTCAAGCTTCGCTCCCTTGCTGTCGTCTTGAGGTCAAGTCGATGCCAAGGCTAGCGCCTTCGGGGCCCGGTGTCTGTCCCCAGCGATTGGGACAGGCGGCCCCGGGATGCGCCTTCAGAAGACGAGCACGCGCCGGCGAGACGGATTGCCCGCGAGGACGGGCGTCGACAACTCAAGAGTTAACGCTCGTTATAATTCTGATTTATGAACACTTTTGATCGAGATACCAATCAAGCGCATCGTAAGCGAGTGATGATATCGAATAACGACGATATTCAGAATCGCCTATAAAAATAGTAGTTCAGTGGTTAAAACGGTCGCGCTCGACCTGAGGCTTCACATTCGTCAGAAGTGCCGCGATGCCCGCTTCGTGAGCGCAGCGACATTGCGCCGCTATTTACAAGATTTAATGATTGGTTTAACGTTTCTACTTTCGTCGAGGTTGCGGGCTCGACAAGCATTGAAATTGCGCACCTACAGGCACTTGAACAGAGTTGGCCCTGATTGATTGAGAGGGCTTCAGAGTAGAGTTCAATTGTTGTTTGAGGAGGCGGCCATGTTTGAGCCCGCTGTTTGCTTCAGGAAATATTCAATCAGCAAGGCGTGATCGTCGCTCGAGGCGGCGCGCGCTTTCGACTGCGTTGTAAGCTCGATCTCTCACCCGTTGAGAGACGATGAATTCCTGTTTTGTTGTGTAATGCGTGCGTCCCCTCCAGGCGATGGGAAATTCTTCGACGAATTTCAATCCATTTATCCTCGGAGGAATCGATGGCCCTCAGTATTTCCGGCAACCTCGTCATCGACGAGGAATTTCGCATACCCTCAACCGGCAGCACCGATAACGAGGTCGCAACGCTCTCGGCGGATGCAACGCTGCTCGCCTTCCTCAACGCCCCAACACCAGCCTCGACACGGGCTTTCCGCAGTACGCCGAATGCGACGACATGATCGTCGCCAGCGGAGCCACGCTATCGCTGGTCGCCCACACCTCGGGCAGGGCCTTCTCGACGGGCGTCGGCGTCGCCACGGGTTTCTCCGATATCGACGACGATGCGATCAGCCTCTAGCAGGCCGACGCGGTGGATCGCCGACGAGTCTGCGCGTGGAATTTCTGAAGTGCATACCTCACCAATAGCTATTTTGGAGGATGGATATCATGGCACTTACAGTCACCGTTACCGGCACGACCGTTACCCTCGACGAAACCGCCGGCCTGCAGAATGACGATACCAACACGGCCCTCCCGACCGCATTTTCAAGTCGGCTGACGGCACTGGGCGCTCCGGCCGCAGAGATCAACCACGGGGTCAGCACCGGCAACGTCATCACCATCAGCGGCGTCACGGGGTCGGTCGGCAATCTCTCCTTCACTGACGGGAGCGGCGGTGCGCTGGACGGTGACACGAGCGGTCTCTTCACCAATGACGGGGAAGAGGTATTTCTGTACACGGATACCCAGAACGACAACATCGTGCTCGGAAAGACCGCGGCCGGCGCCATCGTCTTTGCGGTCTATCTCGAGGAGACCGGGAGCCCGGTAAGCGGCGGCAAGTTCTGGAGCGTCCAGTACGAGGCGCTGGAGCATCCGGATGGCACCAACCCCGATGACTCCCTTGACCTGGGTACCCACCTCAGGGTCGCGGCCAGCGAGGTCATCAATTTCGGCTTCGCCGGTGCACCGTCCGGCAGCAACCTGTTCATGACCTTCGGCGATCCGAACTCGACCGAGATCGTGGTGATCGGCAAGGACCCGCTCAATCAATCCCAGGGCGGAAACATCTCGAGCAAGGACGTGCTCAATATCAGCCAGGCCGGCAGCACCACCTCGTTCGGCGTCAACGGCAACGCGATCAACCCCGGTGAAGGTGCGTACATCACCTTCGTGACGGGCGCGAACACGAACTTCCTCGTGCCCAATCTGGACCAGAACGAGGCCGACGTCGAAGCCAACATCGACTTCCAGAACGTCTTCAATGCGAGCACTGCGTCCTTCACCGTCAACCAGACGAACCCGGGCATCGGGCCCGTCACAGTCAAGATCTCGGCCTTCGACACCGCCAAGGAAACCGGCGTGAATTTCGTCGACGGACTCACCAACGACGCGCACGTCAATATCACGTCGTTCTCGCTCACCGACGTCGTGGTCAAGTCCGGCAAGACGTCATTTACTCCGGCCGCCTCGATCGACGCCAACGGTGACTTGATCATCACCGGCCTCAGCACCGGCGACAAGGTGCAGTGGACCACGAGCGGAACGCACAACCGCGTCCTGATCGAGAACATCAGCGCCACCGACGGCATTTCCGGCAACGACAACAATACCTTCGACATCGGCGGCTTCAGCTTGAGCAGCGCCAACGCCACGAGCGCCGTGGTCGGCACGTCCGTGCATTTCGAGGATGACGGGCCGGCGGCTGGGATCGTGCAAGGCGCACCGACGGTGGCGCATGACGAGACTGCGGGTATCCAGGCAGATGCCGATGACACCACCGCGGCAGGCGTGATCGCGCTGTTTGCTGGCGTCAGCAATGTCAGCACCGACCTCAGCCCGACCGGGTATGCGCAGGACCCAAACGCTGTCGTGAGCTCGACCGGAAGCTCGCTTGGCACCGACTCGGTGGGCGGAACGATCGTGTTCTCGCTGGCGGTGTCCGCCGCAGGCGTGGACTCCGGCCTCGACACGACGAACGGCACCAGCATCTTCCTGTTCAAGGAAGGCGACCTGGTGGTCGGCCGCATCGGCAGTGCTGCCGGGGCCGCGGCCTTCGCGGTGGCGATCAACAGCTCGAGCGGCGTCGTCAGCGTGGCGCAGTACGCCTCGCTGAAGCACCCGAGTGCCGCGAACCCCGACGATTCGGTGTCGATCACCGACAGTGCGCTGCTGGCGGTGGTGACGGTCACCGACGGCGACGGCGACACGGCGACGAGCTCGACCGGCATCGGCGATGCCGTGCAGTTCCAGGACGACGGCCCGACGGCGGGGATCGCGCAGGGCGCACCGACGGTGGCGCACGACGAGACCGCGGGTGTCCAGGCGGATGCCGATGACACCACCGACGCCACGGTGTCGGCGCTGTTCGCGGGCGTCAGCAATGTCAGCACCGACCTCAGCCCGACCGGTTATGCGCAGGACCCGAGCGCTGTCGTGAGCTCGACCGGAAGCTCGCTTGGCGCGGACCAGGAGAGCGGAACGATCGCGTTCTCGCTGGCGGTTTCCGCCGCAGGCGTGGACTCCGGCCTCGATACGACGAACGGCACCAGCATCTTCCTGTTCAAGGAAGGCAGCCTTGTGGTCGGCCGCATCGGCGGCGCCGCCGGGGCGGCGGCCTTCGCGGTGGCGATCAACAGCTCGAGCGGCGTCGTCAGCGTGGCGCAGTACGCTTCGCTGAAGCACCCGACCACCACCAATCCCGACGATTCGGTGTCGATCACCGACAGTGCGCTGCTGGCGGTGGTGACGGTCACCGACGGTGACGGCGACACCGCGACGAGTTCGACCGGCATCGGTGATGCCGTGCAGTTCCAGGACGACGGCCCGACGGCGGGGATCGTGCAGGGCGCACCGACAGTGGCGCATGACGAGACCGCAGGTATCCAGGCAGATGCCGATGACACCACCGCGGCAGGCGTGATCGCGCTGTTTGCTGGCGTCAGCAATGTCAGTACCGACCTCAGCCCGACCGGTTATGCGCAGGACCCGAACGCTGTCGTGAGCTCGACCGGAAGCTCGCTTGGCGCGGACCAGGAGGGCGGAACGATCGCGTTCTCGCTGGATGTCTCTGCCACCGGGGTGGATTCCGGCCTCGATAGCACCAACGGCACCAGCATCTTCCTGTTCAAGGAAGGCAGCCTCGTGGTCGGCCGCATCGGCGGCGCCGCCGGGGCGGCGGCCTTCGCGGTGGCGATCAACAGCTCGAGCGGGGTCGTCAGCGTGGCGCAATACGCTTCGCTGAAGCACCCGACCACCACCAATCCCGACGATTCGGTGTCGATCACCGACAGTGCGCTGCTGGCGGTGGTGACGGTCACAGACGGCGACGGCGATACGGCGACGAGCTCGACCGGCATCGGCGATGCCGTGCAGTTCCAGGACGACGGCCCGACGGCGGGGATCGTGCAGGGCGCACCGACAGTGGCGCATGACGAGACCGCAGGTATCCAGGCAGATGCCGATGACACCACCGCGGCAGGCGTGATTGCGCTGTTTGCTGGCGTCAGCAATGTCAGTACCGACCTCAGCCCGACCGGTTATGCGCAGGACCCGAACGCTGTCGTGAGCTCGACCGGAAGCTCGCTTGGCGCGGACCAGGAGGGCGGAACGATTGCGTTCTCGCTGGATGTCTCTGCCACCGGGGTGGATTCCGGCCTCGATACCACCAACGGCACCAGCATCTTCCTGTTCAAGGAAGGCAACCTGGTGGTCGGCCGCATCGGCGGCGCCGCCGGGGCGGCGGCCTTCGCGGTCGCGATCAACAGCACGAGCGGCGTCGTCAGCGTGGCGCAGTACGCCTCGCTGAAGCACCCGACTACGACGAATCCCGACGATTCGGTGTCGATCACCGACAGTGCGCTGCTGGCGGTGGTGACGGTCACCGACGGCGACGGCGACCAGGCGACGAGCTCGACCGGCATCGGCGATGCCGTGCAGTTCCAGGACGACGGCCCGACGGCGGGGATCGTGCAGGGCGCACCGACGGTGGCGCATGACGAGACCGCGGGTGTCCAGGCAGATGCCGATGACACCACAGACGCCGCGGTGGCGGCGTTGTTCACCGGCGTCAGCAATGTCAGCACCGATCTGACGGCCGGCTTCGCGCAGGACCCGAACGCTGTCGTGAGCTCGACCGGAAGCTCGCTTGGCGCGGACCAGGAGGGCGGAACGATCGCGTTCTCGCTGGATGTCTCTGCCACCGGGGTGGATTCCGGCCTCGATACGACGAACGGCACCAGCATCTTCCTGTTCAAGGAAGGCAGCCTTGTGGTCGGCCGCATCGGCGGTGCCGCCGGGGCGGCGGCCTTCGCGGTGGCGATCAACAGCTCGAGCGGGGTCGTCAGCGTGGCGCAATACGCTTCGCTGAAGCACCCGACAGGAGGTACCAGCTACGATGAGTCGATCAACATCACCGACGCTGCGCTGCTGGCGGTGGTGACCGTCACCGACGGTGATGGCGACACGGCGACGAGTTCGACCGGCATCGGCGATGCCGTGCAGTTCCAGGACGACGGGCCGACCATCGGGCCCATCGCCGATGGGCAGGTGGACTTCTCTGCTCTCTCTTTCGTAACCAAGACGCTCAACGGAGTGGTCGGAGCGGATGATCCGGCGACCTACAGCATCACGAGCTCGCCGGCGAGCCTGACGATCCTCGATGGCACGGTCTCGCAGATGACGCTGCTCCGGGATCTCTCGAACAACGACACTGTCGCTACCTATTACAAGGACGTTGATAACAGCGGCACTCACACTGCAAACGACATCGACTTCTTCAAGCTGACCCTGTCCGGCGGCAACTACACCTTCGATGTCCTGCAGAATCCCCCGCCCGCGGAGATCAGCTTCAGCTTCGCCGGCGCGCCCTCCGGCAGCAATCTGTTCATGACCTTCGGCGATCCGACCTCGACCCAGATCGTGGTGATCGGGGAGAATCCGCTGAACCAGTCCGAGGGCGGAAACATCACGACCAAGGACGTGCTCAATATCAGTCAGGCCGGCAGCACCACCTCGTTCGGTGTCAACGGCAACGCGCTCAATGACAACGCCAACTATCCCACTGAGGGCGCGTACATCACCTACGTGACGGGCACGAATACGAACTTCCTCGTGCCCAATCTGGACCAGAACGAGGCCGACGTCGAAGCCAACATCGACTTCCAGAACGTCTTCAATGCGACCGGCGCGTCCTTCACCGTCAACCAGACCAACCCGGGCGTCGGTCCCGTCACCGTCAAGATCACGGCCTTCAGCACCGTCAAGGAAACGGGGGTGAATTTCGTCGACGGGCTCACCAACGACCAGCACGTCAATATCACGTCGGCTTCGGTCACCGACCTCGTCGTCAAGACGGGCAACACGTCATTTACTCCCGTTGCCACGATCGACCAGGACGGCAACTTGATCATCACAGGGCTGAGCACCGGCGACAAGGTGTCGTGGTCGACGGGTGCAACGACCCACGACCGGGTCCTGATCGAAAACATCAGCGCCAATGACGGCATTGCCGGCAACGACAACAACACTTTCGATATCGGCGGGTTCAGCCTGATCCAGTCGCAGCCGGCGCCCGACGAAAAGCTCGACTTCACCGTTCAGATCGCTGATGCCGATGGGGATACGGCGTCCAGCAGCTTCTCCGTCAGGATCGACGGAAACCACGACGGCGTCATCAACGTCTGAATCGCAAGCCGCCGGCTGCGCGCCGCTTTGGCGCGCAGCCGGCACCTCACATCGGGCGGGTCATGCTGCATGAAATTTCAAGAACCTGACTTCAATCAGTCGCCGAACGCGCGTCTCTGGTCCTCGCCGCTTCAGGCCTGTCGCGGCGTGCTGGTCGGGCTCGGCCTGATCACCGCCATGCTGAACGTGCTGTACCTGACCGGCTCGTTCTTCATGCTCGAAGTCTACGACCGCGTGGTGCCGAGCCGCAGCGTGCCGACGCTGATCGGCCTCGCCGCACTGGTCGTCGCGCTCTATTCGTTCCAGGCGTTCCTCGACATTCTGCGCGGGCGCATCCTGGTCCGCATCGGCGAATGGCTCGACCGTGCATTCTCGGCGCGCGCCTATGACATCGTCGCGCGCTGGCCGTTGCGGGCGCGCGCGAGCGGCGACGGGCTGCAGCCGGTGCGCGATCTCGACCAGGTGCGTAGCTATCTCTCCGGGCTCGGCCCGACCGCGCTGTTCGATCTGCCATGGATCCCGTTCTACCTCGCGATCTGCTTTCTGTTTCATCCGCTGATCGGACTCACGGCGTCGATCGGATCGCTGTTGCTCGTGTCGCTGACCCTCCTGACCAACCGGCTGACGCGCGAACGCACCAGGGAGGTCACCGGCCAGATCGCGCAGCGCAACGCGCTCGCCGAGGCCAGCCGCCGGAACGCCGAGGTCTTGCAGGCCATGGGCATGCGCGGGCGCCTTGCCGCGCGCTGGGCGGAGGCCAATGACAGCTACATGGCCACCCAGCGCAGTGCCGCCGATATCACCGGCGGCTTCGGCTCCGCTTCCAAGGTGCTGCGCATGGTGCTGCAATCGGCGGTGCTCGGCGTCGGCGGCTATCTCGTCATCATCCAGGAGGCGACCGCCGGAATTATCATTGCCGGCTCGATCCTCGCCTCGCGCGCGCTCGCGCCGGTCGAACTCGCCATCGCCCACTGGAAGAGCCTGATCGCGGCCCGGCAGAGCTGGAAACGTCTGCAGCAGCAATGGGCGCAACTCCCGGCCGAGGTGGAGAAGACGCCGTTGCCGCCGCCGTGCAAGGCCCTCGCCGTCGAGGCCGTCTCCGTGGCGGCGCCGGGCGAACAGGTCGCCGTCGTGCTGGATGCCTCCTTCGCGTTGAACCCGGGGCAAGGGGTCGGCATCGTCGGCCCGAGCGCATCGGGCAAGTCGTCGCTGGTGCGTGCCGTCGTCGGCGTGTGGGGGGCGGCACGCGGCAAGGTGCGGCTGGACGGCGCCGCGCTCGAACAATGGAGCTGCGAGGCGCTCGGCCGCCATATCGGCTATCTGCCCCAGGACGTCGAGCTGTTCGCCGGCACTGTGGCGCAGAACATCAACCGCTTCGAGCCTGCCCCCGATGCCGAGGCTACCATCGCCGCCGCGAACGCGGCCGGTGTGCACCAGATGGTGCTGCGGTTGCCGAAGGGCTACGACACCTCGATCGGCGAAGGCGGCGCGGCGCTCTCTGCCGGGCAGCGGCAGCGCATTGCGCTTGCCCGCGCGCTCTACCGCGACCCCTTCCTGGTGGTGCTCGACGAGCCCAACTCCAATCTCGACGCCGAGGGCGACCAGGCCCTGACGCAAGCCATTCTCGGCGTGCGCGCGCGCGGCGGCATTGTCATCGTCGTCGCGCACCGCACCAGCGCGCTCGCCGGTGTGGACCAATTGATCGTGATGGCCGAGGGGCGCGTGCAGGCGTTCGGACCCAAGGACGCGCTGCTGGCCAAGATGATGCAGCCGCGGCCGGCGGTGCCGCTCAAGATCGTAACCGAGGGAGCAAACCCGTGAACCGCGAGCCGGTGAACCAGGTCCCGCACGCGATCCGCCAACACCTGCGCGCCGGCCTCGCGGGCGTCATCATTCTTGCCGGCGGCGTCGGCGGCTGGGCCGCGACCACGGAACTGGCCGGCGCCGTCATTGGCTCCGGCACGCTGGTGGTCGACAGCTACACCAAGAAGGTGCAGCATCCGACTGGCGGCGTGGTCGGTGAACTCAACGTTCGCGAGGGCGCCCGGGTGACGGCCGGCGACGTGATCGTGCGCCTCGACGAGACGGTGACGCGGGCCAATCTCCTGATCGTCGTCAAGAGCCTCGACGAACAGACGGCGCGCCGGGCGCGGCTCGAGGCGGAACGCGACGATCAGGAGTGGCTCGGCTTTCCCGCAGACCTCGTCGGGCGCATCGCTGATCCGGACGTCGCTCGCTTGATCGTCGGCGAGCGCAAGCTGTTCGAGCTGCGCCGCGTCGCCCGCGCCGGCAAGAAGGCACAGCTCAACGAGCGCATCGGCCAGCTTCAAGAGCAGATCCGCGGGCTCGAGGAGCAGATCCAGGCGAAAGACAGGGAAACCACCTTCATCGACCAGGAACTGCTGGGCGTGCGCGATCTGTGGCGAAAGAATCTGGTCCAGATCTCGCGCCTGACCACGCTCGAGCGCGACGCGGTGCGCGTGCATGGCGAACGCGGCGCGCTGGTCGCCGCCATCGCCGAAGCCAGGGGCCGGATCACCGAGACCACGTTGCAAATCATGCAGATCGATCAGGATCTGCGTAGCGAGGTCGGAAAGGATCTCGCCGAGATCCGCGCCAAGACCTCGGAGCTGGTCGAGAAACGCGTGGCCGCCGAGGATCAGCTCAAGCGCATCGATATTCGGGCGCCGCAGGACGGCACCGTGCATCAACTGGCGCTGCACACCGTCGGCGGCGTCATCAGCCCCGGCGAGCAGATCATGCTCATCGTCCCCGCCCATGACGCGCTCGTCGTCGAGGTGCGGATTCCCCCGCACGAGATCGATCGTCTGTCGGTCGGCCAGCCGGTGCTGTTGCGCTTCACGGCCTTCAACCAGCGCACCACGCCTCAGCTCAACGGCGAGGTGAGCAACGTCTCCGCCGACGTCTCAGTCGACCAGAAAGGCACGGCGAGCTTCTACGTCGCCCGCATCGCCGTTCCCGAGGCGGAGATCGCACGCCTTGGCGAGCTGAAGCTGATCGCCGGCATGCCGGTCGAAGCCTTCATCCAGACCGGTCAGCGCACGGTGATGTCGTACCTCGTCAAGCCGCTCTCCGATCAGTTGATGCGCGCTTGGCGCGAACGCTAGCGCGAACCCGGCGCTCACCGCGAGATCCTGGTCCTGGCGCAAGGCCGCGCCCAGCTCTTCGGCCCGCGCGACAGCGTTCTCGCCAAGGCGACGCCAGACGCTTCGAGTCCCCCGACGTCACCCAGGACAGCAAGACCGGCACGAACTACTTCACGGTGCGCATCACGGTTCCGGACACGGAGGTCGCGCGCCTCAACGGCACGACGCTGCTTCCCGGCATGCCGGTCGAAGCCTTCATCCAGACCGGGGCAGGCGCACGGTGATGTCCTATCTCATCAAGCCCATGCGCGATCAGGCCGCGCGGGCATTCCGGGAAAGATGAGGAGTTCCATCAAGAGAGAGCCCGGGCGGCGCCGAACCGGCCCGGCCGCCATCAGCCGATGAGATAGCCGGGATTGCCGGGTACGCGCTCCCCCAAGCGCGTCGGCTTTGCCCAATACGCGCCTTCGTCGGCCTATTTCATCATGAAAATGGCGCCCCCGCGCGTGCGGACAGGAACCGCGCCTCCGGGAACCCCGAGATCGCATGCCGGCAGGGCAACCTCAAAAGCACTCAAACGGTTGAAATAGGAACATAATCTCTGCTAGGCGTCGATCCGGGCCCACCCGGGAAATAGTGGCAATTGAGTTCCACCCCGCGGGGTGTTGGTATCAAGGGCCTTGGACAAGCGAAGCACGGTCGAATCTGATGGGTCTATCGCTGCCAATGACGGATATCGATTTCGAGCGCATCGTGGATCGCATCCACGAGGCTTCGACCGTTCCAGAGCTCTGGCCCGACGTTCTGGAAGACATCGCCCATGCCGCAGGTGCGCATGGCATGGTCATGATCACCTCGGATTCCGATCAGTGGTCCGGCGTCTGGAATGGCGTCGTGACGTCGCCATCGATCCGCGAGGCATTCTCGGCGTTCCTGCGCGATGGCCTCGCCGGCCGTACGGAGACGACCCCGAGGCTGCTGGCACTCGATCATCCCGGTTTCGTCAGCGAGCAGGATGTCTTTTCGCTCGAAGAGTGGGAGCGTGATCCCTATCGGGTGGAATGGAACAAGAAATGGGGCTTCGAGCACGCTTGCGCGACGGCCGTGCGCAGCCCCTCCGGTGAGATCATCGTCTTCCATATGGAACGGCTCGCCGGCCAGCCTGCCTTTTCGCGGCAGGATCTCGGTTTTCTCGACCGGTTTCGTCCCCATCTGGCGCGGGCAGCCCTGCTGTCGACGCGCTGGCGTCTCACCCGGATGCGGGCGGCGACCGAGGCGTTGTCGCTGGTCGGCTTGCCGGCCCTCGCGATCGCGCGCTCCGGGCGGGTGCTGGCGGCGAACGCCCTGATTGAAGGCATGACGGACGTGCTGCAGTGGTTGCCGAAAGACCGGATCGCCGTCAGAGACCGTGCCGCCGACACCCTGCTGCGCGCGGGCCTCGCTCAGCTCGATTCACCGGAAAAAGCCGTGCGCTCCTTCGCCGCACGCCGCTCGAGCGATCTCGACCGGATCGTCTTTCATCTCGTGTCGATGCCGGGCGAAGCACGCGATCTGTTCGACGGAGCGGTCGGCCTCCTGGTTGCGACGCCGGTCACCGCCTCCCAGGCGCCGAGCCTGGCGCTCATTCGTGGCCTGTTCGATCTCACCCCCAGCGAGGCGCGCGTGGCGCGCGGAATCGCGCAAGGACAGACGATCGGCGACATCGCGGCGCATCACGGCTTGAGCCGCGAAACGATCCGCACCCAGATCAAGGCCGTGCTGGCCAAGACGGGAACGCGCAACCAGAAGAGCGCGGCTGCGCTGTTCGGCGCCATCCCCAAATTGCCGCTGCCGGATTGACGGCGGCCTTACCCTGCCGGATCAGGCTTGCCTGGAATTGAGCCAGCTCCCTCTTCACCCAAAGGGGTGAAGACACAGGCCACCCCTCCGGGTTCAACTCCGCAGAGGTGTCTGACGAGAACGGCAGGGATGGCGAGACCGGAATTCCCGATTTTCGAAATGAGCCTGGCACGGCAAAGGCGCGGGAAATGGACCTGGAGCGTCAGCATCGTCCAGGGAACGGTCGTGATGCGGGGCCGCGAATCCAGCCGGCCCGCTGCAAAGTACCGGGCCGAAAGAGCGCTTTTCATGCTGCTGCTCACCGCGCCCTACCGGTCGCGGCTTTCAGCCTAGCCATGCACGGCCGCCGACGCCGTCAGTTCAGGCTGGGCGTCAGCAATCGCAGCACGATCGCAAACAGCTCGCTCTGCGAGGAGATGCCGAGCCGCTCATAGGCGCGCTTGCGGTAGGTCAGTGTCGAATGCAGGCTGATGCCAAGTGCCTGCGAGATCGCTTCGGAGCTCGAACCCGACAGGATGCGGCGGCAGACCTCCTGCTCGCGCGGCGTCAGCGCGGCGAGCGGCGCTCTCGTGGCGAACAAGGCCGCAAGGGACTGGTCCGGCGCCGGCGTCTGGAAATGCCGGGCCACGCTCGCCGCGATCGCCGGTGCGATCGCCTCGAGCCGCTCACGCTGCGCGGCGCTGAAGCGGCCTTGCGCGGCGATGCGATAGAAGTTGACGTAGAAGCAGGTGTCGCCGGTCCAGATCGCGGTCGCGCATTTGTCGACGATGCCGGAATCCTGGAAGAAGATCTTGCGGTAACGCGCACCGTACATGCACGGCGCGAATGCCGGCAGCATGATCGACGCGCCGCCTTCGCCCTCGAACAGCGCATCGCGGTTGGGATCGGATTCGTGGAACTGGCCGGCATAGGCCGCGCCAAGATCGCCGCCGATCGGGATGTTGCCGGCATCGAGCAGGCAGTCGGCGGCACCGGCCCGGCTCAACGCGAACACCATGCAATGGCCAACCTCCGCCTGCCGGCGCAGCGTGTCGATCAGGACGTTCGGGAAATCGGAGCGGCCGATGGCGAGCACCGCGGAGGTGATATCACCCGTCGACGGATTCGAAGGCACCGCCCGAGACCGCATCGCTTCCTCCGCACGCCGCTGTTTTGCGGGAGGATAGCAGCAAGGCCGGTGCTCCGGAAGCCGGCGGCGCCTGCACGCACCGCGTCCGGGACACGCGCGCTAGCAAGCCCTATGCAGTCCGTGCCCCGGACTCAGCGCGCCGCACCGGACGATGCTTCGCATCGCCGGGGGCGTTGCAGAGCCGGGGCTCATGTCAGTTTTGAATCAGCCCACCGGCCCCGGCGTCCAATCATCGCCCGACAGCGGGCTGACCTTGACGTCCTTGATGACTCCGCGCTCCAGGCTCGGGTCGAAATGGCGCATCGTGCGCTCGTTGAAGTCGATGACGCGGCCGGGCCTGAGCGGTCCGACGTCATTGATCTTGACGATGACCTTCTTGCCCACGGCCTCGACGAGCGCGAATTTCGGCCTCTCGCCGAATTGCACCCCACCGAATTTCCCACGCAAGCTCGTCTTGATCGCAGCCGACCAGGCAGAGGGATTATAACGCTCGCCCGAGGCGGTGCTCGGTCCGCCCTCCTCCTTGCCGGGCCTGAACGGATTGTACATCGATGCCGCGCCGACAACCGCATCCCCGGAGGCGGCTTCGACGACGGCGTTTGCGTGAACACCACGCGATTCACTTCGTGCAACAGTGACGGAAACGGCAAGCGCAACCAGGGCGCCGCAAGCTGCGGCGCTCGAGTGGAACAGCATCATATCTCCTGTGATTTTCGTCGTCCGGTTCCCGGCACCGCACAGCGCAAGCGAACGCCGAAGCGTTCATGAATCTTGCGCCGGTACTTTGCGGATTCGAGCCAACCCCTTGGCTATGGAACCGTTGTGCGAACCTGAGCGGTTCCCACGCAGTGTTTTACGTTATCGCTGTTAAGACAGAGATTGCGTCAGCAACATGACCCGACGAGCAATCTATTCCGCGGCTGCCTTGGCCGGAGCGACATTGATCGCGAGCTTGCCGTAGCGATCCGTAAAAGCCACAGTGTCGATCTCTTCCAGCTTGATCTCCCCGCTCATGACGCCCTGTTTCCAGGCCGCCTGTGCCGGATCGTTCTGGAACTCCGGCATCACCTCGCGGCCGAACAATTCGAGCGATTCACAGATGTGCTCGTGGCTGTTCTTGCCGGCCTGGTTGAGCAGGATGACCTGATCGATATGCGAGGACTGGAAGCGCTTCAGCTTCTTTCGGATCGTTTCGGGCGAGCCGATCAGGCCGCCGCGCAGCGCCGCCTCCTGCGCTTCAGGGTTGTCGCGCTTCCACTTGTTGTACTCGTCCCACATGTTGACGGTGTAGGGCGCAGGCCGCTGGCGGTTTTGCGAGGCACCGTAGAAGCGCAGCGCGAACTGGAAGAAGGTGGCGCCGTCGGCGCGCGCACGCGCTTCTTCGTCCGTCTTGGCGCACATGAAGAACGACACCAGCGCCATGTTCGGGTTGATCTCGTAGTCGGCGAGCTTGTGCAGCCGCTTGGTCATGGCGTTGTAGTAGGCGTGCACCCAGGCATGCGCAGCATCCGCGCTGACGAACTGGAAGCCGAGCGCGCCAAAGCCGTGGCGGCCGGCACGCTCGATGGTCGGCAGCTGCGAGCAGGCCATCCACAGCGGCGGATGCGGCTTCTGCACGGGCTTCGGCACGACGTTGCGCAAGGGGATGTCGAAATACTTGCCGTGATGCTCGCTGCCTGCGTCCTTGAACATCGGGAAGATCGCGGCGACGGCTTCCTCGAACACCTCCTTCTTGGTCTCCATGTCGCGGCCGAACGGCGTGAGCTCGGTGATCGACGCGCTCTCGCCCATGCCGAATTCGCAGCGGCCGTTGCTGAGCAGATCCAGCACCGCGACGCGCTCGGCGACGCGGGCCGGATGGTTGGTGGTGAGCTGGAGGATGCCGTGGCCGAGCCGGATGTTCTTGGTGCGCTGGCTGGCGGCGGCGAGGAAGGATTCCGGCGAGGGCGAGTGCGAATATTCTTCGAGGAAGTGATGCTCGACCACCCAGGCGTGGTCGTAGCCGAGCCTGTCGGCGAGTTCCATCTGCGAGAGCGCGTTCTGGTAGAGCTTCAGCTCGTCGCCGGCCACCCAGGGCCGTGGCAGCTGCAGCTCGTAGAAGATGCCGAACTTCATGACGACGTCTCTCCCAAGGTTTCTTGCCCGTTTATTGTTGTTAAGCACATCTTAAGGTGTGGGGCGGCGCTGTCTACGGAGCAGCAATTCCGCCGCGCGGGAGAAGCATTCCGCACTTGAACGCAGCAATGCGCGATCCGCCGCGACGCAGCCGCTGCGACATCCGTGCAGAGCGGTAGCTTGATCCAGATCAAGGCCGCACCGGCCCGAATGCATCAAAAGTGCAGCAAGGCAACGGCCCGGATGCCGTCCCGATTCCCAATATTTCAGAGAGACCGAATATGTCGGCCCCTGACGACACGACTTCGCGCGTGCGCCGTAAGCGCATGGAGATTTTTGCGTTCCTGTTCCTGACCGCGATCGTGATGCCCGTCCTCGCGGTCGGAACGGTGGGCTCCTACGGGCTCGGCGTCTGGATCTACCAGATGTTCGCCGGCCCACCGGGACCTCCCTCCTCCCCGCATTGATCCCCCTTTGAAGCGAAAGACAGGCATCATGGCCCAAGCCACACGCAACAGAAACACGCTCGACCGCCGCGCCTTGATCACCGGCCGCGTGCTCAGCACCGAGCGCGTCATCTCGCCACCGGGCGCGGAGATCGCCAGCATCATCGTGCAGGCCCGCCCCGAGCGCCTTGCCGAGCTGGAAGCGGAGATCGCCGCGCTTCCGGGCTGCGAGATCTACGCCCGCGACGCACGCGGCAAGCTCGTCGTCGTCACGGAGGCGCCGGATGCCGGCAGCCTCGGCACCATGCTCAACACCATCCAGTCGCTGCAGCACGTCTATTCCGCGGCGCTGGTCTTCCACGCCATCGAAACCGCCTGAGACGGAGAGCCATCATGACATCGCCGAAGCTCGACCGCCGTCAGATGCTGAAACTCGAGGCCGCCGCGATCGCCGCGGCCGCCGCCGGCCTCCCGGCCCCGGCGCTCGCCGCCAACCTCGCCGCCGAGCGCGAGGTGAGCGAAATGAAATGGGACAAGGCCGCCTGCCGCTTCTGCGGCACCGGCTGCTCCGTGATGGTCGCGACCAAGGACAACCGCGTCGTCGCCACCCATGGCGACATCAAGGCCGAGGTCAATCGCGGCCTCAACTGCGTCAAGGGCTACTTCCTGTCCAAGATCATGTACGGCCACGATCGCCTGACGCAGCCGATGCTGCGCAAGACCAACGGCAAGTACGACAAGAACGGCGACTTCGCGCCCGTGTCCTGGACCGAAGCCTTCGACATCATGGAGCTGAAGTGGAAGGAGGCGATCAAGAAGCGCGGGCCGAACGGCGTCGCCATGTTCGGCTCCGGCCAGTGGACGATCTGGGAAGGCTATGCGGCCTCGAAGCTGTTCAAGGCCGGCTTCCGCACCAACAACATCGACCCCAATGCACGGCACTGCATGGCCTCGGCCGTTGCCGGCATGATGCGCACCTTCGGCATCGACGAGCCGGCCGGCTGCTATGACGACATCGAGGCCACCGACGCCTTCGTGCTGTGGGGCTCCAACATGGCGGAGATGCACCCCATCCTGTGGACGCGCCTCGCCGACCGCCGGCTGTCCGCGCCGCATGTCCGCGTCGCCGTGCTCTCGACCTTCGAGCATCGCTCGTTCGACCTCGCCGACATCGGCATGGTGTTCAAGCCGCAGACCGATCTCTACATCCTCAACGCCATCGCCAACCACATCGTCAAGACGGGCCGCGTCAACAAGGACTTCGTTGCCGCGCACACCATCTTCAGGCGCGGCCAGACCGACATCGGTTATGGCCTGCGGCCCGAGCATCCGCTGCAGAAGAAGGCGACCGGCGCGGCCAAGGCCAACGACTCCACCGACATGAGCTACGACGAATACGTCAAGTTCGTCTCGGAGTACACGCTGGAGAAGGCGGCCGAGATGTCCGGCGTGCCGCTGAACCGGCTGGAGGCACTGGCCGAGCTCTATGCGGATCCGAAGACAAAAGTCGTCTCGTTCTGGACTATGGGCTTCAACCAGCACACCCGCGGCGTCTGGTGCAACAACCTCGTCTATAACATCCACCTTCTGACCGGAAAGATCTCCGCGCCCGGCAACAGCCCGTTCTCGCTGACCGGCCAGCCTTCGGCCTGCGGCACCGCGCGCGAGGTCGGCACCTTCTCGCACCGCCTGCCCGCCGACATGGTCGTGACCAACAAGGCGCATCGCGACAAGACCGAGCAGATCTGGCAGCTGCCCGAAGGCACCATTCCCGACAAGAACGGCGCACACGCCGTGCTGCAAAGCCGGATGCTGAAGGACGGCCTGATCAACGCCTATTGGGTGCAGGTCAACAACAACCTCCAGGCCGGTCCCAACGCCAACGAGGAGACCTATCCGGGCTTCCGCAACCCCGACAATTTCATCGTGGTCTCGGACGCCTATCCCTCGGTGACGGCGCTCGCGGCCGATTTGATCCTGCCGACGGCGATGTGGGTCGAGAAGGAAGGCGCCTACGGCAATGCCGAGCGGCGCACTCAGTTCTGGCACCAGCTCGTCTCCGCGCCGGGCGAATCGAAGTCCGATCTCTGGCAGTTGATGGAATTCTCCAAGCGCTTCAAGATCGAGGAGGTCTGGCCCGAGGAACTGATCGCCAAGAAGCCCGAGGTGCGCGGCAAGACACTGTTCGACGTGCTCTACAAGAACGGCCAGGTCGACAAATTCCCTGTCAGCGACATCGAGCCCGGCTACGCCAACGATGAATCCAAGGCGTTCGGCTTCTACGTCCACAAGGGCCTGTTCGAGGAATATGCCCAGTTCGGCCGCGGCCATGGCCACGACCTCGCGCCGTTCGACACCTATCACCGCGAGCGCGGCCTGCGGTGGCCGGTCGTCAACGGCCAGGAGACCAAGTGGCGCTTCCGCGAGGGCAGCGACCCCTACGTCAAGCAGGGCACCGACGTGCAGTTCTACGGCTATCCCGACGGCAAGGCGCGCATCTTCGCCCTGCCCTTCGAGCCGGCGGCGGAATCGCCCGACAATGAATATCCGTTCTGGCTCTCGACCGGCCGCGTGCTGGAGCACTGGCATTCCGGCACCATGACGCGCCGCGTGCCCGAGCTCTACAAGGCATTCCCCGAAGCCGTCTGCTTCATGCATCCCGACGATGCGTCGGAGGCGAAGCTCCGGCGCGGCGACGAGGTCAAAGTGGTCTCGCGCCGCGGCTTCATCCGCGCCCGCGTCGAGACGCGCGGCCGCGACCGGCCGCCGCGCGGTCTCGTCTTCGTGCCGTGGTTCGACGAATCCAAGCTGATCAACAAGGTGACGCTGGACGCCACCGATCCGATCTCGCTGCAAACCGACTTCAAGAAATGCGCCGTGCGCATCGAGCGGGTGAACCTGTCATGATGAAACGATTTGGTATCGCCCTGCTCGCGGTCGCGATTGCCGCCGGCACGGGCTCGCTGACCGCACAGACGGTGTCCTCGGGGCTGCGCGGCCCGGCGCCGCTCAACGACGAGGGGCCGGCGCCGCCGATGCTGCCCAACCGCAACACCTCCGAGAAGGAGGTGCGCAACTATCCGGAGCAGCCGCCCGTCATTCCGCACACGATCGACGGCTATCAGATCGACCTCAACGGCAACAAGTGCCTGTCGTGCCATGCGCGGGCGCGGACCGCGGAATCGCAGGCGCCGATGGTGTCGATCACGCATTTCATGGATCGCGACGGCCAGTTCCTGGCGTCGATCTCGCCGCGCCGCTTCTTCTGCACCGAATGCCACGTGCCGCAGAACACGGCCAATCCGCCCGTCAGCAACGATTTCACCGACATCGACACGCTGCTGTCGCGTGCAAGCCCCGGTGGCCGGCGATGACGACGACTGCTGACGAGCCCAAGGACAAGCTGGAGCAGAAGCAGGAAACCAAGCGCAGCTTCCTCGCGCGCTGCTGGGACTTCGCGCGCGAGCTCTGGCAGGTGCTGATCCGGCCGAGTTCGGTGTTCGGGCTTGGCGTGCTGGTGCTGGCGGGCTTCATGGCCGGCGTGATCTTCTGGGGCGGCTTCAACACCGCGCTGGAACTGACCAACACCGAGAAGTTCTGCACCGGCTGCCACGAGATGAAGGACAACGTCTTCGCCGAGCTGAAGTCGACCATCCACTTCACCAACCGTTCCGGCGTGCGCGCGACCTGCCCGGACTGCCACGTGCCGCACAACTGGACCGACAAGATCGCGCGCAAGATGCAGGCCTCCAAGGAAGTCTGGGGCAAGATCTTCGGCACGATCGACACCCGGGAGAAGTTCCTCGATCACCGGCTCGAGCTTGCCGCGCATGAATGGGCGCGCTTCAAGGCCAATGATTCCCTGGAATGCCGCAACTGCCACAGCGCCGATTCCATGGACATCACCAAGCAATCGCCGCGGGCCTCGGTGGCGCACCAGCGCTTCCTGTTCACCAAGGAAAAGACCTGCATCGACTGCCACAAGGGCATCGCCCACCACCTGCCCGATATGCGCGGCGTTCCCGGCTGGCAGTAGGGTGATCGCATCTAACTCGGCGGTTCGGCTCCCAAAGCCTCCACAGCGTCATGGCCGGGCTTGTCCCGGCCATCCACGCTTGGCCACGCCGCACTGAGAACGTGGATGCCCGGGACAAGCCCGGGCAAGACGACCTCTTGCGCTGGGCCATCTAGGATTGCCTGCTAATAGTAGGAGCAGCCTCCGCGCTTGAACCCCCGGGGCGAATGGTTAGTTTTGGGGGCACGGCGAATCGCCTCGGCTCGCCCTTCTCAAGACAGACATGGCCACCTTCACCCCGCATCAGGATGCTGCGCTCAAGGCCGTCGGCGATTGGCTCAAGGCCAAGCCGGGCCGTAACGGCACGCCGCCGATTTTCCGCCTGTTCGGCTTCGCCGGCACCGGCAAGACCACGCTGGCGCGCCATATCGCCGAGGGCGTGGACGGCGAGGTGAAATTCGCCGCCTTCACCGGCAAGGCGGCCCTGGTCATGCGCAACAAGGGTTGCGACGAGGCCTCCACCATCCATTCGCTGATCTACCGCGCCCGCGAATCCGGCGAGGAGCAGCCGAGCTTCGAATTGTGGGACGACGCGCCGGCCTCCAAGGCGAAGCTGATCGTGATCGACGAGTGCTCGATGGTCGATGCCGAGCTCGGCCGCGACCTGATGTCGTTCGACTGTCCGCTGCTGGTGCTGGGCGATCCCGCGCAGCTGCCGCCGATCCAGGGCGGCGGCTTCTTCACCAATGTCGAGCCCGATGCGATGCTCACCGAAGTGCATCGCCAAGCCCAGGACGATCCGATCGTGCGGATGTCGATGGACGTGCGCGAGGGCCGCGAGCTCGATATCGGCCGCTATGGCGAGAGCGAGGTGGTGTCGCGGAAAGAGCTCGACCCTGACCGCGTCATGGGCGCCGACCAGGTGCTGGTCGGCCGCAACAACACCCGCCGCGCCTACAACATGCGGGTGCGCCAGCGCCAGAACATCGAGGACGTCTTTCCGGTCGCCGGCGACAAGCTGGTGTGCCTGCGCAACAACCGCAAGAAGGGCCTGTTCAACGGCGGCCTGTGGCGCGTGAAGTCGCGCAACACCTCGCGCTCGAAATCGCGCATCCTGTCCATGCGGCTGTCACCGGACGAGGACTTCGGGCACAAGATCACGAAGGTGTCGGTCCGCGCCGACTGCTTCGAGGGCGGCGTCGAGCAGATCGCCTGGGAGCAGCGCAAGCCCTATGACGAGTTCGACTACGGCTACGTGCTGACCGTGCACAAGTCGCAGGGCTCGCAATGGGACGACGTCGTGCTGTTCGACGAGAGCTTTGCGTTTCAGGATTCGCGGGCACGATGGCTGTACACGGGCATCACGCGCGCGGCGAAAAGGTTGAGTATCGTGGTTTAGGCCACCGCTGCCGTAGGGTGGGCAAAGCGAAGCGTGCCCACGCGCTTGATGGCTTATGGAAAGAGATCGTGGGCACGGCGCGTTGCGCCTTTGCCCACCCTACGGCACCGCGAATGAGGCGCCGATATCGCGTCTCACGCAGCCGTCACTTCCCCGCCACGAAGTAAAAATCCTCGCGGCCCGGCGGCGAGCCGTAGGTGAAGGGCTGCTGCTCGTGCTTCGTCGCGGCCCAGACATCGTCGCGGACGATGTCGAACAGCTTGCGGATCTCGACCTTCGGCTCCTTGATCTCGCGGGCGAGCGCGGTGGCGAACGGGCTGTTGGCGGCGCCGTCGCCGTCCATCGCGGTCTCGCCGTGCTTGGCGGCGTAGACCACCATGAAGCCGGCGCCGGGCTCGATGTTGGAAAAACCCTTGTCGACGAGCTTCAGCGACAGCGTGTGCTGCATGGTCGGCGCGAACGGGTTGTCGCGGCAGGCATCCAGCACCACGAGCCGCATCTTTCGCGCGGCGCCGACCGCGGCGATGACCTGCTCCAGGGCGACCGCCTGGCTCTCGGCGTCCTTGTCGGCGGCGAGCTTGGCATCGACGGGGACGAGGTAGTTCACGCCGCCGATCTCGAAGCCGTGGCCGGCGTAATAGACCACGGCCCAGTCGGCCTTCTCGGCTTCCTCCGCGAAGGCCTTCAGCGCGTCGAAGAACTTGTCGCGGGTGAGATCGCTGACGGAGATCACGGTCTGGAAGCCGACGTCCTTCAGCACGCTCGCGATCAATTTCGAGTCGCGTGGCGGATTGGGCAGAGCGTGGACGTTCTTGTAGGCGCCGTTGCCGATCACCAGCGCGACGCGGCGCCCGCTCATCGCGGCCGGCGCCTGCGGCGTCAGCGCGGCGAGACGCTCCTGCGCGATGGCGCGGGCACGCGCCACGTCGGGGTCGTCGAACTTGGTCAGCGAGTAGGCGGCGGCGCGGTAGTCGGCACGCGCCTGGGCGAGATCCTTCTTGCGCTCGTAGATCTGGCCGCGGCCGGAATGGGCGCGGATATTGTTCGGATTGATCTCGATCGCCGTGTTGTAGTCCTTCAGCGCGGCGTCGTAGTCGCCTTTCATCATGCTCACGTCGGCGCGATTGTTGATCGCGAAGACGTTGCGAGGCTGCTTCTGGATCAGACCGTTGCAGTCGGCAAAGGCCTGCTCGTACTTGCCCATCATGCCGAAGGTGACGCAGCGGTTGCCGGCGATCTGCGGTGCGGCCGGATCGATCTTCTCGGCTTCCGCAAAGTCGGCGATCGCGCCGTTGTAATCCTTCATCGCCGTGCGCACGCGGGCGCGATTGGTCCAGGCGAGCAGGAATTTCGGCGTGTACTTGATCGACAGGTTGAAATCGTCGAGCGCGCTCTGCAGCGCGCCCCTGCGGGCATGGATGACGCCGCGATTGTTGTAGGGCACGCCGTAGGTCGGCCGCTTCTGCAGCGCAAGGTTGTAGTCGGCCATCGCGAGGTCTTCCTTGCCCGAGCGCTCGTAGGCGAGGCCGCGCAGGTTGAGCGCGATGACGTAGTCCGGATCGAGGTCGACCGACATGGACAGGGTCTCGATGGCGCGGACGTAGTCGCGCTTGTTGATCAAGGTGTTGCCGCGGACCGACAGCGCGATGGCCTTGTCCTTGCCGCTCACGCGATCGGCGTTGAGCAGATTGTCGCAGGCCGGTGCACGGGCCTGCATGTCCGTCTGGCGGTCGCGGCAGACGGCGAGATCGTCGCTGACTTGATCTGCCGAGGCGATCGCGACGGCCGCGATCAGGGTGACGAGGGTCAGGGAAACGACGCGCAGCATGTTGTCAGGTCAGCTCCAGCCACCACTTCTTTGGGTCGATCGTCGATCTCACTGGTTCATCTAGCGCGGAGTTCCGCATCCCGCCAAGCCGCATGTCGCAGGGCCGCCGCTTTCACAGACTCGTGTCCGTCACGGCGTAACAACGGGCATCAGTGGCCGTATCTCAGATGACCGAAAATGCGGCCGGGCAGGCTGTTCGCCCGGTGCCAACCGACCTAGACTGTCGCAACCTTCCGAAAAGAGGCTCCGCCATGCGTCGTCCTGCCCTCCTGACCCTGCTCGCCGCCACCGCCGCCGCGACCCTGGCCTTTGCCATGCCGTCGCAGGCCGCCGAGGACGCGGTGATGCTTCCCGCTCCAGCCGTGGACGCAGCGCCCGCCAGCGGCATCCAGACCGCGGTGGTCGCCGGCGGCTGTTTCTGGGGTGTGCAGGGCGTCTTCCAGCACACCGCCGGCGTCGTCAACGCGGTCTCCGGCTATGCCGGCGGCACCAAGGCGACCGCCGACTACCAGACCGTCTCGGGCGGCCGGACCGGCCACGCGGAGTCGGTCGAGATCAAGTACGACCCGAAGAAGATCTCCTACGGCAAGATCCTGCAGATCTACTTCTCCGTGGTGCACGACCCGACCCAGCTCAACCGCCAGGGCCCCGACGTCGGCACGCAATATCGCTCGGCGATCTTCACCACCTCCGACGAGCAGAAGAAGGTCGCGGATGCCTATATCGCCCAGCTCAACGGCGCCAAGGTGTTCGGCAAGCCGATCGTGACCAAGGTCGGCGCGCTGGAGGCGTTCTATCCGGCGGAGGCCTACCACCAGGATTATCTGACGCTGCACCCGAACCAGCCCTACATCGCCTATAACGACCTGCCGAAGGTCGAGAACCTGAAAAAGCTGTTCGCGGATAACTACATTGAGAAGCCGACGCTGGTGAATGCCAGCAAGGCCACCAACTGATCACGACATTCATTCGAAGAAGCGGGAGACCCATGCCCGACACCAAGACGAAAACCACAGACGACAAGGTCATCAAGAGCGAAGAGCAGTGGCGCAAGGAGCTCTCGCCAATGCAGTACGCGGTGCTGCGCGAGAAGGCGACCGAGCGTCCCTTCACGGGCGAATATGAGCACGACCACCGTGCCGGCACCTATGTCTGCGCCGGCTGCGGCAACGTGCTGTTCGAGTCCGACGCCAAGTTCGATTCCGGCTGCGGCTGGCCGAGTTTCACTGCTCCCGCGGTCGAGAGCCATATCGACGAGGAGCACGACGCGAGCCACGGCATGATCCGCACCGAGGTGCTCTGCTCCAAATGCAGCGGCCATCTCGGCCACGTTTTCCCCGACGGCCCCGGGCCGACCGGCCTGCGCTACTGCATCAACTCGGCGGCGCTGAAGCTCGAGCCTAAATAAACCCTGCGGGAGATCGGGTTCCTTCATGGAACCCGATCGCCCGATGTGCTTTTCTTCCCTGGCGGTGCGGCCGATCACCGCATTTCGGCGGCCGCCAGGGAGGATGCCATGACGCTTGGGACCATCCTGATCATCCTGGTGATCATCTATCTCGTCGGCGGCCTGTCGGGCCGGTTCGGCGGTTACGGCTATGGCCTCGGCCATTCCGGCATGGGCATCGGAGGGGTCGTGCTGGTGGTGCTGGTCGTGCTGCTGCTTCTTGGCAAAGTGTAAACCATATAAGCCATTGAATTAACTTGGTTTATAGCCCTTGCGGGGCTGCCATGCGCGGATTCATCATCTCCCATCGCAGGGGTCGCATTTCTGTCAAATCGGCCTATATTAGAGGGCGAAAATGATGTGCGGCGGGCCGACCCGATCGTGGCCCCTGCCTTCCCAAACCCCACGCGCTTAAAGCCCCAGAGAGATCACGAGGTCTTTGACCATGCGTCCACTGCGTCCGTTCAACTTCAACACTTCCGCCGAGCTCTTCCCCGCTGCCATCCGCAAGAAGAAGCGTGCGGGCTTCACCTATCGCCGGTTCGGCACTGCGGCTGAAGCCGTGCAGTTCGCGATGGAGCAGTTGCCGACGGATTCGCTGAACGGCGCCTATCTCCAGGTCGAGGAAGCGCGCTTCGACCAGAACGGCATCCGCTCGCTCTACGAGAGCGAAGCCTTCCCGCTGCCCCGCCGTCCCCGGCCGGCGCCTGCCGCCGAGACCGACGCCGACGCGGCGTAAGTTTTCGCAAAGCCCGATGTGCGCGGAAAGCGCGATGGCCGAACGGCCGTCGCGCTTTTTGCGTTTCTGGTCCTTGCATGCTTCCACGGCGTCATGGCCGGGCTTGTCCCGGCCATCCACGCCTTGAGCAGCGGCACGAAGAACGTGGATGCCCTGGACAAGCCCGGGCATGACGACCGGAAAAGAGCGCGCAGCTACATCCGCGGCTGCTTGTCGAGCCAGCGGCGGAGCAGGCGGACGTTGCGCATGTTGGCGCGGAACATGACGTCGAAGGCATCGCCGACGAACGGCACGATACCGACCACGCCGTCGACCGCGACATTGCCGAGCATGCGCGCGGTGATGTACCAGGGCGCCCCCAATGCGCGTGCCTCGCGCACCAGCCACAGCGAAATGGCTGTGGTGATGATGTCGCCGATGACGGGGATCAGCCCGATCAGGCCGTCGATCCCGTAGCGGATGTTGGTGCCGGGCAGGATGAAGGCGACGTCGAGCAGCTTGGCGATCGCCTCGAGCCGCGCGATGCGCTGCTCGCGCGTCAGATTGCCGAACGGGTTACCGGCGAACGGATTGTCCTTGCCGAATTCGAAGCGAAATTCGCGAAAGCCCTGGTCGAGCGTCTCCGGGCGGATCTCGTGTCCTTCCTGGTCGATGATCGGCCCGCGCGCCTCGGCGGTGCGCGAACGGCTCCCGGAACGGGATTTGGGGGGCACAAGGATATCGTCGTCGGACATGGTCATAGCCTGAGGAAAACGCGCCAGCGCGGCGGAGGTTGCTGCACCGCGCCTGAAGGCCGCACGTTCAGGTCGGGGCGGCCGCGGATTGCGGCTCCTCGACATATCTATGTACGATCCACGAGGAAATCACCGACGGCACGAAGCCGACCATGCCGTACAGGATGAACTGCACCACGCCCGAATCCGGCCCGCGCGAGCTGTAGGTCAGCGAGGCCAGCACGAAGGCGAACAGGCCGACGAGGAGCATCCGCAATCCGGGTCCGATCCGGCGGACATGGATCAGGATATCGTCGACCGCGCCGATCATCAGCGAGGGCAGGAAGCCGAACAGATAGCTGTATTGCAGGGTCTTGAAGAACACGACGAACAGCTTGCCGACCTCGCCGAGACTGGTCTGGGCCCAATAGCCGGACTGGTAGGTCGTCGTCAGCAGCAGCAGGAACCCGCCGACGAACGGGCCGACCAGCGCAAACACCAGATAGCGTTTCATCAAATACCCTCACACATCGGCCCTATTATAGCAGCGCCGCGGGAACCTTGAACAGCGGCGCGCCAGCCTCCTCGAAGGGGAACAAGTGGTAAGGCGACGAGTTCAGACAGGACCTGAATCATCCCTGTTGGATTGGAGCCGCCGATGTCCCGCAAACTTCTCCTGGCGACGATCACGCTGATCACCCTGAGCGGCCTGGCGGGCGTGCCCGCTTTCGCCCAGGGGCACATGGGCACACAGCAGGAGCAGAACGCCTGCTCGCGCGATGCATCGCGCCTCTGCCGCAAGGAACTCGGCAATGACGGCGCAGTGCAGAGCTGCCTGCAGGCCAACCGAGCCAAGCTGTCGAAATCATGCAGCAAGGTGTTCGCCAGCCACGGCATGTGAGGATCGGCGACGCCCTGTGAACGGAGAGTGAAGCCATGTTGCGCGACGAACAACTCTCGATCCTCAGGGACATCAGCCAGTCCATCGCCTTCGCCGACGACCGGCAGGGCAAGGTCGGTGAGCTGATCGCCGACGGCTACGTGATGAAGGACGGCGACCTGTTCGAGCTCACCGCAAAGGGCGTCACCGCGGTGGAAGAACATGCCGCTTCGCTCGGCGCGAGCGAGGCGAAACAGGAAAGCGTATCCTCCGATCGTCTGATCTGATCGCGTGCATCTCGTTTGCTGCGTGACGTGCGCGCAACAATTGCGAATTCCTTTGCGATGACCATTGCAGCTCCGTGACAATGGCGCATACTTCGCTCGGGCGGCGCAGCACTTTCGATTCGACATCGTAATCGAGCGACCACATGCGGGATCGAGATCCCGGCGTGAAGGCTGTGACATGCGGCAGATCAAGCCGCGTGCGGCGCCCCAAAACCAAGCGGCTCAAGCCCAGGGAACTCGGGGACCCATCCTTCATGACACGCCATCAGACCATCGCTTCGCTCTTCGCCTTCTCCGCCTGCCTCGCCCTCCAGACATCGCCCGGCCTCGCCTTCTCGTCCGAAGCGCAGCAGATGTGCTCCGCCGACGCGATGCGGCTGTGCTCCAGTGAGATTCCCGACATCCCGCGCATCACCGCCTGCATGGTCCGCAACAAGTCGCAGGTCAGCCCCGGCTGCCGCGCCGTGATGGACCGCGAGCACGCCGCCGCGGCGGCATCGCGCAAGCGGGAAGCGGCGGCGCAGTAAGCGAGCGGTGCCTGCGGCCATCCTTCGAGACGCCCGCCCAAAGGCAGGCCCTCAGGATGAGGTCTCGTTTCGCGGCGAGATGTCAGATCCTCATGGTGAGGAGCCCGCCAAGGCGGGCGTCTCGAACCATGCAGGCCGAAGTTTCTCGGAGTAGCCCTAGTCGCCCCACTGCGCGAAAGCGTCGTTGAAGGCGCGCTCGCCGGGGGCCCCCTTCTCAATGGCGATAATGGCGCGGCGCTGGTTGGCGTAGACCAGCGGCACGTCGAACCACGAGCGCTCCTTCAGGAGCTGGACGTTGCGGGTACGATCGGCATCGACGTTGGAGAGGCCGACCAGGAAGAAGCCGTCGGTGACCTTCACCGCGAGGCCTGCGAGCGGGGTGCCGCGCGCCTGCTCGTTCGACTTCATCAGGATGCCCGGCACGTTGGAGACGCTGCCGCCCGGGAAATCCGGCGGCAGGATGAAGGTCAGTTCCGCGGTGTGGCTCGCCGGCAGCGACGAGTCGGTATTGCGGCGAAACGACATCGTCATCTTGAACTTGCGGTCGGGGATCTCGATGTCGGCGCGCACGGCGACGTCGGGCTTCTGGTTGCCCGTGGCCTTGATCGGCTCGAGCCGCCACACCACAGAGCCGACATACTGCTTGCCCTTCGGATCGGACGGATCCTCGTCATAGAGCACGACCTTCTGCGCCACCGGCGCGACCGGCTGGTCGCTGGCCGAAGGCTGGCCGACGCGATCCGGAATCTTCGGCTTGCTCTGCGGCTGCGACGGATCCTTCGGCGCCTCCACCACCTGGGTCGGCGAGGACTTGAACAGATTGGTGACGGTCTGCACCAGGGGCTTGCCCCAGAGGATGCCGGCGCCGACCAGGATCAGCACGATGCCGATGGCGATCGCGCTCTTGAACGGGAACGCGGAGCCGGAGCGCCTGGGCTTCTTGGCGTCGCGGTCGGCCGAGATGCGGGGACGAGGCGACGGCGGCTGCGGCGCGTAGCGCTCGGCCTCCTCGATCGACTCGTCATAGGAATAGGGCGCCTCGCCCTCGCCGACGCGGTTTTCCAGGCTCGGCTCGAGACGGTCGAATTCCGGCGAGGGCGAAGGCACGTTGGCGTAGGTGCGGCGCGCGGCGCGATTGGCCTGCGCGGCGGCGCCGCCGAGATCGTTGGCATCGGCCGTGATGTCGCGGAAGCCGCGCACGCCCGGGGCCGGCGGCAGCGCCGGCGGAGGTCCGATGTCCGGCGGCCGGCGCCCGCCTGCGCGATCGCGACCGGCCGGCGGAGGCGCGGGCGGCTCCGGCATCGACGGCGGCGCGGGCGGTCCGGGCTGGCGCGGCGCGTCGAAACGCGGTGCGCGCGGCGGACGCTGGGCATCGCCCTGGTCATCGACGTTGAAGGATGGACGGTCGGCCCGCGGCGGTGTCGGGGCCGGCCGGGTGCGTGGCGCACCGGGCTGGGAAGCGGGCTGATTGCCTTCGGCGGCTCGGGTACTGGCCCTGCGGAAGGCATCGCCACTGCCGCTGCCGCCGCTGCGGCCGCCGCCACCCCCACCGGGGCGCGAGGCGTCGCGGGCGCGCTGGGCGGCTTCCGATTCGACCTTGCGGACGGCCTCTTCCAGCGACAGCCGCTCGCGGGTGATCTCGGATTCGGAGAGCGGCGGCTGCACGCTGCGCAGCTGCGCGATCAGGGCCGTGCGCGCCCGCTCATAGAGCGCGCGACGGCTTTCGCCGGGAGCATTGGGGTCCAGGGCGGCAATAGCGCGGGCGATCAGCGGATAGTAATCAGCCATTTCTACTCAACTATACGCGCGTCCCGGTAAGATATCGTTAAGCCTCAAACGGATTTTGCACGAGGATAGTATCTTCGCGTTCGGGGCTGGTGGAAAGCAGCGCCACCGGGCACCCCACCAATTCCTCGATCCGGCGGACATATTTGATGGCCTGGGCGGGCAGGTCGGCCCAGGACCGGGCACTGGCGGTCGGCTCCTTCCAGCCCTCGATGGTCTCGTAGATCGGCTCGACCCGGGCCTGGGCGCCCTCGCCGGCCGGGAAATGGTCGATCTCCTTGCCGTCGAGCTTGTAGCCGGTGCAGACCTCGATCGAATCGAAGCCGTCGAGGATGTCGAGCTTGGTCAGCGCGAGGCCGTTGATGCCGCAGGTGCGGACCGCCTGGCGGACCAGCACGGCGTCGAACCAGCCGCAGCGGCGGGGACGGCCGGTGTTGGTGCCGAACTCGCGGCCACGCTCGCCGATCTTGCGGCCGGTCTCGTTGTCCTGCTCGGTCGGGAACGGGCCCTGGCCGACGCGGGTCGTGTAGGCCTTGCACAGGCCGAGCACGTAGCCGACCGCGCCCGGTCCGAGGCCGGCGCCGGTCGCGGCCTGCGCCGCCACCGTGTTGGACGAGGTGACGTAGGGGTAGGTGCCGTGATCGACGTCGAGCAGCGCGCCCTGCGCACCCTCGAACAGCATGCGCTTGCCTTCGCGGCGCTTGATGTCGAGCAGCCGCCACACCGTCTCGGCATAAGGCAGCAGCTGCGGCGCCAGCGCGCTCAGCTCCTTCAGGATCTCCTTGCCGTCGAACTCGGGCAGATTGAGTCCGCGGCGCAGCGCGTTGTGGTGCGCCAGCAGCCGGTCGATCTTGTGCGGGAGGGTGTCGAGGTCGGCGAGGTCCATCAGACGGATGGCGCGGCGGCCGACCTTGTCCTCATAGGCCGGGCCGATGCCGCGGCGTGTGGTGCCGATCGCGGTGGCCGCGTTGGAGGACTCGCGCAGCGCATCGAGCTCGCGGTGCAGCGGCAGGATCAGCGTGACGTTCTCGGCGACGCGCAGATTGTCCGGCGAAACCGCAACGCCCTGCGAGCGCAGCTTGGTGACCTCGTCGAGGAAGGCGGCGGGATCGAACACCACGCCGTTGCCGATCACCGACAGCTTGCCCTCGCGCAGCACGCCGGATGGCAGCAGCGCGAGCTTGTAGGTCTTGCCGTTGATCACCAGCGTATGGCCGGCGTTATGGCCGCCCTGGAAGCGGACGACGATGTCCGCTTGCTCCGACAACCAGTCGACGATCTTGCCCTTCCCTTCGTCGCCCCACTGGGCGCCGACGACGACAACGTTGGCCATTCGCGGGTAATCCCTGTTCAATCTGTCTCTAGGAGGCACGATCCTCGCGGAAAACCGGTGTCCACTTTTCCGGGATCATGCCTGGTGCCCAGCCCAATCCGCGGCTCAGGACCGCTCGCACGCAAGGCAGCCAACCGGATAAAGGAAGCAGCCCTTCTAGGCAAGCAAGAACGGGGCTTTTTCGAGGTCCAAAGGCCTACCCAAGCCTTTGATATCCCCTTAAAATCCTGCAACCTTTGGGCTTGGTGCCGGGCCTTCGACCAAAGCCTGAGAAGCCGCCTCCCCGCTGCATGGTCGCGATGCATCCGCCCCCCGTTGATGCAACCGCGATTTCCGTGTCTTTGGGCGTGGCCGGGCTGTCAGCCGGCCCGGGCATCGCCGGGCGGGTCGCCCCGGCGCATGATGCGGGGCCATAACAAGCACAATGTCCGCCACCGGCCAGACCACGAGCGCCGAAACATCCGGTCACAACTGGGTCGCCAACCAGCCTTACCTGCTGCTCAGCATCACCGCGCTGTGCTGGGCCGGCAATGCCATCGTCGGGCGGCTTGCCGCCGGCCACATCCCGCCGGTGACGCTGTCGTTCCTGCGCTGGACCTTCGCCTTCCTGCTGGTGCTGCCGTTCGCCTGGAAGCATCTGGTGCGGGACTGGCCCGCGATCCGCGGACGGCTCGGCCTGATGATCACGCTCTCGATCACCGGCATCGGCGCCTTCAACACGCTGCAATACTGGGCGCTGGAGCACACGCAGGCCCTCAACACGCTGCTGCTGCAGTCGGCCGCGCCGCTGGTCGTGGCGCTGTGGTCGCTGGCCATCCTCGGCGTCCGCCTCACGGCGGCACAGGCGTTCGGCGTGCTGCTGTCGATGTGCGGCGTGCTGACGATCCTGCTGCATGGCGATTTCACCACGCTGTCGAACATCGAGTTCAACAAGGGCGACCTCATCTTCATCGTCGCGCTGATCATCTTCGCGCTGTATTCGGTGCTGTCCCTGAAGCGACCGCCGATGCATGGCCTGTCGTTCCTCGCCTTCACCTTCGGTGCCGGCGCCGCCTGCCTCATTCCGCTGGAGATCTGGGAATTATCGGCGCGTCCCGTCATGAAGCTCGACGGGCCCAATTTGCTCACGCTGTTCTATGTCGCGGTGTTCCCCTCGACGCTCGCCTATCTCTGCTTCAATCGCGGCGTGCGCCTGATCGGCGCCAACCGCGCCGCGCCGTTCTTCCACGTAGTGCCGGTGTTCGGCTCGATCATGGCGATGGTGTTCCTGGGCGAGCACCCGCAGGCGTTCCATTTCATCGGATTCGCGCTGGTGCTGTCGGGCGTGTTCGTGGCGTCGAGGAAGCAGACGGCCTAGTTCGCTACTTCCTGGCGGTCTTCAACAGCTCTTCCGCGGCACCGAGACCGCTCTTGGCCTTGAGCGTCAGCGCGGTTGGTTGCGCGCTCCATCCGGCAACGAGCCTCTCCGCCTTCTCGAGCTCCGGCCTGGACAACATGGACGCCATCTCGTTCACGTTCTTCGCCGGTGCCAGTTTCGACAGCTTGAAATACGCATACGACATCGACAGATCGCGCGGCGTGCCTTTGCCTGCGGAATACGACATGGACAGGCTATAGAGGGCCCTGGGATATCCCTGATCCCCGGCCATCTTCCACCATTTCAGCGCCTCCTCCGGATTTCCCTGCCGGTCATAGAGGTTGGCGACATCGTGCTGGGCCAGCGCATAGCCGGCCCTGGCGGCGACGAGCTTGTATTTCAGGGCTTCGCCGGAGTCGGACGCGACGACGCCCGCTCCTTGCCCGTCGTAATAGCAACCGAGCTTGTAGGCGCCGAGAGGGTCGTTGGATGCCGTGGCCTTTTGAAACCACGCGAATGCCTGCTTCGGATCCTGCTCGGTGCCGATGCCGTTATTGTGCATCATGCCGACATGGTACTGCGCCTCTGCATGGCCCGTGTTGGCCAGGGCCACCATCGCCTTGAAGGTGTCCGCGTCGCTGGCATGGGCCGGCGCCGAAAAGACCAAGATACCTGCAAAAGCCAAGGCGATGAATTTCACGTCAATCCTCCCATCGGGGCGGTTCATTGCCCGGGCCGTCGTGCAAGGCCTGCTGCGTCCAACATATTAGCCGCCGAAGCCGCCATCTTGGTTCATCGCGCATTGTAGCATTGCGACCGCGTGACTTGTGCCGCGACGGCAATCCGGCGCAAGTTCGTATCCGACGCCAATGACGACCGCTTCGCCCGCGCCAAAAGCCAATAATCCGGCCAGTTGGCTCAACAATCAGCCTTATCTGCTGCTCAGCCTGAGCTCGCTGTTCTGGGCCGGCAACATCGTGCTCGCGCGCCATGTCGGCGCGCATGTGCCGCCGCTGACGGTGACCACGATCCGCTGGTTCGGCGTGTTCCTGATCCTGCTGCCGTTCTCCTGGCCGCACCTGAAGCACGACTGGCCGGCGCTGCGCCGGAGCCTGCCCCTGATGCTGTTCCTGTCGCTGGTGGGCTTCGCCTTCAACAACGCGATCTCGTACTGGGCACTGCAATACACGGAAGCGCTGAACGCGCTGCTGATCCAGTCGGCGGGTCCCCTGTTCGTGGCGCTGTGGTCGCTGGTGCTGTTCGGCGTGCGGCTGACGGGGGGACAGCTCGCCGGCATCGCGATCTCGCTGCTCGGCGTGCTCATCATCATCCTGCGCGGCGATCTCGCCGCGCTCGCCGGCATCAGCTTCAACAGGGGCGATCTCATGTTCGCCTCCTCGCTGGTGGCGTTCGGGATCTACTCCGCCTTCATCCCGCGCCGGCCGAAAGTGCATCAGCTCTCTTTTCTCTCCTTCACCACCTGCTGTGGCGCGCTGATGCTGCTGCCCACCGCGATCTGGGAAGCCATGAACGGCAACGTCATGCATTTCGATGCGCTGACGCTGGCGACGCTGGGCTACATCCTGATCTTCCCCTCGACGCTGGCCTATCTGTTCTTCAATCGCGGCGTGGCGCTGATCGGCCCGAACCGGGCGGCGCCGTTCTTCCATCTGGTGCCGGTGTTCGGCTCGGCGATGGCGATCGTCCTGCTCGGCGAGAAGCTGCAGCCGTTCCACCTGATCGGCTACGCGCTGGTGCTCGCCGGCGTCGTGATCGCCTCGCGGCAGGGCTCGGCGGTGAAGTAATTCCGCCGTGCGGACGCATGCGCGCGCCTGCCGCCTTCCTGTTTCGGTCTGGACAAGCTAGGTTCCCCGCCAACGAAAAAGAGGGAACGACCAGACATGCTTTCAGCGTTGATTTCGAACCTGCGCACCATCGGCGCGGCCGCGCTCTGCCTCGCCGCCGCGACCGCCGCCCAGGCCGACACCTACCCCAGCCGCAACATCACGCTGGTGCTGCCGTTCGCGGCCGGCAGCGGCACCGACACCACGACGCGGCTGATCTCGCAGCATCTGTCGCAGGCGCTCGGCGTCGCCATCGTGATCGAGAACAAGGCTGGCGCCAACGGCATGCTCGCCGCGACCTACGTCGCGAAGGCGGCCCCGGACGGCTACACGCTGCTGGTGACGACCAACACCACGCATTCGGCCAATCCCTATCTGCTCAAGAATCTCACTTACGATCCGGTCAAGGATTTCACCCCGATCGCGCGCACCGGCGACCTGCCCTTCATGCTGGTCGTCAATCCTGAAGTCCCCGCCAAGACCGTCGGCGAGCTCGTCGCCTACGGCAAGGCCAATCCGGGCAAGCTGAGCTACGCCTCGGGCTCGTCCTCGGCGATCGTGTCGGGCGCGACCTTCGCGCACAATGCCGGGCTCGATCTCCTGCACGTGCCCTACAAGAGCTCGCCGCCGGCGCTCAACGACGTCATGGGCGGCCGCGTCTCGATGATGTTCGTGGACATCCTGACCGGGCTGCCGCACGTCCAGGGCAACGCGCTGCGCTCGCTCGCCGTCACCACCAAGGACCGCTCGCCGCTGGTGCCGAACCTGCCCTCGATGCAGGAGGCCGGCGTGCCCGATTTCGACATCTCGTCGTGGCAGGGCTATTTCGGCCCCGCCGGCATGCCGAAGGAGATCGTGACGCGGCTCAACGCCGAGATCCGCAAGATCGTCGAGAAGCCCGAGATCAAGGCCCAGCTGGCGACGCTCGGCATGGACGCGTTTTCCGGCACGCCGGAGGATCTCGGCAAGTTCGTGAACGAGCAGCTCGTGTTGTGGGAGAAGCTGATCACCAACGCGAAGATCGAGAAGCAGTAGGACGCATGTCCCGGACGCGCTGCGGCACGCAGTGACGCTGCGCTGCGTCCGGGGCACGAGATCTGGGCCGCGCTTCTCCGTCATGGCCGGGCTTGTCCCGGCCATCCACGAATATCTGCGATTGCAGCTGCCAAGAACGTGGATGCCCGGGACAAGCCCGGGCATGACGTCGTAGTCGATAGCGGTGACCGTGCGTCTCGGCTTTACGCCGCGCGCACCTTGGCGAGGAAGCCGTCCACCGCGTTGCGCAGCGCGCCGGACTGGCTGTCCAGCTCGCGGGCGTTGGTCAGCACTTCGCCGGCCGCACTGCCGGTCGCTTCCGCGGCCGAGGTGACGCTGCCGATATTGGCGTTGATCTCGCTCGATCCGGCCGCGACCGACTGGATGTTGCGAGCGATCTCGCGCGTCGCTTCGCCCTGCTGCTCGATCGAGGCGGAAATGCCGGCCGTGATCTCGCTCATCTCGGCGATGGTCTGGGTGATGCCGCCGATCGCGGCGACCGCATCGCTGGTCGAGGTCTGCATCGCCGCGACCTGGGCGGAGATTTCCTCGGTCGCCTTGGCGGTCTGGTTGGCCAGCGCCTTGACCTCGGAGGCGACGACGGCGAAGCCGCGGCCGGACTCGCCGGCCCGCGCCGCCTCGATGGTGGCGTTGAGCGCGAGCAGATTGGTCTGCGCCGCGATCGAGTGAATGAGCTTGACCACCTCGCCGATCTTCTCGGCGCCGGTGGAGAGCTCCTGCACCGTGGCGTTGGTGCGTTCGGCGTCGCTGACCGCCCGGCTCGCGACTTCGGTCGAGCGCGTGACCTGGCGGGAGATTTCCGCAACCGAACTCGACAACTCTTCGGCGGCGGCGGCGACGGTGCCGACATTGCCGGAGGCCTTCTGCGAGGCGGCACCGACGGTCGCCGCACGCGAGGAGGCATCGCTCGCGGTCGCGGTCATCGACTGCGCCGTGGTCTGCATGCCGGCCGCGGCCGAGGAGACCGAGCGGACGATGCCGTTGACGCTGCGCTCGAAGTCGTTGGCGATCGCTTCCATCGCAGTGCGACGTTCCGTCGCGGCGCGATCCTTGGCGTCGGCCTCGCTCTTCTCGATCTCGCGGATGCGGACCGCATTGTCCTTGAAGATCTGGACGGTCGAAGCCATCGCACCGATCTCGTCGCCGCGGCCGACGCCGGGGATGTCACCATCGAGCTTGCCGTCGGCGAGATCCTTCATGCGGGCGCCGAGCAGCGCCAGCGGACGGCTGATGCTGCGGCCGATCATCCAGGCGACGCTGCCGGCGACGATGACGATGCCGAGCATGGCAAGGCCGAGCAGCCAGTAGACCGGCCCCATCTTGGCGTCGATGTCGCTGAGATAGGCGCCGGTGCCGAGATACATGTCGAAACCGGGGACCGCGACGGCGTAGCCGATCTTGCTGATCGGCGTCTCCTGGCCGGGCTTCACGTAATCATAATAGAGCAGGATCGAGCCGTTGGCCTTGACGCCTTCCATCAGCTCGATGGACAGCTTGCGGCCGTTGGTCACGACGTCCATGCGGTTGGTGCCGATCTGCTTCGGATCGGGCGCGAGCTGCGTGATGCCGTCATAGGACGTGCCGAACAGATAGCCCGAGCCGTTGTCGTAGGTCATCGCGTTGCCGTAGCGGCGAAGCTCGGCCATCGCCGCGTCCTTCGTCAGCTCGCCGGCATCGACGCGCTTCTTCAGCGCGGCCGCGTAGTTGCGGCCGAGATCGACAATCGACTTGGTCTGGTCGATGCGCGCATTCACCATCTCGCGCTTCATCAGATAGCCGGCGAGAACTCCGGAGATGCAGAGGCCGAACAGGGTGACGCCGACAAGGATGCCAAGCTTGGGCGCGATCTTCAGGTTGCTCAACACGGGATGGCTCCGGAAAAAAAGGGATACGGGCACGCGAGTGAATCGATCGAAATTGAATCAACTTTTAGTGTGAGACACCTTAGCAAGTTACTTACGTGCCTCCGTAGAAGCCCGGACGATGCCGCCGAAACCGGCAATAATCATCGCGGCGGACAACCGGGAATTGTACGCGCAGGCATCGATTTCGCGTAAAAGACGCAAAGGCCCGCCCGAGAGGCGGGTCACAACAAGAAACCAAATCGGGAGCAGGACATGCCGAAATACAGGGTGGTGACGCCGAAGGGCGCGAGCTTCACGGTCGCAGGCAGCGATTATTCCTACGAGCGCGAGGCGCTCGATCCGATCGATGCCGAGATCGTCGAGGCCCCCGCCAACGAGGCCGAATTCATCGCCGCCGCCAGGGATGCCGACGCCATCTACGCCAAGGGCATCCCGATCTCCAAGACCATCATCGACAGCCTCGAGAACTGCAAGGTCATCACGCTCGGCTCCGTCGGCGTCGACAGCGTCGACGTGAAGGCCGCCACCGCCCGCGGCATTCCCGTCACCAACATCCCCGACACCTTCATCGAGGAAGTCGCCGACCACGCCATGATGCTGCTGCTCGCCGGCTTCCGCCGCCTGGTCGAGCAGGACCGCATGGTGCGCGACGGCCGCTGGGCCGAAGGCCGGCCGGCGCTGCTCAAGATCCCCCGCCTGATGGGCCAGACGCTCGGCTTCGTCTCGTTCGGGCGCGTCGCGCGCGCGGTTGCGAAGCGCGCAGCGCCGTTCGGCCTGCGCATGATGGCCTACGATCCCTTCATCCAGGAGACGCTGATGTACGACCATGGCGTCATCCCGGCGACGCTGAACGAGGTGCTGTCGCAATCCGACTTCGTGTCGATGCACGCCCCGGCCCGGCCCGAGGTGCATCACATGCTGACCGAGAAGCACTTCCGGCAGATGAAGAAGGGCTCGGTCTTCATCAACACCGGCCGCGGCGCCACGGTGGACGAGGAGAGCCTGATCAAGGCGCTGCAGGAGGGCTGGATCGCGCACGCCGCCCTCGACGTGCTGGAGAAGGAGCCGCCTTCGCACAACAATCCCCTGCTCCGCATGGAGAACGTGACCCTGACCGCCCATGTCGCCTCGGCATCGGCACGGTTCGACGAGGCGCGCAAGCGCCGCGTGGGCTACGAATTGTCACTGGTGCTTCAGGGGATGTGGCCGGTAAGCTGCGTCAATCCGTCGGTGCTGCAGAACACCGCGCTCCGCCGCTGGCAGCCCGTCAGCATGGATCGCGGACCGAACAGCTAGGCGGCCGGCGCAGCAAGCGCCGGAACCGGCAAAAGAACGGAACGACCCTTCACCGGCGATCAACGCCGGGAAGGGAACACATAGGGAGGTACTGATGAGGAACGACATCACACGTCGTGATGCCTTGGCGCTGGGCCTGTCTGCTGCAACGCTCGCGGCCACCGGTGCTGCAGCGCAAACATCTGCTATCAAAGCTGCCGATGTTGCACCGCCCAAGCTCGAGATCGAGAAGGGCGCCAGCTTGCGCATGCTGCGCCCGGTCCGCTTCGTGCAGGCCGACGAGGACGTCTTCCGCGCCAATGCGGCGAAGTTCACCAAGGAGACCGGGGTCGAGGTCAAGGTCGACTTCGTCGGCTGGGAAGACATCAACCAGCAGACCGCGGTCACCTCGAATTCCGGCGCCGGTCCCGACATCATCATCGGCTTCTCCGACGCGCCTCATATCTACATCGACAAGCTGATCGAGCTCACCGACGTCGCCGACTATATCGGCAAGCGCTATGGCGGCTGGCTGCCGCTCGCCCAGCGCTACGGCAAGAAGAACAAGAGCGAGTCCTGGATCGGGCTGCCGTTCGGCGCCACCGCCGGTCCCCTGATCTACCGCAAATCGGCGCTGCAATCGGTCGGCTTCGACAAGGTGCCGGAAGACCATGCCGGAATTCTCGACCTGTGCCGCAAGCTGCACAAGGCGGGCAAGCCGGCCGGCTTCGCGCTCGGCAACGCCAAGGGCGACGGCAACGGCTTCGCCAACTGGGCGCTGTGGTCGCACAACGCCGCCCTGCTCGACGAGGAAGGCAACGTCATCATCAACAGCAAGGAGACGATCGCTGCGCTGAACTGGGTCAAGGAGGTGTATCCGACCTTCATCGCGGGGACGCCGTCGTGGAACGACGTCAGTAACAACCGCGCCTATTCCTCGCAGGAGATCTTCCTGACCGCGAACGGCGTTTCGCTGTATTTCTCGCTGAAGAACGATCCAGCGACCAAGGCAATCGCCGAGGACAGCGAGCATCAGCTGCTGCCGAAGGGCCTCGCCAAGGTCTCCCCGATGGCCGGCCTGACGCTGAACGCGATGGTGTTCAAGCACAGCCCGTACCCCAACGCCGCCAAGGCCTTCCTGCAATACATGCTGGAGAAGGACCAGTACGAGCCGTGGCTCAATGCCAACTCCGGCTACTGGTCGCAGCCGCTGGCGGCCTATGCCGACGCCGCCGTGTGGTCGCAGGACCCCAAGGTGAAGCTGTTCAAGGACACCATGAACAGCACCTATTACGACGGCTACAAGGGCCCGATCTCGACGGCGACCGGCGCGGTCAGCGCCGATTACGTGCTGGTCCAGATGTGCGCCTCCGTCGCCACCGGCGCTGCCACGCCGGAAGCCGCGGCCGCCGAAGCCGAGCAGCGCTGCAAGCGCTACTTCCGGCGGCAGGGCCGGTAAGGGGCGACAATCGAGCCATCGTCATCGCAACGAAGCAATCCAGACTATCACCCCGGAGACAGACTGGATTGCTTCGCTTCGCTCGCAATGACGAGTGTAGCGACAGCATAGAACAGGACGCCGACCCTGATGTCCGTGACCACCCTCCCCACCGCCGCACTGGCGCAGCGGCAGCCGAACTGGATCGTGCGGCTGTTCGACTACAAGCCGTTCCTGATCGCGATGTGCCTTGCGCCGGCGCTCGGGCTGCTTGCCGTCTTCCTCACCTATCCGCTCGGCCTCGGCGTCTGGCTCGCCTTCACCGACACCACGATCGGGCGGCGCGGCATCTTCGTCGGTTTCGAGAACTTCCAGTATCTCTTGACCGATCCCTTGTGGTGGAACGCGGTGTTCTACAGCGTGTTCTACACGGGCGTCGCGACCTTCGGGAAGTTCGCGCTCGGCTTCTGGCTGGCGCTGCTGCTCAACAACCATTTCCCGTTCAAGAGCCTGCTTCGCGCCATCGTGCTGCTGCCCTGGATCGTGCCGACAGTGCTCTCGGCGCTGGCGTTCTGGTGGATCTACGATCCGCAGTTCTCGATCATCTCCTACCTCCTGGTCGACGTGCTGCACTGGAGGTCGACCAACATCGATTTCCTCGGCTCGCCCTGGCCGGCGCGGTTCTCGCTGATCGCGGCCAACATCTGGCGCGGCATCCCCTTCGTCGCGATCTCGCTGCTGGCGGGCCTGCAGACCATCTCGCCGTCGCTCTACGAGGCCGCGATGCTCGACGGCGCCAGCGCCTGGCAGCGCTTCCGCTACATCACTTTCCCGATGATGATGCCGATCCTGGCCATCGTCATGACGTTCTCGATCATCTTCACCTTCACCGACTTCCAGCTCGTCTACGCGATCACCCGCGGCGGTCCCGTCAACTCGACGCATTTGCTGGCGACGCTGGCGTTCCAGCGCGGCATCGCCGGCGGCGAGCTCGGCGAAGGCGCAGCGATCGCGGTGTCGATGATCCCGTTCCTGGTGTTCGCGACGCTGTTCTCCTATTTCGGCCTGGCGCGCCGCAAATGGCAGCAGGGGGAAGCCAATGACTGATACCGTCGCGCAAACCTCGACCGTCGCCGACACGAAAGCGCCGCCCGACACCATGGCCTGGGATTCCGGGCTGCGGCGGCTGATGATGATCTATCTGCCGCTCGGCTGCTTCGTGCTGATCCTGCTGTTCCCGTTCTACTGGATGGCGATCACCTCGTTCAAGCCGAACGCGGAGCTGATGAATTACAAGGAGCACAACCCGTTCTGGATCTCCTCGCCGACGCTCGCCCACATCAAGCACCTGCTGTTCAACACGTCCTATCCGCAATGGCTGAAGACGACGATGATGGTCGCGATCGGCTCGACCACGCTGTCGCTGATCGCGAGCACGCTGGCGGCCTATGCTATCGAACGGCTGCGCTTCCGCGGCAGCCCCTATGTCGGCCTCGGCATCTATCTCGCCTATCTCGTGCCGCCCTCGATCCTGTTCATTCCGCTCGCGACCGTCGTGGTGCAGTTCGGCCTGTTCGATTCGCCGATTGCCCTGATCCTGGTCTACCCGACCTTCCTGGTGCCGTTCTGCACCTGGCTGCTGATCGGCTATTTCAAGTCGATCCCCTACGAGCTCGAGGAATGCGCGCTGGTGGACGGCGCCACGCGCCTGCAGATCCTGCGCCGGATCACGCTGCCGCTGGCCGTGCCCGGCCTGATCTCGGCCGGCATCTTCTCCTTCACGCTGTCCTGGAACGAGTTCATCTACGCGCTCGCCTTCATCCAGAGCGGCGCCAACAAGACCGTGCCGGTCGCCATCCTGACCGAGCTCGTCACCGGCGACGTCTACCAGTGGGGCGCGCTGATGGCGGGCTCGCTGCTGGGATCGCTGCCGGTCGCGATCTTCTACTCGCTGTTCGTGGACTATTACGTGTCCTCGCTGACCGGCGCGGTAAAGGAGTAGCAGAGTCCGCGCGATCACGGTTTATCGTGCTATCGTGGTAGATCGCTTGCCTTCCTTGGTGCTACCAGCCGTGCCTGCGGCCGGTTCGATCATTGGCGCCGCCAATAAGCATTGAGGAAAGCGAGCATTTCATGGGATCGCCAGAACTCCCCTCATTGTCCCGACGGGGCTTTTGTTTGTGCTGCGTCGGCGGCGCCTTTGCCGCCACAGCGGGTTGGCTTACGCCGCGACAGGCCTACGCAGAGGCGCGCGGCCTTGTCAGCGTGATCAAGGACAGTGCGGCAACGTCCCCGATCACGACCACCAAGCTGCGTAACAATATCAGCGTGCTGGAAGGATCCGGCGGCAACATCGCCGTCCTCACGGGGCCTGACGGCAAGCTCCTGGTCGACGCCGGCATCGGCGTCTCGCGCCCGCGGCTTACCAACGCGCTGGCCGAGCTCGGCAAGGAGCCGATCGCGCACCTCATCAATACGCACTGGCACTTCGACCACGCCGACGGCAATGAATGGCTGCAGGCGGCCGGCGCCAAGATCATTGCCCACGAAAATACCCGCAAGCACCTCTCCGTCGTTCAGCGGGTCGAGGACTGGGACTACAATTTTCTCGCGCTGCCCCCGAGCGCCGTCCCGGCCCAGGTGTTCGCCAGGGAGCATCAGCTCAAGGTCAACGGCGCATCGATCGCGATGAAGTACTACGGGCCGGCACATACCGACGGCGACATTTCGGTGATGTTTACCGAGGCCAATGTCCTGCATGTCGGCGACACCTACTGGAACGACATCTATCCGTTCATCGACTATTCGACCGGCGGCAGCATCAACGGCATGATCGCGGCCTCCGACGCGAATCTGGCGGTGGCCAACAACGACACCATCATCATTCCCGGTCACGGCAAGCCCGTCAGCAACAAGGCGGAGCTGCAGGCATTCCGCGACATGCTGGTCGCGATCAGGGACAATGTCGGCAACCTCAAAAAGCAGGGAAAGTCGCGCGACGAGATTGTTGCCGCCAAGCCCACGGCCGCATTCGACGCGAGATATGGGCAGTTTCTCGTCGATCCCGGATTCTTCACCAGGCTCGTCTATGAAGGCGTGTGAAGCGGTATGCGAATAGCCGCCCTGCGGCCTTTCGCCCGCTTTCACAAAACTGCAACACGCAATCCGCATAAGGCGTCGTCCGCTAACAGGAGACGCACATGCGCGCGACTTTTCTCAGCACCGTCGCAACGATCATTCTCACAGGGAGCGCCGCGCTCGCGCAGAGCGAGGGCGAATTCCCGGCCAAGCTCGCCGGCCACGTGGTGATGCCGGCCGCCACTTTCATCGACGCGCCGGCCGACGCGCCCGCCGATCTCAAGACCTCCGGCAAATACACCACCGGCAAGCGCGTCGACGCGCTCGGCACCGTGATGGGCAAGTCCTATGAGCGTCCGACCGGCGTGTCGCTGCCGTTCAAGGGCCAGCCGCTGCAGGGCCATTCCGGCATCAAGCATATGCCCGACGGCAGCTACTGGGTGATCACCGACAACGGCATGGGCGCGCGCGCCAACTCGCCGGATTCGATGCTGTACCTCAACCGCTACAAGATGGACTGGGCGAACGGCAAGATCGAGCGCCAGGAGACCATCTTCCTGCACGACCCCGACAAGAAGGTGCCCTTCCGCATCGTGCATGAGGATACCCAGAAGCGCTACCTCACCGGCTCCGATTTCGACACCGAGGGCTTCCAGATCATCGGCGAGAATTTCTGGATCGGCGACGAGTTCGGCCCCTACATCCTGAAGGCGGACAAGACCGGCAAGATCCTCGGCGTGTTCGAGACGGTTGCCGACGGCAAGCCGGTGCGCTCGCCGGACAACTGGGCCGTCGCGACGCCCGGCGCGCCGGGCGCGACCTACACCAACGTCAACCTGCGCCGTTCCAAGGGCTATGAGGGCTTCGCCTCCTCGAAGGACGGCAAGTTCATCTACGGCCTGCTCGAGGGCCCGCTGTGGGATGCCGACAAGAAGGATTGGGAGAAGGTCGACGGCAAGGAAGCCTCCCGCATCCTCGAATTCGACGTCGCCGCGGAGAAGTTCACCGGCCGCTACTGGCAGTATGTGTTCGAGCAGAACGGCAATGCCATCGGCGATTTCAACATGATCGACCCGACCGCCGGCCTCATCATCGAGCGCGACAACGGCGAAGGCACCGCCGACAAGGCCTGCCCGCAAGGGACCCGTGGCGAAAACTGCTTCCCGGATCTCGCCAAGTTCAAGCGCATCTACAAGATCGAGCTATCCGACGCCAATGTCGGCAAGCCCGTGCGCAAGATCGGCTATATCGACCTGATGAAGATTAGGGATCCCGACAAGAAGGCGCGCAAGCCGCTCAATGACGGCGTCTACACTTTCCCGTTCTTCACCATCGAGAACGTCGATCGCGTCGACGACACCCACATCATCGTCGGCAACGACAACAACCTGCCGTTCTCGTCCAGCCGCGATCCCAATAAGGCCGACGACGACGAGTTCATGCTGCTCGAAGTCGCCGACTTCCTGAAGGCGAAGTAAGACTGCTCTCTCGACACGGTCATCGCCCGGCTCGACCGGGCGATCCAGTACGCCGCGGCGTCAGCGATTGAAGCGTGATGCCTCGGCGTACTGGATGCCCCGGTCAAGCCGGGGCATGACTGCGGAGAGAGCTACCGGATCGCAAACGAGATCGGCACGGAGAAGCTCATCGTGGCGTGCGTAATCTCGGGCGGGAATGCCGGGAATGGCTGCGCACGGCGGACCATCGCCATGGTCTCGGCGTCGAGCGCCGCATAGCCGGCCGAACCGGAAAGACGGCTACCGAGCACCTGGCCGCTGCGGTTCAGCGTAAAGCTCAGGCGTGACACGCCGTGCTCGCCGGCCGCCTTCGAGGCCGGCGGGAATTGCTTGAAGCGCTGCAAATGCGCGGCCACCATCTGGTTATAGGAAGCGATCGCTGCCGCCGACGCGCCGGTATTCACCGCCGATGCGGCGGGCGCCTGCCGCTCCGCACGCGGCGAGGCGGTGGTGCGCGGCGCAGGCGTCGTGTGACTGGGCTTCCTGGCATCGGGACGCACCAGTTTCGGCTTGACCGGCTCGGGCCTGGTCTCGGCGACCGCCTTGGCGGGCTCCGCCTCGGCCGGCTTCAGTTTCTGTTCGGGCGGCGCCACCACGTCAGGCCTTTCCTGCGGCGGCGTCGGCGCGATGGTCTCCTCGATGGCCTGCGGTGCGGACTGATCCGGCGGAGAGGCGTCCGCCTGCTCCATCACCGGCCCCGGCGCGAGGTCGAGCGGCGTCGATTGCGGTGCCGACGTCACGGGCGACATGTCGACCATGATCGCCGGCAGGCTGACGCCCTGCTCCGGCTGCGACTTGATCCAGCTCATGGCCAGCACCGCGGCGGCAACATGCAGCGCCACGATCACGCCCGCCGAGAAGCCCCAGCGCGCGGCCTCGCCCTCGCCGAGCGGCTCGTGCAGGGCGAAGGCGTTCGCGGCGGCCATCAGCTGCGTCCGTCGAGGCCGACGAGGGCGACCTTGAGATAGCCGGCATTGCGCAAGGTGTTCATCACCTCCATCAGATCGCCGTAGCTCACCGCCTTGTCGGCGCGCAGGTAAATGCGCTCGTCCTTGCGCCCGTGGGTCGCTGCTGCGAGCGCGGCGGCAAGACCGTCGCGCGCGATCGTGTCCTCGCCGACGGCAACGGTGAGATCCGGCTTCACCGTCACGAAGACCGGCTTGTCCGGCCTTGGCGCCGGCTCGGCCGCGGTCGCGGGCAATTCGACGCCGATGTCGACGGTGGCGAGCGGGGCTGCCACCATGAAGATGATCAGCAGCACCAGCATCACGTCGATGAACGGCGTGACGTTGATCTCGTGGGTGACGTCGAGATCACCGGGGTCGCCGCGCCTGAGCGGCGATCCCATGCGTGCACCGAGCTTCGCGCCCATGGCCTACTCCGCCGCCCGTGCCAGGCGGAATTCCCTGTGGTCGCGCTGGCGGCTGACCAGCAGCATCAGCTGGGCCGAGGCATCGCCCAGCAATGCGCGGTAATTGGCGATGCCGCGGACGAGATGGTTGTAGATGACCACCGCCGGAATCGCGGCGACGAGGCCGAGGGCGGTTGCGAGCAGCGCCTCCGCGATCCCCGGCGCGACCACGGCGAGGCTCGTGGTGTGGCTCTCGGAGATGCCGATGAAGGAATTCATGATGCCCCAGACCGTGCCGAACAGGCCGACGAACGGCGCGGTGGCGCCGATGGTCGCGAGTACGCCGGTGCCGCGCGCGATCTGCCGGGACATCGCCGCCTCGACCCGCTCCAGTCGCAGCGCCACGCGCTCCTGAAGGCCGTCATCGACGACGCCGCCGGAGAGCTCCGCCTCCTTCGCACAGGACTGGATGAGCTGGGCGACCGCATCGTGCGCATCCCCGATTCGCTCCGCCGCCTCCGCCAGCTTCATCCTGCCTTCGAGCGCGCGGGTGCGCTTGACGGCGAGCGTGCCCTTGCGGCGCAGCTCGATGGTCTTGGCCAGCCACACCGTCCACGTCACCAGCGAGGCGATGGCGAGCCCGATCATCACCGCCTTCACGACGATGTCGGCGCCCAGGAACATGCCCCAGGGCGACAGATTGCGCGGCAACAGCGCCTCGTCGATCGCGAAGGCCGGCGCCGGCGCGAGCGTCAGGGCAGTTGCCAGGATCACGTGCCGAAGCCCGACTTTGCTTTGCATCCTGATCTCCCGACAGAAGAGAAGCTACGCCGCGATCCGGTCCGCGAGCTGGCGAAACCGCAGCAACTGGTCCGCGCGCAGCGCCCGGGTCTCGTCGCGGCCGACGAAAACCTTGAACATGATGCAGCCATCGGCGCTGACGAAGGCGACGAAGGCCGACGTCTTGCCCATGAACGGACGCTCGACGAAGGCGACCGCCGCACAGCGCTCGTGCCTGAGATGGCCGTGCAATCCCTTCGGTTGCATCAGGTTGAAATAGCCGCGGCCGATCTCGCCCGCCGGCACCGCCCCGGTAAACTCGAAGATCGCATCATCGGTGTGGACGATCAGCGTGACCTCGCCCCACACCGCGATGTCCTGCATGGCAGCGGCGAAATGCTCGCCACCGCCGATGCGTACCATGGACGACGGCAACGCCTCGATCACCGCACGCGCGGTCACCTTGCGCTCGCGCGCGACGTCCTCGATCACCGCGCCGGGATTGTCGGCCATGTACGCCTTGAGATCGGCGAGATCGGTGTTCAGCATGTCCGTATCCCTTTCGTGATCAGCCGCGGCCTAGGCGGCCGCGTTCGTCTTGCGCTCGGTCATGATGACCTCGAACCCCTCGAACTTGGGGTGGCCGAGATAGAGGCTCTCCCCGGTCTTGTTGTCGGCGCGCGCATGGGCGCGGCGGAATTCGTCCGATTTCGTCCAGGCCTCGAAGGCGGCTTTGTCGACCCACACCGTGTGCGAGGAATACAGTGTGTGATCCTCGAGCGCCGGTCCCTTGAGCAGGTGGAATTCGACGAAGCCGGCCATGCTGCCGAGATAGGATTCGCGGGTGCGCCAGACGGTCTCGAACGCGGCTTCCGAGCCGAGCTTCACCTGGAAACGATTCATGGCGATGAACATGTGAGGTCTCTCCTTGCTCTCAAATCGAAAACGCGCCGAAGCCGCGCTGGAGCATCAGCGCGGCCCGGCGGAAGTTGATGGTGTTGCGGTGCCTTTGGCTCACGCGCCTCCAAAGTGGATCTTCATGCCGGCCTTGTAGACCCGGCCCGGTCCCGGGCTCGACCACAGCACGTCGTTCTGCGAGGTGCCGTCGGTGGAGCTGCCCGGAATGGCGTAGGGCCGGTAGTACTGGTTCAGGAGGTTGTCGATCGAAGCCGTGAACACGATGTCCCTGGTCGCGTTGTAGGTCATGTACAGATTGACCAGCTCGTACCCGGTCGCGGGCAGATAGCCGGCGGGCACGTCGTTGTTCGGACCGTACGAGGCCCACTGCGCCGACAGGACCAGCGAGCGGTCGAGCAGCCGGACACCGCCGGTGGTGACGACCTTGCGCGGGGTGATGGTCGCGAGACCGACATTGGTCACGGCGTTCTTGCCCTGGATGTAGTGGCCGGCGACACCGACGAACCAGTTGCCGGCGTCGTACATCGTCTCCGCTTCAAAGCCCTGGATGCGGGCCTGCGCGATGTTCTGGTACTGGTAATACTGCGCGAACGAGCCGACGCCGGGGAACGTCACGAAGCCGAATGAAACGAGGTCGATGTAATCACTGACGTCGTTACGGAACAGGTTGATCTTGCCGCGGAATGAATCGTTGGCGCTGAAGATGTTGTCGTACTTCAGGTTGAAGCCGACTTCCTTGTTCTTGCCGATCTCGGGACGAAGGTTCGGGTTGGGCAGGAAACAGAACAGGCCGACGGTGCCGTCCGGGCAGGGGAAGAGCGCCGGGCCGCCACCGGTCGCGTGCGCGCCGGAGATCACGGTTTCGGTGATCGACGGGGCACGATAGCCTTCAGCATAGCTCACATAGGGCTGGAAGCCGGGAACGGGCGTGACGCCGAGGGTGATCTTCGGCGAGAAACGGTCTCCGCTGCCGTTGGTCTTGCCCGATTCCAGATCGTAGCGATCGTAGCGGATCGCGCTCACCGCCTCGAACCAGGTGCTGTAGTTCTGCTTCAACTGCAGGAAGCCGCCCGACACCGTGCGGATGCCGCTCGGCGTGGTGATGTTGGAATTGCCGCGGCTGTCGGTCGTGATCACGTCGTCCTGGAACGCATCGAAGCCGACGGTGAGCGCGTTGCGCCAGTCGCCGACATTGAAGCGCGTGGTGTTGTTGGCGTCGATGCCGAAGGTGTTGAGGACATAGCCGCGCTTGTCGCCGACGCAGCCGGAAATGTTGTTGCCGAAATTGCCGGTGCCGCAGAGGGCTGCACCCGAGGTCGAATAGTGGTACGTCTTGGTCTGGTCGTTATCGACGCGGTTGCCGTAGACCGACACGTGCGAGTCGAACAGATTGTCGCTCGGCAGCGAATAATTCCAGGTGATCGTCCCGGTGTAGTTCTTGGCGTCGGACGCGTAGACCGACGAACCCTGATAGAGCGCGCGCTGGGCTGCGGTCGCGACCGGCCCCCTGTTGAACTGGCCGATATCGTATTGATAGTCCTGGAAGACGGCGCCGAACTTGACCTCGTGGCCAAGGGCGGGACGCACCGTGAGCTTCAGCAGCCCGGCCTCAACCTGGTTGCCGGTGTTGCCGATCTCGGTGCCGTTGCCGTCCTTGTAATTGCCTTGCGTGCGGTAGACCGCGCCGCCGAAGATATCGACGTCGGGCGTGGCGCGCACGCCGCCGAATACCGAGCCGAGACCGCGATTGTTGTTGGAGCCGTAGGAGCCCGAGAGGTCGACGCCCCAGCGCTCGCCGGGACGCACCACATCGTCGATGTCCTTGGTGCGGAACGAGACCAGGCCGCCGATCGCGCCGGAGCCGTAGATGTTCGCGGTCGGGCCTCGCACGACGTCGACACCGCCGATCAATTCAGGATCGAGGAAGAAGGAGCCGTTGGCGTTATGACCGGTGCGTTGGTAATTCTGGCGCGCACCATCGACGACCACCGCAACGCGCCCGAACTCCTGCAGGCCGCGGATGTTGATGACGGTCGAGGGATCGTCGCCGCGCTCCTGGAACGACACGCCGGGCACGGCATAGAAGATTCCCGACAGCCGGTTCGGCTGAAGGCCCTGGATCTGGTCGAGCGTAATCGAGCTGACGGGCGCAAGCGCGTCGATCGCGCGCTCCTTGGTCTTGGTCGCGGCGACGGTGATGGTGTCGAGCACCTGAACCGGCGCCGTGCCGCCGGCCTGCGCGCGGGCGTTCAACGCGTCAGGCGTCGCCTGCTGCGCGGCTTGCGGCTTGGCCGGCTTGCGCTTGGCCTGCTTTGGTGAGGCGCTTTCGCTCTGTGACGAAGCGGTCTGCGCAAAGCCGCTTGCCGGCATCACTGCCGCGATTGAAACCACCGACGCGCCCAAAATCAGGGCGCGCGAATACCTAGCCCCGTCAGCCATAACCCCAACCCAATCATCATTGTCTTAGTTTGGCTGGCGTGCGCCGCACGAGGCGAGCGACTGGCTGGCTATTTGTGGTGCGGGCTCCCCGGCCCGCTGCCTTATTTGGTTACGTGGCAACACTCTGACGGTCAATGACGCCGGGTTGCAGTTTATATCAATTGTAAATCGCCGCCGTTGGAATGCGCCTGATGCCGCCTGTACAAGCAGCCAGCATCTGAATTTACGAAAGCGCATCACACTCACAATGCCAGCGACACCGGGAGACAATGGCGGCGATGCGGCAGGACCGACACAAAGTCCTTCTGCAGCAACGAGAACTCTCACCATGCGGGGGAGCCGGATCGACAGCCGCGAGCTGTTTGCGCATGAGCGCGAGATCATCATCGCACATGGCGAGGACAGCTATCGCCTCCGCCTCACCTCGCAGAACAAGCTGATCCTGACGAAGTAACCTGTAATGACATTTTGTCGCACCCTCGCAAACCTCGTGCTGTCCAGCGTCATCGCGCTTGCATCGAGCGCGCATGCGGCCGGCGTCACCGTCCACGACGCGCGCAATCGCGACGTCACCGTTGCCGACTTCGCGCGCACGGTTTCGATCGGCGGCGCGATCACCGAGATCCTCTATGCGCTCGGGCTGGAAAGCCGGCTGGTCGGCGTCGACACGACCAGCCTCTATCCGGCGGCGGCGCTGCACGACAAGCCCAATGTCGGCTACATGCGCCAGATCTCCGCCGAAGGCGTGCTCGGCCTCAACCCCACGCTGATCCTGGCGATCCAGGGCTCGGGTCCGCGCGAGACCATGGACCTGCTGGAGACGGCGAAGGTGCCGCTGGTGCTGGTGCCCGAGACCTTCTCCGAGGAGGGCCTGCTCGAGAAGATCAAGCTGGTCGGTCACGCCATGGGCGTCGACGCACGCGCCGCGTGCCTCAGCAACGCGGTCGGCGCCGATCTCGCCCAGCTTCGCGGCCTGCGTGCCAAAGTGACGAAGCCGGTGCGCGTGATGTTCGTGATGTCGCTGCAGAACGGGCGCGCGATGGTCGCGGGCCACAAGACCGCCGCCGACGAGATCATCCAGCTCGCCGGCGCCACCAACGCGGTCGACGACTATGACGGCTACAAGGTCATCGGCGACGAGGCGATCGTGGCCGCGAAGCCCGAAGTCGTGCTGTCGATCGAGCGCGGCAAGGACTCGCTGCAGGCCGATGCGGTCTACACCCATCCCGGCTTCGCGCTGACGCCGGTCGCGGCCAACAAGAGCTTCATCACGATGGACGGGCTCTATCTGCTCGGCTTCGGGCCGCGCACGGCCGCGGCCGCGCGCGATCTCTCCGTCAAGCTCTATCCGACCTTGGCCGATGGCGGCGCCTTCACATCGGCGCTGTCGGCGGCGAACTGCCGACAATGAGCGTGGCGGCCGGGACGGAGCCGCGGAGCCTGCGACGAGCCGGCGCGGGACGCCGGTTCGTGCCGGTCGCGATTCCCGCCCTGCTCGCAATACTGGTCGGCACCGCCGTCGTTGCATTGACGGTCGGCGCAGCCGGCATTCCCCTTTCCCGGCTTCCGGCGGCGCTCGGCTTTGCCGGTCACGCTGCTGCCGACCCCATGACGGCGCGCGACCAGCTCGTGCTGTGGTCGATCCGTATTCCCCGCATTGCCGCGACTGCGATGGTCGGCGGGCTGCTGGCGGCGGCCGGCGCGATCATGCAGGGCCTGTTCCGCAACCCGCTCGCCGATCCCGCCCTCGTCGGGGTCTCCAGCGGCGGCGCGCTCGCGGCCGCCGGCGCGATCGTGTTCACGGATTCGCGCTTCGGCGAGACGCTGCGTTTCCTCCAGACCGAGCTGTTGCCGCTCGCCGCCTTCGCGGGCTCGCTGGCGACGACCGCCATCCTCTACGGCATCTCCAGCCGCGCGGGGCGGACCTCGATCGCGATCTTCCTGCTCGCCGGCGTCGCCATCACCGCCATCACCAATGCCGGCATCGGGCTGCTGGTGTTCATCGCCGACGACCGCCAGTTGCGCGACATCACGTTCTGGATGCTCGGCTCGATGAGCGGCGCGACCTGGACCAAGGCGGCCGTGCTCGCGCCGGTCCTCCTCATCGGGCTCGCGGCCTGCGCCTTCATCGCGCGCGGCCTCGATCTGCTGGTGCTCGGCGAAGCCGACGCCTTTCACGGCGGCGTCGACGTCGAGCGTCTCAAGAAAATCTCGATCGTCATGGTCTCCGCCATGACCGGCGTTGCGGTCTCGATCAGCGGCGTGATCGGCTTCGTCGGCATCGTGGTGCCGCATCTCCTCCGCCTCGTCATTGGACCGGCGCACCGGCTGCTACTGCCGGCGTCCATGCTGCTCGGCGCGATCCTGATGGTCGGCGCCGATACGCTGGCGCGCACCATCGTGGCGCCCGCGGAGATGCCGATCGGCATCTTGACCGCCGCCGTCGGTGCACCGGTCTTCCTCGGCATCCTGCTACGGCAACGCGGGCTCGCCGCGCTATGAGCGCCGTGATCGAAGCGAGTGGCCTGATCAAGCGCGCCGGCCGCGCGACGTTGCTCGACGGCGTCAGCGTGACCGTCGCGGCCGGCGAAATGGTGGCCATCATCGGCCCGAACGGCGCCGGCAAGTCGACGCTGCTGCGGCTGTTGTCCGGCGATCTCCGACCGAGCGAGGGCAAGGTACGGCTGAAGCAGCGCGGCATCGGCAGCTACACGCCGCGGGAGCTCGCCGCGCGCCGCGCGATGCTGTCCCAGCACATCAATGTCACCTTCCCCTTCACGGTCGAGGAGATCGTGCTGATGGGCGCGGGCGAGCGCAGTGCGCGCGAGGCAGGCAGGCTGGTCGAGGCCGCGCTGGACGAGGTCGGGCTGTCGCATTTCCGCGAACGGCAATTGCCGACGCTGTCGGGCGGCGAGCAACAGCGCGCCCATTTCGCCCGCGTGCTGGTGCAGCTCGCCTGCGGCGAGGCCGAGCATGGACCGGGCCTGCTGCTGCTGGACGAGCCGACCTCGAGCCTCGATCTGCGCCACCAGATCGACCTCGTCGAAGCCGCCCGCCGCCGTGCGAGCAGCGGCACGGCCGTGATCGCGATCCTGCACGACCTCAACCTCGCGATCCGCTTCGCCGACCGGCTCGTCGTGCTGAACGGCGGCAGGCTCGCCGCCGACGGCCCGCGCGCCGAGGTCGTCACGCGCGAGACCATCCGCGACATTTTCGAGATCGACGCCGTCGTGCATCAGGCCGACGGCGTGCCGTACGTGCTGCCGCAGTCGATGCGGGCGGCGATGTTACCCCGGTGAAGGTGCATTCCCTCGCCCCGCTTGCGGGGAGAGGGTTGGGGTGAGGGGGAGTCTCCGCGGGGATGGTGAGAGATGGACTCGCGGAGAGTCCCCCTCACCCGGATTGCATCTTCGATGCAATCCGACCTCTCCCCGCAAGCGGGGCGAGGTAGGGAAGCCGCCAGCCGCGAGGCCTACCCCGCCGGCACGATCACCATGCCCTTGTCCTTCGGCCAGCGGATGCGCCAGGCGAAGTTGATGTCGCGGGCCTCGCCGGGCTTGGCGTCGAATGACCATTCCAGCACGCCGCGCTTGTCGCGGATGTTGCTTGCGGTCGGCGGCGTGGTCGCGGGCAGCATCTCGACGACGATGTCCTCGCTCTCGCTCACCGGCAGCTGATCCTCGATCGCGACCTTGATCGGGAAATCATGACCGTTGCGGACGGTGGTCTTGAACGTGCGCTCGTCGGTCTTCGACGTCGTCACGAGGAGGCCGGCCGAGCCCTCGTTGCGCTTGATCACGGCGCGCTCGATTTTGACCTTGTCGTCGGCGCCGAAGCCGAGCCGCACGATGTCGTCCTTGGCGGAGGCGGAAATCTTGCCGCGGCCGACGAAGACGCCGTCGCGGTAGATCGCGACCTTGCCCGGCAGCAGCGTCGCCTCATCCGTCTGCTTGAAGCTGGCTTCGAGGAAGGCGGTGGGATCCAGCACCGGCGCCGCGCGCACCGCGAGATCGGCGGTCACGCTCGTGGAAGCGATGCGCAGGCTCTTGGCACCCTCGGCGGCGCCGAGGCTGACGCGGCCGGGAATCTTGAAGGTGGCCTGGAAGTCGCCGATCTCGGCAACCGCCTGCAGCTCGTCGGCGCGCTCGCGCGGCTCGGGTGACTCCGCAATCTTGGCCGCGAAGGATGGAATCTGCATTTGGCGCGCTACGGGCGCGGGCCTTGCCAGGTCCGAGGCCGCGCCGAGTGCCATCGGCTTGGGCGGTTGCGGATATTGCGCCACCAGCGTGTTCAGCTCCGGCGCGTTGCCGCCGCGGTTGATGCGGACCGTGGAGACTCCGAGCGTCACGTTTGACCAGTCCTCGCCGGTCGATTGCGTGATCTCGGCGCGGCGGACCAGTTCGAGCTGCGGCTTGCGGTCCTTGGCACCGGTGTCGAGCCGGGCGTCGTAGAGCGGCAGCCAGCGCGCGTTGCGCACATTATAGGTGACCCGGAGCGTCGCTTTGGTTGCGGCCGGCGCTGCGATGTCCATGCGAACCTCGAGCTTGCTCGGCGGCTTGGCCTTGCGTTCGACGTCGAGCTGGGCGATCTGCCGGTCGATCTCGCGGATCTTGCGCGTGGCCTCGCGGATGGCGGTGTCGGCGCTGGCGATTTCGTCGCCGACTGCGGTGAAGGCCGTGCGCCATTCGGCGATCGGCCGCGCCTCGCCCTTCTCGCCGATGCCGACGGGGGCCGCTTCCGCAAAATGCTCCGCGAACTTGCGCCGGGCATTGGCCGAGTCGACCGTGCCCTGCAGATCGGCGCGCTGGTCGTTCAGGGCCTCGATGCGCTTGTCCAGCTCCGGCAGATTGACCGGCGCCGCGCGCGGCGGCCGCGCATCGATGGTGCCGATGGTGAGTTTGGCGCCGCCCTCACCCTCCACCCGGATGGACGAGCTATCGAGACCGAGCGGAAAGTCCTTGGCGACAAGCGTCGAGTCGCCGGAGGGCAAATCGATCGCGATGATCCGGGTCACGGTGGCGCCATCGGGATAGACGGTGACGGTATCGATCGTCGAATTGGCGTCCACATCGGCGGCCCATGACGGCGATGCCATCGCCATGGTCACAAGGACCAGGCTCGTCGTTGCCAAATATCTTGCGGTGATGCGCATAAGATCCCTCCTGCCGGTATCGCCGCGCCGCCAGCCGGACGCGTGCGATCGAAATGCCTCGCCAACATGGTTGGACGCGGCAGGGAAGGAACTGGTTCGATTGGGGTTTCCGTGGGGCGCCGCTGCGGCGGCAGCAAGGCCGCGGAACGCATCGGCGTCCGCGGCGGAGATCGTCAAGCCTGAGTGGGCGCGCCCTGGCCGAAGATGCGGCGGAGCAGATCGGTGACGTTCTTGGCGCCGGCCTTCTTCAAGACGCTCGCGCGATAGCCCTCGACCGTCCGCGCGCTCAGATGCATGCGACGGGCGATCTCCTTGTTGGTGAGGCCGGCGGCGAGATGCTCGAGCACGTCGCCTTCGCGGCCCGTCAGGGGCTCACAGCCGGGCAGCCAGCGCTGCCGGCTCGCGCCGGGCTGCGCGAACTCGTCGATGGCGGCATCGATCCGGCCGACGATGTCGTGGGTGCGGAATGGCTTCTCGATGAAGTCGGCCGCGCCGCTCTTGATCGCGTCGACCGCCATGGCGATGCTGCCGTTGGCCGACGTCACCAGCACCGGCGCCATGCAATTCTCCTCGCGCAGCCGCTTCAGCACATCGAGGGCGGAGCGATCCGGCGGCATCTCCAGCAGCACGCAGGCCGGCATCCGCGTCCTGGCTTCCGACAACAGCGATGCGCCATCGGCGAAGCAGATCACGTCATAGGCGCTCTGTTGGAGCGCATTGGAGAGTTGTTCGCGGGAGGCTGCGTCAGTGTCGATGACGAATACCTCGCCCTTGGAAAGCGTGTTCCCCGGCATAATCCCGATCCAGCAATGTCTTGGTCAAATGAAACGAGACGGCCGGGGGCTCCGTCGCGCCCCGCCGTCAATCAGCACCGCATTCACGCCGGTGCTTCGCTTTTGATTATGTATGTTCCGCCCGGTTCCAGGATTTGACGGATCGGGACAGAAACTTTACATTTCGGGACATCTGCGGGAATGGCTGGCAGGAACGGTTCGCATGACGGACCTCATTCGCAGCGCAGGCTTGAGCTATTACCCGGAGGTGGCCCGGTCGGTGGGGCTCGACCCCAGACAGATGATGCGCAAGGTCAGGCTGCCGCTGGCCGTGCTCGACAAGCCGGATACGCCCATTGCCGTGACCAGCCTGCGCCGCCTGCTCGAATTGTCGGCAGAGGCCTCCGGCGCCGAAGATTTCGGCTTGCGACTCGCCGAGCGTGGCGGGCTGACCAATTTCGGCGCGGTCGGCCTGATCGTGCGCGAACAGGCGACCGTCGGCGAGGCCATCGAGGCGTTCTCGCGCTTCATCCACGTTCATCACGACGGCATGAAGCTCGACGTCGTCAGGGACGGGAAGACCGTGACCCTCGCCCTGCACCTGCGCGGCCGGCAGCCGAGCGCGCCGCGCCAATCGATCGACATGGCGATCGGCAGCATCCACCGCATCATCCAGTCGCTGTTCGGCAGCGACTGGCGGCCGCTGGAAGTGCATCTGCATTATCCGCCGCCGCACGACCGCAAGCGCTATCGCGACTTCTTCAGCTGCCGCGTCACGTTCAATGCCGATGAGGATGCGATCCTGCTGTCGGCGCACGACATGGAGCGACGGATTCCGAGCGCACATCCCCTCATCGCGAATTACCTGCGCAAGCGGATCGAGGCGATCGAGACTCGGCCGACAAGCTGGGAGGGGAAGGTCGACGAGGTGGTGCGGATCCTGCTCGCCAGTGGCGACTGCACAGTGGAGCGCGTCGCCGAGCATCTCGCCTGCACCCGCCGCACCATCCACCGCCACCTCGCCGCATCGGGCACCAGCTTCTCGGCCATCCTCGACGCGCAGCGCGCCGATCTCGTGGTCCAGCTGATCGACGATCCCGGCCGGCCGCTGGCCGATATCGCCACGCAGCTCGGCTTCTCCGCGCAAAGCGCGATGGCGCGCTGGTTCCGCGGCCGCTTCGGCTGCACCATCACGGCATGGCGCAAGGGCGTGCGACCGCTGCCGCCGGCCGGTCTGCCGTCGGCCACAGCGGCTTGAGCTCATACGCAATTCAGGCGTGCTCGAACGGACCGACCTCGCGGACGACCTTGCAAATCTGCAGGCGGCCGCTGGCATACGCCCCAGTGGAATATTTCAGCGTGCCGGGGCCGGCACGCCCATGATGGCGAGGGCGCGGCGGGGGCTGCCGGCGAGCAGCGGACCGAACGCAATGGCAAAGCCGAGGAATGCGACGATCCAGCCGCAGGCCGCGATGTGCAGCAGCAGGTCGCCATGCGCCGGCAGCACCACGGCCGCGACCCGCGCCAGCGCCGCGATGATGATCGCGGCATAGATGCCTTGCGTCGCCGGTGCCGCCGTCAGTGCCTGGCCGGTATGGCCGAGGCTGGCGCGGGTCATCACCGCAAGCGTCATCGTTCCGGCCGCGCCCGCCATCCAGGCATGAATGCCCGCGCTCGGCGGCAATTCGCCGAAGGCAGCCAGCGCGTTCAGGATGAAGCCGAGCGGCACGAAGACATAGCCGAGATGGAGGATCAGCAGCAGCCGCTCGCGCGTGGTGCGATCGCCGGCCCAGCGCGCCAACCGGACCAGATGCAGCACGCCGACGACCGCCATCACGACACCGGTGATCATGTTCAGCGGCGCCGCGATCCACGCGATCAGCGCCAGCGCGCTCGCTCCGATCACCGCGCCGTCGAAACGGCCGAACGGCACCGGCAGGCGGCCGGGGTTGAACTTGACCAGCCAGTTGCGGGTGAAGCTCGGAATGATGCGGCCGCCGATCAGCGCGATCAGCAGCATCACCACGCCGATGCCGAGGCGGATGCTGACATCGGCCGCGCCCGCGTAATGGGCTTCGAGATGGAAGCCGACATTGCCGGCGAGCAGCATGAGCACAAGCACGACCACCGGCAAATTGCGCCAATTGCCGCCCGCGATGATCTCGCGCGTCGCAGCGGCGACGACCAGCGACAGGAAGGCGGCATCGACGACCAGCGCGAACGCCCAGCCGATGTCGGCCGACAGCGTCACAGCAGCGCGTCCGGCGAGCCAGACCACCAGCAGCGCGCCCAGCGACGTGCCCTGGATCGGCAGCCGCCCGGTCCAGTTCGGAATCGCCGTGAACAGAAACCCGGTAATGACGGCCGGCAGGAAGCCATAGAGCATCTCGTGGACGTGCCAGTCGCGCGGCGCGAAGGCGGAGCTGACGGACAGCTCACCGTAGAACATCGGCAGCCAGGCCAGGATCGAGAGCCCCGCCTGAATGGCGGCAAGCAGGAAAAAGGGCCGAAAACTGTTCGCAAACAGCGGCCAGCCCTCAAAATTACGGGATCGGGCGCCAGCCATGGGGCAACTCCTGTCAATTCCAGACCGTTACTTGAATAGTCACTTGGAAAAATACTGCCGTCCCGGGCGCCCGGTTTTGCGCTATCGCAAACTGCAAGTCGATTGCAGGTGCCATCACACTCCCTGATGCCAAGGAGGCGGAATGGCCAAGGTCGACACATCGCTGGTTGCGCATTTGCCGCTGTTCACCGGGGTCAAGCCGGAGGACCTCGAGGAGATCCTGCGCGAGGCGCGCTCGGCGCGCTACCCGAAGAACACCGCCATCTTCGAGCAGGGCGCGGATGCGCAATCCTTCTTCCTGCTGCTGCACGGCCATGTCCGCGCGGCCAAGACCACCCCGACCGGCGAGCAGATCGTGGTGCGCTATGTCGCCCCGGGCGAGACGTTCGGGCTCGCGATGGCGATCGGCGCCGCGCGTTACCCCGCGACGGCGATGGCCGTGGACGACAGCGTGGTGCTGATCTGGCCGAATTCGGCCTGGCCGCGGCTGATCGAGCGATTTCCGTCGCTCGCCGCCAACACGCTCCAGACCGTCGGCGCGCGGCTTCAGGAGAGCCACACCCGCATCCTGGAAATGTCGACCCAGCAGGTCGAGCAGCGCGTGGCGCATGTGCTGCTGCGGCTCGCAAAACAATCCGGCAAGAAAAGCGACCACGGCATCGAGATCGACTTCCCGATCAGCCGCCAGGACATCGCGCAGATGACGGGCACCACGCTGCATACGGTGAGCCGCATCCTGAGCGGCTGGGAGAGCCAGGGCCTCGTCGAGAGCGGCCGCCAGCGCATCATCCTGCGCGATCCCCATAGGATCGTGGTGCTGGCCGAGCGGACGGCTGACAGCGGGCCGGCGTAGCTTCTCCCTCTCCCCGTTCTTACGGGGAGAGGTGAAGAAGCATCGCCTCGCGCTCGGAAAATTAGGGGTGAGGACGCCTCCGCTTACGGCGGAAGTCCGCCCTCACCCGGGAATCCGCGCGCCCAGCGCGAACTCCAGCCCCTCTCACGCCGGCACGCATTCGCACAGCGCAGTGAGGAATTTATCCTGGTCGATGCCGTGCTCGCGGCAGGCGTCTTCCACGGTGTGGAAGGTCGCGATCGGACAACCGACACAGGCCATCCTGAAAGCGAGGAACACGCGGATCGTGTGCGGCGCCGTACGCATGATGTCATCGACCAGATCGTCGGATCGAAAGGGCATGGACAACTCCGTTCAAGACGCGACGATAGCGGAGCGGAGCCGGGTTTCTTTGTTGGAGCGCAAGCTGGCGGTTGCTTCGCGGGCGTCATGGCCGGGCTTGTCCCGGCCATCCACGCCTTGCAACGCGGCGCAAAGAACGAGGATGCCCGGGACAAGCCCGGGCATGACGACCTCTTGGTGATGAACTACACCGCCCGGCTGTGCAGCTGCTTGCCGGGATCCAGATGCGCGTCGAACGCGGCGGCGACGCTGCGGACCAGGAATCGCGAGTCGTTCGCTACCGCGAGCCGGTCACCGTCCAGCCGCACGATCCCGTCCGAGATCAGCGGCTTCAGGCGCGATGCCGATTTGAGCATCGCTTCGGGTTCGGCGCCATGGCGCGCGCAGATGTCGCCGAGATCGGCGCTGAACTCGCACATGATGCGCTCGATGATGTCGGCACGCAGCCGGTCGTCGTCGGTGAGCCCGTAACCCTTGGCGGTGGCGAGCCGGCCGCTCGCGATGCTCTGCGCATAGGCCCCAACCTGCACCTGGTTCTGGACATAGCCTTGCGGCAGGTGCCCGATCGCGCTCGCGCCGAAACCGAGCAGGACTTCGCCCTTGTCGGTGGTATAGCCCTGGAAATTGCGCCGCAGCGTGCGCTCGTTGAAGGCCACGGCCATGGCGTCGTCGGGACGCGCAAAATGGTCGAGCCCGATCTGCACGTAGCCGGCCTCCTTCAGCGCATTGGCGATCGCGCAGGCCTGGTCGTGACGCGCAAGGCCATCCGGCAGGACCGCCTCGTTGATCATCCGCTGATGCTTCTTGAAAGCAGGCACGTGCGCATAGCCGAACACCGAGAATCGGTCCGGCCCGAGCTCGAGCGCACGCCGCACGGTATCGAGGCAGGAGGCGACGGTCTGGTGCGGCAGCCCGTAGATCAGGTCGAAATTGACGCCCGCGATGCCGGCGCCGCGGAGCATGTCGACGACGGCCGCCGTCTGCTCATAACTCTGGACGCGGTTGATCGCGCGCTGCACGACAGGATCGAAGCTCTGCACGCCGAGGCTGGCGCGGTTGACGCCGGAGAGCCGCATCGCCTCGACCATCTCTGATGTCAGCGTCCTCGGGTCGATCTCGACTGCGATCTCGGCCGAGGGCAGCACGAAGAACGACTGGCGCATCTGCGCCATCAACTCGGCGAACGCCTCCGGCGCCATGATGGTCGGCGTGCCCCCGCCGAAATGGATATGCTCGACCTTGATGCGGCGGCCGATGGTCTCGGCGACCTCAGCGATCTCGCTGCGCAGCGTCCGCTGATAGGCCGCGATCAGCCCGTCGCGCCGCGCGATCTGGGTATGGCAGCCGCAATACCAGCACATCTCGCGGCAGAACGGCACGTGCAGATAGAGCGAGGCGCTTGCGGCCGCGGGAAGCTCCGACAACCACTTCGCGTAGGTATCGGCGTCGATGGCCGGCGAGAAGTGCGGCGCGGTCGGATAGCTGGTGTAGCGCGGCAGTCTCTCTTCGCCGTAGCTCGCTGCGAGATCGAATCTCATGTCTTACCCATTCGTAAATCGAGCCGCTGCGTGGCACGGCAAATCCCGGATGGCACTGGATTACCCGTTTCCGGGCGAGCGACCTTGCGCTTGCTCAAAGTCCGGGCGCCCGATTTGGCCGATCATGCGTTTAATCATTGCTCTCCTGGAGATAGGCCATGGCGTCGTTCGCGCTCGATCTCGTTCTCTGGCTCGCCGGCATCCGCGGCCACATCCCGCGCTTCGACGATTTCCGGCCTGCCCCTGCCGCGCCCGCAACCGGTGCAAATTATCTCGTGCGCGTACTGGCCATCATGGCCGCCGTCTTTGCCGCGCTGTCGCTTGCGGTCTGGGGCACGGTCTGGATCGCGATACGCCTGCTCTGATCGCGCGAATATGTTCGCGGCCGAATGCAACTGAACTTGCGAACGATTTACCGCTTGCGCGCTTGATGCGCGCGGCATCGGATTCATCGCACCGCCGGTGCGACCTTCGTCACACCTCTTAAGGAATTCACCGGAGGCAAATCCGGCAAAAGCTTGTCGCAGCGCAAACACACTTGCCGCAACAGGCGCACACTGCATCCGTCATCAAAACCCTTTCAGATGAAGGATGCTTCCGATGTTCACCCGCAGAGCCGCATTGATCAGCGCCGCCGCGACCGCCCTGATGCTGGCGACACCCGCCTTGGCTGCCGACGATCTCAAACTGCCGCGCCAAAAGGTCGAGCTGGTCGCTCCGCCCTTCGTGCACGCGCACGAGCAGGCGACCAAGCAGGGGCCCAAGATCATCGAGTTCAAGCTCACGATCGAGGAGAAGAAGGTCGTGATCGACGAGAAGGGCACCACCTTCCAGGCCATGACCTTCAACGGCTCGATGCCCGGCCCGCTGATGGTCGTGCATGAGGGCGACTACGTCGAGACGACGCTGGTCAATCCCGCGACCAACAGCATGCCGCACAACATCGACTTCCATTCCGCAACCGGTGCGCTCGGTGGCGGCGCGCTCACCCTGATCAATCCCGGCGAGCAGGTCGTGCTGCGCTGGAAGGCGACCAAGACCGGCGTGTTCGTCTATCACTGCGCACCGGGTGGCCCGATGATCCCCTGGCACGTCGTCTCCGGCATGAACGGCGCCGTGATGGTGCTGCCGCGCGACGGGCTGAACGACGGCAAGGGCCACGCGCTGAAATACGACAAGGTCTACTATGTCGGCGAGCAGGACATGTACGTGCCGCGCGACGAGAAGGGTAATTTCAAGTCCTACGACTCGCCGGGCGAAGCCTTCACCGAGACCGAAGAGGTGATGAAGAAGCTCATTCCGTCCCATGTCGTGTTCAACGGCAAGGTCGGCGCGCTGACCGGCAAGAACGCGCTGACCGCCAATGTCGGCGAGAACGTGCTGATCGTGCACTCGCAGGCCAATCGCGACAGCCGTCCGCACCTGATCGGCGGCCATGGCGACTATGTCTGGGAGACAGGCAAGTTCGGCAACGCGCCCGAGGTCGGGCTCGAGACCTGGTTCATCCGCGGTGGCTCGGCGGGAGCTGCGCTGTACAAATTCCAGCAGCCCGGCATCTACGCCTATGTCACGCACAATCTGATCGAGGCCGCCGATCTCGGCGCCACCGCGCACTTCAAGGTCGAAGGCAAGTGGAACGACGATCTGATGATGCAGGTGAAGGCGCCTGCTGAAATACCGGCCGCGACCAACTAGACGCGACAAGGGGCCGGTGATCACCGGCCCCTTCTTCCTTTCGGGGGATGACCATGCTGATCGCATTCAAGCTGAAACTTCTGCTGGCCTGCGCCGCCGGGCTCGCGGGCCCGATCGCGGTGGCGCCCCTGGTCTCGGACATCGCCGTGCGTGGCACGGCGACGGAGCCGGTCATGATCAGGATCGCACCGGCCGACTTTTCCTATCGCGAAGCCGGCGACTTCACGCGCGGTGGACAGCAGGCGGAGGCGCCGCTGCGCGCGATGCGATTCACCAGGCCGCTGCATGTCATGCGCAATCAGGTTTCGTCAGCGGACTATCAGCTTTGCGTGCAGGATGGCGGCTGCCGCGCGCTCGATCGCGGCGTGGCGATCGCGATCGATCGTCCCGCGGTACAGGTGAACTGGCACGATGCCGAGGCCTATGCGACCTGGCTGTCGCGCAAGACCGGGCAACATTACCGTCTGCCCAGCGACGCGGAATGGGCGTTCGCCGCGGGCTCCAGGTTCAAGGACGACGGCGTGCCGGTCGACGCGGACAATCCTTCGACGCGCTGGATCAGCCGCTATGAGCGTGAATCCGAACGCGACCCCTTCGACACTGCCGCCCATCCGTTCGGCAAATTCGGCGCAAACGAGCACGGCATCGAAGATCTCGCCGGCAATGTCTGGGAATGGACCTCGACCTGCTTCGTGCGCTCGCGCACCGACGTAACAGGCAATGCCGGCCGGCCGACCGTGAATTGCGGCGTGCGCGTCGCCGAAGGCGCGCACCGCGCCTATGTCACCGATTTCATCCGCGACGCCCGCGCCGGCGGCTGCGCGCAAGGCGTGCCGCCCGCCAATCTCGGCTTCCGCCTGGTGCGCGAGGAACCGTCATGGGTGGCGAGCGTGTCGGCAAGGTGGGGCAAGGTGTGGGCGCGGTCGTGAGGACGTAGCCCGGGTGAGCGAAGCGACACCCGGGTCCCGCATATCGCTTCGCTCATGCGGGCTACGACTACAGCTTCCGTCATTGCGAGCGTAGCGAAGCAATCCAGAATCTTTCCGCGGAGGCAGCCTGGATTGCTTCGTCGCAAGGGCTCCTCGCACTGACGGCGGTGAGCCGCAGCGATCAAATCTCCCGCGCGAACATGCGAAAGCCGGGTGCGCCGATGATCGCCTCGAAGGCGGGATCGCGCTTCTCCTCCGCGAAGACGAAGCCGGCCTTGGCATAGGCGCGCTCGGCGGGCTCGTTGCCGATCAGGAACGAGATCGTGGCGCGCGCAAATCCGGCTGCCCGTCCCTTGTCCAGCGCGTGGGCAATCAACGCCTGCATGAGACCGCGACCGCGGTAGGCGGGATCGGTGGCGACATGCTCGATCATCCAGTCGCCTTCGCCGCCCTGCACCCAGCAAGCACGCGAATAGGCACCGCGTCGGCGGATGGCTTCGAGCTCCGACGCGGCGAGCCCGGCCGCCAAACCGACTTCCTCGATCGCGCGCCAGGCCGACGGTCCGGTGTTCGCCGCAGGCACGGCACAAAGCGCCGCGACCGGCTTCCCGTCTATCTCGGCGACCAGGAATTGCGAGACATGCCACATCGACACTGCGTGCGCCGTCGCGACGCGCGCGATGAAATCGAGGCACTCGGCTTCAGGCCAGCCGAGCGCGACATCGAACCAGCCGCGCGACCGGTAGCCGCGCATCGATGACAGAATAATGCTTGCGATGAAACCGGCGTCTTCGGGACGCGCAGACCGTATCGTCATGCGCGCCCCCTGTGCGACGACCTTACGTGTTCTTCAGCGCGACGCGGAATTCGGCTTCGGTCTTGGACTTGACCTCGTCGAGCGTGACGCCGTCGGCGAGCTCGATCAGGGCCATGCCGCCGTCGCCGTGCTTGTCGATGGTGAAGACGGCAAGATCGGTGACGACCATGTCGACCACGCGCTCGCCGGTCAGCGGCAGGTTGCACTTCTTCAGGAGCTTCGAGCCGTCCTTGGCCGAATGCTCCATCACCACGACGACGCGCTTGACGCCGGCGACGAGATCCATCGCGCCGCCCATGCCCTTGACCATCTTGCCCGGGATCATCCAGTTGGCGAGATCGCCGTTCTGGGCCACCTGCATGGCGCCGAGGATCGACAGGTCCATGTGGCCGCCGCGGATCATGCCGAAGGAATCCGCACTCGAGAAATACGAGGTCGAGGGCAGCTCGCTGACGGTCTGCTTGCCGGCGTTGATCAGGTCGGCGTCTACCTCGTCCTCATAGGGGAACGGGCCCATGCCGAGCATGCCGTTCTCGCTCTGCAGGCTGACGTCGACGCCCTCGGGGATGAAGTTCGAGACCAGCGTCGGGATGCCGATGCCGAGATTGACGTAGTAGCCGTCGCGCAGTTCCTTCGCGGCGCGCGCAGCCATCTGTTCACGGGTCCAGGCCATGTGAGTCTCCTGATACGCTTAAGCGGCGGTGCGCGGGCGGGTGTTGCGGAATTCGATGCGCTTCTTGGCCGTACCGACCTCGACGATGCGCTTCACGAAGATGCCGGGCGTGTGGATGTGGTCGGGATTGAGTTCACCGGCCGGAACCAGGTGCTCGACCTCGGCCACCGTGATCTTGGCGGCGGTCGCCATCATCGGGTTAAAGTTGCGCGCGGTCTTGCGGTAGATGAGGTTGCCGGCGGTATCGCCCTTCCAGGCGTGCACGATGGCGAGGTCCGCGAACAGGCCGCGCTCCATCAGATACTTCTCGCCGTCGAATTCCTTCACTTCCTTGCCCTCGGCGATCAGCGTGCCGACGCCGGTCTTGGTGTAGAAGGCCGGGATGCCGGCGCCGCCGGCGCGGATGCGCTCGGCCAGCGTGCCCTGCGGGTTGAACTCGAGTTCCAGCTCGCCGGCCAGGAATTGCTGGGCGAACAGCTTGTTCTCGCCGACATAGGACGAGATCATCTTCTTGATCTGCCGGGTTTCCAGCAGGCGGCTGAGCCCGATGCCGTCGACGCCGGCATTGTTGGAGACGACCGTCAGCCCCTTGACGCCGGATTCGCGGATCGCGTCCGACAGCTCCTCGGCAATGCCGCAGAGGCCGAAGCCCCCCGACATGATCATCATGTTGTCTTTCAGAATGCCGTCGAGCGCCGACTTGGCGTCGGGATAGACCTTGTTCATACAGGAAACCTTCGGCTTGGAGGCGTCGCGCCTTATTGGCGGCGATTATTAGGCGAAATCGTCCGAAGCCGTCAATGATACGGGGTTCTCCGTTCCGCGGGGCGGTGGTAGAAGCTGCCCACGCGGTGGGCAGACCCGCCTGCGGCCTTGAAAGCGACAAGAAAACCCATCAAGTTGCGGCACTTAACACGGCAGGACTTGTAAGCTGACAAGACTTGTAGCCTAACAAAGACTTGTAACCGAACAAAGGCTTGGGCGTGGGGCGCGCAGCTTGCCCGGCCCGACCTTCTGGCACACCAACCCGATCAGGACATGCCATTGACCATGGCCCAAGGAATGAAGCGCCTCGGGACGCCGATCGCGGCGCTGCTCGGCGTCGTGCTGATCGCCCTGATCGCGACCTCATGGCTCATCAACCGCGACGCGCTGCGCAAGGCGGTCGAAGCGCAGATCCGCGACGTCACCGGCCTCGAGCTCAATGTCGCAGGCAGCATCGACATTTCGGTCCTGCCGGCGAGCTACATCTCGTTCCATGACGTCGGCCTCAAGGGCGGCGGCACCACCGATCCCGCGCTCCATGTCGACGTGCTCACGGCCAATCTGCGCCTGCTGCCGCTGCTGCTGCAGCGGTTCGAGATCGCCGATCTGACGCTGCTGCGGCCCCGCATCCATGTCAGCCTGAAGCCGGACGGCGAGAGCAACTGGACGCCCTTCATCCAGACCATCGCCCGCACCATGAAGCCCGGGGCCGACAACCAGGTCTCGTTCTCCGAGATCAGGATCCAGGACGGCGTGCTCAACTACGAGGACGCCATCACGCACGCCACAGAGAAGTTCGAGGACATCGACCTGTCGCTCGCCTGGCCCTCGATCTCGCGCTCTTTTGCCGCGACCGGACAGTTCGACTGGCGCGGCGAGCGCGTCGACGGCTCGATCAGCTTTTCCGATTTCGTCGCCGCCCTCTCCGGCGATCGCTCCGGCCTGAAGGCGCGCATCGCCAGCGCGCCGCTCAAGCTCGCCTTCGACGGCAGCGTCGCCAACCGCACCAGCCCGATGATGGAGGGCACGCTCACGATCGACAGCCCGTCCTTGCGCAACGCGCTGCGCTGGACCGGGCAGCCGCAGCCCGGCAGCGGCGGCTTCGGCCGCTTCGCGCTGAAGGCGCGCGCCAACGTGGTCGGCGCCTCGATCGCGCTCACCAACGTCAATGTCGAGCTCGACGGCAACGCCGCCGAGGGCGTCATGACCTACGCCAATAACGGCCGGCAGACGCTGCAGGCGACGCTCGCCGCCGACGCGCTCGACTTCACGCCTTATATCTCGACCTTCCGCCTGCTCGCGAGCGGCGCGCGCGACTGGAACAGGCAGCTGTTCGACCTCAACGGATTGTCGACCACCGACCTCGACATGCGCCTGTCGGCGGCGCGGCTGACGGTGGGCCCGACCAAGCTCGGCCGGACCGCGATCGGCGCCAACCTGCGCAACGGCGCGCTGGCGCTCTCGGTCGGCGAAGCCCAGGTCTATGGCGGCATCGCCAAGGGCTCGTTCGGCATCGCGCGCTCCGACAGCGTCGCCGACATCAAGGCGCAATTCCAGTTCACCGACGTCGACCTGCAGGCCTGCGCCACCGAACTGTTCGGCCTCAACAAGCTGTCCGGGCGCGGCAACATCAACGTCTCGCTCCTGGCCTCCGGCTCGAGCCCGTTCGGCCTCGTGCAGTCGCTCGACGGCAGCGCCACGATCACCGGGCATGACGGCGCGATCTCGGGCTTCAACGCCGAGCAGCTATTGAAGCGGCTGGAGCGGCGGCCGCTGTCGGGCGGCGGCAATTTCCGCAGCGGCTCGACCCCCTACGACAACCTCACCATCGCGGTGAAATTCTCCGACGGCATCGCCACCGCCGAGGACATCCGCGTCGAAGGGCCGGCGGCGAAGATCACGCTCACCGGCACCGCCTCGGTGCCGACGCGCGAATACGACATGAAGGGCGTGGCGAGCCTCAACAGCACGTCGGGCTTCGAACTGCCCTTCGTGGTGCAGGGGCCCTGGGACGATCCGCTGATCTTCCCCGATCCGGAAAGCCTGATCCGCCGCTCGCCCGCCTCCGCCCCGCTGCTCGACATGCTCAAGGACCGCAAGGGGAGCGACGCCGTGCGCTCCGCGATCGAGCGCATCACCGGCGCAGGCAAGCGTCCCGCACCGGCGGAATCGCCGACCGCGGAGAACGCGAAAGAGAACCCCAAGGACAACGCCAAGTCGAACTAGTGCCGCATCATCGCGCGCCGATCGGCCGGCAACGGCCGACCGGCGCGAATTGATCCGGCCGAATTGATGCGGCGATTGGATCGATGCGCAAATTAAGCATCTCCTCCGGCGCGAGGCCCACGACCTGGGTCTGACAAGATGCGTTGATTGCGCTACCACCATGCGCTAGTGTTTTAGCCGACCGGTTAAAAACACCGGCCGTTTGAGGGAGAAAAACGTGAAATCCAAGGTTATTGGCGCAGTGTCATTGGCGGTCGCTGCGGCTGGGCTGTTTGCCGCCACCGCACCTGCCTTTGCGCAGCAGAAGACGATTACGGTCTGGTGGGGCAAGGGCTTCTACCGCTCCGAAGACGACGCGCTGATCGAGACGATCAAGAAATTCGAAGCCAAGACCGGCATCAAGGTCGAATTGTCGCAGTACGCGATTCAGGACATGATTCCGAAGACGGTCGCCGCGCTCGACGCCGGCACCGTGCCCGATGTGGCCTATTCCGATTCCTACGACGTGCAGGCGCAGGGCAAGTGGGCCTACGAGGGCAAGCTCGAGGACCTCAGCGACGTCATGGAGCCGATCAAGGGCCGGTTCGTGCAGAACACGCTGGACGCCTCGATCCTCTACAACGACGTCGCCAAGAAGAAGGCCTATTACGGCTTCCCGCTGAAGCAGCAGAGCATGCACGTCCAGATCTGGAACGACATGCTGGAGAAGGCCGGCTTCAAGCTCGCCGACATCCCGACCGACTGGGCGGGCTACTGGACGTTCTGGTGCGACAAGGTGCAGCCGGGAATCCGCAAGGCGACCGGCCAGCGCATCTACGCCGTCGGCCAGCCGATGGGCGTTGAATCCACCGACGCCTTCCAGTCGTTCTACACCTTCATGGACGCCTACCACGTCAAGCTGGTCGACGATGACGGCAAGCTCACGGTCGACGATCCCAAGGTGCGCGAGAACCTGATCAGCGCGCTCAAGGACTACACCGACACCTATATCAAGGGCTGCACCCCGCCGTCTTCGACCACCTGGAAGGATCCGGACAACAACGTCGCCTTCCACAACAAGACGATCGTGATGACCCACAACTTCACGATCTCGATCGCGGCGAAGTGGTTCGAGGATTCCCAGAACCAGGCCCTGACCCAGGAGCAGCGCGACGCCGGCAAGAAGGCCTACGAGCAGGACATCGTCACGGCGTCCTTCCCGAAGGCGCCGGATGGCTCGACCATCCGCTACCGCTCCGACGTCAAGACCGGGCTGGTCTTCACCGCGGCCAAGAACAAGGCTGAGGCCAAGCAGTTCATCAGCTTCCTGCTCCAGGAAGAGAACGTCCGCCCCTACATCGAGGGCGCGCTCGGCCGCTGGTTCCCGGTGACGAAGGAAAGCCAGGAAAGCCCGTTCTGGCAGGCTGACAAGCACCGCAAGGCCGTCTATGCGCAGTTCAAGGGCGGCACCGCGGCCTTCGACTTCACCAAGAACTGGAAGTTCACGATCCTGAACAACGAGAACGTGTGGGCCAAGGCGATGAATCGCGTGGTCAGCGAGAAGGTCCCGGTCGACAAGGCCGTCGACGAGCTGATCGCCCGCATCAAGCAGGTCGCGGGTTAACTCATACTCCCCTCTCCCCGCATCGCGGGGAGAGGTGTAAGAACAACACCGGCCGCGTTTCGCGGCCGGCTTCTCTTTGAAGAGTCCTAAAGAATGGCGATCACGCTCTCTGGCGATCAGGCACTTCCCGGCCCGCCCCTGTCGTCGCGGCTGACCCCGGCGCAGGTCTGGGGCATCATCCTGCTCGCGCCCTATCTGCTCGTTTTCCTGGCCTTCGTCGTCTATCCCGTCTGCTACGGGCTGTGGCTGGCGCGCGCTCCGGCGAACTACGTCGCGCTGTACAACGATCCGATCTTCGCGCGCGCCGCAGTCAACACGCTGATCTTCCTGGTCATCGGCATCAACATCAAGATGCTGATCGCGCTGTTCCTGTCCGGCTTCTTCGCCATGCAGCGCACCTGGATCAAATGGCTCTCGGTGATCTTCATCCTGCCCTGGGCGGTGCCGTCGATCCCGACCATCCTGTCGGTGCGCTTCATGCTCAACCCCGAATGGGGCATGATCAATCACTACATCTTCGCCCTCACCGGCGATGACGGCCCGAACTGGCTGAACGACCCCACCGTGGCGCTCAGCATGGCGATCGGCGTGCACATCTGGAAGTCGCTGCCGTTCTGGACGCTGATCCTGATCACCGGACGCCTTGCGATCTCGCACGATTTGTTCGAGGCCGCCGAGGTCGACGGTGCGAGCTGGTGGCAGAAATTCCGCTTCATCACCTGGCCGTCGATGCAGACGCTCTACGTCACCTGCACGCTGCTCTCGATGATCTGGACGCTGGGCGATTTCAACAGCGTCTACCTGCTCACCGGCGGTGGCCCGGCCGACCTCACGCACGTGCTGGCGACGCTCGGTATCCGCTATCTCCGGCTCGACCAGCTCTCGCTCGCGATGGCCTCCATCGTCTGCGCGATGCCGTTCGTCCTGCCGCTCGTTTACTTCATGATGAAACGGTTGTCGCGATGAAGCTTCCCTCTCTCCGTGACGTCGCGACGGAAGCGCGACTGCTCCTGATCGGCATTCCCGTCTTCCTGTGGACGATGATTCCGATCTACCACATGTTCCTGTTCGCGATCTCTCCGAAGGAGGATGCGTTCTCGGGCAAGCTGTGGCCGGACCATCCGACGCTCCACAACTTCGAAATCGTGTTCAAGCAGCAGCACTACTTCCTGCGCGATTTCTACGTGCAGTTCTGGAACTCGACGCTGATCGCAGCCGCCGTCGGCGTGCTGACGCTGTTCATCGCCACGGCCGCGGCGTTCTCGATCTCGCGGCTGAAGGTGCCGGGCGGGCGCATTGTGCTGAACCTCGCGCTCTTCACCTATTTCATCCCGGCCGCGTTCCTCGCGGTCCCGATGTATCGCACCATGGGCAATTACGGCCTGCTCAACAATCACTGGTCGCTGATCCTGGCCATGGTGACGATCGCATCGCCGTACGCGATCTGGGTGCTCAAGCAGGCGTCGGACAAGCTGCCGGTCGAGCTGGACGAGGCCGCCGTCATGGACGGCGCTACCACGCTGCAGATCTTCCGCCTGGTCTACCTGCCGCTGATGATGCCCTCGCTGGTCGCGATCGGCACCTATGCGGTGCTGCTCGCCTGGAACGAATATCTCTACGCGTTCCTGCTGCTCTCCAACGACCGCGAGATCACCCTCCCCGTCGCGCTCGGCAACTTCCTCGCCGCCGACGACTCGCCGTGGGAACTGCTCATGACCACCGGCTTCATCTACGCGCTGCCGCCGGCCGCGGTCTATTACGCCTTCCGCCGCTACATGGTGGGCGGGCTCACGGCAGGTGCGGTGAAGTCCTGAAGCCGGCCCGCAGGTCGCGCCCGAGATGGCGCGGCCTGCCGTATCGCCACGATGCGCCAGTCGAAGGACCGCCGCGCGCGAAGATCCTCAGGCCGCCTTGCGCACAGTCTGCAGAAACTCCGCGACGGCCGTCTTGAGCGCGCGCGCCTGATCCTGCAATGCTGAAGCCGCCGTGAGCGCAGCTTCGGCGCCGGCATCGGTCTCGCCGGCCACGGTGCGGACGGCGCCGACCTGATCGGTCACCGCCGCGGTGCCGTTGGCGGCCTGCTCGACATTGCGCGCGATCTCGCTGGTTGCCGCGCCCTGCTCCTCGACGGCCGAGGCGATCGTCGTCGCGATCTCCGTCATCTCGGCGATGGTCCGGCCGATCTGGCCGATCGCAGCGACCGACTGTCCGGTCGAGCCCTGGATCTCGGCGACGAGGCCGGCGATCTCCTCGGTGGCGCGCCCGGTCTGGGTCGCAAGGCTCTTCACTTCGTTGGCGACCACCGCAAAGCCCTTGCCGGCATCGCCGGCCCGCGCCGACTCGATCGTGGCATTGAGCGCCAGCAGGTTGGTCTGGCTTGCGATCGCCTGGATCAGCTGAACCACCGTGCCGATCCGCTCCGCCGAATCCGACAGCGCCCGCATCAGCGCCTCGGTCCGCGAAGCCTCCTCCTTGGCCTGATCCGACACCGACACGGAGCGCGCGACCTGGCTCGAAATCTCCTTGATCGAGGCGGCGAGCTCATGCGTCGCGGCCGCGACGGTCTGCACGTTCGAGGACGCCTGGGCCGACGTCGCGGCGACCTGCTCGGCAAGCGAGCGGCCGCGCTCGGCAACACGGGCAAGGCTTCCGGCGCTCTGCCCCATCTCTTCGGCACGGCTCGAGACGCCCCCGATGACGCCCTCCATGCCGCGATCGAAGCGGTCGGCGAGCTGAGCCATCATCGAGGCACGTTCCGTCTCGGCTGTAGCCCGCTGCGCGGCAGCATCCTGCTCCATGCGCCGAACGGTTTGCGCGTTCTGGCGGAACACCTCGACCGCGCCGGCCATGTGACCTATTTCGTCGCCGCGCTCGCCGCCCGGGATCGCCTCGTCGAGCTGGCCCGCAGCCAGGCTCTGCATGCGCAAGGTCATCTGACCGATCGGGCGCGACACGCTGCGTCCGATCAGCCAGGCCAGCAACGCGCCCAGGACGAGCGCGGCCGCGGCCACCGTAAACACGAGATTGCGGGTTTGATCGACCGAGCCGGCCGTCAGCCGGCTCTGCTCGGTGCGCGTCGCGCCGAGGGCCTTGCTGATCTCCGTCGCCTTGGCGTCGATCGCGCTGCTGGATTTGGTGAGATCGGCCTGCGCCTTGCGCAGCTCGCCCATCGCGGCGGACAGCTCGGTCAGCGTCGCCGTTTGATCGGCAAGCACCTTCTTCAAGGCCGCGATCAGGTTCTTCAGTCGCGGTGCCTCGACAGCGGCGATCTCCGCCTCGCTGTCGGCCACCGCTGCCAGCACATAACCGATCGTCAACCCGGCATCGTCGGCGTCGACCTGGGCCTGGGTGATCGTGTAGCGCAGCGTCGAGACGCGCATCGCATCCACCGTGCCGGCCAGACGCAGCGGCTGGAGCAGGCGCTCGGGCTGGTTTGCAAGCGCTACATTGATCGCGCCGACAGCGAGGCCAGCGGTGGCACCGAGGCCCTCACTCTTGGTGCTCGCATTGCGCAAACGATCGACAGCGGCGGCGACCGCCGTGAAGGATTTCCGATAGGTCCCGAGCGCGTCGACCAGCGCACTTCGGCCGGCGGCGATCGCCGGCAGGCGGCCGAATTGCTGATCGACCTGGTCAAAGGTCTGGCCAAAACCGTCGATCGCCTTGATGGCGCTGTCGCGGTCGCCGAGATTGCGCGTGCGGATGAACTTTTCGACGGTGACGTTGGACGAAAGCAGCGCGGCGTGTACCCGCGCCATGCCGGCATCGCCGTCGGCGCTGGTGACGAGTTCGCCGACCGTGCCGCCGATCTCGGACAGCCGCATGACGGCGAGCAGCGCCAGCACGCAGAGGAAACCCAGGACCAGCGCGAAGCCGCCGAAGATGCGCGGGCGGATGCCGATGCGCGACAGGATCAATGACAGGTTCATGATGTTTCCCGCGATTACGGCGTCGCCCGGATCCGGGCGAGCAGATCCTTGCCGAAGCGCTTCTCGAATTCGGGCTCCAGCGGCTTCACGGCATCGATGAAGGGCTGGCGATCGACCTTCTCGATGACTTCCATACCGCCCTTGCGAAGCGCCTCGATCTTCTTCGTCTCTTCTGCGACGCCGCTCTGCCAGGTCGCCTCGGCGCCGGCCTTGGCGGCGGCGACGATCGCGGCCTGGTCCGCGGGCGGGAGAGCCTGGAACGCATCACGATTGGCGACGAAGGCGATCGGCGCGAAGAAATGCCCGGTCAGACTGGCGTATTTCTGCACCTCCTCGAGGTGGCTGGCGGCAATCGTCGCGACCGGATTCTCCTGCCCGTCGATGCGGCCGTCCTTCAATGCGGAATAAACCAGCGTGAACTCCATCGGCACGACCTCGGCGCCCAGCGCCTTGAAGGTCATCTGATAGACTTCGTTCGGCAGCACGCGGATCTTCAGGCCGCGGAGATCCGCGGGGGATTGAATCGGCCGCTTCGAATTGGTGACGTTGCGAAAGCCCTGCTTGCCGATCGCGAGCAGCACCAATCCCTTGTCGGCGAAATGCTTGGCGAAGAGAGCGCCGACCGGCCCCTCGGCGACCGCCTTGGCCTGCGCCGCATCGCGGAACAGGAACGGCACGTCGAACACGCCGAACTCCGGCACGGCGGAGCTGACCACCGAGCCCGACAGCGTGGCCATGTCGACCACGCCACTGCGCATGGCGGCGAGGATCGCCGTCTCGCTGCCCAACGCGTTGCCGGCGCGGGCATCGAGGATAATGCGGCCCTTTGCCAGCTCGCCGAGCTTGCGGCGAAATTCGTCAGAGCCGATCTGTTGCGGCGACTGCGGCGAACCGTTGTAGACCAGCGACACCATCTGCGTCGCAGCGGCCGACGGCCGAACCGCGAAACAGAGCAACGCCAGAACAGTGCTGGCCACACCAATATAAAGCCGCTTCATCGCCCCTCTTCCCCAAGCGAGGCGACGATAGCCAGATAAGCTATATGAACTGTTAACCAAGATGGCCGGTGCCCAAGCACCGCAGGAGAGCGCAGCTACAGCGGCGCCGCGCTCTCGCCCTGCGAGCTCGACAGCTTCGAGGCGAGCGAGGCGATGACGATGACGACCGCGATCAGGGCGATCACCAGCGTGCAGATCGCGTTGATCTCCGGCTTCACGCCGAGTCGCACCTCCGAATAGATCCGGATCGGCAAGGTCGCCGAGCCGGGACCGGTGGTAAAACTCGCGATCACGAGATCGTCGAGCGAGAGCGTAAAGGCCAGCATCCAGCCGGCGACGATCGCGGGCGCGATCAGCGGCAGGGTCACCGCCACGAAAGCGCGGACCGGATTGCAGCCGAGATCCATCGCCGCCTCCTCCAGGGAACGGTCGAGCGAGCCGAGGCGGGACTGCACGACGACGGCGACGAAGCACATGGTCAGCGTGGTGTGGGCCATCGTCACCGTCCAGAAGCCGCGCTCGGCATTCAGTGCCACGAACAGCAGCAGCAGCGACAGGCCGGTGATCACCTCCGGCATCACCAGCGGCGCGTAGAGCATGCCGGAGAACAGCGTGCGGCCGCGGAACCGCTCGCCGCGCGACAGCGCCACGGCCGCGAGCGTGCCGAGCAGCGTCGCGATGGTCGCGGAGGCGACCGCGACCCGCAGGCTCATCCAGGCCGCCTCGATCATGGCGCGGTCGTTGAATAATTCGCGATACCAGCGCAGCGACCAGCCGCCCCACACCGTCACCAGGCGCGAGGCGTTGAAGGAATAGAGCACGAGGATCAGGATCGGCAGATAAAGGAACGCCAGCCCCAGCGCCAGCGAAGCGACGTTGAAGCGGGTCAGGCGGGAAGCCTTGCGCATCGCCCTACCTTCCCTGTTCGAGCTGGCGCTTCTGCAGCCGCTCGTAGAGCATAAGCGGCACGAGCAGCACGACCAGCAGCACGATGGCCGCGGCGGATGCGACCGGCCAGTCCTTGTTGGTGAAGAATTCGAGCCACAGGGTCTGGCCGATCATCAGTGCATTGGAGCCGGCGAGCAGGTCCGGAATCACGAACTCGCCGACGATGGGGATGAAGCACAGCAGCACGCCGGCGCCGACGCCAGGCAGCGACAGCGGAAAGGTGACGAGCCAGAACACCTGCCAGGGCGGCGCGCCGAGATCGCCCGCCGCCTCCTCCAGCGCCGGCTCCATCTTGGCGAGCGTGGCGTAGAGCGGCAGGATCATGAACGGCAGGTAGGAATAGACGATGCCGATATACATCGCGGTGTCGGTGGAGAGCCACACCACGGGCTGGCTGACCAGATGCAAGGCCAGCAGGATCTGGTTGAGCAGGCCGTCATGCTGCAGGATGTTGATCCAGGCATAGATGCGGATCAGGAACGATGTCCAGAACGGCACGATCACCAGCACCATCGCCACCGCCTGCCAGCGCTTCGGCAGCCGCGCCATGCCATAGGCGATGGGATAGCCGATCAGGAGCAGCAGGGCTGTCGCGGTGATGGCAACGGTGAGGCTGCGCACATAGGCGAACACGTAGATGTCGTCGGAGCCGATCAGCCTGAAATTATCGGCCGACAGCGCAGCGAACGCCGCCTTGAGCGCATCCCACCCGGCCGACAGGTCGAACACCGGCTCGTAAGGCGGCTGCGCGATCGCGGTCTGCGACAGGCTGATCTTGAGCACGAAGGCGAACGGCACCAGGAAGAACAGCACCATCCAGACATAGGGCGCGATCGCGGCAAAGCGCGCCGGGCGCGCGAAGATGCGGCGGGAGCTCATGATTGCAGCACCACGCAATCGTCTGGGGTGAACCAGGCGACGACATGCTGGTTCAGGCTGTAGGCATCGACGTCGATGCGCGCGCTGTTGGCGACGGACGCCTGCAGCACCCCGCCGGTGTCGAGCTTCACCTTGTAGGTGGTGGTGCCGCCGAGATAGCAGATGTCGGCGATGACGCCGTCGAGCCGGTTGATCGCCGTCTCACGCCCGGCCTCGCTGACGGGACCGCGGCGCGACAGCTTGACCTTCTCGGGGCGGATCGCGACGGCAAATCGTCCCGCGCCGACCGGCTCGCGCGGCTCGGCCACCACCAGCGCGCCTGCATCACGCGTGCCGATGACGAGGCGATGACCGTCGCGCAATTTGGACTCGCCGTCGAACAGGTTGATGTCGCCGACGAACTCCGCGATCCAGCGCGAGCGCGGCGCCTCGTAGAGCTCGCGCGGCGGTGCGACCTGGGCGAGCTTGCCTGACTTCATCACGCCGATCCGGCTCGCCATCGTCATCGCCTCCTCCTGGTCGTGGGTGACGATGATGAAGGTCATGCCGAGCCGGCGCTGCAGCTCCATCAGCTCGCCTTGCGTGCTCTCCCGCAGCTTCTTGTCCAGCGCGGCGAGCGGCTCGTCGAGCAGCAGCAATTGCGGCCGGCGCGCCAGCGCGCGCGCGAGCGCGACACGCTGGCGCTGGCCGCCGGAGAGCTGGTCCGGCTTGCGCTTCTCCAGGCCGTCGAGCTTGACCAGCGCGATCATCTCCGCAACGCGCGTGGCGATCTCGGCGCGCGCCATACCAGCGCGTTTCAGGCCGAAGGCGATGTTGTCGCGTACGGACAGATGCGGGAACAGCGCGTAGTTCTGGAACATCATGTTGATCGGACGCTCATGCGGCAGCGCCTGCGCGATGTCCTTGCCCCCGAGCAGGATGCGCCCCTCATCCGGCGCCTCGAAGCCCGCGAGCATGCGGAGCAGCGTGGTCTTGCCGCAACCGCTCGGCCCCAGCAGCGCGAAGAATTCGCCGGCCTTGATGTCGAGCGATACGCCGTCCACGGCCCGGAACGTTCCGAAGCTTTTGGCGACGCCCTCGATGCGCAGCAACGGATGCCCCGCCGCGGGAAATGCATCTCCCGCGCCACTATCCGCCGCGGCGTCTTTTCTGGGCAACTCGTCCGTCATGGTCTCTGCCAACCCCGATTCCGCCGCACGCTAGCGGCCCATCGTCCCCAGCTCAACCGCTTCGGCTATAGATTGCGGCCTTAGCCCGGATGGAGCGAAGCGTAATCCGGGCTACGCCGCTCGCTAGCTCACATTCGCCATGAACGCGGCCAGCGCGTCACGGTCCGCAGCCGGCATGGTCAGGCCGAGCTTGGAGCGGCGCCACAGGATGTCCTCGGGGAAACGTGCCCATTCGTGCGTCATGAGATAGCGCACCTCGGCACCGGTCAACTCGGGGCCGAACGTGGGGCCGAGCTCGTCACGCGTCTTCGCCTCGCCGAGCACTGCCTTGAGCCGCGAGCCGTAGGCCGCGACCAGCCGGTGCGCCTCCGGCTCGGACAGGAAGCGCCAGCGGTCGCGCGCGAGGTCGACCTCGTGATCGAAGCGGTCCCACGCAAAATCCCCGCCTGGCAGCGGCGCGCCGGCAGTCCAGGGCGGCGACATCGGATAGAACGGCGTTAGCTTCGTCACCGCCCGCTCCGCACGCAGGCGCGAGGTGGTGACATCGCCGCCGAACATCGTGATCAGCGGAGCCTTGCGCCGGCGGGCGTGGAACAGCGTCGTGCCGTCACGTCCCCGCACGGACGCCGGCGTCAGATTGACGCCCGAGACCGTACGGACCACGTCGGTCGGAGCGACGCGCTCGCGGAAATAACGGCTGGCGGCCTCGCAGAGATAGCTGACGTCGGCCCCCGACATCGCGACGATCGCGGGGTCCCCGGTGAAGGCATGCGTGATCGTCCCGATCAGCGTGAAGTCGCGCTCGAGCGGCCGGGCGAAGATCAGCCGCCCGTCATTGTTCTGAAACACGTAGACATTTTCGGAGTCGAACAGCCTGGGCACGACGATCTGACTCATCTGCGTCGCCGCCATCGCAGGCTGCGGCTGGCGCAGCACGGTGTCCGCGACGATCGGGGTCCAGCCGCCCGTGGCGTTGGCCAGTGCCCGCGCCGTGACCGTACGGCGATAGCCGCGATCGACCACCGCAAGCCGCCAGACATCGTCCCGATCGGCACGCGCGCAGCGCGCCCCGGTCCGAATCGCTGCGCCGCGTTCGGCGGCATCCAGCGCCGTGAGCGCCACCAGGCGGGAATCGTCGACGACGCAATCCCAATATTCGAACGCGGTGCCGAACGGTCGCTTCAGCGCGTTGCCGACCGGATGATGGGTGATGTCGAGGGTCGCCGATGGCGGCAGGCCGCCCCGGTTCGTGAGGCCGTCATAGACATAGAGACCGGCTCGCAAGAGCCATGGCGGACGCTCGTCGGAATGCGCGGGGATGACGAAAGGCAGCGGCCGGACCAGATGTGGCGCGATGGCGAGCCAGATCCGCCGCTCGGCCAGCGCCCGGCGCACCCGCCAGAAGCCGCGCCGCTCCAGCACGGACAGGTCACCATGGATCAGCCGCGGTGTCGCCGATGACGCCGCGCCGGCGAGATCGCCCTGCTCGAACAGGATGACGCGCAGGCCGCGGCCGGCCGCATCGCGCGCGAGGCTGACACCGTTCAGGCCGCCGCCGATGATCGCAAGATCGTAATCCGCCATGAAGCCGTCGAATGAGAACGAAGCGCGCTCTCATCACTAGAGCCATTTCCGTTCCGATGAAATCGGAACGGAGCCCCAGAGTTTTGTTTTGCGTGTTTTCTTGACGCGAACAGGCGGCCACTTCGCTCGAAAGCGCGCTAGCCGGTCTTGAGCGCCAGCTCCATGCGTTCGGCACGGCCGACGAGGTCGGCATATTTGCCGATCGGCAGCGGTTTGCCGAGCAGATAGCCCTGCACGCCGTCGCAGCCCTCCTTGGCGAGGAAGGCGAGCTGCTCGACGGTCTCGACGCCCTCGGCAATGATCGACATTTCGAGGCCGTGGCCGAGATCGATCACGGCGCGCACGATCGCCGCCGATTGCGGGTTGCGGCCGAGATTGATGATGAAGGCGCGGTCGATCTTGATCTTGTCGAACGGGAACGCCTGGAGATAGCTCAGCGAGGAATAGCCGCTGCCGAAATCGTCCATCGAGATACGAACCCCGAGTGCCTTCAGCCGGCGCAGCAATGCAAGACCGCGATCAAAATCCTCGATCAGCACGCCCTCGGTGATTTCGAGCTCGAGCCGGCCGGGCGCAAGGCCGGTCTCGATCAGGATCGAATGGACGAGGCCGACCACGTCGCCGTGCATGAACTGCGCGGGCGACAGATTGACCGCGACCTGGAGCGGCTTCGGCCACGACGCCGCCTCGCGGCAGGCCTCGCGCAAAATCCACTCGCCCATCTCGACGATCAGGCCGCTCTCTTCCGCGATCGGGATGAACTCGGCCGGCGAGACCTGGCCGCGCACCGGATGTTGCCAGCGCGCCAGCGCCTCGAAGCCGATGATGTCGCTCTCGGCGACGCTGTGGCGGGCGACGCCCTGGGGCTGGAACGCGAGCGAGAGCTCGCCGTTCTTGATCGCCATCGAGAGGTCCTGGTGCAGCACGCGGCGGTCGCGGATCTGCTGGTCCATCTCGGGCTGGTAGAGGCTGATCGTGCCGCGCGACTTCTGCTTGGCGCGGAACAACGCCGCACCGGCATTGGCGAGCAGCGAGGCGCCATCAGCGCCGTTGTGCGGGAAGATCGACATGCCCGTGGTGACGCCGGCGCGGACCGGCCGGCCATCGATCTGGAATTCCTGTGCGACGGCGTCGCCGATCTGTTGCGCCAGGGCGAGGCCCGACTCCGGCTGCTTGCCGTCGATGATCAGGCCGAACTCGTCGCCGGACAGGCGCGCCACCACGCCGCCGCGTGCGGAGTCCTGGAGCCGCTGGGCCACCTCGATCAGGAGCTTGTCGCCGAGCGCATGGCCGAAGACGTCGTTGACCTCCTTGAGGCCGTCGAGGTCGACGCAGAGCACGGCAAATTCCTCGCCGGTGCCTTCGCAGGCCTCGATCATCTGGGTCAGCGCCTGCAGGAAGGCGGCGCGGTTCGGCAGATCGGTGAGGCCGTCGTGATAGGCCATGTGCGCCATGCGCGACTCGGTCTGCCGGCGGTCGGTGACGTCTTCATGGGTCTTGATCAGATATTGCGGCTCGCCGGCATCGTTCAGCACGGTGGCGCGGCGGGTCAGGAACAGCCGCAGGCCGTCCTTGGTGGAGATCGGGTGCTCCTCGGTGATCATCCCGCGCTTCTTGATCGCGGCCTCGTCGCGCGCGATGATCAGCTTGGCTTCCTTGGGATTGAAGATGTCGGACGCGGTCAGGCCCGTGGCCTCCTCGCGCCGGCGGTTGAGGATCGTCTCGGCGCTGCGGTTGGCGAGCAGATAGCGGCCATCCTTGACCTGCTCGACGATCAGCGCCACCGGGATGTTGTCGACCACGAGCTCGAGGAACTTCTTGGTGCTCTCCAGTTCCTGCGACAGCGAGCGGCGGTCGGTGATGTCCTCGAACACGAGCAGCAGGAATTCGGGCTTGTTGCTCTCGTTGCGGACCACGATCCGGATCGAGGCGACCATGCGCCGCTCACCGCCGCGGTCGACCTCGAACTCGTTGCGGAACCGGCCATCCGCCGCCTCGAGCGCCGCCCGGTCGGCGGCCTCGATGCTCGTCGCCGAGCTCGCCGCGAACAGCTCCCGCGCATTCCTGCCGACGGCGTAATCCCGCGACAGGCCCCAGAACCGCTCATAGGCGCTGTTGGCGAAGATGTAGCAGCCGTCGTCGATGTTCTTGGCGGCCACGCAGGCCGGCACATGGTCCAGCACCGATTCCAGGAATTGCTTGGTCGAGGCGAGCTGCCGCGACAGCTTGCGCTGCTCGCTGACGTCCAGATGGGTCGCGACCGAGCCGCCGTTCGGCAGGATGAAATACTTCACCAGGATCGCCCGCCCGTCGGGCAGCTCGGTGATCAGGCCGTTGGTGCTCGCCGCCTTCTCGTAGAACTCGTCATCGGAGACGCCGCCCAGGACGCCCCGCTTGCGCCTGAGCTCGAGGATGTCGTAGCCGGTCATGCCGGCCCACAGGTCCGAACGGGTCAGGCCGTAAATCTCGAGATAGCGGTTGTTGCAGAAGATGATGCGCCGCTGCGCATCGGTCATCACCACGCCCTGGTTCAGGCTGTTCATGGCGGAGGAGACGAAGGCATTGCGCCGCAGCTGCGAGCGCCGGGTCCGGCGTAGCGCCGAATGGACCCACAACGCGACGGAAGCCAGGAACGCGCAGACGACGACGCCTGCGATCAGGGCTTCCCAGATCAGGTTGGGACCGAGCTGGCCGATATAGTCCGGCGGGGTGAGGCTGTCCGAGAGCGCAAAGGCGCGCGCAGGCGCGACCATGCCGGCCAGGCACAAGACGGCCTGCACAGCAATCGGAAGCGTGCTGCCCTCGTGCCAGTTCTTCTCAGCCATCAGCCACCCGCGATTTCAACGTCGGATTGTCTGGCCTCACGGGTTTGGATCGGGTAAACGCCTGTACGCGCAACAGAAAAATGTGACGCCAAATACGGCAATTGCCCTGACATGATAAATTCTTCCTTAATGGAAAACGGCCCCGCGCCCGTCTTCCCAGGTCCCATGCCACCGGCGCTCCCAGCGGACACCCTGCACAACCATGGATAAGGTCGATTGCATCGTCATCGGAGCCGGCGTGGTCGGGCTCGCGGTGGCACGGAAGCTCGCCCAGGCCGGGCGCGAGGTCGTCGTGCTTGAGGAAGCCGAGGCCATCGGCACCATCACCTCCTCGCGCAACAGCGAGGTGATCCATGCCGGCATCTACTACCGCGCCGGGAGCTGGATGGCGCGCATGTGCGTCGGCGGCAAGCACGCGCTCTACCGCTACGCCGCCGAGCGCGGCATCCCCCACAAGAATTGCGGCAAGCTGATCGTCGCGACCAGTGCCAAGGAAACCGAGAAGCTGCAATCGATCAAGGCGCATGCCGAAGCCAATGGCGTGCTCGACATGCAGCTGCTCACGGGCGAGGCCGCACGCGCGCTGGAGCCGGCGCTCGCCTGCGACGCCGCGCTGCTATCGCCATCGACCGGCATCATCGACAGCCACGCCTACATGCTCTCGCTGCGCGGCGAGGCCGAGGATGCAGGCGCGGCCTTCGCGTTTCACACCCCGCTGATCCGCGCCAAGGCCGTCGCCGGCGTGATCGAGGTCGAGGCCGGCGGCGAGGCGCCGATGACCTTGCAATGCGACCTGCTCGTCAACGCTGCGGGACTGTCGGCGACGACAGTGGCGCGCAATATCGAGGGCATGCCGCTCGACCGGATTCCGCCGGCCTATCTCGCCAAGGGCAACTACTTCAGCTGCAACGCCAGGGCGCCGTTCTCGCACCTGATCTATCCGGTGCCCGAGCCCGGCGGCCTCGGGGTGCATCTGACGCTGGACATGGCGGGACAGGCGCGTTTCGGGCCCGACGTCGAATGGATCGAGACGATCAACTACGAGGTCGATCCGTCACGCGCCGAGCGCTTCTATCCGGCGATCCGCAAATACTGGCCGACGCTGCCGGACGGCGCGTTGATGCCGAGCTATTCGGGTATCCGGCCGAAGATCGTGCCGCCGGCTGTGGCCACGCAGGATTTCCTGATGCAAGGCCCGCGCGACCACGGCGTCGCGGGTCTGGTCAACCTGTTCGGCATTGAATCGCCGGGGCTGACCTCGTCGCTGGCGATCGCGGATCACGTCGCCGAACTCGCGGACATCTAGCGCGCTCTCGCGCGAAGCGGGGCACGGTTCGCGCGAAGGAAATACGCCCCAAAAAAACGAGAGCCATTTCCGTTTCGATTCCATCGAAACGGAAATGGCTCGGGCTTCCGCGCAAATGTCTTTGCACGGTCTCGCACCTTGCAGCAGGGATGAGCACAAAGGCTCTCATCCCCGCCTGAAAGGATACGATCAACTCTAACGCTGTTACGGGGGTCGCTAGTGGAGCGTATCGCCGTGCTTCAGACGCTCGATCTGGTCCTTGACCATCAACTTCCGGCGCTTCAACTCAACAATTTGCAGGTCGTCTGTTGAAAGGTGCACGAGAGCTTCGTGCAATTCGTTTTCGAGAAGTTTGTGCTTCCGTTCCAATTCAACCAGATGTGCCTGAATTGTCATTCGAAACCTCCTCGGTAGGGTAGAGCTTTAGGATTCGATCCGGACGACGAAGTCTACATCACCGATTCGTTCTGTCGATGGGTATCCGTCGTCGCATCGTCATTTTTGAAAATTCATATGTAATGAAGCGTGAGTAATGGAACCGCGCCTGAAAAATCCATGATATCAATGCGCTCGCGCAGTGCCGCATCGGTCCGCAGAAATATGTTGCGGGAGATCGGCGTGCCGGGGTCGCAGATCGCTTGCGATCACGTCGCGCAAGGACGATAATTTCCACAGGGCATCCACAGCCTTAATTTCACGCTTTTCGGTTTTCGGCCACCGCAGACATGACCAATGAAGACGAGCGTGAGCTCGAAGCCGAGCTCACCCGGTTGCAGCAGGAACACCGAGATCTCGATGCGGCGATCGATGCACTGCATCAATCGCCTGCCCCCGACCTATTGCGGTTGCAGCGGCTGAAGAAGCGCAAGCTGTTGTTACGCGACCGTATCGCGTTCATCGAAGACCAGATCACGCCCGACATCATCGCCTGATCCACAGAGGCGCGTTCGCGGCCCGCTCACCGCGGATGAATCCGCTTGACTCGCTGAGAACAAAATAGGAACATTTTGCAACCCCAGCGCCCCAGGAAACGCCCAAGCAGCCCAAGGACACCGCCGATGTCAGTCCCCGCCCTTCTCGACAACAGCCATTACGAACAGGCCTGCTATCAGGCGATCGCGATGTGCGACGGCAACCTGCGCAGCACCATCAAGGCGCTGATCATGGCCAACGAATATCTCGAGGCGGAGCTGGAAGAATTGCAGGCGGCGATTTCCGCCGGCTGCATCCCCGAGACGTCACGCAGCAAGGCGCGGAGCAACAGCAGCGCCGCGTAGTTTTGATCATTGGAGCAACGCCATGTCGGACGTGACCTATTACGTTGCAATGCCCTTCCTGATCGATGACGACGGATCGCCTGTCGCGGGCGCCGCGGAGGAGTGTCAGTCCTCGACGGCAGCGCTCCGGCGCGCCGAAGCTCTGGCGCGCGGCGCTGGCCATATCGGCGCGGTCGCCTTCAGCCGCAGCGGCGATCCCATGACCGGCGAATTCGGGGACGCCACGCTGCTGCGCAAATTCGGCAACGTGCCCGAAGATCTCGCGACCCTTTGATTTCCCGTTTGAGCACGATCTCCGCGCAAACACGTTGCGCGTTCGTCGCGAGGAAAACCGCTACGCACTTCGCGCTGACGCGGCCCTTCGGATCCGGACTATGCTCTAACGCTCGCTGCTCACGAGCCTGATGCGCGGCTCGTGCCGGCGCCGCGCCTTGCGCACATACATGGCGGCATCGGCCTCTTCCAGGGCGCGGCCCGCATCGGAATGCGGACCGAGCAACGCGACGCCGGCAGAGGCGCCCGCGGCGACCTGCTGGCCGCGGAAGACGAAGGACAATTCGTCGATCGCCTGCTCGAAGGAAGCAGCCTTCGCCTTGGCATCGGTCTCGTTGAGATTCCAAAGCAGCAGCGCGAACTCGTCGCCGCCGAGCCGGCCGACCACGTCGGAGGCGCGAACCTGCCGCGTCAGCGTCGCGACGATCGCCTTGAGCACTTCGTCGCCGGCGGCGTGGCCGAAGCAATCGTTGACCGGCTTCAACCGGTCGACATCGAGCACGATCAGCGCGCCGCTGGCGCGATACCGCTTCATGTAGGCAATGGCGCGTGCGAGCTCGCGCTCGAAGCCGCGCCGGTTCGGTATATCGAGCAGGAAGTCGGTGTCGGCGGCCGCCTCGAGTTCCGAGACCCGCAGCAGGGCCTCCTTGAGCTTGCTCTTGAGGCCGCGGATGGTCGCGTTGGCGTCGGCGGCAGCGGCGGCCGGAGCGCGGCGCCGCGCCGGCTTGGCCGGGGCCTTCGCGGCGGCTCCGGGTCGGCCGGCACTGGTCTTCCGGCCCTTTTTGGCCTTCGCAGCGCGCGCCCTTTTTGGTTTCCTCATGGGCATCCTGCTCAATGAAGGCTTGCGGGGATTCACCAAGACAGGATAGTGCATTCCCTTCTCCTTGCCACCGCCTTGCGAGCCGCCGGCCGGAACCGTTAATCTGGCCTATGTTTCTGTTTTCCCGAGCACAATTAACGCCATGACCGCGCCGATCGCCATTATCATGGGAAGCCAGTCGGACTGGGACACGATGCGGCATGCCGCCGACACGCTTGCGGCGCTCGGCGTTCCCGCCGACACCCGCATCGTTTCGGCCCACCGCACCCCCGACCGGCTGTTTGCCTTCGCCAAGGGCGCCAAGGCGGCCGGCTACAAGGTCATTATCGCCGGCGCCGGCGGCGCTGCGCATCTGCCCGGCATGGCCGCCGCGCTGACGGAACTCCCGGTGCTCGGCGTCCCCGTGGAGTCGAAGACGCTCAAGGGCGTCGATTCGCTTCATTCGATCGTTCAGATGCCCGCGGGCATCCCGGTCGGCACCCTCGCCATCGGCAAGGCCGGCGCAATCAACGCGGCGCTGCTTGCCGCCGCAGTGCTGGCATTGTCCGACCCGGCTTTGTCCGACCGCCTCACCGCCTGGCGTAAGGCGCAGACCGAGGCGGTTGCCGAGCGTCCGGAGGACAAGGCGTGACTGACGCAAAGCAGGTGACGCTGAAGCCCGGCGACACCATCGGAATCCTCGGCGGCGGACAATTGGGGCGGATGCTCGCGATGGCCGCGGCACGGCTCGGCCTGCGCTGCCAGGTGTTCTCGCCGGATCCGGACTCGCCGGCCTTCGACGTCGTGCTGAACGCCACCTGCGCCGAATATGCCGACGTCGAGGCGCTCGAGATGTTCGCGGGCGACGTCGACGTGATCACCTACGAATTCGAGAACGTGCCGGCCGCCGCCGCGATGGTGCTGGATGCGCGCCGCCCGGTGCTGCCCAAGCGCAAGATCCTCGAGACCACCCAGGACCGGCTCGCCGAGAAGGATTTCGTGACGCGGCTCGGCATCGGCACCGCCGCTTACGCCGACGTCACCTCGGTGGCGTCGCTGCGCGAGGCGATCCTGAGGATCGGTCTTCCCGCGGTGCTGAAGACCCGCCGCTTCGGCTACGACGGCAAGGGCCAGGCCATCATTCGCGAGGGCGACGACATCGCCAAGGTGTGGACCAGTCTCGCCACCAAATCGGCGATCCTGGAAGCCTTCATTCCCTACGAGCGCGAGATCTCCGTGATCGCCGCGCGCTCGGCCACGGGCCAGGTCGAGTGCTTCGACGTCACCGAGAACGAGCACCGCGATCACATCCTGAAAATATCCCGCGCGCCCGCGCCCATTCCCGATGCGCTGGCCGAGGAAGCACGCAGCATCGCCGGCAAGATCGCCGACGCGCTCGACTATGTCGGCGTGCTGGCGGTGGAGATGTTCGTGCTCGCCAATGGCACCGGACCGAAGGTGCTGGTGAACGAGATCGCACCGCGCGTGCACAATTCCGGGCACTGGACGCTGGACGGCGCCTCCGTCTCGCAGTTCGAGCAGCACATCCGCGCCATCGCCGGCTGGCCGCTCGGCAAGCCGGTGCGCCATGGCGAGATCGTCACCATGACCAACCTGATCGGCGACGAGATCAACGACTACGGCAAATGGCTGAGCGTGCCCGGCGCGACCGTGCACATCTACGGCAAGGGCGCACCGCGCCCCGGCCGCAAGATGGGCCACGTCACCGAAGTGAGGCGGCCGATCGAGGGTAAGTGAAGGGACCGCAGCAAAGGCTGCGATCCCGCACTTGAATCAGGCCGTCTTCGCGCCCGCGACGATGCCGCTGGGCTCCTCGCTGAGCCAGCGATAGATCACCCCGCCCAGCGCGCCGCCGATCAGCGGTGCGACCCAGAACAGCCAGAGCTGCGACAGCGCCCAGCCGCCGACGAACAGCGCCGGACCGGTGCTGCGCGCCGGGTTCACCGACGTGTTGGTGACGGGAATGCTGACGAGATGGATCATCACCAGCGCAAGCCCGATCGCGAGCGGCGCGAAGCCGGCGGGCGCGCGGCCGTGGGTCGCGCCCATGATGATGAACAGGAACATCATGGTCATCACCACCTCGGTGAGGAAGCACACGATCATGCTGTACTGGCCGGGCGAATGGGCATCGTAGCCGTTGGACGCAAAGCCCTTGGTGACGTCGAAGCCAGGCGCTCCGCTGGCGATGACGTAAAGGATCCCGGCACCGACGATGGCGCCGACCACCTGCGCGATCACGTAAGGCAGGATCTGCCCGGCCGGAAACCGCCCGCCGGCGGCAAGGCCAAGCGTAACGGCCGGATTGAGATGGCAGCCCGAGATGTGGCCGATCGCGTAGGCCATCGTGACCACGCTGAGGCCGAACGCCAGGGACACACCGACCAGACCGATTCCGACCTGCGGGAAGCCGGCCGCGATCACGGCGCTGCCACAACCTGCGAATGTGAGCCAGAAGGTGCCGATAGCCTCGGCAGCGTATTTTTTCATATCCATTGTCGTCCCCTCATTTCAAAGAATCCGGAACAAAGCTCCGGTCGCGGCCCCGCCAAGGGCGCCAAATCACCCAAATCGAGGCCGCCCGGGGGCATTTTCGCCGCATTTAATGGCTGAACTTGGCCCGAAAACCCGCTTGGCAGGTGGACATCAAGGGTTTTGTCTGATACATCCGCGCCCTCAGGTTAAGGGCTTGCGCGTTTCGCCATCCCCTTTGACTTACCAGAATTCAAATCCGATCCACTGAAGAGGATGCCGCGTGCAGGTTCTCGTTCGCGATAACAATGTCGACCAAGCCCTTAAGGCGCTGAAGAAGAAGATGCAGCGCGAAGGCATTTTCCGCGAGATGAAGCTCCGCGGTCACTACGAAAAGCCCTCCGAGAAGAAGGCCCGCGAAAAGGCCGAAGCCGTGCGCCGCGCGCGCAAGCTGGCCCGCAAGAAGCTGCAGCGTGAAGGCCTGCTGCCGATGAAGCCGAAGCCGGTGTTCGGCGCCGGCCCCGGTGGCGACCGCGGTGGCCGTGGCGGCCCGGGTGCAGGTCCGCGCCCTCCGCGCTGATTTGGTGAATAACTAAGACCTCAGTTTTCGATGACGCGGGCCCTTGGCCCGCGTTATTGTTATGAGCGGTGCCTTTCTGGGACGGGCACGACCGGTGCGGCACCAACGCGCGAGCGAACCGTAGATGGCCTCCCCTTTCCCCGAGCGCGGCTTGGCGCGACGACGCCGGTTCTGGCGGCAGCCGCTCGCACTGGCCCTGACGGGGATTGCGCTGTGCGGCTGCTCCTTCGATCTGGGATCGCTGATGCCGGAGAAGGACAAGCCGCAGGAGGCGCCGAAGGCCGCCGCGACCGCCGAGAGCGCGGTCAGCCCCGGCAGCGTCACCGAAGCCCAGGCCCACACAACAAAGGCCCAGTCCCTCGCCAAATCAGGCGAGACCGCAGCGGCGCTCGACGAGTTCAATCGCGCCGTCGGGCTCGATCCCTATAACGCGCAGGCGCTCTATGGCCGCGCGCTGATCTACCAAGGCAACAACCAGCACGACGTCGCAATCGCCGATTTCAGTGCGGCGAGCGGGCTCAATCCGCAAAAGGCCGAGCCGCTGCTTGGCCGTGCCACCAGCTACCTCGCCCTCGGCAAGATCAAGGAGGCGACGGCCGATCTCGACGAGGCGTCCGAGGCCGACCCGCACAATGCCCAGATCTGGACCGCGCGCGGGCAGGCCTATGAGCGGCTCGGCGACAAGGCCAAGGCGGCGGCGTCCTACAACAAGGCGGTTGCGCTTCGTCCGCGCGACGATACCGCCCGCAGCGGCCTCGCCCGCGTCGGCGGCTGACAGCAGCGAAAGCTCTTAGTCGGGGGTGGCGCCCTTCGGCAGGACCGAGTGGAACATCGACTTCATGCCCGACAACATCTCGTCGGCGACGTTGGTCTTCTTCGGTCGCGGCATGGCCGCGCCGGCGTCGGCCCGCAGGTCAAGCGGTGGTGCGATCACCGGCACGGGAATGTCGGCCGGGGGGGTGATTCGATTCGGGTCGTCGTTGCCGACCGACGCGGTGTAGTTCGGCGACGAACCGCCATTGCCATACGCCTCGGTCGAGGGCGTGGACACCGTGATCGGCGGCGGCAGCGGGCGGACCGCGGATGAATCGGTCGAGATGACACGCGGGGCCTCGGGGGTGCGGGCGGCTTCGCGCACCGCAGGCTCGGGGGTCCGCTCGACCGGCTTGGTCTCGGCGGCCTTGGCTTCCGCGGCCTTGGCTTCGGCAGCCTTCTCGGCGGCCTTGCCCTCAGGCGACTTGCGCAGACGCTCGATGGCGGCACGCGCCAGGTCGTTGGCGTCCGGGGCCACGGCCGGGGAGCTCGCGGCCGGCGCCGAATTCGCCTCGGCCACCGGCGCGGTGGCAGCCGGGGTCGACTTGGCAGCCGCCTTCTCGCGGGCCGTCGGGCGGCCATGGGAGGCGGTCTCCGCGGGAGCCGTGTCAGCAGACTTGGTGTCCGCCGCCTTGGTCTCGGACTTGTCGGCAGGCTTCTCGACCGCCGCCTTCTCGGTCACGTTCTTCTCGGAGACGCCCTTGGCCTTGACGCCCGGCGCGGGGAGATTGGCGGTGTCCGCCGGCTTGCCGTCGCCGCCGGCCTGGGCAGGCGCCGTCACGGCCGCGGGGGCGTCGGGCGCGGGCCTGGCGTTGATGTAGTGGTTAACGATGTAGGCCCCGATGATCGTCGCGAGCACCGAGGGGAAAATATCCATCGAGATTTTAGCGAGGTATTTCAGCATTTCTCGGCCACTCCCCGCGCGACCTGATGCGGGAACTTTGGGGCATTGTAAGGGATCAACTACGACGGATCGATGGCAAACGGCAACCGGCCTTACGGCTTCAGCTCGATCTCAAGGAACACGATCTCGGTTGAGGTTTCGTTAAGCACGTCGTGCTGGACGCCGGTCTTGCGGAAGTAGGATTTTCCGGCCGCAAGCTGCGCCTTGGACCGCTCGCCGCCGGGGGCCACGATGGTCATCTCGCCGGCCACGACGGGAACGATCACATAGTCCATCCCGTGGGTGTGATGCCCGGTCGCGCTGCCCGGGGGAAGTCGCCATTCGGTCACCCGGACCTGTTCGTTGTCGATCTGGACTTCGGACTTGGCGGCAAGCATCGGAACTCTCCTGGGACATGATCCGGACCCGATGGGCCGCGGCAGCGCAAGTGCTCAGGGCACGAAAACCATGAACACGTAGACGGCAAATACCACCATATGGACCAGTCCGAACAGGACATTGGTCCTGCCTGTGCCGAAGGTCAGCATGCTCAGGAAGAAGGTCAGGAGCAGAAGCACGCTGCCCTGGTCGCTGAGGCCGAGTTCGAGCTCCTTGTCGAGCGCATAGGTGGCGACGCCGACGGCGGGAATGGTCAGGCCGATGGTCGCCAGGGACGAGCCGAGCGCGAGGTTGATGCTCTTCTGGAGGTCGTTCTTCCGCGCCGCCGCGATGGCCGCGACGCCCTCCGGCATCAGGATCAGCAGCGCGACCAGAAGACCGGCGAAGGCCGGCGGCGCGCCGATCCTGGCGCCCACGGCATCGACCACCAGCGAGAACTTCTTGGCCAGCAGCACGACCGCCAGCAGCGAGATCAGGAGCATCGCCACGGTGAGCGCGAGCGCCCCGATCGACAGATGCACCTCCCCGCCCTCGCCGTCCCCCCGTTCATGAACGAAGTAGTCCTTGTGCAGGACCGTCTGGGTGTAGAGAAACACCGCATAGAGCGCCAGCGTGACCACGTCGACGAAGCCGAGCTGGATGGCCGAATAGACCGGTCCCGGCGTGGTGGTCGTGTAGTTCGGCATGATCAGCGTGATGGTCGCGAGCGCGAACAGGACGCTGAGATAGACGTTGGCGCCGGAGAGCTGAAAGCCCTGCTCGCGATAGCGCAGGCCGCCGATGAAGATGCAGAGCCCGACGAGGCCGTTGCAGACGATCATGACCACAGCGAACACCGTGTCGCGCGCCAGTTCCGGCGCCGGCTTCTCGCCCAGCATGATCGTGGTGATCAGCGCCACCTCGATGATGGTCACCGAGAGCGTCAGCACCAGCGTGCCATAGGGTTCTCCGACCCGTTCGGCGATCACTTCGGCATGATGAACGGCGGCGAACACCGTGCCGAACAGGATCACCAGAAGCACGGCGGCGAACCCCAGCCCGGCCAGCGACAGCGTGAAGACGTAGTCCGTCACGCTGACGGCCGCGAACAACAGCACGGCCAGCGCCGGGAAGATCCAGGCCGACCGGGGCATCGAATTATGCGCGCTCATCCACCGGCTCCAGTTGTGATGCCGAGCAGTAGCAAATCGGCCGTCAGATTCAATGCCAGTGCAGGATCGGGGCGACCGGCAGGACCGTCAGCAGCAGGAACATCGGGATCAGCACGGCGCCGGCGCGCAGCAGATAGCCGAAGAAGCTCGGCATCGCGATGCCGTTCTGGCTGGCAATGCTGCTCACCATGAAGTTCGGCGCATTGCCGATATAGGTGAGCGCGCCCATATAGACCGCGCCCATGGAGATGGAGGCGAGCGTGCCCGACAGGCCATGCATCAGCACCTGCGGGTCTCCGCCGGCCAGCTCGAAGAACAGGAGATAGGTCGGCGCATTGTCGAGGAATGCCGACATCAAGCCGGTGAACCAGAAATAGGCGGCCTCGCGCGGCGTGCCGTCCGGCGCCGTGACTGCCGAGAGCAGCCAGGCGAAGGCGCCGTGATGGCCGGCATCGAGCATGGCAATGACCGGGATGATCGCGACGAAGATGCCGGCAAACAGCTTTGCGACCTCGCGGATCGGCTCCCAGGTGAAGCCGTTGGCCTGCCTGTGCTCCTCCGGCGTCAGCCACACCGACAGCGCCGCGATCGCGAGCAGCGCCGCGTTGCGGGAGACGTCTTGCAGCTCCAGCTTCGTTCCGAGCACGTCGAACGAGATGCCGGGCTCCCACATCGCCGAGACCAGCAGGCTGGCGACGATCGCCGCGATCAGCGCGAGGTTGACGAGGCCGCGGATCCGCACCGGCTCCGCGGGAGCCGCGTCGCGGACCGGCGGCTCGCTCCTGAAATGCCAGACGTCGATGGCGACGAAGATGGCGAGCAGCAGCCCTGCCACGATCATCGTCTGCAGCCAGATGGTCCGCGTGGTCCAGAAGAAGTCGACGCCGTGCAGGAAGCCGACGAACAGCGGGGGATCGCCGAGCGGGGTCAGCGCGCCCCCGACATTGGCGACCAGGATGATGAAGAAGATGACGACATGGGCATTTTGGCGCCGCGGCCGGTTCGCCCGGATCAGGGGACGGACCAGGATCATCGCGGCCCCCGTGGTGCCGACGACGCTCGCCATCAGCGTGCCGAGCGCGAGGATGCCCGTGTTCGCGGCCGGCGTCCCCTTGATGTCGCCCGTGACGAGGATGCCGCCGGCGACGACATAGAGCGAGAAAAGCAGCACGATGAAGCCGAGATATTCGGCGAGCATGGCGTGGACCAGCACGGCCAGCGTCGCCATGCCTCCGGCAAAGACCACGAGCGCACCGAGCGCGAGCAGCGACCAGGCCGCTGCGATCTTGCCGTAGTGGTGGTGCCAGACTTTCGCGAACAGCAGCGGCCCGAGCGCGATCGACAGCAGCAGGCCGGTAAAGGGCAGCGCGTAGGGCCAGCGCATCGCCGCGCCGTCGAGCCCGGCCGCCGCCCACGCCGGCTGCGGCAACAGCAATAGGATTGCGGCGATGAACACGCTGGAAAGAGCAAGCCGTCTAGGAAGCAATGAAACGCCTCGCTGTCTCGATCGCGCCGAAAGCATCGAGATTGTCGTGTCCGCCGCCCGCGAAGCGAACGAACTGCTTCGGTTCATGCGCGAGCCCGAACAGACGCTCTCCGAACGCGATCGGAATGGCAAGGTCGTCGGTGCCGTGCATCACGAGCAGCGGCACCGTGACGCGCGCAATGCGTTCGTCGGAGCGAAACTGGTCACGCATCAAGAGGCGCACGGGAACGAAGCGGAATGCCGCGGCAGCGACGTCCACGGTCGAGGAGTACGGCGCCTCCAGGATCAGTTTGCCAACCGGGTGCTCGGACGCGATGGCGACCGCAACGCCGGTCCCCAGCGAGAAGCCCCAGGCGACGATTTGGTCCGCGGCATAGCGCGCGGTGGTGAAGGCGTAGGCGGCAGCGGCATCGCGCAGCAGCCCCTCCTCGCTCGGCGCCCCGCTCGAGCCGGCGTAGCCGCGATAGGACAGGGCGACGAGGCCGGTGCCGTCCGCCGTCATGGCCTTGAAGCGATCGATGCGGCCGGCGAGGAAATCGCCATTGCCGGGGAAGAACAGGATCACGGGGCGGCCGGGCTTGGCCGGCACGTGCCAGACGATGACCTTCTCGCCGTCGGAGGTGGCCAGGACATGCTCTTCCGCCTCGCCAAAGCCTGCGGCACCGGGTGCGGTGCGGCCCACGGGCGGGATCGGAAACAGCATCTCGCGCTGGCGGACATACAGCACGACGAGACCGGCGCAGTAGACGGTCACGAGCAGGATGGCGATCCACTTGAAGATTGTCATGACGGGCGGCCGGTCTCCGCCTCACGGCTTGCGACGACTCCGCAGCAATTTCATGACGTCGGGCCGGATGCTCTCTGGAACGTCGCGGCAGCCGCAGGCCGCCTTGTGGGCGGCGTGCCAGGCGATGCGCTGCTCGCGCGTCGCCTTCGGTGGCATGCGATGGGACCGGTGCCAATCCCTGTTGATGGCCACGGTCCCTTCCGCGTTACATCGCCTTGACGATGTTCTCGGTCACCTTCTTGGCGTCGCCGAGCAGCATCATGGTGTTGTCGCGATAGAACAGCGGATTGTCGATGCCGGCGTAACCCGACGCGAGCGAGCGCTTGATGAACATCACGGTGCCGGCCTTCCAGACCTGGAGCACGGGCATGCCGTAGATCGGCGAGGTCTTGTCTTCTTCGGCCGCCGGGTTGGTGACGTCGTTGGCGCCGATCACGAAGGCGATGTCGGCCTGCGCGAATTCGGAGTTGATGTCCTCGAGCTCGAACACCTCGTCATAGGGCACGTTGGCTTCGGCCAGCAGCACGTTCATGTGGCCGGGCATGCGGCCCGCGACCGGGTGAATGGCGTATTTCACCTCGACGCCTTCCTTCTTCAGGATGTCGGCCATTTCGCGCAGCGCGTGCTGGGCCTGCGCCACCGCCATGCCGTAGCCGGGCACGATGATGACCTTGGAGGCGTTCTTCATGATGAAGGCCGCATCGTCAGCCGAGCCGAGCTTGGCCGGCTTCTGCTCGCCGCCTGCGCCGCCGCCGGCAGCGGCGGTCTCGCCGCCGAAGCCGCCGAGGATGACCGAGATGAAGGACCGGTTCATCGCGTGGCACATGATGTAAGACAGGATCGCGCCGCTCGAGCCGACCAGCGCGCCGGTGATGATCAGCGCGGAATTGCCCAGCGTGAAACCGATGCCGGCCGCGGCCCAGCCCGAGTAGGAGTTCAGCATCGAGATCACGACCGGCATGTCGGCGCCGCCGATCGGGATGATCATGAGCACGCCGAGCGCCAGTGCGAGGATGACGATCAGCCAGAAGTCGATCGCACCGCCGGTCAGGACCAGGCGAACGATGAAGAACACCAGCGCCACCGCAATCGCGATGTTGATGATGTGACGGCCGGGCAGGATGATCGGCGCGCCGCTCATGCGCGCGGACAGCTTCAGGAACGCGATCACCGAGCCGGTGAAGGTCAGCGCGCCGATGGCGACACCAAGCGACATCTCAACCAGGCTCTGCGGATGGATGTTGCCGGGGGTGCCGATGTCGAAGGCCTCGGGCGCGTAGAACGCACCGGCGGCGACCAGCACGGCGGCCATGCCGACCAGCGAGTGGAAGGCGGCGACCAGTTCCGGCATCGAGGTCATCGGCACGCGGCGGGCGATCACCGCACCGATCACGGCACCGATCGCGATGCCGACGATGACGAGCACCCAGGCGAGACCGTCGGCCGGCGGATGGTTGGCAAGCGTGGTGGCGACCGCGATCGCCATGCCGATCATGCCGAACAGATTGCCCTGGCGCGACGACGCCGGGCTCGACAGCCCGCGCAGCGACAGGATGAACAGCACCCCCGCCACGAGATACAAGAATGCAGAGAGATTGGCGCTCATCTCAGGTCCCCATTGATCCCATCAGCCCGAGGTGGCCGCTTACTTCGACTTCTTCTTGTACATCGCCAGCATGCGCTGGGTGACAAGGAAGCCGCCGAAGATGTTGATGCAGGCGAAGATCAGCGCGACGAAGCCGAACGCGCGGGCCCAGCCCGAACCGCTCGAGACGTTCGCGACGCCGCCGGCCAGCAGCGCGCCGACCACGATCACCGAGGAGATTGCGTTGGTGACGCTCATCAGCGGCGTGTGCAGGGCCGGCGTCACCGACCACACCACGAAATAGCCGACGAAGACGGCGAGGACGAAGATCGACAGCCGGAAGATGAAGGGGTCGACGACCTGTGCAGCATGCTCCATGACGATCTCTCCTTACGCCTTCGGCTGGAAGTTCGGGTGCACCACGGCGCCGTCTTTCGTGAGCGCAGTGGCCTTGACCAGCTCGTCGTCCCAGTTCACGGCGAGCTTCTTCTCCTTCTTGTCGACCATGGTCTCGATGAAGGAGAACAGATTGCGTGCGTAGAGGCTGGAGGCCGAGGCCGCGACTCGGCCGGCAACATTGGTGTAGCCGACGATCTTGATGCCATCGAGGTCGACGACCTCGCCGGCCTTGGCGCCTTCGACATTGCCGCCGCGCTCGACGGCGAGATCGACCAGCACCGAACCCGGCTTCATCGACTTGACCATCTCGGCGCTGACGAGCTTCGGCGCCGGCCGGCCCGGGATCAGCGCGGTGGTGATGACGATGTCCTGCTTCTTGATGTGCTCGGCGGTGAGCGCGGCCTGCTTGGCCTGGTATTCCTTGGACATTTCCTTGGCGTAACCGCCGGCCGTCTGCGCGTTCTTGAACTCCTCGTCCTCGACCGCGAGGAACTTCGCGCCGAGCGATTCGACCTGCTCCTTGGTCGCCGGCCGGACGTCGGTCGCGGTCACCACCGCACCGAGGCGGCGCGCGGTCGCGATCGCCTGGAGGCCGGCGACGCCGACGCCCATCACGAACACTTTCGCGGCGGGCACGGTGCCGGCGGCGGTCATCATCATCGGGAAGGCGCGGCCGAAAGCCTCGGCACCTTCGATCACGGCGCGATAACCGGCGAGGTTGGCCTGCGAGGACAGCACGTCCATCACCTGCGCGCGGGTGATGCGCGGCATCAATTCCATGGCGAAGGCGGCGACGCCGGCATCGGCGATCGTCTTCAGCGCGGCCTCGTTGCCATAGGGATCCATGATCGCAATGACGAGCGCGCCGCGCTTGTAGCGCGAAAGCTCGGAGGCCTCGGGGCGCTTCACCTTGATGATGATGTCGGCGTCGGCAAGCGCATCGGCGCTGACGGTGGCGCCGGCCGCCGTGAATTCGGAATCCGGCAGGCCCGACTTGATGCCGGCGCCCGGCTCGACGGCGATCTCGGCGCCCAGCGCCTTGAACTTCTTCACCGTATCAGGCGAAGCGGCAACACGCGGCTCCGACGGATCGATTTCCTTGGCAACGGCGATCTTCATAGGCCCTCCGGCGACGCGGGCAAAAACGCGCACGCGAATTTAGCGTCACTCCCGCAACGTTGGATACCGGTTTTGGAACCGGCTTGTATGCAAATTTTATGGGCACCGACGACCCTGTCGGTGCAGCAGTCGTTCGGATCAGGTGAGGAAGATCGCCATCAGGATGACGATGAGCGCGACCGACGCCGTGCCGTATTTCACCAGCTTGATGAAGCCCTCATAGGTCTGCTCGTGGGCAACGTAGTCGTTGCCGTCGGCAGTGGTGTACGCCACTTCGCTATGGTCAGCCATGGATTGTCCCCAGTCGAAAGTCGAATTCTTGGGCTGGGATACCTTAATCCTTCGGACAGGGCAACGGCACGGTTGCGCGGTTTTCCCGCAAATCGGGTCATTTGGAATTCCGATTGCCGGGAATTCGGCGCTCGCGCGGCTCAGCCCTGATCGATCATCGTGGCAGCGAGGCTCGCGGTGCGGCGCTGGAATACCGGAAGGCCGAGCGCCTCGCGCACCGCGTCGATGGCGGGCTCGCCCGCCTCGGTGAACCGGGCCACACGCGGATCGGTGCCGGGACCGACCGTCACCGGCGTGTCCCCGGACAGGAAACCGTGTGCCATGTGGAATCCCAGCGCGCGGTAGACCTCGAACTGCTCCTCCGAGAAGAACTGGTCCCCCGTCGTCTCGTGCGGGAAGCGGTCGTTCCGGCGCGCATAGTCGCGGATGTAGTCGTTCTCGTCGCCGTTGAGCGACGATTTGACATAGACGAGATAACCGAGGTCATTGCCGCCATAGTCGATGGTGCCGATGGAGACGTGGACGTGGTCATGGGCGGCCGCGTCGTGCTCGTCGAGCGCCGCGGGATCGCCCGCCTTGATCGCATTGCGCGCCATCAGCGCGCGGGTGCACTCCCGAATCGGCGTCCATGGCAGATCGATCCGCACGCCGAGATCGATGCGGGCGTAACGCTGCAACGTCATCAGCGAGCCGAAATTCATCGGGGCGTCGGCTTCCGCGTCGACCGCGATGATCACCTTGCAGCGGCGGCGCAGCAGCTCGTAGACGCCGAGATTCTCGATATGGCCGCCGTCGGTGAGGTAAACGCTGTCGCTGTTCTCATACAGGCGCCCTGAAATCTCGGACCAGAAGTAGAGCGGCGTCGAGCGGCGCTGCGGCCGCACCCGCTCGTCGACATAGCGCGGGTTCTTCAGCCAGTAGCCAAGCCGCACGTTGAGGAGCGCAAGCGTCGGCGTGAGGGCCTTGATCGAGCTCGAGCCCATGTTCGATGAGGCCGCGGCTCCGGAAATCGCCATGGCCGTCGCGAGGTCGAGGCTCTGCTCGTCGTCCTCGACGAGCCCCGTGGGCGCATAGCCCGTCGCCTCGCTGCCGACGTTCAGCGCGGAGAACAGGAAGAAGTCCGCGTTGCGGCCACGCCGATTGGCGAAGTCCGAGCCCTGGATATTCAGCGCCGTATTGATCAGCTGATAGGGCGCGTGCAGCTTCGGCGCGGCCGCGAGCCCCGGAATTCGCGCCACCTCGGCCGGAATCGCGTAGAGGTCGGTCAGCTTCATGCGGTCGAGCGCCTTGAAATCGCGCCCCTGATCGAGGCTGGCTTCGGCACGCCCGACACCCCCGTCCGCCGAACGGGTGGGATCGAACAGGAAGGCCTTGCTCAGGCGATCGCGATAGAGCCGGTGCAACGAGTTCGCATTCGGCGTCAGGCAGAACGAGACGGCGAACAGCACGATGCCGGCAAACAAGTAGATGATCACCTTTGGCAGACTGTACGCATAGGCGAGTTCCGACGCATCGCCCCGGAACAGGTCGGGCAATCGAGACCGAACCGCGTCTCCGACCTTCTCGGCCAGGAATTCAAGCCATTCGGGCGTGTGCCAGACCGGCGTCAGCTTCCGCGTCTCGTCCACAACCGGCGGCGCGGCCTTCGGCGTGATCTCGGCCGACAAGGTGCCCTTGCCGGCATCGAACTGGATCCTGCCGGCCAGGCTGCCGGAGGGTGCGTTCGACTTGGCGTTCGTCAGGCATTCCCTTTGCGCGGCCGGGCCCAGATTCACCGAGCACTGCTCGAACAGGTCGTTGGAGATGCCCCAATAGGACAGATAGAGGTATGCCACCCAGATGATGAGCGGCAGCGCGAGACCCGCGATCCATAGCGCGACCTTGGCGACGATCTTGAGGACCAGCGAGCCCCACTGCGAAGAGGCGCTGTTTCCTTTCAGCAGTTCCGCGAATTGCTGCCTGAATGCGGTGACGAAAATGCCGATTGGCGCAGCCGCGGCCGCCAGCGACTTGATCCAGACGATCGCAACCCCGGCAGCAGGCCCGCCGATCGCGGTGCTCTCGGCGACATCGAACATCTGCTCCAGCATGAAGGGCTGAAACTCGAAGAAGGCGATCACCGCCAGCAGCACCAGGAAGGTCGCGCCCACGCTCGGCCAATGCGAGCGGAATTCCTGCCGCTTCCCGGGACTTGCGAGCGACTGCTTGAGCGCCCATGCGAAAAACAGCACGGCCCCGATGATGGCGATCGCGAGCGTCAGCGCGAAATGATGCACCTTGAGAAGCCGCGCGAAATCGCAGGCAACGCCCACCAACAGCGCGATCCCGCCGATATAGGCGAGCACGACGCTGGGTCCGCTGCCGCGGACCGAGCGCGACGCCAGATAAGTGAGCCCGCTGCAAACGAACATGAACAGGGCTATCGCCGCGCCGAACGTGCTGAAGCCATAGCGGTCCACGCTGCCGAAATTGTGCAGCTCACACAATTTTTTGTCGCTGAGGCTGACGCCGAAGACATTCGCATCCGTCAGGCAGCTTCGCAGCGGCGTCGACCACACGGTGACGGCCGCCAGCAACAGCAGGACGGGCAACGTCAGGCCGACATTGGCGACCAGTCCGCGCACCACGATGGCGATTCCCGTCAGGAGATCCCGGGCCCCGGCCGGGACCAGGTAGTTGGAATAATTGCGCAGATGCCCGACCGATGGCGTGTCGCTGATCTCGGCGGCCGTGACGGCTCCGCCGAGCGGTCTTTCGCCGAACACAAATCGACGCGCCGCCGTCATGGTGGCGCTGAGGGAGGTGCCGATATAGCCGCCGCCCGACACCGTGGACAGATAGTCGATCCGCCCGATCAGATTGTGGTGGTTCAAGGCCTGGAGCACGCCAAGGCAGAGGGCCGACGAGCGGATGCCGCCGCCGGACAGGGCGAGCCCGGTGACGTCGAGCAACTGGCAGCTCTCGAGGCGATCGACATCGATGCGCCGGTCCGGCTCACGGCGCGTGTTGATCGCGGCGATTTCGTCGCGGACGATCTGATGGTGCTTCTCGCACCAGGGAATTTCCTGATCGACGGCGGCAGCGTTCTTCGATTCCGGAACCGGCGCGGCAGGTCCTTGATCGAGCATGGGTGCCTCCCCAGGCAAAAATCGATCAATCGGCAATCAATAGTTGAAAATGACGTTCGCAATATCTCTTGAGTTAGTCTGCCGGACCGCTCGAACGTTCAATCTGACGTAGCAAATTCCCGGGCTACGACGTGAGCAGCGCCGGCCCATGCGGATGCCCAACGCAAAGATGCCGCGAGGCTGCTCGCGGCATCTTCAAGGTGCGTCAAAATGGGAACCCGGTCAGGAAGGAAACCGGCTCAGCCCATCGCCTCCAGCTCGTCGATCATCCCGGCGATGACCGAGAGGCCGCCATCCCAGAACTTGGGATCCTTGGCATCGAGCCCGAACGGCCGCAGCAGCTCCGAGTAGTGCTTGGTGCCGCCGGCCGCGAGCATGTCGAGATAGCGCTCGGCAAAGCCTTCGGCCGCGTTCTCGTAGACGGCATAGAGCGAGTTCACGAGGCAGTCGCCGAACGCATAAGCGTAGACGTAGAACGGCGAATGGATGAAGTGCGGGATGTACATCCAGTAGTTCTCGTAGCCCGCCTTGATCTCGATCGCCGGACCCAGGCTCTCGCCCTGCACCGACAGCCAGATTTCGCCGAGCCGCGTCGCGGTGAGCTCGCCGTTCTTGCGCTCGGTGTGGACCGCACGCTCGAACGAATAGAACGCGATCTGCCGTACCACGGTGTTGATCATGTCCTCGACCTTGCCGGCGAGCAGCGCCTGGCGCTGCTTTGCGCTCTTGGTCTCGGCCAGCAGCCGGCGGAAGGTCAGCATCTCGCCGAACACGCTCGCGGTCTCCGCCAGCGTCAGCGGCGTCGGCGCCATCAGCGCGCCGTTCTTCGCCGCCAGCACCTGGTGCACGCCGTGGCCGAGCTCGTGGGCGAGCGTCATCACGTCGCGCGGCTTGCCCTGGTAGTTCATGAGCACGTAAGGGTGCGCCGACGGGGTGGTCGGATGCGAGAAGGCGCCCGGCGCCTTGCCCGGACGCACCGGCGCGTCGATCCAGCGGTCGGTGAAGAAGCGCTCGGCGATGTCGGCCATCTTTGGCGAGAAGCCACGATAGGCCGTCAGCACCATATTGCGTGCATCGGGCCAGCCGATCACGTCGGTCGCGGCGAAGGGCAGCGGCGCATTGCGGTCCCAATAGGCGAGCCGCTTCTTGCCGAACCACTTCGCCTTCAGCGCGTAGTAACGATGCGACAGTTTTGGGTAGGCGGCGCGGACGGAGGCGACTAGCGCATCCACCACCTCGCGCTCGACGCGGTTGTTCAGATGGCGGGAATCCGCGACGTCCTGAAAACCGCGCCAGCGGTCGGAGATGTCCTTGTCCTTGGCAAGCGTGTTGGTGATCAGTGCGAACGTGCGTTCATTGGCCTTGAACGTCTTGGCCAGTGCTTCCGCCGCCGTCTTGCGCTTGGCGCCGTCACGGTCCTGCAACAAATTGAGGGTCGGCTCGATCGCGAGCTCTTTCGCGCCGACCTTGAAGCGCAGGCCGGAGATGGTCTGGTCGAACAGCCGGTTGAAGGCGGAATAGCCGGTCTGCGCTTTCTCCAGGAAGAGCTGCTCGAGCTTGTCGTCGAGCTGATACGGCTTCTCCTTGCGCAGATCCTCGATCCAGGGACGGTAATGCGCCAGCTCAGGCGCCTGCATCGCGCGGGTCAAAATATCGTCATCGACACGGTTGAGCTCGAGCGCGAAGAACAGCAGATGCGTGGACGCCGCCGTCAGCCGCTCCGATACGTCGCCGTAAAACTTTGAAATCTTGGGATCAACGCTGTCGCCGGCATGAACGAGACCGGCATAGGAGCCGAGGCGGCCGGCGAGATCGTCGATCGCCTCATAGCGTCGCACGGCTTCCGCGAGCCATTTTCCGCCATTTTCGTTTGCTGTTCCTGTCGTGAGCTTGCCCTTGTAGTCGGTCTCGAACGCGACGCAATCGGCATCCATCTTCTCAAGATCGCGCGCCACTTCCGGCGCATCGATCCCGGAATAGAGATCGGCAAGGTTCCACTCCGGGAGCTTGCCGGTCTTGCTCGCAGGCTTTGCGGAGGGCTTTGCCTTGGTGGCAGATTTCTTGACGGCGGATGTCTTGGCGGCTGGCTTGCGGAGAGCGGGCTTTTTGAGAGCGGGCTTGGAGCGCGAATTCATTGTGTGGGAAACCTGTGTTCAACAATCGCGACGACGGGCTGGGGCACCAAGGTTTAAGAGTGCGTTAATCGGCTTCGGCCAGAGTGACCCGATTCGAGACAGATAGTAGTAGCGTGCGGGGAACACCATGGCTGCCTGTATTTTGATCGCCGACGACGACGCTGTAGCCCGCCGGCTGGTCGAGAACATGGTGCAGAAATGCGGCTATGAAACGATTGTCGTCGAATCCGGCGACGCCGCGATCGCCACCCTCACCGCCCCTGATGCACCGGCCATCGATGGCGTCATCCTCGATCTGGTGATGCCCGGCCTCGACGGGATGGGCGTGCTGGCGAAGATCCGCGAAGCGGGCCTCTCCGTGCCGGTCATCGTGCAGACCGCCCATGGCGGCATCGACAATGTGATCTCGGCTATGCGCGCCGGCGCGGCCGATTTCGTGGTCAAGCCCGTCGGCATGGAGCGGCTCCAGGTTTGCCTGCGCAACGCGCTCAACACCTCCGCGCTCAAGGGCGAACTGCAACGCATCCGTCACAGCCGCGAAGGCCGGCTGACCTTCTCCGACATCATCACCCGCGCCGACGCGATGGAGCCGGTGATGCGCGCCGCGCAGAAGGCGGCGAACTCCTCGATCCCGGTGCTGATCGAAGGCGAGTCCGGCGTCGGCAAGGAGATGTTCGCACGCGCCATCCACGGCAGCGGCGAACGCAAGGCGAAGCCCTTCGTCGCGGTCAATTGCGGTGCGATCCCCGACAACCTCGTGGAGTCGATCCTGTTCGGCCACGAGAAGGGCGCCTTCACCGGCGCGACCGAGCGTCACACCGGCAAGTTCGTCGAGGCCCATGGCGGCACGCTGTTCCTGGACGAGGTCAGCGAGCTGCCGCTGACCGCCCAGGTCAAGCTGCTCCGCGCGCTGCAGGAAGGCGCGGTCGAGGCCGTCGGTGGCCGCAAGCCGGTCAAGGTCGACGTCCGCATCGTCTCGGCGACCAACCGCAAGCTGCTCGAGCGGGTGAAGCAGGGCCATTTCCGCGAAGACCTGTTCTACCGCCTGCACGTGCTGCCGCTGACGATCCCCTCGCTGCGCGCCCGCCGCGAAGACATTCCGCATCTGCTGCGGCACTTCCTGGCGCGCTTTGCCGCCGAGGAGAACCGCGCCATCACCGGCATCAGCGGCGAGGCCGTGGCGCATCTCGCCCAGCTCGACTGGCCGGGCAACATCCGCCAGCTCGAGAACGCGGTCTATCGCGCCGTGGTCATGAGCGAGGGCGACCAGCTCGGCCTTGCCGACTTCCCTCTGCTGACCTCGCAGCAGCATGCCATGACGGAGATTCCGACGGCGCCGCTGATGTTGGAGCCGATCGCGGCGCCCTCCCTGGTGTCGGGTAATGAAATACCGATCGCGCCGCTGCCGCTGGCAGGAAGCCTCTCGATGCTGACGCCGACCGGCGACGTTCGGCCGCTCGAGGAGATGGAGAACGAGATCATCCGTTTCGCGATCTCGCACTATCGCGGACAGATGTCGGAAGTCGCCCGCCGCCTCAAGATCGGCCGGTCCACGCTCTACCGCAAACTGGACGAAGCCGGGGTTCCCGGCCATGGCGGGAAAAGCGGCGAGGAGACGCACTGAGCCTCATGCGAACGGAGGTTCGCGCGTCGCCGCGATGCGGTCGCAAGCCGTTGAATTACGGCAAAATTCGGCGGCGAGCTGAACCGTGACTTGGAAGTGACAGACAGAGGGAAAAGCGCCTGTTGCAAGCGCACAATCCGTTGCCAAGAGGCTCCCTTGAAGTCAGTTTGTCGTGAGTTGTCCCGGGTAGCGCTGGCTGCGAAATCGGGGCCTGTATATCGTCTGCGTATGAATCGTTGCGTGCAGGCGTGCAACTTTCGAGGGGCCGGCGCTGTTTAGCCGAAAACTCCATAGACGATAACGAAGCCGTTCCACGAGGAACGGTTCACCCGAGGGGTGCGACACAATGCGTGACTGTTTGAACCACCGTGCAGGCTTTGACCGCGTCTTGATGACGGTCGCGGCGACCTTCCTCACGGTGTCGGCCGGCTCGGCCCTGGCGCAGGATCAGGCGCGCAGCAGCGCCGCCGAGCTCGCGATCGAAGCCGCGATTCCGCGCCCCGAGCCTGCCAACGTCCCGCCCCCGACCGCGTCCGACATCAAGACCGACACCACCGCCACGGTGCAGGACCCCGCCAAGGAATCCGCGCCCGTGAAGGCCGAAGCAGCCCCGGCGCCCGACAAGGTTGAGACCAAGCCGTCCGACGTCGCCACGACGCCCGCACCAGAAGCTCCGAAGAACGAGACCGCAAAGACGGAACCGGCAAAGACCGAGCCGGCCAAGTCGGAACCCGCCAAGGCCGACACCGCGGCCGCCACGCCGGCCGCTCCCGCGGCACCCGCCGCAGCCCCAGCTGCCGAGCCGGTCAAGGCCGCCAGCAACGTTCCCGCCGCCGACCAGCCGGTCGCCGACAAGCTCAAGGACATCATCGGCGCCAAGACCTCGCGTCATTTCGACCGCAAGAACGAGCGTGCCGCGATCGAGAAGTTTTACGGCGCGCGCGATTTCGCGCCGGTGTGGACGCAGGCCGGCAGCCTGACCGCTGCGGCCAAGGGCGTGATCGCCCGGCTCAAGGACGCCGCCTCCGACGGCCTCAATCCGGCCGATTATCCGGTGCCGGATTTCGCCGCCGCCACGACGCCCGATGCGCTCGCCGATGCCGAGCTGAAGCTCACCGCCAGCATGTTCGACTATGCGCGCCAGGCGCAGAGCGGCCGCATGCACTGGTCGCAGGTCTCCGGCGACATCCTCTATCCCGAACATCCGGTCGACCCGAGCGAGGTGCTGACCAAGGTCACGACCGCGACGGACGCCTCCGCCGCTCTCGACAGCTACAACCCGCCGCACAAGCTCTACAAGGAGCTGAAGGCGAAGCTCGCCGAGCTCCGCGGCCAGGGCACCGGCCCGGTGATCGAGATCGCCGACGGCCCGGCGCTGAAATACACGCCCGCCGGAAAGAAGCAGGCGGAGATCGTCGTGGACGATCCGCGCGTGCTGCAACTCCGCGCCAAGCTCGGCCTCGCCGAGAACGCCAGCGACACCCGTTACGATGCCACGGTTGCCGAAGCCGTCCGCAAATTCCAGAACAGCGCCGAGATGAAGCCGACCGGCATCCTCGACGACAAGACGGTCAAGGCGCTCAACACGCCCAAGCGCGACAAGCAGATCGACACCGTGCTGGTGAACATGGAGCGCTGGCGCTGGCTGCCGCGCGACCTCGGCGTCCCTGCGCTGGGCGATGCCTATGTCATCCTCAATATTCCCGACTATACGCTGAAGGTGATGCAGCGCGGCCAGCAGGTCTGGACCACTCGCGTCGTCACCGGCAAGCCGGGCCAGCACGCGACCCCGCTGCTCACCGAGACGATGAAGTACATCACGGTCAACCCGACCTGGAACGTGCCGCCGTCGATCGTCTACAACGAATATCTGCCGGCGCTGCAGCAGGACCCGACTGTGCTCCAGCGCATGGGACTCAAGCTCGAGCAGAACCGCGACGGATCGGTGCACATCTCGCAGCCGCCCGGTGAAGCCAACGCGCTCGGCCGCATCCGCTTCAACTTCCCGAACAAGTTCCTGGTCTATCAGCACGACACGCCGGACAAGAACCTGTTCGCCAGGGACGACCGCGCCTTCAGCCATGGCTGCATGCGCGTGCAGTATCCGGATCAGTACGCGAGCGTGCTGCTCAACATCGCGATGCCGAACGACAAGTACACGCCAGAGCGCGTGCGCAGCATGTACGGCAAGAGCGAGATCGACCTGAAATTCCCCACCCCGATCCCGGTCAACATCACCTACCAGACCGCCTTCGTGGACGACGCCGGCAAGCTGCAGATCCGCAAGGACGTCTACGGCCGCGACGCGACCATGCTCAACATCCTGAAGAACGGCCGCGGCAAGGATCTCGAGAACGTCGTCGCCCACTCCCAGCCGAGCTATTCGCGCCCGGCGACCACCCTGCCCTCGGGCGTGGCGGTGGCCAACAATGGCGGCGGCTTCGGCTCGTCGGGTCCGAACTTCTTCGAGCGGCTGTTCGGCGGTGGAGCTCCGACCCCGCCGCCGGCTCCGGTCGGCCGCCGGCCGCAGCAGCGGGTGTTTACCCGCTGAGGCCCATCCGGCACCTCATTTCCTGAAATTCTGCAATGAAATCAGCGGCCCTGTCCCAAAGACGGGGCCGTTTAGCGTTAACCATTCTCCCACCTGCTCTTGGGCAGCGGGCGTTTTTTTGCCACAGTCAACCGTTTAGGTTTGTATTCTGACTTGGTTTGGGGGCGGGAAGGTCAACCTCGAATTAACCTTCTCGCTTTAAGAAAGCGTTCATCCTCTTTCGCGCTGCTACGGGGTTGGCGGGAGAGTCCATTTTGAACGCTCGTCGACTGGGTGGGCTCATACGTGCTGACTGGTCTCGCACGCCAACTTGCTGTGCTGTCGTTGTCCCATGCGGGCGTGAAGGCCGGATCCCGGATCGGCCTCGCTGGCGCGCTGTTGCTTGCTGCCGCGGGCTCGGTCCATAACGCCGCCGCACTGAACGAGACCAAGACCCTCTCCTTCCACCACACCCATTCCGGCGAAGACCTCACCGTCACCTTCAAGCGCGATGGCCGCTACGACGAAGCCGCGCTGAAGCAGCTCAACCACTTCCTCCGCGACTGGCGCAGCCAGGACGAGACGGTCATGGACCGTCGCCTCTTCGACATCCTCTGGGAAGTCTATCGCGACGTCGACGGCAAGCAGCCGATCCAGATCATCTCCTCGTACCGCTCCCCCGCCACCAACGCCATGCTCCGCCGCCGCTCCTCGGGCGTGGCGCGCTTCAGCCAGCACATGCTGGGGCATGCGATGGACTTCTACATTCCGGGCGTGCAGCTGGAGCAGATCCGCTTCGCCGGCCTGCGCCTGCAGCGCGGCGGCGTCGGCTTCTATCCGACCTCCGGCTCGCCCTTCGTTCACCTGGATACCGGCAGCATCCGGCACTGGCCGCGCATGACGCATGACCAGCTCGCCCGCGTCTTCCCGGACGGCAAGACGGTGCATCTGCCGACCGACGGCACGCCGCTGAAGGGCTATGAGCTCGCCAAGGCCGAGATCGAGCGCCGCGGCAATGGCGACGATTCCGCCAGCAAGCCGAACTTCTTCGCCGCCCTGTTCAAGGGCAAGCCGGCGCCGGCCGCCAGCAGCGACGAGGATGACGAGGGCGCGCCTGCCCCGAGCGCGAAGCCGGTCGCGCCGACCGTCGTTGCCGCCGCAGCCAAGCCGGCAGATCCGGTGCCGACGCCGCGCGCCAAGCCGCAGGTCGCAGCCACCCTCCAGCTCGCCTCGGCCGATGTTCAGCTCGTTGCGCCGCCCAAGCCGAAGCCCGCGCCCGTGGCTGAGAAGCCCGCCGACGCCAAATCTGCGGACGGCAAGCCGGAGACGCCGGCCGACATCATCAATGCCCGCGGCTTCTGGGATACCCCCGCTACGCCGCAGCAGGCCACGCCCGCGCAGGTCGCGGCACTCAAGGCCCGCCAGGCGCTTGCCTCCGCCACCGATCCGCAGGCAACCGCGAGCGTGTCCAACGCAACGCTTCAGGCGCTCGCCTACGCGCCGGCCGCCTCCCCGGTCGACCGCGCCAATGTCGTCGCCGCCTCCGCGCCGATCCCGCGCTCTGCCCGCTCCGGCTCCCGTAACGTCGCGCAGGCTACCGAGATCAACAGCGTGGTCGGCAAGAGCATCGACGGCATGGTCGCGACCGCGACCCGGCTGTCCGCGGCCAAGGGCGAGAGCATCTGGCTCAAGATCGTGATGCTGTCGCCGAGCGCCAGCCGCGCGATGTCGGTCACGCTGATGGGCGAGCTCGATACGGCGGCGCTGCGCGGCTATTTCGTCAAGCCGCAGGCCGTAATCGCGATGAGCTTCACGGACGATCCGACGAAGGGCCTGTCCTGCGACAGTTTCTCGGGTAGCGCGACGGCGAAGCTAGAGACGACATCCTTCGTCATGCGCACTGCCGCGCTGCGCTAAGGGCTATAGCCCTCCTCATATTTCCAGGGATTCGATCGCGTAGCCCGCAAGTCTGCTACCGCGCCTTCTTCCCCCGCCGATCCAGATGATAGGTCAGCGCCAGCGACAGGCAGACCGCCAGCTCCCGCTCCGGCAGCTTGCCCGCCACCGGCAACAGCAACGCCCGCGTCTGCCGGTACTCGAACCGATCGGGAAAGCGCTCGCGAAAGGTGTCGACCAGCGTCGTCTTGCAGTTGAAGAGAATGGCGGCCTGGTCGGAGTCCTTGAGGCGGCCGAGCCGGATCGTGGAGCCGCTGCCGGTCTCGTCCGTGAGATAAGCGGGCTCGCCCCATTTTAGTGTCTCGGTGAGATTGCCGACACCGTCATGCGCCGCAGCGGTGGCGAATATGAGCTCTCGCACCTGAAGCAGCCGCTTGCCGATCGGCGCCGGAAGAGCGTCGAAGGCGCGGTTCACCTCGCGCGGCAACCTCGGCGCAGTCACTGGCGTCTCCGTTCACAGACGAAACACGCGTCATTTGTAGCCCGCAAGGAGCGCAGCGCAATCCGGGGCGACATCAGCCTGTGATCAAGGCGTCCCGGAAGGGATTTCCCCCGCGCCCGACGGGTAATCACCCGGTATCCCCGCACGCGCCAGGGGCGCAGTGTTCATGCGCGAAAACCCGGAAGGGACGCCGCGGGCCTGCCGCAGGCCTCGCGGAAATCTCGCTCATCGCGAAGTGGAGGCGCACAATGTCCGTTCCATGCAAGTCCGAGCTCAGCCTTCTGAACCATGACGAGCGCGAGGTCATCATGAGCACGCACCATCCGGTGGTTGGCGAGATGGAGCGCGATGGGCTCGAACGCCTTCGCGACCGCCTTCGGGATCTGCGCGACAAGGAGCGTACGTTGTCGCGGCATCGACGCCGCGAGACCAAGGGCACGGCCGATCCGCGCGGCAAGAGCTTTTCCGGAACGGCCGAGCACGCAAGCCGCCGGCAGTCGGTCTTCGCTGGCGCCATCAAGCGCATCAAGAACGAGCTGAGACGCATCCGGAAGTTTGAAGCACGACGGGAACTCGGCGAAGCCGCGCGACGGGCGTTGGCGCTCCGTCGGGCCCGCCAGTTTGCGCGGCCGCAGACGTCGCCGACGTCACATGACGGCATGCGGTCCATCCCGAACCGTCGCCGGGCTTACAAGATTCCACCGGAAAAAATCGGACGCGTCTCGCAAGCCAACAAGCGGGCGCAGGCCCGGCGCGACTCAAGACGCGGCCGCGGCGGTTGAGATGAAGATCAGTCCTTGCGGACCGCACGGACCCCGCGCAGTCCGGGATGCTTCATGCTGGGCATGAGACCCGGATTTCGCTAGCGCTCCATCCGGGCTGCGGCAACGGTGCTTGAGGCGAAAGCCTCAGAGCATCCCCAGCGCCTGCATGTAGGTCTCGAGGATGGTCTCGGCCTCGGCGCGCTCGTTGGGATCCTGCTTGCGCAGGCGCACGATGGTGCGCAGCGCCTTGACGTCGTAGCCGTTGCCCTTGCTCTCGGCATAGACGTCGCGGATGTCGTCGGAGATCGCCTTCTTCTCTTCCTCCAGCCGCTCGATGCGCTCGATGATGGATTTGAGCTGGTCCTTGGCAAATTTCGTCGCGGGCTCGTCGTCGCGGACGGCGGCGGAGGTGGCCATCTTGGTACTCCCAATGGAACTGGCAAAACGAGGTGACGCCGGCATCCACCGCGCGTGCTGGTAGACCCTTAGGGTTCGGACCCCCGGCGTTCAAGCAAGCATCGCGCTCGTCCACAGCGCGCCCACACCTTCCTGCGGCGAGGCGAAGAAAGCTGTTGTGTGGTGCGACTCAGGCGATGCGTGCCGCGGCCGTTCAATGCCCGTGGGGATGGGCCTTCTTCATCGCCTCGATCTGCTCGGGCGTGGCCGTGCCCTGGTACTTCGCCTTCCAGGTCTCGTAGGGCATGCCGTAGACGGCCTCCCGGCTCTCGTCCTTGCTCAGGGCGACGCCCTGGGCGTCCGCGGCGTCCTTGAGCCAGTTGGACAGGCAGTTGCGGCAGAAGCCGGCCAGATTCATCAGATCGATGTTCTGGACGTCCGTCCGCGTCTTCAGATGGTCGACCAGGCGCCGGAAAGCGGCTGCCTCGAGCTCCGTTCTGGTTTTGTCGTCGATTGCCATGACTGAATTCCTCAAAGCTCCGGCCGCGGTGGCGGTCACCCTTACGGGATCAGGTGGGGTCCTGTCACAGATTTTGCCATATCGCGGCGCAAACGGACCCAACCCCCGGCCTCGGGCAGTTCCCCCGGGCCCTACGCCAAATCGTCAATGATCTGGTATACGTTCCGCGACAATGATTGCCGAATCTCCCCGCCTCCCCCTTCGCCTGCTCGCCCGGTTGGTCCCGGTGCTGGCGGTCGCCCTGCTGTGCCTCTGGAGCAGCCCGGCCTCCGCCGATTTCCGGCTCTGCAACAACACCTCGAGTCGGGTCGGCATCGCGCTGGGCTACAAGGACGCCGAGGGCTGGACCACCGAGGGCTGGTGGAACATCTCGTCGCGCTCCTGCGAGACGCTGCTGCGGGGCACGCTGGTCGCCCGCTACTACTACATCTACGCCATCGACTATGACCGCGGCGGCGAATGGTCGGGCCAGGCCTTCATGTGCTCGCGCGACAAGGAATTCACCATCCGCGGCACCGAGGATTGCCTGGCGCGCGGCTATGACCGGACCGGCTATTTCGAGGTCGATACCGGCGAGCAGCGGGCCTGGACGGTGCAGCTCACCGACGCCAACGAACAGCCGGCGCAGCAGCGCGTGCCTGGCCTGCCCGGACCGGTTGGCCCGGGCGGCGTTCCGGGTTTGCCCAATGGCCCGCCCGGTGCTACCCCCCCGGGCTCGCCCGGCCTGCCACCCCCGCCTGGAAATAAGCCATGAGGCGTCTTCGCCGTATCAAGATTCTCGCGACCCTCGGACCCGCCTCCTCAGACCTCGCGATGATCCGCCGCCTGTTCGAGGCCGGCGCCGATGTGTTCCGCATCAACATGAGCCACACCCCGCATGACAAGATGCGGGAGCTGGTGGCGACGATCCGCAATGTCGAATCGAGCTACGGCCGGCCGATCGGCATCCTGGTCGACCTCCAGGGCCCCAAGCTCCGGCTCGGTGCCTTCGCCGAAGGTTCTGTGCAACTCCAGAACGGCCAGATCTTCACCCTCGATTCCGACAAGGCGCCGGGCGATGCCACGCGCGTCCATCTCCCGCATCCGGAGATCCTGGCGGCGCTGAGGCCCGGCCACGCGCTGCTGCTCGACGACGGCAAGGTCCGCCTGATCGCGGAGGAGACCTCCAAGGAGCACGCGGTGACGCGTGTCGTGGTCGGCGGCAAGATGAGCGACCGCAAGGGCGTCAGCCTGCCCGACACCGACCTTCCGGTCTCGGCGATGACGCCGAAAGACCGCGCCGACCTCGAGGCCGCGCTGGTCACCGGCGTCGACTGGATCGCGCTGTCCTTCGTGCAGCGCGCCGACGACGTGCTCGAGGCCAAGAAGATGATCCGCGGCCGCGCCTCCGTGATGGCCAAGATCGAGAAGCCGCAGGCGATCGACCGCCTCGCCGACATCATCGAGGCTTCCGACGCGCTGATGGTGGCGCGCGGCGACCTCGGCGTCGAGCTGCCGCTGGAGCGCGTGCCGAGCCTGCAGAAGCAGATGACGCGCATGGCGCGCCGCGCCGGCAAGCCGGTGGTGATCGCGACCCAGATGCTGGAATCGATGATCCAGTCGCCGGTGCCGACCCGCGCCGAAGTCTCCGACGTCGCCACCGCCGTCTATGAAGGCGCCGACGCCATCATGCTGTCGGCGGAATCGGCGGCCGGCAAATTCCCGGTCGAGGCGGTCTCGACCATGAACCGCATCGGCGAGGAGGTCGAGCGCGACCCGACTTACCGGTCGGTGATCACGGCCCAGCGCCCGGCGCCGGAAGCAACCGCAGGCGACGCCATCGCGGACGCCGCGCGGCAGATCGCCGAGACGCTCGATTTGCCCGCCCTGATCTGCTGGACCAGCTCGGGCTCGACCGCGGTGCGCGTGGCGCGAGAGCGGCCGAAGCCGCCGGTCGTGGCGATCACGCCGAACATTCAGGCCGGCCGCCGGCTCGCGGTGGTCTGGGGCGTGCATTGCGTGGTGGCGGAAGATGCGCGCGACCAGGACGACATGGTCAGCCGCGCCGGCCAGATCGCATTCCGCGACGGATTCGTCCGCGCCGGCCAGCGCGTGATCATCGTCGCCGGCGTGCCGCTCGGCATTCCCGGCACCACCAACATGGTGCGCATCGCCTCGGTCGGCCCCGAGGGCGACGCCAACATGTAGGCCCGCGAAGAGCGGCCAAACCAAAACGTCGAAAACAACCCCATGCACAGTAGCCGGGACTATCCGGCTGCTTTGCGCGGGTTCTGCAAATAGGCGCGCCCGGACAATGACCTGAGCGGGATCAGATCCCCGCTCCGGTCGCGTCCCGCTTGTTCAGGCTCCAACCAGCGCCTTGGTGGTGGGGAGCAGCGTCTGCTGCACGACGAGGCCGCGGGCGCGGGCGTCCATGACGCCTACCGCACGCAGCGCCAGCAGCGTCACGGTCTGCACCGCATCGCGCATCTTGACGGGATCTTCGAGATTGTCGGGCGCAAGCGGGCCGACGAGGGCCTCGTGCAGCGCGCCGAGCAGCGCGGTGGCCGCGAGCGCGGTGTCCTGCGCCGGCAGATGGCCGGCACGCACGGCGGCGTCGATCCGGCTGGCGATCTCGCCGGCGATCTCGCGGCGGCTGGCAAGCCTGGAGGCGCTGACATCGACGTCGACAGGCTCGGCCAGGATGCCCCAGGCCAGCCTGCGCTGCGACAGGGTATGGACCGCCACGGTGGTTACCGCCGCCGCCAGCGCCGAGGACGGCCCCGGCGCGGCATCGGCCGCCCGCCTGATCGCCGCGAGTTCGTCCCGTGAAACCTCGGCGATCAATTCGGAGATCAGCTCGGCCTTGGAGGGGAAGTAGCGGTAGACCGTGCCGGCCGCGACATTGGCCCGGACCGCAACCGGAGCGATCTGCACCGCCGCCATCCCGCCTTCCGCCGCAGCTTCCCGCGCCGCCGCCAATATCGCACTGCGCCTGGCCGCAAGGCGCTTAACCACTTGATGCGTCCGCCGATAAACCATGGCGCGCTTCCTGTCCCACCCACGCCGGCCGCACGCCCTGCGGCCGAACGCTTCGTCACTTTAAAGCTGCAAATCGCCCCGCAAGGACTGAACAACTATTCAGGGGGGATGACAAGATGGATTTGCGTAAAGCGTCACGGCAAAGCCGCAGGCGACAAATGCGCGAAGTGCCGGAGCCGGTTGATAGACCGCTAACCACAATTGTTACCGCGATCTTAAAGCAGGTCCGCGACTGTGGCCCCGACCGCGATCCCACCTCGGTGCAGCATGCGCGATTCAGACGCCCAAACCGCCTGGCGGCTCTTCCAGCTGAACTGGCTTCCCATCGTGGCCATGGGCAGCCTTCTGGCGTTCGGGCTTCCCGCAACCGGTCTCAGCCTCGAGCCTGTCGCCTACGGCATCACGCTTGCGATCGCTGCGCTCCTCGTCGCAACGGCCTATCGCCACCAGCTCGCAAAGGGCGACCAAGCCGATCCGAAGCTGGTGTTCTCGCTCGGCACGATCGGACAGGTCATCCTCACCTGCGCCATCGTCGGACCGCTGAGCTATGTCGCGGGCAAGCTGAACTGGCCGCTCCAGGACGAGGCGCTGCTGGCGATTGACCGCGCGCTCGGCCTCGATCCCGAACCGATCGCGCGCTACATCAACGACCATCCCTGGCTCGCAGACCTCCTGGCGCGCAGCTACGGACTGATCAAATGGCCACTGCTCGGCGTTCCCGTCGTGCTGACGTTGACGGCGCGCTACGTGCGGCTGCAGGTCTTCATGCTCGCGATGAGCCTCGCGCTCGCCGTCACCATCGCGGTCTCCGCATTGGTGCCTGCGATCGGCACCTATTACGGGCTGCAATTGCCGGCGGCGCATTTCCCCGAGATCAACACCGCGGTCTATGCCGGGCAGCTGCGCGACATCCTCGCGCTGCGCGACGGCAGCCTGCGTGAGCTCCGGCTGTTCTTCCTTTCCGGCATCGTCTCGTTTCCGAGCTTTCACGCCGCCTCCGCCGTGCTCTACATGTGGGCGCTGTGGCCGGTGCGCGGCATCGGCGGCATCGCGGCCGCATTGAACGTGCTGATGATCGCGGCGACGCCGGCGATCGGCGCGCACTATCTCATCGACGTCGCCGGCGGCATCGCGCTCGCCGCGGCCTCGATCTGGGCGACGAAGTTCTATGTCGAACGCCTCGGCCGCACCGCGCCTGCCACCGCTGCACCCGCACTGCCGCCGGTCTGGCAGCCCAGCCTTGTGGAATAGCGCCGCGCTCGTCAGAGCAAGCGCGCTGCCGTAGAGTGGGCAAAGGCGCATAGCGCCGTGCCCCCACACTCTGCAATCACGATAGAACTAGTGCGGACGCTGACGTTTCCTCGTCATTGCGAGCGCAGCGAAGCAATCCAGAATCCCTCCGCGGATACAGTCTGGATTGCTTCGCTGCGCTCGCAATGACGTTGTGGGTACGACATGCCCTATCATCCGCGATTGGTGGGCACGCTGCGCTTTGCCCACCCTACGGGACGATTGCTGCGGCCGTCCTTTCGTAAACGTACCGCCCAAAAGAAAAGAGCCCCGTCGAAGACGAGGCTCTTAGAATTCCAAGGTCGTCCGAGCTTACTTGAGGCTGGACGAGATCGAGCCGAACTTGGTGTTCAGCGTGCTGCCGAGGTTGTTGACGACGGTGATGATCGCCAGCGCGATGCCGGCAGCGATCAGGCCGTATTCGATAGCGGTGGCGCCGGATTCATCCTTCACGAAACGCGCAACGAGGTTCTTCATAGAGTGCTCCCAAAAAAGTACACAAGGCTACAAGTGGTCTGGTCTCTTCGGCTTCCCAGCGCCGCCCGACCATGGAACCGAACGTAGAGACAAAGAATTGCGCCGCAGTTAATTCGACTGCGTAAACAAAGAGCGGTTTGCGTGTATTCGCCGATGGTAAACTGGAATTGAAAACAATCAGTTAAATTGTCCGGACATCAAGCCGCTCGTGCAGCCGGTTTACCCGAAGTTATGTCGGCCGTGGTCAAATGCCGCCCGCTCGGGCCCACCCGATGAGAACACCGAGGACGACGAGGCGGCATGTCCCTTTCCTTTGCCAACAGCATCGCGGTGCAGGGCCGCGCGCGCACGCTGGTGCCGCTCTGCGTCGGTGCAGGCGCCTATCTCTTCTTCCTCTTCGTCGGCGACACGCTGCTTCAGGACTCCGACTCGTTCTGGCAGATCAAGATCGGGCAATGGGTGATCGATCACCAGGCCCTTCCCTACACCGACTTCTATTCCTTCACGCGGCCGGGAGCTCCCTGGCTTTCGACCTCGTGGCTGTCGCAGGTCGCGTTCGCGCTCTCCTATACGCAATGGGGCTGGGCCGGCCCGGTCATCCTCACCGCGCTCGGGGTCGCGCTGTCGGCGGCGATCCTCGTCCGCCTGCTCGACGCACATCTGGAAATGCCGCGCTCGGTGCTGTTCGCGATGCTGGCGATCGTGCTGTCGCTGCATCACATCCTGGCGCGGCCGCACATGCTGGCGCTGCCTGTCATGATCGCATGGGTGGGCATGTTGATGGCGGCGGCCGATCGCAGGGGCACGCCGTCATGGTACTGGCTGCCGCTGATGTCGCTGTGGGCGAGCCTGCATGGCGGCTTCGTGCTCGGCCTCGCGCTGATCGGACCGATGTCGTTCGTCGCGCTCTGGGGCCTCGAGTCCGGCAAGCAGGTTCGCCTGCTGCTGCGCTGGTTCCTGTTCGGCGTCGCCGCGCTGGCCGCAAGCTGCCTCACGCCCTATGGCTGGCGCACGCTGCTGGGTGCGACCAACATCCTCAATCTCGGCGAGCTCTTGACCGTCATCTCCGAATGGTCGCCGGCGAACTTCGCCTCCTTCACCGCGTTCGAAGGCGCGCTGCTCGGCCTGATCGCGCTCGGGCTCTATCGCGGCCTGACGCTGTCGCCGCCGCGCATCCTGCTGATCCTGCTGCTGACCTGGATGGCGCTCAGCCATGTCAGGAGCATCGAGGCTTTCGCCTTCCTGGTGCCGCTGGTGCTGGCCAAGCCGCTCGGCGAAAAATCGCCCCTGCAGCAAGCCGACACGCAAACCGGCGAGCGCTGGCCCGCCCGCTACGTGACTGCAATTGGCGCGTTGATGATCGTGGCGGCAGGCTGGACCTCGAGCTCGATCTACATGTCGCATCACCGCTTCACCTTCACGATGGACCAGACGCCGGTCGCGGCGACCGATCTGCTCGAGAAGCGCGGGGCAAAGCGCATCTTCAACGCCTACAAGTTCGGCGGCTACCTGATCGCGCGTGACATCCCGGTCTTCGTCGACGGCCGCGCCGAACTCTATGGCGAGAAGTTCGTGATGGACTTCTTTAAGGCGACCGAAGGCCAGAAGCCCGCGCTGCTCCCCGCCCTGCTCGACGAGCACAAGATCGACGCGACGCTGCTGGTGGCCGACTCCCCCGGCCCGCAGATCCTCGATCATCTCAAGGGCTGGAAGCGGATCTACACGGACAAGATCGCCGTGGTCCATGTGCGGGACGATGCGGATAGCGCGGCGTCCGCGCCGAAATAAGGACATAGCGTCAGGCGAACGCTGGCCGGAATCGATATTGCCGGCTCACGGGCCCGAAGCCAACTTTTGTTAAGCCGCCAATCCCGCCCGATCCTCAATTGCCCGTCTGCAACTCGCCAAAGCGCTCCCAGCTCTTGCCATTGAAGCGCATGAACTGCATCTGGTCGACCGGGACATGGTCGGTCGTGCCAGTATTGACCCTGATGCCGGGCAGCAGCATCGGCAGTTCGAGATCGCGGATCGCAAACGCCTGCTTCAGGATGTTCTCGGTCGACAGGTCGTCGCCGCAGGCCTTCAGCACCGCCTCGAGCGCCATCGCGCTGTTGTAGGCGTTGACGTAGTTGGTGTCGTGCTGGTCGGCTTCGGGCACGTATTTGGTCATGAACTCGCGCCAGCCCTTCACGCCCGCATCGTCCTTCCAGGCGGGATCGTCGGGATCCTTGACGTAAGCCGTGGAGAGAATGCCGGTGCCGGCCTCCAGGCCCGCGGGCTCCATCACGGTCGAGATCCAAACCGCGACGTTGGAGAGGAACGTCATCGGGCGCCAGCCGATCTCGAATGATTTGCGGATCGCCTGCGCTGCGAATTTCGGCGTCGCCGCGATCACGAACACGTCGGCACCCGACGCCTTCAACTTCACGATCTGGGAATCGATGGTCGGGTCCTGGATCTCGTAGGTGGCATTGGTGACCACCGAATCGTATTTCTCGCCGAGCACGTCCTTGAGGCCGGCGAGGTAGTCGCGGCCGTAATCGTCGTTCTGCGAGATGACGGCGAACTTCGCGTTCGGGTTCTTCGCCAGCGCGTAGCGCGCATAGAGCCTAGCCTCGTAGCGGAACGGCGCCTGCACGCCCATGGTCGCCTGCGGATACTGCGTGATGTCGGCAAACTTCGAGGCGCCGGAGCCGATGAAGAGCTGCGGCACGTTCTTCGATTGCAGATATTTCGCGATCGCCGTGTTGTGGGCGGTGCCGATCGAGGAGAAGATCAGCGCGACCTCGTCGCTCTCGACCAGCCTGCGCGTCTGCTCGACCGATTTCGGCGGCGCATAGCTGTCGTCGAGCGAGATCAGATTGACCTTGCGGCCGTTGATGCCGCCCTTCTCGTTCAGCATCTTGAAATAGCCGACCTCGCCCTTGCCGAGCGCGCCGAAAGCCGACACCGGGCCGCTATAGGGCATGGTCTGGCCGATCCTGATTTCGGTGGCGGTGACGCCGCGCAACTCGGCGGCGTGAGAGGGGACGGTGATCGACAGGAACGATATGGCGCAAAGCGCGTCCAATGCCCTCGCAAAGCGCATCGGCTTCCCCTCCCCTTTTGTCCGGCGCGGTCAAGCCGCACCTTTATTTGGGAAGAGCATGCCATGACATCGACACGGACTCCAATCACTATCGAGCCGGGTGGGCCTGCGAAAGCGTGCCCACCACGGCCTGTCGCGACTTCCGAGGGATGGCGGGCTCGGCGCGAGGGCGCCCTTGCCCAACCTGTCCGCTCAGACGACCGGCTTGCACCGGTGAGCTTTACCTGCAGGGATGGCGGTTGCCGTCGAAGCCCAGATAGGTGCCGGTTGCCGGATCAAAGGAACGATAGCGCGCGGCGCAGGACCGCGACATCGCGCCGTCCGCACGGGCCACAACGTTGCCCACGCCTTGCACGCCCGCGGCACCGTCCGGCAGTTCGAGGCCGAGCCGGCCGGCCGGCGTCAGCGTGCCATTCAAATTGCGATCGGGGTTTTCCGCTTCATACGTACCCGGATGACTGCTGGCAAAGCCGGATTGAGCGAAAGCGGAGCCTGCGGTCAGGGCCGACAACACAATCGCGGCGGCGAAAGTCTTGAATCCAGTCATGGTCGAACTCCATCATGGCCGGTGCATCGTGCGGCCGGAGCGAGGGAAGTGGATCGACATGGCGCGCGGGACAAGCGCGACTTGCGGCCTGGCGCGAGCTCACCGTTCAAATGCAGAAAGAGCCGTGTGTTTACGGAACACGCGCGCATGATCGCGTCGTCGCCGCGCGACAGGCTCTGTCGTCCTCACGTCTCGGTGCGACACTGTCTCCAGAGGTGACGCAATGGCGTCGCAATGCGCTAGTATCCGGCGACCGAACAGGAAGACGTACATGATGTTTCGCAATCTCTTCGCCGCGCTTCTCGTCATGGTATCGGTCAACGCAGCCCATGCGGCGCCGCGATGGCTGAACCTGCCGCCGACGCCGACCTTGCCCAAGGCCGCGCAGAGCGGCCTCGCGCCCGTCAACGGCATCAAGGTCTGGTACGCAATGTTCGGCCGCGGCGAGCCCGTGCTGTTGCTGCATGGCGGCCTCGCCAACGCCAATTACTGGGGCCACCAGGTCCGCGCGCTGCAGCGGCATTATCAGGTCATTGTCATGGAGAGCCGCGGACACGGGCGCAGCACCCGCAACCAGGAACCGTATGGCTACGATCTGATGGCCTCGGACGTGATCGGGCTGCTCGACCATTTAGGGATCAAGAAGACGGCGATCGTGGGCTGGAGCGACGGCGCGATCATCGGCCTCGACATCGCGATGAAGCACCCGGAGCGGGTGAGCAGGCTGTTCGCCTTCGCGGCGAACTCGGATCCCTCGGGCGTTGCCGACATCGCATCGAGCGAGGTCTTCAACGCCTACATCGCGCGGGCCGGAGAGGAATACAAACGCCTCTCCCCGACGCCGACGGCATACAAGAGCTTCGTCGACGAGATCACCAAGATGTGGGAGAGCCAGCCGAAATGGACGGCTTCAGACCTTGCGGCGATCAAGGTGCCGACCTGGATCGTGGACGGCGACCATGACGAGGCGATCAAGCGCGAGAACACCGAGTTCATGGCCGCGAACATTCCGGGCGCGGGTTTGCTGATCCAGCCGGAGGTCAGTCACTTCTCGTTCCTGCAGGATCCCGGGCAATTCAATGATGATGTGCTGCGGTTTTTGGGGCGGCGGGGAGACGCGCCGTCAGCTGCAGCGAAGTGAGATCTCGTAGGGTGGGCAAAGCGCAAGCGTGCCCACCATCTCTATCGCGACATCCAAGAGATCGTGGGCACGGCGCTACGCGCCTTTGCCCACCCTACGGGACTGCCGTTGTTGCGAGAGCACTACACCCCCATCGTCATTGCGAGCGCAGCGAAGCAATCCAGAGTCCCTCCGCGGTGACGGCCTGGATTGCTTCGCTGCGCTCGCAATGACGGAGTATGCCGTTTCAGCGCGCCGCCCTCTCGTGTCCCGGACGCGCTGCAGCGTGCAACGCTGCTGCGCAGAGCCGGGACCCAGGAGGCCACACACTCCGCTGCAGCATGGGCCCCGGCTCTGCGGAGCACCGTCGAAGAGACGCTGCGCTGCGTCCGGGGCACGAGAGCTTCTCGCGCATCGGCAATGCATCAGCACCACCCAACAAAAAAACGCGGCGTTGCCGCCGCGTTTTTCAATTCGTCCTGCTGCTTGCGTTACGCCTGCGGCTGGGGCTCCAGGCCGGGATCGGCATCGGGCCGCGGGCGCGGCGACTTGCCGGCCGGGGGCACGGCGGAGGCGCGCGGGGTGGTCGGCTCGAGCACGGACTCGCGGTTCGGCTTCTTGCCCTTGAGCAGGTCGACGATCTCGTCGCCGGAGAGCGTTTCGAACTCGAGCAGGCCCTTGGCCAGCGCTTCGAGGTCGCCATGCTTCTCGGTGAGGATGCGGGTCGCTTCCTTGTAGCCTTCCTCGACCAGGCGGCGGATCTCGGAGTCGATCTTCTGCACGGTCGCTTCGGAGGCGTTCTGCGTGCGCGAGACCGACATGCCGAGGAACACCTCGTCCTGGTTCTCGCCATAGGAGACGGTGCCGAGCTCTTCCGACAGGCCCCAGCGCGTCACCATCATGCGGGCAAGGCGCGTGGCCTGCTCGATGTCGGAGGCGGCGCCGGAGGTGACCTTCTCGCGACCGAAGATCAGCTCTTCGGCGACGCGGCCGCCCATCATGATGGCGAGGCGCGAGGTCATCTGCTCCAGGGACATCGACAGCTTGTCGCGCTCCGGCAGCTGCATGACCATGCCGAGCGCACGGCCGCGCGGGATGATGGTCGCCTTGTGGATCGGATCGGTCGCGGGCACGTTGAGGCCGACGATGGCGTGGCCGCCCTCGTGATAGGCCGTCAGCAGCTTCTCTTCCTCGGTCATGACGAGCGACTTGCGCTCGGCGCCCATCATCACCTTGTCCTTGGCTTCCTCGAACTCGGCCTGGGTCACCATCCGCTTGTTGCGGCGGGCGGCGGTCAGGGCGGCTTCGTTGACGAGGTTCATCAGGTCGGCGCCAGAGAAGCCCGGGGTGCCGCGCGCGATGGTCTTGAGGTTGATATCCGGCGCCAGCGGCACCTTGCGGACGTGAACCTTGAGGATCTGCTCGCGGCCGACGACGTCGGGATTGGGCACCACGACCTGACGGTCGAAGCGGCCCGGACGCAGCAGCGCGGGATCGAGCACGTCGGGACGGTTGGTCGCGGCGATCAGGATCACGCCCTCGTTCGCCTCGAAGCCGTCCATCTCGACCAGCAACTGGTTCAGCGTCTGCTCGCGCTCGTCATTGCCGCCGCCGAGACCGGCGCCGCGGTGACGACCGACCGCGTCGATTTCGTCGATGAAGATGATGCAGGGCGCATTCTTCTTGGCCTGCTCGAACATGTCGCGGACGCGGCTGGCGCCGACGCCGACGAACATCTCGACGAAGTCCGAACCCGAAATGGTGAAGAACGGCACGTTGGCTTCGCCCGCGACCGCACGCGCGATCAGGGTCTTACCGGTGCCGGGAGGGCCGACCAGCAGCACGCCGCGCGGAATACGGCCGCCGAGGCGCTGGAACTTGCCGGGGTCGCGCAGGAATTCGACGATCTCCTGCAGGTCCTGCTTGGCTTCGTCCACGCCGGCGACGTCCTCGAAGGTGACGCGGCCATGCGCTTCGGTCAGCATCTTGGCGCGCGACTTGCCGAAGCCCATCGCCTTGCCGGCGCCGCCCTGCATCTGCCGCGACAGGAAGATCCACACGCCGATCAGCGCGATGAAGGGCAGCCAGGAGACCAGCAGCGAGACGAACCACGGCACGTTGTCGCCGGGCGGCTTCGCGGTGATCTGGACCTTGCTGTCATAGAGGCGCTTCACCAGCGTCGGGTCGTTCGGCGCATAGGTCTGGAAGCTCGAGCCGTTGGTGAAGGTGCCGTGGATGTCCGGCCCCTGGATCACGACGTCGCGCACATTGCCGCGGTCAACTTCGCTCAGGAGCTGGGAGAAGGCGATGTCCTGCGAGGAGGCGCGCTGACCCGGATTCTGGAAGAGCGTGAACAACGCCAATAGCAACAAGACAATGATGACCCAGAGGGCGAAGTTGCGCAGATTGGCGTTCATCGATCTTCCTTCGTGGTCGCGCGGATCGCGGCCCTGATCCTTCAGGAGTTACTCGACCCAGTTACTTGGGGCTATTCGAGGAAATCCCCAAGGAATCCTCATCGTTAGACGCATACAATTTAGGTGCCGCCCCGCTCGATGCCAAGGGAACGAGATGGGACTATTTATCCCATCTTAGGGCGATTCCCGCTGAAATAATGGCGCCCGAAGCGGGGTTTTTCCTGCCTGGTTAAGGTGTCCTGACAACCTCGGCCGGAAGCGGCCGGTGTCATGATCCGCCCTCATCCGCCCTTGAAGTCCCTTCGGGATCGCCGGGCCGGGGCAGGCGTAATGGAGATACGCCCCCCGGCAAGGCTGATCAAGGCTCCCGCAAGGGTCTGCTTCAAGATCGCACGGCCATTTGCGGCTGCGCGGGGGCCCGCAGCCAATGCCTGATCGAGCGCGGACAGCAGGGTTTCGACCTTGCCGAGTTCCGCCGGCCCCTCATGGCCGAGGGCATCGATGGCCCGCAGCAGGATCCGCAGGCGGACCTCCTCCGGCAAGCCCGCGAAGGCGCGCGCCTCGAAACTGCGCGCAGCCGGCCCATGCGGCGCATCGTCGCGATCCCTCAAACGGAGGAAGCGCTCGGCACCGTCGGTCAGCACCTCGACCGCCGCATTGGCACGCGCCAGCCGGCCCGCGAGCCGCGCCAGGCTCCTGGCATCGCCGCCCTCGGCCGCGAGTTGCGGCAGCAGCGCGCGCAGCCGCGGCCGGGTGAAGGCGGTGTCGCGATTGGTGGGATCCTCGGCGAAGCCGATCTTCGCCCGCCTCAACGTCGCGACGAGCTGCGACTTCGGCACGTCGAGCAGCGGACGCATCAGCACGACGCCATCGCGCTCGGTCAGCTCCGCCATCGCCGAAAGCCCGGCCAGCCCGCTGCCGCGGAGCATGCGCATCAGCAGCGTCTCGGCCTGGTCGTCGCGGGTATGGGCCGTCAGCACATGGCTCGCGCCGGCTTTTCGCGCGGCTTCCGCGAGCAGGCGGTAGCGGGCTTCGCGTGCAGCGGCAGGCAGTCCGGTCTTCGGCTTGACGCCGCGCCAGCGCAGGGTCCGGTGCGGCAGGCCGAGTTCGGCCGCGAGCCGCTTGACCTCGCGCGCCTCGCGCGCCGCTTCCGGACGCAGGCCATGATCGACGGTGACGACGGTGAGAAGAGGGCCTCGTGCAAGACTGCGCCGCCAGCGCGCGGCGAGCCACATCAGCGCAACCGAGTCCGGCCCGCCGGAGACGGCGAGCACGAGCGCCGGTGCGCCTTTCAACGCGGCGAAGAGCTGCTTCGCCGTGCGCGCCGAGATCGGTGAATTGTCGTCGTCTGACATGACGCTTGCCCAGCAATCGCCAGACTGTTTAGCGCAGCGCCATCCGCGTTGTCAGCTCAATCGCGGAGGATCAGCACTTCACCCGCTTCTGCTCGCGGTCGACCGCGGCTTTCACGCCGGCGGAGGCACGCGGATATTTGCGGCCGATCTCGCCGAAGGCGGCGCAGGCCGCCTCCTTCTCCTTCAGCGCGGCGAGCGACTGGCCGAGCCGCAGCAGCGCATCGGGCGCCTTGGCCGATTTGTCGTATTTGGTGGTGACCGCGAGGAAGGCTTCCGCGGAATCGCGATATTGCTGGCGCTGGAAATAGCTTTCGCCCAGCCAGTATTGCGCGTCGCCGAGCAGCGGGTCGCTCGGATATTTCTGCGCGAAGTTCTTCATGGTCTGCTCGGCGAGCGCATAGTCCTTGCGCTGCATGTAGCCGATGCCGAGGTCGAACTCGTCGCGCGGCGTCGCCGAGGGCGGCAGCGTCGTGAGGCCGGCGCCGCCGGATTGCGCGGGATAGCCCTGCTGCTGGGCCGGCGGATAGCCGGGCTGGGCCGCGGGCGGCACGCCCTGCTGGTAGCGCGGGCTGGTGTTGGCGAGATCGAGCGGCTCGCCGGCGTTGCGCCCGCCGGGCGCACCGGCCTGCTGGCCTGCCGGCATCGGCTGCTGACCGCCGCCGAGCGCGCGCGGTGCGCCGGGGGCATTGGGATTCTGGTTCGGGTCGAACGCATCGCCGCGGCGGCGCGAGCCCGGAGCACCGGGGCCCGGCTGCTCCTGCGCGATCGGCGCGGGAGGCGCGCCCTGCGGCTGCTCGTAATTCGGCTGCATGGCCTGCTGCTGTTGCGGCGGCTGCTGGCGATAGGCTGGGGCGACCTGCGCGGGCGGCACCGCGGTGACGCTGGGCTGCACCGGCACCTGCCCGGGCGCGGCTTGCGCGCCGCCCTCGAGCGCGCGCAGGCGCTCCTCGAGCTGGCGGTTGCGGTATTGCAGCTCCTCGTTCTGCCCGGTGAGCTGGCGCAGCTGGTTCTCAAGCCGCTCGATCCGCATCTCGGGATCGTCATCGGTCTGGGCGAAGACGGGCGAGCACAAGGAGAGCAGCGCGGCGGTCGCCACGGAGCTGGTGAAAACCTTCAATCTGGATGACATCTTGCCCTGACGACGACAGCAAATGGCCTGCGACGGAACTTTCGACGCGCCACACATCGAAGTGGAGTACGCCAAAAATGTGACTGCGACAAAGGGGTTTCTGTCACAGATCGCTGAAACGAAACCGGCGCCCGTGAGGGCGCCGGCATGATCTATTCCTGAAGATGAACGGCGCCTGAAAGCGTCAGGAGCTCGCGTTCAGCACGGTGACGGCGCGGCGGTTCTGCGACCAGCAGGAGATGTCGTTACAGACGGCGACCGGCCGCTCCTTGCCGTAGGAGATCGTGCGCATGCGGTTCGGATCGATGCCGCGCGAGGCGAGGAACGAACGCACCGACTGGGCGCGACGGGCGCCGAGCGCGATGTTGTATTCGCGGGTGCCGCGCTCGTCGGCATGTCCTTCGATGGTGAAGGAGTAGCGCGGATAGCTCTGCAGCCACTGCGCCTGCTTCTCCAGCGTCACGATCGCCTGCGGGGTCAGATCGGTCTGGTCGCTCTCGAAGAACACGCGGTCGCCGACGTTGACGACGAAGTCCTGCTGGCTGCCGGGCGTCGCCGCATTGGCCATCGCATCCGTCGCGGCATTCTTGTTGGCGCAGGCGCCCATCGACAGTGCGACGGCAAGCACCGCGGCCAGCTTCAATCCCTGGAGGATACGCATAGGATGTTTCATTCCGGAGCCTCCACGCTCACGTTAGTCCACTGCTGTCCGGTCTACAGGGGGTTGGTTAAGCGAACGTTCCGTCAACCTTGACGGAACCTTGCCTCAGCCGGTCAAATGCCCCCAACCCGCGAAAAGCAACCGTCATGGTTAATGGTTTGTAAATGTGGCGCGAGGGTGAAGGCAAGCCACACCGGCAGGCAAAATCGCTGGTTTTGCTGGAATTTTGGGCCTTGAGCGGAATGTGATGCGCAGCGCGAGCCGCGGCCTGGGGGTCAAGCCGCCGTCACCGGGCCGACGCAGATCCTAGGCGTGGACGGCGTCGTGAACGGCCTCCGGCACCAGCACGGGCCGCGCCGGGACCTGACGCTGGACGCCGCGCCCGAACAGCATCCGCCGCTCGAAGGCGGTGGAGCGCATGATCGGATAGCGCTCGAACACCTTCTTGCGGAAGGTCGGGAAATCCGCCGCCATCAACCCGAACGGTTTCGTCAGACCCGGAACCAGGCGCGGCTCGGCGATGGTCTCGTGCAGGAACACCCGGCGGTAGAAGGCCTGATGCTCCGGGCGCACGATCGCAAGGCCGAGATCGGCGTTGAAGTGCTCGCAGGCCATGTAGGCGAGCCGGGTCGTCAGATAGGGCAATTCCGGAACGCGCTTGACCTGGTCGGGATCGGCGACGAACCGCGTCGGGTCGATCATGACCTCGCCGCGATCAAGCCGCGGCAGCAGGATGTCCGGGAAGACGTCGGCCGAGGTGGACTGGCGCCAGTCCGCGGTCAGCACGCTGATGCGCACCGAGCTGCAGAGCTTGCCCTGGAGATAGACGCCGAAGGTCCACGCGTTCGGCAATTCGTCATATTGGTCGGTGACGCGTGCTTCCGCGGATTCCTTGACCGCGCCTTCGCGCAGGTAGGCGCGGTAGCGGAGATTGTAGATCTCCTCCTTCTCCGCGGCGGTTTCGGCGAGGTGATAGTCGACGTCGGTCAGGAGCTCGGCACCCCGTCCAACAGCCGAAATGATCGCTCTGGCTGAGGACTGCATTCCAACTCCCTTACCCACCACCGCTCACACAAACGCGCGGGACAACTTCCACGCGCGTGATGATTTCTTAACAGCTTCTTAACAATGAAGCAAAGCAATCGAATGGTTAGGGTTAACCCCCCGTAGCACTACGGTAGGTAGCAACAGTCTGAAACGACAGCATATTCCCGATAGTGGGATTAGGCGAAAGAGCGCGAGGCGACGACCTGGAGCAGGCTCTCGCCGCGCCGTCCATGCGAGGCGTTGAGGAGCTGGCGCATGCGCACGGCGGGCACCGGGCGGCTGAAAAGATAGCCCTGCGCCTCGGAGACGGTGCCGTCGGCGCTGATCAGTTCGAGCTGTTCGTTGGTCTCGATGCCCTCGACCACGACCGCCATGCCGAGGTCGGCCGACAGGCGGGCCACGCCGCGCAGCAGCGTCAGCGGACGGTCGGTGTCGATGCCTTCCAGGAAGGAGCGGTCGATCTTGACCTTCTGCATCGGGAAATTGTGCAGGTAGCTGAGGCTCGAATAGCCGGTACCGAAATCGTCGAGCGAGATGCGCACGCCGAGCGCATGCAGCTGCGACAGGATATCGTGGGTGAGCTGGGTGTTGCGCAGGAGCGAGGATTCGGTGATCTCGATCTCGAGCCGATGCGCCGGAAGCCCCGAGACCTCCAGCGCATAACGGATTTCGCTCAGCACGTCGCGCTGGTGGAATTGCTGCGGCGAGAAGTTGACGGCGACGCTGACGCCCTCCGGCCACTTCATGCATTCCATGCAGGCCCGGCGCAGGATCCAGCGGCCGAGATCGACGATCAGGCCCATGTCCTCGGCGACCGGGATGATGTCGATCGGGGAGACCGTGCCGCGCACCGGATGATTCCAGCGCAGCAGCGCCTCGCAGGTAGTGATCTTGCCGGACTTGAGGTTGACCAGCGGCTGGTAGAACAGCTCGAACTCCTCGTTGGCGAGCGCCTTGCGCAGGTCGAGCTCGAGGATGCGGCGCGCCTCGACGGTCGCCGCCATCTCGTCGCGGAAGAAGCAGAAGGTGCCGCGGCCGTCGGCCTTGGCGCGGTACAGCGCCATGTCGGCGTTCTTGAGCAGGGTGTCGGCGCTGACCTTGGCGTCCGGCGAGGTCAGCGCGATGCCGACGCTGGCGCCGATCTCGACCAAATGATTGTCGATGCGGTAGCGCTCGCTGAGCCGCTCGACGATGCGGCGGGCGAGGCTCGCGGCATCCTCGGCCGAGGAGATGTTCTGCTGGAACACGACGAACTCGTCGCCGCCGAAGCGGGCGACGAAATCCTCCGGCCGCAGCATCTCGCGCAGGCGGTTGGCGACCGCGCACAGGAGCTGGTCGCCGCAGGGATGGCCGAGCGTGTCGTTGACCTGCTTGAACTGGTCGAGGTCGACGAACAGCAGCGCCGAGAGTCGTTCGGCATGGTGCGCGTTGGCCAGCAACCGCTCGATCTCGTCGCGGAAGGACACCCGGTTGGGCAGCGCGGTGAGCTCGTCATAGCGAGCGAGATGGCTGATGCGGGCTTCGGCGTTGGTACGCTCGGTGATGTCTTCGAGCAGCAGCACGGTGCCGCCGCCGGTCATCGGCTGGAACGTCCAGGCCAGCGTGCGGCTGCGCGCGGAATCCGGATCGGCGGTGACGATCTCGCAGATCCGGGCATGTGCGATCTCCGCCAGGATCTGGTTGCCGCTCTCCGCCGAGATGGTGCCGGCGGCGATGCAGGCCGAGACGATGTCGGCCGCAGTGGCGCCGCGCTTGACCAGGTCCTCGGGCAGGCCCATCAGCTCGCCGAAGCGGTGGTTCATCACCGCAAGGCGGCCGTCGGCGCGGAACATGCACAGGCCGTGCGGCATATTGTTGAGCGCGGTGTCGAACTGGCTGGCCAGCGCGGATTCGCGGAAGCTCGAGGTCAGCGCCTTGACGAAGATCGCGTGCAGGCTGAGGTTGATGTTCTTCAGGCCGATGAAGAAGAACATGAGCAGGATCGCGAGCCCGACGTGATAAGGGCCGCCGTGTAGCAGCAGCGCGAGCGACATCGGACCGCAGGCGAGCGCGACGTGCCACTGGATCACCCGGGGCTGGCCGTAATTGCGTGCGGCGCCGCCGGCGGTGTAGCCGATGCCGATGGCGACAGCGAGCATGTCGGCCACTGGATCCTCGTTGTTGTAGATGACGACGAACGCCCAGATACCGAGCACGGCCGCATAGCTGAGCGCGCCAATCCAGTAGCGCGGCTCCAGGTGCTTGGCCTCTTCGAACGACAGCGGGTGCGCGCGGTTCTCGTATCCGCGCATCTGGAACGCGCGGGCGGTGCCGATGGCGATCAGCAGGAACGCGAGCGGCCACAGCCAGACGTCGCCGGTCTTCAACGCAGTCATGACCGCGGCCACGGCTGCGGAGGCCGAGCCGAGGAAGATCGCCCAGAAATTCTGAACCATAGAGTTGATGAGAGCGGCGTAGAGTATCGGCTCCAGCTCGTCTCGATCGCTCTGCTTCTGGTCGGCCAGCTGCATTGGCTACTTACGCGTCCTGTTTAGCGCGTACTTTTACCCAGCCGAGATGAAGTCTTTCTGAGGGAACATCGTTAAAGTCGGGTTGTTTTTCGGCAATAGCGAACCGATTTCCGGCGAAATATCAAGCAACTAGGCAAGCGTTGCCGAGCACAAGGTGAAGGAAAGCTTGCTTTCCCGACCGAACGCGAAAAAATCAGCGCGTTTTTTCGATAACATCGCGCGTCTGAACACGCGGTCTATTGACCCGCCGTCGAGGACAATAGCGGCGACCATGCCGGGTCGGAGGCGAAGCCCGGCGTCGGCACTTTCAGCTCGTTGCGGCCGGAGATGTCGACCGAGTAGAGCGACGGTCCGCCGTTGCCGCCGGGATCGCGGAAGAACATCAGCACGCGGCCGTTCGGCGAGAAGGTCGGGCCCTCGTTGTGGAAGCCGGAGGTGAGCAGCCGCTCGCCGCTGCCATCAGGCTTCATGACGCCGATCGAGAACTGCCCGCCGCCCTGCCGGGTGAAGGCGATGTAGTCGCCCTTCGGCGACCAAACCGGCGTCGAATAGCTCGCGTTGGTATCGTCCTTGGAGAACGAGATGCGCTGCGCCGCTCCTCCGCCCGCGCCCATCACATAGATCTGCGACCTGCCGCCGCGATCGGATTCGAAGCAGATGCGGGTGCCGTCAGGCGAATAGGACGGCGAGGTGTCGATCGCCGGCGTGTCGGTGAGGCGCGTCGTCGAGCGCGAGCGCAGATCCATCACGAACAGGTTGGAATTGCCGCCCTGCTGCAGGCTCATGATGACGCGCTGGCCGTCCGGCGAGAAGCGCGGAGCAAAGGTCATGCCCGGGAAGTTGCCGACGATCTCGCGCTGGCCGGTCTCGATGTTGAAGAGATAGACCTTCGGATCGCCCTGGCCGAACTCCATGTAGGTGATCTCTTGCGAGTTCGGCGAGAAGCGCGGCGTAAGCACGAGGTCGGAGCCGCGGGTCAGATAGCGCACGTTGGCGCCGTCCTGGTCCATCATCGCGAGCCGCTTGACGCGGCGCTCCTTCGGACCGGTCTCGTCGACGAACACGACGCGGCTGTCGAAATAGCCCTTCTCGCCGGTCATGCGTTCGTAGATCTGGTCGGAGATGATGTGGGCGATACGGCGCCAATATTCCGGCGAGGTGAAATATTGCTGGCCCGTGAGCTGCTGGCCCGAGACCACGTCCCACAGGCGAAATTCGGCCTTGAGCCGGCCGTCCGGCTGCCGCGTCATGCGGCCGGTGACAAGCGCCTGCGCGTTGAGGGTCTTCCAGTTCTGGAATTGCGGGGCGACGTCGATGTTGCTGATGCGCTCGATGAAGGCGGCCTGGTCGATCGGCGCGAACAGGCCCGAGCGCTTCAGATTGTTGGTGATGACCTGCGTGACGCCGTTGCTGACGTCGCCGTCTGACGGCGAGCCCGGCACGAAGCCGCTGATCGCGATCGGGATCGGCTGGAATCCCGTGGGATCGATGCGGATGCGGCCGTCCTGACCTTGAGCGAAGGCGCGTCCGCCGCCGAGCACGGCAAGCGTCGATCCAGTCAGGGTCATGAAGCGGCGGCGGTTCATCGAACGGGTATCATTCATTGCAAAATTCTTTTGTTCGGATGTCACAACATGTCTTTCAGGCCGAAAGTCATCGGGATGAGCTTCCAGCTCTCGTATTGCTGCTTCGGCATGAAGGAATAGACCTGGCACTGCACGATGGCGCGCTTGGCGCTTTCCGCGACCGCCTGGGCGATCGACCGCGACGGTCCCCTCACCGCCACGACGACGGGCTCGGATGCGAGCGAGCCATCGATCTTCATGGAGATGTCGATGTCGGCTTCATACTGATCGGCGTCCTGTCCATCATAGGGGACCGAGAAGCAGCGCTTGACCGCGCTCCCGAAAGCACCCCGCCAGGTCGCGACGTTGTTGGCGGCAGTCCCGGTCGCCGATCCCAGCGAGGCTGATGCATTCAGCGCCGAGCCGGTCTGCTCGTGCCGGGTCGCGGCACGCTTGTCGAGGTCGCGCTGGATCTGCGCTGGATCGAAGCTCCGCTCCTTCGGCTTCGGCTGCTGCTGCGGCTGCACGGCTGCGACCTTCTGCTCCACGGGCTTCGGCGGCGGCTTCTTGGTGTCCAGCTTCTTCTGCAACTCGGCGATCGGATCTTCCTTGGCCGGATCAGGCTTCTTTTCCTGCGGCTTCGGCTCTTCCTTCGGCTTGGCCTCGGCGACGGGCTTCGGCGGCTCGGGCTTCTTCTCGACCGGCTTCTCGACGGGTTTCGGCGGCGGCTCCGGCTGCGAATTGGTCTTGATCAGCTCTTTCTTCTCGGTGACCTTGCCGACCGCATCTTCCTCGGGCTTGGCTTCCGCGATCTTCTCGACCTTGGGCTTCGGCTCTTCCTTCTTGCCGGTCTTCTGCCCCGCCATCATCTTGGCGAGCTGATCGGTGGAGATGATGTCGACCGGTAGCGACTCCTCCGGCGCGATGTAGGCCTTGCTGCTAAAGGTGACGAGGCCCCATCCCAGCACGAGGATGTGGAGGGCAATCGACGCAACGAGTGTCTTGTCGACCTTCACCTTCACTGGCTTTAAGACCCCTGATCCGCTTCCGTGACGAGCGCCAGCTTCTTGAATCCGGCGCCGGACAACAGGCCCATCACCTTGGCCACCGTGCCGTAATCCGCCTTCTTGTCGGCGCGCAGATAGATGCGCTCCTCGAGCCCGCCGCGGGCATCCGTGATCGCCTTCAGCTTCGGCACCAGATCGTTGATCGCGACCTCGGCGTCGTTGATGAAGACCTTGCCCTTGATGTCGACCGACATCTGCAGCGGCTTCTGGTCGTTATTCTCTAAGCTCTTGGCCTGGGTCTGCGGCAGGTCGAGCGGCACGCCGACCGTCAGCATCGGCGCCGACACCATGAAGATGATGAGCAGCACCAGCATCACGTCGACCATCGGCGTGACGTTGATCTCGGCCACGACGGGCTTGCGCCGGCCACGGCGCCCGCCGCCTCCGGACGAACTCGCAACGTTCATCGCCATGATCGCGTGCCCAAATTGCCCTTCACACTATACATGCCGTCCGTCAGCCCCGCTCGTCGATCTGGCGGGACAAAATGGCTGAAAATTCATCAGCGAAGCCCTCGAGCCGCTGGGCCTGCCGGTTCACCTCGGAAGTGAACTTATTGTAGAAAATAGTGGCAGGAATGGCAGCGATAAGGCCGACCGCGGTCGCAAACAGCGCTTCCGCGATGCCCGGGGCGACCACCGCCAAGGAGGTATTTTTCGACGCCGCGATCGACTGGAAGCTCGACATGATGCCCCAGACGGTGCCGAACAGGCCGACGAAGGGGCCGGCGGAGCCGACGGTGGCGAGCACCAGAAGGCGGCGTTCCAGCCGCTCGACCTCGCGCGCGATCGAGACGTTCATGACCTTGTCGATGCGCATCTGCAGGCCCGCGACCGAGCGGGCGTGGCTCTCGAACGAGCGTTTCCACTCGCGCATCGCCGCCACGAAACAGGCCGCCATGGAATGCGTGGGCTTGGCCGAGAGCGTGCGATAGAGCTCCTCGATCGACTCGCCCGACCAGAAGGCCTGCTCGAAACGGTCCATCGAGCGGCGGGTGCGGGCGAACAGGAAGATCTTGTCGATGGCGATTGCCCAGACCCAGACGGAGCAGGACAGAAGTCCCAGCATCACCGCTTTCACGATCCAGTGAGCCTGCCAGAACAGCGCGATCAGCGACACGTCCGCGGAAGCGGCAACCGGAAGGGCTGACTGAGCCACGTCGGCCGGATTCATAAGCAGTATCCTCTCAAGGCGATCTCTAAACCTCATGTCCCGGCCAGCAAATGACCGCCGGTTCCCCAACCGCCGCGCTAACCGCGCAGCCGGCAAGCCCGCTCAAAGCCTTGTCTTTCTGGGGTGCAGGGCTCGTCCAAAGCCGGCCGCCTGCATTCCCTGCCAAGATGTCAAAACTAAGGGCCTTGGCCCCCGGCCTTTGACTTCGGGCTCCGGGCACGCCTGTCCACCCTTACCAGAGCCCGCCGATGGTTAATGCGGGGTTACCGGCGGCGAATTTGGCTGCGGGAAAGGTAGGCGGCGCAGGGGGATGGGGCTGGCGGGGGCGGCACAGGATGCCGCCTGGCGTCACCGGGGAAGCAGGCTACCCGCCCCGAATACGGTCGGTTCCCTCACCCTTGCGGGGAGGGAGCGCAGGGTGCGCCTTGATGGGCATCATGCGTCACACTCCGCCTCCTCCATCAGCGCCCGCGAGCTGATAGGGTCCGTTCGCGGACAACAACGTGCCGGCATCACCGGCCAGCCCAAGGGAACTCCCCATGCCGAAACCACAGACACAATTGCGGTGGATGACCGCCGCGGTCGTATCGATCTGTCTCGTCGCATCCAGCACCGCGCGCGCGGCCTCGGTTGCGCCGGTCGCAGCGGAAAACGGCATGGTGGTGTCGGCGCAGCATCTGGCGACAGAGGTGGGCGTCGAGGTGCTCAAGCGCGGCGGCAATGCCGTCGATGCGGCCGTTGCCGTCGGCTATGCCCTTGCCGTCGTCTATCCCGCGGCGGGCAATCTCGGCGGTGGCGGCTTCATGACGATCCAGCTCGCCGACGGCCGCAAGACCTTCCTCGATTTCCGCGAGACCGCGCCCAAGGGCGCGACGGCCAATATGTATCTCGACAAGGACGGTAACGTCATCAAGGGCATCTCGACCAAGGGACACCTGGCCGTGGGCGTGCCAGGATCGGTCTCGGGCATGGAATATGCGCGCGAGAAATACGGCACCATGAAGCGCGCCGATCTGCTCGCTCCCGCGATCCAGCTCGCCGAACAGGGATTTGTGCTCGACCAGGGCGACATCGACCTGCTGCGCACGGCAACCGACGATTTCAAGGACGATCCCGCATCGGCCGCGATCTTCCTCAGGGACGGCCAGCCATTCGGCGTCGGCGACAAGCTGACGCAATCCGAATTGGCGAAGACCCTGCGCGAGATCAGCAGCAAGGGCACCGACGGTTTCTATAAAGGCTGGGTCGGCAGCGCGATCGTGGCGTCGAGCCAGGCCGGCAAGGGCCTGCTGACGCAGGACGACCTCGACGGCTACAAGACGCGCGAGCTCGCGCCCGTCGAATGCGACTATCGCGGCTATCACGTGGTGTCCGCGCCGCCGCCGAGTTCGGGCGGCGTCGTCATCTGCGAGATCCTGAATATCCTGGAAGGCTATCCGCTGAAGGAGCTCGGCTATCACTCCGCGGCTGCCACGCACGTGCAGATCGAAGCGATGCGGCACGCCTACGTGGACCGCAACAGCTATCTCGGCGATCCCGACTTCGTGAAGAATCCGCTCGACCGCCTGCTCGACAAGGCTTACGCGGCCAAGATCCGCGCCGTGATCGACCCGAACAAGGCCGGCATCTCCAAGGACATCAAGCCGGGCGTCCCGCCGCACGAGGGCAGCAACACCACGCACTATTCCATCGCCGACAAGGACGGCAACGCGGTGTCCGTCACCTACACGCTGAACGACTGGTTCGGTGCCAAGGTCACGGCCGCGAAGACCGGCGTGCTGCTCAATGACGAAATGGACGACTTCACCGCCAAGGTCGGCGTTCCCAACCTGTATGGCCTGGTGCAGGGCGAGGCCAATTCCATCGCGCCCGGCAAGCGGCCGCTGTCCTCGATGAGCCCGACCATCGTCAGCAAGGACGGCAAGCCGGTGATGGTGGTGGGCACGCCCGGCGGCAGCCGCATCATCACGGCCGTGCTGCAGACCATGATCAACGCCATCGACTACGGCATGAACGCGCAGGAAGCCGTCGACATGCCGCGCATCCACCAGCAATGGCTGCCGGACCTGACCAATGTCGAGAACTATGCCCTGTCGCCGGACACGCAGAAGATTCTGGAGGGCATGGGCCACAAGTTCGGGCCGCCGCAGCCGGCCAACCATCTCGCTGTGATCATTGTCGGCGCGCCGTCGCTTGGTGGCAAGCAGGTCGGCAACAATCGTTACTACGGCGCGAACGATCCGCGCCGCAACAGCGGGCTGGCGGCGGGGTATTGAAAGAACGCGTGGGGTGGTTGGCAAAGGAGAGCGAAGGCATCGACGATGCCTTCGCTGCTGAGGGCGGCGCACAATGACAGGGTCCCGCCAAGCTGAATAAATCCCTATGCAGCCTGTGCCACGCGCGAGGGTTTGTTTCACCGGCCGATCGGCAACACACTCTATTGCCTTCGCCCGTAAGCCGCCGGATGATGCGGTAACGGGCCGCTGGTCAGACAACTCAAAATAGTTGCCGGCGAGTTGCCCGACGACCTGTTCGGGAGATTCGCATGGAACAGATTCTGATCAACCTCGTCTCAGGCGCGCTTGGTGGAATTGGTGCGGGCAAGTCTTCGCCGACATTTGATCTCGGAATGGCCGGAAACATCATTTCAGGCCTGGTCGGCGGCGGAGTGCTCGGCCAGGTCATTACGTTGCTGCTTCCGTCCATCATGGCCGCAGCCCAATCTGGAAACTTGAGCGTTGGCGGTATCGTGTCACAAGTCGTCGCCGGCGGCGCCGGCGGGGCGATCCTCACTGCGATCGTCGGAGCCATCAAGAACAAGGCTGCCGCCTGATCGGTGAGGCAAGGGACAAGGCCTCACCACTTCTCCTTCGAGGTCCGCACGTCGAGCTCGAACGACCAGGCGCGTTCGGGCTGGCGGTAGAGGAAGGCGAAGGCATCGACGATGCCTTCGATGTCGATCAGGCTGTCCTCGCGCCCGGCGGCATCCGGGAAGCGCGAGAAGATCTTGTCGCCGGCGATGGCCCCGTCGACCACGACATGGCCGACATGGATGCCGTCGGGCGCATACTCCTTGGCCATGGCCTGCGCCAGCGTGCGCAGGCCGGCCTTGGATGAGTTGAAGGCACCGTAGCCGGAGCGGCCGCGCAGCGAGGCGCTGGCGCCGGTGAAGAGCAGCGTGCCCGTCTTCTTCGGCACCATGCGGCGCACCGCCTCGCGGCCGAACAGGAAGCCGCCGAAGCACACGACGCGCCAGGCATTCTCGAAATAGCCGGCGTCCATCTCGATGATCTTGCCGGGCGTGTTGTTGCCGGCGTTGTAGATGGCGAGGTCGAGGTCGTCACCGGCGGCATCGAACAGGGTGACGACATCGCGCTCGCTGGTCGCATCCGCGACGATGGGCACGGCGTTGCCGCCGGCCTTGGTGATGTCGTCGGCAACCGCCTGCAGCGCGGACAGCGTCCGGCCCGCCACGATCACCTTGAGTCCGTCGGCCGCAAGGCGCTTGCAGAGCCGGGCTCCGAGCCCGCGGTCCGGGCCGACGCCGATCACGATTGCCGTCTTCATTTAAGTCTCCGGGGAATGAGGGGATCAGGCCACCGATGCGGGCTCGGGGCAGTTGGTCAGTCGCGCGGGGTTGCCGACCGCGGTGCAGCCGGCGGGGACGTCCGACGTCAGCAGCGTGTCGGCGCCGATCTTTGCGTAATCGCCGATGGCGATGTCGCCGAGGATGGTCGCGCCGCCGCCGATATAGACGCCGCGGCCGATGCGCGGCGAGCGTGTCGGCAGCTCGCTGCGACGGCCGATGCTGACGTTCTGCAGGATGGTGACGTCGTCGCCGATCACCACATGGGCGCCGATCACGATGCCGGTGGCGTGGTCGAGATAGACACCCGCCCCTACGCTGGCGGCCGGATGAATGCTGACCTGCAGGACGTTCGAGGCCTCGTTCTGGAACAGCAGCGCCGCATCGACCTGGCCGCCATGCCAGAGCCAGTGCGAGACGCGGAAGGCCTGCAGCGCCACGTAGCCCTTGTAATGCAGCCACGGCGGCAACAGCTCGGCGATGGCGGGATCGCGCAGTGCGATGGACTGCAGGTCGCGGCTGGCGGTCTCGATCAGATCCGGCTGGCCGCGAAAGGCATCGCGGGCAAATGACGCAAAGCGCGCCCGCTCGGCGGCGCCGCGGCCAAGCCGCTGGCCGATCAGATCGGCCAGCGCCGCGGCAAAATCATCATGCGCGAGAATGGCACCGGCGAGCGCCTTGCCGAACACGGGGTCGGCGGCCGCGGCGCGCTGCGCCTCGCTGCGAAGCTTCCGCCACAGGCCGTCGCTCGCCATGATCGCAGCTTCCGCCATCGTCGCCTCCGCACTTGTGCAGGCGAATATAGGCGGTCCGGATCAGGGCGCCAGTGATGCCGGAGGGACGCAACGCCGCTCGGGTGCGCGCCCTGACCGCGTCCGCTTGCGCAGATTGAGCGCATACAGCCAGCCGCCGCCTGCGACGAGGACCGGCAGGACGTAAAGCGCGAAATCGCGGAGCAGGATCATGGGACGAGGTCCGACTTGGCGAACTTGACCGCGCGCCGGAGCGCGAACGCGGCGAGCTGATAGAGGCCGAAGCTGAGAAAGACCTTCCAGGCGTTGCCGACCACGAATTCGGGATAGAATTTGATCTCGGTCGGCCAATGATTGAGGAACGCAATCGTCAGCGGAACATAATCTCCGAACCGATCGAATAGCGTCGACGCGCGCTCAAGCAGCGCAGTCTCCTGGATGACCTCCTTGCCTTCGTTCGTCATGGCCTTGCCCGTTGGCGCTGTCAGGGCTTGGTCGGGCCGGGCACGGACGGGGTTCTATCGATTCTGCACATGTGCGTGATCAACGCCACAAAGCGCGCGCCCGCCGGCACAGAGGCGAAAATGGCAATCGGGATCGCGCGCGCAGCCGCCGTAGACGATGCCGATATAGCCGAGCACCGCGAAGGCGGTGAGGCCGAGCAGGAGGCGGGTGCGGAGGTCCATGGGCTCTTAGTGTCGGCGCACCGTGAGCCGGTTCTATGGGGCACCGTCATGGCCGGGCTTGTCCCGGCCATCCACGTTGTGCCGACGATGTCGAAGGACGTGGATGCCCGGGGACGAACCCGGACATGACGACCGCCGCCAAAAGCCAAACCGCCCGCCTGCGGGTTGCGCAGACGGGCGGCTCGGGGCCATCAGGACTTTGGGGGCATGCGCCTGAAGGCTTTGAGATCTGGCAGCCTTGCTAGATCAGCCCTGGGGCTGGTCGGTCGGCGGCGGGGTCGGACGCGTCTTGTGCTGCGCCATGAACTGGTCGAACTCTTCCTTGTCCTTGGCGTGACGCAGGCGGTCGAGGAAGTTCTTGAACTCGACCTGCTCTTCCTCGAGCCGGCGCAGCGTCTCGCTGCGATATTCGTCGAAGGCGCGGTTGCCGGAGGACGGCGGGCCGAAGCCAAAGCCGAAGCCACGGCGCTCCATGCGGTCGCGCATGCGGTCCATCTTGTACTGCATCCGCTCCATCTTGTTCTGCCAGCGATCCTGGTTGCTCCAGCACGACATTCTTCTGCTCCCGAGTGTGAAAAAGAGAAGGGCAAGTCCGATCGGCCACCAGATGATGAAGCCGAGAATGGTCACGGCGATCCAGCCGGGATGCCAGGGCGTGTCGAGCATGCGGGGCCGCTCGTACTGCTGCTGGTGGTCCGAGGGGCCGCGCCAGCGATTGACGTCAGCGGTGTAGGCCATTTCCCATCTCCATCACGGCATCAGCGCCGTTGTGAATGTAAATAACATTTACATAGGTAGCCCATCCCGCGATTTTGTCAAGCTGGCCGCCCGACACGCCCGCGTGATTATTTGCGCAACTTTATTTCGGCTTGCCCCAGGGGCCGCCCGGCGGCACGCCAGAACCGGAGGACGCCTCCGGCGGCACCGGCGGCGGCTCGGCGCCTTTCGCGGGCGGACGGCGGTCGGTCGGGAAGCCGAGCCCGCGCAGATAGATCAGCACCTCGGCCTCGAGCAGCTCGTCCGGCGACATCGGCAGCTTCCGCCGCGCCGCATCGCCGCGCGAGAACAGCGAGGCCACGCCATGCGCCATCGACCAGATGTGTAGTGCCATCATCATCGCCGGCGGGCGCGGCGTGCCGGGCGGGGCCAGCGCGGCAAGCCGCTCGGCCGCGGCGCGAATGATGTTGAAGGCGCGCTCGCTCGCGGCCTGAAGCGCGGGATTGGCATCGACCGGCAGGCCCGATTCGAACATCGCGTTGTAGAACGCCGGCTCCTCCCGGGCGAAGGCGAGATAGGCCTTGCCGACGCGCTCGAACGCCGTGACCGTGTCGGGCCGGCCGTCGTCCCAGGCCGCGGTAAGGCGGGATTCGAACTGCTCGAAGCCGCGCTGGGCGATCGAGGACAACAGCTCGTCGCGGTCGCGGAAATGCCGATAGGGCGCCGCCGCGCTGACGCCGGCCATGCGCGCGGCATCGGCGAAGGTGAAGCCTGCCGCGCCCTTCTCGGCGATCAGCCCGAGGGCGGCCTGCAACAGGGCCTCCTTCAGATTACCGTGGTGATAGCCGCGCTCGGCGCGGCGCTGCTCCTTGCGCCAGCTCATGTGAACGGCTTTTACATGAGCCGGGCGTGAAGGTCACTAGCGGCGATGAGGCGTGATTAACCCCGTATTCTCCGCAGTCATCCGGGGCGGCTCAAGGAGCCGAACCCGGAATCACGGCCCGCAGGCTACAGCTGCGGAATGGCCAGCACGGGCATGACCTCGATCGCCTCGCCCGGGAAGATCGCAAAGTGCGGATGGTTCTCGAACAGTTTTGCAGCCTCTTCCTGCGAGGCGGCGCGCACCACGGTGAAGCCGGTCAGCGCGTTGCTGATCTCGGTGATGCCCCGTCCGTCGATCCGGCGGGTCTTGCCGAGCGGGCCGCCCAGTTCGACGATGACAGCCTTGTGCTTCTCGACCCAGCCGTGCCAGGCGGCCATGCCCTCGCGCTCCCTGGCCTTTCGTTCGGCCTCGGGAAGCGCCTGCCAGGCCTTCATCCTTTCGCCGCTCATGCTGCCGAGATAGACGGCGAGGAATTTGTGTTCGGTGCTCATCGGTTCTCTCCTTGGTTGATCGATTGACGACGGGTGCGATGTCATCGCGGGCGGTGGACTATTTCTTCAGATCGTCGAAGCCGGCGGCGGCGGCCTGCACCTCGGGCGGAAAGTCGGCCATCTCCTGCACCTGGCGGATCTCGATGACTTCATTGGCCGAGGCCGGGCACTTCTTGGCCCACGCGATCGCCTCGGCGCGCGAGTCGACCTCGATCATCCAGTAGCCGCCCAGAACTTCCTTGGCTTCCGCGAAGGGACCATCGGTGACGACCGCCTCGCCGGTCGCGAACGAGACGCGCGCGCCCATCGAGAGCGGGTGCAGGCCGTCCAGCGTGATCAGCACGCCGGCATCCTTCAGCGCCTCGTTGTATCGCATCATCGCGGCGACGCGCTCGGGATCGAGTTGGACGTCCGGCGGGGCGTTCTCGTAGCCGAGCGGGATCATCAGCATCATGAATCGCATGGGGGGTCCTCGCTTCCACTGTCGGCGAGAGCGGGGCAGAGCGCCGCCCTCACATGCAAGACGAGCGGGACCTCACGGAACCGACAAGGGCGGCGAAAATTATCGGCAGTTTCGCGCGCCGCTAGCGCCCCTGGGGCAGGAAGCGGCCGTCCTGACGGGCTGCGCCGAAATAGACCTCGATCCGGCGCACCTTGCCCCCGGCAAAAGTGAAGAACTCGGTGTTGCGGAAGCTCCTGCCGTCTGTTGCCAGGCAGCGATAGGTGACGAAGGCCTCGTCGCCACGCACGAAGATGCGCTCGATCTCGTGACGCGCGATCCAGCCGGTGTCCTTCCAGCAGCGTTCGAAATAGGTCGCCTTGTCGAGCTCGTCGTCGAACGGGCTGGTGAAACGGAAATCGTCCGCGAGCGCATCGCTCACTCGTTGCCGGTCATTGGCGAGATAGGCGGCAAACAGGTCCCGAATCATGCGCTCATTGTCGTCAGGCATCGATCGTCTCCGTGGTGAGCATTTCGATGAAAGACGATTGGCGATGGGGCACGCCGACAACGACCAGACATGGTCTGCGGCAGCACGCCGCGAAAAAAATGCAGAATCTTTTCCGTACAAATACGGCCCACTTATGAACCACGCCGTGCATATGAAGCGAGAACCCTCGCAAGTTGAAATAGATGATCTACGGAAGCGAGATCGCGGAACCCATCGCGGTTTTTGCCAAGGTTTACAGATGCTCAAGAAGAGCGTGCAACTTTTCGTCTCGGGGGAGCACTACGGACATGCTCTCGATTGTCACCGGGATATTGCGGGGCTCACGTGTTCAATTTTCAGAGCAAGAAGGTCAAGCATGCGGTCGCAGAGGTCGAGGCGCTCGATCGTTCGCAGGCCGTGATCGAGTTCGGTCTCGACGGCACCATCCTCGATGCCAACGAGAACCTGCTCAAGATGAGCGGCTACACGCTCGCCGAGATCAAGGGCAAGCACCACAGCATCTTCGTCAGCCCGGCCGAGCGCGAGAGCGCCCGCTACCGCGACTTCTGGGCCAGCTTGAACCGCGGCGAGTTCCAGACCACGCAATACAAGCGCTACGGCAAGAACGGCAAGGAGGTCTGGGTCCATGCCTCCTACGCACCGCTGTTGGATGAGAACGGCAAGGTGGTCAGCTTCATCAAGTTCGCCACCGACATCACCGCCTACAAGATGCGGACCATGGAGGATGCGGGCAAGCTCGCCGCGATCGGCCGTGCGCAGGCGGTGATCGAGTTCAACATGGACGGCACCATCGTCACCGCCAACGAGAACTTCCTCAATGCGATGGGCTACTCGCTCGACGAGATCCAGGGCAAGCACCACTCCATGTTCGTGACGCCGGAGGATCGCGCAGGCTCGGCCTATGCCGATTTCTGGGCGCGGCTGAACCGCGGCCAGTTCGAGGCGGCCGAATACAAGCGGCTCGGCAAGGGCGGCAAGGAAATCTGGATCCTGGCGACCTACAACCCGATCCTCGACGAGATGGGCAGGCCGTTCAAGGTGGTGAAGTTCGCCACCGACGTCACCGCGCAGAAGATGAAGGCGGCCGACAATGACGGCCAGCTCGCCGCGATCCAGAAGTCGCAGGCGGTGATCGAGTTCAACATGGACGGCACGATCCGCACCGCCAACGAGAACTTCCTGAAGGCGATGGGCTATTCGCTGGCCGAGATCAAGGGCCAGCACCACTCCATGTTCGTCGAGCCGAACGAGAAGAACTCGGCCGCCTACCGCCAGTTCTGGGAAATGCTCAATCGCGGCCAATACCAGGCCGCCGAATACAAGCGCATCGCCAAGGGCGGCCGCGAAATCTGGATCCAGGCGTCCTACAACCCGATCTTCGACCTCAACGGCAAGCCCTACAAGGTGGTGAAATACGCCACCGACATCACCGCCCAGGCGATCGGCCGCAAGAAGGCCGACAACGCCCGCGGCATGATCGAGGCGGTCGCCGCCGGTAGCGAGCAGATGAGCGCATCGATCCGCGAAATCTCCGAGACCATGACGAAGTCGCGCGAGACGTCCAAGGTCGCGACCACGAGGGTCGAGTCCGCCGACCACCAGGCCCAGAAGCTGACCGCCGCCGCCCAGGCGATGAGCGGCATCGTCGAGATGATCTCGGGCATCACCAGCCAGATCAATCTGCTCGCCCTCAACGCCACGATCGAATCGGCCCGCGCCGGCGAAGCGGGACGCGGCTTTGCGGTGGTCGCCTCCGAGGTGAAGAACCTCGCGAGCCAGGCCAAGCAGGCGACCGACACGATCACGTCCGAAATCGACGCGCTGAACACCATCTCCGGCGACGTCGCGAGCTCGCTGACCGCGATCAAGGCCGCGATCGCCGGCGTCAACGAGTTCATTGCCTCCACCGCCGCCGCGGTCGAGGAGCAGAGCATCGTGACCGCGGACATGTCGGCCAACATGCAGCGTGCCTCGGCGGAGCTGGCATAGGGGCTCGCTCTATCGAGATCGTCATCCTGAGCGCTCGCTGTCTCCACAGCGTCATTGCGAGCGCAGCGAAGCAATCCAGAATCCCTCAGCGGAAAGGCTCTGGATTGCTTCGCTACGCTCGCAATGACGGAGCAAGGGGCCACGCCGTCGTTCGCCAACTCGCATCCCGACTTGCCTCCGGGCAAGCAAGCGACAGCTCGATCTGCACAAGCTCTTCCTCGCCGGCACAAAAGCGCAGTAAAAGGAGCCCGCACTCCCGCGCCCTATGCTATCCGAGGACACATTTCCCATGCCGCAAGCCCCGCAAAAAATCGCCCTCGTCACCGGAGCCGCGCGCGGCATTGGGCTTGCGACCGCGAAGAAGTTCCTCGGCGAGGGCTGGCGCGTGGCACTGCTCGACATCGAGGGCGAGCTGCTCGGCCGCGCGGTCGCGGAGATCGGCCGGGACGAGGCGACGCTGGCGCTGACCTGCGACGTCTCCGACGCAGCCGCGGTCGGCGCCGCGATGACGGCGGTCGAGCGGCGGTTCGGCCGGCTCGACGCGCTGGTCAACAACGCCGGGATCGCCGTGTTCGCGCCGCTGATGGAGACGTCGGACGCCGACTGGCGCCGCGTGCTCGAGGTCAACCTCACCGGTCCGTTCCTCTGCACCAAGGCCGCGGTGCCCCTGATGCGCGACAGCGATGGCGGCGCCATCGTCAACATCACCTCGATCTCGGCCGTGCGCGCCTCGACGCTGCGCTCGGCCTACGGCACCAGCAAGGCCGGGCTCGCCCATCTGACGAAACAGCTCGCGGTCGAGCTCGCCTCGCTCAACATCCGCGTCAACGCGGTCGCACCGGGGCCGGTCGACACCGCGATGGCCAAGCAGGTGCATTCCAAGGAGATCCGCGCCGATTATCACGACGCCATCCCGCTCAATCGCTACGGCCTGGAAGAGGAACTCGCGGACGCCATCTATTTCCTGTGCTCAGGCAACGCGAGCTACATCACCGGCCAAATTTTGGCCGTCGATGGCGGCTTCGATGCGGCCGGCATCGGCCTTCCGACGCTGCGCGGGCAAAGGCGGAACGGGTAGGACCTTGTAGGGTGGGTTAGCGCTGCGGCTACGTGAAGCGTGACCGCGGGGCGCAACCCACCTCTTTCACGCGGCGCGAAAGATGGTGGGTTACGCCGACGGACTGCGCTACGCGCAACCGTCGGCTAACCCACCCTACGAAACCGAGTTGATGGAGAGTTCATGCGACGCGTCATCATCCTCACGGCCCTGGCGCTCGCATCCGCCCTGCTCGCCGCCGCCCCCGCCGCGGCGGAAATCCGCATCATCCAGTCGCCGGGCGGCCAGGTCGGGCCGTTCCTCGATCTGTTCGAGAAGGTGCGCGAGAGCGGCGAGCGCGTGGTGATCGACGGTCCGTGCCTGTCCGCCTGCACGCTCGTGCTCAGCATCGTGCCCGGCGAGCGCATCTGCGTCACCCGGCGCGCCGTGCTCGGCTTCCATGCCGCGCGTTCGATCGACCGGCGCGGGCGCGTCTACGCCGAGCCGGAGGCATCGGATGCGGTGCTGGCCGCCTATCCCGGACCGGTGCGCGACTGGATCAGCCGCCGCGGCGGTCTCACCTCGCGCCTGTTGCTGCTGAAGGGCCGCGATCTCGCCGCGATCTATCCGCGCTGCCGGTGATGCCGGCGCGCCGCATCTGACCACGATTGGTCCGCCATTGTCCGGCGATTAGGCAGTTCGGCGAAATTCCCTCGCTGCAGGCGCCAAATCCGCTCAAGCGCTTTGCAAGCGCTGCACAATTTACGCGGTTTCCAGCTTTTTCCTGCGGATTATGATGCGCTTGGCCAGACTGAGGCCGCGGCGGCGTCACAATCTCAGCAGTGGTCACAGTTTAGGAATGGTTCCGCGTTTTCAAGATTGCTCATTTTCAGACGGCTCGCAGACCATGCAGCCCATCGATTTCCGCTACCGCCTGTCCGAGCAGGGACGGATCGTCCTCGGTCGGCTGAGCTCCGAGGAAACCGCCGAGTTCGAATTGCTGTCGCGACGCGACCGCGAAGGCCTGATCGACCTCGCCTCCGAGCTGCGGCTGCTCGAGCTCTATGTGAAATATGCCGGCCCGAGCGCAGACGTCACCCGCACGCCGCCGCAAGCCGGCCGGCGCGCTGGCGAGCCGCAGCGGCCGAGGAGACAGCCGTCCTCCCGGACGGCACGACCGCGCAACTACGTCGTTTCGATGCTTGTCATCGCAAGCGTCAGCTTCACGCTCATCGCATTGCTCGTGAGCTGACAGGCAGGCGCGCCGGCGTCATTGCCCGTCACGCGCTCGAGCGGTTCTAGTAGAACCGCTGGATCATCTGCGCCATTTCCATGCTCGCGCAGATGAGCATACCCCAAAGTGCAAAGTTGATCTGTAGCGCCGCCGCCATCGGTCGCTCCCCTTCCAAGTCGCGCTCACCCCAGTTTGTAGAATTTATGAAGGAATGATTAGCGATTCTGACACGGAGTTCACAGCCTAATATTGCGCCAGTTGTTGTGCGATGCGGGCCGCACCGTTTTCACGAAGCGGCCTCACTGCTCTCACACAATCATGCGAGATTTTGATTCCATATTCGGCCATGCCGGCCGCCGTTTCTCTTAAGTTCCATTTAACCGGCGCGGCGCAAGATGTCCCAAGCGGATTTTGCGTGTCGCGTACCGCACCATTAGGCCCGGCATGATTCGACACGCCCTCGTCTTGCTTACTTTTTGCGCAACGCTCATGGGATGCGCGGCCGCGCCGGCGCAGGAGCGGCGGCCGATCGCCTGGGACGGTCTCGGCCAGAATCCGAACCGCTCTCACGTCACAAAGCGGCGCACGGCGAACCCGACGCCGGTGCAGGACAATCCCAATCAGGAACGAGAACGCGTGCTCGCCACCCTGCGTCCATATTCCGATGCGTGGTGGGCGGTCCACGACGAGATCGAAGCGGAGAATGACAGGAAGCTCGGCACCAAGCTCGTGATCTGCCCCCGCTGTGTCCAGTCCCCGCCGTCTGGCGACGAGGCGACCGGCTCAATCCGATGAGAGGCTTGCTGCTCGATCAGTGCATGACATGACCCACCCGAACGCGCCTCCTGCTCGCAACGATCGAGCGAGGCGCGCCGGGCACGTCGGGCGGTGACGGCTGTCACATTCCTTCGGCGGGACAGTTCACCATCCAGGGAATGCCGAACTTGTCGACGCACATGCCGAAGCCCTTGGCCCAGAATGTCTTGCTGTAGGGCATCGTGACGGTGCCGCCGTCGGCCAGCGCGTTGAACTTGCGCTCGCCATCCGCGGGGTCCGCGACCGTGATCGAAACCGCAAAGCCCTGCGGCTTGCTGAAATGCTCGGGCGGCACATCGGAGGCCATTAGCACAGTGCCGCCGGGCAGCGACATCCGTGCATGCATGATCATCTTCTCGCGGCCGGGCGCGGCGGGCATGTCCGGCGGCGCGTCCGACGAACGCATCATCGCGTCGATCTTGCCGCCCAAGACCTTGGCGTAATAGGTGAACGCCGCTTCGCAGGTGTCCTGATAGAACAGATAGGGATTGAGCATCGTTTCTCTCCTCTTCTTCGCTTCCTGGGCAACCGTTGGCGCTATTTCTCGGTGAGCTTCTTGAGGCTGGCGAGACCCGCCTCGAAGTCCTTGCCGATCATGCTGTCCATGTTGATGAACACCTGCATCACCTTGGACAGGAACGGCGCCGGACCGTACATCGCCCATGTGACCAGCGTAGTCTCGCCTTGCGGCACAAAGGTGAACTCGGCGGTGTTGTGGCCTTCGAAGGGGCGCTCGAAATCGAGCTTGATGCGGAGCTTTGACGGCGTGCTCGCCTCGAGGATCTCCATATGGCCGGCGCCGACATTGTTGTCGCCGTCCCAGGCATAGGTCGCGCCCTTCCCGGCCGCAGTTCCACCGTAGCTGCGCTTCATGGCGGGATCGCGGTTCTCGTAGGGCGACCAGCCGGTCCAGAAGTGGAAATCGGAGACGAGCGGATAGATCGCAGCCGCCGGCGCCTTCACGGCGAGCGAGCGCTCGACACGGAAGGTGTCGGGTTTGGTCAGGGCAAAGACCAGGACGCCCGCAATTCCGACCGCGAGCACGACGGCGATGACAGTAATGGTTTTCAGCATGAATGGCTCCCTTGATGGGATTAAGACGAAGGAGGATGGCCGGGGCCGACAGTCTTGAAGAGAATTTCTTGGCAGACCGCCCACCCCACGTCATGGCCGGGCTTGTCCCGGCCATCCACGTTCTTGGCGCGGATATGAAAGAACGTGGATGCCCGGGACAAGCCCGGGCATGACGATGTGGAAGCACCCTGCCCTATTTCGCCTTCGCGCTCTGCTTCGCGCCTTCGCCACCCGCCTTCGGCTGGCTGTCCCGGATCAACCGGTCGAGATGCATGCGGATGTGGGCGGCTTCCGCGGAGGTGTTGGCCAGCGCGATGGCGCGGTCGAAGGCGACACGGGCCTCGTCGTTGCGGCCGAGCTGCATCAGGAAGGCGCCGCGCACGCCGTAGAAATGAAAATAGTTGGCGAGTTTCGGCGCCAGCGGCTCGATCAGGTCGAGCGCGGCTTGCGGCCCGCGCACCTTGGAGACCGCGACCGCGCGGTTGAGCGTCACCACCGGCGAGGGCTGCACCACTTCGAGCGCGCCATAGAGCAGGTCGATCTGGGTCCAGTCGGTCTCCTCCGGCGTCGCAGCGCGGGCATGCAGTGCGGCGATCGCGGCCTGGATCTGGTAGGGCCCGGTGCGGCGATGGCGCATCGCCTTGTCGATCAGCGCGAGGCCCTCGGCGATCATGGGGCCGTTCCACAGCGAGCGGTCCTGGTCGTCGAGCAGGATGAGCGAGCCGTCCGCGGCAAAGCGCGCGGCGCTGCGCGCATGCTGCAGCAGGATCAACGCCGTCAGTCCCATGATCTCCGGCTCGCTCTGGAACAGCCGCAGCAACAGCCGCGCCAGCCGGATCGCTTCCTCGCACAGCGGCTTCCTGATTTCGGCGGTGTCGCCGCTTGCGGAATAGCCCTCGTTGAAGATCAGGTAGATCATCGCGGCGACGCCGGCGAGCCGCTCCGAGCGCTCGATGGCGCCCGGCGCCTCGAACGGTGTCCCGGCCTCGGCGACCTTCGCCTTGGCGCGCGTGATGCGTTGCTCCATCGCGGCGTCCGAGACCAGGAAGGCGCGCGCGATCTGCTTCACCGTGAGACCCGAGACGATGCGCAGCGCGAGAGCGATCTGCTGCGTCGCCGGCAGTTGCGGATGACAGCAGATGAACATCAGCCGCAGGATGTCGTCGCGATAATGCGAGCCGTCGAGCCGCTCGGCCAGCGCGCCCTCGGCATCGTCGAGGTCCGAGATGGCCTGGTCGTCCTCGGGCAGCGGCTGCTGCTTGCGGGCGCGGCGCACCTCGTCGATTGCGACATTGCGGCCGACCATGATCAGCCAGGCCGCGGGATCGCGCGGCGGTCCGTTCTGCGGCCAGGTCTTCAGCGCCCGCAGGCAGGCGTTCTGGAAGGCTTCCTCGGCGGTATCGAGATTACGGAAGTAGCGCAGCAGCGCGCCCACCGCCTGGGGTCGCGCCGAGGTCAGCGCAGTCTCGATCCAGGCGGTGTCGGTGTCGCTCACGCCGAAATTCCTCCGGGCCGGAACACGCCGACGGGACGCACCTCATAGGCGCCCCCGGGATTGGCCGCGCCAAGGTCGCGCGCGACATCGAGCGCCTCGTCGAGATTCTTGCAGTCCACGATGTAGAAGCCGAGCAGCTGCTCCTTGGTCTCGGCATAGGGACCGTCGAGCACCAGCGGCGGATCCTCCTTGCGCAGCGTCGCCGCCGCGGTGGTCGGCAGCAGCCGCGCCACCGGCCCGAGCCGGCCCTGCTGGGTGAGCTTCTCCTGCACCACGGCGAGCTTCTTCATCACGGCCTCGTCCTGCTCCTTGCTCCAGGAGCCGACGAAGTCCTCATCGTGATAGCAAAGTATCGCATAAAGCATGGGCAGCCACCTTCCCCGACCTCTTGTTCTGAAGACGGTCCAATATGCCCCGCCCCGACAGGGATGCGGAAAAAATTTGCAAGAAAAATCCGGCAGATCGTGTCAAGGAGGGCCTGCAAAAGCGGAACCTCATGAGGCACTTCGAATGACCAAGGGCACACTCGCCGTCCTGATCAACAGCACGCAGCAGAACTGGCTGCCGGAACGCTGGAAGGTCCGGTTCGATGCGGTCTGCGGCGGCCGCCGGGTGGTGCTGCTGCCCGATGGCACGCTCGATCCGGCCGAGGTGCACTATGCCGCGGTGTGGAAGCCGGTGCCGGGCGATCTCGGCTCCTTCCCCAATCTGCGGGCGATCTTCAATCTGGGCGCCGGCGTCGATGCGCTGATGGCCGACACGAGCCTGCCCGGCGTGCCGCTGGTGCGCGTCGCCGTGCCGGACCTGACCAACCGCATGACCGAATATGTCGTGCTGCACGTGCTGATGCACCACCGCCAGGAGCTTTACTTGCGGGACTCGCAGCGCGCAAAGCGCTGGGCGCCGCTCTATCAGTGGCCGGCGAGCGCCGTCACAGTGGGCATGATGGGGCTCGGCACCCTCGGCGCGGATGCGGCCGACGTGCTGCGGCGGCTCGGCTTCCGCGTCGCCGGCTGGAGCCGCAGCCCGCGCGTGATCGACGGCGTCGAATGCTTCCACGGCACGGACGGAATCGATGCGTTTCTGCGCAAGACTGACATCCTGGTCTCGCTGCTCCCGCTGACGCCCGACACGCACGGCATCCTCAACCGCGACGTCTTTGCAAAGCTCAACCGCACCAGCCCGCTCGGCGCGCCCGTGCTGATCAATGCCGGCCGCGGCGGCCTACAGAACGAGGCCGACATCCTGGCCTGTCTCGACGACGGCACCCTCGGCGCCGTCTCGCTCGACGTCTTCGTGCAGGAGCCGCAGCCGAACGACAGCCGGTTCTGGACCCATCCCAAGGTGGTGCTGACCCCGCACAACGCCGCCGACACCGACGCCGAAGCCATCTCGGCCTATGTTGCCGAGCAGATCGCGCGGTTCGAGGCGGGCGGCGCGCTGGAGAACGTGGTGGATCGGGTCAGGGGGTATTAGAGGCTCGCTGTTTTCGCGAACGCCAGCGCCTCGTGCTTAGTGTCGTCCCGGCCTAGTGCGCAATTGCGCACGGGGGCCGGGACGATACCTGTGTCGGAGCAGGCAGCTGAGGCAATAACCCCACAACCACCCCGCGCCCTGTCCCGTTCACCCTCTCTTAGCGAGAAGTTGATAGGCGTTGTTAACGAACGCTCAAACAACGAGTCGGACATGCGGACGAGCCTCGGCCTCAGGATGCGGATCACGGTTGCGCTGGCGGTGACGGCGGCGGCGACGGCGCTGATCGCGGTGCTCGGCGCGATGTGGATCATCGCCGGGATCATCGACCGCGCCGACCAGCGCGAGCTGCGCAGCCATTACGACGCGCTGTTGTCCCGGATCGCCGAGGAGTCCCGCCGCGCCGCCGCGATGAGCACGGTGGTGGCCGCGATGCCGGCGACGCAGGACGCGATGGCGAAGCAGGATCGCAACGCGCTCGTCGGCCTGTTCGGACCGGTGTTTGCCGCGACCAAATCGGAGTACGGCGTCGAGCAGTTCCAGTTCCACGTCCCACCGGCGACCTCGTTCCTGCGCGTGCACCAGCCCGCCAAGTTCGGCGACGATCTCTCCGGCTTCCGCAAGACCGTCGTCCTTGCCAACCAGGATCGCAAGGTCGTGGTCGGCCTCGAAGGCGGCGTCGCCGGGCTCGGCATCCGCGGCGTGGTGCCGATCGCGCAAGGGGGCAAGCATCTCGGTTCGGTCGAGTTCGGCCTGACCTTCGGCCAGTCCTTCCTCGACGACTTCAAGGCCAACCGCCATGTCGACGTGGCCTTCCACCTCGCCGACGGCACGAACTTCAAGCTGTTCGGCGGCACGCTGAAGGGCAGGAGCTTCTTCGATGCGGCCGAGTACGGCCGCGCCGCCGGCGGCGATTTCACGGTGCGGCAAGCGAAACTGGACACGGCGCCGGTTGCCGCGCTGCTCGGACCGATCCGGGATTTTTCCGGCAAGCCGATCGGCGCCGTCGAGCTCGTGATGGACAATGCCGATTACGAGGCTTCGGCCGACCGCGCCTGGATGCTCGCGATCGGCATTGCCGCGCTCGGGCTCGTGCTGGCGGGCATCGTCGGCTATCTCATCGCCCGCAGCATCTCGCGGCCGATCCTGTCGATCACGAACGTGATGCGCGATCTCGCGGACGGACGTCTCGACGTCGCAGTTCCCGAAAGCCGGGCGAACGACGAGGTCGGCGCGATGGTGAAGGCGGTCGCGGTGTTCCGCGACAACGCGGTGAATTTTGCAAACCTCCAGGCCGAGCAGCTCGAGGCCAAGGCGCAGTCGGAAGCGGAGAAGCGGCGCGCCTTCGCCGCGCTGGCTGACAATTTCGAAGCCAGCATTCGCGACGTGGTCACGACGGTGTCGGCGGCCGCCGTCGAGATGGAGCACACCGCACGCTCGATGTCGGCCATCGTCGCGCAGTCGCGCGAGCAGACCCGTACGGTGTCGTCGGCCTCCGCGCTCGCGTCGGAGAACGTGCAGACCGTCGCGGCCGCCGCGGAAGAGCTGTCGTCGTCGATGACCGAGATCAGCCGGCGGCTGGCGCATGCGACCGAGGTCGTCGGCAAGGCTGCCAGCGACGGCCGGCAGTCGAATGCGCGCGTGCAGAGCCTCGCCGACGCCGCGCAGAAGATCGGCGACGTCGTCTCCTTCATCAACGGCATTGCGGGACAGACCAACCTGCTCGCGCTCAATGCGACGATCGAGGCGGCGCGCGCGGGCGAAGCCGGCCGCGGCTTCGCCGTGGTCGCCTCCGAAGTGAAGGCGCTGGCGACGCAGACGGCAAAGGCGACGGAAGAGATCGGCGCGCAGGTGACGGCCGTTCAGGGCGAAACCAGCGGTGCGGTGGACGGCATCCAGTCGATCTGTGCGACGATCCAGCAGGTCGACGAGATCTCGGCGGCGATTGCCGCCGCCGTCGGCCAGCAGGGCACCGCCACGCAGGAAATCGCGCAAAACGTCCAGCAGGCCGCCGCCCGCACCGGTGAGGTCTCGCAGAACATCGCCGGCGTCACCGACGGCATCGCAGCCACGGGCACCGCCGCCGAGGAGGTGCTGGGCTCGGCGATCGAGCTGGCCAAACAATCGCAGCGGCTGCGCGATGAGGTTGACCGTTTCCTCGCGAATATCCGCGCGGCGTAGGTAGGCCACGACTGGCCCCTGGGGGCGTCGTCCTGGCCAGGACCCATTACCCCAGGCCAAGGTTTTAGCGCGGCGGCGGCAACTCCGAGTCATCGCCAAACTGCATTCAGTGGCTATGGGTCCTGGCTTTCGCCAGGACGACGATGCAGAGAGGGCTCGCGCCACATATTCACTGTCGTTCCGGCGCGCCCCGGGACGACGGCCTACCCCTTCGTCCCCAGCATCACGTCGATCGCGCCCTTCACGATCGCTTCGAGCTCCTTGCGCGGGACGCGGGCGCGCGAGCGAATGGCGATGGTGTGAACGGTGGCGGAGGCGATCTGCGCAAGCGCGAACGGATCGGCGCTCTCCGGCAACTCGCCTTTCTCTTTCGCGCGGCGGAAACAGCTTGCGAACGCCTTGTCGAGCCCGGTGAGGCCGTCGAGCACCATGGCGCGGATGTCAGGATCGCCGACGGCTTCGGAGGCGGCGGTGACGACCGTGAAGCAGCCGCGCGGACCGGTGTCGCCGGAAAGGTAGATGTCCAGCGCGGCCGCGTAGATGCGCTCGAGCCGCTGGCGAAGCGGCATCTCCTGGCGGAAGATCTCGACCATGGAGGCGGCCGCCTCTTCGCGATAGCGCTGGTAGCTCTTGATGTAGAGCTCGCGCTTGTCGCCGAACGCGCCGTAAAGGCTCGGCCGGTTCATGCCTGTCGCTTCGCTCAAATCATCGAGCGAAGTCGCCGCGAAGCCTTGCTTGCGAAACAGATCGAGCGCCTTGCCGAGCGCGACATCGGGTTCGTAGGCGCGTGGGCGGCCGCGGCGTTTGGGTTCGCTACGGCGCTCGGGCGGATTGGCAGCAGCTGGCGGTTTTGATTTTTGTACCATTTCGCAAAATAATCCTTGACCATCGATATATTATGCAAGATGGTACAAAAATCAATCTGGCCAGGTTGAGCGACACCCGAAAAGGAATTGCCCAAGGAGGCTACAGATGGATCTCTATTTCTCGCCGCTCGCCTGCTCGATGGCGACGCGCGTCGCTTTGTATGAAGCCGGCGCCGATGCGACCTATCTCGAAGTCGATCCGCCGACCAAGAAGGTGCTGAACGACGGCACCGACTTCCGCACCGTGAACCCGATCGGCCTCGTGCCGACGCTGCGTACCGACGAGGGCGTGGTGCTGACCGAGAACGCCGCGATCCTGCAATATGTCGCGGACCGTTTTCCGCAATCCGGCCTCGGCGCCACGGAGGGCATCGAGCGCACAAGGCTGCATCAATGGCTCTGCTTCATCGGCACCGAGCTGCACAAGGGCCTCTTCATCCCCGTGCTCGACCGCAAGGCGCCGCAGGAAGCCAAAGCCTATGTGCTGGAGAAGAACCTGTCGCGGCTCGACTATCTCGACAACTACCTGAAGGGCCGCGACTTCCTGCTCGACCATTTCAGCGTGGCCGACGCCTATCTCGTCACGGTCATCAACTGGACCATGGCGACGCCGCCGATCGAGCTCGCGAAATGGCCGAACGTGAAGGCCTACTTCGAGCGCCTGCGCCAGCGGCCGTCAGTCGCAAAGGCCATTGCGGAGGAGTTCGAGCTGTACAAGGCCGAGCTCGCGCGGAAGAAGGCGGCGGCGTAAGGCGGAGACCGTCATGCCCGGGCTTGTCCCGGGCATGACGGTGTCGAATCAAACCGCCGGAACGCTTTACCCGTACAGCACACGCGGCAGGATCGTGACGATGCCCGGCCACAGCGTCAGCAGCAGCACGAAGCCGATCATGATCACCAGATACGGCATCGTGACGCGCGCGATGTAGCCGAGTCCGTCCTCGGTGAGGCCTTGGATCACGAACAGGTTGAAGCCGACCGGCGGGGTGATCTGCGCCATCTCGACCGCGAGCACGAGGAAGATGCCGAACCAGATCTCGTCGAAGCCGGCACCCTTCACGATCGGCAGCACGATCGGCAGCGTCATCACGATCATCGAGAAGCCGTCGAGGAAGCAGCCGAGGATCAAATAGAAGATGACCAGCACGACGATCAGCATGAAGGGCGACAGGCCGAGTCCCTTGACGAAGGCGGCCACCGCCTGAGGAATGCCGAGGAACGCTGCGGCATTGCCGAGGATCGATGCGCCCAGCACGATCAGCGCGATCATCGAGCAGGTCACGACCGAGCCGATCAGCACGTCGCGCATCACCTGTTGCGACATCGAGCCCTGCGCCCAGGCGACCAGCCCGGCGCCGAGCACGCCGACGGCCGCGGCTTCCGAGGGCGTCGCGAGACCGCCATACATCGAGCCGAGCACGCAGGCGATCAGGAACAGCGCCGGCGCGAGGTCCTTGAGCGCGGCGAAGCGTTCGCCCCACGGCACCAGCGAGAGCTTTGCTTCGGTCTCCGGCACCATCGATGGCTTGAGCGTGGTGTGCAGCATCACCCAGCCCATGAAGGTGGCGGCGAGCAGCAGGCCGGGCAGCACGCCCGCCGTAAACAGCTTCAGGATCGAGACGTCGCCGAGCACGCCGTAGATGATCATGATGTTGGACGGCGGGATCAGAAAGCCGAGCGTGCCGGCGCCGGCGAGCGAGCCGATCGCGATGTCGCGCGAATAGCCACGGCGCAGCAGCTCGTTGAGCGACATGCGGCCGATCACCTGCGTGGTTGCGGCCGACGAGCCCGAGATCGCCGCGAAGATGGTGCAGCCGATCACGTTCACATGCAGCAGGCGGCCCGGCAGCAGTCCGGCCCAGGGCGCGAGGCCCTGAAACAGCGAGCGCGACAGCCGGGTGCGGAACAGCAGCTCGCCCATCAGGATGAACAGCGGCAGCGCCAGCAGCTCCTGCGTCGTCAGGATGTTCCAGGCGTATTGCGGCAGCAACTTGTCGAGCGGGATCGAGCGAAACATCGCCAGCAACAGCGTCGCGGTGAGCGCAAGCGTGAGGCCGATCCACACGCCGCAGGCCAGCAGCGCAAACAGGATCGCGAACAGAGCGAGGACTTCGATGGTCATGCGATCCTGAATCCGGGTGCGGGCAAGACGGTCATTCGACGGGCGAGGCCTTCATGCGGTGATCCTCCAGCGGCAGGCCGAGCACCGCCTGGATTGCGCGCGCCAGGAACTGCAGCGTGAGCAGCAGCATGCCGAAGGTGACGACGGCTTCCGGAAACCACAGCGGCGTGTCGCTCGAGGTCGAGACCTGGCCGCGCACATAGGCGCTGAAGGCGAACTTGGCCATGGCCGAGGTCAGGAACGCCATGAAGGCGAAGCCGGCCGCCGCCGAGAGGATCTCGAGCGCGCGCTGCACCGGCGCCGGCGCATTCTTCAGCAGCAGCACCACGCGAATGTGGCCGCCGACGCGCAGGGTCATGGCGGCGCCGAAGGTGAACGAGGCCGCCATGAGGTAGGAGGAATATTCCCACGCGATCGAGATGCTCGGCGGGAAGAACGGCAGGAAGTTCGAGAGGAAGCGGGTTGCGACCTCGCACAGCATCAACAGCGTCAGCGTCAGCAGGCAGCCGCCGCCGATCCAGCCGTCGAGCCGGCCGAGACGGTCGATGCCGTCGAGGAGGATGCGCAGCGGCGCGGGCGCCGCTGCATTGAGGCTTTGCGGTGCTTCAGGCGAGACGCTCACCACGGCTCCGCCCTCAGCCGCGCTTCATTTCGGCGAGATAGGACCGCACCGGCTTTTCGGCCGCCGGCACGCGCTTGACGAAGGCATCGAGCTGCGGCGCGGTCTTGGCCCGGATGTCCTTCATCATCGCGTCCGACACCGGCACCACCTCCATGCCGCCCTCTTTCAGGCGGGCGAGGCTGTCGGCGTCGGCCTTGAGCGAGTTCGCCCAGAAGCCCGGCTCCATCTTCGCCGCGACATCCGCGACGAGCTTCTGCTGATCGGCGCTGAGCGCCTTCCAGGAATCGAGATTTACGGTGAGCATCTGTGACGACCAGACATGATTGGTCGGGTAGACGTATTTGAGGAATTCCCAGAACTTGCCGTCGACGCCCGACACCGACGAGGTGGAGACGCCCGAGACGGCGCCCGATGCCAGAGCAGGAATCGTCTCGCCCCACGGGATCATCACCGGGGCCATGCCGACCACGGCCAGCATGTCGACCGCGTTCTTGTCGGGCACGCGGATCTTGATGTTCTTCAGGCCCTCGACGTCGGCGACCTTGACCTTGAGATGCAGGTACTGCGTCGGCCACGGCACGATGTAGAGGATCTTCTGGTTGTTGCGCGCGGCGACCTTCTCGTATTCGGGCCGCACATATTTGTGCAGCACCTTGAGCTCGTCCATCGAGCCGCACAGGAAGGGGATGCTCTCGACGCCCATGAAGGGCTCGTCACCGACCTGCTGGATGTTGAGGACGTCGGCGAGCGGCACGAGGCCGTCGCGCACGGCGCGCAGATGCTCGGGGCCCTTGAAGCCGAGCTGGCCGCCCGCCTTCACGGTGATCGCGACCGAGCCGTTGCTCTGCTTCTTCACTTCCTCCGCGAACGCCATCGCATTCTGGGTGTGGAAATTGCCGTCCGGCCAGACCGTCGACATGTCCCAGCTTGTCGTCGCCGCCCGCGCACGGGTGGAGATGTGTCCGGCGGCGAGCAGCGTCGCTGCGCCCGCGGTGAAATTCCGTCGCGTGATCATCGAGCCCCTCCGTTTGTTACCGCACGCGCTGACGCATCAGCGCGCGTACCCATAGACTGCAGCCGCATTGTCGGCGGACACGAGCCCGCTGTCGATGTCGTCCTTGACCGCAGCGCGGTCGCGCTCGGTGGGTGCGCCGATGCCGGCGCCGCCGGGCGTATGCACCACTAGCCTGTCATCCGGCGGCACCTGCTGAAAGCCTTTTCCACGCAACTTCTTGCCGGATTTCAAACCGACATAGCCTGCCTCGCCGTTCTTGCCGCCATCGCGCCCGCGCGGCGGATGATCGATGCGGTCGAATGCGGCGAGGATGTCGAACGGCGCATCGACGCCGCTGCCGACCTCGATGATCTGGCCGAGGCCGCCGCGGGTGCGCCCTGCTCCGCCGGAATCCGGACGCAGCTCCTTGCGCCAGAAGATCAGCGGCGTCTGCGTCTCCGCGATCTCGACCGGCGTGCCGCGCACGCCGCTTGGATAGGCAGTCGCCGACAGCCCGTCCTTGCCGAAGCGCGCGCCGGTACCGCCGTTGGAGGTCACCGCCATCGAGAACCCGTAATTGCCGCCGACGCCCGAGCGGGTCTGGCCGCGGACGTTGAGATTCCACAGGCAGGACGTGCCCTCGGCCGGCACGCGCTCGGGAATGATCTGGCGCAGGCAGCCGAACACCACGTCGGGCAACATCTGACCGATGATGTGGCGCGAGGCCACCGGCGCGGGCTTGGGCGCATTGAGGATCGCGCCAGCAGGCGCCGACACCGTCAGCGGCGAGAGCGAGCCGGCATTGTTCGGGATCTGCGAGGCGACGACGCAGCCGAGGCCGAACACGGTATAGGCCGTGGTGTAGGACAAGGGCACGTTGATGCCGAACTTCGAGGCGGCGGAGGTGCCGTCGAAATCGACGTGGATGCCGTCATCCGAGATCGTCAGCGTCGCCGCCAGCGTCACCGGCGCATCATAGCCGTCCACCACCATGGTGTTGCGCCAGCTGCCCTTCGGCAGCTTTGCGATCTCGGCGAGAACCGCCTCGCGCGAGCGGTCGCAGATATAGTCGCCGAGCACGTCGAGCGTGTCGATGCCGAACTCGGTCATCATCTCGACCAGCCGCTCGCAGCCGACATCGTTGCAGCCGGCGAGCGAATAGGTGTCGCCCTCGGTGTCGATCGGCAGCCGCGTGTTGGTGCGGATCATCGCCATCAGCGTTTCGTTGACGACGCCTTGGTCGATCAGCTTCAGCATGGGGATGTAGAGCCCCTCCATGAACACGTCGGTGGCGTCAGGCCCGAAGCCGATGCCGCCGATGTCCATAAGGTGGCTGGTGCAGGAGAACAGCGCGACGACCTTGCCGTCCTTGAAGCAGGGCGTGGTGACGACGAAGTCGTTGAGGTGGCCGGTACCCATCCAGGGATCGTTGGTGATGTAGGCGTCGCCTTCCTTCATCGTCTCGAGCGGAAAATGGTTGATGAAGTGCTTGACCGATTCCGCCATCGAGTTGACGTGGCCGGGCGTGCCGGTCACCGCCTGCGCCAGCATGCGCCCCCTGAGGTCGAACACGCCGGCGGAGAGGTCGCCGCATTCGCGCACGATCGGGCTGAAGGCGGTGCGGAGCAGCACCTGCGCCTGCTCCTCGACCACGGCGATCAGCCGGTGCCACATGATCTGAAGGTCGATCAGGCTCGCGCCATTTGCCTTGCTCATGATCAGGCCGCCTTTCGTTCCATGACGATGCTGCCGGCACCATCGATATGCGCGTCAAAACTGGTGGAGACGAAGGTAGACGTTTCGTCTTCCGCGATCACGGCGGGGCCCGCGATGGTCGCGCCCGGCGCCATGTCCTCGCGGCGATAGAGCGGGATCTCGATCACCTCGCCTGCCCTTCCGTCGAAGAACTTTCGGCTGCCGGAGGCCTTGGCCGCAGGCTTGCGCGTGACGGCCGCGACGGTCGACGGATTGCGCGCCTCGGTGGTCGCGAGCACCGACCAGCTCAAGACCTCGATCGCAGCGCCCGGGATCGGGCGCTCGAACATCGCCGAATAGTCCGCCTCGAACTTCTGGCGCAGGCCGGCGAGATCGGCCGAGGTGAGCGGCCGGTTCGGCAGCTCGACGGTGATCTCGTGGCCCTGGCCGACATAGCGCATGAAGGCCGCACGGCGCTCCCGCACCGGTGCACCGGCCGCACCCGGCTCGACCAGCGCGCGGGCTTCGGTCACCATCTCCTGCAGCAGGTCGGAGACGGCCTTGGTGTCGAAATCGTCGAGCCGCACATGGCGGCTGCGCACCAGCTCGTAGGCGATGGGAGCCGCGAGGAATCCGACCGCCGAGCCGACGCCGGCATTCGACGGCACGATCACCTTGGACACGCCGATCTTCTCGGCGACACGGGCCGCATGCAGCGGCGCAGCACCACCGAAAGCGATCAGCGTGTGCTGGCCGACGATCTCGCCGCGTTCGACCGCATGGACGCGCGCTGCGCTCGCCATGTTCTCGCAGACCACCTCGTGCACGGCATAGGCGGCCGTCTCCGCCGACAGGCCGAGCGGCTCGCCGACACTGCTCAGCAGGGCTTTCTTCGACAGCTCCGGGTCGAGCTTGATCGTGCCGCCGGCAAAGGCATCGGGATCGATCATGCCGAGGGCAACGTCCGCATCCGTCACGGCCGGACGCTGGCCACCGCGGCCGTAGCAGGCGGGTCCCGGCTCCGACGAGGCGCTCTCGGGGCCGACGGTGACGCGCTTCATGGCATCGACATGGGCGATCGAGCCGCCGCCGGCGCCGATCTCGACCATCTCGATCACGGGAATGCGCACCGGCAGGCCGGAGCCCTTGAGGAAGCGCGCCGCGCGGTCGACCTCGAACACGCGCGAGGTCTCGGGCTGGTACTTTTCAATCAGGCAGATCTTCGCGGTGGTGCCGCCCATGTCGAAGGAGAGCACCTTGCTCTCGCCGAGGCGTGCGGCGATCTGCGCCGAGAAGATCGCCCCGCCGGCGGGACCGGATTCGACGAGACGCACGGGAAAGCGCCGCGCCGTCTCGATCGAGGTGACGCCGCCGCCCGAGGTCACGAGATAGATCGCGCCGCGGAACTGCTCGACCTGCAGGGCGTCGGCCATGCGGGCGAGATAACCGTCGATCAGCGGCTGCACATAGGCATTGGCGACCGCCGTCGATGTGCGCTCATATTCGCGGATTTCCGGGCAAACGGCAGAAGACACCGTCACGGAGATGCCGGGCATCTCCTCGGCGATGACCGCCGCAGCGCGGCGCTCGTGCTCGGGATTGGCGTAGGAGTGCAGGAAGGCGATGGCGACGCTCTCGACCTTCAGCTCGCGCAATTTCGGCGCGAGTGCACGCACGGCCGTCTCGTCCAGCGGGAGGCGAATGGCGCCGTGGGCATCGATGCGCTCGGGCACGGTGAAGCGTAGGGAACGCGGCGCCAGCGGCTTCGGCTTGTCGATGCCGAGATCATACTGGTCGTAGCGGCTCTCGGTGCCGATATCGAGCACGTCGCGGAAGCCATCGGTCGCGATCAGCGCCGTTTTTGCGCCGCGGCGCTCGATGATCGCGTTGGTCGCGAGCGTCGTGCCGTGAATGAAGACGTCGATGTCGCTGATATGGGCACGCGCATCCGCGAGGATGAGACGCATGCCGTCCAGCACCGCCTGTTCGGGGCGCTGTGGCGTCGTCAGCACCTTGCGGGTTTTGCGCACCTCACCCACGTCCAGCACGATGTCGGTGAACGTGCCACCGATATCGACGGCAAGCCGCACCTCGGCTCCCTCAAGCATTCCAAATTCTCCGGCTGATCGTCAAAACTCAGGGCGAAAACGCAGCAATTTCCATGCCATGGACGACGAGGACAACGCCGCGCCCGGCCATTCTGCTTGGCACCTATGCAATAGGCAAGGCGTGTTCGCCGCCCGCGCGATCAGAGCAGGAATGCAAGCGCCGCTTCGCAGCGCTCCTCGACCTTGAGCGTCAGGAGATCGTCGGCCCGGGTGCGCCCGAGATTGACCGCAGCGATCGGGATTTTGCGGTTCGCGGCGGCCTGCACGAAGCGGAAGCCGGAATAGACCATCAGCGACGAGCCGACGATCAGCATGGCGTCGGCCTGCGACAGATGGTCCTGCGCGGTCGCGACGATGTCGCGCGGCACGTTCTCGCCGAAGAACACGACGTCGGGCTTGAGAATGCCGCCGCAGGCTTCGCAAGCAGGCACGTTGAACGAGGAAAAATTTGCATGCTCCAGATCGGCGTCGCCGTCGGGCGCATCCGCGGCGTCGAGCGCCAGCCATTCCGCGTTCATGCGCCCCAGCGTGTCCTGGAATTCGCTGCGCGGCGTCTTCGCTCCGCAGCCCATGCAGCGGACGAGATCGAGCCGGCCGTGCAGATCGATCACCTGCCGGTGGCCGGCGGATTGATGCAGCCGGTCGACATTCTGGGTCAGCAGCATCTCGCAGCGCCCGCCCGCCTCGAGGCGGGCCAGGGCATGATGCGCATCATTCGGCCTCGCCTGGCCGAACCGCCGCCAGCCGATCAGGCTGCGGGCCCAATAGCGCTGGCGCGTGGACTCTTCATTCATGAAGGCCTGGAAATTGACCGGCTGGGTCCGTTTCCAATTGCCATGGCTGTCGCGGTAGTCGGGAATGCCCGAATTGGTGCTGCAGCCGGCGCCGGTCAGAACGAACAGTCGTTCGTGCCGGCCGACGAAGTCCTGGAGCGTGGAGTTTGCCACCGGAGGGTTTGCCATGGCGCAGATGTAGTCTGCGCCGGCGGATTCTGCCAGATGCCGCACGAACCCCGCTTTCGGCGAACCGAGCTAGCTCGCCCAGTTCTCGCGAAACTCCGGAAACAGCGTCAGGCCTCCGCAGGCATAGATGGTCTGCCCGGTGATGTAGCTCGCATCGTCGGAGGCGAGGAAAGCGAACACGGCCGCGATCTCCTCCGGCGTGCCGACACGGCCGAGCGGAATGTGGCTGGTGACGACGCCGCGCTTTTCGGGGTCGCCGGTCCAGGCTTCGTTGATCGGCGTGTCGATGGCGCCGGGGCCGACCGCATTGACGCGAATGCCGCGGCTGGCGAACTCCAGCGCCAGTGTGCGCGTCAGGTTGGCCATGCCGCCCTTGCTGATGGAATAAGCGAGGTAGCCGGGTTTCGGAATGATCTGGTGGACGCTGGAGCAGTTGATGATGCTGCCGCCTCCGCCGCGCGCGACGAAGTGCGCAAGCGCCTTCTGCGCGCAGAGCACGGCGCCGTTGAGGTTGACGTCGATGATGCGGCGATAGGTTTCGACGTCGAGCGCATCGCTCGGCGATTCCTGCTGGAAGCCGGCATTGTTGACGAGACAGTCGAGGCGCTTGAAGCGCGCCAGCACCGTCTCGAACATCGCGGCGATGTCCTGCTCGTTGCCGACGTTGGCCTTGACGATGATGTGATCGAGCCTGCCGTGGCCACGGTCGCTCGATGCCGTCCGCGCCAGCGCCAGCGTCTCCTCGGCTCTTCCGGCGTGTTCGAAATAGTTGATGGCGACGGTCGCGCCTTCCTGCGCGAGCCGGATGGCGACGGCCCGGCCGATGCCTTGCGAGGCGCCAGTCACCAGCGCGTACTGGCCAACGAGGCGCGAGGGAAAGGAAGTTGAGCGTTCGGTGTGCGGCATGTGTTTTCTCCAGATGCGTCATCATGGAGGGAACCGGCGTTTTGTTCCATCCCTCCAATGCATCCCTGGGATTCACTCGATGCGACGCGCCAGCGGCAAGGTCAGGATCTGATAGAGGATGATTGCGCCGAAGGTCGCGGTACCGATCCCGCCGATCGTGAACGCGCCAAACTTGAGCGTGAGGTCGCCGGCGCCCGCGGTCAGCGCTACGGCGACGGTGATGAGGTTCGCCGGGTTTGCGAAGTCGACCTTGTTCTCGACCCAGATCCGGCCCGCCATCGCGGCGATCAGGCCGAACAGCACGATCGAGAGGCCGCCGATGACCGGACCCGGGATCGAGAGAATCAGCGCGCCGAATTTCGGCGAGAAGCCGAGCAGGATCGACACCGTGGCCGCGAAGGCAAACAACAGGGTCGAGTAGACCTTCGTCGCTGCCATGACGCCGATATTCTCGGCATAGGTGGTGACGCCGGTGCCGCCGCCACAGGCCGCAACGATGGTCGCGAGGCTGTCGGCGAACAAGGCGCGCCCGAGATAGGCATCCAGACTCCGGCCCGTCATGGCGCCGACGGCCTTGATGTGCCCGAGATTCTCGGCGACGAGGATGACCGCGACCGGCGCGATCAGGAAGATCGCATCGGCCTGGAAGGTCGGCGTGGTGAAGCTCGGCAAACCGAGCCACGGCGCGGCCGAAAGCTGGGTGAAGTCGATCGGCTTGCCGAAGCCAAGGCCGTTCGCGAACAGCATGTACAAAAGATACCCGCCGATCGCGCCAAGGATGATCGGCAGGCGGCGCCACAGGCCGGGCGCTGCAACGGCCACCACGCCGATCATCAGCACGGTGGCAAGCCCGATCCCGGTGTCGAACCCATTCGCGCTCACCGCCTTGACCGCGACCGGCGCGAGATTGAGGCCGATGGCGGCGACGACGGCGCCGGTGACGGCCGGCGGCATCAGGCGCTCGACCCAGCCCGTGCCTAACCACATCACGATCAGCGCGATCACGCCATAGAGCACGCCCGCGCCGACGATGCCGCCGAGCGCAACCGAGATGTTCGGGTTCGGCCCCTGCCCGGCATAGCCGGTGGCAGCGATGACGACGGCGATGAAGGCGAAGCTGGAGCCGAGATAGCTCGGCACGCGCCCGGCGACGATGACGAAGAAGATCAGCGTGCCGATGCCCGAGAACAGGACCGCAACGTTGGGATCGAACCCCATCAGCAGCGGCGCGATGATCGTCGAGCCGGACATCGCAACGCAATGCTGCAGACCGGAGACGATGGTCTGGCCCCATGGCAGCCGCTCCTCCGGCATGATCACGCCCGAGGTCTTGAGTTTCCAGCGCGGGAAATAGCCTTGTGCCTGCTCGTCCGAGCCCGTTGCGATCGTCATGTTCCCCCCGTTGCGGTCCAGCGATTGATGTTCGTGCGATCCGACAAAAATGTGATTGTCGCTTCTGCGGCGTCCATCACATGATGCGAGTCATGCAAGATTCAAATCTTGCGGAATCAATGCGTTCCGGGGCTCATCATATGACACAGATTGCGATCCAGCCAGCCGCTCACCGCCGGCATCAGCCCTGGTACAAGATCCTCTATGTGCAGGTTCTGATCGCAATCGCGCTCGGCGTGCTCGTCGGCTATTTCTATCCCGACCTCGGCAAGGCCCTGAAGCCGCTCGGCGACGGCTTCATCGCGCTGATCAAGATGATGATCGCGCCCGTCATCTTCTGCACTGTGGTGCACGGCATCTCCTCGATGGGCGACCTCAAGCGCGTCGGCCGGGTCGGACTGAAGTCGCTGATCTATTTCGAGACGGTCTCGACTGTGGCCCTCGCGGTCGGCCTGCTGGTCGGCGAGATCCTGCAGCCCGGGCACGGCTTCAACATCGACCCGGCCACGATCGATCCGAAGTCGGTGGCGACCTATGTCACCAAGGCCAAGGAAGAGGGCATCGTCGCCCATCTCATGGCGATCATCCCCGACAGCTATGTCGGCGCGATCGCGCGCGGCGACCTGCTGCAGGTGCTGCTGATCTCGATTCTCTCCGGCTTCGCCATCGCCTTCCTCGGCAAGGCCGGCGAGCCCATCGCGGAGGCGATCGACAAGGCGGCGAAGATGTTCTTCGGCATCATCCGCATCATCGTGCGCGTGGCGCCGATCGGCGCCTTCGGCGCGATGGCGTTCACCGTCGGCGCCTACGGCCTCGGCTCGCTGCTCAACCTCGCCGCCCTGATCGGCACGTTCTATCTCACCAGCATGCTGTTCGTGCTGATCGTGCTCGGTGCGATCGCCCGCCTCGCCGGGTTCTCGATCCTGCGCTTCATCGCCTACATCAAGGACGAGCTCCTGATCGTGCTCGGCACCTCGTCGTCGGAGACGGTGCTGCCGCAGATGATCCAGAAGATGGAGCATCTCGGCGCCTCGCGCTCGGTGGTCGGCCTCGTGATCCCGACCGGCTACAGCTTCAATCTCGACGGCACCAACATCTACATGACGCTGGCGACGCTGTTCCTGGCGCAGGCGACCAACACGCATCTGACCATCTGGCAGGAGCTCGGCATCCTCGGCATTGCCATGATCACCTCGAAGGGCGCTTCGGGCGTGACCGGCGCCGGCTTCATCACGCTCGCCGCGACGCTGTCGATCGTGCCCGACATTCCGATCCAGTCGATCGCGATCCTGGTCGGCATCGACAAGTTCATGAGCGAATGCCGCGCGCTGACCAATCTGATCGGCAATGGCGTCGCATGCGTCGTCATCAGCATCTCCGAAGGCGAGCTCGATCGCGAGGCGCTGCACGAGACCATGGCGCATCCGCTGGAGATGGGCGAAGCGCTGGAGCCGGGCGGCAGCGCGGCGTCGTAGGCCGCGCACGGCGTTTCAATCTCCCGCCCGCACGTTCAGCGCGCCCGGTTCCACGCGGTAGTTTACCGGAGTGGTAAGTTGATGCGGTTCGAGTCACAACAGCTGCGTTGGGATCACTTATTGATAGTTATTCTTTCCACCCGACGCGCTGGGGGCAGGGCGTCGGGTATTTGATAGTCACTGCGAAGACCCACTTTAAAGACCCATTTTCATATCCAGACCGCGAGGCGGGATCAGATGATCCCGTCATGCTCGCCTTGCACCTTGGCGGCAAGATCGAACCGACGCGTGACGCCGATCGCCTGCAGGAACGCCTCGTCGTGGCTGACGACGAGCAGCGCGCCGTCATAGGCCCGCAAGCCTGCTTCGACGGCCTCGATGGAGTCGATGTCGAGATGATTGGTCGGCTCGTCCAGGATCAGCAGCGACGGCGGCGCTGAACCGCCCAGCACGCAGGCAAGGCCTGCGCGAAACATCTGGCCGCCGCTCAGGCTTCCGGCTTCTTGCAAGGCCGCATCGGCGCGAAACATGAAGCGCGCCAGCGCCGCATGGCATTCATTCGCCCCGGCCTTCGGGTTGAGACGCCGGAAGTTCTCCAGGATCGAGACCTCAGGATCGAGCAGGCTGACCGCCTGGTCGAACAGCGCGAAGTCCGGCCTGACCCGCACGACGCCCGAGAACGGTCGCAGCTCGCCGGCGATCAACTTCAGCAGCGTCGTCTTGCCGGAGCCGTTGGGCCCGACCAGCGCGACGCGCTCGGGGCCGACGATCGCGAGCGAGAGATCGCGCAGGATCGGCTGCCCCGGCTGATAGCCGGCGCTGACGCCATCGAGCCAGAGCACCTCCCTGCCCGCCGGCAGATGTGTCGCCGGCAGCTTCACCGACAGCGGCTGCAAGATCTCGATGCGCCGGCGCGCGGTGTCGACGGCGTCGAGCGCTTCGGCGCGCCGCCGCTCGGCGATTTGCGCGGTCTTGCCGCCGGAATCCTCGCTGCGATCCCTGCGGGCACCGGCGAGGATGCGCGGCATGTCGCCCTTCGCGCGCTTCTTCCGGCCGCCGCTGTCCTTCTGCGCTTTCCTCTCCACGGCCTCCTGCGCCTTGCCGTCGATCTCGGACAGGCGCTTCTCGGCATGCGCGAGATCGTGCCTGACGGCTGCGAGCTCGACGGCCTTTTGCGCACGGTAGCTCGTCCAATTGCCGCCGTAGCGCGTGGCGCCGAGCGAGGTCAGCTCGACGATCGCGTCCATGGTGTCGAGCAGGCCGCGGTCGTGGCTGACGACGATCGCGCCGCCGCGCCAGGCGGCGAGCAGATCGGTGACGGCCTTGCGTCCGTCCCGGTCGAGATTGTTGGTGGGCTCGTCGAGCAGCAGGAAATCCGGTTCGGAAAAGACCAGCGCCGCGAGACGAACCCGCGTGATCTGACCGCCGGACAGGCGGCACAGCTCCGTCTCGGCAGACGGCCCGAACCCGAGGCGCGCCAGCGCGGCCTCGAGCCGCGCTTCGAGCGTCCAGTCGATCGTGGCGATGTCGTCGGCGGAGGCATCGCCTCGCTCGGCGCGACGCAGCAGCTCCAGCGCCTGCCGCACACCGAACAGATCGGCCACGGTCGTGCCCGGGGGCGACTGCACGTCCTGGCGCAGCAGGCCGATGGTTCCGTTGACCAGAACGCGCCCGGACTGGGGAACATGCTCCCCCGAGATCGAGGCAAGCAGCGTCGTCTTGCCGACGCCGTTGCGGCCGACGAGACCGGTCCGCTCGGCCGGAAATGTCAGATCGATGTTGGAGAGGAGAGACCGGCCGTCAGGCGTGGACAGCGACAGGTTCGACAGGATGATTGAAGCAGGCATGGAATTCCCCGTGAGCAAGGCAGGTGGGCTTTGCGGTCGGGATGAAATCCATGGCTTTCGAATATCCTGATTGAGGGAGCCTCTAACTAGTCCCTTCAAAGGGCGAGATCAAGGCGGCGCGAAGGGACGCCAGCACGAGAGGTGCCGGCGTCCCCATGCGTAATCAGCCCTTGAGCGCGGTGACAACGACCTCGATCAGCGCGCCGCCGCCGAGATCGGCGACGCCGACGGTGGCGCGGGTCGGCAGATTGTCGCCGAAGAACTCGGTCCAGGCCGCGTCCATCTCCTTCTTCTTCGAGAGATCCGTGACGAAGATCGAGGCGCTGACGACGCGGCTCTTGTCGGTGCCCGCTTCCTTCAGGTAGCCCGCGATCTTGCCGAGGATGTTGCGGGTCTGGTCGCCCATGGCAACGCTGGTGTCGTCGGCGATGGTGCCGCCGACGAAGACGAAGCCGTTGGCTTCGACGGCGCGGTGCATGATGGGCGTGCGGATGCTGCGGGTGATGCTCATGATGTCCTCTTCTTAGAGCGTGGAGGGATGGAAGCGGTCGATGCCGAGATCGCTGACGCGGGTCTGGGTGCCGCCATTGACGATCAGCTCCGCCATGACGGCGCCGGCGCCGGGACCGAGCTGGAAGCCGTGCAGCGAGAAGCCGAACTGGTGATAGAGCCCCTTGTGACGGCTGCTCGGGCCGAACACGGGGATGTCGTCCTTCATCTTCGCCTCAATGCCGGCCCAGGCACGGACGATGGTCGCGCTGCGCATCACCGGGAACAGCTCGAACACGGTCTGCGCGCTGGTCGCAAGGCTCTTCCAGTCCAGCACCGTCTCGTTGCGGTCCTGGTAGGGCGTCGCCAGATGGCCGCCGCCGATCAGCACGGTGCCGTTCTTGAACTGCTTGAAGGACAGCTTTCGCCCGCGCAGGATCACGACGGGGTCGATGAAGTGCGGCACGCGCGAGGTGATCATCAGCATCGGCGCCACGGTCTCGACCGGCACCGGCTCGCCGAGATCAGAGGCGATTTTGCCGGCCCACGCGCCGGCCGCATTAACCAGCACCGGCGCGGCAAAGCTCTCCGACCCGACATCGACATGCCAGAGGCCGCCGCTGTAGCGGATGTTGGTGGCCGCCACGCCTTCGCGCACGGTCGCACCGAGCTGCTGGGCCTTGCGGCGGAACGCCGTCGTCGTCTGCGCCGGATTGGCTGCGCCGTCGCGCCGTGACACCACGCCGCCGGGGCACGTCTCGGCCACCGCGGGCACCAGCCGTCGCAACTCAGCAGCGTCGATCAGCTCCTCATGGGTGAAACCGAGCGCATTGAGCTCGGCGACGCGAGCGCGGCAGACCGCAAGCTCCTCTTCGTTTTCCGCGACGAGGACCTGGCCGTAGCTCTCAAAGCTGCAATCGTCGTCGAGGAGATCGTTGATCTTCTCCCAGATGCCCATCGAGCGGATCGAGAGCGGGATCTCCGGAATGTGCCGTGCGAGCTGGCGCACGCCGCCGGCATTGACGCCGGAGGCGTGGCGGCCGGCATAGTCCTTCTCGATCAGCACCGGCTTCAGGCCGGCGAGACACAGATGCAGCGTGGTCGAGCATCCGTGGATGCCGCCGCCGACGACGATCGCATCCACGTTTTGGCTCATCCGCGCACCACGGCCTTCACGTCGGCCTCGCTCTTGGGAACGGCGGCGAGCTCGGCCAGCGTGATCGGCTTCACCGGCGCGCGCAGCCGGTAGTAACCGATTTCCTGCGGAGTCTTGCCGCGCGCCTGCGCCATCAGCTCGGTGACGGTGAGGCCGCAGAGCCGGCCCTGGCACGGACCCATGCCGGTGCGACGATAGGCCTTGAGCTGGTTCGGCCCGGTGGCGCCGATCGCGACGGAATCGAGCACGTCCTTTGCGGTGACCTCCTCGCAGCGGCAGACGATCGTGTCGCCCGAGGGAATGCGGAACTGCGGCGCGGGACGGAACAGCGTGTCGAGGAACAGGCGTCCGCGCTCGGCCTTGGCAAGATCGGAGCGGAGCGTCGCCATCGGCGCGAGCTTCGCCGCAGCCGCGGGCGCCAGCGCTTCCACCGCGGCGCGCGCGGCAATGCGACCGCGGACCACGGCAGCGTTGGCGCCGCCGATACCCGCGCCATCGCCGGCGATTGCGATGCCCGCGACCGATGAGCCACAGCTCGCATCCAGCACTGGCGACCAGCACAATTGCAGATCGTCCCAGCGATGCTCGATGCCCGCGGACATTGCGAGGTTGACGTTGGGCACGACGCCCTGATGCAGCAACAGGAGATCCGCAGGAATGGTGTCGCGCTTGCCGCCGGCGACATAACTGACGCCGGCGAGCTGGCCATCACCGGAGGCCGCAAGCTCGGTAACGCCCGAAACGACCTGCACCTTCGCCTTCACCTCGCGCATCATCGACAGGCCCTTGGCAAAATAGGGCGAGGTCAGGAAGGCGAAGGCATGCGGCAGCGCCGCGAAGTAATTGCCGCGTTCGGTGGTGTCGAGGATGCGGTCGATACGGCCGCCGAGGCGGAGTATCTGCGCGGCCAGCAGCCAGAGTAGCGGCCCCTGCCCCGCGATGACAGTGCGGCCATCAGGCACCAGCGCCGATGACTTCAGCATGGTCTGCGCCGCACCCGCGGTCATCACGCCCGGCAGCGTCCAGCCGGGAATCGGGAACGGTCGCTCCAGCGCGCCGGTCGCGAGGATCACACGCTTCGCCTTGACGAAGGCCGAGGCGCCGCCGATGGACACGGCGATGTCGAGATTGCGGTCGAGGCTCCAGACCGTCGCACGGTGAATGACCTCGGCATTGCTCGCGCGCAGCGCCTGCACGAGATCGGCGCCGACCCAATAGTCCGCGCCGAGCTGATTGCGATCGGTCACGGGTGTAGAAGAGATGGCGCGGAAGACCTGGCCGCCGGGACCGATGTTCTCGTCGAGCAGCAGCGTGGAGAGACCGGCTTCGGCTGAGGTCGCGGCAGCAGCAAGGCCGGCCGGGCCGGCACCGATCACCACGACGTCATAGTCTTCGCGTTTGGGAGCCACAGTCATCTTCCGATCTCCCGCTTGCCCTTCTGGATCTCGACCTGCATGCCCTCGGCGACCGGCACGAGGCAGCCCTGGCGATTGCCGACGCCGTCAATGGTGACGAGACAGTCGAAGCACACGCCCATCATGCAATAGGGCAGACGCGGCGCGCCGCTCACTGCGGTGGAGCGCCGCGCGTCAACGCCGGACGCCAGCAGCGCGGCGGAAACGGTGTCGCCCTGGCGCGCCGCGACGGCAACGCCGTCGACGAAGATCTGCACCTGCGGACGTTTGTCCTGTTCGGATCGTCTAAACATGGGATGCCCCTTGGCTCCTTGAATCTCTAGTAGCCGCTGTTGTTCGCAGCACCGGCGGCGCCAAAACGGCTGGCCGAGAACGCGCCGACCAGCTCGGGCTCGAGCGCGCCCTGCGCCACCATGCGCGCGATTTCGAACGCGTGGTTCGAGGCCAGCGTCACGCCGGAATGGCAGCAGGCGACGAAGGCGCCGGGATGCGTCTCCGACTGGTCGTAGATTGGAAAGCCGTCCTGCGGCATGACGCGGATACCGGACCAGCTCCTGACCACGTTGAGCCGCGCCAGATGCGGAAACATGCGCTGCGCGCGATCGGCCATGACGCCGCTGATCGAGGGCTTCAGGGTGCGATCGTCGAGCTCGTCTTCCTTGCTGTCGCCGATCATGACCGTGCCCTCGTCGGTCTGGCGGATCGTGGTCAGCGGATGCGGCAGGAACGGCATGGTGCGCTCGGTCACCACGACCTGGCCGCGGGTCGGGCCCATCGGCGCGTAGAGGCCGACCATCGGCGCCAGCGTCTGGTTGGCATTGCCGGCGGCCAGCACGATCTTGGCGGCACGAAGCTCGCCCTTCGGCGTGGTCAGGCGGAATTCGCCGCCGCTCTTGCTGATCGCCGAGACCGGACGCTCCGGAAAATAGTCGATGCCGAATGCCTTGAAGCCGGTGTGGAAGGCGCGGAACGTGCGCAGTGAATTGACGTGGCCGTCGAGCGGGCAATAGCTGCCGCCGGATACTTCGGGCCCGATCAGCGGCAGCGCCTTCTTCACTTCCGACGGCCGCAGCATCTCCATCTTGTAGTCGGCCGCACCGGCCTGATTGTGCATGCGCTTGACGAGCTCGGTGCGCTGGCCGAATTCGCCCTCGCCGAGGGTGAGGTGAAAGCCGCCGTTCTGCTGCAGGGCGACGTCGAGGCCGGTCTGCTGCTTCAGCTCGGAGGCAAGCCGGCCCCACGCCTGCGAGGCCTGCACGGTCCACACCGTGTAGGCGGGCATGCCGAGCCCCTTGCTCTGCACCCAGACCAGCGCGAAATTCGCGCGCGAAGCGCGCTTGGTGATGTCGCCTTCGTCGAGCACGGCGACCTTCTTGCCGAGGCGGCCGAGGCCCCAGGCAATCGCGGAGCCGAGCAGTCCGCCGCCGACGACGGCGACGTCATAATCTCCTGACATAGGTTCTCCTATCGCCCCGCGTCGCCCTTGCCGGCGAGCACGCGGTCGAGCCCGTAGAAGCGGTCGAGCAGAATGAGGGCGGTCATGGTGATCGCGATCACGCAGGCCGAGACCGACGTCACCAGCGGATCGATGTTGTCCTGGATATAAAGGAACATGCGTACCGGCAACGTCTCGGTGCCGGGGGCCGCAAGGAAGACGGTCATGGTGAGATCGTCGAAGGACTGGATGAAGGCGAGCGCCCAGCCGCTGATGACGCCGGGCAGGATCAGCGGCAGCGTCACGCGGCGGAACAGCGTCCAGCCGCCGGCGCCAAGCGAGACCGCGGCCATCTCGACGGTGCGGTCCATGCCGGTTGCCGCCGCCAGCGTCAGGCGCAGCGCGAACGGAAACACGATGATGACATGCGCGATGATCAGCGCGGCAAAGCTGCCACCGAGCCCGGCCGAGGTGAAGAAGCGCAGGAAAGCGATGCCGAGCACGACATGCGGGATCATCAGCGGCGACAGGAACAGCGCCGCCAGCGCATCGCGACCGCGGAAGCGATAGCGCGCGATGGCGAGCGCGGCCGGCACCGCGAACAGGAGCGCAACGAACGAAGACAGCGCGCCGAGGCCGAGACTGACCCAGAAGGCGTGGATGAATTCGGGATAGTTCGCGATGGTCCTGAACCAGCGCAGCGAGAAGCCGTTGGTCGGCAGCGACAGGAAGCCCTCGGGCGTGAAGGCGACGAGACAGACCACCAGGATCGGCGCCACCATGACGATGACGAAGATGGTGTGGAAGATCAGCGCAAGCGGGCCGTTCCGGCTCATCGGAACACCTCCGCGTAGCGCCGCTCGATCAGCGCGTTGCTGCCGACGACGATCAGGACAAGGGCGACCAGCAGCAGCGTCGCGACGGCGGCGCCCAGCGGCCAGTTCAGCGTGTTGAGGAACTCGTCATAGGCGAGCGTCGCCGCGACCTTGAGCCGGCGGCCGCCGATGATCGCAGGCGTCGCAAAGGCGCTGGCCGAGAGCGAGAACACGATGATCGCGCCCGACAGCACGCCCGGCATGATCTGCGGCACGATGATGCGGCGGATGATGGTTGCGGGCCCCGCGCCGAGCGACATCGCGGCATTCTCGATCTGCGGATCGAGCCGCTGCAGCGCCGCCCACACCGACAACACCATGAACGGCATCATGACGTGCGCGAGCGCGACGACCATGCCGGTTTCGGTGAACATGAAGGGGATGGGGTAGCGCATCACGCCGAGCGACATCAGCAGCTTGTTGACGAGGCCGTTGTTGCCGCCGAACAGCAGCGCCCAGCCGAGCGTGCGCGCGACGACCGAGATCAAGAGCGGGCCGAGGATCACCAGAAGGAAAAAACTCTTCCAGCGGCCGCTCATGCGGTTGAGGATGTAGGCTTCGGGCGCGCCCAGCAACGCGGTGAGCAGCGTGGTCAGGATCGCGATCCGAAACGTCCGCCAGAACATCTCGGCGTAATAGGGATCGGTCGCGATCTCGTGCCAGTTCTTGAGGATGAAGACGGGCTCGATGCCCTTGTACTGGCCCCAATCGTGGAACGACAGCATCACCGTCATCGCCAGCGGAATCAGCAGCACGCCGACGAACAGCATCAAGGCGGGCGCCGTCAGCGCCCACGGCGCACGCGCGCTGCGCTCCTCGGCGGCCATGCTCATGCGACGGCCCTCGCGCGCACGCTCATGTCCTCGGGCCGCCAGGCGAGACGAACCGCATCACCTTCGGCCGGCTGCGCCTGTCCGTCGTTCTGGCGGATCACGATCGCCGGGCCGCATTCGCTGTCGCACTGGAACAGCCAGTGATTGCCCTGGAAGATGCGGGTGACGATTTTTGCGCTGAGGCCGGCGTCGCCGAAGCCAATGCGCTCAGGGCGAATGCTGACGGTCACGGCGCCGTTCAGGCCAGCCGGCGCCGGCGCACTCCAGGAGCCGGCCACCAGCCGTGCCGGCGTCGCGGTCCGATCGATCGCGCCGGCAAAGTCGTTGGTCTTGCCGAGGAATTGCGAGACGAAGGCCGAGGCCGGCCGTTCATACGTCTCCTGCGGCGTGCCGATCTGTTCGATCTTGCCCTGGCTCATCACCACGATGCGGTCCGACAGCGACATCGCCTCGCTCTGGTCGTGGGTGACGAGGATCGTGGTGGTGCCGATGGTGCGCTGGATCTGGCGCAGCTCGATCTGCATCTCCTCGCGCAGCTTGGCGTCGAGGTTCGACAGCGGCTCGTCGAGCAGGAGCACGCTCGGCTTGATCACCAGCGCCCGCGCCAGCGCCACGCGCTGCTGCTGGCCGCCGGACATGCGGCGCGGATGGCGGTCCTCGTAGCCGGCGAGACCCACCATCGCGAGCGCGGCACGGACGCGCTCGGCACGTTCGCCGCGCGCCACGTTGCGCATTTCCAGGCCGAAGGCGACGTTCTCCGCCGCCGTCATGTGCGGAAACAGCGCATAGCTCTGGAACACGATCCCAAGCCCGCGCTTGGCCGGATGAATCGCGGTCAGGTCCTTGCCCTCGAGGCGGATCGCGCCGCGGGTGGGATCGAGGAAGCCCGCGATCATCTGCAGCGTCGTGGTCTTGCCGCAGCCGGACGGGCCAAGGAAGGAGATGAACTCCCCCTTCCCCACCGACAGGCTGAAGTCGTCGACCACAGTCTGCGCGCCGAACTGTTTTGCGACCCGGTCGAGCTCGAGATAGGCCATGACGCTGTCTCCGCTGCGACCGATCAGCGTTCGACCTCGCGATTCCAGCGCTTGGTCCACTCCTCGCGCTTCTCGTTGATGACGGTCCAGTCCGGATTGTAGAGCTTCGCCGCGCGCTCGCCGATCGGCGCCATCTTGCCGAGCTCCGGCGGGATCACCAGCGATTTCAGCACCGGGCCGTAACCATAGTCCTTCAGCATGACGAGCTGGATCTTCGGGTCGAGCAGCATCTTCACGAAGCTCGAGGCCAGCGGCGAAGCGTTCGGCTTGGTGATCGGACAGGCCGTCGTCAGCAGCGTCGCCGCGCCTTCCTTCGGATAGACGAAGTCGACCGGGAAACCGGTATTGGCAAAGCTCTGCACGCGGCCGGTGCCCCACACCGCGATCACCGCCTGGCCGGACTGGAACAGCTCGGTCATCTTGCCCGGCGACGGCTCATAGGCGAGCACGTTCGGATTGATCTGTTCCTTGAAGATCTTGAAGCCGGAATCGACGTTGGTCTCGCCGCCGCCGTTCATCTTCGACAGCATCACCAGCGCTTCGAGGCCGTACGTATTGTTGATCGGCGGGATCACGAGCTGCTTGGCGTATTTCGTGTCCTTCAGGTCGTTCCACGAGGTCGGCGGCGCCCAGCCTTTCTCCTTGAACACCTTGGTGTTGTACATCAGGCCCGTGGCGACAATGCCGATCGCAACGGCGCGATCGTCCTTGAAGCGCGCGGTAGTGTAGAGATCGGCCTCCGGCAGTCCCTCGAGCTTGCCGCAGAAGCCAAGCTGGATCGCCTGATACATCGGGCCGTCGTCGACGATGGCGACGTCGATCTGCTGGTTGCCCTTCTGCGCCTGAAGCTTCGCCAACGTGTCGGTGGAGTTGCCGGCGACGTACTCGACCTTGACGCCGTTCTCCTTCTCGAAGGCCGGGATCACCTCGTCACGGATCGTCTTCTCGAACGAGCCGCCGTAGCCGGCGACATAGAGCGTCTTTTGCTGGGCCGAGGCGACCGAGGGGACGGCGATGAGCGCTGCAATGCTGACCGCGGTCAGAAGGCGAAAAGTCTTCATGTGGACCGATCTCCAATACCGGAATGAGGTGACGTGCCGACGAGTCTCGCAGGCTGAAGCGCCTGCCGCATTCCCTTCCGCGCCAATCCGCGTCCGATCAGGGCTCCGGCCCCCATTCGGCGGATTTTGGCGCGATCTGGAGGTTTGAACCCCTCCAATCTGCCGAAAAAGCGGGCTGTCTCCAGTCCTGATGAAAAAGATCGCAACGTATACTTCCATCGTCCAATGAATAATGGCACCCTCTGCATGCCAAAATGTTATGGATGAAAAGGGTATGGCGCGGATCAATTCGCGGCAGGTCGAGGCCTTCCGGGCGATGATGCTGACCGGCAGCGTCACCGAAGCGGCCAAGCTCATGGCGGTGACGCAGCCGGCGGTCAGCCGGTTGCTGCGTGACTTCCAGGCGCTGTTGAAGACCGAGCTGTTCGAGCGGCGTGGCACCGGCCTGGTGCCGACCGCGGCGGCGATGGCGCTCTATACCGAAGTGGAGCGTTCCTTTGTCGGCCTCGAACGCATCACCGCCGCAGCAGAGGAAATCCGCGGCCGCCGCACCGGCTCGCTGCGAATTGCGGCGCTGCCTGCACTGTCGAACGGCTATTTGCCGCGCCTCACGGGTCACTTCCTGAAGGAGCGACCGAACCTCAACCTGGCCTTCTTCGGCGTGATCTCGCCGATCGTGGTCGACTGGGTGTTGAACAATCAGTGCGACGTCGGCTTCGCCGAGGTGCCGATCGCACATTCCGGCCTGCCGAGCATGAAATTGCCCGCACCCGCCCGTGTCGCGGTGCTGCCGACAGGTCATCGCCTCACTGAGAAGGAGGTGCTGGAGCCACGCGATTTCGAGGGCGAGACGTTCATCTCGCTGTCGGCGGGGTCGTCGAGCCGGCACCTCGTTGACCAGATCTTCCATCGCCACGATGTCCGCCGCGTGCTGCGGGTGGAGACCGCGCTATCCGAGATCATGTGCGGAATGGTGTCGTCAGGGCTCGGCGTCGCGATCTGCGATCCCTTCACCGCGCAGGAATTCTCGACCCGCGGCGTCGTCGTGCGCCGATTCCTGCCGCGCATCGACTTCGAATTCTCCGCCGTCTTTCCGGCGCAGCGCAGTCCTTCGCCGGTGGCGCTGGATCTCGTCGAGACCATGCGCAAATCGCTCGCCGCATTCGACGAGGAGCCGACGCTCAGCCGTTGAACGCCGCCTGCGCCTCCGGCAGGTCCCAGATCTTGCCGATCGCGGCGCTGCCGGCTGCGGTGATCGCCGCTTCGTCCGCACCGAGATAGCGCCCCTCATCGACCAGCACGCGTCCGTCGACCACGACCTGGTCGATGTTGGCGCGGTTGGCGAGCGCGATCAGGGCGCGGCGCGGGTCGAACAGCGGCTGGAGATGCGGATGGGTGAGATCGACCACGGTGAGATCGGCGGTCGCACCCGGCTCGATACGGCCGAGATCCGGACGCTTGATGACATCGGCCGCAATGGCCGTGTTCGCCTCGATCAATTCGGGTGAGTTCGCGACGTCGGGGCGCGCCGAAGTAACCTTGGAGATCAGCGAGGCCGCGTTGAGCTCGCCGAGCAGATCCATGTTGTAGCCATCGGTGCCGACGACGGTGCGGACGCCGTGCTCGGCGAACCGGCTGAACGCCGCGGTGACGCCGGCGCGCGCGAACACGCGCGGGCAATTGAGCACGGTCATGCCGCGCGCGGCCATCAGCTTGAGATCGTCATCACTGCTGAACATGCAATGCGCCGCCATGAGATCCGGCGCGAGCAGGCCGAGCCAATCCAGATACTCTGCCGGCGTGCGGCCGCCATAGCGCTTGCCGATGGTCTCGACCTCGGCGCGGCTCTGCGCCATGTGCGTCGTGATGGGCACGCCGAGCTCGCGCGCCCGCGTGGCGCAGGCTTTGAGCAGATCAGGGCCGCAGGTGTCGGTGGCATGCGGGCTCATGGCGAGGCTGATGCGGCCGTCGCCGCGATTATTCCAGCGCTGATAGAGCGCATCCCACGTCGCCATGTCGGCGGCGCCGTCGTCGCCGGAATAGCGCACCACGCCGTCCGGACCAGCCTTGGCATCGGAGGTCGAGAACAGATAGGGCGCGCCGTAGAAGCGGATGCCCATCTCTTCCGCCGCGTCGAACATTTCGGGGATCGAATTGCGGAACGGCTCCATCACCGTGGTGGCACCGCCCTTGAGGAGCTGGAGGATGCCGAGCCGCGCGACGGCCATGCGCTCCTCCGCCGACAGGATGTCGGCGCCACGCTTGGTCAGCGGCAGCAGCACCGTGTAGACGATGCTCTGGTTGTTCTTGCGGCCGTTGCCGTCCTCGGTGTGGCTGCGCGCCACCGCCTCCGAGAAGCAGTGATTGTGCAGGTTCAGAAGGCCCGGCAGCACGAAGCGGCCGGGACGATCATAGACCGCGTCGGCGCGCGGCTTGTCGCGCGTGACGGCCGCGATCCGCTTGCCTTCGACCAGGACCCAATGGTCGCGCAGTACGTCCTGCGCGCCGTCTTTGCGTGACAGCACATAGCTGCCGAAGATTGCTGTGGTGCTCATGCGGGGCGTACGTTCCAGAACACGGCGGTGCCGTCGAGAATGCCGGTGATGGCTTTGCGATAGGCGGTCGGCTGCTTGTACAGGCCGATCGGAATATACGGGATTTCCTCGAACGCGACCGCCTGGATCTCGCGGCAGATGCGCTGCTGCTCGGCAAGCTCGGAGGCCGCCAGCCACTGGCTGCGCAACTCGCCCATCTTCGTGCTCGCGTACCAGCCGGCGACCTTGCCCTCGCCGCGGATATTGGTGTTGCCGGCCGGGTTGAGCCAGTCGATGCCCTGCCAGTTGCCGACCGCCGCGCTCCAGCCCCCCTGCCCGATCGGGTCCTTCTTGAGCTGGCGCTGCAGCACCACCGCGAAATCGAGCCCGGCATATTCGACGTTCATGCCGGCCTTGCGGAGGCTGTCGACCGCGATCTCGCCGAGCGGCTTCTGCGCCAGCGAGTTGGTGGGGACGAGCAGCACGATCTTCTCGCCGTTGTAGCCGGCGGCCTTCAGGTCAGCCTTGACCTTGTCGTAGTTGCGCGGGCCGCGGAACACGTCGAGGCCGACGTCGCTCGCCATCGGCGTCCCCGGCGCGAAATAGCCGATCGGCGAGACCTGGAAAGCCGGATCGACACCGGCGACGGCCGTCATGAACGAGGACTGATCGATCGCACCCAGGAGCGCGCGGCGGATGGCGGGATTGTCGAACGGCGGCTGCAGATGATTGAGGCGCAGCATGCAGGCATAGCCTCTGGGGTCGAGGACGCGCGTCTCGATGTCGCCGGCCGCCTTGATCACCGGCAAGAGATCGTGCGGCGTGGTCTCCTGCCAGTCCTGCTCGCCGGTCTGGAGCGCGGCGACGCCGGTGCCGGCATCGGGCGTGGTGGTCCAGACCACGCGGTCGTAATGCACGATCTTCGGCCCGGCCGTCCAATCCGGCTTGCCGTCGGTGCGCGGCTGGTAGCGCTCGAATTTTGCGTAGGCGTTGCGGGCGCCCTGCACGCGCTCGTCGGCGAGATAGCGGAACGGACCGCTGCCGATCACCTCGGTCAGCGGCTTGAACGGGTCCTGGCTGGCGAGCCGCTCCGGCATCATGAAGCAGGCATTAATCGCGGCCTTGCCGAGCGCCTGCGGCAGCAGCGGGAACGGACGCTTGAGACGGAAGCGAATGGTGCGGTCGTCGGCGGCCGACAGCTCAGCAGTTGCCTCGATCAGCTCGCCGCCAAAGCCGTCGCGTGCCGCCCAGCGGCGAATGCTGGCGACGCAGTCGCGGGCCAGCACGCGCTCGCCGTCATGCCAGAACAGGCCGTCGCGCAAGCTGAGGTCCCATTGCAGCCCGTCAGGGGAGATCGTGTGACCCGAGAGCATCTGCGGCGAGACCTGAAGCGATGAGCTCATGCCGTAGAGCGTGTCGTAGACCATGAAGCCATGGTTTCGCGACACTTGGGCCGTGGAATAGATGGGATCGACGAAGGCGAGGTCGATGACGGGGATGAAGCGCAGCGTGGACTGGGATTCAGCACGCACGATGCCCGGCAGCGACAGCGCCGGTACTGCGGCGGCGGCCTTGAGGAGCGAACGGCGGGAGATAGGCATCAGTACGAGCTCCTGAAGGATTACGTGTTCAATAAGACCGCGCCGATCGCGGCCGCCACCGCCTGCTGCGCAGGCTCGACCACGGGCACACCGATCGCATCCGCGATTGCTGCGCGGTGCGAGGCCATGCCGGCGCAGCCCATCACCACCACGTCGGCCCGGCATTGCGTGACCAGCGCGCGGCCGGCGTCGATCAGGCGGCCACGGATATCGGCGCCGGCCGTCTCCGCCGCGCTCGCGCCGACTGACCAGCTTCCGGCATAGCGGCTGTCGACGCCCATCACCCTCGTCATGCGCTGCTGGCGGCGAATGCTCGACGGCGACAGCGCGATGATGCCGAAGCGTTCGCCCAACATCATCGCGCGAAAGATGCCGCATTCGGCGATCCCCATCACGGGACGTCCGCCGGCGGCTTCGCGCACCGCATGCAGACCGGGATCGCTGAAGCAAGCCAGCACGAAGGCATCGGCACCGTCCCGCGACACACGATTGACCAGCGGCATGACGACGCTGTCGGCATCGCGCTGCGAGCTGATGCCCGGCGGCCCCTCGGCGAGACCGACGACCTCGATGTCAGGCCCGCCGGCGATGCGCAGCGGCGCGACCGCATCGTCGATCGCCGCCGTCACCGACGCCGAGGAGTTGGGGTTGATGACGAGGATGCGGGGGCGGGTCATGGCACTGCTCAGCGGTTGCCGGCTTCGTGGCGCAGGAAGTTTTCCGCGATCTTCTCGCCGGTCGTGATCCAGACATCGGGACACGACTTCGCGTAGGTTAGAAATTCGCGGAGCAGCCGCAGCCGCATCGGACGGCCGCTGCATTGCGGATGCAGCACCGTCGTCACCATCGCGCCCCAGTCGCGGACCTCATCCAGCTCGTCCTTCCACATCGAGAGCACGTGCTCCTTGGGGAAGATCGAGCGCGGGCTGAAACGTGCGGACAGGCCGTGCATCCAGTCGTCATAGCTCGCGGTGACCGGCAGCTCGATCGTGCCGGGCTTGCCGTCGGCAAGCCGATGGCGATAGGGCCTGACGTCGTCGCGGAACGAGGACGTGTAGACGATGCCGTGGCGCACCAGCGCGACGCGCAGCTCCTCGGTGAACTCGCCATAGGGCGCGCGATAGCCGGTCGGCTTGACGCCGAGCCGGCGCTTCAGCGCCTCGAAGCCGCGCTCCAGCTCTTCCTCGATCCAGGGATCGCCGGGATCGGGCAAGAGATGATGATAGCCGTGATGGCCGATCTCGTGTCCCGCCTTCAGGATCGATTCGGCCATCGCCGGATGCGCGTCCACCGACCATCCCGTGACGAAGAACGTCGCCTTGAGATCGAGCTGGTCGAGCAGCTCCAGAAGTTTCGGCGTGCCGACGCGCGCCTCAAAGCCGCCATAGCTCATGGTGATGAGCCGCTGCGCGTGCACGGCGTCCTTGCTGGTCCACGCGCTTTCTGCGTCGACGTCGAACGACAGGAACATCGCCGAATTGTACGGCTTCGGCCAGGGATAGTCCGGCGCGGGATCCGCGGTGTTGGCTGGGGTGAGCGGGATGCTCTGGAGTGCCTTACTGTCCAGCATTGATGGTCGCCTTTTCGAGTGCGTTGTCAGTCAGTTTCCACTTGGCAAGCAGGGTCTTGTAGGTGCCGTCCGCGATCAGCGCGTCGACCGCCTCGAGCATGGACTGCTGCAGCGCCTTTTCCTTGACCGGCAGCGCGATGCCGGTGAATTGCTGTGCGATGGGCTCGCCCACGACCGCATAGGTGTTGGGCTCGAGGTCCATGATGTAGGGCAGCGTCTCGTTGCCTTGCGCGGCGGCGTCGATGCGGCCCTGCCGGAGCTGGGTGCGCGCGTCGGCCGAGCCGTCGGTGCCGACGAACTGGATCGGACTGCTGCCGCAGTTCTTCTCGCTCCACGCCGCGATCTGTGCCGGGAACATGGTGCGGCGGCTGGCGCCGACCTTCTTGCCGCACAGCGCCGCCGCGTCCTTGAATTCAGCCTTGCGCGACTGCTGCACGAAGAACTGCGGACCGCTGCGCAAATAATCGACGAAGGTCGCGATCTCGTGCCGGCTGGCATAGTCGGTGAAGCCGGACAGGATGGCATCCACCCGGCCGGTCGAGATCGACGGCATGAACTCGGCAAAGCTGGTCTCGGTCCATTCGATCTTGACGCCGAGCTTGCGGCCGATCGCCTCGCCGAGATCGATGTCGAAGCCGGACAGCGCATTGGTGGCGGGATCGCGGAACTCCATCGGCGGATAGTTCGGCACCAGCGCCACCTTGAGGCTGCCGCGCTTGGCGATATCGGGCGGCAGCTCGATCGCTACCGCCGATGTGCCGATGGCGCCCAGCAACGCCGCCGCAAGCAAAAATCTCTTCATCACCACGCCCCCATGTCAGATCACAGCCGAAAGAAATGCCTTGGTCCGTTCCTCGCGCGGCGTGCCCAGCACGTCCGAGGCGCGGCCCTGCTCGACGATCGCGCCCTGGTCCATGTAGACGACGCGGTCGGCAACCTCGCGCGCGAAGCCCAGCTCATGCGTCACCACCATCATGGTCATGCCGCTCTTCGCCAGCTCCTTCATGACCGCAAGCACCTCGCCGACGAGCTCGGGATCGAGCGCACTGGTCGGCTCGTCGAACAGCATCAGCATCGGCTTCATGGCGAGCGCCCGCGCAATCGCGACGCGCTGCTGCTGGCCGCCGGAGAGCTGCGCGGGATAGGAGTCCGCCTTGGCCGCCAGCCCGACGCGGCGGAGCAGATCGAGCGCTTCGCTGCGCACCTCGTCGGCTTTACGCCCCTGCACCTGGGTCGGACCTTCGGTGATATTCTCCAGCGCGGTCTTGTGCGGAAACAGGTTGAAGCGCTGGAACACCATGCCGGTCTTCAGCCGCTGCCGCCCGATCTCACGCTCGGAGAGACGATGGAGCTTGCCGCCCTGCTCGCGCACGCCGAGCAGCTCGCCGTCGAGCCAGATGCCGCCACTGTCGATCATCGCGAGCTGGTTGATGCAGCGGAGCAGCGTGGTCTTGCCGGAGCCGGAGGCGCCGATCAGGCACATCACCTCGCCGGGCCAAACGTCGAGCGAGACGCTTTTGAGAGCCTGGAACTCGCCAAAGCTCTTGCTGACGGAGCGGATCGCGACGAGGGGCTTTGTCATCGCGCCAGCCGCAATGTGCCGCGGGCAAAGCGGCGTTCGAGCAGCATCTGCAGCGGCGTCAGGATCGAGACGACGAGCAGGTACCAGAGCCCGGCGACGATCAGGAGCTCGATGACGCGCGAGTTGGCGTAATAGATGTTCTCGGCGTTGTGCAGCAGTTCCGGGTATTGGATGACGCTCGCCAGCGACGTCGCCTTCACCATGCCGATGAACTCGTTGCCGAGCGGCGGGATGACAACGCGCATCGCCTGCGGCAGCACGATCCGCCGCAGCGCGCGCAGCCGCCCCATGCCGATCGCCTGCGCCGCTTCATACTGTCCGATATCGACCGACAACATGCCGGCGCGCATCACTTCCGATGTATAGGCGCCCTGGTTGATGCCGAGCCCGAGCAATGCGGCGAGGAACGGCGTCATGACGTCGACGGCCCGCGCGCTCCACAGGCCGGGAATGCCGATGGTCGGAAACACCAGCGCGAGGTTGAACCACAGCAAGAGCTGAAGGATCAGCGGCGTGCCGCGGAACAGCCAGGTGTAGCCGGCGGCGACCGTCTTCAGCACCGGATTGGGCGACAGCCGCATGATCGCAACGACGATGCCGAGCACGATGCCGAGCGTCATCGCCAGCACCGCCATCACCATGGTGTTGACGATGCCTTCGAGAATGACCTTGGCCGTCAGGAACCGGCTGACATAGGACCATTCGATCTGACCGTTCGCGAAGGCGCGGGCGATCGCCGCCAGCACGAGGACGATCAGGGCGGCGCTGATCCAGCGAAACCAGTGCGGCTCGCGCGCGATCCGCATCCCCGACAGATCGGGGAAACCCTCCGCGAGTGCCGGGGCCGGCCTCATTGCGGCGCCGCGTTCAGCATGGGCTTTTCGACCGCATTGGCCCCCAAGCCCCATTTGTCGAGGACGGCCTTGTAGGCGCCGTCGGCGATCATGGCAGCGAGCTTGTCGGTCACCACCTCGCGCAGGGCCGCGTCGTCCTTGCGGAACATGATGCCCTGATAACCCTTCGCAAAGGCTTCGCCGACGATGCGGTATTTGCCCGGCTCCTGCGATTGCGCGTAAGGCAGCGTCTCGCTGCCCTGCACGGCGGCGTCGATGCGGCCCTGCTTGAGCTGGTTGCGGACGTCGATCGAGTTCTCGCCCGGCACGTACTGGATCGCCGGCTTGCCGGCCGCCTCGCAATTCTGCTTGCTCCACTTCTCGATCTCGACCGGGAAGCTGGTGCTGCGGGTGGTGCCGACCTTCTTGCCGCAAAGATCGGTGGCGTCCTTGGCTGAGTTCTCGGCCATCACGAAGAACTGCGGGCCGGTGGCGAGGTAATCGACGAAATCGGCGGTCTCGCGCCGGGAGGCGCGGTCCGAGATGCCGGAAATGATGAAATCGGCGCGTTTGGTCTGGAGCGAGGGAATCAGCTCGGCGAATGGCGTCTCGCTCCAGACGATCTTGAGGCCGCCGAGCCGCTTGGCGAGCTCGTTGGCGAGATCGATGTCGAGCCCGACCAGCTCATTGGTCGCGGGATCGCGATATTCCATCGGCGCGTAGGTCGAATTGACGGTGAGCTTCAGCGTGCCCGCCTGCTTGATCTCCGCCGGAAGCTCGGCTGCCTGCGCCGATGTCACGGCGGCCAAGGCTGTCAACCCAAGGAAATGCGAGAGGCGTGTCATGTCAGCTCCATTGCCAACGCCGCGACCGGCTGTTTGAAATCAATCTGCGTCGAGGACGGCCGGCTCGACGACGCCGGCGCGTTCGGTGATCACCCTGTATTGCTCGGGCCGCCGGTGGGCGGCGAAGTTGAACATCTTGTCCTTGCCCTGGCGGCACATATCGAGATCGATGTCGGCGACGATCACCTCATCGGCCAGCGTCTGCGCTTGTGCGACGATGCGGCCGTTGGGATCGACGATGCAGGAGCCTCCGATCAGCCCGGAGCCGTCCTCCTCGCCCGCCTTCGCCACCGAGATCGCCCAGGTCGCGTTCATGTAGGCATTGGCCTGAGTCACCAGCGTCGAGTGGAAGGTGCGCAAGGCTCCGTCTTCCGTCGTGCCGCCGTTGGGATCGTAGGCCGCAGAGTTGTAGCCGATGCAGACAAGCTCGACGCCCTGCAGGCCCAGCACCCGCCAGGATTCCGGCCAGCGGCGGTCATTGCAGATCATCATGCCCATGATTGCGTGGGCCCAGGCGGAGCCTGCGCGGAAAGCGGGAAAGCCAAGGTCGCCATATTCGAAATAGCGCTTCTCGAGCTGCTGGTAGCGCGCGCCCTCGCGCGGCTCGACCGAACCCGGCAGATGCACCTTGCGATAGCGGCCGAGGATTTCGCCGTCGCGATCGACCAGGACGGCGCAATTGTAGCGGCGGCCGTCCGGCGTCAGCTCGGCATAGCCGACATAGAAGCCGACGCGGAGCGCGCGCGCGCGGTCGAACAGCTTTGCCACCGCGGGGTTCGGCATGCCGCGCTCGAAATACTGGTCGAGCGCCTCGCCTTCCAGCAGCCAGCGCGGGAAGAAGGTGGTGAAGGCGAGCTCGGGAAATACCACGAGACTGGCGCCGCGGCTAGCGGCCTCCTCCAGCATGTCGAGCATCCGCTTCAGCGTATGCTCGCGGCTATCGGCTTTTTGCGTCGGCCCCATCTGGGCGGCGGCGGCGCGAAGGACACGAACCAAGATTGCCTCCAATCTGTGCGCAGTGCTGCCTCAATGGGCGAATGAACCCTTTGATGCGACGTGCAAATCCGCTGCCATTACGCGCAAGCGGGGCTGCAAAATCAATTCGTTCTGCTATGATGTTTTGGCCCAGAGTATAAACGGCAGTGATATGAACCTGCGTCAGCTCGAGATCCTCCGCGCCGTCATCCGCCACCGCACCACGGTGGCGGCGGCGGACGAGCTGGCACTGTCGCAGCCCGCGGTCAGCAACGCGCTGAAGACGATGGAGGCGCAGGCGGGCTTTGCGCTGTTCGAGCGCGTCAACAACCGGCTGTTTCCGACTGCCGAAGCGATGGCGCTCTACAAGGAGAGCGAGGCCATCTTCGCGCTGCACGCCAAGCTCGAGAGCCGCGTGCGCGATCTGCGCGAGAACCGCTCGGGGCATCTCGCCATCGTCGCGACGCCGCCGCTCGCCTACAGCATCATTCCCTCGGCACTCTCAGGCTTCCTGCGCCGCCGCCCGGAGACACGCGTCTTCTTCGACGTGCGGCGCTATGAGGGCATCATCGAGGGCGTGCTCAGCCGCGTCGCCGAACTCGGCTTCGCCCTCGGCCTGACGCATCATCCCGGCATCGCGCACGAGGTGGTGCACACCGGCGAGATGGTGTGCGTGCTGCCGCCGCAGCACCCGCTTGCGGATAGGCCCGTGATCTCGGCCGCGGATCTGTCCGGCCTGCCCTTCATCGGGCTCGAGCGCGGCACGCGGCTTGGCGAAGCCGTGCGCGACAGCTTTGCCCGGGCCGGCGCGCCGTTCCGCCCCACCGTCGAGGTCCGCTACTGCAACACGGCCTGCGTACTTGCCGCTGCCGGTGTCGGCGCTGCGGTGGTCGATCCGTTCTCACCGCGACAGAACGGCGGCAACGGCCTTATCGTGCGGCCGTTCACGCCGACGACGCATGCAGTGGCCTACATGCTCTGGTCGGAAGCCGAGCCGCTGTCGCGCCTCGCCAAGGCGTTCCTCAACGAGGTTCGCAAGGAAAGCGCGCAGCTGGAGCGCACAGCGCCACACCAGCAACATGGGGCAGAAAACAGCTAGGCTTCGCAACCTTTTGACCGGGGGGCACATGGCACGCATCACCATCATCGAGACAGGGCAGGTCCCGCAAAAGTATCGCGAGCAGCACGGCTCGTTCCCGGACATGTTCGCGCGCATGGTCCGCGCTGAGGATCCGACCGCAACGGTCGAGGTCGTCAGCATTCCCAACGGCGACGCGCTTCCCGATCCCGGCAAGCTCGAGGCGGTGCTGATCACCGGTGCGGCCGCCGGCGTCTATGACGGGCTCGACTGGATCGCGCCGCTCGAGGACTTTGTCCGCAAGGCCTACACCAACAAGACCCCGATGGTCGGCGTCTGCTTCGGTCATCAACTGATCGCGCAGGCGCTCGGCGGTACCGTGCGCAAATCCGAGAAGGGCTGGGGCATCGGCCGCCACGTCTACCAGGTGCTGCCGGAGAACGGCGTCGTCGACGGCGAAGCGGTCGCGATCGCCGCCTCGCATCAGGACCAGGTGATCGAGCCGCCAAGCGACGCGCTCACGATCCTCTCGTCGGAATTCACTCCGCATGCCGGCCTGCTCTACGCCAACGGCGCGACGCTGACCGTGCAGCCGCATCCGGAATTCGACGTAGGGTTCGCGGAAGTGTGCTGCGAACTGCGGGACGGCAAGGCGCCGGACGATGTCGTGGCAACCGCGCGCGCGTCGCTGGCGGAGCCGATGGACACCGCGAAGCTCGGTGGGGCGATTACGAGATTTCTGGCAAGGCGCACGGCGACTTAGTTCGCACGCACCATCTGCGAGCCCTCTTCCCTTCTCCCCCTGTGGGAGAAGGTGGCGCGAAGCGCCGGATGAGGGGTATCTCTCCGCGAACTCAAATGCGCGAAGAGCAACCCGCGGAGAGATACCCCTCACCCGTCTCGCCGCTCTGCGGCGAGCCACCCTCTCCCACAAGGGGAGAGGGTGAAGCAGCGCCGCTTGTTGTAAATTCTAGAACGGATCCGTTCCCAGCCCCGGCACATCGGCCGGACGCGGTCCCGGCGCCGGCCAGTGAAACCTGCGGTCCTTCTCCGCGACCATGATGTCGTTGATCGACGCCTCACGTCTCCGCATCAGGCCGTGCTCGTCGAACTCCCACTGCTCGTTACCGTAGGAGCGATACCATTGGCCTTTGCCGTCGTGCCATTCGTACTGGAAGCGCACGGCGATGTGGTTGCCGTCGAAGGCCCAGAGGTCCTTGATCAGACGGTAATCGTGCTCCTTCTCCCATTTGCGGGTGAGGAAGGCGACGATGGCTTCGCGGCCCTGGAACACTTCGGAGCGGTTGCGCCAGCGGCTGTCCTCGGTATAGGCGAGCGAGACTTTCACGGGGTCACGTGAATTCCAGGCGTCCTCGGCCATGCGGGCCTTCTGCGCGGCGGTCTCACGGGTGAAGGGCGGAAGCGGCGGGCGCGACATGATGGCCTCATCGGTTGATCAGGGCCGCAAATCTATCGCCGCACGCGATGGAGTCGATAGGCCAGGGCCCATCGGCCGATCACTTATCGGGCGATCAGGAAATCAAATCGGCTTTCATCAGCGTACGAATTGATTTCGGGATCGGCTGGGCACGGCCGCCGCTGATGAAGGCGACGCGCACCTCGGCCTTCACCAGCACGTCCTCACCGCGCCGCACCTCCTGCGCCAGCATGATGGACGCGCCCTTCACCGCGACCGGCCAGGTCACGACGTCGAGCACGTCGTCCATCCGCGCCGGCTTCAGAAAATCCAGATGCATCGAGCGCACGACGAAGGCAAAGCCGGACCCTTCCGTCTCGGCCTGGTCGAACAGCGCCTGCTGCTCGGCGCCCATCAGCCGGAGATGATTGGTGCGCCCGCGTTCCATGTAGCGCAGATAGTTGGCGTGATAGACGATGCCGGAAAAATCCGTGTCCTCGTAATAGACGCGGACCTGCATATGGTGGCGGCCGTCGCGGATCTCGCCGTCCAGATGGGCAGTCACGTCGTGGGCCTCTTCGCTTGTCGCTGTCGGCCCGTTTTGCGCAAAAACCGCGGCCCGCGCAAGCGTGTTAGGACACAACCGGTGCCCGCCCCAGCGTCACCTCGACGATCTCGGGCGGCACGCCGACGCGGATCGGCATGAGGCTGCAGCCGAGGCCGCCGGAGACGATGAGGTCGCATTTCAGCCGGAAGTGACCATAGGCGAGCCGGAGGCCATGCTGCCGCGAAACGGCCGGCGACCAGCCGAGCAGGCGAACCTGGCCGCCATGGGTGTGGCCGGACAATTGCAGCGCGACGCGCGCGGGCACGCGCGGTGCGATGTTGGGTTCATGCGCAAGCAGGATCACGGGCGCATCGTCGGTGACCTTGGCGAGCGTCGCGGTGAGATCGTCGGCTCCGAAGCGCCCCGTGCTGCGGAAGCGGCGCGCCGGCAGGAAAGCGAGCTGATCGCCGAGACCTGCGAGCCAGAAGGCGCGGCCATCCTTGGTAAGGCGCACGGCATCGTTCTCGTAGACGGGAATGCCGGCCGTCTCCAGCGCGCGGTGCGCGACCGTCGGTCCATGCCCCGCCTGCTGCACGGCTTTGTCGACCCAGTAGTCGTGATTGCCCATGACGGCGTGAACACCGAGCGGCGCCTTCAGCCCCGCCAGCACCCTCGCCCATTCGCTCGACGGAATGAAGCGCGTGACCTGGTGAAGACCGGCGACATAGTCGCCGAGCAGCACGATGAGGTCGGGCTTGAGCGCGTTGGTGCGATCGACGATGTCTTCGATCCGCTCCAGCGACATCCAGGGATCGCAGGCATGGACGTCGGCGATCGCGGCAATCTTCAGCGGAAAATCCGCCGGCCATTGCCGCGGCGTCGGATGATAGCGGGTGACGCGGAGCCGCAGCACCGGCTCGATCCCGACGCCGTAGGCCGCGGTCGAGACGCCGAGGGCGGACAGGCCGCCGACGGAACGGATGAAAAGTCGCCGTGTGATCATGGAAGCCCGGTGGTCATGCAGCTTCTTGATGCGGTCCGATTGGAGCGGAATTGGGGTACGCCCGTGCAGGCCGTCTGCATCTGCGTGCAGAGCCCTGCACAAACCTTACCAGCGGCCTGCACCGACCAGCGCGTCCAGCCGCGTTTTCAGCTCGTCGGACGCCCGATAGTACCAGACGCCGCCGAGCAGATCACGAAACCGTTGGTTGCCGCGCGCCTCGCGCTCGATGCGGTCGATCGTGCCCGCACTGATCACGTCCTCGAGGGGTCCCGCGGCCAGCAGCGCCAGCAGCACCGGATTGGACTCGATCTTTAGGATCTCCAGGATCAGGTCGATCATCCGGTCGGGGTCGTCCTCGCGCAGGTCGCGCTCGAAATCCATGATCGCGAACAGATTGTCGTCCTGGTCGCGCTCGGACCTGGAATATTGCTCGACCCAGGCGCGCGCCAGCGCGGCAACGGACATGCTGGCGCAATCGAGTGGCTCGCGCGGCGTGCGCTGCGCCAGGTGATCGGCCTCCCACCTCTCGCTGTCGGCGATGAGCGCGATGCGCGCCGTCAGGGGGTCGTCGGGTGCCGTATGCACGCCGCCGAGCAGCCAGCGCAGCCGGTCATTGTGCGCGGCTTCGCGCTCGATCCGAGCGATCACCTCCGCGCCGTGCGCATAGAGCAGCGAGAGCAGGAACTTGTCGTTGAGCTGCATCATTGTCGGCTTGTCGCCTTCCGTCTTCAGCACCTCCAGCACGAGATCGAGTGCGCCTTGCGGCAGGCGATGCGGCAGATGGTCGAAATAGAGCTTGATGGCCCAGATGCTGCCGACCTGGTCGCGCCGGCTGACACGCTGAAGCGCGCACCACATTGATGCCAGCTCGCCAAGCGGCAGGGAATCCAGGAATGCCTCGGTCTCGTCAGGCGTACGGAGTTGCGGTGCCGCCGCGACGGCCTCGAGCAATCCGGTATTGTCCGCTGGCGCCATTCCTTCCCACTCCGATCGATGAGCGGCGATCCCGCCGCGCGTTCGGATTAGTGATGGAAGGAAACCGTCGGGTTCATCCGCGGCGGCGATCAGTCGTCGCTTTCGTCGGTGCCGAACAGGCCGAATTGCGATGCGACATCGCGCGAAGGCTCGGCGAGGCCGAGATGGCGGAAGGCATGCGAGGTCAGCAGGCGGCCGCGCGGGGTGCGCTGGAGATAGCCGCACTGGATCAGATAGGGCTCGATGATATCCTCGATCGCATCGCGCGGCTCGGAGAGCGCCGCGGCCATCGTCTCGACACCGACGGGGCCGCCGCCATAGTTGAGCGCGATAGTCGAGAGATAGCGGCGGTCCATGGCATCCAGTCCCGCGGCGTCGACCTCGAGCGCGCTGAGCGCATGGTCAGCGATCTTGCGATCGATCGTGTCGGCATTTGCCGCCGAGGCAAAATCGCGCACGCGCCGCAGCAGGCGCCCGGCGATGCGCGGCGTGCCGCGGGCGCGGCGCGCGATCTCGTTGGCGCCATCGGTGCTCATGCCGACATTGAGGACGCGCGCGCCACGGCTGACGATGCTTTCGAGCTCCTCGATGGTGTAGAAGTTCAGCCGCACCGGAATGCCGAAGCGGTCGCGCAGGGGATTGGTGAGCAGGCCGGCGCGCGTGGTGGCGCCGACGAGGGTGAATTTCGACAGCTCGATCTTGACCGAGCGCGCCGCCGGCCCCTCGCCGATGATCAGGTCGAGCTGGAAGTCCTCCATCGCGGGATAGAGCACCTCTTCCACGGCCGGGCTGAGGCGATGAATCTCGTCGATGAAGAGCACGTCGCGCTCTTCGAGATTGGTCAGCAGCGCGGCGAGATCGCCGGCCTTGGCGATGACAGGACCCGACGTGGCACGAAAGCCGACGCCGAGCTCCTTCGCGACGATCTGCGCCAGCGTGGTCTTGCCGAGGCCGGGGGGACCGACGAACAGCACGTGATCCAGCGCCTCGCCGCGCTTGCGCGCCGCCTCGATGAAGATCGACAGGTTCTTGCGCGCCTGCTGCTGGCCGACGAAATCGGATAGCGATTGCGGGCGCAGCGCGGTGTCGCCGACATCGTCGCTGCGGCGCTCCGGCGACACCATACGGTTGGCCTTGGGATCGCTCACTTCGCCAGCTCCTTCAGGCCGAGGCGAATGAGCTGCGCGGTCTCGGCGCCCTCACCGGCGCTGCGCGAGGCCGATGCGATGGCCGCAGCCGCCTGCGGCTGGCCGTAGCCGAGATTGACCAGCGCGGAGATCGCATCCGCGACGGGCCGCGGCGCACGCTGGTCATCGACGGCGCCGGCGAGATGCACCACGGCGGGATCGACATTGGCGAAGGCCGGCGCCTTGTCCTTCAATTCGGTGACGATGCGCTCGGCGACCTTGGGGCCGACGCCGGGCGTGCGCGACACCGCGGCCTTGTCGCGCAACGCGATCGCGTTGGCGAGATCGGCCGGCGCCAGCGTGCCGAGCACGGCGAGCGCGACCTTGGCGCCGACGCCCTGCACGGTCTGCAACAGGCGAAACCATTCGCGCTCCTGGTCGGTGCGGAAGCCGAACAGCTTTATCGCGTCCTCGCGGACATAGGTCTCGATCGACAGCACGGCCGCTTCACCAGGTGACGGCAGATGCTGCAAGGTGCGCGTCGAGCAATGCACCTGATAACCGACACCGCCGACGTCGAGGATGACAAAATCCTCGCCGTAGGAATCGATCAGGCCCTTGAGCTTGCCGATCATAGCCCCGCCACCTTCAGCCTGAGCGCCGTGCTCTGGCGGTGATGGGCGTGGGTGATGGCGATCGCCAGCGCGTCGGCGGCGTCCGCTGACGGCGGATCGGCTTTCGGCAGAAGAATCTTCAGCATCATCGCGATCTGGGCCTTCTCGGCATGGCCGGCGCCGACAACGGTCTTCTTGACCTGATTGGGCGCGTATTCGGCGACCGAGATACCGAACATCGCAGGCGCGAGCATGGCGACGCCGCGCGCCTGGCCGAGCTTGAGGGTCGCCACGCCGTCCTTGTTGACGAAGGTCTGCTCGACCGCGGCCTCGACCGGCTGATGGTTCGACAGCACGGCCGCAAGGCCTTCGTGGATGGCCAGCAGCCGACTAGCGAGCGGCAGGTCGTTAGGCGGTTCCACCGAGCCGCAGGCGACGTAGATCAGGCGATTGCCCTCGGCCTCGATCACGCCCCAGCCGGTGCGGCGCAGGCCGGGGTCGATGCCGATGATGCGAACGGGGCCACGAATCGGGAGCGCAGTCATGGGCCAGTGATAGCGGCTGGCTGCGATGGGGGAAACAGAAACAGAACGGAAGTAACAGGGGAAAGAAGGTCTCGTGCCCCGGGCGCGACGCGGTGCGTCGCTGAACCGGGGCCCATTTTGCCGCTGATGCGTCGAGAACGATGGGCCCCGGCTCCGCGCAGCAGCGTTTCACGCCGCAGCGCGTCCGGGACACGAGAGCGGTTCAGCCGCCCATCTTCGCCATCAGCGCGTCCGACACCTCGAAATTGGCGTAGACGTGCTGGACGTCGTCGTGCTCGTTGAGCAGATCCATCAGCTTGAGCAGCTTCTCGCCGGTCTCGTCGTCGACGGCGACCGTGTTCTGCGGCTTCCAGATCAGCGCGGCCTTACGCGGCTCGCCGAACTTGGCTTCGAGCGCCTTGGCGACGTCGCGATAGCCTTCGGTCGAGGCGTAGATCTCGTGACCGCCTTCGCCGGAGACGACGTCGTCGGCGCCGGCCTCGATCGCGGCATCGAGCACCGAATCGTCATCGGCAACGCTGCGGTCATATTCGATAACGCCGGTGCGATCGAACATGAAGGAGACCGAGCCGGTTTCGCCGAGATTGCCGCCCGACTTGGTGAAGAAGGAGCGGATGTCGGACGCGGCGCGGTTGCGGTTGTCGGTCAGCGCCTCGACGATGACGGCGACGCCGCCCGGGCCATAGCCCTCGTAGCGGATCTCGTCATAGTTCTCGCCCTCATTGCCGAGCGCCTTCTTGACGGCGCGCTCGATATTGTCCTTCGGCATGTTCTCCTGGCGCGCCGCGATGATGGCCGCGCGCAGGCGCGGGTTCATGTTGGGGTCGGGTGTGCCGAGCTTGGCGGCGACGGTGATTTCCCGCGCCAGCTTGCCGAACAGCTTCGACTTCTGCGCATCCTGCCGCCCCTTGCGGTGCATGATGTTCTTGAATTGGGAATGTCCAGCCATGCGTGGTCTCGTAAAGGAATCGTGCGCCTGAGGTGAGCTTAGGGAAGCGCGGCCTTATAGGCCGTCCACCCCCATGAATGAAAGAGGCTCTACGACTTTAAGGTAACACCGTACTGGCCCGTACCTAGAGGTCAGGCATCGTTAACCCTGATTTCATTCCGGACTGCGAAAATAGCGACCGACCATTCCCCGACAAGAGAAACCCGATGGCGTTCGGACTATTTCGGAAGCCTCTGCCGGTCACGGCTGCGCCCGCGGCCGCCCCTCAGGCTGCCCAGCCGGCGAGCCATTCCGAGCCCGCCCTGGCCGGCGAGGGCGATTCGGCCCGGGAGATCCTGGAACTGCTGGAACTCGAGCTCGGGGCGATGATTCGCCAGCTCGAGCGCGCAGCCAATTCGGTCGCCGGCGGCGCCGAGGCGACCGCCACGACGCTGGCCGCCATCCGCGACCGCACCGACGCCCTGACCGGCCGCACCAACGCCGCCCAGTCGACCGCCTCCACTTTCGCCCATGCCGCCGACAAGTTCACCCAGTCCGCGCAAGGTATCGGCGCGCAGGTGCGCGAGGCCGGCAAGCTCGCCGACGCGGCCAGCGCCGCCGCGCAGGAGGCGCGCGCCAATGTCGACCGCCTGCGCGAGTCCTCCGCCGCCATCGGCAACGTCGTCAACCTGATCGCGCAAATCGCGCGGCAGACCACGCTGCTCGCGCTCAACTCGACCATCGAGGCCGCCCGCGCCGGCGCCGCCGGCAAGGGCTTTGCGGTCGTCGCCACCGAGGTCAAGGCGCTCGCGGTGCAGACGCAAGGCGCGACCGAGGAAATCACCCGAAAGATCGACGCGCTGCAGCGCGATGCCGCCGGCTCTGCCGATGCCGTGCATCGCATCTCGCAGGCGATCGAGGCGATCCGTCCGGTGTTCGACACCGTCAACGGCGCGGTGGCCGAGCAGAACGCCACCACGAGCGAGGTCTCGGGCAATGCCGCGAGCGCCTCGGACTTCATCATCTCGGTCGGCGAGAGCGCGGCCGAGATCGATGCGGCGACCAAGGCGGCCGAAACCCATGGCGAGAGCGTCGCCAGCGCCGGCAAGGCCGTCACCACCTTCGCCCAGAAGCTGAAGTCGCGCTGCGCGGTGCTGCTGCGCCAGAGCGAGCACGACGACCGCCGCAAGACCGAGCGGCTGCCCTGCCATCTCAAATTCGAAACCGCACGCGGCGTGATGCCGGTCTATGAGATTGCGATGGACGGCGTGCTGATCGGCGGCGTGGACGCAAGCCGGCTTGCGCCGCAGGCGATCATCGAAGGCTCGCTCGAAGGCGTCGGCAGCTGCCGCCTGCGCGTGATCGAGCAGTCCAAGGCCGGCGCCCGCGCGCAATTCGTCAGCCCCAATGCGGAGCTCTGCGAGAAGATCGAGGACCGACTGTGGTCGATCCACGAGGAGAACACCGAGTTCGTTACCCGCGCCATGGAGGCGGGCAACGCGCTGACTGCGATCTTCGAAAAGGCGGTCGCGCGCGGCGAGGTCAAAATCGACGATCTCTTCGACACTGATTATGCGGAGATCGCGGGAACCAATCCGCAGCAATACCGCACCCGCTATCTCGACTGGGCCGATCGCGCGCTGCCGCCGTTCCAGGAGGCCTTCCTCGCCAAGGAACCGCGCATGGCGTTCTGCGCCATGGTCGACCGCAACGGCTTCCTGCCGGTGCACAACAAGATCTATTCGCATCCGCAGCGGCCAGGCGACGCCGCCTGGAACATGGCCAACAGCCGCAACCGCCGCATCTTCAACGATCCGGCGGGGTTGGCGGCCGCGCACAACTTGCGATCGTACCTGGTCCAGAGCTATGCGCGCGACATGGGCAACGGAAACACGGTGATGATGCGCGAGATCGACGTCCCGATCCGCGTGCAGGGCCGGCACTGGGGTGGATTTCGCACCGCATACAAGCTGTAATGCCCGCTCTCGTGCACTCCTGGGCAAGACGCCGGGCGCGAATCATCCTCTAAGGTCGAAACTGGAATGGGAATGCCGCCGAGAGCCGATCAACGGCTCTGACTGGAGAAAGCCCGTACATGTCTCTGGCACAACTTGCAGTTATGGACACTGGCTCCAACCGGACGCTGGCTGAACGCCTGATCGACCAGCTTGCCGACCGCATCGGCGGTCTCGGCGTCGAGCTCGCCGACATCGCCGGCAACGTCCAGGAGGTCGCCAACCGCGTCGCCAATCAGTCCGAACGGTTCCATCATCTTCAGGAGACGGCGGAGACGATGGTCTCGGCCAACCACGACATCGCCAACGCCTCGCAGGCGGTGCAGACGACGACATCCGCAGCGGTCGGCGAGATCGCGCAGTCACGCAGCGCGGTCGATACCGCCGTCAACCACATCTCCGAGCTGGTCGCGGCCGTGGAGCGGATCGAAGCGCGCCTGAGCGCCGTCGGCTCCGCGCTGGCGCAGGTGGCAAAGGTGTCCGGCTCGATCGAGGCGATCGCCAAGCAGACCAATCTGCTCGCGCTGAACGCAACCATCGAAGCCGCGCGCGCCGGCAATGCCGGTCGCGGCTTCGCGGTGGTCGCGAGCGAAGTGAAGAACCTCGCGGAAGCCACCCGCCAGGCCACGCACCAGATCTCCGACACCGTGCGCGATCTCGACGGCCAGATCGAGGGCCTGATCGGCGAGAGCAGCGACGCCTCGCAGCGCGCCAAGACCGCGGGCGAAGGCGCCCAGCAGATCTCCGGCATCATCTCGCGCGTCCAGCAGGGTTTTGCTTCGGTCGAGGCCGAGATCGACAGCGTCACGCGCGCGGCGACCTCCAATCTCGGCCATTGCGACACCGTGATCAGCGAGCTGAACGAACTCGCCAAGGGCGTCGACCTGTCCTCGCGCGATCTCAAGAACGCCGACCAGCGCGTGACAAAACTGCTCGACACCTCCGAAGCGCTGATCGCGCTGATCGCGGACAGCGGCGTCGAGACATCCGACGCGCCGCTGATCCGCGTCGTCGTCGAGACCGCCAAGCGGATCTCGGCGGAGTTCGAGGCGGCGATCGACCGCGGCGAGATCACGCTCGACCAGCTCATGGACGAGAACTATCGCGAAATCCCCGGCACCGATCCGAAGCAGTACAACACCGGCTATGTCGAGTTCACCGATCGCGTGCTGCCTGCGATCCAGGACCCGATCCAGAAGTCCGATCCCCGCATCGTGTTCTGCGTGGCCTGGGCCAAGGGCGGCTACCTTCCGACCCACAATCCGAACTACCGCCTGCCGCAGGGCAAGGACCCCGTCTGGAACAACGCTAACTGCCGCAACCGCCGCCTGTTCACCGACCGCGCGGTGAAGAAGGTCGCAGCCAACACAAAACCTTTCCTGCTCCAGACCTATCGGCGCGACATGGGCGGCGGGCAGTTCGTGCTGATGAAGGACCTGTCCTCCCCGATCACGGTGCGCGGCAAGCACTGGGGCGCCTTCCGGATGGGTTTCCGTCAGAGCTGACGACCGGCGCGGCGGCGCTTCAGAGCTCCCGAAACAAAAAGTTCGAAAACAACCCCATGCACAGTAGCCGGGGTGTCCGAAATCAATGGCTTATGCCGGCAGGCCGCGGCAGGCTTTGACTTGCCGGGCAAAACAGGGGCATAATGCTATTATTCCGAATTTTTTCTTAGACCACAAACTCGTCATGCCCGGGCTTGTCCCGGCCATGACGTCGGGGAACGGCCTGTGCGAGTCTCGGAGAGGTCATTTGGCGGCCGCCTGAGCAAGCGCCTCGTCCTTCGAGACGACCGCTGCGCGGTCTCCTCAGGATGAGGCTCAGCGGCGTCAGCGCCGGGTGAAATCGCTCCCGCACACTCCGCCCTCATCCTGAGGGCCCGCCGCAGGCGGGCGTCTCGAAGGATGGCAGCGGGCGAGCTGTCAGCCACGCGTCTTGATATGCGATCGATCCGTCGGACTGCCGCGTCCGCAGCCCCCGCCTTTCCCAATTGCACGAATTTCGACATCGCACGCGTTTGCGCATTCGCACGGTCATCTGCGGCGTTCGGCGGTGCACGCGGCGAAAATCCGTCAAAACATGACGGTTATCATATCAATTAGCCCGAAATGCTTGCAGCAATCGCCGCACAAATTCGTGAACGTCATGGCCTGAGGCTTCGTTCGCGCAAATATGCATTGCCGGAATTTTCGATGCTTCATCGCTTCGCGGCGATATGATTATGGTCGCGCGCAAATCGCCGACGCCGTAAGCGCTCGTCGAGCAAGGGGATGCACATGGCAACAACACTCACCATCAACGGCGAAACGAAATCGTTCGACGCGCCACCGGAGATGCCGCTGCTGTGGGTGCTGCGCGACATCCTCGGCATGACCGGGACCAAGTTCGGCTGCGGCATCGCGCAGTGCGGCGCCTGCACGGTGCATGTCGACGGCAAGGCCGTGCGCTCCTGCGTGCTGCCGGTGAGTGCGGTCGCGAACCGCACCGTGACCACCATCGAGCATGTCGGCAGCACGCCCGCGGGCGCCAAGGTGCAGAAGGCCTGGCTCGAGGCCGAGGTGATCCAGTGCGGCTATTGCCAGTCCGGCCAGATCATGGCGGCCGCGGCGCTGCTGGCATCGACGCCCAACCCCGACGATTCCGACATCGACGCCGCGATGGCCGGCAACATCTGCCGCTGCGGCACCTATGTCCGCATCCGCGAGGCCATCAAGCACGCCGCCAACGGCCAGTCGTGAGATCCGCCATGAACGCACCCAACAGTTTCTCCCGCCGCACGCTGCTGACCGGCAGCCTCGCCACCGGCTTCCTGCTTGCCTTCCATCTGCCGCTGCGCGCCGCCGGTAACGAGCCGGTGCAACGCGACGTGACCGAGGGCAAGTTCGCGCCCAACGCCTTCATCCGCATCGACGAGACCGGCCGTACCGTGCTGATGATGCCGCAGGTCGAGATGGGCCAGGGCACCTACACCTCGATCTCGGCCGTGATCGCCGAGGAGCTGGATGCCGACTGGAGCAAGGTCGAGGTCCAGCACGCCCCGCCCAACGACAAGCTCTATGGCAATCCGACCTTCGGCCTGCAGGTCACCGGCAACTCCAACTCGATCCGGGCCTGGTGGCTGCCGCTGCGCAAGGCCGGCGCCACCGCGCGCGCGATGCTGGTGCAGGCCGCGGCCAGCCAATGGGGCGTCGAGCCCGCAAGCTGCACGGCCTCGAAGGGCGTGGTCGCGCATGCCGCCAGCGGCCGCAAGCTCACTTACGGCGAGCTGGCGCTTGCCGCACAGGGCCAGACGCCGCCGAAGGACGTCGCCATCAAGGACCCCCGGGATTTCGTCCTGATCGGCCAGCCGCTGAAGCGGCTCGATACGCCTGACAAGGTCAACGGCAAGGCGCTCTACGGCATCGACGCGATCCTGCCCGGCATGAAGATCGCCGTGATCGCCAATTGCCCGGTGTTCGGCGGCAAGGTCGGCAAGGTCGACGACAGCGCGGCGACGAAGGTTGCCGGCGTGCGCAAGGTTGTCGTGCTCGACGACGCGGTCGCGGTGATCGGCGATCACATGTGGGCGGCCAAGAAAGGTCTCGAAGCGCTCAAGATCGAGTGGAACGAGGGGCCGAACGCCAAGATATCCACCAAGGACGTCTGGGACGATCTGCGCAAGACCAGCCAGAAGGACGGCGCGGTCGCAAAATCCGACGGCGACATCGCGAAGGCGCTCGCGAGCGGCGACAAGTTCGAAGCCGCCTACGAGCTGCCGTTCCTCGCGCATGCCTCGATGGAGCCGATCAACGCCACCGTCCATGTCAGGCCGGATGCCTGCGAGATCTGGACCGGCACGCAGATCATGACCCGCGTGCAGTCCGAGGCGGCGAAGGCGGCCGGCGTTCCCGTGGACAAGGTCATCGTCAACCAGCATTTGCTCGGCGGCGGCTTCGGCCGCAAGCTCGAGCCGGACATGGTGGTCGCGGCGGTGAAGATCGCTAAGCAGGTCGACTATCCCGTCAAGGTGATCTGGACCCGCGAGGAGGACATCCAGCACGACGTCTACCGCCCGGTCTATCGCGACCAGATCACGGCCTCGCTGGTGGACGGCAAGGTCGCGGGCTGGAAATACAAGGTCGCCGGCTCCGCCGTGCTGGCGCGCTGGCTGCCGCCGGCGTTCCAGAAGGGCATCGACATCGACGCGATCGATGCCGCGGTCGACGCGCCCTACGACTTCGCCAACTTCCACGTCGAATATGTCCGCGCCGAGCCGCTGTCGGTGCCGACAGGCTTCTGGCGCGGCGTCGGCCCGAACAACAACGTGTTCGCGGTCGAATGCGCGATGGACGAGCTTGCGCGCAAGGCCGGCAAGGACCCGATCGAGTTCCGCAAGTCGATGCTGACGAAGAACCCGCGCATGCTCGCGGTGCTCAACCAGGTCGCGGAGAAATCGGGCTGGGGCCAGCCCCTGCCCGCGCGCGTCGGCCGCGGCGTCTGCGTGCAGCCGTCCTTCGCAAGCTTCATCGCGACCGTGGTGGAGGCGGAGATCGACGATTACGGCGAGATCGCGCTGCGCCGCATCACCTCGGTGGTGGACACCGGCATCGCGGTCAACCCCGACACGGTGAAGGCGCAGATCGAGGGCGGCCTGATCTTCGGCCTTACCGCTGCGCTCTATGGCGAGATCACCATCGACAAGGGCCGCGTGCAGCAGTCGAACTTCCACGACTACCGCATGATGCGCATCAACGAGACACCGAAGATCGAGGTCACCGTGGTCAAGAGCGGCGAGGCACCGGGCGGCATCGGCGAGGCCGGCGTCAATGCCGGACCGCCCGCACTGCGCAATGCGATCTACGCCGCAACCGGCGTGGCGCTGCGGCGCCTGCCGATCGATCGGAAACTGCTGGCTGCGGGGAAGAAGGCATGAGCGGCAAGATGCGTATCCTCACAAGCGTCGCTGCGATCGCCATCCTCGCAGCAGGGCTCGGCGTCGTCATCATCCGCGGGCCCGGCCCGCTCGATTTCGCCGGCGGCCCCAAGGTCGCGCTGGCGGATTACCGCGCCGGCAAGCCGACCGGCGTGCCTGCCAAGCTTGAGAAAGCGAGCCTGGTCGAGCGCGGCGAATATCTCGCCAAGGCGGCCGACTGCATGGTCTGCCACACCAAGCCGGGCGAGAAGGACTATTCCGGCGGGCTCGCCTTCAAGCTGCCGTTCGGCACGCTCTATTCGACCAACATCACTGCGGATAAGGACACCGGCATCGGCAACTACACCGACCAGGACTTCCTGAACGCGGTCCAGCACGGCAAGCGCCGCGACGGCGCGCGGCTCTATCCGGCGATGCCGTACACGTCCTACACGTTCATGACCGACGACGACGTGCTGGCGGTGAAGGCCTATCTGTTCAGCCTGCCGGCGGTGCGCGCCAGGGCGCCCGACAACACGCTGTCGTTCCCGTTCAACCAGCGCTGGGCCATGATTGCCTGGTCGGCCGTGTTCAATCCGGACACGCGATATATGCCTGACACCTCGAAGAGCCCGGAATGGAACAGGGGAGCGTATCTCGCGGAGGCGCTGGCGCATTGCGGCGAGTGCCATACGCCACGCAATCTCGGCTTCGCGCTGGATAACCGCAGGAAGTTCGCCGGCGCGATCACCGCGGGCTGGCGCGCCTTCAACATCTCGTCCGACAAGGCGACAGGTCTCGGCAACTGGAGCGATGCGGATCTGATCTCGTATCTGTCGCTCGGCCACGCGCCGGGCCACGGCTCGGCCTCGGGCCCGATGGGCGAAGCGGTCGACCACAGTTTCAGCCAGTTCGCGCCAGAGGACATCAGCAGCATCGTTGCGTACCTGCGCAGTGTGCCGCCGCAGCCCTCGCCCGACCTGCCGGCCACCACGGCGCCGGTCGCGCCCGCCTCGCACAAGGAAGGCTTCACCGCCGACGCGCGCGGCAAAAAGGTGTTCGCCAGCGCCTGCGCCAGCTGCCACGGCTGGAGCGGCGAGAGCCCGGTCTCGCCGATGGCGACACTGACCGGCACCTGGGCCGTCAACGACCCCGCCGCCACCAACGTCGCGCAGATCGTGATCTCCGGCACCAAGCGCCACACGCCCGACGGCGCGCTGTCGATGCCCGCGTTCGGCAACGCCTATACCGACGATGAGATCGCGGCCGTCGCGAACTACGTCACGGCGCGGTTCGGGACCAAGGGCTCGAAGCTGACGGCGAAGGACGTCGCGGAGCTGCGGGAGCAGACGGCGGAGTGAGTGTAAGACGAGATTGATGCGCGAGCGCGCGCGTCAATCTCCGCCGTCGTCCCGGACAAGCATAGCGAAGCGGAGCGCAGATCCGGGACCCATACGCCGCAGCAATAGTTTTGCGAAGATGAGTAATGGCCATCTCGCGCGACAATTGCTGCTGCGGCGTATGGGTCCCGGCCTTCGCCGGGACGACACTGAGGGTGAGGCGCGGCCGCTCAGCGCAATCAGGCAGTCTCGTAGGGTGGGCAAAGCGGAGCGTGCCCACCACCTTTCACGATCGAGAAAGATCGTGGGCACGGCGCAAGTGCGCCTTTGCCCACCCTACGAGACCGAGGGCGCCGCAACGCCGCTCAGCTCAACCAGAACCTCGGCGTCGCCGGCTCCAGTCGTCCACCCACACGCACCGGCGCAATCCGCAGCGCCAGGCCCGTTGCGTCGTCCGTCTCCACCGCGACGCCGCTGAGCGTGGCTGCGCCTGCGGCCGGCTCGAAGCGGCCTGAGGGAATTCCCGACGTGAAGCGGCGCAGCGGTTCTTCCTTCTGCATGCCGATGATGGAATCGTAGTCGCCGGTCATGCCGGCGTCGGTCATGTAGGCGGTGCCGCCACTGAGGATCTGATGGTCGGCGGTCGGCACATGGGTGTGCGTACCGACGACGAGGCTGGCGCGGCCGTCGCAGAAGAAGCCGATGCCCTGCTTCTCGCTGCTCGCTTCACAATGGAAATCGACGACGATGGCGTCCGCGGCAACGCCGAGCGGACAGGCCCCCAACTCGCGCTCGAGCGCTGCGAAGGGATCGTCGAACGGGGTCATGAAGACGCGACCGAGTGCGTTGACGACGAGGGCGTGCTTGCCGTTCTTGGTCTCGACCAAAGCGGCGCCGCGGCCGGGCGTGCCGCGCGGATAGTTGGCCGGACGCACCAGGCGGTCGGCGCGCTCGATGAAGACAAGCGCCTCGCGCTGGTCCCAGGAGTGGTTGCCGAGCGTCACCGCGTCGGCGCCGGCCTCGATGAACTCCTGGTAGATCGCTTCCGTGATGCCGAAGCCGCCTGCCGAATTCTCGCCGTTGACCACGACGAAATCGAGCGACCAATCCTTGACCATGCCGGGGAGATATTCTGCGATGGCCTCGCGCCCGCTACGGCCGACGACATCACCCACGAAGAGAATGCGCAACTTCAGAACTCCGGAAATCAAACACGTCGGATTCCGTTAGCACATAATCCAGCGCCACGTCGTGGGATAGTGCCGGAACCGCCTCGATCTCCTGCGCTGCAAACGCAAGCCCGATGCCGACGATCTGCTTGGCTTTCCGCAAATGCGCGAAGGTGAAATCGTAATGGCCCGCGCCATAGCCGATGCGATGGCCGAGGCGGTCGAAGGCCGCGAGCGGCGTCAGCATGACGTCGGGGATGACCTCGGCCGCGGCCGGCGACGGCTCGGGAATGCCGAGCGGGCCAAGCATCAGGCGGTCGTTCGGATGGAAGAGGCGGAAGATCAGCGCCTTGCCGCGCGTGGTGACGCAAGGCAGCGCCAGCCTGGCGCCCTGCTCGGCGAGCTTCTTCAGAAGCGGCATCGGATCGATTTCGCTGCGGATCGGCGAATAGCCGGAGACGATGCTGCCGGGCAGCAGCTCGAACGGCAGCCCGCGCTTGGCGAGCTTTGCAGCGGCCGCCGTGCGCTTCTTCTCGCTCAGCGCATCGCGCTTGGCGAGGGCCTTGGCACGGAGTTCGGCTTTGGAGTTGGACATGCGCTTTGGTCCCCACGTCATCACCCCCTGTGCGCCCTCGCGCACTGCGGCGGGTGATCCAGTATTCCAGAGGCGGTCGTGATTCACACAAGGGCCGCGGCGTACTGGATGCCCCGGCCCTCCGTGCGCAATGGCGCACTCGGCGGGGCATGACACCTGTTGAATTGGCCGCAGTCATTTCGACAGGCACAAACCAAGCAGACAAAAGTGCGAAGCCGCGTACGCCGTTGAAGCACTCGATCCCGGAGTTCCCTACGAAAGTAGGTGGGCACCATATGTCCGGGCCCACGGGCCCGGCCAGGGACAGTTCCCTAAAGGATCGATAAGGCCCCGGGGATATATGGCTCCTGACGCACGTCGCAGCCTCGCCGGGCCAATGTAACAACGATACTGACGAATCGCCAGCCCGGCTGTCGTGTCGCTTTCGCGCAGCGGCCACGGTGCCACCCTCCAGGGGAGGGTGGCGACCGTCAGCCGATCGCAATGCCGTTGCCGACGGTCCGGTTCAGGACCTGGGTCGACTTCTCGATGCGTTCGGCGGCGGCGTTCAGGGCGTTCACCACTGCGGTCTGGGTCATGCGGGCGCGCTCGACGGCGGCGTTGCGGAAATCCCGCAGCTCGGTCAGCTCCTGCTCGAGGGTGCGGACGCGGTTGGTGGTGTCGACCAGCTCGTCGCAGACGGTCAGCGCGGCCATCACGGTCAGCCGTGCATCGCCGATCTCGCCGAATTTTCCGCGCAGCGACTGGATGCGTGTCTCCAGGGTCTCGGCGAGCTTGAGCAGCCGCACCTCCTGGCCCTCCTCGCAGGCCATGCGGTACTGTCGGCCATTGATGGTGACGTTGATGTGGCTCATCCGTCCTCTCCGGTATCGAGCACCGAGCGTATCGTGACGATCGCGGAATCCAGCCGATCGGAGATCTCGCGATTGGTGCGCTCAAGCTTGCGCGCCTTCACCAGCGCACCGTCGAGCTCGTCGGCGAGCCGAGAACGATCCGCGCCAAGCGCCTGGATTCGCGCCGCGAGCTCGTTCTCGTCGCGATCGGCATCGCGCCGCCGCTCCACCGCGCTTTCGAGCGAGTCGAGCGCCGCCATGAGCCTGCGGGTCGCGATCTCGATCTCGACGGCGGAGGACTCCGTCATGGCAGAGCTGTTGGACACGCGATCGTTCATGCAGTCAGCGGCGGAACCTATGGGCCTATCCGGTGCCAGTTACCCCAGAGCTTGCCGTCCGGCAAAAGACTCGGTTCGGCAAGCGCTTAGAAGCAGAAATTTACGTGGCAAGCTAGCGGAGCGCAACGCCGCCTCGAAACTATGCACCGATCAATCGGAGGACCTCGTCCGGAGCCCTCAATTCCTCCCGGCGCAATCCCGGCTCAAAACCGCTCTCCACAGAGGCAACTTTTACGGCCAAACCGGCGTTTGATTGCCTTGGACTCCCGGAACTGAGGTGCTATCCCAGCCCCGACCTTCAGCGGCCGCAAGGCTCCTTCCCGCGCGGGCGTGCACGCCAAGCGCCTCATTTCAGACGGATTTCAGACATGACGCAGGTCGACCACAACCGCATGGCCAACGCCATCCGCGGCCTTTCGATGGACGCCGTCGAGAAGGCGAAATCGGGCCATCCCGGCCTGCCGATGGGCGCCGCCGACATCGCCACGGTGCTGTTCACCCAGTTCCTGAAATTCGACGCCGCCGCCATCGACTGGCCCGACCGCGACCGCTTCGTGCTCTCGGCCGGCCACGGCTCGATGCTGCTCTATTCGCTGCTGTTCCTGACCGGCAACGCCGCGATGACGCTGGACCAGCTCAAGAACTTCCGCCAGCTCGGCTCGCTGACCCCGGGTCACCCCGAGAATTTCCACACCAAGGGCATCGAGACCACCACCGGCCCGCTCGGCCAGGGCATCTCGACCGCGGTCGGCATGGCGCTCGCCGAGAAGATGCTGGCCGCCGAGTTCGGCAAGAAGATCGTCGACCACCACACCTACGTGCTCGCCTCCGACGGCGACCTGATGGAAGGCGTGTCGCAGGAAGCGATCGCGATGGCCGGGCACTGGAAGCTCAACAAGCTGATCGTGCTGTACGACGACAACGGCATCTCGATCGACGGCCCGACCTCGATCGCCGATTCCGTCGACCAGGTGAAACGCTTCAAGTCCGCAGGCTGGGCCGCCGAGAAGATCGACGGCCATGACCAAGCCGCGATCGCCGCCGCCATCACCCGCGCGAAGAAGTCGAACAAGCCGACGCTGATCGCCTGCCGCACCACCATCGGTTTCGGTGCGCCCCACAAGGCCGGCACGTCGAAGGTGCACGGCGAGGCGCTCGGCGCCGAGGAGCTGAAGGCCGCCAAGGAAAATCTCGGCATCTCGCTCGAGCCGTTCTCGGTGCCTGACGACGTGCTGAAGGCGTGGCGCGCGGCCGGCAGCCGCGGCGCCGCCGCGCGGCAGGAATGGGAAGCACGGCTCGGCGAGCTCGGCAGCCGCAAGCGCGCCGAGTTCGAGCGCCGCCTGCGCCACGAGCGCCCGGCCTCGCTCGCCAAGGCGGTGCGCGCCTACAAGAAGGAGCTGCTTGAAAAGCCGATGACGGCTGCGACCCGCAAGTCGTCGGAAGCGGTGATCGAAGTGATCGCAGGCGCGATGCCGATGGAATTCCTCGCGGGCTCGGCCGACCTCACCGGCTCCAACAACAACAAGGCGAAGTCGGCGACCGCCTTCTCCGCGAAGACGCCGAAGGGCCGCTTCATCCATTACGGCATCCGCGAGCACGGCATGGCGGCTGCGATGAACGGCATCTTCCTGCACGGCGGTTTCGCGCCGAACGGCGCGACCTTCCTGGTGTTCACCGATTACGCGCGGCCCGCGATGCGCCTCGCCGCGCTGATGGGCACCGGCGTGGTCTACGTGATGACGCACGATTCGATCGGCCTCGGCGAAGACGGCCCGACCCACCAGCCGGTCGAGCACCTCGCCGCGCTTCGCGCCATTCCGAACATGCGCGTGTTCCGTCCGTGCGATGCGATGGAGGTCGCCGAGTGCTGGGAGCTCGCGCTCAACCGCGTGGACGGCCCGACCGTGCTGGCGCTGACGCGGCAGAACCTGCCGCAGCTGCGCACCACCGCGCCGAACGACAGTCCCTGCCAGCACGGCGGCTACGAGCTGGTCGCAGCGCAGGGCGAAGCCAAGGCGACGCTGTTCGCGTCGGGTTCCGAAGTCGAGATCGCCGTTGCCGCCCAGAAGCAGCTCGCCGAGCGCGGCATTCCGACACGGGTGGTCTCGGTGCCGTCGCTCGAGCTCTTGTTAGCGCAACCAAAGGAACGCCGTGACGCGATCATCGGCAACGCGCCGGTGAAGGTCGCGATCGAGGCCGCGGTGCGCTGGGGCTGGGACGCCGTGATCGGACAAGATGGCGAATTCGTGGGCATGCATTCGTTCGGGGCCAGCGCGCCGGCCAAGGATCTCTACAAGCATTTCGGCATCACCGCCGAGGCTGCAGTTAACGCTGTGCTGAAGCGCGTTAGCTGAGAGTTGAGCTTGTCAAAAAAAAGGACTACGTAACGTCTCATATGATCAAGCACCGCCCGGCCGAACCGGGCGTCCGCCCCTAAAAAACCCTCGCAGGCGCGCAAAGCGCGTTGTGCGGGATGACAACGGTCATTGAAGGAGACGAAACATGGCAGTCCGCGTGGCAATTAACGGTTTTGGCCGCATCGGTCGCAACGTGCTGCGGGCGATCGCAGAGTCCGGCCGCAAGGACATCGAGGTCGTCGGCATCAACGATCTCGGCCCGGTCGAGACCAACGCCCATCTGCTCCGCTTCGACTCCGTCCATGGCCGCTTCCCCGGCACCGTCACCGTCGACGGCGACTCGATCAACCTCGGCGGCGGCAAGATCAAGGTGAGCGCTGAGCGCGATCCTTCGAAGCTGCCCTGGAAGGATCTCGGCGTCGACATTGCGCTCGAGTGCACCGGCATCTTCACCTCGAAGGACAAGGCCAGCGCACATCTGACCGCCGGCGCCAAGCGCGTGCTGGTCTCCGCGCCCGCCGACGGCGCCGACGCCACCATCGTCTACGGCGTCAACCACGACACGCTGACCAAGGATCACCTCGTCGTCTCCAACGGAAGCTGCACGACGAACTGCCTCGCGCCGGTCGCCAAGGTGCTGAACGACCTCGTCGGCATCGAGACCGGCTTCATGACCACGATCCACGCCTATACCGGCGACCAGCCGACGCTGGACACGCTGCACAAGGATCTCTACCGCGGCCGCGCGGCCGCAATGTCGATGATCCCGACTTCGACCGGCGCCGCCAAGGCCATCGGTCTCGTGCTGCCCGAGCTGAAGGGCAAGCTCGACGGCGTCGCGATCCGCGTGCCGACCCCGAACGTCTCGGTCGTCGACCTCAAGATCGTCGCCAAGCGCGCCACCGACGCCAAGGAAATCAACGCGGCGATGAAGCGTGCCAGCGAGCAGCAGCTCAAGGGCATCCTCGGCTACACCAGCGCGCCGAACGTCTCGATCGACTTCAACCACGACCCGCACTCCTCGACCTTCCACGAGGACCAGACCAAGGTGCAGAACGGCACGCTGGTGCGCGTGATGTCCTGGTACGACAACGAGTGGGGCTTCTCGAACCGCATGGCGGACACCGCCGTCGCCCTGGCGAAGATGATCTAACTCCGCTCCCGTGTCCCGGACGCGATGCAGCGTGCAACGCTGCGTCGCAGATCCGGGACCCATTTCACCGCGGGACTCGCTGCAACGTGGGTCCCGGTTCTGCACAGCGGCGCCTTGCGCCGCAATGCGCCCGGGACAAGGAAGCGTCCGATGACCAACAAATTCCGCACCCTCGACGACGTCGACGTGAAGGGCAAGCGCGTGCTGCTGCGCGTCGACCTGAACGTGCCCATGGAGAACGGGCGCGTCACCGACGCCACGCGGCTCGAGCGCGTCGCGCCGACCATCACCGAAATCTCGGACAAGGGCGGCAAGGTCATCCTGCTCGCGCATTTCGGCCGGCCGAAGGGGCGCGACGCCAAGGACTCGCTGAAGCCGGTGGCCGAGGCGCTGTCCAAGGTCGTGAAGAAGCCGGTCGCGTTCGCCGACGACTGCATCGGCGAGCCCGCGGCCAAGGCCGTCGCCGCTCTCAGCGATGGCGACATCCTGTGCCTGGAAAACACCCGCTTCCACAAGGAAGAGGAAAAGAACGATCCCGCCTTCGTCGCGGAGCTGGCAAAGCTCGGCGACATCTGGGTGAGTGACGCGTTCTCGGCCGCGCACCGCGCCCATGCCTCGACCGAAGGCCTCGGCCACAAGCTGCCCGCCTATGCCGGCCGCACCATGCAGGCCGAGCTCGATGCGCTGGAGAAGGCGCTGGGCTCGCCAACCAAGCCGGTCATCGCCATCATCGGCGGCGCCAAGGTCTCGACCAAGATCGACCTGCTCGAAAACCTCGTGACCAAGGTCGACGCGCTCGTGATCGGCGGCGGCATGGCCAACACCTTCCTGCACGCCCAGGGCGTCGGCGTCGGCAAGTCGCTGGCGGAGAAGGATCTGGCGCCGACCGCGCTGCGCATCATGGAGAAGGCGGAAGCCGCCAATTGCGCGATCATCCTGCCCGTGGACGCCACCGTCGCCTATCACTTCGCGGCCAACGCGCCCTCGCATGCCTACGGCCTCGACGCGATCCCGGCTGACGGCATGATCCTCGACGTCGGCCCGCAATCGATCGCGCGCGTTCATGCCGCGATCGACGATGCCGCGACGCTGGTCTGGAACGGCCCGCTCGGCGCCTTCGAGATGCAGCCGTTCGACCGCGGCACCGTCTCGGCGGCCAAGCACGCCGCCGAGCGCACCAAGGCGAAGAAGCTGATCTCGATCGCGGGCGGCGGCGACACCGTCGCGGCGCTCAACCAGGCCCATGTGGCCGGTGACTTCAGCTATGTCTCGACCGCCGGTGGCGCGTTCCTTGAATGGATGGAAGGCAAGCCCCTGCCCGGCGTCGAAGTGCTGCGCACCAAGTAATCGTCGGCGAGAAAGACACGGCCTAATCGGCCCAAACGGAGAGAAAGACACATGGCTCGGATAACGTTGCGTCAATTGCTCGACCATGCGGCTGAGAACGATTACGGCGTACCGGCCTTCAATATCAACAACATGGAGCAGGCGCTGGCGATCATGGACGCGGCCAACCAGGTCGACGCGCCCGTCATCATCCAGGCCTCGCGCGGTGCGCGCTCCTACGCCAACGACGTCATGCTCAAGCACATGATGGACGCGGTGACCGAAATCTATCCGCACATCCCGGTCTGCGTGCATCTCGACCACGGCAACGAAGCTGCCACCTGCATGACCGCGATCCAGGCCGGCTTCACCTCCGTCATGATGGACGGCTCGCTCAAGGCCGACGGCAAGACCCCCGGCGACTGGAACTACAATGTCGGTGTCACCAAGACCGTGACCGACATGGCCCATCTCGGCGGCATCTCGGTCGAGGGCGAGCTCGGCGTGCTCGGCTCGCTCGAGACCGGCATGGGCGACAAGGAAGACGGCCACGGCGCCGAGGGCAAGCTCAGCCACGACCAGCTCCTGACCAATCCGGACGAGGCCGTGAAGTTCGTGCAGGAGACCAAGGTCGACGCGCTCGCGATCGCGATGGGCACCTCGCATGGCGCCTACAAGTTCACCCGCAAGCCCGACGGCGACATCCTCGCCATGAACGTGATCGAGGAGATCCACCGCAAGCTGCCGAACACGCATCTGGTGATGCACGGCTCCTCCTCGGTGCCGCAGGACCTGCAGGACATCATCAACGCCTATGGCGGCAAGATGAAGCCGACCTGGGGCGTGCCGGTGGCCGAGATCCAGCGCGGCATCAAGAACGGCGTGCGCAAGATCAACATCGACACCGACAACCGCATGGCCATGACCGGCCAGATCCGGAAGGTGCTGAAGGACAATCCGGAAGAGTTCGATCCGCGCAAGTACCTGAAGCCCGCGATGGAAGCGATGACCAAGCTGTGCAAGCAGCGCCTGCAGGAGTTCAACACCGCAGGTCAGGCCTCCAAGTTCAAGAAGATCCTGACCCCGGCCGACATGGCCAAGCGCTACGCCAAGGGCGAGCTCGATCCAAAGGTGGCGTAAGGCCGGATACGCCCTATCCTCTCCCTCGCCCCGCTTGCGGGGAGAGGGTCGGGGTGAGGGGCTCTCTCCGCGAATTGCGCTCTATCGATAGACCTGTACCCCCTCACCCGGATCACATCTGCGATGTGATCCGACCTCTCCCCGCAAGCGGGGCGAGGTGAAGGGGCGTCCAGCCCGGCCAGCCATTTTACCCAACTGACCTCCCCCCACACCCTGCGACCAACGTTAACTCGGAATTTGCCCGAGAACGGTCTATTTTCACAGGCAAGGGCAGAATCGTTTTGGGAGGACCTCTCGATGAATCTGACTGAGCTCAACAAGGTCGCGACCGCCATGGTCGCGCCGGGCAAGGGCATCCTTGCCGCCGACGAATCCTCCGGCACCATCAAGAAGCGCTTCGACGCGATCGGCGTGGAATCGACCGAAGCCAACCGCCGCGACTATCGCGAGATGCTGTTCCGATCGAAGGAGGCCATGAGCCAGCACATCTCCGGCGTGATCCTCTATGACGAGACGATCTGGCAGGATGCCAAGGACGGCACGCCGCTGGTGAAGCTGATCGAGCAGAGCGGCGCCATTCCCGGCATCAAGGTCGACGAGGGCACGCAGGCCCTGCCGATGTGCCCTGGTGAGTTGGTCACCGTCGGCCTCGACAAGCTCGCCGAGCGGCTGAAGAAATATTACGAGCGCGGCGCGCGCTTCGCCAAATGGCGCGCGGTGATCGATATCGCCGGCGGCATTCCCTCGATGACCGCGATCAGCGTCAACGCCCATGCGCTGGCGCGCTATGCCGCGCTGTGCCAGGCCGCGCAGATCGTGCCGATCGTCGAGCCGGAGGTGCTGATGGACGGCGACCACGACATCGACCGCTGCTATGAGGTCACCCAGCGCGTGCTCAACAAGACGTTCCAGGAATTGCGCGTCCAGCGCGTCGCGCTCGAAGGCATGGTGCTGAAGCCGAACATGGCGATCTCAGGCAAGAAGTGTGCGAAGCAGGCCTCGGTCGAGGAAGTCGCTGAGAAGACGATCCGGCTGCTCAGGACCTGCGTGCCCGCGGCCGTACCCGGCATCGCCTTCCTCTCCGGCGGACAGTCGGATGAAGAAGCGACCGCGCATCTCAACGCCATGCACAAGCTGGGGCCGCTACCCTGGGGCCTGACTTTCTCCTACGGCCGCGCGCTGCAGGCAGCCCCACAGAAGGCCTGGTCCGGCAAGGCCGAGAACGTCGCGGCCGGACAGCGCGCCTTCAGCCATCGCGCACGCATGAACGGCCTCGCCTCCAAGGGCGAATGGCAAAGCAGCCTGGAACAGAAGGCAGCCTAGATCTTGTCGAACAAACCGCTTCCGCCACGCCCGGCGCCGCGCCTCTACCTCGCGACGCCCGTCGTCGATGATCCCGCTGCGCTCGTCACCGAGCTGCCGGGCCTGCTCGCCTCCGCCGATGTCGCGGCCGTGCTGCTGCGGCTGAAGGAGACCGACCAGCGCACCATGACGTCGCGCATCAAGGCCTTCGCGCCGCCGGTGCAGAAGGCGGGCGCCGCGCTGCTCGTCGAAGGGCATGCCGAGCTGGTCGCGCGCGGCGGCGCCGACGGCGCGCACCTGCCGGGCATCGCCGCGCTGAAAGAGGCGCTGCCATCGCTCAAGCCCGATCGCATCGCCGGCGTCGGCGGGCTGACGACGCGGCACCATTCCATGGATGCGGGCGAGATGGGCGCAGACTATGTGCTGTTCGGCGAGCCCGATGCGAAGGGGCAGCGGCCGTCGGCGCAGGCGATTGCCGAGCGGCTGGACTGGTGGGCCGAGCTGTTCGAGCCGCCCTGCGTCGGCTATGCGACCTCGCTGGAAGAGGCCCACGACTTCGCCGCCAGCGGCGCCGATTTCGTGCTGGTCGGCGAGTTCATCTGGGCCGATCCGCGCGGGCCCAAGGCTGCGCTGATCGAAGCCGATGCTGCGATCAAGAAGGGCTTTGCGACGGCGCTTGCTGGCCAGGATCCTGCCGGTCAGGGGCACGGCTAGCACCCGACATGAACCTTCCGCGCATCACCATTCTGGCCACGCTGCTGCTCACTGGGCCCGCGGCGGCGCAGCTCCAGATCACGCCGCCGGCCACGACGCCGAGCCCTCCGGCCGAGAAGCAGAAGCCCAAGGCGCCTCCGCCCGCCAAGAAGAAGGAGGCGGCGCCGGCGCCGAAACCTTCGGCCTCGCCCAAGCCGGCCGCGTCTCCAAAACCTCAACTGCCCGCAACCGTCATCCCTGCCCCGCCGGCCGACACGCCCGGTGTCGACCTGGTGTTCGGCGCCTATCAGCGCGGCCAGTACAAGACGGCGTTCGACCTCGCCACCGCCCGCGCGCAAGCCGGCGACCCCAAGGCGATGACCATGCTGGGCGAGCTCTACTCCAACGCGATGGGCATCCGCCGCGACTACGCCAAGGCGCTCGAATGGTACAAGCGTGCCGCCGACGCCGGCGACCGCGAGGCGATGTTCGCGCTTGCCATGCTCCGCATCTCGGGCCGCGGCGGCCCCGTGGACAAGGGCGAGGCGGTTAAGCTGATGGCGTCCGCCGCAAAGCTCGGCGAGCCCAAGGCGGCCTATAACCTCGCGCTGCTCTATCTCGACGGCCAGACCCTGCCGCAGGACGTCAAGCGCGCCGCCGAGCTGCTGCGCCAGGCTGCCGATGCCGGCCTGCCCGAGGCGCAATACGCGCTCGCGACCTTCTACAAGGAAGGCACCGGGGTCCCGAAGGACCCCGAACGCGCGGTGCGCCTGCTCCAGGCCGCCTCGCTCGCCGACAATGTCGATGCCGAGGTCGAATATGCCATCGCCATGTTCAACGGCACCGGCACGCCGAAGAACCAGCCGGCCGCTGTCGCGTTGCTCCGCAAGGCATCCCGCCAGGGCAGCGCGATCGCGCAGAACCGCCTCGCCTGGGTGCTGATCAACGGCATGGGCGTGCCCGCGGACAAGATCGAGGGCTTCAAATGGCACCTTGTGGCCAAAACCGCCGGCAAGGGCGATCCGGACCTCGACAAGCAATTGTCCGATCTGCCGGCCGAGGACCGGGCCAAGGTCGAGGCCGCCGCCCGGAAATGGCTCGGGACCAAATGACTTGACCTTGCGGCCCCCGCAGGGCACCCAATCTCCCAAACAGGCGCGATTTCGCGCCAATTCCCCCGATCAAGACGCAGAAGCCCATGCTGTATTCCGCAACTATCAACGTCATGGTCAAGGCCGCGCGCCGCGCCGGCCGCAGCCTCAAGCGCGATCTCGGCGAGATCGAGCACCTCCAGGTCTCGCTGAAGGGGCCGGCCAATTTCGTCTCGCTCGCGGACAAGCGCGCCGAGGAGATCCTCTACCAGGACCTCGCCAAGGCCCGTCCCGGCTACGGCTTCATCGGCGAGGAAGGCGGCATGCGCGAGGGCACCGACAAGAGCCACACCTGGATCGTCGACCCCCTGGACGGCACCACCAACTTCCTGCACGGCATCCCGCAATTCGCGATCTCGATCGGCCTAGCCCGCGAGGGCACGGTGATCGCGGGCGTGATCTACAACCCTGCCAATGACGAGCTCTACATTGCCGAGCGCGGCAAGGGCGTCTTCCTCAACGACCAGCGCCTGCGCGTTGCCGGCCGCCGCCAGCTCAACGAATGCGTGGTGGCCTGCGGCCTGCCCCATATCGGCCGCGGCGACCACGAGGAATTCCGCCGCGAGATGATCGCGATCCAGGACCGCGTCGCGGGCCTGCGCCGCTTCGGCGCCGCCTCGCTCGACCTCGCCTTCGTCGCTGCCGGCCGTCTCGACGGCTACTGGGAGCGCAACCTGCAATCCTGGGACATCGCCGCCGGCATGCTGATGGTGCGCGAAGCGGGCGGCACGGTGTCGGGCGTTCTCGGCAATGACGATCCATTGCTGACCGGGCACGTGGTGTGCGGCAACGAGTTCGTGCACGGCGAGCTGATCAAGATCTTGAAGCAGCCGGCGTAGCAATACGGCGGCTTGATCGGCCGCGGCTAAGAGTCGTCTTCGTCATCCTCGTCGCGGTACTCCCCGCCGGTGGTCAGGCCCTCGATCGCCGTGGCGCCTTTCGACTTGACGACCCGGCGAAGCGGGACCGAACTCTCGCTTCGCAACGCCTCCATCAACAGTTCCGAATGGGTGACGATCCAGATGTCGGCGCGGCGCGATGCCTTGGCGATCAGCCGGGCCAGTGGCGCCAGCAGCGACGGATGCAAGCTGGTCTCGGGTTCGTTCAGCGCGATGAACGGCGGAAGCCGGTAGCCCATGAACACCACGAGCAGGCAAATGTATTTCAGCGTCCCGTCGGATAATTCGTGAGCCCTGAACGGCCGCGGCATATCGGTCAGTTGCAGATCAAATTCACACAAACCACCTTGTTCCCATGCGCGGAGCTCCGCGCCCGGAAACGCATCCTCGATTGCGTCCTGCAAGTCGTTGGCATCTTCCCGAATGGTGTAGAGTGTCGCCAGAGCCGCGGCCAAATCCGTCCCGTCGGCACTGAGTGAAGGCGTCGTTATCGCCAGACAGGGCTTTCGTAGCGATGACACCGGGTCAGTGCGGAAGTCGTGATAGAAACGCCAACCCAGCATTGCGTTTCTGACCAAATCGATTTCCGGACATTCATTGCTATCGGAAAAGCCCGCGAGCGCCGTCTCGGACGGCAGCACCGCATCCTTGTGACTGCTCCATGCGCCGCTCTCGCCGCGCACGCTGACGAGCGAGTTCTTCCGCTCCATCAGCTGGACCGTTCGCCTGCCCTGGGTCGCCTCGATGCTTTCGGACTTGATCATCGGCTCGCCGGCAAACGCCGCCTCGAGCGGGCCGGGAAATCCGATTTCGATGGAATATCTGATACGGTCGAACCTGGCCGACAACCGCAGTCGCCCATCTTCGCCGCGCTTGCGCATGCCGGACCAGCAGACCGAATTCAATCCGCCTTCGTCGGCGATCGTGCGCGTGATCCGTCCGGTTGCCGCGTCGCGCAACAGCGACAAGGATTTGTAGAGATTGGACTTGCCGACACCATTCTCGCCCACAAACACGGACAGAGGGTGGATTGGTATGGTGAGCCGACGAATAGAGCGATAGTTCGAGATCGCAATTTCGGTCAGACGCATCACATGCTCTCAAATCGGCAGGCCGTGCGCATTCGCGGTGCGGAGCGAAATGCACATCGCTTCAATCCAGGGATGCAGTCTGGATCGGCACTTCCGATAAAGCAAGCGAACGCCCGTCCGACGTCGCGTGGCACGGCATCGGTCCTGAATCAATCAGGACCGATCCGCCGTTCAGTGGCCGGCCCTTGCCGGCGCCGGCGGCCCATACGCCTCGACCTTGTTCTCCGCCTTCTCGCGATCTCCCGCCAGCACGCGCTGCACGGAAACGAAGAACACCGGCACCATCAAGAGCGCCAGGATCACCACCGCGATCATGCCGCCCATCACGATGCTGCCGAGCGCCTGCTGGCTGGCGCCGCCGGCGCCGTGGGCGATGGCCATCGGCAGCACGCCGCAGATGAAGGCAAGGCCCGTCATCAGGATCGGGCGGAAGCGCAGGCGGCAAGCTTCCATGGTGGCTTCCACCAGCGGCTTGCCCTCTTTCCGCAGATCCTTCGCGAACTCGATGATCAGGATCGCGTCTTTCGCCGCGAGGCCAATGATCGTGATCAGGCCGACGGTGAAATAGACGTCGTTGGGCAGGCCGCGCAGCATCGCCGCGGCAACCGCGCCGACGATGCCGAGCGGCACGGTGAGCAGCACCGCGAGCGGGATGGTCCAGCTCTCGTAGAGCGCGGCAAGGCACAGGAACACCACGAACACCGAGAGCGCGAGCAGGAACGGCGCCTGCGAGCCCGACAGCTTTTCCTGCAGCGACTGGCCGGTCCATTCGTAGCCGAAGCCGCGCGGCAGCTTGCCCGCGAGCCGTTCCATCTCGGCGATGGCATCGCCCGAGGTGAAGCCGGTCCTTGCTTCGCCGGAGATGCGCACCGCCGGATAATAGTTGAAGCCGGCGATCTGCGTCGGGCCACGCGCCCATTCCACCGTGGCGAAGGAGGAGAACGGCACGAGCTGGCCGCGGCTGTTCTTGACGTTGTAGTTGAGGATGTCCTCGGTCCGCATGCGGTCGCGCGCATCCGCCTGCACCACGACGCGCTGCATGCGGCCGCGGTTCGGGAAGTCGTTGATGTAGTTCGAGCCGAGATTGGTCGAGATCGTGTTGTTGATGTCCTCGAAGGTGACGCCGAAGGCGCCGGCCTTCTCGCGGTCAATCACGAGATTGACCACGCCGGCTTCAGGCAGGCCTTCGATATAGACCTTCTGCAGCACCGGGCTCGCATTGGCTTCCGCGATCAACTGGTCGGCGGCGCGCATCAGGGCCGGATAGCCCTTCTGGCCGCGGTCCTGCAGGCGGAACGAGAAGCCGGAGGAATTGCCGAGATTGTCGATCGGCGGCGGCTGCAGCGCCGAGATCTTGGCGTCGCGGATCGACGAGCCCAGATCGCGGTTGATGTCGTTGACGATCGCCGCGGCTGAATCCTTCGGTCCGCGCTCCGACCAGTCCTTCAAGGTGATGAAGGCCTGCGCGGTGTTCATGCCCTGGCCGGAGAAGCTGAAACCGGTGAGGAAGGTGACGTTGTCGACGCCGGGCCGCTGCGCGAGATACTTCTCGACCTTCTCGATCACGGCCTCGGTGCGGGCATAGGACGAATCCGACGGCGTCTGCACGTCGGTGGTGACGAAGCCCTGGTCGTCGATCGGCAGGAAGCCGCCGGGCAGGCTGACGAAGGCCCAGGACAGGCCCACCAGCAGCGCGACATAGACCATCATCAGGCGGCCGGTGCGCTTCAGCGAGAAGCCGACGGTGCGGGAATAACCTTCCTTGCCGCCTTCCAGCATGCGGTTGAACCAGCCGAACACGCCGCGCTTGGCATGGCCGTGACCGGCTGTGACGGGCTTGAGCAAGGTCGCGCACAGCGCCGGCGTCAGCGACAGCGCGAGGAAGGCGGAGAAGCCGATCGCGGCCACCATGGTCACCGAGAACTGGCGGTAGATGATGCCGACCGAGCCGGGGAAGAACGCCATTGGCACGAACACCGCCATCAGCACCAGCGTGATGCCGATAATGGCGCTCGAGATCTGCGACATCGCCTTGCGCGTCGCCTCCTTGGGCGGCAGGCCCTCCTCGCTCATGATGCGCTCGACGTTCTCGACCACCACGATGGCGTCGTCGACGAGGATGCCGACCGCGAGCACCATGCCAAACATCGAGAGCATGTTGATGGAGTAGCCGGCGAGCAGCAGCGTGGTACAGGCGCCCAGCAGCGCCACCGGCACCACGATGGTGGGAATGATGGTGTAGCGGATGTTCTGCAGGAACAGGAACATCACCACGAACACCAGCACCACGGCCTCGACCAGCGTCATCAGCACCTTCTTGATCGAGGCCTCGACCACGGGCGTGATGTTGTAGGGGATCTCGTAGGCGATGTTGGCCGGGAAGAAGCGCGACAGCTCCTTCATCTTCTCCTCGACCGCGCTCGCGGTCGCCAGCGCGTTGCCGGTCGGCGACATCAGCACCGAGAGACCGGCGGTCGGCTTGCCGTCGAGGCGGGTGTTGAACTGGTAGCTGAGGCCGCCGACCTCGACGCGTGCGACGTCGCGCAGCCGCACGGTCGAACCGTCGGCATTGGCGCGCAGGATGATGGCGCCGAACTCGTCGGGCGAGGAGAGCTGGCCCTTGACCAGCACCAGCGCCGAGGTGCGCTGGCTCGAGGTCGAGGGCTCGGCACCGATGCTGCCCGAGGCGACCTGCGCGTTCTGTGCGGCGATCGCCTTGTTGACGTCGTCGGCGGTGAGCCCATAGCCGACCAGCTTCGCCGGATCGACCCAGACGCGAAGCGAGCGCTCGGTGGAATAGAGCGTGGCGCGGCCGACGCCGGGAATGCGGCGGATTTCACCGAGCACGTTGCGGATCATGAAATCGCCGAGGCCGACCTCGTCGAGGCTGCCGTCGGTCGAGTTCAGCGTAATGATCTGCAGCACCGCGCTGGAGGCTTCCTCAATCAGAATGCCCTGCTGGATCACCGCGCGCGGCAGTCGTGCCTCGACGCGCTTGATGCGGTTCTGCACCTCGACCGAGGCCGCGCTGGTGTCGGTGCCCGGCTGGAAATTGGCGATGATCTCGACCTGGCCGAGCGAGTCGCTGGTCGATTCGAAATTGAGGATGCCGGAGGCGCCGTTGAGCTCCTCCTCGATCAGCCGCGTGACGCTGTTGTAGAGGTTTTCCGGCGAGGCGCCGGGATAGCTGGTCGAGATCGAGATCGAGGGCGGCGCGATGATCGGATACTGCGCGATCGGCAACAGCGGCACGGAGATCGCGCCGATCAGACAGATGAACAGCGCGACCACCCAGGCGAAGATCGGCCTGTCGATGAAAAAGCTGGCCATGGCGCGTTACCGCGTCAGCTTCTGGGCGTGCCGGTTGTCCGCGGTCGCATCCGCTTCCGACCAGGATTGCGGCTTGACCCTGTCGCCGGCCGCGAACTTCTGGAAGCCTTCGACCACGACCTTGTCGCCGGCCTTCAGGCCTTCGGTGACGAACCAGAGTCCGTCCTGCACCGAGCCCGTGCGCACCGGCTGCACGGCGATGTGGTTGTCGTCCTTGACGACGAACACCTCGCTGCCGCCGCCGCCATTGCGCTGGATCGCCTGCTGCGGCACCGCGATCGCGTCGGAATCGAGCCCCTGATCGATGCGGACGCGCACATACATGCCCGGCAGCAGCTCGCGCTTGGGATTGCGGAACTCGCCGCGCAGCGTCACCTGCCCGGTATGGGCGTCGACCTTGGCGTCGGAGAACAGCAGCTTGCCGTCGAGCGAATAGAGCGTGTTGTCGTCGAGCACGAGGCGCACCTTGGCGGCATCGGCCGCGATGCGCTCGAGGTCGCCGCTCTCGAAGGCGCGGCGAAGCTGGTTGAGCTCGGTCACCGACTGGGTGAAGTCGGCATAGATCGGATCGAGCTGCTGGATGGTGGCGAGATTGGTCTCGTTCTGGACCACAAGTGCGCCCTCGCTGACGATCGCCGCACCGACGGTGCCGTCGATCGGCGCGCGCACGGTGGCGTAATCGAGGTTGAGCTTGGCACGCGCGAGCTCGGCCTTGCGGCCCTCGACCTCGGCATGGGCCTGGCGCTCGCCAGCCACGGCCTTCTCGTTCTCGGCCTCGGGCGCGGCGCGCTGGCTGGTCAGCGTGGCGATGCGGTGCGCCTGCTGCCTGGCCTGCATCAGCGCGGCCTCCGACTTGGCGAGCGCGGCCTCGTTGGCCATCACCTCGACCTCGAACGGACGCGGATCGATACGATAGAGCGGATCGCCGGCCTTCACCTCGCTGCCCTGGCGGAACAGGCGCTCGACCACGATGCCCGACACGCGCGGCCGCACGTCGGAGACGCGCGTCGGCGCGATGCGGCCCGGCAGCTCGCGCACCACGGCGCGCGGCTGCGGCTTGACGACGACGACGCTGACGTCAGGGTCGGCCGGCGGGGCGGCAGAGATGGCCGAGTTCGATTCCTCGCAAGCGGCGAGCAGCGGCGCAAAGGCCGCGAGCATCATTGCAACGCATGCCGATCGCGCACGAAGTCCTGACATGTTGGTTAAGTGCCCCGATGTTGTTGAAACTGGTCACGCTGCGCCGGCCCGTTCTGGGCGATTTGCGCGCGGCTGATGCCGTCAAAATAGAGGGGACCTGCTGCGACGCAACGCATGGTGCGGGCGGCTCAATGTCACACGACCTATCGTGCTGACTTTTAGAGGCTTTTCGGGACTCACCGGATTGTGAGTCGGGTTCCATCGCGGCGTGCTGCGACGGAATATCGCAATCACTCGGCGGCCTTCATCCGGTACTGGCTGACGCCCCATTCGGTTCCGTCGGCATAGCCGAACAGGCCCGATGTCACCAGGAGCAGCCAGCGCCAGCGCCGCATCCACATTGCGGTCTCGTCACCATGGACCTCGCGCAAGGCGGCCTCGATGTCCTCGCGGCGCGCGTCGAAATTGGCGAGCCAATCGTTGGCGGTGCGCTGATAATGCGTTCCGCTCCAGCACCATTCCTTCTCGACCGCGAAGATGTCGTCGAACTGCCTGACGAGGTGATGGCTCGGCATCAGCCCGCCAGTGAAGACGTGCTGCGCGATCCCGTCCTCGCGATCGGTCCGGTCGAACAGATGAGAGCCGGTGCGATGCGTGCCGATCTGCATGAAGAAGCGCCCCTCGGGCGCAAGCCACGACTGCAGGCGCGTCATCAGCTTGCGCCAGTTCATCATGTGCTCGAACGTCTCGACCGAGACGATGCGGTCGAACTGCGCCTCGGGCGCGAACACGTTCATGTCCGCGGCGACCGCGCGCAGGTTCGACAGCCCGCGCAGCCGCGCCTCCTCCTCGACGTAAGCGCGCTGGGTCTGCGACATCGACACCGCGGTCACCGTCGCATGCGGAAACTGCCGCGCCATCCACAGCGACAGCGAACCCCAGCCGCAGCCGAGATCGAGGATGGTCTGGCGGTCGGCAAGACCCGCATGCTCGACGGTCTGGCGCAGCGCCTCCTCCTCCGCCTCCTGCAGGGTGGTTGCGTCGGTCTTGTAGAAGCAGGACGAGTATTTGCGGTTGGGACCGAGCACCTGTGCAAAGAAGGAAGCGGGCACCGCGTCATGCCCGGCATCCGCCTCCCCTGCGATCGGCCGCAGCATCATCCGCCCGGCGACGGTGGCATCGTCGGGCACGTCATGCGCCGCCAGGCCGGTTGCGGTGCGGGAGCAGAGGCGCTGGATTGCGGCCCGGACCACCACGTCCGGCAGGGGCACACGTTCGGCAGTCCCGATGATCGCGGACACGACACTCATGCGACCACTCCCTGGTGAGGTTTCGTGGACGGTGGAGGGAAGTACACGGGCAGAAGAACGGGGAAGCGCCGGCGACAGGCCGGGGCAGCCACAGGGCGGCGACGGCCTGCGGGATGCCGAAGACTTGCAAATGACGACTTATCAAAGCGCAATTTCCGCTTCGGGTTCCGGGCGCTCTCCACGAAATCGGCGCATCCGGCGCTTTTTTTGGGCCGGGCCTGTGCCATAGTGCGCCCCGCAATCACGTTCGTAACGGATGATACCGGCCATGCCGTCTGGCGCCTCGCCCCGCTCCTCCATCGACATCGACTATACCAAGCTGTCCTCGCCCAGCGTTTTCCTGGTCCGGATGCTGGTCTTCCTGGTGCTGTGCACGCTGGTGGGCGTGGTGCTCTACAAGCAGATCATCCAGGCCTTTTTCGCCAATCCGGGCCTCAACGCCCTGATCGGGGCAGTGCTGTTCATCGGCATCGTGCTGGCCTTCCGCCAGGTCATCCGGCTCTACCCCGAGGTCTCCTGGGTCAACAATTTCCGCATCGCCGATCCCGGCCTCGCCCCGGCCCGCCACCCGAAGCTGCTGGCGCCGATGGCGATGATCCTGGGCGGCGAGCGCACCGGGCGGATGTCGATCACCCAGACCACGATGCGGCACCTGCTCGATTCGATCGCGACGCGCCTCGATGAAGCCCGCGACATCTCCCGCTACATGACCGGTCTTCTGGTCTTCCTCGGCCTGCTCGGCACCTTCTGGGGCCTGATCGAGACGGTCGGCTCGGTCGGCAAGGTGATCGACGGGCTCAAGGTCGGGGGCGATTCCGGCGCGCTGTTCGACACGCTGAAGGAAGGCCTCGCCGCCCCGCTCGGCGGCATGGGCATCTCGTTCTCGAGCTCGCTGTTCGGCCTCGCGGGATCGCTGATCCTCGGCTTCCTCGATCTGCAATCGAGCCAGGCGCAGAACCGCTTCTACACCGACCTCGAAGACTGGCTCGCCACCACCGTGCGCGAATATGGCCACGGCGACGTGCCCGTTGCCGCGGCCGTCGGCGGCGGCGGTGGGGTGGCCAGCGGCGAGCTTCAGGCCGCTGTCGAGCGCCTGCGCTCGGTGCTCGAGGAAGGCAGCACCGGCCGGGGCACCACGGCCGCGATGGCAAGCCTTGCCGAAGCGATCCAGGCGCTGGTCTCGCACATGCGCACCGAGCAGCAGATGATCCGCGAATGGGCCGACGGCCAGGGCGAGCAGAACCGCGAGATCCGCCGCCTGCTGGAACGGATCGCGCGCCAGCCCGAGAAGGGATGAAGACTGGACGAAGGTGTCTCGTGCCCCGGACGCAGCGCAGCACGAAGTGATGCGTTGCTGAGCCGGGGCCTAGTACCTTCCGAGCGATAATGGGTCCCGGCTCTGCGCAGCAGCGTTAGCACGCTGCAGCGCGTCCGGGACGCGGAGAGAACGGAGATGTAAATGGCTCTAGCGCGCGGCCGCCGCAGCGAAGGCGCCTTCAACTACTGGCCCGGCTTCGTCGACGCGCTGTCGACGCTGGTGCTGTCGATCGTGTTCCTGCTGTCGGTGTTCCTGGTGGTGCAGTTCTTCCTGTCGCAGGAGGTGACCGGCAAGGACAAGGCGCTGGAGCTGCTCAACGCCAAGATCGCGCAGCTCAACGAGCTGTTGTCGCTGGAGAAGCTCGGCAAGCTCTCACTCGACGACCAGGTCTCGCAATTGAAGGCGGGCCTTGCCTCGGCCGAGACCGAGCGCGACCGCATCAAGGGCCTCTATGACGGCCTCGCGGCCGCCGGCAACGACGCGCAAGGCAAGACCACCGAGCTCGGCAAGGCGCTGGATTCGGAGAAGGCGGTGTCGGCGCGGGCACTGGCGCAGATCGAAGTGCTGAACCAGCAGATCAGCGCGCTGCGCCGGCAACTGGCGGCGCTGGAGGAGGCGCTGGACGCATCCGAGAAGCGCGACAAGGAATCGCAGAACCGGATCGCCGATCTGGGCTCGCGCCTGAACGTGGCACTGGCGCAGCGCGTGCAGGAATTGTCGCGCTACCGCTCCGAATTCTTCGGCCGCCTGCGCGCCATCCTCGGCAACCGCCCCGACATCCGCATCGTCGGCGACCGCTTCGTGTTCCAGTCCGAGGTGTTCTTCGATACCGGCCAGGCGGTGCTGCTGCCCGAGGGCCGCGCCGAGCTTGACACGCTGGCGACCGCGCTGATCGAGCTCGACAAGAAAATCCCGAGCGACATTCCCTGGGTGCTGCGCGTCGACGGCCACACCGACGTGCGGCCGGTGAGCGGCGCGAACTTCAAGTCGAACTGGGACCTGTCCGCGGCACGCTCGATCTCGGTGGTGCAATATCTGATCTCGCTCGGCGTGCCCGCCCAGCGCCTGGTCGCCGCCGGCTTCGGCGAATTCCAGCCGCTCGACACCGGCAACACGGAAGAGGCCTTCAGGCGCAACCGCCGCATCGAGCTGAAGCTGACGGAGCGGTAGTGAGCGCGATCCACCTCCGCCCCTACCGCGTCGAGGACGAAGCCGCCTCCATCGACCTCTGGCATCGCACCTGGCAGCAGGCCTATCCGCAGATCGACTTTGCCGCGCGGCTGGATTGGTGGCGCGAGCGCTGGCGCAAGGATCTGGTGCCGAAGGCCCAGATCGTGGTGTCCGAGCAGGACGGCGCGCTGACCGGCTTCGTCACCATCGACGGCGAGGGCTATCTCGACCAGCTCGTGGTCGATCCCGCGCATTGGGGCTCGGACGCGGCCAGGCTGCTGGTGGACGAGGCCAAGCGGCTGTCGCCATCAGGCGTCACGCTGCTCGTCAACAAGGACAATTCCCGCGCCATCCGCTTCTACGAGCGCAACGGCTTCGCCCATGCCGGCGACGATGTGAATCCGACCTCGGGCCGGCCGGTGCTGAAGATGATCTGGCGGGCGTGACGCCTGTCACTTAGGGATCCCGCAGCGCCCGTTATTCGTTGTGTCAGCGATGGCACGCGGATGGAGAGGATCAATGAAGCTGAGCGAGCTGACCAAGGGGTCTTCCGTCCTTCTCGGCGTCATCGTCGCCGGATACCTGTCTACGACCTATGTCGACCAGCGTTTTGCTAGGCCGGTCAAGACGGCTGGTGTCCCATCGAACGGCCCCGAACCATCGGCCTGTGTCGGAGACGATGGCAGCTGGAAGAACTGGCCGTGGCCGAACGTGCCGGCGCTGTCGCCCAAGTGCAAATAGACCCGCGCAAATAGACCCCGCGAGCACGCTAGGGTGTGACGGGAAGCTCTCCCCGCACGTCATTGCGAGGAGCTCTTGCGACGAAGCAATCCAGAGTCTTTCCGCAGCACGATTCTGGATTGCTTCGCTGCGCTCGCAATGACGAGATTGTGGGACGAGCTCGCCGCGTTCTCGCTGTCATCACCCGCCTTGTGCGCGGTTGCGCACTGGGGCGGGTGATCCAGTACTCCGAGACAGTGAGGTCTAAGCCGAGGAGCCGCGGCGTACTGGATTCCCCGCCTCCGCGGGGAATGACACCGTTGTTGTGGTGGCGACCACCGAACCACACGCCCCTCGAAGAGCGCTACGCCCCCTCGAACTGCAGCCTCGCAAGCCGCGCATAAAGCCCGTTCGCGGCGACGAGCTCGGCATGCGTGCCCTGCTCGACGATCTTGCCGTGCTCCATCACCAGGATGCGGTCGCAGGACAGCACGGTGGCGAGGCGGTGGGCGATCACGAGCGTGGTGCGGTGGCGCATCAGCTCTTCCAGCGCGGTCTGCACCAGCGTCTCGCTTTCGGCGTCGAGCGCGGAGGTGGCTTCATCGAGCAGCAGCAGCGGCGCATCGCGCAGGATCGCGCGGGCGATCGCGATGCGCTGGCGCTGGCCGCCCGACAGGGTCACGCCGCGCTCGCCGAGCGGGGTGTCGAAACCTTCGGGCAGGCGGCGGATGAATTCGGCGGCATGCGCGAGCTCGGCGGCGCGCTCGACCTCGGCATCGGTCGCATCCGGCCGGCCAAAGCGGATGTTCTCGCGGGCGCTCGCGGCGAACACGTTGGACTCCTGCGGCACTAGCGCGATGCGGGAGCGGAAGTCGCGCGGATCGGCGGACTTCACCGGCACGCCGTCGAGCGATATCGCGCCGCTGCGCGGATCGTAGAAGCGCAGCAGCAGATGGAAGATCGTGCTCTTGCCGGCGCCGGAGGGACCGACGATGGCGACCTTCTCGCCGGGGCGCACGGTGAACGACACGGCATCGAGCACGTTGACGTCGGGCCGCGCCGGATAGGAGAAACTGACGCGGTCGAAACCGACCTCGCCGCGCGCCGGCACCGGCAGCGCGCGCGGAGACACAGGCGCAGCGATCTCGGGCTTCACATGCAAAATCTCGAACAGGCGCTCGGCAGCGCCGGAGGCCGCCGAGACCTCGCCCCAGACCTCGCTGAGCTGGCCGAGGCCGGCGGCCGCGAACGCGGCATAGAGCACGAACTGGCCGAGCCGGCCCGGCGTGATGGCGCCGGTCAGGACGTCGTGCGAGCCGATCCAGAGGATCGCGACCACGCTCGCGAACACGATGAAGATGATGATCGCGGTGAGCACGGCGCGGGCCTGGGTCGAGGTGCGCGCGGCTTCATAGGCCTGCTCGACCTCGCCGCCGAAACGCTTCTCGGCGAAATTCTCGCTGGTATAGGCCTGCACGGTGCGGATGGCGCCGACCAGCTCGCCCGCATAGGCGGAGGCGTCGGCAAGCGTGTCCTGCGCGTTGCGCGACAGCCGCCGCACCCAGCGCCCGAAGGCGACCAGCGGCAGCACGATCAAGGGTATCGCCAGCAGCACGAAGCCCGACAGCTTCGGGCTGGTGATCACCATCATCGCGGCGGCACCGAAGAACATCATCAGGTTGCGCAGCGCGATCGACACCGAGGCGCCGACGGCGGACTTGATCTGGGTGGTGTCGGCGGTGAGGCGCGAGATCAGCTCGCCGCTGCGCGCGGAATCGAAGAAGGAGGGCGAGAGCGACAACAGATGCGCGAAGACGTCACGCCTGAGATCAGCGACGATGCGCTCGCCGATCGTCATCACGAGGTAGTAGCGCGCGGCGCTCGCCAGCGCGAGCACGGCGACGACCGCGATCATCACCGAGAAGTAGCTGTTGATCAGCTCGATGCCCTCGGGCGTCAGGCCGAAATCGATCATCCGGCGCACCGCCACAGGCACCAGCAGCGTGGTCAGCGCCGCGATCGTGAGCGCGACGAAGGCGAGCGCGGCCCGGCCGCGATAGCGGCTGACATAGGGCGCGAGCGCCACCAGCGGCCGCAGCTTGGCGCGGCCCTTGGCCGGCTGCTCGATCAGCTCGGCCTCGATCGAGGGGGCATCCGCAGGCGCGGTGTCGCGGCCGTCGCGGTACTGGTCGTCAAGCCGTTCCACAGCGCTCATGATCGGACCCAAGGAGACAATTACCCCCACATAGGCCGGTGCAGGAGGAGTGGCAAATCCGGGATGTCCCTTAGGGGACGGCCCGGTTCTCAAGTGCCCGCAATGGCTTGTTTTAGGGGGCTTCGTGGGGTATAGACCCGGCCAAATCCGTCATTCGATAGTCACTCAAGCCGGGCGCCGGGCGCCGAGGAATTGCCATGAAAGCCGAAATTCATCCGAATTATCATACGATTACGGTCGTCATGACGGACGGAACCGAGTACCAGACCCGCTCCACCTGGGGCAAGGAAGGCGACAAGCTGCACCTCGACATCGACCCGAAGTCGCACCCGGCCTGGACCGGCGGCAACGCCCAGATGCTGGACCGCGGCGGCCGCGTCTCGCGCTTCCAGAAGAAGTTTTCGGGCTTTCTCAAAAAGGATTGATCCGGCCCGCAAGGCTGGAGACGAAAAACGCCCCCGGAGAGCCGGGGGCGTTTTTGTTTTGGGGGCACCGTCATTGCGAGGAGCACTTGCGACGAAGCAATCCAGACTGCCTCAGCGGAGGCCTTCTGGATTGCTTCGCTTCGCTCGCAATGACGGGGGCTAGAGCTTACCGCTCGAACGCGGCCTTCAGCGCGTTGAGGTGCGGCACCAGCGGGTTGCCGATCGCGACGTGCTCGGTCGGCCCGGTGTGGATCGAGGTGTCGAGGCGGCGGACGCGGGTCTGCAGGCTCATCGAGCGATGGATCAATTCCTGGAGCTGCGAGGGCAGCTTCTCGATGGTGTCGGAGGGACCGGGATCGGCGGCGGTCAGCTTGACCTTGGTCTTCTCGCGGTTGGCCTGCACCAGCGTCATCTCGCCTTCCTTCACCGCGCGATGCAGCAGCAGCCACGATGCGAGCTGCATCAGGCGGGTGGTGAGACGCATGCTCTCGGTTGCGTAGGTGAGGCTGACGGCACGGTCGAGCGCCTTGGCTTCGGCGCGGCCGGCACCGTCGAGATAGGCAGCGGTCTCTTCGACGAGGTCCATGCCCTCGCGGAACAGCGCGCCGAACGCCGCAGAATTGGTGAACCGCTCACTGAGTTGAACGAGAGCGCCTTCGGCCTGCAAACGTTCCATGGTTAACGCCCCTTACGCAACTGTTTACCCGTCCGGCTTTGGCGCCGGATTATGATGAACAAATCATTGCGCGGGCGAGGCGCCGAGTCCAGCGACAAGCGCGGATATGGTTTCCGCGGGTCATTCCTCGGAATTCAACCTGTGAGAGACGCTCGTTTCGGCGGGTTTTCCCGGCTCGAAAACGCCCTGGACCAAAAAAAGAGCCGCCGGAGACCGGCGGCTTTGAAAGTTGATAACAGGGAGGCGTCAAACAGAGTGGACAGGAGCCACTCGGTGTCCAAACGAGGACGGTTCCAGTCATAAACCCGAAAGCTTAATCGACGGTAAACGAGCGATTATTTTGAGAGTTCGTTAGCCATGTCGGCCAGTGACCGAGTGCGGTGCGGAACGAACTGTCCGTCATGCCCGGGCTTGGCCCGGGCATCCACGTTCTTGCTGGCGGCAATTGGGACGAAGCTCGTGGATGGCCGGGACGAGCCCGGCCATGACGACGTGGAAGGCGACGACGCGCGATAGTCTTGTGTGGGGCTTGGGTCCCGGTTCTGCGCAGCAGCGCTTGCGCGCCGCAGCGCGCCCGGGACACGAGAGAAGGCCCTACGACTTGAAAAAACTGTTCGCCGCATCGCGCGAGGCGCGCTTCTTGCTGGCGGCTTCTTCCAGTCTTGCGATCTCGGTCTTCAGGAGGGCGACGCGCTCGGTCAGCTCCTCCACCGACAAGAGTGAGAGATCCTGTCCGATTTCATGGCTGATCTTCTTGCGCGGGCGGTCGTCGTCTTCGGTTGCCATGGATCCTCCCGGGCGGTCCTGCCCCGCACCACGCCGATGTGGCGCTGTCCGAGCCAAAATGGTATCGCTGCTACGCAAGGAGAATTTGCAGTGACTTTCGCGAGCGCGCAACACCTGACGCGAATGCCCCGGCCCGACCGCAAGGAGGATGACCGGACGGGATAAGTGCGCGTCCACGCGCGTGAGGCATGAGCCGACCCCAAGCCCTTCCGATCATGCGGGAGGGCTTTTGATTTTTCCGGTCGGCATCACCCAAACGCGAAAGACCGCAGTCATGACCAAAATTCTCATCACCAGCGCCCTTCCCTACGTGAACGGCGTCAAGCATCTCGGCAATCTCGTGGGCTCGCTGTTGCCTGCCGACGTTCATGCCCGCTTCAGGCGGCAGATCGGCGACGACGTGCTCTTCATCTGCGCCACCGACGAGCACGGCACGCCGGCCGAGCTCGGGGCTGTGCAAGCCGGACAGGACATCCGGAACTTCTGCGACACGCAGCACGCCGTCCAGGCGGACATCTACCGCCGCTTCGGCCTCTCCTTCGACCATTTCGGGCGGACCAGCTCGCCGCAGAACCGCGCGCTGACGCAGCACTTCTATCGCAGGCTCGACGATGCCGGACTGATCGAGGAACGCGCGTTGCAACAGGTCTGGTCGCCCATTGACGGCCGCTTCCTGCCGGACCGCTACGTGCTCGGCACCTGCCCGCATTGCGGCGACACGTCCGCGCGCGGCGATCAATGCGACCATTGCGGCACGCTGCTCGATCCGCCGGAGTTGATCGACCCGCGATCTGCGCTGTCGGGCGACCGCGCGCTGGAAATCCGGGACAGCCGCCATCTGTTCCTGCGCCAGTCGCAGCTCGTCGGCGCGTTGAGCGCCTGGATCGACGACCGCTCCGGCTGGCCGGCCTTTGTCGTCTCGACCGCGAAAAGCTGGCTCACGGCCGATCTGCGCGACCGCTGCATCACGCGGGATCTCGCCTGGGGCGTTCCCGTTCCGCGCGACGGCTTCGAGGACAAGGTATTCTATGTCTGGTTCGACGCGCCGATCGGCTACATCGCCGCAACCCAGGAATGGGCCGCCGCCGCGCCGGGCCGTGACTGGCGAACATGGTGGTGGCAGGCCGATGACGTCAGCTACATCCAGTTCCTCGGCAAGGACAACATCCCGTTCCACACCGTGAGCTTCCCGGCGACGCTGATCGGCTCGCACGAGCCTTGGAAGACCGTCGATATCATCAAGGGATTCCACTGGCTCAATTACGAGGGCGGCAAGTTCTCGACCAGCCGCAACCGCGGTGTCTTCACCGACCGTGCGCTGGAGGAATTGCCCGCCGATCTCTGGCGCTGGTGGCTGATCGCCAACGCGCCCGAAAGCGCGGACACCGATTTCGTTGTCACGAAGTTCGTCGCCGACGTGAACAAGGATCTCGCCGACATCTTCGGCAACCTCGTCAATCGCATCGTCAGCTTCGCCCATCGCGCCTTCGACGGCCGGATTCCGGAGGGCGGCGCGCCTGGCGAAGCCGAGCACCTGCTCGCACGCGAGCTGGAGCACCGTATCGCGACGCTGCGACGGCATCACGAGGCGCTCGAGTTTCGTGCCGCGGCGGCCGCAACGCGCGCGATCTGGGATGTGGCGAACGCCTATTTGCAGCACGCCGCGCCGTGGACGGCCCTCAAGTCGGATCCGGACCGCGCGGCGATCGTGACGCGGACAGGCCTCAATCTCGTCGGCATCTGCGCCGTGCTGGCGTGGAGTATCGTGCCCGGACTCTCGGAAAGCGTGCTGCGCGCCTTCGGTCGCAACGACTCCGTTCCGGACTGGCCCAATGGCTCGCTTGCGGACTTGCTCGATGGCGGTGCCGGAAAGGTGATCGCGCCGATCGGTCCGCTGGTCGAGAAGATCTCACCGGAGCGAGCAGGCCATCTGGCGGCGCGGTTCGGGTCTTAATGTCGTTTCACTTCGGCGGAAAAAGGCGATATGCCATCCGCCGATCCCATTCGCTCAAGGACACATCATGGACAAGCTGCCCGCGCAAATGACCGTGGTCGCCATCTCGAAGCCCGGCGGACCGGAGGTGCTGGTGCCGGAACAACGGGCAGTGCCGCAGCCGGGTCCCGACGAGATCCTGGTCAAGGTCGAGGCCGCCGGCGTCAACCGGCCCGACGTGGCGCAGCGCTCCGGCGCCTATCCGCCGCCGCCCGGCGCCAGCGACCTGCCTGGCCTCGAGATCGCCGGTGAGGTGGTCGCCGTCGGCAGCAACGCCAAGCGGCACAAGGTCGGCGCCAAGGTGATGTCGCTGGTCGCCGGTGGCGGCTATGCGCAGTACTGCATCGCCCAGGACGGCCAGGCCATGAGCGTACCGCCGTCACTGTCGATCAAGGAAGCCGGTGCGCTGCCGGAAACCCTGATGACGGTCTGGCACAACGTGTTCGAGCGCGGCGGCCTCAAGGCCGGCGAGACGCTGCTGATCCATGGCGGCTCCTCCGGCATCGGCACCATGGCGATCCAGCTCGCCAAGGCGTTCGGCGCCAAGGTGTTCGTCACCGTGGGATCGCAGGACAAGGTCGATGCCTGCCTCAAGCTCGGTGCCGACCGCGCCATCAACTACAAGACCGAAGACTTCGTCGCCGTGGTCAAGGAAGAGACCAACAAGGCCGGCGTGAACCTGATCCTCGACATGGTCGCCGGCGACTATGTCGATCGCAACTATGACGCCGCCGCGGTCGACGGCCGCATTGTCCAGATCGCGACCCTCAACGGCCCCAAGATTACCGCCAACATCGCCAAGGTGATGGTCAAGCGCCTGACCCATACCGGCTCGACGCTGCGCCCCCGTAGTAATGCGGACAAGGCGGCCATGGTGGCCGCAATCGAGGCCAATGTGATGCCGCTTTTGCGCGACGGCCGCGTCAAACCACTGATGGACAGCTCTTTCCCGCTGGAAAAGGCCGCCGACGCCCACCGGCGCATGGAAACGAGCGCACATATTGGCAAAATTGTGTTGGAGGTCTAGGCCAGCGGCCCACCGGAGATGCCGGAAACCCTTTGATTTTCCTCGCTTTCGTGGCATCTATCGCGACGCGCCGAACCAATTCTGTCCGGTGTGAAATCGTCTTCTTCTGAAGAGTTTGCGTCGAACGCGGAGAACTGGCCTTGCGTCTGATCAGGTGCCTCGCGCCCATCGCGCTGGGCCTCATGATTCTCGTCGCCGCGTACCCCGCGCGCGCGCTCGATGCCGTCAGCGTCCGCAGTGACGCGCCCGCGATCGACCTCACCGGTGTGCTCGAGCATCAGCGCAGCGATGCCGACCGCATCCAAGTCTCCACCGCGCCCGGCACCGACGGCATCGTTCGCCGCATCGAGGTGCGCGCCCGCGAGGGCGGCCAGAACTGGGTGGTGTTCGCGCTCGCCAACAACACCGACGACCAGCTCGACCGCCTGATCGTCGCGCCGCATTACCGCATCGTGTCCTCGGGATTGCTGTGGCCCGACCTCGGCCTGTCGCGCATCGCCACCATCACGCCGTCGATCGGCGACCGGCCCGAGCGCCAGGAAAGCGCAACCGCCGACGTGTTCCGCATCACGCTCGACCTCGGCGCCGTCGTCACCTTCGTCGCGGAGCTGCGCACCGACAAGCTGCCGCAGCTCTATCTGTGGGAGCCGGAAGCCTACAAGGACAAGGTCAACTCGTTCACACTGTACCAGGGCATCGTGATCGGCATCTCCGGCCTGCTTGCGCTGGTGCTGACCATCCTGTTCGTGGTGAAGGGCAGCATCATGTTCCCGGCCGCCGCGGCGCTGGCCTGGGCGGTGCTGGTTTATATCGGCGTCGATTTCGGCTTCTGGGGCAAGGTGCTCGACATGTCGAACAACGCCGAGCGCATCTGGCGCGCGGCGGGTGAGGCGATATTGGCGGCGACGCTGCTGGTGTTCCTGTTCGCGTATCTGAACCTCAGCCGATGGCATGTGCGCTATTCGCACATCACGGTGGGCTGGCTGGCGTTCCTGGGATCTCTCGTCGCCCTCGCGCTGTTCGATCCCGCCGTCGCCTCCGGCATCGCGCGCATCTCGCTGGTGCTGATCGCCTTCGCCGGCTTCGCGCTGATCGTCTATCTCTCCACCCACGGCTTCGACCGCGCGGTGCTGCTGATCCCCACCTGGTTCCTTCTGGTGGTCTGGGTGGTCGCGGCGGGCATGACGGTCGCCGGCTCCGTTACCAACGACATCGTCGGCCCGGCCCTGCTCGGCGGTCTCGTGCTGATCGTGATGCTGATCGGCTTCACGGTGATGCAGCATGCCTTTGCCGGCGGCGGTGCCACCACCGGCGTCGTCTCCGACATCGAGCGGCGCGCGCTGGCGCTGGCAGGTTCCGGCGATCTGATCTGGGACTGGGACGTCTCCGCGGACAAGGTTTTCACCAGCCCCGAGACCGAGGCCCTGCTCGGATTGAAGCGCGGGACGCTGGAAGGCCCGGCGGCCTCGTGGCTGGAAGTACTGCATCCGCTCGACCAGGACCGCTTCCGCGCCGCGCTCGACAGCGTGCTGGACCAGCGCCGCGGCCGCCTCGTGCAGGATTTCCGCCTGCGTACGCCCGACGGCCATTTCATGTGGTTCGCGCTGAAGGCGCGTCCGGTGGTCGGCTCGGACGGCGAGGTCTCGCGCGTGGTCGGCACGCTGACCGACGTCACCGAGCTGCGCAACGCCGAGGAACGCCTGCTGCACGATTCCGTGCACGACAACCTGACCGGCCTGCCCAACCGCAAGCTGTTCATGGACCGGCTCGGCGCCGTCGCGCATTTCGCCAAGACCATGCCGACGCTGCGGCCGACGCTGATGGTGATCGATCTCGACCGCTTCAAGCAGGTCAACGATTCCGTCGGCATTGCGGTCGGCGACTCCATCCTGCTGACGCTCGCCCGCCGCCTCACCCGCATCCTGAAGCCGCAGGACACGCTGGCGCGGCTTGCCGGCGACCAGTTCGGCCTGATCCTGCTGTCGGAGCAGGACCCGGCCCGCATCACCGCCTTCGCCGAGACCATCCGCAAGACCATCCGCGCGCCGATCGCGTTCAACGACCGCGAGATCTTCCTCACCGCATCGATCGGCCTTGCCCTGTCCGATCCGCAGGTTCAGCTCACGGACGAGATCATCAAGGACGCCGAGCTTGCGATGTATCATTCCAAGCGCATCGGCGGCGACCGCATCGACGTCTACAAGCCGGCGATGCGTGCGCGAAAGACCGACCGCCTGACGCTGGAGAGCGAACTGCGCCGCGCCATCGAGCGGCAGGAGATCACGATCCTGTACCAGCCGATCGTGCGGCTGGAGGATCGCTCCGTCGCGGGCTTCGAGGCTCTCGCGCGCTGGGATCATCCGAAGCTCGGCCGCATGGCGCCGTCGGAATTCATCAGCATCGCCGAAGAGACCGGGCTGATCGTCGACCTCGGCATGTTCGTGCTCGACCAGACCGCCAAGCAGCTTTCGGTGTGGCAGCGCGCGATGCGCTCGCGCGAGCCGATCTTCGCAAGCGTCAACGTCTCCTCGCGGCAGCTGCTGCGCCACGATTTGATCCACGACATCCGCACCGTGCTGTCGCGCTCCTCGGTGGCGCGCGGCACGTTGAAGCTGGAGCTGACGGAATCGCTGGTGATGGAGAATCCGGAGCACGCCGCGCAGATGCTGACGCGCATCCGCGAGCTCGGCACCGGGCTCTCGCTCGACGATTTCGGCACCGGCCACTCGTCGCTGGCCTATCTGCAGCGCTTCCCGTTCGACACCATCAAGATCGACCAGTCCTTCGTCCGCACCACCAACCGCGGCACGCGGCCGGTGATCCTGAAGTCGATCATCGCGCTCGCGCACGATCTCGGCATGGACGTGGTGGCCGAGGGCGCCGAGACCGATTCCGACGCGGTCGAGCTCTACCAGATGGGCTGCGAATACGCGCAGGGCTTTGCCTTCGGCGAGCCGATGGACGCGGACGCCGCGATGCGCCTGCTGACGGAAGTGCGGCTGGAAGCGGCGAGCTGAGCGCTCTCATCTTCCTTCTCCCCTTGCGGGAGAAGGGAAGAGGCAGTCCCCGTAGGGTGGGCAAAGGCGCACTTGCGCCGTGCCCACCATTCAGAGGTGGTGGGCACGCTTCGCTTTGCCCACCCTACGAGGCTTGATCCAGATCAACAGTCCCTCCTCGACCGCCGCGAAAGATGGCACGCAGCATCGATCCGGAACGGCGCGGTGATCGAGATCACTGGGCTCGCCGCTGTCGTTCCCGGAACGGGCGAACCACGCGCGTCTCTCAGGGGAGCTACGGATGACCCGGCACCTGCTCTTCGCGATCACCCTCATCGGCACCGGACTGTTCCTTGCCGCATCGGCCGGAGCGGCCGAAGTCGCGACAGCCGCACGATGCGAGGATCGCGGCGCAAATTGCCTCGGCTTCTGTGCCGACTACACCGGCGGGGCCGGTGACGTTCGGGGGCGCCAGAACACATGCGTGCGCGCCTGCGACCGGCAGACGACCAGATGCCTGATACGGGCCCATGTCGCCGACGACCGCTGGCCCCATAACCGCCAATGAAGGCCGACCGCCACTTCTCGCGCGTGCGGTTTACCGCGTCCGGCTGCCCTACCCCGGCCTTCGCCGCAGACCCATCGCCAGCCCAATCCCCGCCAGCAGCGCGATCGCCGCGAGGCTGCCCCAGACCAGTCCGGCCTGTTCGAGATACACATCTTGCGAGACCGGATCGTAGCAGCGGCCGAGCTCGTTGAAGCAGTCGCGCCAGCGCCAGTAGCGGGCCTCGAAGGCGAGCGCGAACAGAACACCGATCCCGATCAGCGCCGCGGCAAGAATCCCCCTCAGCCAGCGCAGGATCATGCGAGGCCTACCGGCGCTGGGATTTCTGCTTCCTGAACCGAACGCTCGTACCGTCGGGCATGCGCGTCGCCACGAAGCCCGCGGCGAGGCAGGCCTCGCGCTGCGGCATCTGGATGTCGGGGCTGCGCAGGCTGTCCCACCACGAGGCACGATTGGCCGCGCGCGGCAGCGCTGCCCCGATGATCTCCTCGATCTGCTCGAAGGTCAGCACCAGTTCCATCTGCTTCTGCCGCAACAGATAGTCGCGCAGCGCGTCGTAGTCGTTCACACTCGTCCTCTCGCCCGGAGCCCGGGTCTCGTCACGTCAGCCTGCCGAAAATCGTTAGTCACATACACCGATTCTTAACTCATTGCGGCAGCGCCGTCCTGCCTTAAACACTACTCAAGCTTTCGGGCGCATCCACTAATGTCGGGAGCAAACGATGTTGTCTGGATGGCGCGAAGTCATGGCCCGGCGGCCGTGGCGGATTTCGGCGAAATTGCTGATCATCTCGTCGGTGGTGACGGTGATCGGCTTTTCCGCCATTTGCGTCAACGTCATGCTGGACATGCGTCGCGGCGAGGAGGCATTGGCCCGCCAGACGCTGGAGAACCTCGCCACCACCATCGAGTCCGACATCAGCCGCAACATCGAGATCTACGACCTGTCGCTGAAGGCGGTCGCCAGCAACATGCTGCTGCCGGAGCTCGCCACGGTTTCCAAGCCGGTCCGCCACCTGATCCTGTTCGACCATGCGACGACGGCCAAGCATTTCGGCGCCATCCAGGTGTTCGACGCCGAGGGCCGACTGACCATCGACGCCTCCACGCTCGATCCCGTGCCGGAGAACCGTGCCGACGAGGATTACTTCACGGTCCATCGCGACAATCCCGGCGCCGGGCTTTTCATCAGCCGCCCGATGCTGTTCCGCGGCGCCTATTCGATCGTGCTGAGCCGGCGCATCAGCGACACCGACGGCGGCTTCATGGGCGTCGTCACCGGCTCGATCCGCTTCAGCTATTTCCACGAATTGTTCGAGCGGCTCAATCTCGACCCAGAAGACACCATCACCGTGCTCCGGCGCGACCGCACCATCATGATGCGGCGGCCGTTCGACCTCGACGTGATCGGCAAGAACCTGAACGATCGCCAGAGCTGGAAGGCCGACAATCTCCGCATCGGCAGCTCCTATTCCGGCCAGGGCCCGGTCGATCCGACGCCGCGGCTCTACGCGCGCAGCGGCGACGGCGGACCGCTGTTCGTGGTGGCGGGCAAGCCGCTCGCCGCGGTGTTCGAGCTGTGGCGGAAGGAGGCCTATCGCATCGGCGCCGTGGTGCTGGCGCTCATCGTGTTCATGCTGGCATCGACGCTGGTGCTCGCGCGCGAGATCGGACGGCGCGCCGAGGCCGAGCGCAAGCTCGAGGAGCTCGCGACGACCGACGCGCTCACCGGCCTGAAGAACCGCCGCAAGTTCGATAGCGTCATCGAGCTCGAATGGCGGCGCGCGATGCGCCAGAAGACGCCGGTCGCACTCCTGATGATCGATGCCGATCACTTCAAGGCCTATAACGACACGTTCGGCCACCAGGCCGGCGACCAGGTTCTGGTCGGCATCGCCATCTGCATTTCCGACTCGGTGCGGCGCGCCGGCGACTGCGCCGCGCGCTATGGCGGCGAGGAATTCGCGGTGCTGCTGCCTGGCACCACGGTCACCGAGGCCTTCAAGATCGCCGAGACGATCCGCCTCAAGGTGCAGGGCTGGTCCGACGATCAGGCGACGTCGACGGTGTCCTGCGGCGTTGCCAGCCTCGTCCCCAGCGCCGGCCTCGACTGGGCCGTGCTGGTCGCCGCGGCCGACAAGGCGCTCTACGCGGCCAAGGCCGGTGGCCGCAACCAGTCGATGGTCGCGAACCTGCCGCAGCTGTCGCTGGTGGCGTGAGGGGTGGCTGTCGTCGCCGGACGCGTGCAAGCCGCCACATCTTCAGTGTCGTCCCGGCGAAGGCCGGGACCCATAACCACAGGGAAGAGTTTGGCGAAGACTCGCAGTCCGGTATTGCTACCGAACGGAAGCGATAGATCACGCGGTATGGGTCCCGGCCCCCCGCGCGGAATTGCGCGCCAGGCCGGGACGACACCGAGACCTACTGCCCCAGATACTTCTTCATCTCCGCGATCAGGCCCTCGCGCAGCTCGGGGCGGCGCAGGCCGTAGGCGATGTTGGCGCGGAGGAAGCCGGGCTTGGAGCCGCAATCGTGGCGCTCGCCCTCGAACTCGACGCCGTAGAATTTCTGCGATTTGGCGAGGCCGATCATGGCGTCGGTGAGCTGGATCTCGCCGCCGGCGCCGCGCTCCTGGGTCTCCAGGATCTTGAAGATCTCGGGCTGCAGGATGTAGCGGCCGGTGATCGAGAGGTTGGAGGGCGCAGTGCCCTTGGCCGGCTTCTCGACCATGCCGTCAACCTCGAACATCTTGCCGGTGCGTTTGCCGACGCCGCAGATGCCGTATTGATGGGTGAGATGGTCGGGCACCGCCTCGACCGCGATGACATTGGATTTCTCGCCGAGCTTGCTCGCGGTCTCGATCATCTGCTTGAGGCAGCCGGGCGTGTTGAGCACGAGCTCGTCCGGCAGCACCACCGCGAACGGCTCGTTGCCGACGATGTCGCGCGCGCACCAGACCGCGTGGCCGAGGCCGAGCGGCGCCTGCTGGCGGGTGAAGCTGACGGCGCCGGCGTCCGGCTGGTTCTGTGCCAGGATCTCCTGCTCGGCCTTCTTGCCGCGCGCAGCCAGCGTGGCGTCGAGCTCGAACATCTTGTCGAAATGATCTTCGATGACGTTTTTGTTGCGGCCGGTGACGAAGATGAAATGCTCGATGCCGGCTTCCCGCGCCTCGTCATAGACGTACTGGATCAGCGGCTTGTCGACGATGGTCAGCATCTCCTTCGGCATCGCCTTGGTGGCGGGCAGGACGCGAGTGCCGAGGCCGGCGACGGGAAATACGGCTTTGCGAATTTTCATGGGAGCGATCGGATACCTGAGGAGATAGGTGAGGTGAGCAATGGCATCTTGCTAGCTTGTTTGCAGCCGCTAACAAAGGCGGATGTGGGGCCTCGTGCGTGCCGGGGTTAAGAAAAATGCAGCCACTAAAATTTCACCTTTGTTAAGCTATTGGCAACCGGTACCGGGCCTCCTGATGGCGGATTTTGGCCGGGCGGATAGGACATGATGCAATCAGTGGCAGGGCTGGCAAAACGTGCTGGATTTGTGACCGGCGGAACGATGCTTGCGGTCGCCTTGTTGCTGCCGGTTCACGCGCATGCCCAGGCGCAGAACGGCCTTTCCAATCTGTTCGGCGGCATCTTCTCAGGGCAAAACCCTGCCCCATCGCAACCGGCACCCGGCCCCGGCGGCGCACAACCCTGGAGCGGCGAGGACGGTGCCTCCGGCCATCCGCTGATGACGGCCTCCGCGATCCGCGAGGCCGCCGGCAATTTCAACAATTGCGTCGCCGGCATGTGGCCCGATGCCGCACGGCGCGGCATCACCCAGGACAATTTCCAACGCTTCACCGCCGGCCTCTCGCCCGACCTGCGCATCATGGACCTGATGGACTCGCAGCCGGAGTTCACGAAATCGATCTGGGACTATCTCGACATCCTCGTGAACGACAACCGTCTCGCCAAGGGGCGTGAGGTGCTCGCGAAATACAAGGCGCAGTTCGATGCCACCGAGAAGGCGACCGGCGTCGACCGCTACATCATCGCCTCGATCTGGGGCATCGAGTCCAATTATTCGACGCAGATGGGCGACCGCAGCGTGCTGCAATCGACCGCGACGCTCGCCTGCATCGGCCGCCGCCAGGCTTATTTCAAGGACGAATTCCTCTCCGCATTGGAGATCCTCAACCGCGGCGATTTGCGACCGGAGCAGATGCGCGGCTCCTGGGCCGGCGCCTTCGGCCCGACCCAGTTCATGCCGACCGCGTTCAAGCGCTTTGCCGTGGACGGCGACGGCGACGGCCGGCGCGACGTCGTCGACAATCCGACCGACCTGATCGCCTCCACCGCCAACAACCTGAAGAAGGACGGCTGGCAGGCTGGCCAGACCTGGGGCTTCGAGGTCGTGGTGCCCAAGGATTTCAACTACATGCTGGCCGACCGCGCCAAGGCGATGACGATTGCGCAGTGGGAGAAGCTCGGACTGAAGCGTGCGATCGGACAGCCCTTCCCGCATCCGGCCGAGAAAGCCTATCTGCTGGCACCGGCGGGCGCGCAGGGACCGGGCTTCCTGATGCTGCAGAACTACCGGGTCATCATGAAGTACAACCCGGCCGAGGCCTATGCGCTGGCAATCGGCCATTTCGCCGACCGCCTGCGCGGCGGGCAGCCCTTCGTGCAGCCCTGGCCGCGCCAGGAGCGCGAATTGTCCCGCACCGAGCGGCTGGAACTGCAGCAGCTTCTGGCCCAGCGCGGCTTCTACAAGGGCACCCCGGACGGCCAGTTCGGCGGCCAGACCAGGGAAGCCCTGCGTAATTTCCAGGCCTCGATCGGGATCCCCGCCGACGGTTTTGCCTCCTCCGACGTGCTGGATCGGCTGCGCGGACGGTAAAATCGCGCCGAAAGTAACCCTGAACAGGGATTTTGGCCGATTGCCTTGACGGGGACGGCTGTTCCCCGGTCTATGGACCCAAGAATCTGCAGGAAATCTGCAACGGAATATGCCCGTTTGACGCCTGATTCCGTTATTATATCGAACCACTTCCGATCCCCGTTGCGCGTGCCCGAGATCGCATGTCGAAGAAGTCCCTGTTCAAGGCGCTGACCGAGACCGGCCCACTGATCGCGCTGGGGACGGCGCTTGCGATATTGGTCTCGATCGCGGGTCCGGCTTCCGCGCAGTTCTTCAACTTCCCCGGCTTCGGCGGTCCGCCGCAGCGCCAGGCCCCAGCGCCGCGCCAAGGCGGAGGTGGAGGCGGCGGCTGGTTCGGCGGCGACTTCTTCGCGCCGTTCCAGCAGCAACAGCCGCAGGCGCCGCGCCAGGATTTTTCGCGCGCGCCATCGCCTGCCAAGCGCGACACCATTCCCGACAAGAACGTGCTGGTGATCGGCGATGCCATGGCCGACTGGCTCGCCTATGGCCTCGAGGACGCCTACACCGAGCAGCCCGACATGGGCGTCATCCGCAAGCACAAGACCACGTCCGGCCTGATCAAGTATCAGCCGAAGGGCGAGCCATCGGATTGGACCGCGGCCGCGAGAGGCATTCTCGAGACCGAGAAGCCCGACGTGATCGTGGTCATGCTCGGCCTCAACGATCGCATCGCGATCCGCGAGCCTGTCGCCGACAAGTCGGACAAGGACAAAGACAAAGATAAGAAGAACGACAAGGGTGCGCGCGCCAAGCAGCCGGCTAAGCCCGGCGATGCCAAGCCCGACGCCGCCGCCAAGCCGGACGACAAGCCTGCCGATGCCGACCTGCCGCAGGATGATGCCGACAACGCCGACACGCCCGCGGCGGCGCCGGAAAAGACGGCGCGCAATCCGAATGGCCTCTACGAATTCCGCGACGAGCGCTGGGTCGAGCTCTACACCAAGAAGGTCGAGGAGCTCGCAGGCGTCCTGAAGGCCAAGGGCGTACCGGTGCTCTGGGTCGGCCTGCCCGCGATCCGCGGACAGAAGGGAACGGCGGACATGCTGTTCCTGGATTCGCTCTATCGCGAAGGCGCGGCCAAGGCCGGCATCACCTATGTCGATGTCTGGGACGGCTTTGTCGACGAGGCCGGCCGCTTCCTGCAGAAGGGCCCGGACTTCGAAGGCCAGATCCGCCAGCTCCGCAGCTCCGATGGCGTCTTCTTCACAAAGCCCGGCGCGCGCAAGCTCGCCCATTATGTCGAGCGCGAGATCACGCGCCTGCTCGCCGGGCGCTCCGGCCCGATCGCGCTGCCGAGCGAGCCTGCGACGCCCGACACCAGTGCCGAGCCCGGCAAGCCCGCGCCGCGCCCGCTCGCCGGACCGATCGTGCCGCTGGTCGCGGCCTCGATCTCGGCCGATCAATTGCTGGGCGGCCCGGGCTCGCGTCCCGCCGCCGTCGATGCGCTCGCCGCAAAAACGATGGTGAAGGGTGAGCCGCTGGCGGCGCCCGCCGGCCGCGCCGACGATTATGCCTGGCCGCGCCGCGAAGTCGGCCGCGAACAGGCCAAGGGCGATACGCCGATGGCGGCGACGACGCCTGATGGCGGCGCCGCTCAGGGCACGCCGGGCGCAGCCGCTGCGATCGCACCGCCAAAGCTTGCACCGAAGAAGCCGCCGGTGGTGCAGCAGCAGCCGGCGCAGGCCACGCCGTCATTCCGGGATTTCTTCGGCTTCGGCTCGCCGCAGCCTGCGCCGCGGCAAATGACGCCGGCACCGGGACCGCGCAATCCGAATCCCACCCCTGGGATTCCGCGCCCGCCGGGTAACGTCGGGCGATCGGCGGAAATCAGGTAGTTGATCGCATGTCCCGGACGCGGCGCAGCACCTCTTGGTGACGCGACGCAGAGCCGGGACTCGGCATCCCCGAAAAAGAATGGGCCCCGGCTCTGCGCAGCAGCGCTTTAGCGCTGCAGCGCGTCCGGGGCACAAAATGCGTGTTGATCGACTAGCCGTAATAGCGCCAGCGCGGCGGCGGGCGGCGGGCGGGGCGTGACATCAGCAGCGCGAGCGCGAAGCCGATGCCGCCGGCGACCAGCAGCGAGCCGAGCGGGTTGTCCTTCACCTTCTTGGAAAGCGCCTGCGTGCCGTCGCGGAAGGTATCGCCGCTGTTGTCATAGGCGTCCTTGGCATAGCCGGCGGCGGTATCCGCGGCATCACGCACGGCATCCTTGGCCTGGCCGTAGAGATTCTGCACCGTGCCTGCGGCTTCGCGCGCCTTGCCCGATGCCTGCGTCTTGGCATCGCCTGCCATGTCTCCGATCGCGCCTTCCGCGCGTCCCGCATATTCCTTGGCCGATCCGACAATCCGATCCGTGTCCATGATGCTCCTCCTCGGGGGTCAGCCCAAGTAACCGATCAGGAGCAGCGCAGTTCCAAGCCGCGACGAAAGTGTAGCGCGGAGGGAGCACGGAATTCGGAGCCCGGGTGAGCACAGCGACACCCGGGAACGGTGCGAGCAAAGCCCCGGATGTCGCTGCGCTCACCCGGGCTACCGGATCGCTACAAAATCAGCCCGCCATCGACGACCAGCGTCTGGCCGATGATGTAGGACGACAGCGGCGAGGCCAGGAACAAGGCCGCGCCCGCCATGTCGGCCGGCGTGCCCAGCCGTCGCAGCGGGATGCGCGCGAGCGCGCCTTCGAGCCGCTTGGGATTGTCGGTCGTCACCTTCGTCATCTTGGTGTCGACGAGGCCGGGCGCGATGCCGTTAACGCGGATGCCGTCCTCGGCCCAGGCCTCGCCCAGCGTCCGCGTCAATCCGACCGCGCCGGTCTTCGAAGCGTTGTAGGCGGGATTGCCCATCGTGGAATGATAGGCCGCGGTGGAGGACACCATGATCAGCGATCCCCGCGTGTCCCGCAGCATGGAATGAAATCTCGTCGCGCAGGCCATCAGGCTCATGAGATTGACCTCCACGACCTTGCGGAAGCCGGCCATCTCGAACTCGCCTCGGCGATAGAGCACCGCGCCTTGCGCAAGCACCAGGATGTCGAGTCGATCAAAGGACGGATCGAACGCCTCGATCGCACCGGGGTTGCCGACATCGAGCTGCGCGTAAGCGAGCCCTGCGAGATCTGAACCTTCTTCCGCGGAATATTCCGCTGCGCGAGCACGCGTGCCGCAAACCGCAACTGCCGCGCCCCTCGCGCGAAAAGCTTGCGCGATGCCGTTGCCGATGCCGCTGGAACCGCCGACGACCAGCACCTGCTTGCCCGAAAAATCCAGCTCGTTCGCCATCGCGCACCTCCCTTTTGTTTTGCTTGTTTGACCTGTCTGCGGATCGATGCCAGCCTTGTCAATCACAACAACAAGCAAGACGCCGCGAGGAAACAGCATGACGGAGTTCAGGGAGCTCAGCCGGTCGGTGAAGGGCCTGACCGTTCTCGTGACGGGGGCGGCGAGCGGCATGGGGCGCGCGACCGCGCGCGTCTTCGCACGCGAGGGCGCCAACGTTGCCGTCACCGACTATGACGAGCAGGGCGCGCATGCGGTCGCGACGGAGATCGCGACGAGTGGTGGCGTGGCGAAGGCCTGGAAGCTCGATGTCGCCGACGGCGGCGAGATCAAGCGCGTGGTCGGCGATGTCGCCGCGCATTTCGGCGGGCTCGATATCGTCGTCAACAATGCGGGCATCTCCGTGCGCGTCGCAATCGACGACGAGGCTTACGAAGACGCCTGGGCCAAAGGCATCGCCGTGATGCTGACCGCGCATCCGCGCATCGTCCGCGCCGCGCTGCCGCATCTGCGCAAGTCGAAGAGCCCGCGCATCGTCAACATCGCCTCGACCGAGGCGCTGGGCGCGACCGCGCTGCACAGCCCCTATTCGGCGGCGAAGGGCGGCGTCGCGAGCCTCACCCGTTCGCTGGCGGTGGAGCTCGGCCGCGAAGGCATCACCGTCAACTGCATCTGCCCGGGCCCGATCCGCACCGCCATCACCGACCGCATCTCGGAAGAGCACAAGACCATCTACGCCAAGCGCCGCACCGCCCTCGGCCGCTACGGTGATCCCGAAGAGGTCGCGCACATGACGCTGAGCCTGTGCCTGCCGGCGGCCTCGTTCCTCACCGGCGCGGTGATTCCGGTCGACGGCGGGTTGATGGCAAGGAACGCGTAGGCCCGGCGAACGCATGGCATCGCGCAAGAGGTGTCCACCGGGGACACCGACAATATCCACGACGTCATGCCCGGGCTTGTCCCGGCCATTCACGCCTTGCCGCGCGGCATGAAGAACGTGGATGCCCGGGACAAGCCCGGGCATGACGGACCGCTTGTGAATGTTCAAAGGCAGCCATGCGCACCCAGCGTTGACAACCACGGATGCGAGAGTAGCCTTTTAGGCCAGCAGAGCGGGACCAACCGCTCGCGGCACCGGGAGAGAACGCCATGACGATCGCCATCCGTCAGCTTCAGAAACATTTCGTCGGCGAGGTTTCGGGCCTCGACCTGCGCAAGCCTCTCACACCGGAGGAAGCGCGCGAGGTCGAGGCCGCCATGGACAAATACGCGGTGCTCGTCTTTCATGACCAGGACATCAGCGACGAGCAGCAGATGGCGTTTGCGCTGAACTTCGGGCAGCGCGAGGACGCGCGCGGCGGCACGGTGACCAAGGAGAAGGATTACCGGCTGCAGTCCGGCCTCAACGACGTCTCCAATCTCGGCAAGGACGGCAAGCCGCTCGCCAAGGACAGCCGCGCGCATCTGTTCAATCTCGGCAATTGCCTGTGGCATTCCGACAGCTCGTTCCGCCCGATCCCGGCAAAATTCTCGCTGCTGTCGGCGCGAGTGGTGAATCCGAAGGGCGGCAACACCGAGTTCGCCGACATGCGCGCGGCCTATGACGCGCTGGACGATGAGACCAAGGCGGAGATCGAGGATCTCGTCTGCGAGCACTCGCTGATGTATTCGCGGGGATCGCTCGGCTTCACCGAATACACGGATGACGAGAAGGAGATGTTCAAGCCGGTGCTGCAGCGGCTGGTGCGGACCCATCCCGTGCATCGCCGCAAGTCGCTTTACCTGTCATCGCATGCCGGCAAGGTCGTCAGCATGAGCCTGCCCGAAGGACGCCTGTTGCTGCGCGATCTCAACGAACACGCGACGCAAGCCGAGTTCGTCTACGTCCACAAATGGAAGCTGCATGACCTCGTGATGTGGGACAACCGCCAGACCATGCACCGCGTGCGCCGCTACGACCAGTCGCAGCCCCGCGATATGCGCAGGGCAACCGTCGCGGGCACCGAGCCGACGGTGCAGCAGCAGGCGGCGGAGTAGGCTGAGCAATCAGCCTTAGGTCAGGAGCCATACAGCCTCAACGAATTCCGTCATTGCGAGCGCAGCGAAGCAATCCAGAATGCCTCCGCGGAGACAGTCTGGATTGCTTCGTCGCAAGGGCTCCTCGCAATGACGATGGGGCGAGAGCTACGCCAAGCCGCTACCAGCTACGCGTGCCCGGCCTCGTTCGAGAGCATGCCGGGGTCGATGCCGATCTTGCGCAGGGCGCGGCCGTATTTCTCGTCGACGTCGTCGCCGAAGATCAGGTCCGCGTCGGCATCGCAATGCAGCCAGCCGTTACTCTGGATCTCGGTCTCGAGCTGTCCCGGCGCCCAGCCGGCATAGCCGAGCGCGAGGATGGCGTGCTTGGGACCGGATCCGTTGGCGATCGCGCGCAGGATGTCCACGGTCGCGGTGAGGCAGACGCCGTCGTCGATACGCAACGTCGCCTTCTCGATGTAGAAGTCGCTGGAATGCAGCACGAAGCCGCGGCCGGTGTCGACGGGACCGCCTTGCAGCACCTTCATGCTCTCGGCATTCCCCGGCAGCTTGATGTGCTCGCCCTTCTTGATGATGCCGAGCTGCTGCAGCAGTTCGGGGAAATCGATGCTGCCTGCCGGATGGTTGACGATGATGCCCATGGCACCTTCGGCGGAGTGGGCGCAGAGATAGATCACCGAGCGTTCGAAGCGGGGATCGCCCATCACGGGCATCGCGATCAGGAGGCGGCCGTCGAGGTAACCGGCCGAATTGGGGAGCGCGACACCCGCGCCGCGGGTGCCTTCGCCCATCCTCTTGCCAGTAGGAGCCATCGCTGAAGCACTCCGGTTTCAATTCCTATCCTGATGTCGGGCCGGGCCGCTGTCAAATCAAGGCTTGCCGAGATTTGATTCGAGTGCATCCATCACAAGCAATTCAATGGTTTGCCCCGGGGTGACCCTGTAAAGACGTGCCATGCTCACACAAGTTCCCCTGCGTGCGGCGATTGGCGTCGTGACAACCCTGTTTGCGTCGTCGCTGGCGCTAGCCGCTCGTGCCGACGACGCCTCACCCTGGCAGCGTGACGGACATTCCGCGGTGCGGCTGCTCGCGGGGTCGCGCAGCGGCGCCGTGCTGCTCGGCGGTATCGCCTTCCAGCTCCAGCCCGGCTGGAAGACCTATTGGCGCATGCCCGGCGATTCCGGCGTCCCGCCGCGGTTCGACTTCTCCAAGTCGGACAATGTCGAAGCGGTGACGGTGATGTGGCCGGCGCCGCTGAAATTCGACGACGGCGCGGGCGGCCATTCGATCGGCTATCACGACCAGGTCGTGCTGCCGCTGCGCATCGTCGCCAAGGCCGCCGACAAGCCGGTGACCCTGCGCGCCGAGATCAACTATGCGGTGTGCGAGAAGCTCTGCATTCCCGTCGAGGCCAATGCCGAGCTCGGCTTCAACAGCGTCGCCTCGACCGAGGACGCGAACCTGCGTGCCGCGCTCGACACCGTGCCGAAACCCGCCACGATCGGCGATCCCAACCAGCTGACCATCCGCGACGTCAAGCGTGACGGGCCCAAGAACGTGATCGTCGACGTGGTCGCGCCCGACAGCCGCAACGTCCATCTCTACGTGGAAGGGCCGACGCCCGATTGGGCGTTGCCCATTCCCGCACCGGTCAAGGAGAGCCCGGCCGGCGTGAAGCGCTTCTCGTTCGAGCTCGACGGACTACCCCCGGGCGCCAAGCCCGACGGCGCGGCGCTGAAGTTCACGCTGGTCGGGCCGGACAAGTCATACGAGTTCAATACGAACCTGGACTAATCGTCGTCCCGGCCCCGGCTGTCGTCCTGGACAAGCGAAGCGCAGATCCAAGACCCATTACCCCAGGACGCAGTTTGGCGAAGGCTGGTAACCGGGAATCTTCGTCAAATTTTTCCCTGGGGTAATGGGTCCTGGCTTTCGCCAGGACGACGAGGCACCCAACCGAATCTTAACGAATGGTTGCTAATCCCCAAGCCTACCGCAGCAAGCCTGCCGCAGCATGCGGAACGCCTGGGGACTCTTCGTGGCCGTGATGGATGCACAACCCGCAACGACCGGACCGGCCGGGCTGATCGCGCGGCTGCGGGCCAGGCTCACGGGCGGATCGAGCGAGGCGTCGCTGACGCGGCGGCTGGCGGGCACCATCTTCATCATCCGCGTGATCAGCGCAGGCCTCGCCTATTTCTCGCAGGTGCTGCTCGCGCGCTGGATGGGCACCTCCGACTACGGCATCTATGTCTATGTCTGGACCTGGGTGCTGCTGCTCGGCAGCATGATGGATTTCGGCATCTCGGCGTCCGCGCAGAAGATCATTCCGGAATACCGCACCAGCGGCGCGCATGCGCTGCTGCGCGGCTTTCTCTCCGGCAGCCGCTGGCTGACCTTTGCCGCCTCCGCGCTGGTGTCGCTTGGCCTTGCCGGCCTCGTCAGGCTGCTCTCGCCCTGGATCAATCCGGCCGAGGTGCTGCCGCTCTATATCGGCTGCATGACGCTGCCGGCTTTCGTCGTCGCCAACACCCAGGACGGCATCGCGCGCTCGCATGACTGGATGCAGCTCGGCCTGATGCCGCAATTCATCATCCGCCAGGGGCTGATCATCGGCATCACGGCCGGCGCGTTCCTGCTCGGCTACCATCTCGGCGCGGTCGCGGCGATGGTGGCGAGCGCGGGCGCTGTGTGGATCGCGATGACCGGGCAGATGGTGGTGCTGAACCGCAAGCTCGCCGGGCACATCGAGCCCGGACCGAAGGCCTATGACGTCAGGGGCTGGCTCGCCATCTCGTTGCCGATCCTGCTGGTCGAGAGCTTCTACCTGCTGCTGTCCTACACCGACGTGCTGGTGCTGCAGCAATTCCGCCCCTCCGACGAGGTCGGTGTCTACTTCGCCGTGGTGAAGACGCTGGCGCTGGTGTCGTTCATTCATTACGCGATGTCGGCGACGACCGCGCATCGCTTCGCCGAATACAATGCGCTCGGTGACAAGGCACGCCTGTCGGCTTACGTCGCGCACGCCATCAACTGGACGTTCTGGCCGTCGCTGGCGGCGACCATCGTGCTGCTCGCGCTCGGCAAGCCGCTGCTCTGGCTGTTCGGGCCGCAATTTGTGATCGGCTACGACATCATGTTCGTCGCCGCCATCGGCCTCGTGGTGCGCGCCGCGATCGGGCCGGTCGAGCGCCTGCTCAACATGCTGGGCGAGCAGCGGATCTGCGCCCTCGCCTACGCCCTGGCCTTCGTGATGAACCTGGTGCTCTGCCTGATCCTGGTGCCGCGTTACGGCGGCCATGGCGCCGCGGCCGCGACGTCGATTTCGCTGACCTTCGAAACGGTCCTGCTGTTCTGGATCGTGCGGCAGCGCCTGGGGCTGCACGTGCTGGCGTTCCGCAGATAGGCGCTGTGAGCCCTGCCCTTACGAGGGAACGGCTGTTTCGCCGGAAGTTGCAAAAAGAGGCGAAACTCCTGCTCATTCTGGGTCGGCAGCATGATTTTTCTTATTCCATCCAAGTAGTTGCACCTCAGGGAAAGTTTATTCTACGTCATATTGCTCAACCGACGCGATAAACCTAAGATTCCCTGGACATGATCGATCCACTCTATGTGGCCTCCGGATTTGGCGTCGGCCTGCTTGTCGGGATGACCGGCGTGGGCGGCGGCTCGTTGATGACGCCGCTGCTGATCCTGCTGTTCGGCGTCCACCCCTCCACCGCTGTCGGCACCGACCTGCTCTATGCCGCCGCCACCAAGACCGGCGGCAGCGTGGTGCATGGCTGGTCGCGCAGCGTGCACTGGCCGGCGGTGCTGCGGCTCGCCTGCGGCAGCATTCCGGCGAGCGCGCTGACGCTGCTCGTGCTGTGGAAGCTCGACCTGAAAAGCGATGCCGAGCGCAGCCTCGTCAATCTCGTGCTGTGCTTCGCGCTACTGCTCACAGCGACCTCGCTGATCTTCCGCAAGGCGATCATGGAGCGCTATCGCAGGAGACTGGAGCAGGTCGACGAGCGCACCACGGCGATCGCGACCGTCGTCACCGGCATCGTGCTCGGCGTGCTCGTCTCGATTTCCTCGGTCGGCGCCGGCGCGGTCGGCGTGACCGTGCTGCTGATGCTCTATCCGCGCCTGCCGATGGCGACGATCGTCGGCTCCGACATCGCCCATGCCGTGCCGCTGACGCTGGTCGCCGGCATCGGGCACTGGGCACTGGGCGACGTGGACTGGGGTCTGATGGGCGTGCTGCTCATGGGCTCGCTGCCCGGCATCATCGTCGGCAGCTACAGCGCAACGCGCGTCCCGGAAACGGTGCTGCGCCTGACGCTTGCCACCGTGCTGTTCGTGGTCGCCGGCAAGATCGTGTTCGCGGAGCTGAACCTGTCGTCGGCCATCGTGACGGCGCTGGCCTGGACGCATTGAGCGGGAGGCTGCTGCCTCAGCCTCGCTCTCGTAGGGTGGGCAAAGCGAAAGCGTGCCCACCACCTTTTTCGATCAGGTACTGAGCGTGGGCACGGCGCTTTCGCGCCTTTGCCCACCCCACGGATCTGTCGTCCTGGAGACAGGGCTGCGCCCTTACTCCGCCGTCCAGCCGCCGTCGATCGACAAATTGGTGCCGGTGATCTGCGCGGCATCGTCGCCGCACAGGAACAGCGCCAGCGCCGCGACCTGCTCGGACGTCACGAACTCCTTGGTCGGCTGCGCGTCGAGCAGAACGTCGTTGATGACCTGCTCGCGCGTGAGGTTGCGCGCCTTCATCGTGTCGGGGATCTGCTTCTCCACCAGCGGGGTCCAGACATAGCCGGGGCTGATGCAGTTGCAGGTGATCTTGTGGGTCGCAACTTCCAGCGCCACCGTCTTGGTGAGGCCGGCGATGCCGTGCTTAGCGGAGACGTAGGCCGACTTGAAGGGCGAGGCGACCAGCGAATGCGCCGAAGCGGTGTTAATGATGCGGCCCCAGCCCTTCTTCTTCATGCCGGGCACGGCGGCGCGGATGGCGTGGAAGGCCGAGGACAGGTTGATCGCGATGATCTGGTCCCACTTCTCGACCGGGAACTCCTCGATCGGCGAGACGAACTGGATGCCGGCATTGTTGACGAGGATGTCGACCGAGCCGAACGACTTCTCGCCGAGCGCGATCATGCCGGCGATCTCGGCCGGCTTGGTCATGTCGGCGGGCGAGTACACCGCCTTGACGCCGAAATCGGACTCGATCTTGGCGCGCTCCTTCTCGATGTCTTCAGGGGAGCCGAAGCCGTTGATGACGACATTGGCTCCGGCAGCGGCAAAGGCACGCGCGTAGGCGAGCCCGATGCCGCTGGTCGATCCGGTCACGACGGCGTTCTTGCCTGACAGAGTACCCATGTTATTCGCTCCTTTTTGGCGGGGGCGCGGTGACGTCCCCCGTGAGATCGTAGGTCACCATGGTCTCGCCGGACTGCGGCTGCTCGAGCCAGTCCTTGTGACGCATCGACAGATGCACGTCGCGCACGCCGGCTTCCCAATGCTCGACCATGGCGACATGCGAGAAGTCGTAGTCCTTGGACGAGGATTCGTAGTTCTTGCTGCGGTAGATCAGGTGCACCACGGTGACCGTGCTCTCACGAGATGCCTTGGCAAGGAATTCGACGGAAGGGTCGTTCTTGAGATAATCGGGCAATTTGGAAATCAGGTCGCGCACGGCCCGGCGCGCATTGTGAATCTGCTTGTTCTTGTCCGTATTCATGCGCGTACGGCTGGAGAAGCGGATGTCCTTCTCGCGCTCGGTCGCTTCGAGCAGCGAGTTCGGCAGATCGCCGCGCGCGGAAAACAGGTCGACCTGGAAGATCAGCATGTCGCGCGCGAGCTCGGCGTCGAGCACGTAGTCGAGCGGCGTGTTGGAGGCGATGCCGCCGTCCCAATAGTGCTCGCCGTCGATGATCACTGACGGAAAGCCCGGCGGCAGCGCGCCGGAGGCCATGATGTGCTCCGGGCCGATCTTCTTGCCGAGCTTCTTGAACTCGTAATTGTCGAAATATTTGAAGTTGCCCGATGTGACGCCGACCGCGCCGACCGAGAAGCGCGTCTTGAGGTCGTTGATGCGGTCGAAATCGACCAGGCGCTCCAGTGTCTTCTTCAGCGGCGCGGTGTCGTAATAGCTTTCCGCCTCGGGATGGCCCGGCGGCCACATCGGCGCGGGCGGGACGCGCGGAACGAAAAAGCCGGGCACGCCGAAGGTCGCGATCAGCGCGGCGCTGGTCGAGTTGAACAGCTCGCGGCTGTGATCGCTCTTGCCGACCGGCTTCCACGGCACCGGCGCCGAGACCATCTCCCAGAATTCCTTCAGCCGCTTGACGCGGGTGTGGCCCTCATTGCCGGCGATGATGGCGGCGTTGATGGCGCCAATGGAGATGCCGGCGACCCATTCCGGCTCGAAGCCGTAGCCGCACAGCGCCTGATAGGCGCCGGCCTGATAGGAGCCGAGCGCGCCGCCGCCCTGCAGGACCAGGACGCTTTGGGCATTCGCGGGGACGCTGGCGGATTCCGGGCTATGATCTGTCATAAGGGAACAATAGCAAATGGCGCGCCACCGTGGCGACAGTCCGCCGCGGCGTCAATGCATCCCGGGATCAAGTCTGGCTTATCGCTCGGTCGAGGCCAGGATCATGGTCCAGAACACCTTGTACTTGGTGCCCGGAGCATAGCTCGCCGCGATGCCCAATTTTGTGACACCGCTCTTGAGCATGTTGGCGCGGTGCGGGGGCGAGTCGCGCCAGCCGGAAAACGCTTCCGCCAGCGTATGATAGCCGGCCGAGACGTTCTCGACCGCGACGGTCGCGGGATAGCCGCCGGTGGCGAGCCGCTTGGCCAGCGGCGCGCGGACGTCATGGTCCATCTTGTTGGCGGCCGCCATGGCGCCCGACTGGGATTCGGCAAGCCGCATCAGGTCGGGGTCGATCACGACGGCGCCGAGCATGTTGTTCTGGCGGTATTGCGAGATCATGATCGCGGCCGCCTGAGCATCGAGCTTGGCGCCCGGGACCGCCATGTCGGTATACATCGACGGCTGCTGGACCGGCGCGTCGTTGCCAGCACAGCCGGCGAGCAGCAAAATGATGAGAATTGCGGCCGCAGCGCGCATGGTCAGGAGCCCCCAATGAGGGGCCGTTGTTGCATACCAACCGTGGCTGAAAGGTGAATTTTGAGGAAAATCGTCGCTATCGTCCCGGGGCGACAGGCCTCAACCCGCAAATATCCGGTAGCGGCGGGGATTGAGGCCGATGGTGTCGCCGGCACGGAGTTCCTTGTCGCGGGGGGCATCGATCTCGATGGTTTCGCCGCCGGATAGCGCCACTTCGGCCCGCTGCACGGGGCCGAAATTGCGGACATGCTGGACCGCGCCCTCGAAGGCGCCGCTGCCGGCCGGGCCGACCAGCATGTCATGTCGCCGTACGAACAGCTTTGACGCGCCAGGCGCCAGGCCCTCAGCCGCGAGCTGAAGCGGCCGGTCGCCGAGCCTGATCACGCCGCCATCGACCTGGACCGGCAGCTCGATGGACTCGCCGATGAAGCCGTGCACGAAGGCCGTCGCGGGGCTCTCATAGACGTCGTCGGGCGAACCGATCTGCTCGATCCGGCCCTTGTCCATCACCACCACGCGGTTGGCGACTTCCAGCGCCTCCTCCTGGTCGTGCGTGACGAAGATCGAGGTCACGTTGATCTCGTGATGCAGCGAGCGCAGCCAGCGGCGCAGCTCCTTCCGCACCTTGGCATCGAGCGCACCGAAGGGCTCGTCCAGCAAAAGGATGCGCGGCTCGATCGCGAGCGCACGGGCGAGCGCGATGCGCTGGCGCTGGCCGCCGGAGAGCTGGCTCGGATAACGGTCGGCGAGCCAGTCGAGCTGCACGAGGTCGAGCAGCTCCTTGACGCGCGCACGGATGGTCGCTTCGTCCTTCCGGACGGCGCGCGGCTGCACGCGCAGGCCGAAGGCGACGTTCTCGAACACGCTCATGTGGCGGAACAGCGCGTAGTGCTGGAACACGAAGCCGACGTGGCGCTCGCGCGCGCCCTGCGCCAGCGCGTCCTCGCCATTGAAGGAGACTTCGCCGGAATCGGGCCAGTCGAGACCGGCGATGATCCGCAGCAGCGTGGTCTTGCCGGAGCCGGAGGGGCCGAGCAGCGCCAGCAGCTCGCCATTGTCGACCTTGAGGTCGACACCGTCGAGCGCGGCAAAGCTGCCGAACTTCTTGACGAGATTTTTGACTTCAATGGTCATTGACGTCTTGTCCTTCGTCGAGGTGACGTTCGAGAACGGTCTTTGCAATCAGCGTGATCAGCGCCAGCATCGCCAGCAGCGAGGCGATCGCGAAGGCGGCGACGAATTGGTATTCGTTGTAGAGGATCTCGACCAGCAGCGGCATGGTGTTGGTCTCGCCGCGGATGTGGCCGGAGACGACCGAAACCGCGCCGAACTCGCCCATCGCACGCGCATTGCAGAGCAGCACGCCGTAGAGCACGCCCCATTTGATGTTAGGCAGCGTGACGCGGAAGAAGGTCTGCAGGCCCGAGGCGCCGAGCGAGATCGCGGCCTCCTCCTCCTGCGTGCCCTGCTCCTGCATCAACGGGATCAGCGCGCGCGCCACGAAGGGGAAGGTGACGAAGGTGGTGGCGAGCGCGATGCCGGGCACCGCGAACAGGATCTGGATGTCGTGATCCCTCAGCCAGCTGCCGAAATAGCCCTGCGCGCCGAACAGCAGCACGAAGACGAGGCCCGAGATCACCGGGCTCACCGAGAACGGCAGGTCGATCAACGTGATCAGGAAGGTCTTGCCCGGGAATTCGAATTTCGCGATCGCCCAGGCGGCGACGAGGCCGAACACGAGATTGAGGCCGACCGAGATCGCGGCGACGATCAACGTCAGCTTGATCGCCGCCATCGCCTCCGGCTCGGCGAGCGCGGCGAAATAGGCCAGGACGCCCTTCGAGAAGGCCTGCGCGAACACCACCACCAGCGGCAGCACGACGAAGACCGAGAGGAACAGCACCGCCAGCGTGATGATGGCAATCCGCACCGCGGGCGGCTCGGTCCGGAGGCTGTCGCGTGCCGCCGCCGCACGGGCCTTTTCACGGGCCTTGGCGTCGGAGGCCGAGAGCGACACCGTATCTGCGATCTGCATCGTCATCGCATCCTCCCTCACCGCACCGGGATCCGGCTCTGCGCCCAGCGCTGGAGCCGGTTGACGGCGAAGATGATGACAAAGGACACGACGAGCATGACCACCGCGATGGCGGTCGCATCGGCATAGCGGAATTCAGAGAGGCGGATCACGATCAGCAGCGGCGCAATCTCCGAGACGTTCGGCAGATTGCCGGCGATGAAGATCACCGAGCCGTATTCGCCGACCGCGCGGGCGAAGGCGAGCGCGAGGCCCGTGAGCAGCGCCGGCGCGAGCGACGGCAGGATCACGCGGATGATGGTCTGCCAGCGGCTGGCCCCGAGGCTACCCGCGGCCTCCTCGATCTCGGGATCGAGATCCTGGAGCACCGGCTGCACGGTGCGGACGACGAAGGGGATACCGATGAAGATCATGGCGACGAAGATGCCGACCGGCGTGAACGCCACCTTGATGCCGAGCGCGGCAAGCGGCGCTCCCAGCCAGCCCTTCTCGGCGAACAGCGCGGTCAGCGCGACGCCGGCCACCGCCGTCGGCAGCGCGAACGGCACGTCGACGATGGCATCGAAGATGCGACGGCCGGGAAAGCGGTAGCGCACCAGCGCCCAGACGATGACGCTGCCCATCACCAGATTGACGCAGGCCGCCGCGAAAGCGAGCCCGAAGGACACACGAAGCGCGTTCAGGGTGCGGCGGCTGGAGAGGATGTTCCAGAACTGCTCGGGGCTGAGCTCGAACGATTTCAGGAACAGGCCGGCGAGCGGAATCAGGATGATGATGGACAGCCAGGAAAGCGTCAGTCCCATGGTGAGACCGAAGCCCGGCAATGTCCGGCGTCGTGCTGCGAGTGCGCTCACCAGGCCCCCTGTTGCCCCTCCGACGGCGCCCGATCAGTTCTTGTAGATCTGATCAAAGACGCCGCCGTCGGCAAAATGTTCCCGCTGCGCCTTGGTCCAGCCGCCGAAAACGTCGTCGATCGTGAACAGCTCGACCTTGGCAAAGGAATTCTCGTACTTTTTGGCGATCTCCGCATCGCGCGGACGGTAGAAGTTGCGCGCGGCAATCTCCTGGCCCTCCTTGGTGTACCAGTACTGGAGGTAGGCGTCGGCCGCATTGCGGGTGCCTTTTTTATCGGCAACCTTGTCGACGATCGCGACCGGCGGCTCGGCGAGGATCGACAGCGGCGGTGCCACGATCTGGAATTTCTCGGGGCCGAATTCCTTGAGCGCGAGATAGGCCTCGTTCTCCCAGGCGAGCAGCACGTCGCCGACGCCGCGCTCGACGAAGGTGACGGTGGCGCCACGCGCGCCGGTGTCGAGCACCGGGACCTGCTGGAACAGCTTGCCGACGAACTCCTTGGCCTTGTCGGCCGAGCCGTACTTCTTCTGCGCGAAGCCCCAGGCCGCCAGATAATTCCAGCGTGCACCGCCCGAGGTCTTCGGGTTCGGCGTGATCACGGCGACGCCCGGCTTGAGCAAATCGTCCCAGTCCTTGATGCCCTTGGGATTGCCCTTGCGTACCAGGAAGACGATGGTCGAGGTGTAGGGGGACGAATTCTGCGGCAGACGCCTCTGCCAGTCGGCCGCGGTGAGACCCTTGTTCGCGACGGCGTCGATGTCATAGGCGAGCGCCAGCGTCACCACATCGGCCTGCAACCCGTCGATCACCGCACGCGCCTGCGAGCCGCTGCCGCCATGCGACTGCTTGATCTCGACGCTCTTGCCCGTTTCCTTCTGGTAGGCGGTCGCGAATGCCTTGTTGAACTCGACATAGAGCTCGCGCGTCGGATCGTACGACACGTTCAAAAGATTGATGTCAGCGGCGAGAGCCGAGCTTGCCCAGAGGAGTCCTGCAGCGAGCGGAACGATACGGCGCATCATGTCCATCTCCATTCACTCCGACGACGTCAATGTCGGCGAAGACATGCAGGCGAAACTCGTGGCGAAACACTCTCAAGTCAACGGAACCGGATTTTCTTGTTTGAAGCGGGGCAGCGCGGCTGTGCTACGAAGTCTTCATCGTGTGAATGCCGCATTCTGTCTTGGCCCGGCCGCGCCAGCGACCCGCGCGCTCATCCTCGCCTTCGGCCGTTCTGCTCGTACAAGGCATACACCCAACCGAGCGAAAACCGGACGCCGCAAGTGGATGACGCGGCAATTTGGCGCGGACGAAGATCGCCTCGAGTTCCTCACGCGAGACGTTGGCGAAGGGATTGAACTTCAACCGCGCACCGTCATCCTCGACGACGGGAATATCGGCGCGCGCATTTCCCTGGAAGCGCTTGCGACCGTTGAGCCAGGCATCGAACGGTTTCAGCGCACGTGCCAGCGGCTCCACTTTACGAATGCGGCAGCAGGCGTCGGGATCGGAGAACCAGAGATCGCGGTCGGGATCTTCGGCCGACAGCGTCTCCTCGGCCGGCTTGATCGAGCGGACATCCTTGAGGCCCAGCGTCGCGATCAACGTGTCGCGATAGGCCAGCGTCTCCTCGAACAGCCAGCCGGTGTCGAGGAAGATCACGGGGATCGCAGGATCGACATCCGCCATCACCTTGAGCAGCGTTGCCGATTCCATGCCGAAGGACGACACCAACGCCAGCTTCTCGCGCCCGACGGTCTTCAGCGCCGCCGCGATGACCTCCGCAGGCGAAGCATCGCGCAAGGCGCGATCAAGCTTCGCCGCGGAAGGCAGCGCAGAGGCTGGCACCGATGAAACCTGGGGCGCGATCGCGTTCACGTGCCGACACCTTCGGAGTGACGCAGCTGCATGCGCCGGTGCAGCGCCGTGATGCGGCCGTCGCCGGTCGGCTGGTAGAACACCGAATAGCGCTTTGCGGTCTGCATGAAGGCTTCCGCGTCGGCCTGCTTCTTGACCTCGAAGGAATCGAAGCCGGCACGCAGCATGAACACGAACTGGTCGCGCAGCACCTGACCCGTGGCGCGCAACTCGCCGCGATAGTTGTAACGCTCGCGCAGCAGCCGCGCCTGGCTGTAGGCACGCCCGTCGCGGAAGCTCGGGAACACCAGCGCGACCACGGCGATCTTGCCGAGATACGGCACCAGCTCGGCGATGTCGCGGTTGTTCGGCCAGATCACACCGATCTTGCCACCACGCTTGAGCAGCGCCTCGGCCTCGCCGAGGAAACGCTCGGCCGGCACCAGGATGTCGCCGCCCTCGGGCAGCGGCGTGTCGACGGCCAGCTTGACGAAGCTGTCGTCGGCGATTTTTCCGCCGTTAACGAGTGGCATAGACGCGCTCCTTGAAGGGTTCGACGCCGAGACGCTTCACCGTCTCGACGAACAGCTCCTCCGGCCGCTCGCGCAGCGCCAGATAAGCCTCGACAATGTCCTCGACGACGTCGGCGACCTCGTCGAACTTGACGCCGGGGCCGATCAGATTGCCGAGCGCGGCATTCTCGTCGGCACGGCCGCCGATGGTGATCTGGTAGACCTCCTCGCCGTTCTTCTCGACGCCGAGAATGCCGATATGCCCGACATGGTGATGGCCGCAGGCATTGATGCAGCCGGAGATGTTGATGTGGAGACGGCCGATCAGATTGGCCAGCTCGTGATTGGCGAAGCGCCGCGTCAGCTCCTGCGCGATCGGGATCGAGCGCGCATTCGCCAGCGAGCAATAGTCGAGGCCCGGACAGGCGATGATGTCGGTGATCAGGTTGACGTTCGGTGTCGCCAGGCCAAGCTTGTCGAGCGCCTTCCACAGCGCCGGCAGGTCGCGCTTGGCGACATGCGGCAGCGCGAGGTTCTGCTCGTGGCCGACGCGGATCTCGCCGAAGGAATATTTGTCGGCGAGATCGGCGAGCGCATCCATCTGATCGGCCGTGGCGTCGCCGGGAGGCGCGCCGATCGGCTTGAGCGAGATCGTGACGATGGAATAGCCCTGCACCTTGTGCGGGGCCACCGAGTTCTTGCGCCAGGCTTCGAACTCGGGATCGGCCGCGGCCTGCCGCAGCTCGTCCGGCATGTGCGGCAGCTTCTCGTAGGTCGGGTAGATGAAGCGCGAGCGGATGTCCTCGATCACCTCGTCGTCGATCTGGAGCGAGGAGTTGCGAAGGTGCTGCCACTCCTCCTCGACCTCGCGGGAGAATTTCTCGATGCCGAGCTCGTGCACCAGGATCTTGATGCGCGCCTTGTAGATGTTGTCGCGGCGTCCGTACTGATTGTAGACGCGCAGGATCGCCTCGATATAGCTGAGGAGATCGCGGCCATGGACGAAATGCTTGATGGTCTTGCCGATGAACGGCGTGCGGCCGAGGCCGCCACCGACCAGCACTTCGAAGCCGGTCTCGCCCTTCTCGTTCTTGATCAGGCGCAGGCCGATATCATGAACCTTGATCGCGGCGCGGTCATGGTCCGACGCGGTGATGGCGATCTTGAACTTGCGCGGCAGGAACGAGAATTCCGGATGCAGCGTCGTGTGCTGGCGGATCAGCTCCGACCAGATGCGGGGATCCTCGATCTCGCCGGGCGCGACGCCGGCCCACTGATCCGAGGTGACGTTGCGCATGTTGTTGCCGGAAGTCTGCATCGCATGGATGCCGACTTCGGCGAGATCGGCCAGCGCGTCCGGCAGGTCCGACAGCTTGATCCAGTTGAACTGGATGTTCTGCCGCGTGGTGAAATGGCCGTAGCCGCGGTCGTATTTGCGCGCGACATGGGCGAGCGCCCGCAACTGGTTCGTCGCCAGCGTCCCATAGGGGATCGCGACGCGGAACATGTAGGCGTGCAGCTGCAGATAGACGCCGTTCTGCAGGCGCAGCATCTTGAATTCGTCCTCGGTGAGTTCGCCCGAGAGGCGGCGCTGCACCTGGTCGCGGAATTCCGAGACGCGCTCGTTGACAAGCGTGCGGTCGATTTCGTCGTAAGCGTACATTGAAGAGTGCCTTAACCCTGAGCCGGCAGCTCGATGGTGACGCCGGCCTTGCGGATCTGTTCGCGCAGATTGCCCGGCTTGATCGCACCGTCGTCGCCGAGCTCCACCGGCGCGATATAGGGACCGATCGCGCCGACGTCATCGGCAACGGCCTCGGCAAGCAACGCCTTCGCCTCGTCGGAGTTGCGCACGATTGCGGCATCGGCCAGTTCCGCCGACCAGCCCTTGTCGGCCGTGCGGTAGACGACAATGCCGTCCCAGGTGCGGTTGGCGGTCACGATGGAGGGACCGGCGATCTTGATTTTCTGTTGCAGTGGGGAGGTCATTCGGCAGCATCCAGGAGGTCAGAGATGATTTGTTTGGGTGTTTGGCGGCGAAGCGAGCCGGCATGCCGGACCACGTCGCCGATGATGAGGATGGCGGGACCGCCTTGGGTCCGCCGCACGAGCTCGGGCAGGTCACGCAGCGTGCCGATCGCGCCTTGCGCGTCGGGCCGCGTGACGCGGGCGAAGACGCCGACCGGGGTCTCCGGCGAGCGGCCGGCTGCGAACAGGCCGGCGCGAACCGCGGGCGCCGCGGTCATGCCCATATAGACCACGACGGTCATCCTGGTGTCGGTCAGCGTCGACCAGTCCACGGCTTCCGCGTCGCGCGCCTTGTGCGCGGTGAGGAAGGTGATGCGGGTCGCTTCGTGACGATAGGTGAGCGGCACCTCGAAATCGGCTGCGCCGCCGAGCCCTGCGGTGATGCCGGGGATGATCGAATAGGAAATGCCCGCTGCGCGCAGCGCTTCGACTTCCTCGCCGCCGCGGCCGAACACGAAGGGATCACCGCCCTTCAGCCGCACCACGCGCTGGCCGGATTGCGCGGCCTCGATCATGCGCTTGTTGATGGCGTCCTGGCCGATGCCCGGCTTGCCGACGCGGCGGCCGACCGGCACGCGCGTGGTATCGCGACGGATGCGGTCGAGAATTTCGGGCGAGACCAGCTCGTCGTGGAAGACGATATCGGCGTCCTGAAGGGCGCGCAGCGCCTTGATGGTGAGAAGGTCAGGATCGCCGGGACCTGCGCCCACCAGCGCGACCGAGCCTTCCGGCTTGTCCGCGCGTGCGAAATCGGAGGGATCGGCGATCGCCTTGAGCGACGCGTCCGCCTCGGCCTTACGGCCGGCGAGCACGGCGGCGCCGATCGGGCCGTCGATGACGCGCTCCCAGAAGCGGCGGCGCAGCGGAAACTCGGCAATGCGCTCGTTGATGGATTTGCGGAAGCCGCCGATGAACTCGGCGAGCTCGCCGATGCGCGCCGGCAGCAGCGCCTCGATCTTCTCGCGCACGCGGCGCGCCACCACCGGCGAGGTGCCGCCGGTGCCGACCGCGACCACGACGTCGCCGCGATCGACGATCGCCGGGAAGATGAAGCTGGAATGCTCGAGATCGTCCATGACGTTGACGGGCAGGCCGAGCGACTTGGCGCGGACCGACATGGCAACGCCGACATCGCCCGCGCCGGCGCAGACGATGGCGATGACACCCGAGAGGTCGGCGGTCAGCGGATCACCGGCCGCGATTTCGATGTGCGCGGCGGCGTCGGTGCCGAGGCCGAGATCATCATTGCCGTCGATCGCATGCACGCGAAGGCGCGCGCCGGCAGCAATGAGCACGCGCAGTTTTGCGCGCAAAAGCTCACCCGCGCCGATGAGGACCACCGGACCGGCCTTGAGATCGAGGAACACCGGCAAGAACCGCATGCGATACTCGCTTCCCCCACATCCGGGGTTGACTGGAATTATTTTCTATATATGTGTCGTTTCGAGCGCGCAAAGAGAAAATTTTTTCTTCTCTTCTGCACCGCAACTATAGAAAATTCGCCTCCAAACGCAAAGTGGCAGAGATGCATCTTCTCAGGACCGATTCCGGTGCAGATGGACGGGACTTCCGCCCCGCCGTTTCCGAGCAAATTCCAGTCGGGCTGACCGCCCCCAGCATGGACCATCTCGACCAGCTCGAGGCGCAGAGCATCTACATTTTTCGCGAGGCGTTCGCCCGTCTGAAGAAGATCGCCCTGCTGTGGTCGCTCGGCAAGGACTCCAACGTCATGATCTGGCTGGCGCGGAAGGCATTCTTCGGAAAGATGCCGTTCCCGGCCCTCCACGTCGACACCGGCAAGAAGTTTCCGGAGATGTATCGCTTCCGCGATCATTACGGGAAGGAGTGGGAACTCGATCTGCGCGTTGAGCCCTGCCCGCCCATCGATGCCGTCGACCCAACGCTGCCGCCAGCCGCCCGTTCCGCCGCGCGCAAGACGGAAGGGCTCAAGATGGCGCTCGCCAAATACGGCTTCGACGGCCTGATCGCCGGCATCCGCCGCGACGAGGAAGCGACCCGCGCCAAGGAACGCGTGTTCTCGCCGCGCGGCCTGGAAGGCAATTGGGACGTGCGCGACCAGCCGCCTGAGTTCTGGGACCATTTCAACGCCTCGCCGCCGCAAGGCGCGCACTTGCGCATTCATCCGATTCTGCATTGGACCGAGGCCGACATCTGGGCCTATACCAAGCGCGAGAACATCCCGATCATCCCGCTCTATTTGTCGAAAGACGGCAAGCGCTACCGCTCGCTGGGCGATCAGGACATCACCAACCCCGTGAACTCGACCGCGTCGACCATCGACGAGATCCTGATCGAGCTCGAACAGACCAAGGTGCCGGAGCGTGCCGGACGCGCGCTCGACCACGAGACCGAGGACGCCTTCGAGCGCCTTCGCGTCGCCGGCTATCTCTGATCTCCAGGACGCGAGCGCGATATGAACATGATCGTCACCCCCTCTTCGTCCGCGACGCCGAACGGCACCACGCGACCGCAGGTCCGCATCGTCATCGTCGGCCATGTCGACCACGGCAAGTCCACGCTGGTCGGCCGCCTCCTGCACGAGACCGGCAGCCTGCCCGACGGCAAGCTCGAGATGCTGAAAGCCGTCAGCGCGCGGCGCGGCATGCCGTTCGAATGGTCGTTCCTGCTCGACGCGCTGCAGACCGAGCGCGACCAGGGCATCACCATCGACACCACGCAGATCCGCTTCCGCACCAATTCGCGCGACATCGTGCTGATCGACGCGCCCGGCCATGCCGAATTCCTGCGCAACATGATCACCGGCGCCTCGCAGGCCGACGGCGCGGTGCTGATCATCGATGCGCTCGAAGGCGTGCGCGACCAGACGCGGCGGCACGGCTATCTCCTGCATCTGCTCGGCGTGAAGCAGGTCGCGGTCGTCGTCAACAAGATGGACCGCGTCGACTTCTCGGCCGACCGCTTCAAGGAGATCAGCGACGAGATCTCCGCGCATCTCAACGGCCTCGGCGTGACGCCGACCGCCGTGATCCCGATCTCCGCGCGCGACGGCGACGGCGTTGCCGAGCGCACCGACCGCATCCGCTGGTACAAGGGCCCGACCGTGGTCGAGGCGCTCGACCAGCTTGAGCCGGCGCGTCCGCTCGAAGCGCTGGCGCTGCGTTTGCCCGTGCAGGCGATCTACAAGTTCGACGACCGCCGCATCGTCGCGGGCCGCATCGAATCCGGCAGCCTCACCGCGGGCGACGAGATCGTGATCATGCCGGCCGGCAAGATCGCAAAGATCAAGACCGTCGAGAGCTGGCCGGCGACGCCGGTCGAGGGACGGCAGGGCGCGGGCCGCTCGGTCGGCATCACGCTCGACCGCGAATTGTTCATCGAACGCGGCGACATCATCGCGCATGCCGGCACCGCCCCGCGCGAGACGCGCCGCCTGCGCGCGCGTATCTTCTGGCTGCACGACAAGCCGCTCGCCAAGGGCGATCAGCTCCTGGTCCGCTGCGGACCGAAGGAAAGCCGCGCTACCGTCGTCGCCATAGAGAAGGCGGTCGATCCCGGCGAGCTGTCGAGCTCCGAGAACAAGGCGATCGGCCGCAACCATGTCGGCGAGATCGACATCTCGCTTTCGAATCCGATTGCCACCGATCCCTACACCGAGAACCCGCGCACCGGCCGCCTCGTGATCGAGGTCTCCGGGCGCATCGCCGGCGGCGGCCTCGTGCTGTCGGTCGATGCCGGCCAGCGTGCGGTGCCGGTCGACATCGTGCCGGTGGAATCGGCACTGCGGCCTGACGAGCGCTCGGCGCGCTATCAGCACAACGGCGCCGTGGTCTGGCTCACCGGCCTGCCGGCCTCCGGCAAGTCGACGCTGGCGAAGGCGCTGGAGCGGCGGCTGTTCACCAATGGCGGGTCGCCGATCCTGCTCGACGGCGACACGCTGCGCGCAGGCCTCAACAGCGATCTCGGCTTCTCCGCCACTGACCGCAGCGAGAACATCCGCCGCCTCGCCGAAGTCGCGACGCACCTCGCCCGCAACGGCCACATCGCGATCGTCGCCGCCGTCTCGCCGGCGCGCGAGGACCGCGCCACCGCGCGCCGCATCGCCGACACCGCGTTCCGCGAGGTTCATGTCGCGACACCGGCCGAGGTGTGCGAGGAGCGCGATCCCAAGGGCCACTACAAGAAGGCCAGAGCCGGCGCGCTGGCCTCGTTCACCGGCATCGGCAACGACTACGAGCGGCCTGAGGCCGCCGAGCTCGTGATCGACACGTCGAAGCGGACGGTCGCCGAGGCAGCAGACGAGATCGAGCAGATGCTGAAGACCTCGGGCGTGCTGTTCGACGAAGTCGTGGACCTCGCCGCGAATATCTAAGGCACGCCGCCCCCTTGCGGGGCGGGTCCGAGCGAACGCCTCGTCCTTCGAGACGACCGCTGCGCGGTCTCCTCAGGATGAGGCTAAGCCGCAGCTCAGCTTGCTGGAATTGCTGCCACATACTCCGCCCTCATCCTGAGGGCCCGCCGAAGGCGGGCGTCTCGAAGGATGGCCGCGGGCCGAGCGTCCCTCCACATTCTGCCGCACACGCGATGCCCTCCCCCGCAAGGGGAGGGGGCGCGGTTGCGCGCGTGGCGCGGATTTGGGCTCGATCAAGTTGGGCGGGACCGCGCTTGTAAAAAGCGTCACGCCCTCACCTCTTCTTGACATTTTGACAGACCTTTGGGGGTCTTCTCACCGCCCCGATTTTGGGGCTAATAGGTCCCGAAAGCCGCCCCCTGTGGGCGCATTTTGCTGCTGTCGGGTCAAAAGCAGCCAAAAACAGCCATTTCCAACAAGAAAGCCCATCATGAAACGCGTCGACGCCCACGGATTGAAGATCGCACCCGTCCTGTTTGACTTCATCGCCAAGGAAGCGGCCCCGAAAACGGGGATCGCGCCGGATGCGTTCTGGGCCGGGGTTGCAGGCATCATCAAGGACCTGGGGCCGAAGAACCGCGCGCTGCTGGCGGTGCGCGACACGCTGCAGGCCAAGATCGACGACTGGCACCGGGCCAACAAGGGCAAGGCGTTCGACCTCGCCGCCTACACCGCCTTCCTGAAGGAGATCGGCTATCTCGTCCCGGAGCCGGCGACGCAGAAGGTCGAGACCGCCAATGTGGACGAGGAGATCGGCAAGATCTGCGGCCCGCAGCTCGTCGTTCCCCTCACCAATGCGCGCTACGCGCTGAACGCAGCGAACGCGCGCTGGGGTTCGCTCTACGACGCTTTCTACGGCACCGATGCGATCCCGCACGACCCGTCCGAAGGCGGCAAGGGTTACAACAAGGCCCGTGGCGATAAGGTCATCGCGAAAGCAAAAGCGTTCCTCGATGCCGCAGCGCCGCTGGCGACCGGCAGCCACACCGACGTCACCGCCTATAGCGTGGTCGCGGGCCAGCTCGCGGTGAAGCTGAAGAGCGGCAACGCCACCGCACTGAAGAACGCCGCGCAGTTCGCCGGCTTCGAGGGTGAGGCTGCTTCGCCGAGCGCAGTGCTGCTCGTCAACAACGGCCTGCATGTCGAGGTGAAGATCGACCGCAGCAGCGCGATCGGCAAGGACGATCCGGCCGGCGTCGCCGACATGATCATGGAAGCCGCTGTCTCCACTATTCTGGACATGGAAGACTCGGTCGCCGCGGTCGATGCCGAGGACAAGGTTCTGGTCTACCGCAACACGCTCGGCCTGATGAACGGCACGCTGTCCGCCGATTTCGAGAAGGGCGGCAAGACGCTGACGCGCTCGCTCAATGCTGACCGCAGCTACAAGACGCCGGACGGCAAGGGCGAAGTGAAGCTGCACGGCCGCAGCCTGCTCTTGATGCGCAATTGCGGTCACCACATGTTCACCGACGCGGTGCTGGACGAGAAGGGCGAGGAAATTCCGGAAGGCCTGCTCGATGCCGCCGTGTCCGGCCTGCTCGCCATCCACGATCTCAAGGGCAATTCCAAGGTCAAGAACAGCCGCACCGGCTCGGCCTATATCGTCAAGCCGAAGATGCACGGCCCGGACGAGGTGTCGCTGACATGCGAGATCTTCGACCGCGTCGAGAAGATGCTGGGCCTGCCCGAGAACACGCTCAAGGTCGGCATCATGGACGAGGAGCGGCGCACCACCGTCAACCTCAAGGCCTGCATCCAGCGCGCCTCCAAGCGCATCATGTTCATCAACACCGGCTTCCTCGACCGCACCGGCGACGAGATCCACACCTCGATGGAAGCGGGTCCCATGATCCGCAAGAACGAGATGAAGGCGCAGGCCTGGATCAAGGCCTATGAGGACTGGAACGTCGACATGGGCCTGATCGACGGCCTGCCCGGCCATGCCCAGATCGGCAAGGGCATGTGGGCCGCGCCCGACAAGATGGCCGACATGCTTCAGCAGAAGATCGGCCACCCGCAGGCCGGCGCCACCACGGCGTGGGTGCCCTCGCCGACTGCGGCGACGCTGCACGCGCTGCACTACCACCAGGTCAACGTCATCGCGCGCCAGCAGGAGCTGACCAAGGGCGGCCCGCGCGCCAAGCTCTCGGACATCCTCACCATTCCGGTGTCGAAGTCGAACTGGGCGCCCGACGACGTCAAGCAGGAGATCGACAACAACTGCCAGGGCATCCTCGGCTACGTCGTGCGCTGGATCGACCAGGGCGTCGGCTGCTCCAAGGTGCCCGACATCCACGACGTCGGCCTGATGGAAGACCGCGCCACCTTGCGCATCTCCAGCCAGCATCTCGCCAACTGGCTGCACCAGGGCGTGATCACCGAAGCGCAGGTGATGGAATCGCTCAAGCGCATGGCCGTCGTCGTCGACAAGCAGAACGCGGGCGACGCGATCTACAAGCCGATGGCCCCCGCCTTCGACGGCGTCGCCTTCAAGGCCGCCTGCGACCTGATCTTCAAGGGGCGCGAGCAGCCGAACGGCTACACCGAGTACATCCTCACCGCGCGCCGCCGCGAGGCCAAGGCGGCCGGTTGAGCCCGCTCATTCGAGTGTCAAAAGCCCCGGCGCGAGCCGGGGCTTTTTTGTTGGGCCTAGCCAGGATGGAGCGAGACACGTCGTGGGCGAAACGTCGCGGCGTAGCGAGGAACGGCCGCCCACACGTCGCGTTGTCGGGCCATCAGCAACGGGAGATGCACATGGACTGGAACCGCATCGAAGGAAACTGGAAGCAGTTCAAGGGATCGGCCAAGGAGAAGTGGGCCAAGCTCACCGACGACGACCTCACGCTGATCGAGGGCCGCCGCGAGCAGCTCGAGGGCCGGCTCCAGGAACGCTATGGCAAGGCCAAGGACCAGGTTCGTCAGGACGTCGACGACTGGCTGAAGTCGCTGCACTAGCGCAGTACGAACGAAGCCCCGGCGAAAGCCGGGGCTTTTTGTTACGCTCGTAGCCCGGATGAGCGAAGCGACATCCGGGACCTTTGCTGCGGCACCCTGGATGCGCTCATCCGGGCAACGTACCGTCGCTAGAACACCGCGAGATATTTCAGCAGCGACACGATGCCGATGATGATGACGATCACGCGCGCGATCTGCTTGGCGCGGCCGTCCATCGGCAGCATGTTGATCAGATAAAGAACGAGAATGATGACGAGAAAGGTGACGAGTACGCCAACCAGCATCGCGAAGCCCCCTTCTGGCAAGTTGCGAACGTTATCTTAACGCTCGTCTCGCGCGCTGGTTCCATCGCCGCAACCCCCTGCAACTTCTAGTAAATACGTACTTCTACCGTAGAGCGGGATGCCTAAAACTTTACCCTTTTCCTTTCACATGCGGAAACCGTTTGGGCCTTGAAGCGCAAACGGCATGTGATTGCTGATTCTTGCAGGCCCCATCCTTTTTCGCTCGTTGCCGGGGCGCTTCGCGAACTTCGATTTGGGAATTGGGGGACTTCGATGCTGAACCGTCTGACCGTATCCACACTGCTGAAGGCGGTGATCGCGATCACGTCGGCCTGCGTGGTGATTGCGCTCTCGCTCACCGCGTATGAGTCCTGGGATCGGTTGAGGACCGCGAGCCGCATCTCGCAGATCACGGATGCGTCCGCCGACCTGTTCAAGGCGATGCACAATCTGCGCACCGACCGCTCGACCACCAACCGGCTCCTCAATTCGACCGAGCCGATGGACGCCGAGATCGAAAAATATCTGCGCGCGATCCGGGACGCCGAGATGCCGGCGATGGCCCACGCGCTCGAGCTGCTGCCGGCGATGGACTTTCCGCAGTCCACCTCGCTGGTGCCGGAGTTCGCGCGGCTCTACAAAACGGCCAGCGAGCAGCAGAAGCAGTTCTGGGAGGACGTGGCCAAGCCGAAGGACCAGCGCCGCGCGAGCCTGCCGAAGGACTACATGGAGACGACGCAGGGCCTACTCGACACGCTCGACAAGCTCTCGAATGCCCTCGCCGCCACCGTCAACCACCAGGACGCGACGATCGACCAGCTGCTGTCGATCAAGCAGAACGCCTGGCTGCTGCGCAACACGGGCGGTGAAGCCTCGCTGATCATCTCGACCGGGCTCAACGCAGGCCGCATCACGCCGGAGACGCGCATCGCCTACACCCAATTCGTCGGCGGAACGGCCGCAATGTGGAAGGCGCTGGAATTGTCGACCTCGGGCATGCAGCTGCCGCCGGCCCTGTCGTCGGCGATGGCCGCGGCCAAGAGCGCCTATTTCGACCCGCAATATCTGGCGCTTCGCGATCGCCTCGCCAACACGCTCGCCAATGGCGAGAAGGCCGAAATGACTGCGAACCAGTGGACCCCCGTGACGGTGGGCCGCCTCTCGAGCGCGGTCGCCGTCGCCGAGACGGCACTCGACGCCGCCAAGAGCCATACGTTGGAGCAGCGCAGTGCCGCGCTGCGCGCGCTGATCGTGCAGCTCGTGCTGCTCGCGCTCGCCGTCGGACTTGCCGTCGGCGCGATCATGCTGGTCAGCCGCCGCGTGATCCGTCCGCTCAACACCATCCGCGACGCCATGCTCAAGGTCGCCGGCGGCGACCTTGCGGTCGACAGCGGCTATCTCGAGCGCCAGGACGAGATCGGCGCGCTCGCCGGCGCGCTGGAGACCTTCAAGCAACAGGCGACCGACAAGCTCAAGATCGAGGCGCACGAGCGCGAGCGCAATGCCGGCGCTTCCGCGCGCCAGCGCGCGATCGAAGGCTATGTCGGCGAGTTCGAGGGCATGGTCCGCAAGACACTCGGCGAGTTGAGCGAAGCCTCCGGCGCGATGCGCAAGACCTCGGGCGATCTGTCCGCGGTCTCGCGCCAGACCAACGACCGCGTGCAGGTCGCGGGCAAGGCCTCCAATGACGCCTCCATGAGCGTCGACAGCGTGGCCGCGGCCGCCGAAGAGCTCTCGGCTTCGATCAACGACATCAGCCAGCAGGCGGCCCATGCCGCCGGCATCGCCAGCCGCGCCGTCAACCAGGCCCGCGAGACCGACGGCACGGTTCAGGGGCTGGCCCAGTCCGCAGGACGCATCGGCGAGGTCGTCGGCCTGATCAACACCATCGCGGCCCAGACCAATTTGCTCGCACTCAACGCCACGATCGAGGCGGCGCGCGCCGGTGAGGCCGGCCGCGGCTTCGCCGTGGTCGCATCCGAGGTCAAGTCGCTGGCCAGCCAGACCGCGAAGGCGACGGAGGAAATCTCCGGGCAGATCGCCGACATCCAGAAGGTGGCGAGCGACGCCATCAACGCGATCCAGACCATCGGTGGCATCATCGGCGAGGTGAACGAGGTCGCCACCGCGATTGCCGCCGCCGTGCAGGAGCAGGGCGCGGCGACGCAGGAGATCACCCGCAGCACGCAATATGCGGCGCAGGGCACCAAGAACGTCTCGGACAACATCACCGGCGTCAAAGCCGATGCGGACGCCGCCGCTGCGGCCGCCGACAACGTGAAGAGCGCCTCCGAGACGCTGGAGAGCCAGAGCCGCCAGCTCGGCCACGAGGTCAGCGACTTCCTCGGCAAGATCCGCGCGGCGTAGGTTGCGGGCTCCAGACGGAGCTATCGCTACGCCCTGAACATCGTCCCCGCCTGGTGCACAATTGCGCAGAGGCGGGGCCGAAAGAACCTACATCAACGCAATAGCCCAGTTCTTGGTGTTGTTGAATTCTGGCGCCACGACGGTGTCAGGATGCTGCGGAGCGCAGGCTACGGACTTGTGGGCTTAAATTGCGAGTCGGGGTCTTCAACGACCTTGGCGAAGAACATCTTCTGCAACGCGATCCCACCATATTGCATTCCAAACTCAACGACATGGGCAGTCACAAAGTCGCGGTTTGGGCGCGGTGGTATCTTCATGGTTGCCACCTCGATTGCGCGCTCAAGCGTCGCCGCAACACCTTCAAATACGAGAGGTCCATCATAGCTGGGCATCGATCTCGTCTCCTCGTTTTGTTAAATGATCCAGGATGGCATCGCACAATCGTCCATCGCTGACCCGATCGAACGCGGCAAACATCGGCTGGGTATTGATTTCAAGAAAGTAAAGTTGCCCGGTCTCATCGCGCATGAAGTCGGATGCCGAAAAATCGAGGCCGAGCATCGTGGCGAGACGTTGCAACGGTTCGACGACCTCGGCATGAACTGCGCATGGCTGAATCGTCACGTCTTGCGCGCTGCGATAGTCAAGAGCCTGAGACGAGAGCTCGTAGCCGAACAACGCGTCGCCAACCTGGTAGATGCGAACTTCGGGGCGGAGCAGCCGCCGCTGGATGAAGCGCGGAAATTCTGCAGCCACCTGGTCTCGCGATTGGACGTGATCGCGGAGCGTCGTCGTCAGACTGCCTCCAGCGACCGGCTTCTGGATGAGGTCCTCGTCGCTCTCGTTGAAGCTGTCCAGGTCGTTGGTAATAATAGTCGGTGGAATTGGCAGTCCGCAGCGCCTGGCTAATAGCAAATTCTCGATCTTGTTGTTTTCGCTCGAGTATGATCGGCGATTGAGTAGGCGCATTGCAGGGCTGCTGAGAACATATCCGCGCACGGTGAAATACCAATTGAGCGATGCCGCGCTGTCGTGCGCCGAGCGTGTTGCCTCGTGCAAGAATACGTCGTGACGGATAAAGCAGGACGTTGGTGACAGCAGAATTCCGTCGAGCGTCAGCGTCTGACGCTCGATATCAAGGTGAATGCGCGGTCGCAGCTGGGGACCGACTAACAACTCTTTGAAACTTTCCCGCCGCTGCAAGCAGCGGCGAAGTAGCGCTCCGATATTGGGATCGAGCTGTCCACCTGCAACGAGAAGCATAGGTGGCGGCCTAGCGCTTGTCCTCTTCGCCAACGGCCTTGGTGGTGATCGGCGGGTCTTCCTCGCCGATTGCTAGCGTCGTGACGACGTTGTTTTCTTCGTTGAGTGGCAGGGTTGTAATCGGCGGATCCTCCTCACCGATCGCTTTAGTCGTGGGGCCACCCGACATGTGGATCGGCCCTTCCTCGCCCACTGCCATCGTCGTAACGGGCGGATTCTCCTCGCCAAGGGCTAGCGTAGTAATGGGTGGAGATTCCTCGCCAATCACGAGCGTCGTCACGTCCGCCATGAAGCCCTCCCCTTATGATCGTCCCGGACGATAACACAACTTAAAAGGGAATCAAACGGGAAGCTCGCCGCGGGGGCAGGCCCGGTGCGGTCCAGGTGGGCCTCGCAACTCGCATCAAAGATCGGTGGCGGTCGGACAACGGCAGGCCGACGCCCGTAATTTTACGGCAGGAACACTGTCTAAGTTTTTACCCTTTTCGGGCCAAATGCGTTCCAGACGCGTGCGCCAGGGCACGCGCGTCTGCGCGCATCCCTTTGGTCGTTCGAAGTTCGTTGGGGGCTGCCGATTGGGGGCCACGAACTTCGAAACGCGTACCGGGGTGTCCAATGCTCAACCGCCTGACCGTATCCACGCTGCTCAAAGCGGTGATCCTCTCGACCGCGCTCGTCGTGGTCATCGGCTTCTCGATCAGCGCCTGGAGCTCATGGGGCCGGCTGCAGCAGGCCAACCGGATCGTCGCGGTCTCCGCGGCCTCGGCTGAAGTGTTCAAGGCGATGGCCAACATCCGGGCCGACCGTTCGACCAGCAACCGCCAGCTCACCTCCGACGTCCCGATGGACAAGGACATCGAGAAATACATCCGCGACATTCGCGAGGCCCTGATGCCCGCGCTGGCGCGCACGCTCGAGATCCTGCCCACCACCGATCTCGCCCAGCGCGATACTTTCCTCGCCGAACTCGGCACGCTGAACAAGACGCTGCTCGCGGCGCAGGCCGAGTTCTGGATCGAGGCTCTCAAGCCCCGCGCCGATCGTCGCGCCGGCCTTGCCAAGGAGTATGTCGCCACCGAGGATGCGCTGATGGCGCAACTCGAGAAGCTCTCCGGCGCCCTCGCCGCCAGCGTCAATCACCAGGATGCGACCATCGACCAGCTCCTGACCATCAAGCAGATGGCATGGCTGCTGCGCAATACCGCCGGCGAATCCTCGCAGATCGTCGGCAACGCCCTCGGCAGCGGCAAGATCGCGCCCGAGGTGCAGCTCGCCTACACCAAATTCGTCGGCGGCACCGACGCCGCCTGGACCGCGATCGAGCTTGCCGCCGCGGGTATGCAACTGCCGCCGGCGCTGGCCTCGGCGATCACCGAGACCAAGACGACCTATTTCGACCCGCAATACGCCGCGACGCGCGACGGCGTCATCGCGACGATCGCCAAGGGCGAGAAGCCGTCGATGACCGCCAACCAGTGGAGCCCCTATTCGGTGCCCCGCATGATGACCGCCGTGAGGCTCGCCGACGCGGCCCTGCAGGCCGCCAAGGACCATTCCGCCGCCCAGCGCGCGACGGCCGTGCAGTGGCTGATCATCAACACCGCCCTGCTCGTCGCCGCGATCGTCCTGACCGGCGCTTCCATGCTGGCCGTCAGCCGCCGCGTGATCACGCCGCTGCACCGGATTCGCGACGCCATGCTGAAGGTCGCCGGCGGCGATCTCGCGGTCGACAGCGGCTATCTCGACCGGCACGACGAGATCGGCTCGCTGGCGGGCGCGCTCGAGACGTTCAAGCAGCAGGCGATCGACAAGCTCAAGATCGAGGAACAGGAGCGCGAGCGCAACGCCGGCGCCGCCGCGCGTCAGCGCGCGATGGAGGCCTATGTCGGCGAGTTCGAGGGCGTGGTGCGCAAGTCGCTGGGCGAGCTGAGCGAAGCCTCCGGCGAGATGCGCAAGACCTCGGGCGACCTCTCCGCGGTGTCGCGCCAGACCAACGAACGCGTCGAAATCGCCGGCAAGGCGTCCAACGACGCCTCCATGAGCGTCGACAGCGTGGCCGCCGCCGCCGAGGAACTCTCGGCCTCGATCAACGACATCAGCCAGCAGGCGGCCCATGCCGCGGGCATCGCCAGCCGCGCCGTCAATCAGGCCCGCGAGACCGACGGCACCGTGCAGGGGCTGGCGCAGTCCGCAGGACGCATCGGCGAGGTCGTCGGCCTGATCAACACGATTGCGGCGCAGACCAATTTGCTCGCGCTCAACGCCACGATCGAGGCGGCGCGCGCCGGCGAGGCCGGACGCGGCTTCGCCGTGGTCGCCTCCGAGGTGAAGTCCCTGGCCAGCCAGACCGCGAAGGCGACCGAAGAGATTTCCGAGCAGATCGCCGACATCCAGAAGGTCGCGGGCGATGCCATCAACGCGATCCAGGCGATCGGTGGCATCATCGGCGAGGTCAACGAGGTCGCCACCGCCATCGCCGCCGCCGTACAGGAGCAGGGTGCGGCGACGCAGGAGATTACCCGCAGCACGCAATATGCGGCGCAGGGCACCAAGAACGTCTCGGACAACATCACCGGCGTGAAGGCCGACGCCGACACCGCGGCCGGCGCGGCAGACAACGTCAAGCAGGCCTCCGAGACACTGGAGACGCAGAGCCGCCAGCTCGGCCAGCAGGTCAGCGATTTCCTGGGCAAGATCCGCGCGGCGTAGGGCTGCGGATTGGATAGAAAGCTGTAGCCGCTCCCTCGGTGTCGTCCCGGCCTAGTGCGCAATTGCGCACGGGGGCCGGGACCCATACCCCCAGGGAGAAGTTGCGGCGCGAGCTGCCAACCACGAGTCATCGCCAAACCACGTCCTGTGGCTATGGGTCCCGGCCTGCGCCGGGACGACGGCGGTAATTTAGGCGCTGGCGGCGCCCGCAACTCGATACCGCCCCCTACTCCTTCGCCACCACCGGGACCTGGCGGAATTTGGCGCGGACCGACTCCGGCAGCGGCGAGAAATTCACGGCGACGCCGCGGCGGTCATTGGCGCTGCGGTTCGCGACCACGAGGCCATCGCTGCCGGCAACGATGTCGCCCTTGCGCAAGGTGGGGTCGTCCTCGACCTTGACCTGGGCGAGACCAACCGGGTCCTTGCCGTTGCAGGTGCAGCCGGCGACGATCTCGTTGCGATAGCGGAACGCGTTGGGCAAGTCGGAATAGGATTTGCCCCTGTCCGTCGTGGCGTCGTCGATGTTGCTGCCATAGACCAGCGAGGTTTCAGACGCCGGGCAGAAGCTCTTGCAGGACTGCGCCTTGCTCTCGGCATCGTTGCCCTGCGCCGGGAAGTAGCGACCGTCGCAGCCGCGCACGCAATAGGCGGTGCCGCCGCCATAGGCGGCGCGCCGGGGCTGGTCGTAGCGTGGCATGTCGTCATTGGGGAACGGGACGCGGATCTCCGGCGGCGGCCGCATCCGGAAGCCGCCGAACAATTGCGAGAAGAAATCCTGCGCATGCGCCGGCGGCGTCAGGGCGAGGCCCAGCGATGCGACGGCGAGGAAAGCCGCCGCGCCAGCCGGTTTGCTCATCGAACGTCTCTGCATATGGCCTCACTCAAACGCTTCAGTTCACGGCCGACGTCGCGACGTTCAACGCCTGCCGTCCCGAGGGCAGCGTCGTCACGGCCGGGCGCTTGCGTGCGGGGTCGCCGCCCCTCGCCATCAGCGGCGCGTTCTTCGGCAGCACGACGACCTTGGCGCCGACATTGACGCGGCTGAACAGGTCGGTGACGTCCTCATTGGTCATGCGGATGCAGCCGGAAGACACGAACTTGCCGATGGTGGTGGGATCGTTGGTGCCGTGGATGCGGTATTCGCTCGATCCGAGATACATCGCACGGGCGCCGAGCGGATTGCCGGGGCCGCCGGCGACGAAGCGCGGCAGATAGGGCTGGCGCGCGATCATCTCTGCCGGCGGGTGCCAGTCCGGCCACTCCGCCTTGCGGCTGACGCTCTGCACGCCCGACCAGGTAAAGCCCTCACGGCCGACGCCGACGCCGTAGCGGATCGCCCGGCCATTGCCGAGCACGTAATAGAGGTAAGTATTACCGGTATCGATCACGATGGTCCCGGCCGGCTCGCCGCGGTCGAAGCTGACGATCTGCTTGCGCAGGCGGTCGGGCAGCTGGGCATCCTCATCGGCCGCCTGCGCCTCGTCGTTCACATAGCCGCGGGAATAGGTGGCCTGATCCTGCGGATAGGCCTGCGGCTGCATGGGGAGATAGCCGAGCGTTTGCGCGCTCGCCGCCCCGAACGGTACGACAAGCAGTGCGGTCGCGAAGGCAAAGGCGGTGGTGGCGCGCGGCAAGAAGCGGCGGCGGACGGCAAGGAACGTTGTCATGTGCTGCCCCGTTGGATGGGCGCATCAGGGTGATGCGGCTTGCCAACAAACGCAGGCAGGGCGACTCAAGTTCCGCGCGATGTCGCTGCAACGACGTCACAGTCAAGCGAGCGCAACTTCACGAAGCCGCGATGGAACCGCAGCGTTCCCTCAGCGTTTCACCATCCATCAATGGGCGCGCGGAAGGCTTTCCGTGCGGGGAGATATATTGTGCGCGTCCTTCCCAGTGAACGTTTGATGTCCGGCAGCGGCGAAGGTAATCCGCTCCCCGGCAGCACTGCCGAATTGCCCCCGGTCATCCGCCGCACCGAATTCGTCGCCTTCGCGCTTGCCGGCCTGCTCCTGATCGCCGTGGTCACGGTGCTCTATGTCGCCCGGGCGTTCTTCCTTCCCGTGGTGATGGCCTTTGTCGTCGGTACCATGCTGTCTCCGGCGGCGACCTTCCTGGAAAACCGCCGGGTGCCGCGCGGGCTGGGCGCCGTCCTCATCGTGATCGCCGTGACCACGGTGGTCGCCTTCGTCGTCGCCCTGATCGCATCGCCCGTGATGGAATGGAGCTCGCGGCTGCCGGAGCTGGGCGCCCAGTTGAAGGACAAGCTCCATATATTCGACCGGCCGTTGGCGCTGTGGCAGGAGCTTCAATCAATGGTCGGCGGTTCGGAAGGGCTGCCGAGCTTCCAGCTGCCGAAATTCGAATGGGTGCAGCCGGCGCTGGAATTCCTGTCGCCGACCTTCACCGAATTCCTGCTGTTCTTCGTCACCCTGATCCTGTTCATCGCGAGCTGGCGCGATCTGCGGCGGGCACTGATCATGACATTCAGCGACCGTGATGCCCGACTGCGCACGCTGCGCATCCTCAACGAGATCGAGGTTCATCTTGGCAACTACCTGCTGACGGTGACCATCATCAATGTCGGGGTCGGCATCACCACCGGCCTCGTCTGCGCAGTGACCGGCATGCCTAACCCGGCGGGCCTCGGTGCGCTCGCGGCAACCCTCAACTTCATTCCGATCATCGGGCCGGTCGCGATGTTCGCCGTATTGGTCGTTGTAGGTATCGTCGCCTTCCCGACCCTCGGCTCCGGCCTGCTGGCCGCCGCCGCGTTCGGCGGCATCACGTTCCTGGAAGGACATTTCGTCACGCCGATGATCATCGGCCGCCGCCTGGCGTTGAATGCGCTGGCGGTGCTGCTGGCACTGGCGTTCTGGACCTGGCTGTGGGGGCCGATGGGCGCCTTCCTGTCGTCGCCGCTGCTCATCGTCGGGCTGATCCTGAAGGAACATCTGTTGCCGGAGGATGCGCCGCAGCTGCCGCAGGCCTGAGGCGGTTTCCACAAACGGAACTTACCCCGGCACGAAACGTTTTCCGGCTATCTCAGCCGCCAACAATTCGGAGTCCCAGATGTCATCGAGTCAAGCCGAAGCCGGGATGAGAGACTGGACCGACAAAGCCACCAGAGAACGCCTCGAGAAGGATGTAGCAGCCGTGAAAAGCGATATCGCCGCCCTCACCGATCAGATCACCGACGCGCTCAACACCTTTGCCAATTCCACCAGCAAGCAGGCCCGGCGCGGCTATCGCCAGGCCCGCGAGAACATGGATTCGGCGATCGACGACATGTCGGAGCGCGGCAGCGCCATGATGGGCGCGGCGCAGGACGCCTATGGATCAATCGAGGAGACGCTGGAGGACGCGATCACGCAGCGGCCGCTGGCGACCGTCGGGCTCGCGCTCGGCATCGGCTTCCTGATCGGCGCCGCCTGGCGGCGGTAAGGTCGCGGAACGGATCGAGAGGACGGCAGCGCGGCCGCGCTGCCGGTATCGGCTTGTGGGGATCTGAGGAGCAAGGCCATGTTTCAGCGCATCATTGACGGGATCAGTGCATCCGCCGGCTCGACCGCGCGACTGACGTCCCTTGCCGCAGGCGCGGCCTTCGCGCTGTTCATCACGACCTGCTTCCTCTGCGCCGCGGCCTTCATCTCGGTCCTCGACAAATATGGTCCGGTGCAGGCCTGTCTCGCCGGTGCCGGCATCTTCTTCCTGCTGACCCTGACCGCGGCTGCGAGCTATTGGGCCTACAAGCGGCAATTGCGCAAGGAAGCCCACATCGCCGCCGAGCGCGCCGCCAAGTCCGCAGCGCACAGCATGCTCGCCGACCCCATGCTGCTCGCCACCGGGCTCCAGATCGTCCGCGCAATCGGTGTCAAGCGGCTGCTGCCGATCCTGGCGATCGGGGGCGTCGCACTCGGCATCATGGCGAGCCGCGCCGGCGTCGCCGACGAAGCATCGGCCGAGCCTGCCGAATAGTCTCAGCTCGTCCGGCTGCGGAGGATGCAGATCGTGGCCACCGCGAGCGGAATGGTCAGCGCGATCCACGACAGCGGCAGCCATATCCCGGTCTGACCGATCAAGGCGGCCAGCAGGCCGAACACGCTCAGCGCTGCGAGCAGGACCGGCCAGCGCCAGATCAGACCGAGCGAACGATTTCCGGTCATTCCGCGGCTCCCGGCATTTGTAGCGCGACGGCGGACTGAGGCTGCGTTTTCGCGGCCCGGGACCGCACCAGCCAGAGATAAAGCCCGCTGCCAAGCACGACGATGGTCACGAGGTCGAGCAGGACCCAGATAATCTTCAGCGGCATGCCGCCGTAGTCGCCGAAATGCAGCGGACGCGAGAGCTCCAGCGCGCGCAGATACCACGGCATCGTCACCGCGGACACCAGCGCGCCGCTTCGCGCATCGACCAGCACCGGGCTGAACAGCCGCGAGGTCAGCGGCTCCTTGCCCTTGGTCCAGACCACGTAGTGGAAGGGCGAGCCGAACGGCGAGCCCGGAAACGCAATGCTGGTGGTGATCATGTCGGGGAATGCCGCCTTCACCGTGTCGTAGGCCGCCTGGGTCGAGGCAATCTCGGAGACCTGCGGCACCGGCTTGCCGCGCATCGGCGCCAGCATCGCGCGCACGTCGGTCTGCTGCCACAGCGCGAACAACGGCGTCGAGAGCTCGTTGATCACGCCGGTCGCGCCGACCACCAGCGCCCAGCCGAGCGTGACGACGCCGAGCAGGTTGTGCAGGTCGAGCCATTTCAGCCGCCGCGACCGCGCCACGCGCACGGTGCCGAAATCCAGCTTGCGCATGAAGGGTCCGTAGACCGCGATGCCGGACAAGATTGCCGCGCAAAACAGCAGCGCCATGGCCCCGAGAAACAGCTCGCCCGGGAGCCCCATGAAGAGGTCGCGATGCAGCGTCAGCATCAGTTGCAGGAAGGTGAGCCCGTCCTCGCCGAACGGCTTGGTTTGTTTCAGCACGTCGCCGGTATGGGCATCGAACCGGATCGAGTGCAGCGCCTTGCGGTTGGCGCTGAACGCCTCCCAGGAGCTCGCCATGTAGACCATGATCTTGGGCTCGTCGTCGTCGACGAACACCGAGACGATGGTCTCGCCGGGATACAGCTTCCGGGCGGCCTCGACCACCCGGTCGAGATCGACATTGGGCGTACCCTCCGGCACCTGCGCGTAGGGCAAGGCATCATCGAGCAGGCCGTTGATTTCCTCCCGCAGCACCAGCGGCAGGCCGGTGATGCAGATCAGCAGCAGGAACAGCGTGCAGATCAGGCTCGACCATTTGTGCACGAACAGCCAGCGCCGCAGCGCGGGCTTTCGTCCATAGACGCGTTCGCCGAAGATCGCCTGCCCGCTCATGTCCGTCACCATTTGTAGCGCAGCGTCGCAATCACGTTGCGGCGCAGGCCGTAATAGCAGCCGATGTCCTGGCAATAGGTCACGTAGGTCTTGTCGAACAGGTTGGTCGCATTGACCTGCGCCGAATAACCCTTGAACATCGGCCCCAGCGCCGAGAAGTCGTAGTGGATCGCCGCGTCGAACAGCGTCACGTCGGGGACATAGAACGTGTTGGCCGTATTTCCCGGAAGCTCGCCGATATAGCGGACACCACCGGACAGGCCGAAGCCGTCGAGCGCACCGCCGCGGAAGGTGTAATCCGCCCAGACCGCGGCGGAATTCATGGGGAAGCCGACCGGATGCTTGCCGAGTTGCGCGGCGGTGTTGGTCCTGGTCACGACGTTGTCGAGGTAGGTGTACGAGGCCAGCACCGTCAGTTCGCGGTTGACCTCGGTCTTGGCCTCGAGCTCGATGCCGCGCGACCGGATCTCGCCGGTCTGAACGCGCTGCCCGGGCCCGTGAGTCGGATCGGTATCCGGCGTCAGCACGTTCTGCTGAACCAGGTTGAACGCCGCAATCGTGTAGAGCGATTTGTCGTTGGGTTGATACTTGATGCCCACCTCTTCCTGCTTGCCCGTGGTCGGCGCAAACGGACTGCCGGCGAACGTCGTGCCGGCGGTGGGCTGGAACGATTCGGTGTACTGGATGTAGGGCGCGATGCCGCTGTCGAACTTGTAGAGCAGCGCGCCGCGCTTGGTGACCGCGGTATCGGACTTCGGGCTGGTCGTCGTGATGTTCGACGCGAGCGCCGTGCTGTCGGTACGGGACTGGGCGAGGTCGTGGCGGATGCCGAGCAGCGCCACCCAATGATCGTACTTGATCTGGTCCTGGATATATTCGCCGACCTGATCGATCTGCTGGCGGTTTCGGGTCGTGAACGGCACCGGCCCAAACGGCGTGCCGTAAACCGGATTGAAGGCGTTGATGGGCGGTGCGACCGCAAGCGCACCGTTGAGGGTCTTGTCGACGCCGTTGCGGTAGTCGATGCCGGCGAGCACGGTGTGCTCGAACGGACCCGCGTAGAACTTCGCCTCGGCCTGATTGTCGACGGCGATGGAGCGGATGCTTTCCTGCGTGGTGAAGGCGCCGCGGGTCATGTTGGAGGGATCGGTACCGGAGTTGGGGGACACCACCGCAAAATCCGTACTGAGGTCGGTGTAACGCAGGTTCTGCCGGACCTTCACGTTGTTGTTGAAGCTGTGCTCGAACAGATAGCCGACCGAGCCATAGGCGCGGTCGGTCTTGTCGAAGCCGGGCTCACCCGAATAGAAGCTGGTAGGGATGAAGCTTCCCTTGAAGGGCGTGATGGTGCCGATTCCAAGCGGCGACAGCTGATTGTAGAAACCGGCCTTGGGATCGCGCTGATAGGTGCCGAGCACCGTCAGCGTCGTGTTGTTGTCCGGTCGCCACGTCAGCGACGGCGCAATCGAGATGCGCTGGTAGTCGCCGTGATCGACCTGGCTGCCGACGTCGAAGCCCGACGCCGTGAAGCGGTAGAGAAACTCCTTGTTCTTGTCGATCGGTCCGGACAGATCGACACCAGCCTGCACGCGGCCATAGCTGCCGGTCGAAACGAACATCTCGTGATAGGGATCGAGCGTCGGCCGCTTCGAGACCATGTCGACGAGGCCGCCCGGCGACGACTGGCCGTACAGGATCGAGGCCGGGCCGTGCAGGATCTCGACCCGCTCGAGATTGAACGGCTCGACCAGCGAATAGGCGAAGATGCCGAAGTTCAGCAGCCGCAGCGAATCCAGATACTGGTCGGCGAGGAAGCCGCGGACATAGACGGCATCGGTGCGGGCGTCGGCGCCGGCAAATTCGCCGCGCGTGCCCGGCGTATATCGCACCGCCTGTGCGATGCTCTGCGCGCCCTGGGCCTGGATCTGGTCCTGCGTCACGACCGAGATCGCAACCGGCGTCTCGATCAGCGGCGCGTCGGTCTTGGTGCCGGTCGCGCTCCTCGTCGCGACCATGCCGTCGACATGGCCGAATGCCGATTCCTTCTTATCCCCGCCGGATCCAACCCCGGCTGCAGCCGCTGCGGCAGCGCCCGCCTGTGTATTCGCCCGCGAGACCGCACGGGCGCGCGCCGCGCTGCGGCTGCGCGAGGATGATGCGGTGGCCCGCTTGCGGGCTTCGCTCGCCTGGACAACAACCGTCCCAAGCTCCGTGCCTGCGCCCGCCGCCGACGCACCCGAGGTTGATGATTGGGCCGCCGCCCCGCCCGTAACAACGATCAAAACAACCGAGCTGACGGCTCCCATGAACCGCCAGCGCCCCACTTCCAAGACGCCCACTGCAACTTCCCCAACTTCCAACGACTGCGCAACGCAGCCGGACCAAGGAGGTAGCGCAGCGGTTCAATGTTGCGGGCTGGAAGCCTTCCAGACTGGATGTTTTCCATTTCCAGACTACAGAGGTGCTGCAGGTCGGAGCAGATACATGCAGCACCGGGAGCGATCTGTGCCGGTCACGACCGCAGGCGGATTGTCGCCTTTGCAAAAGTTGCGTTCCGGGCAGATCAAACGCGGGCCCGCGAATGCGCGGGGATTCCTGGCGAAATTTTGCGTCGGCCGGGACAATTCGCCCGCCGCTCACGCAAACGCTACTCGGATAGGCAGGCGGTTGCCGGTAAAAGCATCACCCTGATTCCCAAAGCTATTTTACTCATGAAACCGTCGGTCAAGGCGAACCTCGCCGCATTCCATCACGACGCCAGGCTGTATTTGACGCTCGGCATCGCCAACTGGTCGGTGTTCGTCGACCACATCCCGAACAACGTCGTCAACCTGCTGACGCTGCGCAATTTCGGCTTCAGCGGCGCCGCCGACCTGTTCGTGTTCGTGGTGGGCTACGGCGTCGCTATCATCCACGGCCGGATGGCGCTGGAGCGCGGCTACCTGGTCGCGGCCACGCGCATCTTCCGCCGTGTCTGGCGGCTCTATGCCGCCTATGTCGTGCTGTTCGTGATCTATATCGACACCATCGCCTATGTCGCCTCGCAATCGATGGCGCCGGAGATCATCCACGAATACAACATCTCCGGGATCCTCGAGCACCCGCTGCGCATCCTGATCCGCGGCCTCGTACTCCAGGAAGAGCCGCTGAACCTCGACCTGCTGCAACTGATGATCCCGCTGATGGCGTTCTTTCCGCTGGTGCTGTGGGGGCTGCTGCGACGGCCGAACGTGACGCTCGCCGCATCGGTCGCGCTGTACGTCGCGGCGCGCTGGTTCGACTGGAATTTCCGGGTCTATCCGGACCAGGACTGGACCTTCAATCCGCTGTGCTGGCAGATGCTGATGGTGCTCGGCGGCTGGTTCGCCGTCACGGGCGCACCGGGGCGCGCGCTGCACCGCATGCCCTGGCTGCGGATTCTCGCGGGCGCCTATCTCGTGTTCGCGATGGCCGTCACCCTGATGCGCCATTCGCCGGCGCTGTCCGCCTACCTGCCCGACTTTCTGCTCAACGGCATCGCGCCGACCGACAAGGAAAACCTCGCGCCCTATCGCGTGCTCCACTTCCTCGCGCTCGCGTTCATTGCCACCCATCTCATTCCGGCCGATCATCCCGGCCTGAAGTGGAAACCGCTCCAGGCGGTGATCACATGCGGCGAGGAATGGCTCGCGGTGTTCTGCGTCGGCGTGTTCCTGTCCTTCGCCGGCCATCTCATCCTGATCACCGGGCCCAACCTCGTGATGATGCAGATCGCGGTGAGCATCGTCGGCTTCGCCGCGATGACCGCCGTCGCCTATTACATCACCTGGTCCAAACGGCAGGACCTGCCTGCCGCCTTGCGGCAGCAGGCTTCGAGCTAAATCGCTGCGACAACAAAATCGTGCGATTCTGCTAGGCCGAAAGCGACCGCTGCGCTATGCCGGGACTCCTGTGCGAGGAGACCGGCGTGGCGATGGCGAAAGGCGGGGGTGACGAGGCTGACAGCGCGCCGCGGCGCGGCCGGCCAAGGTCGATCGAGACCACCAACGCCATCCTCGAAAGCGCCTATGCGCTGATGGCCGCAACGGGCCTTGCCACCGCCACCATCGACGCGATCGCGCGCCACTCCAGCGTCTCCAAGATGACGATCTACAAATGGTGGCCGTCGCGGGAGGCGTTGCTGATCGACGCGTTCCTTCATCATGCCGCGCAGATGCTGCCGCTGCCGCCCGCGAGTTCCGGCACGCCGGCGGCGCGCGCGCGTCGCCACGCCGCGGCCTATGCCGAGGCGCTCCAGGGCGAGTTCGGCAAGGTCCAGCTCGCCGTCATCTCCGAATGCATCTCGAAGACCGGCTCGGCGGAACTGTTCTACGCCCGCTATCTGCAATTCCGGCGCGACGCGCTGGTGGACATGATCGCCGCGGGCCAGAAGGACGGCAGCATTCTCGCCGAGGGGCTCCCTGAGGATCTCTACGACGCGATCTATGGCAGCCTGTTCTATCGCTACGTCTTCGGCATCGCACCGATCACGCCAGGCTACGCGCGCGCCCTGGTCGATCTCGTCCTTCGGCCGAAGGGCTAGAGCACGATCAGGACAAGCGCGAAGCGGTTTTCCGAAAAGATCATGCGCGAGACGACAAGCGCCTACCGCACCGGCCTGACCGGCGCCGAGATCTTGTCGGTGCGGTCGCGTTCGGTCATATCGACCACCGTCTGCATCGGCGCCGTCAGTTCATAGACGTAGGAGACGTCGGTGAAATAGCGCTTGGCGGTGCCGCCGAGCGCCTCGGGCGCGACGCGGTCGAGCAGGATCAGGCCGAAGTCGGAATCGGGCCGGCGCGTTGCCTCGCTGGTGTTGAATTCCTCCCAGCGGAAATGGAAGACCTCGTCGGGCTCCTCGCCGGTCACCGTCCAGGCGGCGGTGATGTGCGGATGCTTGCCGACCAGCGACAGGCCCTCGTCGGAATGCGAGGCGAGCTCGAAGAACAGCAGCGACAGGCTCTGCGCCGCACGCGCGCTCACCGCAATATCGGGGCCGGTGACGGCGATGCGGTCCGCATGCGGGATAGCGCGCGCCTCGAACAGGCCCTTGAGCTTGACGCCCTGCCACTGACTCTCGCTCAGCAGCGACACCACGTTGGACATGGCGTGGATGCGGCCGATCAGGAGCTCGCGCGCCACGTCGATGTCGGAGCCGTGGCGCAGCGTGCGCGTCACGATCGACTGGATCACCGCCAGAATATTCTTCACGCGGTGGTTCAGCTCGTCGATGACCGCGGTCAGGCGGCGCTCAAAGCCGATCCTGACCTGGATCTCGCGGCTGAGCCTCAGATTGTTGTAGGCGACATAGCCGAACAGGCCGCACACCATCGCGGTGATGGCAAAGCCGATCGCGGCCACGATGATCGCGGTCTGCTCGGCACGGCGCAGCGAGTTGGTCTTGGCGTAGTAGCCGAGCTGCCAGTCACGGCCGCCGAAGCTCACGGTGCGGGTCGCCGACGGCGGCGGTCCATCCGCTCCCATGCGCGTGGAGACAATGCCCTGGTCGTTGGCAACGAGCTCGCCGCCCTCCTTGCGGGGGTCCTTGAGTGCGACCGAGAACAACGACATGTCGTCATTGGTCAGCATCAGCGAGGCAAGCTCATAAGAAAATGTGACGAAGCCGGCCGGCTCTGTTGCTCCCTCGGGAATCACGGGGGCTGCCACGATGACGCCGATCGGGCCGTTGCCGCGCAGCAGCGGCACCGGGTCGGAGGCGACCGACCGCTTCTCGATCCGGGCCCGGGCGAGCATGGCGCTGCGCACGGGGTCCTGATCATAGCTGCGGCCGGGCAGCGCCTTGGTCTCGTCGCTGCGCGGCTCGAGATCCAGCAGCACATCGATCGGCTGGGTGAGGCTCGCCGGATCGATCGGCTTGTCGCTGTAGTCGCGGATCTGCGGTCGCGGGAAACCGGCGGCCGAGATCGCGGATTGCGCCGCAGCGAGTTCGTTCGGCTGCAGCCGGGCGACCCAGCCCGCCACCACGAAATCGGTCTTGAACGCGTAGATCGCCGAGCGCAGCGGCTCCAGCATGTTGGGCTTGAGCACCGACGGCGCACGGAACAGGCCTGAGGCGACACGGGCGAGCAGCTCGCGCTCGGTGAGCCGGTCCTGGACCAGGCTTGCATGGACATCGATCGCACGCGCCAGCGCGATCCGGTCCAGCGCCAGCTCCTGGTCGTGGACGCGATAGGCGGCGAGCCCGGAGAGCAGCACTCCGAGCAGAGCGATGAAGCCGATGATGAAACCCAGCCTGACCACGCGACTACTCAGACGGAAGCGGGAGGTCGGCAATTAACACGGAGCATATGAACGCCGCTCGAACGGCCATGTGCCGAAACAGGGTGAACCCCAATGGCGGAGATAATGGAGGAGGAGGCATCAGTACGCAACTTGGGTCGCCTGAAAAGCTTAATCCGCCCGGCCGAGGGTCCGGCCAACGCGGGCTTTGCTCCGGGCACCGAAGGTAGATAATCGCCATGTCGGAATTTTGTTCCGCCGCGGCAGCTCTGCCTCAGGCGTTAACGGCGAAAAACCCCTGCGCCAAGTCGTCGCGTCGGTCAGCCCGCCCGTTTCAGCCCGCCTTTGGCCTCGATGAAGCCGACGATGCGGTCGAGCCCCTCGCTCTTCTTCAGGTTGGTCATGACGAAGGGCCGCTCCCCGCGCATGCGCCTGGCGTCGGTGTCCATCTTTTCCAGGGAAGCGCCGACATGGGGGGCGAGGTCGATCTTGTTAATGACCAGCAGGTCGGAGCGGGTGATGCCGGGACCGCCCTTCGACGGGATCTTGTCGCCGGCGGCCACGTCGATGACGTAGATGGTGAGGTCGGCAAGCTCCGGGGAAAAAGTGGCAGCGAGATTGTCGCCGCCGGACTCGATCAGCACGAGATCGAGGCCCGGGAATTTGGCGCGCATGTCCGCGACCGCGGCGAGGTTCATCGAGGCGTCCTCGCGGATCGCGGTGTGCGGACAGCCGCCGGTCTCGACACCCGCGATGCGATCCGGCGTCAGAGACCCCGAGCGCACCAGGAATTCCGCATCCCATTTGGTGTAGATGTCGTTGGTGATCGCGGCGATGTCATAGCGCTCGCGCATGGTCTTGCAGAGCAGGTCCATCAGCGCAGTCTTGCCTGACCCAACCGGGCCGCCGACGCCGACACGCAAGGGGCCGTGAGTTTTCGACATATCGCTCGCTCTTTCCTAACGTCGTCCCGGCGAAGGCCGGGACCCATACCGCGTGATCTCGCAATAAGGCATTCTGGCCGATACGGTGCACCACAATTGTCGACGGTGGTTATGGGTCCCGGCCTTCGCCGGGACGACACCGTGGCAACATCCCGCTCCACTCATGACCTGAACAGCCGCGTATATTGCGTCTCGTGCCGCAGGCTGGCGAGATCGGCGCGGAACGTGGCGCTGCCGAGATCGTCCAATGCCGCATTCAGGGCGCGATGGGCGGTCGCCGCCACTGCGGCTTCGAGCTTCACCAGCACACGCTGGCTGTCGGTCTGGCCGAGCGGAATGAGGCGGCTGGCGGCGGAGATCCAGTTCGAGACCAGCGCATGCAGGAAGGCGTGCAGCGTCGGCGCCAGCGGCACGCCATGCATCGCTGCGACCACGCCGACCGCGACGGGATAGACCAGTGGTGTCCGGCATGCCGCAACCATGGCATCCAGCCCTTCCGCATCCCACGCGGCGCGCGCGATGTCGATGAAGGCGCGACCCTGCGAGACCGTCTCCAGTTGCCGCTCGCGCGAGGGCACGAAGGCGGCCGCAAGCTCTGCGACGTCCTTGAGAGCAGTCTCGTCGCCGGCCTCGGCGGCGCGATAGGCGTGGACCAGGAAGGTCGCGTCGCAGAAGCCGGACCCGTCACCGAGCATCGCATCGAGCCAGTCGGCGAGCGTCGCAACGTTCGTGATATCGCCCGCCTCGACCGCCCATTCGATCCCGCTGGAATAGGAGAAGCCTCCGACGGGAAACGCCGGCGACAGCCAAGTCATCAGCCGGTACAGCGCCGCCGCCTCGCGTTCGGCGAGGTCACCGGCACCGACTGGCTCATTTGTGGTCATGAGCATGCTTGTGGCCGTGGTGATGGTCGGGATGGTCGCAATGCTCGTCGTGATGATGATGATCGTGTCCATGGTCATGCGCGGCATGATCATGGCCATGATGGTCGTGGCCATGGTGGTCATGGCCGTGTCCGTGACCAGCATCGGCGTAAGCGCCGCCTTCGGGATCGAACGGCGCCTCGATCTCGACCACGCGCGCGCCGAGGCCCTTCACCATGGCTTCGATGACGTGGTCGCTGCGGATGCGCAAGGCCTTGGCCATGATCTGCGTCGGCAGATGCCGGTTGCCGAGATGCCAGCCGACGCGGATGAGGTGGTGCGGATCGCGGCCGCGGATCTCGAGCAGCGGCTCGGGCGCAGCGACCACTTCCACCAGCCGGCCATCCTCCAGCACCAGCGCATCGCCGCCGCGTAGCGCGACGGCGTTCTCGAGGTCGAGCAGGAACTCGAGCCCGCGCGTCCCCGTCATCGCCATGCGGCGGCGGTGCCGATCGTCGAAATCGAGCACGACCGTGTCCGCCGGCGTCTCCGTGAAGCGGTGCTGTCCCTTAACCTGCGTCGCCCGGATCATTGGCTTGTGTCCTCAGAACTTCTCGACCTTGGCGTCGCTGATGATCTCGATCACCGTCGGCGCCGTCTTCATCTGCGCGGAATATTCGCGCCACACCTTCATGTGCGGCGCCCGGCCGTGAGCGTTGAGATCCTCGCGGGTCTCCCAGCGCTCGACCACGACATAGAGGTTCGGATTGTTGACGCTGACGTTGCCGTCATAGGAGATACAGCCCTTCTCCTTGAGCGTCTCGACGGTGCAGGCCTTGTGACCCCTGATGAAGTCGTCCTTGTTCTCCGGCTTCATCGGCGTGGTGGCGATGACGTAGATCATGGGGTTGTTCCCTGTTATTCTTGTTAGCGAACGTCGACCTTCTCGGGCGTGATCACCTCGATCTTCGGCGGCGCCGTGAAGCATTTGACGGCGATGCGGCCGAACGTTTTCATGTGCTCCATGCCACGATGCGGCACCAGCGCCTCGGCATTCTCCCACTGCTCGACGAACACCATCTTGCTGGGATCGGTGACGCTCTCATGCAGATCATAGGCGATATTGCCGGGCTCCTTCCGCGTCTCCTTGATGCAGGCGGTGGCGGCTGCAATGAATTCGGCGCGCGTCTCGGGCTTGATGGTCAAGGTGGCAACGACGTAGATCACGAAATCCTCCCGGCTTTTCTTCTCTGGGTTAGGTACCGGGCCGGACATTAGACCAGGCGGGACCGAACGCAAAACCGGAAAAGCCGCCCCCGGACCTGCGCCGGGGGCATGCATCGAGGCGCTATTTCAGTACATGAAATATCGCTGCGCCATCGGCAGCACCTCGGCGGGCGCGCAGGTCAGAAGCTCGCCGTCGGCGCGGACCTCGTAGGTCTCCGGATCGACCTCGATGTTCGGCGTGGCGTCGTTGTGGACCATGCTCTTCTTGGAGATCTTGCCGCGGGTGTTCTGGACCGCATAGAGCTTCTTCTCGATGCCGAGTTTTCGCGCGAGACCTCCCGCAACGGCCGCCTTCGAAGTGAACACCACCGAGGACGCGGTGCGCGCCCTGCCGAAAGCGCCGAACATCGGCTGGTAGTGCACCGGCTGCGGCGTCGGGATCGAGGCGTTGGGATCGCCCATGGGCGCCGCGACGATCGTGCCGCCCTTGACGATGCAATCCGGCTTGACGCCGAAGAATGCGGGCGACCACAGCACGAGGTCGGCCATCTTGCCCTTCTCGACCGAGCCGATCAGCTTCGACACGCCATGCGCGATCGCTGGATTGATGGTGTACTTGGCGATGTAGCGCTTGACGCGGAAATTGTCGTTATCCTTGCCCTTGTCCTGCGGCAGCGACCCGCGCTGCTTCTTCATCTTGTCGGCGGTCTGCCAGGTCCGGATGATGACCTCGCCGAGACGGCCCATGGCCTGCGAATCCGAGGACATCATCGAGAGCGCGCCGAGATCGTGCAGGATATCCTCGGCGGCGATGGTTTCCTTGCGGATGCGGCTTTCCGCGAAAGCCAGGTCTTCGGCGATCGAGGGATCGAGATGGTGGCACACCATCAGCATGTCGAGATGCTCGTCGATGGTGTTGCGCGTGAAGGGGCGCGTCGGGTTGGTCGAGGACGGCAGCACGTTCTTCAGGCCCGCGACCTTGATGATATCGGGGGCATGGCCGCCGCCGGCGCCTTCGGTGTGGAAGGCGTGGATGGTGCGGCCCTTGAACGCCTTGATCGTGTCCTCGACGAAACCGGACTCGTTCAGCGTGTCGGAATGCAGCATGACCTGGATGTCGTGATCGTCGGCCACCGACAGGCAGTTGTCGATCGCAGCCGGCGTCGTGCCCCAGTCCTCGTGCAGCTTGAGCGCGCAAGCGCCGCCCTTGATCATCTCGACCAGGGCAGCGGGCCGCGAAGCGTTGCCCTTGCCGGAAATGCCGAGATTGACCGGGAAAGCATCGAACGACTGGATCATCCGCCCCATGTGCCACGGTCCCGGTGTACACGTCGTGGCGAAGGTGCCGTGCGACGGACCTGTGCCGCCCCCCAGCATCGAGGTGACACCACTCATCAACGCGTGCTCGATCTGCTGCGGGCAGATGAAATGGATGTGGCTGTCGAAGCCGCCCGCGGTGAGGATCTTGCCCTCACCCGCGATCACATCCGTGCCAGGACCGATGACGATGGTCACGCCCGGCTGGATATCGGGATTGCCGGCCTTGCCGATCGCGGAAATCATGCCATCCTTGATCGCGACGTCGGCTTTCACAATGCCCCAGTGATCGACGATCAGCGCATTGGTGATGACGGTGTCGGCCGCACCCTGCTTGTTGGTGACCTGCGACTGCCCCATGCCATCGCGGATCACTTTGCCGCCGCCGAACTTCACCTCCTCGCCGTAGACGGTGAAATCCTTCTCGACCTCGATGATGAGGTCGGTGTCGGCGAGCCGCACCTTGTCGCCGGTGGTCGGGCCGAACATGTCGGCATAGACGGAACGCTTTATTTTGACGGACATCACAAGCCCCGTTTGCGTTTGAATGTCTTGATGGTACTCACAGCGAAGCCCTCGCTGCTCTCACGGCATCGTCGAATTTCGTATCGAGCCACGGATTGCCGCCGCGGCAGCCGGCGACAACCTGCTCGGCCCAGCCGGTGTAGTCGACGAGATCGTCGCGCTCCGCAGTGGTCGGGTCGGCATGAACGCGCGCGCCGATATTGCTGATCTTGTCGGCGATCTTGATCAGCTTGGCGCCCGGCGATTTGTGTGGAGCGTCCTCGACCTGCTTCTGCCGCCGCTCTGCCTTCGGCAGGCTCATATCGTCGGTACATTCGACGACGAGGGACGCGACACGCTCCGAGAATATCTGCGCGAGCTCCTCGCGCGTGGTGTCGGTGTCTTCGATTGTATCGTGCAGCCACCCGGCTGCGACCAGCTCGGCATCGGCACCATCGGTCGCAGTCGCGAGCAGGTTCGCGACCTCGGCGAGATGGTTGATGTAAGGCTCGTTCCCCCGCCCCTTCCGCGCCATGCCATTGTGTCGGCGCGCAGCCAGCTCGGCAGCTTCGGATATGAGGTTGACAGCGGAGAGCATGGTCACCGTGCTCCCTCGTGATGACACGTGGAGTTGTTATGGCGCCGCGACACCACATCGGTCAGCGCCCGGGGCATACCCCTCTCCCCAACCCTCCCCCGCAAGAGGGGAGGGAGCCCGACCGGAGTGCTCACCTCATTGTGGATCACGGCACTCGCCTCGGCTTACGTCAAAGCTTCCCCATCACGTCGCCGCGGAAGCCGTAGATCGTCTTCTTGCCGGCGAGCGCGACGAGCTGGACGTCGCGGGTCTGGCCGGGCTCGAAGCGGACGGCGGTGCCGGCGGCGATGTCGAGGCGCATGCCGCGGGCTTTCTTGCGGTCGAACTTCAGCGCCGGGTTGGTCTCGAAGAAATGGTAGTGCGAGCCGACCTGGATCGGACGGTCGCCGGTATTGGCGACCGTCAGCGTCACGGTCTTGCGGCCGGCATTGAGCTCGATCTCGCCGTCCTGAATGAAGAGTTCGCCGGGGATCATGTGCTACCTCGCCTTGCTCCGCTGCGTCATGGCCGGGCCTGTCCCGGCCATCCACGTGATGCCACTTGGTCCGAAGGTCGTGGGTGCCCGGGACAAGCCCGGGCATGACGATGTTGATGCAGTTTCGCGCTTCACCTGATCGGCTCGTGCACGGTGACGAGCTTGGTGCCATCCGGGAAGGTCGCCTCGACCTGGATGTCGTGGATCATCTCGGGGATTCCCGGCATCACTTGATCGCGGGTGAGGACCTGCGCGCCGGATTGCATCAGCTCGGCGACGGTGCGGCCGTCGCGCGCGCCTTCGAGGATGAAATCGGAGATGATCGCGATCGCTTCGGGATGGTTGAGCTTGACGCCGCGGTCCAGCCGCCGCCGCGCCACGATCGCCGCCATCGAGATCAGAAGCTTGTCCTTTTCGCGGGGAGACAGGTTCATGAAGAATCTCTTCCGTTCATCACGTCAATTCAGCCAGTCAGTTCAGCCAAAGCCGCGGCAGCGCCGCGCCGGTCCGCGCCAGCACGGCCATCATGTCGGCGCGCAAACGCGCCGCATCTTGGGCACAGAACCGCGCCATTGCAAAGCCATTCCATGCGGAGATTCCGACCTCGCCGGAGAAAGACTCCGATGCCTCGCGAATGCGCTCCACCAGAGCTTCGTCGCCGGGCACAATCAGAGCCGTGCCGATCGCCGCGCCGCCCTTCGTGACGGCCGATCGCGCGAGCTTGGCGCCGATGCTGCCATCGAGCCGGACGGTTTCCGCGAACACCAGCTTGCCGCCGCGGCGCAGCCGCCAACGGTCCACGAACTCGCCCTGCTCCATCCGCTCGCCCATGGCGGTGCGGCCGAATACGACAATTTCGCAAAGCAGGAGCGAGGCGGCCTCGTCGAGGTCGATGTCGAAGCGGCGATGGACCCGGGCGCGATCGAACAGGATGGTCTCTTGGGGCAGCCAGGACAGATGCGCGCCCGGACCGGCCGTCAGGGCGATATTGAGCTGCGCCGCCGGCCCCGGCGCGCGATAGACCTTTTCGGCGGCCGCCGTGGTCAGCGTCAGTCGCGCGCTGTCCGCCGCCGATATCTCGATATCGAAGCGATCGCCACCGGCGACACCGCCGGCCGTGTTCACGAACACGCCGGACAGGCCCTGATCTTCCGGCGAGGGAAAGCGGACACGCAGCGAGCCGGATTCATGCAAGGTCCCGCGCCGCGTCACCCCATCGCGCGCATGCACGTCGAAGCGCACCGCACCGCGGGCACGGTTCGCCTCGAACAGAGTTGACGTGGCTGATAGCTCGCTGCGCATCCGCCTCCCCAGCCGGTTGCGGCAAAATGAGGCTTACAGCGCCATCTGGCGGCTGATCTCGCCGGGATCGAGATTGGAGCGGTCGCAGGTGAACTTCACCGCGCCGCGATCCATCACCGCGAAACTGTCGCCGAGTTCGCAGGCAAAGTCGAGATATTGTTCGACCAGCACGATGGCGATGTTGCCGAGGTTGCGCAGGTAAGAGATGGCGCGGCCGATGTCCTTGATGATCGAGGGCTGGATGCCCTCGGTCGGCTCGTCGAGCAGGAGCAGCTTTGGCCGCATCACCAGCGCGCGGCCGATCGCGAGCTGCTGCTGCTGGCCGCCGGAGAGGTCGCCGCCGCGCCGGCCGAGCATGGATTGCAGTACCGGAAACAGCGAGAACACGTCGTCCGGAATGTGCCTGTCCTCGCGCTTGAGTGGACCGAAACCGGTCTTGAGGTTCTCCTCGACCGTCAGCAGCGGAAAGATCTCGCGGCCCTGCGGCACGAAGCCGATGCCCTTGCGGGCGCGCTCATAGGGCTTGAGGCCCGTTATGTCGCTGCCGTCGAGCACGATCGCGCCCGAGGAGATCGGGTACTGCCCGACCATGGCGCGCAGCAGCGAGGTCTTGCCGACGCCGTTGCGACCGAGCACGCAGGTCACCTTGCCGGGCTCGGCCGCGATCGAGACGCCGCGCAGCGCCTGCGCCGCGCCGTAGAACAGGTTGATGTCCTTGACCTCAAGCATCGCTCAGCGTCCCAGATAAACTTCGATGACCCGCTCGTTGGACGAGACCTGGTCGATGGTTCCTTCCGCCAGCACCGTGCCTTCGTGCAGGCAGGTGACCTTGACGCCGAGCTCGCGCACAAACGTCATGTCGTGCTCGACGACCATCACGGTGTGGGTCTTGTTGATCTCTTTCAGCAGCTCGGCGGTGAGATGCGTCTCGACGTCGGTCATCCCCGCGACCGGCTCGTCGACGAGGAGCAGCTTCGGGTCCTGGGCCAGCAGCATGCCGATCTCGAGCCATTGCTTCTGGCCATGGCTGAGGCTGCCGGCGAGGCGATTGCGCGCCTCGGTGAGGCGGATCGTCTCCAGCACCTTGTCGATGCGCTCGGACTCGGCCTTGCTGCCGCGCCAGAACAGCGTGCCGCGAACCGAATGGTCGACGTTGAGCGCCAGCAGCAGATTGTCCTGCACCGTCTGGCTCTCGAACACCGTCGGCTTCTGGAATTTGCGGCCAATGCCGAGCTCGGCGATGCGGGTCTCGTCGAGCCGCGTCAGGTCGGTGACGCCGTCGAACAGCACCGTGCCCTCGTCGGGCTTGGTCTTGCCGGTGATGATGTCCATCATCGTGGTCTTGCCGGCGCCGTTCGGGCCGATGATGGCGCGCATCTCGCCGGGCTCGAGCGTCAGCGACAGATTGTTGATGGCGTGGAAGCCGTCGAACGAGACGTGCACGCCGTCCAGGTAGAGCATCGCGGAGGTCGCGCGGGTATCCATGACGTTCATGACCGCTTACTCCGCCATCTTCGGTTGGGTGACGCCGTCTTCGGCCGCAGCGCTCGTCGAGGCGGCGGCGCGCTTTTCCTTCGACTGATCCCACCAGGCATTGAAGGTGCCGACGATGCCCTTCGGCAGCAGCAGCGTCACCAGGATGAACAGCGCACCCAGCATGAACAGCCAGTACGGCGCCAGCATGCCCGAGGTGAAGAAAGTCTTGGCATAGTTGACGACGACGGCGCCGAGCGCAGCACCAACCAGCGTGCCGCGGCCGCCGACCGCGACCCAGATCACCGCCTCGATCGAATTGCCGGGCGCGAACTCACTGGGATTGATGATGCCGACCTGCGGCACGTAGAGCGCGCCGGCGACGCCGGCCATGCAGGCCGACACCGTGAACACGAACAGCTTGTAGGATTCGACGCGGTAGCCGAGGAAACGCGTGCGCGATTCCGCGTCACGCACGGCGATCAGCACCTTGCCGAGCTTGGAGGAGACGATGGCACGGCAGATCAGGAAGCCGACAATCAGCGCCAGGCAGCTCAGCGCGAACAGCGCGGCACGCGTCCCCTCCGCCTGCACGTTGAGGCCGAGGATATCCTTGAAGTCGGTCAAGCCGTTGTTGCCGCCAAAGCCGAAGTCGTTGCGGAAGAAGGCAAGCAGCAGCGCATAGGTCATCGCCTGCGTGATGATCGACAGGTACACGCCGGTGACGCGGGAGCGGAAGGCGAGCCAGCCGAAGCAGAAGGCGAGCAGGCCGGGCACGACCAGCACCATCAGCGCCGCGAACCAGAACATGTCGAAACCGTACCAGTACCAGGGCAGCTTCGAATAGTTCAGGAACACCATGAAGTCGGGCAGGATCGGGTTGCCGTAGACACCGCGCGTGCCGATCTGCCGCATCAGGTACATCCCCATCGCGTAGCCGCCGAGCGCGAAGAACGCGCCGTGGCCGAGCGAGAGGATGCCGCAATAGCCCCAGATCAGGTCGATCGCGAGCGCCAGGATGGCGTAGCACACATACTTGCCCCAGAGCGCGACCAGATAGGTCGGCACCTGCAGGACCGAGCCCGCGGGCAGCAGCAGGTTGGACAGCGGGATCAGCACGCCGATCGCGGCGACGACCAGCAGGAAGATCGTCGCGCCGCGGTCCAGCGATCGCGTCAGCATGTGAGGGGTCATGCTTCCACCGCACGGCCCTTGAGCGCGAACAGGCCGCGCGGCCGCTTTTGAATGAACAGGATGATGAGGACGAGGATTGCGATTTTGCCGAGCACGGCGCCGGCGACCGGCTCCAGGAACTTGTTCGCAATGCCGAGCGTGAAGGCGCCGACCAGCGTGCCCCAGAGATTGCCGACCCCGCCAAACACCACAACCATGAAGCTGTCGATGATGTAGCTCTGGCCGAGATTGGGGCTGACATTGTCGATCTGCGACAGCGCCACGCCGGCGATGCCGGCAATGCCCGAGCCGAGGCCGAAGGTCAGCGCGTCGACGCGCGAGGTGGCGATGCCCATCGAGGCCGCCATGCGGCGGTTCTGCGTCACCGCGCGCATCTCGAGACCGAGCGCGGTGTAGCGCAGCATCGCGAGCAGGATCGCGAACACCGCGAGGGTGAAGACGAGGATCCAGAGCCGGTTGTAGGTGATGGTGATCTGACCGAGCTCGAACGCACCGCTCATCCAGGAGGGGTTGCCGACCTCGCGGTTGGTCGGACCGAACATGGTGCGCACCGCCTGCTGCAGCACCAGCGACAGGCCCCAGGTCGCCAGCAGCGTCTCCAGCGGGCGGCCGTAGAGGAAGCGGATGATACTGCGCTCGATCAGCACGCCGATCGCGCCGGCAACGAGGAAGGCGAGCGGCACGGCGATCAGCAGGGAATAGTCGAACAGGCCGGGATAGCGGGTGCGGATCACCTCCTGCACCACGAACGTGGTGTAAGCACCGATCATCACCATCTCGCCATGGGCCATGTTGATGACGCCCATCACGCCGAAGGTGATGGCGAGCCCGATCGCGGCGAGCAGCAGCACCGAGCCGAGCGAGAGACCGTACCAGGCGTTCTGCACCGTGGACCAGACCGCGAGCGAAGACTGGATCGAGCTGATTGCACTGGCTGCAGCCTTGGTCACCGAGGCCGGCTGGTCACCCATGCCGGTAAGCAGCGCCATCGCTTCCTGGTCACCGCGCGCCCTGAGGGTGGCGACGGCCTCGAGCTTCTCGACCTCCGTGGCATCGGACTTGAACAGCAGGATCGCGGCGCGGGCCTCGCCGAGCGCCGTCTTGACCGACTTGTTGGTTTCCTTGGCGAGCGCGGCGTCGACCGGCTCGAGCGCGGTCTCCTCGTGCGACTTGAACACGGATTGCGCGGCCTGCAGGCGCGTTCCGACGTCCGGCGACTGCAGCGTCAGGCTGCCGAGCGCGGCATCGACGCTGCGGCGCAGACGGTTGTTGAGGCGGACCGCGCTCGCACTGTCGGGAACGCTGGCGACGGCCTCGCCGGTCGCGGCATCGATCGACTTGCCGTCGGCGCCGGTGACGTAAACCTTCTTGCTGTCGGAATCGGCCATGAGGCGGCCGTCCTGGAGCGCGCTGATGATCGGGAAGGCCAGCTTGTTGCCGCTGCTGGCGACCGCGGCGATCGCCTCTTCCGTGTCGGAAAAATCATCGTTGGCGAATTTAGCGACCGCATCCTCGAACGGGCCGGCGAAGGCCGGCAGTGCAAACGCGATCAGGAATAGCGAGAGAACGAACGTGCAGAGACGAGCGGAAAGATTGGTTGGCACTGTGGATCACCCCGGCAGAAGTGGGGAGAAGGCGGCGGAATAGCCGTCTTCTCCCATCGTGCGATCAATTTCAGATCCGGATCAGGAGCCGGAGCCGAGGCACTTGTTGGTCTTGGTGTTGAAGTTGCCGCACTTCTTGCCGACCCAGTCGCCGATCAGGTCCTTGGAGCCGTCGAGCTCCTTCGACCAGGCATCGCCCGCGACGAGGCTCGGGGTCTTCCAGACCACGTCGAACTGGCCGTTGCCCTTGATCTCGCCGATGAACACCGGCTTGGTGATGTGGTGGTTCGGCAGCATCTTCGAGGTGCCACCGGTCAGGTTCGGCGCCTCGATGCCGGGAAGCGCGTCGATCACCTTGTCCGGATCGGTCGACTTCACCTTCTCGACGGCCTTCACCCACATGTTGAAGCCGATCACGTGCGCTTCCATCGGGTCGTTGGTCACGCGCTTCGGGTTCTTGGTGTAGGTCTGCCAGTCCTTGATGAACTTCTCGTTCGCCGGGTTCTTGATCGACTCGAAGTAGTTCCAGGCGGCGAGATGGCCGACCAGCGGCTTGGTGTCGATGCCGGCGAGCTCTTCCTCACCCACCGAGAACGCGACGACCGGAATGTCCTTGGCCTTGATGCCCTGGTTGCCGAGCTCCTTGTAGAAGGGAACGTTGGCGTCGCCGTTGATGGTCGAGACCACCGCGGTCTTCTTGCCGGCCGAGCCGAACTTCTTGATGTCGGCCACGATCGTCTGCCAGTCGGAGTGACCGAACGGCGTGTAGTTGATCATGATGTCTTCCTGGGCGACACCCTTCGACTTCAGATAGGCTTCCAGGATCTTGTTGGTGGTGCGGGGATAGACGTAGTCGGTGCCCGCGAGCACCCAGCGCTTCACCTTCTCTTCCTTCATCAGGTAGTCGACGGCGGGGATCGCCTGCTGGTTCGGGGCCGCACCCGTGTAGAACACGTTACGCTCGGATTCCTCACCCTCGTACTGCACGGGGTAGAACAGGATGCTGTTCAGCTCCTTGAACACCGGCAGCACCGACTTGCGCGACACCGAGGTCCAGCAGCCGAACACGACCGAGACCTTGTCCTTGGTGATCAGCTCGCGCGCCTTTTCGGCGAACAGCGGCCAGTTCGAGGCGGGGTCGACGACGACGGCCTCGAGCTTCTTGCCGTTCACGCCGCCCTTCTTGTTCTGCTCGTCGATCAGGAAGAGGATGGTGTCCTTCAGCGTGGTTTCGCTGATGGCCATGGTGCCGGAGAGGGAGTGGAGCACGCCGACCTTGATGGTGTCGTCAGCGGCCTTGGCACCGGAAATGGAAGCCAGACCGAGCATCAGGCCGGCGGTCGCGGCGAGAACGCCGCGGCGGCTAAATGACGCCGCTATATCGTGAATGGATTTGGTAGGCATGGATGTATCATCTCCCTGACGCAGACGTGAAAAGACGCTGCGAAACGGCCCCACGGCCGCCTGCGATTAACGGAATCGCAAGAACCGTGCCATGCCTTGGGCACTTGCCAACTCATTGGTCAGACTAGACAATTTTGTCGCAATCCAAGTTTCGCCGCAGTTAGACTGCTCAAATCTTGGGCGAATAAAATGTATGCCAATGCGGCAGCCAGTCCATTTTTTGAGCAAAATGGTGCTTCTGTCTAAAATTCCGGCATAACTATTTCTGCACCGCAACCGCGGTTTCGGACCAAGTTGCCTTGAAAGCGCCCGCTCAATGTTCCATATGAACGGTCGAGACCTCTTGCGAATCAAGGGGTCGTAGCGAGCCGCGTGTTCTTAAGCCCTCTCGGGCCTCTGGCTTGCCCCATCAGCTCCCAAGCCATCCGACACCCCAAACACGCAGGTGTCTTCTCGACACCCTTTTGCGTACGCCGCGCTGAATGCGCCGGGCGTTGCGCTTTTGACATGGAAAGAACCCATCTTTTGACTTCGTTTCAGGACTTCGGCCTCGCCGAACCGATCGCACGTGCTCTCGCCGAAGAGAATTACGTCACCCCCACCCCGATCCAGGCCCAGACCATCCCCACGGCGCTGACCGGCCGCGACGTCGTCGGCATCGCCCAGACCGGCACCGGCAAGACCGCATCCTTCGCGCTGCCGATCCTGCACCGCCTGCTCGAGAACCGCATCAAGCCGCAGCCCAAGACCGCCCGCGTGCTGGTGCTGTCGCCGACCCGCGAGCTGTCCGGGCAGATCCTCGACAGCTTCAATGCCTATGGCCGCCACATCCGCCTGTCCTCGACGCTGGCCATCGGCGGCGTGCCGATGGGCCGCCAGGTTCGCGCCCTGATGCAGGGCGTGGACGTGCTCGTCGCCACCCCCGGCCGCCTGCTCGACCTCGTGCAGAGCAACGGTCTGAAGCTCTCGAGCGTCGAGTTCCTCGTGCTCGACGAGGCCGACCGCATGCTCGACATGGGCTTCATCAACGACATCCGCAAAATCGTCGCGAAACTCCCGATCAAGCGGCAGACGCTGTTCTTCTCGGCCACCATGCCGAAGGACATCGCCGAGCTCGCCGATTCCATGCTGCGCGACCCCGCCCGCGTCGCGGTGACCCCGGTCTCCTCGACCGCCGAGCGGATCAACCAGCGCATCATCCAGGTCGATTTCACGGCCAAGCCCGGCTTCCTGACCAAGCTCCTGAAGGACGAACCGATCAACCGCGCACTGGTGTTCACCCGCACCAAGCACGGTGCCGACAAGGTCGTGAAGACGCTCGAAAAGGCGGGCATCCCCGCCAGCGCCATCCACGGCAACAAGTCGCAGAACCATCGCGAGCGCACACTGGCCCAGTTCCGCTCGGGTGAGATCCGCACCCTGGTCGCCACCGACATCGCCGCCCGCGGCATCGACGTCGACGGCATCACCCATGTCATCAATTTCGACCTGCCCAACGTCCCCGAGACCTACGTCCACCGCATCGGCCGCACCGCGCGTGCCGGTGCCGACGGCACCGCGATCTCGCTGGTCGCCGGTGGCGAGGAACTCGCCTATCTCCGCGACATCGAGCGGCTGATCCGCGTGGCGCTGCCGCGTGAGGACCACCGCACCGACGCCGGCCGCCGCGATGCGGGTCCTCCGCCGCAGCAGCAGCGGCAGGGCCGGCCGGGCGGCCGCCCGGGCCAGCGTCCGCAGGGCGCACGGCATGGTGACGGACGGCGTGGCGACGACAGGCATGCCGACGGACGCCACCACAGCGCCGGCAGGAACGGCGACGGACGGCCCGGCGAGGGCCGCCATGAAGGACGTCATGCCGATGGCAGACCTGTTGATGGCAGGCCCGGTGAAGCCCACAAGGCCTCCAAGGGGTCTCGCCGCCGCCGCGGTTCCGGTGGTAAGATGAATTCCTCACCAGCCGATCGGTCGGAACAGCGTCCCGCGCATAGCGCCGGCAAGCCTGATGGAATACAAGGCGTTGCCTTTTTGCGTCGCGAGAGTCGCCCCAACGGCCGACCGAACCGCAATCCTCATTCGCACTAGCCGTCCACGACTGGAGACAACCACATGGCTAAGGAAGAGCTGATCCAGTTCGAAGGACTGGTCACCGAAATCCTCCCCGACGCCCGCTACCGCGTGCAGCTCGACGCCGGACACGAGATCGTCGCCTACACCGCCGGCAAGATGAAGAAGAACCGCATCAAGACGCTCGCGGGCGACCGCGTGACGGTGGAGATGTCGCCTTACGATCTCGAGAAGGGCCGGCTGATTTTCCGCCACAAGGACGAACGTCCGAGCGGCGTTGGCGGACCGCCGCGTCCCGGACAGCGCGGCGGCCAGTTCCGTCGCCGCTGATCACTTCGCGCACGCAAGTGCAGAGGTAAAATTCCGACCTGTATGCTGATCCGCCATGGACGCCATGGCGGATCAAAAAATCGTGCACGTCCCGATTGTTTTGAGACCCCATTTCCAATAAAATGAACTAATCGATTTTCGGCCGGACGACATTGGCATCCACCGGTACAGCCGGTTCAGACACGCTGACGACCCTTCCAGAAACTCGATCTAACCTGCCTGCGAAAGTGGGCTTCGATACTGCATATCTGAGAAGGAACTACCCCCGTGAGCATGGGAACCGTGAAGTGGTTTAACGCGACCAAGGGCTTCGGCTTCATTCAGCCCGACGATGGCGGCCAGGACGTCTTCGTGCACATCAGCGCCGTCGAGCGCGCCGGTCTCGGCACGCTGCGCGAAGGCCAGAAGATCTCCTACGAGATCGTCGCTGACCGTCGTTCCGGCAAGTCGGCCGCCGACAACCTTCGTTCCGCCGGCTGAGCCAGCGGACGTCGAAATGACAACGGAAAAGGCCGTGCGCAATGCACGGCCTTTTTTCATGCTCGAACGATGCTGCGCGCTCAGTAGGTCGTGCAGGAGGTATCCGGGCTGTAATAGACGCAGGTCGACTGCCGCGGCCTCGTATAGGCCACGTCGCTCAGCGTGATCGCGCTCTTGAGCGCGTAGCCCACCGACGGCGTGTAGGTGTAGCTGACCTCGCTGAAGATCAGATAGGTGCCGCCGACCGCCAGCGTCGTGGGAATGGTGACCGCCGACTTCTGCGTGCGCGGCACCGATCCCTTGCTCCACTGCACATGCGCCTGCAAGGTCGAGGGATCGACATAGAGCTCGGTGATCGTCGCCGAGACCGGCGAGGTGGCATAGGGCGTCATGATGCCGGTCGAGGCGGCGAAGAAGTTCGTCATGTCGGTATCGCTGACCGACGTCGACTGCGAGGTGAGATCCGACAGCGTCCGCGCCATCAGCGTCACCTTGCGATCGATCGCCACCGCCGACGAGAACTCCACCGTCCCGAAGAACATCACCAGCATCAGCGGCACGACGACCGCAAATTCGGTCGCCGCCAGGCCGCGGCCGTCGGCAAGGAATTCATACGCGGACAGACGCATCGCCCGCCGGATCTTCGCAATCGCCTGCATCGTTCCACCGATCTCTAATAGGGCTCGTTCTTGAATGCGGCCGTGGCCACCAGGAGCCGCTTGCTGCCGGTGAGATTGGCGATGTTGTAGCCGAGCCCGGTCACGAACAGCGGCCACTGATAGAACAGCCGCACCACCACGATGTCGCCGGCGCTGCCCGGGCTGTAGCTCACGGTCGTGTCGAAATTTCCGGAGCCGTCGATGTGGCTCGACAGCGTCACCGCGGAGAAGGTCGAGTAGCTCGTGACGTCGACATAGAGCTTGCTGCAATCGAACAGGGCCGGGATCTGGCTGCAGACGTAGGTCTTGAAGGTGGTTTGCGTACAGGGCGTGCTGACACCGGACACCGCGCAGGCGGTCACCGAACCCGACTGCGCCTGCCCGGTCAGCACCACGCGGGCCGAGTTCTGCGTGATGGTCTCGAGCACCTGGCTCGCAAAGAACATCAGCGCCGTCTCGATGATGGCGAACAGCAGTGCGAAGAAGATCGGAGCGACCAGCGCGAACTCGACGGCCGCAGAGCCGCGGCGGTTGCCGCGAAACCGGCGCAGCGCGGTTCGCAGCGTGAACCTTACAGGTGCAGGCGATGGCATCGCGTCAAATTCCCCAGCAACGGCAATTCATTCGCTCAAAACTAGCTAAAACTGATTGTTTAAGTGTTGCGGACCGGCCGCAGCCGGCGAAGCGCGCCGCTAACGGTTCGTTAACCGGGGACGATCGGACGTGCAGGAGAAGGGCGCAGCAAGACGCCAGCGCAAATGCCCGGACCGGATCACACGATCCGCCCGGGCACCTCGTCGATCTGACTTGCCAGCAGGTCTTGCCAGCTGGTCTTGCTAGTTGGTTTTGGCGCCCGCGCCGGCGTTGCCGCTTGCATTGCTGCTCAGCGAACCGGCCTGGCTCATCGTGGTGTTGAAGTAGGCGTCGCTGTCGCCCAGCGTCACGCGGCGCTGGCAAATCGGCACGCAGCTGTAGGACTCGCGCTCGACCCCGCGATAGACGGTGACGAGGCGGTCGCTCGGACCCTCGACCTGGATCTGGCGATCGACCAGGATCTCGCCGGCGCGGTCGAGTGCGATGAAATTGGTAGCGCCGTAGCCCTTACCGGTCACGACGATCATGCCGCCGGGCTGCAGCGTGACGTCGGCGATCAAGGGATTGCCGACCACGATGGTCGCCACCTTGCCGGGCAGCCGGACCAGCTTGGCCTGGTCGACATTGACCGCGATCATTTCGGCGGTGGATTCGGCGAGGCCGGCAGCCGGCGACGACAGCACCGCAGCCGCAACCAGAAGACAGACGCGCGCATGGCGGCGCAGCAATTGTTTACGCATACTCTTACCCCCGGGACGTCACAAACCGGCAGAAGCGATCAGATAACAGCGGAGCCGGTGCCCGACCCCGCTAACCTGCCTTCAATTCGTGAACGTTCCGCAAATTCGCCTTCTATTGTTTGAACGGACCGCCGATTTGCCGCTCTGGAGGGCCTTAGCGGCGGAACGGATAGGCAAGCTGCCCTCCGATCTCCTTCGGCATGGTCGCTTCGTCCTTGCCGTAATCCTGCGGAAGCTTCCCCTCCGGCATGCGGAAGGTGCCGAACAGCACGTCCCAGACCGGGAACGTCCCGGCGAAATTGGTGTCGCCGCCCTCTTCGAGCGGGGTGTGGTGCCAGCGATGGAAGACCGGCGTCGCCAGCACGTATTTGAACGGCCCGAAGGTCCAGTTCAAATTGGCGTGCACGAAGGCCGAATGGAAGGTCGTGAACGGGGACAGCCAGATCATGACGTTCGGGGAGATGCCGGCCATCAGCAGCACGACGTCGACCCCGATCGTGCCGAGCACGAGATTGACCGGATGGAAGCGGGCCGCCGAAATCCAGCTGATCTCTTCGGAGGAGTGATGGATCGCGTGGTACTTCCAGAACTCGCCGCCGTGGAACAGCCGGTGCAGCCAGTACAGCATGAAATCGGACAGCACCAGGAACAGCGCGGCCTGCATCCAGAGCGGCAATTGCGCCAGCGGACCATGGCCGTTGTCGTAGAAGGCGATGAGACCGTCGGCATCATGGATGTTGAAGAAGGCACTCGCCCCGACGATCAGGAGCCCGATCCGCATGGTCCGGGCGAATACGGGAACGAAGAACCAGTAGCAGATGTCGGTGACGATCTCCCGCTTGCGCCACCACGGCGCGCCGGGATTGCAGGCCCAGAAATGTTCGAGCACCGTGAACACCATCGCGAGCACGAAGGTGACCGGGACCACCTTCGCGATGGTCTCGCCGAGCATCAGAGCGACTTGCATGGGCAGGCTCGACATCGTCGCCTCTTTTCGGATTGCGGGTCCCCTTACGCCTACTCCGCGAAATTTAAGGGAGGGTGAAGTCAAGGCGTGCACTTGCGGCACGTCCGGAACCGGGGCGAAATTCGATAGGCGCCTTAAGGTGAAATTCACTCTGGGCAAAAGCATCGCGCGGAAGGCGCCTTTGCGCGATCGAATTAACTCTACCGAAAGAGCTCGGCTCTCATCTTCGGCGCGTCAAAGACAGCGCCGAACGAGGCGATCCAACCCCAGATGGAGTTTGTTCATGAAGAACTTGATTGCACGTTTCGCCAAGGATGAATCCGGCGCTACCGCCATCGAATACGGCCTGATCGCCGCCGGCATCGCGCTGGCCATCATCACCGTCGTCAACAACCTCGGCAGCACGCTGAACACCAAGTTCGGCTCGATCAGCTCGTCGCTGAAGTAAGCGACCGACAAACGACGGCAAAAGCCCCGGTCCGCCGGGGCCTTTGTTTTTCTGAGCACGGCGAGTTCCAGTGGCGTTGCGAAAGTACAGAACCGATGCCGCGGTTGCGGCGAGCGAGGCGGAGACGGCGCAAGCCGGCTCGCCGGCCTACTGGGTATGCCTTGCGCTGCTGCTGGCGACGGTCGCGCTCGCCGCGCGTATCGCCAGCCTGTGGTGAGCCTGCCGCTCCAGGCAGCGCCTGTTAAGGCCCCTGCCCTGTTGTCGGTTTATTTAGCACTGCCGGCTAGCCTCGGGGCGACGCCAGATCCCGCGACAACCCAGGCCTCAAGACGCAGCCCATGATCCTCGACCTTGCGCGCCTTATGCTCTTCCCGGCCCTGATGGCATTCGCCGCCGCGAGCGATCTGTTCACGATGACCATCTCGAACCGTGTGTCGCTGGCGCTGGTCGCCGGCTTCTTCGTGCTTGCCTTCGCCGGTGGCATGGCACCTTACGAGATGCTGACCCATGTCGGCGCCGGCGCGCTTCTCCTGGCCGTGGCGTTCACCTGCTTTGCGATGGGCTGGATGGGCGGCGGTGACGCCAAGGTCGCAGCCTCCGTCGCGCTGTGGTTCGGCTTCGCTCATCTGATGAACTTCCTGCTCTACGCCTCGCTGTTCGGCGGAGCGCTGACGCTGCTCCTGCTGCAGTTCCGGCAATGGCCGCTGCCCTACGGCCTTGCGGGCCAGGCTTGGCTCGCGCGGCTGCACGACAAGGAGAGCGGCATTCCCTACGGCATCGCGCTCACGCTTGGCGCGCTGATGGTCTATCCGGAGACCGATTGGGTGAAGGCGATCGACCTCGCTCACCTCGCACTGCGCTGAACGCCCACGGGTAAACCCGGCGTTAAGGCGATTTAGATACGCCTCATTAACCATGCTTTGACGAATAGCTGGTCAACTGCCGATTACGGCGGCGGCAGCGTCGCGGCGTTTTGTTGGAAAGTGAAGCGTATGAATAGGGCACGCATTGTCGTCCTGACGGTCGCCATCTGCGCCGGCGGCGTCGCCGCGTACCTGGCGAGCGGCTCGGACAATTCTGCGCCGCCCCCAGCGGCTCCGGTCGCGCAGCTTCCCACCGTCGACGTGCTGGTGGCCAAGAACGACATCGGCCTCGGCCAGACCGTCAAGCCGGAAGACGTGCAGTGGCAGACCTGGCCGGCTGCGACCGCCAGCGCCACCTTCATCCGCCGCAACGAACGTCCCGAGGGCGCGACCCAGGTGACGGGCTCGATCGCGCGCGCTCCCTTCATCCAGGGTGAACCGATCCGCGACCAGAAGCTGGTCAAGCCCGAGGGCTCGGGCTTCATGGCGGCGATCCTGCCCACCGGCATGCGCGCGATCTCGACCGAGATCTCGCCGGAGACCGGCGCAGGCGGCTTCATCCTGCCCAACGATCGCGTCGACGTCCTACTGACCCGCCGCCTCAAGAATCCGGACCAGAGCAGCGGCGCTCCCGATATCGTCACCTCCGAGATCATCCTGGCCAACATCCGCGTCCTCGCCATCGACCAGGCGCCGAAGGAGAAGGACGGCCAGAACGCGGTGGTCGGCAAGACCGTCACCCTCGAGCTCAATCCCGCGCAGACCGCGACGCTGTCCGCGGCGCGCCAGAGCGGCACGCTGTCGCTCGCGCTGCGCAGCATCGTCGACGTCAAGATGAGCGAGATCACGCTCGATGACTCCGCACAGAAGCGCGATGGCGTCTCGATCATCCGCTACGGAATTCCAAGCTCGACGGCAAAGGCACGATGAGGGCAGTCGATATGAAATGCAGGGCAGATTTGACGACGATGCGAACCTCCTTGGTCCGCGCCCTGTCGTTCTCGGCCGCCGTCGCGCTGGTGCTCAACCCGGCGCTGACCCCCGTGCTCGCCGCCGACTACCGTCCGGTGGCGGGAGCGCCGGCGCCGGTGCCGGTTGCAGCCGACGGCCAGATGAACGCGCGCTTCCTCTCGCTCGGCGTCGGCAAGTCCATCGTGATCGACCTGCCGCGCGACATCAAGGATGTGCTGGTCGCCGACCCCAAGATCGCCAACGCGGTGGTGCGCTCGGCGCAGCGCGCCTACATCATCGGCGCCACGGTCGGGCAGACCAACATCGTGTTCTTCGATTCCGCCGGTCAGCAGATCGCGGCCTATGACATCGCGGTCAAGCGCGACCTCAACGGCGTGCGCGCCGCGCTGAAGCAGATCCTGCCCGGCTCGGACATCCAGATCGACGGGCTCGGCGAGAGCATCGTGCTGTCCGGCACGGCGGCGAACCCGATGGAGGCGCAGCAGGCCAACGAGCTCGCCGCGCGCCTCGCCGGCGGCGCCGACAAGGTGGTGAACTCGATCGTGGTCCGCGGCCGCGACCAGGTCATGCTCAAGGTGACGGTGGCCGAGGTCCAGCGCACCATCGTCAAGCAGCTCGGCATCGACCTCTCCGCCAACCTGAACTACGGCACCTCGGTGGTGAGCTTCACCAACTCGAACCCGTTCACGGCGCTCGGCCGCAACCTCGTGGACGGCAACAACCTGACCACCAAGTTCGGCGCCACGCCCTCGGTGCAGGCCACACTGCGCGCGATGGAAACCGCGGGCGTGATCCGCACGCTGGCCGAGCCGAACCTGACCGCGATCTCCGGGGAATCGGCGACCTTCATCGCCGGCGGCGAATTCCCGGTGCCCGCGGGCTATTCGTGCGATCCCACGACGCATGTCTGTACCACCCAGATCAGCTTCAAGAAGTTCGGTATCTCGCTCAACTTCACCCCGATCGTTCTGACCGAGGGCAAGATCAGCCTGCGGGTGATGACCGAGGTCTCGGAGCTCTCGAACGAAAATGCGATCACGCTGTCACAGGCCGTGACCTCGACCTCGGTGAACTCGCTGACGGTGCCCTCGATCCGGACCCGCCGCGCCGAGACCTCGCTGGAAATTCCCTCCGGCGGCGCGATGGCGATGGCCGGCCTGATCCAGCAGCAGACCAAGCAGGCCGTGAGCGGGTTGCCGGGACTGATGCAGCTCCCGATCCTCGGCACGCTGTTCCGCAGCCGCGACTTCGTCAACAATGCGACCGAGCTCGTCGTGATCGTGACGCCCTATGTGGTTCGCGCAACGACGCCCAAGGACCTGTCGCGGCCGGATGACGGCTTCTCCGCGCCTGCGGACCCGCAGGCCGAACTGATCGGCAACATCAACCGCATCTACGGCGTGCCTGGCCGGACCGAACCGGGCCGGAATTACCGCGGCACCTACGGCTTCATCACCGACTGAGGCGGAACGGGGACTTCACGATGATCACAAGACCACCCCAGCTTCGCAAACGCGCCACCGGCTTCGGTGGCGCGCTCGTCGGTATCGCGCTTGCGCTCGGCGGCTGCCAGCACGACGAGATTGCGACCGCCTCCATTCCCGACGACTACAAGCAGCGCCATCCGATCGCGATCGAGGAGCAGAACCGCTCGATCGTCGTCTTCGTCGGCCACGCCCGCGGCGGCTTGACCGCCGCCCAGCGCGCCGACGTGATGGGCGTGGCGTCGACCTGGCTGCGCGAAGGCACCGGCGCCATCCATATCGACGTACCGGCCGGCACGCCGAATGCGCGCCCGGCGGCGGAATCGATGCGTGAGATCCAGGCGATGCTGAGCGCCGCGGGCGTTCCGCCGCGCGGCATCATCACCCGCCCCTACCAGCCGGAAGACAAGCGCTTCCTGCCGCCGATCCGGCTGACCTATTCCAAGATCGCCGCGGTCGCCGGCCCCTGCGGCCTGTGGCCGGAGGACATCGGACCCTCGATGAAGAACAAGAGCTGGTTCGAGAACAAGGACTATTACAATTACGGCTGCGCCTATCAGCGCAACCTCGCGGCCATGGTCGACAACCCGTCGGACCTCGAGCAGCCGCGGTCCGAGACGCCGTCCTACACGACACGGCGCACCGCCTTCTTCGAGAAGTATCGCAAGGGATTGCCGACGGCGGTCCCCTATCCTGAAGCCGAAAAGGCCAAACTCAGCGACACCGGCAAATGATCAACTACGCTCGCCAGTCCCAAGAAGAGCAGCCGGAAGCAGCGCCTCCGCCGGTCGAGGAGCATATTGCTCCCGCGCCGCGCGTGTCGGTCCAGGCTTTCTGCGAGACCGTGGAGACCGCCGCCGCGGTGCAGTCGGCCGGCGAGGATCGCCGGCTCGGCAAGGCTCACCTGAAGATCCAGATGGGCGGCATGGCGGCCGCGATCGAAGCCTACCGCTCGGCGCCGACGCCGAACGTGATCGTGCTCGAGAGCGACGGCCGCAACGACCTCCTCGGCGGGCTCGACCACCTCGCCACCGTCTGCGACGCCGGCACCCGCGTGGTGGTGATCGGCCGCATCAACGACGTCACGCTCTATCGCGAGCTGGTGCGCCGCGGCGTCAGCGACTACGTGCTCGCGCCGGTCGGCCCGATCGACGTCGTGCGCTCGATCTGCAACCTGTTCTCCGCGCCGGAAGCCAAGGCGGTCGGCCGCATCATCGCCGTGGTCGGCGCCAAGGGCGGCGTCGGCGCGTCCACCATCTCCCACAACGTCGCCTGGGCGATCGCGCGCGACCTCGCGATGGACGCAGTGGTCGCCGACCTCGACCTCGCCTTCGGCACCGCCGGGCTCGACTACAACCAGGACCCGCCGCAGGGCATCGCCGACGCCGTGTTCTCGCCCGATCGCGTCGATACCGCCTTCATCGACCGCCTGCTGTCGAAATGCACCGACCATCTGAGCCTGCTGGCGGCCCCCGCCACGCTCGACCGGGTCTATGATTTCGGCACCGACGCGTTCGATTCCGTGTTCGACACGCTCCGCGCCACCATGCCTTGCATCGTGCTCGACATCCCGCATCAATGGTCGGGCTGGACCAAGCGCGCGCTGATCGGCGCCGACGACATCCTGATCGTGGCGGCGCCCGACCTTGCCAATCTGCGCAACACCAAGAACCTGTTCGACCTGCTCAAGGCCTCGCGCCCGAACGACCGGCCGCCGCTGTACTGCCTGAACCAAGTGGGCGTGCCGAAACGGCCCGAAATCGCCGCCGCCGAGTTCGCCAAGGCGATCGAGAGCCAGCCGGTCGTCTCGATCCCGTTCGAGCCGCAGATCTTCGGCTCGGCCGCCAACAACGGCCAGATGATCGCGGAGATCTCGGCCAACCACAAGTCGATCGAGATGTTCCTCCAGATCGCCCAGCGCCTGACCGGCCGCAGCGAAACGAAGAAACAAAAGTCGTCCTTGCTTTCACCCCTGATTGAGAAGTTGCGGGGAAAATAAGCCGCCGCATGGAGTCGTTAAGTGTTCGGTAAGCGTAGCGGAACAGACACCGATCTTCGGGCCCCCAAGCCCGGTGCCGTGTCGCCAGAGCCGACCCCGGCTCCGGCGCCGACGGTGTCGCGCGCGCCGCCTCCGCCGGCCGTCGCCTCGCCGCCGCTCGCCCCGATCAAGGCCCCGCCGCCGCCTCCCCCCATGGAGAGCCGCCGCTCGGACAATTACTACGAGGTCAAGGCGACCATCTTCGGCGCGCTGATCGAGGCCATCGACCTCGCCCAGCTCGCCAAGCTCGATTCCGAGTCCGCGCGCGAGGAAATCCGCGACATCGTCAACGAGATCATCGCGATCAAGAACATCGTGATGTCGATCGCCGAGCAGGAGGAACTGCTCGACGACATCTGCAACGACGTGCTCGGTTACGGTCCGCTGGAGCCGCTGCTGTCGCGCGACGACATCGCCGACATCATGGTCAACGGCGCCAACACGGTCTTCATCGAAGTCAACGGCAAGATCCAGAAGACCGGTATCCGCTTCCGCGACAACCAGCAGCTCCTCAACATCTGCCAGCGCATCGTCAGCCAGGTCGGCCGGCGCGTCGACGAATCCTCGCCGATCTGCGACGCGCGTCTCGCCGACGGCTCGCGCGTCAACGCCATCGTGCCGCCGCTGTCGATCGACGGCCCCGCGCTCACCATCCGCAAATTCAAGAAGGACAAGCTGACGCTGGATCAGCTCGTCAAGTTCGGCGCGATCTCGCCGGAGGGCGCCGAGATCCTCCAGATCATCGGCCGCGTCCGCTGCAACGTGCTGATCTCCGGCGGTACCGGTTCGGGCAAGACCACGCTGCTCAACTGCCTGACCAACTACATCGAGCACGACGAGCGCGTCATCACCTGCGAGGACGCCGCCGAGCTCCAGCTCCAGCAGCCCCATGTGGTGCGGCTGGAAACCCGCCCGCCCAACATCGAGGGCGAGGGCCAGGTCACCATGCGCGAACTGGTGCGCAACTGCCTGCGTATGCGCCCCGAACGCATCATCGTCGGCGAAGTCCGCGGACCCGAGGCGTTCGACCTGCTGCAGGCCATGAACACCGGCCATGACGGCTCGATGGGTACGCTGCACGCCAACAATCCGCGCGAGGCGCTGTCGCGCTGCGAATCCATGATCACGATGGGCGGCTTCTCGCTTCCCTCGCGCACTATCCGCGAGATGATCTGCGCCTCGATCGACGTCATCGTCCAGGCTGCGCGCCTGCGCGACGGTTCGCGCCGCATCACCCACATCACCGAGGTGATGGGCATGGAAGGCGACACCATCATCACCCAGGACATCTTCCTCTACGACCTGGTCGGCGAGGACGCCAACGGCAAGATCATCGGCCAGCACCGCTCGACCGGCATCGGCCGTCCGAAGTTCTGGGAGCGTGCGCGCTATTACGGCGACGAGAAGCGCCTTGCCGCCGCGCTCGACGCCGCGGAAGTGGCGCCGAAGACGTGAGCGGGGCAGCGACACCATGAACATTCAGATCCTTGCCCTTGCCTTCCTCGCCACCGCCGCTGTCGGCGGCATCGCCTGGGTCTTCCTCTATCCGATGCTGTCCGGAGAGCGGAAGGCCGAAAGCCGACGCGCCTCGATTGCCCGCGCCGACGCGCCGGCGGCCAAGCAGTCCGAAAAGAGCCAGCGCTCGCGCCGCGAGCAGGTCGAGACCTCGCTGAAGGATCTCGAGGCCCGGCGCCAGCAGGAGAAGAGCGTCCCGCTCAGCGTCCGCATCTCGCAGGCCGGGCTGAACTGGACACCGCAGAAATTCTGGATCGTCTCCGCCATCGTCGGGGGCGCGCTGTTCGCGGCCGCCATGTTTGTCGGCGGCGGTGTGCTCGGCGCCGCCGGTCTTGCCTTTGCCGGCGGCTTCGGCTTGCCGCGCTGGGCCCTCGGCTTCCTGAAGAAACGCCGCGAAACCAAGTTCCTGGCGGCACTGCCCGACGCCGTGGACGTCATCGTCCGCGGCATCAAGGCGGGCCTGCCGCTGTTCGAATCGATCAAGGTCGTGGCCGCCGACGCGCCCGAGCCGCTGCGCAGCGAGTTCCTGGCCATCATCGAGACCCAGGCGATCGGCATGCCGCTCGGCGAAGCCTGCTCGCGCCTCTACGATCGCATGCCGCTGCCGGAAGCCAACTTCTTCGGCATCGTCATCTCGATCCAGCAGAAGTCGGGCGGCAACCTCTCCGAAGCGCTCGGCAACCTCTCCAAGGTGCTGCGCGACCGCAAGAAGATGAAGGAAAAGATCCAGGCGATGTCGATGGAAGCCAAGGCTTCGGCCGGCATCATCGGGTCGCTGCCGCCGATCGTGATGTTCCTCGTCTATCTCACGACGCCGCACTACATCTCTCTGCTATGGACCCATCCGACCGGTCAGCTCATGCTGGTCGGTTGCGTCATCTGGATGTCGGTTGGCATCATGGTGATGAAGAAGATGATCAACTTCGATTTCTGACGGTGGCGTATGGTCGAGTTCCTCGTTTCAAAACTGCATGACGTCCGCTTCATGACCATGCTGCTTGCGGCCATCGCCGCGAGCGCAACCGTCTATACGCTGGTGATGCCGCTGTTCGCCGGCGAGGGCCTCTCCAAGCGGATGAAGGCGGTGGCGAGCGAGCGCGAACGCATCCGCCAGCGCGAGCGCGAGCGTCTCAACAAGAACGAGAAGGTCTCGCTGCGCCAAACGCCGAAGCAGCTCGTCTCGCGTGTGGTCGAGGACTTCAACCTCACCAAATGGCTCGCGCAGGAGGCCGCGCGCGACAAGCTCATCATGGCGGGCTACCGCGGCCAGGCGCCCTACGTCACATTCCTGTTCGCGCGCATGGTGGCTCCGATCGTGCTGTTCGTCGGCTCGATCCTGTATGTGTTCCTGATCGCGCATATGGAGAAGCCGATGCCGATCAAGATCGGCATCTGTGTCGGCGCCGCCTATCTCGGCCTGCAGGCGCCGATGCTGTTCCTCAGGAACGCGATCTCCAAGCGCCAGCTCTCGATCAAGCGCGCCTTCCCGGACGCGCTCGACCTGCTGCTGATCTGCATCGAATCCGGCATGTCGGTCGAAATGGCCTTCCGCAAGGTCGCCACCGAGATCGTGGGCCAGTCGATCGCGCTGTCGGAAGAATTCACACTGACCACCGCCGAGCTGTCCTATCTGCAGGATCGCAAGGTCGCCTACGAAAACCTGGCGCGGCGCACCGGCCTCGAAGGCGTCAAATCGGTGTGTCTGGCGCTTCAGCAGGCGGAACGCTACGGCACGCCGCTCGGGCACTCGCTGCGCGTCATGGCGCAGGAAAACCGCGACATGCGCATGAACGAGGCCGAGAAGAAGGCCGCCGCGCTGCCGCCGAAGCTGACGGTGCCGATGATCCTGTTCTTCCTGCCGGTGCTGTTCGTCGTCATTCTCGGACCGACCGGCATCAAGATCTCCGAGCTGCAATGATGCGGGAGGCGGACCGCAAGCGGTCCGCGCCGGCAGTATCGGGACGAGGATATCCGGTCTGGATCAGTCGGACTGGCTGAGCGAGGCGACCGGCATCCGCTTCGGCGCGCCGCGCGGGCCTTCGCTGCGGCTCAGCATGTCCTTGAGGTAGGCGACATTGGCCGCAGCCTGGTCCGGCGGCAGGTCCGCCTTCACGATGGTCTCGGCCTCCGCGAAGCGGCCCTGGAGACCGACGACCAGGCCGAGATTTTGCCGCACCCGGCTGCTGGCGCGCGGCGAGGCATAGGCCTGCCGCAGCGCCTCCTCGGCCTTCGGCAGGTCTTTCGACAGCATGTAGGACAGGCCCAGATTGGAGAGCACGCCGGGGTCGCCCGGTGCGATCTTCAGCGCGCTCGTGTAGTAGCCGCGCGCCTCCTCGTGACGGCCCATCTGGTCGAGCGCCGTGCCCTGCACCGAGAGCAGGCGCCAGTCCGGATTGTCGGGCGAATGCGCCTTCGACAGCACGTCGAAGGCCTGCTGGAAATTGCCGTTGTCGGCGAGCGCGCGGCCGTACTGGGCCAGCAGCACCTTGTTGCCGGGATTGGCGATGGTCGCCTGCTCGAGCACGGCGGCGGCCTGCGCGCGCTGGCCGTTGGCGCGCAGCGCCTGGCCATAGCCGAGCGCGGCGTCAGGGTCCTTGGGATTGGCACGGTAGCGCTCGCCATAGACTTCGACGGCGCGGGCGGGTTCGGCGGGAGCTGCCTCCGCGCGCGAGCCGCTCGACCCGATCGAGCCGGTGACGTCGGAGAGCTTTGACATTGCCGTGCAGCCGCCGAGGCTGATCGCCACCATCGCGACGAGCGAGGCGGACGCGAGGAGCCGGGCAGGACTGAACCGTTGACGCATGACGCTTTGACTCTCGAGCGGAGGGATCGAGCCGAACGCGCCAGCAATAGACTGTTAACCCTAATGGCCGGTTAACGCCGGTTGCCCGTCAATTTGGCGTCCGCGGCGGCGCCTCCCCGCCAGGGTCGACGCCGAGCCTGCTGACCTGCTCGTACAGGTCCCGCAACAATTGCAGTCTTCGCTGCACCTGCGCCTCGATGTCGACGTCCGCACGCGGTCCGCCCGGCAGCTCGCGCAGGAGATCGTCGCGATTGCCCAGACACCTGATGCGGATCTCGTCGAGCTGAGCGTCGTCGATACCGAGCACGCCCGCGGAGTGGGCGGTCAGCCGCCGCAGCATCTGCGTCACCGCGGCAAGCGCCTCGGCGTCCTGCCTGCGCGCCGACCTTGCGAACCTGCCCTCCAGTTCGGCCCAGGTCTCGGCGGTGACGAGGTAGGTGAGGAACGCGCCGGGCCAGTCCACGTCGTCGACGGGGTGGAAGACGTGGCGCTTCAGGAGCTGGCGGGCGAAAGCCGCAGCTCGATCCCGCGTCAGTGTCGTCAATGCACCGATCTCGATGGCCGATTGAACCACCGGGTCGCGGGAAAAATCCCGCCCGGCGGGCAGCCTGATCACGCCATCAGGCAAATTCGAGTCGAGCAATTTGAAGACGCTGTCGTTGCGCCGCCGCGAATAGCGGGCGATCGCGAAGCAATACTCATCATTGCCCGTGCCGGACATCGGGCCGAAATGGATGAGGTTGAAGCCGGCATCGTCGCCGGCCTGCCCGGTCGAGGACGGACAGGACAGCACATAGATCGTGCGCCAGAACGCTTCATCGCCCCTGCTCCGCGTCGCACGCGGATCGGGAATCGAATAGCGGGTCAGCCCCTCGACGTGCCGGTGGCCGTGCAGGACCAGATCGACGTTGAGCGAGGTCGCCGCTTCGAGGAAGGTCGCGGGCGCGGCGAGATACATCAGCGGCTCGTCCGGCGCGCCGAGAAAGCGTTTTCCTTCGCCGGTTGCCTGCGGCAGCGGATGATGGTGCATCGCCAGCACCCGCACGAGGTTTTCGACCGGCTCGGAATAGTCGGCGCGACCGGCCGATCCGAGGCTGCCTGCGAGATCGACGCTCAGCCGCGCGGAATCGGCGACCATGGCGTTGTAGGCGGCCTGGTCGATGTTGCCGCTCGCAAAGGTGGTGAGGCTGGCGCGGTTGGAATCGAGCAGCACGAGGTCGAGGCCGGCCTGGCGGTAATAGACGCTCTTCGAGGTCCGCGGCAGGTGCAGGTAGTCGTAGACGTCGTGGCGGCCCGCGCGCCGGCCCGCCCGCCCGGCGTCGTGATTGCCGGCGACCGCCTGGATATCGGTGAACAGCCCGCCCTGCCGGAAGGACGCGATGACGGCGAGGGCTTCGTCCAGCGCGCGCGGCGTCGGGTCGTCGACGAGATCGCCGGTGATCAGCAGGATGCGATCGGGAACATCGGCGAAGTCCGCCATCTTCTCGCGCAGAGCGGCTCCCAGCGCCTCGATCGTCGCGAGCAGCCGGCCTGATCCATCCAGATGCAGGTCTGAGATCTGGGCAATGACGAACGATCTATGCATTTTGCGCCGCTCATTTGCGAATGCCGCGCCGCTCAAACGAAAAGAGAAATGGCTTCGACGAACAGGTTCAGGCTGGTCTCGACCGGCGCAGGGATGACACCGGAGCAAGTATCAACCGCATGCCGCCGCGCTCTTGCGCTCGATACGTGCAGGGACGCGGAGCACAATCTAAAATATCCACCAATAATGCCACAACCGCAGCGCTAGTAAAGCCCCGCGGCCGCGCTCTCGTGAACGGCAGTTCTCAACGTGGATACGAGGGCTGCCGCACGACGGTTTCGTTCCGCCCGATCAATATTCGATGGCAAGCCGCTTGCGGATTTCGTCGATGCGCTTGTCGAGTGCATCGAAGCGCGCGTGGACGGAGCGGTCATGAAGATAGAAGACGTAGCCGCCGGCCAGGAACGCGAAGATCCAGTGATGATGCTCGACGTAAACAAAGATCGCCTCGACGGCCTGGCCGATGAATGTGACCACGCTCCACACAAATTCCATTGCGTTCCCTCCGGGCAGGCTTCGCCTCCGGCCACCGGCGATCCTTCGTACGCCTGACGGCCTTTGCCGGAACCTAGCATGGCCAAGTTGCTGCGAGTAGCGGCCGCTGATCGACCGGCAGCAAAGCCGATTGCGGCCACGGCAAAACTCTGCGAAGTCTCCTGGAGTTTACCTGACCAGACGATCCGGACCCGCCAATGCCCTCTGTCTTCGAGACGTCCTCGACCGCCATCCCGATCACCTTCGTCACCAAGTCGGGCTGGGATGCCGTGCGCGAGAGCTTGCCGCCGGCGCAGCGCCAGTACGCCGCCGCGAGCGCCTATTCGGCCAAGCCGGGCGGCTATCTCGCGCTGCCCGCGCCCGACGGCACGATCGCGCAAGTGCTGTTCGGCCTCGAGGACGAAGGGGCAAGGTCGCGCGACCTGTTCCGGCCGGGCGCCCTGCCCGGCCTGCTGCCGCCGGGGACCTATCGCTTCGCCAACGCACCGCACGATGCACGGCTCGCCGCGCTCGCCTTCGCGCTCGGCACCTACCGCTTTGCCCGCTACCGCAAGGCCGACAGGCCGGAGGTCCGCCTCGTGCCGCCCGACGGCGTGGACGCCGCCGAGATCGATCGCATCGCAAACGCCGCGATGCTGGCACGCGACCTCATCAACACGCCCTCCAACGACATGGGGCCGGATGAGCTCGCCGCGGCCGCACAAGCGCTTGCCGCCGAATTCGGCGCGAGCTTCGCGTGCACCATCGGCGAGGAGCTGGAGACAAATTTTCCGCTGATCCACGCCGTCGGCATGGCCTCCGACCGCGCGCCGCGGCTGATCGACATCGGCTGGGGCGACCCTGCGCATCCCAAGGTGACGCTGGTCGGCAAGGGCGTCTGCTTCGACACCGGCGGGCTCGACCTGAAGCCGTCGAGCGGCATGCTGATCATGAAGAAGGACATGGGCGGCGCCGCCAACGTGCTGGCGCTGGCGCGCATGGTGATGGACGCCAAGCTGAAAGTGCGGCTGCGCGTGCTGATCCCCGCGGTCGAGAACGCGGTCGCCGGAAATGCCTTCCGCCCGCTCGACATCTTCACCTCCCGCAAGGGCATCACGGTCGAGATCGGCAATACGGATGCGGAGGGCCGCCTGGTGCTCGCCGACGCATTGGCACTGGCGGACGAGGAGAAGCCCGACCTGCTGATCGATCTGGGCACGCTGACCGGCGCGGCGCGCGTTGCGCTAGGCCCGGATTTACCGCCCTTTTACACCCATGATGAGACGCTGGCCGCCGATGTCGCGCGCTGCGCGGCGAAGGAGAACGATCCGTTGTGGCGCATGCCGCTGTGGCCGCCTTACGATGCCTGGCTGGACTCCAAGACCGCCACCATCACCAACGCGCCGTCCGGCGGCTTTGCCGGCTCGATCACCTGCGCGCTGTTCCTGCAACGCTTCGTCGAGCACGCCGGCAGCTGGCTGCATGTCGACATCTACGGCTGGACGCCGTCGGCCAAGCCGGCGCGGCCCGAGGGCGGCGAGTGCCAGGCCGCGCGCGCCATCTACAAGGTGCTGAGCGAGCGCTATGCATGATTCGCGAGTGACACCGGCCCGCGGCGATCTTGCCGCGAAATATCTCGAAGGCAAGGTCGAGGCGCAGCGCTTCGTCGAGGGTGAAGAGTTCGAGGTGGTCGAACCGGTCGCGCCCGTGCGCGAGCAGCCGTCCTCAGGCGCGATGTTGATGACACAGGCGCTGCGCGGCGAGCGCGTTACGGTCTACGATCGCAACGGCGAGGGCTGGGCCTGGGGCCAGCTCAATGGCGACGGCTATGTCGGCTGGCTGCCGGATGCGGCGCTCGCAAAGCCCGTAGCCGTTCCGACGCACAAGGTGAGTGCGCTCCGAACCTTTGCTTTCCCCGGGCCCTCGATCAAGCTGCCGCCGGCCGACACGCTGGTGCTGGGATCGAAGATCGCCGTGGCCCGCGAAGACGGCAGCTTTGCCGTGACGCGCGAAGGGACATTCGTGCCGAAGACGCATCTCGCTTCGCTCGACCACAGCGAGCCGGACTTCGTCGCCGTCGCCGAGCGCTTCGTCGGCACGCCCTATCTCTGGGGCGGCAAGAGCAGTCTCGGCATCGATTGCTCGGGCCTGGTTCAGGTTTCGCTGACGTCGGCCGGCATCGGCTGCCCGCGCGACAGCGACATGCAGCAGGCGGGGCTCGGCCGCGCGCTGGAGCCGCATGAGCGCGGCAGCTTGCGACGCGGCGACCTGATCTTCTGGAAAGGGCATGTCGCCATCGTCAGCGACGGCGACACCATGGTTCACGCCAATGCCCATCACATGGCGACGGTGGTCGAGCCGATCGAGCCTGCGATTGCGCGGATCAGGCAGGCCGGCAGCGAAGTCGCGGCGATCAAGCGGCTATAGGCCGTCTCCTCACGAAGTCGCCGCGTGGATCAGACGTCACGATCGTGGCCGGCACCGGGCTTCGGCTTGTAGATCGGGGGGATGCAGCTGCCGAAGCGCGGATCGAGCGGATCGTAACGCGACCGCGTTCTCGCGACGATATACAGCACCGCCAGCGTAAAAGAGCCGAGCAGCAGCGATAGCCACAAGGGTGCTCGAATTGCGATCAAAAGCACCGTTGCACCAAGCATCAGCAAGGCGACAGTGCTCGCAGACAGCTTTGAAGCCATCACCGGCTCCGCAATCAGCTTGAGGCGGGATATTACCTCGGAAACCAATACATTTGTGAGAGCCGGCTGCGACACTCCAGCGCAGATCCCTCGCGTTCCGGGAACACGGGCGTGGGCCCCCGGTAGCGGAAGGGCGATCCGCTCCGGCTTCTGACACCGTGCGGTGCAGCTACGGAACAACGTTACATCTCAGAGTTTCGCGGAACGAAACGCGTCGTCAGCCCTTCTCTGGCTTAGGGAGGTGCCCATGGGTTCTCATGCCAGAGAAGGCGCGTGTGCGTTCGCTTGGCGGAACTACTTGCTGGTCCACAGTGGCATCAGCGAGAATGATGACAGGCGCTCCGCCCTCCACCGCTACATTTCCAATCTTCGCGATACCGGCGAAGATGATTTCGATCTCCTGCAAATCGCCGCAGTCGCCTACCTGAAAAAGCTGGACGAATTGCACGACGAGCAATGTGCGCGGCTCGCGGCAGATCAGATTTTGGCCGAGCGCCTGGAAGAACGCAGTTCACAGCAAGGCCGATAGCTTAGGCAACAGCACCAGAGCGAAGGAGCGAACAGCATGGCAGACAACACCAATGCAGATCGTTTCGCGAGCGAGCCGCAACGACGTATCGCCGCCGCGACAGCAATGGGCATGAATGCCCTGAAGCCGATGATGCACTTTCAGATCTCAATGCTGAGGATGTGGGCCGACAGCATCGAGAGGTTCGAGGCCAACTACGAAAAGAAGTTGGAAGAAACGGCAACCTCGGCCGAGGAACGGTCGGACAAGGATCGCGCCGCGTAAATCAACGCGACTGGCCCGGTGAGACCACCTTAGTCACAATTGGAAGCGTCCCTGGAGCCGCGCTCGCACGCCTGGAAATGGCGGGCTACGTCGCCACCGCCCCGTTGCCCGCCGTCTCCAGCCGGAACGCCGCAGCGAACAGGGCCCGCGTGTAGTCCGTCTTCGGGTTCTTGAACAGCTCGGCGGCCTGGCCTTCCTCGACCACCTTGCCGCCGCGCATCACGATGAGGTGGCTGGCGAGCGAGGCGACGACGCGCAGATCGTGCGAGATGAACATGTAGGTGAGCTCGCGCTTGCGCTGGAGCTCGCGCAGCAGATCCACCATCTGGGCCTGGAACAGCATGTCGAGCGCGCTGGTCGGCTCGTCCAGCACGACGAAATCCGGCTCCAGCACCACCGCGCGCGCGATCGAGATGCGCTGACGCTGGCCGCCGGAGAATTCGTGGGGATAGCGGTGGCGCGTCTCCGGCTTCAGCCCGACATCTTCCAGCGCCTTGACGACGCGCGCCTCGCGCTCCTCGCGCGAGAGGTTCGGCTGATGCACGGACAGGCCCTCGGCGATGATGTCGGCGACCGACATGCGCGGGCTGAGCGAGCCGAACGGATCCTGGAATACGATCTGCATGTCGCGCCGGAATGGGCGCATCTCCTTGAAGCGCAGGCCCTGAATGTCCTGGCCGAGGAACACGATGCGGCCATTCGAGGAAATCAGCCGCAACAGCGCCAGCCCCAGCGTGGTCTTGCCCGAGCCGGATTCGCCGACGACGCCGAGCGTCTCGCCCTTGCGCACGGCGACGCTGACGCCGTCGACCGCCTTGATGTGACCGACCGTCTTGCGCATCAGGCCGCGCTTGATCGGAAACCAAACCTTCAGATCGTCCGCCGACATCACCACCGGCGCGTCCGGCTGCGGCGGCGCCGGATCTGGCTTGGGCTCCGCGGCAAGCAGATCGCGCGTATAGGGATGCTTCGGGGTCTTGAAGACCTGCTCGACCGGCCCCTGCTCGACGATCACGCCGCCCTTCATGACGCAGACGGTGTCGGCAATGCGGCGGACGATGCCGAGGTCATGGGTGATGAACAGCAGGCTCATGCCGAGCCGGGAACGGATCTCGGCGAGCAGCGCCAGGATCTGCGCCTGCACGGTGACGTCGAGCGCCGTGGTGGGCTCGTCCGCGATCAACAGGTCCGGCTCGTTGGCGAGCGCCATCGCGATCATGACGCGCTGGCGCTGGCCGCCGGAGAGCTGATGCGGATAGCTCTTCAGCCGCGTCTCGGGTTCGGGAATGCCGACCTGCGTCAAGAGCTCCAGGGTCCGCTTGCGCGCCTCGGCATTGCTGGTCGGATTGTGCAGCTGGATGATCTCGCCGATCTGCGCCTCGATCGTGTGCAGCGGATTGAGCGAGGTCATCGGCTCCTGGAAGATGATGGAGATGTCGCTGCCGCGGATTCCCCGCATCTGCTGCTCGGACTGGTCGATCAGCTCCTGTCCCTTGAAGCGGATACTGCCCGAGGGGTGCGAGGCGTTCGGATAGGGCAGCAGCTTGAGGATCGAGAGTGCGCTGACCGACTTGCCGGAGCCGGATTCGCCGACCAGCGCGACGCACTCGCCGCGCTTGATCTGGAACGAGACCTTGTCGACCGCGAGCGTGGTGGCGCCACCCTGGTGGAAGGCCACCGAGAGGTCGCGCACGCTAAGGAGGGGCTGGTTGATCGCGTCCATGGCCTTACCTGAACGTCTTGCGCGGATCGAAGGCGTCGCGCACGGCTTCGCCGATGAAGATCAGCAGCGACAGCATGATCGCGACCGAGAAGAAGCCGGAGAAGCCGAGCCAGGGCGCCTGCACATTGGCCTTGGCCTGCGACAGCAGCTCGCCGAGCGAAGGCGATCCCGGCGGCAGACCGAAGCCGAGGAAATCGAGCGCCGTCAGTGTCATCACCGAGCTCGACACGATGAACGGCAGGAACGTCATGGTCGCCACCATCGCGTTCGGCAGCAGATGACGGAACATGATCACCGGGTTGGAGACGCCGAGCGCCCGTGCCGCCTGGATATATTCGAAATTGCGCCCGCGCAGGAATTCGGCCCGTACCAGACCGACCAGCGAGACCCAGGAGAACAGCAAGAGGATGCCGAGCAGCACGAAGAAGCCGGGCACGAGCACCGAGGACAGGATCAGGAGAAGGTAGAGCGAGGGTATCGCCGTCCAGATCTCGATGAAGCGTTGGAAGATCAGGTCGACCCGGCCGCCGAAATAGCCCTGCACCGCGCCCGCCGCGATGCCGACGACGGACGAGACGATGGTGAGGCAGAGGCCGAACAGCACCGAGATGCGGAAGCCGTAGATCAGCCGCGCCACCACGTCGCGACCCTGATCATCGGTGCCGAGCCAGTTGTATTCGAGGTCGCGGCAACTCTTCAGCCCCTTCTTCTCCACCACCGGCTGGCATTGCTTCTCCGTCAGCATCCAGGTCGGCGGCGACGGCGCCGGCGTCGGCAGGTCGAGATTGTGGGTGTCGTAGGAGTAACGGATCAGCGGCCAGACGATGGTGCCGCCCTTGTCCTTGATCAGCTTCTGCAGATAGGGGTCGCGGTAGTCCGCCGCCGTCTCGAAATCGCCGCCGAAGGTCGTCTCCGAATAGGTGACGAAGGCAGGCCAATAGAGGCGGCCGTCGAACTTGATCAGGAAGGGCCGATCGTTGGCGATCAGCTCGGCGAACAGCGAGACCACGAACAGGATGATGAAGATCCAGAACGACCAGTAGCCGCGCCGGTTGGCCTTGAAGTTCTGCCAGCGCCGCTTGTTGAGCGGCGAGGGCGCGAACGGCTTGCGCGTGATCGGAACGGCATCGCCGAGCGGCGACTTCGCCGTGGTCTCGATCGGCGTCGGTGCGGTGATCGTCATCAGACCTCCCGCGCCTCGAAATCGATCCGCGGATCGATCCACATATAGGTCAGGTCGGAGACCAGGTTGATCACGAGTCCGACCAGCGAGAAGATGTAGAGCGTGCCGAACACCACGGGATAGTCGCGGTTGAGCACGCTCTCGAAGCTGAGCAGCCCGAGCCCGTCCAGCGAGAAGATGGTTTCGATCAGAAGCGAGCCGGAGAAGAAGGCGTGGATGAAGGTGCCGGGGAAGCCGGCGATCACGATCAGCATCGCGTTGCGGAAGACGTGGCCGTACAGCACCCGGTTCTCGCTGCAGCCCTTGGCGCGGGCGGTCATGACATATTGCTTGCGGATCTCGTCCAGGAACGAGTTCTTGGTCAGGAACGTCATGGTGGTGAACGCACCCAGCCCCATGGCGATCAGCGGCAGCGTCAGGTGCCAGAAATAGTCGATGATCTTCCAGTACCAGGGAAATTGCGACCAGCCGTCCGAGGTCAGTCCGCGCAGCGGGAACCAGTTGAAGAACGAGCCGCCGGCAAACAGGATGATGAGGAGGATCGCGAACAGGAAGCCCGGAATGGCATAGCCGAGCACGAGCACGGTCGAGGTCCAGGTGTCGAACCGCGCACCGTCATTCACCGCCTTGCGAATGCCGAGCGGGATCGAGATCAGGTAGGTCAGAAGCGTCAGCCAGAGGCCAAGCGAGATCGAGACCGGCAGCTTCTCCTTGATGAGCTGCAGCACGCTGACATCGCGGAAATAGCTCTTGCCGAAATCGAAGCGAGCGAAATTCCACACCATCAGCGCGAAGCGTTCCGGCGCCGGCTTGTCGAAGCCGAACTGCACCTCGAGCTTCTTGATGAAATCAGGGTCGAGGCCCTGCGCGCCGCGATATTTGGAGTTGATGGCATCGCCGCCGGCACCGACCTGCCCCGGTGCGCGCTGCGCGAAGTCGCCGCCGCCCGAAATGCGCGAGGTGCCGCCGGTGTCGGCGCCAGAGAGCTGCGCGATTACGCGCTCGACCGGGCCACCCGGCGCGAACTGCACCACGACGAAGGAGACGAAGAGGATCCCGAGCAAGGTCGGGATCATCAGGAGGAGGCGACGGGCGATATAGGCGCTCATGATTATTTCGCCTGCTCGAGCTTGGCCGCCTTGGTGCCGTCATGCCACCAAATGTCGGGGGCACCGACGCCGTTGGCGTAACGCGGCAGCTTCTGCGGATGACCGAACTGGTCCCAGTAAGCCAGCCGGTGGGTCTTGTTGTACCATTGCGGCACCCAATAGCGGCCGGCGCGGAACAGGCGATCGAAGGCACGGCAGGCGATGGTCAATTCCTCGCGACTGTCGGCCGCCATGATCTTCTCGATCATGGCGTCGATGGCCGGATTGGCGACGCCCGCAAGATTGTACGACCCCTTGGTGTTCGCGACCTGCGACGAGAAGAACGCGCGCATCGCATCGCCCGGGGTCGCCGACATGCTGAAGCGCTGGATTGTCATGTCGAAATCGAAATCTTCCTGGCGCGCCTTGTGCTGCACGGCATCGACGACGCGCACGCTCGCCTCGATGCCAAGCGTCCCGAGATTCTTGACGTAAGGCGCATGGTGCGGCTGGAAGGAAGGCTCGTCGAGCAGGAACTCGATCTTGAAGACCTCGCCGTTCGGCAGCACCCGCTTGCCGTCCTTGATGGGCACGCCGGCCTCGTTCAGCAATTGCTGCGCCTTGCGCAGCAGGCTGCGGTCCTGGCCGGAGCCGTCTGAAACGGGCGGCGTGAACGGCGCGGCGAACACGTCGTCGGGAACCTGGCCACGGAACGGCTCCAGCAGCTTCAGCTCCTCCGGCGACGGAGGCCCATCGCCGGCCATGAGGTCCGAATTCTGGAACGGCGACACCGTACGGGCATAGGCGCCGTACATGATGGTCTTGTTGGTCCACTCGAAATCGAAGGCGTTGATCAGGGCCTCGCGCACGCGAGGGTCTTTGAACTTGTCGCGCCGCGTGTTGATGAACCAGCCCTGCGCACCGGAGGGCGTATCGTCGGGCACGACCTCCATCTTGACGCGACCGTCCTTCACGGCCGGGAAGTCGTAACGCGTCGCCCAGATGCGGGAGGTGAACTCCTCGCGATACAGATAGTTCTTGCCGGTGAAGCCCTCGAAGGCGACGTCGCGATCACGATAGAATTCATAGCGCACCACGTCGAAATTGTAGCTGCCGCGGCAGACCGGCAGGTTGGCAGCCCACCAGTCCTTCACCCGCTCGTATTCGATGTAGCGATTGACCTCGAACCTGCCCACCTTGTACGGCCCCGAGCCGAGCGGGATGTCCAGCGACGACTCGTCGAACGGACGGGATGCATAATAGGCCTTGGAAAAGATCGGCAGGCCCGCGACGTAGAGCGGAACGTCGCGCGCCCGTCCCTTGGCGAAGGTGACGACCAGCGTCGCATCGTCGACGGCTTCCGCACTGACCATGTCGCGCATCTGCACGATGATCAGCGGATGTCCCTTGGTCTTCAGTGCCGTCAGCGAAAACGCAGCGTCATGGGCCGTCAGCCTGGTCCCGTCGTGGAATTTCGCCTCGGGCCGCATGGTGAAGCGATAGACCAGCTTGTCCGGCGAGATCTGCACGGATTTGGCGGCCAGCCCGTACATCGCGTCGGGCTCGTCGTTTGCGCGCACCATCAGCGGCACGAACGTCATGTCCATGCCCTGCGCGCCGTCACCCTTGAGGATGTAGGCATTGAGCGAGTTGAAGGTCTGATAGGACTGATTGTAGGCGCGCACCGACGGAATCAGCGAGAACGTGCCGCCCTTCGGCGCGTCGAGATTGACGTAGTCGAAATGGCGGAAGTCGGCGGGATATTTGAGGTCGCCGAAGGCCGAGATGCCGTGGGCTTCGACCGGCCCTTCCGAACCCGCCGCGCCGCGCGACAGGGCGGCGCTGAGCGCACCGCCCGCACCCAGGACCAGCACATGCCGGCGTGAAAGCTGCGCCATGCGGGGGAAATCCTTCACGACTTCTTTGCGATCCGCGCGGCCTTGTCTGCGTCGTACCACCAGATGAACGGGAAGCCGGACTGGCCGTATTTGGGCAATTCCGAGGGCCGGCCGAAGCGGTCCCACCGCGCGGTGCGCACCTTGTTATAAGTCCATTGCGGCACGACGTAGTGATTCCACAGCAGCACGCGATCGAGCGCCTTGGTGGCCGCGACGAGGTCGTCGCGGTCCGTGGCGTAGATCAGCCGCTCGATCAGCTTGTCGACCGCCGGGTTCTTGATGCCGGCGATGTTACGCGAACCGGCGATGTCGGCGGTCTTGGACGACCAGAACTCGCGCTGCTCGTTGCCCGGTGATTGCGACTCGCCCCAGGAATTGGTGACGATGTCGAAATCCCAGTCACGCGTCCTGTTCTCGTATTGGGTCGGGTCGACCGTCCGCACGCTCACGGCAATGCCGAGCCGCTCCAGCGACGGCTTGTAGAACAGTGTGACCCGCTCGAAGCTCGGATCCTGATTGAGCAATTCAAGCGAGAACTGGGTGCCGGTCTTGACGTCGATCAGCTTGCGGTCGCGCACCTCGTAGCCGGCCTCCTTGAGCAGGCGGAGCGCCTCGCGCAGATTGTCGCGCACGGCTTCCGGGCTGCCGCCGACCGGATTGGTGTAGGCCGTCGTGAAGACTTCGGCCGGCACCTGGGCGCGTACGGTCTCGAGGATCTCGAGCTCCTTCCCCTGCGGCAGGCCGGTCGCCATGAGCTCGTCGATGCCGTCGAAATAGCTGCTGATGCGCTTGTACTGACCGAAGAAGATCTGCTTGTTCATCTCCTCGAAGTCGAATGCGTAGTTGAGCGCGCGACGCACACGCGGATCGCTGAACTTGGCGCGGCGCAGGTTCGGCACGAAAGCCTGCATCACGCCGGAGCTGCGATTGGCGAACTCTTCGAGGATCACGCGCTTCTCGGCCACGGCCGGGAAGTCGTAGGCCGTCGCCCAGCTCTTCGCGCTGTTCTCGTTACGCCAATCGACCTGATCGGCCTTGAAAGCCTCGATCGCCACGGTGGCGTCGCGGAAATACTCGTAGCGCAGCTCGTCGAAATTATTGCGGCCCACGTTGGCGGCGAAATCGCGCCCCCAATAGTCCTTGACGCGCTCCAGCGCGATCGAGCGTCCGGCGACGAATTCCTTGATCTTGTAGGGGCCGGAGCCCAGCGGCACTTCGAGCGTGGTCGCGGAGACATCGCGTTTGCGGCCCTGTGCATCCGTCCCTTCCCACCAATGCTTGGGCAGGACCGTGAGCTGGCCGACGATCTGCGGCAGTTCTCGATTGCCCGGCGCGTCGAACACGAATTTCACGTCGCGCTCGCCCACCTTCTCGGCCCGGACCACATGACTGTAATAGGCCGAGTACATCGGGTGGTGCTTCTTGAAGGAATCGAGCGAGAAGATCACGTCCTCGACCGTGACCGGCTTGCCGTCATGCCATTTGGCCTGCGACCGCAAACGATAGATGACGAAGGAGAAGTCATCGGGGTGGCTGACGGCTTCGGCCAGCGCACCGTATTCGGTCGAGACTTCGTCGAGCGCGGGCGTCAGCAGGGTTTCGTAGATGAAAGCGACCGCTCCGGACACCTGGCCCTTCACCCCCGACACGACGATGTTGAAATTGTCGAACGTGCCGACGGCGATCTGGCGCACGACGCCGCCCTTCGGCGCTTCCGGATTGACGTAGTCGAAGCGCTTGAAGTCGGCGGGATACTTGACCTTCCCGAACAGCGACAACGCATGGCGCCATGGCGGCTCGCTCGCCGATTGCGCCGCGGCCGTACCGATGACGGGAACGCCCGCCACGGAACCGAGGGCAGGGAGCGCTGCGGCCGCAGCACCGGTGAGCAGGAGATCGCGTCGGGTAATGGCCAAATCAATAGTCCTGTCTTGAAGGAGGCTACTCCTTTAAGTTCCCAATATAGGCGAGGTTTCGACGGAATATGTTGCTTTTTCCTCATGTTGGAAGGCCGGATGGCCTGCCGGATGCGGCCAAACGCCCCGATAAATTCGCCGCGAGGCCCGGATATGGAAACGGCCAGGCTTTCCAGCCTGGCCGCGTCTTCCAAGTCCAGCTTTTGAGGCCTTACTTCGAGGCCGTCGGCAGCGGCTGCGGATGCTCCGACAGCGAATTCAGATAGGCAATGACGTCGGCGCGCTCGGAATCCTTGGGGATACCGGCGAAGCCCATCGCGGTGCCCGGGATGAAGCCCTTCGGATTGGCGATGAACTTGTTGAGGTCGTCGAAGGTCCAGGTACCGCCCTTGCCCTTCATCGCAGCCGAGAAGTTGAAGCCGTTGCGGCCCTCGCCCCGGGCTTCGCCGACGACACCATAGAGGTTCGGACCGACGCGATTCGGGCCGCCCTTTTCGAAGGTGTGGCAGGCGCCGCACTTCTTGGCGGCAGCCGCGCCCTTCTCGACGGAGGCAGTCTGGAGCAGCTTTTCGATCGGCTCGGAGGAAGCCGCGGCAGCGCCGCCTTCCTTGCCGCCATGACCGGCGTCTTCCTTCACGGCGATCTCGAAACCCGGCTTTTCCGGCATCTTCGGTGAGAATAGCGCCTGGGCGGTGAAGCTCGTCACCAGCAGGATGAGACAGGTGCCAAGAACGGCACCGAGAATTTTATTGAGTTCGAAAGAGTCCATTTCCGGCCAGGCCCCACACCGCAAGAAGGATTAGCGGCCGGGCGGCCGCCAGGACGAGCCTCGGGAGAATCAAAAACGTTCCTTATTGTTTCCCCGAGTTTTGCCATTGAGATATCGGTTTGCCCGGGGTCTGGCAACCCGTATAAGCGACCCGGCTTTCAGCCCGTCCCCACCCCATTTCTCGGCGCGGAAAACGCCCCATTTCCAGGCTCATGAACCGATGATCGATCCCCGCATCCTGGTGCTGATCCCGGCCCGCATGGCCGCCACCCGCCTGCCCGGCAAGCCGCTCGCCGACATCGCGGGCCAGCCGATGATCGTGCACGTGATGCGCCGTGCCGAGGCCGCCGGCATCGGCCGGGTTGCGGTGGCCACCGACACCGACGAGATCGCCGCGGTCGTGACCGCCCATGGCGGCGAGGCCGTGATGACCCGCGCCGACCACCCCTCCGGCTCGGACCGCATCCATGAGGCCATGCAGAAGCTGGATCCCCAGGGCAAGGCCGAGATCGTGATCAATCTGCAGGGCGATTTCCCGACCATCACGCCGGCAACGATCCGCGAGGTGCTGCCGCCCTTTGAGGACCCCGCGGTCGACATCGTGACGCTGGCCTCGCAAATCCACACCGAGGAGGAGGACCTCGCCCCGAGCGTCGTCAAGGCGGTCGGCTCGCAAATCGGGCCGAAGCGGCTGCGGGCACTTTATTTCACCCGCGCCACCGCGCCTTACGGCAACGGACCGCGATACCACCATATCGGGCTTTACGCCTATCGCCGTGCTGCCCTGGAGCGGTTCGTGTCGCTGCCGCCCTCCCCCCTCGAAAAGCAGGAGAGCCTGGAGCAGCTCCGAGCCGTGGAAGCCGGCATGCGGATCGACATCATGATCGTCGATAGTGTGCCCCGCGGCGTCGACACGCCGCCCGATCTCGAAACCGCGCGCAGCATCCTTTCCAAATCCTGAGCCGCTGCTACAAGGCCGACCATGAGCAAGATGAAGATCGCATTCCAGGGCGAACCCGGAGCCAATTCCCACATCGCCATCGTCGAGGCCTATCCCGACGCCGAGCCGATGCCCTGCGCCACCTTCGAGGACGCGCTGTCGGCGATCTCATCGGGCGAGGCCGATCTCGGCATGATCCCGATCGAGAATTCGGTCGCGGGCCGCGTTGCCGACATCCATCACCTCCTGCCGGCCTCCGGCCTCTTCATCATCGGCGAATGGTTCTTGCCGGTCCGGCACCAGTTGATGGCCGTGAAGGGGACCAAGCTCGAGGACATCAAGAGCGTCGAGAGCCACGTCCATGCGCTCGGCCAGTGCCGCCGCATCATCCGCAAGCTCGGCATCAAGCCGATCGTGCATGCCGACACCGCCGGCAGCGCCCGCGACATCTCCGAGCGCAAGGACAAGACCGTCGCCGCGATCGCCTCGCGCCTCGCCGCGAAAATTTACGGCCTCGACATCCTCGCCGAGGACATCGAGGACGAGGCGCACAACACCACGCGCTTCGTGGTGCTGGCGCGCGAGCCGAAATGGGCCGCGCAAGGCTCCGGCCCGCTGGTCACCACTTTTGTCTTCCGCGTGCGCAACCTGCCCGCGGCGCTCTACAAGGCGCTCGGCGGCTTTGCCACCAACGGCGTCAACATGACCAAGCTCGAGAGCTACATGGTCGACGGCAATTTCTTCGCCACGCAGTTCTATGCCGACGTCGACGGCCATCCCGATGACAAGGGCCTCGCCTTCGCGATCGAGGAGCTGAAATTCTTCTCGCGCGAATTCCGCATCGTCGGCGTCTATCCGGGCCACCCGTTCCGCGCGACGTTCAGCGAAACGCAGGATTAGTCTCGTGTCCCGGACGCGCGCAGCGCGAGCCGGGACCCAGGGGCTGCGATATCCGGGGCTGCGATGGGCCCAGGCTCTGCAGCGCACCGCTGAAGAAGCGCTGCGCTGCGTTCGGGGCACGAGAGCGGCCTACGCCGCGGCTCTAAGCCCGAACGCCTCCGCCAGCAGCGAATACGACTTCTTTCGCGCCTCGTGATCGTACACGGCGGTGATCACCATCAATTCGTCCGGCTTGCTCGCATCGATCAGCGGCTGCAGCTTCTTCTGCACCGTCGCGGGATTTCCGACGAACAGGCGCGAGCGGTTGCGCTTGATCGAGATGCGCTCGGAATCCGTATAGGGATAAGCCAGCGCCTCCTCGACACTCGGCAGCGGCAGGTACTGGCCACGGTCGCGGCGCAGGCGGTTGAGGTCGAAGGACGCCGCGAGTTTTTCGGCCTCCTCATCCGTATCCGCCGCAATGACGGCGACCGCGAGAATCGCCTGCGGGCTCGCGCTCCAGGCCGAGGGTGTGAAGTGGTCGCGGTAGTGCACCATCGCGTCGATCGCATCGTGGGACGCAAAATGATGTGCGAAGGCGAAGCCCATCCCGACTTGCGCGGCGAGCTCCGAGGAATAATCGCTGGAGCCGAGCAGCCAGATCGGCGGCAAGGCGGTATCGTCGGGCATCGCCACGACATTGTTGTAGGGGTGTCCTGACGGGAATTCGCGGGTCTGCCACAGGATCAACTCGTGCAGCCGCTCCAGGAAGTCATCGCCCTCGCGGCGGTCGAGCCGGCTGCGCAGCGCGTAAGCCGTGGCGCCGTCGGTGCCCGGCGCACGGCCGAGCCCGAGATCGATGCGGCCGGGAAACAGCGCCTCCAGCATCTTGAAGCGCTCGGCCACGACCAGCGGCGCATGGTTGGGCAGCATCACGCCGCCCGAGCCGACGCGGATGTGTTTCGTGACCGCCGCGATCTGCCCGATCATCACGTCGGGTGCAGGGCTCGCGACCGAGGCGAGGTTGTGATGCTCGGCGAGCCAGTAGCGGACGTAGCCGAGACCATCGACATGCCTGGCCAGATCGATGCTGTTGCGCAGCGCCGCGGCGGGCTTGGTGCCTGTGGTGACGACGGAAAGGTCGAGGACTGAGAGCGGGATCATGGCGCGTTAACCTAGTGGAGGGGAGCGCTGCGGCAATGGCGCCCGGCGCAGATCTGGCGTGTGCGCGCCGCGCCTGTGCCCGGCCAAGCCGACGTCGGTGGGACGAAAGCAGCAGAAGAATCACAACCTTCGTCTTGCCCACAACGATCCGGAGAGGCCTCACCACGCCGCTATATCATATAAAGCTATGTATATATTACATAATTACAGTTCATACCCACGTCCCACCCAATCGTTAATATGGCAAAGAATACCGCTCATCTAACCACGGATGGGCGAATTCCCACTGCCAATGGGCTGTCGGCCCAATCGCCTTTGCCCTATCTTAGCGGCTCCCAAACGAGACCTGACGGCCGGCCACGAAGACTGGCGGGATCCCTGGAGTGAGCGGTGCCATGACTGACCTGACGACGCCTGCGACAGCCGACCGGCATGACGGGCACCTGAAGCGGCCTGCGATCTCCTTCGAGTTCTTTCCGCCCAAGACCGAGGAAATGGAGCGCAATCTCTGGGAGACCATCAACCGGCTGGCCCCGCTCGACCCGAAATTCGTCTCGGTGACCTATGGCGCCGGCGGCTCGACCCGCGAGCGCACCCATTCGACCATCGCCCGTATCCTGAAAGAAACCGCGCTGCTGCCGGCCGCGCACCTGACCTGCGTCGGCGCCTCGCGCGCGGAGATCGACGAGATCGTGGACCGCTATCACGAGGTCGGTGTCCGCCACATCGTCGGCCTGCGCGGCGATCCCGCCGGCGGCATCGGCACGCCCTATTCGAGCCACCCCGACGGCTACCAGAGCTCGGCCGAGCTCGTCGCGGGGATCAAGAAGCGGCATGCCGACATCGAGGTCTCGGTCTCGGCCTATCCTGAGAAGCACCCCGAGGCGCGCGACTTCGATGACGATATCGACACGCTGCAGGCCAAGGTCGATGCCGGCGCGACGCGCGCCATCACCCAGGTGTTCTTCGACAACGATCTCTACTTCCGCTATCTCGACCGCGTCCGCGCCCGCGGCATCAATATCCCGATCGTGCCGGGCATCATGCCCATGCACAATTTCAAGCAGGCCCGCAATTTCGTCACCCGCGCCGGCACAACCGTGCCGGACTGGTTTGCCGCGAAATTCGAAGGCCTCGACGAAGACGCCGAGACCCGCAAGCTGGTCGCTGCGACCGTTGCTGCCGGCCAGGTGCAGAAACTGGCAAAACACGGCGTCGACACCTTCCATTTCTACACCATGAACCGCGCCGATCTCGTGTTCGCGATCAGCCATTTGCTCGGCATTCGCGCCAAGAGCGCCCAGAAGGCTGCGTAAGAGAAAATGACCGTACCCGTCTCCACCAAGCGAACTGCCCTCATCAACGCCGCACGCGAGCGCATCCTCGTGCTCGACGGCGCCATGGGCACGATGATCCAGAACCTGCAGTTCGACGAGGCCGCCTTCCGCGGCGAGCGCTTCAAGAATTTCCATCGCGACCTGCGCGGCAACAACGACCTGTTGATCCTGACCCAGCCGCAGGCGATCGAGGACATCCACGCGGCCTATTTGCGCGCCGGCGCCGACATCGTCGCGACCAATACGTTTTCGACGACGTCGATCGCGCAGGCCGACTACGACCTCACCGACATCGTCTACGAGATGGCGCGTGAAGGCGCTCGCCTCGCCGGCAACGCCGCCCGCCGCGTCGAGGCCGAGGACGGCAAGCCGCGCTTCGTCGCCGGCGCCATCGGCCCCACCAACCGCACGGCCTCGATTTCGCCCGACGTTTCCAATCCGGGCTATCGCGCCGTCACCTTTGACGATCTGCGCAAATCCTATGGCGAGCAGATCCGCGGCCTGATCGACGGCGGCGTCGACCTGTTGCTGGTCGAGACCATCTTCGACACGCTCAACGCCAAGGCGGCGCTTTACGCGATCGCCGAGATCACCGAGGAGCTCGGCATCGACATGCCCGTGATGGTGTCCGGCACCATCACCGACAAGTCCGGCCGCCTGCTGTCGGGCCAGATGCCGGAAGCGTTCTGGAACTCGGTGCGGCACGCAAAGCCCATCACCATCGGCTTCAACTGCGCGCTCGGCGCCGAAGACCTCCGCGCCCACATCGCCGATATCGGCCGCGTCGCCGACACGCTTGTTTGCGCCTACCCGAATGCCGGCCTGCCCAACGAGTTCGGCCAGTATGACGAGACGCCGGAATACATGGCGCGCCTCGTCGGCGAGTTCGCCCGTGATGGCCTGGTCAACATCGTCGGCGGCTGCTGCGGCACCACGCCGGACCATATCGCCGCGATCGCCGCCGCGGTCGCCCCGCACAAGCCGCGCATCGTGCCCGAGATCGAGCCGCGCTTGCGGCTGTCCGGCCTCGAGCCTTTCGTGCTGACAGATGCCATTCCCTTCGTGAACGTCGGCGAACGCACCAACGTCACGGGCTCTGCGAAATTCCGCAAGCTGATCACCAACGGCGACTACACCGCCGCGCTGCAGGTTGCGCGCGACCAGGTCGAGAACGGCGCGCAGATCATCGACGTCAACATGGACGAAGGCCTGCTCGATTCCGAAGCGGCGATGGTGACTTTCCTCAACCTCGTCGCCGCCGAGCCCGACATCGCCCGCGTCCCCGTGATGGTGGACTCCTCGAAATTCTCGGTGATCGAAGCCGGCCTGAAATGCGTGCAGGGCAAGCCGGTCGTCAATTCGATCTCGATGAAGGAAGGCGAGGACAAGTTCATCCACGAGGCGAAGATCGCCCGCCGCCATGGCGCCGCCGTGGTGGTGATGGCGTTCGACGAGGTCGGCCAGGCCGACACATTCGCGCGCAAGACCGAGATCTGCAAGCGCGCCTACGACATCCTGGTGAACAGGGTCGGCCTCCCGCCCGAGGACATCATCTTCGATCCGAACATCTTCGCGATCGCGACCGGCATCGAGGAGCACAACAATTACGGCGTCGACTTCATCGAGGCGACGCGCTGGATCCGGCAGAACCTGCCGGGCGCGCATGTCTCGGGCGGCGTCTCCAACCTGTCGTTCTCGTTCCGCGGCAACGAGCCGGTGCGCGAGGCCATGCACTCGGTGTTCCTGTATCACGCCATCAAGGCCGGCATGGACATGGGCATCGTCAATGCCGGGCAGATGATCGTCTATGACGACATCGACCCCGAGCTGCGCCAGACCTGCGAGGACGTCGTCCTCAACCGCGACGCGGGCGCTTCCGAGCGGCTGCTCGCGCTCGCCGAGAAATTCCGCGGCAAGAAGACCGAGAGCAAGGAAGCCGATCTCGCCTGGCGCGAATGGCCGGTGGCGAAGCGGCTGTCGCATTCGCTGGTGCACGGCATCACCGAATTCATCGAGCAGGACACCGAGGAAGCCCGCAAGACCTCCTCGCGCCCGCTCGACGTGATCGAGGGGCCGCTGATGGCCGGCATGAACGTTGTCGGCGACCTCTTCGGCGACGGCAAGATGTTCCTGCCGCAGGTGGTGAAGTCCGCCCGCGTGATGAAGCAGGCCGTTGCCTATCTCATGCCGTTCATGGAGGAGGAGAAGGCCCGCAACCTTGCGAACGGCATCGGCAGCGAGGGCTCCTCGTCCGCCGGCAAGATCGTGCTCGCGACGGTGAAGGGCGACGTCCACGATATCGGCAAGAACATCGTGGGCATCGTGCTCCAGTGCAACAATTACGAGGTCATCGACCTCGGCGTGATGGTGCCGGCCGCCAAGATCGTCGAGACGGTGAAGGCCGAGAAGGCCGACATCGTCGGGCTCTCCGGCCTGATCACGCCCTCGCTCGACGAGATGGCGTTCTTCGCCGGCGAATTGCAGCGCGAAGGCTTGAAGCTGCCGCTGCTGATCGGCGGCGCCACGACCAGCCGTGTGCACACGGCGGTGAAGATCGACCCGAGCTATCGGGCCGGTCCCGTCGTGCATGTCAACGACGCCAGCCGCGCCGTCGGCGTTGCCTCCTCGCTGCTCTCGCCGGAGAAGCGCGAGGCCTATGCGGCTGAGGTGCGGGCCGAATACGCCAAGATCTCGGACGCGCATCTGCGCGCGCAGGCCGACAAGAAGCGCCTGAAGCTGGCCGACGCCCGCAAGAACCGCGTGCCGGTCGACTTCGCCGCGAGCAAGCCGGTGAAGCCGACCTTCCTCGGCACCAAGAGCTTCGACGAATACGATCTCGCTGAGCTCGTGCCCTATATCGACTGGACGCCGTTCTTCCAGACCTGGGAGCTCGCGGGACGCTTCCCGGCGATCCTCGATGACGCCAAGGTCGGCGAGGTCGCACGCTCGCTCTATGACGACGCGCGCAAGATGCTCGACACCATCGTCAAGGAGAAGTGGTTCCGGGCCCGCGCGACGGTCGGCTTCTGGCCGGCCAATGCGCAAGGCGACGATATCGTGCTCTACGCCGACGAGAGCCGTACGAAGCAGATCGCGACGCTGCACACGCTACGCCAGCAACTCGAGAAGCGCGAGGGCCGCTTCAATGCCGCACTGTCGGACTTCATCGCGCCCGCAGGCGTGCCCGACTATATCGGCGGCTTCGTCGTCACGGCCGGCATCGGCGAGGATGCGGTCGCCGACCGCTTCAAGATGGCAAACGACGATTACTCCTCGATCCTGTGCAAGGCGCTGGCCGACCGCCTCGCCGAGGCTTTCGCCGAGCGCATGCATGCCCGCGTGCGCCGCGAGTTCTGGGCCTATGCCCCGGACGAGGCGCTCTCCAGCGAGGAGCTGATTCTCGAGAAGTATCAGGGCATCCGCCCGGCGCCCGGCTATCCCGCGCAGCCCGATCACACCGAGAAGGCGACGCTGTTCGAGCTGCTCGATGCGGAAGCCAGCGCCGGCGTGAAGCTGACCGAGAGCTTTGCGATGTGGCCGGGCTCCAGCGTGAGCGGGCTCTACTTCGCCAACCCCGAGAGCTATTATTTCGGTGTCGGCAAGATCGAGCGCGACCAGGTCGAGGACTACGCCGCGCGCAAGGGCATGACGGTCGCGGAGACCGAACGCTGGCTTGCGCCGGTGCTGAACTACATCCCGTCGCGCGAGGACGCGGACAAGGCCTTCGCCGCCACTGCCGCGAACGACGAGACCTCGAAGGACCTCGCCTCGCATCCGCCGGGCTGCACCTGCGCCGTGCATCTGGTCTGGCAGAAGAAGCGCGCCGGGGCGGGGTAGCTCGCGCTACGTTTGGAGCGGCGCGGCCGCTCCAAACAAAAAGTGTGAAAACAACCCCATGCACAGTAGAGGTGGGGCTGAAAAGCCTCATCAATTTCGGTCTTACCGAATCCGATTGCGGCGTCGGGCAAAACAGGGGTAGTATTTCATCATCGCCAGCCGCGCTTGTCGTCGTCCAGGACGAGCGCCGGACATCACCGGTGTCGTCCTGGCGAAGGCCAGGACCCATACCGCGTGATCCATCGGCGGTACTCACTGGCAATACCAAACGACCAATCTTCGCCAAACTGCTCACCGGGGTAATGGGTCCTGGCTTTCGCCAGGACGACGTTGGAGAAGCAGCGAGCGCCCTGGCTCGTCGTTGCTGTTGCGTCCCCAGCAGACACACGTGCAACCAGCGCGAAGTCGACGCACCCCACAACTCGCCTCGACAACTCTCGTCTCGCGGGAACCGGGGCCCTGTGAACTCGTTCACTTGTCCGCTCAACCTCGATTCGATAACCTCCCGGCCTACTACCTTCAAACCGGTGGCCAGGTTTGGGATCGGGCATATGAATCAAATCATTGCATTGTTCGCCGCGATCGCGCTCGTCGTGCTGCCCGCGATTGCCGCGGCGGACTGTCCGAAAGGCTACGTGCCATGCGGCGAACGAAACCAGCTGTGCTGCCCGGGAAAGTAGCCAGCCGCAAATGGCTTTGGCTCGGCAGCGGCGTGTTTGTGGCGATCGGGCTCGTGATGATCGCAACCTGGGTCGGCTTCCCGCGCAAGAAGCAGACGATCACGGCGATCCTCTCCGAGACAGGCTATTTCGAGGTGGTGCCGCCGAGCACGTTCGGCGGCCCCGGCACGATCAACACGATTGAATACTTAAGCAACGGCCGGCTGGAGCTGCATCCCACCTGTGACGTCGATCCCGCGCTGCTGACGGGCAAGATCCAGAAATCGCCGACCGTCGACCGCGACCTGAAGCAATCGCTGGAGAGGAATCTCGACGTCTCCGCGCAGATCAGGGACAAGTTGTCCGCCGTCGCCGGGATGCAGCAGGTCGATTCGATCCGCCTCAAGCTCGAGAACGCCAACATCCTGCTGATCTCGGACGAGGCGCTGATCGCGACCCGCAACGCGTTGCTGAAGGCCGAGTGCGAGGACGCGGTCACGCTGAACATTTCGAGCGGCGGCGTCGTGTGCCAGACCCGGTCCGTGCTGGAGGCCGACGTCGTGTACGAGATCAAGTACCACAACAAGGTCTCGATGGAGGAGCGCGCCAAGCTGACATCCGAGATCGCGGCAAAGCTCGACCTCGACGCGCATCAGGGGTCGGACGACAAGGTGTCCGGCTCGCAATTGTTCTTCGGCATCAGGCTGTCGCCAAACCCGATCGTGCTGAAGACCGCGGCCGGAGAGATCAAGCCGTGTACGCGCAGGTAGAATGAACCGGCGCGCGTCTCGTGCCGACAAACACCCGGTCGGCGCATGGGAGGGTGGCATTCGCAATCGTCTGAAGTCCCTGGCCGTCTGCCTCGCGATGGCGGCCGGGTTGTCTGTCGCGCATCACGCAGTCTCACCCGATGCGGCGACGGCGCAGGCCACGCAGCCGCCATCGACACCAGCGGATACGCATTCGAACATGGAAACCGTCACGAAGCTCCTCGCCGAGCCCCGTTCGCCCTCGCGTGACGGCCAGCTCTATGCCGCCGCCCTGGCCCTGTTCAAAGCGATCGAGGCAGGCGAGGCGCCGGTCGAGAACCGCGAGACGCTGGCCAAGGCACTGCGCGAGGTCGCGCTCGGCGGGCACGCCAGCGCGTGGATCGACTATGGCCGCTGCCTCTGGAATGGCTGGGGCATGCCGCGCGATCGCGACGCGGCGGTCGCCGCCTACAAGCGCGCCGCGGAGCTCGGCTCGGACTACGGCGCCTATCTCGCCGCCTACAATCTCTATTGGACGCTCCGGAAATATGACGAGGCCTTTTCTTACGCGCAGAAGGCGCTTGCAGGCGGCGATCCCGACGGCGCGGTGCGCTATCTGCTGGGATTGATGGCCTATAACGGTCGCGGGCGTCCGAAGGACGTCGCGGAAAGTCTCTCGCTGCATCAGGAGGCGGCGAAACGCGGCAATGCCGACGCCTTTTTCGAGCTGTTCGTCTATGCGATGCAGGGGATCGGCGACCGCAGCAAGGCGGTTACCTACCTGAAGGAAGCCGGACAGCGCGACCAGCCACGCGCCTGCGCCAATCTCGGCGCGCTCTATGCCACCGGCCAATTTCCCGGCATTGCCAGGGATCTCAACGAGTCCGTTCGCTGGTACAAGCGCGCCGCCGATCTCGGCGTCGGCCGTGCCGCAGCGGCGCTCGGCGTGATGGCAAGCCGCGGCGAAGGGATGGAGAAAGATCCCGACGCCGCGGAAGCCTATTTCGATCGCGCCGACGAACTGGGATTTGAGCTGGACGCCTATCTCAACGAGAATGGCGTGAAGCGGAAGAGATAGCCCGCGAGATCTTCGTCGAGCCCGCTCCTACCCCTTCGGCGGCGCGAGGGGCTGAACGATCTCCGTGAACTCCGCCAGCGCCTCGCAACGTTCGGAATGCCGGGCAAGGGCCGGATAACGGGCCGCATCGAACAGTTGCGGATGAGCCTCGCGGGTGAAGCGCACGACGCAGGCGACCGCGATGTCGGCGTGGCCGATACGATTGCCTAGCCAGTACGGCGTCGTCACCTTGGCGCGCTCGGCCTCGAGCACCTTGAGCACGTCGGCGATCTGCGCACTGCAGCGCTCGACCCACAAGGCAAGCTGCTCCTTCCGTAGCACGCGCTCATAGAGCAGGCTGACCGCCTTGTCGCCGAGGCCCGAGGCGAGCGCACAGATCCGCAGGTGCCTGCGCCGTTCAGCACCATCGCGCGGCAGCATTGCCTTAGCCTCGCCGACCAGCTCGTCGAGATAATCCAGGATGATCGTGCTCTCGATCAGCGCCTCGCCGTCGTCGAGCACCAGGGTCGGCACGCGTCGCAGCGGATTATATGGCGCGATCTTGTCGGCATCGCCGAAGGTCGACCACGGTCTGTGCTCGAAAGCGAGCCCGTAAAGGCGGAGCGCGATCGCGACGCGGCGGACGAAGGGGGAATCATATTGGCCGATCAGGAACATGGTTCGCGCTCTTCTCAGGCATGAGGCAGGGCCGTCGAGTTTCCACGACCGGGCCGGCACCGCGCAAGGATGATCTTGGAAACGGAGCATTGCGCCGGTTGCAACGGCGCGTGCGACGACTTTGCGCGCGAGCCGCGGGCTGCAAGATCAGAGACCGTCCTGGATGGCGCGCTTGATAGTGGCGATCGCGGCTTCGTTGCGCCTGTACATCGTCCACTGCTTGACCCGCTTTGCGCGCACCAGCTTTGCCGCCGTCAGCACCCGCATATGCTCGCTGACCGTCGGCGCACTGACGCCGAGCTTCTCGGCGATCAGCAACCCGCAGACACCGTCCTCGACCAGGTCGCCGTCGGCCTGCTCGCGAAAATGCTTCCGCGGGTCCCGCAGCCAGTCCAGGATCTGCAGGCGGCGCTCGTTGGCCAGCGCGCGCAGGGCAAGGGCAAATTTCATTTAGTCATTTTGCTAATTGCCTAATTGATGTCAACGGTCCGATGCGCTATCAAGGACGTATCATGACAGCGACAATGGACATCACCCGGGAGCGGATCGCGGCGACCGAGGCCGTCATCCGTCCGCATATCCGCCGAACGCCACTCGTTCAGGCCAATCTCGCCGATTTCGGCCTGCCGGCCGCGCCGGTCACGTTCAAGCTCGAGATGCTGCAGCACTCCGGATCGTTCAAGGCGCGGGGCGCCTTCGCCAATCTGCTGTTGCGGCAGGTGCCGAAGGCCGGAATCGTCGCCGCGTCCGGCGGTAATCACGGCGCCGCGGCAGCCTATGCGGCGCAGCAGGTCGGCGTTGCCGCCACGATCTTCGTGCCCGAGATCACCTCTCCCGCGAAGGCCGAGCGGATCAGGGGCTATGGCGCAAACCTCGTGATCGCGGGCAGCCGCTACGCGGACGCGCTCGCCGCGAGCGAAGCGCATGTCGCGCAAACCGGCGCCATGGCCGTCCACGCCTACGACCAGGCCGAGACCCTGCTCGGTCAAGGCAGCGTCGGCCTGGAGCTGGAGCAGGACGCGCCCGAGATCGACACGCTTCTGGTGGCCGTCGGTGGCGGCGGACTGATCGGCGGGATTGCGGCGTGGTATCAGGGTCGGACCCGCGTCGTCGCGGTGGAGCCGGAGCAATCGCCGACCCTGCACAGCGCTTTTGCGGCGGGCGCCCCGGTCGATGCGCCGGCCGGCGGCATCGCTGCCGACAGCCTCGCGCCGAAGCGCGTTGGCACGTTGATGTTTCCGATCGCGCGGGCCCATGTCGAACGGGTCGTCCTGGTCAGCGACGATGCGATCCGGCAGGCCCAGACCGCTCTTTGGTCCAGCCTGCGTCTCGTGGCCGAGCCAGGCGGCGCGACCGCCTTTGCGGCGCTGCTCTCCGGCCGCTATCGTCCGTCGACCGGCGAACGGGTCGCGGTTCTGCTGTGCGGCGCCAACACCACGGCGGTGAACTTCGACAGCTAGTCTGGGAGCGAGACATGATCGGGCGAAGCGCCTTCATCCTGACGTCCGCGTTGCTTGCGCTGTTTGCAAGCCCGGCCCACGCCGAGGACAGCCCGATCGGCTTCCTGACGCCGTCGAAAAACATCGTCTGCCAGTTCTTTACCGAGAACGACCAGAACGTGCTCCGCTGCGACATCATGAACATGGACACGCGCCCGCGCCGCCCCGCCGATTGCGACCTCGACTATGGCCACGCCTTCGCGATGAACGCAAAGGGCAGCGCGGCGCGCATCTGCGCGGGCGACACCGTCATGGACGCCTCGCTGCCGGTGCTCGCCTATGGCGAGATCTGGCAGCGCGCGGGATTTACGTGCAGGTCGGAGCAGACAGGGCTGACGTGCTTCAACGCGATGCAGCACGGGTTCTCGCTGGCGCGGGCGGAGCAGAAGGTGTTTTGAGGCCCAGCTTCGAAATCGTCTGATGCTCTCTTAGAATCCGTCAACCAGCGTCAGACTCAAATGTTAAAGTGCTGGAGACAGCTAAAGCCCCAGTCATCATGTGTTACCCCCGAATACTGGAGGCACGAGGCTATTCGCTCCTCAGACAAACTTCCTGCGACTTGCATCCGCCGTAAAAGCAAGTCTTGTTCTACCTTCTTGAGCCCGTCCCACCACTTTTGCTGCACGCAAGTATTTTCAAGGTGTTCAAAGCAAGCTTGAATCGCTAGAGTCGTGTAAAGATTACTTGGCTGCTTCTCGTATGATCTTGCGAAAGCTAAGGGATTTTTCTGTCCCTTTCTCCAAATCATTGCGACCGCGGCGCGCTCCTCGGAAGCAAGTATGTTGAAGGAAATTGTCTCATAAACCTCCTCAGAATCACCGAGCCGCTGCAAGGGAAGGCCATCAAATCCAAACTCCGGATAAAACCCGCCGACAGACATGATCGTGGGCATACGATCAAACCTGATAATCAGAGCACTAAGGCAATCATAATCCTTTTCATTCAGAATTCGCTGACACTCGTCGAACGCAACTCTCCCATCTCTCAAGCCCAACTTCTGCCCTTCATTAAAGGCGCGGACATCATCCAAAATGCGACGGTCCTGGTCAGTTTTTTGTTCCTTAGATAATGTTTCAAGCTGATGGTTAGTCGCTTCAACCATTCGTATTTTGCGGTAGAGCTCAGAGGCCACAGTTCGATAATGAAGTAACGCCAGCTGTCTCGGTGAAAAAGCCAACGGCACATCTTCGATATCGAGGAAGATCGCGTTATCATGCCGGCCGCAAAAGCAATTCAGAACTGAAAATCGACCAATCCCAAACCTCTTTATTGCTATGTTGCCGTCACTCTTCGCCAATTGGCTGAGCGAGCTATCAAACGAGTATATGTGGCCATCCTCTGCAATCTTCTTGAGCTGACTGCGAGGAATTGTGTGAGCATCAATGATGGACGAATTGCAGGGATCGCCTGGATCCTCTGCAAGACACAGTTTGTGCTTTAAAAATCGTTGGAAGGTCGATGCAAATGACCAGAACTCTGCATCTGAAGGCATGAATATCTCTACAATTGCCCTTTGGCGCCCCAGCTCCAAATCGGAATGGCGCGATAAGATTATCTCCCATCCTCGTCGTTCGCTAGCACACTCATAGTATCATTCGATAATAGGCACATGCCGTGCCGCATCGCGCGGCGCGGTGCCGTCGAGGCGGGGATCGTCGGCAATCTCGATCTGGCTGCGGAAGGGGCGGAAGCCGGAGCGCTGGTAGAACGCGACGGCGGAGGGATGGTCGAGGGTGCAGGTGTGGACCCAGACGCGACGCACGCCGTTCGACCATGCGCGCTCCAGCGCGCGGTTCATCAGGAAGCGGGCGGCGCCGGTGCCGATCAGGCCTGAGGTGACGCCGAAATAGACCAGCTCGCATTGGCTGGGCTGGCGGAAGTCCAATTCGAGCAGGCCTTCGTCGCGGCCGTCTACTGTCAGGGCATAGACCTCAATGCCCGGGGCGTTGATGATTGCGGCGAGATCGGCGTCGGTCATGCGGGCCCGCGAGAACCACAGCCAATCTTCGCCGACGCGGCGGAAGATGTCGCGGTACCAATCGAGCGCGGGGGTGTCGACCTTGCGCAGGGACCAGGCACCGGGCGGATCGTCGCGGCGCGCGGGAGGTGCGGTCATTTCGAGATGGGTGACGACGGCGGCGATCTTGCCGGCGGGGACGTCGGAGTAGCCGTCGGGGAGGATCATCGGGGTTTCCTGTAGAGCCGAGCGCGAGCGGCACATCCTATGTCGTCCCGGCGAAGGCCGGGACCCATAGCCACTGATATCGGTTGGTTTGCGAGTTGGAACGGCGAGTCCCGTTCGCAACATCTGCTGCGGAGTATGGGTCCCGGCCTCCGCCGGGACGACCAAAAACTACCCCTCCCCCTCGTCGCTCGCGAGCACGCCCTTCACTGCCCTTGCCCAGCCGGCGAGCTTTCGCTCGCGCGTGGCTTCGCTCATGTTGGGCTTGAAGCGATGCTCGAGGCGCCAGTTGTCTGCGAATTTTGTCGGCTCGGGATAGACGCCCGCCTGAAGGCCGGCGAGGTAGGCGGCGCCCAGCGCCGTGGTCTCCTGGATCACGGGGCGATCCACCGGCGCGTTGAGGAGATCGGCGAGGCGCTGCATGGTCCAGTCCGAGGCGGTCATGCCGCCGTCGACGCGGAGCACGACGCTGGCCGTCTCCGAGCTCGGCCAGTCCGCGCGCATCGCGGCCCACAGGTCGAAGGTCTGGTAGCAGACGCTTTCGAGCGCGGCATGGGCAAGCTCGGCCGGGCCGGTGTTGCGGGTGAGGCCGAACAGCGCGCCGCGCACGCGGGGATTCCAGTAGGGCGCGCCCATGCCGACGAAAGCCGGCACGAGATAGACGCTCTGCATGGAGTCGGACTGATCGGCGAGCGGGCCGGTCTCCGCGGCGTGCTTGATGATGCCGAGGCCGTCGCGCAGCCATTGCACCGCCGAGCCCGCCACGAAGATCGAGCCCTCGAGCGCGTAGGTACGCTTGCCGTCGAGCTGATAGGCGACGGTGGTGAGCAGCTTGTTCTTGGACACGACCGGCGTGGTGCCGGTGTTGAGCAGGGCAAAACAGCCGGTCCCGTAAGTGGACTTCATCATGCCCGGACGGAAGCAAGCCTGGCCGATGGTCGCGGCCTGCTGGTCGCCGGCGATGCCGGAGATGGCGATGGCACCGCCGAACAGATCGGGCGTGCTCTCGCCGAAGCGGGCCGAGGAATCCTTCACCTCGGGCAGCATCGAGCGCGGCACGCCGATGATCTCCAGCAGCTCGTCGTCCCACTGCCCGGTGTGGATGTTGAACAGCAGCGTCCGCGAGGCGTTGGTGGCATCGGTGGCATGCACCTTGCCGCCCGTGAGGCGCCAGAGCAGGTAGCAATCGATAGTGCCGAACATCAGCTCGCCGCGCGCCGCGCGCGCGCGGGCGCCCGGGACGTGATCGAGGATCCAGGCGACCTTGGTGCCGGAGAAATAGGGATCGATGATCAGGCCGGTCTTCTGCGAGATGACCGGTTCGCGGCCGTCATGCTTCAGCTTCGCGCAGATGTCGGCGGTGCGGCGGTCCTGCCAGACGATGGCGCGGTGCACGGCCTGCCCGGTGGCGCGGTCCCACACCACGGTGGTCTCGCGCTGGTTGGTGATGCCGATCGCGGCGATGTCCTTTGCGCTGATGCCGGCCTGCTCGATCGCTTCGCGGCAGACCATCACCGTCGAGGTCCAGATGTCCTCCGGCTCGTGCTCGACCCAGCCCGAGGCCGGGAAATGCTGCGGAAACTCCTGCTGCGCCTTTGCCGCAATGGAAATATCACCGCGAAACACGATCGCGCGCGAGGAAGTGGTGCCCTGGTCGATGGCGAGGACAAAAGACATGGCGGCTTACCTTGGCGTTCTCTTGGCGTTTTTCCCTGACGGGGTCGTTGTGTCGCGCCAAAGGGAGCGGATTGGAGGCGGAAGGTCAAGTTGGATGCGAGGCCGGCGCCCCTTCCCTTCTCCCCTTGCGGGAGAAGGTGGCATAGGCGGCCTTCGGCCGCTGTTCTTAAGAACGCCGAAGCAAAGCTTCGGCTATGGCGCCGGATGAGGGGTATCCCTCGGCGAACTCAGGAGGCAGAGCAGCGCACGCGGAGAGATACCCCTCACCCGTCTCGCCGCTGCGCGGCGATCCACCCTCTCCCGCAAGGGGAGAGGGAAAGAAAGAGCTACACCGCCGCCGTGGTGACGCCACCGTCGATGACGATGGTCTGGCCGGTCATGAAGCTCGAGGCGTCCGAGGCGAGATAGGCAACCGCGCCGGCGATTTCGTCGGGTTCGCCGATGCGGCGGAGCGGCGTGGTGGCGGTGCGGCGCTTCAGCATAGCCTCGTCTTCCCAGAGCGCGCGGGCGAAATCGGTCTTCACGAGGCCCGGCGCGATGCAGTTGACGCGGACGCCCTTGGGGCCCCATTCGCCGGCGAGGCTGCGGCACAGCGCGAAATCGGCGGCCTTGGAGATACCGTAGGCGCCGATCACGGTGGAGCCGCGCAAGCCGCCGATCGAGGAGATGATGACAACGGAGCCGTTGCCGCGTTCCGCCATCTGCGGGATCGCGAGCGCGGAGAGCCAGATGTTGCTCTTCACGTTCGAGCCCATGATCTTGTCGAAGGCCTCGTCGGTGATGTCGAGCAGCGGGCCGTAATACGGATTGACCGCGGCGTTGCAGACGAGGATGTCGATCTTGCCGTAGTGTCTTGTCGCGCCCGCGATCAGGGCTTCGACCTCGTTCCTGCGGGCGATGTTGCAGGGGATGACGACGGCGTCACCGCCGGCCGCGACGATTCCGTCGGCGACCTCCTTGCACGCATCCGCCTTGCGCGAGGAGACCACGACTTTCGCGCCGAGCTTCGCCAGCAATTCGGCCGAGGAGCGGCCGATGCCGCGGCTCGAACCGGTGACGACGGCGACCTTCCCGGTGAGATCGAACGGAGTGTTTTTCATTGTTGTCGGCCTCGCTGCTTCCGCTTGTGCACTGATTGCCCTGCCCCGCATAAAGCCCCGGCGAAGCTTTGGCTTGGCCGAGGCACGGGGTGTGACTTGCGGAGAGTTTGGCTGGCGCTGCGCCGTCTGTCGAGAGCGGACGGCGGCGCAGGTCGCCGCTCAGTTCTGGTCGTCGCCGAGCGCTGCGACCAGCTTGTCGTAGTACTTGCCGACGAGATCGATGTTGCCCTTGTTCTCGATCGCCGGCGCCGGCGTCTTCAGCGCCTGGTTGAGCTCGTCGATGGCTTCCTTCTTGTCCTTTGCCGGCATCTTCTTGTCGGCCTGAACCTGCGCGATCTGCGACTTGATGACGGCTTCGGGGCCGACATATTTCTTGGTGGCGGGATCGAAGCCGCCGAGCACCAGGCTGATGTTGTCGACGACGTTGTTGTAGTCGTCATAGCCGGCAAAGCCGTTTTTCTTGGCGACGGCGTCGAGCTGGCCGATCACCTTCTGGTCGGGCGCGGTGTTCTCGGGCAGCTTCTCGGTGATCGCATCCATGTCCTTCTGCGCGGCGAGCACGCCGTCGAGCTGCTTGTCGGTCAGCGCGATCTGCTTCAGCACGGGCGCCTGCTGCTGCTGCGCCGGCGCGGCCGGCTGAGCGGGTGCTGCCTGCTGCTTGGCCTGCGCGAAAGCGGCACCGGAGGAGGCGAGCGATGCCGCGGACACGAGGCACGCGACGCCGAGCGCGGCGAAGGCGGGACGAAGCAATGCTGGCATGGAAGTTCTCCTCCTGAAGGGGATGGCTGGTTTTGGTGTTCGAAGATCTGACGGGTGAAAGGCTAGGGAACTCGAAATGAACTCCACATGAACTCCGCTCGCCCCTGCTAGTGAGCGATCATGGCTGAATGATCACAACCATGTGGAGGCGGCAGCGATCACCAAACATTGTACGGCGTGCAATCCGTCTGTTGTGCTGCCGGCCTGCCGCGCAGATGGTCGGGCCGACCAGGGAGGAGACAGCATGCCGACCTATCGCGGATCCTGCCATTGCGGCGCGGTGACGTTCAGCCTCGTGTCAGAAATCGAAGAGCTCACGACCTGCGATTGCTCGCTGTGCCGGCGGAAGAACGCGCTGATGACAGAGGTGCATGAGAGCGCACTCACGGTCGAGAGCGGCACCGATCTGCTGTCGGTCTACGAATGGAATACGCACCGTGCCAAGCATTTCTTCTGCTCGCGCTGCGGCATCTACACGTTTCACCGCAAGCGCGCGGCGCCCGATCATTTCGGTGTCAACGTGTTCTGTCTCGAGGATTTCGATCCGGCCACGGTGCCGGTGCGCGCGACGGAGGGCATCGGCATGTCGGTGGTCGAGCAGATTGCGCGATCGCAGTGGCCGGGGCCGCGAGAAGCGGGTTGAAGGCGACAAGTTCTGAAGACGACCGCACAAACAAAAACGCCGCCTCGGTTTCCCGAGGCGGCGCTCTGTATTTCGAACATCGAAAGAGGAAGATTTCTTGTCCTTGGCAGGCCTGGCAGCGACCTACTCTCCCAGGGCTTAAGCCATAGTACCATTGGCGCTGAAGAGTTTAACGGCCGAGTTCGGGATGGGATCGGGTTGAGGCTCTTCGCTAGAACCACCAGGCCGGCGAAGGACAAGAAAACGAAGCAAGCGATCTTTGTGTTGGCGACTAGCGCCTCTCACTCTGTCTGGGTCTTCAAGACCTCATGGACACTGAAAATGAGAGCAATCAAGCCAATCGAACGATTAGTACCGGTAAGCTGCATGCATTACTGCACTTCCACATCCGGCCTATCAACGTGGTGGTCTTCCACGGTTCTCAAGGGAATGCTCGTTTTGAGGTGGGTTTCCCGCTTAGATGCTTTCAGCGGTTATCCCGTCCGTACATAGCTATGCTGCACTGCCGCTGGCGCGACAACAGCTCCACCAGAGGTACGTTCACCCCGGTCCTCTCGTACTAGGGGCAAATCCTCTCAACATTCCAACACCCACGGCA
>NZ_LVEM01000007.1 GCF_001641335.1 Bradyrhizobium stylosanthis
CCTCCTCGCGGCGCCCTCCTCGCGGCGCGCGACCTCGAACACCTCGAGCAGCTGCTTGTCGGAGAGCACGAGGTCGTCATAGGTCATGAACACCTTGAACGAGGTATAGCCGTCCTTGACCAGGGCCGGCAGTTCCTGCCCGAGCACGACCGCAGTCGGATCGGAGATGATGAGGTGGAAGGCGGTGTCGATATAGCATTCGCCCTCGGCGAGCTTGCGATAATTCTCGACGCAGGTCCGTAGCGACGTCCCCTTCTCCTGCAGCGCAAAGGGCAGCACCATGGTGTTGCCGCCGGCGGCCGCCGCGCGCGTTGCGGAAGCGAAGTCGTCGGCCATCACCACGTCGGGGCCCGAGGCTTGCGAGATGTGGACGTGGCTGTCGATGCCACCCGGCAGCGCCAGCAGGCCGGTCGCGTCGATCTCGCGCGCCGCGCCCTCGATGCGCTCGGCGATGCCGACGATGCGGCCGTCGCGAATACCGATATCGGCGCGGAACTCGTCGCTGGCCGTCACGATAGTGCCGCCGCGAATGGCGAGATCGAGCTGCGTCACTGATGTCTCCGTCACTTGATGACTGGCATTGTCTGAAATATCCGCCCCCACGGCGCAAGGGCACGGATGTCGCCGCCGGCGAGACCAAGCGTCCGCCACAGCGTGACCGCGACCGAGTCGAGCACGGCGATGTCCAATTCCCGTTCAAGCGAGGCGGCAAGCGCGGCGCCGTCGAGATTGGTGCAGAGGATGACGACCGCGTCCGCGCCCTCCGCTGCCACGGCGCGGATCATGTCCGCGATCGTCGCCGGAGCCACCTCTCCGAAGGAGAAATTGTCACGCAACCCCAGGTGCCGCTCCGCGTGCGGGGCGATCCCCTCCCCGGCCCAGACATCGGCGATGCGCCGCTGCACGTCGTCGGTATAAGGCGAGACCAGGCCGACGCGTTTGGCGCCGAGCGCGCGGGCGGCATCGACGCAGGCCAGCGTCGACGTCGTCGCCGGCACGCCCGTGCGTGCCGTGATCGCCTCGCACAGGCTCCGGTCGCGCCCGATGCCGAGCCAGCTTGCGGAGGTGCCGTTCCAGGCGATCGCATCAACCTTGGCGTCCGCCAGCAGGTCCGCCGCCGGCAGCATCACCGAGGCATCGAATTGGTTCAGCGCCGCCGCATCGAGTGCGATCTCGGTGACGCGGAAGCGCGAGAAATGCGCGGTGACGCCGGGAACGCCATGCACCATGGCGCAGGTCGCGGGCTCCAGCACCGAATTGGAGGACGGCGTGATCATACCAAGGCGCTTGCGCTGAATTGACATCGATCACGATCGTCCCGTTGAGAGAACGCACCGCTGCGCCCCTCAGACAATCATCCTCGCCTGCCCCTGGCCGCGCAACCCGGATTTTGCATGGTGCATATGATTTGTCCGAGAGGCGGCTCAAGCCGCGAAGGTCGAACGCAAACGCCGCCACCCGATGACGATGCCGGTGACCGAAAATAGCAGTCCGAGCACGCAGAGGCCGACGACCACGACATCGCGCAGACGCGGATGCGCCATGAGCACGGGAAAATCGAGCGTGTGAAGCGCGGTGTAGAACCAGCGATAGGCCCGCCGCGAGCCATCCAGTCTCTGCAGCACGCTGCCTTCGGCACCGTCGACATCGAGCCAGGCATCGCCGCACCGGGAACGGTAGACCGGCGTCCCGGGAACAGTGGATTGCGCGGGATAGTCGTCGTGATCGGCAACAACGGAAGGCAAGCCGCAGCCTGACGCCAGCCGCGTCGCCACACTTGCGACCTCCTGTGCGCCGAGGTCCGGCGACTCCGCGCCGTCTGGCCGCACCACAATCTGCTTGTCGACCCCACGCCGCTCGCGTCGATAGAGATTGCCGCCGAACGCGAACCATTCGACCTCGCGAGCTTCGGGCGAGATGGGATTTTGATCGAGCGGCAGAGCCGTCCGCCAATCCGGCGCGGCGTACACCACGCCGGCTTCCGCCGTGGTCAACTGCCCGCGCGAGAACAGCCGGCCATGATCCATCGAAAGCCAGCCACTGAAGATCCAGGTCAGCACAAAGACAGTCGCCACGAGACCGATGATGTGATGCAGGGCGTGCCAGCCCCGAAAAGGCGACGACAGCCGGCTTCCCTGCATCTTCACCCGCACGATCCCGAGCACCGCGCCCAGCACCGCCGCGATCAGGGCCAGCAGCGACAGGGTCCAGACCACGCGATCCCAGAGCTGCCAATGGCTTCTCAGCACCGTCGGATAGATCCAGTGCAGGACGCTGCCGACAAGGTTCCATCCCCGCTCGCTCCGGGTGGTATCCAGAACGACTTCCCCTGTTAGCGACGAGACGTAGACCTCCGTTCCGGCGGCATCGCCGAGAGCAACGCGAAACAGCGGCCGATGGCGATCAAAGCCGTTCGGGACACTCCATTGATCGTGGTCCGCATGCGCAACGACGGCCGCATGCGCGGCATCGAGCCCGCGCTGGCGGGCATGATCTCGTGCGATGGCGAGCGCGACCTCGGGCGAGCGCACCGATGCGTCCTGGCCGTCGGTGGCACGAACCGCGCGCATGCGCGACCGTCCGGACACGATGGCGACCGGCCCATCGCTCCGCTCAACAAGCCGCACGCGCGTAGCGTCGGTGACGCCGCTGGCTGACACAGCGCCCGCAACGGCTACGGCGACCCGCGCACGATCCACCGGCGCCAGTCCGGCGATCCGCTCCGCTTCCGTCAATGACGGAAACGAAACGAAGTGCATCACGATTCCGCTCGCGAACCACATCGCGAACAGGAGGCAGAACGCGATCCCGAGCCAGCGATGCAGCAGGACGATCGCGCCCATCATGCGGTCAGCGCCCTACCATCTGAACGCGGCCGAGAGCTCGTAGGTGCGCGGCGCGCCCAGCAGGATCTGGTCGGGATAGAACGGATCGCCCCAGATCGCGTAGCGCTTGTCGGCGATATTGCGCACCCGGAAGGTCAGACGGGCCTGATCGACCGCATTGAACACGGCCTTGGGGATGTCGACGAAGGCGTAGACATCGGCCACGGTGTACGCCTTCATCGTCACGACGTTGGCGTCGGTGTTGTAGCGGTCGCCGACATGGCGGCCGGTGATGCCGACTTCCACCGGCCAGGGCGTGAAGAAGCGGTAGGATGCGCCGGCATTCGCAACGATGCGCGGCACGTTCGGCGGCGTATTGCCGGAGAACGAGCCGCCGACGAAATTGAAGTCGGCATAGCGCGCATCGACATAGGCGATGTTGCCCCAGAGACGCAGCGGATCGATCGGCCTCACCGCGGCGGCGAGCTCGACGCCCTTCGACTCCTGCCGCCCGGCGATGTTGAGCAGCATGCCGCCGGCCGCGGCATAGACGTTCTTGCGCTGGATGTCGTAGGCCGAGAACGACCACTCCGCCCGGTTGTCCCAGAACAGATGCTTGACGCCGGTCTCATAGGTGCGTGCGGTCGTCAGGTCGAGCGGCTGGGTGGGCAAGAGCAGGAAGATGTTGTTGGCCGAGACGTCCGCGCCGGTCGCGTACTGGCTGAAGAAGGTCAGGCCGGGCACGGCCTCCCAGGTGTAGCCGATGCGGCCGGTCACCGGCGCCCAGTCCTTCGTGTAGGGAAAGCCCGCCTTCTCCAGTCCGTTCTTGTCGGTCGAATTGCGATCGAGCCCGATATGCTCGACACGCAAGCCGCCGACCAGCGCAAAGGTCCGGCTCAGCTTCAGCCTATCCTCGAACGACAGCGCCTCGTTGTCGATCCGCGCGGTCTGCTGCTGCGTCGTCAGCAGGCCGTAGAAGCCGCGATCGGGATTGACCAGCGACACGGAGTCGCCCGGAAAATTCGCCGCGCCCGGCCGGACGAAATCGAGATAGCTCGTCGACAGCGTCGTGACCAGCCGGTTGTCGAAGCCTGCGATGTTCGCATCCCAGAGCAAATCGGTGATGTTGCCGACCAGCCGCTGGCTGTGCGCGACATAGAAGCGCTCGCGATCGACCAGGTTCGTCGCGGAGTTGAACGCCTCGATCTCGTTGTTGAACCAGGTCCGCTCTGCGCCATAGCCATAGGCCTGACTTTTCAGCGTCAGGTCGGGCGCGAGCTTCAGCTCGAAGCCGCCGCGCAGCCAGACCTCCTGTCCGACGTTGCGGTTGTCGAGAACGTTGTAGTTGGTGTTGAAGGTCCGGTCGTCGATGGTGACCGCACCGAGATTGGTTCCGTTGTAGTTCGAGACGTAGTTACCGGAGACGATGCCGCTCGTCGCATGCGAGCCGCTGAAGGCGACCGGCACCAGCGGCGCCCCCCAATAGGCCTTGCCGCGATCCTCGCGGTACTCGATCGCGCCCCAGACCTTGAGGTTGTCGGAGATGCGGTAGTTGAGCTGTCCCGAGACGTCGAGCGTCTTGGTATAGGTGTCGTCGACAAAGCCGTTGAGCGAGGAGCGGCTGATGTCGAAGCGGTAATCGAGACCCTGAACGTTGGTGCTGCCGCCGGAGCCGTAATGCGTGCGGAACGAATTCAGGGAGTCGTACGAGAAATCAGCCTCGTTACGGATCGCGCCGGTGTGCGGCTGCTTCGTGACGAAATTGATCGAGCCGCCGGCGGCGCCTTCGCCCGACATCAGCGACGCCGGACCTTTCAAGAATTCCACGGCTTCCAGATTGGCCGTGTCCATGATCCGCGAGGTCATGTTCTGCGGGCCGATCTTGATGCCGTTGTAGAGCGTGTTGATCTGGCTGTTGGTGAAGCCGCGCATCGAGAATCCCGCCGGCTCCCCGGGCGCGTCGCCGGAGGTGACGCCGACGGCGCCCTGCGCGACCTCGGAAACGGTGCGATAGCCCTGCTCGCGCATGGTCGCGGCCGAGATCACTTCCACGGTCGCAGGTATCTCGCGCACGGTCAGGCCAAGGCGCGAAGCGCTCTCGGCGACCGCGTTGCTGTTGAGCGGCGTTTGCGCTTGTCCCGGCCCGGCCGCGCCCGGCACCGCCGGTGTTGAAGCGGCCGTTGCGGCTGCAGACCGACGCGGCACTGGACGGCGCGTGCTCTGGGCTTCCCGCGCGGCCGGCTTGGCCCGCTTGCCGGATTGGGCAGGCGATACCTCGACCCGCGGCAGCGGTTCGCGAGCCTGTTGCGCCAGCGCGCCGGGAATAGTGATCAATGACGTGAGAGCTGCGGACGCGAGCAGGACGCTGCGCGGAGTTGCGGTACGGACGGAAGACACGGTCGTGGACCTCGGTATGACGTCAGTGGCACGTCACCGCGAACGAGGTCTCACCCTGGGCCTGAGCCTTCCGATGAAGCCGAATGTCTGTACTCCCCGACCGACATCTTCGCGTGTGACCACGGCTGACGGCAGGTCTCCTGGCTCGCGGGTCGTCACCGCTTCGTCGCCTTCCCGGGACCGAGGGCCCAGTGGCTTCTGACGAAGGATTATCCGCTCACAGTTGCGGGGGCAGCCACGGCATTGGGGACAATGTCCCCGCACCGCATTCCCTTTTCATCCCAATTCGGGGAAACCGTCGCGAGCATCTAGGATTACGATCAAGACAGAGTCAATGTGCAAGCTGCGGCGTTATTGCCACAGCTGCCAACTTCCCTGGAGATAAGCATGGAAGGCGAGACCTTCTTCTGGCTGGTCCGACATGCCCCCGTGGACGGCGCCAAAGGGACGATCCACGCCGCCGACGCGCCGGCCGATCTCGGCGATCGCGCGCAGCTGGAGGCGTTGCGGCAGCGCTTGCCACAGGACGCGGCCAGCTATGGGAGTCCTCTGCGGCGCACGATCGAGACGGCACACGCGCTCGGGCTCGAGCCTCAGTTGATGGTCGAATTCGGCGAGCAGGATTTCGGCGACTGGACGGGCCGCAGGCACGATGAGCTCGCCGCGACCGGAGGCGATGCATATGCGCAATTCTGGAGCGATCCGGCGCGCGGACTGCCGCCTGGCGGCGAAAGCTTCGAGGATCAGGTCGCGCGCGTCCGGCTGGGCCTGTCGCGGATCGGCCCAGGCTCCGCGACGCTCGTCGTCCATTCCGGCACCATCCGCGCCGCGCTGTGCATCGCGCTGGACCTCACACCGGCAGCGGCGCTGCGCTTCGTGATCGATCCGCTGTCGCTGACGAGGATCGACCGGCTCGCGAGCGGATGGCGCGTCGTCTCCGTCAATCAGCGGATCAGCTAGGCCTGTCAGGCACATTGGCCTGCGCGAAGGTCGCCATTCCGTTGTGGAGCGCGCAGGCCGCGCGCACCAGCGGCAGCGCGATGGCGGCGCCCGATCCCTCGCCGAGCCTGAGATCGAGGCTGATCAGCGGCTGCACGTTGAGTGCACGCAGGACGAGACGGTGCCCCTGCTCCGCCGACTGGTGCGACGGCAGCAGGAACGGCTGGCACGACGGATTGAGCCGCGCGGCCGCGAGCGCCGCGACCGACACGATGAAGCCGTCGATCAGCACGGGGATGCGGGCTTGCGCAGCCGCAATGATCGCGCCCGAGATCGCCGCGATCTCAAGGCCGCCGACGGCACACAGGATCTTTTCGGCCGACGCGCCCGCAACGCCATGACGCGCGATCGCGGTGTCGATCACACGCGCCTTGCGCGCGCGGCCGGCTGCATCGATGCCGGTGCCGCTGCCCGCGATCTCCTCGGCACTGACGCCAAGCAGGCTTGCGGCGATCGCCGCGGAGGCGGTGGTGTTGCCGATGCCCATCTCGCCGAAGATGAGCAGGTCAGGCTGGCTCGCCTCCGCGCGCGCGACGGCGCGCCGGCCGGCCTCGAAGGCAAACGCCAGTTCCTCAGGCGTGAGTGCTGCCTCGACGCTGAAATCGCGCGTGCCGTTGCGCGGCTTGTCGGTGATGACGCCCGCCATCGCCTGTTCCGCCAGCGAGCCGGCGTCGACGACTTCCAGGCTTGAGCCCAGCTCGCGCGCGAGCACCGAGATCGCGGCGCCGCCCGAGGCGAAATTCGCCATCATCGCGATGGTCACGGCTTGCGGATAGGCCGAGACACCCTGCGCGACGATGCCGTGGTCGCCGGCGAAGACGATAATGGGCACGCGCGCCGCACGCGGCTCTTCGGTCGCCTGCAGGCCGGCGAGCTCGATCGCGAGCTGCTCGAGCCGCCCGAGCGCGCCGGTCGGCTTTGTCAGTTGCGCCTGCCGCGCGATCGCCGCGTCGCGATGGGCGGCGGAAATCTCGGGGCACTTTTTATAGACCCATCCGGGGAGCATGCTGCCTCGCTTACGGCCTGCGCTTGAGAATGTAGCTGTCCATGATCCAGCCGTGGCGTTCGCGCGCTTCCTGACGCAGCGCGACGATGCGCGGGCCGGCAACTGTGAGCGCGCCGGACAGGATGATCTGATCGGGCATGCCGAGATAGGCGCCCCACCAGATGTGAAGCCCTTCCGGATCGAGCGACTGGAATGCCGTGCCGCCGTCGAGCATCACGACCACCGTGTCGACGCCCTGCGGCCAGCCACCATCCCGCAGGCGACGGCCCGTCGTGACCAGAAAGGGCTCGCCGATGTCGTTGAGCGGCAGCGCATGCGCCGCGCACAGCGCTTGGATCGAGGTGATGCCGGGCACGACCTCGATCCTGGGTAGGGGATCGAGCCGCCGCGCGATGCGCAGCGAGGAATCGTACAGCGACGGATCGCCCCATATCAGCAGCGCGACCTTGCCGTCGCCGCGGAGATGGCTTGCGATTGTCTGCGACCATGCGGCTGCGACCGCATCGTGCCAATCGTCCACGCCCTTCCGGTAGTCCGCTTCGCCCGCGTCGCGCACCGGAAGATCGAACTCGGCGATATCAGTGGCCTGATTGGTGAGAACATCCGCGCAGATTGTCCGCCTGAGATCGGCGAGATCGGACTTGGCGCTTCCCTTGCGCGGGATCAGGACGAGATCGGCCGCGTTGATCGCGTCGATCGCAGCACGCGTCAGTTGCCCGGGATCGCCGCAACCGATGCCGATCAGGGAGAGCGTGAGCATCGGGAGTATGGGGCGGCCCTTGCGGCCGCCCCTGATCTCTTAGGCTGCGTTGTGCAGGCGCGGGGTGACGAGACCCGGCGCAGTGACACCGCGCAGCGACTTCGCCAGCGCCAGAACCGCGAGATCGGCCAGCGGCTCGATCACGATGACCAGCGCGTAGGAGGCCGCGAACGTCGCGATGTTGGCGAGGTTGCTCATGGCAAAGCCCGAGCCATAGAGCGCCCAGAACGCCACCCAGCCGATCACGCCGGCCTGATAGGTCGTCGAGAGCGCCAGTGCCTGGCGGTACTTCAGATCGACATAGGCGGTGTTGCGCGAAATGATCCGCGAGGCGATCGCGTGGATGCCGAACAGCGGCACCAGCAGCGTCGTAACGTTCATGCCGTATTGCGGGATGTCGGCAGGCTCGAAGAACACGCCCTGGAGCAGCAGGCCAAATGCAAGGCCGAGCGCTGCGGGCGCCGCGCCAAACAACAGGAACAAGGTCGAGCCGAGAATGAAGTGGACTTCGGAGACGCCGACCGGGAAGTGCGGCAGGATCTCGAAGAAGGTGAAGACCAGCGCGGTGGTCGCAAGCGTCCGCACGGCGAGCGAGCCGAAGCCCTGCTCGCGCACAGTCTCGACCGCGAGCTTCAGGGCGACGCCGCCTGCGGCGATGCCGGTTGCGTAACTCAACACGAGCTTGGCGCCCGTCACGATTCCGGGTTCAATATGCATGGCTCAGTTCCTTCCTGCCGTCACACCCGACGGCCTTGGCCTCAAAACATGCACGGCCGGTCTCCTGGCTCGCGGTTCACTGGGGTTCTCCGGCCTTCCCGAGCCTTGCGGCCCAGTGGCTGATCGGAGCCCCTCACCGCTTACAGTCGCGGGGGCGGCTGGGGTTTTGGGCGCCGCAACTGGGTCCGCCCATCCCCATTCCCGATTATGCTCCGGCGCTTTGCGCCGTGTCGAGCACCATGCCCGTCCTGTGTGCCTGTTTCGTCCGCCGGGCGCAAGGGCCGAACGGCGGCGACGCGCGTCATGACACTTATTCCCCCGCCAGCGCGCCGAACAGGATGACCGCCGCGGTCGAGGCCGCCCCGCCCCGGGCAAGCTGCTCGGCCAGCTCGGCAATCGTGGTTCGGACCAGCCGTTCGTCGGCGCGGCCGAGGGATTCGGCGAACAGCGCCGGAGTCTCGGGGGCGAGGCCATGCTCAATCAATTTTGCGGCAAGCGCCGGGAAGGTGCGGCGTCCCATATAGACGACGGTGGTCGCCTCAGGATCCGCCAGCGCCGCCCAGTTCAGGTTCGGCGGCAGCTCGCCGGTGACGTCGGCCCCGGTCACGAACTGCACCCGGCGCGAGGTGTGACGCCGGGTCAGGGGAATGCCGGCTTGCGCGGCGGCGACGCAGGCAGAAGTGACGCCGGGAACGATCTCGTAGCCGATGCCGGCCTCGCGCAGCGTTTCCAGCTCCTCTTCAAGCCGGCCGAAAATGCCGGCATCGCCCGACTTCAGCCGCACCACGCGCGCGCCTGTGACGGCATAGTCGACCAGCAGGCGATTGACGTGGTGCTGCTTGGTCGAGGGCCGCCCCGCCCGCTTCCCCACCGCGACGAGATTGGCGCCGGGCCGGGCGAGGTCGAGGATCGCGCCGGAGGCGAGGTCGTCGTAGAGCACGACGTCGGCCTCGCGCAGCCGCGCGGCGCCCTTGAGCGTGAGCAGCTCGGGATCGCCGGGACCGGCGGAGATGAAGGTGACAAAACCGCTCACCGGTCCTCCGCGATCAGATGGAAGAAGGTGCCCGTGGCGCGGCCGCGCTGCGAGCCGGTCTCGGCGATGACGGCACCGGTGGCGTCATGCACGACCGCCAGCGGCGTATCGGGCTGGGCAAGGATGGTCGAGTAGTGGAATTCGTGGCCGCGCAGGCGTGCGCCGGCTTGATGCCCCGGAATGGGCGCTGCGAGCGCTGCAAGGCGATAGCCCAAATGCATGCGGCGCTTGGCAAAGCTCGTCTCCAATCCGAGCAGGCCCGTCATCTCGTGGCGGACGCCCTCGGCATCAGTCAACGCAGTTCCCAGCACCATATAGCCTCCGCATTCGCCGTGCACCGGTCGCGTCTCCGCGAAGGTGCGCAGGCCATTTCGGAAGCGCGCATTGGCCGCGAGCTTTCCGGCGTGAAGCTCGGGATAGCCGCCGGGCAACCAGCACACGTCGGCGGCGGTATCAGGGACTTCGTCGGCCAGCGGCGAGAATGTCGAGATCTCCGCGCCCGCCGCGCGCCAGGCTTCCAGCATGTGCGGATAGACGAAGGAGAACGCCGCGTCGCGCGCAAGCGCGATGCGCTGGCCGGGCGGCGTCACGTTGAGGCCGTTCGCGGCTGGCTGCGGCGACCAGCCGGCGGCCGCGCGCAGCACCGCGTCGAGATCGACGTGCTCGGCGACGAAACGCGCGGCCTCGTCGATCAGCTTGCCGATCTCGGCCTGCTCCTCCGCCTGCACCAGACCGAGATGCCGCTTCGGCAGACTGATCTCGGCATGACGCGGCAGCGCGCCGAACACGGCGATTCCGGAATCGTTGAGCGCGCGCCGCACCAGGTCCTCATGGCGCGGACTGGCGATGCGATTGAGCACGACGCCGGCAAGCTGCACGCCGGCGCGATAGTCGCGCAGGCCAGCGGCGATCGCCGCTGCCGTCTGCGCCTGTCCTGAGGGATCAATCACCAGCACCACCGGCCAGCCCAGCATCTCCGCGATGTCCGCCGAGGCCCCGGTCCCGGAGACGCCGCGCGCGGCGACACCGTCGAACAGGCCCATCGAGCCCTCGGCGAGGACAATGTCGGCATCCGCGCCGCGGCTGACGAGATGCGCGATCGTGCTGCGGTCCATCGCCCAGCTATCGACATTGACGGAGGCGCGGCCCGTCGCGGCTGCGTGGAAGGCGGGATCGATGTAATCGGGGCCGCTCTTGAAGCACTGCACCCTAAGGCCGCGATTACGCCAGGCGCGCGCGAGCGCGAGCGTCAGCGTGGTCTTGCCGACGCCCGAGGCCGGCGCGGAGATGACGAGGCCAGCGGCCATCACGACGCCTCCGGAAAGCGCGGCTCGACGCCGACCGGCCGATAGCGGCGGTCGTAGTCGGCGGCATAAAGGCGGCTCTCATCGAAATCCGCAGCGCCCAGCGTCCTGCCGACCAGGATCAGCGCGGTGCGCTCCATCTCGCTGCCCACGGCGGCATCGAGCGTCGCAAGCGTCGCGCGGACGATGCGCTGCTCAGGCCAGCTCGCGCGCCAGACGATGGCGACGGGACAATCCGCGCCGTAATGCGGCGTGAGCTCGGCGACGACCGTGTCGAGCAGATGGATCGACAGATGGATCGCAAGCACCGCGCCGGTGGCGGCGAACGCGGAGAGCTTCTCGCCCTCGGGCATCGCGCTGGCGCGGCCGGGCGTGCGCGTCAGCACCACGGTCTGGGCAAGGCCCGGCAAGGTCAGCTCGGCCTCGATCGCGGCCGCCGCGGCGGAGAACGAGGGAACGCCGGGCGTGACGGTGAAGGGAATGCCGAGCGCACGCAGGCGCCGCAGCTGTTCGCCCATCGCCGACCAGATCGAGAGATCGCCGGAATGCAAGCGAGCGACGTCCTTGCCCTCGGCATGCGCGGCGGCGATCTCCGCGATGATCTCGTCGAGCGACAGCGGCGCGGTGTTGACGATGCGCGCGCCGGGCGGGCAATGCGCCAGCACGCCTTCGGGCACCAGCGAGCCGGCATAGAGGCAGACCGGACAGGCCGCGATCAGGTCGCGGCCACGCAAGGTGAGAAGATCGGGGGCCCCAGGCCCGGCGCCGATGAAATGCACGGTCATGCGCCGTCTCCTTCCGCGATCGCGGCGGTCGCGGTCCGATCCTGCGAGACGACCCGTGTTGCGATCAGGCGCGCGCGCGGGCCTGCGGCTGCGATCGCCGCAGCTTCGGCGACCGATCCGGTGCCGAATTTTTCCGCGACGATTGTCGACTGCGTGGGCGTATCGACTTTCGCAAGCCTATCGGCCGGGACGGCCTTGATCGGGACACCGCATTCCAGCGCGAGCTGTTTCAGCGCCTCCGCGTCGGCCTTGTCGCTGACGGTCGCCACGGCCGCAAGCCCTTCCGGCCCGCCGGCAGCCAGCAGCGCGTCGCGCAGCGAAGCGAGCGTGACATCCTTCCTGAATCCGAATCCGGCGACCTTCATCGGACCGCGCTCCACTGCACGACCGGCCGCACCGCCTCCCAGGACCGGTAGCGGCCGAGGGGCGCGGCATGCGCGATCTCCACCCGCATCAGCTCGCCGCCGTGACGCTGATGCAGCTCGCCCAGCAGCGCTTCCGTCTCCAGCGTGACCGAATGCGCAACCAGTCGCGCACCCGGCGCAAGGCGGGACCAGATCGCATCGAACATCGCGCGATCGAGACCGCCGCCGATGAAGACTGCATCCGGCGGGTCCAGCGCGGCGAGCGCTTCGGGCGCGGTCCCCGCGATGACGGTGATCCGGTGTGCCAGTCCAAACGCCGCGGCATTGCTGCGAATGTTCGCGGCACGATCCTCGCGCATCTCGACGGCGGTCGCTGTCCCGCCGCACAGCGCCCACTCGACCGAGATCGAGCCCGAGCCGGCGCCGACGTCCCACAGCCTCTCGCCCGGTCGAGGCGCCAGCGCCGAGAGCGCGAGCGCGCGCACCGGCCGCTTGGTGATCTGGCCGTCGTGGAGAAAGAGATCGTCCGAAAGCCCGGAGCTGCGGGGAATGCCCTGCCCGCCCTTCGCCTCGATCGCCAACGCGACCAGGTTTGCAGCGACATCGCCCGCAAAGCTGTCGGCACGGTGCTCAGCGATGCTCTCGCGCGCCCCGCCGAGCGCTGTGAGCGTCCAGAAGGACGAGGCGCCCCAGCCACGCGCACTCAGCCATGTCGCAAGATCGCCCGCAGCCTTCCCGTCGCGCACGAGACAAAGGACGCGTGCGCCTCGCGCCAGATGCGGCACGAGACGCTCGAATGGCGCGGCGTGCAGGCCGAGACAGACCGTGGATTCGAGGCGCCAACCCAGCCTCGCCGCAGCGAGCGAGAATGTCGATGGCACCGGGTGCGCGATCCACTCGCCTGCGTCGAGTTTTTCAGCGAGGCTTGCACCTGCGCCGTGCCAGAAGGGATCGCCGGACGCCAGCACGGCCGTCGGGCGGCCGCGACAGCCGAGCACGACACTCGCATCGAACGGCACCGGCCACGGACGGCCGCGGGCGCCGACATCCGCCAGCACGAGATGGCGTTCACCACCGAATACGGTTTCAGCCTTCGCAAGCGCCTTTCGGCTTGCCTCCGACAGCCCGGCAAGGCCATCTTCGCCGATACCGATAATGGTCAGCCAGGGATCAAACAAGGGATCAGTCATGACGCGCGCCCTCATTCTGGGCGGAACGGCCGATGCGAGCCTGCTCGCAGCGGCGATCGCGCAAGCACATATCGACGCCGTGTATTCGTACGGCGGCCGCACCCGCGCGCCCGCCGACCAGCCGTTGCCGACGCGCATCGGCGGCTTTGGCGGCGTGAGCGGGCTTGCCGACTATATCAGGCGCGAAGGCATCACGCATGTCATCGACGCGACGCATCCCTTCGCTGCCGAGATGAGCCGCAATGCGGTCGCGGCGTGCGCCGAAGCCGGTACGCCGTTGATCGCGCTCGAACGCATGGCTTGGGAAAGAACGCAAGGCGACAACTGGATCGAGGTCGCGGACGTCAACGCGGCGGTCGCCGCGCTGCCTGCGACTTCCGCACGCGTGTTCCTTGCCATCGGCCGCCAGCACATCGCTCCGTTCGCCGGCAAACCGCAGCACACCTACACACTGCGCTTCGTCGATCCCCCCGAAGCGCCCCTGCCCTTTTCCGCGGACGTGATCGTGTCGCGCGGCCCGTTCATGCTCGAAGCTGAGCTGGAGATGATGCGCACGCGTGGCATCGGCTGGATCGTCGCCCGCAACTCCGGCGGCGACGGCGCGCGCGCCAAGATCGACGCGGCGCGCATTCTCGGCGTGCCCGTGATCATGATCTCGCGGCCAGAGCTGCCCGAGCGACCGCGGGTCGAGAGCGTCACCGACGTGATGCAGTGGCTCGGTCATTCGACCCGCCTCGGCGCATAGACCCAGCGGCCGACGCGCCGCGTCTGCGAATTGCCGACAATCACCAGCGTCCGCATGTCGGCCATTTCGGGCCGCGCCTCGTTCAGCGTCACGGTCTCGATCTTCTCGTCGGCTGCGCTGATCGCGCGCGCAAAGATCATGAGACGTTCGCCGCAGCCGGCTTCCTTCAGCAGCGCCAGCGCACGGCCAAAGCCCTCCGGGCGGCTTGCCGAGCGCGGGTTGTACAGCGCGATGGCGAAATCAGCTTCCGCCGCAAGGCGCAGGCGCTTCTCGATCACGGCCCAAGGCTTGAGATTGTCAGAGAGATTGATCGCACAGAAATCGTGGCCGAGCGGCGCGCCGGCGCGCGCGCTAGCTGCCAGCATCGCGGTGATGCCGGGCAGCACGCGGATCGGCAAGTCCCGATAGCGCGGCGCCTGCTCGAGCGCCTCGAACACGGCGGATGCCATCGCAAAGACGCCGGGATCGCCGGAAGAGACGACGACGACCTGCCCGCCTTCGGCGGCAAGCCGCAGGGCCTCGCTCGCGCGCCGCAGCTCTTCGCGGTTGTCGGACGGATGCAGCGTCAGGCCCGGCCGCGGCGGCACGCGCGAGACGTAAGGCGCATAGCCGAGGATGTCGGTCGCGGTCGCGAGCGCGGCGGTGACTTCGGGCGTCACCAGCGCTTCGCTGCCCGGGCCGAGGCCCGCGATGGTCAGCGTGCCCGTCATTCGGCGGCGTCCAGATGCCGGCCCTTGCCGTGCACGAGCACGATCGCAAAGTAAGGACAGTCGGCGGCGTCGATCTCGGCGAGCCGTACGACGCGTTCGCCCGGCATGGTGCCGCGCTCGACCAGCCAGGCGTCGTCGAGCCGGCCGGCGGATGCGAGCGCGCGGCGCACCTTCGCAAGATTGCGGCCGGTCTTCATCACGACGAGCGCATCGGAATCGCGCATGCGGCGCTCGAGCTCGTGCTCGGGAAGCGTGCCCATCAGCACCGTCGTCACGTCGTCGCCGAGCGCGATCGGCCGGCCGACGCCGTTCCAGCAGCCGACCATGCCGGGGATGCCCGCGATCACCTCGATTTCGACGCGGCCCTGTAGGCGCGTGTGCAGATGCATGAAGGATCCGTAGAAATAGGGATCGCCCTCGCAGAGCACGACGACATCGACGGCGCGCGAAAGCCGCGCCAGGCGCTCGGCCCATTCGTCATAGAAGCCGGCGAGCAGCTGCACGTATTCGGGGCTGTCGAAGGCAATCTCCGTCGTGACCGGATATTCCATGGGATATTCGGTCACGCCGGCCGCCAGCATGCCGTCGACGATGCGCCGCGCCTGACCCGGCCTACCCTTCTTGCGGAAATAGGCGACATGCGCGGCGCTGCGCACGGTGCGGTCGGCGCGCACGCTCATCAGATCGGGATCACCGGGGCCGAGACCGCAGCAGATGATGCGTCCCATCGCTATTCGCTCCGGCTCGCCAGCGCATTGACGGCTGCGACCGTGATCGCTGAGCCGCCGAGGCGGCCCTCAACCGTCAGCGCCGGTACCGGCGGATCGGCCATCAGCGCGGCCTTGGATTCGGCGGCGCCGACGAAGCCGACCGGACAGCCGATGATCGCCGCCGGCCGCGGGCAATCACGGTCCTCCAGCATGTTGAGGAGGTGGAACAGCGCCGTCGGCGCGTTTCCGATCGCGACGATCGCGCCGTCGAGATGCGGCCGCCACAATTCGAGCGCCGCGGCCGAGCGTGTGTTGCGCATGGACTGGGCGAGTGCGGGCACGGTGGGATCACCGAGCGTGCAGATCACGGCGTTCGCCGCGGGCAATCTGGCGCGCGTAATTCCTTCCGAGACCATGCGCGCATCGCACAGGATCGGGGCGCCCTTCTGCAACGCTGCGCGCGCAGCGGTCGCCATGCCCGGTGTGAAGCGGATATGCGCCTCGAGCCCCACCATGCCGGCGGCATGGATCATCCGCACCACGACCTGCTCTTCATCGGGCGCGAAGCGGGCAAGATCGGCCTCGGCGCGAATGGTCGCAAAGGACTGGCGGTAGATCGCTGCGCCATCGGTTTCGTAGACGTGCGGCATCAATGCCCTCCCAGCAGGATGGAGGGATTGCCGACGATGTCGTCGCGGTTCAGCCCGCGCAGGATCGGCTCGTCGCGGGTCGATCCGCCGCGGACGAGATCGAACCCCGCACCGGTCGCGACCAGCGTGATCGCGGCCGCGCCGGAATGCGCGCAGCCCTTGGCACAGCCGGAGACGTGCAGGCGTGCGGCCGCGCCGATGTTCGGCGCAAGCGCGGCGGCGAGAGCACGGGTGTCCGCGTGGGCCTCGCGACAGCGCGGCGCACCGCTGCAGGCGATGACGCGCAGCGCCGGGTCATAGGCCTCGGTGATGAGGCCGGCCGCGGACGGCATCGTCCGCTTGTCTTCGCTCAAGACCATCCGCCACGGCGTCATGCGCAGTGCATGTCCGCAACCGGCTAACTGGTTGAGCGTCCCGTGCGGCATCTGTCCGAAGGCCACGCCGACCATCGCGCCCTGCGGATAAAGGCCGGGACGCGCCGCCGCCATGACCGGCGCGGGTTCGGCTTCACCCCGCAACACCTCGGGCAATTCCGCGCCGGCCGCGAGATGCGCGGCCATGCGCCCTCGCCCGCCCCTGGCGCCACCCGAAGACACGAACCAGTCCGCGAGCGCGAGCGCAGTGGCGACGGCCTCGCCGCGCGCGACCAAACGGCCGCGCCTGGCACCATCGGCGCGCACCAGCAATGCTCCGGCACGATCGCGCTCGATCCGCACGTCGGCAGAATCGCCGGCGAGCACGCGCGAGCTGCCGTCGTCGATGGCAAAGCCGAACTTGGTCGGAAGCGCGAGCAGGCTGTTCTCGAGCGCCTCTTCGAGCTCGGCGGCCAGCGCCTGGGTCTCGTCACCCACGCGCCAGAACGGCGTCACCAGGATGTTGCGGCGGGATTCGGTATCGGCGTCGGGATCGAGCAACGCCAGTTGCGCCAGGCCATCGAGCAGCAGCCGATGGCTGTTTTCGCTGACGCCCCTGATCTGGAGATTGGCGCGGCTGGTGACGTCGATCAGGCCATTGCCATGACGTTCGGCGAGATGCGCCAGTCCGGAGACCTGCGCCGCATCGAGCCGCCCGCCGAACGGCCGCACGCGGACCACAAGCCCGTCGCCCGATTGCATCGGCCGGAGCGCGCCCGGGCACCAGCCCTTGACCATGACCGCGCTCATGAGGCCTCCCGCAACGCAGCCGCAATGGAATTGCGGCGGGTTCGCCAGAGTGAAGCCTCGTGCAGGCGGGTAAAGCATGTCTCCATCGCGGCAAGGGCCGCTGGATTTTCACGCGCCATGAAGGCGCGGACGTCGTCGTGGCCCAGCGTCGCGTCGTAATAGAGATCGAACAGATGCGGCGGCACGGCGCCGGCGAGATGCGCAAAGGCGGCCATGTGCTCCAGCGTCGCGGTGATCTCGGCCGCCCCGCGAAAACCGTGGCGCATCATGCCGGCGATCCAGGCCGGATTGGCTGCGCGCGCGCGGACGACACGGGAGATTTCCTCGGTCAGCGTGCGCGCATGCGGCTGCTCGGGGCGCGTCGTATCGAGGTGATAAAGCGATGGTCCGGCTGCAGCGAGATGGGCGGCCGCCGCCGCGACGCCGGCTTCGTGCGCGGCATAATCCGCAGCGAGCAGCAGATCGGTTTCGGGCAAGTCCTGGACGTGGACGAACGCGTCGGCGGCGGCGAGCCGCTGCTCGATGCCGGCGCGATCGGGCCTGATCTCGCCATCGGCGGAGAATGCCCAGGACGAGGCCGACAGCCAGGCTTCGCCGGCGGCGTCGCGCGTCTCTTGTGTGAAGGCATCGGGGATTGCCGAGAGGCCGACGCCGTATTGTCCGGGCCGCGGCGCGAACACGCGGGAGGCGCGGTGACGGTACGGGTTCTCCTCGCCTTCGTCCTCGCGCGAGGCGAGCGCCTGCGATCCAGTCTCGAACAATTGCGCAAGACCCGCGAAGACATCGCGGAACAGGCCCGATACCCGCAGCGTGACGTCGATACGGGGACGGCCGAGTTCGGCCGGCGCGACGATGTCGTAGCCGGTGACGCGGCCCGAAGCGTGATCCCAGCGCGGCGCAAGACCGGCGAGATGCAGCGCCATGGCGAACTCTTCGCCCGCGGTGCGCATCGTCGCCGAGCCCCAGAGGTCGACCACAAGACCCTTCGGCCAGTCGCCGTGATCCTGCAGATGGCGCCGCAGCAGCTCTTCGGCAAGCTTGATGCCTTGCGCATGCGCGGACGGCGTCGGCACCGCGCGCGGATCGACGGCAAAAAGATTGCGTCCCGTCGGCAGCACGTCCTGACGGCCGCGATAGGGCGAGCCCGACGGCCCCGGCGCGACGCGCTGCCCGGCGAGCGCAGCACGCAGCGCATCCCGCTCGGCGCTACCGCAGGTGCCGCGGCCGAACACGTGCAGGCCGTCGCCGAACTGGCTCTCCTTGAGGTCGCAGACGAAGCGGTCGATCCGCGGAATGGCCTCGGCGGGTGCAGCCGATGCATCGAGGCCGAGATCGTCTTCGAGCCCTGCGGCCCGCGCCTCGTCACGGATCGCGGCGATCAGTCGCTGCCGGCGCGCGGGATCGAGACCATCGGCGGTCGAATATTCGTCGAGGAGCCGCTCGAGCCGGCGCAGTCCTTCCGGCACGACGGAGCTTTCGAGCGGCGGCGGGAGATGGCCGATCGTCACCGCGCCGATCCGACGCTTGGCCTGCGCGGCCTCGCCGGGATCGTTGACGATGAAAGGATAGATGACCGGGAGATGGCCGATCAGCGCCTCCGGCCAGCACGCGGACGACAGCGCCACGGACTTGCCGGGCAGCCATTCCAGCGTGCCGTGTGCACCCATGTGCACGAGGGCATCGTAGCACTGCTCACGTAGCCAGAGATAGAACGCGACATAGGCATGGCGCGGCGTGCGGCCGAGATCGTGGTAGTCGGCATCGCGCGCCACCGCATCGCCGCGCTCCGGCTGGACCGCGACGATCGATTGGCCGCAAGCGACGGCCGCGAATTGGAATGCGCCATCGCGGCAGCTGGGATCACTCTCCGGCGCGCCCCAGGCTTGCGCGAGGTCATCCTGCAAGGATTGCGGCAACCGCGCGAGCGCCGCGCGGTAGTCGGCGACGCTCCAGGTGAGTTGCCGGTTCAGCAGCGTTTCGCCGAGCGCATGGACCGGCTCGACATCGAAGCCGGTTTCCGCGAGATCGGATATCAAGGCCTCGACCGACGCCAGCGCATCCAGCCCGACCGCATGCGCGATCTGGTGCGGGCGGCCCGGATAGTTCGAGAGCACGATCGCCAGCCGCTTCTCGGCAACCGGCTTCTCCGCAAGTCGCCGCCAGGCGGCCACGCGCGCTGCGACGGCGTTCACGCGATCCTCATCTGGCCTGTGCGCCAGATGCGAGAACTGCAGATCGGGATCGCGCTCTGCCGCCGACTTGAAGCTCACCACGCCTGTGAACACGCGGCCATCGACCTCGGGCAGCACCACATGCATCGCGAGGTCGCCGGGCGACAGGCCGCGCAGCGAGTCCGCCCAATCCTCGCGCCGCGCCGACGAAAGTGCGACCTGGAAGACCGGACATGACGCGGCATCGAACGGCGTGGTGCCGTCTTCGCCCATCGCAGAAAATGCCGTCGCATTGACGATGGCGGCCGGTGCATTCAGCGCAAGCCAGTCCCGCAGCCAGCCCGCAACGCCCGGGCCCTTCAGCGAGGTGACGAACGCGCCATACGCATCAAAGCCCTTCTCGCGCAGCGCGGCGATCAGGGCATCGACCGGGCCGGTATCCGCGGCCGTGAGATAGGAGCGATAGAACGTCACGAGCGCGAGCGGCTTCGCTCCGCCCGCCGGCGCAGCAATGACACCGCGCGCGGGATCATAAAAGCCCATCTCGGGCACGCTCGTCTCGCCGACGACCGGACCTGCATAGAGCCCGGAGGCCAACGCAAGCTGCGCGATCGCCGCTTGCGCCGCGACCGGGCCGCCGGTGTCACAGAGCACCTTGAGCCGGCGCAGCGTCGAAACCGGCAGGGTCGAGTATGCATCGAGCCTGACGTCGTCGCGGCCATCGGCGGGCAGCACGGCCAGCACGATATTGCGATCCTTCGCGAGCTGCTGCAGAGCCGCGAGCCCGTACGGCCAGTAGGATTCGCCGCCGATCAGCCGCACCAGAATGCCGCGCGCCTGCGACAGCGTGCGCTCGACATAGGTATCGACCGAGAGCGGATGACGCAGCTCCGCGAGATTGGCGAGCCGCAGCGACGGCAGGCTGCGCCGCCCGCGCCGCCAGCCGGCCGCAAACGCGGCAAGGTCGGAATCCGAATACGAGAGCACCACGAGATCGGCCGGGTCCTGGCCGATGTCTCTTGGCGTCGCGGTCTCCTCGAGACCGCGGCTCTCGCGGAAGACGACGTGCATCAGACTCCCAATCCCGCCTTGATCGCAGCCTCGTCGATATCGCCGTGCTCGCCGATCACGACGAGCTTTGACTGCCTGTTGCCCGCGCCCCAGGGCTTGTCGAACTGGTGACGCACGCGCTCGCCGACCGCCTGCAGCAGCAGCCGCATCGGCTTGCCGGCGACGGCAATGTAACCTTTGGCGCGCAGCACGTTCTGCTCGCGCGCCAGCTTCTGCACCGATGCAACGAGTGCATCGACATCCGCCACCTCAGGAAGATCGATCACGACGGAGGCGAAATCGTCGTGCTCGTGCTCCTCCTCGCCATCATGGTGCGAGGGACGCGCGGCAAGATCGTTCTCGGCGGCTGCTCCAAGGCCGAGGATGACGCGCGCATCGATTGCGCCGTCGGTCACGGGCAGCATCGGCACGCGGCGCGGCATCTCGGCGGTGATCACGGCCTTGGCGGCTTCGATGCCAGCGCTGCCGGCAAGGTCGGCCTTGGTCAAGAGCACGATGTCGGCGCAGGCGATCTGATCCTCGAACACTTCCGACAGCGGCGTCTCGTGGTCGAGATTCTCGTCCGCGGCGCGCTGCGCTTCGACCGCATCCGGATCGGGCGCAAAGCGGCCGGCCGCGACGGCTTCGGCATCGGCGAGCGCGATCACGCCATCGACCGTGATGCGAGAGCGGATCTCCGGCCAGTCGAACGCCTTCAGCAGCGGCTTCGGCAGTGCCAGCCCCGAGGTCTCGATCAGGATGTGATCGGGCCGCACCGGGCGCGCCAGCAATTGCTCCATGGTCGGAATGAAATCGTCGGCCACCGTGCAGCAGATGCAGCCATTGGCGAGCTCGACGATGTTCTCCTCCGGGCAATTGGCGTCAGCGCAGGACTTCAGGATTTCGCCATCGACACCTTCGCTGCCGAACTCGTTGACGAGCACCGCGAGCTTCTTGCCGTTGGGATTGCTGAGCAGATGCTGGATCAGCGTCGTCTTGCCGGAACCGAGAAAGCCGGTGACCACAGTGACGGGTACTTTTGCGAGCGAGTTCATTCGGCGGCCTCGGGAATGACGGTAAGGGGAGGAATGCGGGCAAGCGACTGCTTGCGGAAGATTTCGGGACGGCTGCGCCAGGGCACGATTCCATCAGGCGCGGCCGCGTAGGCCGCGGCGCCCGCGACGACGTCCTGCGCATTGGCGTCCGACAGGCGGCCATAGACATAAGACCAGCGGCCGGACGCGCTGAGCGCGACCGAGCAGCCCTGGCTGCATGCAGACAGGCATTCCACGGGAACCACGTTGACGCCCTCGGGCACGCCGGCCTCGAGGATCGCGCCATGCAGCCGCTTGCCGGGCGTGGTCTCGCCCTCGCCGAGCGTCTGGCCGGCGCGGCAGGTAATACAGACGTGAAGTGTGACGGTCATCGCCTCTTCCAGGATAGTCAGCGGGCGGCGATGAGGCGCACGGACCCTGACTTGAGAGGCCGTTTCCCCGTCGCGGAACACCCCGTCCGCCGGTCCAAAACTCGTCCGCGCTGGCAGGTCTCCCGGCTTGCGGAGCAGGGTTTTGGCCCTTCGATCCCCGCCTTCCCGATCCCGTGAGGGGTCAGTGGCTTCGGGCATCTCTCCGGTCACGGTCGCGGGGGCGGCTGCGTTTTGAACCCAAATCTTGCCGATTCGGACCCTATCGCATTCCCTCTTCGCCTGTCATAGGACAGGAACCAGCGCCGGGCCACCATTTGCCCCCGGCCGCCTCTTGTCAAGCCGAAGGACCGGGACCGATGACGCCTGAACCGGATACCCAAACAGCCGAGGAAATCGACGCCCGGCACGCCCAGAAAATGGCGAAGAAGAAGGCCGCCCGCGACAAGATCATGGCGACCAAGAGCGGCGAAAAGGGCCTCATCATCGTCCACACCGGCGCCGGCAAGGGCAAGTCCTCCTCGGCCTTCGGCATGATCGTGCGCTGCGTCGCCCACGGCTTCCCCTGCGCGGTCGTGCAGTTCATCAAGGGCGCCTGGGATACCGGCGAGCGGCGCCTGCTCACCGGGCATTTCGGCGACCTCTGCCAGTTCCACGCGATGGGCGAAGGCTTCACCTGGGAGACGCAGGACCGCGCCCGCGACATCGCCGCCGCACGCGCCGGCTGGGAGAAGGCCAAGGAGCTGATTCTCGACGAGAACCTGCGCATGGTCGTGCTCGACGAGATCAACATCGCGCTGCGCTACGACTATCTCGACATCGCCGAAGTGGTCGAATTCCTGACAACGCAGAAGCCTGCGATGACGCATGTCGTGCTCACCGGCCGCAACGCCAAGGACGAGCTGATCGAGATCGCCGATCTCGTCACCGAGATGACGCTGGTGAAGCACCCGTTCCGCTCCGGCATCAAGGCGCAGGCCGGCGTCGAGTTCTGATTGCGATGACGCGCGCGCTGATGATCCAGGGGGCCGGCTCGGACGTCGGCAAGTCGCTCATCGTCGCCGGCCTTGCGCGCGCCTTCACGCGCCGCGGCCTGCGTATACTCCCCTTCAAGCCACAGAACATGTCGAACAACGCCGCCGTCACCGTCGATGGCGGCGAGATCGGGCGTGCGCAGGCGTTGCAGGCGCTGGCCGCCGGCGTCGAGCCGCACACCGACATGAACCCGGTGCTGCTCAAGCCTGAGACCGATGTGGGCGCGCAAGTCGTCGTGCATGGAAAGCGCATCACGACCGCGCGGGCGCGCGAATATGCGGCCATGAAACCGTCGCTGATGGGCGCGGTGCTGGAGAGTTTCGAACGGCTGAAGGCGCGCGCCGACCTGGTGCTGGTCGAAGGCGCCGGCAGTCCGGCCGAGGTCAACCTGCGCAAGTCCGACATCGCCAATATGGGCTTTGCCCGCAAGGCCGATGTGCCGGTCGTGCTGGTCGGCGACATCGATCGCGGCGGTGTCATCGCGCAGCTCGTGGGCATCAAAACGGTAATCGACCCTGATGATGCCGCGATGATCCAGGGGTTCGTCATCAACAAGTTCCGCGGCGATCCCACGCTGTTCGACGACGGTTACAAGCTGATCGCGGAGAAGACCGCATGGCGCGGCCTCGGCGTGCTGCCGTGGTTTGCGCGCGCCGGCGAGCTGCCGGCCGAGGATGCGCTGGGCCTGAGCGATGCGCGCAAGCCGGGCCAGTGCAAGATCGCTTGCCTCGCGCTGTCGCGGATCGCGAATTTCGACGATCTCGATCCGCTCAAGCTAGAGCCCGGCGTGGATCTCGTGATGGTGCGTCCGGGTGAAGCGATCCCCGGCGACGTCCGCCTCGTCATCATTCCCGGCTCGAAATCCACCCGCGGCGATCTTGCCTTCCTGCGCGCGCAGGGCTGGGACATCGATCTGCTCGCGCATCACCGCCGCGGCGGCCATGTGCTCGGCCTCTGCGGCGGCTATCAGATGTTGGGCCGCAGCGTTGCCGATCCTGACGGCATCGAAGGCCCCGCAGGCGACACGCCGGGGCTCGGACTACTGGATGTCGAGACGGTGATGAGCCCGCAAAAAACGCTGACGCGCGTTGCGGCCGTGCATGCCGCCACCGATCAGCCGATCGAGGCCTACGAAATCCACATCGGCCGCACCGACGGACCGGATCGTCGCCGGCCGTTCGCAACGTTGAACGGCGAAGCGGAAGGCGCGATCTCCGGCGATGGCCGCGTGCAGGGCAGCTATCTGCACGGCCTGTTCACGTCGGACGATTTTCGCAGGGCCTATCTCGCGAAGCTCGATGTCCCCGCAGGCGAGGAGCCGTATCACGCCCGGGTCGAAAGCGCGCTCGAGGCCCTCGCCGACCACATCGAGACGCATCTCGACGTCGAAGGCCTGCTGGCGCTAGCGCGCTAGGACCTCGGCGAGGCGCGACCATTCGGCTTCGCTGCCGGGAAGCCCGAGCCGCAGCCATGTCGGTTTTTGCGCAAACACGCGCGACCAGATCTGGCCACGCGCCAGCCTCTCCTGCGCGGCAAGCGCGTCAGGCGTCTCGTAGAGACGGAACAGCGGCGTGCCGCCGATGAGCGTCCAGTCCTGCGCGCGCGCCATGTCATCGAGGCGGGCACAATCGCGAGCCAGCCGCGCCGACGTCGCCTCGCCCCATGCATCGTCACGCAATGCGCGGCAGCCGATCGCGATCGCCGCGCCCGAGACCGGCCAGGGCCCGACCGCCGCCGCGAGCTTGCCGATGTCGGCGGCATGGCCGATCACGAAGCCTAGCCGGAGGCCGGCAAGACCATAAAACTTTCCGAACGAGCGCAGGATCAGCAGCCCCGGCCGATCGGCTTCAGGTGCGAGCGATAGCTGCGGAACGGCATCGGCAAAGCTTTCGTCGATCACGAGACGGCCGACGCGCGGCAGCAGCGCCAGCAAATCCCTTGGCGCAAAACACCGACCATCGGGATTGTTGGGATTGACGACGATGGCGATATCCGCGCCTGCCAGCGCGTCGGGCTCCCCGACCTCCTGAACATCCCAGCCGGCAGCCGACAGAACGCCGGCATATTCATTGTAGGTCGGCGCGAGGATGCGGGCCCGGCCCGGCGGCGCGAGTTGTGGCAGGAGTTGAATGGCGGCCTGCGCGCCGCCCATCGCGACCATCGCAGCGCTCGTGCGATAGGCATGCCGCGCCGCCTGATGCAGCGCCTCGATCTCGGCAGGCGGCGGCAACGCGGTCCACGCACGCATGCTCAAATCGCCGACGGGATAAGGCACCCGGTTGATCCCGGTCGACAAATCGATCCAGTCGTCCGTCCGCCCGCCAAACCGCTGCTGGGCCAGATCGAGATTTCCACCGTGCTCGCGCATGCCCCGTTCTTTCACGCGAAGGCGAGGATCGCAAGCAGGCCGGCGAGCAGTAGCATGGCGCGGCGGTAGACCGCCAAACCCTCGCCGATGTCGGCGGCCAGCGGATCGCGCACGCCGCCGTTAAGCCAGGGCTCGTTCGTGACGCTGCCGTGGTAGATGCGGGGGCCGCTGAGGCGGACGCCAAGCGCACCGGCCATCGCCGCTTCCGGCCAGCCGGCGTTGGGCGAACGGTGGCGGCGCGCATCGCGCGTCATGCATGACAGCGCCTCGGCTCGCCTCGGTGCCAGCAGCACGAACAGAAACCCGGTCAGGCGTGCCGGAATGAAGTTGGCGACATCGTCGATGCGCGCCGCGGCCCAGCCGAACGCCTCGTGACGCGCGCTGCGATGGCCGATCATGGAATCCAGCGTGTTGATCGCCTTGTAGCCCAGTATCCCAGGCAGGCCGAACAGCGCGCCCCAGAACACCGGCGCGACGATCCCGTCGGACGCATTCTCGGCGAGGCTCTCGATCGCCGCGCGCGCGATGCCGGCCTCGTCGAGCGCCGCGGGATCGCGTCCGACGATGCGCGCGACCGCCTCGCGGGCCGCGGTGATGTCGCCGGCCAGCAGCGGCGTTGCGACGGCGGCGACGTGATCATGCAGCGAGCGCAGCGCGACCAGCGGCCAGGCCAGAACGCCGGCCAGCACGATCTGCACCCATCCCCAAGGAAACAAGGCCTGAAGCAAGTTCTGAATCACCCAGCCGATCGCTACGGAGAGTGCGATCACCAGAACTGCGCCGGCGATGCCGGCAGCGCGGCGGAGCGCCGGCGGATCGGACTCGCGATTCCAGGCGGCATCGATGGCACCGATCGCCCGTCCAAGCCAGGTCACGGGATGGCCGATGCGCGCGAACAGCCATGACGGCCAGCCCAGAAGGGCATCCACCGCCATCGCCACCACCATCGCGCCCGCAAAGCCCAAACCCGCCTCCTGTCCCGCCCCTGTTGCGCAAAGCGGGGGGCGAGCGCAAGCCCCTGCCTGCCTGATTTCGGCTTTGTCTTTGACCGCGTTTGGTGATTAGTCAGGCCCACAGGAGACTTTGATGGCCGTCATCTTGATCACCGGCGGAGCGCGATCGGGCAAGAGCAAGCGTGCGGAGATGCGCACGCGCGCCTTTCCCGGGCAGCCCGTCTACGTCGCGACGGCCGAGGCGCTGGATGGGGAAATGGAGGCGCGCATCGCCAAGCATCGCGCGCGCCGCGGAACCGACTGGATCGAGCGCGAAGTGCCGCTCGATCTCGTCGGCGCGCTCGTCGCAAGCGACGGCGGCGGCGCGCGGCTGGTGGATTGCCTGACGCTCTGGCTCTCCAACCTGATGCATGCCGGGCGCGACTGGGAGCGCGAAGTGAACGCATTGGCTGCCGCCCTGCCCCGCCTCAACAGCCCGGTTGTCCTCGTCACCAACGAAGTCGGCCTCGGCATCGTGCCCGACAATGCGCTGGCGCGCCTCTATCGCGACGCCGCGGGGATCATGAACCAGACGATTGCCGAGTGCGCCGACGAGGTCGAGTTCGTCGTCGCCGGCCTGCCGATGAAACTGAAATGATGCCGCGCGCGGAGCTTCTCAAGGACATCGTCGCCGATCTCAGGATGGCGGCATCGTTCGTCACGATCCTTCCCGTCGCATCGTCGAAGCCCGCCGCCGACGGCACCGTTGCGCGCGCGACCTGGGCCCTGCCCATCGCTGGCCTTCTGGTCGGCCTTGCCGGCGCGTTCGTCTACAAGGTCGCCATCCGCTTTGGACTGGCGCCGAACCTTGCCGCCCTCCTCGCGCTCGCGACGACGGCCCTCATCACGGGCGCGCTGCACGAGGACGGCCTTGCCGACACCGCCGACGGGCTCGGCGGCGGCCGCACGCGCGAGCGCAAGCTCGAGATCATGCGCGACAGCCGGATCGGCACATACGGCGTGTGCGCGCTGATCCTGTCGTTCGGCCTGCGCTGGAGCGCGCTCGCGACGATCTCCAGTCCTTTGGCCGTCACGTTCGCGCTGTGCGCCGCGCATGCTGCTGCACGCGCGGGCGTGCCGGCCTTCATGTCGCTGGTGCCGCCGGCGCGGCCCAACGGGCTGTCGGCGAGCGCAGGTGTGCCGCCCGGCCGCAGCATCGCGATCGCCTTCGCGGTTGGAACGCTCGTGCTTGCCCTGGCGTTGGGGCCGGGCAAGGCGCTGGTCGGCCTGACCCTGCTCTCGCTCGCCGGACTGATGCTGGCGCGTCTCGCCATCCGCCAGATCGGCGGGCAGACCGGCGACATTCTCGGCGCCTTCGAGCAGGTCGGCGAAATCCTGATCCTGCTGGTCGCCGCAGCCTTCCAGATGGGACGCTGATCTCATGGTCGAGTTCGACGACACCTTCCGCCGGCACCTTCACGAGCTGTTCGTGTGGCGCCGCGACGTGCGCCGTTTTCGCAGTGATCCGCTGCCGGAAGGCGCCATCGACCGCCTGATCGAGACCGCCTGCCTGTCGCCCTCGGTCGGCCTCAGCCAGCCCTGGCGCTTCGTCGTCGTTGACGATGCCGCGCGCCGCCGCGCCGTGGTCGAGGATTTCAGGGCGTGCAATGCCGATGCGCTCGATTGCTATTCCGGCGAACGCGCGGCGCGCTATGCCACGCTCAAACTGTCGGGCCTCGAACAGGCCCCCGGACATCTCGCCGTGTTCGCGGACAAGGCCAGCGACATCGGCCACGGCCTCGGCCGCGCCACCATGCCGGAGACGACGGAATATTCCGTGGTCGCCGCGATCACCGCGATGTGGCTCGCCGCGCGCGCGGACGGCATCGGCCTTGGCTGGGTCTCGATCCTGAACCCCGATCGCATCCACGCCATTCTCGACGTGCCCGCCAGCTGGAAGTTCATCGCCTATCTCTGCGTCGGTTATCCGGAAGCCGAATGCGACAGGCCGGAGCTCGAGCAGGCGAAATGGGAGCACCGGCGCGGCGCGGACGAATTCACGCTGCGGCGCTAGTGGGCAACGCCGCACGGTGTCACGAAGCGTCACAGAAGAGACAAAGCCCGAAGCACACGACGCCCTGCCCGCGTAAAATTACGGTACCGGGCTGCCATGGCTGCGAATGAGCATTCATAAGCCTGCTTTCATCAATTGTGGTTGCTAGCCTTTCAGGATATGCACAGCGGCAGGGACAACTTTTGCGAAACATTTCATGATTGAGCGGCCCGCTTCTGCCCGCGCTGCGCCGGCGGTCGCCCGCCGCGATTTCCTTCGCCTTGCAGGGACAACTGCTGCGGGCTTCCTTGCGCTCGGCGCAACGGGCGATCGCATCCGGATCGTCGGCTCGCTGACGGCATTGTCGCTCGACGACGAACTGACCAAACGAAGCATGACCGAAGCCGCGACCACGCGGCTTGGCGGTCTCGTCGCGGGACTAAGGCAGCGCGGCTGGGTCGAAGGGGTCAATTTCCGCTTAGAGCTCCGCTCGAGCTTCGGCGGGCCCGACAAGCTGAAGAGCGCCGTGCAGGAGCTCGTCGATCTCAAGCCGGACGTCATCCTGACCGGCTCGACCGGCGAAACCGCGGCCGTGCTCGCGGCCACCAAGACGATCCCGATCGTCTTCGCGACCGCCAACGATCCCGTCGGCAACGGCTTCGTCGCGAGCCTCGCGCATCCCGGCGGCAACGTCACGGGCTTCACCAGCAGCACTCCCGAGATGGGCGGCAAATGGCTTCAGCTCATCAAGGAGACCGTGCCTGACATCCGGCGCGTCGGCGTGCTGTTCAATCCGGCGACGACGCCTCGCGCCGGGCGCTACTATCTCGACTCGCTCGAGCAGGAGGCCGCTTCATCCGGCGTGGAAGTGGTCCTCACGCCCGTCGGCAAGGCGGGAGAGGTCGACGAGGCGATCGGCCGTTTTGCCGAGCCGCCCAAGGCAGCGATGATCTCGCTCGTCGACAGCTTCCTGGTGGTGAACCGCCAGGCCATCATCGCGGCCACGGCGAAGTATCGCGTCCCGATGATCTATCCATTTCACTATTTCATGGATGCGGGCGGACTGATGAGCTACGGGCCGACGCTCGAGGTGCGCTCGGCCGACTATGTCGATCTGATCCTGCGCGGCACCAAGGCCGGTGATCTGCCGGTGCAATCGCCGCGCAAATACGAGCTTCTGATCAACCGCACGGTCGCACGATCGCTCGGACTGACGATTCCGTTCACGCTGCTCGCGCGCGCCGACGAGATCCGCGAGTGAACGAGGCGGCCGACCAGGGACATTTGCGGACGCCCCCCGGCCGGCTGTTCCGGAAATATCTCTACTCGATCGTCGCGCTCGCCTTTGCCGCCCTCGCCATCAACACCGGCTTCGACGTCTGGTTCTCCTATCGTGAGCAGAAGCAGCTGCTCGCGGCCACCCAGCGCGAGCAGGCCGCGAGCGCAGCGATCCAGATCGGCCAGTTCGTCGGCCAGATCGAGAGCCAGATCAGATGGCTCTCGCGCCTGCCTCCGGAGCTCTCGACCAACGAAGACGATCGCCTGAACGCCATCCGCCTGCTGCGGCTCTCGCCCGCCATCGCCGAGATCACCGAGCTCGACGCGCAGGGCCGCGAGCAGGTGCGGGTGTCGCGCCGCGTCGCGGACAGGGTCGGCAGCAAGACCGACCATTCCGCCTCGTCTGCCTTCCGCGGCGCCAATGAACGCCGCGCCTATTACGGGCCGGTCTACTTCTTCGGCGACACCGAGCCGTTCATGACGATCGCCACGCGCGGCACCGGCCGCGAGCCAAATGTCGTCGTCGCCGAAGTCAATCTGCGCTTCATCTGGGATCTCGTCGCCGGGATCAGGGTCGGCAACACCGGCAAGGCCTATGTGGTCGACCGCATGGGAGTCCTGATCGCGCATCCGGATCTGTGGCCGGCGCTGCAACGAAGCGATCTCTCGGGGCATGCGGACGTGCGCGCCGCGCTCGACGGCGTGGGCCCGCCGTCGGGCGGCCTCGTCAAGGAGGACCTGTCGGGTCAGCGCGTGCTCTCGACCTATGCGACGGTGCCCTCGCTCGGCTGGCTGGTGTTCGTCGAGCTGCCGCTTACCGAAGCCTACGCGCCGATCTATGCCTCGATCGGACGTTCCACGTTTCTCCTGGTCGTGCTCCTTGCCGGTGCGGTGCTGGTCTCGCTCTTCCTCAGCCGGCGCATGACCGTGCCGATCCAGATGCTGACGCAGGGCGCAAAGCGCATCGGCAGCGGCGATCTCGGCCAGCGGCTCGCGATCAAGACCGGCGACGAGCTCGAGGCACTCGGCGACCAGTTCAACCTGATGGCCGCTCACCTGCGCGACTCCTACGCGACGCTCGAGCGCAAGGTCACCGAACGGACCTCGGAGCTGGAGAAGGCGCGCGATCAGGCCCTCGCCGAGCACGATGCCGCCGAGCGCGCCCGCAGCATTGCCGTGCAGGCCAACGAAACCAAGTCGCGCTTTCTCGCGGTCGTCAGCCACGAGCTGCGCACGCCGCTGAACGGCGTCATGGGCGTGCTGCAGCTGCTCGACGACGGCAGCCTCAGCGAGCCCCAGCGCCGCCACCTCGCGACCGCGGCGGCATCGGGCGAAACGCTGATCGCACTGGTCGACGCGATCCTGGAATATGCGCGCCTCGAGGCCAGCACCGAGGCGCTGGAGACGCGCGACTTCCGCCTTGACCAGCTGATCGAGACCGCCGCCGACCTGATGCGTCCGCAGGCCTTCGGCAAGGGCCTCTCCTTCGACCTCGCCTGCGATGCAACGGTCAACGCGTCGGTGCACGGCGATCCCGTCAGGCTCAACCGCATCCTGCTCAATTTGATCGGCAATGCCATCAAATTCACCCCGCGCGGCGGGATCGGCCTGAACGCGACAGCCGAGCCGCATGACGATCACGTTCTCCTGCGCATCACGGTCCGCGATACCGGCATCGGCATCGCGCCCGACATGCATGAACGCATCTTCGAAGATTTCGTGCAAGCCGACGACAGCATCGCGCGGCGGTTCGGCGGCACCGGCCTCGGCCTTGCCATTGCACGGCGCCTCACGCGTCTGATGCGCGGTGAGCTGCGGGTGGAAAGCACACCAGGCCAAGGCAGCACCTTCACGCTGGAAGTGCCGCTCGGCCGCGCCGCGAGCGGCATCGCGCAAGGCGCGCTGCCGCCGCCGTCGCGGCAGCTTCGCGTGCTGCTGGTCGACGACGATCCCGTCAATCGCGAGGTCGGCGAAGCCATTCTGAACCGGCTCGGCCATCGCCCCACCCTCGCCGGCAACGGCGCCTCCGCCGTCGCCCTCGCCCGCGATCAGGCCTTCGATGTCATCCTGATGGACCTTCACATGCCCGACATGGACGGCGTCGAAGCGGCCTTGCGGATCGGCAAGCTCGATCTGCCGAAGAAGCCGCGCATCATCGCCGTGACCGCCGACGTGTCCAGCCGCGCCCGCGAGCGGCTCACCGGCGCGGGCATCGCCAAGGTCGTCAGCAAGCCGATCCTGATCAATGCGCTGCGCGAAGCGCTCGAGGACACAAAGGACGAGCCGGCCGCCGCCCAGCTCGCCACAGGCGCGCTGATCGACCGGCATTTCCTCGACGACCAGAAGGAACTGCTCGGCCCCACGCAAATCGCCAAGCTCCACGATCTGCTGCAGGAAACCAGCGACAGACTGATCGAGGACATCGCCAAGGCCGCCGCGGTCGGCGATCACAAGCAGCTCGCGCGCCTGACACATCAGCTCGGCAGTGCCGCCGGCGCGCTGGGCCTCGTGCGCCTGTTCGAGCGCTGCCGCGAGGTGGAGCTGGCAGCGCCCTCGATGTCGCCAGCCGAGCACCAGAGCGCCGCACGCGAACTCGCCGCACTCCAGAAGGCCTCGATGAGCGCGCTGGATGAGTTGCTCCGGCCGGAAGAGCAGGGTACGGACACGCACTGACGTTCAGGACGATAAGGGGGCGCCCGTGCGCGCAATATATCTCGCCATTCTGCTCATGCTGCTTGTGCCTGCCGCCCGCGCCGAGGAGTCGTTCCCTTCCACCTTCAAAGCGAAAACCATCCCGGCCAACGGCGCGCAGATCCATGTCCGTGTCGGCGGCAAAGGGCCGGCCGTCATCCTGATCCACGGCTTCGGCGACACCGGCGACATGTGGGCAAAGCTCGGCGCCGACCTTGCGCGCGATCACACCGTCGTTGTGCCTGACCTGCGCGGCATGGGCCTCTCGGACAAGCCCGACAAGGGCTACGACAAATGGGGTCAGGCCGCGGACATGCGCGCGGTCCTGCAGTCGCTCGGCATCGACAAGGCAGTCGTCATCGGACACGACATCGGCACCATGGTGGCCTACGCCTATGCGGCCCGGTACCGCGACCTCACCGAGAAGCTCGTCGTCATGGATGCCCCGGTGCCCGGCGTGCCGCCGTGGGACGAAGTCGTCCGCAGCCCGCTGCTGTGGCATTTCGATCTCGGAGGCCCCGACATGGAGCGGCTGGTCAAGGGCCGCGAGCGCATCTATCTCGACCGCTTCTGGAATGATTTCGCCGGTGCGCCCTCGAAGATCACGGAGGCGACGCGCCGACATTACGCGGAGATCTATGCTAGCCCCGGCGCCATGCGCGCTGCATTCGCCCAGTTCAGGGCGATCCGCACCGACGCGGAGGACAACAAGAAGGCGATCGCGACAAAGCTGACCATTCCCGTGCTGGCAGTCGGCGGTGAGAAGTCGTTCGGCAAGATGGAAGCCGTCGTGATGCGCAACGCCGCGACTGACGTTACCGAGGTCGTCATTCCGGACGCCGGACACTGGTTGATGGAGGAGCAACCAGAGGCAACCGTGAAGGCAGTGCGCCAGTTTCTCGACGGCAAGAAATAGGACGACGATCCGGACGGATCACGTCCTCTGGCTTGATGCCTCCTCCTCCCGCCCAAACCGCTCCACCAGAAAATCGATGAACAGCCGCACCTTCACCGACAGGTGCCGCGTCGGCGGATAGACAGCGTAGAGCGCGAGCGGCGGCGCGGAATAATTGTCCAGCACCGTCCGCAGCTCGCCTTTCCGTAGCGCGTCGGTCGCGATGAACTCCGGCAGCAGCGCGAGCCCCCTGCCCTTGATCGCGACGTCGCGCAGCACCTCGGCATTGTTGACGCAGAGCGACCAGGCCGGCTGGATCCAGTGATCGCCGTCCGCGCCGGTGAGCTTCCATTGGTTGCCGGTGAGCAGGAAGCCGTAGGTCAGCGAGGTGTGCTCGCGCAGATCCTGCGGATGCCTAGGCGTGCCGTGGCGCGCGAGGTAATCCGGCGAGGCGCAGATCATGCGTGCCACCGGCATGATTTTTCGCGCGATCAGGCTGGAGGATTCCAGTTCCGCGATCCGCAACGTCACGTCAAAGCCGTCCTGGACGGGATCGAGCAGATCGTCGCTGAGCACGATCTGGAGCTGAAGCTCACCATAGCGCGCCATGAAGTCGGCGAGGACGGGACCCAGCCGCATCGTGCCGAACGACATCGGCGCGTTGACGCGGAGCAGTCCCCGCGGCGCCGACTGGGCCTGCGTCACCGCCTGGTCCGCCGCTTCGATCTCCGAGAGGATCACGATCGCGCGCTCGAAATAGCGCTGGCCGTTCTCGGTCGGGCTGGCGTGCCGCGTGGTCCGGTTCAGGAGCTGAACGCCGAGGCTCTCCTCAAGGTCGGCGATGTATTTGCTGATCGCCGAGCGCGACAGCCGCAACTGGCGGCCCGCCTCGGCAAAGCTGCCGCTTTCGACCACCTTCACGAAGGCCCGGAGGCTGGCGACCTTATCCAAGGCCCGGCCCGCCCGATTGTTTCCAAATCGTAGACATAGCCGTCATATTTGCATGGATTGTCTCCAATCCAAAGCGGAACGATATTTCCGGCCAGAGAGCAAGACCGCTCCCCGCATTTGGAGGACGACAATGTCTGGACTGCACCACGTCACCGCGATCGCCGGCGACCCCATCCGCAATTTCGGCTTTTACACCCGGGATCTGGGCCTGCGCTTCGTCAAGAAGACCGTCAATTTCGACGATCCCGGCACCTATCACTTCTATTATGGCGACGAGACCGGCCGCCCCGGCACCATCCTGACCTTCTTCCCCTGGGCAGGTGTCGGTCCCGGCCGACGCGGCGTCGGCGAAACCCACCAGACCGCCTTCCGTGTGCCGCAGCGTTCGCTCGGCTACTGGACGCAGCGCTTCACCGAGAAGGGCATCGCCTATGAAGCGCTCGAGAAGCGCTTCGGCGAATCCGTGCTGCCGTTCACCGATCCCGACGGCATGGCGCTGGCACTCGTCGGCGTCCCCGGCGCCGAGAACGAGCCGGGCTGGAGCAATGGCGACGTACCGGCCGAGCACGCGATCCGCGGCTTCCATGGCGTGACCCTGCTGCTCGACAGCGCCGCGAAGACCGCCGCCGTGCTCACCGACGTGTTCGGCTTCAAGGAGACCGGCCGCGAGGGCTCGGTGATCCGCTTCAAGGCCCCGGGCGATGCCGAAGGCAGCGTCGTCGACATCTACGAGGCCAAGGGATTCTTGCGCGGGCATCAGGGTGGCGGCTCCGTCCATCACATCGCCTTCCGCGCGGCAGATGACGCCGAGCAGGGTCAGATGGCTCAGAAGCTCGTCGCCAATCACGGCCTGCATCCGACCGAGCAGAGGGATCGCAACTACTTCCGCTCGATCTACTTCCGCGAACCCGGCGGCGTGCTGTTCGAGATCGCAACCGACATCCCCGGCTTCGCCGTCGACGAGCCCGTCGCGACGCTGGGACGTGACCTGAAGCTGCCGAGCTTCCTCGAGCAGCATCGCAAGCAGATCGAGGACGTTCTGCCGAGCTTGGAAGAGACCGCATCATGACCGACTTTATCCATCGCTTCGAGCCCGCGACCAGCGCGGGCTCCCCACCGCTCCTGCTGCTGCACGGCACCGGCGGCGACGAGAACGACCTGCTCGGGCTCGGCAAGATGATCTCGCCCGGCTCCGCCCTGCTCTCGCCGCGCGGCCGCGTGCTCGAACACGGCATGCCGCGCTTCTTCCGCCGTCTCGCCGAAGGCGTGTTCGACGAGGACGACGTGCGCCTCCGGGCGCTCGAGCTCGGCGACTTCGTCTCCGATGCGCGAAAGCAATACGGCATCGCGGCGCCGGTTGCGGTCGGCTTCTCCAACGGCGCAAACATCGCGGCGGCGTTGCTGCTGCTGCGGCCGGACGTGCTCGCAGGTGCGGCGCTGCTGCGCGCCATGGTGCCGCTGTCGGATCCGCCCAAGGCGGAGCTTGGCGGCAAGCCGGTGCTGCTGCTGTCCGGGCAGGCTGATCCGATCGTGCCGGCGAGCAATTCGGCGCGGCTCGCGGCGCTGCTGTCGCAAGCCGCCGCCAGCGTAACGCACAAGGTCCTGCCCGTCGGCCATCAACTGTCGCAGGCCGACGTAACGCTCGCCCGCGGCTGGATCGGCAACGTCGTCGCCGAAGCGGCCTGATCCCAACAGGCGGCGCACCCTCTCGGCCGGTGCGCCGCCTCCCCACGCCAACACGCGACCTTCCGCCACAGCTGCGCAATCGGGCGCCAGCCTGCGCGAAATTTCCGCTTGCCCGTTCCCGCGCCAGGCTTAGAATTTGGGACAAGGTTCCGAAATATGGAACTACCTTGGACCCGCATTCATGAGCGCTCTCACCAACGCGATCGAGATCCTCCGCTGCTTCTCCAGCGCGCGGCCGGACCTGTCGTTCGCGGATGTGATGGCGCTCACCGGCAAGCCGAAGAGCTCGACCTCGCGACTCCTGCGCTCGCTGCGCGACTGCGGCCTGCTCGAGCAGGATCCGCACACGCGCCGCTACCGGCCGGGGCTTCTTACGTTCGAGCTCGGCCGGCTTCACCGCGCCCATGACGATCTCATCAGCATGGCCGAGCGCGAGCTGCGCGAGGTCTGCGCGCGCACCGGGCACACCGGCTACATCGCCGTGCTCGACGGGTACGAGCAGGTGGTGCTGAGAATAGTACCGGGCTCCAATCCCCTGCGCGTCGTCAATCCGCCGGGCCAGCGCACGCCGGCGCTTGCGACCTCGAACGGCCGCGCCATGCTGGCACGTCTCTCCGACGAGGACATCCGCGCACGCGTCCCCGCGGCCTACCCCAAGCTGCCGCGCAACTCGCCGCAGAGCTTCAGGCAGCTGATGACGCGCCTCGACGAGATCCGCCGCACCGGCGTATCGGAGGCGGCCGACGAATCGATCGAGGGCGTCGGCTCGCAAGGCTTTGCGCTGAAGAGCGGCGAGACCGGCGAGATGATCGGGATCGCGGTGTCCTATTCCGTGCAGGCGACCACTGCAGCCGAGCGCGCCAATGTCCGGCGCGAGCTTGCGGCGATGGCCGCCAAGCTCCGCCGGATGACCGGCGATACGTCCGACCAGGACGCCGCGCGCATCCAGACGGGGACACGATGAACAGCACCGCCGCCACACGCCCCAACGGACTTGCGCTCTTCATTCTTCCGAGCGCCTTGCTGTTTGCGCTATTCTTCTTCCTGCCGATCGGGCTGATGGCGGTGATGAGCGTGCTCACCGGCAACCCGGTGGTGATGCCGAAGGTCGCGTTCACCACGCGTCATTACGTCCGCATGATCGGCGATCCCTTCTATCTCGAGGTGATCTGGACCACGGTCCGGATCGGGCTCGTGACCACGCTGGTCGCGCTCGCGATCGGCTATCCGCTGGCGCACTGGATGGCGCGGATCAAGAGCCGCACCGGTCACGCATTGCTGCTGATGGCCGTTCTCGCACCGATGCTGACCGGCATCGTGGTGCGCACCTTCGCCTGGATGACACTGCTGTCCGACAAGGGCGTGGTCAACGAGACCCTGATGTCGCTCGGCCTCATCTCCCAGCCGCTCAAGCTGATGTACACCGAGACCGGCATCGTGGTCGGGCTCGTCCACATCTACGTCCCCTTCATGGTGCTCACGCTCACCGGCGTGATCGGCCGCATCGACGAGCGGCTGGAGCAGGCCGCAGAAAATCTCGGTGCAAGCCCCTTGCGCGCCTTCCTCGAAGTGACGCTGCCGCTCAGCCTGCCCGGCATCCTCGCCGGCTCGCTTCTCGTGTTCGCGCTGGCGATCAGCGCCTATGTCACGCCGATCCTGCTCGGCGGCTTCCAGATCATGACGCTGCCGATCCTGATCTACCAGCAGATCTCGGCGAACTTCAACGTCGGCTTCGCCGCCGCGCTCGGCATCGTGCTGCTCGTGATCTCGCTGCTGCTCGTCGTCGCCTATAACCGCGCACTCGGCCTCGTCTCCGGCCAGCGCGAATTGCAGTGAGGCCAACGATGCAAACCACAGCCTCACCCTCACTCCCTGCGGCACAGCAGACGGCGTCCGTGCGCGCGCCGGGACCCGCGCGGCCTTATGGCCGCTACCTCTACCTCGCGATCAACATCGCCATCCTGGTCTTCCTGCTGGCGCCGATCGCGATCGTGGTCGTGTTCGCGCTGAACCCGACGCCGTTCATTCAATTTCCGCCGGTCGGCGTGTCCTTGCGCTGGTTTGAGAAGTTCTTCGCCTCGCGCGACTTCATGCACGCGCTCGGCTTCAGCCTCGAAGTCGCCGTGCTCACCACGCTGTCGGCAACTGCGCTGGGCGCCTCCGCGGCACTGGCGCTCGCGCGCGGCAATCTGCCCGGCGCGCGGCTGATCGTGGCGACCATGCTCTCGCCCCTGATGTTGCCGGCGATCCTCACCGGACTTGCGCTGTTCCAGACCTATGTGCTGCTCGACGTGGGCCGGCCGACCTGGGGCCTCGTTGCCGGCCACACGCTGGTGACGCTGCCTTACGTGGTGCGCACCACCCTCGCGGTGCTTCACAACTTCGACCTGCGCCTCGAGGAAGCCGCACAAAATCTCGGCGCGAGCCCCGTGCGCACCTTCTTCGAGGTGACGTTGCCGCTGATCAAGCCCGGCGTGCTCGCAGGTGCGATCTTCGCCTTCATCGTCTCGTTCGACCAGTTCCCGGTGTCGCTGTTCCTGGTCTCGCCCGGCAACGAGACGCTGCCGGTCACGCTGTTCAACTATCTCAAGTTCGATCTGGACGGCACCATCGGCGCCGCCTCGGTGGTCTCGATCGTGCTCGCCTTTGTCGTCGTCATCGGGCTCGACCGCACCGTCGGCCTGCGCTCCTACGTCAAATTGTAACCGCTCATTGTAACCTCAGGGATTCGAGACATGATGAAAGCTTTGGGACCGCTCAGCCGCCGCCGCTTTCTGACCGCGAGCGCCTCGCTCGGCATCGGCACCATCGCTGCGCCTTACGTCGCGCGCGCCGACGATCCGACGCTGCGCATCACCGGCTGGGGCGGCAAGTGGGGCGACATCATGAAGGCCGAGATCGGCCCCGCCTTCGAGAGCGAGTTCAAGTGCAAGCTCCAGACCGACTCCGCCTTCCCCTATCTTCCCAAGCTCCAGGCGAGCTCGCGCTCGGCTCCGATCTACGACGTGCTGCATACCAATTCCAACGAGCAATGGGCTGCGGCTGAGATGGGCCTGATCGAGCCGAAGATCGATCCCAAGCTCGTACCGAACCTCGCCGACGTCTATCCCTACGCCATCAGCGACAAGATCGTCGGCGTCTCGATCTTCACCAGCGCCATTGGCCTCGGCATGCGCACCGACAAGGGCTATAGCGGCGTCACCTCGTGGAAGGATCTGTGGGACGCCAAGTACAACGGCGTGCGCGGCGGCTATGTCATTCCCGTCAACAGCCTCGGCCAGGCCTTCCTGATGATGTGCGGCACGCTGTTCGGCAAAGGCCAGACCGATCTCGATGCGGCCTATGCCGCGCTGGAGAAGCTGAAGCCGATCAAGATCGTCGATTTCACCGGCGCGATGGAGAAGATGCTGCTGTCGGGCGAAGTCGGCATGTGCGTCATCCACGATTCCGGCATCTATCGCTACGACGGCCAGAACCAGCCGACCGACTTCGTTTCGCCGAGCGAAGGCGTGCTGTCGCTGGAGCAGGTCCTCACCATCACGCCCGGCAGCAAGATGAAGGAGCTCGCCAACGCCTACGTCAACTACATGCTTCGTCCCGAGGTGCAGAAGCGCCTCGCCGAGACCGTGTGGTACTCGCCGGCGAACAAGAAGGTGAAGCTCGACGCCAAGTACGACGCCAAGCTGCTCACCACGCCCGAGAAGGTCTCGAAGCTGATCCAGGTCGACTGGAAGTGGTACAACGAGCGCAAGGACGAGATCGACCAGCGCGTCAACCGGATCTTCCGCGCATGAGCGCGTCGATCGAGATCGCCGGCGTCAGCAAGGTCTATGACGGCGGCGTGCGCGCTGTGGACGCGGTCGCAATGGACGTCCGGCAGGGCGAGTTCTTCTCCCTGCTCGGCCCGTCCGGCTGCGGCAAGACCACGACGCTGCGCATGATCGCCGGCTTCGAGACGCCGAGCTCGGGTGCGATCCGCGTCGACGGCGCCGACATCACCCATGTGCCCGCGCACAAGCGCGACATGGGCATGGTGTTCCAGAATTACGCGCTGTTCCCGCATCGGACCGTCGCCGAGAACGTCGCCTTCGGCCTGCGCATGCGCGGACTGGACAAGGCGACCATTGCGGCCAAGGTGAAGGCGGCGCTCGCCATGGTCGAGCTGTCCGGCCTGGAGGATCGCCGCCCGGCGCAGCTCTCCGGCGGCCAGCAGCAGCGCGTCGCGCTTGCGCGGGCCATCGTCATCGCGCCACGCGTCCTGCTCTGCGACGAGCCGCTCGGAGCGCTCGACAAGAAGCTGCGCCAGCAGATGCAGTTCGAGCTCAAGCAGCTGCAGAAGAAGCTCGGCCTGACCCTGGTGTTCGTCACCCACGACCAGGAAGAGGCGCTGGCGATGTCCGATCGCATCGCGGTGATGAACGGCGGCCGCGTCGAGCAGGTCGGCACGCCGACCGAGATCTACAACCAGCCCACGACGCGTTTCGTCGCCGACTTCATCGGTGACACCAACATCTTCCGCGGCGAGCGCGTCGGCCCGAACCTCGATGTCGGCAAGGGCCTGATCCTCGCCCTGCCGCCTTCGGAGATGCAGGGCACCGGCGTTCTCTCCGTCGCACTGCGCCCCGAAAAGATTCGCCTCATCCCGCGCGCTGAATCCGCTGCAGCCGGCAGCTCCGCTCACGGCATCGTCGAGAACACCAACTTCCTCGGCGGCGCCGTGCTCTACCGCGTCGAACTCGCGGGCGGCCATCGCGTCCTCGTGCAGCAGCCCAATGCAGGCACGAGCCGCCTGTTCGTTCCCGGCAACGGCGTCACACTCGAATGGACGCCGGCCGATCTCGTCGTCTTGAAGGACTAGACATGAACATGCCATTGAAGCACCAGCGCATCGGGGTGGTCGTGATCGGCCAGAGCCCGCGCCCCACCGTCGCCGCCGAGATCGCCGCCGTGCTGTCGCCGGGCATCCAGATCGAGCTGCGCGGCGCGCTCGACGGCATGAGCCGCGCCGAGATCGACGCCATTCCGCCGATGGACGGATACGATACGCTGTTCACGCTGCTGCCGAGCGGCGACGGCGTCACCATCAGCAAGAAGGAGGTCGAGCGGCGCGCGAGCCAGCAGATCACTCGCTTCAAGCACGAAGGCGTCGGCGTGACGCTGATGGCCTGCACGGGCAAATTCCCCAACCTCGCGGCCGACGGTCTCGTCATCCTGCCCTCGGCCGTCCTGCACAACCTCGTCGAGGCCGTGCTGCCGAAGGGCCGGCTCGGCGTGTTTTCGCCGCTGCCCGAGCAGACCGCGCTGATTGACAAGAAGTGGCAGCGCGACGGCGTCGAGGTCGTCGGCATCACGCTGCGCCCCGGCTCGGACGATGCCGCGGTCGACGACGCCGCGCGCACGATGGCTGACCTCGAGCCTGATCTCGTGGTGATGGACTGTATCAGCTACACCAGTGCCAACAAGGCACGCGTACGCACGGCCTATCCGGGCCCTGTCATCCTCGGCATCGCCGCCGCGGCCCGTATCGTCGAGGAGCTGGTGTCGTGAGCAAAGCGGAATTGAAGACGATCAGCCTCGACGAGATCGAGGCACTCGCGGTCGGCGCCTGGATCCTCGGCACCGGCGGCGGCGGCAGCCCCTATCTCGGCCTGCTCAACCTGCGCCGGCTCTATGCCGAGGGCACCCGCGTGCAATTGATGTCGCCGCTCGACCTCGACGACCAAGACTGGGTCGCGGTGGTCTCGAACATGGGTGCGCCGCTGGTCGGACAGGAGCGCCTCGCCGACAGCCGCAACATCGCGCGCGCCGTGCGCATGCAGGAAGAGATCAACAACATCAAGTTCCGCGCCGTGATGTCGGTGGAGATCGGCGGCGGCAACGGCGTGCAGGCGCTGATGGCGGCAGCCCATCTCGGCATCCCCGTGATCGACGCCGACTGCATGGGCCGCGCCTTCCCCGAGGCGCAGATGACCTCAGTCGCGATCGGCGGCCTGCGTCCCTATCCCTGCACGCTCTACGATCCCCGCGGCATCGAGGCGGTCGTGACCAAGGTGCCGACCTGGAAATGGATGGAGCGGGCGAGCCGCAAGATCTGCGTCGAGATGGGTTCGATCGCCTCCACCAGCAAGGCGCCGCGCACCGGACGCGAGGTGAAGGACTGGGGCATCCACTTCACCACGACCAAGGCGATCCGCATCGGCCGTGCCGTGCAGGAGGCCAACCGCCGCCACGAGGATCCGATCGCGGCGCTGCTTGCGACCGAAGGGGGCAAGAAGCTGTTCACCGGCAAGATCGTCGACGTCGCCCGCCGCACCACCGAAGGATTTTTGCGCGGCACCGCCATGGTTGACGGCAGCGATGCCGATCGCGGCACGAAGCTGAAACTCTCGTTCCAGAACGAATGGATCGTGGCCTGGCGCGATGAGGATGCGATCGCGACGTCGCCGGACCTGATCTGCGTGCTCGACAGCGTCAACGGCCACGGCATCGGCACCGAGACCATCCGCTACGGCCAGCGCGTCACCGTGGTGGCGCTGCCGGCGCCGTCGGTGCTGACGAGCCCGCGCGGTCTCGAATTCGTCGGCCCGCGCGCGTTCGGCTACGACCTCGACTTCCGTTCCCTCTTCTCGCCCGCTGCGGCTGGAGCTTAAGATCCCATGAAGCGTATTGGCATCGATGTCGGCGGCACCAACACGGACGCCGTGCTGATCGTCGACGAGAAGGTCGTCCATTCCGTCAAGCGCCCGACCACGGCCGACGTGACCTCGGGCATCCTCGACGCGCTCAAAGCGTTGCGCGCCGAGCCGTCCGCCGCGGTGAAGGTCGACGCGGTCGTGATCGGCACCACGCATTTCATCAACGCGGTGGTGCAGCGGCGTCACGTGCAGAAGATCGGCGCGATCCGCATCGGCATGCCCGCCAGCGCCTCGCTGCCGCCGTTCTGCGACTGGCCGACCGATCTCGCCTCGCTCGTCAACGGCGAGATCTTCATGCTGGAGGGCGGCCACGACTATGACGGCCGTCCGTTCATGCCGCTGGATGTCGCCGGCCTCAGGGACGCCGCGCGAAAGATCAAGGACAAGGGCCTGCGCTCGGTCGCGGTGTGCTCGAGCTTCTCCCCGCTCGATCCCTCCTGCGAGACCACCGCGCGCGAGATCCTCGCCGAGATCTGCCCTGACGTCGCGGTGACGCTGTCGCACGATCTCGGCCGCATCGGCCTGCTCGAGCGCGAGAACGCCGCGCTGCTCAATGCCTCCCTGCACGACCTCGCGGTCACCACGGTCGCCGCCTTCCGCAAGGCGATCGCCGACAGCGGCATCGACGCGCCGCTGTTCCTGACCCAGAACGACGGCACAGTGATGCAGGCCGAGATCGCCACCGCCTTCCCGGTGATGAGCTTTGCCTCCGGCGCCACCAACTCCATGCGCGGCGCCGCGCATCTCTCCGGCCTCGACGACGCCATGGTCGTGGATGTCGGCGGCACCACCTCGGACATCGGCCAGTTGCGTCACGGCTTTCCGCGCGAAGCCAATGCGGTCGTCGAGGTCGGCGGCGTCCGCACGCTGTTCCGGATGCCCGACCTCCTGTCGATCGGGCTCGGCGGCGGTAGCCATGTCGACGAGGACCCGGTCCGCGTCGGCCCGCTCAGCGTCGGCTATCGCCTGACGTCGGACGCGCTGGTGTTCGGCGGCGCGCGCCTCACCGCCACCGACATCGCCGTCGCGGCCGGCCTCATCGATATCGGCGACCGCTCCCGCGTCGCCAACCTGCCGAAGCGCCTGATCGAGGGCGCGATGCGCGATGCCTGGCGCAAGCTGGAGGAAGACATCGACCGCATGAAGACCGAAGCCGGCGACGTGCCGCTGCTCGCCGTCGGCGGCGGCGCCTTCCTGGTGCCGGATCGCCTGCCGGGCATTTCCGAGATCGTCCGCGTGCCGCATGGCGACTGCGCCAATGCGGTGGGTGCCGCGATCGCGCAGGTCTCCGGCGAAGCCGACCAGGTGTTCCGCGACCTCAGCCGCGAGGACGCGATCGCCGCGGCGCGCGACATCGCCGCCGACCGCGCCGTCCAGGCCGGCGCCGCGCGCGACAGCCTCAAGACCGTCGACGTCGAGGACATGCCGATCGCCTACCTGCCCGGCAACGCCCTGCGCGTCCGCGTCCGCGTCGCAGGGGCGATCGCCGATCCGGATCTGCCGGCGGCGGCGTAACGAGCGGCCTCAACCAAAACTGCGAAAACAACCCCATGCACAGTAGCCGGGGCCTGCGGGATCAATGACTTGCGCCGACGGGCCAGCGCGCCGGTTTGACTCGTCGGGCAAAACGGGGGTATAGTACGACAATTCCGAAATCGTCGCGCATTCCCCTCCCTTCTCCCCTTGCGGGAGAAGGTGGCGCGAAGCGCCGGATGAGGGGTCTCTATCCGCGGATCAAGCTGCTCGAGAACGAGAGAGGGTCATCCGCGGAAACATACCCCTCACCCGAGTGAGTCTGCGGTTACTGGCTTCTCAGCCCTCTCCCACAGGGGGAGAGGGCACAGCAACGAGCCGCGCGCCACTCAGACTATAAGTGCCTGCCCTACTCCCAGTACCAGGTCGAGAAATCGTTCTCGTATTGCGGCACGTCCTTCCAGACGCCTTTCAGCTTCTTGCCGGTGATGGTGATGAGCTGCGGCTGGTACATGTAGGCGGAGACGGCGTCGGTGGCCAGCTTCTGCTGGGCGTCGCCGAGCAGTTTGGCGCGGGCGGCTTCGTCCGGCGTCGACACAATCTGCTTGTAGAGCGCGTTGAAGGCATCGTTGTTGTAGCCGAGATAGTAGTCGGGCTCGGTGATCTTGACGAGGTCGAACGGCTCGACATGGCTGACGATGGTCAGGTCGAAATTATGCGGACCATTGCCGGCGAACACCTGCGACAGCCATTGCGCCCATTCGACGTTCTCGATCTTGGCGACGATGCCGACCTTGGCGAGCTGGGCTGCGACGATCTCGCCGCCCTGCCGCGCATAGGACGGCGGCGGCAGCTTGAGGGAGAGCTCGAGCGGCGTGGTGACGCCGGCTTCTGCCAAGAGCTTCTTGGCCTTCTCGGGGTCGTAGGGGTTGACGCCGGTGGTGTCGACATAGCCGAGCGAACCCGGCACGTAGAAGCTGCCGATCGGCGTGCCGAAGCCGTCGACGGCACCGTCGATCATGGCCTTGCGATCGATCGCCGCAAGGATGGCGCGGCGCACGCGGACGTCATCGAGCGGCTTCTTCCGATGGTTGATCGCAACGATGGTCTTGGCCTTGGAGCCGCCGACCAGCACCGTGAAGCGCGGATCGGCCTTGAACTGCGCCAGGGCGCGCGCCGCGGCGACGCGCGGGAACGCATCGACGTCGCCCGACAGCAGCGCCGCCACCTGCGCCGCCGGATCGGAGATGAAGCGGATCGTCACCTTCGAGAGCTTGACCGCCGAGGCATTGCGATAATCGGCCCATTTGGTCAGCGTGATCGAGGACCCCTTGGCCCAGGCCCCGAGCTGATAGGGCCCGGTGCCGACCGGCTGCGTCACGTTGGTGGGCGCGCTCTTCGGCTCGACGATCGAGCCGCTGGCCTGTCCGAGCAGGAACGGGAGGTTCGGCTCGGAATATTTCACCGCGATCACGACGGTGTCGGCGTCGGGCGTCTCGACCTTTTCGAAGGCCTGGAACAGGCTCTTGTCCTTGTTCGTGCTGGTCGGCGCCGCGTTGCGCTCGAACGAGAACTTCACGGCCGCGGAATCGAAGGCTTCGCCGTTCTGGAATTTGACGCCCTTGCGCAGCTTGAACGTATAGGTCTTCAGGTCGGGCGAAGCGGTCCAGCTCTCGGCCAGCAGTGGCGAGACCGAGCCGTCCTCATTGATCTTGGTCAGCGTCTCGTAGATGTTGTAGAGCGTGACCTCCGCGATCGCGGCAGCAGCGGCGTTGGTGGGATCGAGCCCCGGGGGCTCCAGCGCCATCGCCATGACGACGCTGTCCTTCTTGCTTTGTGCCAGAACCGGCAGCGGCGCTGCGAGAAGCGCGGCGGCAAATGCGACGATCGATAATTTCCTGAACATCTCGTAACTCCCCGGCCTGTTCTAATCCCGGAACCCGTGCCAATCCTGCTGCGGAGACTAACCTTCCATGGCCGCCTGCGGCAACGCCATCACAGCCTCCGCCTTGTGGCAGGCGGCCAAGTGTCCTTCGCCCACCCTGCGTAGCTCAGGCGGGGTTTCGCGGCAATGCTGGTCGGCGAGCGGGCAGCGCGCGACATAGGGACATCCGCTGGCCGCCGCCGATTGCGAGGCGATGGCCTGTGCCCCGCGCCGGCGCCGGCCGCCCCCGGCGCGCGCCCGCGGCACGGCGTCCAGGAGAGCCCGCGTATAGGGATGGGCACAATGCTCGAACAGATCCTCCGGCCTGCCCTGCTCGACGATCCGGCCGAGATACATCACCGCGACCTCGTCGCAGAGATAGTCCACGACGGCGAGGTCGTGGCTGATCAGGATGTAGCTGAGACCGAACTGCTCCTGCAGGTCCTGCATCAGGTTGAGCACCTGGGCCTGCACGGAGACGTCGAGCGCGGAGACCGGCTCGTCGGCGACGATCAGCTTGGGCTGGGTGATCAGCGCACGCGCGATCGCGATGCGCTGGCGCTGGCCGCCGGAGAACTCATGCGGATATTTGTCCATGTCGGCATCGCGCAAGCCGACCTGGCGCAGCACGGCCGCAACGCGGTCGCGGAAGGTGGTGCGGTCAGCGCCATCGAGCACGGTCAGCGGCTCGGCGACGATGCGCGCAATGGTCTGGCGCGGATCAAGCGATCCATAGGGGTCCTGGAACACCATCTGGAAATCGCGCCGGGCGCGCCGCAGCTCGCCCGCCGAGATGCGGTTGAGATCGCGGCCGAGCAGCGCGACCTGCCCCGAGGTCGGCCGCTCCAGCGCCATCACGACGCGCGCGAAGGTGGACTTGCCCGAGCCGGACTCGCCGACGATACCGAGGCTCTTGCCGGCCTGGACCTGGCCGCTGACACCATTGAGCGCGCGCACCTGACCGGGCGGGCGGAACAGGCTCTCGCGCGGCAGCATGTAGCGCTGTTCGAGATCCCTGACATCGAGAAGCGGTGCGGTGCTCATGCGGACAGCGCTCCGACATTCGCGGCCATCGAGACGTCGGTCCGGATGCAGCGCACGCCATGCCCGGGCCCGACCTCGACCACCGGCGGCAGCGCGGTGCGGCACGCATCGATCACGAGCGGACATCGCTCGGAGAAGGTGCAGCCGGCCGGGAGGTCGGCGAGCTCGGGCACGGTGCCGGAGATCGTCTTCAACCGCGTCCCCTTGCGCGCGCCGAGCTTCGGCCGGGCGCGGAACAGACCCTGCGTGTAGGGATGTCCCATGCGACGGAACACCTCGTCGGTCGGTCCGCTCTCGATCACGGTACCGCCATACATCACCATCATCCGCTGCACGTTCTCGGCGATGACGCCGAGATCGTGCGAGATCAGGATCATCGACATGCCGCGCTCCTCGACGAGATCGGCGATCAGGTCGAGGATCTGGCCCTGAATGGTGACGTCGAGCGCAGTGGTCGGCTCGTCCGCGATCAGGAGGTCGGGCTCGCAGGCAAGCGCCATCGCGATGGTGATCCGCTGGCGCTGGCCGCCGGAGAACTGGTGCGGGTAGGCATCGACGCGGCGCGCCGGATCGGGCAACCCGACGCGGTCGAGCAAGGCGATCGCCTCTTTGCGCGCTTGTGCCGCCGAATATTTCTTGTGACGCCGCAGCGGCTCGGCGACCTGGTTGCCGATCGTGTGCATCGGATTGAGCGCCGTCATCGGCTCCTGGAAGATCATGCTGATGCGGTTGCCGCGCAGACGGCAATAGTCGGCATCCGCGAGCCCGGCGAGCTCGCTGCCGTCGAGCTTGATGCTGCCGGTCACGACCGCGCTGTCCGGCAGCAGGCCCATCAGCGACAATGCGGTCACCGACTTGCCGCAGCCGGACTCGCCGACGAGCCCGAGCGTCTCGCCGCGCTTGAGCGAGAAGCTGACGCCGCGCACGGCCTGTGCCGGCCCGCGACTGGTGTTGAGGCGGACGCCGAGATTCTGGACCTCGATCAGCGGCATGTCGGAGCGCTCAGCCATCGTCATCGCTCCCGCGCCAGCCGGGGATCGAGCAGGTCGCGCAATCCGTCGCCGAGAAGATTGAGCCCGAGCACGGCGATGGCGATCGCAGCACCCGGATAGACCGCGAGCATCGGCGACTGGAACAGCAGCGTCTGCGCGTCATTCAGCATCCGCCCCCAGGACGGCTGCGGCGGCTGCGTGCCGAGACCGAGATAGGACAGCGCGGCCTCGGCGAGAATGGCGAGCGCGAACTGGATGGTGACCTGCACGATCAGGATCGACAGGATGTTCGGCAGCACGTGCTCGACGGTGATGCGGAATTTGCCCTTCCCCGAGGCGCGGGCGGCCAGCACGAATTCGCGCGCCCAGATCGCGTTGGCCGAGCCGCGCGTCAGCCGCGTCAAGGTCGGGATCTGGAAGATGCCGATTGCGACGATCGAGGTCACCATGCCGGGGCCGACCACCGCGGCGAGCATGATCGCGGACAGCACGGCCGGAAAGGCGAAGGTGAAGTCGGAGAAGCGCATGATGATCTCTTCGATCCAGCCGCGCCTGGCCGAGGCGATCAGGCCGAGGCAGACGCCGAAGGTGAGCCCGATGCTGACCGCGATGATGCCGACCAGAATGGTCGAGCGCGCGCCGGCGAGCAGCAGCGAGACGACGTCGCGGCCGAAGGAATCGGTGCCGAGCCAATGCGCCGCCGACGGCGGCCGAAGCTTCGAGGCGATGTCGATCTCGTAGGGAGACCAGGGTGTCCAGACCAGCGACAGCAGCGCCGAGGCGAGCACCAGCAGGCTGAGCGTGCCGCCGAGGACGAAACTGCGATGGCGCAGCGCCCGGCCCCAGAAGGTCTTGGCCGGCAGACGGCGCGCCGCGACCGGGGCGTCAATGGTCACGGGCGCGCTCACAGGTCGTGGACCTTGATACGGGGATCGATGAAGGCGTAGAGCACGTCGACCACGAAATTGACGATGACGACCATGGCCGCAAGCAGCATCACGCAATTGCGCACCACGATCAGATCGCGGTTGGCGATCGACTGGAAGATCAGCCGGCCGAGGCCCGGCAAATAGAATACGTTCTCGATCACGATGGTGCCGGCGAGCAGATTGGCGAATTGCAGGCCCATCACCGTCATCACGGGGATCATGGCGTTGCGCAGCACGTGGCTCCACAGCACCTCGCGCTTGCCGAGCCCCTTCGCGCGCGCCGTCCGCACGAAATCCTCGCGCAGCACTTCCAGAACCGCCGAGCGCGTGACGCGGGCGAGGATCGCGGCCTGCACCACCGCCAGAGAGACTGCCGGGAGGAGCAGCGACCTGACGCCAAGCCAGACGCCGTCCTCCCAGCCGGCGAAGCCGCCCGCCGAAAGCCATTGCAGCCGCACCGCAAACAGCAGCACCAGCAGGATCGCGAACCAGAAGTTTGGCAGCGCGATGCCCACTTGCGTCAGCGACATCACGCCGACGTCGCCGAGCTTGTTGTGGTTGGCGGCGGTGTAGATGCCTGCCGAGAGCGCCAGCGTCACGGTGATCGTCATCGCCATGATCGCGAGCGGAATGGTCAGCACCAGCCGCTCCGCGATCAGGCCGGCGACCGGCGTGCCGTAGACGTAGCTGTTGCCGAGATCGCCGACGAGCAGACCCCTGATCCACTGCAGGTAACGGACCGCCAGCGGCTGGTCGAGCCCGAGCTTCACGGTGAGCGCGCGCACCGCGTCCGGCGAGGCGTCGGCGCCCATCAGCATCTGCGCGGCGTTGCCCGGCAGCGCGTCCAGCACCAGGAAAATGATCAGCGATGCGCCGACCAGCGTCGCCAGCAAGGTCAACAGACGTCGGAGGACAAAGACGCTCATGCGCGCTCGGCTTCAGGACTAACCTGCGGCACGATCAACATGTCCGGGCGTCCGAGGCAAGGGCTTTGCGGCCTGCGCATGTCGTCATTCCGGCCAGCGGGAGAGAAGGCCGCTGGCAGCCTCGAACAGCGCGCTCGCGCGCAGCAATTCGGCATCGTCCCGGAAGCGGCCGACGAGCTGGAGCCCGATCGGCAGGCCGTCGCGGGCGAAGCCCGAGGGCAGGCTGACCGCGGGATGCCCGGTCATGTTGAACGGCATGGTCCAGGGGAACCAGTGCGGCCGGACGCTGTCGAAATGCGCCCCGTCGATCTCGATGGTGCCGAACAGATCCTGCTCGATCGGCAGCGCCGTGCGCGTGAGGGTCGGCATCGCCAGGAAGTGCCCGCGCGCAAGCAGCGATTGCACACGGCGAAACAGCGCGGTGCGCGCGAACATCGCCTCCTGGTAATCGACGCCGCTGACCTCGGTGGCGAGCGCGAGCTGCTTGAGAAAGGCTTCGCTGAGCTCCTCCCCGTGCTCGGCCGCGAGCTTGGCAAAGCGGGTGCGCCAGACGGTGTGGTTGATGGCGCGCCAGATCGGCTCGATGTCGAAACCGTCAGCGGAAAATTCCTCGAGCTCGGCCCCCAACCCGGCCAGCCGATCGAGACTGGCCTTGAAATTGGCGGCGACCTCGGCGGAGGCCGGACGGCCCGGCGGGGTCAGGCAGTACAGGATTCTCTGCCCGCGCAGGTCGCCGCGCGGGGCGGCGGTGCCGATGAAATCGGGCACGGGCATGCCGATCGACCAGGGATCGATGGGGTCCTCGCCCGCCATCGCCTGCATCATCAGCGCGGTGTCGGCGACGGTCCGCGTGGTCGGCGTGACATAGGTCTGGTTGCCGAACGCATCGAGCGCCTGGCTGTGCGGGATCACGCCGTTGCTTTGCTTCAGGCCGACGACGCCGTTGCAAGCGGCCGGAATACGCGTCGATCCGCCGCCATCGGTCGCGATCGCCAGCGGCGCGATGCCGCTTGCCACCGCCACGGCGGCGCCGCCGCTGGAGCCGCCGGAGGACCGCTTCGCGCTCCAGGCGTTGCGGGTGCGGCCGAACAGCGGCGAGTCCGTCAGGCACTTGCTGCCGAATTCCGGCGTCGTGGTCTTGCCGATCAGGATCGCGCCCGCGCTGCGCAGCCGCGCCACGGCGACGGCATCCTCGGTCGGCACATTGTCCTTGTAAGGCACGGCGCCGAAAGTGGTCTTGACGCCCCTGGTGTTGACGATGTCCTTGACGGTGACGGGGATGCCGTGGAGCAGGCCGAGGTCTTCGCCCGCCATCACCTTGCGCTCGGCGGCCCGCGCGGCAACAAGCGCCTCGTCGCCGCAGATCGTGATGAAGCAGTTCAACTCGCCCTGCAGCGCCTCGGCGCGGGCGAGCACGGCACTGACGATCTCGACGGGGGAAATCTGCTTGGTCGCGACGAGGCCGCGCAGCTCGGTTGCGGACAACAGACAGGGATCGCCGTTCATCGAGACATCACGCTCCGAAAGGCCCACCACCGTTGGCAGGCATTGACAGCGAGAATGACAGTTTTGTTAACTCGCCGTCCAATACGATTTTTGACGCCAACCCATACGTTTTCGGTATGCCAATGGATCTTCGCCGGCTCCGCTATTTCGTCGCCGTCGCCGAGACGCGCAGCATCGGCAAGGCCGCCGAGCGGCTGCGGATGGCACAGCCCCCGCTCTCGGTGCAGATCCGCAAGCTCGAGGCCGAGATCGGCGCGCCGCTGTTCCGCCGCGGCACCCGCGGCATGGACCTGACCGAGGCGGGCCAGGCGCTGCTGGCACGCGCCAGCGAGGCGCTGGCGCTGGCGGCGGACGGTGCCGAAGCCGCGCGCGCGGTCGCCGCGGGGCGGCGCGGCCGGCTGTCGGTCGGCTACATGTTCGTGCTCGCGAATGCGATGCTGCCGCGGCTCATTCCCGAGCTGCGCCGCTCGGTGCCCGGCGTCGACCTCGAATTCGCCGAGCTCAGCGCCTCGACGCGCGAGGCCCGGGTGCTCGATCGCAGCGTCACGGTTGCGCTGTGCATGCCGGCCATCAACCATCCCGAGATCCAGGTGGCGCGGATCGGTACGCAGCGCCTGATGCTGGCCATGCCGATCCGCTCGCCGCTCGCCCGCCTGAGCTCCGTGCCAATGGCGAAATTGCACGGCCGTCCGCTGATCGCGCTTCCGCATCCGGACCACGGTCCCGCATCGTCCGCCGTGGTCCCCCTGCTCCGCCGGCACCAGGTGGTGATGCCGATCGCGAGCCGCGTCGAGACGGTGCATTCGGCGATGAGCCTGGTGCTGGCAGGCGAAGGCCTCGCCATCCTGCCGGCCTGCGCGCAGCTCGGCGCGCCGCGCGGCATCGTGTTCAGGCCGCTGCGCGAAGCCACCGACTCCCTCGACATCGCGGTGTGCTGGCGGCGGGATTCCCACAGCCCGCTGATCGGCACCTTCCTCAAATGCGCAGAGAAGGCCGTCGCGCGGATGTGAGTAGTGACCTTCCCCTCTCCCCTTGCGGGAGAGGGTGGATCGTCGCGAAGCGGCGAGACGGGTGAGGGGTTCTCTCCACGAACTCGGAACGTAGGGTGGGCAAAGGCGCACTTGCGCCGTGCCCACCACGCTATCGCGTTTACGACAAAGGTGGTGGGCACGCTTCGCTTTGCCCACCCTACGATACTGTCGTCGCGGAGAGAAACCCCTCATCCGGCGCTTCGCGCCACCTTCTCCCACAAGGGAGAAGGGAAGTGCGGCCTACAGGCTCCACTCGACCTCGTGGCTCCACGGCGGATCGGCGCCCGGACGGGTGCAGGTCAGGCCGGCACAATTGGCGGCAAAGGTCAGCGTGCGGCGAAGCTCGTCAGCGCTGATCTGCTTGAGCCCCTCGCGCACAAGGCATCCCTGCTTGTGCAGGGCGAACAGCAGCGCGGCCTGAAAACTGTCGCCGGCGCCGATGGTGTCGGCGACCACCACCTGCGGCGCGGCAACCTCGATCTGCCCTGCGGCCGCGTGCCAGGCGATCGCGCCGTTGTTGCCGCGGGTGATGACGACGAGGCTTGTGCCCTGCCCCAGCAATGCGCTCGCGCGCCGCTGATAAGGCTCCTCGCCATAGAGATAGGCGAAGTCGACGTCGGACATCTTGATGAGATCGGCCTGTTTCGCGAACTCGGCCATGCGCGCGAGATAGGCCGGCTTGTCCTTCACCAGGTTGGGCCTGCAGTTCGGATCGAAGGAGATCGTGGACGATGACCGCGCGTCCGCGATCAGGGCCTTTGTCTCGGCCGCGCCCTGGTCGTTGACCAGCGTGGTCGAGCCGACATGGACGGCCTCGACGTCGGCGAAGGGAATCGTCCCGCGCCGATACGTCCAGCTCCGCGTCGCGGTCTCGGCATCGTAGAAGGCATAGTGCGAGTCGCCGGCGACGATGCGGACGAAGGCGAGCGTGGTCTGGTGCTCGCTGCGGGTGGCGAGATCGAGCGCGACATACGAGTCGCTCGCGTGGTCTGCGATCATCCGCCCGAACAGGTCGGTCGAGATGCCGCCCACAAAACCGGTCGGCGCACCCAGCCGCGCCATGCCGATCGCGACATTCAGGCATGAGCCGCCGACCGCGGGCATCACCGCCTCGCGCCCTTCCGCGCTTTTCGTCGGCACGAAATCGATCAGCGCATCGCCGCAGGATAACAGCATTCTTCTCAACCTCTGGCGACATCGCGCATCGCGGCACGGCTGCCGCGATCGACCTCGCGCAGCAGCTTGTAGACGTCCCGCTTGCGCTTGTGAAACCCGGCCATCTCTGGCGCGGTCGGTTCGCTCTTGCGGCCCAGCGCCGACATCTTTGCCATGGTCTCGCCGATCGACGCATAAGCGCCACCGGCCACCGCCCCGAGCATGGCCGCGCCGAGCAGCACAGGTTCCTTCGTCTGCGGCAGCGCGACGGTGAGACCGGTGGTGTCGGCCATGATCTGCCGCACCAGCGGACTGCGGCTGGCGCCGCCGCCCATGATCATGAGGCTGGCGTGCACGCCATGCGCGGCAAAGGCCTCGATCACCTCGGCGAGGCCATAGGCGAGACCGCAGAGGCCGGCGACGAACAGCCGCTCCATCGAGGCGATGTCGGTGTCGAGATCGAGACCGGCGATCACGGCGCGGGTGTCGGGATCGGCATAGGGCGAGCGGTTGCCGATGAATTCGGGCAGCACATGAACGTCACGCGCGAGCAGCGCGGCGCGGCTGGCATCGCCGGCGCGCGCGATGATGCGGCGTTCGAGGAACTCGATGAGGTCGACGCCTTCGCTTCGCGCCGCCGCGCTCGCATCCGTGTGGCCGGGATGTGACTTGAGCAGATGATCGATCGCGGCGCCGGCGGCGGACTGTCCGCCTTCGTTGAGCCAGAACTCCGGCACCATGCCGGAATAATAAGGCCCCCACACGCCCGGCACGAAGCACGGCTCCCTTGTCGTCGCCATGATGCAGGCCGACGTTCCCATGATGTAGGCGAGACGGTCGCTGACATCGCTCGCGCCGCCCGCCCCGTCGCGCCCGCCGATCGCACCGATGCCGCCGGCATGCGCGTCGATCAGGGATGCGCCGACCGGGGTGCCACGCGTCAGGCCGAGCTCGGCTGCGGCGGCGCCGGTGAGGCCCGCGCCAAGCCGCGTGCCGGGCGCGACGATATCGGTGCCGATACGGGCATATTTCTCGCTGACGAAGTCGGACAGGCCGATGCGCTTGAAGAACGGCGCACTCCAGCCGCCGCCATCATGGGCGAGATAGTTCCACTTGCAAGTGACGGTGCAGGTCGAGCGTTGCAGCGAACCGGTCGCGCGCCAGGTCAGATAGTCCGCGAGATCGAAGAAGTGACCTGCGGCGTCGAAACTGGCGCGCAGATGCCGCTTCAGCCACAGCAGCTTCGGCATCTCCATCTCCGGCGAGATCGAGCCGCCGACATAGCGCAGCACGGCATCCTCGGTCTCGTTGATCAACCGCGCTTCGGCCGTGGCGCGATGGTCCATCCAGACGATGACGTTGCGCTGGGCGTCGCCGGAGGCGCTGACGGTGAGCGGCTCGCCTTGCGGATCAAGCACCACGAGGGAACAGGTCGCGTCGAAACCGATGCCGCCGATGCTGCCCGGCGCAATCGCCGCTTCCGCCATCGCTGCGCGCACCGATCTGGCGCAGGCTTCCCAGATGTCCTGCGAGGACTGTTCGACGATGTCGCCGGGCTCGTGCCAGATCCGGATCGGATGCCGCGCGGTCGCGAGCAGCGTTCCGGCCTCGTCAAACACCCCTGCCCGCGTGCTCGTGGTCCCCACGTCGACGCCGATATTCGCTCGCGGCATGGTCACTCCCGGTCGCTTTCCGCCAGTTTTGGCGACAAGCCTACCAGCAAGTGTAGCCGCCATCCACCAGCACGATGCTGCCGGTCATCAGGCTCGCGGCTTCCGAGGAGAGGAACAGAACGACCGAGGCGATCTCCTCGACCTGCCCCATCCGCGCCATCGGGGTTCCACCGATCCAGGCGTCGTACATCTTCGGATTGCTCTTCACGAAGGCGTTGAGCGGCGTCTCGATATAGGTCGGCGCCACCGCATTGACGCGGATGCCGCGCGCGCCCCATTCAGCAGCCAGCGACTTGGTCAGATGGTGCACGGCGGCCTTGGAAGCATTGTAGAAACATTGCTCCTGCGGCTTGTTGACGATGAAGCCGGACATCGAGCCGACATTGACGATGGCGCCGCTCCTGGCCTTCAGCATGTGCTTGCCGAATTCGCGGCAGCACCAGAACGTGCCGTTGAGATTGACGTCGATGACGTTGAGCCAGTGCTCGTCGGTGACGGTCTCGGCCGGCGTCTCGCTGCGGGCAATGCCGGCATTGTTGACCAGGATGTCGACCTTGCCGTGGCGGGCGACGAGGTCGCTTGCGACCTCGGCCACGCGTTTGGTGTCGGTGACGTCCATGATCGCGGTCTCGACGTCAAAACCCTTGGCTTTCAACTCGGCCTTCGCGCTGTCGGCGACCTTGCTGTCACGGTCACCGATGATGACCTTGGCGCCGGCTTCGGCCAGCGCCTCGGCGCAGCCCAGGCCGATGCCCTGCCCGCCGCCGGTGATGAACGCGGTCTTGCCGTTCAATCTGAATTTTTCCAGGTACATGGTGTTTATCCGTGTCTTGCCGTTTCTTGTTAGCCTCGAAGGGCGTTGCCGCCGTCGTCGAAGCGGTGAATGCGCTGGGGGTCCGGCACCAGCGAAACGCGGTCGCCGGCATGCAGGCTCAATTCGCCGATGTAGCGCGCCGTCAGCATGCCGAGGGGCCCCGCATCGACATAGAGGAAGGTGTCGCTGCCGAGATGCTCGGCGACCGAGATCGTGCCCTGCCAGCCGCCGGCGCCCTCGCGCTCGATCCTGAGGTGCTCCGGGCGCACCCCGATCGTGGCCGCACCGCGCTGCAAGGCCGACTCGCCGGTCACGAAGAGATTGGCGGGCCGCTCGTAGAGCTCCAGCGGCGAGCCGTATTGCTCGATCTTGCCGCCGTTGAGCACGACGATCTTGTCGGCCATGGTCATGGCCTCGACTTGGTCGTGGGTGACGTAGATCGCGGTGGTGCCGAGCTGCTTCTGCAGCCGCGTCACCTCGATGCGCATCTGCACGCGCAGCGCGGCGTCGAGGTTGGAGAGCGGCTCGTCGAACAGGAATGCCTTGGGCTCGCGGACAATGGCGCGCCCGATCGCGACGCGCTGGCGCTGGCCGCCGGAGAGCTCGCGCGGCTTGCGGTCGAGATAGGGCGTGAGGTTCAGCGTCGCGGCGGCCGCCTCGACCTTGCGGTTGATCTCGTCCTTCGGCAGGCCCGCCATCTTGAGGCCGAAGCCGATATTGCCGCGCACGCTCATATGCGGATAGAGCGCGTAGGACTGGAACACCATCGACAGCCCGCGCTTGGCCGGCGGCGTGTCGACGACGTTCTTGCCGTCGATCAGGATCTTGCCGCCGCTGACGTCCTCGAGCCCCGCGATCAGCCGCAGCAGCGTGGTCTTGCCGCAGCCGGAGGGTCCGACGAACACCACGAAGGAGCCGTCGGCGATGTCGAGATCAGCGCCCTTGATGATGTGCACCGGGCCGAAGGATTTCTGCACGTCCTGAAGTGTGATCTGACCCATGGCAGCCCCTCTACTTCACCGCGCCAAAGGTGAGCCCGCGCACGAGCTGCTTCTGGCTGAACCAACCGAGGACGAGAATGGGCGCGATCGCCAGCGTCGAGGCCGCCGACAGTTTTGCCCAGAACAGCCCTTCCGGGCTCGAGTAGGAGGCGATGAACGTGGTGAGCGGCGCGGCGTTCGACGTCGACAGGTTGAGCGTCCAGAACGCCTCGTTCCAGGCCAGGATCAGGTTGAGCAGCAGCGTGGACGCGAGGCCCGGGATCGCCATCGGCGTCAGCACATAGACCAGCTCGCGACCGATGGTGGCACCGTCCATGCGCGCGGCCTCCAGGATGTCGCGCGGGATCTCCTTGAAGTACGTAAAGAGCATCCAGATCACGATCGGCAGATTGCCGAGGCAGAGGATGAAGACGAGACCGATGCGCGAATCGAGCAGGCCGACGGTCTTGTAGATCAGGTAGATCGGCACCAGCACGCCGACCGGCGGCATCATCTTGGTCGAGAGCATCCAGAGCAGGATGTCCTTGGTGCGCTTGGTCGGCGAGAACGCCATCGACCACGCCGCGGGGATCGCGATCAACAGCGCAATGAGGGTCGAGCCGCCGGCGATGATGACGGAGTTCATCGCGTGGTGGAAATAGTCGCTGCGCTCCTGCACGGTGACGTAGTTCTCGAGGGTCCAGTGGAAGAACAGGAAGGACGGCGGGATGGCGAAGGCCTCGAGCTCGGTCTTGAAGCTCGCCAGCACCATCCACAGGATCGGGAAGAAGATCAGGAAGCCGAACAGCCAGGCCCCGATCGTCGAGATGACCACGCGCTGCCTCGTCGCCATGCGTGCCATGTCAGGCCTCCAGATTGCGGCCGACGATGCGGACGAGGAAGAAGGCGACGATGTTGGCGATCACCACCGCGACGAGGCCGCCGGCCGAGGCGCTACCGACGTCGAACTGGATCAGCGCCTGCGAATAGATCAGGAAGGCGATGTTGGTGGTCTGCAGGCCCGGTCCGCCGCCGGTGGTGACGAAGATCTCCGCGAACACGGTCAGCAGGAAGATGGTCTCGATCAGGATCACCACGGTGATGGGCCGCGCCAGATGCGGCAGCGTGATGTAGATGAAGGTCGAGACGGCGCTGGCGCCGTCCATTTCGGCGGCCTCCTTCTGCTCCTCGTCGAGCGATTGCAGCGCTGTCAGCAGGATCAGCGTCGCGAACGGCAGCCATTGCCAGGCGACGATCAGGATCACCGAGAACAGGGGCACGTCGTTGAACCAGTCGACCGGCGTCAGCCCGACCAGTTTCGCCAGCCACGCGAACAGGCCGGAGACCGGATGCATCAACAGGTTCTTCCAGACCAGAGCGCTCACCGTCGGCATCACGAAGAATGGCGCGATTACCATCAGCCGCACGAAATTGCGCCCGATTACGGGCTGATCGAGCAGCAGCGCCAGGGGAATGCCGAGCAGGATGGTCAGCGCCAGCACGGAGCCGACCAGCACCAGCGTATTCTGGAGCGAGGCGAGGAAGGCCGGGTCTGTGAGGAAGTAGCGGAAGTTCTCCAGGCCGACGAATTCTTCGGAGCCGGGATCGAGCAGGCTATAGTGCAGCGTCGAGAAATAGATCGTCAGCGCCAGCGGAACGATCATCCAGATGAAGAGTAGCCCGACGGCCGGGGTCAGGAGCGACCGCGCAAGAAGCTGCGTCTGCCGGGTTGCCATCCTTGGCTCTCCGCTCGGAGGAAGAAGGGCGGCCATCCAGCAAGGATGGATGGCCGCAAGTTTGAGCTCAGGGAGAGCTCGGGTTTACTTGATGTAGCCGGCGCGCTTCATCTCGCGCTCGGTCGCGGTTTGCGCGGCGGCGAGCGCTGCGTCGACGGAGGTCGATCCCGCGAGTGCGGCCGAGAACTGCTGGCCCACTTGCGTACCGATGCCCTGGAATTCAGGAATGGCGGCGTATTGCACGCCGACATAGGGCACGGGCTTCACCGTCGGCTTGTTCGGATCGGCCGCGTCGATCGAGGCCAGCGTCAGCTTGGCGAAGGGCGCGACCTTGAGATACTCATCGTTCTGATAGAGCGATGTCCGCGTGCCCGGCGGCACGTTGGCCCAGCCGTCCTTCGATGCCACCAGCTTGGTGTAGTCCTTGCTCGTCGCCCAGGCGATGAACTTCTCGGCGGCTTCGGTCTTCTTGGAGCCGGCGGGGATCGCGAGGTTCCAGGCCCACAGCCAGTTGGCGTTCTTGCCGAGCCCGGTGTTGGGCGCGAGCGCAAAGCCGACCTTGTCGGCGACCTTGGAGTCCTTCGGGTTGGTGACGAAGGACGCCGCGACCGTGGCGTCGATCCACATCGCGCATTTGCCGGCGTTGAACAGCGCCAGATTCTCGTTAAAGCCGTTCGAGCTGGCGCCCGGAGGGCCGGCCTCCTTCATCAGGTTCACGTAGGTGGTGAGCGTCGTCTTCCATTCCGGCGTGTTGAACTGCGGCTCCCACTTCTCGTCGAACCAGCGCGCGCCGTAGGAATTGGCCATCGCCGAGAGGAAGGCCATGTTCTCGCCCCACCCGGCCTTGCCGCGCAGGCAGATGCCGTAGGTACCGGCGTTCTTGTCGGTGAGCTTCCTGGCGGCATCGATGACGAAATCCCAGGTCGGTTTTTCCGGCATCTTCAGGCCGGCCTTCTCGAACAGATCGGTGCGATACATCACCATCGAGCTCTCGCCGTAGAACGGTGCGGCATAGAGCTTGCCGTCGGTCGAGACCGCGTCCCTGATCTTCGGCAAGAGGTCGGCGACGTCGTAGTCCGCCCCGAGATTGGCGAGCGGCACCAGCCAGCCCTTCTTGGCCCAGATCGGAACCTCATAGGTGCCGATGGTGAGCACGTCGAACTGGCCGCCCTTGGTGGCGATGTCAGTGGTGACGCGCTGACGCAGCACGTTCTCCTCCAGCGTCACCCATTTCACAGTGATATCGGGGTTCTTCTTGGTGAATTCGCTCGTGAGCCCCTGCATGCGGATCATGTCGCCATTGTTGACGGTGGCGATCGTCAGGGTGGTTTCGGCCATCGCGGGGACGGCCAGCAGAACAGACGCGCCGCAGACGGCGCCGAGGACATGTTTCACGGTGGACCTCCCTTGGACTCGCGCTTTTGAGCATATGCCCACGCGTTGGGCGTATGTTCAACGGAGGGACGACCGTTGTCAAGCAGGCGCGCTGGCGTTTGCGCAACTTATGAGTGCTGCGGTGCGGGAGGTGGGCTGATTGGACACACGAGGTCGTCATGGCCGGGCTTGTCCCGGGCATCCACGAGAGTGTCACGAGCGGTGCCAAGAATGTGGATGGCCGGGACAAGCCCGGCCATGACGACGTCGACTACCGCTCCAGAATCGCCCTTGCGGTCGCTTCGTCCGTGATCAGCCCGTTGATCAGCCCGCCATTCAACGCCGCCGCGATGGCCGGCACCTTGGCGGCCCCGACGGCGGCGCCGATCGTGGTGGTCTTCGCCGGCACTTCCGGCGGGATGCTGGTGAGGCGCTTGTTGGTGCCGGCCTTGAGCAGGCGGCCTTTCGCGTCATATGCCCAGCCGGTGATCTCGCCGATCGCACCCTGCCGCATCATCTCGAACAATTCGTCGCGGGTGACGAAGCCGTCGATATGGACCTGTGCCTTCTGGTCCATCTGGCCGATGCCGACGAGGCGCAGATCGGCCCTGGCCGCGACCGCCTTCACCTTGGCGATCGGCTCGATGCGCACCATCTTGTTGCGCTCGTCTTCCGACGACATCAGGAACGGCAGCGGCATCGGATAGTGCCGGGCGCCGGTGCGGTCGGCGAGCCGGCCGACGGTGTCGTAGAAGCTCGCCGAGCCGTCGGCGGAGATGTTGCCGACCAGCGAGACGATCTGGTGGTTGGGGCGGTCGATCGGCGTGACGCGCTCCACCGCGGCGCGCACCGCCCTCCCCGTGCCGAGCGCCACGATGACGGGCGTCTCCGAGCGCAGCGTGGAATCGAGCAGGTTGGCGCAGCGCTCGGCAATGCCTGCGGTCGCTTGCGGCGAAGCAGGATCGGCCGGCACCACCTCGCAATGGACGAGGTCGAACCGCTCCTTCAGGCGCGCCGCCAGCTCCATGCAGGCGGCGATGGGATGCTCGAGCCGGAAGGTGATGAGCCGCTCGGCGAGGCACAGCGAAACCAGCCGCTGCGCCGAGGCGCGCGAGACCTGGAGCATCTTGGCGATCTCGTCCTGGGTGTGGCCGGCAATGAAATAGAGCCAGCCGGCACGCGCGGCGTCGTCGAGTCTCGACTTGTCGTTCTCGGCGGCCATGCGGGCCTACGCCTCCCAGAAATCGCTCATGCGCGCGAAGACCCGATCGGCTCCGGCGGCGGACAATATAGCGCGGCCGTCGCGGGTGCTGTAATGGCCGCCGCCGACAAATCCCCAGACGGTCATGCCGGCCGCCTTGCCCGCCTGCACGCCGCTGACGCTGTCCTCGATCACCAGCGTGCGCGCGGGATCTGCGCCCATCTTGTCGGCCGCGTAGAGAAACAGATCGGGTGCCGGCTTGCCGTGGCTGACCATCTGCGCGGTGTAGATGCGATCGCCGAAATGGGCCCGAAGGCCGGTGACGTCGAGCGAGAGCGACACCCGGTCGATGTCGCTGGACGAGGCCACGCAGGACGGCACGGTCAATCCTGAGATCACGGCCCCCGCCCCGGAGATCGGCTCGAGCGAGGCGGCAAAGGTCTTCAAGACGCGCGACTTCAATCGCGGCAGAAAGTCATCCGGCACGACCCGACCCAGATCGCGATAATGCTGCTCGATCGCCCTGGTGCTGCGTCCGAGAAACAGCTCTAGCGCCTGCTCTACGCTGAGCACGAAGCCGAATTCGGCCAGCACCTCGGACAGGCAGCGGCAGCTCAACAGCTCGCTGTCGACCAGCACGCCGTCGCAGTCGAAGATGATCAGATCGGGTTTCGGCCGGCCCTGGTCCATCCGGATATTCGATCATATACCCACGCTATGGGCAATAGCTCAACCCGGACCTTGTCGCCGCGGCTCCCCCTCGAACCCGGCTTCATCACGATTTTGCTTTTTGCGGCGCCTCCGAGCCTGCGGCGGCGAGCGCCGCCCTGCGATCATGAATCAGATTCTCGAGGCGATGAGCAGCAACATTCAGGGTGGCAGCATCCAGGGCCTGTTCATCGTCGTCAGCCCTGGCGCGCTGCGCGCGCAATACGTTGTCGATCTGATCTTCGATCTCCAGCAATTCCGAGGCGCTACCGGCGTGTCTTATCCGTTGCCCCAACGCATAGAGCGTGTCGAGCGCCGGTCTCGTCGGCTTCAGTTCGCCGGATCGGAGAAACCGCCAGGCTGCCGCGACCACCGTGACGAGCGCGCCAAGCGCCATCGGTGCCAGGAAGATGGCGTTGCTCCACTTGTCCAGGAACGAGACCTGACTGCCGTTGTAGAACTCCGCCGCGCCCGCATGAACCGGAAGATAAGCGCCCGCGTCGGTGTCAGGCGCCTTGAACTGCGCCAGGATCGGCAGCTCGGCCAGAAGGTCCCTGCGAGCGGTCGCGAGGGCTTGCGTGAAGCCCGCGATCATATCGTTATCGAGACTCTTCTTGCCGACCAGATAGAAAGCCGTCTGGAGCGTGGTCACGTCATCCTCGGGGACGGGAGGCGATCCGCGCAACGTTCCCTTGGGGATGTCGAAGCTCTCGTAGGCACGCTCCTTTTCCGCGATGGCCCCGGCGCTCTCGATCGGAATCAGGACCGGCGCGGTCTTCGCGTTCTGAGGGAACAGCCCTCGCACCAGCGACAGGTATTTGTCGCTCAAGGGCATCACGAACAGGACGGCGCGTATCTCCTTGGTTTCGAGCGCCCGGCGGACCTGATCGAGCGCGACGCTCTTGAACGCGACGTTGGCGCGGTCAAGGTCATATGTTCGTCTCAACACGTCGACGAGCTTCTGGTTGGTCTCGCCGGCGACCACCCCGACGGTCGTACGCTTCAGGGCGGCCATGTCCGTGATGGCCGAGCCCGGCGGCGCAACGAGCACCGCCACGGCCTGGGCCAGGACCACAATCGCCTGCGCCTGCGAAAGATCGCCGACATCGCCGCGGACGACGGCAAGATCCGCCTTGCCCGAGGAGAACGTCGCCGCGGATTCGATCAGGCCGCTCGTCTCCACCACTTTGAGCCGCACCGGTGCGTTGTTGACGACAAGCCTGCTCGCCAGCGCCGATACGATTTTTGGAGCGTCGCCGTCGAACGAGCCGACCGCAATCGATAGCGTCACCGGCCGCACGTACCAGCGATACGCGATCAGGCCTGCAGCAGTGGCTAGGGTAGCCAAGCCGACGATGACCACGATGCGCAGCCAGATTGGTAGCTTGATTGTCTCCTTGCCCAATCTCGGCACGCCCCATGTTGGCGGTCAGCGTTAACCAGCGGAACGGCCAGGCGCCGTCTTGCGGTACAAGCAGGGGCGAGCTCTGGAGCCGCCCCTGCTTGTCGAAGGAACCGCTCTACTGACAGACGTGCATCAGGCCGTCGTCACCTTTGACCATGCTGCCGGGATCACAGACAATCCCGTTGCGAGCCTTGTAGTCACTCCAACCGTTGTAGCCGTACCCGGGGCCACGGCCGTAATAGGCGCGTTGCGCGTAGAACGGGCCGGTTTCGACGGGGCTGCCATAATAGGCGTTGGCGGCCAAAGCGCCGCTACCGACGTAAGGCCTGTTCCCATAATAGCCCCATCCGGGTGAAGTGGCGGCGACAGCTGCCGCCGTGCCGACAACCGCAGCACCGGCGAGACCGGCACCGACGGCTCCCGCACCGTACCCATACGCGGCCCGGCGATTTTGCCGGCGCGCAACACCCGCAACGCTGACGGGAGTGAGCGGGCGACCGACGCGTGCCTGCGCGCTTTCGGTCGAGAGCGACACGCCGCCTTGTTCGGACCAGCCGACGGACAGCAGTGTCGCGCATGCGAAGGTCGCGGTTGCTATTGCAGCTTTTCTCACGCTCATCTGGCTCATGGATTGGCTCCACAGTTTACTGCCCGAGGGAAACGATGCGCCCTCGTCATCTGCGTGCCTTGCGCTACATCAATGTTTCATGAGGCGAGCCTTCGCACCTCTGCAGGGCCAGAAGGGCTGACGCATCAGTTGCGGCTGTCCCTCAATGCGCCACTTGCCGGTAGATCGCCGGCAGTGCCGCGGGCAACCGCTTGATGTTGCTGACGATCGCGTAGCCGCTGTGCCCGAACAGCGTCGGGAAATAGGATTGCGCCGCCGCGTCCACCGTCACGCCGAAGACCGCGATACCGCTCCGGCGCGCTTCCTGCACGGCTTTCCTGGTGTCTTCGACCGCGAAGCGCCCCTCATAATGATCGACGTCGTTCGGCTTGCCGTCCGTCAGGACGAGCAGCAGCTTCTTGCGCTGCGGTTGTCGCGCAAGCTCGGCCGAGGCGTGGCGGACCGCCGCGCCGATCCGTGTGTAATAGCCGGGCTTGAGCGCGCCGATGCGCCGCTCGACCATGCCGCTCATTGGCTCGCCGAACGCCTTGACGGTTTCGATCCGTACCCAGGAGCGTCGGCGCGAGGTGAAGGTCAGGATGCTGTGGTGGTCGCCGCAGGCCGACAGCCCATGCGCGAGCACGAGCAGCGCTTCCTTCTCGACGTCGAGCACGCGACAGCCATCGACCCAGGCGTCCGTCGAGAGCGAGACGTCGACGAGCAGCGTGACGGCGAGATCATGCCCCTGCGGGCGCATCGCCATGTGGACGCGATCAAGTCCTGCCCCGTTGCCGCCGGCACGGAGATCGCACCGCGCGCGCACCAGCGCATCGAGGTCGAGATCATGCCCGTCGGCCTGGGCCCGCAGCAATTCATGGCGCGGCCGCAACACCTCGAAGCGGCGGCGCACCTGGCGGATGTGACGGCGCATGGCGTCGTCAGGCGTCCAGCTCTCGCCGAGTTCGGAGGCCGCGCCCGCGAGCACGCGGCAATGATCCGGCAGATAGGCGCTGCTGCGATAGTCCCATTCGGGATAGGTCAGGTCCGCATTCAGCCGCGAAGCATCGAGCGCCTCCGGCGGCAGGTCGAGATCGAACTTGAACCGGCTCGCGGGCTTGCCGCTGCGTCGGCTGAGCGTGATCTCCTCGAGATCGTCGGCGGCTTTCTGCGCTTCCTCGTCGTCGCTGTCGTCGGCGGGGCGATCGACATTGACCATTTCGGCCATCGCCAGGATCTTCTCGAACCGGTTGAGCACGAACGGATCGCGGCGATTGGCGCCGTCCTCGCGTTCGCGGACGGCGAAGCGCTTGCGATTGTCACCGCTCGCAGGCTCCGCACCACCAGCGCATTCATCCTCGCTGGCATGCGCGGGCGACAGCTCGCGCGACCAGCATTCGCCCCAGAGCGGGCACGGCAGGATCGGACGATAGCCGGGCGGCGCCTTGTCCGGCAGCGGTCCCGTGCCCATCATGGCCGGCCACAGCTTTCCTGCGGGTGCAGGTCCGGCGCCGAGCAAGGCGAGAGCGATCTGCTCGACCTCCTGCTCGATCCGCGGCAACGGCCGCCGCGGCCTGGCCTCGGCTGTCGCCGCGGCAAGCTTTGCGTAGTCCGAGACGAGGCCGGGAAACTGCGTCAGCACGAAGACCGCCGTCTCGGCGGCGCGGCGCAGCACGAGCAGGTCGCGCCGGAGCGGATCGATCTCGCCGATCGCCTCGACCGGCGCAACCGCAAACCACGCCGCGAGCCAGCGATAGAGCGATGCATTGAGCGCGCGGTCGGGAAACAGCGCGATGCGATCGGGCAGGAAGATGGTTGCGGCATCGCGGCCCGGCTGCTCGAGGCGCTCATCGCCGAGGCCGATGCGCTGCCGCCAGCCGAGCCGGTGTCCGGATCTGCGGGCGCCGGCGCTCGCGATCTGCACACCGCTCTCGCCGCCGAGGGCGCGGAACATCACAGCAAGCCGGCCCTTCACCTCCGCAAGCGTCACCGAATGATCGTCGTGAGCGGGATAGCTCGCGGTGCCGCCGACCATCCTGTGCCAGGCACGTCCGACCGTCTCCTCCAGTTCGAGGAAATCGAGCATGGGAGCCGCCTCACCCGATCACGGCGCGCGCGACGTCGAGCAGCGCGGCCTTGACGTCGGCATCATCGGTCAACGGCTCGATCATGCCGGCGAGCACGGCATCGGCAGTCGGCATGCCGGCGGCGATCAGGGTCGCACAATAGACGACGAGCCGGGTCGAGACGCCCTCCTCCAGATCGTGGCCCTTGAGCGCGCGCAGCCGGCCGGCCAGCCCGACCAGCGGCCGCACGCGCTCGGCCGACAGTCCGCTTTCGGCGGACACGACGGCGATCTCCTGCTCGGGGGGCAAGAAGCCGAACTCGATGGCAACGAAGCGCTGCCGCGTCGAGGGCTTGAGCGCCTTGAGCAGCGTCTGGTAGCCGGGATTGTAGGAGACCACGAGCATGAAGCTCTCGGGCGCCGCGAGCTCCTCCCCGGTGCGCTCCAGCGGCAGGATGCGGCGATCGTCGGTGAGCGGATGCAGCACCACGGTGACGTCCTTGCGCGCTTCCACGACCTCGTCGAGATAGCAGATGCCGCCCTCGCGCACCGCGCGCGTCAGCGGGCCGTCGGTCCACACGGTGTCGCCGCCCCTGAGCAGATAGCGGCCGGTGAGATCGGCGGCGGTGAGATCGTCGTGGCAGGCCACGGTATGCAGCGGCAGGCCGAGCCGCGCCGCCATATGCGCGACGAAGCGCGTCTTGCCGCAGCCGGTCGGCCCCTTCAGCAGGACGGGAAGCTGATGCCGCCAGGCGTGCTCGAACAGCGCGCATTCGTTGCCGCTTGCGACATAGGGCGGCAGCGCGGGCGCCGGTGCCGTGACGGCGTGAAGGGCAGCTTTCATGATCTCTCTCCGAATTCACATTGGCGGGGCGGCCGCGACGGTCGCGGCCGCCCCTCTTTCCTACTCAGCCGGTTGCAGCGCGGCGGGAATGGTCGCCTGCTTCTCGCGGCCGGGCACCAGCACGGCCCAGACGAACATCAGCGCGGAGATCGCGACGAACACGCCGGAACCGAGCCTGATCCAGTAGAAGAAGGCGAGCTGGTCCTGCACGTCCATGTAGCTCTGGCCGAGGATGCGCTGGAGATGGACCTGGATCACGCCGGCGAAGGTCAGCGCGAAGGTCATCGTCATCATGGCCGTGCACATGATCCAGAAGCTGGCCATGCTGAGCCATTGATTGTACGGCGCGCGTGCCTTGAGCTGCGGGATCGCATAGGCCATCACCGACAGGTTCAGCATCACATAGGCGCCGAAGAAGGCGAGATGGCCGTGCGCGGCGGTGACCTGGGTGCCGTGGGTGTAGTAGTTCACCGACGACAGCGTGTGCAGGAAGCCCCAGACGCCGGCGCCCAGGAACGCCATCACCGAGCAGCCGACCGACCACAATAGCGCGGCGCGGTTCGGATGCTTGCGGCCGGCCTTCCAGGTCATCTGCACCGTGAAGATCACCATGGTGAAGAAGGGTGCGACCTCGAGCGTGGAGAACAGCGAGCCGATCCACTGCCAGTAGCCGGGGGCGCCGATCCAGTAGAAGTGGTGGCCGGTGCCGAGGATGCCGGAGAACAGCGCAAGGCCGATGATGACGTAGAGCCACTTCTCCACGACCTCGCGATCAATGCCGTTGAGCTTGATCATGAGATAGGCGAGCACGGAGGCCATGATCAGCTCCCAGACGCCCTCGACCCAGAGATGGACGACGTACCACCAGTACATCTTGTCGACCGCGAGGTTCGCCGGGTTGTAGAAGGCAAACAGGAAGAAGATCGCAACGCCCCACAGGCCGAACAGCAGGATGTTGGTGACCGTGGTCTTGCGGCCCTTCAGCGCCGTCATGGTGACGTTGAACAGAAACATCAGGCAGACGACGACGATGCCGACCTTGATGATGAAGGGCTGTTCGAGGAACTCGCGGCCCTCGTGATAGTGGAAGAGATACCCGACCACGGCGACGCCGGCGGCGCCGAAGAACATCCAGAACTGGATCTTCGCGAGCAGCGGGCTGTACAGCTCGGTCTCGGTCTCCTCAGGCAGCAAATAGTAGGTTGCGCCCATGAAGCCGATCAGCGACCACACGATCAGCGCGTTGGTGTGGATCATCCTGACGATGTTGAACGGCAGCAGCACCGACAGCGTGTTGGGCAGGACGTAGATGGTTCCGGCGAGCAGGCCGAACACGACCTGGGCCAAGAACAAGGTCAGCGCGCCGTAAAAATACAGCATCGCGACTTTCTGGGTTTGGTATTTCATCTCGGGTTCTCTCTGGCTTGAAAGAAGGATTGGCTGCGCTCAGCCGGCCTGGTTCGGCGGCCAGCTCTGGCGCTTGATCGTCGAGGTCCATTGCAGGAAGTCGGCGAGATCGTTGAGCTCCTGGTCGGTCAGGTTGAACTGCGGCATCTGCCGCCGGCCCGGCGCGCCCGAGGGCTGCGCCTGCATCCAGGCCTTCAGCGTCTCGCGCGCACCGGCCGGATCCTCCTTGCCGCCCCAGCGATCCCAGACGTTGCCGACTTCGGGGGCGAAATAAGCGCCCTCGCCGAGCAGCGTGTGGCAGTTGATGCAGGAGTTCTTCTCCCAGACATGCTTGCCGCGGGCGACCGACGACGTCAGCGTGGTCGCGTCGGTCGAGCTCGTGGCCATGTAGTAATGGCTGTGCGCCGTCAGCCCTATGAAGATGGCGAAGAAAAAGGCCGAGCCGCCGTAGAAGACATTTCGAGCGGCCGACTTGGTCAGGCGTTCAGCCATTGCCAATCCTTTCCGGTTGGTTGTCTAGAGAATGCGATGCTGCGATTTATTGCCGCTTCGCCCGTCGGGTTCTTTGTCAGGGCGCAATGAGCACATCAGATCAGGGCGGCGACGGCCGATGCGAGCCAGGCAAACAGCAGCAGGATGACGATCCAGGCGCTGACGAGGCCGCGCCAGAGCGCGGGCACGGCGCGCAGATCCATGAAATCGAGCGCGATCCGGCGGCCCTTGATCACGGCGAGCGCCAGCAGCACGGCGTTGCCGAGCAATGGCCGCGGCATCAGCGGCGGAAGCAGGATGGTCGCGAGCGCAAGACCGATCAGCGCGATCCAGGTGACGTCGAGGCGATCCGGCATCGTCATCGCACCAGATAGAGAATCGGGAACATGGCGATCCAGACCAGATCGACCATGTGCCAGAAGGCGGCGCCCGTCTCGACGCCGGATACCTCAGCGCGGCGGCAGACCACGGCGAGAATGACGATGCCGAGGCCGACATGCAGCAGGTGGAAGCCGGTCAGCAGGAAGTACAGGGTGAAGAACGGGCTGGTTTCGAGCCCGACGCCGCGACCGATCTCTTCGGCATATTCCGCGAGCTTGATCGCGATGAAGAAGCCGCCGAGCGCCATGGCGATGAGGAGCCAGCGGCGCGTCGTTCGCGGTTCACGCGCCCGCGCGGCTTTGGTGGCCCGCGCCGCAGCCCAGCCGCTGGTCACCAGCACGAGCGTGTTGAGGCCCGCGAGGGTCGAATTGAGGGTGGCCTGCCCCGCCGCGAACATCGCGGGATGGATGGCGCGAGCGACCACAAACGTGCCGAGGAACAAGCCGAAGGCGACAAGCTCGCTGAAGATCAGCACCCAGATCATGGGATCGCCGGGGAGATCTTCCAGGATTCCCCAGCCGGTTCCCTGTTGTTCGCAATCGGCTGCCGACATCGTCTTTCCGGATCGGGACACCGGTCAGACTTAGCTGACCCGTCCAGTTCGGAATTTGTCGCAGGACAAACTGGGGACCGAGGGCGGACATCTTTGCGCCGACGCAACGTCCGGCCCGCCCGAGCGCGCTACGGACAGGGTCAAAGGTTCCCACGGAGCAGCGGGCAATGACATGAGCGATGCACAGATCGGGCTGATGACCGCGACACCCATCATCATCGCCTTTGCGATCGCGCTCCGGCGCATGGGCGTATTGTCGACGGTTGCGACCGTGTCGGCGGTAAGCCTCTCCATCGCGATCGCGACGGTGCTGTTCACGACGCAGTAGCCGCGCACTGAGGCAGGGGCCGCGCTCAGCTGTTGCGGGATCGCCGATCGGGCGCCGTCCTTGGCAGGACGAGCTGAAACCTGGTGCCCGCGCCGGCTTCGCTCTCGAGCCGGAGCTGTCCGCCCAACCGATCGACGACGATGCTGTGGACGATATGCAAGCCGAGACCGCTTGCGCCGTCATGCCGGCGCGTGGTGAAGAAGGGGTCGAAGGCCTGCCGCTCCACGTTGGGTGCCATGCCGCAGCCATCGTCGGAAAAGAGCAATTCCACCGAGTGATGATCGATGGCACGGAGCGAGACATTGATAGTCCCGGTCTTGCCGCCGGAGAACGCATGCGTCATCGCGTTGACGGCAAGATTGCTGAGCACCTGGCCGAAAGGACCGGGATAGCTGTCCATGACCAGATCGGGATCGCAGCTGAAACTCAGCGTGATCTCGTGCGTTCGCAGCTGACGCTCGAACTGCGAGAGAACCTGACCAGTCAGCTCGCCCGCATCGAAGCTACGCCGGTATGACTCGGTCTGATCGGCCGCGACCTGCTTGAAAGACTGAACGCGCTCGGCAGCGCGACCGAGATTGTCGACCAGCTGCGCCGACGCATCGCTGACCAATTCCAGAAAGCCAGTCAATGTCGAGCGCTTGAGATTGCCCCGCGCGACCTCCGCCGCGAACTGCTCCGCCTTGCGCTGCAGCGTCGAGGCAACAGTCAGGCTGCTGCCGAGCGGCGTGTTGATCTCGTGCGCGACACCGGCAACCATGCGCCCGAGCGCGGCCAGCTTTTCAGCCTCAATCAGAACGTCCTGGATATCGCGCAAATGTCGAAGCGCGGTCTCGGCGGCATCCCTCGCGCTGCGGACCTCCCGCTCGGCGCGCTTGCGTTCGGTGACCTCCTCCGCGGCCACATTGACCGCGACGATTTCGCCGCCCGGCATGCGCAGCGGATGCCAATAGGTGACCCAGGAGCGCTCCTCGAGCTGATCGGCCCGCTGTCCCGCCACCTCGATGCCGATCACGGGATCACCCGTCGCGACGATCGAGCGCACGATCTGCTCGACGGAGTCGGCCAACGCAGGCACGCAGTCCCTGACCGTATGCCCAAGATGCCCCTCGACGGATATGCCGCAGATTTCGGTCAGGCGCTGGTTGATGAGCAGGTATCGGCAGTCCAGCGACAGACAGGCAAGCCCGATCGGGGCGGTATCGTAGATCAATTGCAACGCCGGCAATGTCGAGACCAGCGTCACCTCCGAAGCCGGCGATGACCGCACTGCACTCGTCACTCAAGTTCCCCATTGTCCCTTGCGCCAATCGCATGACATTCGCAGGGGTCTGACCGACCGTTGATCTAGATCAACGGGACAAGCAATGCCCTTCGTTGTGAACCTCAGTCGCTCCTGCGCCTCACAGCTATCGCGCGGTGCCGCCGCCATCCGTCGGCTTGCGAACCCCGCGCCGCCTTCATTGCGTTCTTGAAGCCGAGGGAACGCCGCCTGTTGGCGGGATCGCCCCGTCTAAAACAGAACAAAGGCGCCGATCAGCAAACCCGCCGCAAAGGAGCAGAGACCCAGGGTGGAGACAGAAACGATGCGCACGAGAATGCGAAGCCGCGCCTCGTACTCATCGTCTGTCATGTCTTGGATTTGAGCCGCCACTGGCACTGCCCTGCCCGTGCTCTGTTCAGCCCCCCAATTGTACCCCAAATCATGGTCAAGGCGTGGCATTTACCTCGGTCGCGATGCCGTGATCGCAATTGAGGAAAACTGTAGCGGCCTCAAGTGTGGCCAAAGCGGACTGGTCCGCGTGCCCGCCAGCCTATGCCAGCCTATGCGAGGATGCCGCGACATGGTGGGCGCGGCGCGTTGCGCCTATGCCCACCCTATGCGACTACCGCCGCTGGTTATACACGTCGATGCACACGGCACCCAGCAGCACCAGGCCCTTGATGACCTGCTGATAGTCGATGCCGATGCCGAGGATGGACATGCCGTTGTTCATCACGCCCATGATCATGGCACCGACCACGGCGCCGCCGACGCGCCCGACGCCGCCATAGGCCGAGGCGCCGCCGATGAAGCAGGCGGCGATGACGTCGAGCTCGAAGCCGAGACCGGCCTTGGGCGTCGCGGTATTGAGCCTTGCGGCGAACACGAGGCCGGCGAGCGCGGCGAGCACGCCCATGTTGACGAAGGTGAGGAAGGTCAGCCGCTCGGTCTTGATGCCCGACAGGCTGGCCGCCTTGGCGTTGCCGCCGACCGCATAGATCTGCCGGCCGATCACGGTGCGGCGGGTGACGAAGCCGTAGAGCGCGATCAGCGCGGTCATGATCACCAGCACGTTGGGCAGGCCGCGATGCGAGGCGATCAGATAGGTGAAATAAAGCACGGCGCAGGCCAGCAGAATGCTCTTGCCGAGGAAGAATGCGTAAGGCTCGACCTCGATGCCGTGCGACTGCTCGCGCGACCGCCCCTTGGCGCCGGCATAAACGAGGCCGAGCGCGAGCACGGCGCCGATCAGCATCGACGTCGGATGCAGCGTGCCGGCCTCGGGCAGCAGCTCCGGAATGAAGCCCGACGACAGCTTCTGGAAGGTCGGCGGGAACGGCCCGAGCGACTGGCCCTGCAGCACCGCGAGCGCCAGCCCCTTGAACACCAGCATGCCCGCCAGCGTCACGATGAAGGACGGGATCTTGAAATAAGCCACCCAATAGCCCTGCGCGGCGCCGATGGCCGCGCCGACCGCGAGGCAGATGATGAAGGCGAGCGTGTAGTCGACTTTGTAGGTCACCATGAGCAGCGCGGCGACCGCGCCGACGAACCCTGCGACCGAGCCGACCGAGAGGTCGATATGGCCGGTGACGATCACCAGCAGCATCCCCAGCGCCATGATGACGATGTAGCTGTTCTGCAGCACCAGATTGGTGAGGTTGAGCGGCTGCAGCAGCGTGCCGCCGGTCATGACCTGGAAGAACAGCATGATCGCGACCAGCGACATCAGCATGCCGTAGTTGCGCAAATTGTTCTTGATGAAGTTGCCGTGCCGGCGCTCTTCGGGCAGCGATACCGTCTTGTCGGTCATGGCTGCGTTCCTCCCATCTCCGCGGCCTCAGGCACGCCGTTGCTACGTTCGTTGCGCATGATGGCGCGCATGATCTTTTCCTGTGTCGCCTCTGCGCCCCTGAACTCGCCGACGAAGGCGCCCTCGTTCATGACGCAGATGCGGTCGCAGATGCCGAGCAGCTCGGGCATCTCCGAGGAGATCACCACGACGCCCCGGCCCGCCTCGGCCAGCTCGTTGATGATACAGTAAATCTCGTATTTGGCACCGACGTCGATGCCCCGGGTCGGCTCGTCCAGGATCAGGACCTTGGGGTCCGTCATCAGCCATTTCGACAGCACCACCTTCTGCTGGTTGCCGCCGGAGAGCTGGCCGGTCTCCTGGTAGACGTCGGAGCAGCGGATGCGCATGCGGTTCCGGTAGTCGCTGGCGACCTTCAGCTCGGCGATGTCGTCGATTACCCTGTTAGGTGCGACCTGGTCGAGGCTGGCGAGCGTGATGTTCTTGCGGACGTCGTCGGCGAGGATCAGGCCGAGCTGCTTGCGGTCCTCGGTGACGTAGGCGAGGCCGGCGTCGATCGCCGCGGCCACGCTCGGCAGCGTGATCTGGCGGCCCTCGAGGGCAATGCTGCCGCTGATATTGGTGCCCCAGGAGCGGCCGAACAGGCTCATGGCGAATTCGGTGCGGCCTGCCCCCATCAACCCGGCAATGCCCACGACCTCGCCGCGCCGGACACCGAAATTGACGTTCTTGATCACCTGCCGCTCGGGATGGATGGGGTGATAGACCGACCAGTTCGTGACATCGAGCACAGGTTCGCCGATCTTCACGCTGCGCTCCGGAAAGCGGTGCGCCATATCACGGTTCACCATGCTGCGGATGATGCGGTCTTCCTGGATCGGCTCGGCATGGCAATCGATGCTGTCGACGGTGCGGCCGTCGCGCAGCACGGTGATGTGGTCGGCGACCTTGGCGACCTCGTTGAGCTTGTGCGAGATCAGGATCGAGCCGATGCCCTGCTCGCGGAACGCCATCAGCCGCTCGAGCAGCGCGGCGCTGTCGGCCTCGTTGAGGCTGGCGGTCGGCTCGTCCAGGATCAGCATCCGCACGCGCTTGGACAGCGCCTTGGCGATCTCGACCAGCTGCTGCTTGCCGACGCCCAGATCCGTGATCAGCGTATCCGGGGATTCCTTGAGACCGACCTGCGCCAGGAGCTCGCGCGTGCGCCGGTACACCTCGTCGCGGTCGATCACGCCGAACTTCGACGGCGGATGCGACAGGAAGATGTTTTCCGCGATCGACATCAAGGGGATCAGCGCCAGCTCCTGGTGGATGATAATGATGCCGAGCGCCTCGGAATCGTTGATGTCGCGGAAACGGCGCTCCTCGCCGTCGAAGACGATGGTGCCCTCGTAGCTGCCTGCCGGATAGACACCGCTGAGCACCTTCATCAGCGTCGACTTTCCGGCGCCGTTCTCGCCGACGAGCGCGTGGATCTGCCCGGCCTGAACCGAGAAATTGACGTCGCGCAGCGCCTGCACGCCCGAAAAGCTCTTGCTGACGTTACGCATCTCCAGCATGGCGGTCATGGCATCATACTCCTGAACGTCTCCGCGCCGTCATGGCCGGGCTTGTCCCGGCCATCCACGTGCAGCCGCTTGCGAAGAAGGGCGTGGATGCCCGAGACAAGCCCGGGCATGACGAGTTTGCGGGCATACTATTCGTCCCTCATGGAAAGCCCCCTCTCCCGCACGCGGGGAGAGGGGAAAGAGAGTCTTACTGGAACTGCGACTTCTTGTAGTAGCCGCTGTCGACCAGGGTCTTCTCCCAATTGTCCTTGTAGACCACGACCGGCTTCAGGAGATAGGACGGCACGGTCTTGACGCCGTTCTCGTAGGTCTTGGTGTCGTTGACCGTGACCTGCTTGCCGGCCAGCGCGGAGTCGACCATGTCGGCGGTCACCTTGGCGAGATCGCGGGTGTCCTTGAAGATGGTCGAGTACTGATCGCCGCGCAGCATGGCCTTGATCGAGGGCACCTCGGCGTCCTGACCCGAGATGATCGGCATCGGCTGGTCGGCGCTGCCGTAGCCGACGCCCTTCAGCGAGGAGATGATGCCGATCGACAGGCCGTCATAGGGCGACAGCACGGCGTTGACCTTCTTGTTGCCGTAGTAGGCGCTGAGCAGATTGTCCATGCGGGCCTGGGCGGTGGCGCCGTCCCAGCGCAGCGTCGCGACCTTGTCCATGCCCGTCTGGCCGGAGACGACGACGAGCTTGCCGCTGTCGATATAGGGCTTCAGCACGCTCATCGCGCCGTTGTAGAAGAAGTAGGCGTTGTTGTCGTCGGGCGAGCCGCCGAACAGCTCGATGTTGAACGGACCCTTGCCGTCCTTGAGGCCGAGGCCCTGCACGATCGACTCCGCCTGAAGCACGCCGACCTGGAAATTGTCGAAGGTGGCGTAATAGTCGACGTTCGGCGTGCCGCGGATCAGGCGATCATAGGCGATCACGGTGATGCCTTTCGCTTTCGCCTGCTTGAGCACGTCCGACAGCGTGGTGCCGTCGATCGCGGCGATCACCAGCGCCTTGGCGCCCTTGGTGACCATGTTCTCGACCTGCGAGAGCTGGTTCGGGATGTCGTCCTCGGCATATTGCAGGTCGGTGTTGTAGCCGCGCTCCTTCAGCACCTTGACCATGTTGTTGCCGTCGTCGATCCAGCGCGCCGACGACTTCGTCGGCATCGCGATGCCGACGGTCGCCTTCTCCTGCGCGGAGGCCGGGCCTGCCGCCATCGTCGCAGCGCCGGCCAGCGCCAGCGCGAGGAATGTGGTCTTCAGTTTCAGCATGTTTCACTCCCTTTGGGTGTCAGACTGTTTCTTTGGTTTCGTCGAGAACGGAGGTCGGTTGCCTTGAGGTCTCCTATGCGAGCTTGACGTCGGGCTCCGCGCGACCACGCGCGGATGCCTCTAACAGGAAGGTGCAGCCGGCTTGCGGATCGGCGGCACGTGCCGCGGCATCCATGTCCTGCCACGCCGAGGTGACGAGCAGGCGCGACAGGTCGGCACCGACAAAGGCCGGGCAGCTCGACTGCTTGGCCGGCACGCCGAGCGAGCGCAGGCGCTCGCCATGCGGAGAGTAGACGTCGACGCGGCTCGCGCCCCAGCACGCGTTCCAGATGTTTCCATCGGCATCGCACACCGAGCCGTCGAGACCGCCGATGCCGCTATGGCGCAGGAGCACCTCCGGCTCGCCGCGCGGCAAGCCGGTGGCGGGGTTGAGCGGCACGGCATAGAGCACCGCGCGCGGCGTGTCGGTGAAATAGCCGGTGGCGCCATCGGGCGAGAAGCAGATCGAATTGGGAATGCTGATGCCGGGAAACAGCGTCGAGATCTTGCCGCGATGGAGCGCGTAGATCGCGCCCGCCTTCGGTTCGGCCTTCTTGCCCATGGTGCCGATCCAGAACGTGCCGGATTGATGCACGCGGCAATCGTTGGAGCGCGTGGCGGGATTGTCCGCTTCGAGCGGAAGGAACAGCGTCATCGCGCCATCGGCAAGCGTGCGGATGTAAAGACCATCCTCCGCGACGATCAACTGGCGCGCGGCATCGATACGCCCGAGCGCGCTGGCCATCCGGCCGAGCGCGTGGCTGTGGACAGAACCGCTGCCGAGCTGCGCCTCGAACAGCTTGCCCTCGCGGATGTCGAACCACCAGGCGGTATCGGTGGTGACGTCATAGGTCGGCCCTTCGCCGAGATGGCATTGCTCGGTCGATAGAACCGAAGTCGGCACCTGTTCCATCATGGCGCTCTCACTCCAAAGCGATAGACGGTGTGATGCCGATAGACTTGGCCGGGATCGAGGCGTGGGCTCGGAAAGTCGGGCCGGTTCGGCGCATCGGGCCAGATGTGCGGCTCCAGGCACATGGCGTCCGATTGCCGGATCAGCTTGCCGCCCTTGCCCGAGATCGTGCCATCGAGATAGTTGCCGGAATAGACCTGGAGCCCGGGCTGATTGGTGAACAGCTCCATGACGCGCCCCGAACGCGGCGCTTCCAGCCGCGCCGCAAGCGCGAGCTTGCCGTCGCGGCCGAGGCAATAGGTGTGGTCGTAGCCCCTGCCGTTGCGCAACTGCTCGTGGCTCTCGCGGATGCGGGCGCCGACCGCCTTGGCGTCACGGAAGTCGAATGGTGTGCCCGCCACCGCGCGCGGCGGCTCCGGCAGCGGAATGGCGGTGGGATCTATGGCCAGGAAATGCTCGGCGGCCACCGTGAGCTTGTGGTCGAGGATCGACACCCCCGACGTCGCGCCTTCCAGATTGAAGAAGCTGTGGTTGGTCAGGTTGACGATGGTGGGACGATCGGTGTGCGCTTCCATCATCAGCGACAGCTCGGCCCGGCCGGTGACGCGATAGGTCAGCCGCACGTCGAGCTTGCCTGGGTAATTCTCCTCGCCGTGCGGACTGGAATAGGTGAGCGTCACCGCGGGCTCGGCGCCGTCCTCGATGCCGGCAATGACCCAGAGCTTGCGATCAAACCCGTCGAGGCCGCCATGCAGCGCATTCGGGCCGTTGTTGACGGGAAGCTGGAAGCTCTCGCCGTCGAGCGAGAATTGCCCTTTGGCGATACGGTTGGCGTAGCGGCCGACAGTAGCACCCAAGAACTTCCGTTCGGCGAGATAGCCGGCAAAGGCGTCATGGCCGAGCACGACGTCGTCATAACCGCCTTTGGCGTCGGGCGCGATCAGCGCCTGGATCACCGCACCGTGGGTGATGATGCGGGCCTCGAAGCCCCCTTCTCCACGCAGCACGATGCGCTCGACCTTGCGGCCGTCGGGCAGGGTTCCGAAAACGTCTTGTTCGATTTTCTTTGAGCCAGCCATGATCAATCCACAAACGGTTCGACGATCGTGCGCTTGCCGAGCAGGAAAGAGTCGGCGACGAGACGCAGCGGCGCCAGATCGACATCGCTCGCGCCTGACGCCGCCAGCTTGACGAAGCGCTGGTACAGCTCGCGATATTCCTGATCGGGCGCCTCGGCAATGGGCTTGTCGTCGACGGCCATCCGCCGCCCGCCACCGGACAAGGTCATCCGGCCTTGATCGGTCTCCACGAGGATATCCCAGCTCTGCGGCCCGGTCTGACGGAAGTCGAACGCGGCGGTGATGGGCAGGCCGTCGATATCCGTCAGCTTCAGGTCCGCGGCGATCGGGGCCTGGCAATTGGCGGGAAAGGCAAGCTCGGCCGCGGTCACGAACATGGGTTGCGGCAGGATGCGGGTCAGGATCGACAGCGCATTGATGCCGGGATCGAACACGCCGAGCCCGCCCGGCTCCCAGATCCAGGCCTGGCCGGGGTGCCAGACGCGGACGTCTTCCTTCCAGTTGATGTGCACGGATTTGATCCGGCGGCTCGCCAGCCATTCGCGGGCCGGCTCGACCGCCGGTGCGTAGCGCGAATGCCAGGTCGCAAACAGCGTGCGCTTGGCATCACTCGCCATCGCGATTAGAGGATCGAGCTCGGCCACACCGGTGCCCGGCGGCTTCTCCAGCATGACATGCTTGCCGGCCCTGAGCGCTGCGGCGGCCTGGGCGCGGCGTACCTGCGGCGGCGTGCAGAGCGAGACCGCGTCGATCGGCGGCCCCTTCTCCAGCAGCTCCTCGATGGTGGCGAAATGCGGCAGCTCCGGGAGCGAAGCATTCCGGCTCGCCACGGCTGCAAGTGTCGCCCCCGACGTCGCGGCGATCGCGCCGACATGCTGGTCCCGCGCAATCTTGCCGAAGCCGACGATGGCGATGCGAAGGTCTGTCACGCTTGTTCTCCAGTATCGGCAGACGGCATTGGCTCGGCCGGGGCGGTCTCGATCACCGTGCCCTCGTGGCGGCGCATGCCGTTGTGAATGACGTAAATCATGGCCTCCGAGGCAGCCTCGGCATCGCCTGCTGCGATGGCATCGACGATGTTCTGATGCCAGAGCAGCACGGTGTCGCGGTCCTCCGTCTCGACGGGAGCGCTGAGCAGGAACGAGGCGCGCAACGCGGCCTCGATGACATGCCCGATCGACCGCATGAACAGATTGCCGGAGGCGCGCGCTACGGCCACGTGCAGCGCGAGATCGGCATCGGCGAACCCGACGGAGTCCGACGCCTCGCGCCGCATGCGGTCCATGCTGCGGCGAAGCTCGGCGACATCCTCCTCGGACCGCTGCACAGCGGCGAGCATCGCCGCGCGCGGCTCCACCGCCAGACGAATCTCGGCGAGATCGTTGAGGAAGCGCTTGTCGATGCCGGCATCGAGATGCCAGGCCAGCACGTCGGCGTCGAACATGTTCCAGGCGCCGCGCTCGCGCACGACGGTGCCGACGCGGGCCTTGGTGGTGAGCAGGCCCTTGGCGACCAGCGTCTTCACGCTCTCGCGCAGCACCGGCCGCGACACGCCGAACATCGCGATCATCTCGGCATCGCCCGGCAGGCGCGTGCCTTCCGCGTAGCGGCCGGCGATGATGTCGACGCCGATCGAACGCGCCACCTCCGCATGGTTGGAGTGGGCTCGCCGCGTCGGGATGACGACGATGCGCGAGGTCATGAGGCCGCTCCCATGCTCTTGGCCACGGGCCGGCGTGCGAGTGCGACCAGGCCCTGCTGCAAGGCAATAAAGGCGAACAGCAAGACGCCGGTCGCGATCTTGGTCCACCAGCTCGACAGCGTCCCGTCGAAATTGATGTAGGTCTGGATCAGGCCCTGTATCAACACGCCGAGGAAGGTTCCGATCACCGAGCCCTGCCCGCCCGTGAGCAGCGTGCCGCCGATCACGACGGCGGCGATGGTGTCGAGCTCGACGCCGACGGCGGAGAGCGAATAGCCGGCGCTGGTATAGAAGGAAAAGACGATGCCGGCGATTCCGGCGAGCAGGCTCGACAGCATGTAGATCTTGATCGTCATCTTGCCGACGGCAACGCCCATCAGGCTTGCGGTGGCCCGGTTGCCGCCGAGCGCATAGACGTTGGCACCGAACCTCGTGAGATGCAGCAGCAGCGCCCCGCCGATCACGATCACCAGCATGATGATCGCGACCGCCGTCAACCGTCCACCGCCGGGCATGCGTAGCGCGAAGTCTGACACGGTGGAATAGACCGGTGCGGTGATCGGCACCGATTCCGTCGACAGCAGGAAGCTTGCACCACGCGCGAGGAACATGCCGGCCAGCGTGACGATGAAGGGCGGCAGGTCGAAGACGTGGATGACCGCGCCCATCGCCGCGCCGAAGGCGGCCGAGAGCGCCAGGATGGCGACGAAGGCGACCAGCGGCGGCACGCCCCAGCGCTCGATCGCCAGCGCGACGAACACGGTGGTGAAACCGATCACCGAGCCGACCGACAGATCAATGCCACCGGAGATGATGACGAAGGTCATGCCGGTCGCGACGATGCCGAGGAAGGCGTTGTCGGTCAGGAGATTGCCGACCACGCGGGTGGAGGCAATGTTGGGGAATTGCATGGCGCAGAGCGCGAAGCCCGCGACGAGCACGATCGCCGTGATGAGGACAGGCGGCAGGCCTCTCATGCTTTGGTCCTCCGCAGCCGCGCAGCGATCCCGGCCAGGCCTGAGAATTTCGGCGATTGCAGCAGCAGCACCGCGAGCACCACCACCGCCTTGACCAGCAGATTGAACTCCGGGGGATAGCCCGACAACAGAATTCCGGTGTTCATGGTCTGGATGATCAGCGCACCCAGGACGGCCAGGACGAGACTGAAGCGGCCGCCGAACAGCGAGGTGCCGCCGATCACCACCGCGAGGATGGCGTCGAGCTCGAGCCAGAGGCCGGCATTGTTGGCGTCCGCACCCATGATGTCGGCCGCCGCGATCACGCCGGCGAGCGCGGCGCAGACGCTGCACCAGACATAGACGGCCAAAATCATCGCGCGGGTGCCGACACCGGCGAGCTCGCTCGCCCGCGCATTGCCGCCGGTCGCCTCGATCAGCAGGCCGAGCGCCGAGCCGCGCACCACCGCGCCGGTGATGATGAGCATGCCCAGCGCAATCACGACCGGCACCGGCAGGCCGAGCACCGAGCCATTGCCGAGCCAGACCAGGTCCGGCGAGGAGAAGGTCACGATCCGCCCTTCGGTGATGAGCTGGGCGATGCCGCGCCCGGCGACCATCAGGATCAAGGTCCCCACGATCGGCTGCATGCCCAGCACGGCGACGAGAAAGCCATTCCAGAGGCCGCAGACGAGGCCGGCGCCAAGCGCGGCCGCCAGCACGATCGGAAGACCGTGGCTGTCGGCAAGGCTCGCCGCGATGGCGCCGCAGATCGCCATCACCGCACCGACCGACAGATCGATGCCGCGAGTCGCGATCACCAGCACCATGCCGAGCGAGAGCAGCGCCACCGGCGTGCCGCGGTTGAGCACATCGATCAGGCTGCCGAACAGGCGGCCATCCTGCAGGCGCAAATCGAAGAATTGCGGCGACACCACGCGGTCGACCGCGAGGATGACGATCAGCGCGAGGATCTGGGCAAGGCCGCGGCGCGGCAGCAGCGCTGTCATGCGTGAGCCCCATGCGCCGGGGCAGCGCCGTCGGCGGCGATGGCTGCGAGAATGTTACCGACGTCGATCGCCTCGCCCGCAAGCGCCTCGACATGGGCGCGATCGCGCAGCACCACGACGCGGTCCGAATAGGTTACGATCTCGTCGAGCTCGGAGGAAATCACGAGCAGCGACAGCCCGTCGTCGCAGAGCTCGCGGATCAGGCGGATGATTTCGGCGTGGGCGCCGACATCGATGCCGCGCGTGGGTTCGTCCAGCACAAGGAGCCGCGGCGAGGTCGCAAGCCAGCGCGCAAGCAGCACTTTCTGCTGGTTGCCGCCGGAGAGCAGGCCGACGGAGCGCTCCGGATCCGCCGGGCGGATATCGAGCATCCTGACGTAGCGGCGAGCAATCTCGTCCTGCTCGCGGCGCGACAGCGGACGATGCAGGCCGCGCTTGGCCTGGAGCGCGAGCACGATGTTCTCGCGCACGCTGAGCTCGGCGACAATGCCGTCGGTCTTGCGCTCCTCCGGACAATAGCCAAAACCGTGACGCACGCCGTCGCGCGGCGAGTGCAGCCGTACGGCTGCGCCTTCCACCCTCGCCTGCCCGCGATCAGCGCGCTCGGCGCCGAACACCAGCCTCGCCGTCTCGGTACGGCCGGAGCCGAGCAGCCCGGCAAGGCCGACGACCTCGCCATGGCGCAGCTCGAGATTGAAGGGCGTGACATAGCCGGTCTTGCCATAGTTCTCGAAGCTGGCGCAGACCTCGCGCGGCTTGTGCTCGCCTGCGGAGGCCCGCGCGCTGGTGGTTTCCGCGAGCTCGCGGCCGAGCATCATGCGGATCAGCTCGAGGCGCGGCAGCGAGGCGGTCTCGCGCTCGCCGACGAGGCGGCCGTTGCGCAAGACCGTGATGCGATCCGAGATCTCATAGACCTGGTCGAGGAAGTGGCTGACGAAAACGATGCCGATGCCGCGCCCCGCGAGCTGACGCATGATGCGGAAGAGGATCTCGACCTCGTGGCGATCGAGGCTCGCGGTCGGCTCGTCCAGGATCAGCACGCGCGCGGAGAGATCGACCGCACGGGCGATCGCGGTGACGTGCTGGATGGCGACCGAATAGTTGCCGAGCGGTGCGGCGACGTCGATGTCGAGGCCGAAGTCGGCGAGCAATGCCCTGGCGCGGCGGCGCATCTCGCCGTCGCGCACGATGCCGAAGCGCATCGGCTGGCGGTCGAGAAACAGGTTCTGCGCCACCGAGAGGTTCGGCAGCAGATTGACCTCCTGGTAGACGGTGGCAATGCCGGCCCCAAGCGCGGCCTTTGCCGAGCGCGGTGCGACCTCCTCGCCACCGAGCCGGACGACGCCGGCATCGCGCGGGAACACGCCGGTGACAACCTTGATCAGCGTGGACTTGCCGGCGCCGTTCTCGCCGAGCAGCGCATGGATCTCGCCGGCACGCAGCGTGAAGTCGACCTCCTGCAACGCACGCACGGCGCCGAAGCTCTTGCTGATCCCACGCACTTCCAGCAGTGGGGCAGCAGGATCGCGGCTGTTCTCCATGGCAAGTTCACTCCCACCGGCGCCCGCCCATGACGCGGGCACCCAGCCTATTCGTTCGCGCAGCGGATTCGAAGGGGCTTGCCGGACCACAAGACGCGGTCCGGCAAGGTACCGGCCTCAGTAGCCGAGGCCCTTCTTGCTGTCGTATTCCTTCTGCGGATTGTCGGCGGCGGTAAGCAGCCTGGATTCGGTCTGGATCCATTTCGGCGGCACCGTGCCCTTCTCCTTGAACGCCGCGACGACGTCGAAGGCCGGGCCCGCCATGTTCGGCGTCAGTTCGACCGTCGCATTGGCCTCGCCCGCAACCATCGCCTTGAAGATGTCGGGGACCGCGTCGATCGAGACGGTGAGGATGTCCTTGCCCGGCTTGAGACCGGCTTCCTTCATCGCCTGGATGGCGCCGACCATCATGTCGTCATTGTGGGCATAGACCGCACAGATGTTCTTGCCGCCGCCTTCGGCCTTGATGAAGCTTTCCATCACTTCCTTGCCCTTGGCACGGGTGAAGTCGCCGGTCTGGCTGCGCACCACCTTCAGGTTCGGATGCTTTGCGATGGCCGTGTCAAAGCCCTTCTTGCGGTTGGCGGCGACGCTGGCGCCGACCGTGCCCTGCAATTCGACGATATTGCAGGCCTTGTCGCCGACGGTCTTGGCGAGCCAGTCGCCGGCGACAGCGCCTTCGTGCACGCTGTCGGAGGTGACGGCGGTGAGATAGAGGTCCTTGCCGGAGGGATCGATGTCGCGGTCGAGCAGCACGACCGGAATCTTGGCCTCCTTGGCCTCCTTCAGCACCGAATCCCAGCCCGTCGAGACGACGGGGGCGAGGAAGATCGCATCGACGTTCTGCGCGATGAAGGAGCGGATCGCCTTGATCTGGTTCTCCTGCTTCTGCTGGGCGTCGGCGATCTTGAGATTGACCTTGCGCTTACTGGCCTCCTGCTTGGAGACCGACGTCTCGGCCGCGCGCCAGCCGGATTCCGATCCGATCTGCGAGAAGCCGATGGTGAGCTGACCGGCACTGGCCGGCAGCGCGAGCAGCAACGCGGCCATGGCGCTGGCCGCAAAGAGGGCTTTAGGGGTCATCAGGCGTGTCTCCCAAGATGTTATCCGGGGCGCCGATCGGTAGCATGGCACCCGCAGGCCGGCCTTTAAGGCGGCGGGAGGCACTATTTCACGGAAGATGGGTTCCGACTAGTCATATTATTTGACTAATTAGCGGAAAACACGCGCCGGCGGCTTGCAGGCGATCTTAAGACACGCCAAGCGCGATTTTGTTCCGAGGATGCAACGGGGAGATGAAGGAATTTTACGGGGTGGAAGCACACCGTCATGGCCGGGCTTGTCCCGGCCATCCACGCCTCACGGTGCGGCACCAAGAGCGTGGATGCCCGGGACAAGCCCGGGCATGACGACCTTCCGCAAGCTCGCTTCTGCGCGCCGAGAACGGAGCAAGCTAAATCAGCTTCCGCTGCGCCAGGCTCTTCATCAGCGCGCCGATGCCGAACGTCCAGGGCTCGCACTCGTCGCTGGTGCGCATGCGGTTGACGAGCTTGCCGAGCTCAGGCGCGGAGATGGTGACGATGTCGTCGCGCTTGTGCGTAAAGCCCTGCCCCGGCGCGTCGCGGTCCTTGACGGGCGCGAACATCGTGCCGAGGAACAGCACGAAACCATCGGGGTATTGGTGGACCTTGCCGATGGTCTGCTCGACGAGATCGGTCGGATCGCGGCTGATCTTGCTGATCGAGGAATGGCCGTCGAGGACGAAGCCGTCCGTGCCCGTCACGTTCAGGCTGATGTCGAGTTTTCGCGCATCGTCGAGCGTGAAGCTGTCGTCGAACAGGCGCAGCAGCGGGCCGATCGAGCAGGACGCGTTGTTGTCCTTGGCCTTCGAGAGCAGCAGGGCAGAACGGCCCTCGAAATCGCGCAGGTTCACGTCGTTGCCGAGCGCACCGCCGACGATCTTGCCGCGGCTGGAGACGAACAGCACCAGCTCCGGCTCGGGGTTATTCCAGGTCGATTTCGGATGCAGGCCGGCATCCATGCCGGTGCCGACCGAGGACAGCGTCGGCGCCTTGGTGAAGACCTCGGCGTCGGGGCCGATGCCCACTTCGAGATACTGGCTCCAGGCGTTCTGATCGATCAGCACCTGCTTCAGGTGCATCGCCTGGTCCGAGCCCGGCTTGAGCTTCGACAGATCGTCGCCGATCAGCCGAGTGACTTCTTTACGGATCGCTTCGGCCGAAGCCGGATTACCCTTGGCGCGCTCCTCGATGACGCGTTCCAGCATCGAGATCGCGAAGGTGACGCCGGCCGCCTTCAGCGTCTGGAGATCGACAGGCGCGAGCAGCCAGGGCTTTTTCGGGTCGCGGCCGTCCGGCACGGTATTGGCAACGATGGCTTCGAGATCGCCGATGCGTTCGCCTTTGGTTGCGGCAAGTGCCTTGGCGGGATTGTCCTCCTCGCACAGCGCGCTGATGGTCGGAAATCTCGCGGTGACGTCGAACACGCCGTCGCCGCGCACGGCGACCACGGCCGGACCATTGACCTGCGGCAGCCAGACGCGGCCGACCAATGTTCCCCGCGTACCGTCCTCGGGGAGAAGGTCCTTCACAGTCAATGTCGTCATGGCCGGCGTCCTCGCTGTTTCTCGGACCGGCCACTCACGCAAGCGGCCAATCCCGTTGGCGAAGACCAATAAACGTCTGGCGGGCGAAGTCCAGAGCGGCCCGGAAGAGCCGCTATGCCCCTGCCCGCGCGCCCCTTATGCGCCTGCGCGCGCCTTGCGGGCCGCGATCTGCTGCAGCGCCCAGCGTGCGTTCTTGCGGACGTCAGGATCCGGATCGTCGGCGATCACGGCCAGGAAGGCCTCGCCGTCGGGATGGGCGATCTCGCCGAGCGCAGCGGCCGCCTCTTTCCGCAGATTGGCCTGGTCGTGGTTGATGCAATGGCCGATCGGGCGCACCGCGCGCTCGATCTTCATCTTGCCGAGGCTACGGATCGACTTCAGCCGCACCTGCCAGAATTCGTCCGCGAGCGCGGTGACGAGCTGGTCCGCGGCAATTGAGCCGTTGACGTTGAGGCCGAGCGTCTCCGCCGCCATCTCGCGGACCATCCAGTCGGAATCCTTCAAGGCGCGCGTGATCGTCTCGGCCGCAGGCTTCATCTGCGAGAAGGCCAGTGCACTCACGGCGGCGCGGCGGACATGAGCATCGGGATCGTTGATCAGCGCCGTCAGTGCGGGGATGGATTCTTCGAGCTTAAGGAACCCGATCACGCCGATGGCCTGCACGCGCACGGCGGCATCAGCATCCTGGAGCGCCTCCAGCGCCGGCTTCAACGTGTCCTTGCAACGCAATTCCTTGAGCGCACGCAGCGCGCCCATGCGGACAAAGGCGTGGGCGTGCTTGACCAGCGGCAGGATGATCCCGGCGCAGGCGGGATCCTTGAATTCGGCCATGCTGTCGGCAGCGGCCGCCGCCACGATCCTTTCGGGATCGACGAGCAGCTTGACCAGCGCGCTCGCAGCCTCCGGCCCGTCGAACTCGCCGAGCGCCATCGCCACCTGCTGGCGCACGCCGGCGTCGGGATCGGCCACGAGGTTCGAGAGATGCGCGACCGCAGCCGGGTCGCCGGAATGGCCGAGCGCGATGATGGCGACGCGGCGCTCGGCGGGATCGGCGGCCTGGAGCCGCTCGTCGGCGTCCTCCAAATCGTCATAGGATTCGAACGGGCTCGACATGCTCACCTCAACAGATAGGGAATGTTGACGGTGACGGCGCCGGTCGGGCAATCGGCCTCGCAGGGCATGCAGTACCAGCACTCGTCATAGGCCATGTAGGCCTTGTTGGTCATCTCGCTGATGCGGAGCACGTCGAGCGGACATACGTCGACGCAGACGGTGCAGCCCTTGTCGGCGATGCATTTGGCGTCGTCCACGACCACCGGAACCGAGGTCTGAAAGGATGCGAGAGGCATTTGCTGTCTCCTGTTGCTGTGTTCTGGCGGATCAGGCGGAGGCGCGGATGCGCTGCTTGTCGTAGAGATCCTTCTCGTCGTCGGCGATCGGCACGACGTAAGGTTCGACGGCGCGCTTCTCGCTGGTCATCCTGCCGTTCTGCTTCGAGAGCAGCGTGTGGCAGAACCAGTTCTCGTTGTCCTTCTCCGGGAAATCGGTGCGCCAGTGATAGAGGCCCCAGCGGCTCTCCTCGCGATAGAGCGAAGCGTGCGCGGCCATGTCGGCGCAGTCCATGATCGACTGCACTTCGAGGGCGCGGAGCAGCTCGTGCGCATTGCGCGCGATCATGTGCTCCTGCATGTCCTCCCGAGCCTCGGCAAGACGGCGCATGCCGAGCTCATATTTGCGCGTGACCTTCGGCGGCTGGAGATAGTCGTTGACGAGGCGGCGCGTCTTGTACTCGATCTGGTTGGGCGGAATGCCGTCCTCGCGCTTGGTCGGCGCCATGACACGGTCCCGCTCCAGCGCGACATCGGCCGCATCGAACTCCGCGAAATCGTGGCTGTCGGCGAACTCCATCGCATCGACGCCGGCGACCGAGCCGTTGGTGAAGGCGCCGAGCATGTAATTGTGCGGCACGCTCGCCATGTCGCCGGCGGCGTAGAGACCGGGCACGGTGGTGCGGGCATTGTCGTCGACGAACACGCCGGAGGCGCTGTGGCCGGAGCAGAAGCCGATCTCGGAGATGTGCATCTCGATGGACTCGCTGCGGTAGTCGACGCCACGTCCCTGCTGGAACAGCCCGCGCGTCGGCCGCTCCACCTTGTGCAGCGTGGATTCGATCTCGGAGATGGTGTCGGGGTGGAGATGCTTGAGCTGGAGGAACACCGGCCCCTTGCCGGAGAGCAGCTCGTTATAGAACTCCAGCATCATCTGGCCGGACCAGTAGTCGCATTCGATGAAGCGCGAACCTTCGTTGTTTGCCGTATAAGCGCCGAAGGGACCGGCGACATAGGCGCAGGCCGGGCCGTTATAGTCCTTGATCAGCGGATTGATCTGGAAGCATTCGAGGTTCGCGAGCGCGGCGCCGGCGTGGTAGGCCATGGCGTAGCCGTCGCCGGAATTGGCGGCGTTCTCGTAGGTGCCGAACATGTAGCCGGAGGTCGGCAGGCCGAGACGGCCGGCGGCGCCCATGCAGAGGATCACGGCCTTGGCCTTGATCACCAGCATCTCCGCGGTGCGGGTGTTGACCGAAACCGCGCCGGCGATGCGGCCGTCGGCGGATTTGAGCAGCCGCGTCGCCATGTAACGGTTGGAGATCAGGATGCGGGCGCGGCGGAGCTGGCGGTAGAGCGCCTTCTTCACGGTCTCGCCGTTCGGCATCGGCAGCACGTAGGTGCCGATGTGGTGCACCTTCTTGACGGCGTAGTCGCCGTTCTCGTTCTTCAGGAAGCGGATGCCGAAGCTGTCGAGCTCTTCGATGATCTTGTAGCAGTTCTGCGCGTATTTATAGACCGCCTTCTGGTCGACGATGCCGTCATTGGCGATGGTGATTTCCTTGGTGTACTGCTCCGGCGTCGCATAGCCGGGGATGACGGCGTTGTTCAACCCGTCCATGCCCATCGAGATCGCGCCCGAGCGCTTGACGTTGGCCTTTTCGAGCAGGACGACGTTGGCCTTCGGGTTCTTCAGCTTCGCCTTCAGCGCCGCCATCGGGCCGGCCGTGCCGCCGCCGATCACCAGCACATCGCAGGAAACCTCCGAAAGTCCGTCGACGATCTGATCTAGTGCCATCACTTGCTCCTGGTTCGCCGATCCCGGCGCCTTTGCATCAGATTTGTTCAGTCGGCTTGCCGGCGATAGCAATTAGTTGTCGCCGGGATGCGATTTGCGCCTCAGCGCTCGACGAAGGCCTTCTCGATGACGAAATGGCCGGGTCGGCTGTGATTGCCCTCGACAAAGCCGCGCGCAGAAAACATCGCGTGCAGTTCCTCGAGCATGGCCGGGCTGCCGCACAGCATGATGCGGTCGGTCTCGATATCGAGGCCCGGCTGCCCGATATCCTCGAACAGCTGGTTTGAGGCGATCAGGTCGGTGATGCGGCCGCGGTTGCGGAACGGCTCGCGGGTGACGGTCGGGTAATAGACGAGCTTGTCGCGGATCAAGGGACCGAAGAACTCGTGATTGCGCAGGCCGTCGACGACGTGCTCGCCATAAGACAGCTCGGAGACCTGGCGGCAGCCATGCGCAAGCACGATGGTCTCGTAATTCTCGTAAACGTCGGGGTCCTTGATCAGGCTGGCAAAGGGCGCAAGGCCCGTGCCGGTCGAGAGCAGCAGCAGGCGCTTTCCGGGAATGAGGTTGCCGGTGATCAGCGTACCCGTCGCCTTGCGGCCGAGGAGGATGATATCGCCTTCCCTGATCTTCTGCAGGCGCGAGGTCAGCGGACCGTCCTGCACCTTGATCGAGAAGAATTCGAGCGCCTCTTCATGATTGGCGCTGGCCATGCTGTAGGCCCGCATCAACGGCTTGCCCTCGACCTCGAGGCCGATCATCGCGAACTGGCCGTTCTGAAAGCGGAAGCCGGGATCGCGCGTGGCCGTGAAGCTGAACAACGAGTCGGTCCAGTGACGGACCGACAAAACCGTTTCCTTCTGAAATGCGCTCATAATCTCTCCTTGTCGATGACGCCCAAAGTCTCGGAGAGAAGAGAGTCCGGCAATTCGGAAGTGAAATTCCCGGTCGATTAGTTTCACATTTCGCGGGCGATGATCGAAGAGCGGGCACGCAGTCACGCCCACGCCGGCAATTAGTTGCTATTCGTGCGCGCCCGCGCCGAAGTAGAGAAGAGGCGGAGGTTCGTCATGACCATGACCGCATTGGTGGCACCGACCGTGGCCGACTATGAAGCCAGCGCCGATCTCGCCTCGCTTCTCGTCCGCACCACGCAGGACGATGCGCTGAGCGTCCCTGCCGAAAAGCTTCGCCTCTCCTGCAAATGCGCCCACTGCACCCGCGCCCGCTTCGACGGCCGCTTCCCGGATACATTTCCGGGGATCGCGATCACCGAGATCGGCGATCTCGGCTACGGGCTGAACATCGCGTTTTCGGACGGGCACAACCGGGGAATTTATCCGAAGCCGTATTTGTTGAGCCTAGCGGGGCGGTAGGCCTCGGTCTCCCTACGCGCACCGCTGTCATTCCCCGCGAAGGCGGGGAATCCGGTCCGCCGCCTCTCCGTAACCCATTGGCGTCTCTGGAATACTGGATCGCCCGCCTTCGCGGGCGATGACGGCGTAGGGTGTGGCAACGGCGCGCGCCGTCCCCCATCTGGCACGGACATTGCTCCCCTTTAGAACGATTTGAACGTTCCGGAGGCAGGCGAATGTTGCAGGCGGCGAATGCTGGTCGTGGGGCTGCGCCTCCGGCAATCCGGCCTGCCGGCAGTTCCTCGCTGCTGCTCACCGAGAACCAGCAATGGATCGGAGGGCCGCCGCCGCTGATGGACAAGCTCTCGCCGCGCGAACGGGAGCTGGTGCTGAAACAGGGCCGGCGAAAGGTGCTCAACCGCGGCCAGACGCTGTTCAGCCAGGGCGGCAAGCATGACGGCATCTGGCTGATCGAGAGCGGCCGTATCCGCGTTTTCTACACCTCGCCGCTCGGGCGCGAGATCACGCTGGCCTATTGGCATGTCGGCAATTTCGTCGGCGGGCCCGAAGTGTTCGAAGGCACCGTGCATCAATGGTCCGGCGTCGCATCCAGCAATTGCAGCGTCGTGCACCTGCCCGGAAAGGAACTGCGGTCCCTTGCCGCAGAGATCCCCAACCTTGCGATCGGCCTGATTGAAGGCCTGACCTTCAAGGGCAAATGTTATTCGGCGCTGGCCCAGATGCTGGGAACGCGCTCGATCACGCAGCGCCTTGCGCATCTCCTGCTGCACCTCGTCGAGCTCTACGGCGTCGAGGATGCCGACGGCACCGTGATCGCGGCGGCCTTCACCCATGCCGATATCGCCCACATGGTCGGTGCTACCCGGCAATGGGTCACGATCAGCCTGAAGCGAATGCAGGAGAAGGGAATCGTCGTCACCAAGCGCTCCCAGATCGTGGTGTGCCGGACCGACGTGCTGGAGGAGATGCGCGGCCAGGCCTCGGATTGAGGGGCCCACGACCAGCGCCGGTGCACAGGCAAGCGGCTTTATAGTGCAGGACTGCTCAAGGAGTATGCAATCAGCTTTTCCCGGCAACTAATCGACTGCGGCGGCCACTCCGGATTTGCCGTGCCGGCGCCCTCCCTCAATCATGGCAACCACAGCACATCCAACCGAATGAGGATGAGAATGGTCCGCCATCTTCCCACGCTCTCGATCGCGATGTCGGTGACGTCGCTGGCGCTACTCGTCACGCAGCCGGCCTCGGCGGAGACCGTCACGCTCGGGATTGGAACGCAGGACACCACGACCAACACGGTGACCGCGGGCGTCGTCATCCGCCAGTTGCATCTGCTCGAAAAATACCTGCCGAAGGACGGCAAATACGCCAACATCAAGTTCGAGCTCGAGTGGCAGAACTTCACCTCGGGCCCGCCCGTCACCAACGCGATGATGGCGAACAAGCTGCAGATCGGCATGATGGGCGACTATCCGCTGATCGTGAACGGCTTCACCTTCGAGAGCAATCCGGAGAGCAAGAGCCGCCTGATCGGCATCGCCGCCTACAGCCTCTACGGTTCGGGCAACGGCCTCGTCGTCCATAAGGACTCGCCCTACTACGATCTCGCCGATCTCAAAGGCAAGCTCGTCAGCGTCCCCTTCGGCTCCGCCGCGCACGGTATGGTGCTGAAGGCGATGCAGGACCGCGGCTATGCGTCCGACTTCTTCCAGCTTGTCAGTCAGAGCCCGGAGGTCGGCTCGACCAACCTTCAGGAGAAGAAGATCGACGCGCATGCCGACTTCGTCCCCTTCGCCGAACTGCTGCCGTTCCGCGGCTTCGCGCGAAAGATCTTCGACGGCGTCGAGACCAACCTGCCGACCTTCCACGGCATCGTGGTCCGCACCGACTTCGCCGAGAAATATCCGGAGGTTGTCGTCGCCTACTTCAAGGCGGTGATCGCCGCCAACCAGTGGCTACGGGACGATCCCAAGCTGGCCGCAGAAAAGATCCAGGAGTGGACCGGCATCAGCAAGGAGGTCGTCTACATCTTCTTAGGGCCGAGCGGCAACATGACCACCGATCCCACGATCAAGCCGGCCCTGATCGATGCGGCGACGACCGACGTCAAGGTGCTGCAGAATCTCGGCCGCATGAAGGAATTCGATCCCAAGAAGTGGGTCGACGACAGCTACATCCGCAAGGCCTATGCCGAGATGAAGCTGGACTACGACGCGCAGCTTGCGAGCACCAAGAACTACGAAATCGCAGGCGACGATTCCTTCTGCAAGAAGCCGATCGGCGATCCACGCAAGGCCGGCGAAGTCTGGGTGGATGATGCCGGCATCATGCCGTTCTCCTCCGCAAGCTGCACCCTCGGCGCCTATGCCGATTACAAGGCCAAGGGCAAGAAGATCAACGTCGCCTACGTCTTCGACACCACGCGCGGCATCAAGCTGTTCGCCGACCAAGCCTTCTTCGCTGTCGGCAATGGCGAGGTCGCGCCGTTCCTGCTCAAGAAGGACGCCGAGGCTTACGCCGCCAAAATCAGCGGCAAGGTGCTCGGCTTCGAGGACGCGGTGAAGGCGGCCGTCGGCGGAGGCAAGACGTGAGCAGCCCCGCCCTCGTCAGACATCCCGAGGACAGCATGCCGGCAACAGCCATTGCAGAGGCGGGCCCCGCGCCCGCCGCCACGCCGCCCGCAGCACCGCCCTCCTTCGGCACGCTCGCGCTGCGCTGGTACCGGCTCAATCGGGCGGGACTGCGGGCGATCGCGATCGGCGTAACGTCGCTGATCGCCTTCCTGCTGGTCTGGCACCTGCTCACGACCTACCGCGTCGTGTTCTTCGTGCGCTTCACCAACGTGCCCTCGCCGCTCGCAGTCTATGCCAGCTTCAGCAAGGCGATGCACGATCCCAAGTTCCTGATGCACATTTTGCTCAGCTGCCGGCGCATCTTCATCGGCTTCTCGCTGGCGGCGATCGTCGGCGTGCCGCTCGGCCTGATCATGGGGCGCTTCAAGCTGGTGCACGAGATCATCTTCCCCGTCGCGGAAGTGCTGCGGCCGATTCCGGCGATCGCCTGGGTGCCGATGGCGATCATGCTGTGGCCGACCAACGAGCAGAGCATTGTTTTCATCACCTTCCTCGGCTCGTTCTTCCCGATCCTGGTCAACACGCTGCACGGCATGTCGCTGGTCGATCCCGTGCTGGTGCGCGCCGCGCAATGCCTCGGGGCGCGCGAGCGCTCGATCTTCCGCGAGGTGTATTTCCCGGCTTCGCTGCCGCACATCTTCACCGGCCTCACCGTCGGCATGGGCGTCGCATGGGTGTCGCTGATCGCCGCCGAGATGATCTCGGGCCAGTACGGCATCGGCTATTTCACCTGGGAGGCCTATTCGCTGGTCCAGTATGCAGACATCGCGCTCGGCATGATCGCGATCGGCGTACTCGGCCTCGGATCGAGCCTGTTCATCCGGGGCGCCGGACGATTGGTAATGCCGTGGAGGACGACGTGAGCGAGATTCTTGCAAGCACTCCGAAAGGCCATATCGAGGTCAGGAACTTCTCCCTGGCCTACGAGACTATCGAGGGGCCTGTCCAAGCCGTCACGGATACGCAAATTCACGTCAAGCCCGGCGAGTTCGTCTCGATCGTCGGCCCCTCCGGCTGCGGGAAGTCGACGCTGCTCAACGCGGTCGCCGGCTTCCTCAAGCCCACCACGGGGATCGTCACCGTCGACGGCGAACGCGTCAACGGCCCCAGCGCCGAGCGTGGCATGGTGTTCCAACAATACTCGTTGTTTCCCTGGAAGACGGTGCGGGAGAATGTCGAGTTCGGCCTGAAGATGCGCGGCATGCCGCGCTCCCAGCGCGAGCGCGCGGCGCGCACGCTGCTCGGCCTCGCCGGGCTCGAGGCGTTCGAGAAGCACTATCCGGAAAAGCTCTCCGGCGGCATGAAGCAGCGCGTCGGCATCGTCCGCGCGCTCGCGACGGGGCCGAAGGTGCTGCTGCTGGACGAGCCGTTTGGCGCGCTCGATGCGCAGACCCGCGTGATCATGCAGCAGATCCTCACCAACATGTGGCAGCGGCTGAAGATCTCGGTCCTGTTCGTCACCCACGACATCGACGAGGCGATCTTCCTGTCCGACCGCGTCTACTGCATGACCGCACGCCCCGGCTCGATCAAGGCGGAAATCCCGATCCCGCTGGAGCGGCCGCGGCAGCAATCCATGATGATGTCGTCGGAATTCCTGGCACTCCGCCGCGGGCTGATGTCGCTGATCCGCGAGGAAAGCCTGAAGGCGATGGGCGGCGAGATCAACGACATGGGCATGCAGGGGCTGAGCATCGAGCTGCACGGCCACTCGCTGGCGGATGTGATCTAGCGATCCGTCTCGACGCTTGCGCTTGTTACTTCCCTTCTCCCCTTGTGGGAGAAGGTGCCTTGCCGAAAGGCAAGGCGGATGAGGAGTATGCTTCGGCAAACTCCCGTCTCAAGTTCAGATTCTTGTATAGAACCCCTCATCCGGCGCTTCGCGCCACCTTCTCCCGCAAGGGGAGAAGGAAGAGGAGTTCGTGGCGAAGGCGTCTCTCCGATAAACCCGGTCTCGTAGGGTGGGCAAAGCGGAGCGTGCCCACCAAAATTCGTCTACGGAGACAGGTGGTGGGCACGGCGCTTCGCGCCTTTGCCTACCCTACGGCAGTTTTGCTCTGATCACTTGAACCAGTGTACCAGCGCGATGCTGATCCCAAGCAGCAGCATCAGCGACAGCGTCACGGCCGCCGTCACCCTGCCCCCGACATTGGCCAGCACGCGGACGTCGACGCCGAGACCGAGTGCCGCCATCGACACCACCGTGAGGAAGCTCGTGATCTTCGTCACCGGTCCGACCACCGTGCTCGGCACGATCTCGAGGGAACGCAGGGTCGCCAGCGCGAGGAAGCCCAGGATGAACCACGGCACCAAGCGGAAGAAGCCGACACTGGTCTTCTTGGCGTCGCTCTGCCAGCGCGAGGCGGCCAGAGAGAGACCGACGACGACGGGACCCAGCATCAGGACGCGCATCAGCTTCACCAGCGTGCCGATCTGGGTCGAGATGAGCCCCGCCGGCACCGTCGCCGCCAGCACCTGCGGCACCGCGTAAACGGTGAGACCGGCGAGAATGCCGTATTGAGTGGCGGACAGTTGCAGCAGCGGGATCAGCAGCGGCAGACCCAGCACCATCATCACGCCGAGGATGGCGGTGAAGGAGATCGAGGATGCGATCTCGTCGTTGTTGGCACCGATGATCGGCGCCACGGCGGCAATCGCCGAATTGCCGCAGATCGAGTTGCCGCAGGCAATCAGGATGGACAGGCGCGTCGACAGGCCGAGCAGCCGGCTGAGGCCGAAGGAGACGCAGAGCGCGATCACGACGACGGCGGCAATGGAGGCGAGCAGCGCGATGCCCGAAGCCGCGATCGCGGCGAAGCTGATCGAGGCACCCAGCAGCATGACCGCGACTTCCAGCAGCTGCTTGGCGCTGAAGGCGATGCCGGCCTGCCAGCGCGGTGCCGGTTTCCAGAAGCTGCGCAGCGCCATGCCGAGCAGGATCGCCATCACCAGCGCCTCGACATAGGGGTGCTCGAACACGCCCAGTTCCGCCCGCTCGAGCAGGGCCGAGACGCCGGCAACGAGAATGCAAAGGAGGATGCCGGGAATCAGCGCCGCGATGCGGCTGACGGCGGTGGCCGGCTTGGAATCGGCCTGGCTGGATGCTTGATTCTGCGACACAAATTTCTCCCGGAGGAGAAGGATTTATACGCAGCGCGACCCGTTTGGGAAATATGTTTTCGACATATCAGGGCCGAGGGAAGTTCTGTCCTCGGCCGGGAATAATCGGGCTCAGAAGATCAGATTCTTGGCCAGTGAAGCGACGCGGGCAAAGCCGTCATAGATGCCCGGCTCGAAGAAGGCGGCACGCGCCAGCACGATGCCAGCGACCAGCGACCAGAACACCGTGGTGCCGGCCCGCAGCAGGAGCTTCGAGGCACGCGACTTGGGCTGGGCGTCCGTTGCGGACACCAGTTGCTCGCCGAAGGGCTCAAATCCGGTACGTTCCATGGTCGTCAATCCATCAATTTCTGACGGAAATGTCGTCGTTTCGGCCCCAAACAGCAATGGAAGCGATTGGCGTTTTTGCCCCCGGGAGGGGAAACTCCTTCCGTCGGAGGGTCCCGAGGCAACAGTTTTGTTCTTCCGGCCTATTGGGGCACCGGCGGCCGGTCTACAGGGCCAGATAGCGGCGGCGAATGCCGTCGTTGGCCTTCAGTTCGTCGATTCCGGCGGCATAGACGATCTGGCCCTTGTCGATGACCGTGGCATGGCTCGCCAGCCCCAGGCAGAAATGCATGTTCTGCTCGGCGATCAGCACGGTCGAGCCGAGCGAGCGGAGCTGGCGCAGCAGTTCGCCTATCCGCTGCACGATGATCGGCGCGAGGCCTTCGCTCGGCTCGTCCAGCAGCAGCAGCGCGGGGTTTCCCATCAGCGTGCGCGCGATCGCCAGCATCTGCTGCTCGCCGCCGGAGAGACGCCCCGCGATGCGATGGCGCAGCGGCTCCAGCAGCGGGAAGACCTCGTAGATGCGCTTGATCGGCCATTCGTCCTGGCCGTCCGGCCCCTTCTTGCGACCGATGACGAGATTGTCCTCGACCGTGTGCTCCGGAAAGATCTGGCGATCCTCCGGGACGAACCCGAGACCCGCGCGCGCGATAACGTGCGGCTTCCGGCCCGAGATCACCGCACCGCGCAGGCTGACCTTGCCGCGCCGCGGCGGCGCGAGGCCCATGATCGCCTTCATCGTGGTGGACTTGCCGGCACCGTTGCGGCCGAGCAGCGCCATGGTCTCGCCCTGCCGCACCGAGAGGCCGACGCCGAACAGGATCTGGCTCGTGCCGTAATAGACGTCGAGGTCGGCGACTTCGATGACGGGAGCGCTCATGCGGCGGCTCCCGCATGTTCGGTACCTAGATAGGCGTCGATCACCGCGGTGTTGTTGCGGATCTCGTCCGGCGTGCCGGTCGCGAGGATGCGGCCGTAGCAGAGCACGACGATCTTCGGGGCGATCTTGAACACGATGTCCATGTCGTGCTCGATGAAGACGACGGTGATCTTCTGGGTCTCCCAGAGCTCGCGCACCTTGTCGATCATGCGCCAGCGCTCTTCCGGCCCCATGCCGGCGGTCGGCTCGTCCAGCAGTAGCACCTTTGGTTCGAGCACCAGCGCCAGCGCGATGTCGAGCAGCTTCTGGTCGCCATGCGACAGCGTCGCGGCGGTGCGATGACGCTTGCTTGCCAGGCCTAGCAGCTCCATCACATGCTCGGCGCGGTCGCGCGTCTCGGGCAATGGAAACCGCTTGTGCAGCACCGCGGACGAGCGCTGGTCGGCGCTGACTGCGGCCAGCATGGTCTCCTGCACGGTGAGCGACTTGAAGATGCTGGCGACCTGGAAGGCGCGGCCGATGCCGTGGCGCACGATCTCCGGCGGCGAACGGCCGGCAAGATCGACGCCGTCGAGCAGCACCTGCCCGGAATCAGGCTTCAAGGCGCCGGTGATCAGGTTGAAGAACGTACTCTTGCCGGCGCCGTTCGGGCCGATCACCGCGGTGAGCGAGCCGTCGGGAAATTCGAGCGAGACGTCGTTGGTCGCCTTCACGCCGCCAAAGGATTTCGCGAGGTTGCGGATCTCGAGCATGGCTAGCGCCCCTCGCCTGCGTCGCGCCGCTGCGCAAACCATTCGGCGACGAAGTCGAGCAGGCCTTTGCGCAGACCGAGCGCGAAGAACAGGATGACCACGCCGAGCACGATGCCGTGATATTCGGTGAAGCGCGTGACGGTGTCGTTGAGCAGCAGCAAGAGCACCGTGCCGACCATCGGCCCGAGGAAGGTCGAGACGCCGCCGAGCATGTTGATGAAGATGCCCTCGCCCGAGATCGTCCAATAGGCGAACTCCGGATAGGCGCCGGAGACGAACAGCGCCATGACCATGCCGCCCATCGATGCGAACAGTGCCGCCAGCACGAACACCGTGAGTTTTGCACGCCAGACGTCGATGCCGAGGAAGCTCGCGCGCGCGGCATTGTCGCGGATCATGCGCAGCGTGTAGCCGAACGGCGATTGCGCGATCTGGCGCATCGCGAGCAGGCCGAGGACCAGCAGCGCGCAGCTCGCGATATAGAGATGAACGTGATTGGCCAGATTGATGCCGAGGAAGGCGGGCCGTGGAATGCCGCCGCGCAGGCCCTGATCCCCGCCGGTGAAGGAGGCCCAGGACAGGATGGTCGAGTGGATCAGCATCTGGAAGGCGAGCGTGACGAAGGCGAAGTAGATCTCCTTCAGCCGCACGCAGATCGCGCCGATGACGGCCGCGACGGCCGCGGTGATCGCCAGCGTCGCGACGAAGGCGACCGGAATGGGCACGCCGAGCTTCTGCATGATCAGGCCGAAGCTGTAGGCGCCAAGGCCGAAGAACATGCCGTGACCGAACGAGGTCAGGCCGGTGTAGCCCACCAGCAGATTGAGCGAGGTCGCGAACAGGCCGTAGGCCGAACAGCGGATGACGAAGTCGAGCAGCGCCTTGCTGCCGGTGAAGAGCGGCAGGCTCGCCAGCACGGCGAAGGCGATGAGCGCGATCAGCACGTCGCGATAGCGTTGCAGCGCTGCACCGCTGCGCACGGGCGCCAGCCTCTCGGCGCGTCCGGCCTCGAGCTCGGTCATGCCGCCTCCTTGCCGAACAGGCCGGTGGGTTTGGAGACCAGCACGATGACCATGAACAGGTACATCAGACCTTCCGTGAACAGCGGAAAGCCGAGCGAGCCGAACGACCTGATAAGGCCGAGCAGCAACGCGCCGATCAGTGCGCCCAGGATCGAGCCCATGCCGCCGATCACGGTGACGATGAAGGACTCGATCAGCACGGAAAATCCCATGCCTGGAGTCAACGAGCGCACGGGTGCGGCCAGCGCACCGGCAAGGCCCGCCAGCATGCCGCCGAGCGCGAACACGCCGCCATAGATCAAGCCGGTGTTGATGCCGAGCGCGGAGACCATGCCGGGGTTATGGGCCGCGGCGCGGATCACCTTGCCGATGCGTGTGCGCGACAGGCCCGCGCCAAGCACGATGGCCGCGACAAGCGCGACGCCGATCAGCAAGAGATAATACGGCGGCACCACGCCGCCCGCGATGAACAGCGGCATCACCTGGAACGCGGACGGCATGCCCATCGCCTTGAACTCGGGTCCCCAGATGAGGCGCACCACATCGTCGAAGATCAGCACGAAGGCGTAGCAGACCAGCAACTGCATCAGCACGTCCGCACCATAGACGCGACTCATGAAGACGCGCTCGAAGACCAGGCCGAGAACCGCGGTGCCGGCCGCACCCGCCAGCATCGCGAGCGCGAAGCTGCCGGTGAGCTGATAGGCCGTCATCGCGAAATAGGCGCCGAACATGTAGAAGGCGCCGTGGCTGAAATTGACGACCTTGAGCACGCCGAAGATCAGCGTCAGCCCGACCGCGACCAGGAACAGCAGCATGCCGATAATGAGGCCGCTGGTGGTTTGCGTCACCAGGCAGGCGGAGCTGGCAAGACAGCCGGCGAGCGCGTCGAGATCCACGGGAGCACTTTCATGGCAGCGCGCCGGGCATGGCGCGGAAAACAAATGGCGGAGACGGTCGCCCGCCTCCGCCGCGCGTCAGATCAGGTGTAGCCCTTGCTCTTCTTCCACTCGGCTTCGAGCTCGAAGATGGTCTTCCAGTCGCCGGCCTTGACCTCGGGCACATAGGGCTCCTGCGGGATCGTGGTGCCCCATCCGATGGCATAGCCGACCAGCGTGTGGTCGTCGCCGCGCATGGTGACGGTGCCGTCGGCGCCGAACGGGCACTTGATGGTGAGGCCCTTCAGGACCTCCGCGAGCTTCTTGCCGTCGGCGGAGTTCGCCTTCTTCGCGGCCTCGGCCAGGAACATCACCGCGGTCGCGTTCTGCCACGACCAATTGGTCGGATATTCGTTGTACTTGGCCCGGTAGGCATCGCCCCAGGCCGCATTCTCCGGCGTGGTCGGGAAGGTCTTGATGTAGCGGTTGCCGGAGTGGATGCCCTTCGGCAGGTTCTTCACCACGGTGAGCGCGGTGTAGTCGGCCATGTTGACCGCGAACACCTCCATCTGGCTGAACATCGCGTAGATATTGGCCTGGTCGATGTAGGAGGTGAGATCGCCGCCCCACAGGCAGGAGTACAGCGCCTGGGGCTTCGCCTGCAAAATCTTCGTCACCACCTCGGTGTAGTCGGGCTGGAACAGCTTTGGCCAGGACTCGCTGATGACCTCGACATCGGGCGCGAAGCGCTTCAGGTACAGCGTGAACTCGCCGGTCGTGTCGCGGCCATAGGCATAGTCGGGCGAGCAGGTCGCCCATTTCTTCAGGCCCTTGGCCTTGGCGATGGAGGCGGCGTAGCTGCCGCCGACGATGGAATCGTGGATGCCCTGGCGCACGCAACGGAATGCGTTCGGGATGTGCTGCTTGGGATCGGCGGTGAGCGAGGACGCTTCCGAGCAGGTGTGGATGCAGAGCACGCCGAGATCACGCGCGACCTCATGCACGGCAAAGGACCCGGACGACGCCTCGCCGTCGAGCAGCAGCTCGCAGCCGTCGGTGTTGACGAGCTCGCGCGCGACGCGGGCGGCTTCCTGCGGCTGGCCCTTGGAGTCGCGGATCACCATCTCGATCTGCCGGCCGGCAAGGCCGCCGGCGGCGTTGACCTTCTCGACCTCGAGCATCACCGCATTGCGCGAGGACGTGCCGAGTTGCGCGACGCGCCCCGACAAAATCGTGGGCATGCCGATCTTGATGGTCTTGGCTTGGGCACGCGCCACCCAGGGCGCGGCAACACTCATCGCACCGGCGCCCATCAGCGCCAGTGTTGAACGGCGGCTGATGCCCGGCGTGCGGGTCTTCGTCATTTTCCCCTCCCTCTTTCGGGTCGGCGTTTCCAGTCCCTTGCCGGAGATCGTCTCGTCTCCGTGTTCCCAACAATTTCAGAGGCAGGGGGTGACGTCAAGACAAACATGAATTATGATTCATCATTCAGAATGGGAGGAAACGAGGCCGACAACCGGCCCGAAACCAGCGAAAATGATCAACCTGTCGAGCTTCATCACCTTCCACGCGCGGCGCACGCCGCAGCGGTCTGCGCTGAAATATCGCGGCGAGGAGATTTCCTACGCCGTGTTCGACACGCGCATCCGGCAAGCGGCCGGCTGGCTCGCGGCGCAAGGCATCGGCGCGGGCGATGTCGTGGCCGTGCTGATGAAGAACAGCGCGGCGTTCCTCGAGCTGGTGTTTGCCACCAGCCATCTCGGCGCGGTGTTCCTGCCGATCAACTTCCGCCTCTCGCGCGACGAGGTCGGCTACATCGCCGGGAATGCCGGCGCGCGGCTGTTGATCGTCGATGAGGAATTGGCCGCGAATGCCACGGGCGCCAAGACTGTTGTGCTGAACGACGCCGCGCAGCAGAGCATCTCGCACCTCGCAGGCGAGGCGGCCCCCGCCTCCATGCACGTGCGCCAGCCATCAGACCTGATGCGGCTGATGTACACGTCGGGCACGACGGACCGCCCCAAGGGCGTGATGCTCACTTACGATAATTTCTACTGGAAGTCGGCCGACCAGACCATCGCGCTGGGCTTAAGCGCCGAGACGCGGCTTCTCGTCGTCGGCCCGCTCTATCACGTCGGCGCGCTCGACCTGCCCGGCATCGCCGTGCTCTGGCATGGCGGCTTCATGCGTATCGAGCGCAATTTCGAACCTGAGAGCGCGCTTGCGGCGATCGCCGAGGACAGGCTCAACGCCGCCTGGTTCGCACCCGTGATGACCACGGCGATGCTGACCTGTCCGACCCGCGACCGCTACGACGTCTCCAGCCTGAAATGGGCGATCGGCGGCGGCGAGAAGACGCCGGAGCTGCGCATCCGCGCCTTCTCCGAATACTTCCGCAATGCACGCTACATCGACGCCTATGGTCTCACCGAAACGGTCGGCGGCGACACCTTCATGGAAGCCGGCCGCGAGATCGAGAAGATCGGCTCCACGGGGCGCGCGATTGCCCATGTCGAGATCGAGATCCGCGACGAGGACGGCAAAAGGCTGCCGCCCAACGTCAACGGCGAAATCTGCCTGCGCGGCTCCAAGATCACGCGCGGCTATTGGAAGGACCCGGAGAAGACGGCATCGGCCTTCTTCGGCGACTGGTTCCGCTCCGGCGATGTCGGTTATCTCGACGACGAGGGCTTCCTGTACCTGACCGACCGCAGGAAGGACATGATCATCTCCGGCGGCGAGAACATCGCCTCCTCCGAGGTCGAGCGCGTCATCTACGATCTGCCCGAGGTGCGAGAGGTTGCGGTGATTGGGCTGCGCGATGCGCGCTGGGGCGAGCGTCCCGTCGCGATCGTCGTGCTGAGCGAGGGCGCTAGCCTCGCGCTCCCTGCCCTCACCGAGCATTGCCGCGCACGGCTGGCGAGCTTCAAGGTGCCGAAGCAGCTAATCATCCGCGACAGCCTGCCGCGCAATCCGAGCGGAAAAATCCTCAAGCGCGTGCTGCGCGCCGAGCTGGAGACGTCCGAATGACGCAAGCGAACGCCAAGGTGACAAAGCTCAACCGCGTCGAGCGCAACGCCTGGACCAAGCAGAAGATCTTCGATGCCGCAACGAAGGTCGTCGGCAAGCATGGTTACGCCGAAGCCTCCGTCGCCCGCATCACCGAAGAGGCCGGTGTCGCCCAGGGCACCTTCTACAATCATTTCGAGAACCGCCAGGAGCTGCTCGACCAGCTGCTGCCCAAGATCGGCCTCGACATGGTCGAGTTCATCCGCGCCCGCACCGGTACGGCGGATGCCGCGCGGCAGGAGATTTCGCGCTTCTCCGCCTTCTTCGACTTCATCCGCGAGGTGCCGGAATTTTTGCGCATCCTCAACGAGGCCGAGTTCTTCGCGCCGACCGGATACCAGAAGCATCTCGACAACATCTCGGTCGCCTATGTCCGCATTTTGCGGCGCGCGCGAGGGGCCGGCGCGATCACTGACTACAGCGACGAGGAATTCGAGGCCATCGTCCACATGCTGATGGGCGCGCGGGGCTATCTCAGCCGCCGCTACTCCTATTCGGAAAACGGCGTCACCGCGGTGCCCGATCACGTCATCTCAGCCTATCGCAAGCTGATGACGCGCGGCCTTTTCAGCTCAACCGGAGATCAGGACCAGCCATGAACATCGAATCTCCGCACAGGCCGCTCGACCTCGCCTCGACCATCGCCGAGGGCGATATCCGTTGCCTGCTGATGGTGCTGGTGCACATGACCGGGGACGAGAAATGGCTCGAGCCGCCGTATTTGCCCAAGCGCGACATCCGTCTCATTCCGGATCCGGAAGCCGGCGTGCCCCGGGAAATCCAGGCTGAGATCCGCGCCGCCGTGGTCAAGCTGTTTGCGGACGGCACGCCAAAGCCTGTCATCGCCGACCCCGGCGAGGCATTGCTGCTGAGGATGATGCGCGCCTGCCTCGGCGAGAACGTTGCGCCGGAATACGCGCCGCTGATGCGCGAGGAGATGGGCTTTGTGCCGCGCGAGGCGCGCTGGACCAAAAAGCCCTCCGAGGACAAGCTCGCCGGGCAGCAAGTGCTGATCGTCGGCGCCGGCGTCTGCGCCATCGCGCTCGGCGTCGCGCTCGGGCATCTCGGCATCCCCTACACCATCGTCGAGAAGAACGCGGAGCTGGGCGGCACCTGGTGGATCAACCGCTATCCCGGCTGCGGCGTCGACACGCCGAACCACTCCTATTCCTATTCGTTCGGCTCGGGCAATGCATGGACGCGCTATTTCTGCCAGCGCGAGGAGCTGCTCGGCTATCTCCTCAAGGTCGCGGATGAACACGGCATCCGCCAGCATCTGCGCGTCAACACCGAGCTGACGGCATCGCGATGGGACGAGGGCAAGAAGCGCTGGATCTCGACCCTGAAAACGCAGGATGGTGAGGAGACCTTCGAATCCACCGCGCTGGTCTCGGCCATCGGTCAGCTCAACGATCCCTCGCGCGCCCGCTTCAAGGGCGAGGAGAAATTCAAGGGCACGATCCTGCACTCGGCGCTTTGGTCCGACGACGTCAAGTTCGACGGCAAGCATGTCGCCGTGATCGGCACCGGCGCGACGTCGATGCAGTTGGTGCCGTCGATCGCCGGCCGCGTCGCCTCCGTCACGGTCTACCAGCGCAGCGCGCAATGGGCGCGTCCCGTGAAGGGCTACTCCGATCCGATCACCGAGGGCGCGCGCTGGCTGCTCGCACATCTGCCGTTCTATGTGCAATGGTACCGCTTCAACATGTTCTGGCGTTACGGTGACGGCCTGCTGCCGTTCCTGCGCAAGGACCCGGCCTGGCCGCACCCCGAGCGCGCGGTCAACAAGGGCAACGACCGGCATCGCCAGGAGCTGACCGATTTCATCCTGTCCGAATTGCAGGGCCGTCCCGACCTGATCGAGAAATGCGTGCCGACCTACCCGCCCTACGGCAAGCGCATCCTGCTCGACAACAACTGGTTCAAGACGCTCACGCGGGACAATGTCGAGCTCGTCACCGACACGATCGACCGCTTCGACGAAACCGGTATCGTCACTGCCGACGGCAAGCACCGCGCGGCCGACATCATCGTGGTCGCGACCGGCTTCAAGGTCACGGAGATGGCCGCGCGACTCAACATCTCTGGCCGCCGCGGCAAGAATTTGCGCGAGGCCTGGACCAACGACAATCCGACGGCGTTCCTCGGCCTCACCGTGCCCGATTTTCCCAACTTCTTCTGCATGCTCGGCCCGAACTCCGGCCCCGCGCATGGCGGCAGCGTCATCTTCCAGTCGGAATGCCAGAGCCGCTACATCTCGGCCTGTCTCGCCGGCATGATCGAACAGGATATCGCCGCGATCGACGTCCGCGAGGACGTGCTCGACGACTACGTCCGCAAAGTCGATGCCGAGCACGAGGCGATGATCTGGACCCATCCGGGCATGAGCACGTACTACCGCAACTCAAGCGGTCGCGTGTTCTCGGCGATGCCGTGGCGGTTCGTGGACTACTGGCGCATGACGCATGACCCGGATCTGGGGCAGTACAGGCTGACGGTGGCGTGAGGCGTTGATCGCTCGGCAGAACCGGTGCACCCTCTCCCCCTGTGGGAGAGGGTGGCTTCGCGACAGCGAAGCCGGGTGAGGGGTTCTATCCCCACGAACGGTCTTGCGAGCGGATAGAACCCCTCATCCGGCGCTTCGCGCCACCTTCTCCCACAAGGGGAGAAGGAAGAAAAAGGACGCCCGCCATGCCCAAGCCAATCGTCCGCGTCTACACCGACTACAAGAGCCCCTACGCATTCGTCGCCAACGCGCGCCTGTTCAAGCTCGAAGACACTCACGGCGTCGAGCTGGAATGGCTGCCTTACACGCTGCGCATCGCCGAGTTCATGGGGAGGGTCGAGCAGCGCACGCCGCATTTCTGGCGCAAGGTACGCTACGCCTATATGGACGCGCGGCGTTATGCCAATGCGCAAGGGCTCGTCATGAAGGGGCCGCGGCGGATCTACGACGCCTTTTATGCCAGCGCCGGCATGCTGTTCGCGCAAGCGCACGGCTTCTTCCGCCCGTACCACGACACGGTATTCCGCAAATTCTGGAGCCATGAACTCGAGATCGACGATCTCGCCGCCATTGCGGACATCATCGCATCGTGCGGCGGCTCGGCGAGCGAATTCGAAACCTACGTGAACGGCCCTGCCCGTGCCGAACACGACCGTATCATCGACGAGGCCGAGGCACTCGGCGTGTTCGGCGTGCCCACCATGGTGTTCAACGGCGAGCTGTTCTGGGGCGGCGACCGCATCGACATGTTGATCGAACGCATCGAGAAGCCCGAGACGATCGAGGCTGCGCTCGGCAGCCGCCACCGCAAGCCGGCCTGATTGCTAGGCCGCCAGCCCGCTCTCCACCGGAGCGAACTCCAATCCGAGGCTCTCCGCCACCGCCTTGTTGGTGATGCGGCCGCGGTGCACGTTCAGTCCGTTGCGCAAGTGCGGGTTCTCCAGCACCGCGGCGAAACCCTTGCCGGCGAGCATCAAGCCGAACGGCAGCGTCGCGTTGTTCAGCGCCTGGCTCGACGTCACCGGCACCGCGCCCGGCATGTTGGCGACGCAGTAATGCACGACACCGTCGACCTCGTAGGTCGGATCGGTGTGCGTGGTCGGATGCGAGGTCTCGAAGCAGCCGCCCTGGTCGATCGCGACGTCGACCAGCACCGCGCCCGGCCGCATCGATTTGAGCATGGCGCGCGTGACGAGCTTCGGCGCGCTGGCGCCCGGCACCAGCACCGCGCCGATCACGACGTCGGCGGCGAACACCTCCTCCTCTACCGACTCGATGGTGGAGAATCGCGTGCGCACGCGTCCGACAAAGATGTCATCCAGTTCGCGCAGGCGGGGGATTGAACGGTCGATCACGGTGACTTCCGCACCAAGGCCCGCGGCCATGCGCGCGGCTTGCATGCCCACCACGCCGCCGCCAAGCACGACGACCCGCGCCGGCTGCACACCGGGAACACCGCCAAGCAGCAGCCCGCGACCGCCGGCCGACCGCTTGAGCGCGGCGCCGGCGGCCTCGATGGCGAGGCGGCCGGCGACTTCGCTCATCGGCGCGAGCAGGGGGAGGTGACCAGCCGCGTCGGTGACGGTTTCATAAGCGATCGCCGTACAACCGGACGCAAGCAGGCCCTTGGCCTGTTCGGGATCCGGCGCAAGATGAAGGTAAGTAAACAGGATCTGGCCTTCGCGGAGCTGAGCCCATTCGCTCGCCTGCGGCTCCTTCACCTTCACGATCATGTCGGACTTGGCGAAGATGTCGCGCGCACTCGCGGCAACGGAGGCCCCTGCCCGCTGGTACACCTCGTCGGACGCGCCGATGCCGCTGCCGGCGCCGGTCTCGACCGTCACCTGGTGCCCGGCCGCGACATATTCGCGGACGGCGCCCGGGGTGAGCCCGACGCGATATTCCTGTACCTTGATCTCCCTGGGTACACCGACACGCATCTTGCTCTCCCTCGCCAATATGTTGATTCCGCTGTTGATCGTAGCGACGGCGCCGGTTTGGTTTCGTGCAAATATCCGCTAGTTTCGGGGCGCGCGCGCCGGTTTCCGGCGCGGAAACGTCCTTTGACGCTGGAAACGAAACATTGGCCCTCGACCGGAAAGATCTCACCATCCTCGCGGAACTCACGACCAATGCGCGGGCCAGCCACACCGAGCTCGCGAACAAGGTCGGGCTGTCAAGCACGGCGCTGGCGCGGCGGCAGAAGGCGCTCGAGGACGACGGCTACATCCAGGCCTACCAGGCCGCGCTCGACCTGGCACAATTCGGTCTCACCACGACGGTGCTGGTCCGTATCGCGCTGGAGAGCCAGAGCGACGAGGCGCTGAAGGCGTTCGAGGCGGAGGTGGTGAAATGCCCCTCGGTGGTGCGCTGCTTCCTGATGTCGGGGACCGACGACTACATCCTGATCGTGCTCGCCCGCGACATCCAAGACTTCGAACGCATCCACCGCACCGAGCTGTCGCGCCTGCCGCGCGTCGCGCGGGTGCAATCGAGCTTTGCCCTGCGCGAGATCGTCAACCGTGCGGTGCCGACGGTCGTGTTCGGTGAAGTGAAGCGCTAGCACGCCTCAGCCCCGCCCTCCGTCATAGAACTGTCATCGATTGTGCCGAGAGCTGTGTCTCCTGCACATTCGGGACAGACAATGGACTATTTCAAGCGCTTCAACTTCCTGTTCGCCGCCCCCATGTTCGACGCCGACGACCTCGAGGGCGTCCGCTTCAACCAGATCATCGAGGAGATCCAGCGCTCCGGCTTCGAGGTGGTCCGGGCCCGCAAGCTGGAAGACGCCGAGATGGCGGTGCAGACCGACGCCGCGATCGGCTGCATGGTGGTGGACTGGGGCAAGAAAGGCCTCGAAGGCAAGACTTCGGCGCTGATCAATCTGATGCGGCGCCGCGGCCTCGACTTCCCGATCATCCTGCTGATCCGGCGCAAGCGCTTCGAGGACCTTCCGGTCGAGGTGCTCGATTTCATCGACGGCTACGTCTTCCTGTCCGAGGAGACGCCGCCCTTCATCGCCAAGAACCTGATCAGCCGTCTCAAGCAATATGCAGAGACGCTGAAGACGCCGTTCTTCGGCGCGCTGGTCGACTATGCCGAGGAAGGCAACCAGCTCTGGACCTGCCCCGGTCACAATGGCGGGGTGTTCTACAACCGCAGCCCGATCGGCCGGGTCTTCGTCGAGCATCTCGGCGAGTCCGTGTTCCGCGACGACCTCGACAATTCCGTGCTCGACCTCGGCGACCTCCTCACCCATGAAGGGCCGGCGCTGAAGGCGCAGAAGGAAGCGGCGGCGATCTTCGGCGCGGAAAAGACCTATTTCGTGCTCAACGGCACCTCGACCTCCAACAAGGTCGCGCTCGGCGCCCTCGTCACCGACGGCGATCTCGTGCTGTTCGACCGCAACAACCACAAGGCCGCCCATCACGGCGCGCTGATGATCAATGGTGGCATCCCGGTCTATGTCCCGACCGTCCGCAATGCCTGGGGCCTGATCGGCCCGATGCGCTGGGACATGCTCGACGAGAAGACCCTGCGCGAGGCGATCCGCAACCATCCGCTGGTGACGGATCGCGACGCCTGGCGCAAGGAGCGGCCGTTCCGCGTCGCCGTGGTCGAGCAGTGCACCTATGACGGCACGATCCATAACGCCGAGATGATCCTGAAGCGCATCGGCCATCTCTGCGAATACATCCTGTTCGACGAGGCCTGGGCCGGCTTCATGAAATTCCACCCGCTGTATGCCGGCCGCTTCGCCATGGGCCTGAACAACCTTCCACCGGAAGCGCCGGGCATCATCGCGACGCAGTCGACCCACAAGCAGCTCGCGAGCTTTTCGCAGGCCTCGCAGATCCACATCAAGGATCGCCACATCCGGGGGCAGAAGCGCCGCGTCGAGCACCGCCGCTTCAACGAAAGCTTCATGCAGCACGCCTCGACCTCGCCGTTCTACCCGCTGTTCGCCTCGCTCGACGTCGGCGCACAGATGATGAAGGGCCGCTCCGGCGAGGTGCTGTGGGACGATACGATCCGCCTCGGCATCGAGCTGCGCAAGAAGGTCCGCGCGATGCGCCGGGAGTTCGAGGAGAAGGAGCAGAATCCGGATCGCCGCTGGTTCTTCGAGCCCTTCGTTCCCGACCGCGTCGCCATCCCCGACGTCGGCCGCCCCGGCGCCGTCCACAACGTCGCCTGGGAGACGCTCTCCACCGACGAGCTCGCGACCAATCCCGCGCTGTGGCAGCTCTCGCCGGACACCAACTGGCACGGCTTTCCCGATCTGGCGGAAGGCTTTGCCATCACCGATCCGAACAAGCTGACGCTGCTCACGCCGGGCTTCGATCGCGCCACCGGCGCCTATGCCGATCACGGCATCCCTGCGCCTGTCGTCGCGCAATATCTGCGCGAGAACCGCATCGTTCCCGAGAAGAACGACCTCAACTCCCTGCTTTTCCTGCTCACCCCGGGCGTCGAGGCGAGCAAGGCCGGCACGCTGATCTCCGGCCTCGTCGCGTTCAAGCGGCTGCATGACGACAATGCGCTGCTGGCCGACGCGATCCCGGAATTCTACCAGCGGCGGCAAACGCGCTATGCCGGCGTGCGCCTGCGCGACCTCTGCGGCGACATGCACCGCTTCTTCCGCGCCGCCGACGTCAGTGCGCTGCAGGCCCGGCAGTTCATGCCGGAACACATGCCCGAGATCGCGATGTCGCCGCGCGATGCCGCCCGCTATTTGTTCAAGAACGACGTCGACTACCTGCCGATCGAGGCGATCGCCGGCCGCATCGCCACCACGCCCTTCGTGGTCTACCCGCCCGGCATCGCCACCATCGTGCCCGGCGAGCGGCTGACCGAACGGGCAAAGCCGATGATCGATTACCTCAAGATGTTCGAGACCTGCTTCAACACCTTCCCGGGCTTCGACGTCGAAATCCAGGGCGTCTACAAGGAGATCGATGCCCAGGGACGCATCGGGCTCTATACCTACGTCGTTGCCGAGTAGGTGCCGATGAACGAAACAGCTGCGCGCGCGAGTGACGAACCCGTCCTGGTCAGGCCGTCACGCGAGGGCGATGTCGAGGCAATGCTGGCGATCTACCGCCATCACGTCCGCACCGGTGTGCCGCGCGACGTCGAGGGAACCGGTGCGCCGGAGCCGGACGACCTGCGCGACCGCCGCAAGAACCTGAAGCAGACCCGCCTGCCGCATCTGGTCGCGACCTATCGCGGCGAGGTCATCGGCTATGCCTATGCCGTGCTGTTCCGCAAGCGCCCGGCCTATCGCTACACGGCCAAGCATTCGATCTACGTCCACCACGCCCATCTCGGCCGCGGAGTCGGACGGCTGTTGCTCGGGACAATGATCGATGCCTGCGCTGCGGCAGGGTTCCGCCAGATGATCGGTTATATCGACGCCGACAACACGCCCTCGCTGGCGCTGCACGAAAGGTTCGGCTTCACGCGCGCGGGACTGCTCAGCGGCGTCGCCTATCGCCACGGCCGCTGGTCCGACACCGTGATGGTGCAGCGCTCGCTCGGGGCCGGCACGACAGCGCCCCCGCCCGTCACCGCACCCGGACGCTAGATCTTACGAAGGAAAGTCAGCCGGCCTGACCTGGATACGGTCGGCATGCAGCGACCAATGATGCAACGCCTGGTCCTTGCAGAATCTTGCTTTCGCCCGTTCCTTGGCCTCGTCCTCGTCGGCTGCATCGATCTCGAGCGTGCCCTGGCACACCTCGATCTCGCGGCCGTACTGGCCGAGCACATCCTTCATGAACTTGACCACAAAAGTTGACATGGGACCTCCCTGCTGCCCCGGCGGCACTCTAATCCCATTTAGGCCGGACGGGGGAAGGAGATTTTGACGCGGATCAAGGACAGCTCGAATCAACGCCGAAGATTCATTGCGGAACCTACCGCGCAGGTTTATGGGCAAATGCCGGTCGCCCATGAGGATTCCGTCTTGCACTTTGCCTCCGATACCGAAGTCACGAAGGTTCTGACCTTCCCGATCCTCATTGCGGCCCTGGAAGACGCGCATCGCCGGCCGAAGATGGAAGTGCTCGACGCCTTCCTTGGAGACGAGAAGGGGCAATACGTCATTCGCAGTGCCGTCGACCCCGGCCGGTACATGGCGAGCAAGATGTTCACCAGCTTTCCGGCCAATCTGGCGCACGGCAAGATGCCGGCGGTGCAGGCCGTGTGCGTGCTGTTCGACGGCACCAACGGGCGGCCGCTGGCGGCGATGGACGGCACCGAGATCACGCACTGGCGCACCGCCGCCGATTCCGCGCTGGGCACGAAACTGCTCGCCCCGCCCAATCCCGAGACGCTGCTGTGCGTCGGCGCCGGTGAGATGTCGGAGTGGCTGATCCGGGGCCACCGCACCGTGCGGCCGTCCCTGCAACGGGTGCTGATCTGGAACCGCAGCCCGGACCGGGCGGATCATCTCGCCAGGCGACTGGCCACGGACGGCATCAAGGCGGAGACCGTCACGGACCTCGACGCGGCGACGCGGGAGGCCGACGTCATCACCACCTGCACCCGCGCGCATCAGCCGTTGATCAAGGGCCGCAATCTGCGGCCGGGCACGCATCTGGATCTCGTCGGCGGCTACACGCCGCAAACCCGCGAGGCTGATGACGATGCAGCAAAGGTGTCGCGTGTGTTCGTCGACATGCGGGAATCTGCCTTCCACGGCGTCGGCGACATCCTGCAGCCGATCGCAAGCGGCGCGATCAGCGAGAAGGACGTCCTCGGCGATCACTACGATCTCGCGAGTGGCCGCGTGCGAGGACGCACGTCACCGTCCGACATCACCTTCTTCAAGAACGCGGGCGGCGGCCATCTCGACCTCATGACGTGCGAGGCCGTGTTCAGGCAGATCGGCACAAAGCTGGGGTAGGCGCCCGCCCCCGAGACGGGCCGTCATCAGCGATCACGCCTTGATGTCGAGGAGCGTATCCGTCGTTTCGGCGTAGGCCTGAATGACCTTCGCATTCGCAATGAAGCTGTACTTCGCGGTCGCCAGCTCGACGAATTCGCTGGCGATATCGACATTCGGTGCGGCGACCAGACCGTCCTGGTTTGCGAAGGGCGCGCTCGGGTCGGATTGCGCAGTATAGCTCGGCGACACCGCGGATACGGTCGCGGCCGTGCCGCCGGGCGTCGAAACCTGATCGACCCGCAGCGGCACATAGGCCGCGGGAAACGTCGGAGCAATGCCTGGACTGGCCGGTGTGCTCGATCCGCCCGACGCAGGCAGCGGACCGGTGGTCTGAACGTTGGCGATGTTGCTCGCGGCCACGCTCACGCGCAAGCTCGCCGCAGAAAGTCCCGATGTCGCAATCGAAAGGATGCTCATGCCCCTGGTCTACAGGACAAGTCATACGCGTTCCCTCACGCCATCATTAAAATCCGCGGCTTTCCGTTTTCATCCTCGTAACCAGCGATCGGAGCGCAATTAGACTTCGCGCGCCTACCCCGGCGTCACGCCAAAGGCCTGCTTGAAGCGCTCGGCATAATGTGGCCAGACCTCGGGATTGATGATGCGCGGCGGGCGCTTGCCATCGAGCGTATCCAGCACCTGCTCGGCGGCGATGCGGCCCATGTTCTGGCGCGCCTCGATCGTGACGCCGGCGGTGTGCGGGCTCGCCAGCACGTTGTCGAACTGAAGCAGCGGATGCTCCGGCGGCGGCGGCTCCTTGGACCAGACGTCGAGGCCGGCACCGGCAATGCGCTTGTCGCGCAGCGCCTGCAGCAACGCGTCCTCGTCGTGGATGAACCCGCGCGCCGTGGTGATGAAATAGGCATGCGGCTGCATCAGCGCGAATTCGCGCGTGCTGATCATGTTGCGGCTCTTCTTGTCGAGCGGACAGGAGATCGACACGAAATCGGCGCGGCGCAGCAGCTCGTCGAGTTCGACCTTCTCGCCGCCCCGCTCGGCCATCACATCGGCCGACAAATACGGGTCATAGGCCAGCACCTTCATGCCGAACAGACCCTTGCACAGCGCGGCGATGCGGCGGCCGACATTGCCGAGCCCGATGATGCCGACGGTCTTGTGCTCGATCTCGTTGCCGACGAGCTCGTTGCGATTGACGTTGGCCTCCCTGCGGAGCTTGCGATCGGACTGGATGATGCGCTTGGACAGCGTCAGCATCATCGCCAGCGCGTGCTCGGCGACCGAATGGGCGTTGCCGCCGGACTGGTTGACGACCAGCACGCCCGCCGCCGTGCAGGCCTCGACGTCGACAGGATCAAAGCCGGCGCCGTTGCTGGAGACCAGCAGCAGGTTCGGCGTGCGCTTCAGGAGGGCGGCATCGACATGGAAATGCGGTGCCAGCTCGTCGCGGGCCGCGCCGATCTGGTAGACATGGGCCGCGCTCAGGATCGGTGCGTAAAAATCCTCGGGGCTCTCGTTCTCGATGCGATCGAGCCGGACGTCGGGCCGCGCCTTCAGGATGTCGACATAGATCGGATTGGCCAGATATTTGACGTAGAAGACGCGCTTGCTGTTGACCGACATCAGGACCCTTCCGGCTATCTCGCGGAGACCCGCAAGGCCAGCGCAACCCGCGCCCCGTCCATGCGTCCCTCCCGTTTTCTCGTTGCCGCACCTATGCCATGGCGGCGCCGGCCATGGCAGGCCGTCTGGCGCAGATCACGGTGCCGGCCCGGACATGTTGACAATCCCGTCCGCTCCGTCAAGTTCGGCAGACCGCCGCGACGGCCAGAACCAAGAAGCATGCGCGGCTGAAGGGAGAACGCAATGGCGATTGCGGAACAGCAGACACAGGCGACCAGCGACAGAAGCTGGCACAGCATCGTCCTGCAGACCCTGAAGCGGAACGAGATCAGCCTGATCCCTTACGTCCCCGACCGCGTGCTGACGCCGCTGATCAAGAATTTGCACGCCGATCCCTTCTTCACGACCTTCGCCACCGCCCGCGAGGAAGAGGCCGTCGGCATCGTCTCCGGCGCCTGGATGGGCGGACGGCGCGGCGCAGTGCTGATGCAGACCTCGGGTTTTGCCACGCTCGCCAACGTGCTCGCCTCGCTCGCGGTGCCCTACCAGATCCCGCTGATCATGTTCGTGTCCGAGCGCGGCACGCTCGGCGAGTTCAACTACGGCCAGTCGCTGGTCTGCCGCACCATGCGCCCTGTGCTGGATTCGCTGGCACTCGAGCACCACACCATCACCCGCGTCGACGAGCTCGAATTCATCGCCGACCGCTCGATCAAGCAGGCCGTCACCACGCAGGCGCCGGTGGCGCTGATCCTCAACCCGCTGCTCACGGGCGGCAAGGTTTCCGACAAGTGAGCGCCGCCATGACCACGCGCAATACCAAGGTGATGAACCGGTTCGACGTGACCTCGCGGCTGATCGCAAAGCTGAAGCACGAGGAAGCCGTGATCGGCGGCATCGGCAACACCAATTTCGACCTCTGGGCCGCCGGCCACCGCCCGCAGAATTTCTACATGCTGGGCAGCATGGGTCTCGCCTTCCCGATCGCGCTCGGCGTGGCGCTGGCGCAGCCGGACCGCCGCGTCTTCGCGCTCGAAGGCGACGGCTCGCTTCTGATGCAGCTTGGCGCGCTCTCGACGATCGCGATGTTGAAGCCGAAGAACCTGATCATGATCGTGATGGACAACGGCGTCTACCAGATCACCGGCGCGCAGCCGACACCGGCGGCAAGCGTCGCCGACATCGTCGGCATCGCCGCCGCCTCGGGGCTCGTCAGGAGTTCCTGGGCCGCGGACGAGGAGGATTTCGAACGCCTGGTCGACGAGGCCATGTCGGCCGCCGAGCCGAGCCTGATCGCGGTCCGCATCGACGACAAACCGGGCGTCGGAACCACCCGCAGGGATCCGGTTCAGATCCGGGAACGCTTCATGCACGGCCTCGGCGTGCGCGAGCCACTTTAACGTTTCGTCATTAACTACACGGCGATCTGATCCGCATCCCACGGCAGCCGGCGGCAAATCCGTGCTAACCGCACCGGATGTCCATTTTTGTTCGCGCTTTTGCCTGGCTGCTTGCCGCCGCCGTGACCTTTGCAACGCTGGGACCGCCGGGCCTGCGGCCCCATTCCGACCTCGGCCAGGACGGCGAGCACGCGCTGGCGTTCATCCTGGTCGGGCTGGCCTTCGGCCTCGCCTACAAGCAGCGCCGTCTGGCCATGTCGGCCGTCGCGGTGGTCCTGATCGGTCTGCTCGAACTGATGCAGTTCTGGGCGCCCGGCCGCCATGCGCGGCTGGAGGACTTCCTTGTCGATGCCGGCACCGCCTGCATCGGCTTCGCGCTCGCGGCCGCCGCCGACTGGGTCATGACCCGCTTTCGGACAGGCTCGGCCCTGACAGGCTGAGACCCCCAAAGATAAAGGCCCCGCGGAGCGACGCTCCGCAGGGCCCATTTCTTCAAGGCCTGCTCTCAGATCAGTCGATGATCTTGACGACGCGGCGCGTGCGCGGCTCGACGATCACGCGGCGATCGTTCACCACGGCATAGCGATACTCGGTGTAGTTCGGCACCGGCCGCAAGACCACAGTCGGGGGCAGCGGCTCGCCGACGACGACGCGCTCCTCGACGACGACAGAATCACTGCGCGGGATTCCGCCCAGCACCGCATTCGGAATTTCGAGGCCTGCGCCAACCGCCGCACCGACGGTGCCGCCGACCATCGCGCCGATGGGGCCGCCAATGTCGCCACCCGCACGCGCGCCGTCCCTGGCACCCTGTTCGGTCGTCGACTGGGCAAAGGCTGCGCTCGACGCCAGCAGCGATGCGGCAGCCAACGTAATCGCAAGACGGGTTTTCATGTCCTGATGTCTCCAGTGATTGTCCTGCGCCTTCAACCGCGGGGCCCGAGCATTGTTCCGGTTCCCCCGTGGCGAAAGACGCAGCAAACACCGAAGACTGTTACCGCGTAACAGTTCAGCTGGCCGCGATCTCGTGTCCTGCCATCAATTCCAGCGCCCGCACCATCGCGGAATGATCCCAGGCTTTGCCGCCATGCGCGGAGCAGGACGAGAACAATTGCTGCGCCACCGCCGTGCTTGGCAGCGACAGGCCGAGCGCGCGCGCGCCTTCGAGCGCGAGGTTGAGATCCTTCTGGTGCAGCTCGATGCGGAAGCCCGGATCGAAATTGCGCTTCACCATGCGCTCGCCGTGCACCTCGAGAATCCGCGACGAGGCGAAACCGCCCATCAGCGCCTTGCGCACCAGCGCCGGGTTTGCGCCGGCCTTGGAGGCGAACAGCAGCGCCTCGCTCACCGCCTCGATCGTCAGAGCGACGATGATCTGGTTGGCGACCTTCGTGGTCTGTCCGTCGCCATTGGCACCGACATGGGTGACGTTCTTGCCCATCTTGTCGAACACCGGCTTCATGGTCCCGAAGGCGCGCTCGGGCCCGCCGACCATGATGGTGAGGCTCGCGGCTTTCGCCCCCACCTCCCCGCCCGAGACGGGCGCGTCGAGATAGTCCGCGCCGAGCGCCTCGATCTTCTTGGCAAACTCCTTCGTCGCCAGCGGCGAGATCGAGCTCATGTCGACGACGATCTTGCCCTTGGAGATGCCGCTCGCAACGCCGTCCTTGCCGAACAGCACCGCCTCCACATGCGGCGTATCGGGCACCATGATGATGACGGCGTCCGCCTCCTCGGCGACCTGCTTGGCCGATTTGCAGGCGATGCCGCCCGCGGAGATCAGATCAGGCGGGACCGGCGCGACGTCATGCAGGAGCACGCGATGGCCCGCGGCAAGAAGATGGCCGGCCATCGGCCGTCCCATGGTGCCAAGTCCGATGAAGCCGATGTCGATCATGTCCGGATGTCCTCACGTCTCGAAAGTTTGCGCCGCGTGCCAGGACAGGCCTTCCAGCGTCGTGGTGCGCGGCTTGTATTCGCAGCCGATCCAGCCGCGATAGCCGATCGCGTCGAGATGGCGGAACAGGAAGGGATAATTGATCTCGCCGGTGCCGGGCTCGTGGCGGCCGGGATTGTCGGCGAGCTGGATGTGGGCGATCTGAGGCAGGTATTCCTGCATGGTGCGGGCGAGATCGCCCTCCATGATCTGCATGTGGTAGATGTCGTACTGGACGAACAGGTTGGTCGACCGCACCTCGGAGATGAGCTGGATCGCCTGCTCGGTGCCGTTGAGGAAGAAGCCGGGAATATCGAGCGTGTTGATCGGCTCGACCAGCAGCTTGATGTTCTCCCGCGCCAGCGTCGAGGCCGCGAAGCGCAGGTTGCCGACCAGCGTCTCCTGGAGCTCGCGCGGATCGGCATCAGCGGGCGCGATGCCGACGAGGCAGTTGAGCTGGTCGCAATCGAGCGCCTTGGCATAGTCGATGGCCCGGAACACGCCGTCGCGGAATTCGGCGGTGCGGGCGGGCAGGATCGCGATGCCGCGCTCGCCGCCGGCCCAGTTGCCGGCGGGGAGATTGTGCAGCACCTGCGTCAGGCCGTGGGCCTCGAGCTGCTCGCGGAGCTGCGCCTTGTCGAAATCATAGGGAAAGAGATATTCGACCCCGGAGAAGCCCGCCGCCTTCGCCGCGGCGAAGCGGTCGACGAACGGCATCTCGTTGAAGAGCATGGTGAGGTTGGCGGCAAATTTCGGCATGATGCTTCTTCCCTATTCCGCCGGCTGCAGCACGCCGGGCTTCTTGGTCCCGACCTCGTCCAGCGGCAGATCCAGCACCTCCTCGAACTCGACGATGTTGTCGATCTCGGTACCCATCGCGATGTTGGTGACGCGTTCGAGGATGAACTCGACCACCACGGGCACGCGGTGCTTCGCCATCAATTCGCGTGCGGTCGCGAACGCGGCCTGCGTGTCCTTGGGATCGGTGACGCGGATCGCCTTGCAGCCAAGGCCTTCGGCCACCGTGACATGGTCGACGCCGTAGACGCCGATCTCGGGCGCGTTGATGTTCTCGAAGGAGAGCTGGACGTGATAGTCCATGTCGAAGCCGCGCTGGGCCTGGCGGATCAGGCCGAGATAGGAATTGTTCACGACGACGTGGATGTAGGGCAGATTGAACTGCGCCCCGACCGCGAGCTCCTCGATCAGGAACTGGAAGTCGTAGTCGCCGGAGAGCGCGACGATCTCGCGATCCGGACACGCGGCACGCACGCCGAGCGCGGCGGGCAGCGTCCAGCCGAGCGGCCCGGCCTGCCCCGCATTGATCCAGTTGCGCGGCTTGTAGACGCCGAGGAACTGCGCGCCGGCGATCTGCGACAGGCCGATCACGGTGACATAAGTTGTGTCGCGGCCGAACGCCTTGTTCATCTCCTCATAGACGCGCTGCGGCTTGATCGGCACGTTGTCGAAATGGCTCTTGCGCAGCATCGTCTTCTTGCGATCGCGGCAAGCCGCAGGCCACGCCTGGCGCTCGCGGAGCTTGCCTGACCGCCGCCACTCCCTGGCGACGGCAACGAAGAGCTCGAGCGCCGCCTTGGCGTCCGAGACGATGCCGAGATCGGGATTGAACACGCGCCCGATCTGGGTCGGCTCGATGTCCACGTGAACGAATTTGCGGCCCTTGGTGTAGGTCTCGACCGAACCGGTGTGGCGGTTGGCCCAGCGATTGCCGATGCCGAGCACGAAGTCGGATTCCAGCAGCGTGGCATTGCCGTAGCGGTGGCTCGTCTGGAGACCGACCATGCCCGCCATCAGCACGTGATCGTCGGGGATCGCGCCCCAGCCCATCAGCGTCGGCACGACAGGCACGTTGGCGATCTCGGCGAACTCGACCAGCAGGTCCGAGGCATCGGCGTTGATGATGCCGCCACCCGCCACGATCAGCGGCCGCTCGGCGGCGTTGAGCATCTCCAGCGCCTTCTCGACCTGCTTGCGGGTCGCGGTCGGCTTGTAGACCGGAAGCGGCTCGTAGGTCTCGTCGTCGAACTCGATCTCGGCGAGCTGCACATCGAGCGGCATGTCGATCAGCACCGGCCCGGGCCTGCCCGAGCGCATCACGTGAAACGCCTGGCTGAACACGCGCGGCACCAGCGCCGGCTCGCGCACCGTCACCGCCCACTTCGTCACGGGCTTGGCGATCGACTCGATATCGACGGCCTGGAAGTCTTCCTTGTAGAGCCGCGCCCGCGGCGCCTGCCCGGTGATGCAGAGGATCGGAATGGAATCGGCGATCGCCGAATAGAGCCCGGTGATCATGTCGGTGCCGGCCGGCCCCGAGGTGCCGATGCAGACGCCGATATTGCCGGCCTTCGCCCGCGTATAGCCCTCGGCCATGTGCGAGGCGCCCTCGACATGGCGCGCCAGGATGTGGCGGATCGATCCGCGCTTCTTCAGCGCCGAGTAAAGCGGATTGATCGCCGCCCCGGGAACTCCGAAGGCGGTGGAGATGCCTTCCTTCTCCAGGATGCGCACGGCTGCATCGATAGCTCGCATCTTCGCCATATCGGACCTCGCTTGGTTTAAGTCAGCGAGCGAGATCATCAGGCGGACAGGACGCGATCTCAACGAGATCGGTTTTATTTTCCACGATGCGGCAGCCGCGGAAAAATCGTGGCTAGCTCAATCGGTTAGATTGCAAAATGCGTGAAAGGAAATCACTCGAACAGCGGCGCCAGCTCCATCTGCGGGACCAGCACGAGGCCCTTGTCGGTGATGCGAATTTCCGGAATGACCGATAGGGGAATCAAATTGAAGCCCATGTAGGGGATGGTGCAGCCCGCCTCGGCCCATTCCTTCTTCAGCACCTTGACCTCTTCGGCCACTTCCGTGACGCGCTTATCGGACAGGAGGCCCGCGATCGGCAGCGGAACCAGCGCCCTCACCTTGCCGTCGGCCACGACGCAGACGCCGCCCTGTTTTTCCCTAATCGCCGCGATTGCCACCTGCATATCAGCTTCGTTGGCGCCGGCGACGATGATGTTGTGGCTGTCGTGCCCGACGCTGGAGGCGACCGCGCCGCGCTTCAGACCGAAATCCCTAAGCAGGCCATAGGCGACGTTGCCGGCCGACTTGCCGTGGCGCTCGACCACGGTGACGAAGCACAGGCCGTAGCGCGCGAACAGCGAAGGCCAATCTTTTGCGGGCTCGATCGCAACCTTGTCATGGATCAGCGTGATGCCGGGCAGCGCCGTCTTGATCGCGTTGACGGTGCAGGCCTTCGCCGGAAGCTCCGGCGTCAGTTTGAGCTTCTCCGGCAGCTTGACCGTCGCATAAGCCGCCTTCGGGTATTGATAGCGCTGCGACAGCGCCTGATCTAGGCGCGGCGTGATCTTGCCGTGCTCGACCACAAGCTCACCGCCATACCATGTGCATTGCGGCTTGAGCTGGTCGTCCATCAGCACGAGGTCGGCGCGGCGGCCGCCGCCGAGACCGCCAATGTCGCCATCCATGCCGAAGCGCGTCGCGCCATGCAGCGAGCCCATCGACCAGGCCTGCTCCGGCGACATGCCCGCCTTCACGGCTTCGCGCACCACCCAGTCGAGGCCGAACAACAGCAGATCGTCGGCGTCGCGGTCGTCGGTGCAGACCGCCGTGCGCTTGTGCGAGGCGCCGAGCTCGGTGACCGTCCGGATCGCCTGCGGCAGCGAATGCCAGGGCGTGGTCGGCGGACCGCCGCGCAAAAACACCCAGACGCCGGCGTCGAGCAGATCGTCGGCGATGTCGCGGTCGATCGCCTCGTGGGTGTCGGTGACCCCGCTTGCCGCATAGGCCGCGACGAATTCGCGGCCATAGACATGACCGGACACCGGACGCCCGCGCTTCAGCGCAGCCGCGAGGATCGCATGGCTGCGCTCGTCGCCCATCGTGACCGGGACAAAGTCCATCTTCTCGCCGAGCGCCACGGCCTCCGGCCAGCGGTCGAACAGGCCGGCGATCTTGTCCGGCGTGAGGTCGCCGCCCGCCGTCTCCAATGCCGCCGATGTTGCCGGCACAGTGCTCGGCACCGTCAGGAAGATCGAGAGCGGCGCCTCGCGTGCGTCCTCCAGCATCGCCTCGACGCCGGCGACGTCCATGACGTTGCCGATCTCGTGGCTGTCGCAGAAGATCGTGGTGGTGCCGTTGAGCAGCGCGGCCTCGGCATAGGCACAGGCCGTCACCATCGAGGATTCGATGTGGATGTGGGGATCGACGAGGCCGGGCGCGACGATGCCTCCGGCGGCGTCATAGAGCGGCACGTCGCTCCACGCCTTCTTCACTGTACCGGCGGGCTTCACCGCCGCGATGCGGCCGCCGGTGATCCAGACCTCCCGTCCCGGATGGATACGCTCCGAATAGGTCGAGAGCACCCGTGCGCCCGTGACGACGAGATCGGGTGCGACGCGGGCCGAGGCGACGTCGGCGAGGCGCCGCGTCATGCTGTGCAGCGGCGCGACGGAGAAACGGGTGAGCTTGGTCATGGGAACCTCGCTTGGCGTTGCGGCCGAACGATAGTTACGCCCTGCGCCAAACCGGGCAAACTCAAATATAACGGCACGCCCTGCTTACGCCTTAGGCGCCGAGCCGCCCGCCGCCCTCGACCTTGGACGTCTGCGCGACTTCTGTGCAGTCGGCGGCGGCGGCGCGGCAGCGGCCTTCACCCTGATCCGCACCGATCGCCCGTTTGTCTCGTCGATCTCGAACGCATTCGTCTTTCGGACGAGGTCGCTCAGCTTGCGGAAACCGAACGTTCTCGGATCGAAATCGGAAGCCAGGTTGGCGAGCCGCTGCCCGAGTTCACGAAGCGAGACCCAACCGTCCTCGCTTTCCATCTGGGTGATAACCTTCTTGATGATCGGCGTGGCCGCATCGGGCGGCTGAAGCGGCGCAGACTTCGAGGTGGCATCCTGGGTGGTCGCGGTGCCCGCAAGCAGGTTCTCGGTATAGACGAACCTGCGGCAGGCCTGCCTGAAGCTTTCCGGCGTCTTCTGCTCGCCGAACCCAAAGACATCGACACCCTGCTCCCGGATACGGGCGGCGAGACGGGTAAAGTCGCTATCGGACGACACCAGGCAAAAGCCATCGAACCGGCCGCTGTGAAGCAGGTCCATGGCGTCGATGACCAGAGTTATGTCCGATGCATTCTTTCCCGTCGTGTAGGCGAACTGCTGTTGCGGGATGATCGCATGCTTCGACAGGATATCAGCCCACCCCCTTGATCGCGCGTTGGAGAAATCGCCGTAGATGCGACGCACGCTGGCCTCGCCGATCTTGGCAATCTCCTCGAACAGTCCATCCGCGATTTTGGCGGACGCATTATCCGCGTCGATCAGGACGGCGAGACGAGGCGAGCGAAGTTCCGACGGCATGGGATTCCCCTCATGGTGGGCGCCCATTAGACGGCAAGTATGTCGGAACGGCTAGTCCTCGTTCGCCTTGAACCGGCCCAGCCCCTTCAGCACGAAGGGCGCCAGCAGCGCGATCAGCGCGACACCGAGCAGCGTTGCCGAGATCGGGCTTTGCAGCAGCGTCATGGGATCGCCAAGGCTGATCGCGAGCGCACGGCGCAACTGGCTCTCGGCGATCGGGCCGAGGATCAGGCCGACCACGACGGGCGCAATCGGGAAATCGAACCGGCGCATCAGGAAGCCGAGCACGCCGAAACCGGCCAGCATCGACAATTCAACCACCGACGGCTTTGCCGCGATGGTGCCCATGGTCGCGAACACCAGGATGCCGGCATAGAGCCACGGCTGCGGGATCGCGAGCAGGCGTACCCACAGCCCGACCAGCGGCAGGTTGAGCACCAGCAGCATGCAATTGGCGATGAACAAGCTCGCAATCAGGCCCCAGACCAAGTCAGGCCGCTCGGCGAACAGCAGCGGCCCAGGGTTGAGCCCGTATTGTTGGAAGCCCGCCAGCATCATCGCGGCGGTCGCCGAAGTCGGCAGTCCCAGCGTCAGCAGCGGCACCAGCGTGCCGGCGGCGGACGCGTTGTTGGCGGCCTCGGGTCCGGCGACGCCTTCGATCGCGCCCTTGCCGAACTCCTCCGGGTGCTTCGTCAGCCGCTTCTCGGTCGAATAGGACAGGAAGGTCGGGATCTCCGCACCGCCCGCGGGCAGCGCACCGATCGGGAAGCCGAACATCGTGCCGCGCAGCCACGGCTTCCACGACCGCTTCCAGTCTTCCTTCGTCATCCACAGCGAGCCACGAACCGGCTCCAGCTTCTCCTCGGTGTGGTGGCGGCGCGATGCGACGTAGAGCGCCTCGCCGACTGCAAACAGGCCGACCGCAAGTGTCGTCACCTCGACGCCGTCGAGCAGCTCGGGGACGCCGAACGCAAGCCGCGCCTGTCCCGTCAGCTTGTCGATGCCGACGAGGCCCAGCGTCAGACCGATGAACAGGCTGGTGAGGCCGCGGATCGGAGAATCGCCGAAGGTCGCCGACACCGTGACGAAGGCGACGCACATCAGCGCGAAATAGTCCTCGGGGCCGAAGCGCACGGCGAAATCGACCAGCCAGGGCGCGAGGAAGGCAAGACCGATGGTGGCGATGGTGCCGGCGACGAAAGAGCCGATCGCCGATGTCGCCAGCGCCGGCCCGCCGCGGCCGGCCTTGGCCATCTTGTTGCCTTCGAGCGCGGTCGCCATCGAGGCGCTCTCGCCGGGCGTGTTGATCAGGATCGCCGTGGTCGAGCCGCCATACATGCCGCCATAATAGATGCCGGCGAACATGATGAGCGAGCCGCCGGGATCGAGCTTGTAGGTCACCGGCAGCAGCAGCGCGACCGTCAGCGCCGGGCCGATGCCGGGCAGCACGCCCACGGCCGTGCCCAGGAATACGCCGATCAGCGCATAGAGCAGGTTCATCGGCTGGACGGCGACCGCCATGCCATGCGCCAGGGCGGCAAAGGTGTCGATCACAGCAGTCGCTCCAGGGGGCCGGCCGGAAGGCTCAGCGTCAGCAGGCGGTCAAAGGCGAGATAGATGAGGGTTGACATCACCAGGGCAATGATGGTGTCGACGAGGACGGCGCGACGGCCGAAGGCTGCCGACGTCGTCACGAACAGCGCCGACGTCGCCAGAATGAAGCCGCCGCCGAAGCCGATGATGGCGATCAGCAGCGCAAGGCCAACGAGGATCAGAACCACCGGCACAGGATCGGCGCTCTCGCGCGCCGGCAGATTACCGCGTATCGCATCGATGAAATTGCCGATCGCGAGCAACGCAAGGCCGGTGGCGACCACGACGGGCATCGCCTCCGGCCCCATGCCGTACATCGCGGTGGATTGCAGCCCACGCGAGTCCCAGACCAGCACCGCGGCGAGCGCAGCGAGCAATGCGGCGATGACGATGCCGGCGCGATCGACGCGCCGCGGCTGGGCGGGATCGCCTGAGCTCATGACTTGACGAGGCCGACCGATTTCAGCACGTCGGTGACGCGCACGGTTTCCTTCTTCAGGAAGTCCGCAAAGGCGTCGCCGCCGAGATAGGCATCCTCCCAGCCCTTCTGCTTGAGGATCTCCTTCCAGGCGTCGGACTTCACCATCTTCTCGACCGCGTCGCTCAGGGTCTTCTTCTGCTCCGGCGTGATGCCGGGAGGCGCGACCACCGAGCGCCAGTTGGCGATCACGAGGTCGATGCCCTGTTCCTTGAAAGTCGGGATGTCGCTGCCGGCGATGCGCTTCTCCGAGGTCACGCCGATCGCGCGAAGCTTGCCGGACTTGATCTGGCCTTCATATTCGCTCAGCCCCGAAATGCCCGCGGTGACCTTGCCGCCGAGGATCGCGGCGAGCGACTCGCCGCCGCCGGAGAACGGGATGTAGTTGATCTTCTTGGCGTCGGCGCCGACGGCACCGGCGAACAGCGCGGCCATCACATGATCGACGCCACCGGCCGAGCCGCCGGCGAAGGTCACCTTGGCGATGTCGGCCTTGACCGCGGCGGCGAGATCCTGCGCGGTCTTGATCGGCGAATTCGCGGGCACCACGATCACCTGGATTTCCTCGGTGAGGCGCGCGATCGGCGTCACCTGCTCCAGCGTCACCGGCGACTTGTTCATGGCGAGCGCGCCGACCATGACGAAGCCGTTGACCATCATCTGGTTGCCGTCGCCCTTGGCGCCGTTGACGAACTGCGCAATGCCGACGCTGCCGCCGGCACCGGGAACGTTGGTGACCTGCACGCTGCGCGCGACGCCAGAAGCGACCAGCGCCTGCTGCATCGAACGCGCGGTCTGGTCCCAGCCACCACCCGGTGCGGCCGGCGCCATCAGCTTGAGCTCGAGCTGCTGGGCAAAGGCAGGCGTCGCTGCCGCAAGGGTCAGCGCGACGGCTGCGCCGGCAAGGCGCGCGGGAAACTGAAACATGGGGGCATTCTCCAGGCTCGTGCGGACGTGTTGATCGTTTGCCGCATTGTGTCGTTTGGTCGCATATCAGCCAAAACGGCTGATGCTGTCCAGCGACAGGCCTGGTTCCCGTCAGGCGGGTGTGGGCATCGTCCCGCCGAGCGCCAATGTCAGCTCACCCGCGACTTCGCGCACGATTTGCCCGATTTCCGGCAGCCTGTCGTCGGTGAGACGGCTGGTCATGCCGGAGACCGAGATCGCTGCCAGCGGCTCGGCGCAGTCGTTATACACGACTGCGGCAATACAGCGCAGGCCCATGCAAGCTTCTTCGTCGTCGATCGCAAAGCCCTGCTTGCGGATCTTTCCGAGCTCCTTGAACAGGTCGCTCGGCCGCACGATCGACTTTTCGGTCAGGCGCGGCATGCCGTGATGGCGGATCACGGCGCCGACCTCCTCGTCCGAATAGGTCGCGAGCACCGCCTTGCCGACGCCCGACGTCACCATGGCGACGCGGCCGCCGACCTGGGTCAGCGAGCGCATGATCTCGCGGCTCTCCATCCGGGTCAGCACGATGATGTATTCGTCGTCCACCACGGCGAGATTGGCGGTCTCGCGGGTCAGATCGCGCAGCTTGCGCAAGTAAGGAATCGCCTGCGTGGAGAAATTGCGCCGCCGCGCGAAGCTCGCGCCGACCGTGAAGCTGCGGACGCCGACATGCCATTTGGATTCGGCGCGGTCGAACTGCACGAAACGCCGGCTTTCCAGCGTCGCCAGCAGGCGGTGCACGGTGGACGCTGACAGACCTGTACGGACGGCGAGATCGCTGAGGCGGTAACCTTCGTCGTCTTCAGCGAGCGTTTCGAGAATCGACAGCGCGCGGTCGACGGATTGCACGCCGCCGTCGCGCGCGTCGTGGTCAGCCTCCGATGGCGATCGGGGCTCGAGCGATTTGCGCCGGATCACGTTCTTGCTCATCGCGACCTGCCGCTTTGGAGGTTCGTCATTCCGGGATGGTCCGAAGGACCAGACCCGGAATCTCGAGGTTCTCAAGTGCGCAATTCCGCACCGTAGTTCGATGCTTCGCATCGCCCCGGAACGACGTACCTGAAAAAGTGCCGCTCCAGACTATGCCGGAGCGGCTTCTTCGGCTCAGAGCAGCCCTGCCCCGCGCGCCCACTTGTACTTGGCGCCGAGCACCTCGACCGGAAGCTCGGTCGAGTACGCGTAGGCCGGGATGCCGTTCTGGTAGAGATATTCGGCGGCTTCCTCGACCTCGACGTCGCCGGCCAGTGACGCCACGATCGGCTTCACAAAACCCTTGGCCTCCATCTCCTTCTTCACCTCGACCATGTTGCGGGCGAACACCATCGGCGGCGTGACGATGGTGTGCCAGTAGCCGAGGATCAGCGAGTGGATGCGCTCGTCCGACAGGCCGAGCTTCACCGTGTTGACGTAGGTGATCGGCGGCTCGCCGCCGGTGATATCCACAGGATTTCCGGCCGCACCGAACGGCGGGATGAACTTGCGGAAGGCCGCGTCGAGATCCGGCGGCATCGACATCAGCGACAGGCCGTTGTCGACGCAGGAGTCCGACAGCAGCACGCCCGAGCCGCCCGCACCGGTGATGATCAGCACGTTCTCACCCTTCGGCGTCGGCAGCACCGGCACGCCACGGGCAAACTCGAGCAGCTGACGCAGGCTGCGGGCGCGGATCACGCCCGATTGCGCCAGCACGTCCTCGTAGATCTTGTCGTTACCGGCGAGCGCGCCGGTGTGCGACGAGGCCGCCTTCGCGCCGGCCGAAGTGCGGCCAGCCTTGAGCACGACGACCGGCTTCTTCTTGGAGACGCGCTTCGCGGCTTCCGCGAAGGCGCGGCCGTCCTTGAGGTCTTCGCAGTGCTGCGCGATCAGGTTGGTGTTCGGATCCTGCTCGAAGAAGGCGAGCAGATCGTCCTCGTCGATGTCGGACTTGTTGCCGAGGCCGACGATCGCCGACACGCCCATCTTGGCCGAACGCGAGAAGCCGATGATGGCCATGCCGATGCCGCCCGACTGCGACGACAGCGCCGCGTGGCCCTTGACGTCGTAAGCCGTGCAGAAGGTCGCGCAGAGATTGGCGGGCGTGTAGTAGAAGCCGTAGATGTTCGGCCCCATCAGGCGGATGTCATACTTCTTGCCGACCTCGACGATCTCGGCCTGCAGCTCCGGCGCGCCGGCTTCGGCAAAGCCCGACGGAATCAGCACCGCGCCGGGGATCTTCTTCTCGCCGCATTCGGTCAGCGCTGCCGCGACGAACTTGGCGGGGATCGCGAACACCGCGGTGTCGATCACACCAGGCACGTCCTTGACGCTCTTGTAGGCCTTGTAGCCGAGGATCTCGGCGGCCTTGGGATGGATCGGGTAGATGTCGCCCTTGTAGCCGCCGTTGATGAGATTCTTCATCACGGAGTTGCCGATCTTGCCGTCCTCCGCGGAGGCGCCGACCACAGCGACCGCCTTCGGCTGCATGATGCGGCTCATGGCCGCCACGATCTCTTCGGTCGGGCGCGGCTTGGGCTTCGGCTTGTAGGCGAAGTCGACGACGATGCGCACGTCCGCGGCAATCGCGCTCTTTGCGGTGGCGAAGACAGGGTTGAGGTCGAGCTCGACGATCTCAGGGAAATCGGTAACGAGCTGCGAGACCTTGACGATGACGTCGGCGAGCGCCGTACGGTTCACCGGCTCGCCGCCGCGAACGCCCTTCAGGATCTCATGCGCCTGGATGCCGTCGAGCATCGAGAGCGCGTCTTCCTTGGTCGCGGGCGCGAGGCGGAAGGTGATGTCCTTGAGCACTTCGACCAGCACGCCGCCGAGGCCGAAGGCCACCAGCTTGCCGAACGAGCCGTCGGTGATCGAGCCGACGATGACCTCGGTGCCGCCGGCCAGCATCTGCTGCACCTGGACGCCCTCGATCTTGGCATCGGACTTATATTTCTTGGCATTGCCGAGGATGGTCTCGTAGGCCTTTTCGGCGTCTTCGGCCGTCTTGAGGCCAACGATGACGCCGCCGGCTTCGGTCTTGTGGAGAATGTCCGGCGAGACGATCTTCATCACCACCGGGAAGCCCATCGAAGAGGCCATCTTGCCGGCCTCGCCCGCCGACTTGGCCACGCCCTCCTTCGGCACCGGGATGCCGTAGGCGTCGCAGACCAGCTTGCCCTCCGGGGCCGTCAGGCTGGTGCGATTATCCGACTTGACCTGGTCAAGCACCTTGCGGACGGCATCTTTGGAATTGGACATATGGCTTCTCCCTTGACCTGAGTTCGTTCTTTTCAAAGCGCGCGCGTGTTGCGGCTGCCCGTGATGCTTGCCATTCGCCGCGCTCTGTTCCATGCGGCGGAACGGAGTGGCATAAGGACCAGAATACTCCGCCGGCTTGGATCAAAAATGGCTGGCGATGGCATTTGGTATGCCAGAAGCCAACTTGTCAAGCTCAGGCATGCCTTAGAACGCCGCAAAAAATGGGCAGCTTGACATTCTGGCATGTGGTATGCCAAAAACTTTCCCGTTAATAATCCTGTAAAAGACGACTCCCACTGGAGGAGATTCGTCGTGTCACTGCGGAAACCAACCAAGGCGTTGCCGAACATGGCCGAGGCAGATATCGCAATCGTTCGTATTGCCCCGGAGAGTAGCTTCAAGAACAAGGCGTATGACGCCTTGAAGGAAGCCATCCTCAAGATGGACATCTATTCGACGCCCGAGCCGGTGATGCTCGACGAGCGCGCGTTGTCCGAACGTCTGGGTGTCAGCCGCACACCGATCCGCGAAGCCATCGCGATGCTCGAGCAGGATGGTTTCGTGAAGACCGTGCCGCGCCGCGGCATCATGGTGGTGCGCAGAACCAAGAGCGAGATCGTCGACATGATCCGCGCCTGGGCGGCGCTGGAGAGCATGGCCGCGCGCCTGATCACCACCACCGCGCGCAAGAAGGACATCACGGCGCTGCGCGACTACTTCAAGGATTTCGGCAAGGACCGCCTGCCCGAGGATCACGTCGAGGAATATTCGCGCGCCAACATCGCCTTCCACCAGGCGCTGATCTCGCTGTCGGAATCCCCCGTTCTGGTCGATCTCACCAACGACCTCCTGCTGCACGTGCGCGGCTATCGCCAGCTGACCATTGGACGCAAGGACCGCACCGCGACCTCGCTGCCCGAGCATCTCGGCATGATCGAAGCACTGGAAGCACGCGACACCGAGCTCGCCGAGAAACGCGCCCGCGACCACACCCTCGGCCTTGCTGCTTACGTCGAAGCGCATGGCCAGGAACTCTTCACCTAGCAACGTTCACCAGAAGGGCGAAAAACTCGCCCCACTACTTGAGACCAGGGAGACAAGGCCCATGCTGAATACCGCGACCAAGTCCGAGGCACCGGGCACCGAGCAGGAACTGACGGATGGCTTCCATCTCGTCATCGACGCGCTCAAGCTGAACGGCATCAACACCATCTATAATGTGCCGGGCATCCCGATCACGGATCTGGGCCGCATGGCGCAGGCCGCCGGTATTCGCGTGATCTCCTTCCGTCACGAGCAGAACGCCGGCTACGCCGCAGGCATCGCCGGCTACCTCACCAAGAAGCCCGGCGTCTGTCTCACGGTGTCGGCGCCCGGCTTCCTCAACGGTCTGACGGCCCTCGCCCACGCCACCACCAACTGCTACCCGATGATCCTCGTGTCCGGCTCCTCGGAGCGCGAGATCGTCGACCTCCAGCAGGGCGACTACGAGGAAATGGACCAGCTCGCGATTGCAAAGCCGCTGTGCAAGGCGGCCTATCGCGTGCTGCACGCCCAGGACATCGGCATCGGCTTCGCCCGCGCCATCCGCGCTGCGGTCTCGGGCCGTCCGGGCGGCGTCTATCTCGACCTGCCGGCCAAGCTGTTCGGCCAGGTGATGAACGCCGAGGCCGGCCAGAAGTCGCTGGTCAAGGTGATTGATGCTGCCCCCGCGCAGCTCCCCTCGCCCGCTTCGATCAAGCGCGCGCTCGACGTGCTCAAGGGCGCCAAGCGTCCGCTCATCATCCTCGGCAAGGGCGCGGCTTACGCGCAGGCCGATGAGGAGATCAAGAATTTCGTCGAGAAGAGCGGCGTGCCGTTCCTGCCGATGAGCATGGCCAAGGGCCTCCTGCCCGATACCCATCCGCAATGCGCAGGTGCTGCCCGCTCGACCGTGCTGAAGGACTCCGACGTCGTTATGCTGATCGGTGCGCGGCTGAACTGGCTGCTCTCGCACGGCAAGGGCAAGAGCTGGGGCGAAGCGCCCAAGCAGTTCATCCAGGTCGACATCGAGCCTAAGGAAATGGACTCCAACGTCGAGATCGTCGCGCCCGTGGTCGGCGACATCGGCTCGGTCGTTTCCGCCTTCAACCAGGCGATGGGCTCGAGCTGGACCGCCCCGCCCTCCGACTGGACCAAGGCGATCTCGACCAAGCGCGAAGAGAACGTCGCCAAGATGGCGCCGAAGCTCATGAACAACAAGTCGCCGATGGACTATCACGGCGCGCTCGGCGTGCTGAAGAACGTCATCAGGGAGTATCCGGAAGCGATCCTCGTCAACGAGGGCGCCAACACGCTCGACCTCGCCCGCGGCGTCATCGACATGTACCGCCCGCGCAAGCGTCTCGACGTCGGCACCTGGGGCGTGATGGGCATCGGCATGGGCCAGGCCATCGCGGCCGCGCTCGAGACCGGTCACCCCGTGCTCGCGGTGGAAGGCGACTCGGCATTCGGCTTCTCCGGCATGGAGGTCGAGACCATCTGCCGCTACAACCTTCCGATCTGCGTCGTCATCTTCAACAATGACGGCATCTATCGCGGCACCGACGTCAACAGCGCCAACGACGATCCGGCAACGACCGTGTTCGTCAAGGGCGCGCGCTACGATAAGATGATGGAAGCCTTCGGCGGCGTCGGCATCAACGCGACATCGCCCGACGAGCTCAAGCGCGCCGTCAACGACGCCATGAAGTCCGGTAAGCCGACGCTCATCAACGCGGTGATCGATCCGGCCGCGGGCTCGGAGAGCGGCCGCATCGGCAACCTCAATCCGCAGAGCGTTCTGCAGAAGAAGAAGTAAGTCCACCCTCAACCCTTAATCCCTGCGGTTGGCGGGGGCAGACACAGAGTACGGAGCAACACGATGACCAAAGCGCTCGAGGGCGTTCGCATTCTCGACTTCACCCACGTCCAGTCCGGACCGACCTGCACGCAGCTGCTGGCCTGGTTCGGCGCCGACGTGATCAAGGTGGAACGCCCGGGCGTGGGTGACATCACCCGCGGCCAGCTGCAGGACATCCCGAACGTGGACAGCCTGTATTTCACCATGCTCAACCACAACAAGCGCTCGATCACGCTCGACACCAAGAACCCCAAGGGCAAGGAAGTCCTCACCGAGCTGATCAAGAAGTGCGACGTGCTGGTGGAAAACTTCGGCCCCGGCGTGCTCGACCGCATGGGCTTCCCCTGGGAGAAGATCCAGGCGATCAACCCGAAGATGATCGTCGCCTCGATCAAGGGTTTTGGCCCCGGCCCCTACGAAGACTGCAAGGTCTATGAGAACGTCGCGCAGTGCACCGGCGGCGCCGCCTCCACCACCGGCTTCCGCGACGGCCTGCCGCTCGTCACCGGCGCGCAGATCGGCGATTCCGGCACCGGCCTGCACCTGGCACTCGGCATCGTCACCGCACTCTACCAGCGCACGCATTCGGGCAAGGGCCAGCGCGTCACCGCTGCGATGCAGGACGGCGTGCTCAACCTCGCCCGCGTCAAGCTGCGCGACCAGCAGCGCCTCGCCCACGGCCCGCTCAAGGAATACAGCCAGTTCGGCGAAGGCATTCCGTTCGGCGATGCCGTGCCGCGCGCCGGCAACGACTCGGGCGGCGGCCAGCCCGGCCGCATCCTGAAGTGCAAGGGCTGGGAGACCGATCCCAACGCCTACATCTACTTCATCACCCAGGCCCCGGTCTGGGAGAAGATCTGCGACGTGATCGGCGAGCCCACCTGGAAGACCGATCCGAACTATTCCAAGCCGGCCGTCCGCCTGCCGCGCCTCAACGAGATCTTCGCCCGCATCGAGCAGTGGACGATGACCAAGACCAAGTTCGAGGCGATGGAGATCCTCAACAAGGACGACATCCCCTGCGGTCCGATCCTGTCCATGAAGGAGATCGCCGAGGACCAGTCGCTGCGCGCGACCGGCACCGTCGTCGAGGTCGATCACCCCACCCGCGGCAAGTACATCTCGGTCGGCAACCCGATCAAGCTGTCGGACAGCGCGAGCGAGGTCACCCGCTCCCCGCTGCTCGGCGAGCACACCGACGAGATCCTGCGCGCGGTGCTCGGCTTCTCGGACCATCAGGTCGCCGAGATCCACAAGTCCGGCGCGCTCGACCCGCCGCAGAAGCAGGCCGCCGAGTAAGCGAGCCGCATCGAACGACACCAAGGGCCGCCCGAAGGGGCGGCCCTTTTTGCTTGTGACGACGTGCAGTCAGGGGCTCAAACCAAAAGTTCGAAAACAACCCCATGCACAGTAGCCGTCTCCTTGAAATCAAAGGACATTTCTGATTTAGCGAAAACCGCTTTGACCCGTCGGGCAAAACAGGGGTAATGTGCCAGCATCCGGACGAACGAATGTCCGGCCCGGCGACGCCATTCGAACCATCGCCGGCGTCAGCGACCTTTTTGACTTCGGGGCAATGCCCCCTGCAGTGCATAAAATTCGCATTGAGCGGAAGGCGGCGGCTCCGGCCCGGCCTCTGGCATTTTCAGAGAATTCATTTTCAAAAGGGAATTTGGCCATGCTTGCTGAATTCGTCGCACGACATGCCGCAGCTCGAAACATCCACTACGGCTGGATCATGGCTGCACTGGGATTTCTCTACTCGCTGTTTGCGAGCTCGTCCCTCGGCGTGCCCAGTGTCCTGATGCGGGAGATCGCGGCGGACGCCCATGTCAGCATGGCAGAATTGTCTGCCTCGCAAGGATTGCGCTTCGCGCTGTTCGGACTGGTGGCGCCGTTCGCCGGCGGCTTGATGCTTCGCTACGGTCCGCGAATGATGCTGGCGATCGCCGGGACGATGGCGCTGACGGGACTGCTGCTGACGGTCGGCATGACGAACCGGTACGAGATGTGGCTCGGCCTCGGTTTCATTCTCGGCATCGCGCCGGGGCTCACCGCGCTGCAGCTCGCCGCGGTGATCTCGGTGCGCTGGTTCACCACCCACCGGGGACTGGTGGTCGGCCTCCTGAACGGATCGATTGCCACGGGCACCCTGATCTTCATGCCGCTGGGCGCCTGGATCGCCGAACATTGGGGCTGGCGCGTCGCGCTGCTTCCGTCCGGGCTCGGTCTTCTGCTGTCGCTCGTCCTCTTCCTGTTGCTCGGGAAGAACCGCCCGCAGGAATTGGGCCTGGCGCCGCTGGGAGAGACGACGATGCCGCCGATCCCTGCCGTGCCAAAGCAGAACTTTGCCGAGATCAGCTTCCGGGGCCCGCGCCTGGCCTCCACCCGCCTCGTGTTCTGGGTGCTGGCGCTGACGTTCCTGATCTGCGGCGTCTCCAGCTACGGACTGACATCGACCCACTTCGTGCCGTTCTGCGGCGATCTCGGCTTGCCCGCCGTGACATCGGCAGGCCTGCTCGCCATGATCGGGGTGTTCGATCTGATCGGAACGATCGGATCCGGATGGCTCTCCGACCGCTACGACAACCGATGGCTGCTGGCGATCTATTACGGCTTTCGCGGTCTGGCTCTCATCTGGCTCGTGGAGTCCAACGCGACGCTGGGCGCGATGAGCGCATTTGCAATGCTCTACGGTCTCGATTTCATCGCAACGGTTCCGCCCACCGTGAAGCTGACGGTGGGCACGTTCGGGCCGGAGATGGGACCGGTGGTGTTCGGCTGGATCTTTGCCGCCCATCAGCTCGGCGTCGGCCTGATGGCCTTTGCCGCGGGCGTCAGCAGGGATGCGCTGGGGACTTACGTCCCGGCGTTCCTGCTCGCCGGGATCCTCTGCCTGGTCGCCGCAGCAGCCTTCGGGCTGGTGAAACGTCCGGCGGTTCCGGCTCCTGCATAACGCGTCTTTTCTAGCCGGGCTGGAGATCGTCGCCGCAGTTCTACTGCTTGAGCTGTTTGATCAAGTCTTCGATCTGGCGGTTACCGGGCGTCAGGCGCGAAAGCCGCTCGGCATAGACCAGCGCAGAGGCGGTATCGCCTGTCTCGCGGCTCAGTGCAAACGCCTCGGACAACACATCGCGGTCATTGGGGTGCAGTTGCAGGCTGTTTCTCAGGACGGCAAGAGCATCATCGCGGCGGCCCGCGGAATGCAGCCCCACGGCATAGACGTAAGCGTAGCGCGCCTGGCTGGGGTCCAGCGACGCAGCCTGCCTCAGCTCATCAAGTGCCGGCGCGTTGCGCTTCAGGCGAACAAGCGCCAAACCAAGTGCGTGGTGCAAGGATGCATCTCGTGGCGATGTCGCAAGAGCCGCGCGCAAGACCCGCTCGCCGTCACTGTCGCGTCCGAGTTGCCGGTACAGGTCAGACAGGTTGATGGAAGCCACTGAAAACGACGCATCCAGCCGCAGGGCCGCCTGGTATTCGGCTTCGGCCTCGCCAATCCTCCCCTGCCGTGCCAGGAAGTTGGCGAGCGCCGTTCGCGCACCCGGACGATCCGCGTTCAATGTCTGCGCCGCCACGAACTCAGCCGAGGCGTGCGCGAACTTGTCGCGGTCGGCTGCGGGCTGGCCTGGGACTGGAACGAATGCAAGAAGCTCGGCGGCGCGGATGCGTACGCCACGCACCTGATCGGTCAGTTGCGCCGATGCGAGCGCCCAGAGCTGGTCGGTCGGCAGGCCTTCCAGCGCATCGAGCGCGCCCAGCCTGACGAGCGGATCGGAGTCCGACAGGCCGCGGCGGATCAGATTGAGATCGGGTGCGGGAAGCGTGGCCAGCGCGCTGGCCCGCACGATACCGGGAGCATCACCGGAGCCGGCGACGGCCGCAAGCAGAGTCTGCGCATCGACGGCTTCGCTCCATGCGGTATGGAACGCAGGCGCATAGGCTTGATAGCCGTGCCGCACGGGGCCGAACCATGCTTCGATCTGCTGGGCCGCCCAGGCGGCGGTCTTGTCGCGATGACAGTCGTTGCATGCATTCGGCGTGCCCGTGCTCTCGGAGAGATCGGGCCGGGGGATCCGAAAGCCGTGGTCATGGCGGCGGTCGACGACCATGTATCGGCGCTCCGGCATGTGGCAGGACGGGCAGCCTGGCGGCGACGTCACATCGGCATGGTGCCGGTGCGCGGCCGATTCATACTTCGCAGGCGCATGGCACTGCGCGCAGACGCCATCCCCGGGCGCCTTCAGGGCCGCACTGTGCGGCTCGTGGCAGTCGCTGCAGGTCACGCCCCTGGCAAACATCTTGCTCTGCTTGAATGGGGCGTAGTTATAGGTCTCCTCGTCGTCCCGCATCTGACCGTCGGCGTAGAAGCGCTGTTGATCGAGCAGCGAGACACGATGGGTGTCCGAGAGCGGTCGTCCGGGCGTCCAGTCTTCCGAAAGCTGGCCACGCCGCGCGTGGCAGCGGCCGCAGGTCTCGACTTCCTTGCGCAGAACCGGCGGCTCCGCACTACGCTTCGGCGTCAACGTCCCGGTCCCGGTCAACCAGGTGATGCCTGTGCGCTCGTCGAACCTCACGAGCAAGCCACGGTCCGGGCCGCGCGATGCGGCCTTCTGGCGGGCCCATCCGACATGGCGCGCCCCTGCGCCGTGACAGCCCTCGCAACCGACGCTGATCTCGGTAAAGGTCGTGGCGAACCGGTCCTTGCCCGCATCATAGTTCTTGTGCACGCCGGTGGAGTGGCACTCGGCGCACATGAAATTCCAGTTCTGGCTCAGTTTCGTCCAGTGCAGGGGATCTTTGCTGGTGACGGCTTCGTTCGCATAGAGGTGAAACCAGCGTTGACCGCCCTGGTCCTTCGGGCGCGTATCCCAGGCGATGGACAGGGCCTGAACGCGGCCATCGGGGAATTCGATCAGATATTGCTGCAGCGGATCGATACCGAAAGTGTACTTGACCTCGAACGTCGCAAGCTTGCCGTCCGGACCGTCGGTCTCGACCAGGAATTTCTTTCCCTCTCGGAAGAGCCGCGAGCGCGTGCCGGCATGCTCAAATGTCGCATCGTTGAAATCGCCCCGCACGGACTGGTCCGTCGCGTGGTCCATGGCGCGCCGGTGCTGCGAGCTCCGCCAGAGCTTCGCCTCCGCCTGATGGCATCCGCTGCAAGTCTCGCTACCGACGTAACCCGACTCAGCGGTCCGATGCGGCTCGACCGCGATCCCAGACCGCGCAAACCAGTAGAGCCCGCCCCCCATCATGAGAAGCAGCAGCAGGCCGGCGCCGATCGCCAGTCGAGAGACGCTCTTGCGGGGGACGAGGTGGGGCTGTTGCGGCGCGTCAAGGGGCGGCTCCGGCCGCACATTGGCGCGTGTCTTCTGGCGCTTGCGGTTCTTTCCGGAGCCCTTTGCCACGTCCGTCTGCCGATCCGAGCGTCTTCTATCGGTCTGGGTTACACGCGCAGATCGTTTTCGTGAAGCGCAATTCGCGTTTCGCGGGCCAGGTCGACGAGAGAAACGCAGAACATCAGAAGCGCTGCCATGAACCGGATCGCAACGCCATACTCATGGGCCAGATGCAGCAGCGCGCTGATGAAGGCAACGATGATGATGAGCGCGGTCATGATCGCAGCGACGATTGCGCAGAACAGCGATCTGTTCAGAAGCGCTGCTCGCCGGCGCAGCCGGGGCAGATCGGCCTTGAGGAACGACTTCGTGGCGTCGCTCTCCGGGATGCCGTGAATGAACAGGGATCTGTCGATCACGCGATTGATCCGGGAAATCAGCACCGAGATGAATGCGGCGACGGCGCCGAGCAGGAACGCCGGAGCCGCCACATTGGCGATGATGCGGCCGAGCTGGTCGATCGACGGCGTTACTGGCAGCAGATCAGTCATATTGGGTATCAATCCCTCCAGTCGTGGCACGTCTGATTCCGGCCGGCGGGAAGCCGATTGCTTCCCACCGATCTCCTCCGGTCACCATTCGAACGATCGCGCCATCTTCTGCGCCGGCATCACCGCTGAACGCATTGCTGGACGAACTTGATGCGGTCCACCATGCCGAGCCCCTGCGCCTCGGCCTGCTTGCGGCAGCCCTCGCGCTTGTCGATCCGCAACTGGATCTTGTCGACGAGGCTGAGGCCGACGGTACCGACTTGCGGTTCGGCCGAAGCCGTCTTTGCATCCTCCGCCGACGGACCGTCCCCGGCCGCGCGCGCAGCGTCCTGCAGCCGCTTGACGTCCTCCGGGCTCAGCTTCGGCCGATCGATATCCAGCGTGACTCGGTTGATCGTGCCGGTGAAGGCGAACGGCGTCTGATAGTCGTTGTCGTCGACCGATGTGCCCGTGTCGGAGCCGATGTCGAACGCCTCGTCCCACTGGAGGATGAGGGGAAGCGTATGCTCCATCTTCTCCGTGGCGACCACGTTGCCGTCGACCTTCAGCGTGCCGGTGCCGCCCTGCCCGATGCCGCTATAGTTTCCGAACAGCATCGTGGCGGCGCCGAGGCCGTCATACTTGAAGTCGAACTCGATCACGTGCTTGCCTGGCGTCAGTTCCGGCCCCTCCCAGCGGACGCGCTTGAGGTCGACGAGATTCCAGGTGAAAACCGGCTTGTTCTTCAGGACATAGAGGCCATAGCCGGCGAAGCGGCCGCCCTGCGTCACCAGCACGCCCTCAGCGCCGCCTTGCGGAATGTCCACATCGGCCTTGAAGGTGTAGGACGAGTTGAGCAGGCTCGGCGCATCGCCATTGGGCGTGCCGGTCATCGGCCGCGTCCAGGAAAAGCTCGTTCGCCCGGCGCTCAGACTTGGCCGCGGCGTGATGAGCCGGGTTGCCACCGACGAGTCGAGCGGCAGCACCTGATACTTTTCCGCCTCCTTCAAGAACAGCGCCTGCAGCTCCTTCAACTTGTCCGGATACTTGGCTGCGACGTCCTCGGCCTGCGTCCAGTCATTGCGCAGGTCATAAAGCTCCCAGGAATAGTCCTGCGGGCCGGGCAGTTTCGCAATCGTCACCCACGGTGGGCGCAGCACCTTGGTGCTTGCGATCCAGCCGTCATTGTAGATGGCCCGGTCGGCAAACATCTCGAAATACTGCGTGGTGTGCGTCGATGGAGCGTTGGCGCTCTTCTGGTCGAACGTGTACATCATGCTGACACCCTCGATCGGGCTCTGCTTGATGCCGTCGACGAAGTCCGGCTGCTTGATCCGAGCCGCCTCCAGAATGGTCGGCACGACGTCGATCACGTGGTGGAACTGGGTGCGGATGCCTCCCTTGTCCTTGATCACCTCCGGCCAGGAGATCGCCATGCCCTGGCGCGTGCCGCCGAAATGGGAGACGATCTGCTTGGTCCAGGAGAACGGCGTGTCGAATGCCCAGGCCCAGCCGATCGACATGTGGCCATAGGTGCGATCGGTACCCCAGACGTCGTAGAAGTATTTGAGCTGATCCTCGACCGACGGGTTGATCTGGTTGAACATGGCGACTTCATTCGGGGTGCCGTTCGGCTGCCCTTCCGCGCTCGTCCCGTTGTCGCCCTCGATGTAGATGATCAACGTGTTGTCGAGCTTGCCCATGTCCTGGATGGACTGGATCACCCGGCCGATCTCGTTGTCGGCGTAGGCCGCAAATGCGGCGAAGACTTCGGCCTGGCGGATGAACAGCTTCTTCTCGTCCGCCGAGAGCTGATCCCACTCCTTGATCAGATCCTTCGGCCATGGCGTCAGTTTCGCGTTCTGCGGAATGACGCCGAGCCGCTTCTGGTTCTCGAAGATCGTGTCGCGCAGCTTGTTCCAGCCCTGGTCGAACAGATGCATGTCGCTGATCTTCTTCACCCACTCTGGCGTCGGGTGATGCGGAGCGTGGGTTGCGCCGGGAGCAAATTTCACGAAGAACGGCGTGTCCGGCGACAGTGCGTTCATCCGGTTCACATAATCGATCGCCTCATCCGCCATGGCGGTCACCAGATTCCAGTCGGACTTTCCCTGGAACGGATAGATCGGCGTAGTGTTGCGGACGAGATTGCCGGGTTGCCACTGATTGGTGTCGCCACCCATGAAGCCGTAGAAATATTCGAAGCCCATGCCGGTCGGCCACTGGTCGAAGGGACCTGCCTGGCTCGACTGATATTCGGGCGTATTGTGGTTCTTTCCGAACCAGGCCGTGCGGTAGCCGTTGTCGGTCAGAATGCGACCGATCGTGGCCTTGTCCTTGGGAATGATACTGTCATAGCCGGGATAGCCGGTTGCCTGCTCGGCAACCACGCCATAACCGACCGAGTGATGGTTACGTCCGGTGATCAGCGCGGCACGGGTCGGCGAGCACAGCGCGGTCGAATGGAAATTGGTGTAGCGCAGCCCATTCTGCGCGATACGATCCAGCGCAGGGGTCGGGATCACGCCGCCGAACGTGCTCGGCACGCCATAGCCGGCATCGTCAGTGATGATCAGCAGGACATTCGGCGCGCCCTTGGGCGGCACCACGCGCGCCGGCCAGTACGGCTTTGAATCTTTGGCATCGCGCTCGATCTTCCCGCCGAACTTCTGTGGCGGCGGCGGAAGCTGGTCGCCGGGAATGGTAATCGTCGCCGCAGGCGACCCGGGTGGGGGTGTGGCCGGCTGCGCTTGCTGCGCATGCACGGGCGCTGATATCGCCGACGTCAAAACCAGTCCGGCAAAAATCGTGCGAAAATTCATTGCGAGCCCTCCCGAAAGATGGCGCAAAACGCGCGAAGACCGCCATTAGGGAAAGCTTCGCCATGCGAAGCGTTGATGCAGATCAACCCATGCCAGGCGCCATTCGTCCCAAGCACCGATCGCGGGCAACGCGCGAAGGTATTCAGTTCTAGCGCGGAAGCACTACTCCACGTTATCCCGAATATGATGAATACCGGAAAGGTGGTACGATACTGCTATTGTCGCCATTTTATTACACACGTATGCCAATTTTTCCCGCATATAACAACGACTATGGTCCGGGGCAGCATGCCGGTTGTATCGTCCGCATCATAATCCAGCTCAATGTGAGCAAGGCTCGTGGTCCGGGAGGATTGCCATGAGAATGACGAGAGCGTTTGTTGCGATTGCTTTGCTGGCTGCGGCGTCGGCACCGACCATTGCCGCGGCAGACGAGACCGGCATCAGCTTCTGGCTTCCGGGTACATTCGGCAGTCTTGCCGCTACACCTCAGCAGCCCGGCTGGTCGGCCGCTGCGATCTACTATCATACATCGGTGTCCGCGGGCGGCGACGTGGCGCGTTCACGCGAAATCCAGATCGGCCGCTTTCCCGCGAATTTGACGGCGACGGTCAACGCCAACGTCAACGCCCATGTCGATCTGGGCCTGTTGAACGCGACCTATGTTTTCGCAACGCCGGTGCTTGGCGGCCAGGCCTCGGCCAGCCTGATCGGAATCTACGGCGCCAATACCACCTCGCTCAACGGATCGCTCACGGGCACTCTGACAACGCCCTTGGGGCCGCTTCCTTTTTCACGCTTCGATTCCATCAGCGACTCCGTCACCGGCTTCGGCGATCTGATCCCGCAATTCGCGCTGCGCTGGAATGCCGGCGTCAACAACTACATGACTTACGTCACGGGCGACATTCCGGTCGGCGCCTACCAGTCCGGGCGACTCGCCAATATCGGGATCGGGCACGGCGCGATCGACGCCGGCGGCGGCTACACCTATTTCAATCCGCAGACCGGACGTGAATTCTCCGGCGTGCTCGGCTTCACCTACAATTTCGAGAATCCGGACACGAAATATCAAAGCGGCGTCGACATGCACTTCGATTGGGGCGCATCGCAATTCCTGACCAAGCAGGTCCAGGTCGGTTTGGTCGGCTACGTCTACAAACAGCTCGGCTGCGACAGCGGCTCCGGGGACCGCGTCGGCTGCTTCCGCTCGCAGGTGGCTAGTATCGGTCCTCAGATCGGATTCATTTTTCCGGTCGGCGACATGCAAGGCTATCTCAACTTCAAGGGCTACGGCGAATTTGCCGCAGAAAACCGACCCGCGGGCTGGAACGCCTGGGTGACATTTGCCGTCTCGCCGGCCGCGCCGCCCCCGGCAGTGACGCCGACGAAGCACGTGATCACGAAGTAGCGCGTCACCGACGAGATCCTGCGCTCCGTCAGTGATCGCTCGGCTGCCCGCGGAAGTATTGAGCCACTGCCGCGTTGAACGCGCGATGGAACGCCGCCCGGTCGAACCCTGCGGGCACGTCCGTGCAGATGCGAGGGACGGCCGCCGCGAGCTCTGCCGAGCAAGGCGCGAGGAACGCAAAGTGGCCGGCCGGAACGACGTGACGCAGCCTTCGCTCTCGTGAAACGTCCGGCGGCTCCGGCATAACGAGGCTCTCCTGGCGCCCTACCCGGGCGCCAGCGCCAGCGACAAAACCCCAGCGGAACTGTGGCTTCAACCGATTGTCTCTCAACCGGTCTTCGCTTCGGGCCCCTTCACGTCGCGTATTGCGCAATGCCGTGTCCGAACGACCAGTTTTCCTTCGCGGTCTCCACGAGGTTGATCACGATATCGTCCGGACGCCCGTCCAGCTGCTTCTGATATTCGTCGACGATACGCTTGTAGAAAGCCTTCTTCATCTCGGTCGAGCGGCCGGCATTCAGCGTGATCTGGATGAAGACGACATCCTCGCTGTAGCGATTGCCCAGATAGCTTTCGGCATGGTTGAGGTCCTCGCGGTCATGCTCCGTGATGACCTGGAATTTGTCGTCCTGCGGTACGTTGATCAACGCGGTCATGGCGGCATAGACGATCTCGCCCAGCGTCTTGCGGTATTCCTTAGATTTGCCTCTGCGAAGATCGATGCGGACAAATGGCATGCGTTGTGCTCCTCGTGTAATGGGGATGATCCGGACAAGCCTCGAGCGCACTTAAAGGAGCAGATAGCGACAGACGCCGAGACTTCCAATCAAGCTGCGGTGAAGACCCGGCTAGGACCGTGCCGATGGCACCATCCGGGCCAGCAAAGGCACGTTCGCATGCCACAGCATGCACGCGCGCGCCCGGTCGGTCTGCCCGGCCGCGAGTTCGGCAAGCTGCTCGCGCGAGAAGACATGCCGCTCGCAGAAGAAAGGTCGAAGCGGCGAGCGCGAGAAGAAGTTGTAGAACAGCGCGCAACGATCGCGCGTCAGCGCCGGGCGTCCGCGATGATAGCGGCTGGCCACATCCGCGAAGATCACGGTCCCGGCCTTGCCGGTGCAGGTCGTGACATCGTCGCGCTCCAGCCTCCCGCCCAGCCTCTGCTCCAGCATTTCCTGCGTCAGGACTGGAAAATTGGCACCGTCGAGCGTCTCGCTGCCCGGAAAGGAACGATGCAGGATTTCGAGCGGGCCGCCGCCTTCGTCGACATCGTGCAAATAGACGATCACCTTGACCATCCGCCGGTCCTCGAGATCGCGATGCCATCTGCGCGCTGCGACCTGTCTGCCGTCGGCCACAGTGTAGAAGAAATTCAGCGTGTCGTAGGCCGCGGGCAAGCCGAGATAGGTCTCGACGATGTCGAGGATGCGGTCATTGAGGGACCAGCGGACGATCTGCGGGTGGCGCATCATATCCCCGGCATCGACCTGCACCGTATAGTCGCCGGCAAACTCCCCGTCCTTCGCGCGCAGGGAATAGGCATCCGCGACATCGGTCGCGGCGCTCCACAGCGCATGGGTGCCGGGCAGGTTCAACTCCGCAAGCGAGGTGATGTGGACGCCGCACGTTTCGAGCCCGGCGACGATGCTCATGTCGAGCGGCGGGAGTCTGGGCAGGTGCGGCCTGTGGGCCGCCCGCGCCTTGTCATAGGCCTTGTTCAACTGTCGGCTGATCGCGGGCATTCCGAGGAGCCGCGAGGCCGTCTCGGCTGGAAGGCTGCGGAGCCGGCGCAGGGCCCGGTAACGCAGCGTCGTCTGCTTCATATCGCAAGTCTCTCCAGCGACAGTCCGCCGCGAGACGCGGCAGGCCATCGCTATTCGCCGAGTCGAGCGGAAATCCGGCCGGAGTATTTCGAAGTGTATATCGAGCTTGTATGCTTGTGATTTGCACGCACGCTGAGCAGCAGCGGGCAGATTCCTTGCTGCGAGACGTCAGGCCTTCGTGGCTTCAAGCCAGGCCCGTTCTCGCCAACGCGACGCTCGGGAGCGCATGATCCCCATACAGCTCCCGCAGCTTCGTTTTCAGAAGCTTGCCGGTCGCGCCATGCGGAAGCTCTTCCACGAACAGGACGTCGTCGGGCATCCACCATTTCGCAATCTTGCCCTCATAGAAGGCCAGCAGCTCGGCCGCGGTCAGGCCCGATCCCTTGCGCCTCACCGCGATCACGAGCGGCCGCTCGTCCCATTTGGGATGGGGAACGCCGATCACGGCGGCCTCGACGATCTCCGGGTGCGCCATTGCGAGGTTCTCGAGCTCGATGGAGGAGATCCATTCGCCGCCGGACTTGATGACGTCTTTCGAGCGGTCGGTGATCTGCATGTAGCCTTCTTCGTCGATTGTCGCGACATCGCCGGTGAAGAACCACCCGTCGGCGCGCTCGCTCTCGGGCATCTTGTAGTAGGATCGGGCGATCCACGGACCGCGGATCACGAGATCTCCAAAGGCCTTGCCGTCGTGCGGAAGCTCGTTGTTGTCGCCGTCGCGAATGCCGATCTCGACGCCGAACACCGCCCTCCCCTGCTTGACTTGCCGGTTCCGGCGTTGCTCGCTCGACAGCGACCTGTGTCTGGGCAAGACCTTCGATATCGTTGCGACCGGGCTGGTTTCCGTCATGCCCCAGACGTGCAGGACCTCGACGCCAAGGTCGTCCTGGAGCGTCTGCATCAGCGAGCGCGGGCACGCCGTGCCGCCGATCAGGACGCGATTGAGCGTGGTGGGCCGCACGCCGGCGCTTTGCAGATACTGAACATAGCCGAGCCAGACGGTCGGCACGCCGTTCGCGAAAGTGACCCCGTGGTCCTCGAAGATCCGGTGCAGGCTCTCGCCGTCGACCTTCTGGCCCGGCATCACGAGCTTCGCGCCCATCGCGGGCGCGCAATAGGGCATGCCCCAGGACATCGCATGGAACATCGGCGAGACGAACGCCACGGTGTCGTTCAGCGAGATGCGGCATGCGTCCGGCAGGGCGGCGGCGAAGGAATGCAGCACCGCGCTGCGATGGGCGTAGAGCACGCCCTTGGGATTTCCCGTCGTTCCCGACGTGTAGCAAAGGCCGCATGCGGTGTTTTCATCGAGCTGCGGCCAGTCGATGGATTGAGCCTGCCCCGCCAGCATGTCCTCGTAGGTGGGGAAGTCACCCGCTCCGGCCGCCCGGGCCTCGCCGGCGTCGGCAAGACAGATCCAGCGCTCGACGCTCGGGCATTTCGGCATCAGCATCTTGACCAGCTCGATGAAACCGAGGTCGAAGAACACAAGCCGATCTTCGGCATGGTTGATGATGTAGACGATCTGTTCGACGAACAGTCGGGGATTGACCGTATGGCACACGGCGCCAATTCCGGAGATGCCGTAATAGAGCTCCAGATGGCGATATCCGTTCATGGCCAGCGTGGCGAGGCGGTCGCCCGGCTTGATGCCGGCGGAGTTCAGCGCATTCGCGAGTTGCGAGCTGCGCCGCATCAGGCCAGCATAATTGGTGATATGGTCCGGCCTGTCGGGAACGCGGGAGACGATCTCGACATCGGGAAAGGAGCGCGCTGCGTGCGACAGGATCGACGACAACAGCAGCGGGGTCTGCATCATTAAGCCGAGCATCGCTGAATATCCCTGAATGAAAACCGAAATGCGCAATCGGAAACAACGGGCATTGCGAAGGCTGGAAGAAACGCTTGCTGGAAAAAATGCCAGAAGAAATGCTTGGAAATTTCTTGCTTTTGGCTTGGGCTGCCAGGGGAGGTATTGAATCCTCCCGTCGTCGCTCGCGGCCATTCGAGGTTAACGGGTCCGCATGCGACGCACAAGCCGGCCGCTTGGCAAGCAAGGTTGCTCGACTATAGTTTTGACTTTCTTCGCTCGGCGGGACCAAGGATATCTACAACGTCGCGGTTATGGGACCGGTGAACGCTCCGGTTGCAGCGGCCACGACACAGGGAGGTCAGCATGTCATTGCTCGGCAAGGCCGCCGTCGCGATGTGGTGGAGTATCCGCCCCGAGCAGCGCGCCGAGTTCGGCGACTGGCATTCCCACGAACACTTCCCGGAGCGGATGAGCATTCCCGGCTTCCGCCGCGGATCGCGCTGGAGCAGCACGACGGATGCCGAAGGCTTCTTCGTGCTCTACGAACTGGAGCAATACGAGGTGCTCACCTCGAAATTCTATCTCGATCGCCTCAACGCGCCGACACCGTGGTCGACCAGGATGATGCCGCATCATCTCGGCATGGTGCGCAGCCAATGCCGGATCGTGGCGAGCTTCGGCGGCGGTGTCGCGACCTCGCTTGCGACCATCAGGCTCTCGCCGGAGACCGGACGGGACGCGGAGTTGCAGACCCAACTCTCGCAGATGCTCGGCGCATTGGCGCAGAAGCCGGGGCTGACGGGCGCTCATTTGCTCCAGACCGATACGCCCAGGACAAGCGCGCCAACCACTGAACAGCAGATCCGGGGGAAGGACGCTGCTGCCGACTGGATCGTGTTGTTGTCGGGCTACGATGCCGATGTGGTCGAGAGTGTGATCGCGGACCAGCTCTCGACGTCATCGCTTGAAGCGGCAGGCACCCGCGAGGCGTCGACGATCGGCCACTACAGGCTGGCGTTCACGATGACGCCGCAGGATGTCGCAGCCCTCTAGCAACCTGGCCGGAACCAGCGAAAAAATTCGGACGCCCTGTCGGATCGGCAGCTTCCCGGTCGTCCTCGTGACATGAATGGGCCATAGACGGCAAACTCGGGCCCATCGATTCAAAGAGGAAAACAACCATGCCCGGCACTGTCCGCCTGCACCGTGTTCTCGCCACCGGCCCGCAGAAGGTCTATCGCGCGTTCCTCGAGGCGGACGCGATGGCGAAATGGCTTCCGCCGAACGGCTTCACCTGCACCGTGCATCACTTCGAGCCCAAGGTCGGCGGCACGTTCAAGATGTCGTTCCGCAATTTCACGACGGGCAATAGCCATTCATTCGGCGGCGAGTTTCTCGAGCTCGTTCCTGGCGAACGCCTGCGCTACACCGACAGGTTCGACGATCCCAACCTGCCCGGCGAGATCGAGGTGACCGTGATCCTGAAGAAGGTCTCGGTCGGCACGGAAGTGGACATCACGCAGGCCGGCATTCCCGACGTCATCCCCGTCGAAGCCTGCTATCTCGGCTGGCAGGAATCGCTGCGCAATCTGGCGAAGCTCGTCGAGCCCGAGATCAACCAGTAGCGATGACATCGTAGGGTGGGCAAAGCGCAGCGTGCCCACCGTGCTCTCTCGGCATCGGAAAGAACGCGGGCACGGCGCTCCGTGCCTTTGCCCACCCTACGGCACTGTTCGATTGGACATGCAAATCGCCCCAGTCGTCATTGCGAGCGCAGCGAAGCAATCCAGAGTCTTTCCGCGGTGGGATTCTGGATTGCTTCGCTGCGCTCGCAATGACGGAGAACGATCGTTACGCGCCCTTCGGCGCCAGCCCGCCGTCTGACGTCCAGCGGTCGGGCTCGGGACTGTGCCCGATCAAAGCGAGGCCGTAGGCGATCGATTCGAACTGGTCGCCTGACATCAGCCGTTCGTTGCCGAAGCGGTCGGCGAACAGTTTTCGGACGGCGGGCACGAACGAGGTGCCGCCGGTCAAGAACACCTTCTCCACCTCGCGCGCGGTGATGCCGGCCTCGCCCAGCACCTTGTCGACGGTGGCGCCGAGGCGGGCGATATCGTCGGCGATCCAGGCGTCGAAGTTCTTCCGTGTGATGGTCGCGCCGATATCGACTCCGCCGCCCCTAAAGTGGAAGTCCACCTCGTCCTGCCCCGACAGCGCAACCTTGGCATCGGATACCGCGCGGTAGAGCGAAAAGCCGAGGTCGAAATCGACGATGGTGATGAAGTCCTCGAGCAGCTTCGGCTTCAGCGCGGTGCGCTGGAGCTCGCGGAGCTCACGCAGATCGCCGTTGCTCTTCATCATCGCGAGCTGATGCCAGCGCGCGAGGTTGGTGTAATGGCCGCTCGGGACCGGCAGCACCTTGTCGAAGGAGCGGAAGCTCGAGCCCTTGCCGAGCCGCGGCGAGACGACGTGGTCGACGATGCGGTAATCGAACGTGTCGCCGGCAATGCCGATGCCGGCGTGCCCAAGCGGCTCGGCGCGTAGGACGCCGCCCGCGCGCGAGAAACGCATGACCGAGAAGTCGCTGGTGCCGCCGCCGAAATCGGCCACCAGCACGGTGGCATCGCGCTCGAGCTTGCGGGCGAAGGAGAAGGCGGCGCCGACGGGCTCGTAGACATAGCGCGCGTGGCCGGCCCCCAACCGCTCGAACGCGGCCCGGTAGCGCTGCATCGCCAGCGCCTCATCGGGATTACCGCCAGCAAAGCGCACGGGCCGGCCGACCGTGATGTTGGACGCCTCGAAGCCGAACTTCTCGCCGCCATGGCGCGCCAACGTCCGCAGGAACGCCGCCAGGATGTCCTCGAATTTGAAGCGCTGCCGGAACACCTGCGTGGTGTTGAAGCTGCTGCTCGCCGCGAAGGTCTTGAACGACTGGAGGAAGCGGTAGACGTGCCGCCCTTCGAGAAACGTCTCGATCGCCCACGGCCCGCCCTCGGCCTGGGCACCGGCGCCCGGCCGCTCCTCCCAGAAGCACAGCGCCGACACGAAGGTGCTGTGGCGCTGGCCACCGTGGTCGAAGCGGATGGCCTCGACCCGGCGATCGTCCGCCGCGATCGCGACGACCGTGTTGCTGGTCCCAAAATCGATGCCGATCGAGACGGCGGGCGAGGCGCTCGACATGAACCACTCTGACGGTTGACTGGAAAAGGGGGCAGACCACTAACGGCTTTGACCTCCCCTGCCAAGCCGATTTGCTGCAGCGCGGTCGGAAATTCGGGCGCTACGAGGCATCCAGGTGGGATCAGAGATCCCGATTGCCCGTCACTTTCCAGCGATGCCTGCGAGTTTTGGGGCCGAAATGCCCCTTCCGGCCACCCGACGAGCAATTTTACGCCCGAAACGGCCTCTTTAAGGGAGTGTTATGCTGCAATGCGGCAGAGCACATGCTGCCATGCAATGGCATGCATAGACAGTGGCATCTGGTATACATAGATTGCCCTTCGAAATGAGACAGCAACACTGACTGTCTTAAGAAAGGGAATTCCGATGTCCAAGACCGCCACCGTCGCTCTCGCCCCCTCCTCCTCGCTGTTCGCCCGTTTCATGGCTGCCGTCGACCGCTTCCTGATGGCGAGCGCCGAGATCTCGAATCACAACGGCGACCTGCCCCGCTTCGGCCTGTAAGCCCGCGCCTTTCGCGCTGCCGAGCAGCGCGCCGGTTTTGGAACCATCAACATACTACTTTTGATGAATGGCCCCGCAGGACGGGGCCATTTCTACTTGCGCTGTCCCTGAGTCACTGCCGCGGCCGGACAAGGCCTGCGGCATTTGCGCACGGTGACCGGACCAGCGCTTGAAGCTTGGCATAATGCATACAAGAATGCCTCTCCAGCGCTCGCATAAAAATTAGAGGCGCCACGGGAGGCTTTATGACGGACATGGTGCAGGCAACGGCCCCTACAGCCGCGCGCGTTAGCGACACGTATCGCTGGGCGCAATTGGCGGTCGGTGTAGCGGCGATGGTGATGATCGCCAATTACCAATACGGCTGGACGTTCTTCGTCCCCGACATCCAGAAGAAGTTCGGCTGGGATCGCGCATCGATCCAATGGGCCTTCACGCTCTTCGTGCTGTTCGAGACCTGGCTCGTCCCGGTCGAAGGATGGTTCGTCGACAAATACGGCCCGCGCATCGTCGTCCTCGTCGGCGGCGTGCTCTGCGCCGTCGGCTGGGCGATCAACGCGCAGGCCACCACGCTCAACGGCTACTATCTCGGCATGATCATCGCGGGCATCGGCGCCGGCGGCGTCTACGGCACCTGCGTCGGCAACGCGCTGAAGTGGTTTCCGGACAAGCGCGGTCTTGCTGCCGGCATCACGGCCGCGGGCTTCGGTGCAGGCTCCGCACTGACCGTCGCGCCGATCCAGGCCATGATCAAGGACAGTGGCTTCCAGACCACCTTCCTCTATTTCGGCCTCGGACAGGGCATCATCATCTGCATCCTCGCCTTCTTCCTGCTGGCGCCGAAAGCCGGCCAGGTGCCGGCCGTGGTGGCGAACGCCAATCTGGTGCAGACCCGCCGCAACTATCAGCCGACGGAAGTTCTGCGTCAGCCGATCTTCTGGCTGATGTACTTCATGTTCGTGATCGTCGGTGCCGGCGGCCTGATGGTGACGGCGAACCTGAAGCCGATCGCGGTCGACTGGAAGGTCGACAGCGTTCCGGTGACGCTGATGGCGGTGACGATGACCGCGGTTACGTTCGCGGCGACGATCGACCGCGTGCTCAACGGCCTGACGCGTCCGTTCTTCGGCTGGATCTCCGACATGATCGGCCGCGAGAACACGATGTTCATCGCCTTCGGCATGGAAGGTTTCGGCATCTGGATGCTCTACCTCTGGGGCCACGATCCGGTCTGGTTCGTGCTGCTCTCGGGCTTCGTGTTCTTCGCCTGGGGTGAGATCTACTCGCTGTTCCCCTCGACCTGCACCGACACGTTCGGCGCCAAGTTCGCGACCACCAATGCGGGCCTGCTCTACACCGCAAAGGGCACGGCCGCGCTGCTGGTCCCGATCGCGAACTACATGCAGCAATCGTCGGGCACGTGGGACAGCGTGTTCATCATCGCGGCCGGTGCCAACATCCTGGCATCGTTGCTGGCGATCGCGGTGCTCAAGCCCTGGCGCAAGGTCGTGGTCGCAAAATCGACCGCCTGATACCGCCAGAGAAACTTCAGACAAGACGCCCGGCCTCACGGCCGGGCGTTTTCTTTTGGGCGATGCTTTCACCACTCCGTAAAATCCGAAGGGAACTCGTAATTTCTTGAGCGGGAGATCAAGTTAGGACTTGCAAACTGGAATATGGTATACCAAGCTGCCCGCCGCGCTTGCGACGATAAGCCACAACATTTGCGACACTGGGTCATCTTGCAATCCCAGGTCGCAATCAATCAGGCGCGTTGGGAGGTTCTTGATGATTTCCAGCACGGATGGCGCCGTCACGGCCGCGCCTCTTCGCACCGGTTTCCGTTGGCTCCAGCTCGGCATGGGCATCGTCTGCATGGCGATGATCGCCAACCTGCAATACGGCTGGACGCTGTTCGTCGATCCGATCGATGCCGCCCATCATTGGGGACGCGCCGCGATCCAGCTCGCCTTCACCATCTTCGTCGTCACCGAGACCTGGCTGGTGCCGATCGAAGCCTGGTTCGTCGACAAATACGGCCCCCGCGTCGTCATCATGTTCGGCGGCGTGATGATCGCGCTGTCCTGGGTGCTCAACTCCTATGCCGACACGCTCACCCTGCTCTACGCGGCCGCGGTCGTCGGCGGCATGGGCGCGGGCGCGGTGTACGGCACCTGCGTCGGCAACGCGCTGAAATGGTTCCCCGACCGCCGCGGCCTTGCCGCCGGTGCGACCGCCGCCGGCTTCGGCGCCGGCGCCGCGCTCACCATCGTACCGATCGCGACCATGATCGCAACGAGCGGCTATCAGCACGCCTTCCTCACCTTCGGCATCGGCCAGGGCCTGGTCGTGTTCGTGCTCGCCTTCTTCATCCAGCCGCCGCGCCTCTCGATCCCGCCGAAGAAGAAGCAGCTCAATCTGCCGCAGACCAAGATCGACTTCACCCCGCCGCAAGTGCTGCGCAGCCCCATTTTCTGGGTGATGTATCTCGTCTTCGTCATGGTCGCCTCCGGCGGCCTGATGACGGCGGCGCAGATCGGCCCGATCGCGCATGACTACAAGATCGCCAACACGCCGGTGACGCTCGCCGGCTTCCAGATGGCGGCGCTGACCTTCGCGATCTCGCTCGACCGCATCTTCGACGGCTTCGGTCGCCCGTTCTTCGGCTGGGTCTCCGACACGATCGGCCGCGAGCACACCATGTTCATCGCCTTCGGCACCGCTGCGGTGATGCTGCTGACGCTGTCGGCCTATGGCCAGAATCCGATGGTGTTCGTGCTCGCGACCGCGGTGTATTTCGGCGTGTTCGGCGAGATCTACTCGCTGTTCCCGGCGACCTGCGGCGACACTTTCGGCTCGAAGTTCGCGACCACCAACAACGGCATGCTCTACACTGCGAAGGGCACGGCCTCGCTGCTGGTCCCGCTCGCCAGCGTGATCTCGGCAACCTATGGCTGGAAGGCCGTGTTCGTGGTGGCGGTGGCGCTGAACGCAACGGCCGCGCTGATGGCGCTGTTCGTGATCAAGCCGCTGCGCCGGTCCTTCATCCTCGGCAAGGAGGCCGAGAGCGCCAGCACGGCGACCGGCAGCGCCAAGACCGAGACGGCGTAAGCCACCTCATCCCAAAGCTTGCAGAAAGGGGCGCAGCGATGCGCCCCTTTTCTTTTGGCCTGGCGACAAACGTCAGTATCGCTGTCGCAAGAATTTTCGGATCAGCCAAATCCAGCGCTTGACGATTGGCATTATGTATACCACACTTCGCCTTGTCATTCACGCGAGGGAGGTTGCAATGCTGGTCGGAGACATTCTGCGCAAGAAGACACCGCGCGTCGTCACGGTGCGAATGAACGAAACGGTGGGTATCGCCGCCAAGCTGATGCGCGCCAACAACATCAGTGCGCTCGTGGTCAAGGACGTGGTCCGTTCGGAAGGCAACACCGCGGTCGGCATGTTCACCGAGCGCGACGTGGTGCGGGCCGTCGCCGAGCACGGCGCGAACGCCATCAACGTCAAGGTCTCGCAGCTCGTGTCGGTGCAGCAGCTCGTGTCCTGCACCTCGACCGACACGATCGAGCACGTGCGGCACCTGATGAACCGCAACCACATCCGGCACCTGCCTGTCATCGACGACTACAGCCTCGTCTCCGTCATCAGCATGCGCGACATCGCAGCTGCCATGGACGAAGCGATCAACGGCACGCCGCAAGCAGCAGCCTAACAAGCGGCAACTCTTCCCCTGCGACTACCGGCCGGCTCGGACACGTTCGAGCCGGACCGGATCTTTCGTCCCAAAATCCGGTCTCTGCTCGCGAGGATTTCATGAAGATCTGCATCTACGGCGCCGGCGCGATCGGCGGATATCTCGGGGTTCAGCTCGCGCGCGCTGGCGCCGATGTCAGCCTCATCGCACGCGGCGCCCACCTTGCCGCGATGCGCGAGCGCGGCCTGACGCTGCTCGCCGGCGAGGAGACGCACACCGTGCATCCGCGCTGCACCGACGATCCCGCCGAACTCGGCGTGCAGGACTACATCATCATCACGCTGAAGGCGCATTCGATCACCGGCGTGATCGAGAAGATGCAGCCGCTGCTCGGGCCGCACACCCGCATCGTCACCGCCGTCAACGGCATTCCCTATTGGTACTTCTACAAGCACGGCGGCCAATACGAGAACTCGACGCTGGAGAGCATAGACCCCGGCGGGCGGCAATGGCGCGAGATCGGCGCCGAGCGTGCCATCGGCTGCATCGTCTATCCCGCCACCGAGATCGAGGCGCCCGGCGTGATCCGCCACGTCTACGGCAACAATTTCCCGCTCGGCGAGCCCTCCGGCGAGATCACCTCCGACGTGCAGCGTCTCGCCGACCTGTTCGTCGCCGCCGGCCTGAAGGCACCGGTGCTCGACCGCATCCGCGACGAGATCTGGCTCAAGCTGTGGGGCAATGTCTGCTTCAACCCGATCAGCGCGCTGACCCATGCCACGCTCGACGTGATCTGCACCGATCCGTCCACCCGTGCCCTGTCGCGCGCGATCATGGTGGAGACGCAAGGCATCGCCGAAACCTTCGGCGTCAAGTTCCGCGTCGACGTCGAACGCCGCATCGAAGGTGCCCGCAAGGTCGGCGCGCACAAGACCTCGATGCTGCAGGACCTCGAGCGCGGCCGTCCGATGGAGATCGACCCGCTCGTCACCGTGGTCCAGGAGATGGGCCGCCTCACCGGCGTTCCGACGCCCGCGCTGGACTCGGTGCTGGCGATGGTGACCCAGCGCGCCCGCATCGCCGGTCTCTATGACGGCGTCTCCGCGCCCACCGATCCCCGCGCACTGGCGGTGGCGTGATGGCGAGCGAGATGAAGCAGTGGCTCCGATTCCGCCATGCCGGCGCGACCGGCTTCGGCACGCTGACGCCGTCCGGCATCAGCGTGCACGAGGGCGAGATGTTCGGCCGCAACGCGGCCACTGGAAAGACCCTGGCGCTGTCGGAGGTCGAGCTGCTCGCGCCGTGCGCGCCCAGCAAGATCGTCGCGCTCTGGAATAATTTCCACGCGCTTGCCGCGAAGCTCAACCAGCCCGAGCCGCCGGAGCCGCTCTATCTACTCAAGGCCACCACCAGCATCACGACGCCGGGCGCCGTGATCCGCCGTCCCTCCTACTACGACGGCAAGACCACCTATGAGGGCGAGCTCGGCATCGTCATCGGCAAGACCTGCGCCCGCGTGTCGCCTGCGGAAGCCGATGGCTTCATCTTCGGCTACACCTGCGTCAACGACATCACCGCCAACGACATCCTGACCAGCGACCCGACCTTCCCGCAATGGGCCCGCGCCAAGGGTATCGACGATTACGGCCCGTTCGGCCCCGTGATCGCGACCGGCCTCGATCCGGCCAAGCTCACCGTCCGCACCATCCTCAACGGCGCCGAGCGGCAGAACTATCCGATCGCGGACATGATCTTCACCGCACAACAACTGGTCAGCAAAATCTCCCATGACATGACCCTGCTCCCCGGCGACCTCATCGCCGTCGGCACCTCGGTCGGCGTCGGCGTGATGAAGGAGCCGGTGAACACGGTGACGGTGGCGATCGACGGCATCGGCGAGCTCACCAACGAATTCCGGCTGTAGCGACAGACGCAGTGCCGTGACTCGGATGGAGCGTAGCGTCATCCGGGCTACAGGCTGTGGCCTGACCGCTAGAACAAAGGCTCCCGCCATCTTCGCCGCAGCGCGGCGAAATTGATCCTGCTCAAGCCGTGCCATCGCGGCCGCCATTATCCTTCCCGGCAACAGATCAATTTCTGATGCAAGGGAGGACACCATGACGAATGCCGGCAATGCGCTTCTGTGGACGGTTCTGTACTTCGCTCTCGCATTCGGTGCGATCTTCGTCGTCTGGTTCGCCGACAAGATGCGCTCGAACTTTCTCGGGAAGTAGAGACGCCCGTTCGCGTCGGCCCCGGCCGTAGCCCGGATGAGCGCAGCGACATCCGGGACCGCTTGACGTGGTCCCGCATGTCGCTCCGCTCATGCGGGCTACAAGCGCGCGCCTTCGGGAAAATCCGGCAATCCACGCCGCCGTCCGCCGATCGGCTGACACAACCAGTCGTGGATACGCGCTAAAGGGCGCATCCGGCGCCCCGCCCGCCCCTTGATCTCGGTTCCGCTCTCCAATAGCAACTATGGCGAAAATGTGTGCCGGCGTGAGGAAGTCACGATGTGGCTGTTTTTCCTGGTTGCCTGGTTTGCCCTGCTAGCCGCCATCGCGATCCTCGCCCAGCAGGCGTTCGGGTACGATGTCAGTCACCTGCCCGCGTGGTTCACGGCCTTGTCCGTGCCCCAGCGCATCGTGGCCGGCACGATCCTGGCCGCAGGGCTGGCGCTGATCGGCGCAACCGTCTGGCGGCTCTCGCGCCAGGACCGGCGCCTCGACACCTTGCGCGACCGCCTCAGGAAGACCCGTGAGGACGTCGTCGTCGCCCACGCCCTGCAGAACCACCTCGACGCCACCGTCCAGCACTTGATCGAGAGCGATCCGCGGGAGGCGGTGTCGGCGCTCCATGACAAGCTCGGCGAGACCGAGCAGCGCGCGCTGCTCCAGCAGAGCCGCAATGAATCCACCGACATGCACGACCAGCTCGCCGAGATCCGCCGCCGCCAGCAGGCGCTGCGCGAGATGGTCGGCAAGGTCGCCGATCAGCGCCGCGCGGTCGAGCCCGTCTTCACCGAGATCCGCGACCGGCAGAACCAGCTCGAACGCTCGCTGCACGACCTCGAGACCGACGACCGCAAGAACAACCTCGCCGACCGCCTGAAGGACATCGCGCGCGACGTATCGGCGCTGCTGGCGCGGGTGAGCGCGGTGCAGGACACGTTCGCCACGCTGAACCGTTACCAGGAAGATCTGGCGAAATCCCATGCCGAGCTCGCGCCGCTGCGCTCTTCGGACGCCGGCATCAACGCCCTGATCAGCGAGCTCGGCCTCAGCCACGACCGCCTCGCCAAGAGCATCGACGAGCTCGAGACCGGCGGCGAGACGCCGCTCGGCACGCGCGTCGAGACGCTGTCGCAGAACAAGATCGAGATCGAGCATCGCCTCGCCCGCATCGACGACAGCGCCAACATCCTGAAAAGCATCGGCCTCGACTTCGAGGAGCTCGGCCAGCGCCGCGCCCAGCTCGAACGCGCGATCGCGGAGGTCGAGACCGACGGCGACGGCAAGAGCCTCACTGAGCGCCAGAATGCGCTGAACGATTTCGTCATCCAGTCGCGCCAGCGTCTCGGCGCCTTGCAGGAGACACTTTCGACGCTGAACGCCTTCAAGACGGAGCTGTCGAAGTCGCAAGCCGACCTCGTTCCGCTGAAGGCTCCGGTGTTCGGCATCGAGGCGATGATCGCGGAGGTCAGCACCACCCGCGACCTTCTCGCCAGGACGGTCGGCGAGATCGAGGCGAACGGCGAAGTCACCCTCGCCTCGCGCGTCGACGCGCTGACGACAAGCAAGCGCGAGGTCGAAGACCGCCTCGCCCGCGTCTTCGAGAACTTCAACGCGCTGGACGCGCTGCGCAAGGACATCGGCGGCATCTTCGCAACGATCCGGAACAGCCTGAACCGGATCGGGTGAGGAGCTGCGTAGGATGGGTAGAGCGCAGCGAAACCCATCATCTCTCCTCAGCTAAACGGCCGATGGCCGATGGGTTTCGCTGCGCTCTACCCATCCTACGAACTCATCCGGGCTACGAGCACCGCGCGCGGCAACATCCAGACACATCACAACTGCGCGCGCCCGACAGATGCCGCCAACATGTCGCGCGGGTGCCGCAACTTGGACGCATTCGGCCGCCCTTCTGTGAGGTGTGTCTGGGGGCACGGCATGGTCGTGTTTGGACCAAACCTTCTAGGGGTATGACTGTGAAGAAGATCGTATTTGTTCTGGGTGCTACGCTTGCTCTGGTGACCGCCGCGAATGCGGCGGATTTGCCGCGCCGGCAGCCCGTGCCTGTCTATCCGGCTGAGCAGGCTCCGATCGGCAAGATGCCGATTGGCAAGAGCCCGGTTGGCAAGGCCCCGATCGGCAAGGCGCCCGGCCCGGTCGCTGCGCGCTACTGAGCGCCAACTCCAGCGTAAGCGGCCGACAGTCGAAGGGGGCACAGCGTGACGAACAAAGCTGATCGATCGGGATCCTGCATCCTCGCGGGGCTCGCCCTCGCGGCCATGATTGCGTGCACGACGCCCACGGCCTCGGCCCACGAAGCGAACAAGCGCGTTGCCGATGCAAACGCGCTTGCAACGACCGAGACCGCATCGCGACCACAGCCGCAAGCAACGCGGCGTGCGGTCGCGCGCGCGGAGAAGGGCCCCTACTATGTCGACTTCCGTGCGCGGACGGCGGCGAGCTGGGGCCATGCGTTCGTCTGGTACGGCAAGACCAGCGAGAAGGCGGTCGAGGTCGCAGGCCTCACGCCGGCCGGCGACACGCTCGCTTACGTGCTCGGTCATATCACCTTCGTGCCGTCCGAGACCGGCGCGAGCTACGGCGATCTCGATCCGGAATATCTGACCGCGAGCTACCGGGTCTATCTCAACGAAGCCGACGCCAAGCGCGTCTTCGCCTATATCAAGAAGCTGCAGGCGAACTCGCCGGTGTGGAACGCCGAGACCGCCAACTGCACGGGCTTTATCGGCGATATCGCCGAGTTCATGGGCCTCGAGGTCCCCAACCGCTGGCAGCGCCCGGAAAACTTCGTCAACCGCCTGAAGGAAATGAACGGCGGCCGGCAGATGGTGCGGCTGTCGGCGGAGTAGCCGAAGCGCGGTAGCCCGGATTGCGCACTGATCTTCAACCGTTACCCTGAGGTGCGCGCTCAGAGGCGCATCGCGCCGCTGAGCAAGCCTCGAAGGGCGACAGCCCGGCTCTGGCGGCGTGGCCGCTCATCCTTCGAGACTCTCCATGGGACGCGTTGCGACCCGTGCGTCGCACCTCCAGCGACAACCGCTTCGCGGTTGTGCGGGGATGACGGAACGAGATACCAATTATCCGCCCTGCGGAATCACCCTCGCGGCCCGCATGACGCCCCGCCCCCACCGCACGCCCCGCTGATAGACTTTTCCCACCCCCGGCGGCATCCTCCCGCCATCAACCGATAACAGAGCCTGCGGGCCACCCGGGGGGACACACATCATGCTGCAGACACGTTTCACGAAGCTCGTCGGCGTCGAGCACCCGATCGTCCAGGGCGGCATGCAATGGGTCGGACGCGCCGAGCTGGTCGCTGCCGTCGCCAATGCCGGCGCGCTCGGCTTCATCACGGCGCTGACCCAGCCGACGCCGGAGGACCTGACCAAGGAGATCGCGCGCTGCCGTGACCTCACCGACAAGCCCTTTGGCGTCAACCTCACCATCCTGCCCGCGATCAAGCCGCCGCCTTATGCCGAATATCGCGCCGCGATCATCGAAGCCGGCATCACGGTGGTCGAGACCGCCGGCAACAAGCCGCAGGAGCATGTCGACGAGTTCAAAAAGCACGGCGTCAAGATCGTGCACAAATGCACCAGCGTCCGCCACGCGCTCTCGGCCGAGCGCATGGGGGTCGATGCCATCTCGATCGACGGGTTCGAGTGCGCCGGCCACCCCGGCGAGGACGACACCCCCGGCCTGATCCTGATCCCCGCCGCCGCCAACAAGGTCAAGATCCCGATGATCGCCTCGGGCGGGTTTGCCGATGCGCGCGGCCTGGTCGCTGCGCTGGCGCTCGGTGCCGAGGGCATCAACATGGGCACCCGCTTCATGGCGACCAAGGAGAGCCCGATCCATCAGCTCATCAAGGAGAAGATCGTCGCCAATGACGAGCGCGAGACCGAGCTGATCTTCCGCACCATGCGCAACACCTCGCGCGTCGCCAAGAACGAGATCTCGACCAAGGTCGTCGCCATGGAGAAGGAAGGCGCCAAGTTCGAGGACATCCGCGAGCTCGTGGCCGGCGCCCGCGGCAAGATGGTCTATGCGACCGGCAATTCGGACGAAGGCATCTGGTCGGCCGGCCAGGTGCAGGGCCTGATCCAGGACATCCCGAGTTGCGGCGAGCTGATCTCGCGCATCGTGCGCGAGGCCGAGGCGATCATCCGCAGCCGGCTCGAAGGCATGATCGCGGGCCCGGCGGCGCAAGCGGCGGAATAGTCACTGCAAGAAGCGAGAGCAATACATGAAAGCCTACGTCTATGGCCCTGAGGGCGCCCGGATTTCCGACGTCGCTCAACCAAAGCCCAAAGGCACGCAGGTGCTGGTGAAGGTCCGCGCCTGCGGCCTCAATCGCGCCGACACCGGCATGCGCAAGGGCCACGCCCACGGCGCGGCCGGCGGCGTCGGCACCGTGCTCGGCATGGAATGGGCGGGCGAGGTCGCCGAGCTCGGACCCGATGCGAAGGGCGTGAAGGTCGGCGACCGCATCATGGGATCGGGCGGCGCGGCGTTTGCCGAGTACACGCTCGCCGACCACGGCCGGCTGTTCCGCGCGCCCTCGAACATGAACTTCGAGGAAGCCGCCACCCTGCCCGTCGCACTCGCGACCATGTACAACGCCGTCGTCATGGTCGGCGGCGTGCAGCCCGGGCAAGCCGTGCTGATCCAGGGCGCCAGCTCCGGTGTCGGGCTGATGGCGATGCAGATCGCAAAACTCAAGGGCGCCAAGCTCGTGATCGGCTCCTCGACCGATGCCTACCGGCGCGGCCGGCTGAAGGAGTATGGCGCCGACCTCGCGGTCGATTCCTCCGATCCCAAATGGGTCGACGAGGTGTTGAAGGCGACGAACGGCGAAGGCGTCGATCTCATCGTCGACCAGGTCTCCGGCAAGGTCGCCAACCAGAACCTCGCCGCGACGAAGGTCCTGGGCCGCATCGTCAATGTCGGCCGGCTCGGCGGCACCCATGCCGATTTCAACTTCGACCTGCATGCCGCGCGCCGCATCAGCTATATCGGCGTCACCTTCCGCACCCGCAGCATCGAGGAGGTCCGCGAGATCTTCGAGGAGGTCCGCAAGGACATCTGGGGCGCGGTGGAGTCACGCAAGCTGCAGCTGCCGATCGACAAGGTCTATCCGTTCGACCAGATCGACCAGGCGTTCGAGCACATGGAGGCGAACAAGCATCTGGGCAAGATCGTCGTGACGCTTTAACAGCAGCCGGACGAGAGCCGCACCGTCTCCACGCGTCATGGCCGGGCTTGACCCGGCCATCCACGTCCTGGCGGCAAAGAAAGAACGTGGACGCCCGGGACAGGCCCGGGCATGGCGGAGAGAGTGGCATAGGCCCCATTCAATTCGGAAGCATTCGCAAGAGCTTCGCTCCTGCAACTCACTCGCGATTTCAGCTGTGGATCGCCGCTTGATGTTCAGCCCTAGGCTGCTAAATCCCCGGCCATGAGCTCCCAGCACAACAAGACATCGGTCGCGGCCATCTCGATCTTCGCCAGCGGCGGCATGGCGGCGGCCAAGTTCGTGGTCGGCATCGCGATCGGCTCGCTCGCGCTGATCTCCGAAGCCCTGCACTCTTCGATCGACCTGGTTGCGACCATCATCACCTGGGCGGTGGTGCGGGTGTCCGACAAGCCGGCGGACGAGGAGCACCATTACGGTCACGGCAAGCTGGAAAGCATCTCCGCCCTCGGCGTCACCGCCCTGCTCTACGTGCTCGCCGGCGGCATCCTGGTCGAGGCCTATAGCCGGCTGCGCGAGGGAACCCCGCCGCCGACCATCTCGGCGGTGCCCTTCGTTGTGCTGGTGATCGACATCGTCGTCAATCTCTGGCGCGCCCGTGCTCTGCACCAGGCCGCGCGCGAGACGCGAAGCCAGGCGCTGGCCGCCGACGCGCTGCATTTCGCCTCCGACGTGATGGGCTCCTGCGCCGTGATCGTGGGCCTGGTCCTGGCCGCCCTCGGCTTCTGGTGGGGCGATGCGGCGGCGGCCGCCGCCGTCGCCGTGATGATCGCCCTGCTCGGCCTGCGCATGGCCGGATCGACCGTGCAGACCCTGCTGGACCGCGCGCCCGAGGGGGCGCAGGAGAAGGCCACAGCCGCGATCCGCGGCGTCCCCGGCGTGATCGACGTCGAGCGCCTGCGCGTGCGCATGGTCGGTTCGACCACCTTCATCGACGCCATCGCCAAGGTGCCGCGCACCTATCCGATCGACCGCATCGAGGAGATCAAGCGCAAGGCCCACGCCGCGGTCGACGCCGCGTTCGGCGATGCCGACCTCACCTTCACCCCGGTCCCCGTCGCGCGCAACAACGAGACGGTGCGCGACCGCATCATGGTGATCGCGCGCAATTCGAGCCTCGCCATCCACCACGTCACGGTGCACGATCTCGGCGCCAAGCTGATCGTCAGCATCGACCTCGAGGTCGACGCCGGCATGCGGCTCGATGCGGCTCATGACATCGCCAACGCGCTGGAGCGCAACATCCAGGAGGAGTTCGGCGAGGACGTCGAGGTCGACGTCCATATCGAGCCGCTGGAACCGGAACTGCCGTTCGGGGTCGATGCCGCGCCGGAACGCGCGCAGGCCATCGCCGCCGCATTGGCCGAGTTTGCCGGCGAGGGCGAGATCCACGACATCCATAATGTGCGCGTCCGCAACACCGACGCCGGCGAGATCGTCAACTTCCACTGCCGCGCCGCACCGTCGATGAGCGTGATCAAGGTGCATGAGCACGTCGACGCGATCGAGCGCGCGCTGCGCCGCGCGTTTCCGAGCGTGAAGCGCGTGATCAGCCACGCCGAACCGCCGCGCATGTGACGCGGGATGTGCGAGGACTCACACGTTCTCGTTTCGGACTCGCCGCGCACGTGAGTTTGCGGAGCTGCAGTGCAAGAACTCCGCGTTGGATAAGAATAATTTCGCGTTAACGATTCGTTGACTCTCGACAGTCCGGCAAAACTGGATTCAAATCGGTGTGATTCGGAAGCGACGTGGGGCTGCTTCCGAGCTCAAGTTGCAAGCTGGTTTTCAGGGGGCCGAAGGCATGTCGCGTGCAGACGCCGCGAACGCGTGCGTCCAATCCGATTCGATCAAGGGATTGGCGCAATCGATCGCGAAACCTGCCTATCACCGGCTCCTTGTCGCGGAGCCGGCATTGCGCCGCGCCGTGCCGACGCTCATCATCGCGTTCCTGATCACGATCTGCCTCGGCGCGTTCGTGCAGGTCGTGGACCAGACCCGCCAGAAGCGGCTGGTGATCCGCCACGATATCTCGGCGCTCGCCGACCTGCTCGCCGAGCGCGTCGATCGCCTCACCTCCTCGCGGATCGAGCGACAGAAGAACATCGAGCGGCTGCCGTCGCTGCTGCCCGACCTGATCCCGTCCTGGGGCACGGCCTCGGGCCGCCACGTCATCGTCACCTCGGCCGGCATCGACCGCCGCATCCTCGCCCGCATTCCCATCGACAGCGATCCCTCCGGCAACGACCGCCTGCTCGATGCCATCACCACGGCGCAGCTGCTCGCGGCGCCGCCCCGCGACGGCAGCATCTCCGACATGACGCTGCCGAACGGCAACGCCGCGATGGCGACCTCGCGGCAGATCAAGTCGCTGCCCGGCTTCGTCACCGTGATCCAGGAGCGCAACGAGCCGATCTGGGGCTCCGACGCCGCGCTCTCGGTGACGCTGTCGGCGACCACCGGCTTCGTCGTCCTGATCCTCGGCTTCGCCTTCCACTGGCAGTCCACCCGCGCCCGCGAAGGCGACCTCATCAACGACGCCGTGCGCGGCCGCATCGACACCGCGCTGAACCGCGGCCGCTGCGGGCTGTGGGACTGGGACCTGTCGCGCGGCCGGATCTTCTGGTCGCAGTCGATGTTCTCGATGCTCGGCCTCGACGGCCGCCACGAGTTGCTCACCTTCGGCGAGGTCAACGCGCTGGTGAAGTCCGACGACATCGACCTGTTCGAGATCGCCGACCAGCTCATCTCCGAGAAGATCGACCACATCGACCAGACCTTCCGCATGCAACATGTCGACGGCCACTGGATCTGGCTCCGCGTCCGCTGCGAAAAGACCCGCGGCGCGACCGACTCCAGCGTGCACCTGATCGGCATCGCCGTCGACATCACCGAGCAGAAGAGCCTCGCCGAGAAGACCGTGGAAGCGGACCTTCGCCTGCGCGACGCGATCGAGACCATCCCGGAGGCCTTCGTGCTGTGGGACGCGAGCGACCGCCTCGTGCTGTGCAACTCGCACTTCCAGCGCCTGCACAAGCTGCCCGACAGCGCCGTCATTCCCGGCACCTCCTACGAGACCGTGCTCGAGGTCGGCCGCATGCCGGAGGTGCGCACCCGCCACAACGAGACCGCCAGCCAGGGTCCGGGCGCACGCACCTTCGAGGCGCAGCTCGACGACGGCAGCTGGCTGCACATCAGCGAGCGCCGCACCAAGGACGGCGGCTACGTCTCGGTCGGTACCGACATCACCCGCATCAAGGAGCACGAGCAGAAGCTGGTCGACAACGATCTGCGCCTGCGCGCCACCGTCATCGACCTCAAGCGCTCGCAGGCCGCGCTGGAGCGCCAGACCAACGAGCTCGCCGACCTCGCCGAGAAGTATCAGCGCGAGAAGACCCGCGCCGAGGAAGCCAACCAGACCAAGTCGAAATTCCTCGCCAATATGAGCCACGAGCTGCGCACGCCGCTCAATGCCATCATCGGCTTCTCCGAAATCATGGGAAGCGGCATGTTCGGCGAGCTCGGCAGCGAGAAGTACCAGGAATACTGCCAGGACATCCTGACCAGCGGCCACTATCTGCTCGAGGTCATCAACGACATCCTCGACATGTCCAAGATCGAGGCCGGCCGCATGAAGCTCGACATGGAAGAGCTCGACCTCGGCCAGACGCTTGCGGAATCCCTGCGCGTCGTCTCCGGCCGCGCCGAGGACAAGCACCTGACGCTCGATGCCGAGATCGAGAAATCGATCTCCGTCGTCGCCGACCGCCGCGCCACCAAGCAGATCATCGTCAACCTGCTTTCCAACGCGGTGAAGTTCACGCCCGACGGCGGGCGCATCGTGGTGCGTAGCCGGCAGCTCGAGGACCGGATCGTGCTGATGATCGCCGACACCGGCATCGGGATCGCGCCGCACTCGCTGGCGCGGCTCGGCCGCCCGTTCGAGCAGGTCGAGAGCCAGCTCACCAAGACCTACCACGGCTCCGGCCTTGGCCTCGCCATCGCCCGCTCGCTGGCGCAGCTCCACGGCGGTTCGATGCGGCTGCGCTCGAAGATCGATGTCGGCACCGTCGTCCGCGTGACCCTGCCGCGCGACGCCGTCAAGGCGGCCGCCGGGATCTCGGCCGCGGCCTGAGGCGGCGCAGGCAGCGTGCCTGCGGCCATCCTTCGAGACGCCCGCCTGCGGCGGGCCCTCAGGATGAGGGTCGAGTACGCGGCAGCAGTTCTAGAGCAGTTGGGCGGCGCAGAGCCTCATCCTGAGGAGCCCGCAAGGCGGGCGTCTCGAAGGACGAGCCGCTTGCTCCGCTGTCGATGCGCTTACAGCTGCAGCGTCGGCGCGACTTCCCTGGCGACATTCACCAGCGCCGCGATCAGCGGCGTCATGGGATCGCGCTGCGGGATCACCATGCCGATGCTGTAATTGACCTCGGGGTCGACGATCGGGATCGAGCGCACGGTGTCGGACAGGCCGAGCGTCTCGGCGAGCTTGGCCGGCATCACGCTCGCCCAGCGTCCCGTCTTCACATGCGTGAACAGCACCAGCAGCGAGTTCGAGGTCAGCGTCGGCGTCGCCTCCGCGCCGACCGAGCGCAGCGCGCGGTCGATGATGCGGCGGTTCTGCATGTCGGGCGTCAGCAGGCACAGCGGCACCTGCCCGACCTCGGTCCAGGTCACCGTCTCGCGGTCGCCGAACATCGCGTCCGGCGCGGTGAGCAGGCGATAGCTCTCGTTGTAGAGCGGGATGGTGCGCACCTTGCCGATCGGCTCGTTCTCGATGTAGGTCAGCCCCGCATCGACCTCGAGATTTTCGAGCAGGCCCAGCACCTCGGATGAGGTCGTCGACTGGATGCGGAAGCGCACCTCGGGATGCTTGGCGCGGAACGGCGTCGTCAGCTGGGCGACCATGCCGAGCACGGTCGGGATCGCGGCAATGCGGATCTCGCCGGAGAGCTGGTGCTTCAGCCCGTTGATCTCGTCGCGCATGGCGCGGGCATCGCCCACGATCCGCCGCGCCCAGTCCAGCGCCCGTTCGCCTTCCGGCGTGAAACCCTGGAATCGGGAGCCGCGCTGGACCAGCATCACGCCGAGGATCTCCTCGAGCTGTTTCAGCCCGGTCGACATGGTCGGCTGGGTGACCCCGCAGGCCTCTGCCGCGCGTCCAAAATGCCGCTCCTTTGCCAGCGCCAGCAGCAGTTCAAGCTTGTCGATCAACCGGTCGTCCCCTCGGCTTCTGTCGTGGCATGCAAGCTAGCATGCCGGGCCCTGCACCAACACGCAAAAACCGGCAGCCGATACAACTTTCATTGTCATTTCGTATCGACCGATTGTGGTTGCAAATCGATCAGAATTCGCAATCGCAGCATGAGACAGCTTTATTGATCTTCGAATGATTCCAAATAGTTTGCAGAAGAGAAACGCTCAGGTTGAGAACGAATAATGACAACGCCTTACGAAGCTCGTTACGAGCCTTGGGACGAAGCGCGCGGCGCCGAGATCATCGCCGAACATGCCAGGCAGGAAGGCGCGACGCTGGTCATCTTGCACGCGCTCCAGGAGGCGTTCGGCTACGTGCCGGAGGCTGCGATTCCCATGATCGCGCAGGCGCTGAATCTGTCGCGCGCCGAAGTGCACGGCGTGTTCACCTTCTATCATGATTTCCGCCACAAGCCGGCCGGCCGCCACGTGCTGAAGCTGTGCCGCGCCGAAGCCTGCCAGGCTGCCGGCGGCGATGCGCTGGCTGCGCGCGCCGAATCGAAGCTCGGCGTTTCGCTTGGACACACGACGGCGGATGATCGCGTCACGCTGGAGCCGATCTACTGCCTCGGCCTGTGCGCGACCGCGCCGTCTGCGATGCTCGACGGCCGCCTCATCGGCCGGCTCGACGAGAAGCGCCTCGACGCGCTGGTTGCGGAGGCACAGCGATGAGCATGCGTCTCTTCGTCTCACGCGATGCGGGTGCTGTCGCCGTCGGCGCCGACGAGGTCGCGCTGGCGCTGGCACAGGCGGCCGCCAAGCGCGGCGTAACGGTCGACATCGTCAGGACCGGCTCGCGCGGCATGTACTGGCTGGAGCCGCTGGTCGAGGTCGCAACGCCGCAGGGCCGGATCGCCTTCGGCCCGGTCACCGAAGCGGACGTGCCCTCCCTGCTCGACGCGCTCGCCAGCAACACGCCGCACCTGTTGCGGCTCGGTGCCACCGACGAGATCCCCTGGCTGAAGCGCCAGACCCGCCTCACCTTCGCCCGCTGCGGGGTGATCGATCCGCGCTCGCTCGACGATTACCGCGCCCATGGCGGCTACAAGGGCTTTGAGCGCGCACTCTCGCTCGGACCTGATGCGATCCTGAACGAAGTGACAGCGTCCGGCCTGCGCGGCCGCGGCGGCGCGGGCTTCCCGACCGGCATCAAGTGGAAGACCGTCGCGCAGGCCAAGGCCGACCGCAAGTTCATCGTCTGCAACGCCGACGAGGGCGACAGCGGCACCTTTGCCGACCGCATGATCATGGAAGGCGATCCCTTCCTGGTGATCGAGGGCATGACCACGGCCGGCATCACGGTCGGCGCGACCAAGGGCTACATCTACATCCGCAGCGAATACCCGCACGCGGTCGAGGCGATGAACGCCGCGATTCTCGCGGCAAAGCGCGGCGGCTATCTCGGCGACAAGATCGGCGGTTCCACCTACAACTTCGACATGGAAGTGCGCGTCGGCGCCGGCGCTTACGTCTGCGGCGAGGAGACCTCGCTGCTGGAGAGCCTCGAAGGCCGCCGCGGCATCGTGCGCGCCAAGCCACCGCTGCCGGCGCATCATGGCTTGTTCGGCAAGCCGACCGTCATCAACAACGTGCTGTCGTTCGCCGCGATCCCCTTCATCCTCGCCGAAGGCGCCAAGGCCTATGCCGATTTCGGCATGGGCCGCTCGCGCGGCACGATGCCGATCCAGCTCGCCGGCAACATCCGTCACGGCGGCCTGTTCGAGACCGCGTTCGGCGTGACGCTCGGCGAGCTCGTCGACGACATCGGCGGCGGCACGGCGACCGGCCGTCCGGTTCGCGCGGTGCAGGTCGGCGGCCCCTTGGGCGCCTATTTCCCGCGCGCCCTGTTCGACACCCCCTTCGACTACGAGGCCTTTGCCGCGCGCGACGGCCTGATCGGGCATGGCGGCATCGTCGTGTTCGACGACAGCGTCGACATGCGCCGGCAGGCGCGCTTTGCGATGGAATTCTGCGCCGTCGAATCCTGCGGCAAGTGCACGCCGTGCCGCATCGGTTCGACCCGCGGCGTCGAGACCATCGAGAAGATCATCAACGGCGAGCGCGTCCACGAAAACCTCGCACTCGTCGAGGACCTCTGCAACACCATGAAATTCGGCTCGCTCTGCGCACTCGGCGGCTTCACGCCCTACCCCGTGCTCAGCGCATTGAAGCACTTCCGGGAGGATTTCGTTCCGGCGCCGACCACGCTTCAGGCCGCGGAATAGGAGAACGACGATGTCTCTGATCGAAGAAATCGACTACGGCACACCGCGCTCCAAATCGGAAACGATGGTGACGCTGACCATCGACGGCAATGAGGTCACGGTGCCCGAGGGCACCTCGATCATGCGGGCCGCGATGGATGCGGGCCACCAGATCCCGAAGCTCTGCGCGACCGACATGGTCGACGCATACGGCTCCTGCCGTCTCTGCCTCGTCGAGATCGAGGGCCGCGCCGGCACGCCGGCCTCCTGCACCACGCCGGTCATGAACGGCCTCGTCGTGCGCACCCAGACCGAGCGGCTGAAGAAGCTGCGCAAGGGTGTGATGGAGCTCTACATCTCCGACCATCCGCTCGACTGCCTCACCTGCGGCGCCAACGGCGACTGCGAGCTGCAGGACATGGCCGGCGCCGTGGGCCTGCGCGACGTGCGCTACGGTTATGAGGGCGAGAATCATGTTTTCGCCAAGACACCAGGCAAGACCGACGGCTGCGCGAACGACCACTGGATGCCGAAGGACGAGTCCAACCCTTACTTCACCTACGATCCCTCCAAGTGCATCGTCTGCTCGCGCTGCGTGCGCGCCTGCGAGGAGGTGCAAGGCACCTTCGCGCTGACGATCTCCGGCCGCGGCTTCGACAGCCGCGTTTCGCCCGGCATGAGCGAGAGTTTCCTCGGCTCCGAATGCGTCTCCTGCGGCGCCTGCGTGCAGGCCTGCCCGACCGCGACGCTGACGGAAAAGTCCGTGATCGAGATCGGCCAGCCCGAGCATTCCGTCGTCACCACCTGCGCCTATTGCGGCGTCGGCTGCGCCTTCAAGGCCGAGATGCGCGGCGAGGAAGTCGTGCGCATGGTGCCGTACAAGGACGGCAAGGCCAACCGCGGCCATTCCTGCGTCAAGGGCCGCTTCGCCTGGGGCTACACCAACCACAAGGAACGCATCCTCAAGCCGATGATCCGCGAGCGGATCGAGGACCCCTGGCAGGAAGTCTCCTGGGACGAGGCCTTCTCGTTTGCCGCCGCCAAGATGCGCGGCATCCAGAAGAAGTACGGCCGCGATGCCATCGGCGGCATCACCTCCTCCCGCTGCACCAATGAAGAGACCTATCTGGTGCAGAAGCTGATCCGCGGGGGCTTCGGCAACAACAATGTCGACACCTGCGCCCGCGTCTGCCATTCGCCGACCGGCTATGGCCTGTCGCAGACCTTCGGCACCTCGGCCGGCACCCAGGACTTCGACTCGGTCGAGGAGACCGACGTCGCCGTCATCATCGGCGCCAATCCGGCATCGGCTCACCCGGTGTTCGCCTCCCGCCTGAAGAAGCGGCTGCGCCAGGGTGCAAAGCTGATCGTGATCGATCCGCGCCGCACCGAGATGGTGGACTCGCCGCATGTGAAGGCGCTGCATCTGCCTTTGATGCCGGGCACGAACGTCGCCGTCGTCACCGCACTGGCGCACGTCATCGTCACCGAGGGCCTCGTCAACGAAGCCTTCGTGCGCGAGCGCTGCGACTGGATCGAGTTCGAGGAATGGGCCGCCTTCGTCGCCCAGCCGAAGCACAGCCCGGAAGCAACCGCCATCCTCACCGGCGTCGACCCGAAGGTGCTGCGCGAAGCCGCCCGCGTCTACGCCACCGGCGGCAACGGCGCGATCTATTACGGCCTCGGCGTCACCGAGCACAGCCAGGGCTCGACCACCGTGATCGCGATCGCCAACCTCGCGATGGCCACCGGCAATATCGGCCGTCCCGGCGTCGGCGTGAACCCGCTGCGCGGCCAGAACAACGTGCAGGGCTCCTGCGACATGGGCTCGTTCCCGCACGAGCTGCCCGGCTATCGCCACATCTCGGGCGAGGCCGTGCGCGACCAGTTCGAGGCACTCTGGAACGTCAAGCTCAACCCGGAGCCGGGTCTGCGCATTCCCAACATGTTCGATGCCGCGATCGAAGGCACGTTCATGGGCATCTACGTGCAGGGCGAGGACATCCTGCAGTCCGACCCGAACACCAAGCACGTGGTCGCGGCGCTGTCGGCGATGGAATGCGTCATCGTCCACGACCTCTTCCTGAACGAGACCGCGAACTACGCGCACGTCTTCCTGCCCGGCTCGAGCTTCCTCGAGAAGGACGGCACATTCACCAACGCCGAGCGCCGCATCCAGCGCGTCCGCAAGGTGATGACGCCGAAGAACGGCATGGCCGATTGGGAAGTCACCATCGCGCTCGCCAAGGCGATGGGCTTCGAGATGAACTACAGCCATCCTTCCGAGATCATGGACGAGATCGCGGCGCTGACGCCGACCTTCACCGGCGTCTCCTACGCCAAGCTCGACGAGCTCGGCTCGGTGCAGTGGCCCTGCAACGAGAAGGCGCCGGAGGGCACGCCGGTGATGCATATCGGCGGCTTCGTCCGCGGCAAGGGCAAGTTCATCGTCACCGAATATGTCGCGACCGACGAACGCACCGGCCCCCGCTTCCCGCTGCTGCTCACCACGGGCCGCATCCTCAGCCAGTACAATGTCGGCGCGCAGACACGGCGCACCGACAACGTGGTCTGGCATGCCGAGGACCGGCTCGAGATCCATCCGCACGATGCCGAGCTGCGCGGCGTGCGCGACGGCGACTGGGTGCGGCTGCAGAGCCGCGCAGGCGAGACCACGCTGCGCGCGGAGATCACCGACCGCGTGTCGCCGGGCGTCGTCTACACCACCTTCCACCACCCGGACACGCAGGCCAACGTGATCACGACCGACTTTTCGGACTGGGCGACCAACTGTCCGGAATACAAGGTCACGGCAGTGCAGATCTCGCCGTCGAACGGCCCGTCCGACTGGCAGAAGGCCTATGACGAGCAGGCGCGGCATTCCCGCCGCATCGCGCCCGCCGAGGCCGCGGAGTAACCGCATGCACGTGCCGGTCCAGGCCATCGACCGCGAAATCTGGCGCGACGGTGCCGCGTCCGAAGGGACGCGGCTGATCCCCGAGGAGACGCCGCTGGCGCTGACCTATAATGGCGGCACCTACGCCGTGATGATGGGAACGCCGCAGAACCTCGAGGATTTTGCCGTCGGCTTCAGCCTGGACGAGGGCATCATCACATCGGTCGACGACATCAAGTCGCTCGAGGTGGTACGCCTCGACGACGGCATCGAGCTCAGGATGTGGCTCGAACAGGACAACGCCGCGCGCATCAGCGAACGCCGCCGCCACATCGCCGGCCCCACCGGCTGCGGCATCTGCGGCGTCGAGTCCATCGCCGAGGCCATACGGCCTGCAGCAATCGTGCCGCAGGGACAGACCTTCACACCGCAGCAGATCATGACGGCGATGCAGGCGATCGCGCCGCTGCAATCGATCAACATGCAGACCCGCGCCGTGCACGCCGCGGCCTTCTGGTCGCCATCGAATGGCATCGTGGCCTTGCGCGAAGACGTCGGCCGCCATAACGCGCTCGACAAGCTCGCGGGCTCGCTGGCGCGCGGCCGGACCGATGCCAACATCGGCATGGTGCTGCTGACCAGCCGCGTCTCGGTCGAGATGGTGCAGAAGACCGCCGCGATCGGCGCACCCGTCATGGTCGCGGTCTCCGCCCCCACCGCGCTCGCTGTCCGCACGGCAGAGGCTGCCGGCATCACGCTGATTGCGATTGCCCGCAGCGACGGGTTTGAAGTGTTCACGCACCAGGGCCGCGTCACGGCCCTTCGTGCCCAGGAGATCATCGATGTCGTCGCCTGACCGCCTCGTCTACATGGCCAACCAGATCGGCATGTTCTTCCGCAGCCAGGGCCATGACAAGGCCGTGCCGGGGATCGCCGACCACATCAAGAAGTTCTGGGACCCCAGGATGAAGCGCGCGATCTTCGCCCATCTCGATGCCGGCGGCGCGGGCCTGGAGCCGAACGTGCGCGAGGCCCTCACTTCGCTGAAGCAGAGCCTTCCAGCAGTGTCCTGAACACGCGTCGCACCTCGCTCTGCGTTTCCTTCACCCGCGCCTCGAGCGAGGAGAAGTCCGGCGCATCGCCGGCGCGCGCCATCACGCGCTGCAGATCCGTGCCGGCGGTCTCCGGCTTGAAACGGTCGCTGACGCAGAGCCGTAGGATCTGCGTCAGGTCGTGATAGAGCCGCACTGCGGCGCGCAGGATCTCGGTCTCCGATTGACCGAGCACGCCGAGCCTGCAGGCATTGTCCAGCACCTGCAGCGTGCTGACATCGAGGATCTCAGGCTTGTCGTGCGCATGCACGAGTTGGAGATATTGCGCGATGAAGTCGATGTCGATCATGCCGCCGGCGGCATATTTGAGATCCCAATAGTCGGTCTCGCCCTTCTCCTGTCCGATCGCACCGCGCATGTCGGCAACGTCGTTGGCGATGATCCCGCGGTCGCGCCGACGGGTCAGGACGTCGCGGATCACGCGCTCGATCCGCTCGCGGAATTCAGGTGAGGCCGACACCACGCGCGCGCGCGTCAGCGCCATGTGCTCCCAGGTCCAGGCCTCGTTGGCCTGGTAGTCGGCGAAGGACGCAAGGCTCGACGCCACCGGGCCGGCGCGTCCCGACGGGCGCAGCCGCATGTCGATCTCGTAGAGCACGCCGTAATTGGTCCGCGTCGTGAACGCGCTGATCAGGCGCTGGGTGAAGCGGGCGAAATAATGCGCCCCCTGCAGCGACTTGGCGCCGTCGGAATCCGGGTTCTCGGCGTCGAAATCGTAGAGCAGGATCAGGTCGAGGTCGGACGAGGCCGTCATCTCGCGGCTGCCGAGCCGGCCCATCGCGATGATCGCGGTCTCCTGGCCCTTGATGCGGCCGTGCTGGGCGGCAAAGCGGTCGGCGACGAGGCCATGCACGGTGTGGACGATGCCTTCGGCGACGTCGGCAAAGGCGGTGCTCGCCTGCTGCGCCGAGACGGTACCGGAGAGGATGCGCGTGCCGATCAGGAACAGGCTCTCCTGCCCGAACAGGCGCAGGCGATCGAGGAACTCCTCGTATGAGCCGGCGTCCTGCACGGTGGCGGCGAGCCGCTCCGACAATTCCTGCCGGTCCGGCATCGCGCCGAAGAAGCGCGGATCGATCAGGCCGTCCATGAGCTGCGGCTGGCGTGCCAGCATCTCCCCTAGCCGTGGCGCTGCGCCAAGCACCAGCGCCACCAGCGCGACGAGATCGCGGTTCTGGCCAAGCAGCGTGATCAGCCGGCCGCCACGCTGCAGCGCGCCGAGGAACTGATCGAACGCCACGACCGCGCGGTCCGGCTCCTCGGCATGCGCGAGCCCGTCGATCAGGGCCGGCACGAACTCGATGAAGGCGCTGCGCGTCGCCTCATTGCGGAACACACGATAATCGCCAGTGATCCAGTCGCGCACGGTCTGAGCGACTGCGGCCGGCTTCTTGAAGCCGAGCGCCGTCATGTGCTGGAGCAGGCGCGGGTCGTCGGGGCCCGCGCTGTAGTCGAGCGCCGGCAGCTTCGCCGTGCCGGTCGGATCGTCGCCCTCGAACAGTTTTTCGTAATGCCCCAGCACGATTTCGAGCTGGCGCAGCAGGTCGCGCGCAAAGGCCTCGCGATCGACGTAGCCGAAGAAGCGCGCAAAGCGCTCGACCGCTTCCTTGTCCTCGGGCAGTGCATGGGTCTGCTCGTCCGCGATCATCTGGAGGCGGTGCTCGACCCGGCGCAGGAATTCGTAGGCGGTGGTGAGCTCGTCGCGAGCGGCAGAGGTGATCCAGTTGCTGGCGGCGAGCACGTCGAGCGCTCTCAGCGTCGGCCGCACCCGTAATTCCGGATGGCGGCCGCCGGCGATGAGCTGCTGGGTCTGCGCGAAGAACTCGATCTCGCGGATGCCGCCGCGGCCGACCTTGACGTTGTGGCCCTCGACCGCGATCTCGCTCTGGCCGCGATAGGTCTGCATCTGCCGCTTCATGTCGTGGACGTCGGCAAGCGCGGCGAAGTCGAGGTGCTTGCGCCAGACGAAGGGCGCGATCTCGGCGAGCAGCGCCTCGCCGGCCTTGGCGTCGCCGGCACAGGCGCGCGCCTTGATCATGGCGGCGCGCTCCCAGGTGCGCCCTTCCCGCTCGTAATAGTTCAGCGCGGCATCACGGGAGATCGCCACCTGCGTCGAGGACGGATCGGGGCGCAGGCGCAGGTCGACGCGGAACACATAGCCGTCATAGGTGCGCTGCTGCAGGATGCGCGCCATGCCCTGCGTGACCCGGACGAAGAACGGCTGTGGCTCGATATCAGGCGCAAGCGTCGTATTATCAGGGTCGAAGAACACGATGAGGTCGATGTCGCTGGAGTAGTTCAGCTCGCCCGCACCCATCTTGCCCATCGCGAGCACGATCAGGCCGCAGCCCTCTTCCGGGGCCTCGAGGTTGAGCGGGCGGATCTTTCCACGTGCGGCTTCCTGCCGCAGCTGATACTGCAGCGCCGCCTGCACGGAGGAGACCGCGACGTCGGTCAGCGCCGCCGTCACCCGCATCACCGGCCAGACCCCGCCGATGTCGCACAATGCGGTCAGCAGCGCGGCCTCCGCCTTCATGCGGCGAAGCAGCCGCATCACCTCGGCCTCGTCGGGCGCCGCGAGCACCGCGTTCCGCGCCTCCGCGATCAGTGCGGCCAGGTGCGCATCCGGATCGCATTCGAGCAGCCGTATCAGGCGCGGCGCATCGGCGCGCGCCAGATCGAACAGATAGGGCGAGAATTCCGCGATGCCGGCCAGGATGTTCCGCGCGAAGGGATAAGCGAGCAGCGGCTGGAGACGTGCCGATTGCGCCGGCTCGAGCTCGGCCAGCCAGTTTTCAAAACGGGGTTCGTCGTTTGTGGAAGCGGCAATATGGGGAGCCTCCGCAAAGCGCGCGGCCAGACTCTCACCATGCTTGTCCGCGTTTCCCGGCGCGGAGTGGTTCATGCCACCTTCTGTGGCACATCCGGCATTGGCGGAGCAACCCTGTCGCCTGCGCTCGCGCGCGCCGGCAGTGCCAGCGTAGCGACGAGGCCGGGATGGGCATCACCCAGCCGCAATTCTCCGCCATGGAGCGTCGCAACTGCGGAGGCGAGGCTGAGGCCGAGGCCGGAGCCCGGTAGCGTGCGGCTCGCCTCCAGCCGGACGAATCGCTCGACGGCATGCTTGCGGTCGGCCTCGGGGATGCCGGGGCCGCGATCGGTGACGCTGAGCAGCACCTGATCGCCCTCGCGCCTTGCCTCGATGGTGATCTGCCTCGAGTCCATGCTGACCACGGTTCCCGCGGGCTGCGCAGCCGGCTTGCCGTACTTGATGGCATTCTCGACCAGATTGGCGAGCGCCTGGCTGATCAGTTCGCGGTTGCCGTGAACCGGCGTCGGATCGGCCTTCACCTTCAAGGTCATGCCGTCGTCTTCGGCGAGCGGCTCGTAGAGCTCGTGGATGCCGCCCGCGACATCGGCGGCGTCGAAATCGTCCATGTTGCCGCGGGCCTGTCCGGACTCGGCGCGGGCAATCATCAGCAGCGCGTTGAAGGTGCGGATCAGGCCGTCGGATTCCTCGATGGTCCGCTCCAGCGCGGCGCGGTAGTCGGCCTCGCAGCCGGATTTCGCCAGCGCCTCCTCGGCCCGGTTGCGCAGGCGCGTCAGCGGCGTCTTGAGGTCGTGGGCGATGTTGTCGGAGACCTCCTTCAGCCCCGCCATCAGCGCCTCGATCCGCTCCAGCATGGCGTTGAGGTTTTCGGCCAGACGGTCGAGCTCGTCGCCGCTGCGGCCGACGGGCAGGCGGCCGCTGAGATCGCCGGTCATGATGCGCTGGGCGGTGCCGGTCATCGCGTCGATGCGCCTCAGCACCCTGCGCGCGACGAAGATGCCGCCGCCGAGGCCGAGCACCACGACGATCAGGACCGACCATTGCGCCGCCTTGGCGACGATGCTGAACAGGCGCCGACGCTCGGCGAGGTCGCGGCCGATCAGGAGACGGAAGCCGTTTTCGAGCTCGGTGACGCGTACCAGGGCACGATGATCGCGGTCATCGGTATCCTCGATCCGCCGGTAGGCGGTCTCGGACCAGCCGCGCGTCGCCATCACGCCGGGCGCGAGCGAGCCGACATTGCCGGCGATCGCCTGCCCGGTCGGCGTGGTCACGAGATAGAGGTTGGCGCCCGGCCGCAACGCGCGGTACTCGATCGCGAGCACCAGGCCGCGCAAGCCGCGCCTGTCGTAGAGATCGTTGATCTCCGAGGTCTCGGCATTCACCGTCTGCGTGATTTCCTCGGTGATCAGCCGCCGCGTGTTCCAGGCGAAATAGCCGAGCAGCGAGGCCGCGAACATCGCGAACAGCAGCAAATAGACCAGCGTCAGCCGGAACGCCGTGGTGCGGACGAGTTTACCGAATGCCGTCACGGATCATGTACCCGGCGCCGCGGATCGTGTGCAGCAGCGGCCGCTCAAAACCCTTGTCGATCTTGGAGCGCAGCCGCGAAATGTGCACGTCGATCACGTTGGTCTGCGGATCGAAATGGTAGTCCCAGACGTTCTCCAGCAGCATGGTGCGCGTCACCACCTGACCGGCATGCTTCATGAGATATTCGAGCAGGCGGAATTCGCGTGGCTGCAAGGTCAGCTCGTCCTTGCCGCGGGCGACGCGATGGGACAGCCGGTCGAGTTCGAGATCGCCGACGCGGTAGAGGGTATCCTCGGCAGGTCCGCCGCGGCGGCGCGACAGCACCTCGACGCGGGCGAGCAGCTCGGCGAAGGAATAGGGCTTCGGCAGGTAGTCGTCGCCGCCGGCGCGCAGGCCCTTGATGCGGTCGTCGACCTGGCCGAGCGCAGAGAGGATCAGCACCGGCGTGGTGTTGTCCTGGTCGCGCAGCGCGCCGATCAGCGACAGGCCGTCGCGCTTGGGCAGCATGCGGTCGACCACCAGCACGTCGTATTCGCCGTTCTCGGCCATGGCGAGGCCCTCCTCGCCGTCGGCGGCGTGGTCGGCAATGTGTCCGACCTCGCGAAACGCCTTCACGAGATAGTCGGCGGATTCGCGGTCGTCTTCAATGATGAGGAGGCGCATCGTGCGTTCGGCGGCGGTCAAGGAGGTCAACCTTCTCTAAACATGGCGCGAGCGGCAATCGCATGCAAGCCGAGGGCGAGAGTGTCGAAGCGAGAAAAAGGCGGGCGGTGAAGCTGGGGGGACCTCACCGCCCTAGGCCTTCCGACGGAGGGGGGCGTATTTCCACCGGAAGGTAGGCTGGGGAAGCGAACGTTACGCTGCTCCCCCGAAGGGCGCCGGCGGCGGGGGCGACTGATGCCGGCGGCACCCTTCATTTCGTAAGCCTCCTGAGGCTTACCCCTTGGCGAGGGGGATCGCGACGAAGCGCGACTGGCCGCCGCTCTTCACGCGCATCAGGACGCTGTTCTTGTTGTCGGTCCGCGCCGCGTTGATGGCGTCACGGACTTCGCCGGCGGTGGCCACGCTCTTGCCGCCGACCTCGAGGATCACATCGCCTTCCTTGAAGCCGCGTTCGGCCGCGGCGCTCTTCGGATCGACTTCGGTGACCACGACGCCTTCCTTGCCGGCGCCGGCCACGGAATTCGCGGGCGCAACCGTCATGCCGAGCTTCGGCACGTCGGTGCCCTTGCTGGCACCCTTGCCGCTGTCCTTGTCGAGGTCGGCCTTGGCCTCGACCGTGTTCGGCAGCTGGCCGAGGGTGAGGTTCACGACCTTGTCCGCGCCCTTGTGCAGCACGTTCAGCTTCACGGTCGCACCGGGCGCCATGCCGCCGATGGTGCGGGCGAGCTCACGGGCGTCCTTGACCGATTCGCCGTTGACCGCGGTGATCACGTCGCCGGATTCGATGCCGGCCTTCGCTGCCGGACCGTTTGCCTGCGGCTCCGCCACCAGCGCGCCTTCGGCCTTCTTCATGCCGAGGCTGTCGGCGATGTCGGAGGTGACGGGCTGGATCTGCACGCCGATCCAGCCGCGGCTGACCGAGCCCTTGTCCTTGAGCTGGGCCACCACGCTCTTCACGGTGTTCGCCGGGATCGAGAACGCGATGCCGACGCTGCCGCCGGAGGGCGAGTAGATCGCGGTGTTGACGCCCATCACCTCGCCATTGGTGTCGAACGCCGGACCGCCGGAATTGCCCTTGTTCACGGGCGCGTCGATCTGGATGAAATCGTCATAGGGGCCGTTGCCGATATCGCGGCCGCTGGCCGAGACGATGCCCGCGGTCACGGTGCCGCCCAAACCGAAGGGATTGCCGACCGCGAGCACCCAGTCGCCGATCCGCGGCTTGCTGTCCGCGAGCTTGGCGAACGGGAAGTTCGAGCCGCCCTCGACCTTGATCAGGGCGAGGTCGGTCCGCTGGTCGGTGCCGATCACCTTGGCGCTGTAGGTCTTGCCGTCGTCGGTGGTGACCTCGACCTTGTCGGCGCCGTCGACCACGTGGTTGTTGGTCACGGCGTAGCCGTCAGCCGAGATGAAGAAGCCGGAGCCCTGGCCCTGCACGACGCGGCCGCGACCACCGCCCTTCAGGCCGGGAACGCCATCCGGACCGCCGAAGCGGCGGAAGAAGCGCTCCATCGGCGAGCCCGGCTGGAACGGCGACTGAGCATCGTCGCCATCGTCGTTGCTCGCGGTCTTCTCCTTGATGTTGACCTTGACCGAGATCACCGACGGCTTCACGCGCTCAACGATGTCGGCGAAACCGACCGGACGTTCGACCTTGCGGACCTCGTTGTTGACCTGCGCATGCGCCGGGCTCGAAATCAGGTCGGCCGGCGACATCGACGGGCCAAAGCCGTAGACGGCGGCACCGAGACCGGCGACGACCGAGGCCATCAGCGCGAGCCTGCGCGCCGAGAACACCGACCGGCGCTGCTGCCGGTAGGACGGGAGGTTCGAGAGGTCGATACGGTCGTTCATGCAGAAATCTCCAGGGCCCTAGAATTCATTTCGGCGCCGGATGACGGCACCTTCCGGAGCTGAAGATGGGGACTCCCGCCTTACCGCGCGCTGGCGGCGGGGTTAAACTTTTGTAATGATGGCGCGGCTCTACTGCGGCAGTTTAGCGCAGGCCGAAAGTCTTGGTCTTACAGGAACTTAGTCGGGTTCCGGTGCCCAGCCTCAGCTGGCCCTGACGCTGACGATGAACTCGTCCACTTCGCGCTTCAGGGTCTCGGCCTGCCGCGACAGATCGACGGCGGAATCCCGGGCTTCAGCCGCCATGCGGCCGGTCTCCGCCGAGGTCGAGGTGATCTGGGCGATGTGATTGGAGACGTCGAGTGTTCCGTGGGCGGCGTCCTGCGCGCTGCGGGTGATGTCCTGCGTGGCGTTGCGCTGCTGGGCGGTGTCGACCTCGATGCCCGACATGATCGACGAGATCTCCGACAGCGTCTTCGAGATGCCGTCGATCGCGCCGCGCGTCTCCGCGGTGATGCCCTGGATGCTGGCGACATGGGAGGTGATCTCCTCCGTCGCCTTGCTGGTCTGGTGCGCCAGGTTCTTCACCTCGGAAGCGACCACGGCAAAGCCCTTGCCGGCCTCGCCGGCCCGCGCCGCCTCGATGGTGGCGTTGAGCGCCAGCAGATTGGTCTGCGAGGCGATCGCCTGCACGAGCTGCACGACCTCGCCGATCTTGTCGGCAGCGTCCGACAGCGTGTGGATGGTGTCGCGGCTCTTTTCGGCCTGCGACGCCGCGCCCTCGGCGCGCTGGGTCGCATCGGTGACGCGGCGGCTGATCGTGCCGATCGAGTTGGTCATCTCCTCGGCCGAGCCCGCGACCGTCTGGACGCTCGCGCTGGCCTGGCTCGCGCCGCTTGCCACCGCATTGGCCTTGGTGCTGGTCTCGTTGGCCGTCCGCGACAACGTCTCGGCGTTGCGCTTGAGGTGCACGGCCGACGAGGCCACGCTGTCCACGACGCTGGCGACGAGATCGTTGAAGCGCTTGATCCGATCGTCGAGAAATTTCGAACGCTCGGCCTGGTGCTGCGCCTCGTGCAATTGCTGCTCGGTGAGGCGGCGGCGCTCGAGGCCATTGGTCTTGAACACCTCGAGCGCGCCGGCGAGCAGGCCGATCTCGTTGGTGCCGCCGAGCCCGGGCACCGGAGTCTCGAATTTCTGGTCGGCGACCTCGCGCATCGCATGCACGATCGCCGCAAGCGGCGTGAGGATGCCGTTGCGGACCGCGAAGAAGGTGGTGAGGCAGATCGCGACGGCGACGACCGCGATCACGCCGCAGGCGACCAGGAACCAGGAGAACGCCGTCTGCGCCTGCTGGTAGATCAGCATCGCGTGGTCGCGCGCCGGGCCGCTGAGCGCGGCGAAGTCCGACGACAGGCTGGTGATCTCGTTGTTGAGATAGAGCACCGCGACGAAGCCGGTGCCGCCGCCGATGCCGAGCAGGAACAATAATGCAGCGACGACGGCGCCGACCAGGAAGCGGATCGTCAAATTGCTGTTCGCGAACATCTCGGGGACTCAGAGGCTGGAATCGAATCTCGCGACAAGCTTCCAGACAAAGGTCAATAGAGGATGAAACACGCGGCTCCCGACAGCCTACGTATCATTACGTAGGTCAGGACGACTTCGCCTCGTCGGACATCAAGGCGGCGAGCCGCGCCTCTTCCTCCGCAGTGAGCGGCGGCGCCGGTGCATCTGCACCGGTCTTCGCGCGACGGCGGATTTGCAGCCAGAGCGCCAGGCCGCCGCCGAGGAGCAGCAACGGCGCGAGCAGCCACAGCAGCAAGGTCTGCCGCTCGAAGCGCGGCTTGAGCAGCACGAACTCGCCATAGCGCGCGACCAGGAAGTCGAGCACCTGCGAATTGCTGTCGCCCGCCGCGATGCGCTCGCGCACCAGGAGCCGCAGGTCGCGCGCCAGCGGCGCATCGGAATCGTCGATCGACTGGTTCTGGCAGACCATGCAGCGCAGCTCGCGCGACAATTCGCGCGCGCGCGCTTCCCTGGCGGGGTCCGACATGATCTCGTCGGGCTGCACCGCGTGGGCCGCGGGCAACGCCAGCAGCATCAGGAGGGCGAACGCGGCCATCATCCGGCACATCGGATCACTCCGCCGGCTGCAGGCGCTGCTTGGCCCGCGCCGGCTTCGGCGCGCCGACCCGCAGCCGCCGGTCGGACAGCGACAGCATGCCGCCGAACGCCATCAGCACCGGTCCCCACCAGATCAGCAGCACCAAGGGCTTGTGATAGATGCGCACGGCAATGGCGCCGTCGGCATTGGCATCGCCCAGCGAGATGTAGAGCTGGCTCGCACCGCGCGTCAGCAGCGCGGCCTCCGTGGTCGAGGAGCCGCGCGTGGTGAAGCTGCGCTTGGACGGCGTCATGACGCTGATGGCCTCGCCGTCACGGCTGATCTTGAACTCCGCGATCATCTCGCGGTAGTTCGGGCCCTGGCGTTGGAACAGGCCGTCGAGCTTGACGTCGTAGCCGGCGATGTGGGCGACGTCGTTCTGCTTCATCGTCGCGATGTGCTCGCTGTTCCAGGTGGTCTCGCAGACGATGCCGATCAGCGCGACGCCGAGCCCGGCATGCGCGAACGCGGTGCCCCAGGCTGAGCGCGGCAGGCCGCGGGCGCGGTGCAGTGCCGTCGCGAACGGCACCCGCACCAGCCCGGTCCGCTCGACGATGTCGGTGATCGCACCGGCGATGACGAAAACCCCAAGCCCGATCGCGAGCGGCGCCAGCGTGGCGCCGCCGCTCGCCCAGCCCCAGGCAATGGCGATGGCGACGAGCCCGGCAACGCCGGCGGCGAGCAGGCGCTGCATCACGCCGAGCAGATCGCCGCGCTTCCACGCCAGCATCGGTCCGAACGGCACCGCGAGCAGCAGCAGCGCGAACAGCGGCGCGAAGGTGAGGTTGTAGAAGGGCGCGCCGACCGACATCTTGAAATCGGCGAGCATCTCCATCGCCAGCGGATAGAGCGTGCCGAACAGCACCACCGCGCAGGCGACCGTCAGCAGCAGATTGTTCAGCACCAGCGCGCCCTCGCGCGAGATCGGCGCGAACAGGCCGCCCTGCTTCAGCGAGGTCGCGCGGCCCGCGAACAGCGACAGGCTGCCGCCGATGAACAGGCACAGGATCAGCAGGATGAACACGCCGCGGGTCGGATCGGTGGCGAAAGCGTGCACCGAGGTGATGACGCCGGAGCGCACCAGGAAGGTGCCGAGCAGCGACAGCGAGAAGGTCAGGATCGACAGAAGAATGGTCCAGACCTTCAGCGCGTTGCGCTTCTCCATCACCAGCGCCGAATGCAGCAGCGCGGTGCCGGCGAGCCACGGCATCAGCGAGGCGTTCTCGACCGGATCCCAGAACCACCAGCCGCCCCAGCCGAGCTCGTAGTAGGCCCAGTAGGAGCCCATCGCGATACCGAGCGTCAGGAAGATCCAGGCCACCAGCGTCCACGGCCGCACCCAGCGCGCCCAGGCCGCGTCGATCCGCCCTTCCATCAGCGCGGCGATGGCGAAGGAGAACGAGATCGAGAAGCCGACATAGCCGAGATAAAGCATCGGCGGATGCACGGCGAGGCCGATGTCCTGCAGCACCGGATTGAGATCGCGTCCCTCGATCGGCGGATTGGCAATACGCAGGAACGGGTTCGAGGTCACGAGGATGAAGAGGTAGAAGGCACTGGCGATCCAGGCCTGCACCGCCAGCACATGCGCGCGCAGCGACAGCGGCAGGTTATTGCCGAATGCGGCGACGAGGCCACCGAACAGCGCGAGGATCGACACCCACAGCAGCATCGAGCCTTCGTGGTTCCCCCACACGCCGGTGATCTTGTAGAGCAGCGGCTTCATCGAATGGGAATTCTCGTAGACATTGGCGACCGAGAAGTCCGAATTGACGTGCAGCATCACCAGCGCGAGGAACGAGGCGCCGACGAACAGGAGCTGCGCCAGCGCGGTGGAGCGCGCCACGTTCATCAGCGCGGCATCGGCGAGGCGCGCGCCGATCAACGGCACGATGGACTGGATGAGTGCCAGCCCAAGCGCCAGCACCAGCGCGTAATGTCCGGATTCTGCGATCACCGCACGGCTCCCTGCGGATTGCCCTGCGCGGTGGTAGCCGCGGGCTTCGCCCCACCGGAGGCCTGGGCACCGTAATCGTCTTTCCAGTGTCCCTGCTTCTTCAGGGCATCGGCGACATCCTTCGGCATGTAGGTCTCGTCGTGCTTGGCGAGCACGGTGTCGGCCTTGAACACGCCATTGGCATCGAGCGCGCCTTCGGCGACGACACCCTGCCCTTCGCGGAACAGGTCGGGCAGGATGCCCTTGTAGGCGACGGGCAGCTTCGCATTGCCGTCGGCGACTTCGAAGCTCACGGCGAGATTGTCGCCGCGCTGGAGCGAGCCGGGCTGCACCAGGCCGCCGAGGCGAAACCGCTTGCCGGGCGCTACGTGCTTCTCGGCCACCATGCTCGGTGTCGAGAAGAACACGATGGAGTCGCGCAGCGCGTTGAGCACCAGCGCGGCCGCGAGCGCGAGCACGGCGAGCGAGCCGCCGATGATGGTCATACGTCGCTGCTTGCGCGTCATGGCGTATCCGTTCTCCGCTCGTCCTGTCCCGACATCATCATCCGTCGAGCCCGAGAGTCTTGAGGCCTTCGTTGAGCTGGCGGAGCCGTTCGGCATCGTTGGCGACCGCCTGACGCGCGTCGGTCGAGGCGCCCTTCGCCTTGTCGCGATCGCCCATCACCAGATAGGCGCGCACCAGCCGCAGCCAGCCCTCGACATCGTCACCGTTCTGCTTCAGCCGTGTGGCGAGGCGCTCGACCATGCCGCGCACCATCGCGTTGCGATCGCCTTCGGCCATGTCCTTGGATGCCGCAATGGTCTCGTCCGACAGCGCCGGCACCGTCCCGCTGCCACCGCCGCCGACCCGCGCCAGCGAGGACTGCACCAGGGGCCGCCATGGCGCATCGGCAGGCGCCTTCGCCAGCAGCGCGCGCCAGATGTTGGCGGCATCGTCCTTGCGGCCGTCCTGCTCGGCGGCGAGCCCGAGGAAATAGTTCGACTTGGGATCATCGGCGTCGAGCGCATGTGCGCGCTCGAACTCGGTCTTGGCCTCCGCGGTCACGACGCCGCCGGCTGCGGCTGCGATCGCCTCGCCGAGATCGGACCGGCGCTCCGGGCTCTCGCCATTGTAGGTCAGCGAGTTGCGATAGGCCCGCACCGCATCGTCGAAGCGGCCGAGCCGCTGCAGCACCGGCGCGAGCACGTTCCAGCCGCGTCCGTCGGTCGGATTCTTTTCCAGATGCTGCTCGACCTGCACGACGAGATTCTCGAGGGATCGCGCCATGCCGGTCCCGCGCTCCCGCTCCGCCAGCGGAAAGTCCTGAAGCCGGGGCGAGCCGAGCGGCATGTAGACGCCGATTGCAACCAGCGGCAGGCCGACGAGGGCCAGCACAGCCGCGGAGCGGCGCCATTTGAGGTTCGATTTCGGCGCGGCTGCTGGCTCGCCGGCGGCTGCGGCGAGCAGCCTGCGGCTGATCTCGACGCGCGCGGCCTCGGCTTCGGGTGCGGCGATCAGCCCCACGGCGAGATCGCGCTCGATTTCGGCGAGCTGGTCCTTGTAGACCGCGACTTCGCTGCCCTGATTTGGGCCGCCCTGCTCCTGCGCGCGTCCGCTACGGCCGAGCGGCAAGAGCACGGCGAAAATCGCCGCGACCGTCATCAGCGCGAACACGAACCATAACGTCATCTGGCAAGCTTCCGGCAGCGCGCCACCCGCGCCCATAGGTGGCTTTACACCACGGCCGGACGATGCGGCAATTGACAATTGTCAATTTGGCGCGACCGCGCGCAGTCCCGAAATGGTGAAACTCCAACGGCTTAGCCGATCTCGAAGTCCGCGCTCCGCGCGGCGTCCTCGCCGTGCCCGTTGAAGGCCCTGAGGAAGTACGTCCCGGGCTCGATGGCCTCGGGCAGCCTGATGCGCAGCGCCCCGACCGGAACCGGAGAAGCAACCCTGGTGGCGGTCTCGGGCAACTGACGGCCGCTTGCCTTCTCGACCAGCACCACCTTCGCGCCGACCATCAGCCGTTGATATTTGGCAACAATGACGCGGTTCTCGATTTCGATGGAGCTGATAATGGGTTTCATGCGCCCACAGATAGAAATTCCAAAAACTTGCACGGCGACCGTAGGGCCCACCACCGGCAGCGTCAACCACAAATTGTGATCACGAAAATATGCGCTTGAATCAGCTCGCGCGCGACGATTTGCGCTCGCCTGTCGCGGCGTTCTCCGCAGCGCGGCTCATCAGCGAGGCATAGTCATCGCCGAACAGCACCTGGCAGAAGCGGATCGCGGCCTGCACCTGCTGCTGCCTGTAGGTGCGCACCTTGTGGTCGGCGCCGCGCAACGCCTGCACGAGCTGCTCGGTCGAGCGTTCGACATATTGCTGCAGGTCGGAATAGGTGCGCAGCGTCACCTCGTTGATCGCGAGCTCGCTCGCGTAATTGCGGCAGGTCGCCACGAACTCCATCAGCGCGGCGGTCTCTTCCACCTCGGTGCTGTCGATCCGCGCGCCCGGCGGAATGTCCTTCTCGGGACGCTGGCGCAGGATGCGGCGCACGCGGCCGGGAACACTGTCGATCTCCGATTGCAGGGCATTGGAGATGTCGGCCCGGATCGAGGTCAGCTGCTTGCCCCAGACTGAATCGTTGCGCAGGTCGAGCTCGGTGCGCAGGCCGCGCGCACCGTCATGCAGCGCCTTGAGATTGCCGGCGACGTTGTCGAAATGACCGCGCTTGATGTCCATGCGCAGGATCGCGGCGACGCAGGACAGATCGTGCAGGGCAATGGTGACGGCGACGCCATAAGGCGTTGCCGCGACGCGAATCTCGTCGTCGGACGCGGCGATCTTGATGGCGAGGCGGATGATCTGCCACGGTGCGGTCATGCGCTGCACGACGATCGACAGGGCGAAAGGCAGCATCTGCGGCGTCTGCAGGACCGGAATGTTGAGCGCCGACGTCACCGAGGCGATCTGGGGATCGCCGAAGGCGCGCAGAGTGCGCGGCAGCTTCTCGTTCAGCGTGGCGATGGCCTCGCGCACCGCGAGCACCGCGCCTATCGAATAGAGGTCCTCGATCACGTTGGGCGGGCCGACGCGGGCGAGCGCGCGCGACTTGTCGCCGCCGCCGGGACCGGTCAGCGCGAAGATGGCGTCCGCGGCCACCGCCTGCAGCTTTTGCGCGAGGGCCTCGACCTGGCCGGCGCTCTCCGCCGGCATGCGCGCCAGTGCCGCCTCGAATTCGGTCAGCTTGTCCGGGGCGCCGTCACGGCCGAGCCATTGCCAGATCGGCTGCAGCGAAGACCGCCGGATCTGGCCGACCCTGATCGGAGCGCCTGCCTCGACCAGGAACGGTTCCAGCGCCTGGAACAGGAGGCGCGACAGGTCGTCGGTGCGCGGCGGCGGGGCCTCGTCGGCTTCGGTCTTGCGGACGATCTTGCGCAGTTGCTCGAGCACCAGGGTCGCCACGGCCGTGTCCTGGCCGCGCTCGAGCGCGCGCTCGAACTCCCGCATCAGCAGCGCCTGCGACTGCGGCGGGAGCTGCGCGAGATATTCCCTCAGCCGCTCGATCGATGTCTGGCTCATGCGCCCGGGTAATGCACGGTAAAATGGCGGACGTGGGATGCGTCCGGGCGCGATCATAGGTGGTTGCGCCTTAAGAAGCCGTTGAGGACGTTGGCTCGAATGCCCCCATTTGCTTCCGGATTTGCCCGCTGTAGGCCAAATAACCCATTGGGAACAGAGGATTATATTCCCGGAAGCACCAGCTCGGCCCGCAAGCCGCCGATCGGCGCGCCGCCGAGGGAGAGGTTGCCGCCATAGAGGGCGGCAAGGTCGGTCACGATGGACAGGCCGAGCCCCGAGCCGGGCTTGGATTCGTCGAGCCGCTGGCCGCGCCGGGAGACCTGGGCCCGTTCCGCCTCCGACAGGCCACGGCCGTCGTCGTCGACGATGATCCGCAGCCGCGGTCCGGCGCCGGCCTGCTGCGGGGCCTCGACCAGGACCTCGATGAAGACGCGGGAGGCCGCCCATTTGCAGGCATTGTCGACGAGATTGCCGACCATCTCCTCGAGGTCCTGCCGCTCGCCGCGGAATTTGGCCGACGGATCGGCCGTGGCCTCGACGACGATGCCGCGGTCGCGGTGGATCTTCTCCATGGTCCGCCGCAGCGCCTCGATCGCAGGCGCGACCTCCGTCACGGTGGCGACAACCGAGACGCGCGCCGCGATCCGCGCGCGCTCCAGATGATGGGCGACCTGGTCGCGCATCACGTCCGCCTGCTCCATCACCTTGGCCGCGAACGGCTCCGCGGCGTGGGCGCCGGCTTCGTTGACGATCACCGAGAGCGGCGTCTTGATCGCATGGGCGAGATTGCCGACATGGGTGCGCGCGCGCTCGACGATCTCGCGATTGGCTTCGATCAGCGCATTGGTCTCGCGGGCCAAAGGCGCGATCTCGACCGGGAATTCGCCCTCGAGCCGTTCCGCCCGCCCGGAGCGGATGTCGGCAATCGATTCCGAGATGCGCTTGAGCGGCGCGAGGCCGAAGCGGACCTGGAACACCGTGGTCAGCAGCAACACGATGCCGAGCGCGGTGAAGGTGCCGCCGAGGTAGTAGTCGAAGCTGCGCGTCTCGTCGAAGATCTCGGTGTCGTCGCCGGCGACGCTGACGAGATATTTGCCGTCGGCGCCGAGATCGACGGGCCGCTCCACCATGCGCAGGTTCTGCCCTTCGGGACCGTCGACATAACCGAGCCGGATGCCCGCGGCGGTGAGCTCGGCGCCCTGCTCTTCCAGCTTCGGAAGCTTCTTGTCCCAGAGCGAGCGCGAGGAGCGCACCTCCGGCTTTTCGGTGTCGGTGCGCGTGATCTGCCAGTACCAGCCGGACAGCGGCAGCTCGAACAGGGGCTCGCCAAGCGACTGGAACTGGCGGTCCGGTGGCTCGTCCGGGGTCGCGACTTCGGCGATGAGGGTGCGCAGATAGAGATTGAGCCGGCGGTCGAAGGCCCGCTCGGTCGCGTTCTTGTAGACCGACGACAGCACCACGCCGGTGATGGCCAGGATCACCACGAGCCAGGCGGTCGCCGACAGGAACAGCCGGTTCGCAAGCGAGCTAGCACGCATCGGAATGATCCCGGCAGGCGCAGGATGTCGGAACTTCGCAGGTCATGACCGGACCAAGGCCCCTGTTCGGCCTCCAGTCAAGCCCGCACGGGCTCAGGCCTTGCTCAGGCCTTGGGCTCAAGCACCCGGTGCAGGCGGCGGGGTCAGGAGATAGCCGAGGCCGCGGACGGTCTGGATGATGTCGACGTCGAGCTTCTTGCGGATGCGGCCGACGAACACCTCGATGGTGTTGGAGTCGCGGTCGAAATCCTGGTCGTAGAGATGCTCGACCAGCTCGGTGCGGGACACGACGCGCCCGGAATGGTGCATCAGGTAGGCCAGAAGCCGATATTCGTGCGAGGTCATCTTGACGGGGTTGCCGGAGACGCTGACCCGGCCCGTCCTGGTGTCGAGCGTGACGGGGCCGCAGGAGAGCTCGCTCTGGGCATGACCGGTGGAGCGGCGCAGCAGCGCGCGGATGCGGGCCAGCACCTCCTCCAGGTGGAACGGCTTTGCGACGTAGTCGTCGGCGCCGGCATCGAAGCCCTGCACCTTGTCGCTCCAGCGATCGCGCGCGGTGAGGATCAGGACCGGCATGGTGCGGCCGTTGCGGCGCCAAGCCTCCAGCACCGAGATGCCGTCCTTCTTCGGCAGGCCGATGTCGAGCACGACGGCATCGTAGGGCTCGTTGTCGCCGAGATAGTGCCCCTCCTCCCCGTCGAAGGCGCGATCGACGACGTAGCCGGCGTCGGTCAGCGCCTTGGTGAGCTGGCGATTGAGATCGGGGTCATCCTCAACAACGAGCAGGCGCACGCTGGTCTCCAGAAATAGGCTGCATGAACACGGGTCACAGATGAGCAAGTTCGGCGTGAACTGAATATGAACGCGGGGAACCGGCAACGTTACTTTTTGGTCATATCCGACTTGATCCTATCAGACCTGCCGGTCGCCAACGATTGCGCCCGCCATGCCGCCGGACGAACCGGCGGCATGGCGGGCGCAATGTGCCGCCTTATGCGGCGATGAGGAAGTCGGGTGTTCCGATCCCCTCCTCAGGTCCGGAAAAAGACGAACCAGACGACGGCGAGGATCAGGATCGCAAGGCCTGTCGAGATGGCGAGCAGCGCTGCCACCGACGGCCCCGGTTCGCCCTGGCGCGCCTCGGTCGGAGTTTCCACGATCCGGTTCTGCTCTCGCGTTGCCATGGTGACCTCGATCTCAGGGCTGCCTTAACCAGACGCCGCGACCTCCTCGCGGCCAGTCAAGTCCCGGGGCAACGCCCCACCTCTGGCGATGTTCCGGACCCCCGCTGCCGTGAGCCCCGCGCAGCACGCAGGCACGCGAGGCCCCGTCCGGCGGTTAACGTCGTTGCAAGATTCCGCCGCCGCGCTTGCTATGATTCGTTGTTCCCCGATGGTATCGTTGTGAGTTGTCCCCTGTTGCGTTTGGAGTAGCCCATGGCCCCCCGCGCCAATTGGAAGGGTTTTCTGCGTCTGTCGCTCGTGACCTGCCCGGTCGCGCTCTATCCGGCCACTTCGGATACGGAGAAGGTCTCTTTCAACCAGATCAACCGCAAGACCGGCCACCGGATCAAGTACCTCAAGGTCGATGCCGAGACCGGTGACGAGGTCACGTCCGAGGACATCGTCAAGGGCTACAAGGTCGACACCGACACCTATATCGAGGTCACCAAGGACGAGCTCGACGACATCGCGCTGGACTCCACGCACACGATCGAGATCGACGAGTTCGTGCCGAAGGCCGACATCGACAACCGCTATCTGATCCGCCCCTATTATCTCGTCCCCGACGGCAAGGTCGGCCACGACGCCTACGCGGTGATCCGCGAGACCATCCGCAGCATGGACAAGGTCGCGATCGGCCGCGTGGTGCTGACCAACCGCGAGCACATCATTGCGCTGGAGCCGCTCGAGAGCGGCCTGATGGGCACGCTGCTGCGCTACCCCTACGAGGTCCGCAGCGAGACCGAATATTTCGACGACATCCAGGACGTGAAGCTGACCAGGGACATGCTCGACCTTGCCAAGCACATCGTGGAGAAGAAGTCCGGCGCGTTCGAGCCCGAACTGTTCGAGGACCATTACGAGACCGCGCTGATCGACCTCATCAACAAGAAGCGCTCCGGGATGCCCATCACCGCGAAGGCGGCGCCGAAGACGGGCGGCAACGTCATCAACCTGATGGACGCGCTGAAGAAGAGCATCGCGAACGAGAAGGATGCGCCAGCGGCGAAGGTCGCCAAGGAGACCGTCAAGGGCAAGAAGCCGAAGAAGCGCGTCGAGGGTCAGCGCGAGATGCTGCTGCCGATTTCAGGCAAGGGCGGCAAGGACGCGGCGGCGAAGACGGCGAAGGAAGCCCCGAAGAAGGCCGCCGACAAGCCGGTGCGCGCGCCGGCACGGGCGAAGAAGGCAAGCTAGCAGCACCCGGCCTGCGATCGCATCGTGATGTCCCCCCTCTCCGGCCGGCCGGCCTGACATGCCCTGGTCGGCCGCGTTCGACGATCCGATCCCGCTGCGCAGCGGACGCAAGCTGCGGACGCTGCAGGAGGCGGCCGATCACGTCATGCAGCTGCCCGAGGACGCGCAGCACGCAAGCCACTGGCAGACCGCGATCGAGACTCTGATCGATGCAGCCGAGACCGGCGGCGGCTGGATGATGTTCGCCCGCATCGCGATGCTGCGCGCGCTCAACGCGGATGCCGGCCGCAAATAGCCTCAACAATCGGTTAAGCCGAGCCGTCGTTTCCCGCCCGCCAAGTAGTCCTACGGAAGACAAAATTAACCGTCGATTCCCGTTCAGCCCGACAAGGTCGCGCCCTCGATTGAAGCAGGGTTCGCACGCGGTGCAGCAGCCGGATGCCAGGAAGAACTATATCGGCCTCGTCAGCGACACGACCGAGGACAAGCAACGCGCCGACAGCGCGGCGCGGTCGCAGCCACGCGTCATGAGCTATCTGGTCGGGCGCCTCGCCGCGGCGCTGAAGCGCCCCGGTAAGGCCGCTTCGGGACGCGCGATCAAATCCTGACGGCGACCGCACGGTCAAATGCGCCTGAATCGGGTCATGAAACCTTAAGTCAACGAATGGCATCATATAAAGGCCTGAGGTCGGCTCCATCCGACCTGCGCTTTAGCGTGCGCCTGCCCGCGAGAAATTTAGTGAATCAATTTACCATTCCGAAAACGGCTCCAGCCTACGTTGGACGGATGAACAGGAGTTGACGATGGCTTTGCTCAGGTCCTTTCTTGCCGATGAAAGTGCAGCTACCGCTATCGAGTATTGCCTGATCGCCGCCGGTATCGCGCTCGCGATCGTCACCGTCGTGAACAACACGGGCAGCGCGCTGCTGAACAACAAGTTCAACTCGATCGACGCGGCCACGAAGTAACCGCCGATCCGGTTCGACGCGGGCCTCCGCCATCCGAGATAATGCCGCACGCTCGCTGGCCCGTCAGCGCTGCGGGCCATGATCTGTGTCAACAGCACGCGGACTGCGACGGTTAAGCATGGGAGCCGATCTTCCTGCTGCCGGCCCGTCCATGCATCCAGACCTTCCGCACTCCCAACTGAAAATCCGCCGCGTCCGCCTCGATACCGGCCGCGAGAACGTCGTCGTCATCTCCCGGCAGTCCAAGGCGCTGCGCGCGGAGATCTTTCGCGGCTTCAGCCGCGTCGAGCTGCGCCGGGACGGCAAGGTCCTGCTGGCGACGCTCCTGATCACGGACGACGACGCGCTGGCGGCCCAGGATGAGATCGGTCTCTCCGAGCCGGCATTCCGCCGCTTCGCCGAACCGGCCGGCACGCCGGTCACGGTGACGCCCGCATCGCCGCCGGAGAGCCTGGAAGCGGTGCGTGCGAAGATTCACGGGCGAACGTTGAGCGAGGCGGAGATCGGCGCGATCATCAACGACCTCTCCCATTATCGCTACTCCGACATGGAAATCGCCGCCTTCCTGATCGGTTCGGCGAGCTTCATCACCAGCGATGAGCTGCTGGCCCTCACCGGCGCGATGGCGAAGGCTGGCACGCAACTGGTGTGGCCCGATCCCGTCGTCGTCGACAAGCACTGCATCGGCGGCATTCCCGGCAACCGCACTTCGATGGTGGTGGTGCCGATCGTCGCCGCGCATGGCCTGCCGATCCCCAAGACGTCCTCGCGCGCCATCACCTCGCCCGCCGGCACCGCGGACACCATGGAGGTGCTGGCACGGGTGAATGTCGGCGTCGAAGAGATGAAGGCGATCGTCTCGGCCTGCAACGGCTGCCTGATCTGGGGCGGGCACGTGAACCTGTCGCCGGCCGACGATGTCCTGATCTCGGTCGAACGGCCGCTGAGCCTCGATACGCGCGAGCAGATGGTCGCCTCCATCATGTCCAAGAAGATCGCGGCGGGCTCGACGCATCTTTTGATCGACATCCCGGTCGGGCCGACTGCGAAGGTCACCAGCGCCGTCGAGGCGATGCGGCTGCGCAAGCTGTTCGAATTCGTCGGCGACCGCTTCGGCCGTACCGTCGAAGTGATCACCACCGACGGACGCCAGCCGATCGGCAACGGCATCGGGCCGGTGCTCGAAGCCAATGACGTCATGGCGGTGCTCGGCAATGACAAGGACGCGCCGCGCGACCTGCGCGAGAAGTCGCTGCGGCTGGCGGCGCATCTCCTGGAATACGATCCGAAGTTGCGCGGTGGCTCCGGCTATGCACGGGCCCGCGAACTGCTCGACAGCGGCGCGGCGCTGAAGCAGATGCAGAAGATCATCGACGCCCAGGGCCCCTCGACATGCAGCACCGAGCTGGGATCGCTCAGCTTCGACGTCAGGGCAAGCCATGACGGCACCGTGTCCGCGATCGATTGCCTGCGCCTCAACCGCCTCGCGCGCACCGCCGGCGCACCACTCGACAAAGGCGCAGGCATCCGCCTGTTCAAGAAGATCGGCGACCGCGTCGAGCAGGGCGAGCCGCTCTACCGCGTCTACGCCTTCGACCGGCCCGAGCATGACCTGGTCGCGAGCGCGGCGGCCGCGGACGACGGCTATGCCGTCAACGGCCACGACGCTCCTCAAGGCAAGAGCGCGTCGTGAGCACGATCGCGTTCCAGACCCTGCCCTTCGGGGCCGAGGCGGCGAAGCGCCTCGCGCGAGGGCTCGGGCTTGCCTGTGACGAGATCGCCCTGCACCGCTTCCCGGACGGCGAGCTCCGCGTCACGGTCGCGCCCGCGGCCGACACCACCATCCTCTATGCAGCGCTCGACCAGCCCAACGACAAGCTGATCGCCCTGCTGTTCGCCGCCGAGGCGCTGCGACGCGGCGGCGCCAGGCGGCTCGTCCTGGTCGCGCCCTATCTCTGCTACATGCGTCAGGACACTGCATTTCATGCGGGCGAGGCCATCAGCCAACGCACCATCGGTACCCTGCTTGCGAAGGTCGTAGACCGCGTCGTCACCGTGGACGCGCACCTGCATCGCGTCAGCGACATCGGCGCCGTGTTTCCCGGCATCGAGGCCGAGAACCTGTCCGCGATGCCGGCGATCGCGAAGGCGCTGGCGCAGGCCGGCGTGGATCCCGCGACAATCGTGATCGGCCCCGATGCCGAATCCGAGCCCTGGGTCAGAGACCTCGCGGGCCGGCTGGGCTTGCAGCACACGGTGGCGCGGAAGATTCGCCACGGCGACCGCTCAGTGGAGATCGTGCTTGACGATGCCGCCCTGCTTGCGGGACGGCCGGCGCTGATGATCGACGACATCGTCTCCTCCGGCACGACGCTGATGGTCGCGGCGAAGACGTTGAAAGCGGCCGGCGCCAGCGCCGTCGATTCCGTGGTGACGCACGCGCTGTTTCCGCCCCCGATGATCGCCGCGTTCACCGAGGCAGGCATCCGTTCCGTTCGCTCAAGCGACAGCGTGCCGCATCCGACCAACGCGATCGCGCTCGACGAAATCCTGGCCGCGTCCCTCGCGCGCGAGCACAACCCGACATCCCCGCCGGAGACCACGACATGAGCGTGACCGTTCGATTTTGCGGTGCCGCGCGCACCGTGACCGGTTCGAGCTACCTGTTCCAGACCGCGAGCGGACGCTTCCTGGTCGATTGCGGCCTGTTCCAGGGACAGAAGACACTGAAGGCGCTCAACTACGGCGCCTTCCCGTTCCGCCCCGCCGACATCCAGGCGGTGCTGCTCACGCACGCCCATATCGACCACAGCGGATTGCTGCCCAAACTCGTGCGCGAAGGCTTCGACGGGCCGATCCTGGCGACGCGCGGCACGATCGATCTCTGCTCCTGGATGTTGCCCGATGCCGGCAGCATTCAGGAGTCCGAGGTTGCGCAGCTCAACCGGCGCAATGCGGCGCGCCAGCAGAACGAGGTCGCGCCGATCTATACGCAGGCCGATGCGACCGCATCGCTGCAGTCGTTCCGCCCGGTCGACTATGAGCGCTGGACCGACGTGATCCCCGGCGTCCGCGCGCGCTACTGGAATGCCGGCCATTTGCTCGGCTCCGCCTCGATCGAGCTGGAATTCAGCGAGGCCGGGCGCGAGCGGCCGTTGCGCGTGCTGCTCTCCGGCGACGTCGGGCCGGAGGCCAAGCTGCTGCAGCCCGATCCGCAGGCGCCGACAGACCTCGACTACGTCATCTCGGAGTCCACCTATGGCGACCGCGTCCGCGCCGTCACCACGCCCGAGCAACGGCGGCAGCATCTCGCCGACGAGATTCGCCAGGCTTCGGCCGCCAAGGGCGCCCTGCTGATCCCGGCTTTCGCGGTCGAGCGCACGCAGGAGCTGATCGTCGACATCGTCCACCTGATGGAACGCGGCGAAGTTCCGGCGGCGCCGATCTTCCTGGATTCCCCGCTCGCGATCCATGCGACGGAAGTCTTCCGCCAGCACGCCGCGAGCCTCGATCCGGGCGTCGACGTCGATCGCCTGCTCAACTCGCCGCATCTCAAATTCACCGAGACCGTCGCCGAGAGCAAGGCGATCATGCGCCTGACCGGCTTCCACATCATCATCTCCGCCAGCGGCATGTGCGACGCGGGCCGCATCCGCCATCACCTCAAGCGCTGGCTCTGGAACGAGCGCGCGACCGTGCTGCTCTCCGGCTTCCAGGCGCACGGCACGCTCGGCCGCTTCCTGCAGGACGGCGCCAGGGCGGTGCGTATCCAGGGCGAGGAAATCCGCGTCGCGGCGCGCATCCGCATGATCGACGAATATTCCGGACATGCCGACGCCGCGGGGATGGCCGGCTGGATCGCGGCGCGCCGCCCGATCGCGCGCGGCCTGTTCCTCACCCATGGCGAACAGGACGCAATCGCGGGCCTTGCCGAACGGCTGGCCGAGCGCATCCTGCCCGCGGCAAAGATCTATCAGCCCGTGCTGGACGACATCTACGAGCTCGCAGCAGCCGAGCCGCGCGTGCTCGACGTCGACCATCGCCGTCGCCTCGCGCCCGAAGCGGTCACGCATCTCGACTGGCACAACGAGATGTCGGAGCTCATGCTCGACATCAGCGACAAGGTCGCAGCCGCCGCCGACGACCGCGCCCGCGGCGTCATCATCCGAAAGCTGCGGCGGGCGTTGAACGAGAACGCGTAGCGCGGCGCCGGGATAGCACCGGGCGCAGCGTCTTCACGAACCCGTCATTAAAACTGTAAGCGACGTGCCATTTCGCGCGGGCGTGATCGGCTGTCCGCAAAATCAAGCTCCTCTCAAGAGAAACAGGAGGCGGCCCGAAGCCTTCCGTCAAGCAAGAACTGGTCTTCCGGCCTACAGACGATCTCGTTTGCCCCTCACCCGCGACATCGCGAAAGCGTCGCGATACCGCCGGCCCGTTTCGACAATCACGCAAGCGAGAAGCGCACATGGCTGTCACAGCAAATTTCTCTGCCGGAATTCTCTCCGTCCTTGGCACTGGCATGAACAACACGATCGTACTCGGCCGCAATGCGGCCGGAACGATCGTCGTCAACGGCGGCGCGGTCGCCGTCAAAGGCGGCCCCGCAACGGTCGCCAACACCAAGCTGATCCAGGCCTTCGGCCTCGACGGCAACGACGTCATCACCATCGACGAGAGCAATGGCGCGATGCCCGCGGCGAACCTGTTCGGCGGCGCCGGCAACGATACGCTGACCGGCGGATCCGGCGGCGACATGCTGTTCGGCCAGTCCGGCAACGACACGCTGTTCGGCAAGGGCGGCAACGACTTTCTGTTCGGAGGCGCCGGCAATGACGTGCTGGTCGGCGGCGACGGCAACGACCAGATGTTCGGCGAGGCCGGCGACGATCGCATGATCTGGAATCCCGGCGACGACAGCGACCTGATGGAAGGCGGCGAAGGCATCGACACCGCCGAGGTGAACGGCGGCAACGGCGGCGAGACCTTCGCCATCACGGCCAACGGCACGCGCGTGCGCTTCGACCGCCTCGACCCCGCGCCGTTCTCGCTCGACATCGGCACAACCGAAAACCTCGTCGTCCATGCCAATGGCGGCGACGACGTCATCACCGCTTCCGGCAATCTGGCCGCGCTCATCACGCTGACGCTCGACGGCGGGGCCGGCAACGACACGATCCTCGGCGGCAACGGCGCCGACCTGCTGCTCGGCGGCGAAGGCAACGATTTCGTCGACGGCAACCAGGGCAACGACACCGCCATGCTGGGTGCGGGGAACGACACTTTCCAGTGGGACCCCGGCGACGGTAGCGACAAGGTCGACGGGCAGGCCGGAGCCGACACTCTGCTGTTCAACGGGGCGAACATCGCCGAGAACATCAACGTTTCCGCTGCCAATGGCGGACGCGTGCTGCTGACCCGCGACGTCGGCAACATCGCGATGGACCTCAACGGCATCGAGACCATCACGATCGGCGCGCGCGGCGGCAGCGACCACATCACGGTCAACAACCTCGCCGGGACCGATGTCAGCCAGGTCAATATCGATCTCGGATCGGCCGGGACCGGCGACGGTGCGGCCGATACGGTGACGCTCGAGGGCACGCGCTACGCCGATGCGATCCAGGTGTCCGGCTCGGGCACGTCGGTTTCGGTCACGGGGCTGCCCGCCGCCGTCACCATCACCAACGCGGAAGGGGCCAATGATGCGCTCGTCATCGAGGCCCTCGGCGGCAACGACACGATCTCGGCGGCCGCGCTTGCCGCAGGGATTGTGCACCTCACGATCGACGGCGGCGCCGGTAATGATACGATCGTCGGCAGCGCCGGCAGCGACACACTGATCGGCGGCGACGGCAACGATGTCGTCACGGGCGGCCGCGGCGACGACGTCGCCCTGCTCGGCGCCGGCACCGACGTGTTCCAGTGGAATCCCGGCGATGGCAGCGACACCGTCGATGGCGGCGCCGGCGTCGACACGCTGAAGTTCTTCGGGGCCAACATCGCCGAGAACATGAATATCGTGGCGAACGGCGATCACGCCCTGCTCACGCGCGACGTCGCCAACATCACGATGGACCTGCACGGCGTCGAGCACGTCGATGTCCACGCGCTGGGCGGTGCCGACCATATCGCGGTCGGGGATCTGACCGGGACCGACGTGACGCAGGTGAACATCGATCTCGGCGGCGCGGCCGCAACGCCCGACGGCGCCGTCGATACCGTCTCGGTCGATGCGACCCAGAGCGCCGACACGTTCGGCGTTTCCGGCAATGCCGGCGGCGTGACGGTGTTCGGCCTGCATGCGACCACCCATTTGAGCGGCATGGACGCAACCGACCAGTTGACGCTCAGCGGCCTCGGCGGCGACGACGTCATCGATGCCAGCGGTCTCGCCGCCGGCGTGCTGCAACTGACGATCAACGGCGGGCTTGGCAACGACACCATCCGCGGCAGCCAGGGCGACGACCTGATCAGCGGCGGCGACGGCAACGACGTCGCGCTGATGGGCGCGGGCAACGACACGTTCGTCTGGAATCCGGGCGACGACAACGACATCGTCGAGGGCCAGGGCGGCACCGATACCCTGCTGTTCAACGGCGCCAACATCGCCGAGACCATCAACATCTTCGCGAACGGCGACCGTGCCGAGCTGACACGGGACGTCGCCTCGATAACGATGGACACGCACGGCGTCGAGACGATCGCCTTCAATGCCCGTGGCGGCGCCGATACGATCAATGTCGGCGACATGAGCGGGACCGACGTGACCGAGGTCAAGATCGACCTCGCTGGCGTTCCCGGCAACCCCGGCGGCGACGGCGCGGCCGACAAGATCGTGATCAACGGCACCGCCGGCGACGACGTCATCACGCTGTCGCTCAACAGCAACGGCGCGCTGGTGATCGACGGACTGGCAAGCCAGGTCGTGATCGAGAACTTCGACTTCAACGACACCATCACCATCAACGGCCTGGGCGGCGACGACGTGATCGAAGCATCGGGCGTCGGTCCCAACGGGCCGCATCTCGTCTTCGACGGCGGTGCCGGCGACGACGTACTGATCGGCAGCGCAGGCAGCGACACGCTCCTCGGCGGGCTCGGCGACGATGTGCTGATCGGCGGCGGCGGAACCGACGTGCTGGACGGAGGGCCCGGCGACAACGTCGTGATCCAGTCGCTGCTGGCCCATGCAAGCGTCCACGCGGGCACGCTGATCTAGGCCGACGGCCTCGCCTGGCCAGTGACGGGCCTGTTTTGCCTGTCGGAATCACCGATCGGGGCCCGGATGGAACGAAGCGCCATCCGGGCCCCGACGCTTTGACGGCCTTGGGAGTCCTGATACTCTGCACCAAATCATGGCCCGGCGGGCCATGCTGTCGATCGTTGAACCAACACTGCCGAGAGGATGCGGATGAGAAGCGCGGCGTTCCTGGCTCTCAGCCTCATGTTTGTCGGCGTAGGGTCGCACGACGGCGCGAGGGCCCAGACTTCTGGTGCCCCACCCGTTTCGCTCGCTCCGCCCGATGCATCGCCGCCGCGCCCGGCTGCCGCCAAGCCCGCACGGGCGACGACAGGCAGAGCTCCGGCCGCCTCCGGCAGGGAGACTTCGACATCCGTACTCGGCGTGCCTCAACCGAAGCCGGATCCGGCCGCCGACTATGACGGCTTCAGCGTCGGCAATGTCGACGACAATGATGCCTTGCGCCAGACGACGCCGCCTGCGAGGTCGCGCGCCGCAAAATCCAATCCGGATGCGGATAGCCTCGATCAGGAAGACAGCGCCTTGAAGCGAAAGCTGATGATCTGCCAGAACTGCAAATAACGCGTCAGTTCGGACAGGGCTGTCCCGCCGCGCCCCACATCGCCATGTCCTTGACGTGATCCTCGAAGGTCCCCGGCGGCGTCGAGCGGCCTGCACCGGGCGCCCAGCCGCGGGGAATGAAGCCGTTCAGCGAGGCATCATGCCTGAGATGGTCGACGAGGCCGGCAGCGTCGCGGCCGCCATTGCGCTTGGGATCCTTCATCTGCGCGCAGATCTCCGCGCCGCTCTTGCCGAACCAGATGAAAGCCACCGGCGCGAGCTGCCAATCGATGCCGGCGCGCGGCGGTGACGGTGCCGGCTCGTTCGCCTGGGTCGAGGTCATGTGGCAGGTCGAGCACGGGATCGCCTCCGCGCCGATGCGGTTCTCGCCGCCGTGGATGTTCATGCCGTGCACGCGAGGCTTGGTTTCCCCTGCCGGCGTCCAGATCGGAATGGCCTTGGCATCGACGTGGCAGTTGGCGCAACGCGGATGCGTCACCACCGCCTCGATCCGCTTCCAGGCCTCCAGGCCCTCAACCCGGCTGACGCTGCCCGGCGGCAGAACATCTTTCCTGGCTTCGTCCTTGGCCGCGACAATTCCGGTGAGCGCCGCAACTGCGGAAGCTGCGAGAGCGAGCGCAATCAGATATCTCTTCATGGCCCACCTCACACGAAATCGATGAACTTGTTGAAAGGCATCTCCCGGATGCGTTTTCCGGTCGCCGCGAAGATCGCGTTGGCGAGCGCAGGCGCAGCGGGCGGCACCGGCGGCTCTCCGACACCCCTCACCTTCGGATCGTTCTCGAGCCCGCGAACCTCGATGACCGGGCACTGATAGATCCGCATCGCTTCGTGGTGATTATAGTTGGTCTGCTGCACCGCGCCCTTGGCATAGGTGAGCTCGCAATTGATGGCGTGACCGAGGCCCCAGACGACGCCGCCCTGCACCTGGTTCTCGAAATTGACGGGATCGACGACCTTGCCGACGTCGACCGCGACCCAGACCTTGTCGATCCTGATGCCTCTGTCCGTCATCGAGACTTCGACGACTTCGGCCGTCGGTGTCCCGAACGACTCGACGAAGGCGACGCCGCGCCCGCGCCCGTTGCCGAGCGGTCCCTTCCAGTCCGACATCTCAGCGACCGTCTCCAGCACCTTGCGATAATGCGGCACGGTGCACATCGCGATGCGCGCCCTCATGGGATCGAGACCCGCCGCGTGGATCAACTCGTCGATGAAGCTTTCGGTGAAGAACCCTGATGTCGAGGCGCCGACCGAGCGCCACGTCGTGCTCGGCGAGAGTCCCTGCGCCTCGTAGCTCGTGGCCCGGAAATTGGGGATGTCGTAATAGACGTTCCACAGGCCGGCGGCCAATTGCCCGTCGGGATCCTTGGAGGGCGTGCCCGAACGCTCGAGCAGCCCCTTGAGCGGGGTCGTCGAGGCCAGTTGCAGATCGGCTGCGACGATCTTGCTCTTGTCGACGCTGCCGCGATGCCGGGCGATCGCGATCTGCCGCGGAATGTCCTGGAGGAAATCCTCCTCGCGCGAGAACACCAGCTTGATCGGCGTTCCCTTCATCTGGTTGGCGATCTCGGCGAGAACGCGGACGTTCTCGTATTCGAGACGGTGGCCGAAGCTTCCACCGGTCCATTGATTGTGAAAGGTGACCTGTTCCGGCTTGAGGCCGATCGCCGTCGCTGCGACCCACTGCACGAAGCGGGGGCTCTGATGGCCAACCCAGATTTCCATCCCGTTGTCGGTAACGAGGCCGATCCCGTTCAGCGGTTCGAGCGGCTGATGCGCCACGTAAGGCGCGCGGTATTCGGCTTCGACGAGCGTGCCGGTCTTCAGCCCGCCTTCGATGTCGCCGATCTTGCGCCATTCCTTGCCCAGGAACTCGGGCTTGAACGAGGATTCCAGAACCTTCCAATGGTCGGCCTGCTCGGCGGGATAGGCCGAGGGCGCCCACTCGCAAACGACGGCGTCGGCCGCCTTCATGGCGTACCAGCTGTTGGTGGCGATCACCGCGATGCCGTTCTTGATTTCGAGGATCTTCTTGACCCCCGGCATCGCCCGCGCCTTGCCGGCATCGTAGGATTTCAGCGGCTGCCCTTTGGCGGGGTTCAGCTTGACGGAGGCGTAGAGCATGCCGTCCATCTTCATATCGATGCCGAACTTCAGCTCGCCCATGACCTTCTCGCGAATGTCGAGGCGCATCATCGGCTTGCCGAGCAAGCGCCATTTCGAGGGATCGCGCGGCTTGGCATCCAGCACCGGCGGAATCTTCGCAGCATCCGCAGACAGATCGACATAAGCGATCTTGGTCCCGTTGGGCAGGATCACATGGCCCGACTGGGTACTCAGGTCAGCCACGGCGACGCCCGCACGCTTGGCCGCCGCCGCCTTCAGCGTCTCGCGCGCGACCGCGCCGGCAACACGCAGCTTCTCATAGGTGTCCGGAATCGTGCTCGACCCGCCGGTCATTTGCAGGCCGGCTTGCCTCAGCCATTCGAGCGTCTTGGCGCGCGCCTCCTCGGCGGCCGGGCTTTGGTCCGCGGCCACGAACGGCGCGAACTCGTCGGCAAAGCCGGTGTTGAAATAGGCTGGGCTTGGACCGGCGAAGCGGATTTCGAACTGGCCGGGATCGAGGTCCATCTCCTCGGCGATCATGATCGGCTGCACCGAGCCGACGCCCTGACCGATGTCGGCGTGCTGTGCGATCAGCGTGATCTTGTCCGGACTGATCTCGACCCAGGGATTGAAGGTCACCGAGTTCGGCCCGAGACCTGCGGTCAGCGGATTGCCATCGGCGCTCGGCACTGCCGCTTCGGCGCTGCCATAGGCACCGAACGCAATGCCGCCGGCGATGGCGGCAGAGCCGAAAACGAACGCGCGGCGTGAGAGGTTCTGCATGTGGCCCATCTCACTTCTCCGCCATCTTCTTGGCCGCTGCCGCATGGATCGCCGCACGGATGCGCGGATAGGTGCCGCAACGGCAGAGATTGCCGGACATCACCTGGTTGATCTCGTCGTCGGTGGGATTGGAGATCAGATCGAGAAGGGAGATGGCCTGCATGATCTGGCCGGTTTGGCAGTAGCCGCATTGCGGAACCTGATGCTCGATCCAGGCCTGCAACACCGGATGCTGCTCCTTCTTCGGCAATCCTTCGAGCGTGACGACCGACTTGCCGGCGACCTCGCCGATATGCGCCTGACAGGATCGCACCGCCATTCCGTCGATCTGGACGGTGCACGCGCCGCATTGCGCGACCCCGCAGCCGTATTTGGCGCTGGTGATGCCGAGCTCGTCGCGCAGCACCCACAAGAGCGGCATCCCGGCAACGACGTCGACCTGGCGCTTGATCCCGTTCACCGTGAGCTCGATCATGTCGGTATGTCTCCTGACGGATCTGGTCGGCACAACAGCACTGCCTAATGGGCGCGTAGACGTATTTCCGATTCCTGCGGCATCATGCGCAATCCCTGCGGAATACCGTATCGGCACGATCGGCTTTCACGTCGGCCTGGCCGCAACACAATTCGCGATACTGCCCCGGCGTGAGACTTGCGGCCTTGCGGAATACGCGCGTGAAATTCGCTTGCGAGCCGAAGCCGAACTCCAGCGCGATCTCGACCAGGGACAGACGGTCGTGTGCGAGCTCGTGCCGCGCTGCCTGGACGCGGCGATCGGTCACATAACGGTGCGGTGACAATCCCGTCGCTTCGCGAAACAGCCGGGAGAAATGATAGGGGCTGAGGCAGGCCTGGGCCGCCAGATCCTCGAGCCTGATATCGCTGCCAAGAGAGGCCTCGATGTAGTCCAGCACGCGCTGGAGGCGCCGCGGATCGAGCGATGGCAATTTGTCGGGCGCGCGCCAGCGGTCGATCGTATAATTCCCCAGAAGATGCGCGGCGAGCGCGACCTGGATTCCCTTCACGAACAATGCGTCGGTCGGCTGGCGCGGACGATAGAGCAGATCGCGAAGCGGCGAGCAGATGTGGAACAGCACCTGATCCGCGAGGCCGTGGGCGTAGGCGATCTCGACCTTTGCCGGATCGATGCCGAAATCCGCGAGCGCGCTGTGGTCCAGCAGCGCCGGGGGAAGATAGAGATGGAGACATTCCATCCGGTCCGAAAGCTCGAGATGGCTCTCCTGCGTCCCGACAGGGACGAGGTAGCTCATCCCCGGCCGCGCCAGGCTCTTCTGGACTTCGCCGTTGCCGGTCCGGCACACCATGCCGCCACCCGACAGCAGCATGACGAGCTCGGTGCAGATGGGAACGGGCGTTGCCTGCCGCCCCGCCTCGAACTTGCGATGCTCGATGCTCAGCCCCGGCCAGTCGTTGGCCGCCGCGAGCTTCACGCTGTTCTGATACTTCTGATCTCCATGCGTCACGAGCGCCATCACGACCTCCGCTTCGTTGCGGCGAATCCCGGCCCCGTATCGCGCGCGAGCGATCATTCCATCCGGTGATGAGTTGCAGCCCCGGCCGCTGCCACGCCGATCGCGAATTTCTCACAAGCGACGATGGCGAAGTCCAGAGGCGGCGCGGTTAAAAGAAGTAAAACGCAGACAAAGCAACGGCTTGAAACGCGGCGCGATCGACGTCGAAGGCCGGCTCCGCCACCGGTCAGCAAGATGCGTTTGCCATCGCGCAGGAATCGGAAATAGCGCAGTGCGCGCGTGCGCTAGTGAGGGTCATCAACGGCAATGCCGCCGTATCGAGGATCGGAGCCCCCGCATGAAGCCGCTCATCTCCGCGCTCGCTGCATTGTCGATCGCGACGGTCCAGGTCGCCGCCGCAGCTGCGGCCGAGAGAACCGTTTCCATCGTCCTCGTCCACGGCGCCTTCGTCGATGGCTCGGGCTGGAAGGACACCTACGACATCCTTTCGAAGGCGGGCTACGAGGTGCTAGTCGTCCAGCACCCGACGATCACGCTTCGTGACGATGTCGTCGAGACCGAACGCGTGATCGCCAAGGCGAAGCACCCGGTCATTCTCGTCGGGCACTCCTATGGTGGAATGGTCATCACGGAGGCCGGCGACAATCCCAGGGTTCGCAGCCTCGTGTATTTCGCGGCATTTGCGCCGGACGCCGGGGAGTCGGTCAGCACGCTGGCCGAAGCGCCGGTGCCGGCCGGCGAGCACAAGGCGCCGCTGGTCGCCGAAGGCAATTATCTCGTCGTCGACCGCGAGAAATTCCCCACCTCGTTCGCGGCCGATGTCGATCCGGCCACGACCCGTTTCATGGGGGCTGCGCAACTGCCTTGGGGCTTGCAGGCGGTGCAGACCAAGGTCGATCGCGTGGCCTGGAAGACGAAGCCGACCTATTACATGGTGACGAGCGAGGATCACATGATCCCCCCGACGGCGCAGCGCACCATGGCCAAGCGTTCCGGCGCGAAGGTGGCGGAGCTGAAAAGCAGCCACGCGGTGATGCTGTCGCATCCGCGCGAGGTCGCGGCCTTCATCAGAAGCGCAGACACATCCGCGGCCCACTGAGATCTGGCCGTGCCGCCTGCGGATCGCTTCAGCGTTCACAGACAAGGATACGCAACATGGCCCTTAGGGATATTCTGCCGGGTCGACTGGGATTCGGCGCGGCGCCGCTCGGCAACATGTTCCGCGACATCCCGGAGCAGGAAGCGCGCGCGACGGTTGATGCCGCCTGGAATGACGGCATCCGCTATTTCGACACGGCGCCCTTCTACGGCGCAGGTCTCGCCGAGATCCGCATGGGCGCCGCGCTCGCCGGCCGGCCGCGAAGCGACTATGTCGTCAGCACCAAGGTTGGACGGCTGATCCTGGACGAGGTCGAGGATGTCAGCACCCGCGATCTCGGCGAGAAGGGCGGCGTCTTCAAATACGGCCGCCCGAACAGGATCGTGAACGACTATTCCCGGGACGCGACGCTGCGCTCGATCGAGGATAGCCTGAAGCGGCTCGGCACCTCCCATATCGACATCGCCTTCGTGCACGACGTCGCGCAGGATTTCTACGGCGACGAGTGGCTTTCGGTGTTCGAGAGCGCGCGCAAGGGCGCGTTCAGGACGCTCGACCGGCTGCGCGACGAGGGCGTGATCAAGGCGTGGGGCCTCGGCGTCAACCGGGTCGAGCCGATCGAGTTGCTGCTGGCGCTCGAAGAGCCGCGCCCCGACGGTTTCCTGCTCGCGGGCCGCTACACGCTGCTCGACCATGCCCGGGCGCTACAGCGGGTGATGCCGATGGTGGCGGAACACGAGCTCGCGATCGTCGTCGGCGGCCCCTACAGTTCGGGCGCGCTCGTCGGCGGCCCGAACTTCGAATATGCCCCGGCGCCTCCGGAAATCCTCAACAAGGTGGCGCGGATCAAGGCCATCGCCGACCGCTACCGCATCAGCATGAAGGCGGCAGGCCTGCAGTTCGCGCTCGCCAACCCCGTGGTGGCGGCCGTGATCCCCGGCGCGAGCCGCCCGGGCCGGATCGCCGAGGATCGCGCCGCGCTTAGGGAAGTCATCCCCGCCGATTTCTGGCACGAACTCCGTTCGGAGGGGCTCGTCAACGCCGCAGCTCCACTTCCCACGGCCGCTTGAGCCGTCAGAGCGCGCAGCAGATTCATTCCGGCCGGGCACCGCTCCGGCCGGCACGACAACGCACACAAAACCGACCGAACCACTGAGGAGAGCGACATGACAGACGAAGCCGACAACACCACCGACATGGGCCGCCGCACCCTGCTCCAGACCGCCGGCGCAGCCGTCGTCACCGGCCTCGTCGCCGGCACCGCAGCCGACGCGCAGGCGGCGACACAGGGTGCCAACAGCATGTCGCCGGCCGAGCGCAACGAGGCGCCGCTCGGCGCGCGGCTCCAGGGCGTCCAGCATTTCGGGCTGACGGTCCAGAACATGGAGCGGGCCTATCAGTTTTACACGGAAGTGCTCGGCGGCACCGAAGTGTTCCGTCACGGCGACTTCCAGGGCGACGAGGTGCAGAACACATTGCTGGCCGACCAGGAGATCGAGGCGAATGCGCGCGGGGTCAATCCGCGGACGATCGGCGTGCCCGACCTCAGAAGCGGAGCGCAGAGGCTGGATGTCCGCTTCATCCAGTTCGACAACGTGGTGATCGAACTGCTGCAATATCGCGAGGCCGATCAGCCGATGGGCGGCGCGAAGAGCTTTGCCGAGCCGGTCGAGCACATGAGCCCGGCCTTTCCGCGCATGATGCACATCTGCTTCTACATTCGCGACGACGTCGACTTCAACAAGTTCATTGCCGACCTCGAGGCCGAATCCGCGCGCCGCGGCATGACGCAGGTGCGGGCGAACCGCACCATCCGCGTCATGACGGAGGCGGACCGCAAGGCGGCACCGCGCAGCACCAACACCAACCGGGTGACCGTGGAGCCTTCGAACGGCTGGGAGCTGATTTATTGCAAGGGGCCGGAAGGCGAGCAGCTCGAATTCGTCAAGGCGCTCGGCCCCGTCAAGCAGCGCTTCAGCGAGGCCCTGGCAAAGCGGCAGCAAACCATCGTGCGCTGACGCGTCAAACGCCGGGCGGCCGGCTTCCGCCGGCTGCCCGGAAGAGCGCTCACGATCTCAATGTGAAGGACTTCATCATGAAAACTCTCCTCCGCAACTCGCTTGGCGCGCTGCTGTTCGTTGCCGCGACGGCCATGACGGCAACACCGATCGCCGCCCAGGAGGCCCCGCGCGTGCACTATCAGGAGATCCCGGAGGGCGCCTATTCGGTGGTGGCCCAGGTGCGCGCCAAGCCGGGGAAGGAAGACGCGCTCCGCGCAGCGACGCTGCCGCTGATCGACCTGGTTCGCGGCGATCCCAAGAACCTGGTTTATTTCCTGCAGGAGGACCGTGCCAAACCCGGTCATTTCATCTTCTACGAGATCTTCGCCAGCCAGGCCGATTTCGATGCGCACAACGCGATGCCTTACGTGAAAGACTGGTTCACCAAGCTGCCGGAACTCGCCGACGGCGGCGTCGAGGTGATGCGCATGGCCGTTCTCGGCAAGCCCAAGAGATAGCCAAAGCCGCTCTGGAACTCGTACGCGAGTGGTTTTGTCGCAGCCTGCTGCGGGCGAGTGCCCGCGGCAAATCGTGCGAATTCAGAAGGGCTCGCTTCAACAGGTTTGCGGCGCATGATAATTGCAGACGATCTGTTCGATCGATTGGCAATGAGCAATGCGGGCTGCCACGGAGATAAGGCAACGGGGCGCGCGCCGACAGGAACTCACCTTCTGCTTCGGCCCGTTTCGACTGGTTCCCAGCCGCCAGCTCCTGCTTCTCGACGGGCGGCCCGTCAAGCTCGGCGGACGCGCATTCGAGCTCCTGCAGCTGTTGGTGCAGCGGCGCGGCGAGCTGGTCAGCAAGAATGAGCTGATGGCGACGGCGTGGCCGGGAACCTTCCTCCACGACAGCAATCTCAAGGTCAACATGTGGAGCCTGCGGCGCTCGCTGGGAGATACCCAGATCGAGCCCGTCTACGTCGCGACCGTGGCGCGCCGCGGCTACAAGTTCATCGCCGACGTCCAGGCCAGCATCGGCGAGATCGAGGACGATACGGAACTCGCCGATCCGCTGCGCCAGTCCAATCCGCCCTTGCTGCGCGGCATCGTCGGCCGCGAAGCTGATATCGCCGACATCGCCGATCTGCTCGCGGACGACAGGCACGTGACCCTCGCCGGCGCTGGGGGGATCGGCAAAACGACGGTTGCCGTCGCGGTCGCCCAGGCGTTTGCGCCACGGTGTCGCGACGGGGTCTGCTTCGTCGATCTCGCCACGATCTCCGATCCGACGCTTTTCGGCGCGGCGCTGGTCACTGCCCTGGGCATCAGGGGCAACACGGATAACGGTCTGGCTGCGGCCCTCGACTATCTGAGGCCGCGGCAGATGCTCCTCATCCTGGACAATTGCGAGCACGTGCTGCCCGCCGCCACGATCTTCGCCGGCAGGTTCCTGAGCGACACATCGCCGTCCAGGCTGCTGGCGACCAGTCGCGAGCCGCTCGGCACCGCCACCGAGCACGTCGTGCGGCTTGGTTCGCTGCCATCACCGAAGCCTGGCCTCGCTCTCACCATCGATCAGGCCGTCAAGTTCCCGGCCGTGCAGCTGTTCGTCCGCCGCGCCGCCGAATGGTCGGACTACCAGTTCGTCGACGATGATTGCGAGGCCGTCGCCTCGATCTGCCATTCGCTCGACGGCCTCCCTCTGGCCATCGAGCTAGCCGCGGCCCAGATCGGCAGGTTCAATCCTCGCGAACTGGTGGCGATGCTCGACCAGAAGCTGGGCTTTCGCGCCCCAAGCGCCGATGGCACGCCACCGCGCCACGAAACCCTGATGGCAACGATCGACTGGAGCTTCCGGCTGCTGCCGCAGAAGGAAGCCAGACTGTTCGCTCTGCTGTCGGTGTTCAGCGATGCCTTCGAGGTCGAGGATGCCATTTTCGTCGCGGAAGCGGCGGAGCTCACCCCGGTCGACGTCGTCACCGGGCTCGGCAGCCTCGTCGCTAAATCGCTGCTCAGCGCGCAGGCTCGCGGCGCCAGCCTGCGCTACCGCCTGCTCGACAGCACGCGCCGCTATGCGGCCGAGCGGCGCCAGGCCGATCCCGCCTGCGGCCAGGCGCTGCAACGCCACGCGCAACGCATGCTTGTTCTGTTCGAGCAGTCCGAAGAGGAGTGGAACTGGCGCGAGCCGGCCGACTGGACGGAACGCTACCTCGGCCGCATCGCTGATCTCAGAGCTGCACTGTCATGGGCATTCGGCGAACAGGGCGATGGCGGCCTCGGCATCAGGCTCGCGGTCGCGGCGATCACCTTGTGGTCGGAAACCTCCATCCTGTCTGAAGCGCAGACGCGGCTTCAGGACGCACTCGCCTTGGCCAAGACTGTCGCGTGCGACGACCTGTCGAAAGCAAAGCTCGCCTGCGCCCTTGGATGGAGCCTGTTCTACGCCCGCAACATGTCGAATGAGAACGAGGTCGCCTGGCTTGATGCGATCGACTTCGCAAGGCGCGCCGGCAACATCGAGTATCAGCAGCGCGCATTGGTGGGGTTTGCCTTCTACCTGCTGCAGATCGGCGAAGTCGCGCGCGCCATCACCTATCTCGAGGAGGCTACCGCACTGGCCAACCGGGACCGCGACTTGACGGCGACGTCCGAAGCCGATCGGGCCCTGGCCTGGGCCCGCGCCTTCGCCGGCGAATTGAGCAAGAGCCGCCCGGTTCTGGATCGCCTCGCCGCGACCTATTCGCTGGCCGAGGGCCGTTCGCGCAAGGATGCGAACGAGGTCTACCGCTTCATCACCGTCCGCTTCAACCTGCCCTTCGTGGCGTGGATGCAGGGGCAGCCCGACTACGCAGCGAAGCTGGCCCGCGACGCCGTGGACGCCGCGGACCGCAGCGGCCATTGGGTGTCGCAATCGAACGCACTCGGCCTCGCCGCACTTCCCGTCGCGCTCGAAACCGGCAATCTCGACGCGCTCGAGAGCTTCACCGAACGGCTGCGCCGCAACCTGGAACGTGAGCGCATCTCGCGCTGGGTTCCGGTCGAGCGCTATTTCTCCGCCTGCCTCCGCGACCTGCGCGGCGATCCGCGCGCGGTGGAGGACATGCGAGCCGCGATCGACGAGCTGATCGAATGCCGCTTCCTGATGCGGATCGGCAGCTATCTCGCGATGCTCGCCCGCGCCTATCTGCGGCAGGGACGAATCGTGGAGGCGCGCGAAGCGATCACGCGGGCGATCGACCATCAGGAACGCCAGGGCGAACGCTGGTGCCGGTCGGAGCTGCAGCGGGTCGATGCAGCGATCCTTCTCCAGGCCGGCGAGCCGCTGCGCGCCGAAAAGCGGCTGCAGCAGGCGCTCGCCGAAGCCCGCGCCATCGGCGCGACGACCTTCGCCTTGCGTATCTCCACCGACCTCGCAGCGCACTGGGTGGCGACCGACCGCAGGCCCAAAGCCGTTCGACTGCTTGCCCCGATCCTTGACGAATTTACCGAGGGATTCGAGACGCCGGATCTGATGGCCGCTTCGCGCTTGTTGCAGCGCATGCGGCCGGCGCCGAGCGGCTGTGGCCATTACCGCCCGCCGGTCCCGGTGCACGCTCGCGGTGCATAGCAGGCCTACCGCCGCGCCCGTCGCACACGCTTTACGCTTCCCGGAATTCCTGATCCTCTCTCCCCCAATCGGCCGGATCAACCGGCCCTGCGAGGGAGAGAGACGTCATGAAGCTCGGCACCGCGATCGCGGAAATCATGCGGCGGGAGGGGATCGAGATCCTCTGTGGCTATCCGGTCAACCATCTGATCGAACACGCGGCCAACGCCGAGATCCGCCCCGTCATGGTGCGGCAGGAGCGCGTCGGCATCCACATGGCGGATGCGATCTCGCGGGTGACGTCGGGGCGCAGCATCGGCGCGTTCTGCATGCAGCACGGGCCCGGTGCGGAGAACGCGATGGGCGGCGTCGCCCAGTGCTTTGGCGAATCCGTTCCCGTGCTGGTGCTGCCCATGGGCTATCAGCGCCGCCTTGCGCATATCGAGCCGAACTTCAATTCCAGCGAGGCGATGAAGCCGTTCGCGAAATCGTCCGAGCCGATCATCCTGGCCGCGGAAGTCGCCAACATCTTCCGCCGCGCCTTCACCAAGCTGAAGAATGGGCGCGGCGGGCCCGTGATCGTCGAGATCCCCTCCGACATGTGGAACGAGGAGGTGCCGGAGCCGCTGAACTACACGCCTGTGCTGCGCACCCGCTACGGCGCCGACCCCGTGCACGTGAAGGAGGCCGCCGGCCTGCTCGTGAATGCAAAACGGGCGGTGATCTATGCCGGCCAGGGCGTGCACTACGCGCAGGCCTGGCCGCAGTTGAAACGGCTGGCCGAGCGACTGGCGATTCCCGTCACCACCAGCCTCGGCGGCAAATCGTCGTTCCCGGAGACGCATCCGCTCTCGCTCGGCTCCGGCGGCCTCGCAGTGCCGCGCGCGGTCCCGAAATTCCTCGCAGAGGCCGACGTCATCTTCGGCATCGGCTGCTCCTTCACCGAGACCAATTTCGGCATCGCTATGCCCAAGGGCAAGACCATCATCCATTCGACGCTCGATCCGAACCATCTCAACAAGGATGTCGAGGCGAAGATCGGTCTCGTCGGCGACGCCGGTCTCGTGCTCGACGCGCTGCTGGAGGAGATCGGCAAGACCGTCACCGCGGACCGCGACGCCTCGGCCGTCGCGGCCGAGATCGCCGCTTCGCACAAGGAGTGGCTGGCCAAGTGGATGCCGAAGCTCACCAGCAATGACGCCCCCTTGAGCCCCTATCGCGTGCTGTGGGACCTGCAGCACACCGTGGACGTCAAGAACACCATCATCACGCACGATGCCGGCAGCCCGCGCGACCAGCTCTCGCCGTTCTGGAAGGCGGTGGAACCCCTCACCTATCTCGGCTGGGGCAAGACGACGCAGCTCGGCTACGGCCTGGGGCTCGCGATGGGCGCCAAGCTCGCCAAGCCCGACAAGCTCTGCATCAACGTCTGGGGCGATGCGGCCATCGGCTTCACGGGCATGGATTTCGAGACCGCGGTGCGCGAGCGCATCCCGATCATGTCGATCCTGCTCAACAATTTCTCGATGGCGATCGAGCTGAAGGTAATGCCGATCTCGACTGAGAAATATCGCTCGACCGACATCTCCGGCGATTATGCCGCGATGGCACGCGCCTTCGGCGGCTATGGCGAGCGGGTGGAGAGGCCCGAGGACATCATTCCCGCGATCAAGCGCGGCATCCAGAAGACGCAGGAAGGCATCCCCGTGCTGCTGGAGTTCATTACCAGCAAGGAGACCGAGGTGTCGCGGCCGGGCACGTGAGCGGGACCAGCTCCCGGCAGGCGTTCCGAGGCTGGCTCCGGCCGCAGGGGATGTGATAATCCGGCCCGGTGCCGCCCCTCGCGGCATCAGGCCGGATCGCGAATGACCACCCCTCCCGACGATATCGCCAACGAGCTCGCAGCCGAGAACGCGCGGCTGCGCGGCGAGCTTGCGATCGCGCGCGACCGACAAAGCGCCAGCGCGGAGATCCTGCGCACCATCGCGGCCTCGCCCTCCGATGCGCGGCCGGTGTTCGCGGCGATCGCGTCGAGCTCGAAGCGCCTGCTCGGCGGCTTCTCCGCCACCGTGCTGCAGTTCATCGGCGACGAGCTCCACCTCGTGGCCTTCACGCCCACCAGTCCCGAAGCGGATGAAGGGCTGCAGGCGTCGTTCCCGCGCAAGATCGCGGACTTTCCGACCTTCGCCCTGGTTCGTGGCGGCGAGACCATCCAGTTTCCCGACAGCGAGGCCGACGATGTCCCGGAGCTGAACAGGAACCTCGCGCGGCTGCGCGGCTTCCGAAGCGTGCTGTTCATGCCGCTGATGAGCGGCGGCACGGCGGTCGGCATGATCAGCGTCACGCGCGCCGAGCCCGGCGCGTTCGCAAGCGATCTAGTGCAGCTGCTGCAGACCTTTGCCGACCAGGCCGTGATCGCGATCGAGAATGCGCGGCTGTTCAACGAGACGCGGGAGGCGCTGGAGCGCCAGACCGCGACCGCCGACATCCTCAAGGTGATGGCTGCCTCGCCCTCCGACGTGCAGCCGGTGTTCGACGCCATCGCCGCCAATGCCAACCGGCTGATCGGCGGCTTCTCCACCGCCGTGCTGCGCTACGTCGACGGCGCCGCGCATCTTGCGGCGTTCACGCCGACCGATCCGGCCGGCGACCGTGTGCTGCAGGCCTCGTTCCCCGTGCCGTTCGCCCGGTTCCCGCCCTATCAGCTCGTCGCCGACGGTTCCGCGGCGCAACTGCCCGACACCGAGTTCGAGCCCGCCGCGCGCGACATCGCGCGCGCCCGCGGCTATCGCAGCATGCTGTTCGCGCCCCTGATGAGCGAGGGCGAGGCCATCGGCATCATCATCGCCACGCGCCGCGCGACCGGTGCGTTCGCCGAACATCACGTGCGGCTGCTGCAGACCTTCGCCGACCAGGCGGTGATCGCGATCAAGAATGTCAGCCTGTTCAACGCCACCAGGGAAGCGCTGGAGCGGCAGACCGCGACCGCCGACATCCTCAAGGTGATCGCGGCCTCGCCGGCCGATGTCACGCCAGTGTTCCAGGCGATCTCCGACAGTGCCAAGAGCCTGATCGGCGGGCACTCCTCCACCGTCACTCGCGTCATCGACGGCATGCTGCATCTGGCCGCCTTCACCACCGACAACACGGCCGGCAATGCCGACCTGCTCAGCTCCTTCCCGGCTCCGCTGTCTTCGTCAGGCATTCACAGCCGGGTCGCGACCAGCGGCGAATACGCATTCCGCAGCGACATGCAGAACGAGCCGGACCTTACGGACGCCATGCGGGAGCTGGCGCGCACCCGCGGCTATCGCAGCATCCTCGTGATCCCGATGCTGCGCGACGGCGTCGCGATCGGCACCATCGGCGTCACGCGGCCCGAGGCGGGCCCGTTTCCCGAAAAGGCGATCAACCTGCTCAAGACCTTCGCCGACCAGGCCGTGATCGCCATCGAGAACACGCGGCTGTTCAACGAGGTGCAGGATCGCACAAGGGAGCTCGCAGAGTCGCTGGAGCAGCAGACTGCGACATCGGAGGTGCTCAGCGTCATCAGCCGATCGGCAGGCGATCTCACGCCGGTATTCGAGGCGATGCTCGGCAAGGCCATGCAGCTGTGCGGCGCCAGTTTTGGCGTGCTCAATACCTACGATGGCACGCAGTTCCACACGGCTGCCACCTACGGCCTGTCACCCGCCTACGATGAATTCCGCCGCACGACGCCCCTCAACTATGGTCCGGCCACCGCGCCCGCGCGCCTTCTGAGGGGCGAACCGTTCGTCGAAATGGTCGACCTTCTGGAGTCGGATGTCTATCGCGGCGGAGAGCCGAACCGTCGGGCATTGGTCGATCTCGGCGGCGCGCGCTGTCTGCTCGCGGTGCCGTTGCTGCAGGACGAGCGCGTGGTCGGCACCGTCATGATCTTCAGGCAGGAGAACCGGCCCTTCTCGAGCAAGCAGATCACCTTGCTGAAACAGTTCGCTGCGCAAGCCGTGATCGCCATTGAGAACGCGCGGCTGCTCAGCGAATTGCGCCAGCGCACCGAGAATTTGACGGAGTCGCTGCAACAGCAGACGGCGACGGCCGACGTGCTCAAGGTCATCAGCCGCTCGGCGTTCGACTTGCAGGCCGTACTCGATACGCTGGTCGAATCGGCGGCGCGGCTATGTGAAGCCGACGTGGCGGCGATTACCCGCAAGGCCGGCACCACCTATTTCCGCGCAGGCTCCTACGGCTTCCCGGCCGAGTTCGTCGACTATGTAAGAGATCTCCCGGTCCGGCCGGATCGGCGCACCATCACGGGCCGGACCTTGCTCGGCGACAAGGTGGTCCATGTCACGGACGTGCTCGAAGATCCCGATTATTTCTTCGAGGGCCAGGAATTGAGCGGCAATCCGCGTAGCTTCCTTGGTGTGCCCTTGCTGCGCGAAGGCAGCACGGTTGGCGCCATTGTCCTCGCACGGCGCGCAATCCGCCCGTTCAGCGAAAAGCAGATTGAGCTCGTTACCAGCTTCGCCGACCAGGCCGTCATCGCTATCGAGAATGTGCGCCTCTTCGACGAAGTACAGGACCGCACGCGGGAGCTTGCGAAATCGCTCGACGATCTGCGCGCGGCACAGGACCGCCTGATCCAGACCGAGAAGCTCGCCTCGCTCGGCCAGCTCACGGCCGGCATCGCGCATGAGATCAAGAACCCGCTCAACTTCGTGAATAATTTCGCCGCGCTCTCCGCCGAGCTGACCGAGGAGCTGAACGAGGTGCTCGCACCCGTTGCGCTCCTGGACGATGTCCGCAGCGAGGTGGACGAGCTGACCGGACTCCTGAAGGACAATCTGGACAAGGTCGTGCAGCACGGACAGCGCGCCGATTCCATCGTCAAGAACATGCTCCTGCATTCGCGCGAAGGCGGCGGCGAGCACCGGATGAGCGACATCAACGCGCTGGTCGAGGAGAGCCTCAACCTCGCCTATCACGGCGCGCGCGCCGAGAAGCCGCAGTTCGACGTCACGCTGAGGCGCGAGCTCGATCCGGCGGCCGGGCAAGCCGAGGTGTTCCCGCAGGAGATCACGCGGGTGCTGCTGAACCTGATCTCGAACGGGTTTTACGCGGTGACCCGGCGCAAGGCGGAGGGTAGCGCGGCCGGCTACGAGCCGGTGGTGATCGCCGCCACCCGCGATCGCGGCGACACCATCGAGATCCGGATCCGCGACAACGGCACCGGAATTCCGGACGCGGTGAAGGAGAAGATGTTCAATCCTTTCTTCACCACCAAGCCGGCCGGCGAAGGCACCGGCCTTGGCCTGTCGATGAGCCATGATATCGTGGTCAAGCAGCACGGCGGAACGATCGACGTCGCCACCGTGCCGGGAGAATTCACCGAGTTCACGATCCTGCTGCCGCGGAGGAGCAGTTTTGCGGAGAGCGCCAAGGGATAGCGTCACGCGGAGGATGCCTTGAAGGGTCTCGCGCGGCTCGTTCAGCGACAGCTGCTTTCGCTGTCCGGCATCGGCCTCATGCTGGGTGCCCTGTTCTTTGCGGCCGCACTGACGCCGACGCTGGTGCCGCGGAGCTACCTCACCCAGGGCGCCCTCGCCGGCGGCTGCTTTGCAATCGGCTACCTCGCCGGAAACCTCTGGCGCTGGCTGTGGCACTATCTCGAGCTGCCCGAACCGTCGGCCCGTCTACGCTCGCGCGCCAATGCACTGGTTGCAGCCGGCTGCCTGATCGTCGTCGTCGTGTATTTGTGGCGTGCGGCCGAGTGGCAGAACTCGGTCCGCGCCGCGATGAAGATGCCGCCGGTCGAGACCGCGCATCCGCTCAAGGTCTGCGCGGTCGCTCTGGTCACGTTTGTCGCGCTGCTGCTGCTGGGGCGGCTGTTCGCGACCCTCTCGCGGTTCCTCGCCTTGCAGACGAAACGCTTCGTTCCGCGACGGGTCGCCAATGTCGTCGGCGTCGTGATCGCCGGCCTGCTGTTCTGGTCGATCGCCAACAATTTCCTGATCCGCACCGCGTTCGACGCCCTCGATTCATCCTTCCGCGAATTCGACGGCCTGTTCGAGCCCGAACGGCCGCAACCCACTGATCCCGGGAAAACCGGAAGCACGGCATCGCTGGTGAAATGGAAGGAGCTTGGACGCATGGGGCGGCGTTTCATCGCCTCCGGTCCGCGCGCAGCCGAGATCAGCGCCGTCACGGGACAGGCCGCGCAGGAGCCGGTGCGTGTCTATGTCGGCCTCGCCGGCGCCGGGACGGCGCAGGCGCGTGCGCGGCTGGCGCTCGACGAGCTCAAGCGGCAGCACGGTTTCGATCGCGCCGTTCTCGTCGTGATCACCCCGACCGGGACCGGCTGGATCGACCCGTCAGCCATGGATACGGTCGAATATCTCCACCATGGCAATGTCGCCAGCGTGGCCATGCAGTATTCCTATCTCAACAGCCCGCTGTCGCTGCTGTTTCAGCCCGAATACGGCGCGGAGGCCGCGCGTGCGCTGTTCGCCGAGATCTACGGCTACTGGACGACACTGCCGAAGGACAAGCGGCCGAGGCTTTATCTGCACGGGCTCAGCCTTGGTGCCCTGAACTCGGAGAAATCCGCAGAGCTGTTCGAGACGATCGGCGATCCCATTGCCGGTGCGCTGTGGAGCGGAGCACCGTTCGAGAGCCGCTTCTGGCGTGCGATCACGGCGAACCGCAATCCGGGCTCGCCGGCCTGGCTGCCGCAATTCCGCGACAGCCGCTTCGTGCGCTTCATGAACCAGAACGGAGCGACGGTGCCATCGGATGCGCCATGGGGCGCAATGCGCGTCGTCTATCTGCAATACGCCAGCGATGCGATCACGTTCTTCGCCTATAGCGACGCCTATCAGGCGCCGGCCTGGCTGAACGATCCGCGCGGGCCGGACGTCTCACCGGAGCTGCGATGGTATCCGATCGTGACCATGCTCCAGCTCGCGCTCGACATGGCGGTCGCGACCAATACGCCGATGGGCTTTGGACATGTCTATGCACCCGAGCATTACGTCGATGCCTGGGTCGCGGTCACCGATGTCCGTGATTGGTCCACTGATGCGATCGCGAAGCTCAAGCAACAGCTCGCGGCAAAAGCGCGGAAGACCGCTGGCGATGTCGACGACGATCCCGACCGTGGCGGCTAGAGCTCCAATAATGGAGCCCCCTACTCCGCCATCTCCACCGGTTGCGCCGTGCTCGGACCGGCCAGCGGCCGCTCCTCCATCATGATCAGGCAGAGCGCAGCGCCGGCCATCAGCGCGGTCGCGGCGCCGAAGACGTAGCGGAAGGCGTGGCGCATGTCCTCGGTGGGGATCGCCGGGATGCCGCCCGCGACGTGATGCTCGCCGGCGAGCGGCACGTCGGCGCCGAGCGCGATCAGCAGGATCGCCGCGAAGGCCGCAACCGTGAACGAGGACATCAGCGAGCGGAAGAAATTCAGCGCGCCGGTGATGGTGCCGACTTGTGGGCGTTGGACCGAATTCTGGATCGAGACCACGCAGACCGGGAAGGTGGTGCCGAGGCCGAGTGCAAACGCGCCCATCAGCGTCAGCAGCGCCCAAAGCGGCAAGGTGGTGACCGTGAGGCCGAGGCCGCACAGCGCGGCCCAGGACGTGCCGACGATGGCGACGCGCTTGTAGTGCTTGGCGCGCGCCATGGTGCGGCCGGCGATCGCCGCACCGCAGGTCGAGATCGCCGCGAGCGGGATCAGCGCAAGCCCCGCCTCGCTGGCGCTGAGATGGTAGACCGACTCGTAATAGAGCGGGAGCTGCACGGTCAGGCCCGTGATCGCACCGAGCGCGCAGCCGCCGGCCATCAGGCCGAATGGCACGACCGATCCGCCGAGCAGCGGCAGCGGCAGGAACGGCTCGTCCGCACGACGCGCGTGCCATACGAAGCTGACGACGAGCGCGACCGCGCCGCCGAGCATCGCGAGCACGGTCGGCGAGAGCCAAGGGAAGCGCGTGCCGCCCCAGGTCAGCACCAGCATGAAGACGACCGCGGACGCCATCAGCAGCACGCCGCCGAGCCAGTCGACCTTGCGCTTGCGGTGGAACACCGGGATCTTCTTCATCTTCGGCAGCAGCAGCGCGAGCGCAGCAGCCGTGAGCGGCAGGTTGATCCAGAAGATCATCGACCAGTGCAGATGTTCGGCGAACACGCCGCCGATCACGGGGCCCAGAATGCCGCCGACCATCCAGACGCTGGAGAAATAGGCCTGGTACTGGCCGCGCTCGCGCGGTGAGACGACGTCGGAGATCACGGTCTGCACGACCGGCATGATGCCGCCGCCGCCGAGCCCCTGAAGGCCGCGGGCGAGGATCAGCATCGGCATGTTCGGCGCGATCGCGCACAGGATCGAGCCGGCCACGAACAGGCTGAGCGAGGTGATGATCATGGCCTTGCGGCCGTAGATGTCGCTGAGCGTGCCGAACACCGGCGCGACGGCGGTCGAGGCGAGCAGATAGGCAGTGATGACCCAGGACAGGTTCGAGACGTCCTGAAACTGGCGCCCGATGGTCGGCAGCGCGGTCGCGACGATGGTCTGGTCGAGCGCTGCCAGGAACATCGTCAGCATCAGGCTGACGACAATGGTGCGGACCTCGTCGGAGGTCAGCGGCACCGGCGGCGCGATGGACGGGGCGTCATCGACGCTGATGACCTCGCTCGGAAGGCGGGACAGCTCTTCGGCGATATCGTCGGGCAATGCCTGGATGTCGGCAGAACTGCTCTGCCGGTCGAACTTGTTCATCTCGATCGGACGCATGGGCGGCGCAACGCCGCGAAGGATTCGTTCTATGCAGCCAATGTAGAGAGGAAAGTTCTTCCCGGGCAGGCACCGCCGCGCATGGGAGCATCCCACCCGCGGGTCATCCCGAACGCGTGATCGCCAGTGTGCGGCGGGTCAGTCCTTCGGACGTCGCTTCAGGCGCGCCCGCTTCGGCAGCTGCGCCGGCCACTGCACGATGTGGTCCTCGAGATCCTCGTCGGGAATCTCCTCCTCGCTGCCCTCGACGCGGCCGCGCACGGAGACGCCGGCATCATGAACGGTGTTGGGATCGCCCGACACCAGCGGATGCCACCAATAGAGGTCGCGCCCCTCGGCGACGAGCTTGTAGCCGCAGCTCGGCGGCAGCCAGTTCAGGGTGCGGACATTGGCCGGGGTCAGGCGGACGCAGTCCGGAACCTTGTCGGAACGATTCGGGTAGTCCTTGCAGGCGCAGGTCGCGCCATCCAGCAGCTTGCAGCCGATATGGGTGAAATAGATCTGGCCGGTATCCTCGTCCTCGAGCTTGTTCAGGCAGCAGCGCCCACAGCCGTCGCACAGGCTTTCCCATTCGGCCGTCGACATCTCTTCCAACGTCTTGGTTTTCCAGAAGAATCCTTCCTGGCCTGAAGGTCGTTTGGGAGCTGCGGTCATGCGTCTCAACAAGGTTCGAAAGAGCTACGGCTAACGCCATCTAGGGCGCGGGGGCATCAGGCTGCAAGCAACGCCCCCGTGAGACCCGTAATGAACCGGGGTCAATTAGGCCTGTTGTTCAAAATACCGAGCCTGACCATTGGTTTATAGGCCCTGCTCGGCTATTAGGAACAGCAAGTCCCCAAAGGACGCGAACCGGGCGCCTTGGGTTTGCCGCAACATTCCCGCAAGACGTCCCGATGCCGCCCCGGCCGGGTGCTTGAACGCTGTCGAAGCGAGCCTCAAGGGTTCTAGGTGGTTCAGAACACACCATCCAATTGGAAGAGCCGCGTCCGGAATTTCTTTCTGGACCTCGACGCGCGCATCGACTCCTCGCTGTTCTCCTCGGCCAAGGGCATCCGCGAGCTCTACGAGCGCTATTCGACCTTCATGGACCGCTTCTATGTCGGGCGGTGGAAGCGCTGGGTGTTCATCGAGCCGCTGTCGGAGGCTGCGACCCTCGGGCTCGGCGGCCTGGTGCTGATGCTCACCCTCGCCATCCCCGCCTTCCGCGAGACCGCGGACGAGGACTGGCTGAAGAAGTCCGATCTGGCGGTCAGCTTCCTCGACCGCTACGGCAACCCGATCGGCAGCCGCGGCATCAAGCACAACGACTCCATTCCGCTGGAAGATTTTCCGGACGTCCTGATCAAGGCGACGCTGGCGACCGAAGACCGCCGCTTCTACGAGCATTTCGGCATCGACATCGCCGGCACCGCGCGCGCGCTCGTCACCAACGCGCAAGCCGGCGGCGTGCGCCAGGGCGGCTCCTCGATCACGCAGCAGCTCGCCAAGAACCTGTTCCTGAGCAACGAGCGCACCATCGAGCGCAAGGTCAACGAGGCCTTCCTCGCCGTCTGGCTGGAATGGCGCCTGACCAAGAACGAGATTCTCAAGCTCTATCTCGACCGCGCTTACATGGGCGGCGGCACCTTCGGCGTCGACGGCGCGGCGCACTTCTATTTCAACAAGTCGGCGCGCGACGTGACACTGGCGGAAGCGGCGATGCTCGCCGGCCTGTTCAAGGCGCCGACCAAATACGCCCCGCACATCAACCTGCCCGCCGCGCGCGCCCGCGCCAACGTCGTGCTCGACAACCTCGTCGATGCCGGCTTCATGACCGAGGGCCAGGTGTTCGGCGCCCGCCGCAATCCCGCCTTCGCCGTCGACCGCCGCGACGAGGCCTCGCCGAACTACTATCTCGACTACGCCTTCGACGAGATGCGCAAGCTGGTCGACACCTTCCCGAAGTCCTACACCGAGCGCGTCTTCGTGGTGCGGCTCGCGATCGACACCAACGTGCAGAAGGCGGCCGAAGACGCCATCGAGAACCAGCTCCGCCAGTTCGGCCGCGACTATCACGCGACGCAGGCGGCGACCGTCGTCTCCGATCTCGACGGCGGCATCCGCGCCATGGTCGGCGGACGTGACTATGGCGCCAGCCAGTTCAACCGCGCCACCGACGCCTATCGCCAGCCCGGCTCCTCGTTCAAGCCCTACGTCTACACCACGGCACTCCTCAACGGCTTCACGCCGAACTCGATCGTGGTCGACGGCCCGGTCTGCATCGGCAATTGGTGTCCGCAGAACTATGGCCATTCCTATTCCGGCTCGGTGACGCTGACGCAGGCGATCACGCGCTCGATCAACGTGGTGCCGGTGAAGCTCTCGATCGCGATCGGCCAGAAGGAGCAGCCGAAGGCGCCGAACCCCGCCAAGATCGGCCGCGCCAAGATCGTCGAGGTCGCGCGCCGCTTCGGCCTCAAGGCGCCGCTGCCCGACACGCCGTCACTGCCGATCGGTTCGGACGAAGTCACCGTGCTCGAGCATGCCGTGGCCTATGTGACCTTCCCCAATCGCGGCCGGGCCGTGACGCCGCACTCCGTGCTGGAGGTGCGTACCGGCGCCGGCGATCTGGTCTGGCGCTGGGATCGCGACGGCCCGAAGCCGCGGCAGGCGATCCCGGCGAACATCGCCGCCGACATGGCGGGCATGATGAGCCACGTCGTCAGCGAAGGCACCGCGCGCCGCGCAGCGCTCGACGGCATTCCGACCGCGGGCAAGACCGGCACGACCAATGCGTATCGCGACGCCTGGTTCGTCGGCTACACCGGCAATTTCAGCTGCGCGGTGTGGTACGGCAACGACGACTACTCGCCGACCAACCGGATGACCGGCGGCTCGCTGCCGGCGCAGACCTGGCACGACATCATGGTCGCCGCGCATCAGGGCGTCGAGGTCCGCGAGATCCCCGGCATCGGCATGGGCCAGAAGCTGCCGCCGCAGCCGAAGGACGCGAACGCGCAGGCCAGCGCGGCGCCGAAGGTGCTGGAGACCAAGCCTGGCCCGCCGCCCGTGCTGACCAAGCGCGGCGCCGACATCTTGGTACGCGTCGAGAAGCTGCTGGATGACGCCGCCAAGACCGCGACCAAATCAACCAGCAACGACACCAAGGCGGCCAAGCCGTCCTCGTCGACGAGCGCGCTCGCCTTCCCGCAGAATTACGCGGAAGAGAATGCGAACGCATCCGCCCCGCGCAAGAACTGATCGAAACCCGTGCGGCTGATCCTGATCACATTGACGGCCCTCCTGCTCGCGACCGTGGTCGGCGTCGGCGCCACCTGGATGACGACGACGCGCGGCACCGAGATCGGCGCGCTGACCATCGGCGCCTGGACCGCGCGGCCGCGCACCGGCACCGCCGACGTCGATCCCTATTCGCGCGCCACCATCGTGCGCAACGGCGAGCTGCCGATCGGCACCGGCGACGGCGTCGCCTTCACCGCCACAGCCGACGACAAGAAGAAGGCGCTCGACGGCCGCTGCGACGTCATCGTCTCCGGCGTGACGCCGCCGGCGCGGTTCTGGACGCTGACGCTGTACGACCGCAAGGGTCATCTCGTCGCCAATTCGCTCCAGCGCTACGGCTTCACCAGCCAGGAGATCGTACGCGGCTCCGACGGCTCGTTCGAGATCCGCATCGCCTCGCGCTCGCGCGCCGGCAACTGGCTGCCGACCGGCGGCATCGAGCGCTACGCGCTGATGCTCCGCCTCTACGACACGCCGGTCGGCGTTGCGACGCGCACCCAGCGCGATGCGCCGATGCCCACCATCTCGACGGTGGGCTGCTCATGATCCGCCTGGTCTTCACCATCGTTGCCGGCGTGGTGCTGGGCCTCGTGGTCCATCTCGTCAGCGTGCTGGCGCTGCCGCGGATCGCGACGCAGGATGCCTATTCGCGGCTGACGCCGATGACCAAGCTGAACGGCGTCACCCAGCTTCCCCTCGCCGATCCGCAGACCTCGCCGATGCCGTTCATGGATCCGGCCTTCGCGCTCGCGATCTGCCGCTACGACCTCTCGGGCGGGCCGATCAAGCTGACGGTGCCGGTGAGCCAGGCCTATACCTCGGTGTCGTTCTACACCCGCAACGAGATCGCCTATTACGCCATCAACGATCGCTCGGCGGGCCGCAAGGTGATCGAGCTCGACCTGATGACGGAAGCGCAGCACAACGAGCTGCCCGAAGACGAAGAGGTCACCGCGGCCGACCGCCTGATCATCGACTCCCCCAGCACCACCGGCCTGATCGTGATGAAGGCACTCGCCGCCGAGCCCGGCCTGATGCCGCAGGCCCAGGCGACGCTGCAAGCCGCGACCTGCGGCCCGCAGACCGAGCCGCCCGCCAAGGCCGAGGCGCCGCGCGGACGGCGCTGAGCGTAGCTGTCTCGGACAGCCTCAGGACAAAGTTGCGAAAACAACCCCATGCACAGTAGCGGGGGCATTGGAATCATTGGGGCTCTTCGGCTCGATGATGGCGAGGCTGCCGGCCGTGCATGCACGGCGTTGACGTGTCGGGCAAAACACGTGAACGCACGCGCGAACCAGTCCGTCGCAGCTTTTTTGTCTCAGGGCGCAGCCTTCCCTCGTCGACAACTTCAAGAGACCGTCGTCGCTCTGCCTGACATCAGAACGTGACCTCCGGAGATTGCACTTCGTCATCCCGACCGACCCGCAGCTTGGGACGACGCCGAATGCGATAGACCGATGCCGGGGGAATATTAAGCGCCGTTCGCCCGACCAGGCTGGCCTTCAGCCCGAGGCGATCGAGAATCGGCCGAGGCACCGGGCAGCGCGGTCCGTAGGTGAACTGGTAGAGCGTACCGCCCCCCTGCATGTGGCGGAAGACCCCACTCAGGATCGCGATCACCTTGCGCGGCGACATCGACAACAGCGGAAGGCCGCTCACGACAGCCGAGGCTGGCGCCATGAACAGCTCATACTGGGAGAGCTGGCGCGCATCCATCCAAAGCACGCGCGCTCTCGGGAAGCGTTCCTGCAAAAGGCGGACGAAATCCGAACCGTATTCGACCAGCAGCAAGTCGCGCTCCGGCACGCCACGCCGGAGCAGCGCCCTGGTGAAGATGCCTGTCCCCGGCCCGAGTTCAATCACGGGCCCGGTGCCCGGCACGATCTCTTGCGTCATCAGGCGTGCGAGCGACTGGCCCGATGGCGCGATCGCGGAGACCTGCCACGGATTGGAAACGTATGAGCGGAAGAACTGGAAGAAATCTGCAACAGCGGTGGCGTTCATCACCATCCTCTTTCCGTGCGCGGATGAGCAAACGGACCCGGTTCGATGGACAAGGGCTCAGCTAGGACGCGATGTTGTGCTGCCTCGCCTCGCCTTGAGCGGCGTTGGAGTCGGTCTCCCACGCCTCCCACGTCGCGAGACGATCCGCGTAGGCGGCGCGGGCGCGCGGCAGCCCCTCGGTCCCGACGAAGAAACGCAGCGGAGGATTCTCCGCGTCGACGATCTTCAGGATTGCGTCTGCGGTCGCTTCCGGCTCGCCGAATTCAAGCTTGGCGCCTGCCGCAAACACCTCCGCCCGCGTGTTGCTGTAGGCATTGATGACCGGCGAGATCCGGAGCGAGGCCATGCTGGCGAAGCCGGTCGCGTAGGCGCCGGGCTCGAGCAGCGTGACCTTGAGGCCGAAGTCCTTGACCTCCTGCGCCAAGCTCTCATGAAGAGCTTCGATCGCGAACTTCGAGGCATTGTAGAATCCGGTGATGGGACCGGCGACGATGCCGGCAACGCTCGACACGCCGATGATATGGCCGCTGCGCTGGCGCCGCAGCAGCGGAAGCGCGGCCTGGATGACGCGAAGGGTGCCGAAGAAATTTGTGTCGAACTCGGCGCGGACGTCAGCCTCGTGCGCTTCTTCGATCGCTCCGACCAGCGCGTAGCCGGCATTGTTGAGGACGACGTCGAGCTGTCCGAAATGCGTGTAAGCCCTTGTCACGGCATTCTGGACCGCTTGGGCATTGGTGACGTCGAGCGCAAGCGGCAACACCGCATCACCATAGCTTGCTGCAAGGTCGGCGACATCGGCCAGAATGCGAGCGGTGGCCGCGACCTTGTCGCCACGCTTGAGAGCAGCCTCCGCCCAGACGCGACCAAAGCCGCGGGATGCTCCGGTGATGAACCAGACTTTGCCTGACATGCGATATTCCTTGGTGAGTGGGCTTGATCTTGCCGGGCCGTCGTACCGCGATCCGTCGCAACCGGCAGTCGCAAGGCGCGCCAACGAAGTTGCCGCAGGCGCCAATGAAGACGCAGAAGCGAACCGGATGGCGTTGCCCGAATCGTCAGTGAATCTTGTTGCCGTGCAGCTCGCGCCAGCGGCTCGGCGTCACGCCTTCCCAGTACCGGAACGCGCGATAGAAGGAGCTCGCATCCTGGTAGCCCAGGAGGCAGGCGACCTCGTCGATGTCGGCCGTGGGATCCGACAGAAGCTGCCGTCCGAGCTCCTGACGCGCTTCGACGAGGAGCTCGCGGAAGCTCGCACCTTCCTCGGTGATGCGACGCTGAAGGGTCCGCTCGCTCAGGCCGAGATCGCGCGCCACGTCTGACAATTCCGGCCGACCGCTAGCAAGGCTCCGCTTGAGGACCACCTTCACCTGCTCCCTGACGGAGCTGCGCGCCTGCAGCTCACCCAATGCCGATGCCAGCGCGGGCGTGAGGATCTCGAGCAGTTCCTGATTGTGGCCCGGAAACGGACGATCGAGGTCGGCCGGATTGAGGATCAGCAGGTTACGCGCCGCGCCATAGCGGATCAGACATTCGAAATACCTGTGGTGGTCGTCGCTCTTTGGACGAGGACGAACCAGCTCCACCCGCTTCGGCGTAAGGTGCTGTCCCGTACCACGACGCCCGAGTTCGACCAGCGACGCGAAGGTCACATCGGTCGAGATCGCGGGCTCCGGATCGGTCGCGTACGGCCACTCCACCGTAACGACACACTCGTCCTTGGTCTCCTTGACCTGTAGCTGCTCGGGCGAGCACAGCCGCTTGAAGCGGGCAATGCGGAGCAGTCCGTCGCGATAGTCCCTTGCGTAGAACGCAGCGAGGCTCGACGGCGGATGGACCGCGGTCTCGACGCTCCGGACCAGCATCAAGCCGAGCCCCGGCTCCGGCTTCAGCTCCTCGAGCGCTCTCCAGAGCGCAAAATATTGCGCCGTCGTGACCTGCCCCTGATCGTTCAGGTGTAAGGTCGCCGGCAGTTTCGCCTGCCGCAACAGCACGGCCGGCGGCACACCGACATGCTCAACCGCCTGCCAAAAGGCTCGGGGGACCTTGCATCTGTCTGCCGCTATTCCGCTCATGACTGATCCTAACGCATCTGGCTCATGATCACGCGGTCGAACATGCGGTCGCCGAACCATTCGCGAATTTTGATCATCGGACGCGCGTATTTGCCCGCAACATAGCGCGTCCGCGGCTTGGACTGCTTGACAGCCCGGGAGACGACATCGGCAATGACGCTCGGATTGGTACCGCGCCCCTGTCCATAGGCAGCGCGGGTCGATTTTGCGACCATCTGCGTCAGCTTGGCATAAGGACCGGTCCCCGATCGGTTGAGCAGGCCATTGGCGACCACATCGCCGAAGCCGGTCTCGATCAAACCGGGCTCGATGACGACGACCTTGATGCCAAACGGGGCGAGTTCGAGCCGAAGACAGTCCGACCAGCCTTCCAGCGCATGCTTGGTTGCGTGATACCAGGCGCCCAAGAGCGTGTAGATCTTGCCGCCCATCGAGGTGATGTTGACGATCGTGCCCGAGCGCTTCTCGCGCATCTTCGGCAGCAGGAGCTGCGTCAGCCGGGCAGCGCCGAACAGGTTCACCTCGAACTGATACCGCGCTTCGTCGATGCCAACCTCCTCGACAGGACCATAGAGGCCAAAGCCGGCGTTGTTGACGAGCACATCGACCCCGTCCACTTCGCGCAAGATGGCATCGACCGTCGCCTTGATCTCGGCCTCGTTCGAAATGTCCATGCGGAGCGATCTTGCCCCGAGCTTGACGAGATCATCCATCCTGTCGACGTGCCGCGCGGCGACAAAGACCTGGAAACCGTCCTTGATCAGGCGCCTTGCGATTTCTTTGCCCATGCCGGAGGACGCCCCGGTGACGAGCGCCGTTCGTTTCGACTTGTCAAACATACCAACCTCTCTTCGTTCTGGCTCCCACTGTGATGTCTCCGTGGCGCAAATTGACTGACAGAGCGCGCCAACGGACTTGCATGACACGCCATTGCCGGCGCCGCCTCCAAGCCATGGAATTTACGAGCGAATTTTCAAAAAAAAGCGCGACACGACGGTCGCGCTCCGGCAAATCGGTTTGGGAGCGGGGGGTGTCCGTTCACCCGCGGGTGCGATGGAACGTGCGGGTCTGCCCCATCGCCGGGAGGCCGAGATATCCTCTCAGATGCATCTTGCCGTCCTTGACGGTGGCCTTGCAATTGTAGGTCCGGCCGGACGAGGCATCATAGATCGAGCCGCCGCTCCACTCGCCGTCCTCCCAGCGCAAGCCCGTGATGAACACGATGTTCTTCAGGGACCGCGAACGCAGCGCCGCCTCGGGATTCCTCGCATCCTTCTTGAAGGTGACCTTATCGGCCTCCACGATCTCGTTGCCATAGAGCATGCGCGCCTGGAACTCCGCTCCGCTCCTGAACATGTCGAGCTTGACGGTGCCGTCGTCGGCTTCCCAAATTCCGACGATGGCATCTGGCGCCGGCGCCTCGCCATGCGCCATCGGAATCAGTGCGACATTCAAGGCCGCCATCAGCAGGAAGATCGCGGATCGACGGGAAAGCGGTGAGGTTTGCATGCTGTGCTCCTTGGTTTGCGGATGGCTGCGCGGTCGAGCCGCTCGCAGGCCTCGCAAATGTCTCTAGGTTTCAGGATGGGTCCTGGCACCGGCAGAACGCGCCGGTGCAGTTGCGAGGTGCGCCAATCGCTGCCGAAGGCGCCGGATCGCGACGGACCAAGCCGGAAGCGCGGCGGTCATCGGAGGCGGCGACCAACGCCTCGCCGGACTCGGACGAAAGCCAAGCCAGCAGGCCCATCACCGCGCGCGGATCGACCGACTAGGAAGGATTGCCCCGCGCCTTCCGCGCCCACAGCAGCGCCAGCGGCCCCACTGCAATTCCGGCCGCGAGGACGATGAACGCCAACAGCCAGCCGGTTGCACTCTGCGGGCCGCCGGCGATGTCGAGCGCGGCGCCGGTCCCCCAGGCGCCAAGGGCGGACAGGCCAAAGCCAACCGTCGAGTGCAGGGCCAGCGTGGCGCCGCGATGCTCGGATACAGCCGCCGCCGACATCCCGGCGGTCAACGCCCCGGAATCGGCCGGCACGGTCAGGCCATAGGCGAGCAGCAGCAGTGCGAGCAGCCAGGCCGGCGCGCTCGCGTTGAGCCCGATCACCAGCGCCACGCAGGCCGATGCGATCATCACAATGGTGATCGCGCGGTGGCGGCCGAACTTCAGCGCGGCCTCGTTGCCGAGAATGCTCGCGGGCATCGAGATCACCGCAAAGCAGAAGCTCAGCACGACGGGGCTCAGCCACGACGGCGCGCCCTGATGCGCGACGACGAAGGTCCAGAACCCCACGAGCCATGTGCGGATGCCATAGAGCTCGAAACAATGGGCGCCATAGCCGAGGATGTAGCCAAGCGCTTCACGATTGGCGAAGACCGGCGCGAAGTTCAGCAACCGCCCGGCTTTGGGCGCGGGCCGCCGGCGGTCGATCAGGAGACACGCGATCACCATCGCGATCGGGCCGAAGCCGGTGACAAGGAAGGCGGCCCGCCATCCCCAGCGGTCGGCGATCAGTTGCGCGACGAGGAACGAGAGCCCGACGCCGACCGAGAAGCTCGACGTGTACAGCGTAACGGCTCGCGACGTGTCGCCCGCGGGAAGCCGGTCGGTCAGCGCCTTCAGTCCGGGCATGTAAGCGCCCGCGAATCCAAGTCCTGCAAGCGACCAGATCGCGGTCCCCGACCAAAACCCTTGCGCGAAGACGCCGAACGCTGCGGTCGCCAGCCCGCTGACGATCGAGCCCCAGAGCAGGACGATCCGCGCATCGATCCGGTCGGTCAACGTCGTCAGCACGGGCACGGCAAGCATGTAGCCGAACGCGTAGCCGCTCGCCATCAACCCGCCTTCGGCGGCGGAGAGGCCCCACGCCGGCATCAGATGCTGCGCGAGGTTTGCGGACAGCGTGACATGCGGCAGGAGATTGCCAACCTGGCCGATGCACATCACCGCAATCAGGGATCGACCGCTCAGCTTAGGAATTTTGTTCTCCTACCTGCAGGGGCGTCGATGTTGCCCGCTCGGTGCGTAACAGCAAGAGCGCAAAGAAGGCCGAGAGGGACACGAGCGCGCTGATCCACAGCGCGCTGCTGCCGATGTGCTCCACCATCAGCCCCAGCGCGAGCGGCGCGGCGGCACCCGTGAGCCTGGAAGGCAACGAGATCATGCCGACGCGCCTGCCGAAGCCGGCCGGCCCGAACAGCGCCAGCGGGAGCGTCCCGCGGGCGATGGTGATGATGCCGTTGCCCGCACCGTACAACACCGTGAAAGTCGTCGCGAGCAAGGGGCCGCCAGCGATCAGTGCAACCACACCAATCGGATTCATGAGCATGGCCAGCCTCGCCGAGAGCAGCGGATGAAACCGGGCGAGCCATCCCGCCTCCAGTAGGCGCGCACCGACCTGTGCGGGCCCAACCAATGCTCCTGCGAGCAGGGCCTGCGCCGGAGTCGCACCGAACGCAACCAGCATGGTCGGCAGAATGGCCGAGATTCCAGAGCTGACGAAGCTTGCCGCCGCAAACATGTAGGCCAGCAGCACCATCGCGAAGGTCTCGCTCTGGCGTCCGGATTGCCGGCTCGCAGCCGCCCCCGGTCGAGGCTGCTGGTCCAATGGAACGGCGCGCGGCAGCGAGAGATTGAGCGGCAACGCGAGAGCGATATGGATTGCCGCCCACACCTGGCAGGCCACACGCCAGCCATACTCCGACTCCAGCCACGTCGTGAGCGGCCAGCCGAGCGTGCTGGCGAAGCCCGCGATCAGGGTGATGCCGGTGATGGTTCGTCGCGCATTGGAGCCATAGATGCGCGCAAGCGTCGCGAAGGCCGCTTCATAGAGGCCCATGCCCATGCCGATCCCGAGCAACGCCCAGGCCGCGATCAACACCGCCGCGCCATGGGCCACCGACAGCAGGAGCAATCCTGCCACAAACACGAGATTCGAGATCGCGAGCAGACTTCGCCCCCCGAACGTGTCGATGGCATGGCCGACGCGCGGGCCGAGCAGACCGGAGATAACAAGCGCGCCCGAGAGCGCGCCGAACACATAGGTCGGCGCAAGACCGAGATCGCGTGCGATCGGCGCAGCGAGGATGGCGGGAAGATAATAGCTGGACGCCCACGCAATCGTCTGGGCGGTACCGAGAGCGAGCACGATGGCGAGCGGACCTCGAGACTGGCCCGCGAGGACTTGCGTCATGAGCAGCCACACCCCGCACGACCAGCCTTCCTCGCCGTCTCATCGGCGGAACAGCAGGCCGAGAGCTCCTCCTTTGCCGGCCCGCCGCAACATCCAGATGCAGCGCCGGCGGCCTCGACACCACCCCGCGTGCAGACGCCGGTCTCCGGCAGCACAAGCTCCACCCTGGCTGCGGCTTCCTTGTCGCCGGCGAGATCGGCCGCGATCGAGCGGACCTGCTCGTATCCCGTCATCATCAGGAAGGTCGGGGCGCGGCCATACGACTTCATGCCGGCCATGTAGAAGCCGGGCTCGTCATGCGCGAGCTCGCGTGCGCCGTGCGGGCGCACCGTGCCGCAGCTATGTTCGTTGGGATCTATCAGCGGCGCCAGGGCAACAGGTGCCTCGATGGCGGGATCGAGCCGCAGACGCAGCTCGGACAGGAAGGAGAGGTCGGGACGGAAACCGGTCGACACGATCAATTCGTCTGCAGCCACGCTGCGCGCGCCGCAGCACGAACCAGCCGCTATCCTGAGGCCGCCATCCGATTCCGAGAGATGCGTGACGCCGAATTCGGCTTCGACCTTGATCTTGCCGGAGGCGACAAGCGCAGCGAAATCCGAGCCCAGTTCGCCGCGCGCAGCAAGCTTGTCATTTCGGCCGCCGCCAAAGGCCTTGGCAGGGTCGGCACCGCGCAACAGCCAGACCGGTTGCGTGCCCGGCTCTTCGTCCGCAAGGCGCGCGAGATCGATCAGCGTGCCCACGGCCGAATGTCCGGCGCCGAGTACGGCAACGGTCTTCCCGGCATATCTGGAACGCGCGGCACCTCGTACATCCGGCATGCCGTAGGCGATGCGGCCTGCGCACGCGCGCTCGCCGATTGCCGGCAAGCCGTTATTGCCGGCCGGATTGGGCGAGAACCATGTGCCTGACGTATCGATCACGGCATCCGCACGCAGCACCTCGGGCCCCTTGCCGTTCTGATAGCGGATTTCGAAAGGCGCCCGCTCTCTCCCCCTGGTCTTCGCCTTGTCGAAGCCGACGCGGCTGATGGCCGTCACACGGCTGGAGGTCCGGATCATGTCGCGGAGCGGCGTGCGCGTCGCGAGCGGATCGAGATATCCGTCAATCAGCTCGCCCCCTGTCGGATAGGACTGCGGGTCGGGCGAATTCCAACCCGTCGCCGCGAGCATGCGCGCAGCGGCCTTGTCGACGTTGTACTCCCACGGCGAGAACAGCTGGACATGTTGCCACTGACGGATCGCGTGCCCTGCCTCGGAGCCAGCCTCAAGCACCACGAGCGACATGCCGCGCTCGAGCACATGGGCTGCTGCAGCCAGGCCGACAGGCCCTGCCCCGATGATGGCGACCGTCTTGACGTTCATTCGGCTTCTCCCATCTTTCTAGAACCATCGAATAATATGACCCAAAATGATCACGCCGCCGTCTGCGCACCCTTGCATCCGACTTCGTCCGCGCAGCACTCCGCGGCGAGAAAATCGACCAGCCCGCGCATCGCATCGAAGTTCGCATGACAGACCAGGGTCGTGGACTCCCGCACCTGACTGACGAGTCCGACCGCAACCAGGGACTTGATGTGATGCGACAGCGTAGAGGCCGGGATTTTCAGCTTTTCCTGCAGACGGCCCACCGGCATGCCCGAGTGCCCCGCGCGAACCAGGGCCCGATAAATCTGGAGCCGGGTCTGGTTACCCAGGGCCTCCAAACGTGCTGCTGCTTCGGCAATCTTCATGTTGGCATGGATGCGCCCTTTCGCGCCGGCCGTCAACCGTATTTCTAGAATATTCGAAATAATAAATTCCGAACGCGGAGGTGTCTCAACGCCCCTGCCATGATCCGCCAGAGCGGCACTGAGCCGTTATCATCGCGTATCTGAAGACGCCGCCATCGCGAGAAAAATTGGCCGAGCCCATCAAGGCGATGGGCCGTCCGGCTCTCGGGGTTCTGCGTGAAAAGGAGGGCGGCGAGGCAGTTAAGGCGCGATAGGGTTCGAAGCCGCACGCCTCAGATCGACGTCATCGTCGGAATTCGCCCATGCCTCCGGCTGTAACCTTGGCGCCGCAGGGCCAAGACAGGTTCCGTCGGAGGTCTAGATAGCCGCGCACTCAGTGCGGGGGACTGCAGTCCAGTTCCTTGATCCGGCCGGCGTCGTCGAACGCAAACAGCGCGCTCATGACGCCTGCGCTCGTGACGTACGACATGATCGTCCCTTCGTGGTAGGGATTGAGATCATCCAGCGTGCTTGCCGGATATTTCCTGAGACGATCGATCCAATAGGCCCGCAATGCCTCGCGGCCGGAAATGGTCTTGCCGCCGCCGCAGCCACAGTGGACCACAGCGTTGTCAGCATGCATCTCCAGGATCGCTTCAATATCACCTGCGCGGTAGGCATCGAGCCAATCAACCGCAACACCCATGGGATCAAATGACATAATTCCTACCTGCATACCGTCAAAAACGTGCAATTTTAGGTCGGGTTAACCCCGCTAAGCCTCTTTCTCCAAACGATTAATTGTAATTTAATGCCTCTACCCGGCCCCGGCCATATGCCGAAGGACATAGATGACCGGGTCGAGGGAGTTCATGTTAGACGTCACTGCGCAGCAGGGAATTATTGCCCGCATCCGCCTCGTGATCGTCGATCGGCAACCGATCGTGCTGCAGGGGCTGAAGTCTGTGCTCGGGGCACAGCACGACTTCGACGTCGTCGCGTCGGTCAGTGACGGGGCGAGCTGCCTCGACGCCATCAGGACATTGTCACCCGATGTCGCGCTTCTTGCCGACACCCTGCCGGATCTGACGGTCTCCGAAATCCTCGCGATCGCCAAGGCCGAGAATCTCCCCACGCGCCTGGTGTTCTTCACCGAGTCCGACCACGACCTGACCGCGGCGATCGCTGCCGGCACCTGCAGCGCCATCTCCAAATATGCCGCCCCCGACACGATGCTGCGATCGCTGAGGCTGATGGCGAAGCGCGGTGTGTTGCTGCAGCAGTCCGATCTCTCGCCCGCCGACAAGGGAGCCGACAGCACCAAAATCGAAAAGATGATGGAGCTGTTGACGCAGCGGGAGCGTCAGATCGTACGGCTCGTGTCGGAGGGAATGTCGAACAAGGAGATCGCGCGCAAGCTCAACCTTTCCCAGGGGACAGTCAAAGTCCACCTGTACAATATTTTCCAGAAGCTCGAGATCACCAACAGGACCGTGCTCGCGACCATCGCCCTGTTGCAACGTACCTCCGTCTTCGGAACGCTTTCGCTGGCCCTCCTGGCGCTCGCAATTGCGGACGAACTCAAGGCGGCGGAAGCGAACGAACGACTTCCGAACGACCACGGCATCGGCCATGCGGGTGAGCACGCCGAATACGAGCCCTGGAAGAAAGCCATTCTCCGGCACCTCGCCGTCTCGGCTTCCGGCGAGACGCCTCAGCCCACGTTGAGAGACTTCTTCGCCAAGGTGGGGCAAGTCGCGAACCCGGCGGCGGCCATCGAAGCGCTGCGCGCGGCCGAGCAATTCGTGAGCTCGAAATCCCTCAAAGACTACGGTCCCGTTGGATCGAGCACGCCTTACCTCCCTGCCCTTTTGCTGCGCGGAACCAACGACACACAGGCTGGAGACGACACGTCGCTGGAGCATCAGTTCCCGCGGCTGGCTGCAAATCCGATGTCGCTGCACTCGGGGTATGGCACCTTCGCCACGCTCGCCGGTGCGTTGATCTACGCACTGCACGACCCCCATCTCGCCGGGCAGCCGCATGATCCTGCCAAAGCGCTGGCCGACAGCCTGCTCGCCGGCATCGGCGACCATGCGACGACAAAGATGGCCGGGGCCGGCGCTTCTCACGTCGACCCGGCTCCTGGTTTCCTGTCGCACGATGTCCCCAAGCCTGCCGGGTTCGTGACCGCCGCAAACGACAGCGTCGCTGGCGAAGGCGCCCAGGGCCAGACGAGCCAGGGCGCCGCGGGTGATGGCCTGCAGAAGACCGTTGGCCTGCAGGACTCCGGCCACGGCGCCGGTGCTGCCGGAGATGGCCACGATCAAGCGATGGGCGACAACGCCGACAAGAACGTTGCCCCGTCCGATGCCAGCTTCTCCCCGTCCCAATCGGCCTTCGATTTCGCATCCGGGTCGGGCAGGCTCAATCTTGCCGCGTTCGGAGCCCTTGCCTGGCTGCATATGACGGCAGCCACCAAATCCATACCGCCGCATACGCTCGCCTGGGTCTACAACGCCGCGACCAACGAAACGATCGTCTATGTGAATGCGACCGATCGTGTTCTCGATATCGGCGAACGCGGCCTGCTGGAGATCCACCTGCAGGGGATCGTGTCCATTGCGGAGGCTGATGGCGCCAACCAGCCGGACGGCGCGGTTGTCGCGGCCACCCTGGAAAAGCTCGAAGAAGCGCTGATATCGGTGACCGCAACCGACGACACTGGTGCGGCTACGGACAACGTCCATGCCGTTGGCGGGGCGAGCGAGAGCACAGTCGAGACGGCTGGAGCCTGGAGCATTCGGGCCGACGGCGGCCTGAGGTTCCAGTTCGGGCAGACCCGGACCGGCCTGGGGCCGTCGACGAAGTTCGAAACCTCCTCGGGCGAGTCGGCGAATGCAACGGAAGACAGCGATGGTGCGCCCGTCGTGCTGGCTCACGTCTCATCGACCGCGGTTGCCCGTAGCGAGACGGCGACCACAGCCGAAAATCCCACATCGAAGACTACGCCGATCAGTGCGGACACCGGTGTTGCGCCGACCGGGTTGAACGAGACCGTCCAGCCGAGCGTCGTAACGTCCGACAACGCGAACCACGGCAACTCGCAGCACGGGTCGGAGTCCGAGTCTGCAAGTGGCGATGACGCCGACAAACCGGGCAACGGCGTCGGCAAGGGCACCGAGAATCACGCTTCGGATTCGGACCTTCCGCCGGGCCTTGCGAAGAAGGCGGACGCGACGGAAGCGACTGACGCCGACTCCAAGCCGGGCAACGGCGCCGAGAAGCACACTTCGGATTCGGACCTTCCACCGGGGTTGGCGAAGAAGGCAGACGCGACGGAAGCGACCGACGCCGACTCCAAGCCGGGCAACGGCGCCGAGAAGCACGCTTCGGATTCGGACCTTCCGCCGGGGTTGGCGAAGAAGGCCGACGCGACGGAAGCGACTGACGCCGACTCCAAGCCGGGCAACGGCGCCGAGAAGCACGCTTCGGATTCGGACCTTCCGCCGGGCCTTGCGAAGAAGGCGGACGCGACGGAAGCGACTGACGCCGACTCCAAGCCGGGCAACGGCGCCGAGAAGCACGCTTCGGATTCGGACCTTCCGCCAGGGTTGGCGAAGAAGATAGACGCGACGGAAGCGACTGACGCCGACTCCAAGCCGGGCAACGGCGCCGAGAAGCACGCTTCGGACTCGGACCTTCCGCCGGGGTTGGCGAAGAAGGCGGACGCGACGGAAGCGACTGACGCCGACTCCAAGCCGGGCAACGGCGCCGAGCAACAGGCTTCGGCTGCGGACCTTCCACCAGGGCTGGCGAAGAAGGCGGATTCGAGCGACGACGAGCACGGCAACTCGGGGCACTCAAACGCCGCAGACGTACCGGATGCGGCCGAGACCGTCGTGACGGCCGACAGCGCGGACCACGGCAACTCCCAGCACGCATCCAACAACGCGACGGACTCGACCGAAGCCGACACCAAGCCGGGCAACGGCGTCGGCAATATCGCCGAGCAGCAGGCTTCGGCTTCGGACCTTCCACCAGGGCTCGCGAAGAAGGCGGATTCGAGCGACGACGAACACGGCAACTCGGGGCACTCAAACGCCGCAGACGCACCGGTTGCGGCCGAGACCGTCGTGGCGGCCGACAGCGCGGACCACGGTAACTCGCAGCACGCGTCCAACAAGGCGACGGACTCGACTGAAGCCGACACCAAGCCGGGCAACGGAGTCGGCAATATCGCCGAGCAACAGGCTTCGGCTTCAGACCTTCCACCAGGGCTGGCGAAGAAGGCGGATGCGAGCGACGTCGAGCACGGCAACTCGGGCCACTCAAACTCTGCAGACGCACCGGATGCGGCCGAGACCGTCGCGACGGCCGACAGCGCGGACCACGGCAACTCGCAGCACGCGTCCAACAAGGCGACGGACTCGACTGAAGCCGACACCAAGCCGGGCAACGGCGTCGGCAACATCGCCGAGCAGGAGGTCTCTGCTTCGGACCTTCCACCTGGGCTGGCGAAGAAGGCGGATTCGAGCGACGTCGAGCACGGCAACTCGGGCCACTCAAACGCCGCAGACGCACCGGATGCGGCCGAGACCGTCGTGGCGGCCGACAGCGCGGACCACGGTAACTCGCAGCACGCGTCCAACAAGGCGACGGACTCGACTGAAGCCGACACCAAGCCGGGCAACGGCGGCGGCAATATCGCCGAGCAGCAGGCTTCGGCTGCGGACCTTCCGCCAGGGCTGGCGAAGAAGGCGGATTCGAGCGACGTCGAGCACGGCAACTCGGACCACTCAAACTCTGCAGACGCACCGGACGCGGCCGAGACCGTCGTGGCGGCCGACAGCGCGGACCACGGTAACTCGCAGCACGCGTCGGAGCCTACGCAGACGGCAGCGATGGCCTCGACCGACGCTGACGCGAATCCGGGCAACGGCGCCGAGCAGCAGGCTTCGGACCTGCCGCCAGGCCTGGCGAAGAAGGCGGACGCGAGCGACGTCGAACACGGCAACTCGGACCACTCGAACTCCGCGGACGCGCCGGACGCCACCGCGA
>NZ_LVEM01000008.1 GCF_001641335.1 Bradyrhizobium stylosanthis
TCAGCGTCGCACTGTCGCTCGTGCCACTCAGCACAGTGACAAGCCCGGTTCCGCTCAGCGTCACCGTGTCGTTCATGCCGGCCAGCGTCACAAAGCGCGCACCAGACGTACTCAGCGTGATGAAGTTCCCGCTCAGCGTCAACCAGTCGCTGCTGCCGATCAACGTCACCGACTGGCTGTTCCCCGTAAGCTGCACAAAGTCCGTGTTCCCGATCACCGTCGCCGAGTTGCCGGCGCCGGAAAGAACCACTGCTGTGCCCGACAGACCCGATACCGTGCTGCCGGTCCCGTTCAAGTTCACGACCGCATTGGTCGCGCCGGTGCCCGCGATCACGGTCTCGTTGCTGCCGTTCAGCGTCACCGTCTCCTGCTGCCCCGTCAGCGACACGGTATTGCCGCTGCCGTTGATCGTCGCCCCGCTGACCGAACCGGTCATCGTGAAGCTCGTGGCGCTCGCCGTCGTGATCGTGCTGCCACTGGTCGAACTGACGTTGACGCTGTCGCCGCTTCCGGTCAGCGTCAACCTCGTACCATTGCCGTAGATCGAGACGCTCTCGTTGTTCCCGTTCAGCGTCACCGTGTTGCCCGGTCCGCTCACCGTCACCTGATGGCCGTCGCCGGTCAGTGTCACCGCGTCGCTGGTGCCGCTGATTGTCACGATGTCGCTGCTGCCCGTCGACGTCACGACGTCGCTGGTGCCGCTCACCGTGAGCGTCTCGTTGCTCCCGGTCAGCGTCACCAAGTTCTGGTTGCCAACCACCGATATCGAGTCGCCGCTGCCCACCACTGTCGCTGTACCGTTGGCAGCCATGGAGACCACGATCGTCGATCCGGACGCGCTCACCGTGTTCTGATTGCCGTTCATGCTCACGTTGGCGCCGCTACCCGTCAGCGTCGCAACGTCATTCGTCCCGCTCAGCGCCACGCTCACGCCGTTGCCGCCAAGCGTCACCGTGTCGCTGACGCCGCTCAGCGTCGCCGAGATGGCAGCCGACGTGTTCAGCGTGATGTAGTTCCCGCTCAGGATCAGGCGATCACCGGTACCGCTCAGCGTCACCGTCTCGCTCGCACCCGCGAGCGTCACCCAATAGCCATCGCCCACGACCGTCGCCGCGTTGCCGGCCCCCGACAGCACGACCGCCGCGGCCATGGCCGATGTGCCCCCCGTGACCGTGCTACCGGTACCGTTGAGGTTCACCACGGCATTGGGCGCCGACGCGCCGATGGTCACGGTCTCGTTGCTGCCGTTCAGCGTCACCGTATCCAGAGTGCCCGCCAGCGACACCGCATTGCCACTGCCGTTGATCACCGCCGTGCTGAAATTGCTCACGACCGACAGCGTGTCACTCGTTCCGTTGACCGTGATGGTTCCGCCAGGCGTATTCAGCTGCACCCAGCCGGAATTCACCAGCACCGTATCGTTGGTGCCCGTCACAATCAGGCTGCTGCCGTCGGTGAGCGAAATCGTGGTGTTGCTGACGTTTGTCGTATTGGGCATGCCCGTCTCCCCCGGAACCGACAGTCGACCGTTCAGATCACGCTGGACACAACACAGACAACGATACACAGCTCGGATGTCAGCCGACTCATGCAGAGCCGTCCCCGCGCTTCACGCGCTGGCTTCGATCACGCCCGGTTGGGATCTGCGGACCGCCGCACAGACGCCTGGACACAGACAGCCGCCACCGACGACCGAGATGGCCTGGCCAAGCTTCCTGCGATAAGTATCTGCTGATTGTCTGGGCGGACCGCTGCGCGAACTGCGGCGAGTAGCTGCTACTCAGCCAAGTTCGTGACGAGCGCGAGATGATAGAGGGACGTCATTCACATTCGCCAGCCAACTTCCCTCTATTCCCCTGCACTACCCTTATGTGCATAGACAGAATGTCGCAACCGTCGGAAAAGAGCAAGACGCGATCAGAAATAATTTTGGGGAGACGCATCTGGTTCGGGAACAAATCTGCATTCCGCTTATTCACGGGCAAATTCCGTCAAGACGTCGTCACCTGACGCGAAGGCTTGCAGCTGTTACGGCAGATTGTCCCGCAGAAAAATGTCGATGCGGATACGCTCCTGGTCGGGGCTGATCGGCTCACCCGAACAATGCGCGAGCAGGACGCGCGCTGCCGAGCGCGCTTCGTGGCCGGGATCCTGGTTGATGATCGCATCGAGCGTGCCGCGGACCAGGAAGCGCCGCGTGTGCTGGGTCAGCTCATGGGTGATCCAGACCACCTCGCGCGCGCGACCCGAGGCTTCGAGTGCATCGGCGATGCCACGGTTCCCGGCGCCGCAACAATAGATTCCGCGGAGGTCGGCATGGCGCGCGAGCAGCGCGGCCGTGAGCTTGCGGGTGCGGTCGCTGTCGTCGCGGCCTTCGATGACAGGCAGCGCGCGCAGGTTCGGATACTCGCTGGACAGGATCTGGTGGAAGCCGAACTGCCGCTCGGTGTGGTCGCGCAGCGACAACGATCCCGCGATCACGGCAACCGTGCCCTCGTTGCCGGCGAGGAAACGGCCCATCAGCGTCGCTGCGGTCCGTCCCGCCGCCGGATTGTCGATGCCGACGTAGTGCAGGCGGCGCGCACTGGGCGCGTCCGACACCAGGGTCACCACGGCGACCCCGCGCGATGCGAGCTCGTCGATCGCGGCGCGCACCCTGGGGTGGTCGAGCGCGATAACGGCCACCCCCTGATAGGCCGGCGACAGATTCTCCAGGGCGCCGGCGAGCACGTCGGGATCGAACACATCGACATGGAGGATATCGATGAAGCCGCGCTGACCGGCAAGCCACTCCGCGGTGCGCTGGACCTGCTCGGTCAAATTTGTCATGAAGCTGTTGCTGCCGGTCGGCAGCACGAAGGCAAAGCGAAAGCTCTGCCCGCGCGCGAGCCGCGCCGCCGCGACGTCGGCGCGATAGCCGAGCTTCGCCACCGCAGCCTCGACACGCGCGACCGTCTTGGCGCGTACGCCTTCGCGCCGGTTGACGACGCGGTCCACCGTGGCGAGCGAAACGCCGGCCGCACGTGCGACGTCCTCGAGCGTGGCGCGAACGAGCGGCTGGGCCGCGCCGGCCATCATTCGCGCGCGGCCCAGAGCATGCCGCGGGTCATCAGCGTCCGGATCTCGGGCACGTCGAGCTCATAGGCGCGGTGGCCGAGCGAGGAATAGAACACCCTGCCCGCGCCGTAGCGCTTCTTCCACACCACGGGCATCACCACGCCCTCGATCCAGGGCGCGTGCTCTCCGGTGAAGGTCGTCGTCGCCAACACCTCGTTGGCGGGGTCGACATGCATGTAGTACTGCTCGGAACGATGCTCGAAACTGCTGAGACCCTTCATGATGGGGTCTTCCGGCTTCGTCAAGTCGACCTTGTAGTCGATGATGTTGCCGGGATGGGCAACCCACTGCCCGCCGCACAGGAACTGGTAGTCGACCGAATCGCGGAACGCGTCGCACATGCCGCCGTGATGGCCGGCGAGCCCGACCCCGCTGCGCACGGCCGCGCAGAGGTTGAGCGCCTCCGCCTTCTCGATCTTCGACATCGTATAGATAGGGATGATCAGCGACAGATCGTGGATCCCAGGATCTGCGAACGCCGCCGTCGAGGTCTCGACCCGCACCTCGAAACCCTCGGCCTTGAGCCAGCCGCGGATCATCGACGCACAGAGATCGGGATCGTGTCCCGGCCAGCCGCCCCAAACAATCATTGCCTTGCGCATGTCTCAATCCTCAATCGATCTGCCCGGTTTCGCGCCCGGCCGGCAGCATCGCCGGCCGCTCGACGCGGCTCTCGATTTTGACGCGCCGCCCTTCGTCGGCGGAGGTCTGGAACGCCTCCATCACCTCCAGCACATGGAAGGCGAGCGCGCCGCTGGCGCGATGCGGCCGGTTGCCGAGGATCGCCGAGGCCATGTCGGCAACGCCGATGGAGCGGAATTCGCCTTCGACGTGGCCGTGCGTGAGCGCTGCGGTCTCCCACTCGCCGCCGGTCTTTGCGATCTGCACCTCGCCGCCGAAGCGGTTCGGATCCGGCACCAGCATGCTGCCCTTGTCGCCATAGATCTCGATCGGCGCATGCCGGTGCTTCGGCACGTCGAAGCTCATCGCGATCGAGACGACCGCCCCGCTCTCGAATTCGAGCGTGCCCGCGACATGGGTCGACACCTCGACAGGGATCATCGCGCCGTTCATGGGTTGGCTGGTGACCAGCCGCTCGGACCTTGGACGTGCGGTCGATCCCATCACGCTCGCGACCGGACCAAGCAACTGCACGAGATCGGTGATGTAGTATGGCCCCATGTCGAGCATCGGTCCGCCACCGCGCAGATAATAGAAGCCCGGTGCCGGGTGCCAGCGCTCGTGACCAGGGCAGCCAAAGAAGGCGCTGCCCGCAACGGGCATGCCGATCGCGCCGTCATCGATCAGCTTGCGCGCGGTCTGGTGCCCGCCGCCGAGGAACGTGTCCGGCGCGGAGCCGACGCGCAGGCTCTTCTGCGCGGCAAGCTCCATTACCTTGCGCGCTTCAGTGACATTGATGCCGAGCGGCTTCTCGGAATGAACGTGCTTGCCGGCATTCAGCACCGCGAGGCTGACGTCGGTGTGGGCCAGCGGCACCGTAAGGTTGACGACGATCTCGACGTCGTCGCGCTTCAGCAATTGATCGACCCGCATCGCCGGCAGGCCGAAGGCTGCGCCCTGGCGCTCCGCAGCCTCGCTGCGCATGTCGGCGAGCGCCTTGATCTCGAGGACGGGGAAGCGCTGCGCCGCCTTCAGGTACGCGGTGCTGATATTGCCGCAGCCGATGATTCCAATACCTATTCTTCTCATTACGATCTCCGTGAGATGCCGCTCATCCCTTGACCGCGCCCGCGGTCAGGCCGGCGACGATGTGTTTCTGCGCCAGAAGGAAGAGAACGACCGTGGGCAGGATGGTCAGCGTGATGAAGGCCAGGATCAGGTGCCACTCCGAGGAATACTCACCCTGGTAGACCATGATGCCGAGCGGCCAGGGATACAGCGCATCGGTGTTGAGCATCACCAGCGGCAGCAGATAGGCATTCCAGCTGTTGACGAACGTGATGGTGCCAACCGTCGCCAGGATCGGCCGCGACAGCGGCAAGGTCACGTAGCGGAAGAACTTGATGTAGCTGCAGCCGTCGACCAGCGCGGCCTCCAGCAGCTCGTAGGGGATGTCCTTGAAGAAACGGCGCAGCAACAGCACACTCATGGCGAGGCTGAAGGCCACCTGCGGCAGCGCGACGCCGAAATAGGTGTCGAGCAGCCCGAGATCGCGCACCTTGATGAACAGCGGCAGCACCGCGGTCGCGGCAGGAAACAGCAGGCCGAGCGTCAGATAGCTCAGCAGCATCGAGCTGCCGTAGAACCTGACATGGGCGAAGGCGAACGCCGCCATTGAGGCCACGATCAGCGTCAGCGTGACCGCGAGCGACGAGATAATCAGCGAGTTGCGCAGGAGCTGCCAGTAGCGCGCGGAGAACAGGATGTCCGCATAGTTCTGCCACTCCCAGTGCTGCGGCAGGCCGAACGGATTGACCCGGAGCTCGCCGAGCGATTTGAAGCCGCCGAGCACGGTGGCGAGCAGCGGCACCAGCACGAAGATGGCGATGGCGGCGAGGAATAGCGCCTTGAACAGCCCAGCCGGATCGAACGGGGCGCGGGAGGTCTGGGTGCTACTCATCGCGCATGAACCATCGCTTGTAGGTGAACGCAAAGGTCACGCAGATCACGAACAGAATGACGCCGATGGCGCTGCCATAGCCGACCCGCATCCGCGAGATGCCGTTGTTGTAGAGGAAGCTCACCATTGTGTTGGAGGAATCCGCAGGGCCCCCGCGCGTCAGCGGCATGACGAGATCGAACAGCTGCAGCGAGCCGATGATGGCGAAGAACACCGAGAGGCGGATGGTCGGATAGAGCAAGGGGACGACGACGTGACGCAGGGTCTGCGTCCGCGTCGCGCCGTCGATGCGCGCGGCCTCGATCAGGCTCTTGTCGAGGCCCTGGAGCGCCGCGATGAACAGCATCATGTGGAAGCCGAAATACTTCCAGACGATCACGATCAGCACCGCCAGCATCGCGGTGTCGGTCGAAGCGAGCAGATGCGGCGGCTCAGCCCCAAAGGTCCGCCAGATCGAGGCGACGAGGCCGTAGTCGCCGTCATAGACGAAGCTGAAGATCAACCCTGTCGCGATCTCGGCCAGGATATAGGGCATGAAGAACAGCATGCGCAGTGCCACCGCGCCGCGAAAGCGCTCGGCGAGCATCAAGGCCAGCGTGAGCGCAAGCGGCAGCTGGATCGCGAGCGAGACCGCGATGATCAGGCCGTTGTTGCGCAGCGCGAGCCAGAACGCGCGCGTTTCCAGCACGAAGCGGTAGTTGTCGAATCCGATCCAATTGGTCGGCCTGCCGAAGCCGTTCCAGTTGAAGGCCGAGTACCATGCGGCTTCGCCGATCGGCAGCACCACGAACAAAGTGAACAGCAGCAGGGCCGGCGGCAGGAACAGGATCAGGACCGTGAAGCGGCCGTCCCAGCGCGGGCCCCGGACTGCGGCCTGCGGGGCCCTCTCGGCCGCAACGTCCATCGCCGATGCGAACGCGATCCGCCGCGCCACCGTCAGTTGCCCTGCTTCCAGGCTGCCTCGATCGCCTTGGCAGCGTCCTGCGGGCTCATGCTGCCGCCGGCGATCTCGGCGGTGACGTCGTTCACGACGCGGCCGACGGAGGGACCGAGGCTCTGGTCATAGAAGTTCTGGTGATAGTTCGACTTCGCCAGATTGGCCGCGATCAGCTTCATGAAGGAATTGTTGAGTCCGGCATCGGCGCCCTGCACCACCGGAATGATGAAGTTGCCGGCCGCAAGCTTCGTCTGCACGTCCTTCGAGACGAAGTATTTCAGGAAATCGACAGCCTCCTTCGGCGAGCCCTTGGTGACCAACCAGCCGGTGATGCCGCCGAGCGTATCCGTCGGCGCGCCCTTGCCGCCTGCCACGACCGGGAAATCGAACCAGCAGATCTTGTCCTCGGAGAGGCCGGCCTTGTCCGCGGCGAGCGCACGCTGCAGGTGATAGACCGTCGAGATCGCGAGCGTCATCGCCGCCTTGCCGTCGCCGAAATAGCCGACGGCCTGCGGATTCTTGAAACCGAGGAATCCGTTCTGGAACGGCTGGAGATCGACGAGCTGCTTGAACAACTCGCCCGACTTCTGGAAGGTCTCGCCTGCGAAACCGCCATTCTCGCCGCGGAGTGCAGCATCGAACGCCGGCTTGCCGCCGATGCGCACGGCAAGATGCGTCCAGTAGAAGTGCAGCGGCCATTTGTCGGCGCCGCCGACCACGATCGGCGTCACGCCGGCGGCCTTCAACGTCTTTACAGCAGTGAGCAGATCGTCCCAGCTCTTGATGCCGGCAGGATCGACCTTGGCCTTGGCCATCAGCTCCTTGTTACAGAGAAAGCCGACCTGCGACAGCGCGGTCGGCAATCCATAGATGCGCCCGTTGCTGGTAAAGGCGGCAAGCGCGGCCGGGGTGAGGCTGTCGCTGTAACCCTTGACCTGGTCGGTGATGTCGTCGAGGACGCCGGCCTCGATTTGCGCCTTCAGGACGCCGCCGGCCCAGCTATAGATGATGTTCGGCCGGTCCTTCGATTGCAGGATGGTCGGCAGCTTGGCCTTGTAGGCTTCGTTCTCGAGGAATTGCATCTCGACCTTGGTGCCGGGATGCGACGCCTCGTAGCTGCGCGCGACCTCTTCCCAGATCTTCACCTGGGCCGGATTGGCCTCGATGTGGAGCCATTTCACCGTTGTGTCGGCTGCGGCCCAATTGGCCCCAAGCAGGCATGCGGCAGCGGCGAGTCCCAGCTTCCCGAGCAGCCTCATCACATTCCTCCCAACCGGTTCTTCTATTCTTTGGCTGCAATCCTGCCTTCAATTTTTGAGGTACGCAACTGAAATTCTGACCTATGAACCTCAGCGTGGAAATGACTAAGGTTTGCAGAGGAAACAGGCGGCGCCTTGCGCCGTCCGCAAGCAAGCCGAGAGGTATTCATGGCCGCCATCTATTCTGACCTTGCCGGCAAGGTCGTTCTCGTCACCGGTGGCGCATCGGGAATTGGCGCAGCGATCGTGCGACGCTTCGCGCAGCAGAAGAGCAAGGTCGTGTTGTTCGACATCAAGGAAGACGAAGGCCAGCGCCTCGCGCGTGAATTGTCGGATCAAGGTCTCGGCGCGCATTTCCAGCGCGTCGATCTGACCGACATCGCTGCGCTGCGTGCCGGCGTTGCGCAGGCGCGCAGCACGCACGGCGCCATCGACGTCCTCGTCAACAATGCCGCACATGACGAACGGCACAAGACCGAGGAGATGACGCCGGAGTACTGGGACGACCGCATCGCGGTGAACCTGAAGCACCAGTTCTTCGCCGCACAAGCCGTGTTGCCGGACATGAAGGCGGCGAATGCCGGCACGATCATCAATTTTGGCTCGGTGTCGTGGATCGCCGGACAAGGCGGCATGGCCGCCTACACCGCCAGCAAATCGGGCGTGATCGGTCTGACACGTTCCCTCGCGCGCGATTACGGTCCCTACAATATCCGCGTCAACGCGATCGCACCGGGTTGGATCATGACCGAGCGCCAGCTCGAGAAATGGATGACGCCAGCGGGCGAGGTCGAGCTGATGCAGCGGCAATGCCTGAAGCGAAAGCTGGTGCCGGACGAAGTCGCGAAGTTCACCGTCTTCCTCGCCTCCGACGAGGCCTCCGCCTGCACCGCGCAACATTACGTCGTCGATGGCGGCTGGGTGTGACAGGCATTCAGGATAATAGCTGCATCCGGATGCGAACCGGATGCCGCTGAATCCTCCCGCAGCATTGGTCTTTCGCCTGCTGCACCGCGAAACCGTCCGCGCCGCAACATTCAAAAATGAGACTGCCCGTCAAGCCGGACGAGGCGTCCGCGCGTGCACCGCATTCGACTTCGGCTAGCTTCCCCCTAAAGCCGCGGACCGTTCGAGAGCCGCGGACGCCGCGCCAATTCGGCGCGGCAACAAACCGACGACACAGGGAGGAGCACAATGTCGAAATGCAGCATCGGACTGCTCGCGCTGAGCAGCCTGTTTCTATCAGGCGCGGCGATCGCCCAGGAAAAAATCAAGGTGGGCGTCACCGCGACCCTCGAAGGTACCTACACCGTGCTCGGTGAGGACGGCATGCGCGGCCACCAGACGGCGCTCAACGTGCTGGGCAAGAAGATCGGCGACAAGGAACTCGAATTCATCGTCGCCTCGACCGACGCGACGCCGGACTCCGCGGTGCGCGCGGTCCGCAAGCTGATCGAGCAGGACAAGGTGCAGATCCTGCTGTCGCCGCTCTCCGGCGACGAGGGCATCGCGGTGAAGAACTTCGCCAAGACCCATCCGGAGCTAACCTTCATCAACGCGGCATCGGGCGCGCAGGAAACCACCTATGTCGACCCCGCCCCGAACTTCTTCCGCTACAACATGGACGGCGCGCAGTGGCAGGTCGGCCTCGGCAAATACGCCTATGACGAAAAGAAGTATCGCAAGATCGCGACCGTCGGCGAGGACTATTCCTTTATCTACACCCAAGTGTTCGGGCTGGTGCTCGAATTCTGCGGTGCCGGCGGACAGGTGACCAACCGGCAATGGGTGCCGCTCGGCACCAAGGATTTCGCCTCCGTCATCGCCGCCCTGCCCGATGATGTCGATGCCATCTATCTCGGCCTCGGCGGCGCGGACGCCGTCAACTTCCTCAACCAGTATCAGCAGGCTGGCGGCAAGGCGCATCTGATGGGTGGTTCCATCATGATCGACCAGACCATCCTGTCGTCAAAGGGCAACGCCAAGAATGCGCTGATCGGCACCATCGCGGCGAGCGGCCAGGCCGACACCTGGGAGGACCCGGGCTGGCAGAAATTCGTGAAGGCCTATCAGGACGCCTTCCCGCCCAACAAGCGCTTCCCGAGCCCGTCGCTGCTGGCCACCAACTACTATGGCTCGACCATGGCGCTGATCCTCGCGCTGCGTCAGGTCAACGGCGACCTCTCCAACAACCAGGGGAAGTTCAGGGAAGCACTGGCGAAGATCGAGCTCGACGCGCCGAACGGCAAGATCAAGCTCGACTCCAACCGCCAGGCGATCGGCACCAACTTCGTCACCGAGGTCGTCGATGACGGCAAGGGCGCGCTGTTCAGCAAGGTCGTGAAGGTGATCCCGAACGTGAACCAGACGCTCGGCTATGATCCGGCGGTGTTCTCGAAGATCGGATTGCCGAGCCGCACCGTGCCGGAATGTAAGAAGTACTGACGCATCACGCGACAAGACGCCGGGGAGCGACTCGCTGACGCGGGCGCTCTCCGCTCTTGCAATCTCGGCGGCGTTGTTGAACGCTGGCTGAAAAGAAGAACATTCGGGAGGGAAGGCATGAGCCGGGCGCTCGCCGTCTTCCACGGCCGCTTTGGCCGGGCGACGGTTTATCAGTTGAACCGCCCTTTCAATATCCACGCTCATCGCGAAGGTCATTTGATCTTCCATGTTGGCGGCATGCCCGCATGCATCGATGTCTCCGACGGACACTATGACCTCACCGAGACGTCCGTCGTCGCCGTCAATCCCTGGGAGCCGCACAACTTCCTGCCGACCGATCTCGACGGCGGCGCCATCTTCTTCGTGCTCTACGTCAACGCCGAATGGTTTGCACCCGATGCCTCGGGCACCGAGCGCATGCGGTTCGGCCGGACCCAGTTCAGACGCACGCCGGCGCTCGACAAGCACATCCGGCGTACTGCCGCCCTCGTGTGCGGCGCACCATCGCTCTCCAGTCTCGATTCCGAGCTAAGGCGGCTGATCGACATCTGCTACGACGAAAGCTGGCAGCAGGCCGAGATCGCGCGCGATCCGCGGGCCAGCGGCTCCGTCACCGATTTTCGCGTGCGCAAGTGCATCAAGATGATGACGGAAAGCCCCGGCGCGGAGATCGAGCTCGATACGATCGCCCGCGAGTCCGGCCTGTCGCGGCCGCACTTCTACCGGCTGTTCCGCGTCCAGACCGGCGTCACGCCGAACCTCTATCTCAACACGCTGATCATGGAACAGGCGCTCGAAGCGCTCGTGGCCAGCGAGACGCCGATCGCTGACATCGGCTTCGATCTCGGCTTCACCTCGCAGAGCGGTTTCACCCGCTTCTTCGCGGCCAATGTCGGGATGGCCCCGACCGATTATCGTCGCGCGGCCAAGGTTTTGCGCGCCTGACCGCTGCACGAAAAGATACTCACGATCAAACGTCGCTCTCGCCGCCCGGCTAGGATGTGGCCCAACGCGATCCCGAAGATGATCGCGACCGACGGGAGCGCGCGTCCATGGCAAGGCCTGCAGCCACTGCTGGGCTGTCCGACCTGCATTCGATGAACTTTCGGCGTGTCGCCCGAACCAGCGGACGGCGCACATGAGCCGATTTGTCGAACGTCATCCCGCCTGGGCGCTGATCACGATCATCGCCATTGCCGTCCTGCTCTGGCTCGTCTTCGCGGTCTGGCCGCCGGGTCTCGAAGAGGCGATCGGTCGCAAGCGCGTCTTCCTCAACGCCGTCTTCAACGGCGTCACGCTCGGCGGCCTCTACTTCCTCGTCGCCAGCGGCTTCACGTTGATCTTCGGCCTGATGCGCAACGTCAACCTCGCGCACGGCTCGCTCTATCTGTTCGGCGGCTATGTCGGCTACGCCATCAGCTCGGCGACCGGCTCCTGGCTGCTCAGCTTCATCGTCGCCTTTATCCTGACCGCCCTGGTCGGCGTGCTGCTGCAGGTGATCGTGTTCCGCCGCATGGAGGGCCAGGACCTCAGGCAGACCATGGTGACGATCGGCCTGTCGATCGTGTTTGCCGATCTCATGCTGTGGGCCTGCGGCGGCGATTTCTACCAGATCCAGACCCCGAGCTGGTTGATCGGGCCCGTGGATTTGCCGCTGATCACGGCGGTGAAGTCCTCGGGCGAGCCGGTCTATCTCAGATATCCCATGGTGCGGCTCGTGATCTTCGCTGCGTCCGTGGTCATCGGCGTTGCGATGTGGCTCGCTCTCAATCGCACCCGGATCGGCATGATCATCCGTGCCGGCGTCGACGATCGCGACATCCTCGCTGCGACCGGCGTGCGCATCCAGCTCGTCTTCGTGCTCGTGTTCGCGTTCGGCGCCGGCCTTGCCGGCATCGCCGGCGTGGTCGGCGGCACCTTCCAGTCTTTGTCGCCGGGCGAGGACATCCGCTTCCTGCTGGCCTCCCTCGTGGTGGTGATCGTCGGCGGCATGGGCTCGATCCCCGGTGCGGCGCTCGGCGCGCTCATCATCGGCCTCGCCGAGCAGCTCGGCTCGGTCTACATCCCGACCTACGCCATCGTCGTGACCTTCCTGATCATGGTGCTGGTGCTGGCGATCCGGCCACAAGGCCTGTTGGCGAGGCGCTGAGATGTCGCTCGCCCATGATGCCCGCGTTGCCGTTCATCCCGCCGCCGGAGCGCAGCGCCCGGCGCGGGCACGGCCGGAGCTCAACAATCCCGCCGCCTGGGTCGTTGCGGCCATTCTCCTGATCATGCCGCTGATCGCCAACGGCTTCTTCCTGATCGAGATCTTTGCGACCACGATGATCCTCGGCATCATGGCGCTGAGCCTGATGTTCCTCGCCGGCTATGGCGGCATGGTCAGCCTGATGCAGCTCACCATCGCGGGCTTCTCGGCCTACATGGTCGCCGTGTTCGGCGTGAGCGGCAACGCCAATATCAGCCTGGGCTGGCCGTGGTGGCTCGCCGTTCCCATGGCGCTCGCGCTGGCGACCGCCTTCGGGACGCTTGGCGGCGCGCTCGCGGTGCGCACCGAGGGCATCTACACCATCATGATCACGCTCGCGATCGGCGCGGCTTTCTATTATTTCACCAACCAGAACTGGGCGATCTTCAACGGCCATACCGGCATCAACACCGTGGCGACGCCACATTTCTGGGGCGTCAACTGGCGCGCCGACATCCCGTTCTACTATGTCGTGCTCGCGGTCGCTGCGCTCTGCTACTTCGCGGTCGAATATCTCTCGCGCGCGCCGTTCGGCCTCGCGCTCCAGGGCGTGCGCGACAATCCGCGGCGCATGGCGGCGCTCGGCTTCAACGTCAACGCCCATCGTGTCGCCGCCTATGCTTTCGCGTCCTTCATCGCCGCGCTCGCCGGCGTGCTCCAAGTCTGGAACTACCGCCAGATCTCGCCCGGCTCCGTCAGCGTCGGTGCCTGCATCGACGTGCTGATCATCGCGGTGGTCGGCGGCATCACGCGTCCGATCGGCCCTTTCATCGGCGCACTGATCTTCGTGCTGCTGCGCACCTTCGCGCTCGACTTCCTGGTCCGCCTCGGGCTCGACGGCAACCGCTTCCGCCTGCTGATCGGGCTCGGCTTCCTTGCCATCGTGTTCTGGTCGTCGGACGGCGTCATCGGACTATGGCAGCGCTGGCGCCAGCGTCAACGCCGCGACGACAGCCGCTCTCGCGGAGGGCACCGCCATGGATAGCGTCGCCCAGCGCCTCTCTGCCGTCGGTGCCGGTGCCGCGCTCGAGCTGCGCGGCGTGACGCGGTTGTTCGGCGCGCTCGCGGCACTGACCGACGTCACCATCACCGTGCGTCCCGGCGAGCGGCGCGCCGTGCTTGGCTCCAACGGCGCCGGCAAGACCACGCTGTTCAACTGCATCACCGGCGACTTCCCGCCCTCCTCCGGCACCATCCGCTTCTTCGGCGAGGACGTCACCCACTTCCCGCCCTATGAGCGCATCCGCCGGGGCTTGCGCCGGACCTACCAGATCTCGGCGCTGTTTCCGGGCCTCACCGTCCAGGACAACGTCTATCTCGCCTGCCGCGGCGTCTCGCGCGGACGCTTCTCGTTCCTGCGCCCGGGGCAAAACGACGCGCTGATGCATGCCGCCGACAATCTCGTGCAGGCCGTGCATCTGTCCGCCGTGAAGGACCAGCGTGTCGCCGAGCTCGCGCACGGCCAGCAGCGCCAGCTCGAGATCGCGCTCGCGCTCGCGGGCGCCCCGCGCTTCGTCCTGTTCGACGAGCCCGCCGCCGGCCTGTCACCGACCGAGCGGGCCGAGCTGATCGAGATCCTGACCTCCCTGCCCGCCCATATCGGCTACATCATCATCGAGCACGACATGGACGTGGCGCTGCGCGTCGTCGAGAGCGTCACGATGATGCACAACGGGCGCATCTTCAAGGAAGGCCTGCCGCAGGAGATCCAGTCCGATCCCGAGGTGCAGGAGCTTTACCTCGGAGGCGGCCATGAGTGAGGCCCGCCGCTCACCCGCCGCGCTCGAGGTCCGCGGCCTCGACGTCTACTACGGCCACTCGCACGCGCTGCAAGGCGTCGATCTCACGCTGGAAAGCGGCGTGTTCTCCGTCGTCGGCCGCAACGGCATGGGCAAGACCACGCTGTGCAAGGCGATCATGGGGCTGGTCGGCGTGAGCGGCGGATCGATCCGCGTGCGTGGTGAGGATGTCACGCGACGGCCGCCAGCCCAGATCGCGCGGCTCGGCGTCGGCTACGTGCCGCAGGGGCGCCGCCTCTGGCGCTCGCTCAGCGTCGACGAACATTTGCAGCTTGCCGGCGGGATGCGCTCCGGTGCCTGGACCGTCGAACGCATCTACGACACCTTCCCGCGCCTCGCCGAGCGCAAGGGCCATGGCGGCGGCCAGCTCTCCGGCGGCGAGCAGCAGATGCTGGCGATCTCGCGCGCGCTGCTCACCAATCCGCATCTGTTGATCATGGACGAGCCGACCGAAGGCCTTGCGCCCGTCATCGTCGCGCAGGTCGAGGAGATGCTGCTGCGGCTCGGCGAGGACGGTGACATGTCCGTGCTCGTGATCGAGCAGAACATCGGCGTTGCCACCGCGATCTCGCGCAACGTCGCGATCATGGTCAACGGCCGCATCAACCGCATCATCGACTCCGGCCGCCTCGCCGCCGACCGCGATCTGCAGCAGCGCCTGCTTGGCGTTGGGCTTCACGCAGAGCTCGAACCCGACCTCGATATCCCCGCGTCCGGCTCCGAAACAAAGCCGGCACCGGCGCCGCGCCGCGATGGCCCGGTCCGGATCTACGTCTCGAACCCTGTGCTGCCGACGCGATGGTCGCAGCCGGTGCCGATCGCCCGCATCGAGGCGGCGGCCCGCACGCGCTCGACCGAGGTCACGCGGCTGGAGGAGACGACGCGGCGCAGGCGCGAGCCCGCGCTTACGCAGACGGCGGGCCCGCCTGTCGTCCTGGTCGTCGGGACGCTCGATACCAAGGGCCAGGAGCTGCGCTTCATTCGCGACATCATCGCGGCAGCCGGCCTTCGCACCCGGCTGGTGGACGTCTCGACCAGCGGGAAGCATTCCAGCTGCGATGTCTCCGCGCAGGAGATCGCGCTGAACCACGGCCGCGGCGGCGCGGCCGTGTTCGGCCCCGACCGCGGCGCGGCCGTGACCGCGATGGCCGATGCCTTCGCCAACTGGCTGCGGCGACAGGGCAACGTTGCCGGCGTGATCTCGGCCGGCGGTTCGGGCGCGGCCTCGCTGGTCGCACCGGGCATGCGCGCGCTTGCCGTCGGCGTGCCCAAACTGATCATTTCCTCGGTCGCCTCGGGCGACGTCGGCCCTTATGTCGGCCCGTCCGACATCACCATGATGTACTCGGTCACCGACGTGCAGGGGCTGAACACGATCTCGCGCGCCGTGCTGGCCAATGGCGCCAATGCGATCGCCGGCATGGTCAAGGCGCGGCTCGATGAAAGCGCCGCAACGGCCCGCCAGACCGGCGGGCTGCCGTCGGTCGGCATCACCATGTTCGGCGTCACGACTCCCGCGGTGCAGAAGATCGCGGCCGAGCTGCGCGACGATTTCGAATGCCTGGTCTTCCACGCCACGGGCGTCGGCGGCCGTTCGATGGAGAAGCTCGTCGAGTCCGGCCAGCTCGCCGGCGTCATCGACCTCACCACGACCGAGATCTGCGACCTGCTGATGGGCGGCGTGTTTCCGGCAACTGAAGACCGCTTCGGCGCCATCATCCGCAGCCGCCTGCCTTATGTCGGATCGGTCGGCGCGCTCGACATGGTCAATTTCGGCGCGCCCGACACCATTCCCGAGCGCTACCGTGGCCGCAAATTCCACGTCCACAATCCGCAGGTGACCTTGATGCGGACGACGGTCGAGGAGAACGAGCGTATGGGCCGCTGGATCGCCGAGCGCCTCAACCAGATGGACGGCCCCGTGCGCTTCTTCCTGCCCGAGGGCGGCGTTTCCGCGCTCGATGCGCGCGGCCAGCCGTTCTGGGATCCGGACGCGGACGCCGCGCTGTTCCGAGCGCTGGAGCGCGATGTGCGCCAGACCGGCAACCGCCAGCTCATTCGCATCTCTAAGAACATCAACGATCCCGACTTCGCCGCCGCCATCGTCAGTGCGTTCCGAACGCTGTTCGGCCGCACCGGCGCGCGGCGGAGACTAGCGAGGTGACCGATGGCCAGGTTTGAACGCGCTGCCCTCCTGAAGAAGTTCCGCGACATGGCAAGACGCGGTGAGCCGATCGTCGGCGGCGGTGCCGGCACCGGCCTGTCGGCCAAGTGCGAGGAAGCCGGCGGCGTCGATCTCATCGTCATCTACAATTCCGGGCGCTATCGCATGGCCGGGCGCGGCTCGCTCGCGGGCCTGATGGCCTACGGCGATGCCAACGCCATCGTACTGGAAATGGCGAGCGAGGTGCTGCCGGTGGTCGGCCAGACCCCGGTGCTTGCGGGCGTCAACGGCACCGATCCATTCCGCGACATGGATGTCTTCCTCGACCAGTTGAAGGCCCTTGGCTTCGCCGGCGTCCAGAACTTTCCGACGGTCGGCCTGATCGACGGCACCTTCCGCGCCAATCTCGAAGAGACCGGCATGTCCTACGCACTCGAGATCGACATGATCGCGAAGGCGCACGACAAGGACATGCTGACCACGCCCTACGTGTTCAGCGAGAAGGAGGCCGCCGCGATGGCGATCGCCGGCGCTGACATCATCGTCTGCCACATGGGCCTCACGACCGGCGGCACCATCGGGGCGCACACCGCCTTGAAGCTCAAGGACTGCCCCGCGCGGATCGACACCTGGGCCACGGCAGCGCTCAGCGTCAATCCGGACATCCTGGTGCTGGCCCATGGCGGACCGATCGCGGATCCCGCCGATGCCGACTTCATCATGAAGAACACCCGTCATTGCCACGGCTTCTACGGCGCCTCTTCGATGGAGCGGCTGCCCGTCGAGCGGGCGCTGACGGAGCAGGTCCGTCAATTCAAGGCGATCGGCGCGCGCTAACGCCGGATAGGTCGAGGGAGGGAAAGATGTCAGGGATGCTGGTCGGTGAATTGATCCTCTGGCTGATCGTCGCGATCATCGTGATCGTGGTCGGTGTCTACATCGTGAACTGGCTCTACCACCGCTCCTCAAAGGAGACCTCGTTCGTCCGGACCGGCTTCCTCGGCGAGCGCGTGGTGATCAATGGCGGCGCCTTCGTGCTGCCGTTCATCCACGACTACACGCCGGTCAACATGAACGTGCTGCCGATGGGCATCGTGCGTTCGCGGCAGGATGCCGTGATCACCCGCGACCGTATGCGCGTCGACATCGAGGCCGACTTCTATGTCCGGGTGCAGCCCACCCGCGAAGCCGTCTCCATCGCGGCAGCCACGCTGGGCCGCCGAACCATGGAACCGGGACAGCTCCACGCCCTCCTCGCCGGCAAGTTCATCTCCGCGATCCGTTCGGTCGCCTCGGAAATGACCATGGAGGAGATGCACGAGCGTCGCGGCGAGTATGTCGCGCGGGTCAAGACCAACGCGGCCGAAGCTCTCGCCCAGAACGGCCTCGAGTTGGAATCGGTCGCGATCACCGATCTCGACCAGACCGACCTCGAGTTCTTCAACCCGTCGAACCGGTTCGACGCTGAAGGCCTCACCCGCCTGATGGAAGACATCGAGGCGAAGCGGAAGGTCCGTAACGACATCGAGCAGGACTCGATGATCAAGATCCGTTCACGCAACTTGGAAGCCGAGCGGCAGGCACTCGAGATCGAGCGCGAGAGCGAGACCGCGCGCCTCGAGCAGGAGCGCGACATCGAGATGCGCCGTGCGCTTCAGCGCACCGAAGTCGCCCGCGAACGAGCCCTGCGCGAGACCGAGGCCGAGCAGGCGCAGATCTCGGCGCGCGAAGCCATCGAGCGCGCCCGCATCGCCAACGACCAGGCCATTGCGGAAGCCCGCATCGCCTCCGAGCGCGAAACCCGCCAGAAGGAGATCGAGCGCACCCGGACCATCGAGGAGAAGGAGCTGCTGGCGCGCGAGGAGATCGAGAAGACTCGGATCGCCAACCAGCGCTCGATCGACACCACCCGCATTGCCAGCGAACGCGAGGTCCGCCAGCGCGAGATCGAGCGCATGCGCACGGTGGAGGAAGCCGAGATTGCCGCCCGCGAAGCCATCGAGAAGGCCCGCATCCAGCAGGACCGGGTCGTCACCGACGCCCGTATCGCCAACGAGGAGGAGACCCGGCGCCGCGAGATCGAGCGCACCCGCGCCGTGGACGAAGCCGAGATTGCCGCGCGCGAGGCGACCGAGAAGGCCCGTATCGTGCAGACCATGACGGTCAATGTCGAGCGAATCTCCTCGGACGAGCGCACCCGCGCGCTGGAGATCCAGCAGGTTCGCACCATCCAGGAGGCCGAGATCGAGGCCCAGCGCGCGGTCGAGGCCGCCCGCATCGCACGCGAGCGGACGCTGGCAGCAGAGCGCATCGCCGCCGAGCAGAACACCCGGCAGCTCGAGATCGAGCGCAACCAGACGCTCGACGTCGCCGGCATCACGGCCCGTGAAGCAACGGAAGCCTCCCGCATCGCGCAGGAGGAGCGCGTGCGCTCGCTCGAGATCGCGCGCAACCGCGCCGTCGAGGAAGCCGACATCGCCTCGCGCGAAGCGATCGAGGCGGCGCGCATCGCCCAGGAGAAGGCGGTCGCAGCCGAGCGCATCCAGGCCGACCGGGAGACCAAGGCGCTCGAGATCGAGCGGACCGGCGTTCTGGAAGCGGCCGAACTGAAGCGGCGCGACGCCGTCGAGCGCCAGCGCATCACGGTCGATCTGGCGCTCGAGGCCGAGCGCATCAACTCCTCCAAGAAGCGCGAAGTCCTCAACATCGAGCAGAAGAAGGCCGTCGAGATCGCGGACGAGGACCGCGTCATCGCCCTCTCCACCAAGCGCTCCGAACGCATCGACGCCGACCGCCAGGTCAAGCAGGCCGAGATCGTCGCGCGCAAGGAGGTAGAGACGACCGACGTCTCGCGCGAGCAGGCACTGGAGGCCGCCCGCATCGAACGTCGCCGCGCCATCGAGCAACTCGAGGTCGCACGCGTGCAATCCCTGCAGGAAGCCGAGATCGCCTCCCGCGAGGAGGTCGAGCGCGCCCGGATCGCCTCCGACCGCGGTCTCGACGAAGCCCGCATCGGCCGCGAACGCGAGCTGCGCAAGCTCGAGGTCAATCGCGAGAAGGACGTCGAGACGGTGCTGATGGAGAAGGCCATCGCCATCCATCAGAAGTCGCTGGAGGAGTCGGCCGCGCGCGCCGCCGCCGAGGAAGCACGGATACGTGCGACCGAAGCCGCCGAGCGTGTCGTCACCGCCCGCGAGAGCGAGATCGCCAAGCGCCGCAAGAACGTCGAGGTCCTGCTGGCCGAGAAACAGGCCGAGGAGACCCGCATCGCGGCCGAGGCCGAGCGCGTGCGCGCCGCGGTCGAGGCGGAGGCGCAGCGCATGCTCAACGAGGCCGAGAACGTACTAACGGATCAGGCACGCTACTCGCTGTTCCGCCGCAAGCTGCTCGACCGCATCGAAGGCATCGTGCGCGAGAGCGTCAAGCCGATGGAGAAGATCGAGGGCATCCGCATCCTCCAGGTCGACGGCCTCAACGGCAACGGACATGGCGGCGGCAACGGCGGCCGCAGTGCCACCGACGAGGTGATCGACTCCGCCCTGCGCTACCGTGTCCAGGCGCCCCTGATCGACTCCATCCTGTCGGACATCGGCGTCGAAGGCGGCAGCCTCGCCAAGATGCCCGGCCTGATCCGCGAGGCCCGCGACATGCAGGGTATCAAGGATTCCGCGCGCAAGAGCGGCGGTGGCGACAAGCCTGCCGCCCCGCCCGCCGCCGAGGGCGGTGAGCCGCCAGCCGAGCGCGGTCCGCGGAAGAAGAGCTGAGGTCTGAACCATGGCCCGCGTCTACGTCTCCACCGTCGTCAACGCCCGCAACGATCGGGTCTGGGCGCGGGTGCGCGATTTCAACGGCCTGCCGAACTGGCATCCGGCCATCGCCGAAAGCCGGATCGAGGGTGGCGAACCCTCGGACAAGATCGGCTGTGTGCGAGATTTTCGCCTGCGCAACGGCGACCGCATCCGCGAGAAGCTCTTGGGGCTCTCCGACTACGACATGTTCTGCACTTACGCGATCCTGGAATCGCCGATGGGCGTCGAGAACTACGTCGCGACCCTCAGGCTGACGCCCGTCACCGACGGCGATCAGACCTTCATGGAATGGAGCGCGGAATTCGACTGCGCGCCGGAGCGGGAGACCGAGCTCGTCAACAACATCGGCGGCGGTGTGTTCCAGGGCGGCTTCGACGCGTTGAAGCGCGTGTTTGGAGGCTAGCCATGCCGCATGTGGTCAAGAGCACGATCCTGGACGCGCCGACCGAGGCGGTGTGGAATGTGCTGCGCGATTTCAACGGGCACGATCACTGGCATCCGGCAGTAGCTACGTCCTCCATCGAACGCGCGCAATCCGCCGACAAGATCGGCTGTGTCCGGCGGTTCAAGCTCAAGGACGGCTCCGAGCTGCGCGAGCAGTTGCTGGCGCTGTCCGACCTCGAACAGACCTTCAGCTATTGCCTGCTCGATACACCGATCCCGATGTTCAACTACGTCGCCCATGTCCGGCTGCTGCCGGTCACCGACGGCGACCGCACCTTTTGGCACTGGGAGTCGCGGTTCACGACGAGATCGGAAGACCGGGACCGCATCACCCACATGGTCGCCGAAGACATTTACCAGGCCGGGTTCGAAGCGATCCGCCGCCATCTGAAGGAGGCCGCCTAGATGGCCGTGACAGTGAAAACCTTTGCGAGCGCCAGCGAGGCGGCCGGGGCGCTGTCCTCGGACCGCAGCGCCCGCTATCTGGGCGGCGGCACGCTGGTGATGCGGGCGCTGAACGAAGGCGATGTCTCGATTTCGACCGTCGTCCGCGCGCAGGACCAGGCGCTGACCCGGATCGATGCGTCCGGCCCGCGCGTGGTGCTGGGCGCCGGTGTTACTTTTGCGCGCGTGCTCGCCGAACGCGATCTCGCCTTCCTGCACGGCCCTGCCCGCTCGATCGGCGGCCCCGCCGTACGCAATATGGGGACCGTCGGCGGCAATCTGTTTGCGCCAAGTCCCTACGGCGATTTCACCGTGGCGCTGCTCGCGCTCGACGCCACCGTCGCCGTGCAAGGCGGCTTCGGCACCCGCGACATCCCGATCGAGGAGTTTTTGCAGGCGCGCGACCGGCAGGCCGGCACGCTGGTGCTGTCGGTGTCCTGCACTCGGCCGGCCAGCAGCGAGGCCTTTCGCTATCGCAAGATCGCCCGCATCAAGCCGAAGGGCGGCGCGGTGATCACGCTGGCGGCGCACCTGCCCGTTACCGGCGGACGGATTGCAGGCGCACGGATCGCACTGGGTTCGATGGCCCCGACGCAGATCCGCGCAAGGGCAGCGGAACGGGCGTTGGAGGGGCGTTCACTGGATGCCGCGACCATCGCGGCTGCCGCGTCCGCGGCGAGCGAGGGAACATCACCGTCCGACAACGCACTGGGCAGCGCCTGGTATCGCCGCGAGATCGTCGGCGTGCATCTGCGGCGTCTGCTGTCGGGACAGGAATAGAGCGCCATGTCGAAAATTCCACTTCAGTTCCGCCACAACGGTCGCGACGTCGCGATCTTCGTCGATGGAGGCACCAATCTGCTGGTCGCTCTGCGCGAGCTGATCGGCGACATGACGCCGAAATTTGGCTGCGGCCAGGGCGGCTGCGGCACCTGCAGTGTCCTGGTTGACGGCGAGCTGCACCTTTCCTGCCTGACGCTCGCCGAGACGGTCGCGGGCCGCTCGGTCGAGACGCTCGACGGGCTGAAGCAGGGCCCGAACCTGCATCCGCTGCAACGCGCCTTCGCCGACCATTTCGCCGCCCAATGCGGCTATTGCACGCCGGGCATGCTGATGGCCGCGAAGGCCCTGCTCGATCGCAACCCCTCGCCCAGCCGCGACGAGGTCGTCGAGGCGATCTCCGGCAACATCTGCCGCTGCACCGGCTACGAGCCGATCGTCAATGCCATCCTCGCCGCCGCCGGCGGCCGGATCAGCGCGTAAGGGAACGCGACCATGCTGGAACTGCGCAAGGACATTTTTGCCGATGAGCGCGACGACAATCTGAAGGAGATCGGCAAGGGCACCCAGCGCCAGGACATGCTCGGCCATGTCACCGGCACGTCCAGCTATTTCAACGATCACAAACTTCAGGGCATGCTGCACCTGAAAGTCGTGCGCTCGACGCACGCCCATGCAAGGCTTCGGCGCATCGACACCACCGAGGCCGAGCGCTCGGCCGGCGTACGGCGCATCATCCGCGGGGCGGACGTGCCGCGCAACCTCAACACGCTGCTGAGCCTGATCAACTTCGGCAAGGACGACGAGCCCTCGCTTGCTGTCGACAAGGTCCGCTACAAGGGCGAGCCGATCCTCGCCATCGTCGCCGACAGCGAGCGCGAGGCCTTCGAAGCGATCGCAAAGGTCAAAGTCGACTACGAACCGCTGCCGACCGTGTTCGACGTCGAGGACGCGCTGAAGCCGGGCGCCCCCGTTGTCAACGAGACCTATCCCAAGAACACCTTCACCTACCACGAGACCTACGACCACCAGCGCCTGCGCTTCGGCGATGCCGATGCGGCGCTCGCGACCGCCGAGCATGTGCTCGAGCAGCGCTACCAGATGTCCCCGATCGAGCACGCACCGACCGAGACCAACGGCGCGATCGCAGCGCCCGACACCAACGGCCGTTACGTCGTCTACACCTCGACCCAGGCGCTGTTCTTCTCGGTCGACACCTGCGCCAAGATTTTGGACGTCCCCTCCAACACTTTCCACTTCATCGGCGGCACCGTCGGCGGCGGTTTCGGCGGCAAGGTGGACACTCTGACCGAGCCACTCGCGATCCTCGGCGCGATGCTGACCGGGCGGCCTGTGCGCTACGTGTTCGGGCGCGAGGAGGAGATGCAATACGGCCCGCCGCGCGGCGCCGAACGCATCTACATCAAGGACGGCGTGATGCGCGACGGCCGCATCGTCGCGCGCAAGATCCGCGCCTATTTCGACAGCGGGGCCTATACGCGGCTGTCGAGCTATGCCGCCGTGAAATGCGCCGCGCATCTTCCGGGCCCCTACACCATCCCGAACGTCTATGGCGACGTCTACTGCGTCTTCACAAACCGTACACCGGCCACCGCCATGCGCGGCTTCGGCGTCACCGCGATGGATTTCGCGATCGAATGCCAGATGGACAAGTTGGCCAATCTCGTCGGCATGGACCCCATGGAGTTCCGCATCCTCAACGCCTATCGCGACGGCGACATGAAGGCGCACCGGCGCGAGGCCAAGAACACCGCATTGATCGAATGCGTGCAGGTCGCCGCCGAGAAGGCAAAGTGGCCGATCCGCGACGAGTTCAAGCGCGCCTCCTCGCGCAAGGACGGCGGCGGCAGCCGCGCCGCGATCCCCGCGACGCCGACGGATTCTTCGCGCGCGAGACCGACTGCACCGGTCCAGCAGCGCACCAGCTATGACCGGCTTCCGCCAACCGTGACCCGCGAACCGCCGCGCGATCCGCCTCCACCCGCACCGCCTCCGCCGCCGCCCCGCCCGGCTGCCCCGTCGCACGGGGCGACCCGCTTCTCGTCCGTGTTCGGAACAAGGAGACGTTGAGATGACCAGGCATCGCGGACGCGGCATGGCGTCGATCAACTATCCCATCGGCATGAATCTCGGAGGTGATCCGAGCCAGGCGCTGGTGCATTCCAACCCGAGCGGCAAGTTCACGGTGGCGCTGTCGTCGATCGATCTCGGCCAGGGTATGAAGTCGGTGACGCGGCAGATCTGCGCGGAGACCTTGGGCGTGCCTGTCGAGGACGTCTATGTCGACACGGCAGACTCCGACACCGGCCCGCATTGCATGGGCTCGTTCGCCTCCCGCGGCACCCACCGCGTCGGTAACGCCGTGATGGCTGCTGCCCGCGAGGCGCGCGGCGTGATGATGGAAGCCGCGGCCGAGGAGCTGGAAGTCAACGCCGCCGATCTCGAAACCGACGGCCGCGGCAACATCCACGTCAAGGGCGCGCCGCACCGCTCGATTTCGACCAAGGACGTCGCGATCGCCGCGCAGTTCAAGCAAGGCAAGACCATCTCCGGCCGCGGCATCTTCCTTGTGCCACTGTCCGACGTCGACCCTGAAACTGGCGAGATGTCGCCGGCGACCTGCTACGCGCACGCCTGCCTTGTCGCCGAGGTCGAAGTCGACGACGAGACCGGCGAGGTTGCGATGGTCCGGATGGATTCCGCCTATGAGCTCGGCCGCGCCCTCAACCCGCGCCTGGTCGAGCAGCAGCTTGTCGGCGGCGCCTGGATGGGCGTCAGCCACGCGCTCTACGAGACGCCGGAGCCGTACTATCCCGAGCCGATTCACGGTCCCCGCGACTTCGTCGAATATCTGATGCCCGGTCCCGGCGACATCTGCCCGCACGATATTGCCGTGCTGGAGCGCCCTGCCCCCGACGGTCCGTTCGGTGCCAAGGGCCCGGGCGAGATGTGCGCCAATCCGGTGCTGCCGGCCGTTGCGAACGCGATCTTCAACGCGGTCGGCGTGCGCATCGACGATCTGCCGATCACGCCGGAAAAGGTGCTGCGGGCGATCAAGAGCCAGGGCGGCGCGCGGCCGCAGGCGCGGCGCTGAAGGAGACGCCGTGGCCGTTCGCAGCAACATCGTCGGCATCGACAGTCCGGAGGCGCTGGAGAAGGCGCTGCGGGCCGCCTATTACCTCGCCGACGAAGGGCTTGCGACGGCTGCCTATCTCGGCCTCGCGCTCGGCAAGCCGCTGCTCCTGGAAGGCGCGCCGGGCGTCGGCAAGACCGAAGCGGCCAAGGCCATCGCCGCCGTGCTCGGCCGGCAGTTGATCCGCCTGCAATGCTATGAGGGCATCGACGCGTCCGCGGCACTCTACGAATGGAACTACCCGCGCCAGATGCTCGCGATCCGCCAGGCCGGCGACGACAGCATCGACATTTATGGCGAGACCTTCCTGATCGAGCGACCGATGCTGGCGGCGCTGCGCGCGCCTGACTCCACCGTGCTGCTGATCGACGAGATCGACCGCGCCGATCAGGAGTTCGAGGCGTTCCTGCTCGAATTCCTCTCTGACTTCCAGATCTCCATCCCCGAACGCGGCACGGTGCGTGCCGCCGAACGTCCGGTCGTCGTGCTGACCTCGAACCGGACGCGCGATCTGCACGAGGCGCTGCGGCGCCGCTGCGTCTATCACTGGATCGACTATCCCACCGCGGAGCGCGAAGCGCGGATCATCATGATGCGCGCCTCCAGCGTCGCCGAAGCCACGGCCCGCGCCGTCGTCGCAGCCGTCGAGAAGCTGAGACGCGAGCCGTTGAGCAAGGCGCCCGGCATTGCCGAGGCCGTCGACTGGGCCGAGGCCGCGACACTGCTCAACAAGGGCGGTGCGCGCTGGCCTGATGCCTTCAAGCGGTCCATCGGCGTGGCGTTGAAGGACGAGGAGGACCTGCACTTCATCGCGCCGCGCCTCGATGCCATGCTCGCGGAGGCGACCGCATGAGCGCCGAGCTGCAGCTCCCGCGCGCTGCGCGGATCTTTGTCTCCTTCGTCGCACTCCTGCGTGCCAACGGCTTTGCCGTCGCGCCGGAACAGACCACCTCGTTCCTGGCCGCGATCGACCTGCTCGGACCGCGCGACCTCGGGGATATCAGGCAGGCGGCGCTGGCCACCCTCGCCCCGCCGCCCGAACGCCACGCCACCTTCGACCGCCTGTTCGACCTTCATTTCCGCGGCAGCGAGGCTATCGAGCACGCGGACGAGGGCGAGGACGACGAGACCGTCCGTCTCCAGGAGGAAGGCCGCGGCGACGAGGAGCCATTGCTCTCCGACGATGCCAACGAATCCGGCCTGACCGCGACGCGCACCGAAGCGCTGGTCGAGCGCCGCTTCGCCCAGCTCTCCACGACCGATGCGCTGCGCCGCCTGGCACGCGAGGCCCCGCGCCGCCTGCCGCGACGGCGCGGCCACCGCCGCATGCGTGCGCGCCGCGGTCCCTTTGCCGATCTCCGCCGCACCTTGCGTGACTCCGTCCGCAGCGACGGAGAGATTTTACGCCTAGGCCACATGAAGCGGCGCCAGCGGCCGCGCAAGATCCTGCTGCTGATCGACGTCTCAGGGTCGATGAAGAGCCGTACCGAGGAGAACATGAGGCTTGCGCATGCGCTGGTGCAGGCCGCCCCCAATGTCGAAGTCTTCACCTTCGGCACGCGGCTCACCCGTGTCACGCGCGCGCTGCGGCTGAAGCGGCGCGAGCAGGCCCTGAACGCGGCGGCGCATCTGGTCAGCGACTGGGACGGCGGCACCCGCATTGGCGACGCGCTGCAGGCATTCCTCGCGGTCCCGCGGTTCGGCGGCTATGCCCGCGGCGCCGCCGTGGTCGTCGTGTCCGACGGGCTCGAGCGCGGCGCCCCTGACGCGCTGCGCGACGCCGCCGCGAAACTGTCGCGGCGGGCCTGGCGCCTGAGCTGGCTGACGCCGCTCGCGGCCGGACCGGGCTTCCGCCCGCAAACGGAAGCGCTCGTCGCGATCGAACGCTTCGTCGACGATCTCGTGGACGGCGGGTCGAGCGCCTCGATCGTCGCCCATGTGCTGGCACTGGGACGAAGGAGAGCTGCGTGAACGGTACTGTCGACGGCCATCATCACATCTGGCGGCAGGCCGACCTGCCCTGGCTGACCGGCCCCATGCAGCCGCGCATCTTCGGACCGTACGAGCCGATCCGGCGCGATTATCCGATCGAGGAGTATCTCGGCGATCTCAAGGGCACCGGCGTCACCCGCTCCGTCTATGTGCAGACCAATTGGGCGGCGGAGCATTTCGAGGAGGAAGCAGCCTGGGTACAGCGGACGGCCGAAGAGTACGGCTGGCCGCACGCCATCGTCGCCTACGCCAATTTCGCGGCCGACGACGTGCGCCCGCAGCTCGATCGCCTCAAGCGCCATCCGCTGGTGCGTGGCGTGCGCATGCAGCTGCACTGGCACGAGAACCCGCTGTACCGCTTTGCGACTCGTCCGGACCTCTGCGCCGATCCCGTGATCCGTCGCAACGTCGCACGTCTGGCCGATTACGGCTGGAGCTTCGACCTGCAGGTCTTCACGCCGCAGATGCAGGACGCCGCGCAGCTCGCGGAGTCCTGTCCCAAGGTGACGTTCATCCTCCAGCATGCCGGCATGCTCGAGGATCTCTCGCCGGCGGGCCGCGCGGCCTGGCGCGCCGGGATGGCGCGGCTCGCGACCTGTCCGAACGTGGTCTCGAAGCTGTCCGGGCTCGGCACCTTCATCCATCGCAACGATCCCGCGCATATCGCCGCCGTGCTCACGGACACGGTCGCGATCTTCGGCGCCGAGCGCTGCCTGTTCGGCTCCAATTTCCCGATCGAGAAATTGTGGACCAGCTATCGCGAGCTCGTCGATGCCTTTCGCGCCGCCGTCGCCCCGTTCAGTGCGGAACAGCAGGACGCGATCTTCAGGACCACGGCGACACGCGTCTACCGGCTTTGACAGACAGGAAACGGCACAGGGAGGGCAAAGAATGGCGCTGGAGATCAAGATCCTGGACTATGGCGATATCGAGCTGGAATCGAGCTTCCTGGTGCTCGGCCGCGACTGCGGCCGCACCCGCCGCGTCCTCACGCTCGGCTTCCTGATCCTCGGCGGCCCCTACCCTGTCGTGGTCGACACCGGCTACCGCTCCAACCAGATCATGGAGACGCTGGGCATGCGGGGGCTGCAGTACCACGAGCACATGATCGAGAACCAGCTCGCGCGCCACGGCGTCCGCATGGGCGACGTCCGCTTCGTCTGCCACACCCATCTGCACATCGACCATGCCGGCAAGGACGACCTGTTCCCGATGAACACGACCGTCGTCGTCAATCGCAAGGAGCTCGAATACTCCGTCTCCGGCCTGATGCATCCACAATATCCGGCGCCCGACATCAAGCACCTGATCGACCGCCTGCACACCAAGAGCGCGCTGCGTTTCCTCGACCTCGAGATCACCGGCCCGATCGAGCTGATGCCCGGCGTCTATTGCGATGCCGCCAACGCCCACACCGAGGGATCGATGAACATCATCGTCCACACCGCCGATGGCATCGCAACCATCTGCGGCGACGTGATCTACGACTTCAACGATCAGATCGTCACGCCCTTCCACGAGATCCACGATTGGGAGCCGCGCACCACCGGCAATCACGGCACCAGCAAGCGTGCGGAAAAGGCCGCGATCAAGAAGCTCCTCAGCAATTCGCGCTACCTGCTTCCGGTCCACGACCGGCCCGCCAAGATCGAAGGCGGCAATGTCGTGGGGCGCCTGCACGACCAGGTCCCCGGACCGATCGTGCAGTCCCTGCCCCAGCGCAACTGGTTCCCGGCCTGAGATGATCTTGGGATAGACCAATGACGCACGTCACGCTGCGAAGCGAATTCGAGAACCTGATCGACCCTTACGCGCCGGTCGCGCAGATCGGCACCGGCTTCGATTTCACGGAAGGGCCGATCTGGCATCCGGTCGATCACTACCTGCTGTTCTCGGACATGCCCGGCGACGTGCGCCGGCGCTGGGATGCGCGGCGCGGCGTCGTCGAGGTCAAGCGCCCGTCGAACAAATGCAACGGCATGACCTATGACGCCGAGCTCAACCTGATCGTCTGCGAGCACGCGACCTCGTCGCTGGTCCGCGAACGCCCGGACGGCCGGCGCGAGGTGCTCGCTTCGCATTTCGGGGGACAGGAGCTCAACAGCCCGAACGACGTCTGCGTGCACTCCTCCGGCGCGATCTATTTCTCCGACCCCTGGTACGGGCGAATGCCGGTCTACGGCGTCGAGCGGCCGCGCCAGCTCGGATTCCAGGGCGTCTACCGCGTCGTGCCCGGCGGCGAGCCGCGACTCGTGGTCGAGCGACACCTGTTCGATCAGCCGAACGGACTGTGCTTCTCGCCGGACGAGAAGCTGCTCTATGTCAACGACACCGTGCAGGCCGTGATCCGCGTGTTCGACGTCAACGGCGACGGCACGCTGTCGAACGCGCGGGTGTTTGCGAGCGGCATCAAGTCCGAGCTAGAGCCGGGCCTGCCCGACGGCATGAAGTGCGATCAGCACGGCAATGTCTGGGTCACCGCGCCCGGCGGCGTCTGGGTCTATTCGCCGCGCGGCGAGCTGCTCGGCAAGGTGCGCGTGCCGGAGCTGGTTGCCAACCTCGCCTGGGGCGGGCCGGATTTCCGCACGCTCTATCTCACCTCGACCCGTTCGGTCTACGCGATCCCGACCAAGGTCGGTCCGCGCCACGAGCCCTATATGAGCGGCCGGCGTGCCGGCGGCGGAGCGGGTCCGAGTTCGTCACCGGCCTCGCCCGTCCTCGCCGAGGGCGAGCTGCGGCTCGATCCGCAGCGTTGCGCCATGATCATCCAGGATCTCCAGAACGACGTCATCATGGACGGCGGCGCGTTCGCGGAGTCGGGCGCGCCAGATCATGCGAAGCAGCAGCATGTGGTCGAGAATGTCCGGCGCCTCGCGGAAGCAGCACGTGCGCGCGGCGTCGCCATCATCCATGTCTGGTTCGTGGTCGAGCCCGGCGCGCCCGGTGTCACACTGAACGCACCGCTGTTCGAAGGTCTCGTCGACAGCAAGGCGATGGTGCGCGGCAGCTGGGGCGCGGCGCCGGTCTCGGGCCTCGAACCACGGCCCGGCGACTTTGTCGTCGAGAAGATGCGGATGAGCGCCTGGGAAGGCACGCGGCTGGAGACGATCCTGAAGGCGACCGGCCGCGACATGATCATCAACACGGGCGCCTGGACCAACATGTCGGTCGAGCACACCGCGCGCACCGGCGCCGACAAGGGCTATTTCATGATCGTGCCCGAAGACTGCTGCTCGACCATGAATGCCGACTGGCACAATGCCTCGATCAATTTCGCCATGCAGAACGTCGCGGTCGTGACCAGGGCCGATACCGTCATCAGAGCGCTGGGATGAGCTGTGGCAAAGCTTCTGCATCTGTCCTGCTCGCCCCGCGCCGAGTCCTGGTCGACGGCCGGCGCGCGCGTCTTCCTTGATCGCTTCCGCGAGGCCCGGCCGGATTGGGACATCGATGTCGTCGACATCTGGCACGAACGCATGCCGGAGTTCACCGGCCCCATCGTCGAGGCCAAGTACGCGCGCATGAAGGCTCAGGCCTTCACCGAGGCGCAGCGCGACAGCTTTGCGGAGGCCGAGCGCATGGCGATGCGTTTCTCGCTCGCCGACCGCGTGCTGATCTCGACGCCGATGTGGAACTTCGGCATTCCCTACAAGCTCAAGCAGTGGTTCGACATCATCGTCCAGCCCGGGCTCACCTTCCGGTTCGATCCGTCGCAAGGCTATTTCCCGCTGCTGAAGGACCGGCCGACGCTGGTGATCCTTGCCAGCGGCAGCGACTTCGCCACCGGCATGAACCGCGGCCGCATCGACATGGCAACGCCCTATCTGCGCGAAATCCTGCGCTTCATCGGCATCAACGATGTCCGCTTCGTGCCGATCGGGCCAACCACAGGACCGCAGCAACCGATCGACGCCGCCCGTGAAAGAACCTATCAACGCCTCGCGGCCATGGGCGCGGCCTTCTAACTGGCGCGTGTGCCGCCAATCGAGACGGCCGGGAGCTCCAAAGCAAAACTTCGAAAACAACCCCATGCACAGTAGACGATGATAGCGGAATCAACGGCTTGCACACGCACACGGGGGCGTTTGACACGTCGGGCAAAACATGCGGCAGTCGCCGGCTGGAATGGGCGCGTTCAGTCATACTGCGCGGTGTGCGAGCTGCCGCGCTGCACCGCGCTTTCCGCAACTGCAGATCCCGTCGCGGGCACGACTCCGCCTGATTTCGGGAATGTCAGCGTCTCGGTCAGCTCACCGTGCACCATCGTCACCTCGCGCTGGTGCACCGAGCTGAGCCGCCAGCCCTGGTAGTCGCCGTCGAGCTTCAAGCGCAGCGCGGCCTTGCTGGTCTCGTCGACGAAAATGCCGACGCTCTGATCGCCGCCGACGACGGTTCCGACCAGCACAAGCCGCAATTCGGCGGGCGGAGGTCCGGGCGACGGCGCCGGCACGTTCGCGACAGGCCCCGACATCGCAGGAGGCGACGGCGGCCGCCGCGAGGCCGAGAAGATCGGCCGTTCGTTCGTGTCCGACAGGGCCGCGAGCGGGACGGCCCAGAGCGGATTGCCGCGCATTGCCTCCCGACCGACCGCCGAGCGCGACGGAGCCGCGGAAACGACCGGCGCCAACGCCACGGGAGACTCCCCGAGGCTGGAGGTCACCCCGGTGAAGCCGGGGACGTCGACATCGGAAAAATCCGCCGGCAGTGCGGAGGTCGCGGCGAAAGCGTCGAGCAGAGGCGCCAGCACGAGCGCGAACCCCACCGAAATGCGCCGCGCCGCCTTGTGCCCTCTCATGGTCCCAGTCATCGGCCTGTCGAAAGCAACGTGCAAGAATCTCAGTCCAGGAGGCCGGCGGCCAGCAGAGGCAGGACGAGCGGCTCGCCAGCACTGAGCACCGAAAGGAGCAAGGCTTATCGGCCGCCGATGTGACACTCGTGCGAAACATCCGTCACTTCCCCCGATGTTTCCCCTGCCTGTTGCGGCCGCGTCATGCCGCACCTCGACACCCGCTGCGCGCCCCAGTATGACATTGTTGCTACATCGTCATACTCGCCTGCTAGAGCGTGGCGCTGCTGGAATGGTTGGAGTGCGGAGGCGTGGCGGTGCGTGGGTCCTTGTTGCGGATGTTTTCGGCCGCGGCATCGTCAGCCCTGTGCGCTTTGCCTGCTGCGGCCCAGGAGCGCAGCGCTGTCGCGGCCGCCGAACTTCCGCCGGTCACCGTGGCAGCCGAGGTGGAGCAGCATCCGAAACGTCTCGCCCGGAAGAAGCCGCCGAAAAATGCGGGCGCGCGCAATCATCCGACCGACGCCCGCACGGACAATTCGACCGAGGGCGGCGGCACCGCCGGTGCTGCGCCCGCCGGCACGACGGCTCTGCAGCCCACTTCCGCCAGCGCCATTCGCATCAGCGGCAAGGAGGTCAACGCCGTCCCGTTTTCGCGGCCAGGTGAAGCGCTGGAGGCGGTGCCCGGCCTGATCGTCACGCAGCACTCCGGCGAAGGCAAAGCCAATCAATACTTCCTGCGCGGTTTCAACCTCGATCACGGCACTGATCTCGCGATTAGCGTCGACGGCATGCCCGTCAACATGCCGACCCACGGCCATGGGCAAGGCTACGCCGACATCAATTTCCTGATCCCCGAGCTGATCCAGTCGATCGATGTGCGCAAGGGACCGTATTTCGCCGACCAGGGCGATTTCGCCTCCGCCGGCGCCGTGGCGATCGACTATGTCAACAAGCTGCCGCACAACATCGCGGAGCTGACCTTCGGCAGCTTCGGCTATGGCCGCGCCCTGGCGGCAGCGTCGAACGCCGTCGGCGCCGGCACGCTGCTGACGGCGTTCGAGGCCACCAAATATGATGGCCCGTGGCAAGTGCCGGACGACATCCGCAAGCTGAACGGCGTGCTGCGCTACAGTCAGGGCACGGCGACCGACGGCCTGACGCTGACGGCGATGGCCTATTCCAATGGCTGGAATTCCACCGACCAGGTTGCCCAGCGCGCGATCGACAAGGGCCTGATCGATCGGCTCGGCACGCTCAATCCGACCGACGGCGGCACCTCCAGCCGGTTCAGCCTGTCCGGCAGCTGGGCACAGTCGGGCGAGTACGGACAAACCAATGTCCGGGCCTATGTCGTGCGCTCCGACCTGCTGCTCTTCAACGATTTCACCTACTTTCTCGACAACCCCGTCAATGGCGACCAGTTCAGCCAGCTCGACCGCCGCAGCTTCGGTGGCATCGATGCACGGCATGCGTTCGACTGGCGCTTTGCCGGCTTCGAATCGCAAACCCGCGTCGGCGTGCAGAGCCGCTATGACGACATTCATGTCGGCCTGTTCAAGACGGAGCAGCGCAGTTGGCTCTCGACGGTGCGCGACGACCGCGTGCAGGAGGGCAATATCGGCCTCTGGACCGACACGACCACGCGCTGGACCGACTGGCTGCGCACCAGCGCCGGCATCCGCGAAGATGTCTTTCACGGACACGTGTTCAGCGACACGCCGCAGAATTCGGGCAATGCACAGGCGTCGATGGTGAGCCCTAAGGCCGGCCTCGTACTCGGCCCCTGGTACAGGACCGAGTTCTACGCCAATGCCGGCTACGGCCTGCACAGCAACGACATCCGCGGCGCGACGATCACCGTCGACCCCAACGACAAGGTGACGCCGCTCGAGCGCGTGCCGCTGCTGGTGCGCTCGCGCGGCGCCGAGCTCGGCATCCGCACCAAACCGATCGAGGGCCTCACCAGCTCGCTCGCGGTCTTTGTGCTCGACTTCGACTCGGAGCTGCTGTTCGTCGGGGACGCAGGCACCACCGAGCCGAGCCGGCCGAGCCGCCGCGTCGGCATCGAGTGGACGAACCAGTACAAGCCGCTGCCGTGGTTGATGGTCGATCTCGACGTTGCCCAGACCCACGCACGCTTCACCGATTTCGATCCCGCCGGGTCCCGCATCCCTGGCACACCGGCGTGGGTGGCCAGCAGCGCGATCACGCTTGGCGGCGACACCGGCTGGTTCGGTGCACTGAAGGCACGTTATTTCGGTCCGCGCCCCCTGATCGAGGACAACAGCGTCCGTTCGCAGTCGTCGCTGATCTTCAATGCACGCGCCGGCTACAGGTTCGACAACGGCGTTCGGGTGCAGCTCGACGTGCTCAACCTCTTCAACACCCAGACCAACCAGATCGAATACTATTATTTGTCGCGGCTGCCGGGCGAGCCCATCGAGGGTGTTGCGGATCGTCACGTCCATCCCGCCGAGCCGCTTGCGGTCCGGCTGACGGTCGCGGCGAAATTCTGATCGGTTGCAAGCTTGCGGCTGCGTCGATACATGGCGGCTGCCGACCGTCATAAATCTCCAAAAAATCTGACATAGAGCGGATGCTTTGATGAACCGAGAGCACGAGTTCGGCTGACGCAAGACCCCGGCTCCGACCGCCCAGCGGTCGCGTTCGAGGCAGGAGTGAGGGGAATGCAATCTGAGCCGGACATCACCATGATCGCCTCGGCTGAGCGGTTCGCGCGCACGGCGCAGCAGGGCGAGACCGCCGCGATGCGTGGACCGTTTGCGCGTTCCCGGGCGCTCGTTCCCATCGTGACGGCATCGGGCTTTGCAGGCCTCGGCTACGAGATCGTGTGGACGCGGCAGCTGAGCCTTGCGCTGGGCACCGAGATGATGGCGGTGCTCGGCGTCATCGCCGGTTTTTTCGGCGGTCTGGCCCTCGGCGCGTTCGCACTCGACGGGCTGATCCGCCGATCGGCATCGCCATGGCGTGTCTATGCCATCCTTGAAGCCGTCATCGCGGTTTGGGGCCTGACCAGCGTCTGGCTGCTGCCCGCGGCCGGGCGGGCCTTGCCGCCTCTGCTCGGCACCGAACCCTCGCCGGTCCTGCTGTGGGCCGGGAGCCTCGCGCTGCCGACACTCGTGCTGCTCCCGGCAACGATGGCGATGGGCGGAACCCTCGCCGCGCTGGAGCGGATGATGCGTCATGCGCGCGGCGAGGCGCGCGTCACGGCAGGCGTGTATGGGGCGAACACGGCCGGAGCTCTGGCGGGCACGCTCGCCTCAACATTCCTCCTGATCCCGGCGCTCGGATTTTCGGGAACATTGCTCTGCCTTGCCGGCGTCAACGCGCTCTGTGCCTTGGCCACGCTTGCGCTTGGACCCGCAGCCGGCAAGGCCGATGTCGAACAGAAGCGGCCCGAACGACTTCGCGACCTGCGGCTGACGATCACCCTGTTCGCCACGGGACTGCTCGGAATCACCTTCGAGGTCCTCGTGGTCCGGCTTGCCGCGCAGGTGATGGAGGATACCGTCTACACCTTTGCAGGGTTGCTGGCTGCGTATCTGCTCGGCACTGCCGCCGGCGGCTTGCTCTGGCAGCGGACCGGCCGCGATGCCAACGATGGCAATCTGCGCGGCCTGCTCGCCGGAGCAGCATTCGCCTGCATCACGACTGCTGCGCTTGCGCCCTTTGCCGGCCGGCTGGTCGAGATCGCATCGGCTGCGGATGTGCTCGGCGAACTGGCGGTGGCGATCGCCCTCTTCCTCGTCCCGGCAACCGCAATGGGCGCGCTGTTCGGCCTGCTGGCGCAGCGGGTGAGCGATCAGCGCGGCTCGGTCGGATCGGCGGTCGGCATCAACAGTCTCGGCGCCTGCATCGCACCGCTGGTGGCGGCGCAATTCCTGATCCCGGCCCTTGGTGCCTGGACGGCGCTGCTTGCCGTCGCCGCAGGCTATCTGCTGCTTTTGCCGCCCAGCCGATCCGCATTGCTGTGGTCCGCTGCACCCGCGACCTGCGCACTCATGCTGTGGCTCAATCCGGCGCCATCGTTGACGCGAGTGCCATCGGGTGGCGCACTGCTGGCGGTTCGTGAAGGACCGATGGCGACCGCGAGCGTCGTCGACGACGCAGCAGGTACGCGGTACCTCGAGGTCAACGGGCATTTCCGCATGGGCGGGACCAGCTCGACGCGATCCGACTATCGGCAGGCGATGCTGCCGCTGTTGCTTCACAGAGCGCCGCACAGCGCTGTGTTCCTCGGCATCGGCACCGGCGCCACCATGATTGGCGGAACCCAGATGCCCGGCGTCAGTGTTCACGGCGTCGAGCTCTCGCGGGAAGTGGTGGACTTGCTGCCCTGGTTCGTCGATCCGCATGCGGTGTCGGTGCCACGCCTGACCGTCGCGGATGCCCGCCGCTACGTCGCCGCGGATACCGGCCAGCACGACGTGATCATCGCCGACCTGTTTCACCCCGCGCTCGACGGCAGCGGCGCGCTCTATACGGTGGAACATTTCCAGGCCGTGAAACGCAGGCTGGCGCCTGGCGGTATCTTTTGCCAATGGCTGCCGCTCTACCAGCTCGACATGCCCTCGCTGCGCGCCATCATCCGCGGCTTTCTCGAAATCTATCCCGACGGCGCGGCCTGGCTCAATCACTACAGCGTCCGCACCCCGATGCTCGCGCTGATTGGAACGCGCGACGGCGGCCATCTCGATATCGACGCGCTGGACGCGCGGCTGCACGACCCAGCGACCGCAAAGGCGGTACGGCCGCTCGGATTCGAAGCGCCGATCGACCTGCTCGGGCAATATGTCGGAGGCCCGCGCGCCCTCGCCGCCTTCGCCGGCCAAGGCCCGCGCAACACCGACGACTATCCGTTCGTGACGTTCGATGCGCGGCGGAATGTTCGTGCGCTCCGGGCAGCGCCCTGGTCGCTCCTGCTTGCCGTCACGAAGGAGATTGAACCGGATGCGAACGAACTGCTGGCCGGCGTCGGCGGGCGCGACGCGCTCTCCGCGCGCCTCGACGCCTATTGGCGTGCGCGCAGCCGCTTTCTCGAGGCCGGCGCGTCGCTGCCCGGCGATCCGCGCGGCGCCGCTCTGATTGAAGCCGCCTCCCCCGGTCTCATCGATGCGCTTCGCCTGAGCCCCGAATTCGATCCGGCCTACGGGCCGCTGATGGGGATGGCGAGATCCCTGCTCGGCTCGGACCGCGCGGCCGCCGCGCGCCTGCTGCGCAGGATCAACGAGGCCGCGCCCGCGAGGCCCGAGGCGCGCGAGCTGCTGCTGCGCGAGTTCGGCTTGCGGAACGAGTGATCCGCCAGGACTTACGGTGCGAAATTGATCCGATAGCCCCAGCAGTCGAGATGATCGGGGATCGCGTTGAAGGCGATCGTGATCCTCTGCCCGCCCTGATTCCGGGGCACCTCATGGTAGAGGTAACTTGGAAACAGCACGAGATCGCCCGACTCGGCCTCCGGCAGGGCATATTTGCCCGCGTTGAAGGGGCCGATCGCAGCTTCGCGCGTGTGGTGGCGGAAGGAGAAGTCGAAGCCGCCGGGCGGCCGCACGAAGACCGTCTTGCAGGCCGGATGCGAGGGCGTCAGATAGATGATGCCGGAGACGAAGCTGTTGGCATGGGAATGCAGCGTCTGGTTTCCGCCGGTCTCGAGCATGTTGGTCCACATCTCCTTGACGGTCCAGCGCAGCTTTTCGCCGAACAGCAGGACACCGAAATCGACGAGCTTGGGCACGGCAAGCTCGGCGATCTCGCGGAACAGCTCGTTGTCGCGGGGATCGGCAACCTCGGTGTGGAAGAGCTGGCCCGAACGCAGATTGCCCTCGACCCTTGTATCCCGGATCGCAGCCACGGCGGCTTCGTTCAAGGCGGGCGGCAGCAGCCCGGGCGAGCGCAGCAGTGGAATCGGGAAAAGCGGCTCGATCTGGTCCATGTCGCAACGTCACCCTGTTCTTGAAACGCGGGCAGACAATGCCCGGGCTAAGATGACACCGCGATGACAGCGCGCAGGATCTGCAGAATTCTCCAATCCCGCTATTCGTGCGCGCCGAGCACTTTCAGCTTCTCGCCCGGCAGCAGCTCATGGCGCCGCTCGCGCACCTCGTCCGAGGCACGCGCGGCCATGTCGATGCATTCGTCGAACTCGCCGTTGCCGGCTTCGACCAGCGCCTGATGCAGGTGCCGTTCGGCGAAATAGCGCGAGAGATGATCGGACGGCAGGGCCGCCGCCAATGCGCGCGCCTCCGCGACCGCGACATCGCAATCCTCCTGCGTCGGCTCCTCCGAGGCAGGCGCGGCCGCGCCGGGGCTGGCCATGGCGCAGCCAAGGCCGCCGAGCAGGCCGAATGTGCAGATGGCGATACGAAGCAGATGCATGTCAACCGTTCCGGGCCGCGAAGCCCGCCTTAAAACGAGTACGGCGGGACGCAAGGCTGCGTCCCGCCGGATGGCCTCACGTCACGTCAGTGGTGGTCGTGATGATGATCGTCGTGGTCGTCATGATCGTGGTGATCATGATCGTGGTCGTTGTCGGCCCGCAGACCGAGCCGGCGCGCCAGCTCGGCGTTGGTCTCGACCAGGAGCTTCGGCGAGCCTTCCGGCCGGACGAAGATCGGGTTGGCATAGAACCAGACGTTCGAATAGGCCTGAACGTCGTGGGTCACCTTCTTGGCGCCGTTCACCGTCTCCAGATGCGTCGGGCACGCCGGATCGGTGCAGCTGACCTGCGCGTTGTTGGCGTCCAGCAGCGGATTGCCGGCGGTATCCGACACGTTCGGGGTGCCGTTCGGAATGTTGGTTCCACGCGCACGGATGTAGAACGGCTTGGTGCCCGCGGTGAACGTCGTCGTGAACGTCAGCCGCACGCCGTCACGATCGCCCCGATGCTCGCGATGCATCTGCGTCGCGGGGATCTGGCGGGCAATGGTCGCGGAAGGATTGTACACGATCGACGCGCCGGCCGTGCCCGCGGCATTCGCCACCGCGTAGTTGGGCGCATCGGGCGCAACGACGCCGGTGATCTGACCGGTGATCAGGTCGACGTGGTCGAGCGACGGCTTGTTGAGCGGCTGCTTGATGCCCACCGGCACCAGCAGCGGATTGTTGAAGCTGTACGGAGCGTTGTTCTCGCGCGGGACGGTCAGCTGCATCTCGACGGTGATCTTCTCGCCGGGCCGCACCACCAGGGTTTCACCCATGGTCTTCCAGTCGTCGCCGCGCGTCTTGGCACGGAACACCATGTCCGGACCGATCAGGTCGGCGTTGACCGAGTACGAGTTGCCCGAACGCATGCCGTCGACGACGTGCTGCGACGAGAACCGGCCGGCGTTCGGAACATAGAGCTTGGTGTACTCGCCGGGAATGAAGTCGGCCGTGGTGAAGGAGTCGCGTGCACCGCCGGCGCCGCGGCTGTGCCAGTCCGAGCTCACATACACGAAGAAGTTGCGGCCCTCGCCGAGCAGTCCGTCCCAGAGGCCGCCGACCTTGGCGGTGTAGATGCCGCTCATGCCGTAGGTGCCGCCGCCAACCGCGCCGGTGCCGTAGGAGCCGGAACCGCCATTGGCGCCGCCTTCGGCGAAGTGACCGGGCGATTCAATGCCGAACGCAACCGTCGGGCCCGCATTGTTGAAGTCGCGGAAGTGCTCGATGTTGTAGCCCTTGTTGGCGGTCGCGCTGAACGGACCCTGGCGTTCGGTGTGGGTCGGAATGATGTAGGATTGCAGCGGATAGTTCGCCTGCAGCCACTTGACGCCCGTCAGCGCCTTCTGATGGCCGGCCGTGCCGGTGTTATTGACGTTGTCCTTGCCGGGCCAGAGCTGGTTGCCGCCGGCGTCGATGGTGGGGCCGATCGCGTCGGTGTCGGCGCGGTCGAAGCGGTATTCGAATTCCGCCATCTTGTCCGCGTTGCCGGGCTTCCGCCGGTGCATCGGGCGCTGTCCGGTGATGACGGCGACGTCGACGTGCTCGTGGCCGGGCGCGATCCACTCGAGCCCCTCGATCAGCACCTTGTCGTACTGCGCCGAGCGATTGACGATGGTCGGATACTCGACCTCGCGGATCGACTGCCAGCGCCACATCTGGGCGCCGGTGCCGGAGCCGTTCGGGGTGCCCTTCAGGCTGGAGATGGTGATCCCGTCGATGGTCTGGCCGAGCGTCTGGCTCCAGGTCGTCGTGGTCTGTCCGGGAAGATTGGCGCTGGTGTCGCTGAAGCGGCAGTCGCGATTGCCGGAACCGCCGTGGTTGCCGAGGGTGAACCAGTCGAGATCGAAATTGTTGCCGCCCGCCGACGCGGTGCCCCGCCCGACCGCACGGTCGATCGTGTAGCCGGCTGCGACCGAACCGTCCGTGCACGTGTTGTGATTGTGCATGTCACCGGCAACATAGGGGTTGCCGCGGCGCTCGCCGCGGCCGAACTCCTCGGCCGTCGCGCTCTGAGTCAGCGCCAATGATGCCGATGCGGCGGTCAACAGGATCGTCTTGCCAGATGGAAACATCTATCTCCCCTCATTCAAGTCAGATATCGCGAACAACAGAAACTCCGGGAATTCGAACTCAGCGACGTGAGCGACTCCCTGCGCGGCGCGATCATGACCAGAGTTCCGATACAACTTCGTGAAGGATTTGTGTTTGGCGAACGCAGGTCGGGAATTTCCGCAAGGCATCTTGCCTCCGGCGTTTGTCCGTTGCATATCCGCGCCGCGCGAAAGTGACAGTTGAAATGCTCTGCCGCATTCAGCGGCGGCGCGTGCTGCGAGATTTGTGACAACCATATGTCAATGCCGGCAACACCAGTTGAAATGCAGTCCTTTCCGACATCGCATGCGGGAGGTTCGGATCCGGGCGCCGATGCCGCGCGTGGCGCGGCAACGTCGTCGCGCTCCTTTGTCTCAATGCTCGTGCGGCTCTCGCGCGAACCCTTGCTGCACTTCACCCTGCTCGGAGCGATCATCTTCGGCGCCGATGCCGTGCTGCATCCGCCGGCCAAGGACGAAAAGGTCATCGCGGTCACCAAGGTGCTGCGCCAGTCCTTCATCGACAATTTCGACGAGGACAAGGAACGCGCCCCGTCGAGCGAACAGCTCCAGAAGATGATCGACAGCTGGGTCGCGAGTGAGATCCTGTACCGTGAAGGCAAGGCGCTTGGCGTCGATCGCGGCGACGAGACCATCCGCGACCGGATCGCTTTCAAGATGCAATTGCTGATCTTCGACCAGATCCGCGTCCCCCGTCCGACCGACGAGCAGCTCAAGGCATGGTTTGCGGAAAATCACGCCCGCTTCGACGAGCCGGAGCGCGTGTCCTTCTACATTACCCCGCCCACCGATCAGGCAACGGCGCAGCAGCGGCTCGACGACATTGTCCAGCAGCGCGAATCCGAGGAGCTGCAGCATCTGACGCGCGCGATTCTCGCCCGGCCGGTCGACAGCCTTGCCCCTGCCTTCGGCGAGACCTTCCGTGACCAGCTGCTGGCGATGCCGGAAGGGGAATGGAAGCTGCTGCAATCCAAGGACGGCTGGCACGTCGCCCGGCTGGATTCCCGGCGCCCCGGGGATCTCGCAAGCCTGGACAAGGTTCGGGATGAGGCTGCCCGGATCTGGCATACGGATGAGACCCGCAAGCTCGCCTGGGAAGCGGTCAAGCGGCTCAAGGCGTCCTATCAAGTGCGGTACGAGCCGTGAGCGCGATCCGTTATCTGCGATTGGCGCTGCTGGCGGTCACGCTGGCGCTGGCCGTGCTGATGCGGCCGTCGGCCGTCAGCGCGCATGAAGCCGCGATGGGCGTGCTCGAATTCCGCGAGGTCCGGCCCGGCGCCTTCGTCGGGCGCTGGAGCATCGAGCCCTCGATCGGCGCATCGCGCGTCGACCTGCGCGTGCCGCCGCACTGCTTCCTCCGCTTGCCGGAGATGAATTGCGGCACCAAGGGGCTGGTGGGTCCGATCACCATCACCAATCTCGGCTCCAACATGTCGGTCGTCCTGATCAAGGTCGTCCCGATCGAGGGCGAGCCGCGCAGCTACACCATTTCGACCGCCAATCCGGTCGTCTCCGTTCTCGGCACCGGCGCACCGACGCTCGAGGTCTGGCTCGAGCTGGCCAGGACCTATGTGAACTACGGCATCGATCACATCCTGCTCGGCGCCGACCATCTGCTGTTCGTGCTGGGCCTGATCTGGATCGTCGGCGGCGGCTGGCGCCTGGTGAAGACGATCACGGCCTTCACGATCGGACACAGCGCTTCGCTGGCCGCGGCCGCGTTCGGCCTGATCGGCGTGCCGGAACGCCCGCTCAATGCCTGCATCGCCTTGAGCATCGCCTTCGTCGGCGTGGAGATCGTCAAGCAGCAGCGCGGCGAGATCGGGCTCACCGCGCGCTATCCGTGGATCGTGGCGTTCAGCTTTGGCCTCGTGCACGGCATCGGCTTTGCGAGCGCGCTGGCCGGACTTGGGCTGGAACGCCGCCTGCTTCCGGCAGCGCTGCTGTTCTTCAACATCGGTGTCGAGATCGGACAGCTCGCTTTCGTGCTGCTGGTGCTCGCCTTGATCTGGGCGCACCGGCGGCTCGATGCCGTCGTGCCGCGCTGGGGCGAGGCGCTTCCGGCCTATCTCATCGGGTCGGTGTCGATGTTCTGGTTCTTCGGCCGCCTGGTGCGCGTGTTCGCCGTGATCTGAGCGAGAGTTTGAGCACAATGTCCTTCCGTCTTCCCCTTCCCCTCACGACCGCGATCGTTTCGCTCGCGCTGATGCAACCGGCGCTCGCGCATGAGCAGGCGGGCGTGGCGGGCGGGCTTGTCAGCGGCCTCCTGCATCCGGTCACGGGGATCGACCATTTGATCGCGATGGTGGCGGTCGGAATCTGGGGCGCGCAGCTCGGCGCGCCCGCGATCTGGATTCTGCCGATCACCTTCCCGCTCGTCATGGCGATCGGCGGCGTCTTGGGCGTGCTGCATGTTCCGCTTCCTTTCCCGGAAGTGATGATCGCCGCCTCCGCCGTGATCCTGGGACTGGCCGTTGCCGCCCGGCTGCGCCTGCCCTTTGCCGCGGCGGCCGTCGTGGTCGCGGTGTTCGCGATCTTTCACGGGCATGCGCACGGCGCCGAGCTTCCGCGCGCGGCGAATGCGCTGGCTTATGGCGTCGGCTTCGTCACCGCCACCGGCCTGTTGCATCTCTGCGGCATCGCGATCGGCACGCTGACGCGCTGGCCCGCGGGCGAGCGCCTCATCCAGGGGCTTGGCGCCGGCATCGCGGCGATCGGCTGCTATTTCCTCGCCCAGGGCGTCGGAGCCTTCGCATGAAGCCGAATTTGTTGCGGGCCGCGATCGCAGCCTTGATGCTGCTCGCCGGCGGAAACGCAGCCGAGGCGCACATCGTCGCGGCGCGCCTTGGCGATTTCTACATGGGGGTCGTGCACCCGCTCACCGACCTTGGGGATGTCGTGCTCTGGACCGCGACTGGCGTGCTGGCCGGCACGCTCGGAGGCGCCAAGGGGCGCTGGCTCATCCCCGTGTTTCCGCTCGGGCTGCTGACCGGCCTGCTGCTCGGGCAAATGCTCGGCGCGGTGTCCACGCAGCTTGCGGACGCGGCCATGATGCTCGCGCTCGGCATGCTGCTCGCCGCAGCGGCGCAGGTGCCGACCGTGCTGCTGTGCGCGATGGCCTTCGTGGTCGCAATGATCCGGGGCGCGGCGAACGGCGCCGACCTTGCGCCCGAAACGGACCGAGTGCTGTTTGCGGCAGGCCTTGCCTGCGTCGGCTACGCCGCCATCACGTTGACGATGGCGCTGACCGCGGCCTTCAGGCGGACGACGGCCGACAGCCCGACATCCTGGCGGGCCATCGCGGTTCGTGCGCTTGGCGGCTGGATCGCGGCGATCGGCCTGATGATGGGAAGCCTTGCGCTGGCGTCGTGAACGCCTGTCTTCAGGGCGCAACCAGTTTCTTGCGGATCGCGTAGCGCACCAGCTCGGCGGTCGACGACATCCTGAGCTTGCGCATCGCCGAGGCGCGGTGGGTTTCGACGGTCTTCACGCTCAGCTTCAGGATCTCGCTGATCGACCTGTTGGTATGCCCCTCCGCGATCAGCTGGACCACGCTCTGCTCGCGCGAGGTCAACAGCATGTCGGACCGGTTCTGCTTGTTGGTGCGGTAGTCGTGCAGCAGCCGCTCCAACAGAACGCTGGTGAAGTAAGGCCGGCCGTCGAGCAGGGCTTCGATGGCGGACATCAGGTGCTTGCGGGCATCGGACTTGAACAGGAAGCCGCGCACGCCCGCCAGAATGGCTTCGGTCAGCAGTTCCTCGCTCTCGTGCATCGTCAGGATCAGGACTTCGGCGCCGACGTCGAGCGACTTGAGGCGGCGGCTGACCTCCAGCCCGTTCATGACAGGCATGGAATAGTCGACGATCAGGACGTCCGGCCGGGTTTCGAGCGCCAGCGCCACCGCCTGCTCGCCGTTGGTCGCTTCTCCGCTCACGATCCAGCTCGAATGCGCCTCGACGATCGCGCGCAGCCCGGAACGCACGACTTCATGATCATCCGCAATCAAGATGCGTTTCACGGCGCCGTTCCCGTTTGCCGGCGACTGCTGCCCTGTTCAGGGCACACCGACAGCCAGCCGGCAGCAAAGTGGAACAATCATAGGGACCGCAGCCCGAACGTTTATCCCACAAAACCCTGAGTTTTGCCGGGAAACGTACCGAGGCCTCGCAGCCCGCCTCACGCCTCGACCAGCCCGGACCGGACCGCGTAGCGGACCAGCCCCGCCGTCGAGTTCACCTCAAGCTTGCGCATCGCGGCCGCGCGGTGGGCTTCGGTCGTCTTGACGCTGAGGTTGAGGATCGCGCTGATGCCCTTGTTGCTGTAGCCCTCCGAAACCAGCTTGACCACCAGTTGCTCGCGTGCCGTGAGCTCATGGTGGCGCTCGCCGTCGGCGCGCGGCCGGCGATCGAGTTCCGTCAGGCAGCTTCGGGTGCAGAACGGCCGGTGAAGCAGGAGCGATTCGACGGCCGCAAGCAGCAGCTTGCTCGCGTCCGACTTGACCAGGAATGCACGCGCCCCCGCCTCGAAGGCCTGCTGTGCGAGCAGGCTGGAATTGTGCACCGTGAAGATCAGGACCTCGGTCTGCAGCGGATATTCCCTGATCCGCCGCGCCACCTCGACGCCCGTCATGCGCGGCATCGAGAAATCGACGATCGCGACATGCGGCCGGCTTTCGATCGCCGCGGCCACCGCCTTTCCGCCATCGTTCACCTCCGCCACGACCTCCCAGTCGGCGCGCTGCTCGATCACCGCGCGCAAGCCGGCCCGCACCGCCTCGTGGTCGTCGGCAATCAGAATTCGCTTCATGGCAGGGCACTCCAGACGTCCTCACGGCGGTTCGCGCAGGGTCGTGACTGCGGCCGGCTAGTGTTCTTTTGTCGATCGCGTGCTGGTGCGGACCTTCGCACCTCTCGTGCCTCTTCGACGATCATCTCCGCTCGTTGCAAGATGATGCGGGAACATGGCGCACAGGACCGTGCCCGGCTGCGGGATGGCACGGTTGGATTGAATCTCGAGCGTGCCGCCGATCTCGTGCAGCCGTGCCCGCATCGCGGGGATGCCGACGCCGATCGATCCCGGCGCGCCATATCTGCCGCGGCCAGCGGGCAGACCGCGTCCGTTGTCGCTGACCGTCAGATGGAAGCGGTCATCGACGATGTCGATGGTGATGGTGACCTCCGTCGCCTTGGCGTGACGAAAGACGTTTGTCAGCGCCTCCTGCACCACACGCAGCAAGGTGCGCTTGGTCTCGTAGGGAAGCCGGTCGACATCCGGCACGATATCGACACCGACAAGCAGCGACGTGCGCGCGGCAAATCCTTCCGCGTAACGCGCAATGGTGGCCTTCAATCCCTCGCCGGCCAGATTCCGGGGATGCAGCAGATAGGCGAAGGCGCGAATCTCGCGCAGGGCCTCGTTGATCGAGCTGTCGATCTCGTCGCAAAGACGCGCGCCCGCGGCCGTCTCCTCGAGGCTGCTCCGGATCCGCATCAGGCCGAGACTGGCGGCAATCAGATGCTGACAGGTCGAATCGTGGAGGTCCGACGCGATCCGCTGCTGAATGCCCTCCTGAATCGAAACCAGGCCGACATCGACGTCGAGCCGATCGCCGCGATGGGCGACGGCATCGAGGCCGCCGTTGCGCGCGGCGCGATGACTGCCGATCAACCGGACCACATGGCCGAGCGCGGGATCCACGACCGGCACCACGGTCGTTTCCATGTTCCGGGGCGTGCCGCCAAGGGAGAGCCGGTGCCGAATCCTGATCTCCGTCCCCTCTGCAAGGCACGCGCGAAACGCCTCGCAGATCGATCTGGCATCACCGGCGTTCATGCACGCGAAGACGTCGAGGTCACGGACATCTTCCGACGAGAGGCCGAGATAGGACTCGAACTCGGGGTTGATGGCCTCGTACGCAAAGCATCCCTCGGGAGACGGTCGCACGGCAAAAAGAAGATCGGCCGAACACGTCCAGTACAGCGTCTCGATCGAGTCTTCTGAAGCGAGTTGCAGCCAGTCTGCTGGATTGCTGCGACGCGACTCGCTGCGGGGGGAGCCTTGGAGTTTCACGGTACGCACCACTCTTCCTCGGCAAGCTTCCGATATTGAAGACAATATCGGAGGTCTCCGTCTCATCCGCCGGTGCGACAGCAATCACCCAGCCATGGAAGACGCGCACCATGGGACCAAGTATATACCCCGATGCGAGCATACACCATCAGGTAGCATTCTCGTGGAACTAAAATCTCGAATTCGTGACGGCACTTGCATGACGCACGACTATGCAAATAGTGCCACGTCGTCCCGGCGAGCGCGGCTAGCGACAAAGCTAAAAATTGCGAGATGCGGATTTCGCGAAGCGGCTGCAGGGCGCGGCGACCTCAATGGAACGCGAGCATCGCAATCAGCAGTTGCGGCGTCCGCGACGCGTCGGCCGCCATGTGCAACAACAGGGCTAGCGGCTGCTCCCGCTGGCTGCGCTCGACTTCCGCTTCCCCTCTCGCTTCGCCTTCGGAGCGGTCTGAGCCGGCGGCGCGATCTGCAAGGGGTGAGACGGCTGCGTCAGCCGGTGCGTCGCGGCATCGTCGCGCAGCGCATCGGTATCGAGACGCTGGCCTCGATCCACCGCGTCGCGCGGATCGGCAGCGGCAACCGATACGGCCACCGTGCCGACGAGCAGACCGAACAACATCGACGACCATCTCACGCGCATCGTTCAGGCACCTCTCAAAAAGCGAAATCCAGGCGCGGCCCGATTCGGACGTCCCGGTATCGCCGCAGCGGGACGTTCGACGTGCGCGCCTCGTACAGCACGGTGGTGGTCAGCGACACGTTGCTCGCGAAATTGTACTTCAGGCCGACGTCCGCCGAATAGAGCTGATCCCGACGGCCCGTATTGAGCCCGTCGGTAAACCAGTAGGCTTCGAACAGCGGCGTGCTGACGATCGACCATCTGGGATCGAGCTTAACCTCGATACCGAGCACGGCGTCGAAACGCCAGCGCCGCGCTTCCGCGAGATCTGAAAACCGGTAGGTCAGAAGCAGCAGGGGCGAGAACGTCGCGTTGCTGACGCGGAAGTCGCGCGCCACGGAACCCATCACATCGTGCGACGTGAAGGCGAGATCGCGGTAGATGCCGTCGAAATCGTAGCGATTCTCGTAGATGGCGGAGAAACGCCAGCCGTCCCAGTTCTCCGTCAGACGCGCCCCCACACGCGCGACGGCAAAGTTGCTGTCCTTCTCCCGCGAGAAGGCTTCGTACTGGGAGCGTGCATAGAGCCGATATGACAGATCGTTGGTCAGGTTCCCGTCAAGCCTGACGCTCACGTCCGGCTCGTAGTAGATGTCCGACTTGCGGTTGTCGCGGGTGAACAAGGCGTTGTCGGTGAAGGTCGGCGAGATGGAACCGACGACGCTCCACGCCGGGGCGGAGATGTAGGGCACAGCAGCTGTGCTTGCCTTGAACTCGGTCGGGTCAACATCAGCCGCACCCGAGGGACCAGCGCCGAGCAAACCAAAGATCGGCAGAAGAAGCCCTGTTCTGCGCATGGCGTTTCCTCGATGGCCGCTTTGTTACATCGGGTCTCGCCGTACACTGGTCGTCGATTGTGGCGTGTTAATGTTGACACTTGAAATCATGGGTTGATACGACCGATCAGTCCCTCGTAAAAGGCCGCGGGCCTGCAGTGCTAGTAATCGACCGCGTCCCTTATGATCGGGCACGTCATGCAGTGGCCACCACCGCGCCCACGCCCAAGCTCCGCGCCGACGATGGTGATCACCTCGATCCCCTGCTTGCGCAACAGCGTATTGGCATAGGTGTTGCGGTCATAGGCGAACACCACTCCGGGAGAAGCGCAGACAAGGTTGGCGCCACTGTCCCATTGGGTGCGCTCGCGCATATAGGCGCCGCCGCCGGTTTCGACGACGCGGAGCTTCTTGAGCCCCAATGATTCCGCCACGACGTCCACGAACGGCCCCTCGTCCTTGCGCAGCTCGATACCGGCGGAATTGTCGGCCGGACGGTAGGAGAATGCAGAAATGTTGTTGACGATATCGGGATAGATCAGCACGCAATCCCGGTCGGCGAAGGTGAAGATGGTATCGAGATGCATCGCCGCTCTGAGCTTGGGCATGGCGGCCACGATCACCCGGCTGGCCGCCTTCTTCGCGAACAGCGCCGCGGCAACCTGGCTGATCGCCTGCCTCGACGTCCGCTCACTCATCCCGATCAGGACGTTGCCCTTGCCGATCGGCATCACGTCGCCGCCCTCGAACGTCGCAAGGCCGTGGTCCCGCGTCGGATCGCCCCACCAGACGTTGACCTTGCCGGCAAAGTCCGGATGGAACTTGTAGATCGCGGTCGCAAGGATCGGCTCTTCGTGGCGCGCCGGCCAGTACAGTGAATTGAGCGTCACGCCGCCGTAGATCCAGCAGGTCGTATCGCGCGTGTACAACGTATTGGGCAGCGGCGGCAGCAGGTATTCGGTCATGCCGGCGGCCTCCCGGATCAACCTCAGCATCTCGCCGCCATGGGCCTCGGGGAAATCATGGGTGGACAGCCCGCCGATCAGAGTCTCCGCCAGCTCGCGCGGCTTGAGTCCTTGCAGATAGTCGCGCAGCTCGTCGATCAGGCCGAGGCCGACCTGATTGGGGACGATCTGATTGTCGAGGATCCATTTCCTCGCCTCGGGGATGGCGACGGTCTCCGCCAGAAGGTTGTGCATCTCCACGACCTCGATACCGCGGTCGCGCATCTTCTGGACGAAATCGAAATGGTCGCGCTTGGCATTGTCGACCCAGAGGACGTCGTCGAACAGCAACGCGTCGCGGTTCGTGGGCGTGAGGCGTTGATGGGCGCGGCCCGGCGAGCAGACCATCACCTTGCGCAGCTTGCCGACCTCCGAATGAACGCCGAAGGAAATCCCAGAGTCCGACGCCTGCTTGGTCATGAGCTTTACCTCCGGAAAATGCTCCGCTCAGATCGTGATGTACCCGGTCGCCAGGCCATGAATGCCGATCATCGCGCCGATCGCGACCACCGCAAAAATGCCCCACTCGACAGGCGAGAAGACCTTCGCCTTCTGTTCGAGGCGGGCCCACAGATAGAGCGCCGTGCCGGGCGCGTAGAGGATCGCGGCCAACAGCAAGTATTTCATTCCCGCCGCAAAGATCAGGAAGAGCGTGTAGACGACGGCTATCCCGGTGAAGATCAGGTCACGCCTGCGAGCCGCCGGGTCCTTCTCGTAAGTCTCGCCCCGCGTGACCAGCCGGAGCCCGAAGGCGGCAACCAGGAAAAACGGAATGAGATTCATGACGCTGGTCAGATTGAGCATCAAGGAGAAGGCATCCCGCGACCAGTAGGTGCTGATGACGAAGAGCTGAACGACGATGTTGGTGAGCCACAGCGCCGCGGCCGGAACCTTGTTCTCGTTCTCGGTGCCGAACAGGGCCGGCATATCCCTGGTCCGGCCGGCCGCCGAGAGCACCTCGGTGCAGATCAGCGACCAGGCAAGATAGGCGCCGAGCACCGACACCATGAGACCGACGCTGACAAAGACGGCGCCCCAATGCCCCACCACGGCTTCCAGAACCGCGGCCATCGAAGGCTGCCGCATGCCGGCGATTTCGGCGCGGGGCAGCACGGCGTAAGGCAGCATGGTGACCAGCACCATCAGGCTCGTCACCACCACAAAGCCCGTGATCGTGGCGACGCCGACATGTGATCGTTCCCGGGCGTAACGGGAGTAGACGCTGGCTCCTTCGATGCCCAGGAACACGAACACCGTGACCAGCATGGTCGCGCGGATCTGCTCGAACAGGCTCTTGTCCGGCATGCCTTCGCCGCCCCACAGATTGGCGCGGAACAGATCGGCCTTGAAGGCGAAGGCCAGGATAACGATGAAGACCAGGATCGGGACGATCTTGGCGATCGTAACGACGGTATTGATCTCTGCGGCCTGCTGGACCCCGCGCAGGATCATGAAATGGAAGAGCCAGATTCCGACCGAGGCAACGATGATCGCGGTCACCGTATTGCCGTCGCCGAACACCGGGAAGAACGCGCCCAGGGTCGACTTGATCAGGACCCAGTAGGACACGTTGCCGATGCAGCTGCCGGTCCAGTAGCCGAACGCGGAGAGGAAACCGGGATAGTCGCCAAAGCCTGCCTTCGCATAGGCGTAGACACCGGCATCGAGCTCGGGCTTTCGCTCCGCGAGCGCCTGAAACACGCGCGCCAGCGTGTACATGCCGCCACCGGCGATGCACCAGGCGAGGATCGCGCCGAACGGCCCGGTCGCGATTCCGAATGTTCGCGGCAACGAGAAGATGCCCGAACCGACCATGGAGCCGACGACCATGGCCGTCAGGGCAAACAGCGAAAGCTTCTGAATCGATGGCGTCGCAGTCATGTGAAGGCTCCGAAGCGCCAGTCCCGACCTGCGTCTCCGGCCGGTCCGCTCGTACCAACGGGTGAAACGATGCGCCGCGGAACAGGCGCGGCCCATCGGGTGATTACCTAGTCGACATCCGGGATTACCCTCGCCGTGCGTTAGCGCTCGACTTTCGGCCGCAGAGCGCGCGGCCACCCTATCGGGATATCCATCCACCGGCCCAAGGGTTTCATCCGATCCCGGGGATGACGTTCGCGCGGTACCGTCGGCGGCAATATTCCGGTTCTTCGACCCAACGGGAGGTCTCCATGTCGGATCTTGTCGCGATCGTCTATCCGTCCGAAGCGAAAGCCGAGGAAGTGCGCCAGCGATTGCTCAAGCTGCAGAAGGAGTATCTGATCACCCTCAGCGACGCCGTGATCGCCGTGAAAACGGATTCGGGCGGCATCAAGCTCAATCAGCTCGTCAACACCACCGCCATGGGCGCGATGACCGGAAGCTTCTGGGGCCTTCTCATCGGTGTCCTCTTCCTCAATCCGATCCTCGGAGTCGCGGTGGGCGCGGCCTCGGGTGCGCTCGGCGGCGCGCTCTCGGATTTCGGCATCGACGACTCCTTCATGAAGAGCCTGTCCTCGAGCCTGCAGCCCGGCAACGCGGCCCTGTTCGTCCTGATCAAGCACATGACGGCGGACAAGGTCATCAAGGAGATCAAGGACGCCGGCGGCGTCGTGCTCAAGACGTCCCTCGACGAGACCAAGGAAAAAGTGCTGCGCGACGCTCTTGCCAGCACCGTGGAGCAGACGGCGGCTTGAGCCGCCGTTCCCCCCGTCTCAGCGCCGGCCGCCTGCAAGGCGCAGCATCATCATGAACAGGTTGATGAAGTTGAGATAGAGCGACAGCGCCGCGATGACCGACTTCCGGCCGGCGGAGGTGTGGTCATCGGCGCTATCGTACATCGCCTTGATCCGCTGCGTGTCGTAGGCCGTCAGCCCGGCAAACACCCCGACGCCGATGATCGAGATCATCCAGTCGAGCGTGCTCGACGCCAGGAACAGGTTGACCAGGCTCGCGATGATGATTCCAATCAGCCCCATGAACAGGAAGGTGCCGAGCCCGGACAGGTCGCGCCTGGTCGTATAGCCGAACAGGCTGAGCGCACCGAAGCTGGCGGCTGCAACGAAGAAGACGCGGGCGATCGACGAGCTGGTATAGATGTGCAGCAGGGTCGAAAGCGATACGCCCACCAGGGCTGCATAAGCGAAGAACAAGAGCCGTGCCGTCGATACCGAGAGCGTGTTGATGCGCGAGCCGATGAAGAACACCAGCGCCAGCGGTGCCAGGATAAAGACCCACATCAGCGGGCTCTGCAGCAGTGCAGGCCCGGTGAGCTCGTAGGTGAGCCAGGCGACGACCGCAGTCACTCCAACGCCTGCAGCCATATGGCCATAGATGCGGAGCATGTAATCATGCAGTCCGGCATCCGCCGCGATCGCGCCGCCGGCCGTCTGCGCGGCTGCCGGATTCTGATCAAATTGGGACATCATTGGCCTCCTTTGAGCTCGCCGAGCGAGACCACGCTAACCCGCAGGGCAGCGGACCGGCATCGGACAATCACCCGAGAGCTGCCGGTGAAAACCACCCTCTCCCGCCCAACGCCAGGGAACGGTCAAACACATTACGGGGCTGCAAGGCCGGCGGCTCTCCTCGGCCTCTAAGTCCTTTGGACTAGGCGCCTTACACCTTTGTCACTTGGTCGCCGGCTGGCGCAGGCCTAATCGAGAAGCATGCGGTTCTTCTTTCACATCGCGGACAAATACGGCTTCTCTCCCGATGGGATCGGATGCGAGTGCGCCGATCAGGAGGCAGCCATGCGACATGCACGGTATCTCGCCGACGAGCTCGCCAAGGGCGGCGAGTTCTTCCGCGGCAGCGTCGTGCTCATTGCGGGACGGCCGGCCGCCGCCCGCGTGTGAGCGCTTGAGGACGCCGCGAGCCGACGCCGTCTGCTGATTTCCGGCCCTCGCCTCCTACAGAGAATCCCTGATGGGCGCCCCCGGCTCACACTTCTAAGGTCCTCGTTCCGGATCGGCCGCCGGATGCGGCCGCCTCATCCCGGACTGGAGGGCCATCTTCCGTCATGGCGGTCGGGTCAAACGAGGTCGATCAGACATTCTCGCGTAACGCGTTGATCGCGCTTGTAGTGGGGTCAATGGTCGGATCCGGCATCTTCGCCCTGCCGGCCGCGTTCGGACGCGCCACCGGCGCATTTGGCGCCATTATCGCCTGGATCATCGCCGGAACCGGCATGCTGATGCTGGCGCTCGTGTTCCAGTCGCTGGCCCAGCGCAAGCCCGAGCTCGATGCGGGCATCTACGCTTATGCCAAGGCCGGATTTGGCGACTATGTCGGCTTCGCGTCGGCCTCCGGCTATTGGATCGGTTGCTGCCTTGCCGACGTCGTGTGTCTCATTCTGATCAAGGGCACGCTCGGCCTGTTCTTTCCCATCTTCGGCGATGGCACGACACTGGTCGCGATTGCTTCGGCCTCGCTGCTGCTCTGGAGCGTGCACTTTCTGGTGCTGCGCGGCGTCAAAGGTGCGGCTGCCCTCAATACGGTCGCGACCTACGCAAAGGTCATCCCGATCCTGCTGTTCATTGCGGTCGCCGCAATGCTGCTGGATCGCGAGCAGCTCTCGCGTAATTTCTGGGGAACGGAGCAACCGGACGCCCGGCAGATCGTGAGCCAGGTTCGCTCCACGATGCTACTGACCGTCTTCGTCTTTGTCGGCATCGAGGGTGCGAGCGTCTATTCCCGCTATGCCAGGCGCCGCGCCGACATCGGTTTCGCAACCGTGGTGGGGTTTCTCACGGTTCTCTGCCTGCTCGTCCTCGTGACGCTGCTGTCCTACGGCGTGCTGCCGCAGAGCGCGCTGGCGGATCTTCCGACGCCCTCGATGGCGGGCGTGATGGAATCGATGGTGGGGCGCTGGGGCGGCGTCTTCATCAGCCTGGGCTTGTTGATCTCCGTGCTCGGCAACTACTTGTCCTGGTCGCTGCTTGCGGCTGAAGTCCTGCATTCGGCGGCGATCCACCGAACGATGCCCTCCTTTCTGGCCCGCGAGAACGCGCACAAGGCTCCGGCCGGCGCGCTCTGGCTCACCAATTGCGTCATCCAGGCGTTCCTGCTGGTGAGCTGGTTTGCGGAATACGCATTCACGCTCGCCCTGAAGATGACGAGCGCAATGACGCTTATCCCGTATTTCCTGGTCGCGGCTTACGGCCTCAAGCTCGCCTCCACCGGCGAGACCTATGATCGTGGTGCGCAGACACGCACCGCCGACGGAATTCGCGCCGGTATCGCGACGATCTATGCGGTCGCCATGATCTATGCGGGAGGCCTGAAATTCCTCCTGCTGTCCTCGATCCTCTACGCACCCGGAACATTGCTATTCCTGATCGCCAAGCGCGAACGCAAGGAAGTCGCCTTCAACAGGATCGAAGCCGTCCTGTTCGCGGCGATCGCACTCGCCGCAGGCGCCGGGATCTGTGCGCTGGCTGTCGGAGCCATCTCGATCTGAGCCGTTGTACCTGTCCGCATGGAGGCGAACATGAATAGTCACACCGCGCGTTGGGCCCTGGTTCTCGGCGGGCTCTTGGCCGTCGCCGCGTCGGCACCCCTCGCCGTCGCGCAATCAAAGGACGGCGGCGCCACGGCAGCGAAAGAGCCCGCGGCGGCCGCAGTAAAGGATGCTGCGCCCAACACCAATACCAATCCGACGAAGCACCGCTACTGGCGCCATCGCGGCGGCAATCATCCCCATTATGGCAGCCGCCGCGTTCGAACCTGACGGCCGCGGAAGGATCGCTTCATCTGGCAACGGATCGCGCGATGAACGAAACCAGGATGGGACCAGATCGGCTGCACGAGTTCGTTCTGCAGGACGCCGCTGCGACGCGGCCGGCAGATGTCGCGCGGACGCGGGGCCTGCTGGCGACGGGCCTCGCGCTGCTTGCCGCGGGCGTCGCCCTCTTCCTGGTATGGCAAACGGTCTCCAGCCTGTTGATCGTCTTTGCGGGCGTGCTGTTCGCGGCATTTCTGGATGCGCTGGCGCGCGCACTGGCGCCGGTCCTTCCCCTCAACCGCACCTGGCGTCTGACGCTTGTCGTCCTGCTGCTGACGGCCCTGTGCGGCTTCGGACTTGTCTGGGGCACAGGCAAGCTGCCGGAGCAGACCCGCTTGCTGCTGAAGGTCATGGATACGCAGGTCGATATCCTCCAAGGCCATTTGCTGTCGTATGGCGTCGACCTGCTCGGGCCCGAATGGGGCCGCGACTTCGCGCAATGGCTGTTCGCCGATCAGGGCCGGTTCCTCAGCCACGCGCACTTCCTGCTGGGCGGTGCATCGAGCCTTCTGACCGCCGTCCTCGTGATCCTCTTCCTCGGGGTGCTCTTCGCCTTCGACCCCACCACTTACCGCGACAGCGTGGTCGTTCTGGTCAGGCAATCCTACCGCGCCCGTGCACGCAGCGTGATGGACGAGATGGGCAACGTCATGCGGCTGTGGTTCGTCGGCCAACTGATCCGCATCATCCTGATGACGATCCTGGTGTGGATCGCGCTCTATCTCATCGGCCTGCCCGGCCCCTTCGTGCTCGGGCTTCAGGCGGGTCTATCGAATTTCATTCCCTATCTCGGGCCGATCGTCGCAGCGCTTCCGATCGCGCTGGTCGCGATGCCGCTCGGCGCGTCCCTGCTGATATGGGCGGTGGTCATCTACACGATCATCCAGTCGATCGAGGGCTATGTGATCGGCCCGTTGATCCAGCGCCACGCCGTCGAGACCCCTCCGGCATGGACGCTCGTCGCCATCGTCCTCCTCGGCGCGCTGTTCGGCATCATGGGCATCGCGGTCGCCATGCCGCTGGTCGCCATCGGCCGCGTCGCGATCATGCGGTTCTATGTCGAGGACTATCTCGGCGGCCACCTCGAGGCGGCAACAATCACGGGTGAGCAGCAATGAGCGGGATCGACGCGCAGCACAGTGATGCCCCCGAGGCCTCGACCCGTTCGCGGGCGACGCAATTTCTTTGGCAACAGCTCCCCTATATCGTGGCGCTGCTGCTTGCCATCGCCGGCGTCGCCTACACCAACGTCTCGCACCAGCCCTTGACCGGCTATTGGGAATTCCTGGCGCTCGCCATCGGCGCGGTCTGCGTCGTCACCAAATGGCCGGACACCGAAGGCAGGGAGAGCCAGATCCGGCTGGTCTGGACGCAAGCCCTGCACTGGATCGCCGTGCTGGTCACGATGAACATCATGCTGGTGTCAGGCGTCCAGCAGATGCTTCCGACGCCTGCGACCGGCCTCGTCCTGCTGACATTGCTTGCGCTCGGCACGTTCCTCGCGGGCGTGAGCCTCTTGTCCCTGCAGATCGCCTTTCTCGGCCTTGCGATGGGCTCGGCGGTGCCCGCGATATCCTGGCTGAAGCAGTCCATCCTGTTCTTCCTGCTCGGGGCCGTCTTGCTGATCGGCCTCGCCATCTCCTTCTGGCTGCGCCAGGACCAGCAGCCATCGCGCAGTTCCAGCGACATCGACAAACAGGCGGAGGGTTGAAATGCGAGCATTGCGATCTATTGCTGCTATCGGCGCATTGGCGTTTTTCTGTGCGATCACCTCGTCGGCGCGCGCCGAGGGATTCAGGGTGGGCAGGCTGTTGTGCTTCTCGGAGCCGCGGGTTGGCCTTGTGCTCGGCTCGACACAGGCGATGCGATGCGTATTCACGAAGCTGCGCTCGCACCGGCAGTACGTCTACGAAGGACGGATCAGGCGCGTCGGCCTTGATATCGGCGTTACCAGCGCCGGCACGTTGTCGTGGGCCGTCTTCGCCCGGAACTCGCGGGTTGGTCCCGGCACGCTGCGTGGCAGCTATGTCGGCGCGAGCGGCAACCTTGCATTGGGACCCGGGCTCGGCGCCAACGTCCTGATCGGCGGCTCGCGGCGGAGCATCATGCTGCAGCCGATATCGGTCGAGCGCTCGATCGGGCTCAATCTCGCGGCGGGAGTGTCGCATCTGACGCTGGGACCGCGCGGCCAGCTGTGATCCGCATCTGCCGTCCGCGACTGTGCGCCGCGGAGGATGAGCACATTCCCGCCCCGCCGTTCAGGGTTTCGTCCGATGTCGAGGTCGGGTGCTCGACGTTACGATCCTCCGCAGGATCGATCGAGCTTCGACCACTCGGGAGGATCGCATGACCGTGTATGACAGCCGTGGGACCTTGAACGCCCTGGGTACTCCACCGCTGTGGGCTTGCGCACTGCTCGGCGTCGTCCTGATCGCTGCCGGATTCCTCGCGCTCGGCGATCTCGCCTTCGCCACCGTCATCAGCGTCAAGTTCATCGGGCTCACGGCGATCGCCGCCGGTGGGTTCGAGATCGCGCATGCGTTCTGGATCAAGGAATGGGGCAGCTTCCTGTGGCGGATCGTTCTCGGTGCGCTCTACCTGGCCTTCGGCCTGATACTGCTCACCCAGCCGGCCTCCGGCGCGCTGATCCTGACCTATTTCCTCGGCGCGGTGCTGTTCGCATCGGGCGTCATCCGCTGCGTGCTGAGTTTCGCCTACTGGCGCCAGAACGGCTGGATGATGCTGATCTCGGGCATCATCGGCACCATTGCCGGGGTGCTCATCCTGTTCGGCTTCCCCGACATCAGCGTGTGGGCGCTCGGCTTCCTGCTCGGCGTCGACCTGATCTCGCATGGCCTCGCTTGGCTGCTCTATGCCCTGCAATCGGCGCGAAAGACCGCATGACAGAGGAGAACAACAAGATGGAAGCTGCCAGCCGCCGCGCTTTCCTCGGCTTCGCAATGAGTGCCATGGCCGCCGCCGCGCTCGGCACCGCCGGAGCGCGCCTCATCAGCGTCGCGGAAGCGATGCCGGTCGATCCCGATCCCGGGCGCGCCGGCGCGTCACCGGCACCTGTGACGCCGGCGCAATGGGGACCGGGACCAAGTCCTGGCTGGGGCGGCGGTCCGGGTTGGGGCGGCGGCCCAGGCTGGGGTTCGCCCGGCTGGGGTCGCCCTCCGCCGCCGCGCCGCCGCCGCCGCTGGGTCTGCTGGTGGCATCGCGGTCGCCGTCAATGCGGATGGCGCTGGTGACTCTGCCAAGGTGAGGAGGGAATCGTGCGCAACGGGAACCAGTGGATACTTGCCGCCGTGCTTGCCGCACTTCTGGTCGGCGCGACCTGGTTTTGCGTCTCGGTCTGGCGATCGACACCGGGGATGCCGGTCTACGGCAACGTCATCCTGGCCGTCGCGGCGGTTCTCATGCTGGTGTCGGGCTGCGGCCTGATCGCGCTGATGTTCTACAGCCATCGCAAAGGCTACGACGAGCCTCCGCGCAGCAACGACGCTGCGCGGAAGTAGTGCGATCGGCGCGATCTCGACTGCATTGACGCCGGCAATTCCGGACTCCGGGAGCAAGGAGCGGTCCATGACCCTTGCCGACGTCCTCATCAGATTGCTGGCGGCAGGCCTGATGTCGGTGCTGATGGCGGGGCCCGCGCGGACGCAGCCGGCACCGTCCGCTCCTGCCGTCGGCGTCGTCGAGGCGACGCGGCGGCCGATCACCGAGAGCAGCGAATTCCTGGGCCGGATCGAGGCGATCGACCGGGTCAACATCGCCGCCCGCGTCACTGCGTTTCTGGACCAGCGGGTGTTCACCGAAGGCGCCGAGATCAAGAAAGGCGACCTGCTCTACCGGCTCGAGCGCGGACCGTTCGAGGCCGACGTTGCAGCCAAGCAGGCCGAGGTGGCACAGCTGCAGGCCACGCTCGAGAACGCCAGGCTGACGACCGAACGCGCACGCACCCTGCTCGGCGGCCCGGCCGGGCAGCAGTCAACCTACGACGCCGCGATCGCGGCCCAGCGCAGTCTGGAGGCCCAGGTTCAAGCCGCCCGGGCGCTGGTGCGGGCCTCGCAAATCAACCTCGACTACACCATCATCAGCGCGCCCATCGGCGGCAAGATCGGGCGCACGGCCGTGACCGAAGGCAACATCGTCGGGCCGAGCTCGGGCGTGCTGACCACCATCGTCAGCCAGGACCCGATGTACGTCACCTTTCCGGTGCCGCTGCGTCAGGGACTGGAGCTGCGTGAACGCTACGGTCCGCAAGGCGGCCTCGAAGCCGTGGCGATCCGGTTGCGGCTGCCCGACGGTCGCATGTACGGCCAGTCGGGCAAGCTCAACTTCGTCGACAACAGCATCGCCCAGAACACCGATACGATCATCGTTCGCGGCGACATCGCCAACCCGATCCTGCACGCGCCTTCCGCAGCCGGCGTCACCGTTCACGAGTTGACCGACGGCGAATTCGTCACCGTCGTGCTCGAAGGCGTGCAGCCGGTCGAGGTGCTGGCGATCCCGCGCGCAGCGGTGCTGTCCGATCAGCGCGGCGACTATGTCCTCGCCGTCGGCGCCGACAACAAGGCCGAGCAGCGGCGCATCCAGCTCGGTCAATCGACGCCGACGATCGCCGCCGTCATCAGCGGACTGACGGCCGGCGACAAGGTGATCGCCGAAGGACTGCAGCGGGTCCGTGCCGGCCAGACCGTCGCGCCGGAACCGGCAAGCTCCTTGATCCTATCGAGCATGAAGGCCCCGGCGGGCGAGACGGCTCCGCCAAAGGACGCCGGCGCGGCTCCTCCGGTGCGTCCGGGCGGCAGTCCATGATATCGGGGATTTTCGTCGACCGGCCGCGGCTTTCGATGGTGATCGCCCTCGTCATCGTCATCGCCGGCGCGCTCGCGCTCATGCAGATTCCCGTGGCGCAGTTCCCGGACATCGTGCCGCCGCAAGTGACCGTCGCCGGCAATTTCCCCGGCGCGTCCGCCGAGGTCGTGGAAAGCAGCGTCGCCCAGCCGCTGGAAGCGCAGGTGATCGGCGTCGACCGCGCGCTCTACATGAAATCGACCAGCGGCAATGACGGCAGCTACACGCTGACGGTGTCGTTCGCGCTCGGCACCAATCCCGACATCAACACCGTCAACGTCAACAACCGCGTGCAAAGCGCGTTGTCGCAATTGCCGACGGAGGTGCAGCAACAGGGCGTCACGGTGCAGAAGCGATCCTCCTCGATCCTGCAATTCCTGGTGCTCTACAGCGCCGACGGCAAGCAGGACCCGCTCTTCATCACCAACTACGCCATCATCAACGTGCTCGATGCGATCGCGAGCACACCGGGGGTCGGCCAGGTCAATCTGTTCGCCCGGATGAACTATTCGATGCGGATCTGGTTCGATACGCAGCGGCTGACCAGTCTCAACCTGACGCCGTCGGATGTGATCGCAGCGATCCGGACGCAAAGCGTGCAGGCGCCGGTCGGCCGCATCGGCGCGCGGCCGATCAGCGACGACCAGCAATTCCAGTTCAACGTGCAGACGCTGGGCCGGCTCGCCAGCGTCGATCAGTTCGCCAACATCGTGCTGCGCGCCAATCCGGATGGGTCGTCCCTGCTGGTGAAGGACGTCGCCCGCGTCGAGATCGGCGCGCAGAATCTCGACAGCGAAGCGCGGATCGACGGACGCGCCGCGGTCCCGATCGCGATTTATCTCGCGCCCGGCGCCAATGCGGTGACCACCGCGCGCGCGGTTGCCCAGACGATGCAGCGGCTGTCCACCCGGTTTCCTCCGGGGCTCAGCCATCTCGTGCAATACGACTCCACGAGCTTCGTTCGCGATACGATCGCCGAGGTGCTGACGACACTGGGCGAGGCCTTCGTCCTGGTCGTGATCGTGGTCTACCTGTTCCTTGGAAACATCCGCGCCACGGCCATTCCGGCCATCGCCGTGCCCGTGAGCCTCATCGGGACCTTCGCCGTCCTGCTGGTGTTCGGCTATTCCGCCAACACGGTGTCCCTGCTCGCGATGGTGCTCGCCATCGGCATCGTCGTGGACGACGCCATCGTCGTGGTCGAGAACGTCGAGCGCGTGATGGCGGAGGAGCCCGATCTGTCGCCGGCCGAGGCCAGCAAGAAGGCCATGAGCCAGATCACGGCGCCGATCTTTGCGATCACGCTGGTGCTGCTCTCGGTGTTCGTGCCGATCGCGTTCATCCCCGGCATCTCCGGCACGCTGTTCCGCCAGTTCGCGGTCACGATCAGCGCCGCGATGACGATCTCGGCCCTGAATGCCCTGACGCTGTCGCCGGCCCTGTGCGCGCTGCTGCTGCGCCACGGCGGCCCGCGCCGCGGCATCATGGGCCGCGTGCTCGGCGGCATCGACTGGCTGCGCGATCGCTACAGCGGCGGCGTCCGCCACCTCGTGCGCAGGGCCTCCCTGTCGCTCCTGCTGGTCGCCGTGTTTGCCGGCGGGATATTCGGCCTGTCGCTCGTGACCCCGACGGGATTCCTGCCCGAGGAAGACCAGGGCGCCTTCTTCACCTCGGTGCAGCTGCCCGACGGGGCCTCGGTGGCGCGCACCAGCGAGGTCACCCGGCAGGTCGAGGATGTCCTGAAACAGATGCCGGCCGTCGATCACGTGCTCGCAGTGATCGGGTTTTCCCTGCTCGATGGCGCCTCCGAGCCGAACAGTGCGCTGGTGGTGTCACGGCTGAAGCCCTTCGCCGATCGCAAGGCCGCGGCGGATTCGGCGCAGGCGCTGATCGCCAAAATGTTCGCAGCCGGCGCGCAGATTCGCCAGGCCAACGTGCTGCCGTTCAACCTGCCGCCGATCATCGGGCTCTCCACCGGCGGCGGATTCGAATATCAATTGCAGGCATTGGAGGGACAGAGTCCGGCCGCGATCTCAAGCGTCACGAACGCATTGATCGGCGCAGCCAATGCCGATCCGCGGCTTGCGCGGGTGTTCTCCACGTTCACCGCGACCAACCCGTCGCTCTATCTCGATATCGACCGTCGCAAGGCTCAGGCGCTCGGCGTCACCGTCAGCGATGTCTTCACCGCCCTGCAGGCGACGCTCGGCGGCATCTACGTCAACAACTTCAATCTGTTCGGACGTACCTGGCAGGTCAACCTGCAGGGCGAGGCGTTCGACCGGAGCGACACCTCGGATATCTGGCGGATCTACGTGCGCAACAATGGCGGGCAGATGGTGCCCTTGCGTTCATTGGCCGGGCTGAAGATCGTGACCGGGCCGCAAGTCATCACCCGATACAACAATTATCGCTCGGTGACGGTGAACGGAAGCCCGGCCCCCAGCGTCTCCTCGGGCACTGCGCTGGCTGCAATGGCCGAGATCTCGGAGAACGTGCTGCCTGCGGGCTACGGCTTCGCCTGGACCGGTACCGCCTATCAGGAACAGGCGGCCGCAGGCCAAACCGGCATCGTGCTCATGCTGGCGGTGTTGTTCGCCTATCTGTTCCTGGTCGCACTCTATGAAAGCATGGTCATCCCGATCCCGGTGCTGCTGTCGGTGATCGTCGGCGTGCTCGGATCCTATCTCGGTATCAAGATCGCGCGCCTCAATCTCGATCTCTACGGCCAGATCGGATTGGTGGTGCTGATCGCCCTCGCCGCCAAGAACGGCATCCTGATCGTCGAGTTTGCAAAGGAGCAGCGCGAGGCGGGCGTGGCGCTGGACGAGGCCGCGGTCCAGGGCGCCCACATGCGCTTTCGCGCCGTCATGATGACTTCGGTCGCCTTCATCCTCGGCCTCGTGCCGCTCGTGATCGCGACCGGAGCCGCTGCACTCAGCCGAAGGGCGGTGGGCACGGCCGTATTCGCCGGCATGCTGGCGGCAAGCACGATCGGAATTTTCCTGGTGCCGATGCTCTACGTGATTTTCCAGCGCCTGCGCGAGCGCGCAAAGTCGGCTTTCAAACCAAGCCGTCGGCCATGACGGCGCTGGGCATTGCGTGGTGTTTGCAGCAAGGCGCAGGCAGGCGCCTATTTCGTCCCGCTCCTGGTTCCAGCAGTCGTTGCGCGGCCGCTTGCCGAAAGGCCGAGGACCATGTCCGAGAACCGCTCGCCTTGCACCAGAACGTGGTCGTGAAGCCGCGTCGCGGCGAGTTGCTCGTCACCGGCACGGATCGCTTCGAGAACCCCGGCGTGCTCCTGGAGCGATTGCAAGAGACGATTGCGCGCCCGAAGCTGGATGCGGCGATATGCGCTCAGGCGCTTGTGCAGGGCGAAGGCCTGATCGGCGAGGAAGCTGTTGCGGCTGGCGCGATAGATCGCTTCGTGAAAATTGCGGTTGTCTGCGTAGTACTGCTCGCTGTCGCCTTCGCGCGCGGCGATCTCGCAGGCACGGTGCGCCGCCTCCATCGCCGCGTCATTGTCCGGCGTCAGCCGGCGCGCGGCCAGCCGTCCGCACGCGCTCTCGATCTCGGCCATGGTCTCGAACATCTCGAACAGCCGGGTCGGTGACGGGACGCTGACGATCGCGCCCCGGCGGGGGCGGACATCGATGAAGCCTTCGGCGCCGAGCTGAAGCAGCGCCTCCCGAATGGGGGTCCGCGACACCCCGAATCGCTCAGCGAGCGAGGCCTCGTCCAGCCGATCGCCCGGCAGGAATTCCCCTGCAATCACAGCGTCTTCGATCGACTGCTTCAGTCTGAAGGCCTGGCTCATCGTATACACCTGATCCCAAGATTCCATACCACATGCTTGACAAAACATACAGCATGCAGTTCATATATGAATTGTATGCAATATTAGAATTAAAAAATGCAATCAGGCAACGGGAGGTATGGAATGAGGATGTCACGACGCCAGGCCTTGGCCCTGGGAATCGCAGCCCCGGCGCTGCTCCGGTCCGGAGAGGCGCGCGCGGCCACGGCCCTGAAGATCTCGCACCAGTTTCCGGGAGGCACAGCGACCGAGGGCGATTTCCGCGACCGGCTTTGCCGGCGCTTCGCGGCGCTGATCCAGGAGCGCAGCAAAGGCGCGATGACCGCCGAGATCTATCCGGGCTCGTCGCTGATGAAGACCAACGCGCAGGTTTCGGCGATGCGCAAAGGCGCGCTCGACATGAGCCTCATTCCGATCTCCTACGCCGGCGGCGATCTTCCCGAACTCAACATCGGCCTGATGCCGGGTCTCGTCACCGGTTACGACGAAGGCCTCGGCTGGAAGAACAAGCCGATCGGCCAGGAGTTCAGCAAATTCCTCGCCGCCAAGGGCCTCGTCATCATCACCTGGATCTGGCAGGCCGGCGGCGTGGCCAGCCGCTCGCGTCCGCTGGTCGAAGTCGGCGATGCCAAGGGCATGAAGATCCGCGGCGGCTCACGCGAGATGGATCTCGTGCTGCAAGCGGCTGGCGCCTCGGTGCTGTCGCTGCCCTCCAACGAACTCTATGCGGCGATGCAGACCGGCGCGTGCGATGCCGCCCTCACCTCGTCCACCAGCCTGACCTCCTTCCGCCTTGAAGAGCTCGCCAAGCATCTGACGACCGGGCGGGCGAAGAGCTACTGGTTCATGCTCGAGCCGCTCGTGATGTCGAAGGCGGTGTTCGACCGGCTTTCGAGCGAGGAGCGCGACGTCATCGTCTCGGTCGGCGCCGAGCTCGAAGCGTTCGGCCGCGCAGCGGCGGTGGAGGACGACATCCGCGTCGCCAAGGTCTACCAGGCCGCCGGCGCGACGGTGCACGATCTCGACGACAAGACGGTTCAGGCATGGCGCGAGCTTGCGCGCGACACGGCCTGGAAGGACTACGCCAACAAGAACGAGAACTGCGCCCACCTGATCAAGCTCGCCGTGGAGGCCGGGTCATGAGCGCGCACGGTGTCGACCTCGGCCACTCCCCTGTCATGACAGCGGCGCGGCCCGGCTCCCCGGTGGGACGGATCACGCGCGCGATGACCCTGCTCAACAGGGCGATCGTCGTGCTCTGCTCGATCGCGCTCATCGTCGCCAGCTCGATCCTGAGCTACAGCGTGGCCGCGCGCTATTTCTTCAACGCGGCAACCTATTGGCAGGACGAAGCCGCAGTGTTCCTGCTGGTCGGCGCCACCTTCCTGTCCACCGCGTTCGTGCAGGCCGGGCGCGGCCATATCGGCATCGAGGCCCTCACCGGCTATCTGTCGAAGCGCGGCAACAAGATCCGCCTGCTCGTGGTCGACACCGCGAGCCTGCTGTTCTGCTGCTTCTTCGCCTGGAAATCCTGGACGCTGTTCCACGAAGCCTGGGTCGACGGACAAGTGTCCGGTTCGACATGGGCCCCGCCGCTGTGGATTCCCTACAGCATGATGTCGCTGGGCATGACGCTGATGACGCTGCAGATCGCGCTCCAGCTCGCCACGAGCCTCGATGCATGGAGGAGCAAATGAGCACGCTTGCCGTCGGACTGATGTATGGTGGTGCGACCCTCGCCGTCATGGCTTCGGGCATGCCGATTGCGCTGGCGCTCGGCGCGGTCGCCGTCATCTTCATGTATTTCTTCATGCCCGCCGCGTCGCTGGATACGGTGACGCAGAACGTCTACGAGGAGATGGCCTCGATCACGCTGCTGGCGATCCCGCTCTTCATCCTGAAGGGGGCCGCGATCGGCAAGTCCAAGGCGGGACAGGATCTCTACAGCGCGCTGCATGTCTGGATGGGCCGCATCCCCGGCGGACTCGGCATCGCCAACGTGTTCGCCTGCGCGCTGTTCGCCGCGATGGCCGGATCGTCTCCGGCCACCTGCTCGGCGATCGGCTCGGCCGGCATTCCCGAAATGCGCAAGCGCGGTTATTCCGGCGGCTTCGCCGCCGGCGTGATCGCCGCCGGCGGCACGCTCGGCATCCTGCTGCCGCCCTCGATCACCATGATCCTGTACGCGGTCGCTGCGGAGCAATCGCTCGGGCGGCTCTTCCTCGCCGGCATCGGACCCGGCCTTCTCCTGGTGCTGCTGTTCGCGACCTACGCGGTGCTGAGGTTCAAGGCCGAATACGCCGCGGCGCAACGCGCCTATGCGGCCGATCCGGCGCAGCACCCGATCCTATCGAACGAACGCTTCACCATGGCGATGCGGTTCGGCGCGCTGCCGCGCGTCATGCCCTTCGTCGTGCTGCTCAGCGGCGTCATGATCGCACTCTATGGCGGCTACGCCACGCCGTCGGAGACCGCCGGGCTCGGCGGCATCCTGGCGCTGGTCCTGATCGCCTCAATCTACGGCGTGTGGCGGCCACGGGATCTCGGTCCGATCCTGGAATCGACGCTGAAGGAGTCGACCATGCTGATGCTGATCATCGGCATGTCGCTGCTCTACTCCTACGTGATGAGCTATCTCCACATCAGCCAGGCGGCGGCGCAGGCGATCGTGGCGATGCAGCTGTCGCGATGGGTGCTGCTGGGGGCGATCCTGGTGCTGGTGGTCGTGCTCGGCTTCTTCCTGCCGCCGGTCTCGATCATCCTGATGACGGCGCCGATCATCCTGCCGCCGCTCAAGGACGCCGGCTTCGACCTGATCTGGTTCGGCGTGGTGATGACGATCGTGATGGAGATGGGCCTCATCCATCCGCCCGTCGGCCTCAACATCTTCGTCATCAGGAACATCGCACCTGACATCCCCCTACGGGACGTGATCTGGGGAACGCTGCCTTTCGTCGTGCTGATGGGGTTCGCGGTCGTCTTGCTGTGCCTTGTCCCGTCAATCTCGACCTTTCTGCCCAACCTCGTGATGGGTCCGCCATCGCGATAATCGAGGAGCCACGCCCCATGCTGAACGACATCCGATCCGGACGCATTGCCGCACCGGAATTCCTGGCAGGGCTGATCGACACGCTGACGCAACGCGGCCGCGCGGTTCTCGGCATGAAGCCGGACCGCGAGGCGGGCGAGGATCGCGATCTCGCGCTTCTCGGCGAAGCGCTGCTGTCCCGGCGCGGCGAGGCTTCCGGCGTAGCGATCGCGCAATCGCTGCTGGCGGCCTTCGAGCAGGCGGCCGAGCCGGAGCGGCTGAAATTCCTCGCCTCGCTCGCCGACCGGTTCGGGCCCGACCGCCGCGCGATCGAGCTCGCGATCGCCGCCTACCAGCGCAAGGAGGGCGGCGACGGGTCCAAGCTCGAAGCGCTCCATGCCGCCGCGGAGCCGCGCCGGCAGGAACTGATACGACGCCTCAACCTCGCGCCCGGCGGAACGGCCTCGCTGGTGCGGATGCGGGAGGTGTTGCTCTCGCTGCTGCGCGAGCATCCCGAGCTCCAGGCGGTCGACGACGATTTCGTCCATCTGTTCTCGTCCTGGTTCAACCGCGGCTTTCTGGTGCTGCGGCCGATCGACTGGACCACCTCGGCGAACATCCTGGAGAAGATCATCAGGTATGAAGCCGTCCATGCCATCCAGGACTGGGACGACTTACGCAACCGGCTCGAGCCGCCGGATCGCCGCTGCTATGCGTTCTTTCATCCGCAGCTGGTCGACGAGCCGCTGATTTTCGTCGAGGTCGCGCTCACCCGGGAGATTCCCGGCGCGATCGGCCCGCTGCTGGACAAATCGCGCCAGGCGATCGCGGCGCGCGAGGCGACGACGGCCGTGTTCTATTCGATCTCGAACACGCAAAAGGGACTTGCCGGCGTCTCCTTCGGCAACTTCCTGATCAAGCAGGTGGTGCAGGACCTCGCCCGCGAGCTGCCGAACCTGAAGACCTTCGTCACTCTGTCGCCCGTTCCCGGCTTTGCCGGCTGGGTCAGGCGCGAGCTCAAGACCGAGGCTTCCGCCGCGATCGACGAGGACACGAGCGGAGCGATCGCTGCGCTCGACAGCGGCGGCGACGTCGCACAGGCGAAGGATGCCATCACCGCGCTCGCCGCCTATTACTTCCTCAAGGCGAAGCTGCCGTCCGGCAAGCCGGTCGACCCGGTCGCCCGCTTCCATCTCGGCAACGGCGCGCGCCTCGAACGGCTGAACTTCCTCGGCTATGGCTCCGCCAAGGGCATGAAGCAGTCATACGGGCTCATGGTGAACTATCTCTACGCGCTCGAGCACATCGAGGCGAACCACGAAGCGTTTGCCGAACACGGCACCGTCGTAGCGTCCGACAAGGTCAAGAAGGCGCTTCGCGCGAAGTTGTCATCGCGCGACCTCGTCCCCAGTCCTCCCACCAACTCGCAACGGAAGATCTCGTCATGACCTGGAATCTGTACGACCGCCTGCTCGCCGGCGCGGCTTCCGACCAGTCGATCTGCATCGAGAAGGACAACGGCGCGACACTGAGCTATGCCGACCTTGCCGCCCTCAGCGGAAGGATTGCGAATTTACTTGCCGGCAGCGGCATCGGTCCAAACCACCGGGTTGCGGCCAAGGTCGAGAAGTCCGTCGAAGCCCTCGCACTCTATCTTGCGACGCTTCGCTCCGGTGCAGCCTATCTGCCGCTGAATACCGCCTATACAGCAGCAGAAACCGAATACTTCATCCGCGACGCGCAGCCGACATTGATCGTGTGCGATCCAAGGGACGAAGCCGACCTGCGCGCGATTGCCGCGAAGGCCGGCGGACGCGTCGAAACGCTCGATGAGCAGGGCCATGGCTCGCTCATCGACGCCGCAGCGGGTCTTGCAGCGGATTTCGATACCGTGCCGCGCGCGAAGGACGATCTCGCCGCCATCCTCTACACGTCAGGGACGACCGGCCGCTCGAAGGGGGCCATGCTGACGCACGGCAATCTCGTCTCGAACGCACTGACCCTGGTCGAGCAATGGCGCTACTCGCACCGCGACATCCTGATCCACGCCCTGCCGATCTATCACATCCACGGGCTGTTCGTGGCCGGCAACGTGACATTCGCGGCACGCGCACGCATGCTGTTCATGCAGAAGTTCGACGGCGAACGCATTCTGGCCGCCATGGACCGGGCGACGGTGCTGATGGGCGTCCCCACCTTCTATGTCAGGCTGCTGCAGAGCGCGAATTTGAGCAAGATCACGACCGCGAACATGAGACTGTTCGTCGCCGGTTCGGCGCCATTGCTCGCGGAAACGCATCGCGACTGGAAAGACAGGACAGGTCACGAGATCCTCGAGCGCTACGGCATGACCGAGACCGGCATGATCGCCTCCAATCCCTATGACGGTCCGCGCATTCCAGGCTCGGTGGGGCATCCCCTGCCCGCCGTCGAGATCCGCATCGCCGATCCCGAGAGCGGCGCCATCCTGTCTACCGACGAGGTCGGCATGATCGAAGTGAAGGGGCCGAACGTGTTCGCCGGCTACTGGAACATGCCCGACAAGACGGCGGCCGAATTCCGCCTCGACGGCTTCTTCATCACGGGCGACCTCGGCAAGCGCGATGCACGTGGCTGCCTGTACATCGTCGGCCGCGGCAAGGACCTCATCATCACCGGAGGTTTCAACGTCTACCCGAAGGAGATCGAGACGGAGATCGACGCCATTCCCGGCGTCTCCGAGAGTGCCGTCGTCGGCGTGCCTCATGCCGACTTCGGTGAAGGCGTAACCGCCGCCGTCGTCCGCTCGAATGGCTCCGCCGTAGACGAACGCTCCATTCTGGAGGCGCTTTCCGGACGATTGGCCAAGTTCAAGCAGCCCAAGCGCGTCATCTTCGTCGACGAACTGCCGCGCAATACGATGGGCAAGGTGCAGAAGAATCTCCTGCGCGAGCGTTTTGCCGACGTGTACTCGGCGAAGGCCCGCTAGATCGGCGACCGTTCGCGCGCGAGCGCGCGTGAGCGGCGCGCATATTGGCGATCATGAACTGCAGGCGGCGCGATCAAGACGCCGCCTGCCATTCCGGTGTTGGGAGCCCTCCCCCCAGGAAGCGGCCTTGTTACTGGGACCGATCCGACGTCCAGCCCTTGTATTCGGCGATGTTGTCTCTGGTCACGAGCTTGGACGGCAGGAGCTCGACGGTCGAGGCCGGCTTCTGGCCATTGAGAATGCCGACGCCGACCTGCACCGCGCGCCGCGCCATGAAGAACGGATCCTGCGAAGCGGACGCCTGGATCTGCGGCGACTGCGGATCTTTCAGCGCGGCCTCGATGTCGGGCGCGCCGTCGACCGCCGTGATGATGATGCCCGTGCGGTTCTGCTGGCGCGCGGCAAGGTCGGTGCCGATCGCCTGAGGATCGTTGATCGCGAAGATGGCGTCGATCTTGGGGAAGCGGGTCAGATAACCCTGTGCCACAGTCAGGCCGCCTTCGCGCGAGCCCTTGCCGTCCTGGTCGCTGGACAGCACCTTGATGCCGGGATTCTTCGACAGGACGTTCTTGCAACCGACGACGCGGTCGATCACGGCGGAGACCTGCGGCCCGTTCTCGATGACGACGTCGCCCTTCCCGCCCAGCTTGTCGACGATGTACTGGCAGGAGATCTCGCCGGCCTGCACGTTGTTCGTGGTCACGGTGGCATCGGCGCCTTCGGCCGCGGTGTCGACCGCGACGACGACGATGCCGGCGGCTTGCGCCTTCTTGATCGCCGGCCCGATCGCCTTGGGATCGCCGGGGTTGAGCAGGATCAGGTCGACGCCGGCGGCGATGAAATTGTCGATCTGGGTGACCTGCTTGCCGAGATCGTATTCGAAGCCGACCGTCGTGATCTTCACGTTGGGATTGGTCTTCTTGGCCTCGAACTCGGCGCCCTTCGACAGCGCTACAAAGAACGGGTTGCCCATCGATCCCAGCGAGACGCCGATCGACTTGAGCTCCTTGGCGAAGCATGGCGCGGCGCTGAGGGCAAGCGCCGTCGCGGCGCCGGCGAGCGTGATCGTCTTCAACATTGGTTTCCTCCCTGGTCTGTCTTCATCCCCGGCACGGCAGACCAGTTGCCGCAGCGGAACCTCGTATCTTCACGTCCTGGCCGCGCCTTCACGTTCTGGCGGAGCCTTCACGTTCTGGCGGAGCCTTGCAGCCGGTAACGATCCAGTGCCACGGCGCCGATGATCACGAGACCCTTGATCACATATTGCCAGATGTCGGAGACACCAATCAGGATCAGGCCGTTCGAGAGCACCGCGATGATCAACGCGCCGATCAGCGTGCCCCAGATCGAGCCAATGCCGCCGACGAACGAGGTTCCGCCGAGAATTACGGCGGTGATGGCATCGAGCTCGTAGGACTGGCCGAGCTGCAGGCCGTTGGCGGCATAGAGCCGCGCCGCCTGCATGGCACCGCCCAGCCCGGCGAAGAGTCCGGAGATGCCGTAGACGAAGATCAGCACGGCCCAGACCTTGATGCCGGCGAGCCGCGCCGCGCTCTCATTGCCGCCAACCGCATAGATGTGCACGCCGAGCACGGTCCGGCGCAGCACCAGCCACGAGACGAAGATGACGAGCAAGGCGATCACCGAGAGCCACGGGATCGACGCGACGCCCGGAATGAGCGTCAGCGAGCCGTTGCCGATGAAGGCATAGGGAATGGACGGATTGAACACGGTGGTGTCGGCGCCGAGCAGCCGAGCGAGGCCGCGCACGGCGGTGAGAGAGCCGAGCGTGACGATGAAGGGCGGCAGGCGCAGCAGCGCGATCAACGCGCCGTTGACGATGCCGAAGCCAAGGCCGGTGAGGACGGAGACCGGCAGCCATAGCATCCCGAGCTCCGGCAGCTTGGAGAGCGTCAGACCAGCCATGGCCGAGGCCGCGAGGATCGAGCCGACCGAGAGGTCGATACCGCCGGTGAGGATGACGAAGGTCATGCCCGCGGCGAGCACGGTGTTCACCGCGGCCTGCTGCAGCACGATGCCGAGATTCTGTCCGGTGAAGAAGCGCCCCTCGGAGAGAAAATGAAAGCCGATGCACAAGATCAGCAGCACCGGCAGCATGCCGAGCGCGCTGATCAGCATCCTCACCCGCTGGCGCTTGGTCTCCGCAGCCGCGCCGTTGGTCGTCGAGGGCGCGGGCTTGGCCTGCGATGCACCATTGTCAGGCATCCAGATGCTCCATCCCCGTGGCAAGCGCCATGATGTCTTCCTGCGTGAGCGGCGAATGCGGCCCGCGTGCGACCTCGCCGGCGATGTGCCCGGCGCGCATCACGATGACGCGGTCGCAGATGCCGATGATCTCCGGCAGATCGGAGGAGATGACGAGGATCGCGGTGCCGACCTTGGCCAGATTGTCGATGATCGAATAGATCTCGGATTTGGCACCGACGTCGACCCCGCGCGTCGGCTCGTCGAGGATGAGGACCTTCGGCGCAATGGCAAGCAGCCGCGACAGCAGTACCTTCTGCTGGTTGCCGCCCGACAGACCGCCCGCGGGAACGCCGACACTGGCGGCACGGATGCTGAGCCCTGCAAAGGCCCGGTCGGCGCGCTCGCGACCCTTGTCGCGATCCAGGACCCAGCCGAGCTTGGCATCGCGTCCGAGCACCGCGAGATTGATGTTGTCCAGGCATGACATGTCGAGGAACAGGCCGAGCGCCTTCCTGTCCTCGGTCAGATAGGCAATGCCGGCCTCGAGCGCGGCGCCGGGGGTACGGATGTCGATCGGGCGGCCCTCGAGTTCGAGACGGCCCGAGGTTCTCGCCGATGCGCCGATGATGAGATGCGCAAGCTCGGTGCGGCCCGCGCCGATCAGCCCGGCGAGCCCGACCACCTCGCCGGCATGTACGGTGAGCGAGCAGCCCTTGACGCGGTGGCCGTCGGCCATGTCGATCGCCGCCAGCACCGGGTGCCCCCGCCCCGCGCCGGGATCGTGATCCTTCTTGTAGAAGGAGGAGACGTCGCGCCCGACCATCAGGCGGACGATGGTATCGGCGCGGATATCGGGCTTGTCGAGCGAGCCGACCAGCCGGCCGTCGCGCAGCACGGTGACGCGGTCGCCGAGCGCGTAGACCTCGTCCATGCGATGCGAGATGTAGATGATGGCAAGCCCCTCGGAGCGCAGCTGGCGGATCAGCGCGAACAGCCGCTCGCTTTCGGCCGCCGACAGCGAGGTGGTCGGCTCGTCCATGATCAGGATCTTTGATCTCGCATGCAGCGCCCGCGCGATCTCGACCAGTTGCCGCTGCCCCATGGACAGATGCGCCACCAGCGTCGATGGCAGGAAGTCCGCTCCCAGCCGCTTCAGGATCGGGCCGACGCCCTCGCGCATCGTGCTGCGCGCCAGCAAGCCGGCACGCGAGATCTCCCGCCCCAGATAGATGTTCTCGGCAACACTGAGATTGGGAGCCAACGACAGCTCCTGATAGATGATCGAGATGCCCGCCGCACGGCCGCCGAGCGGGCCTTCGATCCGCACCGGATGTCCTTCGATGCGGATCTCGCCGCCGGGATCGGGCCGGTAGGCGCCGGACAGGATCTTCATCAGCGTCGATTTGCCGGCGCCGTTCTCGCCCATCAGGGCATGGATTTCGCCGGCATAGACGGTGAGATCGACCGTACGCAGCGCCTTAATGCCGAAGAAGGTCTTCGAGACCCCGCGCATCTCAAGGATCGGATCGTTCATCGTGCCTCCCGGCGCACAATGCGTTCCCTACCCGCGTCTCAATCGGTGTGTCAGCGCGGCTCACGCATTAAACAAAACGCCGCAAGCCAGGGCAATACCGAACAGACGGGAATTGAGCATCGAAGCGCGGCTAGTGGCGCGGCCGATACAGTTCGCGCCAGGCGGGAAGCCGCTCGGCATACGCATCGACCAGTTTTGCGTCGGGTTCAAACGTCTCGACGCGCTGCGGCCGCGTGCAAATTGCGGGGATCGCCTCGCCCGTGACAGCAAGCCGCCCCAATCTCGCCGCACCGAACGCCGCGCCGGTTTCACCACCGGCAAAACGGTGAACCGGAACATTCAACACGCTGGCCAGCACCGAAAGCCAGAACGGAGACCGCGAACCACCTCCGATGACGTCGGCCTCCGCAATCGCCATGCCGGCATCTGCGAGCACATCGCGGCAATCGGCGAGCGCGAAGGCAACGCCCTCGAGCACAGACTGCACGATCGCCGCGCGATCGGTGCCGTGGCTCAGACCATCGAGCATGCCGCGCACGGCGGGATCGTCGTGCGGCGTCCGTTCACCGGCGAGATAAGGCAGGAAGCTCACGGGAGACGGCGCTTGCGGGCGCGACCCCAGCGGCGCCAGCAGCTCGGCCTCGGTGGCGCCGAACAGGCGCGCGGCCCAGGCGAGGCACGAGGCGGCCGACAGGATCGCGCCGGCCTGGATCCACATGCCGGGAATGGCATGACAGAACGTGTGCACGACGCGATCGGGGTTGGCGGCAATCCTGTCGGTCGGCGCCAACAGGGCACCCGAGGTTCCCAGTGATACGAACGCGGTTCCCGGCCGGATCGCACCGATGCCGACCGCGCCCGCCGGATTGTCACCGGCCCCGCCTGCGATGATCGGCGGCTTGGCCATGCCCCAGCGCTGCGCGAGCTCGCCCCGCAGCCGTGCCGCAGGCGCACATCCCTCGACCAGGCGCGGCATGTGATCGCGCGACAGTCCGGTCGCGGCCAAAGCTGCGTCGGACCAGTCGCGGCGAGCGACGTCGAGCCACAGCGATCCCGATGCATCCGAGACGTCTTCGACGGCCTCGCCCGACAGGACGAGGCGCAGATAGGCTTTGGGAAGCAGAACGAGCTTCGTCGCCGCAAAGATATCGGGTTCATGCGTCGCGACCCAGAGCAGCTTCGGCGCGGTGAATCCCGGCATCGCCTTGTTGCCCGTGGTCGCGCGCAGGGCGGGCCAGCGCTGCTCGAGAATCCGACACTCGGCGTCGGAGCGTCCGTCGTTCCAGAGGATGCAGGGCCGCAGCGGTTTCGAGCTCGCATCGAGCAAGGTGGCACCGTGCATCTGGCCGGACAGCCCGATGCCTTCGACCGCCGCCAGCTCTTTTCCATGCGACGCCTTCAGGGCATCCAGCGTGGCAAAGGCCGCATCGATCCACTGCGCGGGGTCCTGCTCGTAATAACCTGGTTGCGGCGAGACGGTCGCGAGCGGCCGGCTCTCGCTCGCAATCACGCGCTGGGCATCGTCGACGAGAACGGTCTTGACGGCGGAGGTGCCGAGATCGATGCCGAGATACATGATTGTCTCCCGCTCACTTCGCTGTGTCGATCCATATTCCCGGCTCCGAATGCTCGCGAATATGGGTGACCAGGAAGTCGGAAAAGACCCTGATCTTGGCGGGCAGCCTGACGCGGTTTTGATAGGCGATGTTCATGGTGAGCAGCGGCAGCTCCCAGTCGCTCAGGACGGGCACCAGCCGGCCGGCCGCGATGTCGCCCTGCACGATGTAAAGCGGCTGGATCAGGATGCCGAGCCCTGCGCGCGCCGCGCCGCAGATGATCTGGCCGTCATTGCTGTCGAGCGTCGGCGCGATCCGGACGGTCTGCGTCGCGCTGCCCTTGCTCAGCCGCAGCGAATAAGGATCGTTGGCGAGGTTGTAGATCAGCATGTTGTGGCGGGCGAGATCGGCGGGATGCTCCGGCCGGCCGTGCTTGTCCAGATAGGAGGGAGCCGCCGCGAGCACGCGGTGCATCTGGCCGATGCGGCGGACGATGATGTTGGAATCCGGCTCGTGCTCGCGCGTGCGGATCGCCACGTCGATGCCGGCCTCGATGAAATCCAGATAGCGGTTGGCGCTGATGATCTGGACGCTGAGATCGGGATAGAGCGCGCGGAAGGCCGGCAGCATCGGCGCGAGATAGATCATCGCGAAGGACAGCGAGCTCGTGACGCGCAGCATGCCCTTCGGTGACAACGCGCGGTCGGAGACGGCGTCCTCGGCTTCGGCGAGCTCGTTCAAGAGCGTGCTGCAGCGCTGCAGCAGCTCCTGTCCTGCCTCGGTCAGCCATTGCCGGCGCGTGTTGCGCTCGATCAGGCGGACCGCAAGCCGCTCCTCCAGCGCGCTGAGATGGCGGCTGGCGGCCGCGTTCGACATCCGCAGGATTTCGGCGGCCTTGGACAGGCTGCCGAGCTCGGCGGTTTTGGAGAAGACTTCGAGTTGGAGCAGCCGGTCCATTTTTGCGGAATAAGGAAAAGAGACTTACAAATTTTGACCTTTATTTCCGATTTCTGCAAGGCAAAATGGCGCCAATAAAGCACAATGGCAGGCGAGGAAATCAGGAAATGTCGGGCCCGATCAGGCACATCGTGATGTGGCGGCTGCGCGGGGAGACCCCCGAGGAGCGCTCGGCCGCCCGGGTCAAGGTCAAAACCCTGTTCGAGGGCCTCAAGGGCCGGATCGAGGGCCTCACCCATATCGAAATCGGCATGGACGTCAGCGCGGTGGACTACGCCTGCGACGTGGTGCTGTTCTCCGAATTCACCAGCCAGGCCGCCCTCGCCGCCTACGCCAATCACCCCGAACATTTGCGCGTCCGCGAGGCGCTTGGCGACTTGCGGATCGGACGCTTCCAGGTCGATTATCCCATCAAAGAGACCGGCGCATGATCGGTTCGTTCACCTTTGAAAACCTGCCCTGCCGCGTCGTGTTCGGCAGCGGAACCCTGGCGAGCGCAAAGGCCGAGGTCGAACGGCTCGGCGGCAAGCGCGCGCTGGTGCTGACGACGCCGCAGCAGGAGGCGCAGGGCAAGAGCCTGGGCGCCGCGCTCGGCCCGCTCTATGCCGGCATCTTTCCGGGCGCGACCATGCATACGCCGGTCGACGTTACCGAGCGCGCGCTCGCCGCGATGAAAGCCTGCGAGGCCGACTGCGTCGTCTCTCTCGGCGGCGGCTCGACCACGGGCCTCGGCAAGGCGCTGGCCTTGCGCACCGGGGTCAACCAGCTCTGCATCCCCACCACCTATGCCGGCTCGGAGATGACGCCGATCGTCGGCCAGACCGAGAATGGGCTAAAGACCACGGTGCGCGACGCGGCGATATTGCCGGAGACCGTGATCTACGATGTCGACCTCACCCTGACGCTGCCGGCGAGCCTGGCGGCGACATCAGGCATCAACGCCATCGCGCACGCCGTCGAGGCGCTCTATGCGCGCGACACCAATCCCGTGACGTCGCTGATGGCGGAGGAAGGAATTCGCGCGCTCGCGCGGGCCCTGCCCGCCATCGCGGCCAAGAGCGACGACCACGAGGCCCGCACCGAGGCTCTCTATGGCGCCTGGCTGTGCGGCGTTTGTCTCGGCACCGTCGGCATGGCGCTGCATCACAAGCTCTGCCACACGCTCGGCGGCACTTTTGACCTCCCGCATGCGGAGACCCACACGATCGTGCTGCCGCATGCGCTGGCCTACAACGCGCCGGCTGTGCCCGATGCGATGGCGCGCATCTCGCGTGCGATCGGCGCGGCCGACGCATCGCAGGGTCTCTATGACCTCGCCAAGCGGCTGGGCGCGAAGCTGGCACTGCGTGATATCGGCATGCCCGAGAGCGAAATCGACAAGGCAGCCGACCTCGCCGTCACCAACGCGTATTGGAACCCGCGCCCGCTGGAGCGCAATGCCATCCGCGACCTGATCGCGCGCGCCTGGGCCGGCGAGCCGCCCGGCGCCGTCAAAGCGGCGGCTTGAAGCGATGCGCCGCACGTTGATCAGATCGGCCACCGTCATCAGCATGGATGACGCGATCGGCGACCTCGCGACCGGCGACGTGCTGGTCGAGGGTAGCCGCATCGTTGATGTGCGGCCATCGATCGAGGTTGCGGCCGACACAGAGATCCTCGACGGCAAAGGCCGCATCGTCATCCCCGGCCTGATCAACGCGCATATGCACACGTGGCAGACGGGCCTGCGCGGCTTTGCCGCGAACTGGACGCTGCTGGAATATTTCCGCCGCATGCATGCCGGCCTCGCGACCGTGTTCCGGCCCGAGGACATTTATATCGCGACGCTCGTCGGCGCGCTCAACCAGATCAACCACGGCGTCACCACGCTGGTCGACTGGTGCCACAACAATCCGACGCCCGATCACACCGATGCCGCCGTGCGCGGGCTGATCGAGAGCGGCATCCGCGCGGCGTTCTTCCATGGCTCGCCAAAGCCGGAGCCGAAGCCGGGCGAGCCGCATTTCTCGGAAGTGCCGCATCCGCGCCGCGAGGTCGAGCGGCTGCTGGCCGGTCCCCTCGCCGACCGCGACGGGCTCGTCACGCTCGGGCTCGCCATCCTGGGCCCGCATTATTCGACGCTCGACGTCGCCATGCAGGATTTCCGGCTGGCGCGCGAGCTCAAGCTGATTGCCTCGATGCATCAGGGCGGCGGCCCGGCCAAGACGCCCGGCGGCTGGGAGAAGCTGATCGAGGCAGGACTCGTCGGCCCCGGCGTCAACATCGTCCATGGCAACGACCTGCCTGACGATCTGCTCGACCGCATGGTCGATCTCGGCGTCTCGTTCTCGGTGACGCCCGAGAACGAGATGATCCAGGGCCACGGTTTTCCGATCACCGGACGCCTGCTCAAGCGCGGCGTGCGGCCGACCATCGGCATCGATCTGGAATCCGTGCTGGCCGGCGATCTCGTCTCTGCTGCGCGCGTCGCGCTGTCGATGCAGCGAGCGCTCGACAATTCGGAGTCGCGCAAAGCCAGCGGCACCATTCCGGCGACGACCACGATTCCCGTGCGCGAGGCGCTGCGCTGGATCACGACCGAAGGCGCCCGCATGCTCGGCCGCGAGCACCAGATCGGCTCGCTCACGCCGGGCAAGCTCGCCGACCTCGTCATCATCAACGCCTCCGATCTCAATCTCCATCCGGTGCACGACCCCGTTGCGACCGTCGTGATGCAGACGAGCCTTGCCAATATCGAGGCCGTCATGATCGGCGGAGCCTGGAAGAAGCGGAATGGCAAGCTCCTGGTCGAAGGACTGGAGACGAAGAAAGAGCTGCTGAGCCAATCCGGCCGGCGGCTGGTGCAGGACATCGAACGACAAGGACGCGCCGCCTGACGGCGCCAACGGACAAGAACAATGACAGACGGATCGAAAAACATCGCTTTCATCGGGATCGGCAAGATGGGCCTGCCGATGTCGGTGCTCGTCGCCAAGGCCGGCTATGCCGTCACGGCGTTCGACCAGAGCGCGGCGCGCGCCAGCGAGGCGCGCGCACAGGGCATTTCGATCGCCGCTTCGCCGACTGAAGCGGTGAACGGCAAGGCCGCGGTCGTGACCTCTCTGCCCGATGATGCTGCCTTGCGCGGCGCGCTGCTTGGTCCCGCCGGCCTGATCGCAGCGATGGCCGCCGGATCTGTCTTGATCGAAACCAGCACCGTGAGCGTCGATGCCTCCACCGAGGTTGCGGCTGCCGCACAGGCACGCGGCGTTGCCTATCTGCGCTCACCGGTCTCCGGCAATGCCAGCATCGTCCACACCGGCGCGCTGACCTGCTTCGTCTCGGGGCCAAAGGACGCCTTCGAGACCGCAAAGCCGCTGTTCGCCGCCTTCACCCGCGCCCAGACCTATCTCGGGCCGGCCGAGGAAGCCCGCTACGCAAAGCTCTCGGTCAATCTCATGATCGCGGTGTCGGCGGCGATGATGGCGGAGAGCCTCGCGCTGGCGCGCAAGGGCGGCATCGCCTGGCAGGACATTTTGAAGGTGCTCGACGACAGCGCGGTGGCGTCGCCGATGGTGAAGTACAAGACGGCGCCGCTGCGCAGCCGCGACTTCGAGTCCACCTTTTCCTGCAAGCAGATGGCCAAGGACCTCGATCTCATCCTGGGTGCCGGCCATGCCGTCGGCGTGCCGCTGCAGCTCGCAGCCCAAGTGCGCGAGACCTATGGCTCGCTGGTCGCCCAAGGCGACGGCGACACCGACTTCATCGCGACCGTCAAGCACCTGGAACGTCTGTCCGGGCTTGGCGAACCGAAACTCTGATCGCGGAGATAGACATGCGTAACTTCAACGAGAACACGATCACGGATGCGGTGCTGGAGCGGATCGCGGGTGCGAGCGATCCGCGCATCAAGCAAGTCAGCGAGGCGCTGGTGCGGCACCTTCACGCCTTCGTCCGCGAGGTGCGGCCGACGCAGAAGGAATGGGAGTACGGCATCGATTTCCTGACCCGCACCGGGCACATGTGCGACGACAAGCGCCAGGAATTCATCCTGCTGTCGGACACGCTCGGCGTCTCGATGCTGGTCGACGCCATCAACCATCCGGTGCCGGAAGGTGCGACCGAGACCACGGTGCTCGGCCCGTTCTTCGTCCAGGCCGCGCCGGAGAAGGACAGCGGCGCCGATATCTCCGGCCCGATGGAAGGCGACCCGATGCTGGTCACCGGCTCGGTCTCGACCGTGGACGGAAAGCCGCTGGCCGGCGCCATCGTCGACGTCTGGCATTCCGACGATGACGGCTATTACGACGTGCAGCAGCTCGACGAGATCGGTAACCTTGCGATGCGCGCGCGCTTCCATACCGATGCCAACGGCCGCTTCCATTTCTGGTCGATCAAGCCCGCCGCCTACCCCATTCCGCATGACGGCCCGGTCGGCGACATGCTGGAGGCACAAGGACGCCATCCCTGGCGTCCCGCGCATGTGCACTTCATGATCTCCGCGCCCGGCTTCGAGCAGCTCGTGACGCATGTGTTCGTCGCCGGCGACAAATATCTCGACAGCGACGTGGTATTCGGCGTCAAGGACAGCCTGATCCGCGAATTTACGGAGCACCCCGCTGGTCGTGCGCCGGATGGTCGCATGGTGGACAGCACGTATTTTCATCTCAACTACGATTTCGGCCTGAAGCAGGTTGCGAGCAGCGCAAGGGCCGCCTAAGCCGGACGACAACGCAGCGGACCGGCAAGAGTCCGCGAACGGGGCAGACAGGGAGCAAGGATGGGACCGCGGGTCAGCACGAGCATTTTGGCCGATCGCCTCACCGGCATGATCGGCCCGCGCGCGAGCGTTGCGCGCGGTGTGCTCGATCAGCATGGGCAGAGCGAGTCGCACTATCGGAGCCTGCCGCCCGACATCGTCGTCTTTCCCGAGACGACGCAGGAAGTGGCCGACATCGTGAAGCTGTGCGCGGGCGCGGGCATGCCGATCGTCCCGTTCGGCGCCGGAACCTCGCTCGAAGGCAATGCCGCGGCGGTCGCAGGCGGCGTCTGCTTCGACTTCGCGCGCATGAACAAGGTGCTGGCGGTCCACGACAGCGACATGGATGTCGTGGTGCAGCCCGGCATCACGCGCAAGCAGCTCAATGCGGAGCTGCGCAATACCGGACTTTTCTTTCCGATCGATCCCGGCGCCGACGCCTCGATCGGCGGCATGACCTCCACCCGCGCCTCCGGCACCATGGCCGTGCGCTACGGCACCATGAAGGACAATGTCATGGCGCTGGAGGTAGTGCTGGCCGACGGCCGCATCATCCGCACCGCAAAGCGTGCGCGGAAGTCGGCCGCGGGCTACGATTTGACGCGCATGTTCGTCGGCGCGGAAGGCACGCTCGGCGTCATCACCGAGGTCACGCTGAAGGTGCACCCGGTGCCGCAGGCGATCTCGGCCGCGGTCTGCAGCTTCGATACACTGCACGACGCCGTCGACACCGCGATCTCCGTCATCCAGTCCGCGATCCCCGTGGCGCGCATCGAGCTGCTCGACGACGTCATGATGCGCGGCATCAATGCCTACGCCAAGCTGGGCTACCGCGAGGCGCCCACGCTGTTCTTCGAATTCCATGGCTCCGAATCCTCCGTCGCCGAGCAGGCCGAGGCAGCGCAAGCCATCGCGGCCGACCATGGCGGTCATGGCTTTGCATGGGCCAAGGCCCCTGAAGACCGCAGCCGGCTCTGGCACGCCCGCGACAACACGCTCTATGCGGGCCTCGGCCTGCGCCCCGGTGCGCGCGCGGTCATCACCGATGTCTGCGTGCCGATCTCGCGGCTGGCGGAATGCCTGACCGAGACCCGCCGCGATGCCGACGAGCACGGCTTCACCGCGCCCATCGTCGGCCATGTCGGCGACGGCAATTTCCACATGCTGATCCTGATTGACCCCACCAAGCCGGAGGAGACCGAAGGCGCCAAGGCGCTGCAGGCCCGCATGGTCGCCCGCGCCATCGCCATGGACGGCACCTGCACCGGCGAGCACGGCATCGGGCTCGGCAAGATCGATTATCTCACCGACGAGCTCGGCGAGGCCGTCGACGTGATGCGGTCGATCAAGACGGCACTCGACCCCGAGGAACTGATGAATCCCGGGAAGATCTTTTCAGGCGGAGCCAGGGAATGAGCGACGCGCTCCCGATCGAAGTCACCTCGCCTGTCCCGCTGCTGGAGCTGCGCGGGATCAGCAAGGAGTTTCCCGGCGTCAAGGCGCTGGATGACGTGTCCTTTGCCGTCTACCCCGGCGAAGTTCACATGCTGCTCGGCGAGAACGGCGCTGGTAAATCGAGCCTGATGAAGGTGCTGTGCGGCGCCTACCGGGCCGACGCCGGCGAGTTCTACCATGAGGGTAACAAGGTCGCGATCTCCTCCACCGCGGATGCGCAGAAGCTCGGCATTGCCGTGATCTTCCAGGAGTTCTCGCTCGTCCCCCATCTCGACATCGCCCAGAACATCTACCTCGGCCGCGAGCCGAAGGGCCGCATCCCCGGCACCATCGACCGTCGCAAGATTCTGGCCGATGCGAAGCGCGTGCTCGATACGATCGGCTTCGACATCGATCCCTCCACCATCGTCGACAAGCTGGGCGTCGCACAGCAGCAGATGGTCGAGATTGCCAAGGCGATCAGCCAGAACGCCCGCATCCTCGTCATGGACGAGCCGACCGCGGCGCTGTCCGACCGCGAGACCGAGCTGCTGTTCGCGCTGATCGCGCGGCTGAAGGCTGACGGCGTCTCGATCGTCTATATCTCGCACCGCATGGCCGAGGTATTCGCGCTCGGCGACCGCATCACCGTGCTGCGCGACGGCCGCCGCATCGACGGCGTCAAGCCCGCCGACGTCACGCCGGACCAGCTCGTCCGCATGATGGTCGGCCGCAACGTCGACATGACCTATCCGCGCAATTTTGCCGACAAGCCCGGCGAGCTGCTGCTTGAGGTCAAGGGACTGAGCGCGGCCACCGGCATCTCCGACATCAACATCGAGGTGCGCCGGGGCGAGATCGTCGGCCTGTGCGGCCTGGTTGGCTCCGGCCGCAGCGAGGTCGCCCGCGCCATCTTCGGCGCCGATCCCGTGACCTCGGGCGAGATCATCTTCGACGGCAAGACCATCTCGGGCGAGCCTGACCTCGCCGCCCGCCGCGGCATCGCGCTGATCCCCGAGAGCCGCAAGAGCGAAGGCCTCGCGCTACTGCGATCGGTCAGCGACAATCTCGTGGTGTCGGCGCTGCGAAAGCTGTTCCCGAGCGGGCTGTTCGACCAACGCAGCGCGCAGCGGACGTCCGATGCACTCATTCGCCAGCTGCGCATTGCGACGCCCAGCGCGCGGCAGACCGTCGGCCTGCTCTCCGGCGGCAACCAGCAGAAGGTCGTGATCGGCAAATGGCTGGCCGCCGGCTCGAAGCTGTTCATTTTCGACGAGCCGACGCGCGGCATCGACATCGGCGCCAAGTCGGAAATCTTTGCCCTGATCGACCGGCTCGTCGCGGAAGGCGCGGCGGCGCTGATGATCTCATCCGAGCAGGTCGAGATCTGCCATGTCTGCGACCGCGCCTATGTGATGCGCGAGGGCCGTATCGCCGGACACCTGACCCGCAATGAACTGACCGAGGAGAACATCGTGCGACTGGGGATGCATCATGCGTGAAGCCGCGGTCGTCTCGGAGCCCAATCCACTGCAGCGCATTCCCGGCGTTGCCATCGTGCTGGTGCTGCTGATCGCGCTGTTCAGCGCCATCGCGCCCGGCTTCCTGTCGGTCGCCAACCTCTCCAACGTGCTGGTGCAGTCCACCATCCTGACCATGCTGGCGCTGCCGATGACCCTGATCATCATGACGGAGGGGCTGGATCTCTCGATGGGCGCGGTGCTGACGCTGACCTCGCTGTGCGTCGCCATCGTCTCGCTCGCGACCCACTCGATGCTGCTCGGCCTCGGCGCCGGCCTGCTGGTGGGCGCGGCCTTCGGCGTCGCCAATGGCTGGCTGGTCGCTATCCTGGGTATCCCGCCCTTCGTCGCGACGCTGGGCACGCTCGGCATGGCGCAGGGCCTGTCGCTGATCGTCAGCGACGGCCAGAGCGTCGTCGGCATCCCCCACAGCGTCCGCGACATCTATTCGGCGACGGTGCTCGGCATTCCCGTGCCGATCGTGATGGCGCTCGTGACCTACGCGGCCTTCCACGGCCTGCTCTACCACACCCGCTTCGGCACCTACATCTTCGCCCTCGGCGGCAATCGCGAGGCGCTGCGCTATGCCGGCCTGTCGCCCAACAAGCTGCTGATCGCGGTCTACGCACTCGGCGGAGGCATGGCCGGCATCGCGGGCCTCCTAATGACCGCACGGATGAACTCCGGCCACCCGACCGCCGGCCTCGGCCTCGAGTTCGATGCCATCGCGGCCGTCGCCGTCGGCGGCACCTCGTTCGAGCGCGGCAATGGCTGGCTGCTCGGCACGCTGCTCGGCGTCCTCTCTGTGGGTGTGCTGCGCAACGGGCTGAACCTGATCTCGCTGCCCTCATCGGTGCAGGTCGCAAGCGTCGGCGTCCTCGTTATCGTTGCCCTGTTCCTCGACGGTCTCAGGAGCCGAGCATGACCGATATCAGCAAGGACGTCATGGCGCCGCCCCGCTCGTTCCTGTCGCAAGATGCCATTCAGGTGTTCTACCGCCTGCTCGCAGCACTCCTGATCTGCGCGGTGCTCGCCGTGCTCAGCGATTCCTTCCTCAGCCTCGGCAACATCCTCAACGTGCTCCGGCAGGCAAGCCTGACCTTCTTCATCGCCTCAGGCTTGACGCTGGTGGTGCTCACCGCGGGCCTTGATCTCTCCGTCGGCGCCAACGTCGCACTGTCAGCCTGTATCGCCGGCACGGTCATTCACAAAACCGGCTCGCCGGCGCTCGGCATTCTCACCGGGCTTGCCTGCGGCGGCATCGTCGGCCTGCTCAACGGCGTCATGGTCACGGCGCTGCGTATCCCCTCCTTCATCGCCACCTACGGCATGCTCTGGGTGCTGAACGGCCTCACCTACTGGTACATGGCGGGTGAGACGCTGCACGGCTTCCCCGCGGGCTTCCGCCAGATCGGCAGCGGTTATCTGTTCGGCCTGCCCATCCCGGTCTATCTGCTGCTGGTGTTCCTCGGCATCGGGACACTGTTCGCGCAACGCACGATCTGGGGCCAGGAGATCTATGCGATCGGCGCCAATCCGGTCGCGGCGCGGCTCTCGGGCATTCCGGTCGCGAAGCGCCTGCTGCTGGTCTACACGGTGTCCGGCACCATGGCGGGGCTCGCCTCGATCATCTTCCTGTCGCGACTCAATTCGGCCGAGGCCGACATCGGCGAGAGCCTGACGCTGCCCGCGATCGCGGCCGTGCTGATCGGCGGCACGTCGCTGTTCGGCGGCGTCGGCACCGTGTTCGGCACCTTCATCGGCGCGCTGATCCTGACGCTGGTGCTGAACGGCATGAACCTGCTGTCGGTCAGTGCCAACTGGCAGCCGCTGGTGACAGGCATCATCGTCATTCTCGCGGTCTGGCTCGACATGAAGACCCGGCGCCGCGCGCAATGAGTTCTCAAGAAGTCCAACAAGCAAAATGAGGGATGGAGGCAATATGAAGAAGAAGCTGGGTTATCTGGCGCTGCCGCTGCTGATGGCGGCTGCGTTCACCACCGAAGTGCGTGCCGACGGCGAGACCATCGCCGTCTTCACCAAGAACCAGACCAACCCGTTCTTCCAGACGGTGCGGGTCGGCGCCGACAACATGGCGAAGGCGCTCAACGCGAAGACGCTGCAATACATCCCGACCAAGCCGGACTCGATCCCCGAGCAGCTCAGCCAGATCGAGGACGTCGTGGTGAAGAAGCCGAGCGCGATCGTCTTCACGCCAGTCGACTACAAGGCGATGGTGCCGGGCGTCGAGAAGATCAACGAGGCCAAGATCCCCGTCGTCAACATCACCGACCGCTCCGCCGGCGGCAAATTCCTCTCCTTCGTCGGCGCCGACGATTACAGCCTGGGGCTGGAGACCGCGCGCTTCCTGCTCAAGACGCTGGGCGGCAAGGGCAATATCGTCATCATCGAGGGCGTCAAGGGTTCGCTGACCAATGTCGACCGCGTGCGCGGCTTCAACGACGCGCTGAAGGAAACGCCCGGCGCCAAGCTGCTGGCCTCGCAGCCCGGCAACTACCAGCGGCTGCAGGCGCTTCAGGTGATGGAGAACCTGATGCAGTCGAATTCGCAGATCGACGGCGTGCTCGCCGCCAACGACGCCATGGCGGTCGGCGCGATCGAGGCGCTCGACGGCGCCAACCGCAAGGCGCAGGTGATCGGCATCAACGGCACCAAGGAGGCGATCGATGCCATCAAGTCCGGCAAGCTGCTCGCCAGCGGCGATTACAACGGATTTGCCCAGGGCTGCCTCGGCACCATGATGGCGATCCGCTCCTTGCGCAACCAGCCTGTCATCAGCGAGATCGTGCTGAAGCCGACCGTCATCACCAAGGACAATTATCAGCCGTTCGACGTGCCGCTGGAGCAGCGCACCTGCCCGACCTTCGAGGACGCCGGCAAGCTCGGCGCAAAATAAGCACACGACGAACACGGACGGCCGCGCTCGCGGCCGTCCCAAGAACGAAGCCAAGAAGAAACCAAGAAGCGGAGACCACCATGCTGTTCGCCATTCACGCCGTCGACCGCACCGGCGCGCTGCCGACCCGGCTCGCCAATTACGACGCCCACAAGTCCTTCCTGAGCGATACCTCGCGCTTCGGCGTCAAGATCGTGATGTCGGGGCCGCTCGTCTCCGACGATGGCGCCACCATGATCGGCAGCCTGTTCCTGATCGAGGCGCCCGGTCGCGCCGAAGTCGAGGCCTTCAACAAGGCCGATCCCTTTGCAGCGGCCGGCATCTGGGAAAAGGTCACGATCACGGGCTTCCTGCGCCGCCAGGGTTAGGATTTCGCACGAGCTGACTATTTTTGAGAAGGCGTCTCAACCGCCTTCGAGGGCGTCCTGCCCCGTCGCCGGCCAACTCGCCGTCACAGACCGGCTAGTGGATGGTCGGGTGGTCGAAACGCAATTCCGCCTGTGCAGTCACGATCTCGAAGTGTGCCGTATCGTGCCTCGCAGCCAGTTCGCGGGCAGCCGCCTGATCCCGGCTCCATCCCGGCTCACGACGCGCGCGCCGTTCCCGATAATCGATCAGCCAGATGGTTTCCCAATAAGTGAGGCCCACGAAGACGTCGCGCCCCTCGGAGTCCGGCACCAGCTCGCTCAAGTAGGTGACGTGGCTCCGCAGCTTCTCTGCAGTCATGACCCGTCTCCTCGCTTGGCTTTGGCTAGGCATGCGGTCTTCGTAGAGGAATGACCTGGGCCGAATGCATCGGCTGCGGAAGTTCGGTCGACGTCGATTGCGCCCCTTTCCTGGCTCTGAACTTCGTCCAGCGAAGTTCGGGCTTGTAGCCGTAGAGCACGTCGAGCCAGGTTTCGGACAGCGTCGCGGTCGCGAAAGGCAATTCGGGGATGGTCCAGTCGGTGCTGCTCTCGATGCCTGTACTCATGGGCACCCGAACCGCCGATCCCGCCCATACCAGGCCGCCGGCCGGCAATTCGACGTATTCGCAATCGTCCCGCTCCGTCCATTCCTGAACTGAGCGGGCGAGACTTTTGGGGTGATCGGCGAACAAAAGGCCGACGATCTCATGACTGTCAATTGAGCGGACGAGATAAGCTGGCATTGGCAATCCCAAAAATTGGGCAATCTGAAAAATTGGATATTGCCTATTTTTCCCGATCTTGCCAAGTCCCTCGCCGGCGAGGGGAGCATGGACCCGTGCGATATCCGTCCGATTAATCTATCGGAATTCGGCAAGATTTCGCTCGAAGGCCTGCGCTCATCACCATTAAGAGCAGGCCCTTCTTCTATTTTTTCCCGAAATATCAACCGAACGGGTGATGCCACGAGGGCCCAGGGACTACATTCGCCCCGATTTACCAATTCTGCACTTTGGTTTGACCCAGGCCGGCGAAAACCGCAGACTCGAAAAACCGGGATTTTGCATCACCCTCCCGGGGCTGGAGCAGCGCCGTCCGCAGTTTCATTTCAAGCGGGCGGCGCTGTTGGAATCTTCGTGCTTCGGACCGAACGCAAAGCGGCCAGCTCTCCGAGCGTGATCATAAAAGAAGAATGCGGCTATCCGTCTTCGGGGTGAAGCGCGGCCTTCATGCTCCGCAGCTTGGCAATCTTCCACATGATCCGCTCGACCAGGCCGTCATCGAAATCGGACAGCTGAACAACGAGTTCCTTGAACCTTTGAATCTTCCGGTCGAAGACCGAGCAACGATCGCACATCAGTCTGCAATTGCCCTGGCGGAATGGCTTTTCTTGATATCGACGCAGGTGAAACATTCAAAATATGGGATGAAGTTAATGCGCGTAATGCCGTGCGTAAAGAACGCACGCGACGACTCGCGATTCATATTCGGGGATTAGTGCAGGGAATCGCTGGGCTGGCAGAGCCCCTCCGTCAAAGTGCGGACGCCGACGATCTTTTCCTGCTCACATAAAACTCTATAATGGGCGCTTTAATCGACACATTTGATCGACGGGTATTACATTGCCATCATCCATCGAATTGATCGTTGCCTCTCATGTGGCATTGAAGGACCGGCGGGGGCTGGAAGAGCTGCGGGAGCATCGTCGCCGGCTGCTCGAGCAACTCCGGACCGTGTCCGGCATCGATCCGATCCGGGCCATCGAGCGGATGGAGGAAGACATCAAGGCGATCGACGAGGGGCTCGAGCAGCTCAAGCCCCCGCCGGGCACATTGCCTGACAATGACTGGCGCTAGCTCAGTTCCGTGCCTTCAGAAGCAGGCTCGTCTGCCGCTCCATTTGATACGCCAGCTGCTTGCGCTCGAATCTGAGCGCGGCCTGTTCCTCGAGCGTGATGTGTCCCTCCCGCTCGAGGACGTCGATGAGAAAAACCCTGTCCTCAATATGCCGTTGGCGCTTCTGGATATCTTCCATGAGGCCTTCGAGCTCGGTTCGAAGATCTTGATTCACAATTGATGCCCTTCAATCTCAAACTGAAAGGCATCCACTATGTGTCTGAGAACTTAAGCAAGGTTTGCGTCGGGTCGTTGCCTGGCCCAACCGACATTAACTCGAAAGCGGCTTCTGTTAATGCCGCAGGCAAGCTGTCTGAGACCTCGTGAGGGTGGCCCCGGACCGCAACCTGGACGGTTCGCCGGGCCGGCCTCGTCACCCGCCCCGGCGCCAACCGGCCCTGGGTCGGAGCCCCGCTGGCGACCGGCGATCGAGGCAAGCCGATCGCAGCTCAACCCGTCGGCCGCTCCGGGCGACGGTATCCGAATCGACGAAGGCGGAACGGCGCCGGCAGAACCTGGGCCACCTCCCCCCGGAAGTCCGGGAAACTATTCAGCCTGCGGCAAAAGCTTCCTCGCCAGCCTTTCCCGTCGCGCCCGTGCGGAACTCGACGCCTCGGTCGATCGCTACATCGCGGTACAGCAGCGGCGGGATTAATAAGCAAAATCAGATTGCTAACGCGCAGAATACACGCACAGTTTGTGCGACGCAGCAGGCCCGATTGAGGTAATTAGCTACGCCAGAAGGGCTCAACCCCGTGTTGCGTGCGCAACGGCAGCCGGGTCGATTGCTGCAAGCTGTGACTGAAATGTCATAGGTGAGACCGTAGCAGTTTGCTAATTCTTCCCGAGCAATAATATTTGTTAAAAGCCTTTTATGGTGGGGACCATGAAGCCGGCGTATTTAGCCTTAGCAACCATCGTCCTGGCGGTCGCCCCCGCGAGAGCCGAGCAATTTTCCATCAACGACGCCTTGCGTCAGGCGATGCAGACCAACCCGGGAGTGGGTGAGGCCTCGGCGAACCGCCGCGCAACCGAGAGCGAACTCCGCCAGACGCAGAGTACGCTGTTACCGCAAGTGCGCATCGACGCCAGCTATGGGCCGGAGAAGTTCGACCAATCGCCGGGCTTCATCGCGCCGAGCATTGCGGTCCCGACGACGGGATCCGGGCCGTGGCGGAATGGAAGCCAGGAATCGGTCGTCGTCCGGCAGCTTCTGTTTGATGGTTTTACCTCCATCCACGAGGTATGGCGCCAGAATGCGCGGGTGAACGCCGCTGCAGCACGCGTCAAGGAGCGAACCGAGCTTATCGCGCTTGACGCTGCCGAGGCCTATATCGACGTCGTGCGCTATATGCGCCTGGTGAGCCTCGCGCAGCAGAACGTTGCCAATCACGAGAAGATCTTCTCGAACGTGAACTCCCGGTTTTCGGGCGGACGCGCCGGCGAAGGTGACCTCGAGCAGTCGCGGGAGCGCGTCGAAAGTGCGCGTGCTGCCCTGGCCGAGTTCCGCCGCAGCCTCGAGGACGCACGTGCGAAGTACCGCAAGGTCGTCGGCATAGAGCCTTACAATGTGCGCTTCCCGGGCCCGTTGCGGGGTCTCCCGGCCAGCCGGGATGAAGCGCTCGCGGTCACGCTGCGGTTCAACTCGACGATCAACGCGGCCCAGTCCGATGTCGATGCCGCCAAGCACGCCTTCAAGTCCACGGACGGCCTGTTTGCCCCGAAGTTCTATCTGGAAGGCCGGGCGACGCATTACGACAACTCCTTCCCCTATGTGGCTGCCGCCGGCTCGCCCGCCGTCACCCACGAGGACTACAGCGGCAAGGTGGTGATGTCCTGGGACATCTTCCGCGGCGGACAGGACGCGTGGAATCGCTCGGAAAAGGCTGAACGCTTCACCGAAGCGACCGCCCGGCACGCCCGCTTGCAGCGGGATGCGTATGAGTCGATCGACAAGGCCTGGAACGCTCGTACGGTCACGCAGACTCGCATTACGGCGCTGACTGGCCAGCTGGAGGCCGACCGCAAGACCATCGCCGCCTTCCAGAAGGAATACGAGCTCGGCCAGCGTTCGCTCATCGATCTCCTGAACGCCCAGAACCAGTTCTTCAATGCGCAGGTTTCGCTGACCTCGGCGCGGGCGGTTGTGGTGTTTGCGGACTATCAGCTGCTCGCCGCGACGGGAACCCTGATCGAATATCTGAAGGCCCCTCCGCCTGTCGACGCAGCTCCGACCGATCTCAACCTGTTCGGCCTGCCGGATTACAAAGTGCCGACGATCCGCTGGACCCTGCCGCAGACCGGCTCGGAGCCGGTGCGGGTTGCAGTGCCGGCACCGACGGCCGCGCCGGTTCGGCTGTCCTACGCTGCGACCGGGCCTGCCACGTCGGCATTCGGCGATCGCTTCTCCGGGGAGCCTGAGGCCGGGTCCGTCAAGGTTGCCGGCGTGTCGGCCTGGTTTGCGCAGCGCGAAGGCGCCGGCGGGCCGATCGTGCTCGATAGCTCGACCAGCCAGCGCAGCTCATATGCCGCGGCCGAGAAGCCCCATTGGCTGCTGACCGCATTCTCGCCGATTACAAAATAGTAACATCGACCGGATGACGAACGAAAAGCCCGCACTTGTGCGGGCTTTTTGATTTCAGCCAACCCCCGATAATGCACGGATAGCCTTGCGGTCGCACCATTGTTAATCGTTAATCTCGACGGCCCAAATGACTAAATGAATTAACTGGCAATTTGTCGTAGTCTTTCGACGACTTTGCAAAGTTCGCGTCATCGCTTTTCATTTAAGGCATACCAGCTTGTTGTTTCGTCGAACAAAGACGGCTTCGGCCGCCCAAAATGCACGCCCGGACAACATCGGCGAGGAGCCCGCGGTATCGGCCCGGGCCGAGAGGGTCGGAGCGCAACAAGGCGATCCCCTGCTGGACTCGCTCATCTTCCTGGCCGGACATCACGGCAGAGCCGTGACACGCGACGGCTTGCTCGGCGGCTTGCCAATCCTCGACGGGCGCCTGACGGTTTCGCTCTACGAACGCGCAGCGCGCCGCGCGGGCCTCGAGACCGAAGCCACCCAACGCAAGCTGCTGGACATCCCGCCTCTCGTTCTTCCGGCCGTGCTGATCATGAAGAACGGAACGACGCTGGTGCTGCTGAGCATCGACGAGGCCAAGCGTACCGCCAAGGTGATCGACCCCAGCAACCGGCCGTATGTGCCGCAGATGCTGACCCTCGATGCGATCGCTGCGGGATACACGGGTTACGCCTTCTTCGTCCGGGCAGCTGCCGAGTTGGACCCGCGAGCCGTTGCCGCCGGCAGTCTGCCGCGGCAACACTGGTTCTGGTCTGTCGTAAGGGCGCATTGGCGCAACTACGGCCACATCGCGCTGGCGGCGCTGCTCATCAACATTCTCGCCCTTGCCATGCCGCTCTTCACGATGAGCGTCTATGACCGGGTCATTCCGAACGGAGCCATTCCTTCACTCGTCGCTCTGTCGATCGGCATGGGCCTCGCCATCGTCTTTGATCTGGTCCTGCGGATGGTCAGGAGCAAGATGATCGACGTGACGGGCAAGACGATCGATGTCGTCCTTGCCGCCAACATCTTTGAACACGTCATGTCCGTGAAGATGGCGCAGCGACCGACGTCGGTCGGCATCCTCGCCAACCAGCTTCGCGATTTCGATTCCGTTCGCGAGTTCTTCACCTCCGGGAGCGTGGTTTCGGCGACCGATCTGCTGTTTGCCGTCCTGTTTGTCGCCGTTCTCTTCGTGGTCGCCGGCCCCCTCGCCTGGGTGCCGCTCCTGATGCTGCCCGTCATGATCGGAATTGGCTTCCTGCTGCAACGTCCGCTCAACCGGGCGATGAAGCGACTGCAAGCGGAATCGGCGGCCCGCCATGGCGTGCTGGTGGAATCGCTCGCCGGTCTCGAAACCGTGCGCGCGTCGGGCGGTGAAGCAAGAATGCAGACGGCCTGGGAGCGTTCGGTTGCAGCGACGGCCCGGTCCGGCGAAGCCGTACACTTCTGGTCGTCCCTGGCGCTGACTGCGGCAAACTCGGTGCAGATGTTGACCAGCCTGCTGATGATCATCATCGGCGTCTTTCTGATCCAGAACGGCACCCTGACGGTCGGCGCCCTGGTCGCAGCCAATATGCTTGCCGGCCGGGTTCTGGCGCCGATTGCGGGCATCGCGTCCGTGATCACCCGCGGCACTCAGACCTTCTCGGCGCTCAAGTCCATCGATCGGATCATGACGCTGGAGCGGGAACGTTCGCCGGAACGGACCTATGTCGCCAGGAAAATCGAACAAGGCACCATCAGCTTCGAAAACGTCTCCTTCACCTATCCCAATGCGCCTGGGAAGGCGCTGGACAAGGTCACCTTCAAGATTCAGAGCGGTGAGCGCGTTGGCATCATCGGTCGGGTGGGTTCGGGAAAGACGACCGTCGGGCGCCTGTTGCTCTCCTTCTACGAGGCACAGGATGGTCGCATCCTGGTCGATGGCGTCGACTCTCGCCAATATGATCCCGCGGATCTGCGCGCCGGCATCGGCTTTGCCATGCAGGACACTGATCTGTTCTTCGGCAAGCTGCGCGACAACATCACCTTGGGCTATCCGGCGGCGACCGACGAGGAAGTGCTCGCGGCCTCGCGCCTTGCCGGCGTCGAGAGCTTCATCGCAGGCCACCCCATGGGCTACGACATGCCCATCGCAGAGGGCGGACGCAGCCTCTCAGGGGGGCAAAAGCAAGCCATTGGCCTCGCGCGCGTCTTGATCCGCAAGCCCAGAATCCTGTTTCTGGATGAGCCGACCGCTCATTTCGACGTCCGCAGCGAGGCCGAGTTCCTCGAGCGGCTGAAGAAGCTCGACGATGCGCAGATGACCATCGTCATCTCCACGCATCGTCTTTCACTGCTGACCATGGTCGATCGGCTGCTGCTGTTCGACAATGGTCGGCTGGTGGCCGACGGGCCGCGCGATCACGTGTTGAGCCTGTTGCAAGGCAAGGCTCAGTCGGCCGAGCCTGCCGTCAATCCCCGAGTGGTTCAACAAGTCCAGCCGGCGCAGAAGTCCAATGTCAGCTGATTTCGCTTACGCCAACGATATTCGCGCGGCCGTCCGATTGAGAACGCCGCGGACCTCCCGGATGCTGCTGTGGGCGTTCTTCGCCCTGCTCTCCACATTCCTGATCTGGGCTCATTTCGCCGTGCTCGAAGAGGTCAAGCGCGGAAACGGCAAGGTCGTCCCCTCGCGACAGATTCAGGTCGTCCAATCCCTTGAAGGCGGGATCGTCGGCGACATCCTCGTCCAGGAGGGAGCGGTGGTCCAGCAGGGGCAATCCCTGATGCGGATCGACGATACCAAATTCGCTTCCGAATTTGGCGAGATACGGGAGCGCCGCGCCTCGATGGCCGCGCGCTTCGCGCGGCTCGACGCCGAAGCCAGGGGCCGCAGCGAGATCGTCTTTCCCGACCAGATCGATGTGGTCGCTCCCGCCGCCGTGGCAACGGAACGCAGCGTCTTCAAGACCCGCGCCCTCAAGGTTTCGCAGGACGTCGACGTCCTCAATCAGCAGATCGTCAGGCTGACCCAGACATCCGCCCTGCTCGATCGCGAGCTCGCTTTGACCCGCAAGCTCTACGAGCAGAAGGTCGTTCCCGAGATCGAAATGCTTCGTCTGGAGCGTCAATCCGCAGAGGCCAAGGGGCAGATCGCCGAAGCCAAGGCGAAGATCGCGACCACGATTTCGACCTTCCGGGCTGCAGCAGACGAAGACCTCGCCAAAGCGCGGGCCGACCTTGCAGTCCTGGACGAGAACATCAAGTCCGCCCAGGACAGGGTGCGCAGGACGGATCTGCGCTCGCCGGTTCGCGGCATCGTCAACAAGCTGAACGTCACGACGATCGGCGCCGTCGTTCAGCCCGGCGCGAACCTCATGGACATCGTGCCGCTCGACGATTCGTTGCTGGTCGAAGGCAAGATAAGGCCGCAGGACATCGCCTTCATCCGCCCGGGCCAGGATGCCGTCGTCAAGATCTCCGCCTACGACTCCTCCGTCTACGGCCATCTCGCCGGCAAGGTCGAGCGGATCAGCGCCGACACGATCCTCGACGACAAGGGTGAGGCCGCGCAGCGACCGGAGACCTACTATCGCGTGATGGTTCGAACCGACAAGAACCATCTCGGTACGGAGGAGACCCCGCTTCCGATCATCCCGGGCATGATCACGACGGTCGAGATCCTGACCGGCAAGAAGAGCGTTCTGGATTACATCATGAAGCCGGCTCGTACCTTGCGGGATGAGGCGCTCCGCGAGCACTAGAGCGCGACGAGACCAGGATGTCTCGTCATCGTGCTTTAGCTCGTGGTCTAAGCACGGTCTGACCGGAAAACCGCTTCGCGCTTATCCGGTCATGCGTTAGATCCGCCACCGCCCGGCTTGCTTAATGACTCCCTAATGCGCGATCGCAAGCTTTAGCATTGCCGGAGAGCCGCGGTTCATCGCGCCGGCTCATTCCCGGCCGCGCCTCCCCGGTTTTAACCCGACTTAAGCGCGCCCACGCGCACGCTGGCTCCCGATAAACAGGTCGGGATGACGATCAGGCGCGCAAAGACGCCGACGACGTCCCGAAATATGGGGACGGTCAATGAAGTCGCGTTTTGCACAGCGACGGCAGGGCATTCTGGCGTTTACGGCGGCCATGCTGGTTTCGCTCACCGGTGTTTCGACCTCGGTCGCGTTTGCGTCCGATTTCGGGCCGGCTGATCCAGCCGAGATCGCGCCGGCCGGAGCAGATACCATCCAGGCTCCCGCGACGTTCTTCACGATCAACGCCGTGCTGGCGAAGCTGGACCGCGAGCGCGGCCGCGGGCCGAATGCCGTGCGCTTGGCAGCGCTGACACCGCCCTCCTCCACCGCCACGGATGCCGCGCCTGAGCCCGTCTCTCCGGCCGCCGCGTCGCCGCTCGGCAATGAACCCTTCGGTCTCTTCGCATTCCGGGCGCCTGACAACGATATCTGGCGCAAATGGCGGGCGGTCGAGGCAGACCTCGTCAAGGAGCAGTCCGTGCTCGAGCGCTGCGGATCCGCCCCTGCGAGCTGCCCGTCTCAGGCAGCGCAGTTCCTCAGGCTCGTCGGCGCCGTCAAGGCCAAGTCCGGGCGAGCTCAGCTCGAGGAAGTCAATCTCGGCGTGAATACCGCGATCCGCTATGTCAGCGATCTCGTCCAGCATCGGGAGCTCGACCGCTGGAGTTCGCCGCTGGCGAGCTTTGCGACCGGCAAAGGCGATTGCGAAGACTATGCGATCGCCAAATACGCCGCATTGCGCCAGGCGGGTTTCCCGGACGCCGATATGCGCCTTCTCCTCGTCCGCGACCGAACGGTCCGGCAGGACCACGCGGTGCTCGCCGCCCGGCTCGATGGCCGCTGGCTGATCCTGGACAACCGCTGGGCGGGCCTGCGGGAGGACAACGGCGAGCTCAACTTCGCCCCGCTCTTCGCGATCAATCACGACGGCGTGCATCTGTTCGCCAAGCCTTATGCGAAGGCTGCGCCGCTTACGGCCGAAGCCGCGCCGGCAGCGGCGGGCGCGGAATGGGCGGGCTCGGAGCCCGCGGAGGCAGGTGGCGGCGGTTCGCTGAGCACGCTGACGCTGGTTCTCTGAGACCACTCCTGACGCGGCCTGGACCGCGTCAGCACCATAGGCGCGTCGATCAGCATATTCCCGCGGCTGGCTCTGTGGTCCCGCAGCTCAACCGCCAGAAAGCGAAGCGGCGACAAGGCTGGTCGCCTTGTCGCCGCATATCGCATCATCCAACGTCAACCGGCAGAGCGCGTGTCTGCAACGGCAGTCGCGTCAGAAGGTATGAACGGCCGCTGCAGTCGGAATGCCGGTCGAGACATGGGCCAGGTCGACCTTGTCCGTACCGGTGCCGTTTGCAGAGTACCAAAGTTCGTGCGTGGTGTTGTTGAAGAAGAAGCTGTTCGCCGACCCGTTCCACGCTCCGGCAGACGCTTCGTTCGGCACTCCCGCGCTCGACGAGACGAATTGCGCGGCAGAGATCGACGCTGCCGTGCCAATCGTCAAGGCCTGGCTGGCGACATCGACAAAGATCCCGTCGGTGCTCTGCAGATCCGCGATCGTATCGTGGCCGTTGAGGGCCGCCGTGGCTTCAAGCACGAACTTGTCGTTGCCAGCGCCACCGATCAGGACGTCATCGCCTCCCATTCCCCGCAGGGTATCGTCGCCCGGACCGCCCGACAGGACGTTGGCGGCCGAATTCCCGGTCAAGGTATCATTGAAGTTGGATCCCTTGATGTTGGCTTGTGGATCCGCCGCATCGCCTACCGTGGCCGTAACTCCCGTTCCGGAAGCGGAGTAATCGTTGAACAGCGTCCCCGGCGATACCAACGTCATCCCGAGACTGCTCGTCGAACTGTCGCCGTCCGCATCCGTCAAAGCCACGTCGAACGACATGCTGACGTTGGGGATGGTTGTCGCCGTCGTCACATAGGAGAACGTGCCGATGTCGAACGATTCGCCGTTGAGCGCAGGGTTATTGAAGGTCGGTGTCTGCAGGGCGTTCTCGATCTCGATCCGGTCGTAACCGGTGCCCGACGAGTGCACCAGGACGGTGTCGTGAAGGTCCAGTCCCGTAACCAGGTAGCCACCATTCCCGTCCGTGGTCAGTGACGCCAGATTGACGTTGACCCCGTTCACCTGAATTCCCGTGATCGTGTTGAGCTGAGAATCATCGGCGAGATGGGCGGAATCCGTGGCCGTGTTGTTGCCCGACGTGTCGTCGTTCGCATTGTAGATCCGCACCCACACTTCGATCGAATCGGCGGGCGGGCTGCCGTTCACTTGAACGATACCGAACTGGAAGTCGTTGATGTTGTAGTGCGTCGTATAGTTGTATTCGTTGTTGTTCCCGTTCGTGACCGTTGCATTGTTGACGAAATCAATTCGCAGATTGTCGCCGTCGTTCATCGAGTTGTTGGCGACGCCGATGCCCGTCGTACTTGCGGACACGGAGCTTCCGCCCGACGCGTTCGACGATCCGTTGGACTGCTGCACATAGCCCGAGAACAGCAGGTCCTGAGTCGTATTGGCGACGTCCAACGCCTTGAACTGCTGCGTGTTCTGACCAAGGGCCGAGAAGTCGTTGATCGTTCGGGTCTCGGTCGCTCCGATCTGAGCGAACAGCTGCATCGTGTACTGATCGTTGCTGGTGGCAAGGCTGCCATCCGGGTTCAACGTAACGGCAAACACCTCGGTGCCGCCCCCGCCGGGAGCGCTCCCGACCCAGCCCTGAAGTTGAAGCGGGGTAGTCGGGTTGGAGTCGTTGTCCACGAGGTAAAGGTGGATGTTCTGGCCACCGGAGGTGAGAGTTGCGTTGCTCCCGTTTACAACGCCGATCGCCAAGTCGCCATTCGTGATGTTTGCGAATGAAATCGTTCCAAGCTGATCGGCCCCGACGTTGTTGTCGATGTTGTGGTCGACGTCGAGGTATCCCGTAAAGCTCGCGCCGATACTGTTGTTCAGAATGGCGTAGTCCGGAGAAATCGTGCTCGGACCATCGTCATGGAACGTCAGCGCCTGGCCGATATTGATGCTCGACGAGCTGTTGGCGGAATCGCCGTCCTTGTCCGTGATCGTGTCGGCCCGTGTCAGCGTGATCAGGTCCGCCGCGGTCAGCGTCACCGTGTCGTCCGGATCGGACGCATTCGGATGCTTGAGTGCGCGCATCTGATCCAGTGTCACAACGCCGGCGGCATCCACGGTGACCGTAAAGGCCAACGTCGGCGTCGCACCGACATGACCCTCAACCGTGTTGCCGTTCATCACCAGCAGGATGTGCTGCCCGGTCGCAACGTCGATCAGGCCGGAGTCCACGCTCGCGCTCTTGACGGCGAGCGTATAGGTCGACGCGATCGTGCCGGGGCCGTCAGAACCGTAACTGCTGACCACCGTGAAGTTGTCGGCAAAGTTCGCCGTCGCGTTGATCGCAAGGTTGGTCTCGTCGACCACCAAAGCGTCCGCCGGTGCCGTGGTCGACACCGCGATGGTCGGGCCGTCGTCGAGGAACTTGACGACGCCGTTGAGGTTGGCCGTGTCGTGCGAAGAGTCGCCATCCTTGTCCGTCACCGTCACGGTCACGCCGACCGCGTTGTCGGCAAGTGTCACCGCCTCGGAGGTGTCCGGATTGGACGAGGTCCCATGCACCACCGCGCGGAACTGGGTCAGCGTGGTGTCGCCGGTCGAGGAGTTGATCGACAGCGTGAACACCAGCGGATCGGTGCTCAGCGTGCCGGCATGACCTTCGATCACGCCGCCGTTGAGGAACAGCGTGATCGCCTTGTTGGTCGCCGTGTCTGTGAGGCCCGACACCGTCGACAGCAGAGACAGCGAGTAGACCGACGGCGTCGCGCTAGCGGCGCCGTCGGAGCCGAACACCGAGGTGTTGGTGAACAGCGTCGCGCCCAGGATCGTGTTCGTGCCGAGGTTGCCGCCGACCGGGTCGACTTCGCCCGGAGCGCCGACACCGTCGGTCTCGTCGACGATCAGGGTCGGCGAGCCGTTCAGCGCGATGTGCGCCGTCGGACCGTCGTCCAGGAACTTGACGACGCCGTTCAGGTTGGCCGTGTCGTGCGAGGAGTCGCCGTCCTTGTCGGTCACCGTCACGGTCACGCCGACCACGTTGTCGGCCAGCGTCGCCGCCTCCGAGCTGTCCGGATCGGACGAGGTCCCGTGTACCACCGCACGGAACTGGGTCAGCGTGGTGTCGCCGGTCGAGGAGTTGATCGACAGCGTGAACACCAGCGGATCGGTGCTCAGCGTGCCGGCATGACCTTCGATCACGCCGCCGTTGAGGAACAGCTTGATCGCATTGCCGGTCGCGGTGTCGGTGAGGCCCGATACCGTCGACAGCAGCGACAGCGAGTACACCGTCGGCGTCGTCGACGCCGCACCGTCGGAGCCGAACACCGAGGTATTGGTGAACAGCGTCGCGCCGAGGATCGTGTTCGCACCGAGGTTGCCGCCAACCGGATCGACCTCACCCGGGGCGCCCACACCGTCGGTCTCGTCGACGATCAGGGTCGGCGAGCCGTTCAGCGCGATGTGCGCCGTCGGACCGTCGTCCAGGAACTTGACCACACCGTTCAGGTTCGCGGTGTCGTGCGAGGAATCGCCGTCCTTGTCGGTCACCGTCACGGTCACGCCGACCACGTTGTCGGCAAGTGTCGCCGCCTCCGAGCTGTCCGGATCGGACGATGTTCCGTGCACCACCGCGCGGAACTGGGTCAGCGTGGTGTCGCCGGTCGAGGAGTTGATCGACAGCGTGAACACCAGCGGGTCGGTGCTCAGCGTGCCGGCATGGCCTTCGATCACACTGCCGTTGAGGAACAATGTGATCGCATTGCCGGTCGCCGTGTCGGTCAGACCTGACACCGTCGACAGCAGCGACAGCGAGTACACTGTCGGTGTCGTGCTTGCCGCGCCGTCAGAGCCAAACACCGAGGTGTTGGTGAACAGCGTCGCGCCGAGGATCGTGTTGGTACCGAGGTTACCGCCAACCGGATCGACCTCGCCCGGGGCGCCCACACCGTCGGTCTCGTCGACGACCAGGGTCGGCGAGCCGTTCAGTGCGATGTGTGCCGTCGGGCCGTCGTCCAGGAACTTGACGACGCCGTTCAGGTTGGCCGTGTCGTGCGAGGAATCGCCGTCCTTGTCGGTCACCGTCACGGTCACTCCGACCGCGTTATCAGCCAGCGTTACCGCCTCGGAGCTGTCCGGATCGGACGAGGTCCCGTGTACCACGGCGCGGAACTGGGTCAGCGTGGTGTCGCCGGTCGAGGCGTTGATCGACAGCGTGAACACCAGCGGATCCGTGCTCAGCGTGCCGGCATGACCTTCGATCACGCCGCCGTTGAGGATCAGCGTGATCGCATTGCCGGTCGCCGTGTCGGTGAGACCGGACACCGTCGACAGCAGCGACAGCGAGTACACCGTTGGAGTCGCGCTCGCCGCGCCGTCGGACCCGAACACCGAGGTGTTATTGAACAGCGTCGCGCCCAGGATCGTGTTCGTGCCGAGGTTGCCGCCGACCGGGTCGACTTCACCAGGAGCGCCCACACCGTCGGTCTCGTCGACGATCAGGGTCGGAGAGCCGTTCAGCGCGATGTGCGCCGTCGGACCGTCGTCCAGGAACTTGACGACCCCATTCAGGTTCGCCGTGTCGTGCGAGGAGTCACCGTCCTTGTCCGTCACCGTCACGGTCACACCGACCGCGTTGTCGGCCAGCGTTGCCGCCTCGGAGCTGTCCGGATCGGACGATGTTCCATGCACCACGGCACGGAACTGGGTCAGCGTGGTGTCGCCGGTCGAGGCGTTGATCGACAGCGTGAACACCAGCGGGTCGGTGCTCAGCGTGCCGGCGTGTCCTTCGATCACGCCGCCATTGAGGAACAGCTTGATCGCATTGCCGGTCGCCGTGTCGGTCAGACCGGACACCGTCGACAGCAACGACAGCGAGTACACCGTCGGTGTCGTGCTCGCAGCACCGTCAGAGCCAAACACCGAGGTGTTGGTGAACAGGGTCGCGCCCAGGATTGTGTTCGCGCCGAGATTGCCGCCGACCGCGTCGACCTCGCCCGGTGCGCCAACGCCGTCGGTCTCGTCAACGATCAGGGTCGGCGAGCCGTTCAGTGCGATGTGTGCCGTCGGACCGTCATCCAGGAACTTGACCACGCCATTGAGGTTGGCCGTGTCGTGCGAGGAGTCGCCGTCCTTGTCCGTCACCGTCACGGTCACGCCGACCGCGTTGTCCGCCAGCGTTGCCGCTTCCGAGGTGTCGGGATCAGTCTCCGTCCCATGCACAACGGCGCGGAACTGTGTCAGCGTGGTATCGCCGGTCGATGCGTTGATCGACAGCGTGAACACGAGCGGATCGGTGCTCAGCGTGCCGGCATGGCCTTCGATCACGCCGGCGTTGAGGAACAGCGTGATCGCATTGCCCGTCGCCGTGTCGGTCAAACCAGACACCGTCGACAGCAGCGACAGTGAGTAGACTGTCGGCGTCGTCGAAGCAGCGCCGTCAGATCCGAACACCGACGTATTGTTGAACAGCGTCGCGCCGAGGATCGTGTTCGTACCGAGGTTGCCGCCGACCGGGTCGACTTCTCCAGGGGCGCCAACACCGTCGGTCTCGTCGACGATCAGGGTCGGCGATTCGTTCAGCGAAATATGCGCCGTCGGACCATCGTCCAGGAACTTGACGACGCCGTTCAGGTTCGCGGTGTCGTGCGAGGAGTCGCCATCCTTGTCGGTCACAGTCACGGTCACGCCGACCGCGTTGTCGGCCAGCGTCGCCGCTTCCGAGCTGTCCGGATCGGACGAGGTCCCGTGCACGACGGCGCGGAACTGGGTCAGAGTCGTATCGCCGGTCGAGGAGTTGATCGACAGCGTGAACACCAGCGGATCCGTGCTCAGCGTGCCGGCATGGCCTTCGATCACGCCAGCATTGAGGAACAGCGTGATCGCATTGCCCGTCGCCGTGTCGGTCAAACCAGACACCGTCGACAGCAGCGACAGCGAGTAGACCGTCGGCGTCGCCGAGGCAGCGCCGTCGGACCCGAACACCGAGGTGTTGTTAAACAGCGTCGCGCCCAGGATCGTGTTCGTGCCGAGGGTGCCACCGACCGGGTCGACCTCGCCCGGAGCGCCGACACCGTCGGTCTCGTCGACGATCAGGGTCGGCGAGCCGTTCAGCGCGATGTGTGCCGTCGGACCGTCGTCGAGGAACTTCACGACCCCGTTGAGGTTCGCCGTGTCGTGCGAGGAGTCGCCGTCCTTGTCCGTCACCGTCACGGTCACGCCGACCGCGTTGTCGGCCAGCGTCGCCGCCTCCGAAGTGTCGGGATCAGTCTCCGTCCCGTGCACGACGGCGCGGAACTGGGTCAGCGTGGTATCGCCGGTCGATGCGTTGATCGACAGCGTGAACACCAGCGGGTCGGTGCTCAGCGTGCCGGCATGGCCTTCGATCACACTGCCGTTGAGGAACAATGTGATCGCATTGCCGGTCGCCGTGTCGGTCAGACCTGACACCGTCGACAGCAGCGACAGCGAGTACACTGTCGGTGTCGTGCTTGCCGCGCCGTCAGAGCCGAACACCGAGGTGTTGTTGAACAGCGTCGCGCCCAGGATCGTGTTCGTTCCGAGATTGCCGCCGACCGGGTCGACCTCGCCCGGAGCTCCAACGCCGTCCGTCTCATCAACGATCAGGGTCGGCGAGCCGTTCAGCGCGATGTGTGCCGTCGGACCATCATCCAGGAACTTCACGACCCCGTTGAGGTTGGCCGTGTCGTGCGAGGAGTCGCCATCCTTGTCCGTCACCGTCACGGTCACGCCGACCGCGTTATCAGCCAGCGTCGCCGCTTCCGAGGTGTCGGGATCAGTCTCCGTCCCATGCACCACCGCACGGAACTGGGTCAGCGCGGTGTCGCCGGTCGAGGAGTTGATCGACAGCGTGAACACCAGCGGATCGGTGCTCAGCGTGCCGGCATGGCCTTCGATCACGCCGCCGTTGAGGAACAGCGTGATGGCATTGCCGGTCGCCGTGTCGGTCAGACCGGACACGGTCGACAGCAGCGACAGTGAGTAGACTGTCGGCGTCGTCGACGCAGCGCCGTCGGAGCCGAACACCGAGGTGTTGTTGAACAGGGTCGCGCCGAGGATCGTGTTCGTACCGAGGTTGCCGCCGACCGGATCGACTTCGCCCGGGGCGCCAACACCGTCGGTCTCGTCGACGATCAGGGTCGGCGATTCGTTCAGCGAAATATGCGCCGTCGGACCATCGTCCAGGAACTTGACGACGCCGTTCAGGTTCGCGGTGTCGTGCGAGGAGTCGCCGTCCTTGTCCGTCACCGTCACGGTCACGCCGACCGCGTTGTCGGCCAGCGTTGCCGCCTCCGAAGTGTCGGGATCAGTCTCCGTCCCGTGCACGACGGCGCGGAACTGGGTCAGAGTCGTATCGCCGGTCGATGCGTTGATCGACAGCGTGAACACCAGCGGATCGGTGCTCAGCGTGCCGGCGTGACCTTCGATGACGCCAGCATTGAGGAACAGCGTGATCGCATTGCCCGTCGCCGTGTCGGTCAGACCCGACACCGTCGACAGCAGCGACAGCGAGTAGACCGTCGGCGTCGCCGAGGCAGCGCCGTCGGCCCCGAACACCGAGGTGTTGGTGAACAGCGTCGCGCCCAGGATCGTGTTCGTGCCGAGGTTGCCGCCGACCGGGTCGACCTCGCCAGGAGCTCCAACGCCGTCCGTCTCGTCGACGATCAGGGTCGGCGAGCCGTTCAGCGCGATGTGTGCCGTCGGACCGTCGTCCAGGAACTTGACGACCCCGTTGAGGTTCGCGGTGTCGTGCGAGGAGTCACCGTCCTTGTCCGTCACCGTCACGGTCACGCCGACCGCGTTGTCGGCCAGCGTCGCCGCTTCCGAAGTGTCGGGATCAGTCTCCGTCCCGTGCACGACGGCACGGAACTGGGTCAGCGTAGTGTCGCCGGTCGAGGAGTTGATCGACAGCGTAAACACCAGCGGATCCGTGCTCAGCGTGCCGGCATGGCCTTCGATGACGCCGGCGTTGAGGAACAGCGTGATCGGATTGCCGGTCGCGGTGTCGGTCAGGCCCGACACCGTCGACAGCAGCGTCAGCGAATAGACCGTCGGCGTCGTGCTCGCCGCGCCGTCGGAGCCGAACACCGAGGTATTGGTGAACAGCGTTGCGCCCAGGATCGTGTTCGTTCCGAGATTGCCGCCGACCGGATCGACTTCGCCCGGAGCGCCCACACCGTCGGTCTCGTCGACGATCAGGGTCGGCGATTCGTTAAGCGAAATATGTGCCGTCGGACCGTCATCCAGGAATTTGACGACGCCATTGAGGTTGGCCGTGTCGTGGGAGGAATCGCCGTCCTTGTCCGTCACCGTCACGGTCACGCCGACCGCGTTGTCGGCGAGCGTCGCCGCTTCCGAAGTGTCCGGATCAGTCTCCGTCCCGTGCACCACCGCACGGAATTGGGTCAGCGTGGTGTCGCCGGTCGAGGAGTTGATCGACAGTGTGAACACCAGCGGATCGGTGCTCAGCGTGCCGGCATGGCCTTCGATCACACCGCCGTTGAGGAACAGCGTGATCGCATTGCCGGTCGCCGTGTCGGTCAGACCCGAGACGGTCGACAGCAGCGACAGCGAGTACACCGTCGGCGTCGTGCTCGCCGCGCCGTCGGAGCCGAACACCGAGGTGTTGTTGAACAGCGTCGCGCCCAGAATCGTGTTCGTGCCGAGGTTGCCGCCGACCGGGTCGACCTCGCCAGGAGCGCCCACACCGTCGGTCTCGTCGACAATCAGGGTCGGCGATTCGTTCAGCGAAATATGTGCCGTCGGACCGTCGTCCAGGAACTTGACGACGCCGTTCAGGTTCGCCGTGTCGTGCGAGGAGTCGCCGTCCTTGTCGGTCACCGTCACGGTCACGCCGACCGCATTGTCGGCCAGCGTTGCCGCCTCCGAGGTGTCCGGATCAGTCTCCGTCCCATGCACCACCGCACGGAACTGGGTCAACGTGGTATCGCCGGTCGAGGAGTCGATCGACAGCGTGAACACCAGCGGATCGGTGCTCAGCGTACCGGCATGACCTTCGATCACGCCGGCGTTGAGGAACAACGTGATGGCATTGCCGGTCGCCGTGTCGGTGAGGCCCGACACCGTCGACAACAGCGACAGCGAGTACACCGTCGGCGTCGCCGACGCAGCGCCGTCAGAGCCAAACACCGAGGTGTTGGTGAACAGCGTCGCGCCCAGGATCGTGTTCGTGCCGAGATTGCCGCCGACCGGATCGACCTCGCCAGGAGCGCCCACACCGTCGGTCTCGTCGACGATCAAAGTCGGCGATTCGTTCAGTGCGATGTGTGCCGTCGGACCGTCGTCCAGGAACTTGACGACGCCGTTCAGGTTCGCCGTGTCATGTGAAGAGTCGCCGTCGTTGTCCGTCACCGTCACGGTCACACCGACCGCGTTGTCGGCCAGCGTTGCCGCTTCCGAGGTGTCCGGATCAGTCTCCGTCCCATGCACGACGGCGCGGAACTGCGTCATCGTGGTGTCGCCGGTCGAGGCGTCGATCGACAGCGTGAACACCAGCGGATCGGTGCTCAGCGTGCCGGCATGACCTTCGATCACGCCACCATTGAGGAACAGTGTGATCGCGTTGCCGGTCGCCGTGTCGGTCAAGCCGGACACCGACGACAGCAGCGTCAGCGAATAGACCGTCGGTGTCGTGCTCGCAGCGCCGTCGGCCCCGAACTCCGAGGTGTTGGTGAAGAGCGACGCACCAAGGATCGTGTTCGTGCCGAGGTTGCCGCCGACCGGATCGACCTCGCCCGGAGCGCCAACACCGTCGGTCTCGTCGACGATCAGGGTCGCCTCGCCGTTCAGCGCAATGTGCGCCGTCGGACCATCGTCCAGGAACTTCACCCGCGAGCCGAGGTCGATGCTCGAGTCCGCCGAGTCGCCGTCATTGTCAGTGATCGTTGCCGTCAGCGTCACCACGCCGCTGGCCAAGCTGATGCTTTCGTTGGTGTCCGGATCCGTGCCGTCGGCTTCCTTCACCGAGCGGTTATCCGTGAACGTCACATTGCCGTCGCTGTCGACCTCCAGCGTGAACACCAAGAGGTTGCTCGACGCGGTATGGCCTTCCACCGTCGTGCCGTTCATCGTCAGCACGACATCTTCACCGGTCTGCGCGTCCACCAGGCCGCTCGACTTGGAGGTATCGATCGACAGGGCATAGCTGATCGGATGTTGCGGGTCCGGCACGCCGTCCGCGCCGGTCTCCGCCAGGAAAATGCTGCCGAACGACGCACTCGCCGTGTTGTTGCCGTTGTGGATCGAACCGTCGACACCGTTGGTTGCAGCCTGCAGGTTGCTTTCGTCGACGATCAAGCTCGGAAGCGTCCGCTCCTCGCCCTCCAGAACGATCTGGATCGACGGACCGTCGTCCAGGAACGTCACCTGCCTGCCGATGTCGATGCCCGCGGTGGCCGTGTCACCGTCATTGTCGGTGATCGTCGCCGTCAGCGTCACCGCGCCGTCGGAGAGGCTGATGCCTTCGTTGGTATCCGGATTGGTGCCGTCGGCTTCCTTCACCGAGCGGTCGACCGTGAACGTCACGAAGCCACTGCTGTCGACCGATAGCGTGAACACCAGCAGGTTGCTCGCCGCGGTATGACCTTCCACCGTCGTGCCGTTCATCAGCAGCACGACAGCTTCGCCGGTCTGCGCATCCACCAGGCCGCTCGTCCCGGAAGGACCGATCGACAGCGCATAGCTGATCGGATGTTCCGAATCGGCCACGCCGTCCGCACCCGAGTTCGCCTGGAAGATACCGCCGAACCACCCGATCGCCGAGTTGATGCCGTTGTGGATCGAACCCTCGATGCCGTTGGTCACAGCCGTGAGGTTGCTCTCGTCGACGACGAGGTTCGTAAGTACCTGCCCCTCACCTTCGCCATCCAGGACGACGTGGATCGACGGGCCGTCGTCCTGCAATGTCAGATGCGGGCCAACGTCGACGCTCGCGCTCGTGCTCTGGTTGCTGTTGTCCGTCACCGTGGCGGTCAACGAGATCAGACCGGCAGGCACATGTATGCCTTCGCTGATATCGCCATCCTCGCCCGAGCCTTGATGCACCGAGCGCAGATCCGTCAGCGTCAGCTTGCCGCTGGAATCCACGGACAGCGTGAAATCCTGCGGGCCACTGGCCGCCGTCGCCGCGTCCTTGCCTTCGCGGCCGACCACGACACCGCTCTCCAGGAACAGGAACACGTGATTCCCGGTCTGCGAATCGATCAGGCCGGTGTCCACGCCCGACGCACTGATCGACAGCGCGAAGGTCAGCGACTGCTGGCCGCCCGGCACATTGAGCGTGACCGGCAAAATACCCGAAATCACCGTGCTCAACGCGTCAGGCGTGGAGCCGTCAATTCCGTTCGTGGCGGAGGTCAGGAAGCTCTCATCGAGGACCAGCTCGGGCAGCGTGCCCAGCGAGATCGTCGGAGCCGGCGGGGTCGTCGGCTGCTGAACAAAGCCAGTCGGGGGAATGGTCTGAAATGTCGGCAGGTCCTCCTGGGGCGCCAGCGTATTGGTGCCGACCGGCGGCAGCGGATCGACCGTGAACGGGCTGAAGTTCGCGCCGCTCGCCTGAGCATTGTTCTGCCCCAGCGAGTCGCCGGCGGCGGGAAGAACGGCCGAAGCTGCCGAGGGATCGTTGATGATCGGGAAGGCGCTGGCGAACTCGGCGACGGAGAGATCGCGGCCTGGCGCGACCTGGATAGTGAGATTGCCGAGTTGATCGTGCCGGGAGTCGAAGAACGGCTCGACAGTCACCGTCGAGTGATTGTCGAAAAGAATGATCAGCTTTTCGCCGACATGAACGAGCGTAATCTTCTCGTTCGCAATAGCCGAAAAGTCGACTTGAACCTTCTGGTCATAACCGAGGTTTAAAACGACTGCCTGATCTGCGAATGGCTTGGTGAGCTTGAAGATGCGCGGCGGCGAGGCGTTGTTCGAATTTCCGGCACCAGTAGCCTGGGCAATCCGAAATTGCTCATTCATGAAATCTCTCCGCCAAAAGAACGTGAATTGAAAAATTGCAGGAAATTTACGTCGAACTGTACCTTTAAGCTATTGTTAACCCCGACAAGGGTCAAGAAAACTATTTGGTTAATCAATACTTTCGATCAGGATGTGGTAAAGGAGACCGCGCGGTCGCGATATGTCGCAAAACGGACCAGATGAACGTCGTTTTGACGCATGTCGCTCCAGGCCCAACAGGCGGCAGCTGGAGCAAGGGATGAGGAAATTACTGGTAACAGCCGTGCTGGCCGGATCTTTCGGATTGCATGCCGCCGCCGCTCAAAACCCGCCGGCGCCAGAGGCCCAGACGGTCGAACGCACGGTTAAGGCCCAGCCGAACAAGGACACCCAGATCGGGCTTTACATCAACGTCAGACCCGATTGCACCTCGGGGCCGCTGCCAACCATCCGACTGGCAACCTCCCCGACGTCGGGAAAGGTCGTCGTAAAGCCCGGTAAGGTGAAGGCGACCAACTACAAGGCCTGCCTGGCGCTGGAGGTGCCGGCTTACGTGGCCTTCTACAAATCGCCTCCAGACTTTGTCGGCGACGATACGCTGACCATCGAGGTGAAGTATCCCGGCGGACGGACCGAGATCCAAAAGATCACGGTCAACGTCGCTGGAGCGGGCGGCCAAAAGATCTAAAGCACGATATCATTGCGGGCTCGGCGCCAACATTCTGCGCCCGTGGTCGACCGGTTCAGTCCACCCGCGTGACCTCGCATTGGCTGCGCGAGTTCAGTCCGACCACGCCGATGTTGACGTTCTTGAACTGGTAACTCGCATGCGCCGGCACAGGCTGGTTGGCCCACACCAGGACCTTGGTGGCACGCTCCCGGTCGTCATCCATCCAGCAAGTCAGTTCGACGCTGTCGATCTTCTTGTCGGTGCCGTTGGACAGCACGAAGCTGGCGATTCCGTAACTGTCAGATCGTCGCATCGTTTGAAGTGAGTCGATCTTGACCAGCTCGCCCAGGCCGGGCTGCGCAGCGGGCGGTCCAGCGACCTGAGCCCCCGCAGCATCAATCAGGACGCACAGCCCCGCACAGCAGACGATCCCGGTCAACAGCCTCATGACGCGCCTCATCCCCAACGCGGAGATATTTCCGCGTCTGCCGGGTCCGCGCAAGGGCCTGCCGTTATTGCGGCGCGGAAACCGCCGCAAGCCATCTTGCGGCGATGCTGCGTCAGTGAGAGAGCGTCTTTGCGCCCGCCCCCAGGTCTGCTCCTGCACCACAATCGCCGATCCGATGCGCCACGACCAACTCGACCCGCGGCACCTGCCCTTCACTGAGCTCGTTCTGCTCCGTGTAGGATTCCTCGCTATGAACCGTGATCACCGTGCTGACGGGGCCCATGAAGTCGCAACGGTTCGCGAAAGTGTATTGATTGTTCTTCTTCTCGGGTCTCGCGGAGACACAACTGCCGACCGAGGGAGACGCGAAGGTCGCCTTCATCGAGACGGTCGGATCCACACAGGCCGTCAATTCCCGCTCGAGCAAACGGTGCTTCGGCTTGCGATGAGCGACCATGTCGAGCGTCCGGACGAAGTGCCAAAGACCCTTGCGGAAGGTCGGCCCCTGGAATTCATCAGCCTTGGCTGCAGTGGTGGTTATGGTGATCAGAAGCGCCAGAGCGGCACAACGGACGAAAGAGGTCGCAAGGATTGAACGACGGCCTGTGGTCATGGTCTCCATACCTGCTCGCTTGCGCCCCAAGGAAAAGCCTGCACAGTCGAAAAGCACCGCCTCAGGTTCAGGCACCGTCGTAAAGCAAACATTAACAATGCGAGAGATCCGTTAAATTACGGAAAACCCACCTTGCCCGACCGGCTGTTTTCGAATCGCGCGTGACTACCCCTGCTCCCCGCGCGACTTCTTGTCACGCCATCGGACGGCCGGTCAACCACGCACCATTACGGAAGATCAGCTACCGGGTAAAAACGGCAATTCACGAACATTAATTCTGGCGAGCGCGGCATTTCGGTAACAGTGAGCAGGCCCGGTCGCGCGGAGATCACAACGGCCAAATATGGCGGCTGCGCGCAGGCGGTATTTAAATAGAGCGGGGGCTGGCGCCCAGCGAGCCCGGCGCGACCGCAAAAGCACGGAGGCGGAGGGGTGGGCGCTCGCGAAGCCCGGGATTAGCGTACGCGAAAGCTAAACCGGATTTATCCCGAGCTTTGCGCGACGCCGCCGCCTCGCCTGGACAGGTGCCTCGCCGACAACATTGCCGACCGCAAACGACTTCTGAAAAGCGGAACGCGGCAAATCCTCAGTCCTCACGCAGAGCGCCAGAATCCTGGTCCGCGAACGGGTTCTGCACACGTTGCAAAGGAAGCCGTGCAGATTGACCTTTGATGCCATTTTTGCTCTTTTAGCTGAATATTTCTCGCTATTGGGGGCTGCGATGCGGAGCAGATTCAACGGACTTCTTTGGGCAGCGGCCTTTTTGAGTCTGGCAGTCGGTACGAGCCAAGCCAGCGCGGCCGATCTGGGCCTGATGACCTCGGGGCCCGCAGCGGTCGGAAATTGCAGCGAACTGGTGTTTGTCTGCGAGAATGGCCGGCAATATCCGCTTTGCCCGATTGCGGTCTCGGTGGCCGGTGAGGTCGTCACGGCATCCCTGCACACCGGACGCCATGGCGGCGCGCATGTTCGGCTGGTTCCAATGGGCGTGGGGTACCGCTACGCCGGACGGGGCATTTGGCTCGACGGCTTCCGCGAGAATGCCCTGCTGAACTTCGGCAAGCACAGCCAAGTCGCCTGCACCCTCGCCCGCTAGGGCGAGGAAGCTGAGGCGAACTGAATCAGCCCTTGGTGCGCAGCACGGCTCCCTGCGACCTCGGATGCAGATAGGCCTTGGGCTGAACATAGACCGGGCAGTAATTATTCCATTGATACTGCTGCCAGTTCCATTTCCAGCAGCCGGCATCAATCTGCGGTTCGGGACCGAAGCCCAGACGATAGGGCTCGTCTCCGAACGGATAAGGACCGCTGTAAGCGGCGCTTGAAACGAACATAACTGTCAGGGAAACGGCAGTTGCGGCCAGCAATTTTGGCATGTTGCCCTCGATCTTCACGCGCGAATGCGCGACAGTGCCAAAGCGGGAGTTTCCAATCAAGGGCCTCGTGGGCGAATAGTTGAGCGCCGGGTTGCGCGCTCGTTTCGCCTGCCTTGGCGTCCTGTCTGATGATCGTGGTCGCCGTGCAAGCCAATCTCGCCATCCTTGCTGCACTTGCGAGTCGTCCAGACGGACGGATTGCGTTTGCCGAGCTCGAGCGGCAACTGCAGGCACATGACGAGAATGGCGAGATCCAGGGCCGGATAGAACAACAGGTATCGGCCGGAATCGAATTGATTGAGGCCGGCCTTGCCATCGTGGATGGCGACAGCCTGGAGATCACCGAGGCCGGCCGCTCGGTCATCGAGGCCCTGCCCCATCGCTCGTCGCCTCAGTCGAATTCGCTTGAGATCATTGATCATCTGATTGGTGCTGAAGTGCGCTCAAGGATGCTCAATCTCGATCTCCGCGAGGATACCGAGCCGCTCTCCTCCCAGGGTTCGCATATTCCCACGACAGACGGCGCACCGATGCAAGTGGAGCAGCCGAGCTCGGCGGCCCTGGATGAGAGCGCTGCTGTTCCCGAACCGGCAATGCGGCCAGCCGCAGCGCCCGCGCCATCGGCACCGGCCCCCCGCCTTACGTCACGCGAGCCGAATCCAGCGCCAGACCATAGCGACTGGCGAACCCGCATATTCGACGCAGTTTCCCGGCCGCTGCATCGCCTGGCTGTCCTATGGCGGCGGCACCTTGAAGAGGATCTGCCGAAAGCGCGGACGGTCGGCCAGAGTGCGCGCGTCAATGGAATCGTGATTACGCTCGTCAGCCTGCTGGTCGTCATCATCTGCGCCGGCGCCGTGATTGCGCTACGACAGATCAGGTCGCTCCAGACGGAAATCTCCTCGCTGCAGCGAGAGCTGTCGCCGCTGAAAGAGCGGCTGTCCCGGTTCGATCAGGCAGAAAAAGCAAGGCAGGCCGAAGACAAGGCGCGAGAGGAACGGAACAAGCGAACAGCAGACAATCCGGCGCAGCAAGCGCTTCCTCTCGCTTTGTCACGGGAAGAGATTCAGGTCATTCGCGACTATATCAAACCCGCCCCCGGCACCGGCACTTCCACCGCGGCGCCAGCCGTTGGCGATCCGATCGCCGGAGCGACAATACCCTTCCCATCGCCGATCACGGAAAAGGTGCCCAAACTGCTCGGCGCGAGATTCGCGATCCGCAATGGAGCCATCCTCATCGTCAGAAGGGACAGCCGTCAGATCGACGCCGTCCTTGGTCCGAACTGAGCCGTCCGGCTCATCAGAGCGCCAGCGAGTACGGAAATTGTCTCGTCAGATCGAGGTCGAGGTAGCCGCGGCCATCTATCCATTGATGCGGGCAATAAGCGAGCGTGGATGGATCGATAAGCAGGCCGTCTCGAAGAATGGCCTCGCGCGTACCTATTCTCCCCGTCGCTATCTGCCCTTGTTGCGGATCGAAGCGCAACGCATCAAACACAGCGGTATCGTTTGTCACCCGAAGCCCCTGCAAAATAGCGATCTCGAAAGTAACGAAGACTAGCGAACCAATTAACCGAGGCAAGTTTTATCGTTTTTGCAGCTGCTAACTCGCCGCAAAGCGTGCTTTCCTATTCGCTACCGCTGCCACGCGAGAGCGAGTAGGCTCAGCTGCCTATTCCTGTTTCTGACATCTGATTTGAGAGGAGAAACGCGATGCGAGGTACTTCATACATCGTGGCGGCTGCCGCCCTTGTTGGGATCGGCGCCCTCACGACATCAGGATCGGCTCTGGCTGGCGGAACGCGGATGGGAACGGGCGGCCTTCCCACCGTCGAAAATGCGTGGGGGTTTGGCTACGGCCAGGGGCCGTCGTTTTATGGACAGTATGGACCCGTTGCCGACGACGGCCACGGCTTCACTTATGAATATCCCGTTTTCGTGGGTCACGATGTAAGAGCGATTGCCGTCGACCTCTCCAACTCGCGCTTTCGACACCGGCCGGTCGCCGGACCAGGAATCATCTACTACCGCGGCCAATATCCCCGCCCGTATCGCATCAACCAATATTGGTGAGCCGGTCGGCTGAGCCTTCCCCGTGCGGCGGCGACGCCGCGCGGGCCCTGAAGGCATGTCACCCCTGCCGACGCGCCCGCTTCAGGACCGCCCGTGCTCTGTTTCGATCAAGGCAGGCGCTTGCTGACCAGCTTCTTGATCGCATCGTAGGCTTCAAGCAGGGGCGGCGTTAAAGAGAAGAAGACGCCAAGCGCAATTGCGATGACGAGATGCCGTAACGAAACGCTCTCGTCCCGGGTTTCGGTCGCGCTCGAGTTCATCCCGGCAATGGCCGGCGTGGCCTCGCCCGACCTGCCGGCGATGCTCGCCCTCCGTGGCTTGCGCGGAGGGATCATCACGACGACAAAGAGAACGTTAATCAGCAACCAAATGCTGACAATGATCAACAGCGTTCTCATTCGAAAAACCCAAAAACTGATACGACGGAAATACTCTCGTTAATCCAGACTAAAATATGTCTATGACTCCGTCACAGTTGTCCAAGCCACCCCCTGATGCAAGCCTAAATCTTGATCTTTAAGGATTAAAGCTGCCGATAAACCGTGATCAGCGGGGGGACTCGGCCGACCTGGTCACCGGCGCGACTTCTGATTTCGGCTTGAGCAGCCCTCTTTCGACGCCGCACGCCTCGCCGGGATGAGGCCACCCGCGATCCTCAATCAATGAACTCGACGCCGATACGATTTCCGCTGGACCAGACGACACGGCAATCCCGGATAATGCGGTCCTTCTCCAGCATGAGCTTGATGCGGGGTCTGACATAGACCTTGTCCGTCATCTCGATGGCGGCACCGAGGTCGGAGAGGCTGACGACGCGGCATCGCATGCTGGATCCATCGCCGGCGATGTAGGCGACCTCGTCGACTGTCGCGCGCTGCTGCCTGCGACGCTCCTCCATGACAACTCACCCCTTGCCCGGTCTATTGCCGCGAAGGAAGTGGACACCGATGTGGTCGCCGTTGATCCAGGCCAATTCGCAGCGGCGGAAGGCCGCCCCGGTCGTCGAGAGCAGCAGGAAAAACTCCTTCAGCGCGAGCCCCTCGATCGATCCATCGACCTTGAGCTTCGCGCCGGCTTCGGCCACGTCGGTCATCTGACATTGACGGCTCCAGGTCCCGTCGATGGCCACCATGTGCACATCGACGCCCCGCGAGAACTCGACGCGTGCCGTTCCACGTTTTTCGGGCGGTAGTGAATCAGACATATCAGGTCGAAATCTGGGTTTGAAAATTCAATCGAGTCGCCGCTCGCTGGCGGCCTGACAAATCAGGCGCGCCGGCGCGAGACGCTTCCCACCAAATCACGCACCGCTCGGCCACCGGCCGAAGCACGCACAGAAATTGCGCGTCGCCTCGATCATGCAGGACAAAAATTCAAGAAGCGCTAATGAGCCTGCCGGATTTCGGCAAATCGCAACCGATTCCCCGCTGCGACTGCTCGGGACGCAAACGCAGATTGAACGCGCCCGACACCTCTGCCCCTGGCTGAATTTACGATCGTAAAACAACCCTAGCCATCGTAAATCTGACTTAACTCGATTTACGATCCCGGTAGTCCTGCGGGTTTTCACGCCGGGTTCCATGATGCTACGGTTCCATCGCGAGCGACGGAGCCCTAGCCAGCCCCGGGTCGAACGGCGCCGCGAACGTCCTTGGCCCGCCTCCACCGCCTTTTTGCCGGAGGCGGGCTTCCTTTCAGTCTTCCGCCTGCGCAAACTGAAAGGGGCCGCTCAGAGAGCGGCCCCTTGCCGGTTGAAATGATTGTCCGTGATGAAATGCCAGCCCCGGCATCAGCAAACCTATCGGTACTGAAGTGCCATGTGGATTCCGTTCTACTACGGTGAGCCATACTGCCATATTTTGAAGTCGGTCTAGGGCGCCAGGACGGCCCGGCCCACCAGAGGAACCTCTGGTCAACGCGCAGGCGGTGCGGTCATGGCCGCTGGCGGAGCCGCCCGAGTCGGCGTCGGCTTTGGCTTTGCGGCCGCCGGCTGCGTTGCGGCCTGCGGCGATGAGGCCGTTGGGGCGGGAGCCGGCGCAGCGGGAGCTGCCGTCCGCGGCGGCGGAGGCGCGAGCTTCTTGGGCGCCGCATTCTGCTCCAGACGGATCAGTTGATCCCTGACTGCCTTGATCTGCTCGGCTGCGTTCGCATTGTCGCGCTCCGCCAATTCCTGACCGGCCTTCACTTGATCGGAAAGCCTGGCGACGGAGCGGCCCAATTGATCCTGGCTGGCCCTGAGCTGTTCGCCAAAGTTCGCGCTGTCGCGAGCCATCTGTTCGCGACCACGCCTGAGCTGCTCGATATCTCCTCTCAGACTTGCGAGATCGTGCGACATCGACTGCAGCAACGGCGCCAACTCTGGCGGTAAAGCCGCTGACACAGCCGCGATCGCAGGCGAGGCTTGCGAATTCGCCTTCGCGGCGTCTCCGGACGGCCTTAACCAGACAACAGCAGCGGCACCAAGTCCGGCAGCCAGCACGATCGCCGCCAGGACGAACACACCCCAGCGGCGCAGCGAAATCCGACCGCCCGAAACAGCCGGGCGAACCATGTCGACGCCCGGTGCCTGCGGGTCGCGCTGGAGGCTTGCGGCTTCCAGCTTCGATGGTTGTCCCGGGCCCGCCGCAACATTGACGTGGTCCGAAGCTCTGCGCGGGCTTTCAATTTGCACTTCAGGCGCCGGATGTCGTGAAATGCCGGCATCGCGGGAGCTCAGCTTTCCGAAGCTTCCCTTCGGAGCGTCAATGCCATGCGCAAGGTCGTCAAAGGCCTTTGCGGCGCGTTCGCCGGCCGCCGCCTCGTCATGAGGCTCAGGGTCGAAATAAGTGGCACGTGATGGCGGCTCGTTGAGTATGCCGGCAATGGTATCGCTCAACGCCTGCAACTTATCTGTACTCATTCGCTACCTTCGGCCAAACCCGAACCAAGTGCGGTCCGTCTCAACGCGACGGGGCGGGATCGTTATTTCTGCTTTGATGCTTGTCAAGATCGAGCGCCGTCGATCCTCGACCATCTCGTCCGGGGCACGGTCGTGATTCACGACCCGCAGCTTCGATCAATGCTCAACGCGAGACGCAAAATGCCGTCGCGCCAAAGGGTTCTGCGATGAATTAGTTGGGCTCGTGGACGATGCGAGCTCTTCGCAACCGACGAACCAGGGCTCCGATTTCATGGTGAACTGCACGGAAATAGAGCAGATGCGTGATCGCAAAGGACAACATGCAGGTGCCAAGGATGGTGGCCATCACGAACAGGCCACCCGACGGGACGGCGATCGTTCCAAGCGAGGCCTGCCTGAGGGTGGGCATACCGACTTGCCAGGATGCTACCAGGAAAACGGCGTAGGCCGCGCTCAGATGCGTTGCGATCGTGAAGAGCGGCCGCGACCTGGCTACGAGCCCGAGGCAGGCAAGCACGAAGATCGGAAGCGCAAGCCCGAACAGCTGAAACCCGTCAACGCTGACGAAGTAGCTCAGATAGGCGTCGCTGCGCTGGAAGATGCCGAACAGCTTGAGATTGATGAACCAGAGTATCTCGGAGCTCGGCGCATATTCGAGCGCGCGGGCGGCCAACTCGGCGCTCAGCGTGGCGGCAAAAAGTGCCAACGGCCCGAGAAATTGCAATTTAAACAGCCGGTTCATGTGACAAGCCATACGTTAAAAACGTTGAACTTGTCTTAAGGGTTCCACTGGAACGCGCCGGGGTGGGCTAGATCAGCCCGAAACAGGCATAAAATCCGGTTTATGATTCACGGCTGATTGTTCGGCGGCCTCTCGATGAACCGGCGGCTGCCGTTGAGAAGCTCGAGATTGTTCGCGATGACCGGATTGCCGGGATCCAGCGAGTATGCCTTCTCGAACTTCCGTCGCGCCGCATGCAGGTTGCCACGCAGCATGTAGGAATAGCCCTGGTCGTTCAGAACCTGCACGGTTTCGCCGCCGAGGCGGATCGCCTGCGCATAAGCCTGATCGGCAAGATCAAAGCGGCGGATCCGATCGTAGCTTGCTGCAAGGCCGATCCAGGCCGTCACGTCCTTCGGCGCCTTCTCGACGGCGTCCCTGAAATAGCGATTGGCGATTCCGTAATTGCCGCGGTTGAAGTGTTCCAGGCCCATCCGCGTCGGTTCGTCGGAGGGATAGTATTTGACGTCGGTGGGCTCCTGCACGGGGTCAGGACCGGCGGGAGCAACGGGCGCGACCACGGCAGCGTCGCGCACGGTGGCTTCCTGCACCGTTTCGCAAGCTGCCAAGGCTGTGGCCAGCAATGCGCAGCCCAGCCATAGAAGAAGGCGCCTCATAACCTTTATCCCCGTCGCAGCACCGGCAATAAATCAACCATCAAACTCATCGGATGCCTGCGCCTGCGAGGGCGGCACCCGTACCTTGAACGACGCTGCCGCCTGCGTCCACGACCGCCGCTGTTGCGCCGGCAGTGCCTATTGGAGGATGCCCATCTGCTGGCGTGGTTCCGCCGAACGCCGGCAGCGGATCGCGCGGTGGCGTACCGCTACGGTAACGCGTGATGGCACGGTCGGTCTTCGTCGCCTGAACAACGATTCTGCGATCGCCGACACCTCTCGGCCAGGGATGGATCGTGTGGGTGACGGCATTGACTTGCTTGGCGTCGCCGGCGCTCAGCGTAATGGTATCGGACCGCTGAAAGTAGCGGTCCATCTCGTCATTGCCGGCCAGGCCGTTGCAAGCCCCGAGCGTGAAGACCGCGAGTAACGTCGTGCATGTCATAACGGTCCTCCTTCAGTTGAGTGTCTTGACGACGGGCTGGTCGGTCACGACCGCCGGCGGCGCGGGCAGGCGCGCTTCGGGCGCGATGATGTGGCCATACGGTCCCTTCAGCTCACCACCAGAACTGACGTAGTCGTTGTAGCGCTTCTTCACTTCCATCTGGCCGTTGAGGAAGAAATCGACGTCGTTGGCCGGCATGCGCGAATCCAGCGGCGAGGCCAGTTGCTGGCCGGGCGCCGCCGGCGCGACCAGGCGCGGCGTCACGATGATGACGAGATCGGTTTCCTGTTGCTGGTAGGACGAGGAACGAAACAGTGTGCCAAGCACCGGCACCGACCCGATCCAGGGCAATTGCGAAATATCCTGCCGGTTACGGGTTTGAAGCAGACCCGCGATGGCAAAGCTCTGGCCGTCACGCAATTCGACCGTGGTGCGGGCGTTGCGGCTGCTCAGGGCCGGAATTGTCGTCCCGGCGATCGTCACCGCGTTGGTGAAATCGAGTTCGCTGACGGACGGCTCGACGCGCAGATTGATCACGCCGCGCGAAAGCACCGTAGGGACGAAGCCCAGCTCAACACCGAACGTCTTGAACTGGATGGTGACAGTCGGCACCAGGCCGGCAGTGCCCGCCGTCGAAGCCACCGGCACCGGGAATTCGCCACCAGCCAAAAACCGCGCTGATTCACCCGACAGTGCCATCAGGTTCGGCTCTGCAAGCCGACGCACCAGACCCTTCGTCTCCAGTGCAGTCACGAGCAGATCGATCGAAGCGCCGCTGCTGGTTCGGAGGATGCTGGTCAGGAGGCTTCCAAACGGGACGGCGGCCGCTCCCGTTGCCGTCGCCGCCAACGTCCCCGCAGTACCGAGCAGAGGAATCGAGCCGGGAGGCGGCCCCATGTTTGGCGTCGGCACGCGACCGCTGGCGGGATTGATGGAAGTGGCTCCTCCGAGCCCGGTATTGCCAATGTTCGATCCGCTGGCATTGGCGCCATAGAGATTCATTCCCAGCTCGCGCCCGGCAGACCGGTTGACCTCGAGGAAACGCACCTCGAGCATCACCTGCTGCGGTCCTGTCACGCTCATGGCATTGACGACGACGCTGCCCTTCGGAACGGTGCTGGTCGCGATCTCAATCGCACGCTGGGCGGCGACCGCGTCGGGGGCCGTTCCGCTCACGATCACCTGTCCCTCGGAGGCCGTGACGCGGATGCCGCGGATGCCGGTCGAGGACTGAATGTTCTGCTGCAAATTGCCGATGTCGATCGTGACCTCGACATCGAGGATGCCGATCTGCTTCATCGAGGAATCGAGCAGAATGACGTTGGTGGTGCCGGGCTGCTTGCCCTGGATGTAGATCTGATGATCGCTCAGGGACTTCACGTCGATGATGTCGGTCGAGCCCGCGACGATGGTGGAAAAGGGCGTTTCGACCCTGAAGGTGCGCGATTTGTTGACGGTGACCTTGACCCGCTGGACGTCGCTCGTTTCGCTGACGAAGACGCCTCCGCCGGAGCTCCGCCGATCGGCCGCGTCGGCACGGTTAGCGCAGGGACCGACAAGGACGGCACCAAGCAGCAGCGCGCTCACGGCCGCGAGCTTCGCCTTCCCCTGGGTCGAAATGCGGACGCCACCCATTCCCAGTCCCCCTCACCGCGATCCGCGGCCATCCCGCAATGCACACTTGGCGGGCAAACGACTTTCCCCGAACGACACCCGGGGGTTGCACAAATCGTCTACGTAAAAATCGTCAGGCTGAGTTTATCCCCTCAGACTCCCTGCGTTGCGATCATCGTCCCCCTGGCGCTTCCGCTGCAAGGCGAGAGCCCTCATATCCCACGTCAATCCGCGAAAAAGTCGCCAAATGTTGCCCACGAGCACCACTTTGTGGAACCCGAGCCGTTGGTTCCCTCGGCCGACGGCTGACTCCCCGGTGCTTATTGGGCCGCAAATAACATTCTTTTCCGTTAAACCCGCCATCCCCTGACTTGGCCGGGCGCTGGCGAAAGACACGATTCGGGTGACGGTATCTCATTACAACGGCCTAATAGGGGATCGACGTGCTCGCAGTCGGCGTCGAATTCAATCCGCTCCACGTCGGGGTCATCATCGAGAATCCGGGCAGCGTCGCCGTAATGGTCAGGACGGAACCGCTGTCGCTCGCGCTCAATGTCGGCGTGAGCCCCATGATGCTCGGCACCGACGTCAGATAGGTACTGGTATAGTAGGTGCTGACACTGGTGCAGCCAGACGGCGACAAACCCTGCGTCACCTGAGGCGTGTAGCACTTAATCATCGTCGCCCTGGCACCGTCACTGGCGAGTGCGCGCAACAATTGCATGGTGATCGCATAGCGTCCGAGATCGAAGATCGCGAACACGAATGTGAAAAAGAACACGGCGACGAGGCAGAACTCGAACGCCGCCGAGCCGCGCTGGTCGAGCCTTTTCATCAGCGCACCATCGCAACGACCTTGGTTTTGCCCAAGGTGTTGGACGTACAACCGGACGAACTCAGATAGGTATTGCCGTTGATCGTGAGCGAAGCCGCGATCACTTCCGTACATTGTGTGTTCGCACTTTGAGCCGTCCCGCCGTACGACACATTGGCATGCGGGAAATACATTGCACCGCCCAAGGTCGACGTATTGCTGCCGCCTATGCTTACTGCAATCTTGTTCGCGTTGGTGTTGTTTGCCTGATCGTCAATCAAGATACCGTTCAGATCAGTATCAAACGAATTGGTCGTGCCGGCCGAGAGGTTAACCGTACCGCCACTGATAGTGAGGTTCGAAGTGGTTCCGAGCAATACGAGCGTTACGCCTGATGTGCCGGTGCAGGTTGGGCAGCTGACATTGCCCCCCCAATTTATCGTCGCATTGTAGAAAAAGTAGGTTCCTGGTGCGAGATTCAGTGTCCCGCCGGAATTTACCGTCAGATCGCTGTAAACCCCGCTAGCGCTGTTTGCGGTCAGATTGCAGGTGTTTCCATTGGTGACTTTGCCCTGCGCGTTGCATGGGCTTGATACGGGGCTCGACCTTGAATTGAACGATTTCGAATCCAGCACCGACAGTGGATTCTTTGCCGTAAGCGTGTTGTAATTGTACCCCGCACCGGTAAGGGCACAATGTCCCGATGACGCCTTACAGCCGTCCACTGCATTCACAGACCAGCCCGAGCCGCTGAAACTCGCGGTGCCGTTGTACTTGACGTTGGTGTTCGACATCATCGCGCAGCCGCTGCCCGTGATGGCGCTGCTGCCGCCGATCGTGAGCGCATCGCTTCCAGGTCCCAATCCAAACGCGCATATCGGCGCTGGATTCTGGATCTCGACAACCGCGGACGACCGGATGGTGACGGCGGACATGCCAAGTATCTGCGCAAGATATCCCGGCTGCTGCTGCGCCACTGTCGCAAGCACATGCATGCCGGTTGATGAACTGGTCCAGGCGCCGGCAGAGTAGGTTCCTCGATCGATTGACACGGTTTGCGTGGTACTGGCCTGCGCCGTACCGCAAGTCGAGCCCGGATAGACCGGGTCGCCGCTGGAATTGCAGAACTTGTTCTGCGCGGCCATTTGCTTGCCGCGGTAGATGTAATCCTGCGTTCTATCGCAGTCGCTCTCGGCTACTGAGTTGAGCGAACATGCGAGCGACAAGCCGCCCGAATAGGCCGCTGCGTCGGCGGCATTCTGTGCGTTCTGCTTGGTCACGTACCACGACCCCGCCTCGGCCCCGAGAGCGACAAACCCGATCAGCGGTACCAGCGCAATCACCGTTGCGAAGGCGACGGAGCCGCGACGGCAGTGAGCCAGTTTGCGCATGGCGTCCTCCTACTGAAATCGCTGGGTGTAAGTGATGGTACAGGATGTGCACAGCGCCGAGCCGAGCACCATGGGCGTCAACGTAAAGGTGGTCGAGAAGGTGTAGTACTTCACGATCGATGCCGCCCCCGAACTGCAGGGAGCCACCGTTCCGGGAGAACCGCAGTAGACCTGCGGCGTAATCGCAAATCCGCTGATCGTGCTGGGCAGCGCGCTTTTCCATGCCGCAATGTCGGAGGCGCTGGTCACGTCGCCCGGCGGGGAATATTGAGTCCGCTGCCCCATGTCGCGAAGCGCCTGATGCGCCGAAATGAACCTGAAGCCGGCAATCGCCAGATCGGCCAACGGCAGCAGCAGACTGAACACCAGAACAAGGTAGATGATCGCCATTTCGAACGCGGCAGCACCGCGCTGATCACCGATGAAAGAGCGCTTGCCGCTCCTGTGCCTGCCTGTACGAACTTCACTCATGACGCTGCGTTCGTGGCTAGAGCCCCTTGAAGGAACGAATGAGATGTAGGAATGAACTGCCGCCGAGAATGACGAACATCGCCGGCAGCAGGAACAACACCATCGGTACCGTGAGCTTGGCACCGAGCTTGTGAGCCCGCTCCTCGAGGCCGGTGATCCGCTCCCGCCGCAGATCGGCCGCGATGGTACGCAGCGCCTGGCCGAGCGGCGTTCCGTATTGCAGGCTCTGGCTGACCATGATGCCGAAGCGGCGAAGCCCTTCCGAGGTGGATGCCAGTTTCTCGAACGCCTCGGCGCGGCTCGGCAGGACCCGCAGGTCGTCGAGCAAACCGCGCAGAACGCGCGAGATGGCCGGATTGGTCTGGCTCATCTCCTCGGCGACCCGCTGGAGGGCGCTTTCCAGGCCCATGCCCGCTTCAGCGCACACGACCAGCAGGTCGATCGTATCGGGCGTGCCCGACCGAACCGCGGCATCGAAACGCCGCTTCATCACCAGCAGTACCAGCCGCGGCCCCATGATCCCGATGGCCACGCCGAACAGGGCGATCATCAACGCGCTGGCCAGCGGCGCTCCTGACAGTTGTGCAAAAAGGAAGAAAACGATCGGGAACAAGACCGTGCTGACGATCTTGACTCCGATCCAGATCGGCAAGACGCGGTGATGGTTGAATCCAGCCGATTGAAGAACCGTCCGCAGCTCGTCGAGATTCTCCTCAGCATAGAACTTTCGGTACCGCATGCCGATCGACGAGAACCAGCCGACCATGTCCTGGGACCGCGTCGACCGGTCGGAAATGCCGAGCACCGCATTGGAAACGCGCGCGTTCAGCGTGCGAAAGTGGATTTCGCGAATCACCAGCAGGAGCGTCACCGCAACAGCGATGACCATGAGGGCTGCGACACTCATGCCGGCAGTCATAACGATGTCTCCCTCTGGATCATCCAACGTATGACAAAGTGCCCGAGGACGACCGAGCCGACCGCGTAGGCCAGCAGCATGTTTCCGGTCGGATCGAGAAACAGAAGATTGATCGATTGCGGATTGACCGCGTACAGCAACCCACCGATGATCAAAGGTGACAATGACAGCGCGCGCGAGGAGAAAATGACCTCTCCTGCCAGCGCCTTCGCACGGGCGGCCAGTGCGACGCGCTGACTCACGGTTTCCGCCAGGATCTGCAAAGTCTCGGCCAGGCTGCCGCCGGATTTCAATTGCACCGCGAGCGTCACCGAAAACATCGCGTATTCCGCAACCTGCGTCCGCCGGTAGACGGCCTCCACGGCGTCCTCCGGCGCCACGCCGAGGCCAATCTGGCTGCAAACGATGGCGAACTGCCCCGCAGTCGGCTCCGGCATCTCGCGAGCGATGGTGCGAAATGCTTCGTTGACCGGCAGACCAGCGCGGACTGTGCTGGTGACCAGCTGGATCGTATCCGGCAATTGCCGGAAGAGGCGATTGGAGAACCGCCGTCGCTGCCATCCAAACAGACCACGCACCACCAATACCGCGACGATCGCAGCCGCGATGGACACGTCGGACGTCGAAAACCCGAACAGCTGATTGGCATAAAATACGGCCAATGCCGCGAGCGCACCCACAAGCAGCACATAGACCGGATGCAAGACGTGAACGATGTCCGGATTGTAGTTCGCCAGACGGTACAGCAGCATCGAGCGGGCCCCGGTCTCGGTCCGGCGGATCGAGGTCAGGCTGGCGGTCGGCGAGGTCTGCAGAGCGATCGAGAGCTGGCGGTTCATGCGCCGTTCCCGCCTGTCGAGCCACAGCGCGACGCCCGTCGCGCAGAGCAGCAGGGCCAGAACGATCGCGATCACGTAGTTCGGAATCATATTTGCCTCAACGCATCGGTCCAGGCTTGCTGAAGCCCGTAATAGGCAAGACGGCTCTTGAACTTTGGAAGCGCGTGGGTCGACTTGTAGGTTCCCAATATCCGGCCGTGAGTGTCCTCTTCCTGATACTCGAAAGCCGCAATGTCGTTGGTGGTAATGACGTCGCCTTCGAGGCCGATTACCTCGCTGACCTGGATGATCCGGCGCTGGCCATCGCGCATGCGTTCGACCTGGACGATGATGTCGAGCGCGGCAACGATCTGCGACCTGATCGCCCGCGACGGCAGATTGACCTGCCCCATCTGCACCATGTTCTCGATGCGGGTCAGGGCGTCCCGGGTGCTGTTGGCGTGCACCGTGGAAATCGATCCGTCATGGCCGGTGTTCATTGCCTGCAGCATGTCGAATGCCTCGGCGCTACGGACTTCGCCGACGACGATGCGGTCGGGACGCATGCGCAGGGCGTTCCAGAGCAGATCGCGTTGCGTCACCTGCCCGGTGCCTTCCAGGCTGGGCGGCCGGGTCTCCAGGCTGATCACGTGCGGCTGTTGCAGCTGCAATTCCGCCGCATCCTCGATCGTGACGATGCGTTCGCTGTGATCGATGAACTGGCTCATGGCGTTCAGCAGCGTCGTCTTGCCGGAGCCGGTACCTCCGGACACGAGAACGTTGAGCCGCGCCCGCGAGGCGATCTCCAGCAATTTTCCGATCGCCGGCGTCATCGAGCCGTTCGCGATCAGGCCAGCCAGATCGAGGCGACGGCTCGGGAATTTTCGAATGGAGATGCAGGGGCTGTGGATCGCGAGCGGCGGCAGAATGATGTTGACGCGGCTGCCATCGGGCAGGCGGCAATCGACCATGGGACTGGATTCGTCGACGCGCCGCCCGACCTGCGCGGCGATCTTCTGGGCGACCGAGGTGATGTGATCGTTGTCGCGGAATCGTACGGCGACCCGCTCCAGCTTGCCGCTGCGCTCGACATAGACGTTGTTGGGGCCGTTGATCATGATGTCGTTGATCGTTTCGTCGATCAGAAGCGGACGGAGTGGCCCGTATCCGGTCATGTCGTCCGCGATATCGTCCGCTAGCTGGATCTGCTCGCGGCCGGACAGTTCCAGCCGTTCGTCGTTGGCGATCCCATGGATGATTTCCTCGATCTGGCGCCGCAGCACGTCGCGCGAAACGGTCGCCGCGGCCGACGGATCGATCTGCTCCATGACCCGGTCTCGCAGCGAGTTGAGCATTACGGGATGATGAAGCGATGGTTCGTTGCCCCACTTCGGGGCGAGGCCCGGCGCCGGTGCAGCCGAACCCAGACTCAGGGAAGGAGGTCGAGCGTTCGGTGCGGGCAGGTCTGGAGGCGAAGGCGTGTCTGCTGCCAATGCCGGCGAATCCACGGCCGGCGAAGGCGCGTTTTCCGTCGACCCGCGCAAGCTCCCTGTCAGCGCGGACAAATCAACCATGGGCGACTCGTCTGGGCGTCTCCCGAACTTTTTCATAGCCCGAGCAACCTCCTGAGCCGTCCCTTGCGCTCGCCCCCCACCCCCGTAATCTCTCGCACGATCGGCTTGAGGTGACGTCGCAGTCCCGAGACGTGCTTGAGCGCGGGAATGCCGAGGTTGACCGCCTGGGTCATCCCTTTCCCGAGATCAGGGATCACCATGTCCGGTTCGGCGCCCAGGGCCTTGACAATCGTCGCCTTGGGAAGGCCCCCGGCACGATTGGCGCGATTGAGCAGAGTGAAGACCCGGTCCTTGCCGGCAATGTTGGTGACGGCGGTGCGAAGCGCGTGCGCGTTGCGGAGCCCCGTCACCTCCGCTTCCAGCAGCACCAGGACGTGACGAGCAAGACTGATCACCGGATAGATCGAGGGAGGAAACGGCACGGGCACGTCGACGACGATGTAGTTGAACCGTTGACGCAGCAGGCCCAGGACGTGTCTCACGCCGGCTTCGGTGATGTTGAGCTGCGCATCCAGTTCCTCGTCCGCGGAGATCAGGCTGACCCGATCGTTGATTTCAATTGCCGAGCGCTCGAGGAACAGCGTGTCCGCACGCATCGGGTTTTCCAGCGCTATGCGCAGTCCCGGTCCCGGCCGGACCCCCAGCATCACGGCAGTTTCGCCGTTCTGCAGATGGAGGTCGAGCAGCGCGACCTTGGCCTTCGTCGTCTCCGCCAGATGCAGCGCAAGATTGATGGCAATACTTGTCGCTCCGGCTCCGCCCTGCGCGCCGCAGATCGAGATCACATGCCCGCCGCGATCCGGCTGGGCCGGCGCCTCGCCGCCGAGCAGCTTCGGGCGCAGCAGATCCAGCACCATATCCCGCGTGAGCGGCCGCGGCAGGTACTCGGTCACGCCGATGTCCATGAGCTCGCGGTAGAAGCCGATCTCCCTGCTCTCTCCGATCAATGCGACCCGGACATCAGGCGGACAGACGCTGGCCAACCTTTCCAATTCGGCAAACGGATCATCGTACCCACTGATGTCTGCGACCAGTGCGAACAGGTCCGTGTCGGCCTCGAGCATCCGTACGGCGTTGCGAATTGTGCCGCGTCTCAGCGACAGGTGGGCGCCGTCGAGACCCTTGCGCAAAGCCGCGGCGCTATCCTCGTCGTTGACGAAGCAGACGATGCGGTCGCGCGTGACGACGGATGGTGCTTCAGGCGGATTCACGACTGCCATGTTCATCATCATCGCTTCTCCGCCGAATTGCCAGAGCCGCCGGCCGATACGACGGCGGCCTGGCGGGCAACATCCTGCCCATCGCAGTTGACGCTTGCATTGCCGGCGCCCGTGACCTGCTTCCTGACCGTGAACTGCTTGGCTTCACCGCCAGAATAGACCACCACTGCAGTGGTCTGGCCGGCAATGGCGTTCTGGCGGGCGAGCTCCGGCGACACATCGCAGCTAGACATGACGCCAGAATCGACACTATCGCGCTTGTCGATGGCGGCCCTGACCGAAAGCGAGAGCTTTCCGAGTTGCTTGGCGACCGTGATTCTCTGCACCTGCTCAGGCGTGAGCTCCAGCGACACCGTCTGGGCGGGTTTGCCCATAGCAGTGGCGATGCCTCGCCCGCCCTGCGCGATTTCCTGGTCGATCGCGATGATCCGAACGTTGCGGAGCACGGTTTCTGTCAGCGCGCGACGCGAAGGGTCCGCCTTCTCGAACAACTGGGTCAGCAGGACGTCCACTTGATCGCCCGGCCTGATCAGGCCCGACACCCCGGACTCTTCGTCAACCCTGATGCTGATGGCGCGGCTGTCGGGCGCCAGCACACTCGCAAGGAAACCCCGATCCTGGGGGCGCACGATGTCTTGGAGGGTGATCGCATTGCCGGCCTCGACGAACTTGCGCACGAGCGAACCGGCAAGCGACGCCTTGGCGTCGGGAGTTTCCAGGATCGCATCCGCCGGAACCTGCTCAGCCTGCACCGAGCGCACGGCGAAATCTTCGTCTCGGGCCAGGGTCCCTCGCGGCAATGGCCGCGCCGCCACATAGTATCCCAAGACCTTTGCGACTGGCTGAACGACTTCCGTCGTCGCCGTTGCCTTGGGCGTGCTCAGGTTGAAGGCGATGAGGCCCAGCGCCGTGATCGCAAGAACCAACACCGCAATGATCGAAAGCCGCAAAGCCGATGACATGTCAAAAACCCCTGTTAAAAATCGCTCCGATACCGCCGCAGGCTATGGCGACTCCATAAGGAAGCGGCGCGCGCCGCAAATGACGCCAGCGCTCGACCGCATAGACGCGACGCAGCAGCGACGATCCGACCGGCGCCAGTCCGGGATGAGGCAGGCTCCGCATTATCACGTGCACCAGTGCAAGAACCCCGCCTGCCAGAGCCGTGATCGCCAGCAACTGAACGACGCCCATCCACGGCAGGCCAAGCGCCAGCACGACCAGCAACTTGACATCGCCACCGCCGATCGATCCTCGTTGGTAGAGAACGAACAGCACCGCAAACAGAACCGACGCGATGAAGAGCGACCCGGCGATGCCGGCAGGATTGGTCAAATGACTGGCCATCCCCAAGACCGCCAGGGTCAGACAAATCTCATTGCTGATTAAACGTGTCGCGACGTCCATGGTGGCGACATACAGAAGCAGCAGGATCTGCAGAATCGAGGCTATGGAGACGATCCAACTCATCAGGCACAAACCCCAAGCACGTCTAATAAAGCGGCCTTAAAGAGGCCCAATTAGAACGGGCCACGGCGGCCGTAAAAACAATACAAATCGCAGTGGCGCCTATGGCGGGCCCTGCATCCGTCAATGCAACCTTGATGAACTGAACGCCAACGGGAAATCAGTATGCAGTCGGCGTCCAATCCATCATCGAATGAAATTCACTGAAGCTGCCGCCATACTATCCGACGGCAGCAATAACCTTTGCAGAGATGGCCGAGATTGCTGCGCTCAGCGCGCTCGAGATCGGACCGGTCCCGCCGGCACCGAACGCAAGCCCGACCGCGGCGACGATACACGCGGCAACGATGACGTACTCAAACGACACCACGCCGCCCTCATTTTCGCGAAGACGCTTCAGAGCTTCGCTAACTTCGACAAAATGCCTTAACACGTGACACCTCTTCAGTTGAGTTCAGCTTCCTGGCCGACGCGGTTCGGAACGAACGACGCCGCCCGCACCGTCGATGACTCGTCCTGTCGGAATGCCTGCCGCCGAGGTCTTCGGTAGACTGGTTGGTGGCACAATTGATTCGACCGACATTGCCGCCAGGCGGTCGCCCTCCGGTTCAAAGAAGACAGGGCCACAATCCCTGACCCCGTCCTCTCGCCCGGATCGGTCCTTATCCAACCGCAGAAATGACCTTCGCGGAGATGCTCGAGATCGCGGCGCTCAGGGCGCTCGAGATCGGACCGGTTCCGCCGGCACCGAACGCAAGACCAACCGCAGCGACGACACAAGCGGCGACGATCACGTATTCAAACGACACCACACCCGCGTTGTCGGAGCGGAGGTGCTTCAGAGCTTCCGTGGCCTTGATGTAAAACTTCAACATGGGAAATTCCTTTTACTAAGATTAATACACGAAGCCTATGTCGGCCGATCAGAGCCAATGCCAACAATTTAAAATTTATATACCGACGTAAATCTTTGTCACCTGCTAATCCTTAATTAACCTTACTTCAGAAGGGCTAACCTGTAGTCCTACGGGGTCATCGGAACCGGAGAAAGAGGCCGATTTGCCGCATTTCGCGGCGCTTTGCCGGTTGCCGAGGCACTCGTAAATCAGCGGCCGAGGACGTTGTGCCGACCTCTCAAGAACCGTCAACGGCATTGCCGGACTTTTTACGCACCGAACATCTTTTATTCCGATTTGGACCTGCGCGGCCAATTCGCAGAAATCGGATTATCCGATTTTTAGGCGACCGACCAAGGAGCGGCGCTACAGCTCCGATGCCGTCCAGTAACCCGGAGGGAAATCCGCAGCGGTAATTAAATACTCCAAATAACCCGGATTAAGACTTCCTGGCGGGGCGATCGGGCGTTGCGGCCGACTTTCGCCCCGGGTCTGCAGATGCCCGCTATTTCGGGGACGCCGCGCCTTCTGGATGCGTACGCCGAACGTGGACGACAGCCACATTGTCGGAATACGCGCGCTCCCAATCAGGCAACCGGTCGAGCATCCCGACAGCCGGAGTCGCAGGGAAGAGCAGTGTTGAATCGATTTTGTATTCATCGAGCAATCTGATGAAATCCGGCAGATCCTCGAGTGAGACTACTCGCATGTAGCGGCTGAGAAACTCCGGGCCATACAATTCGGCGCGCGAATCGATGAACGGCGGCATGCGCTGGAAGATCAAGTATCCGCCGAAGTAGTAGTCATTCAGGACGCGTTCTGCCTTCAGCTCTTTGAGCTTCTCCACTGCAACAACCGGAACAAGTGGAAACGTTCGATCCTTCGTCACAACGATCACACTGGTGATGATCGATAGGACCGCAAAAAACGTGATGATATGCGTCGTCCTTGCCGGGATGGCTTTTCGGGGTTCCTGCCGCAAGATGTGCTGCGCCAACGGGCCAGCAATAAGGAATGGGGCAACCATTGCAAAAACGTCGACGTACCGCTGATGAGCGAGAGTTTCGTAGACGAGCGCGAGCAGTGCAGCCATCCTGATAAAGGGCAACTTGAACCCGCTGTAGAGCGCGTAGGCAGCACCACCAAGCAGGCAAACTGTAAATGGGTGTAGAGAGCCGAAATCTATCGGCCTCCACTCGCCAATTGTCGAGAGCATCGACCCAAGGCTCAAAATCCGTGTTGTAACCAGGATGGACTCGATCCCATACGGCGTCACGCAGCCGGCCCCGAGCGCCAACGCCCCAAATCGGAACCAATGCAGCGCGACCGTCAAGCGGGTCGATTTGTCCGCGTTCCAAGCCGCCTCAAGGGCAAACGGAGCGATCATGGCCACGCCCAACGTGAAGCTCCCATGGAGATTCGCCCACAGTGTGATGATCAGAACAAAGGACAATGGAGGCACTCGGCGCGCGTCGGCAGCCCGAAGCAGACCGTCGACCCACAGCACCATCAGGGGAAAGATCAACACGTGCGGCCGGGCCAGGATGTGGTGCACCGTCATGGCTATGCCGGCACTCACCAGAATCGTAACCGGCACGTTCGGCAGTCTTCTGAGCAGACAACGGGCAAGCAGGAAGAACGCCGTCGAAGCCGACAACGCAGCTAGAAGCGCAGGGCCCAGCCACCCTGCCAGTTTGAATGCAAGATAATAGAGGACTTCCGACAACCACGCGCTGGTGATCCAGGGCGCGCCGTGCTTCGTAAAGGAAAACGGGTCAACACGAGGTACGGCACGATGATCAATGATCCATTCGCCGACCACAACGTGCCAATACGTATCGGTATCCCGCAATACGTCGCTGATTTTGCCGATGAGAATCAAATAGGCCGTCGTGGCCAAGATCAACGGTAGCCAGGCCCGAAGATGATCACTGCTCGGAAGGCTCTCTGTCTTTACGCTATTCGCATCCATTTGTTGCGAACCAATGCCTAACGACATAATTAGCATCCTTGAAAGCTAATCATTGTCATCTTAGGCTTCTGGAAGCAACGTCCAGTATTAAAACTGATTAATCGCCCCACCATCATCGTCGATAGCAGCAGATGGATCGCGTAGCCTGGCTATGTCGCAGGAAGGGCTGAATGGAGTCCGGGGAGACTTGGAGTAGCGGTCCGCCGCCGGAGCTGCGGGCACTAACGGGGCTTCGTGGCGTGGCTGGAACGACCATCGGCTTGGCCCAGCTTCAACGGCTTTCGTCCGCCGGACCCAACACCTTTTTCATGTGGCACGCTTCCGTTGATCTATTCTTCTGTCTGAGTGGGTTTACGCTCTCCCCTGTCTATCGGCGGAACGAGTTTCAGTTTTCCCGCGACTTGATCACCCGCATCGCCCGAATTTGTCCGCTGTACGCGCGCCCCGCTCCGATTGTTTCCTAGAGCACCGGATCTTGCCATGGTTCGCTCGTCCCAAGAAACCGCCTCGGCGCCAACCAAGGTCTCCGCTTTCTCTCGGAGGATGCTCTTTGCAGTGCTTTTTGTGCTGTCCGCGACCAATCTGACGGCTTGCCTGATCGCTTATATTTCGCGGACCTGGATCTACGACCGCGACGGATTCGGCATCCCGGCGGATTTCGTCAGCTTTTGGGCCGCCGGGCGCCTCGCGCTCGAAGGCTTGCCAGCACAAGCGTTTGACTGGGAGATCCTTAGGCAAATCGAGGTTGCGGCCCTGGGGCAGGATTTCGTCGGTAGTTTACCCTGGCACTACCCGCCACCATTCCTCTTCGTCGCATCACTCATGGCGCTGCTGCCCTATGGTGCAGCGTATTTCGGATGGAGTGTTGTCAGCTTAATGCCGTATGTTGCGGTGGTGCGGGCAATCGTCGGTCACAACCTTGGCGTACTGCTCGCACTCGCCGTGCCGATCGTTTTTTTCAATGCGCTGGTCGGGCAGACCGGATTTTTGACCGCTGCTTTGATTGGCGGCACGCTCTATCTCATTCCGGTGCGCCCGGGACTCGCAGGCATCTGCCTTGGTCTATTGACCTACAAACCACAATTTGGGCTGCTGTTTCCCGTTGTGTTGATGGCGGCGGGACATTGGCGCGTATTCGTTAGCGCCACCGTGACGACTATCGCGATGGTGCTCATCTCGGCACTGGCCTTTGGAACGGCGAGTTGGGTGGCATTTTTCTACTGGCTGTCGCACTCCTCGAACGTGATCTTGATCGATGGTAGGTTCAGTTGGTGGAAATTGATGAGTCTCTACTCTCTGGTGCGTCATTTTGGCGGCACCGAGCAGCTCGCCTGGATGCTCCAGCTTATCCTCGTTCTGAGCACGACGCTGGTTCTCGTACTGATGTGGCGCAGCCGCGTACCCTATGGTTTGAAGGCTGCCGCCCTAGCTGCAGGCACGCTGTTGGTCACCCCTTATATTGCCATCTACGACATGTTGATCCTGACGATTTCCGTCGCGTTCCTATTTCGCATGGGATTGAGGAGCGGCTTCCGCAGCTACGAGCTTGCTGCGCTGGCCAGCACGCTCGCACTCGTTCTCTCGTTCCTGACGAGCACGCCAACGGGACTCGGAGCGACCTTAATCGTCTGGATGCTGATTCTGGCGCGCGCCGGGTCGTCGTGGTGGCGCGAGCCGGCGCCGAAATCGGTTGCCGCGGGCGTTTAGGCGCCGTTTAGCGTCGCCGGCGGGTCAAGACCGATTGACCTGGTGGAATGATCCTTATCCTCGCCGGTCGGCCCGCACACATAAGCTTGCCTTGGAATGGCCGGGCGACCGCCTCAATGCGTCAGTTCGAACTTCCGCATCTCGGTCACGCGTGCCAGGCAATATTCGCGGTACAGGTCGTTAAGAATTGCCCACATGATAAATCCCCATCGCTCGAGACTTAAATCCCCATCACTCAAAGCGATAACAGGTTGGTCCATCGACGTTTCAGCGTGATGTCGGCGTTGACGGAAACGGGTTTCCGGACGGTTTCGAGTCCCTCGAATTAGGTCATCATAACTGACTATTTAATGGTGTGTGGCCTGGAAGGCGTCGCCCGTTAAGGGCCCTTTATCCCGGGCCTGCTGCCTCCGCCGCGGCGTCGGTCGAGAGCAAACGGAAGTTTGGTTTTGGCAGCGTACGCCCGTCCTGATCGGACAGAGCCTTGGCGTGCTCGCGGGTCTGTTTCGCCTCGGCGATCAGAAGGCAGCGCCTCAGCTCCTCGCTGCAGCGCTTTGCTTGCGCGCGCATCTGGCACTTGTCGTCGGCGGAGCCTGAGGATTTGGCGAGATCACTCCACGTCGCTGCGAGCGACGTCTTGAGCAGCTCAATCTTGCGGTCCAGATCGTCCAAACGCTGCTCCGCCAATCCCCTACGGACGCACGCTTCGAACGCAATAGGCCAGATTCGCCCTCGCGGCGGAAGTCCGTAGGGGTACGGTCGCAAGCTTCACCTGCGTCACGCGCACGAGCCGCTTTGCTGTGATCACCTACTCGCGAAGGCACACCGCATCGCGCGGGCCCTGGGTAAAGCGTCGATCGGCCGTGGCGGCGCCACCATCGACAGGCGGCCAACCCGCCTACAACACACCCAGCCTTACCCACGCGGCATGAAGAATGAGAAACACCGTCAAGGCCCCGACAAGCCATCCCAGCCCGCCCACTGCCGGGCCGTCCTGAAATTCAAGATTGGGGTCATTCTCACGGCCGAAGGGGACCTCAGCCGCCCGCCTTTGCGAGCTACGGGCCCGTCCAGCCGCGCGTCGCAGGAGCCGACGGACGATGGTCTCCCGCTCGACAATGCCGGCTCTTTCAAGATCAGCCGGCATCGTCAACCCTGCTCGACCTTGCGAGGAGGTCGTCGCTGCATCATGGACATCAGGCGCGCCAAACGATTGACGCGGCGAATGCTCTCGGTGAAGCGGACCGTCGGCGCGCGGTGTTGAATGCTGAAAACGAGCTTTCGAAGACGACTGAGCATGATGGCCTCCTCAATGTCATCGCGTGCATGAGGTGGTGCCCATGGGCACCACCAGGCATCCGAGCTAGCGCGGCAGGCGCGGCGACCGGACATATCGCGTCAGGACCGGCGCGCTATGCACGTTCGCCACGACCCTGACGCTGACAGCCTGCCGCTTTCCGGACCGCTGATCGGGCGCCAGATTGAAGCAAACCCGTGTACCGGCCTCAGGGGTGACGCCGGGCGAGAACGATTTGAGATGAAAGAAAACGTCGGTGTCACCGGAATCCGGCCTGATGAAGCCGAATGCCCTGTCGCCGTGATATGTCTTGATTGTACCTTCCAGCATCTTGCAACCTTTCGATACGATCGCCGAACGGTGCGGTCGGAATTTGCTCTCGGATAGAATTGACCTGATCTCCGTCTCTGTACTCGTGTCAGCCGATACCGGGGAAACGGACTCGGCATTTGAGTCCGGCAGGAAGCGCGTAGTTCGGATTTGGCAGTTCAAGGCGAACACCAATCGTCCCGCTGGCCGCGTCAAACACCTGATCGACGACCGTGACGAGGGCGTCGTACCGGCCTCCGACAGGATCCTCGGGGTAGACTTCCGCAGATGCCCCCACGCGAATCTTTCCGAATTGACCGAGGGGAACATAAACCTCGACCAACAGCGGATTGATCTGCGAAACCGTCAGGAGATGCGCCTGATCGAATGCGTATTCGCCCGGGCCGAGCTTGCGCTCGACGACCACACCATCGATCGGGCTACGGATGGTACGAAGCTTCAGCACTTCATTGGCGCGCGCCAATTCGAGCCCCGCGATCGCAAGATTGACCTTGGCTTCCTCGACGTCCTGCTCGGCTACCCGCGCACTCGTCTCCGCTTCGTCGGCTACCGCCGCCGAAACCGAGTCGTTCCTGCGCAGCAGCTTGGATCGTTCGTCCTTCCGGCGCTGAAACTCGAGCTTGGCGACGCTCGAGCGGACCGTTGCCTCGTTTTCGGCCCGGGCCTTCGCCAGCGAAACCGCCGCTTGCTCCACTCCGGACTCCAGCCGTGCGACCACGTCCCCCTTCTTGATGATGTCGCCACGGTCAACCAGCATCTCGCTCAGGAGACCCGGCACGGACGTCCCGAGCTTGAGCACCATTTTCGGCTGGATCAGACAGTCGAATTGCCCCTGCAACTTCCTCTCCTGGGCATTGGCACATCCCGCTCCAGCGAGAATTGCAAGGGCCAGAACCGCAAGTCCCCTGCAACGAACGCCCGAGACTGCGAGCGACGCGCCGAAATCGAGAGGCCGTGCCCGAGGGACGGGGGCGCACTCAGAGGCCTGGATTCGTTTCATTCTCCTCTCCCCGAAAATGCAAGCACTCGGTCAAGCCGGCGATCTTGCTTCACGTTCTGCACGCGCACGTAGCCGTGTCGTCGTTCCGCCTGGAACTGCGCCAGCCAACGCAGCGGCTGGTAGAGCCGCGACGGAATTGGAACACCGCCGCCAACGAGCCTTGCAAGCAGGCGCGTCATCCCTCCGGCATGGATGACAAACAGATCGTCCTGAAGTGAAACGATGGCCTCGCAACTGCCGGGATCGCCCTGCCGGGCGCAGCGACCGAACAATTGGCGATCGACCCGCCGGGAGTCGTGGTACTCGGTCAGGATCACATGCAGGCCGCCTCGCGCGGCGACGCCGGCGCCGAGACGGATATCGGTACCGCGGCCCGCCATGTTCGTCGCAACCGTCACCCGCGCAGGCTCACCGGCCGCCGCGACCACGTCGGCCTCATCCTTGTCCTGCTTCGCATTCAACAGCGCATGCGCAATGCCACGTGCGTTCAAGGCGGCACTGATCTCCTCCGAGGCGCCCACGGAGCGCGTGCCGATCAACACCGCCCGGCCTTCGGCCATCGCCAGCCGCTCCACCCTGTCGGCAATGATCCGCAGCTTCTGAGCCGAGGTTGTACATACGAGAGGAAGCGCCACGCGGCGCTGCGAGGGCCGGTTCAGCGGGATGCGAACGACATCGAGGCCGTACACCGACTTGATCTCCCGCGCGACCTCATGGGCGGTCCCCGTCATCCCGGACAGGCGAATATAGCGCCGAAACAGCCGTTGATAGGTGATGCGCGCGAGCGTCTCGCGGCGGTCGGTCAGCTCGCAACCTTCCTTGACCTCGATGAGCTGATGCAAGCCGCGCTCCCATGAACGGTCCGGCATCACGCGTCCCGTCGACTCGTCCACGATCTGGACCTTGCCGTCGATGACGACATAGTGCTGGTCGCGGTTGAACAGCATCATCGCGGTGAGAGCCTGGGTCACCAGCTCCTCGCGAGCGCGAACCGAACTCCAGACGCCTTGCAGCCCTTCAGTCAGCTCGCCGAGCTCCCGGCGCCCCTCCTCGGTCAGCACCAGATTTCGCTCAGCGAGATCGATCTGAAAGTGCTTTCCCGCGACCAGAGTGCTCGCGAACCGGAGGCCCTGCTCGCATTGCAGCCTCTCCTCGCCTGCCCCCGTCGACGATGAGAGGATCAGGGGCGTACGCGCTTCATCGATGAAGATACTGTCGGCTTCATCGACGATGCCGAAATAGAGCCCGCGCAGCACGAGGTCCTCGTCGCGCTGCAGGCTGCCGCGCAATCGCCCGAGCGAAAGGTGCAGACTGCTGCTTCGGTGCGTCAGGGCGACACGGTCGCGCAGATAGTCGAATGCAAGCTCCTTGTTGGTGCAATACGTCACCGAGCTCGCATAGGCTCGTCGCCGCTCGGCTCTCGACATGCCCTGCACCACGGCGCCCACGCTCAGGCCCAGGAATTCATAGAGCGCCCTCATCTCGCCTGCATCGCGCTGGGCAAGATAGTCGTTGACGGTAATGAGGTGCACGGGATACCCGGCAAGCGCGACGGTCGCTGCAGGCAGCGTCGCAGCGATGGTCTTGCCTTCTCCGGTCGCCATCTCCACCAGTCTGCCCTTCAGTAGCCCGAATCCCGCAATCAGCTGCACGTCATAGTGCCGCTGACCGATGGTCCGTGTCGCAGCCTCCCGCACCAGCGCAAAGCATCGGCCGACCAGAGGCGGTGCAAAGCCCGAATTGCGCAGTTTCGCGCGGATGGCGGACGCCTGCAGGCGCAGCTCCTCGTCGCTCAGGATCCGCAATGCGTTCTCATGCGCCGCGGCGTACTCGACGATGGGCATCAAGGCGCGAACTGGGTCCCGCAGCCGCCTGAACGGGCCCTGGATCAGGCCCTTCGCCAGATATTCGGCCAGCCGATCATGCACCGCCGGCTCGCGGTCCGCGCGCTCTGGATAGGGACGGCCAACCGCCAGGTCGCGGTGATCGAGTTCCATAACGCTCTTAGACATGGAAGTTCGTCAACAATAGCAGCCTGACGCTGCGATACCATTGCACGGCCAAAGGCTCCATCCGGTGTTCGAACCGGACGAAGACGTGCTGGCCGAAATGGTCCACCGCCTCCAGACCTTGAAGCTCAATGTCGAATTGAAAGGTCCGCTGCAGCGTCTTCGGCCCCTTCGCATCGCGCGGATCAATCACGAAATCGCCGCCGCCATCCACGCCCAGTGCCGCGCTCGGCAAATATTCGCCGCCGGCGGGCACCGCACGCAACACGCGTCCCTCCAGGACCAGGCGCGGCTGGTCCACCGGGCGGACCTGGATGCGATCGGTGGTCAGGCGTACCCTGTCCACCGCCTCCTGCGGCACGACGACACGCGCCAGCGGCGTCGCGTTTCCGACCACGTAGCCGAGGAGCTCGCCCCGACGGTAGTAGCGGCCGGGCATATCGACCATCTGTGGCACGACGAACACGCCATCGCTGCGGGCGCGCGCTACGAGATCAGACGCGCGCTCGCGGGCAAGGCCCAGATTTGCGCGTTCGAGTTCGAGCTTGTCGCGAATAATCTGCGCCTTTGCACGGTCCGACACGAATTGCGCCGCATACTCGGCCTGCAGCTCAGCCACCTTGGCCTCGTTCCTGCGCAATTGCGCGACAAGCGTCGGCTCCCGACTCTGAATCAGCGGGTCCCCTTGGGTGACCAGCGTTCCCGGCGTGACCAGAAGTTCGTGAACGAAGCCGTTCGAGGCGGCGCGTACCATTGCTTCTTCGGGCAGCCACAGCACTCCCTCCACGCTGGAATGGTAGGGCATCGGGACGGCGATCAGAAAGAAAGCCAGGCCAAACACCAGTCCGGCCGCGATCGTGACGGAACGGGCGCGATGCTTGCGCAGGCGGGGGTTCTCAAGGAGATGCCGCACCGCCTTTGTAATCGGCAGGATCGCCATCGCCGCCACCGCCCAGACCGCAAGAATGACACCAATGAAGAAGAATTGTCCCGCGATGAACAACGCGATGAAGATCGTCACCATGATGCGATAGAGCGTCGACGCCAGGCCGTAGAAGAAGAACCATACCCGCTCCATGCCGGAGGCCTCAGGGCGCTCCAGATCGGAGACGCCGAGCAGGTATCGCTCGAGCAGATAGCCCCAGTAACGCGACGACCGCGCCGCCAGATTCGGAATCTCGATGAGATCCACGAGGATGTAATAGGCATCGTAGCGAAGCAGCGGATTGCCGTTGAACAGAAGCGTCGACACGCTCGCGATCAGCATGACGTTAAACAGGATCGCTCGCACCAGACCCGGCTCGACCAGGAGCCACAGGTAGAACGCAATCGCCGCGACGAAGAGCTCGACGCCCATGCCGGCGGCACCGACAAGCGCACGCCGATACTTGGACCTGAAAACGGTGGCGGCCGAGGCATCGACGTAGGGAACCGGCAGCAAGACCAGCAGAATGATGCCGAGATCGTGGACCTCTCCACCGCCGGCCTTGGTGGCGGAGGCGTGCCCCAGTTCGTGCAACGCCTTGATCGCGGGAAAGACCAGATAAATGATGAACAGATTGTCGATCGCCAATACGCGGTCGCTGAAATTGTGGCTGAGCTCCGGCCAATGCGGCCAGATCAGAATGAAAGCCGGAAGCACGAACGCCAGCCACGCGAGGGCCCCCCAGCCGCTCCAGACAAACCGTACGAGACCCGCCCAGCGATTGAGCAGCCGATCCGGATCGAACAGCGGGATGCGGATCGCCATCGGATTGCCATAGGAGCGCAAATGGCGCGCCCTTTGCTCGCGCTCGCTGCGGGTAAAAAGCTCGGCGACGTCAGGCGTGACGTCGCTTTCCAACAGGTCGGCGGCGTGCAGCTGGCCCAGCAGATGGATGAGCTCGTCCTGGCTGGGTGCGTCCTCGCCCAGATGCCTGTTCGCGAGCTCCCACAACTGCTCGACGGAATGCGTCCCGTCCATGAGCGAGACGATCAACCGGGCCGAAGGGCTGAATCGATGCACCCGCGACGAGGCGGGGTCCTGCAAAAGGTACCAGACTTCGCCGCGGTAGATGTGCCGATGAAGTCGCGCGTGCGAGCGCAGCTTTGGCTTTCGCGCCGCGACACGATACCACCAATTGCTGAGCAACGGCGCGTTCACCACGACCTCGCAATCAGAACAGCCATTTCCAAATCGACAGACGGACCCAGTCGGTGAAATTATGGGTCCATATCCAGATCAGCTTGCGCTCACCGACATCGACCTTTCCTACACCCTCCATGCCCGGCCGAACGCGTTCGGATGCATTGTAGAGCCGCGCCTCGACCCGGAAATAGTTGCGGCCCTCCTGGGCAGTCGAAACCGGCGTCATCTGCTCGACCGAGAAGTCCATCCTCCGGTGCGGGATGCCCGAGAGCGTGAGTTCGCCCTGTTGAGCGAGCTTCACGTAGGAGATGTCACGTTCCTCGACCTGCAGGATGACGCGATAGCTGTCCAATGGCGCGACCGTGAAGAGCATCTTGCCCAATTCGACCGGCGTTCCGAGAAGCTGGTGCAGGTCGCCTGCGACGACGACGCCATCGAAGGGAGCCAGCAGCGTGGCGCGAGCGAGCTTGTCGGTGACCAGCGACAGCATGGCGTCGACCTGTTCGATCTGGGCCTGCAGGATCGTCATGTTCGCGCGCTCTTGTGCCGCCAGCGCCTGCCGATATTTGCGGTCGAGCTGCTCGCGCTCCGACGACAACCGCGTCTGTTCGAGCTTGAGCTCCCGGTCGTCGAGCTTGCACAGCACCTGCCCGGCATGCACGGTGTCGCCTGCCCGGACGAAGCTTTGCGCGATATACCCGTCGAACGGGGCCGCGGCGATCCGCTGCACGGCCCCCTCGATCACCGTCTTCGCCGCGACGCGATACGTCCCCGTCGCGACACTGAAGAACAGGATGACGCCGACCAGCGAAAGCGCGATGAGCTTAGCGCCGGGATGGCGTGGCCCGAACAGGAGCTCCAGGCCATGATGCAAGGAGGTTCCGGCATGGCGCAGGACGCCGCGCTCGCTGTCTCGCTTGAGCTTCAGGATCGGACCAAGCAGCGCGCCAACCGTCTTGCACAACTCGATGGTCTCGATATCGAACGGCTCGCCCGCCGTCCGCTCCAGGGTCAAGACGCCGGTCGCGTGTCCGTCATCCGTAAGCGGCACTGAGCAGATCGCAACGTCCCTGTACTCGCGTGCGAGATCGGCATGCGCGAGTGCCGCGCTCTCCACGTCGTCACGCGGGGGAAACACGAGCGCGACGTCGAGGTCGAGCACCTCGTCCATGGCGTTGCCGATGCGCCGGCCAAGGTCCATCTTGGGATCGAACGTCGCCGTATGCGAGATCGCCTTCACCTGGACGCTGCCTGAACGCTCGAGCCCCACGCTCACCCGATCGCAGGCCAGGCGGCCTGCAAGTTCGTTGGCGACAGCTAGCGCTGCTGCCGAGAAATGCCGCTCCTGCATGGCCGTCGCCACGATATCCATGGCGAGCCCCATTCGCGCGAGCCGCGCGTCGCGCTCCTCCAGCGCGCCCTTGCGGAACTGGTCGATCAGCCAGGCGCTCGCCCAATGCAACAGCCGCAAGGCCCGCTGCAACGCAGCTTCCGGGCCGGGCCCGATATCGAGCACCACCACCCCATGCAGTGTGCCGGACACTTCGATCGGGTAGCCGATAAAGGCGTGGTGCTCGCGCAAAGCGCCAAGCCCCTCCGAGGGCAGCACGATTCCGCGGCGCTCGGTCAGAGCCCGTTCGGCGGCCGGGCTGAGATATTGCATGTCAAGGCCGGGGTGCGGCCACACCGCCGCCGGCACGTAGCCGCCGTCCTTGTCGGGCCCCAGCAACAGGAGCCCCCCGCCCACCCGTTCGACCTGCATGCAAAGGATTGCAAGCCAGCTCGCGCAAAACTCGGAACTGTCCTTGGCCGCCGAAAATTTAGCCCAGGCTATCGACTCCGCCCGCGCTGCGTCCTCGGTGAAGGAATAGATCGGGGACGCAGTGGTCATGGCTACTCATCGCTCTCGGAGCTATGCCCGCGATGCTGCCATAGCGGACAGCATCGCGGCGCGCGCGACGGAATCGCCGATGAGGCGTCGCAATCACACGGGGGCACGATGTGATCCGCTCTCTAGGCGGATGCTCTCGCCCCATTCAGGCGATCGCCTGATTCCGCCTCCGCGGCGTCGCCAGGTTCGACCGCCGGCGGAGCTGCCCCCTTCACGACCGCGAGGCGCGACGGAAGAGCCTGGAAGTTGCGCATCGACTGAAGGTGAAGATAGAGCAGCTCGAGCTCGTCCGTCTTGGCCAGCTCGGCGAGCTTTTCGCCGGACAGTGCCTTCAGCTTCTCCCGGTTCACCGCCATGAACCCCGCGAGCGAGAGCTTTTCGCCCGATGGGAGTTCGACTTGGGCCTGCATCGGCTCGAGCAGATCCAGCTCGCGCACCTTGTTGCAGAAGGCCTGGGTGCGATTGAACTGGGTCTGATATTCCTGCAGGAATGTCAGGATGTTCTGGACATACTGGGTCGGCTTGTTGTCGTCGTCGAACAGTTTCTGTCCGCGACCGTCACGATTGAATCCCGAATAGTCCTCGTCGATGCAGAGAACGAACCGTTCGCCGTCGGAGCTGGTCGAGAACACGAACGGATAGCGACGCAGGAAGGCGGGGACATACTTGCCGTCCCACTTGGAATCCGCCGACAGGAACAGGTTCTCGCTGTCCCGTACGCCGAGAATGACGGCCGGCATGACGTTGTCCTTGGTGCCGGCAAACACGATCGCATATTCGGATGCTGCGGCGGGAAACTCGACCGCCATCAGAGGCACCGAATTGGTCTTGCTGCTGAAGCCATAGTTCCTGGCCATCTCGACCGCGCAACCGCGATGACGCGCGGCGGACAACGGAATAACGGTTTCGTAGATCAACAGTTGCGCAGTCATTACAAAGCTCCTTCCCTTGCAATTTCGGGCTCAGGCATGGCCCGCATTATTAATCGACAATGGGCGTACGCGGAGACTCGCGTTCGGATTCCACTGGGCCTTGTCCTGCCCTACGTGGTTCAGGAAGTCGTCGAGCCACTCCTGCGAACCGTTCGAAGGTCCTGAGGCGAGATGCTCAACGGCATCGAGACTGTTCTGCCAGTTTATGCTCGTCGTCTCCTTCGCGCTATTGATATTCCGCGAGGAGTGATGCTCCGGCGAAGAGAGATCATCTTGCTGCACCGTAGAACTCTTCGGGTTGCCACCCGTCAGGCTTGCCGACAGCGCGACGAATGACTTGCCGAGATCCTCGGCTGTGCCGACGGACCTGTGGACCTCGCCATTCTGCGATGCGCTTGCGATCGGGCTCAGGAGGATGTTCGAGATCAGCGTGATACCGCTGGGCTCATCCTCCTTGGCGACCGCAGGTACCGGCGGCGCGATCGTGGCCGTTACCGGCCCAAGCGGGATCAGCGTCATCTGCGGCGTGACTTGCGCGGCAGGCGTGCTCTGCAGCACCGCCGCGGAAGCGGGTGCCGGATGGCCGGCAGGCTCCGGCAGCCGCCTTTCGCCGGCGCGCAGGGTCATCCCGGCCACGTCGTCGCCGAGATCTTCCGGCATTCCCATCGCATTGCCCATCTCATGGACGAGCGTCGAGAGCAGGTCCATGTGTCCGGCAGCCGGGCTCGACGATGCCGCTTCGGAGACTTCGCCGGACAGCCTGATCGAGAACTCCCGGTTGTCGCCGGGTGTCGGGTCGACGAACCAACCCCAACCGGCTGCATTGGGATCGAGAACGATCGTGTAGCCCGTCGTCGCGCCCAGCAGCTGATCCGGCAGGTCGGCCATCAGCACCGTGACCTGATCGAGGATCAACAGACGCGGGTCGTCCGACCCGAGCGCGGCGGCCCAAGCCTGCTTCGCAGCGGCGACGATGGCCGCCAGCTGATCGGCCGCAACAACGGCGACGTCCGTTGCCGGAGGCGCCGCGAGCGCAGCCGCCTGCGGCGTACCGCCGCCGGCATAGGCGATATCGTCACCGCGGATCAGCACGTTGTCGAAGGACGCGTTGCCGTTGCGGGCGTAGAGCCCCAGACCGCCGTCGTGCACCAGGAAGTTATACTTGAAGCTCAGGACACTCTTGCCGTTCAGCACGACGTTGACGCTATTGCCTACGCTCTCGGACAGGGCGACGAGCAGATTGTAGTCGGTCCCGGCCGTGATGGTGGTGCTTGCGACGGCGTCGACGTACCAGGTGCCGTTGCTGCGATGTCCCAGCACGACCTGGTTGGTTCCGGCGACGATGCCGGCATAGAGGAAGTCATTGGTCGACGTGTACGCGAAGGTGAGCCCTGCCGACGCACCGGCCTTGCTCGCATTCACCGTTGCCGAGTACTCGACATACGACAGCGGCGCCACTGCCAGCGGCCTGGTGGACAAGGCGGCATCGTTCGCCGGCGGCACCGCAAAGTAACGGCCGCTCGTCCCGCTGGTGGTGGTCCATGTCCCGGTCTGCGCCACGAACTTGTTCGCGACGCCGTCCGAGAGGTCTTCGAGGACCGAGTAAGTGGGCGTGAACGGAAGCCGCTGCACCGAATAGGTGGTGAAATTGGTCAGGGAGCTGTTGGTCCCAAGACCCAGCATGCCGGTATTGAGCGGGCCGGCAAACGTGTACGACAGCGAATAGCCGTTGAAGGTGACCGTCGCGGTCATATAGTTCGCCGCCAACATGAATGCAGTCTGCTTGTTGACGCCGAGTCCCTTGACCGACAGCGTCGCGAGATCCGTCCATCCCGACGCCGAGCGCTGGCCGATCTCGATCGTGTTGTGAGTGACGTCGATGCCGGCGTACTTGAAATTGTCCGGCGCCTGATAGTCGAAGATCACATAGCTGTTCTGGTTCGACCCGCCGCTGCCAACCTTCAAGGTCACCGGCACCTCATAATAGGTCGGCAGCCAGGTATCGAGATCGAACAGGCTGATGTTGTCGCCGCTGGCCGAACTCTGGCTGTTCGAGTACGAGGCGCTGACGACGCTCCACGAGCCGGCGGCCGCGAACATGCCTGTCGGTCCGCCATTGCCCGTGAAGCTCGCGCTCCGCAGCACGTCGCGCTGCGTGCCCGGGGTGTTGCCGGCCTGCGGATCGGTCGGCGCACCGGTCTGGGCGTGCCAGGCGTCATCCTGCTGCAGTACCAGACCAAGCTCTCCGGCCGGCTCGCCGTTACGGCCCGGGTTCGGGTCATTGACCTTGGTCGGCACCGGCGGCAGCGCGCCGCTGTTCAGGTCGGAATAACGCGTGGCATCAACGCCGTCGCTCAGCGATTCCGCATACAGGAAGTGGTGCAGGAACGGCTGCATCGTGCGGCTGACCGTGGCCATGCCGAACTCGGAGAACGGCACGAGATAGCTGTTGTACTCGCCGACCCAGTCGATCAACCGGTCGCCGCCCGTGTTGGCGATCAGAACGTCCTTCCCGGCTCCGCCGTAGGCCCGATCCTCATAGGTCGGCGCGGTTTCCGGAACGTTGTTGAGCCCGCCTGCCGTCGTCAGGTCATCGTCGGCATTGAGCAGATCGTTGCCCCAGCCGCCATAGGTGTGGTCGCGACCCGTGCCACCGACGATCCAGTCGTTGCCGTTGTCGCCGAAGATATCGTCGTTGCCGTCGTCGCGGACCGGCCCGTACGTCACGGGCTGGTTGCCTGGCGTCGTGCCGCCGGGCCGCAGAACGCCCTCGGTCTGGTCGAAGTTCAGGAACCACTCGAGGCCGGTACCCGTGCTGCTGGCAGTCCCGTCCGCATTGAGGAGAATCTTCCGCATCGGGTTGTTTTCGTCATACAGCGCGAACTCGCCCGTACGGTTCGCGATGTGCGGATGGGTGAACTTGCCGTCGGGATCCACCGGATTGAAGCGCAGCGCGTCGCCGGGATTGAACGGATGGCCGTAGTCGGTCTCGGCAGTGCCTGTCAGATCGAGGGTCAGTGGGTTCTGTATCTGCGTAAAGGAGAGCTTCAGCGCCTCGGCGCCCGAAATTGCATCATCCCCCGACCCGCCATGGATCCAGTCGCTGCCCAGGCCGCCGAAGATGATGTCGTCGCTATGCGACCTCGTCTTGCCGTCGCTCGCGGCGCCGTTGTTCTTCGTGCTGAGGAGCGCGAAGTCGTCCTTGGTTCCGTTGAAGGTCGTATCCACGCTGAAGGGCGTCAGGTCAACGGTCTTCTTCAATGCGCCGCTCACGTTGATCGTGTCGGTCTGCATGTTGCCCGGCGTATAGATGTACTCGTTCAGCGCGTTGCCGTTGCTGTACTTGGGATCGGGATCCGCGGAGAGCAGCGGAGCAATGCCGTTGAGCGGTTCGCCGGCGCTCTTCGTGTACTTGGAGATGTTGGTCGGGTCGGCGCTCAGGCTGTTGCGGCTGGTATAGATCCGGCCGTCGTCGCCGATGATGCCGTCATCGCCGGTGCCGCCTGAAATCCAGTCGTTGCCGTAACCACCGATGATGTCATCGTTCTGGCCTTCGCCGTACAGCCAGTCGTTGCCGAGCTCGCCGTAGATGAAGTCGTCGCCGGACTCGCCATGAACTTCGTCGGCAGCGCCGATGTCGTTCTTAGCAATCGACGGGTTGATGGGATCGGCTCCGTTGACGTCCGGTCCGCCCGGCGAATAGTCGAGCAGCCGCACGGCACGAACCACGATCTTGGCCACGTCGTCGTAAGCCGTCCCTTCCGCGGTGCTGGTATCGTAATTGAAGCGCAGGTAGCCGTTGAAGCTCTGCACCGTGGTCGCGATCGCGGTCGTGGTGAGATCGGCGTTCATCGTGAAGCTGGCGACTGTCCTGAGACCGACCGGATCCGCGACGATACCCTTGACACCGACCAGGCGGATGATGTCGCCGTTATCGCCGACGATCGCGTCCGAGTCATTCGCGTGACCGCTTGCGCTCGTCGTAATGTTGCCGTTCGCATCGCTTGCGCCGTCACCGGCGCCGTTGCGCGCCACTGCCACGCCGGAACCGCCGAAGATCAGGTCCGAGTCGTCCGGGCGCAGGCTCTGGGAAATGTTGAACGTCGGATCCTTGAGGCTGAACATGTCGGAGTTGCCGCCGACCAGGTCATCCTGGTTCTGGTTGCCAAGCAGCAGGTCGTTTCCGGCGTTACCTTCGATGTAGTCCTGGCCATCGGCCGTGCTGTCGAATGACGGGCGCAGCAGCAGGCTATTATCCGAGCCGCGGAACAGATTGCCAGCGATATTGGTCCCGGTCTGGTACACCCCGACGCGTCCGCCCAGCTTGTCGTTCGAGCTCACGAGCATTGCGCCAAGGTTGTTGTCGACCAGGATGTGCGAGACATAGTCGATCGATCCGTCGCCCTGGGCCGTGTCATTGCCGGACTGACCGAAGATCATGTCGTCCTGGGAACCGCCCGCAATGTAGTCATCGCCAAAGGACTTCGAGACGGCCACCGACTTGGTCAGGTCGGGCAGCGTGTCGTACATGGTGACGAGGTAATCGCCCCATGCGCCGTGTCCGCGCGGATCGACCTGCGGAATGCCGTTGGCGTAATCCAGTCCGGCCGCCTGCGTGTCCGTGCTCAGTGCGGTGCTGTAGATCTTCGTGCCGCTCAGCGTCTCGAAGCGGAGATTGGAGTAATTGCCGAAGTGACCGGTGCGGTCGAGCGTGACGTTGTCACCGAAGACGAGGTCACGATCAGTGCCGCCATCGAGCGCATCGTTGCCGGTGCCGCCGATCAGGACGTCTTCGCCGCCGTTGCCGTAGACGATGTCGTTTCCGCCGTTCTGGCGCGACTGGCTGACGATCGCGATGTCACGCGCCGTCGTCTCGATGCGCTGCGGCTTCAGGTCCACCGGCTTGGTGGTATCGCGTGCTCCAGAGACGTCCTGACGCACGTCGCCGAGGTCGGCGAAGATGATGTCGTTATAGTCGCCGAATGCGTTGGTGTTGGTCGAGCCTTGCGCGTCGCCGTAGATCAGGTCGTCGCCGGCCTTGATCGTGTCGACATTGACTGCCCCCGAAGTACCGGCCGCGTTGGCGACCAGCAGCACGCGCCGGATCACGTCTACGTTGATGCCGGAGTCGCCGTAGATCTGATCGCCGCCGCGTCCGCCGATGATCATGTCGTTGCCGGAGCCGCCGGCCAGGAAGTCGCTCGCCGCGCTGCCGATGATCGTGTCGTCGCCGCGGCCGCCATAAGCCGTAATGCCTACGGTCGGCAGACGCCCGTCCGCGATGCCGCCGAACAGACCATGCGCATCGATGACGTCGTTGCCGTCGAACTGATATTGCGCGGCCAGCGGGAAGACGAAGAAGTCCGCATTCTGGCCGAGCCGATTGCGTTCGACGATCGTGTTGGTTTGCGGAACGTCGCCGTTGAGCATGGCGAGCGCGCCGGGCCGCAGGTTCGCAAGATAAAGCGTATCGCGCTTCACCGGACCGCCGCTGATGACGACGGACTGGGAACCGCCTGGCGTAACGGCCTTGTCCACGGTCAGCGTGGTCGCCGTCACATTCAGGACCTTGTAGACTTGGTCGTTGGTTTCGATCGTTGCGCCATAGAGCGCGATCGAGATGGCCTTGTCCGGGGTCACGGGCGTCTTGAACCCGTCATCAAGCCAGCTGCCGGTGGCGCGGGTGATGAAATACTGCCCGCTCGAGCTGGAGAATGAGACCTGGTACTGCGTTCCGATCACCGCGATCGTGCCCACATCGATGCTGATGCGCGCGGTCTCGAAGGTGCTCGGCGCGGTCGGAATCAACTGCTGGACCGCGGCAAGGGTGAGCTGGGTCGCGGTGACGCCGGTGATGACGTAATTCGGGCCCCCACCGCCGTCATTGTAAGTTGTGCCGGAGATCGAGATGCTCTGCCCGATCGCAAACTTGTCGGCAATCCAGCTTCCGCCGGCATCGCTGCGGGTGATCGTGTCGCCGCCGCCGCTGCGGGCAAAGACCAGGGACGTGTAGGTCTTGCCGATCGCGATCAGACCTTCGGGCACGAAGCCCGGATCGAACTGGCCGGAACCGAGCTTGATCGACGCGGTGTTCCACTCCTTGACCGCCTGGGTGGTCGACGTGTTCGAGATGGCCGCATAGCCGGGCAGCAGGTTGTTGAGCACGAGGACGTCGGTCGCGGTGGGATGCGCCAGCGGGTCGGACGACTTGAAGCCGTACACGGTACCGACCGAAGCGCCATTGATCGTTACCAGGCCGTTGACCTTGAAGCCTGCCGTGACCCACGAGGTTCCATCGGCCCTCGTCAGGTTGCCGAACGTATCGTCCGAGACCGAGACCGTGTTGAAGCCGGTGTAGGCGGTGCTGACCTGCACCGTGCCGGCCGGCGCGGTGATATTGTCGAACCCGACCAACGGGCTCGACGGGCTCGACAATGTGAAGGACACATTGTCCATATGCGGCTGCGGCTTGTTGGCGAACTTGCCGAGCGACTGCTGTGTGGCGACGCCGTTGTACCAGACGCCGTCCTGCGACGTGTCGCCATAGACGACGAGCGGCGCGTCGACATTGACCGTCATCGGCACGGCCGTCTGAAGCGGCAGACCGGCGCCGCTTACCAACAAGGTCTTGAAGTGGCCGGTATTGCCGACTTGATCGGCGAAACCGGTAACGATGAAGTTGCCATAGAGCGAGATCTTGGCCGGTTCGGTCGCGCCGAAGTCCAGGGTCGGCACCACGGTGTTGGCCGCCGTCAGCGTCAGCACGGTCGCCGTTACGTTGGCAATCGTGAAGCTGCCGTTGTTGGTCAGGAAGCTGCCGCTGTTGCTCGGGTCGGTGTTCTTGCTGGTCGTGTCGGTGATGACGATTGTCTGACCAATCGTAAACCCGTCGCTTACCCAGTTGCCGCCGCTGCGCGTGATCGTGTCGCCCGTCGCGCTGCGCGCGAAGATGACCTGCGGGAAGCTGAACGTGGCGCTGATGGTCACCTGCTGGCCGACCGCAAAAGCGCTGTCGCCGCTGTCGGTGCCATCCCAGGTGTGCCCGTCGTTGCGGGTCAGGCGATTGGTCGTGCCCGCCGGATCACCTCCGACACCTCCGACCGGTGTGACAGGCGCCGTCACGTCGAAATTGCCGGTCACCACCTCGCTGCTACCATTGACATTGATAGTGTCGCCGCCAATGCGGACGATCGCGACCTTCTGCACCGCGGGCAGCGTCGTGAGATCGGCCCCCTGCAGAGTCAGCTTCGTCGCGGTCGGGTCGTCAGAGACCAGCCAGTAGCCTGACTGACCGCCGATCGTCACGGCCTGTCCGATCGCAAAGCCGTCGCTGATCCAGTTGCCGCCATCGCTGCGGGAGATCGTGGTCTTGGTCAGCGTAAACGGCGTTGCCGCGCTGGACGAAACGATGTTGCGGCTGCTCACCGCCACCACGCCTGACGTCGGCGCCACTGCCCCAAGGGACAGACCATCGAGGATGAGCACGCTGCCGAAGCCCGAAGTCGCCGTCGCGTTGTCGAAGCCGAGCACCGTGCGTGTGCCGAGGAGCCCGCCGATCGAGAATGCCACCTGCTGTCCGGCCGCAAACCCGAGGCTTGCCCAGGTCAAGCCGTCACTGCGCGTGATGCGATTGAAGCCCGCTGCACCCGCTACCGATAGGTTCCCAGTCGTCTGGGTGCCGAGGATCTGACCGGTTACGACGGCGAGCTGGTCGATCACCGAGATCGTGCCCAGCTGCTTGGAGCCGATCGTCAGAGGCGGCGCGCCGGTCGCGGGGAACAACGTCAAGGCGCTGCCCGGCTTGTGGGAGGCGTCCGGTTCGCCGGCCGGCGGATCGCCGATGGCAATGATCGTGTACGACCCGACGACGCCGCCATCGTTCAGCAGCACCTGCTGACCGACCGCAAAGCCGTCCAGCGCCCACTTCAGGCCATCCGAGCGCACCAGCTGATACGTGCCGGGTTGCGTGCCCGCATAGGTGTTGAAATAGCCACCGTTGTTGGCGATCAGCTGCAGCGGCGCATTGCCGCCGCCGTGGATCGTCGTGAGCCCACCATGCTCGGAGACGAGACCGATCGTGCCGTCGGCATTGTGGTCCGGGCCCGGAATGAGGGTGCTGTTGATGTCGAGCTTGTCGTTGCCCTGGCCAAGGAAGATGTTCACGACCTCGAGCGTCGAATGGCTGCTGTCGGTCAGGAATACTTGTTTGGTCGGATCGCCAGGGAACTTCGGGTCCTGCGCCAGCACGATCGAGCCGTAGCTGATGCCGCCGGGATACACGCCGCTCTCGCCGAACGGATGTGCTCCGCCCAGTATCGCCGTGAAGTCGAGCCCCACGTCGTTCATGTTGAGGCCGGTGAGCGCCGTCGATGTCAGCTTGCCCGTGGCAGCGCCCTGGGTGCCGTCACTATAGACATTGAGCACGTCGATCGACTGCGTCTCCGGCGGCTGCGGCGGAATGTTGAAGAACGGGCCATTGGCCTCGCCGGGCAGCAGCACGGCCTGCACCAGCGAGCGGTCGGCACTGGTCGTGCCGCCCTCGACCGCAAGCGGGCCTCTGATGCCGCTCAACGTGTGAGCTGACTTCGGGAAGGCGCGCAGGTTCTCGTGGCCGGGCTGGATGTCGAAATACGGATCCGCCTGCACCTTGATCGTCGCCTGCGTATACCAGGGATATGTGCCATTGGTCGGATCGAATTCGACCCGTGCAGCCATCTGGACCATGTTGACGTTGATGGGCGTGCTCGGCAGCAAACCTCCGGGCGGACGGCCGCTATACTTGACCGGTCCGACAACCGTGCCATGCAGGCCGTCGGTCTCCGGATGGTCGGTCAGCACCATCTTGTCGAGCTTCCCGGCGTCCGTGCCGGTGATCAGATCGATCTTCACCAGCACCGGGCTGCCGCCGGCCAGATTCGTGATCTGCACCAGCTGGCCTTCGAAGAAGCCGCTGTCGAGCCAGCTCGAGCCGTCAGTGCGAACCAGCGTATCGAGCATCTTGCTGATGGCGGCGCCCTTGAGGTCACCCGCCTGCCCGCTCAGCCCGGTCGTAGCCGTGAGCGTCAGTTGCGTGTCGGTCACGCCGCCCGCAGCGATCGTGAAATCGCCCACGATCGTGCCGTCATTGCGCTGCAGGCGGATGATTTCGCCCGCCGCAAAGTTGTCATTGATGAAGCTTCCGATGGCGGACCGCGTGATGACCGCCCCGTTCACCGTGATGTTGCCGGTGAACATCAGGAACGCCTCGTCCGCGACGGTATACTTGACCGTCCCGTTGTTATAGACGCCGTTCGACTTGACGGTGGTGATCGAGATGGTCTGGCCGGCCGTGGAGTTGAACGTCCCCGACACGCTCGGCAGGACCGCGCCGCCGACGTTGGTCAGCTTGATGAACTGATCGCCCACCGATCCCTTGGCGGCATCGATCTTGTAGGTGCCGTCCACGCCACCCGGGCCGGTGCCGGTGATCGTGATGGTCTGCCCCGGCAGGAAGCCGTCGGCGATGAAGCTGCCGAGCTCGGAGCCCGGGGCGCGCTTGATCATCCACACGCTGGTGGACGGATCCTGGCCGACCGAGATGTTGCCCTTGGTGAACAGGGTCAGGGTCTGGGTAAAGCCGGTCTGCTTCAGGGTGATCTGGGCGCCGTCCGGGATGATGTCGGTCTGTCCGTCGGTGATCACGTCGACATTGACCGTGGTCAGCGGCACCTTCGTCAGGCGCATCGTGTAGGTGTCGGGGTCGCCGGGCCCCTGGGTGGCCGTGCCGGCGCTCACCAACGTGGCGCCGCCGCTCTCGAGCGTGAAGAGGCCCGCTGCGCCGTCGTCGAAGACCTGGGCGTCGATGTTCTGGGTGATACCCGAGCCATTGATGCGGAACTTCACAGGCAGCAATGCCGTGGGATTCTCGACGGCCGGAATCACCGTCAGCCGCGTGGTCAGCGTCAGGATCTTGCCGGTCACGTCCACGCTCTTGATGACGAACAAGGCGTTGTTGGTGAGGCCGCCTGCGATGGTCTGCGTGCCGGAGATGATGATGTTCTGGCCCGCCTTGTACCCATCGGTGATCCAGCTGCCCGTGTCACGGGTGATGGTATCGCCGGTGGCATGCTGCGCGAACGTCAGCTGGACACCCGAATAATTGATGCCCACAGCGGCATTCTTATAGGCGGTATCCGTCGTCGCGTGCCCGGCAATCGTGTCGACCACGGCCGCCGTAATCGTCGTGTCGTGCGGATCCTCGGTGGGCAGACGCTGTATCGCATGCGTCGTCACGATGACCGGCGTGGTGTCGCCAGGTCCGAAGGTGATGTAGTAGACGCCGTCCTGGTCGGGCAGCGCAGCCTGAACAACGTGGAATCGGGCATCCGTGGAGCTCAGCGAAACGCGGAGGTCCTTCGGCACGCTCGGATCGAGATACTGCGGATTGATCGCCACCTGAACGGTGCCGGTCGGCGGGGTTGCAAGCTCGACCGCGAAATAGTCATCCACCGAGGTGATCGGCGGCGGATCGACCGGAGCGGTCGTGCCCTCGAGCACCTTGGTCACGCCGTCCACCGGCCGGCCATAGCCCGGATATTTCACGAAGTCCGGCACCGTGACCGTGGCATCGAGCTGCGTCACCTTGACGGCGGGCTGGTCGTTGTCGTGGATCGTGACCTCGACGTTGCGCACGATCGCGTGGTCGAAGGTCGGATCGGTGCTCAGCACCGTATGGCTGATCGCAACGGTCCGGTCGCCTTCGGCGAGCTGATCGTCGACCGCCATGACGTGAACATACTGTTCCGTGTCCCAATTGCTGCTGTCGAACACGAGCACGATGGCACGCGCCGGCACGTGGATCAGCGTGCCGTTGAGCACGACGTCGCGCGCATAGGCTGCCGGCGTCAACAGGCCGGCCTTGTCCTTGTCGCCCATGGCAAGCGGGTTGCCGGACGCCAGCAGGATGCTGTCGCCAAGTCCCAGCGTGTCGATGATGTCGCCGGAGGCGATCGCACCGGCCGCGACATGCTCCTCCTCCGGGTTCATCGCGGCCGAGATCGTGATGTAGACGGATGTTCCGACGACGGGGATGTGCCCGAGGCGAATGCCGTAGACGTCGTCGGCAGGATTGCCGCTGATCAGCTTACCTTCCGTCACGTCGGTGATGCTCGGGCTCAGATCGTGCGGAACGTTCTCGTCGATGATCACCTGCCCCTGGTCGGGACGCGAAACGCTGAGCGAGATGCCGTCGGGAACGACCGGCTTGTATGCGCCATCGTCGGTCGAGATGCGGTGATTGATGGTCGAGCTCGTGCCGTTGATGTCGCGCGACACCACGTCACCGGCCACGTCGCCCGCGACATTGATGGCATCGTTGCCCAATCCGCCGATGACGCGGACGGCCATGCCGGGCGGCGTGCTCAGCACATCGATAGTGTCGTCGCCTTCGAGAGCATCGACCTCGAGCACCTCGATGTTCTTGTAGGTGACGGTCAGACCGGCGCCGAAGATGCCCTTTTCGGTCACGACGATATGGTCGGCGAACTCGGTACCGAGGATCACCAGCTTGTCGAAGCCCGAGCCGCCATCGACCGAAACCGGTGCATTGATGTTGTATTCCACCTGGTTGCTGCCGGCGCCGGTGCGGATCGCAGTCTCGGCCGCGGTCGAGAAGCCCTTGGTCAACTTCGGCATCGCGATCTGCTGCACAGGATCGAGCCAGACGATGTCGCCGCTGGTGGGATCGGTCTGGGCGAGCGCGAACGCGCGGACCGTGAAGAGGTCGTTGCCGTCGTCGCCTTCGAGACGCAGCACCGCCTGGTTGCTGTAGACCGTGAACGTGTCGTCGCCGCTGCCGCCCTCGGCAACCAGCGGAGAGGTAGCACCGGCGGACAGCCAGCCGCGTGTCGTTGCAACCGTGCCGTAGATGCTCTGCGGGGTGAGCGAGTTCGGAAGCTGCGGGAACAGGTCCGCGGCAGTGACGATCGATCCGCCCAGCGTGTTGCCGAGTGGTCCCGCCGAATGCGTGCTGGCATCGCGCTGATAGCCGTAGATCTGTCCAATCTGGAAGGTGTCGTTGGCGGCACCGCCGTCCAGGGTGGTGGTCGTGGCATCGTCGTCGACCGCGAAGTAGTCGTTGCCGCCCTGCCCGAACACCATCAGCCGGCCGTTGACCGAACTGTCGTAGTTGATGCGCTGGACAGATTCCGAGCGCACGCTTCCGTCGGCCGGTTGGTCAGAGGCCTGCGCCTGCGTGAGGGCCGTACCGGGCTTGGTCGGATCAAAGTCGAGCACGGCGACGAAGGCCGACTCGTTCGCGTAGAGCTGCGGACGGGATCCGGTCTCGCGCGGAATGTCGGTCGTGCGGCGGAGCAGGAAGATGTCGTCGAACGCCTTGCCCGCGCCGATGAAGTTCGGATCGATATTGTCCTTGCCGTAGACAGAGAGGTTGTTGACGCCGTCCGTCGGCCCGCCGCTGTCGAGCACGTTGATGACGTAGTTGCGATTGTAGAGGTCGACCGGATTTCCCTGCGCATCCGTCTTTCCCTGCGTACCTGTCGTATTGATGACATAGGTATCGGTGCCGGCCTGGCCGTCGAGGGTCAGCGTGTCGCTCGACGCCGTCGCCGCAGCGGTCTGGGTGTACACCATCGACTGGAGCTCGTTGACCACGAAGAAGTCTTCGCTGTCGCCGGTCGGGGCAAACGGATTGAGCCTGGTATTCTTGATCTTGACGTTGACGTTCGTGGCCGTCGAGACGACCCGGGCGGAGCTCAGGGTCAGCACGGTGGCCGCCGCCGAAATGCCCGTAACGGTATAGACGCGATTGTTGGCAATCGGATTGTTGACGTCGTCGGAATCAACCGTGATGACATCACCGATCGCGAAGCCGGCGAAGGTGCCGCCATCCGTACGCGTGATGGTGTCGCCATTGGGATCCGGCGCAAACGTCACCTTCGCGTCGATCCCGGCCGTCGTCGTGGTCGGCGTGTTGCTGCCATAGGCGCGCGTATTGCCGCCGGAATAGAACGACATCAGGCGAGCCGGTCCGAGCAAGCCGGTCGGAATGGTCTGGCCCTGTCCGCCCGGAATTTGCGAGGACGGCGTGCCGCTCAGGCCACCAAGCCACGTCTCGTCGAAGAAGATCTGGTCGGTATCGGCATTGCCGAAGATCCGGGTGAGATATCCGCTCGCGGTCGGGCCGTGCGCGATGACGCCGCGCAGGTGCATGACGGTGCCGTACTTCGGCGAATCGTCCGGCGTATCGCTGTCGAACTGCGCCACGCCGCTGGAGAGTTCGCCGGTTCGGCGGAAATCGCCGTAGATGTCGACGTTCTTGGCGGCGAGGATCTGCGAATTGACTTCCGTCGTCACGTTATCCGCGACGCGCAGCAGAATCGACCCGTTGGGCGTGTTGACGAGACCATGCGCCATGGCCTCCGGCGCGTTCTCGAGGAACAGCACGCTCCCCGAATTCAGCAGGTGCAGGTCTTCGCCCTGCACGGCGCTCTCGCGCACCGTAAAGCGGATATTGCCATTGATGTCGCCGTCGCCGCCGGCGATCCCCAAGGCCTGCAGCAGCACGACCTCGGCATTGCGGGCGTAGAACGTCCCGACCGCCGTCGTCGGCAAGGCTTCACTGAGATCGATGCTGCCGGTCGCCCGTGCGCCGATCGTACCATAGCCGTAGGCCTGCGAATCGATCTCGAGGTCGTTGCCGCCGTTCGCATTGCCGATATTGCCGCCCTCGGCGAACAGATTGATGGTATTGCCGATGACGTTGGCGGTGTCGCCGCCGAGGCCACCGTTGCGTGCATCGACGATCGAGCCGGGATCCGTGGCGAGTGTCACGTCGCCCTTGGTCTGGACCAGCTTGACTTCGAGATCGTCGATCTCCTTGTCGAAGGCATCCGTGTGCAGTGCACCAGCGCTGCCGAGCAGACCCAGGGACTCGGTACCTCGGACCACTTCGGTGATGAAAACGCCCTGCGTATCGTTCTTGCTGGCGACCGCGATGTCGTTGGCGGTCAGCACGCCGAGGCCCGCGCCCGTTCCATAGAGCTCGTCAACGTTGATCTCGAGGAAGTTGTCAGTGGTTCCGATGCCGCCCGTGCCGGACTTGTCGCTGGCCGTGCCGGTGATGCCGCTGTCGCCCGCGGTCATGGTGATATTGACGGCGGTGACGTCGGCCTCGAAGCCGATGCCGTCGTTCAGCGCATCGATGATCTTCCTGGGCGAATGCAGCGTCACGTCGTTCGCGGTCGACATGATGCGGCCGACGCGCACATCGTCCGTCTTTTCGGCGAGGTCGATCCAGCCGTTGGTCAGCACATCGACATGATGGCTATCGCTCGACGACGGCGCACCGCCGCCGACGATCTCGGTGATCGCCTTGACGTTGATGATCTTGCCGTCGCCAGCGGTCGGCTGCGCGGCTGTGAGAATGATGTTGCTGTTCGACTGGATTCCGGGCCTGTACAGATTGCCGTCCGTATCGAAGGCGCGCACGTCGTACGTGCTGTTGATCGTGTTGTTGGGCGCCAGCGTGGCGAACGCACCGACGTTCTCCGGCACCGGCGAGCCGATCGGCTGGTTGAAGAACGTATTGTAGATCTCACCGTTCGGATTCGGGTGCGCCTTGTACCGCACCTCGACGCCGCCACTATTCGGAACCCCCGTCTCCTCGACGCTGGGCTGCATGATGATGTTGGTCGTGCCGCCGGTGACCACGGCGTCGATATGGACGCGGTAGTCGGTGACCGTGTCGTCGCGCAGCCGGCCGAGCACGTCGAGATTGGCATCGCCCGCGGCCTTGACCGTGAAGCGCTGGGCAGGCGTCAGCGAATGACTGGTCGTCAGCGTCGATGTGCTCGGGTCAAGCGTCAGCGCCAGTCCCGGATTGGACAGGGACGCAAGCTTGATCGAGAGATCGCCCGGCGACGTGATGACGACGTAGTATTTGCCGTCCGTCAGCCCGCCGATGGCCGTGCCGCTGGTGTGATACTGCACCAGTTCGCCGCCGAAGAATTGATTCCGACCAAGGAAGATCGACCCGTCGGTGGCGGCCCGCGCGGTCAGGAAGGTCGTCGCAGCCGGCAACCCCGCGGCTTCCACCTGGTCGATATTGACCCGCCCCCCGACACCCACGCCGGCATTCGCCGACTCGATATCGACGATGTTGGTGCGCACCAGCGACGCATTCGGATCGGCGCTGGTCAGGTCACGCGGCTTGGTTGCGCGAACGTTGCCGTTGGCATTGCGGATGATGGTCGTGCCGATCGGGTTCTCGATGGTTCCCTGCAGCAACACGGAGTTGGCGTTGCCGAAGTCCTCGATCTCCACCCGCGTCGGCGTGACGGTGCGCTTCAGATTGAAGCTGATCGTCGGCGTGTTGTCGTACGGCACGAAGTCCACGATCGGGTGATTGGGACCGCGATTGAGGACATCGATGTTGTTGATCTTGAGATCGAACCCGGAATTATTGGTGATCAGCACCTGCTGGTAGGAATCCCGGAATTCCCAGGTCCCGCTGCCCGCACCCGGCGAGCCGTTGCCACCGAGGATGGTCGGCGAGTCGAAATAGACCTCGCCCGGATCGTCGTTGACGATGTTGTCGACATTGATCACGCCGCCCGAAACGGCGTTGCTTCCGAACAGCGGCTCGAACACGCCGTTCACGGAGATGTTCACCGCCTTGTCGATATTCCCGGAGGAACTGATGACCAGCTCGGGCGAGCGCCCGGAGAAGATCACCACGTCGGAGCTGAAGTCGATCTTGCGCGTGACCGTCGGATCTTGCGGGCCCGAACTGCTGCCGCCGGCGGCGAGCGAACGGCGCTTCACATCGCCATGGTCGACGAAGCCGATCTTGCCGTTCTTCGTGTCCGAATAGAGCGCCAGGTGATTATAGCCCGTGATGTCCTGCAGCGCCGGGTCGTTGGGATCTCGCGGACCCGCCGTGACCAGCGAGTGGAGCTCGCCAAGAATGGTCGACCCGAGCGTCGTGTGGTTGTCGGCCGACCCGTCGACATAGCCGAACAGGCCCGTGGCACGGCCGAACGCATCGGCAACAGACGTGACCGCCTGATGGTCGGGAGCCGAATTCGGATCGGGATTGTAATAGCGTGCGACCAGATCGACGCCTTCATAACCCATTAGCGAGGCATTGGCGTGCAGATTGACATTGTTCTGGGCGTTGATGGTCGTGTCGGCCGAGCCGGTGCCGACCGCAACCAGGCCGCCGCCGTCGCCACGCGACCGTGCCTCTACGTCCATCCACGGCACCGTGGCCGCGGCCAGAATCGCACGCGCCGTCAGCGACGCCGCCGTGGCGAAGTCCACGGTCGTCTCGTCGGTCGAGCTCGAGGTCGCATAGGCATTGCCGTCGCCGCCGATGCCAATACCGGTCGAGCCCGAATTGGTCGACTGGGCGGTGCCCGTCGTCGCCGCAACGATCGCCGTGTTGCCCGCCAGGACGTCGGAGCCGTCCTTCATCTTTGCAGTGGTGGTGTTGTTGACGGTGGAATGGGTGTGCGTAATGGCAACGCCCACGGCGCCGCCGGTCGTGGACCGTGCCGCGGCCGAGGCCCCCGTAAACAGGTTCGATGTCAGGTTGAAATTGCCACCGGCAATGATGCGCGTGCCGGCGGTGACCCACACTTCACTCTTGTTGGTCGAATCACTGGTCGCGGACGAACCGCCGACGCCCACCAGGCCGCCGGTGCCGTTGGCACCGCTGGCGCTGCCGCTGGTGATCGAGTTGGTCGTGATCGACACGTCGAGATTGGCGTGCGCGAGGCCGGCCTGCATGTAGGCGTTGACGGTCGGGCTGTCGGTGATCGTGCCATCGTTGATGTTCACGCCGACGAAGCCGCCGCCCGAGCCGCGCGCGACCGCAGAGGAGTTGCCGTCGCCGATCGGAGGCGACAGCACCGAGAGCGGGACGCCGCCCGGTCCCGTGAGGGTCGCGCCCGTCACGTTGCCGGTGATGTCCATGCGGATCCACTGATTGCCGGTGGCCGTGCTGGTCAGGTCGACGCTTTCGGGCCCGATCTTGTGGTTGCTGGTCGGCGAATCCGGGCCAATGAGAGTCAGTGCCGGACCGTTCGGCGCGAGCGCGAGCTGGAAGGAATCGTCGTTCTCGGGATTGATGACGTAGAAGGTGCGTCCGTCGGCATTGAAGCGGGTAAGGCCGCCGTCCGTCGAATATTGCATCGGCAGGTCGCCGCTCCTGACGAGGCTGTGCACCGCGGCCTTGTCGGCGGCAATGGACTTGGTGAAGACGCCCGCGGCGACGACATTGTCCGTGTCCTTGAGCGTGAGGGTTTTGCCATCCGCCGAGATCGCGCTGATGGTGAAGCTGCCGTTGTTGGTCGACTTGTCGGTCGCGGTGGTACCGCCGCTCAGAGACACCACCTGCCCGACCTTGTAGCCGTCGGCCAGGAAGCTGCCGGAGCTGCGCTGGATCTGGTCGAGATTGCCGCCCGCACCGTCGTTGATGAACGTCAGCGCCAGAGTCTGCGCCTTGGTCGGCGCCAGCGCGATTGCGTTGCTCTCGATGGTCTTGGTGAAGTCGCCGCCCGTGACGGTGTTGTTGACGCTGAGCTTCAACGTGTCGTCGGTGACGTCCACCAACGTATAGGTGGTGTTATTGGTGGCGACTGCGCCGGTGACGGTGATCTGCTGTCCGATCGCAAATCCCGCATCCTTCCAGCTCCCCGACGCGCGCGTGATCGTGTCGTTGACGGCGTTATTGCCGCTCTTGTGGAAGGTGACGGCGACATCTTTGACGTAGGCATCGAGCTGCACGATGCTGTTGTTGGTGCCTCCGGCACCGGAGATGCGATAGGTCGTCCCGTCCTTCAGGCCACCGATGGCGGCCCCGTTGGTCACGTGATAGATGACCTCATCAGTGTTGTTGAAGCCGGACGGGATCGGCTTGCCGTCGTTGCCCGTGTTGTCGGCGGTGCCGGACGTGTCGATAAACTCGATGTTGTTGGCATTCGTGTTGTCGTGGAGCTCCGCCACGCCGCCGCTGGTCGTGTCGTTGACGTCGACCTGCTGGTTCGAGAAGGTCATCGCGGCCGGCGCGTGATAGGTCACCGGCAGGTTGGTCGCGTAATTGGTGCCGGTCACCGTAATGGTCGATCCGGACGGCGTGAAATTCTTCAGGGGGTCGTTGGCCGGGACCGACGGGTCATAGGTCGTCAGCTTGATCGACGTGCCGTCGACCACCTTGACCCAGTACAGATTGCCGCTGGTCAGGCCGCCGATCTGGGTGCCGCCGGCCGTGATGTACTGCACCTTGTCGCCGGTGATGAAGTGATGCGGCGCGTCGAACTTGATCGTGTCGGTATCGACGTTGACATTGTTGGAACCACCGCTGAACTGCGAACCAAACGAAAGGTCGTTGCCGTCGACCGACAGGACGCTGTACTCGCGGTTCTGCGTCAGGCCCGACTGGGTCGCTCCGTCGAAGACGGCAGCATCGCCCGTATTCAAGCCGTGATTATCGACTTCCACGGTGTTGTTGGCATCGCTGCCGGCCACCACGGCGTAGGTCGGCGCCGGCTTGCCCTGGGGCGTCGCTTCGGCATGGACCGTGATGCTGCCTCCTGCGTCGATCGATGCCGCCATGGCATAGGCAGTGGCAACGGGCGTCAGACTCGTGGTCGCCTTCGAGCCGCCGACGCTGATGCCGCCGATGCTCGTGCCCTTCGTCAGCGCGTCCGCTTCGGGATGGGACAGCGCGTTGACGTCGAGGTTGGAGCTGACCTTGATCGTGCCCGTGGATGCAATGTAGCCCTTGACGGTCGTATTGGCGGTTGCGTTGGTTACGTTCAACTGGCCTGCATACATGCCGCCGGTGGCGGCTTCCGCAACGGCATTGGCCGAATCGACCGACTTGCCCTGCACCGTCAGATTGGACGCGCCTGCCGTGTTGTTGGCGCCGACGACCTGGCCGTCCAGATGGGCTTCGATGTCGCCATCGGTGTGCGCCTCGGCCGAGGTGCCGCCGAGCCCCGCGAATCCGATCGCGACGCCGCTGGCCTTTGCAGCCGCCAGATCATGGCCTTCCGCCAGGATCTTGACTTCGCCCGTTCCTGCGATGGTCGCGCCACTTCCAACCACCGTCTCGAGGATCGGGCTGTTGGTCGATTTCGCAACCGCACCTGATGCCGCCGCGACGCCTCCGGCGCCCGCGAATGCCGTCGCCGACGATCCGTAATCGTCCGGCGCCCCGACATTGGCGTTGGTCTCGACGGTGACGTTGCGGGCCTTGACATTGCCCTTCACCAGCTTCGAACGCACCTGGGGCCTGGCATCGACACTGGCCCAGGACAGGCCAGCCGCAAAGCCGCCAACGCTGACGCCCGTGACGGTCGCATCGAGGTTGTCGGTCGACGAGGCCGAGACCTTCAGGTCGCCGGTGCCGTTGAGCGTGATGTTGGCGCCGTTCGCACCGTCGCCGACCTTTGCGATCACATCCGGCGTGACCGTCACGAACGAGAAATTGGCGGTGAGCGCGACGCCGCCGCCCGCGAGACCAAAGGCATTGGCCTTGACCAGCACAGTGGAATCCGCGTCGACGGTGACGCTGCCGACGTTGTCGCCGACACCCTGTCCGATCGACACGTTGTCGCCGATGAAGGCGAGCACGTCCGTCGCGCTGTCGTTATGCACGTCGACCTTGGTGAAGGACGCACCCGCCGCGACACCGCCGACCGATATGCCGACTGACAGGACATTGATGTCCTGCTTGGCATTGGCATGAATGTCGATATCCGTCGCCTTGTGCACGACCGCACTGTCGATCAGACCTGCGGTCACCGTGCTGGTGTCGTTGATCACGGCAACGCCGGCGCCGATGCCGATCACGCCGCCCACAGCCGCGAATGCGACCTCGTCGACCTTCTCGTAGAGGTCGGCATGGATATTAAGTGCGCCGCCCGCGGACAAGATGCCGCCGGCGGTCGCCGACACGTTGGAGGCGATGTTCAGAACACCGATGCCCGCCCCGATTCCGGCGAGGCCGATGGCGATACCGCCCTGCGTCGTGGTCATGTGCAGGTTTTCCACCGCGTTCACGGAGATGTCGCCGTTCACCGCGGTGACGTGGGCGCCGCCACCGATCGCCGCGTTGGTACCCACGGTCGGTCCGGTCAGTGCGTTGCCGAGCGTGGTTTGGCTGGGAGCCTTGGTCGAGAACCCACCGGTACCGTTCAGCGACTGGTACGAGATCGCGGAGGTACGATCCTGCGAATTGGAAGCCGTGTTGGGGTCGGTGCTGCCGTTGGTGAGACCAACGTTGCCGACGATGGACTGCGTGGCGCCACCTGCGGATGCGCCGAAGGAGATCGCGTTGGTGTCGTTGTTGGCGTCATCGAAGGTATTGTACAGCTTGAAGGTCTGATGATCGCCCGTATCGCGGACGAAATAGCTATTCCCGTCTGTGAGGTTGGTGATTCCTGCCGATCCGCCGTTGTAGTAGGTGACCTTCGAGCCAGTGGTCAGCTTGTTGCCGGCCGCAATCTGGATGGTGCTTGCGCCCAGATTGACGCCACCGGTGCCAAACTTGCCCCCGGTGCCGCTCATGGCGTCGGAAAGCTTGCCGCTGGCGTCCGAGCCCTGCTTCGTCGCATCGCTGTCGGCCGATGGGCCGCTGCCGCCCTTGGCGAGCGAATTCTGCTGCGGCGCGGCGCCGTCGCCGGTGTAGTTGCTGGCCATTTGCGTGCCGACCGACCACACGCTGACGGACGCGGCGAGTCCGATGATACCGCCTGCACCGCTCGCGGCGATACTGGCGATGTCCTTGATACCGAGTGCATTGACCTTGACGTCACGGTTGGCCGCGACGTTGGCACCGGACTTGATCTCGGCATTGATGCTATTGCGCATCACGCCGATGTCGACGGCACCGGCCATCGCGTCGACGCCACCGGCGATACCGCCGGCGAATGTCGCGACCTGTGCGTCATTGGCGGCATTGACCCACACCGACTGGTCGCTGGTGCCGGTGTTGTTCGTCCAGTTCACGTCCGCGTTGTCGATATAGGCGTGCGTCGTACCTGCGAGCGTGGTGACGGTCACACCGCCAGCCAGGCCAATGAAGCCGCCGCCGGCCGCAACGTTGAGATGGAACACGTCCTCATGCGATTCCGCCTCGACCAGGACGCCCTTGACGTTCGCCCTATCGAAGTCGGTGGGGCTCTGTCCGCCGGTCAGGGTGCCGACCATCCCCGTCGCGCCGGCGCCGTTGCCGCCGGCATGCACGATCGCGTGCGCAGCGGCCGACCCGCTGTCGATGTAAGCCTCGGTCGTCTTGTTCAGGCTGATGACGCCAATCGACGCACCCGCGCCTCCGAGCCCGAAGCCGCCCGCGCCATCGACAATCGTGATGTCGGTCGCGTCGGTCGAATGCACGACAATGCTACCCCAGGCGTCGGCCGAACCGGCCATCCTCGCGGTGGTCGTGTTGTTGACGACCAGCACGCTGACCGCGCCGCCGATGCCGACCGTGGCGCCGGCGATGCCGAAGCCGACCAGCAACATGTCTTCCTTGGCATTGGCATCGACGACGATGTCGCCCGCCAAGGCGTTCACCTGCGAGCCGGCCTCCGTCGAGGCCGTCGTGACGTTGCTGATTACCGTCACGTCGACAGCGGGCGCGACTGCACCGCCGCCCGAGACGGCTACGGAGGCGGCAACCGCAAGATGGTGCACGTCGCTGGCGGCACTGACGTTGACGTTGCCGGCAGTGGCCGTGACCTGCGCGCCCGCGTTGACGGTCGCCGTCGTCGTATCGTTGATCGAGTTCACGACAGCGCTGAGCGCAACCGCCGCGCTGCCGGCGCCGGCGAGGCCGGCTGCCAGGCCGTTGATCTGATCATAGTTGGTCGAGGTGATCGTGATGCCGGTCTGATCGGTGACGAACGGATCGATCTTGACCTTGCCGCCGAGCATGCTGCTGCTGGTGCTGGGGTTGTTCGGCCGCGCGTTGCCGTCGTCATCCTTCACCGTCGGCGCGTCGGAATTGCTGACCGTCGGCGAGACCACCCGCCCCTGGCCCGCGAGAGTGTCGGCATTGGGCGAGCCGTTGATGCTGCCGGTGTCGATCTTGCCCTGAGTCCCGCCGTCGCCCGAGGTGACGGGATCGAGGTGGCCCGTGGCGGCATGGATCGACTGGTTTCCGGAGGCGGATACGATGGCGTTGCTGCCGACGAAGGCTTCCGTATGCTTGTTGGTGACGGTGACGACCGCACCCGCGGTAATCGCGGCGGAACCTGAGAAGCCCACCACGCCCACGATTGCATTGAGCTCGGTTCGTTCGTCGGCCTGGATGGCGATTGATCCGTCGGCGTGAACGTTACCGGCGCCGGCGCTGGCGATCCCGTCATCGGGGTCGTCGCCGATGAAGGCGCGCGTGTCGACGTTCAGCACGTTGACCGAAGCATCGACGGTCACGGCGACATTGCCGCTGGCCGAGATGCCGGCGCCGATGGCCGTAATCGTTTCCTTCGAGGTTGCCTGGACGTTGATATTGCCGCCGATCGTCGAGTGCACGCCGGACTCGATGAAGGCGTCGGTGTGCTTGTTGACCACCGCGACCGCCGCACCCGCACCGGCCGCAGCGCCGGCAGATACGGCGAGGTTGCCCGCCACGGACACGAACTTGGTCTGATCGTCGGCATGGACGGTGAGATTGCCGCCGGCATTGACGGTCGCAGACCGGTCGACGAACGCGCGTGTGTCCTCGGTCAGGATGTTGATGACGCCCGCGCCGGCGAACGCGAAGCTTCCGGACGACCCGGCACCGGCCGCGCCGATCGCAGCCTCCGTTTCCGTCGAATGCGCGTTGACGGTGATATTCTTGCCGGCCCCTGCCGACGTCGTCACCGTCGCGCTCTGGCCGATATAGGCTTCAACCGTATCTTGGTGGACGAGGGTCGTGATGGCTGCGCCGGCGCCCACGCTGCTGCCGAAGCCGATGGACCCGGCGACCATCACCATGCTCATGGTGTCGCTGGCGTCGATATTGACGCTTCCGACCTGCGTCACCTGCGCGTTGCCGTCGATATAGGCGCGCGTTTGCGTCTTGAGCACCTCGACCGAGGCCGAGGCGGCCACACCAGGTCCGCTCCCGCCGATACCGGCGTTGGCCGAAACCGACAGCAAGTCCTCGTTGGAGGTTGCGACGATCGAGGTCTGGCCAGTCGTCGTCACGTGCGCGCTCTGGCCGATATAGGCGCGCGTATCCTTGCTGACGATTGACAGGTCGAGCCCGGCGCCGATACCGGTGCCGCTCACGCCGATACCGGCCGAGCCGGCAGCCGACTTGATAGTCGTCGTATCAGTGGCCGATACATCGAGGGACGCATTGTGAGAGGCGCCCTGCCCGACGGTCGCGTTGACGTCGACGAACGCCTGCGTCGTGGTGTTATAGACGTTGATGCTGGCCGATCCGGCAAGACCCGGCTTGCTGCTGCCCGCGCTGCCGCCGGCCGCCAGCGCAATCGAGGTCAGCGGGATGTTGACGCTGCTCAGCTTCGAGCTGATGTCACTGGGAAGATCGCTGAAGTCCACGTTCAGCGGGTTGACCGTGTGCTGCGAAGTGACCTTCACGGCGCCGGTGCCGTCGACCGTCGCCGCAGTGCCGCCCCCGGCCGGATCGCCAACGCTGGCGGTCGTGTGCGAACCGCCCGGGCCCGTCCCGATGACATTGATCGCGACGGCGACACCGATGCCGGCGCCGCTGCCCGAGAAGCCCGCCGATGCGGCGAGCGCCTGGGTCCGCAGGTCGTGCCGGGCCGTGATGTCGATCTCGCCGGTGCCTCCGTGCAGATGCGATCCATCGCCCGTATAGGCACGCGTTTCGGAGTCCACGACGTTGATGGCGGCAACGCCGGCGATGGCGACATCGCCACCCTTGTTGCCCGCCGCAGAGAGCGCGCGGGACGAGATGTCATTCGTATCGGGCGTCACCGCCTCGACGGTGATGCCGTTTCCGGTCACGTTGGCACCCGCGCCGATCTTCGCGGTATTCGAGATCGACACGGAATTGAGCGAGAAGGCGGCGGCAATGTTGACGCTGCCGTCCTTGTCGATCGCCGTGGCATCGCTCTTCGCCTTGGCATCGACATTGTTCAACGCGCTGACCTTCAGCAAGCCGCCTGTCGCCGTCACGACGGCGTTGTCGCCGATCGCTGCGGTGTTGCTGACTGAGACGACGTCGACTGCAACGCTCGCAGCGATGCCGACACTGCTGCCGCCCGTGCCCGATTGGCCGCTCGACTGGCTGTTGGCATCGGAACCGCTGTTCTGCGACGTATTGGTCGTGGGCGCATTGGTGCTGCTGGTGTTGCTGTTGTTCTGGAGCTGGTCGTCGGTCTTTTCGTTGCCCTTCTTGTCACTCGTGCTGCCGCCCTTGGCGCTCGCGCTGGCGACGACCGTGCTCTCGAAATCGGAGTTGGCGAGAATGGTGATCTGGCTGCCAGTAACGCCGCGATTCACGTCCGCGGTCGTGGCCCAGCCGTCGACAACGATAATCGACACACCCGCGCCGATCGCAGCCTTGCTGCCCGCGGCCGCCACCTTTGCCTCGGTCTCGTTGTAGTCCGCGCTGTGCGTGGCCTGGACCGTGACGGTTCCGCTGCCCGAGAGCGAGCCCGTACCCGTGCCGATATGCGCGACGGACTTGTCATCCAGATCGAGCGCCAATGCGACGGCCGGCGTGACTGAGATCTCGCCCTGCGATCCGCCGTCGACCTTGGTCTTGACCGTGCGGTGCGAATCCGCGGTGACCTCGACGGCCCCGAGATTGGTGCCCGTGAAGCTGGCATTGTCCGCAATCTGCGCCGTGGTGTGGCTCGACAGCAGGAGATTGAGCGCCACCGAGGCGCCCACGCCGACCTTGCCGCCCTCTGCTTCCGAATCGGCCTTGGCATCGTCGATCTCGGTGTGGATGGCCTTGATCGTGATCGGGCCTCCGTTCACCGTGACCGATCCGCCGGCCACCGACGCTTCGGTGTTGTTGTGAACGATGTTGAGGGCAAGAGCACCGGCGACGCTGACCTTGTCGTTGCCGGTCGCGCCTGAATCGGCCTCGGCGACTATCTCGTGCGTCTGGTCTCCCGACACGTTGGTCATCGTCGCTTCGATATCGAGGCCGGTTTGCGCGACAACCGTCGCCGTTCCGGTCGATGCCCGGTTCGTAATGTCGACGACGTTGATCGCAACCGCGGCGGCGATGCCCGCCGCCGAGGCGTCGGTCGCCGTGCCGTCTGCCTTGGTCTTCTTGGCGTCGGTATTTGCCGAGCTCTTCAGCGACACCCTGCCGCCGGTCGATGTGATGGCAGGCGTCCCGAGGAACAGTGCCTGCGAGGACGTGGTGAGGATGTCGATGGCGACGGCCGCCGCCACCTGGACCTTGGAGTTGCCGCTGCCGCCGGTATCCTTGTCGCCCGTGGACGCATCGGGCGTCTTGCTCTTGCCGGAGGTCTTCGTAGCGTCGCCGCCGTTGTCGCTTTGCGCGCGGCTGTTGCCCAGGGACAGCTGGTCGTCGCCTTTCTTGTTGACGTCGCCACCGCTGTCGGAGTCCTTGTCCTTCGCGCCGGCCGCGCTGGCGCTGGCCTCGGTGTCGGCCGAAGCCGATCCGGTTGCGCTGACTTCGATATCGCCGGACGCGGTGACGCTGCGCGCGATCGATGCGGTCACGGAATCATCGATGACAGCCAGCGCGAGCGAGGCGCCGATAGCCGCGGTGCCGGAACTGGCCGCATCCGCCTTGGCGTTGGTCTCCGTCACGATGGCGGTTTGCGTCGCCGTCATGGACAGCTTGCCGGTCAGCGTGAGCAGGCTGCCCGTTCCGATGAATGCCGTGGTGTTGACATTGGCAATTGTGATGGCAACGCTCGGGGACACCGCGACGCCGCCGGAAGACCCCGCCTGCGACGTGGTGGCGATGGTATCGACTGCCGTTGCCGACAGCGTGAGATCGTGGGCGGACAGCAGGCCCGCGCCGTTCGCGATCCCCGCCACCGTGGTGTCGTTGACGATGTTGAGGGCCACGGCGGCGCCGACGCCGACGTTGCCGCTGGTCTCGGACTTGCCCAGCGCCTTGGAGGTATTGCTCAGCGTCGAACTGGACGTCAGCGCAACATCCGCGCCGTGAACGTCCGCCGTGCCGGAACTGACCATCGCGCTCGCGTCGAGAGTCGCGACATTGATTGACAGCGCACCGGCAACAGAGATGCCGGAACCGCTGGCGCCCGCCGTCGCCTCCGCGTCGAGCGTGCTGGTGGGCATCTCGCCCAGCACATTAACGTGCGCGGCCGTGAGGCTCGCCGTGCCGCCGATCGAGCCCGAGCTCGTGCTGTCGACGACCTGGATCGCCACGGCAACGCCGACGGCCGTGCCTGAATTATCGCTCTTGTGCGATCCGTCGGCCGTGGTGGCCACGGTGTGCTTGCCGCTGGCGGTGACCCCGATGACGGTGCCGCCGGTGGCGATCACGGAACCGCCGATAATTGAGGCAGTGGTATCGCCGGTGACGACACCGACGGAGACACCGGCGGCGAACGGAAGATCGCCATCGCTGGTCTTCGCCTTGTCGACGGACTTGCCGTCATTGGCCTTGTTGGGATTGGGATCGGCAAGACGCTGCTTGGACTGGTTGGACGAGCTGCCGTCGTCGGAGCCGCCTCCGGTTGCAACGGAGAGCGTCGTCGCGGTACGGTCGCTGGTTGAAGAGAGCGTGACGCCGGCACCCTGCACGGTCCCGCCGGTGATGGCGGCCGACGTGTCGCCCCACAGGACGGTGACGCCGACAGCGGCCCCCGTCGCGCCCGCGCCGTTGCCGTCCGAGCCGCCCTTGTCGCCGGCTGCGGCGTCATTGACATCGACCTTGTTGTCCGCCGCGATCGTGACCGTGCCGCCGGCAACGATGCTGCCGCCGGTTACCGTGATTTTCGGATCGCTCTTGACGACGGACACCGCCACCGCCGCGTCGGACGTCGAGGCACCGCCGTCCTTGGGGGCGGTCGTCGCGACGATCTTGATGTCGGACGACGCCTTGGCATCGAAGGAGCCGCTCAGGTCGAAGCTTCCCGCAAGCTTGACCTCCGGATTGTCGATGACCGTGACGACGACGGCCTTGACCGTCGCCGAAGCGGAATTGGTATTCGCCGTGATGTCGTCCTTCACGGTCGCGTCGATGATGGCATCCTTGGCGTGGACGGCCGCGCCGGACTTCACGTCGACCAGCGCATCGCCGAAGCTGAGCACGGCGGTACCGGCCAGACCGTTGCTGAAATAGGTGTCGCCGCTCTCGACGAAGGTGGCGTCGGAATGGGCGAGCAACTGCACCGTCCCGCCGGTGGCGGTCAGGGTCGCGTCGCCAAGCGTGACTTCGCTCTTCGCGTCGGCGAGCAGCCCCTGGAACAATCCGCCAGTGCTCTTCGAATCGGCCTTCAGGGTGATGTTCGCGGCGTTGATCACCGAACCCTGGTCGATGGTGACTTTCGAGTCGGATATGACCTCGAACGTGCCGCCCGAATCGGTGACCTGCAAGCCGGACGAATCGTTCACGATGTCCGACGAGCTGTGCAGCGTGAAGTCATGCCCGCTGAAGGTGCCGCCGTTGCCGCTCAACACGACCTGGTCGTTCGCAAGGGGCAGCGGAAGCTGAATGCCGATCAGCGAGCCGATGTCGATATCCTTGCCGCCGGCGAAGTCGATGTCGATCTTGGTACCGGCGAACCTGGCGTTGAGCACCGACAGGCTGTCGGTATCGACCGTCACCTTGTCGCCGATGAAGTCGATCAGGCTGAGCTTCGAATTGCTGACGCCCAGATCGTCGCGCTTGATGTTCACGTCGAGGTCGCTGGCCGCAGTGATCTGGTGTGTTGCAGCGAGCGTCGGGGAGGCATTGCCGTCCAGTCCGGTCGCGTAGAGATTCCAGAAGGCGTTGCCGCTGCTCTCTTCGGCTTTCAGCACGAAGGTCGTCGACGTCAGCGTGCTGACGTAGTTGCTGATATCGGTCGCATTGGTGATGCCGCCGGGAACACTGCCGGGTGCACCGTAGGTCAGATCCGCAGACAACAGCAGGCGCGGCTCGATCGCCTCCAGCGTGAAGCTCTGCCGCCGCGGTTTTGCCGCCGGTTTCGCCGCGCCGCCCCAGTGGCGCCTTCTGCTGTCGCGTCCCGGAAGGATCTCGCGAATGACCTTGTCGAGCAGGGTTTCGAACGCGGAGCGCTTGTGAGCTTCCTTGTTCCAGCGCCAGGCTATACCCATCGGAATGCCCCATCAAAAAATGGACCGAACGGCGTGCAGCAAATTGACGTACGCGAAGACGCTCAAGCACAGACGCGCTTGAGAAGAAGGATTAGCGATGTCTACCGGGGAGAACCTGACCGTCTGTGCCTTCAACAGCACGCGGCAGGAGATGAGCTAAATGCAAAACGTCTAAGGTGCTAAAATCTTTTTTCATTGCAGCGCCTCCTTCGAACGTCGAGTTGGCGACTTAATCGAATTTACGCGGAGTTTAATTCCGCTTAACTACAAAAGTATGACACGACGGTAGCCGCACCACAAGCGCTTTACCGCCGGCATTTACTCGCGCAACTGACGTGGATTGGAGTGCTTACTTCCGGTTGCATTCCGAAGTTTCGATCAAATCAGGCTTCGCGCAGACAAGGCACATCTGATCAAATGCTTAGCGAATCGCGACATCAAAACCGAGCGTCGGCCGCACTCGCAAGTTGTAAAACCTTGGCGCGAGAATAACGCACCTGTTATCGCGTTTTGCCACCAGGAACTAAACATTTAATCTGAGTTTATCAACGCACGACTCGCGCGATGACGCGTTCGGCGGGGGAAATTCACGATCAAGGGCACGACCCGAACACCGGAAGTACCCAAGTATTTCGCTGAAAGATCATTCAAGTCGGGCGTTGCCTCGGCAGCTTGCTCCGCAGCGCTCCGTGAGCGGACCTTACGAAGAAGCCTTTGCAGGACAGCGCGAGGCGCTTCGATGCAACACGAGTGACGCGGCGGTTGCAGCCTCTATCGATCTCGCGGGTTCGGCACAAACGGCCTGTGGTAGCGGCGGATCGTCAGATATCGAGCACTCGGTGCTCGACGCACGGATGGCGCGAGGCTCCTCGCGACGATTGAAGAAGGGAGCCCGGTTCAACCAAACGGCTCCCGCATCCTCTAGTTTTCGCGATCGCGGGCCGAAGAGATCCGGACGGAAAAGCCCTTTGCTTCGATGGCGCGGATCAGCTCCTCGAGGTTCATGTCGTCGGGCCGCCGCGAAAGCTGATCCAGAGGCCCCTGGTCCTGGCTGCTCACGACGTGGACACCGTTCTCGAGAAACTCGGAGCTGACGTTAAGCACCCTTGCCACAGCCTTTATGGTGGCGGGCTTGGGCACCCTGCCGCGCTTTTCCCAATGCCAGATGGCGGGCGGCGTGACGTCAATCCGCCTCGCCAGCTCCGTGATCGTCATCGACTGCTCTTCACGCAGCTGTTTCAAGCGCGATCCGAAGCTGGCGACCGTCTTGTTCTTGGTCTTAGACACCTGAAATTCCATTTCTATATGTGAGAATCGGCCTTAACTACCATAAGTGAGCGAGATTACGGTTGCGTTCGATTTCAAGTCAATCATCGCCCCTTCAATTCCGCGTTCGAAACCGGTGCAGCCCGTCGCAATCCCATGCAGTCGGTCAGCCTGACTGCCCCCTTGGGCCGCCGTCCCGCAGGTATGCAAGGCCCGAGCCAGAGCTGCAGAACATAGACTATCGCACAGCATCACGAGTTGTTCCTAACTCATTATATCAACGCCCGCGTGACCAGCCCGACCTGGCGGAGGACGGCCGCTCTGCCGAGCGAAAGGGGCGATGCCAGCCGATTCCGGCCCTGTAAAGCTTCAACGCTGTTAAGTAAACAGGCAAACGGGTTTTTGCCGCTCGTTCAACCGATTGATCGGTGCTGGCTTCAATGTCACTATGCGGCCGGGACAAGCATGTTAAGGGTTTGGCCGGACGGGCTTTTCTTCGCCGCGGCGCTCGACCCGGCAGCGGGGATTGCGTGATTGATCGGTTGGGTTTTTTACGTTGGCGGCGGCCCGGGTTATTGCTCACCGGTGCGCTTTTTGCGTTTGCGGCCCCTTGCGCCGCCCAGACGCCCGGGACCCCACCGGCAGCGGAGCAGAGAGCGGAGGCTCCGAAGCGCATCGAGCATCGCCTGCCGCTGATCGACATCCTCGCGCACATGTCCGGTAAGTGCACCGTCCTGAAGATCGCGGGGCGCAGCTACGCCTGCAAGGCGGTTGCCTACGCCCACAGCGAAGCCGGACGCGTCAGCTTCGCAGTCGCCCTCGAGGATCCCGCGGACGACGGCCACGTCGTGTCCTTCTCCGGGGAGAAGGGAAAGCGTTTCGACGACAATTCCTACGAGCTTCCGGTCGATCGGATGCTCCTGAATTCCAAGCACCGGCCGAAGGTCCATGGGCTGCCGGTGCCCGCGGAGGAAGCCTCGACCGGCATCTGCCGGCAGTTCGGCAATTTTGCCGCGCGCCGGGTCTCCAGCGTCAACTGCACCGCGACGGACTCCCGGGGACAGAGCTACGAACTGCAGTTCGTGTCGGACGGCTCCCCCATCGGGGTTCGACGCGTCAGGCAGTCGGCCGCTTCGATCGACGACCCGTTCAAATAGTCTTGCAAATAGTCCTGCAAATAGCCCGGCAAATAGTCCTGAAGCGACGCAGGCAGTTTTTCGCGCCGCCCTCGCGAACCAGACCTGCCCGCCGCCATGGCGGGCGTGTTCAGTAACAATTCGGCGAGTTGCCCCCGAGCCGGGCACATGCGTCCGAATTGGACGCCCGCCACTGAACGACGGCCAATGGGCTGGCCCCCTGCCCCTCCGACGGCGCCGCTCTCAGCCTCTCGGCCTCTTCCGCCAGGATGGCCTTGTGCGTCTTCGCAATCCGGTCATTTCGTTCGAGCAGCGAGACGTTGCCGGCCGCGACCTGGGCAGCGAGCGCCTTGCGCAACATATTCTCGCGGTCGAGCAGCTCCGGAAACCGCAGGCCCGGCCGAACCGAGAGCTCGGTTGCCTTCACGATGCAATCGGCGCGCGGCACCGCCTGCGCGATCTGATCGGGAAATCCGTTGCGGCAATCCGCGAGCGCGTCGGCCAGATTGACGGACGACTCCTCAGCCTCGCTCTGAAGCGCAAGTCGCGTTCCTCCGCAGCCCGCAAGCAGGCTGAACAGGAGCGCAACAACGGCATTACGCATCGTAAAGCCGTCATTACCGCGTCGGCGCCGCGGGTTGACGGCTGCCTCACCGCCATCCGCGCGAGCACGCTCGAACGGGCCCATGCGTCCTATTTCTGGCGGAAGGAGTGATTGAACGACATGATCAACGGACCAACCAGATATTCAAATGCCGTGCGCTGGACGGTCGGGATCATGACGGTCGCCGGCATTCCCGGATAGAGCTTGATGTTCGGCATGGCCGCGAGCTCGTCCTGATCGATCCGGACGAAGGCCGTGTAGTACGGATTGTTGGTCTTGGGGTCGACCAGGCGATCTGCCGAAATCTGGATGACGTCGCCGTGAATGATCGGCACGATCCGTTGCTTGTAGGCCGTCAGGTGAACTTCCGCACGCGTGTTGGGATGCACGTCGCTGATGTCCTCGACCGCCACCTGCGCTTCGATCGTCAGCCCGTCCTGCTCGGGTACGATGTCCAGGATCTTGTCACCGCGCTGGATGACACCGCCGACGGAAAAGACGTTGAGGCCGACCACCTGGCCGCTGTAGGGAGCACGGATCTCCATGCGTCCGAGCACGGCCTTGGCGTTCATGGCTTTCGGGATGACCTCCAGGATCTTCGCCTGGGTGTCCCTGAGGTCCTTGGTCACATCGGTCATCCGATCATTGTCGAGCTGCGCCACTTGCTGCTCTTGCTCGGCAATCGCCTGGCGCGCCTTGGCAATGTTGGCGTTGCTATCCGCGATCTGGCCTTCGAGGCCGTAGGCGGTCCGCTCCAGCTGCAGAATGCGCGGCCGCGCGATCAGGCCGCGCTCGACCAGAGGCGCGATATCCTTTGCCTCGCTGTGAACGGAATTGATCTGATCGGTGAATGATTTCACTTGCGCCTGGGAGCCGACGATCTGCGAGCCGAGCTGATTGATCTTCTCGCGGATGACGCTGCGCTGTCCCTCCAGCGCGGCCCGGCGGCTCTCGAACTGGCTGACCTGCCCGTTCCAGACGCTCTTGAGATAGGGGTCTTCGGACCGCGCCTTCAGATCCGACGGCATCACGAGCTCGGAGCCGTGATCGAGCTCGGTCAGGAGACGGACCTCCGTCGCACGAAGCACGACCCATTGCTGTGTCAGAACTTCGTATTCGGCGCGCGCCTGGGTTTCGTCGAGCACGATCAGCAGGTCGCCGAAACGGACCCTGTCGCCCTCCCTCACCCGCAGCTCCTTCACGATGCCGCCGTCGAGGTGCTGCACGCTCTTGCGATTGCCTTCCACCTTGACGACCGCGTTCGCCACCACGGCGCCGTTGAGCGGCGCGGTCAGAGCCCACGCACCGATCCCGCCGAAGAACACGGCGACAATCGCCCAGCCGGCGAAAGCAATCCGCTTGATCGAGTCGCTCGGCGCGCCCGCGGAACGACCGGACTGGCCACCAGCGGCTGCGAGATTCCTGGGTGTCCCATCGAGAACGGTCATTGCGCGAACCTAACTGCCGGAGCCTTGGACGGCATGCATGGGCACGGGACGGGTCAGCCGTGCCATGATCTCGGCCCGCGGCCCGAACATTTCGGCGACGCCGTCCCTGAGCACGAGAATCTTGTCGACGACGCCGATGGTCGCCGGCCGATGCGAGACGATGACGACCGTTGCTCCGCGCTTCTTCAATTGCACGACGCAGTCTGCCAGCGCGACATCGCCCTCGGCGTCAAGGTTCGAGCTGGGCTCGTCGAGCACGACCAGGCTCGGGCCGCCATAGACGGCGCGCGCGAGGCCAATCCGCTGACGGAAGCCGCCGGACAGAATGGCACCGCCTTCTCCGACCTGGGTGTCGTATCCTCCGGGAAGCCTCAGGATCATCTCGTGCACGCCGGCGAGTTGGGCGGCAAGAATGACCTCGCCGTCGCTCCCCTCGTCGAAGCGGCCGATATTGGCGGCAATCGTGTCCGAGAACAGCTCGATATCCTGCGGCAGGTAGCCGACATGGTCGCCGATCGCCCGCTTGACCCAGGTCGAGACGTCGGCCCCGTCCAGTCGCACGGCGCCGGCAGAAGGCGTCAGCACGCCCACGAGCTGGCGCGACAGGGTCGACTTGCCGGCGCCGGATGGTCCGATGACGCCGAGCACCTCCCCGGCCTCCACCGCAAAGGTCACGCCTCGCAGTATCGGCTTGGCGCTCCCTTGCGGAACGAAGGTGAGCGCTTCGACCGCAACCCGCCCCTTGGGCTTGGGCAGCGTGAGGCCGGCCTCGAGCAGAGGATGCGCCGTCAGCAGTTCGCGAATGCGCAGGAATGCAGCCCGTGCCGATACGAGGCCCCGCCAGGATCCCACGATCTGCTCGACCGGCTGCAGCGCGCGGCCGAGCAGAATGCTGGCCGCAAACATCGATCCGACGGTCGTGACCCGCTCGATCACGAGGTAAGCGCCGAGCCCCAGAATGAGCGATTGCATCGCGAGGCGCAGGAAGCGGATCAGGCTCTGGATCGCGGCGGCGCGGTCGCTCGCTGCGACCTGGCGCTCGAGCATCCGGTCGCGATCGCGGCTCCAGCGCCGCAGCAGACCGCCGGTCATGCCCATCGCGCGCACGACCTCGGTGTTGCGCAGGCTCATTTCCGTAAAGCTGTAGCTGCGCGCGGCGGCTTCGTTCGATTCCGTGAGCGGCAGCTTGACCAGCCACTCGCTCAGGAGTGCCATCAGCACCAGGATGACCGAACAGCCCAGCGCGAAGGCTCCCAGGAACGGATGCAACGCGAAGATCACCGCGATGTAGATCGGGGCCCAGGGCAGATCGAAGATGGCGTGGATGCCCGTCCCGGTGACGAACTGGCGAAACGTATCGAAATCGCGGAGCGCCTGGCTGCGGGCGCCGCCCGCGCCGGCCGAACGATCGATGATCGCCGTCATCACCCGCGAGGCGATCTTCCGGTCAAGACGGACGCTGGCGCGGGTCAGTACTCTGCCACGAACCGCGTCCAGCCCTGCAAGCGCCATGAACGCCAGCAGCAGCGCGATCGTGAGCATCAGCAGCGTGATCTCGCTCGCGCTGGAGATCACGCGGTCATAAACCTGCAGCATGTAGAGCGGGCCGGCGAGGTACAGCAGGTTAATGGCGAGGCTGAAGACGCCCGCCGTCACGAAATAGCCCTGGCATGTCTGCAGCAGGCGCCGGAGTTCATCCGGCCTTCTGAAAGGCGCACTCACACAATTCGGCGGGACGCCCGCCCCTCTAATGAAAAAGCCCGCCCGAGCGACAACGCCCTGGCCGAATTAAAAAGCCTGCCGACAGTCGTTACAATTCTCGTCAAATCGAGAACGATGATTAGCACAATCCCCGGACGCAGCGAAATCAATCCTCGCCGAAAAGGTAAAGGCCCCCGTAGAGCTACGGATTTTCTCCGAGTTAACGGATTTATCTCGCATGAAACGTACTTAAATCCGCCCAGGCGCGGGCGGCGTCGAGATGTACGCGGACGCACGGCCGGGCACGGGTTCGCGCTCTCGCGGCGCAACATGCCCGAGCTTGACCTGGGAACTGCCCTTTCCGCAAGTAAGGGCGCAGGGAAGGCCGGGCGCCCGCCGGCACCCGCAGCCCCGTGTGCAAGGACATGCGCACGGGTGGGTCACAGGTGAAGCCGACACTCGGCCTTCCCTGCGCGGATGGTTTTAACGGTTTCCTTCGCGCTCTCCCCGGGGAGACGAGCTCTATTGCCCCCGTCACCTGGCGGATATCGAGCGCTCGCGCCGGTTGACGCGAAACGCACCCGCCAAGCTTGGCGCCAGACTTCGGGCACCAGGACCACACGACTTCTCCGTCCGCGCACATCTTCACTGGATTCCCCGCGGCTGGCGTGCGCGCACCGCAAGGACCATGTGAAGACGCTTTCGGCGCCGTGTCGCTGCGCGCGCCATTGCCGCTCACGGAAGCATTCCCGCCCTGCGACCCTGCCCGCGCCGACGCCGTCGCGTCCACCGCATCCCGGCCCCCGTCTCGTGACGATCGCGATACGCCCCTGTTGATGGGCCAGGATGGCAACGTCTATAGCCCTCTTCGCGATTTCTGTCAATCCGAATATTTGGAAATTACGAATACGGCTCCGGCAGCCGGACCGCCTTGTCGCCCGCGCGCCGGTCAGGATCGCCGGAAGGACATCGGACCCGGCGCGGCGAGATCATGTGCGCGGAGAAACGACGCTCCGCCCCGGAACGGCATCATCGCCATCGCCGGCGGGACGATTTCACCACCCCCGTAAACGGGCGACATAAACGAACATCAAAAATTTATGCACGATTAAATCGATGCGGAAAATTGGAGTGCACCCGTCAGGGCTTTGGAACCACTGATCTCCGTTTAACGACCGAATTTACTCGCCTTTAATTCGCGACGCCGTCCGATCCCCGCAGCAACGCGCGACGTAACGCGCGTTTTCTTCCGTCGCACATGCAAGGAGATTCGATGGCGAAGCGGGGCGCGAATGATCAGCACGGGAATTTCTCCGAAGCGAACGCAAATGCCGTGGAATGGGAATTCGCCGGACTGAACATCGCTTCGGCAGCCACATCGGGGAATCCGGCGCTTCATGCGGATCAGTCGAGCCACATGGATGGAGGGTTCGACGCATTTGCTGCTGGAGGCAAAAAGACCAGCGGCAGCGGCGGAAGCACAAGCACCAGCGGAAGCACAGGCACCGGCGGAGGCGGAGGCGGAACGACAACCGGGGGCAGCACGGGCGGAGGTACGACAGTTACGACGGCTGACGTCTATCCCACGATCCCGATCGCGTGGAAGGCTCTCAATCCGCCTGTCGGAGACAGCGGCACGCCGACGGACAGCCTCTATCTGAAGCAATGGAATCTGTTCAATGCCAAGGCGGGCATTGATGTTCTCAAGACCTGGGAAAACTATACCGGCAAGGGCGTCAAGATCGGGATTGTGGACGACGGCGTGGACTACAACCACTCCGACATCAAACCGAATTATCTGTTCAACCTCGACTACGACGCAGTTACAGGCGGCAGCGATCCCTTTGGCGATCCGACGACCGAATTTCACGGCACGTCTGTGCTCGGTGTCATCGGTGCGGCACGAGACGGATCCGGCACCGTCGGCGTGGCCTACAATGCGGGGCTGGCGGATTTCCGTATAAGCTATTCGGCCGGCTCGCCCGGCCAGCTCGCGGATGCGCTCAATCACCTCGTGACGAACGGCATGGATGTCGGCAATGCAAGCTGGGGATACACGACCGCATTCCAGGACAACTTCTTCAGCTCGGCTTTCAGCTCTTCGAAAGCGGCACTCCTGAACGACGTTGCCAATGGTCGTGGCGGTCTCGGTATCCCGGTCGTGTTCGCCGCAGGCAATGGCCGTGCGAGCGGCGACAACGTCAACTATCACAACTATCAGAACGACCCCTACGTCATCACGGTCGGCGCAACGGGCGCTGCGGGTGTCGTAGCCTCGTACAGCACCCCGGGCGCGGCGCTTCTCGTTTCGGCACCGGGAACGAGCATCCAGACGGATGATCGTGCCGGAACCTATGGGTATACGACCAACGACTACGCCCTGATGTCCGGCACTTCGTTTGCCGCGCCGACGGTGACGGGCATCATTGCACTGATGCTGCAGGCCAATCCCGACCTCGGCTATCGCGATATCATGGAAATCCTGGCCTACTCGGCGAAGAACACCGATACCGCCAGCACCGGCTGGCAAACCAACGGCGCGCATGACTGGAACGGCGGCGGCCTGCATTTTTCGAACGACTACGGCTTCGGCCTGGTCGACGCGACCGCGGCGGTCCGTCTTGCCGAAAGCTGGATGAAGCAGTCCACCTATGCGGATATGTCGATCCAGACGGTGAACCATACCGACAACGCCAAGATACCCGATGGCACCGGAAGCCTGAGCAGCACGATCACGCTCAACTCGTCCGAGATTGTCGACAAGGTCGTGGTGGATCTCAACATCACCCACGCCAATGCGAGTGACCTCACCGTCACCCTCACCTCCGCAAGCGGAACGACCGCCACGCTGATTTCCCACCCTTCGAACGGCACCGGCGGCGGCATCGTTTTCGAAACCACGGCAAACACCTTCTGGGGCGAAGATGCCAAGGGAAGCTGGACCCTGACTGTCACCGACAGCGTCAGCGGAAATACCGGCACACTGAACGGCTGGTCCCTTCAGGTCCTGGGCGATGCGCCGAACACGCCGACGAGCTACATCTACACCGATGAGTTTGCGACGGCGGCGGGAGCCAGCCGGGCACTGCTCCACGACACGAGCGGCACGGCCGTGCTCAACACCGCAGCTGTCACGACCGGCTCCTACCTCGACCTGCATTCGGGAGCGACCGACACAATCGCCGGCCGGCAACTCCAGATCGCTGCAGACACCGTCATCAAGTTCGTCTGGGCCGGCGACGGCAACGACACCATCATCGCCAACGATTTCGGCGATACGATCCAGGCGGGCCGTGGCAATGACACGATCGTGGCCGGTCGCGGCGCTGACGTCCTTTATGGCGGCCCGGGCAGCGACACCTTCGTGTTCAAATTCCTTGCTTCATCCGTTGATGTCGTCCGCGACTTTACCGCCGGCCAGGACGTCATCGACCTGAATCAGGCTTTGAGTTCCGCAGGCTATAGCGGCGCAAATCCCATCGCGGACGGATGGTTGAGCCTCGTTTCCGATGGAAACGGAGGAACCAACATCGTTGTCGATGCCCACAATGGACAGGCATCGGTAACGGTTGCCGACGTGGTCGGCGTCGCGTCGACCCTGCTCCACACGGGAACGGCATGGACGCTTGTTGCGTAGGGCTGACGGGCATTGCATCCAGGCAAACGAAATGGGCCTTGGCTTGCGCCAAGGCCCACCTCGCGCCGGTTCAACGCGGTGTTTCGGTTAGACCAGGTTCTGCTCGTGGAGCGTCAGCCAGAAATTGTCCATCGCATTGGTATGGACGTTCTCCAGAGTCCCGTTGTCATTCCAGGCCACGGCGTTGCCGTCCTGAGAGACCACCAGCTGGTTCTGATTGAACCACATCAGGGCATTCTTGATGTCCTCGCCGTTGATGCCGGTCACTCCATTGATCGTCTGATCGCCCCCCCACGTCTTGGTGCCTGCTCCCAGGTAGAACTGGTTGCCGCTGGTACCCCACTCGCCGCCGGTCAACACGCCGGCCTTGGACACCGTACCCTGGCCAGATAGCGTACCGTCGGCAAGCACGCCGCCGGATGCCTTGAGCCAATCCACCGCCTCGGTGATCAGATTGTGCGGCTCGAGGTTGCCGGTGCCGTACTTGTTGAAGCCGTTGTTGATATCCAGCTGAGTGGCGATCGCCTGGGCCAGCATGATGGTGCGAGAATCGCCCAAGGTTGCGCCCGCCTCGATCGCTTGCGCAGCCTTCAGATCGACGAGCAAGGTGTGCCCAACCTCGGTTCCATCGGCCACGCCATTGTGGTTGAGGTCGCCGAGCAGCAGATAGCCATCGGTCCTCGGATTGGCTTCGGCGGGCACGTCGTTCGCGCTCGTCGTCTTACCCAACCCTGTCTTGCCGTCCCACGCCTCGGTATGGTTGGACCAGTATCCCTGGGTCAACTCGGCCGCCGGCTTGAACTGGAAGTTGGCGAAGTCCATGCCGGTCGTCTGATCGTGGCCCGACGTTCCCACGATGCTGTAACCACCGATGCCGGCGGTCTGAACGTAGCCGCTGGGCACCACCTCATAGACCTTGTCCCCGGCATAGGTGTAGTCGAGGTCGGTGAAGGAATAGTGGCCATTGGCGTCGGTTGTCGTCCAACGATCTCCTTCGCCTGCATCCCACTTGCCGTTGGAGTTGAGATCGGTCCAATTCAGGACACCGTTGTTGTTCAGATCGATGAAGATCTTGATGCCGGGGAGACCCGTGTCGTCATTCGTTATGCCGTCTCCGGTAAGGTCCTTGTACTTCGTTCCGGAAATATCAAACAGCACGAAGTTGGTGAAGTCGTTGTGCGCGTCGGTGCCGCCGCTGCCCGGGTTGTCGACGGTCTGCACCAGCGTGCCGGTCTGCTTGGAGTCGCCGGGAACGACTTCGTAGATGCTCTTGCCGACGTCAGCCAGCGTCAGTCCGCCGATCGACCAGTTGCCGCTGGCATCCGTCGTCGTAAAGCGATGATCGCCAGCCGTGAATCCGGCGACACCGTCGTCTTCGATGTAGATGGTCACCGGAGCATGCGACCACGGAGTATCGTCATTGGTCTTGCCGTTGCCGGTCAGGTCCTCATACTTCGTTCCGCTGATCGAGTAGTTCARGAAGTTTGTGAAGTCGTTGCCGGTGTCGGTYCCGCCGCTGCCGGGGTTGTCGACGGTCTGCACCAGCGTGCCCGTCTGTTCGGACCCGGAAGGAACCACCTCGTAGATCTTCTTGCCGACGTCAGCCAGCGTCAGTCCGCCGATCGACCARTTGCCGCTGGCATCCGTCGTCGTAAAGCGATGATCGCCGGCCGTGAAGCCGGCGACACCGTCGTCTTCGATGTAGATRGTSACCGGCGCATGCGACCAAGGGGKGTCGTCAYTGGTCTTGCCGTTGCCGGTCAGGTCCTCATACTTCGTTCCGCTGATCGAGTAGTTCARGAAGTTTGTGAAGTCGTTGCCGGTGTCGGTTCCGCCRCTGCCGGGGTTGTCGACGGTCTGCACCAGCGTGCCCGTCTGTTCGGACCCGGAAGGAACGACCTCGTAGATYTTCTTGCCGACGTCRGCCAGCGTCAGGCCGCTGATCKWCCAGTTRCCGCTGGCATCSGTCGTCGYRAAGCGATGATCRCCAGCCGTGAAGCCGGCAACGCCATCGTCTTCGATGTAGATGGTCACCGRCGCATGCGACCACGGGGTGTCGTCGTTGGTCTTGCCGTTGCCGGTCAAGTCCTCATACTTCGTTCCGCTGATCGAGTAGTTCAGGAAGTTTGTGAAGTCGTTGCCGGTGTCGGTTCCGCCACCGCCCGGGTTGTCGACGGTCTGCACCAGCGTGCCTGTCTGCTCGGACCCACCAGGAACGACCTCGTAGATTTTCTTGCCGACGTCAGCCAGCGTCAGGCCGCTGATCTTCCAGTTGCCGCTGGCATCGGTCGTCGTGAAGCGATGATCACCAGCCGTGAAGCCGGCGACACCATCG
>NZ_LVEM01000009.1 GCF_001641335.1 Bradyrhizobium stylosanthis
GGCCATTACCCTACCAACTAGCTAATCAGACGCGGGCCGATCTTTCGGCGATAAATCTTTCCCCGTAAGGGCTTATCCGGTATTAGCACAAGTTTCCCTGTGTTGTTCCGAACCAAAAGGTACGTTCCCACGCGTTACTCACCCGTCTGCCGCTGACGTATTGCTACGCCCGCTCGACTTGCATGTGTTAAGCCTGCCGCCAGCGTTCGCTCTGAGCCAGGATCAAACTCTCAAGTTGGACTTGAACTTTGAACCGGCTGATCACAACGTTTGACGAGGTCCCACCATTTTTCCGACGACCGAAGCCGCCGAGCTGCCTGCGATTCACATCGCTGGCAACGATGGTGTTTCCTTTAAAACGTGTACCGCCGAAGTCTTTCGTCCGGTCCCGATCCGAAAAGCCGAAGCTCTTCAGAAGCGAGACCCGCAAGGACTCCGCCGTCCACGTTTCTCTTTCTTCATCTTCACTTGTCAAACAGCCCGAGACCGGAGAGGTCTCAACCTTCCTGAGAGGAAGGGTTCCGACACCCTTACCGACGATGGATGAACTCCAACCGACTGGTGTCGGTTGTTGTGTCACTCAACAAGGTGAGGAGCATCAGTGACGCGTCCGCTCGCCTTGGTCAGTGACCCGGCGGCGCCGCGCTCAGTGGTTGGGGTTATAGGCCCCACCTTCCGGGCTGTCAACGCCAATCGTCAACAAATCGTCGTACAGTGGGTTGTCGAAAAAATTTCAATGATTCTAGCCGATTAGAAGGCCAGGGAGATCGCCTGACGGAACTGCGCCGCAATAAATCTGAAAAAAGTTTGGGCCTCAGGGGGCTCGGGAGGGGCTCCTGAGGGGGTCCTGGAGCGGCCTCCCCTGCCGCTCGCCCTAAGGCCCTCCGCGCCAGGCCGTTCAGGAAACTTTTTCCATATTAGGCGCCGTACTTGAGCCACAATCCCGCGGCGTTCTGATAAGAGACAAGCTTGAATCGCGGGGATGCCAGTGGGGGCTGCCGGCGATTTGCGTGGGGTCAGAGGAAGGCGATCATACCGATGAAGCGGCCTTCTTCAGACATTCGAGAGACATCGAGAGATCTTTTTCCGCTTAGCTGTTCGTAATTCCGGCCGGCCCGACCATCGGGCCTTCTGACCGCGGACGCCTGTGCGGCTTGCCCGTTCCTGCGATGCCCCTCCAAGAGGGCAGCCAGGGAAGGGCTCGAAACCGGGCTCTGGAGATCGAGCTCATTGGGCTCTTGGGTCGTTGATTGGGGGACTTGGGTTGAACCACAGGACGTCACGCGGCGCTTATGGGCGTGAGACCGGGATCATCGATCTCGGCCACGAGCCGCCGCTGTCCGTCGATGGTTCGGAAGCCGCCGTCATCGATCGCCGTCGCGTCTCGGTACAATGGTTCAGCGGGACAATTCTGACCGGACTCTGCGGCGCAGCCCTGATCGGCGGCGCCGTTTTCGCGTCTCTCGACGGCGAGATGACCTTCGCCAAGGTGCCCGAGCGGGTCGAAGGCGCGCTGCGTGGTGCCTTCGGCGCTGCCGACCGCGCCGCCACGCTGCACAAGAGCGACCGCCTGCCTCCCCCCAGTGAATCCACGGCCTCGCGCAACATCGTGCGCGTCTCGACGGTCGCCCGCGTCGGCAATCGCGACGTGATGCGGGTGCGCMCCTTCGTCCGCATCGCCGGCAATCTGTCGATGACGACGAGCGATCTGTCGGCGAAGATTCCGCCGTTCAACGCCCAGCGTCTGCTGACCGACGTCGGCTCCGATCCGAAGACGGCGTCGGAGGATCCGAACAATCCGGAAGCCGTCGAGCCCGACGCCGAGGTCTCCTTCGTCACCAAGGACCTCGCGCAGGTGCTGCCGAAGGCCAAGATCACCGCGGTGGTGGCGCTCGACGACATCCTGATGCGGGTGCGCGATGCCGCCAACTGGCGCGGAGGCAGCGGAGTGCGTTACGCCTCGCTCGCCAATGCCGCCGCCGACGTGTCCGGCGCGACCGGTCCTTCCGACATCAAGATGGCCTATGCCACCGAGGTGTCGTCGTCCGATCCCTATGCCGGCTTCGAAACCCGCGTGGTGCCGGAAAACGTCACGCTGCTGCCGAAGACCAAGGAACAGATCACCGGCGGCAATCCGAACGGCGAACGCGTCCACGTCGTCAAGAAGGGCGACAGCGTCGGCTCCGTCTTGCGCGATCTCGGCGCGACGGCCGAGGAAATCAAGGCGATCACCGCGACACTCGGCCCGCGCGGCCGCGACGGCGGCCTGAAGGAAGGCGAGAAACTCCGCATCCTGATGGCGCCCGCGAGCCCCGGCGCCCGGCTCCAGCCCTATCGCGTCGTGGTTGCTAACGACACCATGGTCGAGGCGATCGCGGCACTGTCCGACCTCGGCAAGTACGTCGCCGTCGACGTCTCCAGCATGAACACCGTCGCCGACGCTGCGGCCAACGCCAACAGCGACGACGATGACGACGATGACGGCACCGGCGTGCGGCTCTACCAGAGCATTTACGAGACCGCGATGCGCAACAAGGTCCCGATGCCCGTCATCGAGGACATGATCAAGATCTACTCCTACGACGTCGATTTCCAGCGCAAGGTGCAGCCGGGCGATTCCTTCGACGTCTTCTACGCCGGCGAGGAAGAGGGCACGACGTCGAGCGAAAAGAACGACGTGCTGTTCGCCTCCCTCACGGTCGGCGGCGAGACCAAGAAATACTACCGCTACCAGAGCCCCGACGACGGCGTGGTCGACTACTACGACGAGACCGGCAAGAGCGCGAAGAAGTTCCTGGTCAGGAAACCCGTCAACAACGCCATCATGCGTTCGGGCTTCGGCGGCCGCCGCCATCCGATCCTGGGCTATGTGAAGATGCACACCGGCGTCGACTGGGCCACCGCCTACGGCACGCCGATCTTCGCCTCCGGCAACGGCATGATCGAGAAGGCCGGCCCCGAAGGCGGCTACGGCAAATACATCCGCATCAAGCATTCCAACGGCTACGAGACCGCCTACGGCCACATGTCGGCGTTCGCCAAGGGCATGGAAGTCGGCAAGAAGGTGCGGCAGGGCCAGGTGATCGGCTTCGTCGGCTCGACCGGCCAGTCGACGGGCCCGCACGTGCACTACGAAATCCTTGTCAACGGCCGCTTCGTCGATCCGCTGCGCGTCAAGCTGCCGCGCGGCCGTTCGCTCGAGGGCGCGGTGCTGGCGGGCTTCGAGAAGGAACGCGACCGGCTCGACGGCATGATGAGCGGCCGCGGCGGCGCCATCGCGCGCATGTCGGACGCCACCGGCGGGCCGTTGCAGGTCAGCAACCGGTAGTCGCAACCGGCCGATACCGGCCTGACATCTCCAGACATTGCTGAAAACAGCGCTGCGAAACCGCAGGTCGCTTCACTGCATCACAACGTCAAGTTTCGTTTGCCAAAGCCGTGTGACGGGCGAATACTTTCCAAAAAACGGGAGGTCTCGCCATGAAGAGCAGGTTCGCCTGCGCGGCCCTGGTTGCCGCGGTTTTCTCCGTCTCGAGCGCATCGGCCGACACTTGGGAAATCACGAAGCTCGTTCCCGGCTCGGCCTTCCACGGCGTGCACGGGCTTGCGATCGACAAGGCCGGCCATTTGTTCGCCGGCAGCGTCGCGGGCGCGGCGCTCTACGAGGTCGACATCCCAGGCGGTACCGCCAAGGTTTCAATCCCGGCTCCGATCGGAATGGCCGACGACATTGCGTTCGCGCCCGACGGCACCATGGCCTGGACCGGATTCCTCGCCGGCGATCTCTATGCCCGCAAGGGCGACGGCCCGATCAAGAAACTCGCGTCGGGCCTTCCCGGCATCAATTCCCTCGCCTTCCGCAAGGACGGCAGGCTGTACGCCACGACCGTTTTCCTCGGCGACACGCTCTATGAAATCGACGTCGAGGGCGTCAAACCGGCCCGCCAGATCATGGAGAAGATGGGCGGCCTCAACGGCTTCGAGTTCGGTCCCGACGACAAGCTCTACGGTCCGCTCTGGTTCAAGGGCCAGGTCGCCAAGGTCGACGTCGACAAGGCCGAGCTCACCGTCGTCGCCGACGGCTTCAAGGTCCCCGCCGCGGTGAACTTCGATTCCAAGGGCAATCTCTTCGTGGTCGATACCGCGCTCGGCCAGCTCGTCCGGGTCGATCCCAAAACGGGCGCCAAGACGACGGTCGCGCAGTTGAAGCCGTCGCTGGACAATCTCGCCATCGACGACAAGGACCGCATCTACGTGTCCAACATGGCCGACAACGGCATCCAGCAGGTGGATCCCGCGACCGGCGAGGCCAAGCAGATCATCATCGGCAAGCTCGCGCTGCCCGGCGGCATCGGCGTCACCTCGGAGAACGACAAGGACACCATCCACGTCGCCGACGTGTTCGCCTATCGCACGGTGGACGGCGCGACCGGCGAGGTCACAGAGAAGGCCCGTATGCACGCCGCAGGCACCACGCTCGAATATCCGATGAGCGCGACGGCGAACGGCAATGACGTGATCCTGTCGAGCTGGTTCACCGGCACCGTGCAGGTGATCGACGGCAAGACCGGCGCAACGCGCGACATGCTGCACGGCTTCAAGGCGCCGCATGACGCGATCGTGCTGGCAGACGGCAGCATCCTGGTGGCCGAGCTCGGCACCAAGTCGCTGACCAAGGTGAGCGGGGAGCACGGCAAGGATCGCACCACGCTGGCAGGCAATCTCGAGGGCCCGGTCGGGCTCGTTCGCGGAAAGACCGACGAGGTCTACGTCACCGAGGCCTTTGCGGGCACCGTGTCCCGGATCGACAGCAACGGCGAGAAAACCGTGCTCGCCAAGGAGCTGAAGATGCCCGAAGGCATCGCGCGAGGTCCCCAAGGCCAATTGATCGTGGCGGAAGTCGGCGCCAGGCGGCTGATCGAGATCGCACCGGAGAGCGGCCAGGTCACGGAGATCGCGGCCAATCTCCCGATCGGCCTGACGGGCGCGCCCGGCGGCCTGCCGACGCACATTCCGACGGGCGTGGCGATCGGCGCAAGCGGCGTGATCTACTTCTCCTCCGACATCGAGAATGCGATCTACAAGGCGGTGAAGAAGTAGCGCCTGGCCGCGGAACCTCGCCGCACGGGAACCGGCCCCGCCGGTTCCCCGTTAAAGGCTGAGGGGAAGCCGACCAGCAGGAGGATCGCCATGACGCGGCTCTCACGCGACGATGTCATCAAGATCGTGGATCGGGCCGACGACGTCACCATTGCCCAGATTATCGGGACCGGCGCGACCGTCGAGGAACTCGCCGAGGCCCAGGCCTGGCTCGCCAATGACGAGCCGATGATCAACGATTTGCGGCCCTTGGCACAGGGACGGGTGCGCGAGCTCGTCGACATCCTGTCCGAGCTCGAGGAAGACGATGAGGAGGCCGCACCGGCCGCGCCCGGCGCCGCGCCGGCACTCGGCTAGGACGTCAACCCGGCGCGATCAAAACAGCTCGCTCAAAACAATACGCCCCGGAGAAACCTCTCCGGGGCGCTCTGTTGTTTCAGGCAGCGATGACGCTCAGTTCAGCTTCCGCTTCGACACCGGCGCCTCGAACTGGGCGATCTCAGCGGTTTGCGGCGCCTTGCCGTTGAAGGTCAGCACGTTGCCTTCGGACGAGATCGCGACGTTGTCGCCGTCGCGCACGTCGCCGCCGAGGATCATCTCGGCGAGCGGGTCCTGCAGGTAGCGCTGGATCACGCGCTTCAGCGGCCTTGCGCCGTAGGCGGGATCCCAGCCCTTGGCGGCCAGCCAGTCGCGGCCAGCGGCATCGAGCGTCAGAACGATCTTGCGATCGGTCAGCAGCTTCTGCAGTCGCGCGAACTGGATCTCGACGATCCGGCCCATCTCGCTCTTCTGCAAGCGGTGGAACAGGATGATCTCGTCGACGCGGTTGAGGAATTCGGGGCGGAAATGCGCCCGCACCGTTCCCATCACCTGCTCGCGCACGGCCGAGGTGTCCTCGCCCTCCGGCTGGTTCACCAGGAATTCCGAACCGAGGTTCGAGGTCATGATGATCAACGTGTTGCGGAAGTCGACGGTGCGGCCCTGGCCATCGGTCAGGCGGCCGTCGTCGAGCACCTGCAGCAGGACGTTGAACACGTCAGGGTGCGCCTTCTCGATCTCGTCGAACAGCACGACCTGGTAAGGCCGGCGCCGCACCGCCTCGGTGAGCGCACCGCCCTCGTCATAACCGACATAGCCCGGAGGCGCGCCGATCAGCCGCGAGACCGAGTGCTTCTCCATGTATTCGGACATGTCGAGGCGGACCATCGCGGTCTCGTCGTTGAAGAGATACTCGGCGAGCGCCTTGGTCAGCTCGGTCTTGCCGACGCCGGTCGGCCCCAGGAACATGAACGAGCCGGTCGGCCGGTGCGGGTCCTGCAGGCCGGCACGGGAGCGACGCACGGCGGTCGCGACCGCACGCACGGCCTCGGCCTGGCCGACGACGCGCGTGCCGAGCTGCTCCTCCATCTTCAGGAGCTTCTCCTTCTCGCCCTCCAGCATCTTGTCGACGGGCACGCCGGTCCAGCGCGAGACCACCTGCGCGATGTGGTTGGCGGTCACCGCCTCCTCCATCATCTCACCGGAGCCTTCACGCGCCTCGATGTCCGCGAGCTGCTTCTCGAGCTGCGGAATCCGGCCATAGGCCAGCTCGCCCGCCTTCTGGAATTCGCCGCGCCGCTGCGCATCGGCCAGATCGACGCGCAGGGCGTCGAGCTCCGACTTCAGCTTCTGGGCGTTGGAGAGCTTGTTCTTCTCCGCGCTCCAGCGCGCCGTCAGCGCCGCAGACTTCTCTTCGAGCTCGGCGAGCTCCTTCTGCAGTGACTCGAGACGGGATTTCGAACCGAGATCGCTTTCCTTCTTGAGCGCCTCCTGCTCGATCTTGAGCCGGATGATCTCGCGGTCGAGCGAATCCAGCTCCTCCGGCTTGGAATCGACCTGCATCTTCAGCCGCGCCGCGGCCTCGTCCATGAGGTCGATCGCCTTGTCGGGCAGGAAGCGGTCGGTGATGTAGCGGTTGGACAGCGTCGTCGCGGCCACCAGCGCGGAATCGGTGATCCGCACGCCGTGGTGCTGCTCGTACTTGTCCTTGAGGCCTCGCAGGATCGAGATGGTGTCCTCGACCGAGGGCTCGCTGACGAAGATCGGCTGGAAGCGCCGCGCCAGCGCGGCGTCCTTCTCGACGTGCTTCTGGTACTCGTCGAGCGTGGTCGCGCCGATGCAGTGCAGCTCGCCGCGGGCGAGCGCAGGCTTGAGCAGGTTGGACGCGTCCATCGCGCCATCGCCCTTGCCGGCGCCGATCAGCGTGTGCATCTCGTCGATGAACAGAATGAAGTTGCCCTCGCTCGCGGTGACTTCCTGGAGCACGGCCTTCAGCCGCTCCTCGAACTCGCCGCGGTACTTTGCACCCGCGATCAGGGCGCCGAGGTCCAGCGACAGCAGCTTCTTGTCCTTCAGGCTCTCGGGCACGTCGCCGTTGACGATGCGCAGCGCGAGGCCCTCCGCGATGGCGGTCTTGCCGACGCCGGGCTCGCCGATCAGGACGGGATTGTTCTTGGTCCGGCGCGAGAGCACCTGGATGGTACGGCGGATCTCCTCGTCGCGGCCGATGACCGGGTCGAGCTTGCCGTCGCGCGCAGCCTGGGTGAGATCGCGGGCGTATTTCTTCAGCGCGTCATAGGCGTTCTCGGCCGTCGCGGAATCCGCGGTGCGGCCCTTGCGCAGCGCCTCGATCGCGGCGTTGAGATTTTGCGGAGTGACGCCGCCTTTGGCGAGGATCACGCCGGCCTCGCTGGTCTTCTCCAGCGTGAGACCGAGCAGCAGCCGCTCGACGGTGACGAAGCTGTCGCCGGCCTTCTCGCCGGCTTTCTCGGCCGCGTCGAAGGTGCGGGCAAGCTCGGGCGCAAGATAGATCTGTCCGGCGCCGCCGCCGGAGACCTTCGGCACCTTGTTCAGGGCCTCTTCGGTCGCCTTCAGGATCGCACGGGAATTGCCGCCGGCGCGGTCGATCAGACCGGCAGCGAGGCCCTCGTTGTCGTCCAGGAGGACCTTGAGGACGTGCAGGGTGGAAAACTGCTGGTGCCCCTCGCGCACCGCAAGCGACTGCGCAGACTGGACGAAGCCCCTGGAGCGTTCGGTATATTTGTCGATATTCATGGTCTTTTCTTTCCCTCGGCCTGCCCCTGGGGCCCTCTAAGGCACCCCAAACGGCATCTTCATTGGGTTTCCGAATACCGCATTGACGTTTCTCAACCGGTAACGGTCGTCTTGGACCGGCGTTGCCGCCGGCCTGAGGCAGATGTGGGAAGCGGGCTGCTGATGCGAAAGAGGCGAGTTCACAATTTCGTGCGCTGATCCGCCCGCTTGGCGGGGCTGCGTCGAATCCCCTAAGTAGCGGCATGACAGCCAGCCAGACCGCCGAGATCACCGGCCTCTACCGCTACCCGATCAAGGGCCTGACGCCCGAGAGCCTGCCCCGGGTCCCCTTGCGGACCGGCCAGACGCTGCCGGCCGATCGCCGCTACGCCATCGAGAACGGGCCGAGCGGGTTCGATCCCGAGGCGCCCGAATGGAAGCCGAAAATCCTGTTCCTGATGCTGGCGCGCAATGAGCGGCTGGCTTCCCTCGACACCCGGTTCGAGGACGCGACCAATCGCCTGACCATCCGCAGGGGCGGCCAGATCGTCGCCAGCGGCGATCTGGAGACCGCCGCCGGGCGCACCGCCATCGAGAGCTATTTCACCGAGAACTTCCAGCCGGAGTTGAAGGGCCCGCCAAAGGTCCTGTCCGGCCGCGACCACAGCTTTTCCGACGTCGCCCGCAAGGTCGTGTCGATCATCAACCTGGACAGCGTCCGGGCCATCGAGGCGATGCTGGGCGGCACTGCCGTCCACCCGCTGCGCTTCCGCGGCAACCTCTATGTGAAGGGCTGGCCCGCCTGGTCCGAGCTCGACCTAGTCGGCCAGACGCTCGCGATCGGCGCGGCGCGGCTGAAGGTGGTCAAGCGCATCGTCCGCTGCCCGGCCACCAATGTCGACCCCGTGACCGCCGCACGCGATCTCGAGATTCCGCCGACGCTGTCGCGCCATCTCGGCCACATGGATTGCGGCATCTATGCCGAGGTGATCGCCGATGGCGAGATCGGCGTGGGCGATGCCGTCGCGGTGGAGCAGCCGAGACTGGTGTGACGGTTCGTAGGGTGGGTTAGCCGCAGGCGTAACCCACCACTGTCTGTCACCGCCGAAACAGAAGAGGTGGGTTACGCTGGCGGACCGCGCTTCGCGCGACCGCCAGCTAACCCACCCTACATCCTCACCTCAATTCGGCATCACATACGCATAGATGCGGCCGCGCGAGACCGGCGCCTCGCGGACGCGGTTGCCGTTGTTGCCTGAGATCATGATCGGATTGCCCTGCGCGTCGACGCCGGTGATGATGCCGACATGGCCGCCGCGGCGGCCGCGCGACATCACCGCGATGGCGCCGACCTGCGGGCCGGAGACACGCGTGCCATAGCGCGCGAACGAGCTCGCCATGTCCGAGCCGGTGCCCTGATGGCCGGTATGCTGCAGCACCATGTTCATGAAGCGCGCGCACCACAGGCTGCCGCGCCCGGTCGGGTTGCCGCCGAGATAGCGCCGTGCCTCGGACACGAGGCCCGATCCGCCGCCGAAGCTGCCGCTGCCTGCGACCGCCGTCGTGCTGGCCATTGCGTTGCGGGCCATGCCGCCGCTGTTGGCGTTCGGATCATAGGAGGCCTGGGTGTCGCCAAAGCCGCCCGCCTGCAACTGCGCCGCGCTGCGATCGAAGCGCGAGCTGCGTGCATGGTGGCGATAGTGATGATGTCTGGCGTGATGTGCGTGAGCGTGCCGCTCTGCGCTATGACGATGATGAGGCCTTGCCGAGGCCGGAGAAACGAAAGCGGCAACCGCCGCGAAGAAGATCGCCAGCGCGACAACACAGCGCGACAGGCGAGACGCAAACAACTCAAACATTCTTCATCCTTCGTTGACACCCCTCTTTCCCGTCGGCCCGTGCGGTGGCCGACAACCGACGAGCCGTAAAGCTTCCGGATGTGGCGAGAAAAAGACGCCACGCCCGGCGAATAGCTGCGATGATTTTGCGCTGGTGCTCGTTTCAGGCTGCCGCATTGCGGACAACAACATTAACTGCGATCCTGCGTGCACGGCTTGAAGAGAGGGAAACGGTTAATGCCCCACGCCACGACCAGGGATGACGTCCGCATCTATTTCGAAGAAGCGGGCCAGGGAACGCCGATCATTTTTCTGCACGAGTTCGCGGCCGACTACACCAATTGGGAGCCGCAGATGCGCTACTTCTCGCGCGGCCACCGCTGCATCACCTATTCCGCACGCGGCTACACGCCATCGGACGTGCCTGCGGGCGAGGTCTACACCTACAAGCACTTCTACACCGACGCGCTCGCGGTGCTCGATCATCTCAAGATCGAACGCGCGCATCTCGTCGGCCTCTCGATGGGCGCCTATTCGTCGCTCCAGATCGGATTGAACGCGCCGCAGCGCGCGCTGTCGATGACGCTCGCCGGTGTCGGCTCGGGCTCCGAGCTCGAGAACCTGGAGGCTTGGCGCAAGCAGTGCCGCGCCAATGCCGAGCAGTTCGAGACGCTGGGCTCCGCGGAAGTCGCAAAGGTCACGCGCGAGGCACCGAGCCGGATTCCCTTCCTTGTGAAGGACCCGCGCGGCCATGCCGATTTCTACGCCGCGCTGGCGCGGCACGATTCAAAGGGCTCGGCGCGCACGATGCGCGGCTTCCAGGGCGGGCGGCCCTCGATCTACACGCTGACGGAGACGATCGCGAAGGTGACGACGCCCGCGCTGATCATCTGCGGCGACGAGGACGATCCGTGCATCGGGGCGAGCCTGTTCCTGAAGAAGCACCTGCCCGCGGCCGGGCTCGCGATGTTTCCGAAGTCGGGCCACGTGCTCAATCTCGAAGAGCCCGCGCTGTTCAACGAGAGCGTCGAGCGCTTCGTGACGCTGGTCGAAGCCGGCCGTTGGCCGGTGCGGGATCCGAGGTCGCTGGCTGCGCATTAGGGCGACGGCGACGCTATACGCTCCGTCATTGCGAGGAGCTCTTGCGACGAAGCAATCCAGACTTCCTCCAAGGAAAGACTCTGGATTGCTTCGCTACGCTCGCAATGACGGTGAGGCTATTTCCCTTGCCCGCCGCGCGTCAGCAGGAACACACCCTGCTCGCCGAACATGTTCCACACCCACCAGGGCAGGTTCAGCGGCACGGGGCGGCCGTAGAGATCGAGCGCCACGGAGCGTTCCATCTTGACGTTGATCGCGTCGCAGAGCTCGACGAAATCCTTGATGGTGCAGAAGTGGATGTTGGCGGTGTCGTACCAGGTCGCGGGCAGATTCTCCGTGCGCGGCATGTGGCCGCCGATCAGGAGCTGGAGCCGCATCTTCCAGAAGCCGAAATTCGGGAACGACACGATGGCGCGATGGCCGATGCGCAGCAAGTTCTCCAGCACGACCTTCGGCTGCCGCGTCGCCTGCAGCGTCTGCGACAGGATCACATAGTCGAACGCGTCGTCGGGATAATTGACGAGGTCGGTGTCGGCATCGCCCTGCACCACCGCGAGGCCCTTGGCGACGCAGCGATTGACGCCCTCGCGCGATAGCTCGATGCCGCGCCCGTCGATGCCGCGGGCCTCGAGCAGCTGCAGCAGATCGCCGTCGCCGCAACCGACGTCGAGCACTCTCGAGCCCGGCTTGACCATCTCGGCCACCAGCAGATGGTCGGCGCGAGCCTGGCCGGATTGTCCGGCCGCAACGCCGCCGAGCGGCAGCACTTCCTGTACAGACATCGCTAGCCGTCCTTAGCCGTAAGCCCGCGTGCCTTGCCGGCCGACTGCAGGAAGGCGCGGGAGATGTCGAAGAATTCGGGCACGTCGAGCAGGAAGGCGTCGTGGCCGCGATCGGTCTCGATCTCGGCGAACGACACCCGCGCGCTCGACGCATTCAGCGCATGCACCAGCGCGCGCGATTCCGAGGTCGGAAACAACCAGTCGCTGGTGAACGACACCACGCAGAAACGCGTCTGGATGCCGGCGAACGCCTTCGCCAGCACGCCGCCATGGTCGGCCGCGATGTCGAAATAGTCCATCGCGCGCGTCAGATAGAGATAGGCATTGGCGTCGAAGCGCTCGACGAAGGACGAGCCCTGGTAGCGCAGATAGGACTCGACCTGGAAGTCGGCGTCGAACGAGAAGGTCGGCAATTCGCGGTCCTGCATGCGCCGGCCGAATTTGCGATGCAGCGCCGCGTCCGAGAGATAGGTGATGTGCGCGGCCATGCGCGCCACCGCGAGCCCGCGATGCGGATGGATGCCCTGATCGGCATAGCCGCCATTGTGCCAGTCGGGATCGGCCATCACCGCCTGCCGGCCGAGTTCATGGAAGGCGATGTTCTGCGCCGAGTGCCGCGTTGCGCAGGCGATCGCCAGCGCGGAGTAGACGCGGCCAGGATAGGCCGCGGTCCATTGCAGCACCTGCATGCCGCCCATCGAGCCACCGACGACGGCGAACAGCGTGTCGATGCCGAGCCGGTCGATCAGCATCGCCTGTGCGCGGACCATGTCGGGAATGGTGATGACGGGAAAATCGAGGCCCCACACCTTGCCGGTGGCGGGGTTGATCGAGGCCGGCCCGGTCGAGCCCATGCAGCCGCCGATCACGTTGGAGCAGATGATGAAGTAATGCCTGGGATCGAGCGGCCGGCCCGGGCCGACCAGCGTCTCCCACCAGCCGGACTTGCCGGTGACGGGATGCACATTGGCGACGTGCTGATCGCCGGTCAGCGCATGGCAGATCAGCACCGCGTTGGAGCGATCCGCGTTGAGCTCGCCATAGGTCTGATAGGCGATCTGGAACGGGGAGAGATCGACGCCGCAATCGAGCCGCAGCGGCTGGTCGGCGCCGAACTGTGCGACCGGCGAGCTCGGATGATCCACCTCATGCGACCGGTCGTCGGCACTGATCGCGGGACTGGGCACGGACTTGACGCCAACCATCATCGACCTCGTTTGCGACTGTCGTCAGACCGCCGCTGGAATCAGGCCATGAAAAACCCGGCCTGAACGATAGGTTCGGCCGGGATCGGAAGCGTCCCCGGCCTGTTTAGCGAGTTTTTTAACGTGGCTGCAAGCCGGCCGGCTCAAATGACCACGGAACGGGCAAAAAACTACCGGCTTGGGCGGTTTTCGTCAAGTCGCGGACCGGATCAGCCAAATTCATCCCTGTCTTGCCGGCCGGACAGGCCGTCATTTCTCTTTGCTTTCGCCGCCCCGACTGCCTAATCAAGACGTCGATCGCAGCGGATCCGGCCTTACCAGTTTCCTACCAGTTTCCTGGGCCGGCCCGCATTGGAACGCCTCTCAACAGTCCAGTCAGATATGTCCCAACGTCCGCCCGCGCCACCATCATTGCAGGACTTGCGCAAGGAGATCGACGCGATCGACGAGGGCATGCATCGCCTGCTGATGCAGCGCGGCGACATCATCGACCGCCTGATCCAGGTCAAGCAGACCCAGGAGGTCGGCTCGGCCTTCCGTCCGGCGCGCGAGGCCTCGATGATGCGCGAGATCGTGCAGCGTCATCGCGGCATCCTGCCGCTCGACACGGTCGAGAGCATCTGGCGCGTCATCATCTCGACCTTCACCTATGTGCAGGCGCCGTTCTCCGTGCATGCCGACATCTCGGTGAGCGAGCCGGCGATGCGCGATTCCGTGCGCTTTCATTTCGGCTTCACGGTTCCTTACGTCGCGCATTTCAGCGCGCAGGCCGCGGTCGAGGCGGTGGCGAAATCCAAGGGCGATCTGGCACTGGTCTCGGCGACCTCGAGCCGCACGCCGTGGTGGCTGGAGCTGGAAGCGGAAGGCGCGCCGAAGATCATCGCGCGGATGCCCTTCGTCGAGCGCGCCGACCATCCGGCCGCGCTGCCGGTGTTCGCGATCTCGCGCGTCGCCGACAGCGCCCTGGTGACTGAGGTCGAGACCTTCAGCGTGCGCGTATCGGGGTGGAACGCCGAGGTCGCGCGGGCGCTGTCGCCGCTCGCCGAGATCGTCGCGGTGCCCGATACCGCCTTCGACGGCGCGGCCCTGCTGGTCTCGGTCACGAGCGAGAGCAGCATCGACAAAATCAGGGCTGCCCTGATCGAGGCGGGGGCCTCGGTACGCTCCACGGCCCTCGTCGGCAGCCACGCAACGCGCTATACGGTGCCCCCGACCGGGCCGAAATCGTAAATCGCGTATCGCCTAAAGCCTATCCGGAGTTGAAGATGTCCCGCCCCGTGCCGAACCCCGGCATTCTCGATATTGCGCCCTACACGCCCGGCAAGACCCCGGTGCCGGAGCCGGGCCGCAAGGTGTTCAAGCTGTCGGCCAACGAGACGCCGTTCGGGCCCTCGCCCAAGGCGATCGAAGCCTTCAAGCGCGTGGCGGATCATCTTGAAGACTATCCGGAAGGCACCTCGCGCGTGCTGCGCGAAGCGATCGGCCGCAGCTATGGCCTCGATCCCAACCGCATCATCTGCGGCGCCGGCTCGGACGAGATCCTGAACCTGCTCGCCCACACCTATCTCGGCCAGGGCGACGAGGCGATCTCCACCACGCACGGATTCCTGGTCTATCCGATCGCAACCATGGCGGTCGGCGCCAGGAACGTGATCGCGGAGGAGACCAACCTCACCTGCAACGTCGACGCCATCCTGAAGGCGGTGACGCCGAAGACGAAGCTGGTCTGGCTCGCCAACCCCAACAACCCGACCGGCACCTACATCCCGTTCGACGAGGTCAAGCGGCTGCGCGCCGGCCTGCCCTCGCATGTGCTGCTGGTGCTGGACGCCGCCTATTGCGACTACGTTTCTCGTAACGACTATGAAATGGGCATCGAGCTCGTCGCCACCACCGAGAACACGGTGGTGACGCACACCTTCTCCAAGATCCACGGCCTGGCTGCGCTGCGCATCGGCTGGATGTTCGGCCCCGAGCACATCATCGATGCCGTCAACCGCATCCGCGGTCCCTTCAACGTGTCGACGCCGGCGATGTATGCCGCGGTCGCCGCGATCGAGGACACCGCGCATCAGGCGATGTCCAAGCAGTTCACCGAGACCTGGCGCAACTGGCTGACCGAGGAGATCACCAAGCTCGGCCTGAAGGTGACCCCGAGCGTCGCCAATTTCGTGCTGATCCATTTCCCGACCGAGAAGGGCAGGACCTCGGACGACGCCGACGCGTTCCTCACAAAGCGCGGCCTCGTGCTGCGCGCACTCAAGAACTACGGCCTGCCGCATTCGCTGCGCATGACCATCGGCACCGAGGAGGCCAACCGCCTCGTCGTCGACGGCCTGCGCGACTTCGTGGCCGGCAAATGAACGCGCAGGCGCACTTCCAGCGCGTCGCCCTGATCGGCTTCGGCCTGATCGGCGGCTCGATCGCGCGCGCTGCCAAGCTCCAGGGCTTGGCAGGCGAGATCGTCACCACCGCGCGCTCCGAGAAGACGCGCGCGCGGGTGATCGAGCTCGGCATTGTCGATCAGGTCGTAGCGACCAATGCGGAAGCGGTGAAGGATGCCGATCTCGTCATCCTCTGCATCCCCGTCGGCGCCTGCGGGCCGGTGGCGCAGGAGATCGCACCGCATCTGAAGCCCGGCGCGATCGTGTCCGATGTCGGCTCGGTCAAGGGCGCGATCGTCAGGGACATGGCGCCGCACCTGCCGAAGACCGTTCATTTTGTGCCGGCGCATCCCGTCGCGGGCACCGAGCATTCGGGCCCCGATTCCGGCTTCGCCGAGCTCTTCATCAACCGCTGGTGCATCCTGACGCCGCCGGAAGGCGTCGATGCGGCTGCGACCGATCACCTGCGCGCGTTCTGGGCCGCGATGGGCGCCAAGGTCGAGGTCATGACGCCGGATCATCATGATCTCGTGCTCGCGATCACCAGCCATCTGCCGCATCTGATCGCCTACACCATTGTCGGCACCGCCGACGAGCTGGCGCAGGTGACCGAGTCCGAAGTGATCAAGTTCTCCGCCGGCGGCTTCCGCGACTTCACCCGCATCGCCGCGTCCGACCCGACGATGTGGCGCGACGTGTTCCTCGCCAACAAGGAAGCCGTGCTGGAGATGCTCGGCACCTTCACCGAGGATCTCGCCAAGCTGACCCGCGCGATCCGCCGCGGCGACGGCGAGGCGCTGTTCGATCACTTCACCCGCACCCGCGCCATCCGCCGCGGCATCGTCGAGATCGGCCAGGATTCGGCAGCCGCGGATTTCGGCCGGCAACACGGACAGCTCGGCAAGAAGCCGTAAGCGCGCGTCCTCGCCGCTCCGTCATGGCCGGGCTTGTCCCGGCCATCCACGCACATCCGCGATTGAAGAGAGACGTGGATGCCCGGGACAAGCCCGGGCATGACGATGAAGCACGTAGAGAGCTAATACAGCGGCGGGATCTGGCCGACCTTGACCGGGCCGAGCAACACGGCGCCGTCGACGAATTTCAGCGGGAAGCTGCGCGCCTTCTTGCCCTCGAGCGTGCTCTCGGTGCCGATCGAGTTGATGCCCGCGGCAAGTCCGGCGTTCGCGTTCTGCTTGATGACCTTGCCGAGGCCGGGAACGGCGCGGTCGAGCGCGCCGAAGAGATTGTTGAGATCCTGCGACTTCACGCCGGGCGCGACGCGATCGAGGGTGGCCTGCGGCACGCCCTCCTCCAGCATCTTCTCGATGCCGAGCGCCGGGATCACGCGCTCGAGACCGGTCACCGTCATCTGCAGCTCGCCGTCCAGTCGGCCATTGGCCGAGAGGCCGAGCGTGCCGGCCGCGACCGCGATCATCTCGCCCTGCTGGATCCGCGACTGCACGATCTCGATATGGCCGCCCGCGGCCTGGATCTCGCGGAAACGCTGCGGCCATGGCTTCGGAGTGAGATCCGAAAGGCCGGTGATCTTGGCGCGGGTGTCGGCCTCGAACGGCTCGGCAAGCAAGGGATGAACGCCCTGGATGCTGCCTTGCGCGATGTGGAGCACGGTCTCAATCACAGGATGATCGGACTTCGACCCCTCCGCGAGACGCCCATGCAGCTCGATCTGCTTGGCGCGCGCGAGCGGCACCTGCACGCTGCCGTCGAGCCGATTCAAGGTGGGATCGTCGAACACGATGGAGGCGCGGTCCGGCACAGCCGGCAGGCCGACAACGCTGCTGCGACCCTTGCTCCAGTTCACCACGAAGGTGTTTTGCGTGACACCGTCGACCAGCGTTGCCGGCGCGGAGAATTCAGCGATGACGAGCTTGGGATCGTAGACCTGCGCAACGACCAGGATGTTGTCGAGCTTCGCCGTGAACGGCGTCTTGCTGGCATTCTGCGACACCAGGGCGACGCTGGCGCCGGAACACTGGACCTCGAAGCGGAACGGAAAGCCTGCGATCGAGCGCTTGGCGCAATCGTAGATGCGGCCGGATTTGGCCTCCTGCGCGCGCCAGGCGTCGGCGGCGACCTCGGCCTGCGACGCGGCATAGAACCAGAAGCAGCTCCACGCGACCGCGAGGATCAGGACGAGAACGGGTGCGATGAAAAGGCCCCAACGGGAGCGCCGGCCTGCGGCAACGGTCATGTTTGACATGCGGCGACCCTTTGACCCCAGATTCTGGCAAATGTAAGCGAGGCCGGCCCCCGGCGAAAGGAGGAGAATTCGCTTCGCTTGGGGTCCTCATTCTGGTAGCCGTGCCCGGCATGTCCGAAATCACCCTCCCCTCCGTCACCACAGCCAAGGGCGACCTCTGGGTGTTCGGCTACGGCTCGCTGATGTGGCGACCGGGCTTCGAATTCGAGGAGCGCGTCCCGGCGCGGCTGGTCGGCGAGCATCGTGCGCTCTGCGTCTATTCCTTCGTCCATCGCGGCACACCGGAGAAGCCGGGCCTGGTACTCGGGCTCGATCGCGGCGGCGCCTGCCGCGGCATCGCCTTCCGCGTCGCCGAGAAGAGCCGCGCCGACGTCGTCGCCTACTTGCGGGCGCGCGAGCAGGTCACATCGGTCTATCGCGAAGTCATGCGCTCGGTGTGGCTGGAGAACGATGCGCGCCAGCGCGTCTCCGCGCTCGCCTATGTCGTCGATCGCGGCCATGTTCAATATGCCGGCCGCCTGTCGCTCGCCGATCAGCATCGCCACGTCATCCAGGGTCACGGCCAGTCCGGCGCCAACCGCGACTATGTCACGGCGACGGTGAAGGCGATCGAAGCCGAAGGCTTTCGCGACGCGCAGCTGCATCAGCTCGCGACCATGCTGCACGGTGATGCACATTCCCTGCACGCGCCTGCGTCCGAAGACCGAGAGAACCGCTAGCTCTCCGACGGCGCGTAGCTTGGCGCGCTGCCGATCAGCTGTTCCTGCTCTTTCCGGCCCGCTTCGACGATGCGGCCCGTCGCCTCTTCGATGACCGTCTGCACGCGGGCGAGAAACTCGTCCTTCGGCAGCCCCGGCGGCAGCGGGTCGAGAAACTCGACCACCAGCGTGCCGGGATAGCGCATGAAGGTGCGGCGCGGCCAGAACAGGCCGGAATTGAGCGCGATCGGCAGGCACTGTACCCCGCAGGACGAATAGATCTGCGCGAAACCGGTCTTGTAGTCGGGCGGCGCACCCGGTGCGCGCCGGGTGCCTTCCGGAAAGATCACGAGCTGCTTTCCGCTGCGCACGGCATCGCGCGCCCGCCGCGTCATGTCCAGCAGCGCCTTCACGCCGGCGTTGCGGTCGATCGCGATCATCCCCGTCTTGGCCAGGAACTGGCCGAACACCGGGATCTGCATGAGCTGGCGCTTGAGGATGAAGATCGGGCGGTTCAAAAACCCGGGCAGCACGAAGGTCTCCCAGAACGACTGGTGCTTCGCCGCGATCACCAATGGCCCCTGCGGGATCTTCTCGGTGCCGCGGAATTCCACCCTGATGTTGCAGACCACGCGCATCAGGAACAGGGTCGCCTTCGCCCACCATCCGGCAACGGTCAGCATCGCGCGCGGCGGCAACGCGAAGGTCGGCAGCGCCACGATCGCGAGGGCGACCAGCACGGCGTAGAACAGCACGTTGAACACGAGCGAACGCAGGAAAATCAGGAACATCGAAGGTCCGATCAATTGGCCTGTGCGGTGGCGGGCCGCCTCATTTGCTGGCCTGCAGGCTGCTCCGACATCTCGGGCGAAAGGTCAATCCCGAAATCCTCCAGCCGCACCCTGAGCTCGGCCGCGATGTACTTGACATATTCGGACAACAGCAGCCGCAAAGTGGACGCCGAGGTCCACCATGGCTCCTCGCGCCATTTGTCGCCGACCACCGCGAACGGGATCAGCTTCGTCTCCGGCATCGCATGCGAGAATTCCACCAGCGCGCGGGGCATGTGATAGTTCGAGGTGACCACGATCAGCGACTTGAAACCGCGCCCCTCGGCCCAGCGCCGCGTCTCTGCCGCGTTACCGCGGGTCGTGAGCGCGGTGCGGTCGAGGTCGACGCAGCAGGTCATGAAGGACTGGTTCTCCGGCAGGGTCCGCGAGATGTCGTTCGCCGTCGAGGTCGGATGCACGCCGGAGATCAGCAGCCGCTTGCCGTAGCCGGCCGCCAGCAGCTCCATCGCGTCCGACACCCGCGAGGAGCCTCCGGTCAGGACCACGATGCCGTCGGCCTTGCGGTCCGGCGCGATCTCGGCGCCGCGCATCTGCGACAGGAACGCGACGAAGCCCGCCGCCGCGCTGACGAAAGCGAGCGCAATTGCCGACACCAATGCCGCGCGCAGCCAGCCGCGCGGCAGTTTCGGCGATCGATCGTCGGTCGGCGCGGTCATGCGATGTCGGTGATCCCTTCCCTGGATGATTTTAGGACGTTTTGAGGCGAAGTGGAGTCCGGTTTCTTCACCCTCTCCCACAAGGGAGCAGGAAGAACAGAAATCTCAATCCACGTCATTCAACGTCGCGAACAACGTCTGGCGCGAGGCCACCGCGGTGATGGCGCCGATCAGCACGGCCTGCACCGCGAGCACGACATAGCCTGATGGACGCAGCGAGAAGGTGCCGAGCAGCGCTGCGAACTGATCCCCGACGGGCGTGCCGGAGAACCAGCCCGCGATCGACTCGGAGAAGCCGAACACCAGCATGGCGACGCCGCCGCCGATCACGCCGCCCTCGAGGCCGAGCCTGAGGAAATGGCGCAGGAAGCGATTGGCGATGTAGCGGTCGCCGGCGCCGACGAAATGCAGCACCTCGACGATCGGACGGTTCGCCGCCATGGCGCCGCGGGTCGCGAACGACACCGAGATGATGGTCGCGATGATGACGAGCGCGAGGATACCGAGGCCGGCAAGCACGGTCGCATTGGTCATCGACCGCATCCGCTCGATCCAGGCGCGGTGATCGTCGACGCTGGCGCTCGGCGCGACCTGGGTCACACGGGCGCGCAGGGCGCCGAGGTCGAGCTGCGTACCGGGCTGCACCCGCGCGATGATCATGCGCGGCACCGGCAGATCGTCCATCGACAATCCGGTGCCGAGCCATGGCTCGAGCAGCTTGCCGCTCTCGTCCCTGCTGAACGGCTTGACCTCGACGATGCCGGGCTGCGAGCGCATCGCCTCGGTCACCGCCGCGGTGTCGCGGTCGAGGTCGCGCCCCGTCTGCGGGCGAACCTGGATGGTGATCTCGCTCGCGACGTCCGACTGCCATTCCGCGGCGGACGCGCTGACCAGCAGCACCGTGCCCGTGGTCATCGACGCCAGGAAGGTCATGATGGCGACGACCGCGACCAGCGCGCGACCGTGGATCGAGGCGCGCGGCACGATCGGCGACATGTTGCGCGCCCTCGCCGGGAGCTGCGGACGCTCCTGTCCGAGGTCGACCAGCACGCCGCGCTCGTCGGTCTTACTCATAGACGTGCAACCGTCCCTGATGCAGCACGAGCCGCCGCGCCTCGTACTGGTCCATCAGGCCGATGTCGTGGGTGGCGATGATGACGGCGGTACCCGATTTGTTGAGCTCGATGAAGAGCCGCAGCAGGCGGCGGCCCAGCGTCGGATCGACGCTGCCGGTCGGCTCGTCCGCGAGCAGCAGCTGCGGCCGCGAGATCACCGCGCGCGCGATCGCCGCGCGCTGCTTCTCGCCGCCGGAGAGGATGGGCGGCAGCGCGTCCATGCGCTCGCCGAGCCCGACCCAGCGCAGGAGGTCGATGACCTCCTTGCGATAGCTCGACTCGCTGCGGCCCATGACGCGGAACGGCAGCGCCACGTTCTCATAGGTCGTCATGTGATCGAGCAGGCGGAAATCCTGCAGCACGATGCCGATGCGCTTGCGCAGGTCGGCGATCTCGTCCTTGCCGAGCTGCGAGATGTCGTGGCCGAACAGGTTGACGAGGCCGCGCGTCGGCCGGTGCGACAGGAACAACAGACGCAGCAGCGAGGTCTTGCCGGCGCCGGACGGGCCGGTGAGGAACTGGAAGGAATGCGCCGGGATCTGGAAGCTGAGGTCGCGCAGAATCTCCGGCCCCAGACCGTAACGCAATCCGACATTTTCGAACCGAACCAAGCTCAGCTCCGTTCGAGAGGTGGCGACAGAAGCGCCGCGACGCTCCGCCTTGTGCGGCCAACGGTTTTTGCGGCCGTTATGGTTTCCGGTTCGTTAACGGTCGCCTTGTAGCATCCTGAGCAACCGCCACTCCGGCTCGTCAAGACCAGTTCGTGCATCAAGGCTCGTCCATGCATATCGTCTGCCCCCATTGTACGACATCCTACGCCATCAAGCCCGCGAGCCTCGGGGCGAACGGGCGGACGGTCCGCTGCTCCCGCTGCAAGGAAACCTGGGTCGCCTATGCCGAGGATGCCATCGAGGAGGCATCCGTCCCAGCCATGGTCGCGGCCAGCCAGGCCGACGACCAGTCCGACCTGGCCGAGCAGTGGAACTCCTACGCCAAGGACGATAACGCCGCCGACACCCCGGTGGTCGAAAGCCCCTCGATCGCGGGCGACTGGCCGGCCGAGACCGCCCAGGAGATCGAGGACGAGTGGTCGGCGGCGGCCCGGGCCGCCGAGGAAGAAGCCGTCGGCGCCCAGCACCAATCCTGGTTCCGCAACCTGTTCAGCCGCCCCGGGGCGCGGGTGAAGCGCCCGACGCCGGCCGTGGCACCGCGAAAATCCTATTTCGGCCTGCCGACCGCCTGCGCCGCCATGGCCGCACTGGTGCTCGCCATGATCATGTGGCGCGGCGACGTGGTGCGCCTGCTGCCGCAGACGGCGGCCTTCTACAAGATGGTCGGGCTCGACGTTAACCTGCGTGGTCTGACCTTCAAGGACGTCAAGCTCTCCAGCGAGACCGTCGACGGTAAGCAGGTGTTGGTGATCGAAGGCGTGATCGTCGGCCAGGGCAAGAAGCCGCTCGATATCCCGCGGCTGCGCTTTGCGGTGCGCGACGCGCAGGGCGCGGAGATCTACGCCTGGAACACCGTGCTGGAGCAGACCGTTCTGCAGCCCGGCGAGCGCGCCTTCTTCCGCTCGCGCCTGGCCTCGCCGCCGCCGGAGGGCCGCAACATCGACGTCCGCTTCTTCAACCGGCGCGACATCGCCGGTGGCAGCGTGTAATCAGGTTCGCAATATCCGCGGGAGCTGATCCCAAGGCTGGTCTCATGCCGAAAATCCTGATCGCCGACGACGAGGACTCGATGCGCACGCTGGTGGCGCGCGCCATCGCCATGGACGGCCACGAGACCGTGACGGCGCAGGACGGCGCCGAGGCGCTGGAGATCCTGACCCGCGAGGACGGCGCGTTCGACCTCCTGCTTACCGACATCCAGATGCCGGTCATGGACGGCATCGCGCTGGCGCTGTCCGCCGCGCGCGATTTCCCCGACCTCACCATTCTGCTGATGACCGGCTTTGCCGACCAGCGCGAGCGCGCCTCGAACTTGAATGCGCTGGTGCATGACGTCGTGACCAAGCCGTTCTCGGTCGCCGATATCCGCACCGCAGTGGCGGACGCGCTGGCGGCGAAGAAGGGGTAGCGAGCACCTGCCGCCGCTGTGACGCGAGGTTGCTCCTGCACGATCGGTGTCGTCCCGGCGAAGGCCGGGACCCATACTCCCCAGCAGCAGTCACGACGCGAGCTGGTCACTCCGAGTCTTCGCCAAACCACTCCCTGTGATTATGGGTCCCGGCCTTCGCCGGGACGACATCGGGGAGAGATCTCGCAGCTTCAAAAATCCTTCAGCAGCCGCTCGATGTAATCGAGCTCGATCTGCGGGCGCGAGGGATCGCCCAAGCGGCGGCGGAGCTCTTCGAGGATGCGGCGGACGCGCTGGGCGTCGATCTCGCCGGGGATCTTGACCGTGTAATCGTCGCTGAATTCACGGCCATGGAGCGGACGGCCGAGCGGGTCGGTCTGATTGCCGCCGCTCTGCTGACGGCCGGCCCGGTTGCCGGGGCCATCGCCCTGCCCGTCGCCATCGCCCTGCTGCATCGCCTCGGCCATCTTCTGCGCACCCTTGCGCAAAGCGTCGAGCGCCTTGCCCTGCGAATCCACGGCGCCGTCCGCATTGCCTTCGCCGAGCTTCGAACCGGCGTCGCCCATGGCGCCGTCGGCGGCGTCGAGGCTGCCGTCGTCATCACCCTGGTCGCCGTCCTGATCGCCATCCTGGCCGGACTGTCCGGGGTCACCCTGCTGGCCCTTCTGTCCCGGCTGACCTTTCTGACCCTTCGGTCCCTTCTGCGTGAGACCGCGCTTGGCGAGCTCGTCCTGCAGCTTCTTCAGGCGATCGCGCAGCGCCTGCTGGTCCTGCTGGAGGTCCGACATCGACTGGTCGCCCTGCGGCTTGCCGCGCGAGCGGTCACGCCGGGAATCCTGGCCCTGCTTGAAGGTCTTGTCGCGCAATTGCTGCTGCTTGCGGATCATGTCGCTGAGCTCGTTCAGCGCCTGCTCCATGTCGCTGTCGCCGGACTGCCCCGGCTGCGCCATCTGGAGATTTTCCATGATCTGCGCGAGCTGCTCGAGCATGCGCTGCGCGGCCTCTTTGTTGCCTTCGCGCGCGGCCTTCTCGATCTGCTTCAAGAGCTCGTCGAGATCGCGCTGCGTGATGACGTTGCGATCACGATTGGAGGACTGGCTCCGTTCCGTCGCGCGCTTGTATTCCTCGAGCTTCTGGATCGCGTCCGACTGGTTGCCCAAGCTCTTGCCGGATTCCTTCTGCCTGAGGCTGTCGCCGGAATCCTGCATCGCCTTTTCGGCGCTGTCGAGCAGCGCGTCGGGATCCTGGTCCAGCTGGGCAGCCGCCGGCGAGATGCCGCCGAGCAGCAGAGCGAGGCAGGCGATCGGGATCGCCTTGAAGACTGGCACGCGCGCTAGCTTCCGCATTTCCGGTCTCGCGTAAACTGGTTGGCCCCGTCGTTGCCCGCCTTGGCCCGGTTGCTCGCCGACTTGCGATAGGCCTGGAGCTGCTGGCGAAGCGCGTCCTGCTGCTGCGCCAACTCCTCGAGCTGCTCCGCCGTCGCATTCTGGGTCTTCTGTCGCAGCTGGATCGCCTTGTCGAGGATGAGCTGGACCTCCGCGGGGAACGGCTGCCGGGGCCCGAGCGGATTCTGCTCGGCGCGGCGGGCGAGATCGCGCACCTTGCCGGCCATGGCCTCGCGGAGCTTCTGCGTCAGCACCTTGATCTCGTCCTCGCTGGCGCCGCGTTCCAGCGCCCGCTTGAGCGCATCCTGCGCCGAGCGCAGCGCCGCGTTGACGCTGCCGGCGACGCCGTCGTCCTCGATGGTGACCGCGAACGCCCACATGCTGCCCACCACTTCGCGCAGCGCATCGTCGGTGCGGGCCGCTTCGAGCTGGAGCGCGAGGCTGCGCAGGCCGAGATAGCAACCGGCATCCGGCGTGAACAAGTCGGGCGCGATCATCAGCGCGTCGAGCGCGGCGTAGACGTCGGAATTCTTGTTGGCGTCGAGCGCGAGGATGCGGCGCTGCTCGATCAGCGCGCGCGCGAGCGAGTTGGTGAAGAGGCGCTCGGGCAGGCGCATGTTGAAGGGTTCGCTCTTGGCCTCGTTGCCAGCCTCGTCCTTGGCGGTGAGCGTCAGGGTGACGTCGGCGCCGGCATAGGGGTCCTCACTGAGATCCTTCACGGTCTGGCCGACGCCGTTGCGGGTGCGCGCATTCGGCAGCACCAGCGGGAATTGCGGCGGCTGGAACAGCGGCCGCGCGGCGGCGGCCTTGGTGTCGTCCTTAGTTGCGTCCTTGCCATCGGCAGCACGCAGGCCGATCTGCGCCTCGGCGCCGGTGACGCCGTAATCGTCCTCGATCTTGTAGGAGAGCTGCAGCGCGCCGCGGGCCTGGCGTTCCGGATCCTTGGCGAGCGAGATCGTCGGCGGACGATCGGGCGTCGCGGCAAAAGCCCATTGCGGCTGGCCGGACGGCGCGCGGACATGCGCGGTGCCGTCGGCGGTGATGGCAAAGTGCTTTTCGTTAGTGCCCTTCGGCGTGGCCTCGGTGGGAGCGACCTCCTTGAGGCCGCCGGAGACGACGACGTCCAGGTTGCCGCCGGAGGAGCGCACGATCAGGGTCGAGCCGGCGGGCACGGCGAGCGGACCGCTCGCCGGCAGCGCGGCGGCTTCCTTGTTCGCGGCCGACAGGATCACCGGCGGCTTGCCGGTGTAGAGCGGCGGCGTGACCCAGGCGTCGACGCGGACATTGGTCGGCGCCAGCACGCCGTTCCAGTCGAAGGCCGCGCCGAGGCGCATCGCGCGCTCATCGCCCGCGGCAAAGAAGGTCGCAACCAGCATCACCATGACCAGGGCGCGCAGAGCCCAGGGATCATGCAGCGCGAGCCGCGGCCGCGGCAGGCCGGCACGGATACGCTTGAGCGAGGCCAGCGTGCGTTCGCGCTGCGCCTGCCACAGCGCCTTCGCGATCGGGTCCTGCGAGCTCAGGGTGTCGGTGAGCGTGGTGGCCGGGCGATGGCGGATGCCGGAGCCGCGGTCGAGCCGGCTCAGCGCTTCCTCGCGGCTCGGCCAGCGGAAACGGATCAGAGGGAACAGGGCGGCGATCGCAAGACCGGCGAAGACGGCGAGACCGATGGCACGGGCAACGAACGGCAGCGCCAGCCAGAGACCGGCCCAGGACACCACCAGGAACAAGCCGATGACGGTCAATAGCCGCGCGAGATTTGGCCAGGCACGCTCCCACGCGATGGCATAGATGGCCCTGTCGAGGGCCTGCGCCAGCTTCAGCCGCGACAGAGCGTCGCCATCGCGGTTCGGGTCTGACGGGTCGGGGGTGACGCCGTTCAATAAGCTCTCCAGGTTGCCCGGTAGAGCGAAGCCTACCACAACGGCAGCACTGAGGCATCCGTTCCTGTACGGGAGACACCCCTTTTCCCGCATAACACGAGGACGTGACTGGCCCGCCGCAACCCCGTAATTTCCGCGCGCCATTCCCAAGAGGACGAGAAGGAAACGTCATGGACAAGAAAATGCACGACAAGGGCCTGGAAGTCCGCAAAGCGGTGCTGGGGGAAGCCTATGTCAACAACGCCCTGAAGAACGTCGACGACTTCAACCGTCCGTTCCAGGAGATGCTCAACGAATATTGCTGGGGCACGGTGTGGGGCCGCGAGGAACTGCCGCGCAAGACCCGCAGCATGCTCAACATCGCGATGATCGCGATCCTCAACCGCCAGCACGAGTTTCGCGCGCATCTGAAGGGCGCACTCACCAACGGCGTCAGCCGCGACGAGATCCGCGAGATCCTGATGCAGGTGGCGATCTATGGCGGCATGCCGGCCGCCGTCGACAGCTTCCGCATCGCGCGCGAGGTGTTCGCGGAGATCGATGGGAAGGCGTGAGGGCTGTGGTGAGGGGCGCGAACTCCCCTCACCACCGTCGTCCCGGCGAAGGCGGGGACCCATAACCACAGGCAGATGTGGTTACGGGGACTCGGAGTTATCAGCTTCGCGCCACACCGCTTCCTGGGGTTATGGGTCCCGGCCCCCCGCGCGCAATTGCGCGCTAGGCCGGGACGACACCGAGGATGTGGCGCGCAGTTCTCAACCGACAACGAATAACAAGCACAAGGAAACACCATGGACATCGGATTCATCGGGCTCGGAAACATGGGTTTCCCGATTGCGCGGCGGCTAATCGAGGCGGGGCACAGGCTCGTCGTGTTCGACACGCGCAAGGAGGTCACGGACAAGCTCGTGGCCCGCGGCGCGACGGCTGCGACATCGCCGAAGGACGTCGCCGACCAGGTCGAGACCGTGATGGCGAGTCTGCCCTCGCTGCAGGCTTCGCTCGAGGTCGCCACGGGCGCGAACGGCGTGATCGAGGGCAGGCGCGCCAAGCGCTTCATCGATCTGTCCACCGTCGGCTCGGCGATGGCCGTGAAGATCCACGGCCTGCTCGCCAAGCGCGGCATCGTGCAGATCGACTGCCCCGTCTCCGGCGGCGTCGGCGGTGCCGAGAAAGGCACGCTGGCGGTGATGGTGTCGGGGCCGAAGGCGGAGTTCGAGCTCCTGAAGCCGGCACTCGACGTGATCGGAAAGGTGTTCTTCATCGGCGAGAAGCCCGGCGCGGCGCAGACCATGAAGCTCGCCAACAATTTCCTGTCGGCCACCGCCATCGTGGCGACGTCCGAAGCCGTCGTGATGGGCGTGAAGGCCGGGCTCGATCCCGCCGTGATGATCGACGTCATCAATGCCGGCTCGGGCATGAACACCGCGAGCCGCGACAAGTTTCCGCGCTCGGTGCTGCCGCGCAGCTTCGATTTCGGCTTCGCCACGGGGCTGATGGTGAAGGACGTGCGGCTGGCGCTGGAGGAGATGAATCAGCTCGGCCTGTCGATGGAGGTCGCCGACGCGGTCGGGCGTCTCTGGGAGACGGTGATCGCCGCGGAAGGCGCCGAGTCCGATTTCACCGCGGCGATCAAGCCGATCGAGAAGAAGGCGGGGGTCGTGGTCGGCGGCAAGGGCGGCTTGGCAGGGAAATAGCCGCACGCCTTAAGCCGCGTAACCCGGATGGAGCGAAAGCGACATCCGGGATTGCTGGATCATTCCGAGAGTCCCGGATTGCACACCGCTGCATCCGGGCTACGACGCCGCAACTGGCGCGCGAGCGTCTCGTAAATTTCGCGGCGCCACCTTTCACCCTTGAGTTGTATTCTTTGTAAGTTATCCTGTCCTCTCTACAAGCCTGAAAAAATCCCGGGAGGACGGAATGAAGCGTCATCGACACTTACTTGTCGGTGCGACCATGGCCCTGTTTGCCTGTGTCGCGATCAGCTCGCCCGCAATGGCGACGGCGTGCACCAATCTTCGATCCTTGCAACTGCCGCACACGGTGATCAATTCGGCGGACGACAACACGACCGGCACCTTCGTGCCGCCCGGCGCGAGCCCGATCACCGGCCTGCCCGCATTCTGCCGCGTCACCGCAACCCTGGTTCCCAGCTCCGACTCCAGCATCAGGATCGAGGTCTGGCTGCCCGAGACCAGTTGGAACGGCAGATTCCTCGGCACCGGCGGCGGCGGCTTCCAGGGCGTGATCACCTACAATGAGCTCGCCATCGGCCTCCGGGCCGGCTTTGCCGCGACCAATAGCGATCTCGGCACTGGATCTTCAGGATGCAATCCGCTGTTCTGCGGCTCGGCCGGCAACATGGGCAATCCGCTCGCCATTCAATTCGGCGATCCCGCGAGCCCCTCGGCCGGCCTGTTCGGGCATCCCGAGCGGATCAAGGATTTCGGCTATCGCGCGATCCATCTGATGACCGTGCGCGGCAAGGAAATCGCCAATGTGTTTTACGGACAGCGGCCGCAGAGGGCCTATTTCGCCGGCTGCTCCACCGGCGGTCAGAACGCACTGATGGAGGCGCAGCGCTTCCCCAATGATTACGACGGCATCCTCGCCGGCGCGCCCGCGTTCAACCGCACCCACCTGCACATGGCGGGCCTCTATGGCTGGCAGAACGCGCATGCTACCCTCGGGCGGTTCATCCAGACCGGCCAGATGACGCTGATCAACCAGGCCGTGCTCAAACAATGCGTCGGACAGGACGGCGGCGCCCCCACCGATCAGTTCCTGACCGACCCGCGCGATTGTCGTTTCGATCCGAAGGTCCTGCTCTGCAAAGGCGGCAACGTGCCGCCCGCCTGCCTGACCTCCGAGCAGGTCACGACCATGCAGCGCTATTATGCCGGCACGATCGACCCGGTGAACGGGCAGATCATCAATCCGGGTTCGCAGCGCGGCAACGAGACCGACGATATCCTCGCGCTCGGTCTTGCCTTTCAGGAGCGGCTGCCCGAGCCAGCCTTCGACGGCCTGTTCTATTGGGTGTTCGGCCCGAGCTTCGGCTACCCTTCAAGCCCAACCAATTTTGCCAATTTCGACTTCCACCATGACATCGCCAAGGTGGACGACCAGCTTGCCGCGGTGCTGAACGCCACCAGCACCGATCTCGGCGAATTCCGCGCTCATGGCGGCAAGCTGCTGATGTACCATGGCTGGGCCGACCCGCTGATCCCGTCACAGAGCAGCATCAACTATTTCCTCGCGCTGGTGGGGAATGAGGGCCAAGGCGTGCAAGAGGCCAGCTTCTTCGATCATGGCAACGGACCTGGCAATCCAGCGCTGAGGCGGACCCAGAGCTACACGCGTCTGTTCATGGTGCCCGGGATGTATCATTGCTCGGGCGGGCCTGGTCCGAACACGTTCGATGCGCTCACACCGCTGGTCAAATGGGTCGAGGCCGGCGTCGCGCCGGACACGATCCTCGCCACGAAGTTCGTGGCCGATACGCCGCCTGCGGTCCAGATGACACGGCCGCTCTGCGTCTTCCCAAAGGTCGCGAAGTACAACGGCCGCGGCGACAGCAACAACGCGGCGAGCTTCACCTGCGTCACCGACGACAACGATTTCAATCAGAAGCCGGCTCCGAAATACGGGCCGTAACGCGCACGTAGCGCCGGCGAGTGCACCTCGCCGGCGTACTCACAGCCACGGCGCCGGCGTGTCCATCGCGATCAGCTGCTCGACCTCGATGCGCGGGCGCACCACGGCGTATTGATCGCCCTTCACCAGCACCTCGGGCACCAGCGGACGCGTGTTGTAGGTGCCGGCCTGCACGGCGCCATAGGCACCGGCCGTCATGATCGCGAGGAGATCGCCCGCCTTCGGCGTCGGCAGCGTGCGGTCGAGCGCGAGATAGTCGCCGGTCTCGCAGACCGGGCCGACCACGTCGGCCTTGATCGTGTCAGCCCCCTTCCCCGGCTGCGTCACCGGCAGGATGTCGTGATGGGCCTCGTACAGCGTCGGGCGGATCAGGTCGTTCATCGCGGCGTCGATGATGACGAAATTCTTGCCGTCGCCGTGCTTCACATAGATCACCTTGGCGACCAGGATCCCGGCGTTGCCGACGATCATGCGGCCCGGCTCGAACATCAGCGTACAGCCGAGATTGTGGCTGACGCGCTTGACCATGGCGGCATAGGCGGCGGGCGCCGGCGGCGCCTCGCGGTCCATGTAATAGGGAATGCCGAGACCGCCGCCGAAATCGACGTGGCTGATGTCGTGGCCGTCGCTGCGCAGCGTCTGCACGAAGTCGGAGAGGATGCGGAACGCCGTCTCCATGCCGGAGAGATCGGTGATCTGGCTGCCGATATGCACGTCGGTGCCGGTCACCTTGATCCCGGGCAGCTTGGCCGCGCGCGCGTAGACCTCGCGGGCGTGCACGATCGGGATGCCAAACTTGTTCTCGGACTTGCCGGTGGAGATCTTGGCATGCGTGCCGGCATCGACGTCGGGATTGACGCGGATCGAGATGCGCGCAGTCCTGCCCGTTTCGGTCGCGAGGCGCGACAGCAATTCGAGCTCGGGCTCGGATTCAACGTTGAGGCAGAGGATGTCGGCGGCCAGCGCGGCGCGCAGCTCGTCTTCCGTCTTGCCGACGCCGGAGAACAGGATCTTGCTGGCGGGAATGCCCGCGGCGAGCGCGCGCTTCAACTCACCGCCCGAGACCACGTCGGCGCCGGCGCCGAGCTTGGCCAGCGTGCGCAGCACCGACTGGTTCGAGTTTGCCTTCATGGCGTAGCAGACCAGCACCTTCTCTCCGGCGAAGGCCTCGGTGAAGACGCGGTAATGCCGCTCCAGCGTCGCGGTCGAATAGCAATAGAACGGCGTGCCGACGGTCGCGGCCAGCTCGGACAGGTTCACGGCCTCGGCGTGCAGCACGCCGTTGCGATAGTCGAAATGGTTCATGGCGTTGGCTCAGTTACCCCGGCCTACCGGCCGGGTTTGTCGTCCAGGAGCGGATCGAGAATAAACGATTTCTTGTTGCCCTTGGGTGCCGCTGGAGCTGCGTCCGCACCGTAGGTCGGATTGAACACGCTCGGCGTCTTCTGGGCTTCGGTGTCGGTATCGGTCGGCCCGGCGACGTTGGCCGTGGACGCACTGGAGGCGGTCGGCGGCAGATCGAGCGGACCTTTGCGGCCGCAGCCGGCCAGCGCGAGCGCCGTCAGGCTCAAGACAATGATGGCCCACCCCGAGCCGGCCGGGCGAAACTTTGACGTCACGACGAAATCCCCACTACGCGGGGCGCACCATACAGAGATTGGCGCGCTCTGGCGAGAGCCGGATGGCCATGAAACATAAGCGAAATTTTGCCCGCAGCCCTATTTCCGCTCTTTTTCCAGCCGCTTCGCCCAGCTCTTCGCCTGCGACATCACATTCTTCGGCGCGGTGCCGCCGAAGCTGGTCCGGCTCTTCACCGACGATTCGACCGACAGCACGCCGAGCACGTCCTTGGTGATCTTGGGCTCGATTGCCTGCATCTCCTTCAGCGGCAGTTCGTGCAGCGCCACGCCGCCCTCGGCGGCCTTGGCGACGATGCGGCCGGTGACGTGGTGGGCGTCGCGGAACGGCATCTTCAGCGTCCGCACCAGCCAGTCGGCGAGATCGGTCGCGGTGGCATAGCCCTCGCCTGCGGCGGCCTTCATCTTCGCTTCGTCGGGCACGAGGTCGCGGACCATGCCGGTCATGGCGCGGATCGCCAGCGACAGCGCGGCAAAGCCCTCCATGGCGCCCTGCTTGTCCTCCTGCATGTCCTTTTGATAGGCCAGCGGCAGGCCCTTCATCACGATGAGCAGGCCGTTGAGCGCACCGATGACGCGGCCGGTCTTGGCGCGCACCAGCTCGGCCGCATCCGGATTGCGCTTCTGCGGCATGATCGAGGAACCGGTGGTGAACTTGTCACTAAGCCGGACCAGGCCGACCAGGGGCGAGGTCCAGATCACGATCTCCTCGGCAAAGCGCGACATGTGCACGGCGCAGATCGAGGCCGCGGACAAGGTCTCCAGCACGAAATCGCGATCGGAGACGGCATCGAGCGAGTTCGCCATCGGGCGATCGAAGCCGAGCGCCTTGGCAGTGGCGTGGCGGTCGATCGGGAACGAGGTGCCGGCGAGCGCGGCGGCGCCCAGCGGCGATTCATTGAGCCGCTTGCGCGCGTCCTGGAAGCGGCCGCGGTCACGCGCGGCCATCTCGACATAGGCGAGCAGATGGTGGCCGAAGGTGACGGGCTGCGCAGTCTGAAGATGCGTGAAGCCGGGCATCACGGTCGCAGCATGTTCGAGCGCGCGATTGACCAGCGCGGCCTGGAACGCGGCGAGCGCGGCATCGGTCTCGTCGAGCACATCGCGGACATAGAGACGGAAGTCGGTCGCGACCTGGTCGTTGCGCGAGCGCGCGGTGTGCAGCCGGCCGGCGGCGGGGCCGATCAGCTCCGACAGGCGGCTCTCGACATTCATATGGATGTCCTCGAGCGCACGCTTGAATTCGAAGCCGCCCTTGCCGATCTCTGACAAAATCGTGTCTAGACCCTTGCCGATATTTTTCGCATCAGAAGCCGTGATGATGCCATTCGCGGCGAGCATCGCGGCGTGGGCCTTGGACGCGGCAATGTCCTGGGCAAAGAGGTGACGATCGACGTCGATGGAGACGTTGATCTCTTCCATGATCTCATCGGGACGCTCCGAGAACCGGCCGCCCCACATCTTGTTGCTCATGATCCCCTGCTCGCGCCTTGCCTTGCCGCACATTTGCTGGCCGCAGCCAGCCGTATTAAGAGGCCCCTGATAGCCATATCTGCGACCGGATGACAAACGATATGCTCGACAAGAAGCCCTCCGCCACGCGCCGGATCCCCCTCGTCATCGCCACCGTGGCGGTCGGAGGGCTGGCCGCGTTCGCGGCGCTGTACGGGCTGGGCCTGAGCCGGACGCCCTCGGGCGATCCGACCTGCAAGCCGGCGGTGGCGACGGCGCAAAAGATCGCCCCGCTCGCCCATGGCGAGCTGGCGGCGCTGACCATGGCCAGCGCGCCGCTGAAGCTGCCCGACCTCACCTTCGAAGATGCCGACGGCAAGCCGAAGAAACTGTCCGATTTCCGCGGCAAGACGCTGCTGGTGAACCTCTGGGCCACCTGGTGCGTGCCCTGCCGCAAGGAAATGCCGGCGCTGGACGAGCTCCAGGGCAAGCTGTCGGGCCCGAATTTCGAGGTCGTGGCGATCAACATCGACACCCGCGACGCGGAGAAGCCCAGGACCTTCCTGAAAGAGGCCAATCTGACCCGTCTGAGCTATTTCAGCGACCAAAAAGCCAAGGTTTTCCAGGATCTTAAGGCGATAGGCCGGGCCTTGGGCATGCCGACCTCGGTGCTGGTCGACCCGCAAGGCTGCGAAATCGCGACGATCGCGGGGCCGGCGGAATGGGCGAGCGAGGATGCGCTCAAGCTGCTGCGGGCCGCGACCGGCAAGGCCGCCGCCTCGTTCTAGGGTGGCTCAGGCCGTCACGTTGAGATTGCCGCCGACGCCGGGGCCGACATTGGCAAGCGAGGGCTGACCGGCGCCCATCAGCGTCAGGACCGTGGATTTCTCCATATCCATGTTCTGCTTGGTCAGCGTCGCCGCAATATTCGACTGCAGCGCGCCTTGCTGAGCGGCCAGCATGGTGCTGACCATCGCCATCATGTCCATTACGCGAACCCTCGTACTGGCCGTAACCTAGAGGCGAGCGGTTAATGGGACATGAATTGTCACGAAGTGGATGCCAGCCGAGGGCAACGGTGCCGTAGGGTGGGCAAAGGCGCGCTTGCGCCGTGCCCACCACCTCACTGTGGCCGCGAAAATGCGTGGGCACGCTTCGCTTTGCCCACCCTACGACACCTGGGAATGGATTACCGCGTCGGAACCGGCTTGGCGCCGCGGTAATCGTAGAAACCGCGCTGGGTCTTGCGGCCGAGCCAGCCGGCCTCGACATATTTCACCAGCAGCGGGCACGGGCGGTACTTGGAGTCGGCGAGGCCCTCGTGGAGGACCTGCATGATCGACAGGCAGGTATCGAGGCCGATGAAGTCGGCGAGCTCGAGCGGCCCCATCGGATGGTGCGCCCCGAGCTTCATCGCGGCGTCGATCGCCTCGACGTTCCCGACGCCTTCATACAGCGTGTAGATCGCCTCGTTGATCATCGGCAGCAGGATACGGTTGACGATGAAGGCCGGGAAATCCTCGGAGACGGCGACCTGCTTGCCGAGCTTGGCGACGAATTCCTTGGAGGCCTCGAAGGTCGAATCGTCGGTGGCGATGCCGCGGATCAGCTCCACCAGCTCCATCAGCGGCACCGGATTCATGAAGTGAATGCCGATGAAGCGCTCGGGCCGGTCGGTGGCGGCGGCAAGGCGGGTGATCGAGATCGAGGACGTGTCGGAGGCGACGATCGCCTCGGGCTTCAACACCGCGCAGAGCTCGTGGAAGATCTTGCGCTTGACCTCTTCCTTCTCGACCGCGGTCTCGATCACGAGATCGCAATCGGCGAGATCGTCGAGCTTCTCGGCCAGCGAGATGCGCGCCATCGCCTTGGTCTTGTCGTCCTCGGAGACGGCCTTCTTGGAGACCTGGCGGGCCAGATTACCGTTGATGGTGGCCATGCCCGACTTCAGGCGGTCCGCCGAAACGTCGTTGAGCACCACGTCGAAGCCGGCCAACGCCGCAACATGCGCGATGCCATTGCCCATCTGACCCGCGCCGATCACGCCGACCTTCTTGATCACTGCCGCCATAATGTCATCCACCGGAACGGCGCGCAGATCGCGCCCTGCCTATCCCCTGAGCCGGGAGGTCTGATTTGACCAGAAGCCTGATTTAATCAGAACCTTGGCTCGAAACCTAGATTGGATCGCTTCGAAGGCGTGCCCCACGCCAAAGAAAACGCCTCAAAAATGAAACACCGGCCGGAGTTTATACCTCCGGCCGGTGTTTTGTACGGCTTTTACTTGCCGAGCTTGGCGAGTTCGTCGGTCAGCTCAGGAACCGCCTGGTAGAGGTCGGCGACCAGGCCGTAATCGGCGACCTGGAAGATCGGCGCGTCCTCGTCCTTGTTGATCGCGACGATCACCTTGGAGTCCTTCATGCCGGCCAGATGCTGGATCGCGCCGGAGATGCCGACCGCGACATAGAGCTCGGGGGCCACGACCTTGCCGGTCTGGCCGACCTGCCAGTCGTTCGGCGCATAGCCGGCGTCCACCGCCGCGCGCGAGGCACCGACGCCGGCGCCCAGCTTGTCGGCCAGCGGCTCGATGTACTTGGCGAAGTTCTCTCGGCTCTGCATGGCGCGGCCACCGGAGACGATGATCTTCGCCGAGGTCAGCTCGGGACGGTCGCTCTTGGCGACTTCCTCGCCGACGAAGGACGACAGACCGGGATCGGCCGCCGCCGCAACGTTCTCGACGCTCGCGCTGCCGCCTTCGCCTGCTGCGGCGAAGGTGGAGGTGCGGACCGTGATGACCTTCTTGGCGTCCTTCGACTTCACTGTCTGGATGGCGTTGCCGGCATAGATCGGACGCTCATAGGTGTCGGGGGCGACCACCTTGATGATCTCCGAGACCTGCATGACGTCGAGCAGGGCGGCGACGCGCGGCATCACGTTCTTGAAGCGCGAGGTCGCGGGCGCGACGATCGCGTCATAGCCGGAAGCCAGCGAGACGATCAGCGCAGCCAGCGGCTCGGCCAGATCGTGCGCATAGGGCGCGCCGTCGGCGAGCAGCACCTTCTTGACGCCGGCGAGCTTGGCAGCGGCGTCCGCCGCGGCCTTGGCGTTCTGGCCGGCCACCAGCACCTCGACGTCCGCGCCGAGCGCGGCGGCCGCGGTCAGGGCCTTGTTGGTCGCATCCTTGAGCGACGCATTGTCGTGTTCGGCAATCAGAAGCGTCGTCATCAGAGCACCCCGGCTTCGTTCTTGAGTTTCGACACCAGCTCGGCGACGTCCTTGACCTTGACGCCCGCCTTGCGGCCCGCCGGTTCAGTGGTCTTGAGAACTTCGAGACGCGCGGCGACGTCGACGCCGTAATCGGCGACGGTCTTCTCCGCGATCGGCTTCTTCTTCGCCTTCATGATGTTCGGAAGCGAAGCGTAACGCGGCTCGTTGAGACGGAGATCGGTGGTGACGATCGCCGGTCCCTTCAGCTTGACGGTCTGCAGGCCGCCGTCGACTTCGCGCGTGACCTTGAAGTCAGATCCTTCGACCTCGAGCTTGGAAGCGAAGGTCGCCTGCGACCAGCCGAGCAGCGCGGCCAGCATCTGGCCGGTCTGGTTCGAGTCGTCGTCGATCGCCTGCTTGCCCAGAATGATCAGGCCCGGCTGCTCTTCGTCAGCAACCTTCTTCAGGATCTTGGCGACGGCGAGCGGTTCGACATTGCCGTCGGCCTTCACCAGGATGCCGCGGTCGGCGCCCATGGCGAGACCGGTGCGGATCGTCTCCGACGCCTGCGCCGGTCCAATGGAGACCACCACGACTTCGGTCGCCTTGCCGGCTTCCTTCAGCCGCAGCGCTTCCTCGACCGCGATTTCGTCGAACGGGTTCATCGACATCTTGACGTTGGCGAGTTCAACGCCCGATCCATCGCCCTTGACGCGGACCTTGACGTTGTAATCGACCACCCGCTTTACCGGCACTAAGACCTTCATCGATCCTCTTTCACTCAATTTGGGAGGGGGGATTATCAACTGGCGCGGAACCTAAAGGCCTGATCCGGCCCGGTCAACGCGCGAAGCGGCCAATTTTTAGACCTTAGAAATGCGCGATCCAAATGGGTCAGCGGTTCTGGCCCGGAACCCAGAGCACGTCCCCGGCGCCGTTATGGTTAGCGGCACGGCTCGCCACGAACAGGAAGTCCGAGAGGCGGTTCATATACTGGATGCCAGCGCTACCAACGGGCTCGCCCGGCTGCGCCGCCAGTTCCACGATCACACGTTCCGCCCTGCGGCATATCGTGCGCGCGACATGGAGGTAGGCTGCGGCCGGCGTGCCGCCGGGCAGCACGAAGGAGGTCAGCGGAGCGAGCTTGTCGTTGAGCGCGTCGATGTCGCGCTCGAGCCGCTCGACCTGGCTCGCCACCACCCGCAGCCGCTCCGCCTTGCCCTCGCGCTCTGGCACCGCGAGATCGGCACCGAGGTCGAACAGATCGTTCTGGATGCGGCCGAGCATCGCGTCGAACTCGGGCATCTCATGGGTATGGAGCCGCACCACGCCGATCGCGGCGTTGGTCTCGTCGACGGTGCCGTAGGCCTCGATGCGGAGATCATATTTCGGACGGCGCTCGCCCGAGCCGAGCGCTGTCGTGCCGTCGTCACCGGTCTTGGTATAGATGCGGTTCAGCACAACCATGCAAGATTCCTTAGTTTCAGGGCGTGGTCTGATCGGAAAACCGCTTCACACTTTTCCGGATCACGCCCTACCGCCCCATCGCCCAGACCGCGGCCATGGCGATCACGATCGCCACGAACTGGAGCAGCACGCGCCAGCGCATCAGCTTCTGCGAGGTGTTCGGTGAGCCGCCGCGCATCATGTTGACGAGACCGAGCAGCAGCACCAGCGCCACAGCGCCGACCGCGATCGGGAGGATGAAAGTACTCAGGATAGATGCCATCTAAAGGTAGATAACACCCTGCGCAGCGCTTCGCTATGGCGTTCCCGATCTGGCTTTTGAGCCAATAATATCAGAAGCTCATGAAATGATTTCCGATTTGCATCCGCCGCCGGCCCTCTTCGCCTCTCCCCGCGTGCGGGGAGCGGGGCAAAGCCGGGGCAAGCCGTGAACGCCGTCCGCACGATCTATGGCGTGGTGATGGACGCGTTCTACACGTTCCTGGCCGACGACGGCTGGGCGATCGCGAGCCATATCGCGCTGTCGACCTTGATGGCGCTGTTCCCGTTCCTGATCGTGCTGACCTCTCTCGCCGGCTTCTTCGGCTCCAAGGAACTGGCCGACCAGGCCGCCAGCCTGATGCTGCAGGTCTGGCCCAAGCAGGTCGCCGATTCGATCTCGGGCGAGATCCACGACGTGCTGACCACGACCCGCACCGGCGTGCTGACGATCGGCGCGGCCCTGTCGGTCTATTTCGCTTCGAACGGCGTCGAGGCGCTCCGCGTCGCGCTCAACCGCGCCTATGCCGTGGTGGAGATGCGGCGCTGGTACTGGCTGCGACTGGAATCGATCGGCTACACGCTGGTCGCGGCCGTCACCGCGCTCGCCATGGCATTCCTGATCGTGCTCGGCCCGCTGTTCATCGAGGCGGCGCGACGCCACATCCCGCTGTTCGTCGAGTCCAACGAGAGCATCCTCACCTGGCTGCGCTACGGCATCACCGTCGGCGCATTGGTGGTGGCGCTGCTGATCCTGCACGCCTGGCTGCCGGCAGGCCGCAGGAGCTTCGTCCAGATCCTGCCCGGCATCGTCTTCACCATCGTGGCGTCGCTGATCTCGGGCATCGTGTTCGGACAATATCTGGCGCGCTTCGCCAACAACTACGTCACGATGTATGCGGGGCTCGCCTCGGTCATCATCGCGCTGGTGTTCCTGTATTTCATTGCCGCGATCTTCGTTTACGGCGGCGAGCTCAACGCCGCGATCATCAAGTCGCGACTTCCTCACGGCGTGTCGCTTCAAGCAGCGCAGTCGCTAGAGCCCGCGGAGACACAGGCTTGACGAGGAAGGCGTCGGCGCCGGCTTCGCGCGAGGCCGCCTCGTCCTCGCCGCGCCCGGAGACCCCGATGATGGGGATCTGAGCCAGCGGCGCCGCCATGGCGCGAATGCGCCGGATCGCTTCGATGCCGTCGATCCCCGGCAGCACCATGTCCATCAGCACCGCATCGAAGGCGCCCTGCTCCAGCCGGTTCACGGCATCCTCGCCGCGCCCGATGAACTCGGCATGATGGCCGAGCTCGGTCAGAATGGTGTTGAGCACGACGCGGCCGAACGGATTGTCCTCGACGCTGAGCACGCGGAGCGCGGCGACCGCGTTCACCCCGGCCTCGCCCTTCGCTTTGCGCGACCGGGCCGGCTCTGCCGCATCCAGCGACACCGTCAATGTAAAGGTGGCGCCGCCGCCGCCGCGCGGCGCGACCGAGATGTCGCCGCCCATCGCGCGCGCCAATTGCTTCACGGAGGACAGCCCGAGCCCGGCGCCGCCGAAGCGCGAGGCGATGGTGACATTGGCCTGGGTGAAGGGGCGGAACAGCCGCTTGATCTCGGCCATGGTGAGACCGATGCCGCTGTCCGACACAGCGAAGGCGACGCCGACCCGGCCTTTGCCCTTGGCCTTGCCTTTGGCCGGCCGCCAGGGCGCGACCGCGAGCGCCACGGCGCCGTGCTCGGTGAACTTCACGGCATTATCGATCAGGTTCTCGAGCGCGGCACGCAGGCGGACGGGATCGCCGACCACCAGCCCCGACAGCTTGTCGGAAATCTCGACACGGGCCTGAAGCCCCTTGGCCGCGGCGCGCCCGGCGAGCGAATCGCCGGCGCTGCGGGCCAGCGCCCTGAGGTCGAACAGGTCCTGCCGCAGCGCGCTGCCGCCCTTGCCGGCTCCCTTGCCCGTTCTGGCCGCGTCCACGAACAGCGTGGCAAGGCTCGCCAGATGCTCCGCGCCGGCCTTGATCGTGTCGGCCCAGCGCCGCTCCCGCTCGCCGAGATCGGAGGTCGCGAGCAGGTCGCTGATGGCGAGAATGCCGGTCAGGGGGGTGCGGACTTCATGGGCGAAGGCGGCGAGCGCCGCCTGGACCACGTCGGGCGCGTCTGCCTTGGCGGCGCTGCGCTTGCGCACCTTGCCGGCCGCCCCGGACCGCTTCCGAGGCGGTCGCCTGGACGTCCGCGTAGTGCGCGCTGCGCGCGATTTCGCCGCCATAACTCCCCTTCGAAGTATCCCTTCGAACCCCGGGCCGTCGGGCAAGCATGGCACGGCGGAACCCCCGGAGTCACGGCAGCGTTTTGCTAACCCCCAGAGAAACTTGACCTAATCCCCACCAGCCGGCGGATACCGTCAGGCGAGGTCCCACCGGCACGCAACTCCCGCAATCCGGTGGCCTGGCTCGACTTCGACAGCTTCCGTCCCGCCTCGTCGCGAATCAGGCCGTGATGGCGGTACGCGGGTTCCGGCAGGCCGAGCAGGACCTGGAGCAGGCGATGGACCGAGGTCGCGTGAAACAGGTCCTGCCCCCGGACCACCTCGCCGACGCCCTGGAGCGCGTCGTCGACGACGACCGACAGATGGTAGCTGGTCGGCGTCTCCTTGCGGGCCAGGATCACGTCGCCCCAGGCCTCCGGACGCGCCGGCACGGTGCCGCACTCGCCATTAGGCCCCTCGCCGAGCTCGTTCCAGGTCAGGCCGCCAACGCGGCGGCAGGCGGCCGCCATGTCGAGCCGGAGCGCATAGGGCACGCCCGAGGCGATCAGGCGCGTCCGCTCGCCGGCGGCCAGCGACTTCGCTTCGCCCGGATAAAGCGGCGCGCCGTCGGGATCGCGCGGCCAGGGCCCGCCGGCCTCGCGCGCGGCCACCAGTTTTGCGATCTCGGCGCGGCTCTCGAAGGCGGGATAGACGAGGCCGAGCGCGGAGAGCTTGTCCAGCGCGGCGCGGTAGTCGGACAGATGCTCCGACTGCCGCCGCACCGGCCTCTCCCAGGCGATCCCGAGCCAGCCGAGGTCCTCATAGATCGCCGTCTCAAATTCCGGCCGGCAGCGCGTCGCGTCGATGTCCTCGATCCGCAGCAGCAGCCGCCCGCCGGTCTCGCGCGCGCGATCGAAATTGAGCAGCGCGGAATAGGCGTGGCCGAGATGCAAAAAGCCGTTCGGGCTGGGGGCAAATCGGAAAACGGGTGGCATCAGGCAAGCCGGAACGGAAGAACGGCACCGCTCTCCCGTTCGAGGCGCTCCACCACGCCGCGGTAAAACTGTTCTGCCCGAATGATCATCTGTTCCGATAAACCTGGTGCACTGCTCTCGAAGAGACGACGGGCAAGCTCGAACTCCGCATCGAGGAAACTGGCCACGGTGCGCGGCAGTGGCGCCGAGCCGAGCTCGTGCGTGATCGACTTCCGGGCCATGAGCTCGGCGACCTCCGATTTCAGTTCGCTCGGCGGGTCGCACTCCTCCATCAGGGTAGGAAAATGCATTGGCGCCACGGCTTCGGCAGGACGCATGCGCAGCCATCGCAAAGCGGCGGCGGGCCGAAGTGCATAGAAGATCTTCTTTTGCGCAACGCTCGTCCCGTCACCGAAATAGACACGCCGTTGGCGCTCGCCGAGATGAAGATAGTGGCGGCAGACCGCCTCCCGGCTCGCGGCCTCTCTGGCAAACGCCAGAAACTCGTCGCGAAACCATGCCTGCCCCCGGTAAACGACGGGCGAGCACAACCACTCCACGATGACTGCATTGCCCTTCAACAGGAGCTGGAGCGCCTTGCGCAAGTCCCAACCGTTGGCGTCGAGATCGCCTTCGAACGGGAGCTCGATGACGTCACGGCTGACCCACGGCGTGATGTGATCGACCGCGCGGCGCACATAGACAAAGCGGCAGTCATAGTCGCTGTCAGGAGACGCAAAACCCCAGGCTCGGCTTCCACTTTCGATGGCCAGCGGCAGGAAAACGCGGTGTTCATCGGCGACGCGATCCAGCATGGCATCGATCAGGGCGACTTTCCCGCCGTCCATCTCCACAGGAATACTTCTCAAAGTCATCGAACGCTTCCGGGATTCCGATAGTATGGTCTTAATCTTATCGTCCCAAGGCGTCCACAGGATGCCAAACCCGCATCGCGGCGAGCCGATGACGCCATGACCATCCACCTCGAAACCCAATCCGATCTCGAAGAGGCCGTCCAGGCGCTGATCAAGCGCGATCCGCGCCTCAAGCCGGTGCTCGAGGTCGCGGGCATGCCGGCGCTGCGGCGGCGCGAGCCGGGCTTTGCGGGACTCGCGCACATCGTCTGCGGGCAGCAGCTCTCGACCGCGAGCGCTGCGGCGATCTGGGGCCGGCTGTCGGCGGCGTTCGATCCGTTCGACCATGACGCCGTGCGCCGCGCCCGCGCCGACCGGCTGGGACGGCTCGGCCTGTCCGCCGCCAAGATCAAGACACTCAAGCATCTCGCGCGCGAGATCAATGCGCAGCGGCTGAGCCTCGAGGTGCTCGCGGAGGAAGACGCCGACGCCGCGCATCACACCTTGATCTCCCTGCCCGGCATCGGCCCCTGGACCGCCGACGTCTATCTGCTGTTCTGCCTCGGCCATGGCGATGCCTGGCCGGCCGGCGACCTCGCCGTGCAGGAGGGCATCAAGATCGGCCTCGGCCTGAAGGCGCGGCCGACGGAAAAGCAGATGGCGCCGCTCGCCGAGCCCTGGCGTCCGCTGCGCGGCGCCGCCGCGCATCTGTGGTGGAGCTATTATCGCGCGGTGAAGAAGCGCGAGGGCGTGCTCGCGGGATCGGCTTAGCCTCGCAACTGCTCGCGATCGGCGCGGGCACATCCGGCCACGAAGTCGATGACGGCGCGCACCGCGGACAGTTCGACAAGATCGGGATGCGCGAGCAGCCAGAGGTCGGCGACGCTGACGAGCTTCTGCGGCGCGACGCGCACGAGGTCCGGATAGCTCTCCGCAACGAAGCAGGACAGCGCGGAGATTCCGATTCCCGCGCGCACCGCCGCCAGCATGTCGCCTTGCGACGAGCAGCGCATCACGACGGTGCCCTGGCGTGTGATCGTGTCGCTCCAGCGCGCAAGCTGCGCGTTCGAATCCTGATCGGCAAAGCCGACGACGCTGTGCCCTTTCCATTCGCCGCTCCGCTCCGGCAGGGACCGGCCGGCGGCATAGTCGCGCGAAGCATAGAAGCCGGTGCCGAGCCGGCCGACCTTGCGGCCGACGAGGTTCTCCTCGCCGCTGTCGACCGGACGCAGCACGACGTCGGCCTCCCGGCGGCGCACGCTGGCGGGAAACGGGTGGGTGATGATCTCGAGCCGGATATGGTCATGCTCGCTCAGGAAGGATCGCAGGCGCGGCATCAGCCAATGCGACGCCAGCGTGGCGCCGATCGACAGCTTGACCGTGCCGCGCGCCTTGCGCCCGCCGGCGCCGACGGCGGCCTCGGCCCGAAGCGCGGCGGCCGCCATCGCCTCCGCATGCTCGCGCAGCATGCGTCCATCGGCGGTGAGCACGAAACCGTCCGCGGCGCGCGCCAGCAGCTTGGTGCCGAGCTGCGCCTCCAGCGCCGCGATCTTGCGGCTGACGGTCGGATGGCTGGCGTGCAGCCGCCGTGCCGCAGCGGTGAAGCTGCCGGTGTCGGCGACCGCGACAAAGGTCTTGCAGAGATCCCAATCCACCGGGCGGCTCCGTTCAAATCTGGTCAGGCGTGTGTTCAATATTGGACGATCCCATCTCCGCCGTCCAACCCTATAGTGGGGTCAAAGCGCCGGGCGGCGGATGTCCCCGCCGGTGCGACAATCGACATGGAAGCGCTCACCATCGGCCGGCAGGCCGTTGACGCGCGTTGTCAGGAGGATCGGATGGCACTGCCCGCCCTGCTCAAGAACAATCTGGAGCTGCCCGTCGTCGGCTCGCCCCTCTTCATCGTCTCCGGACCGGAGCTGGTGATCGCCCAGTGCAAGGCCGGCGTGGTCGGTTCGTTTCCCGCACTCAATGCCCGTCCGGTCGAGAAGCTCGACGAATGGCTGAGCCAGATCGAGGACGAGCTCGGCGAATTCAAATCGCGCAATCCCGGCAAGAAGGTCGCGCCCTACGCCGTCAACCAGATCTGCCATGCCTCCAACGACCGGTTGATGAAGGACATGGAAACCTGTGTGAAGCACAAGGCGCCCATCATCATCACCTCGCTGCGGCCGCCGGCGGAGATCGTCGAGGCCGCGCATTCCTATGGCGGGCTTGTGTTCCACGACGTCATCAACGTCAAGCATGCCCGCAAGGCCGCCGAGCAGGGCGTCGACGGCCTGATCCTGGTCTGCGCCGGCGCGGGCGGACATGCCGGCACGCTGTCGCCCTTCGCGCTGGTGCGCGAGGTCAAGCAATGGTTCGACGGCGCGATCCTGTTGTCGGGTGCGATCAGCGACGGTTTTGGCATCGCCTCCGCGCTGACGCTGGGTGCCGATCTCGCCTATATGGGCACCCGCTTCATCGCGACGCGGGAAGCCAATGCCGATGAAGCCTACAAGTCCGCGCTGACGCAGCACGCCGCGCACGACATCGTCTACACGAACCTGTTCACCGGCGTGCACGGCAATTACCTCGGCCCCTCGATCGCCGCCGCGGGACTCGATCCGGACAATCTCCCGGTCGCCGACAAGACCAAGATGAATTTCGGCTCCGGCGGCAACATGAAGTCCAAGGCATGGCGCGACATCTGGGGATCGGGCCAGGGTATCGGGCAGATTACCGACGCGCCGCCGGTCGCCGAGCTGGTCGGCCGGATGAAAGCGGAGTTCGATCAGGCCCGACAGGATTTCCTGATGCGAGCCAGCGCCTGACGGCTCGGTCCGACAAGAAGATTGGACTGAAAAGACAAACGGGAGGACATCATGAAACTGGCAGCCGCACTGATCGGCCTGTCGTTGCTGGGGCCCGCCGCCGGCAGCGCCTGTGCCGAAGGCGCCGGCGAGATCCGCATCGGCCAGACCCTGCCCTATAGCGGCCCGGCCTCCGGCTTCGGCGCGATCGGACGGACGCAGGAGGCGTTCTTCGAGAAGGTCAATGCCGAGGGCGGCATCAACGGCCGCAAGGTCCGGTTCATCACGCTGGACGATGCCTATTCGCCGCCGAAGACGGTCGAGCAGACCCGCAAGCTGGTGGAACAGGACGAGGTGCTGATGATGTTCGGCTCGCTCGGCACCGCCACCAACAGTGCCGTGCAGCGCTACCTCAACGGCAAGAAGGTGCCGCAGCTCTTCGTGCTCTCCGGCGCGACGAAATGGGCCGAGCCGCAGAAATATCCGTGGACCATGCCCGGCATGGCGGCCTACGAGTCCGAAGGCGTGGTCTATGCCAAGCACGTGCTGCGCACCAAGCCCGGCGCCAAGATCGCCATCCTGTCCCAGAACGACGATTTCGGCCGCGACTATGTCGCCGGCTTCAAGCGCGCGCTCGGCGAGAAGGCCGCGAGCCTGATCGTGGCGGAGCAGACCTACGAGACCAGCGCGCCGACGATCAGCTCGCAGCTCTCCACCCTGAAGGCCTCGGGCGCCGACGTACTGTTCGGCGTCGTGCTCGGCAAGTTCACCTCGCAGATGGTCAAGGGCGTCGCCGAGATCGGCTGGAAGCCCGAGCTGTTCTTCGTGCCGACCTCGGCCTCGTCGATCTCGTTCCTCGAGCCGGCCGGGCTCGACAACGCGGTCGGCCTGATCTCGTCGAGCAACCAGAAGGACACGATGGACCCGCAATGGGCCGAGGATCCCGGCGTGAAGGAATATTTCGCCTTCATGAAGCAGTACATGCCGACCGCAGACCTCTCCAACTCCAACTACGCGGCCGGCTACCACTACGCGACGCTGCTGATGACGGTGCTGAGAGCCTGCAAGGACGATGTCAGCCGCGACAACATCATGCGCCAGGCCGCCTCGCTGAAGGAGGTGAAGCTGCCGCTGCTGCTGCCGGGCATGTCGGTGACGACCGGCCCCGACGACTACCTGCCGTTCCAGCAGCTTCAGCTCCGCCGCTTCAACGGCAAGAGCTGGGTGGGCTTCGGCGACGTGCTGGATGACCGCTAGACCAAAGCGAGATTGAGGACACGCCATGATCATCAGCGGCGAACGCCGGATCGGCTATGACGAGATCCAGGCCCGCATCAGGCGGGCGGCGAGCGGGCTTCGTACGCTGGGCCTCGCCGAAGGCGCTCCGGTCGCCATGATGCTTCGCAACGATTTTGCGCTGTTCGAGGCGGTTGCCGCGTCCGCCGCGCTGGGCAGTCCTGTGGTGCCGATCAACTGGCATCTCAAGGCCGAAGAGGTCCGCTACATCCTGACCGACAGCGGCGCGAAGATCCTGGTCTGCCATGCCGATCTGCTGCCGCAGATCCGCGACGGTCTGCCGCCGGGCGTCCGTCTTCTCGTCGTCGCGACGCCGCCCGAGCTCGCGGCGACCTTCACGATTGCCCCTGGGCTGACCGAGGTCCCGGCGGGACTGACCGATTGGGACCGCTGGCGCGACGGCCATTCGGAAATGCAGGAGCCGCCGCGCCGGGCCGCGGCGATGATCTACACGTCGGGGACCACGGGCATGCCGAAGGGCGTGCGGCGCATGCCGATGCAGCCCGAGCAGGCGGCCGCCTCCGAACGCGTCGGGGCGATCGCCTATGGCATCAAGCCGCGCGACAATCAGGTCGTGCTGATCAACGGCCCGATGTATCACTCGGCGCCGCACTCCTACGGCATGCTGGCGTTCCGCGGCGGCTGCACCATCGTGCTCCAGGCGCGGTTCGACGCCGAGGAGCTGCTCGCGCTGATCGAGCGCCACCGCGTCACGCATATCCACATGGTGCCGACCATGTTCGTCCGGCTGCTGCGGCTGCCGGAGGACGTGAGACAGCGCTACGATCTCTCCTCGCTGCGTTTCGTCGTGCACGGCGCCGCGCCCTGCCCACCCGAAGTGAAGCTGGCCATGATCCATTGGTGGGGACCGGTCATCAACGAATATTTCGGCTCCACCGAGACCGGCATCCCGGTGTGGCACTCGGCCGAGGAGGCCCTGCAGAAGCCGGGCACGGTCGGCCGCGCCATCGAAGGCGGCATCGTCAAGATCTTTCGCGAGGACGGCAGCCTCTGCGGCGCCGGCGAGGTCGGCGAGATCTACATGCGCCAGACGGCGGTGCCTGATTTCGACTATCACGGCAAGGCGCAGGCGCGGGCCGAAGCGGGGCGCGACGGCCTCGTCAGCGTCGGCGACGTCGGCTATCTCGACGAAGACGGCTATCTGTTCCTGTGCGACCGCAAGCGCGACATGGTGATCTCGGGCGGCGTCAACATCTATCCTGCCGAGATCGAGAACGTGCTGATCGCGATGCCCGGGGTGCGCGACTGCGCCGTGTTCGGCATTCCCGACGCCGAATTCGGCGAACGGCTGTGCGCCTGCATCGAGCCGGAGACGGGCGCGCAGCTCTCCGCCACCGCTGTGCAGGCCTTTCTGCGCGAGCGGCTGGCCAACTTCAAGGTGCCGAAGGAAGTCCAGTTCCTGGATGCGCTGCCCCGCGAGGCGACCGGAAAGATCTTCAAGCGCAAGCTGCGCGATCCCTACTGGGCGAACCGCGCCTAGCGGAACGCGCGCGAACAGCGTTTAAAACTATGTTGAGGTTGCAAACTGGGTGCGCATAGCCGATGAGATTGCCGGCACGGATCAGAGCCGGGGATCGACGTCATGACAGCCACCGACTTCATCGTTGCACGGGACAATCTCGAAACCTGCAGGACGATCGCGACAGAGCTTCCCCCTGTGGACGCGCTGCCGCAGGATGCACTGCTCGTCAAAGTCGACCGCTTCGCGCTGACCGCCAACAACATCACCTATGCGGTGATGGGCGACGAGCTGAAATACTGGCAGATCTTTCCCGCCCCTGAAGGATTCGGCAACATTCCCGTGTGGGGCTTTGGCGAGGTGATCGCCTCGAAACATCCGAACGTCCCGGTCGGCGAGCGCCTGTTCGGCTATTTCCCGATGGCGACGCATCTCGTCATCGAGGCCACCGACGTCAGCAAGCGGGGCTTGCGCGACGGCGCCGCGCACCGGCAGGGCGTGGCGCCGGTCTACAATGCCTATGCGCGCGTCGGTGGCGATCCCGCTTACGCCGGACGGCAGGGCGATCATCAGGCGCTGCTGCGGCCGCTGTTCATGCTGTCGTTCCTGGTCGACGACTTCCTCGCCGAGAACGACGATTTCGGTGCACGCACCGTGCTGCTGTCGAGCGCCTCGAGCAAGACCGCATTCGGCCTTGCGCATCTGCTTCACGCGCGCGGCCGCAAGGTGATCGGGCTGACCTCATCGGGGAACACCGGCTTTGTTACCTCGCTCGGCTGCTATGACGAGGTCGTCACCTATGACCGCGTGACGTCGCTGCCGTCGGACGCGCCGGTTGCCTTCGTCGACATGGCCGGCAACAGCGCGCTGCGCACCGCGCTGCACAGGCATTTCGGCGACCGGATGACATGCTCGATACGCGTCGGATTGACGCATCGCGCGACCGAGGCCGACGAAGGCGTGCTGCCCGGCGCGAAGCCGCGCTGGTTCTTCGCTCCCGACCACATCCGCAAGCGCGCCAAGGAGTGGGGACCGGGTGGTATCGAGCAACGCTTTGGCGCCGCATGGTCCGGCTTCGCGCCGATGCTGGACCGGTGCCTGCGTGTGGTCGAGAGCCGCGGGCCTGAGGCAGTGCGGCAGGTCTATCTCGACACACTGCAGGGCCGCATTCCGCCGGAGCAGGGCCACATGCTCTCGCTGCTCGGGTAAAGCGCTTTTGGCGGCGCCTGATCCAGTATAGCGTTCCTCCCAAGGGAAACGCCGAAGACGGCCACGAGGTCGCGCATGCTGGATCGTACGACGGATATTGCTTCATCCGCTCAAGCCTGGCTCGATGAATTTGAGCGCACGCTGGGCAAACCCGAGCCCGCCTCGCTCGGCCGGCTCTTCTTCGTCGACAGTTTTTGGCGCGACGTGCTGGCGCTGAGCTGGAACCTGCAGACGCTTGCCGGACGCACCGCGGTCGCACAAGCGCTGGCCGCGCTCGCGCCCGAGGCCGCACCGACCGGTTTCAAAATTGCACCGAACCGCGCGGCACCACGCTGGGTGACGCGTGCCGGCACCAACAACGTCGAAGCGATCTTCAACTTCGAGACCGCGATCGGCCGCGGCAGCGGTATCGTGCGGCTGGTGCCCGACCCCGCCGACGGCGATCGCCTGAAGGCGTGGACGCTGCTGACCGCGCTGGACGAGCTCAAAGGTTTCGAGGAGCAGCTTGGCACCGCGCGGCCGCGCGGTCAGGCCTATTCGCGCGACTTTCGCGGGCCGAACTGGCTCGACCAGCGCAACGCATCGCTCGACTACACCGGCCGGGATCCCACCGTGGTCGTCGTCGGCGGCGGACAGGCTGGGCTGGCGATCGCGGCCCGGTTGAAGCAGCTGAAGGTCGACGCGCTGATTGTCGACCGCGAAAGCCGGATCGGCGACAATTGGCGCAAGCGCTATCACGCGCTGACCCTGCACAACCAGGTGCAGGTCAATCACCTGCCCTACATGCCGTTTCCGCCGAACTGGCCGACCTATATCCCCAAGGACAAGCTCGCCAACTGGTTCGAAGCCTATGTCGACGCGATGGAGCTGAACTTCTGGACCGGCACCGAGTTCGAAGGCGGCACCTACGACAAGGCGAAGGGCCAATGGACCGTCACGCTGCGGGGCGCCGACGGCAGCAAGCGGACCATGCATCCGCGCCATGTGATCATGGCGACCGGCGTCAGCGGCATCGCCAATATTCCCGCCATTCCGACGCTCGAAAACTTCAAGGGCACGCTGGTGCATTCCAGCCGCTACGAGGACGGCGAGAACTGGACCGGCAAGCGCGCCATCGTCATCGGCACCGGCAATAGCGGCCACGACATCGCGCAGGACCTTCACTCCAGCGGCGCCGACGTGACGCTGGTGCAGCGCTCGCCGACGCTGGTCACCAATATCGAGCCATCGGCGCAACTGGCCTACGCGGCCTACAATGAGGGCACGCTCGAGGACAACGACCTGATCGCGGCCTCGATGCCGACGCCGCTTGCCAAGAAGACGCATGTGATGTTGACCGAGCAGTCGAAGCAGCTCGACAAGGAGCTGCTCGACGGCCTCTCCCGCGTCGGCTTCAAGCTCGATTTCGGCGAGGCCGGGACGGGCTGGCAATTCAAATACCTCACCCGCGGCGGCGGCTATTATTTCAACGTCGGTTGCTCCAACCTGATCGTCGAGGGCGCGATCAAGCTGAAACAATTCAGCGATATCGAACGCTTCACCGCCGAGGGCGCGCGGATGAAGGGCGGCTCGACCATCCCGGCCGACCTGATCGTGCTCTCGACCGGCTACAAGCCGCAGGAATATCTGGTGCGAAAGCTGTTCGGCGACGGCGTCGCCGACCGCGTCGGGCCGGTCTGGGGGTTCGGCGACGGCTTCGAGCTGCGCAACATGTATGCGCGCACGGGACAGCCCGGCCTCTGGTTCATCGCCGGCAGCCTCGCGCAATGCCGCATCAACTCGAAATATCTCGCGCTCCAGATCAAGGCGATCGAGGAAGGGATTTTGGGGCGCGAGGTGAGCACAAGGTGAGCCTCCTCGTCATTGCGAGCGTAGCGAAGCAATCCAAAATCCTTCCGGGGAGACAGTCTGGATTGCTTCGCTACGCTCGCAATGACGGTGTGGAGACAGTGTCACACCGCGACGATGAATAAAGGAGACCACCCATGCCAGCCATTCTCGGCAGCGGCGACCACCGCTACCGCGTCGTCGAAAACTTCGCGAAACTACCTGACGGCTGGACGCTGACCGACGTCGCCTCGGTCGCCGTGGACAGCAAGGACCGCGTCTACGTCTTCAACCGCGGTGCCCATCCGATGGTGGTGCTGGATCGCGAGGGTAACTTCCTGCGCAGCTTTGGCGAAGGCCTGTTCTCGCGCGCGCACGGCCTGCATATCGATGCCGACGACAATCTCTATTGCACCGACGACGGCGACCACACCGTGCGCAAATGCACCACCGACGGCAAGGTGCTGCTGACGATCGGCATCCCCAAGAAGCCGGCACCATTCATGAGCGGCGAGCCGTTTCATCGCTGCACCCACACCGCGCTGTCGCCGAAGGGCGAGATCTACGTCTCCGACGGCTACGGCAATGCGCGCGTGCACAAATACACGCCGGACGGCAAGCTGATCAAAAGCTGGGGCGAGCCGGGCACCGATCCCGGCCAGTTCAACATCGTGCACAATATCGCCACCGATGCCGATGGCTGGGTCTATGTTGCCGACCGCGAGAACCATCGCGTGCAGGTGTTCGACGGCGAGGGCAGATACGAGACGCAGTGGAACAATCTGCACCGCCCCTGCGCGCTGTGCTGCTGCGGCGGCGCCAAGAGCCCGACCTTCGTGATCGGCGAGCTCGGCCCCGGCCTCGACATCAACCGCAATGTGCCCAATCTCGGCCCGCGGCTCTCGATCGTCGATGCGCAAGGCAAACGCATCGCCCGGCTCGGCGGCGAGGACGGCCCGGGTGTCGCCAGCGGTAAATTCCTGGCGCCGCACGGCCTCGCGCTGGATTCGAGGGGCGATATCTATGTCGGCGAGGTCGGCGTGACCAACTGGAAGGCGAGCTTTGGCGATCAGGAGATGCCGGCCGAGGTGCGCGCGACGCGGTGCCTGCAGAAGCTGGAGCGGGTGCGGGAATAGCGACGAAGACGTTATTTGGACGACGCCACTTCCCAACGTCGTCCCGGCGAAGGATGTGATCGTTCAACACTCCCAACACCCCTACTCCACCTTCACGCCTGACGCCCTGATGATCGGCCACCAGCGATCCGCTTCGTCCTTCTGGTACGCGCGCAGCGCCTCCGGCGATTGCTGGGCGAGCGGCGAGACCTGGATGCCGAGCTCGGCAAAGCGTTGCGTGACCTGCGGGCTCGCCAGGATCTCCACCATGGCGGCATTGAGCTTTGCGGCGATGTCCTTCGGCGTGCCCTTCGGCACCCACAGCCCGTACCAGAGCGAGGCGGAATAGCCTGACAGTCCCGCTTCGTCGGCCGACGGAATGTTCGACCACGACGGCGAGCGGGCCTTGCTGGTCACGGCATACGTCTTGATGCTGCCGGCGCCGACCAGCGCCTTGAAGTTCGACGCCGGCTCGATCATCGCGTCGATCTGGCCGGCGACGAGGTCCTGCATCGCCGGCCCGTTGCCGCGATAGGGCACGAACTGGAATGTCGTGCCGGTCGCCTTCTGCAAGGCGATGCCGGCGAGATGGCCGGTAGCGCCGACGCCCGCGATGCCGACCGAGGCCTTGTCCGGATTCGCCTTCAGCCACGCGATTAGTTGCTTGAGATCGTCGGCGGGAAGATCCTTGCGGCCGACGATCAGCAGTGGCTCGCTGCCGATCAGGATGACCGGCTCGAGATCGTGGAGCAGATCGAACGGCAGGGCGTAGAGCCCGCCCGTCAGCATATGCGTGGTCGAGGTTCCGATCGACAGGGTGTAGCCGTCGGGCGCAGCGCGGACCGCGCGGCCGACGCCGAGCGAGCCCGCGGCACCGCCGACATTCTCGATCACGATTGGCTGCTTCAGCACCACGTTCAGGCGCTCGCCGAGGAACCGCGCCAGGGTGTCGGTGGCCCCGCCCGCGGGGAACGGTACGATCATGGTGACGGGGCGCGCCGGATAATCCTCGGCCGCAGCAGGCCCATTCGGCCCCGCGCCGAGCATGGCCACGAGCAGCGCGGCGAGCCAGCCTCGCATGGACCCCTCCCCGAATCGCGGCGTTTTTGAGCGTCTTTGCCACCCCGCCGCCGCATTGCATGCGCCTGAATAAGTCGCTCAACGGGCTTCACAATCCCGTCACGCTGCATGTAGTATGTCAATACATGCTGCTTCGCAGCGTACATTGGAGGCCGGGAGCGTTACTTGAACGCACATGTCTCGCAAGGCAGTTGGCCGGTGTTGGTGCTGAATGCGGACTTCCGGCCGCTGAGTTACTACCCACTGTCTCTGTGGTCGTGGCAGGACGCGATCAAGGCGGTGTTCCTCGACCGCGTCAACATCGTCGCTCACTACGATCAGGCGGTCCACAGCCCCACGCTGCAAATGCAGCTGCCGAGCGTCGTCTCGCTCAAATCCTTCGTCAAGCCGACCACCCACCCTGCCTTCACACGGTTCAACGTCTTCCTGCGCGATCGTTTCGCCTGCCAATATTGCGGCTCGCCCGAAGACCTCACCTTCGACCACATCATTCCCCGCAGCAAAGGCGGCCAGACCACCTGGGAGAACGTGGTCGCTGCATGCTCGCCGTGCAATCTGCGCAAGGGCAATCTCACGCCCGCGCAAGCCAAGATGTTTCCGCGCCAGACCGCGTTCGCACCGACCGTGCACCAGCTCCACCGCAACGGCCGCCTGTTCCCGCCGAACTATCTGCACGATAGCTGGCTGGACTATCTGTACTGGGATACGGAGCTGGATCCGTAGGGGCGGCACTCACATCCCGATCGCATTCCGTGCCACCACGTCACGATAGAACGCGGCGCTCAGCTTCGGCACCCTTGCCTGCGTCTCGAAGTCGACGCGATAGAGGCCGAAGCGCTTGCTGTAGCCGAAGATCCATTCGAAATTGTCCATCAGGCTCCACAGGAAATAGCCGCGGATCGGCACGCCTTCGCTGATCGCGCGCTGCATCTGGGTCAGATAGTTGCGCAGGAACATGATGCGGTCGAGGTCGTAGACCTGGCCGTCGGCGGCGATCCTGTCCTCCGACGAGGTACCGTTCTCGCTGATGTAGATGTTCTCGATGTTCCAGATCTTCGCGGCGAGGCGCGGCGCCCAGTAGATCACCTCGGGGCCGACCCGCAACCATTCCGAGTTCATGTGCGGGAACGAGGTCGGGAACGGCAGCACGTGGAAGCCCGGCGCGCGGTCGGAGGCGGTGACGTAGTACTGCGGCGCATAGATGTTGAGGCCGACGAAATCGTTCGGCGTGCCGATGATCTTCAACTCCTCGGGCGTGAATTTCGGCGCGTCGGCGCCGGCAAAAGCGAGGAAACCGTCGCTGTACTTGCCCTCCAGCACCACGCCGAGGAAGCCGGCATTGAGCTCGCGCGTCGCGATCTCGGCGGCGCGGACATTCTCCGGCGTTGCGATCGCCGGTACGCAAGCGGCGATGTTCTCGGCTGCGCCCACCCGCGTGCCGGCCCGTCCTGACGCGCGTATCGCCTGCACGGCGAGCCCGTGCCCGAGCGCGACGTGATGGCGGGCCTGGTTGAGCTGCCCGGTCGGCAGCTTCAGGCCCGGCGCGTCGATGCCCCAGCCATAGCCGAAATTCAGGAAACGCCCGACCTCGTTCACGGTGAAGATGGTCTTCACGCGATCGGTCAAGCGAGCGGCGACGTAGGCTGCGTAATCGGCAAAGGCCTTTGACGTGTCGCTCGATTGCCAGCCGCCGACGCGGTCCTGCAGCGCCTGCGGCAGGTCCCAGTGATAGAGCGTGGCGTAGGGCTCGATGCCGTTCGCGAGCAGCTCGTCGACGAGGCGGCTGTAGAAATCGAGCCCCTTTGGATTGGGCTGGCCCGATCCCTCGGGAAACACGCGCGGCCATGCGATGGAGAAACGATAGGCCTTGACGCCGAGCGCCTTGATCAGCGCGGCGTCCTCCTTGTAGCGATGATAGTGCTCGTTGGCGCGATCGCCGGTCGAGCCGTCCTCGATCTTGCCGGGCGTGTGGCTGAAGACGTCCCAGATCGACTTGCCGCGCCCATCCTCGTTGACGGCACCCTCGATCTGATAGGACGAGGTCGCCGTGCCCCACAGGAAATCCTTCGGAAAGGGCGCGGGCGCGTGAGGATCGGCCGGAGCGGTCTCTGCGGCTCTTACGCCGGTCGCCGCGCCAAGTGCGGCGAGGCCCGCAAATCCCGCAAATTCGCGCCGCGAGACATCAGCTGACATCGCTATCTCCGCGCCTGCTCCATATCGATCTGATAGACGGAGATCCGGTCGATCTCGAAGGCGACGCTCGGCGGCGATTCCGCGTCGACCGGCCCGACACCGACAAAGAATTTCGATCCGATCGCGAGATTGACGATCATGTACATGGGATCGTCGAAGCCGATCGGCACCTTGATGTCGGAGACCGGCCGGCGGTCGATGAAATAGACCAGGCGATCCTCCGCCCACAGCACACCGTAATTGTGGAAGGTGCTCGACGCATCGCCAACCGAGAAATCGAAGCCGCAGGACTGGATCTTCTGGGTCGACGGTATCCGCCAATGCGTGGTCATGACCAGATCGCCCGGCCGCTCGCCGCGCCCCTCCAGCACGTCGACCTCCGGCGGCCAGCCGCCGTCGTCCGCCAGCATCCAGAACGCCGGCCACACCGCATGGCCGACCGGGACCTTGGCGCGGATTTCGAAATAGCCGTGCTTCTGCGCGAACGTGCCTTGTGTCGTCAGGATCCCGGAAATGTAGTCGTTGTTGAACAGCACCGATTTCAATTCCGGCGGCGTGCGGCTGGCAACGATCGACAATACGCCGTCCCTGACCTTGAACGGATCGAGCCCGAGCGGCGCAGCGCCGCGCCCGGCGTAGCGCGGATCGACATAAATCTGCTGCTCGCCATTGGCGCTGGTCTTGCGCTTGAAGTCCGAACCGTCACCGCCCCAGTAGCGTGCCTCCGGCCACGCCGCACCGCCGGCATAATGCGGCACCCAACGCCCCGTCGCGAGCGGGTGCTCGTCGAAATCGTCGTTGAACGTCCGGCGCAGCGACAGGAACGCGAGCGAGGTGGGATTGACCGTCTCCAGCTTGCGGCACTCGATCGTGGAGGGATCGGTGGTGATCTGCAGCGACATCGTGCCGGGCGCATCGCCGAGATCGTCCTGCGCGACGACAGGTGCGGTCATGGCCGACAGACCGATCGCGATCAGAGCGCCCTTCGTCCAACGGTCGATCATCGCTGCACATCGCACATTTAAGGAAGCGCGCCGAAGTTAGCTTGCCTGTCCCTGAACCGGCAAGCACACCCGGTCGACGCCCCCGGGCGATTTCGAAAAGACATCTCGATTGCTCGCGCGAAACGAACAATGCGTCATTGGGTGCGGGACCGATGACGATCCGGCCGAATCCCGTGCCTTGATTCCTGAAGGAGCGGGACCACCCGCCAAAATCCTTCCGGATTCGTTACCGTCCCTTAAGGCTCCAATGGCAGTTTGGCAGGGATCTGCGGACCTGCCCGCCCGGCCGCCAATCCGTCAGGTACGAGGTTGCAGCCGCCATGCTGGCCGACACACTGGAACAGGTTCAGCTCTCGCCGTCGAAGCGGGCGACCTATGTGCGTCTGGCGCTGGCCGCGCTGACGGCGATCGTCGCTTTCAAGACGTTCTGGTTCGCCCGCTGGGGCGGCTGGGCCGACCGCGAGCTCGCCGACTTCGACGCCTTCCACATCGTCGCGCAGCGCGTCTGGCGCGGCGACCTCGACCAGATCTATCACTTCGCCGCGCTGCTGAAGATGCAGCTCGAGGCCGCCGGCGGCGCGACCGGCTTCATGCCCTGGACCTATCCGCCGCAATACGCTCTCCTGCTCGCGCCGCTCGCCTTCCTGCCGGTCGGGCTCGCCTATCTCCTGTTCACGGCCGGCACTCTCGCGCTCTATCTCGCGGTGCTGCGCAGGATCGCGGACGTGAATTTCGCGCACGTACTGGTGATCCTGTTTCCGGCGCTGGCGATCACCATCGGCTCCGGGCAGAACGGCTTTCTCACCGGCGCGCTGATCGCGCTCGTGTGCCTCAACGTCGAACGGAGACCGCTTCTCGCAGGCCTAGCCCTCGGCGCGATGGTGATCAAGCCGCATCTTGCCATTGCCGTCGGCGTCTATCTGCTGGCGACGCGGCACTGGATCGCGCTCGCGACGGCTACAGCCGTCGTACTGGCGAGCTCACTGCTCTGCACGCTCCTGTTCGGCTGGCAGATCTGGACGGCGTGGCTGGGCGCGATCAAGGAATCGGCGAGCTATCTCGAGCAGGGCTTCTATCCGCTCTATCGCATGGTCTCGGCCTATGCGGCGCTCTACCAAGCCGGCCTTTCGGCCAACATCTCCTTTTGGGGACAGGTGATCGTTGCGGCGCTGGCCTTGTGCGCGGTCCTGTTCGCCACGGCACGCGCCACGTCATCCAGTTTCGCACTCGGCATCGCGGTGATGGTGTCGGTGATGATCAGCCCTTACGCCTATGATTACGACCTGCCGATACTGGGGATCGGTCTTGCATTGATCCTGCCCGATCTCGCCGGGCTGGCGAGCCCGCGCATACGAAGCTGGATGTACGGGTTGATCCTGCTCGCCGGCGCCTATGGGCTGCTGCAGTCGGCTCGGCTTGCCGTGCAGAAGCCAGGTCAGGACTTCGCGCCCGCCTTGGGCGGCTTCGCGCTGATGGCGCTGCTGCTTCTCCTGCTGGGATTGCTGTGGAGACAAGCACAGCTCGCACCGGCTTCGTCGCAGGCCGCGCAACAACGCCTCTAGGCCCGCTGCAATGCCAACGTCACGCCGCCGAGCGTGAGCGCCATCGCCATCCATTCGCGATAGCCCAGCGGCTCGCCCAGGATGATCGCGGCGGAGATCACGCCGATCACGGGGACGATCAGCATGCCGGTCGAGGCGGTGGTCGGCGGCAGGCGGCGCAACGTCTCGAACCAGGTGACGTAGCAGAGCCCCATCGGCACCAGCGTCATATAGACGAAACAGCCCAGTCCCAGCGGGGTGATCGCCGAAACATTGGGTTGCTCGAACAGCACGCCGAGAACCAGCATGGTGGCGCAGCCGAGCCCGACCTGCCAGGCGACGACGACCAGCGGCGGCATCGGCAGCGGCTTGCGGTTGAGCACATTGCCGAGCGCGAACAGGATGGCGCAGGACAGAGCGAGGGCAATCCCGAGCAGCTTGTCGGTGCCGAACGCAAATCCGTTGCCGCTAAGGAGCAGTGCAACACCGGCGACGCCGAGGACGAGCCCGCAAACATCCCGCAAGGTCGGCCGCGTATGCAGCACCGGCCAGGCGAACAGCATGGCCCAGATCGGCATGGTGTAGGCGAGCAGCGCGCCTTCGCTCACGGTCACGTATTTCATCGCGACCGTTCCGAGCCCCATCCAGGCGAAGACATTGGTGAGGGTCGCAAACAGCAGCCGCGGGATTGCCTCGCGCGGCACCGCGAAAGATTCCTTCCGGCTCAGCGCGAGGCCCCCGAGAATGAGCGAGGCACAGACACCGGCAAGCCCGCGGGCGAACAAGGGCGGCCATTGCTGCAGCAACAGCTTCATCAGCGGCCAGTTCAGCGCCCAGCCGAACGCGGTCACGCAGAGGCAGAGAGAGCCGATCGTCCTGTCGCGCCGCGCCGAATCCATGCCCAGCGCTTAGCAGCTAGGCGCTGGCCACTCCACCTCGGCTGGTGCGATGCTGGCCATCGCCGGACACGGAACCCGGCGCACAGGTGCCCGTTCACAGTGAGGCCCGACCGCGGGAGCGGTATCCAGGCCTGCCACAGCACAAGGGGAGACACCTCATGCCCACAGCCGAAAAGGATCACGTCTACAAGATCCTGGAACTGGTCGGATCATCCGAGACCTCGATCGAGGATGCGATCAAGAACGCGGTCGGCCGCGCCGCCAAGACCGTCCGCGACATGAAATGGTTCGAGGTGGTGCAGACGCGCGGCCATATCGAGAACAACACCGTGCGCCATTATCAGGTGACGCTGCGCGTCGGTTTCACCCTGGAGGGATGACGCGGTCGCCAGGGCGCAACTGTAGAGATGCAGCCAGCGCATCCGAGCACCTGACGCCGGCGCCGATTTGTCGCCCGCGTCGGGGCGCGATATGACTCGGATCGCGGCCGGATGTTCGGCCGGTCCGAGAGTGTGGCCGTGAGTGAAGATATCAAGCTTGTCCTGTTCGACATGGACAACGTGCTCTGCGACTACGACAGGGCAAAGCGCGTCGCTTGCCTCGCAGAGCTGGCGGGGACAACCAGCGCGTTCGTCCACGCTGCGATCTGGGAGAGCGGCTTCGAGGCGCTCGGCGACTCCGGCGCGCTCGACGCGGCGGACTATCTACGGGGCTTTGGCGAACGCATCGGCTATCCGCTGTCGCTGGGCGAATGGGTGGAGGCGCGGCGGCGTTCGATGCAGGCCGATCTCGCCATGCTGGAGATCGCCCGCCGCCTGGGCGAGACCGTCGATGTTGCCGTCCTGACCAACAACACCACGCTGGTCGCCGACCATATCGACACGCTGGTGCCGGACTTGCGGCCGTTGTTCGGCGCGAGAATCTACGCCTCGGCCCGGTTCAAGACGGCGAAGCCGGACCCGGATTGCTATCGCCGCTGCCTGTCGGAGCTGCAGGTAGCGCCGGAAAACGTCCTGTTCGTCGACGATCTCGCCGCCAATGTCGCGGGAGCGCGCGAGGCGGGGCTGCTCGCGCATCACCACACGTCGGTGGAGGCGTTCAGGCAGGCGCTTTCGGCGCACGGCCTGCGTCCGGGATGAAGATGCCAGGGTGGGCGAAGGCGCGTCGCGCCGTGCCCACCGTCCGTCGCATGAAAAGGTGGGCACGCTTGCGCTTTGCCCACCCTGCGGGGTCAGCACACTAAGCCAGGTGGCACGCCACGAAGTGTCCGCCCGCCCCTTCCTTCAGCTCGGGTGCGCTTTCCGCGCAGCGCGGCTGGGCGATCGGGCAGCGGGTGTGGAAGTGGCAGCCCGACGGCGGCTTCATCGGGCTCGGCACGTCGCCCTTGAGGCGAATGCGCTCGCGCTTGAGCTTTGGATCTGGCACCGGCACCGCCGACAGCAGCGCCCTGGTGTAGGGATGCTGCGGGTTGCGGTAGAGGTCGCTGGCCTTGGCGAGCTCGACGATGCGTCCGAGATACATCACCGCCACGCGGTCGGAGATGTGCTCGACCACCGAGAGGTCGTGCGCGACGAAGAGATAAGTGAGGTTCAGCTCGGCCTGGAGGTCTTCCAGTAGGTTGATGACCTGGGCCTGGATCGAGACGTCGAGCGCGGAGACCGGCTCGTCGCAGACGATCAGCTTCGGCTCGACCGCGAGCGCGCGCGCGATCACGATGCGCTGACGCTGACCGCCGGAGAATTCGTGCGGATAGCGCCGCATGTGCTCGGCCTTGAGCCCGACCTTCACGAGCAGGCCCGCGACGCGCTCCTCGCGCTCCTTGGCGGAGGATGCGAGATTGTGGATGGTAAAGGCCTCGCCGAGAATGGCGCCGACCGTCATGCGCGGATTGAGCGAGGCGAACGGATCCTGGAACACCAGCTGCATGTTCCGGCGCATCGCGCGCAGGTCGGTGCCGCTGAGCTCGCGCACGTTCTGGCCGTCGAAGGTGACCTCGCCGTCGGTCGGCTCGATCAGGCGCAGCACGCAGCGGCCCGTGGTGGACTTGCCGCAGCCGGATTCGCCGACGAGGCCGAGGGTCTCGCCGCGATTGACCGAGAACGACACGCCGTCGACGGCGTAGACCGTCCCGACCTGGCGCGACAACACGCCACCGAGCACGGGGAAATGTTTCTTCAGACCGCTGACGCGGAGCAAGGGTTCGCTCATGACGCTGCTCCCAACTGCGCATCCCCCAGATGACAGGCCATGCGATGACCGGGCTTGACCTCGCGGAGCAGCGGCTCCTTCTCGATGCAGACGTCCATGGCAAACTTGCAGCGCGGCGCAAAGCGGCAGCCGACCGGCGGGTTGATCAGGATCGGCACCGAGCCGCCGATCGCCTCGAGCCGCGTCTTGTGCTCGCTGTCGAGGTCGATGCGCGGGATCGAGCGGATCAGGCCCTGGGTGTAGGGATGGCGGGGATCGCCGAACAGATCGTCGACCGGCGCCTCCTCCACCACCTTGCCGGCATACATCACGACGACGCGCTGCGCGGTCTCGGCAACGACGCCCATGGCATGGGTGATCAGCATCACCGCCATGCCGAAGCGCTCCTTCATGTCCTGCAGGAGATCCAGGATCTGCGCCTGGATGGTGACGTCGAGCGCGGTGGTCGGCTCGTCGGCGATGATCAGCTTCGGCTTGCAGGCGAGCGCCATCGCGATCATCACGCGCTGGCGCATGCCGCCGGAGAACTGGTGCGGATAATTGTGCACGCGGCCTTCGGCGTTGGGGATCTGCACCAGCTTCAGCATCTCGATGGTGCGCTCGAGCGCCTGCTTCCTGGTCAGCCCTTCATGGCGGCGCAGGCTCTCGGCGATCTGCTCGCCGATGGTGAGCACCGGATTGAGTGAGGTCATCGGCTCCTGGAAGATGAAGCCGATCTCCTTGGCACGGATATCGTCGAGCTCGTTGCTCGTGAGCGGCACGAGATCGCGTCCCTCGAAAATGATCTGGCCGGCCGCAATGCGCCCCGGCGGCATCGCGATCAGCTTGAGGATCGACATTGCCGTCACGGTCTTGCCACAGCCGGATTCGCCGACGACGCAGAGCGTTTCGCCCTTGTTGATGGTGATGTCGACGCCGTCGACGGCCTGGAGGATGCCGTCGTCGGTGGAGAAGTGGGTCTTGAGACCCTTGATCTCGAGCAGCGGCGCCATCAGATCACCCGCCGCGCGTCGAGCGCGTCCCGCAGACCGTCGCCGATGAAGTTGATGGCGACCACCGCGATGAAGATCGCGCCGCCCGGGAACAGCGCCCAGTGCGGACCGATATCGAGGAAGTCCTTGGCGTCGAACAACAGCCGCCCCCATGTCGGTGTATCAGGCGGAAAGCCGAGGCCGAGGAAGGACAGCGTCGATTCCGCGATGATGGCGGCCGCAACGTCGATGGTGCCGGCGATGATCACCGGACCAAGCGCATTGGGCAGGATGTGCCGCACCACCTGGCGCACCGGGCTTGCGCCGAGCGCGCGGGCGGCCTCGACGAACTCCTTTTCGCGGATCGACAGGAACTGCGCGCGCACGAGACGCGCGACCGGCATCCAGCGCAGGCCGCCGATCACGAGCACGATCAGGACGAAGATGCCGCCCTCGGCCCCGAACACCTGCTTCAGCCCGTCCCGGAAGAGATAGATCAGCAGCAGCAGCAGCGGCAGTTGCGGCAGCGACAGGAACAGGTCGGTGAGCCACATCAAGCCATGGCCGAGCGCGCCGCGCGACATGCCGGCGAGCGCGCCGATCAGCACGCCGATGAAGACCGACACCAGCATCGCGGCAAGGCCGACCGCAAGCGAGATGCGGCCGCCATAGATCATCCGCGCCAGGATATCCTGACCAAGATCGTCGGTCCCGAACGGATGCGCGAGCGAGGGGCCCTGCATGCCGGCGATCACGTCGATGTCGTTGATCTTGACGCGCCAGACGAACGGCCCGGCCACGACGGCGAGGATGAGAACGAGGAGCAGGAAGGCGCTGACCACGGCGAGCTTGTGGCGGCTGTAGCGCCGCCACATCTCGCGCCATGGCGAGTAGACGCCCCGCTCAGCGGAGGGAGATGCGAGGGTCAAGCCAGCCATAAAGGACGTCCGCGATGAGGTTGAACAGCACCACGAGGCACGCGAAGACGAAGGTGACGGCCATCACCACCGGCGTGTCGTTGGAAAGGATGGAGGAGATCAGCAGCGAGCCGATGCCGGGAATGCGGAAGATCTGCTCGGTGACGATGGCGCCGCCGAACACGGCGGGCATCTGCAGCGCGATCAGCGTGACCACCGGGATCATGGCGTTGCGCATCACGTGCTTGACGATGACCGTGGCCTGTCCGAGGCCCTTGGCCCGCGCCGTGGTGACGTAGTCGAGCCTGATGACGTCGAGCATCGCCGAGCGCACGAAGCGCGTCATCGACGCCGCCTGGAACAGGCCGAGCACCGCCACCGGCATGATCGCCTGCCGGATCATCTCGAGCACCCAGTGGATGCCGGTCGCCTTGACGTCCGTGGTGTAGACGAAAGGCAGCCAGTCCAGCGTCACCGAGAAGATCAGGATGAACAGCAGGCCGGTGAAGAAGGTCGGCAGTGAGAACCCGATGAAAGCGAACGTGTTCGCGATCTGGTCGAACAGCGAATAGGGCTTCGTCGCCGCATAGACGCCGACGGGAATTGCGACCAGGAGCGCCAGGATCTGCGCCGAGCCGATCACATAGAGCGTGGCCGGCAGACGCTGGAGGATCAGCGTATCGACGTTCATCCGGCTGACGAAGGAGAACCCCCAGTCACCGTGCATCATGGCGTTGAGCCAATGCAGGTAACGGAGATAGATCGGATCATCGAGACCGAACTTGGCCCGAAGTGCGGCCTGCACTTCGGGCGGCACGTTCGGATTCGTCGCCAGCTCCGAGAACGGATCGCCGGGCGCGAGCGCGAGCACGACGAACAGCACGACCGAGATTCCGAGCAGGCTCGGAATCGCGATCAGCAGGCGACGCAGGACGTACTGACTCATTGGGGAGGATCCCGTCTAGAGCTGGGGGATCATTCCTCGCGGTACCAGTCGTGCAGATTGTCGGTTTCGTTGGCCCAGCCGCTGATGATCGGACGCAGATTGTTGGCCGCCGCCTCGACCTTCAGACGGTGCTGCACCGGAATGAACACGGTGTCCTGGAACATCAGATCGTTGGCCTTGATGTAATGCGAGGCGCGCTTGACCGGATCCATTTCGCTTTCGGCGGCCTCGATCGCCGCGTCGTACTCCTTGTTGACCCAGCGCGGGAAGTTCGTTCCCTGCCACTTGTTCTCCTTGGTGGCGACGTTGGTCGACATATAGCGGCGCATGTGCTGCGACGGGTCCGGCTGGCTCAGCGGGATCTGGAACATCTCGAGGTCAGCGTAGAAATGCGCATAGGTGTCGGGGTTGGCGACGTCGGAGGAGAAGAACACGGAGGCCACCACCGACTTCAGCTCGACGTCGATACCGGCCTTCTGGCAAGCCTGCTTGATGATCGCCTGCGTCTTCTGACGCGGCCCGTTGATCGAGGTCTGGTAGAGCAGCTTCAGCTTCTTGCCGTCCTTCTCGCGGATGCCGTCCGCGCCCGGCTTCCAGCCGGCGTCGTCGAGCAGCTTCGAGGCCTTCTCGATGCTGAACTCCCAGGAGGTGTTCTTCGAGACGAATTTCTCCGGGCCGTTGAGGAAGTTGGCGGTGGTGCGGCCGGCACGGCCGTAGATCGCCTTCTTCACCGACTCGCGATCGACCAGCATCGACAGCGCCTTGCGGACCGCGGGATCGGAGAACAGCGGGTGCTTGGTCTTCATCGACGAGCGCTCGCCGTCCACCTCGGTGTTGGGATCGGTGAAATTGAGCGCGATGAACTCGGTGTCGCCGCCCACGGCGTAGATGGTCTTGCCCTTGCCGCCCTTCTCCAGGCGCAGCAGCACGTCGTCCTCGACCTGGATGTTCCAGCCGAAATCATATTCGCCGGTCTGGATCACCGCACGCGCGGCCGAGACGGCGTCGCCGCCGCCCTTCATCTCGACCGTGTCGAAATAAGGCCGATTCGGCATGTGGTAGTCGGGATTGAGCTGGCCGCGGACGAGATCGCCCGGCTTGAACTCGACGAACTTGTAGGGACCGGTGCCAACCGGCGAAAGGTTGGTCGGCGCCTCCCGCGATTTGGACCCCATATAGTCCTTGAACAGATGCTTCGGGATGATGGTGTTGGGCGCGCCGACGAAGGCGTCCGCCCAGAACGGCGTCGGCTTCTTGAAGAGGATGCGGACGGTCAGATCGTCAACCTTCTCGACCGTGATGTCGCGATGCGTCGCGATCGTCAGCGCCGAAGTCGCCGGGTCCTTCGCGTATTCCCAGTTGAACACGACGTCGTCGGCGGTGAACGGCTTGCCGTCATGCCATTTGACGCCGGGCTTCAGCTTCCAGGTCACCGACTTGCCGTCGGCGGTCAGGCCGCCGTTCTCGAGCGAGGGGATTTCCGCCGCCAGCACCAGCTTCATGTTGCCGTCCGGATCCCAGCAGGCCAGCGGCTCGTAGAACAGGCGGGAGCCGTCCTGGTCCTTGGTGCCGGTGGCGAAATGCGGATTGAGCAGGGTCGGGCCCTGCCACCACAGCAGCTTAAGCGCACCGCCGCCGCCGCGCTTGGTCGGCTTGTAGACCTGGGCACCTTCCGCCATGGCGACGCCGCCGAGCGCGAGGATCTGGTTGGCGAGGGGGGCGGTGAGGCCGACCGCGGCCATGCGCTTGATGAAGGCGCGGCGATCCATCCGCCCGTCCTTCACGTCACCGATCATCGAACGCAGTTCTTTATCCAGCATGGTTGTCCCCCGTCTGGTTCCCGTATGGATGCAGGCGGCCGCGAGCGGCCGCCGGGTTTTCTCTGACAGTAGATGGCACACCGAATAGGCTGCCCGTCAACTGCGACCGTGTGTGTGCAAACGGTGTTCTGGCTGTCCGTTGGGCAAAACTTTGTTTCGCAGCCCAACCGTTCGGCAATCCGGCGTCAAAACACGCCGGATTCCACGTTGCACTGCAGAAAATTTGTTCGCCGGATCAGACGAAAGTATCGAGGCGAAATTCTACGCCACGGACATATTCAGCGGCGGCTCCACGTGGTCCGGCAACGGACACACGTAAGGCGTCTTGGTCGTCCGCTTTTGCAGGTCCGCCTTGGCGGCCTTGATAAGCTCCGGTTCCGTGAGCGCCTTGATGCCGAGCCCGGCCATCGCCTTGGCGGCCTGCACCATGGCCTTGTGGGCGTGCGGGCTCTTGCCCTGCGCCACCACCTGCCAGGTGTGGAAGGGCGTGCCGATCGCAACCGTCGGTGCGTGAACCTGCACGGTCGGCACCACCCAGCTGACGTCGCCGACGTCGGTCGAGCCGACAAGCGGGTTGCGCTTGGCATCGAGCGGCACCAGGAAGTCGGCCAGCGGCCGATCGGTCTGCTCCATACCGATCGCGTAATAGACCGAGGCGATGTCCTTGTCGCTCAGCGTCGAACGGATCTGGGTGGCGAAGCCCTTGTCCGCATCGTCGAAATGCGGCGGTCCGAGCTCTTCCATCACCCGGTGCAGCGCCTGCTCCAGCGGCGTGTTCGGCAGGATGTTGGAGACCGCGGAGATGATCTTCATCTCGACCTTGGTCTCGGTCATCAGCGCGGCGCCCTCGGCGATCTTGCTGACGCGTCCGACCAGCTCGTTCATGCCGGGCAGATCACGGGCGCGGATCGAATAGCGCACGCGTGCATGCGCCTGCACCACGTTGGGGGCGATGCCGCCGGTGTCGAGCAGCGCGTAATGCACGCGGGCATCGCTCGGCATGTGCTCGCGCATGTAGTTCACGCCGACATTCATCAGTTCCACGGCATCGAGCGCGGAGCGGCCGAGATGCGGCGAGGCGGCCGCATGCGAGGTGCGGCCGGTGAAGATGAAGTCCGCGCGCGTGTTGGCGAGCGACGGCGTCACCGCCACCTCCCAGAAGCTGTGCGGATGCCAGGTGATGGCGATGTCGGCGTCCTCGAACGCGCCGGAGCGCACCATGAAGGCCTTGGCCGCGCCGCCTTCTTCGGCGGGGCAGCCGTAATAGCGCACGCGGCCCGGCACCTTGTTCGCGGCGAGCCAATCCTTGACCGCGGTCGCGGCGAGCAGCGCGGCGGAGCCGAGCAGATTGTGACCGCAGCCATGGCCATGGCCGCCGGTTTCGACCGGACGATGTTCCGCAACGCCCGCCTCCTGGCTGAGGCCCGGCAGCGCGTCATATTCACCCATGAAGGCGATGACCGGACCGCCCTCGCCCCATTCGCCCATCAGCGCGGTCGGGATGCCCGCAACGTTCTCGGTGATGCGGAAGCCCTGATGGCGCAGCTCGGCGAGATGCTCGGCGGCGGACCGCGCTTCGGTGTAACAAACCTCGGGCGTACCCCAGACCTTGTCGCTGAGGTCGATGAAACGCGCCTTGATCGTGTCGACGCCACGCCAGATGTCGCTGCGGTTATCCATGCTTCGGTCCGTGATCTCTTGGTCAAACGAAGCGGCAATGGTTAGCAGCTTCATTGCGGCCCGCCTAGCACCTCGCGGGACGGCAGCCATGCAGCCGGTGCCGGATCGCGCCGGTCATCTGCCTGTGACCAAGGCGTTTCCATGCCTTTCCAACATTTCACATGGCGTTCTCTGCAATAGTTGGCGAACGAGGCTTTCAAGACGGCCATCTCCGGCATAAATTATGCGTGCTTCGAGGCGTCGTCCTGCCAGCTGTGGCGACCCAATTGCTCAGCGAGGAGAACTCCATGCCCGCTCTGACCGAATGGAGAGTGCCGCCGGCCAATCAGCCGCGAGCGAGCGATTACGGCTTCGATCTCGACCGCGCGCTCGGCTCCGTCGTCGGCCTGCACGCCATCATCCCGCCGGACGCTTTCAGCGCCGAAACATTGGGCACCGAGCGCGCCGGCAACGGCGTCGTGATCGACGATGGGCTGGTGCTGACGATCGGCTATCTCATCACCGAAGCGGAATCGGTGTGGCTGCACCTCGCCGACGGGAGGGTCGTCGAGGGCCATGCGCTTGGATTCGATTCCGTCACCGGCTTCGGCCTGGTGCAGGCGCTCGGCCGTCTCGACGTCGAGCCCTTGCCGCTCGGCAACTCGGCCGACACGCGTGTCGGCGACCGCGTCGTGGTCGGCGGCGCCGGCGGCCGCACCCGATCGGTGGCGAGCCAGATCGTCGCCAAGCAGGAATTCGCCGGCTACTGGGAATATTTGCTGGATGAAGCCGTCTTCACCTATCCCGCGCACCCGAACTGGGGCGGCACCGGCCTCCTCAACGAGCGCGGCGAGCTGATCGGCATCGGCTCGCTCCAGCTCGAGCGTGAGCGCGACGGCAAGGCCGAGCACGTCAACATGATCGTGCCGATCGACCTGCTGAAACCGATCCTGGAGGACCTGCGCAAGTTCGGCCGCGTCAACAAGCCGTCGCGGCCCTGGCTCGGGCTCTACTCGACCGAAATCGACAACCGCGTGGTGGTGATTGGCATCTCCGCCAACGGCCCGGCGGCCCGCGCCGAGCTCAAGACCGGCGACGTCATCCTCGCCGTCGACGGCGAGAAGGTCACGAGCCAGACCGCCTTCTACAAGAAGATGTGGGCGCTGGGCGCCGCCGGCGTCGACGTGCCGCTGACCGTGCATCATGAAGGCGTCACCTTCGACGTCACGGTGACCTCGACCGACCGCTTCAAGCTGCTGAAGGCGCCGAAGCTGCACTGATCCCGCGCTGAAGAAACGCTACCAGGGGAAGCCGCCAAGGGAAGCTGCAATGAGCGAGGCCGTGATCGACGATATCGTGGCCGTGCTGCCGCCGCTGCTCAATGCACTTGAAGCGCTCGGGTTCTTCCAGCGGCATCTGCACCCGCTGGCCTTCGCGTCGGTGATGAATGCGATCGGCACGCCGGACGAAGCATTGCAAAAGGCACACACGGCGATCGGAGACTGGCCGGAACAATTCGGCGGGCTGCGCGAGCGGCTCGACCGCGCCTGCAGCGAGACGCGCGCGGCGTTCGCCGGCATTCGCGAGGTCGAGCGCGGCAATGGCGATCTCGTCGCCGTGTTCCGCGCGCTGCGCCACGTCCCGCGCGCGCAGGAGGCGCTGTATCCGCTGGCGGCGCAGTTTCCGCCGGTGAGCAGCTTCTTCCTCAACGACGCCAATCGCGAGAACGGCGACCTGCTCTCGCGGCTGGAAGTCGGCCCAGGCGAGCACGCCGGGATCTTCCACGACCACAACGAGCCCGGCAGCCGCGGCGGCTTCTCGGTCTACGTGCCCGAGTATTACAGACCCGATCGCGCCATGCCGCTGGTGATGGCGCTGCATGGCGGCAGCGGCAACGGCCGCGGCTTCCTGTGGAGCTGGCTGCGCGACGCGCGCAGCCTCGGCGCGATCCTGGTGGCACCGACCGCGACCGGACCGACCTGGGCGCTGATGGGCGACGATTCCGACACGCCAAACCTGATGCGCATCCTCGAGACGGTGCGCAGCCGCTGGAGCATCGACGCTTCCCGCATGCTTCTGACCGGCATGAGCGACGGCGGCACCTTCTGCTACGTCACGGGCCTCGACGGCGCCTCGCCCTTCACGCATCTTGCGCCGGTTTCGGCGACCTTCCATCCGCTGATGGCGGAGATGGCGGATGCCGAGCGAATGAGGGGCCTGCCGGTTTTCATCACCCACGGCAAGCTCGACTGGATGTTTCCGGTGCAGACCGCGCGGCAGACCCAGGCCGCGCTCTCCACTGCCGGCGCTGACGTCACCTACCGTGAAATCGACGATCTCAGCCATACTTATCCGCGCGAGATCAACGCGAAGCTGCTGCAATGGCTGAATGGGGAATGAACGACCTGTCCTTAGATGCGCCGCATGGCCGCGGAACCATCGCGCGGTGCCGACGTTATCGGCGCGTCACCGGAGGTTCGCTATGAGAACGTTTTTTGGAATGATTTTGGGCGCCCTGCTTCTTGCCGGCGGCGTCTACGTCTACGACTCCATGCAGACCTCGTCCGTCGCCAATGGCGAGGTCGCAACGACCAATCGCACCATCGTGAACTGGGATGTCGCCAAGGCCGATTGGGATGCGCTGCGCGATCGCGCACACAAGGACTGGATCCGCATCTCGCAGAAATAACGTCCCGACCAAATGAACAAGGCGCCGTCGCGGGTCCGCGGCGGCGCCTTTGTGTTGACGGCAAACGATGCCGCGTCAGTTCATCTTGGCCTTGCGGGCATCGGCGATGACCTGCTCGAACTCGGTCATGCTGAGCACGCCGGGCACGCGGTACTTGCCGACGATGAAGGACGGCGTGCCGCGGAAGCCGAAAGCCTCGGCCTGCTCGTTGTTGCGCTTGAGGAGCGCATCGATGTCGCTGCCATGGCCGGCGAGATCGCGCTTGAGGCGGTCCATGTCGACGCCGGCGGCCGCTAGCAGCTCGTTGATGCGCGGCTCGGTCAGGCGCGAGCTGACGCCCATCATGGCGTCATGGGCCTGATGGTACTTGTCCTGGTATTTCGCCGCGAGTGCGATCCGCGCCGCCGTGACCGACACCGGCCCGAGGATCGGCCAGTCCTTCATCACCAGCCGCACCTTGCCGTCGTCCTGGACGACTTGGCGCAGCTCGGGCTCGAGCTTGCGGCAATAAGGACAATTGTAGTCGGACCATTCGACGATGGTGATGTTGCCGTCGGGATTGCCGGCGACGGGCGTATCGGGATCGCGAAGCACCTTGGTTTCGGTCAGCACCTCGTCATCGTCGGCGGCTGCGAGCGCAGAGGTGATGCCGCCGGCCGCGAGCGCACCCGCCCCGATCAGCGTCAGCGCCGAACGCCGCGTCGTCACCAGTCGGCTCTTGTTTCCAGATCCAGTCATATCTCGTCCCGTTTCGGTCCCATCCTCGCCAAATACGGCTCAGGACCGGGAATTGTTACCGACCATATAGAGTGTCGCGACGGCGATGTCATCGCACCAGCGAGCGGGACCGGGAACGAGGCCTGCGAGCATGAATGCCGCATCCGGGAATGCCGGCGGCAGGCGTGTCAATCGCCGTGCCGGGCGGAGGACATGCGCGGCGTCTGCGGAGCCTCGCGGGACAGCATCGCCATCAGCGTCCCGCTCATGGTGGCAATCAGCGTGGTCTTGCCCTCGTGCTCGGCAAATGCCCTGGCCTCACAGAACGTGAGCGTGCGGCCGGGCTTGACCACCTCCGCCTTGAACACGAACCGCTCGCCGCGGGCGGGGGCCAGCAGCGTGGTCTTGAACTCGACGGTGAGGATGTCGGCCTCCTCCGGCATCAGGGTGAAGGCGGCGACGCCGCAGGCATTGTCGAGCCCCGCCGTGATGATGCCGGCATGAATAAAGCCGTTCTGCTGCGTGAAGGCGGCAGAATGCAGCATGGCCAGCTCGACCTCGCCCGGCGAGAGACGAACGATCATGACGCCGAGCGTGCGCATCGCCGGCTGAGCGTCGAACATGGCAATGGTCGCCGCACGATAGCCCGGGTTTTTCGGCTCGAACGCGGCCATGGCTCAGACCTCGGCAGGCTCGGCGAGATGCCTCATCGCGATCTCGCGAATGGCATCGGTGAACGGCGCGGACTTGCGCAGCTGGCGGTCCATATGCACGCCCGTGATCTCGCATGTCGCGGCGATCTCGCCGGTCTCTGCATTCCGCATGTCGTGCCGGAAGCGGATCGACTTGTCGCGAATCTCGAGCAGGTGGCTGCGGATCTCGACGGTGTCGCCGGCGAGCAGCTCGCGCTTGTAGGCGATGTTCTGCTGGACCGCGGCCATGCCGCGTCCGGAGCTGCGCAGGTAGCTCGGCGTCAGCCCGAGGCGGGCGAACAGATTCCAGTTGGCTTCGTCGAATTTGCCGACATACCACATGATGTTCATGTGGCCGACATGGTCGCATTGCCACGGATAGACCGTGCCGCGATAGCTCGCCTCCTGCTCCATCGGCAATCCTCCTGCTTTTTCATTCTTGATACGGTAGCGTATCAGGCGCGTCCTGCGTTAGCAATACGGCACCGTATCAAGAACCGGTGAGGTTTCCTCCATGAGCGACGGCAAGGGCGATGTCTGGGTCGAGGCGGGGTTTGCCGAGCTCGCCCGCTCGGGCGTCGAGGGTGTCAGGGTCGAGGTGCTCGCCAAGAATCTCGGCGTCACCAAGGGCGGCTTCTACCGCCGCTTTGCCGACCGCGCCGCGCTGCTCGGGGCGATGCTGGAACGCTGGCGCGAGGGGCGCGCGGCATCGATCGCGCAGCAGACGAGCCTCGACGGGCAGGCACCGCGCGAGCGGCTGAAGGCGGTAATCCAGCTCTATTCCGAGCGGCTCAACCCGGAAGGCATGGCGATCGAGCTCGCGATCCGGCAATGGGCTCGCTCGGACGAGAACGCCGCGGCGGCCGTGGCGAACGTCGATGCAGCACGGCTCAAGCACGTCGCCGAGCTCTATCGCGCGACCGGCCTCGACGCCGAGGCGGCCGAGGCGCAGGCCTTCCTGTTCTATTGCTTCATCTTCGGCCAGAGCCTGCTGTTCGTCGAGCGCGGGCCGCGCAAGCGCTCGCAGCTCGTGGCGAAATCGGCCGAGAAGCTGTTGGACTAGGCGATCGGGACCAACGAAAATGGCCGGAGCGGTGCTCCGGCCATCGCGTCACGTCGCCTCGAAGCTCAGGCCGCGCCCTTCAGCTTCTTGTTGCATTCGCTGTAATAGCCGCCGCCCTTCTCGATCCACTTCATGCCGCCGTTGCCATTGGTGGTCTTGTTGGCGTTGTACTGATCGACGCAGGTGTGCAGGCGGGCCTTGCCGGCGGACTCCTTGGCGTATTTCGGATCGACCGCGTTCGGATAGATCGCGGGGCCGGCCGGCAGCGTCGGCGCCGCAGCAGGGGCGGCCTCCTTCTTGGCCTGCTTCGGTTCGGCGGGAGCCGCAGGCGCGGCCGGAGCCGCGGCGGTCGGCGCAGCGGCAGGGGTCGCATCGGCACCGCACTGGGCCTTGCGGAAGTCATTCCACTTCATGGTGCCGAGCGAGCCGTCCTTCTTGGCGGCCTGGTATTTCGCGCTGCACTCCTGCGAGGTCAGAGCCTGGGCCGGCGCGGAGACGGCCAGCATGGCGAAGCCCGACACCGCAACCGCACACAACAATTTTGCTTGAATGGTCATCCGTTGTCTCCTCCTTGGTCTTCCCACGACCTTCCCCTGGACTTTCCTTTGGGGAAGTGAAACGAGGATTGCTATCCTAGCGTGCCGCCCGCTCGCGACAAGGAAGCGACGGCTTTCGCCGCAAAAATATAGTGATCGCGCCGTTCAACTCATTCATGTCGCGTTCAGCATCGCGAGCCGACGTTCCCAGCTCTTCGCAATTCCCCCAAGAAGAGTGCAACATCATGACCCTCGCCTCTCGCCTCGCCGCCGTCGCTCTCGCCTCCCTGCTCGCCTCCGGCGCCGCCTTCGCGCAGGCCACCGCGCCGGCCGCCAAGACCGATGCCGCCGCCACTGCCGACAAGAAGGCGCCGAAGGAGCGCTCGGCCGAGTCGCTCGAATGCTCCAAGCAGGCGGACGCCAAGGGGCTGAAGGGCAAGGAGCGCAAGAAATTCCGCCGCGAGTGCATGAAGGAAGCGAAGGCCGGCACCGCTGCGCCCGCTGCCGACAAGAAGTAAATCCGTCGCAATACGGTTCGCGAGCATCTGCGAGGGGCGTGCGCATTGCGGCATGACGTAGCCGCAATTGTGCGCCTCTCGCCGATTTGCGATAAGGTGGCGTGAAGCAAATCACCGCCTCCCTGCCCATCGAATGGCCAAGCCGTGCCAAGATCCTGAGCACGGTGGAGACGCTTGCCATCGGCACCGCCGGCGGTCTCGTATTTCTCTTCGCACACCTTCCCGGCGGCCTGATCTCGGGCTCGATGATCGCGGTCGGCATCGCCGCGATCGCCGGCCGCCAGCTGTCGCTGCCGCCGATCCTGACCCAGACCGTGCTGGTGCTGCTCGGCATCTCGCTGGGCTCGGTCGTCTCGCGCCATCTGATCCAGCAGGTCAGCGCCTACCCCCTCACCATCGGCCTGCTCGCGCTCGCCACGTTCTGCTCGACCTTCGGCTCGAGCTATTACCTCCAGCGCATCCATGGCTGGGACCGCACCTCGGCCTTCCTTGCCGGCAGCCCCGGTGCGCTGTCGCAGATCACGATCCTGGCGGTCGAGCGCGGCGCCGACCTGCCGGGCATCGCGGTGGTGCAGACCATGCGCGTCATCATCCTCACGGCGGCGCTGCCGATGGTGCTGGCGATCGCGGGCGTGGCGCCTTCCGCCGCGCCGTCGCTGACGAGCACGATCGCCTCGCCGCTCGGGCTCGCGGCGCTGGTCGCGGCCTCGCTGGCTGCGGCGCTCGTTCTGCGACTGATCAAGTTTCCCGCGAGCTGGATGTTCGGCGCCATGATCGGCTCCAGCGTGCTGCACGGCGGCGGCTGGGTCGAGGGCGGCCTGCCGGACTGGGTGCGCGGCGTGGCGCTGGTCGGCATCGGCGCCCTGATCGGCAGCCGTTTCGCGAAAATGCGGATCAAGACGCTCGCCGGTCACATCAACGCAGCGCTGGGCTCGTTTGCGGTCGCGATCGCCGTCTCCGCCATCTTCGTCGGCATCGTCGCGCTCGCCACGCAGGTGAAGTTCTCCGACGTCGTCGTCGCCTTCGCACCGGGCGCGATGGACGCGATGCTGGCGCTGGCCCTGACGCTGCACATCGACCCGATCTTCGTCGGCGCCCATCATCTGTCGCGCTTCGTGTTCGTCACGATCGCAACGCCGGGCATCGTGCACCTGTTCGGGCGCACGCAGGACGACGTGGACGATTGAAGTCTAGCGCTTCGCCGTCCGCACAAATCCCCACGCGGCGATCGCCGCCATCAACAGCGAGATCAGCACGTTGTAGCCGGCGAGCGAGAGGCCGAGGAAGCGCCACTGCACCTCGTCGCAGCGGACCACCTTCACGGTATCGAGCTTCGACAGCAGATCAGCGGCGTTGCCGAGATTGATGACGGGACCGGAGCAGTCGGTCGGCCCCTTCCAGAATCCCCATTCGACGCCGGAGTGATAGGTGCCGAGGCCGGCATTGGCGAGCGTCACCAGTACGAGGATCGCGAGCCCCGCCAGCAGCAGCGGCCGTGGCGCGCCGCTCCGGGCGGCAAGCGCCGTCAGCGCACCGACCGGGATGACGAGGTAGTAGGCGTAGCGCTGCTCCAGGCACAGCGGACAGGGCAGGATCTCCAGCACGAGTTGGAAGAACCAGGCGCCCGCGATGGTCGCTGCCGCGATCAGGGTGACCCCAAGCGAGGCGGCCAGCGCGGGGCTGGTGGCCGCCGGCTTGAACGCAGCTACTGCAGCACTCTGGGTCGTCACGGCAGCCTCTTTCCGATCGGTCGCGCTCCCATGCCTCTAGCCCCGGCCCAGGCGGCTGTCGAGAACGGCCGGCATCACTTTGGCGCGGGTTGACCCCGCCATGCCCATGGCTATAGTCCGCCGGCTTCGCGACGCCCTCCCCTTAAGGAAGGGGCCGACCGAGGGCCCCTGTGGCGGAACTGGTAGACGCGCTCGACTCAAAATCGAGTTCCGCAAGGAGTGCTGGTTCGATTCCGGCCAGGGGCACCAACTCGGGTGTTCACGCTCGTTCCCAAGCGTCCGCAGCTGTCCGCGCTGCGCTCAAACCCCTTGAAAAATAGGCACTTTTTCATACATCGGTGTTCGTCACCGTTTGTTCTCATCCGACACCAGCCGCCCAATTTGTCGGTATTTTTGACGGTATCTAGAGAACAGACGTTCACGGCGACTTGCGCTCCGAACGAGGGGATTTTGAGCAGATGCCTGACGAGAATGATAGCGTGTGCGCCACTCCTAAGCAGATCAAGACAGACGTCGACTGCCGCGCTGCGCGACCGAAATTCGACAGTGGCACTTGGAGCCCCGCCAAGATCTCCGACGTGACCGGCGGCGGTCTCTATCTCTTCGTCACGCCGGATCAGAGGAGGCCCGGCAACGCTGCCTCGAAGCTCTGGCGGATGGACTACCGCTTCAACACCCGTCGGAAAACCTACTCCATCGGCCCTTACGGCAACGGCAAGGATGGCACCTTCTCGCTCGCCGACGCGCGGCGAGAGCGTAACAAGGCCAAAGACCTGCTCAAGGAAGGCAAAGACCCGAGCACCGAGAAGCAGCTCGACAAGCATAGGCAGACGGCCGCCCGCTCTTTCGGACAATGGGCCGAGGAGTGGCTCGCAAAGAAGAAAATCGAAAAAGTCAAACGCGGCAGGATCGTCGCGGTGCGCGCCCCCAAGACCATCGAGGTGCTCGAGCTGCGTGTCAGCTACGTCAAAGCTCGCTTCGGCAAGTTATCTAGGCTGGACATCAAGCGCCCGGACGTTCTCGCATTCATGCGTTCATACGAAACCGAGGGAAAGCTGGAAACGCGCGACCGCGTGCGCAGCATCGGTGAGCAAATCTGCGACTATGCCGATGTCGAAGGCGACGGCTACAATCCATTCCGCAACCTGAAGGGGCAGATGATCGCCAACATTTCGACGCCGCGTCCTGGCGTTACCGAACCACGCGACGTGACGCGCGTTTTCAAGCTCATCAGCGAACCGTGGACGAGAGCGAGGTTTAGTGACGTTGTTGGCCTTGCCTTACGCTTCGACGCGCTGACCGTTCCTCGCCCCGGGATGGTCAACGAAATGGAGTGGACCGAGGTCGATTGGGACACCGAACGCTGGACTGTTCCAGCCGCCAAGATGAAGACCGGCTGGGACCACGTCGTGCCTCTGTCACGCCAGGCACTTGCGATTCTTAGGAGCGTTCAGAAGCTAACGGGTCATCGCCGGTACGCGTTCTCCTGCTCGAGGGACACGCCGTTGTCGAACAACACGCTCAACAAGCGCTTGCGGCTGCTTGGCGTTGACACCAAGACTGAACATTGCGCCCACGGATTTCGGACCACCTTCTCGACCTTGTCTCACCACGAAGAGATCAAGGACGCCAAAGCGTGGGATGGTGATGTCGTCGAGCTGCAACTCGCGCATCTCGATAGCTCTACCGTCGAAGGTCTCTACAAGAAGCACGGACCGCTCGCGCTGATCGGCTCGCGCACAAAGCTGATGCAGCATTGGGCTGATCGGATTGACCACTGGCTCAATCCAAAGAGGATCATTCCGATCAAGGGAGGTGCGCAGCGCTGAGCGCGCCCATCAGGCTAATTAAGGCTTGGTCACGCGGAAATAGTTGTGCCTACAAGTTCAAGAAGCGATCGCACTATCACCAAGCGCCGACGCCCAATCGTTGTGGTGGCAAGTTGGCCCGATCCAATCAACTCATAAAGCTTCGTGCGTCCCAAGCCCGTTACCGTGCAGGCCTCGTCCACCGTGCAGCTGAGTCGCTCCCGAAACGGGACCACTTTCTCGTCGCGATCATTCGTCGGCGAAAACGGGCTTCTAGACGGTCTACGTCCAGCCTCCCCCAGTGAGTCATCCGTCATGGTCTCTCCTTGTCCACGAAAGCAGTCGCTTGGTTCAAGCGCGCTGGAGACAGATCGGATGATACAAAACGCAATAATGAAGACACTTCAACAGCTCTGAAAAGTTCGCGAACCAAGCTGCGGCAATTTCAATCGAGTTAAGCCATATGCCCATCAAGCTCTGGCAAGCTTCGGAGCAAGTGGTGAAACTGTTCAATAGGGCGTGAGCAGCCCAAGCTGCCGTAAACTACCTGCCGCGGAAGTGCGCGAGAAGATTGATGCGCGAAAATATTGCCAGATCGCGTCAGCCGACCGCTCATAACGGTCTGGTTGCAGGTTCGAGTCCTGCCGGGCCCACCAAGAATATCAATATCTTGCTTGCTCTCCGTTGCCCTCAGCACGACGACCGCACCAGAAACCGCACCAGATACGTCCACTTTTCGTTCGTGCGCAGTTCGGGAGAGGGGCAGGCTAGCGTGACGAGGTCCTCGAGGATGTTTCCCTTAGCTTTTGCGGTCATCGTCTTGCCGCCCAGTTCCGTCGATGTCTGGCTATGGCCCGCTGAGCGCGGAGATGGTCGAATCCATGTTGACACCAAGATACCACATGGAGCCGAGGGTCTCGAAAAAAGCAGCCTACCCGCGCGAAGGATCGGCACCCGATAGAGCCTGAGCAAGGAAGGCGAACGCGGTCCCAAGCTCGTAGGGTCACGGGCTTCGAAAGATATCTTTGATCGCCGGACATTCGAATTTCGGCTCCGGGTTATCCAGCCTGACGAGTCTTCCTGACATCGATGTCGCATTTGGTGATGACGATGTCGGCCATCTGCGGTAAAGCGGAGGTCAAAAGTTGAGAATGTCCGACTACGAGACGGCGGTCGCCGTCTCTCGATAAGCAGGCAGAGCGCTTAGCGCCTCCAGTCCTTTTCTCGCGATCGCACTCAGCGCGAAATCGAGGCTGCGCTGGCGACTATGACACCGACGAAGAGCAGGACGAGAGACGACGTATCAGGCCGCATCGCAGACCTAGGCTACCCCTAGGCACTTCCAACTAAGTCCGAAAATTGGCGATATAGTCTCGATACATTTGGGCTTGCTCCTCATCGAGTCCGAATCTGTTGAGTTGCACCCTGCCCCTCATTCGGTCATCGCCATGCATGATGCAGCTCAAGTCGGTCGCCTGCTCATGTCTCTCCACGATGGTTTTGGCCACTTCGACCGGCAACTCATCGTTGTAGGTCGGATTGCGGCCGAAGTTGTTCTGCGCGTGATACAATGCCCTCTCGTAGTCCCGAAGAACGTCCCTCATGTAGACCATGGCGAGGTCATCAATCTCCCGCGGGGCCTCCTTGCTTCCGAGTATCAGCACGGACACGAGCCGCGCTACCTTCCAGGTTTCACGCTCCCATCCCTGCGTCAAACGTTCCTTCAGGAGGCCGAGGAAGTCCGGCTTGATGTATTCGAATGGAACGTGCGGCCAGCCATCGAGCAGGTACATATCGTAAAGGCCACGCCCGAAGAGGCTTCGAACGGTATCGTCCTCCAGCCAACGCGTTATCTCCACGCTGCTGACCGCCCCGACCCGGTGAGCCATGTAAGCGAACATGATGTCTGTGATCTGCTTGAGGGAATAGATTCCCTGTGACGCTTCACCGAGGATCGATGTAAGCATCGGGAATTCAGCCTTGGTCGCGTACAGCTCAAGCCACCTTGAGGAAGCCCGCCTCAAGCGGACGTCGATCGGGTGCGGTGGCTGCGTCAGTTTTCTCGCATTCTCCAACGCCACACGATACCGGGAGACCCAGTACCTGGTCCTGCTTGGCTCCTCCAAGAACACGTCGTTATAGGAGGCCTCGATCTCCTGAGCGAACCATTCTTCTTGTTGCGCCTTAACCTTGCCACTACGCGCATCATCAAGCATCTCGCCCAGATCGCGCAGTAATGGGTGGGTGAGCGCATCCACCCCGAACATGGCTTTTAATCTGGCTCTCTCAGCATCCCCTTCAATGATGTAGGGCGCCTGTTTGTGCCAGAAGATGATCGGTGCGGGATCGCCGACGCGGAACAGCCTGTCTCGATACGAATCCGGGAGATACCGGACTACATCGTAGTGGTCCACGTTCTCATAGAGGAGAAAAGCGCTGATATTGTAGTCAGCGTCCATCTCGGGAACGTACATCGCGTTCCCCGCCTCGAATATTGGCACGCCGATAGAGTCGGCTGGAGAAAGCCGCAGCGCAGCGGTCATCTTCAGCCCATCGGGTATCAAATGTTCACTCCGGCCTTCTTGTAGATTCGTTCGACGGCGTCATAGATCGACGAGTAATGCTGGCTGAGACTGAGCGGCAACAACCGATAGGTTTCGATGTACTTTGTGAGCTTGAGCAGCGACTCACGCACGCCATCTGTGCGCATGTACTCCTCTGGGATCACCACACCGAGCAGATCCTGCTTGCGGAGAGGAATGTCCTCGCCGACTTGCACCTCAATGGCTGCGGCGCGGTCATCGTAGTTCTTGGTTGAGCCCTCTCGATACAACTTCCCAAGAGCTAGGATTTCGGCATGACTCATGTCGAGAACGTGCTCTTCCTTGATCTTGTCCTCATCGACCGATTTGCGATCCACGTACCTCCGTGGGGTATCGAAATACAGGGAGATGAGCCTACCGATCAAAGCATCGTCGGACCCGAGCTCGAAGTTCTGCATGTCGAAGGCTGTGAGATACGATGGCATCCTGTTACGATCGAAGGCGCCGGTGTCGAAGGGATAGATACGCTTGATGGGCGGCGGTGTCGCAAACCTCATAACGAACACCGACGGAAGTTGCCAGGCCTCCGGGTTCAGCGCGTCCCTGCCCTTGTATGCGGCCCGCCCCACGAACAGATAGCAGAGCTTTTCGCCCTTGAAGACATCGCACTTCATCGCCACAAGCTTCTCATCCTGAATGATCTTGATGAGCTTGCTGGACGGCGCGCTATGGACCCATGGCGGGCTTTTAGGGGTGGCTATATTCGAGTTGCTGAGAAATTCACGCAAGCGGACTTCCCGAGGTTTCATCGTCTGATCCTAGAGGCTGCAGCAAATCACCATGACAACTTATTAGAAACAGATCGATCAAGGGGATACATTACCCACTATCCCCACTACTCAACCGATATGTCGGGCGATCCCATGGGCGATCAAGAGCAACGTGCCTAGCGGCACCAACACTCCGGCCAGCACAGCCAAGAGCATGAGGATAAACCCCCTGTCCCGGCCAAAGGCTCTAACGACGGTCTCGGACTGCGATAGGATTCCACCCATACCTACCGCGAACCTAGCTAGGGTCGGTTCATGCTTTTGCGTGGCTTTAGCCATGCCCGTCTCCGAAAGTGAGCATCCGGGACATCCCGGCTCGTAGCGTAAGACCATTTCCCGGCCGTCAACCGCTAACAACGCACCACGACTAAACCCATGCGGTTTGCAGTTTGGAAAATCCTCTTTGCCGCTTCTTCCAACACCAATGGTTATTGCATCAAACCGCAACGCACCAGCAACGCACCGCCTCCGTAAGCGGCCTTTCCGTCAACGATTTCAGATCGTTATGCGGCTAGCAGCGACGACATCACGGAGACTACCGAAACCGCTGTCCAAAATTTGGAAAAGTCGTCCGAACCTACGGATTCGCTGGGTATCTTCGTCGCCGAGACGGATTGGAGCCTGTCGTCTTCCCGAAACCCGAGCTAGAGAAAGTGCTCGGCAAGACGCTCGGCGTGCCGTTTTCCAGGATCAGGCCATGCGCGTCGCGATCGAGTGCGCAGGCTTCATCCCCGGCGATGCCGACCTGCTGCGAAAGTCGATGGCCACGTTCAAATCCACTGGCGGTGTTTCCAGCTTCAAGCAGAAGCTGATCATGGTCGATAACGGCTATGAGCGCGATTTCGCCGACCACCTTCCGCCAGCTCGAAGGCTTCGGCTCCTACGGATTTCCGGAATCGAACGCAGCCTCTTTTGCGCTGATCGCCTATGCCAGCGCCTGGCTCAAATGCTGGCATCCCGACATCTTCTGCGCGGCGCTCCTGAATGCACAGCCCATGGGCTTCTACGCGCCAGCCCGGATCGTCAGGGATGCTATCGCTCACGGTGTCGATGTTCGGCCCGTCTGCGCCAATGCCTTGCGCTGGGACTGTACCCTGGAGCCGACGAACGACGATAGCCAGTTCGCTGTGCGCCTCGGCCTGCGCATGGTCAGAGGAATCGCCAACGCTCACGGCGCCGCTATCGTCGCCGCGCGGGCGGACCAGCCCCTCTCCTCGATCGATGATCTCTGGCGGCGCGCCGGCGTGCCGTCAGCCGCGTTGGTTCAACTGGCCGAGGCCGACGCCTTCCGTCGGACCTGCGCCTCGCCCGCCGCGACGCTCTGTGGGCAATCAAAGCCCTCCGGGACGAACCGCTGCCACTCTTCACGGCCGAGTCTGCGCGGGAAGCCGAGATCGTGCCCGAGGTGAACGAGCCGGCGGTCGCTTTGCGATCGATGACGGCAGGCAGCGAAGTCGTCGAGGACTACGGACATGTCGGACTGACGCTCAGAGCGCACCCGCTCAGCTTCCTCCGCGAAGATCTCCGGCGCCAGCGCATCGTCACCTGCGCCGAGGCTATGGCTGCTCGCGATGGACGTTGGCTGGAGGCCGCGGACATCGTCCTTGTGCGCCAGCGCCCCAGCAGCGCCAAGGGCGTCATGTCATCACATTGGAAGACGAGACAGGCATCGCCAATCTCGTCGTCTGGGCAAAGGTGTTCGAAGCGAACCGGCGCGCCGTCCTGTCAGCCAGCATGATGGCCGTGCGCGGCCGCATTCAGCGCGAGGGCGATGTCGTTCACCTGGTCGCGCAGCGGATCACCGACCTCTCGGCCGATTTCGCCAGCGTCGGGAGTCGCGACGCGGCATTTCCGCTTCCGCATGGCAGTTGCGACCAGGTCCGCAACGGCAGCTCTGGTCCCGATCCGCGCGACCTGCCGCCCAAGGGCTTGCGCACGCGCGACATCTATATTCCGATCTGCACATCGACACAATCAAGGTAAAGACACGGAATTTCCATTGACGCATCGGTCGAAAGTCGCAGAAACGGTAGTTGCCTCTTGCCAGAAGGGTATGAAACCGGGCTCGATAAACACAATTGCCGTCGATTTCGGCCGGTCTCGACACCCTAACTTGTCGAATCGAAAGTAAAGTTGGCCGTCGTCAGGGCCGGAGGGAATATGTCAGGCGAGGAACACGTCTCCGTTGCAGTTCGAGATGACTTTTTGGCGCGGCAGACCAAAGCGAAGCCGGTACCTGCCCTCGCGGAATTGCTGTGGAATAGCCTCGACGGCGACGCCACCGACGTCTCGGTGGAATTCGTCCATAACGACCTAGCCGGCGGAATGTCCAAGATCGTCGTCTACGACAATGGCGACGGCTTTTCGCGCACAGATGCGCGTGCCCTCTTCGGCAATCTCGGCGGATCGTGGAAGCGTCAAATTCGTCAGACCAAGCGCAATCATCGCATGATCCACGGACAAGAAGGGCGCGGGCGCTACAAGGCATTCGCCCTCGGCCAGTCCGCCACCTGGAAAGTGTGCTACGACGATGCATCAGGCCGAAAGGCTTTTGAGGTCAGGCTCCTGGAAGCCGATCTCACAGATGTCACCATCACGGAGGAAGTGCCCGCGCCTGATCGCTCGACCGGCGTCATCGTCGAGATCGATGACCTTCGGCGGGATTTCAGAACCTTCGAGAGCGACGAAGGCATTCAGGACCTGAACGAGATCTTCGCGCTCTACCTCATGAATTATCGCGGGGTATCCATCTCTGTCGCCGGCCAGAGGCTCGATCCAGAGAAGGTGATCGCCAGCCACCATAAAGCTTCGCTTCCGCCAATCGAAACCGCGGAAGGCCACCAGCACAGCGTCGAGCTCGAGGTCATTGAATGGCGAACAGACGCGCGCCGCGTGTTGTATCTGTGCTCGGCGGGCGGATTTCCGTTCGATCAGGTTGAGACGCGCTTTCACATTCCCGGCTTTTCTTTCTCCGCATACCTGAAATCCACCTACGTCGAAGAGCTACACAACGAAGAACGCGTCGCGCTCTCGGAAATGGATCCTTTGCTTGGCGCGGCGGTGGAAAATGCGCGGTCCGCGATCAAAGACCATTTCCGCGACAAAGCGGCAGAAAAGGCTCGATCCCTCGTCGATGAATGGATCGCCGAAGACGTCTATCCATATCGAGGCGCACCGCAGAACGCCGTTGAAAAGGTGGAACGGCAGGTCTTTGATATCGTGGCGGTCCAAGTTCAAGAGCTCGCGCCTGACCTCGGAATCAGCTCGGCAAAGGCGAAAGCGTTACACCTTCGGATGCTTCGAAACGCGATTGAGCGCGGACCAGAGGAATTGCAGCTGATATTAAAGGAGGTGTTGGACCTTCCGGCTCGCAAGCAGAAGGAACTCGCTTCGCTTCTCCAGGAGACCACGCTATCCGCGATCATTACTGCGGCCAAGACAGTCGCCGACCGACTCAAATTCATCTCGGCCCTCGAATCGATCGTCTTCGACCCCGAAACCAAAGGGCGCCTGAAGGAGCGCACACAACTTCACAAGATACTCGCTGAAAATACGTGGGTTTTCGGCGAAGAGTATAATTTATGGGTGAGCGACAAGGATCTTCGCCGTGTCCTCGAGAAGCATCGCGACTATCTTGATCCGGACATCTCGATCGACGAGCCTGTAAAGGTGATCGGTAAGGCGCGTGGGATCATCGACCTGATGTTCTCGCGCTCCACCCGGCGGCATCGCGCCAACGACATCGAACACATGATCGTCGAACTCAAGGCTCCCAAGGTGAAGATCGGCGCCAAGGAAATCACACAGGCAAAACAGTATGCGATCGCTGTCACCTCCGATGAGCGATTTTCGACCGTCGATGGAGTCCGCTGGCACTTCTGGCTCGTTTCGAATGCCTACGACGATTTTGCCAAGCACGAGATTGAAAGTGGACCGGATCGAGAGCGGCGCCTTATCGCAAAAGGGCCGAGACACATCATCGGAATCAAGACGTGGGGCGAGCTTATCGAAGAAAACCGCGCTCGCCTACAGTTCTTCCAGGAACATCTGCAGCATTCCGCTGACGAAAGCGCCGCGATAAAATACCTGCAGGAAAAGCACAGCCAGTTTCTCGAGGGCGTGATTGTCGAGGAAGTCACCGAGACCAGCGAAGATCAGCCGGATACTCCTGCCCCGGAAGATTCTATGCCTGCTTAATGTCCTGCGCTAGCTGATGCATCAAGCCAGACGGCACCTCAACCGCAGCAGCCGGGCTGCTTTCACCAGCCCGCAGCATTTAATCGCAATCCGCGCTAGTTACCGCTCAACGGCCGATCAGTGTCCCCGCAGGCCAAACTCGGCGATGATTGCAGGCCGAGCGGCGAGGAGACGTTCGAGATGGCTCTCGGGCCACATCTCGATGCGCGGCGACGCCCCATTCGCATTGTGCTGCTCGATCCAAGTCACGGCATCAGCGGTGAACCGCCCGCTGGTTGCTATGATCAGCACATCGACCCGCGGATTGGGCCAAAGCGCCATTTGATCCTTCGTCGACGAGACCTCGGAGAGGCTCACGCTACGACTCGTCCAATGCTTGCACTGGATCACGACACGAAGGCGCAGCGTGCCCGACAGCTCGTCCTGGATCACGCGCATCACAGATAGATCCCTACCTTTGTCAGGCGCCCTCGTCTGCATCAGCCACTCTGGATTCTCGTAGCCTGGCGTGTCGCTGATGAGCGTGAAAATCAGGCGCTCGAAAGCCTGGTCATCGATTTTAGACCAGGCCAATGCCGTCGTGATCGGACCAGTCGGCCGCGCGGCGACCAAGGCCGACAGGTCCTCGACCTGTACAGGCACCGCCTCGTTGACGCCGTAAAGTCCCTTCCGCAAGGTATTCTTTACGTCCGGCCAATCCATCGCTTCTATGTCATGAAGGTCGCCGACATATCCAAAATGCATATGCCGCATCATGTCCGACCACCGCGCCGGCTTCACGCTTGAGCCGAGCAGCACCTCAATTTGCTTCATGCGCTCACGAATGGCGTTCCACACGTCTCGTTCGATCTGCTGCCGCGGATCTGCATCCGGGCCTACGCCCGCGCGAACCGTTCGGATGTCCGCATCGATCTGGTCGATCAGGCCGACGAGCGCATCACGAATAAGCGCCTTGCGCATGTTGTTGAGCCGGAAGCGATATTTTCGAAGTTCACGACCGGGCTCCTCGATCCAGCGTTCCACGGATACATGCGCGCTCGGCTCATCGATCTCCATCGCGTCTAACCGGCTCTGCGCGAGGCCGTCGAGATCCGGAGGTGTCGCCGTCGGCTTCCATCCCCCGATTTTCGGAAGGCTCGCGAGGAGAATGTCGAAAGAGCGCGCGCGATCCTCGTATTCGACGTTTTCACCGAAAGTGACACCGGTCGGGATCATCTCGGCCATCTGATCCCAGAGCCGTTCGAGCTTGATAAGATTGGCTTCCGTCGCCTCGAATTGCTCGAGAGCCGTCATGATGGAATTATTTGCTGTACTCGGCGTAGGCATGCGCCTCCCCTTCGCCCGCTATAGCGGTGATACTACGACGTCGTTTTAGCCCGGTCCCCTAACTTCGCCTTACCTGCCTCCAAGAAGGCCGACAACATTGTCTCCATCGCCTCCTCGAGGTTGTCCGGCTCTTCCGCCCTCAGCCGTTCCGATTCTGCCACAAAACCAGAAAGCAGGTCGCGAATGACGGCCGGTGACGCCGTCAAAGTTCTCAGCATCTTCAATGAATTGTGCGCATAACCAAGAAACTCGGCGTTTCTCTCAGTTATTTCTTCAAGCATTTTCTTCGTAATGCGCTCGCTTGGCGCCACGAACTCACCATCCAACCAATCCACATAGAAGGAAGCGTTCTTATTTCGGTTTGAACCGTCGTGGAAATCATCTTGCGTTTTCCTGAACGCCTCCCTCGCGGCGTCCCAATCGCCTCGCGCTCGCGCTGCCAGTTCATCTTCGGAAGGCTCGAGCATGTAGGCATTCGATTTGTTCTTCGAGGAATGGCGCGCAAACGCGGCCAACACTTTCTTCTGATTGAATTCAAGGTCAAGAATAAGACTGACGGCCCACACTCCGAGAGTGTTCACCTTCGAACGCTCCTCCAGCGAAATCTGGTGCAGGCAAAGGGCGCGGGCCACCGCACCGGCTTTCGCCAGCAGCTCCGCCTCAAAGAAAAGCTGTTCCGCATTGGTGAAGGTCTTCTCTGCGCCCTGGAGCAGAACGTCCAAGGACGCTTCATTCTCACCCGCCTTGCTATCGGCCACCCGCATCTCCATCAAAAAGGACTTCAGTTAGATTGTCCGGCGGCGACCAAATCCCAGACTTAGCCTTCACATATGTCCGGCAAAGAGTGACGATCTTCTCCTGATCCCCGAACCTCAATTTCTCTCGCTCAATCGTGGTGAGCTGCTCGAACGCATTCTCGGTAAATCCATAGGTCGACAGAAACAGGCCACCTGCCTTCTTTTCGGTGACAATGACCTTCAAGAGCTTCGCGACCGCGTCGGCACCCACCTTTGTTGAGGACCGCCAATGCTTGATCTCCACATAGTAGGTCGCCTGCTTTCCGGCGACTTCACATTCGAGGATGACGTCCTTACCGCCGTCCTTCGACCCGGGGGTGAGCGTCACCCGAAAGCCAAGCCCATCGAAGACCTCAGCAACGGTGCGCTCGACATCCCGCCATTCCAAATGGGCTAAGGCGCCCGGGTCTCGCGCGATGAGCCGGGCGAAACGCTCGCTGAGTTCGCGCAGAATGACCCGCACCTCTGTCTCCGCGTCGGGCTCAGCTTCCCGTACGAGCTCCAACCAGCTGCGCAGATCCTCAAGCGCTTTCAGTTCGACCGACAGTGGGAGGTCATGCTCGATCGTGGCCCTGGCCGCGGTCGTGAAGGCGCAATTGCTGACGAGGATCACTCGACCCATCCCCTTCGCCAAGCCAGCCCCGATTAGCTCCCTGACCTGCTCAACCGCGACCTTTCGTGCTCGTGAGTAAAACTTGGCTACTACCCCGAGGCTTTCCGCCGATCCGAGCGCTGGATCGCCGCGGACACCCACGAAGTCGATCCCTTCGTCCCTGTGTGTGGATGTCGCCTGCAGGTCAAACCCTTCGACCCGGAGGATCGGTCTCAATACACCTCCCAAAATCTGGTCAGCCTCCATCGGTGATGGCGCTGATCCGACTTCGAGCCGGGCAATATCGGCGATGATGCGAGAATATTCTTCATTCGAAATTTTGGCCGCAGCGCGCATTACCCTATCTGTTCCTCTTCGATCTCTCCAACCGGTCCGGGCGCTTCAAAACTCACTCAGCAGGGCATATTCGACCAAATGAGATGGCACGCCCAGCGCCACCATGCGCTCGCGCAAACCGTCGAGATCACCGTAGTAGCTGATCTTCCACCGAACCCGATCAACGTCGATATTGGCGATCACCTCGTGAAAGTACGGGTGATCGACGTCGGACACCGAGTGTCCCATCACAAAGATCCGATCCACGTCCGAAAGGCCGGCGAAGAAGGAAGCATTGTTTTCAATGACTTTTGACGTCGGCTTGAACGTGTCCTTGAAGTAGTCGTCGACAAGTCGCTGCCCTTCGATGACGCGGATGTCCGCGTCCTCCGGATCTCGTTCAAAGCGGTAAGGGTCGGGACTTGGATCCGGTTCCCACCCATGACCCAGAATAAGGGTGTCCGTCGGGTTCGCGGCGGCGCCATGAATATGGAGTATGTTGGCGTCAGAGACCCCGTACAGCCGCTGCAATGACGGGGTGTAGTTGAAGTTCAGGAAGACCGCGGAGGGGTCGACCGGGACGCGCCGGTCGACGATATCCGAAGCGGACGGAATGGGAAGTTGGCGAATCCATTCGGCAAACCGCAAGCGCAGCGTCGTCGAGATCGCCTCGACCGCCTGTTCGATCTCGTATTGATAATCGTGGTGGTACGCGTCGCTCCAATCCTCCGCCCCATACCCCACGAGGAAATTTGAGGCGTCCTCGATCAGTGAATCACTGTCGAATGAGGCCAGCCGATCCTCAAACTCAGCCCAAAACTGCGCGTCCATGGCGAAGTATTTCGCGACCACCTCATAGGTCTTGGAGTCGTGCTTTCGAAGATATTCACCGAACGCTTTATATGACGACGGAATGCCGTGGTGGAGATCGAAGCCATTTCCAATGATGTAGAGAGTCTTCGCCATCGGACCCATTCTTCCGCAGTTCAAGGTTGACGATAGGAGTTGCCCATGCCCGCCGCCCCTCAGTCATCCGTGTCCATGTCCACCTCCGCGATCAGCTCTTCGGCCAATTCCGAAAGCCATGGCGAGACATCATCGATATGCACCGCGTTGGAGTGGGCCGCGTAGTAGTCGCCGACCGTTCGAAATCTCTCGCCGAACCGATCCGCGAACATTTTCTGCAGCTTGCTGTTTCTGCTCAGCACGCTCGACATGGCCCGACCACCTCGCAAGAACCTGATCGCATGCTCGGTCCCGAGCAGATAGAGGTGCTTACGCTTCGCTGTCGGATGCTCTGCAAGCAGCAGATAATCCTTGAAAACGGAATTCTGGCGGATCGTTTCCGCGCCGCCCCGCCACCGGATGAACTTGAATTCGGCAACCCGAACATTGGTCTCAAGATCGAAGTCGCGGCCCGTGTTTCCGGCGCCGAGCGATACAGATTCGACCCGCTCCCCCGGCTCGAGAATGTGCGGCAGACACATGAGAATGCCGAGCGCGTGGATCGTGACGTTGATTTGGCCGGCCAACCGCTTCATCTCGGCAGCCGCCGCGAGAACGTCGCGGCCGGCCCCTGCACTTTCGAGGAAGCCCGTGCAGTCTCCTGCCGTAACACCACGAACCGCGCCTTCGATGCGCGATAGCGTTCGTGTCAGGTCCGGGCCGGTGAATCGTCCGACCAGCTTGACGATCTCGGCCGGGTCTGCGGTCAATCTGCTCCCTCCAGCTCCAGATGCATCCATTCCGTCAACTCTTCATCCAGTTCGGCGTCAACATAGACGTCGCAACGGGGGGCATTCCCTGCCTTCACGTCGATCACCAGATGAAGGCCGACCAAATAGCCATAGGGTCCAGCTTGCTCGGTCAGGCCCTTGAGCTTCCAGATGTCCCCTTCGTAGTCCTTGTTCGTCGACTTCTTGACCTCGACGACCAGCAAGTTCTCCCTCTTTCCGACCCGATGCACGATCAGGTCAGGCACGATCGCGTCCTTGCCAATCAGCTCATCGTCGCTGAGACCGTACCGAAGACGTTTGATGACATCCTCTCGGCGATTCCATTCGAGATCGATCGACCAACCGGCATACTGGCCGTGCAGGAGATCCCGGATTCGAGCGACAAGCGCACGTTCGGCCGGATCGGCATAAGCAAGATCCTTTTCCTGCAGCAGTGCACGCACCGCGGCCGCGAATACTGAAAGTATTGCTTGCAAATCATCTCCCATACCACCCATTTATCATGAATTACTTCAAAGAAAATCGGGGGCTCCGACGTGAACACCGAAATCGGCGGCACGAACGCGAAAATCGCCACCGCCGCGCACCGGACTGCCGCGATCATCGGACAGTCGGACGCGACGCGTCTCGTTGACCCGGACTGATTCCCATGACTGAAGATCATTCACGTTCATCGGAGTGGGTCGCCTGGATGCGCGACTATGTGGACGCGGCGCGCCGCTTTGCCGCCGAGGATCCCGTCGATGTTTCGTCAGAGGAAGAACGCCAGCTTGTGGCGATAAAGGCGGCGCTCTATGCCCGCGCCCTGACGCTGTTCGAAGGTGCCCTGCTCGTCCTCGAAAACGACCGGCAGCTCGATTTTCGCATTCAGTCGCGTGGTGTCATAGAGGCGACGATGTACCTCATCGCGCTGGACCGAAACCCCGCGTTCGTCGCACGCATGAAGGATGACGACTTCAAGAGTCGGCAATCTCGCGCGGCCCTGCATCTTGGTGCGAAGACGTTTAGTGGCACGGAAGACGTGAGACAGCAGCTCGAGGAATTTGTCGCACAAGGGCTCCAGGGCGCAAAGGCGATCCAGCTCGGCACGCTCCTTCAGGGCAGCGATTTCGATCGTCTTTACCGCAGTTATCGAGACATTTCCGGGGACGCCGCGCATGTCAGCCTGACGGCGCTAAACCGACACTATATCGCGAACGAGACGACCGGCCTGGCGGTTCTGATCATCAACCCTGAGCTCGATGACATCGACTTCCAGGTAACCGTGACAGAGCTCGGCATCTCCATGACGATCGCGACGCTTCACATCATGAAGATCAAGGAAAAGACCGACCTCTGGGATGAGTTTCAGGCGCTGTTGCAGCGATACCGAGCCCTGGCGCGCGATGGACACGGCTCGCCCGAGGCCCCAATCTTGGACACCGGACCAACGCAGCAATGAAGCCTACGTCCTCACGAGCTCATTGAGCCACTCGCTGAACAGGACTTGCGATTTCAAAAACATGCCGCAAAAGCTGAATAGCGACACAAACGGGGTCCGCTCAATACGGAACAGGTGCGTCCGAAAGCTCGCATCCTGGACTTTGCCGTTCTGCAGCATCTGAGCGAAACGCTTCTCCCGGTCTTCTCCCTCGTAGACATTGATGGCCAAGTCGAGGTGCTGCATTTCTACCGTGCCAAGCGGGGTCAGCGCGGGGTCGCGGGTGTCGAGATGGATGCATCGGGCGATCATCAAGCCGCTGGGATCATCCGGCCGCGGCAGTTCCTCGATCATCATCGTCAGGTAGTCGTCCTCACGGCGTTCAACATGAACCTCAAGCCGGCGCACCTTCTTTACATGATAGTCCCAGTATTCCGCATGTCCCTCGGATGCCGGACGGTCCAACAGATGGTACGCAGCGAAATCCTTCATGCCTTTGCGGAGGCTGAAGTCTTCCAGCCATCGCGGATTTGCAGGCACCAGCGTCGCTTCGGTCAGCAACTGCAGCGGCTGTGTCGCAGAATAATATCCTGCGTCGAGACGAACAAAGGCCGGCGCCGTTGGCCATTCATTCTGCGCCCAGTTTACGATACCCGGGCTGAGGTACGGGCAGAGTTTCGTAAATCCGCTTCCAGCCCGATAGATCTCACTGCCACCGACTGAACTCACTGCGCTGACATCAATCAGCTCGAAATCCTGCCTCCCGTTCGGCCGGCGTCGGATCTTGCCAAAAAGCCCAGGGACGCTCTTAAAGAGATGCTGGCCACTGTCATAGCGCGTACACAGTCTCTTGACCTCGCGACGATTCCATTCGTGCTCGACCTCGAACGTCATCGCAAAGGCCGCAAGTCGCTCTCGACGCGTTCGACCTGCAAAGAAGCCGATCGCCAAATAGCCGCTCAGCCCGTTCTCGTCCTCGGACGTCAAAATGCTTTCGCGAAACGCGAGCAACGGAGCAACCATCGCTGCATGCGGGCCCGGACTTTCCACCAACTCATGGACCGCGATGTTCGCCTCCTTGGCGATCTTGGCTAAGTCACTGAGCTTCTCGAAATATTCGTCGATCTCCACCAGAAATCCTTCCCCCAATGCCGCCTATTCCCTGATCGCGAACACTTTCCGGGTCCCCGAGACATTGCCGTCCTGATCCATATATCCGTCGTAAGTCCGCCGGACCTCATCTTCCAGGAACGCATCGAAGATCCGAGCGATCTCGGGCGGCGAGAAATGAAAGAGCTGCGTCTTGCTCTGGGTATCCGACGCGATCAGCAACCCGTCCGGCAGATAGGCGCTTCCGGAAAGAACGCCGATGACACGGGCGTGCAACATCTTGTCGGAGATCACTTTTGGCGTTCGATTCTCGCGTCGCCGCGCCGTCATGTCATAGTTATTGAAGATTTCGCTCGCGGTGCGGCTGACGAACGGTTCACGCCACTCGACATCTTTTTTGACGGCGATCTCGTGTACCTCGAGCGGCGTCTCGCGAAATCGATCCGTCACCAAACGACACTCGATCAGCCGCCTCATGCACACCGCGGCAACGCCAACCGCCCGTTCCAGCATGTGATAGGGATTATGCTCGGTGTCCGCCTCCGCAAACACCTCGTCCAAACACAGAAGTATTCTGCGGCGCTGCTCTGCCAGCTCGTTCTTCCACGTATAGGATTGCCACTCGGAGGAGCCCACGCTTCCCAACTTCCGAGCTTCCTCGAACCTTGCCTGTATCTCATCTTCCGACCTCACGCCTTCCGCCCCCTCATTCCTGCGTCCACTCATCCTACCTGTTCCACCTGGAGCGTGCCTGCCGCCAATGGACGGATCGACGGGCCGCAGTTACTCGGGGATCGACGTCCTGATCCTCTGGGGCGCCGTGATCGAGCACGGCTATCCCGGCCAGAGCTGGCTCACCTTCCGCCAAGCGCTCGCCCTCGGCGGCTATGTTCGCAAGGGCGAATGTGGCACGACCGTTGTCTACACCGTTTCGTTCCCGACGACGAGAAGAGGCGTGCCCGCGAAACCGGTGAGGATGCCCAGGCCATTCCGCTCCTCAAGCGCTTTACGGTCTCCGATGCGCCCAGCTCGACCACATTCGCTGGCCAGTTTTACCTCGTCGCCAACCTGCATGACGGGCGTCCAGTTGCCCGCGTCGTCTGTTCTCAGAAAGCCGATATGCCGATTGAGTGTGAAAGCGTATACCCGGTCGACACATTGGGAACCGTCGCGGCTTGCCGTCCAGATAGTTGTGCTTAGGCTTGGCGGCCGAGCTCGATTGCTAAAGCGAAGGGTTGTCTTCTGACCAGTTAACGAGAGCAGGTCACTACTTGACCGCACTTACGCCGTACTTCGAGTCCTCTTCACGAACATAGCGAGCCAACGTGTCTCTTACAGCCCTGGTCGATTCTTCCAGTCTTTGAAGCATAGCTCTCAAGTCCGCGATTGTTGCTTCCTCCATATGTAGATTCTGCGGATTTAAAGTAGCTCGGATGAGTTGGTCGAGCGGCATTAGGGAGATCGATATTCCAGCCGGAGCGTTGCCGTATTCAAACGATAATTCAGAGATCAGATTGCCGTCCGGGGTAAGTCTGCATGACGACGTCAAGTTAGATGAAATTGCTTCTTCTAGCAGCCGAGCGGGGATTTCAATCGCCGCAACGACGGTCCCGGTCTCACTGACCCTGTATCCAAGCCGATAAAGATCATCCGCCATTCGCGCATTTCCGGGGCAGACGCGTTCGGCAAAAGGTTCGATTCCCCACCGAGCAGAAAGAGCCAATACCTTACCCCATCAACGTGAGTTTCCCCTCCAGAAATACCTAATTTATCGGTATCTGAAAAGTCGTTCTATGTGTCTGGCCCCCTTTCGGAGGCCAGATGCCCAAGACGGTTACTTCGCCCATTCAAAAGAAGCTCGCCGCGATGTTGGTCGAGCTAAGAAAGGGTGCGGGACTCCGTCAGGTTGATCTTGCCAACAAGCTTGGGGTCTACCAATCCTGGGTAACCCATCTTGAATCTGGGCAACGTCGAATAGACGTCGTTGAGCTGATTGAGTTGGGTCGAGCCATTGGCTTTGACCCCGCCGAGGTCGTACGGAAGCTCAATAAGCGTTAGGGCAAGCTAAGCAGACCGACGCTGCGATTTTGCCAGCTGCTTTTTCGCAGCTGTCTCCTTTGCCTGCTTTTTACCGGCAATAGGCATTAGCATCTCTTTCTGACCGCTTGCAGCTTTGCGCGGCTTCTTGGCCGACTTCTTGGAAGTATTTGCAGGCTCTGTGGACTTCTCCCTCCCGACGCTCTGCCGTAGCGCCTCCATCAGATCAACGACGTTCTCTCCCTTTGGCCGCTCTTTGGGACGGATCATCTTGCCGGCCCGCTTCTGGTTGATCAGGTCGACTAGTGCGCCTTCATAGTGGTCCTCAAACTTCTTGGGATCGAACGTGCCTGCCTTCTGGTTCACGATGTGCCTGGCGAGATCGAGCATGTCTTTGGTGACTTTGACGTCCTGGATCTCGTCGAAGTATTCCTGCTCGCTGCGGACCTCGTAGGGGTAACGCAGCAACGTTCCCACGAGCCCTTTGTCCATCGGCTCAAGTGCAATGATGTGCTCTCGATTGGTCAGCACGACGCGTCCGATGGCGACCTTGTTCATTTCACGGATGGTCTCACGGATCACCGCGAAAGCGTCGTGGCCAACCTTGCCATCCGGGCGCAAGTAGTAGGGTCGGATCAGGTAGCGCGGGTCGATGTCTGCCTTGTCGACGAACTCGTCGATTTCGATCGTGCGGGTTGATTCCAACGCGAGCTCTTCGAGCTCCTCCTTCGTCACCTCAATGAACTGCCCCTTCTCCAATTCATAGCCCTTGACGATGTCTTCGTTGGGCACCTCGTCGCCAGTGTCCTGATCCACCTTGATGTACTTGATGCGGTGGCCAGTCTGCCGATTGAGCTGGTTGAAGGAAATCTTCTCGGACTCAGAAGTCGCCGGGTACAACGCCACCGGACAAGTCACGAGGGACAGACGCAGGAAGCCTTTCCAGTTGGCGCGGGGGGCCATGTACGCAGAACTCCATGTTGGACGGCTTGGACTCAAGACGATCGAAAGCTGCTGGTTCCGACAATGTCAGGGGCAAATAATTCGGCCAGCCTCCTATGGTCGGACTCGATTTTTGTTCTCTTTATGTTCTAATTCGGTTATGAACGATCGACCTGCGAGTTGGCGAATGCCCACCCCAAAACAGATGGAAAAGCTAGCCGCCTCAATGGGAAAGGGAGCCGAGAGGGAGCTTTCGCCAGGCCCCAGGGACGACATGCCCGACGAATACTGGCGTGCCCTCCTCGACGATGCCCATGACCGGACCGCGGTTTCGAGACGTTCGAGCCCCGTCCAGCGCCTCTGCGAAATCCCACAGCATGTCCTGCGCGTTTCCTGCCGCAGGTGCGAGCGCATTGTTGAGATCCAGAAAGTGGACGCCGTCCGTCTCTACGGACAACAGGCGAGCTGGAAGGAGGTTGGGCAACGTTTGCTGGACAACACATGCCAGAACCGAACCGGCCGCCACGAGGAGGACGGTTGCTGGCCGGCCTTCGGGCCGGTTTGACCGATTACCTGCGTCAACCCGAATGGCTCCGAAGCATCACCCGACGCCGCTCTCCGGCGGCGACCGGAAGGCGCTTGGCAAGGAGCTCGGCAAGGCGCGCGCGATGACCACGATCCTGGCTGAGCAGTCGACCGCGGCTCGCGCCAAAGGTGAAGCCCTGATCGAGCAGGCGGATCGCCTCCTGTGTGAGAGCTGGAATGAGCGCATGTGGGCGAACGGCGAGCCGATCGATCCTTCGCCGGCAATCGATCAGGCGATCAACGGTGGTTATCCTTGGCTCGAGATCCAATGCTCCCGCTGCAAGACCCGACGTGACGTTGATCTGGCTGCGTTGCCTCATGCAACCACAACCTTTGTCCATGACCTCGCTGGCAGGCTCCGGTGCAACAAATATGCTAAGGCGGGACGCCGTCCTGTGGCGACGCTGCTGCAGCTTGTGCGCCGCCCCCGCCCCGCTCCCTCAGAGAGGTGACGATGTGCAACCTCTACTCGATGACCAAGAACGTTGATGCAATACGTCAGCTGTTTGGAGCCTTGAACAGCCGCGTGGGTAACCTGCCGAGCATGCCGGGCATCTTTCCCGACTATCCCGCACCCATCGTCCGCAATGCGGCGGACGGACGCGAGATCGTAATGGCGCGGTGGGGAATGCCTTCGTCCTCGAAAGCCTTGATGGACGCCACGAAGAAGCGAGCAGAGAAGCTCGAGGCCAAGGGCAAGCAAGTCGACTTCAAGGAGCTGCTCCGAATGGAGCCAGACTCCGGGACAACAAACATCCGCAATACGAACAGCAGCCACTGGAAGCGGTGGCTCGAGCCGGACCATCGCTGCCTGATGCCGTTCACCAGCTTCAGCGAGTACGACACCATCGATGGAAAGAAGGTCCCCGTGTGGTTCTCCCCAGATGAGAGCCGCCCCCTGCTCGCCTTCGGCGGAATCTGGACCAACTGGACGTCTGTGCGGAAGGCAAAGGAAGGCGAGGTCACGGCCGATGTCTTTGGGTTCCTGACCTGTGATCCCAACGCTGAAGTGAAACGCGTCCATCCGAAGGCGATGCCGGTCATCCTCACCACGGCCGAGGAGCACGACACCTGGATGCGCGCGCCTTGAGGGGAGGCAAAGGCGCTGCAGCGTCCGCTCCCGGACGGCGCGCTGAAGATCGTGGCGACGGGCGAGAAGGAAGACCCGGCCGCGGCGGCCTAGTGTTGTGCACAAGAGGGCGGAACACGGGGACAAGATCCGGTGCCGACGATTTCGAATCCCTGCCCTGTGTTAATCGCCCGGAACGAAGACGAGAGACGAGGGATTCCTCTCGGTGGAGCGAACTCATGCTGATGTTTAGGGAAAGACGGCCTGCGATCCGCACGCTGCGCGGTTGGGCCATTTCGGTCCTCAATGAGGCCGGAGCCATCAGAGACTGTGGGGAGCACGGCTGGATGCAGGATCGCGGCGATCCGCACGCCCATGAGCGCGCGTTCGATGTGGCGCGCCAGGATCCACCGGAGCGATATTCTCCGGAGGCTGCTGCGGTTGCGATCGCCGAAGTTCTGGAATCGATCGGCGATACATGCCCGGAGTGCCCGGCGGAGGAGACCGTCTAACAACGCGCGACCTGCCCGCTCGTCGTCGATCGCTAGCGCGGCTCGCATCTCCGGCGTTGAACGTGCCGGCATTTTGTGAGGCCGAGGAAACGCAGACGCAATTGCGCAAGTCTGCCATCGCGTTAGGTCGAACGTGGCGACAGTGGGGCCCCTGAGAGCGCCAAATCTTGGATGTGCAGACAACCACTTAGCCGCTCTTCGGCGATAGTGCTTTTATCTTGCATGTCGGCCCTGCTCTTTCTTGACTAACTCACGCTTCTTCTCTTTGCTCCGACGAAGTCCGCTGATGCACGCGCCAGCACTCCATTCGCCAGCAATTGAGCTGGAAAAAGAAACGATCGTAGTGCTGAAATTTCCAACAGCGCACGTCGGGCGAGCCAGTTTGCTGACGCACTTTAGGAGGCCGGCGCTCAACGGAAGCACGAAAAATCCGGCCGCTCAGAAGGTCCGATCGACGAAATCGATGCGCCTTACGCGTGTAGATTGACGCAGATTTTGCTGCCGACGGCGTCGATTTTTTTCTGCTTTACCCTTGTTCTGCGTCTCCCGAACGCTCATTCCCAGGGGCCAACACACGCTTGGCATTCGCGGCGATTTGCGACAAAATGCGTCGAGTCATGCAATAAATCCATCAATAGCGCCTGCGGAAACACGTCGGCTGGTGGCCGGTTCATTGCGAAAAAGCGGCCCCGACTTCGCAGTTGGCTAGCGAAACCCCACTGCCTCCACGCTCGCGATAGCGATCGTTACCCGAAGGGCCGAGACACCCCCTAGGGTGGCTCGGTGAGGAGCGAAGCGACGAGTAGAGCGCGGGCCGAAGGCATCGCCCTTAGGCGTTCAGCACGCCATTATCGCACCGCTCCGCGAACTCCTACCCGCGCCAGCGAGGGTCCTTTTAACGCTCAGAACCACCGCCATTTGTCTGCAAAGAAGGGCAATCCTGGTGCAGAGATCCCAGCTACGGAACACCGGACGCACCAGTTTGAAGCAAGCGATTTGAGGCAGAAGCACCCAAATTCGAACGTTCGGCATGCGTTATCAATTCTAGCTCTCTGCGATCCCTAGATCGGCGTAAATTCCAATGGAGCTAGTGTGATTTCCTCCACCGGAACGAAGAGAAAGCGCCATCATCCGACGCTCACTCCAGTCTAAGTTCCGCTCCGTGCGAGTGCATTTTCTTCGATCTTATTGGAACGTCTCGCAGGCAGTTCAGCCGCCGCTCCTCTTCGACGTGCGCTCTGTTGGGCGCGCCCTTACGGCAGTCGGCGATATTCAAAACCTGGCTTCCGGGAGACAAGAAAAGGCTCCCACGCGATGCGTGGGAGCCCAACATTGCGACCTAGTCGACAGGATTCCAGATCAAGAAGAAGCTGCCTTCACCGTAAAGGCCAACCGTCCGACCAAGGTTTGCGCGGAGCTCGCGGCCTCCGAGGCCAGGTGCTGCAAATGACAGGCTGAGATAGTCCGCTCCCCGGCCCTCGCCGGTCAAAATCCGGCCGGCACCGACCTCGAGCCCATGTGTGAAGATGCGAAAGTCCGGTGAGCTTTCGCCGGACTTTTCGCGGTTGGGCACGATGTCGATGTCGGCGCAAATGGGCAGAAGTTTGAGCTGGCCCCTGAAGCCGCCGTAAATTGTGCGGGTGACGAATCCGATCGCAGTCATGGTCTGTCTCCTTCGTTGCCGCAAGGCGCCGATGCCCTGCGATGGCGAGACCGTCATGGCGGCCGGCTCACATCCGAACCCCTGGGGCGAAGCGCAGCGGCGCACCCGAGCGCGCTCCTTTTTTGAAGCGAAGCGGCCGCGAGGAGCCGCACTTCGGCGGGGAAAAAAGGAGGCGTGCGAGGGTTTCAGATGGGGGACGGCTGCCATAGGTCGTAGCGCCATAAGCAGGGAATCGTGCCCTGCAAACGCAAGAGAAAGTCCTTGCGGCGGAGCGCTAGTGACCCGCACAAACGGTGATCCAGCGCCGATTATCTCGCCGAGAAAGCGGCTCGATTTCGGATCCGAGGCGTCGTCCTGATGGCCGCCATCACGCCGAATCCGGCTCGATTAATCGACCGTGCGGATAGCGGTTGCGCTCACGGACCGCCAACGAAAACGTCCTCAGAACTCAGATAAATTGGCAACTCGGAGCCGTAAATCGCGGCTGGGATAACCTACAGATCCAAGGGCACGCGCTTCACTTTCACGATGAGAATGCCCTTTCGCCTGCTTTCTAAAGCGGCGCAAGCGACGTAAAAAAGCCCCGCCTCCGAAGAGGCGGGGCCGTTGCCCCCGGTGTCAGTCGCCGCTGCGGCGCGACCAGATCAGGCTGAAACCGTCCTCGCCTTCGACCTTGACCAGCGAGGCGTAGATCGGGGCGGGGAAGCTCGGATCGTCCAGCTTGACCGAGAGATATTCGCGATCGCTGTCGCGGACCGTCTTCTTCCAGGCGGCGCCGAATTCGGTCGCGCCTGCGAAAATCCTGAAGTCAGGAGCCTTGTCGTTGTCCTTCTCGGAGGCCGTGAACTTGGCCTTGATGTTGAGCGTCAGCGTCTTGATCGACCCGGTGTAGCCGTTGTCCGAAGCGGTGAAAGTGCCGATGGTCGCCATGGTGATCTCCGTCTGTCTGTTGTTCGGGCCGCGCCCATCGCGGCCTCGATGGCGATCCCTTGCTCGGGGAGCGATCGGCCCGCAGCCGCAAGGCCCGCAGCGCAGCGGAGGACGGCGAAAGCCTGCTTTTTTGTCTTGCGCGAGGAATGCCGCCGCTTTGCGGCAGGGGAAAAAAGCAGGCGTGAGCCGTTGCGGGAAGGCGATCGAGGCTTTTGCCGTCCCTCGGGCCTGATCAGCCAATCGAGGTTGCGTTGGACGCGAGCCCATAACCCGGACTGACGGAGATTACCGTGGCTGCCGACGCCTACCACGGCATTGGAGAACAGTGGGATCGATCAGGAAAAGCAACGCCTGCACATCAATCGCTAGGATGGTGCACCGGACAGATCAAAGCGAACTGGCGGCATTTTCGCATCGGGGAACGACGGCGACGGCCAGGATTATTCGCGCGATTGCGCGTCGGATACGCGAGGTCCAGACACAATCAGGGCCCCAACCTGATCGCCTAGCCGCTGCCAAAAGGGAGGCGCGGCACAAGCTCACGGGTCGCTGCAAATGGCTCAGATCGGAGGGATCGTGGCTCGCATTTGGAGACGGGCTAACCCGCGTTGTCGCCGCTTCATCTCAATTAAAACGGCCGCGCACCGTCAGGCGCGCGGCCAGAATTTGATGAGCGCCGGGGCGCCTTGCGATCCCGGCTCACCTCTTACTCAGCAGCTTGCGAGCAGAATTCGTGCCCTTGCATCCCGTCCGGCGCACGGGCCTGATCATCCCTTTTCGGTGTGCGGAGCAACGGCGGCAGCCAGTCCGTCGTCGCCAGCAGTTGCTCGGCAGCCGCCGCCATCTCGACTTTTTTCATGCCCGACAATCGTTCGGCAGCCTCCTCGCTGACACCTTCGCGCACGGCGTCAAGAATGGTGGCCTTGGTGACCCGACCGAGATAACTCGCCACCGTCGGCCGCCAATATCCGGTCATGTCGAGGGCGACGGCCCCGCCCAAACGGCCGGCTGCGGCCAACGCGCGAGGTCGCAGATCAAACGGCAATTTGACCGCATTGACCGTCAATGCCGTGCAATGCGCGAACAACGCCATGCGGCTGTCGTGGTCGAGTTCGACGACGAATTCCCACAGTCCGCCGACGTCCCGGGGCATCTGTCTGGCCCAATTGGCATGGCGATCCGACCATTCTTTACCAGCCGGAGTGTCCTCGATCCCGACCGCATGCGTGGCCAAATCCGTCTTGACTGGTTGAATGCCGACCACATGGGCATTGGCCCCGATATAGAAGATTTGTGCGGCGAGCGCGTGCGTAACGGCCGCGATGGCGACATCTGGCTGCTCACTCAAATTGAGACGCAGCCCCAGGGTGCGATGCGCGGTGAGGTCACGAACAAGCGTGTCGGACAGCTTCTGCTCCTCGTCTTCCTCCTCGTTCTCTCCGTCCTCTGCTTCACCATCGCGGGTGGCTCGATGATCCCCGTCGCCCTCCTCGTCCTGCCCCTGAGCGGCGCCCTCTTGCCCGGTCTCGGGTTGGGATTTGTCGTCCTCGGGGCGGATGAACCCCCGTTCGATCCTGACGGTACCGTCATGATTGAGCACAACGAACGCACCGCCGCGCGCGACATCGCCGGGATCGTAGGCCTGCCTTTTCGCTTCGAGTTGCTCGATTTGGCTCTCCAATTGACCGAACCGTGCATCCACCTCATCTGGCAATTCTTCGGCTGTTTGGTGCTCTTCCGTCAGCCAATCGAACTCAGTTTGAAGCGCTTGAAGAGCGGCCTGATCTTCCGCCGAAAGCTCAACCGGATGCGGGTAGGCACGACGCATCCCGTGAGCATGCGGGAAGTCGAGATGGGGCTCGGTCCACTTCCATCCCTCGGCGACCCGCAATGTGTCCGCCTCGCGGCCAAGCCGTGCCGTCACCAAGAGATCGAGCAGCGCCACGTCTTCCAGATAGCCGCCGCGATCCTCGGTGAAGAGGTCGCGCAGGATCGTACCGCCCGCATCGATATAGGCCTCCAACCCGACAAACCGCGCGCGGCGATCGGTTGCGGCGACATGGGTTTCGGTAAGTAGACGGCGGATCGTGCTGGGCTCACGGTCGTAGGAAAGACGTTCATAGACACTTTCCTGCCGAACCACATCGTCGGTAATGGCAAATGCCATCAACTGGTCAAGAGCCAGATTGCCCTCGCGATAAAGTTGGATCAGTTTTGGGGAGACCGCACCCAACCGAAGGCGTTGTCGCACGACATGCGGCGTCACCCCAAAGCGCGCGGCGATCTCCTCCGCACCGAAGCCGCGCTCCTCCGCAAGCCTCCTGAACGCCTCGAACTGGTCCGCCGGATGCATGTTTTCCCGGGTAACATTCTCGTCCAGGCTGATCTCGTGCGCGTCATTCTTGGTGTCGATGACGCAACGGATCGGCTCGGTCTTCTTGATCTCCTTCCGCTTCACCCGCAGCAATTGGGCCAACCGCCTACCCTCGCCGATGGTCACTAGATAGAACCCGGTGGCTACGCCCTCTCCGTCCAATTCGGGCTCGACCACCAGATTTTGCAGAATGCCTTTCGCGGCAATACTCGCCGCATAGGCCTCAATCGACGCCTCGCTATGCGGCGTCTTGCGCGCATTATTCGGTGACTTCTTCAGCTTGTTAAGCGGAATCAAAACCTCCGTCCCGCTCGCGGGGATAATTTCAACGTGCTTTACCGGTTCAAGCTGCTTTGCCGACATGATCATTCTTCCTTTTGCTTCCATGGGTGCAAGGCGCACCACGCGCCTGCACCCCTGCCCGTCGGCGAGACCAGGGGTAGCAAGTGCCAGGGCGACCCGAGCGGAGGGGTATCGCCCGCCCCACGAGGGCCGCTCGCAAGAGCGGGTCTGCACGGGCGCAGGTCAGTTGTTCGAGAAGATGAAGACCCAGCGAAAGCACGGAAGACCGGGGAGACCGCTCGGGGCGGCGCCGGCCACAGCCGGCGCTTTACCCTGGCGCGCGCGAGGGGCGGAGGCCCCTTAGATCTGGAGCGTCGGAACTCTGAGCAAGTCTGCGCAGGCTAAAACAGGGGATCGAAGGCAAGCGAAGAGTGAGCAAATCAAAAGAGGCACCCGCAAGAGGGTCAGCATAGCGCCGACGCGCAAGCGGCGGGACCCGGGACCGAGTGCAGTCGCGAGACCGGTTCAAGAAGGCACCCGCGCGACGGGCAGTGATAGCGGTGCCGCGAAGCGGCAGCCCTTCGTGCGAGTGCCTCCGGCGAGCGACACATTATATCTATGCTTGCTTCCGCGAGGGATCGAAGCCGAAGGCCGAGACGCGAAGCGGCTCGGTTCACAAGAGCCCGGTCCGCAACAGGCGGACGCGCCCAGCCTAACGAAAATTGGGGCTGCTTGCCTGTCTCAGCAAGTGCTACGCCGCCATCTATTTTGCGATACGCCTACATCTTGGATGTTTATCGCGGGTCGGGCTGACTGCGTTCTCGTCAGCTCCACCACAGGTCCGACAATCGATTCGAAAATATGCGCTTTTCGCTCGACGAGGTCAGCTGGCGCATTGGCTTCTCTCGCAAAGTTGTACGAAGAGATGGCCTGCTCGCTCCGAATTCACCTGGGGTAACTGCCGCGCCTCGTTCCATCCGGGGCGCCACTTTAACAACGACACTGCTTATGCCTTCCCTTCGCTGAAGCGTTAATTTCAACTCCTGTCCAACTCGCGCCAAGCCGACCTTGTTGCGCAATTGCGCAGCCGACCGAATGGGACGGTCGTCGGCCATTGTCACAATGTCCCCTTTGCGCAGACCGGCTACTTCTGCCGGCGAGTTTGGCAGAACCTCAGCTATTAGAGCGCCTTCGGCCCGAGCGCCGGACGGCCGCGGGTCCTGCAGAGAAACGCCGATACGGCCGCGTTCGACATGGCCGGTGGCGACGATTTGCTCCATCACTCTCCGCGCCATATTGGCGGGGATCGCAAAGCCAATCCCGACGTTTCCTCCCGCAGGCGAGATGATCGCTGAATTAATTCCGATCAGCTCGCCGCGCAGGCTGACCAGCGCGCCACCGGAATTGCCGGGGTTAATCGCCGCGTCAGTCTGAATGAAATCCTCAAAGCCCTGCTTGCCGAGGCCAGTGCGGCCGAGTGCACTGACCAGACCTGAAGTTACGGTTTGACCCAGACCAAAGGGATTGCCGATCGCGAGCACGAAATCACCGACCTCGAGGGCGTCACTGTCGCCAAAGGCAAGCGCCTTGAGCCCCACGGGATTCTGGATCTGGAGCACGGCAACATCGGTCGGCGGATCGCGACCAATCACCCTGGCCGAAAACTGCCGGCCCTCTTTCGTGGTGACCTGCACTGTGGACGTGCCTTCGACAACATGATTATTGGTGAGCACATAACCGCGCAGAGCATCAACGATCACTCCGGAGCCAGTTGCGTTGACCTCTTTCTCGATTTGCTTCGGAACATCGAAGAATTCGCGGAACATCGGATCACGGTAGAGCGGATTGTCTTCGCGCACCCGACCGTGCACCGAAATGTTGACGACCGCAGGCGTGACCTGGCGAACGAGCGGCGCCAATGTGGGGACCGGCGCTCCGGTCCTGAGATCTGAGACCTGCGCCGTCCCGAGAGACGGTACCCCAAATGTCAGTAACACCAACAGCGCCAATCGAACCGCAAGACCGTTGTTCATCTTGTCCACCATGATATTTGCGCGACCCGTTTCAAGCGTTCGCCGGCTGCCACATCGCACGCTGCAGAGCGACGTAGGGAACGACACAGGCCGCAGCCATATGGCCGAACAGGACAAGGCCGAGGACAGCGTGCGTGAACATCATGCGGCCCTCCGTTCTGCGGCGGCCCAAGGCCGCCGCAGCCGCATCGGCACGCCGCCACCACGCGGCGGGTCATCATCGTCATTATCGCCGTCGAGCTTGCGCAAGGCTGCGAGAATATCCGCAAGCCGTACCGTATGGCTTATGCCGGGAATTTCGCGCAGCCACGGACAGGATTCCACCGCGTACATGTCGGAGGCCCAGGACGACAGAATGACGCGCTTCTCCGGCGCGGAGAGCTCATTGTCGTTCAGGACGCTCCTCGGGGAATCGTAGTGAGCGGCGGGGTGAAAGATCGGATGAAGATTGTGAGCATTTGTGTTTGCGTTCGTCATCGTCATGCCTCCCTTATCTCTCCTTTCCAGGGATTGCTGTGGGGGGAAGCGGCGGCGGAGCCGCCGCTTCCCGTTTCAGACTATAGCGCGTTGATCGCGATGCGTTTCACGCCCTCGCGCGGCTTGTCCGATTTGGGCAATGAGACGGTCAAGACGCCGTTCTTGAACGACGCTTCGACCTTGTCCTCCTGCACGTCGTCGAGTGGAATCTGACGCTCGAAAGCGCCGTAATAGCGCTCGCTGAAATATCGGCCTTCGCCATTGCGTTCGGCCTTCTTCTCACCGCGGATCGTCAGGACGCCTTTGGTGATTTCCACCTGAACGTCCTTTTCGTTCATCCCCGGCAGTTCGGCCGACACGGTCAATGCCTTGTCGGTCTCGCTGAGCTCGACTTTTGGCCAACCGAGGCGACCTTCCATCGATGGGGACAGGCCTGGATTGCCGAAGCCTCGAAACACATCGTCGAACAGACGGTTCATCTCGCGGTGCAGGGTCAGGAAGGGATCGAAGCTGTCACGCGCGGGCGCAAGCTCCTGGGTTTTCGACCACGGAATCAGATCACGAATAGCCATTGTTTGACCTCACTTGTTCATGGGGACAGGGAGTGCGGACGCTGCATGCGCCACACGCCCCGTCTCGATGCTCCAATCGTGCCTAAGCTGCCTTCTTCTGCGCGATCTGGGGTGAGGAGGAAGCCGCCGTTCCGATCTCGATTCGGCGCGGCTTCATCGCTTCCGGCACCTCGCGCACCAGATCGATTGTCAGCAGACCATCCTGGAACGAGGCCTGCTTGACCTGGACATAGTCAGCGAGGTTGAACACGCGCCGGAACGGACGGGCCGCGATACCCTGGTAGAGGTATTCGCGCGCGGCACCGTCGGGCTTCTTGCCCTCGACGGTCAGCACGTTCTGTTCCACCGTCACAGCGATGTCCTGGACGCCGAAGCCGGCCACTGCCAGGGTCACGCGGTAGTGGTCTTCGCCGAAGCGTTCGATGTTGTAGGGGGGATAGTTATCTTCAGTCGCCTGACGCAGCGTCGAATCGACGAGGTTTGCCAGGTGATCGAAGCCGATCGTGGAGCGCCACAACGGCGCGAAGTCGAGTGTCCTCATAGCCAAGTCCTCCAAAGAGCAAGATGGATACGAAGGAACGCAAGACCGTACTTACGGTATGATCGGAAGCCCGGTCCGGCGCCCATGCCGGACCCGAAACTGGCGTCCGGCACACCGCTCTCGCGGCGAAAAATGACTTAAAAAAAAGGCAACTGATTTCAAGAGGGCGTCCAAGAATTTTTCGAGTCCGGTCGGGTCGCATTTTTCCGTCCGGATCATGCGGCCTCGGCGTAGGTCAGACGGGCCAGCTCCGCTTCGGCGGCATTGCGCAAGCGCTCGAGGCGAGCGCGATCCTCAGGGGTGAGGTCGTTGGCGGGCAAGAGCCTTTCGCAATGCAAAACAACGCGTCGCTGGCTTTCGATCAGAAACGCAACCGCGCCGCCAACAGCGGGTTCAAACGGCATCGGAAGTCCTCACAGCTCGGACGGAAGTTTGGGGCGGCCGGATCAACCGGCCGCTCCACCCGGACTAGCTGGTTGCAGTCTGGGTCCCCTCGCGCTGGGTCGGCAACAGGTCGAACCTCAACCGGGGTGCATCCAGGATTGGCGAAAGCAGCGTGTCCACGTTCACCGTAGAGGGCGCTTGCGGCCAGCTCAGCCACGGCATCGTGTCCAGTTGTGGAATCGGCGGCAACGCAATTTTTTCGAAGCCGCCTTTTGTCGCCCGCAGCGAGGACGTCGTTTCTGACCCGTGGGCTGCAAACGGCGCCAAAGCAATGACACCTCCGAGCGTCACTGCGACGAGATTGCGTAGGATATTGTGGGTGCTCTCCGCCCGAGCGGAGAATGTGAATTGATCCTTGATCATCTCATGCTCCTACCGTCCGAAAACAGATCCAGATGATGGTCGCGACGCTTGCGGCGCACATGCCCCAATCGGGTACGTGGCGCGCCAGCCCCGGACGCCATTGATGTGAGCTGTTCATCTGAAGCTCCCTCGCTCTTGCGAATTATCCCTTCTGCTTGATGTGAGAGGTGGGCCCGGCCGGATCGGCCGGGCCCGATACGCGTTAAAAGTCCATGGCGGGGGCCGGGGCGGCTTCCGTCTTCTTCGGCTTGTCAGCTACCAGTGCCTCCGTGGTGATGAGCAGCGACGCGACCGAAGCCGCATCCTGCAGGGCGGTGCGCACGACCTTGGCAGGATCGATGACGCCGGCCTTCACCATGTCGAGGTATTCGCCTGTCGCGGCATTGAAGCCCCAGTTGTAGCTCTGGTGCTCCAAAAGCTTGCCGACCACCACCGAACCGTCCTCACCCGCGTTTTGCACGATCTGGCGGGCAGGTCCCTGGACCGCGCGGCGCACGATATCGACGCCGGCCTTCTGGTCGGAATTGGCGATCTTGATGCCCTCAAGGGCCTTCAGCGAGCGCAATAGCGCCACGCCGCCACCTGGCAGAATGCCTTCCTCGACCGCTGCCCGCGTCGCGTGCAATGCGTCGTCGACGCGATCCTTACGCTCCTTCACCTCGATTTCGGTGGCGCCCCCGACGCGGATGACCGCGACGCCGCCAGCAAGCTTCGCCAGCCGTTCCTGCAGCTTCTCGCGGTCATAGTCGGAGGTCGTCTCCTCGATTTGCGCCCTGATCTGCTGGCTACGCGCCTCGATGTCCTTCTTGCCGCCGGCGCCGTCGACGATCGTGGTGTTCTCCTTATCGATCACCACCTTCTTGGCGCGCCCGAGCATCTTCACGGTGACGTTTTCGAGTTTGATGCCGAGGTCTTCTGAGATCACGGTGCCGCCGGTGAGGATCGCGATGTCCTCCAGCATGGCCTTGCGCCGGTCGCCAAAGCCGGGCGCCTTGACGGCGGCGACCTTTAGCCCGCCCCGCAGACGGTTGACGACGAGGGTGGCGAGCGCTTCGCCTTCGACTTCCTCGGCGATGATCAGAAGCGGCTTGCCGGACTGCACGACCTGCTCGAGCAGCGGCAGCATGGTTTGCAGGCCCGAAAGCTTCTTCTCGTGGATGAGCACGTAGGGATCCTCGAGCTCGACCCGCATCTTTTCCGTGTTGGTAACGAAGTAGGGCGAGACGTAGCCGCGGTCGAACTGCATGCCTTCGACCACTTCGAGCTCGGTGTTCAGGCTCTTGGCTTCTTCGACTGTGATGACCCCCTCGTTGCCGACCTTCTGCATGGCCTCGGCGAGGTAGCGGCCGATCTCGGGGTCACCATTGGCCGAGATGGTGCCGACCTGGGCGATCTCATCGTTGGAAGTGACCTTCTTGGCGTGGGTTTTGAGGTCGGTCACGATTGCGTCGACCGCCAGATCGATCCCGCGCTTCAGGTCCATCGGGTTCATGCCGGCCGCAACGGCCTTGGCGCCCTCCTTGACGATCGCCTGCGCCAGAACGGTCGCGGTGGTGGTGCCGTCGCCCGCGAGATCATTGGTCTTGGAAGCGACCTCGCGCACCATCTGCGCGCCCATGTTCTCGAACTTGTCCTCGAGTTCGATCTCCTTGGCGACGGTAACGCCGTCCTTTGTGATGCGGGGCGCGCCGAACGATTTTTCGATCACGACGTTACGCCCCTTCGGACCGAGCGTGACCTTCACCGCATTCGCCAGCGTGTCCACACCCCGCAGCATCCGCTCGCGAGCTTCGGTCGAAAACTTCACGTCCTTGGCAGCCATTTTGAAAATCTCCTTTCTCTTCGATGACTGTCAGCTCACGCGGCCTTCTTGAGCGCTTCGGTCTTTTCGACCACACCCAGAAGGTCACTCTCCTTCATGATCAGCAGTTCCTTGCCGTCGATCTTGACCTCGGTGCCCGACCACTTCGCAAACAGCACGCGGTCGCCGACCTTGACGTCGAGCGGCACGAGTTGGCCTTGCTCGTTGCGGCCTCCCGGGCCGACGGCGATGATCTCGCCCTGCTGCGGCTTCTCCTTGGCGGTGTCGGGAATGATGATGCCGCCAGACGTTTTCTCTTCGGCATCAATGCGGCGCACGAGCACGCGATCGTGCAATGGACGGAAATGCATGCACATCCTCCTCGATAGGTTCAGCGATGTCCAAAATCCGGGTCCGGAACCGGCCCCCGGGCGAAAAACGAACTGGGAGTCGAATCGACTTCGTGCAAGACCGCTCGAGTGAAATTTTTTCAGCCCGCGCCCATGCAGTCGGACGGAAGCCGCGGGCATTGACCAAGGGCTTGCCGTAAACAATTGGCAAACCGTGCGCGCGAAGTCGCACTAAGTTCTTGCCGTGCCACCGATTTGGATAATCCGCATTCCGCGCGTCGGTGTCAAAATTTTCTCGGCGCCCTCTTGAAACCGAAAACGGTTTTGCTAATTTTCCGATCGCCACAGAAACGTGGGATTCGGACGCCTTATGGGTCCGGGTAAATGAGACGGGCACCGGTCGTGTCCGGTGCCGCTCGTAACCATCTTGCTCTCTTGGAGGATTTGGCTATGCGCACTTACGATTTATCGCCCCTCTGGCGTTCGACCATTGGCTTCGACCGCCTTTTTGACCTCGCAGAGATGGCGCAGCGCGCCGGCGAGGACAACTACCCACCCTACAACATCGAACGCCTCTCCGAGGACCGCTATCAGATTTCGCTGGCGATCGCGGGCTTCGCGCCGAGTGATATCGCAATCACGGCCGAACAGAACGTGGTCACCATCGAGGGCAGCAAGCCGGATAATGCCGAGCGGAATTTCATCCATCGCGGCATCTCCACGCGCAGCTTCAAGCGGAGGTTCGACCTGGCGGACTACGTTCAGGTCAAGAGCGCATCCTTCGAAAACGGGCTGCTCCGAATCGACCTGGTCCGGGAGATTCCGGAAGCCATGAAGCCGCGCCGGATCGCGATCAACGGCGCGCCGGCGGACAATGTCCAGAAACTAGAGAGCAAGGCAGCAGCGTAACCAAGCTGTCTGATCGGCGCCGCGCCGTTCGCGCGGCTGCCGTTATTTGTCAACGGACAGGAGGATACGATGCGGCTGACGACCGCGCACGACAACACGCGTCTCTCGACAATCGACGGCCGACGGTACTTTCGTCGGACCAAGGGCGCAACGCTACGTGACGCGGGAGAGAAGCAGTCATGACTGGCCATCACATCGAACGGCTTCGCGCCCACCGAAACAATATTCGTCGTTATCGCAGGCTCCTCGAAACGTCTCTCACGGATCTTGAACGAGGCTATATCGAGCGACGATTGCTTGACGAGCGAGCTTCCGTGGAAGCTCTCCTGCGAGAGGCCTACCCGGATCGCCTGTCGCTCCGGACGACGAAACCCGCGGCAGATCAGGGCACAACTCCGTTGGAGCTAACGGAGTACCTGCATCCGGCCGGCGCCTTTGAGCATCCCCTGGATGTCCTCGATGATCCCGATCTCACCGCGTACGAGAAGCGGGCCATCTTGTCCTCCTGGCTCGCGGATCACTGCCTCGGCGAAGATCGCTCCTACTTGAAGCGCCACGACGATACGAGCGTCCGGCTCGAAGATATCGTTGATGCGCTATGTGATCTCTCCTCGCAAACGGAGGCCGAGAAGCTCGATCATGAATGCGAACCGGATCGAAAGGAGCGGCGCACCGGACCCCAGTTCCCTTCAGGCCGTCGGCATCATGACGACGTCAGGAGGACAAATCGATGCTGATCGATCTCACGGATGTTGCAACACTGGTCGGGTCAGTCGGATCCCTTTTGAGCGTGGCGGTCATCGCAAGCAAACTCTCGAGACCAACGCCACTCTGATCATGGCTCGATACCGGCCTTGTCAGACAAGACCAACTACGAGGGGCACATGCACAAAATGAATTCTCAGCCACTGCCTTCCATTGCCACAGGACTGACTCACTATCTCGCACAGATCAAGAAATTCCCGATCCTGACCCAGGAGGAGGAGACCCAATTCGCGAGACGCTGGCGCCAACTGGGCGATCGCGACGCCGCCTATCGGCTCGTCACAAGCCATCTGCGCCTCGTTGCGAAGATCGCGATGCGATATCGCGGTTATGGATTGCCGATCGCCGATATCGTTTCCGAAGGCAACATTGGATTGATGCAGGCCGTACGACGCTTCGACCCGGACCGAGGGGTTCGTCTTTCAACCTACGCATTGTGGTGGATCAAGGCGACGATTCAGGAATACGTACTTCGATCCTGGTCGATGGTGAAGGTTTCAACAAACAACGCACAAAAGAAGCTCTTCTTCAAATTAAGGCAAGCGAAGCGTGCGATCTCGGCTGTCGAAGACGGGGATCTGCATCCCGAGCAGGTCCAAGCAATTGCTGCACGCCTCAGGGTCCCGGAACGAGAAGTCGTCGATATGGACCGGCGCCTGCGAGGTGACGTGTCGCTGAATTCCCGCACTCACGACGATCCGGACGCCGACGAAGCGATAGAACGGCTTGTAGACCCCTCTCCTGCACAAGACGACAAGTTGGCTGATGAACACGAATTGGTCCAACGCCGACAAGCGTTGCGAGCCGCTATCCAGACGCTTGGTCCGCGCGAGCGACACATCTTCACTGCGCGCCAGTTGACCGATACGCCTCCAACACTGGAGGAACTCGCGGCAGAATATGGAGTATCCCGCGAGAGGGTCCGCCAAATAGAGCAGCGAGCATTTGAGAAGATCAGGCTGGCAATGCAACCGGCCGGCAATTCTTTGAAGCCGCGACACCTGGTCGCAAGGAATGCCATGTCGATCCAATCGACACAAGAAAACCGAGAGAGACCTCTTTCGGCGAGTTACTGAATTCAACGATATCTAGGCCGTGAACGCATGAACCTGCCGGGCGGACCGCTTGCCACAGTACGCTATGCACCATAGCAACCAAATTCTGCAGCGCAGCTGAATGACGCGAAGAGCCAATAGCGGAAATTTGCGTTGGTTGAATGAAAGGTTCCGCTAACTGAGGCGACCTTATTCTTTCGGCGGCGGCGCCTGGTTGATCAATTGAGAGACAGCCGTCACGACTTGGGCAGGCGCAAATGGCTTGTTCAGAAGAATGCTATTAGGTACGCCATGCGAGGGCCACTCGTCCGCCGCAGCGCCGGTCATGTAAATTACCGGCATCTCCGGATTAAGCTCCCTGGCCCGTTTGGCAACGTCCCACCCCGTCAATTGGCCTTTCAAGTTAATATCGGTCAGGAGCGCTCGATACTTCGTAGGCGCGCCTTGAAGCAGTGCGACCGCCTTCTCACCAGATGCAACGATCTCATTTTCAAATCCGCCCTCGGCAAGCGCGGCGTCGACAAGGTCTTGGATCAGAGAATCGTCTTCTACCACTAGGATTAATAGTACTGCGCTGTGCACAATCCACCTCCGCCGCACCAATGCGGCAACTGCTAAGTGTTAAAGTGCACATAAGTTCCAGATGCGAAACCGGCCAGCGGGAATGTCAACTAAACCAATGGCACGTGTGGGGCCGCTCCGCGACCGGAAAAGTCCGACGGCTGAGCTAGCCGGTTCAATAGCTCGGAAGGCCTTCACTTTCTCGCCTTCAAATTGCCGACGACCGGTTCGCTGGCAAAGGCGCTAACCCGCTGAAAAAACGCTTTATTCACGTGCCATTGCTGAGGATGCGCTACACTGTTGTGAGACAGGGCGCAAGGTTGCGTCTGCGCGCCGCCCCTCCGGCGCAGCTACACTTGGCTTATCGCCCTCGATGCCGCATCGCACGCTATGTTAGACCTCACGCACCCTGCGATATTCGATCTCTGCTCCCAAGCTTTGGAATTGGCTCAACTCAAGCACCTTCCTGAGCGGTCAACGCGGCATATTGGCGGCGCGAGCCAATTCCAGAACGTAGCCTCAAAACGTGTGGGTGTGTTCATAAAGGTCCCTCACGTTCGCTGATAGTGAGCCGCCCGTCGGACGCTTCCTTCGCGCTAGATGGAATAGGTTCGATGCGCAGGAGGAAGAATTTCTCTTTCTGCTGAACGTTGAAGCTCGTGACATCCGAGGTTTCTGCGTTACTTTTTCCCGAGTTGGGCGTTACCCACTGGCCAGCGCAAACCCGAGACATGCGTTACTTTTGCGGGGTTGCGCGTTACATTTCGGGGTTAGTAACGGGGGGCGTGGGCCGAATCTTCCCTGCTTCGCTCCCCACAACCGTCTTGGGTACACTTCGTCAATCCGCCCAGGCACGCGCCGCCGACGAGGACATGGCGGCCAGGAGGGCGAACCGTACTTGTGGAAAATTATTCCGGGCTGCGGCACTAACCCATCACGGAAGGCACGCAACGCTCCGCTTCAAACTTTGTAAAAGACTTCGAGCGCCGCCAACCAGTTCCGATCCTGCCGGCTTGGTTGCACGCTTTTCAGGTAATGCTGGCGGCAAGCGCTGCGGCCTCGGCACGAAGTTCAGCGGCAATTTCGAACGAGCGCAGTCGCGCCTTATGGTCGTAGATCTGTGCCGTTAAAATGAGCTCATCCGCCCGGGTTTCGGCGATGATCCGGACCAGTGCGCTTTCCACGGTGGCGGGGCTGCCCACGGCCGAATAAGCCAGCGACTCCTTGACCATCGACCGCTCTGTGGGCGAGCTGAGCCAATCCATATCATCGACCGGCGGCGGCAGCGGTCCCGGTGAGCCCCGCCTTAAGCTGATGAACTGCTGCTCCAACGATGTGAATAGATGCTGCGCCTCCGCATCGGTATCCGCCGCAAAGACATTGACGCCTACCATGGCGTACGGCGCTTGCAGAAATTGCGACGGCTGAAACCGGGAGCGGTAGACGTTCAGGGCGTTGAACAGCTCTCCAGGCGCAAAGTGCGACGCAAATGCAAATGGGAGCCCAAGCGTTGCGGCGAGTTGCGCGCTGTACGTGCTAGAACCCAAGAGCCAGACAGGCACCCTGAGTCCGGCGCCGGGAACGGCCCTCACTGCCTGACCAGGACCAGGTTGCATCGGTCCGAGCAGCGCAATCAGTTCCACAACGTCGCGGGGAAAGCTTTCGGCGCCTTCCCCAAGATTCCGCCGCAAAGCACGCGCGGTTCGCTGGTCCGTTCCGGGAGCGCGGCCGAGACCAAGATCGATGCGGCCCTCGTAAAGGGACTCAAGCGTTCCGAACTGCTCGGCAATGACGAGAGGCGCATGGTTCGGCAGCATAATGCCGCCCGAGCCCAGCCGTATCGTCTTGGTGCCGCCGGCAATGTAGCCGATCACCACCGCGGTCGCGGCGCTAGCGATCCCCGGCATGTTGTGATGCTCTGCAAGCCAGAAGCGCCTGTAGTTCCAACGCTCGGTATGCTGGGCGAGATCGAGCGAGTTGCGGAAGGCCTGGGCGGCATCGCTGCCTTGGTTGATCGGCGCAAGGTCCAGTACCGAAAAGGGGATCACAATCGCCTCCAGCTATTCGCGGTGCTCCGTCGCTCCGGTCACGTTCGTATTTGGCCATCGTTCAACACAAAGATTCTCCGCCGATTGCTTCGTGACCAATCCCGCACGGCAATCTCATAGTACGTCGTCAACTGTCGCGGCGTTGGCCGAATAATTGCATCAGCATCATGAACAGGTTGATGAAATCAAGATAGAGCACGAGCGCGCCCAGCACCGCCTTCTTGCCAGCTATCTCGCGCGAGTCAGTATCTAGATACATCTGCTTGATTCGCTGGGTGTCGTATGCGGTCAAGCCGACGAAGACGATTACGCCGATGATTGAGATCACGAACTGCAGGGCGCTCGAGCCGATGAAGATGTTGACGAGCGAGGCGATCACAATGCCTATCAGGCCCATCATCAGGAACGCCCCAAAGTCCGATAGATCGGACCGGGTCGTGTAGCCGTAGAGGCTCATTATTCCGAAGGTCGCTGCTGTGATGAAGAACACGCGCGCGATCGAGGCTCCTGTGAACACAAGAAAAATGCCACCCAGCGAGAGCCCCATGACGGCGGCATAGAGAGCGAACAGCAGCATCGCCGTCTCTGCACTCATGCGCTGGATGAGAAAACTCAGGACCAGCACGAAGCCGAGCGGTGCCAACATCACCAGCCAGATCAGCGGCGTCCCTGCGATTGCCTGATAGAAGCCGGAGGCCGCGGCGGCATACGCCACGATACCGGTCAGCGCGAGGCCGCCAGCCATATAGCCGTAGACCCGCTGTATGTGGGCGCGCAGCCCTGCCTCGGTTTGGGCATCCAGTGACGGTGGACCACCTGCGCCGCGCAACGGTCGTTCCGGGTTGTAGTCGTAATAGCTCATGGCTTGCTCCGTACGTTGGCTTATTGCCGTCAGGGCGGGAGATCGCGTCGGACGCGCCCGGAACGCGCATGCAGGACCGCTGCAAACCTCATCGGCGGTGTATGGCGCTTCTCAGCAATCAAAAGCTTTCCAGCCTGGCTTTCCGGTAAAGCTCGCCGTGCCCTTGAAGCCTGACGTATCGTAGAGACGGCAGGCGGTCATCAACACGATTACGATCCAGTTGGTGAGAGAACGCCAGCAGAGCCGGGGCCGCAACGGCATTCAATGCAGGCCAGTCTCATTCATCGGCTGCAGAGCACCTTGACGAGTATCAGTAATATCAGCATTTAGTCGCCGCTGTGTGCTCGGCATTCACGCACTAAGCATTCAGCTCTCGCCGATCGAAGCCGGCATCGATTGCGAAGCGACCGGAAGGAGCGCTTGAACGCGCTCTACGCTATCCCTGTGGAATTCCTAGCGTGGCCGGCTGTGCGCGGGTGATTCAGTCGCTCTTGGCTTCGGCAGCGTTCAAGATGCCCGCCGGGATTTCGCCACTTCCACCGCCAGCAGCCAGTCCTGCCACGCCGCGGGATCAACCGGTGTCCCATCGGCCCATTTCAGGGCTCCGATGAGGCGCTCCAATTCCTCGGAAGTCCCGCCCTCGCGCTGCCGAAGCCGTTCCAAGAAGACCCGCATCGCATCGTAAGCCTCGGGCAACGTGATGGTGTCGGTCGAATTCATGATAAGGCTCAACCTTCGAAGCTGCTCCACACGATTCGTCGCCCCTCTCCGTAAGAGAATTACCTGGTCCTCCTATTTGGGGGGACCGCTGCTTCCCCTGGCGCTGTAGGCACGGGTGTCATTACTGGGCTCAGGCGCCGCAGGAACGGGGCTCGCGCTGGGTTGGGGATATGCGCTCCGCGTTGTGTCGGAGGCGGCCTGGTGCTCCCGCCGCCCGCTACTGGTCCCTTCAATAGCCCAGAACATCAGAACGACGCCAGCGCAAGCCATCGCGATCACGAAGAAGATCGCATAGGGTGCATCTCTGTTCATGTGGTGCTCCTTTGGTATGGCGCTGCCAACTGCCTACTGATCATAGCTGTCGGACGGGAAGGACCTTGCGCAACCTCTGCGGAAGTCGGGTCGAATCACCTGCGCGGGTTTCCCGAGGCGATCTCCGCATCTGGAGTGCGGATGGGGCAATGCCATCGCATGCGATGCGTCTAGAGCGCATTGACGATCGTCAAGCGCGGCCGTTGGATTTGCAGCCCTACGTGATTGATGCTGAGGACAGGAGTCGATACGTCGAGGCCCTCGCGAGATGAGGGTCCGCATCGAGCTTGCCCACGATCCGGTTCAGTTGTGCTCTTCCAGTTGGGCGGCGCTGCCGTGGACCGGACAGTTTGCGTCGGGAGCCGCAAGCATGCCAGCGGGCTCCAACTCCTCCGCCTTGGTCTCGTGGCGGATCATCTGGCATGTGCAACCAAGCTGGATCGCTTCCGTGGTTCCCGGTGATGGCACAGAGTAGAGCAGTGTGGGCGGTACTCGCATAATAATCTCCGGTTCTTCCACATCATGCCGGCGGCCTGCATCAGCTGACCGCCTCGATTGATCCGCGCGATCTCGAGAAACGCTCGCATCTGCTGCAAGATGGTCGGGCCACTGAGAGATCACACCTAGTTCGTGGCGGCTACCTTCCGTTCGGCCGCCCGCTCGGCAAGCCGATCGTACTCCTCGGCGATCTTCAGCAGGCGATCGCGCGAGAGTCTCATGCAGAATTGCTCCGCCTTATCTCTCGTCCTCTCAGCGCGTTCTCGCCAATGTCGCGGATCAAGCACATCTGTCATGGTCGGCATCTCCATACTTTTTTGGGCGTTTGAGGCAACGTTACGGCTTAGTCAGCAGGTTCTACATGTCGAAACGACAACCGGCACTTTGTTGAAACTACATACGGCTGAAAAGAGTCGGTTCGGCACCGTATCGCGCAGCGCGCTGGTCGCGTCATAGAAGCTACCGCGGTAGCCAGCGTCGACCTTCTCAGCCAAGGTGACCTGCACGTGATCTAGCCGATTGCCGCCGGTATTGCGCGAGGCCTCCAATTGTTCGAGCCGCTCCTTCAGCCTGTCGAAGGACTGCGCGTCCCCAGGGTCGACTGCGACGGAGCTGACATGATTGCGATTGAGGCAGAGCGAGTGGGCAGACCAAAGAGCCAGAGAATCCGGAATCGGGAAGGACCGCAGTCCAGATCACGTCATGCTACCCGGCATGAAGCACCGAATCGTGGTGTCCAGCGGACCCTTGATCGGCCACACCATCGCCCTACCGGCGCGGTTCGGCTCGGTGAGCACGGCATCATCGGGGACAACGATCCATTCGTTGTCGATGCGGACACGATAATGACCGTCTTTCGATTCCCAATCCGGGTCGGCAATCGCAACACCGTCGGTCACCGAACAACATGGACCTTTGCCGGACTTGAGACTATCAAACCATGGCTTGAGTGGAGATAGCGAATAGCGGCCGTCGTCACGGGCTTGAGCGGTGCCGATCAGTAGCGACACGAGGATGAAAAGGCTCAATCGGCGGAAGACAGATTCCATGATTGCGTGTCAAGAGCTGTTAAGGCCAAGAGCAGCTAAGCCAAGGCAATTGCGCCTAGCAGCTCTTAATTTAGGACACGCTATGTGATCCACCGGGGCCGGCCTTGATAACAGTCAACCCGGCAGATCATTACCGCGGTTGTTGAAACGAACGTTCGTGTAAGTATTGGCAACGCTCCGCTCCCTTCGGCCTCAGCTCGCACACCATAGCGGTCCGGCCGTTAGCAAGCGCCGTGTGCAGCTGTCCTCGATGATGGCGCCCGCGAATGCAGCCCCTATTCGCTTTAGGTGTCCACCGAGTTGGTTGATGAAGCCATCCTTGCCAAACCCGGAGCAAGGCCGACCAGTATCTGTAATGACGAGCGTCAATGCAACGCGCGCGATCGTAGCGTAGGTACTGCAGTAGAGTGCAAAACGCGGGGGCCAAGAATTAGCGAACCGGGGGCCAAGCAGCTGAGTTTTGCAAAGGCAGTACGATAGCAATCGAGGAGACGATACGATGACCACAATCCAACTTGCATCCGCGACCAAGCGCGGAATTACGCCCTCACTGATCGCAAGTGACCGCGTGGAAGGAACTGCGGTCTACGACGCGCCAGGAAAGCCGATCGGAAAGCTCGAGCATCTCGTGATCGACAAATCCGGCGGTCGCGTCATCTACGCCGTCTTAAGTTTTGGAGGCTTCCTTCGTATCGGTGCGAACCACTACCCGATTCCCTGGCAGATGCTGGATTTCGATGAGGAGCTCGGCGGATACCGCGTGGGCATCACCGAACAGCAACTCAAGAACGCTACGAAAGCCGAGCAAGGGGGAAGCTGGGAGCAAGCGAACCGCGACCGCGACGAAGAGGTCTATGGCTATTGGGAGCAACCCACACCAGACCAGACGTCGTCTCTCATATCTAGCGACCGCGTCGAAGGAATGCCGGTCTTTGACCTTCACGGCAAGCGCATCGGCAAAGTCGAGCGCCTGATGATCGACAAGGTGACCGGGCAGATCGCCTACGCGATCCTGAGTTTCGGCGGCTTTCTCGGCATCGGCGAGGATCAGTATCCGATCCCCTGGTCGATGCTGACCTATAATGAAAAGCCCGATGGCTTCCAAGTCGACATTACCGAAGAGGAGCTCAAGAACGCCCCGAAAATCGCGCCAGGCGAAAACTGGGAGCAAACAACTCGGACCCGCAATCAGGATGTCTACGACTATTGGGAGGTCACGTACTATTGGATTGTCGTGCCCGATATCCCGTGAGCATTATCGTTGGCCTCATCAGTCCAGGCATCCTTGCTTAGGGCATGTGCTGCCCAAGCCCTCCACAACTCGAGATGTCCTAGGTCTGTCCGGTAGTGGCATCGTTCTGAGAGCGCTCGTAGAGCGCTACTAGAACTCCGCGAGATCTAAGGAAACAATTGCTGCCGACAGCTTGACAACCATCAAGGCTCGATCCCCGCGCTGCGCGGAGATTAAAGCGAGAACCGAGCTGACGATTAAAGACCAACACTGGGACGCGCCCGAAAGCAACGGCTCGGATCCATCGCATTCAAGGAGACCACTATGAATCGACTTCTCTATTCCAGCGCCTTACTCGTCGTCGTTCTCGCCAGTACCGCCGCCACTGCTCAGAACACAAACGATGCTACTCCAAGCAACAACGCTCACGGGACCCTGAACCCGGCACAGCAACACATGGTCAGCAACAGCCTCTCCAGCACGCCATCGCAATCCGCGCCATCGGGCGCGCAGCCGCAGGTCGGTGACAAGGTCCCGGAGTCTATGTCCGCGCAATCCATGCCGCATGACGTTGCTGACCAAGTCCCGGAGGCGAAAGAACTGCTCTTTGTCAAACTGCCAGACCGTATCCTGCTCATCGACCCCGACACCAAGCTGATATCCGAAATTGTCACCGATCCGGCCACTACAGGGTCGACGGCCGGCAACCAGGGTCGGTAGCACTGCTAGTGCCTCGGCCAACGGCCTGGCCCCAACTTTGAAGGCGAAGGAGTTCTGATGAACATGCCTCACCTCCCGTTGCTCCTAGTAGCCACTACCTTGGCCGTCGTCACGCTTTCGACGCAGATCGACCACGCAGCGGCACAAGAGATCGGGTTGACGCCTTTGGAGGCGACGGAGGTCGCCAAAGGTTATAGTGCCGAGGCGCTCAAATTCCGGTCGGTAGTCGGCGACAAGCACGACAGCATAGGAAGAATCAGCGATTTCATCTTTGGCAAAGACGGCAATATTTATGTGGTCGTTAAGGTCGACGATTCTACCGTCCTGCTTGGCCATCTCGTGGCCATTCCACTCCGTCAATTCAAGCTGGACGATTCGCCCAACTATGCCGTTCTGCCGGGCGCAAGCCGCACGTCGCTGGCAAAGCTTCCGGTTTATGTCGGCCGCTGACACCGCGATCAGAACCCTCGCAATGCTTGGTCCTGATCGTCAGCCGCACGCCTATGGAACGCGCGCTGGGACTTGCTGCCGAATGAGCAATCCGGATTGAGCCTCGTCAATGCGAGAAGACAACACGGCGGGAAGCCCGGTATAGGAGACATTTTTATGGTTTTCGCCAAACGCAGGCCCAGCCAGTCGAATGGTTCGCCACAGGCGCGTCCGGTCAGTGATGCCGAGAAGGCCAATGGCGAAGGGTTGCTGGAGGAAAGCTTGATCGAAACCTTCCCGGCAAGCGACCCACCATGCTGGACCAGCTTGACGCGCGTCGGGCCGCCCGACCGAAAAGAACACTACGTGAAGCACAAAAAGAAGCAGCTTGGTCTCCCTCATAAAAAGAGGCGGCCAACCAAGGCTGCGCTTATCGGACCGCTCAGGTAATCGACCCAGCCCTGCCCAAGGCCCTGTTGATTACTTGCTTCGCCTCCTGAAATGCTGGCGAAACGCTAGTGGTTCGAATGTTCAAAGCCACCCAATCAATATCCGGCAGTGTCGGGTCTGTTCGATAAATGGCGGCGTACCAAAGGGCGGGGTTGTTCGTGACCTGGATATTGTAGCCGCGAAAGGTCTGTTGTTCGGTAGGCATATGAGCTCTCCAAAAGCCCCGCTCACAACATGGGGTTTGCGCGCCGCCCGGAAAGGGCCAACCATTAAAATTAAAAGGGGCCACTCAGCTAAACCGCGGTGAGAAGGCGGCACCCCGCAAGGCGCGTTCAGTAGACAATTTGGGACTCTTGCGTAGGCAAGTCGAGATTTGAGGCCGGCAACGGAGACGCGGGCCCCGAGTGCCTGGGAGGGACGACCGTAGCGAGGCCGCCACATTGGCTTTGCTCAGCCACTCGTTCATACGCGATGTCGTTTGAGCACGACGCGCAGGAGCAACTCGCGAGGGGCAGGCCTCGGCCCTCGCAAACGCGCCGGCCAAGGCTTGCCTCGAACGGTCGGGCGATGGTCACAGCTGGATGCGGCGGCCGATTTCGACCAGCTCTTTGCTCGGTATCCGGAATCGATCGACCGCATGCGCCGAGTTTCTGGACATGAACGCGAAGAGAGCGACCCGCCAACGGGATAGCCAGGGCCGCTTCGAACGGCTCACCGCATCGTAACGCTCGATATAGAAGGTTGGTCGATCCCAGGCCGGGAGCCCCTCACGTCTCGCCGCGCTGATCGCTGAAGGCAAGTCGGGTATTTCCACGAAGCCAAAATGCACTGTCATATGCCAGAGGCCCTTGCCCAGCTTCTCGCATTTGATGCGATCGGCTGGCCAGACGCGAGGGGTGCTTTCAAAGCTCACCGAGAGCGCAACGACCGTCTCGAACAGTGACCGCGTTTGCGTAACGTAGTTCACGATGATGGGCGGCATCCCCTTTCCGAATCGCGTCAGGAATATGCCTGTCCCAGGCACACGGACGATGTCTTCGGCAGTCAACCGGCCCAGAAAGGCAGCGGCGGTCTCGGAGTACTTGGCATTGCGCTTGTGCAGAGTGGTGATACCGGAATGCCCGGTTATCATGACGATGAACACTAGCAGCCCGAAGGTAAGCGGGATCCAGCCGCCCTCCAACAATTTCAGGAGATTGGCGGCAAAAAAGCTGAGATCGACGCCTAGTAAGACGACCGCGATCGCCACGGATTGCCAGAGCGGCCAATGCCATCGCCTACACGTCACTTCGAACAGCAGGATGGTGGTGAGAACCATCGTGGTGGATACGGCCGTTCCGTACGCGCCTGCAAGCCGATCGGACGTTCCGAATGTGGCTGTGAGAGCGATGGTCATCAGCATCATCGTCCAGTTAACGAACGGAACGTAGATCTGACCGTATTCGTCGGCCGACGTCTGCCGTATCCGGATGCCCGGAAACCAGCCGAGCTGCATGGCCTGGCGCGTCATCGAGAAGCACCCGGTGATGATGGCCTGGCTGGCGATGATGGTGGCAAGGGTGGCAAGCGCCACCAGGGGATAGAGCGCCACGGACGGAGCAAGTTTAAAGAACGGATTAGAGTCGAGATCCGGCGACGCGATGAACGCGGCCACCTGGCCGGCATAATTGAGAATCAGTGCCGGCAGCACGATGCAGTACCAGGCGACGCGGATCGGAGCACGCCCGACATGCCCCATGTCCGCATACAGCGCCTCACCTCCGGTTACGGCGAGGAACACGCCGCCGAGCACGGCGAAGCCGGCAAAGCCATGCGTCGTCAGAAGGCGCAGCCCACAGCTCGGATCGAGTGCGGCCAGCACTTCGGGATGGCTGAAAAGTCCAAAGACGCCGAGCCCTCCGATAGTGATGAACCACAGCAGCATGATCGGCCCGAAAGCCTTGCCGACGGAGGCCGTTCCGTGAGTTTGCAGAGTAAACAGGCCCAGCAGGATCAGAACGGCAATCGGCATTGTATAGGGCTTGAAGATCGCCGTGGCGACATTCACGCCTTCGACGGCGCTGAGCACCGAGATCGCAGGCGTGATGATCCCATCGCCATAGATGAGGGCGGCGCCGAACAGACCTGCGATCAGCAACGAGCGGCCTCGCCCGGACCAGCGCGCGCCAGTCATGGCCATCAGCGCCAATATGCCGCCTTCGCCGTAATTGTCCGCGCGCATGACGAGGAGGCTGTATTTGATCGAGATCGTCACGATAAGCGACCAGAACACCAGTGACAGCGATCCTAGTGCAGCATCGGCGTCGAACGCGCGTCCCATCAGATGCACAATGGTCTGCAACGTATAGAGCGGACTTGTGCCCAGATCGCCATAGACGATGCCGAGCGCGAGCAGGATCGTCGCGCGGCCTGGCGAAGGCTCTATACGCCTATGTGGCTGTCCGTTGAAATCACTGCCCGCGGAGAGCGCCGCAGTCGATGCGTAGGGCATGGGATCCAAGCTCCCGGAGGGAAATCAGAAGATGCGATTCCCAATAAGTGCGTCCCGTCGAATTCATCTCTCGGCACAGGCCCTCCCGGACCGCCAGAAAGGAACGGCACGCCCTCGCCTGTCCGCAGCTAGGAGTGGCCAGATCCAGCAATGACGGGGCTGCTAAAAACCTGCGCTGCGCGTCTTGATGTAGTCGATTGACTTCTGCGAGCATCTCGATGCGTTTTATCTTGAAACGTGCACCCAGATGCCGCGACCGGCGGACCGGGCAAACGTCTCAGGCCTTACAGCCCCGCCCTTCGCGCGGCGAGCCGCGCCAAGCCGGACCAGTCGGCGTCGCTCTCACCCTGCGCGACGCCCTCGATGAAATGATCCCGGACCAGGCTGGCGACCGGCATCGGAACCGCCAGCGCATCGGCTGCGGCAAGCGCCAGCCGCATGTCCTTCAACCCGAGCGACATCTTGAAGCCATCAGTGGGTTGCTGCGCGTCGGCGATGATGGGTCCGTAAGTCCGATAGACCGGCGCTGAAAACAGCGTACCGGTCAGAATATTGAGATAACGGTGCGGGTCGATGCCGGATTTGCGCACCAAGGCGAATGCCTCTCCCAGCGACTCCAGCACCGCCGCGATCAGGAAGTTGCCGGAAAGTTTTACCAAGTTGGCCTCGGAGGGTCTGTTGCTGATGACAAAAGTCTCCTGGCCTATCTCATCAAACAGCTGATGGCAGCGACTGAGCATCAGGTCAGCACCGGCCGCGATGATAAAAAGCTTGGCTGCAGCCGCAGCCTCCGGCCGCCCGAACACAGGCGCGGCGATGTAACCCTGGCCGGCCTTGCCATGCGCCTCAGTAAGATGATCGGACAGCCCAACGCTGATCGTGCTCATGGAAATGTGGATGGCATCGCGGCGAAGCGCGGAAAGCGCGCCGCGGTCTCCGAACACGACGTCCTCGACAGCCGGGTCGTCGGCAAGCATCGTGATGAGAATTTCGCCTCGACACGCATCGGCAACGAGGTCGGCGATTTGCGCCCCCTCGCGCGCCAGGGGTTCAACCTTACTGCGCGTGCGATTGTAGACGATGAGATGATGGCCAGCCTTTAGCAGGTTCCGCGCTATTGGCGCACCCATGTGGCCGAGCCCGATGAAGCCAACGTCCATCGCAGTATCCTTTCAACGCGGTTGGCCATCACTAGCCCGCCGCGGTTAATCGCTGCGTTAGTGGGTATCAACTTGCGCGCGTCAGCCCACCACGACCGTCTTGATATTTACGAATTCCTTGATGCCATAGTGCGAAAGCTCGCGACCAAAACCACTTTGCTTGACACCGCCGAAGGGTAGCCGCGGATCGGAGCGGACGTTGTCGTTGACGAACATATTGCCGCTCTCGATCTCGGCGGCGACGCGCTCACCGCGCGCGATATCGCCTGTGATGACGCCGCCGCCCAGTCCGAATACCGAATCATTGGCCACAGCGATCGCGGCATCTTCGTCGTCGACCCTGATCACGGACGCGACCGGGCCGAATAATTCTTCCGCATAAGCAGGCATGCCTTTCGTCACCTTGGTAAGGACGGTCGGCGGATAATAGGCGCCAGGCCCGCTCGGGATTTCGCCGCCGAGCACGCAGCGCGCGCCCTTTGCGATGCTGCTCTCGACCTGTCGATGCAACGTGTCCCGAAGATCATGGCGCGCCAGCGGGCCAATTTCAGTGTCCTGTTCGAGCGGATCGCCCATTTTGGGAGTGGCCATGCGTTTGACGAAAAGTTCGACAAACCGGTCGTGCACTTTATCGACGATGATGAATCGCTTGGCGGCGATGCAACTCTGGCCCGTATTGATCAATCGTCCTCTGGCGCAGACGGTTGCCGCGAGATCGAGATCGGCGTCCTCGAGGACCAGATAAGGATCGCTGCCGCCGAGCTCGAGCACGGTCTTCTTCAGAAGCGAGCCGGCCTTGCCGGCTACCGCGCGTCCGGCGGGGCCGCTGCCGGTCAGGGTGGCCGCGCGCACCAGCGGGTTTTCGAGCACCGCGTCAACCTGTGCGCTGGAAATCATCAAGGTGCGGAACAGATCTCTTGGAAAACCCGCATCCTGGAACACGCTTTCGATGGCGAGCGCACAGCCGGGCACATTCGAGGCGTGCTTCATCACCGCACCGTTGCCGGCCATCAATCCCGGGGCGGCAAACCGGAAAACCTGCCAGAATGGAAAATTCCAGGGCATCACGGCGAGCACGACGCCGAGCGGCTGGAAGATGACATAGCTTTTGCGGGCCTCGGTCTTGATCGGTTCGGTCGCGAGAATTCGCTCGGCGTTGTCGGCGTAGTAATCGCAGGCAACTGCGCATTTATGGACCTCGGCAACGCCGTCGCGGATCGGCTTACCCATTTCCCTCGCCATCAGATCAGCATATTTGGCGGCGTTTTCCCGCAATACTCTCGCCGCCTGGTGCATCAAGCCGGCGCGGCTAGAAAAGCCCGTTCGTCGCCAATCGAGAAACGCGCTATGCGCTTTGCCGATAGCGTCTCGCATGCCGACATCCGTCATCTCCTGATAACTGGCAAATGTCTCGCCTGTGGCGGGATTGATAGCATTGATCGTCATCGCTTGGGCCTTTCGTCGGTGGTGCGAGAATGGTCGATGGGATCTGCGGCGCTTGATCCGAATCCCGTCATTTGCTGGACGCAACCTTCTGATGGCTGACGCGCCAAATCGTGCCGTTGCCGTCTTCGGTGACGAAGAGCGAGCCGTCCTTCGCGACCGCGACGCCGACGGGCCGGCCCCAGACCTGCTTGTTGGAAATGACGAACCCGGTCATGAAGTCCTCGTATTCGCCGGTCGGCTTGCCGGCGTTGTCGAACAGCAGGCGCACGACCTTGTAGCGGGTCCGCTCCGCACGATTCCAGGAGCCGTGCAGCGCGACGAAGGCGCTGCCCTGGTAGTAAGCAGGAAAATCGTTGCCTTCGTAGAACACGATCTGAAGCGGGGCGGAGTGCGCTTGCATCAGCACGTCCGGAACCGTCACCTTGCCCTTCAGGTCCGAACGCGCGCCGTTGTGGCGCGGATCCGCGTTGGCTCCGATGTAGTACCAGGGCCAACCGAAGAAACTGCCATCCTTGACCGCGGTCGCATATTCGAACGGCGTGTGGTCACCGAGCTCATCGCGCTCGTTGACAACGCACCAAGGAAGGCCGGTTGCCGGTTGAATGGTGAGGCCAGCGCAATTGCGCAGGCCCGTCGCAAGAATCTTCTCGTTCTTGCCGTCAGGATCGTAGGACAGTATGTCGGCGCGGCGCTCCTCGGTGTCCCAAGTCGCGCCGAGCGGCTCACTCTTGATCCATGCCTGCAGGCCGCCCTTGACTAACGGCACGGAGAACATGTCGAGCGCGACGTTCGATCCGGAGCCGACCGAGACCAACAACCGCTTGCCGTCTCGGGTAAACGCGATGTCGCGCGTCCAATGATGAACCCACGGAATATGTCCGACGATCTGTTCCGGCTGGGCGGTCGCGACCAGGTCGTCGTTTTTGTACGGAAAGCGGACGACGCCGTCGCTGTTGGCGACATAGACCCATTCCGGATTCGGCCCGAGCGGATAGAACGCGATCCCGAACGGTTGGGTGAGCCCGCTGGCAAAGACTTCGTCTCTGGTCAGCGAGGCGGTCCCGGATGGGACCCGCAGCACATGTATCGTGTTGGACGCGCTGTCGGCGACAAACAGGTCGCCGTTCGGCGCCGCGCGGATGGCGCGCGGACCGGCGTAGCCTGACGCCACCAACTCGACGAGAAAACCTGGTGGTACGCGCGGCTTGGCGCCGCGTGGTAGGGGCACGACTTCGCTGAAATTCGGTGTGGATTTGCCGACCGGCGGCAGATCCTGTGGCTTAATCAGGCGCCTGAGGCCCGGTTTATCTTGCTGCCATGAGCCGAGCGCGGCTTTGCCTTTCAAAAGCGTTCCGCTCCCGTCCTCTGCTGCAGCGCGCACCGCGCCGGCGCCAGTGAGCATGATGATGGCGGCCATTGTCCGTACGATGTTATGCAATTGAGCGCTCCACGAGGTTTTGATGAGGGCTGCAGCACGATGATCACCGCCCAGGGCCATTTCGACGGCATTGACGAAAGAAACTGGGCCGCCAACGACAGCTGTGATCCACTGAGGCTCGCGACTTGCAAGCCGGCGCGCCATGACGGCCGTCAATTTTGGCGAGCGACTGTTCTAGGCGGGAGACCAACTCGGATGGGTCAACCAGTGTGGCGGCAGGATACTTCCTCTTGGGTCGGGTCAGGCGTGCCGAAGCGTTCGGGCGATCACCAATGGTCGACGGGTTCAGTGCAGCGATGCTTCACCAGCTGCATGGCCTGCGTTCTCTGCGCAGGGGTCTCCGAGCGGCGGATCGATCGCCATTCGGCCGAGATGACTGCAGACCTCGCTAGAGTGGTCATCGCGATTCCCAGCGCGCAGGCCTATGCATCGTTGTCGCGGGATTATTGCCGCTGCTTGGGGCTAAGGTATCACGGCCTATCGGCGCTTTCTGCCCAATTTTGCGATGCCTACCGGATAACGTTCTCGCTGCTCATCGGCGTCTTGTTGGCGTTAGTATTATACAGCAGGACGAACCGCTGGTCGAGGAACCGGGGCAGCGCCGAATACGTCCGCCGGCGGCGGTCAAATGAATTGATAGCGGAGGATGGCCGCCAATGGAGCGCGCTCCGGCAGTTGGTCTCGCGATACGGCCAATACCCTTGCCCCGGTGCATAGCGCTCGCCGTGCCACCTCATCGACGACGCTGTAGACCTCCGCATCATCGGAAGCGGCATAGGTCACGCTGCCGTCGATATCGCTGACGAGCCCTGGCACGACGGCGTCGAAGTCGACCAGCAACTGCTCGATCGCACCCGCGGTTGCTGCGTGGGCTGCGTAAGAAACGTCCGTCGTGCCGCGCCGCGGCTTCAACTCGTCATACCGCGCGATAAGGTCCCTGATTTCTCGTGTGGTCGAACGGTCGAGGATCGGGATCGCCTGTTCCTCCAGCACGGAGTCGGTGGACTGGTCAGAATTTCCTTCTATAATTTCCTCGGCCAACTCCGGATAGTCGCAGATCGCGCGGAACATCGAAGCCAACGGCTCGGTGGCCGCGAGTATCAGCGGCGCCGTATGTCCGCGCAATGTATCGCGGACGGCGTGGTCCACTTTCTGCACATATTGGTGTAAGAGCACTTTCTCGCCCTCGAGGTTTTGCAAGTGGCCTCGCGGCGCGCGGACATGGAATGATGGACGTTGCGTCGCTTCTTCCGCATTCTTTGGCAGTCCCGGAACCCATACACGCGACGGCGGCAAATTGGCAAAGACGTGAATCAGCCGGACGCTCTCTTCGGCAAGCGCGAGCACGAAAGCATCCTGGCGCGACGTCATCGCCCGCAACAGCGGCGTTAGGTGCAAACGATCCGCGACCTCGGCAAGTGGCTTCGGCGTTTCCGCCAGACGGAAGGTGCGCAAGGTTTCAGGCCCCGCGAGCACCGCAAGTCCGTTACCCTGATGGTGCCAAAACGCGAGGCTCTCGTCCGGCTTCGCACGCTGGCGCTGCCGGACCTTGTCTTGATCGGGGTCATGTTGGCCGCCGACGAGGTGCTCGAAGCGCTGTTCGAAGGCTTCGATCACGCGCTTGTCAGCGCTAGCCTCGCTCAATTGCGCGAGCGCCTGTTTCGCCAGATCCTTGAACAGCGTACGATTCGCCTTGGAGTCCTCGCCAAGGCGAGATGTTGGCATGTACAGGGAAACACAGAACTGGGCCCGTAGCTGCGCAAGATCCCTGAACTCTGCCACGGTTGGTATGTCGATGTGAAGCATTGGGTCCTCGAGGGTTGCCGGTGAACGCAGTGCAGACTCTCGCGATATCGTCGCCTAGTGACATTGACGATCGTCAGTCACGGAGGCTGCTCGAGCGCCCATGCAAATGCGCCGCAAGCGGTCAACCCGATCAGGGTGTAACCCCACGCCAGCAAGCCCCAATCCCGCATCAACTTGCGCGCCGGCGCCGAGTCTTTCTCGGGTGGAACGGCGCAGAGCCAGACGCTCACCGGCACCAGCACAAAGTAATCGTAGGGCCAGCTTGTGAGGATCGCGAGGCCGCCGATGATCCAGCGCACGTCACCGCCGAACCGACAATGGACAAAGGCGAGAGATGCCGAAACCAGGGAAAGAGTGGTCAGCAAGATCGCACCGCGGTGATCACTCGCAGCCCATTCGCGGACCATCGCAGAGGTTCCAAGCTTGAGCCGCGCCGGGTGCTCCACAAATCCGATATAGATTGCCGCGCCGAGGTAAGCTGCAGCGACCGCAAACGCATATGAACCGATTTGCATGAAGCCTCCACACGGCGGACCGCGCGCGGTTCGTTCAGTGCGACATGAAGGCGGGAACCGTCATCGACTTCAAAATGTCCCGGGTGACGCCGCCGAGAATGATTTCGCGCAGCTTGGCATGGCCATAGCCACCCATCACGATCAGGGTTCCGGATTCGTCGGCGACATGAGACAGGATCGCGTCTGCCACACCGATATCCGGTGCCGGAATGATTTCGATCTCGACCTTGACGTCGTGGCGCGCCAGGTGGCTTGCCATTTCGACCCCGCAAATCTCGGTGGTCTCGTTCTTCGTTTTGTTGTTCTCGATAATCAGCAGATCAACCTTTTGCGCCCTCGCCAGCAGCGGCAGCGCATCGTTGATTGCCCGCGCCGCCGGGCGGCCGCCGTCCCAGCAGCATACCACGCGGTCAAGCTTCAATCCGTTCTTATCGATATATGGGACGACGATGACTGGACGTCCCGACTCAAGGAGCGCGCTTTCGATCATGTCGTCATTGGCTTCCCCGTCTGGGCTGGACTGAAGAAACGTGCTGAGATCGAAGCGCCGAGCGATCGCCGCGAACAATGTTGGCGCCTCTATCCCCACGGTCCTGACGAGACGATGTTCCGCCGACAGCAGGCTGCGCCTTGCGGCCTCGTCAAACCGCCTGATTGCCGCCTCGGCGGCTTTCTTGCTCTCCTCAATCATTGTGGCGACGACATCGGGCGGAATTTCCAGCATCACATAGCCTGGAAAGTCCGGCTCATAGGCAAAGGCCACGCCTGCAAGATGAGCATCGAACGCTTCCGCAACCGTGATCGCGAACTCGCGCGCCCGGTCCCGTGAAACGTCATGCTCCAGATTGACGACGATATCCTTGATCATCGAGAAGTTTCCTCTAGGTGAGGCACACGGTTCGGCATCAATAGCAATCTTCAATGCGACGAACGTGCCAGCCCCATCCATCCCAGAAGCGCTCACGCCGGAAGACACAGCGCAGTCCGGAGCCGACTGGCTCGTACCCATAATAATAATGCGGCGCGGCGAGTGCGGCGCCGATCAATGCGCCCGCCGCCAGGCCCCCTACAACGGGAGCGACGGGAAAACCGTGATGCCATCGCGCCTGTGCCCCCGTCGGGAAAATGGCAGCGCCTATCGCAACCGTGGCGGCCGCCGTGATCGTGATTGGGTTGTTCTTCATTACAGATTTCCACTTGTGTTTGCTGCGACGGACCCGCCTCCGTTGATAGTGCGGCATCTTCACATCATCATGCCGGCCGTACCCTGACGGTTATCAATTGAATCCCCCGGAATCGGCTCCATGCTTGTTGAGTCCTCCTGGCGGGGTTCTCTTCGTGAAAGATGAAAGCACATCGAGGCGGGATATTCGTCGCACGGCGGCAGCGGTGGAAACGTCTCAATGGCCGCAGGTACGGCTATCCGGTACCGATCGATTGGAAACCTTCAGCGATGGCGTACTCTCAATAACAATAACGCTGCTCGTGGCCGAAATTGTCCGGCCCGAACATGCGCCCGGTCAACTCCTGAGCAGGCTGGTCGAGCAATGGCCCAGCTACATCGCCTTCCTCGCGTCATTCTTTTACACGGGAGTCATCTGGCTCAATCATCGCGCGGTGTTTGCCCGCGTGCGCTACTGCGACCGCGCCCTGCATCTTGCCAATCTATTTCTACTGCTGACATCCGGGCTCATCCCGTTCCCGACCGCGATCCTTTCGTCCTCGATGCAGACCGGCAATGATTTTGATGCCAGGATTGCCGTCGTGCTCTATTCCGCTATTGCCGGCAGCATGTGCCTGGCGTGGCTCATCTTGTTTCACGTTCTGAGCATTCGTCCCTGGCTCGTCGAACTCCACATCAGTTCTGATTTCTTTCCCAAGGAGCGGTTGCGCGCCATCCTTGGCGTTGTCTGCTACACGGTGGCAGGCGTGGCGGGGCTGTCGATTCCGAAACTCGCTTTGGTTATCTTCCTGGCGCTGCCCGTCTTCTACGGGATCACCAGCGAAGGCCTCACGGAGACCCGGGTTCGCTTGCAGTTTGGCAAGGCCCAGCGCGAGGCCGCGGTCGAGCGCGGCGCAGACCGAGCCGGATAGCTACTATGGTGTTTTTTGACTGTCTCTCCCTTCACGGTCTGCGCCGCCGCTAGCCAGTCCTGCCACATCGCCGGGTCGACCGGAGCTCCATCGACCCATCTCAAGCCCGCAAGCAGGAACGCGATCTTCTCCAAGGCATGCCCTGCCGACGCGTAAGCCTCGGCCAGGGTGACTTTGTCGGCAGATTGCATTATGGCGACATCAGCATCCAGATCATCCACTTTGCCTGTCGGCTACGTTGACGCTCGTCAGGGCGCGCACTCATCGATTGCGGCATTAAACCTCTCGCGTACGGACGGCGTGGAAGGAGCGCAAGATGTCAAAGACAGTTGCGGACGTTCTGGTTGGCGCACTCGAACAGATCGGCGTCAAGCACATCTTCGGCTTGATTGGCGACTCGCTCAATCCGCTTGCCGATGCCGTGCGCCGCAGCAAGCTCGAATGGATCGGTGTCAGGCACGAGGAAGGCGCGGCGCTGGCGGCTGCGGGACAAGCAAAGTTGACTGGACAGCTTTCGGTGTGCGCAGGCACGACGGGCCCGGGCAGCAACCATCTTGTCGCCGGTCTCTATGAAGCTTGCCGCGACCACGCACCAGTGTTGGCGCTCTCGGGCGATATGCCGCGCAAATTTCATGATACCGACTACATCCAGTCCACCGAGCCCAATCTCCTCTTCCGCGACGTGTCGCTTTACACCGAAACGATTGCGTCCGCGGCGCAGGCCGGTGCAGTGATCCATCAGGCGATTGCGGCAGCCTATGCAGGGCCTGGCGTCGCGCATCTGACGCTGCCGCAGGATGTGCTAGCTACGAAGGCGGAGGGCAGTGTTGCCAGCATCGCCACCCTCCAACCGCGGCCAGAGTTTGCGGCAAACGAGCAGGACGTTGCCGAGATGGCGCGCCGAATCGATGCCGTCGACCGCATCGTGATCATGTGCGGCGCCGGCTGTCGCGGTGGGACTGAAGAGCTGCAGAAGCTTTCGGACCGTCTCAAGGCGCCGCTGGTCCATTCGTTGCGTGGCAAAGAGTTGATGGCCTATGACGATCCTCGCTGGATGGGCGGACTCGGCATCATCGGGACCAAGCCGGTCTACGAAGCGGTGCAGGATTGTGAGCTCCTGCTGATGGTCGGTACCGACTATCCTTATTCCAACTTCCTGCCCCACAAGGAAAAGGTGATTCAGATCGACGTGCGACCGCAAGTTCTGGGCCGGCGCGCGCCGACGATGCTTGGCGTCGCCGGCTCCGCGCGGCCAACGCTGGCGCTGCTACTCGGCAAGGTCGCCCCAAAAACTGATGGCCTGTTTTGGGACGTTGTTACGCGAGAACGACGGAAATGGGACCAGATGCTCGACAAGCAGGCCGACCTGCGCCGCAGCAAGGACAACCTTCACCCACAAGTGGTGGCGCGCGCAGTCAGCGATCTCGCCAACCCCGATGCAATCTTCGTTCTGGACACCGGGTTGAATACGCTGTGGTCCGCCAACTGGATCCGTCAGACCGGCTCGCAGCGGATTCTCGGCTCCTTCAACAATGCAGCCGTCGGGACGGCCCTTGGGCAGGCCAACGGCGTGCAGGCCCTGGAACGGTCGCGTCAAGTGATCGCGTTGACTGGTGACGGTGGCTTCAACATGCTGATGGGCGAATTCCTCACGGCAGTCCAACATAAGCTGGCGGTCAAGGTCGTCATCTACAACAATTCATCGCTCGGGCTAATCAAGCTCGAGGCCGAGAGCGTCGGTCTGGTGCCATTCCGCCGGGCGATCGAATTTCCTAATCCGGATTTTGCCGCGCTGGCGCGGGCCTGCGGAGGGCACGGCTTCCTAGCGAGGAATCCTGCGGAACTGATGTCGGCGCTGCCTGAGGCATTTGCCGCCGAAGGACCTGCAATCGTGGACGCCGTCGTCGTCGCTGACGAGATACCTAACCTGCCCCATGTTGATTTGGAGCAGGTCGGGCACTTTGCACTGGCCAAAATCAAGGAGGCGGTTCTCGCCGTAACAGGCGGCTGATGCGATCGAACACTCTTTGCATTGGTCATCTGCTCGAGCGAGGCCGCCTGGTTGACGATCGTCAGTGAGGCCGGCCTTCCGCGTGACTAGCATCATAACAGATTTTTCGTTCGAAGGAGCAGGCCGATGGATGAGGTGGCGATGGCGACGCAAACCCAAAGAGCGAACCAGGATGCGGATACCGGACCGCTGTTCCAGCCGTACCGCCTTGGTCCATTCAATCTGCCCCATCGGGTGGTCATGGCCCCGCTGACGCGCTCACGTGCCCGTCAGCCTGGCAATGTGCCGGGCTCGCTGGCGGCCTGCTACTATGCCCAGCGTGCCTCGGCCGCGCTGATCATCAGCGAGGCGACGCAGATATCCATGCAAGGTCAGGGCTATGCCTGGACGCCTGGCATTCATAGCCGCGAGCAGATCGAAGCGTGGCGGCGCATCACCGAGGCGGTACATCAGACAGCAGGTCTGATGTTTTGCCAGCTCTGGCACGTCGGCCGCATTTCACATCCTGCGCTACAGCCCGACAACATGCTGCCCGTCGCTCCGTCGGCCATCATCCCGGCAGGAAAAGCCTTCATCGAAAATGAGCGTGGCGAAGGCATGCTCGTTCCTTTCGTACGACCCCGCGCGCTCGATATCGACGAGATGCCCTACATGGTGGCGCAATATGTGCGTGCCGCAAAAAATGCGTTGGCGGCCAATTTCGACGGCGTGGAAATACACGCGGCGAACGGCTATTTGCTCGATCAGTTTATCGAGAGCGGCACCAACCGGCGAACTGATGCCTATGGCGGCCAGGTGGAGAACCGGACCCGCCTGCTCTTCGAAATCGTCGAGGCGCTGATCCCGGTCTTGGGACCGGACCGCATCGGCGTGCGCATATCCCCAATGGGAAAGATGAACGACATTCATGACGACAATCCGGAAGCAACCTTTGGCCATGTGGCCGAACGCCTCAACGAATACAGGCTTGCCTACCTGCACATGGTCAATCCCGCGCTGGAGCAGATGCAGAACGGAAAAGACCCGGACGCGCGCGCACCCGGCATGGCCAAGCTGATCCGGAAGAAGTTCAAAGGAAGCCTGATCGTGGCCGGGGGCTTCGATGCCGAGAGCGGAGCCCGGTGGTTGCGCGAAGGATGGGCCGACCTGATCGCGTTCGGCCGAAAATTCATTGCAAACCCCGATCTGCCGGAGCGTCTGCGCCTCCGAGCGCCGCTCAATGCCGACGATCCCAGCACCTACTACGGGGGCGGCGAGAAGGGATATACTGACTATCCGTCGCTGGCCCAGGCTCGGGGGGAACAACCCAAGCCTTGCGTCGACCAGAGCTGGCGATAACCCAAGACTGCCGCCTGGCCGAGCGTGACGAGAGGATTATCCGCCACGAAATTTCAATCCATCAACCCGAGCTCGGCGGCAGCGACCCCCTATCTGGTCTTCGAAGATACCGATCCCGACACGACAGCAGCTATCTGCGCTTTCGAGAAACGCGTTGTCGAGCTGATGAGCCGGACCAAGGTGGGAGACGCGTTCGAGCATGTGACAGAGATACGGCGGCATCAAGTAAAGCAGCTATGGGGCGCGAATTGTCCGCCTGCGGGATTAGGGACTTCGTCAACCCCAAGTGAGGCGCCCCGTTCTGCAAATTATGAGGCTGCAGGCGCTGCCGATGGCACATGCTGGCGCAGCCATTGGCGCAATGCGTCGGCGGTGACAGCACCTGCACGTTGCGAGACGACATTCCCTTTATGGAATAGCATCAGGGTCGGAATGCTCCGAATGTGGTAACGGGCCGACAGCTCCGCTTCGGCTTCGGTGTCGACCTTCAGAAAGCGAAGCTCGGGTTCGAATTCGCTACCGACGCGCTCGAAAACCGGAGCCATCGCCTTGCAGGGCCCACACCATTCCGCCCAAAAATCGACCACGACCGGAATATCGTTGCGCTGGATGTGGGTGGTAAAGCTGGCCGACGAAGCCGGCGTCGGATGTCCCGTGAACAGCGGCTGGTGGCAGTGGCCGCATTTTGCCCGGCGCGCATCCTTCCGGGCCGGGATAAGGTTGGTCCTCGTGCAGTGCGGGCAAACGATATGGCGGGCCTCTTGGCTCATGGTTCGATGTCTCCCAATCAATGCGACGCCAGAGGCTGCTTGCGGTCTGGTGGCGGAAAGGCTTCATCGAGATCGGCCAGATCCTGTGGCGTCAGGCGAACGTCGAGCGCACCGCGGTTCTCGCGAACATGCTCTGGCTTGCCAGACTGCGGTATGGCGCATACCTCGTCCTGGCGCAGCAGCCAGGCCAACACCACCTGTGCCGGCGTCGCGCCTAGACGCGCCGCAATCGACTTGAGCGTGACATGACGCACCACACGACCCTGCTCGATCGGAGAATAAGCCATCACGAGCACGCCGCTGCGTTGGCACCAAGGCAGGAGGTCGAACTCGATGCCGCGACGCGCGAGATTGTAGAGCACCTGATCGGCTGCAACGTTTGCGCCGTCCGGCAAGTCGACGAGCTCCTGCATGTCGCCGACGTCGAAATTGCTGACGCCCCAGTATGGGATCTTGCCCTCGCCCACCAGAGTCTCGAAGGCATCGACGGTCTCTTCCAGCGGAATCAACCCCCGCCAATGCAACAGATAGAGGTCAATCTCGTGCACCCCAAGCCGGGCCAGACTTCGGTTGCAGGCCGCCTTCGTGCCGTGCCGCGTGGCGTTCTGAGGTAACACCTTGCTGACCAGAAAAACCTCGTCGCGCCGTCCCTTGATCGCTTCGCCGACGAGCCGCTCGGCGCCGCCATCGGCATACATTTCGGCCGTATCGATCAGGCTCATGCCGAGATCGATGCCGAGACGTAGCGCGTTGATTTCGTTGGTTCGGTTCAGCGGATTCTCCGCCATGTGCCAAGTCCCTTGGCCGAGCACTGGAATTTGTTCACCTGAAGGAAGCACGATCGTACGGCTGGTCTCCATCACAGTCATGAGCTGACTCCCTTATCTCTCACGGCAGACCGAGTTTCGCGCATAGCCCGGCGTGACGGACGTCGCAAAATTGAACGTCGCCGCTGTCGGGATCGATAAACCAGAGGACCGGCAGGAACGGGTTGATCGTCGCGGAGCCCGTCACGGCATGAGCTACATACTTCTCATTCAGTGAAGGACGGCCGACCGTCGCGTCGAGCTTGACGCACGCACCGTTGTTCGCGGTGAGGTCACGATAATTATACCGCACCGAGCAAACCCAGAATTGATTCTCTTTCTCGTCGACCACATACGCGTTAGCTGTTCGGTAGGACGCCGTGCCCCCCACATCGGGCTCGGGGAACAACTCGTAGCGCATGCCTTCGGCGACCACCGGTGGCGCGGCTGCGAACGCAAGAAAAATAGCGATGCCTTGTACTATTCTTGGCATGACAACTCCATGCTCGGAAAGCCAAGCTAGCAGCCTCCTGACGGTCAAGCGTTGACCGCTGTCAATTTGGAAATGAAGATCGGCATTATGGGCCGATAGCCTGGCTCGTGGTGCTCGTCGGCGATAACGCGACCGGAGGTTCTGAAGATAGGGGCGGAAAGCAACATCCGCGGGATCTCCAGGAATCTGTGGGTCCTGATTTCCGCGCGGGGGCCGCGCCGCCAAACGAGGGCAATTTCATATCTGAGAACCGCCATAACTGACGGCCGACAAGGCATCCGCGTTCGTAGCCGACGTCCTGAACTCTGACGCGCTGACAGCGGAGCAGACGGTCACATGTTTTGACCAGTACGATTCCGCTGCCGATCCTAATTGATGACTGTCAACGCGCGCTCACCGCGCGTCCTATTTACTGGATATCCATGTTGGCTCAGCGTCGGTAACACATGCGAAGAAACTTTGCCGTGGTTCGAAGTAAACGGGAGGAAGACATGGCGCGGCCAATTCGCGGGAGCCAAACGCATGCGCAACTGCACCCGTTTTTTGTTGGACTGGGGGGCGCGTTGCTCATGGCCGCACTGTTCACCGACTATATGTATACGAGCAACTCGCTGTCGCAGTGGGCCAACTTCTCGGTTTGGCTGATCACAGGGGGTCTCGTGCTGGCGCTGATCGGTACGATCTTCCTAGTCGTTGACGTCGCGCTCGGGAGGGCCGGGCCGATCCGCTGGCTCGATTTTGGGTTGATAGTGGCCGCCGCAATCCTCTCCCTGGTCAACGTCTTCGTTCATACGCGAGATGCGTGGACTTCCGTTGTCCCGACCGGCATCACCCTTTCCACGATCGTCACGATCCTGCTGCTCGCCGCCGGTCTTCGGGGCTGGTGCGTTACCATCGTAAAGACTGTGGGCAGGGGAGAACGCGAATGATCGCGAACCCGGTTCGAGTGACTTCGGGACTAATGATTCTCGCGCTGCTCGCGGCCTGCAGTGACCAAGGCGGCGATCCATCAAAACAATATGGACCGAATCCCGACCTTCCTGAAGCTCACCAATATTTGGTGCCACCCATGAGCGTACCGCAGGCGGTCGGGTGGCAGACCGGGGAAACGCCCACCGCTCCCCCAGGCATTCGCGTCCAAGCGATGGCGACTGGACTGATGCATCCGCGCATCGTTTACCCGTTGCCGAATGGCGATATCCTCGTGGTTGAAGCCAACGGTCCCGGCACCAAGCCATTCCGGCCCAAGGATTACATCTCAGGCAAAGTGAAGGCACGAGCCGGTGCGTCCGACAAGGGCGGCAATCGGATCACTTTGTTGCGTGACGCCGACGGCGACGGCGTTCCGGAGATGAAGACTGTCCTGCTTGACCATCTTCACTCGCCGTACGGCGTCGCATGGCTCGCGGACACTTTGTACGTCGCCAATACCGACGCAATCATCGCGTTTCCCTTCACGCCGGGCCAGACGGAGATTACGGCGCCCGGAACGAAGCTCGCCGATTTGCCTGCCGGCCAGATCAATCACCACTGGACCAAGTCGATGGTGGCCAGCCCGGATGGGTCAAAGCTCTATGTGGGGGTCGGCTCGAACAGCAACATCACCGAGAATGGGCTAGACATCGAAGAAGGGCGTGCAGCGATCTACGAAGTAGATCGGCTCACCGGTGCGAAGCGCCTCTTCGCGACAGGAACGCGCAATCCGACGAACCTTGCCGTTCAGCCTGGAACGGGACAGTTGTTCGCCGTTGTCAACGAGCGGGACGAGATCGGACCCGATCTGGTTCCGGATTACCTTACATCCATCAAGGACGGAGGGTTCTACGGCTGGCCGTATAGCTATTGGGGACAGCATGTGGACGTACGCGTCCATCCGCAAGACCCTGCGATGGTGGCGAAGGCGATCAAGCCGGATTATGGCCTTAGTTCCCATGTTGCAGCACTCGGCCTTGTATTTAGTCGAGGGGAAACGCTCTCACCGGAATTCGCCAACGGGGCGTTCGTGGGTGAACATGGCAGTTGGGACCGGGATCCGCTGAACGGCTATCAGGTGATCTTCGTTCCCTTTGCGAACGAACGGCCGAGCGGGGTGCCGACCCCGGTGCTGACGGACTTCCTTGCGCCGGATAAACAAACCGTTCACGGGCGGCCGGTCGGCGTGGCACTTGACTGGACCGGTGCACTCATCGTCGCGGACGATGTCGGGAACGCGGTCTGGAGGGTGAGCGGCTCCGTCAAAGGTAAATGAGCGCGCGATGCCGATATGACCCGGCCCGCACGGAACATTAGAAACTCAGTTTGCAGCGCTCTGAGCAGTCTCGAGCGACGGCAATTTCGTGCCGGTTAGCGGTTGGATCAATACGACGATCGAGGTCGAGCCCGCAGTCGAGCACAGCGGTGGCCGGTGATCAGCGAGATACCGCTGAGATGGACCGAAGGATACATGACGAAAGACCGGTCCTACTCGTACGAAAGAAGGCCGTACTCGAAGTTTATGTTGCGGGCGACGAAGATGCCGTCGCCCACGAGGTGGCGGTCCGACCTCGTGCCTTGGAGAGGTCCATGACCAGCACTAAGAGGCCATCGACGATCGAGACATCCAATCCACGAGACGGCAAGCTCGCCAGATGGGCGATCATTACCGTGCTGATCGCGCTGCTCGTCGCGGCCTGCGTGCTCGGCTATCTCGGCTGGACCAGAACGGATGTAAAGGTGCCGGAGTCCGGCTACGTCGCTTTGGTGATGGGCGTGGTGTTCTCGCTGGTAGTCGGCGTGGGTTTGATGACGCTGGTGTTCTACAGCAGCCGCGGCGGCTATGATGAACCGGCGGTGCTGATCAAGCAGCTGGAGAGCGATGGGGACGATGAGCCTGGGAGACCGGGTTGAGGCCACGCAGAATGCCAGCCGCGGATGGCGCGTACTACAGCCTCGCTCATTGCAGCAACCGGCGCGACGCCTCTTCCAGCTCTCTTCGAAAGGCCGCAATTCAAAGTTGAACGACGCATGCGGTGCGATTCTGGTGGGGCCACGTGCCAAATCTCCTCCGCGGGCGCGCCGCTTGATGAAGCAATCATCCGGTTGATCCGGCCAACCTTTCCGCGTCCCCTCGAGATCAATTACGGCATCGATGAGGACATAGGAAGTCGCCCGTGAAGAATGCGGATTGGTCTGAGAAATAAGCAGAATTTGTCTTGATGTAGTATTCGATTTTGCAGGAAAGCGGGGTGTTGGACCTCGCTTTCTTGCGTTTTAGGATTTTGCTTTTGGGCGATTCGTGATTCCCTGACGGCGTCGTCGACATTGGGGAATGCGATGAGCAAGCCGAGGGATGATCGCCAGAAAGACCTGTTGCTTCCGGCGCTTGATCAGATCATCGACATGGGTCATCCGCTGGTGCGGTTGGCAGCGCTGATCGACTGGAACATCCTGAATGAGCGCTTCAGTTCAGTGTGCCAAGCAGGGTCGGGCCAGCCGGGCTTGCCGACGCGGCTAGTCGCCGGCCTGTTCATTTTGAAGCACATGCACAACCTGTCAGATGAGGTGCTGTGCGCTCGCTGGATCGAGAACCCCTATTACCAATACTTCTGCGGCGAATTGAGCTTCTGCCACCGTCTGCCGTTCGATCGATCGTCGATGACACGCTGGCGGCAGCGGCTCGGCGAGGAACAGCTCGTCGCCCTGATCCAGGAAAGTCTTTCAGTGGCGCACAAGACCGGCGCCATCGGTCCCAAGGACCTGGAACGGGTGGTCGTCGATACCACAGTGCAGCCCAAGGCGGTTGCACATCCGACCGACGCGCGGCTGCTGCATCGAGCAATCACCAAGCTGGTCGGGCTCGCCAAGCGCAACCGTGTGCCGATACGCCAGAGCTATCTGCGCCTGGCCAAGCGCGCCGCCATCATGACCGGCCGCTATACCCACGCCCACCAGTTCAAACGCGCCCGGCGGCAGCTCAAGTTCCTGCGGACACGGCTTGGCCGGATCATCCGCGACATCCGCCGCAAGATTGATGGCGATACGGTGCTGGAAGCTCGCTTCGGCCCGTTGCTCGGTTTAGCGCAGCAGGTGCGCAGCCAGGATCAGCATCAGCGCGGTCCGAAGGTCTATGCGTTACATGCTCCGGAGGTTGAGTGCATCGGCAAAGGTAAACCCCGCGCGCCCTACGAGTTCGGCTGCAAGGTCAGCATCGCCACCCCTGTGACGTCTCCGAAGGGCGGCCAGTTCGTGCTCCATGCCAAGGCCCTGCATGGCAATCCCTTCGATGGGCACACGCTCGGTCCCGTAATCGCCGACATGGAGAAGCTCACCGGGGTGGAGACTCGCCGTATCCACGTCGACAAAGGATATCGCGGTCACAACCACCCGCATCGGTTCAGGGTCTGGATCTCGGGTCAGGTCCGCCGCGTCACAGCTTCCATCCGTCGCGAGATGAAGCGTCGCGCGCCTGTCGAGCCTGTCATCGGCCACGTCAAGGCCGAGCACCGCATGGACAGAAATTATCTCAAGGGACGCCTCGGCGACCGCATCAACACTGTTCTCGCCGCCGCCGGCTATAACTTCGGTCTGCTGCTGCGATGGCTCGCAGAGCTCTTGCGTGTCATCATCCGAGCCTTCTTCGAGACCGTCCCGGCTCGGAACACCGCTTGGGCCGGGCGCCGCCGCCAGTCCTTCACGAACGACTCGAGAGGCCAAATCACCGCTGCCATGTTGGCTTCTGCCAGAATGAATTGGACCGGTCTTGCGGGTCCCGCCCCATTATTAAGTTCACTTTTGTACAATCGGTTGGAACGAAAACATGCGCTCCGCGTGGAGTCGTGAATTGGCAGCAAAGAGAACTCCGGAGAGTTCCAGATGCCCAGATTCTATTTCCACAAGCACATAAATGGGCAAACAGTGCCGGACCGTCGAGGCACTTCGCTTCGCAACGAAAACGAAGCATGCGCCCACGCCGTTCGCTGCACGCCTCTGACTCTCAGGAAACTGGCCAAGAGCCGGAAGAACACCTACCTTGCCTGGGAGGTGTCGGACGGCGAACGCACGATTTTTGTTGTCAGAGGAAAACTCGTCATAGAGAGGCGCTAAGGCCCCACTTCGGTACGGGCGGCCTCGGAACTTTGGTGCCAGAATGCCGTTTTTATGGCCAGCATTTACCGAGCGGCCAAGAGGGAGGCGCTGTTGCGGTATGTGTCAGGGCCCGGTTACCCTCGCCGGGTCCGTCTCAGTTGTCGGACTCCTCCAGCAATCAAGTGCGAAGGTTGACGGTCGTCATGGCCGCGCGCTTGACCTCCGTTAAAATTGGCCTTGATCGGTAGCGTTTTCCACCGAGCCACTCGTGGCAATGAAGCAGCGCCATGCCTAAACGGCGCCGACGTGTGCACCACTCCCAACCACTGGAACAACGCCTCACCCAAGAGGCGCAGGATCTGCGCGAGGCCGCGAAAGCGCTTCCGCCGTGCGCCGAGCGCGAGGCACTTCTTCGCAAAGCTAGGCAGAACGAGACAGCCTCCCATATGGTGGAGTGGCTTTCTTCGCCCGGTCTAAGGGGGCCGACGTAAATGCGCAGCTATGCATGAGTCCGAGTCTGGCCCATCGGCGAAGTGGCGGCACTCCTCCTCGAGGTCCGCTGACGGAGGAACCGCGGATGAGATTTGCTCAGGTTGGGTTTTTCGCATTTTGACCCAATGCGAACTGTTGGTTTAGTGAAGGCTGCCGAGCGGCTTGGTCCTGATAAGAACGAACTGCACGGCGCGCCACTCCGTGCATCGACAGCCGTGTGCCCGTCGCATTTTTGCGTTTGCGCCTGCTGTGGCAAATTGCGCCAGTGTGCACTTTTATACATTCATGTGGAACGCATTCCGTTCAACGGACTTCACATCCCGACGTCAATATTGCTTGACGATCAGGCAGGGTGGAAAATGCTGTGGAACAAGTGCAGGCACTCCCGACGATATTGCTCGTCAAGGATGATCAGTTAATTCAGAGTATCGTCGAGGAGGCTCTGACGGAAGGCGGGTTTGAGGTCAGCATTTTTGCATCAGGCGAGGAAGCGGTAGCCGCCCTAAGCCGCGAGACCTTTCGCGCAGTTGTCAGCGACATCCATCTGTCCGGCAAAATCGAGGGGTGGGAAGTTGCCCGTGTGGCGCGAGAGATCGATCCCGCGCTACCAATAATCTACATGACGGGCAAAGCAGCCGAGGAGTGGCCATCGAAGGGCGTGCCGAATAGCGTGCTTCTCACAAAACCGTTCGCGCCTGCTCAGCTTGTGACCGCCGTTTCCCAACTCTTGAATGCCAACACGCCAACCGGCAACGCGCCGTAGTACAAGATGCGGGGGACCTCACGGCCTCACGCAAAATTCACAGGCGACTAGGAATCGACGCCCTGTGGCCCAAGATCGCCTGCTATCGCCTCGGCCAGAATTCGCTGCGCCGCCTTGGTTGGAGCGAAGCCGGCAAAGCCGGCTTGCCTCGAAGCGCCGGCGTGTTGCCGATGGCGACGATGGCGCCATTGACACATAGCGGCCGGTCTCGCGGTCCCGGTTAGCCGCAATGTTGCGTCAATCGATCGCTGGCACTTGACAGATGTCACTGTTTCAGCCCGTGCGCCAGTATTTGTACGCAAGATCCCTTCAGCAAAAATTGAGTCCTGTCAAGGCATGCGGCTCTTCCCTCTACGAAACTGCAGTTAGCGACTCTCCTCACGTCGCTTGCCCCTCCCGGGCCCCCCGTGACTTGGACCGCCAGCGAAAGCCGCGCGGTCCTTCTTTTCAATCCTAATCGCCGATGACAATAGGGAGCCCGATCATCAAACCCGGCAGATTGGTCCATGCTTTCTCTCGGGCCGGCAATCATCGCGGAGCGCTTGACCGTATGGCGCGAATGGATCGGCACTCGAACGACTGCATTCCGCTTGGAATTCCAATTAGTACGAGCAGGAACGGCGACCCGGCGGTGCCCCAGATAGCTCGCAGGCGACATCTACCGCCATCCCCACACGTCGATGGGTGTCAACTGACCGATCGCGCTACGCCTTCCATGGAGACGCTCGCTCGAGTGGGCTGTTATCGAATTACCGAGTTCCAATTGACGATCATCATGGCGCTCCCTGCGAAAACATTGGCTTTTCGCTCCGACGAAAGGATTGCACCATGGCAACACTGTCTGCAGTACCTGAGCAGCCTGAGTGCTCCCAACTGGCTGATCTCAGCCGCATCCTGCTCAATCCCGCCCGCTCCAAGCAATCTTCCGAAGGCGCTTCGTGTCGTGGGTATGACTTCATTGCACCGCTGGACGCCGACGGGGACATCGATTCTCACCCGGGGAATACGTCTCGACTAGTGGAAAGGACCGCGAGGATGCGGTCGACGCAGTCGTGCTCTCGATGGGTCTGATCACCTCTTCCGCACTCGAACCCAAGCTATGACGAACGCCATGATCAAGGACGTAATGCTCCGGCTGGACGGGACATCTGCGGATGACGCGTGCCTGGCCGCCGCTGCCCAGATCGCAGCAATGTTCGACTGCCATATCACCGGCTTGTTCTTCAATATTGTTCGGGACGAATTCGAAGGCGACAGCGCCGACCAAACCGCAAAGTCGAAAGAGGCAGCGAGGCAGGCCGGCGACGCCACTGAAGCCATGCTGCTCCAGCGTCTCACACGCCTGCATCATTCAACAAACTTACGTCGCTTCGACGTCACCGGCGATCTTGATCTGGCCGAGACCGCATTGCTGATGGCGCGCACCGCCGACACATTTGTAGCGCTCCGGCCGAACGGTCGGTCCAATGAGCCGCATGACCTGATGGACAATCTGCTTTTCGGTACCGGACGCCATCTGTTTCTGGTTCCTGATGACTGGACGGGTTTCAAGCCCCTGGACAACGCGATCGTCGCCTGGAATGGCAGCCGAGAGTCCGCGCGTGCCGTTGCGGAGGCCCTGCCCTTGTTACAAGTTGCGAAAAAGGTTGGCGTGCTTGTAGTGGAAGGCGAGCGTCAAACCAGAGCGGATCCGCTGAAGGCAAATGACGCCGTACAGCACCTGCGGCATCATGGCATCGATGCCGTCAAATATCGCGCAGTCGGCGAGGAAGACGATACGGCCGACATCCTCGTCACAGAATGCCGCAGCCTCGGTGCGAACCTGCTAGTGATCGGCAGTTACGGTCACTCTGGCTTGCACGAATTGCTGCCAGGCAGCACAACCAGCCGGATCCTGCGCATCGCGCCACTTCCCTTGCTCATCGCGCACTAGTTCCAGGGCCGACCTTACGTCTCGAACTCGCGATTGACGGCTGTCAAGGTAGGTTCGCGCGGCGCATCATAGGGTGAGTCAGGCAGCTAGCTGATCGGAAATAGCTGTACGGCAGAAGGCCTAGCGCGCTTTCGGCTTGGCTCGGGAACCGATTAATGACCGCGATCGATCCAAGAGCGCTGATGTGGACCAGGGCGTGCGAACTCATCGATCGCGCCGAGCGATTGCACCGCCAGTTCTTCCGGCCGACATCGGAGCCAATTGGCGAGACGATTTGGGAACCTCCAGTCGATATTGTCGAGACAGAGTCCGATATCGTGATCACCGTTGCTCTCCCCGGCGTTGACGAGAATGCCGTGACGGTATCGGTGGAAGTCGACCGCGTTCTCGTGGTGGGATTGCGGCGTCCGAGCGCGATCCCGCGGGGGAGCCTTGTTCATCGGCTCGAAATTCCCTACGGAAGGTTCGAACGGCAGATAAGTTTCACCGGCAGGCGGCTTCAGCTTAGTGAGTTCGAACTCGCCTTTGGCTGCCTCTCGCTGAAGTTCACCAAACAATTGTAGATTGGAGGACGGCTCCATGCCTGATGCGACTGGCAATTCGAGCGCCGCGGCCGCTCAAAGCCATCCCGTCATTCCAGAGGATGCTACCATTATCCTTCCGGTTCGAAACACGTTGCTGTTTCCGGGCAATGTGCTGCCGCTAACGATCGCCAGACCGTCCTCAATCGCGGCGGTCCAGGAGGCCGTTCGAGGCGCACGCAGGATCGGCCTGCTGCTGCAGGACGATCCCAATATCGAACAGCCCGAGCCGGAGCAACTGCGGCGCGTCGGCACCATCGCCGAAATCTTGCGCTATGTCACCTCGGAGCTGACCCACTACGTCATCTGTCGAGGACTGCGACGATTCCGTGTGAGCGAGTTTCTCCCCGGCTATCCATTTCTGGTCGCGCGGGTCAAGGAGATCGGCGTATCGGAGGTGATCACGCCCGAGATCGAAGCACGGATGCGCCTGCTAAAGATGCGCGCGCGCGACGCGATTCAGCTGCTACCGAACCTGCCGCAAGAGATCGGCCCTGCAATCGAAGGCTTGGAGTCACCATCGGCGCTCGCCGACTTCCTTGCTGGGATCATCGACATACCAGTCGCCGAAAAGCAGGATCTGCTCGAGACCTTCGACGTCACTCAGCTTCTTGACAAGCTGCTCGGGCTGTTAGCGAAGCGAATCCAGGTACTGCAACTTTCGAAGCAAATCGGTGAACAAACCGAACAAACCCTGTCATCGCAACAGCGCGAACACATTCTTCGCGAGCAGCTTCGTCAAATCCAGAAGGAGCTGGGCGACGACGACCCCAAATCCGCCGAATTGAGGGAGCTAGCAGAAAAGATCGACAAGGCCGGCATGCCAAAGAACGCTGAGGAGCAGGCCCGGCGGGAACTGAAGCGTCTTGAACGGCTACCGGAGATAGCGGCCGAGTATGGCATGGTGCGAAGCTATCTCGAATGGCTCGTGGAGTTGCCGTGGTCGAAGTGCGATCCCGAGCGCATTGATGTTGATGCGGCGCGGCAGATCCTCGAAGAGGATCACTATGGAATCGAGAAAGTGAAACGCCGCATTCTGGAATATCTGGCGGTACGCAAACTCAATCCGGAAGGCAAGAGTCCCATTCTTTGCTTCGTCGGCCCTCCCGGCGTCGGCAAGACGTCGCTCGGCCAAAGCATCGCACGCGCAACCGATCGAAAGTTCGTGCGTCTCAGCCTCGGCGGCGTACACGACGAGAGTGAAATACGTGGACACCGTCGCACCTACGTGGGCGCGTTGCCCGGCAACATCATCCAGTCGATCAGCAAGGCCGGCACCCGCAACCCGGTCATGATGCTGGACGAGATGGACAAGTTGGGCGCTGGATTCCACGGCGATCCCGCCGCCGCACTGTTGGAAGTTCTCGATCCGGAGCAAAACGCGACGTTCCGCGACAACTACCTTGCCGTTCCCTTCGACCTTTCAAAAGTCCTGTTCATTGGCACGGGCAATGTGCTGGATAACATTCCTCTCGCGGTACGCGACCGGATGGAAGTCATCGAAATCCCCGGCTACATTGAGGACGAGAAGCTGGCCATCGCGAAGCGCTACCTGGTCAGACGTCAATTGTCGTCGGCCGGCCTCGGTGAGGAGCAATGCCAGATCGACGACGACGTCCTGCGGGCCGTCATCCGCGATTATACGCGCGAGGCCGGCGTGAGAAGCCTCGAGCGCCGGCTCGGCGCAATTTGTCGGCACGCCGCGATGCTGATCGCTGAGGGCAGGTCGACGCGCGTCGTCATCACGGTGGCAGATCTCCAGAGCATATTGGGACCGAAGCGATACGAGCCGGAGACTGCCATGCGGACCAGCGTGCCAGGCGTGGCGACCGGGCTCGCCTGGACGCCTGCTGGAGGGGATATACTGTTCGTCGAGGCGACCAGCGTTCCGGGCCGCGGCAAGCTCATCCTCACTGGTCAGCTTGGCGATGTGATGAAGGAGAGCGCCCAGGCCGCATTGACGTTGGTGAAGTCGCGCGCTGCCGAATTCGGCATCGACATAAAGAAGTTGCAGAAGGCCGATGTCCACGTTCACGTTCCAGCCGGCGCGATCCCGAAGGACGGTCCAAGCGCTGGCGTGGCGATGTTTATGGCGCTGACGTCGCTTCTGACGGGGCGCACGATCCGAAACGACACGGCGATGACCCGCGAAATCTCGCTGCGCGGCCTGGTGCTTCCAATCGGCGGCGTGAAAGAGAAAGTGCTGGCAGCGATCCAGGCCGGTATCGCCACGGTCATGCTGCCGGCACGCAACCGAAAGGACATCGAGGACGTGCCCGAAAAAGCGCGCAAGCAGATTCGCTTCGTCTGGCTCGAAAGGGTCGACGACGCCGTCGAAGCAGCCTTTGACCCTCTGCAAGCCGAGCTGCAGGACCTGCCCGGGACGACGCATGCAACCACGACGGAACGGTGGGCGGCGCGGTCCCGGTAACTCGCACTTATCGATGTAACGGCGCCGGACGCATGATCATCGTGATCATGCCCAATTTCGGCGTTGAATTGTGCCCATCAGGGCACGGGGGCATCGTCGACCCAGGATATTCCGAACTGGTCGAGACCCTCGGCCAGGAGATCGCCCAACAAGGGCTCGCCGAGCAGATAACGCACGGTCTCCCGGCGCGGGTTGCGATATCCGTTCCAGCGTTCAACTGCGCGGTTACGCAGATCCTCCCACTCGTCCATGGTGCCATCGCCCCGTCCGAGCCACATCAGCGCGATGAGGTCGATCTGTTCGTCCTCGTTCAAGGCCCTGATGAAGCTCGCCAACTCGGCAGCGACCGAGTCGCTGCCATCGTCCTGCAATACGTCGACTTCACAATCGTCAACAGGATTCGATCCGGATTCCTCATCCGTCGGCAAATCCTTGACATCAAACTCGTGTGCCTTTTCAATCAGAAAGCCGATCTTTTCGCGTGAAATGGCTAGTTCGGGCATCGTTCGCTCCTTAAGACTAGGACGCGCCTGGCGGAGAGATGACCAACTGGGCCAACCTGCAGAAATCTGCAGCGTGTCGGCCTCGCTCGGCGGACGGGCCGACAGTCCTGCATTGCGATCACTTGACAGGTTCGTGGCGTTGGACGGTGAAGCCCGAGCTACCTTTCACCCTCCAGTCGATACGATAGCATTGTCGGCCGGCCTTAGATCCGTTCCGAACCACGCTTGTCCGAGTCCACATCAACCTGGCAACCACGTTGCCGTCTGGAAGCGCTAAGCACTCCAACGCAGGAGCGTTTGTTTGTTCGGGTCGTTGGAGAGATCAGCCTGCTTTTGCCGCGGTTGGCGCTGGCAGCATCAGAGGATCTCTGAGGAGGACGATCTGACGCACGTCGTCCGCGTCGATAACCTCGAGACTGTTCAAGTGCACACCTTCTCCCTCGATGTATATTTCTTTGGGTTTGTGGATCAGATGGTCGTGTCCTTCGAGCGCGAGCGCGACTACGTCATTTCTCGGATCATGGGAAATACCGTGGAACGGTAACCATTCCGCCTCGATCTGATCACCGTGATTAAGCGACGCCACCTCGATCTCGGCACGCTTGCCGGTCAGTGCTTTCGATATGAGATCGAAGTAGCCGCTCCATTGCGATTTCTCGAGCTTCTTGGCCATGGTCGTCTTCTCCGAGTTAGACTGCGCCGGTTCTCGATGTCACTAGCTGACGGCCGGTTCCTGCGCGCTGACAATGATCAATTTCCGGCGAAGGGCTTCCTGTGCGGATTGCAGCTTTGACGGCAAAAATTGATAGCCATCAATGAACGCCTAGCCATGATGACCGATGCTCCAGTGCGGTCGAGGCGCCGGTCCACAGCCAAGCCACAGCTAGGGAGGACTGCATGAAATTCCGTCCGCTTCATGATCGCGTCGTGGTCAAACGCATCGAAGCCGAAGAGAAGACCGCTGGCGGCATCATCATTCCCGATACCGCCAAGGAAAAGCCCTCACAGGGCGAAGTGATCGCCGTTGGCCCCGGTGGCCGCGACGAGTCCGGCAAGCTGATCCCGATCGACCTGAGGGTTGGCGACCGCGTGCTGTTCGGCAAGTGGTCTGGCAATGATGTCGTGCTCGACGGTCAGGAGCTGTTGATCATGAAGGAGAGCGACATCATGGGCATTCTCACCGACGCCTCAGCCAAGAAGAAGGCCGCCTAACCAACCGCTCCCGCCGCTTACCCCTGAGGAGCGCCTGCCGGCGCTCTCGGCAGGGGTGAGACAGAACCAATTACTCAGGGGAAACCCATATGTCAGCCAAAGAAGTCAAATTCGGCGTCGAAGCTCGTGACCGCATGCTGCGCGGCGTCGATATCCTCGCCAATGCGGTGAAGGTCACGCTCGGTCCAAAGGGCCGCAACGTCGTGCTCGACAAGTCGTTCGGCGCTCCCCGCATCACCAAGGACGGCGTCACCGTGGCCAAGGAGATCGAGCTCGAGGACAAGTTCGAGAACATGGGCGCCCAGATGGTGCGCGAAGTCGCCTCCAAGTCCGCCGACGCGGCCGGCGACGGCACTACCACCGCCACCGTGCTCGCTGCCGCGATCGTCCGCGAAGGCGCCAAGTCGGTTGCCGCCGGCATGAACCCGATGGACCTCAAGCGCGGCATCGACCTCGCGGTCGAGGCTGTGGTTGCAGACCTCGTCAAGAACTCCAAGAAGGTCACCTCGAACGACGAGATCGCCCAGGTTGGCACCATCTCGGCCAACGGCGATGCCGAGATCGGGAAGTTCCTCGCCGACGCCATGAAGAAGGTCGGCAACGAGGGTGTCATCACCGTCGAGGAAGCCAAGTCGCTCGCGACCGAGCTCGACGTCGTCGAGGGCATGCAGTTCGATCGCGGCTACATCTCGCCCTACTTCGTCACCAACGCCGACAAGATGCGCGTTGAGATGGAGGACGCCTACATCCTCATCAACGAGAAGAAACTCTCCTCGTTGAACGAACTTCTGCCGCTGCTCGAGGCCGTGGTGCAGACCGGCAAGCCGCTGGTCATCATCGCCGAGGACGTCGAAGGCGAGGCGCTCGCGACCCTGGTCGTGAACCGTCTGCGCGGCGGCCTGAAGGTCGCGGCCGTCAAGGCTCCGGGCTTCGGCGATCGCCGCAAGGCCATGCTGCAGGACATCGCGATCCTGACCGGCGGCCAGGCGATCTCGGAAGATCTCGGCATCAAGCTCGAGAACGTCACGCTCAACATGCTCGGTCGCGCCAAGAAGGTGATGATCGACAAGGAGAACACCACGATCGTCAACGGCGCCGGCAAGAAGGCCGACATCGAGGCGCGCGTGGCCCAGATC